>CAWIIO010000001.1:0-817066 GCA_963836265.1 uncultured beta proteobacterium
CTGTGGGTGGCGAATTCGTAGTATGAGCGAATCCGCCATTGCGGTGCAGTCTTGCACGCGCTGGCCACCATGGTACGGTTCACCCCGTGCGCGACCTCCTCATCCTCGCCATCCACCTACTGGTCACTGTCGCGAAGCTGCTCCGCCCGGGTGGTGTACGTGGCGTCGCCGCAGAGTCTCTCCTGCTCAAACATCAGCTCCTGATCAGTAGTCGATCCAGGCAGCGCGCGCCGAATCTGACCACGCTCGATCGCTTCGTCCTCGGCCTCACCACGCTGTTCGTGAGCCCGCGCCGCATTGCGAAGCTTGGCGCGTTCGTCAAGCCGGCAACGCTGCTCAAGTTCCACAAGGCGTTGGTGGATCGGAAGTATCGTCGGATCTTTTCCTCCCGCGGCCGTCGCCGTAAACCCGGCCCCAAAGGCCCGTCAGCAGCACTCATCGCGGCGATCGTCGAACTGAAGCGCCGCAACCCCAAGTTCGGCTGTGTACGCATCGCCCAGCAGGTCGCTTACGCCTTCGGTATCGACCTTGACAAGGACGTCGTTCGCCGCGTGCTGGCGAGGCACTATCGCCCAGGCAACTCCGGAAGCAACGGCCTCTCTTGGCTTACGTTCATCGGGCACCTGAAGGATAGCCTGTGGAGCGTCGACCTCTTCCGCTGCGAATCCATCCTCCTCCGCAGTCACTGGGTGCTGGTGGTCATGGACGTCTTCACCCGCCGCATCATCGGTTTTGGCGTCGAGCGTCCACTCATCGACGGCGTCTCGATATGTCGGATGTTCAATCGCGCCATCGCGTGGAAAGCCCCTACCAAAACACCTCAGCACCGATCATGACCCGCTATTCCGCTTCCACCGCTGGCTCGCCAACCTGCGTGTGCTCGAGATCGACGAGATCAAATCAGTTCCGTATGCGCCGGTCTCTCATCCCTTCGTCGAGCGCCTGATCGGGACGATCCGGCGCGAGTACCTGGACCGAATGATTTTCTGGAACGCGGGCGACCTGGCGCGAAAGTTGGACGCTTTCGCGGATTATTACAACGCCCAACGCGTTCATCGCGCGCTCGCCGGATCCACACCGGCGCAGCGCGCCGGCGCACTCTGCCCCGCTCCCGCTGCACTGGATCACTACCGTTGGCAGCAGTGCTGCCGGGGTCTGTTTCAGATCCCGATCGCTGCCTGACTACGATTTCGCCACCGACAGGATCTACGCTCGCCTCGGGAGGATCCCGCAGGACGACGCAGAGGCCTGGCTCGGGCGACAGCTCGACACCGTCCGTAAGGCCAAGCTATTCGGCGACCGTCCTGAGCGAACTTTCCGCGAAGCAACGATCCGTTACTTGACCGAAATGCGGAAACGGTCGATCGATGTGGATGCGCTGCATATCAGGCAGCTCGACCCATTCATCGGCGATCTGTTGCTGCATCAGGTTCATGACGGAACTTTGGCGAGCTTCAAGCGGCGACGCCTAACCGTAGACAAGGTGTCACAGACAACGGTGAAGCGGGCGCTGGAGGTGGTCCGCCACATGCTTCGTCTCGCCGAGAACTGGCGAGACGAGAACGGAATCACGTGGCTGGAACGCGCGCCGCGGATCACGATGCCGACGCAGGCGGAACTTCGCCAACGGCAGCCCTATCCACTGACCTGGGATGAGCAACAGCTCCTGTTCGGGTTGTTGCCAAAGCGATTGGCGGACATGGCGCTGTTCAAGGTGAACACGGGTTGCCGGGAGCAGGAAGTATGCAGTTTGCGGTGGCGATGGGAGCAACCTGTGCCAGAACTTGAGACCACGGTATTTGTGGTCCCGGGCGAGTGCGTGAAGAACGGTCGGCCGCGGCTGATCGTACTGAACAGCGTGGCGCGGGCAGTTATCGATGCCTATCGCGGACAGCATCCGGAGTTCGTGTTCCATCGTCGGGGGCAAAGGTTGATGACGATGAATAATACTGGGTGGCAGCGGGCGCGGGAACGCGCGGCAGATGCATACCCAGAAAAATTCGGTCGACCGGCCCCGGAGGGTTTCAGGCGCATTCGGATACACGACTTGAAGCACACGTTCGGCCGACGATTGCGGGCGGCTGGGGTGGGCTTCGAGACGCGGCAGGTCTTGCTGGGACACCACAACGGGAGCGTGACGACGCATTACTCGGCCGCGGAAATTGGCGAGCTCCTGGAGGCGGTGAACCGGATCAATGCGACCCGAAACACGCCGGCGATGACCCTGTTGCGGGCGGTTGCGTGAGAAAAGTCACGCAAAAGTCACGCAGCGCCGGAAAAGAAAAGGGCCTGCATTTCCGCAAGCCCTTGATTATCTGGCGCGCCCGGCAGGATTTGAACCCACGACCCCCTGGTTCGTAGCCAGGTACTCTAATCCAACTGAGCTACGGGCGCGAACGACGAATTATAGCAGGCTAGTCCGACGAGCTGCCATCGTCGGGGCTGTGCCGAGCCGCGTGCGGCGGCGGTGGCGAGCCGCGCGACTCCTGGCGGAGTGCAAAAGCCCTCGCGAGCCAGGCAACTCCGAACCACGCGGCTAGTATTGCAATCGGCCACGCAACGGCCGGCGGCCAGATGGCCGCGACGATGGCCAGTGCAATTGCGCCGACGCTCACCTTGATCAGCAGTCCTGATTCGGCGGGTCCCAGCAGGCGACGATTGGTAAGTGCGGCACCGAGCGCGCTACCCACGCTGACGGCGCCGGCCGCCGCGCGTCCTGCGCTTCCGGACAGCGCGCGCCGTGCGCCACGCGCGTCGGAATCTTCCACGCGCCGCACGCGATTGCGGCGCGTCAGCACGACCTCGGTCGCGCGTGCAAGATCGGCTTCGAACCGTCCAGCCATCCGCTCGCCGAACGCCGTGTCCTCAACGGCCACATCGAGCTCGAAGTTGCCCATCCAGCTTGCGATGTTGAGGTTGGTGGAGCCGATCCGCGACCAGAACCGATCGGCGACCGCAGTCTTGGCGTGCAGCATCGTGCCGTTCCATTCGAATACGCGGACGCCGGCCTCGAGAAGCGGTCGAAAGCCGGCCCGCGACAGCGGCAATAGCGCTGGAATGTCGCTCGCACCCGGAACAAGCAGGCGCACATCGACGCCGTCGCGCGCCGCAGCGGCGAGCGCCTGCACATACGCCGAGGTCCCGACAAAATAGGCGTCCGTCAGCCAGAGCGTCTGGCGAGCGAGCGACGCAATCACCAGGTCGAGGCGATAAGTACCCGTGGCATTGGGGGAGCCGGCGATCACGCGGAGACGCGTCTCGCCCGGAGGCTCGCTCGCCGGCTTCGCAGCCACGATGTCCGCAGGCAACGCTGGACCGCCGCAAGCCTGCCAGACCTGCGTATAGGCGCGCGTGAGCTCGACGACAGCGGGCCCGCGGATTTCGATGCCAGCATCGCGCCACGGCTCCAAGCCGCGAGCGGGATTGCCCAGCCATTTGTCGCTGAGTCCGACGCCGGTCACGAATCCAACCTGCCCGTCGACGACGAGCGTCTTGCGATGATCTCGCGAAAGCCACCCCAGCGGGCTCGCGAAGCGAAGTGGATTGAATCCCCGGACTTCGGCACCGGCTGCGACGAGCGGCGGCCACAGCGCGCCCGCACCGAACGCACCGACCCAGTCGTAGATCACGTGCACGCGCACGCCTGCGCGCGCCTTCGCTGCAAGCGCTTCGGCGAATTCGCGCCCCACCGCGTCGTCGGCGAAGACGTAGCTTTCGATCAGCACCGATTTTTCAGCGTTACGGATTGCCGCGAGCCATACCGGGAAGTTCTGCGCCGCGTCGCATAGCAGCCGTACCTCGTTGCCGTCGATGGGGTCCGAGCCCGCGGCGCGCGCAAAGGCCCGATCCGCACGGGTGAGCGGCGATGCAGGATCCCGAGGAAGCTGATCGTTCAGTGCACGCTCCGGCGTCTCGGCGATGCGCGAGATCGCACCGCATGGGACGACTTATAGGCAAAAGCCCGCGCCCGCACAAGCGCCCATGTGCGCTCCCTTCGTGAAGCAAACGTTAGGCGCTGGCGTTCGGGACTGGAAACGCTTCGACACCTGCCCTGCCATCCACACCTGACGGGCTGCGTCGGTCAATGGCCGAGGCTATCGCTATACTGGAGTCATCGCCACCGCGCCAGCGGCGCTGCAGCAAAACGCATCGACGTCTGTTCAGTGATGCGCTCGCGCACGCGTTCGGGTGGCCGACCGAACGAACCGCGTAGCGATTAGCGGCGCTCCGACTGTCGGATCGCGACCTGCCAACCGATCGCAGCGCCTCGGTCGCGCGCGAGCCGTCGCGCGGCCACAAGATTGGCGCGTCGTGCGCCGCACCCTCAGCTGCAGCCGCAGCATAATGCTCGCCAAGACATGCTCGAGAGCTCTTGGCGGAGACGCAGGGATTCGAACCCTGGATACACCTTTTTGGGCGTATGCTCCCTTAGCAGGGGAGTGCCTTCGACCACTCGGCCACGTCTCCGGGAATGTCTGCGATTGTACGGGCCGCGTGGTCGCCGCGTCAAACGATCGATCGCCGAAAGCGCCGGAAAAACGGGCAGTTAGGCTTCCTCCGGCGCTTTGTCCAGCGCGAACGCTCGATGCAGCACCCGCACCGCGAGCTCGAGATACTTCTCGTCGATCACCACCGAGATCTTGATTTCGGACGTCGAGATCATCTGGATGTTGATCGCCTCGTCGGCGAGCGTGCGGAACATCTTGCTCGCGATGCCCGTGTGCGAGCGCATGCCGATGCCGACCACCGACACCTTGCAGATCCGGTTGTCCCCGATGATCTCGCGCGCCTTGAAGATCTTGCCGCGCTCGCGCGCGAGCACATCGAGCGCCTTCTGATACTCGGTGCGGTTGACCGTGAACGAGAAGTCGGTGTGTCCGGACGCGCCGATGTTCTGCACGATCATGTCGACGTCGATGTTGGCATCGGCGATGGGCCCGAGGATCGCGTGCGCGACGCCCGGCTTGTCCTCCACGCCCATCACCGAGATCTTCGCTTCGTCGCGCGTGAACGCGATGCCGGAGATGATCGCCTGTTCCATGTTTTCGTCTTCCTCGAACGTGATCAGCGTGCCCGGCGACGTCGCGTCCGGGTCCTCGAACGACGAGAGCACGCGGAGCTTGACCTTGTACTTGCCGGCGAACTCGACTGACCGGATCTGCAGTACCTTCGAACCGAGGCTCGCCATTTCGAGCATTTCCTCGAAGGTGACGGTGTCGAGGCGCCGCGCCTCGGGCACGATCCGCGGATCGGTGGTGTAAACGCCATCGACATCGGTGTAGATCTGGCACTCGTCGGCCGTGAGCGCCGCGGCGAGCGCCACGCCTGACGTGTCCGAGCCGCCGCGGCCGAGTGTGGTGATGTTGCCGTCGGCGTCCACGCCCTGGAAGCCGGCTACGATGACGATCGTACCCTCGGTCAGGTCGACGCGCATCCGTTCCTCGTCGATCGCGAGGATGCGCGCCTTCGTGTACGAATTGTCGGTCAGCACGCGAACCTGCCCGCCGGTGTAGCTCCGCGCCTTGAGGCCCATCGCATGCAAGGCAATGGCGAGAAGGCCGATTGTGACCTGCTCGCCGGTTGCCGCGACCACGTCGAGCTCTCGCGGATCGGGATTCTCCGAGAGTTCCTTCGCTAGGGCGAGCAGGCGGTTCGTCTCGCCGGCCATCGCCGACACGACAACGACGAGCTGATGGCCTTCGCGATGGAAGCGCGCGACGCGGCGGGCAACGTTCTTGATGCGGTCGACGCTGCCGACCGATGTGCCGCCGTATTTCTGGACGATCAGGGCCATGAACGGTCGTGCGGGTGGGTGGATCGGTACCGCGCCAGCGGCGTGACGAGCGATCAGCCGAGTGCGCGGAAGGCGAGCGTCGCGTTGGTGCCGCCGAAACCGAACGAATTGGAAAGGGCGCCGCGAATCTTCATCGGACGGGCGGTGAGCGGGACGAAATCGAGGTCACACTGCGGATCGGGATCGACGAGGTTCGCGGTTGGCGGCGCGATCTGGTCGCGCAGCGACAGCGCGGTAAACACCGCCTCGACGCCGCCGGCTGCGCCGAGCAGATGCCCCGTCATCGACTTGGTCGAGCTGATGGCGAGCTTCGTCGCCCGATCGCCGAACGCGCGTTTCACCGCAATGCACTCGGCGAGATCTCCCAGCGGGGTCGATGTCCCATGCGCATTGATGTAGTCGATCTCGTCGGCGTTCATCTGCCCGTTCTTCAACGCGTTGGTCATGCTGCGCGCCGCGCCGCGGCCATCCTCCGGCGGTGCCGTAATGTGATGCGCATCGGCACTCATGCCATAGCCGGCGAGCTCGCAGTAGACGCGAGCGCCCCGTGCCTTGGCGTGCTCGTGCTCCTCGAGGACCAGCACCCCGGCGCCCTCCCCGAGCACGAAACCGTCGCGACCCTTGTCCCATGGCCGCGAGGCGGTGGCCGGATCGTCGTTGCGCGTCGATAAGGCGCGTGCCGCACAGAAGCCGCCGATTCCGAGCGGACTCACCGTCCCTTCGGCACCGCCGGCGAGCATCACGTCGGCATCGCCGTATTCGATCAGCCTTGCCGCCTCGCCGATGCTGTGGTTCGCGGTGGAGCACGCGCTGACGATCGCGAGATTGGGACCCTGGAAACCGTAATGGATCGAGGCGAGGCCCGATACCATGTTGATGATCGTGCCCGGGACGAAGAACGGCGAGATCTTGCGCACGCCGCCGTCGAGAAACGCGACCTGCATCGACTCGATCAGCGGCAGCCCGCCGATCCCCGAGCCAATGCATACGCCCACGC
Source organism: uncultured beta proteobacterium (assembly GCA_963836265.1). GTDB lineage: Bacteria > Pseudomonadota > Gammaproteobacteria > Burkholderiales > Casimicrobiaceae > CAIWHR01. The sequence continues at coordinate 6,792 of CAWIIO010000001.1, forward strand.
GCTCCCTGTCGCCGGCATACGTCTCGAGGCCTGCGTCCTTCACTGCCTCCATCGTCGCTACGAGCCCGTAGAGGATGAACGTGTCGTAGCGCCGCGCTTCCTTTGCCGACAGGTGCGCACCGACATCGAAATGCTTGACCTCGGCCGCGATGCGGACCGGGAACGACGCGGCATCGAAGCGCGTGATCGGGCCGATCCCCGGGCGCGCGTGCAGGATCGCATCCCACGCGGCGGCGACGCCGATTCCGACCGGCGAAACGATGCCCAACCCGGTAACGACGACGCGGCGGCGGCTCATCGGCGTGCCCCCGCGCTTGCGGCGCTCATCGCTGCGCTGTCCCCCGACAGACGCTCGCCAAAGCAAGGCGAAGCCAAGGCCCGCAGGGCGCGTCTGCGAGCACAGGCGACGGCCGATCCCTCAATGCAACCGGTCGCGACGCCGTCGCGGAGGCCGCGGCAATGCGCTCCTGGGGACAGCCCTGCGGTGATCATGATGGAAAGCGGAGACCGGGGAAAGGATCCTGGGAACGACCGGACCGTGGTGGCCCGCTACCGACGCGCCGCCTCCGGCGCGACGAGATGCGGCGGTCGGCGGCGCAAGTCGAGCGCCGGTCCCGGCGCCCGCACCGCGGTACATTATTTCTTGACGTGCGAAGCGATGTAGTCGATCGCCTGCTGCACGGTCGTGATCTTCTCCGCTTCCTCGTCGGGAATCTCGGTCTCGAATTCCTCTTCGAGCGCCATCACGAGCTCGACGGTGTCGAGCGAGTCGGCACCCAAGTCGTCGACGAACGACGATTCGTTCTTGATTTCGGCCTCGGCAACGCCGAGCTGTTCGGCGACGATCTTCTTGACCCGTTGTTCAACGTTTTCCATGCGTCTCCTCCCGAAACGGGGATGGTGATTCAAAACCTATGAATTTTACCAGAACCGGGCCGCCCTCCCCACCGCCTCTGACAGGTCGACGTCGAGAGCCGCGATACGACAGGAATTGCGCCGTTCCGCCCGCAACTCCTTCCAATTTCAGCTCAGGTCATGTACATCCCGCCGTTGACGTGCAGCGTCACGCCCGTGATGTAACCCGCCTGCGGCGAGGCCAGGAAGGCCACCGCATCGGCGATGTCGTCGGGAGAACCCAGCCGTCCGAGCGGGATCCGCTCCAGCAGCTTTTCACGCTGCGCTTCTGGCAGCGCCCTCGTCATGTCGGTGTCGATGAACCCCGGCGCGACGCAATTGACGGTGATGTTGCGGCTGCCGACCTCCTGGGCTAGCGACTTGGTGAACCCGATCAGGCCCGCCTTCGCCGCCGCGTAGTTGGCCTGGCCCGGATTGCCCGAAGAACCGACGACGGAGCCGATCTGGATGATCCGGCCCCGGCGCGCCTTCATCATGCCCCGCATCACGGCCTTCGCTAGCCGATACGCCGGCTTGAGGTTGATCGCCATGATGGCGTCCCACTCGTCGTCCTTCATCCGCAACAGCAGGTTATCGCGCGTGACGCCGGCGTTGTTGACGAGGATCGTCACCGCGCCGAGGCGCGTTTCGATATCCGCGAGCGCCGCGTCGACGGCCGCGCCATCGCTGACGTCGAGCCGGATCCCGGTTCCGGCGTTGCCGGCCTCCTGCAGATACGCGACAATTCTGGCGGCGCCTTCGTCGGTCGTTGCGGTACCAATCACGCTCGCGCCCGCGGCCGCGAGCGCCTTCGCGATCGCCTGTCCGATGCCGCGCGTGGCGCCGGTCACGAGCGCGATCTGTCCTTGCAAAGTTGCAGTCATCATTCGATGTTCCCGATCCCCCGTTTCAGGCGGAAAGCGCAGCGAGTGTCGTGTCGATGTCGGCCCCGGCGTCGAGCGCCAGGCTCTTGAGGTTGCGGTCGATGCGCTTGGTCATGCCGGTCAGCACACGCCCCGGCCCGCACTCGACCAGGTGCGTAACGCCGCGCGCGCTCATCGCCTGAATCGTCTCGACCCAGCGGACGGGGCTTGCCGCCTGCCGCGCGAGCGCCGTGCGAATCGCGTCCGGCGTCGATCTCTCCTCGACGTCGACGTTGTGGAGCACCGGTATCGCCGGCACCTTCAGCGCAATGGTCGCGAGCTTGGCGCCGAGCTTCTCGGCGGCGTGCTTCATGAGCGAGCTATGAAACGGCGCGGAAACAGGCAGCAGAACGCCGCGCTTCGCGCCCCTGGCCGTCGCCACGGCGATCGCCCGCTCGACGGCTTCGTGGTGACCCGCGATCACGATCTGCTCCGGCGTGTTGAAGTTGACCGGCTCGACCACCTGTCCATGCGCCGCCTCCGCGCACGCCACGGCGACGGTCGCGGCGTCGAGTCCGAGAATCGCCGCCATCGCGCCGACACCCGCCGGCACCGCGTCTTGCATCGCCTGCGCGCGAAAGCGCACCAGCGGCACCGCATCGTTGAAAGCGAGCGCCTCCGCGGCGACGAGCGCGGTGTACTCGCCGAGGCTGTGGCCCGCGACAATCACTGGCGTGGGTCCACCGGCCGCGTGCCATGCGCGCCAGACGGCGATCCCCGCCGTCAGCATCACCGGCTGCGTATTGACCGTGCGGTTCAAGTCCGCCTCGGGGCCCTCGGTCACGAGCGTCCATAAATCCTCACCGATCACCGCCGACGCTTCGGCAAACGTTTCGCGAACGACGGGATGCTCGTCGAATCCAGCCATCATGCCAACCGATTGCGAACCCTGTCCCGGGAATACGAACGCAAGTTTCATCGCAGCGCTTGCCTCACCAGTTGAGGAAAACGGCGCCCCACGTGAACCCGCCTCCCACCCCGAGCATCAGCACGCGCTCGCCTGCGGCGATCCGGCCGTCGCGCACCGCTTCGTCGAGCGCGAGGGGAATCGAGGCGGCCGAGGTATTCGCGTGGCGTTCGACCGTCGTCACGACCTTCGCCATCGGCACGCCGAGTTTTCTCGCGGTCGCGTCGATAATCCGGATGTTCGCCTGATGCGGGATCAGCCAGTCGATGCCATCCGGCCCGATCCGATTGGCCGCGAGGGCCTCATGCGCCACGTCGGCCAGCACGCGAACGGCGAACTTGAACACCGCGCCGCCGTTCATCTTCACGAACGGCGAGCCGATGACGCCGCCATCGGCGACTCCACCGGGAACGCAGAGAATGTCGCGGTAGCTCCCGTCCGCGTGCAGGTGCGCCGAGAGGATGCCCGGGGCGAGCGCGGGCACCAGCACCACCGCGCCCGCCCCATCGCCGAACAGCACGCACGTGCCGCGATCGTTCCAGTCGAGAATCCGCGAATAGATTTCGGCCCCCACGACGAGCGCATTTCTCGCCATGCCGGAGGCGACCATCCGGTCGGCGACGGCGAGCGCGTAGACGAAGCCGCTGCACACCGCCTGCACGTCGAACGCGGGGCCGCCTTTGGCGCCGAGCTTCGCTTGCAGGATGCAAGCGGTCGACGGAAACACCATGTCGGGCGTCGTCGTTGCAACGACGATGAGGTCGACGTCCGCTGGCGGGATGCCCGCGGCGGCGAGCGCCGCGCGCGCCGCGCGCTCCGAGAGGTCGCTCGTCTGCTCGGCCGGCGCCGCGATCCGCCGCTCGCGAATCCCGGTGCGCCCGCGGATCCAGGCGTCGCTGGTGTCGACGCGTTTGGCGAGATCGCCGTTGGTGAGGATGTGCGCGGGCAGATAGCTGCCGGTCCCCACGATTCGGCTATGCATCGGGAACCGCGGCGGCGGGCGCCGGCTCGCCATCGGACAGCGCCGGCGTCTCGAGGGGGGGCATCGCTGCCATCCGCTGCGCGATCCTGTCCTGCATGCCGTGCGCGACTTCCGCGTGGGCTTTCGCGATCGCGTGCTTGAACGCAAGCACATCGGCGCCGCCGTGGCTCTTGACGACCACACCCATCAGCCCGATCAGCGTCGCGCCGTTGTAGCGCCGCGGATCGACGCGGCGCTTGAAGGCGATCAGCACCGGGTACGCCAGCAATGCCGCGAGGCGGGTGCCGGGGTTGCGGGTGAATTCGGCCTTCAGGAAATCGTAGAGCATCGTCACGACACCCTCGGTGACCTTCAGCGCGACGTTGCCGACAAAGCCGTCGCAGACAACGACGTCGGTCGTTCCCTTGTAGATGTCGGTTCCCTCGACGTTGCCGTAGAAATTGAGCCCCGAGCCCTTGAGGGCCTCCGCCGTCGCCTTCACGACGTCATTGCCCTTGATGTCTTCCTCGCCGATGTTGAGCAGGCCGATGCTCGGCCGTTCGTTGCCTTCGACGGCCGACGCGAGGGCCGATCCCATCACGGCGAACTGGACCAGCTGCTCCGAGGTGCAATTGACGTTGGCGCCGAGGTCGAGCATGGTCGTCGTCCCCGTCCGGGTCGGCAGCTGCGAGGCGATGGCCGGCCGATCGATCCCCGGCAACGTCTTCAGCACGAACCGCGAGATCGCCATCAGCGCCCCGGTATTGCCGGCGGAGACGCACGCCTGCGCGGTCCCGTCCTTGACGAGATTGATCGCAACGCGCATCGAGGAATCTTTCTTCTTGCGCAGCGCGTCGGCGGGGGGTTCCTGCATCTCGACGACTTCGCTCGCGACTTGAAGGACCAGACGCGCGGTAGCCGACGACCTCTGCTTCGCGAGCGTTGCCTTCAGCGGGCCCTCGAGACCGACGGCGATGACGCGCGCGTCGGGCGTTTCCTCGAGGAAGCGGAGCGCCGCGGGCAAGGTGACGGCGGGGCCGTGGTCGCCCCCCATCGCGTCGACGGCTACCGTGACCGGCATGTCGGGATCGGATTGATAGTTTTCGCGGAGAGCCCGCGTGAAGCGCGCGCCGCTGCGCCGAGCCGGCAGTTTACCCGCCTGCGGTTCCGCGCGTCAGGGCATGCCGCCGGCCCACCGGGCGCGCCACCGCGGCGGCCGAGCGAAGCCGTTACTCGTCGCCCTTGGTCTTGACGACCTTCTTGCCGCGGTAATAGCCGGTGGGGCTGATGTGGTGGCGCAAATGCGCCTCGCCCGTCACGGGCTCCACCGCGAGCGGCGGTTTGGCGAGGAAATCGTGTGCGCGGTGCATGCCGCGCTTCGACGGTGACTTCTTGTTCTGCTGGACGGCCATGCCTTTCTCCTATCGTTCGTTCGATCCTGTTCGTTCGCGCAATTCAGCGCTTCGGCTTCTTCGGCGGCCCGGACTTCAGGCCGGCGAGCGCGTCGAACGTCGATGGCGCGACATCGGCAGCCGAGATGCCCGCCGGTGAAACCGTCGCCGCCGCCACGGCCGCACAGTCGTCGCGATCGCAATGCGGCGCGAACGGCAACGTCAACAGCAGTTCGTCCTCGACCAGCGCCACCGGGTCCTGGGGCGTCGCCGCGAGGATGACTTCGTGGACGTCGTCCTCGTCGAGCTGCGCGAGATCGCGCGGGTCGCGCGCGAGCAGCAGCAAGGTGCGTTGCGCGACCGGCCAGGAAAACGTCCGCAGGCATCGCTGGCATTCGAGCGGGACGCTGCCCTCGAGGCTGACCTCGATCGCCGGGCGCCCGAGGGCGTCGGCCGCCCCCGCGATTCGCCACGCGATCGGCGCGTCGCCTTCGGCCAGCCGGTCGGCCACTCGCGCCAGCGCGGCCGCGTCGAGCGTGCCCGACACGGCCGCTCCTCGCCGGGCGACCCCGAAAGCATCGAAGGTGCCGGCGTTGCGCTCTGCCGATTCACGTCGCCCGGTCATGCTGCGGCCCCGGGGCGTTCCTCGTTGCCCGATGCGCTCCGGCGTCGGCTGCGGTCAATCGCTCGCGGACGCGCCCTTCCGGCCTGCGCTACGCGCCGCTCGCTCATTCCCCCCTCTGCACCCTTGCGTCGCTTACGTGCGAAACGTTGGATAATAGCGTGATCCGGCCGCACTGTCAAAAAAATGCCAGAAAAAACAATAGCCAACCTCCCTTCCGATGCTCCCGGAGGAGTCCGGAGGGTGCCAATGCTGGTGCTGGCCTCGACGTCCCGCTACCGGCGAGAGTTGCTTGCGCGCCTCGACCTTCCATTTACCGCGGTGGCCCCTGATGCAGACGAGACACCGCGGTCGGGCGAAGCGCCGCGGGAAACGGCGCAGCGCCTCGCCGAAGACAAGGCCCGCAGCGTGGCCGCTGCCTACCCCCGCGCGCTCGTCATCGGATCCGACCAGGTCGCCGACTGCGACGGCAAGCCCGTCGGCAAACCCGGCAATTTCGATGGCGCCGTGCGCATGCTCACGGCGCTGTCGGGCAAAACCGTGGTGTTCCACACCGGCGTCGCGTTGCTCGAAACCGCATCGGGACGCTGCAAGACGGCACTGGTCGACGTTCGCAGCAGGTTTCGCGAGGTGAGCCGCGCCGACATCGAAGCGTACCTGCGCCGCGACGCGCCTTACGATTGCGCCGGCGCCGTGAAGGCCGAGGGGCTCGGTATCGTGCTCTTCGAAGCGATCGAGAGCGACGACCCGACGGCGCTGATCGGCCTGCCGTTGATTCGGCTCACCAGCATGCTGCGCGACGCCGGCGTTTCGGTGCTCGACCCGCGTGTCTAGCACGCAGCCGGCAGATTCCCCGCGCGGACGGCTGCTCCTCGTCCCCAATCTGCTCGGCCTCGTGCCGCCGGAGGATGTCTTGCCCGCGCGAACCATCGCCGTCGCGCGGCATCTCGCGCACTTCGTCGTCGAAACCGCCAAACCCGCGCGCCAGTTCCTGAAATCGCTCGCGCCCGCGCTCCCGCTCCGGCAGATTTCGATCGTGGAGATCGGTGCCGACGCCAGCGCCGAGCACTGCGCCGAGCTCCTCGCCCCCGCGCGCGCGGGCCACGACCTCGGGCTCCTGTCCGACGCCGGGTGCCCGGGCGTCGCCGACCCCGGCGCGGTTCTCGTCGCCGCCGCGCATCGCGAACGGATCACCATCGTGCCGCTCGTCGGACCTTCGTCAATCCTACTCGCGCTGATGGCCTCCGGGATGAACGGGCAGGGTTTCGCGTTTCACGGCTACCTGCCGGTGAAATCCGACGCCCGCGTCGATGCGATCCGCCGCCTCGACGCGGAATCGCACCGGTGCGGATACGCCCAGCTCTTCATCGAGACACCTTACCGAAACGCGACCCTGCTGCAATCTCTCGTCGCGACGTGCAGGCCGGCAACCCGGCTGTGCGTCGCCGCCGACTTGACGCTGCCGACAGAAGCCGTGGAAGTCAGGACGATCTGGGAGTGGCGCGATCACGACTTCGCGCGCTATGCGAAGCGGCCGGCGATCTACGTGCTGCAAGCTTGATCGTGGCGGGTGCAGAAGCGGGTTCTAGCCATAATAGCTAGGCCTTGGTGTCGGCGATGTAGCTCTTCAGCATCTGGTTCTCGAAGCTCTGCTCCTCGAGCACCGCCTTGGCGACGTCGTGGAACGAAACCACGCCAAGCAGCGTCCCGCCGTCCAGCACCGGCACGTAGCGGGCGTGACGCTCCAGCATCGTCCGCCGCAGCTCGTTGACGTCGAGGTGCGGCGTCGCGGTGAGCGGGCTGCGCTCGGTGATGGTGCCGATCTTGAGGTCGCCGAGCGTGCCGCCGCGATCCGAAAGCGCCTTCAGCACTTCGGCGAAGGTCACGATCCCGGCCATCCGTCCGTGGTCCATCACGACCAGCGAGCCGATATCCCGTTGCGCCATGACCTTGACCGCGTCGAGCAACGGCGCGTCCGGCGGCGTGGTGAACAACGCGCTTCCCTTGATGCGCAGGATCTCGCTGACGAGCATGGTGCTCTCCTCGGCTCCGCCGGCAAGCGGATCGGCGGAGCAGATCAGGTTACTCCCGGCGCACCTCGCCGCGCAACCGGTGCTCGAGGATCTGCGCTGCCCCGCCCCGCGCGGGATGCTCAGTCACCCTTCGACTTGAGCGACTGCCACGTATCGATGATCATCATCGTGAGCCCGACCAGCACGACAGCGCTGAGCGCGACGCTCTTGAGCTTGACCACGACGGGGCTGATGAAAAGGATGAGCAGTGCCGCCGCAACGAATCCTGCCGCGATTTTGAACGCCACCTCGAAGCCCTCCCTAGCGATTCACCTGGTTTCGACCCGCGACGCGAGCCAGCGCGCGGTGCGCAGCAGGCGCGCGTCGTCGTTTCGCGGACCGACCAGCTGCACTCCCATCGGCAGGCCATTGGAACCGCGCATCAGCGGCAGATTTAGCGCCGGCATGCCGCACAGCGTCCACAGCGTGCAAAACGCGGGATCGCCGGTGAAATCCAGACCCTCCGGCGCCGTGCCCGGCGTTGCGGGTGTGACGATCGCCTCGCAGCGCTCGAAGATGTCTTCGAATCCTTCGTTCAGCAGCGGAATGCGGGCGCAGGCGCGCAAATAATCGACCGTCTTGACCTCGCGTCCGCGCGCGAGTTGCCCGCGCAGCGACTCTGAAAGCCGGTCGCGCCCCCTCTCCCACTCCAGATCGAGATTCGCGGCCATTTCGGCTTCCATGATTGCCTGATGCCAGTCGAGGGCCTGTCGCGCCGAGTCCGGCAAGGTTACCTCCACCACGCGATCGCCGAGGGCCGAGGCGAACTCGGCGAAGGCGTCCTGCGTTTCTGCGGTGGCCCGATCCCAGACAGGCCCGCGGACGAAGGCCAGCATCGGGGGGAACGGGGGTTCCTCGGACACGGCTGCAACCAGCGGAAGGCGGGCCCTCGGCCGCGTGTCCAGGTCGAGCGGGTCGTGACCGACGAGTTGTTCCGCCGCCAGCGCGACGTCTGCCAGCGTGCGGCCGAACACGCCCATCTGATCGAGCGTGCGCGAGAGCTTCAGCACCCCGGTGCGCGGAACGAGCCCGAAGGTCGGCTTGAACCCGTACACGCCGCAGAACGCCGCCGGCCGGATCACCGAGCCGTTGCTCTGGCTGCCGACGGCGAGCGGCACCATCCCGGCGGCAACCGCCGCGGCCGAGCCGCTCGACGAGCCGCCTGGCGTGTGCGCCGGGTTGTGCGGATTGCGCGTCTTGCCGGGCGCATAGGTGGCAAGCTCGGTCGTCACCGTCTTGCCCATGATGACGGCGCCGGCCGCGCGCAGCATCCTCACCACCGTCGCGTCGTGCGCCGGCGTGCGGCCGGCGTGCAGGGCGGTGCCATCCTCCGTCGGCATGTCCTCGGTGTCGATGATGTCCTTGATGCCGACCGGCACGCCGTGCAGCGGCCCGACCGGCCGGCCTTCGCGGTGCTCCTGGTCGCGTGCGCGCGCCTGCGTCCGCGCGTGCTCCGGATCGAGGAACGCCCATGCCTGCACTTGTCCGTCCACTTCGCGCGTCCTGGCGAGGCATGCCTCGGTGAGTTCCTCGGCGCTGATCGCGCCTTCGCGGACGGCACGGGCGGCCTCCGTCGCCGAGAGCCAGTGCATAGGCGAGGGGTCCATGCGGCGCTCAGTTCCCGTAGAACAGGCTCGGCAGCCAGAACATGAGTTGCGGGAACACGTACACGAGAAACATCGTGACGAGCACCATTCCAAGGAAGGGGAAGCAGCCCCTGAAAATGGTCCACAGCTGCACGAAAGGCGGCGCGATGCCCTTGAGGTAGTAAGCCGACATCGCCATCGGCGGCGTTAGGAACGAGGTCTGCAGGTTGAGCGCCACGAGAATCCCAAACACCATCGGGTCGACGTGGAAGTGCGGCAGCAGCGGCAGGAAGATCGGCACGAAGATGATGATGATCTCGGTCCATTCCAGCGGCCAGCCGAGCAGGAAGATGATGATTTGCGAGAGGATCAGGAACAGCACCGGGTTGAGGTCGAGGCCGAGCACGAAACTCTTGATGATCCCTTCGCCGCCGAGGTACGAGAACACCGAGGAGAACGTCCACGAGCCCACGAACAGGAAGCACACCATCGCCGACGTGCGCGCGGTGAGGTAGACCGCCTCGCGCAGCCGCTGCCAGGTGAGCGCGCGGTAGGCCAGCGCCAGCAGCAGGCTGCCCAGCGCGCCGACCGCCGCGGCCTCGGTCGGCGTCGCGAGCCCGAACAGAATCGAGCCGAGCACGGCGGAGATGAGCACGGCGAGCGGCACGAATGCCTGCGCGAGCAGCAGGAACGCCTTGCTCCACGGCACTTCGCTTTCCTCCCTCGGAAGCTTCGGCGCAAGCTTCGGGTTGACGATCACACGTCCGATCACGTAGAGGATGTAGAGCCCCGCGAGCAGGAAGCCGGGCAGCATGGCCGCGGCATAGAGCCTCACCACCGAGACCGAAGCGGCCGCCGAGTACACGATCAGCATGATCGAGGGCGGGATCAGGATGCCGAGCGTGCCGCCCGCGCAGATGACGCCGGCGGAGAGGCGCTGATCGTAGCCCGCCTTCAGCATCACCGGAAACGCCAGCAGACCCATCAGCGTCACCACTGCCCCGACGATGCCGGTGGCCGTGGCGAACATCGCACAGGTCAGCAGTGCCGCGACCGCCAGCGAACCGGGGATGTGGCGCAGCGCGACCTGCAGGCTGTGGAACAGGCGATCGAGGATGTTCGAGCGCTCGATCACATAGCCCATGAACAGGAACAACGGCACCGCGACCAGCACATCGTTGCTCATGATGCTCCAGGTGTTCTGCGTCAGCAGGTAGAACAACCTGCTGTCGAAGAACTCCTGTCCGGGCTGGTAGTACGCGTAGAAGCCGAAGCCGACCGCCATCCCCATCAGCGTGAACGCGATCGGGAACCCCAGCAGGATCAGGAATATGAACAGGCCCAGCATCAGCAGGGCGAGGGCCGGATCGCTCATTTCGCGCTCGCCGGTTCGGCCGCTCTTTCAGCCGCGTGCTGCTGGGCCAGCACGTCCTCGAGCTCCTCGACGTCGTGCAGCCGCGGCGGCCAGCGGTTGTCGCGGATGCACAGGATGCAGCGGAGCGCCTCGGCTACGCCCTGCAACGCGAGCAGCGCCGCGCCGAACGGGATCAGGAGCTTGAGCTGCCAGACCGGGATGCCCACCGGGCTGTTGACGCTCACCTCGCGGATCCTGAACGCCTCGATCCCGTATTGCCAGCCGGCGATCACCAGCGCCAGCACGCCGGGAAAAAAAAACAGCACGTAGAGCGTGAGTTCGACGAGGCCCTGAGTTCGCGGGCGCCACAAGCGATAGACGAAGTCCCCGCGCACGTGGCCGTTGCGCGACAGCGTGTATGCGCCCGCCATGAAGAACATCGCGCCGTACATGAGATAGCTGAAGTCGAACGCCCAGCTCGTCGGACTGTCGAGCACGTAGCGCACGAATACCTCGTACGAGGTGCCGAAGGTCAGGATGATGATGCACCAGGCGAAGGCGTGCCCGACCGTCCTGCTCAACTGGTCGACGCCGTAGATGAAGCGGCTGATCATTCGGAGCCCCTGCGCGCGGCTGCGCACCGACAAAAACAGGGCGGCGCGCGAGGCACCGCCCTGATCGAAACTTCCCGCTGCAGCGTACCTTCAGGCCACCGGGAGCTTGGTCTTGAAGATGTGCTCGTAGCCCATCTTGAACGGAGCGTCGTTCAGGAACCAGTAATAGCAGACGTCCTTGGCCCACGCGCGCTGGGATTCGACCACCCGCTTGAAGAAGGGATCCTCGTCCGAGAGGCGCTTGGTCAGCACGTCCCAGGCCACGAGCTGCGCCTCGAAGACGGAGTTAGGCGTCCGGCTCACGTTGACCTTGTCCTTGTTGATCAGGATCTGCAGGTCCTTCGGATAGTTCTTCATCGCGGTCCAGTAATTGGCCGAGGACGCCGCCTCGGCGCTGTAGCGCCAGATCGCCTGCAGGTCCTTCGGCATGGCATCCCATTTCTTCTGGTTGAGTTGGATCTCGAAGAACTCCATCGCCTGGTGGAACGAGCCCAGCTCGTAATTCTTGATCACGTCCGCGGAGCCGAAGCGCATGTCGGAGGTCGGGTTGTTGTACTCGAACGCATCGATCACGCCACGTTCGAGCGCGGGAATGATTTCGCCGCCCGGCAGCTGCGTCACTTTTGCGCCCATCTCCTGGAACAGGTCCGCTGCCAGACCCACGGTCCGGTACTTGAGGCCCTTGAGCTGGCTCGCGTTGGTGATCGGCTTCTTGAACCAGCCGAGCGGCTGCGTGGGCATCGGCATCGCGAAGAAGCCGACGTAGTTGAGGTCGATCTTCTTCAGCAGCTCGTGGTAGAGCTCGAGCCCGCCGCCGCGGTAGATCCAGGAAAGCGTCTGAAAAGCGTCCATGCCGTTGATCGGGCCGGAGCCGAACAGGGATGCGACCTTCGACTTGCCATACCAGTACACCGGCACCGTGTGCCCGGCATCGAGCACGCCCTTCGAAACCGCGTCGGACACCTCGAACGCCTTCACCACCGCGCCGGCGACGAGGTAGTCGACCTTCAGCCGGCCTCCCGCCATCTCGTTGACGCGGGTGACGAACTCCATCGCAAACTCGTTGAAAATATCGGTGGAGCTCCAAGCCCCTTGCATCTTGATGACGATCGGCGACTGCGCGACCGATATCATCGGGAAGCCAAGCGCTGCGCCGCCGGCGGCAGCACCAGTGGCAGCCTTCAGGAACTTGCGCCGGGAACCGGCGGATGGCTGAGACTCGACTTTCGCCGAGACGGGCGGCTTGCTGGTCATGATTCCTCCTCCATTAGATGTGGCGCGTTGCCGTGCCGGGGCTTGCCATTTGCAGGCTGGCCGTTGGTCGTCGTGAAGCCCTCTCCAACACTTCTCGGGGGCAGATACCGGATCGCGGTGGGCGCGGGCAGGTATTCCCCTGCTTTGTTGGAAAGAGTCTATACCCGCAGGTTCCCCGGCGTCCACGGCCTTGCGCGCTCCCTTGGGGGAATGCGGCGCCGCTGTCGTCCACAAGGCGGAGCGGGCAAGCGCCGCTCTAGGGAGCCAGCGCGCGCCGGTCCCGCAGCGCTTGCGCCAGCGTCCCGCTGTCCACGTACTCGAGCTCGCCGCCGACGGGCACGCCGCGGGCGAGGCGGCTCACCTGGAGGCCTCGGGCAACGAGGAGCTCGCCGATGTAGTGGGCTGTTGCCTCGCCTTCGTTGGTGAAGTTGGTGGCCAGCACGACCTCCCTGACCACACCGTCGGTCGCCCGGTCGATCAGCCGGTCGAGCCGGATTTCCTTCGGGCCGATGCCGTCGAGCGGAGAGAGCCGCCCCATGAGCACGAAATACAGGCCGGAGTACGCCTGCGTGTTCTCGACCATCAGCAGGTCGGCGGGCGTTTCGACCACGCAGAGGAGCGCCGCATCGCGCTTCGCCGACCGGCACAACGGGCAGACGACGTCCTCGGTGAACGTGTTGCAGCGCTCGCAGTGGCGCACGGTGGCCGCCGCATGCTGGAGTGCGTTGGCAAGACGAACTGCGCCGTCCCGGTCGTGCTGCAGCAGGTGCAGGGCCATCCGCTGCGCCGCCTTCGGGCCGACGCCCGGGAGGCAGCGCAACGCGCGCGCAAGATCGTCGAGGCCGGACGTCGGCGCGACGCCGGGCACCGCCCGTGTGCCAGAAATGCGATCGGTCATCCTGCGCCGTCATTCCCGCGAAGGCGGGAATCCACTGTCGTTCGGAAAGAGTCGCCGGGTCCCCGCCTGCGCAGGGACGACAGCCTGCCAGCGATGCTGGCGTTCACCAGGAGTTGCGCGGGACAAGACTCCTAAAACGGCAGCTTGAAGCCCGGCGGCATCGGCATCCCCATCGTCAGGCCCGCCATTTTTTCCTGCGTTGCGGCCTCGACCCGGCGCACCGCGTCGTTGACGGCCGCGGTCACCAGATCCTCCAGCATATCCTTGTCTTCGCTCAGGAGCGTGGGATCGATCGTCACGCGCTTCACGTCGTGCTTGCAGGTCATCACGACTTTCACGAGGCCGGCGCCTGCCTGGCCCTCGACCTCGGTGCTCGCAAGTTCGTCCTGCGCCTTCTTGAGGTTGTCCTGCATCTGCTGCGCCTGCTTCATCAGGCCGGCGAGCTGGTCTTTCATCATGGTGCGACTCCTTGCCCGCCGCGGCGGCGTACGCGCCGCGGCACTTGGCTACGATACCGGCTTGATCGAATCGGGTTTGATCGTCGCATCGAACCGATCCAGCACCTCGCGAACGAACGGCTCGCTGCGAAAGGTGGATTCGTCCTTCGCCCGTTGCTCGATGCGCGCTCGCCTTTCCTGCGCCGCAAGCGACGCGTCCGCGGCGCCTCCGACTTCGAAGGCAAGCAGCAACTTGCGCCCGGTCGCCTGGTCGAGCGCGACCTTGAGCTTGTCCGAATAGGCTTTGTCTGCAAGATGCTTGTGCGCTGCAGGCAGTGCCAGCGTGACGACATTGCCCTTGATCGACTTCAATTCGGTCTGCGCGGCGAGTTGCGCCGCGATGGGCGGCAGCTTCAGCCGCGCGACGAATGCCGGCCAATTGGCGACGTCCTCGGGCAGCTGCACCTCCGGCGCCGCGTCGCCGGAAATAGCGGAAGCGTTGGCCGGTGACGCGACCGCCTCGGCGTTCGCAACGGCCGCCTCCGCCACTTTGCTGCGCGCAGGCCCCGCATTTCCGGTGTTGCTGCCCGGCGCGATACCCCCCGGCGCCACGGCGCCGCCCGGCTCGAAGGCCAGAAGACGCAGCAGCGTCATCGAGAAACCCGTTGCCTCGTCGGGGGCGAGCGCGAGGTCGGCGCGGCCCTGCACGCAGATCTGATAGGCAAGCTGCACGGCTTCCGGCGTCATCTGCGCCGCAAACGCGGCGACGCGCTCGGCATCGACGTCGGCTCCAGAGCCCGGCACCGTCTGAATGACGGCGATCCGGTGGAAGAGCGATGCGAGCTCGTCCAACGCAGCCGCGAACCCGATGCTGCGGGCGGACATTGCGTCGGCCTCGGCCAGAAGCGCCGGCCCGTTTCCCGCGTTGAGCGCTTCGACGATCCGGTAGACATATTCCTTGTCGACCGCGCCCAGCATCGTCCGCACGCCTTGCTCGCGCACTTCGCCGCCGCCGTAGGCAATGGCCTGATCGAGGAGCGACAGCGCGTCGCGCATCGAGCCCTGCGCGCTCTTCGCGATCAGCGCGAGTGCGCTGCGGTCGGCGTTGACGCTCTCGGCTTCGAGGATCGCGCCGAGTCGTTCCGCGATCAACGCCGGCGGCAGCTGCTTCAGGTTGAACTGCAGGCAACGCGACAGCACGGTGACGGGAATCTTCTGCGGGTCGGTCGTCGCGAGCACGAACTTGACGTGCTCCGGCGGTTCCTCGAGCGTCTTCAGCATCGAGTTGAACGCGGCTTTCGAAAGCATGTGGACTTCGTCGATCAGGTAGACTTTGTAGCGCCCGACCGTCGGCGCGTAGCGCGCGTTGTCGAGGATCTCGCGCATGTTGTCGATGCCCGTGTTGGACGCGGCGTCGAGCTCGAGCAGGTCGACGAAACGGCCGGCGTCGATGTCGACGCAAGCCGCGCACGTGCCGCAGGGGGTCGCCGTAACGCCGTGCGTGATGCAGTTCAGGCTTTTGGCGAGAATCCGCGCGATCGTCGTCTTGCCGACGCCCCGCGTCCCGGTGAGCAGGTACGCGTGGTGCAGACGCCCCCGGGACAGCGCGTTGGTCAGCGCGGTGACCACGTGCTCCTGTCCGGCGAGCTCGGCGAATGTCTTCGGCCGCCACTTCCGGGCAAGAACCTGATAGGTCATGGCGTTGGTCGATTTTGCATTCGAAGCACAAGTCCACTTGCCGGCGGCACGGCTCCAAGACGCGGGGACCCGAGACCGCGCAACGTACGCGGACGTACGCGTGGCGATCGGGGGAGCGCGCAATGCAGTGTCAGGCCGATCCGGCGAGCAAGAGAAAGGTGGCGAGCCGTTCCCCCGGCACTTGCGGGGAATCGCTGTGGCTGCTTCCTTCCGGACCTGACCAGGTTCACGACGCCGCAATGCGGGGCGACCCGCCGTTGATCGGTGCGGGCGAGCGCAAGCTGATGATTATCGGCCATCCGCCCATCGACAGCAAGCGCGGTGGGCAGCCGCGACCGGCGCCGCTCGACGCTGTCGCTATAATCGGCCGGGTCGCCTGCCCGCGTCTGCGCCGCTATCGCCTTCCATCGAAAACCGTTGCGCCGCGCCATCCTCATCGTCGCCGGGGTTGCGGCGGCGACGGCGTTCGTCTTGCTCGTTCCGCTTCCCGTCAGCCATCAGCCTCCGGCGCCAGCCCCCCCGGAGAACCCGATTGAGCTCGTCGTGTTTGTGCGCCCGGGACCGATCGTCTATTTCCCGGGTCCGGACGGCTCGTTCGTGGGTTTCGACGCCGACCTCGTGCGATTGTTCGCACGAGAGAAAAAAATACCTGTCCGGTTCGTGACGGCGGATTCGACGGCGGAGCTCTTCGCTGCGCTCGAGAGAGGCGAAGCGCACCTCGCCGTCGGCGGGTTGCTGCGGCCTCCTCCCCCGCGTCCGCCGCTCGGCATGAGCGGCGTGCCGGTCCGCCTCGCTTCCGCCGCCGCCCGGGTCTGGCCATCGGTACTGTGGACGATCGGCTATTACGCCGTCGAGCCGGTGCTCATCTACAATGCGGATGGCTTCAAGCCCGCCAACTGGGACGATCTCGACGGGGAAACGGTCGCTTATGTCGACGCGCCCGGCCTCGATCCCGAGATTGGGCGGCTTCGCGGCGCGCATCCGGAAATCACCTGGCGCTCCATCGCGCTCCCGTCGCCGTCCGAGCTCATCGCCCAGGTCTCCGACGGGACGCTTTCCTACGCGATCGTAGGCTCGCTGGCCGCGGCCGTCGTGCGCAACATCTATCTCGAATTCGAAGTGGCGTTTCCGATCGGCGGCAAACGCGAATTCTCCTGGGCCGTTTCGCCGCATGATCCGAAGCTCGCGCAAGAGCTGAACCGGTTCCTCACGCGCGCGAAGCGCGACGGGACGATCACCCGTCTCGTCGAACGCTACGCTCCCCAAGACCGTCAGTTCCTGCGGATCGACGCACTCGGCCTGCAGGAAAAGATGCGCACGCTGCTGCCGCAATACCGGCCGATCTTCCGCGACTCGCAGGCGAAGACCGGCCTCGACTGGCGGCTCCTTGCGGCAATCGCGTACCAGGAATCGAAATGGGACTCGTCGGCGCAGAGCGATACGGGCGTGCGCGGTTTCATGCAGCTCACCGAAGACACGGCGAAGCTCCTGGGTGTCACCAACCTGCTCGATCCCACCCAGAACGTACGCGCCGCAGCTCGATACCTGAAAAGCCTCAAGGACAAGCTGCCCGAGCGGATTGCCGAACCCGATCGGACGTGGCTCGCGCTCGCCGCCTACAACATCGGCATCGGCCACCTCGAGGACGCGCGCATCCTCGCGCAGAAGCAAGGCCTCGATCCGGACCATTGGAGCGACGTGAAAAAGGCACTGCCGCTCCTTGCGCTGCCCGAGTATCACGAGCAGACGAAGCTCGGCTACGCGCGGGGCGGCATGCCCGTCGCCTTCGTCGACCGGGTCCGCGGATACTACGACGTCCTGCTCGCGCACGAGCCGACACCGCAGCCGCGGCTTCGGCTGTTCGTGGACGCTCCCCCCGACCCGCCGGTTGCCGCTGCAACGGCCGACGCGACGCTGCCGAAAAAATAGAAATGAGCCGTGGGGGCCGGGAGTGTCCCAAGGTCCAAGGCCGACGACGTCGAGGGCGACGTCCGGCGGATGCGCTAACGCGGTGCCGCGGGCGGCGAGAGGCTCCGCGGTAGAATGACGACGTGATTTCGAAGCCGTTCCTGCTTTTCCTTTGCCTGTGGCTCACGGCCCTCCCCGCGCCGGCGGAAGTCCCGGCGGCGTTGTCGCTCGAGGCGCTCACTTCCCCGGAACTTCGGGCCGCAATCCGGTCGGGAAAGACGACGATCATCGTGCCGATCGGCGGCACCGAGCAGAACGGCGCGCACATGACCCTGGGGAAGCACAACCGGCGCGTCAAGGTTCTCGCCGACCGGATCGCTGCGGCACTCGGCAATGCGCTGGTCGCCCCGGTGATCGCCTACGTGCCCGAGGGCAGCGTCGATCCGCCGACTGCGCATATGCGGTTCCCCGGGACCATCACCGTGCCCGATGATGCGTTCGAGAAGATGCTCGAATCGGCGGCGCGAAGCTTTCGCCTGGCAGGCTTTCGCGACGTCGTGTTCATCGGCGACCACGGCGGCTACCAGAACGACCTGCAGAATGTCGCGCAGCGCCTGAACCGCGCATGGCGCGGTACGAACGTGCGCGCGCATGCGATCGTCGAGTACTACACGAGTGCCGAAACCGCGTATCCCCGGATGCTCAAATCCCGGGGCTACCGCGAAGAGGAAATCGGCTCCCACGCCGGCCTCGCCGACACGTCGCTCGCCCTGGCGGTCGACCCGAGTCTCGTGCGTGCGGAGATGCTCGGCGGAGGCGCGCCACCGTCGCGCGCTGAGGGCACGTACGGCGACCCGCGCCGCGCGACGGCCGCGCTCGGGCAGCAGGGCGTCGACCTTATCGTCGCGCAGACCGTCGGGGCGATCCGCAAAGCGACGGCGCGGCAATGACCCCGGGGCCTACGCCCGCAACGCAGTTTTTGGAATCTCTCGCTTAGGACCCGTCGTGAAGCCCACGCGTCCCAACCTCGCCCTCTTCCTGTCCATCGCGTTCGGCTTCGCGTTGTGCGCGCTCGTCTGGGGGCAGCCGGCCCCCGCGGGCTCGCGCGCCATCGCGACGGTGCCGGGGATGCCGCCGGTGACGGACCCGAGCAACCTGTACAGCGAGGCGGCCGCGGGCAAGGTGCGCTCCGAGATCGCCTCCGACCTGCCGCGCGTCTACGTGCCGAACCTGCAGTCGAACGACGTCTACGTCATCGATCCCGAAACGCTCAAGGTCGTCGACAAATTCCGCGTCGGATTGAACCCGCAGCACGTCGTGCCTGCGTGGAACATGCGGACGCTGTGGGTCGCGAACAACGCCGAGAACACGAAAGTCGGCAGCCTCACTCCGATCGATCCGCGTACCGGCAAGCCCGGCAAACCGATCATCGTCGACGACCCGTACAACATGTATTTCTCCCCCGACGGCAAGGCTGCGATCGTTGTCGCGGAGGCGCACAAGCGGCTCGATTTCCGCGATCCGAGCACCATGGCGTTCCAGTTTTCCCTTGACGTGCCGCGTTGCGGCGGCATCAATCACGCCGACTTTTCAATCGACGGGCGCTTTGCGATCTTCACCTGCGAGTTCACGGGGACGGTCGCGAAGGTCGACCTTGTCAACCGCGCCGTGCTCGGCTACATCCAGCTCATCAAGCCCGGCGTTCCGACTCAGACCGTCAAGGGGATCGACGGCCGCGACGAGACTGTCTGCAAGACGTGGAAGGGGATGCCGCAGGACGTCCGGATCTCGCCGGACGGCCGGCTCTTCTTCGTCGCCGACATGATGGCCAACGGCGTTCACGTCGTCGACGGCGAATCGTTCCGTGAGGTCGAATTCATTCCGACCGGCATCGGAACGCATGGGCTTTATCCGAGTCGCGATGGGAAGAAGCTCTATGTCGCCAACCGCGGCTCGAACAAGATCCACGGTCTGCCCATGGGCCAGGGCAGCGTCTCGGTGATCGATTTCGCCACGCGCAAGGTCGAGGCCACCTGGCCGATCCCCGGCGGCGGCAGTCCCGATATGGGCAACGTGAGCGCCGACGGCAAGGTCCTGTGGCTCTCGGGCCGCTACGACAACGTCGTCTATGCGATCGACACGGCGACGGGTGCGGTGAAGACGATTCCCGTGGGCAAGGAGCCCCACGGCCTCACCGTGTGGCCGCAACCGGGTCGTTACTCGCTCGGGCACACGGGCAACATGCGCTGAAAATAAGTAGGGTCGGAGACGACTTCTCATCGAGACCGACGAAGCGCAATCATCAGTAGCGAAAAGTCGTCTCTGACCCTACTTCGTTATGGCGCGCAAGCCGCCCATGTAGGGCTGCAGCGCCGCTGGCACATCGATTCCGCCATCGGCACGCTGGAAATTCTCCATCACCGCGACCAGCGTGCGGCCGACGGCGAGGCCCGATCCGTTGAGCGTATGGACAAGCTCGGGCTTTCCTTGCGCGTTGCGGAAGCGCGCCTGCATCCGCCGCGCCTGGAACGCCTCGCAGTTCGAGCACGACGAGATCTCGCGGTACGCATTCTGGGCCGGCAGCCACACTTCGAGGTCGTAGGTCTTGGCAGCGGCGAAGCCGATGTCGCCGGCGCACAGCGCCACCACCCGGTACGGCAGCTCGAGCCGCTGCAGGATCGTTTCCGCGTGCTTCGTCATCTCCTCGAGCGCGTCGTACGACCTGTCCGGATGGACGACTTGCACCATCTCGACCTTGTCGAACTGGTGCTGGCGAATCATCCCTCGCGTGTCCTTGCCGTAACTCCCCGCCTCCGAGCGGAAGCACGGGGAATGCGCGGTCAGCTTGATCGGCAGCGCATCCGGCGCAAGGATCTCGCCGCGCACGGTATTGGTGAGCGTGATTTCGGCGGTTGAAATGAGGTACAGCGATTCGCTTTCGCTTTGCGCGCCGCCCTTCTTGACCGAGAACATCTCGGCCTCGAACTTGGGCAGCTGCGTGGTTCCAACGAGCGTCTCAGCCGTGACGATGTACGGCGTGTAACACTCGGTATAGCCGTGCTCGCGCGTCTGCGTGTCGAGCATGAACTGCGCAAGCGCGCGATGAAGCCGGGCGAGCCCGCCGCGCAGGAACGAGAAGCGGGCGCCCGAGAGCTTGGCCGCGGTCGCGAAATCTAGGAGCCCGAGCGCCTCGCCGAGGTCGGCATGGTCCCTGATCGGGAAGGCGAACGTCCTCGGCGTTCCCCAGCGGCGAATCTCGACGTTTTCCTCCGGCGACGCGCCGACGGGCGTGGAAGCGTGCGTGAGATTAGGCAGATCGAGGAGGAATTCGCGTAACTCGCGCTGCACGCGGTCGAGTTCGGCCTCCACCGCCTTCGTCGTATCGCCGATGCCCGCGACCTCCGCCAGCAGTGCCGAAGCGTCTTCTCCCTTCCCCTTCGCGACGCCGATCTGCTTCGACAGCGCATTGCGTCGTGCCTGGAGATCCTGCGTGCGGACCTGGATATCCTTGCGCTCGCGCTCGAGCTCCTCGAACCGGTCCGAATCGAGCGTGACGCCGCGCTTGGCAAGGCCCGCGGCGACCAGCGCGAGATCGTTGCGCAGGAGATTGATATCCAGCATCGCGCGATTCTATCAAACGGATGGATGCCGTCCCCGCCATTCCGTGCGTCGATCCTGGAAGCACGACGCGAAATTCCTCGCCGCGCCGGAATTTCCGCTACGACTCGTCGTTCCGCGCCTTTCCATCCCGCACGCGAAGCGTCTCGAGCTTTTCGCGGAGCTTCGCCTCGAGCCCGCGCTCCGTCGGCTGATACCATGTCACGTCGGGCATGCCATCGGGAAAATAGCGTTCCCCGGCGGCGTAGGCGCCCTCCTCGTCGTGCGCGTAGCGATAGCCCTTGCCGTAGTCGAGCTGCTTCATGAGCTTCGTCGGCGCATTGCGCAGGCGCAGCGGCACGGGTCGCGAACCGTCGTCGGCAATGAAGGCGCGCGCCGCGCCGTAGGCCGTGTAGACCGCATTGGATTTCGGCGCACAGGCGAGATAGAGCACAGCCTCGGCGAGCGCAAGCTCGCCCTCCGGCGTACCGAGGCGCTCGTAGGTTTCGACCGCTGCAAGGGTGAGCGATAACGCGCGCGGATCGGCGAGGCCGACATCCTCCGATGCCATCCGGATCATTCGCCGTCCGACGTAGAGCGGATCGGCGCCGCCGTCGAGCATCCGGCACATCCAGTAGAGCGCCGCGTCCGGATTCGAGCCGCGGACCGCCTTGTGCAGCGCAGAGATCTGGTCGTAGAAAGCCTCGCCACCCTTGTCGAAGCGACGCAGACTCCGGGCGATCGTCGTTTCGACGAACGCGACGTCGATGGACGTCCTGCGGGCCTCGTTTGCTGCGGTCGTCACATACTCGGCCAGATTGATCACGCGCCGGCCATCGCCATCCGCATAGCCGATCAGGACGTCGCGCGCCGCCGGATCGAGGGCGAGTACCGGGGCGCCGGCGGAAAGCGCGCGATCGAGGAGCCGGCCCAGCTCGTCCGGCGACAACGGCTCCAGAACGTACACTGCCGCGCGCGACAGGAGCGCACTGTTGACTTCGAACGAGGGGTTCTCGGTAGTCGCACCGATGAACGTGACGAGCCCCTGCTCGACGAACGGCAGGAACGCGTCCTGCTGGCCCTTGTTGAAGCGGTGGACCTCGTCGACGAACAGAATCGTGTGCCGCCCGGACTGCGCGAGCAACGCCTCGGCGCGCGCAACGGCGTCACGGATGTCCTTCACGCCGGAGAGCACGGCGGAAAGCGCGATGAACTCGGCGTTGAATGCGTCCGCCATCAGGCGCGCAAGGGTCGTCTTGCCCACCCCGGGCGGTCCCCACAGGATCATCGAATGCGGTTTGCCCGATGCGAACGCAACGGCGAGAGGCTTGCCTGGTGCAAGCAGGTGCTGCTGGCCGACCACTTCGTCCAGCGTTTTCGGACGCAGGCGATCGGCAAGCGGCGTCGCGGGGTTGGTGGTGGCGAAAAGATCGGTCACGGGAAGGGAACTTTGGAGCGTGACGGCGAGTCTCGCGTTGACCGGCCGAAACCGAGCGGCGTACATTGCTCGCCTGCCGTCGATTATCCAACATTTTCCAAGGCGCAAATGACCATCGGCAAAATCCTGCTGGCCCTGGCGATCGGCGCGGCGGCCGCCGTCATCGCTTCCGGATTCGGCGCCCGGTTCGGCGTGTGGAAGTTCGGCGTCGGTTTCGAGATGCTGCGCTGGGGCGTGTATGCGAGCTTCGCCGTCGCCGTGCTCGCATTCCTGGCGTTGCTGATCCCGAAGTGGCGCGCGCGGCGCGTCGCGAGCCTCGGCGCCGCGCTGGTGATCGGGCTCGTGGCCGGAGGCGTACCCTGGTACTGGTTTCAGCACGTGCGCACCGTGCCGCCGATCAACGACATCACCACCGACACCGCGAATCCCCCGGCGTTCGTGGCGATTCTTCCGCTCCGCGCGGGCGCGAACGTTCCGAGCGCGTATCCCGGCGAGGCGTTCGCGAAACAGCAGCAGACGGCCTATCCGGACATCAAGCCGGTCGAAGTGGAGGCGTGGCCCCCCAACGCATTCGCAAGAGCGCTCGAAGCCGCGAAGCGGATGGGGTGGACGATCGTGGCGAGCGACCCCGTCGCCGGCAGGATCGAGGCCACCGCGACGACGCCGTGGTTCGGCTTCAAGGACGATGTCGTGATTCGGATCACGCCGGAACCGGGCGGCAGCCGACTCGACATCCGCTCCGTTTCGCGCGTCGGCAAGAGCGACCTCGGTGCCAATGCCGCGCGGATCCGGGCTTACGTGGAGCTGCTGAGCAAAGGTTCTGCGTGATCCGCCAAAATCCGGTCAAGCAAACGCTCGCCGCGGGCGGCTCGGCGTTCGGCGCGATGATCTTCGAGTTCTTCTCACCGGGTCTTCCGCAGCTGTGCAAGAACGCCGGCGCCGACTATGCGTTGTTCGACATGGAGCACACGGGGCTCAGCTTCGAGACGCTGAAGACGCAGGCGGCGCTCTGCCGGGGGTTGGGCGTCGTCCCGATGGTTCGCGTGCCGCGCGGCGAATACCACTTCATCGCCCGGGCGCTCGACGTCGGCGCGTTCGGCGTGATGGCGCCGATGGTCGGGACGGCGGCGGAGGCGCTGCACATCGTCTCGTGCACGCGGTATCCACCGGCCGGTCGCCGCGGCGCAGCCTTCGGCTTCGCCCACGACGATTACGGGGGCGGCGACGTCGAGGCCAAGATCGCCGCCCTCCATGCGCGCACGATGGTGATCGCGCAGATCGAGACCGCCGAAGGACTCGCCAATGTCGACGCGATCGCCGCCGTTCCGGGCGTCGATGCGCTGTGGGTCGGGCACTTCGACCTGAGCAACTTCCTCGGCATCCCCGGCCGCTTCACGCACCCGACGTTTCTCGCTGCCATCGACCGTGTCGTCGCCGTCTGCGATGCCCATGGCAAGGCGCCGGCGTTTCTCGCGTCCGACGACGGCTGGGCGCGCGACTTCGCAGCGAAAGGCTTCCGCCTGCTTGCTTACGGGATCGATCAGCTCCTGCTGCAGGATGCGCTGGCGCACGGACTCGCGGTGCTGCGCGACGCGCGAAAACAGAGGCCGTAATACGCGATGCCGCCTAAATTCCGCATCGGCCTGACGCGCGATATCCTCGATTCCCGCGGCGAGCCCGCCTTCGGCCGGGTGGCGCTGGCGATCCTCGACGCCGCGGTGAACCTCGAATGGGAATACCTTCCCGGGATCGTGGCGGAGATCAGCGCCGAGCACGCGGCGCGCTACGACGCTCTCTACGTCAATATCCCGCGCGTGCCGGCGGCTGCCGTTTCCCGGCCGGATTGCCGGTTGCGTGTTGTCGCGCGCCATGGCGTGGGCTACGACAGCGTCGACGTCGCAGCGATGACGAAGGCCGGAGTGATCGTGACCCATACCCCTTCCCCGATGCCGCGGCCCGTGGCGACGATCGCGTTGACGTTCGTGCTTGCGCTCGCGGGCAAGCTCTTTCGCAAGGACCGCCTCACCCGGACCGGCCGCTGGGGCGAGCGGATGGATCACATGGGAGTCGGGCTCACGGGACGCACGCTCGGCGTCGTCGGCGCC
The DNA here is from genome assembly GCA_963836265.1 of uncultured beta proteobacterium. Taxonomy (GTDB): domain Bacteria; phylum Pseudomonadota; class Gammaproteobacteria; order Burkholderiales; family Casimicrobiaceae; genus CAIWHR01. Next base: position 31,451 of record CAWIIO010000001.1, read on the forward strand.
GGTCGCATCGGCAAGGAGTTGCTGCGCATGGCGCGTGCCTTCGATCTCAAACTGCTGGCGGCCGATCCCTACGTCAACGAGATCGAGTTGCGCTATCTCGGCGCGCGCAAGGTCGGTCTCGATACCTTGCTTTCCGAAGCCGACTTCGTCGTCGTCTGCTGTTTCCTGAACGACGAGACGCATCACCTGCTCGGCGCGCGCGAGTTCGCGCGCATGAAGCCCACCGCGTATTTCGTCAACGTCGCGCGCGGTCCGATCGTCGACGAGGCCGCCTTGGCCGAGGCGCTGCGCGGGCGCCGCATTGCGGGCGCTGCGCTCGACGTGTTCGAGCAGGAACCGGTCGCGTCCGACAATCCGCTGCTCGCGATGGACGACGTCATCGTGACTCCGCATTCGCTGTGCTGGACCGACGAGTGCTTCCACAACATGGCGGTCACCGGCTTGAAGAGCATCGTCGACGCACTCGAAGGCCGGGTGCCGGAGTTCGTCGTCGACCGCGCGGTGCTCGACCACCCGCGCGTGCGTAGCGGCCGCGCGCGATGACGCGCGCCCCTCGTGCCGTGCTGCGTCGGGCGTTCGCCGTCGCGTTGCTGCTTGCCGCGGCGCTGCCAGCCGGCGCCTTCGACTTGCAGGGGCATCGCGGGGCGCGCGGATTGCGACCGGAGAACACGCTTGCGGGGTTCGCCTTTGCGCTTTCGATCGGCGTGACCACGCTCGAGACCGATCTCGCGGTGACGAAGGACGGCGTGCTGGTGATCTCGCACGACCCGTATCTCAACCCCGATCTCGTCCGCGACGCGGAGGGACGGTGGCTTGCTGCGAAGGGGCCGGCGATCCATGCGCTGACTCTGGCCGAATTGGAGCGTTACGACATCGGCCGCCTCAATCCCGACAGTCGCTACGCGAGGCAATTTCCCGAGCAGCGGCCCGTGGACGGCCAGCGCTTCCCCAAGCTCGCCCAGGTCTTCGATCTGGTCAAGGCGCGCAGCCGGCCCGCTCGCCTCAACGTCGAGACCAAGATCACGCCGGACAACGCCGGCGCGACGGTCGACGCCGCGACATTCGCGCGGCTCGCCGTCGATGCGATCCGCAACGCCGATCTCGTCGGCGACGTGACGATCCAGTCGTTCGACTGGCGCACGCTGGTCGAAGCGAAGAAGCTCGCGCCCGAGATCGAAACGGTCTGCCTCACGATCGAAACGCCGAATGACGACACCGTGCGGCGCCGGTCGGGCCGACCGTCGCCGTGGCACGCCGGGCTCGATCTCAACGCCTACGACGGTTCGCTGCCTCGCCTCGTCAAGGCAGCGGGCTGCGGCACGTGGTCGCCGTTCTGGCGCAACATCACCATCGCCGACCTTTCGGCGGCCCAAGCCCTGGGCTTGCGCGTCCTGCCATGGACCGTCAACGATCCCGCCGACATGGCGCGCCTGATCGACATGAACGTCGACGGGCTCATCACCGACTATCCGGACCGCGCGCGCAAAGTGATGGCCGACAGGGGGATTACGCTGCCGTGACCCGTCGGGTGCCGGACCGATCGCGCCCGGCGGCTCGCTCGGTCGGAGCTGCCTCCGCGGCTCCGCGACTCGTCCTTCGCGCCTGGGCTCGCGCCACTCGCCCGGTTGCTCACTCGCCGCCGACGACGTCCGCGCCTTTTGGGGGCACGAACCTGAACTGCCCGGCATCGAGCGTCGGATTGCGCTCGAACGTTCCGAATTCGAGCCTGGTGACGTTGCCGAACGTGTCCTTCAAGTCCATCACCCGCGGCAGGTTGTCCTTGAAGCCGATGCGCACGCGCTCGAAACCGGTGTCGGCGGCCTTCGGCTTCGCGTCGACCCATTCCATGCCGTCCGCCCTGCCGGAGTCCGTGAGCTCGTAGCTCCGCTCGAGCGCATTGTCCCCGGAGAGCAGCGCCGCCGGGCTCGAGCCGAGCGCAGCGTCGAGCTTGCGCACGATCACCTGATTGAGATCGCGGTCGTAGATCCAGAGCTTGTCGCCGTCGCCGACGATCAGCTGCTCGTAGGGCTTTTCGTAGACCCAGCGGAACTTGCCGGGCCGCTGGAACGTGAACGTGCCGGTGCTTTCCGCCGTGCCGCGCTGGCTCGTGACGACCTGCCGGAACGTCGCCTTGCCCGTCTTCGCGCCGGAAAGAAACGACTTCAGCTGATCGATGCCCGATGCGTCGGCGGTTCCGGCGACGCAGAGCCACGCGGCCGCAAGCAACGCACCGAGCCGGAACGTCACGCGCTCTTTCCCGCCGGCACCAGGACGTCGCGGTTGCCGTTCGACTGCATCGGCGACACGAGTCCCGCCCGCTCCATCTGCTCGATCAGCCGCGCGGCGCGGTTGTAGCCGATCCGCAGGTGCCGCTGGACGAGCGAGATCGACGGTCGGCGCGTCTGCAGCACGATGGCGACCGCTTGGTCGTACATCGGATCGGATTCGGCGTCGCCGCCGTCGACGGCGACCCCGTCGTCAGCACCGTTGCCGTTCGTCGTGCCGTCGAGAATCCCGTCCAGGTACTGCGGACCGCCCTGCGCCTTCAAATGTTCGACCACGTGGTGCACTTCGGCGTCGGAGACGAACGCGCCGTGCACCCGCAGGGGATAACCGACGCCCGGCGGCTGGAACAGCATGTCGCCCTGCCCGAGCAGCGTCTCGGCACCCATATGATCGAGGATCGTCCTGGAGTCGACCTTGCTCGCGACCTGGAAGGCGATCCGGGACGGAATGTTGGCCTTGATCAGGCCCGTGATGACGTCGACCGAAGGCCGCTGCGTCGCGAGGATCAGGTGGATCCCCGCCGCGCGCGCCTTTTGCGCGATCCGCGCGATCAGCTCCTCGATCTTCTTGCCGGTAACCATCATCAGATCGGCGAGCTCGTCGATCACCACGACGATGTAGGGCATCTCGTCGATCGGCTCCGGAGCGTCGGGCGTCACCGAGAACGGGTTGGTGAGCGGCTTGCCGGCCTTCTTGCCCTCCATGACCTTCGCGTTGTAGCCACTCAGGTTCCGCACCCCGAGCGTGGACATCAGCTTGTAGCGCCGCTCCATTTCGCCGACGCACCAGTTGAGCGCGTTGCCGGCGAGCTTCATGTCGGTGACGACCGGCGCGAGCAGGTGCGGGATGCCCTCGTACACTGAAAGCTCCAGCATCTTCGGGTCGACGAAGATGAGGCGCACTTGCCGCGGCTCGGCCTTGTAGAGAAGCGACAGGACCATCGCATTGACGGCGACCGACTTGCCCGAGCCGGTCGTCCCGGCGACGAGCAGGTGCGGCATTCGGGCGAGATCGGCGATCACCGGCTTCCCGGCGATGTCCTTGCCAAGCGCGAGGGTCAAGGGGCTCGTCGTGTCGTTGTAAGTCGAAGACGAGAGAATCTCGACCAGCTTCACCATCTGCCGTCGGGGGTTCGGCAGCTCGAGCCCCATGTACGATTTGCCCGGAATCGTCTCGACGACGCGAATGGAGACGACCGACAGCGCGCGCGCCAGGTCCTTCATCAGGTTGACGATCTGGGCACCCTTGACGCCGACGGCGGGCTCGATCTCGAAGCGGGTAATCACCGGACCCGGATAAGCGGCGAGCACCCGCACGGCGACCCCGAAATCGGCGAGCTTGCGCTCGATCAGCCGCGACGTGAATTCGAGCGCTTCGGCGCTGACCGCCTCCTGGACGGGCGGCGCATCGTCGAGCAGCGCCAACGGCGGCAGCGGCGAATCGGGCATGTCGACGAAGAGTGGCCGCTGCTTCTCCCGCGCGGCGCGCTCGGACCGCGGCACTTCGCCCTGCGGCGGCACGACGACGACCGGCTCGTGGACGACTTCCTCGTGCTTCTGCTGGACGATGGCTTCGCGCTCGGCAACCGCCTGCGCGCCGAGGTCGCGGTCCCTGCGCTCCTCGGCCTTACGCTTGAGCCACGCAATCGACCCTTCGATCGCTGCGCCGATATGCTCCATCAGCTTCAACCACGACATTCCGGAGAACAGCGACCAGCCGACGGCGAAGAGCGCGATCAGGAGCAGCGTCGCGCCGTTGTCGCCCATGAGCTGCGCCAGCGCGCTGCCGACGACGTCGCCGAGGACCCCGCCCGGCCGTTCCGGAAGTGTTCCGGGAAGGCGGTACAGGCGCAGCGCTTCGAGCGCGGCGCTCGTGGCGAGCACGAGCGCGAAGCCCAGGATGCCGAGCCCCAGCGGATGATCGCTCGCGCGTTCGGGATGCCCGATCCGGCGATAACCGGCGATCACGAGCACCGCGCCCGCGACCACCCACCACCACGCGGAGATGCCGAAGAGGTAGAACAAGAGATCGGCAAGCCACGCGCCGGCCATCCCGCCTTTGTTCGCGATCGGCGCGCCGACACCCGAGGTCGACCAGGCCGGATCGTCGCGGGTATACGTCGTGAGGACGAGCGCAAGCCACGCGAATACCGCGACGACGATCAGCCACCACGACTCGCGCAGCAGTCGCGCAAAACGCGGCGACAACGTCGCGCCGGCCGGAGCGGAAGGTGTGATCGCGCGTGCGCGCCGCCGTGGGGTAGCCACATTTTTTTTATTAAAAAACATTAGCTTGAGGATGACACTTCATGCGGTGCATTATACACCGAAGCGGCGCCGGCAAAGGCGTTCGCGCGGGCGGAAGGACGAAGGGTTGGGTCGCGGGACGTCGCCCCCACCTTCAGGGTCCGTCGGTCCTAGTAGAATCGGCCGATTTGCAAAGCGAGAATCGCATGTCCGCCAAACACGCCCGCCTGCTGATCCTCGGCTCCGGCCCCGCCGGCTACACCGCGGCAGTATACGCCGCGCGCGCGAACCTGAAGCCCGTGCTCATCACCGGTCTCGCGCAAGGCGGCCAGCTGATGACGACGACCGACGTCGACAACTGGCCGGCCGACGCGATGGGTGTGCAGGGGCCGGAGCTGATGGCGCGCTTCCAGCAGCACGCCGAGCGCTTCGAGACCGAGCTGATCTTCGACCAGGTGCACACGGCGAAGCTTGGCGAAAGACCGATGCGGCTCGTCGGCGACAACGGCGAATACACCTGCGACGCGCTGATCATCGCGACGGGGGCTTCCGCGCGTTACCTGGGGCTCCCTTCGGAAGAGGCATTCGCGGGCAAGGGCGTGTCGGCGTGCGCGACCTGCGACGGCTTCTTCTACAAGGGGCAGGACGTGGCTGTCGTCGGCGGCGGCAACACGGCGGTCGAGGAAGCGCTCTACCTGTCGAACATCGCGAAGACCGTCACCGTGGTCCACCGGCGCGACAAGTTCCGGGCCGAGGCGATCCTGATCGGCCGCCTGCTCGCCAAGACGAAGGATGGCGGCAACGCGCGCATCCTGTGGAACCACACGCTCGACGAGATCGTCGGTGACGCGTCCGGCGTCACCGGCGCCAGGGTCAAGGACGTGAAGACCGCGGTAACGCAGGTTCTGCCGCTGACCGGCGTCTTCATCGCGATCGGACACACGCCCAACACCGGAATTTTCGAAGGCCAGCTCGACATGGCCGGCGGCTACATCAAGATCAGAAGCGGCACCGCCGGCAATGCGACGGCGACCAGCGCGCCGGGGGTGTTCGCCGCCGGCGACGTCGCGGATCATGTCTACCGCCAGGCGGTGACGTCGGCCGGCACGGGATGCATGGCCGCACTCGACGCCGAGGCGTATCTGGAGGCGCTGTAAGTAGGGTCAGAGACGACTTTCCCCGATGAGTCGATGAAGCGCGGGCTGGATCAGCCGAAAACTCGTCTCTGCTCCCAAAATGGCCAAGTTATCCGATCTGAAGAAGCTCCTCGACGAAGCGCGACGGGGCCAGAGACGAAATTCCGGCGCGTCCACCACGCACCGCCACGGTCATTCCGGGAAAATCGTCTCCGACCCCACCGTCGCGGCAGCCAAGCATCGCGACGGCGACCTCGACCTCGCCCGCGCGTTCGCCGACGTGCAAAAGCTGTCCCCCTCGAGGCGCGCGCCTCGGCTCGCGCGCCAGCCCGCCCCGATCGCGCACCAGAGAATCGCCGATGACGCGGACGCGCTCGCGGCATCGAAATACGGCGCGGAGCCGTCGCCCCATTCCTGGGAGGTCGGCCAGGAGCACGAAGCCGGACAGACCTTCCTGCGGCGCGGCCTCGGCAGCGACATCCTGACCAAGCTCCGGCGCGGCCATTGGGCGGTGCAAAGCGAGATCGACCTCCACGGCCACACCGTCGAAGAAGCGCACGACGCGCTCGCCGATTTTCTGGACGATGCGCGGCAGCATGGTTACCGCTGCGTTCGCGTGATCCACGGCAAGGGCCTCACCTCGCCCAACCGCGAACCGGTGCTGAAAGGAAAAGTCCGCCAATGGCTTTCGCGCTGGGACGACGTGCTCGCGTATTGCGAGGCGCCGCGGCACGCGGGCGGCGGCGGCGCCGTACTGGTCCTGCTCCGCGGCAGTTGACCGCCGCCCCGCGCTACCCGCGCGCGGGGCCCCTGCTCCCAGGCTCGCGCCGCAGCAGCAGGTTCATCGCCTTCAGGCTCATCACCACTTCGTCGTTCTGGTTCAGCGCTTCGACGAAGCTGCGGATCAGGCCCCGATCCGGCTTCGAGCGCGAGATGTCCGCATCGAGCACGGTGACCCGCACGTGGAGCGCATCGCCGGAGCGCACCGGCTTTTGCCAGCGCAGCTCGTCGATGCCTGGCGAGACCAGCGCGGCCACGTGCGACAGATAGCGCTCCACCAGAACGCGCATCACCAGACCGGTCGTGTGCCAGCCGCTCGCGATCAGGCCCCCGAACGGGCCGCGTGCCGCGGCCGCCGGATCCGTGTGCATCGGCTGTGGGTCGTAGCGAGTCGCGAATTCGACGATTTCGGCTTCGGTGACGGAAACGGGGCCGTAGACGCAGACGGATCCCGGCACGTAGTCCTCGAAATAGCGCTGCTGCACCGGCACGGGCAGATCGTGCGGCGTCATTCAGCGGCGCCGTCGGCTAGAGCACCCGGTGCGCGAGCGCCGGCAGCTCGTCGCGGACATCGGCCAGTCGCGCCGGGTCGACATCGCCGACCACGACGCCGAGCCCTTCCTCCCGCTCCGCGACGATCCGCCCCCAGGGGTCGATCAGCACCGAGTGACCGTACGTGCGCCGCCCGTTCGGGTGCGTGCCGCCCTGTGCCGCCGCGAGGACGTAGCAGAGATTTTCCACGGCGCGCGCGCGAAGCAGCAGGTGCCAGTGCGCGGCGCCGGTGGTCGCCGTGAATGCGGCGGGCACGAGGATCAGCGCGAGGTCGGAAAAGCGGCGGTACAGCTCGGGAAAGCGCAGGTCGTAGCAGACGGAGAGGCCCGCGCGCCCGCACGGCAGCTCGATTGCCACCGGCGTGTCGCCCGGCTCGATCGTCCGGCCTTCGTCGTAGCGCTCCTCGCCGCGGGCGAACGCGAACAGATGAATCTTGTCGTATCGCGCAACGCGCGACCCGTCCGGGCCATAGACGAGGCAGGCGCTGCGGACCCGGCCGGGATCGTCGCAGGCAATCGGCACGGTGCCGCCGACCAGAAAAATACCGTGCTCGCGGGCCTGGCGCGACAGGAATGCCTGCTGGACGCCGTCGCCATCCGGCTCGCGCGCGATGACCTTGTCGGTCGCTTTCGCGCCGAAGATTCCGAAATATTCCGGCAACACGACGAGCCGCGCCCCTTGCGCGGCCGCCGCGGCGATCAGCGGCGCGGCCGCAACGAGATTTGCCGCGACGTCGCCGCCCGAAACCATTTGCACCGCCGCGACGCGAAACGGCTCCCGGTCGCGGCCGCGGGCGGCGGCGCGCGCCGGTTGCTCCTCGAGGTCGTCGTCGGTCACCTGACCGTGCTCTCGACGGGCGACCCTGGCGTCCCCGGCGCGACGCTCACGACCGCCGTTCCGCTGCGCGTCACCACGGGATCGGACCAGCCGCCGGTCACCATGTACTGGTAGCTGAATATCTGCTCGATCGGATCCTTCAGCACCTTCTGGGCGAGCAAGGAACCGGCGCCGACGGCGGCGCCGACAATGGGATTGGCGAGGAAGAGCAGCGCGGCGCCCGCCGACACGCCTCCCGACAGCGAAGGCTGGACACGCACGGTAAGCCGCTGCGTTTCCCGTGCGAGATCGGCGTCTCCGGCGATATTGACTTTCGCTGCCGGACCGACGAGCGCGAGGTTGTCGGTGCTCATCACGCCGTTGACGACGCGCACGTTGCCGGTGATGTCGTCGAAGGCAAACCCGTCGCTGAAAACGTCGCGAAAATCGAGCGAGATCCGACGCGGCAGCGACTGCAGCGACAGCACGCCGAGCAGCTTGCCGAAGCCGGGCTCGATTTTCACGAAGCGGCCCGGCCCCACGGCGACGCGCAGCGTGCCCGTCAGCGTCGGGTAGTCGAATTCGTTCGGCGCGCCGGCCCAGGCAAGCTGGCCGTCGATCCGCGTCGGCGCCCCTTGAAGCGCGTCCGGGTAGCCGAACCGCGTCAGGAAGACACCGGCATCCTGCGCGTCCAGGGCGACGTCGAGCTTCGTCTGCTGCTGCCGGCCCTGCGTGCGCCACGCGCCGCTGGCGTCGATCCTGCCATCGTCGTTGCTGAGCACGAGCTTTTCGATCCGCCACTCGGAGCCCTGCGGTTTGGCCAGGACCTCGAGCCGTCCAAGATCGCGCCCCTGCGACGAAAAGCTCTCGGCCGCGATGTCGATCTCGGGCCAGGGGCTTGCGCCGCCAGAAACACCGGCCTTGGCTCCGGCGCCCTTGTCGGCGCTGCCCGCCGCGCTCGCCTCGCTCGGGCCCGGCATCGCGAAGCGCACGAGCCGCCCGACCACGCGCCCGTTCGGCATCCCGGCATCCGGAACCGACCACGTGGCCATTCCCTCGATCTCGCGGCCGTGCAGATCCAGCTTCCAATCGTGCTCGGACTGGCGGGCGACGACCTTCAGCTCGTTGAACTGCCGTCCGAACACGTCCAGGTCGCCGACATCGAGATCGACGCCGGCGACGGGCGGCATCGTATCCGCAGCGGCGTTGTCGGCGGCCTTCTCGAGTTCGCGCAGCGCAAGCCAGTCGTCGACGTTGAGTTGAGGCAGCTCGCCGCGCACCCAAACGCCGGAGCGCTCGGCGCGCGCCGCGTCCGGCCGGCCCGCGGCCCGTCCCAGCGAAAGCAGGACGCGGTCCGCGGTGGCGCCTGCTTTCGCGAGCTTCCGGTGCACGGCGACCTGCGCAATGCGGCCGTAGGTGACGTCGAGACGATCTTCCCCTTCCTGCGCGCTTTCGCCCTGCCGCTCGATCCGAAGCGGGACGGCGTCGCCCGCCGCCTTTCCCAGCGGTGCCGGCAGCTCGACCACCGCGCCCTTCATCGGACTTTCGAGCACCCAGGCTAAGAAGCCGGGCCGGACGTTGGCGGCGATCGTCCAATCGACCGTCCCTGAAATGCGATCGAGATACGCACTCGTGTACTGGCGCCGCAGCAGCCCGAGATTCGCCGTGCCGCTGCCGGTCACGCGAACGCGGCGCTCCGCGCCCGCGATCGCCAGCTTGGCGGGACCGCCCATCACGTCGATCGCCAGATTGCGCGAGTGCAGGCTGTCTTCAGTGAAGGCCAGCGCGCCGTTGATCCGGGTGACCGCAGGAGCGTCCGGAAGACGCAATTCGCCGTTCGCAAGCAGCAGTTCGCCGCTCACCTTCGCGTCCGGTTTCTTGAGCGGCAGCGAGAGCTTGAGCGCGAGGCGGCCCGTCCCCGCGCCGGCCGCGCCGTCGGTGAAGTGGCCGATCATCGCGGCCACCGGAGACTCCTCGACAAAGCGCAGGAAGTCGGGAATCGGTCCGCTCGCGCTGCCGTCGATCGAAAGCAGCGGGTTGCCCGCGCGCAAGTCGGCGATCACCGCTCGCGTGCGACCGAGCTCGAGTCCGAAGGTGCGTCCGCGCAGCGCTTCGATCGTCATTCCCGCCGCGTCGTAGCGGACGTCGGCGTCGACGTCTTCCAGCGCCGGCCAGCCGCGCGCGTAGGCGATAGTCACGTTCCTCCCTTTGGCCGTCACGACGAACTGCCCGCTCTTCGGATCGGTGAACGGGAACTTGGCGAGATTGCCGGCGAGCTTCACCCGCACGTCGATGATCGTGCCCTTGACGAGGCTCCCGCGCAGCCAGTCGCGAAGCGCCGGACTCGCGGCGACGGGCAGATAACGATGGATCTGCTCGGGGTCGGCGCGGTTGAGCTGCGCGACGAGGTCGATCTCTCCGGGGCCCTGCGAATCGGTCCGATAGGTCCCGTTGAGACTCCCTGCCCCTTGTCCATTGGCGAAGTCGAGCGCCCGGGCGTCGACTCGGGTGCGGCCGTTCTTGCGCTCCCAGCTCACGACGCCTTGCAGGCTGTCGAGCGCGATGGGATCGGAAAGCACGCGTGGAAATTCGAGCGTGGCGGCGCGGGTGGCGAGCTTCAGCTCGCCGCCGGCCAACGTCGCCTCGAAGCTTCCGGTGAGGCCGCTCGCGCCGGGAAGCGTGTCCCGCGCGACCACGCCGAACTTGTCGAACGCCGACGATGCGGTCAACGCGGTTGGCGCGTCGAGCGGCCCTTCCCAGCGCACCCGTCCCTGCGCGAGCGTTCCGCGCGGCGCGAACCGCGCAAGGTCGACGCGCAGCTTTTCCGGCAGCGGCAGGTGCGCGGCAAGATCGCGCAGCGGCTCGATCTGCAGCCGATCGAATTCCACGCGGCCGGACGCCGGGATGTCGCGAGTCGCATCGCGCAGTGTGGCGGTGAGGGTCGTGGGATCGAGCCGCTGTCCCGTCGGCGTCACGAACGCGAGTTCGTTGGTGAAGAATTCGTGCTGCGACGTCGTGCCGCGCCAGCCGGCACGCCCGGACAGGTGCGCGATCGCGAGCTCCGGCAGCTTCGGGTCGAGCCTCGCCCTGACGTCGGCGAGCTCGAGGTCCGCGACGATCTCGCGAGCCTCGCCGTTCGCGAACTGGAACCAGAGGCGCAGCGCACCTTTGCCGCTCGTGATCATCGGCGGCAAGGGCAGCCATTCGCGCCACGCCGCGACGTCGGCATAGTCGAGGCGTACGTAGAGCCGTCCCTGCGTGCTCTGCCACTCTTTGGGCTTCGCACCGCGCACCTCCCCGCGGACGTCGAGCGGTGCAGCGAGCTCCGGTGGCGGCGTGCCCCTGAGACCGAAGCGATGGTAGCCGAACCGGCTCTCGAGGCGAAACTGGACCCGATCGAGCACGAGCTGAGGAGCGTTGCGGAGGTCGTCGTTCCAGGTGACGAGCGCGTCGCGGATCACGATCTGGCGCTGGCGCAGAATCCAATCGGTCACTCGCGCGTCGTCGCGTTCGGGATCGATCTCGATGCCTGCGATGTGGAGCATTCCCGCGCGATCGCGGCGTACCGAAAGCCGCGGCCGGTCGATCACCAGTTGCTTCAGCCGCAGTTCGAGCAGCGGCAAGGACGTCCACGCGACGATGAGATCGACTTCGGGCAGCTCGAGCAACGAAACGTCACCGCCGCCGTCGCGGACCCGGAACCCTTCGACGATGATCTTGGGGTTCCACCCGTCCCAACCAGTCGACAATGCGGCGATCTCGACCGGCTGGCCGAGCTGCCGGGACAACGCTTCCGTCACCGTGTCGCGGTAGGCGTCGACCCGAGGGAACACGACGAAGCGCATCGCGAGCAGGGCGAGCGCGAACAGCCCGAAGCCCGCCACGACGACGAGGGCCGCGACGCGGGCGAGTCGGTTGAACGCACGGCGAAGCGCTGCGGTGGCGCGAGAGGAGGCGCGCGCGGAAGGCATAATAGAGCTGCTCCCACGCATTGTAGCGGATACGTTGCCCGTCGCCGGGTGTGGGAGGGTGCGCGTGCTCCCGGGCGCGCTCACCTGCGTGCGTGCTGCCCCGTTCTCCTCGTCCCATGCCCTCCGTCAAGGATCTCGCCGCCGCGCTCGAGTACAGCCGTTACGCGACGCAAACGCTCGCCGCGCACCCGGAGGAGCGCGCGCGGCTCGAGGCCACGCTCGACGCACCGTATGCGTGGGCAGCCACCAGGCCGGAAGTGGCCGCCGCGATCAGTACGGGCGATGGCCCCGGCCTCGCCGCCGCGCTGCGCCGAGTGCGTCGCCGTGTCTACCTGCACACCCTCGCCCGCGATCTCACTGGCCGCGCCGGGCTCGCCGAGGTCTGCTCCGATATGACCGCGCTCGCGGAGATGGCGACGCGCGCGGCAGTCGCGCTGCACCACGCAGCGCTCGGGGCCGAGCACGGCGAGCCGCGCGACGAGCACGGCGTCGCGCAGGAACTCGTCGTCATCGGCATGGGCAAATTGGGCGGAGCCGAGCTCAACGTCTCGTCGGACGTCGACCTGGTCTTCGCCTACCCGGACAGCGGCGAGACCGACGGCACCCGATCCATTTCGAATCGCGAATTCTTCGACCGGCTCGGCCGCCGCGTCATCGCCGCGTTGAACGACGTGACCGCGGACGGGTTCGTCTTTCGCGTCGACATGCGGTTGCGGCCATACGGCGAGTCCGGACCGCTGTCGGTGCCCTACGCGGCGCTCGAGCAATACCTTGTCACGCAAGGGCGCGCGTGGGAACGCTACGCCTGGTTGAAGGCACGCGCGCTGACTGGGGCCCGGCACGACGAGCTCTACGCCCAAATCACGCCGTTCGTGTTTCGGAAGTACCTCGACTACGACGCGTATGAAGGTCTGCGCGAGATCCACCGGCAGATCAGGGAGCAGGTCAAGCGCCGCGACTATGCGCCGGACATCAAGCTCGGCCCGGGCGGCATTCGCGAAATCGAGTTCATCGTACAGGCGCTGCAGCTCGTCCGGGGCGGGCGCGAAACCGCGTTGCGCGTCCGCGGCACGCAACGCGCGCTGGACGCGATCGCCGCGCGGGGACTTCTTCCCGAGTCCGCGGTATCGGCGCTGCGCAATGCCTACGTCTTCCTGCGCAACGTCGAGCACCGGCTCCAGTATCGCGACGACCGGCAGACACAGATGCTTCCATCTGACCTCGCCGAACGCGCCGCCTTGGCGAGAGCCTCCGGCTTCCCGAGCTCGGCCGCTTTCGATGCGGCGCTGGCGGTGCACCGCGACGCGGTAACCACGCAGTTTGCCGCCGCCTTCGGAGACGCCGATGCCGGCGGCGCGAATGCATCGATCGCCGTACCCGCTGCTGCCTCCGCAGCCCATGGCGCGATCGACCTGGCGAAACTCGCGGCGGTCTGGCGCGGCGATGCGAGCCCCGACACCGCGCGCGACCGGCTCGCGGCCATCGGTTATGCGGATCCCGAGCGTCTCGTCGCCGACCTCGCGCGTTTTCGCGCGAGCAGCCGCTACGTGCAGCTTCCTGCGCTGTCGCGGCAACGTATCGACGCGCTCGTTCCTCAGCTTCTCGCGGTGGCGGCGACCGAACGCGTGCCGGGCGCCGACGCCCAGGTCGTGCTCCGCCGACTCGCCGACCTACTCGAAACAGTGAGCCGCCGCAGCGCTTATCTCGCTTTGCTGACCGAGCATCCGCCCGTGTTGCCGAGACTCGCGCAGCTGATGGGCGCTTCCGCCTGGGCAGCGGACTACCTGACCCGACATCCGCTGCTCCTGGACGAGCTTCTAGACGCGAGGGTGCTGCTTTCGGAACCCGATTGGGACGCCTGGCGAGCCGAGCTCGCGCAACTCATGAACGAAAGCGCGGGCGATGCAGAGCGCGAGATGGACGCGCTGCGACATTTCCAGCACGCCCAGACGTTTCGCTTGCTCGCTCAGGACTTGGCGGGACTCCTCAGCGTCGAGCGTCTGGCCGATCATCTGTCGATGCTCGCGGATCTCATCATCGCGGCCACCACGAAGGCCACGTGGGCGCACCTCGCCTCTCCCGCCGCGGCGCCACCGAGATTCGCCGTCATCGGCTACGGGAAGCTCGGCGGCAAGGAGCTGGGCTATACATCGGATCTCGACCTCGTCTTCATCCATGACGATCCCGACGAAACCGCGGCCGAGCGCTACGCGCGATTGGCGCAGCGGATCATCACCTGGCTCACCGCGACGACCGCCGCGGGGGCGCTCTACGAGACCGACGTGCGGCTGCGTCCGGACGGCGCGGCCGGGCTTATGGTTTCCTCGCTCGCGTCGTTCCGGCGCTACCAGCGCGAACACGCGTGGGCGTGGGAGCACCAGGCATTGACGCGCGCGCGGTTTGTCGCGGGCGATGCAACGATCGGCGCCGCCTTCGAAGCCGAGCGCGAGGCGATCCTGCGGCTGCCACGCGATCGAGCCAAGCTGCAGCAGGACGTCGTCGACATGCGGCGCCGGATGGCAGCCGGGCATCCCAACCGGACGGCTCTTTTCGACGTGAAGCACGACAGCGGTGGCATGGTCGATGTCGAGTTCGCGGTTCAGTTCCTGGTCCTCGCGCGCGCGGCCGAGCACCCGGCACTCACGCGCAATGTCGGCAACATCGCGCTGCTGCGAATGGCCGGCGAACTCTCGCTCGTGCCGACGACGATTGCGCGCGGCGCCGCCGATGCGTATCGCGACTACAGGCGAGCGCAGCACCAGGTCCGCCTCACCGGCGCGCCCCACGCGCGGGTCCAACCCGAGACGCAGGCGGTGCGACGCGCCGCGGTGCGCGCGCTGTGGGAACAGGTCTTCGGCGCGATGTGGGCGTAGAACCTGGGCGTTCCATTCCCGACGCCTGGCGGCCGCTGCCACGGGAACCGCGGGACCGCGCCGGTCGATTGCGGGGATCGGGTAAGATTCGCCTCTTTGGGCCGAGGGAGTTCCCGGATGTCGATGGCAGACCGCGACGGTTGGATCTGGTACGACGGCAGGATGGTGCCGTGGCGCGAGGCCAACACCCACGTGCTGACGCACACGCTTCACTACGGATTGGGCGTGTTCGAGGGGGTGCGCGCGTACAAGACCGTCGCCGGCCCCGCGATCTTCCGGCTGCGCGACCACACCGACCGCCTCTACCGCTCGGCTCAGATCTTCGGGATGAAGATCCCGTATTCGAAAGACGAGATCGACGCAGCGCAACTCGCCTGCGTCCGCGACAACAAGCTCGATGCCTGCTATATCCGGCCGATCGCCTTCTACGGCTCGCAAGCGATGGGCGTCGCGGCCAAGTCCAATCCGGTGCGGGTCGCGATTGCCGCGTGGCCGTGGGGCGCCTATCTCGGCGCCGAGGGACTCGAAAAAGGCATTCGCGTCAAGACCTCGTCGTTCACGCACCACCATCCGAACATCACGATGTGCAACGCCAAGGCCGTCTGCAACTACGCGGTCTCGATCCTCGCGAACCAGGAAGCCACGCACGACGGCTACGAGGAAGCGATGCTGCTCGATCCGCAGGGTTTCGTCTGCCAGGGATCGGGCGAGAACGTGTTCATCGTCCGTGGCGGCAAGCTGCAAACGCCGGATCTCTCCGGCGGCGCGTTGAACGGCATCACGCGCGACACGATCATCACCTTCGCGGGCGAGCTCGGCATTCCCGTCGTCGAGCGACGGATCACGCGCGACGAGGTCTACCTCGCCGACGAAGCGTTCTTCACCGGCACCGCCGCCGAGGTGACGCCGATCCGCGAATACGACAACCGCGTCATCGGCGAAGGGCGGCGCGGTCCGGTGACGACCAAGCTGCAGGCGCTTTTTTTCGACGCCGTCAACGGCCGCAGTCCGTCGAAGAAGGCGTGGCTTGCGCGGGTATGAGCGCTGCACGGCCACCCGAAGGCGCTCGCCCCCTCCTCGGGAGGGGGGCGCTGCCCAGGCAGTGGGCGAGCCTGGGGGAGGTTACCCAATGAGCGTGCAATGATGGCCGTCAAGGACGTCGCTGCGGTCGAGGTCACGCCTGCGGACCTCCCCGTGTACTGCCCGAATCCGCAGATGCCGCTATGGTCGTCCCATCCGCGCGTCTTCCTTCCCATCGAGGACACCGGCGAGGCGATGTGCCCGTACTGCGGCACCCGCTATCGGCTGAAAGGCGGGCCGCTGACCGGGGCTCACCACTGAGGCACCGCTTGCATCCGTTGCGGCGATCGCAACCGGCGCTACACTCGATCGATGGAACGCATCCTCATCGTCGCGCCTTCGTGGGTTGGCGACGCCATCCTGTCGGAGCCCCTGCTGGCGCTGGTGCGTGATCCCTACGAGGAACCGATCGTCGACGTCCTCGCGGCGGCTTGGTGCGCACCCGTGTACGCGCGCATGCGCGGCATCGGCCGCATCATCGAAACCACGACCGGACACGGCCGTTTCGACTGGCGCGCCCGCCGGGCGCTCGCGCGGCTCGTCTCCGCCAACGGTTATGCGCGCGCGATCGTCCTCCCGAATTCGTGGAAATCGGCGCTCATCCCGTGGCTTGCGGGCATCCCGCGCCGCACCGGCTACATCGGCGAGATGCGCTGGGGCCTGTTGAACGACATCCGGCGCCTCGATCGAAAGGGATTGCCGCGGCTCGTCGACCGCTTCGCCGCGCTCGCCGTCAAGCCGCACGAGTTGGTTCCGATGCCGCCGCGGCCTGTGCTGGTCCCCGACGCGACCAATCGGGCCGGCGCGGTCCGCAAGCTCCGTCTGCGCGCCGACCGCCCCGTCGCGATCCTGTGCCCGGGCGCCGAATTCGGGCCCGCGAAACGCTGGCCGCCGACCCATTTCGCGGATCTCGCGGCGAAGTTCCTCGCCGACGGCATGCAGGTGTGGCTGGTCGGCTCGCCCAACGACAAGCTCGCCGCCGAATCGGTGCTGCAGGCCGCCGGCGAGTCGGCACCGCGCCTGCGCGATCTCACCGGGCACACTGACCTCGGGACCGCCATCGACCTCCTCTCGCTCGGTTCCGTCGTGGTCAGCAACGATTCCGGGCTGATGCATGCCGCTGCCGCGGTCGGCGTGCCGATGGTGGCGTTGTTCGGCTCGTCGTCGCCCGTCTACACGCCGCCGCTGTCTTCGACCGCGAAGATCGCGAAGATCCAGATCGCGTGCAGCCCCTGCTTCAAGCGAGAATGCCCGCTGGGACACTTCAAGTGCATGCGCGATCTCCGGCCGTCGACGGTGTATGATCTCGCGCGCTCGGCGCTGACGCCCGAGTCGGCGGACGCCGATGCCGCGCCGCCGCTGCCCTGATCGCGCCCAATCGCAGAGCCTCATGGCCAAGGTCCGCACCCCGCCGATCTACACGACGCCGTCCGACGTGGCGCTCGCGTTCTACCAGGCCTTCGAAGCGCGCGACCTCGATGCGATGATGGCCACCTGGGCCGAGGACGAGGACATCGTCTGCGTGCACCCGGGCGGCTCGCGAATGGTCGGCTACGACGCCGTTCGCGCGGGCTGGGAACAGCTCTTCGCTGGCGACACGCGCCTCGCGTTTCGGCTGGACCAGATCGTCGTGATCGAGACCGTCGGCCTCGCCATGCAAAGTGCGGTCGAGCACATCACGTCGGGAGGTGAGCGCACCCCGCGCGGCGCCGCGATCTGCACCAACGTCTTCCTGCGCACGCCATCGGGTTGGCGCATGGTGATGCACCACGCCTCGCCCGCACCGGCAATGGCCGATCCCGAAACCAAGGGGCCGTTCCACTAGTCTAGAGGCATGTCGAGCTTACTGTCGCGCATGCGACGGAAGCGAATCGGGCGCAGTTCAAGGCGTGTGCCCGAAGACATACCGAGAGTATGGCACGGGCACGCAACACAGCAATGCGCCCCGGTCACCCCCCGCCGCTGGCGCCGCTACCCCGTCCCTCCCACCGTCAGTCCGTCGATCTTGAGTGTCGGCTGGCCGACGCCCACCGGAACGCTTTGCCCGTCCTTGCCGCAGGTGCCGATCCCGGAATCGAGCTCGAGATCATTGCCGACCATCGACACGCGAGTCAGCGCGTCGGGACCGTTGCCGATCAAAGTCGCGCCCTTGACCGGATAGGCGAGCTTGCCGTTCTCGATCTTCCACGCTTCGGCGGCGGAGAACACGAACTTGCCGCTGGTGATGTCGACCTGTCCGCCGCCGAAGTTGACCGCGTAGAGGCCATCGTCGACCGAGGCGAGGATCTCGGCCGGCTCGAGCGTTCCCGCGAGCATGATCGTGTTGGTCATCCGCGGCATCGGCAGGTGCGCAAACGATTCCCTTCGGCCATTGCCCGTCGGCGCAACGCCCATCAGCTTCGCGTTCTGCCGATCCTGCATGTACCCCTTCAGCACGCCGTCCTCGATCAGCACGTTGCGTTGCGTTGCGTTGCCCTCGTCGTCGATATTGAGCGAGCCCCGACGCCGATCGATCGTGCCGTCGTCGACGACGGTGATGCCCCTTGCGGCGACACGCTGCCCGACTCGCCCCGAGAAGGCGCTCGTTCCCTTGCGGTTGAAGTCGCCCTCGAGGCCGTGACCGATCGCTTCGTGGAGCAGGATGCCTGGCCAGCCGTGACCGAGCACCACGGTCATCGTCCCCGCGGGTGCGTCGCGCGCAGTCAGATTCAGGACCGCCTGATCGACTGCCTGCGCGGCGTAGCGCTCGATCACGTCGTCGGTAAAATAGCCGTAGTCGACGCGCCCGCCGCCGCCGGCATAACCTTGTTCGCGCCGGCCGTCGGCTTCGACGATGACGGACAGCGACACGCGGACGAGCGGCCGCACGTCGGCGGCGAGCATTCCGTCGCTTCGCGCGACCAGCACCGCCTCGTACTCGCCGGCAATCGACGCGACGACCTGGGTGACGCGCGGATCGCGCACGCGGGCCAGCTGCTCCAACCGCTCCAGCAGCGAGACTTTGGCATCATCCGGGAGCGACAGCACCGGATCCCGCGCCCTGTACAGCGCATGCGCGGCGCCGAGGCGCCCGATGGGAGCGTGCGCGGATTGTCCCTGCCGCGCGATGGCCCGCGTCGCCGCCGCCGCTTCCTCGAGCGCCGCGAGCGTGATGTCGTCCGAATAAGCGAACGCCTGCCGTTCGCCCACGACGGCGCGAATCCCCACGCCCCGGTCAATGGAGAACGACCCGGACTTGACGATGCCTTCCTCGAGGCTCCAGCTTTCGGTTCGCGCGTACTGGAAATAAAGGTCGGCGAAGTCGACGTCGTGGGTGTGGATCGAGGCCAGAACGTGCGAGAGATGGGCGTCGTCGAGCCCCGCGGGTTGCAGGAGCAGGCAGCGCGCCTCGTCGAGAAGCGCACCGGCGACAACGGGAACGGAAAGATCGGTCACGGAAATCCTTCGACGCGAAAACGCGGCATGCGTTTCGCCGGGGGCGAAAACGGTATTGTCGGCGCTTTGTCCGCCCGACGGCAAGCGGCGATGGCCGCGCGACCGCAAGGGGATTGGCGTCGATCAGCCGGCAGCGGCGCCACGTCCGAGGTAAGTCGCCGCAACGCGCGGATTCGCCGCCAGCGTCGCACTTGCGCCTTCCAGGGCGAGCTCGCCCGTTTCCAACACGTAGCCGTAGTCGGACACTTGAAGCGCGGCGCGGGCGTTCTGCTCGACGAGCAGAATCGAAACGCCCGCCGACCGCAGCGCGGAGATGATGCTGAATATTTCGCGCACGATCAGCGGCGCGAGTCCGAGCGACGGCTCGTCCAGCATCAGGAGCTTCGGCTTGGCCATCAACGCGCGCCCCATCGCCAGCATCTGCCGCTCGCCGCCCGACAGCGTAGCGGCGAGCTGATCGCGCCGCTCCGAGAGCCGGGGAAACCGACGATAGACTTCCACGAGCGTCGATTTCCAGCCCCGGTCGCCTCGTCGCGCCCGCTGAAACGCGCCCAGCACCAGATTGTCGGCCACGCTCATCGCCCCGAAGAGCTCGCGCCGCTCGGGCACGAGCACAAGCCCGCGCGCCACGCGTTCCTCGACCGCCAGCGTCGCTGCCGATTCGCCGAAACAGGTGATGGCACCACGCGACGGAAGCAGGCCCATGACTGCCCCTAGCAGCGTCGTCTTGCCGGCGCCGTTCGGTCCGATAACGCTAACGATGGTGCCCGGCGCAACCGATAGCGACACGTCGTGCACCGCCTCGACTTTGCCGTACGCGACGGTAAGGCGGCGCACGGCGAGCAGCACGTGGGGGTCGATCGGCGATGACATCTTCAAAAGCCCAGATACGCCTCGAGGACAGTCGGGTTGTTCTGGATCTCCGCGGGCGCACCTTCGGCTAGCTTTTCGCCGAAGTCCATCACCACGAGACGGTCGGTAAGGCCCATCACGAAATCCATGTCGTGCTCGACGAGGAGCACGGTCATCCCTTCGGCTTTGAGTTGCCGCAGCAATGCGGCCAGCTCCTGCTTTTCGAGATAGCGCAGTCCCGCCGCAGGTTCGTCCAGCAACAGCAGCGCCGGATCGGCGGCCAGCGCGCGCGCAATCTCGACGATCCGCTGCCGACCGAGGGGCAGACTGCCGGCGGCATCGTGCAGGTGCGCCGCAAGGCCCACGCGCGCGAGCGCGCGCAGGGCCTCGGCCCTTGTTCGCGCCTCCTCGGCCCGGTCGAGCCTGAGCGCGGCGCGAACGACGCCGGTTTCGCCCCGCAGGTAGGCGCCGAGCGCGACGTTGTCCTGCACGCTCATCCGCGGTATCAGCTTCACATGCTGGAACGTCCGCCCGATACCGCGACGCGCCACGTCGTACGGCGTGCAGCCGACGATCGAAGCGCCCCGAAAGACGATGTCGCCCGACGTGATCGCGAGCCCGCCGGAGATCAGGTTGAACATCGTGCTCTTCCCGGCGCCGTTGGGCCCGATCAGGCCGAGGATCTCGCCGGGTGCGAGCGTGAACGACAGGCCATTGACCGCGACCAGCCCGCCGAAGAGCTTGCGCGCCGCCTTCACTTCGAGCAGGGCGCCGGTCGGCTTCGGCCTGTCGCGCGATGGAAGTGGCGCGGCCTCGGCGACGGGCCTCGGCGCCGACGCCGGCAGCCACTGCGCGAGCCACGGCCAGATGCCCTCGCGCGCCCGCTGGAGCACCAGCACCATCAGCACGCCGAAGACGACGATTTCGAAGTTGCCGCTGCGTCCGAGCAGCAGGGGAAGCCAGTCCTGCAGGAGCTGCTTCGAAACCGTGATCACCGTTGCGCCGATGACCGCGCCCCAGACGCTGCCCGCGCCGCCGACGACCGCCATGAACAGGTATTCGATGCCTTGGCCGAGGTTGAACGGTGTCGGGTTCACGAAGCGCTGCAGGTGCGCGTAGAGCCAGCCGGAGATGCATGCGAGCAATGCTGCGTAGACGAACACGACGATCTTCAGCCGCGCGCCGTCGACGCCGAACGACTCGGCCATCTCGAGCTGGCCGCGCAGCGCGCGGATCGCGCGTCCGGGTCGCGAATCGAGCAGGTTCGCCGTCGCCCCCAGCGCAGCGAGCGTGATGCCCCAGATGAGAAAATAGTAGTGGCGCTCGTCGCGGAGCTCGAGGCCGAACAGATTCAGGGCAGGAATGCCGGTCAATCCGGTGTGGCCGCCCAGGAGCTCGAGATTGCCGAACAGGAACGCCAGGCTCGTGCCCCAGGCGATCGTCGCCAGCGGCAGGTAATGGCCCTTCATCCGCAGCGTGATGAATCCGAGCGCGAGCGCGAACACGAGGGTCAGCGCCAGCCCCACCAGAAGATTGATCCAGGGGGAAATGGCGAAGTGGAGCCAGAGGACCGCGGTTGTGTACGCGCCCACGCCGACGAATGCGGCCTGTCCGAACGACGTCTGTCCCGCGACGCCCGTCAGCAGGACCAATCCGAGGGCGACGATGCTGTAGAGGCCGATGTAATTGCCGAGCGTCACCCAGAACGGCGGCGCGGCCAGCGGCACGCCGACCAGCACGGCGACGAACGCCGCATAGCCGAAGGCACCAAACGGGAGTCGGCGCGCAGACGTCATCGTCGCGCCGAGGCTTCGATCGCGACCGCGCCACGCGGTGTTCGTCCCAGGCTCACGTCGTGGCCTCCCTCGCGCCCGCCACCCTCGACGGGCGGAGCGTCGGCCGTTGGCGCCGATTCGCCCCGGTCGCATCCCCACCCGCTACCGCGCGCGGGGCCCCTGCTCCCAGGCTCACGTCGCGGCCTCCTTCGCCCCCGCCACCCTCGACGGGCGGAGCGTCGGCCGTTGGCGCCGATTCGCCCCGGTCGCATCCCCACCCGCTACCGCGCGCGGGGCCCCTGCTCCCAGGCTCACGTCGCGGCCTCCTTCGCCACCGCCACCCTCGACGGGCGGAGCGTCGGCCGTTGGCGCCGATTCGCCCCGGTCGCATCCCCACCCGCTACCCGCGCGCGGGGCCCCTGCTCCCAGGCTCACGTCGCTACTCCTCTTCGTCGTGGTGGTGCGTGGTGAGGCTGCGCCACAGCAACACCGGAATGATCAGCGTGAACACGATCACTTCCTTGAACCCGCTCGCCCAATAGGACGAGAACGCCTCGAGCAACCCCACGAGCAGCGCACCGGCCGCGGCGAGCGGGTAGCTCACGAGTCCGCCGATGATCGCCCCGACGAATCCCTTGAGGCTGACCAGAAAGCCGGAATCGTAATAGACGGTTGCGATGGGCCCGATCAGCACGCCGGAGAACGAGCAGAGCAGCGCCGCGAGCGCGAACGTCAGTCCGCCGGCGAGGTCGGGCGATACGCCGCAAAGGCGAGCGCCGACGCGGTTCAACGCCGTGGCGCGCAGCGCCTTGCCGTACAGGGTGCGGCCGAAAAAGGCATAGAGCCCGGCGATCAGCGCGATGCTGGTGAAGACGACGAGGAGGCTTTGCACGCTGACGTCGATTCCTCCCGCATGAAACGATTCCGACGAGAACGCCGGCGTACGTGAGCCTTCGGCGCCGAAGAACCAGAGCCCGAGACCCGTCAGCGCGAGATGGACGGCGACCGACACGATCAGCAGCACGAGCACGCTCGCCTCCGCGATCGGCTGGTAGGCGATCCGGTACAGGAGCGGCCCGAGCGGCGTCACCAGCGCCAGTGTCACGAGGATCTGCGCCCAGAAAGGGAGCGCCGGCGTCGCGAGCCACCACGACAGCGCGGCAATCGCGAGCGGCAGCCCCGTCCAGCGCGCGAGCCGGCCGAGAGCGCGGGCGGGCTCCCCGCGGCGCATGCAGCCATACGTCTCCATCGCCCCGGCCACGATCGCCATGCCGACCAGCAGCCCGATCGTGCCCGGCGGCTTGCCGAGCTGCAGGCCGGCGAGTGTCAGCGTACCGTAGGCGACGAACTCGCCGGACGCAATCCAGATCACGCGCGTGACCGCAAAGACGAGGACGAGCGCCAGCGCGAGCAACGCATAGATGGCACCGTTGGTGACGCCATCCTGCGTCAGCAGCGCGAAGATCGTGAGGTCCATCCAGTTGCGCAAAAAGAGCGGCCGACAAAAAAGGCCGGCTGCGGGCGACCCCGCAACCGGCCCCTGTCGACTACCGGGCTATTTCGCCAACACCCACTTGCCGTCTTCGATCTTGATCATCGTCCGCGCGCGATTGTCGAGGCCGTTGTGGTCCTGCGGGGTCATCGTGTAGACGCCATGTGTCGCGACGACTTCCTTTTCGGACTCGAGCGCGTTGCGCAACGCGGCCCGGAATTCCTTCGTGCCGGGCTGCGCCTTGTTGAGCGCCTCGGGAACAGCATGGGCGAGCAGGATATAGGCATCCCACGCGTGGCCGCCGAACGTCGAGCGCGATCCCTTGCCGTATTTCGCCTCGTACTTGGTAATGTACTCGGCCGCCGACTTCTTCAGCGGGTTCGAATCCGGGAGTTGTTCGAACACGAGCATCGGCCCGATCGGCAGAAAGGTCCCGTCGCCGTCCTTGCCGACGACCCGCAGGAAATCCGGATTCGCCGCCCCGTGCGTCTGGTAGACCTTCCCTTTGTAGCCGCGCGCCGCCAGCTCCTTCTGCGGAGTGGCGGCCGGCGTGCCGGAGGCGCCGATCAGAACGGCGTCCGGGTTGGCGGCGAGGATCTTCAGCACCTGGCCGGTCACCGACGCGTCCGTCCGGTTGTACTTCTCCTCGGCGACGATCTTGAGGCCTGCCGTCTTTGCGGAGTTCTTGAGCTCCGCGAGCCAGCTGTCGCCGTACGCATCGTTGAAGCCGATGTAGCCGACGGTCTTCACGCCGTTCGCCTTCATGTGGACCGCGATGGCATCGGCCATCAGCGTGTCGTTCTGCGGGGTCTTGAAGACCCATTTCGTTTTCGGGTTCGTCGGATCGACGATCCGCGACGACGCCGCCATCGAGATCATCGGCGTCTCGGCATCGGCGACGACGTCGACCATCGCCAGGGAATTCGGCGTGATTGTCGAGCCCACGATCACATCGACCTTGTCCTCGGCGATCAGCTTCTTCGTGTTGGTCACGGCCTTCGTCGTGTCCGACGCGTCGTCGAGAATGATCCAGTTGATCTTCTGGCCGGCGATCGTCGTGGGCAGCAGGTCGAACGTATTCTTTTCCGGGATGCCGAGCGAGGCTGCCGGGCCCGTCGCGGACAGGGTGACACCGACGTTGATGTCGGCTTGCGCCGGAAGGGCGACAGCGAACGCGGCGGCCAGCGCCGCCAACAGGTTTCGGACGTACATGGATTCTCCTCCGTGCCTCTGTGAACGGGCGGTATCCCGGGCGGCCTTGCGCTACATGGCCGTCTCGTATGCTCACGCGATGCTGCTCGCCGCGCGCCGGGACGGTGCGATTCTGGCAAACGGCCCCCGCCCGGTCAACGCCGGCCCTTGATCTCCGACAAGAAATGCCCATCGAGGCGCCGCGCTGCCGGCCCCGATGAACGGACGGCTCCGACCTATTTCTTCACCGCATCGCGAATCTCGCGCAGGAGCGTGATCTCCTCCGGAGGAGCCGGCGGCGGCTTCGGCGGCTCTTGCCGACGCAGCCGGTTGATCGCCCGCACCATCAGGAAAATGATGAGCGCGAGAATGAGGAAATTGATCGCGACGGTAATGAAATTCCCGTACGCGAAAAGCGGCACGCCCACCTTGGTCAACGCATCGTAGGTCATCGGCCCGGAATACGCCGGCGGCGGCTTCGCCCACATGATGAACAGATTCGAGAAATCGAGTCCGCCTGTCGCGAGCCCGATGATCGGCATGATGATGTCCCTCACCAGCGAATCGACGATCTTTCCGAATGCGCCGCCGATGATGACGCCGACCGCCAGGTCCACGACGCTGCCCTTGACTGCGAACTCGCGGAACTCGCTCGCGAACGACATCTCGATCCCTCCAGGCGAAGCTGGTGTTCTCGTGTATCGGGGCGCGTCACACGGCGGCTTCGCCGCTCTCCCCGGTGCGGATGCGGACGACCTGCTCGACCACGGTGACGAAGATCTTGCCGTCGCCGATCTTTCCCGTGCGCGCCGCCTTGACGATCGACTCGAGCGCACGCTCGACGAGACTGTCGGCCAGGATCACCTCGACCTTGACCTTCGGCAGGAAATCGACGACGTACTCCGCGCCCCGGTAGAGCTCGGTGTGGCCCTTCTGGCGGCCGAAACCCTTGACCTCGGTGACGGTGAGGCCCGTGACGCCGATCTCGGACAGCGCTTCGCGCACTTCGTCGAGCTTGAACGGCTTGATGATCGCTTCGATTTTTTTCATGACGGGCGGATTCCGGTGAACGATGCGAACGATGGCTGATAGCTTAACACCAACGCGGACGCTCTACGCACGAGCTTTCGGCGCGCCGTCGATGTCGTTCCAGTCCAACCACGCGGAGGTGATCGGGTAGCGCCAGTCCTTGCCGAAGCCACGCGGCGTGATCCGGATGCCGACGGCGGCCTGCCGCCGCTTGTATTCGTTGATCTTGATCAGCCGGACGACGCGACGCACGTGGTCGGCGTCATAGCCCATTGCGACGATGTCGGCCGGGCTGCGGTCGTGTTCGACGTAGGCCTCGAGGATGCCGTCGAGCGCGTCGTACGGCGGAAGCGAATCCTGGTCGAGCTGGTCGGCCTTGAGCTCCGCGGACGGTGCCCGGGTGAGGATCCGCTCCGGAATCACGCGGCCAAGGCTGTTCCGGTAGCGACAAAGCCGGTAAACCATCGTCTTGCTGATATCTTTGAGCACGCCGAACCCGCCGGCCATGTCGCCATAGAGCGTTGCATAACCCACCGCCATCTCCGACTTGTTGCCGGTCGTGAGCACGATCGAGCCGAATTTGTTCGACAGCGCCATCAGCAGCGTGCCGCGGATGCGCGCCTGAATGTTTTCCTCGGCGGCATCGGCAGCGGCGTCGCGAAATTCAGCCGCGAGCGTGTCGAGGAAGGCGCCGAACACGGGCTCGATCGGCAGCTCGTCGTAGCGAACGCCCAGCGTCCCGGCCATCGTCTGCGCGTCCTCGATGCTGATCGCGCGCGTGTATGGCGACGGCAACATCACGGCACGGACGCAATCGCGGGAGAGCGCGTCGACGGCGACCGCAAGCACCAGCGCCGAATCGACGCCTCCCGAGAGGCCGACCAGGACGCCGGGAAAGCGGTTCTTGCCGACGTAATCGCGTACGCCCATCACCAGCGCCTCGTAGACGTGGGCTTCGAGGCGCTCGTCGAGAGACCCGCGGACGGATTTCGGCACGCCGTCGTCGACCATGACGAGCGCCAGCGTTTCGTGCCACGCCGGCAGTTGCTGCACCACCTCGCCGCGCGGATCGACGACGAACGAGGCGCCGTCGAAGACGAGCTCGTCCTGCCCGCCGACGCGATTCACGTAGATGATCGAAAGACCCGTTTCCCGCGCTCGCGCGCCGACATGCTCGCGGCGCAGCACCTGCTGCCGGGTGTGATACGGGGAGCCGTTGGCGACGATCACAAGCTGCGCGCCGGCCGCCCTCGCCTGCGCCGCGGGCGCCGGAAACCAGATGTCTTCGCAGATGATGATCCCGCATCCGAAGCCGTCGACGTCGACGACGCAGGGCTCGCGCCCCGGCTCGAAGTAACGCTCCTCGTCGAAGACCGTATAGTTCGGCAGGTACTGCTTGCGGTAGATTTGCGCGACGCGCCCTTCCCGCAGCACCGCGAGCGCGTTGTAACACTTGCCGTTCCCGCGCTCCGGGAATCCGACGATTACGGGTGTGCTGCGGACGCCTTCGGCCATCGCCGCGAGCTCGCGCGCACACGCGTCGACGAACGCCGGCCGCAACAGCAGGTCCTCGGGAGGATAGCCGGGAAGCGAGAGCTCCGGCGTAACGACCAGGCGCGCGCCGGCGCGCTCGGCCTCGGCGACAGCGGTCAGGATGGCTGCGCCGTTGCCGCTCAAGTCGCCTACGACCGGGTTCAGCTGCGCAACGGCGATTTGCATCGTGTGATCTTAGCATCCTGGCCGTTCTTGCTTCGGCGCAGCGCAGACGCGAAAATTCATTGTCCGCCGATGAAAGAGCTTCCGATTCTTCGCTCGCCCGCGCTGCCCGAGCCCGCGCTCGTCGTTCGCGACGACGTTCCGCTCGCCGCGGTCCCCGCCCCGGAGTGGGACGTATTGGCCGCACAGCAGCCGCTCCTATCGCACGCGTTCCTGTCGGCGCTGCACGAGACCGGCTGTGCGGTCCCGGCGACAGGATGGCGGCCTCGCTATCTGACCGCGTGGCGCGGGCCGACGCTGGTTGGCGCAATTCCGCTTTACGCGAAAGCGCATTCGCAAGGCGAATACGTGTTCGACTGGGCGTGGGCCGACGCGTTTCGCCGTTACGGTCAGCGCTACTACCCGAAGCTCGTCGCGGCGGTCCCGTTCACGCCGACGCCGGGCCCGCGCCTGCTCGCCCCGGAGGAGACTGTCCGCCGGGCGTTGCTGCGCCACGCGCTGGGATTGATCAAGGCGCCGGGCGAGAGCGGCGCGCCGGCCTATTCTTCGCTGCACGTTCTTTTCCCGAGCGCGAGCGAAGCCGCCACGTGCGAACACGCCGGCATGATCGTC
Organism: uncultured beta proteobacterium; assembly: GCA_963836265.1. Classification (GTDB taxonomy): domain Bacteria; phylum Pseudomonadota; class Gammaproteobacteria; order Burkholderiales; family Casimicrobiaceae; genus CAIWHR01. Next base: position 59,293 of record CAWIIO010000001.1, read on the forward strand.
CGCCACGGCGTCCAATTCCATTGGGAGAATCCCGGCTATCGCGATTTTGCCGACTTTCTCGCCGCATTCAGCCACGACAAGCGGAAGAAGGTGAAGCAGGAGCGGCGCAAGCTCGCGGAGGCCGGCGTCACCTTCGAGCGCAAAGTCGGCCGCGCAATCACCGCCGCTGACTGGGCCTTCTTCTACCGTTGTTACGAAAGCACGTATCGGGCGCACCACTCGACGCCGTATCTCTCCGCCGATTTCTTCCAGCGGATCGGCGCGACGATGCCGGACCGCCTGCTGCTGGTGCTGGGGCAACGCGGCGGCCGCCGCCTCTGCGCCGCGCTCGACGTGTTCGACGGCACGACGCTCTGGGGCCGCTATTGGGGAACGGCCGAGTACGTCCCCGGCCTGCACTTCGAAACCTGCTATTACCAGGCGATCGAATTCTGCATCGAACGCCGGATCGCCCACTTCGAAGGTGGCGCGCAGGGCGTGCACAAGCTCGCGCGAGGGTTCCTGCCCGTGACCACCTGCTCCGCGCACGCGATCGCCGACCCGGATTTCGCGCGGGCAATCGCCGACTTCTGCGTGCGCGAGCGCACCGGCGTCGCGCACGCGGTGGGAGAGCTCGAGGAGGCGAGCCCGTTCCGGAGGCCGACGCGCGATCGACTATAATTGCCCGATGAGCGCTCCGATCCTGCTCGCGCGCGACGGCGCCGTCGCGACGCTGACGCTGAACCGTCCGGCTGCGCTCAACACGCTCGACGGTGCGATGATGGACGCACTGGTCGCGCACACGACGGCGCTTGCGGGCGACATGGCCTTGCGCTGCGTGGTGATCAAGGGCGCCGGCAACCATTTCATGGCCGGCGGCGACCTCAACACGTTCGCCGAATCGCTGCCGAATCCGCCGGAAGAGCGGCAGGCCGCCTTCACTCGGCTGATCGAACGGCTGCACGCTGCGATCGAAAACCTCCACCGAATGCCGACGCCGGTCGTCGCGAGCGTCCACGGCGCGGTCGCCGGATTCGGCCTGTCGCTGCTGTGCGCATGCGATCTCGCGATTGCCGGCGACGATGCGTATTTCACGTCCGCGTACCGGAATATCGGCCTCACGCCCGACGGCGGCTGCACCTACGCGCTTCCGCGCCTGGTCGGAGTCAGGAAGGCGATGGAAATCGTGCTGCTCGGCGAGCGCTTCGACGCGCGCGAGGCGCTGCGGCTCGGGCTCGTCAATCGCGTCGTCCCCGCCGCCGTTCTCGATGCGGCGACCGCGGAGATCGTGCACGCGCTCACGACGGGCCCCGCGCTGGCGACGGCGAACGGCAAGCGGCTCGTCAACCAGTCGCTGCGGGAGACGCTTTCGACGCAGCTCAGCGCCGAGGCTTCGAGCTTCGGCGAGTGCGCGGCCAGCGCCGATTTCGCCGAAGGCATTGGCGCCTTCCTCGCGAAACGAGCGCCCCGGTTCGGGTACCGGTGACTGCGGGAGACCACTTCATGCCGGATCTCGAAGGCAAGACGCTGTTCATTTCCGGGGGCTCGCGCGGCATCGGCCTCGCGATTGCGCTGCGCGCGGCGCGCGACGGCGCCAACGTCGCCATCGCGGCGAAGACGACCGAGCCGAACCCGAAGCTTCCCGGGACGATCTACACCGCGGCCGATGAAATCCGCGGGGCCGGCGGCAACGCGCTGCCGATCGCCTGCGACATCCGCGACGAAGCCGCGGTGCTGGCGGCGGTGGACGCAACGGCGAAGAAATTCGGCGGCATCGACATCCTCGTCAACAACGCCAGCGCGATCAGCCTCACGGGGACCGCGGCCACGCCGATGAAGCGCTTCGACCTCATGTTCGGAATCAACGTCCGCGGGACGTTCCTCTGCTCGCAGGCGTGCCTGCCGCACCTCAAGAAGTCCGCGGCGGCGGGTCGCAACCCCCATATCCTCACGCTGTCGCCGCCGCTCAATCTGGACCCGAAATGGTTCCGCGATCACGTCGCCTACACGATCGCGAAATACGGAATGAGCATGTGTGTGCTCGGGATGGCCGAAGAGTTCCGCGCCGACGGCATTGCGGTCAACGCGCTGTGGCCGCGCACGGTCATTGCAACCGCCGCGATCGCGATGATCCCCGGCGCGGGCGAGCAAACGGACCGGATGCGTCGTCCCGAAATCATGGCCGATGCAGCGCATGCGGTGCTCCTGCGCGACGCGCGGACGACCACCGGCAATTTCTTCATCGACGAGGACGCGCTCGCCGCGGCCGGCATCACCGACCTCGATCGCTACGCGGTCAAGCCGGGCGCGCGGTTGCTTCCCGACCTGTTCCTGTAGCCGCGACGTCCTGCGTCACGCGTCAGCGGTTGCCGACGTCGTCGTCGCTGATGGTCGGTTCGACGGCGCGCGGCGCTTCGTTGCCGCGGGTCTCGTCGGCCGGCAGGGCCTGAGGATGGGCTCCGCGTCGATTGCGGTTGCGACCGCGCTGCTTGCCATGGCCGCCGCCGGCGTTAGGAGCCGACGGTCCCTTGTGGCGATTGGGCCCGTGCGCGCGCGGCTCGCCCTTCGGCCGCGGCCCGTTGGTGCCGGGAAGTCCTTCGGGGACTGCTCCGGGGATCGTGAGCGTCGTCGTCACATAGGGCGACGCCGGCCGATGATGACCCCCCAGCGCTCCCGGCACGGACCTGCCGTGGGGCCGCCCGTGCACGCCCTGCCCGCGGCCGCCCGCGAAGGCACGGTCGGGGGTCTGGCCGTGCCGCGGTCCGCCCTTGCCGTGCGGCCGTCCCTGCGGTCTTCCCTGCCCCTTGCCGAAAAAGCTTCCGACCGTTCGATTGCCGTGGGTCGGATCGCCGAACGCGCTGTTGCCGGGCTCGATCGCATCCGGGTCGTCCGGCGGATCGTCGTCGGTCGCGGCCGCAACGCCAAGCGGCGCGGGCAGACGATCGGGGCGCTGGTCGCGTTGACCTCCTCCAGGCGGGCGCGGGCTCTTGCCCTGCGCCCTGGGACCTTGACCCTGCCGCTGCGACCCGGGTCCCGCCGGACGCATGCCCGCCGCAGCCAGCACGGCGCCGACCTCTTCCGGCGAAAGCTCGAGCGTCTGTCCACGCTTGATGCGCGAGGGCATGGCCACCGTGCCGTAGCGGGTTCGAATCAGGCGACTGACGGTGAGACCGAGCGCCTCGAACAGGCGCCGGACCTCGCGATTGCGGCCCTCCTTGATCACGACGTGGTACCAGTGGTTCGAGCCTTCGCCGCCTCCATCGTCGAGCTTCTCGACCTTCGCCGGTCCGTCCTCCAGCATGACGCCCGTCGCGAGCGTCTGCTGCTGCTCGGGGGTGAGGGTGCCCAGCACCCGCACTGCATATTCACGCTCGACCTCATAGCGGGGATGCATCATCTTGTTCGCAAGCTCGCCCAAGTTCGTGAACAGCAGCAACCCCTCCGTATTGAAGTCGAGGCGTCCGATCGCGATCCACTTGCCGTTGCCGATGTTCGGGAGCTTGTCGAACACCGTCGGGCGTCCCTCGGGGTCGTCGCGGGTGACGATCTCGCCGGCGGGCTTGTGGTACATGAGAATGCGCGCGCGCGGCTCGGCGAAACGCACCTTGACGAGCTCGCCGTTGATCCGCACTTCGTCGCCCGGACCGACCTTCTGGCCGACTTCCGCCGGTTCGCGGTTCACGGTGATTCGTCCGGCAAGGATCATCTCCTCCATCGCGCGGCGCGAGCCGAACCCGCACGACGCCAGGACCTTGTGCAGGCGCTGCGGCTCGTTGAAGACCTCGTCAGTGGAGGATTTGTGGCGCGGCGGGAGCAGGCTCTCCGTGATGTGCTGCAGCGCCAGGCTCGGCTGGCGCATCGGGCCCGTCGGCGGACGGTGCCAGGATCGGGCTCGCGAGCGCGAGTTCCGCTTCGGCGGCTTTTGTGGGTGCATCGGGGATCTCCAGCGGGTGGGAAGTGTCGAGCTCGGCCAGCGGAGGGAGCTCCGACAACGAGCGCAGGCCGAGATCGTCGAGGAAGGTCTTGGTGGTCGCATAGAGCGCCGGACGGCCCGGAGTCTCCTTGTGGCCGACCACTTCGACCCATTGGCGGTCCACGAGCGCCGTGATGACGCTGGTGGACACGGCGACGCCGCGGACGGCTTCGATGTCGCCGCGGGTCACGGGTTGCTGATAGGCGATGATCGCCAGCGTTTCCATCACCGCCCTCGAGTAGCGCGGCGGCTTTTCCGGCGCGAGCCGGTCGAGATAGCTCTGGATCGCGGGCTTGCCTTGGAAGCGCCAGCCCGACGCGATCTGCACGAGCTCCACGCGCTTGCCGGCCCAGTCGTCGCGCAATTCGTCGAGCAGCTTGCGCACGATGTCGGCGTCAAGCGGGGGCTCGAAGAGTTTGGCGAGCTGCGATACCGCGACCGGCTCTCCGGCCGTCAGCAGCGCCGCCTCGAGCATGCCTTTGATGTCTCTCAGTTCATCCATGAACGAATTCGTATCAGGCTTCGAGCACGAACCCCGGCCCTGCCGTCAATTGCACGTAGATCGGAGCGTAGGGCTCGGCCTGCGCGATGGCGACCAGCCGCTCGCGCGCGAGCTCGAGCAACGCTAGGAACGTGACCACCAGATGCGGCACGTCGGCGTGCGCCGCGAACAGCGTGGTGAACGCGGCATAACGCGTCGGCACCAGCGCTTTGAGCATCCGGCTCATCTCGGAGCGCACCGAGAGCTGTTCGCGCGTGACGAGATGATGCCGGTTGATGCGCGCGCGCGCAATCAGCCCGGCCCACGCCGTCCGCAGGTCCTCGGGCGCGACCTCGGGCAGCCGGGCCGCCGCGAGCCGGTCGAACCAGACCCGCACGGTCGCGAAATCGCGGCCCGCAAGCGGCAGGGCGTCGATCGCGCGCGCCGCCTGCTTCATCCGCTCGTATTGGAGCAGCCGCCGGACGAGCTCCGCCCGCGGGTCTTCCGGCTCGGCGCCCGCGGGTACCGGCGGCTTGGGCAACAGCAGTCGGGACTTGATCTCGATTAACACCGCCGCCATCAACAGATACTCCGCGGCGAGCTCCAATTGCGTCCGGCGCATCATCTCGACATAGCCCAGATACTGGCGCGTCAGCTCCGCCATCGGTATCTCGAGCACGTTGATGTTCTGCTTGCGGATGAGATACAGGAGCAAGTCGAGCGGACCCTCGAATGCGTCGAGGAAGACCTCGAGCGCTTCCGGCGGGATGTAGAGATCCTGCGGCAGCTCGAGCAGCGGCTCGCCGTGGATGCGTGCGACCGCGCCGCCACCTTGCCGCGCCAGATCGACGACGTTGTCGCGGACGATGTCGCCCATTACGTGTAATCGAGCCCCATCGCGCCGCGCACGTCGCGCATCGTCTCCTCGGCCAGCTTGCGCGCGCGCTCGCAGCCATCGGCGACGATGTTGCGCACGAGCTGGGGATCGTCGAGATAGCGCTGCGCACGTTCACGGATCGGCGCCTGCTCGGCAATGATGGCGTCGATGACCGGCTGCTTGCAGTCGAGGCAGCCGATGCCGGCCGTTGTGCAGCCCTTCCACACCCAGTCGCGCCGCGCCTCATCGGAGTAGATCTGGTGCAGCGACCAGACCGGACAGCGCTCGGGGTTGCCCTTGTCCGACCGGCGCACGCGTGCCGGATCGGTCTGCATCGTGCGAACCTTCTTCGTGACCTCGGCCGGCTCCTCGCGGATCAAGATGGTGTTATCGAGGGACTTCGACATCTTCTGGCCGTCGAGCCCCGGGACTTTCGGCGTCTCGGTCAGGAGCGGCGCCGGCTCCGGCAGGATCACGCGGCGCGAACCCTCGAGGTACCCGAAGAGGCGCTCGCGATCCCCGAGCGCCAGATTCTGAATGTCGTTCAGCATTTCGCGGGCGGCGTCGAGCGCCTCGTCGTCACCGCGCTCCTGGAATGCGGTGCGGAGCTCCGCGTAGCGCCGGGCCTTCTTCGCACCGAGCTTCTTCACCGCCGCCTTCGCCTTGTCCTCGAAGCCCGGCTCGGTGCCGTAGATGTGGTTGAAGCGGCGCGCGATCTCGCGCACCAGCTCGACGTGGCTGACCTGGTCCTCGCCCACCGGGACCATGTTCGCGCGGTAGATCAGGATGTCGGCGCCCTGCATCAGCGGATAGCCGAGAAAGCCGTAGTTGGAGAGGTCGCGGTCGGCGAGCTTCTGCTGCTGGTCCTTGTAGGTCGGCACCCGCTCGAGCCAGCCGACCGGCGTGATCATCCCGAGGAGCAGCGTGAGCTCCGCGTGCTCGGGCACCCGCGACTGGATGAAGATCGTCGCCCGCGTCGGGTTGATCCCGGCCGCGAGCCAGTCGACGAACATCTCCCACACGGTGTCGGAGATCACTCCCGTCTCGTCGTGGTGCGTGGTCAGCACGTGCCAGTCCGCGGCGAAGTACAGGCACTCGTATTCCTCCTGCAGCTTGACCCAGTTCTTTAGCGCGCCATGGTAGTGGCCGATGTGCAATCGGCCGGTGGGGCGCATCCCCGACAACACGCGGTCAGCAAACATTCGAACGAGAGCGATCGCCCGTACGAGGGGTCACAGGCCGACCAGCGCCGCGACGAGGTTCTGAGCAACACGGTAAATCGGCCACATCAGCTGGCCCAGGATCCCCGTCGCGAGCAGCAGGATCACGACCATGAAGCCGTATGGTTCGAGGCGTGCGTAGCTCATGGCCAGGTTGCGCGGCAGCAGGCTCACCGCGATGCGTCCGCCGTCGAGAGGAAGGATCGGTAACAAATTCAAAGCCATCAGCATCAGATTGATCTGGACCCCGGCGCCCCCCATCTCGCGCAGGCCGCCACTTGCGAAAACGGCATCGGGCGAGGAATCCTTGAGCAGCAGCGCCCAGCCAACCGCCATCACGAAATTGGCGAGCGGACCCGCGCCGGCCACCCAGAACATGTCCCGCTTGGGGTTGCGAAGGTTGCCGAAATTGACCGGCACCGGCTTCGCCCATCCGAAGATGAAGGCGGGACCCCCGAAGAATTTCGCGAACAGCAGCAGCATCCCCGGGACCAGAATCGTCCCGACGGGGTCGATGTGCTTGATCGGGTTCAGCGTCACGCGGCCCAGCATCCACGCCGTCTGGTCGCCGAACATCCGGGCGACGTAGCCGTGCGCGGCCTCGTGCAACGTGATCGCGAAGACCACCGGCACCGCCCAGAGCACGATGGTCGCGAGCGAAAAATCCATCAGCCTGCCATTTTACCCGACTCGGGCCCTTCGCGCCTTCGCTCGGCTTGCGGCTTTGCGCGCTTGCTTCCTCGCCCCCCGGCGCCCCAACGCGGACCGCTCACGCGGCTTCTGGCCGCGCGAGCCCCAGCCGCGCCGGATCCCCCCCACCCAGCCGCACGATCACCGGCGGATCGATCGCGAGGTCGACGACGGTCGTCGGCTGCGTCCCGCAGGGGCCGGCATCGAGCACGAGGTCGACCTGGCGCTCGAGCGCCCCGCGAATCGCTTCGGCATCGTTGAGCGGGCTCGAGGCACCCGGCAGGATCAACGTCGACGACAGGATGGGCTCCCCAAGTTCCGCGAGCAGCGCCTGGACGACGGGATGATCTGGCACGCGCACGCCAATGGTGCTGCGCCGGGGGTGCTGCAGACGCCGCGGGACCTCGCGCGTCGCCGGCAGCAGAAACGTATAGCTGCCTGGCGTGCCCTGGCGGACGATCCGGAACTGCCAGTTGTCGAGCCGCGCGAAATGCCCGATTCCGGACAGGTCCCGGAGCACCAGCGTGAGGTGATGGGTATCGCCCAGGCCCCGGATCTGACGGATGTGTTTCGCCGCCGCCGCGTCGCCCAGACGGCAGCCAAGCGCATAACTCGAATCGGTCGGGTAGGCGATGACCCCTCCGTCGCGGAGAATCACCGCGGCCTGGCGAATGAGCCGTGGCTGCGGATTGACTGGATGGATCTGAAAAAGCTGCGCCATGGGGGCATCGCGGCCACGCCGGTGAAGGCGATTCGGTTGCCGAGCCGGGTGGGTGGCCGCTCCGGCGATATAATTACCTGCAATTCTAACCGACTGCCGTTTCGCGTTTTATCCGCTACATGGGGCCGGCATGAATCTGCAGCAGCTGCGCTACCTCTCCGCCATCGTCGACCACGGCCTCAACGTTTCGGACGCGGCCGAGGCGCTGCACACGTCGCAGCCAGGCATCAGCAAGCAAGTCCGGCAACTCGAAGACGAACTCGGTGTGCGCGTCTTTGTCCGGCAGGGCAAGCGGCTCGCGTCGCTCACGCCTGCGGGCGAGGCTCTGGTAGCGACGGCCCGCCGGGCGCTGAAGGAGATCGGCAACCTCAAGCGCGTCGGCGCCGAGTACCGGAGCGAAGACGAAGGGACGCTTGCGATCGCGACAACGCACACGCAGGCCCGCTATGCGCTGCCGCCGGTGCTGCGCGACTTCGTAGCGCGTTACCCGAAGGTCAAGCTGGAGCTCCATCAGGGCAACCCCGTCCAGGTGGCCGAATCGACGGCGCGTGGCGACGCGGACGTCGGCATCGCCACCGAGGCGCTCGCGAGCTTCCCCGACCTCGTCACGCTGCCGTGCTACCAGTGGAACCGCTGCGTGCTGGTTCCGCGCGGGCATCCGCTGGCCGACGTTCGTCCGCTCACCCTGGCGGCGCTGGCGCGCTATCCGATCGTCACGTACGACTTCACCTTCACCGGGCGCTCGCAAATCAACGCCGCCTTCGACGCCGCAGGTCTCTCGCCGACCGTCGTGCTGACGGCGCTGGATTCGGACGTGATCAAGACCTACGTCGAGATGGGGATGGGGGTGGGCATCATCGCCCAGATGGCATGGGACCCTGCCCGCGATGTAAATCTCGAGAAGCTGGAGGCCGCGCACCTGTTCGCGCCGTCGATGACCCGAATCGCATTGCGACGCGGCGTGCTGTTGCGCGGCTACGTCTACGATTTCATCACCCGTTTCGCGCCGGCATTGGATCGCGCGACCGTCGACTCCGCGCTCGCGGGTACGCCGGATTCCGGTCGCTCGTGACGGCGCCCGCAGAACGTCTCCCCCAGCGGAGCGCCGCCACGCCGAGCACAGTACGCCGGACATGGTCGCTGGCGGCGCTGCTCGCTTCGCTGTCGATGCTGGCACCGTTCGCGATCGACGCCTATCTCCCCGCGTTTCCGGCGATCGGGCGCGAGTTCGGCGCGGCACCGCTCGCCGTCCAGCAGACACTGTCCGCCTACCTGGTGGCCTACGCGGTCATGATGCTCTGGCACGGCGCGCTGTCCGACGCGCTCGGCCGGCGGCCCGTCGTGCTGGCCGGCCTCTTGATCTACGCCTTCGCGACGCTGGGCTGCGCGGTCTCCGGCAACATCGAATCGCTGTGGCTGTTTCGCATCCTGCAGGGCATCTCCGCCGGGACCGGGCTCGTCGTCGCGCGGGCCATCGTCCGCGACCGCTTTCAGGGTCCCGATGCGCAGCGGCTGATGTCGCAGATGACGCTGGTGTTCGGCATTGCTCCCGCCGTCGCGCCGGTCCTGGGCGGCGCAATGCTGAATCTGTTCGGCTGGCGGGCGATCTTCTGGATGCTGCTGGGGCTGGTCGCGGGCCTGTTCGCGTGGGCCGCCGCGAGTTTGCCGGAAACGCTTCCGCGCGCCGCGCGGCAGCCGCTGCATCCGCGCGCGCTGTGGCACAACTACCGCTCCGTGCTTCTGCGGGTCGACTTCGCGTTGCTTGCGCTGATTCTCGCGCTCAATTTCGCGGGGTTTTTCATCTACATCGCCGGGGCTCCGGGCTTCCTGATCGATCTGCTTGGCGTCACGACGTGGGGTTTCGCGTGGCTGTTCGTGCCGATGATCGGCGGCATCATGCTCGGCGCCGTCCTCTCCGGGCGCTTCGCCGGCCGTCGGTCGCCCCAGCAAACGATTCGCGCCGGGTTCGCCCTCGTATTCGCCGGCGTCGCGCTCAACCTGGCGGTGTGCTGGACGCTGCCCCCGGGCGTCGTCTGGAACGTGTTTCCGGTGTTCGTCTTCTGCATCGGCACGAGCCTCGTGATGCCGTCGGCGACGCTTCTGTTGCTCGACCTTTTTCCGACCATGCGCGGGATGGCGTCGTCACTGCAGGGCTTCGTCCACTTCTCGCTCTCCGCCATCGTCGCTGGCACGATTGCACCGTTCCTGGTGCGCTCGCTGCAGGCGCTTTCGCTCGGCATGCTGGGCACGGCGGTGGCGAGCTTCGCGCTGTGGCTCGTCTATCAGCGGCGGGCGCGGGCCCATCTCAAGGAATGGCGGCCATGACTCGAATTTCTCGCCGCGCAATCGCGGCATTCGCCGCGCTGTCCGCGACCGCGGCGCTCGCGGTGACGGAATTGCCGACGGTTTCGCTGACGATTGGCAAGCACGCGCTCATCGCCGAAGTCGCGGCGACCGACTCCGAGCGTTCGACGGGACTCATGCACCGCTTCAGCCTCAAGCCCGACCACGGGATGATCTTCGTCTTCGAGCGCGCGGAGCCGCAGGGATTCTGGATGAAGAACACGTTCATTCCGCTGTCGATCGCCTTCATCGGCAGCGATGGCCGCATCGTCAATATCGACGACATGGCGCCGCAGGACGAGCGCACCCACTGGTCGAGCGGGCCGGCACGCTACGCCCTTGAAATGCGCAAGGGCTGGTTCGCGGAACGCGGCATCGTCGCCGGCGATCGGGTCGAGGGGCTGCCCAAGACGAAGCGGTGAACCCGCGTATCCGCCCGGACGTTCGAGGAAAGCCGGCGCCGCTTGTCCGCGCCTGGCGCGAGCGCCCAGCACTTGCGCGCCCGCAGCGCGGAGGGTTAAATGATGCACAACTTCGGGGCGCTCCGCCACCGGTGCGCCGAGCGACGCCTTTCGGGGAGAAAGAGATGCTCTCGCACCTGCAGCCGGGTCTTCCGCGGCGTGGCGCGATCGGCCCGGATTCTTCGCTCCGATCTCTGGTGGCTGCCGCCATGGCGGGCAATCCGCTCGAGCCCGTCATTCTGTCGATGATCCGCAACCTTGGATTCGACAGCTTCATGTATGGGATGTGCACGAACGAGACGCGGCCACACCACGAAAGCAGAGGCTACGTGTGGACCACATTGCCGCGCGAATGGGTCATTCAATACGACCGCAACGCCTACGTCGAGATCGACCCTCGCCTCGCGGAAACGTGGAACCGCACTGCGCCGTTGATCTGGGACGCGGCGACCCTCGGCGGCGACAAGCGAGTTCGGGAATTCCTCGATCAAGCCGCCCGATTTGGAGTGCGGAGCGGTGTCGTGGTCTCGTTTCAGGATCCCGACCACGCGAGAATCATCGTCGCGTTGAACTCGAACGTCAGCCCCGTCGATCCGCCTCGGCAAGCTTTGATTCGGCGGAACCTCGGCGAGATCATGCTTCTCGCAACGCGGTTCCATGATATCTTCATGGCGCATTTCGTCGATCGCGGCGTGCCCCCGCGACAGCAGGGTGCGCCCCTCTCTTCCCGTGAAATTCAATGTCTCGAGCTGGCCGCTCGAGGCCGGACAAGCGTTGAAATCGGCCGCCAGCTCGGCGTCGCTCCGCGAACAGTCGATTTCCACTTCAGCAACATGATCAGCAAGCTCGGCGTCCACAACCGGCACGAGGCGATTGCGAAAGGAGCGCGCCTCGGCTTGATCCCGCCTTAGGATCCGACCCGTCTCGCTCTCAGCTCCATGGCGCGCTTGCGGCACGGCTTTTCGCCTGGAGCGTCAACCGCCGGATTCGTCGATCACGACCGCACCATCGTCGCGTTCGCGGATCGGGAGCTTCACAAGTGACGCCCCCCCCCCGCACGGACCTCCGACGCAACGCCCGGTGTCGGGCGCATAGAGCGCGCCGTGCGCGGCGCAGATGAGTCGCGCGCCGTCGGCAGCGAAGAAAACGCCGGGCAGCCAGTCGAGCTCGAGCTCCTGGTGCGCGCAGACGTTGAGGTAGCCATGGACGCGCCCGCGATAGCGGATGGCGAAGGCCGGCAGCGCGCGTCCACCCGGCTCGATGACGAAGCGAACGCCGCTGCCGCCGTCGACCAGTTCGCCCGCTTTGGCGATCACGCGTACACGCGAAGCCAGCTTCGCAGCTCCTCGATCGAATGCACCGTTGCGAGCGACACCTCGCGCGCGAGCTCGCTCGCCGGATGCGCTCCATAGGTCACCGCGATCGCCGACGCCCCCGCCTGTCTCGCCAGTAGCAGATCGTGCGTCGTGTCGCCGATCATCAGCGTTTCGGTCGGATCGGCGTCGAGCAATTCCATCAGTTCGAGCAGCATGTCGGGGCTGGGCTTCGGCGCGCTTTCGTCCGCGCAACGCGTGCCGGCGAACAGGTGCGCGATTTGCTGCCGGGCCATCGCGTGCGCAAGCCCGGCGCGCGTCTTGCCGGTCGCCACGCCCAGCAGGAATCCCGCGGCATCGAGTTCCGCCAGCATCTCGCGCACGCCGTCGAAGAGCGGAATCTCGGGATCGCGCTCGAAGTAGTTCTCGCGATACCGCGCGACCAGATCGCCATAGCGCGCGGCCGGCAGCGACGGGGCGACGTGTCGCAGCGCATCGGCAAGCCCGAGACCGATCACGTGCCGCGCGGATTGCTCGTCGGGCACCGGCTCGCCCAGGTCGCGACAAGCCTGCTGCAGGGCGCCGGCGATGATCGCCGTCGAGTCGGCCAGGGTCCCGTCCCAATCGAAGACCAGCAGCCGGAATCGCCGCGCCGCATTTCTGACGCTGCGCTCAGCCATCCGCTTCTCCTTCGCCCGCCGCATCGAGGCGCGCGATGAAGCCCGCAAGATCCGGCGCCAGCGGCGATTCAATGACGATCGAATTGCCGTCGAGCGGATGCGTAAACGCGATCCGGTGGGCGTGCAGGAACATCCGCTTCAATCCCTGCTTCGCCAGCAGCCTGTTCCACGCGAAATCGCCGTACTTGTCGTCGCCGGCAAGCGGATAGCCGAGATGGGTGAGGTGCACGCGAATCTGGTGGGTGCGGCCCGTTTCGAGCTCGGCTTCGAGCAAGGTGAGCGGCGGTTCCGCGTCCGGCCACGCGCTGACGCGGCGAAAGACCGTGCGCGCCGCGCGACCCTCTCGATCGACACGCGTGCGCCGCTCGCCGTCTCTCGTCACATAGGTCTCGAGCGCGAGCTCGACTTTGCGCACCGCATCGCGCCATCGGCCGCGGACCAGAACGCAGTAGCGCTTGTCGACGCCCCCCGCGCGCAGCTGCGCGTGAAGTCCGATGAGCGCGACGCGCTTTTTCGCGACCAGCAGCACACCCGAAGTATCGCGGTCGAGCCGATGGACGAGCTCGAGGAATTTCGCCTCCGGTCGGGCGTAACGCAGCCGCTCGATCGCGCCGAAGCTCACGCCGCTGCCACCGTGAACTGCCAGCCCGGCCGGCTTGTCGAGCGCGATCATCGCATCGTCCTCGAACAGGATGGGCGGAATCGCGACCGGGAGCCGCGGCGCGGCCCGAGCCGCGCGCGCCGGAACGGCGGTGCGAATCGGGGGTATTCGCAGTAGGTCCCCCGCCGCCAGGCGCGCGTCGGGACCCACGCGGCGCCGGTTCACGCGGACTTCGCCGCTGCGCAGGATCCGGTAGATGTGGCTTTTGGGGACGCCTTTGAGAATCTTCCGCAGGAAGTTGTCGACCCGCTGCCCGTCGCCCTCCTCGCCCACCGCAAGCCGGTTGACGGCATCCTTGCTTAAATCATTCATTCGCTTATACTTATGGCCTGCAACACGCTTGGGCCCCGGCGCGATTCAACCCCTAACAGAGGATTGTCGCCATCAAGCGGGCGGTCCCGCCATCCTGTGATGGCCCGGCTGCTCCGGCCCGGGCGAGAGCCCCGCGGGCGGGGCAGCTTCGGCGGTACCGCGTAAAGGTGGCGCCGCCGCCGGTTAAATCCGTTCACCGTCCGGGCGTTGCGCCCCGGAAAAGTAAGGATGTTAAAGGAAGAGCGCAGTCTCCGCACCCGGCTTGCGGCCGGTTCGAAGCGGCGCAATTGCGCGGCGCATGATAGCGATGAATTCTGCTGCTGCTGGCTTTTACCCCGACCGCGACACGGTCGCGGCGACAGCCACCCGGCATCGACCGCATGAACGCGACAAGAAAGACACCCGCGACCACGAGACCGTCCACCTCGAATGCTTCGAGGCCGACGCCATGATCACGCCTACCGGCGTCCATCCTGTTCCCGTTCTCGTCCGCCCGCAGCCACCGCTGCCGGCACGGTGGTCCTCGCGCGCGTCCGCCGCCCGATAGCGTCACCCCGCGCCTCGCGCGGGCCTGCTCGAACGCCGCCAGCCCGGCTCGGATCCGCGCCGGGAAGAATCCATGAAACGCATGCTGTTCAACGCTACCCAGGCCGAGGAGCTTCGGGTGGCAATCGTCGATGGCCAGAAGCTGATCGATCTCGACATCGAGTCGGCGAGCAAGGAACAACGCAAGAGCAACATCTACAAGGGGGTCATCACTCGCGTCGAGCCCAGCCTCGAAGCGTGCTTCGTCGACTACGGCACCGATCGCCACGGGTTCCTGCCGTTCAAGGAGATCGCGCGCCAGTATGTGAAGGGCGGACGGGGCGGCAATGGCGCCGACGACGGCGATGCCGACGGCGGCGGCCGCGGTCGCATCCAGGACCAGCTCCGCGAAGGCATGGAGCTGATCGTCCAGGTCGACAAGGACGAGCGCGGCAACAAGGGCGCCGCACTGACCACGTACATCTCGCTCGCCGGCCGCTACCTCGTGCTGATGCCGAACAATCCGCGCGGCGGTGGCGTCTCGCGGCGCATCGAGGGCGAGGATCGCAACGAGCTGCGCGACGCGATCGCCGACCTCGACATCCCGAGCGGCATGAGCGTGATCGCACGCACAGCGGGCATCGGACGCAGCGCCGAAGAGCTGCAGTGGGACTTGAACTACCTGATGCAGCTCTGGCGCGCCGTCGAGGACGCCGCGAAGATGCAATCGGGTGCCTACCTCATCTACCAGGAATCGAGTCTCGTGATCCGCGCGATCCGCGACTACTTCCACCCCGACATCGGCGAGCTCCTGATCGATACCGAGGCGATCTACGAGCAGGCGCAGCAGTTCATGAGCCACGTGATGCCGGCCAACGTCAACCGCGTGAAACTCTACAAGGACGACGTTCCGCTCTTCTCACGGTTCCAGATCGAGCACCAGATCGAGACCGCCTATGCGCGGCAGGTGCCGCTGCCCTCCGGCGGCGCCATCGTGATCGACCACACCGAGGCATTGGTGTCGGTCGACGTCAATTCGGCGCGCGCGACCAAAGCCGGCGACATCGAGACGACGGCGTTCAACACCAATCTCGAGGCCGCCGAGGAGATCGCGCGCCAGCTGCGATTGCGCGACCTGGGCGGTCTCATCGTCATCGACTTCATCGACATGGAGAGCGCGAAGAACCAGCGCGAGGTCGAGGTGCGGCTCAAGGAAGCGCTGCGCTACGACCGCGCACGCGTCCAGCTCGGCAAGATCTCGCGCTTCGGCCTGATGGAGCTCTCCCGGCAGCGCCTGCGCCCGGCGCTGGCGGAATCGGCGTACATCGCGTGCCCGCGCTGTCACGGCATCGGCCACATCCGCGGCACCGAATCCTCGGCGCTGCACATCCTGCGCATCCTGCAGGAGGAGGCGATGAAGGAGAACACCGCGCAGGTCGTAGCCCAGGTGCCGGTCGACGTCGCCACGTTCCTGCTGAACGAAAAGCGCAACGAAGTGCTGTCGATCGAGACGCGCTTTCGGGTCAACGTGCTGCTGGTGCCGAACCGCCATCTCGAAACGCCGAACTACACGGTGCAGCGCCTGCGCCACGACGACTTGAACCAGTCCGAGCCGTTGCCGTTGTCATTCAATCTGGTCACGCAGCCCGAGGAGCCGGATCTCGCCAGGCAGATGAAGGAAGAGGCGAAGGAGCCGCGCCAGGAAGCCGTAGTCAAGGGCATCACCCCGACGCAGCCGGCGCCGATCCCCCTCGATGCGCCCGTCCCCGTCCCGGTTGCTGCCGGCCCGTCCGGCGGAGGTTGGTTCACGCGGGTTCTCGCATGGTTCCGGCCGGAGCCGGCGATTCCCGCGCCGGTCGCACGCGCGGTGGACTCTCGCGAGACCCGCGCGGGGCGTCGCGAAGGCCGCGACGGTCGCGGCGGCGATCGCGATCGTCAGCGCGGACAGGACCGGCGCGACCGCGACACGCGGCGCGGCGAAGGCCGCGACGCTCGCGGCGGTCGCGGCGAGCAACGGCCGCCTGGCGCGCCGCGCGAGCCGCAGCCACCGCGCGGCGGTGCGCACCAACAGCCCGGCGCGCAGCGCCGCGACGGCCCGCGTGAAGGACAACCGCCGCGCGAGCCGCGCCCGTCCCGCGAACCGCGGCAGCCGCGCGGCGCTCAACCGGGGCGCGAGCCGCCGCGGGAGGGGCAAGCGCAACGAGACCCGCGCCCGCCGCGCGAGCCGCGTCCGCACGCTGCCGGGGCCGAGGACACCATCCTGCCGGCAATCGAAGCCGCCGAACCCGGCATGGCGCGCGCTGCCGAGAGCACAGCCTCGCAGGGCGAATCACACGCGGGCCAGCGGGGTCGGCGCGATCGTCGGCGCCGCGGCAATCGCGGCGAGCCGCATCCCCAGCGTACCGATCGGACTCGCGGCACGACGGCCGACGTGGCGAATGCGCTAACGACGACGGCGGCTGCCGCGCACGAGGAGGCGGCGCCTGCAAGCGTATCGCTCCCGGTAGTCGACGAAACGGCTCGGAGCCCGGAACCAACGCCCCGAGCGTCGCCCTCGCCGGCGCCCGCATCGACACCCTTCGAGCGAGTCGGGCAAGGGCCGCCGGCCTCCGCGGGCACGCACACACCGGTGGATGCCGAAACGACGTCAGCCCCGCCGATCGAGGCCCCCTCGAAATCCGAGCCGACAGCGGCGCCTCGGCCCCTCGTCGCGCCACGGCCGATTCCCGAGTTGCCGCCCGTTTCGATGACGCTGCCCCCGGAGTCGGGACTCGAGCTCGTCGAGACGCGGTTCAAGCCGGCCGCAACGCAAGAAGGGGAACCGCCTCGCTCCGGCGGCCCGCGCCGCGTGCGTCCGCCAAAAGTGCAGACTGCCGAAGAACCGCTGCAGATGGTCGAAACGCACAAGGATCAGCAGCCGCCGGCAAGCTGAGCGGCACGCGTGTCGTCGGGTGTTCCGGAGGCGGGCCCGTGCCCGCCTTCGCAGTTGCGCGCAGCCTGCGATCCTGGGTGCTGAAGCGCGTGCCGCCCCGTCGATCCCCGCCCCTGCACGGCGCCGTGCAGTTCGCCTGTCATCGCTGCCGCAAGCGGTCGACCAGGCTGGCGCTCGCCGCCTCGGCGAGATCGAGCACGCGTTCGAATCCTTCGGCTCCGCCGTAGTAGGGATCGGGAACCTCGCGCACGCCGAGCTCCGGCGCCAAATCGAGGAAGAGCCCGAGGTGGCCCGTGAATTCGCTCGGACGCAATCCTTCCAGCTCGCGCAGAACGCTGTCGTCCATGGCGAGTATCCAGCCGAATCGCGTGAAGTCGCCGCCGTCGATCTGTCGTGCGCGCAATTTCGTGAGATCGTAACCGCGACGCTTCGCGGCCTGGATCGCGCGGCGGTCCGGCGGCGAGCCGACGTGCCAATCGCCCACCCCTGCAGAATCCACGAAGATGCGACTGGCCATGCCGACCTGTTCGAGCGCCGCACGGAAGACGCCCTCCGCCGTTGGCGAGCGGCAGATGTTGCCCAGGCACACGAACAGGACCGCGGCGGAGGGGTCGACATTGGGATCGATAGCCGCCATTGCGCCGAGGGTACCGTGGCTCTGCCGGACGGTGCAACCTGGCGGCGGCCCGTCCGCCACTCCCAGAAACACGTCGACGTCTCGCGATGCTGGCGCTGCAACCAGCGGCAATTGAGCCCGTTGCGGCGGGCTCTTGCAGCCCGGCAGGGTTCAGACGTAGGCTTTTTTTGCCGGGCCGGCAACTCATGGCCCGGTCCGCCAATTTCGTCCGAGGGAGGTTGCCATGCTTCGCTTGACTCACGCGTTTCGATCGCTCCCCGTAACCCTCAAAGCAGCAGACACGCCAACCCGGAACGACCTCTCGTGTCCGCTTCTGGCCAACCGGCGTTTGCGTTCGCTTTTCTTCATCGCCGCAGCGGTGGCGTTGACCACCGTGGCCATACCCGCAGCAGCCGCGCAGCGGACGTTCGTCCATTCCTCCCCGATCGGTGCCGACGCCAATGCCTCGCTGGTGCCGCCCTGCGCGCTGGCCACCCCGTGCCGCACCTTCAACGTCGCGATCGGGGTGACCGACCCCGCCGGCGAGGTGGTGATCCTGGACACCGCCGGCTACGGCCCGATGGTGATCAACAAGTCGATCAAGGTCATCGGCCCGTCGGGCGTTTACGGCGGCATCAGCGCGCTCGGTGCGGGAATCAACCCGACCACCGGCGTGATCATCAACGCCGGCGATACCGATGTGATCACCCTGCGCGGACTCGACATCAACGGCGTGCCGAGCACGGCCCCGCTACCGATGTTCGGCATCGACATCCAGAATGCCGGCACCGTGCACATCGAGAAATCGTCGATCAGCAATTTCACGCAGGACACCAGCGCGTGCATCAACCTGACGACGGCCAAGGCGATTCAGCTCTTCGTCACCGACAGCTTCCTGCGGGAATGCCGCAATGGCGTGGTCGTCACCGGTAACGGAATCGACGACACGGTGCGGCCGAGCGTCGTCATCGACAATACACGCATCGAGCACATGCTCAACACGGCGTCGACCGGAACGGTCGCGGTCCGTCTGGCCGACGCGTTCCTCGTGACCGTGCGCAACAGCGTGCTCGCGTGGGCTGGCGACGGCGTCAAGGCGACCAATAATGCAAGCTCCGCGGTAAACTCGCGCGTCTACGTTGCCAACTCCCAGATCACCCGGATGGGCAACGCCGCGATCGAGACAGGAGGCGGCGCTGGCGCCGGTCTGAACGTCAACGTGGCGGACTCGCTGCTCAATTTTAACAGCGCCGGGCTGCTTCACGGTCATGGACAGGCGATCTTCGTCACCAACGTGATCGCGAACAACGCCAACAGCCTCGTCGACTGCGGCGGGGGCGCGACCGGCGTGAAGTCGCTCGCGTACGGCGGCGGCAACGGCAGCAACGCGATGTACAACAACACCGATGGCGGGGTGCCCGGCGGCTGCACCGCCTACATCACTCCGACCCAATTCGCCGGGAAGTGATCCCCGCTGTTGACGCGTCCCCGACGCCGCTGCGACGCGCGGCGCCGGGCGGAGCTTGCAGGGACGTGGATTTCACCGTACGCTTCAAGCAGCAGTTGGGTGCGTCGGCGGGGATTGACGGGTCGTAGCGATCCCTCCGGTCGATAAGAAGCACAACATCAGGGAGAACTCACATGCGCGTGCGCGTCGCAGCGCCCCGTTCGCTTTCGCTGTCGTCGATCGGTGTAGCCTTTTTGATCGGCATCCTGGCGTTGCCCGCCGCGGCCGCGCAGCGGACCTTCGTCCATTCCTCCCCGATCGGTGCCGACGCCAATGCCTCGCTGGTGCCGCCCTGCGCGCTGGCCACCCCGTGCCGCACCTTCAACGTCGCGATCGGGGTGACCGACCCCGCCGGCGAGGTGGTGATCCTGGACACCGCCGGCTACGGCCCGATGGTGATCAACAAGTCGATCAAGGTCATCGGCCCGTCGGGCGTGTACGGCGGCATCAGCGTGCTCGGCGGCGGCAGCAGCCCCGTGATCACGACGGGAATTGTCATCAACGCCGGGGACACCGACGACGTCACGCTGCGCGGGCTCGACATCACCGGCGTGGCGAGCGTTGCACCGCTGCCGCTGACCGGCATCGACATCCAGAACGCGGGCGCCGTCCACATCGAAAAATCGTCCGTCAGCAATTTCCCCCAGGACGGCGGTGCCTGCATCCGGCTGGCGACCTCGAAGACGGTTCGTCTCTACGTCGTCGACAGTTTCCTTCGCCATTGCCTCACCGGGATCTACGCGAGCGGCAATGCCGTCTCCCCAAACAGCTCGGGCCTGTTCGTCGACAATACTCGGATCGAACGCGGATTCAACGCGAATCCGGCTTCGCCGCCTATCGGTCTGTGGGTCCAGGGTTTCATGGGCGCGACGCTGCGCAACACGATGATTTCGCGGCATACGACAGCCGTCCAGTTCGACAGCAACCTCGCCAATGCCAACAACTCGCTGGACGTCATTAACAGCGAACTCACGCAGAACACGAACGGCCTGTACTACTCCGGAACTGCCGGCAACGGAACCAGTACGTTCAGGGTTGTCGGAAGCCAGATAACGAACACCACGAACGACGCAATCAACATTGCTAATTCCGCAGCCGGCCGCAATACTTTCTTCACGATCGGCAGCAGCGTCATCGGCGCTGCGGCAAGACTTGTTGCACTCGCGAACAGCGCCACCGACACCGTCAACGCGAGGGTCGTGCTCGAAATGGACAATACGCGCGCGGTCAACATCTCCGGCAGCGTATCGATCGACCTCAACTCTCCGAACGGCGCGAAGACCTCCGCGCTCATGCGGGACTCGACGTTTGCACAGGGGGGCACGGTGATCAAGACGCGCGGCGCTGCCCAGGTTTCGGCGACCCTCGTGCGTTCGCAGGTGAACAATTGCGCAATCGTCGTCGACCACGGAGTAGGCACCGTGCGCCTCCAGGACAATCACATCGTCGCCTGCAGTGACGATTTCGTGAATAACGGCAGCAGCAACATCGTGTCCAACGGCGGGAACATGGTTTACGACGTGCCAAACGCGTCGGGCTTTACGTACATCACGCCGACGGTCATTACCCTCAAGTAGCGCGCCGCCCCGGAACACAAAGGGCCGGCATCCCGCACCGGCCCTACTTTCCTTCCTCTCGAAAGTCGCTCAGGTCTCGACCGGCAGCGCGACGCCGAACATCGCTTGCTTGATCTGGTAGAGCTTGTCGCGGAGCTCCGCCGCCTTCTCGAACTCGAGGTTCTTGGCCGCGTCGAGCATTTCCTTCTCGAGGCGCTTGAGCTCCTTCTCCATGTCCTTCTCGGCCATGGTCTCGTACTTCGCCTTCGTCTGCGCGGCCCTGAGCTGCTTCCGGCCTTCGTCGGCGTCGTACATGCCGTCGATCAGGTCCTTGATCCGCTTCTGGACGCCGATCGGCGTGATGTCCATCTTCTCGTTCCACGCGACCTGCTTCGCGCGTCGTCGGGTCGTCTCCGCGATCGCTCGCTGCATCGAATCGGTCATCGTGTCCGCGTAGAGGATCGCCATCCCGTTGATGTGCCGCGCTGCGCGACCGATCGTCTGGATCAGCGAGCGCTCCGCGCGCAGGAAGCCCTCCTTGTCCGCGTCGAGAATCGCGACCAGCGACACTTCGGGAATGTCGAGCCCCTCGCGCAACAGGTTGATGCCGACCAGGACGTCGAACTCCCCCAGCCGCAGATCGCGGATGATCTCCACACGCTCCACGGTGTCGATGTCCGAATGCAGGTAACGAACCTTGACCCCGTGCTCGTTCAGATAGTCGGTGAGGTCTTCGGCCATCCGCTTGGTCAGCGTCGTCACGAGCACCCGTTCGTGCCGCTCTTCGCGCAGCTTGATCTCGGACAGCAGATCATCGACCTGCGTCTGCGCCGGCCGCACTTCGAGCGCCGGGTCGACGAGACCCGTCGGGCGCACCACCTGCTCGACGACCTGCCCGGCGTGCGCTCTTTCGTAGTCGGCGGGCGTAGCCGACACGAAGATGGTCTGCGGCAGCAACCGCTCGAACTCATCGAAGCGCAGCGGGCGGTTGTCCAGCGCCGAGGGGAGCCGGAAGCCGTAGTTGACGAGATTCTCCTTGCGCGCGCGATCACCCTTGTACATGCCGCCGGTCTGCGGGATCGTCACGTGCGATTCGTCGATGAACATCAGCGATTTCGGCGGCAGGTAATCGATCAGCGTCGGCGGCGGCTCGCCGGCGTTGCGGCCCGACAAGTGCCGCGAGTAGTTCTCGATTCCCTTGCAGAAGCCGATCTCGGTCATCATCTCGAGATCGAAGCGCGTGCGCTGCTCGATGCGTTGCGCCTCAACCAGCTTCGCCTGCCCGACAAAGAACTCCTTCTGCTGCGTGAGCTCGACCTTGATCGCCTCGATGGCGTCGAGCACCTTCTTGCGGCCCGTGACATAGTGACTCGAAGGGAACACCGTGAAGCGGCCGATCCGCTGCCTGATGTGCCCGGTCAGCGGGTCGAAGAGCTGCAGCGTCTCGACCTCGTCGTCGAACAGCGAGAGCCGCAGCGCGTTCTCCGCGTGCTCGGCCGGGAAGATGTCGAGCACGTCGCCGCGGACGCGGAACGTGCCGCGCCGGAAGTCCGATTCGTTCCTCGTGTACTGCATCTCGGTCAGCCGCTTGATCGCGCCGCGCTGGGTGAGCTTGTCGCCCTCCTTCACGTGCAGGATCATGCTGTGGTATTCCGACGGGTCGCCGATGCCGTAGATCGCCGACACGGTTGCGACGATCACGCAGTCGGGCCGTTCGAGGATCGCCTTGGTCGCGGAGAGACGCATCTGCTCGATGTGCTCGTTGATCGAGCTGTCCTTCTCGATGTAGAGGTCGCGCGACGGAACGTACGCCTCGGGCTGGTAATAGTCGTAGTAGCTGACGAAATACTCGACCGCGTTGTTCGGAAAGAACTCGCGGAACTCCGAATAAAGCTGCGCGGCGAGCGTCTTGTTCGGCGCCAGCACCAGCGCGGGGCGGCCGGTGCGGGCGATGACGTTCGCCATCGTGTACGTCTTGCCGGAGCCGGTGACCCCGAGCAGCGTCTGGAACGCAAGGCCGTCGCCGAGACCCTCGACGAGCTTGTCGATCGCCTCCGGCTGGTCACCCGAAGGCTCGAACGGTTTGAAGAGCTGGTAGGGACTGTTCGGAAACGTGACGAGCATGGGATGGAAACGATGGCGCGCCGGGCAACCGACTATTGTAACGCCGGACGCGATTCCCGCGCGAGAGCTTCCGCTGCCGACCCTCCGCCCGCGACGAATTGCAGCGCCGCCAGGCGTGCGTAAAGCGGATTCCCGCTGACCAGCTCGTCGTGCGTGCCCGCGGCGACGATCCGGCCGCGATCCATGACCGCAATCCGGTCGGCGTGGCGTACCGTCGCCAGCCGATGGGCGATGATGAGCACGGTGCGCCGCGCCATCAGCCGCTCGAGCGCGAGCTGGACGACCCGCTCGCTTTCGGCGTCGAGCGCGCTCGTCGCCTCGTCGAGCAGCAGGATCGGCCGGTCGGCGAGGATGGCGCGGGCGATCGCAAGCCGCTGCCGCTGGCCGCCGGAAAGCCGCACGCCACGCTCGCCGAGATGACTCGCGTAACCTCGCGGCAATTGGGCGATGAACTCCTCGGCGTAGGCCGCCTCGCACGCGGCCCGGGCTTCCGCTTCGCTCGCTTCCGGACGACCGTAGCGGACGTTCTCCAGCACGCTCGCGGCGAAGATGACCGGCTCCTGGGGTACGACTGCGAGCCGCCCGCGCACCGCGCGCGGGTCCGCCGCGCGCACATCGACGCCGTCGACGCGCACGTGACCCGATTGCGGATCGTAGAAGCGAAGCAGCAGCTGGAACACGGTCGTCTTGCCGGCGCCCGACGGTCCGACCAGCGCGACGTTCTCGCCCGCACGGACGTCGAGCGTGAAGGCATCGAGCGCCGGCGTGTCCGGCCGCGACGGATAGCAGAAGGTGACCGCATCGAACGTCACCGTGCCGCGGGGTGGGTTCGGAAGCGGGACGGGACGCGCCGGCGCCTGGATGTCCGGGACGACGGCAAGGAGCTCGAACAGGCGCTCGGTCGCGCCCGCGGCGCGCTGCAGGTCACCCAGCACCTCGCTGATTGTTCCGACGGCAGCGGCGACAATGACTGCGTAGAACACGAACGCGGAAAGCTGGCCGGCGCTGATCCGGCCGGCGACCACGTCGTGGCCGCCGATCCACAGGATGATACCCACGGCGCCGAACACCAGCACGATCACCGTGGCGACGAGCGACGCGCGCTGGCGGATGCGTTCGCGCGCCGTCTCGAACGCCGCCTCGACGCGCTCGCCGAAGCGCCGCCGATCCTCGTTCTCGTGGCCGTATGCCTGCACGGTCCGGATTTCATGCAGCGCCTCGTCGACATACGCGCCGACGTCGCCGATGCGGTCCTGACTCGCGCGGGCAAGCTTGCGCACGCGGCGCCCGAACAGGATGATCGGCGCAACGACCACCGGCACCCCCGCCAGCACGAGCAGCGTCAGCTTCGCGTTGGTGATCGCCAGCATCACGAGCCCGCCGATCAGGAGCAGCAGGTTGCGGATCGCCATCGACGCGCTCGAGCCGATCACCGTTTCGAGGACCGCGGTATCGTTGGTGAGACGCGAAATCACCTCGCCCGTTCGCGTCGCCTCGAAGAACCCCGGCGGCAGCAGCAGCAGATGATCGAAGACCGTATGGCGCAGATCGGCCGTCACGCGTTCGCCGATCCAGGACACGAAATAGAACCGCGTGAACGTAGCCGCCGCCATCACCACGACGACGACGAGCATCAGCGCCAGCGTCCGGTCGAGCTCCCCCGCATTCCCCGCCCCGAAGCCGCGGTCGATGACGACCTTGAGGCCCTGGCCGACCGCGAGGACGGCGCCCGCCGCAACGACGAGCGCCATTGCCGCATAGACGACCTGGCGTTGGTACGGCCGGAGATAGGCGCCGATGCGCACCAGCGCCTTGAGCACGGTGACCGGCGGCAGCTTGGAGGAGGTATCGAGGGTCATTTCGGAAGGAACGCCGGGTGCCGGGGCGTACCGGCGTACGCGCACGGCGGCTCACGCGATGGCTACGATTGCAGCACAGGCACCGGCACGTTAGCCTTCAGAGGTGGCGTTGTCGAGGACAAGAACGTCCACCGCGTTGCGTCACCCCGCCCGGAGAAAAACATGCCCTTTTAGCCCTGCCCGCGCTCGCCACGCTCGTCGCCCTGCTGGCGTATTCGTTCACCGTCGTCAATGTGGGGCTCGCGCGCGTCCGGTACAAGATCGTCGCCGCGTGGGGCGTGGTGAACGGGCTGCTGACTGCGTGAAGCACCGCTGCCCGCAGTGAACGAACGTCGCGTGGGTCCACGGTATAATCGACGCTTCGTAGGAGCCCGCCGCGACGACATGAACGCTCCGCTCGCCAATACGCTGCTCGCCACCGTCGAGCTCGCGTCGAAGGATCCGATCCTCGGCGTGACCGAGGCGTTCAATGCCGATGCGAATCCCGGGAAGACGAACCTCGGCGTCGGCGTCTACTACGACGACAACGGAAAGCTGCCGCTGCTCGAGTGCGTGAAGCGCGCCGAGCGCGAAATGACCGATTCGGCGGCGCCGCGCGGCTATCTGCCGATCGATGGCATCGCGAGCTATGACCGCGCCGTGCAGGCGCTGGTGCTGGGGGCCGAGAGCGGGGCTGCGAAAGCGGGACGCGCGGTGACCGTACAGGCGCTCGGGGGCACTGGCGGTCTCAAGATTGGCGCCGATTTCCTGCGCCGCTTCGCGCCCGGTGCGCAGGTCTGGATCAGCGATCCCAGCTGGGAAAACCATCGTGCGCTGTTCGAGGGCGCCGGCTTCACGGTCAACAGCTACCCGTATTTCGACGCGGCGACCCGCGGCCTCGACTTCGAGGCGATGCTCGCCGCATTCAAGCGCCTGCCCAGCGGAGCGATCGTCGTGCTTCACGCGTGTTGCCACAACCCGACCGGCGTGGATCCGACGGCCGCGCAGTGGGACACGATTGTCGAGGTGGTCCGCGCCCGCGGTCTCGTGCCGTTCGTCGACATCGCGTACCAGGGCTTCGGCGACGGCATCGACGCCGACGGCACGGTCGTTCGCAGCTTCGCCGCCACGCCGGGCGCGTTGCTGATCTCGAATTCGTTCTCGAAGTCGTTCTCGCTGTACGGCGAGCGCGTCGGCGCCCTTACCGTCGTTGCCGACGCCCCGGCAGAGGCGGCGCGCGTGCTGTCGCAGCTGAAACGCCTCATCCGGGCCAACTACTCGACCCCGCCAACCCACGGCGGTCAGATCGTGGCTACGGTGCTCAATTCGCCCGAATTGCGCGCGCTGTGGGAGGCCGAGCTCGCGACGATGCGCGACCGAATCAAACTGATGCGGGCGATGCTGGTGGAACGGCTGCACGAGCGCCTGCCCAGTTCCGATTTCCGCTACATGCTCCACCAGCGAGGCATGTTCTCGTACACGGGGCTCAACGTGGAGCAGGTGCAGCGGCTGCGCAAGGAATTCTCGATCTATGCGATCGACACGGGGCGCATCTGCATTGCCGCGCTCAATTCGCGCAACGTGGACGATGTCGCCGCCGCGATTGCGGCGGTCGTCGCCTGACCCCGATTTTGACAGGGGTCCCCTATCCGCTATAATCCAACGCTGTCCGACGCGGGAATAGCTCAGTTGGTAGAGCGCAACCTTGCCAAGGTTGAGGTCGCGAGTTCGAGACTCGTTTCCCGCTCCAGAATCACAAGGGAGAGCCCGCCGAGAATGGAGCTCTCCCTTTTCGTTTGACCGGCCGGCGCACGTCGGCCGCGCATCCCGTGGCGGGATGGCAGAGTGGTCATGCAGCGGCCTGCAAAGCCGTCTACGCCGGTTCGATTCCGACTCCCGCCTCCAATGAAACAAGGGTTTTTCGGCGGTTGCATCGAGTGACGTTCACAGGACGTTCACACTATGGCGACGATCCGCAAGCTCCCCTCCGGCCGGTTCAATGTGCAGGTCCGCCGCGAGGGTCATCCCCCGATCACCGGCACCTTCCCGAACCGCACCGAGGCGAAGGCCTGGGCGACCAAGATTGAGGACGACATCAACCAGGGTCGGCACTACGGCTACTCGCGCGTGAAGACCCTGGCCGAGGCGATCGACGCGTTCACCAAGCTCAAGGCGACGATCAAGACCGCCGACGACCGCAACCGGCATCTCGCCTGGTGGCGCGAGCATTACGGCGAGCGGAAGCTCTTTCACTTCACCGGCGACGTCGTCGATCAGGGCCGCGAGCGCTTGGCCGCGGAAAACATCGAGCGGAATCCGGACAAGCCAGTCAGGCATCGCGCACCGCAGACGGTCCGCCACTACCTAATGTCGCTGTCCGCGTGCATGGACTACGCGAAGCGCAAGAAAAAGTGGATCGAGAAGAATCCCGTTGCCGACGTCGACGCTCCGCCGGTCTCGCCGGGTCGGATTCGATGGTTGTCGGCCGATGAGCGGAAACGACTTCTCGCAGCCTGTGACAGATCCGGCAACCCTGACCTCGCGCTGGTCGTGCGGATCGCGCTCGTCAGCGGCGCTCGCCAGGCCGAGATTCAATGGCTGCGCTGGCCGATGCTCGACCTCTCGCGCGAGTGTGCGTTCCTGCCTACCAGCAAGACCGGCGAACCGCGGGTCATGCCGCTCCCTGGCGAAGCGACGAAGGCGCTCCGCGCTCGGGCGAAGGTCCGCAGCATCGGCAGCGACCTGGTGTTCCCGTCTCCTGATGACCCGAAGAAGGCGCGCAACGTCTGGCAGGCGTGGGACGTCGCCCGCAAGCTCGCCGGGCTGCCGGACTTCCGGTTCCACGATTTACGGCATTCGTCGGCGACCGAGATGCTGCGCGCCGGCGTTGACTCGCGGATCGTGGCGACGGTGCTCGGGCACAAGTCCATGAACATGATGCGGCGCTATGCGCACGTCGCGCCCGAGCTCGTCGTCGAAGCGGCGAAGAAGGCGCAGCAATGACGGCGAAAAGGAAGTACGCAGCGCAGAGGGATCGGGATGTAGCCGCATTGATCGCTACTGGGCTGCGCAACCGACTCGGCCCGGATGACGAGACGCCAGCAGACGCCGTCGTCTGGTCGATCGACGACGTGCTCTATCTGTTGGACCACTTCGTCACCCATGGGACGTTCGACCTCGACGTCAACAAACGGGCGATGACCCGCAGCCGGCGGGCGGCCCTGATCCCTCCGTTCTACCGCATGATGCGCGACGACGGTGACACCTACGAGGTAGCCGTCGGGCGACTTGCAAAAGAATTCCATTGCAGCGAAACCGCCGTCCGTACCCTGGTTCCCTCGGGTTACGTCAAAAAGGTGGCGCCCGTTTTGAAGTGACACGCTAGCGCGCCATCGGCAGCATGACTCCGTCGCAACTTACCGCACGGAGTCCAAATGCCACGCATCCCCGATCTCGCCTCGGTTGCAGAGCTGGCGGGTGAGCATTCGCAATTCCCGGTCCCCACACTGCGGGACTTGATCTACCACGCCGAAGAGCGCGTCACGGCGCGCGGCGAACCGATTCCGCCTAACGGCTTCGCGAGCTGCATTGTGCGGGTCGGCCGGCGCGTCCTGATCGATCGCGATGCATTTGCGCAGTGGATCGAGCGGGGTCGCGCTGCGCCGATCGCTGAACTAGAGCGTGATCGGGCGGCTGCATGAAGGCCGCCGTGCGCAAGGCCGCGAGAGCGCCGACAGCATGAGTCGCCTGCGACTTTGCGGGCCGCCAAAACGGCAAGAGCCCCCGGCGGAGGGCTCTCGGCGCACATCAGGACAAACAACCAGCCTGCAGGCTAACGCTTCAGGCGATGCCGTGCAACACCGATTTCGGGTCGTGATCTCCCGAGGCGAGCATCGCGAGGTCTTTCGCAAATACCGGTCCGGCACGGCCGCTAGCGCCGTTGCTTCTGCGCTGCGCCGCGTCGGCTGCCAGGCGACCGTCGAGCGCATCGAGGCCGCGCCATGACCGGCGCCCGCTGCATCGTCTGCGGCGATCCCGGCCCGAACGATTGGTTGTATTGCCGCAAGTGTCACGCCTGGAACGACCTCGGCATCGCGCTGACCCGGTGCGAATTGGGCCTCGACGAATTCCGCTTGCGTCGCGCGCGCCGCTACTTCGCTCGTGGTCAGAGTCGCGAATCCGTCCGCGCGCTCCTGGCGAAATTGCTGCGCCGTATCGAGGATCTCGAATATGACCGACTTTGACCCCGGCATGTCGGAGGAGGAGTTCATGCGCGGTCAACGCGATCGCCCGGCTAACGCCGAAGAGCAACGCGCCCTTGCCGAGCTCGACGAACTTGCGACAGAGCGGACGCAAGTGCTCGACGGCGCCGATCTGCTCGACAACGTGCTCGGGTATCTGCAGATGTTCGTTGCCTATCCTTCGCCCGAGGCCGCGATCGCGCATGCGCTCTGGATCATGCACACGCACCTGATGGCCGCGTGGGAATCGACACCGAGGATCGCATTCCTGTCGCCGGAGCCCGGATCGGGTAAGACTCGCGCGCTCGAAATCACCGAGACCCTGGTCCCGCGACCCGTCGAAGCGATCAACGTGACGCCGGCTTACCTGTTCCGAAAGGTCAGTGACCCGGCAGGTTTGCCGACGATCCTGTACGACGAGGTCGACACGCTCTTCGGCCCCAAGGCGCGAGACAACGAAGAGATCCGCGGCATTCTCAATGCCGGCCACCGGCGCGGCGCCATGGCCGGGCGTTGCGTCGTCAAAGGGAAGATCGTCGAGACCGAGGAATTGCCGGCGTATTGCGCCGTCGCGCTTGCCGGGCTCGGCAATCTGCCCGACACGATCCTCTCGCGCTCGGTCGTCATCCGCATGCGTCGCCGGGCGCCGACCGAGTCGATCGAACCTTACCGGCGCCGTCTGCACGCGCCCGTCGGCAACACACTGCGCGGCCGGATCGCTGCCTGGGCGAAGACCGTCGCCAAGAAAGTGTTGACCTGCCCGCAGATGCCGGATGGTCTCGCGGATCGCAACGCCGACGTCTGGGAATCCCTCCTCGCGATCGCCGACGCGGCCGGCGGCACGTGGCCTCAACGTGCGCGTGTAGCGGCTGTAACGCTTGTAACGCTTGCTATGGCAGGCACTCCCAGCCTTGGCGTGCGCCTGCTTTCCGACCTCCGCAACGTCTTCCGCGACGTAACGGCAGTGACGACAAAGGCCCTCTCGGAAACTCTTGTTGGGTTGGAAGAGGGACCGTGGGGAGACTGCTTTAAGGGGCAACCGATCAACGCGCGGCGGCTGGCAAACCTACTTCGACCCTACGGCGTGACGTCCAAGCTCGTGCGGATCGGGACCGTGGTCGCGCGCGGCTACGCGCGAGAAGACCTGCACGACGCCTGGGCGCGCTATCTGCCACCCCCTACCATAGAAGACGTTACATCCGTTACGCCCGTTACGAATGAGGACGGCAACTACCGCACCGCGTCCCGCGGCGAATGATCGCAACCAACCTGAAAGGACGAGACCCATGCCCCAGCCCATCTTCCCGCAACCCACCTCCACGGCCGACCTGATCGACTACATCAACTGCTTCCTCGCACTCAAGGGGATGAGCGACCACTTGCGCAACGCCGTAACCGCAGCGCGCGAGGACATCCGCGCGGCCGGCAAGGCAGAAGAAGTCCTAACACCGAAGCGCGGCAAGTGACGGGTCCCTCTTGGCCGAATTCCATCGCGACCGCCAACGGGCGCGAACTCGGCGGCGATGTGAACCCTTTTTCCTAACCCCATTTCCGAACGGAGGCGCAAACGATGATCGTAAATCGCCGGCAACTGGCCGAACTTTTCGGCGTCGAGCAGGCGACCCTGACCGCCTGGGCGGCCGAGGGGCTGCCGGTCGAGCGGAAAGCACAAGGGCGGGCGTGGCGGGCTGACTTGGCTGCCTGCATAAGCTGGTTGCTCGAACGGACGCGCCAGGAGGCCGCTGCGGGCGGTCCTGGGGCCGAAGTCGCGGTTCAGCGGGAGCGTTTGCTGCGAGCGCAGGCCACGGCGAAGGAAACGGCGAACCGGGTGCGGGCCGGTGAGCTGATCGAGCGGTTGCCGGCGGCGAGCGAAGTCATGGAGGCGGTCCTGATTGCGCGCGATCGGCTGCTGGCGATCCCGGGCCGCACGGCGCCGGCGGTATCGGCGATGACTGACATCGTGGCGATCGAGGATCTGCTCACCGGCGAGATGGAACGCGAGATGCAGCTGCTCTCGGCGCGGGCGGCCGCGCTATGAGTCTGCTGCCGAGTTTCTGGTCTGCCTGGGCGCCGGCGACCGCCATGACGGTCTCGCAGTGGGCGGACGCGCACCGCTACCTCGCGAGAGAGACGACGTCGCACGCGGACGCTGGTAGACGGCCAGGACGCCGTATCTGCGCGAGCCGATGGACGCGCTATCGGCACGTTCCGGCGTGCGCGAGGTCATCCTGATGACCGGGTCACAAATAGGAAAGTCGGAAACGGCTCTAAACTTCGCCGGCTATTCGATCGCGCACAACCCCGGGCCGATGATGCTCGTCCTCCCGACCGCCGGCGTGGCCGAGCTCTGGGCGCAACAGCGCTTCGCGCCGACGATCGAGGTAACGCCGGTCCTGAACGAGTTGGTGAACGGTCGCGGCGCGAATCAGACCGTGGCGCGGAAGAAATTTCCCGGCGGGATTCTCGCGATTGCCGGGGCCAATTCGTCCGCGGACCTCCGATCGACGCCGGTGCGCGACCTGGTGCTCGATGAGGTCGACGTGTACCCGCTCGATCTCGATGGCCAGGGCGATCCGGTCGAGCTGGCGCGGCGGCGGACTGACAATTTCCGCGGCAAGCTGCTGATGACGAGCACGCCGACGACCAAGGGCGCCTCGCGGATCGAGGCGGCATTCCTCGCCGGCGATCAACGCTACTTCTATGTGCCTGTCCCGGGTGCGGCGAGTTTCAACTGCTTGAATGGGAGAACGTGCGCTGGCCGGAGGACGATCCCGACGGTGCCTACATGGCCTGCACCGCGAACGGCTGCGAGATCACCGAAGGGGCGAAGGAATCGATGCTCGCCGGCGGCGAATGGCGGGCGCACAACCCGGACGCGCCGGCGTGGCGGCGCAGCTATTACCTCAATTCACTGTATGCGCCGCTCGGTTGGTCCTCCTGGGGGCGCCTCGTTCGCGAGCATTTGGAAGCGACCGCGGCGGCGCGCGAGGGCGACATCACGAAAATGAAGGTCTTTCACAATACGCGGCTCGCGAAATCCTGGGAGATGACCGCGAACAAGCTCGACCGGCACGAGCTGCAGGCGCGAGCGCAGGACTATCCGCGTGGAACCGTTCCCGAGGGCGGGCTGATCCTCGTCGGTGCGGTCGACGTCCAGGCGAACCGCCTGGAACTGCTGGTCTCGGCATTCGGTCGCGATCGCCAGGTCTGGATTGTCGATCACGTCGTCATCATGGGCGACACGTCCGGCGATGATCCGTGGATCGAGCTCGATCGACTGCGCATCGATCCGTGGCCGGCCGCAGGCGGCGGCAAGTTGCGCCTCGCCTCAGTGGCGATCGACAGCGGATTCCTGACCTCCCGCGTGTACGAATTCTGCCGGCGGCGCTCGCTCTTTTTCGCGACCAAGGGATCGAGCTATGCCGGGCGGCCGATCATCGGTCCGCCGACGAAGGTCGACATCGATGTCCGTGGCCGGCGCATCGATACCGGCGTCTCCGTTTGGCCGGTGGGCCATGACACGGCAAAGACCGAGCTTTTCGCGCGCCTGCCGCGGGACGTTCACTTCCCGCGCGACCTGGATGACGATTTCTTCGAACAACTGACGAGCGAGCACATTGAAAAGGTCCGCGGGCATCTGCGCTGGGTCCACGATCGGTCGGCGGCGCGTAACGAGGTCCTCGACCTGATGGTGCTGACGCTCGCCGTGTCGATCCGTGTCGGCGTTCACCGCATGACGCCCGAGCGCTGGCAGCGGCTCGAGGACAAGCTCAAGGCGAGCGCGCAGGCGGCGCCTGTGGTGCGAGACGATCCGCCGAAGGCGGCGCCCGTAAGGCGGCCGTTTCTCCCGGCTGCGCGATACTCCGGCGGATTTGTCACTGGCTGGCGAAAATGAGCGCACCGCTGCGTTTCGTCGCGCCGACCGACGAGTGCGAATTGCCGGACGCCGGCGCCGTGCTCGACGCGATCAACGCGCTCGCGGCCGAGATTCGCGGTTTGCGTGAGGCGCTGGGGCATCGACCGCGACGAATTCGCGGCGCCGACCCCGACACGTTGGTGCAATTGCTCGCCGCAATCGCCGCATCATGGGGCGCCGATCGCGAATTCAGCGTTTCCGAATTGCTCGCTTTTGCGTCCGCGCTTGCCACGCGGCGCGCCCTGCGCGATGCGTTGACAACAGCCGGCGCCGATTCGCGCCGCATTGGCTTGTTCTTGCGGCGCACGGCGGGCATTCCTGCCGGCGGGCTCGTTCTCGAACGCATCGGCGAGGCCGACGGTGTCGCGGTTTGGACCGTGCGCGAGCAAACGGGGAGTTAGCGGGACTTAACCCCCCGCAACTCCCCGCGTCGTCGTTTACTCCCGTTCCCGATTCGCCAATGCTGTGCGGGTGACAACTCGACAGGGACGCGAATCATGAGCATCGAACTGCTGCGCCTGGCTGGCGCCACGATGAAGCCCGGCGACAACGTGTCGCTGAACCTGAGCGCGCAGGAAAACAAGAAGTATTCCCTCACCAAGGGGCTCGCTGCGTGCAGCAAGAATGACGCGGCCATGACTTTCGAGCGCGAACTCACATGCGAATGTTGGAAACGGATGGGGCGGCCGGGCGATCCGTTTTCCGACACCTGCGTGGTCCCCTACGAAATTCTTTGGGGACAGCGCGATGTTTCGGTCGGCGCCTCCGGCGGCGGCTATCTCGTCGAACAGCGCATTCCGCTGTTTCTCGACGCGCAGCGGCCGCGCCGCATCGTGCGCCGTGCGGGCGCCACGTTCTTGACCGGCCTGGCCGCGAACTTGCAAATACCGCGCGAGACCCAAACCGCGACGGTAAAGTGGCTTAGCAGTGAAACCGACAGCGCGAGCGAATCGCAGCAAACCCTCGTCACGGATGCGCTGACGCCGCGAACCTGTTCGATATATTCGGAAACCTCCCGGTTGCTGTCGAAGCAGGCGCCTGACCTTTTGGAACTGCTCATCCGCCGCGATTTCGCGGGGCTCGGCGAAACTGCTCTGGACAAGGTAGCGATTGCAGGCGTGGGAAATGCCGAACCGTACGGCATCATTGGACGTACGGGCGTCGGCACGTTTAACGGCACAACGATTGCCTGGACTGACGTTATCGAAGCGCAGAGCGACGTGCTCAACGCGAATGCGCTGGCGAGTCCGGCGAGCTTCGCCTATGTCACGACACCGACCGTCGCCGCGCTGTTGGCGAAGCGGCAGGGATTCAGCACCAACGAGCCAATGTGGGAGGGACCGCTCGACACGGGCACGATCGCCGACTGTCCTGCGTTCTCGTCAACGAACGTTCCGGCCACAACCATCGTCGCGGGCGACTTTTCGCAGCTCATCGTCGCGGAATTCGGGCCCGGCGTCGAGATTCGGGCGAATCCCTTCGCGAACTTTGCGGCCGGCATCACCGGCTTCGCAATGTTCTACACGGTCGATATCGGCGTGGCATTTCCGACGGCGTTCTCGATCGCCACGAGCGTGTCATGAGCGCCACCGTGAAGATCAAAGTGCTGCGGGCTTTCTGGCTCGATCGCAACACGCTCGCCGAGCCCGGCCAGATCCTCGAGCTCGACCCGCTGCAGGTCTACGACCTTTCACCGTCGAAGGCGCAAGTGCTCGGCGACGCGGAAGCCGCGAAAGCAGCGATCAACGAGGCGGCAAAGGCCGCGACGGAAGCATGCGCGCGCGTCTGCGGACCTGTTCCACGTACGTTGTCAGGCGAAGGGCCGCCGCGGCGCTGGGCCGTTTTGCCGAGCGACGCCGGCTACCGGCCGCACGTGCATTAATTTTCACCGAAGGAGCGGCATATGAATCAAAAGCCCGACCCTCGCATCCCTCCTGCGCCGGTTCCTATTCCTCCGCAGAACCCGCGGAAAAAATAATCCGGCGAAGTGCAGCATTGATAAGTAGCGCCGTACCGCGCTACTTGCTTTGAGCTTCACGGCGTGCAGCGCGTCGAGCTTCGGCAGCGCGTTGAACGTCGGGCCGGGGTGACCTTCCCGGCCGGCAACTGGCACATGCCGAGGTGCGCGACGCGCGGGGGGCCCTCCTTTCCTCCTGGCAGAACACCGCAGGCGCGTCGGAGGGTCGTCGCTGCAGCGTGGGAAGCTGCCGGACCGATCGAGATGTGCAGTGCTGCACCTGCGCCCCGGTCGAAAGGCTGGGGCGCACCTTTCAATGTTGCTGTTCGCGGTTTTTGCCACGTCCGCCGCGTCACAGCACGGCGCCGTCGGTGAAAGCCGGCGGCGCGTCTATTTTGCGCGTCGCGCCCAGCGCATAAACGTCGACCGTGGCACGTCCTGGCGCCACTCGAACGGCGAAAGCTTCGGCACGTAGCAGCGCTCGCCGCCCCACGTGAGGCGCAATCGACGGTCGAGGGTCTTGATCGTCGACTCGGGGATCTGCGGACACTCCACCATCACCGCGTGCAACACGCTCCTGATGATGTCGTTGTCGCGATCGCACACACTCGCATCGTAACGCGTCTACGCCGGTTCGATTCCGCATTCCGCCTTCCGAACCGGCACCGTTCACACTGTGTTCACACTCGGCAGCCAAAACCGGCCGATTTGCGCCGTAATTCGCCGCAACGTATCATTGCGGTGTCACTCGACGGAGTACGACGGACTGCGGTAGGACCGCAAACTGCAAAGCCGTCTACGCCGGTTCGATTCCGACTCCCGCCTCCAATCGCGCGCCGTTGCGACATCCGAGACACGTTGCCGCGTCTGCGTATCGAGCGCGGCGTCGCGACAATCGCGAATATAGATGCGCCGCTAGCGGCCTCGATCCGATCAAGGCGTGACTCGTGCTCCTGGGCCGATTCGGATCATCCGTGCGGGAGCGCGATTTCGGCTGGGGGCGGATAGGTGATCGACTGACCCTCGACCCGGGCGAAGGGCGTGAGAACGTGCCGTCTGCGCCGGCCCGGCCCGATGATATCCTCGACGCAAACACCCCGCACCAGTAGCGCATCGGCGATCAGCGAGCGGTGGCAGCGCCACGGAACGGCTTCGGCACACATGAGGGCGCAGCGCGCGTTCCTCGCGAGGTCCACGACGCGCAGGACGTTGGCGGCGAACTCGGCAGACTGCATGTAATCCGCATAACCTCGAAACGACGGGTTGTGCCAGCCGCTGTTGGGCGAATCCGCGCGCGGGTGACGCAATCCGCCGAGGCCCGGAAGGTGGGTGTAGCCCATGCGCACCGCAGCCAGACTCTCGGCGAGCTCGTCCAAATTGAACTGGGGGTTGTGGCGCGATCGGGGCATCGTCCTGACGTCGACGACCCGCAAAACCGCGTTGTTCCGAAGCAGGTCGACGAAGACGTCGAGTGGCCGATTCGAGTGGCCGATCGTGCAGATCATGGTTCCGTCCTCGAGCCTCGCCTCCGGATGGCGACCATCGAAAGGTATGTTCTGCATGCGGTCCGCTCCACTGCGAGCATAACCCGCCGAAGGTGATCCGGCGAGAGGCCATCGCGTCGGCCGCATCCCACGTCGAAGTAGGAATCCTCTGTCGCGTTGCCGGCCGGTAACGCTTTTGCGATTCTCGCCAAAACTAATCGCGAACCGGTTGCGTCAAATCGCTACCAGGCCATTTTCCGCGAAGGAGGACCGCAATGCGCACGAGCCGATGGTCGAAAGTGAAATTGACGGTGGCAGGCGCGATCACGCTGGCAGCGACAAGCGCGTTTGCCGGAGAGATTACCCTGTACGAGCAGCCGGCGTTCCGCGGCCAGAGCGTCACGACGACGATTGCGATGCCGAGCACGGAGCGATCGTCGTTCAACGATGTCGCGTCGTCGGTCGTCGTCTACGACGGGACGTGGGAAGCGTGTACCGAAACCGACTTTCGCGGGCGCTGCGCGACGCTCCGCCCCGGCAGCTACAGCACGTTGAGCAGGGACTTGGCCGGTCCGGTTGCTTCGGTGCGGCAACTGGTCGCCGAACCCGGGCCCGAGCGGATTGTCGTCACCCCGGATACGGCACCGGTCGCACTCAGCGCGCCACCCACCCCCGTCGTGATCAATCCGGGCGCCGCACCGGTCGTCATCAATCCAGCGCCCGCGCCGGTGGTCGTCGATTCCAACCCGCGTCAGGCCCTGGTCGCAGCGCCGCTCGTGAGCGCCATCCCGATCCCTGCCGGTGCGCGCATCACCCTGTATCAGCACAGGGGGCATCTCGTGCGCGCCGTGGAATTGACTTCGAATGTCGATGATCTCGAAAGCCGGCATTTCGACGATGGCGCAGACGCCGCGTTGGTGAGCGGCGGCGTATGGCGGCTCTGCGACGGCGAGCACGGTCGCGGCGAGTGCACGGAGTTTCCTCCGGGTCGCTATGAAAGCCTCGGCGAACTCGACGGCAAGGTCCGCTCGGCCTACCTGGTTGCCCCGGTGCCGGATCGTGTGCCGGTAGCAGCGGCCGTGCCGCCTAGACGCGCGGTGCTCTACCAGTACCCGAACTTCGGCGGTCGTTCGGCGGTCGTCGAGTACGGCCGGGCGCCCGATCTCGACTGGGCTCATTTCAGGTATCCCGCCTCGTCGGTGCGCATCGAGTCGGGCTCGTGGCTGGTTTGCTCAGACATCGGCTACCAGGGTGAGTGCCGAGTCCTCGATCCGGGTGATTATCCGGTGGTGAACGGGTTGGGCGAAGGAATCGCCTCGGCGCGGCAAGTGTGGCGTCCGCAGTACGGTTCGACGCACCCGGAGTACGGTTCGTTGGATCTTTCCGGCCGCCATTGACGGAGGTATGTTGATGAAAAACGAAAATCTGCAACGGTCTCGCCGCACCGTACTGCGCGCAGCGATCGTGGCGGGCGCGTCGCTCGCCGCCATCGCTGGCAACACCGCGCAGGCGCAGAAGAAGGCCTCCAAGGAAGCCATGAAATACCAGGACAAGCCGAATGGAGACAAGCAGTGCAGCAATTGTCTCCATTTCCAGCCTCCCGCCGGCTGCGCGGTCCTCGAGGGGACGGTGGCGCCGCAGGGCTACTGCATTGCGTGGGCGAAGAAGACCTGAACTTTTTCCGAGCGGCCGTTGCGGAATCTTTCGCGCGGGGGACGGTCGTAGGCTGAGCGAGAGGCCGCCCCCGGGTGGGGCACTCTTGCCCTCATGGAGGCTACACGATGCGGACACACGAGCAACGAGCGGGGCGGCGGGGATCACCGCCGACGGGGCGCAATCCACTGTCCGAGGGCGCGTTGCGGCGGCTGCTCCGGCAGCTCGATGCCCGCGAGCGGGAGCTGCAGGCGAAGATTGCCGATGAGCGCAATCGGGTCCAGAGCGAAGGCCTGTCGCAGCTCGAAAACGAAGTCGGCGACGACGTCGACCGGGCGTTCGTCAAGACCCAGGTCGGCCTTGAGCGCGACCTGATCGACCGCTGCGTGAATCAGCTCTCTGAAATCGCCGCCACGCACGACCGCATCGCAAAGGGCGAGGTCGGCGTCTGCGTCGACTGCGGCGAGCCGATCGACAGTGCCCGGCTCGAGGCCAATCCGGTCGCCAGCCGCTGCACCGACTGTCAGACGCGCCGCGAAAAGGCGGCGCGGGTAGCTGCGCGCTGAATTCCGAAGGTGTGTCGATCGCAGGCGGCGAGGTTGCCCGCCCTTGACCCCTCCGCATCGAGAGGCGATTCGAGTCGCCGGGCAGCACCAAGATCGATCGAGGCAGCGAAGGCGGTTCCCCGCCATGATGGAAAGAATTACAACGGGCCGGCGCGGCCGCCGTCACTCCCGAATGCCTTCTCTGCCGGATGGGCCTGCGGCAACCTTCCGGCGCCAGGCGGTCTAATCCGTAGGGGCCGTCATATGGCCGCCGGAACCCGTTGCTATGGATCAGCGGGCGCAGGCAGCATAAACCGCCGGCTCGGCCCTTGAAAATCGCTATGAACA
Organism: uncultured beta proteobacterium; assembly: GCA_963836265.1. Taxonomy (GTDB): domain Bacteria; phylum Pseudomonadota; class Gammaproteobacteria; order Burkholderiales; family Casimicrobiaceae; genus CAIWHR01. The sequence continues at coordinate 98,246 of CAWIIO010000001.1, forward strand.
GCACCGCAAAGCTCAATTTCTGGTACGTGGCGATTGCGGTCATCGCGATCGTGCTGACGCAGCAGTTCTTCCGGCAGGCGACCACGACCGAAGAGATTTCCTACAGCGACTTCGAGCGCCAGGTCGCGCAGAAGACGATCGCCAAGGTCACCGTCACCGACCGCCACATTCTGGGCACGTACAAAACGCCGCACGACGGCAAGACGCAGTTCGTGACGACTCGGGTCGATCTCCCACTTGCCCGGCAACTGCGGGACTCGGGCATCGAACTGACGGGCGGCGAGGAATCGAATCTGCTGACCAATCTGCTGTCATGGTTCGTCCCGGCGCTCGTCTTTTTCGGCATCTGGTTCTTCCTTTACCGCCGCTTCGCCGAGCGCATGGGGATGGGCGCCGGAGGGCTCATGAACATCGGCAAGAGCCGCGCCAAGATCTACGTCGAGAAGAACACCAAGGTGACCTTCGAGGACGTCGCCGGCGCGGCCGAGGCGAAGCAGGAGCTGCGCGAGGTGATCGACTTCCTCAAGAGTCCGCAGGACTACGGGCGCCTCGGCGCGCACATCCCCAAGGGAATCCTGCTGGTGGGACCTCCGGGAACGGGCAAGACGCTCCTTTCCCGCGCGGTGGCCGGCGAGGCCGGAGTCCCGTTCTTCTCGATCAGCGGGTCGCAATTCATCGAGATGTTCGTCGGCGTCGGTGCGGCGCGGGTCCGCGATCTCTTTGCCGAGGCGCTGAAGCAGGCACCGGCGATCATCTTCATCGACGAGCTGGATTCGCTCGGCCGCGCCCGCAGCACGATGGGTGGGATGGCCGTCAACGACGAACGCGAGCAGACGCTGAACCAGCTGCTGGCCGAGCTCGACGGCTTCGATCCGCGTGAAGGCGTCGTGCTGCTGGCCGCGACGAACCGCCCGGAGATCCTCGACCCTGCCCTTCTGCGCGCCGGCCGCTTCGACCGGCAGATTCTCGTCGACCGGCCCGACAAGCGCGATCGCATCGAGATCATCAGGGTGCACACGCGCAAGCTGCGGCTCGCGGAGGACGTCGACGCCGAAAAAGTCGCCGCGCTCACGCCGGGCTTCACCGGCGCCGACCTCGCCAACCTGGCGAACGAAGCGGCCCTGCTCGCCACGCGCCGCAAGGCGCAGGCCGTCGCACTCACCGACTTCAACGAGGCAATCGAACGGATCGTCGCCGGGCTCGAGAAGAAGCACCGGCTGCTGATCCCGCGCGAGCGCGAGATCGTCGCCCACCACGAGATGGGGCACGCGCTGGTCGCGCTGAGCCTCCCGGGCACCGAGACGTTGCACAAGGTGTCCATCATCCCGCGGGGCATCGGCGCGCTCGGGTACACCATCCAGCGGCCGACCGACGACCGATTCCTCATGACCAAGGGCGAGCTCGAGGACAAGGTCGCCGTGCTGCTGGGCGGGCGCGCCGCCGAAAAGCTCGTTTTCGAGCGCTTTTCGACCGGAGCCGCCGACGATCTCGCGAAGGCGACCGACATCGCCCGCAGCATGGTCGCGCGGTTCGGGATGGACGACGAGCTCGGCGGCGTGAGCTACGAGAGCGACCGCTCGGCCTTCCTCGGACCGGTCGAGGGGCAAACCTATTTCGAACGGAAGTACAGCGAGGCAACCGCGCAACGCATCGATGCCGCCCTGAAGCGCGTCATCGATCGGGCGTTTGCGCGCGCGCTTGCCATCTTGCGGGCGAATCGGGCGGTGCTGAACGACGGCGCTCGGCGGCTGCTCGAGGCCGAGACGCTCGAAGAGGATGCGTTGCGAGACCTCGCAAACAAGCTCGCACCGCAGCTGCCCGCAGCGCTCCCGGTGCGCGAGCCCGCCTGAGCCCTCACGCGATATCGCGCGCAAACAGACGTCTGATGCCTTCGCCGTCCATCCGTTGCCGGGCGGCGGCGAGCGAGCCGTTCGTGTCGATCGCGCGGCAGGCATCCTCGATCACCGTCGCGTCGAAGGAGAGCTTGCGCGCGTCGAGCGCGGTCCATGCCACGCAGAAGTCGGTCGCCAGCCCGCAGACATAGACCTGGTCGATCGCCCGCTCCCGCAGATAACCGCCGAGGCCGGTCGTGGTCTTGCCGTCGGCCTCGACGAACGCGGAATAGCTGTCGACGTTGCGGTGCCAGCCCTTGCGGAGGACCAGCTGGGCGTGGTCGATCGAGAGATCGCGATGGAGACGCGCTCCGTCGCTTCCCTGCACACAATGATCGGGCCACAGGATCTGCTCGCCGTACGGCAGCGTAACGGTATCGAACGGCTTCCTGCCGGGATGGGATGACGCGAACGAATGGTGGCCGACGGGATGCCAATCCTGTGTCAGGACGACATTCGCGAAGCGCCGCGCCAGGGCATTGATGATCGGCACGACCTCGTCGCCGCGCGGAACCGCCAGGCTGCCTCCCGGGACGAAGGAGTTCTGGACGTCGACGACGATCAGCACCGAGGACGCGTCACGCATGACCTTCGGCGGTCCTGCCGTCACGACCGATTGGCGGCGCCGCGAAGCGAGGGGCGAAGCGGCGAGGGACGGGACGCGCCTCCAGATTCGCCGCGGTGAGCCATCGCGATCTTCCTCAGGCGACGTACACGGTCTTGATGTTCACGAATTCCTTGATGCCGTAAGCGGCGAGTTCGCGCCCGTAGCCGCTCTCCTTGATGCCACCGAACGGCAGCCGCGGGTCCGACTTCACCGGCTCGTTGACGAAGACGCACCCGGCCTCGATCAATTCCGCGGCGATGCGTTCGCCGCGCTCGCGATCGCGGGTGATGACCGCGCCCCCAAGCCCGAACGACGAATCGTTGGCGACCGCGATCGCCTCGTCCTCGCTGCGTACGGGGATGATCGCGGCCACCGGACCGAACAGCTCTTCGTCATACGCGGGCATCCCCTTGCCGACGTCGGTCAGCACGGTCGGCGGATAGTAGGCGCCGGGACCTTCGGGAATCGCGCCGCCGAGGAGGCACTTCGCGCCTTTGGCGATGCTTGCCTCGACCTGGGCGTGCAAAGCGTCGCGGAGTTCGTGGCGCGCCTGCGGTCCGATTTCGGTGGCCGGGGCTAGAGGATCGCCCATCCTGACCGCCGCCATGCGCTCGACGAAGCGCGCCTCGAAATCGCGGCGAATCGGGTCGACGACGACGAACCGCTTGGCTGCGATGCAGCTCTGCCCCGAATTGACGAGCCGTCCCTTCGCGCACACGACCGCGGCGCGCTCCGGATCGGCATCGGCGAGCACCAGATAAGGATCGCTGCCGCCAAGCTCGAGTACGGTCTTCTTGAGGAGCTCGCCCGCCCTGCGCGCGACGGCGCGTCCCGCCGGACCGCTGCCGGTCAGCGTGACGGCGCGGACCTGCGGGTGCCCGACCACCGCGTCGACCTCGCCACTCTTGATCAGCAGCGTGCGCAACAGATTCTCGGGAAAGCCGGCGCGCCGAAAGATGCCTTCGATCGCAAGCGCGCATCCGGGCACGTTCGACGCATGTTTGAGCACGGCAGCATTGCCCGCCATCAGGCCCGGCGCCGCGAAACGGAAGACCTGCCAGAATGGAAAGTTCCACGGCATGACGGCCAGCACGACACCGAGCGGATTGAAGGTGACGAAGCTGCTGTGCGCATCGGTGGCGACCGGCTCACGGGCCAGGAACCGCTCGGCCTGCTCGGCGTAGAATTCGCACGCGAGCGCGCATTTCTGGGCTTCGGCGATGCCGTCGCGCACCGGCTTGCCCATCTCGCGGGCCATCAGCTGTGCGAATTCGGTCGCTTCGTCGCGAAGAAGCGCCGCGGCTTTGCGCATCGGCGCGGCACGCGCGGCGAAGCTTTCGCGGCGCCAGCCGAGGTAGGCTCGATGGACATCGCCAACGATGCGGCCCACGGCGGCCGGCGTCATCTCGTCGTGTGTCGAGATGACTTCGCCGGTGGCGGGGTTGATCGCTTCGATCGTCATCGATGGACCTCGATCGGCCTGGGGGCGGCACCTTCGCTGCCGGCCGTCCTTCGCCGGCTTCGCCCCGCCGCCGCGACTCGGGCCGTCGAGATGAGGATACACGACGAGCCCCGATCAAGAGGGTCGACGCCTGCGAAAACGGGAGTCCGGCGCCGATCCAGCCGAGCCCGCATTTGCGACCCCAACCGCGAGCCGAAGTTCCGACCGTCTTCGCGAGGGGCCGGCTCCGCGCGCGCCCTCGCTTCGAAGCACTTGTACTGTTTCACATTGCTCGGTAACGTTCGTCATCGCCGCGAGACCCGGATGACCCATATTCTCCACCGCCAGTTGCGCGGTACACTGCCGACGGCCGTCAGCGGCCACGGTATCGTCATCGTCGATGCCAATGGCAACGAATATCTCGACGCGTCCGGCGGCGCGGCGGTGTCCTGCCTCGGTCATGGCCACCCCGACGTCGTCGCCGCCATGCACGCGCAGATCGATCGCCTAGCGTACGCGCACACGAGCTTCTTCACCACGGAAGTCGCCGAGGCACTCGCCGATCACCTGATTGCGCATGCGCCGGCCGGGATGTCGCACGTCTATCTCGTTTCAGGCGGCTCGGAAGCGATCGAGGCGTCGCTGAAGCTCGCGCGCCAATACTTCGTCGAGATCGGCGAGCCCGAGCGGCGGCATTTCATCGCCCGGCGTCAGAGCTACCACGGCAACACGCTGGGCGCGCTTGCGGTCGGCGGCAACGAATGGCGGCGGCGCCAGTTCGCGCCGCTGCTGATCGAGGTGACGCACGTGTCGCCGTGCTACGAATACCGCGACCGGCGTGCCGCAGAATCGGCCGAGTCCTACGGCGAGCGGCTCGCGCAGGAGCTGGAGGCCGCAATCGATGAACTCGGCCCGCGCAACGTCATCGGCTTCGTCGCGGAGCCCGTCGTGGGCGCGACGCTCGGGGCCGCGCCGCCGGTCCCCGGCTACTTTCCCCGCATCCGGGAGATCTGTGATCGCCACTGCATTTTGCTGATCGCCGACGAGGTGATGTGCGGGATGGGTCGCACGGGCACGCTTTACGCCGTCGAGCAGGAGGGCATCGCGCCCGACCTCGTCGCGATCGCCAAAGGGCTGGGCGGCGGCTACCAGGCCATCGGTGGCGTGCTGGTCCAGCAGCGGATCGTCGAGGCGCTCGAGCGCGGAAGTGGCTTTTTCCAGCACGGCCATACCTATATCGGGCATCCGGTCGCGTGCGCCGCGGCGCTCGCAGTGCAGCAGGTGATCGAGCGCGACGGCCTGCTCGACGCGGTGAAGACGCTGGGCGCGCAGCTCTCCACCCGGCTGCAGGCGACTTTCGGCGCTCATCCGCACGTCGGCGACGTTCGGGGCCGGGGCCTGTTCATGGCGATCGAGCTGGTCGAAGACCGGCCGTCGAAGCGGCCGTTCGACCCGGCGCTGCGCCTGCATGCGCGCATCAAGGCCGAAGCGATGGCGCGCGGCCTGATGGTCTACCCGATGGGCGGCACCATCGACGGCCGCGCGGGTGACCATGTGCTGATCGCCCCGCCGTTCGTCGCCACCCCCGCCGAGATCGACGAGATCGTCCGCCGCCTCAGCGCCGCAATCGACGCTTCGCTGGCGGCCGTCACGGCGCAGAAGGCTCGAGCGTGACGGCTGCCGTCGAGGCCCCGGTCGTGATCGCCGTGGCCCCCAACGGAGCCCGGAGGAGCCGCGCCGATCACCCGCGGGTCCCAATCACCCCCGTGGAACTCGCGGAGTGCGCGGAAGACTGCCTCGCGGCGGGCGCGTCGATGCTGCACCTGCACGTGCGCGACGCGGCGGGCCGGCACAGCCTGGAGCCTGCCGACTATCGCGCCGCAATCGCCGCCATTCGCCGCCGCGTGGGCGACGACCTCGTGCTCCAGCTCACCACCGAGTCCGGGGGCCGCTATGGCGCCGTCGAGCAAATGGGCTGCGCCGACGCGCTTGCGCCCGAGGCCCTGTCGATCGCGATCCGGGAGCTTTTCGCCGACGCAGCGCTCGCGGGCAAGGCAGCTGCCTTTCTGGCCCGTCTGGCTGCCCGTGATGCGCTGGTCCAATACATCGTTTATTCTCCCGACGATGTGGGTCGCTGCGTGCGCCTCCATGCCGAGGGCGTGATTCCGCAGCGCGTGCCGCAGGTTCTGCTGGTCCTCGGCTCGTATGTCGAAGGCCGTGCCGGGTACGCGGCCGACCTGCTGCCGATGCTCGCCGCGTTGCCCGCGGGCTGGCGGTGGTCCGTTTGCGCGTTCGGGGCGGCCGAGTTGCGGTGCGTGACCGCTGCGGCGCTGCTGGGAGGGCAGGTCCGGGTCGGATTCGAGAACAACCTGCAATTGCCATCGGGCGCGATCGCAGCCGACAATGCGGAACTCGTCCGGTCGGTCCGGGACGCATTGGCCGGCCTCGGTCTGCGAAGCGCTACCTGTGCCGAGACACGCCGCTTCTTTCGCGACCCTCGCGACTGACGCGACAGCGTCGCTTCAACTAAGGAGGAAAACCACCATGACTGGAACCACGACGCAATCCCGCAGTTTCCGCACCCTCGCAGCCACCGCGGCAGGCATCGCCCTCGCCTGTGCCCTCGCCCTCCCCCTACCCGCAGGCGCGCAGCAGAAGTTCGTCACCATCGGTACCGGCGGCGTCACGGGCGTCTACTACGCGGTCGGCGGCGCCATCTGCCGGCTGGTGAACAAGGACCGTGCCAAGACGGGCATCCGCTGCTCGGTCGAGTCGACCGGCGGCTCCGTGTACAACGTCAACGCGATCAAGGCCGGGGAGCTCGACTTCGGCATGGCGCAGTCCGACGTGCAGTACCAGGACTACAACGGCACCGGCTCGTTCAAGGAGCCGGACAAGGATCTGCGTGCCGTGTTCTCCGTGCATCCCGAGCCGTTCACGCTGGTCGCCCGCAAGGAAGCCAACGTCCATCAATTCAGCGACCTCAAGGGGAAACGCGTCAACGTCGGCAATCCGGGCTCGGGCACCCGCGCGGCGATGGACGAGCTGCTGGCGGCGGAACACATGACGATGTCGGACTTCGCGCTCGCTTCCGAGCTCAAGGCCGACGAGCATGGCCCGGCGCTGTGCGACAACAAGATCGACGCCTTCTTCTATGGGGTGGGCCACCCGTCGGCAAACATCCAGGATCCGACTACGACGTGCGGCGCGAAGCTCGTGCCGCTGGATGATCCCGCCGTCGACGAGCTGGTGAAGAAGCACTCCTACTACGCGAAGGTGACGATTCCCGGGGGCCTCTACGCCAACAACCCGCAGCCCACGCCGACCTATGGCGTGCTCGCGACCATGGTCACTTCGTCGAAAGTTTCCGCCGACGTCGTCTATACCATCACCAAGGCGGTGTTCGAAAACATCGAAGAGTTCAAGAAGCTGCACCCCGCGTTCGCGCACCTCGATCCGCAGCACATGATCAAGGACGGCCTGTCCGCGCCGCTGCACGAGGGCGCGGTGCGCTACTACAAGGAGAAGGGCTGGATGAAGTGAGTCGGAAATGAGCCGCGACGCGGAAGGCGACGCGGCAGCCACCACGCTGGTGCAGGAAGCCGACCTCGGAGGGCGCACGCCTTCCGGGGCGGCCGCGCGGGTCGTCGCGTGGACCTGCCTTGCCTGGTCGCTGCTGCAGCTCTGGTACGCATCGCCACTCCCGTTCACGTTCAACGTCTTCGTTCTCAACTCGACCGAGATGCGCTCGCTGCATCTCGGCTTCGGCCTGTTCCTGGCCTACCTCGCCTTCCCGTTCGCCAAGCGCTCGCCGCGCAACCGCATCCCGCTGCAGGACTGGCTTCTCGCCGGCGTCGCGGCGTTCTGCGGCGCGTACCTGTTCCTGTTCTATCGCGAAATTTCCACCCGTCCGGGCGAGCCGACGATGTTCGACATGGTGTCGGCCGTGGTCGGCATGCTCCTGCTGCTCGAGGCGACCCGACGCGTCATCGGACCGCCGCTCGCGATCATCGCCATCCTGATGCTGGCCTACGCCTTCGGCGGGCCGCACATGCCCGACGTGATCGCGCACAAGGGTGTCTCGCTGTCGAAGGCGGTCTCCCACTATTGGCTCACGACCGAGGGCGTGTTCGGCGTAGCCTTGGGCGTCTCGGCGAGCTACATCTTCCTGTTCGTGTTGTTCGGATCGCTGCTCGAGAAAGCCGGCGCCGGCAACTACTTCATCAAGGTCGCTTTCGCGCTGCTCGGCCATATGCGCGGCGGCCCGGCGAAGGCCGCCGTCGTGTCGTCGGGGCTCATGGGCATGATCTCGGGCTCCTCCGTCGCCAACGTCGTCACCTGCGGGACGTTCACGATCCCGCTGATGAAGCGCGTGGGCTACCCGGCCGAGAAGGCCGGCGCCATCGAAGTCGCCGCCGGCGTGGACGGGCAGATCATGCCGCCGGTGATGGGCGCGGCCGCGTTCCTGATGGCCGAATACGTGGGCGTCCCCTATTCCGAAATCGTCAAGAACGCGTTCCTGCCGGCGATCATCTCGTACATCGCTCTGTTCTATATCGTTCACCTGGAAGCGTGCAAGGCGGGCATCGCCGGCATACCGACGCACGCGACCTATTCGCCGTGGCGGCGTCTGCTCGGCGTGCTGATGACCATCGCCGGCATCGTGATCGTCGCCAACGTCGTGTACTACGGACTGGGATGGCTCAAGCTGCTGCTCGGTGCGGCGGCGATCTGGGTCGTACTCGCCGCAATCGTCGTGGCCTACGTGCTGATCGTGCGCCAGGTTGCAGCCGAGCCGGACCTCACCATCGACGATCCGAACGCGCCGGTGCTGACGCTGCCGCCGCTCAAGGAGACGTTGCTCGCCGGGCTCCATTTCCTGCTGCCGGTGGTCGTGCTCGTCTGGGCGCTGCTGGTCGAGGACTTGTCGCCGGGACTGGCCGCGTTCCACGCCACGGTGCTCTTGATCGTGATCCTCGTCACGCAGAGGCCATTGCTCGCATTCTTCCGCCACCAGCCGCGGACGCTCGCCGTGTTTCGCGCGGGCTTCGACGACCTGGTCGACGGACTCGAGCGCGGCGCCCGCAACATGATCGGCATCGCGCTCGCCACCGCCGCCGCGGGGATCGTCGTCGGGACCGTGACCGTGACGGGACTCGGCCTGGTGATGACCACGTTTGTCGAGACGGTGTCGGCTGGCAACATCATCGCGATGCTGCTGCTGGTGGCGTTCATCTGTCTGGTGCTCGGAATGGGCATGCCCACGACGGCGAGTTACATCGTCGTTTCCACGCTGATGGCGCCGGTGGTCGTCGAGCTGGGCGCACAGTCCGGCCTCGTCGTTCCGCTCGTTGCCGTGCACATGTTCGTGTTCTATTTCGGGTTGATGGCCGACGTCACTCCGCCGGTGGGACTCGCCTCGTTTGCGGCATCGGCGATCTCGCGTGCGGATCCCATTCGCACCGGGGTCACCGCCTTTTGGTACAGCAGCCGCACCGCCATCCTGCCGTTCATGTTCATCTTCAATCCGCAGCTGTTGATGATCGGCGTGGAGGGTTGGTTCCACCTGCTGGTGATCGTCGCGGCGGCGGTTGTTGCGATGCTCGCCTTCGCCGCCGGAACGCAGGGCTGGTTTCTGGCGCGCAGTCGCTGGTACGAATCGGCGCTCCTGCTGCTCGTGACGTTCACGCTGCTACGGCCTGGCTTCTGGCTCGACCTCGCGGTACCGCCCTACCGCGTCCTGCCGCCTCAGTCGCTGATCGAGCGGGCCGCGTCGGCTCCTGCGGGCACCGGCCTGCGCGTCCGGATCGAAGGCACGACGCTCGAAGGAAAGGAGGTCCGCAAGACGGTGCTGCTGCCGCTCGCGGACGAGGGCACCGGCGCGCAACGCATGGCCGGCGCCGGCCTGCGCGTAATGGCGCTGCCCACCGGAACGCAAGTGATGTCGGTCGCGCTCAACAGCCCCGCCGACAAGGCGGGATTCGAGCAAGGCTTCATGGTGACCGGCGTCGAGACCAGGACGGAACGCCCGGCAAAGGAATGGCTGTTTGTCCCGGCGCTTCTTGTGCTCGCCGCGGTGTTCCTGTTCCAGCGCCGACGCCTCCCCGCGCGCGGAGCGACCGTTACCGCGCCCGCCGGCTGAGCTTTTCCGTCCACGCTGCGATTCGCTCGCGCAGCACGACCTGTGCACTGGAGGCCATGCTTTCCCACCGGAAGATCCGCTACGCAGCACAAGGCATCGCACGCCTCGCGTGGTGCGCGGGCGGCGCCGCGGCCGCGCTCGGGCTCGTCCTGTGGCTGGTGGACCCGCTCTCGTCACCGCTGCTGCTCGCTTCGTTCGGCGGCACGTCCGTCTTTCTGTTCGGCCTGACCCGTGCGCCGGCGGCGCAGCCGCGCGCGCTCTTCGGTGGCCACCTGATCGGCGCGCTGGTGGGGATCGCGTGCTTCCAGCTGTTGGGCGACGCGATCTGGGTCTACCTTCTCGCGCTTGCGCTGACGCTGGTCCTGATGCTGGTGACCGGCACCGTTCATCCCCCTGCCGGCGCCAACTCGATCATCGTGATGCACGCGCACGCGGGGTTCCTCGCCGTGTTCGATCCCGTACTTTTCGGAGCGGTCGTCCTCGCGCTCTTTGCGGCCGCCTGGACCCGGGTCATCCCCGGCACCATCCGCTATCCGTTCAGCTGGCTCGAAAAATCTCCGCCGTCGCTGTTCTGGGGCGGGTGGGTCGAATGAGCCGACCGTTCGCGACACGCAGTAAGGCGATAGGGCCAGGGGCCCTGCGGTGGCCGATCGCCGCTATCGATCCGCGGGACCGATAGCGAAACGCGCGCGTCGGCGCCCATTGACAACGGCGAGCAGGTTCTCTGCAAGACTGCGGGCCCCGCGCACCGCGAACCGTGCAATCGGCGGCGCAACCTCTCGGTCATAGCCGCTCCTCGCGAGCGCGCAGTCGCCGATCGCCCAGAGTCCCGAGCCGCCCGGCTTCGGCGGCGATTCGTCTTCGAGCCCTCCATTCACGTATCCAAAGGACTTCGTCATGTTCAAGGGAAGTACTGCGTTGGTCACGGGATCCACCAGCGGCATCGGTCTCGGCATCGCCGCGGCGTTCGCGGCCAGGGGCGCCAACGTGATCCTGAACGGCTTCGGCGACGCCGCCGAAATCGACGCGCTTCGCGCGTGGCTCGCCGAATTCGGCACCGTGGACATCCTCGTCAACAATGCCGGCATCCAGTTCGTCGCGCCCCATCGACGAGTTTTCCGGTCGCCCGATGGGACGCCATCATCGCGCTCAATCTGACGGCGTCGTTCCACACGATCCGCCTTGCGCTGCCGGCGATGAAGGCGACGAAGCGGGGTCGGATTCTCAATATCGCCTCGGCACACGCGCTCGTGGCGAGCCCGTTCAAGTCCGCCTACGTCGCGGCGAAGCACGCGATCGCAGGTCTCACCAAGACCGTCGCACTGGAGGTCGCGACGCAGGGCATCACGACGAACGCGATCTGCCCTGGGTACGTTTGGACGCCGCTCGTCGAGAATCAGATTCCCGATACCGCGAAAGCGCGCGGCCTCACCGAGGATCAGGTGATCAACGACGTGCTGCTGTACGCGCAGCCGACCAAGCAGTTCGTCCCGGTCGGCGAAGTCGCAGCGCTTGCCGTCTTTCCTCGCGAGCGACGAGGCGGCGTCGATCACCGGTGCCGTCATTTCGATCGACGGCGGCTGGAGGGCGCAGTAGTGAACACGTGGACGGGATGATGGCGGGAGCAGCGCGAACAAAGCAGGGTGGTCGCGCCAAGACCTGCGCGCTTCCGGCGACGGGACGATCACTCGGCGCGCGAGCGCCGATGATGCAGCGAGGACTTCGGCCGATTGCGGCACTGCGCGGCGCTGTCCGTCGCGTGGATCGGCTCGAAAAATACCCATGTCGCCTGCGGAAATTCGGCCTGCAGCGCCGCTTTGCAATTCGCGATCGCCCTGACCAGATCGGCGCTGCTCGCGCCGGCGTGCATCCGGGCCTGCACGGCGACCATCAGCTCCTCCCCATGCTGCATGGTGACGAGATCGCGTATTTCGACGACCTCGGGCTGCGACTTGAGAAATGCGCGCATGGCGCGACGGGTGTGCGGCGGCGCGCTTTCGCCGATCAGAAGGCTCTTGATCTCCGCGGCGAGCCCGGACGCCACGATCATGAGGAGCGCGCCGATGGCGACGCTTCCCAGCGCATCGTAGACGGGATTGTCCGTGGCGATCGTCGCAACGAGCGCGACGAGCGCGAGGCACAGACCTGTGATCGCCGCCAGGTCCTCGGCCAGCACGACGATGAGCTCGCTGTGCCGTGTCTCGCGAAACCAGCGCCAGAGCGTCCGGTCGCCGCGTATTTTGCCGACCTGCCGCAGCGCCACGCGAAGCGACAGGCCTTCCGTGGCCATGGCGAAAAGTACGATGGCCACGGCGAGCCAGGGCGCCTCGACCGGCGCCGGCGCGTGCAGCTTGTGAACGCCCTCGTAGATCGAGAACAGGCCGCCGAGGCTGAAGAGCAGAAGGGCGACGACGAACGACCAAAAATAGGTCGCGCGGCCGTGGCCGAGAGGATGATGCGCCGAAGGCGGCGTGCGCGCCTGCTTGCGCCCCAGCAGCAGGAGGCCTTCGTTGCCCGAATCCGCCAGCGAATGGAGGCTCTCGGCGAGGAGCGCGCCCGACCCGGTGTAGAGCGCGCCGCCGAGCTTGACCGCGGCGATGGCGAGGTTGGCGCCGAGGGCGTACAGAATTGAGCGCGCCGTATCCGGACGGAGGGAGGGGGAAGTCGACATGGGATCCGGATCCGTTGTGAAAATCGCCGTGGCGCGAAATCGCGGCCGCCGCGTCAGGCGGAGTGCCCGCCGCGCTCATCCGCCGACGTGCCGGCCCCCCGCTCCGCCGACAGCGGCAGCGCGACGCGCTCGAGCGATGTCCGCTCGGCATCGACGCCAAGCCACCCCTCGACCGCCGCGGCGGCCAACATCAGAACCGCGCCGAACGCATAGCCGTAGAACACCGCCTCGCGCGAGCCGGTGCCGATCAGCGTGCCGAACAGCCACGGGGCGGCGGCGCCGCCGACCAGCGTGCCCAGCGCGAAGAACAGGGCGATCGAGATCGCGCGGAGCTCGAGAGGAAAGAGCTCGCTTACCGTGAGATAGGCGGCGCTCGCAGCGGCAGAAGCAAAGAAGAAGATCGCCGCCCACAGCAGCGTCTGCTCCTGCGCGTTCAAACCTTCGCGAGCGAAGAGCGCCCCGGTCAGCAACAGCAGCAGGCCGCTGATCGTGTACGTCGCCGAGATGCAAATCCGGCGCCCGATCGTGTCGAAGAAACGTCCGAGGAGCAGCGGACCGAGGAAATTGCCGACCGCAAACGGAAACAGGTAGAGCCCGGTGTCGCCTTCGGGCACCGCGTAGAAGCGCACGAGCACCAGCGCGTAGGTGAAGAAGATCGCGTTGTAGAGGAACGATTGCGAGCCGATCAGCGTGAGCCCCAGGACGGCGCGGCGCGGATACCGGCGGAACAGCGTTTCGACGACGTCGGCCATGTCGACGTGGTGCCGCCGATGAATGACGAGGTAGTCTTCGGGCGCCGCTTCCACAGGCTCTTTCTCGGGCGCCGCAAGAAGCCGCCCTTCGAGCTCCGCCATCACCTCCTCGGCACGGGCGTGCTGACCATGGATCACAAGCCACCGCGGGCTCTCCGGCACGTGCCGGCGCGCCACGAGCACCATTGCACCCAACGCGGCACCAATGCCAAAACCGAGGCGCCAGCCGATGTCGACCGGAAATCGCGCGGCATCAAGCAGCACCGCCGTCGCGAGCGAGCCTCCCGCCGCGCCGATCCAGTAGCTGCCGTTGATGAAAAGGTTCACCTGGCCGCGCACGCGCGCCGGGATGAGCTCGTCGATCGCGGAATTGATCGCCGCGTATTCGCCTCCGATGCCGAATCCGGTGATCCAGCGGAACGTTGCCATGCTCCAGAAATCCCACGCGAACGCCGTCAGCAGCGTGCCCCCGAGATAGACCGCCAGCGTAGCGAAGAAAAGCCGCTTGCGACCATGGCGATCGGTCAGGTATCCGCAGGCGAGCGCGCCCAGCACCGCTCCCAGCACGTAGGCCGACGCGGCTGCGCCGACGCGGGCACTGGTCAGGCCGAGCGACGCGGGGTTTTGCCACACCGCGCCGACGGCGCCGGTCAGCGTGACCTCGAGACCGTCGATCGCCCAGCTCGCACCCAGCGCGACGACGACGAGCCAATGGAAACGGCCCCATGGGAGCCGATCCAGCCGGGCGTGAATATTGGTCCGAATCGATCCCGCCCCCGGTCCGAGCGCTTCGCGCCTCGGTCCTGGGCCTGCGTTGCTCATGGCGAGAGGGGCGGGTCGACGATCACACCGTTCGTAGCTACGACCTGCGAATAGAAGCGGGCGCTGTCCTTCGGCGTGCGCTCCTGGGTCTCGAAGTCGACGTGGACGATGCCGAAGCGCATCGAATAGCCGAGCGACCACTCGAAATTGTCAAGGAGCGACCAGACGAAGTAGCCGCGGACGTCGACGCCGGCCGCGAGCGCCTCACGAACCGCGGCAATGTGCTTGCGCAAATACGCACAACGCAGCGGATCCGCAACGCGCCCGCCTTCGGCCACCGGGGGATCGAAGAATGCCGCGCCGTTCTCGGTGACGTAGATCGGTGGATTTCCGTAGCGTTCCTTCACTGCGAGCAGCGCCTCGGTCAGCGCGGCCGGACAAACCTCCCATCCCGTCAGCGTGTAGGTCGCCCGCTTCTGCCGCACCGCCGCGGCACGAAGCGGCCAGACACTGGCGTCGAAGCGCGTGACGGTACGCGTATAGTAGTTGACGCCCACGAAATCGATCGGCTGCCGGATGAGAGCCTGATCGGCAGCCGGCCACGACGGCCACGCCTCGCCGAAGATGTTCGCGAGCTCGGGCGGATACTCGCCGAGCAGGACGGGATCGAGATATTGGCGGTTCATGTAGGCGTCCGCGCGGGCTGCGGCCTCGCGGTCCTCGGCACTATCGGACGCCGGATGTTTGGGCTCCAGGTTCACCACGATGCCGATCCGATGCCGGCCCTCGCTGCGATAGGCCTGCACGGCCGCACCGTGCGCACACAACAATCGATGCGTGGCGAGCGGCGCCTCGAAGCGGTTGCGGTGCCCAGGCGCGAGCGCGCCATGCAGATAACCGCCATCGGTGACGACCCACGGCTCGTTCAACGTCGCCCACAACGGGACGCGATCGTCGAGCGCCCGAAACAGGATCGTCGCGTAATCCGCGAACCACTTCGCAACATCGGGGTTGAGCCAGCCGCCCAGGTCGTCGAGCGCCGCGGGGAGATCCCAGTGGTAGAGCGTGACCATCGGCACGATGCCGCTTTCGAGCAACGCGTCGACCAGGCGATCGTAGAAGTCGAGGCCCGCGCGATTCACCGCTCCCCGGCCGCGCGGCAATACGCGGCTCCACGAAACGCTGAACCGATAGGCTTTGAGCCCGAGCGCGCGCATCAGCGAGACATCGTCGCGCCAGCGCCGATAATGATCGCAAGCGACGTCGCCCGTATCGCCGTCGCGGACCATGTCGGGCGTGTGACAGAAGCGCTGCCAGATCGAGGGTCCGGCTCCATCGGCGAGCGGCGAGCCTTCGATCTGGTACGCCGACGTGGCGCCGCCCCAGAGGAACTCGCGAGGAAACTCGATGTGCGGTGTCGGGGTCATCGCCTTTGAATCCGTGTGTCGGCCTCGCCTACCGGTCGTTGACCACGACCGTCGCCGGGAGTTCGGTGATGCGCAATTCGCCTGCCCGCCGCGTCACCGCTCTGCCGTTGACGGTGACCGCAGCCCCGCCGCGAGGTGAGTCGAAAACGAACCCCCCGGGCGGCATCGCGGAACGTTCGTCGATGCGCAGGATCGTGCGCCCGCGTTCCCTGCGAAGCGCATAGGACAGCAATCCGTAGGGCGTGCGCAGATCGCGGACGGCCACGCCCCGCCCCTCGAGCCACGAGGGGGGAATGCCTTCTCCCAGCACGAGCGCGTGATCGCCGTCCCGCTCGTAGGCGAAGAGGTCGAGGACTGCGCGAATGAAGTCGGACGCGACCCAGCCGTGCGGCATGTCGCCGACGAAGCGCGGTTGTCGATAGCTTCGACCGACGACCTCCGCCCATTGGTTCCACCCCTGCGGCCGGCGGCCCGCGAGGAAGAACGCGAGCAACGCCTGCGCGCGCGAGCGCCACCCCAGCCGCACGAAGGTGCCGACGATTCGCAGCTCGTAGGGCGTGTATTGGTCCCATGCCGCCTTGCCGTCGCGGCGGCCGACGAACTCGCGCCAGTAGCGCTCGTAAGTCGCCCGCACCCGCGCCGTGGCGGGGTCGAGAACAGCAGCGCCGGGCGCGAAAGCAATCGTGGTCGAGGCCGGATCGAAGTCACCCAGCTCCGCCGCCCCGGGCACGTACGAGATCGCGTGCGCCGCGGTGCACTCGAGCAGCGAGGCGCGCAGATCGCGCCGGAATTCGTCGCGTGCCGCGCGCCACTTCGCCGCCAGCGCCGCCGCACCCTGGGCGTGCGCGAGAGCGACGGCAGCGGCGTACCCTTTCATCGCCCAGAAATCGTCCCAATACGAGTGCATCGGCTTTGCCGAGTAGCCTTCATGGCTGATCGACGCGGGAAGGAGCCCGTAAAGGATGCCGCGCTCGCGAGCGCGATCGGCGTCGCTGCGGCCGGACTCGCGCAGTGCGTCGAGATGGCTCATCGCGGCCACGACGTGCGGCCACATCGCCGCCTGCAATGCGCGATCATGGGTATAGCGATAGACCTCGTTCGCGAGAAAGATGAATTCGCCGTCGCTGTCGTTCTCGGCGACAGGATCGGCGCCCCGCCGGTCGACGCAGCACGGAATCCTGCCGTCGGGGAACTGGTAAGGAGCGAACCAGAGCAGATAGCGGGCCGCGACGTCGCCATGGCCGAGTCGCAGCAGGGATTCCGACATCATCGCCCCATCGCGGATCCACGAGCGCGCATACGATCGCGTCCCCGGGCGCAGGATGACTCCGTCGCGGATGACCAGCAGATGCCCGAGCGCGGTGCGCAACGTATCGACCAGCGGGCGCGCGGCGGGCGGCACGTCGAGCGATACGCGATCGAGCTTTTCGTGCCAGGTCGCGATGACCGCGTCCTTCTCGCGGGCGATCCACGCCGGCGCCGATTCCCCCTCCAGGTCGGGCGCCACGCTGGCGCCCGACAGCGGCACGACGACGCCCACCGCGCTGCTCGCCCCCGGCGCGAGTCGGATCTCGTAGCCGAGCGCGGCCGACGCATAGCCGAACGGATCGTGCACGTCGCGAGCCTCGGGCCATCGGCCCGCCGCCCATTGGGGCACGGGCCCTGCGTCGAAGGGCGCGATGCCGACCCGATCCGGCGGCCGCAGCGGGTACACGTCGCGTTCTCCGTTGACGTTGAGCTTCCCGCCGTTCCAGCGGATGTCGCGTATACCGCTGACGCCTCCCTCGACGTTCAGAAACTGGGCGGGCGGGTTGACCTGAAACGGCCGCACCGCAAGGACGAGCCGCAGCGACACGGCATGATCGCTGACGTTCGCGACCTCGTAGCGCGCGACCAGCCGCGAGCGCTCGCGCGTCCCCGAGGCGAAGGCGGTCACCTGCAATCGCCAATCCGGATGCTGCCAGGCGACCCTCGGAACGGGGAGGTACCCGTCGACCAGCGATTGCGTTGCCGCAACGTCAGCCCAGGTCGTGACGGTGGCATTGGCGACGACGAAGGGCTCGATCGAAAAGCCGCCGCTCGCGACCTCGAGCGCGCCGTCCTCGGACAGGAGACCGGCATCGCCGCCGCCGCCGTCGATCCCCACAATGGTCCAGTACGGCTGCTCGCCCGAAAAGCCGCGCGGATAATGGCCGCGTGGAGAGTCCCGCGCGAGGGCCTCGAAAAACGCATTGGGCGACGCCCCGAAAGCCAGGTCCTCGACCTCGAGCTCCGCGATGCCGTAGCGCAGCGTCGGGCCGTCGTGGAGCGACAGGCGCAGGAATCGTGTTTCGGCGTCGGAGAGCAACAGGGCGTCGGGACCGCCGCGACCTTCGGTGACGCTGCGCACCGTACGCCAGCGTTCGCCATCGTCGGAAAACTGCACGTCGTAGCGCGAGGCGTACGCATGGTCCTGCCACCGGACGATCAGGCCGCCCAATTCGCGCGGCTCCCCCAAGTCGACCGTCAGCGTCTGCGCCGCCCCCGCCGCCGGATCGCTTTCCCATGCCGTCGCGACCTTGCCGTCGAGCGCGAGCGCCGCCTCCGCGCCAGGCAGGTGCGACGACGACCGCGCCACTGGCTTCGGCCAACTCGCCGGTCGGGGCGGGACCTCGCGCAAGGCGAGATCGCTGAAATAGATCGTCCCCGAGCCACCGCCGCGACCCGC
The DNA here is from genome assembly GCA_963836265.1 of uncultured beta proteobacterium. Classification (GTDB taxonomy): domain Bacteria; phylum Pseudomonadota; class Gammaproteobacteria; order Burkholderiales; family Casimicrobiaceae; genus CAIWHR01. The sequence continues at coordinate 116,647 of CAWIIO010000001.1, forward strand.
GGATACGACGAGCTCGAGCCGCGCCGCCCGGCGGAGCTCGCGTTCCCCGGTCGGACCCCATGCGAATTCGATCTGCCGCTTCTTGATGCGCACGAGCCGCCATTCGCGTGGAAACTCGAAATTCCGCCGCTGGAACCACCACACGTTGTCGCCGCTCGCGTCGACGAGCTTGACTTGAAGATCGTTCATCGGAGCATCTCCCCGGACCCAGAACGTCAGCTCGTAGTTTTGCGGCAGCTCGAGCGGCAGCATGCGCGCCGCCGCCACATAGCCGGCAGTGCCGGCGAAATCGAAGTCGAGGCGCAGCGCCCGCCCGCCGACGCCATCGGCCGGCTGAATCGAGGCTCTCGCTCCATTCGAAGCAGACGCCTTCCACGCGCCAAGATCAGCGAAGCGATCGAGGACGCGAATGGCCTCCGCTTGGGGAATCTGCGCAAGGAGCGGCGGGCACGATGCGGCGGCCGCAACCCACATCAGTGCGACAGCGAGCGCTGCGCAACGATGCGGGTGCACCGTCATGGCGGCGAAGCGCGAGATCATCCCTTGACGCTTCCGGCCATCAGACCCTCGAGGTAATAGCGCTGCAACGCCAGGAACACCAGTAACGCCGGCAACGTCGTCAGCACGGAGCCCGCCATCATCAGCTCGTTGTCGGCAACGTGCTCGCGCGCAAGGCTCGCGAGCGCCACCGGCAGCGTGTAAAGGTGCTGATCGGCGAGGACGATCAACGGCCACATGAAGTCGTTCCACGTCCCGAGCAGCGTGAAGACGACGAGCGTCACGATGATCGGCCGCAACACCGGTACCACGATCCACCAGAAGATCCGGAATTCGCTCGCTCCGTCCATCCGTGCAGCTTCGAGGAGCTCGTCCGGCATCGAGAGCGCGTACTGGCGCACCAGGAAGATGCCGAAAATGCCCGCCATCGCCGGCACGATCACGCCGCCGTAGCTGTTGACGAGGCCGAGCTCCTTCAGCAGCATGAAGAGCGGCACGATCGCCACCTGCGATGGAATGACGAGTGCACCGAGCAGGATTTTGAAGAGACGATCGCGGCCCCTGAACCGCAGCTTGGCGAAGCCGTACCCGGCGGCGACGTTGAGCGCGACCGAGACGAGCGTCACGCTCACGGCGAGAAGAAGGCTGTTCGCGAGATAGCGTCCCATGCCGGCACGGGTGAAGACCTCGCGGTAGTTGGCCAGTGTGGCAACCTTCGGCACGAGCGGCGGCGGGAACGTGCTGGCTTCGCCGGGCGCCATCAGCGACACCGCGACCATCCAGAGCAGCGGAAAGAGCGTCAGCGCCGCCGCCGCGAGCAGGAGGCCGTTGACGACCGCCGCGGCAAGCGCGCGTTTCATCGGATCCCCGCGCGTCCGACCTCGCGCATCTGCAGCCCGGTCACCGCGAAAATGATCGCGAACAGAATGAAGGCGACAGCCGAGGCGGAACCCAGGTTCCACCATTTGAATCCTTCCTCGTACATGAAATAGAGGACGCTGACCGTGCTTTGCAGCGGGCCGCCCTGCGTCATCACATAGGGCTCGGCGAAGAGCTGGAAGTACCCGGCGACGGTCAGGATGCCGACCATCACCATCACCGGCGCAAGGAGGGGCAGGGTGACGGAGAGAAGCTGCCGCCATCGCGACGCGCCGTCGATGCGCGCCGCCTCGTAGAGCTCGGTCGGAATGCTCTGGAGCGCGGCGAGGAGGATGATCATGTTGTAGCCGAAGTTCTTCCATACGGCGAAGACGATGATCGCCGGCATCGCCCAATGCGGATCGCCGAGCCAATCGACCGGAGAGATCCCGAGGGCGCCGAGCGCATAGTTGAGGAGTCCGTAGCGCGCGCTGAAAAGATAGCGCCAGATCACGGCGACTGCGACCAGCGTCGTCACGACCGGGGCGAAGAGCGCAGTGCGCCAGGCCGCTCTGAATCGCGCGAGCGGCGAATTGAGGAGCAACGCAGCGCCCAGCGAAACCGCGATCGACAGCGGCACGCCGACGGCGACGAAGTAGAGCGTGTTGCCGAGCGCCTGCCAGAAGAGCGGGTTCGCGAGCAGCCGCCCGTAATTGGCGAGCCCTACGAAGCGCAGGTTCTTGAGATCCGCCAGGGCGTAGATGTCGAAATCGGTGAGGCTCAGCGCGAACGCCGCGGCGACGGGCAGCAGGAAGAACACCCCGATGACGAGCACCGCCGGCGCCACGAACCACATGCCGGCGCGCTCGAATCTCATTCCCCCGCCCCCCGCGCAAGCAGCCAGCGCCGCTTTTCGAGAATGGCGTCGGCGCGCGTGTCGAGCTGCCTCGCCGCATCGGCAACGGAAAGGTCCCCGTGCGCCGCGCGCTCGGCAACGACCTGCATCGCGCTCGCGATCCGCTCCCATTCGGGGACCCGGGGCGCGGGCTTGACTCGCTCGAGCTGGTCGCGAAACGCTCGCGCGTAGACGTCGGCGGCGAGACTTCCGCCGCTCCAGCTCGTTCGGCGCGGGGGAAGATCGCCGGTCAGCGAGTGAAACCTTTGCTGGATCTCCGGCCGCGACAGATACTCGATCAGCTTCCACGCGGCGTCCTTCGCCTGCGACGCCCGAAACAACACGAGGCTGGAGCCGCCGGCGATCGATGCCCCCGGACCGCGAGGCCCGGGCAGGGGCGCTGTCATCCAGCTCCGTTGGGCTTCCGGCGGCAACCGCCGCTCGAACTCGCCAATGTTCCACGGACCGGAAATGTAAAACGAAAAATATCCGCGGCCGAATTCGTTCCAGACGTTGGCAATGTCGGCGCCGCTGGATACTGGTGCCCATCCGCGCCGGAAGACATCGACATAGAAGCCGAGCGCGCGCTGGAAGCCTTCGCTTTCGAAGTTGCCGAACCGGCCGCCGTCGCGCAGCAACGGATCGTCCTGCTGCAGTGCGAGCGCGAGCAGCGGCTCGAACTCGTTGGCCGGCAAGAGAATCGCATACCGATCGGGACCGACGTGCGCCTTGACTGCCGCGAGCATCCGTTCCCATTCGCGCCAATTCTGCGGAGGTGCGTAAAATCCCGCCGCCTGCAGCAGATCGCGGCGGTAGAACAGAAGCCGCGTGTCGACATACCACGGCACCCCGTAGAGCTCTCCGGCAACGACGTTCGTGTCCCAGATGCCTCTGAAATAGTCGTTCGCGTCGATCGACGCCGAGGTCGCGAGGCGGCGACCGAGGGGCTCGAGGGCGTCGATCGCCACGAATTCCGCCATCCACGTATTGCCGAGCTGACAGAGGTCCGGCGTCGAGTCACCGGCGAAGGCGGTCAGCAGCTTTTCATGGGCGGCCGACCAGGGAAGCTGCTGGACTTCGACGTGAATGGCAGGATGAGCGCGCTCGAACGCGGGCAGGAGACTTTGCACCACCTCGCCTTCCCGGCCCATCGCCCACACGCGGAGCGTCAGTGGGTCCGCGGGCGAAGTCCCGCAGCCTCCGGCAAGCAGCCCGCCCGCGAACCCGGCGATTCGCCCGAGCGCGCGCCGGCGGTTCATGGCGACGCCGCTGCGAGCCAGCCGCCCGAGAAGCCTGCACGTTGCAGGCCCTCGCGGACGTACGGATTCTTGCGCATCACGCGCCAGATGAGCGCGCTGCGATAGTTCTCGATCATCGCCAGGATGGCCCCCTGGTCGATGCCGAGATAATCGTTGTCGACCCACCCGAAACCCGGAATGCAGCGCCCGTGGGGAATCGGGCCGTCGAAGCTGAAGTTGAGATTGAAGGCGTCCAGGAAGCCGTACTTCGAATAGATGTGCTCGCCGAACCGCTTGTGCATCTCGAGCACCGCGGGAATGGCCACCTCCGGCGCGAACGGGATCGACGCGACCGCGGCCGTCGGCGCCAGCGTGCAATCGTCGAACGCGAGCGCGCCCGCTTCACCGATTCCGCGTGCGGCGTAGGTTCGAAACCGCCGCCAGACGCCCTCGTCTTTGAGCTCGATGTCGGCCGGCCCGTCGCTCGCCGTGATTCCCCAGACCGTGGCGCCGTAGTCCTTGCAGCTCTTGGGATTGGCAATCGCGTAGGCCCGCTGGGCGTAGACGGCGCGCCGGCTGTTCTCGAAATAGTCGATGCCGCGACGGCGCATGTAATCGTCCTGGATGCTGCGGACGTCGAGCCAGATTTGCGGGTACTGGTGACCGAACAGCGGCGGAAACGCCAGGTGTTCCTGCCCGAATACCTTGCCCCAGCTCTTGTCGTAGGTGCTCGTCCACTCGCCCCACGCGTCCTTCCCGACCGCCAATGTGGGCGAGCCCAATGCCAGGACGTACACGAGCATCGCCTCGTTGTAGCCGCGCCAGTCGTAGTCGAGAAACCCGTCCTCCGGGGACCAGCCGAGGCTGATCGCCGGGGCGTGCGGCTGCGCCCAGCGCCAATCCACGCGGCGGTAGAGCTCGTCGGCGAGCGCCCGGATCTCCGTCTCTTCCGGCTCGGGACCGTCGAAGTAGGACTGGCAGAACAGGGCGCCGGCCACCAGGATCGCCGTGTCGACCGTCGACAGCTCGCTGTCCTCGAAGCGCTCCCCCGTGTTCATGTCGAGGAAGTGATAGAAGAAGCCGCGGTACCCCGCCTCCCCGCGCGCGCCGGGACCCTGCGGAGCATCGCGCAGGAATCGCAGCGTCGCGAGCACGCGCTGGCGCGCTTCCGCGCGCGTAACGTACGCCCTCTCTACCCCGACGGGATACGTCGTGAGCGCGAAACCGACGCTCGCCACGCTCGAGAACGACGTCGAAGGATAGCGATCCGGCACCAACCCGTTGCGCGGATTGGCGGTATCCCAGAAAAAACGGAACGTGCGCTCCTGGAGATCCACGAGGAACGGATCGACGAGCGGACTCGCCTTGCGCAAGCGCGGTTCCGAGAGCGCGAGCTTGGGTACATCGCCGCGCATGAACGTACCGAGCGCGACCACCGTCACAACGATTCCGACCGCACGAAAGAGACGTTTGCGCACCATTACCCATCCCGCGCGCTGCAACAAAAGGGAGACAATAGCGCGAACCGCAAGTTCTTTCGACGCCCGGGTGGAGCCCGTTCGACTTCTCCGGACGCCCCACGAGGTCGACGTGGTCTTGGACGCTTCGCGGCCAGCGGCAAACTTCGCCGGTCGCTGCGCTTCCCTTGCACGGTCGGGCCCGCTCTTGTCGCGCGCAGGTGGGCGGGCGCGACGGCGCGGAACTATCGGTTCGCCCGCATGTCTTTCCGGAACCATCGTGGCAGCGTGAACCGGGTGCCCCGGCAACCCGAGTTTCCGCGGCCACGTTTGCACGTACGATTCCGCTGACGCATGCGCCTTCGGACCGATGACGAGCACAGGCACGACCTCCCGCACGACGGTGCGCCGGTTGCAGCCCGGCGGGCTCGCGCGCAACTCGCCGCCACCTTGTCTCCGCGCGTCCTACGTGCTCGTGTTCCTGCTCGGATCGCTGGTTGCGACTACGACTGGCGCGTTCGGGTTCGACGCTGTCGCCCAACGCGCGGAACAACTCGCCGCCGCGTCCTACAAGGCGCCGGACAAGGCGCTGCCGAAGGCGTTGGCCGAACTCACCTACGATCAATACCGGGACATCCGGTATCGCCCTGACCGCAACCTGTGGGCGGATGCGGGCCTGCCCTTCGAGATCGCGTTTTTTCACACTGGCTATCATTTCCAGTTTCCGGTCCGCATCCACGAGGTCGACGCCCACGGGCCGCGCGACATCGAATTCCAGCCGGCGCTTTTCGACTACGGCGCCAACAAGCTGGATCCGGCGGTGTTGCGCGAAGGAGGCTTCGCCGGATTCCGCGTCCACTATCCGGTCAACGACGCTCGCCACAAGGACGAGGTGCTGGTCTTTCTCGGCGCGAGCTATTTTCGGGCGCTGGGCCGCGGGCAGATCTACGGTGCATCGGCGCGCGGGCTCGCGATCGACACTGCGGTCGCCTCGGGCGAGGAGTTCCCGCGCTTCGTCGAATTCTGGATCCTCCGGCCCGCGCTCCGCGCGAGGACGCTGACGATCTATGCGCTGCTCGACTCGCCGCGGGCGAGCGGCGCCTACCAGTTCGTCCTGCGGCCCGGTGTCGCTACGCTGGTCGACGTCAAAGCTCGCCTCTTCCTTCGCGCCGGCGTCGCCAAACTGGGCCTCGCGCCGCTTACGAGCATGTTCTATTTCGGTGAGAACCAGCGCTCGCCGAAGGAGGACTATCGGCCGGAGGTGCACGACTCGGACGGCTTGTCGGTCCACTCGGCTTCGGGCGAATGGATCTTCCGTCCGCTCACGAATCCGAAGCGGTTGCTCGTGTCGTCGTTTCAGTTGACCGATCCCGCCGGGTTCGGTCTCACCCAGCGCGACCGCAATTTCGACGACTACGAGGATCTCGAAGCCCGCTACGAAAAACGGCCGACGGTGTGGATCGAGCCGGCACAACAATGGGGGGCGGGCCGCGTCGAACTGGTCGAGCTCCCAACGCCCAATGAATGGAACGACAATATCGTGGCCTACTGGGTGCCTGCCGCGACGCCGGCACCGAAGCAACCGTTCGAGCTCGGCTATCGGATGTCGTGGCAAAAGGAATCCGAGGCGCGCTCGCCGCAGTCGTGGGTGCTGCAGTCGCGCCGCGGCCTCGGGTCGGCGAAGGAAGACGAGGGCGTGATCGGTTTTGTCGTCGATTTCGTCGGTCCCTCGCTCAAACACGTTCCCGCCGACTTGCGGGTCGACGCCGTCGTCAGCAGCAGCGACAACGGCAAGATCCGCGAGCAGGTCGTGCAGCGCAACGAGGTCACCGGCGGATATCGCGTCGCGTTGCGCGTTCAGCGGGTCGACGCCGGCAAGCCCGTCGAGCTGCGGATGTTCCTGCGTAGCGGCGATCGCACGCTATCCGAGACATGGAGCTATCTATTGGCCCCCGAGAGCTGACGCAGTCGGCCGCCCTGTCCGACGTCGCCGCGCGCTATCTCGCCGCGATGCCGCTGACCGGCGCCGAACGCGATCGGCTGTTGGCGCAGGTGAGCGCCCGCGCCGGCGAGCGCGGCGTCGGATCCGAAGACCCCGGCGCTGCGCTGCGCCTGCTCCACGAGGTCCTGGCGGAAGGCGCGCCCATGGATCTGGAGCCGGCGTGCGCGTCCGCGCGGCGGCGTCTCGAGCTTGCGTTCGGCGCGTCGTCGACGGCGGAAGTCGTCGGCGTGGATCTGAACGGACGCGATCGACTGGTCAGCACTCCGCCGCTGCAGAGAACACCGATGGCGCCGCACCGGTGGTCGTTCTGGTCGCGCTTTCGGCACGCCAGGACCGCCGCGCCCGAGCCTTCCACGACGAATCCGGAGCCGCCGGCCCGCACCGAGGCGTGGCAGCGCGCCGCTTCGATCCGCCGCGTTGCCCTGGGCGGCCTCGTCGTCGCCCAGACCTGGCTCGCGACGACTTTCCTGGCCTCGGTCCTCCCCTACCACGGCCGGCCTCCCCTCGAGCTTGCCGTGCTCGCGTTGTTCGCGCTCCTCTTCGCGTGGATTTCCGCCGGCTTCTGGACGGCCATCGCCGGCTTCGTCCTGCTGCGGGCAGGCGGCGATCGCTTCGCCATTTCGCGTACGCTGACCGACACCGCGGCCGCCATGCCGCTTCCCGACGATGTCCGCATCGCAGTCGTGGTCCCGATCGCGAACGAAGACGTCCGGCGCGTGTTCGCCGGCGTTCGCGCGATGTACGAATCGCTTGCGCGAACCGGCGATGCGCGGCAATTCGATTTTTTCGTGCTGTCCGATTCGTCGAATCCGGACACGCGGGTCGCCGAGCACGGGGCCTGGCTCGAGCTGTGCCGTGACGTCGGGGGGTTCGGACGCATCTTTTATCGATGGCGCAAGCACCGGATCAAGCGCAAGAGCGGCAACGTCGCCGATTTCTGCCGTCGCTGGGGCGCGCGCTATCGCTACATGGTCGTGCTGGACGCCGACAGCGTGATGACGGGGGATTGTCTCGTGCGGCTCGCTCGGCTTGCCGAAGCCAATCCGAAGGCGGGGATCATACAGACCGCACCGTACGCGACGGGGCGCCAGACGCTGCTCGCGCGCGTCCATCAGTTCGCCACGCGGGTCTATGGTCCACTGTTCACGGCAGGCCTGCATTTCTGGCAGCTCGGCGAGTCGCACTACTGGGGTCACAATGCGATCATCCGCATTGCGCCGTTCATGCGTCACTGTGCGCTGCGCCGACTTCCCGGACGCGGCTCGCTTTCCGGCGAGATCCTGTCGCACGACTTCGTCGAAGCCGCGCTCATGCGGCGCGCGGGCTGGGAAGTCTGGATCGCCTACGATCTGCCCGGCAGCTACGAGGAAGTGCCGCCGAACCTCGTCGACGAGCTGGGCCGCGACCAGCGCTGGTGCCAGGGCAATCTGATGAACTCGAGGCTGTTCCTGATGCGGGGCGTCCATCCGGCGCACCGCGCGGTCTTCGTGAGCGGCGTGATGGCCTATCTTTCCTCGCCTCTGTGGCTCCTGTTTCTCGCGCTGTCGACCGCTCTCGTGGCGATTCATGCACTCGTCCCGCCCCAGTACTTCACGCAACCCTACCAGCTGTTTCCGCTGTGGCCGCAATGGCGTCCCGCTTGGGCGCTGTGGTTGTCGGCCGCGACGGCCGCCCTGCTGTTCCTGCCCAAGATGCTCGGCGCCGCGCTGATCGACCGCGCCGCCGTCACCCGTTTCGGCGGGCGTTCGCGGCTGCTTGCAAGCGTAGTGGCCGAGATCGCGACGTCGGTGCTGCTCGCGCCGATTCGCATGCTTTTCCACACGCAGTTCGTTGCCCGGGCGCTCATCGGCAACAACCTCGGCTGGAAGTCGCCGCCACGCGACGACAGCGAAACCCGGTGGCGCGAAGCGCTCCGGTACCACGCGCTGCAGTCGCTTATCGGCACCGCGTGGGTCGGTGGAGTCTACGCGCTCGATCCGGCATTCGTCCCGTGGCTCCTCCCCGTGGGTGGCGCGCTGATTCTGGCGATCCCGCTGTCTGCGCTGACAAGCCGCGTGTCGCTGGGACGACGCTTCGCGCGCGCGCGGTTGTTCCTGATTCCCGAAGAGACGTGCCCGCCAGCCGAGATTTGCGCGGTGGCCGATGCCCTCGCGCGGGCCCGCCCGCCCGCGACGTTCCGCGATGCGATCGTCGATCCGATCGCCAACGCCGTGGCATGCCTCGGCGCGGCTCATCGTCCGCGACTGCCTTGCAATAGCCGCGCCGAGCGGCGCGCGCTGGCCGATGCCGCGCTCTCGCTCGGCCCCGGTGCGCTCACGCCCGGCCAAAAGTCGATCCTGCTCGACGATCCGGCGGCCCTTGCGCGCCTCCACCTCGCGGTTTGGGCGGCGCCCTCCGAGCTTGCCGCGCGCTGGCGTTCCGATTGCTGAGCGAGCGAAGAAAATCGGTTTGCCCGGCGGCTCGCTCGACGTACGATCGGTTCCCGCGCCGGATTCGGCACGCTCGGCGAGTCGCGTCGCCGGTCCTGCTGCTACACTGACAAACCGCAAAAGGTTCGTAATGCACTTCCAACCACGACCGCAGCGTTGTCTCAGCCGACGGTAGACCGCGGCTGCCGCCGGCCGGGGCGACTGGGCGGGCGATCCAGGGCACAATGGCCACGCCGACCGAAAACCGCCCCTTCCCGCAGTTCGGGCCGTGGAATCCGGGGATCGCCTCGCAGATCCCCGAGCGCCTGCGCCACCTGTGCACGATCTTCCGTCCGGAATGCTCGTTCACCGACGCGGCAAAGGCAGCGGAACTGCGCGATCTCACCGGTCTCGAGCTCGCAGACCTCGTGGCTTTCAGGCCGCAACGCCTCGCGCTCCACGAGCTGCTGATTCGCGTCACCGTGGACCTTTCGGTGCCCGACGGCTCGAGAATCGAGGATCTCGGAATCAACTTCCGCGAGATCGTCCACAGCATCGGCGCGCGCTATATCGAGCCGGAGATGGACGCGATCGTTGCGCGCTACGACATGCTGAAACGACAGCTCTTGGCCGTGGTCGCAGCCGAATTGTCGCGACTGCATCCAGCCGCTCCGCAATCGGTCCCCGAGGCGCCACGCGGCAGGCTGCTCGGATTCTTCGCTCGCCGTCCCGCGAGCGCCGAGGCGATCGCAAACGACACCGGCCGCGAACAGCGCCTGATCGCCGAATGGGAGCAAACCGCAGACGCGACCGACGATCCGCGCTGCGCCGCGTGCGCCGCGCTCGCGAGGGTCGTTTCGGCGCTCTTCGTTCGACACGGGCGCATCTGGGGCGGCCACGAAATGATCGCGACGCTCGCAACCGACATCGCCTGCAACGATCTCGCGAGCGAGGCGATCGGTCGCCTCCTCGATCCTTTGATCGCGAAGGCTGTCGCGAACGAGGGATTCCGCCTGCTGCCCTCGCAGGAGCAGCCGGTGGTGATGAACACCAAGGGGCCGTCGGCGTCGGGCAAGAGCACGTTGCGGCCATTGCAGAAACGCCTTGCCGGAGACATCGGTGCCCGCTGGAGCGAATTCGCGCTGATCAGCCCCGACATCTGGCGCAAGCAGCTGCTCGACTACGCAACGCTCGGCCCCGAGTACAAGTACGCGGGCGCGTTCACCGGCGAAGAGCTCAAGATCGTCGACCAGAAGCTCGATCGCTACGTGGCGCGCAAGGCCAAGCGCGGCGCGGTGTCGCACCTGCTGGTCGACCGGTTCCGCTTCGACAGCTTTGCGCCGGACTCCGACGAAGCGGGGAGCAACCTCCTCACGCGCTTCGGCCATACGGTCTACCTGTTCTTCATGATCACGCCGCCCGCGTCACTGGTCGAGCGCGCCTGGCAGCGCGGGCTCGACGTCGGCCGGTACAAGGCCGTCGACGACACGCTCGCCCACGCGATCGAGGCCTATTCCGGCATGCCGCAGCTTTTCTTCACCTGGGTCGAGCGCCCGGACAAGCGCGTGCACTTCGAGTTCCTCGACAATAGCGTAAGCCTCGGTGAGCGCCCGCGAACCGTCGCCTTCGGTTGGAACCACACCGTGAACATTCTCGACGTCGCGGGCATGCTGGACATCGAGCGCTATCGCCGGATCGACATCGCCGCCACGACGCCGGAACGCCTCTATGCCGACGCGAGCCTGCTCGCGCCGGAGAAGAACACCGGGTTTCTCGCCGGGTGCATGGCCCGCTTCCGCCACGTCAATTTTGCCGACCAGGAAACCGGACGGGTCTACCTTCGCGTCGAATCAGGCCGGCCGATCTGGGCCGACGAAGCGGCATTGCGGCAGGCCGTCACCCGTTCCGACACGTGCGCCGGTCTCTTTGCGACGGTGCCGGGCGCGCTCGATCTTTCGCTGCCGTCGCCGGACGCGCCCGCGTTTCTGAGCGCTCACGAGCGGACGCACACGCTGGGCTCGTGGGGCAACGGCTGAGAAGCAAACGACAGCCCGCCGGCGACGCGCGGCGCTGGGCCGCTCATTCGTGAATGCGTCGGACCGACGGCGTCGTGTCGAGCGCGCGTTCTCCATCCAGACGCTTGAACTCGTTCGCGCCGCAGTCCACGCGGGTCGTCGCAACGGCTTGCCGCTCTGCGCCCACGGACGCGGGGAGAGGCGCCTGCGGTCCGTGCGCGCGAAGCGACTCCGCCGTCGCGACGATTTCGTGAATCAGCACCAGCGCGAACAGCACGCTGAATCCGAGGGCGAGCAACGGCTCCCAGCGCGCGGGATCGGTGAAGCCGACCAGATAGGCCCACGCGAGGGCGTAAGCCGCAATGAAGACCGCCACCACCGTGCGGTCACCGCCGCGAGTCCACCGGCGCAGTGTGTTCGTCGTCATCGACCGCATCGGTGCATTCCACGCGCCGTCAACCGGTCGCCACGGATGATCTCACGACCATGTTGTCGATCACCGACTTGACGCCGTCGATCCCGAGCGCGGCCCGGTCGGCCCGGTCGCGGATATCGGGCGTGTCCACTTCACCGGTCAGCGTGACCACGGCGGCGCGAGTTTCGACGCTGACGTCGGTCGAATTCTCGCCAATGCTCGATGCAATGGCGACCTCGACCTTCGCCGTGATCGCCGCGTCATCGAAGATCTCGCTCATGCCGCGCAAGCGCGCGGTTTCCACGGCGTCGCGATCCGTGCCTTCGGTCGAAGCGCTCGAATTGCCCGCCCCGCGCGCTTCGGCGCCCGATGCGGCTTGCTCCCGCCGCTCGCATCCCGCCAACGCAAACGCGCCAGCGGCGAGAAGCGCGACCCCAATGAACGTTGCGTAGCGCAAATGCATCCGTCGCGTTTTTGGATGAGGCGGCGCGCCACGCCGCTCAGGCGACCTGCTGCAGCTCGTCCATCAACAGCCCGTATTCGCGCGCCTTGTCGAACAGGCCATTGGCGCCCGCGGCCGATAATGCGGCGCGATGCGCCGGGCTGGCCCGATTCGTCAGGACGAATATCACCGGCCGTTCGGGCCCGTGGCGCGCCCGTATGCGCCTGACGACCTCGACGCCGGTCCCCTCCCTCAGCAGGAGGTCCGTGATCACGACGTCGGGTTCGAGGTCGTCGACGCCGGCAACGGCGGCGCTCGCGGCTTCGGATTCACCGACGACCTGGCAATCGCCGAGTCGGGCGAGCGTTTCGCGAATCCGGCGGCGGGCGAGCGTCGAATATTCGACGATGTAGACGCGTTTCATAAAGTGTCGCCTTTCCCGGGACTGAGCGGACAAACGCCATCGCAACCGCAACATCGGCGTATGCTGTCGCCGCCCTACCCGTCGTGACGGTACACATCTTGGCTCAATCGACACGGCGCGGCTATCGGCGATCGTCCGTTTCGGGCGTGGGTCGATCGCGCATCGCGTGTAGGACAGGCCGATGCCAGGAGTGCTGCGACACGTAAGGAACTTCGCCACCCGCCCGGCGGCAAGAGGGCCAGCCGCCGCGCTTCAGGCCACCGCGCGCAGCGTGGAGAGAAACCGCTCGTACTCGGACGACTTGTCGAAAAAATCGTCGGCGCCCATGAGCGCGCACTGCTGTTTGTACTCCGGATACGCGTAGTTGGTGAGCACATAGATCTTCGGCGCCGGGTGATAGGGATGCCGGCGCAACTGGCGCAGGACCTCCATGCCGCTGCCCTGCTTCAGGCGGATGTCGGTGATCACCACCGCCGGATGCAGCCGCTCGATGGACTCGAGCGCCTCGTCCTCCGACTCGGCGAACCCCAGCACCTCGAAGTTTCCGTTCTTTTCGAGTGCCTCGATGATCCGCTTGCGAATGAGCGGCGAGTCCTCGACGATGAAGGTCCGCAAGATCTGCCCCATGGTCCGCCGGCGGCCTTATCACTGCATCAGGTTGTGGCGTAGCGCATACGCCGTGAGCTCGGCATTGCGCGACATGTGCATCTTCTCGAGCACGCGCGTCCGATAGGTACTGACGGTCTTGACGCTCAGGCACAGCTCGTCGGCGAGGTGCGTCACCGTCTTGCCCGCCGCCAGCCCCACGAAGATTTGGAACTCGCGGCTCGACAGCTGCCGATGCGGCGGCCCGTTCGCGGTGCCCGTCGCTTCGAGCGCCAGAGCCTCCGCGAGCCCCGGACTGATGTAGCGGCGGCCCTCGGCTACCGCGCGCACCGCCGCCAGCAGATCCTTCGCCTCGCCAGCCTTGGGGAAAAATCCGCTCGCACCCGCGCGCAGCAGATGCACGGCGTACTGGTCCTCGGGATGCATGCTGACAATCAGGATCGGCAGGTCGGGCGCGCGCCGGCGCAGCGTCGACACCGTATCGAGCACGTTCGCGTCCGGCAGCGAGATGTCGAGCAGCACGACGTCGAAGTGCCCGTCCGTCGCGAGATTGAGCGCCGCCGCCGCCGTGCCCGCCTCGCCCCCGACTTCCAGGTCGGCGGTGGCATCGATGAGTTGCGCCAGACCGGCCCGCACGAGCGCGTGATCGTCGACGATCAGCACTCGTTTCTTGCCGTCCGTGCGCGCGTCCTCCATCGGGCCCTCACCGGTCACCTGGCTAACCTCGGCATCCGATCGCATTGTAGTCACGCGCGCCGCCCCCTTCAAAGATATCTCTGTCATGCCGCCTCGACCAGCACCAGGCGCTTCCTCGGCGCGGCAGCGCCGCCGACGGTTCCACGATACGCCTGCAACCGGTTGTAGAGGGTCTTGAGGCTGATCCCGAGCATCTGCGCGGCCCTGACCTTGCTTCCGCCTACGGCACGAAGGGTCGCTAGGATCAGCGCGCGCTCGGCATCGCCGAGCGATGCGCCCACCGGAATTGCAACCGTGTCGCCTACGCGGACGGCACTACGGTCGTCGCGGGGGGAATCCCCGGCGACGCCCTGCCCCAGCGTCGGCGCAAGATCGACCTCGACGGCATCGTCCGAAAGCACGAACGATCGCTGCACGACATTCCTGAGTTCGCGCACGTTACCGGGCCAGCCGTGTTGCGCGATCCACGCCCGCGCCTCCGGGGTGAACGCCTTCGTCGTGCCATGCTCTCGATTCAGCTCGTCGAGAAACATTTCGCCCAGGAGGAGCGAGTCGCCCTGGCGTTCGCGCAGCGGCGGCACGACGACCGGAATCACGCACAGCCGATACATGAGATCCTCCCGCAGGCGACCGTCCGCGATGGCCGCACGCAGATCGCGATTGCTCGCCGCGATCACGCGGACATCGGCGCTAAGCTCCGTGTCGCCACCGACCCGCGAATACCGACCCGTCTCCAGCACACGCAACAAGCGTACCTGCAGATCGACGGGCATTTCGACCACCTCGTCGAGAAACAACGTTCCGTGATTGGCGCGCTCGAAACAGCCGCGATGCGTGCGCGTCGCGCCGGTGAAGCTTCCTCGTTCGTGACCGAAAAGCTCGCTTTCGATCAGATTCTCGGGAAGGGCACCGCAATTCACCGCGACGAAAGGCTCGGCATGCCGCGGCGAGCCGTCGTGGATCGCGCGCGCGACGAGTTCCTTGCCCGAGCCGCTTTCGCCGAGGATCATCGCGGTCGCGGACGTCGGCGCGATGCGCTTGATCGCCGTGAAAAGCCTGCGCATCGAGGGGCAGGCGCCATAGAGCGCTCCGACTCGCCGCAAGCCGAGGCTCCTGTCACCGCCCCTCGCCGGGGTCGTGATCGAGAACATGGAGGACGGCGGTGAGACGCGCTTCTGCAAAGACAAGGATTCGGTTGCGGCCATCGACATTGGGAGGCTCCAGGGCGCAGGCAAAGCCATGCTCCCGTGCGCGCGCGAGCGCGGCTATCGGCGCAATGCCTGTTTTCACGTAGGCGCCCGCAGACGCTTCGTAGGACAACATCCTACGGCTGGAGCAGCGTTCCAATTATCTGTCCCCGCAAATCGATTGCCATTCGCGCACACGATGGCATTTCTTCCACGTAATTCTTACTCGCCATTGAAGCAAAAGCCGATGCTGTTCAGCGGTCATCGAGTCGCGCCCCGGCGTTCGCCCGCGGCGCGATACGGAGTGTTGCGCTCGAAGCGCGGCGAGCGTTCGCGCCGTTCGGCACGCTGCTTGCTAAGTTCGGTTGCCGAGGCTCACCGGCCTCGTGTGCGTCGTACGGTCGTGAAACCAGGAAGGAGCGAACTGATGACGATGGTCTCCCTGCCGGAACACCGGCGCCTGCTGGTCGCGCTTCTGGCCGGAGGGGCGATTGGCTTCTGCGGTGCGGGCTTGGCTGCCGAATCGGGAACGAAATCCCCGTCGACTCCTGTCGTCCCGGCCGACGACGCGAGGCCGGTCCCGCCGAGCCGAAGCGAGCTGCCCGATTCCGCATTCAAGAAGCTCGACAGTGCGGGAAAGGGCTACGTCACCCGCGACGATACCCGGGAGCTCCAAGGCTTCGACCCGCTCTTCCAACAGAACGACCGCAACCACGACGGCAAGCTCATGGCGGACGAATTCACGCGCGCCTGGAACACGTATGCCGTCAAGCCATGACGAACGGTGCGGTTCGCGGTCTGAACGGATGGTCCGCGCCGCCGATATCGCGAGCCGTGGGCTCGGCGTCAAGGAAGCGATGGACGACATCCACACGACAGGCCCGGCCGCGAATCTTCCTGCAATTGAACGCGACCTCAAAGGAGTTGAGATGACACTGGATCGAAGAATGCTGGCATTGGTGTTGATGGCTTCACTGGGCACGATGCTGACTGCGTGCCAGCGCGAAAGCACGCCGAGCGTGGATCGCACGAGCAGCGCGTCGCAGCCGAGTCGAAGCGCGCCCCAACCCGGCGGCATGCCGCCGTCCTCCCCGACCGGCAGCCAGGGCAACGACAGCACCACCAACACCGCTGCGGCACCAGCGCCCGCGCCGAGCGACAGTTCGGCTTCGGGCTCGCCCTCCTCGCCGCAAGACAAGAGCAAGTCGAAGGAAGAAATGTCGAAGGAGAAGACCTCGAGCTGACCTCCGCGAATTGTCGTGGGTCGAGAGGCATGCGCGGCGCAGGCTGGTCGGCCGCCGCGCGTTGAAAGCTCGCCGCATGAATCCGAATTGGGCGGCCGACCTGTTGCTGGCCGCGATTCTTGGCGTAACGGGGTTCGCCTGCGCCGCGCAGGGAACGCGCGAGCCCGACGCCGGATCGACTCCAGCGTCGCAGACGAGCAGCGGCATCGCTTATCTCACCGGCGGTGTAAGCCTTGAAGAACGCGACGCGATACGCGAGAGGGCGAACGACTACAATCTGTGGATCTGGCTCGCGAGGACGGGCTCCGGCTATTTTCTCGCCGGCGTCAAGGTCAGTATCGAGGACGCGCGCGGCCAACCGGTTCTCGAGACCGTGACGGACGGACCCTGGCTCCTCGCGCGGGTCCCGCCAGGTCGATACACGATTCGCGCCGATCAGGGCGATGCCGCCACGACGGTAAGTGTCGGCGGGTCGGGGCACACCGTATCGGTTCTTCGGTTCCCCGGGCCCGAGTGAGATCGATACGTTGGCGTAGCGTCGCGGCCGGCGCCACCGCTTGACGCTTCCACGCCAGGGGCGCATGGGTGTTGCGGCCGTGCGGGCATCGTTGTGGGCCTGTCGAATGTCGCGCATCTTCGCCTTGCCGCGGGCGAACGCCGTCTTCGACCGTCGGCACGACTGCCGCGCGCACGGCGGCGTGAACGCGAATCGGCTACCGGGCGCAGGCAACTTCGCGTCTGTCTCGCTGGAGTAAGATTCCGGTTTGCCCTTCCCTGGCATTTCGCCCGGCGAAACGTCATCGCCCCGATGGTCTCGATCCTCCGTTCGACGATGTGGTCAACGGTGCCGCTTCTGGCGGCCGGACTGCTGATCATCGCGTTTAGCGTCGAGGTGATCCTGAGCTGGCACGCGGTCAGGACGCCGATGGACGCCGCCTTCGGTCTCGAGCGCATTCAGTACGACACGGCGTGGGCATTCGCATTTCTGGGGGCGGCCGTGGTTTCGGCGGCGGCCCGGCTCACGGTGCTGACCCGCCTCTTTGCGGCCGTGCCGATCGCGCTCGGCACGCTGCGCGTCATCGCGTATGTCGTGCCGGGGTCGGTGCCCGTGCGTCCCATTCTCGGCAATGCATGGCTGCCGTTCGGCGCCGGTGCCTACAACGAAATGGGACTCCTCACGGCGTTGCTCCTGATCATCCTCGGCTGCGCGCTGGCGACGCTGCGCCCCGCCCCGCTTGGTTCCGTGCGCTCGGTTCTGCTGACGCTGGTCGGCTCGATCACGCTGGCACTGGCGCTGCTGCTCCTGTTCGGCGCGTGGACCGGTGGCGCCGCCGCCGCGCGCTGGCTGCTCCTGACCGGCGGCGAAAGGACCAATGCGCTGCTCGCGATCGTCGTCAGCGGTGCGGTGCTGGTCTTCGCTTCCCTCGGCAGCGCGGAAGAGCGTCGTGTCGTGTGGCGGTGGTTGTCGGTCATCGTGTGGTTCACCGTCTTCGTCTGTGCGCTCGTGCTGTGGCGCGCGCTCATTCAGCAGGAAGCCCGGGCCATCCAGAACAACACGGGGCTCGTCGCGAGCGACATCCGCGGACGGATCGAGCGCAACCTGGCGGGACACATGGCGTTGCTGGGGCGGCTTGCCGCGCGCGTGCCGACCTACGCGAGCACCCCCGAGCAATGGCAACAGGACGCGAGCGTGCTCCTGCCCGAGCGCGACGAGCTTTCCGCGCTCGGCTGGATCGACAGTGACTACCTGCCGCACTGGTTCGCGGCGCCGCACGAGCTCGCTTCCCCGAGCACCGACGTTCGCAACGACGCGCATCTCGGACCGGTCGTCGCCAAGGCGATTGCGACGCGCCAGCCCGCATTGACGGGATTCTTCGAAGTCGAAGGCCGCGGCAACGGTTTTGCCCTTGCCGTCCCTTCTTTTGACGGCGACCTCCTCCGCGGCGTTGCCATCGCCGAGATGCCGGGCAACACGTGGTTTCATGCGCTGCTCCGCGGCCGCTTCCCCGATTATGAAATCGACCTCGATGAAGCCGGCAAGCCTGTGGCATCGGTCGGCGCCGAGGGCGAGCCGGCGGCGAGCGAGTGGGCGGACGAGCGACAGCTCGGCATCGCCGGTGCCCTCTGGACGCTGCGGGTGACGCCGACGCGCGAGGCGCTGCTCCACTGGAACTCGCCGTTGCCGGAGATCGCGCTGGTGGTGGGCGTGCTGCTCGCCACGCTGCTCGCCCTGTGCACGTGGCTGTTCCAGACGGCGCTGGAGCGCGCACGCGACCTTGCCGCGGCGAACGCGCGGATCGTCGCCGACATGCTCGCCCGCAACCGTGCCGAGGAGGCGCTGCGCGACGCGGAGCGGCGCACCCGTCTCATCGTCAATGCGATCAAGGACTGCGCGATTTTCATGCTGGAGCCGGACGGCCGGATCGCGAGCTGGAACCCGGGTGCGGGCGCGTTGACGGGGTACACCGAAATCGACGTCATGGGGCGGCACTACGCGATGCTCTACGGGACCGGACGCATCCAGTCCTGCGCGCGCGCCCTCGAGAAGGCCGCCCGCGTCGGCGCGTTCGAGGAGGAATGCTGGCACGTGCGCAGCGATGGCAGCCGCTATTGCGGGGAGGACATCATTTCGGCGATTCGCGACGACGCCGGAGCACTGCAGGGATATTCGGTGATCACGCGGGACGTGACACAGCGAATCGAGCTGCAGCGGCAGACGGAGCGCTCGCGCGACTTCTATTTCGCGCTGTTTTCGGACCTGCCGAGCCTGGTCTGGCGTTCCGACGCGAACGGCGCCTGCGACTATGTGAACAACGCGTGGATTGACTACACCGGGCGAGCGCGCGATACGCAGCTCGGCAACGGCTGGATCGCCGCCGTGCATCCCGACGACCGTGGGCGCTGGCGCGACGTTTACGCCCGCTCGTTGCGCGAGCGCACGCCGTTCGAGCTCGAGGCAAGGCTCCAGCGCGCCGACGGGACATTCGGGACGATCCTCTGCAATGCGCGGCCCTATCACGACATGCAGGGGCATTTCTCGGGGTTCCTCTGGTCCTGCTACGACCTCACCGCCAGGCGGGCGATGGAAGGCGCGTTGAAGGAAGGCGCAGCGCGCTACGAAGGCATTGCCTCCAACGTGCCGGGGATGGTTTTCCAGCTCGTGCGCAACGCCGACGGGGCCTTCTCGTTTGCCTATGTGAGCCCCGGCTGCGGGCCGCTGACCGGCGTGCCGGAAGACCGGGTCCGCGCGAATCCCGAAGCAATGTTCGCGCTGATTCCCGCCGGGCATCGGCCGCATTTGGACGCGACGCTCGAGGCGTCGGCGGCGAATCTCGCGAATTGGACCTGGAGCGGCCCGTTGCGGCCGGCGCACGAAGCGAGCGACAAATGGCTATCGATCCGGGCGCGCCCGCGGCGCCTCGACAGCGGCCAAATCGTGTGGGACGGCCTCGTGTTCGACGATACCCAGAATCGCCTCGCGCAGCTCGAGGTCGAGCGTTCGCGCGAAGAACTCCGCGCGCTGTCGCGGCACCTGCAGTCGGTGCGCGAGGAGGAAAAGGCGCGCATCGCGCGCGAAGTGCACGACGAGCTGGGGGCGACGCTGACCGCACTCAAGATCGATCTCGGCTTCGTCGCCGATCGCCTTCCCGTGAACGGCGCGCCGCTGCGCGACAAGTGCGCGAGCATGAGCCACCTGGTCGACACCGCCGTCGCGGCGACTCGCAAGATCGTCTCCGACCTGCGGCCGAGCATCCTCGACGATCTGGGCCTCGCCGCGGCGCTGGCCTGGCAGGCGGGCGAATACCGCAAGCATGCGAATCTCAAGATCACCGTCGAGACACCCGATCCCGACCTCGCCATCGAGCGCGACTGCGCGCTGACGCTGTTTCGCATCTTCCAGGAGGCGCTCACCAATGTCGCGCGCCACGCCAAGGCGACCGAGGTCGCGGTCACGCTGTCGGAGTCCGGGTCGGGCCACGCGCTCACGATCCGCGACAACGGGGCCGGCATCGCCGGCGACGCGCTCAAGAAGCCCACGTCCCACGGCATCCGCGGAATGCGCGAGCGGGCGCGAGCGCTCGGCGGGGATCTCGAGGTGTCGAGCCGGCCGGGCGAAGGCACGACACTTGTCGTCACCATCCCGAAGACAAACGGAGACGCGCCGCGGGCCCGGATGGCGACGTAGTTGCGTTTCAGCTACCGCTCGCCCTCGCTCGTATGCCCCGGAACGACGGCGAGCAGCAGGCCGAGTGGAAGTCGCGGCGCGTTGGCCAAGTGCGGCAACCGCCCGCCGGCCCGTGGCCGCCCGATGGGCCCGCGAACGATTCTCGCTACGATCTGTCTTTAGTGGACACCGCGCGGCGAATTGGCCGAGGGGTCCGTTGTTATCCGCAAATGAAGCCCCATATGACGTGGGGTTGCAAGTTCCAGTCCGAAAATCGTGCACCGAAAACAACAGGGGTAAAAGAGTGGACGTGGCGGGACGCCGGATCGCCGTCGCAACAATCCTGAGCATCGCACTGTCGGGGTGCACGGTCGGCCCGGACTTCGTGCGGCCTTCGCCACCGCAGGCGCATCAGTACACCGAGGCACCGCTGCCCGAGGCGACGGTCGCGACACCCGGCGTCGCCGGCGGCGCGGAGCAGCGCTTCGTCCAGGGGAAAGACCTCCCGGCCGAATGGTGGACGCTCTTCCGCTCCCCGCCGCTCGATGACCTGATTCGGCAGGCGCTGGCGGAGAGCCCGACGCTCGCGGCGGCGCAAGCGGCGCTGCGCGAAGCCAACGAGAACCTGGCGTCCGGCCGGGGCGAGCTCCTGTACCCCGCGATCGACGCGCGGGCTTCGGCGGCGCGCCAGCGGATCTCGGGCGCGGCGCTCGGCGCGACGAGCGGCGTCACCAGCCTCTACTCGCTCTACAACGCCAACGTGAGCGTCTCTTACGCGCTCGACGTGTTTGGCGGCGCGCGCCGCCAGATCGAGGGCCTGCAGGCGCAGGTCGACTACCAGGCGTACCTGCTCGAAGGCGCACATCTCGCGCTCACGGCCAACCTCGTCACGGCGGCGATTCGCGACGCTGCGCTGCGCCAGCAGGTGCGCTCGACCGAGCAAATCATCACGGCGCTCGAGCGGCAGCTCGCGCTCGTCCAGCGTCAGTTCACGCTCGGCGCCGTTTCGCGAACCGACGTCCTCGCGCAGCGCACGCAGGTCGCGCAGACGCGTGCAACGCTGCCGCCGCTCGAGCGCGATCTCGCGCAGACGCGCCATCAGCTGGCCGTGCTCGCCGGCCGTCTGCCGAGTCTCGCCGCGCTGCCGGAGTTCGACCTCGAAGCGATCACCCTGCCCGAGGAAATTCCGCTCAGCGTCCCCTCGTCGCTGGTGCACCAGCGGCCCGATATCCTGGCGTCCGAGGCACAGCTGCATCAGGCGAGCGCGCAGGTCGGCGTTGCGACCGCAAACCTTTATCCCCAGATAACGCTGTCCGGCGCTTTCGGCGGCCAATCGACGAAGCTCGGCGACCTGTTTGCCGGGCCCGGCATCTGGAGCATCGGTGCGGGGCTGCTGCAGCCGTTGTTTCGCGGCGGCGCGCTGACCGCGCAGCGACGTGCCGCCATCGACGCCTACGATCAGGCCGCGGCGCAGTATCGGCAAACGGTGCTGAACGCCTTCCAGAACGTCGCGGACGCGCTGCGCGCGCTCGACGACGACGCGCGGCAGCTCAATGCCCAGGCCGACGCGGAGCGAAGCGCGCGCGAGGCACTCGCGCTCGCCGAGCGCCAGTTCCGGCTCGGCGGCATCAGCTACCTGTCGCTGCTCAACGCGCAGCGTCAATACCATCTCGCACGAATCGCGCTCACCCGGGCGCAGGCCGCGCGCTACGCCGACACCGCGGCACTGTTCCAGGCGCTGGGCGGTGGCTGGTGGCAGCGCGAGCCGACTGCGAGCGCGAACGCCGAGTAGCGAAAGGGACGCGAAAGGTTCGAGGGGCCCCGCTCGCCGCCTCGATCGCCGGCGATTGTTATTGGAGGGCGCATGAACAGCACCAAGAAAAGCCCGTTGCTCAAACGCATGATCATCATGTTGATCGCTGTCGGCGTGCTGCTCGGCGGTATCGTCGGCTTCAATCTGTTCAAGGGCTACATGATGAAGAAGTACATGGGAAGCGCACCGGTGCCTCCCGCGACGGTCACGGCGACGAAGGTCGACTATGAGGTCTGGCAGCCGACGCTCGCCGCAGTCGGCACGCTGCGCGCGCTGCGCGGCGTCGACGTGACGACCGAGGTCGCGGGTCTGGTGCGCAGCCTCGAGTTCCGATCCGGCGACGAGGCCCGTGCGGGCCAGGTCCTGGCCCAGCTCAACGCCGAGTCCGATCTCGCGCAGCTTCGCGCGCTCGAAGCGGCCGCCAACCTCGCGCAGATTGTCTATGACCGCGACAAGGCGCAGTTCGACATCGAGGCGGTCAGCAAGGCGCAAGTCGACGCCGACGCAGCCGATCTCAAGAACAAGCGGGCACTGGTCGCGCAGCAGTCGGCACTGGTCGCGAAGAAGACGATCCACGCGCCGTTCGCCGGGAAGCTCGGCATCTCGACCGTCAATCCCGGCCAGTATCTCAGTCCCGGCGACAAGCTGGTGACGCTGCAGAGCATCGATCCCGTGTATGTCGACTTCTTCATTCCGCAGCAGCAACTGCCGCAGGTCGCGCCGGGCCGCAAGGTGCTGGTCGGGACGGACGCCTACAAGGGCCAGACCTTCGAGGGCAAGGTCAGCGCGATCAACCCGAAGGTCGATCCGACCACCCGCAACGTGCTGATCCAGGCGACGGTCCCCAACCCGAAGCGCGAGCTGCTGCCCGGAATGTTCGCGACGGTGACGCTGGACGCCGGCGCAGAGCAGCGCTATCTGACGCTGCCGCAAACGGCGATTACGTACAACCCGTACGGCGACACCGTGTTCATCGCCAAGCCAGCCGAGGAGAACGCCGCCCAGGCGGGTGGCGAGAAAAACGTCAAGGCCAGCGGCGGCCTCGTCGCCCAGCAGGTGTTCGTCACCACGGGTCCCCGGCGCGGGGACCAGGTCGCGATTCTCAAGGGCATCGACCCGGGGACGACGGTCGTGACCAGCGGCACGGTCAAGCTCAAGAACGGCACGCCGCTCGTCATCGACAACAGCGTGCTGCCGGCGAACAACCCAAGCCCGACGCCGCAGGAAAAATGAGAACGCGCCGATGAACTTCACCGACGTCTTCATCCGCCGCCCCGTGCTCGCGATCACGGTGAGCCTGCTGATCCTGGTGCTCGGCCTGCGCGCGCTCACCAATCTTTCGGTGCGACAGTTCCCCAGGACCGAGAACGCCGTGGTCACCGTGAGCACCGCCTATTACGGTGCCGACGCACAGACGGTGGCGGGCTTCATCACCCAGCCGCTGGAAAGCGCGATCGCGCAGGCGCAAGGCATCGACTATCTGTCGTCGACGAGTTCGACCGGCGTGTCGACGATTACCGCGACGCTGCGCCTCAACTACGAAGCCAACCGCGCGCTGACCCAGATCAACACCCAGGTCAATTCGGTGCGCAACCAGTTGCCGCCGGAAGCGCAGCAGCCGGTGCTGACGGTGCAGGTCGGCCAGACGATCGACTCGATGTACATGGGGTTCTACAGCGACACGCTGCCCAACAACAACGTCACCGACTACCTGCTGCGGGTGGTAAAGCCGCAGCTCGATTCGGTCGAGGGCGTGCAGACAGCGGAAATCCTGGGCGCCCGCCAGTTCGCGCTCCGCGCGTGGCTCGATCCGCAGCGCTTGGCGGCCCACGGCGTCACGGCGAGCGACGTGCGCACCGCGCTCGCGTCGAACAACTATCTCGCCGCGCTGGGAACGACCAAGGGTCAAATGGTCAGCGTCGACCTGACCGCCAGCACGAGCCTGCACTCGGTCGACGACTTCAAGCGCCTCGTCGTCAAGCAGAAGGACGGCGCCATCGTCCGCCTCGAAGACGTCGCCAACGTCGTTCTCGGCGCCGAGAACTACAACTTCACGACCGCCTTCAGCGGCCGCAATTCCGTGTTCATCGGCATCAAGGTGGCGCCCGACGCCAACGTGCTCGACGTGGCGAAGCGCGTCCGCAACGTGTTTCCCGGCATCCAGGCGGCGATGCCCAGCGGCATCAGCGGGCAGATCGTCTACGACGGCACCAAGTTCATCAGCAGCTCCATCGACGAAGTCGAGAAGACGCTGGGCCTGACGCTGCTGATCGTGAGCGCCGTCATCTTCCTCTTTCTCGGGAGCTTTCGTGCCGTTGCCATCCCCCTGATCGCAATGCCGCTCTCGCTGATCGGGGCGTTCTTCGTGATGCTGCTGCTCGGCTATTCGATCAACCTGCTGACGCTGCTCGCACTGGTGCTGGCGATCGGTCTCGTCGTCGACGACGCGATCATCGTGGTCGAAAACGTCGACCGCCACATGAAGTTCGAAGGCAAGCCGCCGCTCGAGGCCTCGCTCGTTGCCGCGCGCGAGCTGGGCGGTCCGATCGTCGCGATGACCATCGTGCTCATCGCCGTGTACATCCCGATCGGCTTCCAGGGCGGGCTCACCGGGGCGCTTTTCACCGAGTTCGCATTCACCCTCGCCGGGGCGGTCGCGGTATCCGGCATCATCGCGCTCACGCTCTCGCCGATGATGACCTCGCGCATCTTCCGCGCCGAGCAGGAGGAAAGCCGCTTCGTCCATCTGATCGATCGCGCGTTCGGCCGGCTGCACTCGGGGTATCAGCGGCTGCTGCACGGCCTGCTCGATACCTGGATCGTCTTCGTGGTGATGGGCTTGCTGCTGCTCGTGGGAACGGTCTACCTGTTCGCGACCTCGAAGACGGAGCTGGCTCCGCCCGAAGACCAGGGCGTCGTCCTCGCCCAGATCCTCGGGCCACCCAACGCAACCCCGCAGCAGATGGACGTGTATGCAAAGCAGGTGTTCGACATCGCGCACGCACTGCCCGAGTACGATCAGATGTTCCAGGTCACCGGCGTGCCGGTCGTCAACCAGGGGTTTGGCGGCGTGCTGTTCAAGCCGTGGAGTGAGCGCAAGCGCAGCGCCAACGAGTTGCAGCAGGAACTTCAGAAGAAGTGGAACGGCATCGCCGGCGCGACCGTCGCGGCGTTCCAGTTCCCTCCGCTTCCCGGCGCACGCGGCCTGCCGCTGCAGTTCGTCATCAAGACGACGGAACCCTTCGAACGGCTGAACGAGGTATCGCAGGCCGTGCTGGACAAGGCGCGGGCGAGCGGAATCTTCTTCTTCGTGGACACCGATCTCAAGCTCGACAAGCCGCAGACGACCGTCGTCATCGACCGCGACATGGCGGCGACGCTGGGGCTCACGCAGCAGGACGTCGGCGCCGCGCTCACCTCGGCGCTCGGCGGCGGCTATGTCAATTATTTCTCGATTGCCGGGCGCTCGTACAAGGTGATCCCACAGGTGCTGCAGGCCGATCGCCTCAACCCCTCGCAGGTGCTCCAGTACTATCTGCGCGCGCCCGATGGTTCGCTGCTGCCCGCCTCGACGATCGCGAGCGAGAAGACCGAGACGGTGCCGGAGGGCATCAACCACTTCCAGCAGCTCAACTCGGCGACGATCATGGGGGTGTACGCCCCATCGGTGTCGGAAAAGCAGGTGCTCGACTTCATGAGGCAGACGGTGGCCGAAGTCGCGCCGAGTGGTTACGCGATCGACTACGCCGGACCGTCGCGGCAATTCGTCCAGGAATCGGGTGGCTTCGTTCCGACGCTTTTGTTCGCGGTCATCATCATCTTCCTGGTGCTCGCGGCGCAGTACGAAAGCTTCCGCGATCCCATCGTGATCCTGATCTCGGTGCCGATGGCGCTCTTCGGCGCGCTCATTTTCATCAACCTGGGTCTGGCCACGCTCAACATCTATACGCAGGTGGGGCTCGTCACGCTGATGGGCTTGATCAGCAAGCATGGCATCCTGATCGCCCAGTTCGCGAACCAGTTGCAGCTTGCGGGACGGTCCAAGCGCGAAGCCATCGAGGAGGCCGCCGCGGTTCGGCTGCGCCCGATCCTGATGACCACCGCCGCGATGGTGTTCGGTGTCGTCCCGCTGGTGATCGCATCCGGCGCCGGCGCCGCCGGTCGCCACGCGATGGGCCTCGTGATCTTCACGGGGCTCTCCATCGGCACGCTGTTCACGCTGTTCGTGGTCCCGGCGATGTACCTGTTCCTGGGAGCCGAGCACCACAAGCGCGAAGCGGCCGGAACGGCGGCCCCATCGCCCACGCCGGCCTGATGAGCGAAACGCGCCGCTTAATGGCGCGACGTTTCGGCGGCGAGCTTCGACAGCGGCGGGGCGTCGATCGTGCCTTGCGTACAATCACCGTTCGCCCGGGTGGTGAAACTGGTAGACACAGCGGACTTAAAATCCGCAGGCGCCCAATCGCGCCGTGCCGGTTCGAGTCCGGCCCCGGGCACCAGAAGACCGAACACAATCGCCACCAAGCGGCGCTAGTCCCGCGCCATCCGCTCCCTCGCCTGAGGCCGGTGGTCAGCGGACCATAGGACGAGGGCTCCGAAACCGCGATTGCGACGAATGCCCGCTATCGAGGCCGCGCCCCGCCGGAACGGGACCCTGAGCCGACATACGCGCCCCCGCTGTTGGCCGTAGGCC
Organism: uncultured beta proteobacterium; assembly: GCA_963836265.1. GTDB lineage: Bacteria > Pseudomonadota > Gammaproteobacteria > Burkholderiales > Casimicrobiaceae > CAIWHR01. The sequence goes on from CAWIIO010000001.1 coordinate 143,703, forward strand.
CGCTCCTACCTGACATTACGCGTGCGTCCGATATCGCGCGCGCGCTGCAGCGCCTAGGATCACAGGTAACACGCGGTCCCGTGCAGAAACCCGTCCATATCGAGGAGCAGGCATGCGCAAAGCGATCACCGCCCTTGCCTTTTTATGTTGTTGCTCGACGACCTTCGCGCTCGCGCAGGTGGGCTTCGCGTTCCACAGCCCCGGCGTCAGCATCGCCGTCAGTGTGCCGGTCTATCCGGACCTCGTCCGCATCCCCGGCTACCCGGTCTATTACGCGCCGCAACTCAACGCGAACTACTTCTTCTACGACGGCCTGTACTGGGTGTTCGTCGATGGCAACTGGTACGCAAGTCCCTGGTACAACGGACCCTGGCAGTTCGTATCCGACGATGCGGTGCCGCTCTTCGTGTTGCGCGTGCCCGTCAGGTATTACCGCGAGCCGCCGCCATTCTTCCGCGGATGGGCGCTGAACGCGCCGCCGCGCTGGGGCGAGCATTGGGGTGCGCGGTGGGAAGAGCGCCATCGTGGATGGGATCGCTGGAACCGCAGTGCCGCGCCTGCGCCGGCGCCGCTACCGAGGTACCAGCGGAACTACACGGCCAACCGCTATCCGACGAACATCGAAGAGCAGCGGACGCTTGAAAGCCGGAACTATCACTACCAGCCGCACGATCGTTTCGTGCAACAGCATGTGCAGCGTGCCACGCCCGTGCAAAATACGCAGGCGCAGCGGCCGACCACGCGGACCAATGAAGTGACTGCGGCGCGACAGGGTAGCTCGACACCGCAGCGTGCCGGCGGAACGCCGCCGCCGGTCGCGCGCCAGGCCAGGCCGCCCGGCCAGACGACGGCACCGCCGGCCGTTGCGCACCGCCACCCGCCGGTGACCGAACAGCATGCGCAAGCGCCGCGCCCCGAGCAACGCGCTGCCGCGCCGCGCCCGGAACATCACGCCACCGCGCCGCGCTCGGAACAACGTGTCGCTGCGCCGCAACACGCGCCGCGGGCGGCGCCCGCGACCGCACGCGGGCCGGCCAAACCAGAGCAGGCGCAAGCGCATGCTCCGGAGAACAAGGGACAGGCGCAGTCCGCGCACCGCGGCAACGAGCATCCGCGCGCCGGCGAACGGCCGAACGAGCACAACGGATAAAAACACGCCTTGCTCTCCGCGACCCAAGGCCACCTTCACGGGGTGACCTTCGTAGTTCGGTCGTGCGGGTCGATTCGACTGCAAGGTACGGAGCGTGAGGTGCGCCCGAGGATGGCTACAGCATCAGACGTTTCGCGCCGTGGCGGCGTCACGTTCGGTCGGAATACACAACGCGTCGGCCACCGAGCAACGGCTCGAGGCAAGACGCGAAGCCGTCAATGCGGCTCGTGGCCGTCCAGCTGGTCCTTGACCGCGGCCGGAATGGGCCCGCCGCCGGCGGCTTCGGAAATTTGCAGGATCGACTTCAACGCCAACACCCCCTCTTCGATCGCGTCACAAGCTTCGCGGGTCTTCTGCGCGGACAGGATCAACGTGTCGGGCGGGACGTCGCAATGACATGACAAGTCCAGCGCGAGCGCCGAGAGCGCGTCCAGGACCTTGCAGACCTCTGCCGCTGTTGCCGTGGTGGTATTCATGTCGTGTTGGAAGAGATGTCACCCGTGATTTCGATGCGGACCGCCTCGCCGTTGGTGCTCCCGGACGAGGGCATTCACCACGCCGATCAGTTGCGGGATGTCGGTGCTCTTGTCGAAGAAGTAAGCTGCGCCAAGGCTCGCGGCCCGGTCCCGATAGGGCGCCATCGTGAAGTTCGTCAGCACCATCGCGACCGGCGCCTTGGGGCTTTGGCGCGCCACCGCTTCCAGCACGTCGAACCCGGTCCCGCTTTGCAGCATCAGATCGACAACGATCGCGTCGGGCACACTCGCGGCGATTTCCGAGATGGCGACGTCGGCTCGGCCCGCGTGACCTACGATGGATGCGCCCGGAATATCGACAAGTATTTCCCGTAGTACCCGCAGCAGGATGGGCGAATCCTCGACCACGTAGATTCGGTACGCCAAATCCAACTCACCCACTCCTCCCTCTTCCTGCGACGGAAGCCGCAGCCTTCGTCATAGTCTAAGGGGCGGACCGAGCGGGAGATATAGGAAAGCGCCGATGCCGATGTAGGGGAATCCCCACAGATCGTCTTGCCGGCGGCCGGCTATTGTCCATCGCGCGCCGCGCGCGACGGTTGGGGGCCGGAGCTCGGGGGGGCATCCAAAAATCGGGGTCAGGCGCGCGCCTGACCCCGATTCTTCCCACCTCTTACGGAACGTTTATGACTTCAGCTGACCGCGGATCTCTCCTCCGGGATGCGCCGCGCTATGCACGTTGACGTAAAGGTCGCCGGCCTTGAAGGCCTTCATCTGCTCATCGGTGAGCTTTGCCCCCGCGCCGACGACCCAACTGCTGTCGCCGCTCTTCGTCAGCGGCACGATCACCGGCCCGTTCTTTCCGGGCGCACCCATGTGAATATGCGCGGCCGTGGCCGCAACACCGCTCGTCGTCACGCTGCCCTTGACCGACATGTCGTCGCCGACCGTGATGGTGCCGCTGCCCGATGCGGCGGTCTGCACGGGCGGCACTTCCTCAGCGCCGGAGAGCGTGACCTTGACATCGGCGCCGAACGCGACGGGCAAAAACCCGGCCGCCAACGCCAGCACGACCGCCGCCGCCATCGGACGCCAGACCGATTTCGAAGCCTGATGCATGCAAGTCTCCTCGAGTTTGTTGTAGACGCCGACTACCGTTGCAGGGCGGACGCGGTCCTGCGCACGATCCGGTGGTGCGGATGCGGCGCAGGGCATTGTCCCGACGCCCTGGGCTTCACGTAGAGGGAAGACCTAAACCGCGAACGACCGCAGCCCCTGCACCGCAATGCTAGCGTAGAACAGCGTGCCGGTGGCGGCTATTCCGGCGGTGCGCTCAGCGCGTCGATCAGCGCCGCATGCCGGTCATCCGGGCAAAATCACCCATCACCTTCTGCATCTGGTCGAACGCGGTGCCGCCCGATGACATCACGCCCTGCATCGCGGAGACGACGTTCTGCATCTTGGTGAGATCGGGCATCATCGCGAGCGCCGCCTTGGCTTCCTTGGCGCCGGGGAGGCCGGCCGTCTGGTTCTCGACCAGCGAAAAGAGCCGTTTCTGGATCTCGACGATCAGGTCGAACATCTGGCTCCAGTAGCGCATCGACTGTTCGACGGCTTCCTGCGCCGCGCTTTGGCTCACCGCCATGAGCGACTGGACGTCGCCGGCCTCGGCGGCGCTGCGCGCCGTCCGCTTCTGCATCGAGCGCGCCTGCTCCTCGCTTTCGAATTGCAGCTTGCGCACCTTCGCCGTGCTTTCGATCGCGTTTTCGATCACCTCGAGTGCGAGCTTGGCGTTCGCCCGATAGAGCTCGAAGGCCTGCTGGGGGGTAAGCGTCTTCGCGTATTTCGCGAGCTCTGCCGGATCGGGCATCTTGAACATCGCCGCCATTTTCCCTGCGGAGCTCGGTGCAGCCTTCGGGGCGGCCTTGGCCCGGGCTTTCGTCCTCTTCGCGGGCTTGCGCGCGGCGGGTGCGGCGGTGGACTTCGACGATGATTTCGCGGCCATGGTCAGCGCTCCTCTGGTGCGTGAAAGAAGGGGATTATCGAGGGCAAAGCACCCACTATTCGACGCCGTCAGCCTTCCGGCGTCAATACCGCCGCCCCTTCGATCTCGCCCGCGCGCAGGCGGGCGAGCGCATCGTTCGCGTGTGACAGCGTGTAGGTCTCCACATGGACCGAAAGCGGGATCGTCGCGGCGACCGCCAGGAACGCCTCGCCATCCCGGCGCGTGAGATTGGCGACCGAGCGGACCTGGCGCTCCCCCCACAGCAGCCGGTATGGGAACGAAGGGATATCGCTCATGTGAATGCCTGCGCAGATCACCGACCCGCCGGGCGCGGTCGCGGTCAGCGCGGCGGTGACGAGCGGACCTGCGGGGGCGAAAATCAGCGCGGCGTCGAGCGGCGTTGGCGGCAGCGCGTCGCTGCCCCCTGCCCAGTGGACACCGAGCGCTTTCGCAAATGCCTGCGCCGCATCGTCTCCGGGCCGGGTGAACGCGTAGACCGTGCGTCCTTGCGCCAGTGCCACCTGCCCGATCAGGTGCGCGGCTGCGCCGAAGCCGTAGATGCCAAGCGTGCGGGCGTCGCCCGCCATCGCATAGGCGCGATAGCCGATCAGCCCCGCACAGAGCAGCGGTGCGGCATGGACATCGTCGTAGCCGCCGGGCAGCGGAAAAACGTAACGCGCGTCGGCGACGGCGCATTCGGCGTAGCCGCCGTCGAGCTGGTAACCGGTGAAACGCGCCTTCGCGCAAAGGTTTTCGCGCCCCGACACGCAATAGCCGCAGTGGCCGCAGGTCCGGCCGAGCCACGGCACGCCGACCCGGGTGCCGACCGGCGGGCTATCGACGCCATCGCCATGGCCGATTACCGTCGCGACGATTTCGTGGCCCGGGATCACCGGCACCTTCGGATGAGGCAACTCCCCATCGACGAGATGGAGGTCGGTTCGACAGACGCCGCACGCGCGCACGGCGAGGAGGACCTGCCCCGGCGCCGGCGTTGGACGCGGCAGCGTGCGCAGCGCCAACGGCTGCCAGGGACCCTCGCAGACCATCGCCTGCATCGTGCCCGTCATGGGCGTTACGGGTGGTCCCGTCGCTCGAACGGGGACACGCGCGCTGGCCTCCGCCCCGGCATCGCTGCCTCAGCGGCGCCAGCCCGGAACGGGAAGCGCAAACACGAGGTGACCGTAGCGGCGCCCCCATCGGCTGGCGGCAGCGATAACGCCCTCTCCGAGCGTGCCTTGCAAGCGCGCGGCAATGGCGAGCGCGTCGCGCATCGGGCCGTCATGCATGTTTTCGCTCGCATCGAGGAGCGTTTTCGATTGCGCGCGCGCGAACTCACCCCACGCGTGCGCGTTGCGGACCTGATCCGCGAATAACCGGTTGGCGGCAAACGACAGCGTGGCCAAGGCCGCCTCCGCGCCCGTGAACGGCAGGTTGCGCGACATCCGCAATGCGTCTTCCGCCGCGCGAAGAGCAGCCGGTTTGGAGGTGCTGGATCCGGCAGGATCGCCGCTTCGACCGGTGGCCTGACGAGACATCGCTTTCATGATCTTCTCCAGGAATTGTGCAATGCACAATGCCTAGATTGTGCCTTGAATGGAAGGTTCCAAGACGAAGATTGCGCATTTTGCACCAATATGATGCGCTGTTCTTCGAATTTTGTTGCAGGTCGGGCGCCAGTCGTGACTGGATGCGGCGAGCGTGGGGAGACAACGAGGGCGATCGCCGGCCCTTCCACAGCGCCGCCAGCTCTCGCGTCACCGGGACGCAGATCGCTGCAAGTCTCCGACGGCGCGGCGCACGCGGTCCTACGCTGGTGCAATCCGTTGCGGACACCGCGAAGTCATTGAAGCTTGATGTCGCCGTCGAAATGCACTTGCAGCTTCAGCCGGTCGATTTCGAGCGTCACGCGGGCCGGAAACGTTTCTGTGCCGCCGATCGAACCAGCGGCCAGCGCCCTGGTCACCGCCTGCTCGATCTCGCGCTGCGAGCTCACACCGACCATCTTCAGAAATTTGCGGATGCTGAGATTCAGCGCTTCTTCGTTCATCGCGGACTCCCGGTTGCACGTAAGAATCAGACGGAAAACGCTGTCAGTCGATGTCGCTGTTAGCATTGTAGTCCAGCGCCTACGGGAACAGCTTCGCACGTGACGAGTCTATCGAATAGCAGGCCTGCGTGTGTGCGGGAATCACGGCGAGGCAATGTCGTGGGACACCGTAACGGAATTTCGGGGCTGCAGAACAATTTGGAGAAACGAACATGAAACCCGCGCATCTCGTTGTTGGGCTGGCACTCGTCGCCGGACTCGCAGGCTGCGCCGCGAGCCCCGAGCATCACGACGCCTACTATCGCGATGGCTATCATTCGTATCGCTACCATGACCATGACGCCGATCGGCATGGCTACTACGGCTACTCGTACAACCGCTGGGATCCGTATGACATCGACAGCCATCGAACGAATTGAAGGCGATGGGAAAAGAACCGGCGTGCGTTGCCAGGATCTCTTGACGGAGGCCCGTAACCGTCTATAATCCTGGTACCGAATATACATACGGTACCCGGATGCCGCCTCGCTCCCACCGTCCCGTCGTCCCTCTCAAGAGAGTCCGGACCGCTCTGGGAGAGCCCCCAGCGCGTCTCACGGCCAGGCAGCAGCAGATTCTCGACTGGATCCGTGGCCACCTGGAAGCGACGGGCATGCCTCCCACGCGGGCGGAAATCGCCGCGGGGCTGGGCTTTTCGACGGCCAGCTCGGCCGAAGATCATCTGCGGGCGCTCGCGAAAAAAGGAGCGCTGGAACTGACGCCCGGCGCGTCGCGAGGCCTGCGTCTCAAGGATATCCCCGGCATGCCGGTGCAGGGCGCGCTGCCGCTGGTGGGCCGCGTGGCGGCGGGCAGGCCGATTCTCGCCGTCGAAAACGTGGAGGCGAGCTATCGGATCGATCCCCATCTCTTCGCGCCACGCGCCCACTACCTGCTGCGGGTGCGCGGCCAATCGATGAAGGATGCCGGCATCGTCGACGGCGATCTCCTCGCCGTGCACAAGACGGCCGAAGCGCGCTCGGGCCAGGTCGTCGTCGCACGGCTCGGTGAAGAAGTCACTGTCAAACGGCTGAAACGGCGCGGGCGTGAAGTGCTGCTGGTGGCGGAAAATCCCGACTTCGCGCCGATCGCCGTCGACCCGGGGAAGGGTTTTGCAATCGAAGGCGTCGCGGTGGGATTGATCCGCGGCGGAAAGGGCTGGTGAAACGATGAAGACCACGCGCAAGCGGATGCGCATGGCCGCGCTCGAGGATCTCCCGAATGTCGGCCCGGCGATCGCTGCCGATTTCGTGCGCCTCGGCATCCGCGCGCCGCGCGAGCTCGCCGGACGCGATCCTTATGCGTTGTACGACGAGCTCAATCGCATCACCGGTAGGCGTCACGACCCGTGCCTGCTCGACACGTTCATCGCGGCGGTGCGGTTCATGGACGGTGCGCCCGCGCGGCCGTGGTGGAAGTACACGGCGGAGCGCAAGCGCACGCTGGCGAAGCGCGCGTCACGCGCGGCGCCCGGGCCGGCGCGACCGAAGGCGAATGCCGCGAATGGCGAGACGAAGATCATCGGCGCGCGGCTCGCCATCGGTCCCGTGTCGAAACGGATGCTCGCGGCCGCCGGCATTACGTCGATCGAGTCCCTGCGTCGCCTGGGCGCGGTCGAAGCCTATCGGCGCGTGCGCTCGCACGATCCCCGCGCGTCGCTCAACCTGCTGTGGACGCTCGAAGGGGCGCTGACCGGCCGGCCGTGGGAGGACGTCGCGCGCAACGACCGGCTCTCTCTCCTGCTGCAGCTCGGCAACCGATCCTGACTGGGGCTTTCGGGTGGCGTGCGTTGCGTCTAAGCGGCGCGCGCCGCCCGACCTCTTTTTCATTCCGCGGGCCGAAATCCGTCCACGATCAAAAGCAAGGGCGCAGGGACCGAGTTCTTCGAGATGCCGAACAAGCCCTCCCCCGTCATGCTTCTGCCCGCCGAACGGATCCTGCGGGCGATCCGCGTGCTGCGCGGGCAGAAAGTCCTTCTCGATGCGGACCTCGCGCTGCTTTACGCCGTGGAGACCCGCCGCCTGAACGAGCAGGTGCGCCGCAATCGGGAGCGATTTCCCGACGATTTCATGTTCCAGCTCACCACGGACGAATTCGGCAGCTTGAAGTCGCAAATTGCGATATCAAGCTGGGGCGGCCGACGCAAGCTTCCCTTCGCCTTCACCGAACATGGCGCCATCATGGCTGCCACCGTGCTCAACTCCGCACGCGCCATCGAGATGGGCATCTACGTCGTGCGCGCCTTCGTGCAATTGCGCGAATTCCTCGCCTCGAGCAAGGAGCTCGCCGCCAAGCTCGATGAGCTGGAACATCGAATGGGCGCCCATGACCGCGTGCTCTCGGACCTGGTCGAAACCATTCGCGAACTCATGCGGGCACCCGAACCCGAAACGCGGCCGATCGGCTTCGTGACCTGAGTTTCCAGGAGGCGCAATGTACACGCTCTACGGCAAGAAAGGCTCGGGCTCGGCATCGACGCAAGCCGCGCTGGAAATCATCGGCGCACCCTATCGGATCGTCGAGACGGCATCGTGGGAAACGAACGAGGTGTTCGCCGATCTGCTGAAGGTGAACCCGCTGGGACAAATTCCCACGCTCGTGCTGGAAGACGGCAGCGCGCTTTCCGAAAGCGCGGCGATCCTGATCCATCTCGGGAACGCCCATCCGGAGGCCGGGTTGCTCCCGCGTGACCTCTCCGCCCGCGCACAGGCAGTGCGCGGCCTCGTGTTTATCGCCGCCAACTGCTATGCGGCCATCAGCGTCATCGATTTTCCGGAGCGCTGGTGCGCCGACGCCGACAACGACGAGCCGGTGAAGGAGCGCATCCGCGCCGGCACGCGCGCGCGGCTGCACCGGCACTGGGAGATGTTCGCCGACCTCTTTCCGGCGCGTCCGTATCTTGGCGGCGAGCGACTCGGCGCGCTCGATCTGCTCGCCGCCGTCGTCTCGAAATGGTCGGGGTCGCGGCCGCATCTACAAAAGGCGCGACCCGCGTTCCATGAAACACTGTTGCGCATCGAAGCGCAACCGAAGGTCGCCCAGGTTTTTTCGCAGCACTGGCCATAGGGTCAGAGACGACTTGCGCAAGAAGCCCTAGCCGAGTTCCACTGCACCTGCTGAAAGTCGTCTCTGACCCTATTTTTTCAGGAGGCACACCATGGCCGTGAAACCGATTCCCGACGGTTACCATTCCGTCACGCCGTATCTCATCCTCGATGACGCCGCGCGCGCGCTCGAGTTCTACAAGAAGGCGCTCTCCGCCGTCGAGCTGATGCGCTTCCCCGCCCCCAACGGCAAGATCGGACATGCCGAGATCCGGATCGGCAATTCGCCGGTCATGCTCGCCGACGAGTCCCCGGACATGGGCCAGAAGAGCCCGCGCACGATCGGCGGCTCGCCGATTTCGCTGATGGTCTACGTCGAAGACGTCGACGCGCGGGTCGCGCAGGCGGTCGCCGCCGGCGCAAAGCTCACCCGGCCGGTCGCGAATCAGTTCTACGGCGACCGCACCGGCGGCATCGAGGATCCGTTCGGCTATCACTGGTACATCGCCACGCACGTCGAGGACGTCCCGCCGGACGAGCTCGAAAAACGGGCGGCGAAGGCGATGACAGGAGGAAGCTGAATCACGGAGTGGGGATGGACCCTGATGGCGTCCTTCCAGTTTCCCTTTTTCCGGACCAGGACAATGCCTGCCGCTTCGAACCCGGCCCTCGCTGCCGTTCTCGCCAACCCCGCGATCTGGCGCGGCGGCGACTGCGCGCCCGAGCCGGCAGCGATGCCGAGCGGCTTTCCGGAGCTCGACGCCATGCTGCCCGGCCGCGGCTGGCCGATGGGTGCGCTCACCGAGATCGTGCTCGCACGCGAAGGCATCGGTGAGATCCGCCTGACGCTGCCGGCGCTCGTGCGGCTTCAGGCTGCCCGCCGCGACAGCGTCTGGATCGCCCCGCCGCACGCACCCTACGCACCGGGTCTCGCCGCCGCCGGCCTCGATCTCGCACGGCTCCTGATCGTCCGTTGTCGAAGCCTCGCGGACCAGTTGTGGGCCTTTGATCAGGCGCTGCGCGCGCCCGAATGCGGTGCCGCGTTCGCTTGGCTCCCGTCAAACGACGATCGCGTGCTGCGTCGGCTCGCGGTCGCCGCGCGCGAGGGCCGCACGTGGGGCGTGCTGTGGCGGCGCCCCGGGCAGCAGGCGATCGCGTCGGCCGCGCCGCTGCGTCTCGCGCTCGCAACGCAGGAACGAAAGCTCGCCGTGCGCGTGCTGAAGCGCCGCGGCGGCGACGTCGCGCGGCCGCTGCTGATCGATGTCGACGCACCGCCAGCGCTGCCCGATCCGCGGACGAGCGCCGGGCGCCGGCTCGAACACCGACCTGCGCTGCGCGCAACGCGCGCCGCATTGACCGGAGCTCTGCGATGAACCTCTCTCCCCTCGCCCATCACTTCTACACGATGGCCTGCAACAGCGCCTGGTCGAACCATCGACTGCTCGCTGCGTGCAGCAAGCTCTCGCAGGCCGATTTCGCCGCGCGGCGCGTGAGCTTCTTCCCCTCGCTCAAGGCGACGCTCAACCACAATCTCACCGTCGACTGGTATTACGTCGACGCGCTGGAGCGCGGCCTCCAGGGCGAACCGCCCAACCGCGACGTCGACCGCTTCTTCGATCCCGAGGAGCCCTTCGACACCTGCGCCGCACTCGCCGCCGAGCAGCACGCGGTCGACCGCCGGCTCGTCGCCGCGTGCGCGACGCTCGACGACGCGCGGCTTGCGCTGCCGATCCCGGTGATGCGACGCGCCGGCGTGGAGACCGAAAATGCGACCCGGCTGCTCGCGCACCTGTTCCAGCATCAGATCCACCACCGCGGACAGGCACACGCAATGCTCGCCGGCACGGCGGTCAAGCCGCCGCAGCTCGACGAATTCTTCTGCGCCAACGAAGCACACTTGCGCGCGGCGGAGTTGGCGGAGATCGGATTGTCCGAACAGGCGCTCTGGCAAGCGTAGCACCGTTGGGGCATCGTGCTCTGGGCCTGCCTCCTTTTTCCTTCGCTGCCGCTCGACGTTTTCGCGCGCGCGCTGCCGCCCGCCGTCGCCGCGCGGCCGTTCGCGGTGACGACCGGGGGGCACTACCCGCGGATCGTGCTCGCCAATGCTCCCGCTCACGATGCGGGCATCGCGCCGGAGCAGCTCGTTTCGGCGGCGCTCGCGCTCGCACCCGACCTCGCGCTGCGCGACCGCGATCCGCGGCTCGAGACGGCGGCGCTCGAAGGCGTCGCGACGTGGATCACGCAGTTCACGCCGACGGTGTCCGTCGCGCCACCCGACGCAGTGCAGGCCGAGATCGGCGGCAGTCTGCGCCTCTTCGACGGCCTTTCCCGCTTGACGGCACGTCTCGTATGCGGCGCGCACGAGCTCGGCTATGCGGCGCGGCTCACGCGGGCGCCCACACCTGCCGCGGCGCTGCTGCTCGCCCGCGCGGACCGCGACGTGACGAGTGCTCGACCGCAGACGCTGGACGACGTGCTCGCCCCGCTGCCGCTCATGCATCTCGAGGTGGCGCCCGACATCATCGCCACCCTCGCCGCCGCGGGTGTCGCAACCTTCGGGCAGGCCTGCGCCTTGCCGCGGGCGGCGCTCGCGCGGCGAGTCGGCGCCGATTTCATCGCGACCCTCGACCGCGCGCGGGGGCTCGCCTCCGATCCGCGGCCGCCGTTCGTGCCGCCGCCGCGCTACGAGGGAAAGCTCGATCTGCCTGCGCCGATCGCTAATATCGAGGCGCTCGTATTCGCGGTGAACCGGCTCATCCATGAGCTGACGGGATGGCTCGCGGGACGCGGCCTCGGCCTCGTCGAAATGTCGCTCGCGCTTGCACACGAGCGCCATGCCCTCCCCCCGAAGGGGCAGAGCGCCTTGAGACGGCCCGGCGGCGCTCAGACCGGGGGGCCTGCGACAACAGTCCGCATCCGGCTCGCCGCGCCGGCGCGCGAGCCTGCGCACCTCGTCACCGTGCTGCGCGAGCGGCTTTCGCGCGTCGAGCTCCCGGGGCCGGTCAATGCCATCGCACTCGCGAGCGAGGTTACCACCCCGTTCGACGGGCGCAATCTGGGTCTTCTCCCCGGCGACGAGGCCGCGCCGACGGTGCCGCTCATCGACCGCTTGCGCGCGCGGCTCGGCGAAGACGCTGTCACGCTCGTCGCGCCGCGCGCCGAACATCGGCCGGAGCGCGCGAGCGAAAGTAGGGTCAGAGACGACTTTTCTCCTTCCTCCGAAGCTTTCGGAAAAGTCGTCTCCGACCCTACTTCACCGCCTCGCCCGGTCTGGCTTCTTGCCGAGCCGGAGCCGCTCGGGCACCTGCTCGAAGCACAACCGTGGGTGCTGCGAGATGGCCCGGAGCGGATCGAATCGGGCTGGTGGGATGGCGCCGACGTGCGCCGCGATTATTTCGTCGCCGAGAACCCGCGCGGCGAGACCGTGTGGATCTATCGCGACCATCGCTACGGGATCGACGCCGGCGAGTGGTTCCTGCACGGCGTATTTGCCTAGCAGAACCCGAACCCGGGAGCGGGGTCTCGCTGGTCCGCGGGGCAAGAAAAACCCTCCGTCGCGCGGGGGTCGGGAAGCATTACCTCCGACTGCCTCGCCTCCGAGGACGCGAGAACGCGAGCCCGGCGAGGCCGATGCCCAGCAGCGCCAGGGTCGCGGGCTCGGGAACGAGAAAGCCGCGGATCTCGCCGCCCGGAAACGCAGTGGTATGGATATTCAAATACGCCTTTCCCGCGAGCAACCCGGCCGCGAGCGCCGCCTCGGCGCCCGCCGGCGTGCCGCCGTTCGCCGTGATAAATGGCGCATTGAAGGACGAGGCCAGCGTGAGGTCGAACATGTGGTCGTACGTACCACTCGTCACGCCCAGCGGAAAGTCCATGAACGTGGGCGTCTGGGTCGCGACGCCGGCGGTCCCGGTCCCGGGCAATGCCGTGCAACAGTGGATGTGAGACGCGGTCGTTGTTCCGAGCAAGCCGCTGAATGTAACCTGCACGTGCAGCGTATGCGCATCCGTGTCGATCACGACAATCGCGAAGCCGATGCCCGGCGACGCATTGGGCGGACTTTCCGCCGGGCCCGACAGCGTCGCGTGAAACGTCATCGGGATTGCCGAAGCTACCGGTGCCATCACCAGCCACGCGAGCCCCACGATCAGCAGATTGACGAGACGCTTCATGACGTGAGCTCCTGAAAGGACAAATCACAGCGACGGACCACCCGAGCATCGCATTCCCATGGCCATTGCAACGTCGGCTTCGCCTTCTCCTTGCCGACGCTCCGGCAAGATGATTTGCGCGAGCGTTTCGCGATGCGAGATCGGCGCCGCTTTCAGCGTGCACCGCGCAAGGGCCGTACAATGGGAAGCAAAAATCGTGTCAGAAATGCATAAGCGCGCATTTTCAGCAACTTGTTCTGACCCTATTCTCGACGCGCCATCGCGATCGTAAATTTCGTCGACGCTGCGAGCGCATGCGCAGAGGACGTCAGTGGACAAAGACGGTCACGATCCCGCTTGCGATCGTCCCAACGTAACCGTTAGACTTGCACCGCGTCGTTCTTGATTTCCAACGACGCCGTCGCGTGCCCGTAACAGGGCAATGCGGACATCGGAGCCCTGACGCTTCGATTCGAACGTCACGCAATTCAACTTCCTACCGCTGTGCGATCAGTGCGCATTTTATTTCGATAGACGCCAGCCGGATCGCCATCGCGTCGGACAGTGCGTTCGTTCGAGTGGATCAACTGGAGGATCAAACATGAAATCGCTTCGCGTAATTGCGGCGTCTTTCGTATTGACGCCGGTTGTCGGTTTGACCATGGCCGGCACCGCCGCCTCGGCGGCGCCAGGTCCGGTGACACTGACGCTGCAGCGCGTCGGTACCTTTTCGTTTCCGTCGGCGTCGACTGCGGTCGACACCACGACGCAACCCGACGAAATCGATACCGCCGTCAACGGTGGCGACGCCGATGGCGGCGCGGGAGCCGACGAAGGCATCGGAATCAACCGCACGCTCCCCGGCGCGAAGACCGGGAAGGGCAAGCTTGTTTCGCCGAACAAGAAACCCAAGTCGAAGCCCGTGCTGAACACGAGCTTGCAGGGCCTCAACTTCTTCGATCAGCGCTTCGCGAACAACGGCAACCAGTTCTCCGTCGAGCCGCCCGACCAGGCGCTGTGCGTGGGTAACGGCTTCGTGCTCGAGTCGGTCAACGATGTGCTGCGCGTCTACAAATCGGATGGCACTCCGGCCACGGGCGTCGTCGACCTCAACACCTTCTATGGCTATCCGCCGGCGATCGTGCGGTCGGGGCCGAACGCCGGCGAGCGTGGCCCGTCGATTACCGATCCCTCGTGCATCTACGATTCGGTAATCGGGCGCTTCGTGCACGTGGTCCTGACGCTCGACCATGTCGGGCTTACGGCGGCACTCAGCGGCGACAACCATCTCGATATCGCCGTGAGCGACACCGGCGACCCGACGGGGACCTGGACGATCTACAAGCTGCCGGTGCAAAACAACGGGACCGATGGGACGCCAGATCACCACTGCGGCTCCGGGTTCTGTCTCGGTGATTATCCGCACGTCGGCGCCGACGCCAACGGCATCTACCTGACGACCAACGAGTTCGCCTTTTTCGGTCCTGGCTTCTACGGGGCGCAGATCTACGGCGTCGGCCATAACGCGTTGACCGGCGGCGTCGGTAGCGTCGTGCTCTTCGACACGTTGGGCGCGGGGCCGGACGGGGCGGGCTTCACCGTCTGGCCGGCACAGACCCCCGGCAACCAGTTCGACGGCGCGCACGGCGGCACCGAGTACTTCCTGAGCTCGCGCGCGGTGTTTGCCGACGACGGCACGAGCACGTCGATCCTGATGTGGAAGATGAGCGGAACGTCGTCGCTCAATACCGCATCGCCGTCGGCGACGCTCGCACTGGCGAGCATCGGCGTTGACAGCTATGCCGTCCCGCCGCTCGCCACGCAGAAGGCGGGCAACCATCCGCTGGGCGACTGCATAGCGGATCTGACGGTCTACAACTTCCCGCCGATGACGACTTGCAATCTGGCGATCGCAGGTATCAACAGCCACAACAATGCAACCTTCGGCGGGCTGAACGCCAACGACTCGCGGATGCAGCAGGTGTTCTACGCGAACGGCAAGCTGTGGGGCGCGCTGGACACCGCGGTGAACGTCGGCGGCGAGGACCGCGCGGGGATCGCCTACTACGTGATCAACCCGCACTCGGTCAAGCTCGACGTGCAGGGGCAGGCCGGCATCGCCGGCACCGACCTCACCTACCCCGCTCTCGCCGTGACGCAGAGCGGACGCGGCGTCGTCGCCTTCACGTTGACCGGCGACGACGACTACCCCAGCGCCGCCTTTGCGGGAGTGGATGCGAAGATCGGCATGGGTGATGTCCAGGTCGCAGCCGCCGGCCCCGGACCGTGGGATGGATTCACCAACTACGTGGTCTACGGGTCAGGTCGCCCGCGCTGGGGCGACTATGGTGCAGCCGCAGTCGACGGAAATTCGATCTGGGTCGCCTCCGAGTACGTTGCCCAGACATGCGACTACATGACGTACCTGAGCGACCCGACCTGCGGCGGCACGCGGGCGCCCCTTGGCAACTGGTCGACGCGCATCAGCAAGGTGACGCCGTAATTCATCTTGCGGCGTTCGAGCCAGGAGAGAAGGCCGGACAGCAGTCAGGTCCGGCCTTTTCGATCGGTCAGATGCCGGCGAACCACTGGTAGCCCTGGTCCTCCCAGTAGCCGCCGTTGCCGCCTGCGATGTGGGCAAAGCTCGCGACGACCTCGAGGCGCATCACGTACTTCGCATGCTTGTAGCCCAGCTGCCGCTCGACGCGCAAGCGGACCGGTGCGCCGTTCTTGACCGGCAACGGCGTGTCGTTCAACTCGTAGGCGAGAATCGTCTGCGGATGAAAAGCGTCCTCGAAGTCGATGCTCTCGTAGTAGAGGTCGGTGCCGTCCTCCGTCATCGGATCGGCGCAGTGGAAGACGACGTAGCGCGCTTCGGGCTTCGGCCGTGCGGCTTCGAGCAACGCGGAGAGCTTCGCTCCCTTCCATTTGCCGATCGCGCTCCAGCCTTCGACGCAGTCGTGGCGCGTGATCTGCGTGCGACTCGGCAGCGCTTTCAGCTCGGCGAGAGAAAGGCTCGCTGGGTGCTCGACGAGCCCGCCGATCGCGAGGCGATAGTCGGCGAACCCGTTCGCCATCAGCGCGCGATAGCCGTCGCTGTCGGGCTCCGCCGTCCCGTTGCTGCGAAACGTGGGCGAGAGGTCGGCCGCGGGGAACTCCTGCGCCATCGACTTGCGTGACGTGAGGAGATGCGCGGCGCCCTCGCTCGCGGTCTCGCCGGCGCCGAGGATCTTCGGGAACCAGGCGGTCTGCGACAGCCGCTCGCACCCCGCGAGCGTCAGTGCGCCGAAGGCCGCAAGCGCGCGGAAAAATGCGCGGCGCGGCGGGTTGATCGTCTTCATGGCCCGTTACTCCCGCACGCGATAGCGCCCGGTGATCATCGAGCGCAGGTGATTCCACGGACCCGAAACGATCACCTCGAACACGTGGACCAGCACGAATCCCACCAGCAGCCACGCGGCGATGAAATGAATCGTCCGTGCCGACTGGCGGCCGCCGAAGAGGTCGACCCAGCCGGGCCAGACCGTATCCGCCCACGGCGACATCGCGAGGCCCATCAGCACGACGAGCGGCGCCAGCGCGAAGATCACGCCAACGTACGCAAGCTTCTGCAGCACGTTGTAGCGTTTCGCCGCTTCGCCAGCCGGATGCCGGAAGCGCAGATGGTCGCGGATCGATTGGCCGATCGAGCGGAGGTCATTGCGGTCCGGGGCGAGATCGCGCGCGAGATGGCGCGACACAATCGACCATGCGACGTACGCGATGCCGTTGACCACCAGCACCCACGCGAAGAAGAAATGCCAGGACCGCGCCATCGACAGCCATCGGTTGTCGGGGATGGTTGCCCACCACGGAAAGCTCCGCCGCATGACGCCGCCCTCGCGGGCCTGCGATACGCCGAGCACGCCGGTCGTGTCGAACTCGCGGCCAAGCACGCGCGTGACGCCCCGGGCGTCGCCGCTGGGATTCACTCGGGCGCCGATCGCGAAGATCGGCCCGGCGCCCGTGTAGGACGACTTGCCCCAGTAAAGCGCGGAATGGGCGTCGAAGATGTTGAGGCCGCTCATCAGCAGGATCGTCATCGCGACGACGTTGATCCAGTGCATGAGGCGAACCGCCAGCGCATGGCGGTAGTACAGGGCACGCCGGGGGCTGGCGGAAGCGGCGCCGGCGGGGGTCACGGCATGGCTCGGCAAGGCATCACTCCGTTCGGGCGATTCGCTTTGGTCGCAGCTCGGGAAACGTAGCTTACGCCCGCTTGAGCTCGGTCGCGCGCCGTCCGTAGCGGAGGAGCCCGATCCACGCGATCAGCGTGAAAGCCGCGCCGGCATAGAAAGTCTCCGGCGGTCCGAACGCCTGCCACAGCCAACCGGCGAGGGCACTCGCGAAAAGCAGCGCAACGCCGCTGACGAGATTGAAGACGCCGTAGGCGCTCCCGCGCAAGTCCGGCGGCGCCGCGGCGGCGACGAGGGCGGCGAGCAATCCCTGCGTCAGGCCCATGTGCAGTCCCCACAACCCGGCACCGGCGAGGACGACCGTCGGGCTCGCGGCCATTGCGAGCACGAGGTCCGCGGCGAAGAGCGCGATGAGCCCCCCCGACAGCAGTCGTGTGCCGTGGCCCCGATCGGCGGCTGCCCCCGCCGGATAGGACACGACCGCATAGACGAGCGACATCGCCACCATCACCCACGGCGCGGACCCGATCTCGAATCCTACGTTTCGCGCGCGGAGGATCAGGAACGCTTCGGAAAATCGCGCGAGCGTGAACACCGCCGCGATCGCGACGACGATCCAGTAGTCGCCGGGAAGCCGCTTTGCGTCGGACCAATGCAATCGCTGCTTTGGTGCGTCCGCCGCGCTCGGTCCCGACGTTTCCGACACGCCGAAGACAAGGAGCGCGACGGCGGCGAACGCGGGAATCACGGCGACCCAGAACGCGCTTCGAAAGTCGTCGGCGAGCCACGCCATGGCGCCGATCGCGAGCAACGGCCCCCCGAAGCCGCCGACGGTGTCGAGCGCCTGGCGCAATCCGAAGCTCGCCCCACGGACTTCGGTCGGGGTCAGATCGGCGATCAACGCATCGCGCGGCGCGCCGCGAATCCCCTTGCCGATGCGATCGGCGAAGCGCGCCGCCATGATCCAGCCGATCGTCGAAGCGAGCGGGAAGACGAGCTTGGTCAACGCGGCCAGTCCGTAGCCCGCCACCGTCAGCGGCTTCCGGCGCCGGAAAAGATCGGAGAGCACGCCCGAAAATACCTTGACGATCAGCGCCGTCGACTCGGCGACGCCCTCGATGATGCCAATGGTCAGGGTGCTCGCGCCGAGGCCGACGGCGAGGTACAAAGGCAGCAGCGAATGGATCAGCTCCGACGAGAGGTCCATGCACAGGCTCACGAGCCCGAGCACCCAAACGCCGCGCGGAATGCCGGCGAGGCCAGACTCGTTTCTGTCCAATGTCGATGGGCCGGCGGCGGACCGGGCGTCTCGTTCTCGGTTCACCGCGCGAGATCGAGCGCCGCGGTCAGGTCGCCGACATTGCCGCGAACGCCCGGAAGCGGATCGAGCCCGAAGCGCAGCGTGATCAGCTTGAGGATCGACGTCGTGTCGTACGGCGTGTGGTCGATGTAACCGCTTTTTGCAAGCGGGGAGACGATGATTGCCGGGATGCGGGTGCCCGGGCCCCAGCGGTCGCCCGCGGGCGGCGCCACGTGGTCCCAGAAGCCGCCGTTCTCGTCGTAGGTGACGACGATGACGGTCGAATCCCACAGCGGGCTCGCCTTGATCTTCGCCACCAGGCTCGCGATGTGCGTGTCGCCCGACAGCACGTCGGTGTAGCCCGGATGCTCGTTGAGGCTCCCTTGCGGCTTGTAGAAAACGACCTGCGGCAGATCGCCCTTTTCGATCGCCGCGGTGAGGTCGGTGTAATCCTTGAGATGGCGCGCGCGATCCGCGGTTCCCGGCGCGAAGCGGGCAAAGTAGTTAAACGGCTGGTGATGCGCCTGGAAGTTGATCGCTCCCTTTTCCCGGTTGTAGATGACCGTTCGTTTTGCTTCCGGCGGCTGCGTGCCGTCCTTCAGCGCCGCGTACCATCCCCCCGCGTACCAGGCCCACGTGATGCCTTTCGCCGACAGCGTGTCGCCGATCGTCTTTTCCGTTTGCGGCGGCAGCGTGTAGCGAGCCGGGCCCGCGAACCGCGGATCGGCGTCCTTCGCGGGCGGCACTCCCGACGGCTGGTACGGCGGCTGCGTCGTGTTGACCGAATAGCCATCCGGCGTGAATTCGCCGTCGAAGACGACGAGCTCGCCGTCGAGCGCGGACGGCGGCGATTCCGGCTTGCGCTTGAGCCAGCCGCGCGCGTCGACCTGCGCACGCAGGCTCGCGGGCGCGTTGAGATCGCGCGGCGTGCACGCGCAGACGAGCCAGAGGTGATTGAGATAGGAACCGCCGTACGCCGCCATGAAAAAATGATCGGCGAGGACATAATCCTTCGCCCACGGCCACATGGGCAGCTTCGACCCGTCATAGAACGCCATTGTGTAGCCGCCCGCGTCGGAAACCGCCGCGAAGCGATCGTTGCGGCCGCCATCGATCTGCTCGTAGTTCTGGTAGAACTTGTGGATCGGGCTTCGCACCTGCTGCGAAAGCGGCAGGTTGAGCGGCGGTCCGTCGAGCTTGAACGGCCGATTCGGCATCCGGTAGGGAAACGCGGGATCCGGCGTCTTGCCCTTCCATGCCGGCGGCAGCTCCGGCAGCGGCGCGCCGTCGCGATCGACTTGCGTGTCTTGCGCGGGTGCGAGGTTCGCGAGGCCGTCGGCGCCGGGAAACAATCCGTACAGATGATCGAAGCTGCGGTTCTCCGCGTAGACGACGACGATGTGCTGGATCCTGTCGAGTCCCGCCCGAGGAGAGGTTGCAGGCGGTGCCGCACAACTTCCGACCAGCAGCAGCAACAAGGTCGCGATGGCGCGCATTCCCGTCGAGCGTGTGTTCATTGCAGCCTCCTTGCTTCCCTTCGCCCTTTCAGGAGAGCGTGACGGTCGCGCGCACGACGCCCGCCTTCTCGTGTCGCGCGGCCAGTTCGATCCGCTCGCCCTTCTTCGCACGCACGATCCATTCGACCTTGACGCGATCGTCGGTGAGGTTGTAGTCGGGCCAGAACGAGACGCCGGTGTGCTTGTACGCCTTGCCCTCGAGCTGGCCCAGCATTTCCCGCCGCTTGCCGTGCAGCAGTCGCGCACCCGCGGGCAACCCGATCTCGGCGATGACGCCGCGCACGACCTTGCGCTCCAGCGCGCGCTTCGACACGTAACTCGGCAGCCATCCCGTGTTCTGCACGACGAGGCGCACGCGCCAGCTGTCTCCGCTCAGGGCATCGGCTGCGGCGGCGACCAGCTCCATCTTCGGCGAGGTCAGCGCCTGCCACAGGATCCACTTCGGGAAGCGGGCGAGCTCGCGCTCGAGAAACTGCGGCGGCGGATTCGAGAACGCGTGGAAGCGGTTCCAGCCGCCGAGCTCGATCTTGCCGAGTTGCGGGTGGTCGAACGGCTTCCACGCGACGTGCGCGACGCCGCCGAGCCGGTCGCGATTCCACGCATAGAGCTTCAAGTCGTCGTCGGGCGGATGGTCGCGGAACCAGTCGATGTAAAGATATTTCTCGATGCCCGCTTCGCGCATCGGGCTCCAGATCTCGACCACCCACGTGTACATCCCGAGGTGCTCGTAGAGCCAGTCGAAGGTGCCGGCAATCACCGACTTCGGGTGGTAGCGGAACTCGTGGTAGACGGAGATCGCCGGATAGCCGGTCAGCTCGTGCCCCTTCTCGCCGACTTTCTTGTAGAACCATAGGTCCTCGGCATGCATCTCGTCGTCGGGCGAGTGCTCGAAGGGACGCAGCAACACGCCGCTCCACGTATGGAACGTCGTCGCACCGGTGATGTTCGGATGCGACGCGATGAACGCGACGATCGCGCGGACCTCGGGCTCGGACGCGGGGTACGGCCCGGCACCCAGCTGCTCGAACTCCTGCCGCCAGCTCGCCGGAAAGTTGCGGTTGAGGTCGAGCCCCTGCTTCGGCTTCTTCTGGCGCAGCGTATAGCCGTCCCAGTCCTCGACGGTGCCCTCGGGCAGCACGCGGTAATACGTCCCGCCGGTCTCGATCGGATCGCGGCGGATCATCAGGCCGGGCTGCTGTGGATGATCCTTCCACAGCCCATTCGGATCGCGAAGGCGCATCTGCAGGATCCGCCCATCGCCGTCGATATCCTCGACAGTCAGCCCTTCGATCTCCTCCTCGTCGTACGGATACGGGCGCGTGCTGGAACGGACCCATTTCGGCGTGTCCGCAAGCGCCCATTCGGCGCCGTCCGGATTGATTCGCGGGCAAATGTAGAACGCGCGGGTGTCGAGCGCGCGCGTCACGTCGGCATCCTGCCCGTACCCCGTCACCAGCATGTGCAGGAAATACAGGCTGGCCGCCGACCCCGCGACCTCGGTCGCGTGGATGTTGCCGTCGATCCAGAACGCCGGCTTCTCCGCGGCGGGACCGGTGGCCGTATTGGTGACGGCGACGACCCAGATGTCGCGCCCCTCGTAGCTCTTGCCGATGGATTCGACCGCGACCAGCTGCGGGTGCTCGGAGGCGAAAGCCTGGAGGAGCGAGCTCAAATCGGCGTAGCGGTAGAAGCGGTCGAAGGCGATAGCGGGCATTGCGGACTTTTCGTGTTGGCGCCGGGCGGGAAAAGGCGGAGCGGAAGGCCGGCATCTTACCGCGCCGGGCACTCCCACCCGTAAATGGCATTCCATGCCCTTGATTCAATGATGGAAATCGGCGGGCGCTCGCCATGCCTCGACAAGTACCGTATATTTGTACGGTATCGACATAATTGCTTCCGCGGTGGTTCGAACCCGGCTTTGCACAACCGAACGCCATGCTCCCCGCCTACGCCGAGCTGCATTGCCTGTCGAATTTTTCCTTCCTGCGCGGCGCCTCGCACCCGGAAGAGCTGGTCGAGCGCGCGGCGGCGCTGGGCTATGCCGCGCTCGCCATTACCGACGAATGCTCGGTCTCGGGCGCGGTTCGCGCGCATCTTGCGGCGCAGGAAGCGCGATTGCCGCTCGTCATCGGCAGCGAATTCACGCTCGTCGACGGCATGACGCTCGTGCTGCTCGCGACCGATCGCGCGAGCTACGGCAATCTCACGCAGCTGATCACCCGCGGCAGGCGACAGGCGAAGAAAGGGACGTATGCGCTCTCGCGCGACGATGTTGCGGCCTTCGCGGAAGGATTGCTCGCGCTGTGGAAAATAGGGGCGGAGGCGATTTTTCCGTCGCGCCGGCCTCATTGCGCGGACGACCGCGAAAAGTCGTCTCTGACCCTACTTTCCGCGCGCTGGGTCGCCGCGACCTTCCCCGGCCGGGCGTGGATCGCCGTCGAGCTCTTCGCCCGCGCCGGCGACCGGGTGCGGCTCGCGCGCTACGCCACGTTGTCCAAGGCAAGCGGGCTGCCGCAGGTCGCCGCCGGCGATGTCCACATGCACGTCCGCGTGAGGCGCGCGCTGCAGGACACGCTCGCCGCGATTCGCCTCGCGAAGCCGCTCTCCGAATGCGGCTACGCGCTCCATCCCAACGGCGAGCGCCATCTGCGCTCGCGGGCGCGGCTCGCGACGATCTATCCGCCGCAGTTGCTCGCCGAGACGGTTGCCGTCGCGCAGCGCTGCACGTTTTCGCTCGCCGAGCTGCGCTACGAGTATCCGGAGGAACTCGTCCCGCCGGGCGAGACGCCGGCGTCGTACTTGCGCAAGTTGATGGCGGAAGGACTTGCGCGGCGCTATGGCGACGGCGTTCCCGCGGAGGTCCGCGAGCTGATCGAGCACGAGCTCGCGCTGATCGCCGAGCTCAAATACGAGCCCTACTTCCTCACGGTTCACGACATCGTGGCATTCGCGCGATCGAAGAACATCCTTTGCCAGGGCCGCGGCTCGGCGGCAAACTCGGCGGTCTGCTACGCGCTCGGCATCACCGAGGTCGATCCGTCGCGGATGTCGATGCTGTTCGAGCGTTTCATCAGCAGGGAACGGAACGAGCCGCCCGACATCGACGTCGACTTCGAGCACCAGCGGCGCGAGGACGTCATGCAATACGTCTACGCCAAGTACGGCCGCGACCGCGCCGCACTCGCCGCGACGCTCATCACCTATCGGCCGAAGAGCGCGGTGCGCGACGTCGGCAAGGCGCTGGGGCTCGACCTCGCGCAGGTCGATCGCCTGGCCGGCGTGTTCGCGTGGTGGGACGGCCGCGAAGTCGGGGAGCAGCGCATCCGCGAAGCGGGCTTCGCGCCCGACAACCCGGTCATCGTGCGGCTCGTCGCGCTCACGAACGAGCTGATAGGCTTCCCGCGCCACCTCTCGCAGCACGTCGGCGGCTTCGTCATCACCCGCGATCTGCTGGAGCGGATGGTGCCGGTCGAGAACGCCGCGATGGCGGAGCGCACGGTGCTCCAGTGGGACAAGGACGATCTCGATGCGCTTGGGCTGCTCAAGGTCGACTGCCTCGCGCTCGGGATGCTCTCGGCGATCCGCCGCTGCCTCGAGATGGTGTCGCGGTGGCGCGGCGCGTCGCTGACGATGCAGGACATTCCTCCCGAGGACCCGGAGGTCTATGCGATGTGCCAGCGCGCCGACACTATCGGCGTGTTCCAGATCGAGTCGCGCGCGCAACAGTCGATGCTGCCGCGGTTGAAGCCCGCGTGCTTCTACGATCTCGTCATCGAGGTCGCGATCGTCCGCCCGGGCCCGATCCAGGGTGGGATGGTGCACCCGTATCTCAAGCGGCGGCAGGGATTGGAACCGATCACCTATCCGAGCGACGCGGTGAAAGGCGTGCTTGAACGCACGCTCGGCGTGCCGATCTTCCAGGAGCAGGTGATGCAGCTCGCGATCGTCGCCGCCGGCTTCACGCCGGGCGAAGCCGACCGCCTGCGCCGCTCGATGGCCGCGTGGCGGAGAAAGGGCGGGCTCGATAAATTCGAGCGGCGGCTGATCGACGGCATGAGCGCGCGCGGGCTCTCCGAGGCGTTCGCGCGGCAGATCTACCAGCAGATCCTGGGCTTCGGCGAATACGGCTTTCCGGAATCGCACTCCGCGAGCTTCGCGTTGCTCGTCTACGTGTCGGCGTGGCTCAAGCGCTACGCGCCCGCCGCGTTTTGCGGCGCGCTTTTGAACTCGCTGCCGATGGGCTTCTACGGCCCGTCGCAGCTCGTGCAGGATGCGCGGCGGCACGGCGTCGAAGTACGACCGGTCGACGTCACGGTGAGCGAGTGGGACTGCACGCTGGAAGCGGCAACCGACGCAACGACCCTGGGCCCCCGCCTCCGCGGGGGCGACGACTTTCGCTGGAACTGTCATTCCCGCGAACGCGGGAACCCAGAGACTTTTCCTTCCAATCGCCCCACTCCTTCGGCCGACAGCCAAGGCACGAATGCCCCGATGCTGCGCCTTGGTCTGCGGATGATCGCCGGGCTCTCCGAAGCCGGCGCGCAGCGGATCGTCGAAGCACGCCGCGCGCGGCCCTTCGACAGCGTCCCCGACCTCGCGCTTCGTGCGGCCCTCGACCAGCGCGACCTGAGCTGCCTCGCCGAAGCCGACGCGCTTGCGACGCTCGCCGGCCATCGTCACGACGCGGCGTGGGATGTCGCCGGCGTCGAGCGCTTGCCGCCGCTCTTCGCGGGCGGAACGTTCGACGAAGCCGAGCCCGCCCTGCCGGCGCCGACCGAGGGCCAGGACATCGTCGCCGATTATCGGGCGCTCTCGCTCACGCTTCGCCGCCATCCGCTCTCGCTCTTGCGCGAACAGCTCCGCCGCCGCCGATTGCTGACGGCAGCCGAAATCGGGGCGACACCGCACGGCCGCATCGTCCGCACCGCCGGCATCGTCATCGGCCGGCAGCGGCCCGACACCGCGAGCGGCGTCGTATTTGTCACGCTGGAGGACGAGACCGGCGCGACCAACGTGATCGTCTGGCGCGATCTCGGCGATCGCCAGCGCCGCGAGCTTCTCGGCGCGAAGCTCCTTGCCGTGTACGGCAACGTCGAGCGTGAGGGCCGGGTCGTCCACGTGCTCGCGGGCCGGCTCGTCGACTTGACGCCGCTGCTCGGCCGCCTCACGCCGAAGTCCCGCGATTTTCATTGAACGCCGGGCCTCCGGCTGCCGGTGCTTCGCGATACGCGCGGTCGTCGGGCGCCGCTCGGTCGCGCGGCGACGCGCCCCTCGGGCCTTCGCTCGGCTTACGCCTCGCGCGCCGCGCTCGCTCGTCCGGGTAAAATGGGAGCTCCTTGCGGCGCGTGCCGAACGTCCGCCGCACCCGGCAGTCAAACGACATCCATTGGCGTCAGAGACGAATTTCCGTTCGATGCGCGGCGCCGACAAATTCGTCCCTGACCCCGACAAGAATGGCCAAGCCCGAATTCGACATCGTGGTGATCGGGGGAGGCTCCGGCGGGCTCACCGTCGCCGCGGGCGGTGCCACGCTCGGCGCGAAAGTCGCCCTCGTCGAAAAGCACAAACTGGGCGGCGACTGCCTGTGGTACGGCTGCGTGCCATCGAAGACGCTCATCAAATCGGCACGGATCGCCTGGCAGATGCGCCAGGCGGACCGCTGGGCGCTCGCTCCTTCCGACCCGCATCCTGACCTCGCCCGCGTCATGGCGCACGTGCGCGACGTGATCCGCGGGATCGAGCCCACCGACAGTCCCGAGCGCTTCCGAGGGCTGGGCGTCGACGTGATCTTCGGCGCGGGCAGGTTCGCGGCGCCCGACGCCATCGAGGTCGATGGCCGCCGCCTCACCGCGCGCACGTTCGTCATCGCCACCGGATCGCGCCCGACGGTGCCGAAGCTTCCCGGCATCGAGACGACGCCTTATCTCACCAACGAAACCGTGTTCGACCTGCGCGAGCCGGTGCCGGCGCTGATTGTGATCGGCGCAGGCCCGATCGGCAGTGAAATGGCGCAAGCGTTCCGGCGGCTTGGCAGCGAAGTTTCCGTCATCGACACGGCACGGCAGATCCTCCCGCGCGAGGATGACGACCTCGCGGCGGTGGTGATGCGCCAGATGACCGCCGAGGGCGTGCGCTTCTTCCTTGGGGCGGCGATCCTCGCCTTCGAAGGCCGCAAGAGCGACGTGCGCGTGACGGTGCGTACCGGTGACGGCGTGCCGAAGGTACTCGCCGGCTCGCATCTGCTTCTCGCGGCCGGCCGGACCCCAAACATCGATGGCCTGGGACTCGATCTCGCCGGCGTCCGCGTCGACGATGGACGGATCGTTCAGGTCGACGGCCTGCGCACGACCAACCCCTCGGTCTACGTCGTCGGCGATGCCGCGAGCGGCCTCCTGTTCACCCATGTCGCCGAGCACCACGCGGGCATCGTCCTGCGCAACGCGCTGTTCCGGATGAAGTGGGCGCGGCCGTCGACGATCGTTCCCTGGTGCACGTTCACCGATCCCGAGCTCGCCCGCGTGGGCTTGTCCGAAACCGAAGCAAAGCGCAGCGGCAGCGCGTACAACGTGTATCGATTCCCCTTCGCCGATGTCGACCGCGCGCGTGCCGAGGGCGAGACGGAAGGCTTTGCCAAGATCGTCACCAATCACCGCGGCAGGCTCCTTGGCGCAGCGATCGCCGGCCCCCACGCCGGCGAGCTGATCGCCGAGTTCGCGCTCGCCGTGTCGAATGGAATGCGGGCGGGTGATCTGTCGGCGGTGATCCATGCCTATCCGACGCTCGCGCAGATCAACCGCCGCGTCGTCGACCTGAGGATGAGAGAAAGCCTGACGCCGACGTCGAAACGGTGGCTGCAGCGCCTTTTCGGGCTGCGCGGAGCGCCCACCTGATGGCCGCGCACGCGCCGAATCGCGGCGCCGCGTGGACCAGGCTGGCGCTCGCGCTCGTCTTCGTCGGCGTCCTCGTCGCGTTCTTCGTCTTCGACGGCAGCCGCTATCTCAACCTCGCCACGCTGAAGGCGAATCGCGACGCCCTGCTCGCGTTTACCGCGGAGCATTACGTCACGGCGCTCGCGGTCGCGTTCTTCGGATACATGAGCGCGGTCGCGTTCAGCCTGCCGATTGCCACGGTGATGTCGCTCGCCATCGGGTTCCTGTTCGGGCGCTGGGTCGGCACCGCATTGGTGGTGGTCGCGGCGACCATCGGCGCGACGCTCGCGTTCCTGGCCGCCCGCTATTTGTTCGCCGACGCCGCACGGCACCGGATGGGCGCGCTCGGTGAGCGCATCAACGGCGGATTTTCGGCAAACGCCTTCAGCTATCTGCTGTTTTTGCGCCTCGTCCCGTTGTTTCCATTCTTTCTCGTCAACCTCGCGCCGGCGTTCACGACCATCCGAGTGCGCACCTACGCCCTGGCGACGCTGCTCGGCGTCGTTCCCGGCGCGTTCGTCTACGTGAATCTCGGCCGGACGCTCGCGCGCATCGAATCGACCGACGAGCTCGTGGGAGGCGAGACGCTTTTCGCGCTGGCGCTGCTCGGAGTCCTCGCGCTGACTCCGGTCGTGCTCCGCAAGTGGAAATCGCGATCGACATCGCGCGCGTCGTCCCCGTCCTGACTAGCCGCGCCCGATGCACGCCACGCTGCCGCTGCTCGCCCGCACCGATTTTCCGCCGATCGCGCGCCGTCGCCTCGACACCTTGCAGGTAAACCTCGGCTACCGGTGCAACCAGGCGTGCTTCCACTGCCACGTCAACGCGAGCCCCGACCGCACGGAGATGATGGCGAGCGAAACGATCGACGACGTGCTGGCCGTGCTGCGCAGCAGGGCGATCGCAACGCTCGACGTGACCGGCGGCGCCCCGGAGCTCCACCCGGACTTCCGCCGTCTCGTCCACGCGGCACGTCTGTCGGGCATTCGCGTCATCGACCGTTGCAACCTCACGATCCTGAACGAGCCCGGATTCGAAAGTATGGCCGCGTTTCTCGCCGCAGAACACGTCGAAATCGTCGCGTCGCTTCCGTGCTATTCCAAGGACAACGTCGACCGCCAGCGCGGCCCGAACGTGTTCGAGTCGTCGATTCTAGCGTTGAAGAAGCTGAACGCGCTCGGCTACGGTCATGGCGCGACCGGGCTCGTGGTCAACCTCGTCTACAACCCGCAGGGTCCGGTGCTGCCGCCCGCGCAGCACCCGCTCGAGGTCGCCTACAGGCGCGAACTCGGTCTGCGCTTCGGCATCGTGTTCAATGCGCTCTTCACGCTCGCCAACATGCCGATCAACCGCTTTGGCTCGACGCTCGTGTCGCAGGGCAAGTTCGTCGATTACATGCAGCTGCTACGCGCGGCGCACAACCCGGCGAACCTCGACGGGGTGATGTGCCGGTCTCTCGTCAGCGTCGACTGGCGGGGCTACCTCTACGACTGCGACTTCAACCAGATGCTGGGCATTCCGCTCGTGATCGCCGGCGGGCCTCGTCGGCACGTCTCGGAGCTCGCGCATACCGCGCTTGACGGGCTGCCCATAGCGGTCGCCGATCATTGCTACGGCTGCACGGCGGGCCAGGGCTCGAGCTGCGGCGGCGCACTGGGCTGATCGTCACCGCCCACGCATGCGCGTATCGATCGTCATTCCAGCGCTCGACGAAGCGCGGCGCATCGCGGCGACGCTGGTGCCGCTGCAGCCGCTCCGCGCGCAGGGCCACGAGGTCATCGTCGTCGATGGCGGCAGCCGGGACGCGACCGTCGATTTCGCGCGGCAGCGCGCCGACCGCGTGCTCTTTGCTGCGCGGGGACGCGCGCGCCAGATGAACGCGGGCGCCGCCGTCGCCCGCGGTGACGTGCTGCTGTTCCTGCACGCGGACTCGATCGTATCGACGGAAGGCGTCATCGCCATGCTGGATGCCTTGGGACGCCGCAAGCGCTGGGGCCGTTTCGACGTCGCGATCTCAGGCCGCTCGCGGTCGCTGCGAATCGTCGCTGCGATGATGAACGCGCGCTCGCGTCTCACCGGAATCGCGACCGGCGACCAGGGAATTTTCGTCACGCGCGAACTGTTCGTCGCCATCGGCGGGTACCCCGATCAACCGCTGATGGAGGACGTCGAACTGTCGGCCCGCTTGAAGCACGCCGCAGGGCCGCCGCTTCGAATCGTCCACCGCATCTCGACCTCGGGACGCCGCTGGGAACGCGGCGGGCTTTGGCGGACCATCGTCTCGATGTGGCTGCTCCGCCTGCGCTACTGGTGCGGCGCGGATCCTCACGCGCTCGCTGCGCCCTACCCGATCATTGCCGATGTCGATCATCCGTTTGGCGCGCCGACGTTGCTCGTCTTCGCGAAGGAGCCCGTGCCGGGCGACGTCAAGACGCGACTCGCGAGCACGCTCGGCGCCGAGCGCGCGGCTTCGGTGCATCGGGAGCTTTGCGAACGCACGCTCGCGACCGCGACGGCGGCGCGAGCGACAGGCATCGTCGGACGAGTCGAGCTGTGGTGCGCGCCTGACGCGCAGCACCCGGCATTCCTCGAATGGCGCGATAGATACGAGGTCGAACTCGCGACGCAGAGCGGCGAAGATCTCGGCGCGCGGATGCGCCACGCCCTCGATTCGTCGCTCGGCGAGGGCCAATCGGCGCTGCTGATCGGCACCGATTGCCCGACGCTCGACGCCAATTGCCTCGCCGAGGCCGCGGCAACGCTCGCCGATCACGACGCGGTGCTCGTTCCCGCGGAGGACGGCGGCTATGTGCTGGTAGGCCTCGCGCGACCGATCGACGTCTTCAGTGGCGTTGCCTGGGGCACGGCGGGCGTCATGGCGGCGACGCGCAGAAATCTGGTCAGCGCGCGTGCCGGGTGGCGAGAGCTTCCCGCACTATGGGACGTCGACCTGCCGCGCGACCTCGCACGCTGGGAAGCGCTCGAAGCGCAGCGCGGCGCCGCGCTCTCCGGCGCCTAGGAGGCTGCCGGGCTTCCTCTCACGTATGCGTTGCAGGGCCAAAAAGCGATGGCGGCTAGGCGCGAGGCGAAGCGGATATCGGGAAGATGCGCGAGACTCGCAACGACGCGGATGCGCTTGTTGGCAGCAACCCGGAGGGACGGGGCGAGGTGGGCGCATTTGTGTGTTGCGCGCCCTCGCCATGCTGCCGGCATGCCTTCGGGCGCGCGCCTCGGACTTGCTTCGGCGCGGCGGAACAATCACGGCGGCCGCGTCCAATCGCCGCTGTTGCTACGGATCGACCGCGGCCACCTCGCACGCCACCGACGGGCCGAGCTTCTCCTTGGCAACGGCCACCCGCGCGATGTCGGGCAGCGCAACGCCATTCTTGACCGCGATGACCTCGGCCAGGATCGACACGGCGATTTCCGGCGGGGTCCGGCTGCCGATGTAGATCCCGATCGGCCCGTGCAGCCGGGCGATCTCATCGTCGGTCAGGTCGAGATCCTTGAGGCGAATGCGCCGCTTGGCGTTGTTCGCGCGCGAGCCCAGCGCACCGACGTAGAACGCCCGAGACTTCAGCGCTTCCATCAGCGCCATGTCGTCGAGCTTGGGATCGTGGGTGAGCGCGATCACCGCGCACCGCTCGTCGAGCTTCATCGCCTGCACGGTGTCGTCGGGCATCGTCCTGACGAGCGGCACCCCGTCGACATCCCACGTGCCCTCGTATTCGGAACGCGGATCGCAGACGGTCACCTGATAGTCGAGACCCTGCGCCATCGTCGCGAGATACTTGGAAAGCTGCGAGGCGCCGATCACGAGCATCCGGTAGCGCGGGCCGTGGACCGTCGTCAGCACCTTGCCGTCGAACGCGAGGCCATCGGCGGCGCGGGCCGGCCCCAGCGTCGCGATTCCCGTCGCGAGGTCGAGCCGGCGAGCGACGAGCGTTCCCCCTTCGGTCGCGGCGAGCAGCGGCGCAATTCCGGAATCGGCGGACAGCGGCTCGAGCACGAGCTGGATCGTTCCCCCGCAGGGCAGCCCGAACCGGCGCGCCTCGTCCGCCGTCACGCCGTAGGTGACGACGTCGCATTTCTGCGCCGTCATTCCGTGCTGGCGGACGCGACCGACGAGGTCGTCCTCGATGCAGCCACCCGATACCGAGCCCTCGACCAGGCCGTCGTCGCGCACCGCGAGCATGGCCCCGGGCGGCCGCGGCGAACTGCCCCAGGTCCTGACCACGGTGACGAGCAGCACGCGCCGGCCGTCGCCCCGCCATTCGGCACATCGTTTGAGCACTTCGAGATCGACGCTATCCATGGAAACCCCGCAAATCCGCGACGAGTTCGCGGCTCGATGATCCGTTATTTCGCCGTACGCAAGAACATGTAGATGATGATGCCGGCGATCAGCGCGATCGCGACCCAGCGCACCCACCCCCGACCAGGCGCCGCTGTGGCCGCCGGCGCCACGCCCACCTCGACGGCAACCGCATCGGAAAAGCGACCGAAGAAGTCATCGGCGAGCTTTTGCGCGGCACCATCGACCAATCGCGACCCGAGCTGCGCGATCTTGCCGCCGACCTGCGCTTTTACGGCGTAGGACAGCTCGGTCGCTGCGCCGTTCTGAGCCGGCGCAAGCGCGACTCTGGCTTCGCCCTTTGCGAACCCCGCCGCACCGCCCTGTCCATCGAAGGACAGCGTGTAGCCGCGGGGCGGATCGACGTCGGAAAGCGTCATCCGCCCGGCGAACTTCGCCGCGACGGGGCCGACCTTTGCGGCGAGCGCAATCCGGAACGCGTTTTCGCCGTCGGAGAGGATCGCCTCGCAGCCGGGAATGCACCCCTTGAGCATTTCCGGATTGTTGAGCGCCGACCATACCGTTTCGACGGGTGCGGGCACCATGCGGGTGCTCGTCATCTCCATCCGTGTCTCCTCAGGCGGCCCGCCGGAGCGCCGCTCGCGAATGCGGTGCGTCGAGCGCGGCCGCGAGCTGGGTCAGGCTTTCCATATTGTGCACCGGCAGGAAGTCGTCGACGTGCGGCAGCATCGCCCGGATCCCTGCCGGACGCGCCTCGAAGCCCTCGTAGCGCAGCAGCGGATTCAGCCAGACGAGCCGACGGCAGGACTTGTGCAGGCGTTCCATCTGTAGCGCGAGCCCCTCGCCCCCCTCGGCGTCGAGGCCGTCGCTGATCAGGAGGACGACGGCGTTCTGCCCGAGCAGGCGCCGGGACCAGTGCCGATTGAAATCGGCAAGGCAGGTCCCGATCCGGGTCCCACCAGCCCAGTCGGAGACGGCGGTCGTGACCCGCGCGAGGGCAACGTCGACGTCGCGATGCTTCAGATGCCGCGTGATGTTGGTGAGGCGCGTACCAAACAGCAGGACATGGACGCGGTCGCGATCGTTGGTGATCGCGTGCAGGAAGTGGAGCAGCATCCTCGCGTAGCGATCCATCGACCCGGAAATGTCGCACAGCACGACCAGTGGCGGGGTTCGCCGCAAGCGCTGCCGCCAGGCGAGGGGTGAAAGCGCTCCCGCAGCGCCGGTGGCCCGCCGCAGCGTTGCGCGCAGGTCGACGCAATGGCCGCGGGTGGCCGGCGTTGTCCGCCGCGTTGGCAACTGGGGCAGCGGCAGCCGCAGTCTCGCGAGCATCGTCCGCACGGCAGCGAGCTCGGCGGTGGTCATCGTCTCGAAGTCCTTGTGCTGCAGGATCTCGCGCGGCGATACCGTGAACGCGGCATCGAGCTCGATCTCGTCGCTGTCGGTCGATGGCAACTTCAGGTCTGCCGGCGGCAGCATCGCCTCGGCGATCCGTGCCGGCAGCTCCGGCGCCGGCGCCGCTTCGCCACCCCGCCCGTAGACCTTCGGCAGCAGCGACGCGATCAGCTTTTCCAGCACTTTCGGATTGCGCCAGAAGAGGTCGAACGCCTGCTCGAACACCGGCAGGTGCTCGTGCCGCGACACGAGCACGGTCGAAAGAGCGGCGCGCAAGTCCGCGCGGTTCGCGAGTCCCACGGCCTCCGCGGCCTCCAGGGCCGCGAGCGTGCGCGCCGGGCCGACCGGAAGCCCAGCCGCCCGCAGCACGCGGACGAAATGGACGACGTTCGCCGCGATCCGCCCCTTCGGCGCGAGCGGAATCGCGCCCGCGAGCTCGCCGGTCCGCACGCCCGAATGTCCGATCACAACCCGATCCCCGCGCGCGCTTCGGCGACGAGCCTCGCGGCGATGTCCGGCGAAAGCGCGCCTACGTCGTCCTGATACTTGAGCAGCACGCCGGCGGTGTCGGCTACCGTCTGCGGATCGAGTGCCACCCGGTCGAGCGCGACCAGCGCCTCGGCCCAGTCGAGCGTTTCGGCGATGCCGGGCGCCTTGAAGAGATCCATCGCGCGGAGCCGCTGCGTGAACGCGACCACTTCGCGCGCCAGCGCTTCCGGCACCTCTGGACACTTGCGCCGGACGATCGCGAGCTCGCGCATGGCGTCGGGATAGCCGACCCAGTGGTAAAGGCAACGGCGTTTGATCGCGTCGTGTATTTCGCGCGTCCGGTTCGACGTGATGACGACGACTGGCGGCGCTTTGGCGCGGATCGGGCCCAGCTCGGGAATCGTCACCTGGTATTCGGCGAGCACCTCGAGGAGATAGGCCTCGAACGGCTCGTCGGTGCGATCGAGCTCGTCGATCAGCAGCACCGGCGCGATGCCGTCGGCAGGCGCCAGCGCCTCGAGAATCGGCCGCTTCAGCAGGAATGCGGCGGTGAAGATGTCGTGCCCGAGCCGCTCGCGATCGAGATGGCCGCCAGCCTCGGACAGCCGGATCTCGATCATCTGCCGGGGGTAGTTCCACTCGTACACCGCCGACGCGACATCGAGCCCTTCGTAGCACTGCAGCCGCACCAGGCGCTTGCCGAGCGCGGCCGCCAGCACTTTCGCGATCTCGGTCTTGCCAACGCCTGCTTCGCCCTCGAGGAACAGCGGGCGCCCCATCTTGAGCGCCAGGAAAACGCCGGTCGCGAGTCTTCGATCGGCGAGATAGTCGTGGCGATCGAGAAGCGCCGCGACGGCGTCGACCGAAGGTGGGACACGGGAGTCCGGCATCGCGGGCGTGAAGAGGCAAAAACAATCGGCCGGCGCAGGCGGCGCCGGCCGACAGCATAGCAAAACCGGGAGGGGTCAGCCGGCGGCGGCGACGGCCCTCGCGGCGAGGACGGGAATCAGGTGCGCGCGGTATTCGGGCGACGCGTGCAGGTCGCCGGCGAGGCCCTTGGCATCGACCTTGACCGCGCGTGCGGCATCGACGGTGAAGCTCTTCGAGAGCGCGGCCTCCAGCGCCTTCGCCCGGAATACGCTCGAAGCTGCGCCCGTGACCGCCACGCGAACGCCGGCGCCGGTTTGCGCTACGAACACGCCGGTCAGCGCGAAACGCGACGCCGGATTGGGAAACTTCACGTACGCCGCTTTCTTTGGAACGGGAAAGCTCACCGCGGTAATGATCTCGTCGGCGCCGAGCGCCGTTTCGTACATCCCCTTGAAGAAATCGTCGGCGGCGATCTTGCGCCTGTTCGTCTGGACGGTCGCGCCGAGCCCGAGGACACCCGCCGCCCAGTCGGCAGCCGGATCGTTGTTGGCGAGCGAGCCGCCCAGCGTGCCCATGTTGCGCACCTGCCGGTCGCCGATTCCATGTGCGAGCGCGGCGAGCGCCGGAATCGCGGCTTTGACGACGCTCGACGCCGCAACCTCGGCATGACGCGTCATCGCCCCGATGACGATCGCGTCGCCTTCGTTCTTGATTCCCGCGAGCTCGGCGATCCCCGACAGGTCGACAAGCGTGCCGGGCTGGGCAAGGCGCAGCTTCATCGCGCCGATAAGGCTCTGACCACCGGCGAGCGGCTTTCCGCCCGACTTCGCAAGCGCGGCGGCGGCTTCGGCGACGGTCTTTACGCGGGTGAGCTCGAATGCGTACATGCGCGTCTCCTTATGCCTTCGCCGACTGGATCGCCTGCCACACGCGGTGCGGCGACGCCGGCATGTCGAGGTACTTGACGCCCACCGCCGCGAGCGCATCGTGCACGGCGTTCATCATCGCCGCCGGAGCGCCGATCGCCCCGGCTTCGCCGCAGCCCTTGACGCCCAGCGGGTTGTGCGTGCAGGGCGTCACCTTCGTTCCGACCTTGAACGACGGCAGGTCGTCGGCGCGTGGCATCGCGTAGTCCATGCAGCTGTCGGTCAGCAGTTGGCCGCTCTCCGCATCGTAGACGCAGTTTTCGAGCAGCGCCTGGCCGATCCCCTGCGCGACGCCCCCATGCACCTGGCCCTCGACGATCATCGGATTGACGATGTTGCCGAAATCGTCGCAGGCGGTGAAGCCGACGACGTTGACGACCCCCGTTTCCGGATCGACTTCGACTTCACAGATGTGCGTGCCGGCCGGATACGTGAAGTTCGTCGGGTCGTAGAACGCCGTTTCGTCGAGCCCCGGCTCGAGCTTGTCGAGCGGATAGTTGTGCGGCACGTACGCCGTCAGGGCGATCTCGCCGAAAGTCTTGCTGCGGTCGGTGCCGGCGACGGTGAACCTGCCATCCTTGAACTCGATGTCCTGTTCCGCGGCTTCGAGCAGATGTGCAGCGATCTTCTTGCCCTTGGCGACGATCTTGTCCAGCGCCTTGACGATCGCCGTGCCGCCCACCGCC
The DNA here is from genome assembly GCA_963836265.1 of uncultured beta proteobacterium. Classification (GTDB taxonomy): domain Bacteria; phylum Pseudomonadota; class Gammaproteobacteria; order Burkholderiales; family Casimicrobiaceae; genus CAIWHR01. Next base: position 179,217 of record CAWIIO010000001.1, read on the forward strand.
AGCGAGCGCGAGCCGTAGGTGCCCATGCCGAAGGGGACCCGGCCGGTGTCGCCGTGGACGACATCGACGTCCTCGACTGGCACGCCGAGCTTCGCCGCGACGACCTGCGCGAACGTCGTCTCGTGGCCCTGACCGTGACTGTGCGAACCGGTGAACACCGTCACGCTGCCGGTCGGATGCACGCGCACTTCGCCCGCCTCGAACAATCCGGCTCGCGCACCCAGCGCACCCGCGATGTTCGACAGCGCGAGCCCGCAGGCCTCGATGTAGGTCGCATAGCCGATCCCCCGCAGCTTGCCGCGCTTTGCCGCCTCGGCCTTGCGCGCCGCGAAGCCCGCGACATCGGCGATCTTGTTTGCTTCGTCGAGCGTCGCGTCGTAGTTGCCGGTGTCGTAGGTCAGCGCCACCGGCGTCTGGTACGGGAAGCTCCGGATGAAGTTGCGGCGGCGGATCTCGTCCTGCGCAATGCCGAGGTCGACGGCCGCCTGATGCACGATGCGCTCCACGACGTAGGTCGCCTCGGAACGGCCGGCGCCGCGATAGGCGTCCACCGGCGCCGTGTTCGTGAACGAGGCCGTCACTTCGGCGTAGATGGCGGGCGTCGTGTACTGTCCGGCGAGCAGCGTGGCGTAGAGAATCGTCGGGATGCACGAGGCGAATGTCGACAAGTACGCACCCATCGCCGCCGTCGTATCGACGCGCATCGCGAGGAACTTGCCCGCGTTGTCCAAGGCGAGCTCCACGTGCGTCACATGGTCGCGTCCGTGGGCGTCGGACAGAAAGCTCTCGCTCCGCTCCGCCGTCCATTTGATCGGGCGGTTTACCCGTTTCGACGCCCAGACCATCGCCGTCTCCTCGGCGTAGAGATAGATCTTGGAGCCGAAGCCGCCGCCCACGTCGGGCGCGATCACCCGCACCTTGGGCTCGGGGAGCCCCAGCACGAACGCCGTCATCAGGAGCCGCTCGACGTGCGGGTTCTGGTTCGCGACGTAGAGCGTGTAGCTGTCGTCGGCGCGGTTGTACGACGCTACCGCGGCGCGCGGCTCGATTGCGTTCGGGATCAGGCGATTGTTGACGATGTCGAGCTTCGTCACGTGCGTCGCCTTGGCGAAGGCGGCGTCGGCCGCGGCCTTGCCCCCCATGCCCACGCGTAGCACTTGTTGCCCGGCGCGCCGTCGTGGATCTGTGGCGCACCCGGCTTGAGCGCGTCGACACAGTTGACCACCGCCGGCAGCACGTCGTAGTCGACGTCGATCAGCTCCGCCGCGTCCTTCGCCTGGTGCGGCGTTTCCGCGAGCACCATCGCGACGTGATCGCCGACGTAGCGGACCTTGTCCTTGGCGAGAACCGGATGCGGCGGCTCGTTCATCGGCTTGCCGTCGGTGCCGGTGATGAGCCAGCCGCACGGCAGGCCGTTGACGCCCTCGAGGTCCGCGCCGGTGAACACGGCGACGACCCCCGGCGCGGCTTTCGCTTTCGCCGTGTCGATCTTGCGGATCTTCGCGTGCGCGTGCGGCGAGCGCAGGAAAACGGCGTGCACGTGGCCCGGCGGATTGACGTCGTCGGTGTATTGCCCCGCTCCCGTGAGGAAGCGCTGGTCTTCCTTGCGACGGATCGATTGGCCGATCACGCCCTGGTCGGTCGCGCCCATGGTTCCTCCGTCACTTCCGCATTGCGGCGGTGCCCTGTTGCACCGCCTTCACGATGTTCTGATAGCCCGTGCAGCGACACAGGTTGCCTTCGAGCTCCTCGCGGATCGTCTGCTCGGACGCGTTCGGATAGCGGTTGACGAGGTCGATCGCGCTCATCACCATGCCCGGCGTGCAAAAGCCGCACTGCAGCCCGTGACATTCCTTGAACGCCGCCTGCATCGGATGCATGGTGCCGTCGGTGGCGAGACCTTCGATCGTCATCACCGAGGCGCCGTCGGCCTGCGCGGCGAGTACCGTGCAGGCCTTGATCGCGTTGCCGTTGACGTGGACCGTACAGGCGCCGCACTGGCCGGTATCGCAGCCGACGTGCGTTCCGGTGAGGCCGAGGTCGTTGCGCAGGAATTCGACCAACAGCGTCCGCGGATCGAGGTCCGCGGCAACGGCCCTGCCGTTGACGTTGAGGGAAAGCTTGACAGGCATCGTGCCTCCTACGTGGGGGATCGCCGCGCGTCGACGTATTGTTCGCGGCGGGAGAAAAAGCATAACCCCGGCCACGCGCAACAGCAATCGATGGTGCAGGATCGGCGGCCGCGGCCCGATTCAGGAGTTGAGGCGCGAGCGCGGCGACGGTCGCTTCGAATCCTCCGCCGGCGGAGCGCCGCGCGGATCCGTTTTCGTTTTCCGGCGACGGCCGGTAATATTCGCCGGACGATGGAATCGCCGTTTCCACCGCACCAGGGGATCCGCCGCACCGCGCCTACTGAGCCTTGAATAATACAGTTACAGTTCGATAATGAAGAACATCATCCATCTCAGGAGGATGTTCGGCAATGAGCAAGAGGCGAGACTTCGACGCGTTGCAAAAGCGACGTATGCGAGCAGCGAACCTGCTGCGACATGGTTTCACGCAGGCGCAGGTTGCGGCCAAGCTGGGTGTATCGCGGCAGTCGGTATCGCGCTGGGCGGCGACGGTTGAAGCGGAAGGGCCAACCGGGCTGCGAAAGGCCGGCCGCGCTGGACGGCGACCCGGGCTTGATGAAGGGCAGCGTAGAAAGTTGATCGAGTCGTTGAAGGCTGGGGCGCTGGCGGCCGGATATGGAACGGATCTGTGGACGTTGAAGCGTGTGGGCCGGCTCATCGCGGAAGACACCGGCTTGCGGTACTCCGAGTCGGGGGTCTGGCACGTGCTGGCGAACCTGGGGTTCAGTTGCCAGCGACCCGTGGGACGAGCCCTCGAACGCGACGAGGCTGGCATCGAGCAGTGGAAACGCAAGCGCTGGCCAATGCTAAAAAACCGCCCTCGCGGCTTTCCGCGCCCCTATGCGTAGAAACACCCGGCACCTACACTGGGCGGGCGTTCGGAGAGTGGTCGCATGCTTTTTGGAGGCATCGTCCCCGTCAAAAAACCTGGCCCAGGGGAAGCTACGGACCCAACTGTGGTGGCACGATGAGTGACCCCGTTTAGGAAAGTGATCGATTCCGAGTCCCCGTCCGACGCGCTCAACCGGAAGGAGGATGAGATGTCGAAGAATGTGAGCACGCAGTCGGGATTGCCAGTGGTGCATGCGCGAGCGGCCGGAATAGACATCGGTTCGCGATTTCACGTCGTGGCGGTTGCACCGAATCTGACCGATGAACCGGTACAGACCTTCCAAGCCTTCACTGCTGATCTTGTGCGAATGGCGGACTGGCTGATCGCTCTTGGCATAACGACGGTGGCAATGGAATCGACCGGGGTCTATTGGGTACCGGCATTCGAAGTGCTGGAGAGCCGTGGCCTCGACGTGATCTTGGCCAATGCGCGCGAGGCGAGAGCGGTGCCGGGTCGCAAGAGCGATGTGAATGATGCGCAATGGCTGCAGCGGCTACATGCGTGCGGACTGTTGCGGGCCAGTTTCCGTCCAGGACGCGACATTGCCGCGCTCCGGGTCTATCTGCGGCTTCGAGAGCGACTTGTCGACTACGCAGCCGCCCACATCCAACACATGCAGAAGGCGCTGACCTTCATGAACCTGCAGTTGCACCATGTCGTCAGTGATGTGACCGGCGTCACGGGCATGAAGATCATTCGCGCGATTGTCAGCGGCGAAAGAGATCTGGAAGTGTTGGCCGCCATGCGCGACGTGCGCTGCAAGGCGAGTACGGAGACCATTCGTGGCGCACTTACCGGCAATTATCAGCCGGAGCATGTTTTTGCGCTCAGACAAGCATTGGCGTTGTATGACTTCTACCAGTCACGGATCGATGAGTGCGATGCGCAGATCGAGCAAGTCTTGGCCGCGCTGACGGCCGGCAAACCCAACCCCGCCACGCCGCTGCCCCAGCCACGCCATCGAACGAAGCAGCCCAGCGACCTCAACTTCGACCTTCGTCCGGTGCTGTACCAACTGACCGGACTCGATTTGACGCAGATCCACGGCATCGGTCCACACTTGGCGCTGCGCCTAATCGGAGAATGTGGCACTGATTTGAGCAAGTGGCCTTCGGCCAAGCATTTCGCCTCATGGCTGACACTTGCGCCGGGCTGCAAGATCAGCGGCGGCAAGGTGCTGTCGGCACGGACACGGAAAACGACCAACCGATTAGCCGCGCATCTGCGCTTGGCAGCGGTCACGGTCGGACGGACCAGCACCGCACTCGGCGCATTCTATCGCAGGCTCGCTGCCCGCATCGGAAAGGCCAAGGCGGTAACCGCGACGGCGCGAAAGATCGCTATTCTGTTCTACAACGCCATGCGCTTCGGCAGGGATTACCGAGATCTGGGTGCCGATCAATACGAGCGCAGATATCGCGAGCGTGTCATCAAGCATCTCCATCGACGGGCGGCGGAATTCGGTTATACCTTGCAGCAGGTCGCGGGTGTTTCTTAGGAAAACGCCAAGGCCCGAGGGCAGACGATAGTGTTCATCGACGAGACCGGTCTTTCGGAACGTCCGCACCGAGTGCGCACCTGGGCTCCGCGCGGCCAGACCCCGGTCCTGCAGATGCACTTCAACTGGCACCAGCTGTCGGCGATCGCGGGCCTGACGTTCTGGAACCTCTATTTCAAGCTCGTCCCCGGTTCGTTCAACGGGCCACGGGTCATCGACTTCCTGCGCCAGTTGCGCCGCCAAATCAAGCGCCGCTTGCTGGTGATCTGGGACGGGCTGCCCGCGCATCGCAGCCGCGTCGTGCGCGATTACGTCGATGCCACCAAGGGTGCCATCCAAATCGAGCAGCTCCCCGGGTACGCCCCGGAACTCAACCCCGTCGAGTTTCTCTGGGCGCACTGGAAGCAGCATGAACTGGCGAACTTCTGCCCGAAACACTTCGTCGAGCTCTCCCAGTTCGCCCGCAACAAGTTGCGTCGCTCCCAGCACCGGCCACGCATCATCACCGCTTGCTGGATTCAGGCGCAGCTGCCGATCTGATGTCACGGTATTATTCAAATCTCAGTAAATCGTGGGCGAGCGGCGCGACGACATGCCCGCGGAACCGCGCGGCGACGGCCCGCCAGCGGGCGGCCTGATGCGGCGTCGAGTCCTGCTGATCGGCGGCGGCCACAGCCACCTCGAGGTGTTGCGGCGGTTTGCGCAGAAGCCCGATCCAGGCATCGAACTGACGCTGGTCAGCCCCAACGCGCTGACGCCGTACTCGGGTATGTTGCCGGGGCTGATCGCCGGCCACTACACAATCGCCGATTCGCACATCGACCTCCCGGCCCTTTCGCGCTGGGCGCACGCGCGCTTCGTCTGCGACCGTGCGGTCGAGCTCGACCTCTATGCGCGAATCGTTCGCCTTGCCGAAGGGAGCATCGAGCCTTTCGACCTCGTCTCGCTCGATATCGGCTCTGCGCCCGACACGTGTGTGCCAGGCGCACGCGAGCACGCGATCGGCGTGAAACCGGTCGATCGCTTCCTCCCCGCATGGGAGGCGCTGCAGGCGGACGCCGCTGCCGGCCGCGTGCGCACGATCGTCGTCGTCGGCGCAGGCGCCGGCGGCGTCGAAACGCTGTTCGCGATGCAGTTCCGGCTTGCACAGGCGCTGGCGGGCGAAATGCCGCGATTCGCGCTGGTCACCGATCAGGCGCATATTCTCCCGGAGCATGCGCCGTCGGTGCGCAAGCGGCTCGGCAGGCTCCTGATTGCGCGCGACGTGGTGCTGCACACCGGCAGCGCCGCCGTGGCGGTCGAATCCGGCGCAGTCCTCACCGCCAACGGTCGCCGCATCGCAGCCGATCGGGTCGTCTGGGCGACCTCCGCGTCCGCGGCGCCTTGGCTTGCCGCGTCCTCGCTCGACTGCGACGCCCGCGGATTCGTCCGTGTCAACCGGAACCTGCAATCGGTTTCGGATCCGTTCGTTTTCGCCGCCGGCGATTGCGCGACGCAGCGCGGCCATCCGCGGCCGAAATCCGGCGTGGTCGCGGTGCGCCAAGGGCCGCCGCTCGCCGCGAACCTGCGTCACGCGGCGCGCCACGAACCCCTCGTCGCGTTCGTGCCGCAGCGCCTTACTCTGGCGCTGATCACGACCGGCGCGCGCCACGCCGTGGCATCGTGGGGGCCGATCGCCGCCAACGGCCCGTGGGTCTGGCGGTGGAAGGATCGAATCGACCGCAAGTTTTGCGCGCGCTATCGGCCGCCATAGGAGCCTGTCGGGACTTGCTCTCTCGTATGCGTTGCCGGGCCAAAAGCGATGGCTGCGTGGCCCGCGAGGCGAAGCGCATAGCGGGAATATGCGCGAGGCTCGCAACGACGCAGACGCGCTTTTTGGCGACAACCCGGAGGGACGGAGCGAGCTGGGCTGCTGGCGCGCAACGAAATCGACGTCCGCGTAGAATCGCGGGATGCGAGAGCCGCGGTACCACCCGGCGGCGCCGCGGCACACCGGATCAACAAGAGGGAGCTCGATGATTGCCGACCCCGTTCTCGCCGTCGCCGTCCGTGCCGCGCGCCGTGCGGGCTCGATCATCATCGACGCCGCGCGTGACTTGAAGCGCCTCCCGGCGCACGTGAAGGAGCACGGCGACATCGCGGCTGCGACCGATAACGAGGCCGAGAACGCGATCGTTGCGACGCTGCGCGCGGCGTTTCCCGAGCACGCGATCCTCGGCGAAGAATCGGGCCATATCGAAGGTGCCCGCGAAGGCGGCGGTTTCAAGTGGATCGTCGATCCGATCGATGGCGCCGCCAATTTCGCGCACGGTTATCCGTATTTCGCCGTGTCGATTGCGCTTACCCACGGCACCGAGATCACCCATTCCGTCGTGTTCGATCCCGTCCGCGACGAGCTGTTCACGGCGATCCGTGGCAAAGGCGCGCAACTCAACGGCGCCCCGGTCCGGGTCTCGAATGCAACCGCGCTCGGCCACGCGCTCGTCGGCACGGCATTCCCGGCGCGCGAAAGCCAGAAGCTGGGCGTCTACCTCCGCCTCCTCAACGGCCTCGTCGCGCGCTGCGGGGGGGTTCGCCGCAGCGGCTCCTGCGCGCTCGATCTCGCCTTTGTCGCTGCGGGACGGCTCGACGCGTTCTGGGTGACGAGCCTCAAACCCTGGGACGTCGCCGCCGGCGCGCTGCTCATCAAGGAAGCAGGCGGGCGCGTTGGCGATTTCGCCGGAGGGACGGACTTCCTCCGCACGAACGAGGTGATTGCCGCGGCGCCCGGCGTGTTCAACGCCCTGCGCGAGGCGCTTGGGGCGGCGCGGACGGCATAGGCAGGACGCCGCCGCGCGGCGCGGCCCGCGGGAGCATCGCGACGGCGAGGCAGGTCAGCGCCGCGATTGCCGCCATTGCGACGAGCAGCGTGCGAAAGCCCCCGGCCTTGACGACCGGTCCAAGCGCCCACACCGCGAGCGAGCTCACGCCAAACGCGACCGTGAGGCGCATCCCCGACACGCGCGAGCGCATTCGATCATCGACGTAGCGGACGATCATCGCATCGGTGAACGGAATTGCGCCGAAGACGACGACCATGAACGCGATCATCAGCGCGTAGAGCGCCCAGCCCCGGGCTACGGCGGCGAGCGCGAACAACGGGATCTGGCAAGCGACGATCGCAAGGTAGAGAGTCTTCAGCGGCACCCGATCGATCAGCGACCCGACGATGACCTGCGCGAACGACGCCGCGACGTAGACGATCGCAAGCAGGGCGCCGAGGAGCGCCGGATCCGTCGTGATCCCGGAGAAGCGTTCGCGCAGCAGCTCGCCGTTGCCGTTGGTCGTGAAATTGAACAGCAGGCTCGCAGTGATCGAGGCGATGGTCACTACCGCGAAGATCTGCGCGAACAAAGACGAGGGCAGGTCGGTCTGCGTCGCGGTGCGTCGCGCGGGTGGCAGCGGCTCGTCGGGCGCAATGCGCGCGAAAACGAAACCGCAAGCGAGGGCCAGTGCCGCGGGAACGGCAAACGCCGTCCGCCAGCCAAGGTACTTGACGAGAACGCCGGTCGTCACCGCGGAGAGCGCGACGCCGAGATTGCCGGCGAGGCCGTTGATGCCGATCGTAAGCCCCGGCCGTGGCGCACCGTGCACCAGCATCGGAATGCCGACCGGATGGTAGATCGACGAGAACGCGCCCATCAGCGTCAGCGCTGCCGCGAGCTGCCACGGTCCCGTTGTCGCACCGACGAGCAGCATCGACGCCCCCATCCCGAAGAAGAACACGAGCATCATCCTGCGGCGCCCCCAATGATCGCCGAGCCTGCCCGAGGGCAGCGAGCCCAGACCGAACAGCGCGAACGCGCCGACACCATAGGGCATCAGGTCCTCCCAGCGCCGGAAACCGAAGTCGGCGGCGATCGCGCCGACGGCCGTGGCGAAGACCAGCAGGAACATGTGGTCGAGCGCGTGAGCGACGTTGAGCAGCAACGCGGTCGGGCGGGATTTCATTGCGACCTTTCGGTCCGCCGGTGGCATGAGCTCGTGGCCAGGCGATTGCGCAATCCCGGCCCGCTCACGCCGCCTTCGCCGCGCGCGCTTGCGGCCGATCGGCAGTGAGCCACTCGGACGGCGCGGGCGATTTAGGCGCATCCGCGTGTTGCGCGCCATCGTTATCCTGCCGGTGCGCCGTCCGGATCGAGCCCCCAACCGCGCCCACCTCGCTCCCATCGCGTCCACGATAGTGAACCCGACGGGCCCCTAACGTTGCCATGGCAGCCGATCGAGATCGACGTTGCCGCCGGTCAGTATGATGCCGACACGCTTGCCGCGCACATCGAGCGTTCCCTCGAGCAGGCAGGCGAGTGGCACCGCGGAGGACGGCTCGATGACGATCTTCATCCGCTCCCACGTCATGCGCATTGCAGCAACGATCGTTTCCTCGTGCGCGAGCCCGACCGCATCGACGTGGCCGCGAAGCGCCGCCAACGTTCGCCCTGACAACGTCGTGCGCAGACCGTCGGCGATCGTCGCCGTCGGTGGCAATGGCTCGACCCGGCCCGAGCGAAAGCTCCTTGCTGCGTCGTCGGCGTTGGCCGGCTCGGCGCCGTACACCCGGACGCCCGGCCGCAACGACTTTACCGCGATCGCCGTGCCGGACAGCAGGCCGCCGCCACCGATCGGCGCGATCACGACGTCGAGATCGGGAGTCTCGTCGAGCAACTCGAGCGCCGCCGTTCCCTGCCCCGCGATCACGCGGACGTCGTCGAACGGGTGCACGAGCGCGGCGCCGGTCTCCCGCTGCACGTCCGCGCACGCCGTCTCGCGGGCCGCGACGTTCGGCGCGCAAATGCGGATCGTCGCGCCGAAGCGACGGACATTTTCCCGCTTCGGCCTCGCCGCGTTCTCGGGGATGACGACCCAGGCCGGGATCCCGCGCCGCGACGCCGCGTAGGCGACCGCGGCGCCGTGATTGCCCGACGAGTGGGTGACGACGCCCAGCCTCGCCTCGTCTTCGGACAGCGAGAACACCGCATTGACTGCGCCGCGCGCCTTGAACGCGCCCCCCTTCTGCAGATTCTCGCACTTGAACGCTAGCCGGGCGCCGATTTCCGCGTCGAGACCCGCGCAGGTCAGCACCGGCGTGCGGTGGACAAAGCCGGCAATCCTGTCGCGCGCCGCCAGGATCGCGGCCAGGTCGGGAAGCGTCAGGATCTCGCGCGCCCCGGCGACGGTGACCGGCACCGTCATCAGCTCACTTCGACCGCCGGCAGGTCGATCCGGTCTTTGGCATCGGGACTCCTCGCACGAACGAACAGTGGATGACGGAAACGTGCCGCGGCAGGCGGGCGGTCCTATGCGCTTTCGTAGAGGCGCGTCAACACGAACTCGCGGTGGCCGAGCGCCTCGGCAGCGGTGAGCCTTCCGTTGGCCGTGCGAAACATCATCGCGAGAAGCCGATCGCCCGCCTCGTCCATCGTCATTTCGCGCTGCAGGAGGCCGCTCACGTCGACATCGATGTGCTCGCTCATCGTGCGCACGGTGCGCGGGTTCGCGCAAATCTTGATCACCGGGAGGATCGGATTTCCGATCACGTTGCCCTGGCCCGTCGGGAAGAAGTGGACGACATAGCCCGCTGCCGCGCAGAGCGTCACCATCTCTGCGGCGGCGGACGAGCTGTCCATGAACCAGAGCCCGGGGCCCGTCGGCGCTTCGGCCTTGTCGAGAACGCCATCGACGACGCACTTCCTGCCGATCTTCTGGATGTTGCCGAGCGCCTTTTCCTCGATCGTCGTAAGGCCGCCCGCGATGTTGCCCTTGGTGGGCTGGGAGTCGGAAAGATCGCTCGTCTTGTGGCGGTCGATGACGGCCTGGTAGCGATCGAACATTCGCAGGAAGTCCGCCCGCACCTGGTCGTCGCGGCAACGCTCGGCGACGATCCGTTCGCCACCGGTGAGCTCGGTCGTCTCGCCGAACACAAGCGTGCAACCGGCGGCGTAGAGCTGGTCGAACGCCGCACCGACGGTCGGGTTGGAGCCGCAGCCGGACGTCGTGTCTGATTCGCCGCACTTGCACGAGATCCACAGCTCCCGCAGCCGGCATTCGACGCGCTGGCGCTCGCTCGCCCATTGCACGAACTCCTTCGCCGCTTTCGACGCGCGCATGATCGTGTCGTGGTCGCCGTGCAGCTCGATGCCGAACGCCGCCACGGGCTTCCCGGCCGAGGCGATGCCGTCGGCGACCTTCTTCGCCCACTGGTCCTCGATGCCGATCACGACCACGGCCGCGACGTTGGGGTTGGCGCCGGTGCCGATCAGCGTGCGGAAGTGCAGCTCGAGGTCCGCGCCGAACTGCAGCCGGCCGTAGGGATGCGGAATCGCGAGCGTCCCCTTGACGTTGTGTGCGACGGCCTGGCACGCGGCATTCGAAAGGTCGTCGACGGGCAGAACAATGACGTGGTTGCGGATGCCGACCCGGCCGTTCTCGCGCCGGTAGCCCTGAAACGTCTTTTGCATCATCGATAATCTCGCGAGGGACGGACGGAGCCGATCACCAGCGTTTGGTCTTGATGTTGTGGACGTGCGCGTGCGTGCCTTTCCTGATCGGCCGCACGACCTTGCCGATGTCGACACCGTACTTGATCACGGTGTCGCCCGCCGCCATGTCCTTCAGCGCGACCTTGTGGCCGAGCGGAATGTCCTCGGCGCAGTCGAGCGTGATCGTCCGATCTTCGTCGAGAACGAGGCCGGTCAGCGTCGTGCCCGCTTTGACTCCTTCGACGACCACGACGGCGACCGAGTCGTGGGGATCGTGCAGCACGCAGTGAATCATCGGGACCTCTTCCAGCGCCGTTCTGCCTCGTAACTATAGCATCGTCCCGCTGCGCGGCCTCTTGCGCCCGACGTCAGAAATCGAGTTCGGGCTGGCGCACCGCCTCGAAGCTCCGCCGATGCTCGGGGCAGGGCCCGTGGCGCGCGAGCGCCGCCAGATGCTCGGGGGTCCCGTAACCCTTGTTCTGTGCGAAGCCGTAGACCGGGTAGCGGCGGTCGAGCTCGAAGAGCAGCGCGTCGCGCGCCGTCTTGGCGAGAATCGACGCCGCTGCGATCACGACCACGTCGCGGTCTCCTTTCACGATGGCACGCGCCGGGCACGGGAGCTCCGGACACCGGTCCCCATCGATCCAGGCCTCCTCCGGCGCCACCCGCAGGGCGGCCACGGCGCGGCGCATTGCGAGCATCGTCGCGTGCAGGATGTTGAGCCGGTCGATTTCGCTCACTTCGGCCACTCCCACCGCCCAGGCGAGCGCGCGCGCTCGGATCAGGATCGCGAGGCGTTCGCGCTCTTCGGCGGGCGTCGCCTTCGAATCGCGCAAGCCGGAGATCCGGCGAGCGGGATCGAGAATCACCGCGGCGGCGACCACCGGTCCCGCCAGCGGGCCGCGCCCCGCTTCGTCGATCCCCGCAACCGCCCGCGGCGGCGCATTGCGGGAAGGCTTCAGCATCGCACGCCCGCAGCATGAAGTTCCTCCGCCACCGCGGCCGCCGCGAGCGCGCCGGTTTCGGCACGCAGCGATTGCGCGAACCCCGCGAACAGCGCTCCCAGCCGTCGCCGTGTCACCGTGTCGTCGTAGAGGTTCTGCGCCGCCTGGGCCAGGTTTTCGACGGTCGCGTTTTCCTGCAGCAGTTCCGGGACGACGAACTTGCCCGCAAGCACGTTGGGCAGCCCGACCCACGGCAGCAGCAGACGGTGGCGGACGATGTATGCGGTCAGCGCCGTGACGCGGTAGAAGATCACGTGCGGGCAGCCGGCGAGCGCAGCTTCGAGGGTCGCCGTCCCCGACGCGACCACGCCGACGTCGGCCGCGCGCAAGGCGTCCGTTGCGTGCCCGTAGAGGAGCGTCAGCGGCAGCGCCTCGAGTCCGAGTCGGTAGAGTGCTGCCTCGAAGCGTTCGCGCGTCGGGCGGGTCGCGAGAGGCACGAGGAAGCGCGCGTCGGGAAGTGCCGCGTGGATCGCCGCCGCGGTTTGCAGCACGAGGTCGCCATGGTGATCGAGCTCGGAGGCGCGACTTCCGGGAAGCAGTGCGAACACCGGCTGCGCCGTGCCCAGCTTCAACTGGTCGCGCGCTTCGCGTCTTGAGCCGAGCGTTGCCGCCTCCTGCGCGAGCGGATGGCCCACGAACGTCACCGGGACACCGGCGGCCCGGTAGATCGGCGGCTCGAACGGGAACAGCGTCAGCATCCTGTCGACGGCGCGGCCGATCCTTGCCACGCGTTCGCGCCGCCAGGCCCACACGGAGGGGCTGACGAAATGCACGGTGCGCACGCCGGCGCGCTTGAGCCTGCGCTCGAGGCCGAGGTTGAAGTCCGGCGCGTCGACGCCGACGAACAGCGGGACGTGCTTGGCGATGAGCCGGCGGCCGAGTGCGCGCCGAATGGAGACGAGCTCGGGCAGCCGCGTCACGACTTCGGCAAAGCCGCGCACCGACAGCGCTTCGAGCGGATGCCACGCCTCGCACCCCGCCGCTTCCATTCTCGGCCCGGCGATGCCGGCGAATCGGACCTTCGGGATCAGTTCGCGCACCGCGCCAATCAGCAACGCCGCGAGCGCGTCGCCCGAGGCTTCGCCGGCGACGATTCCGATCGTTACTGCGCGCTCGGAGGGGGCGGAGTCGGACATCGGCGAGCGGCCCCCGGCTCTTCCGTCAGCGGACGATGCCGCGACCCGAAGCGGCGAGGAATTCGGCGAGCGGCAGCAGCGCGGGCGCGGCGCTCGCCGCCTGCGCGAGCGCAGTCTTCGCGTCGTCGAGCGAGAGTCCCTCGCGATAAAGCGTCTTGTAGGCACGGCGCACGGCAAGAATCTCTTCCGCGGTGAACCCGCGCCGGCGCAGGCCCTCGCTGTTCGTGCCGTGCGGCTTCGCCGGATAGCCTTGGACCGTCACAAACGGCGGCACATCCTGCAGCACGACGGCGAACGCGGCGAGCATCGCGTGCGCGCCGACGCGACAGAACTGATGGACGCCGGCGAAGGCACCGAGGACAGCCCAGTCGCCGATGTGCACGTGCCCCGCGATCTGCGCGTTGTTCGAGAACGTCGTGTTGTTGCCGACGACGCAGTCGTGCGCGATGTGCGTGTAGGCCAGCAGAAGATTGGCGTTGCCGATCGTCGTTTCTCCGCGGTCCTGCGCGGTGCCGGAGTGGATCGACACGAACTCGCGGATCACGTTATCGTCGCCGATCGCCGTTGCCGTCGACTCGCCGCCGTACTTGCGGTCCTGCGGGATGTCGCCGATCGACGTGAACTGCCAGATGCGGTTGCGTTCACCGATTCGCGTGCGTCCCGTTACTACTACGTGCGGGCCGATCACGGTTCCGGCGCCGATCACGACGCGCGGTCCGACGATCGAATAGGCGCCGACCTCGACGTCGGCCGCGAGCTCCGCTTTCGGATCGACGAGCGCCGTCGCGTGCACGCGCGGCATGGCGTCAACAGGGCCCGTTCATGCTATGTCGCAATCGCGAACGGGTGCCGTGCGGCGCCAATCAAGGCGTCCGCCGCAACGAAGACCGGGCGGTCTTCGCGAGGAGCCCGACGCAGAGTGGCGTCCCCCGGGCGCCCCGTTGCCTTCGGGTGTCACCGAAAACGCCCATCGCCGCGTGAACATGGTGCGAACAGATCTTAATCCTTCGTCGACTCGCGTGGGTTGCGCATGGCGGCGAGCAGGTCGGCCTCGGCCACGGGTTCGCTCCCCACCAGCGCGCGGACTTGATACTTGCCGACGCCACGGACCAGCCGCTGGACTTCGGCTTCGAGGATCAGTTGATCTCCGGGCAGCACCTGCCGCCGAAACCGTGCGCTGTCGATCCCCGCGAAAAAGATCATCGTGCCGTCGCCGGGCTTCTTGTCGAGCGCCTGCCAGGCGAGGATCGAAGCGAGCTGCGCCAGGGCCTCGATCACCAGCACGCCCGGCATCACCGGGTAGCCGGGGAAATGGCCCTGGAAGAAAGGCTCGTTCATCGTCACGTTCTTGATCCCGCGGATCGCCTTGCCGGAAACGCATCCGGTCACTCTGTCGATCAGCAGGAACGGATACCGGTGCGGCAGGTACTCCATGATCTCCAGGATGTCCATGCTGCCCGGACCGTCTGCGATCATTGCGTCTCTCCCTTGCTCCGCGCGACACTCATCGCTCCTCCCCGCCTCGGGCTCCCGTCTCCCAGCCCGCTGCTCTCCCGTTCCGCTCGAGCGCGCGGACCCTTTCGGCAAGCTCCCGCAGCTTGCGAAGTTGCAGCGCCACGCGCCGCCATTCGGCAGCCGGCAGCGGCAGCATCCCGCTTCCGTAGGCGCCGGGCGTGTCGATCGACGAGCCCACTGCCGTCCCGCCGTAGAGCACCGTGCCGTCGGCAATCGACAGATGCCCGGCGATCATCGACGCGCCGCCGATCTTGCAGTTTTTTCCGATCCGCACGCTGCCGGAGATGCCGACGCAGCCGGCGATCACCGTGTGCGCCCCGATCCGGCAGTTGTGGCCGATCTGGATCTGGTTGTCGAGCTTGACGTCGTCCTCGATGACCGTATCGTCGATCGCGCCGCGATCGATTGTCGTGTTTGCACCCACTTCGACGTCGGCGCCGATGATGACCCGTCCGGTCTGCGGTATCTTGAGCCAGCGCCCGGCTTCCTCGGCCATGCCGAAGCCGTCGGCGCCGATAACCACGCCGCTGTGGATGATCGTCCGCGGACCGATCGCGCACCGGTCGTAGATCGTGACGCCGGCGTGCAGGCACGCGTCGGCGGCGACGGTCGTTCCCGCACCGATCACGCAACCGGCGCCGATTCGAACGCGCTCGCCCAGGGTTGCGCCGGCGCCGATCACCGCGTACGCCTCTATCGCCGCGGAGCGTGCGATATGGGCGCCGGCGCCGAGGATCGCCGTCGCGTGCACGCCAGGCTCTGCGCGCACGGGCGGATGAAGCAGCGTCGCGACCTTGGCGTATGTCGCGTACGGATTGTCGCTGACCAGCTTGGGGAGCGGAGTCTCGCCGGCGATTGCCGGCGCGACGATGACGGCCGTCGCTGCGGTGGTGGCGAGCTTGCCGCGATACTTCGGATTGGAGAGGAACGCGATCGTTTCCGGACCGCCCGCTTCGAGAGTCGCAACCCGGGTTATCCGGACCGAGCCATCGCCGTCCAGCGTCGCGCCGACGCGGGATGCGAGTTCGGAGAGAAGCATAAGGGCGCGAGGGCGACGCCGGCTACTTGTCGGCGAGCGCCTTGATCACCTTGTCCGTGATGTCGATCTTCTGGCTCGCATAGACCACGGGGTCCTGGATGATCAAGTCGAATTTTTCGGCTTCGGCGATCTGCTGAATCACCTTGTTCGCACGCTCCTGCACGCTCGCGAGCTCCTCGTTGCGGCGCAGATTCAGGTCCTCGCGGAACTCGCGCTGGGACCGCGTGAGATCGCGCGACAGATTCGCCAGATCGCGCTCGCGGTTGCGGCGCTCGGACTCGGACATCGTCACGCCATCCTTTTCGAGCAGCGCCTGCAGGTCGCGGACCTGCTTCGACAGCTTCTGGATCTCGGCGTCGCGCGCGGCAAATTCCTTTTCGAGCTTCTGCTGGGCACGCTTCGCCGGCGCCGCATCGCGGAACAGGCGCTCGGTGTTCACGAAGCCGATCTTGTAGTCGGCCGCCTGCGCGGTCGCGGCGCCCGCGAACGCGAGCGCGACGACGGCGAACAGGGCGGCGAGGATGCGATGAGTCACGGGTTTCTCCTGCGTGCGGGCGGGACGGAGCCTGTCGGGTTTACTGTCGCGCATGCGACGGCGGCGAGGTGGTAGCTGTTCGAGGCGCGCGTCCCGGAGGAATACCGGCAGTAGGAGCGAGGGCGTGCAGCACAGAACTGCGCCCAAATCGCCCCGTCCCATCGGGTTGCTGCCGCCATCGCATCCATCGCTTCCTGGCCATGCAACGCATACGTTAGAGAGTAAGCCCGACAGGCGCCCTAGAAGACGGTGCCAACCTGGAACTGAAAGCGCTGGATCTTGTCGAGCGGCTTGTCGTTGAGCGGAATGGCGTAGCTGAACTTGAGCGGGCCGACCGGCGAGTTCCACGCGAGCCCCGCGCCGGCCGAATAGCGGAACGACTGAAGCGCGAATTGTTCACGATCCGGCGGCTCCTGCCCGTTGACGTAGATCTGGCCGGCATCGAAGAACACGCTGGCGCGCACCGACTTGTCGCCCTTCAGAACCGGATAGAAGAGCTCCACGTTGCCAACGAGCTTGCGCTTGCCTCCCGTCGCATTGTTGTAGATGTCCTGCGGACCGAGCGAGGCCGTCTCGTAGCCGCGGACCGAGCCTACCCCGCCGGCATAGAAAGCCTTGTAGAACGGCAGCGGCTTCCCGCTGTAGCCGTCGCCATAGCCCGCGTCGCCGCGCAGCATCAGGACGAAGTCCCCGTACACCGGCCAGAAGGACTGGACCAGGTAATTGAGCTTGTAGAATGAGAGATCGCCAAAGGGCAGCCCGAGCTCGCCCAGGGCGCTCTGCAGCGTACCCCGCGTAGGATAGAGGATGTCGTCGCGGGTGTCACGCGACCAGCCGGCGGACAGGATGTACGCGTTCGTCGTGTAGCCGAAGTCGTTGACGAACTCGTAGTAGAGCGGCGGGCTGTTGTCGAACAGCGAGAGGTTCGTGCGCTCGGCCCGGAAGCCCACATTCACCGTGTCCGTTTCGCTGATCGGCACGCCGAACGCCACCGCACCGCCGAGCGTCGACGACTCGTACTGCGACACCGCGAGGGAGGTCGGGTTGACGTTGCGCTGGTATACCTCGAGGGTGCGCGAGATGCCGTCGACGGTCCAGTAGGGCTCGGTGAAGGCGAGCGAAATCGTCCGATTGACCCGGCTCGTGTTGAGCGCGACGATCAGGGCGTTGCCGCTGCCGAAGATGTTCTGCTGCGCCACCGAACCGCTGAAGACGAAGCCGTCGGCACTGGAATAGCCGACGCCGGCCGACAGATTGCCCGTGGCTTTCTCGGTGACCGTGACTTCGACGTCGGCCTCGTCGGGCGATCCCGGAACCTGCGGCGTCTCGATGTTGACGTCCTCGAAGTAGCCGAGGCGCTTGATCCGCACCTTCGACCGGTCGATGCGCGCGCCGTCGTACCACGCTGCCTCCAGCTGGCGCATCTCGCGCCGGATCACCTCGTCGCGCGTCTTGACGTTGCCGTTGATGTTGATCTTGCGAACGTAGACGCGGCGGCCCGGGTCGACGTAGATCGTGAACGACGCCTGATGCTTCGCACGGTCGACTTCCGGGACGACGTTCACGTTGGCGAACGCGTAACCCTCGGTGCCTACCCGGTCGCTGATGCCCTTGGCCGCCGCCTGCAGCTTCTCGCGCGAATAGATATCGCCCGGGCGAAAGGTCACGAGCCGCATCAGGTCCTCTTCCGGGACCGGCAAGTCGCCGGCGAGCCGCACGTCGGATACGGTGAATTGCTCGCCTTCGCTGACGTTGACCGTAATGTAGATGTCTTCCTTGTCCGGCGTGATCGAGACCTGCGTGGATTCGACGGTGAACTCGAGGTAGCCGCGATTCTGGTAGAAGCTGCGGATCGCCTCGAGGTCGGCGGAGAGCTTCTGCTTCGAGTACTGGTCGTTCTTCGTGTACCAGGTCGTCCAGCCGGGCGTCGTCAGCGTCATCAGACCCAGCAGCTGCGACTCCGAAAACGCCTTGTTGCCGACGATGTTGATGCGCGCGATCTTCGCCGTGTCGCCTTCGACGATCGTGAAGTTCACCGCGACGCGGTTGCGCTCCTGCGGCGTCACCGTGGTCGTCACCTGCGCCGCGTACTTGCCGCGCGTGATGTACTGCCGCTTCATTTCCTGCTCGGCGCGGTCGAGCGCCGAACGGTCGAAGATGCGCGCCTCGGCGAGGCCGATGTCCTTCAGCGCCTTCTTCAGGGTATCGGTGTCGAACTCCTTGTTGCCGGAGACGTCGATCTTGCTGATCGTCGGCCGCTCCTGGACGATGACGACCAGCACGCCGTTCTCCTCTTCGAGGCGTACGTCACGAAAAAACCCGGTCGCGAACAGCGCCTTGACGGCCTGCGCCGCCTTGGCGTCGTCGAGGCGGTCGCCCACCTTGACCGGAAGGTAAGAGAACACCGTTCCGGCTTCGGTGCGCTGTACGCCCTCGACGCGGATGTCCTTGACCACAAAGGGCTCGAAGGCGCGGGACGACGGCGCGACCCCGACGACGAGCAACGCGCCCAACAGGATCGACAGGATGCGGATGCGGGCGGCGACGCCGGCACGGCGGGCGGCGCTCGACTTCCTGCGCCGGCGGGGCTCCGTGGCCGTTGACGTCCGAAATGGGGCGCTACGAGCCACTGTGCCCCGTTCCGCGCGTTCCGAAGATAAGGGAGCAGCTGAAATCGGGTGTCAGGCAAGGCGCGCGGCCGAGACAGTAGCCCACGTTACGGTGCGGGCGCGCAACACAGCACGGCGGCCGATTTCGCTGCGAACTATCGAGTGAATTTGCGGAGCAGGGCACTAGAACAAGCGGGAGAGGTCATTGAAGAGCGCCAGTGCCATCAGCACCGCCAGCACGGCCATGCCTATGCGCTGGCCGACCTCGAAGGCGCGATCGGAAACGGGACTGCCTTTTATGAGTTCGGCGAAATAATACAGCAAATGCCCTCCATCCAACAGCGGAACCGGCAGCAGGTTCAGTACGCCAAGGCTGATGCTGATGAGCGCGAGATAGCCGATGAAGACGACTGCACCTGCGTGCGCGGACTGTCCTGCGTATTCGGCCATCGTGATGGGTCCGCTGATGTTCTTGAGCGACGCGTCGCCCGTGACGATGCGTCCCAGCATTTTCAGCGTGAAGAGCGAAAGCTCCCAGGTCTTTTTCGCACCCTCGCCCAATGCATCGATCACGCCGTAGCGCAGCGTGACGGTGAGCGATCGGGCGACGTCTGGATCGACCTTGAGCCGCACGCCGGCGATGCCGACCCGATGTCCGGCCTGCTCCGTGATCTCCGTTGTCAGCGTGGTATCGAACGTTTCTCCTCCGCGGGCGATCCGGTAGGTCACCGGCATTCCCGGCTTTGCATTCGTGCGCGACGCGACGTCGGCCGGCGAGCTCACGGGCACGCCGTCGATCGCGACGATGCGATCGCCGGCTTTCAATCCCGCGCGCTCGGCCGGCTTGCCGGCAATCACCTGGTCGATGACCGGCGGCCCGAAGTCGGCCTTCAATCCGAGGGTCGGCATGAAATTGCCTTCCCACTCGGCGGGCGGCAGGCTCGCGAGCGAAACGACGCGCGACGCGGTCGATCCATCGCGCTGCTCGACCGTGAGGACGACATCGGCTTGCCCGGAAGCTTCGAGTAGCCGCCAGCGCAGGTCCTGCCAGCTGCCCACGGATCTGCCATCGACGGCCGTCACCCGATCGCCTTCACGAACGCCCGCTTCTGCGGCAGGCGTATTCGAAGACGGCATCGCGAGTATCGCGCGCTGGCCGGGAACGCCGATGACGAAGGTCCCCGCGAACAGAAATACGGCAAGCACGAGATTGGCGATCGGGCCCGCGGCGACGATCGCGATCCGTTTCGAAATGCTCTGGCGGTTGAACGCACGGTCGAGATCGGCGGCGGCAACGTCGCCTTCGCGCTCGTCCGCCATCTTCACGTAACCGCCGAGGGGAATGGCCGAGACCGCCCACTCGGTGCGGTCGGGGCCGAACCGGCGCGACCACACGACGCGCCCGAAGCCGATCGAAAAGCGCAGGACCTTGACGCCGCACAACCGCGCAACCCAGAAGTGGCCGAGCTCATGGAACGTGATCAGCACGCCCAGCACGACGAGGAAAGCGAGAAGTTTTTGCGCGATGTCCATCAGGCGGCGAGCGGCGAAGGCCCGGCGGCGGGGAGCTTGAGGCAGGCGCGCGCCACGGCGCGGGCTTCGGCGTCCGCGGCGAGGGCGTCGGCGAGCCCGCGAACCGGCCGCGAGGGCAGTCGCGTGAGCGTCTCGGCGCACCCGGCGGCGATGTCGGTAAAGCGGATGCGAGCATCGAGGAACGCGGCCACCGCGACTTCGTTTGCGGCGTTGAGCACCGCCGGCGACGTGCCGCCTGCGGTCAGCGCCTCGAAGGCGAGCTTGAGGCAGGCAAAACGATCGAGATCGGGCGCTTCGAACGTGAGTGTCCCCAGCCGCGCGAGGTCGAGCGCGTCGACGCCGGCGTCCACCCGGTCGGGGAACGCGAGCGCCTGCGCGATCGGCGTGCGCATGTCGGGATTGCCGAGCTGAGCAAGCACGCTGCCGTCAACGTATTCGACCAGCGAATGGATGACGCTTTCCGGATGAATGACAACTTCGATCGCCGCGCGAGGTGCCCCGAACAGCCAGTGCGCCTCGATGACCTCGAGGCCCTTGTTCATCATCGTGGCCGAGTCGACGCTGATCTTCCTGCCCATCACCCAGTTCGGATGCGCGCAGGCCTCCTGCGGCGTGACCAGGGCGAGCTCCACGACCGGGCGGGTGCGGAATGGCCCGCCCGACGCCGTGAGCAGGATGCGGCGCACGCCGGCAGCGGCCGGATCGCGCCCGGGTTTCGGCGGCAGACATTGGAAAATCGCATTGTGTTCGCTGTCGATCGGCAGCAGCGTGGCCCCGCCTGCGTCGACTGCCGTCATGAACGCTGCGCCGCCGATCACCAGCGCTTCCTTGTTCGCGAGCAGGATTCGTTTGCCCGCGTGCGCTGCCGCGAGCGTGGGCGCGAGGCCGGCCGCGCCGACGATCGCCGCCAAGACCGTGTCGGCTTCCGGTAGCGATGCCGCCTCGATCAGCCCGGCCTCGCCCGCAACGACGTGGGTCGGCAGCCCCTGCCCTGCGAGCGCCTGCTCGAGCGAGCGCGCCGCAACCGGATCGAGCAGCGCGGCGACGAGCGGCCGGTAGCGGCGGCACAACGCGGCGAGCTTCTCCCAGTGCCGGTGTGCGGCCAGCGCCACGACCGTGAAGCGATCGGGGTGGCGCGCGATCACGTCGAGCGTCGAGTCGCCTATCGAGCCGGTCGCGCCGAGGAGACTGATGCGGCGGAGCGGTCGGCGTGCCCCCACGCTTGCGCCTGTCGCCGCTGCGCTGCGCGCTGAGGGGGCATTCGCGCCTCGGCGCGGCCCGGCGGCGCTCATCGCAGAAAGACCGCCGCGAGCAGCGCGGCCGGCGGCATCGCCGCGAGCAGCGCATCGATGCGGTCGAGGACGCCGCCGTGTCCCGGCAGCAGCGTGCCGCTGTCCTTCGCGCCGGCGTGGCGCTTCAGCAGCGATTCGAACAGGTCGCCCGCGACCGAGACGAGGACGAGCGCGAGCGCGACGGCGACCCAGGCGACGACGGCGATCGCCGAGGGCTGCCCCGGAAATCCGGCGTCGCGCGCGAGCGGAACCAGAACGAGCGCATACGCGGCGACCGCCGCGAGGGCGCCGTAGACGCCCTCCCACGTCTTCCCGGGGCTGATCGCGGGCGCGAGCTTGCGCCTCCCGAACGCGCGGCCGGCGAAATAGGCAGCGGTGTCGGCAATCCAGACGATGGCCATCGCCGCCAGCACGAGCCAGGGCGAGTACGCCTGCAATTGCACGATGGCGACCCACGCCCCGATGAGCACGAGCCAGCCGACGACGGCCATGCCAAGCCGGAACTCCGGCCTCCAGTTGAAGTAGAGCCAGGGGGGCGCCGCGAAAACCCAGAACAGCGTCGCCGGCCCGCACACTGCGAACACGACGCCATCCGGCCAGCCGCGGTCGAAACCGCACCACGGCGCGAACAGGAGGTTCGCTCCGATCAGCAGCGCCCCGCCGACGAACAGCCACCACGCCTGCTTCCCGTAACCCAGGAGATTCGCCCATTCCGCCGCCGCGATTCCGATCGCCGCGAGCGTCACGAGACCCCAACCGAGCGGCGGCAGCAGGAAGAGTCCCGCCGCGACCAGCGGAACGAGGATGAGCGCGGTGAGGATGCGTGCGGATAGCATCGCGGCGAATTCCCGACCGGAAGGATGGCGCGTTGCAAGGTCGCGCGTCAGGCACGCTCTTGCGCGCGCACCTGCTCGCTCGTCCGCCCGAACCGCCGCTCGCGCTGGCGGTACCAGTCGATCGCGGCGTCGAGTGCAGCGGCGTCGAAATCGGGCCACAACATCGCCGTAAAATAAAGTTCGGTGTAGGCGAGTTGCCACAGCAGGAAGTTGGAAATCCGCTGTTCGCCGCCGGTGCGAATGAACAGGTCAGGCTCGGGGGCGTAGGCCATCGCGAGAAACGGCTCGAGCGATTCCGGCTCGAATTCCGCGCCGTCCTGCGCAGCCTCCGGACGGGTGGCAAAAAAGCGGCGCGCCGCATTGGCGATGTCCCAGCGCCCGCCGTAATTCGCGGCGATCGTCAGCGTGAGCCGCGCGTTGCCCGCGGTTTGGGCTTCCCCCGCGGCGATCAACTCGCGGATGCGCGGATCGAATCGCGACGTGTCGCCCACGACCTTGAAGCGGATCTCGTTCTCGTCGAGCTTCGCCACCTCCTGCTCCAGCGCGCGCAGGAACAGCTCCATCAGGATCGACACCTCGTCCTTGGGCCTGCGCCAGTTCTCGCTCGAGAATGCGAACAGCGTCAGATATGCGACGTGGCGCTCGATGCAGGCGCGCACGATCGCTCGCACGGCTTCGACGCCCTTGCGATGTCCGGCAACGCGCGGCAGGTGCCGTTGCTTCGCCCAGCGTCCGTTGCCGTCCATGATGATGGCGACGTGTTGCGGGACCGGAAGCGTAGCGGGGATATCGCGGGTCGACGAGGTGAACACGGGATATTCGAGGCGGCCTCGCGCGGCACGCGCGCCGGCCGGCCCCGTTTTCCTTCTATACCGCCATCAGGTCGGCTTCCTTCGCCGCGAGGATCTTGTCGATGTCGGCGATGAAGCGATCGGTGAGCTTCTGCACGTCGGCCTGGGCGTGGCGCTCGTCGTCCTCGGCGACCGCGTGGTCCTTGAGCAGCTTCTTCAGGTGCTCGTTGGCGTCGCGGCGGATGTTGCGCACCGCGATGCGTGCATTCTCGGCCTCGTGGCGGACCACCTTGATCAGGTCACGGCGGCGCTCCTCGGTGAGTGCGGGCATCGGCACGCGGATCAGATCGCCCGAGGTCGCCGGGTTGAGCCCGAGATCGGAATCGCGGATCGCCTTTTCGATCACCGGCACCATCTTCTTTTCCCACGGCTGCACGGTGATCGTCCGCGCGTCGGCGAGCGTCACGTTCGCGCACTGGTTGATCGGCATCGGCGTCCCGTAGTAGTCGACCTGGATGTGGTCGAGGAGGCCGGTGTGCGCGCGTCCCGTGCGTACCTTGTGGAGATCCTGCTTCAGCGTTTCGACCGATTTCGCCATCTTCTGCTCGGCGGTCTTTTTGATGTCGGCAATCATCGCTCCTCCGCGCCGTCCGGTGTCAGCAGTGGACTAGCGTGCCCTCGTCGCCGCCCAGCACGACGCGTTTCAGTGCGCCGGGGACGAAGATCGAGAACACCTTGAGCAGCATGTTCTGGTCGCGGCACAGGGCGAGCGCGGTCGCGTCCATCACCTTGAGATTCCTGACGATCGCCTCGTCGAACGTGAGCTCGGCGTAGCGCGAAGCCTTCGCGTCCTTGTTCGGGTCGGCGGTGTAGACGCCGTCGACCTTGGTCGCCTTCAGCACGATGTCGACGCCCATTTCGCGGCCGCGCAAGGCGGCGGCCGTGTCGGTCGTGAAAAAGGGATTGCCCGTGCCGGCTGCGAAGATGACCACCTTGTGCTCCTCGAGATAGCGCAACGCCTTTCCCCGGATGTAGGGTTCCGCGACCTGGTCGATCCGCAGCGCCGACTGCACGCGCGACTCGACCCCGGCGCGGCGCAAGGCGTCCTGCAGCGCGAGCGCGTTCATCAGCGTGGCGAGCATCCCCATGTAGTCCGCCGTGGCGCGGTCCATCCCGGCGGCGCCGGGCGCGACGCCGCGGAAGATATTGCCGCCGCCGATCACCACGGCGGTCTCGACGCCGAGCCGCGCGACTTCCGCGATCTCGGCGACGATGCGGTCGATGACCTCGCGGTTGATCCCGTACGCGTCGTCACCCATCAGCGCTTCGCCTGACAGCTTGAGCAGGATGCGACGATACGCCGGCTCGTTCGCCGCCACCGGGGCGACAGCGGCGATCGGGGCGACGACACCGGGCGGATTCATGGGCGTGACCTCCGTGGGATGAGGCGATGCGGATCAGTGCCGGGTCGGCAGCGCGCCGGGCCCTTTGGCCATCGCCGCCACCTCGGCGGCGAAGTCATCCTTTTTCTTCTCGATCCCTTCGCCCACGACGAACAGCACGAAGCCGTTGACGGCGGCTTTCTCGGACTTCAATAACTGCTCGACCGTTTCCTTGCCGTCGCCCTTGACGAAGGGTTGGCCGAGCAGCGTCGCGGTGGCGAGGAACTTGTTGACCTTGCCGTCGACGATCTTGGCCGCCATGTCGCCGGTCTTGCCCTCGGCGGCCGCTTGCGCCGCCGCGATCTCGCGCTCCTTCGCGACGATGTCGGCGGGCACCTGGTCGCGGCGGACCGCCATCGGCTTGCTCGCCGCGATATGCATCGCGAGATCCTTGCCGAGCGATTCACCGCCGCCTTCGACGTCGACCAGCACGCCGATCTTCGTCCCGTGGACGTACGAGGCGATCCGGCTCTTCGCCTCCAGCCGCGAGAAGCGGCGGATCGTCATGTTTTCGCCGATCTTCTGGACCAGCGCCACGCGGCGGGCCTCGACGGTTTCACCCGACGCGAGGGTGCGGGCGGAGAGCGCCGCAACGTCGGCCGGCGCGTCGCGCGCGACGAGCTGTGCGAGCTCGCCTGCGAAGGCCCTGAAATCGTCGTTCCGGGCCACGAAATCCGTCTCGCAGTTGACCTCGACCAGCGCGCCGACCTTGAGATCGGGTGCGACGTAGTGGGCAATGACGCCCTCGGCCGCGATGCGGCCCGCCGCCTTCGAGGCCTTGGCGCCGCTCCTGATCCGGAGCAGGTCCTCGGCCCTGACGAGGTCGCCTGCCGCTTCGGTGAGCGCCTTCTTGCATTCCATCATGCCGAGCCCGGTGCGCTGGCGCAGTTCCATCACCATGCTCGCGGAGATCTCCGCCATGTCGTTGCTCCGTGTTACGTCGTCGTTGTCGGAACCCGGGCCGCGGGAAACGCGTTCGCGGGACCGGATTGATCAAAAAAGGGGACCGCAGCCCCCTTGGGTCGCATTCACGCCGGCGTATCGGAAACCTCGACGAACTCGTCGCCCGCCTGCACGATTTCCTGGATGACGAGGCTCCGGCCCTCGAGGATCGCATCGGCCGCGCCCCGGGCGTAGAGCCTGATCGCGCGACTCGAATCGTCGTTGCCGGGGATCACGTGCGCAATGCCGATCGGTGAATGGTTGGTGTCGACCACGGCGACGATCGGGATGCCGAGCTTGGTCGCCTCGGTGACCGCGATCTTGTGGTATCCCACGTCGATGACGAACAGCGCGTCCGGCAGGCCATTCATCTCCTTGATCCCGCCCAGGCTCTTGTTCAACTTGTCCATCTCGCGCTGCAGCGTAAGCGCCTCGCGCTTGTTCATCTTCTCGAACGTGCCGTCGTCGCGCATCGCTTCGAGGTCCTTCAGCCGCTTGACCGAAGCCTTCACCGTCTTGAAATTGGTGAGCATGCCACCGAGCCAGCGAGCGTCGACGTAGGGCATCGCGCAGCGGCGGGCCTCCTCGGCAACGATCTCGCGCGCCTGCCGCTTGGTGCCGACGAACAGGACGGTGCCCTTGTTCGCGGCGAGCTGGCGGATGTAACTCATCGCCTCCTGGTAGAGAGCAAGTGTCTTTTCCAGGTTGACGATGTGGATCCTGTTGCGGTGACCGAAGATGTACTCGGCCATCTTCGGGTTCCAGTACCGCGTCTGGTGGCCGAAATGGACGCCGGCCTCCAGCATTTGACGCATGGTTACGGACATGCCTGACTCCTGACAGGGTTGGACCACGACCCGCATGTCGGCTCGAACCATGCTCCGTCCTGTTGCCTGACGGCGCCGGTTCGGGCACCCTGAGGTGCGCGGGTCTGCGAATTTCGACCTGGCAGCGCGCCCGTTTCGGTCCGCCACTCCCGTTGAAAGCGGGACAATCGTGCCCAAGTCGATCTAACATGTGATTTTAGCACGAATCGCCCCTGGGCTCGGGGCGGCCCCGGCGCCTCGCGCCGCCCGTTCCCAACGTGGCCGGCCTGCTCGATGCTCCCCAAGGCTCCAATGAGTTCGCAACCCTCCTTCCCCGCCAACGCCACGGCGTCGATCGCCGCCCGCGATGCCGCCGTCGCCTGCGACTGCAGCGCCCTTTCGCTGCTCGCCATCGCCGGGCCGGACGCCGGGACGTTCCTCCAGGGGCAGCTCTCGAACGACGTCGAGGCGCTCGCGCCGGACGCCTGCCAGCACACGAGCTTCAATTCGCCCAAGGGCCGGATGCTGGCCAATTTCATTCTCTGGAAAGACGGAGATTCGGGCTTTCGTGCGCTGCTGCCGGCGGATATCGCCGAGCCGGTGCGTGAGCGCCTCTCGAGGTACTTGTTGCGCTCGAAGGTCGCGCTGGCCGATGCGTCGGCCGCAACCATCCGCCTCGGGATCGGCGGCCCGACCGCACCTGCCGCATTGCGCGATGCCTTTGGCGCGACCCCGGCGATGTTCGCGGTCGTCCGTCATGGGGCCATCGCCGTGCTCGGTCTTCCGGGACCGCGCTTCATGGTCGTCGCGCCCGGGGCGATGGCCGCGGCGGTGGGCGAGGCGCTCTCGCGTCACGCGACGTTCGCCCCGTTTTCCATCTGGCAGTGGCTGACGATACGGGCGGGGGTGCCCGTCGTGACGGCCGCGACGCAGGACCTGTTCATCCCGCAGACCGCGAATTGGGACCTCCTTTCGGGCCTCAACTTCCAGAAGGGCTGCTACACGGGACAGGAGATCATCGCGCGCATGCAGTATCTGGGTCGCCAGAAGGAGCGGCTCTATCTGTTCCACTCCGCGGCTGCGGACATCTCCGCCGGCACGCGACTGCACAGCGCCACCTTCGGCGACCAGCCCTGCGGCACCGTCGTCAATGCCGCACCGGCGCCGGGCGGGGGCTGCGACCTCGTCGCCGTCGTGCAGATCGCCGCAGTGGCAGCGGGCGACGTGCGCGTCGCTGCGGCGAACGGATCGGCCTTGACGCCGATCCCCCTGCCCTACGCGATCGCTGCCGCCGCGGCCACGCGCGATGCGGCCGGTCCGCGGTCGTAGTCGCAGCGATCGAGATGTGCCTCGCGCTGCTCGCGCAGGATTCGCACCCGCGCTTTGCGGTAGTGATCGCGGCCAATCGCGACGAGCACCACGCAAGACCCGCGCTGCGAGCGGCGTGGTGGGATGAGGGCTGGCTCGCCGGACGCGATCTCGAAGCCGGAGGTACGTGGCTCGGCGTGACGCGCCGCGGCCGCTGGGCGCTCGTCACCAACGTCAGAGAGCCCGACCGCCGCGATCCGGGGGCACCCTCGCGGGGCAAGCTCGTCACCCGCGTGCTGGCCGACAACGCCTCACCCGAGCAAAGCGTCGCGGCGATCGTTGCGGAGGCCGCGGCGTACAACGGATTCAACCTGCTTGCCGGCGACACGACGGCCGCCTGCTGGGGATCGAACCGGACAGCCGCGTCACGCGTGCTGGCTCCGGGCATTCACGGCATTTCCAACGCGCTGCTCGACGCGCCGTGGCCCAAGGTCGCGCGCACGAAGAGCGCGCTTGCGGCGTGGTGCAGCCGCGACGACGACGATATCGAGGCATTGTTCGCGGTGCTGGCGGACCGCACGCGCGCGCCCGACGACGCGCTGCCGGCCACCGGCGTTCCGCTCGAATGGGAACGGCTCCTTTCGTCGCCGTTCATCGTCGGCGAGGGTTTCGGCTACGGCACCCGCTGCTCGACGGTCGTGGCGCTCGCCCGCGATGGCCGCGCCCGCTTCATCGAGCGCACGTTCGATCCCGCCGGGCGCCAGGTCGGCGAAGAGGATTTCCGCTTTGCGCTCGAACCGCAGGCGTGATTCGCGCGATCGGCGAGGAGCGCCCGGGTCGCCCGGATAACCTCGGCCGGCACCGGTCGAACGCGCCGCCTCGCGCCGCTCAGCGGCCGTACCCCGAAAACGCGAGCTGCGCGCGGCCATCGCGCACCGCAACGGCGCAACGGGCGCCAACGGGCAGCGTGAGCTTCGCGGGAACGTGTCCGAACGGCAATCCGGTGTAGACATTGCGAGCGAGGCGGGCGCGGACCTGGGCGACCATCGCCGCCGCATCGTAACCGTTGTCGTTCGGGGTGAGCTCGTACCCGTTGAACGCGCCAAGGAGCACCGCCCGCTGTCGCGACAGCACCCCCGCGTAGTGCAGCTGATAGAGCATTCGCTCGACGCGGTACGGATGCTCGCCGACGTCCTCGAGAAACAGGATTCCGCCCTCGACGCGTGGAAAATGCGGCGTGCCGACCAGATGCGCGACCATCGCCAGGCTGCCTCCCCACAGCACGCCTTCGGCCACGCCGTCCGGACCATCGAGCGAACATTCCACCTCGTAGCGCTCGCCGGCGAGGAGGCCCCAGCAATGCTCCAGCGTATACGTCGACGGCGTCTCCGCACCGAAGTCGAAGGCAGCCATCGGCCCGGCGAAGGTGACCATGCCGGCGCGCGCCAGCGCCGCCAGCTGAAAAGCCGTGAAATCGCTGTGGCCCAGCCAGCGCTTCTTCGCGGCGGCGAGCGCCGCGAAGTCGAGGCGGTCGAGGAGCCGCGACCATCCGTAGCCGCCTCGTGCCGCGATCGCAAGCTCGACCTCCGCATTCGCGGCCATCCGGTGCACGGCAGCGAGACGCTCGTCGTCGGACGCGGAAAAGCGCTGCCAGCGCGAAGTCGCCGTCGGGTCGACGACGACGCGGTGGCCCTGCGTGGTCAGGCGTGCGACGGCGCGGTCGATCGCGACCGGTTCCGGCGCGAAGCCCGCCGGCGCGTAGATGCCGATGCCGTAAGTTGGGTCCATCGGAAAGTGTCTAGCGACGCGCCGCGAAGAAGTCGGCCAGAACCGAGCCGCATTCGTCGGCGAGCACGCCGCCCTCGACCTTCGCGTGATGGTTGAGCCGCTCCTCGGCGAACAAGTCGATCACCGAGCCGCAGGCGCCGGTCTTCGGGTCGCTCGCCCCGTAGACGACCCGGGCGATCCGCGCATGCAGGATCGCACCGGCGCACATCGCGCAGGGCTCGATCGTCACGTAGAGCGTGCAGCCCGGAAGGCGGTAGTTGCCGAGGGCGCAGCCCGCTTCGCGCAGCGCGGCGATTTCCGCATGCGCCGTCGGATCGTTGGCCGCGATGGGCGCATTGCCTCCCCGCCCGACGATCGCGCCGTCCTTCACCACAATCGCGCCTACGGGCACTTCGCCGCGTGCCTGCGCGGTCCGCGCCAGCGCGAGCGCCTCGGCCATGAATCCTTCGTCGCCCATCGCCGTCACGATGGCGGCATCGCCACGGCCGTCGCGCCCTCGGCGCAGCGCTCGTAGATGTGATCTTCAGCCACCGGGGGCCTGCTTCCGGACCTGCCAGCGCGCCTTGCGCTCGGCGCGCCGCAGCGCATCGCTGTCGCGCGCGGCACGCGCGATCGACGCGAGATCGATTCCGGCGAGCTCCTGCGCGAGCGCGGCGACATCGGCCGCCGGCGTGCGCGCCGTGTAAACGCGTCCATAGCCGTCGCGTCCGAGCAGGCGGTTGTCGACGAGCCAGCGCCGCAGCTCGACGTGGTCGGTCGCGAGCATCGTCCCGGCTGCGCCGAGAAAGTCGCGCAGAAGCTCGTTGACCTCGGGCTCGGAGTAATCGCGGTCGGGAGCGAATCCCTGCGCTGCCGCCGCGAGGACCAGCGCGAAATCGCGCGCGGACGCCGACCGCAGCGCGGAGAGCGAAACGCCGCGCCGGATCGCGAGCGCGGCGAAGCGTTCCAGCGCCGTCGGCGCTCCACCACGTCCGGGAGATCGGGCCTTCATTCCCATTCAATAGTCTCCGGAACCTATAAGTATATGAAAGGAAACGACTTCGCGTCTGGGCGCGCCAATCTTACCGTCAGGTACACCGTCAATAACTCTTGCTTGTGAGCGATAGACCGCGATAGATGTGGCATTGCCTCTGTATCTGGGTCGATAGCCGCCAGCCTGGATGGGCAGTGTCCAGCATGTCCTGCATGAATCGGCACGCGATTTGGCTCGGCAGATTGCCAAGACAGCGCTCTACCCACAGTCGCGCAATGGCCGCAAGAAAGTGGAAATGCTGTTTGCTCTTCTCAAACGCATCCTGAACCTAAGTCGTTATGCGCGGACGTAACGGTGCTCGGGACGAGTTCTTACTCGCCGCCATTGTCCAAAATCTGCGGCGTATGGCCAGTTCATGGCGTCCGCCACCCAATGCACCCTCTCTCGCGACAGTTTAGGAGCACATCGCACGAGCGCAACGATAAGCACAACAATGAACCACGGTTGATCACCGCCACCAACCCCGCCGAACACCTCTTATTCGCACCAACCGGGGCCAACTCTCGGCCTAACTGCCACCGAGCTTTTCAACAAAATAGATCTAAAGCACCCACCGGCTCAGCGGCGATCTGCACTTGCCTGCGCCAATTCCGGGAAGGCGGCCGGTTCACACCGACCGCTGCGCCGGGAACTTGTATGGCCCCAGCCGCGAAACTATGACGCTGGCACAAACGATCGCGCCGCCGAATACTACTAGCACGAGCCTGTATGAGTTAGTTAGGTCAAAACTGAGACCCATCAGAACGGGGCCCACACCAGTCCCCACGGTAAAAATGCCAAACAGACATCCGTAGATCGCGCCATAGGAGCGCAGCCCGAAGTAACGGGCTACCATGAAGCCAATCACGTCCACTTCGGCGCCAAGCCCAAAGCCAAGCGCGATCGCCGCGAAGTACGGGGCCGAGCCTCCGAGGCCGGCGGCGAGGATAATAATGGAGGCCAGCGGGAGTATAAAAAGCGCGGAAGCCACATTGGGGGCAAAGAATCTATCCAACAAAACGCCGGAAACCAGTCGTCCGGCGATGGTCGATAGTCCCACGGCCGACAGCGTCGCTGTTGCCTGCGCGAGCGCGAGGCCGCGGTCGGTCAACAACGGCACAAGATGGCCGACAATGCCATTGATCGCGGTTACCACGAGAAAGACGGGAATCGCAAGCAACCAGAAATTGGCGGACCGCACTGCCTCGCCGGCCCCAAGTCCCGCAAGGATACCGTCCACGTGGCTATTCGTGCGCTCGTGACGGTCAGGTTCTCGAACAAAAATTGCGACGACCGGAAATGCGATAACCAACATCAGCGCTGCAAGTGCCACATAACCGATACGCCACCCATAAGTACCAATGACCGCGCGGGCGAACTGCGGCACCAGCGTGGCGCCAATCCCGATGCCGGTCATCGCAATGCCAAGTGCGAGGCCGCGGCGCTCGTCGAACCAAGACGAAACGGCTTTGGCGTACGGCAGCGGTGCCTGCCCTGCGCTGAGCAGCCCGACAAGGCCGGCCATCGCGATGAAAACTCCAGGAACGGCTGGCGTCAGCGACAGCGAGGCAAGGGCCAGCGCGAAAAGCAAAATAGAGATCAGAGAAACGCGGCGAATCCCGTAGTGATCAATGGCGCGGCCAAGAAAGGGATACGCCGCTGCCGCCAATCCATGGCCGAGGAGCAATGTCGAGGAGAACGTCGCCCGGTCCCAGCCGAATTCCCCGGTCACTGGCCCCAGGAACAAGCCAAACGTAAAAAAGACGACTGGACCGTTTCCAACTGTCAAGCCCAGCGTACTTCCAAATACCACCCACCACGGGTTCCTCAGTCTGCGCGGGGCCGAGGCTACCGTCACGGCATCGCCGCGGTGAATGAACGTTGCACGAAGGTGATGTTATGGCAAATCGGTGCGTCGCCCGGGGCCGGGAGTCCCAGCAAAGTCGACTCAGTTGTCCTTCGCGCCTTGATCGATCCATTTCTTAATGGTGTCGATCTGCTCCTGCGGCAGGTACTCCGACGCCATTCCCGGGTGCTGGCTCTTGGGCATCGCGATCGAGGCGTCTGCCTTATGCTCGATCAGCCGGGCCAACGTGCTGCCTATGCTGCTTCCCGGCACGATCACCGGGCCGTACCTTGTACCCTTCATGAGGCTTTGGTAACTCTCGACACTGAAGCCGCTGGCCGCGTAGCCTTCTCCCCCGGGAGAATGACAGGACAGGCAGCGTGCCTTCAGTATGGGATCGACGTCGCTTTTGAAACTGACCTGGCGGGCGCAACCCACGCAGACCAGGACTAGCAGGATCGAACCCAGCCTTCCGAATCTACGCGCGATCATCGCCGCGGCTCCTTGGCGAGACTTGACTGCCGACGCGCGCCTGTGCTTCGAAAACAGCAGGCGGAACGATCCCCCCGCAGGACCGACTGTCGGTTCACGCTCGCCTCCTCGCTCGATCGACACCAGCGAATGGCAGCAGATCAAAGATATACTTTGTGGACCGAGACCCGTTGCGCTAGATCAAGGGAGCCGAGCGTCGCTGGCGCCGCCTGCCAATTCCTTTCGATCTTTGCACCTGGCCACCTTGTGTCCGGCGCAGGTTCGTTCGCCCCGAACCGGTCGTCACGCTTACCGAGACTTGGATCGGTCGCTCACCTGTTGGTGATGCCACAGGGAAGATAAGCCGGTGAGGAGCAAGGGCCTCCGCGGCGGGAGGCCCTGTGGGGGATGCGGCGCGCAGTCACCCGCGCCACGATGGCCCGCGATGGCAGGCGCCGACTACCAGCTGTTGGAAGTCGCGCCGTTGTTGGCCGGGGTGGCGAAGAAGTACAGGTACTGGTTGATCCCCGGGCTGAACGCGTAGGTGCTCACGTGCAACCCGCTCGGCATCAGGTTCACCGGGCTGCTGCAGGCGCTGATCCGCAGCGTGCCGCGCAGATCCGGCCCCACCGCCGTCCCGTTCGGCAACACGTACTTGTTGGCCCCGAACGGCGGAATGGTCAGCGTCTGCGTGGTCAGCGACCCCGACCAGGTCCCGGCGTAGCTGTTGCCCGAGTTCGGCAGGAACAGCACTTGCGCGCACATCGACTCCGCCGTCGTGTTCTGCAGCTCGACGTGGAAATCGTAGCCGTTGGTCGTCCACCGCCCGTAGAGCGTGCTCTCCCGGACCCGGATCTGGAAGCTCGGCCCCGCGACCGACCCCACCGCCACGTACAGCCCCCGCTTGTTCTGGCTGTTCCCCGCCGTCGGCGGATACGCCCGCACGATGCAGCGCATCCCGTCGGCCGCCACCTCCAGCGCCGGCGCCCGGGTGCTCGCCGCGCAGTCGACGTTGGTCTCCGGCGGCGGCGTGGTCGCCCCGTCCGCCGCGTAGACGTTCAGCGCGCCGATGGTGTTGGCCGCCAGGTCGCTGGTCACGTCCACCGCCTCCACCACGTAGGTCTTCCCCGGCTCCGCCCCAAACACGAACCACCGCGTCTCCCCCACCCCGCCCACCGCCTGCTGCAGCGACGAGCCGTCCGGCACGAGCACCCGCGCGGTGCCCACCGTCAGGTTGGCCGGGCTCACTTTCTGCCCCTGCGCCGGCAGCGCCACCGCCCCCAGCCCCGCCACCACCCATGCCGCCACCTGTCCTGCTCTCATGATCGGTCCCTTTCCACAGAATCCCGTCCCGCCTCGACTCACCACGTGCTGCGCGTCTTGCCGTCGTTCGCGCTCGTGGTGAAGAAGTAAATGTAGCGGTTGGCCAGCGGGTCGAAGGCGTAGGTGCTCACGTGCAACCCGGCGGCCACCAGGTTCACCGGCGCCGCGCAGGCCCCCACCCGCAGCGCCCCCTCCCCCTCGCCCCCCACCAGGCTCCCGCTCGGAAACACCAGCTTGTCCGCCCCGAACGCCGGAATCGTCAGCGTCTGCGCCACCACCGCCCCCGACCACCCCGGCCCCGCCGTATAGCTGAGCCCCCCCGCCGGATAGCGCGTCACCTCCACGCACATCGCCTCCGCCGTCGTGTTCTCCACCTCCACGTGGAAGTTGTTGCCCGTGGTCAGCCACCGCCCGTACAGCGTCGCCTCCCGGGCCCGGATCCGAAACTGCGCCCCCCCGCCCGCCACCGGATCCAGCCGCGTCACCTTCACGTACACCGGCCGCTGGTTCTGCTGCATCCCCGCCGTCGGCAGCGCCGTGCGCAGCACGCAGCGAATCCCGTCGCCCGCCACGTCCACCGCCGGCGGCCGCGGACCATTGGCCCCCGTGCAGTCCACACTCGCCTCCGCCGGCGCCGACACGAGGTCGGGCGCGAACACCCCCAGCGTGCCAATCGCGTTCGCCGTCAGATCGCCGCTCGGATCCAGCGTCTCGATCGAGTAGGTCTTCCCCGGCTCCACCGTCATCGCGAACCAGCGCGTCTCCGGATAGCCCGTGAACGTCTGCACCTCCGACGTGCCGTCGGGCACGAGCAGTCTTGTCATCGTCGCCACCGTCAACGTGAATGCCTGCGAGGCGTTGGGCGACACGCCGTTCACCGCGCCGATCGTCAGCGGATAGACGCCACCCGTTCCTGCCGCGGGTGTTCCCGACAGCACGCCCGTCGTCGTGTTGAAACTCACCCCGGTCGGCAAGGCACCCGAGCGCGTGAACGTCGGCGTCGGGTAGCCCGTCGCCGTCACCGTGAACGTCCCGGCGCTGCCGACGGTGAAGGTCACGTTGTTTGCGCTGGTGATCGCCGGCGCCTGGTTGACGGTCAGCGTGAAGCTTTGCGAGGCGTTGGGCGACACGCCGTTCACCGCGCCGATCGTCAGCGGATAGACGCCACCCGTTCCTGCCGCGGGTGTTCCCGACAGCACGCCCGTCGTCGTGTTGAAACTCACCCCGGTCGGCAAGGCACCCGAGCGCGTGAACGTCGGCGTCGGGTAGCCCGTCGCCGTCACCGTGAACGTCCCGGC
Source organism: uncultured beta proteobacterium (assembly GCA_963836265.1). GTDB lineage: Bacteria > Pseudomonadota > Gammaproteobacteria > Burkholderiales > Casimicrobiaceae > CAIWHR01. Next base: position 214,780 of record CAWIIO010000001.1, read on the forward strand.
GCTGCCGACGGTGAAGGTCACGTTGTTTGCGCTGGTGATCGCCGGCGCCTGGTTGACGGTCAGCGTGAAGCTTTGCGAGGCGTTGGGCGACACGCCGTTCACCGCGCCGATCGTCAGCGGATAGACGCCACCCGTTCCTGCCGCGGGTGTTCCCGACAGCACGCCCGTCGTCGTGTTGAAACTCACCCCGGTCGGCAAGGCACCCGAGCGCGTGAACGTCGGCGTCGGGTAGCCCGTCGCCGTCACCGTGAACGTCCCGGCGCTGCCGACGGTGAAGGTCACGTTGTTTGCGCTGGTGATCGCCGGCGCCTGGTTGACGGTCAGCGTGAAGCTTTGCGAGGCGTTGGGCGACACGCCGTTCACCGCGCCGATCGTCAGCGGATAGACGCCACCCGTTCCTGCCGCGGGTGTTCCCGACAGCACGCCCGTCGTCGTGTTGAAACTCACCCCGGTCGGCAAGGCACCCGAGCGCGTGAACGTCGGCGTCGGGTAGCCCGTCGCCGTCACCGTGAACGTCCCGGCGCTGCCGACGGTGAAGGTCACGTTGTTTGCGCTGGTGATCGCCGGCGCCTGGTTGACGGTCAGCGTGAAGCTTTGCGAGGCGTTGGGCGACACGCCGTTCACCGCGCCGATCGTCAGCGGATAGACGCCACCCGTTCCTGCCGCGGGTGTTCCCGACAGCACGCCCGTCGTCGTGTTGAAACTCACCCCGGTCGGCAAGGCACCCGAGCGCGTGAACGTCGGCTGCGGAAAGCCTCTCGCCATCGCAGTGAACGAGCCCGCTGCGCCCACGGCGAACGTCGTGCTGTTGGCGCTGTAGATCAGCGGCGGATCGGCGATTCCCCGCATGTCGCGCGCCCGACCGAAGACTTCGTAGCGCGTCTCCTTGCAGCCCACTCCGCCGCAGCCCTGCATCGTGGTGCCCGTCGCCGTCCACCCGAGCCCGTTCGGCGCGACCGGCTGCACCGAGAAATAGTCGCCCCAGCGGTTCGTGTTCGGACCCTGCGTGCCTTCGCGAACGTACAACACCTCCCAGCCCGGCGGACCAAAGCCGGAATCGCGACTGTAGTCGTCGTCGATCCCCACCCAGAACCCCGGGTAGTTGGTGGTACTGCTGCCGTGCACGCTGATGCCCACGTCGCCGCGCGCATTGACCGCCGCCGCCGGATACTGGAACGCATAGGTCGCGTTCCAGATGAATGGTCGATCGACATACGCGCGAGTCGACTCGACGACGCGCACCCCTTCCGAATACGGCACCGGAAAGCTGCCCCCCGCCGACGCGTTCCACAGGAAACCGATTTTTTCGCGTCCCACCCACCCCGCCTTGATCCGTCCGTCGTCGAAGCCACACCAGTCCCGCCCGTCCGGCGTCGGGCACGCGCGCACCCCGTTCGGCCACGCCGCCGACAGGTTCACGTCATTCCACGCGATGGATCCCGAATTCTCCGGCCAGCGCATGATGCGCACCTGCGAAGTCGAGTTGTGCGCGCCGGCGTACAGGACGTCGCGCGACCCGCTCGCGCAACGCCAGCTCAGGTTGTTGAGGCCGTTCGCGCCAAAATCAAGAAAGCTGTACCCAAATCCGGCGCCGATCGACAGCGGATCGAGCGGAAAGCGGAACAGGAACGAATCGTTGACGCTGCCCGAGTTGTAGACCCCGCGGTTGGTGAAGTAGTACGCAAAGTCGTTGCTGAGGCACAGCCCCGGAAAGTCCCACTCGGTGTTCGCTGCCGAGAGAAAGTCGTAGTACCACCAGTTACCCAGCACCGCGTCGGACGGACTCGCCACCGCCACCCGGAACAGGTTCTGCCCGGGCCCCCCCGCCGGAGCGCTCGAGACGTACTGCAACGTCCAGATGAAGATGTCGCGGCTCGGGTCGTAGATCGCCATCTGGTCGCAGCAGAAGCCGCCGAACGACGCCGGGAACTGTGTGTAGGGGTTGATGTAGCTGAACGTCTGGCCGCCGTTCGACGAGATCGCCGCCCACCAGTTGCCCGTCGCGAACACGATTGCGCCGCTGTTGGCGATCGTCGGCTCCCCCGTCAACCCCGAGGTGTTCGCCTTGATCGTGGCGCCCAGCGAGTTGTTGGTGAACAGCGTGAACGTACCCGGGGCGGCGGTCGGTGCGCCCGCCGCGCCCGGCGCAGGCGTCATTCGCGCCGGCGCCGAATCGGGGCGCGTCACCGCGGTGGTGCCTTCGGGCAGCGGTGTCGCACGCGGCAACGGTCCGCGGTCCCGCCGCGCCGCAATCAGCGCCTCCTGTTCCGGCGTGAGTGCCGGCGGGGTCGCCGTCATGTCGAAATGCACGCGCGCCGGCGCCTGCACCGTCGCCGTGCTCGCCGCCACCTCCGGCTGCTGTCCCCACAGCGGCCCCGCGAGCATCGCAGCCACCACCCCGAAAATCCACGTGTGTGCGGAGCGCATCGCCATCCCTCGCATCGGTCAGGGCGTCGCGCGCGTGTCGCGCTCGCGTCCGAACACCATGTAGCGCGTCTCTTTGCATCCCGCCCCGCCGCAGCCCTGCATCGTGGTTCCCGTCGCCGTCCAGCCCAGGCTGTTCGGCACGAACGGCTGCACGGAGAAATAGTCGCCCCAGCGGTTGCCCGTGGGCCCCTGCGTGCCCTGGCGGACGAGCCCGACCTCCCATGCCGGCGGACCAAACCCGGCGTCGCGACTGAAGTCGTCATCGATGCCCACCCAGAACGCCGGGTAGATCGTGCTGCTGCTTCCGTGCACGACAATGCCCACGTCACCGCGCGCATTCACCGCTGCCGCCGGGTATTGCCACGCAAGGGTCGAGCTCCAGATCAGCGGCCGATCCACGTACGCGCGCGTCGACTCGACCACCCGCACCGCCTCGACGTAGGGCACCGGAAAGCCGCCGCCGGCCGACGCATTCCACAGGAAGCCGATCAGGCTGCGGCCCACCCACCCGGCCTTGATCCGCCCGTCGTCGAAGCCGCACCAGTCCCGCCCGTCTGGCGTCGGGCACGCGCGCACCCCGTTCGGCCACGCCGCCGACAGATTCACGTCGTTCCACGACACGCTGCCGGAGTTCTCCGGCCAGCGCATGATGCGCACCTGCGAGGTCGAGTTGTGCGCCGCGAAATACAACACGTCGCGAGACCCGTTCGCGCAGCGCCAGCTCAGGTTGCCGATGCCACTGGCTCCAAAATCGAAATAGGTGTAACCAAAGCCGGCCGCGATCGACAGCGGATCGAGCGGGAAACGAAACAGGAACGAATCGTTGACGCTGCCCGAGAGATACGTTCCACGGTTGGTAAAGTAGTAGACGAAGTCGTTGCTGAGGCACAGCCCCGGAAAGTCCCACTCGGTGTTTACCGCCGAGTTGAAGTCGTAGATCCACCAGTTGCCCTGCACCGCGTCGGACGGACGCGCCACCGCCACCCGGAACAGGTTTTGCCCTGCACCCGCCGGCCCGCTCGCGATGTACTGCAGCGTCCAGATGAAAATGTCGCGGCTCGGGTCGTAGACCGCCATCTGGTCGCAGCAAAAGCCGCCGAACGACGCCGGAAATTGCGTATACGGACTGATGTAGCTGAACGTCTGCCCGCCGTCCGAGGAGATCGCCGCCCACCAGTTGCCGGTCGCGAAGACGATCGACCCGCTGTTGGCGATCGTGGGCTCGCCCGTCAGCCCCGACGTGTTCGCCTTGATCGTCGCGCCCAGCGAGTTGTTGGTAAACAGCGTGAACGTGCCCGGGGCGGCGGTCGGGGCGCCCGACTTGGGCGTCGGCGCCAGCCCCGCCGGGTCCGAGTCGGGCCGGGTCACTGCAGTGGTGCCTTCCGGCAGCGGTGTTGCACGCGGCAAGGGCCCGCGGTCCCGCCGCGCCGCGATCAGCGCCTCCTGCTCAGGCGTGAGCGCCGGCGGAGTCGCCGTCATGTCGAAGTGCACCCGCGTCGGAGCGGACGTCGTCGCCGTGCTCGCGGCGATCTCCGGCTGCTGCGCCCACAGCGGCGCCGTGAGCATTACAAACACCGCCCCGAACGTCCACCGGTTCGCGGATCGCATTGGCCAACCTCCCTGGGGTGCCGCGCGGACATCGCGGCAGCGCGTTGCCAATTCCAGCGCCAAAATAGTCCTTAACCCGGCAGCGGTCAAGCGCAGGATCCTTAGTGAGCAGGTTGTTGAACAGGATCTGCGCCGGCGTCATCGGCAGGACCGGCAGCAATGCGCTCGCGCCCGGCAGGCTGAACATGTTGCCGAAGTTCGAGCCCGGCGTTACGGTGGATGCGCCGGCCGCGCGCCTGAGGACCAAGACGCGTCAACCGCCACCAGGCGAATGGTACAGGCGGAGACGGGCGACGCTTTGACGCAGGTCACCCGCCGCCGGCCAGGCATCCGCGTTGCGATCAGGCGACGGCGAGGAGCCCCGCCATCGGCGTGCCGTGTGTCTGGCGCAGCGGAAGAAAGATGGTGAACCGCGTGCCGCGCCCGACCTCGCTGTCCACTTCGATGCGGCCGCCGTGCTTGTGCACGATGGAGTAGGAAACCGAAAGGCCGAGCCCCGTGCCCTTGCCCACGGGCTTGGTCGTGAAGAACGGCTCGAAAATCCGGTTCAGATGTTCCTTCGGGATCCCGCAACCGGTGTCTTCGACCGAGATCCACGCCTCGTCGCCCTGGGTGCCGGTCGCGATCACGATGGAGCCCTTGCCGTCGATCGCCTGCCCCGCGTTGACCAGCAGGTTCAGGAACACCTGGTTCAACCGCGAAGGCAGGCACTCGATTTCGGGCAGATCGCCGTAGCGCGTCTCGATGTGCGCCTTGTACTTGATCTCGTTGCGTACGATATTGAGCGTGCTTTCGAGGGCCGCGCGCACCTCCACGAACTCCCAGGACTCGTCGCCGCTGCCCCGCGAAAAGGTCTTGAGATCCTGCACGATGCCCTTGACCCGCGCGAGCCCGTCGCGCGATTCCGCGACCAGCGCCGCGATGTCGGTGCGCAGGAATTCGACGTCGGTCGCCTCTCGCGCGGCGCGGGCTGCCGCCAATGCGGCGGGCAGCGGATCGGGAACCGGGAGCGCCTGCACCGCCGCCACGCACGCGTCGGTCAGCGCGAACAGCGTCGCGACGTACGATTCGAGCGAACCGAGGTTCGACAGAACGAATCCAACGGGATTGTTGATTTCGTGGGCGACGCCCGCCGCGATCTGGCCGATCGAGGCGAGCTTTTCCGCCTGGATCACCTGATCCTGCGCTTCCTCGAGCGCTTCGTTCATCCGCTGCATCGCCGAGTTCAGCGTCGACAGCTCGAGGATCCGCGTTTCGCGCTCGACGTGCATCCGATGATTCGCCATCACCAGCGCAAGCAGGCTCGTCAGCACCTGGCCGCGATCGAGATCGGCGACCGTGTAGCGCGGCAGACCGGGCGCGCGATTGACGGCCAGCGCCCCGATGGTCCGCTCCTGCACCCGGAGCGGCCAGCACATCGCCGAGTGCGTCGGCCGGTCGCGGCGTTCATTTTGGAGACGGGGCAGACCGGTCTGCGCGGCGTCGCCGTTGATCAGCAGGGGTTGGCCGGTCGCCACGACATGACCGAACACCCCCATCCCGCGCGGCAGGCGGCTGCCGAGCACACCCGGCGGCAGGTCGGTGCCCGCGACGACTTCGAGCAGGTCCTCCGTACCCTCGACGATCATCGCGATCGATCCGCTTTGCGCATCGAGGCCGGCAACGATGTGCGACAGGATGTCCTGCTGGACCTTCAGCGGGTCGACGCCCGTCGCCGCGGTCTGGCCGAGCTCGTAGAGCGCGTAGACCCAAGGAAAATCGTCGACCTTGGCGCCGCGAGGCGAGGTCGCGGCGTCGACACCTTCGGCCGGCCCATCCTTCAGCGGTGGCGATGATTCCATCGGGAGCAAGTCGCGCGTTCGGGCGTCCGGCCGCGCTCACTCCAGCAGGACGCCGCCGTCCTCGCTCCAGCGCACGCGGGTGATGCCGGGCGTCTCGGCCTCGAGGCGCTCCAACTCGACTTGCTGCCTGGAGATGATGCCGTGCTGCTTGCGTACCTCGTCGGCGAGACGGCGATTTTCGAGCAACAGGTGGCGGTGCTCGAGCATCTGGACGATCGACGCGCGCAGATCGTTGTCCGTCCACGGCTTGGCGACGAAGCGGAAGATCCCGGCGTCGTTGATCGCGCGCACGATGCCTTCGAGGTCGGTGAAGGCGGACAGCACCATTCTTGCCGCGTCCGGCTGCAGCCGCTTCGCCATCGTCAGGAACGTGGCGCCGTCCATTTCGGGCATCCGGTAATCCGAAATGACGACGTCGACCGAATGCGCGCGCAGATGATCGAGCGCATCGTGGGGCGACGTGAACATGACGACGTGCGGATCGGGAATCGCCGGCGTCGCCGCCCGGTTCATGCACATTCGGCGCAGCGCGTTGAGGACGTTGGGTTCGTCGTCGACGATGAGCAGATTCGCCATACCGGGTCTCTCGCGTGGAGCGGGGTCCCCGGCCGCGACCAACATAGTGCTGACGCGAGCAGGGCTGCCTCCTCCATGCGCTGCAGCAAACAACATGCCAATCGAAGTCTCCGCAGCGACGGCGTCCGTCACCCGCTCGGAAGCGCTGCCGCCCTGCGGCAATCGCTGCCACGCAACGCAAGAGGCCGCGCACGGGCGATTCGCCTTGCGGCGGCAATCCGACTGTGGAGCCCTTCGCTGCGCGGCGCGCACTGCCGCGGACCTAAGCATTCGGAACGTGCGTGCGGCAGTGCGCAATCCACTGCGCCGTCAGTTTTTCCTGCACCGTGTTCTGGCTGAGGCGCGCGTCGAGGCCCGCGAAATCCACGTCGTCGATCGGCTGGTCCTGGCTGAAGCACGAGAAGACGTAGGTCACCTCGCCGGTCAGCGGATCCTTGTGGGGCTGCAGGCATTGCGCACAGACCTCCTTCATCATGCATTGCATCGGCGAGTTGATCGAGGCGATTGCGCGGTGCCCGCTCTTCAAATGGGGCGCGAGCACCGTGTGGCGGGCCGCGGCGACCGCCGCCATCATCTGGTCCGAACCGATCACGATCAGGCGGTCGCAGCCGGCGAAGGGAATCGGCTGCTCGCCTAGTCCGCCAGCCGCATACGCGTGCATGCCGTCGACGATGTTGCCGACGAACGCACGATCGCTCGCGCGCGTCGGCTCGAAGCCGGGCGCTTCGTCGCAGCACCAGACGACGACGTCCGCCGCCGCCTCGATGTCGGCCACCCTATAGCGATCGATCCGCTTCTTGTACCCGGCGAAGTAGAGCACCTTCGAGCCGGCGCTGCGGAACGCCTGCCCGATCGAGAACAGCACGGCGTTGCCGAGGCCCCCGCCCACCAGCACCACCGTCTCGTCGGGCCCGATCTCCGTCGGCGTGCCCGTCGGCCCCATCAGGACAACGCGCTCGCCGGGCATGAGCCGAGCGCAGAGATCCGATGAGCCGCCCATCTCCAGCACGATCGTCGACACCAGACCCTGTTCGCGGTCGACCCAGGCGCCCGTGAGCGCGAGGCCTTCCATGCAGAGACGCGTTCCCGCGACCTTGGGCGCCAGCGCCTCGAAATTCTGCAGCCGGTAGAACTGCCCCGGCCGAAAGCGCCTCGCCGCAGCCGGCGCGTGCACGACGACCTCGACGATCGTCGGGGTCAGGCGCACGACGCGGACGACGGTCGCGATGAGCTCGCGCGCGAGCTTGCTCAGGAAGCTCGCGTCGCTCTCGCCGGACGAAGGCGCAACTTTCGCGAGCATCCGCGAAACGATTCCGTAGCCCTGCTTCGCGCTCGCCATCGCTTTCACCACGTTGCCCTGGAACGAGGGATGGAGGTCGCCGAAGAAGCTCGTCGCGCGACCGTCGGCGCGAATGTCGGTGAGCACCGCGGGTCGGTCAGGCTTGGCGAGACCCTTGACGGGCTTGACTGGCTGGCCGTCCTCGTCGAGCAGCCGGAAGTACTTGCCGTCAAGCGCGAAGTGCGCCGAATCCTCGCGCGCGAGCACGGTGTTGGGATGGGTGCCCGCGGCGATCAGAATGGCCTTCGCGGGCAGCGTGGCGCGCGCGTACTCGTGCCAGACGCCCTCGCCGTCGTTGTGCTGCACCGAAACCGAGAGTCCAGCGGCACGCCCCGCCGCGTCGACCTCGACCGCGAGCGGCGTCAGACCCTCCGCAAAGCGGATCCCCTCCTCCAGCGCCTTCTCGACCTCTTCATGATTGAGCGTGTACGACGGACTGTCGATCAGCCGGCGACGGTAGGCGATCGTCGCCCCGCCCCATTCCTGGAGCAACTCGACCGTGCGCGTCATGCGGCCCTCTCTCGTCGCCGCGGTTCGCTCGGCCCGCAGCGCACGCGCATGCGCGAGGTACTCTTCGGCGATAGCGCGTTCATCCGCGGTCCACGCAGCTTCGACGGCGGTCCGCCCATGGATCGCTGCCAGCGTCTCGTAGCGGGCGAGAAATTTCTCGACCTGAACCGGGTAATAGGCGAGCGCTTCGGTCGCGGTATCGATCGCCGTCAAACCGCCGCCGACGACGACGACCGGCAGACGGATCTGCATGTTGGCGAGGGAATCCTTCTTCGCTGCGCCGGTAAGCTGCAGCGCCATCAGGAAGTCGGAGGCCGTGCGCACACCGTTGGCAAGGCCATTCGGCAATTCCAGCACCGTCGGTTTGCCGGCGCCCGCGGCGACGGCGACATGATCGAAGCCCAGCGCAAACGCACCTTCGACATCGAGCGTGCCGCCGAAGCGGACGCCGCCATGCATCGCAAAGCGCTCGCGACGCTCGAGCAGCAGCCGAATCAGCTTGAGGAAGTTCTTGTCCCAGCGCACGGTGATCCCGTATTCGGCGACGCCGCCGAAACCCGCCATCGACCGCTCGTCGAGCGGCTCGATCAACGCCGCTGCGTCGCGAATCGGCTCGAAAGGCACCCGCTCGCCCGTCACGGCGACGCCTGACAGCGCCGCCGCGAGCGGCTCGATCTTGAGGCCGTCGATGCCGATGACGGTGTGGCCGTCGTTCAGCAGATGGTGGGCGAGCGTGAAGCCCGCCGGTCCCATGCCGACGACGAGCACGCGTTTGCCCGTCGGCGCAGCAGGGATCGGCCGGCGCAAGTCGAGCGGATTCCAGCGCGTGAGTAACGAATACACTTCGAAACCCCACGGCAAGGCGAGCACATCCTTCAGGATCCGCGTTTCGGACTGGGGAATGTCGACCGGGTCGGTCTTCTGGTAGATGCAAGCCTTCATGCAGTCGTTGCAGATTCGATGGCCGGTCGCCGCGACCATCGGATTGTCCACGCACATGATGGCGAGCGCCGCGACGGCAAAGCCGTCGGCGCGAAGCTTGTGGAACTCCGAAACCTTTTCTTCGAGCGGACAGCCGGCGAGCGAGACGCCGAACGGGCTCTTGCGGAACGGAATTTCGGACGGGATCCCCCCGCCGGGCTTCTTTTCGCGAAAGCCGCGCGCGCACGAGTCCTTGCCCTGCTCATGACACCAGATGCAGTAGTGCGCCTGATCGAGGCCGCCCGGAAAATCGGTGCCGCGGTCGGTCAGCGCGAACCCTTCGCGGGGGCGCACGTGGCCGTCGGCGATCTCGAACATTTCGACGTCGTGATGGTGCGTCGTCTGGAGCGGCACGAGCTTCATGTAATCGAGCTTGCGCGGCGCGCGGAAGAGCACGCCGCCCTTGTGCGCGGCGCGGCCTTCGGGCGTATGCGCAGCCCAGGCGGCATAGCGCATCGCCAGGTCCAGCCGGGCCGCGCTGGCGGCTTCATCCTGCTGCCAGCGGGTCACCGCCCGCGCAAAGGCGAGCTCCGAAAAGGGCTCGCCGAGCGCGGCTTCGAGCTGGCGGCGGAGCGCGAGCCCATCGAACGTCGCTGCGACAGCGGACGGGTGCGCGTTCATGGCCTTGCGCTGGACGAACAGGCGCTTGACGGCGAAGATTGGCGCGAGTTCGTGGTGGCGCGCTTCGAGGCTCCGCACTTCGGCTTCGATGCAGAAGACACCGGCGAGAAAATCCTCGAGATGCGGCCCGATCGCGATCAGCAGCTCGGACTCCGCTTTCGGCGCCAGCGCATCCGGGTTCGCCCGCGCGGCCGCCAGGCGATCGGCGAGCGTCGCATCGACACCTCCCAGGTGCGCGAGGAATAATTCGTCGATGCGCGCGCGCGCCCTCCGTGGTATAGAGGTCGATGAAGCGCAAGCCTTGAGGCAGGTTCAGCATCGCGGTCGAATCGAGCGGCATCGCGGAAAGGGGCAAAATGTATGATTTTACCGTTTCACTCATGCGCAGTGAGGCGCAATGGTTCTATGCTTGTCAGCCGCCGGCCCCTGACGCGCATCGCGTCCCGGCAGCCTGGCCTTGAGCGATACAGGGATGTCCCCACTTGCAGGTCAACCACCCGCCGCTTCAGCCGTTGAAGGCGGCCCGTTTCCCTACCGCAGAATACGGAAATCCCCCATGACCCGAACGAATCGCTGGGCCCGCATTGCCGTCTTCGCGGCGGCCGCGACGGCGGCCGCCGCCGCTGCCGCGCAGCCCGTAAAGCTGGGCGAACTCAACAGCTACAAGACATTTCCGGCCTTTCTCGAGCCCTACAAGAAGGGGATGGAGCTCGCGCTCGAGGAAGTGAACGCCGCCGGGGGCGTGCTCGGGCGCCCGCTCGAAATCGTCTCTCGGGACGACAAAGGCAACCCGGGCGACGCCGTGCGCGTCGCCGAAGAGCTGCTGTTGCGCGAAAAAGTTGTCCTGCTGATGGGCACGTTCGCGTCCAACGTCGGCCTTGCCGTCGCCGACTTGGCGAAGCAACGCAAGGTTCTGTTCCTCGCCGCCGAGCCGCTGACCGACAAGATGGTGTGGGAAAACGGCAACCGCTACACGTTCCGGCTGCGGCCATCGACGTACATGCAGACCGCGATGCTCGTCCAGGAAGCCGCGAAGCTCGACAAGAAGCGTTGGGCGATCGTCTACCCGAACTACGAGTACGGCCAATCGGCCACCGCAGCGTTCAAGAAGCAGATGATTGCCCTGCAGCCGGGAGGCATCGAGTTCGTCGAGCAGGCGGTCCCGCTCGGCAAGATCGACGCGGGCCCGGTCGTGCAGGCGCTCCTGGACGCGAAGCCCGACGCGATCTTCTCGTCGCTGTTCGCCACCGACCTCGCTCGCTTTGTCCGCGAGGGCGAGCTGCGTGGCTTGTTCAACGGCCGCCCGGTATTCGACCTGCTCGGTGGCGAGCCCGAATATCTCGACCCGCTGAAGGACGAAGCCCCGATCGGTTGGTGGGTGACCGGCTATCCGTGGTATTCGATCGACACGCCTGAGCACAACCGCTTTCGCAGCGCCTACGAGAAGAAGTTCAACGACTATCCGCGGCTGGGCTCGGTCGTCGGCTACAGCACGGTCAACGCGGCCGCCGCCGCGATCCGGAAGGCGGGCTCGACCGACACCGAGAAGCTGATCGCGGCGATGAGCGGCCTCACGTTCGAGTCGCCGTTCGGCAAGGTGACGTTCCGCGCGCTGGATCACCAGGCGACGATGGGTGCCTACGTGGGGCGCACGGCAGTCAAGGACGGCAAAGGCATCATGGTCGACTGGCACTATGCGGATGGCAACGACTACCTGCCGAGTGACGATGCAGTGAAGCGGCTGCGGCCGGCGGAGTGACGCGGGGGACTATGGAGTATTGCCAAAGTCCGTGACATCCGACATCTCCGAATCGTCGTCCCCGGGTCCGCGGGGACCTGGCGTCTTTCGCGCGAAGACACCGGATTCCCGCGTTCGCGGGAGTGACGGCCCCATAGGCCTTACGGGCACGCAACGTAAGGCCCGATAGGGCCACGGGCACTTCCCGCCTCCCGCCCGCCCGCGTGTCATTCGCCTCCCTCTTTGCCCAGCTGCTGAACGGCCTCGCGGGCGCGTCGTCGCTGTTCCTCGTTGCCGCGGGATTGACGCTGATCTTCGGTGTCACGCGCGTCGTCAATTTCGCGCACGGCTCGCTGTTCATGCTCGGCGCCTATGTTGCCTATGCACTCATCGCGGCGTTCGGCGGCGGCCCGCTCGGATTCTGGGGCGGCGTTGGGCTCGCCGCGCTGATCGTTGCCGCCCTCGGCGCGCTGATCGAAACCTTGCTGCTGAGGCGGCTCTACGGCGCGCCCGAATTGCTGCAACTCGCGGCAACATTCGGCATCGTGCTGATCATCCGCGATGCCACGCTTGCGATCTGGGGGCCGGAGGACCTGCTCGGGCCGCGCGCCGCGGGCTTCTCCGGTGCCATCGACGTGCTCGGCCGTGCGGTACCGACGTACAACCTGCTGCTGCTTGCAATCGGCCCGTTGGTGCTCCTTTTTCTGTGGTGGCTCGTCAATCGCACTCATTTCGGCGTCGTCGTTCGCGCCGCAACCGAGAATCGGGTTCTCGTCGGCGCCCTGGGCATCGACGAAGGAAGGCTCTTCACCGCGGTGTTCGCGCTGGGCGCCTTTCTCGCCGGCCTCGCCGGAGCGCTGCAACTGCCGCTGGAGCCCGCGAACCTGGCCATTGACTTGGCGGTGATCGCCGAAGCCTTCGTCGTCACGGTCGTGGGAGGCCTGGGGTCGATTCCCGGCGCATTCGTGGCCGCGCTCGTCATCGGCCTTACGCGCGCCTTGTGCATTGCGATGGGCACCGTCGACGTCGGCGGTCTCGTCATCGCCTTCCCGAAGCTGACGCTCGTCGTCGAATTCGTCGTGATGGCGATCGTGCTGGTGGTGAAGCCGTACGGGTTGCTCGGGACGCCGCCGTCAACGCCGCCGACGACGCCGATTGCGGAGTTTCGAGCACTCGTCGTTCCACCGGGCCGCCGCGCTGCGTTCGCCGCGCTCGCGTCGCTCGCCCTCGCGGCCCTCTTGCCGTTCACCGGCGACGAATACCGGCTCGTGCTCGCCACCGACGTTCTGATCCTCGCTTTGTTCGCGTCGAGCCTCCAGTTCCTGATGGGGACGGGCGGCATGGCATCGTTCGGCCATGCCGCCTACTTCGGGCTCGGGGCGTACACGGCGGCACTGGGCGCCCGCCACGGCTGGCCGATGGGTGCCGCGCTCTGCGCCGCGCCGCTCGTCGCATTGGCCGGCGCGCTCGTCTTCGGCTGGTTCTGCGTACGGCTCTCCGGTGTCTATCTCGCGATGCTGACGCTCGCATTCGCGCAGATCGTGTGGTCGATCGCCTGGCAGTGGGACAGCTTCACCGGCGGCTCGAACGGCGTCATCGGCGTCTGGCCGCCCGACTGGCTCGCCGGCAAGCGCGTTTACTTCTGGTTCGTGCTGATCGTCACGAGCGCGGCGCTGGCCGCAATCGCGTGGATTGCGCACACGCCGCTCGGCTACTCGTTGCGCGCGGGGCGCGACTCGGCGCTGCGTGCCGACGCGATCGGAATCGACGTTCGCCGCACGCAGTGGGTCGCCTTTGCGCTCGCCGGCGCCTTCGCCGGGCTCGCCGGCGGACTTTACGCGTTCTCCAAGGGCAGCATCTCGCCGCAGACGCTGGCGATTCCCCGCTCGGTGGATGCGCTGGTGATGGTCTTGCTCGGCGGCCTTAACGCACTGGCGGGACCGCTGATCGGCGCCGCTGCGTTCACGTGGCTTTCCGACACGCTGTCGCGGGTGACCGACTATTGGCGCGCGAGTCTGGGCGTTGCGATCCTGCTGATCGTCCTCGTGTTCCCGCTTGGCATCGGCGGCGCGCTGCAGCGAGTGCTCGGGTGGGCGCGGAGATGAACGCTCCGGCGCTGCGCGTCGAGGCGCTTTCGAAGGCGTTCGACGGCGTCAATGCCGTTGCCGGCGTTACGTTCGCGGTGGCGCCCGGCGAGCTCGTCGCGCTGATCGGACCCAACGGCGCCGGCAAGACGACGTGCTTCAACCTCATCAACGGCCAGCTCGTCCCCGACGAAGGGACCGTCACGCTCGGCGGCAAGCGCATCGACGGCCTGCTCCCACGCGCGATCGCGCGCAAGGGGGTCGGGCGTACGTTCCAGGTGGCAGCGACGTTTGCGTCGATGACGGCGCGCGAGAATGTGCAGCTCGCGCTCGTCGCGCACGCGCATGGCGAGACAAGCGGCGCGTCGCGGGCCTGCGACCTCTTCCGTGCCGATGCCGATGCGCTGCTCGAGCGGGTGCGGATGTCGCGGTTCGCCGATCAGGGGTGCGCGACGCTCGCTCACGGCGACGCTAAACGGATCGAGCTCGCGCTGGCGCTTGCGGGGCGCCCGCGGCTGCTGCTGATGGACGAGCCGACGGCCGGGATGTCGGGAAACTCGCGCAACCGCCTGATGCAGCTCGCGGCTGACGTGGCGCGGCAGGAGCGCATCGCGGTGCTGTTCACCGAGCACGACATGGACGTCGTGTTCGGCCACGCCGACCGCGTCATCGTGCTCGACCGGGGGAAGATCATTGCGGAGGGAACGCCCGAAGCGATTCGCGCCGATGCGCGCGTGCGCGCCGTCTATCTTGGGGAAGACGAAGTCGCCTGACCGCGCAACATGCGTTCGTGCTTCGTGTCGATTCCCGCATGGCGACCCCATTGACATATTGATGTCTTAGGCATATTCTCTGACATATGAGGACAACGATCCGGCTCCCGGACAACCTGCTGCGGCAGGCCAGAAAGAGAGCTGCCGCGGAAGGCCGCACGTTGACTTCGTTGTTCGAAGAAGGTTTGAAAGCCGTGCTCGCCGAGTCGAAGCCCGCGAGACGAACGCGAGTGGAGCTGCCGGTTTCGAAGTCATCGGGAGGCACGCTGCCGGGCATCGACCTGAACCGATCGAGTGATCTCGAGGACCGGATGGATCGATGATCCTCCCCGACGTCAACGTCCTCGTTCACGCCTTCCGATCCGATGCCAGCGACCACGATCTCTGCCGACGCTGGCTGGACGGCGTCGTCAACGGCGACTCGCGCTACGGCATCTCCCCCCAGGTACTGAGCGGGTTCATCCGGATTACGACCCACCCCAGGGTCTTCGTAAGGCCCAGCGGTCTCGCGGAGGTCAGCGGATTTTGCGAGGTACTGATGGCCCGGCCTCACTGTTCGCTGATCCAGCCCGGACCACAACATTGGTCGCTATTCGTCCGCCTCTGCAACCAGGCTGATGCTCGCGGAAACCTGGTACCCGACGCGTGGTATGCCGCGCTCGCGGTGGAGTCCGGCTGCGAGTGGGTCACGCTGGACAGGGACTACGCTCGTTTTCCCGAACTGAAATGGCACGTTCCGTCTTGACGCCCACAGCCACGGCGGTGCACGCTCAGGATTCGAGGCGTGCGAAACCCCCGGCGAGATCCGCGATCAGGTCCTCGGAATCCTCGAGGCCGATGTGCAGACGAAGGCACGGGCCGCCGGCGTCCCACTTGGTCGCGGTTCGCGTGCGTTCCGGATACGTCGGGATGATCAGGCTTTCGAAGCCGCCCCAGCTCCACCCCATGCCGAACAGGCGCATGCCGTCGAGCATCGCGTCGATCCTCGCTTTCGCTATCGGATGCAGCACGATGCCGAACAATCCTGATGCGCCGGTGAAGTCGCGCTGCCACAAGGCATGGCCGCGCGAACCCGGAAGCGCCGGATAGATCACCTCCTTCACTTCGGGGCGGGCGCGCACCCATTGCGCGATCGCCAGCGCGCTCGCCTGGTGGCGGGCGAGACGCGTAGGCAGCGTGCGCAGCCCGCGCAAGGCCAGGAAGCAGTCGTCCGGCGAAGCCGTCACCCCCATGTCGGTCCAGAGGCGGTGCAACCGGGCGTGGGTTGACTCGTTCGCGATGATGAGTCCCAGCAAAACGTCCGAATGGCCGCCGATGTACTTGGTCGCGGCATGCACCGAAACGTCGACGCCGTGATCGAACGAGCGGAAGAAGAACGGCGTCGCCCATGAATTGTCCGCAATGACGAGCGCGCCGCGGCGGTGCGCGACCTCGGCGATCGCGGGAATGTCCTGCACGTCGAAGGTGAGCGAGCCCGGCGATTCGACGAAGACGATTCGCGTATTCGGCCGGAATGCCTGCTCGATCGCGGCGCCGGCGAGCGGATCGTAGTAGCTCACGTCGACGCCGATTCGCGTCAGATGGTGGTCGCAAAACCGCCGCGTCGGACCGTAGACGGAGTCGGTAACTAGCACGTGGTCGCCGGCGCCAGTCAGCGCCAACAGCGGCAGGGTCGTCGCGGTCAGGCCCGACGGCACCGCGAACGCACCAAAGCCGCCCTCGATCGCCGTCACGGCATCCTGCAGATCGGTGACGGTCGGCAGACCGTGAAGGCCGTAGGAGATGCCGTCGTACTCGCCGCGCGTTGCCCGCTCGAGCTCCGCGACCGTCGGGAACAGCATCGTCGTCGCGCGAAACACCGGCGTGTTGACCGCGCCGAGGAAACGCCGCGGCTCGCGCCCCAGGTGACCCGCCATCGTCGACGGCTTGAGGTTGCGCTCCTTGGTCATGCTTTCGAAGCCTTCGCTCCGAGCTGCGCGCGGATCTGCGCGATCTTGTCGGGAATCGGCGTCGCAACGTCGATGACGATCGCGTCCTTCGGCTCCTCGAGCGTCGCGAACTGGCTCGCGAGCAGCGCCGCCGGCATGTAGCGATGCGTGCGCTCAGTGACGCGCGGGGCGATCGCGTCGTAGTCGCCCTTGAGGTAGACGAACCGGAAATCGCCCGGCGATCGCGCGTGCGAAGCGATCCGGTCGCGATAGACCTGCTTCAGCGCCGAGCACGCAAGCACCGCATCGCCGCCGCGAGCGAGGACCGCCGCCATCTCGGCCGCCAGCCGGTCGAGCCAGGGTCCGCGGTCGGCGTCGGTCAGCGGCGTCCCCGCAGCCATTTTGGCGACGTTCGCTTCGGGATGGAAATCGTCGCCGTCGAAAAACGGCCAACCGAGATCGGCGGCCAGCGCCTTGCCGACCTTCGTCTTGCCGCATCCGGACACGCCCATCAGCACGGCGATCATCGTCTCGCCGACGTTGCTTGCGCCGCTTGCCCGCCGATGTCCTTGCGCATCATCGCGAGCAGCCGGTCGGCGTAGTCGGAGTTGTTCTGGCTCGCGAAGCGCATCATCAGCGCGAGCGCCATCACCGGCGCGGGCACGCCCTGCTCCACCGCCTCCAGCGCCGCCCAGCGGACATCGCCGGAATCGGCGACGACCGGCGCAACCTGCGTCAGATCGGCGTCGCGGGCGAGGAACTCGGCGACGGTGTCGAGGAGCCACGAGCTGACGACGCTCCCCTGCCGCCACGATTGCGTCATCGCCGCGACGTCGATCGCGAACTCGTCGTTGCCCTTGAGCAGTGCGATTCCCTCTGCGTACGCCTGCATCATTCCGTATTCGATGCCGTTGTGGATCATCCGCGCGAAATGGCCGGCGCCGCAGGGGCCACAATGCAGCCAGCCTTCGGGAACGGAGGCGAGCATCGCCGCGCCGGGACCGACCAGTCGCATCGCGTCGGCATCGCCGCCGAAGGTGATCGCGCACCCGCTGCCGATGCTGCCTGCGACACCGCAATCGACGAAGCGGATGCCGGCGCTCGCCAATGCGGCCCCGCGACGCTGCGAATCGCGGTAGTGGGCGTTGCCCGCGTCGACGACGACATCGCCACGCGCAAGCTCCGGCCAGAGGTCCTCGACGGCGAGCTCGGTCGCGCGGCCGGCGGCAAGCGCGAGCCACACGACGCGAGGCGGCGGCAGTCGCTTCGCGAGGTCGACGATCGACTTCACCGCCTCGAGCACGCCGCCGCCGGCGAGCGCCTCCGCCATCGCCGGGTCCGCGTCGAAGCCGACGACGCGCGCGCCGCCGCCGGCAAAGCGCTGGGCAATGGCCGCGCCCATCCGGCCGAGTCCAATCAGTCCGATCTGCATCGAGTGCACCCTCCCGGAGCGAGAGGCGTGATGCTACCGCATCGGATAGCGCGTGGCGACGATCGCGGCTGCGACGATCAACCCGCCGCCGACGATCGTCCGGATGCCGGGCACTTCGTGCTGCACGACGAGCGCCAGCACGATCCCGTAGACCGGCTCCAGCGCGGCGACCACGCTCGCCGTGTGCGCGCTCACGAGGCGCAACGAGGCGATGAACAGCGTGTGCGCAAGCGCCGTGCACCCGAGCCCGAGCACGATCAGGAGCGCAATTTCGCGCCCGCCGATGTCGCCCAGCGCCCACGGGCTCGCCCACGCGAACGGCAGTAGACACAGTGCTGCGCACAGGTTCTGCCAGAACGCGATGTCGGTCGCCCTGCGCGTCGCGACGTAACGTCGATTGAGCACGGTGAGAAGCGCGAACGCGAATCCCGACACGCAGCCCCAAGCGAGCCCCTGCACGATGCGGTTCGCGAACGAAAATTCCGGCACGATGGCGACGAGCCCCGCGGCAACGAGGAGCGCCGTCGCGATCTTCCGCGGTGTCCACCGCCGCCTTAGCAGTATTTGTTCCAGAACGAGCACGAACAATGGAAAGGTCGCGTAGCCGAGGAGCCCGATCGCCACGGTCGCGACCTGGATCGCGGCGAAGAAGCTCACCCAGTGCAGCGCCAGCACTGCGCCGTTGGTGACGAGGCGCAGCTCGAACGGCGGCCGCACCTGCCCGCCGCGCAGCTGCAGGATTCCCAGCGCAGCCGCGGCCACGGCGGTGCGCCCCAGGACGATCGCGACGGGCGAGAGGTCGAGCCATTTGCCGAAGAGACCGGCGAAGCCGAAAAGCAGGACCGCGCCGTGCAGCGCGGCCAGCGCGCTGCCGCGGCTCATGGCGAGGGTACGCACGTCGTGCTCACGGTCCGCGATTGTGCCATCGTCGTCGGGCGGCCCCTGCTCTGCGCTAGAATGTCCGGGCGTCACACCACGTCTCGTCGCGCGACGTACGATAATTCGAGCCCCCAACGAGTTCGCGTCACGCGGAGGAGCCCCATGCCCATTTCATCGCCCGCCGCCAAGGCCAAGGCCATCGCCGCTGTCCGCGCTGCGCCCGGCAGCCGCGTCAAGGTCGCGGTGTCCGATATCGACGGCGTGCTGCGCGGCAAGTACGTCCACAAGGACAAGTTCTACTCGGCGGTGGAAGGCGGCTTCGGTTTCTGCGACGTGGTGTTCGGCTGGGACATGATGGACGTCACCTATGACAACACGACGCTGACGGGCTGGCACAAAGGGTTTCCCGACGCGCTCGCGAAGATCGACGTCGGCACGATGCGCAACGTGCCGTGGGACGACAACGTGCCTTTTTTCCTGGGCGAGTTCGTCCAGGGGCACGACGGCAAGGAGATTCCGCTGCCGATCTGTCCGCGGCAGGTGCTGAAGCGCGTGCTGAAACGCGCCGAAAAGCTCGGCGTGATGGCGATGTGCGGGATGGAATTCGAGTGGTTCAACTTCGCCGAAACGCCGCACTCCTGGGCGCAGAAGAAAGGCGTGGGGCCGACGACGCTGACGCCCGGAATGTTCGGCTATTCGCTCCTTCGCGCCAACGAGAATCGCGAGTTCTTCGCGGCGCTGATGAACGACATGGCCGCATTCGGCGTGCCGATCGAGGGGCTGCACACGGAAACGGGTCCCGGCGTGTACGAGGCCGCAATCCTGTTCTCCGACGCCCTCGAAGCCGCCGACCGCGCGATCCTGTTCAAGACGGGCGCCAAGGAAATCGGTGCGCGGTTCGGGATCATGCCGAGCTTCATGGCCAAGTGGAGCCCGCAGTATCCCGGCTGCTCGGGCCACATCCACCAATCGCTTTCCGACGGTCGGAAGAACCTGTTCCACGACTCCAGGGCGCGCAACGGCATGAGCAGGCTGTTCGAAAGCTACCTCGCCGGTCAGGTCGCAGGATTGATGGAGCTCGCGCCGATGTACTGGCCGACGATCAACAGCTACAAGCGGCTGGTCGACGGCTTCTGGGCGCCCGTGAAGCCGACGTGGGGCGTCGATAACCGCACGGCGAGTTTCCGCGTGATCGCCGCGTCGGCGAAATCCACGCGCCTCGAGACGCGGTGTCCCGGCGCCGACATGAATCCGTATCTCGCGGCGGCTGCCTGCATTGCAGCGGGGCTCAATGGCGTCGAGCGCAACCTGAAGCTCACCGCCAAGCCGATCCATGGAACCAATCTCGGCGCCGAGGACATTCCACGCGCGCCGCGAACGCTGATCGAGACGACGCGAATCTTCCGCGACTCGGACCTTGCGCGCGACTGGCTCGGCAACGAGTTCGTCGACCATTTCGCCGCGACGCGCGAATGGGAGTGGCGGCAATGGCTCGATGCCGTGACCGATTGGGAGATGAAACGTTACTTTGAAATCATCTGAGATCGAGATCAGGCGTCTTTGTCCCGCCGATGCGGCCGCGTATCGCGCGCTGCGGCTGCGTGGCCTGACGGAGCATCCGGACGCGTTCACGTCGAGCTCCGAGGAAGAATCCATGAAGCCGCTCTCCGCCACCGCAGCCCGGCTGGGCGCGGAGAGCGGCGATGCGGTCTACGGCGCCGTCGTCGACGGCGAGCTGGTCGGCGTGCTGGGGCTCGCGCGGGAACCGAGGGCGAAGAACCGGCACAAGGCGGTCGTGTTCGGAATGTACGTGATGCCGGAGCACGGCGGCCGGGGCATCGGCGCGGCGCTGCTTGCGTACGTCATCGCGGAAGCCAAAGGGCAAGCCGGCGTCGAGCAACTGGTGTTGACGGTGACGCGGACCAATGACATCGCGCGTGCGCTGTACGAACGGGTCGGCTTTCGCTCCTTTGGCGTCGAGCCGCGCGCGATTCGGGTCGAGCGCAGCTATCTCGACAAGGACCACATGGTCTTGTTTCTGACACTTCCATGACGATTGCCAAGCTCAGCTTTCCGACGACGATCCATTTCGGGGCCGGCGCGCGCCGGCTTGTCGGCGATCATTTGCGCGCCCGCGGAATCCACCGGCCGCTGGTCGTCACCGATCGGGGCATCGCGCAATTGCCGCTTCTGGCCGAGTTTACCGCCTGTCTGACCGGCCTCGACGTCGACATCTATTCGGACGTCGGGGGCAATCCGGCCGCGAGCCAGGTCGGCAACGGGGTCGCCGCCTACGCGAAGCACGGCGCGGATGCAGTCGTCGGCCTGGGAGGCGGCGCGGCGCTCGACGTCGCGAAAGCCATTGCGCTGATGGCCACGCACCCGGGCTTCATTCTCGAATATGCCTGGGACCACCCCAAGGTACGGCCGATCGACCGCGAGCTACCGTACTTCGTTGCCCTGCCGACCACCGCCGGGACGGGTTCGGAGGTCGGCCGCTCGGCAGTGGTTTCTGACGACACGACGCACGTCAAGAAGATCATCTTCTCGCCGCAGCTCCTCGCCAAGTGCGTGTTCGCCGATCCGGAGCTGACGCTCGACCTGCCGTCTGCGATCACCGCCGCGACCGGCATGGATGCCCTGACCCACAACGTCGAATCGTACCTGTCGCCCGAATACCATCCGCTGTGCGACGGCATCGCGCTCGAGGGCGTGCGCATCGCAGCGCGCGCATTGCCGGTCGCGGTTTGCGACGGCCGGAATCTGGCGGCGCGCGGCGACATGCTGATGAGCTCGATGATGGGCGCGATCGCCTTCCAGAAGGACCTCGGGGCCGTGCATTCGTGTGCGCATGCGCTGTCGACCGTCGCCGACCTCCATCACGGGCTGGCCAACGGGATCATGATCGACCACGTGATGCGCTTCAACCTTCCCGCAGCGACCGAGAAGATGGCCGAGCTCGCCCGCGTCGCCGGCGTCGCCGGTGTAGCGGAACTGAACGAGACGGAGGCGGCGCACGCGTTCGTCGACTGGCTCGCGGCGCTGAAGCGCGAACTCGGCATCCCGGCGACGCTCGGCGCGATGGCGTCGAAGCGGGCGGTGACGCAAGCGGACATCGCGGCGCTTGTCGACATCGCGATCGACGACACTTGCCATCGAACCAATCCACGCCCCTGCGCGCGCGCGGATTTCGAACGGCTTTTCACCGCGGCGATCTGAGCGACATGACCGCTATGCTGAAAATCGGCATCGCCGCCTGCTTCTTCCACGAAGACCCGCAGCGCTCGGTCTTCAAAGGCATGACGTTGCAGTACATCGAGCAGAACGTGGCGCATTGGCTGATGCAGCGTGACGTGCTGGCGTTCATGGTGCCGTCGCCCGAGGGCCGCACGAAGCGGCCGGGCAGCAAGGCGACGGTTGAAGCGTACGCGGACGCGTTGGACGGACTCGTCCTGATGGGCGGCTCCGACGTTTGCCCGGAATCGTACGGCGAGAAAGCCCTCAAGCCCGAGTGGAACGGCGATCTCATTCGCGATGAGTACGAGATCGCGTTGCTTCGCGCATTCATGGCCTTGCGCAAGCCGGTGCTCGGCGTGTGCCGCGGCGCGCAGATCATCAACGTCGCGCAAGGGGGAACCCTCTGGCAGGACCTGGCGACACAGGTTCCCGGCGCGCTCGCGCACCGCAACTGGGCGATCTACGAGCAGAACTGCCACGCAACGGGGCTCGTGCCGGGGTCCGGCCTCGCCAAGCTCTATCCCGGGGTCGCGCTGGTCAAGACCAATTCGATCCATCACCAGGCGTTGAAACGCTTGGGGCGTGATCTCGTCGTCGAGGCCTGGTCGGAGCCGGATCACGTCGTCGAGGCCATTCGCCACAAAGGACCCGGCTACCTGTTCGCCGTGCAGTGGCATCCGGAGTTCCATGCGCCCGGCGATCCTTCGTTCCTCGACGACACGCCGATTCTCGATGAATTCCTCGCCGCTGCCGGGGAGCACAAGGCCGCGGCATACGCGATCTGACGCGCGACGGAGACCGCATGAAGATCGTCAATCCCGCTGACGGCACGGTGATCACGGAAATCACCGCCGACAACGCTGCCGCGGTGCGCCGCAAGTACGAGCTCGCCCGCGCCGGCCAGCCGAAATGGGCGAAGGTGCCGATCCAGAAGAAGCTCGCCGCGATTTCGGCGTTCCGCGAGCGGATCGTCGCGATGCACGAAACGCTGGCCCGCACGCTGACGCACGAGGTCGGCAAGCCGATCCGTCAGGCGCGCAACGAATTGAACGGCCTTCTCGGCCGGCTCGAGTTCTTTCAGCACGAATCGGCGCGGGCGCTGCGCGACGAAAGGGTGTTCGCTGACGCCGCACAAAGCCTCGAGGAGCGCATCACTCACGAGCCGCTCGGCGTGATCGCCAACATCTCGGCGTGGAATTATCCCTATTTCGTCGGCAGCAACGTGTTCGTGCCGGCGCTGGTCGCCGGCAACGCCGTGCTCTACAAACCCTCTGAGTTCGCGACGCTCACCGGAACGCACATTGCCGAGATGCTGCACGAGGCGGGCATCCCGCGCGACGTATTCGTGCCGGTGATCGGCGATGGCGCCGCCGGCGCGGCGCTGCTCCGGCAACCAATCGACGGCGTGTTCTTCACCGGGTCCTACCCCACGGGCACGAAAGTCGCCGCGCGGGCAGCCAAGCGAATGATCAAGGTCCAGCTCGAGCTCGGGGGCAAGGATCCGATCTATGTGTGCGACGACGTCGACATCGAGGCCGCCGCCGCAGGCGTCGCCGACGGCGCGTTCTACAACACCGGGCAGTCGTGCTGCTCGGTCGAGCGCATCTACGTCCACGAGTCGATCCACGACCGCTTCGTCGACGCCTTCGTCGCCGAGGTCAAGGGTTACCGGCTGGGCGACCCGATGGACGAACGCACCTACATCGGCGCGATCACGCGGCGGCCACAGCTCGACCTCCTGAAAAAACAGGTTGCCGACGCCAAAAGGAAGGGCGCGAAGCTCCTCCTCGGCGGCAGCATCGTCAAGCGCAAGGGCAACTGGTTCGAGCCGACCATCTTCACCGACGTCGACCACTCGATGGCGCTGATGACGGACGAGAGCTTCGGCCCGATCATCGGGATCCAGGGCGTTGCCGACGATGCCGCGGCTGTCGATCTGATGAACGACACCGCGTACGGTCTCACTGCCGGCGTCTACACGAAGGATGCGAAGCGCGCGACGAAGATCCTCGGACAACTCCGCGTTGGCAGCGTCTACTGGAACTGCTGTGACCGCGTGAGTCCACGGCTCCCTTGGTCAGGCGTCGGTCA
The DNA here is from genome assembly GCA_963836265.1 of uncultured beta proteobacterium. GTDB lineage: Bacteria > Pseudomonadota > Gammaproteobacteria > Burkholderiales > Casimicrobiaceae > CAIWHR01. Next base: position 238,845 of record CAWIIO010000001.1, read on the forward strand.
TTCCGGCATCGGGCTCACGTTGTCGACCTACGGCATCCAGACCTTCACGCGCCCGAAGGCGTGGCACCTGCGTAAGTAGGGTCAGAGACGACTTTCCGCGTCCGGCCGCGAGCGTGCACGCAGCAGCGTGGAAAGTCGTCTCTGACCCTATTTCTTGGCGGCCTGCAGGTCCGCGGCGAGCAGCGTGTTCGACAACAGCGTGGCGATCGTCATCGGTCCCACGCCGCCCGGGACCGGCGTGATCCACGACGCGCGCTCTTTGGCCGCAGCGAAGTCGACGTCGCCGCAGAGCTTGCCTTCGGCGTTGCGGTTGATCCCGACGTCGATGACGATGGCGCCCGGCTTGATCCAGTCGCCCTGCACGAACGCCGCCCTGCCCACGCCGGCGACGACGATGTCGGCCCGGCGCACGAGCCCCGGCAGGTCGCGGGTCTTCGAGTGGCAGATCGTCACCGTGCAGCGCTCCATCAGCAGCTCCAGCGCCATCGGCCGGCCGACGATGTTGGACTGCCCGATGACGACCGCGTGCTTGCCGACGAGGTCCTCGCCGGTCTCCTTCAACAGCGTCATGCAGCCGTAGGGCGTGCATGGCCGCAGGCACGGACGTTTCTGCACCAGGCGACCGATGTTGTACGGATGAAAGCCGTCGACGTCCTTCAGCGGGTCGATCCGTTCCGTGACCGACGCAGCGTCGAGGTGCTCCGGCAGCGGAAGCTGGACAAGAATGCCGCTCACCGCCGGGTCGCGGTTGAGTGCATCAATGAGCGCCAGCAGCTCCGCCTGGGACGCCGTTGCCGGAAGATCGCGCGCGAACGAGTTCATGCCGACCGCGTCGGTCATCTTGCGCTTGTTGCGCACGTAGATGTGCGATGCGGGATTTTCTCCCACCAGGACAACGGCGAGCCCCGGCACGGGCTTGCCCGCAGCTGCACGCTGCGCGACCCGGGCCCTGACCTCGGCGGTGAGGCGCTCGGCGCGGGCCTTGCCGTCGATGATGCGGGCGGTCATCGCTACTCGGCGGTCCGCGGGGCCGCTCACGCGATCTGCATTGCCGGCCAGCCCATATGCCGCGCGTAGGCCGACAGGACCGGATCGGCGTTGACGGCGACCGGATCGCTGACCTGCGAGAGCAGCGGCACGTCGTTTAGCGAGTCGCAATAGGCGTAAACGCGACGGAAGTCGGCGAGGCGCTGCCCGCGGGCGCCGAGGAACATCAGCAGTCGCTCGAACTTGCCTTCGCGCGCGTTCGGGATCCCGGCCACGCGGCCGGTGTAGCGGCCATTCAGCCGCTCAGCCTCCGTCGCGATGACGTCGGTGATGCCAAACTCGGCCGCAATGGGCTCCGCAAGGAAACGAACGACCGCCGTGGTCACGATCAGGAGATCGCCGGCGGCCCGATGCTGCTCGACCAACGCGCGTGCAGGTCCGCTGATTCGGGGCCGGATCCTCGCCTCGAGGTAGCGCTCGCGCAGCCGCACGAGTTCGGCGTCGTCGAAATGCATGAGCGTCGACAGATAGAACTCGGTGAACTCGATTGCACCGGCTTCGCCCCGGTTGTAGCGCGCCACGAGCTCGCGGTTGGCGGCGTCCCACGTTGCGCCGTCGAGCGCACCCTCCTCGACCAGGAAGGCGACCCACTGCTCGTCGCTGTCGTGCGGAACGAGCGTGTGGTCGAGATCGAACAGAACGAGGACGCTGGCGGTCACGAATTGCCCCCCGGGCACCAGAACTTAGGTTCTACAATGACGAATGCTCGATGCCGCTATTGTAACGGCGATTCGACTGCGCCTCACGTGCGCGCTGGCGCCTCCGAGCGATCGTCTGCGCCCACTGCGGATCGGTGGTCAAACGGCGGGATGGCTCGACCCGCAGCGGGCCTTGCGACTTCGTCCCTTCACTAAGATTTTCGAGGTGCGCGAAACGGAAGTCACGCTGTCACCCCGGCTCGGTGACATCAGCGCGCGGACAATCGCGTTCGACGAGGTCGCGCGCGTCCTTGCCGCCGAGGGCGCCCTGACCGCCTGGCGCGACGAACGCTATGCCGTCGCATCCGGTTTCGGGACGCCGCCCTGGTTCCTGCTCGAGCGCGCCGCCGCGCGGTTCTTCGGCATCCATACCTATGCCGCGCACGTCAACGGGGTCGTGGGGCGCACTCGAGTCAGGATGTGGCTTGCGCGGCGCAGCCCGACGAAGGCAATCGATCCGGGCATGCTCGACAACCTCGTCGGCGGCGGTATCGCCGCGGGTCGCTCCGTCGCCGATACCGTGGTCAAGGAAGCGCTCGAAGAGGCCGGGATCGACGCCTCGCTTGCCAGGCGGGCCCAGTTCGCGGGGACCGTCGACATCTGCCGCGCCCGGCCGGATGGTCTGCAACACGAAACCATCTTCGTCCACGATCTCTCGTTGCGTGCGGATTTCGCGCCTGCCGCCATCGATGGCGAAGCGGTGGATTATCGTCTCGTCGAGCTAAGCGACGCCGCGCGGATCATTGCCCATGCCGAAGGCCCCGACGTCGCCACTGCCGATTCGAGCCTCGTCATCCTCGACTATCTGTTGCGGCACGGCGAGCTTCCGCGCGACGGTCTCGAGTACGCTGCGCTCGATTCGCTGCGCCACCCGTCGTGCGGACCGTTCGTCTGACTCGACTACGCCGCGGCGCGCGCCGCCGCCGCGGGCGCGACCTGGCGGATCCCCAATTCGGACAACGTGTCGCGGATCGCGTTGACGGCGTGCCGCATCTCCGCGGGTCCGATGGCGCCGATGCAACCTACGCGGAACGTTTCCACCTGGGTGAGCTTGCCCGGATACAGGATGAAACCCTTCTCGCGGACCCGCTCGTAGAAGCGGTTGAACGCATATGCCGGATCGGATGGCGCATGGAACGTGACGATGATCGGCGCCTGGATTTCCGGCGCGAGGAACGCTTTGAACCCCAGGGCCGTCATGCCGGCCACGAGGGTTTCGCAATTCTCCGTGTAGCGCGCGAGCCGCGCCGGCTGCCCGCCTTCCGCGACGAGCTGATCGAGCGCGGAATCGAACGCGACAACGACGTGCGTCGGCGGCGTGTAGCGCCATTGCGTCGTGCGCTCCATGTAAGTCCACTGATCGTAAAGGTCGAGAGTGAGCGAAGAGGAATTGTCCCCGCATTTCTCGAGCACGGACCTCCTCGCCAGCACGAAGCCCATCCCCGGCGGACCTTCTACACATTTGCCCGACGCGGCGATCAGCGCGTCGAACGGCATCGTCCGCGCGTCGATACCGATCGCCGCGAACGAACTCATCGCATCGACGATCAGGCTCCTGCCTCGGCGCGCAACGACAGCGGCGATCTCGGGCAGCGGATTCAGGATGCCGGTCGAGGTCTCGCAGTGGATGAGCCCGACATGGGTGATCGACGGGTCGCGCTCGAGCAGGCGGTCGACGTCCTGCGGCGTCGTCGGCACGCTCTCGGCGGTCTCGAAAGTCATGAGCTTGCGCCCCATCATCCGGGTGAGCTTCGCCATCCGCGCGCCGTAGGCGCCGTTGATCAGCACCAGGACGTGGCCATCGCGCGGCACGATCGTGTTGACGGCCGCCTCGACCGAGAACGTGCCGCTGCCCTGCATCGGCACGCACACGTGCGTTTCGTGCCCGTGCACGATATCGAGAACCTTGCGCCGCACCTCCGCGGTGACCGCATTGAACGCCGCGTCCCACGAGCCCCAATCGCGCAGCATCGCCGCCTTGGTTGAAAGCGTAGTGGTGAGCGGACCCGGCGTCAACAGAATGGGATCGCGAAGCTCGCGCGTCATGGCATTTCCTTTAGAAGTCCGAGAGCGTCAAACCGGCGCACCCGGCGCACGCCATGCCTGGGTGCGCGTCAACAGCACGCGCGTCACCAGAGCGTACAGCAGGCAAACGATGGTAGAGCTCGCGACGATCAGCGTGGCCATCGCCGCGGCGGCGCCGACCTCGCCCGCTTCGTCGAGATTGAGGATTGCCACCGCCGCCAGTCGAGTGTCAGGCGCGTACAGGAAGACCACGGCTGAAATCGTCACCATCGCATTGACGAAGAGATAGCGGCCGATATCGAGGATCGCGGGCAGACAAACCGGGACGGTCACCCGGTGGAATGTCTTGTAGAACGGAACCTTGAGCGACGCCGATACCGACTCGAATTCGGCGTCCAGCGCCTTGAGCGCGGTGACGGCAGTCAGATGGCTCGACGTGTAGTAGTGGACGACCGTCGACAGCACGAGGATCGTCAGCGTGTGGTAGAGCACGTTCAGCGGATTGTCCGGATGGTTGAAGAACAGGATGTAGCCCAGGCCCAGCACCATCCCCGGCACCCCCATCGGAATCGCCGCGAGCAGCCGGATCGCCGCGCGCGTTCCCGGCATCCCGCGCGTCTTCTCGAGGAGGTAGGCGCAGCCGAAGATGAACGCGGTGCCGCAGAGCGCCGTGGCGAAGGCCATCCGCAGGCTGTTCCAGAACGAGTCGATCACGCCGGCATCGACGAGACCGAACGTGTAGTGCCGCAGGCTGAACGAGAGGTCGTAAGGCCACAACTTGATGAACGACGTGTACACGGCCATTCCGAGCACCGCAAGGAGGAGCAGCGCCACTGCGGTGCAATAGACGAGCATCGACGTGTCGAACCACCGCTTTGGCTTCGGTACATAAGCGACCGCCCGCGCCGAGAACTGCGATTGCTGCTTGCCCTGCATGATCCAGTCGACGACGAACGCGACGAGGACCGGCACCAGCAGGATCAGGCTCACGACGGCGCCTTTGTTGAAGTTCTGCAGACCGATCACCTGCTTGAAGATATCGACCGCGAGCACGCTGAAGTTGCCGCCGATCACCTTCGGGATGCCGAAATCGCTGACCGTGTAGGAGAACACCACCATCGCGGCGCTGACGAGGCCGTACTTGGCGCCCGGCAGCGTGATGGTGAAGAACTTGCGCCAGGTCTTCGTTCCCAGCGACTCCGCAGCTTCGTAGAGCCGGCCGTCGGACAGCAGGAGCGAGGTCAGGACGATCATCAGCGCGTGCGGAAACGTAGCGTAGATCGAGCTGATGATGATTCCGACGGGGCCGTAGACCGAAACGCCGCCGAGCAGCCCCTTCAGCAGGCCCTGGGTGCCGAACCACTGGATGAACGAGATCGCCGACATCAGCGACGGCGCGAGGATCGGCGTGAGGCCAATGACGCGGAAGACGCGCCGGCCCGGCATGCACGAGCGGGTCAACGCGTAGGCGAACGTGAACGCGACCGGAATCGTGATCCCGGTGACGACGAGCGCCACCCACAGCGTGTTCCAAATCGACTGCCGCAGGCGTGGTGTCGCGAAATACTCCTGGAACTGCAGGAGCCCGACGAAAGCGTCGTTCTTGTCCTGCACGCTCTTCACCAGGATCATGAACAGCGGCCCTAGCAGAAACAACGCGAGAGCCGCGCAGCAGGTGACGAGCAGTCCCTGCGCCAGGCGGTCCTGCCAATGGATCGATTGCCCCCGCGCCCGCCGGATCGGTGGCAAAGGAAGGCTCGCCACAGGCGTCGTCATCTATCGAGGCTTACTTTAGATGCCTGATGGCGCGAACATAACGCCGGTCGTCTCCGCGGAAGCGGGAACCCAGTGACTTTTGATTGCCGCCGGCCAGGGAATGGCGAAATCGAAGGTCGTTGCGTCATGCAATCGTGTAAGTCTGGTAGGAGACGGCGGGGCTCTGCCGTCGATCAGCCGAGCACGCGCAGCGCCGAGGGCGGCATCGAGATTGTCACCGCGCCTCCGGCTTCGAAGCCGCTGGCGTCGACGGCCTGCCGCGCCACGTTGGCGGTAAGCGGCGGCACCCCGGCCGCCTCGGTTGCGAGTCCGATGAGGCAGAACGCGCCGAGGAACTCGACCTTGGTTACCCGCGCATGAAGTGCGTTTACCGCGCCAGGCGGCACCGACCCGTTCGGATGCACGGCGATCTCCTCGGGCCGCAGATAGAGCCGCGCCGGAGTTCCCGCAGCGATGTCGGGACGGGCGACATCGAGCGCGATGCTGCCGACTCGAAATCGCCCGCCGCCCTCGGCGGTCGCGGAGAGAACGTTGACCTTGCCGATGAAATCCGCCGCGAACGGCGTTGCCGGCGTTTCGTAGATCTCGCGCGGCGTGCCGACCTGCTCGATATGCCCATGTTTCATTACGACGATCCGGTCGGCCATCGACAGCGCCTCCTCCTGATCGTGCGTGACCAGGATCGTCGTGACGCCCAGGCGCTGTTGCAGCGCGCGGATCTCGCCGCGAAGGCGGACGCGCTCGATCGCGTCGAGCGCCGACAGCGGCTCGTCGAGCAGCAGAAGCCCCGGCGCCGTCGCCAGCGCGCGCGCAAGAGCGATCCGCTGCTGTTGGCCGCCGGAGAGCTGTCCCGGGTACTTGGCCCCGCTGTCGGTCAGGCCGACGAGCTTGAGCAGCTCCGCGACGCGACGCTTGATCTCGTCGCGGCCCTTGCGTCGATTGACGAGCCCGTAGGCGACGTTGTCGAAAATCGTCAGATTGGGGAACAGCGCATACGACTGGAACACGATGCCGTAATCCCGACGAATCGCCGGAAGTCTGGAGATGTCCTTGCCGTCCTGAACGATGCTGCCGCTGTCCTGTGTCTCGAGGCCCGCGATGATTCGCAGGAGCGTCGTCTTGCCGCAGCCGGACGGACCGAGGAACGTGACGAGCTCACCGCGGTCGATCGCGAGCGCGACGCCGGAAATCGCCTGGAACCGGCCGAAGCTCTTGCTTACGCCGTCGAGCACCAAGTACCGCTCGGCCGCGGCGCGCGCGATTTCGAGTGCCAGTTCAGACACGCTCGTCCCTGGTCCGAGGCGAGCCCGCGAGCAGCCCAAAAAAGTCGCCACGGCGCGAGCAGGCCGTGGCGATCACGTTAGGCACGGGGCGCGCGTTCGAGCCGCCCGTCGGGCTTCGCTATTTCGGCTCCGACTTGCCGTCGTAGCGCTTGGTCCATTCAGCGATGATGCCTTCGCGGTTTTTCGCCGACCACGCGAAATCGTTTTTCACGAGACGCTTTTCGTAGTCGGCCGGCACGTAGTCGAGCGGCTTCGCCATTCCCGGCATCGCGAGGACCGCGAAGTTCTTCGCGAACAATTCCATCGCTCCCGGCGTCGCAAGCCAGTCCATCATTGCGCGTGCCGCCTCGAGCTTCTTCGTCGACTTCATGATGCCTGAGGCCTCGAGGTCCCACCCCAGACCTTCGGACGGGAAGACGATATCGATGGGCGCGCCCGATTTCTTCGTCGTCACCGCGCGATACTCGAACGACACGCCGATCGGGAATTCGCCGGCCCCGGCCTGCCGGCACGGCTTGCTCCCCGAGTGCGTGTACTGCGCAATGTTATCGTGCAGCGCGTCCATGTATTTCCATGCCTCGGCATCGCCCCACATCTGGATCCAGCCGGAGACGTCGAGATATCCCGTGCCCGAGGAGGCGGGATTCGGCATCACGATCCGCCCCTTGTAAACGGGCTTGGTCAGGTCCTTCCACGACTGGGGCTTCGGCAGGCCGAGCTTGGCGGCTTCGACGGTGTTGAAGCAGATCGCCGCCCCGTAGACGTCCATTCCCACCCAGTCCGGGGGGTCGCGCGAATCGCGGTACTGCGGGGAGATCTTGTCCAGCCCCTTGGGTGCGTAGGGCTGCAGCATCCCCTCGTTGGCGAACACCGCGAGGCTCGATGCCGAGACGCCGACGACCATGTCGGCCTGCGGATTCGCCTTTTCGGCCAGAAGCTTCGCGGTGATGACGCCGGTCGAATCGCGGACCCACTTGACGTCGATGTTGGGATTGGCTTTTTTGAACGCTTCTTCGTAGGCCTTGATCTGGTCGGTTTCGAGCGCGGTGTAGACCAACAACTCCGTCTTCTGCGCGACGGCGGGGGCGGCCGCAAACAATCCGATCGCGGCGCCGGCGATGGCAAATGCGGACGCGACGGATTGCCACCGGCTGCCATGGCTGCGGTTCATAGGCTCGCTCCTTCGAGGTTGGCTGCGTTGAGGCGGGTTTTCTTGCGCAGTGATCGGTCACGCGGCGGCGCCGAAGTGCGGGCCAATCCTACGCCGGCCACCGGCAGCCGGCAACCGACGCAACCGCCCAAGAGCAGGACGCGGAGCGACCTGCGATTGGAAACCGCTACGTCGTCCCCGCGCAGGCGGGGACCCAGCGGCTTCCTTTGGGTCGTCCCGGCACCCGCGCATCCCGCCTGCGGATATTTGCAGATTGTTGACAATCTACACCCGTCCGCGTCCAATAGGCAACATGCTCAAGTCCTCCGTTGCAACCGGTACGCCTGCGAAGCGCCGCACGCCGGCACCCGGTCCGGGAGGCGCTTCGCCCGTGTCCGGCGACCCGCGCCCGCGCGGCGCGGACGCCATCGCGCTGGTCCAGACGAGCTCGCTGCCGATGCTGGTGCAGCGGGAGCTCGAGCGCATGATCCTCAATGGCGAAGTTCCCGCCGGCGGAAAGCTCAACGAGGCGGCGCTCGCTGCCCGACTGGGCGTTTCGCGCGGCCCGGTGCGCGAAGCGTTCCGCGCGCTCGAGGAGTCAGGCTTGGTACGGCTCGAAAAGAACCGCGGTGTGTTCGTGCGCCAGATCCCCGTCGCCGAAGCCGACGAGATCTACGAGATCCGCGCGGTACTCGACGAGTTCGCCGGACGGCGACTCGCGCAGACCGCGACGCCCGAGCGGATGCGCGAGCTTCGCGCCCGCGTCGAGAGGATGGAGAAAGCCGCGGCCCGCGGCGATGTCGACGGCTATCTCACCGCCAACCTCGCGTTCCACGACCGGCTGGTGGAGTTCGCAGGCAACGCGAAACTTCTGTCGATCTATCGGCGGCTCGTGAACGAGCTCCACCTGTTCCGCCGCGCGACGCTCGCACAGGGCGGCGTGCTGCCGATCTCGACCCGCGAGCATCGGAAGATCGTCGAGCGGATCGCCGCCGGAACGCCCGGCGCCGCCGGCCGCGCGCTCTACGATCACGTGATGGCGAGCCGCGAGCGCATGCATCGGACGCGGGCCGCCGCTACCGATGCCGTCGGCGCACCGCGGCGGGGATCGAGGAAGCCGCGTTGATTCGCCCCGCCCTCACCGTCAACCAGCGGACCTATCCGTGGCCGCAGCGGCCGCTCGTCGTCGTCTGCGTCGACGGTTGTGAGCCCGAATACATCAACCAGGCGATCGCAGGCGGCCGCGCACCCTACCTCGCTGCACTTCGGGAATCTGGCACGTGCCTCACGGCGACCGGCGTGGTGCCGTCGTTCACGAATCCCAACAATCTGTCGATTGTCACCGGCGCGACGCCCGCGGTGCACGGCATCTGCGGCAACTACTTCTGGGACCGCGATGCGGGCGTGGAGGTCATGATGAACGACCCCAAGTACCTGCGCGCGGGAACGATCCTTGCCGCGTTTTCCGGGGCGGGGGCGAAGGTTGCCGTCGTCACCGCCAAGGACAAGCTCCGCGCGCTGCTCGGGCACGGAATGAACGGCATCTGCTTCTCGGCGGAAAAGGCGGAGCGGACGACCCGGGCGGACAACGGCATCACCGATGCGCTGGCGCTCGCCGGAATGCCGCAGCCGTCGGTGTACAGCGCTGCGCTCTCCGAATTCGTGTTCGCCGCCGGCGTCGCGCTGCAGGAGCGCGAGCGTCCCGACGTGACGTACCTGTCGACGACCGACTATGTCCAGCACAAGGCGGCACCGGGCGCCGCCGCCGCCAACGACTTCTACGCGATGATGGACGGCTATCTCCGCGCGCTCGATGCGCTCGGCGCTACCATCGTCGTCACCGCCGACCATGGCATGAACGCGAAGACCGATGCGTTCGGCCGTCCGAACATCGTCTTCCTGCAGGATGCGTTGGACCATGCCTATGGCACAGGCGTCACGCGAGTGATCCTGCCGATCACCGACCCCTACGTCCTCCACCACGGCGCGCTCGGTTCGTTTGCCACCGTTTATCTGTCGTCGCCGGTGACCGCACGCGAGGCGGCGACGCGCATCGAGGCGATCCCCGGCGTCGATTTCGTCCTGTCGCGCGACGAAGCCTGCCGGCGCTTCGAGCTGCCCGGCGACCGCGTCGGCGACGTCGTCGTCATCGCGGAGCGATTGACCGTCATCGGCACGTCGCGCGAACGCCACGACCTGTCCGGGCTCGACGCGCCGCTGCGCTCCCACGGCGGCCTGTCCGAGCAGCAGGTCCCGCTGATCGCGAATCGCGCCACGGAGACCTTGCCCACCGGCCGCCGCTGGCGGAACTTCGACGCCTTCCACCTCGCCCTCAACCACCTGCAATGACCGGGACGCGATCGTGAACATGATGACCGGGCTCAAGGACGTTCGCCACGGCCACGCGCTGCGCGAGAAGATGCGCATTGCGGGCGAGCACGCCGGCGGCGAGCGCACGATCGAGGTCAAGAATCCGTACACGGGCGCGATCGTCGGCACCGTGCCGAGGGCAACGCCGGCGGAAGTGGCCCGCGCCTTCGCGATTGCGAAGGCGTATCGGCCGCAGCTCACGCGCTACGACCGCTACCGGATCCTCCATCGCACGGCCGAGTTGATCGGCGCGCGCGCCGAAGTGATTTCCGACCTGATCACCGCCGAGAGCGGCCTCTGCAAGAAGGACACGCTCTACGAAGTCGGACGCGCGTGCGACGTGTTCACCTTCGCCGGCAACGCGGCGCTCGCCGACGACGGTCAGGTGTTCTCGTGCGACCTGACGCCGCACGGCAAAATGCGCAAGGTGTACACGCTGCGGGAGCCGTTGCTGGGCGCCATCTCGGCGATCACGCCGTTCAACCACCCGCTGAACCAGGTCGCACATAAAGTGGCGCCGTCGATCGCCACCAACAACCGGATGGTGCTGAAGCCCACGGAGAAGACGCCTCTCACCGCGCTGTTGCTCGCCGACATCCTGTACGAAGCCGGGCTGCCGGCGCCGATGTTCTCGGTCGTCACGGGCGACCCGAGGGAGATCGCCGGGGCGATGTTGACGCTGCCGGAAATCGATCTCATCACGTTCACCGGCGGTGTCGCGATCGGCAAGTCGATCGCCGCGACCGCAGTCTACAAGCGGCAGGTGCTGGAAATGGGCGGCAACGATCCGCTGATCGTGATGGAGGACGCCGACCTCGAGGAAGCGGCGACGCTCGCGGCCGCAGGCTCCTACCGGAACTCCGGCCAGCGCTGCACGGCGGTCAAGCGGATGCTCGTGCAGGAGTCCGTTGCGGACCGCTTCGTCGAACTGCTGCTCGCAAGGACGAAGGCCTGGAGCTACGGCGACCCGATGGATCCGGCGCATGACATGGGAACGGTGATCGACGAGCCCGCCGCGCAATCCTTCGAAGCGAAGGTTAGCGAGGCAGTCGCACGTGGCGCCCGGCTGCTGTACGGCAACGTCCGCCGCGGCGCGCTCTATTCACCAACGGTGATCGATCGCGTGACGCCGGACATGCCGGTGGTCAAGGACGAAACCTTCGGCCCCGTGTCGCCCATCATCCGCTTTCGTGACATCGACGAGGCGATCCGGATCGCCAACGGCACCGACTACGGACTCTCGTCGTCGGTCTGTACCAACCGCCTCGATTACATCACCCGGTTCGTCTCCGAGCTCAGCGTGGGCTCGGTCAACATCCGCGAGGTTCCCGGGTATCGGCTGGAACTTACGCCGTTCGGCGGCATCAAGGATTCAGGGCTGGGCTACAAGGAAGGCGTGCAGGAAGCGATGAAGAGCTTCACCAACGTGAAGACGTACTCGTTGCCGTGGTGACCCTGAAGCGGATGCAACGGCGATGAACAAGGCGCTGCCACCGGCCGGCCTCGCTGCGGAGGGCGACGTCAATCTCTCGCCGCTGCGCCGCGCGTTCGAGACGGAGCACGTGCACGCCGCGACGCGCGCGCTGCTCGACGCCGATGCGGACGGATTCCTGCACCAGTCGCTGTCAACTCCGTGCTTCAACGCGCTCGCGTCGTGCGACGGCATCTGGCTCACCGACGTCGAGGGACGCCGGGTGATGGATTTTCACGGCAACGGCGTCCACCAGGTCGGCTATCGACATCCGCACGTGACGGCGGCGGTCAAGCGGGCGCTCGATACCCTTCCCTTCTCGCCGCGGCGCTACACGAACCGGACGGCGATCGACCTCGCGTCGAAACTGGCCGCCCTCGCCCCCGACCCGCTCGGCAAGGTCCTGTTCGCACCGGGCGGAACGATCGCGATAGGCATGGCGCTGAAGCTCGCCCGCGTTGCCACCGGCCGCCACAAGACGCTGTCGCTGTGGGATTCGTTTCACGGCGCGTCGCTCGACGCGATCTCGATCGGTGGCGAAGCCGCGTTCCGCAAAGGGATCGGGCCGCTCCTCCCCGGCACCGAGCACGCGCCGCCATGCGATCCCGGCGCGTGCCGCTTCGGCTGCGGCGGAACGTGCGATGCACGCTGCGCCGAGTACCTCGACTACGTGCTCGGCAAGGAAGAGGATATCGGTGCCGTCATCATCGAGACGGTCCGCTCGACCGCCGTCGGAATCCCGCCTCCTGCGTATTACCGGATCGTCCTCGACGCCTGCAACCGCCACGGCGCGCTGCTGATCCTCGATGAAATCCCGATCTGTCTCGGCAGGACGGGCCGGATGTTCGCGTTCGAGCACTACGGCATCGTCCCCGACATCGTCGTGCTGGGCAAGGGTCTGGGGGGTGCCGTATTTCCGATGGCCGCGATGATTGCCCGCCGCGACCTGGACGTCGCGGGCGACCGTTCGCTCGGCCACTATACGTACGAGAAGAGTCCCGTCGGTTGTGCTGCGGCGCTCGCCACGCTCGAAGTGATCGAGAACGAGCGGCTGCTCGATAAGGCGCGGGCGCTCGGCGCCATGGCGCTCGAACGACTGCGCGAACTGAAGACTACGCACCCGCTCGTCGCCGACGTCCGCGGCGTGGGTCTTCTGCTCGGCATCGAGCTCGCCCACGGCGGCATCCCCGCCTGCCGCGAGGCCGAGCAGGTCATGTACGAATGCCTGGCGCGCGGTCTTTCGTTCAAGGTGGGCCGAGGCAACGTCCTGACGCTTGCGCCGCCGCTCGTGATCGCGCCCGCCGACCTCGAGCGTGCGTTTGCGATCCTCGATGCGGCGCTCGGTGTTGTCGAGGCGGCACACGCATGAAAGACGATCGTCATTCCCGCGAACGCGGGAATCCGGTGTTTTTCGACGAAAGCCGCCGGGTCCCCATCGCCGATCAGGTCGGGGGCAGGCTCCGCCCGGGAACGGCAAGCTGACATGCAGACGCTCCTCAACCTGCTGGCCGGCGTGTCGCTCCTCGTCTGGGGCACGCACATCGTGCGCACGGGGATCCTGCGGCTGTACGGGGGCCCGCTGCGCCGGCTGCTGCGGCAGAGCGTCGAGAACCGGATTCCCGCGTTCTTCGCCGGCGTCGGGGTGACGGGGCTGATCCAGAGCAGCACGGCGACCGCGCTGATCGTCGCGGCGTTCGCGGGGCAAGGATTGATCGGCACCGCGCCGGCGCTCGCGGTGATGCTCGGCGCCGACGTCGGCACGTCGCTCGTCACCGTGTTCCTGTCGTTCGATCTGTCGTGGCTCGCGCCCTTGCTGATTTTCGTCGGCGTCGTGCTGTTCCTCACGCGGCAGGCCGAGCCCATTGGCCGCTTCGGCCGCATCCTGATCGGACTCGGGCTCATCACGTTTTCGCTGCAGTGGATCTCGGTCGCGGCGAGGCCCGTCGTCGAGGCCGCCGGCGTCAAAGTGATCTTCGCCTCCCTCACCGGCGATTTGCTGCTCGACATGCTCGTCGCGGCGCTTCTTACCGTCCTCTGCTACTCGAGCCTTGCCGTCGTGCTGGTGCTCGCCGCACTCGCCTCGCTCAAGGTCATCGCGCTGCCCGTGGCGCTCGGACTCGTGCTCGGCGCCAATCTCGGCAACGGGCTGCTCGGCATCGTTTCGACGCTGCGCTCGCCTCCCGAAGCGCGCCGCGTCACCCTCGGCAACTTCCTGTTCAAGCTGATCGGCTGTCTGGTGCTGATGCCGTTCGTGAATCACGTCGAGGGCCTGATCGGGGGACTCGCCCTCGACCCCGCACGCGAAGTCGTGCTGTTCCATCTGGCCTTCAACGTTGCGTTGGCGTTGGCGTTCATCTTCTTCACCGCGCCGATCGCCCGGGTCGCCGAGCGGCTCCTGCCGGACAAGCCGCCGGGAGACGATCCGGGCAAGCCGCGCCATCTCGATCCCTCGGCGCTGGACACGCCCGGGCTCGCGATTTCGTGCGCGGCACGCGAGGCGCTGCGCATCGGCGATGTCGTCGAACAAATGTTGAACGGGATGCTCGTCGTCCTGCGGACGAACGACCGCGCGCTGGCGGAGCGGCTGCGCAAGATGGACGACGTCGTCGACGAGCTCTACACGGCGGTGAAGCTCTACCTGACGCAGATCCCGCGCGAGGCGCTGGAGCAGGCCGAAGGGCGGCGCTGGACGGACATCGTGTCGTTCGCGATCAACATGGAGCAGGTTGGCGACATCGTCGAGCGCATCATCACCGACGTCGAGGACAAGAAGATCGGGAAGGGACGCAACTTTTCCGAAGCGGGCATGACCGAGATCTGCGACCTGCATGCGCGCCTGATCGCGAACCTGCGGCTCGGGCTGGCGGTGTTCCTCAACGGCGAGCTCAAGGCCGCGCAAGAGCTGCTCGCGCAGAAGGTCCTGTTCCGCGACCTCGAGCGCGCGTATGCGAATTCACACCTCGAGCGGCTCACCAGCCAGACGGCCGAGAGCATCGAGACGTCATCGCTGCATCTCGACCTCATTTCCGACCTAAAGCGGATCAACTCGCACATCTGCTCGATTGCCTACCCGATCCTCGAGCAGGCGGGCGTGCTCGCCAAGACCCGGCTCAAGGCGCCCGAGCCTGTAGTCCCCCCGCCGCCGCCGCGGCGAGCCGGCGCGGCGATCAACGGCAGCGCCAACGGCGACGGCGCGAAGGCCGGCTGGCAGAAAAAGAAGCCGCGTTCCGCCTAGTGGAACCCGCCGAATTCTCGCTTGGCGTTACGCTCGCGGTGCTGGGCGCCGGGCTCCTCCACGCCGGCTGGAACGCGCTCCTCAAAGCGGCGCCCGGCGGCGATTCGTTGCTCGACACCGCCACCGTCGTCGCCGGCTCCGCCGTCTGCGGGTTGATCGTGATCCCGTTCGTCGGCGTGCCCGATCCGGCAGCGTGGAAATTCGCCGCCGCGTCGGCGCTGATCCATTGGGGCTACTACATCACGCTCGCGCAGGCCTATCGCACCGGCGACCTGTCGTTTGCGTATCCGCTGATGCGCGGCACGGCTCCGCTCATCGTCGCCGTGCTCGGGATCGCGTTCCTGCGCGAATTGCCGGCGCCGCACGTCGCGACCGGCATCGTGCTGATCTGCGCCGGCATCGTCAGCATCGCCTTCATTCGCCGTCAGCGCCATCTGCCGAGCGCAGCGGCGTGGGCGTTCGCCAATGCCGCGATCATCGCCGCGTACACGCTGGTCGACGGGTCCGGGGCACGCGCGTCAGGTAACCCCGCCGCCTACGTCGCATGGCTCATTTTCCTCGAAGCGCTGCCGTTCCTCGCGTGGATCCGCGCGCGGCGCGGCGCCGATGCTTTCCACTACGTGCGCCGCAGTTGGCGGCGCGGCATGGTTGGCGGCGCCGCGAGCCTCGCCGCGTACGGCATCGTGCTGTGGGCGATGACGCGTGCGCCGGTCGCGGCGGTTGCGGCACTGCGCGAGACGTCGGTCCTCTTCGCCGCGCTGATCGGCGCCGTATGGCTGAAGGAGGAATTCGGATTGCCGCGGCTCGCCGGCGCAGCCAGCGTCGTCGCCGGCGTCGCCGCGTTGAAGCTCTGAGGTGGAAGCGCGGCGTCCACCAGAGCGATGAATCTCCCCACCCATGCCCGTGTCGTCATCGTCGGCGGCGGCATCGCCGGCGTTTCCACTGCCTATCACCTGGGGAAACTCGGCGTCCGCGACGTCGTGCTGCTCGAGCAAGGCACGCTCACGTGCGGCACGACCTGGCACGCGGCGGGATTGGTCGGGCAGACCCGCGCCACGCGCAATGCGACGCTGATGAGCCGCTACGGCATCGACCTCTATTCGACGCTCGAACGGGAGACCGGACTTTCCACCGGCTGGAAGCGATGCGGGAGCTTGAACGTCGCGAAGACACCGGACCGCCTGACCCTTTTCAGGCGACAGATGGCGCGCGCGAAGAGCTTCGGAATCGAGTTCGAATTCGTCTCGCCCGCCGAAGCCTCGCGGATTGCGCCGATCCTGCGTACCGACGACCTCGCCGGCGCCGTGTGGATTCCCGGGGACGGCAAGGCCAATCCGACCGATCTCACGGGCTCGCTCGCGAAAGGTGCGCGCATGAACGGCACGACGATCGCCGAGCGCGTGAAGGTCACAGGGGTGGTGACCGCGGGCGGACGTGCCACCGGCGTACGGTGGAAAACGGGCGATGACGAGGGCGCGATCGGGTGCGAGGTCGTCGTCAACTGCGCCGGCCAGTGGGCGCGTGGATTCGGCCGTAACGCGGGGGTCAGCGTGCCACTCCACGCTGCCGAGCACTTCTACGTCGTGACCAGCAGGATCGAGAGTGTGGCACGCGATCTGCCGGTGATCCGCGACCCCGACGGCTACATCTACTACAAAGAAGAAGTCGGCGGCCTCGTCATGGGCGGCTTCGAGCCGAAGGCCAAGCCCTGGACCGTCGATCCGATCCCCGACAACTTCGAATACCGGCTCCTGCCCGAAGATTGGGACCACTTCGAGATCCTGATGGCCAATGCGATCCATCGCACGCCCTGCCTCGAGACAGCCGAAATCAAGCTGCTGCTGAACGGCCCGGAGAGCTTCACGCCGGACGGCAATTTCATTCTTGGCGAAGCGCCGGAACTCGCCGGATTCTTCGTGTGCGCCGGCTTCAACTCGGCGGGCATCGCCAATGCCGGAGGCGCCGGCAAGTTGATCGCCGAATGGATCGTCGAAGGGGACGCGCCGGTCGATTCGTGGGACGTCGACATCCGCCGCTTCGCGCCCTTCCACGCCAATCGTCGCCATCTCGCCGACCGCACCGTGGAGTCGCTCGGGCTGCACTACGCGATGCGCTGGCCGCGCGAAGAGCTTGCAACGGTGCGTCCGCTGCGGCGCTCGCCGCTCCACCACCGGCTCGTCGCGAAGGGCGCGGTTTTCGGCAGCAAGATGAACTGGGAGCGAGCGAACTACTTCCTTCCCGCGGGCGCACGCCCGCCTGCGCCCACGTTCGGCACCCCCGAGTGGCTGCCGTACGTTCTGGAAGAGCAGCGTGCGTGCCGCGAGGACGTCGTCGTTTTCGACCAGACGTCGTTCGGCAAATTCGTGTTGAAGGGCGCCAATGCGCTCGACGTGCTGCAGCGGCTCTGCGCGAACGACATCGACGTCGATCTCGGCAGGATGGTGTACACGGCGATGCTGAACCCCCGCGGCGGGTTCGAAAGCGATCTGACGATCATTCGCGTGGCCCCCAGCGAGTTCTACATCGTCACCGGGTCGTCGCAAACCACGCGCGACGCCCTATGGATCGAACGCGGGATCCGTGCGGGGGAGCACGCTGCGCTGGTCGACGTGACCGGCGCCTGCTCCGTGATCTCGGTGATGGGTCCCGGGGCCGAAGCGCTGCTTGCGGGCCTTTCCCCCGACGACCTGTCCAGGGCGGCCATACCTTTCTCGGCGACGAAGGAGATCGATGTCGGCTACGCTCGCGTGCGCGCCGCACGGATGAGCTACGTCGGTGGCCCCGGATTCGAGCTTCACGTCCCCGTCGACCAGTGCCTGACGCTCTATGATGCGCTCTTCGGCGCCGGCGCGAAATTCGGACTCAGGGACGCAGGCTATTACGCGATCGACGCGCTGCGCATCGAGGCCGGCCGCCGTGCCTGGGGCGCCGAGCTGTCGCCGGACGATACCCCGTGGGAGGCGGGGCTGGGATTTGCCGTTCGGATGGACAAGGCGGTCGCCTTCACGGGGCACGACGCGCTGATCGCAAAGCCGGCGCACGCGATCGCGAAGCGCCTCGTCATGCTCACCTTCGACGATCCGCGCGCCTTTCCCTGGGGCGGAGAGCCGATCCTGATGGACGGCACCCACGTCGGCGAAATCACTTCCGCCGGCTACAGCCGCAGGCACGGCCGTGCGGTGGCGATGGGGTATGCGCGCGCTCGGCAACCGCTCAGCGACGAGATGATTCTCGGTGCGCATTTCGACGCCGACATCGCCGGCGAGCTCACGGCGGTCACGCCGCACCTCAAGCTTTGACTGCCGGCCCGCTGTCCCTAGGCATCCTCGGCTGCCACCGATGCGAATACTGTCGCGCAACGCGCTGAGGCTCCTCGAGCACCCTGGGGCGTTCGCGCTGCGCGTGCTGCGGAGCTTCCGCGCGAATCAGGGCTTCCTGCTCGCGAGCGCCGTCGCATTCAATACGCTGCTTTCGATTCTGCCGCTCCTGATCCTGTTGCTGGTCGCGCTGACCCACGTCATCGACGAGGCGCTCCTCCTGTCGACGCTGCGACGGTATCTGGAGCTGGTCGTACCGGGGCAGTCGGCGGCAATCGTGGACGAGCTTGCGATGTTTCTGGCCCATGTCGACGCGATCGGCTGGGTGCTCCTCGTGACGCTCGTTTTTTTCAGTTCGCTCGCCTTCACCGTGCTCGAGAACGCGATGTCGGTGATCTTCCTGCATCGCGTGGCAGTGCGGCGACGGCCGTTCCTCGTCTCGCTGCTGATCCCCGTCTGCTACATCCTGTTCCTCGCCGTCGGACTGCTGCTCGTGTCGCTGGTTTCCGGCGCGTTGCAGGCGATGAGCACCGAGAGCATCGAGTTTCTCGGCCACACGGAATCGCTCGGACGCGTTTCCGCATTGCTTCTTTACCTGATCGGTGTCGCCGGAGAGATCCTGGTGCTCACCTCGGTCTACATGGTGATGCCCGTCGGGCGCCCGACGCTGTCGCACGCGCTGATCGGCGGAGTCACCGCGGGTCTGCTGTGGGAGCTCACGCGCCACGTACTGGTGTGGTACTTCTCGACGCTGTCGCAGGTGAAGGTCGTCTACGGGTCGCTTACGACGGCGATCGTCGTGCTGTTGAGTCTCGAGATCGCTTCCCTCGTGCTGCTCCTGGGCGCGCAGGTCATCGCCGAGTACGAACGCTTCTGCGCCGAGGCCCGGGAACGTCCTCCGGAACCGCTGCACACCGATTGAGATCATCGCCGCGGCCGCGATCAGACCGGTGGAAATGGAGGCGCCAGCGCCCGGTCACGACTGCGCGGCGGACCTCTCCTCGCACCCCTGCGAGCCCTTGAATTTGTGTTAGCTTTGCTCCATTCCGAACGCGACCGGCCTCCGATGCCCCACCGTTACACGACTCCGCCGCGGCGCGGACGCACGCCGTCGAAACCCGGCGGCACCGCCACGGCGCAGGTGCAGAGCCTTACCCGCGGCCTCAACATCCTCGAAACGCTCGCGGGCGCCGAAGGCGGCCTCACGCTGACCGACGTCGCGAACCGCGTCGACCTGCCACCCTCGACCGCGCATCGGCTGCTCTCGACGCTGGATCGCATGGGCTACGTGTACCAGGCCGGCGATCTCGGCCGCTGGTACGTCGGCCTGCAGGCGTTCACCGTCGGCTCGACGTTTCTCGCCAGCCGCGATTTCATCGCCCAAAGCCATCCGCACATGCGCCGCCTGATGGAGCAGTCGGGCGAGACGGCCAATTTGGCGATACTCGACGGCACCGAAGCCGTGTTCATCGACCAGGTCCAGTGCCGCGAGATGATGCGCACGATCGTCAAGCTGGGAAGCCGTGTTCCGCTGCATGCGTCCGGCGTGGGCAAGGCGATCTTCGCGTCGCTTCCCGACGAGCAGGTCGACGCGATACTGAAGGTCAAGGGCCTGCCGCGGATCACCGCGCACACGATCACGGCACCGGAGACGATGTGGGCGGCGCTGCGCGTGATCCGCCAGCGCGGCTGGTCGTTCGACGACGAGGAGCACGCGCTCGGGACGCGCTGCGTCGCGGCCAGCGTCTACGACGAGCACGCGGAGCCGCTGGGCGCGATTTCCGTCGCCGGTCCGTCGACGCGGCTTCCCGATGAGCGCATCCGCCAATTGGGCCCGGTCGTCGCGCACGTCGCGGAAGAGCTGACGCACAAGCTCGGCGGCCGCTGGCCGCATCCCTGCTGACGCGGGGGATCCGCTCAGGTGGGGCAGCGGCCCGTGGCGCGACCGGCCATCGCCTCGGTGCGCTGGGCAAGACGAGGGCTCGGCGCGGGTTTCCATCCGGCGAGCAATTCGTCGGCCGCGACCGGTTCGTTGCAGGTCAGCACCATGTCGCAACCGGCGGCCCGCGCGGCCTCCGCCCGGGCCACGATGTCGCCGGCCGATAACGCCCCGGCCATGCCGAGGTCGTCGGAAAAGATCACGCCGGCGAATCCGAGCCGTTCGCGCAAAATGTCCTGCAGCCATTTGCGCGAATAGCCAGCCGGCAGCTCGTCGACGGCGGGGTAGACGACATGCGCCGGCATGATGCCCTCGAGCCCGTGCTTGATCATCGCCGCAAACGGCACCAGGTCGTCCGCCTCGATCCGCCCGAAGGGACGATCGTCGACGGGAATTTCGAGGTGCGAATCGGCCGCGACGAATCCGTGCCCCGGAAAATGCTTTCCGACCGCAGCCATGCCGCCGACGCGCATTCCGTCATGCAGGGCGGCCGCGAGATGCGCAACCGCGTTCGGATTGCGATGCAAGGCGCGATCGCCGATCACCGTGCTCTCTCCGTAATCGAGATCGAGGACCGGGCCGAAGCTCAGATCAATGCCGGCAGCGCGAAGCTCGGACGCGATCGTCCACCCGACACGCATTGCCTCTCGCGCTGCAGCGGCGACGTCGCGGTCCCACTGCGAACCCAGCGTGCGCATCGGTGGTATCGGCGTGAATCCCTGCCGGAAGCGCTGCACGCGGCCGCCTTCGTGGTCGACGGCGAGCAGCAGAAACGGCGCGCGCAAGGCGCGGATCGATGCCGTGAGCGCGGCGAGCTGATCCGGGTTTTCGAAGTTCCGGGCAAACAGGATCACGCCACCAGTCAGCGGATGCGCGAGGCGTTCGCGATCGGCCTCCGAGAGCGCGAGGCCCTCGACCCCGAGCATCACCGGGCCGCGGGGTTGGCTCGGCATTTCAGCAATCGGTCCGCGCCGCCTCGCGGAGCAGCGCTTTCATCTGGCGCACGGCTTCACGCAAGCCCACGAACACCGAACGGGCCACGATGGCATGCCCGATGTGCAGCTCGCGCACGCCGGGAATCGCGGCGACGTGCTGCACGTTGAAATAGTTGAGCGCATGGCCCGCGTTGAAGCGCATTCCGGCGCGTCGAATCGCCTCGCCGGCGACGCGGATCCGCTCGAGCTCGGCGACGACCGCGGCACTCTCCGGATCGCGGCCCTTGGCGTGGAAGGCGTGCGCATAGGGGCCGGTGTGCACCTCGCAGACTGAAGCCCCGATCCGCGCCGCGGCCTCGATCTGCCGCGACTCGGCATCGATGAACACGCTGGTGACGATGCCCGCGGCGGCGAGACGGGCCACGGCAGCGGCGAGCTTCGCTTCCTGGCCCTCGATGTCCAAGCCGCCTTCGGTCGTGATCTCTTCGCGTCCCTCGGGCACCAGCATCGCCATCTCGGGCCTGAGCTCGCATGCGATCGCGATCATCTCGGCGGTCGCCGCCATCTCCAGGTTGAGCTTGATGTGGACGAGCTCGCGCAGCCGTCGCACGTCATGGTCCTGAATGTGGCGGCGGTCCTCGCGCAGATGAACCGTGATACCTGCGGCGCCGCCGAGATGCGCCTCGACCGCCGCCCACACCGGATCCGGCTCGTAAGTGCGACGCGCCTGGCGCAACGTTGCCACGTGATCGATATTGACCGACAGTTCAATCACGGCGGCGATTCTCTCCGTCTTCGAGTGCTTGCAGGTCCTGCACGACACGGCGGCTTTCGACCCCCCGTTGCTCGAGGTAGTGGTCGAGCACCTCGCGCATCAGGCGCTTCGCTTCGATGGTGGTCTCGGCATCGGGATAACGATCCTCGGCGAGCGCGAGCAGCGTGGCTCCTCGCACCAGCGGCCATTTCACGCCCGGTTCCGGCGAACTTCGCCGCGGTCCGCGATCGAAGGCGTAATGGTAACGCGCCGCCGGATCCACCGGCGCGCCGGTGTCGGCCTCGCGGACCAGCGGCAGCGCGTAGCCCAATTCGGCGACGAGGCGCACCTCGAACCGACGCAGCACCGCCGCCTGCTCCCTCCCTGCCGCCAGATCGGCAAGCGCGGCTTCGTAGTCGGCAAAAAGCCGCGGATGCGAATCCTCGCGCGGCAGGAGCTTCAACAGCAGTTCGTTCAGATAAAACCCGCACAGCAGCGCCGAACCGCCGACGAGTGGCAGCCCGCCGCGCCATTCGGCCTTGTGCAGCGTCTTGAGCTCGTGCTGTCCGGACCACGAAAGCAGCAGCGGCTGGAATCCCTGCAACAGGCCGCGCAACTCCGAGCGCGGCCGCCTTGCGCCGCGCGCGACCATCGCGACGCGGCCGAACGACGGTGTAAACGCCTCGACGATCACACTCGTTTCGCGGTAGGGGTACGCGTGCAGGACGAAAGCCGGTTCGTCGTCGCGGAAAAGCGGTCGAGCGCGAGGCGGCATCTCAACGAACCCCTGACCATAACGAGCGCCGAGGAAGCGGAGCGCCGCTGACGCTCGCCCGGCGGCCTGCCCGCACCGAGGCCGCAGTCCGCGAGCGCCCTGGAATTCGAGTCCGTGTGCCGCGCACCGCAGCAGCGGTCCGGATTTCCCCGTGTTTCGCCGGTCCTTCGCGGTTCAAGACGTTCGCCCCGGTCAATATCCAAGGCGTGTCAACAGCGCGTCGTCATTGGCCCAGCCTCTCTTCACGCGCACCCACACCTCGAGAAACACCCGGCCGCCGAAGAGGCGCTCCATGTCCGCGCGCGCGCTGGCCGCGATCTTCTTCATCTTGCTCCCGCCCGCGCCCAGCAGTATCGCCTTCTGGTTCTCGCGGTCGACGATCACGCTCGCATGGATGCGCCGGACGTCGCCCTCGTGCACGAACCGGTCGACGACGACGGCTGTTTCGTAGGGCACCTCCTCACCGAGCAGGCGGAAAATCTTCTCGCGGACGAATTCGGCGGCAATGAAGCGCTCGTCACGGTCGGTGATCTCGTCGGTGGCGTAAAGCGGCGGCGCCTCCGGCAGCAGCGCACGAATCGCCGTTGTTAGAGGCTCGACGCCGTAGCCCGTTTCCGCGCTGACCGGAACGATCGCGGCGAATGCGCGAGCGCCGCCCAACTCTGCCATCTGAGGCAACAGCACGTTCTTGTCGTCGAGGCGATCCACCTTGTTCAACGCCACCACGGCCCTGACGCGCTCCGGCAGCAGGCGCATCACGGCACGGTCCGCCTCGACGGTCCGCCCCGCCTCGATCACGATCACGACGGCATCGACCTCGGACAGGCTCTGTGACACCCTCCGATTCATTCGTTCGTTCAGGCGGGACCGGTGACGCGTTTGGAACCCCGGCGTGTCGACGAAGACGAATTGGGCGTTGCCAGTGCTGAGAATGCCGGCAATGCGGTGCCGCGTCGTCTGCGCCTTCTTCGACGTGATGCTGAGCGTGGCGCCGACGAGACGGTTCATCAATGTCGACTTGCCGACATTCGGGCGGCCGGCGATCGCCACCAGACCGCAGCGAAAATCGATCGGCTGCGCTGCGTCAGACACCCGACGCCGCCTCGCCGCTCGCGATCGCATATGCCGCAGCTGCGGCCGTCTGCTCCGCCGCGCGCTTGCTGGGGCCGGTGCCGCGGGCGACGATCGACAGCGCGGGGATCCGGCACTCGACGGTGAAGGTTTGCGCATGCGCCTCGCCGGCGATCGCCGTCACCGCATATTCCGGCACCGTCGTGCGCCGTGCCTGGAGCCACTCCTGCAAGCGAGTCTTGGGGTCCTTGCCGAGCGCCGCGGGATCGAGCCCCTCGAGCTCTTCCCCATAGATCCGCTCGATGACGGCGCGCGCCGCGTCGAAGCCCGCGTCGATGAACACCGCGCCGAACACAGCCTCGAGCGCGTCGGCAAGGATCGACGGGCGCGACGCACCGCCGCTTCGCTGCTCGCCCTCGCCCAGGCGGAGGATTTCTCCAACCCCGAGCACCGCCGCGAGTCGGGCGAGCGTCTCGCCGTTGACGAGGTTCGCGCGCACCCGCGACAGATCGCCTTCGGGAATCTGCGGGAAGCGCTCGTAGAGCACCGCAGCGATCGCGCAATTGAGCACCGCATCGCCGACGAACTCGAGGCGCTCGTTCTGGCGTCCGCCGAAACTGCGGTGGGTCAGCGCCTGCGTGAGGAGCGAGGGGCTCCGGAACGCGTGACCGAGTCGGTCATTGAGCGTGATGGAGGTCATCCGCCGGAAGCACTGCTCGTCCTCAGCGCGTGGCCGACGCCTCGAAGTCGAGAAAGAGGCTTACGTTGGCGACAAGCGGAAGCTTGCGCGTCCAGGCCACGCTGATCGTGACCTTGTTCCCCTCCTTCGTGACCTCGAGGTCGCGCGCAGTAACCGAATCGATATAGTCGGTGGCGAGATAGCGGTCGAAGGTCCTGCGCAGGTCGACCTGACTCGTCGGATCCTTCGTCTCGGCGAGCGTCTTCTCCAACGATTTCTGGACCGAATAATACTCGATGTACGCGGGTGTCACCCGGGCGCCAACCGCGACGAAAATCGCCACGACCGCAGCGACGAAGACGAACCCGATCAGCGTCAGCCCCGCATGTCTTCTCCGATGGTCCATCGTTTCCCCTTATCGAATGGCGC
This sequence comes from uncultured beta proteobacterium, assembly GCA_963836265.1. Lineage (GTDB taxonomy): Bacteria > Pseudomonadota > Gammaproteobacteria > Burkholderiales > Casimicrobiaceae > CAIWHR01. The sequence goes on from CAWIIO010000001.1 coordinate 263,799, forward strand.
TGCCCACCCGCTTCCACGCGAAGCTCGAGATGTCGTCCCAGTTGAACCAGATGAAGAACGCCCGGCCGCGAATGTGGTCGTCGGGCACGAAGCCCCAGTAACGGCTGTCGTCGCTGCGATCGCGGTTGTCGCCCATCATGAAATAATGGCCCGGCGGAACCTTGCACGTAAAGCCGCTGCCGTCCGAATTGTAATCGCAGTTCTCCCTTCGGGGAAACGGACGCACCGAGCCCGGGCTGACCGAAGGCATCATCGGGTCGGTTGCGATCTCATGCTCCTTTGGGCCATGCGCTGTTTCGGCCGTCTCCTGCGAGCGCGCCAGCGATTCGAAACGCAACCCCTCGACGTAGCCATACGTGCCGTCGGGTTTCACCGGCCACGGCACGCCGTTGACCGTAAGCCGCTTGTCCTTGTAGACGACGACGTCGCCGCCGACGCCGATCACGCGTTTGATGAAGTCCTGCGACGGATTGAGTGGATACCTGAACACCACGACGTCGCCGCGCTGCGGGTCGCCAATCGGGATCACCTTCTCCTCGATGATCGGCAACCGCAGCCCGTAGGCAAACTTGTTGACGAGGATGAAGTCGCCGACCTCGAGGGTCGGGCGCATCGACGAAGACGGGATCTTGAACGGCTCGGCGAGGAACGAGCGCAGCGCGAAGACGATCAGCAGCACCGGGAAGAAGCTCTTCGGGTATTCGATCCACCAGGGCTCGGGAGCGTCCGCCGGCCGGCGCTTCGCGAAAACGAGTCGATCGGCGAGCGCGATCAGCCCCGTCAACAACGTGGCCAGGAACAGGATGAGGGCGAAATTCATCGTTTCTCGTCAGTCGTCCATTTTTTGGTGAGATCGCGATCGTCCCATCGGCGACGACGGACAGCCCCGGGATCCGCGATGCCGGCCCGCCAGCTCATGGACGATCATCTGTCGCCGACCTGCAGGATGGCGAGAAATGCCTCCTGGGGGATTTCGACGCTGCCGACGGCCTTCATGCGCTTCTTGCCGGCCTTCTGTTTTTCGAGCAGCTTCTTCTTGCGTGTGACGTCGCCGCCATAGCATTTGGCCAGCACGTTCTTGCGCATTGCCTTGATGTTCTCGCGGGCGATGATCTGCGCGCCGATCGACGCCTGCACCGCGACGTCGAACATCTGCCGCGGGATCAGCTTGCGCATCTTGGCGGCGACCTCGCGGCCGCGGTAGAGCGCGACCGACCGGTGCACCATCACCGACAGCGCATCGACGCGCTCGCCGTTGATCAGGATGTCGAGCTTGACCACGTCGGCGGCGCGGAACTCGCGAAACTCGTAGTCGAGCGAAGCATAGCCGCGCGATACCGATTTCAGCTTGTCGAAGAAGTCCATCACCACTTCGGCGAGCGGCAGCTCGTAGGTCAGCATGACCTGGCGGCCCAGGTATTGCATGTTCTTCTGCACGCCGCGCTTTTCCGTGCACAGCGTCAACACGGGGCCCACGTACTCCTGCGGCATCAGGATCGTCGCGGTGATGATCGGCTCGCGGATCTCCTCGACCCGGGAGGGATCGGGCAGCTTCGACGGGTTCTCGATCTCCTGCACGGTTCCGTCGCGCAGCAGCACCTGATAGACGACCGTGGGCGCTGTCGTGATCAGGTCCATGTCGTATTCGCGCTCGAGGCGCTCCTGGACGATGTCCATGTGCAGCAGGCCCAGAAAGCCGCAGCGAAAACCGAAGCCCAATGCCTGCGAGATTTCCGGCTCGTAATGCAACGACGCGTCGTTCAGCTTGAGCTTGTCGAGGGCGTCGCGCAGCGCCTCGTACTGGTTCGACTCGACGGGGTACAGCCCCGCAAAGACCTGCGGCTTCACGTCCTTGAATCCCGGCAGCGGCGCAGCCGCGGGCCGCCCGGCCAGCGTCACGGTGTCGCCGACCTTTGCCGCGTGAATCTCCTTGATGCCGGCGACGACGAAACCAACCCCTCCGGCGGAGAGCTCCTCGCGGGCAACGGCCTTGGGCGTGAACACGCCGACTTGCTCGCAGTTGAACGTCGCGCCGGTCGCCATCAGCTGGATCTTGTCGCGGGGTTTGAGCGTCCCGTCCATGACGCGGACCAGCATCACGACGCCGACGTAATTGTCGAACCACGAGTCAATGATGAGCGCCGAGAGCGCGGCGCCCGGACTCCCGGTTGGCGGTGGCACGCGCGCGATCACGGCTTCCAGCACGTCGTCCACGCCTTCGCCGGTCTTCGCGCTCACCGGGAGCGCATCGTGCGCCGGGATTCCGATGATGTCCTCGATCTCCTCGATCACGCGCTCCGGATCGGCCGATGCGAGATCGATCTTGTTCAGGACCGGCACGACGGTCACTCCCTGCTCGATCGCCGTATAGCAGTTGGCGACGGTTTGCGCTTCGACCCCTTGCGACGCGTCGACGACGAGTAACGCTCCCTCGCAGGCTGCGAGCGAGCGCGACACTTCGTAGGCAAAGTCGACGTGGCCGGGGGTGTCGATCAGGTTCAAGCCATAGACCTGCCCGTCGCGCGCCCTGTAGGTGAGGGCCGCCGTCTGCGCCTTGATCGTGATCCCCCGCTCGCGCTCGAGGTCCATCGTGTCCAGCACCTGGGCTTCCATCTCCCGGTCGGCCAAGCCGCCACAACGCTGGATGAAGCGATCGGCCAGCGTCGACTTGCCATGGTCGATGTGGGCGATGATGGAAAAGTTGCGGATCAGTTCCACTGGGGGGTCGGGTACGCGCAGCAAAACAAAGGGGCACCGGACAGTGCCCCTCGGTGGCGTGTTGCCGTCGCAAAGGGTCTGAATTCTAGCGGATTTCCGCCCGGAACGCGACCTCAGCCGCCAAGCGCCCCTTCGACCCGAGCCCGATCCAGACGATACTGGCACAGGAGGGTGTCCGATTGCGGGGCACCGGCAAACAGGACCGGTACCCGGTCTCCCCAGGCGGATTCCAGCAACGCGTTCCCGGGGGCGTCGACGTCGATGATTTCGAGCGTGGCACCATGTGCCGCCGCGAGCGGTTGCACGGCCGCCCGCATTTCCTCGCAGAGGTGGCAATAGGCGCGCACCAGCAAGGTCAGGGTTCTCATCGCCATGGCCTCGCTCGACCTCCGCCCGTGGTAACGGCAGCCGGCGGATTGCTAAACCGATCGGACGGCGCCATCATGACAATCGGGACTGCCGCTCAGCGCTTCGCAGCAGGTTCGCGAGCGATGTCCGGCGGGTCCGGTCGGCGGCCACGACCAGGCGGATCGTCGGACCCGCATCGCTCGCCGGGGAGAATGCCATGCTGAAGAAGATCGCCGTCGCGTTCGGCATCATTCTGGTCGCAGGCGGTGTGCTTGGATTCGTTCCCGCCTTCGTCACGGACGGACGGCTCCTGGGCCTGTTCGAAATCAATAGCTCGCACAACTTGGTGCACCTCGTCACCGGGATTCTCGCCATCGTCGCGGGCGTGATCAGCGAACGGGTGGCGCGGGCGTTCTTTCGGCTATTCGGCGTGATCTACGCGCTGTTCGCAGCGCTCGGCGTTTACTCCGGCGGGCAGCCGCTGCTGGGGCTCGTCGCGAACAACGCTGCCGATGTGGGCCTCCATGCGGCTATCGCGCTCGTCGCGATTTACGTGGGCTTTGCGATGAAACGTTCGACGCGGGCAACGGACTAGGTCCTGTTCACAGCGTTCCCTGTATGACGCGCGGCCTCCGCGCCATTCGCGCGTGCTCGTTGCGTCTCGGCGTCGGCCGCCACCCGCGCTCGCAGACGCGCCCTTCGTGCCTTGGGTCGCTGCGCTCGCCCGCCGCCCACACCGCGGCCACCGCTCCTTCCTCGCTGTCCGCCGCGCCGCGCCGTCGGCCGCGCTCACTCGCCATTCAGCTTGAGCGACGAATAGAACTCCTGGTCGCCGCGTTTCAGCCGCAGCGTGACCGCCGCGCCTTTTTCGAGCTTCGACAGCATCGCGTTCACCTGCTCGGCGCCTTTCGCCTCGGCCGTCTGTCCGCGGCTGACGATCGCGAGGATGACATCACCTGGCTGCACGTTGCCGTGCACCGAGCCGACGATGTCCTCGATTCCCACGCCGTTCTTGATCTCCAGTTCCTTCTTCTGCTCGTCGGTGAGGTCGACTAACACAAAGCCGATCCGGTTGGGCTTCGCCTTTTCCTTCGGCGGGGGAGTGCCGCGGCGAGCCGTCGGGGTCGACCCGTCGTCCTTGATTTCCGCGATGGTGACGGCCACGTCACGCTGCGCGCCTTTGCGCCAGACCGTCAATGTGACTTTGGTGCCCGGCTTGATCGCCGTGACGATCCGCGGCAACTCGGTCGACGTGTGCACTTCGCGCCCATCCGCCTTGATGATGATGTCTCCGGTCTCGATCCCCGCCTTCTCCGCGGGTCCGCCCTTTTCCACCGAGTTGACGAGCGCGCCACCGGGCTTGGGCAGCCCGAAAGCGTCGGCAGTCTCCTTGGTGACTTCCTGGATCTGGACGCCGATCTTGCCTCGCGTGACCTTGCCCTTTTCCTTGATCTGGTTGGCGGCGTTCATCGCGATGTCGATGGGCACCGCGAACGACAGCCCCATGAATCCGCCCGTGCGCGAGAAGATGAGCGAATTGATGCCGACGACTTCTCCTTTGAGGTTGAACAGCGGGCCGCCGGAGTTGCCGGGGTTGACCGCGGCATCGGTCTGGATGTAGGGAACGAGAATTTCCTGCGGCAGGTCGCGTCCCTTGCCGCTGACGATGCCGGCCGTCATCGTGTTCTCGAGACCGAACGGCTTGCCGATCGCAACCACCCATTCGCCGACCTTGAGCTTCTCGGGATCGCCGATCGTGACCTTCGGCAGATCCTTCGCGTCGATCTTGAGGAGCGCCACGTCGGTACGCTTGTCGAGACCGATCACCTTGGCCTTGAACTCGCGCCGGTCGTAGAGCTTGACGTTGACCTCGTCCGCGCCGTCGACCACGTGGGCGTTGGTGACGATGTAGCCGTCGCTCGCGATGATGAAGCCCGAGCCCTGCGACAGCTGCTCGAAATCGCGCTCCGGCATGCCGTGCCGCGGGATCTGGCCGCCGAAGCGGCGGAAGAATTCATAGAACGGATCGTCCTCCGACAAGTCGGGCAAACGCGACCGCTTGATCTTTTGCGTGACGTCGATGCTGACGACGGTGGCGCCGTACTTTTCGTAGAGATCCGTGAAGTCCGGCAACGCTGCGGCACGGCCCTGGGCGAACGCGGGACCCGCCGCTGTGGCAAGGAGGGCATACGCCGCGCAGAGCACGGCGGCAGCGTGGTAGCGGTTGCGAATTGTCATTGGTTTTGAACCTTGATCGGAACAGACGGGCAACGGACAGCGGATCGGCGCGCTAGCGCCGAGCGACCGAATAGGCGATCTGGCGGATCGTCGCCCCGGGCGCCTCGCCGAGGACGGTGACGGTGTAATCGTCGAGTTGCCGCACGTAGACGGTGACGCCGCCCTGGTGCATGAGCCCCGTCGGGTGCACCGCGCCCCCCGACGGCTCGATGAAGACCGAGACCGCGACCAGGCCGTCGGAATAGATGAGGTGCGCGACCGGTGCCCGTTTGCCGCGCAGGTGGCGGTAGCCCTCGACGATCCGCGAGAAGCCCGGCGGCACGCGGTCCACGGTCCACCCGGTGTCGGCATGCTGGCCCTCGCCCGCGCCGCCTTCGCGCACCCGCCATTCCGGCGGCGCCGCCGCGAACGAGGGCTTGACCATGTCGCGGTCGATTTTCGCGCCGATCACGACGTCGGTGAACGCGAACTGCTCGATCGGCTCGCTTTTTTCGTCCTGGATTCGCGCCTTGACGAGGAGGCCGCTCGCCGTGTCGACCCAGAACTTGTGTCCGTACCGCAGGCCGTCCTTCGGCTCGAACACCCAAGCTTGCACGTCGAGGCCCGCGACCCGACTCGCCTCCGCCTTGCGCAGATCGTAGAACTCGGCCAGCGACTTCATTTGCTGCGCCGACAGCGATGGAAACGCGTTGCGAAACGTTTGCGGCTCGATTCGGACCAGCTTTGCGTCCGGGTAGTAGCAACGGACTTCGCCCTGGCTGCGGATCACTTCACGCGCCGGGCCCTCGAGGTTGACGAGCTTCTCGTACTCCACGCCCGCGTCATTCCAGTGAACGATCCGCGAGGTCTCGACGCGCCCGCCGTGCTGATAGACGATGGTGCCGACGTAGTTGAGCGCGCGGGCCGCCGTCGCGGCCCGGGCGAGCCAGTCCCCGGGGTCGTCCGCGACCGCCGGCGATGCGAAAATCAGCGATGCGAATGCGAGCGCGGCGAGCGCGGCACCCCCGTGCAGGGGCCGATCGGGCGCCTGCGACAGGTCGGCAGCACCGATCATCGAGCCCTCGTCGCGCGCGCGGAAATCACGGCCGCGGGTCGGAGATCGAGACCGAGACTGCACGCAAGTTCGGATCGACCCCTTGGATTTGCACAGTCGGCGAGTATTCCTGGTGGGCGAGCCAATAGTCGGCGGGCACCGCCGGCGGGCGCACCTGCGCGGCGCGCACGGCGCCGGCCTCGCGCGCCTTGGCGAGCGCCACAGCCGGGACCTCGAGCGTGGAGACAGCCACCCAGCCGACGACGGCGACGGCGGCGAGCGTCGCTGCGGCCGCCCAGGCGACCGGGAGCGTGTTTGCGCGCCGCGATCGCGGCGCGAACACCGTCGGTTCGGCCGCCAGCCGCGCCGAGAACCGCTGGGCAAATCCCGGCGCATACACGCCGGAACCGCGCAGCGCGTCGCCGATGACGTGGTAGCACACCCACGTCGTCACGCCGTCGGGACGATTGAGCCGGCTGCAGACCGATTCGACCTCGCCGTCCAGGAGCTCGCCGTCCATCAGCCGCGAGAGTTCCTCACCCATCACCATCTCCGGTTATCTTCGGTCCCCAGCAACGGCCGCAATTCCGTTGCGATCGCTTCCCGCGCCCGGAAGATCCGGGAGCGCACCGTGCCAATCGGACAGTTCATCACGCTGGCAATTTCCTCGTAGCTCAAACCCTCGATCTCGCGTAGCGTGATCGCCGTTCGCAAATCCTCGGGCAGCGCGTCCATCGCCCGGTTGACGACAGCCGCAATCTGCTTGCCGTGCAACTCGCTCTCCGGCGTATTCGCGTCGCGCAGCTGATCGGCCTCCTCGAAACTCTCCGCTTCCTCGTTGTCGAAACCCGTCGACGTCGGCGCCCGCCGGCCCATCGCCACCAGATAGTTCTTCGCGGTGTTGATCGCGATCCGGTAGAGCCACGTGTAGAACGCGCTGTCGCCACGGAAGCTTGGCAGCGCCCGGTACGCCTTGATGAAGGCTTCCTGCGTCACGTCCTCGACCTCCGCCGGGTCGCGTACCAGCCGCGACAACAGACGCGAGAGCTTGCGCTGGTACTTGAGGACCAGCAGCTCGTAGGCCCGCTTGTCGCCACGCTGCGCGCGCTCCACGAGCTGCTGATCGACCTCGCGATCACCCATCCAATCCCTGATCGATTGTTGTTATCCCCGCCGAAAAGCGAGTGCGGCAGCCGGTTTTGGCCCTGAACATCCCGATCCCCGTTGTGTGCCTCTTCGGGACTTCAGGCGCGGTGCACGCTTGCATGGAAAGACCGTTCGTTCGCCGGTAAGTTCACAGGGACGCGTGGTTATTCGGCTGCATCGTGCCACTCACGATCGACCCTTGCGCCTTGTCCAGTACAAGCACCGGGCGGACGCATCCCGTCACGATTCCGCGGTGGTTTCGAATCAGCGGTTCGCGCCACTGCAAAAGGGCCGCGCGGTTCTCCTCATCGATGAGGCCCAGCGCCTCCAGCGTGGCGACCGTCGCCGGGTGAAGGCCGCGCTTCGCGCCGTCGACGACCTTCACGGCTATCCCCAGCCCCCTGCTCCGCACGCCGATCGCCTGCACGCCTTCGGCACCGATCTTGGCGACCCAGTCGCGACGGCCGGCGCGCATCAGGGCGAGGTCGTTGCGGTTTTCGCCGGACACCATCTCCGGATGCGCGCTCATCGCCGCGGCGAGAACCGCCGGCGCACGGCCGTACTCCGGATCGTCGCCGTCCGCGGCGAGCCGCGCAAAACCGAGCGCGAGGCGCGCGAGCGGCACCGCATAGTTCGGCGCCGAGCATCCGTCGATGCCCGCGACCAGCTCCGACTCCGGGGTAGCCAGGAAGTGGGCCACGGCGCGGCGTATCGCCTGCTGCAGCGGATGGTCGAATGCGAGGTAGCTTTCCTTCGGCAGCCCGCGCTGGCTGCAGTACGCGAGCATGCCGCTGTGCTTGCCGCTGCAGTTGTGCGCGAGCGGCGAGTACGGCGGCGGAGGCGGAACCTCGCCGCGCGCATCGAAATAGCCGGGCGCGTGCGTCCCGCATTGCAGATCGGCAGCGGTATTGCCCGCTTTCGCGAGCATGTCGGCAACCGCATCGACATGTCGCGGCTCGCCCGAGTGACTTGCGCAAAGCAGCGCCACCTGCGCCTGCGTGTAGCGGAAGCGCTCGACGCCGCCCCCGGCGACGAACGGCATCGCCTGGAATGGCTTGAGCGCGCTGCGCGTGGTGGTGACGAAGCGCGGGTCGCCCGCCGAGTAGAGCAGGCGCCCATCGCGATCGACGACTGCAACCGAACCGTAGTGGATCGCATCGGTGGCGTCGCCGCGAGTCACCACGGCGAGCGGAACGTGAGCTGGCGCCGCATGCGCGGTCGCCGCCTCGCGATGCCGTGGCGCGGCGGTATCGTTGGGCATGAGCGGGTGGGGACCAAAGGCTTATTATCGCCCAACGCCGCGCTTGTCCCCGGAATTGTCGCCGCGGCGTTTGCGGTCCGCGGCCGACGCGGCCGGGCCGAAAAAGGGCGGCGGGACTGCCTCGCGGCCCCGGATCGGCGCTTGCGCAGCGTCCAGCGTCGATGCGGCGCTTCGCAGCGGCCCGTGCCGCCCGGGTCAATCTCCGGCGAGGGCGGCGCGGATCTGATCGAGCGCGCCCGGATCCTCGATTGTCGTCAGGTCGCCGGGGTCGCGCCCTTCCGCAAGCGCCTGGATCGAGCGCCGCAGGAGCTTGCCCGATCGCGTCTTCGGCAGCAGCGTCACGAAATGCACGGCGCCGGGCCGGGCGATGGCCCCGAGCTCGCGGTCGACCGTGTCCATCACTTCCTTGCGCATCGCCGCCGCTTGCTCGGCGCTCGCCACCTTTGCCGGATCCTTGACTACGGCGAAGGCCACCGGTACCTGCCCCTTGAGCGGGTCGGCGACGCCGACGACGGCGACTTCGGCGATGCCCGCGTGCGCCTGGACGGCTTCCTCGATCTCGCGGGTGCCGAGGCGATGCCCTGCGACGTTGATCACGTCGTCGGTGCGGCCCAGCACGAAGTAATAGCCGTCCGCATCGCGCGTCGCCCAGTCGAACGTCGAATACGCGAGCTTGCTCCCGAAGTCGGAGAAATAGGTCTTGACGAAGCGCGCGTCGTCGCCCCAGACCGTCGTCATGCAGCCGGGTGGCAACGGCGGCATGATCGTCAGCACCGCCTTTTCGTCGGCGCCCGCTTCATCGCCGCTGCCTTCGCGCAGCAGCCGGACGTCGTAGCCGTACACCGGGAACGACGGACTGCCGAACTTGCGCGGCGTTTCCTCGACGCCGGGACACGCGGAGAGGATCGCCCAACCCGTCTCCGTCTGCCAGTAGTGATCGACGATCGGAACACCCAGCGATTCGGATGCCCACCGCGCGGTCGGCTCGTCGAGCGGCTCGCCGGCGAGAAACAGGTACTTGAGCGACGAGAGATCGTGCTGCTTCATGAAGGCCGGATCCTGTTTCTTGAGCACGCGGATCGCGGTGGGTGAGCTGAACATCGTCTTGACCTTGTTCTCCGCGACGATCTTCCACCAGATCGCCGGATCGGGGCGAATCGGCAGCCCCTCGTACATGACCGTCGTCGCGCCGGCGATGAGCGGCCCGTAGACGATGTACGAATGTCCGACCACCCAGCCGATGTCGCTCGTCGTGAACATCGTGTCACCGGGCTCGATGCAGTAGATGCGCCGCATCGATGACGCGAGCGCGACGGCGTAGCCTCCCGTGTCGCGCTGGACGCCCTTGGGCTTGCCGGTGGTCCCCGACGTATAGAGGATGTACGACGGCGCCGAAGACTCGAGCCATTCGCAGGGGACTTCCGCATCGATGTGCCGGGCGCGAAGCTCCGCGTAGTCGAGATCGCGCCCCGGCACGCGCGACATCTCTTTGTCGAGGCCGCGGTCGACGATGACGACCTTGCCGGGCGGATGCGAAGCCAGGCGGATCGACTCGTCGACCAGGTGCTTGTACGGGACCGCCTTGCCGCCCCGCATCCCGGCGTCGGCGGTTACCATGACTTTCGGCTTCGCGTCGTCGATGCGCGTGGCGAGGCTCGCGGCGGCGAAGCCGCCGAACACGACCGAATGGATTGCACCGATCCGGGCGCAGGCGAGCATCGCGAATGCCGCTTCGGCGATCATCGGCATGTAGATCAGCACCCGGTCGCCGCGACCGACCCCTTCGCCCTTCAGCGCCGCGGCGAAGCGATTGACCTCGGCGGCGAGCTCGGCGAACGTATAGGTCTTCGCTTCGCCGGTCTCGGTCGAGATGTAGACGAGGGCCTTCTGGCCGCCCCGTGTCGCGAGATGTCGATCGACGGCGTTGTGGCAGAGGTTCGTGCGGCCGCCGACGAACCATTTCGCGAACGGAGGCTTCGAATAGTCGAGAATCGCGGAAAAGGGCGTCTGCCAATCGACGAGCGCAGCTTCCGCCCGCCAGAACGCGTCACGGTCGGCAAGCGATTGGCGGTGGAACTCCTTGTACGCGGTCATGACGGTTTCCTCCGGGAAATTGCCTTGCGAAGCCTAAAGGTTGCCGGCGGCGACGACTTTGCGCGGGATCAAGCGGCGAGCCGTTAGCGTACGCGCAAAAGCGGGCACACGCCGAGCGGGCGTGCCTCGCGATTGGACCGGATGGCGCGGCATTCGGCGTCGTTCCGCGCAAGGCCGTACGCGGCCATCGTCGCCTCCTCCGCGGCGACTGTCGCGTCCAGGTACCGGATCGCGTAGATCGGACCCCGCTGGGCGGCGATCAGTGCGGCCATCTCCCGCTGCAGCCGGTTGTGGTGCCACGGGCCGGTGAAGTTGCTGGCAGGCGCGGCGGCGCGCGCGCCCGGCGGCAGGAACGGCACGAGGTAGCCGAAGGGCTCGCCGGTCATCAGCAACACCAGCGAATCGGCGGCGATCGCCGGCATCGCGACGTCGAAGTAGGGACCGGCGGACAGGCGCGCGCGCCCCCAGTACGGCGGAATCGTCGCGGCGACGACGAGCACGGCAGCCGCGCCCAGCCAGAGATCGCGCCTGCGGAAGCCGGCGAGCGTCGCCCGCATCGCCAGCACGAGGAGCAGGCTCGCGACGAGCTCGAGCGGGATCGCGTAGCGGTAGATCGTGAAGACGGCGATCCAGGCGGCGTAGGCGGCGGCGGCGAACACCGCGAGCAGTCGCAGCGGCGGCGGGAGCGAGCGCCGGATCGCCGCGGCGACGCTTTCCCCGGCCGCCCGCGCGCGGCGCACAACGGAGGCGGCGAGGACGATGCCGAACGCGATCAGCAGCGCGAGTCGCGGGTCGCGCAGGTCGGCTTCACTCGCGAGCCGGTTGCGGAATGCGAGACCGAAGGGCAGCCCGATCCAGCCCGCGAGCGAGGTCGGGCGGAACTTCGCGTCGAAGAACGACTGCGGATCCCACCACTCCGAGCGGAAGAGGCCGTTGAAGTACGGAAAGAACGGATTGCCGAATCGTTCCCAGAGCACGAAGGCCCAGTAGCCGTAGGTCAGCGCGAGACCCCCCAGCGCCGACAGCGCGAACGCGAGCAAGGCGCGCGCGTACCCGGGCCGGCCGCGGAAGCAGGCGAGCAGCGTGCACCCGAGCGCGACCGCGTAGATCGCCGCGGTGGGCTTGAGGCCGGTCGCGACGCCGCAGAGCAGGCCGGCGACGCCGGCAGCGGCGGCCGGGGAAACGTCGCCGCCGCGGCGCGCGCGCACGAGCGCGAACAGCGCCCCGAGGACAAACGCCGCCGTCGCCCATTCGTTCATCGTCGAGCCGATCTGCGAGAAGCCCGCCGCGCCGGTCAAAGCGACGAGAACGACGGCGGCGAGCACCGGGCCTTCGCGCTCGACCCCGAGCTCGCCGACGGCGTCGCGCGCGATCCGGTAGAAGAACCAGGCACCGGCGCCGAACGGCAATCCGAGCAGGAACGTGATCGCGTACGTCGGCAGCCCGCTCGCGACCAGCGCGAAGAACGGCACGTCGAGCAGCGGGCTGTAGAAGGACTGGACCTGCGCCGGCGCGTAGTCGAAGCCGAGGCGCCCGTGCAGCCATGCCCACGGGTTGTAGAAATGATAGTTGCGCAGGTCCCAGTTCGTGTCGACGCCGCGCGCGAGCGACGCGAGGCCGCCGAAGAGCAGCGCAGCGGGTAGGCCATGGCGCGGACGCGCGAGGGCGTCGAGCAGCGGACGCGCGTTCATCGGCGCTTCGCTCTTGCGGCCGCCGCGCCGGCTGTCCATACTGCGGCCGCACGCCGGACCGTGCCATGCCCGATCAGGCCTCCACCGCACCCGAGCTCACGATCCTGATGCCGTGCCTCGACGAGGCGGAAGGCATCGGTCGCTGCGTCGACGCGGCGCGCGCCTTCCTCGACCGCGACAGGATCGCAGGCGAGATCCTCGTCGCCGACAACGGCAGCACCGACGGCTCGGTCGACGTCGCGCTCGCCCACGGCGCGCGCGTGGTCCGCGTGACCGAGCGCGGCTACGGCTCCGCGCTGATGGGCGGCATCCGCGCCGCCCGCGGCGCCTACGTGATCGCCGGCGACGCCGACGGCAGCTACGACTTCGCGCATCTCGACACGTTCGTCGCGCGGCTCCGCGCGGGCGCCGACGTCGTAATCGGCAACCGCTTCGAGGGCGGGATCGCACCCGGCGCGATGCCGTTCCTGCACCGCTGGCTCGGCAACCCGGTCCTGAGCTTCCTCGGCCGGCTCTTCTTCGCGATCCCGATCGGCGACTTCCACTGCGGGTTGCGCGGCTTCCGCCGCGAGCGGATCCTCGCACTCGGCCTGCGCGCGCCGGGGATGGAGTTCGCGAGCGAGATGATCGTCCGGGCGGCGCTCGCCGGTCTGCACGTCGCCGAGGTGCCGACGACGCTCGCGCCCGATCTGCGCTCGCGACGATCCCACCTGCGAACGTGGCGCGACGGCTGGCGCCACCTGCGCTTCCTGCTGCTGCTCTCCCCGCGCTGGCTGTTCCTCTATCCGGGCGCGGCGCTGTTCGGCGTCGGCATGGCCGCGCAGGCGATCCTGTTCACCGGCCCCGTCGCGATCGGGCGCGTCGTGCTCGACATCCACACGATGCTCTACGCTGGCGGCGCGACGATCGTCGGCCTGCAGACGATGCTCTTCGCCGTCTTCGTCAAGGCCGCGGGGGTGGCGCAGGGCCTGCTGCCTTCGAGCCGCGCGTTCGGGGGGTTCGTCGCCCGGTTCACGCTCGAGCGCGGTGCGCTCGTCGGCGCGCTGACAATCCTCGCCGGCGTCGTCCTCGCCGGCTGGTCGCTGTCGGTGTGGCTGTCGGCCGGGCTCGCGGACATCGACCCGCGGTACGTGATGCGGATCGTCATTCCGTCGCTGACGCTGACGATCGCGGGCCTCCAGCTCCTGTTCTCGTCGTTCGTCCTGCACTTTCTGCTGTGGAATCCGGACCGAGTCGCAAAGTGAGGTGGGCATCGCGTTATACTCGCGCCACCGGCCTGCCGGGGTCATCGGCGCCGGTCTCGCGAGTATCGCGCCGCCGGCACCTGACGGCCGGCGGACGGCTCGAGCGCTGATTCAGCCGACGGGGGAACAGCGCCGAATATTATCCATTCTTCGCGTGCGATGCGAACCGGCGTTGGCTCTAGGCGTTCGTAGGCTCTATTTCGCCCGTCGCCCGCGGCGTGGGCGCTCCGCTGGCCAAGCCGGAAAAGGCATGGATCGTCCGAATCGGTGGCTCGATGCAGGTATCTGGCTGAGCGCCGGATTACTGCTCGTAATGTTCTATCCGGGCGGGATGAGCATCGACTCATACACGCAGCTCGGTCAAGCGCGCAGCGGTCAGTTCGGAGACTGGCATCCGCCGGTCATGGCGTGGCTGTGGCGAGGGGCGGATGCGATCGTGCGCGGCCCGCTTTTGATGTTGGTAGGACAGCTCGCGCTGTTCCTGATCTCGTTGACGATGTTTTCGAAGGAGATGATCGCCGGCGGCCGGCGCGCCAGAAAGCTCTTCGTCCTGCTCACGCTGTGGATCACTCCGATCAGCGGAATCATCGGTGTCGTATGGAAGGACGTCTGGACGTCGTGCCTGCTTCTGCTGGCCATCGCCTTTAACGTCTCGATCAGCCGCGGCGGGGGCCCCGCCCCACGCCTCAGGCGGTTCCTTTGGGGCGCACTGGCGATCCTTTGCGCTTTGCTGTTCCGCTACAACGCGGTGCTCGCCGCGGTCCCACTCCTGATCTATGGCGCATGGGAGCTCGGCCGAAAACTGAGCAGCATGGTTTGGCGCGCAGTTGTGGCCGTTCTCGCAGGTCTCGCCGCCACCGCGGCCCTGGTCGGCGTCGGTGCCGGTATCAACCGGTCACTAACGACGCGGAATGAGTTTCCGATCCAGTCGATTCTGATATTCGATATAGCAGGCGTGTCCGTGCTGACGGGGCGCACTGACTTTCTCGATACGGCTTCCCGGAAACTCCCCGAGGTCCTCCGCGGCCAGCGGTCGGTCCCCATCGAGGCGCTTCGCTCCAGCTATTACCCGAGCACCTGGACACCGCTGGTGTGGCTCGACGGCAGCCCGCTCGCGGTCTCGACTTCTCGCGCAGAGGTCGACGAACTGGCTGCCGTTTGGAGCAGGGCGGTGCTCGAGGAGCCCCGTGCCTACCTCACGCATCGCCTCCACGTGTTCGAGCAGGTAATCGGAGCCCACCAGGCCTTGCTCTTCGCTCCCGTCTATTTCGCAATCCCCAGAGGCTCGCCCGACTACGCGCTAGCAAGCAGAAGCTTTCAGATCGAAACCAACATCGCACCGACTCAGGACGTTCTGCGCGACGCGGTTGCGGTCTCCGCGACGCTGTTTACCTATCGGCCGTGGTTCTGGTTGGGACTGAATGTGTTGCTGATCGGCGTTGCGGTACGCGTTTCATCGCGCCGCACGGCGCTCGTCGCCATTGGAAGCAGTGGATTGCTGTACGAGCTGGCGCTCCTCTTCCTGGCGCCCTCGGCAGACTACCGGTACTCGCACTGGCTGGTTCTCTCGACGTGGGTACTCCTCGCAGCGCTCGTTTCGGAGGTCGCGCCGAGGTTGATCGCACGATTCAGCGGTTCCCGTAGAGAAGTGTCTTGAACCCGAGCCCATCAAGGAGCTGCAGCACGTGGCCCGGAGCGCCTTGCTGCGGCAACCTCCGTCATCGGAGCGCGGCAGCCTCGTCTGCGACGCGACTGCGTGGTCGCTCGCCGAGGCTTTCCGGCGACTTCCCTACGGGTGCGAATCCGGCGCGATGCGCACGACGGTGCGCCCGCGGACCATCCCCTTGAGGTAGGGGTCGAAGTGCGTCGGGAGGTCGTCGAAGTCGATCGTGCGGACCTGATCGTGCACCTGGTCGGGCCGCCATTCGACGGCGAGCTTGTTCCAGATCTTCTGGCGCAGCGGCATCGCGCAGTTGGCGCTGTCGGCGCCGAGCAATGCGGCGCCACGCAGGATGAAGGGCGCGACCGTCGTGTTGAGCTTCATGTCGGCGGCAAGCCCGACCGCGCCGACGGTGCCGCCGATCTTCAGCGACGAGAGCAGCCACGAAAGCAGGTCGCCTCCGAGGTTGTCGACCGCGCCCGCCCACGTCGCTTTGTCGAGCGGGCGGATTTTCGAAAGGTCGATCGACTGCCGCAACATGACGTCCTTCGCGCCGAGGGACTTGAGGTAGTCCGACTCCTCCTTCTTGCCGGTGATCGCGACCACCTCGTAGCCGGTCTTGGCGAGGATTTCGACCGCGACTGATCCGACGCCGCCGGTGGCCCCCGTGACCGCGACCGGGCCGTTCTCGGGTTTCAAGCCGTTGTGCTCCATCAGCATGATCGCCTGCGCCGCGGTGAAGCCGGCGGTGCCGAGCGTCATCGCGTCGAACGCGGTCATGCTCTCCGGCCGCCGCACGATCCAGTCACCGGGAACCCGTACGCGCTCGCTGTACCCGCCATCGTGCGCCACGCCCATGTCGTACCCATGGACGATCACCTTGTCGCCACGCTTCCAGCGCGCGTCGGCAGACGTCTCGACCGTCCCGGCCATGTCGATGCCGGCGTTGGTCGGGTACTTGCGCATGATCTTGCCGGCGCCGTTGTAGGAAAGGGCGTCCTTGTAGTTGATCGTCGAGTACTTGGTTCGCACGACGACATCGCCCGGGTCGAGCTCGTCGACCGTCATCTCGACAAACCGGCTCGCGATGCCGTTGTTTTCCTGGAACGTCCGGTAGACCTTGAATTTCTGCACGGGATTCTCCTTGGGGATGCGAAACGCTCGCGGCGGCAGACCGAAGTCGACGGGCAATCAGGGGGACTCTGCGGCAACGTGCGGCAGCGCCATGTACTCGCGGGATTGCATCTCGTAGAGCCGGCTCACGGTGCGCGGGAACTCGCGGCTCGCCGGGCCCTCGCGGCAGAGGCGTTCGGGCGCGACGGCGGCCGAGAGCACGAGCTTCACGCGATGATCGTACAGGATGTCGATGAGCCACGTGAAGCGCCGCGCCGGATCACCCTTCTCCACCGTGAGCTGCGGGACGTCCGACAGGAACAGGACCGCGTAGCTGCGGGCGAGCTCCAGATAGTCGCGCTGCGACCGCGGTCCGTCGCACAGGGCGCCGAACTCGAACCAGACGGCGCTGCCGGCGACCTTGCGCGCAACGATCGTCCTCCCTTCGATCCCCAGCGTGGTCGGCTCGTCAGGGCCGGAGCGCATCCGCTCGAACGCCGCCACCAGCGCCGCCTCGGCCGCGGCGCCGAGCGGCGTGTGGTAGGCGCGCACCTGCGCGAGCGCACGCAGCCGGTAGTCGACGGCGGCGTCGACCTCGAGCACGTCGAGCCACTTGTCGAGCAGAGCGATCGCGGGGAGAAACCGGTCGCGCATGAGCCCATTGGGCCAGAGCCCTTCCGGCGGATAATTCGACGTCATCACGAACACGACGCCATGAGCGAACAGCGCCGACAAGAGCCGCCCGAGGATCATCGCGTCGGCAATGTCGGACACATGGAATTCGTCGAAGCAGACGAGCCGCCATTTGCGCGCGATCCGCGCCGCGACGGCGGCGAGCGGATCTTCCTCGTCCTTGAGCGTCGACAGTTCCTCGTGCACGTCGCGCATGAACGCGTGGAAATGCACGCGCGTCTTGCGCCGGATCGCCACCGTCGCATAGAACGCGTCCATCAGGAAGCTCTTGCCGCGTCCGACGCCGCCCCAGAGGTAGACGCCCCGCGGCACCTCCGGCGGCAGGAACAGCTTTCTCAGCGCCGATTGCCGCGCGGCACGAAACGCTTCGAGCTCGCTTGCGAGCATCTGGAGGCGGTCGACCGCCAACGCCTGCGCATGATCGAGCGTGGTTCCGCGCGCCGCAAGGATCGGGTCGAGCCGCCCAACGAGTGGGTCGCTGCGCGCGGCGACGTCGCGATCGAGGGCGGAGTCGTTCATCGGCGGCGATTCTACGGCAGCGCCCGCGCGGCGCCGCCGCGCGGGGGCGAATGCGTTCAGAAGTTGAGCGAGCGATTGTCGACCGCGAGCGCGGCCTCGCGCGTCGCTTCCGAAAGCGACGGATGCGCATGACAGATCCGCGCAAGGTCCTCGCTCGAGGCGCCGAATTCCATCGCCACGACGCCCTCCGCGATCAGCTCCGACGCGTACGGGCCGATTACGTGCATGCCCAGGATCCGATCCGTCTTCGCGTCGGCGAGGATCTTCACGAAACCGGTCGTGTCTCCCATTGCCCGCGCCCGGCCGTTGGCGGAAAAGGGGAAGCTTCCGGCCCGATAGGGCACGCCATCGGCTTTCAGCTGCTGCTCGGTCCTGCCGACCCACGCGATCTCGGGCCACGTGTAGATGACCCACGGAATCGTGTTGAAATCGACGTGCCCGTGCTGGCCGGCGATGCGCTCGGCGACGGCCACACCTTCGTCCTCGGCCTTGTGCGCGAGCATCGGACCGCGGACGACGTCGCCGATCGCCCATACGTTGCCGAGGTTGGTGCGGCAGTCGCCATCGACCGCGACGAAGCCCCGCTCGTCGAGCGTCAACCCCACCGCGGCGGCGTTGAGGCCGCCGGTGTGCGGCAAGCGTCCGATCGAGACGATCAGCCGATCGAACGTCGCCGCTTCGCTCTTGCCGGTCGCGGCGGTCCATTCGACAGCGACCTCGTTCTTGCGAGGGGTGACCTTGGCGACGGTGACACCGAGCTCCACCGCGAGCCCCTGCTTCGCCAGGACTTTCTGCGCCTCCTTCGCCACCGCCTCGTCGGCGATCCCGAGCAACGTCGGCAGCGCTTCCAGCACCGTGACCTTGGCGCCCAGCCGCCGCCAGACGCTCCCCATCTCGAGCCCGATGACGCCCGCCCCGACGACGCCAAGCCGAGCGGGAACGTCCCCGAGCGCGAGCGCGCCCTCGTTGTCGAGGACGCGCTTGTTGTCGATCGCGACACCGGGAAGCGGCCGCGGTTTCGAACCGGTCGCGATGATGACGTGCCTCGCCGTCAGCTCCGCCGCATGCTCCCCGGCGACGTTGACGATCCAGCCCGCGGTCGCGTCGCCGCCTGCGAACGATCCCTTGCCGTGCAAGAACGCGACTTTGTTCTTCTTGAACAGGTACATGATGCCGTCGTTGTTCTGGGCGACGACCTTGTCCTTGCGCGCCATCATCTTCGCGACGTCGATTGCGACGCCGTCGACCTCGATGCCGTGCGCGGCGAACGCGTGTCCCACGAGCTCGTAGTTCTCGGACGACTGCAGCAGCGCCTTCGACGGGATGCAGCCGACGTTGGTGCAGGTCCCGCCGGGCGCCGGCTTGCCGCCCGCGCGCGCCCAATCGTCGATGCACGCGGTCCTCAATCCGAGTTGCGCGGCGCGGATCGCGGCCGTGTAGCCGCCGGGGCCGGCGCCGATCACGACGACGTCGTATTGTTCAGCCATCGATGGCCACTCCCTGTCGGTACGTCCGGAAACGGGAAAGCGATGGCGCCGTTGTCGTCTCCGCGCAGGCGGAGACCCAGAGTCTTTGGACCGGACGACGCTGGATCCCCGCGTTCGCGGGAATGACGGGCCGCGCGTTGATTCAGGCCTTCGTTCTACAAGTCGAGCAGCATCCTTGCCGGGTCTTCCAACGCTTCCTTGATCGCCACCAGCGACAGCACTGCCTCGCGCCCGTCGATGATCCGGTGATCGTACGACTGCGCGAGGTAGTTCATCGGCCGCACGACGATCTGCCCGTTCTCGACGACCGCGCGGTCCTTCGTCGCATGCACGCCCAGGATCGCCGATTGCGGCGGGTTGATGATCGGCGTCGACAGCATCGATCCGAACACGCCGCCGTTGGAAATCGTGTAGGTGCCGCCGGTCAATTCCTCGACCGTCAGCTTGCCCTCCTGGGCCCGCCTGCCGAAATCGGCGATCATCGCCTCGATCTCGGCGATGGTCAGCTGATCGGCGTCGCGGACGATCGGCACCACCAGCCCGCGGGGGCTGCCTACGGCGATGCCGATGTCGAAATAGCCGTGGTAGACGACGTCGGTGCCGTCGATCGATGCGTTGACCGCGGGAAATTTCTTGAGCGCATGAACCGCCGCCTTCACGAAGAAGCCCATGAAGCCGAGCTTGACGCCGTGCTCCTTCTCGAAGCGGTCCTTGTACTTGTTGCGCAACTCGATCACCGGCTGCATGTTGACTTCGTTGAACGTGGTGAGGATCGCGGCCGTCGATTGCGAGGCGACCAGTCGCTCGGCGACGCGCTGGCGCAGCCGCGACATCGGCACCCGCTGCTCCGGGCGATTGCCCGGCGGGAGTTGCATCGCCGGCGCGGGCGGCGCCTTCGCGGCCGGGGGGGGCGCCGCCGGCGCCGCGCGATTTTCGACGGCGGCGATCACATCGCCCTTCGTGATCCGCCCCCCGCGCCCCGTGCCTTCGACTTCGGACGGGCCGAGACCCTGCTCGGCCATCATCTTGCGTGCCGCCGGCAGCGCGCTCGCCGCGACCGCGGCCGGAGACGCGCTCGCCGCGGGTGACACTCGCTCACGGGCGGAGGGCGCTGCCGTCGGCGCCGCCGCCGTCCCCTTCGCCTCGGTGTCGATGATGGCGATCACCTCCTGGCCGGCGACCGTCGAACCGTCACCTTTGCGGATCTCGATCAGCGAGCCTGCCGCGGGCGCCGGCAATTCGAGCACGACCTTGTCGGTCTCGACGTCGACCAGGTTCTCGTCGCGGGCAACGGCCTCGCCCGCCTTCTTGTGCCAGTTGACGAGCGTCGCCTCGGCCACCGACTCCGGCAACTGGGGGACTTTGACCTCGACTTGCATGGCCTTGGTTCCGTCAGGTTCGGACCAGCATCTCGCCCTCGGAGAGCGGCGGCGGCGCAAAGGCGTCCTCGATCAACTGCTGCTGTCGCTCCAGGTGCTTCGACATGTACCCGACCGCCGTCGTTGCCGCCACCGGGCGCCCGGCGTAGGAGACGATCTGCTTCGGCGACGCATCGGCCCGGAAGTAGGCGCGGAGCCGGTACCAGGCACCCTGGTTCTGCGGCTCTTCCTGGCACCAGACGATCTCGGTCGCATTCGGAAACTTCGCGAGCTGTTCCTTGAGGTCGGCGTGCGGAAACGGATACTGCTGCTCGAGGCGGACGATCGCAACGTCGCCGATCTTCTGCTCGCGCCGGTGCGCGACCAGCTCGTAGTAGACCTTGCCCGAGCAGAGAATGATGCGGCGCACGTTCCTGGCTGCGATCTTCTCGACCTCGCCGATCACGTTCTGGAAACCACCCTTTGCCAGATCCTCGAGCGACGACACGGCCTCCTTGTGCCGCAGCAGGCTCTTCGGGCTCATCACGATCAGCGGGCGCCGAAACGATCGCAGCATCTGCCGCCGGAACAGATGGAAGATCTGCGCGGGCGTCGTCGGCACGCACACTTGCATGTTGTGCTCGGCGCAGAGCTGCAGGTAGCGCTCGGGCCGCGCCGAGGAGTGCTCGGGACCCTGGCCTTCGTAGCCGTGGGGCAGCAGCAGAACGAGGCCGCAGATGCGCCCCCATTTGACTTCGCCCGAGGCGATGAACTGGTCGATGACGACCTGCCCGCCGTTGGCGAAGTCCCCGAACTGCGCCTCCCAGATGACGAGGCGCCTGGGGTCCGATGTCGCATAGCCGTACTCGAAGCCGAGCACGCCGTACTCGGTCAGCACCGAATCGATCACTTCGAATTCCGGCTGGTTCGGCTTGACGTGCTCGAGCGGGACCCAGGTGCCCGAGTCCCATTTCTCGCGGTTCTGGTCGTGAAGCACGGCGTGCCGGTGCGAGAACGTACCGCGGGCGACGTCCTCGCCGGAGAGCCGCACCCCGATGTCCTCATCCAGAAGCGTCGCGTAAGCGAGCGTTTCGGCCATCCCCCAGTCGAGCGGCAGCATGCCTTCGCGCATCGCCTTGCGGTCGGCCATCACGCGCTCGACCCGCGAGTGCAGCTTGAAGCCTTCCGGCACGCGGGCGACGTTCTTCGCAAGGGCCTTGAGCTTGTCCATCGGCACCGTCGTGTCGCACGGATCGGTCCAGCTGCGGCCCTTGTACGGCGTCCAGTCGACCGAGAACGGCGCCTTGTAGTTGGACAGAATCGTCGTGTTCGTGTGCAGGCCCTTGTCCATCGCCGTCCGGTAGGTCGCGATCATCGCGTCGGCGTCGTCGGGCTTGATCACGCCTTCGCGCGCGAGGACGTCGGCATAGAGCCTGCGCGTGCCTGGATGCTGATGGATTTTCTTGTACATCAACGGCTGCGTCACCATCGGTTCGTCCGCCTCGTTGTGGCCGAGGCGACGGAAGCAGACCAGGTCGATGAACACGTCGCGGTGGAACTGGCGACGGAATTCCATCGCCATCTCGACTGCGAGCAGACAGACCTCGGGGTCGTCGGCGTTGACGTGGAAGATCGGCGCCTCAGCCATTTTCGCGATGTCGGTGCAATAGAGGGTGCCGCGGGTGTCGCGCGGATCCGATGTGGTGAACCCGATCTGGTTGTTGACGACGATATGGATCGTGCCGCCGGTGTAGTAGCCGCGGGTCTGCGCCATGTTCAGGATTTCCTGGATGACGCCCTGCCCGGCGACCGCGGCATCGCCGTGGATCAGCACCGGCAGCACCTGGTCGCCTTCTCGGTCGCCCCGGCGGTGCTGCCGCGCGCGCACCGAGCCTTCGACGACGGGGTCGACGGCTTCGAGATGCGACGGGTTGAACGCGAGCGTGAGGTGCATCGGCCCGCCCGGCGTGACGACGTCCGACGAAAAGCCCTGGTGGTACTTGACGTCGCCGGCCACGAGCGCCTGCGCCTGCTTGCCTTCGAACTCCGAGAACAGGTCGGCAGGCATCTTGCCGAAGATGTTGACGAGCACGGTGAGACGGCCGCGATGCGCCATCCCGATCACCGTCTCCTGCACTCCGGCTACGCCCGCCTTCTGGATCAGGTGGTCGAGCATCGGGATCAGCGTGTCGCCGCCCTCGCCCGAGAAGCGCTTCTGGCCGACGTACTTCGTATGCAGATAACGCTCGAGCGTTTCGGCCGCGGTGAGCCGCTCGAGGAGATGACGGCGCTGCTCCGGCGTGTACGTCGGCCGCGAGCGGATCGGCTCCAGGTGCTGCTGGACGAAGCGCTTGATCGACGTGTCCGAGATATACATGTATTCGGCGCCGAACGTGCGGCAGTACGTGTCCTTCAGCGCCTCGATGAGATCGCGCAGCCGCATCCGCTCGGGTCCGGCCTTGAACGAGCCGACGTCGAACTCGGTGTCGAGATCGGCGTCGGTGAAGCCGTAGGTCGAGAGATCGAGGTCGGCGATATAGCGCTTCTCCTGTCGCTTCAGCGGGTCGATCTCGGCGTGGAACATGCCGAGCGTGCGAAACTTCCCGATCATCTGCAGGACCAGCACCTGCTTGTGCATCGTCGCGGCGTCCACCATCGCGCCGGACACCTTGCGGCTCTTGCCCAGGCGAATGAACGATTCGATGACCGGTGCATGCGCGACGTCGGCGGCTCCGCCGCGCAGGGTCTCGAAGTACGCGCGCCAGTCGGGAGCAACGGCGGCCGGGTTCGCGAGGTACTGCTCGTACTGCTCTTCGATGAACGGTGCGTTGCCGCCAAACAGCGTGCTGGTGGACTCGAGTTCTCGCATCGTGCTCATCGTTCTTCCTTTCGGACCGTCGTCAGCGCTGCGCGAGCGGGGTGACCGACCGCCGTTTCGCCCCCGCGAAGAGCTGGCGCGGGCGGCCGATCTTGTATTCCGGGTCGGTAATCATCTCGTTCAGCTGCGCGATCCAGCCGACGGTGCGCGCGAGCGCGAAGATCGCCGTGAACAACGACACCGGGATGCCGATCGCCTTCTGCACGATTCCGGAGTAGAAATCGACGTTCGGATAGAGCTTGCGGGTGACGAAATAATCGTCCTCGAGCGCGATCTTCTCCAGCGCCATCGCCAGCTTGAACAGCGGGTCGTCACCCAGTCCCAGCTCTCCCAGCACCTCGTGGCAGGTCTCGCGCATCAGCTTCGCGCGCGGGTCGTAGTTCTTGTACACCCGATGGCCGAAGCCCATCAGCTTGACGCTGCTGTTCTTGTCCTTGACCTTGGCGATGAATTCGCCGATCTTCGCCGCCCCGCCATTCTTCTGGATGTCGTAGAGCATGTTGAGGCTCGCCTCGTTCGCCCCGCCGTGCGCCGGGCCCCACAGACACGCAACACCCGCCGCAATCGCCGCGAACGGGTTGGTGCCCGACGATGCGCACAACCGCACCGTGGACGTCGACGCGTTCTGCTCGTGGTCGGCGTGCAGGATGAAGATCCGGTCGAGCGCACGCACCAGAACCTCGTTGATCGTGTACTCCTCGCACGGCGTGGCGAACATCATTCGCATGAAGTTCGCCGCATACGTCTGGTCGTTGCGCGGATACATGTACGGCTGGCCGACCGTGTACTTGTATGCCATCGCCACCAGCGTCGGCATCTTCGCGATCAGCCGGATCGCGGAGATGTCGCGCTGGTGGGCATCGTTGAGGTTGATCGAATCGGGGTAGAACGCGCTCATCGCTCCGACGAGGCCGGTCAGCACCGCCATCGGGTGCGCGTCGCGACGGAATCCGCGCATGAAGAACTGCATCTGCTCGTTCACCATCGTGTGCTTGGTGACGCGGCTGACGAAGTCCGCCTTCTGGGTGACGTTGGGCAGCTCGCCATAGAGCAGCAGATGGCAGACCTCGAGGAAGTCGCACTTGACCGCGAGCTCCTCGATCGGATAGCCGCGATAGAGCAGCTCTCCCTTGTCGCCATCGATGAACGTGATCGCCGAGCTGCACGCGGCCGTCGACAGGAAGCCCGGGTCGTAGGTGAAGCGGCCGGTCTTGCCGTAGAGCGTGCGGATGTCGATGACGTCCGGCCCGACGCTGCCGGAGAGAACGGGGAAGGTGACGGCGGGTGCGCCGTCAGAGAAGGTCAGCGTTGCGGTGCGATCGGTCATGATGTCGTCTCTCCATCCGTTGTGGCGGGTTCGTGCGGCGGCCGGGGAGCGGCGGGTCCGCCGTTGACTCGGGAAATGCGTGCTCCTGGTCGTCGCATGCGGTTGAAACTATGGCGTCCCGCGCATCGGTTCGTCGTCCTGTCGCCGCATCGCGGAAAGCAGCGGACCGAGCGCCGCGTCGTTTGGCTCGGCACGCCCCGACAGCAGGTCCCACAGCTCGCCGTCGGCAAGAGCGAGGAGGCGGTCGAGCGACGCCGCCTCGGTCTCGGTCAGCGCTTCGCCGCGCGCGTCGAGGAAGCGCGCGAGGAGCAGATCGTTTTCCAGCATGCCGCGCCGGCAGCGCCAGCGCATGCGCTTTAGTTCGGTCTGGTCCACGGGAAATCCACCATGCGGGGCGCGCGGTACCGGGGGCGTCATACGGCCCGTTTCACCATGATTTCCTTGATCTTGCCGATGGCCTTGGTCGGATTGAGGTTCTTCGGACAGACGTCGACGCAGTTCATGATCGTGTGGCAGCGGAACAGCCGGTAAGGATCCTCGAGGTTGTCGAGCCGCTCGCCGGTGGCCTGATCGCGCGAATCTGCAATGAAGCGATACGCCGCGAGGAGGCCGGCGGGGCCGACGAACTTGTCCGGGTTCCACCAGAACGACGGACAGGCGGTCGAGCAGCACGCGCACAGGATGCACTCGTAGAGGCCGTCGAGCTCCTCGCGGTCCTCCGGCGACTGCAGCCGCTCCTTCTCCGGCGGCGGCGAGTCGTTGACCAGGTACGGCTTGATCGAGTGGTACTGCTTGAAAAACAGGCTCATGTCGACGATCAGGTCGCGGATCACCGGCAGGCCGGGCAGCGGTCGCAGCTCGACCGGTTCCCGGAGAGTCTTGAGATTCGTGACGCAGGCGAGGCCGTTCTTGCCGTTGATGTTCATCGCGTCGGAGCCGCACACGCCCTCGCGGCAGCTCCTCCGGAACGACAGCGTGTCGTCGGCCGCCTTCAGCCGAATCAATGCGTCGAGCAGCATTCGATCGTGGGGATCGAGCACGATGTCGTAATCCTGGACGTAGGGCCTCGCGTCCTTCTCGGGGTCGTAGCGGTAGACGCGGAACTTCATTCAGTGGCTCCGAACGCGGACGTCAGTACGTCCGCGCCTTCGGTGGAAAGGCTTCAACGGAGAGCGGTTTCATGTTCACCGGCTTGTACGCGAGCCGGTTGCCGTCGCGGTACCACAGCGAGTGCTTGAGCCAGTGCTCGTCGTCGCGGGACGGATAATCGCTGCGTGCCTGCGCTCCCCGCGACTCGCGCCGCGCTTCCGAGGACACGACGGTGGCCTTCGCGGTCTCGATCAGGTTGTCGAGCTCGAGCGCTTCGACCCGCGCCGTATTGAACGTGCGGCTCTTGTCGCTGATCGCGACGCGCTGCGCACGGGCTTCGAGCTCCAGCACCATCCGCACGCCTTCCGTCAGGAGCTCCTGGTTGCGGAACACGCCGCAGTGCGCCTGCATCGTCCGGCGAAGGTCGTTCGCGACCGCCGCCACCGACTCGCCGTTCACCGCGCCGTCGAGACGCGCGAGCCGCGCGAGCGCGGGATCGGCGGCGTCTCGCGGCAGCGGCTTGTGCGCGCGGCGCCCGAGATTCTGCTCGACGATGAAATTCCCCGCCGAGCGCCCGAACACGATCAGATCGAGCAGCGAGTTGGTGCCGAGGCGGTTCGCGCCGTGCACCGACACGCACGAGCACTCGCCCACGGCGTAGAGCCCGCCGACCGCCGCCCGGTCGTCGCCGTCCTTCGGCGCGACGACCTGGCCGTGAATGTTGGTGGGGATTCCGCCCATCTGATAGTGGATCGTCGGCACGACCGGGATCGGCTCCTTCCGGCAATCGACGTTCGCGAAGGTCAGCGCGATGTCGCGGATCGACGGCAGGCGCTTGTTGATGACGTCGGGACCGAGATGGTCGAGCTTGAGGAGCACGTAATCCTTGTTCGGGCCGCAGCCGCGGCCTTCCTTGATCTCCTGGTCCATCGACCGGCTGACGACATCGCGCGAGGCAAGGTCCTTGAGGTTCGGCGCGTAGCGCTCCATGAAGCGCTCGCCGTTGCTGTTGAGCAGGATGCCGCCCTCGCCGCGGACGCCCTCGGTGATCAGCACGCCGGCGCCGGCGACGCCGGTCGGATGGAACTGCCACATCTCCATGTCCTGCAGCGGGATCCCGGCGCGCGCCGCCATCCCCAGGCCGTCGCCGGTGTTGATGAACGCATTGGTCGATGCGGCGAAGATGCGGCCCGCGCCGCCGGTCGCGAGCATCGTCGCCTTCGCCTGCAGCATCACCACGTCGCCCGTTTCCATTTCCAGCGCGATCACGCCCAGGACGTCGCCGTCGGCGTCGCGGACCAGGTCGAGCGCCATCCACTCGACGAAGAACTGCGTTCGCGCGCGAACGTTGCGCTGGTAGAGCGTGTGCACGAGCGCATGGCCGGTGCGGTCGGCGGCGGCGCACGCGCGCTGGACGGGCTTGTCGCCGAAATTCGCCGAATGGCCGCCGAAGGGTCGCTGATAGATCGTGCCGTCGGCGTTGCGATCGAACGGCATCCCGAAGTGCTCGAGCTCGTAGACGACGGGCGCAGCCATCTGGCACATGTACTCGATCGCGTCCTGGTCGCCCAGCCAGTCGGAGCCCTTGATCGTGTCGTACATGTGCCACAGCCAGTGGTCCTCGGACATGTTGCCGAGCGAAGCGCCGATGCCGCCCTGCGCGGCGACCGTGTGCGAGCGCGTGGGGAAGACTTTCGACAGCACGGCGACCGCAAGCCCGGCCTCGGCGAGCTCAAGCGACGCACGCATGCCCGAGCCCCCGGCCCCGACGACGAGCGCGTCGAATTTGCGTATGGGGATCGCGCTCACGTAGTCGCCTCCAGACGCGTTGACGCTTCGCCGCGGCCTCCGCGTATGCGGTTTGTGCTCGAGGTTCCACGGGGCCGGCCGCCACCCGCGCTCGCGGCGGCGCCCTTCGGGCCTTGGCTGCACCCTGCTCGCGCGGGCGACCCGCTCATGCATGTCCCCACAGAATCTGCACCGTCCAGCCGAGATAGCCGATCAGCGCGACGGCCGACGCGGCCTCCAGCGTCAGCCGAAGCGCGGTCGACTTGATGTAATCCATGTAGATGTCGCGCACGCCGATCCACGCGTGGTAGAGGAGCGCCACCATGAACAGGAACGATGCGAGCCGGAAGGCGCCGTTCGCGAAGAGCGCCTGCCACAGCGGATAATCGAGACCGCCGTTCCAGAGCACGATGCCGAGGATGAGCAGCGTGTAGGCCGTCATGATCACCGCGGTCAGCCGCTGCAGCAGCCAGTCGCTGAGGCCGTAGTGCGCGCCGACGACGACGCGGCGGGTCACCACAGCCGCACTCCGACCGCGAGCGTGAGCGCGAGGCTCAGGACGAGCACGATCACGCTCGACCGGCGCGCCGGCGCGAGTTCGATTCCCTGATGCACATCGAGCAGCAGATAGCGGACGCCGGCGCAGAAATGGTGGAGGTACGCCCATGCCATCGCGAGCAGCACGAGCTTGGCGGCCGGCGCTCCGGCGATCGATTGCAACGCGGCATACGAATCCGCCGAGCCCAGGCTCCAGGTGACGCCGGCCAGCAGCAGCGGAATCCCGGCCAGGAACAGGAGCGCGCCGGAGATCCGGTGCAGGATCGAGACGATGCCGGGGAGCGGCAAGCGGATCCGCGGCAGGTCGAGATACACCGGACGAGACGCAGGTTCAGGTCGCTCGAGAACGGGCATGGCGTGGATGCGATCCGTTGGGGCCGGTTCGGGAAGGGTCGACGCCTGAAACCCGCGTCGTTGCCAGCATCTTCGCTCGCGGCCCGCGTTGTGCAAAGCAGCACAAAATTATAGCGCGATTGGGTTCGCGGTTAACCGAGTTCGTTGAGATAGTGGTGATTGCGGGTCGTGCAAAGGCCCCGCCTCCATTCCACGGGTCGGTCCCCGTAGGTCAGCGTCACCCGGTCGACGGCAAGCAAGGGCTGCCCGGGCGCGACCTTGAGCAGCGACGCGCTCGCCGCGTCCGCGGCGATGGCGCGGAGCTTTTCCGAGGCCTTGAGCATCCGCACTCCGAACTGCGTCTCGAAAAAGCTGTACATCGAGCCGTGGTAGGCCTCGGCCCGAGCTTTGGTGAGTCCCTTGAACGTAGCCGCCGGCAGCGTGATCTCGTCCAGCACCACCGGTTCGCCCGTGTACTCGAGAATGCGCCGAATCACGATTACCGGCTCGGCCGGCTTGAGACCGAGCAGCCGGGCGGCTTCGGCAGAGGCCTTGGCCCGGCGGACGTCGAGCAGCCGGCTCGCGGGGTATTCGTCATGGCCGTCGTTGCGCCGGATGCGCAGGAACCGGAACATCGACGCCTTTTCCTCGGTGTGCGTCGCGACGAACGTCCCCTTGCCCTGCCGGCGAACGACGAGGTTTTCGGCGGCGAGCGCGTCGATCGCCTTGCGCACCGTGCCCTGCGAGACGCCGAAACGAGCGGCCAGGTCGAGTTCGCTGGGAATCGCCTCGGCCGGGCGCCACTCCCCCGCCTCAAGGCTTTTCTCGAGCAGCGCCTTGATCTGGAGGTACAAGGGCCGGAAGGAGGGTGGCGGATGGGGCATCGCTCGAGCGTGACGAAGCGGATTCGGGGAGCCGCCTGCGGGTTTGCCTGCGCGGGTCCAACCCGAACCCGGCCTGCCCCCGTCTCCATTATCGGGCCGCCGGGCGCGGGCCGTCTAATCTCATATCTTATATATGATATATGATATAAGACTTGATTGACACCCCGGAGCCAACGCCCCTACAATTCGCCCAACGCCGACGCGTCCGGAGGAAGTGCTTCGCCACGCCCGCAAGCGGTTGCCGCAACGCAACATCAGGGGCGCGCGAGGCGGGGCCCCGCCAAGCATCCGGCCATCGCCACCTCGTTTTCGACCCGTGCACCCGAGGAGCCCGTCATGAAAAACCCCCTCCGTGTCGCCGTCACCGGCGCCGCCGGCCAGATCGGCTACAGCCTGCTGTTCCGGATCGCCACCGGCGAGATGCTCGGCCGCGACCAGCCGCTCGTCCTGCAGATGCTGGAACTGCCGCTCGACAAGGCGCAGGCCGCGCTGAAGGGCGTCATGATGGAGATCGAGGATTGCGCCTTCCCGCTCGTGACCGGAATGGTCGGAACCGCCGACCCGGCGGTCGCGTTCAAGGAGGCCGACCTGGCGCTCCTGGTCGGCGCCAAACCGCGGGGTCCGGGGATGGAGCGCAAGGATCTGCTGATGGAAAACGCGAAGATCTTCATCGAGCAGGGCAAGGCGCTCGACCGCGTCGCTTCGCGCGACGTGAAGGTGCTGGTCGTCGGCAATCCGGCCAACACGAACGCCTACATCGCGATGAAATCCGCGCCTTCGCTGCCGAAGAAGAACTTCACCGCGATGTTGCGACTCGATCACAACCGCGCATTGTCGCAACTCGCCGCCAAGAGCGGCAAGCCGGTCGGCTCGATCGAGAAGCTCACCGTCTGGGGCAATCATTCGCCGACGATGTACGCCGACTACCGCTTCGCCACCGTGGACGGCCGGTCGCTGAAGGCGCTGATCAACGACGAGGACTGGAACCGCAATGTCTTCCTGCCAACGGTGGGCAAGCGCGGGGCGGCGATCATCGCCGCACGAGGGCTCTCGTCGGCCGCGTCCGCCGCGAATGCCGCGATCGATCACGTCCGCGACTGGCTCCTCGGCAGCAACGGCAAATGGGTGACGATGGGTGTGCCTTCCGACGGCAGCTACGGGATCCCGCAGGACGTGATGTACGGCGTCCCGGTGACCACCGCTGCCGGCGAGTACACGCGCGTCACGGGCCTCGAGATCGACGCGTTCTCGCGCGAGAAGATGGACGCGACGCTGAAGGAGCTCGAGGAGGAGCGTTCCGGCGTCGCGGCGCTGCTGGGTTGATGCCGGGCGCAACCCGCGCGACGGTCCCGCGACGATGACGGCCCGGCTTTCTCCGCAGGCGGCGCTCTACGGCCACGATCGGCCGCTGCCGGTGCTGCCCGGGTGCGTCCATTACGCCGGGCGTCCGCGCTTCGTCGAAAAGGCGCTTGCACTGCAGGCCGAGCGCGGGGCGGCCTTCGACATCGCCGCCGATTGCGAGGATGGTGCCGCCGCGGGCGCCGAACGCGAGCATGCGCACGCGATGGCCGCGCTGATCGCGAGCGACGCGAATCGCTGGAATCGCGTCGGCGCGCGCATCCACGACGTCCGGAATCCTGCGGCCGCCGAGGACCTCGCGATCCTCGTCGGCGAAGCCGGCGACCGGCTCGCCTTCCTCACCTGCCCCAAGGCGGAGGCCGCCGCCGACGTGGAGCGCTTCATCGACGCGGTCACGCTCGAAGTCGCGCGGCGCGGATTGGGGCGCGAGATTCCGATCAGCGTGATGATCGAAACCCACGGCGCGGTTCGCGACGCGTGGGCGATCGCGGCCCTGCCCGGCGTCTTGAGCCTCGACTTCGGGACGATGGATTTCGTGAGCGCGCATTACGGAGCCATCCCCGCCGCGGCGATGGACAGTCCCGGCCAGTTCGACCACGCGCTCGTGCGCCGCGCGAAATCCGAGACCGCTGCCGCCGCGCTCGCTCACGCCGTCGTCCCCGTGCACGGGGTCACGCGCGCGCTCGACGACCCGGAGGCCGTCTACCGCGACGCGCGCCGGGCGCGCACCGAGATGGGTTTCCTGCGCATGTGGAGCATTCATCCGTCGCAGATCGACCCGATCGTGCGCGCGATGCAGCCGGCGCCCGTCGAGGTCGAATGGGCCGCCACCACGCTCGCCGCCGCGCAGGCCGCCGACTGGGCGCCGATCCGCGTCGGCGACACGCTGCACGACCGTGCGTCGTACCGTTACTGCTGGACCGTGCTGCAGCAGGCGCACGCCGCCGGGGCGCCGATGCCGGCCGCCGCCGCGACGTTTTTCGCCCCCGAGCGGGTCGACGACTGAACCGAGCGCCCCTCCGGCCGACACCATGACGACTCCTTCCGCTGGCGCGCGATTTCGTGCCGCGCTCGCCGCCGAGGCACCGCTGCAGGTCCCCGGCGCGATTTGCGCCTATCACGCGATCCTCGCCGAAAAGTCCGGCTTCAACGCGATCTACCTTTCCGGCGGCGGCGTGGCCGCGGGCTCGCTCGGCGTCCCCGATCTCGGCATCAGCAACCTGGACGACGTCCTGACCGACGTGCGGCGCATCACCGACGTCTCGTCGCTGCCCCTTCTCGTCGACGTCGATACGGGGTTCGGCGCATCGGCGTTCAACGTCGCGCGCACGGTGAAATCGATGATCAAGTTCGGCGCGGCGGCGATCCACATCGAGGATCAGGTCGGCGCCAAGCGCTGCGGCCATCGCCCGGGCAAGGAGCTCGTCTCGCGCGACGAAATGGTCGACCGGATCAAGGCCGCTGTCGATGCGAAGACGGAGCCCGACTTCGTGATCATGGCGCGCACCGACGCGCTCGCCGTCGAGGGGCTGCAGGCGGCGATCGACCGCGCCTGCGCCTGCGTCGAGGCCGGCGCCGACATGATCTTCCCCGAGGCGATCACCGAGCTTGCGATGTACAAGGCGTTCGCACAGGCGGTCAAGGTGCCGATCCTCGCCAACATCACGGAGTTCGGCGCGACGCCGCTCTTCACGCTCGACGAGCTGCGGCGGGCCGAGGTCGCCATCGCCCTCTATCCGCTATCGGCGTTCCGCGCGATGAACAAGGCGGCATTGAACGTCTACCGGGCGCTGCGCGCCGGTGGCTCGCAGAAAGCGGCGGTGGAGACGATGCAGACGCGTGCGGAGCTCTACGAGTTTCTGGGCTACCACGCCTACGAAACCAAGCTCGACGAGTTGTTCGCGACGCGAACGACCGCAGCCAAGCGATGAGCGAGCGCCGCGACGAAATGACCACTCCACGGAAAGGCATCTGTCGAGGGAGGACGAAATGACCGCAGCCACTGCTCCCGCCGAGCCGGCGAAGGCGAAGAAGTCCGTCGCGCTGTCGGGCGTCACGGCCGGCAACACGGCGCTTTGCACGGTCGGACGCACCGGCAACGACCTCGCGTACCGCGGCTACGACATCCTCGACATCGCGGAGACGTGCGAATTCGAGGAAATATCGCACCTGCTGGTGCACGGCAAGCTGCCGACCGCCGCCGAGCTCCGTGCCTACAAGTCGAAACTCAAGAGCCTGCGCGGGTTGCCCGAGCCGGTAAAGGAGATGCTCGAGCGCATCCCCGCGGCCGCACACCCGATGGACGTGATGCGCACTGGCGTCTCGGCGCTCGGCACCGTGCTGCCGGAGAAGGACGACCACAACGTCGCCGGCGCGCGCGACATCGCCGACCGGCTACTCGCCTCGCTCGGCTCGATGCTGCTCTACTGGTACCACTGGAGCCACAACGGCAAGCGGATCGAAGTCGAGACCGGCGACGACTCGATCGGCGGGCATTTCCTGCACCTGCTGCACGGGCAGACCCCGGCGCCGCTGTGGGTGCGCGCGATGCACACCTCGCTCATCCTGTACGCGGAGCACGAGTTCAACGCCTCGACGTTCACCGGCCGCGTCATCGCCGGAACCGGCTCCGACATCTATTCGGCGCTGACCGGCGCAATCGGCGCACTGCGGGGGCCGAAGCACGGCGGCGCCAACGAAGCCGCGTTCGACGCCCAGAAGCGCTACGACAGCCCCGACGAGGCCGAGGCAGACATTCGCCGCCGCGTCGACAACAAGGAGACGATCATCGGCTTCGGACATCCCGTCTACACGATCGCCGACCCGCGCAACAAGGTGATCAAGGAGGTCGCGCGCGCGCTTTCGCTCGACGCCGGCAACACCAAGATGTTCGATATCGCCGATCGGCTCGAGCACGTGATGTGGGAGGCGAAGAAGATGTTCGCGAACCTCGACTGGTACTCGGCGGTGAGCTACCACATGATAGGCGTGCCGACGGCGATGTTCACGCCGCTGTTCGTCATCTCGCGCACGAGCGGCTGGTCCGCGCACATCATCGAGCAGCGGATCGACGGCAAGATCATCCGTCCCAGCGCCAACTACGTCGGCCCGGAGAACCAGAAGTTCCTGCCACTCAAGGATCGCAGATGAGGTCGGCGGGCTCCCGGACCATGCCGCCGATCGCGGCGGCGGTCGCGCTGCGCCGCGACTGCCTCGGAACCTGACCAAAACCCTGCCATGTCAGCCCCCCTCAGCAACGTTCGTCCGAAGCCGGACCAGGTCCTGGTCGATATCGCCGACTACGCGACCCGCTACAAGATCACGAGCCGCGACGCGTACGACACCGCCCGTCACTGCCTCATCGATACGCTGGGCTGCGGCTTCGAGGCGCTCTCCTATCCGGCCTGCACGAAGCTCATGGGGCCGATCGTTCCGGGCACCATTGTCCCCAATGGCGCCAGGGTCCCCGGCACGTCGTTCCAGCTCGATCCGGTGCAGGCGGCATGGAACATCGGCGCGATGATCCGCTGGCTCGATTTCAACGACACCTGGCTCGCCGCGGAATGGGGTCATCCGTCGGACAACCTCGGCGGCATCCTCGCGACCGCCGACTGGCTGTCGCGCAATGCCGTCGCCGCGGGCAAGCCCCCCGTCGCGGTCAAGGAGGTCCTGACCGCGATGATCAAGGCGCACGAAATCCAGGGCGTCATCGCGCTCGAGAACAGCTTCAACCGCGTCGGCCTCGATCACGTCGTGCTGGTGAAGGTCGCCTCGACCGCGGTCGTCGCGACGATGCTAGGACTCACCTGGGACGAGGTCGTCAACGCCGTGTCGCTCGCCTGGGTCGACGGGCAAAGCCTGCGTACCTATCGCCATGCGCCGAACACCGGCTCGCGCAAGAGCTGGGCGGCGGGCGACGCGACCTCGCGCGCCGTCCGCCTCGCGCTGATCGCCCGGACCGGCGAGATGGGCTACCCGTCGGTGCTGACTGCGAAGGCCTGGGGCTTCTACGACGTGCTCTTCAGGGGGAACGCGTTCAAGTTCCAGCGCCCCTACGGCAGCTATGTGATGGAGAACGTGCTGTTCAAGATCAGCTTCCCCGCCGAATTCCATGCGCAGACCGCGGTCGAGTGTGCGATGCAGCTCCATCCGCTGCTCAAGGACCGCCTCGACGACGTGAAGAAGATCACGATCCGCACGCACGAGTCGGCGATCAGGATCATCGACAAGAAGGGCCCCCTCGACAACCCCGCCGACCGCGACCACTGCCTCCAGTACATGGTCGCCGTGCCGCTGATCTTCGGGCGTCTCACCGCCGCCGATTACGAGGACCACGTCGCCGCCGACCCGCGGATCGACCGTCTGCGCGCGAAGATGGAATGCGTCGAGGACAAACGCTTCTCGAAGGACTATCTCGACCCCGACAAGCGCTCGATCGCCAACGCGATCGCCGTCGAATTCGGGGACGGCAGCAGGACGAAGGAGATCGTCGTCGAATACCCGATTGGCCACCGGCGCCGCCGCAAGGAAGGCATTCCGGTGCTGGTCGACAAGTTCAGGACCAACCTCGCGCGGCGGTTTCCGCCCAAACAGCAGCGGCGGATCCTCGACGTTGCGCTCGACGCAAAGGCGCTCGAGGCGATGCCCGTGCACGAGTTCGTCGATATGATGGTGATCTGACCTCCCCGGGAGACCTCATGCGGACCATCGTCATCGCCGTTCTCTTCGCTGTCGCCGCCACCGCGAGAGCCGCGGCCGACGACTTTCCTAAACTGAAGCCAGGCCTGTGGGAGACCACGACGTCGACCACCCGCGGCTCGGCTGGCGCGCCGCGGGCGTCGACGCTCTGCCTGGACGACTCCGTGCAGAAGGAGATGTACAAGGTGTCGATGGGCATGATGTCGAACATGTGCAGCAAGTACGACCTCAAGCACGTCGGCGACAAGATGACGAGCGACATGGTCTGCGACCTGGGCGGCACCAAGATGCAGTCGAGATCGGTGATGACGTTCGCCGGCAACACCGCCTATCGCACCGAGGCGCACTCGACCTTCGACCCGCCGATGGGCGGCATGAAGGAATCGACGACGATCATCGAGGGCAGATACGTGGGACCGTGCAAGCCCGGCCAGCGGCCCGGCGACATGACGCTGCCCAACGGCACGAAGATGAACATCCGGCAGATGATGGGGTCGAAGCGGTAGGCCTCGTCTGCCCATCAACGCGAGAACCGACATGCCGCACGACCTGCACCATACCCTTCAGCAGTTCAAGCTCGCCTCCGGCGCCGCCGGATCGTTCTATTCGCTGCCCGCGCTCGAGCGCGCCGGCGTGGGCCGCGTATCCAGGCTGCCGGTATCGATCCGCATCGTGCTCGAGTCCGTGCTGCGCAACTGCGACGGCAGGAAGGTCACCGAAGAGCACGTGCGCCAGCTCGCGAACTGGGGCCCGACGGCGCCGCGCGTCGACGAGATCCCGTTCGTCGTCGCCCGCGTCGTGCTGCAGGATTTCACCGGCGTGCCGCTGCTCGCCGACCTGGCCGCGATGCGCAACGTGGCGAACGACATGGGCAAGAACCCGAAGACGATCGAGCCCCTGGTGCCGGTCGACCTGGTCGTCGACCACTCGGTGATGATCGATTACTATCGCCGGCCCGATGCGCTCGATCTCAACATGAAGCTCGAGTTCAAGCGCAACAACGAACGCTACCAGTTCATGAAGTGGGGAATGCAGGCGTTCGACACCTTCAAGGTCGTCCCGCCGGGCATCGGCATCGTCCACCAGGTGAACCTCGAGTACCTCGCGCGCGGCGTCCACCTGAAGGACGGCGTCTACTACCCCGACACGCTGGTCGGCACCGACAGCCACACGACGATGATCAACGCCATCGGCGTCGTGGGCTGGGGTGTCGGCGGCATCGAGGCCGAGGCGGGCATGCTCGGGCAGCCGGTCTACCTTCTCACGCCCGACGTCGTCGGCGTCGAGCTCACGGGGAAGCTCTCCGAAGGCATCACGGCGACCGACCTGGTGCTGACGGTCACCGAGATGCTGCGCAAGGAAAAGGTCGTCGGCAAGTTCGTCGAGTTCTTCGGCGAAGGCACGGCGTCGCTGTCCGTTCCCGACCGCGCGACGATCGCCAACATGGCGCCTGAGTACGGCGCGACGATGGGCTTTTTCCCCGTCGATGACGCGACGGTCGACTACCTCAAGGCCACCGGCCGAACGCCGGCGGAGCTGGACGCGTTCCAGTCGTATTTCAAGGCGCAGGGACTCTACGGGGTAGCGAAGGCCGGCGAGATCGATTACACGAAGGCGCTCGCGCTCGATCTGTCGTCGATCAAGGCGTCGGTCGCCGGCCCGAAGCGTCCGCAGGACCGGATCGAGATCGGCGCCCTGAAGACGAAGTTCGCCGAGCTCTACAGCAGTCCGGTCGGCGAGAACGGCTTCGGACAAGCGGCATCAAAGCTCTCGCTGCGGTACTCGACGCGCCCCGCGAAGCCCGGCACCGGCGCCGTGCCCGATACCCCCCTGACGCTTCCCGATAACGGGCAGCCGCGAGACTTTGTCGAGATGGTCGACAACCGGCCCACCCCTGATCGCGTCGCCCCCGCGGCGCCGAAGCCGCTGGACATCGGCAACGGCGACGTGCTGATCGCCGCGATTACCTCGTGCACGAACACGTCGAACCCCGGCGTGCTCCTCGCTGCGGGCCTGCTCGCGAAGAAGGCGGTGGAAAAGGGCTTGACCGTCGCCCCGCACATCAAGACCTCGCTCGCGCCGGGCTCGCGCGTGGTCACCGATTACCTCGCCAAAGCGGGCCTGCTGCCTTACCTGGAAAAGCTCGGCTTCGGCGTCGCCGCGTACGGCTGCACGACGTGCATCGGCAACGCCGGCGACTTGACGCAGGAGATCAACGAGACGATCAACGCCAACGACCTGGTCTGCGCCGCGGTGCTGTCGGGCAACCGCAATTTCGAGGCCCGGATCCACCCGAACCTCAAGGCCAACTTCCTCGCCTCGCCGCCGCTTGTCGTCGCCTACGCGATCGCGGGCACGGTGCTCAGGGATTTGACAACCGAGCCGGTCGGCGTCGGCAAGCAGGGGCCCGTGTACCTCAAGGATCTGTGGCCGACCTCGCACGAGATTGCGGGCGTGATGAGCTTCGCGAAGGATCCGGCGACGTTCCGCAAGCTCTACGGCGATCTCGGCAACGCCAACCCGCTGTGGAAGGAGGTTGCCGGCGAGACGGGCCAGGTCTACGGCTGGCCGCATTCGACCTACATCGCGAAGCCGCCGTTCTTCGAGGGTTTCCAGATGACGACGGGCCGGAGCGGCGACATCAAAGCCGCACGCGCGCTCGGAATCTTCGGCGATTCGGTGACGACCGACCACATCAGCCCGGCGGGCTCGATCAAGCCGACCTCCCCCGCGGGAATCTTCCTGCTCGAGAACGATGTTTCCGTCGTCGATTTCAACAGCTACGGCTCGCGCCGCGGCAACCACGAGGTGATGATGCGCGGCACGTTCGCCAACGTCCGCATCAAGAACCTGATGCTGTCGCCGAAAACCGACGGCACCCGCGTCGAAGGCGGCATCACGCTGTTCCAGCCCGGGGGAGAAAAGATGGCGATCTACGACGCGGCGATGAAGTACCTCGGGCAGGGGACACCGACGGTGGTCTTCGGCGGCGAGGAATACGGCACCGGCAGCTCGCGCGACTGGGCAGCCAAGGGCACGCAGCTCCTCGGCGTCAAGGCGGTGATCGCGAAGAGCTTCGAGCGCATTCACCGCTCGAACCTGGTCGGCATGGGCGTTCTCCCGTGCCAGTTCAAGGGCACCGACAGCGCGGCTTCGCTTCGCATCACGGGCGAGGAAACGTTCGACGTCACCGGGATCGAGGCGGGCATCAAGCCCCAGATGGACGTAACGCTCACCATTCACCGCAGCGACGGCACGGCCCAAGCAGTGCCGGTGCTGCTACGGATCGACACGCCGATCGAGGTCGACTACTATCAGAACGGCGGCATCCTGCCGTTCGTTCTTCGCGAGCTGGTCAGGGCAGCGGCGTGACGTCGAGGGCGCCGAAATTCCGTTTCGCGGCGGGCCCCGGTCGCGCTTTGTCGCGCCTCCTTTTCCATTCCAGGAGCCCTAAATGAAAGTCCGCTTGCTCGCCGTCATGACCGGGATCGCTGTTGCCACGTCGCTCGCGGCGTGCGGAGACAGCGGCAAGGAAGCCGCCGCGAAGGCCCAGGCCGCCGCGAAGGAAGCCGCCGACAAGGCCGCCGCAGCCGCAAAAGACGCCGCCGACAAAGCGGCTGCCGCGTCGAAGGAAGCTGCGGACAAGGCCAGTGCCGCCACGAAGGACGCCGCGGCCGCCACGAAGGAAGCCGCCGACAAGGCCGTGGACGCCACCAAGGAAGCCGCCGGCAAGGCGACCGAAGCGACGAAGGAGGCCGCCGACGCGATGAAAAAGTAACGCGGCACCGCAGGCGTCAACGAAGCGCGGTCCTCAGACCCTCGTTGCGGCGTGTCGCGCGATCCAGCGCGTCAGCGGCTTCCACTGCTCCCAATCCTGCTCGGCCCGCGAGCGCGGGAGGTCGAAAACCGTCGCGCCGTCGCGCGCGCAGTGCACATAGAGCTGCGTGTCGCGGAGATGGGCGATGAGCGGCACGTCGAAGCCTTTCAGGAATTCGTCGAGCTCGGCCGCGCTCCGCGTGCGCGCGTCCACGCGCATCGCGATGATTCCGATCGCGAGCGTTCCTTGCCTGACGGCCTTGTAGTGGGAGATCGCGGCGAGGAAGTGCTGCGTCGCCGCCATGTCGAACGTCGACGGCGTCAGCGGGACCAGCATCAGGTCGGTGCGGTGGACGGCGTCGCGCAGGTCCTCGCCGTGCAATGCCGCGGGGCTATCGACGACCAGCCATTGCGGATCGGCGTCCTTGAGCGCCCTTCTTCGCGCGTCCGGCGCCAGGGAGACAAGGGGCGGAAACAGCGGCGGCCGCCGCGCGGCCCATTCGGTTGCCGATCGCTGCGGATCGCCGTCGGCGAGCGCCACGCGCTGCCGTTTTCCGGCGAGCCAACCGGCCACGTTCGTCGCGACGGTCGTCTTGCCGGTGCCGCCCTTTGGATTGGCGACGAGAATCGTCTGCATCCGAATCCCCTCCCCTGCGCGCTCCGGCGCGTGGCCGCAATGGTAGCGCGGTTCCCCGCGACCGCAGGATTCGGGCGGAAGTTGCTTCTCTTCGCCGCGCCCCGGGGCAAGGTCTCAATGCCCGATGGCCGCAATTCGGCGATGACCGGTCGCGGACCCGGCCCGGACCGACTCGGGGACAGGGTGGCACGACCCTTGCGGGGTAATCGAAGGACAGCGAAACGGGTGCCGCCGTCTCGTGGGCTGGATCGCCGGGCGCAGGGCGGCCGCGCGCTGCGATTCCCGCGACAAGGCGCGCGCCCGGCGGCTCTCGCAACCAAATGGACCATGGCTATGGAAATCGAGCTCGATCCCGGCACCATCTGCGCCCGCACCCATGCGGGCGAAGTCGAGCTGCAAGAGGCGCGGCGCGGACTCACGCTCCCGCAGCGGAAAACCCTTTCGCTCCTTGCCGCGCCGCAAGTGTTTGCCGAGCTGGCCGCCGAAAATCGCCTCGAGCCCGTGCGACTGGGCCGCGACCTCGTGCGTCTTGCCGAGATCGGGCTGATCGTGCTGCTGGTGCCCTCGGCGCGCGGCGAGCGCGACGATCGACTCGCCGAAGCCGCGAATTCCCGTTCCTCGACCCCCGCCGCCAGCCGCTGGGGGATGCGTCCGGCGATGCTCCCCATCGCCATCGCGGCAGCACTGGCGGTCGCGATCGCCATCGCGTGGCTCGGCCTGCGCGGCGCTCCTTCCCGGGACCTCTCGCCCTCCGTCGATCCGCGGGCCGCATCGTCGGCGCCGATCACCGCGGCGGCCCGGGACGGCGCCGACGGCGATGATGCGGCCGCCGCGCCGCCGAGCGACTTTCCTCCGCCCGCGCGCCTCCGCAACCGGGCGTCGTCGCGCGGCCGGGCGCTTTCGCGTAACTGACGCACTGCGCCCGCGGCGCCGGTAGAATGCCGGCGTGATGGACAATGCCGCTGCCGAGGGTTCCGCCCGCGCCATGGCCGTTGCGCGGCCGCCGGTTTCGCGCGATCCGCGCAAGGCGGAATTCGAAGCCAACAAGCTCAGGAAGCGGCTGCGCCGACAGGTCGGCGGTGCGATCCGCGACTACGCGCTGATCGAGCCGGGCGATCGCGTGATGGTTTGCGTGTCCGGTGGCAAGGACAGCTACGGCCTGCTCGACGTTCTGCTCTCGCTAAGGGCTCGCGCGCCGATTCCGTTCGAGATCGTCGCCGTCAATCTCGACCAGAAGCAGCCCGGCTTTCCCGGCGAGGTGCTGCCGCACTACCTCGAAGCGCGCGGCGTACCCTTCCGGATCGTGGAGCAGGACACCTACAGCGTCGTCAAGCGCGTCATCCCGAACGGCGGGACGATGTGCTCGCTCTGCTCCCGACTGCGCCGTGGCGTGCTCTATCGTGTCGCGCGCGAGATCGGCGCGACCAAGATTGCGCTCGGCCACCATCGCGACGACCTGCTGGCGACGTTTTTCCTGAATCTCTTTTTCGGCGGCAAGCTGAAGGCGATGCCGCCGAAGCTCGTCTCCGACGACGGCCGGCACGTCGTGATCCGCCCGCTTGCCTATGTCCGCGAGCGCGATCTCGCCCGCTACGCCGAGCTGATGGCCTTCCCGATCATCCCCTGCAACCTGTGCGGCTCGCAGGAGCATCTGCAGCGCCGGCAGGTGACCGCGATGCTGCGCGAATGGGAGCGCAAGCATCCGGGCCGGATCGCGTCGATCGGCAATGCGCTCGCCAAGGTCGTGCCCTCGCACCTGATGGATCGCGCGCTGTTCGATTTCGGCGCCGTGCGCGCGACGGGACGCAGAGAGCCGGACGGCGACTTTGCGTTCGACGTCGAGCCCGAGCTCGAGCAAGCAGTCGAGATCGCTGCAACACAAGGCGGCGCCGACGCGCCGATGGCGCCAACGCTCGCGCTCCGCCGCCGATGATCGTTGGCGGTCTCCGGGCCCGGACGATGCGCGGCCCGGACGCCGCGCCGTGGCGGCCCGCCGGGCTTGGTGTTGCGTGAGCGCCGTGGGGGCCCGCCGGAATGGAGCGGCGCTGCGCACCGCCGTATCGCCGTCCTGGGCGCTCGCGGTCGCGATCGCCGCGCTTTTCGGTGCGTGGCTGCGGCTCGACCAGTTCGCGGCCCAGGTGCTGATCGACGACGAATGGCATGTCGTCCACCAGGTGCTGCGGCACGGACCCGGCGCGATGTTCCTCGACTTCGGGTATGCCGACTACAGCATTCCGCTCGGCATCCTCGCCTGGTTCGAGGCGCACTGGTGGGGCCTGACCGAGGTCATGCTGCGCACGCCGATGCTCGTGTGCGGCATCACCGTGCTGATCGCGTTTCCGCTCTACGTCGCGCCGCGGGTCTCGCGCGCAGCCTCCGCGCTGTTCGCCGTCCTGCTCGCACTCTCGCCCCTGCTCGTCGTCTACAGCCGGCTGGCGCGTCCGTACGCGATCACGCTGCTCCTTGGTTGGGTCGCCCATGCGGCGTTCCAGCGCTGGCACGCGGTGCCTCGCGGTCGGATCGCGGCCGGCGCGACGTATGCGGCGACGGCGACACTCGCGACGTGGCTGCATCCGCTGCTCGCGCCCTTCGTTCTGGCGCCGCTCGTCTGGGAGGCGGGATCGCTTTGCCGCCGCACCTCCCCCGAACGCCGCGCGCGCGTGGTCCGACTGCTGTTGCTCGCCGGCGCCACCGGCCTGATGGTCGCGGCATTGATTCTTCCGCCGCTCGTCGCGAACCCGCAGTCGCTCGCGGCGAAGAGCGGGGCCGATGCTCCCGGCATCGCCACGCTCGCGGGGGTGTGGTACGCGTGGCTCGGCACGCCCTCGACGGCCGCCGTCGCGGTGTGCGTCGCGCTCGCCGCCTGGGGGGCGCCGGACGTCTGGCGCGCGCTGCCCGAGGCGCGCACGGGCGCGCTCGGCATCGCGCTCACGCTCGTCGCCGTGCTGCTGTCGCGGCCGATGTGGAGCTTCAATCCACTGACGCTCGCCCGCTATCTCCTGCCGTTCGTGCCGCTGCTGCTGCTGTTCGTCGCCGCGGGCGCCGCACGGCTCGCCTATCGCCTCGTTGCGCCGGTGAGCGTGCCGGCACGGATCTCGTTTGCCGTCGTGGCGGCGCTGCCCGTCATCGCGCTCGCCGCGGGTTGGCCGCTCGCGCCGATGCTGCGGCATCCAAACGCGCAGGCGCTCGATTCGCTGTACTACATGGACTTCCGGCCCGAGAAGAATCCGATCGTGCCCTATCAGGCGACGATTCCCCTCTCGCCGTTCTGGGCGAGCCTCGCGGGACAACCGGCGGGCAGCGTGCGAATCGCGGCCGCGCCGTTCTACTTCGAAAGCTACGACTGGGACGCGCCGCGCTGGGAGCGGCTTTCACGCCAGAGGGTCCTCCCCGGCTACCTCAGCGGTCTTTGTGTCGATGCGCGATGGGGTGAGGTGCCCGCCGACGCGAGGTTTCGCTTCCGCAATGCGGTGCGCCTCGCCGATGACGATGCGCTTGTGCGGCGACGCATCGACTACGTCGTCTGGCAAAAGCCCTACGTGCGGCAAAGCAAGGGCCGGCCAGTGGCGATCGGCGCCGACACGGCGCACTGCGAGGCCGCGCTGCGCGGGAAGTTCGGCACGCCCGTGTTCGAGGATTCCACTATCATCGCGTTTCGCGTTTCGCGCCATGCTGAACGGTAAGCGCATCGTCGTCGTCATGCCGGCCTATCACGCCGGCCGCACGCTCGCGGCGACGTGGCGCGAGCTGCCGCGCGAGGTGATCGACGACATCATCGTCGTCGACGACGCGAGCGACGACGACACCGTCGCGGTCGCTCGCTCGCTCGCCCTCGACGTGATCCTCCACCCTCGCAATACCGGCTACGGCGGCAACCAGAAGACCTGTTATCGCGAGGCGCTCGCGCGCGGCGCCGACATCGTCGTGATGGTCCACCCCGACTATCAGTACGACCCGCGGCTCGTCACGCCGATGGCCGGCATGATCGCCTCGGGCGTCTACGAAATGGTGATCGGCTCGCGTATCCTCGGCGGCGGCGCGCTGCGGGGCGGGATGCCGCTCTGGAAGTACGTCGCCAACCGGCTCTTGACGCTGTTCGAGAACGTGCTGCTCGGCGCGAAGCTTTCCGAGTACCACTCCGGATACCGGGCCTTTTCACGCACGCTCCTGGACGCACTGCCCTGGGCGGCGAACTCCGACGATTTCGTCTTCGACAACGAAATCCTCGCCCAGGCGATCGTCGGCGGCTTCCGGATCGGCGAGATCTCGGTGCCGACGCGCTATTTCGCCGAGGCGAGCTCGATCGATTTCCTGCGCGCGGTGCGCTACGGCGCCGGCGTCGTCGGCACCACGATGCTCGCCTTTCTCGCCAGGGTGGGCGTCTACCGGCATCGGCTGTTCGCCGCGCCCGCGCGGCGTCGGGCGTGACGCTCGCCCCGTCCTCCCGCCGCGTCGCTGCCCCTCATGCCGGTCCGCAAGCTGCTCCGCCGTCCCGCGCCCGGCGGCAGCGATCTTTCGCACTGGGCGCACAC
The DNA here is from genome assembly GCA_963836265.1 of uncultured beta proteobacterium. Lineage (GTDB taxonomy): Bacteria > Pseudomonadota > Gammaproteobacteria > Burkholderiales > Casimicrobiaceae > CAIWHR01. Next base: position 308,301 of record CAWIIO010000001.1, read on the forward strand.
GTTCGCGCTGCACGTCGCAACCGGATTCCTCGCCGTCGCCGCGCATTACGCGGTGATGTACGGCCTCGTGCGCGGCGGCGTGCCGGGCGTTCCCGCCAGCGCGGCGGGATTCGTCGGCGGCGCGCTCACGCGCTTCGCGCTCGCGTATTGGCATATCTTCGCGCCGACGCGCGGCGTCAAGGCCGCCAGCCTGCGCTTCGTCGTCGTCAACGCCGTGCAGCTCACGGCGAACAGCGCGCTGCTCGCTGCGTTGCTCGAAGCGGGCGTCGCGCTGTGGCCCGCGCAGGTGACGACGACGATCGTGCTGACGTTCGGCAATTATCTTGCCTACCGACTCTGGGTGTTCCGTTGAACGCGCTGCCGCCGGCCGGGTCCTGCGGCGTGCTGCGTGCTTCCACGCGAGCATCGTGCGCCGGGGAACCAAGGCGATGCTGCCGCGTGATTTGAAAACTCGGCAGGAGAGCCCGCGAGAGGGACTTCCGCGCCCGCAGATCGGCGCGGGCGATTCGCAGGATTGGGGCCGTTCGCTCGCCGGCGTTGCCGACGCGCTGCTCGTTTTCTTCCCCGCCCTTGCCCTGGCCCGGAAAATCAGCCTCCCGCAACTCGCGAGCCCGGCCGACGTCGTATCGGCGACCACGCGCGCAGGGTTCGAGCCGTTGACGAACTACGCTCAATTCGCCTTGTGCGCGCTCGCCGTATGGCTTGCGTTCTTCCTTGGCTACCGGCGCGGCCGGCCGCTGCTGGCGTGGATTTCGAACGTCGGGCAGACGACCTTGCGGATGCCGCTTGGCGCAGGGGCGACGGGGTGGAGTGCAGCCGCGGCGCTCCTGGTCGTCTACCTCGTGAACGTGACGGGCGTCACGCTCGACGCCCCGCTGACCGACCTCTTTCACGAAGGCGAATACCTGGGATTCATTCCGGCGCTGACCGGCGAAGACGCGGTGCTCGCTTCGACATTCACCGCGCACGGCCCCGGCGTGGACCTGCTTCCCGGATTCGTGTCGAGCCGATTCGCGGCACCTGAACATGGCATCGTCGCGACGCGCGCGGTTTACGCGGCGCTTCGCACCGCCGCCGTGATCGCTTCGTTCCTGGTCCTGCTGACGTTCGCCCGGCTCCTGTCGCCCGGTCCGCGAGGCCAATGGCTGGCTTCGTCGACCGTCGCGCTCTTCTTCTTTGTCGTGGCGCTGCAGATCGGCGCCTGGCCCGGCGTGCCGACGTTCCACAAGACGATCAATGCGCGCGATGCCGGGTTCCTGCTGCAAGTGCTGGGCGTCCTCGTCTTCGCGCAATCTGCAACGAGCGCCCGCCGCCCGCTGACCGCGCTTGCGCTCGCGGTAGCCGTCGGCGGCTCGTTGCCGGCCGGCGTTTTTTACGCCTACGATCGTGGACTCTACGGAGCGGTCTTCCTCCTTCTCGCCTCGACGGCGTTCGCCATTTGCGGCGGACGCCTCGCGCGGATCTGGTTCAGCGGACTGCTGGTGGGCGCTGCCCTCGCAAGCGCGGGGCTCCTTGCGGCGTTCGGCCCGGTGGGCATCGACGCGGTACGCGAGCAGATCGCCTTCTGGATCGCCCACGGGCGCGCAATCTGGGCCTACGAAGGCGTCGTGGTGCTGCCCGACAGCTGGCCCGGGCTGCTGCTCGCGGGTTCGTTCGTTGCTCTCGCGCTCGGCACGGTGCGCGCCATTCGCGCGATCGCGGCTGCCCGGAGCTTCCGCGAGGGCGTGCGCCGTGAGATCGGGGTGATCATCCTGGCTGCGGCGTCGATCTCGTGCTGGCGGATGGCAATCGAGCGCGGCGACCCTGGGCACGTGGCATGGGGCGTCACCGCGAGCTGGATCATGCTGTCGGTGTTCGTTGCGAGGTTCGCGCTCGACGCACTTCGATCGCTGCCACGCTTCGGCCGGGTTCCGGGCGCAAGCGGCGCGCTGACCTACGGAGCGTCGGTCATCATGGTGGGGATCTCCGCGGTCGTGGGCTGCAACCTCCTTTTTCTCGATCCTCTTGCCGCCTACGATCGACTCGCCCACCGATACTCCGGCGCGTGGCGCACAACCGACGCGACGATTCTTTCCGCACCGCAGCTCCGCACGCTCGCCGCCGTCCGGGACGACGTGCATTCGAGCTCGTGCTTCTACACGCTGACCAACGAGGGCGCGTGGTACTACCTGCTGCAGAAGAAGTCCTGCACGCGCTTCCACCAGGTCACGAACGCCAGACCCCTATCGGCGCAGCGCGAAATCGTCGCGGCGCTGGAGGCAGCGCCGCCGGCCGTCCTATTGTTCAGCAGCGGCGGTTGGTCCTCGACGTTCGTCGACGGCGTTTCGATGTTCGACGCGAACGCGCAGGTCATGCGCTACGTGCTCGCCCACTACGTGCCGTGGAAGCTCGTGGCGGGCAACTGGTTCTGGAAGCGTTCGGATCGACCGCTGCGTTTTTCGGATCGCTCCGAGGGAGCGCATTCAGGCGTCCCTTCCGAGTGGCCGCGCGCCGCGGATCTTCGCGTATCGGGCACCTACGGAAGCGCTCGGACCGACTCGCCGCCCGCCGCGCTCTTCGTGACCGACGGCGAGCAAGACACGCCGATCTGGGCCGGAAGGCCCGACGCCGCTGACCTGCGCGAAGACCGCTGGTCGGTGGAAATTCCCACCGCCACGCTTGCGCCAGGGGATCACCGCATTCGCGTCTGGACGTTTCGGGAGCAAGGAGCGCCCTTGCTGCAGCTCGGCACCGACATCCTGCTTCGGCTGAGGTAGCACCTCTCCGCTCGCCGCGTCCGGGCGCCCAATCTCCTAGCGCACGGTGTCCTTGCTTTGCCCGAACAGCAGACGCCGGGTCTTTTCGTCGAGCGTCAGCGACGGCGCCGGGTTCACGGTTTTCGCGATCTCGTAGGCGCGCTCGACGGCCGGCCGCGCAGCGATCCTTGCCTTCCACCGCTTGACGTGCGGAAAATCGTCGAGATTCTGGCGCTGCCGCTCCGGCCGGATCCACGGATAGCAGGCGATGTCGGCGATCGAGTAGTCGCCGGCGACGAACGCGCGGTCGGCGAGCCTCCGATTGAGCACCGCGTAGAGGCGGCTCGTCTCGTTCACGTAGCGATCGATCGCGTAGGGAATCTTTTCGGCGGCGTACAACCCGAAATGGTGATTCTGCCCCGCCATCGGCCCCAGGCCTCCGACCTGCCAGTAGAGCCACTGCAGGCACTCCCAGCGCCCGCGGAAATCCTGCGGCAGCAAACGCCCGCACTTTTCGGCGAGGTATTCGAGGATTGCGCCCGACTCGAACAGCGGCAGCGGCGCGCCGCCGTCGGCGGGCTCGTGGTCGACGATCGCCGGGATCCGGTTGTTCGGCGAGACGGCCACGAAATCCGGTGCGAACTGCTCGCCCTTGTTGATGTTGACGGGCTTGAGCGCATACGCCAGTCCAATCTCCTCGAGGAAGATCGTGATCTTGTGGCCGTTGGGCGTGGTCCAGTAGTAGAGATCGATCATTGGCAGGGATCAGGGGGTCGGGTGATGGGATCAGAACGTCCCGGGATATGCGCCGCCGTCGATGAGGAGATTCTGGCCGACGATGAAGCCCGCGTGGACGCTGCACAGGAACGCGCAGGCGGCGCCGAACTCCTCGATCGTGCCGAAGCGTCCCGACGGATTGGCTTCGCGCGCCGCCGCGTAGACTTCGTCGAGGGGCTTGCCGGCGGTTTTCGCGCGCGCCGCCATCGTCGAGCGCAGGCGGTCGGTCTCGAACGGACCTGGCAGCAGGTTGTTGATCGTCACGTTGTGCCGAGCGACCTTCCGCGCGACGCCGGCGACGAAACCGGTCAGGCCCGAGCGCGCCCCGTTCGAAAGCCCGAGGATGTCGATGGGCGCCTTGACCGCGCCCGAGGTGATGTTGACGATGCGGCCGAACTTTCGCGCGATCATCCCGTCGACGGTCGCCTTGATGAGTTCGATCGGCGTCAGCATGTTCGCATCGAGTGCGCGGATCCACGCCGCGCGGTCCCAGTCGCGGAAGTCGCCCGGAGCCGGGCCACCGGCGTTGGTGACCAGGATATCCGGGTTCGGACACGCGGCGAGGGCCGCCGCGCGCCCTTCGGCGGTCGTGATGTCGCAGGCGGCGAACTGCACGGCGCGTCCGGCGCGGGCGCCGATGTCCTCGGCGGTCCGACGCAGTGCGTCCTCGGTGCGCGCCACGATCGTCACCTCGCAGCCCGCTTCCGCTAGTGCCTGCGCGCAGCCGCGCCCCAGGCCTTTGCTCGCGGCGCAGACGAGCGCCCTCTTCCCGCCAATGCCGAAGTCCATTCGCTTCACCTCGCAGCCGGGCTGATGCCGATCGCGCGGCGCACCTGGGCGACCGTGGCGATCGCGGCGACGAGCAGCCCCGCGACGACGAAGAACATTTCCCGGCCGAGCGCCTGGTCGAGCATGAAGCCGAACCACACCGGCCCCAGCGTCGCCCCGAGGTCCAGGCCGGAATACACGAATCCGTAGACGCGACCCGCCGCGCCCGTGGGGGTCGCGTTGCGGACGATGAGGTCGCGCGACGGCCCGGTCGAGCCCAGCGCGAAGCCCGCCGCCGCGAACACGGTGAGCAGCGCGAGCCGCGGAACTACGCCGGTTGCAACCAGTGCGAACAGCACAGCCCCCGCGACCAGACCCATGGCGGCCACCCGGTCATGGCGTGTCGTGCGCGCTGCGAGGAACCCCCCGGCGAGGATCCCGATCGTGCCGCCCAGCAGATACGCGGTGACCGCCGAGGTCGCGAGCGCGAGCGGCACGTCGAGGCCGGCGTTGAGCGCTGCCGGCGTGAAGGTCTGCAAGCCCACCGTCGCCATCGTCTGAATCACGAAGTACGCGAAGCAAAGAACCACCGGCGCCTGCCCGAACAGCGCGATGCTGCCGGCCAGCGTGTGGAGGTGCGCATCGTGGGCGCGATGCGACGACAGCACCGCGCGTTGCGTCGCGATCGCGCCGAGCACGAGGAGTCCGAAGAGGCCCATCGCCGTCAGGGCGACCCGCCAGCCGAATGCCGCGCCCAATGCGTAGCTCACCACCGGGGCGAGCGCATAGCCGAGGTTGCCGCCGATCCCGTGCGTGCTGTATGCATAGCCCAGGCGGCGCGGCGCAATGTTGGCGTTGAGAATCGCGAAATCGGCGGGGTGGAAGACGCCGTTGCCGACACCCATCAGCGCAGCCAGCGGAAAGAGCCAGCCGAAGCCTGGCGCGAGCGAGGCGAGCAACGTGCCGCCGGCGATCAGCGCGAGCCCCGCCAGCAGCACGGGGCGCGCACCGATGCGGTCAACGGCGAAGCCCGCGGCGAATTGCGTGAGCCCGCTTGCAGCGTAGAACACACCCGGAAGCGCGCCCAGCGCGGCGAACGACACGTCGAACTCGGCCTTGAGCAGCGGGAAGAGCGGCGGCAGCGCGAGCTGGAGGAAGTGCGAAAGCGCATGGGCGAGCCCGACGACCCCGATGACTCTGGCATCGCGGCGGAACGCGTCGGGACGATCGGTATCCAAATCGGTATCCAAAACGGGCAGCGGCGGCGGCAGGCAGACGTTCGACTATACTTGATTTGGGCGGACGGCCGCCGCATGCAAGCGCTGGAGCGGCGCGGCGACAACTGCTGCGACGGCGCAATCGGTTTGCCTGCCCGGGAGAGGAACATCATGGTCGACAAGGTCACGAAGTCCGACGCCGAATGGCGCGCGCAACTCACGCCCGAACAGTACAAGGTCGTGCGCAGGAAAGGCACCGAACCCGCGTTCTCGGGCGAGCACTGGGACAACCACGAAGCCGGGACCTATCGGTGCGTCTGCTGCGGCATGCCCCTGTTCGATGCGGCTACGAAATTCGAATCGGGCACCGGGTGGCCGAGCTTCTACGCGCCGATCGCTGCCGAGAACGTCCGCAACGAGGACGACCCGAGCCTCTTCATGCGCCGCACCGAGGTCGTCTGCGCCGCGTGCGACGCGCACCTCGGTCACGTGTTCGAAGATGGCCCCGCGCCCACCGGGCTTCGCTATTGCATGAACTCCGCGGCCCTCAAGTTCGAGCCCAAAGACTGAACGGGCGCCTTCGCACCCGGCACGTTAGATTGGCACCTTCGCACGATGCGCCTGTTGCTCGCCGAGGACGACCGGATGATCGGCGAATCCGTTCGGCAGGGCCTGCGACAGGACGGTTTCACCGTCGACTGGGTCCGCGACGGCCGCGCCGCCGACACGGCGCTCACCGATCCCGTCCACGACCTGCTGTTGCTCGATCTCGGCCTGCCGCAAAAGGAAGGGCTCGCCGTGCTGCGCGCGATGCGCCGGCGCGGGGACACGCGGCCCGTTTTGATCATGACCGCGCGTGACGCGGTCGCCGATCGCGTCGCCGGCCTCGATGCGGGGGCCGACGATTACGTCGTTAAGCCGTTCGACCTGACCGAACTCGCCGCCCGGATCCGCGCCCTGCTCCGCCGCGGCGCCGGTCGCGCATCGCCGGTCCTCGCCTTCGGCGCCATCGAGCTCGATCCGGCGACGCGCGAGACCCGCGTCCAAGGCAAGCCGGTCGCGTTGTCGGCTCGGGAGTTCGCATTGCTCGAAGCGTTGCTCGCGCGACCCGGCGCGATCCTGTCGCGCGCGCAGCTCGAAGACAAGCTCTACGGCTGGAACGAGGAAGTCGGGAGCAATGCCGTCGAAGTGCACCTGCACGCGCTGCGCCGGAAGCTTCCGGCCAACACGATTCGCAACGTCCGCGGCGTCGGCTGGATGATTGCCAGGGCCGACTCGGCAGAGCAGACATGATCTCGGGGACCTCGATCCGGCGCGAGCTCATCCTCCGGCTGGCGGTGGGCCTGCTCGTGGCAGTCGCGATCGCTGCCGTCGCCACCTACGTTCGGGCGCGTGCGGAGGCCAACGAGATCTTCGACTACCAGTTGCGGCAAATGGCCGCCTCGCTCACCGGCGTGTCGCTTGCGGGCATTCCCGGCGGCATCGGGTCGGGCGACGACGCGCTCGTCGTGCAGGTCTGGGACCGCAACGGCGTGCGCATCTTCCTGTCGCGCCCGCAGCAGCCGCTACCGTCCCTCGCGCAGCTCGGCTTCACGACGGTCGGCACTCCCAACGGCGAATGGCGCGTGTTCAGCACGCTTGCATCCGGCGGCGTCGTCCAGGTCGCGCAGCCGATGAGCGTGCGCCGCGAGCTCGCTGCCAGCATGGCGCTGCGTACGGTGGTGCCGCTGCTCGCGGTGGCGCCGTTTCTGGCGCTGGCAGTCTGGTTCGGCATCACGCGCGGGCTGCGGCCGCTCGACCGGGTCACCGCGGCCGTGGGCAAGCGCGCGCCGGGCGTGCTCGAGCCGCTGCCGGAGACCGGCCAGCCGGCCGAGGTGCAGCCGCTCGTCCATGCGCTCAACGGCCTGCTCGGCCGCCTCGACCGTGCGCTCGGCGCGCAGCGGGCGTTCATCGCCGATGCCGCGCACGAGCTGCGTACGCCGCTCGCGGCCGTGCATCTGCAGGCGCAGCTCGCCGAGCGCGCCACCACCGACGCCGAGCGGGGCGTCGCGCTGGCGGAGCTCAAAACGGGACTCGCGCGCGCGACCCACCTGATCGAGCAACTGCTGACGCTCGCGCGCGAGGAGCCGGGCATGGCCGAGCGCCCGTTCGCGCCGGTGAATCTCTCCGAGCTCGCCCGCAGCGTCGTGGGCGATCACGCCGCGATCGCGGCGGCACGCCATGTCGACCTCGGCATCGCCGAGGGCCATGCCGACGGCGTCGAAACTCCGGTGTTGATCGACGGCGACGCCGCGGGCCTCCGCGCGCTCCTGTCGAACCTCGTCGACAACGCGGTCCGCTACACGCCGGCGGGCGGCCGCGTCGACGTATCGGTCGAAGTCGACGGCATCGGCGCGGTCGTCACCGTGCGCGACTCGGGGCCGGGCATTCCGGCGAGCGAGCGCGGGCGCGTTTTCGACCGCTTCTACCGACTGCCGGGGCCGAGCGCCGAGGTCCCCGGCAGCGGGCTCGGCCTCGCGATCGTCAAGCGCATCGCCGAGCGACACGACGCCAACATCACGCTCGGGCCGGGGATCGCGGGACCCGACGGGGAAGGCCTTGGGGTGATCGTGCATTTCCCCGGACCTTCGGGCTGAAACCCGACGGCTCGCTGCAACCGAAGATCACGGGGGCTGCCGCGGCGGGCGGCAGATTCGCGTTGCCGCGTCGCCGTGCCGCCTCGCCGCCCCCTTAATTCTCCCTTAAGTCTTCGCTCCTACCTTGTGCGGGAACCGAGGCCTTCGGGACTCGGTCTCGATGACCTTCACCAAGGAGAGCGAACTATGCAAGCCAACTCGTTCAAGCGCAGCGCGGTGGCCGTGGCGGTCGTCGTCGCGTTCGGCGCCGGCGCGGTGGTCGCCGAGCGCGCGACGACGATCGGGCAAGCGCGCGCCACCACGCAGCCCGCAGCGGTCGCCGTCGCCGCCCCCGAGACCGCCGCACTCCCCGACTTCAGCGCGCTCGTGGCGAAGCAGGGTCCCGCGGTCGTCCGCATCACCGTGACGCAAGACCATCAGAAGGTCGCGGGCCACGACTTCCCGGGCATGCCGGATCTCGACCAACTTCCACCGTGGTTCAGGAACCTGCCGATCCCGCAGCCGCCCTCCGAAGGGCCATCGCGCGGGATGGGCTCGGGCTTCATCGTCGATGCCGACGGCGTGATCCTGACCAACGCGCACGTCGTGGACGGCGCCGACGAAGTGATGGTGAGGCTCCTCGACAAGCGCGAGTTCAAGGCGAAGGTGCTGGGCGTGGACAAGACCACCGACATCGCCGTGCTCAAGATCGACGCGAAGAACCTGCCGATGGTGCGCATCGGCGACCCGGACAAGACACGCGTCGGCGAATGGGTGGTCGCGATCGGCGCGCCCTACGGGCTCGACAACACGGTGACCTCGGGAATCGTCAGCGCCAAGTCGCGCTCGCTTCCCGGCGACGCGGCGGTGCCGTTCATCCAGACCGACGCCGCGGTCAACCCTGGCAATTCGGGGGGCCCGCTGTTCAACCTCAAGGGCGAAGTGATCGGCGTCAACTCGCAGATCTTCAGCCGCAGCGGCGGGTTCCAGGGTCTCGCCTTCGCGGTTCCGATCAACGTCGCGATGAACGTCAAGGATCAGATCCAGGAGCACGGCAAGGTGACCCACGGCCGGCTCGGCGTGACGATCCAGGAGGTGAGCCAGCCGCTCGCCGATACCTTCGGCTTGCCGAAGCCCGAAGGCGCGCTCGTCGGCACGGTGATGAAGGGTGGCCCGGCGGCGAAAGCCGGAATCGAGCCGGGCGACGTGATCGTCAAGTTCGACGGCAAGGAGATCGCGTCGTCGTCCGAGCTGCCGCCGCTCGTCGCGCAAGTGACGCCGGGCTCGACGGTCCCGATCGAGGTATGGCGCAATGGCAGCGCGAAGGAGCTCAAGGCGACGGTCGGCGAGATGACCGACAACGTGCGCGTCGCGTCGGCCAAGGCCGAAGCGGGGAGCGGCAAGCTCGGCGTGGCGGTTCGTCCGCTGTCGCCGGAAGAAAAGAAAGCCGCCGACGTCGCAAGCGGTGTGTTGGTCGAGGACGTCGCGGGCGCCGCCGAGCGGGCGGGTGTGCGCGCCGGCGATCTGATCGTCGCGGTGAACAATGTTCCGGTGACGAGCCCCGAGCAGCTCAAGGAGTTGATCGGCAAGGCCGGCAAGACGGTCGCGCTGCTCGTTCAGCGCGAAGACGCGCGCATCTTCATCCCGGTGCCCCTCGGCTGATGATTGTTCGTTGGTGTGGTGATCCCCTTGGCGGACCTTCGGGTCCGCTTTTTTTTCGTATATCGAATTAGCAATGTTTGCAAGCCTATGTTTTGTCGACAACTCCTCAATCCGGGCAGCCCGACTTAGCCGCTGCCGAAAGCAGGCCCTTGACACTGTAAGATATTTTAATGATATCATTTTGCTATGGCCGGTCGCGCCCAGATACCGAGGGGTCGCGCCGGCGGTCACAAGGGAGGTCGGCCATGGCGAACGCAACGGGGATGGCGCCGGGGAATGCCCATGAGGAGGCCCGGATCGCCACGTTCAACGGCTTTGCGGGCTTGGCCCTCGGGCTTGCCCTGATCGCATTCGCCGGCTACGTGATCTACGGCGCCGTCGCGGCCGCGACAACATACCGCTCGCCAGGTGCGTGGCCCTTCGTCGAGGGCGCGCTCTTCTTCGTTGCCGCGGCCCTCGTGCTGGGCGGGCTCTACACGCTGCAGCCGAACGAAGCGGCGATCCTGCAGCTCTTCGGCGCCTACCGCGGCACGACGCGCGTGACGGGGCTCCGCGTGACGAACCCGTTCTACACGCGCAGGAAGATTTCGCTTCGCGCGCGCAACCTGAACGGCGAGCGGCTCAAGGTCAACGACAAGCGGGACAACCCGATCGAAATCGCCGCCGTGGTTGTCTGGCGCGTCGACGACACGGCGAAGGCGTTCTTCGACATCGACGACTACGAGCACTACGTGAAGCTGCAGGCGGAAGCCGCGGTGCGCCACCTCGCTTCGTCGTTTGCCTACGACGAGGACGACAGCCATGCAGTCGCCAACCGGGAGCCGACGCTGCTTGCGAGCGCGGACATCGTCGTGAAAGCGCTGGTGCGCGAGCTGCAGGCCCGCTTCGACAAGGCCGGCGTCGTGGTCGAGGAAGCGCGGCTCACGCATCTCGCCTACGCGCCCGAGATCGCGCAGGTCATGCTGCGAAGGCAGCAGGCGGAGGCGATCATCTCCGCGCGCGCCAAGATCGTGACCGGCGCGGTGTCGATGGTCGAGATGGCGCTGAAGGAGCTATCCGCGAAGTCCGTCGTCGATCTCGACGACGAGCGCAAGGCGGCGATGGTCAGCAATCTGATGACCGTGCTGTGCGCCGAATCCGACGTGCAGCCGGTGATCAATACCGGGACGCTCTACACCTGAAGGGAGGACCGATGAACACCCTCGCAAGGAATGCAGGCGGTCTGTGGATTGCGATCGGCGCCGGCGTCGGCACGGCGATCGGCATTGCGCTCGACATCGCGTCGGTCGGGCTTGCGATCGGCGTCGCACTCGGCATCGTCGCCGCCTGCCTCGCGCGCCGGTAACGCCGGCGGCGGACGCGCGCCCTGCGCGTCGCCCGCCGCGGCGGTGCCCAAACCAGGAGCTCCCATGCAAGTCGTCTCGATTCTCACGTTCGTGTTGGTCGAGGTCGTCGTCGCCGCCTTCATCGTCGCCACCACGGGGCAGCTACCCGACCGCGTCGCGTCGCACTTCGGCGCCGGCAACCTGCCGAACGGCTGGATGACGCGCGACGGCTATCTCGTGTTCATGCTCGCGTTCGCGGTGCTCCTTCCGGCCATCGTGGCCGCCGGCGTCGGCGTGGTCCCCTACCTGTCTCCGCGGCGGGTCAACATTCCCCATCGCGACTATTGGCTCGCGCCGGAGCGCCGGGCGGCGACTTTTTCCTCGCTCGTGTCCAGCGCCTGCTGGCTCGGCTGCCTGATCGCCGTCTTCGTGGCCGGCGCGCATTACGCAATCCTCGAAGCCAACGCAGCCGCCCCGCCGCGGCTGCCAGCCGACCTTTTCTGGACGCTGATGATCGGCTTCCTCGCGGGTCTTGGCCTGTGGATCGGCGCGCTGTTCCTGCGCTTTCGCAACGTCCCCTGATCGGCCGCAGCGGCTGATGCGGCCCTGACGATGGCCGAAAAGAAGGCCTTCCTGCTGCGCATCGACCCGACCGTCTGGGTCGAGCTCGAGCGACTCGCGCAAGCCGAGTTGCGCAGCGTCAACGCGCAGATCGAATTCCTGCTGCGCGAGGCGCTGGTGCGCCGCGGCCGCGGCCCCAATCCGCCCGGTCGATCCCGCCGAAGCGCCGAAAAGGCCGAAGATTCCTGATCCGATCCCGCCGCTTCGAAAGATGCGGTCGGCGCGCGCTTCACGCCGGCGCCAGCACGCGGGTCAGGAACGCGCTCAGCGCCGCGATTTCCTCCCACACCACCGAGTGCGGCATCGGGTAGGTGTGCCACTCGACCCGATAGCCGTTGGCTTCGAGCACGCGCCGCGACGCTTCGCCCCATTCGGGACGGACGACCGGATCCTGCGTCCCGTGCGCCATGAAGATCGGCACCTCGCGATTCGCTGCGCTCGCCTCGACGGCCAGTCGATCGGGGAGCACCAGATAGGTCGACAGCGCGACGATCGCGGCAAGGCGCTCGGCGTGTCGCAGCCCCGTTTGGAGCGCGATCGCACCGCCCTGCGAGAAGCCGGCGACGACGATCCGGCTGGAGGCGATGCCGCGCGCCTTCTCGCGCGCGAGCAACGCTTCGACCTCGCGCTGCGACGCCTGCACGCCGACGATATCGGCGCGATTCGCGAGGTCTTGCGCGTAGATGTCGTACCAGGCGCGCATCGGAAGCCCGTTGTTGATCGTCACCGGCCGCACCGGCGCGTGAGGAAAGACGAAGCGGAGCGCGAGCTTCGCCGGGAGCGCCATTTCCTCGACGATCGGCACGAAGTCGTTGCCGTCGGCGCCCAGGCCGTGGAGCCAAACGACCGCCGCATCGGGGCGCGCTCCGATCTCGAGTTCGATTGCGGGAAGCACGTGGGCTTTCTTCGGTAGCGTCGATTCCAGCGGTCGGCGACCGGGAAATACGCCGCATTTTACCCGTGCATTCGAGTGACCCACCGCTCGACCGTGTGTGCGGGCGGGCATCGCGTCCGCGGCCGAATCGCGCGGCACACGGAGGCCGCCGTCGCCCGTTTCCCCCCAGAACGCGAAGCCCTCGGCCGTTGAGAATGCGGCACCCGGCCCCCAGGTTGTTTTCAATCGGCGCGGGGCAAATTGCCGCCGCGGTGGCGACGGAGTAAACTGCGCGCCCGAAGCAAGTGAGCGCCCCGGGGACACAATCCCCTGGCCAGCGCGCGTCGCGGAGCCTACCGGTCTCCCGCGCGTCCCAAAAGACACGATTTTTTGCGGAGCAACTCTTCATGGCATCGGCCGCCCCCGTCCTGCGCGAGGTCTCGCTCGACGACAAATACGCGCTGGAAACGGGTCACGTCTTCCTGACCGGCGCCCAGGCTTTCGTCCGATTGCTGATCCTGCAACGCCAGCGCGACGCGCTGGCCGGCCTCAACACCGCGGGCTTCGTCTCGGGCTATCGCGGCTCGCCGCTCGGTGCGCTCGATCTTTCGCTGTGGAAGGCGCAGAAGTTCCTCGACCGCGCGCACATCAAGTTCCAGCCCGGCCTGAACGAGGACCTCGCCGCCACTGCGATCTGGGGCTCGCAGCAGGTCAACCTCTATCCGGGCGCGAAATACGATGGTGTCTTCGCGATGTGGTACGGCAAGGGCCCGGGTGTGGACCGCTGCGGCGACGTGTTCAAGCACGCGAACCACGCCGGAACGTCGAAGCATGGCGGCGTCCTCGCGCTGGCGGGCGACGACCACGGCGCGAAGTCGTCGACCCTGCCGCACCAGTCCGACCACATGTTCTCCGCGGCGATGCTGCCGGTGCTGTATCCGTCGTCGGTGCAGGAAATCCTCGACCTCGGCCTGCACGGCTGGGCGATGTCGCGCTACTCGGGCGTGTGGGTCGGCTTCAAGTGCGTCGCCGACACCGTCGAGAGCTCGGCGTCGGTGTCGATCGACCCCGACCGCACGAAGATCATCGTCCCCGACGATTTCCCGCTTCCGCCCGATGGGGTGTCGATCCGCTGGCCCGATCCGTTCCTCGCCACCGAGGCGCGGATGCAGAACTACAAGATCTACGCCGCGCTCCATTACTGCCGGGTCAACCAGCTGAACCGGATCGTCATCGATTCGCCGAAGCCGCGCCTGGGGATCATCACCAGCGGCAAGAGCTACCTCGACGTCCGCCAGGCGCTGGACGACCTCGGCATCACCGACGAGGACGCCGCCGAAATCGGCCTCCGCGTCTACAAGATCGCGATGACGTGGCCGCTCGAGCCCGAGGGTGTGCGCCATTTCGCCGAGGGACTGGAAGAGATTCTCGTCGTCGAGGAAAAGCGGCAAGTCGTCGAATACCAGTTGAAGGAGCAGCTCTACAACTGGCGCGACGACGTGCGCCCCCGCGTGGTCGGCAAATTCGACGAAAAAGGCGAATGGGTGCGTCCGCACGGCGACTGGCTTCTGCCGGCGCTCTCGGAGCTCACGCCGGCCATGATCGCGCGCGTGATCGCGCAGCGGATCGAGCGGCTCGGCCTGCACGCGCGGCAATCGGAAAAGCTCAAAGCTCGCGTCGACTGGATCAACGCCAAGGAAGCGGCGCTCGCGAAGCCGAAGATCCTGCTCGAGCGCATTCCTTATTTCTGCTCGGGCTGCCCGCACAACACGTCGACCAACGTGCCCGACGGCAGCCGCGCCACCGCCGGCATCGGCTGCCACGTGATGGCGATCTGGATGAACCGCAACACGAACACGTTCACCCACATGGGCGGCGAGGGCGTGCCGTGGATCGGGCAGGCGCCGTTCACCGGCGAAAAGCACATCTTCGCGAACCTGGGCGACGGCACCTACTACCACAGCGGAATCCTCGCGATCCGGGCCGCCGTCGCAGCCAAGGTCAACATCACCTACAAGATCCTTTACAACGACGCGGTCGCGATGACGGGTGGCCAGCCCTTCGACGGCCCGCTGTCGCCGGCGGCCATCGCACGCCAGTGCGCCGCCGAGGGTGTGACCAAGATCGTCGTCGTGAGCGACGAGCCAAACAAGTATGCCGCCGGCTATTTCGCGAGCGACGTCGCGATCCACCACCGCCGCGAGCTCGACGCGGTGCAGCGCGAGCTGCGCGAAACGCCCGGCTGCACGATCCTGCTCTACGACCAGACGTGCGCTGCCGAAAAGCGCCGGCGCAGGAAGCGCGGCAAGTATCCCGATCCCGCGAAGCGCGTCGTGATCAACGAGCTCGTCTGCGAGGGCTGCGGCGACTGCGGGGTCAAGTCGAACTGCGTGTCGGTGGCCCCGGTCGAGACCGAGTTCGGCCGCAAGCGCACGATCGACCAGAGCTCGTGCAACAAGGACTACAGTTGCGTGAACGGCTTCTGCCCGAGCTTCGTCATTGTCGAAGGCGGGAGCCTGCGCAAGCCGAAGAAGGCCGACGCGGCCGACTTGCCGGCGCTCCCCGATCCCGTACCCGCCGCAACGCCGGAGCCCTATGGCATCGTCGTCACCGGCATCGGTGGCACGGGAGTCATCACGATCGGCGCACTGATCGGCATGGCGGCCCATCTCGAAGGCAAGGGCGTGAGCGTCCTCGACATGACCGGCCTCGCGCAGAAGAACGGCGCCGTCGTCTCGCACGTGCGCATCGCCAACACGCCCGACGAACTGCACGCGACCCGCATCGCCGCCGGCGACGCCAAGCTGGTGCTCGCCTGCGACATCCTGACCGGCGTGGGCTACGAGCAGCTCGCGAAGATGCAGAAGGGCGTTACGAAAGCGCTCGTCAACACGGCGCTCGTGATGCCTGCGGGCTTCACGCGTGACCCCGACCTCGTGTTTCCGCGCGGCTCGATGGAGCGCGAGATCGAAGACGCGGTCGCGCCCGGCGACGCCGAGTTCCTCGACGCGACGAAGCTCGCGACGGGACTCATGGGCGATTCGATCGCCACCAACCTGTTCATGGTCGGCTTCGCCTATCAGCGCGGGCTCCTGCCGCTCGGCGAGGCGGCGATCCTGCGCGCGATCGAGCTCAATGCCGCGGCGGTCGAGGCGAACAAGCAGAGCTTCCGCTGGGGGCGGCTCGCGGCGGTCGATCCGGCGAAGGTCTCGGCGCTGGCGATTCCCGCAGGCAAGACCGAATCGCAGCGCCTTTCGCAATCGCTCGACGAGATCATCGCCCGTCGCGCCGCATTCCTGACCGAGTACCAGGACGCCGCGTACGCGAAACGCTATGGCGATTTGGTGGCCCGCGTCCGCGCGGCCGAAGCGGCGAAGGTTCCGGGCGCGAGCGCACTCGCGGAGGCGGTCGCTCGCTACTACTTCAAGCTGCTGGCCGTCAAAGACGAATACGAGGTGGCGCGGCTTTATGCCGAGAGCGATTTCGGCGAGCGCGTCGCGCGGCAATTCGAGGGCGACTACAAGCTCACGTTCCACCTGGCGCCGCCGCTCGTCGCAAGGCCCGACCCCGCGACCGGCGTCGTCGCCAAGAGAACCTACGGTCCGTGGATGATGAGCGCGTTCCGGGTGCTCGCGAAGCTCAGGCGTTTGCGCGGCACCGCGCTCGACGTGTTCGGCCGCACGGCCGAGCGCAAGCGCGAGCGCGCGCTCGCGGGCGAGTACGAGGCGCTCGTCGACGAAGTCCTGGCCGCGCTCGCGCCGCACAACCACAAGCTCGCCGTCGAGCTTGCCCAGATCCCGGAGCACATCCGCGGCTACGGCCACGTCAAGGAGCGCTTCCTCCGCGAGGCCAAGTCGAAGGAAGCGGAGTTGCTCGCCGCATTCCGCGCCGCCACGCCGGCAACCGCGCCCGCCGCGACGCTGGTCGCCGCCTAGCGTAGACTCCGTATTGCGACCCGCGGCGCGAGCGGCGGCATTGTCGCACGAACCCGGCGATCGACGCACCAAGCCGGCCGCAGGGCGCTGCGACTTGATGCTCGATCGCCCGCCATTTTCTCGCCCATTGCCCATGGCCAACGCATCCCTTCCGCGCGTCGGAACCGGTATCGAGGGTCTGGACGATATCCTGCGCGGCGGTTTCACGGCCGACCGGCTCTACCTGATCGAAGGCATGCCGGGTTCCGGGAAGACGACGCTCGCGTTCCAGTTTCTGCTGGAGGGTGTCCGTCGTGGTGAGGCCGCTGCGTACCTGACGCTCTCGGAAACGAGGAGCGAGATCGATGGCGTTGCCGAGTCGCACGGCTGGTCGCTCGCGGGCCTCGCCATCAGCGAATTGATGCCGTCGGAAACCGCCCTCGAACCCGGCGAGCAGTACACGGTCTTCCACCCGTCCGAAGTGGAGCTGTCCGAGACCACGCGCCGTATCCTGCAGGAAGTCGAAGCCGTCAAACCGGCGCGCATCGTCCTCGATTCGCTGTCGGAGCTGCGCCTGCTCTCAGGAAGCTCGCTTCGCTACCGGCGGCAGATCCTCGCGCTCAAGCAGTTCTTCGCCGGACGGCGCTGCACCGTGCTGCTGCTCGACGACCTGACTTCGGCGGACCATGATCTGCAAGTGCAGAGCATCGCGCACGGCGCGCTGCTTCTCGAACACACCGTGCCGTCGTTCGGTGAAGCGCGCAGGCGGCTCAGCGTGACCAAGTTCAGAGGCAGCGATTTTCGCGGCGGGTACCACGACTACGCAATTCGCCGCGGCGGCCTCGAGGTCTTTCCGCGCCTCGTGGCCGCTGAACACCGCCGGGCGTCGAGTCGCGAGCGCATCAAGAGCGGCCTCGCCGCACTCGACGCGATGCTTGGCGGCGGATTGGAGCGTGGCACGAGCACGCTGATCCAGGGCGCGGCAGGTACGGGAAAATCGACGATCGCCGCCCTTTTCGCCGCCCACAACGCCACTTTTGGCGAACGCGCCGCCTTGTTCATCTTCGACGAGAGCGTCAATACGCTGCTGAGCCGCTCCGACGGCTTGAACATCGGACTCAGGGAGCACGTCGATGACGGCCGAATCATCATGCGCCAGGTCGACCCGGCCGAACTCTCGCCGGGCGAGTTGGCACACGCGATCCGCAACGCCGTCGAGAAGCAGAACGCGCACCTGGTGGTGATCGACAGCTTGAACGGCTTCCTCAATTCGATGCCGGACGAGAAGTTTCTCGTCGTCCAGCTGCACGAGGTTCTGAGCTATCTCGGGCAGGCCGGCGTTGCGACGGTGCTCATTGCTGTGCAGCACGGAATGATCGGGAGCCAGATGAGCGCACCGGTCGATACCAGCTACCTGGCCGACGCCGTCTTGCAGCTGCGCTATTTCGAGTTCGACGGCGAGATCAGGCAGGCGATCTCGGTGGCCAAGATGCGAGGCGGGGAGCACGAGCGCGGCCTCCGCGATTTCTGCATGAAGGGCGGGCGCATCATCATCGGCGAGCCGCTGCGCGGCTACCGCGGTATTCTCACCGGGGTGCCGGAGCTCAAGTCGGAGTCATGAGCGAGCCGCCGGCCGGAAGCCTCGAACGCCGGCTGCTGATCCTGGCGCCGGTGGGCAAGGACGCGACGCTCGTCGCCGAGGCCCTCAGAAGCGACGCGGTGCCCTGCGTCGCCTGCCGCGATCTCCCGCACCTGGCGCGGGAGATCGAGCGCGGTGCGGCGGCGCTCCTGATCGCCGAGGAGGCCCTTGCCGAGCACGATGGCGGTCTCGCGGCGATGCTCGCCCGGCAGCCTTCGTGGTCCGACCTGCCCGTGATGGTGCTGACGCGCGCCGGCGCCGATTCGCCCATCGCGGCGCGAATCGTGCAAACATTCGGGAACGTCACGCTACTCGAGCGACCGGTGCGGATCGCCGCCCTCGTGAGCGCGGTCCGCAGCGCGTTACGCGCGCGCGGCCGGCAATATCAAACGCGTTCGCTGCTCGAGGAACGCGAGCAAGCCGACGAGCGCAAGAATCAATTCCTCGCCACGCTGGCGCACGAGTTGCGCAATCCGTTGGCTCCGATCCGCAACGCGTTGAGCCTGCTGCGCCTCGCCGGATCCCGGGAAGGCAACACCTCCGCCGTCGAGGTCATGGACCGACAGGTCAACCAGTTGGTTCGGCTGGTCGACGACCTGATGGACATGTCGCGCATCACCCGCGGCAAGATCGAATTGCGCAAGGAGACCGTCGACCTCGCCGACGTCATCGCGGCGGCGGTCGAGACCAGCCGGCCGCTGATCGACGCGGCGAAGCACGAGTTCGCCGTCTCGCTACCTCCGGAAAGACTGCTTCTCGACGCCGATGGGATGCGTCTCGCCCAGGTATTCGCCAACCTGCTCAACAACGCCGCCAGGTACACCGATCCCGGCGGGCGCATCGCGATCGCGGCCCGGCGCGAGGGTGACAGCGTAATCGTCAGCGTCAGCGATACCGGAGTCGGCATACCGGCCGACTCGCTATCGCGCGTGTTCGACATGTTCGTCCAAGCCGACGCCCGGGACAGCCGCTCGCAAACCGGACTTGGCATCGGACTCACGCTGGTGCGAAGCCTGGTCGAGATGCACGGTGGCAGCGTGACCGCGGCCAGCGAAGGCCGAGGAAAGGGTAGCGTGTTCAGCGTTCGCATGCCCCTTGGCGGCGCTGAAGAGCTCCTGCCCGTCGCGTCTGCCGAAGGCGCGCCGAAGATCGCCGAACTGCGGCGCGTTCTGGTCGTGGACGACAACCGGGATTCGGCCAATACCCTTGGTGCCCTGCTGACGAGCATCGGCGCCGACGTCCGCGTCGCGTACGACGGCCCGGCCGCATTGGCGGCGGTCGAGGCCTTTCAGCCCGCCGTGATCATGCTCGACCTGGGCATGCCCGGCATGAACGGCTACGAGGTCGCGCAACGCATCCGCACGCAGTCCGAAGCAGCGCGTACGACGCTGATCGCACTCACAGGCTGGGGCGATGCGAGCGATCGCGATCGCACTCGTCGAGCGGGCTTCGATCACCATCTGGTCAAGCCGGTGGACATCGCGACCATGCAAGCCGTGCTTGCGTCGTCGCGCGGCTGAGATGCGCCGGGGGCGGTGCGTGGGGCACAATGACGCGATGAGCCCGGTATCGAACGCCCGGCGAATCCTCGATCTTCGCGGCGCGGCCTACGATCGCGGACGTCTGCAGGCCGAGCTGTGCCCCGACAAGATCGCCGACGTCACCGTCGCGGTTACGCGCCGGTTGCGGGAACTGGGGCCGGCGCTGGCCGAGCCGAAAGTCATCGACTGGCTCGACGCCCAGCATGCGTTCACGCGCGACAACGACCCGGACGGCTTCGTCGAGGTGCAGGGCATCGCCGAAGGTTTCGGCATCGCCCCCGATGCACTGTTCGCCTGCTTCTTCAGCGACGTCATCGCCGATCTCGCCGCAACGCCTTCGCTCGCGGACGGCTGCACGGCGTGGGCCGCGCCCCGCGTCGGGGACGCACCGCCAAAAGGATCCGTCGTCGTCAAGAATCGCGATTTCCGCGGCGCGGGCGGCGAGCTGCAGGGCGTGTTTCGCCACGAGGATCCCGAATGGGGAGGACGCCGGATCCTGTGCGTGAGCAGCCTGGGCTGCCCGGGCGCGTTTTCGAGCGGGATCAATTCGACGGGCCTCGCCGTCGCCGACACGCAGGTCGGCACGATCGACCATGGCGAAGGGTGGCTCCGCAGCTTCCTGATGACGCGCGTCCTGCGCGAATGCGCGACGGTGGGAGAAGCGGTCGCCCTCGTCTTCCGCGTGCCCCACGCCGGAGGCGGTACGCTGCTGCTGGGGGACGCTTCCGGCGCCGTCGCCGCCATCGAGCTCGGGCACGGCCGGATCGGGGCCGAGGAACCGGGCGAGACGAGCTACGTGGCGCGCACCGACCATTTCGTCACCGACCGCTTGCGCGGCCGCGATCTTTCGCCCCAGGAAGACGTCGGTGCCCGGAATTCGCGGGCGCGACTCGCGACGCTCGAGCATGGGCTTCGCGAGTTGCCCATGCCGTTCGAGCCCGACGCAATTCGCGCCCTGATGAGCCGGCACGGCGACAGCGCCACTGCCAGCCTGTGCCGCCACGATGAAAAGCGCGACCTGCACACGATCTCGTGCGCGATCTACGAATGCAACGCGCCGGCGCTCACCTTCTCGTTCGGACCGCCCTGCGAAGCCCCTTGGACGCGCATCGAGCCTTGAGCGTTTGCGACGGCGTCATCGCCCCATGAACTCGTTGACGGCCTCCAGCCGCTCGATGTGCGTGGCGAAGCCTTTCACCACGAGCAGCAGCGGAATCGCGAGCACCATGCCGGCGATGCCCCAGATCCATCCCCAGAAGACGAGGCCGAACACGACGGTGACCGCGTTCAACTGCGTCCGGCGCCCGACGATCAGGGGCGTAATGAAATTGCCTTCGAGGGCTGCGACGGCGCAAAAGGCGAGCGGTGCCGCGAAGATCTCGCCAAAGGTCGAGTAGGCCGCCCCCGAGGCCAGCAACAGCAATAGGACGTTGACGACCGCGCCGAGGTAGGGGACGTAATTGAACAGCCCGACCAGCACGGCAAGAAGCAGCGGGGCCGGCAGCTCCCAGTACCACGCGATCGTGCCGGCGATCGTTCCGACGACGATGTTGATGAGCGTGACGGTCGCGAAGTAGCGGCCGACGTCCTCCTGCACCGCATTGACGACCTTGATCGCTTTCACTTTGTCGCGGACCCTGGGCAGGACGCGGACGAGCTTTTGCAGAAAGAGATCGCCGCTCAGCAAGAGGAAAAACGTGAGCACGGTCGTCGTTAGCGCCAGCACGGCCGTCTCGCCGATGCCGTTGAACAGGCGCGCGGAGAGCGCCGCGCCCGGGTTCGTTTCGCCGATTCGCTCGGCCACCCAGTTCGTGTAGGGCTCGCCGAACACGCTGCGGAGGAGCCGCGCGATTCGCTGCCCCAAGCCGTCGAGCGCCGGCAGGGCATCGAGCGCATTGAAGAGCGGGTCGACCAGCAGGTACGACAGCCCGACCAGCCCCGCGACAACCGCGAGGGCGACCGCCGTTGCTGCCAGCGGATGGGGAATCCCCGATCGCCGCAGCCGGTTGACGGCCGGCATCAGCGTCATCGCCAGCAGCGCCGCCGCCACGATCGGCACCAGCACGGGCCGAGCGACGACCAGCGTGCCGACAAGCGCCAACGCGGTCAGTGCGCCCAGAAAGACCGTCGAGACCGTTGCCTGCCGGATCGCCGGTGCCGCCATTGGCGCCTCGGCGGCCGCACGCGCCGCGGTTGAAGGTGCGGTGTCGCGCGTCGGCGCAGCGCGGCCTTTCGCGGTCACCACGGCGCCGGTTGCCGGGGGCTCGAGCATAAGGTCATCGCGATCCACGGCGGCGTTGGCGAGGAAACGCATCGGGCGCGGCGTCTTGGCCCGCGGCATCGGATCGGCCCGCGGCCGGATCGTCGGCCGCACGCGGGCCCGGATCGCTCGCCGCGGTTGCATCCGCTTCCGCCTTTGGGTCTCGCTGCTCGAGGGTCCTCGGCACCGACGAGGTGCCAGATGGCGCCTTGGCCGGGGGCCTCCTCCTTCGCAACCATCGCATTCGCGCCTCCCGAGACAAGCCGACCAATCGACTCTTTACCGGCGAGCAACAGCCGTGCCGCCAGGGGAGCGTCGCTTCGGCGTTGATTGGCCGGGCCTTTTCTTTCGGCGGGGATTGAAAAAAGCGGTCGGGGAGGCCAGTTATTTAAAGTTGTGCAAAAATTACTCCGCCAACCACGGGAACAATCGGGCAGTGAGGTGTCAAAAATCGATTTGTCGCGCAGTTTGCATAAACAGCAAATTTTCAAATTCCCGCGGAAGAGGGAATTCAGAGTCGTTCGGCAAAAGACGCTGGGTCCCCGCCTTCGCGGAGACGACGGGCGGCAACAGAGTTCGTCACTTCGTTTCGTAAAGCTCGATAGGAGGAAACACCACGATGCAGTTCAGGCTATGGGTCCCTTTCGTTGCCGTCTTCGCGATCGCGTTCGGCCTGGCGAGTGCTCCGGCGCGCGCCGCCGCGGACGTCGGAATCCAGCCCGACGAGCTCCACCGCATCGAGCTCCTGATCGCCATGGTCGAGCATTCGACCGACCGGCGGTTCATCCGCAACGGCACGTCCTACGACGCCTCGACGGCGGCGCGCTTCCTGCGCCTCAAGTGGGCCCACGACCGCGATCGCGTGCACTCGGCCGAGGATTTCGTGCGCGAGATCGGTTCGCGATCCGGGACGACCGGCAACCATTACCGGGTCAGGAACCCCGATGGCAGCGAGGAGGACAGCGCCGTCTTCCTTACGCGTCTGCTCGCCACGCGATCGCCGATCGCCTCGAAGTGACCGGCCGGGCGGGCGTCAGAGGAGCCGATCGATGGGGAGCAACGACAGCATGTCGATCAGCGCGAGCTTGCCGAGGTCGACATTCGGCTCGGTAAAGAAACGGACGGTCTTTCCGTCCTCGCGGGTCACCCATTCGATCGTCGGAGCTCCGGTCACGGCTGGCTTGAGTACGAGCCGGTAGCTGTTCGCGGGCAGCGTCATCGCCTCGAATCGCGCGGCGACCTCGTCCGCGATTCTTGGACTGTCGATGACGATCCCGATCTCGGTGTTGATATCGAGCGAGCGCTGATCGAAGTTCATCGAGCCCACGAACACCCGTTGCCGGTCGATGACGATGACCTTCGCGTGCAGACCGAACTGGCCCGACCCTCCCGATTTGACGAGTCCGTGCTCTTCCGGCTCTCCGGGAACGTGCCGGACCTCGTAGAGTTCGCAGCCCAGCTCGAGCAGCGGCCTTCGGTAACCCACGTAGCCGGCGTGGGCGATCGGCATGTCGGTCGACGCGAGTGAATTCGTGAGCAGGCGTACGCGCACACCGCGCTCGCGCAAGCGCCGGATCAGCGCCATTTCCGATTCGCCCGGCACGAGATACGGTGAGACGATGATGACCTCGCGCCGCGCGCCTCCGACTGCCGCTGCGACACGCGGCCACATGAGGCTCCACGACTCGCCGTCCTGCTCGACTTGCGACTTGTCGGGCGGGTCGTACGCAAGCACCGCCTTGGCCCAGATGAGCGGCCGCTCGCCGGACAGGATCTCCGCGAGCCTGTCGTCCTTCGGAAGCGAGCGGACGTAGTCCGACTCGGCCATCTTCTGCTTGTGCGCCGCCAGCGCCTTGCGGCAGGCCTCGAGATCTGCCGCGGAGGGCTTGCCGAGGGGAAGCGTCTCGATCGGGACGGCGAGCTTGTCGTTCCAGTAGAGATCGAAACTCCGCGACAGGACCCGCACCATCGGCCCGGCGACGGCGAGATCGAAGTCGCCGAAGTTGACCACGTTGCTCGCCTGGAAATACGCGTCGCCGACATTGCGGCCGCCGGTCACCGCAATCGCGTTGTCGCCGACGAAGAGCTTGTTGTGCATCCGGTAGTTGAGGCGGCGGCTCGCGAGCAGGAATTCGGCCCAGCGCAGGACCGAGAGCTCGCGGCGGACGACGAAGGGATTGAAGATGCGAATCTCGATGTTCGGATGCGCGGCGAGCGGCCGGATCGTTGACCCCTTCTCGAAGGCCTCCGCATCGTCGATGAGAATGCGCACGCGCACGCCGCGATCGGCGGCTTCGAGCAGCGCTTCGAGGAGCAGCTGTCCCGTGTCGTCCTGGTTCAGAAGGAAGTACTGAACGTCGAGCGTGCGCTCGGCGCGGGCCGCGATCTCGAGGTGGAGCGTGAAGCTCGAGGGCCCGTCCGCCAGCAGCTGGAAGCCGGAAAGGCCCGGGTGCTTTCTTGCGCTGGCCTCGAGTTGTCTGCCCAGCGCAGTCGCTTCCGGATTCGCGAGCGCCGTCGATGCGGACTTCGGCGCGTCGATGATCGGCGGCAGCGACGCGCATCCGGCGAACAGCAGCGCGAGCGACGCCAATGCGGCGCCCAAAGCGGCACGCATCGCGGCGAGCCGTCGCGCTGCGGCGCTTCCGGGCGGCCGGAAATTCGCAACGAACGCATTGCCCTCGCCCAATGGACCTCCGCCCGCTCGCCCGGCAAAACAAGAATGCCGCTCGCCGCCCTCTGGAGCGGCGAGCGGCCACCGCTACACCACAGAACTATTGCGGCTAGTACTTCTTGTTTTCCTTGGCCTCTTCCTGCACTTTCTGGCCGCCCTTCTCGATGTCCTTTCCCGCCCCCTGGACGGTGTTGCAGCCGGCGAGGGGAATCGATCCGATGGAAATCGCCACCAGCAGCAGCATGAGCTTCGAGATCATTTGCATTTCCTTTACGGTGGGTTGAGGAGTCGCGCTCCGATGTCGCCTTGCACCTTAGCCGTTAGGCACCCCCAGTTCAGCAAGCGCCATGCCACCGCCGAGCCATCGTTTTCAATCGCGCAGCCACAGGAGAAAGGGCCCTGACGGCAACCTGCGAAGCCTGTGGCGCCGGGTAATTGTTTCCCCGTCGTGGCAGGAATTACCGGTCACGTTGCCGCTAGCGAGTTCCAACGTTGCCCGTTGCCGATAAACGTATGCTCGCAGGCTTTTCCGGCCGCAGGGCCATCCGCGAATGCCGAGCGCAGCGCCTTGCCGATCGACGAACGCATCGTTCTCGCGTCCGCCCTCGTTTTTCCATTCATCGCGAACCGGTCGTCCTATCGATCGTCGCGACGGGCCTCGGTTGGGTGCGCGGCTCGCTTGAGCCTGCCGCTCAGGCCTCCGGCGATCGCGGCCACCCCGGCGCCGGTCAGCGCCGCCACGATGGGCCCCGCAGCGAGGATCGCGCCGATGCCGGGAATCGCGATTCCGATCAGGCTCGCAGCGAGTCCCGCAGCGCCGCCTACGACCCCGCCCGTCGCTGCGCTGGTGGCGGCACGGCCCGATTCATCCGGATTCGCCGCGGTTTCCGAAGGCGCGGTGCCGCATCCGGTTCGCGCACGACGATACTCACGTTGCGCGCCATGAAACCGTCGGCCTGAAGGTCCCGCACGACGCCTTGCGCGGCTGCGTAGCGGTCGAATGCGCCGACGACGGTCTTCTGCATGGTCAGCTCGGCAATCTTTTCCCCTTGCGGCGGTATTTTTTACCGATCGAATCAGCCGCCCGCCACGCGCGCGGCGACGTCCTTTCCGCTCCGCGCTGCGTCAAGATTTCACGACCAGCTTGTCGAGGACCTGCTGCACGCCCGTCATCGCCCCGGCGATCTCGACCGCCCGCTGGCGCAGAACCGCCGAGTCGACGGCGCCGGCAAGCGTCACGACGCCGTCATGCGTGTCGACTTCGATCTGCAGTGTTTTCAATCCAGGCTCCGCGAACAGTGCGGCCTTCACCTTGGCCGTGATCGCCGCATCGTCGAGGACGCCCGCCGCTTTCGCCGCCGCCACCTTCGTCTTTTCTGCAGCCTCGTTGCCCGCGCGATCGATCTTCTGACCGGCGGTCTCCGCCGCGCGATCGATCTTCCGACCGGCGACCTCCGCCGAATCCTGCCGCTGCTCGCAGCCTGCGGCGATCAGCGACAGGCTCGCCACCACGACCATTCCAAGCGCTCGCTGCCCGATTGTCCTCATCGCTTCCTCCATTGCGGCAAACGGAGACCGGTCGCACGCCGGCGCCGCATTGCACCGGGTTGTGCGAACCACTGAAATTCCGAGCAAGCGATGTGCCAATACGAGCTTGATCCGCACGTCGGCTCCCGCCTCCGCGCGAAAGAGAGCGAACGCCATCGATGGCACCACCGCGTAGGATGCGACCTACCGGCGTTTCGGACGCGTCCGACAGTCCCGCTTGCGATGGGGCGACATCCTCGGCCCATCCGACGTCGCGCCCTTGCCAACGCCTCCCGCGCGATGTCTGCACCGAAGGAAGATCGATGAAGCATGCGCATCGTCGACCCGCAGGCGTACACACCCGCTCGACCGGAGGATGAAACTCGCCCGCCTGTTCCCCCGTCTGCTCGCAGCGGCAGCGATCGCCCTCGCCGCTTGCACCGCACCCGAGCCCGTCCCGCTGACATCGCCGAAGGATGTCGCCGGTGCGGGCGTCGTCCGCAAGCCTGTTCAGCCGCCGGTACCGTCCGCGGCGACCGGTGCGCCCGCAGCCCGCCCCAAGCCGGGCGCGACGATCATCGCCCCGGCGGGCGCGCAATACGTTTGCGTCGCCGAGGTCGGCGGCGAGCGCAAGCAGACGGCGATCCAGTTCGCGCCCAAGGTCGCGCGGCTCTGCCAGTCGCACCCCGAAATGGGACCCTGCCAATACGAACGGAACGTCTGCCGCAGGAGCGGTGGACGCGTCTACACAGCGGCGGGCGTGGAGATCGGGATGGACACCGAGGCCGAGTACGATCGCAAGGTCCTGCGGGTGCGCCTCAAGGCCAATTGATCCGGGGATCCTCATAACCGACCATTTTCGGCGGGTCGCCGGCCCTGGCGTGCACAAACGGTATATGCTCCGTCGCCGATGCGACGAAAGTCATGCCGCGCCCACCCACCCCGCCGGTCCTTGCCACCTATCTGCTGCTGTGGCTGCTGGTCGCCATCGCCATCGCTTCGGCGTGGGTCGGCCTGGTTCGCCTTGACGCAATCGAACGGCTCGACGAGTCCCTCGGCGAATCGGCGTTCATGGCGCACGATCTGGAGGCGCTGCAAAAAACCGTCGCCGACCTCGAGACCTCTGCGCGGAGCTTCGTGCAGTCGGGGAGCGCCGCCGACCTCGAGCCCTACGAGCGCGCGCGACGCGACATTCCCGGGCTGCTGACGACGCTGCGCGACCGGATACGCGACAACCCGGACGAGCTGGCGCTCGTCGAAAGCCTGGTTCCGCTGATCGCCAAGCGCACGGAGCTCTCGGCCGCCGCCATCGAGCAGAAACGCGGTGCGCCCGACCAGTCGTTGCCCTCCGACCAAAGCGTGCCCGGCAAGGAAACCACCGGGGCGATACGCGCCGTGATCGCGAAGCTCGAAGCCCGCGAACAGATTCAGCTCGCGCGCGACCGAGGCGTGCTGGTCGCCGGCATCGACGCCGCACGCCGCGACCGATACCTGCTGGCAGCCTTGATCGTGCTCGTCGCGGCGTTGCTGTTCGTTGCCGTGCGGCGGCTCAAGTCGTTCATTCCGCCGCTGGTGCACATCGACACCGAGAGGGCGGTACCGCTCTCCCCGGGTCCCGTTACGGCGGATGGGCGGGTCGCCACGCTGTTGCAGGACGCCTTGCTGCGAACGCGGCTCGCCGCGGCGGCCGCGCCGGCCGGCTCGCCCGAGGCCGAGCGCCTTCGCGCCCTGGTCGGCGCGATGCAGCACGCGCGCGACGAGCACATTTGGGCCGAAGCCGATCTCCACCAGGTGCGACCCGAGGAGGAAAACGTCAGCGAGGCGCTAGGTCTGCTCGCCAAGTCCTATTCCGATCTCGGCGGCCCGGCCGTCAAGGCGACGGTGGAGGAAAGCGTCACCGTCAGCAGCCGCGAGAAGTCGTTTCTCGTCTACCGCGCGGCCGAATGGGCGCTGGAGGCGATGGCGCTGCGCAAGCGCGGCGGAGAAATCACGCTGCAATTCAGATCGAATGGCCACGATGCGTCGCTTCGAATCCTGGCCTTGCCCGACCAGCCCGACCTTCCGCTGCGGCTTTCGCCGAAGGAAA
Organism: uncultured beta proteobacterium; assembly: GCA_963836265.1. GTDB lineage: Bacteria > Pseudomonadota > Gammaproteobacteria > Burkholderiales > Casimicrobiaceae > CAIWHR01. The sequence continues at coordinate 336,533 of CAWIIO010000001.1, forward strand.
GCGACGAGGCAAGTGTGCTGCAGCAGGCGGCGACGCTCGTCGGCGGGAGCTTCGTCGTGACCCGCGGACCCACGGGGTTCGCAGTGTTGCTGATGATGCCCGTCGAGCACTGACGTCCGGCGCGTCGCGCCGAACCCGTCGGCGCTGCCGACGCCCGCGGTCGGCCTTGCTGCTCCCGTTGTCGCTTCGGCCTTGCGCCCACTCCCTATGCCTGCGCGGCTCGCGCAAATCGGGGAACCCGCGATGAAAAAACTACGCATCGCCGGGGATTTTCTGCAAAAGCTGCGTTGAGTATCCCCTTCCAACTCATTGAATTGGCTGTCATCTCTGTCTGGCACGCCCGCTGCTCGAGAAACCCACGCAGTGGGCGCCCGCCCAAACGACCAACCGAGTGGAGAACGTGGATGAACTGGGATCAAGTGAAAGGCAATTGGACGCAATTCAAGGGCAACGTGAAGGAGCAATGGGGCAAGCTGACCGACGATCAGCTCGACGTCATCGCCGGCAAGCGCGATCAGCTCGCCGGCAAGCTGCAGGAGGCCTACGGAATCGGGAAGGACGAGGCCGAGCGGCAGATCGACAAATTCGAAACCCGTTATGCGGATTGGAACCCCTCCGCCGGGCAGTCACCCGCGGGACGTCCCGAAAGGAGCCACTCATGACCGGACTCACCCTTAACCGCCTCTTTCAGGGGCTCATCGTCGGCCTCGCGGCGCCGACGCTTGCTTTCGCCGCCGGCATGACCTCGGCAGACTACAGCGCCGCGAAGAATCATGCCCAAATGGAGTACAAGACGGCGAAAGAGCGCTGCGATGGTATGTCCGGCAATCAGAAGGACGTTTGCGTCGCCGAGGCGAAGGCTGCGGAGAAAAAGGCCGTCGCCGATGCCGAAGCGCAGTACAAGAATACCGAGAAGGCGCGTGCGGAGGCGAAGATCGCTGCGGCCGAAGCCGACTACGACGTGACCAAAGCCCAGTGCGGCGCGAAGAAGGGCAACGACAAGGACGTTTGCATGAAGGAAGCCAAGGCGGGCGAAGTCAAGGCCAAGGCCGACGCGAAAGCGAGTGAAACGGTCGCCACGGCTCGCCGGGACGCCCGGGAAGAGAAGCTCGACGCGGACTACAAGGTAGCGCTCGAGAAATGCGACGCGATGTCGGGCCATGCGAAGGACAGCTGCGTCGCCAACGCCAAAGCGAAATACCAGAAGTAACGAGATCCCCTCCTGTCCCCGCCTGGGGACAGTCAAGTCCGCGGGCCCTCCCTCCCCCGGACTCCCTTGCGGCGGATGCTTGCATCCGCCGCTTTTTTGCGTCGCCAATGGCGGGCTGACCTCCCGGCGGCGACCGATTCCGAACGGAGACCGTCGTCTACGTTAAATCGTAGGCGCCGTCCGACGGAAATTCGGATCGCGCCGACAGCCGAAGTAGGCGGCGCCTTACAGCATTTGCACGTGCCCGCCGGCAAGATTCGTCCACGAATTTTCGCGGTTCCGGGGCTTCCGATGCAGCACATCCGTCCCGTTGCCAGTACCCATACGAGCGAACCGGCCCAAGGGGCCGCAGGCCACGACGAGAACAGGTCGGCCGACCCACTGCGCCCGATCCGCGTCGACAGCGTCGAATTCCATCGGCTCCTCGAGAATCTTCCGGTCGGCGCGTACACCTGCGACGCCGCCGGGCTGATCACGCACTACAATCCCCGGGCCGTGGAACTATGGGGCCGCGCCCCCAAGTTGAACGATCCGGACGATCGATTCTGCGGATCGTTCAGGCTCTATTCGCTCGACGGCCACCCGATTCCCCACGCCCAATGCCTGATGGCGCGCGCCCTCAGGGACGGCAAGGAATACAGCCGCGAAGAGATCGTCCTCCAGCGCCCCGACGGCGGTCAGATCGTAGCCATGGCGCATGCGAACCCATTCGTGGACGAGAATGGAGCGGTCCTGGGCGCGATCAACGTTGTCGTCGACATCACCCATCGCAAGTCGGCCGAGGACGCACTGGCGCGCTCGCGCGACGCGCTGGCGATCGCCGTAACGCGGCGCACCGAACAGTTGCGCGAGCTGTCGCGATACCTGATTCGATTGGCCGAGGACGAGAGGCAACGGCTGGCGTCGGAGCTGCACGACGAGTTGGGCGCCCTGCACACGGTGATCGGGATGGAGTTGAATTCGGTGCTCGAAGAGCTACGCGTCCGCGTGCCCGATCTCGTCGCCCGGCAGCTCAACGCAATCGCGCTTCTCCACCAGGCACGAGACATCAAGCGACGCATCATCGCCGACCTGCGGCCCGTGATGCTCGATCACCTCGGGCTCGTCGCCGCGATCCGCGACCACGCGGAGCGCTGGTCGCAAGTATCAGGCGTCAGCGTCGACATGCAGCTGTCCGAGACGCTACCCGAGCTTCCCGACGATGTCGCGCTGTCGCTGTTCCGCATCGTCCAGGAGTCGCTCACGAACGTGGGCAAGTACGCGAAAGCCCGCACGGTGAAGGTCAGCCTGTCGGTCGCGGGTCACGAGCTGAATCTGTCGATCGTCGACGACGGCGTTGGCATCGCGCCCGATACGCTCGAAAACCCTCGTTCGCACGGGATTCTCGGAATGCGGGAACGGATGGCGCAATGCAGCGGAGAGCTCATCATCGGCGAAGGCGCCGACCGAAAAGGCACCGCGGTCTGCGTGCGTCTGCCGGTGCCGCGTCGCTGAGCGCTGCTCCTTCGCCGGTGCAAGCGAGCCTTCCATCGGCCACGAAGCACCCGATCGGTTCGGGGGAGTTCCCGCGAGGCGGTGTCGCGAGCGACGAGCCTTCGCCCTACACCGCAATCAGACATCTTCTCATTGTCCGCCCCTCTGCCCGCCTCCAGAATCGGTTGCGCAACAAGCGTGAGCGTAGCGGCGTTTCGTTGAATTCAACGCGGCGGCCGGCGAGCTCAGGGAAGATGGCGCTGCCGATTCGAAAAAGGAGGAAGCCATGCGTTTGGTACTGATCATTCTCGTGCTTCTGTTGCTCATCGGTGCCTTGCCGACGTGGCCGTACAGCACCGGATGGGGCTACTACCCCAGCGGCGGTCTGGGCCTGGTGCTGATCATCGTCATCGTCCTCGCGCTGATGGGGGTCCTGTGAAGTCGCCGAAACTCGTTCGCCGCTTTCCGGTATGTCTCGCCGTCGTCACCGTGGCGCTGCAGCTCGGCGCGTGCAGTCGAGTGGACGATTCGCACGAACCGGTAACGGCACCTCCGCGGGTTTCGGCGCCCTCGCCGAAATCCGCGCCATCAGCGGCGCCCGCGGCGGAGCCAACCGCGCGCACGGATGACGTGAACGCGGCCAAAGCGAGCGATGCGCCGATGAAGCCGATGGGGAAGGACGAAGAATCGGCGTCCATGCCTCGTCCGGGGCAAGCGAACGATCATTCCACACCGGCAAAGGACCCGAAGCAATAGCGAATAGTTAAGCGGACTCGCGTCGAAACAAACTTGAAGGAGGGCGAGAATGGCTCGATACGGAAAGAAGGCGCAAACCAAAGTCAAAAAAGCGATGCAGGAGAGAAAGCGGGGCACGCTGAAGAGCGGAAAGTCCGGCAAGAAGGTCACGAGTCGCAAGCAGGCGATCGCCATCGGGTTGTCGGAAGCCCGGAAGGCAGGCGCCAAGGTTCCGAAGCGGAAGGCTTCGTCCAAGAAGAAGAAGTAACGCTGCTTCAGGAGCGCGTCACCCGCCGCGAGGCGGGCTCGCGGGGCAGTTCCACGCTGCCGCGGTGACGGTCGCGGCTTTGGCCTCCCCCGGGCGCAGGATCGCCGGCAAGCGAAGACTACGGCTCTTCTGCCGGCAAGCGAAGACTACGGCTCTTCTGCCGGCAAGCGAAGACTACGGCTCTTCTCGAAGCGCCTTGCGGACGTCCGCAACCTGCGTCGCCGAGACGGCCCCGGCTCGGTTGCCAAAGCTCGCACGCAGATAAGTGAGCAGTTCGGCGACCTCGGCGTCGGAAAGCTTGTCCGCGAAACCCGGCATGGCAAACCCTTCGCGTTTTGTCGGCGTCTTCACGCTCGGCGCGCCTTCGAGTACGAGGCGCGCGAGCGACTGCGGATCGCGAGCCTGGACCGCGGTATTGTCCTTGATCGGCGGAAAGACCGCGGAAACCCCTTCGCCGCCCTCCATGTGGCAGCCGGCGCATTGATCGAGATATTCGAGCTTGCCCTGTGCGAGCCCTTCGGTGTCGGCCGAGGCGGTCTTCTGTTCGGGCCGGGCCCCGTCGTCGCCGGGGAAGTCCTTGAGATAGACGGCCATCGCGCGCAAATCGGCGTCCGAAAGGTGCATCGTCGAATCGCGTACGACCTCCGCCATCGGCCCCAGCGCGCGCGCGCGGTCCGTGGCGCCGGTTTTCAAATATTCGACGATTTCGTCCACGCTCCAAGGACCCAGACCGTCGCGGGGGTTCTTGGTCAGGCTGGTTGCGAACCAGCCTTCGCCCTGGCCGCCTTCGAAGTGCTCGTCCTTCTTCACCGCACCCAGGAAATTCTTGGGCGAGTGGCATGCGCCGCAGTGCCCCAACCCTTCGACCAGGTACGCGCCGCGGTTCCACTGCGTCGATCGGCTTGGATCGGGCACGTAGCTGCCCGCCTTGAAAAAGAGCGTATTCCAGGCCCCGAGCGAGCCGCGCCAGCGCAAGGGCCACGGAAGATCGGGCGCCTTGTTCTCATGGCGCACCGGCGCGAGCGTGCCGAGGTATGCCCGCATCGCCAGCACGTCCTCGCGGGTCAAGCGCGTGTACCACGGGTAGGGAAACGCCGGGTACAGGTGCTTGCCGTCGGCGCGGATCCCGTTGTGCATGGCGTTCCAGAACTGGTCGTCGGTCCAGTCGCCGATGCCCGTGCGCTGGTCCGGTGTGATGTTGGTCGCGTAGAGCGTGCCAAAGGGCGTCGGTATCGGCCGGCCGCCGGCGAAGGGCTTGCCGCCGTCGTCGGTGTGGCAGGCGGCGCAATCTCCGGCGTAGACGAGGTATCGACCGCGCTCGATCTCGGCGTGCGAAGATTCAGCGGCCGCAGCGACCGTGGCAAACACGGCGGCGATCGCGCCGAAAACGGCCGCTGCAAGCATCGTAGTCGTCGTGGTCATGATGGATGTGGCCTTAGCCGCGCGAAGGTCGTTCGATCTCAGGCGCTCATCAGCGGGCCCGGGTTCCGCAGGTACTGCTTGCGGATCGCATCGGCCGCCCAGAACGTGAGCGCGCCCACCGTGCCGGTCGGGTTGTAGCCAGCGTTCTGCGGAAACGCGCAGGCGCCCATCACGAACAGATTGGGGACGTCCCACGACTGCAGGTACCGGTTGACCACGCTCGTTTTCGGATCCGTTCCCATCACTGCGCCGCCGGTGTTGTGTGTGGTCTGGTAGGGCACGATCGAATAGTGCCCGGTGCGCGGCTTGGCGTGATGGGAGCGCGCGTGCATCGCCTTGGCGATGTCTTCCGCCCGGTCGGTGAGGAACTTCGACATCTTGTGCTCGTTGTCGTGCCAGTCGAAGGTCAGACGCAGCAGCGGGTTGCCGTAGGTGTCGCGGTAGGTCGGGTCGAGATCGAGGTAAGCGTCGCGATAGCTCATCACGCCGCCGTGCGTGGCGATGCTTGCGCTGCGCAGGTAGTTTTCCGCCAGCGCTTTCTTGAACTTGGAGCCCCACGTCGGCGTGCCCGCCGGCACGTGATGCTGCAGGATGGGACGGCCTCCGGTGCTCCACAGTGCGATGTAGCCGCCGCCGATGAAACCATGCGGCCCGTGATCGAAGTTGTCGCCGTTGAACTCGTCGATCGCCTGGCCGAGCGCGCCCGCGCCCATGAACGGATTGAGGAGGTCATCGAAGAAGACATCCACGCTCGAGGTCACCTGATAGGCGTAGTTGCGCCCCACCACGCCGGCGTTGCGCTCCGGATCGTAGGGCCTGCCGATGCCCGAGACCAGCAGCAAATGGACGTTGTGCGTGGCGTACGCGCACAGGATGACGAGCTCGGCGGGCTGCTCGAACTCCTGTCCCGAGATGTCGACATAGGTGACGCCGGTGGCGCGCCGGGCGCGCGAGTCGACATTCACCCGCGTCACTTCGCAGCGCATGCGATGCTCGAAGTTGTTGCGGCCGAGCAATACGGGGAATACGCACGTCTGCGGACTCGACTTCGAATAGTTGCCGCAGCCGAACCACTCGCAGTAGCCGCAGTAGGTGCATTCGCCCAGCTGCACGCCGTAGAGATTTTTGTACGGCTTCGACGTGTTCGCGGCCGGTGCCGGGAAAGGCTGGAAGCCTGCTTCCTTCGCCGCCTTGTCGAAAAGGATCGAGCCGCGCGCCCGCTTGAGCGGCGGCAGCGGATAGCCACGGGCACGTGGGCCTTCGAACGGGTTGCCACCGGGCTGGACCGTGCCTTCGAGATTGCCCGCCGTGCCCGAAACGCCGCACAGGTATTCGAACTTGTCGTAATGAGGCTCGAGCTCCTCGTAGGTGACGCCCCAGTCCTGGATCGTCATGTCGGCGGGAACGAATTTCGCGCCATACCGTTGCACGTTGTGGCTGTGAGCAAGGAAGTCCGAGGGCAGAAAGCGCCAGCATTGACCGTTCCAGTGGACGCCGGCGCCGCCTGCGCCCGAACCGGGGTTGAACGATCCGAGATGGCGCATCGGCAGCGCGGTCTGCCGGTTCGAGTTGCGAAATGTCATCGTTTCGCGCTCGGGCTCCTCGAACAGCTCGTGGCGCACCGCGTAACGCAGCTCGTCCTGCACGGTGGACGGAGAAAAATCGGGAATGGTGTCGCGGAACCCGCCGCGCTCGAGCGCGACCACCTGCAGGCCGGAGTCAGTCAACTCCTTGGCCAATATGCTCGCCGTCCAGCCGAAACCCACCAGCACGACATCGACGGAAGGAAGACGCCTCGCCATGAGCTATCCTTTCCGCACGCTTGAATCGGCTCCGGCGATGCTGACGAAGGGCATGTCGTATTTCTTGCCGTACTGCTCGATCTCGGCGACGTAGTTGTAGCGGGGTCCGGGAAAGCCGATCAGCTTCCAGCCGATGAAGTCGCGGTTGCCGCCATACATGGGATCGGCGAGGAATCCTTCCACGGTGTTGCGCACCAGCATCTCGAAAAACGCTCGGGCATGCGCTTCCGGCACTTGCATCTCGTCCTTGTCGATGGCGTCGAGGATGCCGTCCTGCGCCTGCGCATCGAGCTCCGCGAAGCGCTTGCCGCCGTGCTCCTGCTTCACCTTCGCATCGATCGCCCGGATGGCGGTGCGGTAGAGCTGCGCCGGCGTCAGCTTGAGCTGATAGCCCTGCTCCTCGATCCCTTCGCGCCACGGCCCCTGCATGTACCAGGTCTCCGCGCGTCCGTAGGGGCCTGCGAGCTGGCGGTCGATAAAGACGGTTACGCCCGCCTCTTTGGCCCCCGGTCCGAGGTCGTCGCTGGGGATGATTCGCGCGATTGCCGCGTCGATGAAAGCGAATTCGTCGGCGCTGAAGTAGACGAGCTTTGGCGCCGCGTACGCCGGCTCGGTGGCCCGGGAATCCTGCACATCGCGGAAGAAATGCAACGGGACCATTGCCGCCGCGGGCGCAAGAACGGCGGCCTTCAGCAGATTGCGTTTCGACGAAATTGCCATGGGCGCGCCTCCCATCGGTTCGAACGGGCTGTTCGCGGAAGCTCGGCTCACAGATTGCTCGAATCCCGCCCGCAGTTGCTAGACCGGAACACGTCTCCGGAAGTTCCGGATTTCGGCAACGCGCGCGTCGTGCGCTGCGGTCGTGAACAAAATCCCTGTGGGCGAATCAAACCGCGATGGAGAGAAGTGCGCATGTTTTTTTCTTATTCTTTTTTGGTTTTGCGTTGTTCATTCCGGTTGGAGAGCAGAATTTGCCATGGCGCGATGTAATTTTTTCAACACCGTCTTTCCAGTGATGCTGCTCGCGGCCGCGACAACCGCTTGCGCCGCACCACACGACGGGAACGCGAACAGCGGCGGAACGACGACTCGATCGCCTCTGTCGCGGGACGATCGCGTTTTCGTCGCCAAGGCGAAACAGGGCGGCATGGCCGAAGTTGAAGCCGCCAAGCTCGCGGAACAGAAATCGCAAGTCCCGAAGATCAAGGAATTTGGCGCCCGGATGGTGCAGGACCATGGCCGGGCGAACCGCCAACTCGAGCGCATTGCGAGCGAGAAGGGAATCGCTGTCCCCGACAAGCTCGACAAATCGGGCGAGCGCGAACTCGACGTCTTGGAAAAACTTTCCGGCGTGAAGTTCGAGCGCGCCTACACCGAGCGCGAGGTGTCCGATCACAAGAAGGCGATCAAGGAATTCGAACACGAAGCTGCATCCGGCTCGGACCAGGACCTCAAGCGGTTCGCCGAGGACACGTTGCCCACGCTTCGCGAGCACCTTCAGCTCGCGGAGGCCGCGCAAAAGGCGGCGAAGTCCGAGGGCAAGTGATTTTCGTCGATGGACGCGCGCGGGGAATCGCAAGGACGTTGAGACCCGTCCAAGCGGCAACGCATTGATAGGAGCATTAGCATGGTTGCGAACATCTTCAGCAGACGTGTATTGGTGGCCGCATGTTCCGTCGCCCTGGCGGCGCTCGGCGGGGTCGCTGTCGCGGCCGGGACCGACAATGGAATGAGCAATCGGAGCAACACTGCCCAGGCGACAGCGAAGAGCGACAAAGCGACAGACGCGCGGCGCCAGATGGATGAAGCTGCGCAAGTGATTCGCCGGATGGAGCAGGACGGCAAGGCCGCTAAATTGCTGCCGCAGGCAGCCGGCGTCTTCATCGTTCCGCATTATGGTCGGGCCGCGCTCGGCGTGGGCGGCCGCGGCGGCGAAGGGGTGCTGATGGTCAGGAAGGGCGGCACCTGGGGCGAGCCCGCGTTCTACAACACCGGCGGGGTCAGCATCGGCGCCGAAGCCGGTGTCGAGGGTGGATCGCTGGTCTTCGTCCTCAACAACGACAAGGCGGTGCGCAGCTTCAGGCAGGACAACAACTGGTCGCTCAATGCCGAGGCGGGGCTCACGATCGTCGCCTGGTCCGGCAAGGCGCAGAGCTCCACGGGCAAGGGCGACGTGACGGTCTGGTCGGACACGAAGGGCCTGCTCGGTTCGCTCGCGATCAGCGTGACCGACATCAATTTCGATGACGCGGAAACCGGCGCTTTCTACGGCAGGCCGATGAAGGTCGCCGACGTCTTCAGCGGCAGCGCACAGCCGCCGTCGTCCCAGATTGCGGTGCTCCAGGACGCACTTTCCGCCGCAAGCGGGGGAGCGGGCAGCGGCGCGATGAGCAGTACGGCGGCCGGCACGTACGCCGGCAGCAGCGCGGCGAGCGGCAAATCAGGTTCCACGTCGATGAGCGGCACCACGAACAATGCCAACGCCGAAAGCGGGAGAAGCTCGACCGGGAGCATGGGCCGTACCAGCAGCGGCAGCCAGTATTGAAATCCGCCGTGAGCCCAGTCGGGGAGCTTGGTAGCTTTCTGTCTTCGCCGCTTCTGTCGGGACCGCAGAAGCGGCGGAGGCGGCGGTGTGCGCAAATACCCCTGGGCATCTTTGCGCGATTGCCGACTGAGCCGCAATCCTGACGCGCCCCGCCGGAGTGGCTCTTGTCCCTGTTCCACGTCGTCGCGCTGGTGCTGACGCTGGTCGCCTTCTTCGGATACCTTAATTGCCGCCTGCTGAAGCTTCCCGAACCGATCGGCATTACCGCGATCGGACTCGCCGGGTCGCTTGTGGTGGTCGCGGCGGGCGCATTGGATCCGGCGCTCACCGATTGGGCGAAGGAGGCCATCGGGTCCATCGATTTTTCGAAAATCGTCTTTCACGGCTTGCTTGGGCTGCTGCTGTTCGCGGGAAGCCTTCATGTCGACTGGAGCGACATCGGCGGCGAGAAGTGGACGATCGTCGCCCTTGCCACCGTGGGCGTCGCGCTCTCCGCGACCCTCGTCGGCGCCGGCTTCTACTATGCCGGCCGCGTGCTCGGATTCGAATTGCCGTTCGTGCAATGTCTGCTCTTCGGCGCGCTCATATCGCCGACCGACCCCATCGCGGTGCTGGGCCTGCTGCGCAGGCTCGGCGTGGCGACACATCTCGAGACCAAGATCACGGGCGAAAGCCTGTTCAACGACGGGATGGGCGTCGTGCTCTTCATCGGAATCTTCACGGTCGCCACCGCCGGTCACAGCGTTTCGGTCTCCGAAGCTGCCATGCTGTTCGCGACCGAGGTCGTGGGCGGCATCGTCATCGGCTTGGCGATCGGCGCCGTCGGTCTGTTCCTGCTGAAGGGAGTCGACAGCTACGCGGTGGAGATCCTGATCACGCTGTCGATGGCGACGGGCGGTTACGCGCTGGCCGACTCGTTGCACACGTCTGCGCCGATTGCCGTGGTCATGATGGGGCTGCTGGTCGCCAACCAGGGCAAACGCTATACGATGTCGGAGCGCACCCGGCAGCATCTGTTTTCGTTTTGGGAGCTGATCGACGAATTGCTGAACCTTCTCCTCTTCGGTTTGATCGGGCTCGAGTTCGTCACGCTCGAGCCGGTCCTCGCAACGCTCGCCCCGGGACTCGTCGCGGTGCCGATCGTCCTGCTTGCGCGTTGGGCGAGCGTGCGCATTTCCATCGCCGTCTTGAGCCGTTTCCGCGACTACGCGCCGGAAACGGTCGCGATCATGACGTGGGGCGGGCTGCGCGGAGGCATATCGGTTGCGCTCGCGCTGTCGCTCCCTGCGGAAATGGGCCGCGAAACGATCGTCGCCGCGACTTACGGCGTCGTCATCTTCAGCATCCTCGTCCAGGCGCTCACGCTGCCGAGGCTCGCGCGGCACCTGGAGGCGAAGGCGGCGCACCGCCCGCTGCTGCGATCGTGAGCGCAACGAGGGACGGCGTCCCGGGAACTGCATGGCGTTGCGCCGTAGATGGCGCCCGCCCGGGAACCGCGATGGGAATGGCGTTTTCCAATGTCTATCGACTTACTCGCAAGGAGGCGGTGTGACGGATAGGCGGGCGCGCACGGTGAGAACGTGGAACCGGCCCGCGCGTGTTCGCGCCGGCGGTGCGGCTTCTACGGTGGCGGCTGGAGCCTGTCGGGCTTGCTGTCGCGCATGCGACGGAGGCGAGTTGGGCGCAGTTCAAGGCGCGCGTCCGAAGGCATACCGGCAGTATGGCGAGGGCGCGCAACACCGAAATGCGCCCAACTCGCCCCCCGTCCCTCCGGGTTGCTGCCAAAAAGCGCGTCCGCGTCGTTGCGAGTCTCGCGCATATTCCCGATATGCGCTTCGCCTCGCGCCTTGCCGCCATCGCTTTTTGGCCCAGCAACGCATGCGTGAGAGCAAGCCCGACAGGCTCCTAGCGTTGCGGCAACGACGAGACGTTCCGCAGCGCATGCCGGCGCCGCTGCGCGAGAAGGCCGACAGCAATGGGTACGGTCGTCAAGGCGCCAACGGCGACGAGCGTCCAGCCCACCGGTTTGCGGGTTTCGGTCCTGAACAGATCGGCGATCAGGAGTCCGATGCCCACGCCCGCCATGCCGCGCGTGGCCGCAATCAATGCAAGTTCCGTGACGGACAGGTGCAGGTCGTTCAACGGTGCCTCCTCGAGCGCGAGCCGGTTGCGATTCGACAGCGCGGTGCGCCGACACGTTCCTCACGCCGCTTCGAGACCGCATTCGTCGCGAGATGACAGCCATGTCGAGACATATCAACTCCCGAACCGTCGTCGTCATCACGGGCGCGGGTGCGGGCGTGGGCCGCGCGACCGCCCGGGCGTTCGCCCGCCGGGGTGCGAGCATCGGCCTGCTGGGCCGCGACCCGACGCGTCTTGCGAGCGCGAGCGAGGACGTGCAGCGGCTCGGCGGCGTCGCCCTCGCGTATCCCTGCGACGTGGCCGACGCCGATGCCGTGGACGCTGCGGCCGCGGCGGTGGAAGCTCGGCTCGGTCCCATCGACGTTTGGGTCAACAACGCGATGGCGACCGTCTTCTCGCCACTCCATGCGATGGCTGCCGACGAGTTCCGTCGCGCCACCGAAGTCACCTATCTCGGCACCGTTTACGGCACCATGGCGGCGCTGCGGCGCATGCGCGCGCGCAACCAAGGCACGATCGTGCAGGTAGGCTCGGCGCTCGCCTACCGGGCGATTCCGTTGCAGTCGGCATACTGCGGCGCCAAGTTCGCGATCCGCGGCTTTACCAATGCGCTGCGCACCGAGCTTCTGCACGAGCGCAGCTGCGTCCACGTCACGATGGTGCAGATGCCCGCACTCGACACGCCGCAGTTCGATTGGGCGCGCAACCACATGGCGCACCGGCCGCAGCCGGTCCCGCCGATCTTCGCGCCGGAGCTCGCCGCCCGCGCCATCGTCTGGGCTGCGACCCACCGGCGGCGCGAGGTCTATGTCGGGTTTCCGGCCCTCAAGGCGATCTGGGCGAACAAGCTGTTTCCGGGCCTCCTCGACCGCTACCTTGCACGCACCGGCTACGCGTCGCAGCAGTCCGACGAGCCCGCTCCACCGGATCGCGCCGGCAATCTGTTCGAGCCGGTGCCCGGCGATTTCGCAGCCCGCGGCCGCTTCGAGGCGCGCGAACGCGCGGGGCGCATGCAGGCGTGGCTGACGCGGCATCGCGGCGCCGTCGCGCTCGGCGTGCTCGGGCTCGCCTGCGCCGCCGCGCTGGCCGCGCATCCGGGCAAGGCGCGCGGATGGCTTACGACGCGTCGGGGTCGATGAGCGCGAGGCCGCTGGCCGGGTCGTAGCGACGGCGGAGCCAGGCGGGCGACTCGACGACGACCAGCTCGAGCGTGGGCCGCACGGTCGCCGCGAGCAGATGGCCGCCGTGGGCGGTTCCATCGCGCCGCCCGACGACGACGTGAGCGTGCACCTGGGGATCGTCGTCCTTCCGCGCGATGTCGCCCAGCAGCGCCACGACCTCGACCTGCTCGTCGAGCGGATTTTCGAGGTAGCGCTTGGTGCGCCAGTCGAAATAACCGAGGGTGACGCGCGAGAATGCGCCGATCGCGGTGAACCTGCAGGCGCGGAGGTCGCGCGCGCGCGCGAACTCGGTCAGGAGCGGCAGCATGTCGTCGCCTGTCTCGAAGACGAGCACATGGGTGCGCTCGGTTGCGGCAGCGATGGTCCGATGGCGCATGAAAACCTCCTCGCGGGACTGCAAAGTTGGCTCACCGTCGCGCGTCGAGCGCCATGGCGAGCACCTCGGCCGGATGCAGCGCGGTGCGTCCCGTGCACTGCACGATCTGCTCGCGGCAGCTGTAGCCGTCGGCGATGAGCAGCGTGTCGGGCGCGGCGGCGCGAACGCGCGGCAGCAGCACGAGTTCGCCGATGGACCGCGACACCTCGTACTTCGCGCGCTCGAACCCGAACGCGCCCGCCATGCCGCAGCAGCCGGAGTCCAGTACCTCGCCATCGAGCCCGGCCAGGTCGAGTAGCCGGCTGCCGGTATCCTTGCCGAGCAGCGCCTTCCTATTGCAGTGGGCATGCACGATCGCCCGCCGCGACAGCGGTGGCGGGCGGAAGCCGGCGGCCTCCCGCGCCAGAAACTCCTCGAAGAAATACGCCTGCGCCGAGAGCCGTTTGGCCCGTTCGTCGTTCGGCAACAGATTGCAAAGCTCGTCGCGGAACACGGCGGCACAGGCCGGTTCCATCACCACCAGCGGCGTCCCCGCGTCGATCTGCGGCCCCAGGCGGTCGACGATGGCCTGCAGGTAGCGCTTTGCCGCGTCCAGGAATCCGAACTCGTACAGCGGCCGACCGCAGCAGACGTGCCCGTCGGGCAGTTCGACGCGAAAACCTGCCGCCTCGAGCACCCGCGCCGCGGCATGACCGACCTGCGGATGGAAGAAGTTGTTGAACGTGTCGGGCCACAGCAGCACCGCCGGCCCTGCGCCATGCGGCCCGCGGCGCCGAAAGCCCGCCGCGAACGTCTCGCGCGCAAATCGCGGCAGCTCGCGTTGCGGGGCGACGCCGACGATCGCTTTGACGAGCGCGCCCGCGCCCGGCGCATGCGTCAGCGCGTTCAGCAGTCGCGGCGCGCGCGCCGCGATGCGCGCCCAGCGATCGAGATAGCCGAACGCGTACCCGCGCAGGGGGCGCAGCCGGCCGTCGTAGTAGTGCGCGAGAAACTCGGCCTTGTAGGTCGCCATGTCGACGTTCACCGGACAGTCGCCCTTGCAACCTTTGCAGGAGAGGCACAGGTCGAGCGCTTCCTTCACGGCGGGCTCGCGAAATCCGCGGCGCAGCGGATCGCCGCGCATCATCTCGAACAGCAGCCGCGCCCGTCCGCGCGTGCTGTACCGCTCCTCGCGCGTGACGCGGTAACTGGGGCACATCGTGTCGTGCTGCAGGTTGCGACAGTTGCCGACGCCTACGCAGCGCAGCAGCGCGCGATTGAAGTCGCCCCCATCGCCGCGGTAGGCGAAATGCGCGTGCACGGCCCGGGGGTTGTAGCCCGTGCCGAGGCGCAAATTCTCGACCGGCAGGAACGGATCGACGACCTTGCCCGGATTCATGCGCCCGTCGGGATCGAAGATCGTCTTGAACTCGCGGAAGGCCTCGACCAGCGTGGCACCGAACATCTTGGGCAGGAACTCCGCCTTGGACTGGCCGTCTCCGTGCTCGCCGCTGAACGAGCCGCCGAAGCGCGCCACGAGGTCGGATGCTTCCTCCAGGAAGGCGTGGAAGCGCGCGATGCCGGCCTGGGTCTCCAGGTCGAAGTCGATGCGAGTATGCACGCAGCCATCGCCGAAGTGCCCGTACAGGTCGCCCTCGTAGTGGTGGTGCTCGAGCAGCGCGCGGAACTCGCGCAGGTAGCCGCCGAGCTTCTCGGGCGCCACCGCGGCGTCCTCCCAGCCCTCCCAGGTGATGCTCTTGTTCGGGACGTGCGCGGTCGCGCCCAGGCCCGACTCGCGGACCTTCCACAGCATCTGCTCCTCGCGCGGGTCGGTGAACAGCTTCATCGAGGGCGGGCTCGCGGCCTTGCGCAGCGCCTTCATGCAGTCGCGCGCCCGCTCCTCGGATTCTTCGCGGGTGTCGCCCCCGAATTCGACCATCAGCCAGCCCGCGCCATCGGGCAGGAGCTCCACGTCGTGCGGGTGGAGGCCAATCGACTTCATGTCTCCGACCAGCCGGTCGTCGACGCCTTCGAGTCCCACGGGGCCGCACTTCAGGATATCGGGAACATGGTCGGCGGCGCTGAACACGTCGGGATACCCGAGCACGAGCAGCGTGCGCGCCGGCGGACTCGGCAGGAGCCTCAGCGTGGCACCCAGCACCGTCACGCAGGTGCCTTCCGTGCCCACCAGCGCCCGGGCGACGTCGAATCCGTTTTCCGGCAGAAGCTCGTCGAGCCCGAAGCCGGAAACGCGGCGCGGAATCTTCGGAAAGCGCGCGCGGATCTCGTCGGCGTGACGATCGACGAGCGCCTTGAGCCGGCGGTAGATGTCGCCGCGCCGACCCCCCTGGGCCACGATGCTGGCGAGCTCGCCGGCGTCGGTGGGGCCTACGCGCAGCCGCAGCCCGTCGTACGTCAGCACGTCGAGGCCGAGCACGTTGTCGGCGGTCCGCCCGCCCATCACCGAATGCACGCCGCACGAGTTGTTGCCGATCATCCCACCCAGCGTGTTGTGACTGTGCGTCGAAGGGTCGGGCGCGAACGTCAACCGGTGCTGCTCGGCCGCGTTGCGCAGATCGTCGAGCACGACCCCCGGTTCGACGCGGGCCGTCCGGGCGCGCGGATCCAGCGCCACGATCCGGTTCAGGTACTTGGAGCAGTCGATCACGACTGCGACGTTGCAGCATTGCCCGGCGAGGCTCGTGCCCCCGCCGCGCGCGAGCACCGGCGCGCCGTGGCGGCGACATGCCGCGATCGTCGCGATGACATCGTCGACCGAGCGCGGGATGACGACCCCGATCGGCATCTGCCGGTAATTCGACGCGTCGGTCGCGTACAGTGCGCGACTGCCGGCATCGAAGCGCACCTCGCCGGCAATCGCGCCGCGGAGCTCGGCCGCGAGATCGCGCCCGCCGCCCGGCTCGCGGAAGCTTACGAATGCTGGCACGCGGGATGCCCGCAGGCGCAGGCGGGCTCGCCGCCCTGTTGTTGCCGCCCCTGGTCCTGGGTCTGCTGCTGCCGCCCTTGGCCGTGCTGCTCGCAGTAGGGGCTGCAGTACGTCTGCCCGCTTGGGACCACCGTGCAGGCGCATCCTGCGTGCGCGCATCGACGCGATTCGTTCTCGGCCATCATTCGCTCCTCCACAAAGAGGCAACGCAGCGGGCGTTGCCGAACCCGCGCTACACGGCGTACTTCGCCGCGTCGGCGCGCCGAAATTCGATACCCAGCCCCGGGCGCGTGCGGTCGGGCTCGAGGACGCCCTCGCGGGGCGCCACGACGCCGTCGAACAACATCCGCTCGAGCCTGACGTGATCGTGGAAGTATTCGAGGTTGCGCACCGGCGTCGCCGCGCAGCACGGGTGCACGTGGATCGACGGCGCGCAGTGGCTGGACATCGGCACCTGGAACGCCTCGCACAACGCGGCCACGCGCATGAATCCGGTGATGCCTGCGCACCGCGTGGCGTCGGCCTGCAGCACGTCGACGGCGCCCGCTTCGAGCATCTCTCGGAAATACCCCGCCGTATAGCCGTATTCGCCGGCGGTGACGTCGATGCCGGGCGGCGCGCGATCGCGCACCAGGCGCAGACCCTCGAGGTCGTCGCTGCTGACCGGCTCCTCGAACCAGGTCACGCCTTGGGCGGCGAACGACTGCGCGAGCGCCAGCGCCTGCTTGCGGCCATACGCACCGTTGGCGTCGACCAGCAGAGCCGCGTCGCCGATCGCGCCTCGCGCGGCGCGAACGCGTGCTTCGTCGGCTGCCGGATCGCGTCCGACCTTCATCTTGACCTCGGCAATGCCGGCCCGCGCCCAGCCGCCGAGCTGGGCGGTGAGCTGATCGATCGAGTACGACGTGAAGCCGCCGCTGCCGTAGACCGCGACGCCCGAGCGAACTTCACCGAGCAGGCGCACCAGCGGAACGTCGAGCAAACGCGCCTTGAGATCCCACAGCGCGTTGTCCACCGCGGCGATCGCCATCGACGCAACGCCGGGCCGGCCGAGATTGCGGATTTCACGCCCCATGACATTCCAGCAGTCCGTCACCGCAAACGCGTCGCGCCCGACCACGAGGCCGCGGAGCTTTTCGTGCACGAACGCTGCAGTCGCCGCGTCGGCATAGGTGAAGCCGAGTCCGCGGATTCCCGCGGCCGCGCTCTCGACCAGCACGAGCGTCGTCGAGTCCCAGTCGAGCGTGCCATCGGACTCCGGCATCTCGGTCGGAATCGCGTATGCCGCGACGTCCACCCGCTCGACGACCGCATCCGGCTTCATCGCTCACGCAAAGACCTGCTTCAGCGTCGCCTTGACGACGCCCGCGGCATCGGGATCGCCGCGCAGCAGCGCGGCGGTGAACTCGCGCATCTGCTTGAGCGAAACGTTCGGCACGAGCGGCGGGACATCGGGATCGGTGCGCACGTCGACGACGCACGGCCGCTGCTCCGCGAACGCGCGGTCCCAGGCCGGCCCGATCGCCTCGGGATCGTCGACGGAAATGCCGGCCAGGCCGATCAGCTCCGCGAAGCGGGCGAACGGAACGTAGGGAAGATCCTGCGACGCGGCGAATTTCGGATCGCCCTCCATTACGCGCTGCTCCCACGTGACCTGGTTGAGGTCGCCGTTGTTGAGCACCAGCACGATCAGCCGCGGGTCCGACCAGTTCCGCCAATACTTGGCGATCGTGACGAGTTCGGACATGCCGTTCATCTGCATCGCCCCGTCACCCGCCAGAGCCACGACCGCGCGGTCCGGATAGGCGAACTTCGCGGCGATCGCGTAAGGAACGGCGGGTCCCATCGTCGCGAGGCCGCCGGAAAGCGACGCTTTCATGCCCCGGCGCAGCCGCACGTCGCGCGCGTACCAGTCGGTGCCCGAGCCGCTGTCCGCGGTGATGATGCAGTTGTCCGGCAGCCGCCGCGACAACTCCCAGAGCACGCGCTGCGGGTTGATCGGATCCGCAGCGACCTGAGCGCGCTCGTCGAGCGTATGCCACCATTCGCGCACGCCTTTCTCGATCCCGCTGCGCCATTGGCTCGGCGACTTTTCGGTGAGCAGCGGCAGCAGCAGACGCAGCGTCTCGGCACTGTCGCCGACGAGGTTCACCTCCATCGGATAGCGCAGGCTGATCATCGCCGGGTCGCTGTCGATCTGCACCCCGCGCGCCTGGCCCTCCTCCGGCAGGAACTCCGAGTAGGGGAACCCCGAGCCGATCATCAGCAGCGTGTCGCAGTCCGTCATCAGCCGATAGCTCGGACGGGTGCCGAGCAGGCCGATTGCCCCCGTCACCCACGGCAGATCGTCGGGAACCGCGGCCTTGCCGAGCAGCGCTTTGGCCACACCCGCCTGCAGGCGCTCGGCGACGGCGATGACTTCGTCGGTCGCGTGCAGCGCGCCGGCGCCGACCAGCATCGCCACGCGCTCGCCGGCGTTGAGAACGTCCGCCGCGCGCTGCAGCGCGTCGGGCAGCGGAACCGGGTGCGGATTGGCATAGCCCGCGCCCGAATGAACGGTGCCGTGTTCGCGCGGCGGCGCCTCCGCGTCCAACTCCTGGACATCGTTGGGCACGATGACGCATGCGGGGCTGCGCCGCGCCGCGGCGACGCGGAACGCCGAGTCGATCACGTGGCGCATCTGTGCGGGCGTCGTCACCATCTGCACGTATTCGTGAGCGACGTCCTTGAACAGCGACACCAGGTCGACCTCCTGCTGGTAATGGCCGCCCAGCGCCGCGCGGCGCTGCTGGCCGACGATCGCGACCACGGGCTGATGGTCGAGCAGCGCGTCGTACAGCCCGTTGAGGAGGTGGATCGCGCCCGGCCCCGAAGTCGCGAGGCAGACCCCGACTTCGCCAGTGAACTTGGCGTGCGCCGTGGCCATGAATGCCGCCATCTCCTCGTGCCGCGCCTGGACGAATTCGGGGTCGTTGCCGCTGCGGTTGAGCGCGCCCATGATCCCGTTGATGCCATCGCCGGGATAGCCGAAGATGCGGCGCACGCCCCACAGACGGAGACGTTGAACGAGGAAATCGCTGACGGTGTCGGCCATGGCGTGCTCCTCTCGGCGACGAATGCGTTGACAGATACGATCATCGGCCGCGTGCGATAGTTCCACTCGGCCCCACCGCTCCTTCTGCTCGACCTCGACAACGACGCCGCCTAGACACGAGGGTCATCCGCACCTGCCACAACTTGCGCGTGGTTGAGAGCGGCGACGAGCGTCACCCCGCCGATGATGTTTCCCACCAGGCACGGCAGCGCGAATCCCAGAAGAACCCTGTCCCACGGGGCCTGGCCGAGGATCGCGGCCGTGAACGCGACAACGCCGCCCGCCACGACGTGACTGAACTGGCCGAGGCCAATGACGTAGGTGATGATGACGACTACCCACACCCGCGCCGATTCCGCGAACGGCAAGACCCACACGATCAGGGCGATGAGCCACCCGGCGAAAATGCCTCGGAGCACGACCGTTGCGAAGCCGGGCTCGACCGCAGCACGGCCGATTTCTGCGAATGCGCCCCGCGTTTCGGAATCGAACGCGCCGGTCCGCGCGGCGACCCACGCGACGAGGAAGGCGCCGATGAGATTGGCGGCAAGGACGATTCCCCACAGCCGTGCCACGTTCCACAGCGTCTTGCGGTTTCGGTGCTGAAGCAGCGGCAGGATCGGCGTCAGCGTGTTTTCGGTGAATAGCTGCTGCCGCCCCAGGATGACCACGAGAAAGCCGACGCTGTAGCCCAACTTGGTCACCAGCGGAGTCCACTGGGCTCGAGGCAAGTGCGCCGTCAGCAATCCTTCGGCAATCATCGAAAACCCCATCGACAGCCCCGCTGCAAGACCAGACCAGAACAAGGCGGACGAAGGCCGGCCGAGCTCGCCCTCGCCCTCCGTCAAGACGGCTTTGTAGACGATTCGGCCACTCGGGGCGCTTCGCTCTTCGGCCTCCGCCTGATCGGTAATTTTTTTTTGCGTCCTTGGCACGGGATTCCCGTCAGCCGCGAGCGATCGCGGAGATCGATTGCAGCAATGCGGACGCCGCCCGCCGGCTGCGGTCGTATCGCTGACGCAAGCTCCGTGCCGATAGAAGTTCGTCGATGGACGATGGAAGTCGATCGGGTAATCGTCTGAATTCTCGTCGGTTCGTATCCCAGAAACCTCAGGGATGCGGAGCGCGGCGGCGAACCCGGTTTGTAAATATTGCTTTCCTGCCATCGGCAGCAGGCAGGATTTCCCGGCTCCAACCTTCCCCGGCTCGTCGGCAGGGTCACTGCGCCGGGCCCGCGCCCGGCACGCTGAATCCATCGAGCCTTACCGAAAGGCGTGACAACTTGTTCCGGCGGGCGAGGGGGAAAATTCCGGAAAAGTAAAAAGCGCCGCAGCTCGCAAAGAAGCCGCGGCGCATTCGAGCGCGCCCCTCCCGCGCGGCGCGTCCGGCTATTTGGTCTTCATCTCGGAGCTGTTGCCGGCGGTCTTGTGCGTGCCGTTATTGACGGAGGCGTTGGGAATGTCTGCCGACGTCCGCGCCGACGGCGAGACCCGGTCTTCACTCTGCTGGGAAACCCCCAGCGCCGAGACCGTCTGCGAGTCCAGCTCGCCGGTCTGTGGCAAGCCTTGTGCCTGCTGGAACTGACGCACGGCGTTTTTCGTGTTCGGGCCCATGACCCCGTCGGCCGTTCCAGCGTCATAGCCCTTTGCGTTCAAGGCTTCCTGCGCCGAGCGCACCGTTGCCGAGTTCTGCAGCGACGAGTCGCCATTTTGAGTTCCCGCCACGTCGCTGTTCTGCGTGAACGACGAGCCGGCGCTTTGAGTTCCCGCCATGTCGCTGCCGTTTTGAGTTCCCGACATGTCGCTTTGCTGCGAACGCGTCTCGTTCCTGTCGTTGTTCGCGATCGAGCGAGCCTGCGTTTTCGACGTCGCGTCGGCCGACGCCGAGGTGGACGACGCCGGGGTGGACGACATCCGGCCGTCACCCTGCTGCGAAACGCCAAGGGCCGAGAGCGTTTGCTGGTCCAGGTTGCCGGTCTGCGGCAACCCTTGCGCCTGCTGGAACTGGCGCACGGCGCTTTCGGTGTTCGGGCCCACCACGCCGTCGGCGGTTCCGGCGTCATAGCCCTTCGCGTTCAACGCCTCCTGCGCGGAGCGCACGGTCGGCGAGCTTTCCGCCAAGCCGCTTTGCACACCTGACGTGCTCGAGCCATTTTCTCCCGTGGCCTTCGCTACGGCGGGGGCTTCGTAGTGGCCGGTGTACCCTCCCACACCTGCACCCACGGCCGCACCGACCGGTCCGCCGACGGCCGCGCCGACGACGGCTCCCCCGGTCGCACCCACGGCAGTGCCCTTTTCCGTTTGGTCCATCGAGTGCCAGGTCGAGCACGCTGCCAGCATCGAAACCAGCGCCAGCGCGGTGCTTCCTCGAACGATGTGCCATGCATTCATAGTGGATCTCCTCCGGTTGGTGGCTCGAAACGGTTCGTTGAATCTCACGATCCTCGGCCAGATATGAAAGGCGCGCTTGGTGCTGCGCGCACCCGGCCGTTCCGCGCCGGGATGACCGTCAATATCCACGGTCCTCCGCAGCGACAAAATCGGTCGACTCTGATTGCGTTGTAGGGAAACGTAACGCGCTCCCGAATTGCCGCCTCGGTTGCGAGCGCAGGTCCGGATGCATGCTCGCGCGGTCGCTGGACCGCGTGCGTACAGGGCCGCACCTTCGGCGATACACGAAACCTCAACGGTTCGGGGCGCGCCGCGGATTCGCGCCCGATCGACTCACACCCCCGGGTCGCGAGCGGGCGCTTGTAAGTCTTACAAGCGATGCCTGCGGCCTTTCCGCTGCCCGTCTTCGGATCGTCGACTCGTGCGCGCGCGATCGCGGACCGGGCAACTTTCGATGGCGCTTCGCGGTCTGACGTTTCCGAGCGACTGGCGCGGGCATCGCAATCGCACGGAGTGCCGTCGGGGCGCGCTCTAGCGTGCACGGGGTCGAAGCGCGCGACCTCAGTCGGGTACGGGCAAGTTTTGCGTCAAGACAAACGGACCGCCTCCTGGACGAGCGATGGCGCAGCTTTTCCATCCACGCTTCGGATTTCTGTGCCGGCTGAGCCTGCTCGCCGTGGCGTTGGCCGTGGTCGCGCTGATTCTGTTGTGGCGTGCGGCGATGGCCTATCCCGCTCGCGTGAACGAGGCCCTCGAGCAGGCGGTGCCGTTCAGCCACAAGCATCACGTCGGCGATGACGGGATCGACTGCCGCTATTGCCACGTCGCCGTCGAGACCTCGGCGTTTGCGGGCATCCCGTCGGTGTCGACCTGCATGACCTGTCACTCGCAGTTGTACACCGACCAGCCGATGCTCGCCCCGCTTCTCCGGTCGTCGCTGACCGGCATCGCGCTCCGCTGGCAGCGCCTGTATTCGCTGCCCGATTTCGTCTACTTCAACCACAGTATCCACGTTGCCAAGGGCGTCGGCTGCGCGACCTGCCACGGGGAGGTCGACCGGATGCCGCTCACCGCACGCGTGGCACCGCTCACGATGCAATGGTGCCTCGATTGCCACCGCGATCCGGCGCGCTACCTGCGGCCTCGCGACCAGGTGTTCAATCTCCACTGGCGCGCCGACGATCAGCTCGCGCTCGGGACCGCGCTGATGCGCGAGTATCACGTCGACACGCGGCGGCTCACGAATTGCTCCGTATGCCATCGCTAACGCCTCTCCGCCAGCAAGATGGCGAGGCCCCGGCCGGCGCCGCGTTGCGCGCGCCCGTCTTCTGGCGCAGCCTCGAGGAGCTCGCCGACGGCGAGGACTTCCGGCGCTGGCTGCGCGAGCAGCCCCCGCATCTCGCCGAGGCGTTCGCACTCGATCGCCGTCGCTTTCTCAAGCTGCTCGGAGCGCCGCTTGCGCTCGCCGGGCTCGCCTCGTGCGGCCGGCCACCTCGGGAAGAGATCGTTCCCTACGTGCATGCGCCGCCGGGTCAGACCGACGGGCTGCCGCGCTACTTCGCCACGACGCTTCCTCGCGAAGGCTATGCGCTGGGCGTTCTGGTGGAGAGCAACATGGGTCGGCCGACCAAGGTGGAAGGTAACGCCCTGCATCCGGCGAGTCTCGGTGCCACCGATACCTTCGCGCAGGCCGCGGTGCTCCAGCTGTGGGATCCGGACCGCTCGCCGACGGTTTTGCACCGTGGCGAGACGGCGACCCGCGACGACTTCGCGGCGGCGTTTTTGCGCGTCACGAACGGGCTCGACCGCACTCGCGGCGCAGGCCTCCACGTGCTCACGGGGGCCGTAACCTCACCGACGCTGTCGGCGCAGCTCGATGCGCTGCTGCAAAGATACCCTGGCGCCCGCTGGTACGTGCACCGGCCAGCCGCGAGCGGCCATGGTTACGACGGCGCGAAGCTCGCCTTCGGCGCGCCCCTTTCGACCCGACTGCGTCTCGATCGTGCAAAGGTCGTCGTCGCGCTCGATGCCGATTTCCTCGCGGACCCGATGGCAGGAGTGCGCTACGCGCGCGACTATGCCGGCGCGCGCTCGGGCGAAGACACGCGAGGTGCACGCAGCCGCATGTACGTCGTCGAAGCAACGCCTTCGCTGACGGGCGCGGCGGCCGACCACCGCTTGCGGCTCGAATCACCGCGCATCGCACGCTTTGCCGGACGGCTCGCCCGGCGCCTCGAGGTGCCGATCGAAGTTGCGGGCACGGCGGACGCGCGCGAGGCGCGCTGGCTCGACGCGCTCGCCGGCGACCTGCGCGCAAATCGCGGCGCATCGCTTGTCATCGCCGGACCTTGTCAGCCGCCGTGGCTGCACGCGCTGTGTCATCTGCTGAACGCATCGCTCGGCAACGTCGGCAGCACGATCGAATTCACCGAGCCGGTGGAAAGGCTGCCCGGCGACGAGGACACGCTGCCGAGACTGGTGGAGAGGATGCGCGCCGGCGAGGTCGACACGCTCGTGATCCTCGATCGCAATCCGGCCTACGACGCCCCTGCCGATCTGCGCTTTGCCGACGCGATGCAGCGCGTCGAGCACGTCGTTCACTTGGGCCTCTATCGCGACGAGACCGGCGCGCTCGCGGAATGGCACCTGCCGCTCGCCCATCCGCTGGAGGCGTGGTCGGACGCCCGCGCCTACGATGGCAGCGCGAGCCTCGCGCAGCCGCTGATCGCGCCCCGCTACGACGCAATTTCGATGCACGAGCTCCTCGCGCTGATGCTCGCCGACGAGTTGCGCGAAGGCCGTGACCTGGTGCGCAGGCAGTGGTGGCAGCGGTTGCCGGACGACGCAAGCTGGAACCGGGCACTGCAAGAAGGTGTCATCGCGGACACCGCGTTTCCCGCACGCGCCGTTTCGGCACGAAGCGATTTTCTGCCGCAGATCGTGCTCGAGGAAACGGACGGCGCGGCACTCGAACTCCTGTTTCGCCCCGACCCGACGGTCGGCGACGGCGCCTGGTCCAACAACGCGTGGCTGCAGGAGCTGCCAAAGCCGCTAACGCAACTGACCTGGGGCAACGCCGCGTGCGTGAGCCCTGCGCTCGCCGCGCAGCGTCAGCTCGTGAATGGGGACATCGTCGAGCTGCAGCTTTCCGGGCGCATGCTGAGCGTGCCGGTGTGGATCATGCCCGGCCAGGCCGCCCACAGCGTCACGCTCCACTTGGGCTACGGGCGGCGAAGGGCCGGCAGCGTCGGTGACGGGCAGGGCTTCGATGCGTATGCGCTCCGCGATTCTGCCGCGCTCTGGAATACGCGCGGACTCGAGCTGCGGAAAGTGGGCGGCCATCACGAGCTCGCCGCGACCCAGCATCATTTCGACATGGAAGGCCGCGACTTCGTCCGGGTCGCAACGCTCGCGCAATTCCTCGGCGACCCCCACTTCGCGACGGCGCCGGACGACCGCCGCGGGAAGCCGAAGAGCCTCTACCCGGACTATCCGCCGGGAGAATACGCCTGGGGAATGAGCATCGATCTCGATGCCTGCATCGGATGCAAGGCCTGCACGATCGCCTGTCAGGCCGAAAACAACATCCCGGTCGTCGGCAAGGATCAGGTGCGGCGTGGCCGCGAGATGCACTGGATCCGCGTCGACCGCTATTACGAAGGCGGTGCGGACGACCCGCGAACCTATTCGCAACCCGTGCCTTGCATGATGTGCGAGCACGCGCCGTGCGAGCTCGTGTGCCCCGTCGGCGCCACCGTGCACGACGACGAAGGGCTCAACCTCCAGGTCTACAACCGCTGTGTCGGCACGCGCTTTTGCTCCAACAACTGTCCGTACAAGGTACGCCGCTTCAACTTCCTCCAATACGTGAATCCTTCGCAGCCGACACTCGATGCGCAGCGCAACCCGGAAGTGACGGTGCGGCGGCGCGGCGTGATGGAGAAATGCACCTACTGCATCCAGCGGATCGAGGCGGCCCACATCGAGGCGGACAAGGAAGGCCGCAGGATCCGCGACGGCGAAGTGCTGACCGCCTGCCAGGCGGCCTGCCCGACGCAGGCCATTCGCTTCGGCGACACCTCCGATCCGCAGTCGGACGTCGCCCGGGCCAAGGCGTCGCCGCGCGACTACGTGATGCTGGGCGAGCTCAACACGCGCCCGCGCACCAGCTACCAGGCGCGCCTGCGCAATCCCAATCCCGCGCTGGCGGACGACGCCGCATGATCACGATCCCGGACAACGCGGCGCTGCCGCCGGTGCTGGCCCCTGCGCAGACCTACGCCTCGGTCAGCGACCGGATCAGCACGATCGTTCTCGAGCGCCCCTTCCGCGGGCGCTGGCTCGCCGGGCTCGCCGGCGCGCTCATCCTGACTGTCGGGCTCGCGCTTTGCATCGGCTGGCTTCTATACCGAGGGGTCGGCATCTGGGGCATCAACATTCCCGTCGCGTGGGGCTTCGCGCTCTGCAACTACGTCTGGTGGATCGGGATCGGCATGGGCGGTACCTTCATCTCGGGCGCGCTGTATCTGGCCCGCAAGGACTGGCGAACCTCGATCAATCGCTACGCGGAGGCCATGACCGTGTTCGCAGTCTCGGTGTCGGGAATCTTTCCGATCCTTCATCTCGGCCGGCCGTGGTTCTTCTACTGGCTTTTCCCCTATCCGGACGTGATGGACGTGTGGCCGCAATGGCGAAGCTCGCTGGAGTGGGATTTCTTCGCGATCCTCGCGTACCTGACCGTGTCGATCCTGTACTGGTACGTCGGCATGATTCCCGACCTCGCGACGCTGCGCGATCGCGCGCCGACGCTCGCGCGAGCGCGCTTTTACGGCTTTCTCGCTCTGGGCTGGCGGGGCGAGGCGACGCAGTGGCGGCGCTTCGAAACGCTGACGCTGCTGCTCGCGGGGCTCGCGGTGCCGCTCGTCTTCTCGGTTCACAGCATGGTGGCGCTGGACTTTTCCGAAGGTCTCGTGCCCGGCTGGCACACGGCGATCTTCCCGCCGTTCTTCGTCGCCGGCGCGCTGTTCTCGGGCTTCGCGATGGTCCTCGTGCTGGGCATCCCGATGCGACGCGCGCTCGGGCTCGAGGCGTACATCACCGACCGTCATCTCGCCAACATGGGCAAGGTGATGCTGGCGGCCGGCCTCGTCGTCGATTACAGCTACCTCGCGGAGATCTTCACCGCCTTCTACAGCATGGATCGCTACGAGATCGCGCTCGTCGTCCACCGGATCTCGGGGCCGTACGCGTGGGTCTTCTGGGCGACGATCGCCTGCAACGTCGTCGCGATCCAGCTCCTGTGGCTCGCCCGCGTCCGCCGCAATGCCGTCGCGCTGTTCGTGATCGCGCTCCTGGTGCTGATCGGCATGTGGCTCGAGCGCTTCATGCTCGTCATCACCGCGCTGTATCGCGATTTCATCCCGTCAAGCTGGGGGATGTTCTATCCGACGTTCTGGGACATCGCGTTCCTTCTGTGCTCCGTCGGGCTCTTCTTCGCGATGTTCCTGCTGTTCGTGCGCCTGCTTCCGGTCGCGTCGATGTTCGAGTTGCGCAAGCTCGTGCACAAGCGCCGGCGCGTCGGGACCTCGTGATGGCCACGGACCTCCACGGCCTCCTCGCCGAGTTCGCCGGCGCCGATGCGCTCCTCGCAGCCGCACTCCGGGCACGGCGCGACGAAGGCTATGCGGCGATCGAAGCCTATTCGCCGTTTCCCGTCGACGGCCTCGATGAAGCGACCGGCGCGCGCGGAGATCGCATTCCGCGCTGGATGCTGCTGGGCGGCGTGCTCGGCGGCGCCGGCACGTATGCGCTCGAATGGTACTCGGCGGTCTTCGACTACGCGATCAACGTCGGCGGCAGGCCGCTCGCGAGCTGGCCCGCGTTCGTGCCGCCTGCGCTCGAGATGACGGTGCTCGGCGCGGTCCTTTTCGGCGTGGCGGCGATGCTCGTCGGCAACGGCCTGCCGCGCCTCAACCATCCGCTGTTCGCGGTGAAGGAATTCGAGCGCGCAACGAGCGACCGCTTCTTCCTGCTACTGCGCGCCGAGGATTCCGACTTCGACGTGCCGCGCGCGCGCCGGTTTCTGGAAGCGCTGGCGCCGCTGTCGGTGACCGAGGTGCCGCGATGAGCCGGCGCGCGTTGATGGTCATCGGCATGAGCCTTGCGCTCGCCGGCTGCGAGCGGGCGATGCACGACATGTACAAGCAGGCGAAGTACAAGCCGCTCGAGCCGAGCGCCGTCTTCGACGACGGCAACTCCTCGCGGCCGCAGGTGGCAGGCACGGTTCCACGGTCGGCGGGCACGATCGCCGGCGCGAGCAGCGGGCGCCGCGGCGACGTCGTGCTCGTCGCTCCGCCGGGATCGGCGATTGGCGTGGACGCGCAAGGCCGGAGCCTCGCCCGCGGAACGGCCACGTCGACGGTTGAGCGTGGCAATCCGCTTCCGATCACTGCCCGACTGCTGGCGCGCGGACGCGAGCGCTTCGACATCTTCTGCGCGCCGTGCCACAGCCGCGCAGGCGACGGCAACGGCATGATCGCCCGCCGCGGCTTTCCCGCGCCGCCCAGCTATCACGCGGAGCGACTGCGCAAGGCGCCGGACAGCCACTTCTACGACGTGATCAGCGACGGCTACGGCGCGATGTATTCGTATGCCGATCGCGTCGCACCCGAGGACCGCTGGGCGATCGTCGCCTACATTCGCGCGCTGCAGCTCTCCCAGCATGCGCCGGCATCGGTGTTGAGCGCGCAGGATCGAACCGCGCTCGGCGGCACGCGATGAATCTGGCGCTGCCCGCAGAGCGGAATCGATGGCTGGCGCTGGCCGTCGGGGCGCTTGCGCTCCTCGGCTGCATCGTGCTGGGCTTCGCTTCGCCGCGCGACGCGCTGCTGTCGTACCTCTTCGCGTTCCTGTTCTTCACGGGACTTTCGGTCGGCAGCCTCGCGCTGGAGTTGGTGCACGCGTTGACGGGAGGCGCCTGGGGCGTTTGGCTGCGTCCCCAGCTTCGGGCGGCGGCGAGGACGCTGCCGCTGCAGGCGCTGCTCGCGCTCCCGATCCTCTTCGGCCTGCACGCGCTCTACGCCTGGGCGGACGCGGGCGTGCTCGCGGAGGACGCCCTGCTCCGCGCGCAGACGTGGTATCTGAATTCCTCCGGTTTTGTGATCCGGACGGTGGCTTACTTCGCGCTCTGGCTGCTGTTGGCTCGCGAGGTGGAGCGGCGGCTCGACGATCCGGTGCGCCTGCCGCGCATCGCCGCCGCCGGCCTCGTCGTCTACGCCCTTACCGCGACGCTCGCGGCAGTCGACTGGGCGATGTCGTTGCTGCCGCACTGGCATTCGACGTCGTTCGGCATGATGGTGGCGACAGGGTGGATGCTGGCCGCGGCGGCGCTCGCGACGCTGCGCGTGGCGTTCGGCGCGCAACCCGGTGGCTTGGCGCCGCCGAAAGTCCTGCACGATCTCGGCAGCCTGCTCTTGATGTTCGTGCTGGCGTGGTCCTACCTTGCGTTCATGCAGTTCCTGACCGTCTGGATCGCGGACCTGCCTTCGGAAACGAGCTGGTACATCCCGCGCATGCTGAGCGGCTGGCGCGGGCTCGGCTGGTTCCTGATCACCTTTCACTTTGCGGTCCCGTTCGCACTGCTGTTGTCGCGTCGCGCCAAGCGGCATCGGGCCTGGCTCGCCGGCATCGCGGCGATGCTCCTGATCGCCAACCTGGCCGATGCGCTGTGGCTCGTGGAACCCGGCCTGCGCGGAGGCGAGCTCGTGCTTCGGGCCACCGACTTCCTGGCGCCGATCGGCGTCGGCGGGCTGTGGACGTTCGTCTTCGTCGGCCAGCTCCGCGCGGACCGGGCGGGGGACGGAAAGGACGGACGCACCGCGAGTCGCGCGGCCACGGAGGCGGCGCATGGCTGAGCACGTGCATCCATTCGGTCATGAGTCGCCGGCGATCGCCGTGCGGACCGTGCTTCGCATCGGCGCGATTGTCGCCGCAACGGTGCTGATCGTGCTCGCCGTGCTGTACGCGATCTTCAGGAACGATATCGCGCCGGGGAAAGTGCGGGCGCGCTCGACGTCGGCCTCGATCCCGCCAGCGCCGCGGTTGCAGCCGCATCCCGGCGTCGACGTCGCGAATTTGCGGCGCGAGAAGGAGGCCCTGCTGTCCGGCTATGCATGGACCGACGGGGCGCACACCACGGCGCGGATTCCAATCGAGCGCGCGATGGCGATCTACGCTGCGCAACACGCCAACCCGCAGGCGCCCGCAGCGTCATCGCCGCAACAGGAAGCGCTTCCGTGACTCGCGTTCGCAGCGTCGCTTTTCGCTGCTTCCTTCCTCCGCTGCTCGCGGTCGTCCTTTTCGTGTTCGGCGCGCCGGCATCGTCGCAGACAACGCTCCGCGCGCCTCCCGACCTCGCCGATAGAATCGGGTTCGACCAGCACCTGGGCGCCCGCGTGCCGCTCGACGGCACGTTCCTCCGCGCCGATGGTATGGCCGTTCGTCTCGCCGACGTAGTCAACGGCAAGCCGACGCTGCTGGTGCCCGGCTACTACACCTGCGCCAATCTGTGCGGCACGGTGCGCACGGGCATCGCGCACGCCGTCGAGCGCAGCGGACTTCGCCCCGGACGCGACTTCGAGGTCGTGCTGATGAGCATCGATCCGCACGAGGCGCCGACAGAGGCGAGCGCAGCGCAGCACGAAGAGACGATGCAGCACCCCGGGGCCGAGGTCGCACGCTGGAACTATTTGTCGGGCGCGCCCGCCGCGAGCGCCGCGGTGATGCGAAGCATCGGCTTTCGCTCGCTGTTCGATCCGCGCAACGGCCAGTACGACCATGACGCCGGCGTCGTGCTGCTGAGTCCGGACGGCACGATCGTCCAATACCTGTTCGGCGTCGCCTTCGAGCCCGAGACGCTGCGCCTTGGGTTGGTGAACGCGTCGCGGGGACAAATCGGCAACATCGTCGATCATTTCCTGCTGCTGTGCTGCGACTACGACGCCTCCACGGGCCGCTACAGCCTCGCGATCTACCGGGTCATGCAAGGTGTGGGCATCGCGACCGCGCTCGCGCTCGTCGGCCTCGTCGTCTTCATGCTGCGCAACGAACTGCGACGCCGCGACGGGAGCCTCCGGCCATGAACGGCCTCGGCGTGCCGCTTCCGCCGGAAGCCTCGAGCATCGCGTCGCAGGTCGACGTCCTGTTCTGGGTGATGGTGGCGCTCTGCGGAGCGGTCGCCCTCGGCGTGATCGTCATGCTCGTCTTCTATTCGGTGCGCTACCGCCGCGGCAGCGCTGCGGACAGGAGCGGCCGGGTCAGCCGGAGCACGGGCGTCGAGCTCACGTGGACGCTGGTCCCGTTCGCGATCTTCGTCGCCATTTTCGCCTGGAGCCTCGTGCTGTTCGCGCGGATGCAGACGCCCCCCGACGATGCCAAGACCGTCTATGTCGTCGCCAAGCAGTGGATGTGGAAGACCCAGCATGCCGGCGGGCAGCGCGAGATCAACGAGCTGCACGTGCCGCTCGGCCAGCCGATCCGCCTTACCATGACGTCGCAGGACGTGATCCACAGCTTCTACGTTCCGGCGTTCCGGGTGAAGCAGGACGTCCTGCCGGGGCGCTACACCCAGTTGTGGTTCACGGCGACGCGGCTCGGCACCTTTCCGCTGCTCTGCGCCGAGTATTGCGGGCTCGACCACGCCCGGATGGGCGGCGACATCGTCGTGATGAAGCCCGCCGATTTCGCGCAGTGGCTGAGCGCGCACGCGGGGCCCGAGAGCCTGAGCGCGACGGGTGCAGCACTGTTCCGGAGCCGCGGGTGCAGCGGCTGCCACGGCGCGAACGCGTCGGTGCACGCGCCCGACCTCGACGGGCTCTACGGACGCGTCGTGCATTTGTCCGATGGCAGCGCGGTCATCGCCGACGATCGCTACATCCGTGACTCGATCCTGCTGCCCAGGAAGCAGCTCGTCGCCGGCTACGATCCGATCATGCCGTCGTTCGCCGGCCAGCTCGGCGAGGACGAAATCCTGGCGCTGATCGCCTATCTGAAATCGACCTCGTCCGCCGGAAGGGGCGGACCGTCGACCCGCCCGGGGGGCGCCCGTGCCCACGATTGATGCGGGCGCTCGGCCGGCAACCGCGGCGGCGGACTTCCTCGACCGCGACTACGGCCTGCTCGCGTGGCTCACGACCCGCGATCACAAACGCATTGCGATCCTGTACGCGCTCGGCATCACGGGGTTCTTTTTCCTGGGCGGGATCGCCGCGACGCTGATCCGCCTCAACCTGATCGAGCCGAACGGCTCGCTGCTGAACGCGGAAACCTACAACAAGGTCTTCACCTTCCACGGCGTGGTCATGGTGTGGTTCTTCCTGATCCCGTCGATCCCCGCGACGCTGGGCAACTTCCTGTTGCCGCTCATGATCGGCGCGCGCGACGTGGCGTTTCCGCGGCTCAACCTCGCGAGCTGGTACCTGTACATCGTCGGGGGCCTGTTCACGGTCGCGGCGCTCCTCGCGGGCGGCGTCGACACCGGGTGGACGTTCTACACGCCTTTTTCGACGATGTTCTCGAACACCAACGTGATCCTGGTCGTCATCGGCGTGTTCGTCACCGGCTTCTCGTCGATCTTCACCGGACTCAACTTCATCGTCACCGTGCACAGCTTGCGCATGCCGGGCATGACGTGGTTTCGGCTGCCGCTCTTCGTGTGGGCGATGTACGCGGTGAGCCTGGTGATGGTGCTGGCGACACCGGTGCTGGCGATGACGCTCTCACTCATCGGGCTCGAGCGCATCGCGCACGTCGGCATCTTCGATCCGGCGCTGGGCGGCGATCCCCTGCTCTTCCAGCACCTGTTCTGGTTCTATTCGCACCCGGCGGTCTACATCATGATCCTGCCGGCGATGGGCGTCGCGAGCGAGATCATCGCCTGCTTCGTCCGCCGCCGCGTGTTCGGCTACCGGTTCATGACCTACTCGATCCTGGCGATCGCCGTGATCGGCTTCCTCGTCTGGGGCCATCACATGTTCGTGTCGGGTCAGTCGGTCTACGCCAGCATGGTGTTCTCGATGCTGAGCTTCATCGTCGCCGTGCCGTCGGCGATCAAGGTGTTCAACTGGACGGCGACCCTGCGCAAGGGCGACATCACCTTCGAGGCACCGATGCTCTACGCGCTCGGCTTCGTCGGGCTCTTCATGCTGGGCGGGCTGACGGGACTGATGCTCGCGGCGCCGGCGCTCGACGTGCCGCTCACCGACACGTATTTCGTGATCGCGCACTTCCACTACGTCATGGTCGGCGGTTCCGTGATGGCGTACCTGGGCGGCATTCACTTCTGGTGGCCCAAGATCACGGGAAGGACCTATCCGGAAAACTGGGCCCGGGCAGCGGCGGTGCTGATGTTCTTCGGGTTCAACCTGACGTTCTTTCCGCAATACATCCTCGGCTACGAGGGCATGCCGCGCCGCTATCACGCCTACCTGCCCGAGTTCCAGGTGCTGAACGTCCTCTCCTCGGCCGGCGCCTCGATCCTGGCGCTCGCGTACCTGCTGCCGATCGGCTATCTCATCTGGTCGCTGCGCTACGGCGCTCCGGCCGGCGACAACCCGTGGGGCGCTCGCGGGCTCGAATGGCAGACGGCGTCGCCCCCGCCAAAGGAGAACTTCGCGCGCGTGCCGGTCGTCCGCGAAGCCTACGCCTACGACGAGCCTGCTCCATGAACGCAACGGCCCAGGGAATCGCTTGGAACGGCGGCGAACGCGCCGTCGAAGAGCAATTTGACGACGCCGGCCAGCAGCGCGAGGCCGCGACGCTCGGCATGTGGGTGTTTCTTGCCACCGAAATCCTGTTCTTCGGCGTGCTCTTCGCAAGCTATGCGATCTACCGCGTTCGCGATCCCGACGGCTTCGCCGCGGGCAGCCGGCTCACGGACATGCTGCTCGGGACGATCGAAACCGCCGTGCTGCTCATCAGCAGCTGCCTCGTCGCGCTGGCCGTTCGCGCGCTCAAGCTCGACCGGCACCGCGCCGCGGCGTGGCTGATGGCGGGTACGTCCGCGCTCGGCATCGCGTTCCTGGTCATGCACGGATTCGAGTATCACAAGGAGTACACCGAGCACTTGATCCCGGGCCTCGACTTCGCGCGGGAAGGTCCGCACGCGCAGGCGATCGAGCTCTTCTTCTTCCTGTACTACTGCATCACGGGCTTTCATTCGCTTCACGTCGCGATCGGCGTCATCGTGCTCCTCGTGCTCGCCGTCCGCATACGGCGCGGCGCGTTCGGTCCGCAGCGCTGCAACACGCCGGAACTGGCGGCCCTGTACTGGCACCTGGTCGATATCGTCTGGATCTTCGTCTACCCGGCCATTTACCTTGTCGGACGCGCGGGATGAAGAGCTCGGCTCGAGGCGCCGCGTTCGTGCCGCACACGACCCCGGTCCGCCGCTACCTGTGGGTGCTGGCCGCGCTGCTGACGCTCCTCGCCCTCACCGCGGGCAGCGCGCTCCTCGACCTCGGAAAGCTCAACGTGTTGCTGAACTTTGCGATCTCGGCAACGAAGACGCTGCTGGTGATGGCCGTGTTCATGCACGAGACCGAAGCACGCCGCTTGACCCGGCTCGTTTCTGCGCTCGGCTTCCTCTGGCTCGCCGCGCTGATCGGGCTCTCGCTCACCGATTTCCTGACGAGGGTTTCGGTACCGCCGCCCTGGTAGTTCTCGTGTCCACGGTCCGCTTGTCGGGACGCTGGGCCACTCCCATTCTTGCCGCGGCCTGTAGGTTCCGGTCCTAGTGAGAAATCAGACGCCGCCGACAAACAAACTCACGGCCGTGACCGATGATAGCGCGGCACTTCGGACCGCCGCGATCGCTGGCGAAACGTGTCAGCGTTCACGTCGACGCCGAAGTCGCAAGAGTTCCCCAACAAGGGGCAATGAGGCAACCGAATTGCTGCCCTCGGGGTATCGACACGCAACCAGCACTTGATTCGTCAGGAGAACCTTCATGGTCACACGCACCACTACTACCACCGCCGCCGCAACGCGCACCGCGGGCGGCGCGGCAATCGTCGGTACCGGGGCTCGCGGCGCCGATGGGCCCGGCCCCGAGATCATGGATGCGGCCACGCTGATCGGCGATTCGGTCGTCAACGACAGCGGCGACGATCTCGGCAAGATCGAAGCGATCATGCTCGATGTCACGAGCGGCCGAGTGGCGTACGCCGTTCTGTCTTTCGGCGGCTTCCTCGGCATGGGTGACAAGCTGTTCGCCATCCCCTGGTCGGCGCTCACGCTGGACACGGACCAGAAATGCTTCGTGCTGAGCGTCGCCAAAGAACGGCTCGAAAGCGCGCCTGGATTCGACAAGGATCATTGGCCGTCGATGGCCGATCCGACATGGGCTGCCGAGCTGCATTCCTATTACAACACGACGCCGTACTGGAACGACGATCTGCGCGCCTCGCGCGACCCGCGGACGAGCGCCGGTTCGACAGCTTGAAATCGACGGGTCCTGAACTCGGCCGATGATCCGAAGCCGCGGCCAGCGGCGGCGCGCCGCTGGCCGCAATTATGGGCGAGCTCGTGGCGGCAGCGACGGGTTCCGCGCGTATGTCCACGAGGAGATCGCGCCGGGCGACCCGCGAGGCACGACGAGCGCCAGGGCGCGGCGCCTGGATTGCGCCGCAACCGGCTGAAGCGCTCTCGGGAACCTAATCGCCTCGCGATCGCATGCGCAACCGTCCGAGCAGCGGCCGCGCGAACCATAACCACGAAAGGAAGGCGCCCACGCACGCCGCCAGCGTCGCTGCCAGTCCCGCCTCGCCCATGATCATGACGGTGACGAGATAAATATCGAGGCTGATGGCCAGCATAAGGGCCGCCATCGCGCACGCGATGTCCCTTGAGGCAAGTTGAATCCAGCGGCGTGGAACCCGGGTCCCTTCCGCCAGCCGGTGATAAGCGGCCGGGGCCATGATCAAGCCGATGCCGATCGCGACGAGCACGAGCGCAGCGAGATGCACCAAGCGGCTCGCGGCATCCAGATCGAAAAACGAACGATTGAACACGGCGATCAACTGAAAGCCGAAGAGCGCCTGAATGCCCGGAAGAAATGTTCTTGCTTCCTGGTGGGTGTTGTGCGCTTGATCGTTCAGCGTTTCGACGTGCACGTTTTCCGCGTTCCGCGGTCCCATCGCACGCGCATCCTGCCGGCGCGATCGCCTCCTCGCTCGGCGTGCCGGTCCGGTTCCGGGGAGACTCTCGCCCGCCATGCTTCGTTGCTCGTCTGCGCACGCAGGCTCTGCATCCGCCGTGACCGAGGGCGCTTGCCCCGGGAAGCCGAGCCGTGCCGACGGCCTGACGACCGCCTAGTGATAGAACAGCCAGATCAGAATGATGATCGGGATTGGCACGCCAAGCAGCCACAAAAGAATTGAGCGCATCGCTGGACTCCTGAATTCGGATACCGATGTTTCAACGGATGGCCATCGCCGTCATGCCGACCACGCGTGCATGCCGCGCAGGCCGTGGCGGTCGACTGCTCCGGGCATCGTCAGTCTCGCCGAGAGGGTTCGTCCCAAGGCGATCAGAGGCGAGCCAGGCGACCCAGCAGATAACCGACGACGAGCGCGCCGGCGACGGCGGCGAGAGGACGCGCGCGGATCGCCGTGGACGCGGCTTCGGTGATCCGGGTCTGCGCCTGCATCGCCTGCTCGGGAAGGGCCGACGCCCATTGCGCGGCCGACGCTGCAGCATCGGCCGCACTGTTCACGGCCTGGTGCGCAGCGCCGCTCAGGCGATCGACTTGCGTCGTGGCTCTGTCCGCGACTTTGTCGACGGTTTGGTGCGCGCTCTGCGCGGCGCTGTCCACCCTGGCGACGGCGGGGTTTGCCAGCGGGTTCGTGCTGCCGACCGAAGGGGGGCTTCCGCCTAACGTCTGGGACCGGTCCATCGTGGCTCCTTTCGAGGAAATCACATCGTGGAAAAAGGACGCAGGGGCGTCCGTCCGCGTAGTGTCCCCGCCCGTCCGTCGATGAGCCATCAGCCGGCTCTGAATTCTCCGTAGGACCCGAACTACGATGCGCCGGGCGACCCGGCGAGCGGCGCGGCTCGCTCCACCGGTCGCTGCGTGCTTACAGGAGAATCGGAGGGGCCCGACAGCGGGGCGCCGCGCGCACACGGTAATTTGGCAACCACGCCGTCGCTCGCGCTTGATCCCCTGCAACTGTTCCCCAGAACTCCCACATGCCCCTGAAAATCGCGCAGATCGCGCCGCTTGCTGAAGCCGTGCCGCCCCGTCTGTACGGAGGCACCGAGCGCGTCGTCGCCCACCTGACGGATTCGCTGGTGGCGCTCGGCCATCACGTCACCCTTTTCGCCAGTGGCGATGCCCGCACCGCGGCGCGGCTCGTCGCCATGCGCGCGCGGGCCATCCGCCTCGATCCCGCCCCGCTCAAGTCCGACGTCGCGGCGCATCTCACGATGCTGCACGAGGTCCGCGAGCGCGCAGGCGACTTCGACGTGCTTCACTTTCACATCGATCTCGTTCATTTCCCGTTCTTCGAGCACATCGCGGAGCGCACGCTCACGACGTTGCACGGTCGCCTCGATCTCGCCGATCTGCCCGGCGTGTATCGGCGCTGGCCGGATTTTCCGATGGTCTCGATTTCCGACAGCCAGCGACGCCCGCTGCCGTTCGCGAACTGGCTCGCGACCGTGCATCACGGTGTCCCGCCGCGGTTGTTCGAGTACTCGCCAGCTCATCGTGGCTACCTCGCCTTCGTCGGCCGTATTTCGCCGGAAAAGCGCCCCGATCGCGCCGTCGAGGTTGCACGGCGCGCCGCCGTCCCGATCAAGATTGCCGCGAAGGTCGACGCCGTCGATGTCGCGTATTTTCGCGAGAGGGTCGAGCCTTTGCTGAACGCGCCGCACGTGGAGTTCCTGGGCGAGATCGGCGATGCCGTCAAGAGCGATCTCCTCGGAGGCGCCGCGGCGCTGGTCTTTCCCATCGACTGGCCGGAACCGTTCGGGCTCATCATGATCGAAGCCATGGCCTGCGGCACGCCGGTGATCGCCTGGGACGTCGGATCGGTGCGTGAAATCGTCGACGACGGGATAACGGGCTTCATCGTCCGCTCCATCGACGAGGCGGCG
Source organism: uncultured beta proteobacterium (assembly GCA_963836265.1). Classification (GTDB taxonomy): domain Bacteria; phylum Pseudomonadota; class Gammaproteobacteria; order Burkholderiales; family Casimicrobiaceae; genus CAIWHR01. The sequence goes on from CAWIIO010000001.1 coordinate 374,249, forward strand.
GCCGCGGTGGAGCGGATCGGCGATCTCGATCGGGCGCGGGTTCGAGCGACGTTCGAGCGGCGCTTTTCGGTCACGACGATGTCCAACAACTATCTCGAGCCCTATACCCGGCTCTGTCGCCCGGCGCTCCCTGCGGCGGGAATGGCGCTCCGGCGCCGCGAACACTCGGCCGCGGACCGCGATGCCGCGCTGCGCGCTTAAGCACAAAGAGGAATTCCTGGTTGCCGACGAGCTCGGCGACATTACCGGGGATGGAGACGGCCTGTTCTACAACGACACCCGGCTCCTGTCGCGATTCAGCCTGACCATTGGCGGGAAGTCGTTGTCGCTGCTGAGTTCCGGCGTCAGCGAAGACAACGTGTACTTCCGCGCCAACGCAACCAATCGCCCGCTGCCGGAGCTCGGCGGCCAGGTGACGCCGGAAGCGGTGATTCACATCGAGCGGACGCGTCTGCTCTGGGACGGTCGTCTCTATGAGCAGCTCGCGTTGACCAACTGCGGCGAGCACGAGGTGCCGGCGCCGCTACGGTTCGGATTCGCGACCGATTTCGCCGACATCTTCGAGGTCCGGGGACACGCGCGGCGGAACCGCGGTCGAATGCTGCCTCCGCGCCTTGACGACGCAGCCGTGACGCTCGCCTACGAAGGCCTGGACGGGGTCGTGCGCTCGTGCGTGGTCGCCTTCTCCCGGCGCCCCGATCGCCTCGGCGAAGATGCGGCCGAGTTCACGCTGGTGCTGCCTCGTCGCGCAAGCTTCGAGCTCCATCTCGAAATCGGCGCCGCGCGGGGCGTCGCTCCCGACTGCTCGCGCTTCCGCAGCGCTGCCGCGCGAGCGCGGAGGACCATGCGGCGCAAGCGCCGGCGGGGCGCCTCGCTCCACGGTCCGGGCGGGCCGTTCCAGAGGTGGCTCGAAAAATCACGCGCCGACCTGGCGTTGCTCACCACCGAGCTGCCGACCGGGCCGTATCCGTTCGCGGGGATTCCGTGGTTTTCCACGCCCTTCGGTCGCGACGGCATCGTGACCGCCCTACAACTGCTCTGGCTCGATCCGTCGCTGGGCCGCGGCGTGCTGCGATTCCTCGCGAGCAATCAGGCGCAGGCGACTTCCGCGGTCGAAGACGCAGCCCCGGGCAAGATCCTGCACGAAACGCGCAACGGCGAGTTGGCGGCCGTGGGGGAGGTACCGTTTCGTCGCTATTACGGCGGCGTCGACACGACGGCGCTGTTCGTGCTGCTCGCGGGCGCCTACGCGCGACGGACGGGTGACCTCGAGTTCGTCGACGGGCTGTCGCCGGCGCTCGAGGCCGCCATGGGATGGATTGACGGCCCGGGCGACTCGAACCGCGACGGCTTCGTCGATTACGCCTGCGCAAACCCCTCTGGCCTTGTCAATCAGGGGTGGAAGGACAGCGTCGATTCGATCTTTCATGCCGATGGGACGATGCCGGAGCCGCCGGTTGCGCTGGTCGAAGTCCAGGGTTATGTCTACGCCGCGCGACAGGCGATGGCGTGGCTTGCCGACCGTCGGGGCGACACCGAGCGGGCAAACGATTGGCAGCGAAGCGCGAAACAGTTGCGCGCCGCCATCGAGAAATATTTCTGGCTGCCCGACCTCGGCTTTTACGCGCTCGCCATCGATGGGTCGGGACGACCGTGCCGCGTGCGGGCGTCGAACCCCGGACACCTGTTGTATGCCGGGGTCCCCTCGCCACAGCACGCAACTCGCGTCGTCGAGCACCTCCTCTCGGCGGCGTTCAACAGCGGGTGGGGCCTGCGCACGCTCGCCCAGGATCAGCCGCGCTTCAATCCGATGTCCTACCACAACGGCTCGGTCTGGCCGCACGACACGGCGCTTTGCGCCGCAGGGATCGCGGGTTACGGTCACCGCGACGCCGCGGCGCAGCTCATGAGCGAACTCTTTGCCGCGGCGGTCCACTTCGGGATGAGGCTTCCCGAGCTGTATTGCGGTTTCGTTCGCAGCGCCGGCGAACCCCCCGTCGGCTACCCCGTCGCCTGCCTGCCGCAGGCGTGGTCTTCGGGCGCGCCGTTCATGATGCTGCAGGCCTGCCTGGGCATCACGATCGACGGACTTGCCGGCGCGGTGCGGATCGATCGCCCCCAACTGCCCCGCGAGATCGATCATCTGACGGTGCGCGAGCTCGCCGTCGGCAGCCACCAGATCGACATCGCATTCGAGCGGCGCGACGGCCGGGTGATGGCTGCGCCGGTCGGCGCCGTGCCGCCGAGCGTCGAAATCGTGGTGCGCGCTTGAGCGCGAGGGTCCGTTCGTTCGCGGACGCGCACCTCGATCGAGCGCCCGGCCCAAAGCGCGGGCGCGCAGGCTAGCCTCCTGTGGTCACCCCGCCCATCACCTGCAGCACCGTGCCCGTGATATAGGACGAATCAGCATTGGAAGCGAGAAAGACGTAAGCGGGGGCGAGCTCCTCCGGTTGCGCCGGCCGGCCCATCGGGTTGTCCTTGCCGAACTCGGCGACCTCGGCTGCCGTCATGCCGGAATCCGAGGGATTGAGCGGCGTCCAGACGGGCCCTGGGGCGACGGCGTTCACCCGGATCCCTTTCTGTTGCAGCTGCTGCGCGAGCGTCTTGGTGAACGCGTTGATCGCGCCCTTGGTTGCGGAATAGTCGGGCAACTCCTTCGCGCCGAGGAGACCCGTGACCGAGCTCGTCGCAATGATGGACGAGCCGGGCTTCAGATGGGGAATCGCCGCGCGGGCGAGCCAGAAATACGCGTAGATGTTGGTCCGGAACGTGCGGTCGAATTCCTCATCGGTCACCTGCTCGAGGCTTTTCTTGCGGCTCTGGTGCGCGGCGTTCGAAACCAGGATATCGAGACTGCCAAGCTCGCGGACGGTCGTCGCGACGACCGTCGCGCAGAACGCCGGATCGGTCAGATCGCCCGGCAGCATCAGGCATCTGCGCCCCAGGGCCTCGATGACGTCGCGCGTGGCGCTTGCGTCCGACTCTTCTGCCGGAAGGTAGACGAGCGCGACGTCGGCGCCCTCGCGCGCGTAGATGACGGCGACTGCACGAGACCGATGCCGGAGTCGCCGCCGGAAACCAGCGCAACCTTGCCATCGAGCTTGCCGGCGGCCCGGTAGCGCTGCGCCAGGAAGCGCGGCCGCGGCGTCAAGCGCGACTCGACACCGGGTGCGGCCTGGTGTTGCCTGGGAAACGGCGGTGATGGCTCCGCTGGCTTTTTGAGGCGGGCTCTAGTCATTGCCCGATCCTGAGCCGCGGGGACGTTGGCAGAGCATCGCAGCAGCATCGTGCGGACATGGCCGACGGAGCCCGGTGAACCCAATGCCGGAAAAAGATTCGGACGTCGGACCGACCGCCGGATCGAATCCGCTTTCGTCGTCGGGCAGCTCCCTCATCGCGCGACCCGACCGCCGCGGCCGAGCCGACCCGCCGACAGGATTGCGGCTTGCGCGCCTGTCGGCGTGCGGGCGCGGTGCGGCGACACGACGCTCGCGAGTACGGCGCCCGCGAGGAAAGTCGCCGCGGAAAAATAGATCCAGAGCATGAGGATGACGACCGTTCCCGCGGCGCCGTAGGCCGATCCCATCGCAAAGCGCGTCACGTACCAGCCGATCAGGTACTTGCCGCCCGCGAACAGCGCGGCGCTGACGCCTGCGCCGATCCACAACTGCCGGCCCCGCGGCGGCCGATCGGGCAACACGCGCAGCAGCGCCGCGAAGGCAATCGCGGTGACCACGAATGACACCAGTTCGTTGACCATCGCGCCCACGCGAATGGAGGTGCTCTCCACCCCTCGGTCGACGAGCATCGTCAGGGCCGCCGAGAGCACCAGCGATGCGGCAAGCAGAAGCCCCGTCCCGAGCACGAGGCAGAACGACAAGGCACGAGCGCGCAAAAACTCCCAGAGCGCGGGGCGGTCAACGTTGCCGAAGATCCGATCGAGTGCGTCCTGCAGCTGCGCAAACGTCGCCGTCGCGCCGACGGCGGTGATCGCCACGCCCATCCAGGCCCCCCAGGTGTCCAGCGAGGACGGGACAGGGCGGGAACTTACCAGGCGATCGACGAGTTGCCCACCCTCGCGTCCAACCAGGTCCGCGATCTGCGTCGAGAGATACTGGCGCGTCGCGTCTGCTCCAACCCACCAGCTCCCGACCGCGACCACCAGAATCAGAAAGGGAGCGAGGGACAACACCGTGTAATAGGCCAGGGCGGCGGCGAGCCGATTGGCGTCGACCGAATTCCAGGTCCCGAACCAGCGCGACAGCACCGAGCCGGCATCCGGCCTGGACGGAGCCCCACCGAAGGGTCCCGATGCGACCGCGGGGCCGAGCGCCGGCGCCCGCTCAGGACTCGTCGTTGCCGCGCCGGCCATCGCCGTTCCGGGCACTCGGCGCATCGACGTCGACGAACATCAGGCTCGTCAGATCGTCGGCGTGCTCTTCCTCGGCCGCGAGGATGTCCTCGAGGAGCCGTCGCGTTGTCGGGTCCTGCGGGCCGACGAACGCAATCATCTCCCGATACGACTCGATCGCGATCCGCTCGGCAACCAGGTCCTCCTGCATCATGTCGCGCAGCGACCGCCCCTCCAGGTATTCGGCATGACTGCGACCGGCGAGGCCGTCCGGGCTGAAATCGGGAGCGCCTCCCAACTGGACGATGCGCTCGGCGAGGCGATCCGCGTGTCCGAGCTCGTCGGCGGCGTGCTCGGAGAATTCCTGTTTCGCCGCATTGGAATGCGGGCCCTGCGCCATGCAATAGTGGCGCTTGTAGCGAAGAACGCAGACGATCTCGGTCGCCAGCGCCTCGTTGAGGAGGTCGATGATGGCGCTGCGATCTGCGCCGTAGTCGGTGGTGACAGCGCCACGCTCGACGTGCTCGCGGGCGCGTTCGCGCAAGACCTTGACCTTCGAAAGCACGTTACGGTCGCCGGCGGCGGTGGCGTGACTTTTCATCCGGATTCCGATTCCGCTACCGCTCCGGCGAGCGACGAACGACAACCAACAGTCGACGTGCAGCCCGCGCCAGTGCGAGCGCACCGACCACCGCCGATGCGCCCCGCTGCCGCGCCAGATGCCGGATCCCGACCACGACGGCCACGGCCGCGGTAACCGCGAAGGCGCGGCGCATCCAGGTGATGGCGCGTACCAGCGTGGCTTCCCCATGCGCCTCGGCGGGCGCGAACTCGGCCCACGCCGCGCCGATGGCGATTCGCTGCACGGCAATGCGACCTTGTGCTTCGCTCCGCCGCACCGAAAGTGGCGGCGGCGCCGAATGCGCGCTCATGCTTCGGGCTCGATCCGACGGATGCCGTCGACGTCCCGCCGCCATTCGGCGAGCGAATGACGGAACAACGGAGTCGCCTGTCCGAGCAAGTGTCGCAGGGTCAGCCACGCGCCGACGCCGATCAGCGCAGACGCGGCAGCGATCGCGACGGCGACCCAGGTGCGGTGCGGCGAATCCCACGCCGCGACCAGCACTGCGATGCCGGTGAAGGCGATCGTCAACGCAATGCCGAAGACGATCGTGCCCGTTGCCAGCAGGATGCCGATCAGCCGCGTACGCTCTTCTGCGAGCTCGAGCATGAACAGCTCGAGCCTCAACCCGAGCTGTTCCCACAAGGCAGCCACCAGGCGCCGGGCGGCGTCGAGAAGGCGCGGCTGGCCATCCACCCGGGCTTGGGCGAGACGTTCCATGGCGATCAGCGACGCGCCAGCAGGACGCCGAGGACGAGGCCCACTCCCGCCGCAATGCCGACCGCCGGCCACGGATTGGCGCGGACGTAATCGTCCGTCGTGGTCGCGGCCCGCCGGCCCCTGTCCATGGCGCCACGCGAGACGTCTTTGAGGCGCGCCCTCGCGTCGACCAATCGCTCGCGAAACTGCTCCCGCGCCTGGGCGAGCGCTTCGCCTGACAGGCTCGCCGTCGAGCGAAGCAACGCCTCCCCCTCGCTGACGAGGTTGCGAAAATCGTTCATCAGCTCGTCCTTCGACCGCGCCAACGCCCGCCCGCCATCGGCAAGGGACGCATCGCCGCCCGCGTTTGTTTCGGCTTGCATTGCACCCTCCGCGCTACGGATTTCTGCGTATCAATCCCATGATGAGGCTGCCGATGAACAGAATCAGGAAGATGAAGAACAGGATCTTCGCGATTCCGACGGCGCCGGCGGCGATGCCGCCGAAGCCGAAGACCGCTGCCACAAGAGCGATAATGAAGAATATTCCAGCGTAGTACAGCATGACGACCTCCAAGAAACGCGGCGGCATGCCGCGGCCCTGTTCCAGTAGCAGCGCGCGTGCCAGCCGGTCCCGGCGCTTAAGTTACGGATGATCCAGAAGAATTCACGGCACGCCCGGCGCTCGTGCCACCGTGCGCGCGTCCAAATTGCAGGGCGCCGGGGAAAATCTACACGCTGCGTTCAGGCGCTCCCCGCCGCCCGGGCAAGGTTCTTCGCCGCGAATTCCCAGTTGAGCAGCTTGTCGATCAGCGCATTCACGTAGTCGACCCGCCGATTCTGGTAGTCGAGATAGTACGCGTGCTCCCAGACGTCGATAGTGAGAAGCGGCGTCTGTCCGTCGACCAGCGGCGTTTCGGCATTGCTGGTCTTGACCACCTTCAGCCGCCCGTCCTGGACGACGAGCCATGCCCAGCCGCTGCCGAATTGCGCGACCGCGGTTTCCGAAAATTCCTTCTTGAACTTGTCGAAACCACCGAATGCGCTGCCCAGCTTCTCGCCCAGCCCGCCCTCCGGCTCGCCGCCTCCGCCGGGCGTCAGGCAATGCCAGTAGAACGCGTGATTCCAGGCTTGTGCCGCATTGTTGAAGATCGCCGTCTTGTCCGACTTGCCGGCGGTCGCCTTGATGATTGCCTCGAGGGGCTGCTCCGCGAAGTCGGTCCCCGCGACCAGCGAGTTGAGCTTCTCGACGTAGTTCTTGTGGTGCTTTCCGTAGTGGAAGCCGACCGTTCTTGCCGAGATGACCGGCGCCAGCGCGTCTTCTGCGTACGGCAGCGGTGGAAGGGTCAAGGCGCCGAGATCGGGCGCTTCCTTCGCCGTCGAGGCGCCTGGCCCGGCGGCACGGACCCGTGTCGCTTCGCCCGACGCTGCCTGAGACGCGCCGGTCGCGCCGCTCGCAGCGCGATGCAATGTCGGTTCATGATGGGTCTTCATCGATTGCACTCCTCAAAGGACGGACAAAGGGAAAGCGGCTGTTGCCGGCGCGCTGCCGCCGAAACGCGACGGCGGGCCTCAGTGCCGCTTGAAGAACTGGACCTCCCGCTCATGTTGCTTGGCGGCTGCGAGCGTCGCGAACGTACCCAGATTGCGGCGGCGCCCGGTCCTCGCATCCTTCTTGCCCGAGTACAGGCGATACTCGCCGGTCTTGAGCTTACGAATCATCGCCTGGCTCCATGTCGCGGTACGGAGGACGGCCGGCGTGCGGGCGACTACGCCCCGGCCGGTAGTTGTTTCCCCACCAGGTTGTAAAAAACGCCATCGCACCAAGACCGTCCGATCAGTTAGAGGCCGATGCGGTCATTGCGTTCCGAGGCATTCCCAAATCCTGCGCTCGCTACCCGTTGCTGCCGGCTTGCGGCCGTCCCGGCACGGAACATGCACGCGCAGCCACGACCTACCCGCCGAGGAGATGGCGTCATGGCCCGATGCGAGTTGTGCGGCAACGAATACGACAAGGCGTTCACGGTCACGCAGAACGATGTCGTCCACACCTTCGACAGCTTCGAGTGCGCGATCCTGGTGCTCGCGCCGACCTGTGCCCATTGCGGCTGCCGGATCATCGGCCACGGGCTCGAGGACGACGGCGTCTTCTACTGCTGCGCGCACTGCGCGAAGACCGCCGGTCGCATCGAGTTCCGTGACCGCGCGGGGTAGCGACCGCGGCCGCCGCCCGCGTCGGCACGCAATTTGCCTGAATCGCCCGCTGCTGGCAACCAACGTTCGAGGAGACACGGATGCCGAATCGCAAAACCGTCGAGCGCGCGGAACAGGACCAGCGCAAAGGGAAATCATCGAGCACGCAGGCCGGCGAATTCGTTCGCGAGGAAATGCACCACGTGCGCGAAGGCAAGCACGGAGCGCGATCGGCGAAGCAGGCGATCGCCATCGGACTCTCCAAGGCGCGCCGCGCCGGCGTCCGCCTCGGCGCGGGGGAGAAGGCGACGGCAGAAACCCGCCGCAAAGCCGCACGCGACGTTGCAGCGGGAAAGCATCCGCGGAAGAGCGTCTCGGCCACACGCTCGCACGCTGTCACCGGCGTGCTCGAGCGCGAACCTCGCCGCGCGGCCGGGAAGAGCGCCCTGGCGCGGCACGCAAGGTCGGCAGCGAAGCGCAAGACCGCCGCGCAACGCTCCGCCGCGGCCCGCAAGGCTGCGCAGACCAAGGGCAGGAAAGCCCGTTCTGCGGCCGCGAGAAAAGCGGCGCGCACGCGCGCGAAGCGCCGCGGCTAGCTAGTCAGGTGCCCGGCGGACGCTCCTTCGTCCGTCGGCTGCGATGCTCGGAGGGACCTCCGCTGCGCGACAGGTTTCGCGCGGTATTGATGAGCGCGACGTGAGTCAGCGCCTGCGGAAAGTTGCCCAGCTGGCGCTTCTCGCGCGGGTCGTACTCCTCGGCGAGGAGGCCCACATCGTTGCGTAGCGCAAGGAGCCGCTTGAACACCCGTTCCGCCTCCGCGCGGCGACCGGCCAGCGCGAGGTTGTCGGCGAGCCAGAACGAGCACGGCAGGAACGTTCCTTCGCCGGCGGGCAGCCTGTCCAACTCCGGAGCGGTGCGGTAGCGGGCAACGAAACCGCTCGCTCCGAGATCGCGCTGGATGGCGGCGAGCGTGCCGCGCACCTTCGGGTCGGTGGGCGGAAGGAACCCGACGAGTGGAATGAGCAACAGGCTCGCATCGACGTCCGTGGCACCGTAGTACTGGACGAACGTGCCCCGTTGCGCGTCGAAGCCGCGCCGGCAGATCTGCGCGTGCATCTTCGCGCGGAGCCTGCGCCAGCGCGCAATCGGCGCTCGCAGGTCGTATTGCTCCGCTTGCTTGATCGCCCGATCCACGGCGACCCATGCCATCACCTTCGAATGGGTGAAATGCCGCTGCTCGCCGCGCACCTCCCAGATGCCGCTGTCCGGCGCTTCCCAATTCGCAGCCACGAAGTCGATCAGCCCGCGCTCGAGGCGCCAGGCATCCTCGTCCGGGTCGAGGCCCGCGCTTCGAGCGACGCACAGGGCGTCGATCACTTCGCCATAGACGTCGAGCTGCGTCTGGCGGGCAGCTGCGTTGCCCACGCGGACCGGCGCGGAATTCTCATACCCGGGAAGCCACGGAATCGTAAGCTCGGTCAACTCGCGTTCGCCGGCGACGCCGTAGACGATCTGCAGGTCCTGCGGCCGGCCGGCCGCAGCTCGCAGCAGCCACTGGCGCCACGCGCGCGCTTCGTCATGGTATCCGGAAAGCAGCAGAGCGTAGAGCGTGAACGTCGCGTCGCGCGGCCAGCAGAAACGGTAGTCCCAGTTGCGCATGCCGCCGATCTGCTCGGGCAGCGACGTCGTCGGCGCGGCGGCGATCCCGCCGGTCGGCGCATAAGTGAGCGCCTTCAGCGTGATGAGCGAGCGCAGCACCGCGTCGCGCCAGCGCCCATCGTAGGTGCAGCCGCCGCACCAGTTGCGCCACGCGAGCTCGGTCGCGTCGATCGCGGCCTGCGGGTCGATCGGCAGCGGCCGCGCCTCGTGCGAGGGGAAATGCGTGAGCACGAAAGGAATCCGTTGTCCGCGCCCGACGTTGAACGTAGCGACCGTCGTGAAATCCTCGCCGTGATGCTCCGCCCCCGAGCGCAGCTCGAGCGAATCCGGGCCGGCGGTCGCGACCAGCGCGCCATCGACACGCCGCACCCACGGCACGACCGTGCCATAGCCGCAGCGGACGACGAATTCCATCCGCATCGGAACGCGGCCGCGCAGGCCCTCGACGATCCGGACGATATCGGTCCGATCCGGCCACAACGGCATGCAATCGATCAGCCGCACGCGGCCGTCGGTGGTGTCGAACTCCGTCTCGAGGATCAGCGTCTCGGCTCGATAGCGACGCCGCGTCCCGCGCACACGATGCTGCGGAGCGATCTGCCAGCGGCCATGGTCCGCGGAGCCCAGGAGCGCCGCGAAGCAGGCGGGAGAATCGAAGCGCGGCGCGCAGAACCAGTCGATCGAGCCGTCGCGGCCGACGAGCGCCGCGGTGCGGCAGTTGCCGATCAGCGCGTAGTCCTCGATTCGGAGCGGCATCGGCGGTTCAGGGCGGTCGCAGCAATCGAGGCGCGGGATAGTTGTCGGATGGGGTCTCTAACGCGAATGATGCCGTTGCTGGCCCAGCATGTCCGGCGTGATGAGGGTGATCCCGCCGCTCGTCACGTGGAAGCGGCGGCGATCCGCCTCGGAATCCACGCCGACGGCAACGCCATCGGGCAGCTCGCAGCCCTTGTCGACGATCGCGCGTGCAATGCGGACGCCGGAGCCGATGGTCACGTTGGGAAGGATCACCGAGTCTTCGATCGTGGAGTAATCGTGGATCCGCACGCCCGAGGACAGCAGCGAGCGCCGGATCGTCGAGCCGCTGACGATGCATCCGGCCGACACCAGCGAATCGATGGCCGTCCCGCGCCGGCCGTCGTCGTCGAACACGAACTTCGCCGGCGGCAGCTGTTCCTGGTAGGTCCAGATCGGCCACTCCTGGTCGTAGAGATCGAGGTCCGGCACGACCTTGATCAGGTCCATGTTCGCCTCGTAGAACGCCTCGATCGTTCCGACGTCGCGCCAGTACGCGGAACCGTTGCCGTTGCCGGTACGCACGCAACTGTTGCGGAAATTGTGGGCAGCGACGTGATGGCCGTGCGCGATGAGCCACGGAATGACGTCGCGGCCAAAATCGTGGCCCGAGGCGGCGTCGTCGGCGTCGCGGACAAGTTGCCGATAGAGCGCGGGCGCATCGAAGACATAGATGCCCATGCTCGCGAGCGCGAGATCGGGGTTGCCCGGGACGGCCGCCGGCCGCTGCGGCTTCTCGTCGAAGCGGACGACGCGTCCGGCAGCATCGACCTGCATGACGCCGAAACCCGTCGCGTCGCGAATCGGCACCTCGACGCAGGCGATCGTGAGCTCGGCGCCGCGGGCGGCGTGATCGGCGATGAGCCGTACGTAGTCCATCTTGTAGACGTGATCGCCGGCCAGGGCCAGAACGTATTCCGGATCATGGAGGCGAACGATATCGAGGTTCTGGAACACGGCATCGGCGGTGCCCAGATACCAGTTCGGCTCGACGCGCTGCTGCGCCGGCAGCAATTCGATGAATTCGCCGAAGCGCCCGTCGAAAAAGCTCCAGCCCCGCTGCACGTGGCGAATCAGGCTTTGCGCCTTGTACTGCGTGCAGATGCCGATGCGCCGGATGCCGGAGTTGACACAGTTCGAAAGCGCGAAGTCGATGATCCGATGCTTGCCGCCGAAGAAGAGCGCCGGCTTGGCGCGCCAGTCGGTCAGCCCTTTCAGGCGACTGCCGCGACCGCCGGCGAGGATCAGCGCCAGCGCGTTCTTGGCGAGCCGGCCATCGGCGTGCCCGGACCGATGCTCCCGCGACGTCCGCCAAGGCCGCCCGCCGCCTCTGGGAAACGGCACGATATCGAGCAGGCTCGCCGAATCATCGACCAGGGACATGGGCCTACTGTTTGCCGGAGAAAGCAACGACAAGGGGACAACAAAGCTACCGCCTGCGGGAATGCCTTGCAAGAGGGAATCCGACATTTTCGTTGCACAACCCGTACCAGCGTTCTTCCACGTCACGGCGTCCCGCCTGGCCGGCGGAACCCGAGCCCGCTAGGCGCGCTGTCGCGAACCGGCCGCGACGCAGGGCCGGTAAAAATTACCTGGTCGGGAAAAAACGGGAATGCCGGCAATCGCCCCCGGCATGCCGAGCGGAAGGTCCACTGCGGCTGCACGCCGTGGCATGCGGGTTGCTGCGAAATTCAACGGGGTCCGAAACCAAGATCGCGCCGCCCCCCTGTTGAAAGGAGATTGGTCATGACTCACCCAGCGAAGAAGCGCTCGCTCCTCGGCGTGGCGCTCCTGTTCGCCGCCATCGGCTTCGCCGCCGTCGCGGTTGCCGCCGACACTCCTGCCGCAGCGCCCGCCACGTCAAAGCGACCCGCTCCCGCAACCGCTGCCGACAGGTCGGCGACGCCGGAGATCCGATCCGCGGCTCCCAGCAAGGCGCAACCCCCGTCCACCGCCTTCCGCAGGCTGGATGCGAGAGGCAAAGGTTACGTGACGAAGGACGACACGGCGGCGTTACCGGGCTTCGAAAAGGCATTCCAGGACAACGACCGCAACCGCGACGGCAAGCTGACGGGAGACGAGTTCGAGAAGGCGTGGGCAGAATACTCGGGGAACAAGTATTGACGTTCGATGCACCCGTCGCCTTCGCCGCGCCGTGACGCGGCGACCCGCGACTTTCGGGGACCCGGGTCTACCCGCCGGGGGAACGACTTGCGAATCCGCCTGTCAATGCGTGGTCTGCGAGTGCGCGCCGCCCGGCATCGACAGATGGCGAATCGCCTTTTCCGCCTTTACGGGGTCGTGATGGAGGGCGACGTCACCCAGCGAGATGATGCCGACCAGATGCTTGTCGCGGCTCAGCACCGGCAATCGCCGCACCTTGACCGTGCCCATGTTGCGCAGGACGTCGTCGAGGTCCTGATCCTCGAAACAGTACAGCACTTCGCGACTCATGACTTCCCGGACCTTGGTCGTGGGTGATTTGCCCTCCGCGACGGCGCGAACGGCGATATCGCGGTCGGTGATGACCCCGACCAGCCGGTCATCCTGCTCCACGGGCAACGACCCCGCGTCGATCTCTGCCATCAGCCTGGCGGCGTCGCAAATGGTTTGATCGGGAGTGGTGAGACATACATTCTGGGTCATGGCTTCGCTGACTTTCATCGTTAACCTCCAGACGTTTTTCCGCCCGTTTGCCCGGCGGCGGCACGGTAATGCGGCATCCCCCGACTCGATCCCTGCCAAGTCAGGTGTGTGACCGCGCCAAAGCGAACCGGTTCGCCGATGGTCCGCACGCGGCGCGCAAGATCGTCGAGCAGGCGGCAAGATTTACCGACCTTTATTTCTGGCGGGGGCCCACGGCGGCTCCCGGCGGGTGGTCGGGGATTCAAGACGTTCCCTGCGTCACTCCCGGTCCAGCGGCGCCGCCTTTCGCCGGGCGAAGCAACGCCCACCGGGCTCCCGCGTTTGCGGGAACGACGTCACGAAGGCGTTTGGAAATCGATGCGAACGACCTCGCCGGGATCGACGGCTAGTCGACGAACGACCGCGGAGTTGCGACATGCCCAGTGTGCTTGCCCTCGGACTCGATCCGGCATTCGCGGATTTCAAGGCGATGTCCGGGTTGAGTCCCGACGTCGTTCGTGCTTTCATCGACTCAACTCGAGCGGGTGCGCGAACGCGGGTACGAAGTCGACAGGTGCCTCGTCGACCTCGGCAATACCGCCGAAGCCGTCCTCGGAGAGCATCTCCGCAAACGGAGCTTCGATTGCGTCATGATCGGTGCCGCACTTCGCGCACCGGAACATCTGCTGCTGTTCGAGAAGCTTCTCAATGTGGTCCACCTCCATGCTCCCCGCGCGAGGATATGCTTCAACACCACGCCCGCCGACTCTGCCGAAGCGGTGCAGCGGTGGGTCTGAGAAGTCGCTCCGCCGCGGGTTTTTCCAAGGGAGTCTTTCGTGATCAAATGGGCCATCGTCTTTTTCCTGATTTCCCTGGTCGCCGGCTTGTTCGGCTTCACCGGGATCGCGTCGGGCGCGAGAAGCATCGCGAAGTTCCTGTTCTTCATCGCGATTGCGATCTTCCTGGTCATCCTGGTCTTCGGCGTCTTCCTCGGCATTCTGGTGTTCTGACGCGGTGGATCGCTTCGGGGACCGCATCGACGGCATGAACCCGGCGCTCGCCCGGGCGGCGACATCGCGGCCGAGGCACTCGCCGTCATCGCGCCGATGACGTTGGTCGGCATGGCGATGTTCTGGGCGCTCGATTTCGTGTTTGCGTTGTCATTCGGCGCTCGCCCGCACGGCAATGGCTGACGCCCGCGCCGACGCGCTGGTGCTGTTCGGGGCCACCGGCGACCTGATGCAGCGGAAGATCTATCCGGCGCTGCAGGCGCTGGTCCGACGCGGAGAGCTCGGCGTTCCCGTGATCGGCGTCGCGCGCGGGGGCTGGAACGTCGCGCGCCTGCGCGCGCGCATCCGTGACAGCCTCGCGCGCCACGGCGGCCTCGACCGGCCCGCCTTCGACGCGCTCGCGCGGCAGGTCCGCTACGTCGAGGGCGACTACCGCGATCCGGCGACGTTCGATCGGCTGTGCAACGCACTGGACGGGGCCCGGCGCCCGGTCTGCTATCTGGCGATTCCGCCGGGGATGTTCGCCGCCGTCGTGCGGGGGCTCGGCAAGACGTCCTGCGCGCGCGGGCGCCTCGTCGTCGAAAAGCCGTTCGGCCGCGATCTCGCCTCGGCGCAGGCGCTCTCCGGCGTCATTCACGAGGTGTTCGCCGAGGAAGCCGTATTCCGCATCGATCACTTCCTCGGCAAGGAGGCCGTCCAGAACCTGATGTATTTTCGTTTCGCCAACGCCTTCCTCGAGCCGCTGTGGAACCGCACGTTCGTCGCGGGTGTGCAGATCACGATGGCGGAGAGATTCGGCGTCGAGGGCCGTGGCACCTTCTACGAGGAAGTGGGCGCGATCCGCGACGTCGTCCAAAACCACATGCTGCAGGTCGTCGCCAATCTCGCGATGGAGCCCCCCGTCGGCGCCGGACATCAGGCGTTGCGCGACGAGCGGGTCAAAGTGCTACGGGCGATTCGCCCGCTGACCCGGCGAGCGCTCGTGCGCGGGCAATACGCGGGCTACCGGCGCGAATCCGGCGTCGCCGCGACTTCGCAGGTCGAAACGTTCGCCGCGATGCGCCTGTTCATCGACTCCTGGCGCTGGCAGGGTGTACCGTTCCAGATTCGCGTCGGCAAGCGGCTCCCCGTGACGGCGACCGAGGTTCGCGTCGCGCTGCGCCGCCCGCCGCAGGCGATATTCGATCGACCCGTGATGGCGCCCCCGAACTACCTCCGCTTTCGCCTCGGTCCCGAGCAAACGGCGATCACGCTCGGAGCGCGCGCAAAGAAGCCGGGGCCGGCGATGGTCGGGTCGAGCGTCGAGCTCTTCGTCTGCAACGAAAAAGGCGACGAGATGCAGGCCTATGAACGACTGCTCGGCGATGCGCTCAAGGGCGACGCGACGCTGTTCACGCGCCAGGACGCGGTCGAGGCCGCGTGGCGCATCGTCGATCCGGTCCTCGCCGACGCCCCGCGCGTGCGCCCGTACCGTGGCGGGACCTGGGGACCGCCCGAGGCCGAGGCGATCGCCGCCGACAGCGACGGCTGGTACAACCCGCGGCCGACGCTCGACCCCAAGGGCTGAGCGATCCGCGACCGCCATGGCCGCCAGCGAACGACTCTTTCTCGTCGGTGATATCGGGGCGACCAATGCCCGCCTCGCGATCACGACGCTGCGCGACGGCGCGCTCGCCTGGGTCCACGAAGCGCGCCTTGCCGACGCAGAGCTCCCGAGCTTCTCCGCCGCGATCGAAGCCCTTTTCGCCGGGTCGCCGGTCGAGCGCACGCGCATCTCCGCCGTGTGTCTGGGCGTCGCCGGACCGACTGGCGGCCACCGCGCGCGGTTCACCAATCGCAACTGGACCATCGACGCCGACGAGCTCGCGGCGAAGCTCCCCGGCGCGAGCGTGACCCTTGTCAACGACCTCGAAGCGGCCGCGAGAGGGATCGACGCGATGCGGGAGCGCGACCTTTCGGTGTTGCAGGCGCGCCCCACGGTCCCCGCCGGCGTGCGACTCGTCATCGGCGCCGGCACCGGCCTCGGCATCGCCTATGCCGTCTGGTGCGGCAGCCGCTACCGTATCGTCGCGAGCGAAGGCGGACACGCCGGGTTCGCACCGCAGAATGCGCGGCAACGGTGGCTGGTCGACGCTTTGCGCGCCGGCGCCGAGCGGGTCGAGGCCGAGCACGTCGTCTGCGGCGCGGGGCTCGAGCGGATTTATGTGGCGCTGCGCGACGCGAATCCCGCCGCCGAATCGCCCGCGTTGCGGGCCGAGCTCGACCGCGGCGACGGCAAAGGTCCCGCCGCGATCAGCCGCTTCGCTCTGGAGCTCGACGATCGCCTCGCGAGCGCCGCGCTCGACCTGTTCGTCGACTGCTACGGAACCGTCGCCGGCGACCACGCGCTCGCCGTGCTGCCCACCGGCGGCGTCTTCGTCGTCGGCGGCATCGCGGCGAAGATCCTGCCGCGCCTTGCCGCCGGTGGATTCGTTCGTGCCTTCATCGACAAGGGGAGCTTCGGCGCGCTGGCCGGATCGTTTCCGATCGCCGTGGTGACGAACGAGCATCTCGGGCTGATCGGCGCGACGTTGATCGCGGGCGAGCGCGAGCATCCGTGAGGGCTCGCAACAAACCGTCGTCGTCCCCGCGGATGCGGGAACCCGGCGACTTTGCCAAAGCAGGAGAATCTCGATGAAACAGCAATCGCTCCGCGCTCCGAGAGCCGGGAAGAAGGCCGCACCCCTGCCCGCTCGCCCGCGGTCGCGCGCAGCGCCGTTGTCCACCGATGAGCTGGCGAAGATCGATGCGTGGTGGCGGGCCGCCAACTACCTCGCGGTCGGCCAGATCTACCTCTACGACAACCCGCTGCTCAAGGTCCCGCTCACGCTCGCGCACATCAAGCCGCGGCTGCTCGGCCACTGGGGCACGACACCCGGGCTCAACTTCATCTACGCGCACTTGAATCGCGTGATCGTCGCGCACGACCTGTCCGTGCTCTTCGTCACGGGACCGGGCCACGGCGGACCGGCGCTCCTCGCCAGCACCTACCTCGAGGGCACGTACACCGAACGCTATCCGGAGGTGACGCAGGACGAGGCGGGCATGCGCCGGCTCTTCAAGCAGTTCTCGTTCCCCGGCGGCGTGCCGAGCCACGTCGCGGCGGAAACACCCGGGTCGATCCACGAGGGGGGCGAACTCGGGTACGCGCTCGCCCATGCGTACGGCGCCGTGTTCGACAACCCGGAGCTGCTGGTCGCTTGCGTGATCGGCGACGGCGAAGCCGAGACGGGGCCGCTCGCGGCGAGCTGGCAGTCGAACAAGTTCCTCAATCCGGAGCGCGACGGCGCCGTGCTCCCGATCCTGCACCTGAACGGCTACAAGATCGCCGGGCCAACGGTGCTGGCCCGCATTTCGCGCCGCGAGCTCGAGGCGTATCTCGTCGGCGTCGGGCACGTCCCGTACTTCGTCGAGGGCGACGATCCGGCGACGATGCACCAGAAGATGGCGGCCACGCTCGACCGCGTGCTCGCCGACATCCGCGCAGTCCAGCACGATGCACGCGCGCGCGGCTTCCGCGAGCGTCCGCGCTGGCCGATGATCGTCCTCGTCACGCCGAAGGGCTGGACCGGCCCCAAGCGCGTCGACGGCAAGAAAGTCGAAGGCACGTTTCGCTCGCATCAGGTGCCGCTGGGCGAAATGCACGAGCATCCCGAGCACGTCGCGCTGCTGGAGCGATGGATGAAGCGCTACAAGCCGCGCGAGCTCTTCGACGCGGAGGGCCGGCTTCGTCCCGAGCTCGCCGCACTCGCGCCGAAGGGCGATCGGCGGATGGGCATGAACCCGCAGTCGAACGGCGGCGCGCTCCTCGTCGATCTGCGCTTGCCGGATTATCGCCGCTACGCAGTCGACGTCCCGCGTCCCGGCGCCGTCGACGCCGAGGCGACGCGCCGGCAGGGCACCTACATTCGCGACGTCATGAAGAACAACGCCAAGGCGCGCAACTTCCGCGCATTCAGCCCGGATGAGCTGGCGTCGAACCGCTGGAACGCGGTGTTCGACGCCACCGATCGCTGCTCGGTGGCCGAGATCCGGCGCGACGACGACCACGTCGCGCCCGACGGACGCGTGCTGGAAGTGCTGTCGGAGCATCTGTGCGAGGGCTGGCTCGAAGGCTACCTGCTCACCGGCCGCCACGGCTTTTTCTCGTGCTACGAGGCATTCATCCACATCGTCGACTCGATGTTCAATCAGCATGCGAAGTGGCTCAAGGTGTCGCGCGCGATTCCCTGGCGCGCACCGATCGCCTCGCTCAACATCCTGCTGTCGTCGCACGTGTGGCGCCAAGACCACAACGGTTTCTCGCACCAGGATCCGGGCTTCATCGACCACGTCGTCAACAAAAAGGCGCAGACGATCCGCGTCTATCTCCCGCCCGACGCGAACACGCTGCTGTGGGTGACCGACACCTGCCTCAGGAGCCGCCACCTGGTCAACGTCATCGTCGCCGGAAAGCAGCCCTCGCCGCAATGGCTCGCGATAGACGCGGCCGTGCGCCACTGCGAGGCCGGGATCGGCATCTGGGACTGGGCATCCTGCGCCGCCGACGCGACGCCCGATGTCGTGATGGCCTGCTGCGGCGACGTGCCGACGCTGGAGACGCTCGCCGCCGTTTCGCTGCTGCGCCAGCACCTGCCGGAGCTCAAGGTCCGGGTCGTGAACGTCGTCGACCTGATGAAGCTGCAGCCGGCTTCCGAGCATCCGAATGGATTGTCCGAGCAGGCGTTCGACGCGCTTTTCACCCGCGATCGGCCGATCATCTTCGCGTTTCACGGCTATCCGTGGCTCATCCACCGGCTCACCTACCGACGGACGAACCACGACAACATGCACGTCCGCGGCTACAAGGAGGAAGGGACAACGACCACGCCGTTCGACATGACGGTGCTGAACAACCTCGACCGTTTCGATCTCGTCATGGACATCATCGCGCGGACACCGGCGGCGCGGCCGGGTGGCGCGAAGGTCAAAGAAGCCATGGAGGAAGCGCTGCGGCGGCACACCCGCTACGTCGACGAGCACGGCGAAGACATGCCCGAGATCCGCGACTGGCGCTGGCCGGGGTAATTTGAAGTCTAATTTGAAGTCGGCGGACTGCCCTCGCCGATGTCGACCCCCATCGTTGCCGCGAACGCGGCAACCCGCGCCTTTCGTCGTACGCCTCTCGATCCCCGCCTTCGCGGAGATGACGGAAGCGAGCAGTGACGAGCCCGCCCGTCAGGGGCCGGTGTTCCGCATCGAGCGCAGCAGCGCCTTGACCGCGCCGAATTGGCTCGACTTGTCGAAAAAATAGTTGGCTCCGCGGGCTCGACAGGCCGCCTCGAACTCCGGAAACGCGTAGTTGGTGAGCACGACGATCGTCGGTGGCGGCGTCGGCCGCAGCGCGCGCACGGACTCGATCACCCCGATCCCGCTTCCTGCCTTGAGGTGCAGGTCGACGATGACGACATCGGGTGGCTGGGATCGCAGCTCGCGCATCGCGTCCGCCTCGGTCTCGGCGAACCCGATCATCTCGACCTCGCCGGGCTCGGCCAGGAAATCGAACAGCCGGTCGCGGAATGTCGGCGCGTCCTCGACCAGATAGACGCGCAGCGGCCGGGTTTCGAAGCCATCGATGGGAGTCCCGGGCGGATTGCTCGCTCCCGACGGGGGCGGTCCCGTATTATTCGATGAGGCCATTCTTGATGGCGTAGTACGTGAGGTCGGCGTTCGATTTTGCGTTCATCTTCTCCAGAATGCGCGCGCGATAGGTGCTGACCGTCTTGTTGGAAAGAAAAAGCTGGTCGGCGATGCTGCCGACCGAATGGCCGGCGGCCAGCTTGCAGAAGACCTGGAATTCCCGTTCGGAGAGCTGCTCGTGCGGAGGTCGGCGGTCGCCGCCGACGTCCTCGGCGAGAATGTGCGCAACCGCCGGGCTGATGTACTTGCGGCCCTGCAGCAGCGTGCGGATCGCCTGCACGACCTGCTGCGGGACCGCTTCCTTGGTGATGTAGCCGCTGGCACCCGCACGCAACATGCTCACCGCGTACTGTTCCTCGGGGTGCATCGAGAGGATGAGAATGGGCAGTTCGGGCTTGTGCGGGCGAATCTGGCGCAGGAGGTCGATCCCCGAGCCGTCGGGGAGCGAAATGTCGAGCAGCAGGATGTCGAACGAATCGGTTCGGATCCTCTCCAGCGTTTCCTTGGCGGAGCCGGATTCGCCGGCGACGACGAGATCGGACTCCTCGGCAAGGAGCGACTTCACGCCCTCCCGAAAGAGCGCGTGATCGTCGGCGACGAAAACCCGTGACGGCGTTCCGATCATTTCGAAACCAAGGCAATCGACTTCTTCACCGGCAAACAGTGACCACCAGGAGCACGAGCAACGCGAACAGGATCAAGCCGGACCCGATCCCTTCACCGGAAAACGGAATCCAATTGTAGCGCCAACGTGAGTTCATGGGCACCTCCTGCCGCCCGCGAGGCCCCGGAGTTGCGCCCAGCGGCGGCGATCCACTAGTCTCCGGCCGCCCGCAGCAGCGGCGATGCAGCGTTCTGCCCGACGAGCTTGTTGTAGACGGTCTTGAGGCTGACCCCCAGCATCTCGGCGGTCCGTCGCTTGTTGCCTTCGCAACGCTTGAGCGTCGCGAGCAACACTTCCCGCTCGGCGTCCGCCATCGTCGTGCCGATCGGAATGTGCACGCAATCGCGCGGGTCGCAGTCACGTTCCAGCGCCGGCCGGACCACCTGGACGTCCAGCACCACGATCTCGTCGCAGAGCACGAAGCTTCGCTCTACGCAGTTCTTGAGCTCGCGAACGTTGCCCGGCCAGGCGTGCGTTCTCGCCACCGCGAACGTTCCCGGATCGAACCGCTTTCGCGTCCCGTTCTCGACGTTGAGCCGCTCGAGGAACGCGTGCGCCAGCAATTCGATGTCTTCCCCGCGCTGGCGCAGCGGGGGCAGCCGCACGACGAACACCGCCAGGCGATAGAACAGATCTTCCCGCAGCCGCCGGTCGCGGATCACCGCCTCCGGCGCGTGATTGCTCGCCGTCACGATGCGCACGTCGACGGCGATCTCTTCGCTGCCGCCGACGCGAACCATCCGCCCGGTTTCGAGGACGCGCAGCAGCTTGGTCTGCAGCTCGAGCGGCATTTCCGTGATCTCGTCCAGGAACAGCGTGCCGCCGGCGGCGCGCTCGAAATATCCCTGGTGCTGCCGCACCGCGCCCGTGAACGCGCCGCGCTCGTAGCCGAACAGCTCGGCCTCCACCAGGTTCGCGGGGATCGCGCCGCAATTGACCGCCACGAAAGGCGCGCTCGACCGCATGCTCCGGGCGTGGAGGAGCTTCGCGACGACTTCCTTGCCCGTGCCGGACTCGCCCACCAGCATCACCGTCGCCTGAGACGGGGCGATCCGCCGGACATGCTGGGCGATCTCGACCATCTCCGGCGACTCGCCGATGAGGGGGCCGGCGTCGTCCTGCGCCGCCGCCGACGGCACCCGGGTCCGACCGCAGCCCGCGGGCCGGGGAAACGTCGCGATCGTCGCCGGACCCGATCGAGGCGCAGAGGGTGATGCCGGGAAATCGATGAAGGCAACGCCGCTTTCCTGGAACTCGTGTGCCATGGCAAACCCCGTCTTTCTTGGTTGTGATCGTGGCGTCATTATTGGAGAATCCGCCGCGGCGCGAATGTAAGCAGCCACGGGGAAATCTTGTAGGGGACATCCCCTCGCAACGTGGGATTTGCCCTACAGCGAAAAGCCGGGGCCTCGCGTAGGCTCTCAGCCGGATCTCCTCATGAATCTGAAGCGCCTTTGGATCGTCGGCATCGTCGTGCTGGTGCTCGCTGCCGTCGTCAATGTCGGCGCTCTCAACGTCGGCGAGCGCAGCTTCGAAGAACTGAACAGCACCGCGGCGTGGGTACAGCACAGCCAACGCGCGCAGAACCAGATCGAGCATCTGCTGCGCCTCGCCGTCGACGCCGAGACCGGCCAGCGTGGCTACCTGCTGACGGGCCGCGACACGCAGCTCGAACGCTACCGCGCGGCGCGCGACCAGATTCCCGCAGTCCTGAACGAACTGCGCGAGCTCACCCGCGACAACCCGGTGCAGGCCGCGCAACTGGTCACCGTCGCCTCGTCGCTCGATGCCCGCATGGAGGTCCTCGAGACGGGCGTTGCCCTGAAGCGCGATGGCAACGACGCGGGCCTCGCCGACTACATGCAGAAGAGCGTCGGCAAGATCGCGATGGATTCGCTGCGGCTCGCGCTCGAAGGCATGAGCGCCGAGGAACAGTTGCTGCACGAGCGCAGGTTGGAGGGCTTCGAGCGGAGTCTGAACCGCGTCCGCTGGGGCTTCTATCTGGTCGTCGGCGTCAACATGTTCCTGCTGGTCCTGGGCGCGATGGCCCTGGGTCAGGACTCGCGGCGCCGGTACCGGGAGGCCGCGGAGGCGAAGGAGCGCAACGCGGCGCTCTCGCGAGCGGTGCTGGAGCGCACGGCCGAGCTGACCGAGCTCTCGCATTTTCTGCAGCGGCTGCAGGAGGACGAGAAAGCCCGCCTGGCGCGGGAGATCCATGATGAATTGGGCGGGACGCTCGCGGCCGCCAAGATCGACCTGCAGATGGCGTCGAACAAGCTCGCGCCCGACGACGAGCAG
Source organism: uncultured beta proteobacterium (assembly GCA_963836265.1). Lineage (GTDB taxonomy): Bacteria > Pseudomonadota > Gammaproteobacteria > Burkholderiales > Casimicrobiaceae > CAIWHR01. The sequence continues at coordinate 396,882 of CAWIIO010000001.1, forward strand.
CGGATACGCCTCGCCCGCGCCATGGCGGCGATCGACGACGCCGTCCAGGTCAAGCGGCGGATCATCGAGGACCTGCGTCCTTCGGTTCTCGACAACATCGGCATCGCCGCCGCGCTCAGGTGGCAGTGCGACGAATTCACGAAGCGGACGGCGGTGCCGTGCCGGGTGGAGCTTCACGACGAGAATCCCGTGCTGGCTTCGGCCTACAGCATCACCTTCTACCGGGTCACCCAGGAAGCGTTGACCAACATCGGCAAGCACGCGGGCGCGAAGAACGTCGCCGTCTCGCTCTCGCGCGACGACAGCCACTGGATCCTGCGCATTGCCGACGACGGGGTGGGCGTCGACCTCGCCAGACCGCAAAACCCCACCGGACACGGCGTTCTCGCGATGCGCGAGCGGGCGCGCGCGCTGGGTGGCGAATTTTCGATCCGGCGCCACCCGGGCGGCGGAACGGTGGTCGAGGTTCGGGTGCCCGTCGAAAACGTCGCCGCAGCCGATGGGGCGCCGAGCGTGTAGGAAATTTCCTACGGCCAGTTGCGCGGGTGTCCGATTGTGGCCGGTGCCCGCAGCGTTCACGGTAGCGGCCATCGGGTCGAACGATGTAATCCCTTCATTCGGCGGTAAAGCATTCAGCCGCAAAGGGACTGGCCCGTCGTTAAGCAATTGATTCTGTGAAGGTGGGGGAATGGCACGGCGTGTGCGTGTTGCCCCATAGGGGAATACCGATCCAGTCCCGTTCGCCTCCATCCCGATGCCGGCTGGCTCCCTCGTCGCCATCCCGAATCGAGGAGGAGCGAACGGGAACTGGACCCCGCCGAACCCGCATCCGTGGCGCCACCGATGGGAGGAACGCCGTGAACACCTCGCCGAACGAAGCCGACATAAGAGCGCTGCTGCGCGCCGATCACGAGCACACGCTGCGGCTGGTCCGCGATCTCTGCGAGGCCGGGAGCGCGGACGAGCGCCGCGCGCTCCTGGAGCGCTTGCGACCGGCCCTCCTCGCGCATTCCCGCGCGGAAGAGCACACCGTCTACGACCGGCTCATCGATCCCGGAGCCACGGACGACGCGCCGAAAACGGGCGCCGAAGGGCGGGTCGATCACGACCTCGTCGAGACGCTGCTCGCCGAGCTCGCCCAAACCCGCAGGGCCGACGGAGCCGAATGGATCGCCGCGGCGACGGTGATGAAGGAGCTGCTCGAAGCGCACATCGACGGCGAGCAAGACGTCATGTTCGCGGCGCTCGGCCAGCGCTTCTCCGCCGACGAGCTGCGGTCGATGGGCTCGCGTTTCCTCGCCGCCAAAGAGCAGTGGCTCGCGGGCCGGGCGGCGCGCCCGCATCCACTCCTTCGCCCGCCGGTCGTGCCGCACGTCGTGCGAGCGTGGATGCCGGGCGGCGAGTAAGCGCCGTCGCGTCCCCGGCCCGTACGCTACGCCTGCGCGCAGTGCACCGCCGAACATCCACCCTGCGGCGCCACGCTGCGCATCCGGCCTGATCGAGAACGCCTCGCCCGCCGTGACATCGGCTGCAAGCCAACGTGATGACCGATCCGAGCCTGCGCGACGCCGATGCGACCCGCTACGCGGTGCTGCGCAAGCTTGCCTCGGCCATGCGCCACATGCTGGTGTCCGACCTGCAGACGATCCAGTTCGCGGCGGACCTGGCCGCGAGAATGCGGGACAGCGGGGAAACCGGTCCCCGGCTCGCGGAATGCCTCCAACGGCTGTCCGCCCAGACGCAGGCGGCGATCGGCAGCGCGCGTTCGCTCCTCGAATGGCTGCGGCCCGACGACACGGCCAGGACCACCGTCGGCGAAGCGCTGCAACAGTGCCTGCGACTCGTCGGCGACGATTGGAGCCTGCGCGGGATCGAGTCGTCGACCGACGTCCGCACCGCGGACACGCTCGTCTCGAGGGCCGCGCTGCGCGAGCTGCTGGCCACCTCGCTCGTTGCCCTGATCGACACCCATCCCGGTCCCATCGACATCGAGGTCACGGCGGAAGGGGTGGAGAACGATGTCGTCGTCAGCTTGCGCGCCACCCGGACAGATCGAAAGTCGCCGCTTCCGGCCTCTTCGATCCATCGGCCATTGACGGGCGCGGACGTCGTGGCCGTAGGCAGGGCGCACGGCGTCGCGTGCACCGCGAGCGACGACGCGGTAACGCTGCGTCTGCCCATCTCACCGGCGCCCGCTTGAATCGTCGCTGGAGGTATTTGTCAGACGCGTCCTACGACACCACGAGCCGGCCGCCGATAGCCGTCGCACGCCGCGGTTGCGAGACTTTTCATCCCGAAACATTGTTCAGACCGAGAGGCTAGGTCATGGCACGTCCGCTCTGGAAGGGTGCCATCACGTTCGGGCTCGTCAGCATCCCAGTGGAGCTCTTTGCGGCGGAAGAGCACAAGGGGTTCGAATTTTCGATGCTGGACAAGCGCGACTTCTCTCCCGTCGGCTACAGGCGCTACAACAAGAAAAGCGGCAAGGAAGTCGACTGGGCCGACGTGATCAAGGGGTACGAGTACGAGAAGGGCCAATATGTCGTGCTCTCCGACGAGGATTTCCGGCGCGCCAACGTCAAGGCGTCGCGGACGATCGAGATCAAAGCCTTCGTGCCCGCCGCCGAGATCCCTGCGCACTTCTACGAAACGCCCTACTACATGGCGCCGGGCGAGCGCGGCGCCAAGGTCTACGCGCTGCTGCGCGAGACGCTGCGCGCGACCGGGCGCGCCGCCGTCGGCGAGCTCGTGATTCGCACCGCGCAGCATCTCGCCGCCGTCGTCCCCGTCGGTCGCGCCCTGATGCTGCTCACGCTGCGCTACGCGGACGAGTTGCGCGGCACGCGTGGCTTCGACCTTCCGGCGGAGAGCCTGAAGAGCGCCGGCGTGACCGCCAAGGAGCTCGACCTCGCCAAGCGACTGGTCGGCGACATGGGCGAACACTGGAAACCCGAGGCATTCAAGGACACCTATCACCAGGGCCTGATGCGCCGCATCCGCGAAAAGATCGAGCGCGGCGAGACCAAGGAAATCACGAGGCCGGAGGGCGGAGAAGCGAGACAGCCGCGCTCGGCGCAGGTCATCGATCTCGCCACGTTGCTGAAGCGAAGCCTCGAGGCGAGCGCGCCGCGCAAGAAGCCGCTGCGCGCCGGCCGGTCGAAAGCCGAGAAGAAGCCCGCCGCCGCCAAGCCATCGCTGCGGCTGGTCTCCTCGTCGCGCGGGTCGAACCGTCCCGCCGCCAAGCGCAAGCGCGCCTGACGCTGCGGGAGTCCTCGCATGGGGCTCGAACGGTACCGCGAGAAGCGCGATTTCCGGGCGACGCCGGAGCCGCGCGGGCGCACCGGTCGCAGCAAGGGGGAGTCGCTTCGGTTCGTCGTCCAGAAGCACGCGGCGAGGCAGCTCCATTACGACTTCAGGCTGGAGCTCAATGGCGTCCTGCTGAGCTGGGCAGTGCCCAAGGGACCGAGCCTCGACCCTCGCGACAAGCGGCTCGCGGTGCACGTCGAGGACCATCCGCTGGAGTACGCGAGCTTCGAGGGCATCATTCCGCCGGGTCAATACGGCTCGGGCACCGTCAGCGTCTGGGACCGCGGGAGCTGGCACCCGATCGGCGACCCGGACGAGGGCCACCGACGAGGACATCTCGAGTTCGAGCTCGACGGCGACAAGCTCAAGGGCCGCTTTGCACTGATCCGAACGCACCGAGCCCGGTACGGAGGCAAGGCGGACGACAAGGCGTGGCTGCTGATCAAGGAAAAGGACGGCCATGCGAAGCGCCGCCGCGCGGCGCGGATCGTCGACGACGGAGCCGACAGCGTCATCTCCGGCCGGAGTCCGGAACCCGTGGCGCGCGGAAAAGCGCGGGAACGGCATCCGAATCGACCGGTCGCCGCCGCGTCCGAAGCAGCTGCGGACACCGTCGCCGGCGTCAGGCTGTCGCATCCCGACAAGGAGCTCTTCCCGGAGGCGAAGCTCGCGAAGCGGAATCTCGCGCACTACTACGAGACCATCGCCGATTGGATCCTTCCGCACCTGCGCGACCGGCCGCTTGCCCTGGTGCGCTGCCCCGACGGCTGGCACAAGCAGTGTTTCTACCAGAAGCATGCAGACAAGAGCGTCAACCCCGTGGTGTCCCGCGTTGAGGTGCCCGAAGGGAAGAACCAAGGGACCTATTGTGCCGCCAATTCGCTGCCGGAGCTGGTGGCGCTGGTGCAATGGGGGGTGATCGAGCTCCACCCGTGGAGATCGCGGGTCCCGAAGCTCGATCGGCCCGACCGCCTGATCTTCGACTTCGATCCCGACGACGGGGTGCGCTGGAAGCAGATCGTCGAGGGCGTGACCGCGATGCGCGCGCTGCTCGATGACCTCGGGCTCCAAAGCTTCCTCAAGACGACCGGCGGCAAGGGCCTGCACGTCTACGTCCCGATTCGCGCGACGCTGGACTGGGACGAGGCACGCCGCTTCACCAAGGCGCTGGCCGACACGCTGGTCCGCAGCTTTCCCGAACGGTTCACCGCAACGGCCTCCAAAGCACGGCGCAAGGGGAAGATATTCATCGACTACCTGCGCAACAGCGCCGGCGCGACGGCGATCGCCCCCTACGCGATCCGCGCCCGCGCGAATGCGCCGGTGTCCACCCCCATTGGCTGGACGGAGCTCGCCGCCGACGTTCGCCTCGATCACTTCAACGTCCGCAACATTCCGCAGCGCCTGGATGCGCTGCGCGAGGATCCGTGGGCGGCATTCGGCGAGGCCCGTCAATCGGTGACCAAGGCGATGCTCCGGCGCGCCGGGGTATCCTGATCGAGGTGCTTGGCGACCTGTGAGGCGAGTGATGCCGGAGCCCCGCGAGACCAGCGACCCGCTCGAGCGGAAGGTCGCCGAGCGCACGCAACTTCTCGAGCAGGCCAATCGCGCGTTGCGCGAGGAGCTCGCCGAGCACGCGCGGCAGGAACAGATCCTGCGTGAAAGCGAAGAACGCTTCCGCCTCATCGTCGATGGCGTCAAGGACTACGCCATCTTCATGCTCGACAACGACGGCAATGTGGCGAGCTGGAATACCGGGGCTGAGGCCATCAAGGGCTACACCGCCGCCGAGATCATCGGCACGCATTTCTCGCGGTTCTACACGCCCGAGGACATCGCCCGGCAGTGGCCCACGCACGAGCTCGCGGTCGCGCGCGCCGAAGGGCGCTTCGAGGACGAGGGTTGGCGCGTGCGCAAGGACGGCAGCCGGTTCTGGGCGAACGTGATCATCACCGCGCTCTACGACAGCGAGCATCGCCTGCGAGGGTTCGCCAAGGTCACGCGCGACCTGACCGCGCGCCGCCGCATCGAGGCGCTGCAGGAGCGCGAGCGGGAGATGAACGAGTTCCTGGCGATGCTTGGCCACGAGCTGCGGAACCCGCTGGCGGCGATCGCCAACGCGCTCGCCCTGATGCGGAGCAAGCCGGCCGCGGAGCACGCCGAACTGCAGTGCGTCATCGAACGCCAGTCGGCGCACTTGGCACGGATCGTCGACGATCTGCTGGACGCGAGCAGGATCACGCGGGGCAAGATCACGCTGAGGAAGGAAATCGTCGACCTCAACGGCGTCATCTCGCGCGTGCTCGATCTCTGCCGGCCGTTGATCGACGCGCGCGAGCACTGCGTCGACTTGCGGCCAGCGAGCGCCGCGCTGCCGGTCGCGGCAGACGCGACGCGTCTGGCACAGGTCGTGCAGAATCTCGTCGGCAACGCGGTGAAGTACACGCCGCCGGGCGGTCGCATCACGGTGACGGTGACTCGCGAGTCCGACGAGGGTGTGGTACGCGTCCGCGACAGCGGGATCGGCATTCCGGCCGACCTCTTGCCCAGGGTGTTCGACCTCTTCGTTCAGGGCGACCGTTCGCCCGACCGCAACGAAGGCGGCCTAGGCATCGGCCTCACGCTGGTGAAACGCCTGGTCGAGCTCCACGGCGGCTCGATCGAGGCCGCCAGCAACGGTCCCGCGACAGGAAGCGAATTCACCGTCCGCCTCCCGCTGGCACGGGATCGCGAAATCGCCGCCGAGCGGGTTGCCGAGACGCGCGAGACGGTCGGGACGACGACGCGGCGGCGGCTCCTCGTCATCGACGACAATCGCGATTCCGCCAACACGCTTGCCGCCTTGTTCGAGACCATGGGGCACGAGGTGAGAACCGCTTATGACGGACCCGAAGCGGTTTCCATGGCCGCCGAATTTCGTCCCGAGGCCGTGTTCCTGGACATCGGCCTCCCCGGGATGAACGGCTACGAAGTCGCGCGCAAAATGCGGAGCTGTCCCGAGCTCGCCGCAACAACGCTCGTCGCCTTCACCGGCTACGGCCAGCACGAAGATCGCCGGCGCGTGCTCGAGGCAGGCTTCGACTATCATGTGGTGAAGCCCGCCGGGGTAATCGAGCTCGCCAACATCGTCGATGGGCTGCGGGTGAAAGTGTAGAGGTGTCGCTGGTCGCGATCGCGAAGCGGCTGCGCGACGACGTCGCACGGCTCCGCTTCGGCCCGCCGGTCCATCACGTGTACAACCCCCTTGACTATGCGTGGGCGCCGCACGTCTTGTACCTGCGGCGATACGGCGCCGGCGTGCGCCCGGTGCTGATCGTCGGCATGAACGCCGGCTACTTCGGGATGGCACAGACCGGCGTGCCGTTCGGCGACGTGCCGATGGTCCGCGACTTTCTCGCGATCGAGGCGCCGGTGCGCCAACCGCACCGGATGCACCCGACGCGGCCGATCGAGGGATTCGCGTGCCGTCGTCGCGAAATGAGCGGGCAACGGCTGTGGGGCTGGGCGCGCGACCGGCACCGAACGCCCGAGCGGTTCTTTGCCCGCTTCTTCGTCGTCAACTACTGCCCCCTCTGCTTCCTCGAGGCGAGCGGCCGGAACCGAACGCCGGACCAGCTGCCCGCGACCGAGTGCAGGCCGCTGTTCTCCGTCTGCGATGCGGCGCTCGCCGCGACCGCGGTCGCGCTCGGCGCGCGTTACGCGATCGGCCTCGGGCGATTTGCCGAGCACCGCGCCGAAATCGTCCTCGGCGACTCGCTCGTCTGCGGCGGTGCGCCGCATCCGAGCCCGGCCAACGCGCGAAGCGGCGGTCGTTTTGCTGCCGAAATGGAGGGGACGCTCCGGGCACTTGGCGCCCGGTGACATTGCTGCCGTGCGCTAAGCGGTCCCTTCCTTCGCGCCGGCCTGCTTCGCCGCATGGTGCGCGACCGCGAACGCGCGGCTCTCGTCGTGGTCGTATTGCTCCCACGCATTGTTGAACGCCTTGAGGAAGGCTTCCTTCTGGTGCCGGTCGTACTGGTCGACCTGGGCTTGCGGCAGCTCCGAAATGTCTTGGTACGGCATGACCGATCTCCTTGGTTCGTCGCTCGAACGGGGCTCCATCACGCCGGCCCCAACTTCATTTCCCTCGCACCCGGCTCCTGTCAGGTCGCTCGACCGTGTCGAGCGATCGCGCAAGATCGAGCAGAACGGGGGGCGCGACGACGCCGACGATTCCGACGCCGGCCAGGATTGCACCGACCGCAATGGCGAGTGTTCTCATGTTCGGCGCGTGCGCGGCGGTCGGCGCCTCGTTCCGGTCAAACCGCACGCAGGCTCGCCCCCTGGCGGACGAGCTCAGCGCGCACGGCGCCGGCCGGGACCGCCCGCGGCGTGCTGCGCCCTTTCGCCGCGAGCGCTGCGCAGACGCCCGCCGCATGACCCGTCGCCATGACGATCGGCATCACGCGATACGACGAATGCGCCTCGTGCGTTCCCGAGATGCAGCGGCCGGCCACGAGCAGACCGTCCGTCTTCTGCGGCAATAGGCAGCGCAGCGGAATGTCATAGGCTTCGCCTGGCGGCAGGCGTTTGAGGACCGTCCCGGTGCCTTTCGGATTGTGAATGTCGACGGGATAGGCGCCGCGCGCGATCGCGTCGTCGAACTTGCGCGCGCCGAGCACGTCGTCGACGTCGAGCCGATAGTCGCCCAGGATCCGCCGCGTCTCCCGCACACCGACGTTGACACCGCTCTGGGCGACGTACGCGCGCTCGAACCCCGGCACGTACTTGCGGAAGAAGGCGGCGATCTGCCGCATCTGCCGGCGGCCCATCCATTCGGCGTAGCTCAGGTCCCAGACGTCGGTGCCGAGCATCCGCGTCACGCGCGTGCTGTTGACGCTCAGCTCGCGCTCGTGCGGCGTCGCGAAGAAGAGGACGTCTTCCCGCGGCAGCTCGAGCTCGCCCGCCTCCGTCGCCCGCCGCACCAGCTCCCACAGCCCATGCACGCCGCGCCACTCTTTCGGATGCGCCCGCACGTAATTCTCGAAGGCGGCGCGCTCGAAATCCACTACCCGAAACATCAGCGTCATCGGTTGCACGAGGCCGTCGGCGCGGCCGACTTCGAACGGCGCGCCGGCCTGCACTGCGACGTCGCCGTCGCCGCTGCAGTCGACGGTCACGCGCGCGCGGATCACGACCGGTCCCGATTTGGTCTCGAAGACGACGCCGTCGACCCGTCGATCGGCGAGCACGCCGCTCGCGAACGCGTGCAACAGGAATTGCACGCCCGCCTCGTCCAGCAGCTCCAGCGCGACGAGCTTGAACCATTCGGGGTCGAAGGGGACGACGTAGCCGGTGGCAAGCGACGGCGCAATGGCGCCGCCGGCGCGCACCAGACGCTCGAGCAGCCGCCCGAGGACGCCGGCGACGACTGCCTCGCCGGGCCCGTGATCGGTCGGCAGCAGCGTGGCGGCACCCGCCTTTTCCGGCGTCTGCCGCTGCGTATGAAACGACATCAGCGGCATCACGAGCGCGGCGGTCGCGTTGCCGCCGAAGAACCCGTAGCGCTCGGCGAGGATGACGCGAGCCCCGGCCTGCGCGGCGCCGATCGCCGCGCCCAGCCCGGCCGGACCGCCGCCGACGACGAGCACGTCGGCCTCGCCGGCGACGATCGCCCGCCGCGGGGGGAGGGAGCAATGCGAGGGGCTCGCCGGTCGCGACAGTGCAGGCATGCTCGGGGCTTACTGGCGCCGCGTCGCCACGCTTCCCTCGCCGATGGCCGTATGGTGCGTGAGCAAGCGCACGGCAATCCGATGGGTTTCCCGCGCTCGCTCCTTCAGCGCCGGAAGCTTTTCGGCGATGTGCGCGCGCAACGCATCCTTGCGGTCCCAGCATTCGTCGAGATAGGCGATCAACCGGCCAGCGTTGACGAGCTCGATCGGCGGCGTGGCGATCTCGAGGTCCTCGAGAAAGCCGGAGACCTTGCTCGCATAAGGCAGTGCGACGAACGGAACGCCGCGGAGCGCGGCGAAGACCAGGAAGTGCAGGCGCATCCCCAGCACGAAGCTGAACCGCTGCATGAGCGTAAGAAGCTGGCCCGACGTGTAATCGCCCTTGAGCACCCCGGCGCGCTGGGCGCGCAGCATCTGCGCGATCACCGCGTGGCTGTGCTGGGTGTCCTGCACCGACCGCTCCATCGGCACGAAGACGACGTCGGCATCGAAGCGGTCGACCATGAAGTCGGCGGCGTTCGCAAGCAGCGCGTGGTAGAAGTGCTCGTCCAGGTCCGGCGCCGCGACGCCGGGCTCGCGCACCGACATCCCGATGATCGGACGGTCACGCTCCAAGCCTTCCCGCGCCAGCGCGTCCGGCGGCAGCGGCTCGGACTCGAGCAGCAAGGCAGGATCGCCAGTGATCACGATCTCGCGGTCGACGCCCGCTTCCTCGAGCACCTTGTGCGCGCTCTTCTCGCGCACGGTGATCACGTCGACCTTGTCGAGACAGTCGCGGACCAGCGCCTGGGCATTGGGATCCTTGAGCGGTCCGGCGCCGATCGCATAGAGCATGACCGGCACCCCGCTTTCCTGCGCCACCAGCGCCTCGCGCAGGTAGGTTTGCGCGTCGGCGTCGTACAGGATGCCGCCGCCGCCGAGGATGAACAGATCGAGCGTTTCGATTTCGGGTGCGATCTCCGCGCGCGAGAACGTCCGCACCGGGATGGCGTGCTCGACGTGGTGGCGGCGCTGCGTGTCCGCGGCATCGCGCGTGAAGACCGTGATCTCGACCGGAAGCTCGCTTCGCAGCTGCGCAACCATCGACTGCAGGATCGCCTCGTCGCCGAGATTCAACCCGCCGTACGAGCCGCTGATGCCGATCTTGTAGCGGTCACTCATCGCGGTGCCGTCCGCAGCGCTCGCGTGCCGCCTTGCTCGATTCGGTGCTCCGTGGGATCAATGATTTCTCGTCCGGCGGCTCCGTGCCGCCGTCTCAAGCGCGATGGCGACCGCCAGGTCGATCGCCTGCTTCCGCGTCGCGGGCCGGCCACGGCCGATCCGACCCGCCGCCTCCCACTCGCGAACGAGCCGCTTCACGTTGCGGCTGACCGTGTTCCAGCTCGTTCCCTTTTGCAGCGGCATCGTCACCTCGGGAGTCGACCGGTTTCGCACCGCCGATTCAATTCGCAGGAGGTTTGCGCCATTCCGGAATCGAAAGCGGGTCGAAGTCCACCCACGCACCGTCGTTCCATCTTCCGGCCGCTTCTTCGATCGCATGGGCGCGATGGCGCCGGAAGATCGAAACGGCGCGCCCACGTTGCGATGATGCCGGCGCATGCGCCGCCACGACGACGCCCGCGGGCCGCTCCCGCGGCGGCTCGGGATGCGTTTCGCCCTTGCCGAGCGCAAGCCCTGCCGCGCCGCCGATCGCCGCGCCGGCAATCGCCCCCTTCCCCGCGCCCTTCGCGCCCGGGTCCGCAAACTGATCGCCGCCGATCGGGAACCGGGCGTGCTGGCCTTCGGCATTGAGGAAGAAGGTGCTCGTGTCGGCGGACGGAAATCCTGCGTCTTGCAGCGCGTGCAGCGCAGCCTCCGCGGTTTCGAAATCGTCGAACAGTGCGGCCACGATGTTGGCCACGATGGGCTCCTTATCGCCGCGCTGTGCGGCATCGCGCTCTACGCTACCGGGCGGAGCAACGCAGCGCTGTCGGAAACCGGATGATTCGAATGTAGGCGCGCGCTGACATTTGGACATGCACTAGACTCTCGACCGCAGCCCTTTCACCTGCCCGGGAAGGATCCGCCGATGACGCCCCATCCGTTTGACCTGACAGGCAAGGTCGCGCTCGTCACCGGCGCGTATCGCGGCCTCGGCTACGCGATCGGCAGGGGACTTGCGCGCGCCGGTGCGACCGTCGTGCTGAACGGCCGGCGAGCCGATGCGCTCGCGACCGCCGCCAGGGCGCTCACCGATGCGGGACTGCGGGCGTCGACGGTGGTCTTCGACGTCACCGACGCGCAAGCGATCGGGCGTGGCGTCGCCGGCATCATCGAGTCATACGGCCATCTCGACATCCTCGTCAACAACGCCGGGATCCAGCGTCGCAATGCGCTCGTCGATTTCACCCGCCAGGATTGGGACGACATCATGGCGACCAACCTGACTGCGCCCTTCCTCGTGTCCCGGGCGGTGCTGCCCGGAATGATCGGGCGCAAGTCCGGCAAGATCATCCACATCGCGTCGCTGATGAGCGAGCTCGCACGGCCCACGGTGGTGCCCTACACGGCGGCCAAGGGCGGCGTGCGGCAATTGACGCGCGGGATGGCGGTCGAGCTCGCGCCGCACGGCATCCAGGTCAACGCGATCGCCCCCGGTTATTTCGCCACCGAGATGAACCGCGCGCTGATCGATGACGCCGATTTCAACGCGTGGGTATGCAAGCGCACGCCGGCGGGCCGCTGGGGAGAGCCCGACGAAATCGCCGGACTCGCCGTGTACCTCGCCTCGCCCGCCGCCAACTACATGACCGGCCAGCTGCTGGTCATCGATGGGGGGATGTCGGTGGCGCTGTAGACGTCGCCCCGGACGCGGGGCCCAGCGGCGTTTGATCGGTGCGAAACCCCGAGTCGCTGGGTTCCCGCCTCCGCGGGAAAACGGACCCGGAGCACGCTCGTTGGGCGATGGGCGCCGCAGGCCACGGCCGCTACGCGGCCTGGCAAGCTAATTGCAGAAGGTGCTGCAACCGAGCCGTCGTCGCGGTCGGAACGCTCCTGATCTGCCCGGCGCCGTCACAGGGCGCCGGAAAGCGCCGCCGCGACCGGATCGACCGGAACCGCGGTCATGGCGACACCGACAATACCTTACGAAAACGCACCACTACTCCCGCGGCGCCTCGGGCGATACCCGCGCTTTGCGACGCCGCGCGGCGAGACTCGCGCGCGGCGGGAACGTTCGGCGACCGCCGCGCTGCACGCATCGGTTTCGTCCGCGCCGGGACCGGACCGTCTGCAGGACCTCCGCTTCGTCCGCCGCGTCCATCGGTTGCGCACGCTGGGTCTCGGGCTCGGCGTTCTGTGCGTAGCGGCAGTGTTGCGCCTGCACCACGACGGATTCGGCTGGTGGCTGCTGCTCGGCGTGAACGGCTTGCTGTGGCCGCACGCCGCGCTGCTGCTTGCGACGCACAGTGCGGATCCGCGGCGAGCCGAGTTGCGCAATCTCATGGTTGACTCCGCGCTCGGCGGCGTCTGGGTCGCCGTGATGCAGCTCAATCTGCTGCCGAGCGTGCTGCTCGTGACGATGCTTTCGGTCGACAAGATGAGCGTCGGCGGGACCCGGCTCCTTGCGCGCACCTTCGCCCTCCTCGCGGCGGCGTCTGCGCTCATCTGGGCGGCGCTCGGTTTTCCCGTGGACCTCGAAACGCCGACGTCGGTCGTCGTGGCGTGTCTGCCGCTGCTGGTCGGATATCCGATTGCGATCAGCGCCGTCACCCATGCGCTGGCGAGGAAGGTTTCGCACAAGACGCGCCGCCTGGAGGAGCTCGGACGCACCGACGGACTCACCGGCCTCGGCAATCGCCGCCAGTGCTTCGCCGTCGCCGAAATCGAGCTCGCGCGCCACTTCCGCACCGGGCGCCCCGCAGTGCTCGTCATTCTCGACGTCGATCGCTTCAAGGCGATCAACGACCGCTACGGCCACCCGGTCGGAGACGAGGTTCTCTGCAGCGTCGCGGAGATCCTGCGCCAATGCTCCCGGGCGACCGATACGCCCGCGCGCTACGGCGGCGACGAGTTCATGCTGATCCTGCCCGAGACCGACTTGCACGGCGCCGAGGAAGTCGCCGATCGGATCGGCACGCAGCTCGACACGCTGGTCCTCACGAAGGCGCCCGACCTGCGCTGCACGGTGAGCCTGGGCGCGGCGGAAACCACCCGCGAAATCACCAACGTCGACATCTGGATCCAGCAGGCGGACGGCGCGCTCTATCGCGCGAAGGCCGCAGGTCGCGATCGGTTCGAGGGGGCGGAGCCGCGCTCGCTGGCGTAGCGGTCGATCGTCAGTCTTCGCCCGGCACGACCGCCGGACGCCGGTCGAGCAACCGGTAGAGCCACGTCAACCCTGCCGCCGTGCTTTGCAGCGGCCGGTATTCGCAGCCGACCCAGCCGTCGTATTTCATGTCGTCGAGCTGCCTGAAGATCCACGCGTAGTTGATCTCGCCCACGTCCGGCTCGTGGCGCCCGGGCGCGCCGGCGATCTGGATATGCCCGATGTGCGGCAGGTAGCGCCGGAGCCGCTCGGTCAGGTCGCCGCCGACGATTTGCGCGTGGTAGAGATCCATTTGCACCTTGACGTTCGGCAACCCGACCTCCTCGCGGATCGCGTGTGCCTCCTCCTGCGTCGAGACGAGATAGCCCGGCATGTCGCGCGGATTGAGGGGCTCGATCAGCACGGTGACGCTCTGCTCCTGCGCTTCGCCGCACGCGAAACGGAGGTTGCGCACGTAGGTCGCGCGCTGGCGCGCGCGGTGATCGGCGTCGGCCGCGGCTGGGACCAGGCCCGCCATCACGTGAATGCGCCGGCAGGAGAGCGTCTGCGCATAGCGCAGCGCGGTGACTAAGCTCGCCGCGAACTCGTGCTCGCGTCCCGGCAGCGCGGCAGTGCCGCGGTCGCCGGCGGCGTAGTCGCCCGGCGGGGCATTGAAAAGCGCCATTTCCAGGCGATGTTCCTGCAGCAGCGCGGCGATATCCTTCGCCGGCACTTCGTAGGGAAACGCGCACTCGACGGCGCGAAAGCCGGCGTGCGCGGCCTCTGCGAAGCGCTCGAGGAACGGGACCTCGTTGAAGAGGAACGTGAGGTTCGCGGCAAACCGTGGCATCGTGCCTTTCCGTCCCGCGCGCCGGGGTCAGGACGCGGGCGTTTGTTCTTGACTCGTGGCCTGCGGCCCGAAGCGGGCCACGGCGGCCCGCTTCGCAAGCGCAGCCAGTGTGCACCGCGAAATCGCAACGCGCAACGCGGGCTCCGGCCTTCGGCACTCGTGACGGACGGCGATGGTGTTCACTGCGACGACGCCGGCCCGACGCAGTCAATGCGAAGGAGATTTGTGCGTTGCGAATCGCTCGTGCGCGCCGCAGACCTTGTTGCGTTTGCACATGAAACCCTGCGTGCAGCAAGGCCAAATGAGCTGTCGTAAAACTGCAACGCGAGACCCGCCGTTCGTCGGGTCCGACCATTGTGGACAAGGCAGTGGATTAGCGGTGGAACGTCGTTGGATATGCCGTAATCTCCACTGCAAAAGGCTGTTTTTGTTCCCCTTTTGTTGCTCGCGTTCGGTGGATCAAAAAGCGCTTGCCAAATCGGGGGCTCGCCACTATTCTTTGTGTTCATCGGCAACTCGAACACTAGATCTAGTAGATTTTGATTTGCAAGCAGAATCCGGACGCCCCCCGCCGCCGACGCCGCCGGCGGAAGGCGGCGCCCCGAGGGGAGTTCCAGTGTTTCGCCCGGAAACCCGCGCCGGCCATGGCTTTGCGCGAAAGTGCCTGATCCGGAGCGAAACGCGCGGATCGCAGCCACAACGACAAGATTCGAAGAGGAGATTCACCAATGCAAGTCCCGAGCGCTTCCGCCGGAACGACCTCCCCGCCCGCGAAGAACCCGATGGCCGGTGAGCCCGGAAGCGCCATGACGACCGCGACCGATCCGCGGTTCGCGCAGTACAAGGTGATCCGCAGGAACGGCGCCGTGGTGCCCTTCGAGCCGGCGAAGATCACCGTCGCCATGACCAAGGCGTTCCTTGCCGTCAACGGCGGCCAGGGCGCCGCGTCGGCGCGCGTGCGCGAGCAGGTGATCAAGCTCACCGACGCCGTCGTCGCCGCGCTGATGAAGCGCAAGCCCGAGGGCGGTGCGATCCACATCGAGGAAATCCAGGACCAGGTGGAGCTCGCGATGATGCGCGGCGGCGAGCACGAAGTCGCGCGCGCGTACGTGCTCTACCGCGAGCGCCGGGCGCAGGAGCGCGCGCAGGAGAAATCCGCGAAGGGCGGCAAGGCGCCGGCGGCCGAGATCATCGTCGTCGACGAGGGCGTGTCGCGGCCGCTCGACATGGAGCGCCTCACGCAGCTCGTCCGCGAATCGTGCGAAGGGCTTTCCGACGTCGAACCGGAGCGGATCCTCAAGGCGACGCTGAAGGACCTCTACAACGGCGTGCCGATGGACGAGGTGCGCAAATGCGTGGTGCTCGCCGCGCGCACGCTGATCGAAAAGGACCCCGCGTACAGCTTCGTCACCGCGCGGCTATTGCTCGACTCGATCCGCCACGAAGCGCTCGGCGAAGACACCGCGCAGCTCGAGATGGACACGCGCTACGCGTCGTACTTCCCGCAGTTCGTCAGGCACGGGATCAAGATCGGGCTCCTGAACGAGGCGCTGCTGCAGTACGACCTCCCGGCGCTCGGCGCTGCGCTGGTCCCGTCGCGCGATCTCAAGTTCGGCTACCTTGGCCTGCAGACGCTCTACGACCGCTATTTCCTGGTCGACCAGTACGTCGGCGGCCGGCGTTTCGAGCTCCCGCAGTGCTTCTTCATGCGCGTCGCGATGGGCCTCGCGCTCAATGAAGTCGACCGCGAAGCGCGCGCGATCGAGTTCTACAACGTGCTCTCCACGTTCGACTTCATGTCGAGCACGCCCACGCTCTTCAACTCGGGCACGCATCGCTCGCAGCTCTCGTCGTGCTATCTCACGACCGTCTCCGATGACTTGGACGGCATCTACGAAGCGATCAAGGAAAACGCGCTCCTGTCCAAGTTCGCGGGCGGCCTCGGCAACGACTGGACCAACGTGCGCGCGATGGGCTCGCACATCAAGGGGACCAACGGCAAGAGCCAGGGCGTCGTGCCGTTCCTCAAAGTGGTGAACGACACGGCGGTCGCAGTCAACCAGGGCGGCAAGCGGAAGGGCGCCGTGTGCACGTACCTCGAGTCGTGGCACCTCGACATCGAGGAGTTCCTGGAACTGCGCAAGAACACCGGCGACGATCGCCGCCGCACGCACGACATGAACACCGCGAACTGGATTCCGGACCTGTTCATGAAGCGAGTGATCGAAGGCGGCGACTGGACGCTCTTCTCGCCCTCCGACGTGCCGGACCTCCACGACAAGTGGGGTAAGGCGTTCGAGGGGGCCTACGTCCGCTACGAGGACAAGGCCGCGCGCGGCGAGCTGAAGCTCTTCAAGAAGCTGCCGGCGGTGCAGCTCTGGCGCAAGATGCTCTCGATGCTGTTCGAGACGGGGCACCCGTGGATCACGTTCAAGGACGCGTGCAACGTCCGCTCGCCGCAGCGGCACCTGGGCACCGTGCACAGCAGCAACCTGTGCACGGAGATCACGCTCAACACCAGCGCCACCGAGATCGCCGTGTGCAACCTCGGGTCGATCAACCTGCTCGCGCACATGAAAAAGACGGACGCCGGGTGGGAGCTCGACCACACGAAGCTGCAGCAGACGATCCGTACCGCGATGCGAATGCTGGACAACGTCATCGACATCAACTACTACGCGGTGGCGAAGGCGCGCACCTCGAACCTCAAGCACCGTCCGGTGGGCTTGGGCATCATGGGCTTCCAGGATTGCCTGCACCTGTCGCACACGCCGTACGCGTCCGAAGAAGCGATGAAGTTCGCCGACGCGTCGATGGAAGCCGTCTGCTACTACGCTTACCAGGCGTCGACGGAGCTCGCCGAGGAGCGCGGCCGCTATTCGTCGTACAAGGGGAGTCTGTGGGACCGCGGGATCCTACCGCAGGACACGCTGAAGCTCCTGCGCGACGAGCGCGGCGGCTATGTCGACATCGACGAGTCGGCGACGATGGACTGGAACGCGCTGCGCTCGCGGATCCGCATCCACGGCATGCGCAACTCGAACTGCATCGCCATCGCCCCGACGGCGACGATCTCCAACATCGTCGGCGTGGCGGCATCGATCGAACCCGAGTACCAGAACATTTACGTGAAATCGAACCTGTCGGGCGAGTTCACCGTCATCAACGACCACCTCGTCGCGGAGCTGAAGAAGCTGAACCTGTGGGACGAGGTGATGGTCGCCGATCTCAAGTACTTCGACGGCTCGCTCGCCAAGATCGATCGCATCCCGCAGGACCTGCGCACGCTCTACGCCACGGCTTTCGAGGTCGACGCGAAGTGGATCGTCGAAGCGGGCGCGCGGCGGCAGAAGTGGATCGATCAGGCGCAGAGCCTCAACATCTACATGGCGGGTGCGTCGGGCAAGAAGCTCGACGAAACGTACAAGCTCGCCTGGGTGCGCGGATTGAAGACCACTTACTACCTGCGCACGCTGGCAGCGACGTCGGCCGAGAAGTCGACGGGCAAGGGGGGTGAGTTGAACGCAGTGCCCACGTTGAACGGCACTCATTCGGGTGCGTCGGCGATGGGCGCCGGCAGCAGGATGGCAAGGGTGGAGGAAACCGGCGCGCCGAAGTTCTGCGCGATCGACGATCCCCACTGCGAGGCATGTCAGTAGCGCGGCAACGAATCGACCGCCCGACGGCGGACGCATCGCAGAAGACGCAAACGTGAATCGGCAGTGCGCAGTGAGCGCGGCAGGTCCGCAGGACGACACAGACGGTCCCCGCGCACGGAAGAGTGAAGCGCCCCGCATACCCGGACAGGAGGGCACGCGATGAACGCAAAGATCGACAAGTGGGAGTCCTACACCGACAGGACCGGCCGGCGTCACTGGCGCTGGCCCGCGACGATCCAGACGACCGCCGCACGTGTTGTCGACACCGAGGAGCACGACGAAACCGCGAATCCGCGCTGGCAGCAGCCGGAGCTCGCAGTCGAATCGGGCCACGGCGACTAGGGACGGAGGAGCATTTGGCGCCGGCCGGCGGATCGGCTGCGCGCCCCCCCGGGCCGCGGGCCCGGCGACGCCAACGCATCGGCGCCGCGAAACGCCCGTGGAGCGTTCGTCAATCTGCCCAATGGAGGCCGATGTGGCCCGTTACGAACATGCGCAGCGGCATGTCATCGACGCGCGGTACCTCGGAGACTACAAGGTCTGGCTGGAATTCAACGACGGACGGAAAGGGGTGGTGGATCTCTCGGACGATCTCTACGGCGAGAGCTTCGAGCCGTTGCGCGACAAGGTCCGCTTCGCCGAGTTCTTCTTGGACTACGGGCTCGCGACGATCGCCTGGCATCACGGCGTCGATTTCGCCCCCGATTACCTGTACGAGAAATTGAGCGCGATGCACTGACGATCGATGATCCGCTGGCACGCTGATGCCGCCTTACCGTCATTCCCGCGCATGGGACGTTGCCTCGAACAGCGCCGTCCCCGCGCACAGCCTGCCCCCGAGCGGGGCAGTCGGGGGCGGGGACCGCGGTGGCTTTAGGCGAACGACACCGGATTCCCGCGTTCGCGGGAATGACCGCATAGTTGGATGGCGTAATCGAGTGGTGGGACAAGCCGAATTTCGAGATGGAACATACGCATTGCGCCCCAATCTAAAAGCAATGCAGCACCGGAGAAGACCATGCTGAACTTCGACGACGACCGCGCCCCTGCCGCGCAGCCGCGCCAGCAGCCGGCCGCGGCCGAGACGACGGGGAATCTGGCCGGCGGCATCCTGTCGTCCCGGTATGCGCGGGAGCCCGTGCACGACCTCGACGTCGAGCGGCAAGCGATGGCCAACGGCTTTCGTCGCGTGCAAATCGAGGACAAACGCGTCATCAACGGCTCTTCCGACGTCAACCAGCTCGTCCCGTTCAAGTACCGCTGGGCGTGGGAAAAATACCTCGCCGCCTGCGCCAACCACTGGATGCCGCAGGAAGTGAACATGCAACGCGACATCGAGCTGTGGAAGAACCCGAACGGGCTGACCGACGACGAGCGGCTGATCGTCAAGCGCAACCTGGGCTTCTTCGTCACCGCCGACAGCCTCGCCGCCAACAACATCGTGCTGGGAACCTATCGCCACATCTCGGCACCCGAGTGCCGGCAGTACCTGCTGCGCCAGGCGTTCGAGGAGGCGATCCACACGCACGCCTACCAGTACATCGTCGAGAGCCTGGGGCTTGACGAAGCGGAGATCTTCAACGCGTATCACGAGATCAAGTCGATCCGCGACAAGGACGAGTTCCTGATCCCGTACATCGACGTGCTGACCAACCCGCTGTTCAAGACCGGCACGCCGGATGCCGACCGCGCGCTGTTGAAGAGCCTCATCGTCTTCGCCTGTATCATGGAAGGCCTCTTCTTCTACGTCGGCTTCGTGCAGATCCTGGCGATGGGTCGCCAGAACAAGATGACGGGCTCCTCCGAGCAGTACCAGTACATCCTGCGCGACGAGTCGATGCACTGCAGTTTCGGCATCGACCTGATCAACACGATCAAGATGGAGAACCCGCACCTGTGGACGCCGGAGTTCCGCGAGGAGATCCGCGCGTTGATGAAGCGCGGCGTCGAGCTCGAGTACGCCTACGCCGAGGACACGATGCCGCGGGGCGTTCTTGGTCTCAATGCGACGATGTTCAAGGAGTACCTGCGCTTCATCGCCAACCGCCGCTGCCAGCAGATCGGCGTCGATCCGCTGTTCGACAAGGCCGACAACCCGTTCCCGTGGATGGCGGAGATGATCGATTTGAAGAAGGAGAAGAACTTCTTCGAGACGCGGGTCACCGAGTATCAGACGGGCGGCGCGTTGAGCTGGGACTGAAACGCGCTGTCGTTCCGGGGCCCCTGTCAATTGAGCAACCGGAGTGGTTGCTCTTTTTGTCGCTTGCCCTTGGCTAGGCCGCTATTGAGCGGTTGGGAATGGAGAGTCGAACATGATTGAACGGTGGTCGCCGTTCGTGGCGTGGGGAAGACAACAATTAGCGGGCACGCATTCCTGCAGAGCGAAATCTGTGAGAGCACATCGGCGGTATCTCGCTTCCGTGCGATGAAACGAAGCCTTCGTCGCGCACGTGCGTGCCGGTCGCGATCGGCTCAGAGCGATACCCGATCGCGGGTCTTGCGCAGGCGCCCGCACCGGCACGAGCTCACATACGGGAAATTTGTACGGGAAATTTGATCCCGTGCTCTCCGCGCGCTTCCAGAATTAGAAGGCCTAGCGTAACTCTCCTAGCGAGACCGTGTGGCCTCCGACCCCATGCTCAAAGCTCCACCAGGATCCTGCGACTGCCACATGCACGTCTACGACGATCGCTTTCCCGTCGATCCCACGTGGACGGTTCCACCGCCAAAGGGTCCGGCAATCGCCTACAAGCAAGTGCAGCGCGAACTCGGGCTCGAGCGCGTCGTCGTGGTCCAGCCCAACGCGTATGGATTCGACAATCGCTGCACGGTCGAGGCCATCGCGGACCTCGGACCACAGGCGCGTGGGATCGCGATCATCGCGTCCACCATCGCCGACTCCGATTTACTGCGGCTTCACGCGGCGGGCATCCGGGGCGCGCGCTGCTATGTGCTGCCCAATCCGTTCGTGTCGTGGAGTGACGTGCCAAAGATCGCCCATCGCATCGCAGAGCTTGGCTGGCACGTGCAGGTGCAATCGGACGGGCGCGATCTGCCGCAACACGACGTGCTGCTGCGCGAACTCCCCACCGACGTCGTCATCGACCACAACGGCAAGTTCTTGGAGCCGGTACCACCGCAGCACCCCGCCTTCCAGGCGCTGCTGCGGCTGCTCGATACGGGCCGCGCCTGGGTGAAGCTGTCGGCGCCCTATGAAACGTCGAAGACTGGCCCGCCGCGCTACGAGGACGTGAGCGTGCTGGCGCGCGCGTTGGCCAAGCACAACCCGGAGCGCTGCGTGTGGGCGAGCAACTGGCCGCATCCGGGCAGGAATCCGCAGCCTCGCAATCGCGACATCTTCAACCTGCTGCTCGACTGGGTTCCCGACGAGGTGACGCGCAAACGCATCCTGGTCGACAATCCGGCGCGCCTCTACGGCTTCTACTAGCTAACCCGGATGCAAAGACATGCGCCTTGGTCGTTTGGCCTGTCCGCAGGCGTTCTTCGGGAGCGGAGGAAGAACATAGCCATCAACGTAGTGCAACACGGAGACCTCTGTTGCATTTCACCGGCCCGCAACTGCGTGACGCGCGTGCCGACGACGCTGCCCGAATTCCGTCCTTAGAGCTTCTTGTTCGCCCCGACGTCCCAGCCGCCTTTGATCGTCGCGCCGGGACCTCCCTTGGGGGTCTGGACGGTGTACTCCCAGCGCATCCGCCGATAATCGAGCATCACCTCGTCGAGGCACCCGTCGCTCGCGGCGCCCGAGTTGAGCGCGTCGAACGACAACGGATATTGCGTGCCCGTCCCCGCTCGCTCGAACATGTGCGTGATGAGCACGTCCTCGAGCGTGACCTTGTAGAATTCGAATCCCGCGGCGCCCCGGCGGAACGTGAATCGGGCTTCCGCGATGTGCCTGCCCGAAGCGCAGGCGAGCAACATCGGGACGGACGCGACGTCGACGTTTTTCCGAAACCGGACGCCGGAGAAATTCGCCTTGCCGGCGAACGCCCCGCCTCCACCCCCGCTGTGGATGACCGAGACGTCGATTCCCTGCTCGTACGAGAAGACGTCGATTTCCTTCTTGTGCCCTTTGACCGCGCTCTCGCCGTCGATGCCATCGAGCTTCAGAAAGATGTCCTTCAGCGGATTGGGCATATCGACTCCCGTCTGATTGGCGTAGTGGCGATGCGGCGGGCGGCCGCCGGTAGACGGCCTACCGGACGCGGGTTGCAATTCTGCCACCGGGGAGGCGGCTTTGGCGCGAAATTTCTGCACGGCCTCCGGCCGTCTCGCCCCGACCTTGCCTGCGTGAACATCTTGCCTCGAGTCCCAGTCGAAGTAAGATCGCCATCGTGGCCTCCGAGGAGCCCTTGATGTGGACGCGCCGCCGCGCGCTGGGCACGCTCGCCGCCGTCAGCGCGGGGGCATTGTTTCGACCCTTGGCCGCGCTCGCCCAGTCGCGCCCGATCTTCACTCGCTCGATTCCGTCCACCGGCGAAGCGCTGCCGGTCGTCGGGCTCGGGAGCTGGATCACGTTCAACGTCGGCGACGACCCCGTCGCGCGCGATGCCTGCACCGACGTCATGCGCAACTTCGTCGAGGCGGGCGGCCGCGTGATCGACTCGTCGCCGATGTACGGTTCGTCGCAGGACACGATCGGCTACGGGCTCCACAAGGCCCGCCTCACCGGGCGCGTCTTCGCCGCGGACAAGGTCTGGATCTCATCGGGTGCCGAAGGACCCCAGCAGATCGAGCGATCGCGCCGCAAATGGCATGTGAGCCGCTTCGATCTCCTGCAGGTCCACAACCTCCTCGACTGGGAGGAGCACCTGCCGACGCTCTTCGCGATGAGGGCGGCGGGACACCTTCGCTACGTCGGCATCACCACGTCGGAAGAGCGCCGCCATCGCGACGTGGAGCAGATCATGCGCAGGCATCCGCTCGACTTCGTCCAGATCACCTACAACCCGGTGGATCGCGAGGTCGAGGCGCGGATCCTTCCGCTCGCCCGTGATCGCGGCATCGCGGTGATCGTGAACCGGCCGTTCCGTCAGGGCGCGCTGCTCCGAGCGCTGGCGCGCCGGCCGCTGCCGCCGTGGGCGGCGGAGATCGAGTGCACGAGCTGGGCGCAGTTCGTGCTGAAATTCGTTGTCTCGCATCCCGCCGTCACCTGCGCGATCCCGGCGACGACCCGCGTCGACCACGTCCGCGAGAACGTCAACGTCGCGTACGGGCGCCTGCCCGACGCGGCGACGCGCGAGCGGATGATCGCGGCGGTGGAGCGGTCCTGATGTCCGAGTGGTGGACGTACCGGCTCACGAGCTTTCTGCTGTTCTCGCCGCGGACCTACTACCGTCTGTTCGAGCTCTACAACATCGCGATCTGGCCGGCGCAGCTTGGGGGCGTAGCGATCGGCATCGCGGTCGTCGCCTTGCTGATCGGGAACTCTCGGCACCGCGACTCCATCATCGCAGGCCTGCTGGCGATGTGCTGGCTCTGGACCGCGTGGGCGTTTCATTACCATCGCTACGCGCAGATCAATTGGGTCGCGCCGTGGTTCGCGGCGGCGTTCGCGTTCGAGGCCCTGCTCCTGATCGTTTTCGGCGTTCTCGCCCGCCACATTGCCCTACCGCGTCCACGCGGCGGCAGCTTCTGGATCGCAACTTCGCTCGTCGGAATTTCCGTGCTGGGGTATCCGCTGCTGGCGCCGCTCGCCGGACGGCCATGGACAACCGCCGAGATATTCGGCATAGCACCCGATCCGACGGCGATCGCGACGGCCGCCGTGTTAGCGCTGGTACCCGGACGCACCCGCGGGCCGCTGCTGATCGTTCCGTTGCTCTGGTGCGCCGTCAGCGCGGCGACGCTATGGGCGATGGGGAGTCGACAGGCGATCGTCGTGGCCGCGACTGCCCTGCTCGCGCTGGTCGTGAGCATTTTTCGCACGTCGTTCCCGCGCAGGCGGGAACCCAGCGGCGTTGCCTTTCGCGCAGAGGACCAACGAGGGCCGCCGCGTACGCGGGGGCGACGCACGAAAAGTCGTCTCTGACCCTACCCGGCGAGAGAAGACCTTGGCCTGGAGCATCCGATGAAAGTCGCCACCTGGAACGTCAACGGCATCCGCGCGCGCGAGGCGCAACTGTGCGACTGGCTCGAGCGCGATCGCCCCGACGTCGTGTGCCTGCAGGAGATCAAGGCACGTCCCGATCAGGTGCCGGAGCGATGCAAGCTCGCCGACTACCACGCCTTCTGGCACGGCGGCGGCGGTTATTCCGGCGTATCGCTGCACCTTCGTCGCGAGCTGCTCGAGGTGCCCGAGTTCAGCCATCCCGAATTCGACATGGAGACCCGCATCGTGCAGGTCGCGCTGGGGAGTCTCGTGCTCGCCTCCGTGTACGTGCCCAACGGCGGCAAGGACTACACGGCGAAGCTCGCGTTCCTGACGGCCCTCGCCGCCTGGTCGAAACAGCTCCACGAGGAAGGCCGCGAGCTGATCCTGTGCGGCGACATCAACGTCGCCCGCGCCGACATCGACGTGCACCCCAAGGAGCGCAAGCCGGACGCCATCGGGCAGCGGCCGGAGGAGCGCGAGCTCTTCGAGGCGCTCCTCGGCGGTCATCTGGTCGACGTCACGCGCACGCTCGATCCCGACAACCCGGGTCTGTTCACGTGGTGGCCGCCGTGGCGCAACATGCGCCACCGCAACATCGGCTGGCGGATCGATTACATCCTCGCGTCACGCGCGATCGCGGAGCGCGCGACGCGCTGCGCAGTGCTCGCCCAAGTCGGCACCAGCGATCACGCGCCGATCATGATGACTACCAAGTAGGGTCAGAGACGACTTTTGGATGCGCCGACAACGAGGCGAGAAGTCGTCTCTGACCCTACATCTTCAGCGGCGAGGATCCCACGGCGCACGGCCAGGGCGCGGTACGACCGGACGGGCGCCATGGCCCGGCTGACGGAAGTTCCCTCGGGCCGGTCGAACCCGGTGGATGCCCTTGTCGCGGAACACGACGACATTGGCGAAATACGGCGACGACCACGTTCCCCATCCGGCGCCGCAGTCGTTCCACGCGTAGCCGCAACCCACCGCTGTCTGCAGCGGAGCGTCCACGACGTACGGAACCACCGGCGGCGCCCAGCTCGCGTATTGCGGGCTCGCCGGCGATGCATATGCCACTGGCGGGGGTACCGGATAGGCCGCCGGGATGGCTGCGTCGCGCCGCGACTGTTCGAGCTGGTCCTGAAGTTTCGCGACGCGGTCGTTCAACGCCGCGATCTCGGCTCGGCGCGCGGCGTCGCGGGCAGCCTCCTCGCGCGCTTCGCTCTTGGGCGGACTGGGGACGATGCTCGTGACGCGCGCGCCTTCGGGAGGAGCAAGATTGCTGACGTTGACCCTGCCTGCTTCGTCGGTCCACGTGTAGACGTCCGCACCGGCGCACTGCAGGCCCAACAGGCCGGCCAGCACTGCCAACGCACCCGGTACCAAACGCTGCAGCATCACTTATCCTCGAACAGCGTGGCGACAATGCTATTCCGTCCCGCCGCCGTTTGCCATAGCGGTAGGTCAACCCCGAGCCTGGAGGTCGCGGGGCCACGATACGGGGGACGCCAGAGCCACTGTCCCGCAGCAAGGGCGCGGCGCCGACGGTTGCGGGGAGCGCCGAACCGCATCGGCTCACCCTGCCCGCAGCGTGCGCATCGTCGCAAGCTGCTCCCCATGCCGAGCGTCCTGCCCCAATGTCGGACGAGGCTGACAGACGCCCGCGCGGTCGCGGCCTACAGTTTTCCGATGCCCCTGCCGCAAAACTCGAAGGCCGCTTTCGGCACGGCGCCTCGGGCGCCGGTCATCGCCCGCGCAGAGCGGGCGGCGGCGACTTCGCGCACCCGACCCGGCCTGCTCGTCCCGGGCCGCAACTGCTGGCGCGTCGAGCGCACCGCGCGCGTGGGATTCCTGATCGACGGCGAGGAATTCTTCGCCGCAGCGCGTTCGGCGCTGGCGAAGGCACGGCACTCGATCTTTATTGTCGGCTGGGATATCGACAGCAGAATGCGTCTCACACCCGACCGCGCGGACGACGGGCTGCCGGCGCCTCTCGGCGATTTTCTGAACGCTCTCGTCGCGAACCGGCGAGCGCTTCGCGGCTACGTTCTCTCGTGGGACTTCGCGATGCTCTACGCGATGGAGCGCGAGTGGCTGCCGATCTACAAGCTCGATTGGCGCACCCATCGGCGGCTGTCGTTTCGTCTCGACGACCGCCATCCACCCGGAGCCTCGCATCATCAGAAGATCATCGTCGTCGATGACGCGGTCGCGTTCGTGAGCGGCTACGACTTGACGCGCGCACGCTGGGATACGAGCGCGCACGCGCCGCACGATCCGCGCCGGGTCGACCACGACGGCAGGCCCTATGCTCCTTTCCACGACGTCGGCATCGTCGTCGCCGGCGACTGCGCGCGCGCGCTGGGCGCGCTCGCGCGGCAGCGATGGCTGCGCGCCACCGGGCGCCGGGCCCGGCGAATGGGATCGACCGCAATGGAAGCGGTGTGGCCGGAGCATGTCGAGGCGGTCGCGACCGACGTCGACGTCGCGATCGCCCGCACCGAGCCTGCCTTCGACGGCCGGGCCGCCGTCTGCGAAATCCGGGCCCTCCATCTCGATGCGATCGACCGCGCGCGCCGGCACATCTTCGCCGAGAATCAGTATTTTACGTCGCGCACGATCGCCGACGCCTTCGCCCGCCGGTTGCGCGAGGACGACGCGCCCGAGATCGCCCTGCTGTCGCCGCACACGCAAAGCGGCTGGCTCGAGGCGAATACGATGGGGGTCCTGCGCGCGCGCAGACACCGGGAGCTGCGAGCGGCCGACGCGGACGAGCGATATCGGATGTATTGCCCGTCGCTCGCCGGGCCTTGCCTCGATGAACCCTGCCTCAACGTGCACAGCAAGCTGATGATCGTCGACGACGAGCTGGTGATTATCGGCTCGGCCAATCTCGCCGATCGCTCGCTCGGCACCGACACCGAGTGCAATCTCGCGTTCGAAGCCCGCGGAGACGAGCGCCTGGAGCGAGTCGTCGCGGGTCTGCGCGAGCGGCTGCTCGCCGAGCATCTCGGGTGCACGCCGGCGGAAGTTGCGGGGGCGACCGCGCGTGACGGCAGCCTGCATCGCGCGATTGCGAGCCTGGCACGCCCCGCGGGGCGCACGCTCGTCGCCGTCGATCCGGTTCTCGACCCGCGCCTCGACGCGGTCGTGCCGGATCACAGGGTCATCGACCCCGAGCAACCCGTCGATGCGGACGCGATCGTTGCCGAGCTCTTGCCTCGCAAGGAGGCGCGAACCGGCGCGCGGGGACGCCTGATCGGCATCGCGTCGGGCGTCGTCGCGCTGGCGGCGCTGGCGCTCGCGTGGCGCTTTACGCCACTGCACGATTGGCTGGCGATGGGTCGGCTGATCGGTCTCGGCGATTCGCTCCGTGAGCAGCCGTGGGCGCCGTTGGCGGTCCTGATGGTGTTCGTCGGGGGCGGCCTCGTCGTCTTTCCGTTGCTGGTGCTGATTGCGGTCACCGCGGCCGTCTACGGACCGTTGCTCGGTCCGCTCTACGCGTTCGTGGGCGCGACGCTGAGTGCGGCGGTGACTTTCGCGATCGGCCGCAGGCTCGGGCGCGAAACCGTGCGCAAGCTTGCCGGACGTCGGGTCAACGAATTGTCGCGGCGGCTCGCGCAGCACGGCCTGCTCGCCGTCGCGTTCGTGCGGATGGTGCCGATCGCGCCGTTTTCGATCGTCAATGTCGTGGCGGGGGCGTCACACATCGGCTGGCGCGATTTCCTGCTGGGAACGCTGATCGGCCTCGCCCCCGGGGTGATGATGATGTCGGTCTTCGTCGACCGTGCAGTGGCGGCCATTCGAGAGCCGAGCATGCGGTCGTTCTTGCTGCTCGCCGCAGCGATCACGGTAATGATAGCGCTCATCTGGGTGTTGGGCCGCAAGCTCCGGGCGCGTGCCGGCGAACCGAGCGGACGCGCGGTCCATGGCGGTTGAAGCGACGGCGTTGCGCCACGCAAGACATGCGGCGGGTCCGCGCGCTTCGCTTCGGGCGGCAACCTGGAACATTCACGGAGCGATCGGCGCCGATGGCCGCTATGCGCCGTCGCGGATCGTCGCGGTGTTGTCGGAACTCGATGCCGACATCGTCGCGCTCCAGGAGGTTGCCTCGCAGAGCGCCCACGAGAACTTCCTCGCCCGACTCGCGCACGAGACCGGCTATCACGTTGCCGACGGCCCGCTGCACCAGCGGCGCGGGTCGGATTTCGGCAACGCCGTGCTGTCGCGCCGCGCCATCCGGACCGTCGAGCGCCTCGATCTCACCGTCGGCGGCTACGAGCCCCGGGGGGCGCTCGACGTGTGCATCGACGTCGGCGGGCCCCTGCTGCTGCGCGTGTTTGCCACTCATCTCGGCCTGCGCCCCCGTGAACGGCGCGAGCAGGTGCGGCGGATTCTCGCCGCCGTCGAGCGCGACGGGCCGCACCCGACGCTGCTGATGGGCGACCTCAACGAATGGTATCTATGGGGCCGGCCGCTGCGCTGGCTGCATTCGCATTTCCGCGAGATTCCCAGGGCGCCTCCCACCTTCCCGGCACGCCGTCCGCTGTTCGCGCTCGACCGCATCTGGGTCGCGCCCGCCGGCTCGCTGCGCCGGCTCACCCGGCACGCGAGCGCGCTGGCCCGGACGGCGTCCGATCATCTGCCGCTCGTCGCAGAAGTCGTCCTCTGACGCGACGTCGTTGCAGCGCTCGCGATTGGGACCTCGCATCTCGGGCGGCATGTGGCGCCCCGCGGCCACGCGGACCGGCCGTCCGCGTGCGCATGCCGCGTGCGCGGTCCTTCGGTCCCAGGAATGATCCTACGCGACTGTAGGACGTTTGCGCACAAAGGGCCGCTACGCGCGCTTTTTCGGGAGCGCCGCTCGTTGCGCCACGCGGGCCGACGGTTGCGCGCGAAACGTCTCTGACCCTAT
This sequence comes from uncultured beta proteobacterium, assembly GCA_963836265.1. Taxonomy (GTDB): domain Bacteria; phylum Pseudomonadota; class Gammaproteobacteria; order Burkholderiales; family Casimicrobiaceae; genus CAIWHR01. The sequence continues at coordinate 425,717 of CAWIIO010000001.1, forward strand.
GATCGGACTCGAACGAACGAGGACACCTTTGCGGCAGCGATCAAAGCGTGGCGAGCAGGCGTGGAAGGAGCCGCTGATCCTCGTCGTGGTTCTGGTCGTCATCTGGCTCGGGGTCGACGCCGCGCTTTCACTCGAGCCCCGGTGCTACGACCTGGCGAAATACGCAACCGACCCCGAGCTCCAGAGCGAATGCAGGCCCTTTCTGCCGGGCCCGCTCTCCCTCGGGATCCGACTTTGGCTTGGCGAAAACAGGGACTTCGTCCTCGCGATCGCGGCAATCGCCGCCGCCGTCTTCGCCGCAGCGCTCTATGGGGCCACGAGAAGCCTGTGGAGGGTCGCCACCGAACAGTTGGACGACCTGAAGCTTGCCGTCCTGGCTTCTCAGGAGGCCGCCGCTTCCGTCGCCAAGTCCGCCACCGTCGTCATTGGTCTCGAGCGTTCCTGGCTGTTCGTCGACAAGTATCGCTTGAGCAGCGACGATGGCTACCGGACGCCCAACAACTGGACGATTGTGCTCAGGTGGCGCAATGTCGGCCGCGCGCCGGCGATCGTCGAAGAGTTCGTTCTGCAGATCCGCGATATCGACGCCCTTCCGCCGACTCCCGATTACCGCGATGCCAGCCTCGTCGTGTGCCATGCCCACGCGGTCACCCCCGACCGCACTTTCGTCACGCAGCGCGTCGGTCCGAGCTCGGCGATCGCGATGAAGGAAGGCAGGCCGGTTCAGTTCGTGATCTTCGGCAGGATCGTCTACCGGCAACTTTCCGGGGCCCGCCACGCAACCGGGTTCGCGATGAGCGTTTCACCTCACGCCCCGACCGCCAGCCTGTACCGGAACGACGCCTATAATTACTGGAACTAATAAAGACCCGTCGCGTGGAGTCGCCGTGTCCACGCCGCGGCACGGCGTTCGCGCCACACGAATCCCGTGAATTTTTCCGTCGACTCCGATATCACGCGCGCTGCGACGCTCGATCCCGCGTTCTACGGCGACGAAGCAGCGTACGCCGCGACGCGCGATCTCGTCTTCGCACGCACCTGGCAGTGGCTCGGCGCTCTCACCGACGTGGCGGAACCCTGCTCGCTCGCCCCACGCGACCTGTTGCCGGGCCTCCTCGACGAGCCGCTGCTCCTGGCCCGCGACGGCGAAGGCACGTTGCGTTGCCTCTCGAATGTCTGCACGCACCGCGCCAACCTCCTCGTCGCCGCGCCGGGGCCAGCGGAGCAGATCCGCTGCGGCTACCACTCGCGGCGCTTTGACCTCGCGGGGCACATGACGTTCATGCCGGACTTCGCCGAAGCGAAGCATTTCCCGTCGCCGGCCGACGACTTGCCGCAAGTGCCGTTCGCCGCTTGGGCCGGCCATGGCTTCGCGGCGCTCGACCCGGTCGCGCCGTTCGCGGAATACGTCGGCGACCTCCGCCACCGTCTCGGATGGCTTTCCGTCGAGCGCTATCGCCACGATTCGACGCGCGACCGCGACTACGGGGTCGACGCGCATTGGGCCTTGTACGTCGAGAACTATCTCGAGGGCTTTCACATCCCGTTCGTCCACGAGAGCCTGAACGAAGTGGTCGATTACGGAAGCTATGCGACGGAGCTGTTTCGCTATTCGAATCTGCAGCGGGCGCTTGCGCGGCCGGGCCAGGCGGCGTTCGACCCACCGCCGGACTCGCCGGACCACGGAGCGCGCGTCGCGGCGTATTACGGCTGGATCTTTCCCAACCTGATGCTCAACTTCTACCCGTGGGGCCTGTCGGTGAACCTCGTGCAGCCCGCTGGCTTCCATCGCACCCGCGTGGCGTTTCGCACCTATGTCGGCGACGCGGCGAGGCTCGGCGATGGCGCGGGTGCCGCGCTCGATCGCGTGGAGGCCGAAGACGAGGCGATCGTCGAGGCGGTCCACCGCGGCGTCCGTTCGCGTCTCTATCGCGGCGGCCGCTACTCGCCGACACGCGAGCGCGGCGTCCATCACTTTCACCGGCTGCTCGGAGAATTCCTCGCGGCATGAAGCCGGCCGGCGGCAACACCCTCCACGGGCGCGGTCGGCGAGAGCGCTCGGCTACGAAGGCAACCTGAACACGGTGGCGCCGTAAGACGAGATCGGGTTCAGCACGACATCGACCCCACCGCCTCGGCAACGAGTCAACCGTGGCTGCCCCCACGATGTTCGCCGACCTCGTCCGCACCTCCGAGGGGGTCGGCGAGCACGCGTCGCGCAAGACGAAGATCTCCCGGATCGCCGAGTTCCTCCGCCGCCTCGCGCCCGAGGAAATCGACACCGGCGTCGCCTACCTCGCGGGCCTGACGCGCCAGCGACGAAGCGGCATCGGCTACGCGCTGATCCGCGACGCGAAAGTCCCGGCCATCGACGAGCCCGTGCTGACGCTGCCCGAAGTCGACTCGGTGCTCGACCGGATCGCGCGCACCGCCGGGCCAGGCTCCGCTGCCGAACGCGCGCGCCTGCTGACAGCGCTTTTCGCACGGGCGACGACGCGCGAGCAGGAATTTCTCGCCCGTCTGCTCGTGGGCGAGCTGCGTCAGGGCGCGCTCGAAGGACTGATGACCGAGGCGGTCGCGGCGGCCGCCGATCTGCCGGCGGCAAGGGTGCGGCGCGCGGCGATGGTAGCGGGTGGCGTTGCAGCCGTGGCTGCGAGCGCGCTGACCCGCGGCGCGGAGGGTCTCGCCTGCTACGCGGTCGAACTCTTCCAGCCGCTCGCCCCGATGCTGGCGCAGCCGGCGACCGACATCACGGAGGCGATGGCGCGCATTCCGATGGCGGCGCTCGAGTGGAAGCTCGACGGCGCCCGCGTCCAGGTCCACAAGCGCGGCGACGAGGTCCGCATCTACACGCGCACCGGCAACGAGGTCACGATCGCGGCGCCCGAGATCGTGTCCGCCGTCCAGGCTGCGCGCGCGCGCGACCTGATCCTCGACGGCGAAGCCATCGCACTGAAATCGAACGGCGCGCCGTATCCGTTCCAGGACACGATGCGGCGATTCGGGCGCGTGCAGGACATAGAAGCGATGCGCGCCGCGATGCCGCTATCCGTATTCTTCTTCGACTGCCTGCGCCGCGACGACCAGGATCTCATGCCGGCGCCTGCTGCCGCGCGCTTCGAGGCCCTTTCCGCCGCGCTTTCCTCCGAACTGCTGGTCCCGCGGCTGGTGACGACGGATCTCGCCGCCGGGCAAGTGTTCTACGACGACGCACTCGCGCACGGGCACGAGGGGGTGATGGTCAAGGCGTTGAACGCACCGTACGATCCCGGCGCTCGCAGCGCGCTGTGGCTCAAGGTCAAGCGGGCGCATACGCTCGACCTCGTCGTGCTGGCGGCGGAATGGGGGCACGGCCGGCGCCGCGGCTGGCTCTCCAATCTGCACCTGGGCGCATTCGATCCTGCGAGCGGACAGTTCGTGATGCTGGGCAAGACGTTCAAGGGCATGACCGACCCGGTGCTCGCGTGGCAAACCCAGGAGCTCCTGAAGCGCGAGATCGCGCGCGACGACTGGAGCGTTCGGGTGCGGCCCGAACTGGTGGTCGAAGTCGCCTTCAACGACCTGCAGGCGAGTCCTCGCTATCCTGGCGGGCTCGCGCTTCGCTTCGCCCGCGTCAAAGGCTACCGTCCCGACAAGAACGCACTCGACGCCGACACCATCGAGACGGTGCGCGCCATTTACGCGAAACAGGAAAACTAGGTGTCAGTCGAAGCTGCGCCGCGAGGCGACGATTTCGCTCACGCCGATCGGGCCAGGCTTTCGCGTGTTTCGGAGCCCGCGCCAACACGAAGCGGCCCCGCAGGACCGCTTCAGTTGTTCGACGTCTCGCGAATTATCCCCGCGGCTCGCCGTTCCCGTTGACCCAGATCGTCGGTCCGGGCGGCGCTGTCATCTGCACGCGATGCGCGACGCCCTTGAAGTAATAGGTCACGTCCCAGTAATCCGGCCGAGCTGAATTCGGAACCGCGGCGCAGCGCTGGACATCCTGGCTGTAGACCGTCCCCGGGCCCCGTCCGACATTCGAGCCGATCGCGGCACCTGCTACCGCGCCCACGCCCGTTGCGACATCCTGCCCGCGCCCGCCGCCAACCTGGTGCCCGAGGACGCCGCCGAGGATGCCGCCGATGATGGCGCCGGGAACATTGGGCTGGCCTTGCGGCGGAGACACCACCTGCTGACGCTCGACCCAGCAGCGCTGCTCGGGCGGACCGACGATCGCCCGGACGTCGGCGACCGGGACCTCGAACAAATGCTCATTGGGGCGCTGGCGATATTCGTAAACGGGCGCCGGCGGCGGCGGCGGTACCTCGGCCGCGTAACGCGCGCCGTGTTTGACGGGACGTACGGACGAAATCCGGTTGTTGAGACCCATCGGCGCCAACGATGGATAGTTGCCTGGACGCAATACCGCGCAGCGGCCGCCGAAGCCCGCGTTCTCGCAGACTTCCCAGCGTCCGCGCTCGACGATGGCCGACGATGCGCGGTCGTTGAATCCCGTTTGATCGAAATTGGCAATCTGCCCGCTGGCCGTGAACGCAGGACCATGAAAGCCCTCGCCTCGATAGAACGTGACCTGCGCCGCCGCCTGCGTTGCGAGAATCAGTAATGCCGTGCCTGCAAGGGTCGTCAACTTCGTATGCATTCGAAATGCTCCGCTGGTTGCCAGACGAACGATGGTGAACCTCCAGGAACCGTAACGCACGACCACGACGCTGCGTTGGCACCAAATCGACCCCGCAATGATTCGATACATTGTCGGGTTCCAGATTTTGACAACTTGTATCGTACGATATAATGTACGATAGGTCACCCAGCCATATGGAGGTCCTCGATGCATGGATTCTTCTCGTACCGGGGGTACGCGCGGCGAGCTCATGGGAGCCATTTCGGCGGTTTTGCGTCCTCCTTCGGCCCCGCCGGTCTTGGCGGTCGGGGGTTCTTCGCGGGGCGGAAGCTCGGATCGAGCGAACTGCAGTTGATCATCCTCGCGCTCCTCGCCGAGCAGTCGCGGCACGGCTACGAGATCATCAAGGCCCTGGAGCAGATGTCGAAGGGCTTCTACGCACCGAGCCCCGGGATGGTCTATCCGGCGCTCACGTATCTCGAGGAGGTCGGCTACGCCACCGTCGAAGCCGAAGGAACGAAGAAGCTCTACCGCATCACGGACGCCGGGCGTGCCAAGCTCGCCGAGCATCGCGAATTCGTCGACGCGGCGCTCGCAGAACTCGCCCGCGTCGGCAGCAGGATGGACCGCGTCCGCGAGGCGTTCGCCGGCGACGATCGGCACGTGGACGACGTGGGACATGCGCTAGTCGACCAGGCGCGACGCGAGTTGCGGGCGGCGCTGATGGCGAAGCTCAACGCCGCACCGTCGACCGACGAGCTCCAACGCGTTGCCGAGGTGCTGAAGCGGGCGACCGGCGAGCTACGAAGGAAATAGCGGCGCGCCCTAGTTCGCCGCAAAGCAGTAGAGATAGCCCGCCCCACCCGTGGATTTGAGCGCGGCATCGCTGCAGCCGCGCGTCGGATGCGACGAATTCCAGGAGAGCGCCTGGGGACTCGTGTCTAGCCCCGTGCGATCGCTGTGGCCGACGATCGCCGAGCCGGCGCCGCTCTTCGTCCAGTTGCCGCAGGTCTTGTCGTCGGCGCCGGTGAACGCCGTCCCGTCGGGCTGCGTGCCCGTCAGGATGTCGTGCTGGTTCGGCGTATCGCCGCGGCCGTTGACGACCGCGCCCCTCTCCGTCAGCGCCGTCTGCTTGTTGACGTTGTTCGTGCCGTGCAGCTCGTCTATGTCCTTCGCGATCACGACCTCTGTTGCGTTTTGCCAAGGCCCCTTGCCGATTCGGTCCCGGGCATTGACTGCCGGCGAGGTCGCGGTCACGGACGCGCTGAGATAGGCGCGCCAGGTCCTGTTCCCGGCGCCGACTACGGCGGCCAGCGCCTGGCAATGCTTGTCGGCGCCTTGGATGCCGCCGAAATCCGCACCCTTGCCCGATCCGGTGCTGGTCACGAAGAAGCTCATGGTCGCCTGCTGCGCGTGCGCACCACCGATCAGCACGCCCAGCGTCATCGATGCAACGAGTGCCGAACCGATCTTCCGCATGTCTTCCTCCGTCAAGTCCCCAACGCGTTGCCAACGCCGTTCCGCTGTCCGGAACACGCTGAATGATAGCTGCAAGCCGCCGCCATTCCAGGATCGCCCGAGGCGAGGCCTAGCGCGAAGGCGCGCCAGCGCGGCAACCTGTCGGCCACAGCATAAACGCGACAAGGGTGCGGCCCTTCGGTTGCGTGTCGAATAGTCGATATGGATTTCCCGCGCACGTTGGGCTAACCTCCCAATGTTGATGGCGCCGCTCTCGGTGCCGTCGTGACCGATCCCCGACCGATGCTGCGCATGCGCCCCTTTGCAACGTTGATCTTGCTCGCGGTGCTCGTGTGCGGACCGGCGGGCGCGCAGCAGCAGGGGTTCAAGTTTTCGCAACCCGACGACACCGAACGCCTCGAGCAGCAGGCGCGCGACGAGCGCATTGCGCAACAGCTTTCGACGCCGTGCCGGGCCGCGATCAAGGGCAAGAAGATCATGGTCGTGATCGGCGAGCGGCAGTCGAACGGGTACATTGCCGCGCAGCAGCAGAATTACGGCCTGCATTTCGCCGCGATCAACAATCGTTTGCGCGCGCTCGGCCTGCGGACCTATACGCCGGAGGAGATCCGCCGGCAAATCGCGCAGGCCGAAATCGACGCGTACTTCAGGAACGACCCGGATGCGATGTTGAGTGCCGCGAAGCGCCTGGGCGCGAGCTTCGTGCTGCGCGGCCTCATCACGTCGCAGGCGACGCGCAATCCGATGATGGCGGTCAACCAGGTTTCGGTCGCAATGCAGTTCACGCTGTCGGGCAACGGCCGGGTGATCTCGGATACCGAGGCGTATTCGGCTTCGTACGCGGGGGCGGACGTCGCTCGAATGGCGCTGACCCTCGTCAACGAGCAGGCGGACGAGGTCGTGGCTACGCTTTATTCGGACTACTGCCGAAAGGCCGGGGGGCCCGCGGGCCGATCCGCGCCGCAGTAAACTCTCGAGTCCCCCCACGGACTCGACCTCGATGAGGGAGGTATTCGCCATGAGCCTACGCGCTTTCTTCGATTGCACGAAATACTTGTTCGGAGCCGCCCTTTTCGCGATCGCTTCGCTCGCGTCGGCGCAACCCACGTGGGGCAACCCGTCGCCGACCGCGGGCAAGGAAACGTCGCAAAAGGCGAACGCCGCTGCCGACCAGACGATCTACCAGCCGGTCGTCTACACCAACGCCGCCAAGAAGGGTCCGGCGGTTGTCGTCATTCCCGGCGAGATCAAGAGCAACAACGCGACCTTCCTGCAGAAATTCACGGCCAACAACATCGCGGATTTTGGCGAGATCGAGTTGGCGAGCGCCAATTTCTCGGTGCTCGAGCGTTCGAATCTCGGCCCGCTGCTCAATGAATTCGAGCTCGCGTACAACCTCGGCGATCCCGACCAGGCACGCAAGTTCTTGAAGATGGGCAAGCTCAAGACCACCAAATACGTGGTCAAGTTCGACATTCTCAAGACCGAGCAAGTCGCCGCCGCACAGTCCGGCTTCGATGGCCGCACGATCGGCACCATGATGGGCCTGCTGGGCGCGTTTGCCGGCTCGCGCGGTGGCGCCGAAGCCGGCGCGGTCGGCGGCACCGCCGTCGGTTCCGTGCATTCGAACGAGGCGACCAGCGTCTGGGTGATCGGCATGCGCTACAAGATCATCAATGCCGAAACCACCGAGCAGGTCGCAACGGGGTATACCGAGGAAAAGATGGAAATCGGAGCGACGTCGTCCGGAGCGCTCGGCATCAACAAGGCGGAACAGGGCGGCGTGTCACTCGACACGATGGTGCAGCGGCTCGTGCAGAAATCGGTCTGGGACATCGACCAGAAGTACAAGTAGCGCGAGTGAAGCAGTTCGTCGCCCCCGCGGATGCGGGGACCCGGCGTCGTTCGATTGAAGACACTGGACTCCCGCCTTCGCGGGAATGACGATCAATACCGTTGTGGATCGCGACGCCGTCCCTCCGGCGTCGCCGTCTTCAGGTGTTACGCGACGCATGGCAGACATCGACAACATCGGCAAGTACGAGATCCGGCGCGAGATCGGTCGTGGCGCGATGGGCGTCGTCTACGAGGCTTACGATCCGCTGATCAAGCGCATGGTCGCTTTGAAGACGATCCGCCCCGACCAGCTCGCCGGCGGGGATTCGGCGGGAACGATCGCGCGCTTCCGCCGCGAGGCGCAGGCGGCGGGACGCCTCAACCATCCGAACATCGTGTCGATCTACGACTTCGGCGAGGAGGCCGGCACCTGGTACATCGCGATGGAATTCGTCCAGGGACGCGAGTTGAAGGCGTGCTTCGAAGCGAACGAGCGCTTCCGCGTCGCCGACATCGTCCGGATCATGACCCAGATCCTCGGCGCGCTCGAGTATTCGCATCGCCAGGGTGTGATCCACCGCGATATCAAGCCCGCGAACATCTTCCTCCTCGCCGATGGCTCGGTGAAGGTCGCCGATTTCGGAATTGCACACATCGAGGCGTCGAACCTGACCCAGGTCGGTACCGTGCTCGGCACGCCGAGCTACATGTCGCCGGAGCAGATCCTCGGCTTGCCGGTCGACGGGCGCTCGGACCTTTTTTCCGCCGGCGTCATCCTCTATCAGTTTCTGACCGGCGAGCGGCCGTTCGCGGGGTCGGCGACGACGACAATGCAGAAGGTGCTGAAGGAAGAGCCGTTGCCCCCTTCTACGCTGAACATCCAGGTGGTGCCGCTGATGGATGCCGTGGTGCGCAAGGCGCTCGCGAAGCAGGCCGATGAGCGTTATGCGACGGCGCAGGAGTTCGCCGACGCGATCCGTGCCGCGGTACCGGCGGCGACCGCTCCGATCGCCGCGGCGATGCCCGTCGGCAGCACCGACCCGACCATCATCATGGCGCCGGTCGATCCGTTGTCCGTCCAGACGAAAGCCACCGTCGCGCGTGCTCCGGCGCCCTCACCCCGACCGGCGAGCACCGCGTCTCAAGCTGCGCCCACCTCGCGTACGCCTGCGGTGGCGATCGTCGTCGTCGCGGTCGCGATCGCGGTCGCCGCGGCGGCCTGGTTTGCCTATCAGCGTTACGCGACCCCCACCGTGAGCGTGGCGCAAGCGCCCGCCACGACAGCGCCGGTCGCACCGGCACCACCGCCAGTTTCGCGCGCTGCGTCCGCCTCGCCGTCCGCGTCCAACGCCGAGCCCGGGATGTTGACCATTTCGGCGGTGGGACTCATCGATCCGAGCGATCCGCGGTACAAGGGCGACAAGGCGCTGCAGCAGGAGCACGCCCGCGCGGATGCCAAGAGCCAGGCCGTCGAAAAGGCGCTGGGGCTCCTCGTCGACACGAAGTCGCTCGCCAAGAACTACGATCTGCTGAAGGACAAGCTGCTCTCGAAGAGTGGCAGCTACGTCAAGACCGTCGTGCGCGAGTCCGAGCCGCAACTCGGCAAGGACGGGCTGGTGTCGGTGACGACCGAGGCCGTGGTCAACGTCAAGGCGCTCCAGAAATCGCTGAATCGGATGTCGCGCGACGAGCGGGTCGAATTGATTCGCGCGAATGGCGATCCCAAGGTTTCGGTACAGATCGCAGTGCGCGATTCGGATCAACCGGATGCGCCACCGCAGCCTTCGCCGGTGGCCGAGAACATCCTCAAGGAGCGGATCAAGTCGTTCGGGTTTCGCACGTGGACGGAGGGTGGCGGCGACGGCAACAAGGCCGCCGAGTTCGCGGTGACCGGCGAAGCGAAGATCAAAAGACTCTCCGCCCGGCTCGAAGCCTCCGGCCTGATGGTGACGAAATTCGCGCTCACGTCGTGGACGGTGAAGTGCGTCGATCTCGCGACGGGCGAGGAGATCTACTACAACACGGCGCTCCCGAAGGGCGCGGGTAGCTGGGCGAGCGAAGAAGAGGCGCTGAAAGCGATCGGCGCGAAGATCGCCGACGAGTTCTCGCGCGATTTCTTTCTGCAGCACGCGAACGTGAGGAGTCAAAAGGTCACGTTGAGCGTGGAAGGTATGCCGGACACCGCCGCCGAAGATGCGCTCGCGCGCGAATTGATCGGACTGGCCGACGTGATCGCCGCAACGCCCGGGCCCGCGGCGAAGCCGCGCCTCTACGATCTGCAGCTTGGCGGTACCGGCGCCGCGAGCGACCTCGTCGCCAACGGCGTGTTGAAGCCGCTCAACGCCAAGCTCGGGCAGACTTGTTTTGCGCTGGGCGGCGCAACCGGCGACCGGGTGGCCGTCGTGTTCGACCAGCGCTGCGCCGACGCATCGATCCTTTCGCGGCTCGAAACCGATCCGCCGGCGGGTCTCTACGGCGCGCCACCGAGTCGCCAGAAGAGCGTGATCAAGGATCCGGCGATACTGCGCAAGCTGACGACGTGATTCCGCGATCCCCCGCGAAGAGCCGCCCCCAAGTGAGGAGTCGGGGGTGGGGATCCGGTGTCTTTGCGAGCGTCTCAAAAGTCGCCGGGTTCCCGCGTTCGCGGGAAGACGGCGCGGACGGTTCCGCCGCTTGCCTACACGCCGCCCTCGAAGTACGCGAACTGCAGCGTCTCCTGCGGATCGGTCTTGTACGGGTGGCCGAAGCTGATGTGGCCGCGGCCGCGCAGCATCATCTCCTCGCGGCGCAGCTGGACTTCGCCTTCGCCCTCGACCGTCACGAAGGTCCCGTTCGAGCTCTGGTCGACGAGCACGAATCGGTCGCGACGGCGCTCGATGCGCGCGTGGAGCCTGGAGGCGAGTCGGTCGGCGATCACGATGTCGTTCTGCGCATCGCGCCCGAGCGTCAGTGTCGACGTGGCCGGGCCGAGCTCGATTGCGCGCGGGCCGTGAATGAGATCGAGCCGCGCGGCACGGAGCTTTGGACGCGTAGTCAGCGTGGTGAGGTCGGCCGAGTCCTGCCACGTGAGCTCGGTGATGACGATGTCCTTGTCCTTGCCCTTGACCGTGAGGACGTCGACCTCGCGGACGCGAGAGCAGAGCTCGGGCGACAGCATCCCGGCGGTCGACCCCGACAGGATCACCTGACCGCTCTTGGCGAGCCCGACCATCCTCGCGGCGACGTTCACGCAATCGCCGAAGACGTCGCCCTGCGCTTCGATGGCGGTACCGCAGTGGATGCCGATGCGCAGCGCGATCCGCAGATTGCGCGCACCGACGAGCTCGGTCATCCGTTGCTGGATCTCGGCCGCCGCCGTGACCGCCTGATCGGCGGTCGGGAACACGACCATCGCCTCGTCGCCGATCGTCTTGACCAGCCGCCCGGCATGCCCGGCGGCCGCGTGCTCGACGAGTGCGAGACATTCGCCGATGGCGGCGAGCGCCTTCGCATCGCCCAATTGCTCGTAGAGGCGCGTGCTGCCCGCGACATCCGCGAAGAGCACGGTTAGACTTCGCTCGTCGATGCTCATCGGTCCCGAAACTACGCGAATGATCGCGCAAGTATACGGGAACGATGCGGCGCGGCGGCGATCGCGTCAGCGGTTCATCAGGCGCGGGGCGTCGTTTGCGCGGGCCCAAGCATCGACCGGGCCCCCAGCAGCCTACCGGTGCGCCGGCACGCGATAACGGCCAGCGCAGCGCCTGCGACGATGTAGAGCACGGGATGCCGACCGGACCCGTCAATATAGCTGGTGATGCCCCCGGCAAGCAGGCTCAAGCCGACAACCCCGGCGCCCGCCCAGAAGTTGTGGACGATCAACGCGGCTCGAGCGCCCGCAGGTGCGGGAGAAGGGGTCGTCTTATGCATGAGAGCTCCTGTCGCGTCAATCGTGCTCGCACGCGAGCGTCTGCGCGATATGTGCCGGGCCTCGGTGTCAGTAGTAGCGGGACGGAACTTCGCGCCCGAGGTCGCGGATTCGAGCTTCGAGGTCGGCGACGTTGTTCGAGCGCGCGAGAGCCGCCTCGATTGCGCGTTGCCGGTGCGCCCAGTACCAGCGATCGAGTCGCTCGAGCCAGCGCGCTCGCGCGGTGGGAGCCGTCGGATGGGCGTCGATGGTTGATGGAGTCGCTGCGGTAGCTCGGGGCAGGAACGACAGCCCTTCGGCAACCGGGGCAAGCATGCGCACGAGGAAGTCGGAAAAGGAGCTTTCGATGGATCTCATGGCGATCTCCTAGGTCCGCTCGGGCGTTCTTCCCGACCCGACCTGCTAGGGCGGCGCACAATCACAACATACGATCGAGATCGTCGAAAATCCAATCACTCTTTCGGATCAACGGGATTGACAGCGCTGATCGCGCGAACCGGGGCAGCGCAGCGCAAAAAAAATGGGCCGCGACAAGCGCGGCCCATCGTTGAGCACCGGCGTGATCACGCGCGCGGATTTCCGTAGGCGTCGACCGTGATCGTAGGACCCGGCGGCGGCGCCGTCATCTGCACGTGGTGCTCCTGGCCGCGGAACTCGTAAGCCACGTCCCAGTAATCGACGCCCGACGAACTGGGAACGTTGGCACAATGCCGAACGTCGCGGTCATAGACTTGTCCATCCCTGCCGACGTTCGCGCCCACGGCGGCGCCGGCGACCGCGCCGCCGGCCGTGGCGACATCGCGCCCGCGCCCCCCGCCGATCTGGTGCCCCAGGACCCCGCCGATCACGCCGCCGATGATGGCTCCCGGGATGTTGGCCCCACCGGGCTGCACGACTTGCTCGCGCTCGACCCAGCAGCGCTGCTCGGGCGGTCCGGCGATTGCGCGCACCGAGGTGATGTGGGCCTGGTAGAGCCCGTCACTCGGCGGCGGCGCGTACCCGTAGGTCGGTCCCGCGACGGGGCGCACCGAGGAAATCATATCGTTCACTCCCATCGCCGCGAGCGAATCGTACGTACCCGGATTCAGCACCACGCAGCGCCCGTGAAACCGCGCATGCTCGCAGACTTGCCAACTCCCGCCCTGGACGACCGCCGAAGAGGCGCGATCGTTGAAACCGGTTTGATCGAGATTCCACACCGTGCCGTCGGCGGTAAACGTACGGCCTCGCAGCCCTTCGCGTGCGTAGAACGTGATCTGTGCAGCGGCTTGCGTCGCGAACACGATCCCCGCCGCTACCAGCACAGCCTTCAATGATGGTCGCATAACTCCTCCGCTTCCGTGGGCGGGCATTGCCGATCCCGCTGCGTCAAAGATATCGCCTCGGGCGGAGCGAACGTTATCAGGAGCCGTCGGCAAAACGCGTAGGACGGGACCTACGTCAGGCTGTTACGCAGCCGGCGAACGTCGACAGACGATTGAAGATTGGCTGCTCGACGGCCGCTATCGCTTTCGCGGCGGCAACGGAGCACGCGCGAGGTTGGGCCGGGGCTCGAACTGCGGCATAGCCGTTGCGCCGCGCTCGATCAGCTGCAGCGCCGTCGCGAGCGCCGTTTCGAGCTGCCGATCGCGTCCCGCCACGGCGTCCTGCGGCGCGTTGTCGACCTCGATCTGCGGGTCGGTGCCGTAGTTCTCGACACCCCAGCCCACATCGCGGAACCAGAACGAAAATTCGGGTTGCGTGGTCTCCGTTCCGTCAACGAGCTTGTGGCGCGGCCAGATGCCTATCACGCCGCCCCACGTTCGCGTTCCGACGAGCGGACCGATGCCCATCAGCTTGAAGCCGTGCGCGAAGATGTCGCCGTCCGACCCCGCATGCTCGTTCGTGAGCGCGACCACCGGGCCCGCCACGGCCTCGCTCGGATACGGCTCGGGTCGGCCCCAGCGCGACAGGTCGTAGCCGATCCGCTGCCGCGCGACCTTTTCCAGCAATAGCTGCGAGACATGGCCGCCGCGGTTGTAGCGAATGTCGACGATCAACGCGTCGCGATCGCATTCGGTGATGAAGTAGCGATGGAATTCGGCGAAGCCCGCGGACATCATGTCGGGAAGGTGGAAGTACCCGACGCGGCCACCCGAGCGCTCGTGGACCCACGCGCGGTTCGCCTCCACCCACTGCCGGTAGCGGGCGGGCACCTCGTCGGCGAGCGTCGTCACGACCACGTTGCGCGTCGATGTCGATGCGCCGCTGTCCGCGACGAGCGTGAGCTCGACCTTCGCGCCGGCCTGGTGGACGAGCAACGACTCCGGCGGTCGTTCGCGCGAGGTCCGCTGCCCATTGACGGCCACGATCCGTTCGCCGGGCTTCGCTTCGACGCCCACGGCGTTGAGCGGAGAATCGGCGCCTGCGTCCCACGGATCCCCGGTCACGATGCGCGCGAGCTCGTAGCTGCCGTCGTCCGCCGCGCGCAAGTCGGCGGCGAGGTAGCCGAGCGCGATCTGCGGCGGACGCCGATAATCGCCGCCCATCTCGTAGGCGTGCGAGGTTCCCAGCTCGCCCTGCATTTCCCAGATGAGGTCCGACAATTCGGCGCGGGTCGACACCCGCTCGATGAGATCGGCATAGCGGCGATAGACGGCGTTCCAATCGACGCCCGACATGTCCGGCACCCAGAACTGGTCGCGCTGCAGGCGCCAGACTTCGCGCAGCATCTGTCGCCATTCGCTGCGCGGCTCGATCGATAGCCGAATGCGATCGAGATCGAGCCAGCCGCTCTTGCGCGACGGCTCGTCGGGGGCCCGTCCCTCGCCGCGCTCGCGCTCGAGCTTGCGCAGCGCCGAAATGGCGCGCAGCCGCTTGCCGTCGCGCACGATGAGCGTCGCGTGGTCGCCGGCGATCGCAAAATCGTCGGCCCTTTCCATCAGCGTCTCGGCGCGCAGCGTCTCGAACTCGAACACCTCGAGCCGACCGGGCGAGTCCTTGTGGCCGCCGCGGCCGTGGGCGCCGGCGATCGGCAGCACGGTCCACACCACCCTGCCGCCGCGCGCCCCCGCGATCCGGCCGAAACGGTTTTCGGGGACCGGGAACGGCGCGATCCGCCCGGCGATCCCCTCGAGGTCGACCGGCGGCATTGCCGCATTCGGCTCCGCCGTCGGTCGTTCCTTTGCGGGATCATCGGTGCCCGGTCCTCTCGGAAGGGGATCGAACGGCGGGCGACCTCCCGCCTGCAGCGCGATCAGGTACGGCCGCGCGCCGCGCGGAAAGCTCAGTTCGAACTGCACGCTGTCGTAGACGGGATCGAACGTGCGCACCGACAGGAAGTAGAGGTAGCGCCCTTCCGGATCGAACGCCGGACAGTAATCGCGAAACTCCGGCTCGGTGACGAGCGTACTCGTTCGCTGCGCGATGCCATGGAGCTTGATCGCCGTGTGCCGTGCCGACGTCCAGAACGAGTAGGCAAGCCAGGCGCCGTCGGGCGACCATGCGAGGTGCTCGGTGCGGCCGGCGTCGCTGCGATCGATCACGGCCAGCTCGCGGCTGTCGAGATCGCCGATCATCACTTCGTTGCGGTGATTCGCGAGCGCGACCTTGCGTCCCTGGGGCGCGGCGGAGAGCGCGACGACGCGACCGACATCCCATGGCAGCGTCTGCGCACGGCCTTCGGCAATCGCGTCGACGCGTTCTTCGCCGGACCCGTCGCCGACCGCGACGACCGTCGTTCCGTCGGAGAGCCACTGGCCGTGCCGATAGCGACCGCCGTTGTCGTCGCCGTGCTGCAAAACGGCGCCTTCCCAAAGCGGAAAGGTGAAGAGCTTGCCCCGCGCGACGAGCGCCGCGCTGTGGCCGGCGGGATGGGCGTGGAATCCGTCGAGGTGCTCCGCTGCTGGAACGAACTTGCGCGCCGCTTGCGTGCGATGGGAGGGCAGGCGGATATCGAGACGCTCGCAGCGATCGTGGCTCGGATCGAACACCCAGAGATCGGCGCCGCATTGATAGACGACGCGCCGGCCGTCGGCCTGCGCGTGGCGCGCGTAGAAGTCGTCGTGATCCGTATGCCGCCGCACGTCTGCGCCATCGGGTTTGCACGAGTAGAGGTTGCCGACGCCTTCCGCATCGGACAGGTAATAAATGCGATCGCCGATCCACATCGGGCTCGTGAGATTGCCCGCGAGCTCGCTCATCCGGCGAAACGTTCCGCTGCCCGCGGCGTCGACCCACAGGTGCCCGGCGGTTCCGCCGCGATAGCGCTTCCATCGCGCCGGGTCGGCGGTATTGCGGCCGATCACCCTGGCGTTGCCGGGGCCGAAGGCGAGATGATTGACCTGTCCCAGTGACAGCAGGTTCGGCATGCCGCCGTTCGGATCGAGCGTAAAGGCCCGATAGTTGCGAAAGAACGGCTGGCCATAGGTCGAAACGAACAGGATCTGACCTCCGGGCGTAAAGCCGCGGACCATCACGTCGGGACCGAGCCACGTCAGCCGCCGGGCGGCGCCGCCTTCCGCCGACATCAGATACACCTCGGGATGCTGTTCGTCGCGCCCGACATAGGCGACCCACCGGCCGTCCCCGGAAAAGCACGGCGTCGACGGCTCCGAAAGTCCCGCAGTGAGACGGCGTGCGGTGCCCCCGGCGGCGCCGACGCGCCAGAGGTCGTCGTCGGCGACGAAGATGATCGCATCGTCGTGCAGCGTCGGATGGCGCAGATAGCCTTGAGCGTCGGACATGGAGGCCTCGGTGAGCGGATCCTGAGTGGCGTACGTTTTGTAACTACACGCGGCGGCGGGTTCCGGCGGGAAAAAAGCGGGACGTCGCGTCGTTCACTCCCTGCGACGCCGGGAGGCGACACCATGCGGACGCCGTCTACATCGACCTAGCTCCGCCGAGTCCGCGCCAAAAGGCGGAAGCGTTGAGCGCCAACACCTCGCCCGCTCGAAGGTGCCCGCTCCCGCTGGGCCGACTGCTCCGAATTAAGTGGCGGGGCCCCACGTGTAGGCCGGTTCCTACAGATTTGTGGTTTCTTGTCCTATGGCGAAGCTTCTTGCCGCCGTGCGATGCTTGTATGCTACGTTTCGTTTCAGGGAGGCGCAATGGACGACGCATTCGGTGCACCCTCGGTATCCCGGGCTCTGCGCTGGGTGACGTTCGTGGTGGTCGAGGCCAACGCCGCCTTCATGTACGTCTGGAGTCGCGACCGCGAGCTCCCGTCGATCTCCGATGTGTCGAGCTCGTACGCAACCCCCTTTGCCCCCGCCGGCTTCGTCCATCTCATCGACTGGGCCATCGGCGGCGCCGTCCTGATGTTCTACGTTGCCGCGCTGTGGCCGCGTCATCGGCGCACGCGCACCTTCGATCCGTTCGTCGTCCCGATCGCCGTCGCGAGCACGCTCGCTTCGGGCTGGGTCGTCGCGTTCCGCATCGACGAGATCGGTATCGCGCTTGTTATCGCCGCGGCAGCCGTCCTCGTCGCCGAAGTGATGTTCATGCGGGCGGTCGTCTCCCCGTCGCAGTATGCCCGCTGGCTTCGTATCCCCTTTGCCCTGTATTTCGGCTGGACGACGTTCGGGCTGCTCGTCGGCACGGCGCAATGGCTCAACGCAAGCGGGTGGCTCACGACAATCGAGCTCGCCACCAAGAGCTCAGTCGCGTTGCTCGCCATCGCCGCGCTGGCTGGCGCTGTCATCGCGCTCGTCTACCGCGAGTTCGTCTATCCCGCGGTCATCGCCTGGGGCACGAGTGGCATCTACGTCGGGCAACGGCTGCTCGATTCGACGGTCGCCAATGCCGCGCTCTATGTGTCCCTCGGCCTGCTGGTCATTGCGGGCATTGCCGCCGTCGCAGCCGCCATCGAAACGGGCCGCCCGCGCCCGGCCGCGCTCGTTGCCCGCGGCGGCGGCAAGGAACGCGGCGTGGACGACGCAGCACCCGCTGGGCTGGCGAAGATCGGCCCCGGCTTCCGGTGGCCACGGTTTCGAAGAGCGCCGACTCCCGGACTGGAACGCCGCTACCTCGTCGACCTCGATGCGGTAACGACGGGAATGGGCTCGGGGTGACGCCGGGCGGGGCGCTGTCGCCGATCCGCTATCGTCGTTGCCGGGATGGCGTAGAATTCGTTGCGACGAGGCAACTTTTGCAAGGGCGCCGAACGCGGAAGCCTGCCCGTTCGGGCGTTGCCCATGGAGGGCAGTCGTGCGTCACAGGTCGATCCTGATCGTCGCGTGCCTCGTCGCGTTTCTGCCCGGCATCGCGATCGATGACGCACGCGCGTCGGAGACCGACCAGTTCACCCTTCCCGATCCACCCCTCGACGATCTCGGCCGCGACCTCGGCGCGAAGGTGCTCGAGATCATCGGCGGCGAAACCGCAAGGCTCAATCTCCGGATCGACGAAAGGATGCAGGGCGACCCGCGGGCGGCGGCCGAGCCGGTCGATGAGCGCGAGTTCGTCACCCGCGTCTACGGGCAGGTCGGCGTCGGCGTTCCGGAATCGACGCTGGAGCGCGCGATCCGCTACGGCGAGTTTCCCGGCAGGAACGTCCGCTTCCAGACGGGCTATGCCGAATCGATCTATGCCTGGGTCTTCGCGCCGGTTCCGTTTGCGCTCATGCCCGCGGCCAGCTCGCCGACCGTTCGGCTGTACGGGCTCGATCTGGGGACCGACAAGATCGGCCACATCTTCCAGCAGGGCTACGAGTACTTCAACCTCTACGAGGACGCTCGGGCAGGAGGCGCGGACGAGACGGCCGCGCTCGGCAAAGCAGTCAAGTACGGCGCACTAACCGAGAACGGCCTCTACGGGGCGATGCTTACCGGCGTGTATTCCAACGGCGATCTCGCCGCCAACTACGCAGGATTCAAGTTCTATCGCAATCTGTTCCACGAGATCCGGATCGGCGGCCAGTCGATCCCGCCGATTCTCGTGCGCGATGGCGCGCATTGGATCGTCCATCGGGATCGCAACAACGCGGACCTGCTCAAACCCTACATCACCGAGCACCTGAACGAGGCCTACAATCCTTCCAAGTACCTCTTCAACGTCGAGCGAATTCGAGAGCATCTGCGCACGCGTTGCTCGGCCTGGACGAGGAAGGTGCCGGATTTCGACGAAGTCGGCTATCGCGCGCACCTTGAGCGCACGAAGACCTGGTTCGGCGAGCCCTACGGCTGGGATCTGCCGCAATCCAATGCAGCGACGCTCCTCGAATGCTTCGCACCGTCCGGCCGTTCGCCCGCAGACGATCCGGCCGGCATGTAGATCGGCACCGGAACATGATCGACCGAACACGGGCACGCGCGGCCGGGGTTGGCTCGGCGCTCGCCTGTGTGGCGGCCTGCGCCATCGCCGCGAGCTCCGCTGCCAGCGCAGCCGATCAGCCGGCGCAAGACGCGGACATTGCCCGCGTCGTGCGCGAGATTTCACCCGCGCGACTCGAAACCTACGTCCGCACGCTGGCCGGGTTCGGCACCCGGCATACGTTGTCGGCGGCCGACGATCCGAAGCGCGGGATCGGCGCCGCGCGGCGCTGGATCCGGGACACGCTCGCGCATTGCGCGTCCGAATCAGGCGCGCGCCTGGAGGTCGAATTCGACGAGTTCGTGCAGGCGCCCACGCCGCGCGTACCGAAGCCCGCGCCGATGGCCAATGTGGTGGCGACGCTGCGAGGCGTAGACCCGCAGGCGAAAGCGCGGACGCTGGTCGTGTCCGGCCACTACGATTCGATGTGCGGCAACGTCATGAACGCCGAGTGCGATGCGCCCGGCGCCGACGACGACGCATCGGGCACCGCGGTCGTGATCGAGCTCGCCTGCACGATGGCGAAGGTGCGCTTCCCTGCGACGCTGGTCTTCATCGCCGTCGCCGGCGAGGAGCAGGGGTTGCTGGGCGCGGCGCACTGGGCCAGAGCCGCCCGCGAGCGCAACGTCGACGTGGAGGCGATGATCACCAACGACATCGTCGGCAGCGCGCGCGACGAGACCGGACACCGCGACTCGAGCACCGTGCGCGTGTTCGCGGAAGGCGTACCCGCAGCCGAGGAGTTGAGCGACGAATGGCGGCGCCGGCTCGAGACCGGCGGCGAAAACGATTCGCCCGCCCGCGAGCTTGCACGGGCGATACGCGAAGCGGCACTGCGCTACGTTCCGGAAATGAATGTGAAGATCGTCTACCGGCGCGATCGCTACCTGCGCGGCGGCGATCACATTCCGTTCCTCGCGCAGGGGTATGCCGCCGTGCGCTTCACCGAGACGCACGAGGACTTCCGCCACCAGCATCAGGACGTGCGCATCGTCGACGGCGTGCAGTTCGGCGATCTGCCCCAGTTCGTGGATTTCGATTACCTGGGCGGCGTGGCCCGCGTGAACGCCGCGGCGCTCGCCTCGCTTGCAATCGCCCCGGCGCCACCTGCCGGCGTGCGAATCGAGACGCTGCGACTCGAAAACCAGACCACGCTATCGTGGCTCGCCAACTCCGACGGAGTTGCGGGTTACGAAATCGTCTGGCGCGAGACCACTGCACCGTTCTGGCAGGGCGCGGAGTTCGTCGGCAACGTGACGAGGGCGGGGGTGCCGCTGTCGAAGGACGACTACCTGTTCTCGGTGCGTGCCGTGGACGCCGGCGGGCACCGCAGTCTCGCCACCTATCCCCTGCAGCTGCGCGCCCCGCTCCCGCCTCCGAAGTGACGCCCTCGCCCGGGCTCGCAACTCATGGCTCCGGCTTGCGGGCGTAGCCGCTCGCGCGCATGCAGGCGTCGTACATCCGGTTGAACGTGTTCTGGGTGACGTCCATCGGGCCGAGGCCGATGTTCTTCTGATCGGCTTC
Organism: uncultured beta proteobacterium; assembly: GCA_963836265.1. Classification (GTDB taxonomy): domain Bacteria; phylum Pseudomonadota; class Gammaproteobacteria; order Burkholderiales; family Casimicrobiaceae; genus CAIWHR01. Next base: position 446,377 of record CAWIIO010000001.1, read on the forward strand.
CGCCTGCCGCTCGCACACGGCGCTGTCCTTCTGGAATTTCGCCTTGTCGGCGGCGCCCGGATCGTAGTCAACCGACGTGCGGACCGACGCGCATCCCGCGGCGAGCACCGCAACCGACAGCCAGAATGTGGACGTACGCTCGATGACGGTGGTCCCTGCCGGAGGTGCGGAGCGCAGCCGCGGCTCACGGTGGCGAATCGAATATCATAGCAGCCGAATGGAGCGGTCAAACCCCGTTGTCAGGCTCGCCCGCTGTGCGGCGGTCATCGCCGCGTTCGCGGTCGCGCCTCTGCCGGTCAATGCAGAGAGATTCGTTCCCTTCGGCACGCAGCCGGACGGCGCGGTGCTCTATGTCCAGGCGGCGCCGCCCGCGACCCTGCCGGACGGCAAGCGTCAAGGCTGGTTCCGGACGGTCCCCAAGGCGGGGCAGTCGGTCACCGACGAGCTCGGCGTCAAGCAGCAATACACCGAAATGCTCGGCCAGAACATCGCCGACTGCGCATCCCGGGTCATGGGCTCGACGTCGATGACCTACCGTGACGATCACGGGGTGATCGTCGCGCAATTCGTGGTGCCGCCGAAGCAGGTCGAATTCGTGAAGGTGCGCGCGAATACGCTGGGTGAGGCGATGTTGGCCTGGCTCTGCTCGGCGAGGAAGCCCGGCGCCGCCCCACCGCTGCCTTCGGGAGAGGCGTCGCCGTTCAAGTAGTCGCACGAGTACCGATGCGGGTGGGACGCGCGCTTTCGGTGGGAGACGCCACGGCGCCGGCGTTCCGTTGGCAGGCGTATCTTTACGAACGGGAAAACCACTTTGTTCGACAACACCGCAAAGCCGAGCGCGATCGTCCGGGCGCTCGACGAATACGTGATCGGCCAGGACGATGCCAAGAAAACGGTCGCCGTCGCCGTTTACGCCCATTTCAGGAAGATCGCGAAATCGCGCGCGGACGGCGTCCCGATCACCAAGAGCAACGTGCTGCTGATCGGCCCTTCGGGGACCGGCAAGACGCTGCTGTGCGAAACCCTGTCCCGAATCCTCGCCGTTCCGTTCGTGACGGCCGAGGCGACCTCGTTGGCGCAGTCGCGTTTCGTCAACGAGGAGATCGAGGCGATCCTCCAGCGGCTCGCCGACAAGGCGGGCGGCGACATCGCGACGGCGGAGCATGGCATCGTGTTCATCGACGAGATCGACAAGCTGAAGGCGACCGGCAGGGAGCCGCTCGCCGTTTCGGGCGAAAGCGTGCAGCACGCGCTGCTGAAGATCATGGAGGGCTCGCAGGTCAAGATCGGCAACGCGCGCTACCTCGACACGACCAACATCCTTTTCATCTGCGGCGGGGCGTTCGTCGGCCTGGAGGAGATCATGACGCAGGTCCACGGCTTCGGCTTCATCTCCACGGGAGCGGACGACAACCAGAAGATCCTCGACCGGCTCAACGCGCGCGTGAAGCCGACCGATCTCTTCAGCTACGGCCTCATTCCGGAATTCACCGGGCGCCTTCCTACGATCGCGCGCTTCCAGGACCTCACCAGGGAGATGCTGGTCCGGATCATGATCGAGCCGCGCGACTGCATCTATCGGCAGTTCCAGGAAATCTTCCGCCACGAAGGCGTCGAGCTCGCCGTCGAGCGGAAAGTGTTCGAGCAGATTTCGGAGCTGGCGATCGAGTACAAGACCGGCGCCCGCAGCCTGCGCGGGCTGTTCGAGGAGCTGATCGCGCCGATCCTGTTCGTGGTGCCGGACCATCCGGACATCACGAAAGTCGCGATCGCGTCGCTGTTCGCCGAGCCGACGTATGTCAGGGATGCTGCGGGCCGGTCAGCGGCCGGCTGATTCGCGCCGGGTCAGGACGGACGATGGAACCAGGCGAGCGACACGGCGCACCCGGCGGTTGTTAGCGCCGCGGCGAGCGCGCAGAAGAGCGCGGTGATCTCGGTGGGCTTTTTTTCGAGTACGTAGCGGGCATTGAGGCCTGCGTAGACCCTCTTGAGATCGGTTGCGCTCGCCGCCTGGAAATATTCCGCGGCCGTCAGCTCGGCGATCGCCTTCAGGGTCTCCTCGTCGAAACGCATGTAGATCGAGTAGTTGTCGATGTCCGTCTCGCTGCCGCTGACCTTGCCGAATCCCACCGTGTAGACCTTGACGCCCCGGTGGGCCGCGAGCTTCGCCGCATCGAGCGGGTCGGGTCCGATCGTCCTTCGGCCGTCGGTGAGCAGAATGATCGCGCCATGACGATACGATCCCGGCGGCACGGGCTTGACCTCCCGTTTCGCCGCGCTCTTTCCCCGATCGATCGCGGTGCTGCGGCCGCCCTCCCAATCGGAACGCGTCCCGAAAGGCCGGTCCTCGGCTTGGAGGCCATCGTCCGGAAAGAGCGTGGCGAGCGACATGATGATGCCGCTGCCGATCGCGGTATGGATCTGCAGCTCGAGCTGATCGATCGCCGCCGCGAGATCGGCGCGGTCGTGCGTCGGTCGCTGTACGACGGCGGCCGATCCGGCGAAGGCGACGATGCCGATCAGCACGTCCGCCGGCTGTTCGCCGATGAAGGCCTTCGCGGCCTCGCGGGCGGCGCCGATGCGGCTCGGCTCGACATCGGTCGCCCGCATGCTCTTCGATACGTCGATGGCGAGAATGATCGTCCGCTGGTCGGAGGGCAGCGGCACCGTCGCGAGCGGGCGTGCGATCGCGACGAAGAGCGCCGTCAGTGCGAGCAGCAGCAGCAGCGGTGGAACGTGGCGACGAAGCCGCTGCGCCGGTGAAATCGCGTCGCGGAGCAGCGCGACGCTCGCGTAGCGTACGGCCAACCGCGCCCGCCGGCGAAGGATGACAACGTAGAGAACGACGAGCGCAGGAGAGGCGAGCAGCAGCCAGAGCCCCTGCGGCCAGAGAAAATCCATGCGTCCGGTGCCTCGCGGAAGGGACGCGCCGGAGCGGGCGCTCTATTCACCCCGAAGGCGGTCCCGGAAGCCACGATAAACCGTTGCCGGCCGATGTGCCAGCGCGGATCTGGCGGGCGCGATTGCCAGCGCCGCTGGATACGCGTCGGCTGCAACCCGCCGGCGACTGCGATTACCGCGGTGACAAGCCGCTCGCCGGTCCCGTCCCGAGGGGCGTTCCCGATGCGGGTACGCGTGACGGTTGCGCGTGGTGCTCGTCCGCCGTTTCCGTCCGCTTTACGTCGCCCGTCAATTCGCCACCCTCCGCGACGATGAGCTTGCCATAGCGGATCGTGCCGGACACCCGACCGGTGCTGTGGACGACGAGCCGCGTTCGCGCCGTAAGCTCGCCCGAAAACTCGCCGTGAATCTCGGCGACGTCGATGAGCGCGGTCCCCTTGAGCGTACCGGGTTTTGCGATCTGCATCGCCTTGCTGTGCACGGTCGCCTCGACGCTGCCTTCGATGACGAGGACGTCGCAATCGGAAATGTCGACGCCCTTGAGCTTGATGTTGACACCGACGGAGAGCTTGCTTCCGGGAGGTTCGTTGCCGACCATGGGCACGGAAACGGCGGGCGGTGCGGCTGCGTCCGTCGGCGTGGGCGCCGGCGGCGCAATCGTGGCGCTCTGCACCGGTGGCGGCGGCGCCGGGGTCGCGGGCGGCATGTGGGTCGGACGACTCGTGTTGCCCGCCGCGCTCCTCGGCGGCGTCCCCGGCGGATCGTACAGCGCCGGCCTCAGCGGAGGTTTGGCTGCGGTTTTCGCATCGACAGGATCGCGGCGACCGAAATTCAGCATATCGACTCCTTCCCGCAGTCAGCGTGGATGACGCCGTCATTATTCGTCGCACGCGTCGATTGCGCAATACAGGTGATCGAAATATTTTCCGCGGCCATGAGCTGCTGTAGGACCAAAGCCTACGGTGAGGTCAGCAGTACGCTCGCCTTGCGAATCGCAACCACGGGCCCGCACAGCGCGTTCGATCGGGTGGGGGGCGGGATCACTCCCGCCGCCTCCCACACCACCGGACGTGCGGTTTCGCATCCGGCGGTTGATGAAACGCGCTGGAGGCGCTGCACCGTATCGAGCAGCGACACCAGCCCCAGAGTATCGAACCAGGACTTCGGGAAGGCCGCGTGCATAGGGCTTGCGCCCGCGTTCCACCACGGGCCGCGTCCATTGGTGGCCGAGCGCCACGCACGTTGCTCCGTCAGCCCCCGCTTCATCAAGTTACGCGCTCGCGCATAGGGACGCTTCCATTGTCGCCACAGGATGCAGCGCATTTTGTGCCGTATCCATCCATCGCACTCGTGCAGCCGGCGCTTGGTTTCGGTCAGCTTGAAATACGCCGCCCACCCCCGCAGCACCGGATTGAGCCTCTGGACCGTGGCCTCAAGGCTTCGCCCACGCGCCCCGCACAACAGCGTGCGTACCTTCTCCGTCAGCTTCTCCAAGCTCGGCGCCGCGATGCGCAGCTTCGGCTTCTGATGCCCCGTCATGCCGTAGCCCAGAAACTTGCGCTGCCACGGCCGCGCCACCGCACTCTTGGCCGCATTGACCTTGAGCTTGAGCGCTCGGCCAGAAACACGGTCAGACGTTGCATCAGGTCCACGCCCGCCCGCTCGCTCGCGACATAAACGTTGCGTCGAGTAGCGCGGGGAATTGCACCCCCGCGCCCTCACAGAACCGGACGTGAAGCTCGCGCCTCATCCGGCTCCTACCCTCCAGCCTCCGGCCGCACCCCGAACTGCCATAAGGCAAACAGCGTGGGCTAACGTCGGGCGATACGCCCCAGCCAATGCATCGACGCTCGCTCCCGACGACGCGGCCGTTTGTACTTCCGTCGCGCCCATGCAGCAAGGGCCTCGTTGAGATGGCACAGAACCTGAACACACCGCGACCGGTAGTACCGGCCGTAATAGTTCAGCCGCCCCCGCACCACCGGGTTGACGACGCGCGCAAGGTCCTCCAACCGTTAAGCCACCGCGCAGTTTACCGCCGGATCCATGGCGTATTGGTGTGGTGAGCCACGGCGCTCTCGACCAGCTCATGATCCAGGCTGTCGAAGAAAGCCTTGATGTCCAGATGTCGGTAGCCCCAAGGCGCATCGCCAGATCTCCCCGGGTATTGCGCACGCACCTTCACGCTTATGCCTGTCGGATCTACGCCGCAGCGTTCCGTGCAAGTTTCGGGCCTCACAGAGATTGGCCTGCTCACCCCGCTGCGTCGCCTCTATCCGCTTCCTGTTCGTCAGGCCAGCGCTTTGCCTTCGGCTTCCTCCGGATTCGCGGTCGCCCGCGACACCCTTGCCGTTCGGTTCACCTTGCCGGGCGTGTAGAGGACTTTCACCTTCAAGTACGTGCGCCCTGCCGGGCGCACCAACAAAAAGCCCCGCGTCGGCGGGGCCTTCTTTCGTCCGACCGACGCGTTGGCGCGTCACGCGGGGGCTTTCTCCCGTTCGGCGACGGGCATCACCGGCTTCGCCTGCTCCGGGGATGCAGCCGGCACTTCGCGCGGCGCCGGCTTGTCCGTTTTCACATCCTTGCGCAGCTGCTCGGGCGTGCGCGCCTTCTTGTACCATTCGCTGAATTCATAGCACATGATCGACTCCTTTCCGCAATCGACGGCCTGTCTCCCGGTTGCTTCTTCATTACGTGCGTCGATCGTACTCCGCGTCCAACCTCGGATCAAGGGGCCGATTCGCCGCCCTTCGCCGCGCGGTCCGAATCTGGCACGCTGGGCGCCGCTGGCTGCCGGATCATCGGCACCATCCCGCAGACTCGCCCGCCGACATGCCGAAGCGCTGGCTCGATTTCCTCTACGCTCGCCGGACGCTCACGTTCGTGCTGATGGTCGCCTTTTTCCTCCTGTTCGGCATCACGTCGGTGAACCTGTTCGTCCTCCTCAAGATGAACATCGATCTGTTCATCGAATACGGCGCGATGGTGATCGCCGACGGTGCGCTCGAGCAGCTCGTCGATCTTCTTTTTTCGGCATTCCTCAGCATCCTGTTCTATACGGCCTTCAAGATCTGCGAGCGCGTGCTCGTGGGCCGGCTGACCGAGAAGAAGTTCGGGCGCTAGGAGCCTTTCGAGCTTGCTGTCGCGTATGCGACGGAGGCGAGTCGGCCGCCGTTCGCGGGCCGCTGCCGTGGCCACGTTCGGCCGGTACCGCGTCGCCCGCGCGGCCCACCGCCTTCGACGGCTGCACAGGGCGTAGAATGCCTCGACGTTTCGCGTCCTCGCTGCCGCCTCGATGCCTGCGGGAATGGGCGCGACGCCGAGATGTTCACTTCCACATGAATGCAACCGTCGTGCATCGACTCGCCCTGGTCGGCCGCGCCTCCGTGATGCTCATCGCATCGCTCGCGAGCGCAAGCGCGGGCGCCGCGGGCACGCCGATCTACAAATGCTTCGACAAGCAGCTGGGCGTCCTCTACACGGACGTGCCGTGCAAGGATGGCGAAGAGGTCGACATTCGTGCCGGCGACGCCGATCCGGCGGCGCTCGCCCGTCTGCAGCGAGAGCTCGACGCGCTCGACCGGAGTGTCGAACGGCGCGTCGCCGAGGATCGCCGGACGGCGCTCCAGAGGCAATACGCGGCTCAATTCGCCTATTTGCCCGAGACCGAACCGGTTGCCTACCCGGACGAGGCGACGTACGCGCCCTCCGGCTATGGCTTCGTTCCGTACTACGGTTACGACCGCGCGCGTCCGAAGGCACTGCGACCTTCAAAGCGCTTCGAGCCGCAATCCGCGGTTCCGGCTTCGTTGCGCGCGGCGTCGCGGATGCCGCCGAGATAGCCAGGTGGCGCACGACCATTCCCCCTCGGCCGCCGACCGCCATCGCGCTGGCAGCGAACTGTCCGAGATGGACGTTCGCGTGCGCGCGCTCGAGTCGCTGCTCACCGCCAAGGGCTACGTCGATCCCGCCGCGCTCGACGCGCTGATCGAGACCTACGAGACCCAGGTGGGCCCGCACAACGGCGCTCGCGTCGTGGCCAAGGCCTGGGCCGATCCCCGCTTTCGCGAATGGCTGCTGGCCGACACCACCGCGGCGATCGCCTCGCTCGGCTATACGGGTCGTCAGGGCGAGCACCTGGTCGCCGTTCCGAACACCGCTCGCGTGCACAACATGGTCGTCTTGCACGCTTTGCTCCTGCTATCCGTGGCCCGTGCTGGGGCTGCCGCCGGTCTGGTACAAGTCGGCGCCTTATCGCGCGCGGGCTCCCCGGGCTCGATCGCCGCGCTGCAGCGCGCGCTGCCCGATCTCCCGCATGACTCCGCGGGTCCGGTGTTCCGGGCGCCGTGGGAAGCACAGGCGTTTGCGATGACGCTCGCCTTGCACGAGACGGGCTCGTTCAGCTGGAAGGAGTGGTCGCAGACGCTCGCCGCCGTCATCGATGAAGTGCGGCAGCGTGGCGAGATGGATACCGGCGAGCACTATTATCGGCGCTGGCTGACGGCGCTCGAGCGCATCGCCATACGCCGCGGCCTCGTCGCCGAAGCCGAGGTCGTGCAACGGCGACGCGATTGGGAAGCAGCTGCGCGCGCGACGCCGCACGGTGAACCGATTCGGCTGAAAGAACTCTGACGGGTGGCTGGACAACGCGATCCGGCGAACGCGGGCAGTCAAGGGACGGCCTATCTTTCGCGGTGCAAGGTATCCGCGCCTCGCCACGACCAATGGCAACCAAGCTTCGCATTCCGCAGCCAACGCAACCGGAGATTCCCCATGCTGCAGCACCGGCCGGCCGGCCTTATTGCCTTGTTTTCATTGCCTCTTCTCATTTCGATGGGCCACGCGGCGCCGCTTCCGCCGCCCGTCGTCGATATTCCCGCGGCATCGGTCAAGGGTCCGCAAACGGCCGTGTTCGCCGGTGGATGCTTCTGGGGCGTTGAAGCCGTATTCCGCCACGTGAAGGGCGTGACACGTGCGGTGTCCGGGTATGCCGGCGGCACCGTGAAGAATCCTTCCTACGAGCAGGTCAGCAGCGGCCGCACCGGCCATGCCGAATCGGTCGAGGTCACTTACGACCCGGCACAGATTTCTTACGGGCAGTTGCTCGTCGTCTTCTTTTCGGTCGCGCACGACCCGACCGAGCTGAACCGCCAGGGACCGGACGTCGGCACCCAGTATCGGTCGGCGATCTTCTACGTCAACGAAGAGCAGAAGCGCGTGGCGCAAGCCTACATCGACCGGCTCGCCCAGGCGCGAGCGTTCGGCAGCCCGATCGTCACCCAGGTCGCGCCGCTGGCTGCGTTCTACCCCGCCGAGGACTATCACCAGAACTACCTGGCGCTTCATCCGACGCAGCCCTATATCGTCTACAACGACTTGCCAAAGCTCGCCGCGCTGCGCAAGGAGTTCCCCGCGCTTTACGCCACACGCTGAACGCTCGCCACGCGGCTTGCGGTCGAGCGGGAGGCTCAAGCCCTTGTCATGGCCGCCGCGGCGGCGGCGGCCGCACTGCTCGGCCAATATTCACAGCTTGTGAGTCGAGCGAGGCACGCTCGCCGAGGCCCAGGCGCAGCGCAGCAAGCGCTGGCGCGCGAGGCCATGGTGGCAACGGACCCGCCATGTGCCATCGCTGTCAATCCAATGGGACAGGGTGCGGCGAGGATGCTCGTCGGCGCAGGCCCGTAACCGACGAGCATTCTTGTTTCCCCGTTCCTGCCGTGTCCACGAACCAGCGCCCCTGCGACGGGTCGAAAGTCTTGGCCCAGACCGAAGGAGGTTTCGATGACCAAGCCGACGCAGAGCAAACGGAAGACTCCTGCGGCGCCCAAGCCGGCATCGCCGCCCAAGACCGCGTCGCCGCCCAAGAGTCGATCGGCGCCGCAAGACGTATCCACGTCAAAGAGTCGATCTGCGCCAAGGGCCGGATCCGCAAAAAAGACGGGAGCGCCGACGATCAGAACGACGCGCGTCAAGCGCCCTGCCGAACCCGACTCCACCGCGAAGCGATCGCGCGCTCGCACCGGTGCGGGCGCGCTGCCGCATCCGCAGGAAGTTTCGAACGTCGAACCGGTGACCGATGTCGAACGCATGCCCGATCAGCCGTTCGAAGAAGGCGCGCGTGACGCGATCGACCCCGACCTGCGGCACCGGCTGATCGGCGAAGCTGCCTATCACCATTACGCCGAGCGCGGCTACGAGGATGGCTACGACCTGGACGACTGGCTGCAGGCCGAAGCGGAAGTCGACCACCTGCTCCTCAACCCCTCCCCCGATTAACGTCGCCCGCTAAGCGTTAGCGCGGACCGCCGGCGCGACTGCGTCCGCGTTCTGCGACAATGCAGGGCGTCGCCGCCGGCGCCGTTGCATGCGCGCACAAAGCCGTCTCGACCACCGACGTTCGCCTGCCGATGCCCACCGCCTTCAACGCCCCGGTCATCGCCCACGCGATTCAGCTGGCGATCGCCCCGGTATTCCTGCTCACCGGGATTGCTGCCCTGCTCGGGGTGATGGCGACGCGTCTTGCCCGCGTCATCGACCGCGCGCGGCTGATCGAGCACACGTGGAACCAGATGGACGAGCCGACGCGCAATGCCGCGCGGGCGGAGATCGTCGACCTGGAGCGCCGACGCAGGCTCGCAAGCTGGTCGATCAACTTCTGCGCCTGCGCGGCGTTGCTCGTCTGCATCGTGATCGTCACGCTCTTCGTCGAGGAGTTCTTTTCGGCGAACCTGCGCTGGCTCGCGGGCGGGCTCTTCGTAAGCGCGATGTTCGCGTTGATCGGAGGCTTGACCTCGTTCCTGCGCGAGGTGTATCTCGCCACGCACACGCTGCGCATCGACATCGCGCGCTTCGACCGCATCGAAGCGCGCGAGGAGCGTGCCTCGCGCAGGACCGCATGAAGCGCAACCTCGTCGCTCGTTGCGTCTTCGCCCTCTTCGCGCTCTCCTGCCTCGACGCCGGCGTGGCGGCCGGCGCCGCCGACCCGGCGAAGGTCCTCCGCATCGCTTCTCCCGCCATCGACACGCTCGATCCGCAGCAATACACCGACGATCCGTCGTTCCGGGTGTTGATGACGATCTTCGAGTCGCTCTACGAATGGGATTATCTCGCGTCGCCGCCGAAGCTCACGCCGCTGACGGCTTCAGGTCCGATCGAAATCACCTCCGACGGCAAGACCTGGACGGCGCACGTCCGGCCCGGGATCTTGTTCACCGACGATCCGGCGTTCAAGGGCAAGCCGCGCGAGCTCACCGCCGACGATTACGTCTACTCCTACAAGCGCTGGATCGATCCCAGCGGGCGGCGCCGCGGCTCGCCGATCGTCACCGACCTGATCGTCGGCGCGCGGCTGACGCCGGACAGCAAGGCGCCGAAGCTGACGCTGTCGCAGCGGACGGGTGCGGTATCGCGCGAGGTCGAGACGCTGTGGAAGAAGAACATGGACGCGATCGGACTCTCGATGGGCTTCGCGGTCGCGCCCTTCCAGGACATGGTGAAGGCGCTCGAAAGCGGCAAGTACCAGCTCTATTACGGCGCCTCCGGAGGCTCCCCGTCGGGCCACCGGCCAGTAGCGGTTGCTGAGCTCGGGCGCCGCACCCCTTGCGCGGCGGCCGCAGCGATGAGAACCGGGTGTGGCTCGCTTATCCCTACCTGCCCCCGAAGGGTCGCGGGGGCAGCGACCTCAGATAGACGTAGACGGCGCCGATGTCGGTGTCGTTGAGTTTCCCGAGCGTGGCAAACGGCATTACCCGGCTCACGGCCGATCCATCGGGACGCTTGCCAGTGCGCAACATCGAGGCGAACGCAGTCTCGCTCGGGTACCGTCCCATCGCGCTGTCGGTGCCTGGCGTAAGGTTGGCCGCCGGCGGCCAATCCGGCGGCGTCCCCGGTATCTTGCCGCCCGCCAGCCCGTCGCCGTGGCATCCGGTGCACCCCGTCGCGACGTATGCGCCGTGCTCCACCGAAATCGCTTCGGGGACCGGTGCCGGCGGCGGCCTTGCGTGGTCGATCACTTCGGCGTCGTCCTTGACCGCGCCCGCAGCGTAAAGTGCCTTCACCAGGAACGGCAACCGGATCGCGGCGCCCTTCCCTTTCGCCGGAGGAAGGCTTCTCACGTACGCGACGATCGCTGCGAGATCGGCGTCCGTGAGCCGGCTGTAGTCCTTGCTCGGCATCAGGAAGAGGGCGTGCTTGCGCGGCGATACGCCGTGCCGGATCGCGCGCACCCAGTCGACTTCCGTGTAGCCCGTGACGACGCTGCCGGGGCCGGGGCTGATGTTTGGCGAATGGACATACATCCCCTGCGGATCGTCGACGACGTCGCGGCCGGCGCCGTCGCTGCCGTGACACTCCATGCAGCCGCGCGATTCGTACAGGTACCTGCCCCGCTCGATTGCCGCGGCGTCGGAGACGAAGGCGACCGGCGCGACCGCGAACTCGAAGACGCGGGCCCGCTTGCGCTCGGCTAGCCAACTCGCCGCGAGCGCAAGAGCGGCGAAAACGACGACGAGGCCCGCGACGACGATCGCGCCCCACTTGAGGGCCCAGCGCATGGCTCGCTCCTTTGAAAAATGGGCGGAAGAATAGCACCGTTTGGCCGGCCCGGTTTGCGCGCGGCCGGCGTCGGGCTGAAACGGCCCGCCGCTTCGCGCCGGGATGGCACGCGATGTGCTTCGTCTTTTGAGGAGCCAACGGAATACCGTCATGGAACCGCGCCGGAACTGGGAAGAGATCGCGACGCTGAACCTCGCGAGCCGGGGACTCGCGCGCGTTCCGGGGAAGCTCGCCTTCGTCTACAAAGGGCAGGCGGTCGAGCTTTCGATCGAGCAAAGCGTCTACCGCGGCTACCTGGTGACGGTCCGCGACCGTGGCCGCCCGCCGGTGCAGTTTCGCGAGCGCGCCGGAGACTTCGACTGGAACGCCGTTGCGGCGACCATCGTCGCCATCGCGCAATCGCGCCTGCCCAAGGAGACACCTGCCGTCAATGCCGAGGACGTCCGGGCGCAGAACCGCCACCTGGCCGACGAGCTGTCGACGATCACGGGGGCGGGTCCGTCGTCGCGACTGTCAATCGAGCCTTCCGCGGTCGCCCCCGGCCGGGTGCGCGTCAGGCTCGACGAGATCGATCTTGACCCCGTCTCGGTGATCCAGCTCTACGCGGCGGTTTCCAAGGCGTTGCCGAGCAAACCGACGCCCCGGCGATGAGCCGGGGCCCGGACGCAGGGATTCTTGGATAACGGAGGCGGGACGTGGGCGCGGACGCGGATCACGGCCCCGGCTCGTCGCCTGCCGGCGCCGCCGTCGGTTCCCGGGTCCCGAGGTAACCACGGCTGTCGGCCAGGAAATGGGCGCCTTCGTCCGAGCGTACCGCCGTCCCCACCCCGTCGCTCGTCAGCACCTCGAGCAGCAGTGCACTCGGCACGCCACCGTCGATGATGTGCACCGAGCGCACGCCTTCGCGCACGGCGGCGAGGGCCGCCGTGAGGCGCGGTCGCATGTCGCGCTCGACGACTCCGTCGTCGAGCAGCCCCTCGGCCTCGGTCGCAGTGAGGATGTAAGCAAGCTTCCCGGCGCGGTCGCGCACGCCCTCGACGTTGGTCATGAGGATCAGCTTCTCCGCCTTGAGCGCGCGCGCGAGTTGCCCGGCGACGAGATCGGAATTGATGTGATAGGCAGTCCCGTCGGATCCGACGCCGATCGGCATGATCACCGGGATGAAATGGCGCGAGACGAGCAGCTCGACGATCTTCGCGTCGATCGACTCGACATCGCCGACCAGTCCCAAGTCCACCGGCGCGGCGATGCCGACGTCACACGGAAGCGCGATGGCGCGGGCGCGAATGAAGCGCCCGTCCTGGCCGTTGAGCCCCACGGCGCGGCCCCCGTGGCGGTTGATGAGGCCGACGAGCTCCTGATTGAGCTCATCGAGCACCATCTCGACGACCTTGAGCGTGGCCTCGTCGGTCACGCGCATCCCGCTGTGCTCGCGGATTTCGATGCCCATTTGCCGCAGCAGCTCGTCGATCCGCCAGCCGCCCCCGTGCACGACGATCGGATTCATGCCGACCAGCCGGAGCAGCGCCACGTCACGTGCAAATCCCTCCTTCAACGCGAGATCGGCCATCGCACCGCCGCCCAACCGTATCACGAGCTTGGTTGCATGGTAGGCGCGTATGAACGGCAGCGCTTCGGCGAGCAACCGCGCTTTTTGCGCGGGCGATACGGCGGAAGAGGCCATGCGATACGTGTTTGTCCTACGAAATCGATCTGACGCGAGCCGCACGGCCGAAGGATTCGAACCGAAATGCACGCGCATGCTCGCCATCGCGCGTTGGAAGCGGCCGCCAACGCCAGGATACTACCGGAACCGCGGCGTAGCGCACCGCGCAATGCAACGATCTCGTCGCATTGAACCAGCGACGACGATTTGCGTTTTCGACGGAACTTCGCGCCGCGATCACCGGTCGGATGCGATGCTGCCGTCATGCGGTGGGGTTAGCATGCAGCGAGAAAGGCTCCCGCATCGAAGAGTCCGCCACCGCCGTCCGTCCGTATCCGCTGCATGGCGCGGATCGATTGTCTCTCGCAAGGTATCTGCCGGATGAAAAAGCCAAAGCAACGCGACCTCTCCTCCGCATCGCTTCGTGAAGCCCGACAAAATTCTCCCCCGTTGCCGGCGATCGTCGCCGGAGCGTTCGATCGCCTCAACATCCGGCTCCGCGCCCGCATGCTGGGCCGGCTGCTCGCTTCGGTGGGGCCGCTTGCGCTCGCAGTCGTCGGCGGTGGCGCGTTCGCGAAATACGTCGCCCAGGCGCGATGGCCGGAAATCCCCGTGTCGTTCGAGGACGCGGCGCGGACGACGTCCAAGCAAGTCTACGAGCTCGTGCGCTACGTGCAACAAAGCAATCCGGAACTGCTCGGTCGCCTGATGGATCTGCTGACGCGGGACACGGTCACCATCTCGGCCCTCGGCGCGTCGGTCGCCACGCTCGGCGTCCAGAGTCTCTCCAGGGGCGAAGCCACGGACGACTGGCATCCGATGCGCTGAGAATCGAGGCTCGACGCTGATCGGTCCGGGACGGGCCTCCCGCCGGAACTCCTCATCGGCGCAGAGGCCCTGTCGACGTTCACCGCCGGCGCCGGTCGTGGTACCGTTGAAGTCGTGGCGAAGGACCGGCACGCGCGGGCCGCCGATGAAGAAGATCACCCTGTACAGCAGCTCCGGGCGGGCGCGAGGGCCCGCAAGCCCCCGCGTGCCCGCGGGCATCACGATGCCCGACCGTGTGGACGACGCCGCCGGAGGCGGGCCGCCATCGCGCGACCTTCAAACGGGCGCATCCGGCATTCGTGCGTTCGGCACGCGTCACAAGCGTTCGCTGGTCGTCACCGGCGTGGCCGCAATTCTGCTGGCCTTCGCGCTGGCGCGCCACGCGATCGCCCCCGCGCCGCCGCCGTTGACGCAGCAGGACATCGACGCCGCGGTGCTGCACACGCTCGAAACCGTGCCGCTGCCGTCGCGCGCCGCCAGGGCGTACGAGGCGGTGCGGCGCTCGGTCGTGCGCGTCCACGGCAGCGGTTACGAGCAGGACAAGGAAGGACACGTGGTGCAGGGCGTGGGCACCGGCGTGGTCATCGTCGACACCGGGATCATTCTCACGAACCTGCACGTCGTCGCCGGAGCGGACCGAATCGAGGTCGAGTTCGACGACGGTCTCGAAAGCGAAGCGACCATTATCGGCGCGCGGCCGGAGCACGATCTCGCCGTGCTGCAGGCGAAGAAGCTCCCCGACGACCTCCCCGCCGCGACGCTGCGCTCGACCGCCGATCTCGCGCCGGGCGACGAGATCGTCGCCGTCGGCTACCCTTTCGGCATCGGCCCCTCGGCGTCGGCCGGTGTCATTTCGGGACTCCGGCGCGAATACCGTTCGCGCGGGGGCGAGCGTGCGCTGACCAACCTCATCCAGTTCGATGCGGCGGTGAATCCCGGCAACTCCGGCGGTCCGCTCGTGACGATGGACGGCGAAGTCGTCGGCATCGTCACCGCGATTCTCAATCCCACCGAGCAGAAGGTGTTCATCGGCATCGGATTCGCCGTCCCGATCGAGAACGCGGCGTCTGCCGTCGGCATCTCGCCGTTCTGAGCCTTATCCTGAGAGGCAACACGCATGAACGACCAGGCGATGCGCAACGACGTGATGCCCCTGATGGAGCGGATCCTCTACGAAGTCAAAAGGGTCGTCGTCGGACAGGACCATTTTCTCGAGCGCGTTCTGGTGGCGATCCTCGCGCAGGGCCATCTGCTGGTCGAGGGCGTACCGGGCCTCGCGAAGACGCTGACCGTCAAGACGCTCGCCCGGACCATCCAGGGCACGTTCAGGCGGATCCAGTTCACGCCCGACCTCGTGCCCGCGGACTTGGTCGGCACCCGCATCTACAACCAGAAGACGGGCGAGTTCAACACGTCGCTCGGCCCCGTGTTCGCCAACCTGCTCCTCGCCGACGAGATCAACCGGGCGCCTGCTAAGGTTCAGAGCGCGCTGCTCGAGGTGATGCAGGAGTACCAAGTGACGATCGCCGGCGAAACGCACCACGTTCCCGAGCCGTTCCTGGTGATGGCGACGCAGAATCCGATCGAAACGGAAGGCACGTATCCATTGCCCGAAGCCCAGGTCGACCGCTTCATGATGAAGGTGCTCGTCGGCTACCCGAGCGAGCAGGAGGAATTCGTCATCGTCGAGCGCGTGACCGGCGCCGCTCAGGCGGTCGCCGAAGTCGCGACGACCGAGGAGCTCGCGACGCTGCAGCGCGAATGCCGCGCCGGCTACGTCGATCCGTCGCTGATGCACTACGCGGTGCGGCTCACCGCCGCGACGCGCCAACCGGATCGTTACGGCGTCAAGGACCTCGCGCGTTACGTGTCCTACGGGGCGAGCCCGCGCGCGACGATTCATCTGGTCGAGGGTGCGCGCGCGCTGGCCTTCCTGCGGGGGCGCGCCTACGTGCTGCCGCAGGACATCGCCGATCTCGCTCCCGACGTGCTGCGCCACCGGCTGTCGCTGTCGTACGAGGCGCTTTCCGACGCGCAAACGGCGGACGACCTGATCCGGCGAATCATGAAGCACGTTCCCGCGCCCGAGAAACCCCTCGAGAGCCATGTCCGTATCGATCGAAACGCCTGAAGGCATCCTGCGTCGCCTCGAATGGACGGTGCTCCGCCGGCTCGATGGCGTGCTGCACGGCGACTACCGGACCCTGATCCGCGGCTACGGTCTCGATTTCGCCGATCTGCGCGAGTACGTCTACCACGACGACGTCCGCCACATCGACTGGAATGTCACCGCGCGATTGCAGATTCCATACGTTCGCGAATACAACGAGGAACGCGAGGTCGCGGCATGGTTCCTGCTGGACTTGAGTCCGTCGGTGGAGTTCGGGTCGATGCAGCTGCAGAAGCGGGCGGTGGCAACGGAGTTCGTGGCCGTGCTGGCCCGGATCCTGACGCGCCATGGGAACCGCGTCGGCGCGCTCCTGTACGGCGAGCGTGTCGATACGGTGATTCCGGCGCGCAGCGGCCGGCGCCACGTGCTGCAACTCCTGCATCGGATGCGGTCCCGGCCGCCCCTCGCGCAGGCGGCGGTGACGAATCTGCGGGAGCTGCTGCAGACCGCGTACCGCGTTGCACCGCGACGTTCACTGATGTTCGTGGTCTCCGATTTCATCAGCACGCCGGGGTGGGCCGAGCCGCTTGCGAACCTGGCGCAACGCCACGACGTCGTCGCGGTACGGCTCTACGATCCGATGGAGACCGACCTGCCCGACCTGGGGTTGCTGGTGGTCGAGGATGCGGAAACGGGCGAGCAGCTCTTCGTCGACACCCACGACGCCCGATTCCGCCGGCGTTTTGCCGCGGCGGCCGCGAAGCGCGAGGCGGAGCTGCGCGCTGCGTTCCGCGCCGCGGGCGTCGACGCGCTCGAGCTCGCAACGGACGACGATCTCGTGGACGCCATCCTCCGCTTCGCCGACTTGCGCAAGCGCCGTAGCCAGCTTGCGACAGGCAGCGGCCTGCCGCGCCACCTGCAGTCGGTTCACTGACGATGAAGCCGGTGCGCACGCAGTCGATCGGCGCGGCGCCAAGCCGCTCATCGCCGCCGCGTCCGTCCGCGGCCGGGCTGTGGCGATGACGTTCCTGTGGCCCGAGATGCTCTGGCTGCTGTTGCTCGTTCCCGCAGCCGCGGGCATCTACGTCCTGGTGCTGCGCCGGAAAAGCAAGACCGCGCTGCGCTACGCGAGCCTCGCGCTCATCAGGGACGCGCTCGCCGCCGGTCAGCGCGTCCGGCGGCACGTGCCGCCGCTGCTGTTCGCCCTCGCGCTCGCGCTGCTCCTGTTCGCGATCGCGCGCCCGGCCGCCGTCGTGACGCTGCCGTCGCAACACGAAACGGTGATCCTCGCGATGGACGTTTCGGGGAGCATGCGCGCGACCGACGTCAGGCCCAATCGGCTCGCCGCGGCGCAGGAGGCGGCCAAGGCCTTCGTCGGCGAGCAGCCCAAGAACACCCGGATCGGCGTCGTGTCGTTCGCAGCGACGGCGTCGGTCGTGCAGTCGCCGACGCACAGCCGCGACGACATCGTCGCCGCGATCGACCGTTTCCAGCTGCAGCGCGGGACCGCGGTCGGCAGCGGCATCCTCGTCTCGCTCAAAACGATCTTCCCGGATGTCGAGTTCGATCTTCGCTCGTACAATCCACGCGGCAATGCATCGCGCAGCGCGCCGCTCGATCCGTCACGTCCGGCCGACAAAGCCGCGCCGAAGGCGGTTCCGCCGGGTTCCTACGCGTCCGCTGCGATCATCCTTCTCACCGACGGCCAGACCACGACGGGACCGGATCCGATCGAGGCGGCGCGCATGGCCGCCGATCGCGGCATACGCGTGTATACGGTCGGCATCGGCACGCAGGCCGGAGAGATCATCAGCGGCGACGGGTGGTCGTTTCACGTCCGCCTCGACGAGGACGCGCTGAAGTCGATCGCGACGCTGACCAAGGCCGAGTACTTCTATGCGGGCAACGCGACCGATCTGCAGAAGGTCTATTCGAAACTCAATACGCGGATCTTTTTCGAGCAGAAGGAGACCGAGATCACGGCGCTCTTCGCCGCCGCGGGCGCGCTGTTCGCTTTCACTGCGGCGCTCCTCTCGCTCGTCTGGTTCAACCGGATCCTGTGATCGGCGGGCTCGCGCAAGGCGACCCGCCAGCGTCCTCCATCGGTATTTCTGTAGTGTTCAATGGATCAACCGCGATCCGCAGGCGCGAAGATCGTTCTGGCGACGTTCCGGCAGCTGCGCGCCTGAAAGTCGCCTTGATCCGCACCTCCAGGATGTCGGGATCTGTATTGCACAGGCGACTGTGAATTTTCTATAATCCTTCCATTCGCCAAGCAGGCGGAAAAGCGCATTCCTCGCGTGGCTCACCCGTTCCATCTTGCGGAAGGATGTAATGCTCGGTCGCACGCTTGCTGCACTGGTCGTCTCGGCCCTCCTGACGACCGTCGCCTCCGGGCAAGGGACCGATCTGATTTTCGCGGTGACGGAAGGTGTGACCTACCAGGCAACGCCGAAGGAAATCCGCGACAAGTTCGCCCCGCTCGCCGAGTATCTCGGTCGGGCGACGGGCCGCCGGGTCAAGGTCGTGCTGGTGCCCGCCTACAACGATCTTCGCGCCGGCGCGGCAAAGCAGGAGTACGACCTCGCCTTCGTGCATCCGGCCCACGTATCGATGGCCGAGATCAAGGCCGGCCGCTACAAGGCGATCGCGTGGACCACCGGCTACACCGAATATACGGCGTCGCTGCTCATGAACCCGAACCAGCCGCTGAAGTCGCTCGACGATCTGAAAGGGCACACGATCGTCACGCCCGATCCCGATTCGATCACGGCGGCGATGGTGCGCGCGATGTTTCGGGCCGAAAAGGTGCCGCTGTCGACGGCCAAGGAGCTCACGCCGGCGGCCGCCAAGGTGATCACGACCCGGTATCAGGACGCGGTGCCGTTCTATCTCCAATACGGTTTCGCGCAGGTGGGCGTCACCGCAGCGAATGCCGTGGTCAAGGCGTGGACCGACAAGGGCGGCAAGGTGCTCCTCAAGTCGCGTCCAGTCCCGATCAAGCAGTTCATCGTCTCGACCAAGGTGCCCGCCGACGAGCAACAGCGCCTTCGGGATGCGCTGGTCAACATCCGCGATTCGAAGGCCGGCCGCGACGCCCTGGAGGCCGTGGGCTACAAAGGCTTCGTCGCCCCGAACCCCGATTTCGAGAATTCGACGATCGCCTGGCTCGGGCTGTAGCGGCCGCTCGCGCTTCCACTCCGCTGCCCTGCGGTCCCCGCATGTTCCCGTGCCGCGCTGCGCTCGCCCGCCTCGCTCACTCGAGCATGTCTTCGCGCTGGGCGAGGTCGACGCGCAACTCGTAGAGATCGTCGTCGAGCGCGTCGCGCACCGAAACCATGCCGAGGGGCCGGTCGTATTCGGCGACCGGCAGGTGCCGGAACCCTCCCTTGTGCATGATCCGCAACGCACTCAGGAACGGCTCGTCCGGATGAATCGTCTGCGGTTGCGGGGTCATGACCTCGGTGAGCGCCGTCGTCTTCGGATCGCGGCCGGCGGCCAGCACCCGAAGGAGCGCGTCGCGTTCGGTGAAGATGCCGATGAGCCGCGAGCCGTCGACCACCAGGATCGCCCCGATGTTTTCCTTTTTCATCAGCAGCGCCGCCTCCATGACGGTCACGGTCTTGGCGGCAGTGATGGGGGTTTGCTCCGCGACAATGGAGCGCAGCGATCGAATCGGCATTCTTCGTCTCCGCAACGCTAAACCGGGTGAGCGCCATTGGGCGCCCGCCGCACCGCGAAAGTCAAGCGCGTGGGCGCCCGGTCGCGGGCGTCGCCCGGGTGGAGCCTCACCCCGTCGCCGACCGCGCCGCACGCCTCCGTTCCGGTGGCGAAGAGGGGACGCCGCGGACACCCGTTTGCGAATCCGCGCCGGTCGGCCTAGGATGACCGGCGTTCTCGAACGGAGGCAACGATGCGACCCTCGATCTGCGGAGTGCTGCTTGCAACCGCGCTGACAGCGCTGGCCGCCGGCCATGCCCAGGCCATCACGTGCTACCTCGTCTACGATCGCAACGACAACCTGATCTTCCAGGATACGTATCCGCCCATCGACCTTTCCGATCGCGGCGCCGCTGAGCGCGATGCGATGTACGGACGCGGAGAGCACCTGACCGTCATGGAAAGCGATCACTGCCCGACGATCCAGTTCTTTACCGGGTCCGGTGGAACGAGCGCGCTTTCCGTCGATCAGGTCGTCGGCGGAATGCGGGCCTCGGAGATCCCGACCGGCTCTGCGGGCGGATCGGGCCGCTCGTCGGCGGCGCGCGCCGCGCCAGCGGCCAAAGCGCCCGCGAGCGGCAAGAAAGCATCTCCGTCGAAGTATTGATCGGCAAGCAAGGCGAGCGAAGTCTGCGCGCCCTCGGCGATGCCGACCCGCAGCGCGGCGGCTTTTCGCGCGACAGTATTTATGCTATTGTCATAACTGCCCCGGGCCGGGAGGGGTTGTCGTATGCCCAATCGCACGCTGGTCACGCACCGCCGCTACTTCGGGATCGAGCCGTTGAGGCTACGCGCCGCTGCGGGTCGCGTACTGACGCGCATCGCCGGTCTTCCGCCCGATCGAGCGCGCGTGAGCGCCCGTCACCTGCGCCAGGATTTCGGCATGAGCACGGTCGAAGGTCGGGCCCTTGTCGACGAGCTCGTCGAGGAGGGCCTCCTGCGACCGAGCTCGTCGACAGGTGGCGATTACCGGCTGACCAGGCGTTTCACCGAATTGGCGTCGGCACGGATCGTCGATCCCCTGCCGAGAGCGCGCGCCCGGCTGCTGGTGGCACAGGCCTGCGAGCACGCGGCGCGAGTCAACGCCGAGTGGTCACGCAACCCGCTCGAGATCGAGATGCTCGCGCCGTTCGGCAGCTATATGAGCCGCGAGCGCGAGCTTGCCGAACTCTCCCTCGGGATCGTCGTGCGCGCACGCCCGGCGTCGCGTCGCGCGCGCTGGCGAATGGCGACCAAGGCCGAGGGCGCCAACCAGATACGGGCCGCGTTCCGCGAGCTCAGCTCTTTCGTCCGCGTGCGCATGGTCAACGACGCGCGTCTCCTGCCCCGACCGTTTGCCGTCGCGTTTCAGGCGGAACCGAGCGCCTGATCTTCCGTCCGGCGCCCTCCGCTAAAGCGGGTACTCGAGCGGCGGCGGCGGCCCGATGGGTTCACGCTCGCGATCGAAGCTGCACCGGAGCGTCCAGCCCGATGCTGCACTCTTGCGGAAGACCCGGAGCAGGGCAAAGCCGTCGCCCGGGTCCGCGAACGTCGTGTCCACCGTGCATTTCGCCCGCACGGACCGGCCGTCGAGCCGCATATCGAACTCGAACGCGTCCGGCACCGCCAAATCGTCGCGAATCGAGTTCGCGAACGGAAACGGCGCGAACAGGGCCGAGCTGTGCACCGAATGGAAGACCACCGGGGGACCGATCGCGGACGTGATCGTCGCCCGCGCAACGCACGAGAGGTGCTCGTCTCCGGAAAGGAAGATGACATTCTTCGCCTGGTGCACGGCGAGCAGCGTGAGCAGACCGTAGAGCGACGCCGGATAGCCGTCCCAGCCGTCCGAGTGCAACGCGCTGGCCCGCGCGTCGGGCTCGATCGCGCGCCGGTGACGCGGCAGCAGGATCGACGGCGAGGCCACGAACCGCGGCTTGTCGAACGGCGGCGTACATAAAAACGCGCGCAGGCGCGCCCACTGCGCCTGCCTCATGATCGACGCGCGATCGATTTCGCACACGGTACGAGGGTCGCGCTCGGTGCGCGTGTCGGCCATGAAGAAGTCGAAGCCGTTGAGCTCGAAGGGGTACCACATCGGGTCCGTCGAGTCGCCGACCGGGCGTTCCGGCTCCGGACCGGCCGCCCGCTCGAACTTGAGATAAGAGCGACGGCCTTCGACCATCATCGGATCGGGCCGCACGTCGTCGCTCCTGGGCTCCCAGTTGTCGGCGATCTCGTGGTCGTCGAGCAGCATGTACGTCGGCATCCGGCGGGTGACGTCGCGGACCGCCTCGTGGCGATGGAAGATCTCGTACGGCCGCACGAAGCGGTCGAACCCCGCGGTGGGATCGAACAACCCGGCCGTGCCGTCGACATACACCTGATCGCCGACGAGGAGCAGGCCCTGCGGCCGCCCCGCGCCCTTCTCGCGATCGAGGATCGTTCCGAGCCGGCGATACGATGCGCTTGCACACTCTTCTTCCAGCAATCCCGACGGGTACTGGCAGCTCGCGAGCGCGAAGGTGACCTCGTCTTTCGCGGCCGGGCTGTGGACCTCGCTCAGGCCGCGCCGCAGCTTGGCGGCCGATTTGGTCTTGAGCAATCGCGCGAGCGCCCGCGCGATCCCGGTGACGACCCGATCGACCGGCGGGAACGGAATCGGACCGAGCGACCTCGCGCCGGCGGCCTTCGCGGCCTTCATCTGCGCGTGGATGAGCTCCTCTTCGATCTCGCCCGCCTGCTCGGCCAGCACCACTTCGAATGCCCCCGGAAAAGCCTTGGCGAAGGTGCCGGCGCCGAGGTCGCGCGACTCGTTGTAGAGCAGCACGACGAGCACGCCGTCGATCCTGCCCCGCCAGCGCTCGACCGGTGCGCTGATCCTGAACCAGCCGTGGGGGTCGCGCTCCGCCGGCTGCACCCACGCGACGTCCTTTACCGATCCCTGCTCGCCGTCGCGGTTCGCCGGAACGAACTGCTTATCGATTTCGACCACCGGGATGAACGCCGCGCCGAACGCAAGCATCAGCGCCGGATCGACGGCGCCCGCAAGCGGGAAGCGCGCGCCGTCCGTGGCATCGGCGGGCACCGCGCCCACGATCGGGCCGATCCACGGAAGCGCCGCCGAAAAGGTCGGCGCCTCGGCACGTGGTCCCAAGCGTGCTTCGGCCATCGGTCAATCCTGGTCGAGAAAGTCGTGGACGACAGCGAAAACTTGGCCGGCGTCGCGGCCGATGAGCGAGTCCTGGTGGCCGAAGCCGTCGAACGCGTGCACCTGGAAATCGAGGCCGAGATCGTCGGCGAGAAGCTGCTTCATCCGTGCCAGCGTGGCGACATCGGCGAGTCCGTTTTCGCGGCCGTGGATGCTGAGCGTGGGAATTCGGTTCCAGCGTTCAAGGAAGTTCTCGCGCGAGACGTACTCGTTGCGCCCCGCCTTGCTGGTGATGACCTCGAGCCGGGCAAAATTGATCGCCTGCGAAACGGTGTCGATCGACAGCGGGCCGAACAGATCGTCGATGTACTCGAGCACGCGGTCGTCGATGTTGGCAAGATTGAAATCGCGGCCGTAGAGCGCGTCCATCCGGTGCCGCGTCCCGACGAAAGGCGTCCGGCGCCACGGCGGCCAGAACGGGTTCTCGAGGTCGAACTCCTCCTTCGGATACGGCATCGCGGCAAGGAAGCGGTCGATCAGCTGATCGGTGAGCGTCGGGTCGGGGCCGACTCTGAACTCGTAATTGGCGAGCGGCAGGAAGTTGCGGATGTAGCTCATCAGGTACGCGCGGAAGATGTTGGCGGGGCTGAACACGACGACCGGGCCGATCTGCGACAGCACCACGCGATGGATCATCTGTGGAAGCCGCTCGCGCTCGCGGAAGAACGGGTCGCCCGACGACGGCGGCGCAAGCAGCGCCATGCTGAACATCGCCGAGCCCATGCAGTGCGCGAAGATGTCGAGCTTCTTCTCGCCCGTCTCGCGGTGGATGTGTTCGAACGCGGCTGGCAGATCCGCGAGCGCCACTTCCTCGAACGCCCACGGATAGCGCGCGGTCGGCATGCCGCTGCTGGTGCGAAGATCGAGGACCCAGACATCGCGCCGCCGGTCCCAAAAGTACTGCGCGAGATTGGGATCCACCGCCGGATGGGCGAATGTCGTCCCGCTTGCGCTGTAGCCGTGGATCATGACGACCGGCGGCCGGTCGGACTTCTTGCGCGGGTAGCGGGTGAGCCGCACGCGCACGGGCCGTCCGTCCTTCATCGCCCCGAGATCGAGCTCGCGGATCTCCGGTTCCGGGAGCCCCGCGACGATTCCGGGCAGCCGCTGCGGCTCGCGCGGCTCGGCCGCATCGGGACGGCGGAAGCTCCACACGTGGATCCAGAGGAGCAGGCGGACGAAATAGGCGCCGAACGCCGCGAGATCGACGAGCGCAGAGGGCTCGTCCTGCTCGCGCACGATGCGCATCAGCGCCACGCGCTCCTGTGCGAGATACGTGGTGTCGAGCTCGAGCACTTGCGGCTCCGCTCCGCCGACGAGGCCGGGGAACGTGTCGAGCGTCATCCGGCTCAGCTGCGACCACGGATTCGCGCGCCGCTCGTAGGTGAAGCGCTTCCTGCCCGCGATCGTCCGGCGGTGCTCGAAGGTGCCGACGTCGAGCGGCGCGCCGGGCAGCTTCTTCTTCGCCGGTTCGACGGTCAGATCGTATTCGAACAACCGCACTTCGCCTGCGTGCGAGGCAAGCGCCTTGACGTCCTCCCAACGGCCGCGCAGGTATGCGATCGCGTCAGGCGGAGGCGGTGTCTTTCCGGTCAAGGTCCGGATGAATTCCTGGACGCTGTCGCGGAGGCCGCGGTTGAAGAACCATGCTCGCAGCGCCCGGCAACGCCGCGCTTTTTGCGTCGAGGCTTCGCGATGGAGGAAATTGAGCTTGCCGCTGACCGGCGCGATGAATTGCGCGAGATCGTCGAGCTCGTCCTCGTGGCCGCCGCGCTCCCGCCACCGGTCCCACTCGGCCTTGGCGAAGATGCGCAACTCACCTGTTTCGACGCGGAGCGTGCGCTTGAGCGGCACCGACCCGGTCGGCTCCGCCCGGACGATGTCGAGAAGGGGCGTGCGCGCGAAATGCAGCGTCAGCTCGACGATGCACTGCACGGCGCCGCCCCCGCTGCGGGCGAGCGTCGCCGGTCCCGACATCCGCTCGACGAACTCGACTTCGGTGCGGCGCGCTGGCGGCACGGCGCGCGGAGCGCAGAACACGGGCCGGGTCTCCTCCTTCGGCGGTTGCTCGACCGCCGGCTCGAGATGCCATGCCCGGCGCAGCCCGTCGAGCGCGCGCAGCGCGAGGGCGGCGATCGTCAGCGACGGATTGATCCTGAGCGCCACGGGAACGATCGATCCGTCGAGGACAGCGAGGCCCGGCAGCGTTCCCCCGCTTGTCTGGTGGCCGTCGAAGACCTGCCCGATCTCGTCGACCGCGCCGTCCTGCGCCGAATTTCCCATCGGGCAGCCGCCGAGCGGATGCACGGTCAGCAGCGGGCCGCGCTTGTTGTCGAGCAGCATCTGCATCTTGTCGGGCAGGAGCTGCCAGAGCGGATTCGGCAGCACCTCGCCGCCCGTTCGCGACGCGTGGGCGAGCGCACGCAGCGCGTCGATTTGCGCGGCGAACAGCGGGAGCTCATGGATCGCGGGCCAGCGGACGCGGATCGCGCCGTCACCCTCGTCTTCGTCGGAGCCGCCGACCAACTCGAGCGCGCCTTCGGCATGATCGTCGCCCATCAACGCGACGATCGACGAGCGGCGCAGCGCGATCCCGTCGACGGCGCACGGATCCTGCTCTTCCCCGGCCGGATCGTGCGCCGTCGGATCGGCGCGGGCAAGCCCCTGCAGCACGTAGCCCATCGTGACCGTCTCCTCGAACAGCCGGGCGAGCGGTCCGGGCACGGCGAGCTCTTCCACGACGAGGTCGCGCTCGCCCTGTTCACGGAGGTCGACGATGCCGCTGATCGTGGGCCCGACGGCGCGGTCCCCGGGCGGCGTCGATTCGTCGGCGGCCGCGCCGACGTCGCACCGCGTCCCGCCCTTCTCGATGTCCTGGTCGTAGACGACGGCGATCATGTCGCCGTTGGTCGAGAACCGCTGCCCCAGGCGCCGCGAGAACTTGAGCGTGTCGGTCTCCGAGCGCATCAGGATCTCGGTCGATCCGAACGTGCCGGCGGCGAGGATCACGTTGCGCGCGGTGATGCGGAATGGCGGCCCCTGCCGCGCGCGCAGCCGGCCCTCGGTGTGGACCACGTTGAGTGTCCACACCCGGGGATCCGCGCCGCGCGAAGCGGACGCGACGTCGACCTCGGCGCCCCCGGGGCCGGGCTCTACCTCCTTCGTGCGCTCGATCTTCAACACCGTCGCCCCGGTGAAAATCCGGGCCCCGGCGCGGGCGGCCTTGACGAGCAGGTTGACGTCGAGTGAGTCCTTGGCCTGATGGTTGCATCCCATCGCGCAGTCGCCGCAGCGCAGGCACTGCTCGAGCACGACGCCAGCCGAGCTCCTGCGGTCGCCGGTCATGGCGATCGTGACCGCGGCGGGAACGAACGACGCCTCGCGGCCGGCGGCGAGCGTCGCGAGCGCGTCGAATTTCGGCGTCGGTCCTTTCGGGTGCAGCTTGATGGTGTTGCGCTCGAGCGGATCGTTGACGACGGCGCCGAGCACCTTGCGTGCCTCTTCGTAATACGGCTCGAGCGCCGCAAGCGTGGTCCCGGCCGGCCAGCCCTGCGCGAAAACGTTCGCCTTCGCCGCCTCCATCACTCCGGCGTTGATCAACGATCCGCCGCCAACGCCGTTGGCGACGACGGCGCAGACGTCGGACCCCACGCGGACGTCGAACAGACCCTCGCGCTCGCCGCGCGCGACGGACTTGCCTTCGGTGGTGAACCGGACGTGCTGGGCGAGATCGGCCATCCGCTGCGGGAACATGCCGGGCAGATATTCGCGGCCGCGCTCGAGCACGCAGACGCGCAGCGGCTTTCCCCCTTGGGCGCAGCCGGCAAGCCCGGCGGCAGCGACGGCGCCGCCGTAGCCGCTGCCGACGATCACGACGTCGAAGTCCACCGGCTCGCGCGATCCCGTTCTCGCGTGGAAATCGGCCATCAGCTCTTCGATCCCACGTGAAATCCACGCGGTTGCGCACCCGCCCGCCGCGGCGTCGGGCGTACCGCCACCTGCAGCGGTCACGAGCCCGCCCCCGCGCGCGGACCCGCCGCGCTGATCGCGTCGGCGAGAACTTCGACGGCCACCGGCTTGTGCAGCAACGGGATGCCGGCCTCTTCGGCTTCGCGCAGACGGTCGGGCGCCGTGTCGCCCGAAAGAAGAATCGCCGGCATCGCCGGAAAGAGCCTGCGGATCGATTGCACGGTAGCGATGCCGTTATCGCTGCCGCGCAAGCGGAAGTCCGCCAGCACGACGTCCGGTTTTTCCACTCTGACCGCCGCGACCGCGGGCGTCGTCCCGTCGACGAGCGTCGCCCGGCAACCCAGACTCTCGAGCAGTGTTTTCATACCCAGGCGGACCTGGTCCTCGTCGTCGACCACGAGGATATGCAGGCCATGCAACTGCCGCTGATTCTCGTTCCGCTCGGGGACGAGCGTAGCGGGCGCCGCGGTGCGAGGGAGGACAAGCCGGAACTCGGTGCCCCGCCCCGGCATCGAGGTCATCCGCATCTGGAGCTGCAGGAGGTCGGAAAGCCGCTTGACGATCGCAAGCCCGAGGCCGAGTCCTCGCGTCCGATCGCGCTCCGGGTTGTCGAGCTGGTAGAACTCCTCGAAGACGCGCCCGTGCTCGGCCGCGGGAATTCCGCGCCCCGAGTCGGCGACCGTGACGACGAACTCGTCGCCCTCGGGCACCGCGGCAATCCGGACCTGCCCCGCGTCCGTGTACTTGATCGCATTGTCGAGGAGGTTGCGCAGGATTCGCTCGAGCAGCAGACGGTCGGACTCGACATAGGCGAGCGGCGGGCAGTCGATGCTCATCGCGAGGCCCTTGCTCCGCGCCGGCGGACCGAATTCGTCCCCCAAGCGCGCGAGAAAGCCAGAGAGCGGAATCGGCGTCCGATTGATGCGCACGACGCCGGCATCGAGTTTCGAGACGTCGAGCAGCGCGTCGAACTGCGAAGCAAGTCCCCGGAGCGCCACGTTCAAGTGCTCCGAAATTTCACGCGTCCTCGCGTCGAGCGGGCACATCGCCAGCGCGGCACCGAAGAGCGACAACGTGTGGATCGGCTGGCGCAAGTCGTGGCTCGCGGCGGCGAGAAAGCGCGTCTTCGCCCGGCTGGCCGCTTCGGCCCGTTCCAGTGCCGCTTCGAGCTGCCGGTTGAGCGCCGCCTGCTGCGTGCGGATTTCGAAGGACTCGCGGAACATTCGGAACGCGTCCCTGGCAAGCGCGATCATGATGGCGCCGAAGAGGGCAATCACCACCGCGGTCGAGCGCTCGATCCAGCCGGGCTCGGCGATCCCCGGACTCACTGCCCACAGCATCGCCAGCGGAAATACGGTCGGAATGAGGTAGGCGATGAAGATGGGCATGCAACCCGCCGTCGTGGCGATGGATCCCACGGCGAGACCGACCAACAGCATCGACTGGATCGCTCGTTCGAACTCGGGGAGGAAGGGAAAGAAACCCAACGACAGCCCGTGCACGACGCCGTTGACGGCACTCAGCACGACCGCGATGCGGAGCTTTTCGGCGACCGAAAGGCCGCCGATCTTCGGCAACCGCCCGAGGACGACGAAACGGGCGCCAAGCACACCGGCGACGATCAGCAGCCACGTGCCCCAGATCCACGCCGGCAGGCGCTCAGACGCAAGCGCCGCGATCAGCACCGCCACGATGAATACGGGCAGCGGAATGCGCCGCGCCTGCCGCGCGAGGACGCTCAGCAGCGCCTCTTCGAGGCTCTTCGGAGTGGCCGCCGGTTCGTCTGCGAACATCATCGCCCGTATCCCGGATCGCCGCGCTCGAGCGGGCGGACGGGATGCGCCGCCTGCACAATAAACCAGCCCACGTCCGAAACCAACCGCCTCGCGTCATGCAGGCTAGGCGTCCAGAAGCCGATGCCGGTGATCATCGTCGCCGGTCTCGCGGTGAGGGTCATGGCGATCCGATGACAGAGTGAAGCGCGAAGCGCCGGCCACGGGCGGCCGGCCCTGCCGCAAAGGCGAGCTGCGGGGCCGCCGGACGGGCCGCCGCGCGGCGCCACGTCGCGGTGGCTGCGGATCCCGCAACGACCGCGTCGCGCCGGCCGGCTGATCGAGACTCCCCGCCAGAGGCCGGCCCGGCATTTTTCCGGCGGCCGTCTTCCCTTGCGATGGCTGCGCGGCGTTGCACCGAATCCATGAAGCCGCAGGCCGCGCCGGGCGAAAAGCGCTTCATCAGCTCGACCCGCGCCGCGTCGTGGGCGCCTGTCATCACCGATAGCCGCCGCAAGAGCGCCGTGAGGAGGTGCCGGCAGTCGCCGCGAAGCAATCCCAGCAGCAGGAAGCAGGCAGGCAGCGCGAGCAATTGAGAGAGGGTGCCCATCGACGTTCCCGAATCCCAGTCCGTCACCTCGACCGCGCGGACGCGCCGGATCCGATCGCGGCCGCCCGCATGCCGTTTTGAGCGTTCTTCCCGCGTGAGCCGTGGAATGCTGCTTCGCCGGAATCCGCCCCGCCCGCCGGCTTCAGCATCGATGGCACCGCTTCGACGCCGCGCTGCTCGACAATGACGGGCGGCACGCTGGTCCACGGCCCGAACAAGTCACCCGACCAGTACGTCAGCCCGACGATCGTCACGCTCACGATGAACATCGCGACAAAGGCGGCAATCGGCGCGATCCTGTTTTCGCTCGCTCGCATGGCGTCCTCGCTTTCGTATCGCCGCGGCCGGCGCCCCCGTGGACCGCGGCTCGACCGTTGGCCCGATTCTGGCGCGATTGCGCACCCGCCACCATTCTCCGGAAGGTCATTCGGGCACCCGCGCGGATGGGCCGGATGACCTAGACAGATGGCCATCGATGCCGGAAACCGCGGGCTATACTTACTTGGCGCGTGCCAGGCCCCTGTAGGGCTCGACGGATGCGTTGCCGGGGCAAAAGCCGAATGGATGCGCCGGCCGCGAGAGCGGCTCGAATGCCGGGAATGTTCGCAAGCCTCGGGACGGCGCGGACGCGCCTCCCGGCTGCAAACCGAAGGGGCGGCACGTCGCATGCGCGACGGTAAGCCCGACAAGCCCCCGGGGAGGGCACTTTGAACCTGCTGCTCGTCGACGATCACGCCCTGTTCCGGGAAGGATTGAAGTTCCTCCTCCGCGGACTCGACGAAGAGCTCATCGTGGACGAGGCGGAGAGCTGCGTCGCCGCGACCGAACGGCAGCGCGGGTCCTATGATCTGATCCTCCTCGACCTCAATCTGCCGAAGCTCGGCGGTCTCGACGCGCTGGCCGCGATTCGCGCCGCGTTTCCGGGCACGCCGATCGTCGTGCTCTCGGGAGAGGATGATCCGCGGATGATCCGGGCGACCATCGAGCACGGAGCCATGGGGTTCGTGCCCAAGTCGTCGACACCCGAGATCCTGATCCAGGCGCTGCGCCTGATCCTTGCCCACGGCGTCTACCTGCCGCTGTCCGCGCTCGACAGCGACGTTGAGGCGCCCCTCTCTCCCGAGGCGAAGACCAACCCCGACACGGTGCTCCGCAACCTGTCGTCGCGCCAGGTCGAAGTCCTGCGTTGCGTGATCAAGGGGCAGCCAAACAAGCTGATCGCGCGCAATCTGGCGTTGTCCGAGAGCACGATCAAGGCGCACCTCTCGGCGGTGTTCCGCGCGCTCGGCGCGCACAACCGGACCGAAGCGGTCTACGCGGCCGCCAAGCTCGGTTTGCGTCTGGTCTGATCGGCGCGAGCAAGCGCCGCGGGAGAGGCCGTCGGGCCGAGCCGCGTCGCCGCGCCGTCAGTCGGGTGCGACCGGAATCGCCCGCACCGACAGCACGCCGTCGATCGCCGAGATCGCCGTGATGACCCCCGGCTGCACCGGGCTGTCGACGTCGACCAGCGTATAGGCCATTTCGCCGCGCGACTTGTTGACCATCGTATGGATGTTGAGTCCCGCGTGCGCCATCGTCGTCGAGATCTGCCCCAGCATGTTCGGGACGTTCGCATTGGCGATGGCGACGCGGTACGGCGACTCGCGCGCCATTTCGACGCTGGGAAAGTTGACGGCGTTTGCGATCGTGCCGTTCTCCAGGAACTCGCGCACCTGGTCGACGACCATGACCGCGCAGTTCTCCTCGGCCTCCGCCGTCGAGGCCCCGAGGTGCGGCAGCGCGATGACGCCAGGTTCGTGCAGGAGGCGGGCGCTCGGGAAATCGCACAGGTAGCACCGGAGCTTGTGGCCGCGCAGGGCACCGAGCAGCGCATTCTCGTCGACGAGCCCGTCGCGCGCGAAATTGAGCAGCACCGCACCCGGCTTCATCGCCGCGAGGCGCGCAGCATTGACCAGATTGCGGGTTGCCGCCAGCAGTGGAACGTGCAGGGTCACGAAGTCGGACTGTTTCAGGAGCTCCTCGATCGTACCGGCGCGGCGCACCGTCGACGGCAGGCGCCAGGCGGCATCGACGGTGATCTCGGGATCGAAGCCTGCGACCTTCATCCCAAGCTTGATCGCGATGTCGGCGACGAGGCTGCCAATCGCGCCCAGCCCGACGATGCCGAGCGTCCGCTGCGGCAATTCGATTCCCGCGAATTGCTTCTTGCCCTCCTCGACCTGCGCGTCGAGCTCCGGCGTGTCGCTCTTGAGGCTCGCGACGTAGGCGAGCGCCGGGATCACGTTGCGCGCGGCGATGAGCAGCGCGGCCAGCACGAGTTCCTTCACTGCGTTGGCGTTGGCGCCGGGCGCATTGAACACGGGAATCCCGCGCTTCGACATTTCGGCGACCGGGATGTTGTTGGTTCCCGCGCCGGCGCGCCCGATGGCCTTGACGCTGGAAGGAATCGCCATCGCGTGCAGATCGTGCGAGCGCACGAGGATGGCGTCCGGATGATCGATCGCCTTGCCGACCGTGTAGCACGCGCTAGGCAAGCGGTGCAGCCCGTGGCTCGAGATCTGGTTCAGCGTGAGGATCTGATAGCGGGTCATTGGGTAGCCTCCCCCAGGCTCGCCCACTGCGTGGGCAGCGCCTCCCCCCAGCGGGAACGGGGTGAGCGCCTTCGGGCGGCCGTGCGGCGCTCATCCATGCTGCCGCTCGAAGTCCTTCATGTACGCGACCAGTCGCGCAACGCCCTCGACGGGCATCGCGTTGTAGATCGAGGCGCGCATTCCGCCGACGGAGCGGTGCCCCTTCAGCTGCACCATCCCCACGGCCTCGGCGCCCTTGAGGAAGGCTTCGTCGAGCGATTCGTCGCGGAGCTTGAACGGCACGTTCATCCGCGATCGATCCTCGGCTCGCACCGGATTCCGGTAGAACTGCGTCTCATCGAGATAGTCGTAAAGGAGCTTCGCCTTGGCAACGTTCCTCTTCTCGATCGCCGCGACGCCGCCTTGCGAGCGCAGCCACTCGAACACGAGGCCGGCGACGTAGATCGCATAGGTGGGCGGCGTGTTGAGCATCGAGTCGGCCGCGGCCTGCTCCTTCCAGTGGAACGCCGACGGCGTGATCGGCAGCGCCCGGTCGAGCAGGTCGTCGCGGACGATCACCAGCGTCAGGCCGGCGGGGCCGATGTTCTTTTGCGCCCCCCCGTAGATCACACCGTACTTTCCGACGTCGATCACGCGCGACAGGAGGTGCGACGACATGTCAGCGACGAGCGGGGCGTCGCCCGTCTCCGGCACCCATTGGTATTCGACGCCGCCGATCGTTTCGTTGGTGCAGACGTGGACGTAGGCGGCGTCCTTCGAGAGCTTCCACGCCTGCTGCGCCGGCACGTAGGTGAAGTTGCGGTCTTCCGCCGACGCCGCGACGTTGACTGCGCAATACTTCTTCGCTTCCCTGATCGACTTCTTCGACCACTCGCCGGTGTTGACGTAATCCGCCCCCGAATGGCCGCCCAGGAGGTTCATCGGGACGATCGCATTCTCCCCGATGGCGCCCCCCTGCAGGAACAGCACCTTGTAATTGTCGGGGATCGCAAGCAGCGCGCGAAGATCCGTCTCCGCCTTGTCGGCGATGCCGATGAATTCCTTGCCGCGATGGCTCATTTCCATCACCGACATCCCGCTGCCGCGCCAGTCGAGCATCTCGGCCGCGGCTTGCCGCAGCACTTCTTCGGGGAGCACCGCGGGACCGGCGCTGAAATTGAACACACGCATGGAATCGTCCAGGGTTGACGGAAGGCGGCACGAGCCTGCACCCACGGGCCCTGCCCCGGGCGTCGGCGGTGCATCTTTTCCGCGCTCGCATTTTATCAAGTCGTCGCAGCGACGCGGACGGATTCTTTCCTGTCGCAATCGCGGAGCCCCGGAAACCCCGCCGGTCATGGACGGGCCGGTTCTGTGATAATGCGGGAGTCTCGCTGATCCGGAGATTTCATGGCCCTGCTCGTCGTCGGCCTCGTCCTTTTCCTCGGCGTCCACCTGGTGCCGACCGGCCCCGCGCTGCGGGCCTCGTTGCACGCCCGGTGGGGCGAACGGCGCTACAAAGGCGCGTTCTCGCTCGTCTCGCTCGCGGGACTCGCGCTGATCGTCGCGGGCTACCGGATGGCGGGTCCGGGCGAGCGCCTGTTCGCGCCGCTGCCGGCCGCGATCGCGATTGCACCGTATGCAGTGACACTGGCGTTCGTCCTGTTCGCGGCGGCCAACATGCGCACGCACATTCGCCGCCTCGTCCAGCATCCGATGCTGCTCGGATTGCTGATCTGGGCGAGCGTACACCTGCTTGCGAATGGCGACACGCGCGGCACCGTGATGTTCGGCGCCTTCGTCGCCTATGCCCTCGTCGATCTCGCCTCGGCGGTCCATCGGCACGCGGTCAAGGCGTTCACCCCCACTGCACGGCACGACGTGATCGCCCTCGTGGCGGGGGTCGTGTTGGCAATCGTGGTAATGACCTTTCACCGCTCGCTGTTCGGCCCCGCGGTCGTGTCGTTCGGCATCTGACGCGGCGCCGAGTCAGACCGTCGGCGTGCGTGCCACGTCGACCCAACCGCCTTTGGCCTGCGCCGCAACGCACGCCTCGATGAACGCCATCGTGTGGGCGCCTTCCTCGATCGTCGGATAGACGATCGCGGGAATTGGATCGCCCAACGCGCGCGCCATCCGCTCGTGCGCGACTTCGGAGTAGATGTTTGCGAACGCCTCGCGCAATCCCTCCGGATGCCCACGCGGCGTGCGGCCCGCGGCGGTGATTTCGGGCGGCAGGAACGGATCGCCGCGGCCGACGATGCGGATCGGTTCGCCGTGCACCGAAAGGCGCAGGTACGACGGCTCCCGGTGCGACCAGTCGAGAAGGCCCTTTTCGCCATAGACACGCAGCCGGATGTCGTTTTCGCCGCCAGCTGCCGCCTGGGTCACCGTCAGCGTGCCGCGCGCGCCGCCTTCGAACTCGATCAGCGCCGAGACGTAGTCGACGACCTTGCGGTCGGGGACGAGCGCGCCAACGTCCGCCGCGACGCGCGCCGCATCGACGCCCGCGACGAATGAGGCCAGATGCTGCGCGTGGCAGCCGATGGCGCTCATCACCAGCGCGAGACCGCTGCGCTCGGGATCGAGCAGCCAGCGCAGGCGGTTGTTGATAGGCCCGTCCTCGAGCCGGGTCGCGAGCCCGCTCTGAATGTATTCGACCTGCACCAGCCGGATCGCGCCAAGGGCGCCTTCGCGTACGAGCGCGCGGGCGTAACGGGTCATCGGATACGCGGAATAGCCATGCGCGATCGCGAAGATGCGCGCCTCCCGGCGGACTCGCACGGCGAGATCGCACGCCTCTCGATGATCGCGGGTGACGGGCTTGTCGCAAATGACGTCGAGACCCGCGTCGAGCGCCGCGCGCGCGAAGGCGTAATGCGTGTCGTTGGGCGTCATGATCGCGACCGCGTCGATGCCGTCTTCCCGGTCACGCTCCGCGGCGAGCATTTCGGCGACGTCGCCGTAGCTTCGCGCCGGGTCGAGTCCCAGCACGACGCCGGCGACGCGGGAGCGTGTCGGATCACTGGAAAAGACGCCGGCGACGCTGCGCCAGCGGCCGTCCATTTCGGCGGCGCCGCGATGCATGCGCCCGATCCACGACTCCGGCCCGCCGCCGATGCTGCCCAGCCGCAATGCCCGCCCGAAACGCTCCTGCACTCCGCTCATCGCGTCTCTTCCCTTCATGCTTGCGGCTACCGCCGCTGGACTGCCCTCGACGGGCTCCCGCTGCCCGATGGCGCTCAAAGCCCCTTCGCATCCGCGAACGCGTTCCGGCGCCGATGCCGGATCCGCATTGTGCCCCCCGTGCGCGCCGCCCGTGGATTTAGCAGCGGCCGACTATCAATTTAATTGAGTATTACATCAATTTTATTGACATCAATTTTGTTTAACCCTATATTCATTTCATGAAAAACTCCGGGCGACAATGAGCCGCGAAGCGACCCCGCCCGCCTGGATTGCGATGCTGTCCGGCGAGGACCTGCAGTTCCTGCGGCGCTTCCTGCTGTCGTCGGGATCGCTGAAGGCGCTCGCCGACGAATACGGCGTTTCCTATCCGACGGTGCGCGCACGGCTCGATCGCCTCATCGCCAAGGTCCGGGCGGCAGGCGATCCGAAAATCGCCGACCCCTTCCAGCGCAAGCTCCGCGTGCTCGTTGCCGACGGGCAACTTGCGTCGGCCACGGCCCGCGAATTGCTCGATGCGTATCGTGTTGCGACCAAAGGAGGCAAACCATGATCGTGCCGTGGTTCGATCCCAATCTTTATGCCTGGATTCCGGGGACGCTGCTCGGCGTAGTCGGCGGAACGCTCGGTGCGGTGACCGGCACGCTGGCGCCGCGGGGCAAGGCGCGGCGTCTCGTGCTCGGACTCTACGTGGCGGTGATCGTCATGTGCGCATGCCTGCTCGGAGTCGGCGTTGTCGCGCTCCTCGCCGGTCAACCCTACGGCGTGTGGTACGGCCTCGGCTTCCCCGGCCTGCTCGGCATCGTTGTCGTCGGGGCGCTGTATCCGATGGCGCGAAGGCACTACCGGGAAGCCGAGGCGCGGCGGCTCGCCGCCGGCGACCTAGGCTGAGCGCGCGCGGCTGAGCGCGATCGATGCCAGCGCAATGATTCGGATCGATCCGGCCGATATCGAGTGGACGGCGATCGGCGCGCAGGGCGCCGGCGGCCAGAACGTCAACAAGGTCGCAGCCGCCGTTCATCTGCGCTTCGACATTCGTGCTTCGTCGCTGCCGGACGACGTGAAGGCGCGGCTGGTCGCGCGCGCCGACCGACGGATCAGCGCCGCTGGCGTGATCGTCATCAAGGCGCAGCGCTATCGCAGCCAGGATCGCAACCGCGACGACGCGCTCGCCCGGTTGCGAGAGCTCATCGATGACGCCGCCGCCGTGCCGCGACCACGAAAACCGACGCGCCCAACCAAGGGCTCGCAACGCCGGCGTGTCGAAGTCAAGATCCGGCGCGGCCGGATCAAGGCGGCTCGAGGCCGGATCGTCGAGTAACGCGACCCTGACGACCCCTGCCCGAGCGCATGGCCGAATCGCGGAGCTGCGCTGTGCGCGAGACCTCCCCGCGCGTATCATGGAATCGTCCCCGCGAGAGTTGTTCCCGCGGGCGAACAACCCGGATAAAGGAGGTCGGATCATGGCAAAGAAACAACCGGTGGAAGGCGTCTATCGTGTCACCGAGGTAATCGGTACCAGCACCAAGTCCTGGGAGGATGCGGCAACCAATGCGGTCGTCACCGCGAGCAAGTCGCTGCGCGACCTGCGCATCGCGGAAGTCTGCAAGCTCGACATGAAGGTCGAAAGCGGCAAGATCGTCGCCTATCGCGCGCGGGTCCAGCTGTCGTTCAAGTACGAGGGCTGAACGGATGCTCCTTTAGGGGCGGGGTCGCGCCGCGCTCGGACCTCGCGGCGGCCCCGACCCCTTCGCTGCATCGTGGCTACCGCGTCGGCACCATGACGAGGCGCGCGTTGCCCGATTCCGCACCCCAGGCTTGCCCCGGCCGACCCAGCATCTGGCGAACGTCGGCGCCCGAGCGGCTCGACGGAAAGGCTTCGAATTTTTCGGTGACGGGATCGAACTTGACGAGCGCATTCGCCGACCAGTCGCTCAGCCACACGTTGTCCTTGTCGTCGACCCACACCGCATATGCATGGGGTTGGACGCCGGGCAGCTTCCACTCCCGCCACGCTTTCGCGGCCGGATCGTAGCGCCCGACCTGCCCTGTGTTCCAGTAGCTCACCCAGATCCGTCCGCGCGAATCGGACCAGACGCGACGTGCTCCCTGGCGCGGCGTCGGGGGTTCGATGACCGTGGCCGCGCCGGTGTCGATGTCGATGCGCGCGATGTAATTCCCGGCCAGCGATGCGTAATAGACGTCGCCGCCTGGCGTCGTCGTAATCCCGTAGGGCCCACGACCGCGGGGCGCCTTCCACACCTTGACTTCTCCGGGCACCGGGTCGAGCCGGCCGTAGTACCCGCTCTGGCCCGTGAACCAGGCGCGCCCCTTGCGATCGAAGGTGAGCGTGTTGAGGTTCGCAGACTCCGCCTCCGCGGGAAGGGGCCACGCGCGCACGGCGTGCGTCGCCGGATCCACGCGGATGATCGCGTTCTGTCCGCCGTCGGTGATCCAGGGTGCGCCGTCGGGGCCGACGATCACCCCGTGCGGCGCCGACTGGGGACCGAGGGGGATTTCCTCGAACTTCCCGGTCTTCGGATCCAGAATGCCGAGCTTGCCGGTGGCCTGCGCCGTGTAATAGACGGGACCGCCGGGAGCGGTGGCCGCCGCGACGTCGTGCGGGTGCGAGCCGCCTGCGACGTCGAAATAGACCGGTTCTCCACGCGCTGCCCCGGCAACCAGCGCGAAGGTCACTGCCGCCGTGAAGCGCGCAGCCAAGGTCGGGATTTGCAAATGGAAAGTTGCCATGTTTGCCTCGGGTTGGCACGCGACAAGCGGCACGCGGGGTTCGACGCTGCGGGCGCGTGCGTCAGCCGGTGGCCGCGCGCCGGCTCGCGCGCCTCGTCGCGGCGCCGTTCTTCGCGCCGCGGAACGTCAGGGCCAACTCGAAGGCGGCGCGGACGAACCCGAGCACCGCATTGAAGTCCTCGTCCGAGAGCGTGCGCGCGGAATCGCTGCCGCGGTAGATGTTCGCGAATTCGCGTTCGCGTCCCGCCTGCACGGCAAAGCGCCCGATGCCCAGATTCTCGAGCGTGCGCCACACCTCCGGGTTGTACGAGCGCGTGAAACGCATGACGAACGAGATCGGATCGTTGCGGCCCAGCACCGATGCCAGTCGCAGGATGATCTCGAAAGGCAGCGCCACCTTGCCGTTCTCGACGAGCTCGAGGAGCGTCGGTTCCTTGAGGTCGATCGCGTCGCCGACTTCCTTCAAGCTGAGGCCGGCCGCTTCGCGCATCCCGCGCAGGACCGTGCCGGCTTTCTGGAGGGCGGCGCGCTGCTCGGGCTTGACCAGAATGGCCTTGGCCGCTCCGATCGACACGTCGGCGGCGGCGCCGGCGATTCCCAGCACCGAATCGGTCCACGACCGGAGCTGCTGCGCGACGGCGACGAGCGGCGATTCGCTGGTCGGAGCGGATTTAGGTTCCGCAGCGAGCGAGGCGCGGACGCGCCTGCGTGAGGGGGACTTCCTGGAGGTAGGCACGGCGCGCACCCGTGGAGCTGCAAGAGCGCTATCTTACCGAGGGTGCGCTCGCGCCTGTAGCCGAAATCGAGGCTTTCTTGGCCCGCCGATCGCAGCACCCTACCGTTGGAAATCGCTGTTCATCGCGCCGGGGCATTGCGCGACCTTTCCCCAGGAACCCTCGCAATACTGCCAGCGGGCGCGCTGCTCGCAGATCACGCCCCCGAGAAAGCCCTCGCCCGCGCAGCGCGCGATGGCCTCCGACAGCAATTGCCAGCGATCGGGAACCACCGGCTTCGGCGTCATGTCCGGTTGCGGCGGGGCCGACGCGACGGGCGGTGGCGGCGGCTCGAAACGCGTGGTCGGCGGTTCCGCCGCAACCGCGGGGTCCCGCGGGCGTGCCGCCTTCGCCGGGCGAGGAACCGCGGGCTTGGCCGCGATCGTCGGCGCCGGGACCGCATCGGGCCCGACCGCTTGCACCGTGAGCTCGGCAGGCGGCGCTTCCCGGCTCGGCAACGGTGTCACGGGCAGTGGCACATAGGCGCCGCCGGTAAGCGTTTTCTGCGACGAGCCGGGACCCTCGGCTTCGGGCTGATCCGCAACGGCACCGCGGAGATGGCTGAAGAAATAGCCGGTCGTCACCACGACGATCCCGAGAGCGACGAGACTCGCTGGGATCCTCATTCGGTACGGCCACGCGCGCGCGCCGCGCACGAGGCCGCCGCGAACGTCGAACCTGTCACCCTTGTCCGCGGAGTTTGCCTTCGTGCGGCGCGGCATCGGCTCGAGCTGCGACACCGTCTCCTGTCGCGCGCGCTTCAGCGCCTTCCTGCACTGAACGCACAGCTTCGCGCCGGGAAGCACGGACCTCCCGCAGATGGTGCAACTCATCGATACCTCTTGCGCTAAGCCCGGGTTCATGACCTCGGTGGGGGTTCCGCGGTGCCCGATTCGCCCCCGCGGTTCCGAGTTATGACAATGTCATCATACCATTCCGCCGCGGCGCAAGCGACCACCGGCAGTCGGAAATCTGTCGTCTACGTTGGGCCGCCGCTCGCGCGCGCTGCCACCGGCACCGGCGCCGACCGCACGGCGCATCGGCATCTGCGTCGGTTATCATTTCAGGTTCATCCGCAAGCCTCCGCTCGATCCCGCCCCCGAGAGATTATCGATGAAGCGCGTGTTTCGCATCGCCCTCGTTCTCGCCGTGCTGACCGGCCCCGCCATCGCGCCTGCGCTAGGGGGGCCGCTGGAGGATGGCATGGCCGCCTACCAGGCGAAGGATTACGCCAAAGCCATCGCGTTGTGGCGTCCTCTCGCCGAAAGCGGATTGGCGGCGGCCCAGTATCGCCTCGGCGTCATGTACGCGGAAGGCAAGGGGGTGGCCGTCAACGACGCCGAGGCGGCGCTGTGGTTCGAGCGCGCCGCCGCCCAGGGCGACGCGGCGGCGCAATACGACCTCGGCGCCAGCTACGCCGAAGGAGCCGGCGTGCGCAAGGACGCGAGCACCGCGGCGAAGTGGTTCCAGCGCGCGGCCGACCAGGGCTTCCCGCTCGCGCAGCTCAATCTCGGACTCCTCTATGCGGGCGGCAGCGGCGTCCCGCAGGACAACGTCGAAGCGATGAAGTGGATCGACCTGGCGATTTTTGCGCTCCCGGCCGGTGGCCCCCGCTCCGACGCGGCGCGGGCGCTGGGCGACGTCGCCGCGAAGATGACCTCCGATGAGATCCAGGAGGCGAAAAGCCGCGAGCGCGCGTGGAAGGTCAAGCCGGAGGCGAAATGACGGCTGCGGGCAAGGCCCACGAAATGGCGCGAAGGCCGCGGCGCCCCGCCGCCGGCAACGAAAGGACGATTCTTCGATGAACAGTGAACCCAGGGTCGCGATCGTGACCGGCGCCGGCACCGGCATCGGCAAGGCAGTCGCTCTTGCTCTTCTGAACGAAGGTTACCGGGTGGCGCTCGCCGGCCGGCGCGAGGAGCCGTTGAAGCAGACGGTCGCCGATGCGGGAGCCGCCGGCGCGAAGGCGCTCGCCGTGCCTACCGACGTCGGCGATCCGGCGTCGGTGCGCGCGCTGTTCATGCGGACGAAGGACGCGTTCGGCCGTGTCGATCTGCTGTTCAACAACGCCGGTGTCGGCGCGCCCGCGATCCCGCTCGAGGAGCTCACGCTCGCGCAGTGGAAGAACGTCGTCGACATCAACCTGACCGGCGCTTTCCTGTGCGTCCAGGAGGCCTTCCGGCTTATGAAAAGCCAGGTTCCGCGCGGCGGCCGCATCATCAACAACGGCTCGATCTCCGCGCACGCGCCGCGGCCGAATTCGGCGCCGTACACGTCGACCAAGCACGCCATTACCGGCCTCACCAAATCGGCGTCGCTCGATGGCCGGAAGTACGATATCGCCTGCGGCCAGATCGACATCGGCAACGCGGCGACGGAGATGGCGGCGAGGATGGCGAAGGGCGTCCCGCAGGCCGATGGCGCGATCGCGGTCGAGCCGCTGATGGACGTCGCGCACGTCGCCTCCGCGGTCCTCTACATGGCAAGCCTGCCGCTCGACGCCAACGTCCAGTTCCTGACGGTGATGGCGACGAAGATGCCGTTCGTCGGGCGCGGCTAGCGGCTGACGGCTTCAATCGCCCGAGGTGCCTTCGCCGCGGCCCGCACCGCGTCAGTTGGTTGGAAATTTCGGCGTCCCGTTCGGGCACTGCGCGACCTGACCCCAGTAGCCGTCGCAATGCTGCAGCCTTGCGCGCTGCTCGCACACGGCGCGCCGGATCAGGTTCTGGCCCACGCAGCGGGCCAGCGCGTCGTTCAGCTGCATAAGCGAGTCGGGCTTGGCCGGGGGAAGCGCGGCGGCCATCGGTGGCGGCGGCGCGGCGGCGGCGGTCGCGGGTGGCGGCGCGGGCGACGCGACCGACTTGGCCGGCGGCCGGGCTTTGGCGGGAGACGCCGCCCGCCGCCGCGGCGCGGTCGTCTTCGAGGCGGCTCGGGGCGCCGCGGCCACAGGGGTTTTCGATGCCGCAGCGGGTGGCTGCGCGCCGGGAAGCGCTTCCCGCGGCGGCGCGGCGGCCGGCTCCGTCGTGGCCGATTTGGACGCGGACGGCGTGGGGGCGGCGACGGATTTTGTGGCTTCCGACGAAGGCGCCGTGCGGTCGGGTGATTCGACCGCGGCATTTCCCGGCGTGGACGCGTCCGGTATCAGCGTCCGGTAAGCGCCGTAGCCAACGATCGCGACTGCCGCGAGCAGCAGGAG
Source organism: uncultured beta proteobacterium (assembly GCA_963836265.1). Classification (GTDB taxonomy): domain Bacteria; phylum Pseudomonadota; class Gammaproteobacteria; order Burkholderiales; family Casimicrobiaceae; genus CAIWHR01. The sequence continues at coordinate 488,172 of CAWIIO010000001.1, forward strand.
CAGCGGTCCGAGGGGGTTCTTCGTCCGCGGGCCGACCGAGGTCGCGGCCCCGGCTTCCACCGGCGCCGATGGAGCCGTGGCCGGGTGTGCGCCAGCGGAGGGCCGAAACAAGGTGTCGGCCCCCGGATTGAGCTTCGCCCCGCAGTACGCGCAGAACCTGGCATCGGCATTGCTATCGCTTCCACAGACGCTGCACTTCATCGCGGGTCCTCCCCGGTGCCGTTGGGACCTGGACTCGAGGGCATTCATCTTAAACGAGATGGCGGGCGACGAACATTCGGACAACGGTACGCGACAGGAACCCTGACCATGCTGCAATGCGATATCGGCGCTCTCTTCCGGCGGCGATCACCTTCGATTGCCCTTCGGACGTGGCACGTCGCTCGCGTTTAGAATGCGTTGGTATCCATGTCCGACCGCCCGAGCGACTTCGATTCCCGCACCGGTCCCCACGCCGGGAGCGAGCGACCGCTCCCCGCCGACGAGCGGCAGGCGTTGCTTCGTGCCTGCTACCAACAATATTCCAGCCGCGTGTTCGAAGCGACGCGAGCGTCGCTCGATCTGGCCTCCGACCTGTTCGAGACGACGAGTGGCGTGCCTGACGGCGCCGTAGCCGAATTCATCGGTCAACGAAACGAATGGATCGAGCGCTTCGAGCGTGCGGTCGCGGCGGCCTTCGAGCGCCGGCTCGCCGGCGAGCACCGCCGCGGCCTGCGTCCCGACAGCGACGCCTCGGCAGCCTCGCTGGCGATGTTGTCGCCGTTCGATCAGGAAAAACAGGCGGCGCTCGTCGCCGCCACGGCATTTCTTCATCGCTTCACCAAGCGCGAGCACGATGCACTCGAGGGCCGCGTCGGCATGCTGCTGCCTGCGGCCGGCCGCCAAATCGACAACCCCTTCGGGCCGGCGTATCTCCTCGACGCGCTCGGCGCGAGCTCGCGCGCGGTGTACCCGAACCCGCGCGTGTGGCGGCCCTTGATGGAACGGGTGCTTGCCGACATCACCCCCGCGGTCAACAAGATCTACATTTCGATGAACCGGCTGCTCGCCGATCGCGGCGTCTTGCCCGAGCTCAAGGCGGCGCTGCGGGCGCGCAGCGAATGGCGGCCGCAGGACGACGGCGATCTGCTGCCGACGTTCACCCGCATGCTTTCCGAGGCCGGCCCGCTGCCGACCGATATCGTCGTGCCGCCCGCGTCGGGAGCGGGAAGCGCGTCGGTGGCGGCCGACGCCCTCCGCGCCTTTCCCTCGCTCGCCGGCGGCGGTGAATCCGCCGCTGCGGCGGGCCAGTCGCTGACCCAGGCCGGTCCGGCCTTCGCGCCGACGCCCGCGATCCTCGCCGGCCTCGCGGCGCTGGCGGAGCTCGGCGCGCGAACCGGGCCGCCGCTCACTGCGGGCGCCGACCCGCCGAGCGGTGATTTCCCGAATCTCGACCCGATGATGGCGCTCGGGACCTCGACGCCGTTGTTCGCGACGCTGGGCCAGTGGCAGCGGCTCGATCTGCCCGTGGCCATCGCGCAGGCGATGCCGCTGCCACCGGCCGGTACCGCGGCCGCGGCGGTTCCGCAGAACCTGGTCCGCCACCTCAGCGCCGCGGTGACGGAGCAGGTTGCGAACCCGGCCGATCGCGTCGCGATGGACGTGATCGCGCTGCTGTTCGATTACATTTTCCGCGACCCGTCGATCGCGGACCGGCAACGGCGCCTCTTCGGGCGGCTCCAGGTGCCGATCGTCAAGGCGGCACTGCTCGACCACACGTTCTTCTCGGACCGGACTCACGCCGCACGCAAGCTGCTCGACCACCTGGCGGAGGCGGCGATCGGCGCGACGTCCGGCGAAGCCTATGGCGACGCATTCGAAGCGACTGCGCAGCGGATTGTCGGCGACGTCTGCCGTGATTTCGAGATCGACGTCGCCGTGTTCGAGACGGCCGATGCGGCGCTGCAGACGTTCATCGATACCGACCGGCGCGAGGCTCTCCCGGCGCTCAACGACAACGTCGTGCGGGCGCTCGCGTCCGAGGAGAGCGACGCCGGCCGCGCGCACGTCCGCGCGCTGGTGCGCGACCGGCTCGCGGGCCTCGACATTCCGTTCGACGTGCGCGCGTTCGCGGAGACGGTGTGGTCCGACTACCTCACGACCCTCCATGCCGATGGGGGCGCCGACAGCGAGGCGTGGCGCGACGCGCTTGCCACTCTCGACAACCTGCTGTGGAGCATCGTCGTCAAAGAGCGGACCGCGCAACGAGCGAAGCTCACGAAGATGGTGCCGGCGCTCGTTGCCGGCCTGCGCCGCGGCTGCGCGGCGGTGGCGGTATCCGATGACCGCGCGAAGGCGTTCTTCGAGGCGCTCTACGGCTTGCACATGGCGGCGATCAAGCCTGCGGCCGCGTTGCGAGGCGCAGCTTCCGCGGCAGCGCCCGGCTTGCCGCCGCCGGCTGCCTCCCCCCGCGCGGCCGCGACCGCAGCCAATGCGCCGGCAGCGGTCAACGTCCACGATTTCGTGACCGAGATGGCAGTCGGCACGTGGCTCGCATTCGGGACTGGCGCATCGGCGGTCAATGCGCGGTTGTCCTGGGTGAGTCCGCTGCGCTCCAAGTACGTGTTCACGAGCCGCTCGCGTACGCAGGCGTTCGTCTTCTCGCCCGAGGATCTTGCCTGGGAGCTGGGCTCGGGTCGCGCCTCCCTCGTCGTCGAGCCGGTGCCGTTGTTCGATCGCGCGGTGAGCGCGGCGCTCGACGCGCTGGCTGCGACGCGACCTCCGGACAAGGTGGCGCTCTCGGCCGCGTAGCGCAGCGAAGCTGCGAGCGTACCCCGGCGCGAGCGGAGCGCCGGGCCACGGTGACGGCGCGAGCGGCGCAGAGATGCCCCGAGCGCGAAGCGCGCAGGCGATCGCAGCAAACGCGAGCAACCGCCGGGAGGCCGCCCGTTGGCAATCGCGTTCCGGAGCGGATCGCCCGGGCGGCGCCTTGTGGTAATTTATGCCGCTCGTGCATTCGCCGTCTGGCTCACGTTGAAACGACTCGCCAATGCCTCGCGCATGCCTGCAGAACCGGGCCGATGGGCTGCTGGTTACTCACCCCAGAAATTGTCCTTGTTCTCGTGTTCGCTGCCCGTCATCATCGCCGTGACAGCACGGGTGCGTTTTGGATTTGACCCCCGCGGCAGGTGGACGGGCCGGCGCGAATCCACCGTTGGAATTCGCGCGCCGCTGGACGATGAAGGGAGAAGTCGATGCGTAGTGTGAGCGCATTCGTGCTGCTCTTTGCCTTCTGGCTGCTCTTGTCCGGCCATTTCACGCCGTTCCTGATCGCCGCGGGCGCCGGCTCGGCGATCGCGGTGGTGCTCTTCGGACGACGAATGGAAGTGGTGGACCGTGAAGGCCACCCGATCGATCTGTGGCGAATCGTGATTTCCTACTGGCCGTGGCTGGTAAAGGAAATCGCCAAATCAGGATGGGACGTCTCCAAGAGGATTCTTCATCCACGCCTGCCCATCAGTCCGACCTTGATCCGCTTCGCGCCTTCGCAGCAAAGCGTTGTCGGTCTGGTGACGCACGCGAACTCAATTACGCTCACGCCGGGCACGATCACCGTTGAAGCGAAGCCGGGCGAATTTCTCGTCCACGCACTGACGCGGACGGGCGCCGAGGGTGTTGCCAGCAGCGAGATGGATCGGCGAATCACGTTGCTGGAAAAACCCCGATGATGTTCGCTGTCGCCTCGATCGCGCTTCTCATCAGCTTGACGCTCGTCCTGACCCGAGCCATTCTCGGTCCGACCGTATTCGACCGCGTCCAGGCCGGCAACACCGTGGGCACGATCGCCATGATGTTGCTCGCAGTCATCGGCTTTCTCACCGGGCGTCCGGAGTTCCTCGACATCGCCATCACGTATGGTCTCCTCAACGTCGTCGGGACGATCGCCGTACTCAAATTCTTTCAGCGAGGCAATCTCGGTGATCCGGGTGAGGACAGACAGCCATGACCACGGCCGTTGAAATCGCCAGTTGGCTATGTCTGGTCGCCGGCGGCGCTTTTTCCATCGTCGGGGCACTGGGTCTGATTCGGATGCCGGACTTCTTTACCAGGATGCACGCAGCCAGCGTCACCGATACGCTTGGCGCGGGACTCCTGCTCGTCGGTCTCATCCTGCAAGCCGGATTCACGCTGGTTGCGGTGAAGCTGCTGTTTCTCGGATTGTTCATCCTGTTCACGAGCCCCGCCGCGACGCACGCGCTGATCAAGGCTGCCCTCGCCCGTGGCCTGCGACCGATGCTCGCCCCCGGAGACGAGCCATCGAACCGCTGATCATCGACGCGCTGCTGACGTTGATGGCGATATTGGTGGTTGCCGTCGCCGTGCAGCGGAACCTCTTCGCGGTCGTCGTTCTCGCCGGGATCTACAGCTTCCTGATGGCGTCGGTCCTCGTCGCGCTCGACGCGGTCGACGTCGCGATGACCGAGGCCTCGGTCGGAGCGGGCATATCGACCGTGCTGTTGCTCGGCGCCCTTTATCTAACCAAGGGCGAGGAAGCCAAGCCTGTTCGTCGTAGGGCGCTGCCGTTGCTGGTCGCGTTCGGGGTCGGCGGTGCTCTCGTGTACGGGACGCTCGGACTGCCTGCGTTTTCAGATCCGCACGCGCCGATCCACACCCACGTCGCGCCGCGGTACCTGGCCGAATCGCTCCGAGCGACGGGCGTTCCCAACGTGGTCACCGCCGTGCTTGCGAGCTATCGCGGCTACGACACGCTCGGGGAAACGACCGTGGTGTTCACGGCGGGCGCCGGGGTTGTTGCCTTGCTGCGTCGCCGGCGCCGTGACGGGGTAGTGCGATGAGAGGCGATCTCATCCTGCGGGTCGTCGCCAAGCTGTTCATTCCGTTCGTGCTGCTCTTCGCGCTCTATGTGCAATTCCATGGCGAGCTCGGCCCGGGGGGCGGCTTCCAGGCAGGCGTCATCATCGCGGCCGCCATCATCTTCTACGCGCTGATCTTCGGCCTGCCCGACGCACGCCGCCTGCTCCCTGACGCGGTGGTGGAGACGATGATGGCCGGCGGCGTGCTGATCTACGCCGGCGTCGGCGTCGCAGGGCTGCTGCTCGGTGGCAACTATCTCGACTACTTCGTGCTCGATCCGGATCCGGTGCACGGCCAGGAGCGCGGGATCTTCTGGATCGAGGTCGGCGTTGCGGTGACGGTGTCCGGTGTCATGCTCAAGATTTTCTACATGTTCGCCGGGCGCACGCACGATCCGGAGGACTGATGGCGATCGCCGGCCACTACGGCTACTGGATCGCGGTTTTCCTGATGATCGCGGGACTCTACATCACGATCGCCCGCGGCAACCTGGTGAAGAAGCTGATCGGCCTCGGGATCTTCCAGACCTCGGTCTACCTGCTCTATATCGCACCCGGCAAGCTCGTCGGGGGAACGGCGCCAATCGTTGCCGAAGCGTTCAAGACCTACTCCAATCCGCTGCCGCACGTGCTGATTCTCACCGCCATCGTGGTGGGCGTCGCTACGCTCGCCCTTGGTCTGGCGATCGTCGTCCGCGTTCGCGAGGCCTACGGCACGATCGAAGAGGACGAAATCCTCGAGCGCGACGGCGCCGCAGAACAACAAACGGCGCGATGATAGCCGAGCATCTGCCGGCGCTCCAGGTAGTCCTGCCTCTGATCTGCGCCCCGCTCATCGTAGTGGTGCGCCGCGAAGGGTTCGCATGGTCGCTCGCGACGGCGGTCAGCTGGGCCGGGCTGGCGATCGCGGTCGAGCTCGCCATGCGCACTGCCCAGTCGGGCGTTGTCTCGTATGCAATCGGCAGCTGGCCGCCGCCCTGGGGAATCGAGTACCGGGTAGATCGGTTCAGCTCGTTCGTGTTGGTGCTGGCCTCCCTCGTCGGTGCGATCGTCATGCCCTACGCGCGAACCAGCGTGGCGGCGGAATTGCCGAGTGAGCGGCGCTACCTGTTCTATTCGATGTACTGCCTCTGCCTTGCGGGGCTGCTCGGCATGACGATCACCGGCGACGTCTTCAATCTGTTCGTATTCCTCGAGATCTCGTCGCTGTCCGCCTATGTCCTGATCGCGATGGGTGAAAAGCGGAAGGCGTTGTTTGCCGCGTTCCAGTACCTGGTGCTGGGCACGATCGGCGCCACCTTTTACGTGATCGGCATCGGGCTTCTGTACCTGATGACGGGCACTCTCAACCTCGCCGATCTCGCGGTTCGCATTACGGCCGTTCACGAGATGCGGCCGGTTCTTGCCGCGCTCGCCTTCATCACGGTGGGCATCGGGATGAAGCTCGCGCTCTTCCCCCTGCATCAATGGCTGCCCAACGCGTACGCGTACGCGCCTTCGGTCGTCACTGCGTTCCTCGCGGCAACGGCGACCAAGGTGTCATTGTACGTGCTGGTGCGCTTCTACTACGTGGTCTTCGGCGCGGGGCTCGTATTCCGGACGCTGCCCTTTGCCGACATACTTCTCGCCCTGTCGGTCGTCGCCATCGTGACGATGTCGCTCGTCGCCGTCTTCCAGCCGGATCTGAAGCGGATGTTCGCGTACTCGAGCGTCGCCCAGATCGGCTACATCACGCTCGGCATCGCGCTGACCAACGCTGCGGGGCTGACCGGTGCGATTGCCCACCTGTTCAACCACGGCATAACCAAGGGCGCGCTCTTCCTGCTCGCCGGCGGGATTTCGATGCGCTGTGGCGGAACGAGCTTCGCGGCGATCGCCGGCCTCGGCCGGCGGATGCCGTTCACGTCATTCGGGATCGTCATCGCAGGCCTCAGTTTGATCGGAGTTCCCGCCACGGCGGGATTCACGACGAAGTGGTATCTCGTCGCCGGCGCGCTGGAACGCGGCTATTGGTGGCTCGCGGCGCTCATCGTCGCAAGCTCGCTCATTGCCGTCGCCTACGTCTGGCGCTTCGTGGAAGCCGCGTACCTGCAGGCGCCAGGACCGCAGGCGCCGCGGCGCGGCGAGATGCCCCTCAGCATGCTGCTGCCAGCCTGGTTGATGGTGGGTGCGTGCGTCTACTTCGGGATTTGGACGTCATTCAACATCGGCTTCGCCGGCAGCGCGGCGGAGCTGCTGCTGCACAGTGCGCGATGACGCCTGAAACGCTCCTTGCCGTTGCGCTCGCGGCGCCCGTCGGCGCCGCGGCGCTGGTGGCGGCGAGCCATCGCGCGCCCAACCTCCGCGAAGCGGCCACGCTGCTGGGGGCGACAGGGCTGTTCGTCACCGTCGTCTCGCTCCTTCCGTTCGTGCTCTCGGGCGACCGGCCGAGTCTTCGCCTGGTCGAAATGATGCCCGGCCTGGCATTGGAATTTCGCGTCGAGCCCTTTGGCTTGCTGTTCGCATTGATCGCATCCGCGCTCTGGATTCCAAGCTCGCTGTATTCGATCGGCTACATGCGAGGCAACGACGAATCGCATCAGACGCGCTTCTACGTCTGTTTTGCGCTCGCGCTCGCGAGCACGATCGGCGTGGCCTTCTCGGGAAACCTGCTGACCCTGTTTGTGTTCTACGAGATGCTGACGCTCGTGACCTATCCGCTGGTCACGCATCACGGCGACGACGAAGCGGCGCGCGGCGGGCGTACGTACGTCGGCGTTCTTCTCTCGACGTCGACGGCGCTGCTTCTTCCCGCCATCGTGGCTACGTGGATTTTCGCGGGCACCCTGGATTTCGTCCCGGGCGGAATTCTCGCAGGAAGGATTTCGCCCCTCGGCGCCACCGTACTCCTCGCACTTTTCATGTTCGGGATCGGCAAGGCCGCCATCATGCCGGTTCACCGCTGGCTGCCGGCCGCGATGGTGGCGCCGACGCCGGTTTCGGCGCTGTTGCACGCCGTCGCGGTCGTGAAGGCCGGCGTCTTCTCCGTGGTCAAGGTCGTCGTCTATACGTTCGGATTCGACGCGGCCGGTGCGAACTTCGACTGGCTGCCGTACGTGGCCGGGTTCACCATCATCGCCGCGTCCATCGTGGCACTGCGTGCCGACAACCTGAAGCGCCGGCTCGCCTACTCGACCGTCAGCCAGCTTTCCTACGTCGTGCTCGCGGCCACCATCCTCGCGCCGATTTCGGTTGTCGGGGCGGCGTTGCACGTCGCCGCTCATGCGTTTGGCAAGATAACGCTGTTCTTCGCCGCCGGCGCGATCTACACCGCCTCCCGCAAGACGCAAGTCAGCGAGCTCGACGGCGTGGGCCGGCGGATGCCTTGGACGCTGGCAGCCTTTGCCGTCGCCTCGCTGTCGATGATCGGCTTGCCGCCGACCGTCGGCGTGATCAGCAAGTGGTACATCGTCAGCGGGGCGCTGCAGGCGCAGCACTGGGCCGCGCTCGCCGTCATCGTCGCGAGCACGCTGCTGAACGCGGGCTACTTCATCCCGATCGTGTATCGCGCGTTTCTCCGCGAGCCGCCGACGGTGAACGGCGCGCATGGCGAGGCCCCGTCGACGATGGTGATCGCCGTTGTGGCAACAGCGGCATTGACGGTCGCGCTGTTCTTTTTCACCGACGTCCCGATTGCACTGGCCCGCGGGCTGCTCGGAGGTTGAGGGTGGAACGGCACTGGCTGACCCGACCTGAGGCCGTCCGCGCGGTGTGGAGGCTCTTCATCGCGGTGCTCGCCGCGGTCGTGCTTGCCGGGGCTTTCGTCCCGGAAGAGGCGCATTTCGACGCGGAGCGGTTGCCCGGTTTCTACGCCTGGTTCGGTTTCCTGGCGTGCGCAGTGCTCATCGTCCTCGCGAAAGCGATCGGCGTCCTGCTCAAGCGTCCTGACACCTACTACGACGACGAGGCGGACGATGCCTGACGTGCATCCCGGCCTCGTGCTGATGCTGGGGGCATTCCTGGTGGCGCTCCTCCGGGGCCGCGCCCGCAGCACCGTGGCGCTGGTCGCGCCGCTGGCGGCGCTGATCCTGGTCTGGACTGTCGGCGACGGCGCGATCTGGACGAGCCGACTCGCCGGATACCCGATCATTCCGTTTGCGGTGGACAAGCTCTCCCGTCTGTTCGGGACGATCTTTGCGCTAATGGCGTTCGGCGGAGCGTTGTTCTCGCTCAACCAATCCGCTCGCCTCGAATTGCCGGCCGCCTTGCTGTACGCGGGATCTGCGCTGGGCGTGACGTTTGCAGGCGATCTGCTCACAGTGTTCGTGTTCTGGGAACTGATGGCGATCGGCTCCGTGCTCGTCCTTTGGAGCGCCGGCACGAATTCGGCTTACCGGGCGAGCCTTCGGTACCTGATGATCCACTTGACCGGCGGCGTGCTTCTCCTGATCGGAGTCGCGGGACGCGCGCTGGAAACCGGTTCGCTTCAGTTCGTTGCGATGGCGCCGCACGGCCTCAGCCAGTGGCTGATTCTGGCCGCGTTTCTGATCAATGCCGGAGCCCCTCCCTTTTCGGCATGGCTCCCCGACGCGTATCCAGAGGCCTCATGGAGCGGTACCGTGTTCCTGTCGGCCTTCACCACCAAGATCGCCGTCTACGCTTTGATGCGGGGCTTCCCCGGCGCCGAGCTGCTCATCTACATCGGGATGTACATGGTGTTCTACGGCATCATCTACGCGCTGCTCGAAAACGACATGCGGCGCATCCTAGCGTACAGCATCGTGAATCAGGTCGGCTTCATGTTGACCGGAATCGGCATCGGCACCGACATGGCCTTGAACGGGGCGGCGGCGCATGCCTTCACCCACATTCTCTACAAGGCGCTGCTGCTGATGTCGGCGGGCTCGGTGCTCTACATGACGGGCAAGCGGAAGTGCACCGACCTCGGCGGACTTTTCCAGAGCATGCCGATCACGGCGCTCTGCGGGATCGTCGGCGCGCTTGCGATCTCCGCGTTCCCGCTCACTTCGGGCTTCGTCAGCAAATCGATGACCGTACAGTCGGCAGTCGACGAGCATCTGCTTGTCTTGTGGCTCCTCCTTGGCGCCGCGTCGGCTGGGGTCTTTCTGCATGCGGGGATCAAGTTTCCCTGGTTCGTGTTCTTCCAGAAGGATTCCGGTTTGCGCCCGCCGGACCCGCCGCTCAACATGCGCGCCGCGATGATCCTGTTTGCCGGTCTTTGCGTCGGGCTGGGCGTGTTCTACCAGCCTCTCTATCGGCTGCTTCCCTATCCGGTGGCCTTCGAGCCTTACACGGGCGCCCACGTCGTGACCCAGTTGCAGCTGCTGCTGTTTTCGGGCCTCGCTTTCTTCGTCATGTTGAAATGGTTGCAGCGGACCCTGACGATCACGCTCGATTTCGACTGGTTCTATCGCGTGCTCCTCGTGGCGGCAGTCGAACGCATCGAAGTTCGAGCGACGGCAATGCGTGATCAAGTCACGGTGAAGGTTCGTCGCGTGGGCGCCCGCGCTTACGGTGCCGTTCGTCGGCTGCACGACTCGCGGGGCCTTCTTGCGCGCACGTGGCAATCGGGCACGATGGCGATGCTGATGCTCATCATGCTCGTGACGCTGCTGGTCGTCGGTTATCTTGCGTAGATTCTTCCCACTCATGCCGCGCAATGCGCGAATCCGGCGCGCAACAGGCAAGCGCGCGCGACCGTTCCTGTCTACAATGACGCCGGCCCGGCGTGGGCAGCCGTGCCGGTCCGTGAACCGGCCAGCGTGCGTCGCGCCCCGCGACACGCGCCGATTCCATGCAGGCATTCCTTCATCTTCTTTCGCTTACCGCGCCGCTGTTCCTGCTGGTGCTGGTCGGGTATGCGCTGATGCGCTGGGCGGGCTGGCCCGCGGCCGCTTCGGACTGGCTGACGAAATTCGTGTTCTCGGTGGCGGTGCCGGCGCTGCTTTTCCGACTGATGAGCGACTTCTCGGGCCTGCCCGCGGTGGACCCGTGGCTGTTGCTCGCTTATTTCGGAGGCTGCCTCATCGTGTTCATCCTCGGTCGCTTCGTCGCCTTCGCGCTGTTCCGCATGGACGGTGCGTCGCAGTCCGTATTCGCGATGGGCGGCATCTTCGCCAACAACGTGCTTCTCGGCGTCCCGCTGGCGAAAGTGCTGCTGGGCGAGCACGCGATGCCCGCCGTCTCTCTGGTGTTGGTCTTCAACTCGCTGCTGCTCTGGACGCTGGTCACGGTTTCGGTCGAATGGGCGCGTCAGCGCGAACTGTCGTGGCCCGCCATCGGCAAGACGGCGGTCGGCGTGGTCACCAACCCGGTGGTCGGCGCGATCCTCGCCGGTACAGCGGTCGGTCTTACCGGCATCGCGTTTCCGAATGTCGTCGTGCGTACGCTCGACCTCGTCGCCCAGGCGGCGGTGCCGCTGTCGCTGATCGTCCTCGGGATGGGGCTCGCGGAATACGGCATTCGGCAGGGTTTTCGCGAAAGCGCCACCATTGCCTTCCTGAAGCTTGCCGTGCAGCCCCTGGCCGTGCTGCTGCTTGCGCGGATGCTCGCGCTGCCGGCGCTGGAGACGAAAGTGGTCGTGATGCTGGCGTCGCTGCCGGTGGGCGCCAACGTCTACCTGATGGCGCGCGAGTTCGATACGCTGATCGGCCCTGTCGCGGCGAGCCTCGTTCTGTCGACGGCGCTCGCCGCCGCGTCGACGCCACTGATCCTCGCATTGCTGCCATCGCTTTGACACGATGAACGCCTTTCCACAACGAGGCAACGGGAGATCGAACCCATGCACGTGAACCGCGAGAAGCTTGAATCCGCGACGCGCGAGCTGCTGCTCGCCATCGGCGAGGACCCCGACCGCGAAGGGCTGAAGGGGACGCCGCGGCGCGTCGCCGAGGCGATGAGCTTCCTCACGTCGGGCTACCGCGCGGATCCGGAAAAGCTGATCAACGGCGCGATCTTCACGCAAGAGACCAACAGCATGGTCATCGTGAAGAACATCGAGCTCTACAGCCTGTGCGAGCACCACGTGCTGCCGTTTTTCGGCCGCTGCCACATCGGCTACATCCCGAGCGGCCGCGTGTTCGGCCTTTCCAAGCTCGCCCGTCTCGTCGACATGTACGCGCGGCGGCTGCAGCTGCAGGAGCGGCTGACCGAACAGATTTCGCGCGCCATCATCGAATCGATCGACGCGAAGGGTGTTGGCGTCATGATCGAGGCACGCCACTTGTGCATGATGATGCGCGGCGTCGAGAAGCAGAATTCGGTGATGGTGACCTCGTCGGTGCTCGGGACCTTCCGCGACTCGGTCGCGACGCGGGAGGAATTCCTGGCCCTGGTCGGTCACCCCGCGGGCTGATGCGCCGCCGCGGGCTGTCGCAATGGTTGACGCATCCGCACGCTACGAATAGCCTGTCGGCTTGCGCCAGCCAGGGCGGCCGTTCGCCGGGCGCGATCCGCGGACTCCCAGGGTTTGGGCCAGTCGCTTGCGGAACAGCCGTCGCCGCCACCCCCCGAGTTACCGAGAGGAGCAACTACGAATGCCGTTCCGTGCGCTGCCGATCCTGCAGAAGCTGTGTGCGGAGATCGATCTCATCTACATCGAGGAGGTCGGCCCATTCGGACGGATGGTCACCGCGGAAGCGCGCGAGGCGTGGCTCGCGAGCGGCAACAAGGTGAGGACCCGCGACGTCGAGCAGTACATTGCGCTGTTGGCGCTGGAGATCGACGATCAGGGGAAGCGCGTCGAATTCGTCACCCGGGCGAAGGGGCTCCTGGGGGGCGTCTAGCGCAGATGCAGGCGAAGCGTCGGCACCGCGCCGTGTGCGAGTGCCGCGCGGCGTTCTTGTTCAAGGATCCGACATGCTGAGAAATCGATCGTTGACGGTGCAGTTCGCGTTGGTCTTCATGATTGCGCTGACGCTGGTCGGCGCGGCGTTCTACCTTATTCTCGACCGTATCTACATGAACGAGCTCAAGAGCCGGGCCGAAACGGTGGCCGACAACGTCGACGCATTCGGCTCGTGGGTGGCGCAGTACGGGCGCGTCTGGGTCAAGGATGACAACAAGAGCTATCTCGGGCATGCGAGCCTGCTGCAGCCGGAGGACGGTACGCCCGACGACGCGCTCCCGGCACCGGGCGCCAGGCTGACGCGAGTCGATTTCTACTCGAAGAACCCGGCGCTCGCCCAACGCGAGTACTCGGAAGTGGTTGCGCGCTCGGAGTCACCGTCCAAGTTTCGGCTCACGTCGCACAACGTCATGAACCCCGGCAACAAGCCCGACGGATTCGAGGAGAGCGCGCTGCGGCGGATTCGCGACAACCGCCTCAAGGAGTACTACGAGCTCACGCCCGGCGGCTACCGCTATGCGCGCGCCGTCTACCAGAAGGCCTCGTGCATCGCGTGTCATGGCGACGCCGACAAGGCGCCCAACGACGTCAAGGTCCGCTACGGCACGACCGGCGGTTTCGGCTTCAAGGAAGGCGACGTCGCCGGCATCATCAGCGTGCGGCTGCCAGCCAAGTCGTTCTGGGACATCGCGCTCAACGTCGTCGGCGTCTGGGAGCTCCTGATGATTCTCGGCGCCTTCGTGATCTCGATGTTGTTCATCTACTACGCGGTGGTCGCACCGGTGAAGAGACTCACCGCCGCCACGCAGCAGATATCCCTGGGCAGGCAGGCGGACCTGGATCTCGCGAGCTTCTCGCCGAAAAGCGGCAACGAGCTGCACCGGCTCGCGTTCGCGACCGAGCGACTGCGGGTCAGCATCAACATGGCGATCCAGCGGCTTACCGGGAAGAAGCCCGGCGCCTAGCGCCGTGCTTCGCTCATTTTGCGGATCGCAACGGCGCGGGCAGCAGCCCCTTCATCGACCTGAAGACCGGCCTCTCGCGCGACATTCCGCATTCGACGAAGGAGTCCATCATGTCCAAAGGCAAGGGCGGCGGCGGCTTCAAGGGTCACAATGCAAAGACCGGCGCGCACCAGCCGATCCCCCCGCCGCCGCAAACGCGGCGCCCCGTGGGATCGCCGGTGATGCGCATCGCTCCGCGAGGAAAGTCCGGCGCGAAGGGACGCTAGACGCGCGTGCGGCGCGCGGCTGAGTCGCCAGAGGCTCGAAGAGCACCGTCGAGAGGTAGCGCTCGCCGAACGACGGAACGATAACCACGATTGACTTGCCCGCGTTATCGGGGCGTCTCCCTTGCTCCAATGCCGCTTACGACGCGGCGCCTGAAGAGATCCCAACCCGAAGACCTTTCTCGGTTGCCCGCGCCGCGCCAAGGCGAGCGCGTCGTCGTTCTCGACGCGCATCACGCCGGCATCACGTCGTCGTCGATCTCGTATCGAGGATCGCCGGAACGAAGCCCGCGCCATTCCCTGAATCGGGTGCGGGCCCTGGGTCCCGCCGGGAGCGCCGGCGAGGCATCGGGCTCGACGGCGATCGACCTCAACAGGTGAGGATATCGGGCTGCGGCCACCCACCTGCTCGGTTGGCGACAGGCGACGCGGTCATCGACCGGCAACCGATCGCCGGCGCGCGCCGGCGGGACGCGCTCGGCGCAAGCGCGTTCGTTTCAGACCATCAGGCGATTCATGCAGGCCTGCAGGAAGAGCGTCGAGTGCACGTCCGGACTCCGCGGCGACTCGAAAACATCCTCCGCGGCGGCGAAGAGGAACGCCTCGTCGGCGGCGTCGTGCACGAACCAGCGGAGCTCGTTCGGGAACGCGCGGATCGCCGCGAAGTCGGATTCCATTTGCTCGAGGAATGCTTCGCGCCGCATGCCGGTATCGCGCGCGCGCGCGGCGTTGCCGATGAACTCCGCTGCCTCGGTGCATTCGGTGGGCGTCGGCGTGCTCGCGGCGCCTGGCGCTGCGATGCCCAATGCGCCTGCGCCGATCAGCACGCCAAAGACCGAGATGGCGCAGACTTTCCGTGCGTCACGCATTCATTTCTCCCGGGGGTGGGGAGACCGCCTGGGCATCGTAGTCGGCCCGCGCGGCCGAATCAATCGTGCGGTGCAGCAGCGAGGCCGCGTCGACGCCGAGTTGGCCGGCACCTTACGCTAGAATGCCGGTCGTCCCTTGCCGCGTTGCCACTCCGTCCCGAGTTGCTTCCCTGATGATCCCAGCAGCCAAGACCAAGTCCGCCTATCGGGTGCGGAACTCCCCGATCCACGGCCGGGGCGTTTTCGCGACGCGGACGATCCGCAAAGCGACGACGATCATCGAATATCGCGGCGACCGCACGACTTGGGCGATCGCCAGTCGGCGGCCCGACAGCGATCCCGACAATCCACACCACACGTTCATTTTCGAGCTCTCCGACGGCAATGTCATCGACGCCGGCCGCCGCGGCAACGCCGCGCGATGGATCAATCACTCCTGCGATCCGAACTGCGACACCTACGAGGACGAACGCGGCCGGGTGTTCATCGAGGCGCGGCGCACGATCCACGCCGGAGATGAGCTCACCTACGATTACCAGCTCTCGGTCGATGGCAGGCTCGGGCGGAAGGCGCGCGCGGCATACGCGTGCCGCTGCGGCGCCCGCCACTGCCGCGGCACGATGCTGACTCGGCGACCGCGGTAGGGTCGCGGGACCCTTCGACAACGACCCTGAGGAGTCGCGCATGGCCAGGAAGCGCCCCGTTTCGCCGTCCGGCACGATCGTCGTCTGCGAGCACACCTCGAAAGTCCTGGCCGACAATCCGCTCGGCGACCCCCATGTGCGCCGCCTCGCCGTCTGGCTGCCGCCGCAGTACGACGCGGGCCCCAACGGCCCGGGGCGGCGGTTTCCGGTCCTGTTCGACCTCGTTGGGTTCACGGGCTCGGGGCTCGCCCACGTCGGGTGGAAGCCATTCGGCGAAAATGTCGCGGAGCGCGCGGCCCGATTGATCCACGAACGGAAGATGGGGCCCGCGATCTTCGTGTTTCCAGATTGCTTCACGTCGCTCGGCGGCAACCAGTATGTGAATTCGTCGGCCATCGGCAATTATGCGGACTACCTGACCCGCGAGCTCATTCCTTTCGTCGATCGCGAGTTCCGCACGCTCGCCACGCGCCGCCACCGCGGCTGCTTCGGCAAGTCGTCGGGCGGCTACGGCGCGATCGTTCACGGCATGAAGTACGCGAAATACTGGGGTGCAATCGCCGATCATTCCGGCGACGCCTATTTCGACTTCGTCTACCTGCACGACTGGCCGAACACGCTGAACGAACTCGCCAGGTACCGCGTGCCGAAGCGCAAGGCGGGCGGGTACGACGTGCTCGCCGAGATGCGCTCGCGCAAGGACCTCGCCCAGGGCCGCGACGATGGCCGCGTCAAGCGGTTCCTCGACGCCGTCTGGCGCAAGGAGAAGCTCACGCTCGCCGAGAGCCACGCGATCATGAACGTCTGCATGGCGGCGACCTACGATCCCGACCCGAAGGCGTCACTCGGATTTCGGTTGCCGTTCAACCTGGAGACTGGCGAGAGAATCGACGCGCGCTGGGCGAGGTGGCGCAAGCACGACCCCATTCATCTCGTTCGCAGGTACCGGGACGCACTGAGGACGCTTTCCGGGATCTACGTCGACTGCGGCTGGCGCGACCAGTACCACATCCACTACGGGGCACGCATTCTGTCGCAGCGCCTCGCCGAGGCCGGCATCGCGCACACCTACGAGGAGTTCGACGACAATCACTCGGACGTCGACTACCGGATGAATTCGAGTCTGCCATTCCTTTATCGAGCGCTCAAGCCGTAGCAATCGGCACAGCGGAGGAGACGAGCATGCGCTGGGGAGATTTCCGGCGAAGCGACAACGTCGAGGACCGCACCGACCGCGGCCCCGGCGGGGGCTTTCCGCTCGGCGGCGGCGTCAAGCTGGGTGGAGGCGCGATCGTCGTGATCGCGATCGTGAGCCTTCTCTTCGGCGTCAACCCGTTGGAGATGCTGGGCACAATCGAGGGCGTCGAACCCGGAGCGCCGCCGTCGACGCCGCAGTCGCAGTCCGCGCCGGCGCCCGGGTACGGGCCTCAATATTCGACGCGGCCGAACGAGGGGCACCCGAAAGAGCCAGGAAAGGAATTCGTCGCGCACGTGCTGGGCGACACCGAGGACGTCTGGGGCGCGCGGTTCCAGGCCATGGGTTCCCGCTACCGACCGCCGAAGCTCGTGCTGTTCCGTGGCGTCGTCCAGTCCGCATGCGGTCGCGCCTCCGCGGCGGTCGGTCCGTTCTATTGCCCCGGCGATCAAAAGCTCTACCTCGACACCGCGTTCTTCGACGAGCTGTCGCGGCGCTTCGGCGCCCCCGGCGACTTCGCGCGGGCCTACGTCATCGCCCACGAGGTCGGCCATCACGTGCAGAACCTGACGGGAACGATGAGCCGCTTCGACCGGCTGATCCGGCAGGATCCGTCGCGACGCAACGCGCTCTCCGTCCGGCTCGAACTGCAGGCCGATTGCTACGCCGGCGTCTGGGCCTTTTACGCGAAGCGGCGCAACCTGCTCGAGACCGGCGATCTCGAGGAAGGGTTTCGTGCGGCAGCCGCCGTGGGCGACGACCGGATCCAGAAACGCGCGCAGGGCTACGCGGTACCGGAATCGTTCACCCACGGCTCCGCGGAACAGCGGCTGCACTGGTTCAGGACCGGGCTCGAAAGCGGCGACATGCGCGTCTGCAATACGTTCTCCGGCCAGCGCCCGTAGGGCGACCGCCGGCCGGACCGTGGTCATTTCCGAAAAGCTCACGCCGTGCCCCGGCTGCGGCGCGACGATGCAGTCGCAGGTTCTCGCGAGGAAGCCGCTGGGCGAGGTCACCGTTGATGTTTGCGCGGCGTGCCAGGCACTGTGGTTCGATGCATTCGAGAGCGTTCAGCTGACGCCCGGCGCAACGCTCGCATTGTTCGACCTGATCCGCACCGCCGGACCGGGAGCGCACCGCGCGGGGCCGGCGCGCCTCCCGTGCCCACGCTGCACGCAACCGTTGCAGCTCACGCACGATCTCCAGCACACGACTCGTTTTTTCTATTACCGGTGCCAGTACGGCCATGGCCGTTTCACGCCGTTCCTGCAATTCCTCCGGGAAAAGGATTTCATCCGGGCGCCCTCCCCTGCCGAGCTCGCGCGCCTCAAGGCAATGATTCGCATCATCCGCTGCTCGTCGTGCGGCGCCCCGGTGGATCTCACCAGGGACGCCGCATGCCCCTACTGTCGCGCCCCCATCGCGATCCTCGACCCCGACGCCGTCGCGGCCGAGGTGCGCGAACTCGAAAATGCCGAAACGAAGCGGACGGCGATCGACGTCGATACGCTGGTCGACGGGATGCTCGAGGCGCACCGGCGCACCGGCGTCCCCGACCGTGCGGAGCCCTATCGGGAACCACCCGGCGAGGGAGCAGCCGTCGATCTCGTCGCTCTCGGCCTCGCCGCGCTCGCGAACCTGCTGGCGCGATGAGACCCTGGGTGCCGCTGGCATCGCTCGTGCCGGAGGACGTAGAATCCGCTCTTTCCCCTCTTCAGGAATTCGCGCCATGCATCGTCTTCGCAGCCTGCTTGTCGTCCCGCTGATCGCCTTCGCCGCCGCCGGCGCCCTGGCGCAGACCACCGCGCCGGCGACCCCGACGGTCACGCCCGCTCCGAACTGCGAGAAGCCGGGCGATCCTCCCAGCATGAATACCTCCGAGCTGGGCAAGAGCTCCGCCGAGATGAAACACAGCAACTGGACCAAGAACATGAAGGCCTACCTCGAATGCCTCAAGACTTTCATCGGCGACCAGCAAGCGGCGGCCGCGCCGCACATCAAGGCGGCCAACGCCGCGGTCGACGAGTTCAACAAGTCGATCAAGATCTACAACGACCAGATCGGGGCGGCGCCGAACCAGTAGCGGCCGCCCCGTCCCGAGCCGTCATCGAACGATGCCTCTCGCCTCGAAAAGCCTCGTCCCGCGTCCGACGCCCACCGCCGAACAGGCGCGCGCGATCGCGCTGGCGTTGCTCGAGGGCTTCGACAAGCACTACGCGCTGTTTCGGGAGTGCGCCCGCGCGGCGCGCCGCCACTTCGAGGCCGGCAACTGGCTCGCGATCCAGCAGGTCGGCCGCGACCGGATCGACTTCTACGACCGGCGCGTGCAGGAGGCCGCCGAGCGCCTCGAACGCGAGTTTCGTTCGGCCGGGCTCGACGGCGATGCGCTGTGGGAGCAGGTCAAGCTGCACTTCATCGGGCTGCTGATCAACCACAAGCAGCCCGAGTGCGCCGAGACCTTCTTCAATTCGGTGTCGGTCAAGATCCTGCACCGCGTCTATTTCCACAACCGCTTCATCTTCGTGCGCCCGGCGATCTCCACCGAGCACATCGACGCCAACCCACCTTCGTACCGGAGCTACTATCCGCTGCAGCAGGGACTGCGCGATGCGCTCGTCGACATCGTCCTCGACATGGGTTTCGAGCGACGCTTCGCCGATTTCGGGTGCGATCTGCGCAATGTTCTCGCGGCGCTCCGCGCCCGGTTCCCGCGGCCGTTCCGGCTCGAGGCGAATCACCAGATCCAGGTGCTCTCCTCGCCCTTCTTCCGCAACCAGACCGCCTACATCGTCGGGCGCATCATCAACGGCACCAGCACCTATCCGTTCGTCGTTCCGGTCAAGCACGACGCGGAGGGAAAGCTCTATTTCGACGCGCTGCTGATGGCTGACGTCGACCTGGCGATCCTGTTCTCGGCGAACCGCGCCTATTTCCTGGTCGACATGGAAGTCCCGTCCGCGTACGTGAGCTTCCTGCGCGCGGTGCTCCCCGACAAGACCGCGGCCGAGCTCTACACGATGGTCGGGCTCCAGAAGGGCGGCAAGAATTTCTTCTACCGCGATTTTCTCCATCATCTCAAGCATTCGCGCGACAAGTTCATCGTCGCCCCGGGCATCAAGGGACTGGTGATGACGGTATTCACGCTGCCGTCGTATCCCTACGTGTTCAAGGTGATCCGGGACAACATCGCCGCGTCCAAGGACACCGACCGGCAGAAGGTCAAGCAGAAGTACACGCTGGTCAAGCACCACGATCGCGTCGGGCGGATGACCGACGTCCTCGAGTATTCCGACGTGGCGTTCCCGCGCGAGCGCTTTTCCGACGAGCTGGTCGCCGAGCTGACCGAGGTCGCTCCATCGGTGGTGGAGTTCGACGGCGATTACGTGGTGGTCAAGCACCTCTACATCGAACGGCGCATGACTCCGCTCAATCTCTATATCGAGCGCGCCAACGACGCGCAGCGTGCGCACGCGATGCGCGAATACGGCAACGCGATCAAGGAGCTCGCGGCCATCAACATTTTCGCCGGCGACCTGCTGTTCAAGAATTTCGGCGTCACCCGCTTCGGGCGCGTCGTGTTCTACGATTACGACGAGATCGAGTTCCTGACGGACTGCAGGTTCCGCGTGATTCCGCCCGCGCCACCCGGCTGGGACGAGATGTCGGGGGACGTCTGGTACCCCGTGGGACCGCACGACGTCTTCCCCGAGGAATTCGAGACTTTCCTGCTGACCGACCCGAAGACCCGCGAATGCTTCCGCCGCTTTCACGCCGATCTGCTGGAGCCGCAATGGTGGCAGGCGATGCAGCGCGAGATCGCGACCGGCCGGATGGTCGAGGTCCTGTCGTATCCGGACTCCGTGCGATTCGCGCACGCGTCGCGCTGCGAAAGCATTGTCGATCGCGCTGACGGGCGCTGACGTTGCCGGCGGCACGATCTCGCACTGCTGCAGCGCGGTTGTACGCAACAATGACGTAGCGGCGACCACCGTTCGGCGGCTGCCGCCGACCGATCTTCCGCTATCGGCCCCGGCGATCGGCCAGCGGCGTTGATACTGGGAGTGAATGCGGCCGTCTCGGCCGCCACACAATCAAAACCAAAGCTGCAGGCGCCGTCGTGGCGCGCGGGAGTCGGGGGATGTTCGTCAGCGCGTTCGATCTGTTTCGCATCGGACTCGGGCCGTCGTCGGCCCACACGGTGGGCCCGATGCGGGCCGCCCGGCGGTTCGTCCACGAGCTCGAGGCCGACGGCCTGTTCTTCCAGACCCAACGCATTCACGTCGACCTCTACGGATCCGTCGCCTGCACCGGGCGGGACCAAGGCACCGATCGCGCGATCCTGTCCGGGCTTTGCGGCGACGCGCCCGACGCGATTGATCCGGGAGCAATCGCCGCGCGCGCGGCGCGGATCCGTGCCGAAGGCGCGCTGCCACTCGCCGGCACGTCGCGGATTGCCTTCGACCCCGGCACCGATATCGCCTTCCATGTCGACAAGGCCTTTGCGTTCCACAGCAATGCATTGCGCTTCACCGCGCGCACCGCGCGCGGCGAAACGCTCGCGACTCGGCTGTATTTCTCCACCGGCGATGGCCAGCTCGTCGCCGACAGCGAAGCCGCGACTCCGCGGCCGGCGCCGCTCATCCCTTATCCTTTTTCGACGGCAACGGAACTGCTGGCGCAGAGTCAGGCCCACGGCAAGAGGATCGCCGAGATCATGCGCGGCAACGAGGTGGCGCTGCGAAGCCCGGACGAGGTGCGCGGCGGCCTCCTGCACACCGGCGCTGCGATGCGCGGCGCGGTCGCGCGCGGGCTCGCGACCGACGGCATGCTCCCCGGCGGCCGCGATCAGCCCCGCCGCGCTGCCGCGCAAGCCGCGGCGCTCGGCGACACCGATCCTTCGTCGCCGGCGTGGGCCGCGGTGTTCGCGACGGCCGTCGCCGAAGAGAACGCCGCCGGCGGCCGCGTGGTCTCGGCACCCTCCAACGGCTCGGCGGGCCCGGTGGCTGCGGTTTTGTATCAATGGCGGGCGACGACGCCGCTCGCCGGCGACGATGGCTCGGTCACGTTGCTGCTCGCCGCCGCCGCCGCTGGCCAGCTGCTCCGCGCGAGCGGCGTCAAGCACGTTGGCTGCCAGGGAGAAGTCGGCGTGGCCTGCGCGATGGCTGCGGCGGGTCTCGCCGCCGTCAACAACGCAAGCAACAGCCAGGTCCTTTTCGCGATGGAACGGGGGCTCGAGCCGTTCATGGGAATGACGTGCGACCCCGTCGGCGGCCTCGTCCAGGAGCCCTGCATCGGGCGCAATGCCGCCGCCGCAGCGCACGCGGTCAACTCCGCAAGACTCGCGCTGCGCCAACCCGATCCCGCCCGAATTGCGCTCGACACCGTCATCCGCTCGATGATCGAGACCGGGCGTACGATGGCGAGCCGTTACAAGGACTCCTCGCTCGGCGGGCTGGCGGTCAACGTCGTCGATTGCTGACCTACCGATCGCAAGAATGGCGGCGCGCTCCGATCGACCGGTGGGCGCTCAATCGGCAAACGAGGCTCGCGCCTCGCCGTGCTTCTATCATCGCGAGGGAATCTCGGAATTAGTCCCACGCGATTGCGCTGCGGAGCCAAATGCGGATGAGTGCTAGACGCGCGACGAAGGTCGTAGTCGACACTACGATGCCGAGGAGCGCGGCGACGCTTCGCGCCGCATTTGCCCTCAGTTGGCAACTGAGCGAAGGGACGGGGCGGCTTCGGGCGGTCTGCCTTGTCGCCCGGCTTGCGAAGGGGCCTACCCTTCGCTGCGCCTCGCTTCGCGCATCGCCTCCCGAAAATGATCCGTCGCAACCGCGCGCGACTTGTTCAGAGGTTCCCCTAGGGCGTGCTATCCTCGCGGCGATCCTTCGCCGGAGTTTCCGAATGCCCTTCCCCGTTTCCGCTTTGGTCCGTACCGCTGCCGCGCTCGTTATCGGCGCAATGCTCGCGGGCTGCGCCAACACGCCGAGCAAGGAAGAGGAGGAGGCGGCCAGGAACACGTTCACCTGCCAGCTCGACGGCGAGCGCCTCGTAATTCGCTTCGATGCCGGCGAAGCCCGGCTGCTCACATCCGCGGGTGAGCGGATCGTGCTCTACCAGATCGCTGCGACCTCCGGCGTCCGCTACAGCAACGGCAGGCTCGAGCTGCGCGGCAAGGGGATGGAGCTGCAGATCATTCGTGATGCCAATGCAACGCGCCTCACGGACTGCCAGCCGTACAGCGCGCCGAAGTAGCGTTCGCCCATCGCCATGACCGCACAGCGCGTCGGCGTAATCGGGACCGGCGCGATGGGCGGAGGCGTGGTGCAAAGTCTCCTGCGCGCGGGATTCGCCACCGTGGCTCGCGACATCTTGGGGTCCGCCCAGGACCGCGCCGTGTCGCACGGCGCCATTCCCGCGAGTTCACCCGCCGACCTCGCGCGCTCATGCGCCACGGTGATCATTCTGGTCGTCGATGCCGCTCAAATCGAAGGGGTGCTGTTCGGCAGCGACGGCGCCGCCGCTGCGCTCTCGTCGGGCAGCGTCGTACTCGTAGGGTCCACCGTCGACCCTGCGTATCCAGCCGCACTCGCACCCCGCCTCGCCGCGCGAGGCGTCGCGCTGCTCGACGCACCGGTTTCCGGCGGACCCGCGAAGGCCGCCGCCGGCACGATGACGATGATGTTGTCCGGCGATTCGGCGGCGATCGAGCACGTGCACCCGCTGCTCGCGCGGATCACGGGCCGGCTGTTCGTGCTGGGGACGCGCTGCGGAGAGGCGTCGACGTTCAAGATCGTCAACAACCTGCTCGCGGCAGCGAATCTCGCCGCCGCCGCGGAAGCGATGGCACTCGCTCGAGCGGCGGGACTCGACCTCCGGAAAGCCTTCGAGGTCATCAATGCCTGCTCCGGCGCAAGCTGGATTTTCACGGACCGGGCCGCACGGGCGCTCGACGGAGACTACGCGCCCCGCGCTGCGGCGAAGATCCTTGCCAAGGACGTGCGGATCGCCGTGGAGCTCGCGCGGAGGTGCGGCGTCGAGGCCCCTGTCGCTCATGTGGCGGAGGCCACCTTTGCGGACGTGCTCGCCGCGGGCTACGGCGATGCCGACGACGCGATCCTCCTGGCGCACGCGCAAGAAAAGAGCGCCCGGTAACGACGCGCCGGCCTGCGCGCGCCTGCCGGATGTCGCCGGATCACTTGCCGCGGATTGCCGTGTCGAGATCGACGTACTGCCAGGTCTGCGAGCGGATCGGATGCGGCTTGTAATCGCGGACCCACGGCTGCAGCAGCTGGTCCTCGATCAGATGGTAGCCCAGGCGCCACGGCGCGTAGGCCAGCACCAGTTCGGTCATCCGGTCGAACAGCTTCGTGCGCCCGGGAGAGTCCGGCAATGCGCGCGCCTGCTCGTAGAGGTGATTGAACTCGGGAAGGTTGAACCGTGAGTCGTTGGATTGGCCGATGTTCGGACCGTAGAGGTTCTGCATGAAATTCTCGGCATCGGGATAATCGGCGTTCCAGCCGTCGCCACGCATCTGGATCTTGCCCAGTCGCGCCATCTTGCGAAGCTCCGGCAGCCGGTCCTTTCTGAACTCGATCCTGACCCCGATTGCATCCATGTTCTTCTTCCAAAGCTCGTCAGCCTGCCGCTGCGCGGAGGTGGGCGTCGACCATTTTTCGAGGACGAGCGGCCGGCCGGCGGGCGTTTCGCGATAGCCATCGCCGTTGCGATCCTGGTAGCCGAACCTGTCCAGCAATGCCCGGGCCGCACCCGGATCGAAGAGCTGCGCCTGCGTCTTTAGATTCGGATCGTAACCCGCGATGTCGGGGGGAATCGGGCTCATCGCGGGGACGGCGCGGCCTTTGAGCAGGACGCGGATCGCTTCGTCCTGATCGTAGGCCATGCCAATCGCGCGGCGCAGCGCGATCTTGTCCGGCGTGTAGCCTCCGACGACCGGATTCTCCATGTCGAAATAAGTCCACCACGTGTTCGGCCGCAGCAGGATTTCGTGCTTGATGCCCCGTGCGGCGAGCTCCGGCTTCAACTTGCCGTTCGTCAGCGCCCTCTCGACGAAGTCGCCAGGGAGTTGCTCGAGAAGATCGAGCTCGCGATTGAGAAACGCAAGCCATCGGGCCTGGCCTTCTTCGATGATGTTGATCTCGATCCGGCCCGGGATCGGCAGGCGTTTGCCCTTGAGCGCCGCGGCGATTGCCCGCGATTCGGGTGGAATCGGGCCGGCCGGCGTGTAAGTGACCTCGCGGTAGCCCGGGTTGGCTACCAGGACGATCTTCGAGCTGCGCTTGTATTCGCCAAGCATGTACGGACCCGTTCCGACCGGATGCGCACCGAAGTCGAGGCCGGAGGCCTCAACGACCTCGCGGGCGATGGCCGCGGTGTTGGGCACCGCCAGCGCGTAGATAAAGCGCAGATCGGGCTCTTTCAGCCGGATCTTCAGCGTGTACCGATCGACAACCTCGAGTCCGGGGAACGGCGCGTCGTAATCGAACTTCCCCGTCTTTGTCGCCTTTGCACGCGCCTCGTCGCTGCCGACGACCTTGCCCTCGACGAGCCAGGCCCATGGGCTCTTGACGACCGGATCGAGCAGGCGCTTGAGCGCGTAAGCCTGGTCCGCTGCCGTAAGCTCGCGCGGCTTGCCGTTGAACGCCGGGTCCGGCGTGAATAGGACCCCCTTCCTGATCCTGCAGATGTAGGTCTTGCCGCCGTCCTCGACCGTGGGCAGCGCCTCGAGCGTACGCGGCACGAGCTTCACGGGCCGCGCGAGGTAGTCGTAGTCGAGCATCGCCTCGTAGATGTTGGCGACGATGCCGTCGGACGCCGCATCGTACGCGGCTTGCGGATCGAAAGTCGTCTCGGCGATCGCGAACACGACGCGGAGCGCCTTGTCGGAGTCGGCGGCGCGAGCCGGAACGGTCGCGACAAGGAGCGCGAACGTCGCGCTCGACAGGACCGCGAGTGCCACGGCCCGCAATCGGCTGAAACCGTCGGTCACCATTCCACGTTTCGCTCCCGCGCCGTGAGGGCGCGCTCGGCTTCCGCCCCTTCGCCGGCCCCCTGGCGGCGCGATGCGATCGTAGCATCCGCGCGCGAGCGCGCGTTGACCGTTGACCCACCCGCCCGGGCGCGCAATACTGCGCGCTCCGTTCCGAAGGGGCGAGCGATGGAAATGAAAAGGCTGTCCGGCGGCAACCTGCGTGCCGCGGGTTACGACGCGACGCGCCGAACGCTCGTCGTCGAGCTCACGTCCGGGACGTTCGAATATGGCGGCGTCTCGGCGGACACCTACCGGCGGCTCGTGTCGGCGTCGTCGCCATGGAGCTTTTTCCGCGACCACATCGAAGACGGCGATTACCCGGCCAGGCGGATACGCTGAATCCTCGACCGCGCGCCGTGCGCTAACGGCACCGGCGCAGCAGAGCGCGAACGCTCCCGCTGCGCCGGCGGCTTGCCGAGGGATCGTTGCGGCGATTACTGGATCGTCAGCCTGCGACCCGCGACCGCGGGTTTTTTCGCGAGGGTGAGTTCCAGAATCCCGTTCTCGTACTTCGCCGCGCTGGCCGCTTCGTCGAGCTCCGCGGGCAGCGTGAAGCTGCGGAACGCGCTGCCGAAGTAGCGTTCGCTATGCAGCACGCGTTCGCCTTCCTTCCTGTCGGTTTCGCGCTTCACTTCGGCGCCGATCGTCACCTGGTTGCCGTCGATCGACACCTGGATGTCGTCCTTGGCAACGCCGGGGATCTCCGCGCGCACGAGGTAAGCGCCGTCCTTCTCGGCTACGTCGACCTTGATCGCAACGGACGCCTGTTCCATGCGGACAGGCTTGAAGAAGCCGCGGAACAGGTCGTCGAACGGCGCCGCCGAAAACGGGTCGTATAAACTGAGGTTAGCCATCGTAGGAATCTCTCCGTTTGTGTTCATGGATGTCAGGCGGACAGGTGCGGCGTCTGCCGTCGCCTGCTCCCGCCACTACGAAGGATGTGCGGTTCTTTCGGGCCGTTTCAAGACCCTGACCGGCGCCGCAGGGCCTATGACCGCAGCGGTCGCGTCGAAAAGCCCGTTTGCCGGCCAAGGAATGGGGCGATAATTGGACTAGCCCCTTGCCCGCACCGAAGATATCGCCATGACGACGAACACATTGACCCCCGCCGACCGCGCCCGCATCGGGACTGAGCTCGAAGCCCGCCGCGCCGCGCTGCGCGAAGACGTCAAGACCCAAATCGAAGGCTCCGCCGACGACCGCGTGGTCGGGCTGCGCAACCGGATCAAGGAAAGCGGCGACGAGTGGGGTGTAGCCGACGGGCTCGCCGAGCTCGACATCGCGGAGGTTCGCCACACGTTGAAAGAACTCTCCGAAGTCGAAGCCGCACTCGCGCGGCTCCAGGACGGCACGTACGGCGAGTGCAGCGACTGCGGCGAGCCGATCGCAGCAGCGCGCCTCGCCGTCTACCCCACGGCGACGCGCTGCGTCGCATGCCAGCAGGCCTACGAGGCGAAGATCGCCGGTCCGGCTGCGACGGCGCGCTAGAGCGCCCTAGCGCTTCCTTCCCTTCGCGGGCCCGCCGGGCGCGTAGCGGGCGACCCAGTCGAAGAACTCGCGGTACCAGAGGCGCGAGTTCTGCGGTTTCAGGATCCAGTGGTTCTCGTCGGGGAACCAGACGAGCCGCGCCGGCACGTTCTTGGCCTTCAGCGTGTCGTAATACTGCAGCGCCTGGGTCGCCGGTACCCGATAATCCTGCTCGCCGTGAATGACGAGCGTCGGCGTCTTCGAGCGCTTGACGTAGTGATGCGGTGACTGCTTCATCACCCGCGCCGGATTGTCCCAGTGAAAGGCTCCGAGCTCGTCGGCGAAAAAGTGGTAACCGTCGGTTGCCATCATGCTCACCCAATCGTAACAACCGGCATGGCAGACATAGGTCCGGTAGCGATCGGTGTGCCCGTTCATGTACGCAACCATGTACCCGCCGTAGCTTCCGCCGGTCGCGACCAGTCGCTCGCGGTCGATGTAGCCCCGCCGCAGCAGCCAGTCGGTGCCGGCCTCCACGTCTGCGAACTCCTTCTTTCCGTACTGGCCGGTGATCGTCTCGAGCCACTTCTGGCCAAACCCGGACGAGCCGTGATAGTTCACTGCCGCCACCACGTAGCCGTGGCCGGCGAAGACCTGCGAATTCCAGCGGAAATGCCAGCCGTCCACATGCGCGGAGTGGGGGCCGCCGTGAATCGAATGCAGGAGCGGCCATCGCTTCTTCGGATCGAACCCCGGCGGGTAGACGATCCACATCTGCATCGGCTCGCCGCCCCAACCTTTGACCGTGACCTCGCGCGCTTCGCCGAGCGCGTGGCGCGCGAGCAGCGCCCGGTTCACCGCTTCGATCGCGCGCTCGTCGCTGCCATCGGCGCGGCTCGCGAACAGCGCCGGCGGGTTGCGCGTCGTCGCGCGATCGAACGCAAGCACGCTGCCGTCGCGGGATTGGGAGAAGCCGCCGACCATGCCACCTGTCACCAGCAGTGACGGCATCGCGACGCGGTCGCCGACACGCAATCGCGCAATGCCCTGCCGCCCGCGGCTCTCGACAGTGAAGACGAGCGCGCTGCTGTCGGGCGTCCACGCCACGTGGCCGGTCGCGCGATCGAGCTTCGGCGCAAGCCGGCGCATCGACCCGCCGCGGCGCGCAACCAGCATCAGGTGGCCCTGATCGTTGAACGCGCGCTTCGTGTCGTACGCGTGAAAGACGAGCGAGCGTCCGTCGGGCGAGTAGCGGGGATGCGCATCGGCGGTATTCGTGGTCGCCGTCAGCACGCGCTTGCGCCGCGACGGGAGTTCGACGGTGACGATGTCGGTCTGATTTATCATCCGCGGCTCGGGGGCGAGGTCGGCGGTGATGGCGATCTCGCGGCCGTCGGGCGCGAGGTCGAAATCGTCGGCGGAAGGTTCCCATGGCGGGAGCGAAAGCCCGGTGCCGGCGAGAGCGTCGCGACAACGCCCGCTCGCCACGTCGCAGACAATGACGTGCGGCTCGCGGCCATCGGTCAGCCAGTGGTCCCAGAAGCGGAATTCCTGCCGCTCGGTGACATGTGCTTTCACCTTTGCTTCCTTGCGCTCCTTCTTGCGCCGAGCCTGGAGTGCCTCGGTGGCGAGGTCGGGCCAGACCCACGACACGAAGGCGATCCGCTTGCCGTCGGCGAACCATTTCGGCGCCGCGCAACCCGTGGCGAGCTTGGTGAGACGCCGCGCTTCGCCGCCGTCGGGCGCAATCAGGTAAAGCTGCGGTTCGTCGTCATCCTTGCGCTTCGCGGTGAACGCGATCCACCGGCCGTCGGGCGACCACTTCGGATCGCCGTCCTTGTCGCCTGCGGTGAGTTTGCGCGCCCGCAGGGCCAGAAACGGCTTTCCCGTCGAGCCGGACTGCTTGCTCGAACGATGGCGCAACGTCGTCTCTGACCCTGGTGCCAATCCCGTCGGAAACAGCCACAACGACGTGCTGCTGTCGTTCTTCTCCATGTCGTAGCTCGTCACCGCAGCGCAGGCGAAGGCACCCGAAGGCGAGAGCGTCGGCGTGCCGATACGTTTGATCTGCCACAGCGCGTCGAGCGTGAGCGGCGGCTTGCGCCTTGCTTGGCGGCGGGTCGCGCTGCGAGCGGGCTGGGGCATCGTCGGTTCCATGTGGGTACAATGTGCCGGCGCGATTCTACCCCGCGCGGGAATCCGTCGGCGACGCATCCGCTTCACCCTTGCCACTCCACCCATGACCGCAATGACTTATCGTCGCCTTGGCCGCTCCGGCCTCAAGGTGAGCGCCCTTTCGCTCGGCTCCTGGGTGACGTACGGCAACCAGATGGACACGGATCTCGCCCGCGAGTGCATGGCCGCCGCCTACGACGCGGGCGTCAACTTCTTCGACAATGCCGAGTCTTACGCCCATGGCGGCGCGGAAACGATCATGGGCGAGGTGTTGCGCAGGACGGAGTGGCGCCGCGCGTCCTACGTCGTCTCCACGAAGTTCTACTGGGGACTCCACGACGGCCCGAATGAAAAGAACACCCTCAATCGCAAGTACCTGCGGCAGGCGATCGACGGATCGTTGCAGCGCCTCGGGCTCGACTACGTGGACCTCGCGTTCTGCCACCGCGCCGATCCCCAGACGCCGATCGAGGAGACGGTGGCGGCGATGCACGACATGATCGCGGCCGGCAAGGTGCTCTACTGGGGCACCTCGGAATGGAGCGCAGGCGAGATCATGGCGGCCTGGCAGATCGCCGACAAGCACCATCTCGCCAAACCCGTCGTCGAGCAGCCGCAATACAATCTGCTCTGCCGCGAACGCGTCGAGAACGAATACGCGCGGCTGTACCACGACATCGGGCTCGGCACCACGGTCTGGAGCCCGCTCGCGTCGGGCCTGCTGACCGGAAAATACGACGCCGGCATCCCGCCCGGTTCGCGCGGCACGCTCAAGAATTACGATTGGCTCGTCCCCCGCCTGACCGATCCGGCCAAGATCGCGGTCGCGAGAAGGCTCGCGCCCATCGCCGCGGACCTCGGCTGCACGCTCGCGCAGATGTCGCTCGCGTGGTGTCTCAAGAACCCGAACGTGTCGTCGGTGATCACCGGAGCGAGCCAAGCGAAGCAGGTGGTCGAGAACATGCGCTCGCTCGCGGTGGTCGACGGGCTGACGGAAGACGTCATGACCCGGATCGAGGCCGCCGTCGCTCCGGCGTCGCCAGCGTAGGGGCATCGAGACCCTGATGTCGAACCCGCTCGAAAGCTGGAACGAGGAACAACGCTCGGCGTTCCTTTATCGCGTGTGTGCCGAGGCCGAAGCGGGAACGACGCGCGCGGAACTGTTCCGCCGTCTTGCCGGCGAGGCCGAGGCGCAGGCGGCGATCTGGCGCGCGCAACTCACCGCCCGCGGCAACGCCGCGCCCGCCCCGTACCTGCCGGACACGCGCACCAGGGTCGTCGCGTGGCTCATTCGCAGATTCGGCCCGCGGCGCGTGAAGAGCGTGCTGGCGGCGATGAAGGTGCGCGGCATGGCGATCTATGGCACTGCGCTCGCGCGCGACTCGGGTCACGCGCCGCCGATCGCCGGCGCCGGCGTCGAGCACCGCCATCGCCGTCTCGGCGGCGGCGGCAACCTGCGCGCCGCGGTATTCGGCGTCAACGATGGCCTCGTCTCGAATGCGAGCCTGATTCTCGGCGTCGCCGGAGCGAGTCCCGATGTGCATCTGGTGCTGATCACCGGCGTGGCCGGCATGTGCGCCGGCGCGTTCGCGATGGCGGCGGGCGAGTACGTCTCGGTGCGCTCGCAGCGCGAGCTCTTCGAGTACCAGATCGGCCTCGAACGCGACGAGCTCGAGGAATACCCGGACGCCGAGGCGCAGGAGCTCGCGTTGATCTACGCGGAAAAGGGCCTGCCGCGCAAGGAGGCCGAGCGGCTCGCGAAGCGGATCGTCGCCGATCCGGAGCACGCGCTCGACACGCTCGCGCGCGAGGAGCTCGGCCTCAATCCGGACGAGCTGGGTTCGCCATGGGGCGCGGCGATATCGTCGTTCCTGTCCTTCGCCGGCGGCGCACTGCTGCCGCTCGCGCCGTTCATGCTCGTGGGCGGCGGGCGCGCACTTCCAACCGCGATCGTCGTCACGGCGATCGCGCTCTTCGTCGTCGGCGCGCTCCTCTCGCTCTTCACCGGACGCAACGCGTTCTACTCCGGCGCGCGGATGCTGGTCCTCGGCGGCCTTGCCGGAGCCGTCACCTACGCGATCGGCCGGCTCGCAGGCGTCTCGCTGGGCTGAGAAGCGGTCAACACCCGGCCGCCATGGCGCGCTTTCTCATCATCGTGGGTGTCATTCTCGTGGTCGCGGGCCTGGCCTGGCCGCTCCTCGGAAAACTCGGCCTCGGTCGCTTGCCCGGCGACATCCGTATCGAGCGCGAAGGCTTCTCGTTCTATTTCCCGATCACGACCGGACTCATCGTCTCCGCTGTCGTCAGCCTCGTCCTCTGGCTGCTGCGCAAGTGATGCGCGCAAGGGCGGCGCGGGAGGCCTCCGCAGCCGCCGAGCCAAGGCCCGCACGGCACGTCACCACGCGCCCGGGCGGCGCCCGACAAGCAGGCGCGCCGCATTGCGATAGCAGGGCCGAGGCGCGCTGCCCGTCTCGGCGCGAGGCGAATCTCGTGAAGCCGTCGGGGCTCCGTCCCTCGCTCCCGATACCGCGATGCAAAAGAAAGTCCGGCCGGAGCCTCCTTCTTTTTCACAGCCGCCAATCGCGGGGCCTTCGCGCCCCGATACGCGCGTTGCGAGCCGTGGTCGAAGAAGCCGGTTTCGGACCGCGGAGAAAGCGCAAAGGCCCGGCCGGGACAAAACAAGGCCCCAGCCGGTCGCCCGGCGGGGCCTTGTCAGTCGCGACCGGATGGACAGGAGGTCACCCGGCCGTGTTCGGCTGATCGTCGTCCGTCAACCCTTGAGGCAATCGCTCATGAATTTCTTGCGCTCGTCGCCCTTCATGTCGCCGGCCTTCTTGTTGCACGCCGTCATCTTCTGCTGCTGCGTCATCTTCGTGGGTGCGGCTTCCTTGCCGGAGAGGCAGGAGCTCATGAATTTCTTGCGCTCGTCGCCCTTCATGTCGGCGGCCTTGGCGTTGCACTCCTTCATCCGCTCCTGCTGCGGATTCGCCTTCGCTGCGGGCTTGGCCTCGGACGCCGCTTTTGCCGGCGACGTCGCGGGTGCGCTCATCTGGCCAAACGATGCGGTGGCGACGACGGCAAACGCGCCGGCAAACGCCAGGGCGAGCAGCTGTTTCATCGGGTCTCCTTGCATTGGATGGGACGGGTCCGAGAGTCGACACGGCGCTTAGCCCCCGGCGGCCGCCGGCCTCGAAACCGGGAAGCTCCGGGGCAGTCTACGACATGGCAAACGGCCCAGGCAACGATTTCGCCGTCGCCCAAGCAGGCGCTGTCTCAATTTCGGCTGATGCATTGCAACATCGGCCGTGGCAGAATAGACGACGGGTCCACGCCTATATGCTAACCTTCTGATTTTTATTCAAAACATTACCGGAGCGCACGTGCCCACGTCCACGGCCAACCGCAATCGCCTTGCCGCGGCTTCGCATCCGGCGGCCAAGCTGCCGATCGACGACACGCGGATCCGCGAGATCATGGAGCTCGTTCCTCCCGCGCACCTGCTGCGGGAATTTCCGGCTTCCGACCGCGCCGCCGCGACCACGTTCGAAACGCGCCAGTCCATTCACCGCGTGCTCCACGGCGCAGACGACCGGCTGCTCGTCGTCGTCGGCCCCTGCTCGATCCATGACTACGACGCCGCGATCGACTACGCTACGCGCCTGTCCGCGCAGAAGCGCGAGCTCGCGAGCGAGCTGATCGTGGTCATGCGTGTTTACTTCGAGAAGCCGCGCACGAGCGTCGGCTGGAAAGGGCTCATCAACGACCCTCACCTCGACGACAGCTACAGAATCAACGAGGGCTTGCGGCTCGCCCGCCGCATCCTGGTCGAGGTCAACGAGCTCGAGTTGCCTGCCGGGACCGAATATCTCGACATGATCACGCCGCAATACATCGCGGATCTCATTTCGTGGGGCGCGATCGGCGCGCGGACGACCGAGAGCCAGGTCCACCGCGAGCTCGCCTCCGGCTTGTCGTGTCCGGTCGGCTTCAAGAACGGCACGGACGGCGACGTGCGCATCGCTGTCGACGCGATCAAGGCGGCCTCGGCGCCGCACCACTTCCTGTCGGTCACCAAGGGCGGCCATTCGGCGATCGTCCACACGGCCGGCAACGAGGACTGTCACATCATCCTGCGCGGCGGCCGGGCGCCGAATTTCGACGCCGCGAACGTCGGGGCCACCTGCAGGGAGTTGGCCGGCGCCGGCCTCGCTGCGAAGCTGATGGTCGACTGCTCGCATGCGAACAGCCAGAAGAGCCACGAGCGCCAGGTCGACGTCGCACGCGACGTCGCTCGCCAGATTGCGGACGGCGACGAGCGAATCTTCGGCGCAATGCTCGAGAGCCACATCAACCCCGGCCGACAGGACCTCGTGCCGGGCAAGGACCTGCTCTACGGCGTGTCGATCACCGACGCCTGCATCGGCTGGGATTCGACGGTCGAGGTGCTGGGCGTTCTTGCCGACGCCGTGCGGCAGCGCCGGCTGAAGCTCGCCGACAGCGCCTAGCCGGCGCGCCCCCCGGAGGTCTCGGTGCCCGCCGAAATCGAGCTCAAGCTTGCCCTTGACCCCTCGGCGATCCCGCGTCTCGCGCGACTTTTTCGCGTTCCGGCGATCGCCGCCGCAAGAAGGGGGCGCACGAAGACGGCGCGGGTCGTCAGCACCTACTTCGACACGGCCGGCGGAAGGCTCGCGCGGGAAGGCATCGCGCTGCGCCTCCGGCGCGACGGCACGCGCTGGTTGCAGACGATCAAGGGCCCGCCCTTGTCCGGGGCGGGCGGCGGGCTCCATGCGCGCGACGAGTACGAGCACCGGCTGGCACGGCCCCGGCTCGACCCTGCGCGTCTCGCCACCACGCCGTGGCACAAGCTTCTTGCGAAGCTGCAAAAGCGGGGCGAGCTCGTCGCCCAATTCACGACGGACTTCACGCGCCGGACGCTTCCGCTCGCCTTTCCCGAGGGCACCCGGGCGCTCCTTGCGATCGACGTCGGCGCAATTCGCGCCGCTCGGAAGTCTGCTTGCCGGGTACCGCTCTGCGAGCTCGAGATCGAAGTCGTGAGCGGCAATGTGCTACGCGCGTTCGAGGTCGCGCTCGCGCTGGTCGACGATTGGCCGGTCACCGTGGCGACCGCCAACAAGGCCGAACGGGGCTACGCCTTGGTGCGAGGGAAGCCCGATGGATGGGACCAGCCCATTCGCGCCGCGAGGGTGCCGATCCCAGCCGCCGCGAGCGCCGAGACCGCGTTGCGCATCGTTGCACAGGAATGCCTTCGTCAGGTCGCCGCGAACATGGCGGGACTTCTGCACGACTCCGACCCGGAATGGGTCCACCAGATGCGAATCGGCACGCGCAGGCTCCGCTCGTGTCTGAGCCTGGTCGCGCCGCTCGCGCCGAACGGTCAATTCGAAGCCGTCGTCGCCGAAACGAAGTGGCTCGCCAACGTCCTTGGCGAGGCCCGCGACTGGGATGTGTTTGCGCTGGAAACGCTACCGCCGCTCGCCGCCGGCATCGCGCACGATCCGGCCGCGGTGACCGGTCTGCAGCGGCTGCGTCGTCGCGTCGCCGTTCGCCGTAGGGCTGCCCGCGCAACCGTGCAGGAGGCCGTGCGCTCGCGGAGGTTCCAGCGCCTGCTGCTCACGCTGGGGGCGCTGATCGCCGCACCACGCTTCGGAGCGCCCGAGGGCAGCGACGCCAATGCGCTCGGCGCGCCGGCGCGAGAGTTCGCGGCGCACCTCATCGCGCGCCGTCATCGAAAGATGCTGAAGCGTGCCGTCTCGCTCGCCGAAGGCACTGCGCCGGAGCGGCACGCGGTGCGCATCGCTGCGAAGAAGCTGCGCTACGCGGCTGAATTCTTCGCGCCGCTTTTCGCCGACAAGCGCACGACGATCTATCTGAAGAGGCTGGGCGCGCTGCAGGACGCGCTCGGGCATTTCAACGATGCGGCGACGGCCACCCGTCTTGCGGCCGAGATCGCCGGCAACCGCGATGCGGCGACCGTCGGCGCCGTCGGCGGCTGGGTGGCGGCGCAGGCGGTCGCGCTGCGACCCGAACTCGACCGCGCATGGCAGCGCTTCGCCGACGCCAAGCGGTTCTGGGCGTGACCCCTTCGGCACCCGCGGAGCCGGTACCGGCTTATCGCGCGCCGAACTGGCTGGCCGGCGGCCACGCGCAGACGATCTGGCCGCAGTTCGTCGCGAGCCCTGATGTGCGTTATCGTCGCGAGCGCGTGATCACGCCGGATGGCGACTTCTGGGATTTCGACTGGTCGGACGCACCGAATGGAAACGCGACGGCGCCCACCATCGTGCTGTTCCACGGGCTCGAGGGCAGCTCGCAATCGCACTACGCGCGCGCGCTGATGTTTGCGCTCGCCCGCATCGGGTGGCGTGGGGTGATCCCCCATTTCCGCGGCTGCAGCGGCGTGCTCAACATGAAGCCGCGCGCATACCACTCGGGCGACCACGAGGAAGTCGGCCAGATGCTGACGGCGATCCGCGAGCGCATCGGGCCTCGTGTCGCGACGTACGCCGTCGGCGTCTCGCTCGGCGGCAGCGCGCTCCTCAACTGGCTCGGTCGCGCGGGCTCCGATGCCGCGACGACGATCGCTGCCGCGGCCTCGGTGTCGGCCCCCCTTGATCTGACCGTCGCGGGCGTCGAGATCGGCCGCGGTCTCAACCGGATCTACGCCTGGTACTTCCTCGACACGCTGGTACCCAAGGGCCGGGCGATGGCGCGACAGTTTCCGGGGCTGCTCGACGAAGTCCGGCTCCGGCATGTGCGCACGATGTACGACTTCGACGACGTCGTGACGGCGCCGCTACACGGATTCACCGGCACGGCCGACTACTGGCGCCGGGCGTCGAGCATGCCCTGGCTGCCGCACGTCACCGTGCCCACCCTCGTGCTCAACGCGAAGAACGATCCATTCATCCCGGGGTCGTCGCTGCCGGGCCCAAGCGACGTGAGCCGCAACGTCGTGCTCGAGCAGCCGGCGGAGGGCGGTCACGCCGGCTTTCTCGAGGGTTCCTTCCCCGGGCGCCACACGTGGTTGCCGCGCCGCCTGCTGCAATTCCTGCGCCTGGGGCGGTAGCCTCGCGCCACTCGATCGCACCCGAGCCGAAGTCCAGTGCGGACCCCTTAGCCTGTCACCTCCGACGGCATGCGAACGCCCCATGACCATTCCTAGCCTTCCCGCCGAAATCTTCAAGGCCTACGACATCCGTGGCATTGTCGGCCGGACGCTGACGCCGGACATCGTGCGTGCGATCGGGCAGTCGCTCGGGACGCTCGCGCTCGAGCGCGGGCGCGACACGCTGGTGATCGGCCGCGACGGCCGCCTGTCGGGTCCGGCGCTCGCCTCGGCCCTCGCCGCCGGTATTCGGGCCTCCGGGGCGAACGTCATCGACGTCGGGATGGTCACCACCCCGATGAGCTATTTCGCCGCGCACCATCTCGGGACGCAATGCAGCGTGATCGTCACCGGCAGCCACAATCCACCCGATTACAATGGTTTGAAAATCGTCATTGCCGGCGACGCTCTGCACGGCACCGACATCACGGCGCTCAAGACGCGGATCGAGACCGGCAAGGTCCGGACTGGCACCGGCGGGTACCGCACGTACGACATCGCGCCGCCGTATTACGACCGGATCGTGGGCGAGATCCGGCTCGCGCGACCGCTGACAATCGGCGTCGATTGCGGCAACGGCGTTGCCGGCGCCTTTGCGCCGGCGCTCTACCGGCGACTGGGATGCGCGGTGACCGAGCTTTTTTGCACGGTCGACGGCACGTTTCCCAATCACCATCCCGACCCGTCGCGCCCCGAAAACCTCGCCGCCCTGATCGCGCTCATGCGCAAGGGCCAGCACGAGCTCGGCTTCGCCTTCGATGGCGACGCGGACCGGCTGGGTGTCGTGACCCGCGACGGCCACCTCATCTATCCCGACCGGCAGCTGATGCTGTTCGCCGCCGACGTCCTGTCGCGCGAGCCGGGCGCGACGATCATCTACGACGTCAAGTCGACCCGCAACTTGAAGCCGTGGATCGTGCGTCACGGCGGAAAGCCGGTGTTGTGGAAGACCGGTCATTCGCTGATCAAGGCGAAGATGAAGGAACTGGACGCCGCGCTCGCCGGCGAAATGAGCGGGCACACGTTCTTCCGGGAGCGCTGGTACGGCTTTGACGATGCGCTCTATGCGGGTGCGCGCCTCCTCGAGATCCTGTCGCGGGAGGACGACCCGTCCGCGGTGCTCGACGCGCTGCCCGATGCCGTCTCGACGCCCGAGCTGCAGGTCGCCTGCGCCGAAGGCGAGCACCATGCGTTGATCGCGAAGCTCGGCGCAACGGCGGAGTTTCCCGGGGCGACCGAGGTCGTGCGCATCGACGGCCTGCGCGTCGAATATCCCGATGGCTTCGGCCTCGCGCGGGCGTCGAACACGACCCCGACGATCGTCCTGCGGTTCGAGGCCGACGACGACAGAGCGCTGGCCCGGATCCAGGGTGAATTCCGGCGCGTGCTCGCCGCCTCGATGCCCGGGATCGCCCTTCCGTTCTGACCGCGGCCATGGTGACGCTTGCCGACATCGAAGCCGCGCGCGTTCGCATCGCGGGGGGGGTCTACCTTTCGCCGTGCGTCGAATCGATCCCGCTGTCGCAGCTCACCGGCGCGCAGATCTTCTGCAAGCTCGATTATCTGCAGCGGACCGGCAGCTTCAAGGAACGCGGCGCGCGCAACGCGCTGCTGTTGCTGAGCCCGGAGCAGCGTCGGCGCGGCGTGATCGCCGCGTCGGCCGGCAATCACGCCCAGGGAATCGCCTATCACGGCCGTCTGCTCGGCGTCCCGACCACCGTGGTGATGCCGAAATTCGCCGCGCTCGTCAAGGTGACGAACTGCCGCCATTTCGGCGCCAACGTCGTGCTGCATGGGGCCGACTTGACCGAAGCACGCGCACACGCCGCCATGCTCGCCGAACGCGAAAGCCTCACCTTCCTGCATCCGTTCGACAACGCCGACGTGATTGCGGGCCAGGGGACGATCGCACTGGAAATCCTCGAGCAGACGCCAGACGTCGAAGCCATCGTCGTGCCGGTCGGCGGCGGCGGGCTCATTGCCGGAATCGGGACCGTCATCAAGGCGAAGCGTCCCGACATCCTGGTGATCGGCGTCGAGCCGGCCTCGGCCGCCTGCCTCACCGCGGCGCTCGCGCGCGATGCGCCGACGGCCATCGACCTCGCACCGACGCTGGCCGACGGCTTGGCCGTCGCGCAAATAGGCGCCGCTTCGTTCGAGATTGCGAGGCGCGTCGTCGATCGGGTCGTCACCGTCGACGAGGCGTCGATTGCGCTCGCGATCCTCCGGCTCGCCGAGCTGGAGAAGAGCGTGGTCGAGGGCGCGGGCGCGGCACCGCTTGCCGCTTTCATCGCAGAACGGCTCGACATGCTGAAGGAGCGCCGAGTCGTGCTGGTGCTGGCAGGCGGCAACATCGACTCGACGATGCTGGGCCGCGTCATCGAGGTCGGGCTCGTCGCCGATGGCCGCCTCGCTCGCTTCACCGTTTCGATCAGCGACCGGCCGGGCGGCCTCGCTCGACTTGCCGAGCTCATCGCGTCGACCGGTGCGTCGATCAAGGAAATCGTTCACGACCGCGCGTTCTCGGGTCCCGACCTGTCCTCCGTGCGCGTGGTCTGTGTCGTCGAGACGACGGGGCACGAACACGTTGCCGCCTTGCATCGCACCCTCGCCGAGGCTCGCGTTGCAATCGTCGCCGACGAACGCGTCGGGCGCGGTGAGCCGTTGCGCGGGCAGACCGCCGCCCTCCCCGGTGAAGAATGAATGTCGACTGTAGCGCGGCTCCGTGGGCCGCGCCTCGTCATCGGGCTCGCTCGGGACCGCGAGCCGCTCGACCTTCACTGCTCGGCATGTCCTCGCCGCCTGGTAGCGATGCTGCCACGTTCCTCAGCGCGATTGGCGTGAGGAACCCCGAGAAGGTGAGCGCATGAACACCGCCGTGACCCCGGGAGCGTTTCCGGCAACCCGGGCGGAGCGTCGACGGCGACATCGGCCGAGACCGGGCCCGCATGGCACGTGCCTTCGCCCAGCTCTTCCATGTGATGGCGATCCGCTCCGGGCAGGAGTCGCTCTTCAGTAGGGTGGGCCTCGGCTCCAACCTGGCGCTCCCCGGTGCCGTGCTGCTCGGTGCGGCGCTGCAACTCGTGATCGTCTACGTTCCGTCGCGGAACGACATGCTGAAGACGCAGCCGCTCGCGGCCAGCGAACTCGCGATTTGCATCGGCCTGCCGAGCCTCGTCTTCGTTGCGGTCGAGGTCGAAAAATGGCTGAAGCGACGTGGCGTGCTTTACCGGCGGCGGACGAAAGCGGCGCGTCGCCGCGACGTGATCGCGCGGCGTCCGGAACGTCGCGCTCGTGGTTTTCAGTAAGCGATGCCAAGCTTCCGGTAGACGAATCCCAGCAGCCACGCCGGGCCGACGAGCAGGAACTTCAGGTCCTCGACGAACGACGGCTTCTTGCCTTCGATCGCATGGCCGATGAACTGCCCGATCCATGCGACGACGAATACGGCAGCGGCCACGAACCAGGCGTCGCCGCCGAGCACCGTCAGCGGGTATACCATCGCCGCGGATACGACGAGCATCCCCAGCGCGATCGGAAACGAGAGCCAGAGGTAGAAGGCGACCGCGAGCGCGATGCCGACCCACGCAGCCGTTGGCGAGACCGACCACAGCGCTGCCAGCATGCTCCACAGGATCGCGGGGACGCAGACCCAGTGGATCGCCTTGTTCAGGGGATTCCGGTGCGATTCGCCGTACCGTTCGAACAGTTCGTCGACCTTGCGCATGGGGCCCTTCTTTGCTGCGGCGGGCAACCCGGATCGTCGCATGCCGCATTACGCCCGTCCAGCCGGCGAGCTCGAAAGCGGCTGCGCTATAATCATCGTGGCAAGATCGCCGGGCGCCACGTGCGCCGAACGGCGGCACCATCGGTCCGCCGTTGCGACAGGGGCCGTTCACCTCCGGAGGAATCATGCGCCTTACCCCACGCCTTCTCGCTTTGCTTGTCGTCGCCGCGTTCATGAGCGCCCCGGCCCCGGCGGCCGAACAATTCATCAACGTGCTGACCGGCGGCACCAGCGGGGTCTACTACCCGCTGGGCGTCGCACTGAGCAGCGCGATCGGCAAAGAACTGCCGAACGTCAAGACCTCGGTGCAGTCGACCAAGGCGTCGGTCGAGAACCTGAACCTGCTGCAGGCGGGCCGTGGCGAGATCGCCTTCACGCTGGGCGATTCCCTGTCGGACGCATGGAAGGGCAACGAGGAGGCGGGGTTCAAGACGCCGTTGAAGAAGCTCCGCGGCGTCGCCGCGATCTATCCGAATTACATCCAGATCGTTGCGCGCGCGGACACCGGCATCAAGACGATCACCGACCTCAAGGGCAAGAAGATCTCCGTCGGCGCCCCCAAGTCCGGCACCGAACTCAATGCGCGCGCGATCCTCGGCGCGGCGGGCATCGCGTACAAGGACTTTTCGAAGGTCGAGTACCTGCCGTTCGGCGAATCGGTCGAGCTGATGAAGAACCGCCAGCTCGACGTGACGCTGCAATCCGCGGGCCTGGGCGTCGCGTCATTGCGCGACCTCGCCGCGTCGGTCGACATCGTCGTCGTCGCGATTCCGCCCGACATCGTGAAAAAGACCGACGATCCGGCGTACCTGCCGGCGACGATTCCGGCCAACACCTACCGGGGACAGACCGCAGACGTTCCGGTTGCCGCCGTGCAGAACTTCCTCGTCACGCACGAAGGCGTGTCCAACGAGACGGTCTATGCGATGACGAAGGCGCTGTGGACGAACCTCGACCAGCTTGTCGCCGCCCACTCGGCGGCGAAGTCGATCAAGCTCGAGCACGCGCTCGACGGCATGCCCGTGCCGCTGCATCCGGGTGCGGAGAGATACTACAAGGAAGTCGGTCTGATCAAGTGACGCGGATGTCCAAGAGCAAGACGCGAAGCGTCGCCGCGATTGGAGATAGCCGCGTCATCCCGGGCGGGCGCGCAGCGCGAGGCCCGGGATCCAGTGACTTCGGCATGAACGACACTGGGTTCCCGCGGCGAGAAAGCCACCGGATTCCCGCCTTCGCCGCACTGGCGGCCGGGGGGCAGTGATGGCATCGGCTCCCGAAGGGACTCCCGCTCCGGCCCCAGTGGCCGAGGTCGCCTTCGACGAGACCGGCGTCAAGCGCGATCTTCGCGGCCTCGCGGCGAAGGTGGTCGCCGGGGTCGCGCTCGCCTTCTCGAGCTACCAGCTCGTCGTCGCCGGATTCTCTCCGCTGTCGAGCCTGCCGATGCGCTCGATTCACGTGGGCTTCCTGCTTACGCTGGCGCTGCTGATCTATCCGGTGAACCGCGCTGCAAGCCGGCAACGGATCGCCGTCTACGATGCCATGCTCGCCGGACTCGCGTTCGCGATGTCGCTCTACCATCTCTTTTTCGAGGCGGAGCTGATCCAGCGCTCCGGGGAACCGACGACCCCCGACCTCGTCGTCGGCACGCTGTTCGTCGTGCTCGTGTTCGACGTCGCGCGCCGCGTGCTCGGGCCGGCGCTGCCGATCATCTGCGGAGCTTTCCTCGCCTACGGGTTTTTCGGCCAGTACCTGCCCGGCGCGATCGCGCATCGCGGCTATGGGTTCGACCAGATCGTCAACCAGCTCTTCCTCGGCACCGAGGGAATCTTCGGCATCCCGACGCTCGTCTCGGCGACGTACATCTTCCTGTTCATCCTCTTCGGCAGCTTCCTCGAGCACGCCGGCATGGTGAACCTGTTCAACAATATCGCGCTCGGCTTTGTCGGCCACGCGCGCGGCGGTCCGGCGAAGGTCTCCGTCATTTCGTCGGGCCTGATGGGCACGATCTCCGGCTCCGGCGTCGCCAACGTGCTCACGACCGGGCAGTTCACGATTCCGCTGATGAAGCGCTTCGGTTATTCGCCGGTGTTTGCGGGGGCGGTCGAGGCGACGTCGAGCATGGGAGGACAGATCATGCCGCCCGTGATGGGCGCGGTCGCGTTCATCATGGCCGAGACGCTCAACGTTCCCTATGTGACGGTGGTCAAGGCGGCGATCGTGCCGGCAATCCTCTATTACGTGACAGCGTTCTGGATGGTGCACCTGGAGGCGGGACGCGCCGGCCTCGTCGGCCTGCCGAAAGCGGAGTGTCCGAATCCGTGGCAGGCGATCCGACAGAAGTGGTACCTCGCGCTGCCGCTGGCGGTGCTCGTGTTCCTGCTGTTCAACGGCTATACGCCCATGTTCGCGGGCCTCATCGGACTGTC
Organism: uncultured beta proteobacterium; assembly: GCA_963836265.1. Lineage (GTDB taxonomy): Bacteria > Pseudomonadota > Gammaproteobacteria > Burkholderiales > Casimicrobiaceae > CAIWHR01. The sequence goes on from CAWIIO010000001.1 coordinate 530,843, forward strand.
GCTGACGACGATGCTGATCCTCGGCGTATGCGTGGCGGCCGCGATCGGCCCGACCGTCTTTCGCTATGCGTTCTGGATCGCGCTCGGCGTCGGTCTTGCCGCGTACCTGCATCTGGGCTTCGAGCGGCATGGCATCGCGCCGATCCTCGTCGTGATCGGTGCGTTGGTTGCGTTGAATTTCGTGGTCGAGGGCGGGCGCGAGACGCTGCGGATCATCCGCAGGAGCCTCATCGACGGCGCGCGGCAGGCGCTGCCCGTTGGCGTCGCTTGCGCGATCGTCGGCGTGATCATCGGGGTGCTGACGCTTACCGGCGCCGCGTCGAGCTTCGCCGAATTCGTGCTGCGCATCGGCGAGAAGAGCCTGTTCCTGTCGCTGTTGCTGACCATGCTTGTCTGCCTCGTGCTCGGCATGGGGATTCCGACGATCCCCAATTACATCATCACCAGCGCGATCGCCGCGCCCGCATTGCTCCACCTCGGCGTGCCGCTGATCGTATCGCATCTCTTCGTTTTCTATTTCGGCATCATGGCCGACCTCACGCCGCCCGTGGCCCTCGCCGCTTTCGCCGCCGCCTCGATCTCGAAAGCCTCGCCGATGCGCACCGGCTGGAAGGCAACGCACGTCGCGATCGCCGGCTTCGTCATTCCCTACATGGCCGTCTACGATCCGGCGCTGATGCTGCAGCCGGGCCCGGGGGGCAGCGTCGAGTTGCTCGCCGTCCTCTACGTCGTCGCCAAGGCGCTCGTCGCCATCGGCCTGTGGGGCGGCGCCGCGATCGGCTACCTGTGGAGCCCGCTCGGCGTTGGCGAGCGCGTGCTCGCATTCGCCGCGGCGGCGCTGCTCGTAGCGGCCTTGCCGCTGACCGACGAATTGGGATTCGTCGCGACCGGCGCATTCCTCGCGTGGCACTGGTACCGGTCGCGCGGCAAACGCACTGCCGCGGCGGTCTGAGCGCTCGGGCAGCACGCGCTCCCGCATGAACGCGATCTGCCTCCTCGTCGCCGGCGTCGTACGCGCGGTACTCCCGGCTTCGGAGTTCTCTCTCGCGTGGGATCACTCGGTCGAGCGATCCCGCTGGGAGGAACGCTACCGGGTCGACGGCGACGCGCTGATCCTCTACGAGGCGCGCGTCCAAGGCACGGGCGCAGGAATGGAGCCGCCGCGTTCGGCCACATTCGCCGACGGCTGGTGGACATGGCGGCCGCAGACTCGACTGTCCGAACTGCGGCTTACATTTTCGGTCTACGCAGGTGATTACACCGTCTGCTGGCGCGAGGCCTGCAGCAGCCTGGCGCCCCTCGTCGGGCCGATCGGCGACGGCAGCGTCGTGACGATCAGGCGCTGCGGGACTCGGTGACCGAAGTCAAGGAGGGCGCGCGTCGGATCGGGTGGCTTGTCCGGTCGAGGTATCGGAGGCCGCCATGGAAAACAGATACGGATTCGGCAAGACCGTCGACCTGCCGTTCGACGCCGCGCTCGCCAAGGTGACGCAGGAGCTTGCGAATGAGGGCTTCGGCGCCCTCACCGAAATCGACGTCGCCGCGACCCTGAAGCGGAAGCTCGGCGAGGATGTGCCGCCGCATCGAATTCTCGGAGCGTGCAATCCGCCCCTCGCCGCACAGGCGCTCGACGCGGAACCTTCGCTTGGGCTGTTGATGCCCTGCAACGTCGCCGTCCGCGAGGATGCGAGGGGATCCGTCCAAGTCGAGTTTCTCGATCCCAAGCCGTTGTTCGAGCTCTGCGGCAGGCCCGAAGTCGAGCCGTTGGCAACCGAAGTTCGGGCCCCGGCTGCAGCGGGTGCTGCGCGCCCTCTGACGCGCTCGGACCGACTCTCCGCGCCGTCGCGGCCGCTCCGCGCAAACCGCGCGGCAGCAGCGGGCAGTTCACGTCGGGGCGATCGGTTCCTGCCGCGGTGTCTTGCGCACCAGCGTGCTGACGCGCGCAGGAAAGACGCCCTGCTTGCGATCGAGGAAATAGTTGCGCAGCGTTCTGCCAATCGTGCGAAACGCAAGCCCCTCCCACGGTATCTCGTCTTCGCGGAACAGCCGTACCTCGAGGCTTTCCGGGCCGGGCTCGAAGTCGAGATCGAGGAGCCGGGCGCGGAACATCATGTAGAGCTGGCTGATCTGGGGCAGGCTGATCACCGTGTACAACTCCCCGATGTCGACGCGCGCGCTCGCCTCTTCGAGCGTCTCGCGCGCCGCGCCGGCGAAGATCGTCTCGCCGTTTTCGAGAAAACCCGCGGGCAGCGTCCACAGGCCGTAGCGCGGCTCGATCGCGCGCCGGCAAAGGAGGACGCGCCCTTCCCATTCGGGCAGGCTGCCGACGACGACCTTGGGATTCTGGTAGTGAACCGTGTCGCAGTCGGCACAGACGAACCGCGACACGTGGTCGCCCTCGGGAACGCGAAGCGCGATGCGCTCCGATCCGCAATGGCTGCAGAATTTCATTTGGCCATTATGCGATCGCCCTTCGGCAAGCTCAACCGGGCCAAAATCCGGCCCCTATCGACGCCCAAACCTCGGCCTCCTGCGCACGATCCGGTTGTCCCGGCGCGTGTCGTCCCGGCCCGATTGCGGCATACTTCGAGGGTCATGGCCAATCGCTCGTTCCTGCCTGCGGCAGTCGACCGCTATCTGCAGACGGTCGCCGTGCAGGAATCGCCGCTGCAGTCCCGGTTGCGCGTCGAGACATCGCGCCTTCGGCAGGGCGGCATGCAGATCGGCGCCGACCAGGGCGCGCTGCTCGCTTTCCTGGTGCGCCTCATCGGCGCGCGCAGGGCCATCGAAATCGGCACGTTCACCGGCTACAGCGCGCTCGCCGTGGCGAGCGCCTTGCCCGCCGATGGCCAGCTCGTCTGTTGCGACATCAACGAGGAATGGACGCGCATCGCGCGCCGCTACTGGGCCGAAGCCGGCGTCGCGGGGAGGATCGAGCTCTACCTTCAGCCCGCGCAGGCAACGCTGGAAAAGCTGCTGCGCGACGGCGGCACCGGCACGTTCGACCTCGCCTTCATCGACGCCGACAAGACCGGTTACAACGCCTACTACGAGGCGTGCCTCTCGCTGTTGCGGCCGGGAGGCCTGGTCATCATCGACAACATGCTCTGGGGCGGGGCCGTCGCGGACGCGGCGGATACGACCGATGATACGAAGTCGCTGCGCGCGCTCAATCTCAAGATCCGCGACGACCGGCGCGTCGACGCCTGCCTGCTCTCGGTCGGCGACGGCGTGATGCTTGCGCGCAAGCTCTGAGCGGCCGTTCCCGCCGGCGGTCTCAGAGCCTGACGAAGTTCTCGCGGTAGTAGCGCAACTCCTGGATCGACTCGTAAACGTCGGCCAGCGCCTCGTGTCTGCCTTCCTTCGGGACGCCTTTCATCAAATCCGGCTTCCAGCGGCGCGCAAGCTCCTTCAGCGTCGATACATCCAGGTTGCGATAGTGGAAATAGTCCTCGAGCGCAGGCATCCAGCGTGCCAGAAACCGCCGATCCTGACAGATCGAATTGCCGCACATGGGCGAGATTTTCGCCGGAACGTATTCGCGCAGGAAGGAGAGCGCCACGGCCTCCACATCGGCCTCGGACGTCACCGCAGCCCTGACCTTGTCGATGAGACCGGAGCGCCCGTGTGTCCCCTTGTTCCACGAATCCATCGCGTCGAGCGCCACGTCGTCCTGGCGCACGACCCACACCGGGGCCTCGGCGACCGTGACGAGGTCGCCATCCGTGACAACGAGCGCCACCTCGAGGATGCGGTCGGACTCGGGCTTCAGGCCCGTCATTTCCATATCGATCCAGATGAGGCGTCCGGCGTCTTGCGGCATGACGATTTCGCGTAGAATGGGGCGCTCATTCTCGCACACCGCGGACGCCTGGAAGCCGCGTCCGCCGGGTTGCCGATGACCGCCACTGCCTTCGCCACGCTATTCGCCGTCGCGCTCGTGCTGTTCCTCGCATTGCGGCTGTGGCTCGCGCGCCGGCATACGACTTACGTTGCCGCACACCGGGCGAGCGTACCGGCGGCATTCGCGGAGCGCATCGGACTTGCCGCCCATCAAAGAGCTGCCGACTACACGATGGCGCGCACTCGGCTGGGTATCGTCGAAACCCTGGTCGAAGTCCTGGTGCTCGTCGTGCTCACGTTCGGCGGAGGTCTTGCTGCGCTCGTCGCCTGGACGGACTCGCTGCCCATCGGCGCGCTGTGGCAGGATCTCGCGCTCCTCGCCTCGTTCGCCGTGATCACGGGGCTGATCGGCCTGCCGTTCTCGTATGTCCAGACATTCGGCATCGAAGCGCGGTTCGGCTTCAACCGCACGACGCGCGCGCTCTGGTTCATGGACCTCGCCAAGGCCACGCTGGTCGGCGCCGCGCTTGGCCTGCCGCTCGCAACCCTGGTGCTGTGGCTGATGCGTGCCACGGGACCGCTGTGGTGGCTGTGGACGTGGGCAGCCTGGATGGCGTTCCAGTTCCTCGTCCTCGCGCTCTATCCCACGGTGATCGCGCCGCTGTTCAACAAGTTTTCGCCGCTGCCACCCGGTCCCGCACGGGCCACCGTCGAGGCGCTGCTCGCACGCTGTGGCTTCGAGAATCGCGGCCTCTATGTAATGGATGGCTCGCGCCGCTCGAGCCATGGCAACGCGTTCTTCACGGGCTTCGGCCGCGCGAAGCGCATCGTGCTCTTCGATACGCTGCTCGCGCGGCTTGCGCCGGAAGAAATCTGTGCGGTGCTCGCGCACGAGCTCGGCCATTTCCGGCTGAAGCACGTGATGAAGCGGATGGCATGGACCGCAGCGCTTTCGGTCGCGCTCCTGGCACTGCTCGCGTGGCTCGCCGAGTCCGCATGGTTCTACAAAGGTCTCGGCGTGGCGCCGGCGCCGGAGCGGCCGGGCGTCGCGCTGCTCCTGTTCTTTATCGTGCTGCCCGTGTTCACGTTCGTCTTCGGCCCGCTTTCCTCGCTGTACTCGCGCAAGCATGAATTCGAGGCCGATGCTTTCGCCGCGCGGCACGCGTCCGCAGCCGCCATGGTCCGCGCGCTCGTCAAGCTCTACGAAGACAACGCGGCGACGCTGACGCCGGATCCGCTGCACTCGGCATTCTATGATTCGCATCCGCCTGCGGCCGCGCGTGTCGCACGGCTGCAGACGGCCTGAGGAGGCCCCCCCATGGCACGACTCGTCTTCCTGCTCGCAACCGCGCTGCTGATCGCCGGCGCCGCAATCGCGCAAAGCCAGCCGGCACCCTTCAAGTCCGGTGATCCCAAGGCCGGCAAGGCGCTGGTCGAGCGCGATTGCGTCGGTTGCCACGCCCAGAAATTCGCGGGCGATCCCGATCAGATGTATCGGCGGGCCGATCACCGCATCAAGACCCCGGCCCAGCTCCTCGCGCAGGTGCAGGCGTGCAACACGAATCTCGGCAAGAACTATTTTCCCGAGGAGGAGGAGCACATCGCGGCGTACCTCAACCTCGAGTTCTACAAGTTCAAACCATGAGCGGCGGCGATCCCGGCGCCGATCTCGCCACGCTCGCGGCGCTGCATTGCCAGGCCGGGGCGGCGCGAGTTTCCGACGCCGAGCTCAAGGGACGACTGGCCTCGCTTCCCGGCTGGACGCAGACCGCCGCTGCGATCGAGAAGACGTTCACCTTCGCCAACTACCACGAGACGATGGCGTTCGTGAACGCGGTCGCGTTCATCGCGCATCGCGAAGACCACCACCCGGATCTCGGCGTGCACTACGACCGCTGCACGGTCACCTACTCGACGCACAGCGCCGGCGGTGTCACGCTGAACGACCTCGTCTGCGCCGCTCGAGTGGAGAGCGTTTTCAGGTGACGCACGAGGCTGGGCGCGCGGAACCTCACGCGGCCGCGGTGGAAGCGTTGCCCGAAGGCCTGGTGGTCTCCTGTCACCGCCGTCACTTCTCGGTACGGCTGGACGACGGCGAGACGGTCTCCTGCGTGCTCAAGGGGCGGGCGACGGCGCTCGCCTGCGGCGACCGGGTGCGCGTCGCCCCGATCGCCGGCGGCGGCGCGATCGAGTCGGCGGCGCCGCGCACGTCGCTCTTTTATCGCTCCGACGCTTTCAAGGAAAAGCTGATCGCCGCCAATGTGACGCAGGTCGTGGGCGTCGTTGCGCCCGGTCTTTCGCTCGACGAGGAGCTCATCAATCGGTGGGCGGTCGCGGCCGAGAGCGAGCGCTGCCGGTTCGTGCTGGCGGCGAACAAGTCCGACCTGCCAGGCTTCGACGCGCTCCTGGCGCGTCTCGAGCCCTATGTGCGGCTCGGCTACGCGGTCGTTGCATTGTCGGCCAGACGCTCCGCGACGCCGCTGGTCCCGTGGCTCGATGGCCAGCACACGGTGCTGATCGGACAATCGGGAATGGGCAAGTCGACGATCCTCAACGCCGTCGCGCCCGCCGCGGCGGCAAAGACGGCCGACGTTTCGGTCGCTCTGGCCACGGGTCGCCACACCACGTCGCATTCGACCCTGCACCTGCTGCCCGACGATCGTGGCGGCTGGATCGTGGATTCGCCGGGCATCAAGGCGTTCGGGCTTGCCCATCTTGCGCCCGCGGCAATCGCCCAGGCGTTCGTCGACGTACGGCCGTTCCTCGGGCAATGCCGGTTCAGCGACTGCCGCCACGACCGCGAGCCGGGTTGCGTGGTGTCGGCGGCGGTTGCTTCGGGGCGAGTGGCCCCGCATCGCGTCGCGCTGCTGCACACGCTCGTCGCGGCGAGTACGGCCGTGCGTAAGTAGGGTCAGAGACGTCTCTGACCCTACTTACGCGCCCGCTCCGCCCGGTGCCCAGTACGCGAGGGTCAGCAGCAGGATCAGGAGCAGCCAGAGAACGAGCGCGCGCCACACCAGGCCCACGGCGCTGGGCAGGAAATCAGCCTCGGCGGGCTCGCCCATCCCGAGCTCGGGCCGGAATTCGGGTTCGCCGACCGGCACCGGAAGGGGGCCGCCCACGACGACGCCCAGCGCGCCAGCGCCGCTCGCGAGCACCAGGCCGACATGCTCGCCGCCTTCTTCTTCGGCCCAGCTCTTCGTCTGCGTGCGCCAGCAATACACGGCGTCCTCGAAATCGCCGACGATCGCAAACGACAGCGCGGTGAGGCGGACGGGAACCCAATCGATGAGCCAGAGGAGCCTGCGGACCGGCGCACCGAAGGTCGCGCGCGCGCGCGCAATCGGCGTTGCTTCGGTGCCCGGCGCGTCGCCGCGCCACTCTTCGGCGACCAACACGCAGGCGCGATAGAGGACGGCCCCGACCGGGCCTGGCAGCACGGTAAACCAGAACAGCACCGCGAAGACCTGGCGGTAAGAGTCGACGAGACCACGCTCGATGGCGAGCTTCGCCACGTCCGCGCTCGACAGCTCCATGCTCTCGATCCCGCGCCAGCCGGCCAGCCATCGCCGCGCCCCGGTGAGATCGCCGGCCTTGAGTGCTGTCGCAACGCCGGAGAACGCGTGGCTGAAGCGACGGAACCCCATCAACAGATAGAGGAGCGCAATGTTCCACGCAAGGCCGAGGAGCGGATGGAGCGCCTGCAGCGACCAGTACACGCCGGCTGCGATAGCGGCGGGCGGCGCGAGTGCGAGGATCGCCGCGACGATGCCTTGCTGCCGCGTGCCGCCGTTGAACCTTTCCTCCAGCCGCCGCACATAGAGCACGAACCCGCGTTCCAGTGCACCGCGCCAGCGGAACGCGCGCCATTGCTCGAGCCCCAGCGCAGCCAGTACGGCGACGAAATTCATTGGCGGACCTCCCCCAGGCTCGCCCACCGTGTGGGCAGCGCCTTCCCCCTCCCGCGGAGGGGGCGAGCGCCTTCGGACGGCCGGGCGGCGTTTTGAGAAACCTCCCCCAGGCTCGCCCACCGTGTGGGCAGCGGCCGGGCGGCGCTCATGCGCGCAGGAACTCTCTGCTGATCTCGTCGAACAATGGGGTCGCGGCTTCGCCCAGCCATTCGAACACGACCATTTCCCGCGTGACGATCCGTGCGCCCTCCTGGCGCAGCCGCGCGAGCGCGACATCCCTGTCGTAATCCCGGCGCGAACCCACGCAGTCGGCGACCACGTAGATCTCCTTGCCCTCCTCGAGGAGCTCGAGCGATGTCTGCAGCAGGCACACGTGCGCCTCGACGCCGATCACGACGACCTGGGGGCGATCGGCGCCCGGGAGCCGCGACAGGCACTGAGCGGCGACGCCGGAAAAGTGGTTCTTGGTGCCGAGTGCGCCTTCGGGCAGCAGCGCCCGGATCGCCTTCGCCGTATGGCCGAGGCCCTTTGGATAGTGCTCGGACGCAGCGACGGGCACGCCGATCTTCTGCGCGGCGCGGATCAGCCACGTCACGTTCGCGATCACGCGCTCGTGCTCGTGAATCGCCGGCAGCAATTTCTCCTGCATGTCGATCACGAGCAGCACGGAACGACGGGCGTCGATCAGCACCGGCGGCTCCTCTCGTCAACGTTTCATCGGACGGACCAAGAGCGCACTCAGCTCTTGAGCTCCTCGCGGTCCCGGTACTGCTCGAGGGCCTCCGGGTTGGCGAGCGCCTCGACATTTTTCACCGGCAGGCCGTGGACGACGTTGCGGACCGCGAGCTCGACGATCTTGTTGCTCTTGGTGCGTGGAATGTCGGTCACCTGCACGATCTTGGCCGGCACATGACGTGGCGTCGTGTTGGCGCGGATATGCGCGCGGATGCGCTCGATCAGCGCGTCGTCGAGTGTCAGGCCATCGGCGAGCTTCACGAACAGCACGACGCGGACGTCGCCGACCTCGCCGGGCGGCCAGTCCTGGCCAATGACGAGGCTCTCGACGACCTCGGGAAGCTGTTCGACCTCACGGTAGATTTCCGCCGTGCCGATCCGCACGCCGCCCGGATTCAGCGTCGCGTCGGAACGGCCGTAGATGATCATGCCGTCGTGCTCGGTGATCTCGACGTAATCGCCGTGACACCAGACCCCCGGAAACCGCTCGAAGTACGCGGCGCGGTATTTGGCGCCGTCGGGATCGTTCCAGAACCGGACCGGCATCGACGGGAAAGGCGCCGTGCAGACGAGCTCGCCCTTGTCGCCCCGGATCGGCTTGCCGTCGTCGTCCCAAACATCGACTGCCATGCCGAGCCCGCGGCACTGCAGCTCCCCGCGCCACACGGGCAGCGTCGGGTTGCCGAGCGCGAAGCACGACACGATGTCGGTGCCACCCGAGATCGACGACAGGCACAGGTCGTCCTTCACGCACTGGTAGACGTAATCGAAGCTCTCGGGCGCGAGCGGGCTTCCGGTCGAGAACATCGTGCGCAGGTGTGGGAGCTCGTAGTCCTTTCGCGGCACCGTGCAGATCTTCTTCGCTGCGTCGATGTACTTGGCCGACGTCCCAAAATGCGTCATGCGCTCGCTCTCGGCGAAATCCCACAGCGCCTTGCCGCGGTTGATGAACGGCGACCCGTCGTAGAGCAGCAGCGTCGCCCCGGCGGCGAGCCCCGAGACGAGCCAGTTCCACATCATCCAGCCGCAGGTCGTGAAGTAGAACAGCCGGTCGCCGGGTTTCAGATCGCCGTGCAGCACGTGTTCCTTCAAATGCTGGAGCAGCGTGCCGCCGGCGCCGTGGACGATGCACTTGGGTTCCCCCGTCGTGCCCGACGAGTAGAGGATGTAGACCGGATGGTCGAACGGCAGCCGGACATAGTCGATCGCCGACGGCGCGTGCGGCGCAAGCCACGCTTCCCACGGGACGGCGCCGCGCACGTCCGCAAGATCGGCGGGTGTCCCCGACGTCTCGCCGAGATACGGGATCACCACGACGCGTTCGACTGTCGGCAATTGCGCCACAATTTCGGCGACCCTCGGGAGGATCGACAGCGCCTTGCCGTTGTACCAATAGCCATCGACGGTGAAGAGGACGCGCGGCTCGATCTGCCCGAAGCGGTCGAGGACCCCCCTTACGCCGAAATCGGGCGAGCACGACGACCAGATCGCTCCCCGGCTCGTCGCCCCGAGCATCGCGACGATCGCTTCCGGCATGTTCGAAAGGTAGGCGGCAACGCGATCGCCGGGCTCGATCCTCATCGCCTGCAGCGCAGCGGCGACGCGCGACACCAGGGCCGCGAGCTCCGGATGCGAGACGCGGCGCTCGAGCTTGTCCTCGCCGCGAAAGACAAGCGCGTCGCGCTCGCCGTCGGACGCGGCTCCGCCGGCCACGGGCCGCAGCAGATTTTCCGCAAAATTGAGGCGCGCATCCGGGAACCATTTAGCGCCCGGCATGCGCTCTGCGTCGATGAGCGTACGCCCGCCGCGCTCGCCGATGACACCGGCGTAGTCCCACACCGCGCGCCAGAACTCCTCCCGGCGCTCGTTCGACCAGCGCCACAGGGACGCGTAGTCGGGGAGCGCCGTGCCGGCGGCGGCCTCGGCCCGGCGCACGAACTCGGTGATGTTCGCCTGCGCGACGCGCTCGGGCGGTGGCTGCCACAGCAACGCGCTCGTCGTCATGATGGCATGAGCATCTGAATGCGAGCCGGGCTCTCGGTCACCGGGTCGCGGCGGTCTTGCCCGCTTCGAGCGAGCGCAGCGGCGCCACCAGGCGCTCCGGCAGCGGCACCGACCGTCCGCTCGCCCGGTCGATCCAGACGATCTTGGCCGCACCGTCGGCATATGCGCGGCCGTTCTTCCGGATCTCGTAGTAGCTGCCGACACTGCTGCGTCCCGGTTCGGCCAGATACATGCGGACCTCGATCTCGCCCGGGTAGACGAGCGGCTCGCGAAACGTGCAGCTCGCATTGACGATGACCGGACCTGTTCCGTCGTATCCGTCGTTGCCCGGCTGGAGCGCGTAGATCCACTCGATGCGAGCCTGCTCCATGTAGCGGAAATACACCGTATTGTTGACGTGCCCCAGCATGTCCATGTCGCCCCAGCGGATCGACTGACGGGACGTGTGTACGAGCAGTCGCGGTCTTTGCGTCATCGAGCGATATTCTCCGCGGCCGCTCGTATCGCGACGGGTTCCTGCACCATCGCCGTCGCCACCAGCTCGGCAATGTCGCGGGTGGCGATCTCCTGGTCCCTGCCAAGCGCCGCCACGCCGTCGGCCATCATGATCGCGCAATACGGGCAGCCGGTCGCGATGAGGCCGGGCCGCTGCGGCAGCGCTTGCTGGACCCGCATGACGTTGATCCGCGTCCCGATCGTTTCCTCCATCCACATTCGCGCGCCGCCGGCGCCGCAGCACATCGCCTTCTCGCGGTTCAACTCGAATTCGAGCGGCTCGTCGGTCGCGAGTTGCCGGATGATGGTCCGCGGCGCCTCGAATTCGCCGTTGTGACGCCCCAGATAGCAGGGCTCGTGATAGATCACCTGCCCGAAGGAGGGAATGAGGCGGATCCGCCCCGCGGCGATCAGCCGCGCGATCAGCTGCGTGTGGTGGACGACTTCCCAGCGGCCGCCGAAGGCCGGATATTCGTTCTTGAGCGTATTGAACGCGTGCGGATCGCAGGTGACGATCCGTTTGACGCCGAGCGCGTTCAGCTTCGTCACGAGCGCAGTGGCGAGCTGCTGGAAGAGCATTTCGTTGCCCGCCCGACGCACGCATTCGCCGGTCGATGTCTCGGCGGCGCCGAGGATGCCGAAGCGGACGCCGGCCTGCCGAAGGATCGAAGCAAACGCCCTCGCGATCTTCTGGCAGCGCAGATCGAACGATTCTGCCGACCCCACGTAAAAAAGCCAGTCGAGATCCTTCATCTGCTCGGCGCGCTCTACTTCGACGAGTCCCAGCTCGTTTGCCCAGTCGCCGCGCGTGTCCGCGGGGAATCCCCATGGGTTGCTCTGCGATTCGTAGGCGTCGAAGACCGCCTTCAGCTCGTGCGGAAATTCGCCGTCCATCAGCACGCGGTGCTGGCGCATCCGGAAAAAGCGCGGCAGATGCTCGAGCTCGATCGGGCACGCCGCTTCGCAGTAGCCGCACGTCGTGCACGCCCACAGCGTGTCCTCGCTGATCACCCGTCCGACGAGCGGCGGCAAGGCGTCGTCATCGTTTTTTTCCAAGACGATAGCGTCGCGCCTTTCCAAGAGGTGATGCTTGAGGCTGTCGTTGACCCACTTCATCGACAACGGCTTGCCGGTGAGAAATGTCGGGCACGCGTCCTTGCACCGCCCGCACTCGGTGCAGGTGAAGACGTCGAGCCCGTCCTTCCAGGTCAAGTCCTTCGCGGTGCGCACGCCGACGCGCATCGACTCGGCTTCGGCGTCATCGCCCATGATCTTCTCGAGATCGACGAACGGAACGGTGTTCGCCGGCGTGCCGCGGCGAAAGTACAGCGTCGGAAGGGCGGTGACAATGTGGAAGTGCTCGCCGGTCGGAAGAATCACGAGAAACGCGAAGACGACGACGAGCTGCGTCCAGTAGGAGAACTGGTAGCCCACGGTGAGCGCCGCCGGCGACAGCCCGGAAAATGCCGCGGCCACCGCGCGGCCGGCGAAGGCGAAGTCGCGATCGTGCGCGATGCCGGGATCGCTTCCGGCGAACAGCGCGAAGCGGAAGCCGTCGAACATGAAGTCGGTGACCATGATCGCGAGGATCAGCGACAGGATCAGCAGCGCTTCGCGGTTGCTCTCGAGGCGTCTGGGCTTCAGCACGTAGCGGCGCCAGTACGCGTAGGCGAGCGCAACCAGCACGGCGATTTCGACGACGTCCTTGCCCCAGGCGAACATTCCCCCCACCAGTCCGGGGTATACGAACGGCTCGTGATAGCCGATGATGATCAACTGGAGCTTCCGCGCAAGCAGCGCGATGAAGCCCAGGAAAATCGCCGCGTGCATGAGACCGGCCTTCCACTCGCGCCGGATCATTCGCGACTGCAGGAAGCCGTTGATCAGCACCGACCTCAAGCGCGCACCGGGGTTGTCCCAGCGCGGGTCCGGCATGAGACCGGCGACGATGCGGAGCTTGCGCGCGGCGAGGTACCCGAACCCGGCGAACGCGACGATCAGCAGCAGCGAAATACCGAGGGGGCTCATCGAGGATCTTGTGCGCCGGTGCCCTCCCGAGGGGGGCCTAAAGCCGCACCGACAATTATACAATTGGTCCCTTTTCGACGACGGCGGCGAGCCCGCGCAAGGAAAGCGGCATGGAACGTGAAGCGATGAACTACGACGTCGTGATTGTCGGCGGCGGTCCCGCGGGCCTGGCCGCGGCCATCCGCGTCAAGCAGCGCGCCGCCGAAGCCGGCAGCGACGTGAGTGTCGTCGTGCTCGAGAAGGGCTCCGAACCCGGCGCGCACGTCCTGTCGGGCGCGGTCATGGACCCGCGTGCGCTGACCGAGCTCCTGCCCGACTGGAAGGCGCGCGGCGCCCCACTGGACACGCAGGTCACCGAGGACCGCTTCTACCTGCTGACCAAGGCGAAAGCGATCTACAACCCCCACTGGCTGCTGCCGGATTGCTTTCTCAACGACGGCTATTACATCGTCAGCCTCGGCAACGTCGTGCGCTGGCTGGGTCAGCAGGCCGAGGCCCTGGGGGTCGAGATCTTCGCCGGGTTCGCCGGCGCCGAAGTGCTCTACGACGAGCATGGCGCCGTGCGCGGAGTCGCCACCGGCGACATGGGTATCGGCAAGGACGGCAAGCCGACGGCGAACCATACCCCCGGCGTCGAGCTCACTGGCAAGTACACGCTGCTCGCCGAAGGTGCGCGCGGACATCTCGGCAAGCAGGTGATCGCGCGCTACCGGCTCGACGAAGGCCGCGATCCGCAGACATGGGGCATCGGGATCAAGGAACTGTGGGAGATCGATTCCGCGAAGCACGTGCCGGGCCTCGTGCTGCACAGCGCCGGGTGGCCGCTCGACAATGCGACCTACGGCGGCGGCTTCATGTATCACTTCGACAATAACCAGGTCTCGGTCGGGCTGGTGGTCGGGCTCTCCTATGCCAATCCGTACCTCGAGCCGTTCCTCGAGTTCCAGCGCTATAAGACGCATCCGGTGTTGCGCCCGTTTCTTCAAAGCGGGAAGCGCATCGGCTACGGCGCGCGCGCGATCAACGCGAGCGGAATCCAGTCGCTGCCGAAGCTCGCCTTTCCCGGCGGCGCGCTCCTCGGCTGCGACGCCGGATTCCTGAACGCGCCGCGCATCAAGGGCTCGCACGCCGCGATCAAGTCCGGGATGCTGGCCGGAGACGCCGTCTTCGAGGCGGTTGCCGCGGGCCGCGCGGGCGACGAGCTTTCGGCCTATCCCGCCGCGTTCGAGGCGTCATGGCTCTACGCCGAACTCCGGGGCGCGCGCAATTTCAAGCCGTACCTCGACCGCGGCCTCATCGTCGGCGGCGTGCTGTGGGGCATCGATCAGCTGGTCTTCCGCGGCAAGGTGCCGTGGACGCTGCACCGGACGAAAGCCGATCACGAGAAGCTCAAGCCCGCATCCGAATGCGCGCCGATCGAGTATCCGAAGCCCGACGGCACGCTCACGTTCGACAAGCTGTCGTCGGTCTTTCTCTCGAACACCCATCACGAGGAGAACCAGCCCTCGCACCTGACGCTCAAGGATCCGTCGGTGCCGGTGACGGTCAACCTCTCGCGCTACGCGGGACCCGAGGCACGCTACTGTCCGGCGGGAGTGTACGAATTCGTCAAGACCGAAGAAGGCAAACCCCGGCTGCAGATCAATGCGCCGAATTGCGTCCACTGCAAGACCTGCGACATCAAGGATCCGCTCCAGAATATCGTCTGGATCGCGCCGGAGGGTGGCGGCGGGCCGAATTACGTCGGCATGTAGTCGTGCGTCGCCGGGCCTCGGCCGCCGCCGTTAGCGCCCGAACGGAAACGGACTCGACGTTTCCTTTTCCTTCGGCGATTTGAGCAACAGCGCGGGATTTTCCTTGAGCTTGTTCGTCAGGCTGCCGACGTCCGCCACGACCTTGCTCGCGCGGTCCTCGAGCAACGAGAATTTCGCAACCACCTTGGGCAGCTCGTCGATGAGAGTCGCGATGGCGTTCTTTTGCGCGGCGATTTCGGGGATCTGGCCGGGAGGGGTCGCGGCGACGAGGCTCTTGGCGCCGGTGCTGCCGCCGTCCAGCTCGATGAAGACGCCGCCGGTGATGCCCTTCAACTTGAGCGTCGCCCTCGTATCGGTCTTGACCGGCGCGTCCCTGGAGAGCGCGATATCGACCTGCACCAGGCGCGGATCGGCCGCGTCGATCGCGAGCGACTTGACAGTTCCGACGTCGACACCGCGGAACTTGACCGGGTCGCCCAGCGAGAGGCCGCTCACCGACTCCGCGAAATGGATTCGATAGATCACATCGTCGCGATGGCCCGACGTCGTGAGCCAGACCGCGAATAGCGCCGCCGCAATCGAAAAGCCGACGATGAACAGACCTTCGATGAAATAGCGCTTATCGGTTTCCATGGCTTTGCTTCCTTGCGGTCATTGCCCCTCGCGCCCGCGGCCCGTGGAAGAATTCGTGGATCCACGGCTGCCTGGATCGCATCAAACCTTCCAACGTGTCGACCGTGATCTTCCGGTCGACCAGCACCGCGACACGGCGGCAAATGGTGAACAGCGTGGTGAGATCGTGGGTGACGATGACGACGGTGACGCCGAGGCTGCGGTTCAACTCCCCGATCAGCGCATCGATGTCGCTCGCGATCAGCGGATCGAGATCGGAGGTCGGCTCGTCGAGAAACAGGATCCGCGGGTCGAGCGCCAGCGCGCGTGCGAACGCCGCTCGCTTGACCATGCCGCCCGAAAGCTCGGACGGAAACTTGATGCCGGTCTCCGCCTTCAACCCCGCGAGCTCGAGCTTCATCGCCGCGATCTTCTCCTGGTCCATCGGCGGGAGCGCCGTGTGCTCGCGCAGCGGCAGCATGACGTTCTGTGCGACCGACAACGACGAGAACAGGGCGCCCTGCTGGAACAGCACGCCAATGAGCGACGCTTTTTCCGCCTGGCCGAGCGCAGACACCGGCTTGCCATCGAAGAGGACCTCCCCGCCGTTGGGCCGATGGAGACCGATCAGCGTCTTCAGCAGCACCGACTTGCCCGAGCCCGAACCGCCCGCAATGCCGAGGATTTCGCCGCGCTCGATATCGAGGTCGATCCCGGCGTGCACTTCCTGCCGGCCGAAGCGGTTGACGATCCCGCGCGCGGAGAGGATGGGCTCGGTGTGCGGTCGGCTCCCGGTCGTCATAAACCGAGCTTGTCGAAAAGAATCGAGAACAATGCGTCGAGCACGATCACCAGAAAGATGCCCTTGACGACGGCGCGCGTGGTCTCGCGCCCGACGGACTCCGCCGAGCCGCCCACCCGCAAGCCGTGCATGCAGCCGATGATCGCGATGAAAAAGGCGAAAATCGGCGCCTTGACGAGGCCGACGAGGAGGTCGCTGCCGTCGACCGCAAGGTGTACGCGATCGATGTACTGGAGCCACGACACATCGAGCAGCGAGTGCGAAATCATCCCGCCGCCGACGAGGCCCATGACATCCGAAAAGAACGTCAACAGCGGCAACGTGATGACGAGACCGATCAGGCGCGGCAAGACGAGCATCTCCATCGGGTCCATGCCCATCACGTTGAGCGCATCGATCTCCTCACGGGCCTTCATCACGCCGATCTCCGCCGTGAACGCCGATCCCGAGCGACCGGCGACCATGATCGCGGTGATCAGCACACCCATTTCGCGCAGCACCGACACCGCGACCAGATTGATGGTGAAGTCTTCGCCGCCGTAGGGGCGGAGCTGGGCAACACCCTGATAGCCGATGACGATGCTGATCATGACGGCCATGAGGCCAATGATCGGCAGCGCATTGACGCCGGTCTCGGCCACCTGGCGAGAAATCGACGGCAACCGCAGCGAGCCTGGATGGACGAGCGCGCGGCCGAGCGCGCTGGTCGCCCGGCCGACGAACGTGATGACGTCCAGTGCGTCGTGCCAGGCTTCATCGGCGCCCTTCCCGAGCTCCGTCACGAGTTGCCGCCAGCGGGGGACGGTCGGTGGCTTCGGCAGCGGCTTCAACTCCAGGCCGCGGATGAGATCGAGGAGCGCCCGGTGTTCGGCGCGGACTCCTGTCAGCTCGACGCCCTTGCCGGCGAGGCTGCACAGGAAAAGCGCGCCCGGCGTATCGAGCGTGGTGAGCTTGCCGAGCTCGACCGTCCGCGGCTTGCGCCGCTTCTCCTGTTGCCGCAGGGCGTTTCTCGCCGCAGGGAGCGTATGGATGTCGAGGACACCTTCGACGACCAGCCGGTCCCCGTCGCCGTTTGCTGCGACGGCGGTCATCGAGGGCTCCGCACCTGCGCGCGGCATGGAAGGGTTAGGCGATCCGTCGCGAGGCGCGGCAGGCGGCATCGCGCACGTTGGACGCTCGATCAATCAACGACTCGCGCTACACGCGCCCCATCAGCACGAGAATGATGAGGACGATGACCAGCGCGCCGAGAATGCCGCTCGGGCCATAGCCCCAACTGCGGCTGTGCGGCCACGCCGGAAATGCGCCCACAAGAAACAGGATCAGGACAATCAACAGGATCATGCCGAGGCTCATCTCATCCTCCTTTCGCGGTGGCACGAACGAGTGATGACGAGAAACAGGCGAGGCTCCCCGCCGCGGCCGCCGGCGCCACGTCGGATCGGCTGCTTCAGGCTCAGCGGTGCGCCATGGAGCGAGTTCGAGCGCCCGGACGCCGTCGGCTCGCCTGGCCTTCGATCAAGTCTCGCAACCAACGTGCCAGGAGAGACCACCATGAAAACAAGAGGTTGAATGATTGCCCTGTAGGACATTTATGCAAACCGCGGAAGAAAGGTGGAACAACGTCGTCGGTTGGACGGGCACCCGTGGACATCCGCACGTTGACCGCACCCAGGCGCCGAGCGTCGCCAATGAAGGCATTGCCAAATCGCTCGCGGAGCAGATCGGTGCCGGCGCGGCGACTGGATGACCGTATTCGTCGTCGTTCATCATCGCCCGCGATCCGTTTTCGCGCGATTCGCCGCGGGCGCCAGCTCTTTCAGCGCAAGTTCACCCAGGAACAGGGGCAGGGTCCGGTGTCCGGCGACGGCCATGGCGACATGAACGTGAATCTCGCGATCGGCGCCGGGCTCGCCGACAGTTGTGCGGGGTGCCACGGCCGGCCGCGCGGGTCGGCAGGCGCGGGGGGCAACGTCGCGACGCGGCCCGACAGCCGGGACGCGCCGCATCTGTTCGGTCTCGGCCTGAAGGAGATGCTCGCAGACGAGATCACCACCGATCTGCGCGCGTTGCGGACGCAGGCTTCGGTACACGCGCAGGCGACCAAAGCACCGGTCACTGTCGTGCTGGCGAGCAAGGGCATTCACTACGGCGCGCTGACGGTGCTGCCAGACGGATCCTTCGACACGTCGCGGGGCGCCGGCATCGATCCGGACCTTCGCGTCCGACCCTTTTTCGCGCACGGCGGCAAGATCTCGATGCGGGAGTTCATCGTCGGCGCGCTCAATGACGAGATGGGCCTGCAGGCGGTCGACCCCGAGCTCGCCGCGGCCCAGGAGGGCGGACGCTTCGTCACGCCGGCCGGCATGGTGCTCGACGGCCGGCTCGATCGGCTGGATGCACCGCCGGCAACCGGAGCGGAAGACCCGGACGCCGATGGCGTCGTCAACGAGATTCCGCGCAGTCTGGTCGATTATCTCGAGTTCTACCTGCTGAACTACTTCAAGCCGGCGACCTACCGGGCCACGACGTCGAGCGCCAAAGGCCGCCAGCTCTTCGATCCGGATCGGCTGCGGAAGCTGCCACATCGCCGATCTGCAGATACGCCGCGACCGACGCGTCTCTTCCCGCCCGACGATACGGCCTCCAATCTCAACCCGGGCGATCGGAACACGGCCGGCTTCCCGCAATACGGCGGCCATGGCAGCATCAAGCTGACGGGACTGTTCAACGACCCGGGCGATCCCGAATGACCTCGGAGCGACCGGTCGGGGCTCCGGAGAACGGTGTTTCTGGACATGACCGGTCGACAAGCAAAAAGGGCCCGCGCCCGCGCAGACCCGACCGCTGTCAAAACCGGGGACCGGCAGTCGGCCGGCCCCCGAGCCACCGCCTACAGCACCGGCAGCTTCCTCCCCGTCACCCCTGCCTTCCGAACGAGCTTGAGCTCGAGCACTCCACCGTCATACTTGGCGACGCTCTTCGACTCGTCGAGTTCGTGCGGCAGCGTGAAGCTGCGATAGATGTTGCCGTAGTACCTTTCGCTGCGCAGCATCTTGTCGCCTTCCTTCTTTTCCCATTCACGCTTCACTTCGCCCGTGATCGTGACTTCGTTGCCTTCGATCTCGACGTTGATGTTCTCTTTCTTCACGCCGGGCATTTCGGCGTGGATCATGTAGCCATCACCGGTTTCGGTCACGTCCATCTTGATCGTGACCGGCGTACGGGCGCCCTCCACGCGGACGGGCTTGAAGAACCCGCGGAACAACTCGTCGAAGCCAGTGTCGAGGAACGGATCATAGGTTACCAGGTTCGTCATGACACCCTCCTTCCACCTCTTGCCACCTTGGGTCGGATCGCGAGACCTCGGGACCCTTCCCGATATTAATTCTGGACCCGCGGGAATCGATTGCAAGCGCGGGGTTTGATCGGGATCAAACGCGTTCATTTATATTTCCCCGATTCGCGCGGCGCGACTTTTCGTCGCAGGCGGCACGACTGGTCACGGCCGCGCCCTTCACACCTCGGCGGCTGCCGCGACGACAATACGGAACGCGGCACGAAATCGATGGCCGGGCGCGACCAGGCGCAGCCCGCGACCGGTCGACAGCGCGTTCGTCGGCGCCGTCATCGGCTCGAGCGCAATGAATTCCTGGTTGCGCCGCGCGTACAGCTGCGCATAGCGATAGCCGGCGAGAAGCTCCACCGTGATTCGCCACCCGCCCTCGGCGATCGACAACTCGGTCCGCTCGTCGGCAACCGCGAACCCATCGTCGAATTCGCGCTCGCCGAGCAACGTATCCTGCGCCGCGAACGGTTCCTCGGCTCCGGTCGGAATCCCGCGCGCATCGGCGACCAGCCTTTGCATCGCCGGGAGTTGCAAGCGCCATGCTGCCCGCGGCGATCCCGGAATCCCCACATAGGGATGGAACCCGAAGCTCACCGGCACCGGGTCGCGGACGTTCGCGATGATCGTCGTCTCCAACAGCAATCCCTCGGGGTCGAGCGTTGCCTCGAGCTCGATCCGGTGACGAAATGGGAATACAGCGAGGAGATCGGCGCGCGTCCAGTCGAGCGTCGCCGTGATCCGATCTTGTCTCGCCTCGATCACGGTCCACGCGAGCCGCGACCACGGCACGCCGTGGATGGGCAACCCCTGCCCGTCGCGATGGACGAGCGGCGATGACCGCTCGAGAGCGACGCGGCGACCCGCTGCGCGATACCGGTCGCCGTCGAGCCGGTTCGCCCAGGGATAGAGAATTGGGATGCCGGCGGTGCCGCCCGCAGCGGCCAGGACCTCGAGATCGTCGACGCGGCGCAGGAGCTCGATTCCGCGATGGGCGAGAGATGCCCCGAGCATGCCGTGCGCGGGGAGAAAGATCGCAGCCAGATCGCCGGCAACCAGTGTGCGCGTCGACGGGGCGTCGATGATGCTCATCGGGTAACCGCCCGCAGGCTTGCCCACTGCGTGGGCAGGGGCTCCCCCCTCCCGAGGTGGGAGCGGGCACCTTCGGGCGGCCGAGCGGTGCTCATCGCACCGCCCCCGCGGAGGTCACGGGCGGCCGAGAAGTTCCCGGGCGAGCGCTGCCACATGATCGGGCTCGAAGCCGAACTTCTTCTGCAGCTCCTTCAACGGCGCCGACGCGCCGAAGGTCTGCATGCCGATGACGCGCCCGTCCGCGCCGACGTAGCGCTCCCAGCCGAAGGCCGAGGCCTGCTCGATCGCGATGCGGGCCTTGACTTCGGGAGGCAGCACGCTGTCGCGATATGGCTGCGTCTGCTGCTCGAAAATGTCCCACGATGGCATCGAGACCACCCGCGAGCGAATGCCGGCGGCCACGAGCTTTTCGTGCGCTTGAGCGGCGAGGCTCACTTCGCTGCCGGTGCCGATCAGGATCAGCTCCGGATTGCCGCCGGGCGCATCGGCGAGCACGTAGGCGCCTTGCGCGAGACCCGACGCCGGCGCGTATTTGGTCCGGTCGAGCGTTGGCAACGGCTGGCGCGACAGCACGATCACCGCCGGATGGTGACGGAGCGGCATCACGCAGCGATAGGCTTCGACCACCTCGTTGGCGTCGCCGGGGCGGATCACTGTGAGTCCGGGAATGGCGCGGAGCGACGCGAGCTGCTCGATGGGCTGGTGCGTCGGTCCGTCCTCGCCATCACCCATCGCGTCGTGCGTGAACACGAAGATCGTCGGCAGCTCCATCAGCGCCGACAACCGGATCGCCGGCCGCGCATAGTCGCTGAAGATGAAGAACGTCGCGCCGAAAGCCCGCAGCTTCGATAGCGACAGGCCGTTCACGATCGCGGCCATCGCGTGCTCGCGGATTCCGAAATGCAGGTTTCTGCCACCCGGCGTTCCGGGTTCGACGTCGCCTGCGCCGTCGAACTTGAGCGTCGTCTTGGTCGATGGGCCGAGATCGGCCGAGCCGCCGACGAGCCACGGAATGTTCCCGGCGAGGACGTTCAGCGCCTGGCCCGACGCGTCGCGCCCCGCGAGGCCTTTCCCATCGGCGGGGAAGACCGGCAAGTCGCGATCCCATGCCGGCGGAAGCTCGCGCCGCTGCATCTGCCCTATCTCGCTCGCGAGCTCGACGTACTGCAACGCGTACGCCGCGAACAGCTCCGTCCAGTTGCGGCGCGCCTCGGCGCCGCGGGCACCGATGCCGGCGGCGAAGTGCTCGCGCACGCCGTCCGGAACGAGGAACTGGGCGTCCTCGGGCCAGCCGTAGGCGCGCTTGACGAGGCGAACCTCGTCGGCGCCGAGCGGCTCGCCGTGGGCGGCGGCCGTATCCTGTCGATGCGGCGAGCCGTAGCCGATGTGGCTGTCGAGAATGATCAGCGTGGGCCTGCCCTTCGTCTGCTGGAAGGTTTGGAGGGCGTTTTCGATGAGCTCGATGTCGTTCGCATCGCCGACGCGCAGTACATTCCATTCGTAGCCCTGAAATCGCGCCGCGACGTCCTCGGTGAACGCGATCCTCGTGCTGCCTTCGATCGTGATGTGATTGTTGTCGTAGATCCAGCACAGGTTGTCGAGACCGAGATGGCCGGCGAGCGAGGCGGCCTCGGCGCCGACGCCCTCCATCAGGCAGCCGTCGCCGCACACCGCGTAGATCGCATAGTCGAAGATGTCGAAGCCAGGCTTGTTGTAACGGCTCGCGAGCCAGCGCTCCCCGATCGCCATCCCGACGCTGGTGGCGATGCCCTGGCCGAGCGGCCCGGTCGTGGTCTCGACGCCGGAGACCCAGTGATATTCCGGATGGCCAGGTGCCTTGCTGCCCAGCTGACGAAAGCGCTTGATGTCGTCGAGCGTCACCGAGGGCTCGCCCAGCCGCTCGTATTCCGCGTTGACGGCCCGCGTGCCCGTGAGATGCAGGAGCGACCACAGCAACATCGACGCATGCCCGTTCGAAAGCACGAAGCGGTCGCGGTTGGGCCAGATCGGGTCCTGCGGATCGAAGCGCAGGACCCGGTTCCAGAGCGTGTAGACGAGCGGCGCCAGCGCCATCGGCGTGCCCGGATGGCCGGAATTCGCCGCCTGGACCGCATCGATCGACAGCGTGCGGATCGTGTTGATGCACAGCGTGTCGAGCTCTCCGGGGTCCGCCATCGCCGCCTCCGTCATTGCTGCTGCGCCTGCGCACCGGCCGCAGCCGCATCGGCGAGGACCACTGCCCGGTCGCGTTCCACGCGGCCCGCCGGGATGCTGCGGTCGCCGGCATGTAGTCGCGCGAGCATCGCGGCCTTCTCGGAACCCGCGACGAGCCAGAGAATGCGCCGTGCGCGATTGAGCGCTGGATAGGTGAGCGTCATCCGCATTCTTCCGAGATAGACGCCGGTCAGCGCAACGTCGCGGTCGACGACGTCGAGAACCGGATCGCCCGGGACGAGCGAGGCCGTGTGACCGTCGGGTCCGAGGCCGAGATGGACGAGATCGAGCACGGGCGGAGAATCGGCGACGGTCGCAAGGTCGCGCGCATAGCGCCCGGCGGCACCGCCGAGATCGGCGTCCTCCACCGGCATCGCGTGGACGTGCGCCGGGGATACCGCGACGTTCGCAAGCAAGCTCTCGGCGATGTGGGTCAGGTTGCGGTCCGCGTCTCCGGCGGGCGCAACGCGCTCGTCGACCTGGAACAGATGAACACCGCCCCACGGCAACTGCAGCGATGCGAGGATGCGCAGCATCTGCCAGGGCGTGCGGCCACCGCTCACCGCCAGTGTGAAGCAGCCACGCGCCGCGATCGCCGCGCGCGCCTCGAAGGCAATGAGCTGCGCGGCGCGCCGGGCGGCCACTTCGGCGTCGGCGAGCACCTCGATCTTCACGATTGAATCCGGGGCCGCGTTTTTCAGGCCGGCGCGACGACCGGGTTCTGCCAGCCGCGCGGCGGCACGACGTTGGTCTCCGCCTCCTTCGGGCCCCACGTGCCGGGCGTGTATTCGAAGACCGGCGTCCCCCGCTTCAGAACCGGGTCGACGATGCGCCACGCCTCTTCGACGTAGTCCTCCCGCGCGAAGAGCGTCGCGTCGCCTGCCATCGCGTCGCCCAGCACCCGTTCGTAGGCATCCATCTCCTCGGGCCCTGGACGGCGCTCCGCGAGCAGCTCCGTCTGCTGTCCGATCATCCGATCCTCGAGGTCCATCACCGTAACGCCGATCGCGATCGCCATCTCCGGACTGATTCGGAAGCGGATCTCGTTCGGGACGCCAGTGCACGCGGGAAAGATTTTCGGTGCGCGGCGCAGGCGGACGACAACTTCGGTGCACGTCACCGGCAGCGACTTTCCGGCGCGGATGTAGAACGGCACGCCAGCCCAGCGCCAGGAATCGATCTCGAGCTTGAGCGCGGCGAACGTTTCCACCTGCGAGTCCGGCGCCACACCCGGCTCACTCCGATAGCCGCGAAACTGGCCGCGCACGAGATCCTGCGCCTCGATCGGCGGAATCGACTTCAATACCTTGACCTTTTCGTCGCGCATCGACTCGCTGTCGATTCGGGCCGGAGGTTCCATCGCGAGGTTCGCGAGCACCTGAAACAGATGGTTCTGGACGACGTCGCGGACGGTGCCGACCTGGTCGTAGAACGCGCCGCGGCCCTGCACGCCGAAGTTCTCGGCCATGGTGATCTGCACGCTTTTGACGAACTTGCGGTTCCAGAAGGATTCGAGGAACGCGTTCGCGAAGCGGAAGAACACCATGTTGTGCACGGGCCGTTTGCCGAGATAGTGGTCGATGCGGAAGATGTGCGCTTCGTCGAAGGTCCCGAGCAGGATGCGGTTCAGCGCTTGCGCCGAGGCGAGATCGCGCCCGAACGGCTTTTCGACGACGACGCGCGCGCCGGGCGTGCAGCCCGACTGCGCGAGCTGCTCGACGACCTTGCCGAACAGGACGGGGGGGATGGCAAGATAGTGTGCCGGATGTTGCGCGCCGTCGAGCTCCTTGCGCAACGCCTGGAACGTCGCCCGGTCCGCGTAGTCGCCGTCGACGTAACGCAGCAGCCCCGCAAGCCTCTCGAATGCCGCGGCATCGAGTCCGCCGTGCTTTTCCAGGCTGTCCTTCGCCCGCGCCTTCAGGTTGTCGAGGTTCCAGCCCGCCTTGGCCACGCCGATCACAGGCACGTTCAGGTGTCCGCGCTTGATCATCGCCTGCAGCGCCGGAAAGATCTTCTTGTACGCGAGATCGCCGGTGGCGCCGAAAAAGACCAGCGCGTCGGATTGCAGTTCGCTCATCGGATGCTCGTTATTTCTTCTCCGATTTCGGAGAGGTCTTTTCCACGTGGCCACCGAACTCGTAGCGCATCGCGGACAGGAGCTTGTTCTGGAAGTCGGCTTCGCCGCGCGAGCTGAAGCGCTCGTAGAGAGCCGTCGTCAGCACCGGCGCCGGCACCGCCTCGTCGATCGCGGCTTTGATCGTCCAGCGGCCCTCCCCCGAATCGGACACGCGGCCCGCGAACTTGGCGAGCGCCGGATCGCCCGCCAGCGCTGTCGCAGTCAGGTCGAGCAGCCACGAGGCAATGACGCTGCCGCGGCGCCACACTTCGGCGATGTCGGAAAGATCGAGGTCGTACGCATAGTGCTCGGGATCGCGCAGCGGCGTCGTCTCGGCGTCGACATCGTGCTGCTTCTTGCCGACGTTGGCGGCGCGCAGGATTCCCAGTCCCTCGGCATAGGCCGCCATGAGCCCGTACTCGATGCCGTTGTGAACCATCTTGACGAAGTGGCCGGCGCCGTTGGGGCCGCAATGCAGGTAACCTCGCTCCGCGGTCCCTCCCTTGCTCTCCCGTCCCGGCGTCCGCTCGATCGTGCCCAGCCCCGGTGCCAGCGTTGCAAAGACCGGATCCAGATGCGTCACGGTCGGCACCTCGCCGCCGATCATCATGCAGTAACCGCGCTCGAGACCCCAAACCCCGCCGCTCGTGCCGACATCAACATAGTGGATTCCTTTAGGCGTCAATTCCTTCGCTCGCCGTATGTCGTCGACGTAATAGGAGTTGCCGCCGTCGATCAGGATGTCGCCTGGTTCAAGGTGCGGCAACAGACCGGCGATCGTGGGGTCGACGACGGCCGCCGGGACCATCAGCCAGACCGCGCGCGGCTTGCCGAGCTTGTGCACGAAATCGACGATCGACGCCGCCCCGACCGCCTTCTCCTTCGCGAGCGCCCCGACCGCCTTGGGCGAGACGTCGAACACGATGCATTCATGATTGCCGCGAATGAGCCGCCGCACCATGTTCGCGCCCATCCGGCCGAGTCCGATCATTCCGAGTTGCATGAGGTTTCCTTCGTCTTCGTTGATTGCGAAATGCGCGGGGGCGAATGGCGGTCGTGCCGGGTCTGGGGCAACGGGTAGCACGTGGCCGACACTACCGCAGCGATCGGTAGCGCCGAATGAGCGCGTTGGTCGAGCTGTCGTGGGCGAGCGCGGGTTCGCTTCCCGCGTCGAGCTCCGGGATGATGCGCTGCGCGAGGACCTTGCCGAGCTCCACACCCCACTGGTCGAACGAGTCGATGCGCCAAATCGCGCCCTGCGTGAAAACGCTGTGCTCGTAGAGCGCGACCAGCGTCCCGAGCGCGGCCGGCGTGAGACGGTCCAGAAGGATCGCATTCGACGGCCGATTGCCTTCGCAGACGCGATGCGGGACGAGTCCGTCCGGCGTGCCCTCGGCCTTCAGCTGTTCGGGCGTCTTGCCAAACGCGAGCGCCTCCGCCTGCGCGAGGACGTTGGCGACCAGCAGGTCGTGGTGCGGCCCGAGGGGATGCAACGCCTGCGCGAACGCGATGAAGTCGCAGGGGATGAGCCGCGTGCCCTGGTGGATCAGCTGATAGAACGAATGCTGGCCGTTGGTGCCCGGCTCGCCCCAGTAGATTGGGCCGGTGTCGCACCCGACGGAGATTCCTTCCAAGGTCACGTGCTTGCCGTTGCTTTCCATCGTCAGCTGCTGCAGATACGCGGGGAACCGCTTGAGGTACTGCGCGTAGGGCAGCACCGCGACTGTCTGCGCGCCGAAGAAGTTGTTGTACCAGATTGCGATGAGTCCCATCAGCACCGGCAGGTTGCGCTCGAACGGCGCCGTGCGGAAGTGCTCGTCCATCGCCTGGAAGCCAGCGAGCATCGCGCGGAAATTGTCGGGGCCGATCGCCAGCATCGTCGATAGGCCGATCGCCGAGTCCATCGAATAACGGCCGCCGACCCAGTCCCAGAAGCCGAACA
Source organism: uncultured beta proteobacterium (assembly GCA_963836265.1). Taxonomy (GTDB): domain Bacteria; phylum Pseudomonadota; class Gammaproteobacteria; order Burkholderiales; family Casimicrobiaceae; genus CAIWHR01. Next base: position 557,737 of record CAWIIO010000001.1, read on the forward strand.
TGTTGGCGGTGTCGATGCCGAATTCGGACACCTTCGCCCCATTGGTCGAGACGGCGACGAAATGGCGCGCGATCGCGCCGGCGTCGCCGGCCAGGCCGGCCACCAACCAGTCGCGAGCGCTTTGCGCGTTGGTCATCGTCTCCAGCGTGGTGAACGTCTTCGACGAGACGACGAACAGCGTTTCGGCCGGGTCGAGATCGCGCGTCGTCTCGACGAGGTCGGCGCCATCGACGTTGGAGACGAAGCGGAACGTGAGCGCGCGGTCGCTGTAGTGTTTCAGCGCCTCGTAGGCCATCACCGGCCCCAGATCGGAGCCACCGATGCCGATGTTGATGACGTTGCGGATCCGCTTGCCCGTATGGCCGGTCCAGGCGCCGCTGCGCACGCGGTGCGCGAAGTCGGTCATTCGGTCGAGAACCGCGTGGACGTCGGGCACGACGTTCGCGCCATCCACGACGATGGAAGCGCCTTTAGGGGCGCGCAACGCGACGTGGAGGGCCGCGCGGTTTTCGGTGGTGTTGATCTTGTCGCCCCGGAACATCGCGTCGATCCGTGCGCGCAGCTCGCATTCCTCGCCGAGCTGGACGAGGAGCTCGATCGTCTCGTCGGTGATCCGGTTCTTCGAATAGTCGAGGTAGACGCCGGCTGCTTCGGTCGTCAATCGCTTGCCGCGTCCCGGATCGGCGGCGAACAGTGCGCGCAGATGCAGGTCCCGCACCTTCGGCAGGTGGGCGCAGAGCGCCTTCCACGCCGGGCGCGCGGTGAGCGGTGATTGCGCCGTTGCCGCTCCCGTCATGGTCGTCGTTCCTTCGGTTCTGACGCTCAGCGGGCGCGCGGCCTGCGCGCGCTTGCCCTGGCGCGCCTTCCCGGAGCGGGCCGCACCGACGCGCCCGAACGCTTTTTCTCCCCGGCCCGTGATTTACCGGAGACCGGAGGCTCGTGCTTCTCGGCTTGCGCCCACAGTCGAAATCCGCCGATGAACGCGTTCGCGTTGTCGCCGGCGCGGCACCCCGGCGGCAATGCCTTCAGCTTCTTGACATTGCCTCCCCCCAGCACCAGATCATCGGGCTCGATTGCGACCTTCAGTCGGGCGACAACGTCGGCGACGTATTTCCGCCACTTCTTCTTGCCGTATCGCTCGAGCCCGCGACGTCCCACGTAGTCTTCGTACGTGCCCTTCTTGTAGGGCAGATGGCCAAGCTCCAACGGTTCGATGATGCCGTCGACCACGAGCGTCGTGCCAAGCCCCGTTCCGAGGCCGAGGAAGAGGAGTTTCCCGCCTTTGTAGCTTCCGAGCGCCTGCATCGCCGCATCGTTGATGATCTTGACCGGACGCCCGAAAGCCCGCGGATAATCGAAGCCCACCCATCCTGGCGCGAGATTGTGGGGCTCGGCGACCGGCCGGTCGTGCACGACCACACCGGGGTAGCCGATCGCCAGGGCGTCGTATTTCCAGTCGCCGGCCAGTTTTCGGACCCCGGCTGCCATCCTGGCTGCGGTCAGCGATGCTCCGGATGCGAATTTCCGGGGCTGGGTTTGCCCGGTGGCGAGGATTTTCACGTTCGTCCCGCCGACATCGACCACCAGCACGTTCATTCGTTGCCGCCCTCTTTCCGGTTGGCTGCGACGCCGCGACCCGCGCTCAGCCGGCTTTCGCAAGCTCGCCGCTCTTCGCTGCGATACCGTCCGTCAGTTCGTTCCACGACTTGACGAACGACGCCGCGCCCTCTTCCTGGAGCCGGACGGCCAACGCGTCGACGTCGACACCGGCGTGGCCGAACTCGGCGATGATCGCCCGCGCATCGCCTCCATCGGGAGCTATGACGGCGTCGACCGCACCGTGTTCGGCGAATGCCTTCAGCGTGGCTTCCGGCATCGTATTCACGGTCAGCGGCGCGGCGAGCGCCTTGACGTAGAGGATGTCCGAGGCTTTCGGATCTTTGGTCCCGGTGCTCGCGAGGAGAAGCCGTTGCGCCCGCGCGCCGGCGTTCATCGCCCGGTGGTAGCGCGGCGCGGCGATGAAGTCGCGATAGGCCGCGTAGGTACGCTGTGCGACGGCGATCCCGAGCCGGTTCGAAAGCGCCGCAGGTCCCTTGCCCGCGACCGCGACGTCCCAGCGGCTGACGAACAACGACGCCACCGAACCGATGTCGGGCTTGAGTCCCGCGGCAATGCGCCGCTCGACCCCGCGCAGGTAGGCGTCAGCGGCCGCAAGGTACTGCTCGCACGAAAACAGGAGCGTCACGTTGACCGGAACGCCGGCGAAGGTCGCCTCTTCGATCGCTGCCAAGCCCTCGCGGGTGCCGGGGATCTTGATCAGCACATTGGGACGCGCCGCCCGCGCGTGCAATTCCCGCGCTTCGGCGAGCGTCGTCTTCGCGTCGTAAGCGAGGAGCGGCGACACTTCGAGCGAGACCCATCCGTCCACGCCCGCGGTGCGCTCGAAAGTGGGGCGGAACAGGTCCGCCGCGCGGGTCAAGTCCTCCAGCGCGAGCTCGAAGAAAAGATTCTCGGCCGACTTGCCCTGTCCCAGCTTGCTGCGTATCGCGGCGTCGTACGCGCTGCTGTTCTTGAGCGCGTGATCGAAGATCGTCGGATTGGATGTGAGCCCCGTGACCGACAGCTCGTCGACGTAGCGCGCGAGCGTACCGCTCGTCAACAGGTCACGCGTGATGTTGTCGAGCCACAGGCTCTGGCCGATGTCATGCAGCTTCCGGGTGGCTTTCATCGTGTCGGTTTCCATTTCCGGGCGCCGTGCCCCGCTCCGTTTCGTTCCACAGCTGAATCACCGGTTCGGAGAGATCGTGCTCGTAGCCGAGCGCGCTCAGGCTTGCCGTCCGGAGCACCAAATGTCGACCCGCCGCCGGTTCGAGCGAAAGCCAGCGGGCCGCGAGCACCCGCAGGAAGTGTCCGCTCGAAAAGAGCAGCGCGCTGCCCTGAATCTTGCGCAGCCGCTCCACCACGCGGTCGGCCCGCGCGCCGACCTGGTCCGGCGCTTCGCCGCCGGGGCACCCGTCGCGGAAGAGTCGCCACTCCGGTCGCGTCGCATGGATCTCGGCCCGCGTGCGCCCTTCGTACTCGCCATAGTTCCACTCGACGAGATCCGGATCGACGGCGGCCACGGGCCCAAAACCGGCGAGCTCGCACGTCCGGGTCGCGCGTTGCAGGGGACTCGTCCACACGTCGATGAACATGAGACCGCGCAACCGATCCCTCAGTTCGTGCGCGCTGCGCTCGCCACGTTCGGTGAGCGGCACGTCGGTGAGCCCGGTATGCCGACCCGAGAGGCTCCAGGCCGTCTCGCCGTGCCGGGCCAGATAGAGCAGCGGAAGCGCTTGCGTCATGCCGTACTCGTCGAAGCGGGGAGGAGCGGATTATCCACCGTCGCCGCGGCCCTGCAAAGGCGACGTTCGGCGCCGCCATCGAGGGCGCCGACTCCGTTGCAGGCGACCGCGGCTGCCGGTACAGTCGCCCTGTCTCCCTGTCCGCAAGACGCAAACTCCAAACGTATGGCTATGCAGCGATTGACGGCAGAGGAGCAACGGCTCGAGGAGGCGCGCACCGGCAAGGCAGCGTGGCGGCGGTGGGGTCCGTACCTCAGCGAGCGGCAGTGGGGCACCGTCCGCGAGGACTACAGCGCGAACGGCGCGGCGTGGGAGCATCTTCCGCACGATCACGCGTATTCGCGCGCCTATCGCTGGGGCGAAGATGGCATCGCCGGCATCTGCGACGACCGGCAGATCCTGTGCTTCGCGCTCGCGCTGTGGAACGGCGCCGATCCGATCCTCAAGGAGCGCCTGTTCGGGCTGACCGGCAACGAGGGCAATCACGGCGAGGATGTCAAAGAATACTACTTCTATCTCGACAACGTGCCGAGCCACGCGTACATGAAATGCCTATACAAGTATCCGCAGCGGGCGTTTCCCTATGCGGACCTGGTCGCGGAAAACAAGCGGCGCACGCGGCGCGATCCGGAATACGAGCTCCTCGATACCGGAATCTTCGCTGACGATCGCTACTTCGACGTCTTCGTCGAATACGCGAAGGCCGCGCCGGACGACGTCTTGATCCTGATCCGTGCCTTCAACCGTGGCCCCGAGCCGGCGACGCTGCATCTGCTGCCGACCTTGTGGTTCAAGAACGACTGGTCGTGGGTCCGCGGCCGGGCGCGGCCGCAGATCGCGATTGTCAAATCGGACCGATCGGGACTCTTGCTCGGGACGGCGGACCACGAGATCGAGCGCCATTGGCTCTATTGCGCTCCGCCCGAAGACGTGCTGTTCACCGACAACGAAACGAACACGGCGCGCCTGTTCGCCGTCGCGAACGCGTCGCCGTTCGTGAAGGACGCCTTCCACGCATTCGTCGTCGAGGGTCGGCGCGATGCCGTGAATCCCGCACATGCCGGCTCCAAGGCCGCGCCGTTGTATGTGCGCAGGATCGGCCCCGGGGAAACGGCCGTCATCCGCCTTCGTCTTGCCAACACCGGCGATCTCGCCGCGCCTCTCGGCGAGGCATTCGACGCGACCTTCGAGCGGCGGAAAAGCGAGGCCGACGACTTCTACCGGCGCGTCACGCCGTTCGCACTGCCGACGGACATGCGTAACGTCCAGCGGCAGGCGTTCGCCGGAATGCTGTGGAGCAAGCAGTACTACCGTTTCATGGTGGACCGCTGGCTCGACGGCGATCCCGCCGGTCCGTCGCCCCCAGAAGAGCGCAAGGCAGGTCGCAACCACGAATGGTGGCATCTCGCCGCGGGCGATGTGCTGTCGATGCCCGACAAGTGGGAATACCCCTGGTTCGCCGCCTGGGACATGGCGTTCCATTGCGTCGCCTTCGCGATGATCGATCCGGAGTTCGCCAAGAGCCAGCTGCTGCTGCTCACGCGCGAATGGTACATGCATCCGAACGGGCAGATCCCGGCGTACGAGTGGGCGTTCGGCGATGTCAATCCGCCGGTCCACGCCTGGGCGGCGATCCGCGTCTACCAGATCGAGGACAAGATGTACGGGCGCAAGGATCGGGCGTTCCTCGAGCGGATATTCCAGAAGCTGCTGATCAACTTCACGTGGTGGGTCAATCGAAAGGACTCCGAGGGCAACAACATCTTCGAGGGTGGGTTCCTCGGCCTCGACAACATCGGCGCGTTCGACCGGAGCTCCGGGCTGCCCTCCGGCGGCCGCCTGGACCAGGCGGACGGCACGAGCTGGATGGCGATGTACTGCCTCAACATGCTCGCCATCGCACTCGAGCTCGCGAAGGCCGACGCCGTTTACGAGGACGTCGCGACGAAGTTCTTCGAGCACTTCGTGTACATCGGCGCGGCCGTCAACCGAATGGGCGGGCGCGAGGGCGGCCTCTGGCAGGAAGACGAGGGCTATTACTTCGACGCCCTCAAGCTTTCGGACGGCCGCTGTTTCCCGATCAAGGCGCTCACCGTGACCGGCACGATCCCCGTTTTTGCGATCGCCATCGGCGACCGGAACAGTCTGCAGGGCTATCGCGACTTCGCGCGTCGGTTTCGTTGGTTCGCCAGGTATCGGCCGGAGCTGCTGCGGGGACTCGCCGACATCACGCATCGCGGCGTCGAGGAGCGCATCCGGCTTGCGATCGTCGATTCGCATCGCCTGCGGCGCATCCTCGTGCACGTTCTGGACGAGGCAGGGATGCTGAGCCCGCACGGCGTGCGTTCCGTGTCGAAGGCGCATGCTGCGGATCCTTTCGTCCTCGACCTCGACGGCAAGCGGTTCGTCCTCGACTATGAACCGGGGGAGTCCACCACCGCGCTCTTCGGCGGCAACTCGAACTGGCGCGGACCGGTCTGGTTTCCGATCAATTTCCTGCTGATCGAGTCGCTGCAGAAACACCATTACTTTCTCGGCGACGATTTCAAGGTCGAATTGCCCACGGGATCGGGCAACGAGTCGACTCTGTGGGATGTCACCACCAACCTTTCGTACCGGCTGATCAGTCTGTTTCTCAGGGACGACGCCGGGCGCCGGCCGGTCAACGGGGGACGCGACAAGTTCGACACCGACCCTCACTGGCGGGACCTCGTCGTGTTCCACGAGTATTTTCACGGCGACACCGGTGCGGGTCTCGGCGCCAGCCACCAGACGGGCTGGACCGGCGTCGTCGCCAAGCTGATCCAGCAGTACGCCGAATACGCTCTTTCCAACAAGCCGCCGAGTCTCGTCGAAGCGGGCGAGACCGTCGGACCGACCCCGTGACCATCGGGCCGCCGCTCGATGTCGAATGCCTCGAGAGCGACGCGCCCGGCGGTTTCGCGTCGCGGACCGCGCCGGCATCCGCACCGATCGGAACCCCGTGATCCGGCTATTCCAGGGATTGCGCGCGGCGGACCGCAGAGGTGCGGCGCGCGATGCGCTGGCCGGCATCACGCTCGCCTCGATGAATATCCCGCAGGTGCTGGGCTACACTCGCATCGCCGGCACCCCGGTCGTGAGCGGTCTCTACACGGTGTTCCTGCCGGTGGTCGCGTTCGCAGTCTTCGGCTCGTCGCGCCATCTGGTCGTCGCGGCCGACTCGGCAACCGCCACGATTTTCGCGAGCGGACTCACGGGGATGGCAGCCCCGGCGAGCGGGAAGTACATGGCGCTGGTGGGCATGGTCGCGCTGATGACGGCTGCGCTGCTGCTGGTCGCACGAATCTTCCGGCTTGGCTTCTTCTCCGATTTCCTGTCGCGTACGGTGCTCGTCGGTTTCCTCGCCGGCGTCGGGGTCCAGGTCGGCATCGCGATGCTACCGGACATGCTCGGTATCGAAGTGACGAGCCATCGCACCGTCGTGCAGATCTCCCGGGTGGTGTCGGACCTGGCGGCCGTGCACGTACCCACGCTCGTGCTCTCGGCGCTGGTCGTCGGCGGCATCCTGATTTTCCGCCGCGTTCTCCCCCGCGTTCCGGCGCCGTTCTTGGCCGTCGTCGGCGCGATCGCCGCAAGCGGCGCCTGGGATTTCGCGCGCCGCGGAATCGCAGTGATCGGCCCGGTGCCGGGCGGCCTGCCGGCGTTCACGCTGCCCGTCGTGACGTGGATGGAGTTCCTGGCGCTAATTCCGATCGCCGGCTCGTGCTTCGTCATCATCATCGCGCAAAGCGCGGCGACCGCGCGCAGCTTCGCCATCCTCCATAACGAGCGCGTCGACGAGGATGCCGACATCCTCGGCTTGTCGGCGGCAAACGCCGCCGCGGCGCTTTCCGGCGCGTTCGTCGTCAACGGCAGTCCGACCCAGACCGCAATGGCCGAGCAGGCCGGCGCGAGCAGCCAACGCGCGCAACTCGTTTTCGCCGGCGCGGTGCTGGCGGTATTGCTGTTCCTGACCACGCCGCTCCAGTACCTGCCCCGCTGCGTGCTCGCCGGCATCGTGTTCACGATCGCCGTGGGGCTCGTGGATCTCAAGCGTTTGCGCGCCATCCGCGTGGAGAGCCCGGGCGAGTTCCGGCTCGCCGTCGTCACCGCCGCAGTCGTCGCGCTCGCGGGCGTCGAAGAGGGCACCCTGCTCGCGGTTGCGCTGTCGCTGCTGCGGCACGTCCGCCATAGCTACCGGCCCCACACCGCGATTCGTGCGGCGGACGGTTCCGGACGCTGGGAATGGGTGCCAGCCATTCCCGGAACCCAATCCGAGCCGGGTCTTATCGTCTACCATTTCGGCGCGGACCTTTTCTACGCGAACGATAGCCGCTTCGCCGACGAAGTCCGCGCGCTCGTCGCGCATGCCCCCGAGCCGGTGAGTCGGTTCGTCGTCGACGCCAGCGCGATCACGGATCTCGACTATTCCGCCGCCCGCACCCTCACCGAACTAGGCAACGATCTCGCGCGGCGCGGTGTGACGCTGGTGTTCGGGCGCGTCAGCCCGTCGCTGCGCGCCGACATGGATCGCCACGGCCTCACGCAGCGGATCGGCGCCGAGCACATCTTTGCGACGCTGCACGAGGCGCTGCCGCCGAAGAGCGCTCCCTGATCGCGTGCCGGCGCCGCGCTCGCTCGACCACTCCGTCCGCCGGTCGATTGCACCGCAGGCGCTGGGGGAACATCGCGGCGCCCGAGGCGCCGGCAGCGATGGTCCCGAAGCTCCGCAGCAGCGGGAACTGGCGAATCGCGGTCACGCGGCGCCAAGCCAGGCGGCGCCGCGTACACCACTGGAATCGCCGTGGACATGCTTGACGAGCCGCGTGTCCACTCGATCCGAGAAGATCCACGGTCCCCATAGCCCCGGCACGCGCGAATACAACCGCTCGATGTTGGACATCCCGCCCCCCAACACGATCACGTCCGGGTCGACGATGTTGATCACATGGGCGAGCGCGCGGGCGAGGCGTCCCTCGTAGCGCTCGACCGTCGCTCCGCAGCCGGCGTCACCCAGGGCTGCGCGCGCGACGATGTCGTGCGACCTGACCGGCTCGTCGCTCGCGCTGACATGGTCCCGCTCGATGCCGGGCCCCGACAGGAAAGTCTCGATGCAGCCGCTCTTCCCGCAGTAGCACGCCGGCCCCGGACGCTCGTCGTCGCGCGGCCACGGCAGCGAGTTGTGTCCCCACTCGCCTGCGATGGAATTCGGACCTTGGAGCACGCGACCATCGACGACGATGCCCCCTCCGACGCCGGTTCCGAGAATCGCGCCGAAAACGACCGTCGCCCCTCGCCCCCCACCATCGCTCGCTTCCGACAGCGCGAAGCAGTTCGCGTCGTTGGCAATTCGCACCCCGCGCCCCAGGGCGACCTGGAGGTCGCGCTGGATCGGCCGACCATTGAGGAACACCGAATTGGAGCCGCGCAGGAGTCCCGTGGCGCGCGAGATCGAGCCAGGAGTGCCGATGCCAACGGTGCCGGTTGTGCCGAGCTCACGCTCCACGTCCTCGACGAGTCCGGCCACCGCGTCGATCGTTGCGCGATAATCGCCGTGGGGCGTGGCGATCCGGCGGCGGACGAGCTCGGCGCCGGTGGCGTCAAGCGCAGCGATTTCGATCTTCGTGCCGCCAAGATCGACGCCCAGAAGAACGCGTCTGTTTTGCATCGCGAGACGAAGATGTAGACTTCCGCCCTTGACCCCCGGTCCGCCGCGCGGCCCGCTCTTTCGCATTGTCCCACTCGTTCCGATGACTCCAGACTCCAGCGCCGCTCTCACCGAGCCGCCCATCGACGTCGATGACGCAACCCGTCTTTCACCGGCCAAAGCCGTCGCGGCGTTCCGCCAGTCGGTTCTCGAAAGGCTCACCTACACGGTCGGCAAGGATCCCGGCCACGCTTTCGAACACGACTGGTTCGTGGCAACGGCCTTCGCCGTCCGCGACCAGATCGTCAACCGCTGGATGGAAGCGACGCGCAAGACCTATCACGACGGCCGCAAGCGCGTCTACTACTTCTCGCTCGAGTTCCTGATCGGCCGCCTGCTCTTCGACGCGCTCGGCAACCTGGGCCTGACCGAGATCGCGCGCGAGGCCTTGCGCGATCTCGGCGTCGATCTCGACCGGCTGCGCAAGCTCGAGCCCGATGCGGCGCTCGGCAACGGCGGCCTGGGCCGCCTCGCCGCGTGTTTCATGGAAAGCATGGCGACGCTCGCCATTCCGGCCCACGGCTACGGCATCCGCTACGACCACGGCATTTTCCGCCAGGTGCTCAAGGACGGCTGGCAGGTCGAGTTGCCCGAGGATTGGCTGTCGTCGGGAAACCCATGGGAATTCGAGCGGCCCGAAGTCGCCTACACGATCGGCTTCGGCGGCGCCGTCGATGTCGTGCGGAACGAAGAGGAACCCCCGCGGTACGTCTGGCACCCGGCCGAGACGGTCAACGCGGTTGCCTACGACACGCCGATCGCCGGCTGGCGCGGGCGGCACGTGAACACGCTTCGCCTGTGGTCCGCCCGGGCGACCGATCCGATCTCGCTCGAGGAGTTCAACCGCGGCGATCACGTCGGCGCGCTCGCCGATCGGGTGCGGCTCGAAGCGATCTCGCGCGTGCTCTATCCGAGCGACGAGACCGCCGCGGGACACGAGCTGCGGTTGCGGCAGGAGTTCTTCTTCGCCTCGGCGTCGCTGCAGGATCTGCTGCGCCGGCACAAGCAGCAGCACGGCGACTTGGCGTCGCTCGCCGATCACGTCGCGATCCAGCTCAACGACACGCACCCTGCGATTGCGGTCCCCGAACTGATGCGGCTTCTGACCGACGCGCATGGGATTCCATGGGAGCTCGCATGGAACATCACGACGTCGGTCTTCAATTACACGAACCACACCCTGTTGCCGGAAGCGCTCGAGACGTGGCCGGTGCCGCTGATGGAAGGGCTGCTGCCGCGGCACATGCAGATCATCTACCTGATCAACTCGCTCCACCTCGACGCGCAGCGCGCGCGAGGCCGCGAAGACGACAAGCTCCTGGCGTCGGTTTCGGTGATCGAGGAAAACGACAGCCGCCACGTGCGGATGGGCCATCTGGCCTTCCTGGGTTCGCGCCGCGTCAACGGCGTCTCGGCGCTGCACACGGAGCTCATGCGCGAGACGGTGTTCCGCGACTTGCACGCGCTCTATCCGGACCGAATCGTCAACAAGACCAACGGCATCAGCTTCCGGCGCTGGCTGTTCCAGGCGAATCCCGGATTGACCGCGCTCGTCACCGATGCGATCGGCCGCCGGTTCCTCGACGACCCGAACGAGCTCGAGGCGCTCGTGCCTTTCGCCGACGATCCGGGGTTTCGCGACAAGTGCGCCGCGGTGCGGCGCGCAAACAAGGTCGTGCTGGCGCGGCTTGTTGCCGAGCGGCTGGGGATCGGCATCGACCCGGACGCGATGTTCGACGTGCAGATCAAGCGCATTCACGAATACAAGCGCCAGCTCCTGAACATCCTCGAGACGGTCGCGCTGTACAACGCCGTTCGCGCGCAACCGACACACGGCTGGGCGCCGCGCGTGAAGATCTTCGCCGGCAAGGCGGCCGCGGGCTACCAGCAGGCGAAGCTCGTCATCAAGCTTGCGAACGACGTCGCCCGTATCGTCAACAACGATCCGGCGGTCCGGGGGCAGCTCAAGGTCGTGTTTCTCCCCAACTACAACGTGAGCCTCGCCGAGGCGATCATCCCGGCGGCGGATCTGTCCGAGCAGATCTCGACGGCGGGCATGGAAGCCTCGGGAACGGGTAACATGAAGCTGGCCTTGAACGGCGCGCTGACGATCGGGACACTCGACGGGGCGAACATCGAGATCCTCGAGCGCGTGGGCGCGGACAACATCTTCATCTTCGGCCTGAAGGCGGACGAGGTCGCCGCGAGACGCGGCGCGGGGCTCGACGCCCGGGAAGCAATTGCGAGATCGCATGCGCTCGCCGATGCGCTCGAGGCCGTTGCGGGCGGTGCCTTTTCGCCACACGACCGGACGCGATACAAGAGTCTCGTCGAGGGCCTCAAGCATCGCGACTATTTCATGGTTGCGGCCGATTTCGATTCCTATCGCGCCGCGCAGCGAAGCGTCGCGCTGCTGTGGAAGGACAAGTCGTCCTGGTGGCGAAAGGGCATTCTCAATACCGCGCGGGTCGGCTGGTTCTCGGCGGACCGGGCCATACTCGACTATGCGCATGAGATCTGGCAAGCCGAGCCCGGTTCGCCCTGAGAGACCATCGTGGCGGCCGTGACACCGACGCTTCGGCCAGGTCGCCGGTTCGTTCGCGTCCCGCCGCGTTGGGACGCGACAGCAAGATGATCGACAAACTGAACTACGCGACACCGCTCGCCCGCTCGGCGATGGCCTATGTGCTGGCCGGAGGCCGGGGTTCGCGCCTGATGGAACTGACCGAGACCCGTGCCAAACCGGCGGTTCCGTTTGGCGGCAAGACGCGGATCATCGACTTCGCGCTGTCGAACGCGCTCAACTCGGGAATCCGCCGCATCGCCGTCGCGACCCAGTACAAGGCGCACAGCCTGATCAGGCACCTCCAGCGCGGCTGGAGCTTTCTGCAGCCGATGCGAAACGAAAGCTTCGACATCCTGCCCGCGAGCCAGCGCGTCTCCGAGGACCAGTGGTACGCCGGCACGGCCGACGCGGTCTACCAGAACATCGACATCGTCGACAGCTACGATCCGGAGTATCTCGTGATTCTCGCCGGCGATCACATCTACAAGATGGATTACGAACGGATGCTGGTCCAGCACGTCAACGACGGCGCCGACGTCACGATCGGTTGCGTCGAGGTGCCGATCGCGCTCGCCCCCGGCTTCGGCGTCATGCAGGTCGATGCAACCGACCGCGTCCTCTCCTTTCTCGAAAAGCCGGAACAGCCGCCGGAGTTGCCGGACCGGCCGGGATTCGTGCTCGCGAGCATGGGCATCTACGCGTTCCGCCGCACGTTCCTCCACGAGGAATTGCGACGCGACGCAGCCGACCCGCATTCGAGCCGCGATTTCGGCCGCGACATCATTCCGCACGTGGTCAGCCGCGGCAAGGCGGTCGCGCACCGCTTCACCCGTTCCTGCGTTCGGTCGGAAGCCGAGACGCAAACGTACTGGCGCGACGTCGGGACCCTCGACGCTTATTGGGAAGCGAACATCGACCTCACCGACGTCGTGCCCGCGCTCGACCTCTTCGACCGCGACTGGCCCATTTGGTCCTACGCCGAGATCACCCCGCCGGCGAAATTCGTCCACGATTCGGAGGGTCGCCGCGGCATCGGCGTGTCGTCGCTCGTCTCGGGCGGCTGCATCATCTCGGGCTCCACGTTGCGCCGGTCACTGCTGTTCACCGGCGTGCACGTCCACTCGTACGGAAAGATCGAGAATGCGGTGATCCTGCCCTATGTCGACGTTGGGCGCGGCGCGCGGCTCACGAACGTGATTGTCGACAGCGGCGTAAAGATCCCCGCCAATCTCGTGGTCGGCGAGAATCCGGAACAGGACGCGCTGCGCTTTCGCCGCACCTCCCGCGGCATCTGCCTGATCACCCAGGCGATGCTCGATCGGCTGAACGCATGACACGACCGTCATCGCCGCGCGCGCGGGGATCCCGTCCCTTTCGACGCAAGACGCGGGATTCGCGCCACCGCGGAAACGGCGAGCTTGATGCCGACGTGCGGCCCTTCGTCGTCGGCCATGCGCTCGACTGCGCCGTCCGCAGGGCATGAAGGAACTCCGCGTCCTTTCGGTCGCGTCGGAGGCCTATCCTCTCATCAAGACCGGCGGGCTTGGGGACGTCGTCGGCGCGCTGCCCTCCGCCCTCGCGCGCGAGGGGATTCTCGTACGCACGCTGATCCCCGGTTATCCCGCTGTCGTCGATGCGCTCGCCGGCGCCGAGACCGTGCACACGTTCGCGCACCTGCACGGCGGGCCCGCGCGGCTGCTCGCGGCCGCTGCCGGCGGGCTCGACCTGTACGTGCTCGATGCGCCGCATCTCTACGCCCGCCCCGGCAATCCGTATGTCGGTCCGGACGGCAATGAATGGTCGGACAACGCGTTGCGCTTCGCGGCGCTCGGCGAATGCGCAACCGCGATCGGACGCGGCGTCATTTCCGGCTATGTCCCGCAAATCGTTCAAGCGCACGACTGGCAGGCGGGCCTCGCGCCGACTTATCTGCACTACGCGGGACGCCCACGGCCCGCCACGGTGATCACCGTGCATAACCTCGCCTACCAAGGCTACTATCCGCGCGCGTTGCTGACGACGCTCGGTTTGCCGCCCCACGCTTTCGCGATCGACGGCGTCGAGTATCACGGGGGAATCGGCTTCCTCAAGGCGGCTCTCGCCCTCGCCGACCGCATCACGACCGTTTCGCCGACCTACGCGACCGAGATTCAGACACCCGAGGGCGGCATGGGGCTCGACGGTCTGTTGCGCGAGCGCGCTGACCGGCTAACCGGCATTCTCAACGGCATCGACGACCAGGTATGGGACCCGGCGACCGACCCGCATCTGCCGGTCCGCTACGATGCCAGGCACCGCGCGGGGCGCGCGCAAAACAAGGCGGCGCTGCAACGGCGCTTCGGTCTCGGCGTCGAGCCGGGGACACTGCTTTTCGGTGTCGTGAGCCGACTCACCTGGCAGAAGGGCCTCGACCTGCTGCTCGACGCGCTGCCCGCGATCGAGCGCATGCATGCGCAGCTCGCTCTCGTCGGTTCCGGCGACAAGCCGCTCGAGGACGCCTTCAGGGCAGCCGCGCGCGCGCGGCCGGGCCGAGTGGCCGCGATCATCGGTCATGACGAAGCGCTCGCTCACCTGATGCAGGGCGGCGCCGACGCTTTGCTCGTACCGTCGCGTTACGAACCCTGTGGCCTGACGCAGCTTTGCGCGCTGCGCTATGGCGCGATCCCGGTCGTTGCGCACGTCGGCGGTCTTGCCGACACCGTGGTCGACGCCAACGACATGGCGCTCGCCGCCGGAGCGGGTACGGGCGTGCAATTCATGCCGGTGACGTCGGAGGGCCTCCAGTTCGCGATTATCCGCAGCGCAGCGCTTTGGCGCGACCATGCGGTCTGGCGCCGAGTGCAGTCACGTGCGATGGCGACCGACGTGAGCTGGACGCGGCCGGCGATTCGCTATGCGAAGCTCTTTCGCGAGCTCGTCGCTGCGAGCGCTGCCTGACGGATGGGCCGCGCGATCGCAAGCGCCGGAAGCGCCGAGCCCCTTGGCGTGTCTCTCGCCCCTGGCGGTGCGAACGTCGCGGTATTCTCGGCGCACGCGGACGCGATCGAGCTCTGTCTGTTCGATGCCGACGGACAGACCGAGCGCGAGCGCGTTCGCCTTCCCGCGCGCACCGGCGATGTGTTCCACGGTTTCATTCCGGGCGTCGCGGCGGGGGACCGCTACGGCCTGCGTGCTCACGGTCCGTACCATCCCGGCCAGGGGCACCGTTTCAACCCGGCGAAGCTCCTGGTCGACCCCTATGCGAAAGCGCTCGATCGAAAGTTCGTCCTCGATGCAGCGATGTTCGGCGAGACTCCGGATGGCGCGCGCGATCCCGCCGACAGCGCACCGGTCGTACCGAAAGGGATCGCGACGGTCGCTGCGCGCAGCGCCGCGACCGATCGTCCGCGGGTCGCGTGGGCGGACACGATCGTCTACGAGCTTCACATCCGCGGCTTCACAGAGCTTCATCCGGACGTCCCGCCCGCCATTCGCGGCACCTGTGCGGCGCTCGCGCACCCGGCGTCGATTGCACACCTCGAGCGTCTCGGCGTCACGACGGTCGAGCTGATGCCGCTCGCAGCGGCGATCGACGAGCGCCATCTGGCGCGGCGCGGCCTCACCAATTACTGGGGCTACAATCCGGCAGCGCTGTTTGTCCCCGATCCACGGCTCGCGCCGGGAGGCATTGACGAGTTACGCGACTGCGTCGCCGCGTTGCACGCCGCGGGCCTCGAAGTCATCGTCGACGTCGTCCTCAATCACACCGGCGAGGGAGACACGCTCGGCCCGACGGTATCTCTGCGCGGGCTCGACAACGCAACGTACTATCGGACGGTCGAGGGCGACGCGGCCCGTTACGTCGACGACGCCGGCTGCGGCAACGTGCTGGCGCTCGACCGCCCGCCGGTCGCGCGGCTCGCGCTCGACGTCCTTCGCTACTACGCGGAGGTCGCCGGGATCGACGGCTATCGCTTCGACCTCGCGGCGACGCTCGGTCGGGGCCCCCGCGGATTCGATCCGGCCGCGCCGTTGCTCCGGGCGGTCGACGAGGACCCCCTGCTCTCCGACCTCAAGCTCGTTGCCGAGCCCTGGGACGTCGGTCCCGGCGGCTATCGTCTCGGCGCGTTCCCGCCCCGGTGGGGCGAGTGGAACGACCGTTATCGCGATACGGTGCGCCGCTACTGGCGGGGCGATGCGGGCTGCCGCGGCGCGCTCGCCACCCGGCTCGCCGCGTCGTCCGATATTTTCGGGGGTGGGTCCCGGCCGCCGTCGCGCTCGCTCAATTTTGTGACCGCGCACGACGGCTTCACGCTCGCCGATCTCGTCTCCTACGAAGTGAAGCACAACGCCGCGAACGGCGAGGACAACGAAGACGGCAGCGACGTCAATATCTCCTGGAACCACGGCATCGAAGGACCATCGAGCGATCCGGCGATTTGCGCCGCGCGCAAGCTTGACGCCCGCAGTCTCCTCGCGACGCTCTTCGTCTCGCGCGGCACGCCAATGCTCTCGATGGGCGACGAAATCGGGCGCACGCAGCACGGCAACAACAACGCGTACGCGCAGGATGGCCCGCTCACCTGGATCGACTGGGCGAAAGCGGATCGTCATCTCGCCGATTTCGTCGTTCTGCTCAGCGAACTGCGCAGGCGCCATCCCGCGCTGCATCTCGATCGCTGGCTCACCGGGGCGCCGATCGACGGCAGCGGCATCCCCGATGTCGCGTGGTGCCGACCCGACGGCGGCGTCATGGGACCTTCCGACTGGGCGAGCCCGGTGGGCCATGCGCTCATCGCGATCCTGTATGCGCCCGCGTCGGAGGTGGCCGCCGCCGATCGCGTCGCCATCGCGCTCAATGCCGGTCGCGATGCGGTCGCCGTCCGGTGGCCCGCGCCGCGCGACGGATTCCACTGGCGCCGCGAGGTCGACACGTCGTCGCCGACGGGCCGGCCCGCGAGCGTCGGCGAGAACGCGCCGGAAACCCACACCGTCGCGCCGCGATCGGTCGTCGTCATCGTCGAGGCGAGGAGCTCGCCGCGCGCGCAGCGCAATGCGGGCGTCGAGCCGATCGTCGATCGACTCGCAACCGCGGCTGGCATTTCCGCGGCGGGGTGGGACACCACCGGCCGTCGCCACGTCGTGACCGCGGAAACCAAGACCTGGGACGACGGCGCGCCGGCGGCGAGCGGCGTTTAAGAGCTCCTTGCTTGCGATTGGCAGTGTCAGTGAGCGTGGCCGAGCCGGTGATCGTCGATCGCCGATCGCCGGCGCACCTCGGCGCTCACTTGAATCTCCCGGCGGCTGCCGTCGGCACCCTCGATCGTCAGCGTGAGCGGCACGCGGTCCCCGAGCTTCAGCGCCCGCGTCAACCGCAGGAGCCGGACGCGGCTTGCGCCGGGCTCAAGCAGGACCGCTTTGCCCGCGGGAAGGGGCAGGCGCTCGACGCGCCTGTTCCTTCCGCCGGTCACGATCGCGGCGCTGCCGGCGATGTCGCTATGCGCGCCGACGAGGGTTGCGCCCTCGGTGCTCGTAAGCGTCATGCAGGCCTCGGTGATCCCGCCCACGCTCGCGGGGCGCACCCAGGGCGCATTGACCACGAATATCGCCATACCCACTGCCGGGACGAGCGCGAGGAAAACGCCGGCGCTCCACGCCACGGGTGGCGCGAGACGGCGGGGGCGACGAGCGATGGCAGCGCTGTTCATTGGCGAGGCAAACCGCCGCGATGAGAGGTTATTCCGGACCCCGCCGGCGGAATAGCGCGGGACGTCTCGCTGTTGGCTGGCGTGATCCGGAACGCTGCGCGCTTGCGCTCGTCCGGTCGGTTTCGTCCGTGGAGGGAATCATGCAGCGCTGGCTGGGTCCGTGTCTTGCCGTGATGACGACGCTGTTCGCAACCGTCGTGCTCGCCGCCTTCCATCTGTTCACGATCGAACAGATCTACTCGAATGCCGACGGAACCGTGCAATTCGTCGTTCTGACCACCGGCGCCAACGGCGAAAACTTCTGGGCGGGTCAAAGCTTCAAGAGCACGGGCGCCGCTCCCAAGAACTTCACGTTTCCGAGCAATCTCCCCAGCGGCAGCACCGCAGGCAAGAAGGTTCTCGTTGCGACGCAGGGCTTCGCCGCGCTGGGCCTCGTCGCCCCGGATTACACGATTCCCGATGGTTTCCTGTCCACAGCCACTGGCAGCGTCAACTATGCGGGCGTCGATACCGTGTCCTACACGTCGCTGCCCACCGACGGCACCAACGCGCTCTATCGCGACGGGTCGATCCGGCCGAACCTCGCGACCAACTTCGCCGGGGCAAGCGCTTCCGTCGTGCCCGCCGGGCCACCGCCGGCTGCCGTCAATTATCAAGGGCTGTGGTGGGCGGCGGGCGGTACCGAGTCGGGCTGGGGGATCAATTTCGCGCACTCGGGCGATCAGGTCTTCGGCACCTGGTACACCTACGACACCGCCGGCAAGGCCTGGTGGCTGTCGGTCCTCGCTGACCGGACGACGCCGACGGGCAACGCCTACAGTGGAACGATCTACGTCGACAGCGGGCCGCCGTTCAACAATTTCGTCGGGGCCGGCGTCCCGGCTCCGGTAGGAACCGGGACGATCACCTTCACCGACGCCAACAGCGGCAGCTTCAACTATACGGTGAACACGACGATGCCGCCGACGATGCAAACCAAGTCCATCGTCCGCTACGACCTCGGCACCGGTCCGCAGCCGACCTGCACGTACAGCTCGACGACACCCAACTTCGCCGCCGCCACCAACTATCAGGATTTGTGGTGGGTCGCCAACGGCGCCGAATCCGGATGGGGCGTCAACTTCGCGCACCAGGGCAACAGCGTGTTCGCGACCTGGTACACCTACGATGTCGACAACACGCCGCTGTGGCTGTCGGTGCTGGCACCGCGCGTGGGCGCCAGCAACGTCTACACCGGGACCCTCTACCGGACCTCGGGCTCCCGATTCGACGCCTTCGACACGACCAAGGTCGTGCCGGTGCAGGTAGGCACCGTCATGTTCACCTTCGCCGACGGCAACCACGCGACGTTCGCCTACAACACCGACGGCGCCGGCGGGCTGCCGATCGTGAGCCAGAGCAAGCAGGTCACGCGCTTCCCCTTTGCCGGCGCCGGCGGCACCCTCTGCCAGTGACGATGGCTCGCGGCCGGCAGAAGAATCCGGCCGTCTCTAGAACTGCTCGGCGGGAATCGCCAGCACCGAATCGCCGCCTCCGGTGATGGTGTGGACGAGGCCCGCTGCCTGGGGCATCAGGCAGTCGGCATAGAAGCGCGCGGTGTGGATCTTCGCTGCGAGAAAGCGCGCATCGCCGGTGCCGTCGCGGAGGTGCTTCGCGGCGATCAGCGCCGCGCGGCCCATCTGCCACCCGCCGACGACGAGGCCCCACAGCTTGAGATACGGCACCGCGCCCGCATGCGCCGCGCGCGAATTGCTGCCGTACGCCGGCACCATCCACTCGACCGCCGCGCGCACGGCCGCGACGCCGTCCTTCAGCGCCACGCCGATTGCCTTGAGATTCGCATCGGCGTGGCGAGAAAGCTCGTCGGCGACCTTTTCGATGTCGGCCGCGACGCTCTTGGCCATGCCTCCGCCGTCGCGCGCCGTCTTGCGTCCGATGAGGTCGTTCGCCTGGATGCCGGTCGTGCCTTCGTAGATCGTCGTGATCCGCGCGTCGCGGTAATGCTGCGCAGCGCCCGTTTCCTCGATGAAGCCCATTCCGCCATGGACCTGGATGCCGAGATAAGCGATCTCCTGCGCCATTTCGGTGGACCACCCCTTGACGATCGGGATCATGAAGTCGACGAACGCCTGATGCCGCTTGCGCGCCTCGGCGTCCGGATGCCGCTGCGCGTTGTCCATGGCCGCCGCCGTGACGTACGCGACGGCGCGCGCTGCCTCGACGTTCGCGCGCATCGTCATCAGCATCCGGCGGATGTCCGGGTGCTCGATGATCGGCGCGCCGGGACCGCCCTTTGCGGTGCCGACCGGCTTTCCCTGCACGCGCTCGCGCGCATAAGCGACGGCGCGCTGGTACGCGCGCTCCGAAATGCCGACGCCTTCGAGCCCGACCGAGAACCGCGCCAGGTTCATCATGATGAACATGTATTCGAGGCCGCGATTTTCCTCGCCGACCAGATACCCGAGCGCGCCGTCCTTTTCGCCGTACGCGAGCACCGCCGTGGGGCTCGCGTGGATGCCGAGCTTGTGCTCGAGCGATGCCGTGTGGACGTCGTTGCGGGCGCCGAGGGAGCCGTCATCGTTGACGAGGACCTTGGGCACGACGAAAAGCGAGATCCCCTTGACGCCCTCGGGCGCGTCGGGCGTACGCGCGAGCACGAGATGAATGATGTTCTCGGTATAGTCCTGGTCGCCCCAGGTGATGAAAATCTTCTGGCCGAAGATCCGATACGTGCCATCGCCTTGCGGAACGGCTTTCGTGCGTACCGCGGCCAGGTCCGAGCCCGCCTGCGGCTCGGTCAGGTTCATCGTCCCCGTCCAGATGCCAGCGACCATGTTCGGAAGGAACTTGTGCTTGAGGGCGTCCGTCCCCGCAAGCTCGATCGATTCGATCGCTCCCTGCGTCAGCATCGCGCACAGATTGAACGCGAGGTTCGAGGCGTGCCACATCTCCTCGACGGCGGTGCCGAGCAGGTTCGGCAACCCCTGCCCGCCATACTCCGGATTCTTGGTGAGACCGTTCCATCCGTTGTCGCAGAAGCGCCGGTAGGCATCCTTGAAGCCCGGCGGGGTCCTGACACTGCCGTCTTCCTGCCGTTTCGACCCTTCGCGGTCGCCGACGGGATTCAGCGGACACAGAACCTCGGTGGCGAATTTGGACGCTTCCTCGAGGATCGCCATCGCCACGTCGGGCGTCGCCTCCTCGGAGCCCGGGAGCCCGCTTACCTGCTCGAGCCCGGCAAGCTCGGTCAGCACGAACTGCATTTCCGCGAGGGGGGCCTGATAGGCGCTCATGTTCGGTTCCGATCGCTAGGCGAAGGCAGCGTGAATCGTCGCGGCGTTACAATGCCGCGGTCAACTCGGGGATGACCTGGAACAGATCGCCGACGAGCCCGTAATCCGCGATCTGGAAGATCGGCGCCTCCGGATCCTTGTTGATGGCGACGATCACCTTGCTGTCCTTCATGCCGGCGAGATGCTGGATTGCGCCGGAGATTCCGATGGCGATGTAGAGCTCCGGCGCGACGATCTTGCCGGTCTGGCCCACCTGATAGTCGTTGGGAACGTAGCCGGCGTCGACCGCCGCGCGCGACGCGCCGATTGCCGCATTGAGCTTGTGCGCGAGCGCTTCGAGCAGCTTGAAGTTTTCGCCGCTGCCGAGTCCGCGCCCGCCGGAGATGACGATCCGGGCGCTGGTAAGCTCGGGGCGGTCGGACTTGGTGAGCTCCTGTCCGGTGACTTTCGATTGACCTGTATCGGCCGCCGCGGCGATTGTTTCGACCGCGGCACTGCCGCCGGTCGCGATCGCCGCGTCAAAGCCGGTTGCGCGCACCGTGATCACCTTGACCGCGTCCTTCGACTGCACCGTCGCGAACGCGCTGCCGGCGTAAATCGGACGCACGAACGTGTCGGGCGACTCGACGCTGATGACCTCCGAGATCTGCGCGACATCGAGGAGCGCCGCCACGCGCGGCATGACGTTCTTGCCGAAACCGGTGGCGGGCGCCAGCACATGGCCATAGCCGCCGGATTTGACGAGCGCGACGACGGTCGCTGCGACGTTTTCGGCGACCGGTGAAGCGAAGTGCGGCGCGTCGGCATGCAGGACCTTGGCGACGCCCTGAATCTGCGCCGCGGCTTGCACGGCGGGACTGGCGCTGTTGCCGGCGACGAGCACGTGCAGCTCGCCGCCGATCTGTTGTGCGGCGGTCACGGCGTTGAGGGTCGCCGCCTTCAGCGCCGCGTTGTCATGGTCGGCAACGAGCAGGATGGTCATGGCGTGGTATTCGTATGAGGACGGCGCTGGATCCCCGCCGCCGCGGGGATGATTCCGCTTCTCAGCTTCGCTGTCGTCATGGAATCACCTTCGCTTCGTTGCGCAGCTTCGCCACCAACTGGGCGACGTCCGCGACCTTGCCGCCTCCCTGGCGCTTCGGCGGCTCCGCCACTTTCAGCGTGGTGAGACGCGGCGACACGTCGACGCCGAGCGTCTCGGGCTTGAGGACATCGAGCGGCTTTTTCTTGGCCTTCATGATGTTGGGCAGCGTCGCGTAACGCGGCTCGTTCAGGCGCAGGTCCGTCGTGACGATGGCTGGCAGCGCCATGGTGACGGTTTCCAGGCCGCCGTCGACTTCGCGCTTGACAGTCGCCCTGTCGCCGGCGATCTCGACTTTCGACGCGAAAGTCGCCTGCGGCCAGTCGAGCAGCGCCGCCAGCATCTGCCCCGTCTGATTCGCGTCATCGTCGATCGCCTGCTTACCCAGCAGCACCAGCTTCGGCTGCTCCTTGTCGACGATCGCCTTGAGGAGCTTCGCCACCCCGAGCGGCTGCAGCTCGACGACGGTCTCGACCAGAATCGCACGGTCGGCGCCGAGCGCGAGGGCCGTGCGCAGCGTCTCCTGACAGCCGGCGACGCCGCACGAGACGGCGACGATTTCGGTCGCCACGCCCTTCTCCTTCAGACGCACGGCTTCCTCGACTGCGATTTCGTCGAACGGATTCATCGACATCTTGACGTTCGCCGTATCGACGCCGGAACCGTCCGGCTTGACCCGGACCTTGACGTTGTAATCGACGACGCGCTTGACCGAAACGAGGACTTTCATGGGGATCCGGGGCCGATCGTTGAAGACCGGACATTATAGCGCCGGCGGCCGAGTCGACCCCCTCGCCACGGGGGGTCGCTCGCCAACGTTCAAGGCTCTCGAGCGGCGTGTGCCATGCGCCGCGCGAGCCCGAATGCGGTTCGCCCGTGCGCTGCGAACTACCCTTGTTCAGCGAGCAGAGTGCGGAGCTGGTCCAGCGTCGGCATGCCGCCAATCGCGCCGCGTCCGGTGACCGAGAGCGCCGCTGCCGCGTTGGCGCAGCGCATCGCGTCGGGCAACGGCTCGCCCCGCGCCATCGCCGCGGCCAGCGCGCCGGTGAACGTGTCGCCCGCGCCGATCGTGTCCGCGACCGTCATGCGCCGGCCGATCAGTCCGTGCGGGGCCCGCGCTTCGCGATAGAGCACGCAGCCCGCCGCGCCGAGGGTTACCAGCACCGCTTTCGCGCCGCGCGTGAGAAGCGCCTGTGCTGCGGCGTCGACGGACGCGCCGACGGGCATCGCGGCCAGAAGGGGCGCCTCGGTTTGGTTGGGGGTCAGCACATCGGTCAGGTCCAGCAACTCGGCGGGCAGCGTCTGCGCGGGCGCAGGGTTGAACACCGTGGCGGCACCGGCGGCGCGCGCGATGCGAAATGCCGCCGTCGTCGCCGCCATCGGCACCTCGCAGGAAGCCATCACCACGCGACACGAAGCGAGCGTCTCGCGCGCCGATTCCACACTGCGGACGGAGAGGCCCGCGGTGGCGCCGGGAAAAACGGCAATGCTGTTGTCGCCGTCGTCGTAGACCAGGATCTGCGCCACACCGCTGCTCTCACCTGCGGCCACTTCGACGTGGTCGGTGGCGATCCCCTCGGCGCGCCACAGGGCGAGCCCCATGCGGCCGAAATCGTCGCTGCCGATGCGCGCGATCAGCGCGACGCGGGCGCCCTGGCGGGCGGCGGCGATCGCTGCATTGCTGCCTTTGCCGCCCGGCGTGATTTCGAAGTGGCTGGAGAGCACCGTCTCACCGCGCACGATCGGTCGCGGGATGCGCGAAACGAGGTCCGCGTTCCAGCTCGCGATGCAGACCACGTCCGCCGCGTCACTTGAGCCCATAGCCCAGCAGGTGCGGCAGCCACAGCACGGTTTCCGGGAAGACCGTCAGCATCGCGAGCGCCGCGAGCAGCACGCCGATGAAGAGCCACGCCTCGTGGATCATGCCCTTGAGCGGAACGCCAGCGAGCGCATTGATGACGAACAACAACATGCCGAAGGGCGGCGTCACCAGCCCGATCATCATGTTGACCACCAGCATCACGCCGAAGTGGACGAGGTCGATCCCGAGCAGTTTCGCCGCGGGCAGGATGATCGGCACCAGCACCAACAGCATGATCGCGGTGTCGAGGAAGCAGCCGAGGACCAGGAACAGAACGTTCACGGCGAACAGGAAGCCGAGCGGCGACAGCTGCATCGACGTGAGCCAGCCTGCAACCAGCGCCGGGACGCTCTCGGCGGTAAACGCATAGTTGATGAGAAACGCCGATGCGATGATCAGCGTGACCGACGCCGTTGACTTGGATGATTCGACCAGGATCTCGTACAGTCGCTTCCAGCTCAATGCCCGGTACACGAGGCCGGCGAGGAGCAATGCGTAGAGCGCGGCGACCGCCGCGGCCTCGGTGGGAGTGAATACGCCGGAGTAGATGCCGCCCAGCAGCACTGCCGGCAGCGTCAGCGGCAGGAAGCCGCGTGCGACGATGCGCGGGTACTCGCGCCAAGCCACCGGCGCTTCGCGCGGCAGGTTGCGCTTCTTGGCCACGACGTGCACCGCCAGCATCAGCGCCAGCGCCATGATCAGCCCGGGTATCACGCCGCCGAGGAACAGCGCGCCCACCGAAGCACTGGACACCAGTGCATAGATGACCATGGGAATCGACGGCGGAATGATCGGGCCAATCGTCGATGATGCGGCGGTGAGCGCGCCGGCGAACTCGGCCGAATAGCCATTCTTCTGCATCATCCGGATGCTGACGATACCGGGACCGGCCGCGTCGGCAATCGCACTGCCGCTCATCCCGGAGAAGATCACGCTGACGATGATGTTGACGTGCGCCAGCCCGCCGCGAAGCCGGCCGACGATCGCCAGCGCGAACTCGAACAGGCGTTCGCTTATCGTGCCCGAGTTCATCACCGCGGCGGCGAATATGAACAGCGGCACGGCCAGCAGCACGTAGCTGTTGTACATGCCGTTCAGCACCTGCTCGGCCGCGAGACCCAGGTCCTGGCGCTTGACCATGAGGTAGGACACGCCGCTGATCAGCATCCCGAAGCCGATCGGCAACCGCAGCACCAGCGTCAACACCAGCATCGAGAGCAGCACCGCGAGGGCAAGGCTCATCGCGCCTCCCTAGAGCTGCTGTCGCCAATGGCGCCCGAGCAGCAGCAGCACAAACTTGAGGACGTATCGCCAGGCGATCAACGCCACGAAAAGCAGGAACGGCGCGAACACGAACGAGAAGGGAATATCGAGCACCGGCGTCCTCTCGCGATGCATGAAGCGCACGTAGTCGTAGGCCTGGGGCAGGAGCACGAGCAGCAGCACCGCCGTGAGGGCGGCGCCGACGAGCGCGAACACCCGCTGGCCGCCGGGCGGCAGCGCCGCGTAGACGAGATCGAGCATCACGTGATCCTTCTCCTTGAGCAGCGTCGCTGCGCTCCAGAACACGATGAGGATGTAGAGGATCACGATCAGCTCGTCGGACCACGCGAGGGGACGGTTGAACAGGAAGCGCATGCCCACCTGGACGACGAAGGTCAGGAACAGCAGGGCGAACACCGCCGCGGCGACACCCTCGGCGATCTGCTGCAGGCGCTTGCGCATCGATACCTCCTCCACTTCCGTTTCGCGACCCACGACCAGCATCACGCTGTCGTCCCCGCGAATCCTCCGTATCCCACGGACGCGGGACTCCAAGGCGTCAGGCTCTACCGGGGCGATGCCGACCCCACCTTCGCGGGTGACGCAACCTCCTGTCGAGCGTCAATCGAGCTTACTTGACCTGATTGATGCGTTCGAGCAGCCCTTTCGGCCAGACCTTCGCGTAGTCCGAGCTCAGGTACACGGACTGCACGTGCTTGCGGAAGGCGTCGCGATCCGGGACCGTGACTTGCAGCCCCTGCTGCTTGAAGAATTCGACGAGCTGCGACTCTTCCTTGATCCGGTTCTCGTTGTTGTATTGCGCTGCCGCCTGGGCAGCCGCCTTCAGTTTCTGCTTCTGTGCCGAGCTGAGCCCGTTCCATGTCTTGTTGGCGATGGCGATGAAGATGCAGTCCACCAGGTGGTCCGTCATCACCAGCTGCTTCGTGACCTCGTAGAACTTTGCCGCGCGGACCGTGGGGAGTGGATTGTCCTGGCCATCGATGGTGCCGGTCTTCAACGCCAGATACACCTCCCCGAACGCGAGCGGCGTGGCGGTGGCGCCGAGCGCATCACCGAGGAACAGCCATTCCTTGGTGCCGGGCATGCGCAGCTTGACGCCTTTCAGGTCCGCCGGCGTGCGCACGTTGCGCGCGTCGCGCAGGTTGACCTCGCGCGTGCCGAGATACGCCGTGGCCAGCACCGTCACGTCCATCTTCTCGGAGACCGGCTTGAACATCTCCTCGCCGATGGGGCCGTTGAAGATCTTCTGTTGCTGGTCCGGGTCGCGCACTACGTAGCCGGCGGTGAAGATCGAGAACTCCGGCACGAGCTTGGAGATGTCGAAGGCCGAAATCGCCGACATCTCGAGGTTGCCGCGCGCCATTGCGGCCGGCTCGGTGCCCTGTTTGAACAGCGACGCGTTGAGGTTGATCTGGACATCGAACTCGCCGGGAGCAGTCTTGTCGAGCTGTTCCTTCATTACTGTCCACATCTTGGCGTGCCAATCCTCGGGCACTGCCGGCGTGGAGATGCGCAGCAATACCTTGTTCTGCGCTTGCACGGCCGGCGACAACACGCCGGTCAACGCGAATACGGCGCCGATCGCGAGCAGGCTGCGGCGCGTAGGAAATGTCGTCATGGCTTCCTCCTTGTTGACTGTCAGTCGGTGTTGGCGTCGATACCGAACGCGCGAATCTGGCGTTCCAGTGCTGCAAGACTCTCGCCGGTCAGCGCGACCAGCGGCGGACGCACGCGAAGCCACGCGCGCTCGCCGGTCAGCACGGCCATGATGCCCTTCAGGGCCGGCGTCAGCGAGTAGCCGCCGAGGAGCGCGAGAAGCTCCTTCGCTCGCGCGAGGTCCCTCGCGGTGCCGGGAGCGTCGGGTTGCGTGACCAGCCGGTGCACGAGCCGCGGCATGCAGTTGGCGAGGCCGCTGACCGCACCGGTGCTCCCGCGGCGGCCGAGCTCGGGCAGATCGGGCTCGTTGCCGACATACACGATGAGCCCCGGCATGAACGCCCGGGCGAGCGCAAGCGAATCCTGCAGCTCGCAGCCGCTGTCCTTGATGCCGACGATCGTCTGCGGATACAGGCTCCACAACATGCGAATTACCTGGTGCGACAGCCCCACCCCCGACACTTGCGGGATGTGATAGAGGTAAAGCCTGAGGCGTTCGTCGGCGGCGCCGTCGATCACGTAGCGATACGCGTCGATCACGCCCTCATCGGATACGCCCTTCAGGAAGAACGGCGGCATCATCAGGCAGCCGTGCGCGCCGATTTCGAGGGCATGGCGCGTCAACGCCAGCGTCTCCGGCAGCGCGGCGCAGCTTACCGACACGAGGATCCGTGGCGCCGGCACCCCGTTTTTCACTAGCGCGTCGACCGCATCGCGCCGCTCGGCCAGCGAAAACGACGGGCCTTCACCGGTGGTACCGAAAGGCGTCACGCCGCCACAGCCCGCGCCGAGGAGCCCGCGCGAATGCGCCGCGAACCTGGAATGGTCGATGCCGAGATCTTCGGTAAGCGGGGTCACCAGCGCCGGCCAGATCCCACGCAGCGCGGTGGCGCGTGCGGCAGAACTCATTTCACTTTCTCCGGCGACCGCGGCAACGTCGGCCGCGGCAATCCGAGCACGCGGCGCCGCGCGCTCTCGACATGATGGCTGATGCGCCGCGCGACGGCATCCGGATCGCGGCGCTTCAACGCGTCGATGAACCACAGGTGCTCTTCCATCGCCGGCAGCAACGCGTCGGCGGATAGCATCGAGCCCTCGAGCCTGATCAGGCGAACGCGCAGGCTGTTGATGCGGTAGGCGTCGGAGACGAGCTCGTTGCCAAGCCGGTCGATCATCAGGTCGTGCAGGCCCCAGTCGACCGCTTGAGCGTCAGTCAGCAGGTCGGCGTCGATCTTCGCCTTGCGCGCTCGCTTGACGATGCGCAGGTGCGCCTCTTCGATTGCGGCAAGCTCCGCGTCCGACACCGTCGTCCCGAAATGAACTGCCGCCTCGCGCTCGAGCAGCAGCCGGAACTGGAACGCGTTATTGATGAGCTTCAGATCCACATTCGCGATCTGCAGCCCGCGCTGCGGCACCGTGCGCAGCAGACCTTCGGCTTCGAGGCGCGGAATCAACTCGCGCACCGCACCGAGCGGCATCCCGAGGAGTTGCATCAGCTCGCGCTGCGAGATGAACTGCCCCGGCCGGACATTGGCTTCGACGATCTGCTGCTGGAAGCTCTCGTAGGCCTGGATGCGCAGGCTGGGCGCCGGGCCGCGCACAACGTGCGAGATCGGACCCCGAATCACCGAGATGTCCCGTCGATCGGCGACGCGGCTACGAACGATAAGTACCTAGGAAACATTCGGCTCATCACGCCAAAACCGGGGTCAAGTTTGCGCCAAAGCCTGCCGCGGCCGGCTCGACAGTAACTACCAACATGCTAACATGTTAGTATGGAATCATGCGGAATGCAAGAGAAATTTATCGACCGCCGTCACCGGGGAAGCTCGGCCCGATCTGCCGGGCGTTGCAGATTCCCGGCAACCGAGAGAATCTCCCGCGCCTTCAGAAGCACCGGCCGGTCGACCATTTTGCCGTCGACTGCGACTGCCGCCCCGCCGGCCCGCGCGTTCGCCGAGACGACCCGCTGCGCCCAGGCAACTTCGTCGACGGTCGGTTGAAAGGCCGCGTTGACGATCCCGACCTGCCTGGGATGGATACAGAGCTTGCCACCGAAACCGAGTTGGCGCGCCCGCTCGGTGTCGCGACGCAGCGTTGCGGCATCGTCGATCGCCGTCGTCACGCCATCGACCGGCGCCGGGCGTTCCGCGATGCGCGAAACCAGCACGAGCTGCGAGCGGTAGGCCACGAGCTCTTCATCGGCGACCCCGAGGTCGACCTGGAAATCGATCGAGCCGAACAGCAGACGCTCCACACCGCGCGCGTCCACGATCGCGAGCGCGTTCCACAGTCCGCGCCCGGATTCGATCAGCGGAAGGATCGCAACGCGCTCGCCGGCGACGCCGTGAATGTGCTCGACCACGACCGTCTCTTCGGCTTTCGGCAGCACGATGCCGCTCACGCCTTCGTGCCGGCAGAGGCGCAGATCGTCGTCGAACCACGGCGTCCCGGCCGCATTGATGCGAACGAAGAGCGGCTGCGCCGGCGAGAGCGCTTCCGCGACCGCCGCTCGCGCTCTCTCCTTGTCGCCGGGCGGCACGGCGTCTTCCAGATCGACGATCACCCGGTGCGCACCCGATGCGAGCGCCTTGGCGAACCGTTCGGGATGCGTGCCCGGCACGAACAGATAGCTGCGCGGCACCCGCGGCGGCGAAGTCGCGGAGTCCTTCATCCCGCGGCCTCCGGGCGTGCCTCGGCCCGTGCGATCATCAGGAAAATCGGGTATGTTCGAAGCCCGCCGGCGGCTTCCTTCTGCATCTCGTAGGCGGTGCTAAAGCGCGGGCCCTGAAATCCCGCGTTGCGCGCTTTCACCGCAAGGTCGTCGCGGTCGAATCCGTTGTGACCATCGAAGCCTGTGCCGTGAAACGATCCGTCTTCACGGTCGAGATCGGCGACGCACAGCAGACCCGGCTCACGCAGCACCGCACGAAAGCGACGCAGGATGCCATCGGTGTCCGCGATGTGATGGAGCGTCATCGCGGAGAAAACCAGATCGAAACGCGATGCCGGCAGCGGATCGGTCATCAGGTCGAGCTTGATCGCATGCAGGTTCGGGTCACCCGCGGCAGCGATCTTCTGGCGCGCGACGGCCAACATTCCATCGGAGATGTCGGCGAGCGTAAGGTCGGCCACCCGCGAGCGCAGCATCAAGCCGATGAGCCCGGTGCCGCTGCCGTACTCGAGCGCATGCATCCGGCCGGCGAGTGGTGCCTCGCGCGCTATCGCATCCGCGATCGCCCGCGCGCGCTCGATCTTCGTCGGGTCGTCGTCCCATGCAGCCGCGCGCGCGTCGAAATCGTCGACGTAACGTCTCGGCTCGGGCGGATTCATCGCGACAACGCCGTATGCGATGCGTCGGCGAGGACCGCAGCACCCGGTTGTTCGGACGCTGCCAGGAGCATGCCCACGCGCGGCGCCGATGCGATATCCAACACTCGGGTACAAAGTTGCCGCATTTCGCCGGGTGTTGCGGCGCCGCTGTACGCGGCGAGGCGCTGTGCCTTGTCGAAGAGCTCCGACCGGGTGAGCGTATTGCCGGGATCGCCCTTCGGTTCGTTGACCCGTCCGGCGAGCACACGGCCATCGGTCGTCTCGACGTCGACCCTGCCGATCCAGCGTTGCGGATACGCGGCGTCGATTTCGGGATCGAGCACCATCCGCACCCGCTTGCGGAATGCGACGACCCCGGGGTCGCGGAAATGGCGCTCGAATTCCGCGAGGCCCGCACGCCTGAACATCGCGATCGTCGCAAGCACCGTGCCCATCGAAAACTTTGCCTGATGGACCGTCGCCGGATCAGCGGCGGGCCCGAGCACGTCGATGGCGGCCTGATGCACGCGAGCGGTGACGCGTGCGATCCGCTCGGGCGCAAGATTCTGGTCGACAATGATTTTCAGCAGCGCGTCGGCCGCAGGATGGGTATGCCGGCACGATGCATGGAACTTGAACGACGTTTCGGTGAGCGCCCAGCGGCTGCCCAGCCGATCGGTGAGACGCGCAGGGTCGGCATCATCGGACATGCCGGCCGCCATCCCCTGCGCACCCTCGAAGATGCGCCTCGCGCCCGTGAAGCCGTCGCGCGCCAGATACGCCGCGAGGAGCCCATCGGAAGCTGCTTTCGCCGTGTGGAGCTGCTTGGAGTCGGCGGCGTCGCGGAGAAATTCCCAGAGTCCCGCGGCCTGCGTGCCGGCGGAGCCGAACGCATGCTGCATCGCATCGGCGGACAGACCAAGAAGACGACCGGTTGCTGCGGCGGCGGCGACGGTCCCCGCAGTGCCGGTCGTGTGGAAGACCTTGTAATGCGAGCGGCCGAGGAACTCGCCAACGCGGATGCCGACTTCGTAGCCGACGGTCGCGGCGGTCAGCAGCTCACGGCCCGAGCTGGCCAGGGCTTGCGCAACCGCGAGCGCCGGCGGAAAGACGACCGCGCCCGGGTGGAACACCGAGCCGTTGTGCACGTCGTCCTGCTCGGCGACATGCGAGGCGCCGGCGTTGACCATCGCAGCAAAGAGCGGACTCGTCCGGCGGCGCGAGATCAGCACTTCCGAAAGGCCATCGACGGGACCCATTTGGCGCGCGAAGCGCTCGATCGTCTCGACCGCGCGCGCACCCTTGCCGGCAAGCGCCGACGCCGTCCAATCGAGCAGCAGATCCTCCGCGCGCCGCAGCACGCGCGCCGGAATGTCTTCGAAACGCAACGCGCTGGCGAAGTGCGCAAGCGTTGCGGTTGGATGCGGATCGGGATTCATGCACTAGGAGCCTGGGTGCGGGCGTTGACCGCGTCCTCGCGCGCACGGGCGAGATCGCGAATCGCCTCTGCTTCCGCCACCGCCACCGCGATCGGGTCCTTGTGCACATCCGGTCCGACAAAAAACTTGATACTCTCATTCATGGCCGGTCTCCTCGTTGTTTGCTGACGACTCGTTCTCAGCATGCAGCTCGGCGCGGCTCGCCGCGCAACCTACGTCGCCGGAGACCGGCCGTCCCGCTTCACGATGCGACCATATTGTCTTAGACAGCTTTGGCGGCCCGCAGTCCGGTGATGGCAGTATCATCGTAGCCCAGTTCGTGAAGGATCGCCCTCGTGTGCGCGCCGAGCGCCGGCACCGGGTCCATCCGTGCCGCCGCTTCGGCACTTTCGACGGGCGCAACGCCCGGTGGCAGCAGCGCCGGGACCTTTCCCGCCGGCGTGTCCACCTCGACCCAGCGATGGCGCGCCCGCAATTGCGGATGAGACCACACCTCGTGCATGTCGTTCATCCGCGCATTGGCGATGCCCGCGGCGTCGAGGCGCTCGATCACCTCTGCGGCGGTGAGCGGCGCGAACGCCGCGACGATGATCGCTCGCAGCGCCTCCCGCGCAAGGGTGCGCTTCGAATTCGAGGCGAAGCGTTCGTCGGCCGCGAGCGCCGGCTGCGTGAGCACCTGGTCGCAGAAGGTCGCCCATTCGCGCTCGTTCTGCAGGCCGAGCATCACCACTTTGCCGTCACCCGCCGGGAACGGCCCGTAAGGGTAGATGGTCGCATGCGCAGCCCCGGCCCGCGGCGGCGGCTCCGCGCCGTCGTAGGCGTAGTAGAGAGGATAGCTCATCCATTCGACCATGCTTTCGAGCATCGACACGTCGATTGCCTTGCCGCGGCCGCTCTGCCTGCGCTCGAGCAGCGCCGCGAGGATATTGGTGTACGCGTACATGCCCGCGGCAATGTCGGCGATCGAGCAGCCGGCCTTGGCCGGCGCATCGGGCGATCCGCTGATCGACAGGAACCCGGATTCGCTCTGGATCAGCAGATCGTACGCCTTCTTGTCGCGATACGGACCGTAGTCCCCATAGCCGGAAATGTCGCAGACGATGAGCCGCGGATGCTTCGCTGAGAGCGCGTCGTAGGACAGGCCGAGCCGTGCCGCAGCGCCCGGCGCGAGGTTCTGCACCAGCACGTCGGCACCGGCCACAAGCGCCGCGAGAATTGGCGCAGCTTCCGGGTGTTTGACATCGAGCGTCAGGCTCTCCTTCGAGCGGTTGGTCCAGACGAAATGGGAGGCGAGACCGCGCACCCGCTCGTCGTAGCCGCGCGCGAAGTCGCCGACGCCGGGCCGCTCGATCTTGATCACGCGCGCGCCGAGGTCGGCCAGCTGCCGCGTGCAGAACGGCGCCGCGATCGCGTGCTCGAGCGTCACCACGGTAATGCCGTCGAGCGCCCGCATCACGACCTCAGAACGAGCGCGGCAGACCCAGCACGTGCTCCGCCACGTAGGAGAGGATCAGATTGGTCGAGATCGGAGCGACCTGATAGAGGCGCGTCTCGCGGAACTTGCGCTCGACGTCGTATTCCGCCGCGAAGCCGAATCCGCCGTGGAACTGCAGGCAGGCGTTCGCGGCCTCCCACGACGCGTCCGCGGCGAGCAGCTTCGCCATGTTCGCCTCTGCGCCGCAGGGTCGACGCGCGTCGAAGAGGGCGCAGGCCTTGTAGCGCATCAGGTTCGCCGCTTCGACGCTGACGTAGGCGCGCGCGATCGGGAACGCGACTCCCTGGTTCTGCCCGATCGGCCGGCCGAAGACGACGCGCTCCTTCGCGTACGCGGTGATCCGGTCGATGAACCAGTAGCCGTCGCCGATGCATTCCGCGGCGATCAGCGTGCGCTCGGCGTTCAGCCCGTCGAGGATGTACTTGAAGCCCTTGCCTTCTTCGCCGATCAGGCTCTCGGCCGGGATTTCGAGATTGTCGAAAAAGAGCTCGTTGGTTTCGTGGTTCACCATGTTCGCAATCGGCTTCACTGTCATCCCGTGGCCGACGGCCTGGCGCAGATCGACGATGAAGATCGACATTCCTTCGGAGCGCTTGGTGACCTTGTCGAGCGGCGTCGTGCGCGCGAGCAGGATCATGAGGTCGGAGTGCTGCACGCGCGAGATCCACACCTTCTGTCCGTTGACGACGTAGCGGTCGCCCTTTTTCACCGCCATCGTCCGGATCTTCGTCGTGTCGGTGCCGGTGGTCGGCTCGGTGACGCCCATCGACTGCAGCCGGAGCTCGCCGCTAGCGATCTTCGGCAGGTAAACGCGCTTCTGCGCTTCCGACCCGTGCCGCAGCAACGTGCCCATGTTGTACATCTGGCCGTGACAGGCGCCCGAATTGCCGCCGGAGCGGTTGATTTCCTCCATGATGATCGACGCCTCGGTGAGCCCGAGCCCCGAGCCGCCGTATTCCTGCGGGATCAGCGCCGCGAGCCAGCCCGCCTTGGTCAGCTCGTCGACGAAGGCTTCGGGGTAGCCGCGCTTCTCGTCGATCTCTCTGAAGTACGCGCCGGGAAATCCAGAGCAAAGCGCACGGATCGCGTCACGGATGTCCTGATGGGAATCCGAGGCAAAGTTCATCATCGGTGCTCCAGGCGGCTTTGTGGCGGGCCTGCCTCAGCGCAGCGTCGCGCTCGCTTCCATGGCGAGATTGCCGGCATCGTCGCGCGCCCACAACCGCACCGACGTGCCGTCGGCATCACGGCGTCCGCAAACGGCGAACGGCGCGATGTCGAACAGCGGCATTACCGCCCGGAACGAAAACGTCGCCATTTCCGCCGGTGTGACGTTGTCGCGACCGAGATCCGCGAGCAGCGTCGCAATCAACGGCCCGTGCACGACGAGCCCGGGATAGCCTTCGACCTCGGTCACGTAGCGGCGATCGTAGTGGATCCGGTGGCTGTTGAACGTCAGCGCCGAGTAGCGAAACAGAAGCACCTCGTCGGGGACGACATCGTTGCGCCACGTTCCGTTTCCCGGCGCCGCCTTGTTTGGCGGCGGCGGATCGCCGGGTCGCGGCGCCTCACGATAGACGATGTCGTGCTCCTCGACGATCGCCGGTTCGCCGGCTGCGCTGATTTCGTGACGCACGAGGACGAATACCAGCGGGCCCGTGCGCCCCTGCTTGGCGTCGACGCTCGCGATCGTCGACACGCGCTCGATCGCGTCGCCCACGCGCACCGGCCGTCGGAACTCCATCCGGCCTCCCGCCCACATCCGGCGCGGCAGCGGCACCGGCGGCAGGAACCCGCCCCGCAGCGCGTGACCGTCGGGGCCGCTCTCGCGTCGCGGATAGACCGGCAGGAAGTAGAGCCAGTGCCGCAGTGGTGCGATCGTGTCTCCGTCACGCGGCGGCGGATCGTCGCGATCGAGCGTCGCCGCGAGGGCCGCGATCGGCACGGGCGTAACGCGGTCGCTGCGACGCTCGCTGCGCCCCACCCACTGCGCGAGCGCGGCGACATCGAGGCCGGGTCGCGCTCCGGCCTTCGCTGTGGCGGACAGTGTCACGGCTCGAACCCAGTCTCCTGGTAGAAGTCGTCGATGATGTACCTGCCGATTCGCGGCTCGTTTTCCTCGTGCACGGGGATCGGCGCCGAAGTGTTCGGCCCGGCCCCTCGGCGTGTCGCTGGCGATAACTTGACGACGGTGCGCCGGGCGACGGAGGGCGGCAGCACCGCCAACGGGACGAGCGGGATCATCTGGAGCGGCCTTTTCTCGGGTTCTTTGGCTTCTGCGAAACGGGACGATCGCGCGTCGCCGTCGCCGGAGGTAATTAAGCACCAATCGGCGCCAAAAGCAACGCTGACTGTATTCCGAGCTCGCAGGTGCCGATCCGCAATGGTTCGGCATTTGCATCGCCACTCGCGACGGCCACGTCTACGAGGTCGGCAAACGTGGCGCCCACCCTTTGCAACATGTCCAGGAAGGCAACACGACAGCCCACGAATCGTCGGCGATGAATGTCGTGCGATTCGCGGGTCATTCGTACGTCACTTGTTTTCTTCCTTCTGCTTTTCTCTGTCCTTTTCCGATGTGCCCTTGGAGGGCGGACCCTTCTCTGCCGGTCCGCCCGCTCGCTGCGGCAGCGGTCCAGCGACTGCAGCGTGCTGCGGCGGACGCGCTTCCTGCCGTCCTGGCGGTGCCGCCGACGGCGCCCGCGCTACAGGCTGCGGGCGTTGGACGCTCGCCGTTTCGGGCTGCTTTGGCGGTGCGGCGGGAGCGCGTGACGCCGGTGCCGACTCGCGCGGGACCGGACGTGGCGTGTTCGCGGCCTCCGGACGCTGTGGCGGTGCATGCGCCGCCGGCAGATGCGGGAGGGCCGCGCTTTCCGGGTTTCGTGGCGGTGCCGCAGGCCCGCGATGCGCCTGTGCAGGTTCATGCGGCGTCGGACGTGCCGCCTGGGCGTTCTCAGGTCGTTTTGGCAGCGCCTGCGCGGTAGGGGGATGCGCGACGTGCGCCGTTTCGGGTCGCTGCGACACGTGATCCTGCGGCGGCGGAACCGGCGCCCTCGCAGCTTGCGCGGGTGCCGTCTCGGGCCGCGCGCGGGCCGTCGGCGGCGGGCCGCGCCCGCTTTCGATCGGCGGAGCACCCGGCCGTTTCAACGGTTCACGTGCGCCCGGAGCCTGGGCCGTCGAAGGGGGCGGCGCTTCCGGCGTTCCGGTCGCAGCTTGTGGCGGACGGGGCGTCTCGGCGCCCGGACGAGCAGTCGCTTCCCGTTGCTCGACACCCGGTGGCGACGCACGGCGCGGGCGTGCTTCCTCCGTCGGATGCCCGGACACCGGCGCCGCCGGAGGCCGCTCCTTCGCTTCCGGACTGGCTGCCTGGGCCTCCTTCTTTTCACTGCCCATCGCGCTTGGCGGCGGGCCTCGCCTCTGTTCGCCGGCCTTCGATGGCGCGCCGGCGACCGGCGGCTGGGCGCGTTGTTCGCCGCGGCCGGCGGTCGGAGGAGCTTCTCGCTGAGGTGCGCCCTTCTCCGCCGCGCGCGTGGCCGTCGGCGGCAGCGGTCTCGGGGCAGCGGTCGGCTGCGCGACCCTGACGTTCGACCTTTCGGTGGCGTTCTGTGGCGCAATTCGGTGGAGCTCAGCCGGCTCGAGCGGCTTGCCCGGCTGCCGCTTTAGCGCTTCTTCGCGCCGCTGTAGGGACGGCGGCGGCGGCGGGGGCGCCTGCTTTGCGATCACCGCGCGTTCCATCACCGCCGCATTCGGCCGCGCTCGCGCGGGCGCTGCCGCTCCCACGATGCTGGTCTTCACGGGTGCAACGGGCACCGCGTCAACCACATGCGCCTGCCGGATCGCGTTGGCATCGACCTTGATGGCGGCGCGCTGGACCGGCCGCGCATCGACGAATGCTTGCGTAGGTACGGCAGTGACGGCGTGGGCCCTGCTCAAGTTGGCATAATGCATATTCGTGCGCGTCGGATTGTTGTACACGTTCGTCACCTGGGTCACGTTGACGACGGTGTTGGTCACGTTGACTCGCGTGAAGTAGTCGCGGCTCACGTCGTACGCGGGCCGGTAGACTTCGCCGGGAGCCAGCGGGAACCATGCAACGTCGCGCGGGTGTCCCACGGACACCGAGACGCCGAAGTTGCTGCCCCCCACGAATGCGACGAGCGCCGGCGCGTACACCGGTCGCACGTGTCGCGGACCGGGAACCCAGCACCAGCGGTTCTGGGCGAACGCCCAGCGGCCGTAGTGGAACGGCGCGAACCCCCATGGCGCATCGTCGATCCAGGTCCACCCCCAGGGATCGATCCACGCCCAATGGCCATAGCGATAGGGAGCCCAGTCGGGCGCGACGCCGGTCGGGACCCAGACCTTGCCGTACGTAGGAACGTCGCGCCACGCGCCATACCGATCGAGATCCGCGTAGCCGATGACATCGGGCGCAACGTAGCGGGCGCTGAGGGAGCGTTCCTCGAGGCGCACGCGTTGCGCCACCCACCGATCGAACGGATCCCGCTGCGCGATTGGAAGAGGCTGGTAATCGTTAAGGTCCGTCCCGCGGAACCTGAAGCGTTCACCGACGTTGATCACATACGCGGCCTGCGTGCCAAAGGCTTCGGCCCCGCCGCGATAGACGGCAACCGTCGTCGCCTCTGCGTCGACGTCGACGCGGTATTGACCCGGACTGCGGATCGAAAAGGCGAGATTCGGCGTGTCGATCTCGATCGTACCCTCCATCGAGCGCAGGTACAGGTCGACGGTGCCCTGATTCACCTGGAACTGCTCGGTGCGATCGTCGAAATTGACGATCGAGAAGCTCGTCTCCGGCGCGATGCGCAGCGCTGCGTTGCCCATCTGCAACTCCGCGCGCGCACCCTCGGCAGTCCACAACTGGTCCCCGGTCCACAGCGGGCGATTGAGGCGCGCCTGCACCCAATCGCTGCCCCCCGCGGGAACGAAGCTCACGCCGCCGTCCGCGTAGGCCAGCCGCACTGCCCGAGCCGGCGGATCGGCCGAGGCCGTCCCGGCCAGCAACAACAGCATTGCGGCAATCGCAACGCCGGCGCGGGCGCGCAGCGAATTCGATAGCATTGCTCTCATGTCCCACCTCCCGCTCTTCTTGTCGAGCGCGCACCCACACGCCACCACCCGATCCGAGTGCGCCGACATCGGACACGGTAGCGATCGAACCCGGGGCGATGCTGTCGGCCGAGCACCTATTCGGGCGTCGGACAAGTCCGGTTGCGACCGGCGGCGGCATTCGGGGAGTCGTTTAGAGAGTGGTGCGGCGCAACAAGACGTTCGCAGATCGTGGCCCAGCTCTGTCGATGCGAGTCACTCTAGACGTTCAAAGGCGGTCAAGCGGTCGTGGGCTTGCGAGCAACCGTCAATGGCGGCGGATGGGCGAGCGTCTGGTACACGACGCAGTACCTCTCGGTGAGGCGCAGAAGGGTGGCGAGCTGCTCGTCGGAAGCGGAAGTGTCGAGCGTCAA
Source organism: uncultured beta proteobacterium (assembly GCA_963836265.1). Taxonomy (GTDB): domain Bacteria; phylum Pseudomonadota; class Gammaproteobacteria; order Burkholderiales; family Casimicrobiaceae; genus CAIWHR01. The sequence continues at coordinate 595,966 of CAWIIO010000001.1, forward strand.
CTGCAGTCGGATGCTTTGAAAGCCGACGGGAACTTCCCTCGACAGGCCGAGCGTTCCGCGAAAATCGAGATCACCTTCCGCGGTGAGCGTGGCATCGCGAAGCTCGATGCCAAGTGCCGTGGCAACGGCATTGAGCGTCACCCCGGCGCACGCCACGAGAGCTTCCAGGAGCATGTCGCCCGAGCACGCACTTTGCCCGTTTCCTCCGGTGGCGGGGTGCAAGCCAGCGACAACCAGCGCTTTGCCGGTTTCGATCTTGCAGCTGACGTTTTCGCCGAGGTGTCCTTGCGCGCGCAGCGTGACCAGCGCGGCGTCGGGGGTCTCGCGGTAGCGCTCCTTCAGCGGCGCCTGGACTGATCGCAACTCTTCGGCATTCACAATGCATCCTCCCGGAAATTGCTCGCCGAGCCCAAACGATCAAGCGGACTCTCTCTGTGTGCACCCGGCGACGTTGCGAGTCACTCCGGCAATCCCGCCTTGAGCAAGCCCTCGCGAAGGTGATTCCGATCGGCGTCGAGCAGATAATGCGCGGTCGACACGCACCGCTCGATCGCGAAGGCGGACTCCTCCCGCAACACCTCCTGCGCGTGTGCCACCGCCGCGGTCTTGTCCCCCAACTGCGCCAGCGCCGCGGCGAGCAACGCATGGTGCGTGTAGTCCGGTCGCGTGACCCGGCTCAGCGCGGCGACCGCCTCGGAGTACTGCCGCGCCGTGTAATGGGCGCGGCCGAGATGGTTCCAGAATCGCTCGGGGTGATAGGGATTGACCCTCATCGCCTTCCTGATCCACTCGATGCCATCCTCCGGCCGGCCCAGCCACGTGAGCAGCTCGCCCTGCTGGACTAGGATCAGGTCGTTGTTGGGATTGAGGCCAAGCGCCCGCTCCTGGTGGTACTGGGCCTTCTCGTGCTCGTCGTGCGCGAGGTTCACCGCCGCGAGAACCCGGTGGACGTCGCTGTCGTTGTCATCGAGGGCGAGCGCGACGTGCGCTTCGTCGACCACGTGTTTCCAGGTCTGCCTGCGATCCTCGCACCAGTCGTTGACCCAGGTCTGCGCAAGAACGCACGCCTTCCAGGCATGCGCATGGGCGTATTTCGGGTCCAGTGCGATGGCGCGATCGAGCATTCGCTGCGCTTCGGTGTTGTCCTCCCGCGTGGAGCGGTGGTGCAGGATCTTGCCGGTCAGCACGTATTCGTAGGCCGCCATGCTTTGGGGAGGCTTGCGCTTCGCGCGATCGTGGCCAGCCGCTTCGATCCGGCCGGGCAGCGTGCCGACGATTGCGCTCGTTACCTCGTCCTGGATGGCGAAGATGTCCTCGATCTTGCGGTCGTAACGCTCGGCCCAGATGTGCCGGTCGGTCTCGGCATCGATCAGCTGCACGGTGACCCGGACCCGGTCGCCCGCCTTGCGAACGCTCCCCTCGATAACGTAGTGGACTCCGAACTCGCGTGCGATGTCCTGGACCTTCACCACCTGGCCCTTGTGCACGAACGCCGAATTACGAGAGATCACGAGGAGATCGCGGAACCGGGACAGCTCGGTGATGATGTCCTCGCTCAAGCCGTCGACGAAGAACTCCTGCTCCGGATCGCCGCTCATGTTGATGAATGGCAGCACCACCAGTGACGGCTTGGTCGCCTGCCTTGGACCGTCGACCACACCTTCCAATCGAGGACGCGAACCCTTGTCGAGCAGGACACGGAAGATGCGGAGGGGCCGGGCGATGTTCTTGACGCTTTGTTCGCCGAGATCCTCGAACGCGACATCGAGGCGGTCGCCCACCTGATCCCGCACAGCGGCAGAAACGCAGATCCCGCTGGGCGCAGCCAACTCCTGGAGACGTGCCGCCACATTGACCCCGTCACCGAAGATGTCACCGTCCTCGACGATCACGTCACCGAGGTTGATGCCGATCCGGAACTCGATCCACCGTGCCGGCGACATGTCTACGTTGCGCCGCGTCATCCGGCGCTGGATTTCGGCAGCGCACTCGACGGCGGAGACAACACTTTGGAACTCCACCAGCATGCCATCGCCCGCCGTCTTGATGATATGACCCTTGTTCCTGGCGATGGCCGGATCGACGACTTCGAGTCGGTGCGTTCTGAGCCGCGCGAGGGTGCCCGTCTCGTCGGCCTCCATCAGTCGGCTGTAACCGACCATGTCAGCGGCGAGAATTGCGGCCAGCCTCCGTTCTCCGCCACGCGGCTCCATGTGCTTGTCTCACTGGATGCAGGCATGATTCTAGCAACGAGCAGGGCCGGAGCGCCAATCGCACGAACGTGGACGTTCTTGAAGCGCCCGAAGCCTACAGCGAGTGCCCCTGACGTTCAACAGTCGAGCCCACCGGCCGTAGCCTTTAAGCGGCAGAGCGACCGATCCCCTGCCGCCATGTAGCGACTACTCCGGAACGGTTTCGCCAGACCCGCCCATCTCCTTGGGGATGTCCTTCATCTTGGGGAGACCGTCCTTGATTCGAAGGACGGTCTCCTGATAGTGGACATGAAGCTTCGGCTCGTGACGGTAGGTGGGGATCGTGGCGGCGTACACGTCGATCAGTCCCCACGGGGGGTGGTCCGTCAGCAGATGCCCCCCACAGGTCTTGCAGAACTTGCGGTAGCTGTGCGCCGTCTTGTGATAGACGCCGATGTTGTCCTCGCCCTTGGTGATCTTGACCGCCTCGGGCTTCCAGAGGCTGAACGCGTTGACCGGCGCGGCCGCCCAGCTCCGGCACGACGCGCAATGGCAGTAACCCGCAGCGACCGGCTCGCCGGTGACGGTAAGCTCGACGGCGCCACAGAAGCAGCTTCCCTTGTAGGTCTGGCTCATGGTGTCTCCTTAGAAGGCTCGCATTTCAACCGCGCCTGAGTATCGAAGCATCGATCGTCCGGGTCAAGCATCCGGTCAACTAGGGCCTGTCAACGCTATGGACACGAACGCGTTGCACGGCCAAAAACTCTCAGCGCAAGGCGCAGCAGTGGCGCCTCCATCTCCTGACGTAGTCGCTCCGCTTCCGCCTCGTAGCCTGCCGCGCTTCGAGATGGTCCAGCGCGGCCGGTCGGGGCACACCGCGATGCGCGTGAATCCTCAGCCCCGGGCGCTACAATCGTCGCGGGAGTCGTCCGCGTCTCCCCGGGATCCGGACGGTGAGAGCCACCGAACACTTGGAGAGAACGCGATGCTAAAGCGCCTTTCGACTTACCTAAGCCGGACAAGCCGGAACCAAACAGGTTAAAGTTTTGGGCACACGAAGCGGATGGGCGAGGTGACGGCGATGGAACTGCTCACTGAACGCTACGCGGACCGGCTGACTGGGGTGTTGTCGTGCTACGACCGCATGGTGATCACTGGCACGTTGCCGGGTGTGTGCTTTGCCGAGGGCATGACGAGCTTCCTGCGTTCGCGTGGCATCCGCATCTTCGACTACCCGCAATTCGCGCTGCCGCTGCGCGAGCGCATCCGCGAGAACGCGCAGGCGCTGGCCGCGAAGCACGCTGCGACGATCGAATACGTTGCCAAGGCCCACCTCCGCAAAGAAGATCTGGTGGCCAAGGTGCTGGCCACCCGCGGCGAGGCGCCGGGACTGGTCCATGTGCTGTCGGCGATGGAGACCTGCGCGACCTACCGGTCCTGGCACGACAAGGGCAGCGGGCGCACCTACCTGCGGCCCGACACCACCAAGTGCCTGCACTACTACTTCTACTGGATGGACCGCGAGCTGGGGCTGATCTACGTGCGGGTGCCGACCTACTGCCCGTTCCGGTTGCAGGTGTACTGCAACGGCCACGGCTGGCTGGCCCGCCGCCTGACGCGTGAGGGGATCGACTTCGCTACTGCCGACAACGCCTTTGTTCGCATCGCCGACTTCACCCGGGCGCAGGCCTTGGCCGATGGCCTCAATCCCGACCTCCTGCATCGGCACCTGAACCACTACGCCCGGCTGTGCTGCCCGGTGCTCGACGAGTTCGGGCAGACCTACCACTGGAGCATCATGCAGATCGAGTACTCCACCGACCTGCTGTTCAAGAGCGAACAAGTGCTGGCGCCGCTCTATGCGCAGCTGGCCCGCGAGGCGGTGCTCTCGGTCAAGGCCGAGCAGGTGAGCACCTTCCTGGGCAAGAAGATCACCCCGCAGGTGGCAGCCGAGATTGGCTCGCGCCTGAGTACGCGGATCGAAGGCACCTGTATCAAGCATAAGCTCGGGTCGTGCTCGGTCAAGCTGTACGACAAGTTCGCGCGCATCCTGCGCATCGAGACCACCACCAATGATGTCTCGTTCTTCAAGCACCACCGCAAGGTGGAACATCGCGGCGGTCACGCCACCCGCGAAGTCGCACCGCTCAAGAAGTCCATCTACAGCCTGATCGACCTGCGGGAGATCTTGCTCGCCTGCAACCAGCGCTATTTGGAGTTCCTCTCCAGCCTGGACGACCACAGCCCCGGCCAGCGCCTGCTCGATCGCGTGACTCACCCCAAGCCCGACGGCGAGCGCTCCTGCAAGGGCCTCAACTTCTTCGATCGCAACGATCAGGCTCTCCTGCGCGCCGTCCAACGCCCAGAGTTCAACATCCATGGCTTGGCGCGAGCTGATCTGCTGCGGCTGATGCCCGCCATGTCGCCCTCCTCGCTGTCGCGGCAACTGCGTCGCTTGCGCGTCCTCGGATTGCTCAAGCGCGCGGCCAATACCTACCGCTATTACCTCACTCGCAGCGGTCGCTTGGTCATCGCCGCCTGCGAGCGACTGTCCACGTTCGCCATCACACCAGCATTGGCTCGCGCTTGACTTCATCATCATCAATCTGTGCCAGATTGCAGAACTTTAAGGTCGTAAGAGACTAATCGCCGGCGTATCGGCTTTCGTGCTGACTGCAGGACACGCGTCCGGCGAGCCGGCAGGCGAGATGGAGATTCGCCAGGGCGTGATCGAGCAGATCACACCGGTGCAGCTGCCGACCAACCATCATCGCGGTGTCGGGGCCATTGTTGGCGGCCTCGGGGGTCTGGGCATCGGCAGCCTGATTGGAGGCGGCACGGGCCGCGACGTAGCGATGGTAGCCGGCACGTTGGGTGGCGCGCTCTTCGGCAACGAAATCCAGAAGAAGTACGACAAGCCGATTCAGGGACAGCAGATCATCGTTCGCGTCAAAAGCGGCGTGCTGGTCGCGGTCACGCAGCCGGTCGGCATCAGGCTCAGAACCGGCGAGCGCGTGTACATCGAGGGCGCCGGCGAAGGCGCCCGAGTAATTCCGCAGTAGTCGCGCGGGAAACGTCGCCATGGTCTCGTTCAGGCCGCAGACCGAACGCGGCACGTGGCGCCGCGCCACGAAGCGAGCCGGCTCAAGCGATCACGACATTCGACGACGGCGTCGATTGGGATATCCACCGTGGCGCAGCGAGAACGGTCCTGCGCAGGCATTCCCGATAGCCGATGTTTCCCGTAAGCAAGCCTGCGAAGCATTGGTTGACGCGGTCGTTGCAAACGGCGTGGCGGAATGTGAATTTCTGAAGGGTGAACAACCCCTTGGCCAGCACTTTCGCTGCACGAAGTTCCGGCAGAAGCTCATGCGTAACCAGCTGCGTGTACTGCTCGGAGGGTGCACCGCCGTCGTGCGCGAATTCCGCCTGCGCTGCCAGCACGGCGCTTTTCAGTGCAAAGTAGATCCCTTCGCCGAATATCGACTCGGCGAGGCCGGCCGCGTCTCCAAGCAGTACCACCGGTCCGCGCTCGAAGACCCCGGCGTTATTATGCAGCGGGATCGCGTAGCCGCGGTATTCGATCGCATGGCGGCGGCGCAGCGCCGGGTAACGATCGATGAATTCGGTCAGGTGTTGACGCAGCGAAGTCCCCCCGAATGGCGAGTAAATGCCGACATTGAGATGGTCGCGCTTGGGAAATATCCATCCGTATCCCTTTGTCGTGCCACCAAAGTCGAATACGGCACGATCGCCGAAGCTTTGTAAGGCGGCGTCCGGCACTGCAACGAGCGCTTCAACGACTGGAACATACGAAACGAGCCGTCTTCCGAATACGTTGGCACGCACCGCGCTTCCAACCCCGTCCGCAGCGAACAGCCGTCGGCCCGCGAAGTCGCCGCGGCTGGTTCTTGCAGTGACGCCTGCACCATCGACGTCGAGCCGCAAAAACTCTGCTTCTTCAAAAAAGTGAGCACCGGCTTCGCACGCGCGCGTGAGCAGCATTTGATCGAATTCGTCGCGGAGGACGGTACAACCCACCGTGAAAGGCAGGTCCCTGATAACTGCGGACCTGTTCTGGAAGGTTAGGAAAGCACCGCTGATCCAGTGGTGCACGACTGGAGCGATATCGATGTCGAGCAGTGCAATTGATTTGCGTGACAGCCCTCCGCCGCACACCTTATCCCGCGGAAAGCGCTGCTTGTCGAGGATCGCAACCCGTCGTCCAGAACGGGCAAGCAGGTAGCCCAGGTGAGACCCGGCGGGACCGGCACCCACGACAACGGCATCGTAGATCGTCATGCGCGGGCACGACATATTGTTCCCGGTCACAACTCAAAGAAGCCTGGCGGCAGGAGTTTACCCAGGCGGCGAGATCGGAGTGCCAGACCTCCACTTCGCCGGGCATCGAGGCGGGCGGCCGGCGAGTCGCTGCATAACGGTCCGCCCGAGAAGCGATTATCCCTTGCTCGGCCGGAGACGGATCCCGATCCCGTAGCACAGGATGGCTGGCTCCGCATTCGGACTGCCCTGATTGAGGCAGCCAACGTTCATGAGCGCGTCGGCGCCTCGGCGCGCCGCTTCGGTCCGCAAAGCGGCGATGGCCTGTTCCTCGCTTGGGTAGGTCGGCACCCAGAAGGCAGAGCGCCAGGAATCGACCCAAGGACGGCTCACGACTTCGTATTGACTCGGGGTGAGTTCCCCCAATTTATAGATCCTGATTTCCGGGGCGCGCTTTTCGACGTGACTTCGCGCAAGGCCGGCGCCTGTGGAGAGCAGGTATGCCGTGACGGCGACGAGCGCTGAAAACCGTGAGCGGCCGATATTCATGAACGATGTCCGGCGTGAGCGGGTGGCGACGATTATAGTTCCCCGGCCGGCGCTTGCCATCCCTGAATCCCGTCTACCGCCTTTGAACCAACGGGCTTGCAGCAGCCCGCAGTATGGGGAGCCCCGGCCGCGATCCCGCATCGATTGTCTGTGCGCGCCGGATTCCCTCATCGTGTTCCGTGAGCTATTGTCCGACGTGAGAGCGCCCGAAGTCCGCCAGGCTGACTGCCGGGAAATAGCTCCCCTCCTCCTCGCGAACCCACCATTGGCCGGTCGTCGCGTGCGTCTTCGCATCGGCGAACCGATATTCGTAGAGCACGGCGCGCACGTACTTCGGCGGATGATCGGGGAAGGGATTGACGGCCAGCAACGAAAGGACCGGCGAGCTGTTCTCCAGAAGCCGCAGCAGGAAGCCGCCGAACCACGGCGCTTCGGCAGGGCCGCCCAGCGCAGCGAACCACATCTGCCAGTCGAGCCGGGGCTGGTGTGGAAGGCTCCATCCCGGCCGCCGCCATATCGAACCCGGCTTGTAGCGAAATTCATATTCGCGCCATTGCTCCCCGTCGTCGGAGCCTTCGACAACGATTTCGGGGCGCGCGGTCGTCATCACGGCGAAGAGACCATAGGAGTTGACGACGAGGAACGGCGCAATCGCGCTGGTCAGGATGTCTGCCGCCGGAAAGCCCGTGCCGGACAAGAGTCGCCAGACGCGATTGACTCCGACGGGCACGATCGTGAAGGCAACAGCGGCCGCAATCGTCGTTGCCGTTCGCCCGGCACGCGGCGCCAGCTCGGCGATGCGCGCCCCGAGCCGCGTCGGAAGCACGCCTCGCAGCGCCGCGTCATCGAACAGGAAAATGCAGAGGAGCATCGTCAGCAGATTGAAGAAATTGTAGTTGCCGGTGAGCGCGATCAGGCTCTGGAAGCCCAGGACGCACCAGGCCGCCACCGCGCGCAGGCGCCGCGGTGCGAAAATCAGGAACACGACGCCGACCTCGACGACGAGCGTTGCCGCGGTCCCGCCCGCCAGGATCCAATGCGGCAGGTGGGCGGCGTACCAGGCGAGCGGCGTCGGCAGCGGCTGGGTCTCGAAGTGATACTCGAGCGCAGTGAGGTTGCGCCACGTCGGATCTCCCGAAACCAGCTTCGCGACACCCGCCATGAACAGGTACCGAAAGAGCAGCCAGCGGTAGAGCCAAACCACGACGCGGGAGCCGCCGGTGAGAAAGATCGCCAGGAAACCCGTTTCCAGAAGCAGCGCGTCCCACTGGTACGTCATGAAAACCTGCCCGGCGTAGACGTACGAGAGATAGAGGGTGAAGAGCCCGACAAGCGCCGCTCGAACCGCGATTCCCGACACCACGAGCAAGGCGAGCGCCATTCCCGCCATCGTGCCCGCGAGGAGCGCCGCGTCGCTCGTGTTGAGCCAGAACAGCGTCGGCACGATTCGATAGGCAGCCACACCGAGGTACTCGTGCACCGCCCGCAGATAGGATTCGAGGGGCAGCACGCCTGCGCTGCCCACCAGCCCGAGAATCTGCACGGCGAGCGAGGCGAAGGCGGCGAAATAGATGAGGCCGAGCCCGCGCAGGAATATCCAGCTCGCCGCCTCGTAGCGATCCGGCCCGAGCGTCGGGCCCCACAATAGTCTGGTTATCGCGCTCAGCAGGCCGCGGCGCCGCGCGAAGAACGCGTAGGCCCATTCCGCCCCGGGCGCAAACCCGGGAATGCGCGCGTACATCCACCACCAGATTTGCCGGCCGGGCGCGTAGCGAAGAACGCGGTAGGTCGCCGCCGCGCCCGAGTACACCTGCCCGTCGGCGTCGACGAACTTGATTGCGCGGCGGAAGGCGTCGAGGGAAATGTCCGGATAGTCCGGCGCGGCGTCCTGGTAGGCGCGATAGGCGACGTGCGTGCCGGTCAGACTTTCCCAATACGTCACCCACCTCTTGCAGATTCCGCAATCGCCGTCGTAGATCAGGGTGGGGCGCAGCTGAGCTGCCGTCGTCGCGGGAAGCATGATCGAATACACGCCGTTGAAGAGGCTCGTCGTGCGACGTCAATGCTACGGGATCCTGCAGGGTCGGACAGGCATTCCAAGTTTCTGCGGACTGCGCGACGGCGATCGCCGGATTGGCGTCATTCCCGCGGAGGCGCGATGCCAATTCTTCACGCCGCGGTTTCGGCGACAGCGTTCAATCCGCTGCGCAGCCGCGCGAAATCCGCCATCAAAGCAAAATAGCGGTACTCGTCGCCCCCCTTGGCGCGGATCAGCGCGACCATGCGGCGCTTGTCCGACGCGGGCCATGCGTGGAGGTCTTTGAGCTGCGCGAGGACGGGCGCCATGGCGCGCAACGCGTTGCGCTCGTCGTCGTTCCAGCGTCCGATATCTCCCAGCTTAAGCGCCGCCTCTACGCGGCGCAGCGCTGCCGCTTCGGCCCGATCGCGCCGTCCCTGAAACCGGGACGCAATCCACGTCGTCACCGCTTGACTTAGCGCTGCCGGATCGCAAGCGTCCCGTGCTTCACGCGTCACTGGCCGTTCCAGATCGGCGCGCGCGAGGCGCCGCAGGACGGACAACGGTGTCCGGTATCGCGGGTTTTGCTGCATTCGCGCGAATTCGTCCACCGCGACCGCGCGCAGCGTGGGCTTGACAGGCCGAAAGCCCAGGCGGAAATAAAACCAGAACGCACCGGATTCGAGGCCCTCGCGGTTGCCGGCGCCGAATTGATACGGCTCCACGACAAACCGCTCCACGGCGAACAGCTTGGTGTACACGCGCAGGACCGAAGCCATCAGGAACGCAGACTCGCCGCCTCGAAACGGCGCAAAGATGTTGATGCCGATCTTGCAGGTGCCGAGGAACGGCCAGCCGCCGCCGTAGCCGATCGGGACGCCGTTCTTGAACAACACGTAGCCGATATGGGAATCCAGCGCGCTGCGTTGCATTGGGGTAGCCGAATACAGCGCTATGTCGACACCGCGCCCGAGGCGGTAGTGGCGCGTCCGCGCAATGTCGGCGTGAGCGATCGGATCGGTCTCACGGCCGAGCATCGCGAGAACGGCCCGGCCGGCGTCGACGAGCTGCGTACGGGCGTCGCGCCCAAGGCGGCGTGGCTGCGGCAACGCAGTGGCGATGAGCCGATCGGCATCGACGCTGCGCAGAAGCGGGTGCCGATGATAGAACGCCGGGCCAGGCAATCCGCGGACAAACGTGCGCGAGATCGGCGCATCGCGCGGGTTCAGCGAGACGAACAGGTCGAGGCTGTCGTAGAGCGACTCGCGCAACGCGGGATCACACGGCAAGCGCTCGAATTGCGCGACCAGCCATGCAAGACGTCTCCCGGGCCATCCTGTCGTGCCGGCGTCGAGCAGCGCCTCCGGCGATTCCTCGCCGGACGCCAGGAGCTCGAATTCGGCCGGCGGCAAACCATGGCGCAGCCATTCCGCGAGCAGCGCACCGCGCTCACCGAACGAATCCACCTCGACACATCCCGGAAAGCGGGATACGAGCCAGCGCACAATCGGATAACCGAACGCAATGGTGATGGCAGACCAGGCGATGCCGCTCCCGCCGAGGGAGGCGCGTACGCGCGCGGGTCCGCGCGCGTCGATGTCCCGCGCCGCAGCAGCGACCCGCGTCAGTTCGCGTGCAGCGAGCGATCGCATCGCCGCCGTCCAGGGATAGGCGAGAAGGAAGAGCAAGACGTCGTGATACGCGAGCAGCACCTCCGGATCGCCAAGCGCTGCATCGGCGGCCGTGTGGAGCAGTGCGAGGCTGCGCGCACGGTCCGCGGCGCCGAAGTAGTTTGCCGCCGTACGGAGCGCAGCGACGGCCGCCGCCTGGAGTTGGCGGGACGGCAAGGTTGCCGAGCCGCGTCTCATGCTCGTCACTGCTCCACATCCACGCGTTGCGGGGTTCTCAACCCCGAGCAAAGCGCTGGGGGAGCGAACATTTGCGGATTTCACCGAACGGCCGCAAACGTTCGTCAATCGGCAAACGCTTCTCCCATGCATCGGTAGCCATTCGTTTCGTGTATCAGGTTTGGAACCCTTTCCGGACTCCTGCTCAGGTGGCCGTTCGGCGAGCGGCCGAATCAACCGCGGCGCGCCACCGCAATGTGCGATGCGGGTGCGGATTCGAGGTGGTTGATGCCGGAGCCATCGTAGAGCCGCACGAGCTCCGGCCCGTCCAGATCCCGGAGCAACTCCAGACCGGCTTCGCGAAGCTCCTCCCGCAGCGTGAGCGGGTCGAACCCCGACACGAACGGCTCGGACACCGATGCAACAGAATTCCTGAGCGCCTCAAAACCCTTCGTCCCGGTACCGCGATCGAAGACGGCTTGATCGAGATAGGTGAACACCAGCTCGCTTCCAGGGGCTCCGCATCTTGCGATTGCGCGAAGTGAGGCCTGGTTGGCGTCGCGGCTAAGGTACATGGACACGCCGAGCCACGAAAAAAACGTCAGCTCGTCCGAACGAAAGGGCGTGCGCGATAACGCGGCGCCGAGATCTTCGTTGCCGAGGTCCGCGGGTACAAAATGGGTGGGATGCGGAACTGCAACGCCGCATTCCGCAAGGCGCCGCAGTTTCAACTCCTGGGTCGCGGGATGGTCGACCTCATATACGACAACGTCTTGTGCGAACGGCGGCCGCCGCAACGCGAAGCTGTCGAAACCGGCGCCGACCAGCACGTACTGGCGAGCGCCTCTCGAGACGGCAATTGCCAGCGCATCCTCCGCGAAGCGCGAGCGCAGGATCACATTCCCGTACGCGGCGAGGCTTCCCAGGTAGTCGTCGACTATCGACTCCGGTGACGCTTGCGCCTTCTCGCGTTCGCCCGCCGACGTTCCGGATAGGGCCCTGCTCCGGATTGCGTCCGGAACCGAATCCGGTACGAGGCGATCACCCCACGCATCGTCGAGAAGCGGACAGGGATCGAGGCGCACATGTCGCGCTCGCATCAGCGCGACGGCGAGAGCGGTACGACTCCCCGATTGTTCGACCACGCGGGTTCTCCTTTGAGGTCAAAGGCTAACGGACACGGCTTCCGGCGGCAAGCAAGGCAAAACGGCCGGCATGGATTCTGGAACTCGAGCGGCTGGCTGGAACGCTGGCATCATGCAGACCGTACGCTATCGCTAGCGGATGGAGAAGACACCGCGTCCCGGAGCGCCCTCCTCGCGAGCGAAAGGTAATTGCCCTCGCGCCGGGCACATCATTTGCTTACATTCTGGGAACTGGCGCTGTTCTTACCGGCGGGCTCTCCTCCCCGCCAGTCGCAAGTGCCCCGCCCCCGGTGCGCACCCCTTCGTGCCGGGGGCGTTCTCTCCTTCGAACGCTCGGCAACACGCCGAAACTCGGCCGCTGGCTCTGCGGACTGGCCCACTGACGTTGCTCGTCACAAACGGACGCCGAGAGCGCGGCCGGAAGACCCGCCGTCGGCAAACAATCGATGTCAGCCAGCACACCCGCGGGATGCGGGGCGTCAGCCGACCGGTCGACACGGTCCGGTCCACCTTGCCGCCCTGTCGGTTGATCGCAAGTCTTGGCACTTGTTCGGTGCGAATTCGCACTGGACTCGCACTGAAATTGGGCGCTATGCCGATGCGCCCGTTGCGTGGGCAGCGCGTGGGCCTCGCACGCGGTGGCCCGCTCGCCGACATGGATTGCAAGATCCGGTGGAGCGAAGCGAGGGCGCGCAAGATCCTATATGCCCGACCCGGAGAATCCGTCAGGGTGCGCGGACCGCTGCGCTTCCAGCGGCCGCCGGATCGGCGATGATCTTCGCGCCGACGTCCTTCAGCAGCCGCTGGAATTCGGGCGAGGCGAGGATGATCGTTCCCGCCGCGGCGCGCAGGCGATCGACGGCTTCGGGTGTCAACACGAAGGACGTCGGCTGCTCGTTGAGGTACGCGCGCTCCTGCGGATCAGGGAGCGCGGCAAACGACACGTCGATCGCGTAGACCTCCGCCTCCGGGACCCGTATCGCCGTGCAGATAGGCGAGTCCTTGTTGGCGGAACACTCGGCCAGCCGGCGGATCTCGCGGTCCTTTTGCCACCGCGCCGAAATGTCCTTGAGGAGCTCGACCGCCTCGTAGGAATAGTGATCGATCGGAACGCCGGTCGCCTTCAGCAGGATGTCTATCGTTCCCGGCGGCGACTCCGATTCATCCCAGTTCGTTGGCGGCGAGGACAGCGAGTTGACGACAAAGACGATGATCCTGCGCACGTGGTCGAGCGGTGTCGGCATCCCCGCGTCGTGCAGCGCTTCGAGGAACTCCAGCGCGTCGAGCACGCCGCGCATGCCCACGTTGTCGGACACCCCGCCGTCCACGAGGTGGATATACGGGTGATGCACGCTGTCCAGATAGGGCTCGACATCCTTCAGCTCGCGGATCGCTCGCGCGGCGGGCCGGGGCGGATTCGCCGAACGGGTGAACAGCTTGACCCAGGGCGGCGCGCTAAAGTTGCAGGTGCCCCCGTAGTTGTTGATCGTGACCGGGGAGAGTACGACGGGTACGGCAGACGATGCGGCGGCGGCGCGGGACAGCCGCACGGCATCGAGATCCGAGCAGAACACGTTGAACAGCGTCTGCTGGAAGGTCACCCGGCCCCCGGTCGAGATGTCGGTGGCCGACGCCATGATCAGCGGGCCGTCGCCGCGGTCGAGGTCACCGAAGGTCGCGCCGTTGAACAGGATCTCGTCATACAACTGCGCCGCCAGCTCGGAGCGGCCCCAGCCCGGCGAGGACAGATCGCCCCAGTAGCGCGGATTGAGGGCACGGGCGATGAGCTCGCCCTGGACGTCGCGCTTGAGGAAGCGCTGCTCGTAGTCGTCGAAGAGCTTTTCGCCGTACAGGCCGTAGGCCAGGGCGGTGAAGCTGCCGCCCGACACCCCGGTGATGACGTCGACGGCGTCGAGCAGGCGAACCTTGGCGCCATTCGGTGCCGCGATCTCGGTCCGCCGAAGAAACTCCAGAACGCCATACGAAAACGCAGCGGCTCGTGTCCCGCCGCCCGAAAAGGCAAGGACGACGAGGTTTTGCTGGCTCTTGAAGTGCTTCTGGCGGGTCTGGAACGTGTACCCGCCGTTCGGGTCGACCTCCTTGATCGGCGGGTTGATCGGACGCGTGGCACAGCCGCCCAGCACGAGCAGCAGGGCAAGTATCGACAACGACGTGCCGCGCGACGGACTCATTGCTCACCTATGAATTGATCTTGTCCAAAGCCAAACATTCCCGACTGCCCTGCCGTTGGACACGGTCCAAGCCATCGCGGTCGCGCGCTTGGGCCCAGCGGAGCGAATGCGGTCGCGAGGGGGTGCGACCCGAGGAGGCGGGCCGATCGGAATCAGATTCCGGCTCATCATAGCGCAGTGGGTGCAATTCAGGCGACGCTTTCCACCCGCGCCCACTCGTCGAACGGCGGCGAACAAGAAATTGGGAACGCGGCCGAAGAGAGCCAGCGCTTTCTACCGCGTCACGCCCCAGTCCTTCCGCAGCTGTTTGCCGACCGCCAGCATGAAGCGCAGCGTGTCCTGAGCCTCGGGATCGCGCATCAACTGCCACAACCCGCCGACGCCGCCGGTCGAGGGAGGCGCCGCGCGGCTTGCCGCGGCTGCAGCGTCGATCGACTGCAACACTTCCTGCACCGTCGCAAGACGGTCGGCAAGTTGCGGCAGCATTGTCGCAAGCCGTTCGAGTGCCCCACTCTCCTGCAGCCCCTCGAGCATCTTGACGACGTGCTCGGCACCGCCGCGGCTGAAGCGATCGAGCAGAGACAAGCCATTGCCGACGGTGTCGGTGAGGCGGCTCACCATTTCGTCGGTGAGCGCATCCTCGGCCGAGCCGTAGACGCGCGCGAGCTTGACCAGCCGGTTGAGGTCGCCGTTGTTGACCATCTCGGCCAGCGCGGGAATCGCGCGGTCGAGCCCGGCGCGATTCACCTGGTCGAGCAAGGCGAGGCCCTCGCCGAGTGCCTGGCTCAGCCGCGTGACCATCTCGTCGGTCAGCGCGTCCTGCGCGGAGCTGTACAGCCTCGCAACCTGCGAGAGCCGCTCGATGTCGCCGTTGTTGACCATCTGGGCCAGCCCGGGAATCGCCCGCGCGAGCCCGGCGCGATTCACCTGGTCCATCAGCTCGACGGCGTCGCCTGCCGTCGTCGCAAGGCGCGTCACCATCTCGTCGGTCAGCGCATCGCGCGCCGCCGAGACCACTCTTTCGACCTCGACATTGACGGTCCGGGCTTCCTCCGCTTGTCCGTTCATGTCCGACTCCTTTACAGCAGCCCGCGCGCCGATACCCAATAGAGCTTGTTGTAGGCCATCTTGAACCAATGCACGGCCTTGGTCGGGGGCTTCGGATCAGGCGGATTGAGGTAATCGAACATCGCGTACGTCGCGCGATCCTTGCCCGCCTCGATGAAGCAGAAGACCTTGCCGTCGTAGTCGCGTACGGCGGAGCCCAGCTTGACCATCGCCGCGATGTTCTCGCCCAGTGCCTCGGCCTCGAAATGGGCGGTCGAGCCGGCCTTGCTGATCGGCAGGTTGGTGGTGTCGCCCAGCGCGAAGACGTTGGTTCGTCCTTCCATGTTGAGCTGGTGCCGGTGCGTGGGGATCCAGCCGCCGGCGCCGAGCTTGTTCTTCTCGATCACCTCCATGCCGCGGTGCGCCGGGATCGAGATCAGCAGGTCGTACGGCGTCTCGCCCCCCTCCTCGCTCTTCACCACCTTTGCCTTGCCGTCGACCTCCTTCACGTTGAACAGCGTCTCGTAGGTGACGCCGAGGCGATCGAACTCGGGCGCCGCCCATTTCGCGACGTTCTCGAGCGAGTGAACGCGGCCGATCGGGTACGTGTAGTGCAGGTGCACCTTGTCGCGAATTCCGCGATCCTTGAAATAGTCGTGCAGCATGAACGTGATCTCGAGGGGCGCCATCGGGCACTTGTGCGGGACGCCCATCGCGATCACGACGCGCCCGCCCTGAAACGCCTGCAGCCGCCGGAACATCTTGACCGCGGTCTCCTCGGTGTAGAACGTCTCCGAGTTCTCCGCGAGGCCGGGAATGAGTTCCGGCACCGGCCGCGATCCGGTCGCGATCGCGAGGATGTCGTAGCTCAGCGTCTTGCCGCCTTTCGTCTTGACCTGGTTCTGGTCGAGCAGGAATTCCTCCACGGGATCGACGACGAGCGTGATGCCCGGTTCGAGCAACGCCGCCTGGTCCTTGTAGAGCTCGTCGGGCGTCATCCGGCCGAACGCGAGATAGAGGAGCCCGGGCTGGTACATGTGCTTCTCGGAGGCCGTTACCATGGTCAGCTTGGCCTTGCCGGACTTGAGCTCGGGTTGCAGCCGGCGGGCGAGGTTGTTGGCGAGAATCGTTCCACCCATTCCGCCGCCGATGATCAGGATCTTCATTGGACCTCCTCTCGTCAACGCCTTCGAATGAACGTCGTCACTTCGACTTCTTGACCGTGATGTGCCACACGCCGGCTTCCTCGCGGGTACCGAGGAATTCGTGGCCGACCTTCTTGATCCATTCCGGGATGTCGTTCGCCGACCCCTTGTCGGATGACAGGACCTCGAGTTCGTCGCCGACCTGCGCCAGCTTCATCCAGCCGATCAGCTCCATCAGCGGACCGGGACAGAAGCTGCCCCGGGCATCGATCACCTTTCGCTCGGACATCGCGCGTTCCTTCCTTTCCCACGCATTCTAGAACGACCAGACCTGCGCGTCCCGGGCATCGTCCAGAAACCTGGTCAGCCCGAGCGGCTCGCTGAGGTAGGATTCCAGCCCTTCGCGTTCCACCTCCATCACATCCATCGCCATCGAGCACGGATAGACTTTCGCGCCCCCGAGTTCCACCGCCTGCTGGAAAAGCATGCGGAATGCCGGAACCTTCTTGCCCGCCATCAGCTCCCCAAACCGACCTTCGGGCGGTGCGGCCACCGCATTCCCCTTGACGAAGTACGCCAGAGCGTTCATCGACAGGAAAACGCTCACGTCGTTGCCGCTCACCGCGCCTACGGATGCCAGCATCGCTGCCATCTGCAGGCGCTCGTGCGCGCCCGATACCACGATGATGCTGATCTTGTTCGACGCCATCACCCATGCTCCATTGCCAAAATCACGTCGTTGCCATGAAGCGCGCCACCGACGCCGCTACCGGCGCAAACGGCGGCCTTGGACACACCAAAGGTACGATCATGTTGAGTCCACCGGACCACCTTATCGATCACTTACCGTATTTGCTTTTTAGAGGTCAACCGGTTACTCCAATTGCCGACGGAACTTTTTGACCCACGTCAATGATCGAAGAGGTTTGGCGGCTTGATGCGTCGCAGCAGATGCATGCCATCCACTGCTCATGCGCCATATTGTCGCTTCGACGTGATCGCTTGCGCGTGAGCCAAGACGGCGCGGAGCATTGCGATCGCGCGTTATACTGAGGCAGGCCGAGAACGAGTGGCCGCGGACATCCGCACCTGACTGGGAGGGAATCGATGGACGCCGGACCATTGAATGTCGTCGGAGGCTGGCGCCGCCTTTTCGCCGTCGCCGGCGTGTGCGTGCTGCTCGTCGCGCAGTTCGCGTCGGCGCAGGGCACCGACGACGAATACGACGTCACGGTGAAGATGGAAATGGCCGGCATGCCGATCGCGATGCCGCCGACTTCGCAGCGATTGTGCGTAAGGAAAGGCGCGGGCAACAATGGAGCCTTCGTCCCGCGGCAGGAGAACTGCCGTGTGAGCGATACCACGCGCGCCGGCTCGCGGTTGATGTTCAAGATCGCCTGCGCAGGCAACGATCCGCTGACGGGCACCGGCGAGTTCACTTTCGACGCCAACGGCTACAACGGGCAGATCCGGATGAAGGGGAAGATGGAGGGCGAGGACGTCGACATGACGCAGGTGATCGCCGCGCGTCGAGTCGGCGGCTGCACGGCGCGCCAATGACGCACTGCGCGTTTTCGCGTTGTCATGCCGGTGCCGGGCATGACTGGGGGCAGGATATCGCCGACGTCACCGGCCTGTCGCCAGAACTCGGCGATGACCGCTTCCGACAAGGACGCGGCAACCCTTCAATCGAGGCTTACGACGCGCCTGCGCTCGGGCGCTGGCGGGCAGCATCGCAAATCATGGTTCTCTCCGTCGAGACGCTATTTCTTCACGTCGGAGAGCCGTAGCCTGCAGGCGATCGACATCTACGTCGGCGCTGAGGCTCGTTCCCCGCCACCGATCGTTGCTGCAAGCGAGATTGCGCGGCCGGCACGCTCGTCATTGGCAATGACGCGCCGATCGGTGTGCTCGCACGAAACCGCGCGCGATTATCCTGGAAATCCTTGAAAATAAAGCCGATTCATCGAAAGTGAACCGACATCGCGTGGCTTCTCGACTTGTAAGAATTACAATTTGTCCACTACAACTTGACAATTCTATCTATCCTTCCTAGCATCCTCTTGCGCGCGTGCGCAGCGGATGGTGGGAGTGACGAGGTCGGGTCGCCGCAGCAGGGGGCTGGAAACAAACCGTTCGAACTATTCAACGCGCGCCGCGTTGACGCACCAAGGCCGGTTCTCCGCCGCGCCTTCTGCGCGTTTCGACGCAAGGCAGCGCGACGGCTGCGTCGATTGTTCCGCGTCATGACGCCGTTCCTCGTAACACGTGGCATGTTGCGGCTGAGGGTGTGCCCGGCGAGGTAGGCAATCCGGTGCACGTCTACGGGACCGCGACGTTGGAACGAACCCAACGAGGAGATCGCGATGAAAGGCAGACCCTATTTCTATGGAGGAACCCTTGCGCTGGCCTTGGCCACGGCATTGGGTCTTTTCACGTCCATCACCCAGGCCGACCCGAAGAAAACACCCAAGGTGCCGGTATTACAGGTCGATCCAGACTGGCCGAAGATGCCGCTTCCGGTCGCGGGCGATTTCGGAACCCCTCCCGATGTAAGCACCGCCACGGGCAAGCCCAAGCCCTGGGTCACCGGCGAAGTCGCGGGAACCTGCGTCGACTCGCAGGACCACGTGTTCACCGTCAACCGCGGGAACCTGGTCGCGCCTGAGACGGTTGAGGCCGTTCCGTCGCCGACGGTGATTGAGTACAACCCGGCGGGCGACGTCGTCAACGCGTGGGGCACCACTGCCAACCAGGCGCAGATCCACGGCTGCTTCGTCGACTACCAGGACAACATCTGGATCGCCGGCAACGGCGACGGCATCGTGCAGAAGTACTCGCACGACGGTTCGACGCTGCTGCTGCAGATCGGCACCATGGGGGTGTGCGACAACCCGCCGGCGAATACCTGTGGCAACTCGGGCACCAATCCCCTGGCCAATATGAGCACCACGCTGTTGAACGAGCCCGCGAACGTCTGGGTCGATCCCAATCCGGATCCCGTGACCCATCAACGCGGCAGCGTCTACATCGCCGACGGCTACGGCAACCACCGCGTCGTCGTGTTCGACAAATCTGGTAACTACCTGAGACAGTGGGGCTACGTCGCGGGAACGGTCAACGATCCGCAGACCGATTCCCCCGGCGGCTTCGCGGCGGGTGACGGGGGACATCCGCACTGCGTCGTCGGCGGCAACGACGGGCTGATGTACGTCTGCGATCGCGCGGACGACCGGATCGAGGTGTTCGACAAGATGGGCAATCTCCAGCGCATCATCAACGTCGTTCCAGGCACCGGCCAGACGCTTGGCATCGGAGGCACAGCAGGACTCGGCACGGCCGGCTCGGCGTGGGATCTGCGCTTTACGAACGACCCGATGCAAACGTACATGTTCGAGATCGACGGCGGCAACGAGATCATGCACACGATGGACCGCGTGCTCGGCTCGATCGTCGCGAACGTGGGTCAGCCGGGCCATCAGGCGGGCCAGTTCACGTACTTGCATAGCAACACGGTCGACTCGAAAGGCAACGTCTACACCGGCGAGACGATCAACGGACGTCGCATCCAGAAGTTCACGCACGTCGAGTGCAACAACGGCAACGGCAAGGGCAACGGCAACGGAAATTGCAGGTGACGCGAGCCGCGCGGGGGCGTCGGCCCCCGCTTCGACTCGTGAGTTTGGCTACCCGCGTCACCGGCACCTTCCGCCCGTGACGCGGGCTGGCTTCGTCGAGTTTATCGGTGCGAACCGCTCAAGGCGAGACGTGAGATGAAGCTTCGTCGCTTGCTTCTTGTGGCATCGTGGCTCCTCGTGTGCGTCGCTTCATCTACGCAGATCGCCCGCGCACACGAATTCAAGCTCGACGCGGTCATCAACGCGTTCGTCAAAATCGAGCCGGGCGAGGCGCAACTCGTCGTCCGCGCCCCCCTGTATCTCTTCAAGTCGGTCAGGTTTCCGATCAGCAACGCCCAAATCGACATTGCCAAGTCGGCTCCTGCGCTCGAGAGGGCGATCGCTGCGTACGAGCAAAGCCTGACGCTCTTCGAAAACGGCAAGCCGCTGGTCCCGTCGCACGCGATCGCGCGACTGTCACTGCCCTCCGATCGTTCGTTCGAGAACTACGACCAGGCGTCAAGCCACGTTGACGAACCGATCGAGCGCGACACGAACATCTATGTCGATCAGGGTTACGTGGATGCCCGGATCGCCTATCCGGTCGGCTCGCCGAGCTCGGAGTTCGCGATCCGCACCACCGCGGGTCCGGAGCTCGGGGATTACCTCAAGCTAGCCGTGCGTTATCTGCCGCTCGACGCCGAGAGCCGGGCAATGGTCATCACCAGCCTGTCGGGGACGGTGGCGCTCAATCCCACCTGGTGGCGCGCCGCGGCGACGTTCACGGGGCTCGGCATTGCGCACATCCTAACCGGCTACGATCATCTGCTCTTTCTGCTTTGCCTCGTGATCCCGCTGCGCGGCTGGCGCAAGATATTGTCGGTCATCACCGTCTTCACTGTCGCCCATTCGTTCACGCTTCTCGGAACCGCGTTCAATCTGGCGCCGTCGGGCCAATGGTTCCCACCCTTCGTCGAGACCGCGATCGCGGCGTCGATTGTTTACATGGCGCTCGAGAACATCATGGGTGTCAACTTCGAGCGCCGGGTGTTGATCACCGGTCTGTTCGGACTCGTACACGGTTTTGGCTTCTCGTACGGCCTCCAGGAGAATTTCCAGTTCGCGGGAACCCATCTGCTCGTTTCGCTCTTCGCGTTCAATGTGGGCATCGAGCTCGGCCAGATCATGGTCCTCGCCGTCATGCTGCCGGCGCTCGCCGTCGTACGGCGTTACGTGCTGCCGGGCAAGGTGGGCATGATCATCCTCTCCGCGATCGCTGCCGATACCGGCTGGCATTGGATGATCGATCGCGCGCAGGCGCTGTGGACGACGCGGTGGCCGCAGCCAACCCTCGTGGGCCTGGCGATTCTCGCGATCTGGATCGCCGGCATCTTCCTTGCTGCCGGCGGCATCGGCATCGTCGCCAGGCGCCTGCGGCTTGCCGGATCCACGCTGCCGTCGCCGGAGCGGGGAGCGGCGGATTAGGGAACCTCCGAGCAAGTCCCACGCGATTGCATTGCATCGCCAAATGCGGATGAAGGCCGCTGCGCATTCCCGCTTGGCGGCGCCGCAGGGGACCACGGCGTGGCACCCGGCTGAATCAGGCGCCGACGAAGAAGGCCCGCACCTGTAGCAAACAATCGGCCGGGTGTCTGCGTCTACCTGGCAATCCAGCACCCCCCGGGAGGCATTCACATCGGCCGCCACTCGCTGTTGATCTTCCCGTCGACGAGACCGATCCGCTGGTCGGCGGCCGACGCGAAGTTGCCATCGTGGGTGACCGCGACCACGGTCTTTCCGCTCTCGTGAGCGAGATTGCGCAAGATCTGCTGCACGTTGGCGCTCG
Organism: uncultured beta proteobacterium; assembly: GCA_963836265.1. Lineage (GTDB taxonomy): Bacteria > Pseudomonadota > Gammaproteobacteria > Burkholderiales > Casimicrobiaceae > CAIWHR01. Next base: position 617,844 of record CAWIIO010000001.1, read on the forward strand.
ACACCGAGTCGAGGTTTCCCGTAGGCTCGTCGGCAAGGATGATCAGCGGATCGTTGGCGAGCGCGCGCGCGATGGCGACGCGCTGCCGCTGGCCACCCGAAAGCTGATGGGGACGCTTGGCGCTCTGCTCGGCGACGCCCAAGCGCCCCAGCAGCTCCATCCCTCGCGTATTCGCCGCGGTCTCGTCGAGCTCACCGAGCCGACGCATCGGCAGCGTCACGTTGTCGAGCACGGAGAACTCAGCCAGCAGGAAGTGGAACTGGAACACGAAGCCGAGCTTGCGCAGCCGGCGGTCGGCGAGCTCGTCCTCGCCGTAGGCGGAGGTGTCCTCGTCGTCGAGCCATACGTGCCCTTCACTGGGCACGTCGAGGAGACCGAGCAGGTACAGCAGCGACGACTTGCCCGATCCGGACGGGCCCATGATCGCGATGAACTGGCCGCGCTCGATCTCGAGGCTGACGCCATCGACCAGCGTCACCGGCACTTCTCCCTCGAGCCTGCGCACGACGTTTTCGGCGCGCAGAACCGTCGTCATGGGCGCGCCTCCGCGCTTGCGCGTCGCGCCGCGGCGCTTCCCACCGAGCGGAAGCAATGCGCTTCATGGAGCGGGCAGGCGGCAGTCATGTCATTCCCCGCAGGATGTCGACCGGGTGCACGCGACCGGCGCGCCTGGCCGGCAGATAGGCCGCGGCGATGCACGAGGCAAGCGCGAACGCGGCGGCGAGCGCGTATTGCTCGGCTCCCCACCACACCGGCAGATTGATGACTTCCGTAGCACCCGGCGGCTTCAGGGAAACCGTCGAGAGAATCTTCATCAGTCCCATGCCAAGCGCGACGCCGAATACGCTGCCGACGACCCCGACAATGAGCCCTTCGAGGAGAAAGATCGACCGCACGTCGCGCGCATGAAAGCCCATCGATTTCATGATTGCGATGTCGCGTATCTTCTCCATTACGATCGTCGACAGCGTGTTGTAGATGCCGAATGACGCCACCACGAGGATTGCCGAGACCACGCTGTACATGATGATGTTGCGGATGATGAGCACGCTGACGATGTCCTCGGACGCTTCGGCCCAAGATACGGATTTGTAGCCGATCGTGTCCTCGATGCGGCGCGCGACGTCGCGCGCCGCATAGGCGTCTTCGAGCTGGATGATGAAACGATTGACGCGATTGGGGCGGTCGAGCATGACCTGCGCGCGCTTCAGCAGCACGTACGTCTGCGTCTCGTCGTAGTTCGCATTGCCGGTGCGAAAGATGCCGACGACCTTCATCGGCCGGCTGGTGCCGTTCGGCGCCGACACGCCGAGCGTGCTGCCGATGCCGAGGTTGAACTTGTCCGCGACGCCCTTGCCGATCACGATGCCGTTGGGATTGGCTGCAAGCGCATCGATCGAACCGGCGATGATCTTTTCGTCGATCGTCGAGACGTTCTTGATCGTGGCCGGGACAATCCCGGAAAGCGTCACCCCCTCCTCGCGGCCGGCGAAGGTCAGCACCGCCGAGCCGACCAGCACCGGCGCAACCCGCACTCCGGGCAGCGACTCCACGAACTCGAGCTTTTGCCGATAGCCGCGGATACCACGCGTCTCGGTCTGCGGCTTCACGTTGCTGATCCGCACCGCACCGTCGCTCCAGCGGAGCACCGCCGGTTGCACGCGGGGGCGGCGATACTCGTCCGAGACGGTGATGTGCGGGCTGTTGTCGACCAGGCGCTTGATGAAGTCCTTTTCGGAGCCTCGCATCAAAGACGAGACCGCGAGGAAGAAGGCGACACCGAGCACCACCCCGGAAAGCGACACGAACGTCTGCCGCTTGCGGCTGGTCAGATGCGCGAGCGCGACGTCGAGGCGGAGCATCACTTCCGCGCCGCGTCGGGCGGCGGACCAACCCGAACCGCACGACCCTCGCGCAGGTCCGGCGCGGGCGAGTCGACGATACGCACGTCGGGCGTGAGTCCCTCGACGATCTCGGTGCGTCCTGCGCCCGTCACGCCGACGCGCACCGGCTGTCGATGCAGCCGGCCGTCGTCGACCGTCCACACCATGTTGTTCTGGACCGCAGTGCCTGGCACCAGCAGCGCCTTCGCACGCTCGGCGACGATCACGTTCGCGTCGACGGTCATGCCCACCTTCAAGCGGCTCGGATCGGCGAGCTTGACGCGGACGCGATAGCTGCGTGCGACCGGATCGCCCTTCGGAGTGATTTCGCTGACCTCGCCATCCAGAATCTCGCCCGGCAGTGCGTCGGCCCGCAGCACGACCTTCTGCCCCACGCGCACGCGCGCGATGTCTTCCTCGTCCACTTCCGCGGTCACCCGAAGCGGGGCGCAGCACGACAGGTAGAACACAGCCTGCCCCGCCGGTATGAACTGGCCGATCTCGCCGTCACGCCGAATGATGAGACCGTCGGCCGGTGCCGTGAGCGCCATGTAGTCGCGCTGGGATCGGGCGCGGTTGACTGCGGCGACTGCGGCGTCCAGATCCGCGCGCGTCCGATCAATCTCCGCCTTGGCCATGAACCCCTGGCGCACCAGATTCTCCGCCCGCTCGTACTGCGTTCGCGCGTAGCGGGCGCGCGCCTCGAGCTCCTCGACCGTGCTTTTGAGATCGGCATCGTCGAGGCGTGCGAGCACCTGCCCCTTGCGGACCCGGCTCCCTTCGTCGACGTCGCGCTCCACCAGGCGGCCGGCGACGCGCGGCGCAATCGGCAGCATGACCGTCGGCTCGACGGTGCCGGTCGCATAGATCGCGTCGACCGCCGGCCCGCGAGTCGGAGTCACGACGCTGACCGCGACGGGGCCTTCGCGCCACCACACGATGCCCGAAATCGCGGCGCATACGACGACCCCGAAAATCCAGATCCAGGCTTTTCGCATCATTCACCACGGCAATGCCGAACCTCATTAAAGCACGGTGCAACGGCGAGAGTGATGCAAAGGAACGATCGCACAGTGCTGCACTCGCACCTGTGTCCGTAAGACTCCGACTGCGCCTCATCGTTGCATCGAAAGACCGATCCGGCGACGCGTTGCGTTCGGCCCCGGCGCCGTCATCGGACGAGCCGGTCGCGTGGATCGCCTACGTTGCGGATTCACGGCGGCCGTTTGCGGCACGCCGCCCACGCGTTGCGCACTGCGCGATGCCCGCTTCGTAGTCGGTGGGCGCGAAGCGAAAGGCCGTCGAGAACTTCGTCGAATCGAACAGATAATCCGAGTCGTACTGATAAAGCATTTCATAGGATTCCCGGATGTCGGAATCGAAGAATCCCGCCACCTTGATTAGCGGTCGGGAGAGCACTCGATATTTCGGTTCCGCGCCGAGTGCCTTTGCCGCCATCGCGACGAACTCCCTTCCGGTTGGCGGAGCGGGCGCGGTCGGAACATGCCACGTCTGGTTCCATGCCGAGTCTGATTCGGTCAGAAGCGCCAGGCTCTTCCCGGCATCCGGGGTAAAGGTCCACGAATGCCTCACTGCGTCGCTCACCAGCCAGGACGCTGTCGCGCCTTCGGCGAGCTTGTCCAGGACCAATCGGTTGGCGACACTGGTTCGAACGCGCGGGCCATAGAAATCGGCCGAGCGGGCGATGAGCGCAGTCAGGTTGCCCGCCGTGAATTCGTTGGCCAGCGCCGTCGCTATCCGCGCGCGGACCTCTCCCTTCCTGCTGCAGGGATTGAACGGCGTTTGCTCCGTCATCGGACCTGCGACCTTGCCGTACGCGTAGACGTTGTCGAAAAAGACCAGGTTCGCATTTGCGCGTTTGCATGCTTCGATCGCGTTGCTCACGATGCGTGGCCACAGTTGCTGCCACGCCCCGAGGTCGTACTTCAGGCCGACCACCAGGTAGGCGACTTGCGAGCCGGCCACGGCGTTGATCGTTTGATCGAGGTCGGCAAGATCGGCCGCAACGACTTGGTCTGCGCCCACGGTCGACACCGGATTCCGGCTCACCAGGCGGATGCGACGCCCTTTTTTGGCAAGCTCTGCTGTCAGTTCGACGCCGATGGCGCCGTTCGCGCCAAGTATCGTGTGCATGTCCCATTCGACTCGCCGGACGAGGAGCGGCAATCGTAGCCTCGTCACCCTGTCGAGTCACCCAGCGGCGGACGGATGCAAGCACCGCCGCGGTCGCGTCGCATGCCGAGCGGTTCGGTTTCCATGGCTGGACGCGCCACGAGCGGCAAGTAGCGACAACGCTTCCGAGGCCCGATCAGCGGCCGCCGTTTCGGCGGCCGCGACGGTCTGGTTGCCGCGCCCCTCCAGGGGTCTGGTGCGGCAATTTGCCGCACCGAGGGTGACAATCGGCGGATCTCGCGACCTGCCCCGGGCGCCGGCGGCGATCGGGAATATCCGGCGTGTCCCACCTTTTCCACCCGGCCGCGCGCATCGCGTGGGCGATGGGCGGCGATGGCACCCGGCAACGCCGGCGTGACGCATCGCCGCAACGAGGCACCATCCTGGGGCGCCGTGCTCCATCGTTCACCGTGACAATCAGCCATAAACGGGTTACTATGGTGCAGTGCAGCAAATTAGCGGGGAGGCTTCAATGGAAATTGCAGGAAAGGTTGCAGTGATCACCGGTGCCGCCAGCGGGATCGGCCGGGCCGTGGCGGCCGAATTGGCGCGGCGCGAAGTGCGTGCACTGGCGCTCGTGGACGTGGGCGAGAACATCGACAGCGTTGCCACCGAAGTCAATGCGGTGGCCGGCCGCAAGGTCGCCTACCCTTACCGCGGCGACACCACGGACGAAGCGTTCCGCGCTTCGGTTTTCGATTCGATCAGCAGCGAGTTCGATACGGTCACTATGTGCGTGCCGGCCGCCGGGATCACGCGCGATGATCTCGCGGTCCGCATCGACAAGATGACGGGCAAGGCGCGAATCTATCCCGTGGACCGGTTCAAACAGGTTCTCGAGGTCAATCTCGTGGCGCCCGTCTACTGGGCGCTCGAGATGATCGGACGGATTGCCGAAAATCGCGCGGCCTGCGGCCTCAAGCGATGGGAGCCGTCCGAAGGAATGCAGGGGGCCATCGTGTTCATCGGCTCGGTTTCCTCGCAAGGCAATCGCGGGCAAATCTCCTACGCGAGCACCAAGGCCGGCCTCGAGGGCGCGGCCGCCACGATCATGAAGGAGGCCGTCTATTACGGCGTGCGCTGCGGAGTGATTCACCCGGGATTCACCGACACGCCGATGGTGCGGGCAATGGGTGACGAGTACATCAGCAAGAACATTCTGCCGTTTACGCAGTTGAGCCGACTGATTCGCCCCGACGAGATCGCCGACGCGATCTGCTTCATGCTCGCCAATTCGGCGGTGAGTGGCGAACTGTGGGCCGACGCGGGCTGGCACGCACCCGCGTAGCACGCCTCAGCCGGCGGGAGTGACGTTCGCGCCATTCGCTTACGTGCGAAGTCGAGCCGCCTGCTTCGCCCCGCCGGCAGCGCGGTGCATTCGATCGTCGAGCCAGCAGAACGCCGAGAGGCGCGATCCGGTCGGCGTGCCCCCCTGGTCAGTTCCGCGGCCAGCACGTAGCGGTACGCGATTGTCAGTGGCATGATATATCCGCCTACGCAACGCGCACGTATCCGACTCCGGAGTTGACGGATCGCGACGCCTGTCCGAATCTCCGGATCCAGCGCTGCCGTTGGTGACCGGAGATCGATATGAGCACGACTCAACGGGATGCAACCGGTCCTGACCTGACATTGGGTGTGGCCACCGACGCGCTTGCCGACGGATCGATGTTGGCCGGACACGTCGGCGAGGACGCGGTCGTGCTTAGCCGTCGCGGCAACGAATTCTTCGCGATCGGCGCCGCCTGTACCCACTACAACGGGCCGCTCTCCGAAGGGTTGATGGTCGACGATACTGTGCGCTGTCCATGGCACCACGCCTGCTTCAGCCTGCGGACCGGAGAAGCGCTGCGGGCGCCCGCGCTCAGCCCCATCGCATGCTGGTCGACCGAGCTGCGCGACGGCAGGGTATTCGTACGGGAGAAGGCGGCAACCACGCCCCGCAGCCGTGTCGCACGCGCGCCCCGATCGCCGCAGAGGATCGTCGTCATTGGCGGCGGCGCGGCCGGCTTCGCCGCGATCGAAATGCTGCGTCGCCAGCACTTCCAGGGCGGCATCGTGATGTTGAGCGATGACGACGCGCCACCGGTTGACAGACCGAACCTGTCCAAGGACTACCTGGCCGGCAATGCACCGGAGGACTGGATCCCGTTGCGCGGAGACGGCTTCTACTCCGAACACGGCATCGATTTGCGACTGAAGACGACCGTCACCGGCATCGACGTACGTGCGCGCGAGGTCGCGCTCGGCGATGGCGGCAAAGTCGCCTACGACCGGCTGCTGCTTGCGACCGGCGCCGAGTCGGTCCGATTGCCATTGCCCGGCATGGACCTGCCGCATGTGCACACACTGCGAACGCTCGGGGATTGCCGCGCCATCATCGCGCAGACGGCAACGACGCGGCGCGCCGTCGTACTGGGGGCGAGTTTCATAGGCCTCGAAGTCGCGGCCTCGCTGCGCGCACGCGGCATCGAGGTGCACGTCGTGGCGCCGGAGAAGCGGCCGATGGAGCGGGTGCTCGGGCCGCAGATGGGGGACTTCGTGCGCAGCCTGCACGAAGAGCACGGCGTTATCTTCCATTTGGAGGACACGGCGACGGCAATCGACGCTCGCGGGGTCACGCTGAAGAGCGGTGGCGCGGTCGGCGCTGACCTGGTCGTCGCCGGGGTCGGCGTGCGGCCGCGACTCGCGCTCGCCGAGAAGGCCGGACTGGCGATCGACCGCGGCGTAACGGTCAACGAATATCTGGAGACCAGCGCACCCGGGATCTTCGCTGCGGGTGACATCGCCCGATGGCCCGACCCGCACAGCGGAGCGGCAATCCGCGTCGAACACTGGGTCGTCGCCCAGCGCCAGGGCCAGACTGTCGCGCTCAACATGCTCGGTGGCTGGGAGAAGTTCGACGCCGTGCCATTCTTCTGGAGCCAGCACTACGACGTCCCGATCAACTACGTGGGGCACGCGGAGGCGTGGGACGAGGTCACGATCGACGGCGAAATCGCAGCTCGCGACTGCGTGTTGCGATACAAGTGCAATGGCCGCGTCCTTGCCGTCGCATCGATCTACCGAGATGCCGACAGCCTGATGAGCGAAGCGGAAATGGAGCGCGAGGCGGGCGCAGAAATGATCCAGTAGCTCCACGCGGCGAGGCGTCAGCGAATCAGGAACCCCAGCCGCGCCAGCGCCGCTAGCGTGTCGTCGACGCGGATTGCGACCGCGGCAGCATCGCCGAATGTGCGGCCCACCGCGAGAGCGTCAACCATCTCGTCGCGGTCGCGCGTGCCGTCGAGCAGCGTGAGCAGCGTCCGCGCAAGCGGGTCCGTCAGCCGGATCTTCGTGGCGCAGGTTGGTGACGCTCTCGCGCGTGCGCGCCTGCCACCGTGCCAGCGCGAATGCCTCGGGTTGACTGCTTGCCGTCTGCGCCGCAGGCAAGGGCTTCGTACGAAGCTGCACGAATCCCGACATCCATGCCTCCAGGATCGTCGCTTCGGCGCCCAGGGTCGATCCGGCGCCGACCGGTTCGCCAATGTCTTGCGCCAACTGGGTCACCGGAACGGTCGCGGGCGCTGCCGCGACGAGCCGCTCGCCAGCCGCCGCTTCCACCGTAACCATGCGAAATAGCTGGAAGGGTCTGGAAGAGTCTTTCTTTGCCAAGCAAAACGAAGTGTTGCGACAGCGGCTTCGCGATAGGGAACAAATGAGGAAACAAAAGTAGGCGCTCTCCGCCGCTTCCGGCATCAAGCATGTGCTCATCATGCCAGAGTCGACCCGCGTTTGCAGGCGCCGGATATCGACGTACCCGCGGCGCGAATTATTGCGGACCACTGGCGTCGGCGATCCCGTCAGCGCTGCATCTGCATCAGCCGCTCAATCGGCATCAGGTTGTGATCGAGGTGGGTCATGATCCACAGCGAACCGAAGACGAGCAGCATCACGATGAGCAGGCCGAAGGCCAGCGCCATGACGTTGTTGACGCTGTCGGGCCCCGAGGTAAGGTGCAGGAAGAAGACGAGATGGACGCCCATCTGCGCGAGCGCCAGCACCGAGAGCGCGATGGGGATGCTGGGCCGCCAGACCAGCGTGCTCTGGGCGATGTAGAACGAAACGCAGGTCAGCAGCGTAGCCAGGGCCAGGCCGACGAGGTAGCCGCGGATCGCATGGGGGACGTCGGCGGGGCCGAGCTCGTCGCCGGGGGCGACGTCGCCGTGGGGTTTGGGATTCGAGGTGCTCATTGCGGTGCCACTCCGACCAGGTAGACGAGACTGAACAGGGCCACCCAGATGATGTCGAGGGTGTGCCAGAACAGCGCGAAGCACAGCAGCCGGCGCAGGATGTCGGCGCGGTAGCCTTTGGCATACACCTGCGCCATCATCGTCAGCAGCCACAGCAGGCCGGCGCTGACGTGCAGGCCGTGGCAGCCGATCAGCGCGAAGAACGCCGACAGGAAGGCGCTGCGGCCCGGGCCGGCTCCCGCGCGCGATCATGGTCGCGAACTCGTGCAACTCGATCGCGACGAACGTCGCACCGAGCACGAACGTCGCGGCCATCGCGCCGTAGTACAGGCCGTTGCGCCGTGCCTGCGCGCCGATGCCGGCGAAGCCGCAGAACACGGTCGACAGCAGCAGGCACGCGGTCTCGACGGCAACCGTGCGCAGCTCGAACAGGTCGCGGCCGCTCGGGCCGCCGGCGGTGGCATCGGTCAGCACCGCGTAGGTCGCGAACAGCGCGGAGAACAGGATGATGTCGCTGATCAGGAAGATCCAGAACCCGAAAGCGACGACGATGCGCTTCGACGCGCCGTGCGCCGGCTCCTCGGTGAGCGCCTGGGCGTGGCCGCCGCCGAACGCCCGTCCGCCGCCGGCCACCCCGCCCGGGTAAACCTCCGCCCCGGCGCTCACGAGGCCGGCCTCAGCGTCGGCAGCGCGGCTTCGCGGACTGCGCGATTGGCCCGGTCGATGGCCGCGACGGTCGCCGCGGGGATCGCCTCTTCGTGCTGGTCGCGCCAGGCGACGACGACGAACACCGCCCACGCACCCACGAAGGCCGCGGCGACGAGCCACCAGATGTGCCAGATCAGCGCGAAGCCCATCGTGGCCGCGAAGAAGGCGCAGATGAAGCCGGCGGAGCTGTTGCGCGGCATGTGGATGTCGTGATATTCGGGCTCGGGCTGCAGCGCCTGCCGCTCGATCGCGCTCTGCTTGCGCATCCAGTACGCCTCCACGCCCTCGACGTTCGGCATCACCGCGAAGTTGAACATCGGCGGCGGCGAGGACGTCATCCACTCGAGCGTGCGCCCGTTCCAGGGGTCGCCGGTGACGTCGCGCAGCGCCTCGCGGTGGCGGATGCTCCAGACCAGCTGCACCACCTGGAGCGCGATGCCGATGGCGATGAGCGCCGCGCCGCCGGCCGCGACCAGGAGCCACGGCTGCCACTCGGGCACGTCGTAGTGCTGCATGCGCCGCGTCATGCCCATGAGGCCGAGCACGTAGAGCGGCATGAAGGCGACGTAGAAGCCGACGATCCAGAACCAGAACGCCGCCTTGCCCAGGCGCTCGTGCAAGCGGAAGCCGAACGCCTTGGGAAACCAGTACTCGTAGCCGGCGAACGCGCCGAACACCACGCCGCCGATGATCACGTTGTGGAAGTGGGCGACCAGGAAGAGGCTGTTGTGGAGCACGAAGTCGGCCGGCGGCACCGCGAGGAGGACGCCCGTCATTCCGCCGATGACGAAGGTGACCACGAAGCCGAGCGCCCAGAGCATCGGCGTGGCGAAGACGACGCGGCCGCTGTACATCGTGAACAGCCAGTTGTAGATCTTCACGCCCGTGGGCACGGCGATGATCATGGTGGCGATGCCGAAGATCGCGTTGACGTCGGCGCCCGCGCCCATGGTGAAGAAGTGGTGCAGCCAGACCATGAAGGAGAGGATGCAGATTCCCATCGTGGCCGCGACCATCGAGCGGTAGCCGAAGAGCGGCTTGCCCGAGAAGCGTGGAGAACACCTCCGAGAAGATGCCGAACGCCGGCAGCACCAGGATGTAGACCTCGGGGTGTCCCCAGGCCCAGATGAGGTTCATGAACATCATCGGGTTGCCGCCCGCTTCGTTGGTGAAGAAGTGGAAGCCGAGATAGCGGTCGAGCAGGAGCATCGCCAGCGGTGGCGGTCAGGATCGGGAACGCCGCCACGATCAGCAGGTTGGAGGCGAGCGTGGTCCAGCAGAAGATCGGCATGTGCAGGTAGGTCATGCCCGGCGCGCGCATCTTGAGCATGGTCGTCACCAGGTTGATGCCGGACAGCAGCGTTCCGACGCCCGAGATCTGCAGCGCCCACAGGTAGTAGTCGACGCCGACGCCGGGCGAGTAGGCGAGCCCGGAGAGCGGCGGATACGGCAGCCAGCCGGTACGCGCGAACTCGCCGACGAACAGCGAGATATTGACCAGCAGCGCGCCGGTGGCCGTGAGCCAGAAGCCGACCGAGTTGAGCACGGGAAAGGCGACGTCGCGGGCGCCGAGCTGCAGCGGCACGGCGAAGTTCATCAGCCCGATCACGAAAGGCATGGCGACGAAGAAGATCATGATCGTGCCGTGCGCCGAGAAGATCTGGTCGTAGTGCTCCGGCGGCAGGAAGCCGGCGCTGCCCATGGCGACGGCCTGTTGCGAACGCATCATGATCGCGTCGGCGAAGCCGCGCAGCAGCATCACCATGGCGAGCACGACGTACATCACGCCGATGCGCTTGTGGTCGACGCTGGTGAGCCATTCCTTCCAGATGTAGGGCAGATGTCCCCTGACGACGACCCAGGCGAGCACCGCCGTGATCGCGATCGCCACCACCGCCGAGGTGACCATGACGATGGGCTCGTGGAAAGGAACCGCCTCCCAGCTCAGCTTGCCCCACATGTCAGTGCCCTTTCGTCGGTGCCTCGGCGGCGCCGCCGCGCTCGGTCGCCGGCCCGGGGCCGGGCGGGAGCTCCTGTCGCACCACCTGCGCGAAAAGCTCCGGCGTCACGGCCCCGAACGTCGAAGGCGAGAGGTTCGTGCTCTGCCGCGCGAGCGCCGTGTAGGCGGCGCCATCGAGGGTGGGGCCGACTCCGCGCGTCGCCTTGACCCAGGCGGCGAACTCGCCGGCGCGTACGGCACGGACCGGGAAGTGCATGTCGGGGAAGCCGTCGCCGCTGAAGTGCGCCGACAGTCCCTGGAACGTCCCCGTCTCGTCGGCCTGAAGGTTCACCTGGGTCCGCATGCCGTTCATCGTGTAGATCATGCTGCCGAGCTGCGGCACGAAGAAGGCGTTCCAGACGCTCGCCGACGTGAGCGAAAAGCGCAGCGGCACGCCCGCCGGCACGACGAGCTGGTTCACGCTCGCGACCCCTTCCCGCGGATAGATGAAGAGCCACTTCCAGTCGAGCGATATGGCCTGGATCTCGACCGGAGCCTCGCGCTCCGACAAGGGCTTGGCCGGGTCGAGCTCGTGCGATCCGATCCAGGCCACGCCGCCAAGGAGGATGATCACCATGGCCGGGATCGCCCACACCACGAGCTCGATGGCACCGGAGAACTCCCAGTCGGGCCGGTAGCGGGCGCGGGTGTTCGAGGCGCGGAACCACCAGGCGAAGGCGAAGGTCGCGAGGATCGTCGGCACGCCGATCGCCAGCATGATGGCCAGCGAGTCGATCAGGATGGTGCGGTCGGCCCGCCCCACCGGGCCGCGCGGATCGAGGACGGCCCAGTGGCAGGCCGTCAGAACGAGCGGCAGCGGCGCGGCGGCGCACCACCGCAACGCCGATCGCGACCACGCCACGTTGCTCTTGTGCCGCGCGGCGCGGAGACTGCGACGTTCAGAGATGGCCATGATGCGAATGCCGCATGGACCGCCCTCCCGGTCACCGGAAGATGCAGCATACGTCCTGATTCGGGCGTTGTCTGCACGTTCGAAGAGGATCAAGGCGAGAAGCGATACCCGACACCCGTATCTCGGTCGACAGATGTCGCAGCCGCGAAGGTTCGGCTTCCAGCTTAGAGAGCAGGCTACCGATGGAAACGCGCCAAGTCCGGGGCGCTGAAAGTCTCCGCGGTTTCGACCGCGCGCGGTCACCCATCGCGGCAACGACTGGACAGATATCGAAGCTGACGATCGGGTCGTCGTTCAACGGCTCTTGCGCGTAGTGAATATCGTGCGCACCGGCGCGTCCCAGTGCGCGGCGGCGCGAACGGCCGCTCACGGGAAATTCCCGCGGCGACCCCGGGCTGGAGTTGGCCGGTCGCCAGCATTGAAGCGATTCGACTGAGCGCCCGCTGAATGGCGTACTGCAGCCATCCAGGCGCGAAATTCCGGTGTGGATCGTAGAGCCGCCGCTCAGCGTCGGAGAGCAGTTGACCGTGCCCGACTGAGGTTGTGCGGAAACGTCCAACGTGTGGGATCGCGCCATTTCAGCGCACTTGGAAGGGTTTAGGAGAGCCGCTGCCGCGTTATGCGCGACTGCGGAGGCTGATGGATTTTATCGAAGTTGTTTCGAAGGTTGCGCTGCAGATGCGCTTGGCATCCCATCCTATGGGACTTATTGCGCAGGGAAGAAGGGCCTCAGACCCGCATCGCTTGCATCAGCGGCCTGATGCCCAAGATCTGCATCACGCGTTTGAGATTGTAGGCCAGCACATGGAGACTCATCTCGGTACTGACCCGAGGCAGGCGCTTGGTCAGGAAATGGGTCGCGCCCATCCAGGCCTTAGCAATTAAAGGCACGAATGCAAGTCAGACCTAAAAGTAGTAGCGCACGCGCAACTCCAGGCGCCGCGAGTTCGGCTTCTCGCCGAAATCGGTGTCGGACCCGCCGACAAGCGTGAAGAACCGAAGCCGCAGCTCGAGGTTCTTCACGCCGGTGTAGAGCAGCTCCGCGAAGGCCTGGAAGCTGTGATCGTCCAGGTTGATTGTCGTCGTCAGCGACGGCGTGAAATACAGAATGTCGAACGGTTCCTTCTGGCTCGCCTGCGCGTAGAGATAGTTGCGCATTGGGAAGGGCCGGCCGTACCCGCCCTGGTACAGGTTGAGCGCGCTTTGGAGCGCATTGGCGGAGCCCGGCGGCACCGGGACGAAGATGCTGTCGACGAAGCCAAAGAAGCCGTTCATCTGCTCGTCGTTGTACCCCAGGCCGTTGTGATAGTACTCGACGATATACGTCGTGTCGCGCTCGGTCAGGTAGCGCAACCCCGCCATGTAGTTCGTCGCACCGCCGCTCTGCATCGACACCTGGCCGGTTGAATTGACCACGGGCTTTGTGGCATTCCAGATGTGCGCCCACTCGCCGTGGATCTCGAAGTTGGTCGCGAGGTTGCGTGAGAAATCGGCGCCGAACCGAGCGGGCCGGCTCCCTTTGGCCAGGTACATCAGATCGATGTCGGTGTCGCGGTAGAGGAAGTAGAGCTTGGCGGCGAAGTTGGTGTGCCCGCTGCTGCCGTAGTCGCTGTTCACATCCGAGCTGACGGGTAGGACGACCGGCGTGAAGGCGACGGTCTGCAACGGACCATCGAAGTTGCGAATGAGGTCGGCGTTCGCAACCGTGTATCCCTCGCGGGCGAGCGCCGGGTCGTCCGGGTCCTTCGGGCGCTGGACGAAACCGACAAAAGTTTGTGCGTAGCCCTTGCCCCACTGGAACGCCTGCTTGCCGGCTTCCAGGGTGACCCCTGGATCGGGGCGGAGGGAAAACACGCCCTCATAAAGCTTGTTGTTCTCGTCGTTTCCCGTGTTGTAGCGCTCGACGTCCGAGTGCGTGCGGAAGCGCACGGACGCGATGCCGACGGTGTACTTGCCGTACAGTTCCAGGGTGCCCGTGATCCCGTGGTTACTGCTCGGCACACCGTTGGGATAGGTGAGGTTGTAGCCGGCGGAACCCGGGTTGAGCCAGAAATACTGCGGCTCGGCCTCGAGGTAACCGCCGAGCTCGTACGGCTTTTTCGCGAACTCCGACGCCTCGAAGCGATATTCGTCGACAGCGGCTGTTGCAGCGCCGGCCCCGAGCAGTGCCGCGCATGCGGTTACGAAGAATCCGAGCCGGCACCGTGCCAGCGCGGTCATTTGCGCAGGTCTTCGACCCGGGGCAGGTAATTGAGCGTGAAGATCTCGTCCGGGAAGGTCGCCTTCTTCAGGCCCGACCAGAGCATGACCGACTTGTAGCCCTTGTGCAGGGGACTGTCGGTTTCCAGCGTTGCGGGGCGCTTGATGCCGCCACCGAAATCCTTCACGTCCTTGAAGTGCAGCGTCTTGATCAGCAGGCCGCTGGCCGCATAGGCCTCGATCGTAACGGGCAGCAGCTGTTTCTTATCGACCCACATCTTGAGCCGGTCGTAGGCGACTTCACCGGTTTTGGCCTTGAGCGAGAGGACGACGGCGTCCGCCAGCTCTTCGGCGGCCTCCACGTCGTACTCCGCGGTGTAGTCGACGCGCAGGATGTCGGCATTGTTGAAGATGCTGCCGGTAACCGATTGCAGGCTGGTGATCCGGATCGGCTTGCCCACATCGGGAATATAGAGCCACATGTTGTCGCCGATGCGCAGCGTCACTCGGCCCTTGTCGCTGGCAGGAGAGATGAACAGCGCCAGGACCTTGTCGCGGCCCTTCTTGATCGTATAGAGGACGTATTCCTTTTTCGCGCCATCCGGCTGGATGTCGATCAGCTTGCGGTAGGATTCGTAGGACTCGGGCTCGAGGTTGCGGTCGACCTTCTGCAGGATCTGCGTCCCGTCGACCGCTGCCGCCGCCGGGAAGGCAATCAGGCAGCCGAGAAGGAAGAGCAGTTTCCTCATGGCCGGCGAACGCCCGTGCTCATTGCCCGGACCACACGGGAAGGCCGGAGCTGCTGCGGAACGCGATGCTCTCCGCCCCCTTCTTGATCTGGGCCGCGAGGACCATCGTCTTGCCCTCGACGGTGACCTTGGAGCCGGTGACCTCGATCGTGTCGCCCTTCTCGAACTTGGTGGGGAGCTTCTGCACGAACCACTCCGGGCCGAGCTGCACCGGAATCGAAGCCGCCTCGGTCTTGAGGCTCAGGTAAACGGCCTGCGTCCTGAGGCCCGGAGGCGTGTCGAGGTAGACCGACTGCACCACGCCCTTCATCGTCTCCGCGGTGCCGGTCGTGTACAGCTGCTGGTACCTGCCCATTCCGGGCTGCGCCCAGATCGAGGCGCTCATCCCGACCAGAAACACAAGCACCGCAGCCTGAATCATGCGCACACATTTCATGCCGAGGCTCCTTGAACAGGACATCACGCTTCAGTCACACGTGACCGAGGGCCGTGACCGGATCCATGCGCGAGGCTTTCCACGCCGGCTGCAGGCTAGCGACCAGCGTTATCACCACGACCAGGGCGGCGATGATCACGATATCGACGGCACCGATAGAGGGCGAGAGCACGAGCCCCTGCTGCATTCCGAAATTGAAGTGGATCTTCCAAACGTTGAGCGCGTAGATCGTCGCCAAACTGATCGCCGTTCCTACGGCAGTTCCACCCACGCCAAGCAGCACCCCTTCGGTGAGGAACAAGGAGAGAATCTTTCGCGGTGGCGTGCCAATCGCGGAAATCGTACCGATCTCGCGGATGCGCTCGTACACCGCCATCATCATCACGTTCATGACGCTGATCAGCACGATGGAGACCAGCATGATCTTGATGAAGAGCGCGAGCAGATCGATCATCCGCACGATGCTCGAGAACGGCGACAGGTCGGCCCAGGTGTGGACTTCGAGCCCGCCGCCCGGCCCGGCCTTTGCAGCCATCCCACCCAGATTGCCCGCACCTGAGGTTGCGCCGAGCTCCTTTGAAAGCTGTGCGTAAGCTTGATCGAGCTGCGCGGGATTCTTGAGACGGACGACGATCTCGTTGACTTCGGGCTCGGTCATCCGCAGCAGCTCGCGTGCGTCCTTGATATCGATGTAGCCATCACGGCCGCTCGGCCCCGACAGACTGTCGATGATCCCGCGCACGACGAAGTTCTTCCCATTGACCGAGCCTTCGCTATTGGTCGCGACCAGCACGACCGTATCGCCGACTTTCACCTTCATGCCACGGGCGAGCAGGGTGGGAATCAGGATCTCGCCGCGCTTGAGGAGCGCCCCTTGCTTGTCGCCTTCGACGATGCGGCCGGGCAGCAACGGCGTCGCAGCTACTTCCTTGGCCGGGTCGATGCCGTTGACCCGGATGGCGGTGGTCTCGGTGTAGTTGCTGAACATTGCGCCGAGCTTGACGCGCTCCGAATAGGCCTCGACCGTGCTCATGCCGTCGAGCGTCTTCTCGACCTTCGCAACCATCGGCGGCCGCATGTTGAGGTTGAGCGGCAAGTTGTCGATAGACGCGACGTAGCCTTTGCGATGGACCTCGAGGTGTCCGAGCATCGCATCGGTGAACTGGCCGATCATCATCGCCTTGAATGACCCCGCCGTGGCGATGAACAACAAGACGGCGACGATGCCCAGGGTGATGAGCATCGAGGACAGGAACGTGCGCCGGCCAAAGCGCGCGAGGTTCCTGAGCGCGATCTTCAGGATGTTAAGCATGGAGAGCCACCGCTTTCTCCTCCGCTTGCTCGTGCATCCTGCCGTCCTCGAGCGCGAAGATCACTTCCGCCTCGGCCATGATCTTGGGGTCGTGCGTTGAGAACACAAACGTGGTGCCGAACTCGTCGCGCATCTTTTTCATGAGCTCGATGATCCGGAACGCGGTGTCGTGATCGAGGTTCGCGGTCGGCTCGTCGGCCAGTACCAGTTGCGCGTTCGTCGCCAGCGCCCGCGCGACCGCGACGCGCTGTTTCTGACCGCCTGAGATTTGCGCCGGCCGCTTGTCGGCTTGCTCACCCATGCCCACCGCCTCGAGCAGTCTCGTGATCTGCTTGCGCCGCTTCGCTTCCGGCCAGTCCTGCACCATGATCAGCGGGTACTCGATGTTCTCGTAGACGGTCAGAACCGGGATCAGGTTGAAGTCCTGAAAGACGAAGCCGATGTGCTCCCCGCGGAAATTGGCCGCCGCGCGCCGATCAAGCGTGCCCACATCGGTATCGAGAACGGTGAGCTTGCCGCCGGTCGGGTGATCCAGGCAGCCGATCATGTTGAGCAGCGTGGTCTTGCCGCTGCCCGAGGGACCCACGAAAACGACGAACGACTTCGGGTCGATCGTGAAGTCCACGCCCCGGATCGCCTGCACTTCGACCTCGCCGCTGCGATAGGTTTTGACCAGGCGTTCGGCACGAATCAAGGTCATGGATGATCCATCTCGCTAAGCGCGGTCCGCGAAACGCTTGCCCGGGGACAGTTCAACATTCATATTTTCTTCCTCTATTGGTCACGCCCTTGGCATGATCGCCGTCAACCTTTAAGCCTGCCTCTACTTCATCCGGCCCAACAGCACGGCCTCGACATCTTCCGCGACCCAGGTGCCACCGAAGCCCGGGGGATTCCCCGTTGCCGTCGGAAAGTTGACGAACTCGGTCGTGCTGCCGTCTTGGCGGGGATAGCGATACTTGCCGTCGATCAGGATGACGATCGGGATATGGCCTTTGAGCCCGGCAGACTGGAGCCGCTGCTCGCCCTGCGCACTTTCGGCATCGATCTCCACCACGCGCAGCTTGTCACCTTGCTGGGCCAGCCAGTCACGTAGGGGCTTGAGTGCGCTTTGCACCGGTGGGTGCGCCATCGCGACGATCTCGACCGTGGGTTGCGCCGCAGCCCCAGCGGCGCCGGCTACGACCGGCAGCACGCCGGTCGTAGCGCAGTTGTTGTGCAATCTCCATTTGTCCGCGTGCCCGATCGCGACGGCCCAGTCCGGCACCTTGCAATCGAGCTTGGACCCGACGTCTTGCCCTTGGACTCCAGCATCCGCATTGATGCTTCGACTGGCAATAGCCTGCGGCTGAAGCGGCATGAGCTTGCCGACGGAAGCAATCGCGACCAGGAACAAAGCGGTGACCGCGATTTGACTGCCGCTAATTTTCATCGCTGGCTTCTCGACATTCACTTCACAGGTATTGCCAGGGCACAACTTCGCCTTCTCCTTGAACGCCAGGTTATAGATCTTGCACGCGATACAAATTCCAAAAGCGGATTCAAAGAAAAGCAGAACCAGGCACGTCGAGCAAATGAGTAGGTTGAACGGGCCGATGACATTGTTGACCACGATCAGGTAGAACATGGTCACCGCCAGGATCAGGCCGATGCTCCAGGCGAAGCGCTTTTGCGGTGCCCCGACGTATTCCTCCTGCTGATGGCGCACGAAGAATCGCCCGAGAATCATCGTCGGTGAATACTTCGGGTTGACGAAAATTCTGATCGAGAAGTCGATGAGGAACGCGATCACGAACACTCGCGTGAGGTAAAAGCTCCCGGTGAGCCAGGCGTTCATGAAGGCGATCATCGCAAACAGGAACAGTATCCCGGCGCTCGCCCTCACCTCCCGTTCGTTGAGCACCGGCACATCGTAGCCATCCACCGCCTCGCCGAAATGGAGGACCCTGTTCATTCGATGCCCTTAACGAAATTTGCGTACGCCACGTGCGACGTGGATCGTTGCATGGACATGTTAGGGACTACCGCCCGGGTCTGCATATGACTTGAATCATATGGGAGCGGCCTCGTTGCGGCGATCATGACGGCCGTCAACTCTTTGGCGAGGGATGCAGAGATCCTCGCTCCGACTTGGTCTTCCATGGACTATTCACGACGACCCGCCAACGAAGAAGACCGGGGCGGATCAACCGCCCCGAATGAGTCAGCTGGCGTGCCGAGCGAAAGGCATTCCTCAGTGGGCCAAGAGCCTTGGGTGCTGACATCGCGCGGGCGCACGGCGGGGACGTCCGGCTGCGCAATCACGAGCATGGAGGGCTGGAGGCGATCCTGTCGCTGCCGTACAACCGGCCCCAAGTCGCCTCTGTCCGGGTCGATACCGCAACCCACTGATTTTTTGTTGTTATCAGCGTACGGCAGGTAGAATGTCTGAGCCCCAGCTCCTGCTAGCACCGCAAACGTGCCCAGCCTCTCATCGCGCCTGCACACGGCGGTCCAACCACTGATTCGCGGCAACCGCTTCGACCGCATGGAGTGGGCCGGCGCGTTCGGCGATCTCGGCACGCTCATTCCGTTCGTCGTGGCTTACTTGAGCATGCTGAGCCTCGACCCGTTCGGCGTCCTGTTCACCTTCGGCCTGGCCATGGTGGTGGCGGGCCTTGTTTATCGGACGCCGTTCCCGGTGCAGCCGATGAAGGCCGTCGGCGCCATCGCAACGACCCAGGCGGCGCAGACGCTCACAGTGACCGCCGGTGCGGTGTACGCGGCGAGCCTCGTCACCGGAGTGGCCTGGCTGCTGCTCGGCGTCACCGGAACCGCACAGAAAGTGACGAAGCTCATCGGCCGTCCCGTGGTCGTCGGCATCATCCTCGGGTTGGGCCTGGGCTTCATGCTGAGCGGCGCGAAGATGATGGCCGACAATTGGTGGATCGGCAGTATCGGTCTCGCCGGCACGCTCCTGTTGCTCACGAACCGGCGCGTGCCGGCGATGTTTCTGCTCCTCGTGTTCGGTGCCGTGTGCGGCGTGGCAACGGACCCGAAGATGCTGGAGCAGCTCGCCGGCGTGACCGTCGAGCTCCACCTGCCAGCGTTTGCACTCGCGAGCGTGAGTTGGAACGAGCTGCTCATCGGCATGGTTTTCCTCGCCCTACCGCAGGTGCCGCTGACGCTCGGCAACGCGATCATCGCCATCACCGAGGAAAACAATCAGCTCTTTCCCGACCGGCCCGTCAGCGAGCAGCAAGTCGCCGTGTCGACAGGGATCATGAACCTCGGCAGCGCGGCGCTGGGCGGCATCCCGATGTGTCACGGTGCCGGCGGCATGGCGGGACACGTGCGCTTCGGTGCGCGCACCGGTGGCGCTCCCATCATCCTCGGCGCCATCCTGCTCCTGCTCGCCCTCCTCTTCAGCGGCTCGGTCGCGACGCTGCTGCGCATCTTCCCGCCCGCCGTTCTCGGCGTCATCCTGTTCCTCACCGGCGCGCAACTGGCACTCGGCTCCTGCGATATCAGCAAGGACAAGGGCGAGCGCTTCGCGACGGTGATCACCGCGGGACTCGCGATCTGGAACGTGGGCATCGCGTTCGTCGTCGGCAGCGCAGTCTACTTCTTAGCGCGCCGCGGGTCGCTCAAGCTGTAGCTGGGCAAGGCCGCGATGACACGCAACACTACGCCGGCACTGGCGGCGAACCTTCCGGCCGCGCTCCGGGCCATCGGGCGTGTAGTGACCTGTCCGAAGGATGGCTGGGTATTTCGTAAGGGCGACGTTGTCCAGGCCGTGTTCGTGGTGCTCGAAGGCGAAGTGCACCTGTCGCGCTTCGCCAAGGACGGTAGCGAGATTGCATTGCATCGCGCCGGTCGTGGCGACTTCTTCGCCGAGGCGGCGGTCAACGCGCCGCGCTATCAGTGCAACGCCATTGCCTCGCGTCCGACCACGCTGCTCGCGTTCCCGGTCGACAAGGTGCGCAGCTTGCTGGCTAAAGATCCGGAGTTCGCGCGCCAGTGGGTCGCGCTACTCGCCCGCCAGTTGCATAGCGCCCGGGCGCGCTTGGAGAGGGTAGCGCTGAACTCCGCGGCCGAACGCGTGCTGCATTACCTGCACACCGAGGGCAAGGGACCGCACTGCGAAGTCAAGCTGGCGGGCACGGTCAAAGATCTCGCGCACGAGCTGGGCCTGACACACGAGAGCCTGTATCGAACGCTCGCGCGGCTCGAGCAGGAGGGAGTTGTCGGCCGGGCGGACAATCACCTGTTCCTGCCCTAGGGACGCGTCTGCGTATGATTTCAGTCATACGCGGCGCGCCGTTCTCGGGACGACAATGCCTCCCGTGGCAAATCCCTTCAAGGAGGCAGCGTGAAGCGCAAATGGATTCTGACGCTGGCGCTCGCGGTGGCCGGCGCCGGCAGCTACGTGCTGATCGCCAGCGCGCAGACGCATCAGCACGAGATGGCAGCACCCGCGGGCGCACCGGGCGACGGAAGGCAACTGGTCCAGTTTCCGGAGCCGATGCGCCTGCACACCATTGCCAACATGCGCGACCATCTGCTGGCGCTGCAGGAGATCGACATGGCGCTTTCCAAGAACGATTTCGACCAGGCGTCGCGCATCGCCGAGGGGCGCCTTGGGATGAGCTCGCTCGAGCTGCACGGTGCAGCGCATATCGCGCCGTACATGCCGCAGGGCATGCAGGAAATCGGGACGCAGATGCACCGGTCGGCGAGCCGGTTTGCGGTCGAAGCGCAGAACGCGAGCGTCAGCAACGACGCACGACCCGCGCTCGCCGCGCTGGGCACCGTCATGCAGCAGTGCGTCGCCTGCCATGCCACCTATCGCTTGCACTAGCCCGAGCATTGCGACGGGTGCCCCGGCCGCAGCCGAAGCCGACATCGAGTCGCGAGCGCCAAGCAACGCCGAGAAGGTTCGCAGCAAACCAAGCAGATTGCAGCCCGTCACGAACGCGGCGGTGGCGATCCGCGCCGATGCACTCACCCGTGCCTTCGGCGATTGCGTGGCAGTCAATGCAGTCAGCTTCGACGTAGCGGCCGGCGAGATCTTCGGTTTTCTAGGTCCCAACGGTGCCGGCAAGAGCACCACGGCGCGGATGCTGACGGGCTTCATCCCACCGACCTCAGGCCGCGCCATGGTCAACGGGATCGATGTCGCGCAGCGCCCCGCCGCGGCACGCCGCCACATCGGCGTCGTGCCCGAGGAGGCGAATGTCTACGCCGATCTGTCGGTGTGGGACAACGTCATGCTGATGGCGGAACTTCACGGCGTCGATCGCGCGACGCGCGAGCTGCGGGCCCGAGCGCTGCTCGAGCGCTTGGAGTTGATACCGCGGACCGGCCAACGGGGGCGCGAATTGTCCAAGGGACTGCGGCAACGACTGATGCTGTGCATGGCGCTGGTGAGCGAGCCGGACGTGCTTTTCCTCGACGAGCCGACCTCCGGCCTCGATGTGGCGAGCACTCATCTCTTTCGCGACATCGTGGCCGACCTGAATCGACAGCGCGCCATGACGGTGTTTCTCACCACGCACAACATGGAGGAAGCGGAGCAGCTTTGCCATCGGGTGGCGATCATCGACCGCGGCCGACTGGTCGCGATCGATACGCCGACGGCACTACGCGCTCGCATGCACGCGCGGCGCTCGGTCGAAGTCAGGTTTAGCGACGCAGCGCCTGCTCCCGGGGTATTCGCGTCGGCGCTCGCGGGACGCGAGGTCGTCGTGCTCGCCGATGGTTTTCGCGTCTACACGCCGGAACCGGGCACGCTCGCTCAATTGATCGCGACCCGCGCGAGCGAGCGAAGATTGCAGATTGAAAGCATCGCCACGCTGGCCCCTACCTTGGAAGACGTATTTCTCTCGATCACGGCGAGACAACCGGCATGAACGAAATCGGTTTTCAAGCGCATGCGGCATGGATCGTGGCCAAGAAGAACGCCAAGGTCTATTACCTCAAGCCGCCGGTCTTCACCTTCGGGCTGATCTTTCCTTTCTTCTTCTATCTCGCCTTCGCAGCGGGGCATCGCGCACCTCCGGAGGCCCTAGCGCCCGGTATCGTGGCAATGGCACTTTTTTTCACCGCGTCGGCCGTCGGCCCCCTTGTGACCCCGTGGGAGCGTCAGGCCCGGACTTACGAGCGATTCGCAACGTCACCCGCCTCGCTCATGGCGATCCTAGCGGGCGACGTCCTTGCGGGCGCAGCATTCGGTACCGTGCTGGTCCTCCTGCCACTCGCACTCGTCGTGTCGTTGACCGAAGCCACGATCGTTACAGTGTTGCCGCTTGCGCTGGGCATCGTGGTCGGCGCACTGGCCTTTGCAGCGTTGGGCGTGCTGCTCGCGGGCCCGGCCACCGAGGGGCCATCGCAGGTGATGATGCTTTCCAACCTAGTGCGCTTGCCGCTTATCTTCGTCAGCGGCGTATTCGTGCCACTCGCCGAAATGCCGGAGTGGGGCCAGTGGCTGGCGCCGTTCTCTCCACTCTCCTATGCCGCGGACCTGATCCGGATTGGTTTTGGCGAACACGGTCACTGGTCGACGGCCGTGGACATGCTGGCGCTCTGCGCGTTCACCGGAGCATTCATCGTGTTGGCCTATCGCCTGCATCTGCGCACGCGCGAGCGTGCTCGGTAGTCGCGATAGACTGCATGAGTCGATTGGCTAAGGGCCGAACCTGGGACGTGCGGATTAGAAATCCGCTGGTTCGTAGCGGTGTCGCGGCGACGGTGCGATGCCCACGAAACGAGTTCCGGCATTGCTGTGCGCGACGCGTAGGCCAATCTACGAGCTGCAGAATCTGCATAGCGGCAATAGCGCGCTGACGACGGAGATTTACTTGAAAGCGCTGAGACTGCAGACGATTCGGACGACAACGAGCGACGGACCGCACGCCGACCGCATAGACCCAATAACAATGCCTGAAGGGACTGATATCAAATGCGACTGGCGAGTAGAGCGACGGACCGCATTAGACCCCAACGAAAGCGCTTGAAGAAACTGATATCAAATGCAATTCAGCGCTTAGAGCGACGGAGCACGCGGACCCAAAATAGACCCCAAAGATAGATCAAAGTTAGCGGGCACTATCGCTGAAAACCAATCTGGGTGCTCCCCGACCAGGGCTCGAACCTGGGACCTGCGGATTAACAGTCCGTCCGGTCATTGCCCGGAAAACCGCGCCAGATAACGATGTTCGCCAAAACGGCCGGTAATATTTTCGGCTGGTTTGCCGAGTTTTCCCCTCTGAAGGACTAATTCGGCTTCGCAATATTACCGAGCCCGCCACGCACGAATCACAGCATCACCATGCTTAGGATGAGCGCTTGTTGTGCCGGTCGACGCATCCGGGGCGCACCTGCAACCCTAGCGCTCAACGACCAAGGGCGGTGCCTAATGGCCGTTTCCGACTGGCCGAGATCGACCGAGGGTGTGTGAAAACGCGAATGTTGCCTATAGTGAAGAAGGTAGATTCTTCGGAGCGGCGACATGAAGCGATTCATCGAAGGTGATGACCGAAGCCAGGTGACCTTGCTGCCCGAGTGTCTCGATGACTATGTCGGTGAGGACAACCTGGTTCGGGTGATCGATGTCTTCATCGACGAGCTGGATCTGACGGGTCTTGGCTTCGAGGGCGTGGCGCCGGCGGACACCGGGCGTCCGGCGTACCACCCGGCGGTGCTGTTGAAGATTTACGTCTATGGATATCTCAACCGCCTGCAGTCGAGCCGGCGCCTGGAACGCGAGACGCAGCGCAACGTCGAGCTGATGTGGCTGACCGGTCGCTTGACGCCGGACTTCAAGACCGTCGCCGACTTCCGCAAGGACAACGGTAAAGCGATCCGTAACGTCTGCCGCGAATTTATCGTACTGTGCCGCCGACTCGAGCTGTTCTCCGAAGCGATTGTGGCGATCGACGGCAGCAAGTTCAAGGCGGTCAACAACCGCGATAAGAACTTCACTGACCACAAGCTCAAGAAGCGGATGGATCAGCTGGAGGAAAGCATCGGCCGCTATCTGGCCGAGCTCGACCGCGCGGATCGGGACCCGACCCTCGTCACGGAAGGCCGAGTTTCGCGGCTCAAGGAGAAGGTCGCCTCGGTCAAGGCGCACATGGAGCACCTGAAACAGATTGGCCAGCAACTACGGGAAGCACCTGACGGGCAAGTCTCGCTGACCGATCCAGATGCGCGCTCGATGGCCACCAGTGGCCGAGGCACCGGCATCGTCGGCTACAACGTGCAGACCGCGGTCGATACCAAGCACCACCTGATCGTGGCTCACGAAGTTACCAACGTCGGCCATGACCGCACCCAGCTGTTCGCGATGGCCACGCAGGCGCGCAGCGCGACGGGAAAGGAAGAGCTGACCGTCGTTGCTGATCGCGGCTACTTCAAAGGCGAAGAGATTCTGGATTGCGACCGGGCCGGCATGACCCCGCTGGTGCCCAAGTCGCTGACCTCCAACAGCAAGGCCGATGGTCGCTTCGACAAGCGTGACTTTGTTTACATCGCCGAAGACGATGAGTACCGCTGCCCGGCCGGCCAACGCGCCATCCGGCGCTTTACCACCATCGAGAACGGCATGACCCTGCACAAGTACTGGTCTTCGGCTTGTCCCAAGTGTCCGCTCAAAGCGCAATGCACGACGAGCATCTACCGGCGCATCGCGCGCTGGGAGCACGAGGCCGTGCTCGAGGCGATGCAGGAGCGCCTCGACCACCAGCCCGATGCCATGAAGCTACGGCGGCAAACCGTCGAACATCCTTTCGGCACGCTCAAAGCCTGGATGGGCGCGACCCATTTCCTGACCAAGCGGCTGCCTCGCGTCAGTACCGAGATGAGTCTGCATGTGCTGGCCTACAACCTCAAACGCGTGATGCGGATCCTGGGCATCGGACCGCTGATGCAGGCGATAAGGGCATGAGCCCCTCTATTCTCGTGCGATAGACCGCGCAGAAAGAACTGCCAAGCGCATCTGCAGCACAACTTTCGATACGACCTCGATAAAATCCTCAGCCGGCGCGGTTGCACACAGCGTGGCACCGGCTGTCCCAAACGCTTCCACGCGTGCTAACGCGGCATGGTCACGCAGATTTAACGTTTCCGCACAGCCTCGACCCGAAGCCGTCGGCCGATGTGCCGCGAACCGGTCATAGAAACCGAGGGAAGTGGCCACTCAATTTGCGGTAACGGATTGCCTCAACCTTCCAGCCTGGCTTCGCCGCTTGATCTCAATCCTTCGGTCGGTCCCAGATGTTCGGCCGCAGCGGGGCGCCCCGGTTCGCAAGGGTTGGGCGCTTCTTTCTGGGACGCCCGAATGAGCGCGAGCAGAGAGAGAACGTAGATCGCTGACCATTCGCTGACAAATTTGTTGTCGCCGATTTTTACAAACCGGGGCGGCATTGGCTCGATGCGCCGACGTGGGCAAGACGCAAATCGGCCCCTGCATCTATGACGGAGAGGGCATCCGCCCGCGACCAGGCACAATGGATGCTTGCGTCGCTCGACGGCTGCGGGGCCGCCTATGAATTGGGACTGGATCTTGCTGGGTATAGTCGCTTGGGTACTCGGCGCTTTGTTCGTGCTGATCCTGATGCGAATGGCCGGCGATCAAGACCGCGACGCGCGCCACCAAGAAAAAGATATCGACCCCTTTGCCGACATCACGATTACGCGACCCGGTGAATAGCACTGGAGCGGCGCAAAGTGGTCCTTAGGTACTGTTGACCTTCAGCCGTGACGGTGACTACGCCCATCATGCTTTTCTGGGCATAATCGGCGGCAACGATCGCGTCGACGAGCTCCAGCGCTTCAAAGCGTAAGGTATTGCCTTCAGCGCACCACCTCAGGCAGGCCAGTTGTTCTTCGGTTAACTTTGCCGCGTTTGTGAACGATGCGAGCGATTGCGACGAGTTGGTAAGCGATATTGATTCGCGGGGTTGTGGCATATATCCCGGCTTCGCGTTGTTGGGCCGGGAAGTTTACAGAATACGTGACCCCCTGGAGTCGCCGCTTGTCGGCACGCTCTACGCGGCCCCCAAGATTGCAATCGTCACGCCGAGTGCCGCCCAGAAATCCCGCAGGCGCGACGATCTCGACCCGCGGGCGACGTAGGCCTCGTCCGGCCGCGAAGATCGCAGCACGCGCCCCCCCTCACCTGTCGAGGAGTCTTGCATCCCGATCCGAATGGTGAGACGGGTGCGCCTGACTTCGGCGTTCGGATCAGGTGCTTGCGGTTACCTTCCCCACGCTAGCGTTTGTGCGCCGTTGAGCGCCCGGGGTGTCAGCGTCGCCAAAGCACAATATTGCTTACTGCAAACGGAGATTCCTACTGTCGGGGTGCTTTACAAAGGCGTTTCAGTCTTCGGCGCGAATGCTGTGTAAGTCATTGAAGACAAACCGCAGGCTCGCCGATTGGTCCGAATTCTGCGCGAGGCTCTAGCGTCGGTAGACGATGGAGGTTTGTATGCAACAATCATCGAAGGCTAAGATGCAATGGTCGCGACGCCGACCGCATGGAAATGAGCATAACGAGTGGCGCTCACGGCGATCACGCCCCGACATGACTCTCGCCCGCAACGAATACGCGGCAGAGTCAGCGGTTGCCGCGTTCATGAGAGAGCACAACGAGCGGAACAGGATCGCGAGATGAAGAGCAGCGACGGAATAGCGGCGTCGCTTGGCGCCGCGAGAGCGATGACCGTGTGGTCGTGGATCCCGCTCGCCTATTGGGTGGGCGGGCTTGCCTGCTATCTACACCTCGTGCTCATTTTCGGCCGGAGAGGAAGGTCGCCTCATGGATGATCGCGAGTCGAAGCCGCCTCCGAACTGCACACCGCCCCTGTTGCGCGAAGTTAGGATGGCCGCGCTCCGTGCGCGGACCGCGATCGCGAAAGCGCAGGTTGCGGCGAGGCAGACGCTGTTGCAGCAGCGAGCAGGACGGCGCGACATGTCGAGATAGCACCCGCCGCGCGAGTCAGGCAGTCCGCGGAACGGACTCGACGAGGAAGGAAAGTTGACCGAAAACGGCCAGCCGAATAGATTGGCTGCGCCGCCGGCACTGCGCGTCCGCCGTGGGTCGCCAGCTACCGTCGTTGGGGCAACACGACTGGCGGCGCGACCAAGTGCAGCAAAGACATCAATGTAGCTGCGAGCGGCCCGAATCGTTGCGCTGCAAATGCCGCCAACGTGGATAATGCGAGGGGAGCACAACCTATGCCCTCGATTTATCGCCCGAAACACTCGGTTTTCGCGCCCGAGGCCGATGTTAGCCGTAGTGCGCACATCAACACGGACGCGCGCACACCACAGAGCGCGGCTCCCGATGATCAAACGAGCTGGGTCGGGCGGCGCAAAGCGCAGCCGGTAGAGGTGCTTCTGCCGGCCACTCGACGTTGGCTGGGCACGCTGCCTAATGAAACTCGACCGCGTGCATTGACAGAGCAGTTTCCGCGCCTCGCCAACCCTATCGCCCTCAACTGGAACAGCCCTAGCGATTGCAGCGCGTTCATTTCCTCTCTCATGCTTGATCGACGAGGTGGGCGGCGCGGTTTTCCCGGCGACGTGTTACAGGACATCCACAATCTGCGCGTGTACTACACGATCCTGCATCCCTTCCTTGACTGGGATCGGTGAGGCTGCCACGGACGGCGGCGCTGAACGAGGTTCTCGGGCGCGTGATCGGCGCGATGGGCGCGGCCAAGTAGCTGGTTCCGAATCCCGGCGGGCGCTCGTCCGCGACGTCCGGAGCTGCTCTTGAGGTAACTCTCCGAATTCTAGAACCTATCTCAAATTCGCTTCAGGAGCATCGTGATGCTGGCAAGTTCGACGAAACCCAAGAAATTGCTCACGTAGTACTCCCAGCGAACAACCAGCCGCCGCTTCCACTGTAGCCATGCGAAATAGCGTTCTACCAACCAACGCCGGGCGTAGCGCCGCAAGCGGCGCCCATCCTGCGTCTTGAGCGTTCGGTTCGAGCGGTGCGGCGAAATCATTTCCACACCTTGTTTCTTCAGCGACTCGTCCAACGCATCGCTGTCGTACGCCTTGTCGCCGATTAGGTTCTCCGGCCTCGCCTCGATCATGTAGAAGTCGAAGCTCAACTGCACCAGCGTGACCTCATGATGCTTCGCCGCATGCGTGCTCACCGACAGCGGCAAACCATGGCGATCAACAATGGCCATGATCTTGACGCCCTTGCCACGGCGCGTGGGACCTCTCGGCGCCTCCACCCTTAGCACTGGCAAAGGTCGCATCGATGAAGCACTCGCTCTCGTCAATCTCGCCGCGCTCGCGCAGCTCATTCGCCAAATCCACCAGAATGCCGCGCAGGATTTCGCGCTCACACCACTGCTGAAAGCGCCGATGCACCGTCTTGTAGTTCGGATAACACTGCCGAAGCATGTGCCACTGCGCGCCGGCGTTCAGAATCCACAGAACTGCCTCGAGCACTTGCCGCGTCGGCACTGGTCGACGACCCGGCCGTTGCGGCGGAATGTTCCCCTCCGGAAAATGCTCCCGAATGCGTTCCCATTGATCATCGCTCAATCGCAGCATCTCTACGATTGTAGGCGACCAATTTCATAGTTCAATGATTTTGAGATGGGTTCTAGTCAGTGTTGCGCGAGAACTCACAGTCATCCGAGCAGACCCGTGAGCCAGCGGGCGAAAGCGACCCAGCCCTCGGTGTCGGAAATGACAAGCCGTAACGGCTGCGAAAAGATGACCGCAATACCGCCCCACAACGTGACCGGATGCAACCGTCCGCGCGAGCGGAAATCCCAAATCGCGATCGCGACGCTTGTGGCTCTGCGGATTGCGCCGCTCGAATACCGCTAGCGGCACGAAGAAAGCGAATAGCGCCATGTCGAACAGCGGAATGGCCAGAAAGTGTAGCGGCGGAACTGGGACATCGACGAATCCCGTTGGCCTCCGCGCCGCGATCATCGCGCCAAGCGTGCCGAGCACCACCATCGCCGCCGCGAGCCCGACACCGTACGGCCCTAGCTTGCGGTGGAGGTCGACGCGCCCGCGCGCTGCGAGCGACGCCTGCAGCAGCAGCAATCCAATCCACGCCGAAAATGCCGTTCCGTGGACGTAAAAGATGGGCTCGGATGGCGAATGCCAGTCCGGAAACGGTGCGATCCGTCACTGCAGAGCCGCATTCGCTCGGACCGGACCGCGCGCGGGGCTTGGTTTGCGCCTTGCGTCGAATGTCCGCCGTCTCTGAGCCGGCGCTGGCCGCCGCTAGCGGCAATGATAGGCCGAACTGCTGGCGACCTTCAATTCGCGGAAGGGTCGTCGAGAGCGCGCCCGCGTCATCCGAGCGCGAACAGGTTGGGCAGACCCATTCGAAAGCGTATCTGGTCAAGGTGCTGCGCGTTGCGCATGGCGACAGGGATGTCGAACTCCCATAGATCGCATGGCGACGCCGCGACGCCGGACACGGCGAGGATGGCGTTCGTCGCCCGCCGCGCCGCCTCGTTCGCCGCCTCCATCGTGGCAAGGTCGGTGTGGGTACGCACGTAGTCGGCGGCCAGGAACAGGTTGCCGATCTCTGTGTACGCCTCTGGGCGAGCTGCGAGGGATCCAACACGATTGATCAGCAGCGGCTCGAGGTTGGTTACGGTGCCCGGATTGGGCAGCCGGATGTCCGGATCGAGGAACCAGTCCACGAGATTGCGATCCTCGAGCCGCATCGGACCGGGAGCGTTGAGCGCCGCCTTCAACTGCGCCCAGACTTCGTCCTTGATCTCCTCGCGTGAAGTCGCCGCCATCGCCGGCTTCCCGTTGAAATTCCCGGGTGCCGTCCAGTTCGAGATGTCGACGGAGAGGATTCCGCCCACCCGCCCATTGCCGTACTCCGATAAGTCGTAACCGCGCCAGAACTGTCGCTGCGAGATTGACGTGAGCGCCCAGTTCGAGTCGAGGTAGATCGCGTGTCCGTCGGTGAGCGGTTCGTCGGTCTCGAGGTAGAACTGGATGCCGTTCATCCACTCGGTACGAAGCTCGCCGAGTCGTGCGAGCGACGGTGCCGCCCGGACCAGCTCAAACGTGACCAGTTCCTGCATGATCTCCACCGGCATTGCCGCGACATGGAAATCCGCGACCACTTCTTCGAGTTGCCCGTTGCGCTCGACCGAGATGCTGCGAAGCCGGTCGCCCGCCAGGTTGAACGAGCGCACGGTGGCGTTCGGCACGAGTGACACGCCAAGCCGGTCCGTCAAGTGCTTGCACCAGGGATCGATCCACACGTCGTTGGTCGGCCCGTTCAGCAGTCGATCGAATGTGCGTCCCGGAACGAGGAGCCCGTAGAAAAGCTGCAACAGGATGCGACCCACGGTACGCGTGCTGCTCTCCTCGGCGCGCATCGCAACAAGCGAACGGGTCAGTCCCTGCCCGAGGTATTTGCGATAGTTCTCGGAACGCCCGTCCGCCTCGATGAAGTTCCAGAACGCGATCTGCTCATATTCTTCCTGATAGCGCTCCTCGCAACTTGTTGCCAGCACCAGCAGCCGCGTGACGAAGAACGCGATCTCGTCATGCGGAATGTCTAGATTGTCGAACAGCGCGAGGAAGGCGGTCCGGAAATCATCCAAGGTTTCCGGGAATCGAGCGACCCAGACTGGATCGAACTTGCCGTGGCGCGCAAGCAGGATCCGCGTGGCGAGCACCAGGTTGTCACGGCAATAGGCGCCACTCGCGCCGAAGGGAATTCGACTCATGGTGTCGGTCACATGCTTGTAGAACCCCGGGAAGAAGCGGAAACCGTGCTCTCCCGGAAGGTCCTTGCGTCCGGCGATGCCGCTGCCGGCAACCGACAAACTGCGAGCCTTCCCGCCGAACACGGCATTGCGCTCGTACACCATCACCGCAAATCCGCGTTCGGCCAGCTCATGCGCCGCGCTGAGCCCGCCCACGCCGCCGCCGAGGATCGCTACCGAATGCTTCGCTGGCACGGATTCGCCCTTTCGTTTGCACAACCACTACGTCGGTCATGGCCGGTGTAATCGTACAACGGTCGCAGACCCTTTTTGGAAAACAATGAGCGCCGAAGACTTGCTCGACCGTGAGAACTGGGCGAGCGGGACGATCAAGCTGCGCTCGCTTGCGCGGCCGGCGAGGCAGGCTCTCTCGCCTGCCGATAGCCGCGCAGCAAGATCACCACGCCGATGAAGTTGAGAAACGGCGGTGGTATCAGCACCCACCAGCCAAGCGTTGTCAGCGACGGTACGGCCAGGATGTACGAAACATCGGTGAAAAGATCGGAAAGCCGCACGCCCGCGACGATCGGCAACCAGATCGGTTGTTTCCGCCAGCGCCACAGCGCGATGGCTTGCGCGAGGGCGAACGCCGCCCACTGGCCGCCTGAGCGGCGCAGGAATGCGACATCCAGGCTGGCGGGCGCGGCATGGTGAAACAGCCGGAACCAGACGTCGGGCGCAAGCCAGGACATGAGGAAGATGATCGAATCTTCTAGCAACGCCCCCCAAAGGAAAATCAGGATGAGCGCTTTGAGCGGCTGCTTGATCATGAGGAGTACCTCGTTGGCCCACTGAAGCTATGCGCCTCGGCGCCGACGTCGGCCACGAGGTTGGTCCCTCTTGCGGCAAGGTTAAGCGTACGCCACGCAATTCGTCCCGACGACATCGTGCGTCGGGCTCCGATCATATTCGCATTCGCTTGCCGACAACCACATCGCGCGGAGCAACCTGGGCGGCAGCGTCGACCGTCTGCAGTTGGTTCGACTCCCGTCAAATCGTTGCCGATCCCATTCGGCAGAGAACGACCGAGGCTGTGCGGAAACGTTAAATCTGCGTGACCATGCCGCGTTAGCACGCGTGGAAGCGTTTGGGACAGCCGGTGCCACGCTGTGTGCAACCGCGCCGGCTGAGGATTTTATCGAGGTCGTATCGAAAGTTGTGCTGCAGATGCGCTTGGCAGTTCTTTCTGCGCGGTCTATCGCACGAGAATAGAGGGGCTCATGCCCTTATCGCCTGCATCAGCGGTCCGATGCCCAGGATCCGCATCACGCGTTTGAGGTTGTAGGCCAGCACATGCAGACTCATCTCGGTACTGACGCGAGGCAGCCGCTTGGTCAGGAAATGGGTCGCGCCCATCCAGGCTTTGAGCGTGCCGAAAGGATGTTCGACGGTTTGCCGCCGTAGCTTCATGGCATCGGGCTGGTGGTCGAGGCGCTCCTGCATCGCCTCGAGCACGGCCTCGTGCTCCCAGCGCGCGATGCGCCGGTAGATGCTCGTCGTGCATTGCGCTTTGAGCGGACACTTGGGACAAGCCGAAGACCAGTACTTGTGCAGGGTCATGCCGTTCTCGATGGTGGTAAAGCGCCGGATGGCGCGTTGGCCGGCCGGGCAGCGGTACTCATCGTCTTCGGCGATGTAAACAAAGTCACGCTTGTCGAAGCGACCATCGGCCTTGCTGTTGGAGGTCAGCGACTTGGGCACCAGCGGGGTCATGCCGGCCCGGTCGCAATCCAGAATCTCTTCGCCTTTGAAGTAGCCGCGATCAGCAACGACGGTCAGCTCTGACCTTGCCTCGATTTGACGTACACCAGGCTATGCAGCCATGAGCCGCGATTCCATGCGTGCCGGGATCTCGTACCCGATCGACGAGTGGAAGCGTCGATGATTGTAGAAGCCTTCGATCCAGTCAACGATGTCGAGGCGCGCCTGGGCCCGGGTTTGGTATCGAAGTTGATAGATGCGTTCGACTTTCAACGTCTTGAAGAAGCTCTCCATCGGCGCATTGAGTGTCCCAACAGTTGGCGTTGCGGCTCATCGACTGCAGCATTCGGAAATCGGCAATCAGCTTGCGGTGGCGAACGCTCGCGTATTGGCTGCCACGGTCGGAGTGCATGATCAGTCCCGGCCCCGGCTTACGTCGCCAATAGGCCGCCTGCAACGCGTGGCAGACCAGTTCAGCGTGCAGTCGTGCACTCATCGACCAGCCCACAACGCGGCGACTGGCCAGATCCATCACGATCGCGAGATACAACCAGCCCTCGAGCGTGCTGATATACGTGATGTCGGAGACCCAGGCACGATTGATGTTCCAGCCATCGAAGCGGCGACCGAGGACGTTGGGCGCCACTGGCTGGCGGTGGTTGGATTCCGTCGTCACCCGATAAGGGCGCTTGTAGGCCGGTCGCAGTGCTTGCCGTTGCAGGCTGCGGCGAACCCGCTCCGGACCGACATGCAGGCCTTGCTCGCGCAGCCCGCGAACGATGCGCGGACGCCCATAGCTGCCTTTGCTCGCCGCGTGCAGCGCCGCCACCTGTGCATCCAGCCGCGCATTGGCCTGCGCACGGACACTCAGCGGACGACGCCGCCATTGCAGATAGCCGGTACGCGACACCTCCAGCAGTCGGCACATGCGGCTCGCCGAATAGTCGTCGCGATGCTGCTCGATCCAGGCGTATCTCACCGCGACTCCTTCGCGAAATACGCCGCCGCTTTCCTAAGAAACACCCGCGACCTGCTGCAAGGTATAACCGAATTCCGCCGCCCGTCGATGGAGATGCTTGATGACACGCTCGCGATATCTGCGCTCGTATTGATCGGCACCCAGATCTCGGTAATCCCTGCCGAAGCGCATGGCGTTGTAGAACAGAATAGCGATCTTTCGCGCCGTCGCGGTTACCGCCTTGGCCTTTCCGATGCGGGCAGCGAGCCTGCGATAGAATGCGCCGAGTGCGGTGCTGGTCCGTCCGACCGTGACCGCTGCCAAGCGCAGATGCGCGGCTAATCGGTTGGTCGTTTTCCGTGTCCGTGCCGACAGCACCTTGCCGCCGCTGATCTTGCAGCCCGGCGCAAGTGTCAGCCATGAGGCGAAATGCTTGGCCGAAGGCCACTTGCTCAAATCAGTGCCACATTCTCCGATTAGGCGCAGCGCCAAGTGTGGACCGATGCCGTGGATCTGCGTCAAATCGAGTCCGGTCAGTTGGTACAGCACCGGACGAAGGTCGAAGTTGAGGTCGCTGGGCTGCTTCGTTCGATGGCGTGGCTGGGGCAGCGGCGTGGCGGGGTTGGGTTTGCCGGCCGTCAGCGCGGCCAAGACTTGCTCGATCTGCGCATCGCACTCATCGATCCGTGACTGGTAGAAGTCATACAACGCCAATGCTTGTCTGAGCGCAAAAACATGCTCCGGCTGATAATTGCCGGTAAGTGCGCCACGAATGGTCTCCGTACTCGCCTTGCAGCGCACGTCGCGCATGGCGGCCAACACTTCCAGATCTCTTTCGCCGCTGACAATCGCGCGAATGATCTTCATGCCCGTGACGCCGGTCACATCACTGACGACATGGTGCAACTGCAGGTTCATGAAGGTCAGCGCCTTCTGCATGTGTTGGATGTGGGCGGCTGCGTAGTCGACAAGTCGCTCTCGAAGCCGCAGATAGACCCGGAGCGCGGCAATGTCGCGTCCTGGACGGAAACTGGCCCGCAACAGTCCGCACGCATGTAGCCGCTGCAGCCATTGCGCATCATTCACATCGCTCTTGCGACCCGGCACCGCTCTCGCCTCGCGCGCATTGGCCAAGATCACGTCGAGGCCACGGCTCTCCAGCACTTCGAATGCCGGTACCCAATAGACCCCGGTCGATTCCATTGCCACCGTCGTTATGCCAAGAGCGATCAGCCAGTCCGCCATTCGCACAAGATCAGCAGTGAAGGCTTGGAAGGTCTGTACCGGTTCATCGGTCAGATTCGGTGCAACCGCCACGACGTGAAATCGCGAACCGATGTCTATTCCGGCCGCTCGCGCATGCACCACTGGCAATCCCGACTGCGTGCTCACATTCTTCGACATCTCATCCTCCTTCCGGTTGAGCGCGTCGGACGGGGACTCGGAATCGATCACTTTCCTAAACGGGGTCACTCATCGTGCCACCACAGTTGGGTCCGTAGCTTCCCCTGGGCCAGGTTTTTTGACGGGGACGATGCCTCCAAAAAGCATGCGACCACTCTCCGAACGCCCGCCCAGTGTAGGT
The DNA here is from genome assembly GCA_963836265.1 of uncultured beta proteobacterium. Taxonomy (GTDB): domain Bacteria; phylum Pseudomonadota; class Gammaproteobacteria; order Burkholderiales; family Casimicrobiaceae; genus CAIWHR01. The sequence goes on from CAWIIO010000001.1 coordinate 653,477, forward strand.
GCCGGGTGTTTCTACGCATAGGGGCGCGGAAAGCCGCGAGGGCGGTTTTTTACGATCTCCAGGTCAAGCTTGGCGCTCGCCAGCTCACGCCGCAGTCGCGCATTCTCGGCTTCCAGCTCCGAGACCGGACGCTTGACCGGCGCTGCCGCGCGCTCGACTGGATCTGACGATCCTTCGCGAGTCCGCCGAACCCAATTCGTCATGGTCGACTGCGGAATTCCCAGCCGTTTCGCCGCCGCATTGCCCCCTGTCGACAACGCCAACCTGACCGCCTCAGTCTTGAACTCGTCCGTGTACCGCCGATTCGGAACCGACTCCTTCTTTCCCATCTCGCCCTCCGTTCATCAGAAAGTTACCAACATTCTGATGTACGTGAAACCGGGGCAGGGTCACTCTTCCTTTCCCGTCGCGCTGCGCGCCTGCGTGGCCATCGCGAACAGCTGGGTGCGGTCATGGCCGACGTTGGTAACTTCGTGAGCCACGATCAGGTGGTGCTTGGTATCGACCGCGGTCTGCACGTTGTAGCCGACGATGCCGGTGCCTCGGCCACTGGTGGCCATCGAGCGCGCATCTGGATCGGTCAGCGAGACTTGCCCGTCAGGTGCTTCCCGTAGTTGCTGGCCAATCTGTTTCAGGGGCTCCATGTGCGCCTTGACCGAGGCGACCTTCTCCTTGAGCCGCGAAACTCGGCCTTCCGTGACGAGGGTCGGGTCCCGATCCGCGCGGTCGAGCTCGGCCAGATAGCGGCCGATGCTTTCCTCCAGCTGATCCATCCGCTTCTTGAGCTTGTGGTCAGTGAAGTTCTTATCGCGGTTGTTGACCGCCTTGAACTTGCTGCCGTCGATCGCCACAATCGCTTCGGAGAACAGCTCGAGTCGGCGGCACAGTACGATAAATTCGCGGCAGACGTTACGGATCGCTTTACCGTTGTCCTTGCGGAAGTCGGCGACGGTCTTGAAGTCCGGCGTCAAGCGACCGGTCAGCCACATCAGCTCGACGTTGCGCTGCGTCTCGCGTTCCAGGCGCCGGCTCGACTGCAGGCGGTTGAGATATCCATAGACGTAAATCTTCAACAGCACCGCCGGGTGGTACGCCGGACGCCCGGTGTCCGCCGGCGCCACGCCCTCGAAGCCAAGACCCGTCAGATCCAGCTCGTCGATGAAGACATCGATCACCCGAACCAGGTTGTCCTCACCGACATAGTCATCGAGACACTCGGGCAGCAAAGTCACCTGGCTTCGGTCATCACCTTCGATGAATCGCTTCATGTCGCCGCTCCGAAGAATCTACCTTCTTCACTATAGGCAACATTCGCGTTTTCACACACCCTCGACCCGAAGCTGCCTGAGGATAGTAAGCATAGCGGCCGGTCGGCCTTGCCCAAGCGATCCTTGTATCATCTTGGGGACCGCGAATTGCGCATCGATTGATTGTGGGCGGCGGCGGATGAAACAGCAAATACGCTTCTGCAGGTCACGCGACGACGTACGGATCGCTTTTGCGACGGCGGGTGAGGGTCCGCCCCTGGTGCGTGTCAACAACTGGTTCACGCACCTCGAGCTAGATTGGGACAATCCGGTCTGGCGCCATTGGTCCGAGGCCCTCGCCGAACGGCGGATGCTGGTCCGCTACGACCCGCGAGGCTCGGGCCTTTCCGATCGGGACGAGACCGATTTTTCCCTCGACGCCATGGTGGCGGACCTCGAGGCAGTGGTCGATGCGCTCAAGCTTCGCCGCTTCCCGTTGCTCGGCTTGTGCCAAGGCGGCGTGATCGCCGTCGCCTACGCGGCACGCCATCCCGAGCGGGTCAGTCGCCTAGTGCTCTACGACAGCTACCCCTTTGGCGCCTTCGTGGACGAGGCCGGCGAGAAGTTGGCGACGCAGGCGCAGGCGTTCTCGCAGATGATCGAAGTCGGCTGGGGCAGGAAGGTGGGGGCGTTTCGCGAATTGTTCGCGAATCTACTGATGCCTGACGCCGCCGGACATCACCTCAAGTGGATCGGCGAAATGCAGCGGCGCAGCGCGTCGCCGGCAATCGCATGCCAGCTATGGAACGCCTTTAACACCTTTGACATCCGTGGCGAGGCACCGAAGGTCACGGCGCCCACGCTCGTCTTTCATGTCCGAGGCGACGCCATGGTGCCGTTCGAGGCGGGCCGGCGTCTCGCCGCAGCGATACCGAATGCCCGCTTCCTGCCACTCGAAGGGAAGAACCACATTCTCCGTGCCGATGAACCGGCGTGGCCGATCTTCAAGAAAGCACTGAATGAATTCCTCGGCGCGGACGAGCAGGCCGATAGCTCCGAGGTGGAGGAGTTCGCTGCGTTGACGGCGCGCGAAAGGGAGATTCTGGACTGTATTGCACGCGGTCAGACCAACTCCCAGATCGCGGACTGCCTGCGCATCGCCGAGAAGACCGTCCGCAATCACGTCACCAGCGTCTTTTCCAAGCTCGGTGCGGAGCATCGCTCGCAGGCCATCGTGATCGCTCGCAAGGCCGGCCTCGGCCGCGACTAAGTAGCGGCAGCGGTCGGAACCTGGGTCCTGCGTCCCACAAATCGTCGTCGCTCCTCCGGGATTTTGGCTCGGCCCGTGGCCGTCGCCTCATGACGACGGCCACGAGGCCGTGTCAACCTGCGAGCGTCAAGTCCACACGAAACGGAGGGCACCATGGGCACGAAAGGAGCAAGCCTTGTTCAGCAACGGCAAGACCCGCTGCGCGCGCGTTACCGCGGCGCTCCGGCCGAGGCCTGGATCAACGACGGCGCGCAGACGATCAGCGCGTGCGGTGGGGATCCGTTTCATGGCGTCGTTGCGCCTGCCAACAGTGGCGACGCGACGTTGCAATTCGGGATTCACCGGGCCATCGGCGGATTTCACGACTACCCGAATCCGGGCGATCTTCTGAGCGCCGCACTGGCGGCTTGCTTCGACTCGACGTTGCGGATGATCGCCGAGCATCTTGGCATTCGCCTGGAGACCCTGGAAGTGAAGGTCGATGCGGAATGCGACGTGCGCGGCTGCCTTCTGGTGGAGCGCGCGGTTCCCGTCGGCTTCCAGCGCATGCATTGCGGCGTCAGGCTGCAGACAAAGGATCGCGTCGACGAAGAAACGATCAAGAGGCTCATTGCCGCCGCCGAACACAGTTGCGTCGTCATGCAAACGCTGCGTAACGGCGTCAACGTGCAAACGCAAGTCGAGACAATTCATGCCGCGGCGGCAGTGGCTGCGGCCGCAAGCCATGATGTGCATGCCTCGACGCCAACCCCGTGACCAGGAGAATCGTCATGCTCGAAATCACTTCCGCCTCCACCGTCGACCTCGTTGCCCTGAAAGGCAGGCAGCAGGCCGCTTGGTCCGCCGGCGACTACGCCGTTGTGGGCACGACGCTGCAGATCGTCGGCGAGACGCTTTGCGAGGCCCGCGAGCTGCGTGCCGGCGAGCGGGTGCTCGACATCGCCGTCGGAAACGGCAACGCGACGCTCGCCGCGGCGCGACGCGGGGCCGATGTCACGTCCACCGACTACGTCCAGTCGCTGCTCGAGCGTGGGCGCGTCAGGGCGAGCGCCGAGGGCCTGAGCGTAAGGTTCGAGCAGGCGGACGCCGAGAGGCCGCGCAACGCGACATCGAAATCGCCAAAACTCGATTCAGGGAACTGATGAGGGATCGAAGATGACCGGAGCGAAAGTTTACGCAAGCGTGTGGGACGCGCTCGCCGATACGCCCGGGCAGGCAGCGAATCTGCGCGCACGCGCCGAACTCATGCAATAGATTTCGGCCATTGTCGAAAAAAACCGCTGGACACAGACCGAGGCTGCGCGACACTGCGGAATCACCCAGCCGCGCATGAATGACCTGCTCCGTGGCCGCGTGTCTCGGTTTTCAATCGATGCGCTGGTCAACATCGCCACGTCGATTGGCCGTCGAGTTCATGTGGAGCTAGAGAGAGCATGATCTGCAATCCACCTATCACCACGTGGTTCCATCTCGCAGAGGATCGAGCGATCCTGAGCGCAAATCTGGACAGCCATGACGAACCTGATCGTACGTGACATCGATGAATTCCTGGTTCGGGCGCTCTAGCAACGAGCGGCAAGACATGGCCGGAAACTACGCGGAAATGCGTCGTGAGATAGGCGGAATGTGAAGCCGGCATGTGCGCTCCCTCATTTCGCAACCCGCGAACTCAAGGCCTTTGATACCGCCTCGGCAGGTGTCAAGACCCCAACCCCCTCGATTGTCGTCCCGTAAAGGTGTCCGAAGTCACGCCGGTCGCCCGTGACCAGCGCCGAGGCTCTGGCCGCAATCGCGGCGGCGAGGATCGGCACGTCTTTGTCGGGTAGTCGGCGAGCTGCGGCAAGTTGAATTTCTGTTTGGCTTGGTTCGGCCACCAATAGAAGGCCAGCTATCAAACTGTCGAATTCAGCGACGCGTTCGGGAAATTTGACTGCGATGTTTCGCGCCGCCTCTTCCAGTGCGTAGCGGGACGAGACCAGCTCAAGCCGCCGTTCGGCTGCAAGCCTGAACAGCGCCCTACCATTACCGTCGGGATTGTGCGCCGCCGTGAAGATGACGTTGGCGTCTAGAAAGAAACGCCTCACTTGCGCTTGAGGATCCGCGCGAGCCGAGTCGCCGTCTTGGCATCCATGCGGTCGGCCGTCTCGAACTCCCGGATACGGGCATCGCTATAGATCTCGATCGGGTAAATCGCTGCGGGACGCAAGACTATTGCGCCTTCGGGAGTTGTATCCACAAGCAGCGTCACGTCGCCTTCGAGCCCGAGGCGCTTGAGAATCCCCTTGGGGATCGACATCTGCCCTTTCTTGCCCAGCTTGACTGTTTCCATGGCTTCACGTTTCCGCAATTCCGGGATCCCGGAATCCACCTATTCTGAACTCGCTCGAGGAGGTTGTAAAGCGCTCACGTTATGAGCGATCAAGCAGTTGGCCGTCCCGAAAACCCATCGTGCCGTTGGAGCTTGCCGCGCGGCTCAATGCAACCAATCGGCGCTACCGTGACACTGCTTGAACTTCTTGCCGGATCCGCAGGGGCAGGGCTCGTTTCGGCCGACCTTGTTCGGATTTCAGATCGGCTCATGTCGAGGGAAAAGTGCTACCCATGTGTCCGGAATAAAACGATACCTATGTGACCGGAATAGACCATCGCAGCGTAGTCGCCATACATGCGCGGGCCGACGCAATCGGTGAGCCAGGGGTAGCGGTTCGCTGACAGATCCCACAGGTGATGATGCGCGTCGACCACGCGCTTCAATGCCAACGCCATCCGCTGATCAGATCTTCCACCTGCTTCCTTTTCTTCCGAGTCCAGCGCGTTGGGACCACATCACACAGGCACGCGAGACGTTCACGGCAGGTTCTCTCTCAACACGACGCCGATACGCACCGGCTCAACGCCGGCGAGCGCCGGCGCTTCGTCGCGCAGGTTGCACAGGATGCGCACGCTGTTCATCACGAGCGTCTGGGGTGAAACGTTGATCACCGCGTCGAGCGTGCCGTCGATCAACAGCGCTCGCGTCTCCGGTGTCAGGCCGTGGCCGACGAACACGATGTCCTGGTCGCGCCCGACTTCCTTCAATGCGCGCCCGATGCCGTCGGAGGCGCCGCCCACGTTGTAGATGCCGGCGAGATCGGGGTGCTGGAGCAACAACTGCCGCGCCTGCCGGTAGTTGATCTCCGCATCGTCGCGTCCTTCGCGCAGGCCAACGACCTTGAGCGACGGGAAGCTCTCGGCGAGAATGTGCTGGAAGCCCATCTCCCGCTCCTCATGCCCGCGATACGAGAGGGAGCCAGCGAACATCGCAACCTTGCAGGCGCGCGGCCGCGGACCGATGAAGCGGCCGAGCAGCAGACCCGCGGTGCGCCCGGCCGCGCGGTTGTCCATGCCGACGAAGGCGACGCGCGGCGCGGAGAGCACGTCGGTGATCAGCGTGACAATCGGCACGCTTTCCGACGCGAGCGTGGTGATCGCCTCGCGCACGAGCGGGTGCTCGAGCGCCATGCAGGCGACACCCTGGCTGCGGCGACCGTAATGCAGCAGGCGCTCGGCGAGCACTTTCGGATTGAAGCCGTCGATGAAGTGCGTCGTGCAGCGCACGTTGTACGGCGCGAGCTGGTCTTCCATGTACGAGACCGTCTCGCCCAGCATGTTCAGGTAGCGGTTGGTGCCGCCGGGAAGCAGGAAAGCGATCGAGGTCGGCGCAGGCTTCAGCGTACGGGCCAGATCGGCATCCGGCAGGTAGGCGAGCGCAGCCGCGGCCTTCACCACGCGCTGTGCCGTGGTCGAGCGTACGTTGCCTCGGCCGTGCAGCACTCGATCGACCGTCGCGGTCGACACCCCGGCCGCCCGCGCGACGTCGGTGATGCGACTGCGGGGCGGCGTCGTGCCGGGGGACAATCGGTCGCTTGAGTCCATCAAAACCCATCAATCAATTGATTTGACGTTCGGCCTGGCGCGTCCGTATGGTGAAGCGTTTCCGGCGCGTTCGTCGCATCAGAACGCATCAATTAGAGCAAAGGAGGAGGCATGCTGGCAACCCCTATGAACCCGCGTCGGCGGCTGATCGCCGCGCTCGCCGCCGTCGCAGCGCTTGCGGCGGCCGGTGGCGTGCAGGCGCAGAAGACGATCGAGCTGCGCTACGGCCACATGAATCCGCCGTCTTCGGCCGCCGGCTTGCAGGCACAGTGGCTCGCCGAGGCGATCGCCAAGCACACCAACGGCCAGGTCAAGGTCACCGTCTATCCGTCGTCACAGCTGGGCAAGCTGCAGGAGCTCGCCGAGGCAGTGTCGACTGGCAGCATCGCGCTGTCGCACAACACCGCGGCCGGCATCGGCTCGCTCTATGAGCCTTTCGCTGCGCTCGACACGCCCTATCTGTACCGCGACGTCGATCACTTGATGAAGGTCGTCGACACGAACTCGCCCGTGATGAAGAAGCTGAACGAGGGCTTGATCAAGGCCGCGGGCGTGCGCGTCCTGTACGGCTACTACTTCGGCACCCGCCAGCTCACCACCAAGAAGGCCGTGTACCAGCCTGCCGATCTTTCGGGCATGAAGATCCGCGCGATCCCATTCCCGATCTACATGACCACCGTGCAGGGCCTGGGCGCGGTCCCGGTGCCGGTGGACTGGTCCGAAGTGCCCACTGCGCTCGCCACGGGCGTCGTCAACGGCCAGGAGAACCCGGTCAACGTCGTCCTCACCTCGAAGCTCTACGAGGTGCAGTCGCACATGATGCTGACCGACCACATCATGAACGCGCAACTTATCGTCATCAACGAGAAGACCTGGCAGGGCCTGTCGCCCGAGATCCGTGCGGGCATCGAGAAGGCGGCCGATGAGGTGCGCAAGCGCGCCACCGAATCGGTGCGCAAGAGCGAGGACGACGAGCTCGCGAAGCTCAAGTTGCTCGGCATGACGGTGATCGGACCGGCCGAAGGTCTCAAGCGCGATGCGTTCAAGGCCTCGGTGAACAAGCTCGTCGACGAGAAGTTCGGCGCCAAGTACGGCGATCTCTACAAGGAGATCGCGGCGATCAGGTAGCGCCCGACGGCGCAACGGCGGAGCAATGGCGGCTCCTCCCTGTGCAAGGATCGACGCGTGACGACACTGCGCGAGGAGACCGGCTGGCTGGCCCGCGCCTGTCACGCGCTTGAAGCCGTGGCGATGGCGCTCCTGGTCGTGATGACCGCGTTCATCATCGTCCAGGTCGTCGCCCGCAACGTCCTCGCGCTGGGTTTTCCGTGGGCCGAGGAGCTGGCACGGTACGCGGGCCTGGGCGTGGTGTACCTGACGATCCCGCTGCTGCTGCTGGATGACCGACACGTCAAGGTCGACATCCTCTTGAAGTTAACGCGAGGCCTGCCGGCACGCATGGTCGCGACCCTCAACGAGCTGCTCGTCGTGGCCTTCTGCCTCGCGTCCCTCTATGGCGGGTGGCGCTTCCTCCAGCGCGCGGCACAGTTCTCGACCGCCGCGCTGGGCATCCCCAACTGGCTGTACTACACGCCGGCGGCGATCGGCATGGTCATGTTGACGGTGGTCGCGTTCGCGCGCCTGGCGCGCATCCTTCGAGGGGGTACCGCCTCGTGATGAGCCTGTCCGCCCTGGCGCTGTTCCTCGTCACGATGCTGATGGGCGTGCCGGTCGCGATCTCGATGGGCCTTTCGGCCGCGATCGTCATCTGGTGGAACGACTTGCCGCTGACCGTGCTCGCGCAGCGCACGATCAACGCGCTCGACTCGGTGCCGCTGCTCGCCGTGCCGATGTTCATCTTCGCCGCGGCGCTGTTCGGCGCCTCAGGGATCACACGCTACCTGTTCGAGCTGATCCGGCTGGTCGTCGGCCGCATCCGGGGCGGCCTCGGCCACGTCACCGTGCTCGCTAACCTCGTGTTCTCCGGCATCTCCGGCGCGGCGCTGGCCGACATCGGCGCGCTCGGCGGCACACAGATCCGCATGATGCGCGAGCAAGGCTATCGCGACGAGTTCGCGGCTGGCATCACGATGGCGGCGGCGACGATCGGCCCGATCTTCCCGCCCAGCATTCCGCTGATCATCTTCGCCGCCGCGGCCGAGGTGAGCGCGGTCAAGGTGCTGCTCGCCGGCGTGCTTCCAGGCGTGGTGATCGCGCTGCTCCTGATGCTGCAGATCGGCATCATGGCACGGCGCCAGAATCTGCCGCGGGACACGATCCTCGAGAACGCCCCGTCACTCGGCTCGGCGTTCACGAAGGCGCTGCCGGCGCTGCTCGCGCCCGTCATCCTGATCGGGGGGCTGGTGAGCGGTCTGTTCGGGCCCACCGAGGTCGCCGCCATCACCGTGCTCTACGCGCTGCTGCTGGGCTTCGTCGTCTATCGCCAACTGACCTGGACGGGGATCGTCGAGGCCGCGCGCGAAACGGTGCGCTCGACCGCGGCCGTGCTGTTCATCGTGGGCTCAGCCGCGCTGTTCGCCTGGGTGCTGACGATCGACCAGGTGCCGACGCGCGCCAGCGAGTTCCTGCTCGCGCTATCGAAGAGCCCGCTGGTGCTGCTGCTGATCGTCAACCTGATTCTGCTCGTCGTCGGCATGATCCTGGAGTCGATCGCGGCGATCCTGATCCTCGCACCGATCTTCACGCCCGCGCTCGCCGCCGCGGGCGTGGACCCGGTGCACCTCGCGATCGTCGTCGTGCTGAACCTGATGATCGGGCTCCTCACGCCGCCAGTCGGCATGAGCCTTTACATGGTCGCGCAGGTCGCGCGCCTGCCATTGCACCGGGTCGTCGCCGGCGCAATGCCCTTCCTGGTACCGCTGATCGTCGCGCTGGCCGTGGTCACGTTCGTGCCGCAGCTCTCGGCGTGGCTGCCGAACCTGATGGTGAAATGAGACATGAGCCGCTTCCTCGGAGAAATCCGCCAGATCGCCTACGTCGTACCCGACATCGAGGCCTCCATCGACTACTGGGTCCAGGCGCTGGGGGTGGGCCCCTGGTACTACAACCCGAAGGTGCCGATTCGTAACTACCGTTATCGGGGCCAGCGCTATGAGCCGCATAACTCGGTCGCGCTCGCCAATGCCGGGGCGCTTCAGATCGAGCTCGTGCAGACGCGCAACGACGTGCCGTCGATGTACCGCGACTTCCAGCGCGCCGGCCATGTAGGTGGCCAGCATTTCGCGTACTGGACGGAGAATTTCGACAGTGATCTCGCGCGCGCCGAGGCCGCGGGTTTCCGCGTATGCATGAGCGGCGAGGTCGGGGATAACGGCCGCTTCGTCTACTTCGAGGAGCGGACCGATCATGCGGGGCTCCATCCGGGTGCGGTGATCGAACTCTCCGAGGTCGCGGGTCCGAAGGGACGGCTGTTCAGGATGATTCGCGACGCGGCGAAGGACTGGGACGGACGCGATCCGGTGCGCGCCTTCCCGGACCTCTCGACTCTGTAATGGCCAGCGCATGACGCTTCGGTTCGAGGCCGACTACCTGATCGAGACGCCGCTCGACCCCGAGCGCGTCGCGGCGACCCTCGCCGGCGAGCAGAGCAGCGGCACGTTCGTGCGCGTGGCGGGCGAAACCGATGCGTTGCGCGAGCGAAGCGGCGCGGTCGTCGAACGCGTCGAGGAGGTCGAGTCGGCGCCGCAGCCGAGTCTTCCGAGCGCGCGGCTGGCGCGCGAATGCAGACGAGGACCGTGGCGGCGCGCGCGCGCATCGATCTCCTTCCCTGTGGCGAACATCGGCCGCAACCTGCCCACGCTGGTGGCAACGCTCGCAGGCAACCTCTTCGACCTCGGCGAAACCACCGGCGTGCGCTTGCTCGAAGTGCGCATCCCGCCTGCGTTCCGCGAGTGCTTCGAGCGCCCGCAGCATGGCGTGGAAGGCACGCGCCAGCTCGCGGGCGTTGCCGAAGGTCCGCTGATCGGTACGATCATCAAGCCCAACGTCGGCCTGGACGCCAAGGCGACCGCGGCGCTCGTCGGGCAGCTCTGCGAGGCGGGCGTCGACTTCGTGAAGGATGACGAGTGCTGCGCCGATCCGGAGCATGCACCGGTGGCCGAGCGGGTGCGCGAAGTGATGAAGGTCGTGCGCGCGTTCCGCGACCGGACCAAAAAAGAGGTGCTCGTCGCATTCAACATCACCGACGAGCACGACGCGATGCTGCGCCACGCCGAGCTCGTCGCGCGCGAGGGCGGCTCGTGCGTCATGGCGAGCCTCAACTGGGTCGGCTTCTCGTCGATGCAGGCGCTGCGCCGGCACAGCGGCCTCGTGCTGCACGGCCATCGCAACGGCTTCGGCATGTTCTCTCGCCACCCGGCATTGGGCATGGACTTCCAGCCCTATCAGCTTCTTTGGCGGCTTGCCGGCGTCGATCACATGCACGTGCACGGGCTCGCAGGAAAGTTCGCGCAGTCCGATGACGAGGTGGCGCGCGCTGCGGATGATTGCCTGACGCCATTGGTCGATCCGGCCGAACGCAAGGACGTCGTGCTGCCCGCGTTCTCGTCGGGACAGTGGGCGGGCACGCTACCGGCAACCCTCGAAGTGGTTCCAAGCGGCGACCTGCTGTTCATGTGCGGCGGCGGCATTCTTGCGCATCCCGATGGGCCGCGCGCGGGTGTGGCGAGCATTCGCCAGGCGTGGACGGCCGTTCGCGAGCAACGATCGCTCGCCGACGCAGCCCGCGACGCGCCTGAGCTTCGCGCCGCGCTCGCGTTCTTCGGCCATGTCCATGGCTAGCGGCACGCCGGCCTTCGCCTGGTACGGCGACGACTTCACGGGGGCGAGCGACACGCTCGCCACGCTCGCGCAGGCCGGCCTTCGCACCCGACTTTTCCTCGATGTGCCGTCGCGCGCCCGCCTGGCGGCCTGCGGCCCGCTCGACGCGATCGGTATCGCCGGGGCGACCCGTGCGATGGCGCCCGAGGCAATCGCGACAACGCTGGCGCCGGTCGGCCACTTCTTCATCGCATGCGGTGCGCCGGTCATCCATTACAAGGTTTGCTCGACGTTCGACAGCGCGATCGAGATCGGGAACATCGCGACAGCCGTTGAGACACTCCACGCATCGATCGGGGGACCGCTGGTGCTGATCGTCGGCGGGCAGCCGAGCCTCGGTCGCTACTGCGCCTTCGGGCAGCTCTTCGCTGCCGATGCAGCGGGCGTGATCCATCGCATCGACCGGCACCCGACGATGCGCTGTCATCCGGTCACGCCGATGCATGAAGCCGAACTTCGCCTGCACCTTGGCGCGCAGGGGCTTACCGATGTCGCACTGCTCGACTGGCGAACGCTGGAAGCGCCGGCTTCGAGCCTCGACGCCGAGCTGGACCGCATGATCGCATCGCGAGCGCCCGGCGCATCCTATCGATCGGTTCTCGTGGATGTGCTGACCGAGGCGCACGTGACGACGCTTGGCCGCCTCATCACGCAGTACAGCCGGAGCGCACCGCTGCTCGCCGTCGGCGCGAGCAGCGTCGCCGCGGCCGTGATCGACGCGCGTTGCCTACCGCGCAAGGCGCGCGACGGACGGATCGGGCCCGCGCAAGGACCGGTCTTCGTGCTGGCCGGCAGCCTGTCGCCGCAGACGGCGTGCCAGATCGAGGCCGCACGCTCCTACCAACGCATACCGCTCGACGCGGGACTCCTGGTCCGCGGCGAGGTCTACCTAGATACAACGGTAGCGACCATCGCCGCCGCGCTCGACGCCGGCCGTCACGTGCTCGCGCATACGACGCCGATCGATGGTGCGTGCAGTGAAGCCGGCAGTCCTGCGCTGGCGAGATCGAGCGGGGAACTCGTGTGCCGCGTGCTCGCCCTCACACGCGTGCAGCGGATCGGCATTGCGGGCGGCGACACGTCGAGCGCTGTGGTTCAGGCGCTCGCGCCTTGCGCGCTCTCCTGGGTTGGTCGTGCTGCTCCGGGGGTCGCGGTCTGCCGGATACATGCCGACGACCCGCGCATCGACGGCGTGGAACTGATGCTGAAGGGCGGACAGATGGGCGCGCCGGACCTTTTCGAGCGGCTGGTCTTAGGGAGCGAGTGGTAGGAGAGCACTGAATCGCGGTGCCATCTCCGCGCCGCTAAACAACACAGTTGTTCCCGGCACCAAAGGTCACCAAGACGGCCCTCCGACGATCTGCCGATGGCCTGGCGCACCGGCCTTTGTGGTCCAGATCCTCCTGCCCTTCAGGCTCCGCTCGCGTACGTGCGAGACGGTGACACGCTCTATGTGCATTCCCTCGATCGTCTCGGCCGAAACGTGGACGACGTCCGACGTATCGTCGCGGACCTCACGGGCCGGGGCGTTACCGTCGTGTTCGTCAACAACAGCCTGACTTTCACCGGGGACAAGCGCGACCCGATGGCAACTCTCATGCTCACCATGCTGGGAGCCTTCGCGGAGTTCGAGCGCAGCCTATTGCGCGAAACGTCAGGCCGAAGGGATCGCCCATCGCGTAAGGCGAAAGGCATCTACAAGGGCCGCGCCAAGGCTCTGACGGCCGAGCAGTCGCGGGAGTTGGTCGAGCTGGCGCAGAGCGGGATGCCGAAGGCCGAGCCGGCGCGGACGTACGGGGTGAGCCGCGAGACCGTGTACCAGTATCTGCCAGCCACTGACATTCGCCAGACACAGGAGCATCCGTCGTCCATTAAGGCGGATGCCGTCGAAAAATATCTCGATCCCGCCGTCGAATGACCTTATTGTGGTCGGCCGGACCCGGGGTCTGATAGATCCACCAGCAGAGATCCGACAGAGTTACATCTGCGGCACCCGGACCGGCGGTTTCAGGCGAAGCTTCTTCGCCCGCCGGGCGTAACCTCGGTCGTCGAACGTCAGCAACTCGGCGCACGCTTTGCTGGCCGCGAGGTGCAGTGCATCGGCAAAGTCGATTCCATTACGGGAATTACGCAACGCTGCGTCGATCTCGTCGCGGTCCTCGATGATAATTCCCGGCAGCGCGATCAAATGCCTTAGGCAATCGATCACCTTGTCGCCCGGCTGATCGGCAACGTAGCGCAGCACCCATTCAAGTTCCAGGATCACCGTCTTGGGGACGAATAGATCGCCAGCTGCGAGCAGGTCGGCAGCGATACGCCCCTGCGCGACATCATCGCGGAGGTAATAGCGAGCAAGGATGTTCGTATCAACGGCGCGCACGTTTCGCCGCTTTCCTCATCGCCCAGCCTCCGTGCATCTCGTCGACCGGAATGCGAGGGCCTTTGTAAGCGAGAATCGCAGCCCCCTCCTCGATCCGTGACGAAACATGCCTCTTGACCAACTTCAGTCGCGCACCACCACCTGCCACATCGAATTCGACTTTACTGCCCGGCGTGATGCCCAAGGCCTCCCGAACCCGTTTCGGAATGGTGACCTGACCCTTGCTCGTAACCGATACAGCCATTGGTCCGCTCCTGAGTAATACCAAGTAAGAATTCTATCAGAACGTTGACCCCGAGCGGTCGGCGCTGCGAGCGACGGTGCTCCCTCCGCCACCGCGTCGCGGGGCGTCCGTCGGAACACACGTAAGCGTCCGGTGAGTGGCATCTTGAACGGACGCTTGTCGGCGCGCAAAGATGGCGTCCGCTACGAAATAGGCGGACGCCAATGGATCAGAGCAAGCAAGAGCGGGGAAGCGTGCCGAAGGCGCTGGAGAAGGCCGGCGCCGGCGGCGCAGCGGAGGCGCAGAAATTGGCGATCGTGCGCGAGTGCCTGGTCCCCGGGGCGTCGCTGGCCGGCGTCGCCATGGCGCACCAGGCCAACGCCAACATGGTGCGCAAGTGGGTGGTGAAGTTTCGGCATGGCGGGTTTGGCAAGGTCGCCGACATTCGGCATGGAGCTGCTGCCGGTGGCGGTGCGCGGGCGCGCTGCGGGCGGCGTTGCGGCGCGGGTCGGCATGTTCATCGGTCACACTGGAGATCGAAATGCCACGGGGCGTGGCGCGGTTCTACGGCCCGCCCGATCCGGAACTGCTGAAGTCATTGGTCGGCGCGCTGACCGGTCGATGATCGGCTTGCCGCTTGCTACCCGGGTGTGGATTGCCGCGGGCGTCACCGACATGCGGCGCGGGATGAACAGCCTGGCCGCGTTGGTGCAGACGGCGTTGGGTGAGCAGCCGTTCTCGGGTGACGTGTTCGTGTTTCGCGGCAAGCGCGGGGATCTGGTGAAGCTGTTGTGGTGGAGCGGCGATGGGATGAACCTGTACGCGAAGCGCCTGGAGCGGGGTCGCTTCGTGTGGCCGCAGGCGACCAGCGGCGTCGTGCATCTGTCTGCGGCGCAACTGTCGATGCTGCTGGAAGGCATCGACTGGCGGCGTCCCACGCGCACTTGGCAACCGAGCGTCGCAGCGTAACAACAGTGGATCATCGCGATGTGCCGCGTGATGCATTGCGCGCGTGCATCGCGCCTGCGACCTGCGGTAAATTCGCGGTCATGGCACTGGCCGATCGATCAACTTCCAAATGACGTTGCGACGCTGAAGCGCCTGCTGGTCGAGCGCGATGCCGAAGTCGTGCAGCGTGTGGCGGAGTTGGAAGTGCAGCGCGGCGAAGTGCTGGCCGCGCGGTTGCTGATCGAGAAGCTCAAGCTGCAGATCGCGCGGCTGCGGCGCATCCAGTTCGGCCGGCGCTCCGAGCAGCACGATGCCCGCGTCGTGCAATTGGAGCTGATCGTCGAGGAGCTGGAAACGAGCTTGGCGGCGAGCCCGGCGCCCG
This sequence comes from uncultured beta proteobacterium, assembly GCA_963836265.1. Classification (GTDB taxonomy): domain Bacteria; phylum Pseudomonadota; class Gammaproteobacteria; order Burkholderiales; family Casimicrobiaceae; genus CAIWHR01. Next base: position 668,681 of record CAWIIO010000001.1, read on the forward strand.
CCGAGACTCTCCCGCCTCGTCGCCGCGGACGCCGCCCGTGCGGCGGCTGCTGCCGGCGACGTTGCCACGGGAGAGCGTGGTCCATGCGGCAGCCTGCACCTGTCCTGGCTGCGGCGGCGTGCTCAAGCAGATCGGCGAGGATGTCGCGGAACAGCTCGAGTTCATTCCCGAGCACTTCAAGGTCATCCGCCACGTCCGGCCGAAGTTTGCCTGTGGCAAGTGTTCGACCCTCGTGCAGGCGGCGGCACCGTCGCGTCCCATCGACAAAGGGATCGCCGGCCCGGGCCTGCTGGCGCACGTCGCCGTGTCCAAGTACCTCGATCACCTGCCGCTGTACCGGCAGTCCGAGATCTATGCCCGGCAGGGCATCGACCTGGAGCGTTCGACGCTCGCCGATTGGATCGGTGGCATCTCGCGCCTGGTCACGCCGCTGGCCGAGCTGATCGGTCGCTACGTCACCGCCGCCGCGAAGATCCACGCCGACGACACGCCGGTGCCGGTGCTCGATCCGGGCCGGGGCAAGACCAAGACCGGCCGGCTGTGGGTGTACGTCCGCGACGATCGACCGGCAGGCAGCGCCGAGGCCCCGGCGGCGTTCTATCGCTATACGCCGACCCGAGAGGGCGCGCACCCGCGCGCCCATTTGAAGGACTTCCAAGGCACCCTGCAGGCCGACGGCTTCAGCGGCTTCGACGGTCTCTATGTCGATGGCCGGGTCCGCGAGGCGGCCTGCTGGGCGCATGCCCGACGCAAGTTCTATGACTTGCATGCCTCCACCCGCTCGCCACTGGCCGAGGAAGCGCTGACCCGAATCCAGGGGCTGTACGCTATCGAGCAGGAAATCCGGGGCAAGTCTACCCGACGAGCGTTGGCGGGTGCGCCAGGCGCGCGCCGGTCCGCTGTTGGACGCATTGCAGCAATGGATGCTGGAAACGCGGGCCAAGGTATCGGCCAAGTCGGAGCTCGCCGGCGCCATCAACTACGCCTCAAGCGCTGGGCCGCTCTTACGCGGTATCGCGACGACGGCGCCATCGAGATCGACAACAATGCCGCGGAACGCGCCCTGCGCGGGCCGGTGCTGTCGCGCAAGAACTTCCTGTTCGCCGGCGCCGACTCGGGCGGTGAACGCGCGGCGGTGCTGTACACGCTGCTGGAGACGGCCAAGCTCAACGGGCTCGACCCGGAAGCGTACCTGCGCTTCGTGCTGGAGCGCATCGCCGAGCAGCCGAGCAATCGGCTCGCCGAGCTGCTGCCATGGAACTTCGCATCAGCAACGTGTCGAGCATGAGCAGCTCGCGGCGTAAGCCGGTGCCGCCGAAGGCGCCGAGCGCCTTCGAGAACATCGAGTTCCTGATCGATGGCAACGGCGAGATCACCGTCGGTGCGGTCGGCCCCATCCGCTGCGCTGCGACCGCCGTGGACGAAGATCAATGTCTGGCGATGCTCGTGCGGCGACCTGGCGAATCCCTCGTGGATCTGTTGCAACGCCTCGATGCGGCGATCGGAGATGCCTACGAGAACGAGCGTCTACATCGACGAAGTCAACACACCGCCAAGTTCCAAACCATCCGGCAGGTCACGCGCGTAGCCAGCAGCTGCCTCAGATCCATGGACAGCCTGCTCGACGAAATGCGGCAATGCAAATCGGTGAAGGCGTGCATCGATCTTGCCCTTACCGATGCTTACGGTGAGGAGGAGCAGGCGGTGGCCTGGCTGACCTGCATCGAGAAAATGTTCGGGCGATTCAAGCAGGTCCGGTTGATGGGCAATGAAGTAGCGCTCGTCGGCTTCGATCTCAAGCCACGCCGTGGTCGCCGTGTGCCGGCAGGGAAAGCGCAAGGTCCGCGCGACCATCGGACTCCATCGAGTTCCCTGAGCTTACGACGATCGAACAACTTGGCTGCAGGCGTGGAAACGATTCTCTGCGTCGAGCTGGCTAATCTACATCGGGACCGGCCCGCAATATGCCGTCGCCGGACGCTTACGAACACACTAGAGCGACGGACTCATAATCCGCAGGTCGTCGCCGATAAGTTCTTGCGCTGGAAACAAAAACGGCGCCGCTAAGGACGCCGTTTCGGTCGATATGTAGCACACTTTGGGCACCCTTTTGGCCCATGTTAGTGAGTGCTATCGCGGAAAACTAGATCTGTGGCTCCCCGACCAGGGCTCGAACCTGGGACCTGCGGATTAACAGTCCGTCCGGTCATCGTACGGAAAGCCGCGCCAGTCAACGATCTTGACCAAAACGGCCGGTAATATTTTCGGTTGGTTTGCCGAGTTTTCCCCTCTGAAGGATTAATTTGGCTTCGCAATATTACCGGCTTCGTCGCCTCCGGCGGGCCCCAGATGCAGTACCGACGACCACCTAGTTCGTGGGGCCGGTGACTAGAATTTTATGTTTTTATATCAGTTACTTACGACGCATTTTTAACACCAAGTCTAGCCACGGTTAGCCGTGCTTAGCCACGCTTAGCCTCATTGCGTTACAAAATCACTACGCTGAGGCAGTGATCGCGCTCGAGCCGCTAATCGAGTCTTGCCGGCCATCGTTTCCGCCCTACCCGCGGTTGCGGTCGTCAGGCGCCAACGTGCCAGCAGCTCGAATTTTGCGGACCACACCCGGTTGGCCGTTGCGGAAACGCCTTGCCATCGGTAAGGTATGCAAATGAGCTAATGAGCTCAACCCTCTACGATGAAATCATCAAGCTAGACGCTGCCACGCGCTTTCAGTTGGCGCAGGACCTCCTCGACAGCGTTGCCAGCGAGACCTTCGCGGGGCCGCTCACGGGGGAACAACGCACTGAGCTTCGCGCGCGACTTGCGCACCACCGCGCACACCCCGAAGAAACGGACGTTTCACTCGCTGAGATCAAGACCAAGCTTGGCATCGCGTAGTGCGCTACTCGGTTCGCTACAAGCCTGCTGCTGCGGCCGAAGTCGCTAACGCCATCGCGTGGTACAACCAGTCTGAGGTCAATCGGGCCGAAGCGTTTGTCCGAGACCTCGAGCGGACCGAAGCGCATCTCAGCACCCACCCCGAGCTATACCAGCGCGTCGAGGATGAGATTCGACGAGCGGTTCTGCGTCGATTTCCCTACTCCCTGGCCCCGGCACGCCAGCACCGACCACGACCCACTGTTTCGATTCCACCGCTTGCTTGCCAACCTGCGCGTCCTCGATATCGAGGAGATCAAGTCGGTTCCGTACGCGCCGGTCTCGCATCCGTTCATCGAACGCCTGATTGGGACCATCCGACGCGAGTATCTCGATCGCGTATTCTTCTGGAATGCGGTCGCCCTGAACCAAAAACTCGAAGCGTTCGGGGTTTATTACAACGGAAACCGCGTTCACCAGTCCCTCAGTGGCGGCACCCCGGCAGAAGCATCCGGCAAGCCCCGTCCCTCCCGCGCTGTGCTTGATCACTACGCTTGGCAGCAGCATTGCCGCGATTTGTTCCGGACGCCGATCGCGGCGTAACTATCAATTCGCCACCCACAGGCTGAGCAAACACCACCGGCGGCCGGCGAATCTCGCCGAAATTACAATGTTGCCTTCGCGCTCATCGCTCGCTGTGCCCCTGGACGGCCCATCCGGTTGCTTGCAGACCCTCGGAGGCACGCTCCGAAGCTAGGCCGGTGACGAGAATGCGGCGCTGGGCGCCCCGCAAGTCTTTACGCTCCGCGAACGCCCTCACCGGCGCGGTCCAGACGACATAATCCACCGGAGCAGGCACTTCGATTCGGCCGCCACGGGTACGGACGACCAGGATTCGACCCGCCAGGTCGAGGGCGACGACGGGGTCCCGTTCCGTGCCGATCCGGCGTGCCATGTCCACTGTATTGATCATGAACCTCGCCTCGCCTTCGCTTGCCACGGTGCCCGCGAGCGCAACGACCGCCGCGCGCCCCTTCGCCGCGGGGATCTGCTCGAGGTGCTCGACGAGCGGAACGGAGAGCGTGGGCGTAAACCAGCGATTCGTGACGAAGGCGCGCACCGTGTCCGCGCCGACACCCAGGGCGGCCAGTTTCTGCTCGTGGATGGTTCGAATGTCCTCGGGCGACTTGTCCCACACCAGGTTGCTGACCGTTGCCGTTGCGGAAATCGCCGTCGCCGTCCCAGCCGTCGACACGGCTAGGGCGACGTCCAGCGAGACGCCGCCGGCGAAGGCCGCTCGCGCCAAGTCATCGAGCTGCTTGGCGAGTACGGGATTCGTCGTATAGGGATCTGCACCGACCTGCTTGGCAATCCGTCGCTTCGCCTTGTTGATGCCGAGAAGATCCGCCGCCGCATCGCTCGCACCGGACGATGCATTGGCACCCCGCGACTCCGTCGCACGAGAGACCGTCGTGGCCGCCGATTGAAAGAAGCGCCCCACCCCGGCAGGGAGGCCCGAGATCGTCTCGACCGGATTCGTCACCGCTCGCCCGATGGCCGCGCCGGTCTTCATGGCCGACGCAGCGAGCGCATCGGCGAACACGCCGGTCTGGCTGAGCTGGCTCAACTGCGCGATCGCCGCCAATTCGCCCACGCGAATAGCCAGCATCTCGGTGCCATCTGCGGCGAAGATGCCTGCCGGTGCGCGCAGCGTGAACTGGCCCATGTAGCCGACTACCGGCGCGGTAGCGTCGACGGTGTAGCCGGGCCCATTGAGCAACTCGGGCCGGGCCAGCACCGCCGCATCCAGCATCGGCATCGGTTCGACGGGCGGCAGCGTGGCAGCGAGGACGGCAGGTGCGCCCAGAATCAGACCGAGCGCGAGTGTTCGACGAAAGCACATCATAAGTGTCTCTTTCAAGAATTCCAAGGAAGGGTGACCAGATCGCGTTGCACGCAAAGTATTCACCGGGCGATACTCCGGTGGAAACGAAACATCACCCTGGTCGTAAAGCGAACCAGTCTATCACCGGAACGCCGCTGTCCGATCTGTGACGCGCGTCGAACGAAGCCACCTACGTTCTTAGTGCTCAGGCCCTCGCCCGCTGCCCTCGAGCCGAGTACCGGGAACGCAGAACGAAGAAGTTGCTACCGCGTTCATGGCACCGCGAGCGCGGAACGAAGAGCTTGATGGCACTCTAGTTGCCAACTCCTCCGCCGCGCGAGATTCTCAATTCGGCGGGGGCTAACATCCGCTGTTGGGATCACGCATTAGGCGTTGAGCCAATCGCCTGGAACTGAAACATGTTCCCGAGATCTCTTGGAAATGAGTTCCTCCGCAGCCGCGACCCCGAGCGCTCATGCTTCATAAATCCCGAACTGCTCACGTTCGACACTTGGCTCGGCGCCGACATCGCTCGTATGTCCATCGGCTGAGCTAATAGTCGGAAGCCTTCGCTCGACGTCCTCGAACCAAGTGCGCCGTACTTCGAGCGACGAACGAATCGCGCCAGCGAACGCGCAAGTTAACGCGCAAGTTCTACCGCCACGACGCGAGAGTACAAGACGGAATCGCTCTTGCGTCGAAAGAGCCATCAGTTGCCATCGAGAGGTAGCGTCAACGCGCAATCCAAACCACCGCCCACCGCGTTTCGCAGAACCAGCGTGCCACCGTGTTTACGCGTGATATTGCGCGCGATCGTCAGCCCGAGCCCGGTTCCGCCCGTCTCGCGAGAGCGCGACGTCTCGAGCCGATAGAACGGATCGAATACCTTTTCCATCTGTGCTTCTGGCATTCCGGGACCGCCGTCACGAACGTGAATCACCACCTTGGTTCCTTCGCGCGCCGCCGTCACGCGCGCATAGCCGCCGTATTTCACCGCGTTGTCGATAAGGTTGGCAAGGCAGCGTTGCAAGGCGATTGGAATGGCCAGTATTGAAACGTGCGTCTTGCCACTCAGTGTGACGTCTTGGCCAGTGTCGACGGCATCGGCACAGACGCTGGAGAGCAACGAGTCCAGGTCGACACGTTTCATCATGCCGTCGGTATCGAGGCTCATGGCAAGGTCTAAACCCTCGCGAATCATGCTCTGCATCGCGCCCATGTCGGCAACGAGCTTTTCGCGCAGGTCTTCATCCGTGACTTTCTCCAGCCGTAGCCGCAAACGCGTAAGTGGCGTCTGCAGATCGTGAGCGATCGCGGCAAGCATCTCGGTTCGTTCCTCGACATAGCTGCGAATGCGCGCCTGCATCGCATTGAAGGCCACTGCTGCACCGCGCACTTCCGAGGGGCCGCTCTCCGACAACGGAGGCTGATTGATGTCGCCGCCAAGCGCGGTAGCTGCCCGCGCGAGCCGATCGAGCGGACGTGTCGTCATGCGAGCAACGACGTAGGCGAGCAAGGCAAGGCAAATTGGAAACACGATTGCGTACAGCAGCCAGCGCGTGGAGTGCGATCGCGACCAGCTGAAGTCGGGTTGCTGGCGCAAGACCAGACGCAAAGGCGTGCCGTCGTGCAGCGTCAGTGAGATGACCTGGCACGAGGCGATGACCGGGTGCGCGGACGCGCCATTGCCAGCTTGCGCCGCACAATCGACCGGTGTGCCGGCGGTAGCCGTTATGTTGCGATCCTGACCGAGCTCCTCGACCAGCGCATCGGTGAGCTCCGCATCGGTCTCTTTGGGAGGGGTGTTGGGTCTTACGAATTGCGCGCTCATCCCCCTGCCTAGGGTCGCCGCCAACGTCGGGCGAACCGACGGCGGTACTGCCTCAAGCGCACTGACCAGCTGCTCGACGCGATCGGCCGTATGCGCTGCGCGCACCTGGGCGAACGTCCGCCGCCCCTGGAGATCGGCGAGGACGGCGGTGAGCAGTGCGGACGCCACGATCCCGCCTATGATGAGGACAAACACGCGGCCGTGCATCGAGGTGACGAATGCCTTCATGGCGTCGATTCGATCTTTACCTCGGCGCTCAACACGTAGCCTTCGTTGCGCACGGTCTTGATGAGTTGTGGGTCGCGAGCGTCTTCGTCGAGCTTCTGTCGAACTCGGCTCACCTGAAGGTCAATGGAGCGCTCGAAGGGGTCCGCATCGCGGCCCTGCGTGAGGTTAAGCAATTGGTCGCGGCTAAGCACACGCTTGGGATGCTCGAGAAAGACTTTGAGCAAGCGGAGTTCCGCGCCGGACAAGACGACGATGACACCCGCTGGGTTGACGAGATGCCTTGCGGTGAGATCGAGCGTCCATCCTGCAAAACGCATGCGCGTAGCTTCCGCGGCCTCCAGGTTCGGCGGCAGCGTTTCGGTGCGTCGCAGGACGCTGCGAATACGGGCAAGCAGCTCCCTCGGCTCGAACGGCTTGGCCAGGTAATCGTCGGCCCCCATTTCCAGGCCAATAATTCGATCGATCGGCTGACCGCGCGCGGTCAGCATAATTACCGGCACGTTCGACCTCGCGCGCAAGGTTCGGCATAGTTGCAGGCCGTCTTCGCCCGGCATCATCAAGTCGAGAACAATCAGGTCGATACGCGTCGCGTCGAGAGCTTTCCACATCGCCACGCCGTCGGCCGCCACCACCGTGCGGCACCCGTTGTCGGCAAGATATTCCGACAGCAGCGTGCGAATTTCACGATCATCATCAACGATCAGAATCAGCGGTCGCGCGTTCATGGCGTGATTATGGCAGGGCCCAATCAAGGGCCGGACATGAGCATGTACCGCAATGTATCTCTGGGCACAGCGGATACAACTCGATACAAACACGCTCGTGGGTGGTACACGCCGGTACACATTGGCCGCTCTGGGACAAGTCGTGGATACATCGGGCGACGACCATAGGAACCGTGCGAGAAGCACGGTTTGCCCACCCCCAAGGAGTGATCAATGAACACATTTCGGAAGAGTATTGTCATCGCCGTGGCAACTCTCGGGCTCGGTACCGCCGCCCTTGCTGCGTCGGAGGTCGGCGCAGCGTCGGCCGGCGAAGGTTGCCACTGGAGCGCATTCGGTTCGCATGACGGGAAGTCGGCCGAACGCATGGCCAAGCGTCAGGCAGCGCTGCACGACAAGCTGAGTCTGTCGACGACGCAGGAAGCTGCATGGAAGACGTTCACGGCCAAGTTGCAGGCAAGCACGTCGGTCAGGCCCGAAGGGGCGTCCGTCGCGACGATGACCGCACCTGAGCGCGCAGACCGCCTGGCGGCATTCCTGCAGACCGCGCAGCAACAGGCCGCCGCGCGTGCTCAAGCGGTGAAGGAGTTCTACGCCGTTCTGTCACCGGAACAGCAAAAGATCTTCGACAGCCAGTTCCAAGGCCGCCATCGCCATTTCGGCCGCGGCTGAAGGGTTGGAAGTAGCGGCACCGCAGCGGATTGGGGTCACGCACGGCATCAGACCGTGGGCTCATTGTCGATTAACCGCAATGACAACCGCTGCGGCGCCGTAGTCCGCGGTACGGAATTCAGACTTACCGGAGGTAACCATGCTTAAGAGAAAATCACTGATCATCGCCGCTGTCGCCGCAGCAACCGTAGGCGTCACCGCGCTTTCGAGCCAAGCCCATGCCAATGATGGCGCGTTGCTTGGGGCCGTCGTCGGCGCAGGCATCGGCGCCGCAATCGGCCATAACGTCCACGGCCGTGATGGGGCCGCCATAGGCGGCGCGATTGGCGCAATTGCGGGAGCGAGCATCGCCGCGAGTTCGTCGTCCTATTACGATGCGGGGTACTACTCCGTGCCGGCGACCGTGTACGCGCCTGCGCCGGTCTACTATGGCGCCGCGCCCGTGTATTACCAAGATGCGCCGGTTTACTATCCGCGCACGCGGGTCGACTATGTTCATTACTATGGCCCGCGATACGTTGATCATGGCAGGCGCAATGACCATGGGCGCCAGGAATGGCACGGCACGAACGGCCATCACGAACACTGAATCGCACTGGCGATGAGGCGGATGATCGGCGCGAATCGATCGCCCGCGTCAGGGCGACAGATGTAACCGGTGGCGCCGAGGCCAAGGCGCCATCGGTTATTTATCGCGCTGGAAGCCTTCGGCGTCCGAGTTTGCTACGTCGCGGATAGGGGCCCCGCCGAGCCTGATATGGGGGGAAGGCCGGTCGGCACACGCCAACAGTACAACAAATGGTACTCCGAGGTCGCGACCGGCCGGCGGCGGCATGATGCCCGCATGCGCGATGTGTCACGCGACGCGTACTGGGCCGGGCATGCCGATGATGGGCATGGTGCGAGGTATCGGGTCGGCTCCTCCGGATCTGAACGGCCAGCATGGTGCGTACATCATTGACCAGCTGAGGCGCTTCGCAAGCGGTGAGCGCTAGGGCATGATGATGAACCGCATCGCCGCGAACCTGACCGGCGCAGACATAAGCGCCGTCACCAACTAGCCTGTGTGGCTTCGCCCCGCGGACACGCGACGCGGTTCGTCCCCGCGCCTTAGCATCTCCGCGTGTAGCTCCTCGTACTGCTTTCGCGTCGCCTGCTTGATCAATGCTGGGCCGACGATGGGGGGTATCCACCGATTGGGAACGTACTCCCCATGATTGACCACCACACACCCTCCTGTGGTTGCAACGAGGCGTGTCGCGAAGCTATAGGACTTGAAGTCGCCCGCCACGAGCGTGGAACGAATCTCCGCCATCGGTGCGAGTTAGACCTTGCGGACCGTGTCGTAAGCGAAACTCAACAATCCGAAGCTCGTCTCGCCGATCTGATGGACGACGAGTACGTTGTCGTGTTGCGACAAGACCTCGCTAAGTCGCAGATCCGATACGAACTCGGCCATGTGCGGGTAATCCGTCAGGACTGCCCAGGCTCGTGCCACATCAACGTCGACAGCCATCCGCACGTCAACCACCACCATGTCGCCGCGCGTCGCAACGCTAACGTCGAGTGCCGGCGCGCTCCGTGCAGCAACAGGCATCGCCAGCGAAAGCATCATAAGCACTCGCGAGAGCCACCGGTGAACCATCTGTCGGGGCGGGTTGCGCGCGCCGGAGATCATGAGCGCAGCCCGGCTCGACAGATTGGCAAGACCAGGAGTTTTCGATAGCCGTGCTGCACGATTTCGGTGATGCCAGCCCCAAATCGGTGCCAGGCCGGCGCAAAAACCGCCGACACGGCCGCTGCCAGCGCGACCGCACCGAGGACGTCAACCGGGAAGTGCACTGCCAGATAGATGCACGCAAACCCGACGGCGGCGGCGAGCGCAAGAAGCGGCAGACCGATAAGCGCCTCGTTCGACGCAGGTTGTACGGCGCGCTATTGATGCTCGCGCAATCGCTCGCGCGCTGATCCTCCGTGGTCCTGCTATCGACTGGGCGCGAGGCCGATGATGGTCTCGAACCCACCCCAGAACATGCGCTTGCCATCGAAGGGCATCTTCGAGGGGTCCATCGACTCCTTGAGCTGCGGATCCTCCATGACCGCCTTGCTGATGCGGTCGCGATCCTCCTTGTTCCGATACACGACCCACGCCAACGCGATCACCTCGCCGTCCTTGAGCTGCACGGCTTGGGGAAACGAGGTGAGCTTGCCGGGCTGAGCGTCGTCGCTGATCAAGTCGGAGTAATACAGAGCGCCGTGGCGCATGTGGGCGCTGCCCCATTCCTCGGACACGCGCTTGTACGTGTCGAGGCTGGCACGGGGAACCGGGATGACGATGGCGTCGATGTAGTGCGGCATGGGACCTCCGGCGGCGTAAAGTTGGTTGGATCGGTCTGGACCGCCGCCGTTCCACTTCGAATCACGGCGTTAGGGTCAGCAACCAATTGTGGCTTGTGCTTGTCCCGCGACAAGACTTCCTTCTTTAGAGCCCCCAGCCCTCCACTGTCCCGGACAGAACGGCGCCTAACCTCGCGCCAACCTCACCCCTCGCGCGGGTCGGGGGGCGCGGCCATTCTTGGGCGGGATGTTTGCTCCACGTGCCTCGCGCCAAGCACACGAGCGGCAGGGCTTCAGGCGGCCACGAGCCTGACCAGCGTGATCTCCGGACTCGTACCAAAGCGCACCGGTGGCCCCCACGTTCCCGTGCCTGCGCTCACGTAGACCCACATGCGTCCCTCGAGAGAGAGCCCCGCGACGTGGGGCGCATGGACGAGGCGCACGGCGAGCGTCCAAGGAAAGAACTGCCCCGCGTGCGTGTGGCCCGAGAGCTGGAGGTCAAAGCCCGCGCGCGCTCCAAGCGGGGCGAGCTTCGGGTTGTGGGCGAGGAGCAGGCGAAAATCGGCGCTCGGCGCATCCTCAAGCGAGATCTCCGGCCGCTGAAGGCGATAGGCGGGGTCGACCACCCCGCCAACGACGAGCGTCGCCGCGCCTTTGCGCACCACCGCGTGCTCGTTCAACAGCACGCGCATGCCCATCTCGCGGAAGTGCGCGATCCACGCCGGCGCCCCGGAATAACAGTCGTGGTTGCCCAGCACGAAGAAGGCCCGGCCGTCAGCGGTGAGCGTGGCGAGGGGTGCGACGTGCGGCGCCAGGCGCTCGACCGGCCCATCGACCAGGTCGCCGGTGAGCGCGACGAGGTCGGGCGCGAGGTCCCGCGCTCGCTCGACCGCTCGCTCGACGTAGGCGCGCCGGATATTGCGGCCGACGTGCAGGTCGGAAAGCTGCACGATGCGCAAGCCGGCGAGGTCGGGATGCAGGCCCGGCACGCGAATCTCGACTTCCTTGACGCGCGGCCCGCGCAGCGCCGTGAGCGCGCCGAGCACCAAGGCGACGAGCGAGGCGACGAGCACCGCTGGCACGCCGTCCTCCGCCACTACGGCGTGCACGGCCCCGAACGGCAGTGCTGCCGTGAGAAGCAGCGCGAGATCGCGCCCGAGCGTCAGGACGAGGAGGAAGCTCACCCAAGCCATCGAAAGATAGCTCGCCTGGTGCGCGGCCTGGTCCAGCCACGACTCCTCGCTGTCGCGTACGCGGCTCCAGTACAGCACCGGCACGAGCCAGATGAGAACGAAGGGTATCGCGAGCGCGCCGCGCCCCCACGGCCCCGAGCCGAGGCGCACCGCGACATACGCGTAGCCGACCGCGAGGAGCGCCGTGACGACGAGGACGAAAGGCTGTAGCAGACGTTTCATCGGTTCAACAAGACCCCACGCCATACCTTGTACCTCGTACGTTGTACCGCGGATCCGGGGGCGAAGCGCGCTCGTGCGAAACGCGCGGCTACTGCTAGTGGGGCGCGTTTTCTTCAGTATTCGCGTTGATGCAGTTGCCCTGTAAACGGCCGCGCCAGAGGGCAAGGCCGTCTCCGATCCGACGCTAACTGAACTCGAGTCGTGCAGACATGAATGGTTGTCACCGTTCGCGACTCACATCGCAACCGTCGATTCGGGCGTGAACCACTCGGCGCGACTGGGTGCGACCCGGCACACCCTGCTCACCGCGACCAGGACCGGCAAAATAGACGAAGCAGGCCAAGCTCAGAGCAACTTTTCGAGCATTGAGTAACCGTCTCCTTTGTCAAGAGGTGATGTGATTGACGTTGAACTTCTGCTGGTCGCGGACCATGGCGTTGAGGATGGTGATGAGCTTACGCATTGCAGCGATGAGGGCGACCTTTTTGAGCTTTCCGGCGGCGACCAAGCGCTCGTAGAAATGGCGAATCACTGGGTTATGGCGAGTGGCGGTCAGCGTCGCCATGTACAGCGCTCGGCGCAGCTCGAAACGCCCACCGCTTACTCGTCGGCGACCGTGCGTCGAACCAGAGTCTTGCGCGAATGGAGCGACGCCGACCAGCGCGCTGATCTGGCGGCGATTGAGCTTGCCGAGTTCGGGCAGATCGGCGAGCAGCGTCGCGCTGGCCACCGGGCCGATGCCGCCGGTCGAGCGCAGCAACGCATCGAGTTCGGCGTAGTGACTCTGCACGTGGCCAACCATCTGCGCTTCAACCTCATCGAGCTGTGCCTTGATCGCCGTAATGAGGGCCTCCACGCTGGGCCGCACCTTGGGCCGCGCCAGCCGCAGCCGCTGTCGCTCGGAGAGCAGCATGGTGGTGAGCTGACGGCGGCGGGTAACCAAGGCGGCCAAGTCCTGCTGCTCGGCCCTGGAGCGTGGACGCAAAAAGCGGGCGCAGTCGGGTCGGCGCACCAAGGTGGCCGCCAATTCCGCCAGGGCCTGAGCGTCGATGCGATCGGCATGCGCGCACGCCGACGGCGGAGCGGGTAACCGCCGATGGGCCGGCTTGCCAAGAGATCGGGCAAAGTCGCGCGCCTGCCGCGGGTTAATCACCGCCACCGGCACGTCGGCGGCCTGCAGCGCGCAGGCCAACGCCGCCTCGTAACCGCCGGTCGCTTCCATGACCACCAGCGCCACGCCCAGCGGCGCCAACGCGTGGACCAGCGCCGTATGACCATCAGCATCGTTGGCATAGCGTGTGGCCGGAAGCTGGTCCGCGAGCGCTGCGACGTCGAAGTGTTTGCTTGCCACGTCGACCCCTACCACCACGGATGACTTGGACATGATCTTCGGATCCCTTGCTTGTGCATGCGCGCTCGCCGACGGCGGAGCGGGTAACCGTTCGGGCTTCGAGAAGACCAGCGCGGACTCCGTGCGCGATTTACTCAGTGACGGGCTTACAAACCCGAGCCGACTCCAGGCTGCACGGTCCGGTCCAGTCGCCACAACGGCGATTGGACTGTACCGCGCCGGTCGACACTAAGATACAACCTGCTGCTCCCCGTTTCGCAGGTCAGCGCAACGACATCACGATCCTTGCACAGGGCGGCGACGGCGAGGCTCACACGTCGACGCATTCGGTTGGACGCCTTCGCGAATGCCAGCGCGCCGATTTTCAATTTGATCTTCTGGCTTGGTCTACGATAGACCAAATCGCGTTTGCTATAAATGCAAGGCGGGCGCTGCAACTACTTGAATGCCCTTCCCGAGAGATGGGTAACAGTTCGTTCCGGACACATGGGTAACACTTCTGCACTTTGCGGGAGCGCAAAGTGCCTTGGCAGGAGTGTTCCAAGATGGATGGTAAGCGTCCGGGGAATACCGTCTTGACTGCGAGTGCTGTTAAGCGGCGAGTCGGTTCTCGGTCTGATGTTCGGTCGAAAGGGCCCAGGGCAGTAGTTCGGCGATGCGATTGATGGGATGTTCGGCGATGCGTTCCAAGACGGTGCGCAGATACGCTTCCGGGTCGATGCCGTTGAGCTTCGCTGTCCCGATCAAGCTGTACATCGCGGCCGCATACTCGCCGCCGGCGTCGGAGCCGGCGAACAGATAGTTCTTCCGACCCAGGGCAACCGCGCGTAGCGCTCGTTCGGCGGCGTTGTCGATCTCGAGCCGGCCATCATCGCGATACCGAGTCATCGCCGTCCACCGCGACAGCGCGTAGCGAATGGCCACCGCCAGCTCGGACTTCTTCGACACTCGGGTGAGTTGCACTTCGAGCCAGTTCTTGAGCGCGTCCAGCAACGGTCCGGCACGCTCGACCCGCACGCGGGCACGCTCCGCTGGCGAGCGGCCGCGGATGGGTTCCTCGATTGCATACAGTTCGCCGATGCGGCGCAGCGCCTCGGCCGCGACCGGCGAGCGCGTGCTCTCGTGGAAGTCGTAGAACTTGCGCCGTACGTGCGCCCAACAACCCGCTTCCAGGATGCGGCCGTCGACATACAATTCGCCGAAGCCGGAATAGGCGTCCGCTTGGAGCACGCCGCCGAAACTCTTCAAATGCCGCCGGGCATGCTCCCCCTTGCGATCGGGCGAATAGCGAAACAGCACCGCCGGTGGATCGGTGCTGCCGCACGGCCGGTCATCGCGCACGTACGTCCACAGCCGTCCGGTCCGGGTTTTGCCGCGTCCTGGCTCCAACACCGGCACCGGGGTGTCGTCCGCGTGCAGCTTTTCCACGGTCATCACATAGCGACCGAGCGCGTCGACCAGCGGCGAGAGCAGCCGACTGCAATCGCCCACCCAATCCGCGAGCGTGGAGCGATCAAGGTCGATCCCCTGCCGGGCGTAGATCTGCGCCTGCCGGTACAGCGGCAGGTGATCAGCGTATTTCGCCACCAGGACATGCGCGAGCAATCCCGGCCCAGCCAGGCCGCGTGCAATCGGCCGCGTCGGCGCGCTCGCTTGTACGATGCGCTGGCAGTCGGCACAGCTGAGCTTCGGCCGCACATGGCGCACCACCTTGAAGTGCTCCGGCACGTATTCCAGCACTTCGCTGACATCCTCGCCGATGCGGCGCAGGGTGCCGCCACAGTCAGGACACGCGCACGCCGGCTGATGCACCATCTGCTCGCGCGGCAAATGCTCGGGCAGCGGCTTACGGGCGGGCTTCTCGCACTCCGGCTGCGCCAGCGGCTGCTCTACGGTCGGCGCCTGCGCCTGCGCGGTTTGCAGTTCTTCCAGGCGCAGCTCCAACTGGTCGATCTCGCGCGACAGCTTCTCCGAGGAACGCCCAAACTGCAGCCGCCGCAGCTTGGCGATGATGAGCTTCAGATGCTCGATCTCGATGGTGTGCGCAGCCAGTGCTTCGCGCTGCTCGAGCACCAGACGCTTGAGCGCCTCGACATCATTTGGAAGTGGTGGGGCAGCAAGCTCGGGCACCTACCCAGTGTAGGTCGACTTCCGCACAATGCAAGGCGCTACGCTGCAGCCTCCGGCCGCCAGGTGCGTTGCGGTCGTCGCCAATCGATACCCTCCAACAGCATCGACAGTTGCGCCGCCGTCAGCGACACCGTTCCGCTGCTCGCCTGCGGCCAGATGAAGCGGCCGCGTTCCAGCCGCTTGGCGAACAGGCACAATCCATCGCCATCGAACCACACCAGTTTCAATAGATCGCCGCGGCGGCCGCGGAACACGAACACGTGCCCAGAAAACGGCTCCTGCTCGAGCGCCGTCTGCGCCAGTGCGGCAAGCCCGTCCATGCCCTTGCGCATGTCGGTCACGCCGGCGGCGATCCAGACCTTGGTTCCTACCGGCAATCCAATCATCGCTGCGCGAGCACGTCGAGCACGCTGCGCAGTGACGCGACATCGACGCCCCCGCGCAACCGAATGCGAGCGCCATAAACTTCGATCTCGATCAGGGCTGCGTTCGAATTCGTTCGCTTCCCAGTGTCGACGCCAGGGGTCGCGCCCTCGCCTTCGATGGTGACCGGCAGCAGCTTGGCCACCTCCTTCCGCCTCGCGTCCGGCATGCCCCGATGTCGAACCCATCGACGGACCAGATTGGCGTTGATCCGATGCGCCATCGCTACCGCCGCCAGCGATACGCCGGGCTCACTGCATTCACGCACGACGGACAGCTTGAAATCTTCCGTATACGTTCGCCGTCCGGTACGATTCGTACGGACTCCGTCAACGAAATCCGGCTTCGCTCTGCCCATCTTTGGTATCCACTATCCTCTTGGTGGACACCATCTTCGCCACCGCTCAAAATTGATTCAAGACGGTGCTCACCGGACGCTTACGATGGATGAACGCGTCCGGTTTGTGGCCCGCCTCCTGGGCGGCGAGAAAATGGCGGTCTTGTGCCGCGAGTTCGACATCTCGCGCAAGACTGGCTACAAGCTCTTCGAGCGCTACAAGGACTTCGGCGTCGTCGGCCTGACCGACCGCAGCCGTCGCCCGTACCGGCAGGCCAACCAGCTGCCGATTCAGGTCGAGACGCTGATCGTGCGGCTCAGGCGTGAGCACCCGAGCTGGGGAGCGCCGAAGATCCGCGAGAAGCTACGCCGCCTGCATGACGACGTCCAGACGCCAGCGATCAGCACGGTGCACGCCGCTCGATCGTCATGGCCTGGTCCCCCGCAGCCGCCGACACCGCCGCCACAAAGCTCAGGGCACGCGCCTGTCCAACCCGCGGCTGCCCAACGACCTGTGGTGCGCCGACTACAAGGGCGAGTTCATGCTCGCCGATCGCCGCTATTGCTATCCGCTCACCATCAGCGACTTCGCCACGCGGTACCTGTTCAGCTGCGAGGCCCTGGCCTCCACCCAGGAAACCTACGCCTTCGCCGTCTTCGAGCGCGTATTCAAGGACTTTGGGCTACCCAAGGCGATCCGCACCGACAACGGCGTGCCCTTCGCCAGTCCGCACGCCCTATACGGCTTGAGCAAGCTCGCCGTGTGGTGGTTGCGCCTAGGCATCGACATCGAGCGTATCAAGCCCGGCCATCCGACCCAGAACGGCCGCCACGAGCGCATTCACCTGACGTTGAAGAAGGAAGCGACCAAACCCGCCGCGCAGAACCTGCTGCAGCAGCAGGCCCGCTTCGACGACTTCCTCGAGTGCTACAACCAGGAGCGGCCGCACCAGGCGCTCGACATGAAATACCCCGCCGAACTCTATCGGCCCTCGCCGCGCCCCTACCGAGGCTTAAGCGAGCTCGCCTACCCGTTCCACGACCGAACCATCACCGTTACCCAGTGCGGCCGCATCTGCATGGCGCCCCACAAGATCACCCCCAGCACGGTATTCGCCGGTCAGAAGGTCGGCGTAAAACAGGTCGGCGATAAAATCTGGCTGGTCAGCTTCATGGACTACGACCTGGGCTTCTTCGACGAGGAGACCACGCGACTCGAGCCCATCGCCAACCCATTCGAGGCAAAAGTGTTACCTATGTGTCCGGAATAAAACGTTACCGATGTGACCGGAACGCACACTTCGCTTTGAATTGACGGGACGGGACTTAAACCCACGACCGTTTGGTTCGTAGGCCCGATTCAGGCTGCCTCCTTCTTGGTGGCACGTTTGATCTTTATCTCTATCTCCTTGCCGAGCGCGCGCGCTGCTTTGATCAGTGTATCCAACTGAACCGAAACGTTGCTTGGATCCAACACCCGGTCGAGCTGGGAGCGGCTGGTCGCCATCTTCTTTGCCATGTCCAGCTTGGTCAGCTTCGCCGCCTGCATGCTCTCCTCCAGTTGTTCGGCGAGAGCGCGCTTAAGTGCCTTCGCCTGAACTTGCTCGAAGATGCCTTCCTCTTTCAGGAAGTCGTCAAACCTCGAACCGGTGCGCGGGTTACGTTTCGCCACGTTGCCACTCCTTGAAGTGTTTCTCTGCCAACTTGATGTCCTCGCTCGGTGTCTGCTGTGTCTTCTTGATGAACCCATGAAGCAGCACCATCTGCCGGCCCTCGACCGCGAAGAGTGTCCGCGCGATACGATTTGCTAACGACGTCCGAACCTCCCAGACGGCTCCTCGTAGGTGATCGACGCGCGGTTTGCCGATCGGCCACTTGAACTGAACGTAAGCAATGTCCTCGCCGATCGCCTTGCGCTCATCCTTGGAAAGACTCTTCAGCCACTCGCGAACGGGCTCGTTGCTGCTCTCCGATCGAAAGAAGACCGCATCGAGCCGCTGCCAAGTCGGCACAGAAGAAGTGTACCGTATGCGGTACAGATGTCAATACCCTGCCGATCGACGCGCTACGCGACGAGTCGCAGAGACCCGTGTTCGCCAACTTTAGAATTGTTTTGACTAGCGCGTCCGATGCGAGTATGGGTGAAGAGGCAGGTACCTCAAGAAGTAGTTGGTCCGTCGCATCCGCTTTGGCGGCATTCCTCTGGTCTTCATCTCTCCTTGATGTTCCCGCGTTCGGGCACACGCCGTTCGGGCACACGCCCGTCATACGTACATCATAGGAGCAACAAAATGAGCACAGGTAGCGTCAAATGGTTCAACGATGCCAAGGGTTTCGGCTTCATTACGCCGGACAGCGGCGGCAAGGATCTATTCGCGCATTTCTCTGCGATCCAGGGCGACGGTCACAAATCCCTTCAAGAAAACCAGAAGGTGTCATTCGACATCACCACGGGTCCCAAGGGTGATCAGGCGTCCAACATCAAGTTGGTCGATTAACAAGACTTGGATCGACGGGGACGAGGCCCGGCGAGCCGGGCCTTTTTGTTTCAACCGGCGAGCAGCGGCGAAACAAAGCCGGCAGGGCCAGCCGCGGCGTGGCCGCGATAATGCGGCAATGACACTATGAAAACGGACAGCGTAATTTGGTGACGAGCGGCACGTCGATTCTTGGGCATCTGACACAGTTCAGGGCTCGTTTGCGCACCGGCGGTTTGTCGAAGGCGCCCGTTGAGGAGCTGCCACTCCGCTCGGAATTGTTCAGTGCCAAGCAGATGGAGCGGCACGGCAAGACACTTGCGGCCGCGCATCGGCTGACGCCGCGTCGTGTGCGGGACCGGCTCCTTCCCCGATTGGCCGCGAACGAAACCGTGCTGATCGAGGTCTGCAAACGGTTGATCGCCGCGGTATCGGCGAACGACCGGATCACTCCTGCGGGCGAGTGGCTGCTCGACAACTTCCATCTGATCGAAGAGCAGATCGTCACGGCCAAGAGGCATTTGCCGCGCGGCTACAGCCGGGAGTTGCCACGTTTGGCGCTCGGCTCATCGGCGGGTCTGCCCCGCGTGTACGACATCGCGCTCGAGACCATCTCGCACGGTGACGGGCGGGTCGACGCCGACAGCCTGCGGCGCTTCGTGTCCGCCTATCAATCGGTTACCACGCTCAACCTCGGCGAGCTTTGGGCCATCCCGATCATGCTGCGGCTCGCCTTGATCGAGAACCTTCGTCGCGTTGCTGTGCGGATCGGTGTCGGGAGAGCCGAGCGCGATCTGGCCAATAGCTGGGCCGACCGGATGATGGAGACCGCCGAGCGCGATCCCAAAAGCCTGATCCTCGTCATCGCCGACATGGCGCGCTCGACGCCGCCCATGGCAAGCGCGTTCGTGGCGGAGCTCGCGCGCCGTTTGCAAGGCCAGAGTACGGCATTGGCGCTCGCGTTGACATGGATCGAGCAGCGACTCTCGGAATCCCATCTGACGATCGAACAGTTGGTCCAAACGGCGAACCAGCAACAGGCGTCCGACCAGGTCTCGATCAGCAACAGCATTGGGAGTCTCCGCTTCCTCAGCGCAATCGACTGGCGCGAGTTCGTCGAGGCCATCAGTGCGGTCGAAAACATACTGCGCCAGGATCCGCAAGACGTTTATGGCGCGATGGAGTTTGCGACACGTGACCGCTACCGTCACGCGACCGAGCGCATCGCCAGGAAGGGTCGCCTGTCTGAAGTCGAGGTGGCGCAGAAGGCAATCGAGTTGGCTCGAGCGAGCGCTGCGGGCAAAGGGAGCCATGATCGGGCCGCGCATGTCGGCTTC
Source organism: uncultured beta proteobacterium (assembly GCA_963836265.1). Classification (GTDB taxonomy): domain Bacteria; phylum Pseudomonadota; class Gammaproteobacteria; order Burkholderiales; family Casimicrobiaceae; genus CAIWHR01. The sequence goes on from CAWIIO010000001.1 coordinate 688,706, forward strand.
TATCTGATCGACAAAGGCCTTCCAGAGCTGGAACGCGCCGCCGCACTCAAAGGTTCCATTGGTGGCTTCTGGCGAAAAATCGCAAGACGGTTTCCGCTGCCTTTCTATCTAGGTTCGATCGCGGCGATCACGGGCATCGCCACCGCAGGCCTCGCCGCCAATGCGGGTGCCCCTGGAAGCGACTGGGCGCTTCTGGCGCCCGTCGTCGTGCTCTGTCTGTTGGTGACCAGTCAACTGGCCGTGACGATCGTGAACTGGCTCGCCACGTTGATCGTGACGCCGCGGCCATTGTCGCGAATGGATTTCTCCGCCGGCATCGCCGCGGAGGCGCGGACGCTGGTGATCGTTCCGACCATGCTCACCAGCGCACAAAACGTCGAGGATCTGGTCGAGGCCCTCGAAGTCCGGTTCCTCGCTAATCGCGACGCACACCTGCACTTTGGCTTGCTGACCGATTTTCCAGACGCGCATGAGGAATTGCTGCCTGCGGACGAGCCGCTCCTCGAGTTGGCGGAGGCGCGGCTAAACGAACTGAATCGAAAGTACGAGCGTGGCGAGCATTCGCCAGCGATGGAATCCGGGAACACCAGCGATGGCGGCGCAGACCCTTCCACGAACGCGAGTGTGTTCTACCTGTTTCATCGCCCCCGAAGCTGGAATGCGGCGGCACGAATCTGGATGGGCCACGAACGCAAGCGTGGCAAGCTTGGCGACCTGAACGCGCTGCTGCGCGGCGGTGGTTCTGATGCTTTTTCCCTCGTCGTCGGCGCGACGGACGTCCTTTCGCAGGTGAAGTACGTCATTACGCTGGATACCGATACGCAACTCCCGCGCGATTCGGCGCGCCAGTTCGTCGGCGCCATGGCGCACCCGTTGAACACTGCTCGTTTCGATGAATTCGGCAAGGAAACGAGCAGAGAGGTCGTGACGTCAGGTCACGCCATCCTTCAGCCGCGCGTGTCCGCGAGCCTGCCTGGCACCAACCGGTCGCACTACGCGCGCCTGTACGGAGGCGAGGCGGGGATCGACCAGTACACCCGCGCGGTCTCGGACGTCTATCAGGACATCTTCGACGAGGGCTCGTTTATCGGCAAGGGCATTTACGACGTCGACGCCTTCGAGCGTGCACTTCGAGGGCGCTTTCCTGCAGACCGTGTCCTGAGCCACGATCTTCTGGAGGGATGCTATGCCCGAGCCGGACTCCTCAGCGACGCAGAGTTGTACGAGGAATTTCCGTCGCGCTATCGCGCCGACGTGGCCCGCCGGCGGCGCTGGATCCGCGGCGACTGGCAGCTCGTGGGATGGCTGCGGCGGCGCGTGCAAGGATCCGATGCGCGCCGCGAGCTCAACCCACTGTCGATGCTGTCGCAATGGAAGTTGTTCGACAACCTACGGCGCAGCCTCGTCCCCGCCGCGCTGACCTGTCTGCTGCTGCTCGGGTGGAGCGTGCTTTCCGGCCCTTGGTTCTGGACTGCGGTCGTGGTCGGCATCCTGCTGGTGCCGTCCATCATTGCGTCGCTCTCCGATCTGGCCAGAAAGCCGGCCGAGGTGCCATTAGGACAGCATCTGACTGCTGTCGAGCGTGCCGCGCGGCGGCACCTCGTGCAGGCGCTGTTCGCGCTCGCCTTTCTGCCCTATGAAGCCTACTTCTGCCTCGATGCGGTCGTGCGCACGATTGGACGGATGCTGATCACCGGCCGACGCTTGCTGGAATGGAATACGTCGAGTGACGTGGATCGCGCGTTGGAGCAACACGACCGTACGGACCTGCTCGCGTCCTATCGCTCCATGGCGGTCGCCCCCGCAGTAGCCGCCGCCGCGTGGATCGGGCTGTCGCTCACGAATCCCGTGGCGCTAGCAGTCGCTGGACCGATCCTGTTGCTGTGGGCGGCATCGCCCGCCATCGCTTGGTGGGTGAGCCGACCGCTCGCACGACGGAGCGCGAGGCTGACGGTTGACCAAACCCACTTCCTGCGCAAACTGGCGCGGAAAACGTGGGCCTATTTCGAGACGTACGTCGGACCGGAAGACCACTTTCTGCCGCCCGACAATGTGCAGGAACATCCGGCGGCTACCGTCGCGCACCGTACTTCGCCGACCAACATGGGATTGGCGCTGCTTGCCAATCTGACAGCGCACGACTTCGGTTATCTGTCGACCGGTCAACTTATCGAAGGTACGACCAATGCGCTGCGAAGCATGGAATCGCTGGAGCGGTACCGCGGGCACTTCTACAACTGGTACGACACGCAAACGGGATCGCCCCTTGCTCCGCTCTACGTGTCGACGGTGGACAGCGGCAATCTCGCGGGCCATCTGCTGACATTGCGACCCGGCCTCGCGGCCCTTTGCGATGCCCCGATCCTCAACCACCGATGGCTCGAGGGTCTGAGCGACACGCTGGCGATTCTCATCGACGCTACCAGCAAACAGTCGCGGCAGACCATTGCGCCATTCGAAAAGGTGCTTGCCTCGACCGCCGCCGCCAGGCCGGTCACCCTGGCCGACGCGTGGATGCAGGTCGAACGCCTGGCCGCTTGCGCTGCCGATGCGGCCGCACAATTCACGACCAAAGACATCGCGGACTCCGAGCGCGAAGCGCGCATCTGGGCTCGGGCGCTCGAGCGTCAAACCATTGATTTGCGCAACGAACTGATTTTTCTCGCGCCGTGGTTGGAGCTGCCACCGATGCCAGGAACACCGGGCCTTCTGGGCAGCACTATTCCAACGCTCCGCGAACTTGCGCTGCTCGACGCGGCATGGCCGCCGCTCATCGAACCCGCGCGCGGCAGCGGCCCGATCCCGGAAGAGCAAGCCTCACTCGACACGCTGCAACGTCTTGTCACACAGGGTGCGGAGCGCGCCACCGTCAGAATGGTTGCCATCGAAGCGCTTGCACAGCAGGCGACCGCACTTACCGCAATGGACTATGACTTCCTGTACGACAAGGTGCGTCGGCAGTTAGTAATCGGATACAACGTCGCGCAGCGCCGCTGCGACGAGAGCTACTACGACTTGCTGGCATCGGAGGCGCGTTTGTGCAATTTCGTCGCCGTCGCACAGGACAAGCTGCCCCAGGAAAGCTGGTTCGCACTCGGGCGTTTGCTCACGTCCGTGGACGGAACGCCGACTCTGCTCGCGTGGAGCGGCTCGATGTTCGAATACCTGATGCCACTGCTCGTGATGCCAACGTATGAAAATACCCTGCTCGATCAGACGTACCAGGCCGTGGTTGAGCGACAAATCGAATATGGAAGGCAACGCGGCGTGCCATGGGGGATGTCGGAGTGCGGCTACAACACCGTCGATGTCCACCTCAATTACCAGTATCGCGCCTTCGGGGTCCCCGGGCTGGGTTTGAAACGTGGACTGGCCGAGGATCTGGTCGTGGCGCCGTACGCGACGGCGCTCGCCCTGATGGTCGCTCCCGAGGCCGCGTGTCTGAACCTGCAACGTCTGGCCATCGACGGCTTGGCCGGAAAGTTCGGCATGTTCGAAGCCATCGACTACACGCCGTCGCGGCAACGTCGCGGAGAATCGAGCGCCGTGGTCCGGTCGTTCATGGCGCACCACCAGGCGATGAGCCTGCTCTCCTTCGCCTATGTGCTCCTGGGGCGGCCGATGCAACAGCGGTTCGAATCGGACCCGCTCTTCCAGGCGACTTTGCTTCTTCTGCAGGAGCGCATTCCGAGAGCCACCCAGTTTCATACGAACGCAAGCGATCTTTCCGATCACCGCGCGACCGGGGCCGTCCCGCAGTTGCCGGTGCGCGTGCTCACCAACCCGGACACCGCGGTTCCGGAGGTGCAGTTGCTGTCGAATGGCCGTTATCACGTGATGGTGACGAATGCCGGAGGCGGGAGCAGCCGCTGGAAAGATCTGGCGGTGACGCGCTGGCGCGAAGACAGCACGTGCGACAACTGGGGCACCTTCTGCTATCTCCGTGACGAGACGAGCGGAGAGTACTGGTCGACGGCGTTCCAGCCCACGCTCAGGCGGCCTGAACATTACGAAGCGATCTTCTCGGAGGGACGAGCGGAGTTCCGACGCAAGGATTTCGATTTCGAGACACATACCCAGATCGTGGTTTCGCCCGAAGATGATATCGAAGTCCGCCGGGTCCATATCACCAACCGGTCGCGAATCCCTCGGACGATCGACGTAACGAGCTACGCCGAGGTGGTTCTCGCACCACCGGCCGCGGACGCTTTGCATCCGGCGTTCAGCAACCTCTTCGTGCAAACCGAGATCATCCATGGGCGGCACGCAATTCTTTGCACCCGCCGCCCACGCTCTCTCGAAGAGCAGGTGCCGTGGATGCTTCATCTGATGACCGTGCATGGAGTGGACACCCCGGAGATCTCATTCGAGACGGACCGCATGCGTTTCATCGGTCGGGGCGGTTCGGTCGCGGCGCCCTTCGCAATGACCCGTCCCGGAGCGCTGTCGGGCAGCGAAGGATCCGTTTTGGATCCGATAGTGGCGATCCGGCATCGAATCATCATCAACGCCGGTGCTACGGCGACGATCGACATGGTTTCGGGTGCCGGCGAAACGCGGGATGCGGTGCTCCGTCTCGTCGACAAATACCAGGATCGCCGTCTCGCGGATCGCGTGTTCGAGCTGACGTGGACGCACTGCCAAGTGGTGCTGCAGCAGCTCAACGCCACCGAGTCCGATTCGCAACTCTATAGCCGCCTCGCCAGCTCGGTAATCTATGCCAATGCATCGTTGCGCGCGGCCGCGAGTGTTCTGGTGAGAAACCGTCGCGGGCAATCCGGTCTCTGGGGCTACGCGATCTCCGGCGACCTGCCGATCGTGCTCCTGCAGATTGCAAATGGCGGCAATATCGAACTCGTGCGCCAACTCGTGCAGGCGCATGCGTACTGGCGCCTCAAGGGGCTGGCCGTGGACCTGGTGATTTGGAACGAAGATCACGACGTCTATCGGCAGCGGCTTCAGGAACAAATCCTGGGCCTGATCGCCGCCGGTGTCGAAGCCTATTTCGTCGATCGGCCCGGGGGCATTTTCGTGCGGCATGCCGAGCAGATATCTTCCGAGGACCGTGTTCTCTTCCAATCGATCGCCCGGGCGATCATCACCGACAGCAGCGGAGCGCTGGCCGAGCAGATCAACCGTCGCGTACCTGCCGACGTCCGAATTCCGCCGCTTGCACCGACCCGCAGCTATCGACCCCAGATTCCCGCGGATGCCGACTCGCCCGCAAACGGTTTGATCCTCTTTAACGGAATCGGCGGATTTTCGCCTGATGGACGCGAATACGTCATCACGCCTGCACCGGGTGACGCAACGCCGGCTCCTTGGGTGAATGTGATTGCGAGCCCTTCCTTCGGCACGGTCGTGTCGGAAAGCGGGCTCGGGTATACGTGGAGCGAGAACGCCCACCTGTTTCGTCTCACCCCGTGGCGCAACGACTCCGTGAGCGAGTCCGGCGGAGAAGCCCTATACATTCGCGACGAAGAAACTGGACACTTCTGGTCAGCCACGTCCTCCCCGTGTGGCGGTGCGGCGCCCTACGTCACCCGACACGGATTCGGCTACAGCATTTTCGAGCACATGGAGGATGGAATTCGCTCGGAGCTCACGGTCTTCGTTGCGCTCGACGCGGCGGTCAAGTTCTTCTCCTTGAAGGTGAGCAACCATTCGGGCCGTGCGAGACGGGTTTCCGTAACGGGCTACGTCGAGTGGGTACTGGGCGATTTGCGAGCAAAATCCGCGATGCACGTGACGACCGGAATCGATGCCAGGAGCGGTGCGCTGTGTGCTCGAAATCCGTATAAGGGCGACTTCGCGGACTGGATCGGATTCTTCGACGCCGACGGAACTACTCGAACGGTGAGCGGCAGCCGCACCGAATTCATCGGTCGCAACGGCACGCTCCGCGATCCTGCCGCACTGCACCGGTCGCGACTGTCCGGCAAGACCGGCACCGGACTGGATCCGTGCGCCGCGATCCAGATCACCTTCGATCTCGCCGAAGAGCAACAACGCGAGAGCGTATTTCGTCTCGGCGCAGCGAGCAGCGCGGATGCGGCCAGCCAACTGGCGGAGCGCTTCCGCGGAACTGCGGCCGCCCACGAGGCGCTCGATGCCGTGGTCCGGCACTGGCAGCACACGCTTGCCGCCGTGCAGGTGGATACGCCCGATGCGGCCCTCAATGTACTGACCAACGGCTGGCTCGTCTATCAAACGATCGCCTGCCGACTGTGGGCACGCAGCGGCTATTACCAGTCGGGCGGCGCGTACGGATTCCGCGACCAATTGCAGGATGTGATGGCCCTGGTTCATGCCGAACCGGGGCTCGCGCGCGCGCATATCGCGCTTTGTGCGAATCGCCAGTTCGTCGAGGGCGACGTCCAGCATTGGTGGCATCCGGTGTCAGGGCGCGGCGTGCGCACACATTGTTCGGACGATTACCTTTGGTTGCCCCTGGCGACATGCCGCTACGTTCTTACCACCGGCGACATGTCGATTCTCGACGAAACCGCACACTTTCTCGAAGGCCGCCCGGTCAGCGCAGAGGACGACTCGTACTATGACTTGCCAGCCCAGTCCGACACGCGCGCGAGTGTCTATGAGCACTGCGTGAGGGCAGTTCTGCATGGCCTCAGATTTGGCACCCACGGCTTGCCTCTGATCGGATCCGGTGACTGGAACGACGGCATGAACCTCGTAGGCAGGCACGGAAGAGGCGAAAGCGTGTGGCTCGGGTTCTTCCTTTGTCACGTTCTGGGGGAATTCGCCAAAGTGGCACGTTTACGCGAAGACCGCTCGCTCGTGGACCGTTGCGAAACGGAGGCGAAGCAATTGCGTCAACGGATCGAGGAGAACGCCTGGGATGGAGGGTGGTATCGCCGTGCCTACTTCGACGACGGTTCACCCTTGGGTTCCAGTGACAATGTCGAATGTCAAATCGATTCGGTTGCTCAGAGCTGGGCGGTGCTTTCCGGTGCGGGTGAAGCCGTGCGCGCGCGCACGGCGATGAATGCGGTGAATGCACGCCTGGTTCGTCGCGAGCAGGGGCTGATCCAGCTTCTCGATCCACCGTTCGACACGTCCGCTCTCGAGCCTGGATACATCCGTGGATACGTGCCCGGCGTGCGGGAGAACGGCGGTCAGTACACGCATGCCGCGATCTGGGCCGCGATGGCATACGCGGCACTGGGCGAGCCTGCGCGCGCGTGGGAATTGACGTCGATGATCAACCCGGTTAATCACGCGCAAACGGCGGAGGGTGCTGCGAGGTACAAGGTGGAACCCTACGTCGTCGCCGCAGACGTCTATGCGCTCGCGCCACACACGGGTCGTGGCGGGTGGACCTGGTACACGGGCTCGGCGGGCTGGATGTACCGCCTTGTCGTCGAGTCGCTACTGGGGCTCAAGCTCGAAGCGGATCGACTGCGCTTCACGCCGTGCCTGCCTCCGGAGTGGAACGAGTTCGCATTGCGGTACCGGTATCGCGAAACCAGCTACCACATCACCGTACGGCGAACGGAGTTGGAAGGCAACGAGGAAATCGCTACGGCGAGCGTAACCATCGATGGGGTCGCGCAAGCCGGCAACTTCGTTCTTCTCGTGGACGACCGACAGGAACACCACGTCGAGGTGCGAGTTCTCTCTCGACGTCCCGTTCTGCAAATGGGTGCCAGCTGACACCACGTTTTCTCTGCCGCCCTCGATCTGCCCGGCTCTACGGCCGTGTCGCTCGGACGTTACTGGCTGAGCCTTACAGCACACAACCATCAATGTCGGTGCTTGAGTTTTGTAACGGCCCGCACGCACGCGGTTACCCGCGGCCGATACCACAGACAGGCGCGCCAAACTTGCCACGCCTACCAACAAAGGTCAGTCGCCAACATGATGGCGTCTTATCTTCAGAATCCGTTCATACGCCTCAAAATCGCGATCCGTGGAGAACACCGAGCTGTCGCGCCGCACCGCCACCGCGCAAATGAGAAAGTCGGTATTGGAGCCCTGCACACCTCGACCCCGACACTGGTTGAAGAACCGGGCAGCCAGCTCATAGTCTTCGGAGTGCAACTGCAGATCCGGGAATGCATGAAGCTTCGCGCGTAGGCCTTCGTACTGCTCGTGCGCGCGAATCCCGGACAAGAGCTCCTGCCGTATCGCTCCGATCATGACGACACGGTAAGTAACAATCAGGCGTTCTAATTCATTGGCGACAGCGTCCTCTCGAGACGGGACGCGGCGCCGGAGAGCGAGCGACCAGACCGACGTATCAACAAGAACTTTCACGCCACCCGGCGCTGTTTCTTGTAGTCAAACTTCGGGTCGTAGTCGATCTTGCCAAATTCACTGACGATGGCCTGCTGCCGCAGCCATCGCACGTACTCCTCGAGCGCGCGTGTCACCGCGTCTCGCTTGGTCCGGTGCCCGCCAAGGCGCCGGGCCGCTTCAATGAGCTTGTCGTCCAGATCAAGGTTTGTTGCCATCGGCGCCTCCGTTTCGGTCTACACAGCGCACTATTCTACACAATACATTGTGTGACGAAACCCACTGAGCGCGTGAGAATGGTTCGATTTCGGGAGCCGACTACCGGTGCGGATCAAGAGTCCGCCGCTCTTTGCCTTGTATCTTCTTGATTGATACCGACTTAGCGTAAAGCGCGGGAAAAATGTTACCGAGAATATTACCGAAATCGGGAGTTCGAATGAGCCTAACCCATTGAATATTGGCTCCCCGACCAGGGCAAAGATGGGCACTGGATTGAGGTCTTATCGATGCCCTGAACGGCTGTAGGCGACCCCGTTGCTGCGTTTCCCACTGTGTGGAAGCAGGCGTTCAGTCATCTTGCCAACCGCCATGTGCGGCCACTCAAACATCCGACTTGGATAGGGGAACGGCGTCAACCCGACCGCCCTCAACGCAGACTGACGGGCCGGCCTTGCCACCAAAGATGACAGAGGTTTTAATAGATGGGGCATTGACCCTGAGGCGCCCTATGACGAAATTCGTGGTCGACGCCAGTGCCGTGCTTCACTTGGCGAGTGCAGGGGTCAAGGTGTCGGCGCGCCACAAACTCCTCGCACCCACGCTCCTACGTTCCCAAACGCTGTCTGCTCTGCACGAGGCCGTTCAACGCGGGGAGATCCCGGCCGACATCGCGCGCGACCGCCTAACGTGGATCGGGCGGATGCCGATCAGACTGCTCGGCGATGCCGTACTGCGGCGTCGCGCTTGGGAACTGGCGGATCAGTTGGGATGGGCCTCGACCTACAACGCCGAGTACGTTGCACTCACTCAGCTGCAGGCGGACGCGTTCGTAACCCAAGACGACGAACTGGCGCGCATTGTCGAAGGCATCGTCGCGATTGCTTCGATTGATACGTTGCGCTAGGAACGCGAAACCGTTTGTGTCAATGTAACGTGAGACACCTACCTTCGTAGAATTACTGTCGAAAGGTAGGCGAACGATGTCTGGCAGCAGCCGCACATGTCGAACGTTAGGCCGGAGGCGGACCCCTATGAGGCGCACCTGGACGATCATTGGCGTTGGCGATGTGCCCGGCAGCTTCAAGTGGTACCAGTCGCTACTTGGCCTGCCGGAGACGGCTCCTGCTCATGACGACTTTGGTCAAATCCTCGACTCGGATGGAACGGTCTTGCTCTGCCTTCACGAGTGGGGTGCCCATGAGCATCCGTCCTTGATGAGCCCCGATCACGCGCAGCCTGGCAATGGCCTCCTCTTGTTTTTCCGTGTCGATGATTTCGACATGGCGCTGGCAAGAGCGCGTGCTCTCGTCGCTCGGCTCGAGGAGGAGCCCCACGTGAACCCGAACACTGGAACTACGGAGTTCTCACTCCGAGATCCGGACGGGTACTACGTCACGATCAGTGCGCTCGCTGCGGCGTAACCCCTCCATCGAGCGGACGGCTTCCGGCCTTCGGGCCTCCAGCCGCCGCCCATGTTGAACGTTGCGCGTCCGCGTCGGAGTGATAGCACCATCGTATGGCTGCTATCGGCGGCTTTACCATCGGGCTGCAGTTGGCCGCCTCCAGCCATTCGCGCCGAGCTGAGCGGGGTCGGAGTGGCCTCCCGGTTCAGCAACCTGCCGAGTTAAGCGGCCCTTTTTTGGGTCTGTTAACGGGTTTTCGGGAGCTCTGGCCCAAGGCACCATGGCAGCGTGAATGCAAGATCGACGCCTCACCGCCAGGGACCTGTCCAGTTAAGGCACCGGTTTCGCGAGGCTTTCCGGGTTTTCATCTTGGATCGCGTGCGGCATCATGGCCAACGTCAAGCCGTGAACAGGTTGTCAAGCCGGAAAGCGCGGGAACTGGCGGGTAAGTCGTCTTGCATCCGGCTTTGTCCATTGACTGAAGAGATCCGGCGGGTTTACAAACGAGTCTCACGTTGTGCAGGTAGCTAGCCATAACCTGGCCGTCCATCGCGGACGATAAAGGCAAGCCTCAGAGATTTGGGTCTTCGGACCCGTAGAGCGCGAAGTTAACCCGAATTGCTTCGTGCGCGCCGTCAAGGCGTTTCGGGTGGAGTAGAGCGCAGTAAGTCTCATGACTGCGCGGGCGTCGAAAGACGCCGGAGCGTAGCAGCGGCCGTCCTCGCGACGGTCGGAGCGTAGTCGCCGTCTTTGACGGCAGTGTAGTCAGTGTCGGTCGTCGTTTGAGGCGACCGGTCAGAAGACATCCCGCGAGGGGTGGCCAGGCGTTCGCGCTCGACGTGAGCGCCCGGTTCTTCCAGAGAGACCGAGCAATGTTGTTCGTTGCCTCGGTCGCGGACGCGAGAAGCGTCCTGAAGCGACGTAGCGGTTCCGCGCTCGATGCGGGATCGCTTGCGTCCGGTGCAACCTCAGGGAAGCGGTGCGATGTCCATGCGCGGCTGCGATTCGCAGTCGCGCGGTTCCGGGCAATACGACGGGACCGTCGCGCAACTCGCTGCGCTGAGCGTTGCCGCCGTAGGCACCGTAGCGCCTGCAGACCGTAGGCGCTCGCGCGCCATCCGAGCACGACCCCGAGAGCGCCAGAGCGCCGCCAGGAGCGGTGTGTGATGCGCGCGGCTTGACGCCGCTCGCGTAAGGCGAGCCATCGAGCTCGCCGAGCGCGATGTGGCGCTCAGCCGCTGCGCTCACGCACCGCGCGTTCGCACGCGACGCGCGTCGTTACTGCGGGCAACCGCACGCAGTGACGTACGCGCGCATACCACAGTCGGCGCCGCTTTCAAGGGGGTTCCTTCGCGTGATCAAGGTTCGGAACCCACGTGATGGCCTCGGGGCGAGGCCCTCACGTCTTCTGCCGCGACGAGTGCAATGCTCGGCGCCGAATGATCCGCGTAACGGATCACGAGTCGCGCCTTAACGGCGCTCCCTGAGTCCTGGGTTAATGACTCTCGCGCTACGCGCTTCCCCGGGGAAGCGTTAGCGCGACGCCAAGAAAGCGCGTGCGGCGCAGGGCGAGCTGTAAACCCACTGCACAAACGGAGGGGTGCCCTCCGTCGCTCGCAGCAATTCACTGGGATCGCTACGGCGCTTCCAGGCGAGCAGTAACACTTACCCGACTGGTTCGGCACCACGGCAGCAAAGAGCGGCGCTCCGGCGCCTTTCTACCACGTTCCACGAAAGGAAACGAGGCATGCGCAGGAAACGAAATAAAGGCAACGACCGCAAGCCGGGAAAGGACCGGCCGCTTGCAGTGGATCCGTCGGTCGCCCGCCTGGCGGCGGTGCTGGAACAGATCGCGGCGATGGATGCACTGCCGCTGGCACCCACTCCTCTACCTCGCAGACGGAGGCGCCGATGCGCGACCTGAACTATGACTTCAAACAGCTCTGCCGGCGCAACCGCGACGGCAGCTACGCCACGCAAGCCGACCGCGAGCACATCCTCGATCTGTGCGCCGACCAGCTCTACGAGATGGGCGTGCGCGACTTGCGGGCGCAGAACTTCAAGCCCAAGCACGTGAAGATGCTCGTCGACCGCTGGCTCGCGGAGCAACTCGCTCCGGGAACGCTCAAGAACCGGATGAGCGCCCTGCGCTGGCTCGCGCAGAAGATCGGCAAGGAGAACATCGTTGAGCGCACCAACGCCGCCTACGGCATTCCGGATCGGGTCTACGTAACGAACGTGTCGAAGGCAAAGGACCTCGAACAGACGCAGCTCGATAAGGTCCGTTGTCCCTACACCAAGATGTCGCTCCGCCTGGAGGACGGCTTCGGGATGCGGCGCGAGAGCTCGATCAAGATCGTCCCGGGGAAGGCCGACCAGGGTGATGTCCTGGTGCTCAAGGCTTCCTGGAACAAGGGCGGGCGCGAGATCCGCATTCCCATCCGTACGCCGGAACAGCGGGCGCTCCTCGACGAAGCGAAGACCTTGGCGAAGGGCAAGAGCCTCGTGGCACCGGGCTACAAGACGTACCGCGATTATCTTCAGCACTTCCGCGCCGAATGCGAGCGGGTCGGCATTCACGGCGTGCACGGCTATCGCCATCGCTACGCGCAGCGACGCTACCACGAGCTTACCGGTTGGCAGTGCCCCGCGTGTGGCGGACCGACGTCGAAGCAGCTTACCAAGACACAAAAGAAGATCGATCGCAAGGCACGCGAGGTGATCAGCCGCGAAATGGGGCACGGTCGCCTGCAGATCGTCGGAGTTTATTGTGGAAAGTAGACCCAGGGTGCTGAGCGCTTGGGTCCGTCTTGGCGTGAGGCGCCGTGCCTAGCGAGCGGCGCCAGCGTAACAGCGCGTCCGGTGGGCAGCGCCCACCGGCGTCTGTTAAGCTCTTCGCATCGCTACCGGAGGATGCGTTGGTCGCGGGCGAGCTCGAGCTCATTCAAACCCATCTGGCGGGGCTCTTCGATCAGGTATTTGCGCCCGAGGTCAATTCCGAAACACAGCACGGAGACGATACGCCATGGCCGTAGCGCTCTATGCGCGGGTGTCGACACCCCGCCAAGCCGAGAAGGATCTATCGATCCCCGATCAACTGCGCCAGATGCGCGAGTACTGCAAGGGGCGCGGCCTGCCGATCGCCTACGAGTACATCGAGCCCGGCGCGAGCGCGACCGATGATCGGCGCCCCGTGTTCCAGCAAATGATTGCCGATGCGGGACAGGACCCGACGCCCTATGAAGGGATCATCGTCCATAGCCGCTCGCGCTTCTTCCGCGATTTGTTCGAGTTTCTCGGTTACGAGCGGCGGTTGAAGCGCGCCGGCGTACGGCTAATCTCGATCACCCAGCAGACCGCCGATGATCCCGCGGGCGAGATGGCGAGCAAGATCTTTAGCCTCTTCGACGAATACCAGAGCAAGGAGAACGGCAAGCACACCTTGCGGGCGATGCAGGAGAACGCCCGGCAGGGCTTCTGCAACGGCTCGCGCCCGCACTTCGGCTTTCGAGCCGTGGAAGCACCGGCGCTCGGCAATAAAGGCCAGCGCAAGAAGCGCCTGGCCGTCGATCCGGCTGAGGCCGAGATCGTGCGGCGCATCTTCGCGCTCTATCTCCACGGCCACCAGGGCGCAGCGATGGGGTGCAAGAGCATCGCCTATTTCCTCAACGAGCGCGCCATCACCCGACGCGGGCAGCGCTGGACGCGCGCGCGGATCCACGAGGTGCTGGCCAATCAGGCGTACGTCGGGGAGTATTACTTCAACCGCAGCGACGGCAAGACCCAGAAGACGAAGCCGCGAAGCGAATGGGTGAAGCTCGCCGTCGAGCCGATCATCGAGCCGGCCCTCTTCCGCCGCGCGCAAGTGCGCCGCGGATCGCGTGCGCCTGCTGTCATTGCGCCGCGTGTGGTCAGTTCGCCAACCCTGCTCACCGGGCTCCTCAAGTGCGACTGCTGCGGCGCCGGCATGACCTTGGCTACCGGCAAAGGTGGCCGTTACCGCTATTACAAGTGCAACACCCGCATCGGCAAGGGCATCGACTACTGCCAGAGCGAGAACCTGCCGATGCAAAAGCTCGATACCATGGTGCTCAATTCGCTCGCCGATCGCGTCTTTACCGCTGCGCGCGTGCGGCTGATGCTGGAATCGCTCTCACGGCACGTCAAGGACGCCGGTAAGCAACAGCAGCGGGAGCTCGAAACGCTGAACCGGGAGCTCGCTGCCGTGACGCAAGGCATGGAGCGACTCTACCAAGGCGTCGAGCAAGGCGTGCTCAAGCTTGACGATACGCTGCGCCAACGCACCGACAAACTACAGGCGCAGCGCCACGCGATCTTGGCGGACATCGCCAGGCTCAAGACCAAGGCCACGGTGCCGCCGCACATCCTGCAGCAGAAGCACATCGACGCGTTCACCCGACTGGTACGCGAGAAGCTCCTCGAGAACGGCGCCTTCGCCAAGGAATACCTGCGCTTGCTAGTGCACGAAATCCGCGTGAATAAACGCGAAGTGCGAATCACCGGCAGCTACGCCGCGCTCGCGCAAGCGGTGGCGGGAGATCCGGGCGACTTCATGGGCGTGCCCAGATTTGCCCCTAAATGGCTCCCCGACCAGGGCTCGAACCTGGGACCTGCGGATTAACAGTCCGTCCGGTCATCGCCCGGAAAGCGCCAGATAACGATCTTCGTGAAAAGAGCCGGTAATATTTTCGGCTGATTTGCCGCGTTTTCCCCTCTGAAGGATTAACTTGGCGTCGCAATATTACCGAGCCCGCGACGCGCGAATCATTGCAAGCGGGCGATACGGCGCGGCTGATATCGGCCTTGCGAAGTGTCCGGTGGCAGCTTCCGACCGGCCGAGATCGCCAGAGCAGAAACTCCCGTGAGTGGCAAGCGGACATCCCGCAGCATGACCGCTCGCTAAGTCACCAAGCCACCCATAGCAAACGCCGCCCGGTGTGCTTAAACGAGCGTTACACAGGCGCGGTCGTCAAGGCACCGTGCGGCCTCGCTCGCCATACGTTCGACTATCGCCCCAGCGGGTTCGATTCCATGGATTAGTCCCGCCACCTCTCCGAACCATACGCCCGTGTTTTCGGGATCGCCGTCCGTGAATGCCTGGCGGTAGCGCGGACCCTCAGTTGCAATGTTCCGCTCAAGTTCATCTTCCCGTCCATGCCAGCGGTTGGTGAAGGCATTGCGCCGAATACGCGCCGTGAAGCCACTCGGCCAAGGAGTCTGGCGGGCGATGTCCGCCACGCGCGTCCGCAAGGTGCCATCTCCGTCCGTCTCGACGATAGCCTCGTGATGCCGCGGCTTCACCAGGGCTTCACTCGATGCCCAGAGCCGCGAGCCGACAAGCGCGCCGTCAGCTCCCAGCACAAGGGCAGCAGCGAGACCTCTCCCATCGGCGATGCCGCCCGCGGCCAGCAGCAACGTGTCGGGTGCCTGCGCCGCGATGCAATCTGCAACCTCAGGGACAAGCGTCAACGTGCCGCGCAGCGCGCCATGCCCACCGGCCTCGGCTCCTTGCGCCACGACAACGTCGGCACCCACGTCCAGCGCGTCGGCGACGTGCTCCATATTCTGGCACTGGCAGATCAGCGCTGCGTCGGCCGCGCGGATTTCCTCGACGAACGGGTGCGGATCGCCGAAGGACAGCATCACGGCTGCCGGTCGGTGTCTCAACACGTCTGTAAGCAGCGAGGGAGACTTGCGAAGGGACCAAGTGATGAAGCCAACGCCGACCCGTGCATCGCCGGCGGCGTTGAACTGTTCTTCGAGCCAGACAGGGTCGCCGTACCCGCCGCCGATTAGGCCGAGCCCACCCGCGCGGCTCACAGCCGCCGCAAGCGCGCCACCTCCGGCGAATGCCATCGGCGCAGAAACAATCGGGTGCCGTAGGTTCAGCACACGAGTCAGACGTGTAGAGAGCATTGTCATGGACATCACCCTTAGGATCGACTCATTTGATCACACGCAGAATGACCTGTCATGGTCGAAAGCGCCTGCCCGTGGGCAGGTGCCGTTCCGGCATGAACGTGACGTGACAATGGCAGAACGTCGAACCGAGTAAAACCGCTTTGGTCGGCACTCGCCGTCGACCGTTGGACCCGAGCGGCCATCGGACCCGAGGAAACCGGACGTTCAATGTATGAGCTAAACCGCGCCTTCAAGTGTCCGCTAGAAACGAAGGGTTAACCCAGCTCTCGGTGAAATCCATCGTCGCCCCATGACCGAGAAGCAATTGCATTTGCGTCATCATGGCCCCGAGGATGCTCGCTGCGCTTGGACCAACACACTCACTCGCGACAACTACAACCACATCGAGGTCTTGCCGGGATCTTCTGGCTGTCGTAGGAGCCATCTTCCCAGAAACTCATGGGCCAACAATCCAGCTCCGCTCAGTCGCGCTTTCGCTTTCGAGGTTCGCTTTCGAGGTTCTTGTTAGCTGCTCCGAAACCGTGCAGCATGGCGCGCGAGATGGAGGGAAGTCATGAATGATCGTTTGATCAGCTGGAGGATCGCGGTTCTTGGCGCCTTGATGCTGGCGGGAACGGCCGCAGCGGCTGAAATCAAGGTTATGGCTTCATCCGCGTTCAGAGAGGTCTTCCTCGAACTCGTGCCTCAGTTCGAGCAGATGGACAAACATAAGGTTGTGGCGAGTTTTTCCAGTTCGCCCGACATCATGAAACGGGCGAAGGGTGGCGAAAGCGCCGACCTCTTCATTCTTGCGAGCAGCTCGGTCGATGATTTGATCAAGCTCGGCAAGGTCGTGCCCGGCAGCCGCGTCGATCTGGCGAAATCGGGGATTGGCATAGCGGTGCGCGCCGGCGCGCCAAAAACCGACATCAGTTCGAGCGATGCGGTGAAGCGCGCGCTGCTTGCCGCAAAATCGATCGGCTATTCCGGTGGGGCGAGCGGCGCCTATATCACCGAACTATTTCAGCGCATGTGGATTGCCGACGAGCTGCAACCGAAGCTCAGGCAGGCTCCGCCGGGCGTACCGGTGGGCGAGTTAATCGCGCGGGGAGAGGTTGAGATCGGTTTCCATCAGATCAGCGAGCTTCTGCCTGTCGCTGGAATCGACATTCTCGGACCGCTGCCGGCGGACATTCAACGATTCACCATGTTTTCCGCGGGGGTGTCCACTGGCGCGAAGGCGCCGGATGCTGCGAAGCAGCTGGTCAAATTCCTGACCGCGCCAGGGACAGCACACCGATGATCAGGCAGAAGAGGATGGAGCCGGTCTAAGGCAAGAGAAAGCCGGCTCTACTGGTGGGATATGCCGTTTGCGAGCTTCCGCTTTTGGGATAGCCCGCCTTCGCGTGCGCACATAGCCGTCGGTCAATAGTTTTCCATCGGGCGCGCCCGACCCCGAGGCATGAAACACGTTGCGGTAACCATTTGAGTTTTCGGCATCACGATGGGTGTTTCTTAGTAGAGCAGCGCTTTCCGCACCTCAGCGCTGGTCTTGCCGACCAATTTATTCTTGTCGAGGGCTGCGAGTTTCTTGATGCTGGCCTCCAGCCTGCCTGCCACCGACTGATTCGGGCAGGCGAACATGGTGAGCAGTCGACGCGGGGGATTCGCGCGCGTGTAGCGCGCCCCAATGCCGGCCCGGTGCTGCGCGTACCGCGCCGCCACGTCAAGCGCGATCCCGGTGTAGATCGTGCCGCTGCGGCACAGAATCATGTACACATACCAGCGCTTGGCAGCCCGCTCTCGGGCCGCTCGCGACCGGGGCGATGGAGTCGGCAAGGCCCGATTCGCGGGCCGGTTCACGCCGCCGTCCGTTGACGATTAACGGATTCCGCCAGATGCTGACAGGATTCCCTTGATCGTGCCACCGTGATGAAGCCGCGTTGATTCGCGCGGGCACGCATGCGCCGCCTGCGAAGACTCACCTCAAGAGTTCAGCCAACGACACTCGCAACGCCTTCGCGATGCGTTCCGTGTTGTCGACGCCAATGTTGCGTTCGCCCCGTTCCACACCGCCGATATAGGCCGGGTGCATCCCGGCGACCTCCGCGAGTTCTTTCTTGCGAGAGCCCTTGGGCACGCCGTTCGTTGCGAACGTCCTCTGGCAGTGGCGATGCACGAGGTGTGGCAGGCGAGTTGCTCGATTTTCGGGAAAAGCCGCGGCGTACTCGTCAGTTGCGCCGGACGCCCGCCCTGCGCTGCCGAGAAGAGGACCGCACCAGGAGCACCGGAACAGGCGCTTCGCGCACGAGCATCTCGGCGTCGCTACCCATCACCAGGCGCGAGAAGCCGCGGCGGCCGTGCGTGCCGACAACGACGAGGTCGGCGCGCCATTGCTTTGCCTACTTGATGATCTGCTCGGCGACCTGGCGGCCCAGTGTTTCCAACAGCACTACCTCGACGGAAACGCCGTGTTTGCGCGCCTTGGCTTCGGCTCGCGCGAGGACCTTCTTGCCCCTTGCGCGCAAAGCCTCCCTGAAACGTTCGATGTAACTCGGCGGCACGTACGTCATCGTGTCGGCGATGCCCGCCATCGCGAGGTCGTCGAGCACGTGCAGCAGGCAGATTTTTGCCTTCTGATCTCGGGCCAGGCCGATCGCCTCGTCGAGACCGCGGTTCGACGTCGAGCTGCCGTCGACGGGTACGAGGATCCTGCGGAACATGACGGCCTCCTCTCTTAACGCCAATGGCCCGGATCAATCTTGCGCCGGCTGCCATGTGCTCCATTACTTGGTCAATGGTCGGCATTCATTCGCCGGGGCGGCTGCCCTGGACCGATTGCCTTACGGACAGATGATAATACGTTCGATCTTCGAATCCGCCGGCCGCCCATGATCAGACTCCCGGCTCTGAGCGGATTCGACGGGGGCGCTGCGCGGCTTACGCGCCTGACTGCGTAATCCAGCGCCTCGCTTCATCGAAGTCGGCGTTGGATAACGCGCGAACGGGGTGGTGGCACAGTGGCGCGAACAGGCGAACCGCGTTGGTGATCCATTCGACGTCGGTTACCACCGCCAAACGGCCAAAATCGGCCCAATGTTGCACGCCGAGCTTGGTGTCCGCCCACACGGCGCCCGTTGTCATGCCCTGGAACTCCGAACCGAGATAGCACAGCATCCGCAGGGAGCCGTGCTGCTTGATGCGACGCAATGCCTCGGGGATCGGGACATCGCGATAGTCCTCTGCACTGATCCGGCCCGTTCCACGGACGGCCAGAACACGTCAGGGAAACCCTGCATGACTTCAAACATCGTGCTCGTCTCCTCGCAGAACGCGTCAATTGATCGACGCCCGGGACCGCGGCGATCTCCGCGGCCAAGGGCCGGAACCGGGGGATCATTGTGCTCCTGCTCAGACCGTGAAGTCTCTCGTGTATTGGTCTTGAACCGGCATTGATCACCCGGCGTCAGCAGCCTCCAGCGACGTGCTGGCGAGCTGGATGCAGGGGCGGGTGGGGTGGCCGCCGCCGGCCGGACGACCGCGGGTGAAGCTTTGGGCGAATACACCGGTGCTTTGCTCGCATCGACGTTCGGGCGTTGAATGGCGTCGATGCGATGGGCAAGCCGCCGTCCAGGCCCAAGCTCCGACAGGCCCGAAAAAGAATCGCTGGCGCCCGCGCGATGTCGAATTACGCATCGCAGCAGCGCCCGTCACGCTGCGTCGGATCCAGGCCGCTCCACGAGATGGCCGACTTCGCAATTGCGCCTCCGTTTCTGACGTTTCGCTGACGTTCCACTTTTGCAACAATGCGCGGAAACGGCGGCGGAAAGCGCGTCGCGTCTTGCTCCAGGTCATCGGATTGTGAGTACCCTTGACCAGGATGACCTGACACGATGGCGGCGCCGCTCGTAGCACGGATCCACTGCGCGACGTTCGACGTGTACTGCACCCGGGGGCAATCATGGCGAATCGCACAGCAATTGGGCTTGGACGCAGCGTTGCGATGGCGGTGTTGCTGCTGACCGGCATGGTCGGCAACGCCGGCGCGGTACCGTCGTTCGCGCGGCAGACCGGTCAGGAGTGCCCCGCCTGCCACGTGAGCTGGCCGGAGCTCACACCGTACGGGCGATTCTTCAAGGCGACCGGCTACACGATCGGCAAGGCGTTCTGGTCGTTGGACAAGGGCGGACTCGACCATGCTCCCGTGGCAGCGATGGCGCAGGCATCGGTCAGCCACATCGCGAGCAACACGATGACCGATCCGGATACGGGCGACGCGGGTTCCGTCATGCCACGCCAGAACCTCCCGGTGTTCTCCGGCGGGAGCCTGTTCCTCGCCACCAAGCTCAACGATTATCTGGGCGTGTTCTACCAGTGGACCTACGACAATCTCGCTTACAACGACGAAGGCGTGCGCACCGGTCACAGCAGCATCGACAACACCGACATCCGCGCGGCGTACAAGTACGCCCCGATGAACGCCGAGATCCCGGAGTGGATCGTCGGCCTGACGCTCAACAACAATCCGACGATGTCGGATCTCTGGAACAGCACGCCGGCATGGGGGTACCCGTACACGTCGTCCCCGCTCGCGCCCACGCCCGACGCGGCGACGATCATCGACGGCGGTCTCGCCCAGCAGGTGGCCGGGCTCGGCGCCTACGCGTTCTGGCAGAAATCCGTCTATCTCGAGTTCGACAACTACCGGACCGCCAACGTCGCGGCCAATGCGTTCCGACGCGGCCTGCCGTACAACGAGCCCGGCGGCGTGTTCGCCGTGACCAACTACAACCCTTACTGGCGCCTCGCGTACGCGCACGATTGGGGCGCGAATTCCATCATGGTCGGCACCTATGGTCTCGTCGCCAATGTCTACCCGGACAATCTCAACACGACCACGCCGACCGATCGTTACCGTGACGTTGCCGTCGATGCGCAATACCAGTACATCACCGACGTGGACACCGTGACGGCTCAGGCCACTTACATCCGGGAGAAGCAGTCGTACAACGCGAGCTACCCGATCACGCAGGAAACGGGCGCGGGCTACGGTGCAGGTCCAACGCCATCGAATCCGACCGACACACTGCGCACGTTCAGGATCAAGGGATCGTACTACTACGAAAGGAAGTACGGCGGCACGCTCACGTACTTCCAGACCACGGGCAGCGCCGACGAAGGGCTGTACGGGACGACCGCGAGCGGCGATCCCAACGCGCCGAACAGCAACGGCTACATCGTCGAGCTCGACTACCTGCCGATCCAGAATGTCCGCCTGCTGCTGCAGTACACGGGCTACGGCAAGTTCAACGGCGCAAGGACCAATTACGATGGCACCGGACGTAACGCGAGCGACAACAACACGCTGTTCTTCGACGTCTGGGTCGCGTTCTGAACACGGGTACAGGAGCGAAGTGATGAGGAATTCGACCGCAGCCGTTCTGACGATGGCGTTGATCGGTATCGTCCCGCTCGCGAACGCCCAGAATGCGGCGCCGGCCGCAGCGGAGCGAACGCCTGGCGAGGAACGGGCCGTCAACCTGTGCTCGACCTGCCACGGCCCGCGCGGGATCAGCGCGTCGCCGGAGTTCCCGATCCTTGCCGCGCAACAGCGGGCCTACCTGATCGCACAGATCGAGAATTTCCAGCACAAGACCCGCGAGGAAAAGGCGGCCCACGACTTCATGTACGGAATCGCCGGCAACCTGATCGATCCCAAGCTGGTCGAAAGCATCGCCGACTACTATTCCGAACAACCGCCCGCGCCGGGGCGGCCCGGAGACCCCGCTCAGATCGCGCTCGGCAAAAAGCTCTACGAAACCGGGCTCCCCGATCGCGGCGTGCCGCCTTGCGCGTCCTGCCACGGTCCCAAGGCCGCGGGCGCCGGCGACTTCCCTCGTCTTGCCGGCCAGCACGCCAAGTACGTGATCCGGCAGATCCAGTACATCCAGGAGCTCGTCCGCAAGGCGCCCGTGATGCACGGGATCGTCAAGGACCTCACGCCCGCCGAGATGGACGCCCTCGCCGCTTATTTGCAATCGCTCTGAATCGTCTTGGCCCCGTTTTTGCTGAATGGGGGGCGCCGGCACCGTGACGCACCCGCCGGGCGGCGGTCCCACCCCTGCGCAGGGCGGCGGGCGGGCGTCGACCTTCTGCGTTCGCCGCCGTGAATTTGACGCGTCCGCCCCGGAATCCTAACGTCGGCCGCGCGCCCGGCCGCCGCAATCGGCCCTTGGCAAGTACGACTTCGCGCGACGTTCAGGATTCACGATCGGCAGCGTGCGCGGCACGCGGGAACATGACACGAATTCGCGCGCCTGCATGCGCATCCGGCACATCGATTTCGAGAGCTCCTTTGTGGCGGACGACGACCTCGCGCACGATCGCAAGTCCGAGGCCGGAACCTTCGCCGGGGGTTCCGGGCATCCGGTAAAATCGCTCGAGCACCCTGCTTCGCTCGGCCGCGGGAATTCCCGGGCCGGTGTCCTCGACGCTTAGGAACGAGTCGCCGTCGCGGCAACCCGTGTGTACCGTCACCGATCCGCCGGGCGGCGTATAGCGAAGCGCGTTGTCGAGCAGATTGTCGAGAAGCTCGGGCAGCAGGAGAGGGTCGCCGCGAATTTCGGCGGGCTCGAGCGAAAAGCCCAGGTCGATCGTTAGCGCGTGCGCCCTCGGGACCCATTCGCGCGCAGCCGCGCCGGCAATGGCGCGGAGGTCGACGATGTCGACGTCGCGGTGGTGATCGAGCGCGCTCTCCGCCTTGGCGAGAGCGAGGAGCTGGTTGGCCAGGCGGCTCGCCCGCGCTGTCGCGCTGTGCATCCGCTCGACCTCGGTTCGCACGTCACCCGCGAGCGTGCGGCGGAGCAGAAGCTCGAGATGCATCTGCAGCCCGGCAAGCGGCGTGCGCAATTGATGCGCCGCGTTGGCGAGAAAGCGTTGCTGCATCGTATTCGCTTCGCGCACCTGCGAAAGCAGCCGATTGAAGGCGCCCACGACAGGCGCGATTTCGACAGGTGCCGCCGTCTTCGGCAATGGGCGCAGATCGCGCGGCTCGCGCTGCGCGAGCTCCTTGCGCAGGTGCGCGAGGGGGCGCAGCCCGCGGGCGACACCCAGCCACGCGAGCGCAGTCGCGGCCACCGCGATCATCAGCGTCGGAACGAGCTCGGCAACCAATATCTCCGCGACCAGCCGATTGCGCTTGTGCAGCGTTTCGCCAACCTGCACGAGTATCCCGTTCGCTGTCCGATGCGCCGCGATCCTGATCGCCTCGCCCCGATAGAGACTGTCGAAGAAGATCTGCTGACCCAGGCCGACCTCCGGCCTGGGGGATAGGTCCGCCACGCCATCGATGATGGCGTTGTCCGCGGTTCTGACCTGGAAGACCACCTTGTCGACCTGATCGTAGACGAGGGCCTCGAGCGCTTTCTGCGGCAGGTCGACGTGGGCCCCCGACGCATCGATGCGGACGTTTTCCGCGATGTCGAGCGCCGGGTCGAGCAATGAGCGGTCGTAGGCATCGTTCGCCGAACGCAGCGCAACCCAGTACGTGACGATCGCCGCGCCGGCAATCATGAGCAACAGCGAGCTCACCAGGAACTGGAGCAGGCGGCGTCGGATGCTCGGCCCCATCCGGACGCCGTCATTCATCGCCGCTGACCCACATGTAGCCAAATCCACGCACGGTCCTGATGTGCACGCCCGCCGGCTCGATCTTGGTCCGCAGGCGCGAGACATAAACCTCGATGGCATTCGGCGACAGATGCTGGTCGAACGTGAACAGGCTTTCGGCGATCTGGTCCTTGCTGAGCACCCGGTGGGGGCGGGCAAGAAAGAGCTCGAGCAGCGCCCATTCGCGCGGCGTAAGGTCAGTTGGCTTGCCGTTGACGCGCACGCGCTTCGCCGCGGCGTCGACGGTTAGGCCCGCGATCGACCAGCAGGCTGGAGGTGTCGGCGCGCGTCGCAGCAGCGCCCGGACACGCGCCTCGAGCTCGGTGACGGAAAACGGCTTGGTGAGGTAGTCGTCGGCGCCGAGATCGAGCCCGTGCACGCGATCCTCGACCGCGTCCCGCGCCGTCAGCACAAGCACATTGGTCGCCACACGCCGGGAGCGCAGGCGCCGGAGCACTTCGAATCCGTCGATGTCGGGGAGGCCGATGTCGAGAATTATGAGATCGAACTCATCGCTCGAGAGGATGGCGTCTGCCTGCCTGCCGGCTCGGGTGTGGAGGACTGCGTGGCCCGCGCGGGTCAAAGCGGCGGTGAGACCGTCCACCAGCAGCGCATCATCCTCGACGACCAGGATCCGCACGGGCTGCCCCTCAGCACGCTGCCGCGGGGCGCGGCGACGAGCAGCAGTTGTGAGTGGGCATTTCGATCATCGTTGACCGGGCTGGCTCGCCGCGACCCTCGGCCGCGGCGCATGCTCCGCCGCCACAATATATCGCACTGGCTCGATTCCACATTCTGGCAATTCCTCTGCGGCGACGTCCATCGGATCGTCGTGCGCACGCAACGCATGACCATTCCGCCCGAGTTCCGCAGCGGCGACTACGCGCGCGACCCGAAATACCGGAAGACGTTCCAACGCTGGCTCCAGGCGCTCTGGCACGAGAAGGACGCCCGGATCGATGCGGTGATCGAGTCGTGCCGAGCGCCGCGGCAACCGCACCCGGCCTGAACGAGCAGGATCCGACCAGCGGGGTCCCGATGAACGAACCGCACGGCGCTGCATGCGCCCGAAGGCGATGGATGACCGCGCTCGAGCTTCCAAACGGCAATATCGTGGCCAACGACGACCAGCGGCACCGCGTAATCGTGATCGACCGCGCCACCAAGGCAATCGTGTGGCAGTACGGCGTGACCGACACGCCGGGCCATGCACCGGGCTACCTCTTCTATCCGGACGGGATGGACATCGACGTGTTCCGCGACTGGAAAGCCACACTTGCGGGGCGCTGATTGGCGACGGCGGGGAGCCCGGCCGCGCTCGGCCTCGCCTTCACCTTGCCGATGACGACCCAGCCGAGTGGCTGAGAGGCGAACACCTAGTTCGAGTCCCAGTCCAGAGCGGTCTGCGGCCATTGGTCGTCTCGAAGTTCGAGACGCGAGCTGATCACTACAGAATGGTCAGTGGCGAATTTCTTACAACGTGATGGCCGCCTGGTTCGGCGCATTCGCATAACCCTGAGAAAAGCAACAGGAAAACGCAGATGGCTCGGCGGTTGCTTGCCGGGGTCCCTTGCAACCCAGCGAAACGCGCGCAAGGGGGACGAGAACGATGAAGGAACTACGCCAGATAACGCCAGCCACAGACCCGGTTCACCTGAGCTTCAGCGAACAACGACAACCCATCGTTCGCGGTCGTAGCCGGCGTTACATGCTCGCCCGCGGGGATCAGCTCGCGTTCACGGCGGAGGTCGTGCGATTCGGATTTGCGCCGGATGAGTTTGCGCTGGACGTCGAGCGAATTCGCGGCAACCAATCAGCCTCAGCCAGAGCTCCTACTTTTACCGTTAAGGTCGAGCACGTCCGTAGCGGGCGCACAGCGACCTACCTCGGCGGACCAGGACGGTCATGGGTTGCAGAATTCCTCATCGCTCTCATCGCCGGGGAATTTGGCTACCCGTAGGTCCAGGCACACCCGTATCACGGCGGGCACCGAGCGCCATCTGCGACAGCAGAGTTTCGCACGGCCCCTACTTGGCTCGCTTCAACACCACCTCGGCCATACCTCCGCCGCACGAGGCAGGTGTCGACCATTTCAGTTCGTCCCCCACGATGAGAAATGGCCGTTTCTGCTCGGTCCCGTTCCAGTTCGGGAACGTACTTGTTTCTATGTGAAACGTGATGGTCTTGCCTGCCTCATCCACGGTGTAGCTACCGAAGTGGGCGATTGATCCCTGTACGACGGCCTTATTCTCCTCCGGCGTACCCTCCATGCGATCCTTGGACGCGAATTTGGGCAGGCCGGAGCGCGCCGTTAGCAACAGATACCTGCCATTGCTATCGAAGCTCGCGAGACCCTGTGGATTGGGACCATAGAGCGGCAGCCGGCTGCTATCCGGGCGCACAATATCGACGGAGACATACGTCCAAGTTCCGATGAGCTGCTCTTTCAGCGTCCGTTGCTGGCCGACCGCGACGCCCGAGGACAGTAGAGCATCCGCGAAGACCAACGCCGCAGCGATCAACTTGCTTGCGCCGAATCGGTTCATGGAGCTCTCCTTCGAAGACTCGATTGCGGATCTAACCCACTGCCGCTCAGCCCGGCGACCTTCGATGCATTTTATGATCGGGCGGATCATCGCTGCCTGAATTATTACTGAGTCACAGTTCCCCCACCGGACTCCCGATCAGCGCCGCGATCGCGTCCAGCGCCTCCGCCTCGTCCGGGCCATCGGTCTCAATGACGACCCGGCTCCCTTGGCCCGCCGCTAGCATCATCACGCCCATCAGGCTCTTCGCGTTGACCTTCCGCTCGCGGCGCATTAGCGACACTTCGCACAGGTAAGTCGCGGCCAACTGGGCGAGTTTCGCGGACGCCGGGGCGTCGAGTCCCATTTTGTTGACGATCTCCACCTCGCGTTGCCGCATGGGTCAGATCCTCCCTGTTGGCCACCCAGCTTCGTGGACAGGCGCCGGTCGCCGGGCTTGCTGCTGCGTTGATTGCATCTCGACTGGAGATGTTTTAACATTAACTTTAGATGGTTAAAACGTCAATATCCACGGGTAATCTATGATCACGGCGGCTCAGCTCCGGGCCGCTCGCGCCCTCGTGGGGATGGACCAGAAAGACTTGGCGGCAGCGTCCGGACTGTCGCTCCCAACGATTCAGCGCATGGAAGCAAGCGAGGGAGTGATTCGCGGCAACGTCGATTCGCTAATGAAGCTCATCGCCGCGCTCGAGGCGGCCGGCGTCGAGCTCATCAACGAGGGTGCCGTCAGTCAAGACGGCGGACGCGGCATTCGGTTGAAGGCGCGCTGATCTCGTGCGGCGTATTTCGCGCTTCCGCTTCGACCAAGGCCTGCCATGGCAATAGAGGTCGTGCTGTGGTGCGTTCTGGCGCTGCTGGCTACGGCGCCGGCAGCCGTTGCAGCAGCGCGCCGCAAGACGATCACGACCTTCGTCTACGCGATCGCGCTCATTGTGTCGGCAACTGCGCTCGGCGCGGCGGTGTGGGCTCTTGTAACCGAGGCGGGCTTGGCGCAGACCATGCACTTGCCCATCGGCTTACCCTGGCTCGGGGCACATTTCCGTCTCGATCCGCTGGCCGCGGTGTTTCTGATCGTTGTCAACCTCGGTGGAGCCACGGCGAGTTTGTACGGTCTCGGCTACGGCCGGCACGAAGCGGAGCCGGGCCGCGTGCTGCCGTTCTATCCCGCCTTCCTCGCGGCCATGAATCTGGTCGTGCTGGCCGATGATGCCTTCACGTTCCTGTTGACCTGGGAGTTCATGTCGCTCACATCGTGGGCACTGGTCATGGCGCACCACCGTCAGCCCGGTAATGCGCGAGCAGGCTACATTTATCTCTTGATGGCGAGCCTCGGCACGCTTTCACTGCTCCTGGGCTTCGGGCTCCTTGCCGGACCCGCGGGTGGCTACACGTTCGAGGCGATCCGTAATACGCAGCTGTCCACGACGCTGGCTTCAGCGGTTCTCGGCCTGACCCTGCTCGGCGCTGGCTCCAAGGCCGGACTCGTGCCGCTCCACGTCTGGTTGCCGCTCGCGCACCCGGCCGCCCCGAGCCATGTGTCCGCCCTCATGAGCGGTGTGATGACCAAGGTCGCCGTCTACGGCTTCGTGCGCATCG
Source organism: uncultured beta proteobacterium (assembly GCA_963836265.1). Classification (GTDB taxonomy): domain Bacteria; phylum Pseudomonadota; class Gammaproteobacteria; order Burkholderiales; family Casimicrobiaceae; genus CAIWHR01. Next base: position 716,316 of record CAWIIO010000001.1, read on the forward strand.
TTTTCGACCTGATGGGCCCGCCCGCATGGTGGTCCGGCGGCGTCGTGCTCCTGTTCGGCGGCGCGAGCGCTGTTCTGGGCGTCCTGTATGCGTTGATGGAGCACGATCTCAAGCGCCTGCTTGCCTACCACACGGTCGAGAACATCGGGATCATCTTCATCGGTCTCGGCCTTGGACTGGCATTCGCCGCCAACGGCATGAATGCCGCCGCTGCGCTCGCCGTCACGGCCGCGCTGTTTCACGTCTTCAATCATTCGGTCTTCAAGAGCCTGCTCTTCTTCGGCTCGGGCGCCGTCCTGGTGTCGACCGCCGAGCGCGACATGGAGCGCCTCGGCGGATTGATCCACCGGATGCCGTACACCGCGTTCGCGTTCCTCATCGGGTCCGCCGCGATCTCCGCGCTCCCGCCTTTCAATGGCTTCGTTTCGGAGTGGCTCACCTTTCAGGCGATCCTGCTGAGCCCGCAGCTGCCGCAGTGGGTGCTGAAGTTCCTGGTGCCGGCCGTGGGCGGCCTGCTCGCACTCTCGGCGGCGCTGGCCGCGGCGTGCTTCGTCAAAGCCTTCGGGATCACCTTCCTCGGCCGACCGCGAACGAACGTCGCGCAGGACGCGCGGGAAACCGATCGTTTGTCGCTCGCTGCGATGTTCGGCCTGGTCGCGCTTTGCCTGGCAGCAGGCATCCTGCCCGGCTACTTCATCGATGCGCTCGCTCCCGCCGTCCAGAGTCTCGTCAACGCGCACATGCCGACGCAGACTGCGTTCGCATGGCTGACGATCGTCCCGATCGCCGAGAGTCGCAGCTCCTACAACGGCCTGCTCCTGTTCGTTCTCATCGCCGTCGCGGCAAGCCTCGCCGCCTATGTCATCCACCGCTGGGCGTCGCATGCGATCCGCCGCTCCGCCCCGTGGGACTGCGGGTTCCCGGATCCGAGTCCGGCCACTCAGTACACCGCAGGCAGCTTCGCGCAGCCGATTCGACGCGTGTTCGGGACCGTCGTGTTTCGTGCGCGCGAAGAGATCGACATGCCGCGGCCCGGCGACACCCGACCCGCGCAATTGCACGTCCAGCTCCACGACCTCCTATGGGATGTCCTGTATGTGCCCGTGGCCAGGATCGTCGGCATCACCGCGGATGTGCTCAACCGGGTGCAGTTCCTGACGATCCGCGGCTATCTGACTCTGGTATCCGGAGCGTTGGTGGCGCTGCTGGTGATTCTGGCGGTATGGCAGTAGCTCTCGACATCCTCGTTCAACTCGGCCAGTTGCTGCTGGTCCTGGTGCTGGCGCCGCTGCTTACCGGATACATGCGCCGGGTCAAGGCGCACCTGCTGCGCCGGCGGGGCCCCGATCTCGTCCAGCCCTATCGCGATCTGCACAAGCTGCTGCGCAAGGAGGTCGTGCTGGCGGACAACGCGTCGTGGGTCTTCCGGGTGGCGCCGTATCTGATCTTCGCCACGACGTGGGTGGCGGCGTCGCTGGTGCCGACGTTTGCGACCGGGCTCGCCTTCAGCCCGGCCGCGGACCTGATTGCGATCGTGGCCTCGCTGGGCAGCGCGCGCTTCATGCTCGCGTTGGCGGGCCTCGATGTCGGCACGAGCTTTGGTGGGATCGGCTCGAGCCGGGAAATGATGATCGCCTCGCTGGCCGAGCCCGCGCTGCTGATGATCGCTTTCACGCTCTCGCTTCTGGCCGGCTCGACGCAGCTCTCGTCGGTCGCGGCGTATATGGAGGGCCCGGACGTCGGGCTGCGCGTTTCGCTGGCGATGGCGCTGGTCGGGCTGGTGATGGTCGCCATCGCCGAGAACGCACGCATCCCGGTCGACAATCCGGCCACGCACCTCGAGCTGACGATGGTGCACGAGGCGATGATTCTCGAATACTCCGGCCGTCATCTCGCGGTCATCGAAGCAGCGGCGTCGCTCAAGCTCCTACTCTATCTCTCGATCATCGCGTGCGTGTTTGCGCCTTGGGGCGTCGCCGTAGCCGGCCAGGGCTTCGCCGCCTACGCCACCAGCCTACCGGTTTACGTGATCAAGCTTGCCGCCGGCGGATTCCTGCTCGCGGTGTTCGAGACCGTGACCGCCAAGATGCGCGTCTTCCGGGTGTCCGAATTCCTGGGCGCCGCCCTCATGCTCGGCCTGCTCGCTGCCCTGCTGCTGTTCGTTTCGCGCGGCGTCTGATGGATCGTTTCGCGCTCGACGTTGCGCATCTGTTCGCCGGCAGCCTGGTGCTGGTGAGCTTCATGCTGCTCTACCAGGACCGCATGTTCAGCCTGCTCAACACCTTCGCCCTGCACGCCTTCGTGGTCTCGGTGTCGGTCGCCTGGCAGGCGCACATCCAGGACGCGCCTCATCTGTACATCACCGCCGCAATCGCGCTGGTCGTCAAGGCAATCGTGATCCCCGTGGTGCTGCACCGGATCATCGTGCGGCTCGGCATTCATCGCAACATCGAGACGGTGGTCGGCATCGGCCAGACGATGCTGGGTGGCATCGGCCTGGTGGCCCTCTCGATCATGGTGATGCTGCCGATCACCACGGCCGAGGGGACACTGGTGCGCGAGGACCTCGCCTTTGCGCTGTCGGTCATCCTGCTCGGCCTCCTGATGATGGTGTCGAGGCGCAACGCCGTGGGCCAGGTGATCGGCTTCATGTCGATCGAGAACGGCCTCATTCTCGCCGCAACCGGCGCCAAGGGCATGCCGCTGGTGGTCGAGATCAGCGTCGCGTTTTCGATCCTCATCGCGCTGATCGTAATCGGTATCTTCCTATTCCGGATTCGCGAGCGCTTCGATTCCGTCGACGTGCACGCGCTCGACCGCGTCCGCGTGGAACGGCCATGAACGATCCTGGCGCGCTCGTCGTCGATGCGATCCTGGTCATTCCGGCCGTGAGCGCGGCCCTGCTTGCGTTCCTGCCCGACGACCGGACGACCGCCAGGCTCAACGTCCTCGGCACGCTGCTGACGCTCGTTTGTGCGCTGGCGTTGTTCTTTCTGCGCCCGGAACCCGGCCTGTTCCTGATCGTCGACGACGTCAACGTCGTGTTCATCGTGCTGAACACCTTCGTGGGCTTCACCACCAGTGTCTTCAGCGGCAGCTACATCGCGCACGAGCTCGAGACAGGGCGCCTCACGCACGCGTACCTGCGCTTCTATCACGCGATGTATCAGACGCTGATGTTTGCGATGAACCTGGCGCTGCTCGCGAACAACGTGGGTCTGATGTGGGTGGCGGTCGAGCTGGCGACGCTGACCACCGTATTGATGGTCGGAATCTACCGCACGCACGAAGCGCTCGAGGCAGCCTGGAAGTATTTCATTCTGGGCAGTGTCGGCATCGCGCTGGCGCTCTTCGGCACGATCCTCGTCTACCTCGCGGCCAGCTCGGTGCTGGGCGAAGGCCTCGAGGCGATGGCCTGGAGCGTGCTCGTGCAGCGGGCCGCCAGCTTCGATCCCGCACTGCTCAACCTCGCGTTCGTGTTCCTGCTCCTGGGCTACGGCACCAAGGTCGGCCTGGCACCCTTACACGCCTGGCTTCCCGATGCGCACGCCGAGGGCCCGACGCCGATTTCCGCGGTGCTGTCCGGCTTGCTGCTCAACGTCGCGCTGTTCGCGGTGCTGCGTTTCAAGATGGTGATGGCCGCCAACTCGAACGCGCTGGCGCCCGGGCCGCTGATGGTCACGCTAGGGCTCATTTCGGTCGTGTTCGCGGCCTTCATGCTGTATCGGCGCGACGACATCAAGCGGATGTTCGCCTACTCGTCGATTGAGCACATGGGCATCATCAGCTTCGCCTTCGGCATGGGTGGACCGCTCGCGAACTTCGCGGGACTGCTGCATATGATCATGCACAGCCTGACCAAGTCTGCGATCTTCTTTTCCGTCGGCCACATCGCGCAGGTCAAGGGGACGCAGAAGATGGCGGATATCCGCGGCCTCACCGTTTCTCATCCCGTCCTCGGATGGGGCCTCGTTCTCGGCGTGATCACGATCGTGGGCCTGCCGCCGACCGGCATCTTTCTGAGCGAGTTCCTCGTCCTCACGTCGACCTTCGCGCGCGCTCCCGCGCTGGCCGTGATATTGGCCTTCGGACTCCTCATTGCCTTGGGTGCACTCCTGTATCGCTTGAACGGCCTGGCGTTCGGCGCGCCCCACGGCAGCGATGCGCCCGGGCACGCCTCGTACGTACCCATGTTCACGCATCTCGCGCTGGCGCTGGCCGCGGGCATATTTCTCCCGCCGTTGCTCGTCTCCTGGTTCCAACACGTTGCCGAGTTGCTCGGCTAAATGACGGAAGGCACAAGGGCCGTGACCAAGCTGCGCGACGTCGTTCGAGCCGGCCGGCACGTGGACCGCCACGCACCGTGGCCACGCGCCATGGTGAGTTTGGAAACTTGGGGCCTGGCGACCCGCCTCTTGTCCGCGGGGCAGTGGACGCTGCTCGGTCTATGGGCCGAGCGCGAGCACGTCCACATGGCGCTCGACGACAGCGGCGATCTCGGCGTGCTCAGCATCGGCTGCGAAGACCACCGCTTCCCCTCCGTCGGGCAGTTCCATCCGCCAGCGATTCGTCTTGAGCGTGCGATCCGCGACCTCTGGGGGCTCAAACCCGAAGGACTTGCGGACACGCGTCCCTGGCTCGATCACGGGCGCTGGCCGCCGCCCCGCTCGGGCGACAACGCACCGGAAGCTCGTCGCAGCGCTGGCGCTTACGTCTTCCTGCCCGCGGAGGGCGAGAGCCTGCATCAGATCCCGGTGGGCCCTGTGCACGCGGGCATCATCGAACCGGGGCACTTCCGGTTCACAGCGAACGGCGAGGCGGTGGTGCGGCTCGAAGCCCGCCTCGGCTACGTACACAAGGGTATCGAACGACTGATGGAGGGCGCGCCTCTCGCTCGCGCCGCCTCCCTCGCGGGACGCGTTTCGGGCGACAGCACGGTGGCGTACGCGCTGGCCTTCGCGCGGGCGATCGAGGCGGCGCAGGGCATCGACGTTCCGCCTCGCGCCGTGTGGCTGCGGGCGCTCATGGCCGAGCTGGAAAGGCTAGCCAATCATCTGGGCGACATCGGCGCCGTCTGCAACGACGCCGCCTTCGCCATGATGCACGCGCAATGCGGGCATTTGCGTGAGCAGGTGTTGCGCGCGGCGGACCGGTGCTTCGGTCATCGGCTCATGATGGATCGTGTCGTGCCCGGAGGCGTACAGCGTGATCTGCCAGGCGACGGGAAGGCGCTCGTTCAAACGCTGCTGGCGGAGATTCGCCGGCGCTTCCCGGAGCTCATCGAGCTCTACGACAACACCGCGTCGCTGCAGGACCGCACAGTCGGCACCGGCGTCCTGTCGCCGGCGCTTGCCCGGCAGTACGGCTGCGGTGGCTACGTCGGCCGTGCGTCCGGGCGTGGCTTCGACGCGCGCCGGACGCCGGGCTATCCACCGTACGACCAGCTGCAATTCGACGTGCCGGTGCGCGAGGAGGGCGACGTCGACGCTCGAGTCTGGCTCCGCATCCGCGAAGTGGAGCAGAGCGTGGCGTTGATCGGGCAGGTCCTCGAGCAGCTCGCCGGGGGACCGATCTCTCATCCGGCCGATATGCCGTCCCCGGCACAATCGCGAGAGGGGATGGCGCTGGTGGAGGGCTTCCGCGGTGACGTACTCGTGTGGTTGAGGATCGCAGCCGACGGCAGCGTCGAGCGCTGCCACTTGCGCGACCCGTCATGGTTCCAGTGGCCCCTGCTCGAGGCGGCGATCGAAGGCAACATCGTCGCCGACTTTCCTCTCTGCAACAAGTCGTTCAACTGCTCGTACTCGGGCCATGATCTGTAGCGAGCGCGCGCATGCGTAGGATGCTCTTCAAGAGCCTCGTCCATGGTCCGCTTACGGAAGCGGCGCCGGAGGCCGATGACGCCGCGAAGGCGGAGCTCGCCCAACAAGTCGATCGCGCCGCCCGCCTGCGCCTGGGCCGGACGCTCTCGCTCCGCGAAGTGGACGCGGGATCCTGCAACGGTTGCGAGCTCGAGATCCATGCGCTCAACAACGTCATCTACGACCTCGAGCGCTTCGGCTTGCGCTTTGTCGCCTCGCCGCGGCACGCCGACGTCTTGGTCGTGACCGGGCCCGTCACGATGAACATGCGCGAAGCGCTCGAGCGCACCTACAAGGCGACCCCGGCGCCCAAATGGGTCGTGGCCGTCGGCGATTGCGCGCGGGATGGAGGTGTATTCTCGGGCAGCTATGCGTGCGTGGGCGGCGTTTCGGCTGTGCTACCCGTCGATCTGCACATCCGGGGCTGCCCGCCCTCGCCGGTCGCGCTGCTCAAAGGGCTGCTGGCATTGCTCGAAACCGTGCAAGCGGACGCCAACTCAAGCGCTTTAGCGTCCACCTCCAGCGGCGAATCCTGAGGGCAACACGGCAGCCCAGTGGGCAGCTTCAGGTCTTCCCCAATAATTCGATCGCCCGCTCGGCGTCCTGCAGCGAGTCCACCGCGATGTAGGCGGCGAACTGTGTGCCGATCACGGCGGCCGAAAAGCCGCGCAGGTTGATGCCTGCGTCAGCGAGCTGTTGCGTCAACTCTGCGGCGATGCCGGGCCGGTCGCGGCCGAAGACTCGGACCGAGTGCAGGGTGCGGCTGACGTTGAAACCCACCTGCGCAGCCGCGGCGATTTCCCTGTCTCCTTACAGCGGCGTGACGAACAACACGCCTCTTCCGGGCTCATTCGGAGCGCGCCGCGCAATGACAAATTGCAGATCGGCTCCCGCGTTCCGCAAGACCCCCAAGACATCGGCCAACCCGCCCGGTCTATCGTCGATCGGCGTCGCCCAGACATCCACGTGTTCCACTGTCAGATCCATGACCAATGCTCCTTCCTCGTCACTGGGTGTCGATGGATGATCGCGTCCCGTAAACCGATGCTCTGGATCCTTTGCTCAACCCCGCTCCCCGGTGATGTAGTGCTCGAGCTGCTCGATGGTGAATTTCTGCTCGGAGATGATGTCTTTCACCAGGTCTCCGATGGAAATGAGGCCAATCAGCTTGCCGCCTTCCATGACGGGCAGGTGACGCAATCGGTTTTCCGTCATCAGCACCATACACTCCTGGCTCGTCTGGCCGAGACCCACCTTCACGATCGACGACGTCATGATGTCGCGCACGGGTGTTTCTTTGGACGACCGCGCCATGAGAACGATTTTCCGTGCGTAGTCGCGCTCGGTGATGATCCCAACCACTTGCTCGCCTTCCGTCACCACGAGCGCGCCGATGCTCTTCTCTGCCATTCGCTTGACGGCGTCAAAGACCGACGCGGTCGGCGCGATTGTATTCCTCCTCGTTGCATGATCGTGGTCGATGCGGTTGCGCAAGTGATTCCGCTTCGGACGAACCCAAGTTTGTTTCCCCTCGCGCCGCGGCTCAGAACGTGTGAATGGCGGGGGAATGAGTCGCGGCGGCCCCGACGCCCAGGAATCGACCGCGTAGAACGCGTCAGGATCGATTGGCTGGAGGCGCCGAGGGGTTGAGTACCTCCCCAAAGGCGTTGGGTTTGCGTTCATAAGAAACGTCACACGCACTCAGATCTCCGGCTCCGGTTGAGGTGGTTTCGGCGTCGCACCCGCGCGCTTGGTTTGCTCACGCGACTTGATGCGCGACTTGGCGACGGCGTTGCTGTGCAGGAAGCGATGGCTCTCGTTGCCCGTTTCCACGATGTGGCAGTGATGCGTCAAGCGGTCGAGCAGCGCGGTGGTCATCTTCGCCTCGCCGAACACGGTGGACCACTCGGCGAAGTCGAGGTTGGTGGTGATCAGCACGCTGGTGTGCTCGTACAACCTGGAGAGCAGGTGGAACAGCAGCGCGCCACCGGCCTGGCTGAATGGCAGGTAACCCAGCTCATCGAGGATGACCAGGTCCATCCGCAGCAGACTGGTCGCGCCCGAGCGATTGCTTCGCAAGCTGCTCAAGGTTTTAAAATCCGAGATTCAAAAGCGAAGGCCCAGACGAACCGGGCCTTTGCGGATGGGTTGCGGCGTCACATATCCATATCGCCCATGCTGCCCATTCCACCACCCATGCCGCCGCCAACGTCGCCCTTATCGTTTTTGGGCAGTTCGGCGACCATCGCGTCGGTGGTGAGCATCAGTCCCGCGACTGAGGCCGCGTTCTGCAGCGCGAAGCGCGCGACCTTGGTCGGATCGATGACACCCATCTCCACCAGGTCGCCGTACTCGCCGGTCTGGGCGTTGAAGCCAAAGTTGCCCTTGCCTTCGGCTACCTTGTTGACGACCACTGACGGATCGTCGCCCGTGTTGGCGACGATCTGGCGCATCGGCTCCTCGAGGGCACGCAGCACGATCTTAATGCCAGCGTCCTGATCGGGGTTCTCGCCCTTCAGATTCTTGAGGTTGGCGCGTGCCCGCAGGTACGCCACACCGCCGCCAGCGACGATGCCTTCCTCGACGGCGGCGCGGGTCGCGTGCAAGGCGTCCTCGACGCGGGCTTTCCTTTCTTTCATTTCCATTTCAGTCGCCGCGCCGACCTTGACCAAGGCCACACCACCGGCGAGCTTCGCGACCCGTTCCTGCAGCTTTTCCTTGTCGTAGTCGGACGTCGCATCCTCGACCTGCTTGCGGATGTTCTTCACCCGCGCTTCGATCGCGGCCTTCTCGCCGGCGCCGTCGATGATCGTTGTGTCCTCCTTGGCGATCTCGATGCGCTTTGCACGACCCAAGTCCTTTAACTGCGCGTTCTCGAGTTTGAGTCCAAGTTCTTCCGCGATCACTGTCCCGCCGGTCAGAATTGCAATGTCTTCGAGCATCGCCTTGCGGCGGTCACCAAAGCCCGGCGCCTTGACGGCGGTCGTCTTCAGGATACCGCGAATGTTGTTGACGACCAGCGTCGCGAGCGCCTCACCGTCGACGTCCTCGGCGACGATCAGCAGCGGCTTGCCGGACTTGGCTACCTGCTCGAGCAGCGGCAGCAGATCACGGATGTTGCTGATCTTTTTGTCGTGCAGGAGGACGTATGGATCTTCGAGCAACGACACCTGCTTGTCCGGGTTGTTGATGAAGTACGGCGAGATATAGCCACGATCGAACTGCATGCCTTCGACGAGCTCAAGCTCGTTCTCGAGGCCCTTGCCATCCTCGACGGTGATCACGCCTTCCTTGCCGACTTTGTCCATCGCTTCGGCGATCGTCTTGCCGATCGACTCGTCGGCGTTGGCCGAGATCGCGCCGACCTGCGAGATTTCCTTGCTCGTCGTGCACGGCTTGCTGATCTTCTTCAACTCCTCGACGACTGCGTTAACTGCCTTGTCGATGCCGCGCTTCAAGTCCATCGGATTCATGCCCGCGGCCACGTACTTCATGCCTTCGGTAATGATGGACTGCGCGAGCACGGTGGCGGTTGTCGTGCCGTCCCCGGCGACGTCCGAGGTCTTGGACGCGACTTCCTTCACCATCTGCGCGCCCATGTTCTCGAACCTGTCCTTGAGCTCGATTTCCTTGGCGACCGAGACACCATCCTTGGTGATCGTCGGCGCACCGTAGCTTCGCTCGAGCACGACGTTGCGGCCCTTGGGGCCGAGCGTAATCTTGACGGCGTTGGCGAGGACGTTCACCCCGTTGACCATCTTATTGCGCACGTTCTCGCCGAAGCGGACGTCTTTGGCTGCCATGATTCGTTTCTCCTGATGCTCGGGTGGGATGAGCCGTTAGTCGACGATGCCGATGATGTCGTCTTCGCGCATGTGGAGCAGATCTTCGTTGTCCATCTTAAATTCCTGGCCGGAGTACTTGCCGAAGAGGACCTTGTCGCCGGCCTTTACACCCATCGGCTGAAGCTTCCCGTTCTCGCCGGTCTTGCCGGGGCCAACAGCGACAACTTCACCCATCGAGGGCTTTTCTGCGGCGGTATCGGGGATCACGATGCCGCCGGCGGATTGACGCTCCTCCTCGAGGCGCTTGACGATAACGCGATCGTGCAGGGGACGCAGTTTCATGGTTGCACCGCTTCTGATGAAGTTTATTGAAATTACAGTGAGTTACGTTGCCGTGGGCCGGATGGAGCTGAGGCGGCATTAGCAGCGCCGTCGCTGCCATCGCTGCTGCGTGCACCGCGGAAATCGTCAGCCTGAACCCGTGGTTACGAGGGTATCGGTCGCCGCTGGAGATGGCGCTAGATTGCCGCCTTCGTTTTCCCATTCATGGAGTTCGGCCTTGTGCGCCTGTTTCCCGTTGTGGCGATTGCGCCGCAGCAGCGAGGCGAAGGTGATGACTCCACAAGCGGAAGACAACTTGGCCCAACGGATGTCGTTATTCATGGCTACCTCAATTCAATGAATAGTGCTCGATGAGAGTAGAGGTGCGGTGGGGTCCAACAAAATCAACCGCATGTCCTAATCGCACAGCGCAACGGTCAGCAGTTCAACGCATTCTGGTCGCCAATTAGCCTTGGCCAGATCGCCGGAGATGCACCGCTGCCGGTCGCATTCAACACCACAATTGCAGTCTGGTTGCGGCGGCCATTGCGGCGCTAGCGCATATTGATGACCGCGGGCCGTGAGAAGCAAAGAGTCGGTCACACAACCGGGGCTCTTGACGAAGCTCACAACGCTGACTCGCCAGGATCAATGTGCGCCGATAACGCTTGACGGTCCCCGCTATCCCGACGTCGCAATTGCCGGCCACGCGAAGGTGGCTTTACGGCAATTGGCGACTGTCGGAACAACGTGACCCCTTCAGTGTGCTGTTGGTTACCGGATAGCCAGCCTCTTTCCCGACGCCGCAGCTTTCCTCACCAGCTTGAGCTCGAGGATGCCGTTGTCGTATGTGGCCTCGCACGCCGACTCGTCCAGCTCCACCGGTAGCGTGAAACTGCGATAGATGTTGCCGAAATACCGCTCGTTGCGCAGCATCCTGTCGCCTTCTTTCCTTTCCCACTCCTGCTTAACCTCGGCCGTGATCGTGACCTGGTTGCCCTCGATCGCGACGTCGATGTTTTCCTTCTTCACGCCCGGCATTTCGGCATGGACCAGGTAACCGTTCTCGGTTTCGGTCACATCCATTTTGATCACTACCGGAGTAGGTGCGCCTTCCACGCGCACGGGCTTGAAGAAACCACGGAACAATTCGTCAAGACCGGTTTCAGTCCTTGGATCGTAAGAGATGATGTTTTGCATAATGCTTTCTTATCGAATAGTCATGCTACGGCCCCCAAACTGCTGCTTACGTTTTGGGTCCTCCTACGAAAGAAATGGCCCGGCTGAGAGGGTCGGGCCACGGCCAAGACAAAAAGCAAGTGGCATCGCCACGCTTGTTGCGCTTAGAGTTATTTGCCCCTCAAAGCAAACCAAACCGCCTCCTGGCTCACGCTGTCGCAGCCGCGCCGATCTTGTGGAAAGTGGAGTTGGAAACCTCGTAGCTATCAACCTGAGGATCTCCATCAACCAGATTCGCCAGGATTGTGGTCACTTCTGCGTATGGGCCGCGGCCGTAGGCGTCGGCGCTTTCTTTGTTGTCCCACAAACTCACGCCGAAAGCCTCGGTTCCGGCCGGGACAACGAACGTGATTTCATCCTGAAACCCTTTTTGTTTGCGCAGCATGGGAATGACTTGCTGTTCCAGCCGCTCGGTAAACGCAGCGGTGCTATTGGGCTTCAGATGCACGGACACGCGATGTGCATACATGGTGTGCTCCTCGGTTGTAATGGCCAAGGGGGCATTTCAGATTACCGTGGTCTTAAGTCCACATGACCCAAAGACCCTCTCAGTCCATTAACCAGCGTAAGTTAATTCACTAGACATGTCAAGCACTATTTGCTATGCTTAATTAAGTATGGTTAATTACCGAGGACCTGAAATGGATGTTTGTTTGGTCATCAAGGAGCGGCTGGAGCAACTGGGGCTGGAGCAAAAGGACTTGGCGGCTGCTGCCGAAGTCACCGAGTCCTACATTTCTCAGCTCCTGACCCGGAAGAAATCGCCCCCTGCGCCCGATCGAACAGACATCTACGAGAAGATGGGCAAGGTTCTCAAGCTGCCGAGCGGTAAGCTTGGGAAGCTGGCTGAGCTCCAGCGCAGGGAAGCGTTAAAGAGAGATTTCGAGGACCCCCCGGCGCCTTTGTTTCAAGAAGTGCGAGCGTTGGTTCTCCGCAAGTGCGCGCCGGAAAAACAGCAGCAGATACGAGCAATTTTTGAGAAACAGCCCTTGGGGGAACTCGAACGCCTCGTCACCCAGACGCTTCTGGAGGTGATCAAGCGCGTCGCCACGGAGGAATTGAAAAATGAAAAGTGGCTCCGCTCGGTGGCTCGACACAGTGGCCGAAGCTATAAGCAGATGCGAGTGACGATCCTCGAGTTCCTGGACACCGACGTCTTCCACTTGTCAGCGGAGAACTGCGTTTCCTTCCTGGATCCGCTGATCGATTCCTGGGATATCGAGCTCCCTACCTTCGGTATGGAAATTGCGCTAAACCGAAAACTGGCCCCAGGGCACTCGAAGCGATTTGCGTTTGTTGAAAGGGACCCCGACCAACCTTCCGGGGGCGAGCCGGGCCTCAACGCGTTCCTTAAGGATGCTTCACTCAGCGCTAATGTGACTCAGGAGGAAATCGAATTTCTCAAACGGTTGAGGCTCAACGGAAAGCGGCCTACCGCGCTCTACTATTACCGGGAATTGCAGAATCTCAGAGATCCACTGCATTTTCGCACGGTCGTCGGACGTACGGCGGAGAGCGAAGTGTCATGAACACATCTTTACCACGCAAGACGTCCATTCATCGGTGCGCGAGCTGCGGCGCTCTGCTGACTGTCTTACCAGATATGGAGCGTTTCGCCTGCAACCACTGTGCTGCCGAGCAAGTTGTCGTGCGTCAGGGTGAAACGACTGCTCTGAAATACGTCACTGAGATCCGATTTGACGAGCGGGCACCTTTGGGCTTTGGGCTGCAGACGGGAACCAGGAGCGGTTCGGCTTGATCATGTTTCGTCCGAGAACGCCGATGGGAGGGCATGCCTATTCCATGACCAGAGATTGGGAATCCGCGGCTCGCTTCGCGGAGACCCGGCAGATCTACCCGTGTGGCACCCGGACCGGCGGTTTGAGGCGAAGCTTTCTTGCCCTGCGCGCATAACCTCGATCGTCGAAAGTCAACAACTCGGTGCACGCTTTGCTGGCCGCGAGGTGCGGGTTCACACCGGCGGCATGGATCTCGATCAGGACGTCATCCTCCCGCGCATTTCCGGCTCCGGAACTTCGGCGGCCCGCACGCGATCTGCGCTCCCATAGCGATCGACGATGAATGCTTTTCACGTTGCTCTCCTGCCCTGAATTGGAAGATCGCTTACCTTTCCAGGACCGGGGTGCGAGGCAGCGACGCCGTCGGTGCGTCAAGCCGCAGATCCTTTCGAATGCCGGCGTCCACCAATCCAGCCGGCGCAAATCTGCGAAGCAACCGCAGACGATTCGCGAGCCCGCCGGCCGCATAGCGAAGTTTTGGGCGGTTGGCGATGGCCGCTTCCAGCACAACTTCGGCCACGATGGCCGGCTCGTCGGCAGTTGCCATCACCTCTTTAAGCACCGTGTCCAGGAGCGCGCGAACCTCACGATACTCATCGAGCTTCGAATCGGGGGCCAGAAAGTTCGTGTCGAACTGCGTCTTCGTGTAGGCGGGCTCGATGACCGAAACCCGGATGCCTCTTGTGCGCAACTCATGATCGAGCGACTCCGAATAGCCTTCAACCGCATGCTTGGTTGCGGAATAGAGGGCGCCGTAAGGCATCGGAAGGAAACCCAGCACCGAGCCGATGTTGATGATGCGGCCGTTCCCCTGGCGTCGCATGTATGGCAGAACGGCACGAGTCATGCGGATGAGCCCAAAGAAGTTGGTCTCAAAAATTGCCTTTGCCTGGTCGATCGAACTCTCTTCTGCTCCGGCGGGCGCTACGCCGAAGCCAGCGTTGTTCACGAGCAGGTCGATGCGGCCTTCCAGGCGAATGAGCTCCCTCACGGCGGCTTCGACCGATTCATCACTAGTCACGTCGAGCGGCAGCATTGCGAAAGACCGCTGGCCCGGTTGGGCGCCGCGTCTGCTGGTGCCGTAGACCTTGTAGTCCGCCATTGCGAGCCGTTTCGCAGTGGCTTCACCGATGCCTGATGAGGCGCCTGTTACGAGGGCGATGGATCCTTTGATCTTCATGGGAATGCCTTTCAGTGGGGTTGGTGACGAACGCAACCGCGGCGGCGACCGTCCGGTCGGAGACGAGACGTGTCCATAGGGATGTATATGATGCTCGTCATATTAAGGATCGAACGCGCGCAGAAGCGGGTTCCAGTGGCGTCAGTTCTGCGTCAGAGTGAGATGCTTCAGCGCTGCTTTACGCAGTGCGTCGGAAAGCCTTGGGTCGTCGACGGCACGCGCCAGCACCAATGCGCCGACCATCGTCGCGACGGTGACGAGGGTGCGCTCGTGTGCGCCTGACTGCCCCCAGTCGGGCGACTGACGGGCGACGAGGTCGATCATCTCCTTGATGCGGCGCGTGGCGGCGCGCCTTACTTCAGGCGCCTGACGTGGCATCTCCGAGCCGAGCGCGGCAGTTGCGCAGCCGGTCTCAATCCCTTCGACGTGCGCCTTCGAGAGATAGGCCTGCATCATGGCTTTGAGTTCCCGCTGCCGTGGCGAGGTGGCGGCGATGCGCTCCATCATTGCCACGCTTTCACTGCCGGCACGGTCGGCCGCCTCGGCGAGCATCGCCTCGCGCGACGGGAAATGGGCATAGAAGCCGCCGTGTGTCAGGCCGGCGTCCTTCATGATGTCGGCGACACCCGTGCCGTTGTAGCCACTGCGCCGGATGGCACGCGCGGCGGCCTCGACGATGCGGTCGTGTGTAGCTTCCTTGGACCTACTGGTGGCTCGTTTCATATGACGCACATCATATTACACTCCGACGCGCAGCGCAAGGGGGCATTTCGAGAATGCTGATAGCGCTTCTGATGTTCCCGTGCGCGTGGGCCGCGCCTCGGCGGCCTAAGTTTGCGCCGCGTGCGGATCAAGAGTCCGCCGCTCTCCACTCTGTGTCTTCTTGAATGACGGCGACTAAACGAGCAGTGCGGGAAAAAATATTACCGAGAATATTACCGAAATCGGGTGCTCGAACGAGCCTAACCCATTGAATATTGGCTCCCCGACCAGGGCTCGAACCTGGGACCTGCGGATTAACAGTCCGTGAGGAGCATAGGTAATTTCATTGCATCATCAACTGCTTACGGCGTCCGCGCACCTTCGCCATCGCAGTCGAATGCAGTGCAATGCAAGGGTATGCAAAGCTACGCTGCTACGTTTTTGTATACAGCTCACCCGATCCGTTTCGGTGAGAGGCGCTGGAACTCGACCGCGATCCGCGCACGAGCTCGCGCATGGAGCCCCTGGTTCATAGCCAGATTTTTTTGAGTCAAAAGCGACCTTATTGTAAATCGCTTCCGTTGCAGCGGCCCTCGCACCTCTGCCGCACTGAGCGCCGCTGAGCCGGACTAATTTACCCGAATCTCACCCGGTACTCGCGGCGCCGTGATCATCATGTTTAAAAGAGAATGGGTTGCCAGTCCGTCGGGAGCATAGGTAATTCCGTTGCATCATCGACTGCGGCCTCCGCGCAACCTCGTTATCGCAGTCGAATGCAGTGCAACGCAGGGGCATGCAAAACGGCGCAGCTACATTTTCATATACAGCTAGTCAGCGGGAGTCTGCTCGTCCTCTTGGCGAAGGACGCGCGCCGGAAGCGTAAGGTGCAAGCGTCGCAGCCGCTCCCAAAGGTTCTTGCGGCTGATGCCGATTGCGGCCGCGGTCTTTGTCATCTGCCAGTCGTAACGCGTCAGCTGTTGCAACAGGTACTGTCGCTCGCACTCCTCCAGGCAATGGCTCAATGTCGGTCGCTCCACGCCAACACAATTGACGGCCAACCCGCAGTCGCCGCATGCCTGCTCCTCGTCGAACAGCACCTGCGGGTCGAGCGTGTTGCCGGGGGTGAGGACATAGGCACGCTCGATGCAATGGCGCAATTCGCGCACGTTGCCGGGCCATAACTGATTAAGTAGCGCCTTCTCGGCCCCAGTGGACAGGACCTTCTGAGGTCCTGCATTCTGCTGCGTGACCTCGCGCAGAAACCGCCGCGCGTACCAGAGAATATCCTCCGGACGCTCGCGCAACGGCGGCACGCGCAGATGGACCACATTGACGCGATAAAACAGGTCCTCGCGAAACGTTCCCTGCTCGACCAGCTTCTTGAGGTCGCGATGCGTGGCGCAGATGAGCCGGAAATCCACCGCGACGCTCTGCTCGCTCCCGAGGCGGGTTACGGTGCGCTCCTGCAGTGCGCGAAGAAGCTTGACCTGCATCGCCAGGGGCATATCGCCGATCTCATCGAGAAACAGCGTGCCGCCGTTCGCCTGCTCGAGCAGGCCGTGCTTGAGCCGCAGCGCACCGGTGAACGCGCCCCGCTCGTGCCCGAACAGCTCGGCTTCGAGCAGGTTCTCGGGGATGCCGCCACAGTTCACCGGAATGAACGGCTTGCTCCCCCGCAGCTTGTCCAAATGGTGAATCTCACGCGCGACCACTTCCTTGCCGACCCCCGACTGCCCAGTGATGAGGACCGTCGTCGACTGCGCGGCAAGCCGCGGCAGCATGTCCTCTATGCGTTGCATTCCGGCCGAAAGCCCAAGGGTCGGAAGCCGCTCGTCATGGGGCGATTCGGGAATGTGCGCACGCAGCTTGGCGACAAGCTGGTCGAGGTCGAAGGGCTTGGTGACGTAATCGGCGGCCCCGAGCTTCATGAGCGCGATAGCTCGCTCGATGGTGCCGTAGCCGGTAATGAAGATCCACGGCGGGACATACAGCTGCTCGCCCTGCAGCTGTTCGAACAGGTCATCGCCGTCGCGGTCGGGCAGTCGGATATCACTGACCACGACATCGTAGCGTTTCTCTTTCAAGTCACTTGCCGCGGCCTGCGCCGACCTGTGCCAATCGCACCTGAATCCCTCCAGCTCGAAACGATCGACCAGGGATTCGCCCATGATCTCGTCGTCCTCGACGAGGCAAACCTGCGCGGCGTTGGATGGCGTCATGCGGCGATCGGCAACGTGACAGTGAACACGGTCTGGCCGGGTTTGCTCTGCGCTTCGATCCGGCCGTGCAGCTGGGTCGCCAACTGGTAAGTCATCCATAGGCCAAGCCCCTTGCCTTTGCGGCGTGATTCCGCAAACGGTTCGAAAAGGTGCTGCAGCTGGTTGTCATTGAGACCAACTCCATCATTCTCGACGCGGACTTCGAGCTCGGTCTCCGACGGCGTTACCGCGGACATCACTCGTCCGCGCTCATCGACCGCCTCCACGGCATTCAAGAGCAGGTTCAGCAATATCTGTCGCACCTCAGTCGACGGTAAAGGGATCGGTTCCGTCACGCCGTTCTGCCAATCGAGCCGAATGTGCTTGCCGTGCACGTTCGGAAGCAACAAGGTGTGAACATCCTCGATATCATGTGAAGTGAGCGCGCGACTCTCCAGCCGCGCCTCGACCAGGAGCGCCGCAACCGTGCCGCGAATCTGCGTGAGACCGCGTTCCAGCAGAGACATGGTTCGGTCGACGTAGGACGGCGCCTCGCCACGCTGACGCTTGTAAGTGCTGATGGCGTTGAGCATGCCGCCGAGCGGATTGTTGATCTCGTGCGCGATGCCCGCGGTGAGGCGACCAATCGCGGCGAGCCGCTCCGATGCCAGGACCTCCTCCTTGAGTGCCTCGCGCTCCTTCAGGCCATCGACCATGTTGTTGAAGGTCGCGCCCAACTCGGCAATTTCATCTTTGCCCGCAGGTGCCTTGAAAGCCACCGTCGCCGCCGGCGCTTGCGCAACCTGGCGGATGGCCTTCGAGAGGCGGAGTAGCGGATTCGCGATCTGCTTGCCCCACAGCCAGCCCAGCGGCACCAGGATCGCCAGCGTGATTGCCGTCGACGCCGCCACTTTGCGAATGGTCTCTAGTAATCGCTGGCTGTAGATGTCCCGCGAGTACTCGAGGATGACCGTACCGAGCTGCGTGTTGTCCGTGGACAGCACGGGCACGGCCATGATCGACAGCTTCGGATCGAGATCCTCGAGCACGACGGGTGCGTTACCGGGCCGTGCGACGATCTCGGCCAAACTCATGGCCATTGGCTCCAGGCTCGACAGCCGTTGCGTCGCCGGAAAGCGCTTGGGATCGCTCGCAACGTAAATCGCACCCTGGGCGTCCAGGACAACGATGGTCGGTTGACCCAGACGCTGCTGGAGTGCCCGGTCGAACGGCGTGGTGATGATCTCGTACGCCTGCCACATGTCGTCGTGCAGGAGCGCTGGCTGTACCGCGCCCGCCAGCGTCTTGCCGAGCGACAACGCGTGGTCGACCAAGTCGCGCTTGGTCGTTTCGTTGGCACCCGAAATCAGCGGCCCCGCCACCGCCAACGCCGTGACGACGATCACCAGACTAAGGCTGGCCGGAATCTTGTAGCGATAGCTGATGTTGCTCAGCATCGTCTAGCCCAGATGCAGCATCCGCATGTTCTCGGCGATGCCGTTGAAGACGCTCTCCGGCGCGACCTGAAAGCCATCGAGATTAAGCTTCCGCAGGAGATCCTGACCGGTAGGATTGCTCCGCATGGCCACCAAGACCTCCTGCAATTGCCTGAAATCGCTGTGGGGAAGTTGGGAGCGCGTCACGAACGGGGGAAATCCGTACTTGGCGGAGCGATGCGCAACGCGCGTCTGCCCGGTGACTTCCGGGTGATGAATCTTGAGCGTCTCCCACACGTACCCGTCGACCGAGCCTCCTTGCGCCAGCCCGACAGCGACGGCGTCGACGACGCGGCGATGGCCCCAGGTGAAGAAACTCTTGCGGAAGAAGCTCGCGGCATCCTTGCCGAGCCGGAACAGCAGCGAGTTGGGTACGAGCCATCCCGAATTCGAATCCGGATCCGAGAACGCGTAGATCTTCCCTCCGAGATCGCCGATCGACTGCGTCGTCTGATCGCTGCTGGGGACGATCACGTATGAGCGATACAGCGGCTCGCCCTCCCAGGTCGGGACCGCAAGTAGGCGCATGCGATCGCGATAGCGTACGTACGGGAAGCCGCAGATCCAGGCGGCGTCGAGCTTCTCTGCGAGCAACAACTCGCTCACTTCGCGGTAGCTGCGACGCTGGACGAAGGCTACGGGACGACCGAGCTCGCGCTGCAGGTAGCCCTGCCAATCGCGCAAGAACGCGACGTCGTCGTCCAGGAAGACCGGGGTTGTCCCAATCGAAATAGACCGCGCGTCCTCGCCGCGCGTAAGGCGAGGCGCGAGCACCGCGCAAGCGCCGGCGAGACTGTCGCCAAGGAAGCTGCGCCGGAGCATCACATCTCTCGGATACTAGCCCGAAGATGTGTTCGACCCGGCGCGAGGGCCCGATCGACGTGCACGTCATGCCTTCCCATGGAACCTCCAGCCCCCGGCGCATTGCATAGATGCGCAGTAGGGCCGACTAGGTTACCAAAAATCGTGCCCACGCGATTGCCCGGTAAGGTGTGAGGGAAGGGGTGTTACCGAGCGGTAACGTGGGTAGGCGGTCGAAATGAGGGCTCGGTTACCGAGCGGTAGCGTTATGGCAGACAGCGTCTGGGGCCAGCGAGACAACTCGCTGTTTTCCATGGTTCTGGCGACTCGGGCACCCTTCTTGCGAACAAATGCGAGACCACCCCGTCCGGGGGGCCACGACGTAAACGCGAAGGGGGAGACCCATGGGCAATCTTGTCTCACGTCGCGAGTTCCTGAAGTTCACGGGTGGCGTGGCCGCGGGCGCGGCGGCATTGCCAGGGAACGCGGAGGCATCGCCAGGCGCGGACACAGGTGCTGCAGTGCTGCCCTACAAAGCGAAGATGGTAGGCAAGGCGGGTTCGCTTGGCGTCAACGAGGTGGTGTCATTCACCTTTCCGGATGCATCCTCGCCGTGTGCGGTGCTGAAAATGGGAACGCCAGTCCTCGGCGGAGTCGGTCCCAACCAGGACATCGTCGCGTACAGCACGATGTGCACCCACATGGGCTGCCCCGTCAGCTACGACGCAGCCCAGCGCGTGTTCAAGTGTCCATGTCACTTCAGCATCTTCGACGCGGAAAAGTCGGGCGAAATGGTGTGTGGACAGGCTACCGAAAACCTGCCCCGCATCGTGCTCAAGTACAACGACAAGGATGACTCGGTGACGGCAGTTTCCATCGTCGGCCTGCTCTACGGCCGTCAATCGAACGTCCTGTAGCGCCGCGAGGAGACCACGATGAGCACGACTCAAGACCGTGTGGCGCTGCCTCCAGTCAATGCGCAGCGCACCAACCTCACCTGTCATTTCTGCATCGTCGGCTGCGGCTATCACGTCTACAAGTGGGACGCCGACGTCGAGGGCGGGCGGGCGGCGCACCAGAACGCGCTGGGACTCGATTTCCGCAAGCAGCTTCCGCCGTTACAGGTGGTGATGACGCCGGCGATGACCAACGTCATCAAGGACAAGGATGGGCGGCGTTACAACATCATGATCGTCCCCGACAAGACCTGCTCGGTGAACCAAGGCCTCTCGTCGACGCGTGGCGGGCAACTCGCCAAGGTGATGTACACCGACGACGGCGTCGGCAAGGAGCGATTGCGCAACCCCCGCGTCTACGTCGGCGACACTTGGTTCGATACGAGCTGGGACGACGCGCTCGCGCTCTATTGCGGAGTCACCAAGAAGATTCTCGACAGCGACGGTCCGAGCGGACTGGTCTTCGACTGTTTCGATCACGGCGGCGCCGGCGGCGGCTTTGAGAACACCTGGGGTACGGGGAAGCTCATGTTCACCGCACTCAAGACGCCGATGGTGCGCATCCACAACCGCCCCGCCTACAACTCCGAATGTCACGCAACCCGCGAGATGGGCATCGGTGAGCTCAACAACAGCTACGAGGACGCGGAGCTGGCCGACGTGATCATGGCGATCGGCTGCAACTCATACGAGACGCAGACCAATTATTTCCTCGCGCATTGGGTACCGAACCTGCAGGGCGGAACGGTCGCCAAGAAGCAGAAGTGGTTCCCGGGCGAAGCGGCGGCGAAGGGCAAGATCATCTTCGTCGATCCGCGCCGGACGCCGACGATCGCGGTGGCCGAGCAGGTCGCCGGGAAGGACAACGTCCTACACCTCGACATCGAGCCCGGCACCGACATCGCGCTCTTCAATGGCTTCTTCACTTACGTCCTCGACCAGGGCTGGCAGGACAAGGACTTCATCGCCCAATACACGCGCGACTTCGATGTCGCGGTCAAGGCCAACAAGCTGTCGCTGGATGAAGCGAGTCGCATTACCGGTGTTCCCGTCGCGAAGCTCAGACAGGCGGCCGAATGGGCCTACAAGCCAAAAGCCTCCGGCCAGCGCACACGCACGATGCACGCGTACGAGAAGGGCATCATCTGGGGCAACGACAACTACCTGATCCAGTCGGCGCTGGTCGATGTCGTGCTGGCGACCCACAACGTTGGACGGCGCGGCACCGGTGTGGTCCGGATGGGTGGTCACCAGGAAGGCTATACGCGCCCGCCCTACCCCGGCGACAAGAAGATCTACATCGACCAGGAGATCATCCAGGGACGCGGGCTCATGTACACCGCGTGGGGCGCGAACCCGTTCCAGACCACGCTCAACGCCGAGCAGCATCGCGGCGTGATCCTTCGGCGCGCGGGCATCGTTCGCGAGGCGATCGGCAAGGCGAAGGGGGCCTCGAGCAAGGACAAGGTCGACGTCATCTACGACGCGGTGAAGAACAAGGGCGGGCTGTTCGTGGCCAACATCAACCTCTACCCGACAGCCCTCGCGCAGGCGGCGTGCGTGCTCCTGCCCGGCGCGCACCCGGGAGAAACGAATCTCACGTCGATGAACGGCGAACGTCGCTGCCGGCTGTCGGAAAAATTTATGGGGCCGCCCGGTGTGGCGAAGGCCGATTGCCTGATTGCCGCGGACATCGCGAATACGCTCAAGGCGATGTATACGGCCGAGGGCAAGGCCGACATGGCGGCGCGCTTCGGCGGGTTCGACTGGAAGACCGAGGAAGACGCTTTCAATGACGGCTTCCGTGTCGCCGGCACATCCGGCGCACCGCCCATCGACAGCCAGGGCGGCGACACCGGCCACCTCGCAACCTATGCGCGCTTGCGGGCGGCCGGCAACAACGGTGTTCAACTCCCTATCAAGGAGTACAAGGACGGGAAGCTCATCGGCACCGAGATGCTATACACCGACGGAAAGTTCAGCACCGCCGACGGCAAGGCCATCTTCAAGCCTTCCACTTGGCCAGGATTGCCGCAGGTCGTCGCCGATCAGAAAGCGAAGCACCGGTTCTGGATTAACAACGGCCGTGTCAACGAAGTCTGGCAGACCGGCTACCACGACATGTACAACGCTTTCGTCCGGGACCGCTGGCCGATGGCGTTCGTTGAGCTGAATCCCGACGATGCCAACTCGCTGGGCGTCTCGTCAGGCGACGTCATCGAGCTTTTCAACGATTACGGCTCGACCTACGCCATGGCCTACCTCGAGCCGTCGACCAAGAAGAATCAGACGTTCATGCAGTTCGGCTACTGGAACGGTATCGCCGGCGATGTCGTGACCCCGTGGACCGACCGCAATGTCATCCCGTACTACAAGGGAACGTGGGCAAGCATCCGCCGAGTCGGAACCGTGGCCGACTTCAAGAACACGGTGACATACAAGGATCGGCGCTTTACCTAAACGAGGGCTTTTAATAACGAAGGGCATCGACATGGACCTTCCTCCTCCTAACGCCCGACCAACGGGCGTTCTTTTTGATGGTCGAGGGACACCGAAAGGCTCAGGAGCTGATGCGCGAGGGCTGCGGGCCGCACCCTCGTGTGCAGACGAAGCTCGTCTGTTTGGGTTCGAATCAGAGCTGGAAGCAAACCTGACCTACATGCCCATGGCAATGCGGTTCAAGCTCGACAAGTGCGGGATTAAGCTGGCGCTGTCCGAGTGGCAGCAACTGCCTGAGCAGCGACGGCGCGAGCTGCTGCGCGCGCCATGCGACGACGCAGCCAGCATTGCGAGCTATCGTCGGGTCCTGCGCTCCATCATCAAGGAGTCGACGGGCAGCGAGCCGTCGACGATCGCTACTCCTCAGCATCCGCCGTGGGCCGAAAACACGATTCCTGAGCAGGTCACGACAGCGGCGGCAGCGATGGGTCTTGCCGTGACGTCACCCGGACGCTGGGACACGCTCACGGCCCTGAAGAAGTTCGCGCTCGTCAAGCTCTCGCGCGATGGGCGCGACCACCGAAACCTCGCCCCCGCACTTCGCGAATTTGGCTTGTTATAGCCGGCTGGCGGTTTCCAACCGGGCCTCGCCTAGTCTCAAACCTCAGGCCCTAGCAGCAGCTTGCGCTGCCTTCGCCCACCCGAAGACGGCGCAGCCACTGCAGTTCGCGGCACCGGCGGTGTTCCGTTCCGAGGGGGCACTACACAGCCACGTGCGTCGCGCGCTCGAAGCGGGTGCGCGACGGCGAAGATCCGCATTGATACTGACCGCCCGACCATCGCCTGCCGAGCGTCATTGCCGGGTTTGGGCCAAGGCGTTGCGGCAAGAACGCGCACAGGTCGTCGATATCCTCAGGAGCGAAGAAGACGCGCCGGCGATCACCTACCAGCATGACCTCGCGACAACCCAGCTCGCGTCGCTCGTTTGACGACTTGCCGGACTGATCGAGCGCGAAGCCGTCGGGTGCACGCTTGATGGTCGACACCGACCATCCATCGAACCGAAGCGCCAGAATCAGCTTTTCGATGAGATTGCGCTCGCGCAACGCCGACGCCTGAATGATTCCGACGATTTTCAATTCAATTTCTCCGGTCTCCTTTTCGGGCCAGCGTCACTATCGCTTTCGGCCGTGAGCGACTCGCGCTGCCGACAGTTGGAGCACATTTTCAGCCGTTCGACGCCACCTGCCGATGACAGCCCGGGAAAATCCAGCATGCGAGCGAGGTTCGACGCAAGGAGCTTCGCGGCCATGAATGGCGTACCGCACGACGTGCAGCGCGCGAGCTCGTCCTCGTGCAGCAGGCGCGCCGTGTTGCGCAACGCCACATCCGCGACGAAGCGGGGTCGCAGTGCGATCGCCTTCTCCGGACACCCCGCCTCGCACAGTCCACATTGAACGCAGTCGGCCTCGATGAAGGACAGCGTGGGACGAGGCTGTGTGGTTGCAACGAACGCGCCAGTCGGGCACAAATTCACGCACGCGTGGCAAACGGTGCACTTGGTGCGATCGACATTCACCTCGCCGAACGACGAATCGGGAGCAAGCGGCCGAGGTTCCGACTCACGGGCGTCGCCGACGGCATCGATCGCCGCGAGCAGCAGCGCGCGCTTGGCGGACCGCGCATCGGGTATGAAGCTGCGCCTGACAACGGTTGCGGCCCATGCCAACTCCGTAATGGCGTCGGCGAGGCGTTGCGGGGCTACGACTGCGATCTGCTCCCGTCGCGCACCGACGGCCGCGAGAATATCCTGCGCCGACGCCACCCGATCGGCAACCAGCTCGCGCGCCTGCTGCGTCGCGGACTGGTCGGCCACAAGTACCACGCCCGCCGCACCTTGCGCGAGCGCCGCGAACCACAGTTCTTCCCCGAATGTGGGCAGTGCGGGCACGTCGAGCATTCGTGCCTCCGTGGGCAGCGCACCGATCTGGTCGCCCTGCCCTGCCGTTGCCGCGCAAACCACCAGCACGGGATGCGCGAGCCCATCGTCGGCGGCAGCGGCGATAGTCTCGGTGATTCGCGCGAGGAGCTCGCCGCGAAGTACCGGCTTGAACGTCAGTGCTCCCGTCGGGCAGGCGAGTGTGCACGTCGCGCAGCCCTGGCAGAGGTACGGATCGACTTCCACACGATCGCGCGCGGAGCTGATCGCCGATGCCGAGCAGACCTCGAGGCAGCGCGTGCAGCCGGCGAGCCCTTGCGCACTGTGCGCGCAAAGCTCCGCCGCATAATCGAAGTAGCGCGGCTTTTTGAAGTGACCGACCAACGTCGGCAGCGTTGCGACCGCCTCGTCGATCGCTTCGGCGTCGTGGCCCGGCGCGAAATAGCCGAGCGGCGGCACCGCCTGCTGAAAGTGCGGCGCGCGGCGAAGATCGAGAACCAGATCAAAGGTCTGATCGGGGTTCGGGCTGAAGCGTCCGATGTCGGCGCTCTCGTCACGCGAGACTGCTGCTCGCGCCTTGAACGCTCCCATTCGCCCGCTGATGCTGACGATGCGACCACCCAGCGCAACCACGTGACGCGGCAGTGCGGGGACATCCTGCACGCCGGGCGCGCAGACCACCACCTTCAGTGTCTGACACAGCGCCGCCACCGACGGCACAACGTCGGCATCGTCGCCGACAACCAGAACCACGCCACGCGATTCGAAAACGATCTGATCGGCGGCGGCGCCACCATCGCGGCCAAGCTTGACGAGCTGGGCGTGGCGGCGGTCGACGCGTCGCCCCGCCGCCGTGATGTCAGTCTTCATCAGCATCCGTCGCACCGTACATTGGAAGCTCCGCGACATCGTCGCGATCGATCAGGCAGGCGCGGGCGATCAGGCTGAACATCGCACCATGATAGGGGGATGTGGCCAGCGCGACGAGGCGCTGGCAATGCTCGGGCACCCACTGCAGAACATGATCGTCGAGAAACGCTCGTTCACGTTCGATCCATGCCACCGCCACGGCATGATCGGCCGCTTGCCAGGCTTCGCTTTCGCGCTGGCAAAGGAGCGCAAGAAATCGCAGCTCCGCGCCCAGGTGGTCCGCCGGCCCGGTTTCCGGCACGGGCGGAGCGATGCCGGCCTCGGCATACGCCGCGGCGACCGCGATGGTCGATTCGCCCGGGAGCTTGTTCTCGCGGAAGACCGACTCATAGGGCGGCGGTGCACCGTAGTTCGCCGCGAGCCCGGCGAGGAGCCGCGTGCGCTCGACATTGAGCGCTTCCAGATCCGCCGTCTCCGTCCGGGCCCTACGCACAGCGTCTCTGAGCGCGAGGGTTTCCACACCCAACGGAGTCTCAGGATCACCCACGCCGCGCTCGAGCGCGTCGCCGAGCTCGGCCAGCAATAGCGCTCCCGGCGCCTCGAGGACGAGACGCGACAAAAGCCAGTAGGTGCGAGCGCGGCGTTGGGCGATGTCGGCGAGCGCCGCAGCCTCCATCAGCGCGGCGTGCCGTACCACGCCGGCTTGGCCGGCGCCTGATGACATCCGGCGCAGATTGCGCGGTCGACCGGCCCAGGCCCGCTAGCGACCACTTCCGCCCCGCGCAGGAACAGCACATCCTTCAAGTCGGTCGCGTGGCAGCTGTCGCAGGCGAGCTTGAGCTTCTGAGTGTGGATGCGGTGGAACGCGCCCTTCACCGGATCCAGCGACTTCATGCCGGCTACCGGCTTCGCCGCGGGCTTCTTCGCGGCGTCATCGGCCGCCATCGTCGGCAGCGCAGTCATCGCGAAGCACAGTACCGTTGCTGCGAACAGGTATCTCATGACTTCGCTCCTTCGGCCAGCGCGTAGTACACCTGCGGGCCGGTGCCGAACTGCTTCTTGAGCTGCACGGCCTTGGTCGCCGCGATCCGCTTCGAGACTTCCGAATTCGGATCGTCGGCATCGCCGAACACCCGCGCCTGCACCGGGCACACGAGATCGCAGCTCGGCGTGTACGCTTGGTCCTTGCCGATGCGATCCTCTTTGCCATCGTTGATCGCGGCTTCGAGCTTGTGCCAGCAGAACGTGCACTTCTCGGCCTTTTTCGCCTGCTTGCGGTGCGTCGGGTGACGGTCGGCGTACGGAATGTTCTCCGACCCGGTCTTGCCCTTGCCCGGATCGAGCGTCTTGAGCTCGCCGTTGAGCTGCGGCACGCCGTACGGACACACCGCGGCGCAATAGCCGCAGCCGATGCACTTGTCGTAGTCGATCAGGACCACGCCGTACGCGTTCTTGCTGATCGCCTTGGCGCCAACATAGTCGCACGCGGCCTTGCACGACGGCTGCTCGCAATGCATGCAGTTCATCGTGTTGTAGATGCGCTTCACCCGCGGATACGTGCCGACCTCGTATTCCACCATCACGTTCCACGGCGCCTCGGGCGTAAAGTAATTCTCGACCGCGCAGGCGGCGACACACGCGCGGCACCCCATGCAGCGGTTCTGGTCGATGAGTCGAACGAACTTGGTCATGATCATCGTCTCCCGCTACGCCTTGTAGACCTTGCACTTGGTGTCGTTAAACGAGTTGTGGCCCGAGATCAGGTCCGGGTGGTGCTCGAGCACCTGGTTGATCGCCACGCCCTGGTGCGAAAGCGGCGACAGGCCTGGGCTCCATTGCCCGTAGTGGTAGGAGACGGCGACGGTGTCGGGACGGATCCCCTGCACGACCTGCGACGTGCCGTTGACCTTGCCCACCCGCGTCTCGATGGTCACGGTGTCGCCCGACTTGACGCCGAGCTGCCCGGCGGTCACTGCATTGATTTGCACGTAGTTGGTCGCGGCGTCCGGCCCCAGCGCCTGGTTGAGGATCGCGTTGTTGACGGTGAATCCGGATTGGTTGCGATACATCCGCTTGTGCGTCACCAGGTAGAACGGATAGCCGGTCGCTTCACGATGCGGCGTCGGGAAGGCGTGATCCTTGTTCGGCAGCGGCGCGTAGGCGATCTTGTACAGCGCGAGATCGATCTTCGCCAGATTGTTCTTCTTGGCGATGCCCTCGACCTTGTAGTAGGTGTCGATCAGCTGGTCGGCGTAGAGCTTCATCTTCGGCTTACCGGGACCCTTGAACTTGTCCTCGGCGCCTGCCAGGTATTTCCCCTTGACCGCCTTCTTGCTGCCGACGAAGCCGTTTTCGACGGCGACCGAGAAATCCTTCTTGGTCTTGTCCGCCCAGATCACTTCAACGCCCTCGCGCTGTGTGTAGTCGCGGCCCGGCTTGAACTTCACCTCCTTCAGCCCCCAGGCGTTGTTGCACTCGTCGGCGAACTTGTCGCGGAAGTCGAGGCGCTTGGAGAGCTCCCACAGGATCGCGAAGGCGTCCCACTGGAGGTTGTACGGATTGGTCATCGGCTGCCGGATCGCGTTGTGGCCGGCGTCCGGCGTGCCGCGCGTCGGCGCGTAGTGCCACGACTCGAGGTACGTCTTGTCGGGCAACACCATGTCGGCGTACCAGCAGTTCTCGGTCATGATCACGTCGATCACGACGTTGTAGGTCTTCGTGAGGCCCTCGAACTGCTGGCCCGAATTGGGGATCGACATCGGCCGGTTGCTGCCGTAATAGATCTGCATCTCCGGCGTGTACGAAAGTCCCCAGGCCTTCGGGTCCTGCACCGTGATATTCGTCTGCTGCGCAATGTGGTGGTTTGAGTACGGGAAGAACACGCTCTGCGCGAGGTCCGTGCGCTTCGGCGGGTACTGACAGACGCTGACATCGAAGTACTGCGGCCGCGCGTACGCGCCGCCCAGCATCAGTCCGCCGACAGCGTCGATGTTGCCGACCAGCATGTTGAGGATCAAACCGGTGCGCCAGCCCTGGACGCCGTACTCCTTCGCGGACAGGCCGCGGAACGTGTAGAGCACCGAAGGCCGATAGCGGAGCTTGTTGCCATCGATCTCGATCGTCTCGCCGATGCGCGCTTCCTTGGCGAAAGTTTGTGCGAGATGCATGACCGTCGCCGCCGGAATCCCGGCGACTTCCTCCGCATACTGCGGCGTGATGTCCTTCACGCTGTCGGCGAGCACCTGGAAGGCGGTGCGCACGGGCTTGCCGTCGACCGTGTAGCCGCCCTTGAGCGCGGGTTTCACATCGGCGACGTATGGTTTCGCCGAGCCGGTGACGGAGTCCCAGACCAGCGGCGTCTTGCCGTCCTTATCCTTGAGAATGATCCCGGCGGCGTCGACGAGCTGCGGCGCGTTGGTGAACTCGACCAGGAACGGCTCGTCGATGGTGTTGGCGTCGATCAGGACCTTCGCCATCGCGAGCAGCAGCACGGGATCCTTGCCCGGACGCACCGGCACCCACTCGTCCGCCTTGCCCGCGCATGCCGACAACCGCGGCTCGACGACGATCGTCTTCAGACCGATCTGCTCGCGGCTCATCGTCGACTGCCAATCGAGCCAGCGCGACGCCTGCTCGCCTTCGAAGTAATTCGCACCGAAGTTGAGCAGCAGCTTCGAATACTTGAGATCGGGCAGGATGCCCGCGCTCGCCCAGGTCAGCTCATCAGCGACGTGCCGCGCCGCTTCGCACGCGGTCGTCCGGTGCATCATGTTGGGCGTACCGAAGGCCTTGGTGAACGCGGCGCAGAATTCTTCGCCGATCAGGTATTTGCCCTGGCCGTGTTGCCAGACGAGTTTCGAAGGGTTATCGAGGCGAATGCGGGCAAGCCGCAGGGTCATCTCGTTGAACGCCTCGTCCCACGAGATCTCGACCCATCCGGGATCTTCATTGCGGCCCTTCTTCGGATTGGTACGCTTGAGGGGCTTCTTCAGCCGATACGGGTCGTAGGTGTTGAACATGCCCGACGCGCCCTTGGGGCAGATCCCGTGGTTGTAGAAGTCGGCACGCGCGACGTCAGGATAGATCGTGCGCACGATGCCGTTGACAACTGTGGCATCGATACCGCAGAAATTCGGGCAGATCGCGCAGCCCGACTTCACGTGCTTCACGTCGAGCGCCGAACCGACCGCCTTAGCTTTGGTCGCGGCTTTCGTGGGCTTGGCCGCTTGAGCGATGACCTCGAAGTTCATCCCGGCGGTGGCGATGCCACCGAGCGCGCCCATGCCCTTCAGGAAACTGCGGCGGCGGAGTTCCATAAAGCACTTCCTCCCGTGGCTGGAGCATGGGTGACCCTTCGGGTCACGATGCTTTGTCATTTACCGGGTGCAGCCCGGTCAAGCATTGACCCCTGTCAACGGTTCCTCTCGTCGGATCCCGATCAAAACCATCGGGTATTCCGCGGGCCCCTGATGTGTAAAAGCGGTTTCCCACCGATAGATTTGATTCCGCAGCGATTGACCGATCGCGTCGACGCTCCAAGAATGACGGCGCTGCAGACAGGCGACCCGATTGGATGACAGGAGACACACAAGTGGCCCGCAAACTACCCAAGCCCTATCTCAAGTTCCAAAAGCAGCACCCCGCGTTCTTCGAAGCCTGGGATGCGGTCGGCGCTGCCGTGCGTGCCGCGGGTCCGATCGACCCGAAGACGGCGCACCTGTTGCAACTCGCGGCCTCAGCGGCGGTTCGGTCCGAGGGGGCTGTTCACAGCCATGTGCGCCGCGCGCTCGAAGCCGGTGCCACCGCAGCGGAAATCCACCAGGCATTGATGCTGACCGCCCCGACCATCGGCTTCCCGAGCGTCATTGCGGCGCTGTCCTGGGCCGAGGACATTCTGGGCACAAAGGGCTGAGGTCCAGCACGAGCTGCGGCTGTCTCCTGTCCGCCGGCTACTCCCGAAGGCTCGGGCTCGACAACATTTCAATAGTTGTTGTAAGATTTGAACTATGGACAAAGAGGCAGCAACTCGGGTCTTCGAGTCACTATCGTCAGGGATCCGGCTAGACGCCTACCGCCTGCTGATCAAACAGGGGCCTCAAGGCATGGTGGCCGGCCAGCTCTCGTCGGCGCTGGATCTCCCCCCCGCCAATCTCTCCTTTCACCTCAAGGCGATGACCCAGGCCGGTCTTGTGACCGTGGAGCAGGAGGGTCGGTTCCAGCGTTACCGGGCCAACTTCCCGCTGATGGTCGATCTGATTGCCTATCTGACCGCCGAGTGCTGCGCCGGCCACCCGGAGCAGTGTGCAGATCTGGCGGGCTGCGCCGACGCCTCGCAGTTGCCTGTTCCATCGATCGAAACCGAGAGTTGAGCGATGAACATTCTTTTTCTCTGCACCGGCAACTCGGCCCGCTCGATCCTAGCGGAGGCGACGTTCAACCATCTCGCACCCAAGGGCTGGCAGGCGATGAGCGCCGGCAGCCAACCCACCGGGCAGGTGCACCCGCGCACGCTGGCGCTCCTCGCGCGCGAGGGGATCCCCACCGAGGGCTGGCGGAGCAAATCCTGGGACAACTTGCCCGCAGCGCCGGATATCGTCATCACCGTGTGCTCGAGCGCCGCCGGCGAGGCCTGCCCGGCGTATCTCGGGCGCGTGCTGCGCACGCATTGGGAGGTTAACGATCCTGCCCGGGCCACGGGCACGGAGGCTGACATCGACGCGGCATTTGGGAGGGCGTATCGCATCCTGCGCACGCGCATCGAAGCCTTCCTCGCCCTGCCCCTTGCCGAGTTGCAAGAGGACCACACCCGGCTCAAGAGCGAACTCGATCGCATCGGCGCGCTGCTTCCAGAACCGGCGCCCTTCGATGCCTGACGCGAAAATGCCAAGACCCAAGGAGCGTGACGTGGCGGACCGTACCCTGAACGCGCTCTTCATCTGCACTGGCAATTCCGCGCGCAGCATCATGGCGGAAGTCATTCTCAATCATCTCGGCCGCGGCCGATTCAGGACCTTCAGCGCCGGCACGCATCCACGCAGCGCCGTCCACCCGATGACGCTCCAGGTGCTGACCGATCAGCGCTACGAAGTGAGCGGCCTGCGCAGCAAGAGCTGTGACGAATTCTCGCGGCCCGGTGCTCCGCGGATGGATTTCGTCTTCACCGTCTGCGATCAAGCGGCAGGCGAAGCCTGTCCGGCCTGGCCGGGACAGCCGATCACCGCACACTGGGGTTTCGCCGATCCGGCCGCGGTGACAGGCGATCGCGACACGCAGCGCCGAGCCTTCTTCAACGCCGAGCGCCAGATCGCGACCCGTATTCGGCTGTTCCTGAGCCTGCCCTTCGACAAGCTCGATCGGCTCTCACTGCAATCGCAGGTGCGCGAGCTCGGACGACCGGTTTCCGAACGAACGGTTCAACTATGATCTGCCCCGACCATGTCCGCCCAATGTGAAATCACCGCCCGCGCCGCCGTCGGCGCGCCCTTGAGCATCTTCGAGCGCTACCTCACGATTTGGGTGTTCCTGTGCATCGTCGCCGGCATTGCCGTCGGGCAAATGTTCCCCGACGTGTTCCAGGTGATCGGCCGCATGCAGCTCGCCCAGGTCAATCTGCCGGTTGGAGCTCTGATCTGGGTCATGATCATTCCGATGCTGATGAAAGTCGACTTCGGCGCGCTGCGCGAGGTGCGACAGCACGTGCGCGGGATCGGCGTGACGTTCGTCGTCAACTGGCTGGTGAAACCGTTCTCGATGGCGTTCTTCGCCTGGCTCTTCATTCGCGGGCTCTTCGCGCCGCTGCTGCCAGCGGCGCAGATCGACAGCTACGTCGCGGGGCTGATCCTGCTCGCCGCAGCCCCCTGCACCGCGATGGTGTTCGTCTGGAGCCGGTTGAGCAACGGCGATCCGCTGTTCACGCTCTCGCAGGTGGCGCTGAACGACACCATCATGGTGTTTGCCTTCGCTCCGATCGTCGCTCTCCTGCTGGGGATCTCGAGCATCAGCGTGCCTTGGTCGACCCTCCTGACGTCGGTCGTGCTCTACATCGTCATTCCGGTGGTCATTGCGCAGGCGCTGCGGCATGCGCTATTGAAGAAAGGGCAAGCGGTATTCGACGGCGCCATTGCCAGAATCGGCCCGTGGTCGATCGCCGCGCTGCTGGCAACGCTCATCCTGCTGTTCGCGTTCCAAGGTGAAGCGATCCTCAAGCAGCCGCTGGTAATCGCTCTGCTGGCTGTTCCCATCCTGATCCAGGTACTGTTCAACTCGGGGCTCGCCTATTGGCTCAATCGCAAGCTGGGTGAGCAACACGCGATCGCCTGCCCCTCCGCGTTGATCGGTGCCAGCAATTTCTTCGAGCTGGCGGTTGCCGCCGCGATCAGCCTGTTCGGCTTCGAGTCGGGCGCGGCGCTCGCCACCGTGGTGGGTGTACTGATCGAAGTTCCGGTGATGCTGCTAGTGGTCAAAGTGTTGAACGCCACGCGTGGTTGGTACGAAAGCGGCGGCGCCATGGTTCCCCGCGCAGCGCGATGACTGTCCTGAATGTGGAGATCCCATGAATGCGACGACTGAACTCAAAGAGGTGGTCCGGCAAAGATATGGCGAAGCCGCCGAACGCGTGAGCAAAGGGCAAGGGGGCTGCTGTTCAACGGCACGGGCAGACAGCTGCTGCGATCCGATCACTTCGAACCTCTACGATCCGGCACAGACCGGCGAAGTCCCGGAAGAGGCTTTGCTCGCGTCGCTGGGTTGCGGCAACCCGACCGCGCTCGCCGAGCTGAAGCCTGGCGAGATCGTCCTCGACCTCGGATCAGGCGGTGGCATCGATGTGTTGCTCTCTGCCAGGCGCGTGGGGCCTAGCGGCAAGGCCTACGGACTCGATATGACCGACGAGATGCTGGCGCTAGCGGAGGAAAACCGGCGCAAGAGCGGTCTCACCAACGTCGAGTTCCTCAAGGGCGAGATCGAGAGCATTCCGCTGCCCGACAATTCCGTCGACGTCATCATCTCAAATTGCGTGATCAACTTGTCGGGGGACAAGGATCGCGTCCTGAAGGAAGCATTTCGCGTACTGCGGCCGGGCGGGCGATTCGCGGTGTCCGACGTCGTCGTACGTGGCGAAGTGCCCCTTGCAATCCGCAAGAGCATGGAGCTCTGGGTCGGCTGCGTCGCGGGGGCGTTATCGGACCAGGAGTACGCCGCCAAATTGGCGAATGCCGGATTCGACGATGTGGCCATCGACGTCACTCGCGTCTACGACGCCGATGACGCGCGCGCATTCCTGGCCGGCGAGGGTTTCAAGGACGACGCTTTGGTGAGCAAGGTCGACGGCAAATTCGTGAGCGCGTTCGTGCGGGCGACCAAGCCGCGCGGCTGCTGTGGCCCCAACTGTTGCTCGTGAGGAGCATCGATGCTGCAGCCGGCGACTATGCGCCAAAGCGAGAATGCACTCCCCGCTCCCTTCGCATGCGCGCTCCGCGCCTGGCGTGAGCACCAGTCAGAGCTCAAGGGCTATCTGATTCATCGGCTCGGGGACCGCGCGCTCGCGGAGGACCTGCTGCAGGACGTCTTTCTCAAGGCGATGCGCGCTGGCGAGCGCTTCTGTGCCCTGGACAATCCCCGCGCCTGGTTGTTCCAGGTGGCGCGCAATGCGCTGGTCGATCACCTGCGGCTCGCCAGGGAGCTGGTACCGCTTCCCGACGATCTCGCGGTCGAGGAGGATGAGATCCGCGCGCCGGTGGATGCCCTCGCCGAGTGCCTCGAGCGCGTGCTCTCGGAGCTGCCGCCCGACGATCGCGACATCATCCGCCGCTGCGACCTGGAACAAACCAAGCTGCACGTCTACGCCGAGACGCATGGCTTGACCCTGCCGGCCACCAAGTCGCGCATCCAGCGCGCGCGGCAACGGATGCGCGATGCAATGACGGAAAGCTGTCGGGTCCGCGTTGACGACACAGGCAATGTCTGCTGCCACCTGTCGCGCGAACCGGCTTGATCCCGGTCAGATCTCCGCGCGATAGCCTGCATCCTTTCCCCCGCTCGTTCGTCTCCTCGAGGTAAGGCCGTGGTTCCCGAGCGCTGTTTCGCGCGGACCGGGAATGACGTGACGGAAGCCGATCAAGGAGCGCTCAGTATGTCCGATCTCGTCCTCAGGCTGCCGCGACGCAACCCGCGCGCGTTCCTGCTGCTCGCTGCGCTGGCGTGGTTCGCTGCCTATCAGCTCCTGGCGCCCGCATCAGAGGCGCTGGTCGGGGCCCTGCCCGTCGACCGGGCAAGCCACCTGGGCGGCGCACTGGAGTTCTTCTTCTACCACACGCCGAAGGTGCTGCTGCTGCTGTCCGGCGTCGTGTTCGTCATGGGTATGGTCAACTCGTATTTCACGCCCGAACGAACGCGGGCGCTGCTCGCCGGGCGCGCCGAAGGCATCGGCAACGCGCTCGCAGCCACACTCGGCATCGCGACGCCGTTCTGCTCATGCTCAGCCGTGCCGCTCTTCATCGGTTTCGTGCAGGCGGGCGTTCCGCTCGGCATCACGTTCTCGTTCCTGATCGCGGCACCGATGGTGAACGAAGTGGCGCTCGCGTTGCTGCTAGGACTCTTTGGCTGGAAGATCGCGGCGCTCTATTGCAGCCTCGGGCTCGCCGTTGCGATCACGGCCGGCTGGGTGATCGGCCGGCTGCGCATGGAACGCCATCTCGAAGATTGGGTTCACCGGATGCCGCGATTGAATATCGTTGCGGCTGCCGGCCGGGTCGCGCTCGGCGACCGCGTGCAGGCGGGCTTCGCCGCGGTGCGCCAGATCGTCGGCAAGGTGTGGCCGTACGTCGTCGCCGGCATCGCCATCGGCGCGGCGATCCACGGCTACGTGCCCGAGGACTTCATGGCCGGATTGATGGGCCGTGAAGCCTGGTGGTCGGTGCCCGCAGCGGTCCTGATCGGCGTGCCGATGTACGCCAACGCCGCCGGCATCATCCCGATCGTCGAGGCGCTCCTTGCCAAGGGTGCGGCGCTCGGTACGGTGCTCGCATTCATGATGAGCGTGATCGCGCTGTCGTTTCCCGAAATGGTCATCCTGCGCAAGGTGCTGAAGCCGACGCTGATCGCGGTATTCGTCGGCGTGGTGTCGGCCGGCATCCTCGTCGTCGGCTACGTATTCAACCTCGTATTGTAGGAAGGACGCTGCACATGAAACAGGTCAAGGTGCTGGGAACCGGGTGCGCCAACTGCCGCGCCACCGTGCAGCGGATTGAGAGCCTTGCGAAGGCGATGGACATCGCGATCGAGCTCGAGAAGGTCGAGCGCATCGAGGACATCGTTGGATTCGGCGTGATGGCGACGCCCGGAGTCGTCATCGATGGCCACGTGGTGCACGCGGGCGGCGTGCCGAGCCGAGAGCAGGTTTCCGGCTGGCTCGTTGCGGACATTTCCGTGTCACCGACCGCACTGCCTTCGCGCTCGAACCAGGACTGAAGCCCGAACTCCGGGCAAACTTTCCGGACAAATTTGAGAGGAGCAACGTTATGGCCGCCGATCCAAAAGAGAAACTGCACTTTGATCCCAAGCAGAAGTGTTGCGGCGTCGCTGCCATCGGCGCTATGTTCCCGGATCTTCTGAAGCTCGATCTGAACACAATCAATCGCGGACGCGTCTTCAGCGTTCACATCCGGGCCTGCGGCTTAGGCGTACAGGAACGATCTGTCCTTGTCGATCAGACAGCATGGGAAAAGTGTGTGACCTCTCCACACTTTCGCCAATGTTACGACCTGAGTCTTGCAAGACTCGCCCTGCAGCAAGGCGAACAGCGCTACTAGGGAAGCTCTGCGCAACCAGTCATGAGACCTGCCGCGCGAGTTGATTTGTTGAATTTCGGGGTCGAACGGACGCTGCCGCCGCGATTTCGGTCGCCGGCAGGTGTGATTTGCTTCGTCATCCCCGGTTCTCCATGTTCATCAGACGCACCTCTCCTGTCTTGGCAGCAACAGTCGTCGTGCCAGGTACAGGTTCGACAGCGCAAACATGGTCAACGCGCGCACCGTATTCTTGTACAACCCGCGGTAACGCACCTTGGTAAAGCCCCACAAGTGCTTCACGACATGAAACGCGTGCTCGCCACGGGCGCGGTGGCGCGAGCGCGAACGGTTGATCGACTTCTCGTGCTCCGGTCAGCGTGCGACCCGGCTTGGCCCGCCGGTTGATGCGGTAGGCAATCCCGGCGTGCCGGCAATGCTGCCGGTGATCTTCCGACCAATACGCCTGGTCGCCGAAGAGCTCCCGTTCCTGCCCATGCAACAACTCGTCCAGCCGGGTGATGTCGCCTTGGGATGCGGGCCCGGTCACCACGCTGTGCACCAGGCCGCGGCGGTCGGTTCCGACATGCAGCTTCATGCCGAAGTGCCACGCTTGCCCTTGCGGGTTTGCTTCATCTCTGGATCGCGCTCCTTCGCCGCGTTCTTGGTCGAGGGCGGTGCCGCAATGATCGTGGCGTCGACGATGGTGCCCGATTTCAGCAGCAGCTTCTTCTCTTCGAGCAGCTTACGCACCTCGGCAAACAGCTTCGCGGTCAGCTGGTGCTTCTCCAGCAGGTGGCGAAAGCGCAGGATGGTCGTCTCGTCCGGCACGAGGTCGGTCGTCAGATCAATCCCCGCAAACCGGCGCATCGACTCGCTGTCGTAGAGCGCGTCTTCCATCGCCGGGTCGGACAGGTTGAACCACTGTTGCATGAAGTAGATCCGCAACATCCGCGGCATCGGGTGCGGCGGCCGACCCTCTACCGCCTTGGGGTAGTGCGGCTCGATCACCGCGAGCAGTCGCGCCCACGGCACCACGGTATCCATCTCGGTCAGGAACTGCGCCCGACGCGTCACCTTGGTCTTCAGCGCCCAGCCGGTCGATCCGAGTGTCGTCTGTTTCATGTTGTTGATCCCCTCGTCAGAGCAAACGATTCAACCCGTCGCTCTGACATGAGGGATTGTGCAGAGTTTCCCTAGGCGATTCGAAGGATTCTGTCACAGGAGATCAGGAAGTGGTGCTGGACGCGGTGCGTGAACTCGTTATGGTCTACAGCTACGCGCGAGCGCATCCTTGATTTGATCAAGGACGGCAAGCTCAGTGAACCAAGGACTAGCGGATTAGGAATCCGCGGCTCGCTTCCAGCGGAGACCCGACAGAGCTACCCGTGTGGCACCCGGACCGGCGGTTTGAGGCGAAGCTTTCTTGCCCTGCGCGCATCACCTCGGTCGTCGAAGGTTAGCAACTCGGTGCACGCTTTGCTGGCCGCAAGGTGCAGCGCATCGGCAAAGTCGATCCCATTACGACAATGGCCCAACGCTGCCTCGACTTCGTCGCGATCCTCGACGGTAACTCCGGGCAACGCGATCAGATGCGCCAGGCATTCCGTCACCTTGTCTCCCGGCTGATCGGCGACATACCGCAGCACCCACTCGAGCTCGAGGGCCACGGTCTTCGGAATGAAGATGTCGCCGGCCGTAAGCACGTCCGCGGCAATCCTTCCCTGAGTCGTGTCATCGCGCAGGTAAAAGCGCGCCAGGATGTTGGTGTCAACGGCGCGCACGTTTCGCCGCCTTTTTCATCGCCAGGCCACCGTGCATCTTGTCTACAGGAATCCTCGGGCCTCTGTAGTCGAGAATGGCGGCACCTTCTTCAACGCGTGAAGAGGCATGTCTCTTGACCAGCTTGAGTCGCGCGCCACCGCCTGCGACGTCGAACTCGACTTTGCTGCCTGGCGTGATCCCCAAGGCTTCCCGAACCCGCTTCGGGATGGTGACTTGACCCTTGCTGGTGACCGAAACTGCCATCGCCTGCTCCTGAGTAATACCGAGTAAGAATTTTACCAGTATTTAGACGCCCTGGCGGGGATCGCAAGGTCGGATCGCACCTTCCTACGATCCAGTCGAGCGACGGACTAATAATCCGCAGGTCGTTGTCGATAACTCATTGCATGGAAAACAAAAACGGCGCCACTAAGGACGCCGTGTTACCGCATATGTGCTACGTTTTAGCTACAGTTTTAGGCTGATGTTAGTGGGTGCTATCGCCGAAAGGCTTATCTGTGGCTCCCCGACCAGGGCTCGAACCTGGGACCTGCGGATTAACAGTCCGTCCGGTCATCGCCCGGAAAGCCGCGCCAGTCAACGATCTTGATCAAAACGCCCGGTAATATTTTCGGCCGATTTGCCGCGTTTTCCCCTCTGAAGAATTAATTCGGCGTCGCGATATTACCGGCTTCGTCGCCTCTGGCGCGCAGGGCAATGCGACTACGCTGAGCTCGCCCACCATGCGACACGACCAACAAAGGCAAATCGGTGTAAACCGGGCAGACGGTAGAGAGCATGTTCCCTACGCGAGCGACCCCAAACAAATCTGTTGTCGGAGCGGCGCCCTCGAAGCCAGCCAACGCCAACCCCCCTGACATCGCCTCCGCGTCGATTCGCGACACGCTCGCGGCGCTCCATGTCAACCCCGACACTGGGCTCACGCAAGCTGAGTTGGCCCTCCGCCGGAAAGAACATCGTTACAACGAAGTGGCCGAGCAGAAGGGGTACCCGATCCTCGACTTCCTCCGGAAAATTCTGGGGAATCTCGGCGTGGATGCTCGAACTGATCATGGTTCTGTCAGCCGTGCTCCATGGTAGGAGTCGACTCATCTCGCCTTAGGTTGGTGCTGCTTGATCCACACACCGATTTCGGGCCAGACGTGCTGCAGCGTATGCGAGCCCATGAAAAGCCCAATATGACCGCCTGGTACGAGCTTCTTCACGATCTCGTGTTTGGGGGTTCCGACGAGTTCCTCTGCGGTGAAGACCTGGTCCTTGGTCGTGATGTCGTCGGACTCGCCGGCAAGCAGGTACAGCGGAACCTTGATGTCTCTGAGCGAAATGGTCTGCCCTAGGGCGACGAAGGTGCCTTTCGCCAGCCGGTTTTCCTTGAACAGCTCGGTGATGGCCTGAAGATACCAGCGCCCAGGTAAGTCGATCGGATTTTCGTACCAGCGCTCGAAGCGTTCGGTGCGCTTGATGTAGGACTTATCCTCGATATGCTGGTATAGATCGATGTACTTCTCGAGGTATTGCTCGCCCGGATGCATGTTCTTCCAGCCCGCGAGCATGAATTTCCCGAGCATTCGTCCCCCACCTGCGGCGACCATCTCCTCATAGAAACTCAGTGGGAGCTGGTGCGCCATCTTCTTGATCGCTCCATTGCCGGCAGCGGTGTCGATCGGTGAGCCGGCCAGCACCATCGCCGACAGCCAGCCGCCCTGGCACAGGCCGATCAAGTGAACTCTTCCACCAAGGCTGTCAACCGCGACATTGAGATCGGCTAGATAGATATCGATGTCGAAGTCCTTCATTGCCTCCGTCGCGCTTTTCCAATCGGTGACGAGGATCCGTCCCAGGCCGCTATCCAGCAGCGTCTCGACCAGGCTCTGGCCCTTGTCGTAATCGGCGATGGTCGAGCTGTGACCCGCGTACGGAGCGTCAATCAGTATGGGTAGTTCATTGACGCCAGGGGCAGCTCGCGAGAAATCACGCAGGCGCATGGTGTGGAGATCCATTAGTCTCTTACGACCTTAAAGTTCTGCAATCTGGCACAGATTGATGATGATGAAGTCAAGCGCGAGCCAATGCTGGTGTGATGGCGAACGTGGACAGTCGCTCGCAGGCGGCGATGACCAAGCGACCGCTGCGAGTGAGGTAATAGCGGTAGGTATTGGCCGCGCGCTTGAGCAATCCGAGGACGCGCAAGCGACGCAGTTGCCGCGACAGCGAGGAGGGCGACATGGCGGGCATCAGCCGCAGCAGATCAGCTCGCGCCAAGCCATGGATGTTGAACTCTGGGCGTTGGACGGCGCGCAGGAGAGCCTGATCGTTGCGATCGAAGAAGTTGAGGCCCTTGCAGGAGCGCTCGCCGTCGGGCTTGGGGTGAGTCACGCGATCGAGCAGGCGCTGGCCGGGGCTGTGGTCGTCCAGGCTGGAGAGGAACTCCAAATAGCGCTGGTTGCAGGCGAGCAAGATCTCCCGCAGGTCGATCAGGCTGTAGATGGACTTCTTGAGCGGTGCGACTTCGCGGGTGGCGTGACCGCCGCGATGTTCCACCTTGCGGTGGTGCTTGAAGAACGAGACATCATTGGTGGTGGTCTCGATGCGCAGGATGCGCGCGAACTTGTCGTACAGCTTGACCGAGCACGACCCGAGCTTATGCTTGATACAGGTGCCTTCGATCCGCGTACTCAGGCGCGAGCCAATCTCGGCTGCCACCTGCGGGGTGATCTTCTTGCCCAGGAAGGTGCTCACCTGCTCGGCCTTGACCGAGAGCACCGCCTCGCGGGCCAGCTGCGCATAGAGCGGCGCCAGCACTTGTTCGCTCTTGAACAGCAGGTCGGTGGAGTACTCGATCTGCATGATGCTCCAGTGGTAGGTCTGCCCGAACTCGTCGAGCACCGGGCAGCACAGCCGGGCGTAGTGGTTCAGGTGCCGATGCAGGAGGTCGGGATTGAGGCCATCGGCCAAGGCCTGCGCCCGGGTGAAGTCGGCGATGCGAACAAAGGCGTTGTCGGCAGTAGCGAAGTCGATCCCCTCACGCGTCAGGCGGCGGGCCAGCCAGCCGTGGCCGTTGCAGTACACCTGCAACCGGAACGGGCAGTAGGTCGGCACCCGCACGTAGATCAGCCCCAGCTCGCGGTCCATCCAGTAGAAGTAGTAGTGCAGGCACTTGGTGGTGTCGGGCCGCAGGTAGGTGCGCCCGCTGCCCTTGTCGTGCCAGGACCGGTAGGTCGCGCAGGTCTCCATCGCCGACAGCACATGGACCAGTCCCGGCGCCTCGCCGCGGGTGGCCAGCACCTTGGCCACCAGATCTTCTTTGCGGAGGTGGGCCTTGGCAACGTATTCGATCGTCGCAGCGTGCTTCGCGGCCAGCGCCTGCGCGTTCTCGCGGATGCGCTCGCGCAGCGGCAGCGCGAATTGCGGGTAGTCGAAGATGCGGATGCCACGCGAACGCAGGAAGCTCGTCATGCCCTCGGCAAAGCACACACCCGGCAACGTGCCAGTGATCACCATGCGGTCGTAGCACGACAACACCCCAGTCAGCCGGTCCGCGTAGCGTTCAGTGAGCAGTTCCATCGCCGTCACCTCGCCCATCCGCTTCGTGTGCCCAAAACTTTAACCTGTTTGGTTCCGGCTTGTCCGGCTTAGGACGTGGTTCGATGTTGCCCACTCCGGCTTGGGTGGTGCAGCGATTTCTTCAGCTTCCGCCACGTAGCGCAGGTTATCTTGAAACAGCGTCATACCTTCCTCACCGAGTTCGATTGCCGCGGCGAAGGGCCAGAACCACGGGACGTTGTGCTCCTGGCGAGGATGGTGAGTGACACGGGGCGGGCTAGTCATGGCTCGCGTCCGATGAAATTCGATAAAGCGGTAGCTGTTCTTGATTGGTCAGCGTGAAAGTATGACGGGCAACCATCAACTCCTCGTCAGTCGGTATCACCCACACTGAGACAGAACTATCGCCTGTGCTAATCCGCGGTCCGCTTGCACAGTTGGATTCCGGCTCCAGCCGAATGCCAAGCCAAAGCGGATTGTTCGCAGATACGGTCGCGAATTTCCACGCTAACCGGCTCCGGTGAGCGCCCCAGATCGATGAGCCTTTGGAGTACGTGTGTAGTCTCATTCATTGTCGTCGCCCGGGTCCTGCCAGCGCCTCGAAACCGGAGACGACGTCGAACAATTCCTCGTCGATACCGCTCTGGCGCATGCGGTAAAACGTCCGTTTCAGGTCCTCCAGCAGCTCATCGATATTTTTTTCCGCGCGTTGCATCGCAGCCAGACGGCTGGCGTTTTCGCTTGCCAGGGATTCGGCGCACGCCCTGAACAGCGAGACAAAGAGATATTCGCGTACGAACGCCAGCAGCGTATGCTCCCCACCGTTCATGACCTCGGGCAGATTTCCGGTCGGCCACCGGATCGCGGCCAGGTCGCGTCGCCACGCATCGTCCAGCGGCAGCAGCCGCTGGCTCACGGGTGCATAAATCGCCCCGGACTCGGGGCGGTTATGGAAAAGGTAGACCTGCGCGATGCCGCCCCTTTCGCGATGCGTCTCCATCTCGATCAGGATCCGCCCGACCAGCGGCGCAATCGCGTCGATAGAATTCGGCAGGATGAAGCGCTCCTTCGCCACCAGGTCGGTGCTCACGAGGCGCGACTGAATGCGCTCGCCGACCGCCCAGACAGTCTTCCTGCCCGGAAGACTTCCCAGCACCTTCACGACAAACTCCACCATCACATCATTGAATTGGCCCACCAGTCCCTGGTCGGAGCCGAACACGACCGCGCCAATCCGCCCCGTGTCCTCGCGCTGCGCTCGCGTCGTCGCGCCGGGCCTCTCACTCCGCCGGAAGCTCGCGGCCAGGCCCAGTTGCACCGTCCGATAATAATCATCCAGGGAGTGCACCGCGCTCTCGTATTGCCCGATGCTCGAAGCGGCCATGGCCTTCATCGTGCGCACCACGGATTCGAGCTCTCCGGCGCTGGCGATCTTGCGGCGCAGGCTCGCGGCGGTATCGCTCACCGCTTTTCCACGGGTTGCTGCTGCGGCTGAAAGCGCGCGAGCGCATCGCGGGCGACCCGGATGATCGTCGCCCGATCTTCGTCGCTCAATTTCTCGGCGGTATCGAATCGCGCGCGAACCTCGGCCGGAATGTCCGTCGCCGCCTCGCGCAGAGCGCGTTCGGCATCCGTCATCCGATCAAGCGCAATGCCGTCGAAGAATTCCGCGGTCAACCCCACCAGCACGGCGACTTGCGCGGCCACCGACACCGGCGCGGATTCCGGTTGCTTGAGGCAGGCACGGATTCGGCGCCCATGCTCGATAATCTTGCGCGTATTTTCATCCAGGCGGGCGCCAAAGCGGGCGAAGGTCTCGAGTTCCTCGAACTGCGCGTAGGAGAGCTTGAGGTCGCCCGCAACCGCGCGGTAGGCTGCCCGCTGCGCCTGGCCGCCGACGCGCGACACGGATTTGCCGACATCGACCGCGGGCAGCACGCCCAACTCGAAGAGCGACGGCGAGAGGTAGATCTGGCCGTCCGTGATGGAAATCAGGTTGGTCGGAATGTAGGCGGAAATGTCCTGCGCTTCGGTTTCGATGATCGGCAGCGCGGTCAGCGATCCGCCGCCGAGTTCCGGCCGCAGGTGCGTCGCGCGCTCGAGCAGCCGCGCATGGATGTAAAAGATGTCGCCGGGGAAAGCTTCCCGTCCGGGCGGGCGGCGCAGTAGCAGGGACAGCTCGCGATAGGCGCGCGCATGATGCGTGAGGTCGTCGTACACGACCAGCACGTCGCGGCCCTGCTCCACGAAATGCTCCGCTATGCTGGTCGCGGCGTATGGCGCGATGTAGGCGAGGCCAGGCGGATCGTTGCCTTCGGTCACGACCACGATGGTGTAATCCATCGCGCCTTTTTCGCGCAGGGCGGCAACCACCTTGGCCACGCCGGACGCGCGCTGGCCGATCGCGCAATATACGCACAACACGTTCTGGTCGCGTTGATTGAGAATCGTATCGAGCGCGATCGCCGTCTTGCCCGTCTGCCGGTCGCCGACGATCAGCTCGCGCTGGCCGCGCCCGATGGGGATGAGCGCATCGATGACCTTGAGGCCGGTCTGCAGCGGTACGGTGACGGGCGCGCGATCCATGATGTGCGGGGCCGTGCGTTCGATGGGCAGGCGCGCGCTGGAAGACACCGCACCATTGCCGTCCAGAGGCCGGCCCAATGGATTGACGATGCGTCCGATCAATCCGTCTCCCACCGGCACGTCCATCACGTGGCCCCGTCGTTCGACTTCAGCGCCCGCATGCAACTGCCAGTAGTCGCCCAGCAGAACGACGCCGATTTCGTCTTCATCGACGTTGAATGCGATGCCATACAAATCGCCGGGAAACTTTAGCACCTCCTCGAAACCCACGCCGGGGAGGCCGGAGACCTTTGCGATGCCTGTCGCGATGCTGGTGATCGTGCCTACTTCCAGTGGCGCGAGTTGCGGCGCAAAGGCCTCCCGCGCCTGGCGCATTCCCGCGAATGCGCTGTCAAATACGCGCCGCAGGCTATCGGGTTCCATGTTCATTGGCGCTTTCTTGCGGGCCTAGGTTCTTCAGGCTTCGGCTCGGCTTTGGCTTCTGGCTCGGGCTTGGCTTCCGGTTTGTCCTTCTCTTTCAGAAGTTCGTCGACGCCCCTTTCCAGCGACGCG
Source organism: uncultured beta proteobacterium (assembly GCA_963836265.1). GTDB lineage: Bacteria > Pseudomonadota > Gammaproteobacteria > Burkholderiales > Casimicrobiaceae > CAIWHR01. The sequence continues at coordinate 761,152 of CAWIIO010000001.1, forward strand.
AGGTAATCCGCGATGCTCCACGCCACCTTCTTTCCATTCGTAGTGAGTTCGATCCCGCTGACCAGGTCCGGCGCGGTCTCGAACCGGACGCGGATTTCAGCCGAGAAGGTTTCGTTGAGCGCATTTTGTATCGCCGCGCGTTGCTCCGCAGGCAGGTCAAACGCGCTGCGCACGAGCGCGGGGTCGGACGCTGCCTTGAGGGTCTCGCCGAGGCTCTCTTTCGCCTTGCCGTCCATCTCGCGCAAGCGGCGAGTGAACACCTCGCCCAGACGTTCTTCCAGACTCGTCGTGGCGAGATCCGTCAGTGCCTTTCGCGCGATGGCAAAGACTTCCTGTCCGGCCCGCCGACTGATCGCCTGATTCAGGCTACGGGCTTCGCTTCTCAGCGTTTCCTGTCGCTTGGCACTCAAGGCATCGGCCGCCTTCCGCGCTTCGTCGAGGAGCCGTTGACGTTCGGCTTTCGCCTCGTCCGTCGCCTTGCTCAGGAGCGCGACGCGCTGCTGGTCGAACTCCTCGTTCTTGTGCTGGAACTCGTCGCGCTGCTTTTTGGCTTCGACCTTTTTCGCGTCGGCGTCCGCGAGCTCTGCGGCGATCCGCTTCTCTCGCGCGTCGATGGCGTTGAGAATCGGCCGATAGAGGAAGCGCTTCAACAACCACACAAGAATGAGGAAGTTGACGACTTGCGCAAGGACGGTGAACAAGTCGATCAGCATGGCTCACTTTGTCGCCGCTTGGGCGATGACGTGGTTCCAGAACGGGTTGGCGAAAATGAGAATCATCGAGACCACGAAACAGTAGATCGCAATGGACTCGATCATGGCCAGGCCCACGAACAGGGTGCGCGTGATCGTCGTCGCGGCATCGGGCTGCTGCGCGAGCGAGCTCAAGGCCGTGGCGACCGCACGCCCTTCGCCGAGCGCAGGTCCGATGCTGCCCAGGGCGATCGTCAGGCCGGCGGTGACGATTGAAGCGAGTGCGATGAGCGTCATGCTGTCCATGGTGCGTCCTTGCGTGGTTGGCGTGGTTGTTTCAGCCCTCGGGCCTCGGTCCCGGCTCGCGGACCTGCGTGGCGGCCGCGATGTAGACCGTGGCCAGAATACTGAAGATGTAAGCCTGCACCATGCCGGTCAGCAATCCGAGCGCGCTCATCGCAATCGGGAAGACGAAGGGCGTGATGGTCAGCAGGATGGCGAGAATCATCGTCCCGCTCATCATGTTGCCGAACAGGCGCACGGCCAGGGCCAGTGTGCGGGAGAGCTCGCTGATGATGTTGAACGGCAGCATGATGAACGTCGGCTTCAAGTAGGCCCTGAGATATCCACCCAGCCCGCGATCCTCGATGCCGAACAGAGGCACGGCCACGAACACACAGATCGCCAGCGCCGCGGTCGTCGAGAGAGAACCGGTCGGCGGCTCATAGCCGGGAACGATGGTGAAGAGGCTCGCCGTCGCGATGAACAGGAACAACGTACCCAGAAAGCCAAGATACTTCTCCGGCCGCCGCAGGCCGACCTCCCCGATCTGCTTGTTGATGGCGGTGACGACGATTTCCAGCAGGTTCTGCCAACGGGAACGTTGCAGGCCCATGGACAGCTTTCGCGTGACGAGTCTCGATCCGACCGCCAGCACGAGCATCAGTCCCCACGTGAAAGCGATCGTGGCGTTGAGCTTGAGAAATCCGTATTGCCAGAAGATGATGTCGTCGGGGCTAAGGCGCATGACCGGCCTTCCGTGCCAATGGGCCCGGCTGTTTCGCTACCCGGGCGAGCCGCGTCACGACGACGCGCACGATGATGAACCCGGTGAGACCCGCCAGCAGCCTCTTCCAATCTCCTCCCAGGACAAAATAGAACCCCGCCAGAACAATGCACGTCCGCAGCAGCATGCTGCCGAGAAACCAGAGCGCCACCCGTTCGAACGACACGCCCCGACGGACCGTCCACCACAGACCGACGAAGAAAAACGTTCCGAGCAAGACGCCCGCTACGAAAGCGGATGCCAGGCTCAACGGCTCATTCATCATCATTCTCCTCCTGCTCGCGTATTTCCCTGCCTTCCTTGGCCACCCAATGCCACGCGTTGAAGCAGCCCAGGCCCAAGCCGATGGCCAGCAGCGTGAGCGTCCAGGAATGTCCCCCCGGATAGCGCTTGTCCAGCCAGAGTCCGAGCGCCGCGCCGAGCAGCGTCGGCACCGCCACCGACCAGCCGACCAGTCCCATCATGCCCAGGCCGGACCAGACGGTCTGTGTGCAATGACGTTGCGCCTTGAGCTTGCGCGCCGCCTTCTCGCCCACCTGATCGCTGAATTGTGTCCCGCTCGCCTTGGATTTCGCTTCCGGCCCTTCACTCACGATGAAACTCCGCGAAGCGCCGGATGAGCCCGCTCTCCAGCTTCGCCAGCACCGAACGCAGGCTCTTCTCCTGCTCGTCCAGATTCAGGAATTCCCGCTCTACCGCCTCGCGCAGCTTGCCGAGGTCCGTTCCCCCGATCGCGTTGCGCACGGAGACTAGTACGTCGGCGCCGGTCTTGACCAGGACGCCTTCGTCAACGGCCACGAAAACCTCGCCTTCCGCGTCGGTCCCGAAGACCAGGATCCCCGGCGCGAGCGCCGCCACGCAGTCAAGCCGGTGGGGCAAGATTCCGAACGATCCTTCCCGAGTCCCCGCGACGATGCGCACTACACCGGTCTTCTCGGCGAAGACCTTGAAGGGCAGGAGAATCCTAAGGTTCATGCGTGCTGGCTGCCTGTTCCAGTTCCGCTCGAGACTTCGGCTTGGGGCTTGGCCTTCGCCTTCGCTTCGCCAATTGTCCCGATCATGTAAAGCGCGCTCTCCGGGACGTCCTTGAACTCGTCGCGCAAGATGCGCTCGCAGCCATCGAGCACATCCTCGAGGCTGACGAGCTTGCCTTTGAGGCCGGTAAACTGCTCGGTCGTGAAAAACGGCTGGGTGAGAAAACGCTCCAGCCGGCGGGCGCGGGCGACCACTTTGCGGTCATCCGGCGACAGCTGTTCCATGCCGAGCATTGCAATGATGTCTTTCAGGTCCGCGTATTGCGCGAGCGTACGCCGGATTGCTTGCGCGAGGGCATAATGCCGCTCGCCGACGATGCCGGGCGTGGCCATCTTGGAACTGGACTGCAACGGGTCGATAGCCGGGTAAAGCCCCTCGCTCGCCCGTTTGCGCGACAGCACGATGGACGCGGAAAGATGCGAGAAGGTGTGCACCGCCGCCGGATCGGTGAAATCGTCCGCCGGCACATACACCGCCTGGATCGAGGTAATGGCGCCCGTGTCGGTATTGGCGATGCGCTCTTCCAATTGCGACAGCTCGGTGCCCATGGTGGGCTGATAGCCCAGGCGCGACGGCATCTGCCCCATCAAGCCGGACACCTCCATGCCGGCCTGGATAAAGCGGAAGATATTGTCGACGAGCAGCAGCACATCGCGATGCTCGTCGTCGCGAAAATACTCGGCCATCGTCAGTGCCGCATGGCCGACGCGGAAACGGGCGCCTGGAGGTTCGTTCATCTGACCGAACACCATCACCATGTTGCGCAGCACGCCCGCCGCGGTCATGTCGCGGTAGAGCTCTTCTCCTTCGCGGCAGCGCTCGCCGATGCCGCAAAATATGCTGACGCCTTCGTGCTGCCCGACCACGTTGTGAATCATCTCGGTGAGCAACACCGTCTTGCCCACGCCCGCCCCGCCGAACAAACCCGCTTTGCCGCCGCGCTCCAGGGGCATCAGCACATCGATGATCTTGATGCCCGTCTCGAAGATCTCGGACTTCGTGGAACGCCGTGCCAAGGGCGGTGGAGCCCGATGGACGGAGCGCCATTGAACATCCGACGGCGTCGGCCGGCGGTCGATGACGTTTCCGAAAACGTCGAGCATGCGCGAAAGAACGTCCTTGCCGACCGGCGCTTGCAACGGCCCGCCGGTGTCTTCCACCACCATGCCGCGCGCAAGGCCTTGCGTGGGGGTCAGCGCAATCCCACGCACGCGATGGGCATCCAGTTGCGCCAGCACTTCGATGACGATCTGCTTTTCCGCTCCCGCGCGCAGCACCGAATAGATCGGCGGCAGGCATCGGTCAAACCGCGCGTCGACGACGCTGCCGCGCACCGAAACGATCATGCCCGAATTCGCCGGCATACGTTCGCCGTCAGGCAACGCCGGTCGCCCAGCTTCGCAAGGCGTCCTCATTTAGGAGTCGCGGCCGAAGGCGCTAGGCCTTGAGTTGAATGGGCATTTTGGATTTTTTTCGATTCAGATTGGGACCATCCCGCGCACTTGAGGCGCTTCACGCCGCTCCGTCACCTCGACGACGATTCGCCCTTCACTTCCGGCGCGCACCTTGCCGGAGAATTGGATATTCGCAGTCTTGTCTCCGACATATTGCGCCCTTTCGCGACAGCAGAATCATGCCGACAAAGGCCGCCAACAGCGTCACCCCCATCGCAATGGCGATGCGCGTAGCTTCTGCGGCGGACGTCGACATGCTTGCCGTGGTCGACACCGATGAACGATTTGTCGGTGCGCCCACGCTCCAAGCGATCCGCGCACACGCCGCCGATGCTGGGCCCGCCGCCACCATACAACGCGGTGCGTAATTCGTTGCGGGCTCGGAATTGGCTCCCGACCCGGGCTCGAACCAGGGCGCTACCGCACTGGGCCACAGTTCTGTTGAGCGCGTATTGTCCAATTATAATTAACGCGTTGGCACCCAGACTTCGATTTCGTCACGGTCCTCGATTGTAATTCCCGGCAACGCGATCAGATGCGCCAGACGAGTCAAAGAAACGCTCGACGGCAGAGTTGGCCGAACGGTCATGGGGCCGGCTCATGCTGCAGCCAATGCCCTCGGCGGACAGCAGGCGCTGAAAGTCCTCGCTCGTGTATTGAACCGCCCCGGGATTCCAGGAGACTCCAAACTTTGAGAGGATGGAGTCATGAATACATCGAAGAGGTACTCCCCGGAAGTTCGGGAACGGGCGGTGCGGATGGTTTTGGAGCACCAGGGTGACCACGCCTCGCAGTGGGCAGCGATCCAGTCGATTGCCGGCAAGCTGGGCTGTACGACGGAGTCGTTGCGGCGCTGGGTCCGGCAGGCGGAGCGCGACTTGGGCAAGCGCGCTGGGCTGACTTCCGACGAGCGTGACCGGCTCAAGGTACTGGAGCGGGAGAACCAGGAGTTGCGGCGGGCCAACGAGATCCTGCGCAAGGCGTCGGCGTTTTTCGCCCAGGCGGAGCTCGACCGCCGACCGAAGTGATGGTCGACTTCATCGACCGCCATCGCGGTCAGTACGGGGTCGAGCCGATCTGCGCGCAACTGCCGATCGCCCCGTCGCAATACTACGAACACAAGGCCCGCCAGGCCGATCCAGAACGGCGGCCGCCGCGGGTGCGTCGGGATGAGGCTTTGCGGTCGCAGATTCGGCGCGTCCACGAGGAAAATTTCGGCGTCTACGGCGCACGCAAGGTGTGGCGGCAACTTGGTCGCGAGGAAATCGTGGTAGCACGTTGCACAGTCGAGCGGCTGATGCACGCGCTGGGTCTGAAAGGGGCTGTACGTGGCCGCAAGTGTCGGACCACGATCGCGGACGACGGCGCCGAACGGCCGCTCGATCGCGTCAATCGGCAGTTCGAGGCTACGCGTCCGAACCAACTTTGGGTCGCGGACTTCACCTACGTCGCGACGTGGGCGGGGTTCGTGTACGTGGCCTTCGTGATTGACGTGTTCGCCCGCCGCATCATCGGCTGGCGGGTGGCACGCTCGATGCACGCCGAGCTGGTCCTCGACGCCTTGGAGCAGGCGATCTGGTCGCGCTCGGGAATCGAGGGCGTCGTGCATCACAGCGATCGTGGCAGCCAGCCCGGAGTCAACCGGTCGTCGCAACACGGCTTCGATGCGAGGAATGTAGCACTTCATTAAGTGCTTCAGCGGGTGTACGCCAGCCCAGGGTCTTTCTGGGCCGTGTATTCAGTGCAAGCGCCACCGCCTGAAGTTCGCTCTTGCGGTGGGCGCTAAGATCGGTCCCTTTCGGAAAGTACTGTCGCAGCAGGCCATTGGTGTTCTCGTTGGTCCCGCGCTGCCAAGGACTTTGCGGGTCGCAGAAATACACCTGCAGCCCCGTGTCGATGCTGAGACGTGCATGCTGACTCATCTCCGCGCCTTGGTCCCAAGTGAGAGAGCGCCGCAGCTGCTCTGGTAGCAACACCATCGCGTCGGTGATTGCGTCGCGTACGGCCTCGGCGCCGTGTCCCGCCAGCGCCGGCCCGTTCTTTTCCGGTACATGATCGCCGTGCCCTGGCAGGCGAGGCAAGTGTAACAACATCGTGAACCGCGTCGTTCGTTCGACCAACGTTCCAATAGCCGAGCTGGCCAGCCCCAGAATGAGGTCGCCTTCCCAGTGGCCGGGAACCGCGCGATCTTCGACCGTGGGCGAACGCTCGCTAATGAGGATCTCCGGCGTGATGAAGGACTTGCCCCGACCGCGCGTGACCTCCCTAGGCACACGCAACGCTCGCCCTGTGCGCAAGCACGCGGTGAGCTCGCGTCGAAGAGCCCCGCGCCCTTGGATATACAGCGCCTGGTAGATCGCTTCGTGGCTGATGCTCACCCTGCTCGACACCGTGAAGTTCTTGTGCGAAGCGGAGGTGGCACGCAAGGACGAACGGCGCATCCAGATGGCGAGCTCGATCGCCAAGTTTCCGTTCGTGCGCACCCTCGATGGCTTCGAGTTCGCAGCCCAGCCCTCGCTCGACCCGAAGCTCATCCGAGAGCTCGCCACCTGCCGCTGGGTCGGCAACGGCGATGCGCTGCTCTTGCTCGGGCCGCCCGGGGTCGGCAAGTCGCATCTCGCCGTTGCGCTTGGCCGTGAAGCGATCCAGCATGGTTATTCGACCCTGTTCACTTCGGCCACGGCACTGGTTACTGCGCTCACTAAAGCCCATCACACGGGACGGCTCGAGGAACGCCTGATGCATTACGCTAAGCCGAAGCTGTTGATCGTGGATGAACTCGGCTACCTGCCGCTCGAAGCGAATGCGGCACACTTGTTCTTCCAACTCGTCTCGCGTCGCTACGAGCGCGGTTCGATGCTGGTGACCAGCAATCGCGCGGTGAGCGAATGGGGAACCGTGTTCGGCGATAGCGTCGTGGCCACCGCGATTCTCGATCGGCTGCTCCATCACAGCCACGTCATCACGATCCGTGGCGACAGCTATCGGCTGCGCGAGAAGCGCCGGTCGGGACTCATGCCGCAACGCTCGGCGGACAAAGAATTGGAGAAGTTGACTTAAACCAGGGGGTCAATTCCAAATGTCGCCCGGGGGTCAAAACCGGGTGTCGCTTGACAGAAACCGTGTCCTGTCCTACGCCCAGGCTCGCAGCCAGCTCTTCCTGGGTCCGCTCCACTGCTCGCCGCAGGTCCTTGAGCGTCGCCAACTCGGCGGCTCGCCGCTCGATTCCGGCACGCCGCTTTGCCGGGAGGGCCGCGATCACTTGGTCAAGACTTCTTGCCATGGGAACTTTCCTTTCGTTTCCGTCCGCCCTCAGCCGCTTTGAGCGCAGCCAGGTAAGCATCAAATCGACTATCCGCATTTGCGATCAATCTCTTGTAGAACCGTTTCTCCTCTGCCCCGCCCTTATCGCCCCCGGTCAACAAGATGGCCCGTCTTTTCGGGTCGAAGGCGAACGCCACCCGCCAGACCTCGCCTTTCCATTCGAAACGGAGCTCCTTCATATTGGCGTGCCTGGACCCCTTCAGCGTATCGACACGCCAACTTGACACCCCAGGTGTCGGATGTAGGATGCAATCGTCGCGGCGCGCGCGTGCTGTTCCGCGAGCCGCGGCGTGGCTGGGTAACACAGGGACACCGACGGAGTCCATTCGTGAAACGAGGGCTGATAGGGGCGTTCGCGCTCATAGCGAGTGTTGATGCAGCTGGATGCCCACTTTGCGGTGGATCGCAAGGTTACGCGACAGCAGATGAGCTTGTTGCAAGCCAGCGCGCTCGTACGGCGTCGCGTGGGAACGAAGGCGCACCACCCGATGTGATCGATGTCGTCCGGGATGAGGTCTCGCGGGCCGGCGCAGGCTACCGCCTGGACCGCGAAGCCGCCGCGAGCGCGGTGCTGGCGTTACCAGCGGAGGATGGCACACAACTCAAAGTGGTCGAGGTGATCCGCGGCGATGCGCCGGCGGGCGGCACGATCCAGCCATCGTGGGTAATTGGCCTGGACCGTGCCCCCACGGCGAGCGTGAAACCGTTGCTGCTGATCCGAGCCAGGAAATGGCAATCCTGGGCCAATGTCGGCGCCGTCGGCGTCGAGCACGTCAGCTGGCTGCGCGAGCTTGCGGCAACCAAGCCGACGACCGCCAAGACCGATGCTGAATGGCAGGTCGAAACTGCATTGGTGTTGCCTTACCTCGAGAATCCCGAACCACTGGTGGGCGAGATCGCATACGGCGAGCTGGCGCGCGCGCCATACTCGGCACTGCGATCTCTAAAAGGTCACCTCGACGTGCAGGCACTCCGCCGGTGGACTGCCGATCCGCAGCTGGCGAAGCGGCATTCGCTGTACACGCTGCTGCTGGGCATTGGAGGAGGCGCGACTGACGCCGAGTACATTGCGCAACGGCTGGAGGCTGCCTGGAAGGCGCACGATGCGGCGAATCTCGGCCCCATGCTTGCGGCCAGTCTCGAGTTGAGCGGTCCGTCACGGATGGCATGGATCGACGCCAGGTACATGAACGACCGCGAGCGGACGATTCCGGAGCTCCAGGCCGTCCTGCTCGCGCTCGGCGTTCAGGGCAGCGTCAACACCGCGATCCCGCGTGAGCGCGTGATCGAGTCCTACCGAACATTCATCGCAGTGCACACGCCCCTGGCCGGGTTTGTCGCACAGGATTTGGCGGCATGGAACTACTGGGACGCCGGTTCTGACTACGTCACCTTGTTGCGTTCCGACTCCCCGCAGCACCCGGCGTCGCGCTATGCGATGTTGAGTTATCTGAAACAGAGCCCACGGGCTGATGCCAAAGCTGCGATTGACGCCTTGACAGTAGCCGGGCAATGAACCGGCGGGCAGGCCCGGCAGTGCCGGGCTGACGCCACCTCCCTGCGTGCTGCGCCGAATCGGGAAAGCATACTTCGAGGCGCGGTTGCTACTCGCGCGGTGACAGCAGGAAACAGCCGCGTGCAACCGAGCGCCAGCATCACGGCAGTAGCATCGCGGCATAGACCAGCACCGGTCGGTGCAATTGTTCGACGACACCGGGAGGGTTTATCCAACCAAAAGACCGCGGGGGCGCTGACCTCAGAACCTCACGGAGATCCCGGCATAGAACGTAAGCCGCTGCGCATACTGAGGCGCGCCCACGCCGACGCCCGTACCATCGCGCAGCAGGTAGACGCGATCGAACAGATTGATGACCGCAAGGCGCCCCTCCACCGTCCCGAGCGGCGTCGCCGCCCATTCGTGAGTCAGCCCAAGGTTGACCTGGGTATAGCTCGGCAGCTTGCCCGAATTGGGCGGCGTACCGTCGGGTGTGTTGCGCAGCCCGCTGCCGTAGATCAGGTCCACGGAGGCGCGCGTGGCGCCGAAGCGCCGTGTCACACCTGCGGTCACTGAATAGCGCTGGTCGTGATCGAGATAGATGAAGTGGTCGGCGATGTACGCGAGCTCGTCGACGCCGAAGAGGGATTGCCCGGAAACGATGTTCTTGCCCTTGGCTCTGGCTGCGGCGAAGTTCGCGTAGGCGTTCCACGGACCAGAGTTGTAGGTACACGAGAGCTCAATCCCCTCGGCGTAGCCGTTCGCATAGTTGAACGGCGTCAGGATCAGCGCCTGGCCGAACTGGCCTTCGTCGAGCAGGTTGGTGATGTCTTTATAGTAACCGTCCACTCCGACGGTCAGACCCGGCGCAAACGTGTGCGTGATCCCGACGTCGTAATAGTTCGTGCGTTCGGCCTTGACCGGATCGGACACCGGAACTTCCGGCGCGTTGGTCGTGTTGGTGTAGAGATCGACCGACGTCTGCGACACGAGCTCCTGCGGCGGCGGCGTGAAATAGCGCGCGTACGCCGCATGCAGCGAGGTATCCTCGGTGATCTTCCACAACGCATTCACCCGGGGACTCCACTGGTGCTCGTTCGTGAACGCCGCCACGTGATCGAAGCGCACGCCGTAGTTGAGCGTGAACGACGGCGCGAGCCGCCACTCGTCCTGCACGTAGAAGGTCGTTAGGTTGCCGGTCTTGCTCGAGTCATCGACGATGTACTCGGGGACATTGCTGGTGGGGACGCCCATGTCGTCGGTGGGAAACACGCCGACCGTGTTGTCGCTGCGGGTGAATTGGCGCGTGTAGGCGGCGCCGAAACGCGGCGTGTGCTCAGCGTTGTAACGATAGGAGGCATCGAACTGGAATCCGCCCGCGGAATTGGAGCGCAACGTGTCGGAGGACACGCCGAGGTATATCAGGTCCCCGCCGTTTTGGTCCGGCGTGTAATGGACCTTCGAGTACTGATAGAACAGCGCGGCCTGATAATCGAAGCGCTCGCCGGTCCGCTGGAATGCGACGACCGCATATTGATTCTGCTCGCGCTGGTTTTCGTCGAGTTGGGCGGAGGGCAGCGCGTTGAATCCGGTATCGACGTCGCAAACACCGGCGAGCGAGAACGCGCAGTCCTGCCCCGGGTTGTTCGGAATCTGGAACTGCCCGTTGTAGCTGCCGAGCATCAGCGCAACGCGCGTCTGCTCGTCCGGCGTGTACGCAAAGTAGCCGAATCCCTTGCCCTGCTGGGTGCGGTCGTGGATTGCGTCGCGGGCGGGCGTCGGGTTCTCGATACCCAGCGAGTCGCTGAGATAAGTGCCGGTGACGTAATAGCTGAACCCATCCTTCGCCCCCGAAAACTCGACACTGGGCTGGATCGTGTCGTAGCCGCCGCCAAACACGCCGACCTTGCCTCCGGATTGGAAGGCTCCATCCTTCGTCTCGACCTCGACGATGCCGGCCGTGCGCAGACCATACTGCGCGGGCAATGCTCCCGTAAGGAAGTCGATCTTGTTGGCGAAACGGGTGTCGACCGACTGTCCAAATCCCGTGATGCCCTCGGGCAACTGGATACCGTTGATCCGGAATTGGACGTTGGCATGCTCGTCGCGAACGTGCAGCGAACCGGACGCCTTCGAGTCCTGCGCAACGCCGGGAAGATGCAACAGGACGTCATTGAACGGGGTGTCGGCGCCCGCCGGCAGGTTGTCGATGTATTGCTCGTCGATGCTGTAGATTGTCGTACCGACTTTGGGTGAAAGCGCGATCCGCGCTTCCTTCAGCCGGGTTGCAATGATGTTCACTGTGCCCAGCGGTTGAGTCATCACCGCAACGAGGTCGACGCTGACCGCATCGCGTTGCGCCACATGCACCGACTTGCGGACTTCGGAGAATCCCGTTCCGGTCGCGGCAAGTTCGTAGTTGCCGGCCGCGACCTCGTCGAACGTTGCACGGCCGGCGGAATCGGTCGTTGCAGCCGCGACGGTGGTTCCATTCTGCGTTGTGAGGGTGATGACGATGCCAGGGAGTGCGGCACCGGACGTGTTGCGAAGGTTGCTCGTGATGGTGGCGGCGAGCGCGGTGGAGAGTGCCGACGACATGGCGAGACCGAGAGCGATCGGTCGCAGGAATGAGCGATATTGCATGCTGCCCTCCAAGAGGCGAATAACGTGTGCCAAGCGGCAAAACTCGGAAGCGCTTCGGTAACGACCGCGCGCAAAGGTGCGAGACGCCGCGCTGCGGGCAGCTGCCCGCAGGGCCCGGTGCAAGAAAAACGGAGCGAAGCCGCTAAGGGGCTAGAGGAGGAGCGGCGGAGCGCGGCTCAAGTAAAACGACGGCGCGTCGACCGTCCAGGGAGAAGAGTCGCGCTGGATCGAAGTGAAGTCGGCGACTTGGACGGGCGGCGTCGCGCTGTCGTTCGGCGCGGCGCTGGCGCCGCCGGCGAAGAGCGCGCAAATTGCACAGGGACCGTCGTCGTCTGGTAGCTGCAGCGCTTGCTCGTGCGGCCGCTGCATCCACTCGCCGAAGTGCATGAGCGCGTGCCACTGCGCTTCCTGCTGCATGGCGAGCAGCAGGAAAGAGAAAACCATCGCCACGATGCGGGGCGGCATTGGTCGACGTCGGGCGCCCCGGACGACCTCGCCAGGGACCTGGAGGCGGCTAGTATAGTCAACTCCAGTCGCTAATGATAGTGGCTTCGCATTATCGCGCAACACGATATAATTGCCGCATGGGACGAGCGCTCCGAGGCTTAGGGGAACGGGCAACGCGTCAGCGCGGCGCCATCAGGGCGGCCATCGAGGCCGGCGAGCGGCCGATGTCTCCGGGCGAAGTTCTAGACCGGGCCCAGGCGAGCGTGAACTCGCTCGGGATTGCGACGGTCTACCGCAATCTCAAGCTTCTGGTCGCCGAAGGCATCGTGCGGGTCATCAACCTGCCTGGCGATAGCCCCCGCTACGAGATGGCGCGCACTCCCCATCACCACCACTTCCAGTGCACGACCTGCCGTCGCGTGTATGACATCCCCGGGTGTCCGGGGAACCTCCGCCGCCTCGCGCCGCGCGGATTCCGGGTCGAGCATCACGATGTCACCCTTTACGGGCGTTGCTCCGACTGCGGCAAGCGGGAGGCGCGCGCTGCGCGATGATCCGCGTCGAGCAGCTCCGATTCGGTTACAACGGCCGCGACGACGTATTGCGGCTCGACGAGTTCGTCGTCGAACCGCAGAGCAACGTCCTCGTCGTGGGGCCATCTGGCTGCGGGAAGACGACGCTTTTGCACCTGATCGCCGGTTTGCTGCTGCCGACCGCCGGGTCGGTCGTCGTCGACGGCGAGGACCTCGCGGCGCTGCCGGCGCCAGTGCGGGACCGCTTCCGGGGCCGGCACATCGGTATCGTTCTGCAGCAGTTCCACCTGCTGCCTACGCTCACCGCGCTGCAGAACCTGCTGGTCGCGCAGAGCATCGCCGGGCTACCCGTCGATCGGCGGGCGGCGCACGCGATGCTGGATGCGCTGGGGGTCGACGAACGGGTCGATGCCTATCCGCATCAGCTGTCGGTGGGTCAGCAACAGCGGGTCGCGATAGCGCGCGCGCTGGTCAATGGTCCGAAGCTCCTGCTCGCCGACGAGCCGACCTCGAACCTGGATGACGACGCCTGCGCCGCGGTCGCCGATCTTCTGCTCGGCGCGGCGCAGCGACGGGGCGTGTCGCTGGTCATCGCCACGCACGACACGCGGCTGAAAGAGAAGATCCCCCGGCAGCTGGCATTGCCGCGCCGGCCCGCCGAGGCACAGCCATGAACCTTCTGCAACTCGCCTGGAGCTACCTGCGGGCGCGCCCCCTCGGAACGCTGCTCAACGTTCTCCTGCTCGCGCTCGGCGTCGGCACGATCGGCTTCGTGCTGATCGTCAACAGCCAGATCGGTGACAGCCTGACCCGCGATGCGCAGAACATCGATCTCGTGGTCGGCGCCAAGGGCAGCCCGATCCAGTTAATGCTCGCCGGGATCTTTCACCTTGATGTTCCGACCGGCAACATTCCGCTGAAGTCCGCACAGGAGCTCGCCAAGGATCCGCTCGTCAAGCGTGTGATCCCGCTGTCGATTGCCGACAGCTTCCGCGGCTTCTGGATCGTGGGCACCTCACCCGACTATATCGACCTCTACCACGGTAGCTTCGCGTCGGGACACGGCTGGACCGACCGGATGCAGGCGGTGCTGGGGGCGACGGTAGCCGAGCGCACGAAGCTCAACATCGGCGGTCAGTTCGTCGGCTCGCACGGTCTCGCCGAAGGCGGGCCTGTCCATGGCGATTCGGTCTACACGGTTGTCGGCATCCTGAAGCCGACCGGCACGGTGCTCGACCGGCTGGTGCTCGTCAACACGGAGAGTGTGTGGTTCGTGCACGAGGGCAACATCACCGATCCGGATGAGAAGGCCGTGATCGCAGCCGAGCGCCAGGTCACGGTGCTCCTCGTGCAGTATGCGACCCCGCTGGCGGCGGTCACCCTGCCGCGCAAAATCAACAGCGGAACGAACATGCAGGCCGCCTCGCCCGCCTATGAGACCGCCCGGCTGTTCCGGATGATCGGCGTCGGCGCTGATGTCATCCGCGCGTTCGGCGTCGTCGTCCTGGCGACGGCGGCACTGTCGCTGTTCATCGCGCTCTACCATGCGTTGAACGAGCGGGCCTACGACATCGCGGTGCTGCGGACGCTCGGCGCGCGGCGGCTGAGCATCGCGCTTATGCTGCTGCTGGAGGCCTTGCTGCTGGCGGTCTTGGGTGGCGTGCTGGGCCTCCTGCTGGCGCATGGTCTCGCCGCGATTCTCGCCGCGTGGATGGCGCAGCAGCAGAGCCTGCACATCGATCCATGGACGTTCTCGGCCGAAGAGCTCTGGCTGATCGCGCCGGCGTTCGTCGCGGCATTGGCCGCAGCGCTATTGCCGAGCTGGCGCGCAGCGCAGGCCAACATTTCGGCGACGCTCGCCCGTCGCGCGTAGTTTCGCCCCTGACCAACGGAGGCTCACATGAAGCGCACCTTGTTCGTCGCATTGATTTTCTCGTTCCTTCCCGTCTTCGCCTTTGGTGCCGAGACCACCGGCACCAAGGTGCCGGCGAAGCCCGCAAGTTCGGCGGTCGATCCGGCGCTCGAGGCCGCACACACCAAGGAGGATGTCAGGCGCCACCGGATCATTGCCGCAGCCCATGAGGCAGCGGCGAAGTGTCAGGAGTCCGGCACCGACGAAGAGATTTGTGACGCCGAACTGCAGAAGGCGTGCAAGGGCATCGCCTACGGCAAGTACTGCGGCATGAAGCATCCGGATTGACGAACACCGGCGGATGCGCGGCGCCGGCCATTACGAGCGAGCCTCAATGATGCTCGGCCGGCTCGCGAGCGGCCTCATCGTGTTCGCCGTTGCCGTTTCGGCTGCGCTTGCCCAGCCGATCAGGATCGTCGCGGCCGAGAACGTCTACGGCGACATTGCGAGCCAGATCGGCGGGCCCCAGGTGGCGGTCACGAGCATTTTGACCAACCCGAATCAGGACCCGCACGAGTTCGAGGCGAGCGCGGCGACGGCGCGCTCGATCGCCGATGCGAAGCTCGTGGTCTATAACGGCGTCGATTACGACCCGTGGGTCGCGAAGCTTCTTGCCGCGTCGCGCTCGCCCTCGCGCGAAACGATCGAAGTCGCGAAGCTCGTCCACAAAAAGAGCGGCGACAACCCGCATCTCTGGTACGACACCGCGGCCGTCGCCGCGCTCGCCGCCGCGCTCGCCTCGCAATTGACGCAAATTGACCCGGCGCACCGCGACGATTATGCCGGCCGACTCGCCGCGTTCGAAGCTTCGATGGCGCCGCTGCGTGGCAAGATCACCGCTCTGCGAAAGCAATACGCCGGCACTCCGGTCACCGCGACCGAGCCCCTATTCGACTACATGGCGGAGGCGTTGGGCTTGCGAATGCGCAACGGCCGCTTCCAGCTCGCGGTGATGAACGGCACCGAGCCCAGCGCCGCGGCGATCGCCGCGTTCGAGAAGGATCTGCGCACGCGTACGGTCAAGGTCCTCCTCTACAACACGCAGACGACGCAGGCGCTGGCCGAGCGGATGCACGCCATCGCGAACGAGGCCGGCGTTCCTGTCGTCGCGATCACCGAGACCGAGCCTGCGGGGCAGACCTATCAGGCGTGGATGTTCGCGCAACTCGGCGCGCTCGAGCGCGCGCTCGGCGGCCGATGAGCGGCTACGCGATCGAGCTCGACCGCGTCACGCTCGCGCGCGGGCAGCGGATCGTGCTCGCGGACGCCACGGCGGCGATTCGCACCGGTGAGTTCATCGGCGTATTCGGTCCGAACGGAGCGGGCAAGACGACGCTGCTGCACGCGCTCCTCGGGCTCGTGCGGCCCGTGACCGGCGTGCTGCGCGTTCTCGGCTCGTCGCCCACTCGGGGCAATCGTCAGGCCGGCTACCTTCCGCAGCAGCGTGCCTCCGTGGCCGAGCTTCGCTTGCGCGGCCGGGACTTTGTCGCGAGCGCTCTGCACGGTGAGCGTTGGGGCGTTCCTTTTCCCGGGGCTGCGGGCGCGCGCGAGGTCGACCGCGTCATCGCCACCGTGCAGGCGCAAGCGCTGGCCGAGCGACCGCTCTGCGAGCTTTCGGGAGGCGAGCAGCAGCGGTTGCTGTTGGCGCAGGCGCTGCTCGGCCAGCCGAAGCTCTTACTCCTCGACGAGCCGCTGTTGAGTCTCGACCCGCATTTCCAGGAGACGATCGTCGCGCTGGTGAGGGAGGTCCAGCGCGCGGAAGGCATCACGGTGCTCTTTACCGCGCATGAGCTCAACCCGCTGGTCGGCGTCATGGATCGCGTGCTCTACCTCGGCCACGGCAGCGCCGCTATCGGCACTGTCGACGAAGTCATCACGGGCGAAGTGCTGTCGCGGCTCTACGGAACCGCGATCGACGTGTTGCGCGTGCGCGATCGCATCGTCGTGATCTCGGGACACGGCGCGGTCGAAGCCGACGCCCACCGGCACGATGCTTGAGTACGAATTCATGCGCAACGCCTTCGTCGCCGGCGGCGTCGTTGCCGTCGTCTGCGGCGCGGTCGGCGTCTTTCTCGTGCTACGTCATCTGACCTTCGCCGGGCACGCGCTGTCGCACGTCGGCTTCGCCGGCGCGGCCGGCTCGGTCCTCGTCGGCGTCGCACCACTGTGGGGGCTCGTGGCGTTCACTCTGGTAGCCGCCGTGGCGATGGGACTCCTCGGCGAGCGGCTGCGCGGGCGCGACGTCGCCGTGGGGATCATTCTGTCTCTCGCGCTCGGACTCGGCGTGTTGTTTCTGTACCTCTATACGACCCATGCGACCCAGGCGACGGCGATTCTGTTTGGCAACGTGCTCGGCGTAAGCCGGGACACCGTGTGGACGCTCGCGGGATTGAGCGTCTTGAGCCTCGGGGCCCTGGCGTTCGTCTCGCGGCCGCTGCTTTTCGCGACGCTCGCGCCAGAGCTTGCCGAAGCCAAGGGCGTGTCGCTGCGGCTGATCTCGGTGCTGTTTCTCGCGATCGTAGCAATCGCCGTGGCCGAAGCTGCGCAGGTCGTCGGCGTGCTACTCGTATTCGCGCTGATGGTCGGGCCGGCGGCGGCGGCGCTGCGGCTGACGTCGCGGTTGGGCTGGGGCGTCGGCCTCGCCGTCGGTCTTGCGCTGGCGGAGACGTGGGCCGGGATCGCGCTCGCGTATTGGACCGACGCGCCGACGACCTTCTGGATCGTGCTCCTCGGCTGCGCGGGCTATTTTCTCGCGCTGCTGTACGGCTCCATGCGGACGACGAGAAGCAGCGTGCACGAGGCGGCCGCTCTCCGATGACGCTAGTGGGCCGCGACCGCCTCGGCTTCGGTCATCCGGTAGAGGAGACCGTTCGGATCGTCCTTGAGCACCGCGAGCTTGCCTTCGAGGACCACCGGCTCGAAGCCGTAGGTGACGGGCTTGCGCGCGAGCACCTCGACCACCGCATCGGGACCCGCCGGCAGGCAGAACGGGCAATGCGGCGGCACCGCCGAAATGAGGAAATGCTTCTGCTTGTCGCCGAGGTCCATCGGCAGGATGAAGCCCTGGATGCGGACATGACGTTGGTCGAGACCGAGGATTTCCTTCGCGAACTCGGGCACCATTCGCCCGTCGCGCTTGACTGGCTCGACCTTCGCGAGGGTTTTCCAGGATACGATGCCTTCCTGCTCCGGCAGCAGCGACACGCTGAACTGGGATGCCGTGGGCAAGCCGCTCGCCGGAATGTTCGAATCGAACGCCGCACCGGCGGAGGCAAAGACGAGCGCTCCTGCTGCAACCAGACCTGCGAAAACCTGCCTCATCAACGACCCCTTGGCAATCTTTCCGTCTATAGCCAGCGATTCATCATACCACCGGAACCCGCCCGAAATAGCGACGTACTTGTGGTGGGAACTGACCCTGTCTTCGTCCGTCTAAGGCGCTCGTACCTTTGCCGCGTTATCGGTTCACATGACCGCCCCGTGGCGGCGGCACCTATACAAGGACCCAGCATCTACGCGCTGATCCTACGCGCTGATCCTGCCTATGGGGAGGGCGTCGGGCTCAAGTCCCTCGAAATCAAACAACCCATCGCCCGAGCCACGCCGCCAGGGGCGAAGGCCGCCGGGGTCTTCCTGACCATTGAAAACAATGGCAAGGACGCCGACCGCCTCGTCTCCGGTGGCGGGTGTCGTCCAGATCCACGAGGTGAAGATGGATGGCGGGATGATAAAAATGCGCGACATCGACGGCCTCGACATCAAGCCCGGGGCCGTCGTGCTAAAGCCTAGTGGCTACCACGTCATGCTGATGGACCTGAAGCAACCGCTCAAGCAGGGCGAATCCGTGCCGGTAACACTCAGCTTCCAAAAGACGGGAACGGTCGAAATCAAGGCCGCTGTTGGATCGATGGGTGCCGACCACATGCACTGATTGCCCATCGCGGCCATCCCTCGCTGCGTAGCACGCTCATCTGTTGTCATCTTCGCCGCCCGCCTTGCGTTATGCCTGAGTTTCGTGCTGCTGGTCGCATTGCTCCCGACCTCGAATGCGACACTTACAGCTTTCATTTGAGGGTCACGGCTCGCCGCGTTGACCTGGACGCTCGCCCGCGAACGGAAGATCGCGCCGCGCTCCCGAAGTCGCCAAGCACGTCGTGGTCGCGCTCGTAGTAATGGTCGCAAGCAAAGGGATCGGCTACTGGATCAGCACCCATGTTGCGTGACTAGCATTGGCAGCACCTGCTTCCGTGATCGGCAACCAAGTTCCTGCGGATCGACTGATCAGCGATGCAAGTTTGGCACTGCCATCGCAATCAACGGCTGGGAGAGAGGTTCAAGCGTTCAGATTGCGCAACGCGAATTCCCAGTTGAGGAGCTTGTCGATGAGGGCGTTGACGTAATCGGCGCGCCGGTTCTGGTAGTCGAGGTAGTAGGCGTGCTCCCACACGTCGATGGTAAGCAGCGGCTTCAGCCCCTGCGTCATGGGTGTGTCGGCATTTCCCGTCTTCACCACCCTTACCTTGTCGCCATCCTGGACCAGCCAGGCCCAGCCGCTCGCGAATTGCGTCACGGCGGCATTGGCCAACTCCTTCTTGCAGGCCTCGACGCTTCCGAAGGACGCTTCCATCTTTTGCTTGAGCGTTGCCGGGGGTTCCCCGCCGCCTTTCGGCCGGACGCTTCGCCAGTAGAACGTGTGATTCCACGTTTGCGCGGCGTTGTTGAAAATCCCAACTTTGTCAGCTTTGCCCGCCGTGGCGGTTATGATCTGCTCGAGCGGCATGTCCGCGAACTCCGTCCCCGCGGTAAGCTTGTTCAAGTTGTCCACATAGGCCCTGTGGTGCTTGCCGTAATGGAAACCGATCGTGTTAGCCGAGATGACCGGCTCCAGCGCGTTCTCCGGGTAGGGAAGCGCCGGCAGGACGATCGGACTTGCCGCACTGGCTACGCGAGGGAGGCTGGCGAACGCCGCAGTCACAGTCAATGCCGCGGCACCCCCGAGGGAACTGCCGACGTGACGATGCTGCGATGATGGATGAACCATACTTAGTTCTCACAGCCGCTCCTTCCTTAGAGTAATGGCATGCGTTTTGAACTCGCGCCGAGGGTGTGCCCGTCACGGCGGATGGGCGACAATCCGGCCAGATACAACGTATACGTATCGGCAAGCAGCCGCGAAATGCCCTCCGCAATTTTCGCCCGGTCGCTTTCCTTGATCCCAATGTTGATATCCACACCTCGCTCCTTTCAGGTCATGCTGACCGTTGCACTCGCATCGCCTCGCCGGTCGTTCTCCCGGCACGATGAGCTGCCCGTGTCCGGCGCGCCTCACGGTGGCTCACGCCGTCGCGGTGGCCTCTAAGACCTTTCCTTTGAGATCACGCAAGGTCGAAGCGATCAAGGTTCATCACCTTGTTCCAGGCCGCGACGAAGTCCCGCACGAACTTCTCCTGCGCGTCCGCACTTCCATAGACTTCGGCCAGGGCCCGGAGCTGGGAGTTAGAACCGAAGACCAGATCAGCGATGGTCCCCGTCCACTTGAGCTCGCCCGTCGCCCGCTCGCGCCCCTCCAACACGCCTTCGGAGCTGGCGGACTTCTGCCACTTCGTGTTCATGTCGAGGAGATTGACGAAGAAGTCATTGGTCAATGTCTCGGGCCGCTTGGTGAAAACACCGTGCTTGGAGCGGCCGACGTTCGCATTCAAGGCGCGCAGGCCGCCGACCAGAACCGTCATCTCAGGGGTGGTCAGCGTCAGCAACTGCGCCTTGTCCACCAGCAGCTCAGCCGCCGAACCCTCGAGTCCCTTGCGTACGTAGTTGCGGAAGCCGTCCGCGATCGGCTCCAGTACGGCGAACGCGTCCACATCGGTCTGCTCCCGCGACGCGTCCATGCGCCCCGGCGAGAAGGGAACCTTCACCTCAACGCCGGCCTTCTTCGCCGCTGCCTCGACGGCTGCGCAGCCGCCCAGAACGATCAGGTCCGCGAGCGAGACCTTCTTGCCGTCGGAGGCCGACTTGTTGAACTCGCTCTGGATGCCCTCCAGGGTCTTCAGCACGTTCGCCAGTTCGGCTGGCTGATTGACTTCCCAATCCTTCTGCGGTGCCAGACGAATGCGCGCGCCGTTGGCGCCACCGCGCTTGTCGGAGCCACGGAACGTGGAGGCCGACGCCCAGGCGGTCGCAGCCAGTTGCGAGACAGACAGCCCCGAAGCAAGTATCTTGGCCTTCAGCGAGGCAACGTCCTCTTCATCGATCAATGGGTGATCGACCGCTGGAGTGGGGTCTTGCCAGATGAGTTCTTCGGCAGGAACCTCCGGGCCGAGATAGCGTGCCCGCGGGCCCATGTCGCGGTGCGTCAGCTTGAACCAGGCGCGCGCGAAGGCATCGGCAAAGGCCTGCGGGTCGTCAAGGAACCTGCGCGAGATCTTCCCGAATTCCGGATCGAAACGCAGCGTCAGGTCGGTGGTCAGCATGGTCGGCTTGTGTTTCTTCTTCGGATCATGCGCGTCGGGAATGATCTCCGGCGCGTTCTTGGCCACCCATTGCTTGGCGCCGGCGGGCGACTTGGTCAGCTCCCATTCGTAGTTGAACAGGTTCTCGAGGAAGTTGTTGCTCCACTGCGCCGGGGTCTTGGTCCAGGTCACTTCAATGCCACTGGAGATCGTGTCGCCGGCGTGCCCCGTGCCGAAGTCGCTCATCCAGCCCAGGCCCTGCGCTTCCAGCAGTGCGGCTTCGGGCTCGGGCCCCTTGTGCGATTCCGGGGCGGCGCCATGGCACTTGCCGAAGGTATGGCCACCGGCGATGAGGGCGACGGTCTCCTCGTCATTCATCGCCATGCGACCGAAGGTGGCACGGATGTCCTTGGCGGCGGCCATGTAATCGCCGCTGGCGTTCGGGCCTTCCGGGTTGACGTAAATGAGGCCCATGTGGGTGGCGCCGAACGGTGGCTGCAGATCGCGGTCGCCGCTGAAGCGCATGTCGGCGCCCAGCCAGGCGATCTCGTCGCCCCAGTTCACGTCCTCGTCCGGCTCCCAGACGTCCGCACGGCCCCCGCCGAAGCCGAAGGTCCTGAAGCCCATCGACTCCAGCGCGACGTTGCCGGCGAGAATGATGAGGTCGGCCCAGGAGATGGCCGCGCCGTACTTCTGCTTGATCGGCCACAGCAGGCGGCGGGACTTGTCGATGTTGACGTTGTCGGGCCAGCTGTTGAGCGGGGCGAAGCGCTGCTGGCCGCGGCCGCCGCCTCCTCGGCCGTCATCGATGCGGTAGGTTCCGGCAGCGTGCCAGGCCATGCGGATGAATTGCGGCCCGTAATGGCCGAAATCCGCCGGCCACCAGTCCTGCGAGTCGGTCATCAGCTTGACCAGGTCCTTCTTCAGCGCCTTGTAGTCGAGGCTCTTGAATTCCTTCGCGTAGTTGAATCCCTCCCCCATCGGGTCGGACTTCGAGGAATGCTGGTGCAGCAGTTCCAGCCGCAGCCGGTTCGGCCACCAGTCCCGGTTCGTCCTGCCGAGGCCGGCGATGTGGTTGAACGGGCACTTCGTTTCGGTCAACACCGTGCTCTCCTTTGGTTGTTTGCAATTTTGCCAATCCCATAATCCTTGCAACTGGCATCTCTGCATTACGTTTCGCTGTGGTTCCTTGCAAGACTACGCGTGCGTGGTCGCACAATTCGAGCTTCCCCGCCTTGCACGACATCGGCCAATAACGCAATTCGCAGTCATTGCGCTCCTTTGCCGCAGGCAGGCCTGCGGACATCGTGTTCTTCAGGTGACGAATTTGCACCTTGCAGGAGGTAAGATGATCCGATTCCCGTCATAAGTCCAATTGATTGATTGAATAACTATGATAGTTTTTATTAGGACGGATGGAGCGAATAACGCCCTCCTCGGTCAATGTGGCCGAGCGAACTACTCGACCGGCGGCATCGCCTTGGGAATGACCCATAGCGTCTGCAAACCCTGCCTCAAAGCCCGCGAAAAACGAATGGAACCCACGCCGCGAGCACGCCGCCCACGGCGATCGTCATCGCCCCGAGAGAAAGCGCGCGACGCGCCACGTCGACACGCGCGCCAAGCTGTCGGTGCGCGAGCCAAACGCTCCATGCTCCGCCAAGTAACAGGAGCGCCGCCCGCGCAACCGGCAGCCAAGCGAGGCGTAGGCCTTCGGCATGCGCAAGCGTCGCCGTGAGGCTCGTCAAGCCGACGAACAGACCCGCTCCAGCGAGTGGGGTGAGCGTGTAGGCGAACGCCAGCGCGTTGGCGCGCCATGAGCCGGGCAACGGCCGCGCGGCGAGCGCGAGCCACAGGCTGACCCACCCGCCCACGAGCAATGCCGTGCCCGCGATCCACGCGGCAATCAACAGCCCATCGAGCCACGTGAAAACGTCGTGCGCCTCTGGATAGTCGGTCAGTAACCACCACGGCGCACTCTCGCCGAGCAGCCACGCGGGACCATGATCGATCACATAGGTAGCGGCGGTCGTGCGCAAGGCGACGAACCCGGTCGTTGCGCTCCATTCGAACGCGCCAACCGCGAACCCGATCATTCCGAACACGATGAGCGCGGCGTCCCAACCGCGGCCACTGCGGGGATCCAGCCGCGCGATCTCATCGTTGGGCGCTCTTGCGGTGAGCGCGATCACCCCGTGAAGTCCGCTGCAGCGGGTGCACATGTGGCATTCGGACGGTCCGGTCATGCGCCGGATGCGCACCAGCGGAGCGCAGTTGACGGGGTGAACCGGAACGCGCCCGGCATTCGCCGTCCACGCTTCGGTGTCGACACGAAAGTGCAGCGGCGAGAGCCGCGCCAGCAGCGCAAATACACCATTGACCGGACACAGGTGCCGGCACCACACGCGCTTGCCGCGACCGTACACCAGGCCGACCCCGATCGCCGCAACGCTGGAACCGCCGAGCACGAGTAGCGTTGCCATCGGGTACTGATAGACGCTGACCAACTGACCGTACACCGTGGTCAGGGCGAAGGCGACGAACGGCCAACCGGCCCACTTCATCCAGCGCGGCACGGCACGGCCAAGCCCGTGTCGACTGGCGGCCTCCGTCAGCGTGCCTTCCGGACAAAACAGCCCACACCAGGCACGCCCGAAGACGAACATCGAGAGGATGACGCCGGGCCACCAGAACCCCCAGAACGCCCACTGCGCGAAGACCACTACGCTGTTGTACCAATGCGCGTCTTCCGCAGGGAGCGGCAGGAATGCCGGAACGACCA
This sequence comes from uncultured beta proteobacterium, assembly GCA_963836265.1. Lineage (GTDB taxonomy): Bacteria > Pseudomonadota > Gammaproteobacteria > Burkholderiales > Casimicrobiaceae > CAIWHR01. The sequence goes on from CAWIIO010000001.1 coordinate 784,984, forward strand.
CCAGTAGTGCATAGGCTCCGACCACGCCCCACTGGACGGTTTGAATCGTGCGCGGATGCCGGCGTACCCACTCGCCCACTGCGGCAAGTCGCGCGCCGCCCGGTCGAGGGAGACCTTGGGCCGATCCGCCCAGCGTGGCGTCGCTTACGCGTGACACCTTCTCACCGCGAGGCGCGTCGCAGAAGCGTCACGATCGTCGCCCAGTAGAAAGCGAGAAACAGCATCGCCGGCAAGGCGGGGCGGGACCTGTATCCCGTGAGCGCCGCAACCAGACCCCCGAAGCGACCGCTATCGTCAAGCATCGCTGAGGTGTCCCACACGGGATCGACCAGTGCCGGCAGCACGTCGAGCGCAATCAGCTTGTCGATTGCCGACACGAAGAGCGCACCAGCGAGTAACAGCAGCAGGATTTCGCTAACGCGAAAGAACGTCCGCCAGGAGAGCACCTTGCCACCCTGCTGCAGCGCCCAGAAAGTGAGCAAAGCGGCGCCGATGCCGAGCGCCAGAATTCCGAGGAACGCCCAGCGGTTCTCGTTCTGTGCCCCCCCAGGCCGTACAGGAACACGACCGTTTCCGCGCTCTCGCGGCCCACCGTGAGGGCAACCACCGCGAGCAGCCCCCACCAGTTGGCCGCGCTCGCGCTCTTCTGCATGTTCTCCTCGAGCTCGCGCTTGAGCGTCCGCCCGTGCCGGCGCATCCAGAACACCATCTGCACGATGAGCGCCCCGGCGGCGAGCATCATCCCGAGCTGAAAGTACTCGAGCCCCTGATCGGAGAGGAGCCGCGCGATACCGAACATCACCGCGGCCAACGCCAGGGCGAGGCCGATACCGGCGGCAACCCCGCCCCACAGGTAGCGCATGCCGCGCGTGACGTCGGGGTGCTTCTTGAGCCAGGCATACAGGATGCCGACCACCAGCATCGCCTCAGCCGACTCGCGCCAGATGATGAACAGGGCGTTACCCATGATCGACGAGCATCCGGCACCGGCCCTTCATTTCGCGACGATCTGGCCCTTGGCCATGTCGGGGTGATACTCGTCGAAGAACACGTATGTGCCCGGTTTCAACCCGTTGATGACGACCGACGACTGCGCGCCGGCGGCGAGCACCTTCTCCTGCTTGAGATCGCGGCTCTCGAATTCCATCGGTCCCTTGCCCTCGTTGCTGATCGCGATCTTGAAGCGCTTGCCTGCCGGCACCTCGATCGTATTCGGCTCGAACGCGCCGTCGCGTGCGACTAGACGAAAGACCGGCAACTCCTCGGCGAGCGCGCTCAATGAAACGAGCGCGAGCATCGCGATGAGCGCGAGGCGCCTCGTCATGGCAGTGAAGTCGGACGTGAAACCACGAGGTTCGTCAGTAGCCGCCCTTCTTGCCGATGCCCGCATAGGTGAATTCATATTCGACCGCGAACGGCTTGAACCACGGACCGACGCCGGTCTCCTTGTCGGTATGGCGCCCGAAATGCGTCTGCGGCGAAGATCCGGGCGGCTCGATCGAGAGCTTGAGCCGATACTTGCCGGGCCCCAGGAGCTTGACGTTGTCACCGTAGTGCGGCCCGTCGTTGGCGACCATCGGCATCAGCTCACCGCTGAGCTTCTGCGCGCTGCCCTGCTTGGTGATTTCGTATCGGACGCCAAGGTAGGGCACCCAGGTGCCATCCGGAAACCCGTTGGCATTGTCGCTTTGCGCGTGGATGTCAGCCTCGAGGTGAATGTCGGACTCCGCCACCGCACGCATCATCCCCGCCGGCTCCATCGGGACAGGCTGCAGGTACACGGCGGCGATCTCCATTCCAGCCTGGTGCTGGGGCTTCCCGATCGGGTATTCCAGGGCGAACGCCGGTGAGGCAGCCAGCGACGCGGCAAGCGCGGCCACCGGCCATACGCGGTGAAGCTTGGCCACCCAGCGGCGGGTTACTACGGTCCTCATCATCGATTCCTCGGCTATGGCGCACCCGACAGGCACTGGCAAAGAGGCTAGCAAGAACTAGTCTAGATGTAAATAGGAATGATTTGCATTCGCGTTTGGTCCTTGGTACGATGCCCGTAGCGATGAGCCAATACCGTGCCTGCCACATGCAGGAACCCTGAACCGAGTACTCACCACCTTGCGAGTCAAGCAACGAGCAAAGACGGAGCGGAGCGCGAGCAAATTGGCGCCGCTGAAAGAACTGCGTCAGGCGGTCGGCCTAACGCGGCGAGAACTTGCGGCGGACCCCGGCATAGGACCGGACGCCGTATTGCGCATTGAACGGCAGAGCGACATGCTGCTCTCCACGCTTCGCCGCTACGTCGAGACCATGGGCGGTAAGCTGGAACTGGTTGCGAAGTTTCCGGATCGCCCACGCGTGGCCATCGGTCAACTGACGACGATCCGTAAAGACTCGTCGTCCCGGACGCACGCCCAATCCAGGCACGTGGCAGCGTCCGACCGCGAGGACGGCAGCGGCACTCTCTCCCTCAAGACAAAGGCGATGTCCCTCAAGCTTGTCGAGTGGGAGCACATCCAGCGCGTGCTCCGCGATCACAATGACAACATCTCGGCAACGGCACGTGCGCTGTCGCTACCGCGTCGGACTTTGCAACGCAAGCTGCAAAAACGTCCGGCGAAGTCTCTAAGTACGATCCAATCCACCGTAATGAGCCAATACCCAGATCGCGTCTACGCTGGCCTTTATCGCCAACAAGCCCGCCGCGATGTAGCCGACGGCGTCGCACTCGGCGACCTGCTGTTAATCATGGCCACGGCACGGCAGACGGTCTGTAGGGCGACGACCCTAGAAATCAGCGCGCCTTGCGCGCGTGGCACCACGTCGCCGCTCCGGCGAGCGGGCTCGGTGATGAAGCCACCCAGAAGACGATGGGGTTAGACGATGTACATCTGCCTTTGCAACGCGATCACCGAACGGCAGATCGTCCAAGCGGCGGAATCGGGCGCGCGCTCGCCCGAGGATCTCGCCCGTGAGCTTGGTGTCGGGCTCGGATGCGGCCGCTGCACGTCGTGCGCGAAGGCGCTGCTGCACGAGACCATCGCTAAGATCACCGCAGCATGCGAACTCGCACCATCCATCCAGGGAGGAGACTAGGTGAAGGGTAACGCTAAGGGCATCAAGTATCTCAAACGCGGTCCTGACCAACGAGCTCACCGCGATCGACCAGTATTTCGTGCACGCCAAGATGTTCGATAACTGGGGATTCGGTCGTCTTGGCGCACACGAGCGCAAGGCCTCGATCGACGAGATGAAGCACGCCGACAGCCTGATCGAGCGCATCCTCTTCGTCGAAGGCGTGCCGAACCTGCAGGACCTACATAAGCTTCTAGTGGGAGAGGACGTCAAGGAAGCGCTCGCGTGCGACCTCAAGCTCGAGCTGGCCGCCCATCCGGCCTTGAAGGCTGCCATCGCCGACTGCGAAGCCTGCGGCGATTACGTGAGCCGCGATCTCTTTCGCCGCATCCTCGATTCGGAGGAGGACCACATCGACTGGCTGGAAACGCAGCTCGAGCTGATCGACAAGGTCGGCCTCGCGAACTACCAGCAGTCGCAGATGCACGCCGATGAGTGAGTATCCGACGTCGCAGCGTGAGATGGACCCGGGCGAAAGCCGTAACCGGGAGGCGCACCGGCAAGACGGGTCGAGCTTGCCGCGTGTTGTCAGCAGCGAAACCTTGCTCGCCGGTGCCTCGCAGCTCGCGATCCTGCACAACCAAACGCTCTACTTTTTACGCCAGACCCGCTTTGGCAAGCTGATCCTCACCAAGTAAGCGCACTACCGCAAGCCAGCCGGCGCAGCTCGAGCCTGATCGAGCGCCGTCCGCCCGCCAGCCAGCATCGTTGATTCGCCGGATTCGTTCCGGCGCCGATCGATGTCATGGCATGGCGACAGGCGGACGATGAAGCGCGTCTTCCAAGCAGCATCCGCAACCAGGGCGACGTGGCGATGCGCGCGCGCGCCGTTGCGCGCGGCGACACACGCTCGCCGCAGCCTGCGATCGCGATGCGCAGCGCGCCTCGCCATGGTGGGGTCGCACGTCGAACCAATCGGAGCTTTGTTCCAGTCGGGGTTGCGCTGGCTCGCCGCGACTTGCCTGACGGTGGTGCTCGCGGCCTGCGGTGGCGGCAGCGGTGGCGGAACGAACGAGCAGACGCCTTCGAAACTAAGTACGGCCTGGTGGCAGGGCCGAGGATGCGATCGTGGAAGAGACATCCCCCACAGAACACCGGAATTCCGGATCCGAGCACTGACTCGGATGCCGCGCTGGCGTTTTTGACGCCGTCGCGTCCGCCCTGATGGCGGAAGGGCATGCCTCGTAGAAATACTTGGCACGCACTGCTCGCACGTTTTTAAGCTTGCCGATCGCGTTCGCGCGATAAACCTCATCCACTCCTGAACGCCCGCGAGGCTCTCGCGTTCCGGATTCACACAACGTCCCCGCTTCGAAGCGCTCACGATCAAGCGCTTCGCTCGCGTGACAACACCCGGCCGGACTTCTTGCTCGCGTTCTGGCAGCGACGCGGCGTAACCATCAGAAAGGCTGCTATGAGCGACAACTCTAATTGGAAACGCAAGCTTCAGGACAAGATCAACGAGCACAACCGCCAACACGGAAGCAAGCCCAAAGGCGTATCGAATAAAACCATGCACGAACGAGCCTGTTCACTCTTTCGCTCCTTCACCCTGCTGCGTCGCCTCGGGTATCAGATCGATCCGGCCCAACTCGCCGGTCGGCACATTCAGATGCTCGTTGACTACTGGACCTGCAATGCGCGCATCGTCGACCGGTGTCGGCAGCGTGGTGTGGCGATGCTGGAGCGTCCGTACAGCACGGGTTACATCGAGCAGCAGTTGAGCTTCCTGCGCGTCTACGCCGACGGTTGGATCGGGAAGCCGGGCATGGTGCATCCGCTCGCGGACTACGTCGAGGACCCCGCTCGGTTCAAGCGCTCCTATACCGCCAAGGAAGACCGCAGCTGGGAAGGCAACGCAGTCGAGTACAAGAGAGTCGTCGAGACGGTCGCGGCCATTGATCCGCGTGTCGCGGCCCAGTTGGCGCTACTGCTCGCCTTCGGCTTGCGGCGCAAGGAAGCGGTCATGTTCATGCCGCATAGCGCCGTCGTGCCTTGCGAGAGCGTGCCGATGTCCCAGCACGCATCTGACCGCTATGCGGTTTTCCTCAGAGTCCAGCGTGGCACCAAGGGTGGCCGCTTGCGCTTTGTGGCCATCCGCAACGACGACCAGCGCTCGGCGCTCGACCTTGCTCTGCAATTCGCTCCCCACCCGTCTTCGCATCTGGGACACCCCGGTCTCTCGCTCAAGCAATCCCTCAAGCGCTTTGACAACGTGATGCAGAAGGCTGGCATTTCCAGGAAGCAACTCGGCGTGACGGCGCACGGCCTGCGTCACCAGTTCGCTCAGGAGTTCCATGTCGAGCTGACGGACGTGCAGGCGCCGGTACGCGGCGGCGACGTATGCGCCGATCCGGAAGCGCTCAAAGCGGCGCTCCTTGAGATCGCGCGCCAACTCGGGCGCAACCGTCCGTCTGTGGTCCGCGCCTACGTCGGGTCCCGGGGTCGGCCGTCGCATTCCGTGCCGCCGTCGGAGACCCAAGGGGAGCCACAGGCATGAGACCGATCGCGCCTGCACAGCGCCTATCTTCGCGCGTGGCGTCGTCTCACCATGCGCTGGCCGCCGTGGTTGTCGGCAAGCCGGTGCCGATCGGCATTCCCGCCCTTTTTCTTGCCGACCAGCTCTTGCGTGGTCGTTCGGGGGAGCAGATTCTGAGCGGCAAGCGAGGACTGATTGCCGAATACGCTGGCGCTGAGGGCTACGCCTACCAGTGGGGCCATCTTATCGAGGTTCGGCTGGGTCGCTTCGTCCTCTGGCGCGTCGTTCCCGTCGCCCTTTGGGAGCGGCTCTCGGATGTGCGCGCCGGATCGCCGCTGCTCATCGAAGAGCTCTTGACGCTCGTGCAGCCGGCCATCCGTCCCGCGCTGGAGCCGCATCTTCCCACCGGTACCGTTGCGCGCGGCTGTCAAGGCGCGAGCCGCCGGAGCCCGCATGCGCTCTTCGCGCTGCTGCTCTCCGATGCGGCGAGCACCGCCGCGGTTCGCCAGTGGCTCGCGACGCCTTTTCTGACCGACCTCTTGCCGACTCTGCTGGACAGCGTCCAGTGCCGCGTGGCTGACCTTCTGCGGGGTGTGTCTCGCTGACCATGCCGTGACTCGGCCCTATTACCCCAGCGAGCGGGCATGCGCACTATGCACGCCCTGCCATACAGCGGCCGACGTTGCCGTCGCTCCGGAACAAATTGCAATGGCTCAACTCGAAATGCCCTGATCGTCCGATGAGGGATTGCTTGCGTCCAGCAAGCCCGCTGCCTCTGCCGCGGCGAGGAAGCGCCGCTGCACGCTCTTGTTCAAGTTCAAGTCAAGCGCGCCCAATTTGGGCGTCTTCCTCAGCGGGCTTGCTGGCTTCGGTGTGAACCAGCGCTCGTTGTAGGGAAGCCATACGCGTCGGCGCAGGTCAAACTTGCTCTCTTCGGTAAGCCCCGCGCGCTGGAAGACCTTGCCATCGCGCGGAGCCAACTCAAATTCGCCTGCGTACTTCTGCGTGGTCTTCTTGCTGGTGCCGTAGGCGACCTCCACGCGCTGCGGATCGCTGTCGTCAGCAACGTTCAACACCAAGGCCGGGCGTGGTTTAGGCGCCGGTTCGAGGGCTCCCTCAGTGGGGAAGTGGCAGAAGACCAAATCGAGTGGGTTGAGTTCTTCGTGCCACGGCCTGGGAGGATCACTCACTTACCGAGCAGCGCGAGAAACGACCGCGTTGCCTCGATGTCCTGCGGTTCCATGCCGCGGATGGCCGCTATTTGCTCATCGGTCAGGCGCGCCCCTTCATCCTGGTTCCCGGGACGCGCTTGCCGTCGTCTCAGGGCATTGACCATTTCCGCTGCCGCAAGGTGCAAGAAACCGGTCTCGTCGAGTCCGAGTGCTTTTGCCGCTTTGCGAAGCGTGGAACGCTTGACCGTAGTCGGCGTGTCCTGCGTCTTGAAGTAGAAGACCAGCCGCTCGTCGCTTCGCTTTACTCCTGTAGCCATACGTGCCCTCCTTCATGGTTCATACACAGTATATATACACTGTGTACAGGAGTCAAGCGACTTCTGTTGGGTGGCTAAGGACGAGCTCGCCACTGGCTCGCGACGCCGTTTCTGACCGAGCTCTTGCCGCCCCTGCTAAGTCGCGTCGAGCGCCGTGTCGAAGAGATCCTGCGGGGACCTTCACCGTAGGTGAGGGTGTTCGATGTTTCGCGAATCGTAGTGGCCGGCGGGTTCGTGATTGCGTCCTCGGCGACGTTCGATTTCGCCCAAGCTTGAAGCGATATGCAGCCCGGGAGAGAATCAGCCCTATGGGGCTCTTGACCTTCGCGCTCAACGTGACGCTGGACGGATGTTACGACCACCGCGAAGGGGTCGCCGACGACGAGATGCTCCGCTACTGGACGCGCTTGATGGACGCGGCGGGAGCGATGCTCTTCGGGCGCCGGACCTACGAACTGATGGAGGACGCCTGGCCCCAAGTGGCGCGAGACCCGAAGGCGACAAGGTCGAACCGGGACTGGGCGAAGAAGCTCGAAGCCAAGCCCAAGTACGTGGTCTCGATGACGCGCCGCGACTTCCCGTGGAGCAACACGCATCACGTCGAAGGGGACCTGGCCCGGGCGGTGAAGGCGTTGAAGAGGGCCACGCCGCGCGGACTGCTGGTGGGTAGTCCCCAACTTTCGGCCGCACTTCAGCGCCTGAACCTCGTGGACGAATATCGCTTCGTGGTCCACCCCGTGGTGGCCGGGCACGGTCCGTACTTGTTTTCCGGCCTGCAGCCATCATTGCGCCTGAAGTTCCTGGCCGCGACACGGCTCAAATCGGGCATCGTGGCGTTGCACTATCGCCGGCGCTAGCGGTTTTGACGCCCAACGCTCCGGGTCAGCGGCGGGCCGCGCAGCACACCGTCCGCTGCAATCGGTTGTTAGGCCGCCTTCACTGACGCACATAGCGCAAGTGTGTGGCGGCTGGACTATCAAGAACCTTGTCAATGCGAAACTGCGGCCCCGGCTCGCGTAGGTTCTCGAAGAGACGCCGCCCGCCGCCGAACAACACGGGTGCCAAGGCGATTTCCAGCTCATCAACGACACCCAGGTTCAGGTACTGCTGGATCACATCCGGTCCACCCGCGATACGAATATCACGACTGCCAGCGGATTCCCGAGCCAGCTCTACTGAGATTTGAATAATACCGTGACATCAGATCGGCAGCTGCGCCTGAATCCAGCAAGCGGTGATGATGCGTGGCCGGTGCTGGGAGCGACGCAACTTGTTGCGGGCGAACTGGGAGAGCTCGACGAAGTGTTTCGGGCAGAAGTTCGCCAGTTCATGCTGCTTCCAGTGCGCCCAGAGAAACTCGACGGGGTTGAGTTCCGGGGCGTACCCGGGGAGCTGCTCGATTTGGATGGCACCCTTGGTGGCATCGACGTAATCGCGCACGACGCGGCTGCGATGCGCGGGCAGCCCGTCCCAGATCACCAGCAAGCGGCGCTTGATTTGGCGGCGCAACTGGCGCAGGAAGTCGATGACCCGTGGCCCGTTGAACGAACCGGGGACGAGCTTGAAATAGAGGTTCCAGAACGTCAGGCCCGCGATCGCCGACAGCTGGTGCCAGTTGAAGTGCATCTGCAGGACCGGGGTCTGGCCGCGCGGAGCCCAGGTGCGCACTCGGTGCGGACGTTCCGAAAGACCGGTCTCGTCGATGAACACTATCGTCTGCCCTCGGGCCTTGGCGTTTTTTTTAGCATTGGCCAGCGCTTGCGTTTCCACTGCTCGATGCCAGCCTCGTCGCGTTCGAGGGCTCGTCCCACGGGTCGCTGGCAACTGAACCCCAGGTTCGCCAGCACGTGCCAGACCCCCGACTCGGAGTACCGCAAGCCGGTGTCTTCCGCGATGAGCCGGCCCACACGCTTCAACGTCCACAGATCCGTTCCATATCCGGCCGCCAGCGCCCCAGCCTTCAACGACTCGATCAACTTTCTACGCTGCCCTTCATCAAGCCCGGGTCGCCGTCCAGCGCGGCCGGCCTTTCGCAGCCCGGTTGGCCCTTCCGCTTCAACCGTCGCCGCCCAGCGCGATACCGACTGCCGCGATACACCCAGCTTGGCCGCAACCTGCGCCTGGGTGAAACCATGTCGCAGCAGGTTCGCTGCTCGCATACGTCGCTTTTGCAACGCGTCGAAGTCTCGCCTCTTGCTCATTGCCGAACATCCTCCTGAGATGGATGATGTTCTGCATTATAGAACTGTAACTGTATTATTCAAGGCTCAGTAGGGTACCGGGGCGCACCCAGGGTTTCCGTTTCTCATTGGTAAGAACGTATACCGGTGTGTGAAACGGAGCCTCCTCTGGCCAGGCGCGCTCGCCCTGGTCGAACATTCGCTTGCCCATAATGTTGGCACCGATGCGCTCTGTGGTGCTGCGAACCAGGTCATTGACCGGGCCGGTCTCTTCCCCTGGTCCGAGCTTGAGGTTCTCGCGCATGTACTGTTGATTGAGGAGCCAGGCCATCAGCGCACCCCACTTAGCGCCCCAGTTCTTGTACCCGGGATTCTCCATGGTCATTCCTTCCGGTGCCATGTAGCCATCGAGGCTAAGTCCGACGTTGACGAATACTTTGCTCACGATTCTCCTCTCGCATGTTCGGATGTCGGCCTAACATAGCTTCTCCCCCGAGCCCAGTCTCCGAAATCTTCGAGTCTGAAGCGGTGTTCGCTTCATCAGGGCGCCTTCGTTCCCTCGAGCGCCAATGCCGCCTGGTCGTAAGTACAGGTGCCGCGGTACGGCTCATTGCAAACTCGGTGAGCATCGTGCTCACATGAGCCTTCATGCGGCGGGTCATCCCGCCATGCATGAAGTCCAGTTCCCCGGGACTGGCGTTGGAGCGTTCCCGGTTCGGCGCCCCTTCAGATTGCCGAGGCGACGTCGGTCTTCTTGAAATCTTCGCCCTTGAAGAGAAGTGTCTCGCCCGTTGTCTTGGCGAGCGCATAGGCGAAACAGTCGCCGAAGTTAAGCCCGGCTTTATGGCGGCCCTTGCCGAAGTCCGTATACGCCTGCCGGGCTATATGCGCTTGCTCTTCGGTCACGGGTTCAATGACGATCCCGGCACGCCGAAAGAAAGCATCGAACTGACGGCTGCCGGTCGCTTTGGTTTGCGCCTCGACAACGATCGCCACTTCAACAAAGTTGGCAGCCGAGATCCGGCAGGCATCAGCATCGGTTATAGCCCGTGCGTAGCTTTCTGCATCCTCTTCATTGAACAAGATCGCGAGGATGGCTGAGCTGTCTACAATCATCGTGGGATCCCGCGCTCGTCGTAGAGCAGCGCCCCGTGATCGATCGGTTTGCCTTTCAGCGTATTTGCACACCGGCGTCCGATGGCGAGGAGCTCGGCAACGGTGGCTTCAGGTCGTCGCTGGCGCTGGACACGCTGCAGCCGTTCGCGCAAGGCTTCCGTCACCGCGTGCGTCATGCTTTCGCCGGTCTCCTTGGCAAGCGTCTGAGCGAGCTTATGGGCCTCGGGATCTTTGATGTTCAATGACATTTGGTCCTCCTTGGTAGAAATTTTTCTACCTTTCTACATCATAACCCAAGCGCCCCGCCCCTTCCACTCAATGGTCCCTAGCGGTACGTCTCCTGGCGATGCCTCTCACATCGTGCAACCGCGGCAGCGTGATGTCCGTCGGGACATGTATGCGCCGCCAGATCAGCGGCTGGATGTGCTGGAGTTCGACCCGTAGGGTGTAGATCGCGGCGACTGACCTGCGTCGAGCGGCCATCGAAGGTTGGTCCTGTGGAATTGACTCGAAGGGATGGTACGCCGGCCCGGCGGGGGAGGCGCGGGCCGGCGCATCCGGACTACATGCGTCGCAGCCAGCCCACGAGATCCCGGCTATCGAGCAAGAGATGGCCGCCGCGCGGTGGCGCGAGCGCGTCCGGAAATACCTGGGAGAGGGCCTGCCGCTTCAAGTCGAGATCGGCCCGCGCGTAGCGCATCGTAGTGTTCAAGCTCGCATGACCGAGCCACTGACTGATCGTAGCGAAATCGACGCCGGCTTTGAGCAAAGCGACGGCCGTGCTATGCCGGACCGAGTGCGGATGGATGCGTTTCTCACGTAGCGTCGATACGGAGAGCGCCGCCGCTGCAATGTGCTTGCGGAGAAGATACCGGACGCCGAACCGCGTCATCTGCCGTCCACGCGTGTTGATGAACAGGAACGCGTCTGCCGGGTCCGGTTCTACCGATCGGACTTCCTGCATCAGGTCTCGCAGCAATCGCGCCGTCGCCGGCCAGATCGGACACAGCCGGACCTTGCTGCCCTTGCCGTGCAGGCGAACCTGGGATGGCGTATCGAGACGATCGACACGTGCCCCATATACAGCGCGAGCTTTGGCAAATTCACCTGAACATCCGCGCCGTTCTCGTACCAGCGCAGGAGCGCCGCGACCGCAAAGCTGTGGCGGAAGTCCTGCACCCGCGGGCGGCGGCCGTTCTGGTCGCGAATTCGGACCGCGTCAAGGAGTTCTGCGAGAGTCCGGCCGAAACCGACGCCGGTATACGCGCTGCCTCGCCCGTGGCAGATCAGCGGCGCCTTTGGGCGGCAGTCGACGCCAGCGCGCCGACGCACATCGAGATAGCTCCGGAGCTCGGATCGCACGCTGGGCGATACTGGCACCCAACGGGACTTGTGAAACTTCGAATCGCGAATGAAGAGGACACCGCGCTGCGCATCGACATCGGCGAGTGGCAGGCGCACGAGTTCGCCGCACCGAAGACCCGTGGTGTAGAGCAGAAGGATGGCCAGACGCAGCACAGCCGGGCGCAATGGATCGCGCGAGGTCGGCATGAGGGCTGAAACGTGATTCAGGAGTTGAACGACCTGCTCGCGCTCGATGATGCGTGGCAGCGGCAGCGGCTTCGGGCGCGTGAAAGAGCTCGGGTCCGGTAGGAAACACTTGGGATCGCTGCGGCGCCGGTATCGGCAGAACCTGTAGACGGCACGTTCCCGCATGACGCGGGTGCGATTGCTCGCTCGATAGAACGATGCCCGCCAACGATTAAAGAGCGGCTCGTTGAGATCGGGGGCGTTCGACTCCGCGAGGAACCGGCGTAAGCGATTCAGCGAGTACTCATCGTTGTCGTAGGCGCGACCGAGGGCCCGGCGATTTGCGAGATACGCGGCCACGTCCGTGTCCCAACCTGCCAGTGGATTACGATTGGACATGGCGGCCTCCCGAGCGAGCGGAGCCATGCGGCACTTCGAGTGCGACACCGCGCAGCGCCTCCCTATTGAGCCGAAGATAGGTACGAGTGGTGTCGATGTAGCGATGGCCGAGTAGGTCCCCGATGACCTTGACTCCCACACCTCGGGCGAGCAACCGCATGGCGAATGCATGCCGCAGGCTGTAAGCATCGCCGGTGGTGCCAAGTTTCGCCGCCCGCATGTGCTTCTCGAAAATGTCGCAGATCGCGTAATGCCGCAGCGGCCCGTTAGGGCAGCGAGCCCGCAGGAACAGCTCGGGATAGGTTCGGCTCTGTCGATCCCGGTCGATCGCGAGATACTGGGTTACTACCCGGATCGTTTCCGGCGCGAGCGGCAAGGTCAGAGTTGACCGCGTCTTGTGTTGCATCACCCGCAGGGTGCGGCGCTCCCAGTCGATGGAATCGAGGCGCAGGGAGACGACTTCCGAGGGCCGCAGGCCGTAGTGCGCAATCAGGTGCAGGATGCAGTAGTCCCGCCAGCCCGACTTCCCGCTGCGGTCGATGGATGCGAGCAGCGCCTGCACGGTGCCCCACGGCAGCGCACGCGGCATCAACTCATCGCGGTAGGTGCGCGGCGTATCGATCGCCTGATCGAGGCGGGAGCGAAGGTGTCCCTGGTCGTAACAAAATCGCAGAAACGAACGCAGTATCGCGACCACATGCTGCATAGAATGCCGGGAGATCTCACGGCTGCGAAGCGCGACGAAAGCCTCCACGTCGCGCTGTGTAATCGCGCCTAGCTCGCGTGAGGCGACGCCGCGTACCAGGAAGTCCGACACGACGTGAACGTGGTGCGCGCGGGCCGAAGTCGACAGTCCGCGAAGCTCTGCGAGGTGCTGGTCGTACTGGCGACGAAGCGTTGCGAAGCGATCTTCGACCGCAGGCTCGAGCAGACGATCGGATGCACGCAGAAAGCGCACATACGCACGGCGCGTCGCCTCGAAGAGCGTTCGCCGGGTCGGCGGTCCGCCCCGCGGATCGAACGCCCGTTCGATCTCTGCAAGATCGCGTGGGCCTGGATCCGGAGCCATGCGCTCAAGCGCCTGCTCCAAGTAGATGAGGTGGATGTGAATGGGAGCCGCCGTGTAGCCTTCGGTCGAAAGCCACGCGGCGTAATCCGCCAGCTCGCGTGAGCATGGCGATCGAGAGATCAGGCGGACGGTCTTGGGCAGCAAGTCGGTAGTCATGGCGCTCTCCACGGTTGGGGTGGGAACGCCACGCTAGCCGGCCGGCCCTACTTATGTGGAGTCGGGGCCCAGTCGGGCTCGATTCCGCAGGAAAACGACCTTGGAACGACTCCACATATCAAATAAGTCCACGTTCGGCAAGAAATGGTGAGCGCCACATTTTTCGCCGAAAGAGGACTTATCTGAAGAGTTCGATTCGCCAGTAACCACGAGGGATTTTTCCCCTTGTGGTTCCCGGGCCTTTGCACCCCATCACTGATGATCGTCACGCTTTGCGGTCTATGTAATTGTTTATCGCTTCCCCGTCACGCCCCGACACCGGACTTCCACTCTCCTGCACATCGGCGTCAAACACCTCCCGCAATTGCGCAGCCGCCTCTGCCGCCGTCTGGATGAGCTGCGCTTCGTCCTGACGCACCGCGTACTGCTCGTCCATCAGTTTTTCGTCGTGCTCCTTGAACAGAGCCACGGCGCGCGCCGCTTGCATCGGCTCCATTCCCGTTAACTCCAACGCCTGGCGCGCCGTTTCCAGGCTCGACAGAAAAGACTCCCGCTCGATGCCCGAGCGGTCGATGTCGAGGTCGCGCAGGCGGTAGTAGTGAACGCGATTGCGCGCCCGCGCGAGGATGGGAAGATCGGGAAAATTCTTGCGCACGACCGCCGCCGTCTTCACCGAGGCCTCGACGTCGTCGATGGCCAGCACGAAGAGCTTGGCGTCGCGCGCCCGAGCCGATTCGAGCAACTCGAGGCGTGACGCGTCGCCGTAGTAGACCTTGTTGCCGAAGCGGCGCACGAAATCGACCTGTTGGAAGCTCGCCTCGATCGCGGTGAACGGAATGCCGGCCATCCGCAGGACGCGCGAGACGATCTGTCCATAGCGCCCGTAGCCGGCGATGATCACCGGATTGCCGGGGCCATCGATGAGATCGAACTCGGGTGGCTTCGTGCGCTCGAGCCAGCGTTGCAGCAGGCGGTCGTGCACGATGAATGAAAGCGGCGCGAGGAGCATGGAGATCGTCACGGCCAGCACGAGAAACTCGGCGGTCTCGCCCGCAAGGATGCCCGCCGTTTGCGCCGCGACGAAGAGCACGAAGGCGAATTCCCCGCCTTGCGCAATCAATACGGCGATGCGTTGCGCTTCTTCGCTGCCCGACCCGGATACTCGTGCCAGGCCGTACATGAGCAGAGCCTTCAGCGCCATCACGCCGACCACCGCGCCGAGCACCGTGAACGGATGCGAAACGAATAGCGCGAGATTGGCGCTCATCCCCACCGCCATGAAGAACAGCCCGAGCAGCAGCCCCTTGAACGGCTCGACGTCGGCCTCGAGCTCGTGGCGGAATTCCGAATCAGCGAGCAGCACGCCAGCGAGGAACGCGCCCAGCGACATCGAGATGCCCATGGCTCCCATCGTCAGCGCCGCTCCGATCACGACCAGCAATGCTGCGGCGGTGAACACTTCGCGGCCACCGAAACGCGCGACCAGCTTCAGCGCCGGTCGAACCAGGAGTCGGCTGACGATAATGACGAAGGCGATCGCGGCGACGCCTTTTGTAGCGAGTATCCATCCGCTCTCGTGGCCTGTCCTATCCGGACTCAGCAACGGCAGCAGCGCGATAAAAGGAATCACGGCGACATCCTGAAAGAGCAGGATCGCGAACGCGAGGCGCCCGCTCGGGCTGCTAAGCTGGTTGCGCTCCCCCAGCCATGCCAAGACGATGGCCGTGGAGGACATGGCCAGTCCCAACCCGACCACGATCGCCGCCTGCCACGAAAGGCTCAACCAGACCGCGATGCCGGTGAGCGCGATTCCCGTCACGACAACTTGCGCGCCACCCAATCCGAACACGGGATGGCGCAACGCCCAGAGTCGGGAGGGCTCGAGTTCCAGCCCAATGAGGAAGAGCAGGAGCACGACGCCCATTTCCGCGAAGTTGAGCGTCGCGTCCGCGTCGGCAATCAATCCCAACCCCCACGGACCGATGATCGCGCCTGCCGCGAGGTAACCGAGGACGGCGCCGAGCTGCATCCGACGGAATAGTGGAACGACGATCACCGCCGTTACCAGGAAAATTGCGGCCTGTTCTAAGAGGGTCATGGGGAAATTGGGACTAGCCGACGTTTGAGTAGCCTGGAACGGGAAGGGAGCGGATACGATCTTCGAGGAGGCGCGATACCAATCGACCAATTCGCGATCGCAGCTGTCCTGGGGTCAACTCGGTTTGACGGCGGCGATGGTCGGAGTCGAGCGGCCATTCCAGCGGAATCGATAGGTCGTTCCCTTTCTCACGTTCATCACGAGCGCGGGCCGGAAACACGCGAGGCAGGTGCCGGCGGCGCGGCGGACGCTCGGATAAACGATGCCAAGCGATCCGCCGTCGAGCAACCGCTCGGCGAGCGCCTGTGACTGCACGTAGGTATCGGGATCAAGGCAGTCGGTCCAATCGTTCGAGCCGCGGAGATCGTGAAACTCGCCACTAAAATCGGCGAGATAGTCGTCGAAGGTCACGTCGTCCTCGAAGCGGCCCACTTCCGCGAGCTGCACGGCTTTGTGGAAGGCGACCTCCGCCTGCGCGGTCCTGGTCTCGAACGCCGCGTACCATGCACCGCGTTCTGGACCGTTGAACCGGCTGCCCAGCGGATGCGCGTGCGTGAACGCCGCATTGACGACGCGATAGTACGGAACGCCGAACAGCAGCTCGCGCACGCCGATGCCGGGCAGCAAGTCGCTCTCAGCGCGCACACGATCGTTGGTCGCGTTGTCCAGGTCGAAGATGTCCGCGAGATGCCCGTCGCTGTCGGCAATTCGTACGAGGACACTGCTGCCGTCGTCGCTGTACTTCGAGTGGATCAGGCGGTGAGTATCGTTGCGGCGTACAAGTGAAGTACCGGGCGGCGCCTTCACATCCCGCCTCGGCGGGCGTCCAGCAGCCGCCGCACCGTCTGCATCGCCGGCGCGCCGCCTTTCATCATGTACGCCAGCGGTGTGCTGCCCACAAAAATGCGGTTAGTGTTCGGCAGCCGCACCCATTCGTCCGCGAGCGGCTGACCGTGGAGAATATTCAGCGCCTTGAAGATGCCGATGAGATAGGAGATGCGGAGCAGTTTGTCGGCGTCGAGCACCCGGCCTTTCGGGTTCTTCTTCATCTCGTAATAAGGGCCGTTGGTGACGCCCCCGAGAAGTTGCCGGGCGTCCTCGTCGCGCACGCCCCAGCGGTCGACAATGTTGAAAAACGCCTTGAGCGCCGAGGGGCTCAGCCGTTCGCGCTCCGCCTTGGAAGCGAGGTCGATCACCGGCGACGGTTCGTACCGCGTTGCGGGATACGTCAAGGCGGCCATTTGGATATCTCCTATCTGGGAGACTATACTCTCTTAACAAGGAGTTTACAAGAATTCACGAGAACGGGTAGCCAACCGACCGGACAGCGTCACCCTGAACCGCCCCGGCTTTTCCGGAGACCTCCGGGTTTGAGTCAAGCTGCGATCGGCAGCTGACCCGTTGACTCATAATGCCCAGCGGCTTCATCGGCGTCGCCGCACGGGTCCTGCCTTGACTTGCCGGGCAATCGCCTGCGCGAGTGACCGCGATGGCGGTGCCACTCGAGGTGTGGATCCCCTTGCATCGAGATACTCGCGCAGCGCGATAGCCAGAAGACCGTTCAATGAGATGCCCGACTCGGTCGCGTACCGACGCCCGCGCTCGGCCAGCGCTTCGGGTAGCCGCAAGGTCATCGCCATAGGGGAACCGCTTCGTATGTGGTATCGCGATGATACCACTGCTCGATGCGCGTCCGTCCATCTACGCCGCCTTCTTCGCCGTGCCGGAATCGATGTACGCCATCTCGAGCTCGGCCGGTGGCACGTTGCCGATGGGCTCAAGCAGCCGACGATGGTTGAACCAGTCAACCCATTCGAGCGTCGCGTATTCGACCGCTTCCAGATGTCGCCACGGACCGCGGCGGTGGATCACTTCGGTCTTGTAGAGCCCGATGATCGTCTCCGCCAAGGCGTTGTCGTACGAATCGCCCACGCTGCCCACCGACGGTTCAGCGCCGACTTCGGCAAGCCGCTCGGAATAGCGGATCGAGAGATATTGGCTGCCGTGGTCGCTATGATGCACGACCCCCCTGACCGCCGCGCGCGACCACAGCGCTTGCTCCAGCGCGTCCAACACCAACTCCGCGCGCATCGAACGCGCCACGCGCCAGCCGATGATGCGCCGCGCGAACACGTCGATCACGAACGCCACATAGACGAAGCCACTCCAGGTCGCAACATACGTGAAATCGGCTACCCACAGCTGATTCGGCCGGCTGGCCTGGAACTGTCGCTTGACGCGGTCGAGCGGCCGAGCCGCGCTGTCGTCGGGGATCGTGGTCCGACACTTGCGCCCGCGCACGACGCCTTGCAGACCCAGCCAGTGCATCAGACGCTCCACCGTGCAGCGAGCAACCACGATCTCCTCGCGCGCGAGCTGCCGCCACACCTTGCGCGCACCATAGACGCCGAAATTATCGTCGTAGACGCGGCGGATCTCCCGCGTGAGTGCACGATCACGCTGCAGCCGCGGCGGCAACTGCTCCGGATCGGCCTCGCGCGCCTTGTGCTCGTAATACTGCGATGGGGCGATCGGCAACTGCGCGCAGATCGACTCGACCCCGTACTCGGCACGGTGGGCATCGATGAACGACACCATCACTTCGGTCGGCGGTCGAGCTCCGCCTGGGCGAAAAAAGCCGACGCCTTGCGCAGAATCTCGTTGGCCCGCTTCAGCTCACGATTCTCGCGCTCCAACTCCTTGAGCCGGTCACGCTCGGTCGTGCTCAGCCCCGCGCGCCGACCGCGATCACGCTCGGCTTGCCGCACCCACTTGCGCAGCGTCTCCGCTGTGCAGCCGATCTTTGCCGCGATCGAACCGATCGCTGCCCACTGCGATTCATGCTCGCCTTCGTGCTCAAAGACCAGCCGGACCGCACGCTCTTGGACTTCCGGGGAATACCTCTTTGATGTATTCATGACTCCATCCTCTCAAAGTTTGGAGCCTCCTGGAATCCCGGGGCGGTTCACCTCGGAAATGTCGGAGTAATAGTGCTGCGCTTGATCCCGCTGAGCGTCAAGGATAGACAACACGTTGCGCTCGTTATCGCTCAACACTCGCACATTTACCGTCGCCAATTCGAGACACTTGTCGAAGCCGATCGTGTAGCGCGATGTGTGATCGAAGATCGACGCTCCCCGTTGAAGCAATATTGACTTCAGTAGGAGCTCAAACGCGTGGTGTAGCAGCAGTACGACCGCGTGAATGCGCGCTATTTCCGAGGGACGATTGAATACTTCAATTGCAAGAGTAAGCGAGGCGATGGCTCGCTCAAGGAGCGGCGAAACGTCCTTCTTTAGCCTCGGCATGTGGCGTACTGCGTGACGCCTAAGCCGACCGGTCCGCCGTCACCCCCCGCCAGGACGGCAAGGCACGGTTCCGCGCAATCGGAGGGGAAGTGTATTGCTTTCATGGCAAGGCGGCCTGTGCGATGGTCGCAAACGTCGCATATGCACCAAGATATACGAAGAAGTAACGGTTCAGCGGTGTGACATCGGTGGGATAGTCGCGCAAGAAACGGCCGACACTCATGCCCTGCCGCTGGGCAGTCGGAATGCCCAACCCAGTTAAATGCTTCACGAACTTCGATTGCGCCTGGCCGCCTGAGTGAGCTATGCGATTTCGAACGACGTGTGCCGCAACCAGATTGTTGAAGGTCGCTGTGCCAAGGGCAGTGTCGAGTGTCCCGAAAAGCGACGCTCTTCCGAGCAAGTTTTGCCCCCGCGCGCGGAGAAGCGCTGGACTACCCCACTCCAGTTTCGTATCCATGCCTCGGTCGGCGTCTCCCATTATGAAGCCTGATTGCAGTCCCGTGACGAGCGCGCCTGGGGTCTCGTTTGCACAGTCTATGTCTATCGTAGGCCGCGCGCGTTGGCAATAGGGGGCCCTCGACTCGCAACCAAACGCTCTAACGGTTGCGAGTTTTCCCAGGACGAGTGATGCCGACAGCCGGGGTTCTTGCTCCGCAGTCGACCCGTTATCGACATTGGGCACAGCCGGACGCGGGCGTTGAAGCCGATGGGAGCCGGCGCTCAGCTTGGGAAATGGCGTGCATCAGTCCGGCATGAACAATGCCAGCGCGGCAGTGACCTGAGATCGCGGAGGCATCACAATCTCCACCCCAGCGGTTGTTGATGCTGCGCCGGGATCCTGAAGAATGATTAGCGCCGACAAGAACGGGAGAACAGCCTGCTATCGCGAGTCAAGCAGCATGCTGACAGGTAAGCTACGCCAATGCGGCTTGTAGCACCTGTCTCGTCATCGGGAAGATGTCGGTTTTTTTCTCGATGATGGCAGATCCATTGTTCGACGTGCCGAGATCGAATCGCCGACCTAGATCGACGGCATCGCTTCGAAGGCGTCGACAGAGAACATCGGCGAGCGCATCGTCCTCGACGGCGACAATGACTTGCCTTCCTGTCCGTCGGATTGCTGAAAGCACTTCGACCAAATTCAGCGCGCGATAGTCGTCGATATGCTGAACCGGATCGTCGAGCAAAAGTGTTTGCAGGGCGCACCAGGGTCTCGACAAATGAATTGCCAAGAGGAAGGCAATGCCGGCGGCTCTCCGTTGGCCCCTGCTGAAAACGAATTGCGGATTGTAGCCATCGCCGATCACGAAATTCAGCGATGCGCGCACGGTTCCGCCAAAGTCGGTATCGATTTCGCGCCAGTCTGTGTGCGGTCGAAGGCGCCTATACATCTCCTTCAACAAGGGCATGACAGTTTCAAATTGCTCCGCCGAGAGTTGATTGGCCACGCTTTTTGCCACGTTCTGAATTTGTTTCGCAGCATCTACGGCCCGGTCCGCTTCCGTCAGCTTGTCTGACAATTCGTCTAGCTGTAGCCGAAGCTGCCGAACGCGCGTCTCAAGCATAACAACGCGTTCCTGAGCGCCGGAGGATTCAAGTATGTACAATGACTGCTCGAGCCTAGCTATTTGCTCCTGCCTCTCCAACGCGAGCCGTCGCGCGACCGAGACCTCTGGGGGCATGGGTGTTATGCCAACGATCTGGAAGGTCTTTCCTAGGTCATCAAATGCGAGGAGCAAATCGGACCGCCGCTTTAGCTGTTTGGTAAGAGCAGCCTCAACTTCGCTTTTTTTCCGATCAGCTTCGTTAAACTCCTGTTGGGCGACCGAAGCAGCGTCGATTGCGCGACGCAAGCGAATAACGCGGTCATCCAGTGCCGCTCGTGCAGCGTCAATTGCGGTTTGAAATTCAGCTTCAGTGCGAATTGCTGCACAAAAGCGGACAGTGACCGTCAACCAACCCGATTGCATGCCCGTTCTCCAGCAGTGCGACCATATGCGCAGCCCACTGATCGGTAGCGGATTCGGCAGACACGGTACGCTGAGCATTGTTCAGGGCAAGCTGGCGCTGTTGGAGCACCTGTTCCGCAGAGGACAGGGCTGCTCGAGCCTGCGCAAGTTCCTGCTGAGCCTGGTCGGAGGCAATGTATTGCCGTTCACCGTCGAGTTGCTCGAGTTTGGCAACCGCCGCATCTATTTGAGCAACGTCGCGCTTTCGGTCGACAATCCGTTGGCGGATTGCATCTAATGTGTTCGCTTGGTCGAGCAATATCGTCGGCTCGAGCTTCGCGATAGTCGCCTGCGCTTCACTGAGCGAGGATTGTCGGTCAGCGGCACTCCTTGCCTCGGTAAGTGACGTTAGCGCACGGCCGAGTTCAGATTCAACTTCTTTGACGCGGCGCGCCTGGTCTGCTTTTATGTCGTTGGCGGCGTTCGCAATATCTCCCAGGCGCTCCGAAAAGTCCTCGCTTGTCAGTCCAGCGATTGCGTCACGGACAGCATTGAAGCGTGCCTGTCCTGGAAAATCAAGAGAGGTGGTCCCGCGCAGTTGGACAGATTTTCGGGATTCTTAAGTGGTAGCTCTGCCGGGTTAACAATTCCTTGAAATTCGACGAAGACGGCGTGTGCCGATTTCGAACGACCTCGTAGAACGCGCTACAAGCGATTCGTTTTCGCCCGGAGGGGTTCGGGTACATCCGACTTTGGCTCGCAACGCCATCTCTCAGTCACTCGCTATCAGGCCGCGAGTTGCTGCGGCAGCGAACCGAAGTACACGTCATTCGGGGTGCGCCGGTCAAGTGCGGTGTGCGGCCGACGCCGATTGTAGAAGTCGAGGTACGTGGCCAGCTTCGTGCGCGCTTCGGAGACGGTCTCGTAGGCGTGAAGATAGACATGCTCGTACTTGATCGTCTTCCACAGCCGCTCAACGAACACGTTGTCGCGCCAGCAACCCTTGCCGTCCATGCTGATCCGGATCGCGTGCTCCCGCAAGACGTTGATGAAATCGCTGGCGGTGAATTGGCTGCCTTGATCGGTGTTCATGATCTGCGGCACGCCGTAGCGCGCGATCGCCTCCTTCAGCGCTTCGACCGCCGCGTCCGCGGCCAAGCTGATCGATACCCGCCAAGCCAGGACTCGACGGGCGGTCCAATCGACCACCGCGGTCAAGTAGACGAAGCCGCGCCGCATCGGAATGTAGGTCGTGTCCATCGCCCAGACCTGATTCGGCCGATCAATCGTCATCCCGCGCAACAGATACGGAAACACCGGATGCTCACGATCCCGACCACTGGTCCGCGGTCGCTGATAGAGCGCTTCGATGCCCATCTTGCGCATGAGCGTCGCGACATGCTTGCGGCCAACCTCGAATCCCTCCCGATTGAGCAGATCCCGAAGCATTCGGCTACCGGCGAACGGATGCTCGAGGTGCAACTCGTCGATACGGCGCATCAGCGCCAAGTCGGCGTCCGAGGTCGGCAGCGGTGCGTAGTACAGCGACGAGCGCGAGAGCTCCAGCAGCTGCGCCTGGCGCACGATCGACAGCGCGTGTGTCGCGTCGATCATCGCTTTGCGCTCGCATCGCCGATGCGACCGAGCGCGCCGGCCAAAAAATCGTTCTCCAGCGCCAACTGCCCGATCTTGGCATGCAGCGTCTTGACGTCCGGTCCGGCATCGCGCTTCTCCGCCGCGGTGGCAAATACCTCCGCCGCGCGCTCCAACAGCTCCGCACGCCATTGCCCGATCTGGTTCGGGTGGACCCGGTACTGCTCGGACAGCTCGACCAGGGTCTTTTCGCCCCGAATCGCAGCCAGTGCCACCGTGGCCTTGAACTTCGCTGAATGGTTCCTGCGTGGTCGTTTCATGCTCTCTGCTCCTCGGCGACAAGGTCGCCTATTAGAGCAGAGCTACCACTTAGCCGCCTGTCCGATTACGCGGAGCCATTTCAAGACTCAGCGCCGCTATGAATTCATCACGGATCAAAGTGGTACTCAGCATCGCGGCGGCGGATGCATCTGCGACGGCAGCTTCTTTGTGGAACGCCGCCGCGATGGCTTCCGTCGTCATGTTCGCACCGCGTTCGCGCGACCGATATACAGCCATTTCATTGCCAGTTTCGTCGATGAACCCAACACTTACATAGTGCTCGGCTGGAGTTCCCTCGCCGACCCACCAAAGGTGTTCGTCGAGACCCCCACCTTTGGCCTCCCGGACCTGGTATTTGTTTATAGTCCCGGTCAATGCAAACTCAACGGCGTCCATGACCGTGCTTTTGCCGACACCGTTGCGACCCGCAAGGACGACAAAGCCGCTTGGAAATTCGAAGCGCGACTTGTCCTTGAAGCCGCGAAAGCCAGCAACCTCAACGAACGCAATTTTCACTGCGGCTCTCCGAGCAGCCGGGCTACCTCAATGGCAGGCGTTTCGTTATCGAGTGCGACCGCCGCGGCCCGAGGGGCTATCGCTTGAATTCGTCTTTTTAGGCGCTCTCGAATATTGTCAGCAAGTAGCAATGGTTGATGCTGAATAGGTAGGAGAGGCAAGAGCGCGTTTGTGACATCCTCACGAGTCACCACTCCGTTCGCGGTGAGCTTGCGTGTGCGCTCGAGGTTCTCTTCTATCCAGCGTATTTCGCGGGACTCGGTATCGCTAGTGGCTTCGGTGCAGATGAAAATTGAGTAGACGTTCCATGCCTTATCGCCAGCGCCGCGAATGTTGGGTGCGAACCGGCGCAATATGGAGGTTTCGGTGTCGCGCCATCGGGTGATGAGATCGTTGGGCTTCGAGAAAACCGAGACGAAACCAAAGATGACATCATCTTCGAAGCAAATGACACGAAGATTCTCGAGCTCGGTAAGCCACGTCGAGTATCGAGCACCCTCCAACGTACCTTGTATTTGGGCGAGTAAATCGATCATAGGGCAAATTCTATACGTGCGTCGTCGAGGGTTAGCCAACGCGCCGGACCACCCGATGTGGGTCGTACGGCACTGCTTCCTACGCCCTTCGGAATGATGGTCGCCGGTACACCATATTCTACGGCTCCCGCACACACTACGATATCGGGCGAGCGTACTGCCGGTGGCTCCGTGTATCTCGCTCGCACGCCTCCAACGTCCTGGCCGGCGCCGTTGATCACTCGAAAAGTATTTGCGCCAAGAGACAGCCAAGCACCGCTGTGGGAAGCTCCTGCATTCAGGAGAGTCTTCGCGCGAATGCAGCTTGACCGCAGTTGGCTTTCGGTTGACGTTTAGTCGCGGCGCGCGGGTATGGTATCCCCTCCGCGTCTTGCCTCAAACGGTAAAGTTCGTCAACGTCCAAGGTGGCGAGGCACGTATGGTCTGATGGGCCCGGGCCGACCGCCGGACCAGCGAGATTAAAGAATCGGCGCGCCCAAACTTTCGAGAATTCGGCTCGAAGCTCTTTGAGAACTTCCGCACCAGAATGCTGGACATGTTCGAATGTGACCGAAGCGGCATGCAACCGTTGCCAAAGCGTCGGGGCTTTGTGCTCGAGTGCTGCTGCGTCGCTAAGATCAATTACCGTGACGGAGTTTGCCGTCGTAGTGAAGGCTGTTGAGAGGACATCATTGAGGTAGCCCCAGTCGCTCCAAAAGCCGACGACCACCAGGTCCTTGCCAGGGAGCACGAGCTGCATCCATTGCGAAACGCTGTTGATGCGAGCTGCCATGGCTGGCTCAGCCAGTTGAGCATGGGTCCATAACGTGTGCAGCCGGTCGATTTGCATGCAACCGTGGAACTTCACCAAAGGTCTATGCCCTTGCGTATTCTGGGCATCTTGACCGGTAAGTGCCCCGCGCATGTCGACCTTAGCTCGTTGAGCCCAGCTTTCGATCAGCGGATCAAAGTTCGCAGATAGCGCAGCCTGGGCGGCGCCCACGACCAAGAGGTCGCCAATCGCAGCATGTCCGTCGTTGCTCTCCCCCAAAAGTTCATTCCACGGGACGAGGCGGATAAAGATGCGTTCGAAGTCGCCGCGCGTATGGAAGTATTCCGCTAGTTGGTCAATGTTATCCCGCAAATGCGCTGGGAGGTTTTCGATTGGGAGGCGGCGGTCAAAGCATGTGTTGGCTACCACCATCGCCGATGGAAGCTTGCTCGGAAGGGCCATGGAGAGCCCAGCACCGCAGAGAAAGACTAGCGTGTCATTCTCAATGGCAGTAAGGAGACGCTCGGATGTTGCCGGGGACAGCAGGGTCAATTGCTTTGCCTCCCGAAATGCCGTCGATCCCCTTGAGGCGACGGTCCTTATTGATCGCGAGTGTTCTAAGATCGGGAATACGACCCCCGCGCAAGCGTACCAGAACTGCGCTTGTTTTCGTTGCTAGGAAGGGAAAAGCAAAGCTCTATGGCTGCCTTACAGGCAATTTACGCGGCGATGCCGACAGTCCAGAACTGACCGAAGGTGGACAAGCTAGCGATGACCCACGTGCAACACAATGCGTATTTCGTTGCGGGTTGCCGCTATGCCGTCGCTGATCGAAGGAACAGCTGCGAACGGCCGCCAAGGACCCCTTGCCCCCCGTTCGGCTTCGCGGTGCCAACGACGGCAATGCCGCGACAGCGGCCATTCAGGCGCCGCTCTTCAGCGGGCGCGTCCGGCCACAACCAGCCCGTCAGCCTTGCCCCTCAATTTGCCGAAAAGCGGTCATCGCAGATCGAGGCACTCCGCCCCGCTTGAGCACCGTCACGGCTTTGGTAGTCTCGCCCCACACGGACACGCGATTGCGATTCGGGCCTTTCACCGGGATTGAGTCCGGGCACCGCGTAGAATATTCGCGATTCACGTACGCCGGCTGACAGGAACGGGCCGGATCCGCGGTAGCCCCCGGAGGCCGCGCTTGATCGATGACGTGACTGGATTGCTGAGGCAGGCGTCATCGGGCGACGGCGCCGCCGCGGACCGTCTCTACACCGCGCTCTATCCCGAGTTGAAGCGCCTTGCGCGCGCTCATCTGTCCCGAGCGGGCACGCTCTCGCTGGATGCTCCGGCGCTGGTCCACGACGCCTATCTGCGCTTCAAGGCGCGCGGCGGCGCGATGTTCGCGGAGCGCCGGGTGTTCTTTGCCTACGCGTCCAAGGTCATGCGCAGCGTCGTGATCGACTATGTCCGCGAGCGCAGCGCCGAGAAGCGCGGCAGCGGCGAGCGGCAGGTGACGCTGACGACCGGCTTCGCGGGGGAAATCCTCGATGCGAGCGGGATCGAGCGGCTGCACGAGGCGATGACCGCCCTGGAGCGGGTCAGCGAGCGCGCGCACCGGGTCGTCGAGATGCGCTATTTCGGCGGGATGACCGAGGACGAAGTGGGCGACGCGCTCGGCGTTTCGGTGCCGACCGTCAAGCGCGACTGGCGCACGGCACGCGCCTTCCTGCACGAGTACCTGCGCGATCTGCGATGAGCGACGCTCCCGCCGACAAGACGACCGGAGAATGGCGGGAGGCTCTCGTATTGTTCGAGACGTGGCTGGCGGGCAGCGACGCGGACAAGGCCAGCCTCATCGACCGAGTGCGCGACGAGACGCCCGATCTGCACCGCCGGCTGCAGGCGCTGATCCGTGCCGATGAAGAGGCGCAAGCCCAGGGCTTCCTCGCCGGCGACGCGCTGGCCGATATCGGGTGCGAGGAATCGCGAGGTCCCGACAATTTCGAACTGGGCGGGCAGCGGCTCGGCCGTTGGAAATTGGCGGGATCGATCGGTGCCGGCGGCATGGGCCAGATCTGGCTCGCCCGCCGCGACGATGGACTGTACGAAGGTCTGGTGGCCATCAAGATGTTGCGCGTTGCCGTCGCCGATAGCGGCGCGAATCAGCGCTTCGCCCGCGAGGGGCAGTTTCTGGCGCGCCTGACCCATCCCCACATCGCCCGGTTGCTCGATGCCGGTTTTACGGCGGCCGGACAGCGTTATCTCGTCCTCGAATACGTGGTCGGCGAGCGTCTCGACCGCTGGTGCGACGCGCGCAAGCTGTCCATCGATGCGCGGATCGGATTGTTCCTGCAAGTGTGCTCGGCGGTATCGCATGCACACGCGAACCTGGTCGTTCATCGCGACCTGAAACCATCGAACGTCCTCGTGCAGGAGGACGGACAGGCGAAGCTGCTGGACTTCGGCGTCGCCAAGCTCCTCGACGCCACGCAGGATGACGCACCCACGCAGCTGACCGCGCTGGCCGGCGCCGCACTGACGCCGGAATATGCGGCGCCGGAGCAGTTGAGCGGCGCGCCGATCACGATCGTGACCGATGTCTATTCGCTTGGCGTGATCCTGTACGGATTGCTGTGCGGGCGGCCACCTTACGGAAACGATAGCGAGTCGCCGCTACAGCGTGCGCGCCACGTCGTCGACACCGAGCCTGCACGCCTCTCGGAGGGGGTTGAGAAGGCTGGTGACGCTGGCGCGAGCATCGCCGAGCAGCGTTCGACGTCACCCGAGCGGCTCCGCCGGAACCTGGCGGGGGATCTCGAGACCATCGTGGGCAAGGCGCTGAAGAAGAACCCGACGCAACGCTACGCTTCGGTCGACGCGATGGCGCAGGACTTGAAGCGCTATCTTGCGCACGAGCCGATTTCCGCGCGCCCGGACACGTTTGGGTATCGCGCCCGGATGTTCATGATGCGCAACCGTCTTGCCGTGACGCTCGGAAGCGTCGCGCTCATCGGCGTGATCGGAGGCGCCGGCGTCGCGGCGTGGCAGGCGCACGAAGCGCGGCAGAAGGCGGCGATTGCCCAGGCCGAAGCGGCCAAGGCGGATGCGGTCAAGCAATTCCTGCTCGGCCTGTTCGAGGCGAACAGCACCGAAAAAAGCGGTCCGCGAGCACAAAACACCACGGCGCGCGAGCTACTCGACCTCGGCAGCCGGCAGATCGAAGCGCAACTGAAGGATCAGCCCGAGATTCGCGCCGAGGTGCTCGCCATGCTGTCGGAAATGTACTGGCAATTGGATGAGAAAGATCGCTCGGAAGTAATGGATGGGAAGCGGGTCGAGGTCATGCGGACGCTGAAGACTGTTCCACCGGCGCAATTGGCCGACGCGCTGTACAACTATGCACAGACGCTCGATCAGCTCGAAAGGAAGGCCGAAGCGTTCGCCAATGTCGGCGAGGCGTTGCAGATTCTCGACGCAGCGGGCGAGCGCGACTCGGAACTCTACGCCCGGGTGTTGCAACAACGGGGAGACAATCGCCGCAGTGATGCTCCCAGGGAAGCTTTGGCTGACTTGCAAGCGTCGTTCGACCTGCTGCTTCGGAAATTTCCGTCCTCGGCCGGGCTGTCCGGAGCGATAACCAGCCTCTCGGTGGTCTACGATGGGCTTGGCCGGTTGGACGACGCGCAGCGCGTGCTGACGCAGGGTGGGGAAGCCCTGCGAGCGCACCAGAGCGGCAATCGCGTTGGCCTCGCCAATTTCCAGGCGACGCTCGCGCTTCATGTGTCGAATTCCTATCGCTTCGGCGATGCGTTGCGCGCACACGAGGAAGCCTGGCGCTTGCACGTCGCGGCCAATGGACCGACGCACAACGAGACGCAGGCCGCACGGGCGAACTACGCCGCACTCCTGGCCCGCCGCGGCGACATGGCGCTGGGTCTGTCGCATCTCGACACGATCATCGCCGCGATGCCGGATGATCCGCACGGAAAGATGCTGTCCCGGATCTGGGGGCGGCCGTGGCTGTACAAGGCGGCGCTGCTCGCGGACGCCGGCGACCCGGCCGGCGCGAATGCCGCACTGGACCGGATCGACCGGCTCTTTGCCGAAGAGCTCGCCCGCACCGCCTTCTACCCGCGCATGCTGCTGGTTCGCGCCGAGGCGCGACGGCTCGAAGGTCGCAATGCGGACGCCTTGGCACTGGCGCGGCGCGCGCAGGCCGCAACCCAGGAGCAGGGCGCACCGTGCGTGGTTGGAGGATGGCAGGACGACGCGACGTTGGCGAGGATGCTGCAGGTCAACGGCGATGACGACGCGGCGCGCCCGCTCATTGCCGCCATTGACGCGTGTCAGGGTCGAGGGATCGACGACACGGTGCTTCGGGTCACTGCCTTGCGCCTCTGGGCGACCGACGCGCTGCACCGCAATCAGTTTGACCTCGCGCGGGAGCGGGCGGATGCGGCGCTGGATCGCCTCGCGCGCTCGCCGGATCGCGCCTTCTACGCGCTCGACGAGGCCGAGCTCCAGCGCATCGAGTCCGCCGCGCTGGCCAAGCAGGGAAACACACCCGAGGCGCGGGAGCGGCAGGAAGCGGCGATCGCGATTCTCGCTGCATCGCCAGGTACCCACGAGCCCAACGCTGAAGGAGGCGCGCACTGCCTTGGCCGCGCTGCGCTGATCCGCTGCCGCGGATCGCAAAGCGGCCCCGGGCGGCCGTCGATGATCCCTTTCGCTTCGCGTTTGCGTCTTTAAGGTTGAAGACGCCATTTGCTGCGTCGACTTCTCGGAGGAGCGATCATGACCCACCCAAGGATGTCGGAACGACTGATGCGTGCGCTGGCCGCGCTCGCCTGCGCCCTGCTCGTTCTCGGTGCCGTGCCGGCATTCGCCGCCGCCCCGCCCGAACCCGAGCGCATCGCCTTCGGGCTGGTCGGCATCGCATTCGGTCAGGCGATCCAGGTCAGCGTCGCCAATACGCGGCTCCAGTGGGCCACCCGAGCCGGAAGCGCCGCCGATCGCTGCGGAGATCGTGTTCCTGGACGGCGACGGCAGCGTGTTCAAGCGCTCGGTGCAGACGGTGGCGACGGGCCACTCGGCGACGCTTACGCTGGCACGCGGGGAATTGTCCCCCCGCGGCGGTCGGGCGATGGTGCGGGCGCTGGTGCGTTTCGCGCAACCCCCGGACCCGGACGCGATCGGTCGCGCCATCCCGGTGTCCGCAACGCTGGAAGTGGTCGACGTCGTAACGGGGCGCACGAGCTTCGCGCTGCAGGCACCGCCCGAGCCGGAATGAATAACCGGCCAGCCGCTACGAATCCGGTTGCCCCAAGACGATGGCTCTGATCGCGAGGACCTCATGAATACCCTCTGCCGTTCGCTGTCCTGTGCGTTGTGCGCCCTGTTTGCCGTGACATCCGTGTCTTACGCAACGGTCTCGCATCCGATGGATCCGCTCGAGGACACCGAGATCCTCGCTGCGGCCAACATCCTGCTCGCGGGTCATGCCGCGCAGCCGGGTGCCATCTTCCAGAGCATCGAGCTGCGCGAGCCGCCGAAGGATGCGGTGCTGGGCTTCCATCCGGGCGACCCGATCCCGCGCGCGGCGCAGGTGTTCTACCGGCAGAGCAAGAAGAGCTACAAGTCGATTGTCGATCTGACGCACGGCACGTTCACGCCGCCGGTGCTGATTCCCAAGAGTGACGGCCAGCTCGGGCTGACAATCGCCGAAGTGTTCGATTTCTCGTTCGCGTTCCAGGATCCGCAGTTCCTGCACGCGCTCGCGCGCCGCGGCCTCACCACGCCGGACCAGCTCGCGCACGTGTTCGTGACCCCGCTGACCGCGGGCTCGTTCGGGCTGCCCGAGGAGAACCGGCGCATCGTCAAGGCACAGATGTATTACACCGAAGGGGAAGGCATCAACCTGTACGCGCGGCCGATCGAGGGCATGCAGGCGATCATCGACCTCGACGACAAGGTGGTGTTGCAGGTGATCGACACGGGCGTGGTGCCGGTGCCGACGATGACGCACGACTTCGACGAGGCGACGGTCGCGGCGCGCTACGGCCTGCGCGCGCCGATGAAGCCGCTGACCGTGAGCCAGCCCGACGGCGCCAACTTCACGATGACGGGCAATTTCATCGAGTGGCAGAAATGGCGCTTCCACGTGCGCTTCGAGCGGCGCGCCGGAACGATCGTTTCACTGGTCACCTACGACGGGCGGCCGGTGATGTACCAGGGCTCGCTCGCCGAGATCTTCGTGCCCTACCAGGACCCGGACGCCAACTGGTTCTACCGCACTTACATGGATGCGGGCGAGTTCGGGCTGGGCCTGCTGTCCTCGCCTTTGGCGCTGGGCCTGGACGTGCCCTCGAACGCGGTCCTGGTCGACGCGCTGGTAGCGGCGGCCATTCCCGATCCGACAGTTCCGGTGGTGCCGCTGCCGCTGCCCAAGGTGATCGGCGTATTCGAGCGTCTCACCGGCAATCCGGCGTGGCGCCACTTCGAGCTCTTCTCGGGAGGCCTGTACGAAGGACGCGCCGACGTCGAGCTGGTGGTGCGCAGCATCGCCCAGGTCGGCAACTACGACTACATGATCGACTGGGTCTTTTCGCAGAACGGCGTCATTCGCGTGGAGGTCGGCCTGACCGGCATCGACGCGGCCAAGGGTGTGCGCAGTGGATTGCTCGGCGACCCGCTGGGCTCGAGCGACACTCAATTCGGCACGCTGGTCGCGCCCAACCTGGTCGCGATCAACCACAGCCACCATTTCAACTTCCGCCTGGACCTCGACGTCGACGGGCGCAACAACAGCTTCATGCTAGGGCAACTCAAGATGAAAAGCCTCGGCAACAATCCGCGCAACAGCGTCTGGGTGGTCGACGAGCAGCGGGTGAGCCGGGAGCAGGACGCGCAACTCGACGACGACAACTCCATCTGGCGCGTGATCAACCCCGGCCGGCGGAATGCGCGCGGCTACAACACCGGCTATGTCGTCGAATCGCACGCCAACGCGGACCCGCTGCTTAAAGGGCCGGATTTCAAGCGCGCGCGCTTCATCGGTCACAACCTGTGGGTCACGGCCTACGATCCGGACGAGCGCTACGCTGCCGGCGACACCCCGAACCAGAATCCGGGTGAACCCGGGCTGCCCCAATATATCCGGAACAACCAAAGCCTGGTCGACACCGACATCGTGCTGTGGCTGAGCGTGGGATTCCATCACGTCCCGTGGACCGAGGACTTCCCGGTGCTTTCACGCGAAACGCTTTCCTTCGAGATCAAGCCGGCGCATTTCTTCGACCGCAACCCGGCGCTCGATCTGCGTCGCGCGCCCTTCGAAGTCGTTGGACCCTGAGGGGTTCTGACAGCAATCGGTCTCGACGGCCTTCGTCGATCCGCGCATTGACCGCCGTTCAAGCGGCTGCTTTCGTGTGCCGCACAAAGCCGCTTTCGGGTGGACGAAATTGCCGC
>CAWIIO010000002.1:0-546886 GCA_963836265.1 uncultured beta proteobacterium
GGTACGGTCCTTCACTTCGTGGCGATGAGCGGCGGCTCGATGACCAACACCGGCCCTTCATGCCCGAATGGCGGCCGCGCGCCATTGAGCCGCCACTCGGTCGATCTGCTTCAACGCCGGCATTCGACCGAGGCTGTGCGGAAACGTTAAATCTGCGTGACCATGCCGCGTTAGCACGCGTGGAAGCGTTTGGGACAGCCGGTGCCACGCTGTGTGCAACCGCGCCGGCTGAGGATTTTATCGAGGTCGTATCGAAAGTTGTGCTGCAGATGCGCTTGGCAGTTCTTTCTGCGCGGTCTATCGCACGAGAATAGAGGGGCTCATGCCCTTATCGCCTGCATCAGCGGTCCGATGCCCAGGATCCGCATCACGCGTTTGAGGTTGTAGGCCAGCACATGCAGACTCATCTCGGTACTGACGCGAGGCAGCCGCTTGGTCAGGAAATGGGTCGCGCCCATCCAGGCTTTGAGCGTGCCGAAAGGATGTTCGACGGTTTGCCGCCGTAGCTTCATGGCATCGGGCTGGTGGTCGAGGCGCTCCTGCATCGCCTCGAGCACGGCCTCGTGCTCCCAGCGCGCGATGCGCCGGTAGATGCTCGTCGTGCATTGCGCTTTGAGCGGACACTTGGGACAAGCCGAAGACCAGTACTTGTGCAGGGTCATGCCGTTCTCGATGGTGGTAAAGCGCCGGATGGCGCGTTGGCCGGCCGGGCAGCGGTACTCATCGTCTTCGGCGATGTAAACAAAGTCACGCTTGTCGAAGCGACCATCGGCCTTGCTGTTGGAGGTCAGCGACTTGGGCACCAGCGGGGTCATGCCGGCCCGGTCGCAATCCAGAATCTCTTCGCCTTTGAAGTAGCCGCGATCAGCAACGACGGTCAGCTCTTCCTTTCCCGTCGCGCTGCGCGCCTGCGTGGCCATCGCGAACAGCTGGGTGCGGTCATGGCCGACGTTGGTAACTTCGTGAGCCACGATCAGGTGGTGCTTGGTATCGACCGCGGTCTGCACGTTGTAGCCGACGATGCCGGTGCCTCGGCCACTGGTGGCCATCGAGCGCGCATCTGGATCGGTCAGCGAGACTTGCCCGTCAGGTGCTTCCCGTAGTTGCTGGCCAATCTGTTTCAGGGGCTCCATGTGCGCCTTGACCGAGGCGACCTTCTCCTTGAGCCGCGAAACTCGGCCTTCCGTGACGAGGGTCGGGTCCCGATCCGCGCGGTCGAGCTCGGCCAGATAGCGGCCGATGCTTTCCTCCAGCTGATCCATCCGCTTCTTGAGCTTGTGGTCAGTGAAGTTCTTATCGCGGTTGTTGACCGCCTTGAACTTGCTGCCGTCGATCGCCACAATCGCTTCGGAGAACAGCTCGAGTCGGCGGCACAGTACGATAAATTCGCGGCAGACGTTACGGATCGCTTTACCGTTGTCCTTGCGGAAGTCGGCGACGGTCTTGAAGTCCGGCGTCAAGCGACCGGTCAGCCACATCAGCTCGACGTTGCGCTGCGTCTCGCGTTCCAGGCGCCGGCTCGACTGCAGGCGGTTGAGATATCCATAGACGTAAATCTTCAACAGCACCGCCGGGTGGTACGCCGGACGCCCGGTGTCCGCCGGCGCCACGCCCTCGAAGCCAAGACCCGTCAGATCCAGCTCGTCGATGAAGACATCGATCACCCGAACCAGGTTGTCCTCACCGACATAGTCATCGAGACACTCGGGCAGCAAAGTCACCTGGCTTCGGTCATCACCTTCGATGAATCGCTTCATGTCGCCGCTCCGAAGAATCTACCTTCTTCACTATAGGCAACATTCGCGTTTTCACACACCCTCGACCCAAAGCCGACGAAACGAATGCCCCTAAGCGGCCGGAATTTGTTATGGAAGCGGCCCTTCGCGGATTGAGCCATGAACAAAACCGGGCAGCCCTCAATGGGGTGGCTCATTCGTTTCGTCCCGGAATCCTGACGCGGTACTTCACCGTCAGCGACACACCAGTTGATGTCAGGTAACTTCCTTGACATCTGACCGCGCTGAGACTCGATCTAGCGCGGCACCACTTATCGGAAACCAACGAATCGATCGGCGAGGCAGCTGCTACCGTCGGGTACAGATCGGAAGGAGCGTTCAGCAGAGCCTTTCGGCGGCGATTCGGCCTGGGCCCGGCGTCGTCCGGGGGCGTTGAGGTGTTGACCGTTCTGCCTATTCGCGCGGCCTTTGATCTGCCGTCGGGCACTGCCCGACATAGGAATGCACGAATTCCTACTCAAGAAAGCGGTTGCCACCGACAAGATTCGGAGGCGCATCAGTTTACGTTCTTAGTAGGTTCGGCTCTCGACACGATCACGGTGCGGAGGCACCCATCGACACGGCGTGCAATTCAATTGCCGGAACTATCGCAAGCGAAGCGCTTTCGAATTGCAAGAGGAATCGAATCGAGTGGATTTGAAATCGCCGCTGCAAGCATCGCTGAGAATTCATCTACTGAACGCCGGTCGTTTCGCATTGGACGAACAGCTGGAGCCCGTTGCGCGGCTGATAAAACGGCTTCGCGCGCGCAGCATTCGCAATGCGGCAAGTCCCGCCCGCGACGCCGCGACAGGAGCCGGACGACCACGCGTGATCATCGTGGGCGCAGGGTTCGGCGGGTCGAGGCCGCAAAGGCCTTGCGTGGCGCTCCGGCCGAAGTCATCGTCATCGACCGGCAGAATCACCATTGCTTCCAGCCGCTTCTCTATCAGGTCGCGACCGCGACGCTGTCGCCGGCAGACGTGGCGTGGCCGATAAGGCACATGCTTGCGCGCCAGAAGAACGCGACGGTGCTGATGGCGGAAGTCAACGCCATCGACACCGCAGCGCAAAACGTGCAAACCCCCGAGCGTCGCATCGGCTACGACTATCTTGTCATCGCCACGGGGGCGACGCACTCTTATCTTGGACACGACGAATGGGCCGCGTTTCCTCCTGGAGTGAAAGGGATCGACGACGCGACGCAATCGCGCCGGCGAATCCTTCTCGCGTTCGAGCGTGCCGAGGTATGTGACGACGAGGCCGAGAGGCAGCGTCTGCTCACGTTTGCCATCGTCGGCGGCGGCCCCACCGGCGTGGAAATGGCAGGCGCGATCGCCGAGATTGCGCGTCACGCGCTGGCGCCGGACTTTCGCCGGATAGATCCGCGTACTGCACGCATCGTGCTGCTCGAAGCCGGGCCGCGAATCCTGCCCGCACTATCGGAAGAACTTTCGCAGTACGCCGACGATGCGCTGCGCAAGATGGGCGTCGAGGTACGCACATCGAGCCCCGTCACCAATTGCCGTTCGGACGGCATCGAGTTTGGCGGCGGTTTCCTGCGCGCCGGAACCATCGTCTGGGCCGCCGGCGTGGTCGCGTCTCCTGCCGCCGAGTGGACGGGCGCACCGCACGACCGGGCAGGTCGTCTCCTCGTCAACCCCGACCTCTCCGTGCCGGGCGCACCAACCGTCTTCATCGTCGGCGACGCGGCGGCGGCCAACTGGACGCCTGGCAGGCTCGTGCCGGGACTCGCGGCCGCGGCAAAGCAGATGGGACGCTATGTGGGAACCCTCATCTCTGCGCGCATTCGCGGCGATCCATTCACAGCCGAGTTCCACTATCGCCATCAGGGCGACCTCGCGACTATCGGCCGGCGCGCGGCGGTCGTCAAACTCAAGCACCTCGAGCTGACCAGCCTGCTCGGTTGGCTCTTCTGGAGCCTGGCGCACATCTATTTTCTGATTGGCGTTCGAAGCCGGTTCGCGGTCGCTTTCAACTGGGCGTGGCAATACGTGACGTTTCAACGTGGTGCCCGCCTAATCACCGGAGTGGATGCGATGCGCGAGACTGCGGCGAGTCGAGGCGGCATTCAACCTGACATGAAAGGAACGGACATGCAAACGCTGAAGACCGATACCGACATACTCATCGCCGGAGCGGGGCCGGCGGGACTTGCGCTCGCGGCAGAGCTGAGGCGGCGAGGGGCCAATCCGCTGATCGTCGACCGGCAGCCGGCGGGCGCGAATACATCGCGCGCCTGCGTCGTGCATGCCCGGACGATGGAGGTGCTGGAGCCGCTTGGTGTCACCGAGGATTTAGTGGCGCACGGAGTGAAGGTTCCGATTTTTCTGGTTCGCGACCGCGACCGCGACCGCGACCGCGTTCTCCTCACCATCGACTTCTCCGAGATTCCAAGTCGCTATCCCTTTACGCTGATGATCCCGCAGGACCGGGTCGAACGTTACTTGCTGGGCCATCTGGAAGCGTTCGGCGGCAGCGTCGTCCGACCGTGCGAATTGGTCCGCTTCGAGGCGACCGAATCGCACGTCGAGGCGCAGCTCCAGAGAGAGGGCGAGACGCGGACAATCGAGGCACGCTGGCTGATCGGTTGCGACGGCATGCACAGCAGGGTCCGCGAACAGTCCAGAGTCGCCTTCATCGGCGGAGCCTACGAACAGGATTTCGTCCTCGCCGACGTTCACATGGATTGGCCGCTCAGCCGTGAGGAGGTCACCCTGTTCTACTCGCCCGACGGCTTAGTTGTGGTTGCGCCACTTCCTGACGACCGTTTCCGTATCGTGGCCACCGTGGACGACGCGCCGGAATCGCCGTCCGCGGCCTTCGTCCAGTCGATCCTCGACATTCGGGGACCGACGGCGCACCCCGGGCGCATCCGCGATGCGGTGTGGAGTTCGCGATTCCACATCCATCACCGCGTCGCGGAAAGTCCGCGCCTCGGCAGAATCCTCCTTTGCGGTGACGCGGCGCACGTGCACAGCCCGGCGGGCGGACAGGGCATGAATACCGGCATTC
Source organism: uncultured beta proteobacterium (assembly GCA_963836265.1). Taxonomy (GTDB): domain Bacteria; phylum Pseudomonadota; class Gammaproteobacteria; order Burkholderiales; family Casimicrobiaceae; genus CAIWHR01. Next base: position 4,812 of record CAWIIO010000002.1, read on the forward strand.
AAGACAGCATGTCCCTTGCCGAGGCACTGATTGAAACTCTAAAGGATGGCGACGACGCTCGACTGGACGCCTGGGCGAGCGCGCGTCATCGAGTCGCTCGCGACGTGGTGGCAATGACCGACCGCCTTACCCGGATAGCGACAATGAAATCTCCGACCGGAAAGGCTATGCGCAACGTCGCTGTCGCGTTTGCGGGTCATCTACCGCCTGTGCGAGCTGCTCTGGCGAAGACTTTAGCGGAACTCGACGCTCGATAGGCGTTCCCCCATGGGGCATGAAGACGATAGGTTCCGGATCCTCCCTGCAGGTGCCTTGGGCGTCATCGGCGAGAGATTGAGCGCGGCGCGGGACATCACGTGATCTGCCAAGGAGTTTTCGATGCCTGTCACCCATTTTTCGAAAGGAGCTGCCATGCAACCACGCCTCGACTACACCAAGGTTTCTCCCGGTGCTCTCAAGACCATGCTGGACATCGAGACCTATCTCGCGAAATGCGGCCTCGAGCGCCCGCTTCTTCTCCTCGTCAAGATGCGCGCCTCGCAGATCAATGGCTGTGCCTATTGCCTCGACATGCACTCCAAGGACGCGCGCGCCGAAGGCGAAACCGAGCAGCGTCTCTACGCGCTCGACGCCTGGCGGGAAACGCCGTTCTATTCCCCCCGCGAGCGCGCGGCGCTGACCTGGACCGAATCGCTGACGCTCATCTCCGAGACGCACGCACCCGATGAGGTCTTCCGTGAGGTGCGCGCGCAGTTCTCGAACCAGGAGATGGCCGATCTGACGCTGGCCATCGTTGCGATCAATGGCTGGAACCGGATCTCAATCGGCTTTCGAACCGAAGTGGGTACCTATCAGCCGGCGAAGCACGCGCCAAGCTCTTCCTCCAGCAGAGCAGATTTCGCCAGCGCAGACCACAGGTAAGGGCTTTTGCGCGTACGGGTTATCGGAGAGGTAAGAACCTCGGCCCGCAAGACGTGCTGATCGTCCCTTCGTCCAACGAGCGTGACGAATCGTCGTTCGGAAACGGCCTTGCGTCATACGTCCAAGAATCCTGATACGGTGAGGCTATGAGCGCCTGTTCCATGAACGTATTCTTGGCCGGCGCCACGGGCGCCATCGGCGCTCCGCTGCTGCGAATCCTGGTTGCCCACGGCCACCGCGTCTTCGCCATGACACGAAAGGCGGATCGATCCGACGAGCTTTGGGAATGTGGGGCGGTACCGGTCGTCGTCGATGTGCTGGCGAAGCACCGTCTCGCGACGGCCATTCGTGCGATCCGGCCCGAGGCAATCGTCGATCAGCTGACCGATCTGCCGCGCGGGCTGGACCCGACAAAGATGGACGACGCGAGCCGACGCAATGCGCACCTCTGCCGGGTCGGCACGGCCCATCTCGTGGAGGCGGCGCTGGCGGTCGGAGCCGATCGTTTCGTCGCGAAGGCGCCCCATAGCTTTCCGGCGCGTTCGCCCCACACCTCTCGTCCGGCTGCGCAACCAACGATGGAGTCAAATCTGTGAATGTGCTTGTATTCGGTGCATCGGGTGCGACCGGGCGTGAGGTAGTCAAGCAAGCCCTCGACCGCGGGCACTCGGTTAGCGCATTCGTTCGTGACCCCGACAAGTTGGAGATCAAGCATGCCAACCTTACTCTGATGGTTGGCGACGTGACGGAGTATGCGTTGGTGGAGCGTGCCGTCCGAAGTCGGGATGCCGTCGCGAGTGCACTGGGCTCCGGCAATTCCTTAAGTTCGGACCCGGCCTTGATCCATGGCGTCCAGAACATTATTCGAGCCATGGATCACGCAGGGGTACGCCGGTTCGTCTATTTGTCGATGCTCGGAGTCGATGACAGCGGCAAGCAACTAGGCTTCGTGGACAGGTACATCGTGGTGCCGCTCCTATTGCGCAACGTGGTGACAGATCACGCGAGAAAGGAAGGGCTCATCAAGCGAAGCGCGTTGGACTGGGTGATCGTACGTCCTCCGCGATTGACGAACGGGCCGTACACGGGGAGATATCGAAGCGGCGAGGATGTCAGGGAAAGAACGCTCTTGGCGTCAATCTCCCGTCCTGACGTAGCAGATTTCATGGTAAAGCAGTTTACGGATGATCTATATGTGCATAGAACGCCAGCGGTGCTGGGCTGACCGATCATCATGCAGACAACGGCGCCGCCGAACATTTCAATCCAGCGGACGCTCACCCGCTACGCGGGTTCGCGCCGCTGATTTCGGGCGTTAGGCGGCGAACGGGTGCGCCATCCGGCTCCGGCCGGGACCGGCGCGAAACGCCGCCACCGTCTGCGGACTCGTGACATCTACATTCCGGCCCTGCACATCGACACGATCAAAGTGAAGACGCGGGATTTTCGATAGCGTATGAGCCAAGGTACTATTGTCTTCGCACATCGCACCCTGAATCTCAGGGAGTCTGTCATGGCACAGAATCCGGCTGAAGACAGAAACGTAATGTCCTTTCCAGAGCTACTATCTTGGGCGTGGAGAGAAATGCCTCCTGTGCACAAGAACTGCACCAACTTGCTCATCCATATCGTTGCGGTGCCGATGTTTGTGCTTGGGCATGTGCTGCTTCTCGCTGGTCTTCTCGTAGATCCATAGCTGTTCGTGATTGCAATTCTTTGCGTCGCCGTGCCGCTCGCAGCGCAAAACTTTCGCCACTCGCTCGAGCGAGACCAGGTGCCTTCCTTTACGGGGACGAGGGATTTCCTGCGCCGCCTCTACGCGGAGCAATTCTGCAACTTCTGGCGCTTCCTGCTTTCGGGTCAGTGGTATGCGAGTGTCCAGGCGAGCCGTGGTGGGGCTTAACCGGACGGTCAACCGGACGCGCCGATTCGGGGCTTCTACCTGGCGAGCGTCGTCGCGGCGCGCCGGTTACGTTACTCGCTGAACATCTGCCTCAGAGCAATAGCGCCATCGAAGGACCGCTTTCGGCGAAAGGCCGTAAGGCTGCTGATGGCCGGTGACCGCCACTGCCCCGCGCCGGCCGAACGGCCGGTGTCCGTCTGATGCGGACGTTCAAGCGCGAGATCCCGAGGATCGCTCATGGCAGTACTCGGACTAACCTCAACCGCCGACATGCTGCTCCGGTCCCTATCTTTTCCCTACATGGGCCGGCAAGGCATGGCGCTGCGAGCCGGAGACTGGAGCGAACATCGGGGATGATATCGTTCGCTGATCCTGGATTGGCCCGCGTGTCTGGACCAGTCGTCTTATCGGCCGGGAGCGGGCAGCAATATGCAGGGTAGTGCGATGTGGCAAACTTGACGATGGCCACAACATACGAGCCCATAGCTGCAGTCGCTGCATTCCGCTTCGACAATTCGTTCGCTCGCGAACTCCAAGAGTTCTACGTTCGTCAACAACCTGCGGTCGTGCGCGCACCACGGCTGCTGTTTCTCAACGATTCATTGGCGGCGGAGCTAGGGCTGGACCTGAATTCGCTCGATGCCGGCGCGAGGGCAGCCGTATTCGCCGGAAATCTACTGGCCGACGGCGCAGAACCGCTGGCTCAGGCCTACGCAGGCCACCAGTTCGGCGGATTCTCACCTCAACTCGGGGACGGCCGCGCGCTTCTTCTCGGCGAGGTGATCGACCGGAAAGGACGCCGTCGCGACATCGCATTCAAAGGATCGGGTCGCACGCCGTTCGCCCGCGGAGGCGACGGCAAGGCGGCCGTTGGTCCTATGCTTCGAGAGGTGCTGATCGGCGAAGCAATGCACGCGCTGGGCATCCCCACAACGCGCGCCCTCGCGGTCGCAGCGACGGGCGAGCAGGTGTGCCGCGAACACGTGCTGCCCGGCGCAGTGCTGACGCGCGTGGCGGCGAGCCACATCCGCGTCGGGACCTTTCAGTTCTATGCCGCGCGCGGCGACGTGGAAAGCGTGCGCAAACTGGCCGAGTACACGATCGCGCGACACGACCCCGAACTCGTGACCTCACCGCAACGCTTCCTCGCGCTGCTGCAGAGCGTGGCCGAGCGTCAGTCTGCTCTGATCGCGCAGTGGATGAACGTGGGTTTCATCCATGGCGTGATGAACACGGACAACATGACGATATCGGGCGAGACGATCGATTACGGACCGTGCGCCTTTATGGAGGCTTACGATCCCGCCACGGTGTTCAGCTCCATCGACCACCAAGCAAGATACGCCTTCGGCAACCAGCCCAACATTGCGTGCTGGAACCTTGCACGCCTGGCCGAAACGCTGTTGCCCCTCCTATCCGACGATCCCGAGCAGGCGATCGCGATGGGCACTGAGGTCATCGTTGCGTTCCCAGCTCAGTACCGCAGGCACCTGCTCCGCGGACAGCGCACCAAGCTCGGGCTGCGTCGAGGCGAACCGGACGACGACAGCGCCGATACGGTGCTGGTCGAAGATTGGTTGACTCTGCTTCATGCCGAGCGGGTGGATTTCACCCTCGGGTGGCGGCGGCTTGCTGACGCCGCTGCTGGCGACGAAGCACCACTGCGCGCGCTGTTTGCCGGTGCGCGCGCGCCCGATGCATGGCTGGCCCGCTGGCGAGCCCGCTGCGCTAGCGAGAACGACAGCGCACAGCATGGCTCGGCAATTGCAGGTCTGGAGCGCGCCAAGGCGATGCGCAGCGTGAATCCCAATGTCATCGCTCGCAACCATCGCGTGGAGGAGGCACTGGCTGCCGCGTCCGACCTAGGTGATCTCGCGCCCTTTCAACGATTGCTTGATGCCCTCAGGCAGCCGTACGACGAGGCAAACGAGTTGGCCCCTTACGCCGAGCCGGCGCCACCCGCAGTGACAGCGTGCTATCGCACATTCTGCGGCACGTGATCACTGAGTAGGCGGCGCTTGGCCGACCGGTTTTTGGCGAGGTTGTCGAATTTCCGCTTCTGGCCGACGGACATCGGTAAAGTATTTGTGCACATCCTATCCACCTTGTTGTCGGTCGCGTCCCGCTACTGGAGACATTCGTCGTCGGGCCCTTTTTGTCGGTGTTGTGGCGTCTGGATTCTCGTCACGAACGATACAGCCGCGCGGACTGAGCTCGATGCGCGAGTCCAGGCCACATCCAGTCTCCGAGAGCGGCACATTGGACGCGAGCGAGTCTTGAAGAATTGCCGCCAAGTCTTCGGCAGTGAGTAGACGCACGGCCGACTCCGGCACATGTCGCCCGAACTTCTCGTGGTACGCGATGACGAGCTGGGCCAGCTTTGAGGGTTCAGCTCTCATCGAGATTTCTCCCCTACTCGCTCTTCAAGCCAAGCATCGGTCCGCGCCCGGTAGTACGGTCCAAGGTCGGGATAGAAATCGGAGGTGACGGTGATGAACGTCGCCAGCTCGGCCTGCTTTGAGTCTCGCGAGTTCATCGCCAGTATCGGGAAGATGATGCTGCCGCCCTCGCTCGCCGTCTCCATCAGCGCAATCAGCTCCCTCAGAGAGAGCGGGGAGTCCGCACTTCTTACGTATCGCTTCTGCTCACGATGCGGCATCCGTTTGTACGCCACTGGCGAGTTGCCGCAGCTCGGCGGCCGCTTTTATGCGCTGCACGTACCCACCTTGGACGATGTCGATCGGGAGGAGCTGGTGAACGCGCCCTTGCGCTTCGTCGACAACGCGCACGACCGGCCTGACAGGGTGCCCACCGATACCCGGCTAATGTGATTGGAGTCGAGGTATTCGCAGGGACGACCGCTGGCCAAGGTTCTTTGCTGGACAGCTACAACGTTGCAGGCGGAGCAAGACTACCACCGTGACAAACTCCGTCGGCACAACCGCAGACGGCACGGATTCGAGATCGTAATTGGACCACGCGTTCGTGTCGAACCCACCTCTGATCCGAGGGGGCGGACGCATCATCGTGGATCCCGGTTACGATCGATGGTTGCGGTGAGGAGGTTGCAGTCTGCTCGGGCGCGCTTGTACTGTCGAGCGACTGTAGCGAGATATTCGTGAGCCTGCGCTTCTGGGAGCATCCTTGCCCCCCGAGCTCGCCGGCGATAAGCGCCGAGTCGGATTGTCGGGTGGCAACCAATTTTGACGGGCGCGGCGTCAGCATGGCCCACTAACTATCCTGCCGGCGACCGAAAAGTTAAGCTGAGGTTCTCGAACCACTGGAGACTGCCGTGAGATCGCCGGAAAGTCCTCGAGGGGTATTGTCTCCCGTCGTCACGCCATTCATGCGTGACCTGCGTCCGGACGTGGGGCGGCTCTTACGCCATTGCCGATGGTTGCTTGACAATGATGTGGGACTGGCGGTTTTCGGTACGAACTCCGAGGCGAACTCGCTGACGGTTGCCGAAAAGCTGGGGCTGCTCGATGCGTTGGTCGAAGCGGGTCTACCAGCTGCCCGAATGATGCCTGGAACGGGCACGTGCGCCATCCCCGACACGGTCGAGCTGACGCGCCGCGCGGTTGCTCACGGCTGTGGCGGCGTGCTGATGCTGCCTCCGTTCTACTACAAGGGCGTATCGGATGATGGTTTGTTCGCAAGCTTCGCGGAGGTGATCGAGCGGGTCGATGATCCACGGTTGCGCATCTATCTGTACCACATTCCGCCGGTATCCATGGTCCCGATCAGCCTCACGCTGATCGACCGCTTGCTCAACCGTTATCCGGGGACCATTGCGGGCATTAAGGACAGCTCGGGCGACTGGACCAACACGCGCGCGATGCTCGACCAATTCCAGCCGCGGGGCTTTGACGTTTTCGCCGGCAGCGAGACGTTCCTGCTTGCGACTCTGCGCGGGGGCGGCGCCGGCTGCATCAGCGCCACGGCCAACGTGAATCCGGGCGCGATTGCGAAGCTGGGCCGCGACTGGCAGAACCCGGACGCCGACGCGCGGCAGGCCGCGCTCGACCGGGTACGAGCAATATTCCAGAAGTTTCCGATGATTCCCGCGCTCAAAGCCGCCGTCGCGCATTTCTCCGGGGACAATTCGTGGACGACCGTGCGGCCGCCGCTCGTCGCGCTCAGCGACGACCAGCAGCATCAGCTGCTGGAGTCGCTGGACGCCTTGGAGTTTGCGATGCCTGGGCTTGAAAGTGCCGACCCGCTCGCGCAGGCGCCCGCCTGAGCGGCGCCCCGACAAAGGCTCTGTCCGCGTGTTGGTCCCGCCGATGTACGGGCGTTTGTCCGGAGTATGCCGGGCTAAAAGCGGCGTTTTCGATCCTTCCTGGGCCCTTGATGTGCCTCTCAAACGATCTGTCGTGCCGGATTGCGCGGCGAAGGGATTTTCGGCCCAGCTGCCGGCGCTGCTACCCAAATTTAGATCGTGAACGGAGGTCGCACACAGCGGCCGGGTAGCGTGGCGGGTGGGTTCGTCAGTTCACTCGCGCGGTGCGCTAGCGTCCTGGTGAAGCCGGTCGAACGCGAGACCGCTCGAACCTTCACCGCGGCCGATCTCTTTTCGGAACGCGGTCCACATCCACGTCGATCCATCGATCCAACGCGCCACCACTCGCCGGCGCGTGAGATGTTGCCCCTCGCGCGGCACTTCCTCGTCGAAGAGCAGCAGCTCGGCGGACGCCGCGAGCGCATCGCTCAACGCGCGCTGCACGCGCTGCGACCCGTCGGGCTGCAACACTGCACCTCGGCGAAGCCGGGAGATGACCTTGCCGTCCGCGGCTTTGGTCTGTATCGGCAGCAAGGGAATCCAGTAGCCGGGAACGCGCGACGAGAGCAGATAGCGCGGCGGCGCTGGCGCGGCCGCCCCCGCGTCACTGGCTTCCAATTCCGGGTCCACGCGCGGCGTGGGCTGCTCGAGCGGATTTTCGATGACGCGCTCGATCGCCCATGCGAGGTTGGCCATCTCGTCGCGCATGAAGAGCACGTCCTCGAGCGCGCCGCCCTCCGTTCGCTGTCCGGAGGTGGGCGGCAGGAAGAAGAGATTCGAAACCGGCTTCTTGATCGGTTCCTGACCCGGCCGACGTCGAAACGACATCTGCCACATCGCCCAATTCGATGGCGGCATTGACCGATCGCCGATCGGGCGCAGGAGACTGCGTACGCCGAAGCTGTCGGTGACCACCAGCGAATCGATGCGCGTCAGCGATCCGATCGGCAGCGTGAGTGGTACCACGAACCAGTCGTTGCCATAGCTGTTCGCGTACTCGATCATCATGAGATGCGCGAGGTCGGTGGGACCCACCGGCGTCAGCCCATAGTCGATCAGAGCGTCCTCGAGCTCCCAAAAGCGCGGCGCGGGCATACCGCGGAAAGTGAGCGGCGCAGGCACGGCGGTCTGGGTGATCGCGACGACGGTCTGATCGGCGGCCGTACCCACGTTGACCTCGGCGTTTACGTCGAAGCTGCTCCAATCCAGCACGCCATCGTAGAACTCTCCCGCGGAAAGCGTCACTTCGTCCTCGGGCCGCGAGGACAGGCGGGCCGCGATCGAAACCGCGTACTCCATCCGCTCCGGCAGCCACGCGTCCTGCGCCGCGCTCTCCGGCTCGATCGTCAGGTCGTCATACCACGCGAGCCATGCGCTCGCCGTCTGCGCGACCTCCGCGCGGTCGCCGGCATCGATGTTCAACGCCGGATTCGCCGCGATTGCGGCGGCTGTTCCGGTACGCAGCGCGGCCGCGAGACGTCGCGCATCGAGCGTGCGTCCCGCCATGCATCGCACGAAGCGCAGCACAGCCGAATCAGCAGTATCCGACAACGTTTGCGATTCGACCGGCTGCAACGCAAAGAAGTCGGTGAACGCACGGTGGTAGCTCCGAGCCATCGGTTGCAGCCCGAGCATGCGCAGGAAATGCAGGCCGGCCTCCACCGTCAGCGCGAGCATGCGCGGATCGTTCGTGCTCGACGGCCGCATTGGACGACGTTCGACGAGCGCATCGAGCGGCATGCTCGAAACGTCGTAGCGCGACGCCTGCTCTATCGTATTGGGAGCCAGCTCGCCCAGGTGGCAGCGCGAGAACATCGCACTCGACGCCCGAACTCGAGCCATGACGGGCGTTCCCGCATCCTCCGCCTGAAACTCGCCCGTTTGCCATTGCCGGGTCAGCAGCCACAACGGATCGAACAGCCGTGCGCTTACGGTCGAGCGCATGTCGGCCTCGCGCGAGCGCGGCTCGAGCCGCGTCCAGCTCGTGATCGACGGACTGCCGCCGGGCGGCGGCGGAGGAGGAGGCGGTGGTGGCGGATCTGGCGGGACCGGATGCGGCGGGACCGGATGCGGCGGGACCGGATGCGGCGGGACCGGATGCGGCGGGACCGGATGCGGCGGCGGCTCCGGCGGCTGCTGCGGCGGTAAGCGTGAAGGGTCGGGGGGCAAGGGCATGATCTTCGTGGCCGCTGGCTTCTTACCTCGTCAACGGCGCGAAATCGGTCGACACCGCATCGTCCTTCGCGTTGAAGGCGAAGCACAGCGCGGGCAGGAACTGTCCACATTCGGAGAGCGCATCGCTGTCGACGGCGCGCAGCTTCGCCAGGTCGAGTGTTTCGACGAGCACGCGGTGCAGCGTAGCAACCGTCCAGTCCTCGCCCGGCACCGGCGGCACAGCGAGCAGCACCGCTTGCGGTGCGCAGGCGTCCGGCGGGTTGCACTGAAACGTGATCGCGGTGGTCTCCTCGCGGCTGGGCACGATCTCGGTCCATTCGTCGATCCACAGGCCGCGAAGCGGCTGTGCGAAATCGACAGGTGCGACGGCATGCACGACGAGCGAGAGCTTTCCGGCCGGGATTGCCTTGTTCGCCGCGGGAGGAAGGCCCGCCCACCGATCGTTGCTGTCGAACGGGAGCTGCGCGACGTCCAGCGCGAGACGCTCGCCAGCGCCGAGCACTTCTGCACCGGTCAAGCATGAAGCCAATCGCGCCACCGGATCGCGCACGCGCGCATAGCGTGCGAACCAGGTGTAGACGGCAAGCTCGTCGCCGCCCTGCAGCGCCTTGCTGCCGGCGAGGGTGGAGCGGAGCTCGGCTGCCGCCGCAGCATCGCACGTGAAGCGAGACAGCACGACGAACGCCGCGCCGAACACGGCGCGCATGCGCTCGCCGAGCTGCGCGAGACGCGACCGCGGATCGGGCGCGGCGGGCTCGCCGCGAAGCGCCGTGATTCGGTCGAGGCGCTTGTTGCATTCCGCCAAGAGACCGCTCGCCTGTTGGGACAACGCGGCGCGCGCCGCGGGATCGTCTCCCGAAGGAACGATCGGCACGGTGAACGTGAACCCAAAATCCGCGAGCTTGAGGATCGCCGTGCGAAGCGCATCGGCGGTGGCCGCGCCCGCCGGCTGTGCGACGGTGGCAAGAGCGTCGCGCGCAGCGCGGAGCGACGTCTGAGCGCTTGTGACGCGCCCCTCCATCTCCGCCAGATCGAGCGCGCTCGCCGCGGTTCGCGACGGCGGAGAGAGATCCTGTGGTGTCGCGCCACGCGCGGTCGCGAGCAAACGCCGCGCGGCACGCCCCTGCTCCAGCACGTCGAAGAGCGTGAGCTCGCCGCTTGCGAGATCGGCCGGACGAGCGTGCTGGAGGTGCCACTGCGCGCCGGGTGCAAAGCCCAACCGAACCCGCTGCGCGAGGTCGACGATGCGCGCTTCGATGTCGCTTGGCGCCGCCTCGCCCGACAAGGCGCTGCCGGCAGCCCGCACGCCGTACACGACGTCCAGCGGCGCGAGCGAGAGCTCGCTCAGTTTCAACGCCCGCGACTCGAGCACCGCTCCGTTCTCACCCGTGCGTTCGAACGTGCAGCGCACCTTGGTGAAATCGCCAAGCAGTTTGCCCGCCCAGGCGTTGAGTGCGGGCTCGGCCTGCGCCATCGGCGACAGGCCGGCCGGTCCGATCGGGCCGCTCCACAGCAGCAGAACCCGATGCGTCACCGCCGCACCGCTGCGCGGAATGCGCGCGACCTCGAGCTCGGGAGCGGGCGCGTCACCCTGAGCGATCGCCGCCAGCGTCGCGGCGGTTCGAGAGGTATTGCCGCGCGCCATCTGGTAGGCCACCTCCGCGGTGAGCGCGTCGCTCAACCCCTCGATGGCATCGGCGAGCCCGTCGAATTCGCGACGGAGGCTGGCGAGCTCGTTCGTGGTCGGACTCGTCGATTGCAAAGCGTTCGTCACATCGGTCTGCGTATCGTGCCATCTCGCCGACAACGCGAGTCCGTCGACGACGTTGTTGGCGGCGATTTTATCGACGGGTAGGTCGGTTGTCTCGAGGCGCCGCGCCGCCAAGGGCGCCAGATTGCGAAGCGGGGCGATGAAACGATCGAGGCCGAGGTCGTGCAGGCTGCGCTCGAACCGGTAACCCAAGAGCGCGCCGAGCGGCTGGCCCTGGCGCGTGCCGTCGATCAATCGTGCGGACTCGCGCGCACGGCGCGAGGAGAGCTCGATCGCGAAAGGACTGTCCGCCGAGGTGATGCCGGTCGCCCCGAGGTGAGCGTTTCGCAGCAAGGCGGCGGCCGCGGCGTGCGTCGCCGACGGCGCGTGAATGAATCCGGTGTCGTCGGCCAAAGTTGAGAGCGGCGCCGATTCACCCGGCGGCGGCGTGACGGCCACGGTTGCCGAGGGCGGCAGCGGACGCAGATTCTCGATCCAACCGTAGCCGCCCGCTCGCAGCCCGATCGCGTTTTGCGCACGGAGCGCCGCGAGCCGTTTGGACGCGAAGGACGTGATCCACGCATCGAGCCGATGCGACGCGAGGTCGAGCGTGCCCTGCATCAGGAATTGCAGCGTTTCGCTGTCGCGCCCCTGCAAGGCCTTGAGGCTCGCACGATAATCCACGAGAGCGGCGAGCTCGCCGGCCGCGGCGGGAACGACGACTCCCCGCAGCGCATCTTCGACCACGTCCCCGATCGTACGATCGCCGGTGATCGCCGCGACCTTCATGTCCATCTGGCGTTTGAAGGTCAACGAAAGCGCGCTGCCGCCGACCAGATCGTTGAGCTCCGCATCGCGCAAGAGCGACGACACATTTTCGCCCGGAGCCCGTGCGGCGACGCGAGCCGCCGCTTCGGCGATCTCCCGCAGCAGCGCATGGCGCAGCAGCGTCTCGAGGAGGTTTGTGCTCGCGCCGGTCGCGTCAGCCGCGGGACCCGCCGCGATCAACGCGTCGATTCGAGATTCCGCAAGCAACGCGGCAATGTAATCGGGCTCGAGTAGTTTCCACGGCGACACCTCGCCGTTTTGCACGAGGGCGGACTTCAGCGCGAAGCTCAATTCGGCGAACGTCGCCGCGGCCATGCGGGGACGCCAGGGGATTCCCACCCGTTGCAGAACACCGCCGGTGATCGCATCCTGCGCGGCGATGAATCCCGCCGCCTGCAGATCCTCGCCGATGAACGCGCGCAGATGCTGCAGGTAATGGCGCCCGAGGAGGCTGCGCGCACGATAGGTCCCGGAGAACGCTTCGCTTCGCATCACGTCGGCGAGATCGGCGTCGGGATCGGGCGGACCCTGACGCTGCCCCACGCGCGCAACCTGATCGAGCTTCGGTCGCCAGAACTTGTCGCGCAATCCGATCAGGAGTTCTTTGAGAAATGCGTCGCGCGACAACGTGACTTCCGCGCTCGGACCCGGCTTCCACAGGTCGAGCGAGGTGACCGGGAGGACTCCGTACGGTTGACGGCCGGTACGGACGCAGGGGAAACCACCGGCCGCGCGCACGTGCGAAACGAAATGGTCGCGCGTCCACGTGAGCCCGTCGGGCGTGAGTCCCGTGCCCTCGAAACCGATCATGTTGCCGAGGTAATAGCCCCAGCTCGCCTGCCACAGCGCGACGTTCATGCCGCGCTGGAGAACGTCGTGCTGTTCCGACGCACGTCCGACGTGGCCCAACGCACGCCTCGTACGCTCGCGCGGCAAGCCGAGCGCGGCCCCGATCTTGATTGCATTCGAGCTATCGTCGAGCGTCGTCGGATCCGTCCCGACTTCCATGGCGAAGCTAGCATCGTGATCACGGCCACCGCTTTGATAGCCGGCGCGGCGATCGGCCGTGTTGTTCGTCGGCGTGCCGAGATGGAGGAACTCGAGGCCGTCGGTGTAATGGTGCGCGTCGAGCAGATCGGCGAGTTCGTCCATCACCTGCTGCGGCGTCGCGGATGCCGTCACGCCGAGAACGAGCAGGCCGTCGAGTCCCGCGGCGAGCGTCGCGGCCGGGATCGGAATTCGAAGCGCCATGCCCTTCGCTTCGGCGGCGTCGAAGTCGACCATCCATTGCATGCCCTCGTCGACGACGATCGTCTCGTCGCCGGTGCCGACGGGCAGCGCCTGGGGATCGGGGCCCACCGCCACGGGCTTCACGATGTCGCGGCCCTTGACGACGATCCCCGGTTGACCGCCCGATTGAACGATCGCGACCCAGCGATCGGGCATGAGCCGCGCGAGAGGCGCGCGGCGCCACGACGCCTGCTCCTGGTCGTCGACGACCGCGACCTGCGGAAACGCGGGCGGGTTCGGCAACGGCCGATCTGCCGCCGTCGGCGAGGTCGGCCGCTGCGCCTTGTTCGTGGGCTCGAGCACGTGGAGAATCCACGCGGCGCGCTCGTCGCCGAAGCGATCGGCGAGCTGCCGCCAGGCAGTTTTCTGCGCTTCGACGTCGTCGCCCGCGCGCCACAGCGCTTCCCACGAATGCACGCCCCAGTCGTGCTCGCTCCGCGTGAGATCGCGCTCGTGCGAATCAAGATGGATCTTGTCCGGGTAGACGCGCACGCGGAGCTCGCTGCCGCCGCCGGGCTGTGCGAAGAACCGCGTTTCCAAGCGCACCGGCAGCAGCGCGAGCGGCTGGTCGCTCGCGCAGAGCCGCTCCTGCATCGCCGGCAGTGGCGCATCGCGCGGCAGTGCTAAACTCGATCGGAACAGGGTGTCGGGCACGGTCGAGCCTTTAGTGACGGACCAGCATCGACGCGTGGATCGCGACACGGAACGGCCGCCGGCGAACCATGCCGGCGACGTGCGCCGCGTTACGGCCCCACGTGAGTACATTCGAAGCAACCCCCGCCGGGGGACCGTCGGCCACACGGATGTGCGTGCCGCTTCCGGCGGGGGTCCCGACGTCGAGGCCGAAGCGCGGCTCGGTCGGATGTTCCTGGATGACGATGTAAAACCCGGCCGTGCCGTCCGCGCCCTGCGCCGCGGCGGGCGTGATGTCGAAGCCGAAAAACGAGACGTCGGGCTTCATCTCACCGCGGAATGCCGGGAAGCGCTCGTGCGCGGGCTCGAGATCCGGCGTCCGTGTCCCGGCGCTCGCGATCGCCGGTGCCGCGTAGATGATCGCGTTCGGATAGCGGCGCAGGAGCGCGCTGCGCATCAGCATCACGAACTGCTCGCGCACGGGGGCGCCCGCCGCGTCGCCGAGCTTGCGCTCGTGCCAGCCGCTGATCGGATCGATGTCCGGGCGCGGCGCCGACGCGGCGCTGACGTCCCAGAACTGATCGAAAAACGTGCTGCGCTGGTCGGTCGGGAAGCCGCGCCAGAGCAGCTCGCCGCCCATCTCGACGTTGAGTCCGACCATGTACGCCTCGATGAAGCGCCGATTCGTCTTGAGTCCGAGCACGGTGTCCGGATCGACGTGCTCGAGGCCCGGCAGCAGCAGGTCCTGCGACAGATCGCGCAGCGGCTCGTACATCGGCTGCGGGAAGTGCGGTGCCGCGGCGATCGTGTCGATGCCCACCGGCGCGCTCGCTGGCGTGTCGACCGGCAACGTCGCGTTGGCGCCGGTCGCGACGACGGCGCGAGTCAGCGCGGTGAACGCGGCGCGGGGCTGCAGCGAATTCACCATCGCCAGGCGAAGTTCGTCGATGCGGAACGGCACGGGCAACGGCGGAAGGAAAGTCGTGCGACCGGGATTCACGCGCTGCAAGTGCTCGCTCGCCGCGGCGCGAAAGTCACGCGCGGCGGCGCTGTCGGCTGTTGGCGGCAGCGCCTGCAGCGTCGTCGTCGTCACCGGCTGCCCTTCGGCGAAAACGCCGAACAGCGGGCGCCCGCGCATGTTGGCGACGACATCGCGCGTGACCGCACCGAAGCTCGAGATGTTCGCCGTCGCCGGCAGGCGTTGCCGCACGGTGTTCACGGTGGCGAGCGTCACCGCAGGCAGCGTCATGAAGATCGCCCCGGAGACGCCTCCCAGCTTTCCGATCCACGTTGCCGTGGTCACGCGCGTCACGCCTTGCGCACTCACCCGCCGCGTCAGCGGACCGCGGACGCGTCCGATGCGGCCCATCGCGCTGCTCGTCGCATTCACGGGCAGCGCCGTCGACGTGATTCGCGCGACGACGGTCCTCGCGACCGGGTCGGACGGCGTCGTCGTACGCAGACGTCCGAACGCCGGCGCGGCGACGCGCATCATCGCTTCCGGCGCGAGCGCCGCGAAATGCTTCGCGTGCATCGTGTTGCCGACCACGAGGCTCAACTGCAGTCGCCGCAGGCGCTGATTGGCTTCGCGCAATTCGGCGGCCTGCTCCCACGCCGACGCCATCAGCGCTTCCTGCTCCTCCTGGATCACCTGGGTTCCGAACGCGGCGATCGCGCGGTAGCGCGGCTCGAGATTGAGCTGGTCGAGCCACGACGTCGCGGCCGGCGCGACGGTCGCCTTCGCGGCGTACCAGCGGCCGTAAAGTGTCGGCGCGAGCAGCGGGTCGGCATGCGGATCGGCGATCGCGGCGAGGCCGGGCGCGTTGACGATCGGCGCCAGCGCACCCTTGAATTTCGGCTCGCTTCCGGCAGGCCACGGGGGCAGCGCGTCGGGCGCATCCATTGGCTTCAACGCGCCTTCGAGATCGACGGTCGCCCCCTCCGGAAGGCCGGTCGCCACCTTGAAGCCGGGATGGCTGATGTCGATGCTGCGCAAGCCCAGGCCGTCGGGCGCGGACTCGGGATGCAGTGCGCGCGCGAGCGACTCGAAATCGCCGATCGAGCCGGTGCGGAATCGCCACTGATGGTAGACCGGCAGCTCGACCGCGGCGGGCCCCACGGGCGGCGCCGGCGGCGCATGCATGATCGTCCACGCAGGAGCGAGCGCATTGGCGGCGGTGACCTCGCTGTCCGCGAGCGCGGTGCCGAGCCCCGCCCTGCGCCCGAGCTCGAAGGCGGGAACGACGCAGGCGATGTACGCGGTGTCGGGCTCGAGGCGCCGCGGGCAGACGAGCCGCGAGAGCGACAGCTCGGTCGCGCCGCGCAGCGCCGCGGTGACCGACGTCGCCTGGGTATCGGAAGCCGCGACTTGCGAATGCGCCCACGCCCAGCATTCGGCGAGATCGGGAAGCTCGTCGATGGGCTTTGCGGGCGAGACGATGTGCAGCACCGGAAGCGAGGCTGCGCTCGCCGGCGCAATGCTCACGCCGGGCTGCTCGCGCACGACGACGAGGCACAGCCACGGCCGCAGCTGGCCGCTCGCATTGGCGTGCGCCGGCGTGAACAGCCACGGGAAGTCGGGCCGATCGAATTCGACGCAGGCCAGATAGTTCGGCTCGAAGTCGCGGCTTTCGGGCAGCGGCTCCATGCGCACGACCTGCCGCGCATCGACGCCGAGGACGTCCGCCGGCCCGCGCAGCCGGATCGCGATCGACGCACCCGGTGCGCCGTTGATCGACAGCGACGCCGAAAGATCGGCGACGCCCCGTTGCGGAAGCAGCGTGTCGGGCGCCGGGATCGCCGTCGCCGCGCCCTCGCGCACCCACGGCAGGAAGCTCAGGTTGGCGGGATCAGCCATAGTGGGCCCTAGCCGACGAGTTCGTGCAGCGGGACGACCTGCCAGGTGGCGGCGCCGCGATTGAGGGTGGCGAGCGCCGCGCGGTACTCGCTCCAGCTTTGCGTGCCCGGATCGACCGGCGCCGGCGTACCCTCGTCGAACGGCACGATCCGGAAGCGCGGCGTCACCAGCGCGGCCGCCTTCGGCGCGTCGGGCACGCGAAAGCGCGCCGGACCGGTCTTGCGGATCGGCGCACGCGCCACCGACCCGGTCCGCGTGTGAAGCATCAGCTGACCGGCGAGCAGCGTGTAGCGCGGATCGCGGTTCGCGGGCTGCGGCACGGTGTCCAGGACGAGCGATTCATAGACGAGCGGCGCCGCGATGACTTCGTCGAAGCCTGCCGCGTCACCGCCGAACATGATCCCGGAATCCATCTCCTCGAACGATGGCGCGGCCAGCTTCTCGTCGTCGCTCATCGCGAAATACTGCGCCGGCGAGAAGCGGCCGCGCACCGGATCGACATGCTGGCTTTGCGTTTGCAACGCGGCTTCGAGGTGGAAACGCCTTGCCCCCGACACGGGCGCACCACCGTAGAGATCGATGTCCCGCGTCGTGTTGAGCGGGACGATCTGCTGCCTGACGACGAGCGTTCCGAGCGGATCCAGGACGGGCGTCGTGCCCGAGGCGAGCTTGCGGAGCGCGACGCCGTGCGAGGCGCGCGTCTGCACGCTCCAGCTGGTCGGATCCGCCAGCGCCTGCTTGAGCTGCGCGAGGAGATCGACTCCCGCGGGCAGCGGCGGTCTCTCGCCGTCGATCAGCGTCTTGTCGAAGCGCACCGAAAAGTCGCACCAGAAGATCGAGAACGACGCCTTGCCGCTCACGCGCAGCGGCCGCGGTCCCTCGAGCTCGCCCTTGACCGACACCGAGAACAGGTTGCTCGAACCGTGCTTCAACTGCACCTTCGCATCGAAGTCGGCGATGAAATGGAGCGGCTGGATCTCGATCAGCACGTCGTAGCCGATGTCGCCCTCGATGCTGAAGCCGTAGGCGGCGGCGTAGAGCTGCGCGCGCGCGCCGAACTGCACGGTGTTCGCAGTGATCGCGAAATACGCCTCGCAGGTGAGCCGCGGATTGTTGCCGGAAGCGAGCGCGATCGCGATCCGCGGCAGCTTCGGCAGATCGGACGGGGGCGTGAAGCGCGGGTGGAGCCCGCCGACCGCGAGCACGAACGTCGACCCGGGACCGGAACCCCAGCGCGCGCGCAGCGCCATCGCGCCGGTCAGCGCGTAGGCGTGCGCGAGCCGCGAATCGACCAGCATGCCGTCGACCGCGGTGTTGCCCTGGTCGAAATCGATCACGCCGACGACGTCGACGGTGATGCGCACGAGATCGTTGTCCGCCGAGGGCAGGAGCGAGCTCACGCGCCCCAGCACGAGCAATCGCTTGCGCGCGCCGAACTCGACGATGATTGCGAGCTGCATCAGCACCAGCGTCGGCGTGAACCAGCCGATCTTGGCGAGCAGCCCGACCAGGTAGCTGCCGCTGCGCGCCGGGAAGGCCTTGGCGAGCGCGCCGATGATCGCCGGGGCGTTACGCACCGGATCGCGCGGGAACAGGAGCATGCCCAGCGTGTCGTTCTTGATCCCTTCGCGCAGGACGTTCTCGTCGAAGGTGCGGTTGATCGCCACCATCCCGCCGACGCCGAGCAGCGTGAAGCCCAGACCAAGCTGGACCGGCCGGAAATCGTCCGCGGTGATGAAGACGATGATCGAGTAGCCGCGGCTCCCGTCGGGCATCCGCGTCGCGATCAGGCCGAAGGCGGTGAGCGTGAGCTGCTCGTAGATCGAGAGCTGCATCACGCCCGCGTAGGTGGCGGTCGCCGGATCGTGGAACAGGAAGCCGCCACCGCTCGCCACGCCCGGCACGTCGACGGCGAGACCGATCCCCGACGGCGGCTTGAAATCAAGCGCGATGTCGATCGGGCCGAGGTTGCCGTCGTGGAACGCGACCATCGCCTGCGTGCCCACGCGATCGACGGCGACGGTGAGCGGCCCCAGGCTCGTACTCGCCGCGAAGCTGGTCTCGAGGCCGATGCCGGCGTCGGACGGCGACAGCGCGACGTGGAGTCCGTCGATGCGCAGCGGGCCGATCGAGACGTGAAGCGGAAGATCGATCGCCGCCGCCGCCGACCCATCGAAGCTCATGCCTCCGGTCGCCGACCACCGCAGGCCCAAGTCGAACTTGAGCTCGACGCCGTCCGCCGGAAGGATCGAGGACAGGAAGGAGTCCGACTCGCCAGGCTTGATGGTGGCGCGAGCACCACTCAACTTCGCGGCGAAGCTCGGCGCGAGCTTGCCCTGCGCGGCCTCGATGCCGCCGGCGAAGGTGATCGAGTCGACGTCGAGGAGCCCGCCGCCCGGAAACGAGAGCAGCGTAACGCGCTGTCCTGCTTCGCCAACGATCACGCGCACGAGCGCATGGCCATCGATACTGTCAATAACGCCGTCGTCGCCCAGGAGTCCGGCCTTGAGCTTCGGCGGCTGGCCGGGGCGGAAGGCGAGCGCCACGCCCGAATCCAGCGCAACGGTCGTGTCGAACTCCAGCTTGATCCGCGGCGCGAGGTCGAAGCGCAGCTGCTCCGCGCCGTGTGCGTAAGGCGCAATCCCGACGCCTGCGTCGGTCGCACCCGGGGCGCTCGCGCGCAGCGGGTAAAGGGAAAGCCCAACGTCACGGCCGCCGCTCGGGTCGAAACTGCGATCGATGCTGAACAGCAACTGCGTCGCCGGCGCCGTGTCAACCGCAGGCACGAGCGTGCCTGCGAGCTGCTCTTCTACCCGCCGCGGCAGTGCGCGCAGCTGTACCGGCTCGCCGAAGATTTCGAGCACCGCACCGAGATTCGTCACGAACTCCTGCCCAAGGAAGTCGGCCGTGCCCCATCCGTAGCGCGATTCCAGGAGCCCGACGGGATCGGTGAACAGCCGGCCGAGCGCGCTCCAGTCGAAGTTGGCGCGCAGATGGTCGGTCTGGAAGATCGTCGGGTCGGCGGGAAAGTGCCGCAGCGTGATCACGCCGAAGAACTGCAGCAGCAGGAACGCGGCAGGCGATGTCGCCGAAAGCCGCGACGACGTCATGACACCGCTCAAGCGTGGCAGGAACTCGCTCTTGATGTGCGTCTTGTCGAGATAGTCACCGGTCGCGCTGAAGCCCGCGACCGTCGCCCGCAACGCCGATACCGTGTGGATGACTTCATCGAGCAGATCGGCGAATCGTGCGGCGAGGACGGCGTCGTCGGCATTCGTGCTTTGCGCCTCCTCGAGCGCCTCGAACTTCTTGACCACCGCCGTGAGATCCAGCGCGGCGAGGCCGAGGTCGTCGACGCCGGGCGGCAACTCCCACCCCAACGAGGCCACGAAGCTGCGCGGACCGTTGTCCCGCGCGAGCACGGCCGCGACGAACTTCAGCAGCCGTCCGGTGTCCTGGGCAATGCGATCAAGGGTGCTCGCCATCGTGCGCCGCCTTCCACGTCAGGGCTTCTTGTACTTGAACGTGAAGCTCTCGGGTCCGTCGGTGAGGACGTCGTATTGCGACATCAGCACGTCGCTCGGCTGATCGTCGAGACTGAGCAACATCGAAAGGTGCGCGCGCGCCACCTTATGCGGATTCTTGCGTTCGAAGAACCCAAGCTTGTCGAAGAACTTCGAGCTGCTCGGCCACGGCAGCACGTGACTCTGGATGCCGTCGGTACCCGGGCCGTCGAAAGCAAGCACTTGGTCGAGGTTTGTCTTGAGCCCGTCGAGTTTTCGCTGCGCCGTTCCCTTCCACACTTCGAGCCAGTTCTTGTCCGGAGCGTCGTCGAGCACCTGCGAGGCGGGATCGGAGATGCCAAGATGCTCGGACCACAGCCGCCGGCGCAGCGTGTCCACCGCCGATCGCGCCGGTGCCGTTTCCTCGAACACGACGAGATTGCCTTCCGTATTCCGCACGTCCCCGCCGAAGGTTGCCCGTGCATACTGGATCGAATCGAGCGACGCGCCGTCGAGGTTCGCCGAGCCCACCGTCGCCCAGCGGTTGTCGACAACCGCCGATTTCGTGTGCAGGTAGTTGTCGACGAGGCGCGGCTTCGGATGGTTGCCGTCCGACTTCGCGTGGCTCCACGCACTGAATACCCCAAGGCGCGCCTTTGCCTCGTCCTTGAGCGAGCCGGCGATCTGGCCGATCGCCGTCTGCTGCCACTTCAGATAACACCACATGTCCGGCGCCGAGTTGAGGAACAGGATCACGACGAGCTTCGGCTTGGCAGCGAGCGCATCGATCAGCGCACGCGTGATGATGTCGTTGTTGAAATACTGGTTCTCGATGTAGATGAAGCGCTCGGCGAAGTGAATCGCGCGCAGATACGCTTCGAGCACGCCCTGCTCGCCCGTCGGCGCGGGAGGATCGAAATCCTCGGTGAACATCGCATCGAGCGTCCGCACGAATTGCACGGTCGTGATGAACTCGTTCTGATCGTCCGTTTGCGTGATAGCCGGCAGCGTTGGGGCCGGAAGCGGCAGCTTGTCGTCCGGCGCCGTCAGGTTCCAGTGGTTGTTGAAGAGCTCTTGCATGTGTCCGACCGCCGGACCCCGCACGGCTACGCTCACGTCGTGAATAGGTCCCTTCTCAGCGGTTTTCCCTCGCCGCGGCTCGTCGACCGCATGCTGCAGCGAATCGTAATAATCCTGTTCCATCGGCGAGCCCAGGAGGACCGCTTCACGACCGCGATCGATGACGAGCTTGGCGTGCGTGAACTGGTTCGAGCGCATGTGGAGCTGCTTCACAGACACCGAGTCGTCGCGGTTCGGCAGCTTGCCGGCATCCTTGAACCATTGGATCGTCGGCGGATCGCCGGGCGATTGCGACTTGCCGATGATCGCGACTATCAGGATCCCGAGCAACTCGAGGGCGAACACGATGCCGGCAATGATCGCGATAGTTCCACCGAGCAACATGAACGACGCGGTGCCGAGGATGGCCGTTCCGACCACGGCCAACCCGTGCTTGTCCAGCGTCGGCTTAGGCAACTGAATACGCACTTCGGCACCGTCGCGATACGCCTTGAGCATGGCTCGCTCGATCCGCACGTCCTTGTCGTTGAGATCGCGTTCATTCGCAGGGGTCAGCGCGTTGCCCGGCGTGGGGTCGAAGCGCAGCACCACGAACGGATCCTCGAGGAACTCTCCTTTCTTCGGGGGCTCGTCAGGATGGAACTTGCCGCAATCGATCGTCAATTGCATGACGTCGAGCGCGCACTTGTGGCCGGGATCGGCCGCAAATCGCTGCGACGAGTTCTCGATCACCGTCGCGACGCGGTCCCAGCCATCGAAGTTGTCGGCGAGCCAGCGCACCGCGTTGCCGTCGGTCTTCCGCGACGCCTCCCCGGTGCCAAGCGTCGCCCACCAGCTCGTGGCTTCCTCGCGCGATTTGAGGCGAATCTTCGGGAACGTGATGTGATCGTCGGTCGGCAGATCCTCCTGCGCGATCTCCTTCACGACATGCTGCCCGACGCGAACGCGAAGCCGCAGCTTGCGGATCTGCCGGCCGGGCGTGCTCGGTTCGAATTTGTAGCCGACGTAGCGCAGGCCGAAGGCGCCTTGCGCGTTAGTCGTCTGCGAATCGAGCAGAACGTCGAACTGCTGCGAGACGTCCTCGATGATGACGTTCAGGTCGGGGATCCCGACGTCATGCTCATCAACGACGAGACCGACAGCGGAGGTCGTCATGGCGTTGGACCGAAACTCGCGAAGGCGCGGTGCGGGTTCTTCGAGGTCCGACGCCGGCTAGCCGTGCCCGCGGCGTTGCGGACCAGTGGACATCTTGCGAGCTACAAGTCTACTGCAGCAGACGTGCTTGCGCGCGCTTCGTTACGACTTGCGCGCCCGGCCCTGTCACAATCTCCGGCCACGGGCCGCGGACGGCGGCCCGGTCAGACGTAGCGGTTGGTCGAATGTTTGGCCCTCGCGCCCCGGGGGACTCCGCTTCGCAACGACCATGATGGCACGAGGGGCATGTCAAGGCGCCGAAATGCGTGCCGCGATGTGGAGCGGCGCAGGAACAGGGCGGGCAAAAGGGAATTCCTACTCGACGCGCGTTCTGGTGGTGAATGGCGGTTTCATTAGAAAACGAAAACTGGTCGGTGGGAGAAAAGCAAACACGATCGCGACCCGGGAGTATTCTACGAAGCGAAACTACGACACTGAAATCGCGCAGCTGACGCTCGGATTGCAATCGTCGAAAGACGGAGCCCGGAATCTCTCTGCGCGATAGAGGTCTATCGCAGCTTTGGGGCCGGAAGCGATCTGTGGCGGAATAGCCGGGTCCGCACGGGGACGTCGGCGACTGCTTCGCCGGAATGGCAGGAAGACTTCACCGAGATGCTGATCTCGAAACGAGGCGCCGCAGGCGTCGTTTTCGGGCTTGTGCTCGTGGCCGCGGCTGCGCTCCTCCTCTACCGGTTGCTGCCCGGCACCCGGGCCGCGGCCAGCAAGGAGGCGCCGCCGGTGCCGGTCGCGATCGCCCCGGTCGTCCTGAAGTCAGTCCCCTACCGACTGCACGCGATCGGCAGCGTCGTGCCGTATACGACGGTCGCCGTCAAGGCGCGCGTCGACGGTCAGATCGTCGCCGTTCATTTCCGGGAAGGCAATCTCGTCAACAAGGGCTCCGTGCTGTTCGAGATCGATCCACGGCCGTTCATCGCCGCCCTGGATCAGGCGAAGGCGAACCTGGCGAAGGACCAGGCATCACGGGCGCGCGCCAAGGCCCAGGATGTGCGCTATCAGGATCTCCTGAGACAGAATTTCATCTCGCAGGACGCCTACGAGCAGGTTCGAACCAATGCACAGACGGCCGAAGCCACCGTGCGCGCGGACGAGGCCGCGGTCGAAACCGCGAAGCTTGCGCTCGACTACTGCACGATCCGCTCGCCGATCGACGGTTATGCCGGCCGGATCATGATTCAGCTCGGCAATCTGGTGAAGGCGAACGACACCAACCCGCTCGTCACGTTGAATCAGATCACGCCCGTCTACACCTCGTTCTCGGTGCCGGAGCAGGACCTCGCGGCCGTCCGCGAGCACCAGGCGGCGGGCGACCTCGTCGTTCAGGTGACGCTGCCCAACTCTCGGCAACCCCCGATCAGCGGACGGCTTTCCTTCATCGACAACAGCGCGGACACGACCACCGGCACGATCAACCTGAAGGCCGAATTTCCCAACAAGGACACCGCGCTGTGGCCGGGCCAGTTCGTCAACGTCGTCATGACGCTCTACCGCCAGGACAACGCCATCGTCGTACCGACCCAGGCGGTGCAGACCGGGCCCGACGGACAGTACGTATTCATCGTCAAGCCTGACGATACGGTCGACCTCCGCGACGTGAAGATCGCGCGCGCCGAGGGCGACGATTCGGTGATCGCGAGCGGGCTCGTCCCCGGTGAGCGCGTCGTCACCGTCGGCCAGTTGCGACTCGCGCCCGGGAGCAAGGTCACCGTGGCCCCGGCAGCCCAGGTCTCGTGAACATCGCGGAATTGTTCGTTCGGCGCCGCGTCATGACCGTGCTGGTCATGCTCGGCATCGTGATCTTCGGCATCATCGGCTACCGGCTGCTGCCGACCAACGCACTGCCCAACGTCGACTTCCCGTCGATCCAGGTCCGGGCGCAGCTTCCCGGAGCGAGCCCAGAAACGATGGCGTCGGCGGTGGCGACGCCGCTCGAGAAACAGTTTTCCACGATCGCCGGCATCGATTCGATGACCTCGGTGTCGACCTCCGGCCAGACGACGATCGCACTACAGTTCTCGCTCGACCGTAACATCGACGCGGCGGCGCAGGACGTCCAATCCGCGATCGCCGCCGCCGCGCGCTCGCTGCCGTCGTCGCTCCCCAATCCGCCGACGCAACGAAAGGTCAATCCCTCGGACTTCTCGATCCTGCTGCTCGCGCTGACGTCGGATACGCAGCCGCTGTCGGTCGTCGACGATTACGGCGAGAACCTGCTCGCGCAGCGGATCTCGACCATCGATGGTGTCGCACAGGTGCAGATCTACGGGTCGCAGCAGTACGCGGTGCGCATCCAGCTCGATCCGAATCAGCTCGCGTCGCGCGGCATCGCATTGACCGACGTCGAGCAGGCGGTCGGCAATGCGAACGTCAACATCCCGACCGGCACGCTCTACGGTCGCGAGAAGGCGACGTCGGTGCAGGCGACCGGGCAGCTCGCCGACGCCCGGGCCTATGCGCCGATCATCGTCGCGTATCGCAACGGCGCACCGGTGCGTCTGAATCAGCTCGGCCGCGTGTTCGACAGCGTGCAGAACGACAAGGTCGCCGCCTGGTACAACGGTACGCGCGGCGTCGTGCTCGCGGTCCAGCGGCAGCCGGGCACCAACACGATCGAGATCGTCGACGCGATCCGCAAGATCCTGCCGAACTTCGAGGCGCAGCTGCCGCCATCGATCAAGCTGTCGATCCTCTACGACCGCTCGCAGCCGATCCGCGACTCCGTGGACGACGTGCAGCTCACGCTGCTCCTCGCGCTCGTTCTCGTCGTCGGCGTCATCTTCGTGTTCCTGCGGAGCGTCACGGCGACGATCATTCCGAGCCTCGCGCTGCCGGTGTCGATCATCGGCACCTTCGCGCTGATGTACGTGTTCGGATACAGCCTCGACAACCTGTCGCTGATGGCGCTTACGCTGTGCGTCGGCTTCGTGGTCGACGACGCGATCGTGATGCTGGAAAACATTACGCGCCACATGGAGATGGGAAAGCCGCGGATGAAGGCGACGCTCGACGGCTCGAAGGAGATCGCCTTCACCATCGTCTCGATGACACTCTCGCTCGCCGCGGTGTTCATCCCGGTGCTGTTCATGGGCGGCATCCTCGGACGACTGTTGCACGAATTCGCGGTGACGATCATCACGGCCGTGCTGATTTCCGGCTTCGTTTCGCTGACGCTCACGCCGATGATGTGCAGCCGTTTCCTGAAAATCGAGCGCCGAGAGGACCACGGGCGGCTGTACGCGCTCTCGGAGCGGGCGTTCGAAGCGATTCGGGCGGGATACCAGAAAAGCCTGGAGTGGGTGCTTCGCAACCGGCACATCACGCTCGGAGCCTATTTCGCGATCTTCGCCGGGACTGCGGCGCTCTTCTACGTCGCGCCGAAAGGCTTCCTGCCGAGCGACGACGTCGGCCAGATCTTCGTGATTACCGAGGCCGCGCAGGATATCTCGTTCGACGCGATGTCGAACCTGCAGCAGCAGGTCGCTGCGATCATCCGCCGGAACCCGAACGTCGAAGGCGTGATGTCGTTCGTCGGTGTCGGCGGACCGAGCGCGGCGCTCAACAATGGCCGCCTGTTCGTCACGCTCAAGCCGCGAGGCGAGCGGCCATCGGCCGAGAGGATCGTGCAGGAACTGCGGCCCGCGGTGATGCGGGTGCCCGGCATCAAGGCGTACGTGCAGAACATTCCGGCGATCCGCATCGGACTTTTGACCAAGAGCGCCTACCAATACACGCTCCAGGATTCGGACACCAAGGAGCTCTACCAATGGGCTCCGCGGGTGGAGGCGAAGCTCCGGGAGCTACCTGACCTCGTCGATGTCACGAGCGACCTGCAGATTGCCCAGCCGCAGATCACGGTCGATATCGACCGCAACAAGGCCTCGGCGCTCGGCGTATCGGCACAGGCGATCGAGAACACGCTCTACGACGCGTACGGCGCGAAACAGGTGTCGACGATCTACGCGCCCACCAATCAGTATTGGGTGGTGATGGAGCTCGAGCCCCGGTATCAAATGGATCCGGCGGCGCTGTCGCTGCTCTATGTGCGCTCGAATACCGGCGCTCTCGTACCGTTGAACGCCGTGGCGACGCTCAAGCCGACCGTCGGTCCCCTCGCCATCAACCACCTCGGTCAGCTCGTGGCGGTCACGATTTCGTTCGACCTGAAACCCGGCGTCTCGCTCTCGCAAGCGCTTGCGGAGATCCGGCGGGCCACTGCCGACATGAACGTGCCGGTGACGATCAACGCAACCTTCCAGGGCGCCGCGCAGGCGTTCCAGTCGTCGCTGCAGGGGATGGGGGTCCTGCTGGCGCTCGCGATCTTCGTGATCTACCTGGTCCTCGGGATACTCTACGAAAGCTTCATCCACCCGGTGACGATCCTCTCCGGATTGCCGACCGCGGGCTTCGGCGCGCTGGTCACGCTGTGGATGTTCGGCATCGATCTCAACATGTACGCGTTCGTCGGCATCATCATGCTTGTCGGCATCGTGAAGAAGAACGCGATCATGATGATCGACTTCGCGATCGAGGCGCAGCGGACCCGGCACAAGTCCCCGGAGGAGGCGATCTTCGAGGCGTGTCTCACCCGCTTTCGCCCGATCATGATGACGACGATGGCCGCGCTGATGGGCAGCCTGCCGATCGCGCTCGGCATCGGCGCCGGCGGTGGCTCGAGGCAGCCGCTCGGCCTCACGGTGGTCGGTGGTCTCGTCGTCTCGCAGGCGCTGACGCTCTTCATCACCCCGGTCATCTACCTCTACTTCGAGCGCCTGATCGCCTGGTGGAAAGCGCAGCGCAGCGGGACGCAGCCGGCCCGTGCGCAAGCCGACTGATGCGGATGGGACAACAGACAGCAATTCCTGCGACCCGCCAGGAAACCACGCCCGCACGTCCCGGCACGCCGGAATCAACGGTAAGAAGAGGTCGCCGGACAGCGCCGAAGGGACAGGCCAGGCGACAGAGGCGGGTCCCCACCGCCATCCCGGGTTTCGCCGCCATTTGGGCTTCGATCCTTGAAAGGAGATTTGCAAATGATGAATCGCGACAATCCCGTCTGGTTGATCACCGGCTGTTCCACCGGCTTCGGGCGCGAACTCGCGAAGCTCGTGCTCGCACGCGGTTGGCGCGCAATCGTCACCGCGCGTGATCCGTCGACGCTGGCGAACATCGCCGCCGGTCACGATGCCCGGGCGCTCGTCCTGCCCCTCGATGTTACCCGGCGCTCGCACATCGACGAAGTGGTCACCCAAGCGAAGCATCGATTCGGCCGCATCGATGTGCTCGTCAACAACGCCGGCTACGGATATCTCGCGGCGATCGAAGAAGGCGAGGACGAGGCGGTGCGCGCAATGTTCGAAACCAACGTGTTCGGCTTGGTCGATATGACAAAGGCGGTGCTTCCCGTGATGCGCCAGCAAACCAGCGGCCTGATCGTCAACATCTCGTCAATCGGCGGGATCACGAGCTTTGCGGCGACGGGGTATTACCACGGCACCAAATACGCGGTCGAAGGCATTTCGGAATCGCTCGCAATAGAGGTGAAGCCGCTGGGTATCGACGTGTTGATCGTCGAGCCCGGAGCGTTCCGCACAAACTGGGCGGGTGCGTCGATCAAGCAGTCGCTGACGCAGATCGATGCCTACGTCCCGACGGCCGGCGAGCGTCGCAAGCAAGTCGCAGCCCGCAGCGGCCACCAGCCGGGCGATCCGGTAAGGGGCGCGCAAGCCATTATCGACGTGGCACTGTCGGACACGCCGCCGTTGCGTTTGCTGCTCGGCAAGACCGCGCTCGAGTTGGCGCGGAAGAAGCTCGCCTCGATGCGCAACGACTTCGATAGCTGGGAAGCGACGACGTTGGCAGCGGACTTTCCGGAAGGCGCAGGTTGATGGGTGCTCTACAAACGGCAAGGACGATGCAGAGCACACGACGCGAACACTCTCGACCCGAGCGCGAAAGGCGCTTTTGCCGGAGCCGGCGATCATCGTTTGAGTTGTGAACGCTTTGCGTCACATTCGCGGTGCCGCAGGTTCGATTGCGAATCAATGAGTTACCAATCTATAATTGCAATCTTGGATTCCGGTAACCGTGGATTCGAATCCCCTCGGCCCCAATTGTTTTCAAGGGGCACTCGTCCTCTTCCGCATTGGGCCGTCCGTCGTGTGTCCCGTGCTGTGCCTGCCAGATTTATGCCTCTCGTGGGCCTGTCCACTCGGGCGCCCTTGGCGCTTCGGCGCAAGAACGCGCGAACTGCGAGTGGCGCGACACTTTGAGGTCGCACCCGGTGTGCTGTCGCTGCGGGACGGCGAGGGTTGCCGTGCCGGCAGGCTGATCGGCCTACGACCGAACTCCGTCATGCTTCGGTGATTCGGCCTCGAAAATCCGGAGTGGGTTTTGTCCTTCACGCGTGTCGGCTGCACGGCCGACTCGCCACCGGTCTGATTTTCCTTATGCTGTCGTTTGCCACGTTCGCTGCCGACCACGACGGTCCGGCCAGGATCCTCGTCATCAATTCGTTCAGCCGGGAAGATTCTCCCTACGAAGTGTTTGCGTCGCTGTTCCGCTCGGAACTCGCGCAGCGCGTGTCGACTGCGGTGGCCTTCTACGATGTTTCGCTCGACGGTGCTCGCTTCGACCCGGCGCGCGATGCACCCTCCTTCGTGCGCTTCCTGCGCGACCGCTTTGCCGATGTCAAGCCGGATCTCGTCATCCCGCTGGGTCCCCTGGCCAACGCGTTCTACGCGCAGTACCGCGACGAGCTGTTCGCCGAGTCGCCGGTGCTGGTCGCGCTTGCCGAGGAGCGCGCAATGCAGGACGTGCGGCTTGGGCCGCGGGACGCGAGCGTACCCGTGCATCTCGACATCCCGCGACTCTTCGAGCACATCCTGCAGGTTCTGCCCCAGACGTCGACCGTCGCCATCATCATCGGCGATTCACCCATCGAGCGCTATTGGGTGAACGTTCTGCGCACCGAGATCAAGCCCCTTGAGCCGCGAGTCACGTTCCTGTACCTGAACAAGCTGTCGCTGGATGAAATCAAGCGGCAGGTCGCCACGTTGTCTCCGAATTCGGCGATCCTGTTCGCTCAGCTGTATGTGGACGGCTCGGGCGTTTCCCGACAACAGGACCTGGCGCTTGCCCAGATTCACGCGGCGGCGAACGCTCCAATGTTCGGCCTATACGCGAATCAGCTTGGCAAGGGCATCGTCGGCGGGCCACTGGTGTCGGAGCGCGACGCAGCCGTCCGGGCGGCGGAGATGGCCCGGGCAATGCTCGCCGGCGAAGCGATTTCGCAGCCCGCCGTCCGACCGACCGAGCTTGCTGCGCCCGCTTACGACTGGCGCGAATTGCAGCGTTGGGGAATTCCCGAGGCGCGCCTGGCGCGAGGTAGCGCCGTCCTTTATCGGCTGCCTTCCGTATGGGAACAGCACTGGTGGACCATCCTCGCCGGCGTGGGCATCGTGATCCTCCAGTCGGTGCTGTTGACAGCGCTTCTGGCCCAGCGCGCCCGTCGGCGCCGCGCAGAGGAGGAAGCGCTGCTGCTGAGCGGTCGAATCCTGACCGCGCACGAGGATGAACATCGAACCCTGGCCCGGGAGCTGCACGATGACGTAACGCCCCGACTTGCACGGCTCGCCATCGACGCCGCCCGCGCGCAGCGGGACGGGCGAACCTCGACGCGCGAGGCAAGCGATCTTTCCATGCACGATGAGCTGGTGCGTCTTTCCGAGGACGTCCACGCGTTCTCGTACCGGCTCCATCCGACGGTGCTCGACGATCTTGGTCTCGTCGATGCGTTGCAGTCGGAATGCGATCGGGCGGCCCATGGCCAGGCGATTCGCGTCGATCTCCAGGTCGGCGAGGTCCCCGAAAGGATTCCGAACGATGTCGCGCTGTGCCTGTTCCGCATCGCGCAGGAGGCGCTGCGCAATGCTGTCCGCCATGCCAGGGCGACGACCGTGAGCGTTTCGCTGACGCGGCGAAGACGCGGACTCGAGCTCTCCGTCGCTGACGACGGCGTTGGCTTCGATGTCGACGGAGTGCGGCCACGTCCCAGCCTGGGACACGCAAGCATGCGCGAGCGCGTCAGGCAGCTCGGAGGCAATCTGCAACTACGCAGCGCGCCGGGATCCGGGACGACGATCGTCGCGTGGGTCCGGCTGCAGGCGGGCGCTTCATGACGAGCCTCCCGCGCGTTCTGCTCGCAGACGACCACCGGATGTTCGTCGAAGGTCTGCGCAGTCTTCTCGCGAAGGAATTCGAGCTGCTGGAGATCGTCGAGGACGGCGTGGCGCTGATCGAGGCCGCCAAGCGGCTTCGGCCCGACGTGATCATCGCCGACATCACGATGCCGCAGCTTAACGGCATCGAAGCGCTGATCCGGCTTCGCACCGAGCTTCCGGAGGTGCGCGTGGTTTTCCTGACTATGCATCGCGATGCCGCGTACGCGCGCCGTGCTGTCGCGGCCGGCGCCATGGGTTTCGTGCTCAAGCATTCGGCAGTGGAAGAATTGCTGTTCGCGCTTCACGCCGCGCTGGAGGGGCGCACCTTCATTACCCCGGCGCTGACGGCCGATGTGCTGCGCGCGATCGAGAAGGGACCTGCCGGGGTCGCGGATCCCGTTTCCGCGATTACGCCGCGACAGCGCGAAATCCTTCAATTGCTCGCCGAGGGCAGGTCCGCCAAGCAGATCGCGACCGCCCTCGACATTTCGGCGCGGACCGTCGAGTTTCACAAGTACACGTTGATGGAATCGATCGGCGCGAAGAACACCGCGGAGCTGCTCCACTTCGCGATCAGGCATGGGATCGTCGCGGGGTGAGGCACCGCTCACTGCGTCGGGACTCGACGTTCCGGGGGCGGATGCGCGCGAGGCGGCGATTATGGCCTCGATCGCAGCATTGCGCTGCGCGGCGTGGGCCGCGCAGCGCCGGTCGTTCAGTCGGCTCCGTAGTACACCTCGAGAAACTTGGCGTTCAGTTCCGCCGGCACGCTCAGATTCGCCTCGACGCTCGTCTTGACGCAGACGAGTGCCGGACCGTCGTGCCGCCGGGCCCGCTCGAGCGCCGCCTTGATGTCGGCGGCCTTATCGACGTATTCGCCGTGGCAACCGAGCCCTTGCGCGACCGTGTCCCAGCGGATCGGTCCGCTCTTCGTGCCGAACGTCTTGCCATAGCGCGCAAGCTCGTTGGGTTCTTCCATCGTCCACGCGCCCTCGGCGAACACGACGGTCGTGATCTTGGCGTTCTCGCGGACCGCCGATTGCATCTCCATGATGTAGAAGCCGGCGGCGCCGTCGCCGGTGACGCAGACGACCTCGCGCGATGGATCGGCGAGCTTGGCGCCGAGCGCCGCCGGAATGCCCGTGCCCAGCATGCCGAATTCGAGGATGCCCATGTAGGAACGCTGCCGAGTCGCCGGCAGCAGCGAGTGCGCCCATAGCGACGTGATGCCGCCGTCGGTCGAGTAGCACGCGTCGCGGCCGAAGACTTCGCCGATCGCGAGGAGCGCCTGCGCCGGATGGATGCCGGGGCCCGCCCACTCCATGATCCCCTTGCCGACCGCCTGCTGCGCGCCGGCGACGACGGCGCGGTAGCCGGCGAGCTTCGTGCCATCGGCCGGCTTGACGTTGCGTCGCTCGAGCTCCGCGGCGATGCCGGCGAGCGCGTCGGCCACGTCGGCGACGATTCCGACCGCCGCGGGACGCGATACGGCGATGTTGCGCGGGTCGACGTCGATGTGGATCAGCTTTTTCGCGAGGGGATCGCCCCAGTACTTGTCGAACGGCAGGTCGAGATTGCCGAACCGGGAGCCGGCGACGAGCACGACGTCGGCGTCGGCCTTCGCGGGATCGGCGAGATACATCGGCAGATGGTTCGGATGGTCGATCGGGAACGAGCTCCGGCCGGCCATCGTCGTGATCACCGGACAGTTCAACCGCTCCGCGATCGCCGCGACCAGCGCGCCGGCACCGGCACGATCCACGCCCGCACCCGAAACGATCACCGGACGCTTCGCCGTGGCGAGCAGGTCGGCGGCCTCGAGTATTTGCCGCTGCGAGGCCTGGGGGTTGCCTGCGCGTCCCATCGCTGCCGGAAAGATCGGCGCGCGCTTCGGGTCGCCGCTCGCGTAGACGACGGTGTTGTGGATATCGAGGTGCACCGGTCCCGGCCGGCCGTTCCACATTTCACGGAACGCCATTCGAAAGAGCTCGGGAATTCGCTCCCACACTGCGACCGAGCCACCCCATTTTACGGTCGCCCGGAACACATCCAGCTGATCGTGCCCTTGAAACGTGGCGGGCGACGAGGGGTTCACGATTCCCGGTCGATGCTGGGCGGTGATCACCAGCACCGGCACGCCTTCGTGCCGCGCGGCGACGACGCCGCCCAGCAGGTTGGACGATCCCGGGCCCGGATTCCCGAACACGGCGGCGACCTGTCCGGTCGACTTGTAGATCCCTTCGGCGATGTGCACGCCAGCCGACTCGTGTCGCACCGGCACGAGCCGAATGCCAAACTCGTCGAGCTTGGCGAGCAGCGGGTCCACGTCGGGGCAGGGCAGGCCGATCAGGAACTTGACACCCTCGTTTGCCAGGCAGCGGGCGATGAGCTCACCGCCGTTCATTTCCGCCATGATTGCCTCCGTCATCCGTGCGTTGAGATAACAACGACAATACGACCGGCGCGCGGAGCGTGACCCCCCCGCGGCTGGTGGTATGGCCCCGCGACGCGCTGTGCGACTCGTCGGCATCGATCTGAACGTCGGCCGGTTCTGCCGCACCTGCGGGCACGCGCCGCAAGCGGGCAGCATGGAAAGCCACCTGCATCACTTCGAGGCGGCACGATGAATCTCGTCGCCGAAACGCAAGGGAACGGGGTCTGTTTCCCTCTTCCACCTCGTTCCGAAGGAAGTCAGGGACAGGCTCCTAGTTCGGCCAATACACGTAGGCCTCTCCCGGGCGCTCGGGTTGATCGAGCGCGCGATCGATCGGGAGGGGGGTTTCGGACAGCGAGGGCCACAGTGGCTTCACCTGCTCGGCGTCGATCGTCGCCAGCAGCGCGCTCAGTTCCGCAAGCTTGTCGGGCCGCGTCTTAGTCAAATCGTTTTCTTCGGTCGGGTCGCTGCGCAGGTCGTAGAGCCAACGCTTGTTCGGCCTCGCCGACTGCTGCAGCTTCCAGTCGCCGGCCAGCACCGTCCTGTAGTGCCCGGAGCGCCAGAAGAGTGACGGGTGCAAGGGGCCCTGCGCCTCGCCGGTGATGGACGGCACGAGGTTCACCCCGTCCATCTTCCGATCCGCGGGCAGCAGGGCTCCCGCGGCCGCCGCCGCCGTGGCGAAGATGTCCACGTGCGCAGCCGCCCCCGCATACGTCGTGCCCTTCGCAATCTTCGCCGGCCATTTGACGAAGAAGGGGACATGAATACCGCCCTCGAAGAAAGTCGCCTTCCAGCCGCGGAATGGCTTGTTGATGTCCGGCAGTCCGACGAAGTTGGTGCCGCCGTTGTCGCTGGTGAAGATGAGGAGCGTGTTGTCCTCGAGTCCGTGGGCCTTCACCGCCTCGAGCACCTTGCCGACGCCGCGGTCGAGCGCACGAATCATCGCGGCGTAGACGCGCAGCCGGTGGTTCTCGATTCCAGGCAGCGCGTCATAGTCGGATTTCAGCGCCTGCAGCGGCGTGTGGGGGGCGTTGTAGGCGATGTACAGGAAGAACGGCCGGTTCTTGTTCGCGTCGATCGCCTTGACCGCTTCGTCGGTCAGATAGTCGGTCATGTAGTGCGAAGGCGCGAAGCGCCCGGGTCCGCCGTTGTTGACGACGGCAAACGGAAGGACCGCCCACAGCACCGTGTCGAGGGGGTCGAAGTCCAGGCGCGCGTTGACAACCGCGGGGTCGGCGTCGGGAAGGTACTTCGATGCGCCGGGAAGGAAACCGAGGTACTCGTCGAAGCCGCGCGCTTCCGGCCGGGTCGCCGCCGTCTCTCCCAGGTGCCACTTGCCCAGCATCATCGTGTGGTAGCCACGCGTCTTGAGCAGCTGCGGCAACATCCGCTCGCTCGTGGGCACCGTCATCTCGGCCATCGCCGGAACGTCGTGCTCGAGCTCCGGGTGGTAGATCGCCGGATGCGTTGGCGTTCCCGCGTGCCCCAAGCGGCGCGCGAACTGCACGGGCACGGGCGTGAACTCGAATCCGAAGCGCGTCGCGTAGCGCCCGGTCATCAGCGCGGCGCGCGACGGGGCGCAGGTGGCGTCACCCGCATACGCTTGCGGAAAGTTCGCGCCGCCCCTCGCGATCGAATCGATATTGGGCGTCGGCACGGCGCCGTTCGCCACGCCGCCACCGCCGAAAGTGAGGTCGTTCCAGCCGAGGTCGTCGGCCACGATCAGGATGATGTTGGGAAGGCGGTCGGCGGGCGCCGCGGCCGCGATGGCGGGACCCTTGTCCCACTCGACCTCGTGGTTCGGCCGGACCGGATCGCGGATCGCCGCGATCAACGCGGGCACGTAGTACCAGTAGTTCTGGAACGCGATGTAGCCGCCGATGGCCAGCACGGCAACGATCGCAACGATTCCAAGCACTCGTCTTCGCATGTGCGTCTCCTGTTTCTCGCCCGGATGATGACACGCCGGCAGCGCCGGCCACCCCCCGGAGGCAGGGGGCCGCCTCGTAATTTCCCCGCCCGCCCCCTCGTAATTTTTCGAGGTCACGCCCGGTCCCGCTCAAGGCAGAGTGATCGCGTGGCGCAGGTCGCGTGAGCGCACGTGGCGCGCTGCCAGCGACGGGGGCGAGCGACCGCGATGAACGATGCAAAGATAAGTTGCGTGTTGTTGGCCGATCGCCATCACAGCCTGACCGAGGGTGTGCGCGGACTGCTCGAAACCGCGTTCGCCTCTGTTTTCATGGTGGCGGACGAGGCTTCGCTCATCGAGGGCGCACAGCGTCTGCACCCGTCACTGATCGTGGCGGATTTGTCGCTCGCGCCTGGCGATTCCCTCGGGCTCGTTCGCCGGTTACGCGAACGCGCTGGGGATGCCAAGCTGCTCCTGCTGACCGTTCACGACGAGCCGACCGTTGCCCATTCGACGATTGCCGCCGGCGCGGACGGCGTGGTGCTCAAGCGCGCAATCGCCACCGATCTGCTGCGCGGCATCGACAGCATCCTGCAGGGGGTCCGTTACGTGTCGCCGGCCATTCGAGGGATCGACGCACGGGTCGCGGACGGCCCCGTCGGCTCTGCGGACTGAATGACGCCAACGATGAGCCAGGTCACACCGCAATGTCGAGGTGGCATGCGAACATGATTCGCAAGGAGTTTCGATGAAACCAGTTTTGGGTGCCTCGGCCGTCGCGCTTACGCTTTGCGCCGGCTTCGGGCTGAGCGCGGGCGCGCAGGAAGTCCTGCCGTTTCCGCCCAAGCCGTCCGGCAGCATCGCGATGCCGACGATGCAGGAGTCGACGTATCGCCCTCTTCCGGCGGTCAAGCATCTGCCCAAGGACGCCCCGAACATCGTGATCGTTCTGATCGACGACGTCGGTCCCGCGCAGGCGGATACCTACGGCGGCGACATCCACACGCCGACGCTCTCCCGGATCGCCAAGGCGGGCGTGTCGTACAACCGCTTCCACACGACCGCCATGTGCTCCCCCACGCGGGCGGCGCTCTTGACCGGGCGCAACCATCACCGCGTTGCGAGCGGCCAGATCACCGAGCTCGCGAACGACTGGGACGGCTACATGGGCACGATCCCGAAGAGCAGCGCGACGGTCGCCGAGGTGCTGAAGGACTATGGCTACAGCACCGCCGCCTGGGGCAAGTGGCACAACACGCCCGCCGAACAGACGACCGCCACCGGACCGTTCGACTACTGGCCGACCGGCTACGGATTCGAGTATTTCTACGGCTTTCTCGCCGGCGAGGCGTCGCAGTGGGAGCCCATGCTGGTGCGCAACACGGCGTACGTCGACCATCCGCACACTTCCGGCGGCCACGACTACTACCATCTGAGCGAGGATCTCGCGGACGATGCGATCGCGTGGCTGCGCAACCACAAGGCGCTCGCGCCCGATAAGCCCTTCCTGATGTACTGGGCGAGCGGCGCTTCGCACGGTCCGCATCAGGTGCCCAAGGCGTGGGCCGACAAGTACAAGGGCAAGTTCGACGACGGCTGGGACCGCTACCGCGAGCGCGCCTTCGCGCGGGCCAAGCAACTGGGCTGGATGCCGCCGAGCGCGAAGCTGACCCCGCGACCGGCGACCCTCGCGTCGTGGGACTCGATCCCCGACGACGAGAAGCCATTCCAGCGCCGGCTGATGGAGGTCTACGCCGGCTTCACCGAGCACGTCGACGCGCAGGTCGGCCGCATCGTCGACGAGATCGACCAGCTCGGCTACGGCGAGAACACGCTGATCCTGTACATCTGGGGCGACAACGGCGCCTCGGCCGAAGGCCAGAACGGCACCATCAGCGAGTTGCTGGCGCAAAACGGCCTTCCCTCCACGACGAAGCAGCAGATCACGGCGCTCGACGGGCTCGGCGGCCTGGACGTCCTCGGTTCCCCGAAGACCGACAACATGTACCACGCCGGCTGGGCCTGGGCCGGCGAAGCGCCGTATCAGTACATGAAGCTGATCGCTTCGCACTTCGGCGGCACGCGCAATCCGCTCGCCGTTCGCTGGCCCGCCAAGGTCAGGCCGGACGCCGCGCCGCGGCCGCAGTTCCTGCACGTGAACGATGTCGTGCCGACGATCTACGACATCCTGGGCATCACGCCGCCGCGCGTGGTCGATGGCGTGCCGCAGGATCCATTCGACGGCGTGAGCTTTGCGTCCACCCTCAACGATGCGAAGGCGAAGGAAGTCAAGCGCACCCAGTACTTCGAGATCATGGGCAGCCGCGCGATCTACCACGACGGCTGGATCGCCTCCGCGTTCGGCCCGCGCATCCCGTGGATTCCGGGGCTGCCGAAGGGCATCCGGGAGTGGACGCCGGACAAGGACTCGTGGGAGCTCTACAACCTCAACGACGACTGGTCCGAGGCGGACAACCTCGCGGCCAAGATGCCGGCGAAGCTCGCCGAGATGAAGGAGATGTTCCTGGTCGAGTTCACGAAGAACCGCGGCCTGCCGGTCGGCGGCGGGCTCTATGTGGCGGCGCTCCATCCGGATCTTCGTGCCAAGCCGCCCTACACGTCGTGGACGTTCCCGGGCGCGATCACCCGGGTGCCGGAATTCGCGGCGCCGGCGCTCGGCAACACGCCCAATGTCGTCACCGTCGACGCCGAGCTTCCGGCGAACGCCAACGGCGTGCTCTATTCGCTCGGCGGCTTCTCGGGCGGGCTCGCGCTCTACGTGACGGACGGCATCCTGTCCTACGAATACAACCTGTTCGAGATCGTGCGCACGCACATCCGCGCGAAGGAGCGGCTGCCGGCAGGAAAGGCGAAGATCCGGGTCGAGACTTCGTACGTCGAGCGCCGTGCGGCCGGCCCGCTGAAAGTGGTTCTGAAAGTGGACGGCAGGGAAGTGGCTTCGGGCGTGGTGCCGGTGAGCGCGCCGCTGGGGTTCACCGCCAACGACGCGCTCGACTTCGGCATCGACCTCGGCTCGCCGGTGGGGATCGAGTACTACGACCGGGCACCGTTCAAGTTTAACGGTAAAATCGAGCAGGCACGGGTGGAGTACGCAAAATGAGTTGCATGAACGCCGGGTCTTGCGGTCCTGCCCGTGGACCCGACGTAATCCAATCACATGAAGGAGTCCGGCATGAAGAAGCTCTTTGGGGTGATCGTTGTCGCGGCGTTGATCGCAGCGGGTGTCGCCTACGCGCAGTATCCGATCCTGGACATGGTCGCCGGCAAGGTGATCCAGAAATACCAGAGCTCGACGTGCGAGCAGCTCTGGCAGAAGAAAGGTGAGCCGAAATCGCCGGAGGCGCAGCGCGTCATCGGACTGTTGAAGAGTGATCCGCAGATGCGAACGGCGTTCATCAACAAGGTTGCGGCTCCTATCGCGAACAAGATGTTCGAGTGCGGGATGATTCCCTGATCGGGACTCCATGTTGAGGCGAACCATGGACAAGGTAGTTGCGCGGTGCGGCGGGTCGGCGACGACGCTGGTGCTCGTTCTGGGGCTCCTGGGGGCGGGCGCCGGCACGGCGCAGACCCCCGCGCCTGACGCCAAGGCTGCAACGCCGCCCGCCACGGCGGCCAAGGCGGCGAGACCAGCGAAGAAGGCGACCGCGCCCGAGTTCAAGCTGATACTCGAGCCGCGGGCGATGGATCTGCTCAAAGCCATGAGTGCACGCCTCGCTGCGGCGAAGTCGATGTCGTTCACCGCCACCGTCGGCTACGAGTATCCCAGCAAGCTCGGGCCGCCGATCGTCTATACCTCGCGCTACGACGTCACGATGCAACGGCCCGACAAGTTGAAGATCGTCATGCCGGGCGACGGACCCGCGTCCGAGTTCTACTACGACGGCAAGACGATGATGGCGTACGCCCCGGCCGAAGATCTGGTCGCGGTGGCCGCCGCGCCGCCGACGATCGACGCCGCGCTCCAGGCCGCCTACCAGAACGCGGGCATCTTCTACCCGTTCATGGATCTGGTCGCCGCGGACCCCTACGCCGCGTTGACCGACGGCGCGATTCTGGCGTTCTACATCGGGCCCTCGGGAACCGTGGGCGGTACGAAGACCGACATGCTGGCTTGGGCCAACGACGACGTGTTCCTGCAGATCTGGATCGGCGTCGACGACAAGCTCCCGAGGCGGATACGGGCGGTGTTTCGGGCCGACCCGCTGCACCTTCGCCACGAGATGGAACTGTCGAACTGGCAGCTCGATGCGCCGATCGCGCAGGGTACGTTCACGTCGCAGAAAGCGTTGTCGGCCAAGCGGATCGCGTTTGCGAATCCTGCCGCCGCAGCGCTGCCGCAGGGCGTCAAGCCGTTGGTGAAGATGAAGCCGGCCACGGCCGCGCCTGCGAAGACCCAACCGAAGTCGCAATGAGGAGGTCGAGCGCCATGAAGACATTCGTTGCCGTACTCGCCGCACTGCTGGCGGCGGCGCTGTGGGCCGGCCAGGCGCAAGGCTGGGCGAGCGCCAATCGCGCCGGCGGCAGCACGAGTCACAGCTTTGGCTCGACGAGCCACGAGAACCGCTACGGCGGCAGCACCAGCCATACGGCAGGTCAGGGCACCAGCCACACGAACGCCTACGGCGGCAGCACGTCGCACGACTACGGCGGCGGGACCACGCACACCAACGTGTACGGTGGCAGCACGTCGGGCAGGTACGGTCAGGGCTGGTCGCACTCGTATCCCTCGGGGGCGACCGCCTACCATCCTCCCGGGTCTGCGGCCTACCCGACATATGTCTATCACCCGCCGGTCTCCGTGTCGTACTACTCGTCGGGCTGCTACGGCTGCGCCGCCGCGGCGGGTGCGATCGTCGGCGCGGCGGCGGGTGCGGCCGCAGCGTCTGCCAACACGCAGGCCGCGACCAGCGCCGCCTACGGCGCCGGAGTTGCGACCGGGGCGGCCGCCGCAAGTGCGCCGGGCGGCGGGACCTATACGATGGGCATCAACTACGCGGCGCTACCCGCCGGTGCGATGGCCATCAGCAAGGGCGGCACGACGTACTACCTGAGCGGCAATACCTGGTTCCATCCGGCGTACGGCGCGAACGGCGTCTACTACACCGTCGTGCCTGCGCCTTGAGCGGGCGCGCGCTCGACCGAGGCGGCATGAACGGCGCCAACGGCAGAAGCCTGCTCACCGCGGGCTATGGAATCCTGATCGCGGTCGCGATCATGGGCGTCCTCGTGATGCTCGACCTGCTGACGGGCTGAAAGCGATAGGATGACGCCCGGCAAACGTTGCGAGTCCATGAAATGGAGACCATCGATGCTCAGTGATCGTAGGTGCAAGGCGGCTCTCGAACGCGCAGTGGTCGCTGCTTCACTCGCTCTCGTCTTGACGCTGTCCCGTTCCGCGATGGCCGGCGGCATGATGGCCTACGAGCTGGGCACCGCCGACGTCGGGCTTGCCTCGGCCGGTTACGGCGCGCGGGCGCAGGACGCCTCGACCGTGTTTACCAATCCTGCCGGCATGACGCGTCTGGCGGGGAATCAATTCCTGGCGGCGGGCCAGCTGTTCTGGGCGAACACGAAGTTTTCGAGCGGCTCCGGAACGTCGCCGGGGCTCGGCAGCAACGACGGCGGCTACGCCGTAGGCCACGACGGCTGGTTTCCCGGCGGCGGCGCGTTCGCGAGCTACACGGTGTCCCCCGACGTGAAAGTCGGGTTTGCCCTGGCCGGCAACGTCGGCGGCGTGCTCAATTACGACAACGACTGGGTCGGGCGCTATTACGTCCAGCAGACGTGGATCGTCGGCATGTCGTTGCTGCCGACGGTGGCCTGGAAGGTCAACGACAAGCTTTCGCTCGGCGCGTCGGTCAACGCGATGTACGGGATCTACAAGACCAACGTCGCCATCAACAACATCGATCCGCTCTACGGCGATGGCCGGCTCAAGATGAAGGACGAGACCTGGGGCTGGGGCGCCAATCTGGGTCTCCTCTACGAATTCAGCCCGGCAACGCGGTTCGGCCTGACCTGGACCTCGCAGGTGGACCTGAACTTCAACACACCGCTGGAATTCACCGGGCTCGCGCCCGGCATCAGCGCGGCGCTTGGCAACGCCGGCTTGCTGAATTCCAGCCTCGCCATCGGGATCAAGATACCGCAGACGGCGATGGCGAGCCTCTACACCCAGGTCGACGAGCGCTGGGCGCTGCTCGGCAGCGTCGGCTGGCAGCAGTGGTCGAAATTCGGCCAGATTCAGATCGGCATCGACGACACGACCAATCCGACGAGCGTCGCGACGAGCATTCCGTTCAAGGACACGTGGCACGTTGCGGGGGGCGCGCAGTATCGGGTGAGCGAGCCGTGGCTCCTCAACTTCGGGCTCGCCTACGACTCGGGCTTCCAGCAGAACAGCTCGCAGATTTCGCCGCTGCTGCCCACCAACACGGCGTGGCGCTTCGGCGTGGGCGGCCAGCAGCAGCTCACCAAGACCTCCTTTTGGGGCATCAGCGCCGAATACCTCTACGGCGGCACGCTCAGGACCGACCTCCACTCGAAGCCCGTCGCGCTCGGCGGCCGCGGGGATCTCGTCGGTTCGTACAACAACACCGGCGTGCTGTTCGTCGGCGGCTATTACAACTGGAGTTTCTGACGACTTGCGGATCGCGGCTGCCAAAAATTTCCTTTGACTTGGGAGGACATGCGATGCTCTGCCAACTTCGTGGGATAGCCCTTTCTTTGATCGGCGCCGGACTGCTGAGCCTGCACGGGGCACCAGCACTCGCGCAGCAGAAGAACCCCGAGCGCAACGTCTACTTCGGAGAACAACACCTGCATACAAGCTGGTCGTTCGATGCCTTCGCGTTCGGCGATCGCCTGACCGGGCCGGAAGAGTTCTACCAGTACGCGTTGGGCAAGCCGACTTTGCACCCCGGGGGCTTCAAGCAGACGATCACCAAGCCGCTCGACTGGGGCGCGGTCACCGAGCATGCGGAATACGTGGGCGTGATCCAGGAGGCGAGCGATCCGGATTCGCCGCTGCGGAAGAACTCGCCCTGGCTCGCGGAGACGCTGAAGGTCGGCACGCGCGTGGATGGCCTGCTCGCTTTCAAGGTCCTTTCGGCCACCATGGCGAAGGGTGTCAATATCAAGTCGCTCTCAGACCCCAAGGTGGCTGCTCCCGTCTGGCAACGGATCGTCGCGATCGCCGACAAGTACTATCAGCCGGGCAAGTTCACGACGTTCGCGGCCTACGAATGGACGTCCACGCCGAATTCCAAGAACCTCCACCGCAACATCTTCTTCCTCGACTCGAAGAAGGTGCCGGAGGTGCCGTTCACCGCCGTCGATTCGACCGATCCGCGCGAGCTCTGGCGGTGGATGGATAAGCAGCGCGCGGCGGGCAACGAGTTGCTCGCCGTGTCGCACAACGCGAACCTCTCCGACGGCAACATGTTTCCGACGGAGGTGGACGACAAGGGCCGGCCGATCGACCGGGCGTATGCGGAGGCGCGCCTGCGCAACGAGCCGCTGACCGAGCTGAAGCAGGTCAAGGGCCAGTCGGAGACGACGCCGAACCTCTCGCCGAACGACGAGTTCGCGAACTACGAGGTCTTCGTCTGGCACATTCTCGGCTCCGGGGGAGGGGCGCCGAAGGAGCACGGCAGCTACGTCCGGCAGGCCTACCGCGACGGCATCGCGATGGAGGGTGCGCGCGGCTACAACCCCTACAAGTTCGGCGTCGTCAGCGGCTCCGACTCGCACGTCACCGTCGTGCCCTACACCCAGGCCAATTTCCAGGGCGTGCACGGCACGGTCGACGACACGATACAAAAGCGGCTGGACGGCGCTACCGTGCTGGGGCTGAACAGCCTCTGGGTCAGCCCGGCCGGCCTGAGCGCGGTATGGGCGGAGGAGAATACGCGCGAGGCGATCTTCGCCGGAATGAAGCGCAAGGAGACGTACTCCACCAGTGGCGTGCGCATCAAGGTGCGGATGTTCGGCGGCTGGGAGTTCGGGCCCGATGTGCTGAAGCAGCAGGACTGGGTGAGGGTGGCTTACGCCAAAGGCGTACCGATGGGCGCCGACCTGCCGTCGCCGCAGTCCAAGGCGCCGACGTTCGCGCTGTGGGCTGTGAAAGACCCCGACGCTGCCAACCTCGACCGCATCCAGGTCATCAAGGGCTGGAGCAAGAACGGGCAATCGTTCGAGAAGGTGTACGACGTCGCCTGGTCGGGCAACCGCAAGCCCGATCCCGCCACCGGCAAGGTGCCGCCGGTCGGGAACACGGTCAACCTCGCGAAGGGCACCTACACCAACAGCATCGGCGCGGTGGAGCTGAAGACCGTGTGGACGGATCCCCAATTCGATCCCGGCCTCGACGCGTTCTACTACGCGCGCGTGCTGGAGATCCCGACCCCGCGGTGGAGCACGATCCAGGCGGCGAAATTGGGCAGGGTGCCGCCGGGCGGCGCGGGGTTCCAGCCGGTGATCCAGGAGCGCGCATGGACCTCGCCGATCTGGTACACGCCGAGCGCGGAGGCCCGCAAGGCCGTCAAGCCGGGCGTGACCGTGGCCGACCTGAAGCAGAAGGGCGTGGCGGCGCTCAACGACGCACAGCTGAAGGATCTGATCGTGGGCAAGACGGTGAACGTCACCAACACCGTCACCGGGCGGCGGTTCGAAATTCTCTACGGGGCCACCGGCCATCGCCTGATCACCATGGTCGATGGCAAGCCGGCCGACATGAGCCAGATGGCCGAGCTGTCGCATGGCGGCGACCTGGAGTACGAAATCAAGGACGGGCATCTCACCACCGAGCTCGCCGGCACGCCGTTTCACATAACGGTCTACAAGATGGGAGAAAAATATCTCGCGGCGCGCGACGACGAATTCGGCTACGCCAACTACGAGGTCGAGCCGGCGAAGCAATGAAGGATCCAGCCTCCGGCAATGCGCGGCGAACGCGCTGGAGCGGTGGCTGCGCGAGCCGCTGCTGCGCTTTGTGCCGGGATGCTTCGCGCTCTTTGCCGTTTACGGCGCGCTCATTCCGCAGGCGGGTGAGCGATTCCGCAGCACGCAGGCATTCCGGCGCTGCGAACGGCGGGCGGGATTCCGGGCATGAGCGTTGACTCGTGCCCATCATGAATGCAGCGCGGCGGGCGTCAATGGGTCGATGTATATTGACGGTTTCCCGCCGCCGGCATTCTGTCTGTTCCGCGGCTCGGGCAGCGGGACCTTCTGACGGCGCCCCCGAGGCATGGAATGCGAAGCCTGAGTATCGTCGCATGGCGCAGGCACCGATACGCTGTGCTGCTGGGGCTGCTGCTCGTTTCGCTCACGATCCAGTCGTTCACCGTCGGGGCGGGCGTCCCGGAGATGTTTTCCGACATCTTCCGTACCGTGCTGGGCGTGTCGATCTTTCTGGTCGTGTTCGAGGGCCGCGCGGAGCGGGTCACGATGGTGACGGTTCTCGTCGCGACGGTGGCGATCGGGTGGGGGCGTCACCTGCTGGGAGCGAGCCTCGAATATCCGCTGTTGCTCACCTTCCATGCACTGATGACGCTTTACCTCGCCGTTGCCGTCGGGGTGATCCTGCGCGGGCTGTTCCGCGCGTCGCGGACAGCGGTTGAGAACGTGCTTGGCGCCATTTGCGGCTACCTCATTGCCGGCGACGCGTGGGCGTCGGTCAACGCCCTCACCTACGTCTCGATGCCGGCGACGTACAGCATCAATCCGGCGGTCAACGCGCTGCTCACCGACTGGCATGGCCGGTTTGCACTGTTTTCCTATTACAGCATCTCGCAGATGTTGACGCTCGGCTACACGGACGTGACGCCGGTACGGGCGCCGGCGACGACGCTCGCTCTTCTGACCACTTTGTTCGGAGTGTTCTATACCGCCGTCG
Source organism: uncultured beta proteobacterium (assembly GCA_963836265.1). Classification (GTDB taxonomy): domain Bacteria; phylum Pseudomonadota; class Gammaproteobacteria; order Burkholderiales; family Casimicrobiaceae; genus CAIWHR01. The sequence continues at coordinate 49,727 of CAWIIO010000002.1, forward strand.
TGGTGTCGCAGTTCGTCGCCCTCGCGGCGGCCAGGCGCGAGATGCGCGATCGCCGATGAGCGATTCGCCGACCATGGAAACGATCGCCTGCCCCGATTGCGACCTGCTGCAACGCGTCCCGCCGCTTCCGCCGGGCGGCAAAGCGCGCTGCGCACGCTGCGGCGAAACGCTCGTCGATCAGCGCGTCGACCCGCTCAATCGCCCGCTCGCGCTCACGATCGCAGCCGCGCTTGCGCTCATCCTCGCAAATACGGCGCCGTTGATGGGACTTTCGGCCGTTGGCCGCGAATCCAGCACGACCATCATCGGCGGCGCGCGCGAAATGTGGTTGCAGGGAAGCGAGATTACCGCGGTGATCGTCGCGTTCTGCGCGGTCATCGCACCGGCGGGCCATATCGTCTTCATGCTCGCGGTCCTCCTGGCGGTGCGCCGCCCGCCGGCACCGCGCTGGGTCGGTGCGATGCTGCGATCGGCGCATTTCATGCAGCCTTGGTCGATGACCGAGGTCATGATGCTCGGCATCCTGGTCGCGCTGGTCAAGATTGCGCAGCTCGCGACCGTCATTCCCGGCGTCGGGATGTACGCGGCGGGTGCCTTCGTGCTCCTCGTCTCCGCGGTGATGGTCACCTTCGACCCGCGCGAGGTCTGGAAGCGGGTGGAATGGGCCGATGGGCGGCCGCCGCCCGGGCTCGCAGACAGGGCAACCGACGGCGTGGCGCGATGAGCGCCACGAGCGGGGGGACCCCTTCGGCGGTGAGCGCAGCGCAGGTCGGCCTCGTCTCGTGCGGGACTTGCGCGCTGCTGTCGCGGCCCGCCGCCGCCGATAAGCCAGGGCATTGCCCGCGCTGCGGGGCGCCGCTCGTGTGGCGCCGCCGCAACTCGGTCCAGTACACCTGGGCGCTCGTGATCGCGGCCGCCATCTGTTACATACCCGCGAACGTCCTGCCCGTGCTGCGCACGACGACGCTCGGCGCGGTCGAATCCGACACGATCATGGGCGGCGTGCTCTTTCTTTACGAGTCCGGTTCTTGGCCGCTGGCGCTCATCGTCCTGGTCGCCAGCGTGTTGATCCCGCTGGGCAAGCTCGTGGCCCTCGGCTATCTGCTGATCACGGTGCAGCGCGGCTCGATCAGTAACATGCGCGACCGCACGCGAATTTATTATCTGATCGAATTCGTGGGGAGGTGGTCCATGCTCGACGTGTTCGTCGACGCGTTCGTCGTCGCGCTCGTGCAGCTGCAACCGCTGATGTCGGTGGAGCCCGGCCTGGGAGTCGTCTTCTTCATGGTCGTCGTGGTGCTGACGATGCTCGCGGCGCAGACCTTCGACCCGCGCCTCATCTGGGATTCCGGCAGCAACCGGCGGGTGCGTTTTGGCTGAGCCCGACGATCTCGACCGCCTCCCGCAGGCCACGGTGGTTCCGCCAAAGCGCGGCCGCATTTCGCTGATCTGGATCATCCCGATTGTGGCCGCGATCGTCGCCGCCGGCATTGCCGTCCAGCGGATCCGCAGCCAGGGCCCCACGATCACGATCGTCTTCACGGCTGCCGAAGGCGTCGAAGCCGGCAAGACCTTCATCAAGTACAAGGACGTGAACATCGGCCGGGTCACGTCCGTGCATCTGACCGAGGACTACGCCAAGGTGGAAGTCACGGCCAAGATCACCAAGCGCGCGGCCGGACTGATGGTGGAGGATGCGAAATTCTGGGTCGTCCGGCCGAGCGTCAGCCTGAGCGGAATCTCGGGGCTCAGCACGTTGCTCTCGGGCAACTACATCGGGTTCCAGCCCGGCAAGTCGGAGGAAAGCGAGGACGCCTTCACCGGGCTCGATGTCGCGCCGGTCGTCACCGAGCAGCAAGGGCGCCAGTACGTCCTCAAGGCGACCGATCTGGGGTCATTGGGTATCGGCTCGCCGATCTACTATCGCCGGCTGCCGGTTGGCCAGATCATCGAATACGAGCTCACCCCCGATGGCGTCGCCGTACAGATGAAGATCTTCGTCAAGGCGCCTTACGACAACTACGTCTTTTCCGGAACCCGTTTCTGGAACGCGAGCGGCGTGGACGTCTCGATCGGTGCGGACGGTGTGAACGTGCATACCGAGTCGCTGGTCTCGCTCCTCGTCGGGGGCCTCTCGTTCGACACGCCGCCGTTCGAGCCCCACGCGCAGCCCGCCGCGGCGAATGCCGTCTTCACCCTCTACGACGACCGAACCGCCGCGATGAAGGTGCCGGACGCGGGCGCCAAACGCTACGTGCTCTATTTCAACGAGTCGCTGCGCGGCCTCGCCGTCGGCGCGCCGGTGACGTTCCTCGGATTGCCGGCGGGCGAGGTGACGAGCGTCGGCCTCGCCTTCGACGCGGCCAAGGGAAATGTCCGCCCCCGCGTGATGATTGTCTTCTACCCGGAGCGCCTGATGGCCTATGCGAATGTAAAGACGGAGGCGCGCGATTTCGCCAAGGCATTTCAGGACGAGGAAAAACGGCGCGCGCTGGTGCGACGGCTCGTCGAGCAGCGGGGTTTGCGCGGGCAGTTGAGGAGCGGGAGTCTTCTGACCGGCCAACTCTACGTCTCCTTCGACTACCACCCGAATGCGCCAAAGGCGAGGCTCGACCTCAGCCAGGAGGAGCCGGAGCTGCCCGTGGTGCCCGGCGCGCTCACCGAGCTCGAGGCCAAGCTCAGCAGTGTCGTCGACAAGATCGACCGGATGCCGCTCGAAGCGATCGGCAACGAACTCAAGAAGGATCTGGAGGGTCTCGACCAGACGCTGCAGGGCGCCACCAAGCTCATGAGCAACGCCGATGCCGAGCTCGTTCCGCGGCTCAAGACGGGTCTCGAAGACTTGCACCGCACGCTTGCGGCCGTCGAGCGCGCGATGAACAGCGCCGATACATCGCTCCTCGGATCGAACGCCCCGGCCCAGCAGGAGTTGCGTGACGCGCTGCAGGAGTTCGCGCGGGCCGCGCGCAGTCTGCGGGCGCTGACCGACCAGCTCGAGCGCCAGCCGAGCTCCCTGATCGGCGGCAAGGCCGAACCGGCGGGCGGGGGAAAATGATGAGGCGAATTGCCGCCGTAGCGATCGTATGCGGGTGCACCGTTCTCGCGGCCGGTTGCGCGTCCTCCCCCGCGCGTTTCTACACGCTGAGCGCCACCGCCGCGACGGGCGGGCCGGCAGCGTCGAAACTGTCCGTGGCGGTGGGCCCGGTTTCGGTGCCCGCGGCCGTCGACCGTCCGCAAATCGTCGTCACCACGGGTGCCAATCAGGTGGCGCTCGATGACTTCAACCGCTGGGCATCGCCGCTGCAGGACAACCTCGCGCGCGTCATTGCCGAGAATCTTGTCGCGCTGTTGGGCACGCCGACCGTAACGCTGTTCCCACAGACGCTCGGTGCGGACGTCGACTATCGCGTGCAGGTCGAAATCCGCAATTTCGAATCGGCGCCGGGGAAGTCGGCTACACTCGATGCGGTCTGGACCGTGCGCCGGATGAAGGATGGCAAGGCCCGGACGGGCCGCACCAGCGTGCGCGAGAAAGTCGAGAACAACGGCTACGACGCGCTCGCCGCCGCCCACAGCCGGGCTGTCGAGCAGCTCAGTGCGGACATTGCCAACGCGGTCCTGGCGCTTGACCGCGTCACATCGTAATGAGGATCGAGCAAGCCATGAGTAACTCGCGCAGGTGGTTGCCCGCGGCGTTCGCCCTGCTGCTCGTGCTGGGCGGCTGTGCCACGCGTCCGATCAACCCGCCGATCAAGGAGGTCGACCCGAACGGCGGGTACACGTTCCAGACCCGCCAGAAGCACTTCAAGAGCCAGCAAAACCTCGTCGTCCTTGCCTTTTCGGGCGGCGGGACACGAGCCGCTGCGTTTTCGTATGGCGTTCTGGAGTTTCTTCGGCGGACCGAGATCGCGGCACCGAATGGCGCCAAGGTTCGCCTGCTCGACGCCGTCGACGTCATCACCGGGGTGTCGGGCGGCAGCTTCACCGCCCTGGCCTACGGCCTGTACGGCGAAAAGCTCTTCGACGACTACGAGCAGCGCTTCCTCAAGCGCGACGTCCAGGGCGAGCTCATCGCCCGTGCCCTCAATCCGCGCTACTGGGGCGATCTGTCCTCGCCGGGCTGGGGCCGCTCCGAGCTGGCGGCGCAGTTGTATGACGAGATCCTGTTCAACGGCGCGACCTTCGGTGACCTCGACCGCGGCGACGGCCCGCTGATCATGGCGTCGGCCACCGACATCTCGACCGGGGGCCGGGTGACCTTCCAGCAGACGCTGTTCAACGTGTTCTGCTCGGATCTCGATGCCGTGCGGCTGTCCCGCGCCGCCGCCGCATCGTCTGCCGTACCCGTCGTACTCTCCCCGGTCACGATCAACAACTACGGGGGCACCTGCAACTTTAGCGCGCCGCCCTGGGTCAAGCTGTTCACCCGTTCGGCGAATCCGCCCCGGCCCGCCGCGCGAGCGATCCGCGAGCTGAAGGATGTCGAGCCCTATCTGGACAGCGTGCATCACCCGTATATCCACCTCGTGGACGGCGGGGTGTCCGACAACGTGGGCATGCGCGGCGTGCTCGACGCGCTGGAGTTCCTCGAAGCGCTGCACGACGCGGGGATGCCGACACCGCTCGACCACGTGCGCAGGATCATCGTCTTTGTCGTCAACTCGCTGTCCTCGCCGCCAACGAACTGGGATGAATCGGAGTCGCCGCCGGGAACGATAGACATCCTGCTGAAGGCGACCGGCGTTCCGATCGATCACTATTCCTACGAGGCGGTCGAGCTCCTCAAGGACATTTCGGCGCGGTGGCAAAAGGACCGCGAGATCCGCCGGCTGGCCGAGTGTTCCGCCAACAAGGACTCGCCTATCTGCACGGCGATACGGGTCCCGGAGGCGGAGGTCTACGCGATCGACGTGTCGTTTGCCGCGCTCCCTGATCCGCAGGAGCGCGCGTACCTCAACGAGCAGCCGACGTCCTTCGTGTTGACACCCGAAGCCGTCGATCGCCTGCGCGCCGCGGCGGGAACGATCATCCTCGCCTCGCCCGAATTCCAGCGGCTGCTGAAGGACGTCGGCGCGAAGATCATCGCCGATCCGGCGGCCGCTGGAAGCGCAGCGGTCCGCGCACCCTGACGGATTCTCCGGGTCGGGGACGGCGTTTATGCGGTGGGGGCGATACGACAGATGTTTAGCGCGGGCGCTCCCCGAAGCGACCTTCGCGTGCAGGAGCCGCCGCGCGCTCATCGGGATTCTTGTGGCGCTGGGCGCGTCGAGCGCCGCCGCGCAGGATCTCGAGCCCCGGGCCTACTCGAACGCGCCCATCGGCCTCAACTTTCTGATTGCGGGATACACGTACACGTCGGGCGGCGTCGCGGTCGACCCGACCGTGCCTCTGACGAACGCTGACGTCAAGGTCAACTCAGCGACGTTTGCCTACGCGCGTTCGATCGACGTACTGGGCCAGTCGGCGAAATTCGACGTCGTGCTGCCGTACGCCTGGCTCTCGGGCAGTGCCGAGCTGGCCGGTCAGCCCCACCAGCGCGAGGTTTCGGGGCTGGGTGACCCGAGATTTCACTTGTCGGTCAACTTCTATGGCGCTCCGGCGCTTTCGCTGAAGGAATACGCGGGCTATCGACAGGATCTTATCCTCGGCGCGAGCGTGTACGTGTGGGCTCCGTGGAGTCAGTATGATCCGGGCAAGCTCGTCAACCTCGGCACCAACCGCTGGGCGTTCAAGGCGGAACTCGGGGCGTCCAAGGCCGTTGGAGCATGGACGTTCGAGCTCGTCCCGGGCGTCACCTTTTTTACCGATAACACGAATTTTCTCGATGGCCAGACCCGTACGCAGGACCCGATCTACTCGGTGCAGGCCCATGTCATTTATGCCTTCGGGTCCGGCGTATGGGCCGCGCTCGACGGCACCTATTTCATAGGTGGACAAACCAGCGTCGACGGCGTACCCGATGCCAATCGGCAGTCGAACTCGCGGGGCGGCCTGACGGTCGCCCTGCCGGTCGACCGGAGCAACTCGGTCAAGCTCTACGCCAACCGCGGCCTGTCCACGCGCACCGGCAGCAACTTCAATACATTCGGCCTCGCCTGGCAGTACCGTTGGGGAGACGACCATTAGCCCATGCTCGCACTGTTGTGCTCGGCGTCGGGGGTTTCGCGGCGGCGAGCGTCGCGCACACCCATGCGCCCGCTAGCTGCCTCCCGCGCCGCCCACGCCGCCGGTTGCGTTCCCGCCCTTGTGCAGCAGGTCGTCGATCCCCTGCCTGCTCGTTGTGCCTTTCACATCCCGAGCCCCGGTCCCATGGACGGGGATTCGGCTGCCGGTCACGTACGACTTGTCCTCGTCCTGCGCCGTAGTTTGTTTATCCGCCGACGCACAGGCGGCGACGAACGTGGCCCCGACGACGGCAACGAGCAGTTGATATCGGTTCATTCTTCCTCCTCTTTGCGGGTGCCGCCGGGGCGGCCAGAGCCGGGCAAAGCGACGCGCATGCCCTCGCCAACGCGTCACTCACCGGTTCGGTCGACGAAAGTCGGCGCCGGAAGGTCTCCCTTTGCCCGCCGGGCTTCAATCGTGCAGGAAGCTCGACACGCCCGGCAACGTGTCATGCAACGCGAGCGATTCGGGCGTGCCCTTGACGTAATGATCGAGAAATGCAATCGCGTAATCGACGATCGCATCGCGGTCGGACGTGCCCCCGAGGTCGGTCCATGCCATGTGGCTCGCCCAGGCGATCTCCACCATGTATTTCGGCTTGGGCGTCTGCTCGTACGCGAATTGCTCGAGCGGGATCGTGAAGATGGGGTCGAGCGTGCCTGCCTGATACATGATCGGCGCGGCAATGTGGCGCAGGCCCTCGCTTTGCTGGAACGGCAAGGAGTAGGGCGTCAACGCCACAATGGCGCGCACGCCCGGCAGTTGCCACGAGGGCCACGCCCCGCCTAGCCCCAGCACCGTGTAGCCGCCGAGCGAGTGACCCACGAGCGCAAGGCGTCCCAGGTCCGCGACGCCGCGGTATCGGGGGTCGTCGGCCAGCGCGTTGACGACCGTTCGGATGTCCTCGGCGCGGTCCCGGTAGTCGCTGTCGGTCCACAGCGACGAAGGCTTGAGACTCATCCGCGACAGGCTGGGCCACACCGACAAACTGCAGCTCGAATCGCTGTGCCGGGGCGCGATGACCAGGTACCCGGCATCGGCGAGCGCGGCGGTCAGATAACGGGATTGGGTGGGGCACATGTACAAGGCGTGCGAAAACATGATCACCGCGAGGTTTTCGCGGGCGCCCGCGGAAGGCGTCCAGACGACGACGTCGATTCCGCCGATGCGCGTCTCCTCCTCGTCGGCCGCGCACGCGGGCGGCGCCGCGAGCGAGACCACGCAAAGGGACAGCGCACCCAGGCGGCGCAGGAGGCGATGGAACGATTGCACGAGGTAGGGACCGACGGACGGGGCTGCTGTACGAGCGCTCTTTTGATCGTGTTATCCGTATACATGCTTTTGGGGCGGCCGTGGGGGTTGCTCGCCTTTTTTGCCCGAGACTTTGATCTGGCCCCGACATTTTCGCAACGAGTCGCTTCGACTACTCGCCGAGAACCAGTCGATAGCCGACGCCGGTCTCCGTCAGCAAGTGCCTGGGTCGCACGGGATCGACTTCGAGCTTGTCGCGCAGCTGCTTCATGTAAATCCGCAGGTAATGCGTGTCGTCCCGGTGGGTCGGTCCCCAGACGTCGGTCAGGAGCTGTCGATGCGTGAGGACCATTCCGACTTGTCGCGCGAGGCTCGCAAGCAAGCGGAATTCCAGCGGCGTGAGATGGATTTCGTTTCCGTCGCGGGTCGCCTTGCGGCTGATCAGATCGACGGTCGAGTTCTCGAAATTCAGGACATTCATGCCCGGCGCGGGCATCAGCGAGTGGCGCAACGTGGCACGAACGCGCGCAAAGAGCTCCGCGATGCCGAAGGGCTTGGTCACGTAGTCGTTGGCGCCCGCGTCCAGCGCTTCGATCTTGGAGCGTTCGTCGATCCTCGCGGACAGGACGATGATGGGCATCCGGGACCAGTCGCGGATTCGGCGGACGACCTCGACGCCGTCGAAGTCGGGCAAACCGAGGTCGACGATCGCAAGGTCCGGCTTGTGCGTCGCCGCGTCGATGGCGCCCCGGCGCCCGGACGACGCCTCGACGACCCGGTAGCCCTCCAGGTCAAGCGATGAGCGCAGGAAGCGCCTGATCTCGGGCTCGTCCTCGATCACAAGCACCGTGGGGCGAGGATCGGTCATCTCATTCCGGGCTGGTTTCCGCCGGCATCGGGGGAGCCTCTTCGAGCGGCAGCGAAAAGCGGAACGCGGTGCCTCCGCCCGCCAAGCGCTCCGCCCACGCCCGGCCATGATGCAGGTGGACGATTGCACGACAAATCGACAGGCCGAGTCCCATCCCGCCTCCCGCGGCCTCGGGGGTGCCGCGGTGGAATTTCGCGAATACCCGCTCGACGTCGGCATCGCGCAGCCCGTCGCTGAAATCCTCGACCGAAACGACGAGCTCGGACCCGTGCCGCTCCGCGCGGAGCCGGACGACGGTCCCGGTCGGCGTATGCTTCGCGGCGTTCTCGAGCAGATTGCCAAGCGCTTGTTCGATGAGAGGCGCATCGACGGAAATCAGCGGCAGATCCTCCGGTAGTTCGACGATCAAGCGGTGCTCCGCCATTCGTTCGCCCAGGCGGCGCAGCACCGAGCCGGCGATCTCGCCGAGCGTTGCCCAGTCGCGCTTGACGCTGATCGCCCCGCTTTCGAGGCGCGTCATCTGCAACAGCTTGGCGACGTGCTCGGACATTTCACGGGCTTGCTCGAAGATGCTCTGCGCGAGCGCACGACGCTGCTCCGGGTTCATTCGCTCGCCATGCTCGGCGAGGCTCGACGAAGCGCCGGACATGACGGCGAGCGGTGTGCGCAGATCGTGCGAAATCGAAGCGAGAAGCGTGCTTCTGATGCGCTCGGTCTCGGCTTCGAGCGCGAGGTCGGCCCGCGCTTTCTCCTGTTGCCGGGCACTTGCCCGCAAGCCTGAAATCACGAGCCCGACTGCGAGCATGATCGCAAAGGTGAGCAGGTATTGAAGATCGTCGACCGAAAATACTCCCCGGGGCGGAACGAACGTCAAGTCGAACGCGGCAACGGAGAGGACCGACGTCACGATCGTCGGACCGCGACTGAACCGAAACGCGATGAGCACGACGGCGAGCAAATACACCATCGCGATGTTGACGACATCGAAGCGCGGGCTCATCGCCAGGCCGGCGAGCGTGGATACGGCGGTTGCGCCCACTGCCCCGGCATAACCGATCCACTGTTTGAGCGCCTTCATCTGGCTACTTTAACGCATCGCGCGCGTAAAAATCCCGTAAAGAATTCGCGCTTGACACGCGTGACTTGCCTGGCTGCGATAGCATCGGCGCGATGACTGCGATCACCGACGTTCCTGCAGCGATTCTGGCAGGCAGTGGAAAAACCGCTCCGAAGCAGGCGACGGCAACGCTGGCGCTGCTCGCCCTCGGCGTTGTCTACGGGGATATCGGAACGAGCCCGCTCTACGCGGTCAGGGAAACGTTCAACGCTCAATATGGCATCGCGCTCACGCGTGCGAACATCCTCGGCGGGGTTTCGGCGATCTTCTGGACGCTGATGGTCGTCGTGTCGGTCAAGTACGTGACGCTCGTGCTGCGCGCCGACAACCGGGGTGAAGGCGGCATCATGGCGCTGACGGCGCTCGCGACCGCGGCGGTTCGCGATCGCCCTCGGCTGGGCGCGGCGCTGATGATCGTCGGGGTTGTCGGGGCATCGCTCTTCTACGGCGACGCCGTGCTCACGCCCGCCATTTCGGTGCTCTCGGCGGTCGAGGGGCTGGAAGTGGGGACGGTGGCATTGAAACCCTACGTCGTGCCGATCGCGACGGGTGTTCTGGTCGCGCTGTTCCTGATCCAGAAGCACGGCACCGGGTTGGTGGGTCTGGTGTTCGGCCCCGTCTGCATGCTCTGGTTCCTCGCTCTCGCCACGGCGGGCCTCTGGAACATCGCCAGAGCGCCGTCCGTGCTGGAAGCGCTCTATCCGGGCCACGCGCTGCACTTTGTGACCGCGCACGGTTTCTCGTCATTTCTGGTTCTCGGTTCGGTGTTGCTCGCCATTACCGGAGCCGAAGCGCTCTACGCGGACATGGGGCATTTCGGCAAACGGGCGATCCGCATGGCGTGGTTCACCGTCGCGGGACCCGCACTGGTGCTGAACTATTTCGGTCAAGGCGCGTTGCTGATCGGCAACCCGGAGGCGATCGAAAATCCGTTTTACCTTGCGTTTCCGACGTGGGCGCTCTACCCGATGGTGACGCTCGCGACGGCCGCGACGGTCATCGCATCGCAGGCGACCATTTCCGGCGCGTACTCGATGACGCAACAGGCCATTCAGCTCGGTTACCTTCCACGGATGACGATTCGGCACACGTCGGCGAAAACAATGGGACAGATCTACCTGCCGGCGGTGAACTGGATCCTGCTCGCGGTGGTCACCGTCGCGATCCTCGGCTTCGGCTCATCGACCCGGCTCGCCTCGGCGTACGGCGTCTCTGTGATGGGCACGATGCTGGTCACGACGTTCCTGACGTTCTTCGTCATTCGCTATGGCTGGCACTATCCGCTATGGTTTGCCTTCGGCTCTACGGGCTTTTTCGCTTTCGTCGACGCGACGCTGTTCGCCGCCGCCATGCACAAGGTGCTGGAGGGCGGGTGGTTCCCGCTGTTGCTGGGTGCCATCGTCTTCACCATTATGGCGACCTGGCGTCACGGCAGGGAAATGCTTCACGCGCAGGTGCAGGAATCCGCCTATCCGCTCGGATCGTTCCTCAAGTCGCTGTTCGTTTCCCCGCCACAACCGGTTTCGGGGACGGCGGTTTTCCTCACCTCGACGCCCGACGCAACGCCGCACGCGTTGCTGCACAGTCTCAAGCACTACAAGGTGCTGCACGAACGGAACGTGTTCCTGACCGTCGATTTCCAGGACGCGCCGTGGCTGCCCGCTGAGGAACGCGTCGTCTGCGAACAGCTCGAGCACAACTGCTGGCGCGTCATCGTGCGCTACGGTTTCATGGAGCGGCCGGACGTGCCGCTTGCGCTAGAGCTCTGCGGGCCGCTTGGATTGCAGCTCGAGCCACTGGAAGCTTCTTATTTTCTCTCCCGGGAGAAGATCGTCCCGGCGGCCAGCCGCAACGGGATGGCTTCCTGGCGCGAGCGCATGTTCGCGGCGATGGCACGCAACGCCCGGAACACCACCGATTTCTTCAACATTCCGACCAATCGCGTTGTGGAGCTGGGGACTCGCGTCGAAATATGACGGCGCGCTGCTCGCGCGCTGCACGCCGGGGCGCGGGATCTTGGCGTGGTGAACGAGCGGGGCCCGGAAACGTGTCGCATATGCAGTCTTCCCTGGTCGAAATCCGCAGGTCCCTCCGTCAGAGGACGATCTGCGAGCCCAGCTCGACCACCCGGTTGGGCGGCAGCCGGAAATACGCGACGACGCTGCTCGCGTTCCGGTACATCGTCACGAACAGTTTTTCGCGCCAGTAGGCCATCTCCGAGCCCAGCTTCGGGATCAGCGTTTCGCGGCCGACGAAGAACGACGTGTCCATCATGTCGATCCGCAGTCCCTGCTCGGCACACCACTCGAGCGCCTCGGGGAGGTCCGGCTCGTCCATGAAGCCGAAGAACATTCTGACCGTGTGGAATTGCGTATTGATCGATTCGAGGGCCGCCCGCTGCGACGGCGGAACGTGCGGCACGTCGAGCGTGGTCACCGTGAGCAGGATCACGCGCTCGTGCAGGCTCTTGTAATGCTTGAGGCTGTGCAGCAGCGCGTGCGGGACCGCGTGCAGGTTCCCGGTCATGAAGATCGCCGTGCCGGGCACCGTCGCGCAGTCGAGCGACGCACTCTTCACGAACTCCGCCAGCGGAATCGAGTCGGCCTCCATCCGCGAATGGAGCAGCCCGCGGCCGCGCTTCCACGTGGACATGAGGACGAAGACCGTGAGCCCGAACACCAGCGGGAACCAGCCGCCGTCGACGATCTTCACGACGTTGGCGCCGAAGAAAGTCGCATCGACCAGAAGGAACGCCCCGAAGAGCGCGACGCTCGCCGGCAGGTTCCATCGCCACAGCGTACGGGCGACGACGAACGCGAGCACGGTGTCGATCGCCATCGTCAGCGTCACGGCAATGCCGTAGGCCGCGGCAAGATTGGTCGAGGAGCCGAACCCGAGTACCAATGCGACGACGCCCAGAAAGAGCGTGCGGTTGATGCCGGGCAGGTAGATCTGGCCCATCTGGTGCTGCGACGTGTGCTGGACGTCCATCCGTGGCGCGAACCCCAGCTGCATCGCCTGCTGCGTGATCGAGAACGCGCCCGAGATCACCGCCTGCGACGCGATGATCGTCGCCAGCGTTGCGAGCGCCACCAGCGGGTAGAGCGCCCAATCGGGCGCCAGGAGGTAGAACGGGTTCGTGCTGGTTGCCGGATTGCTGATGAGGAGCGCACCTTGCCCGAAATAATTGAGCGCAAGCGCCGGGAGCACGAGCGTGGACCAGGCGAGCCGCACCGGCGTTCGTCCGAAATGCCCCATGTCTGCGTACAGCGCTTCGGCGCCGGTGACAGCGAGCACGACCGCACCCAGTGACAGGAAGCCGAGCGAGCCGTGCGTTGCGAGGAAGCGGATTGCGTGGGTGGGGTCGAGCGCCGCCAGCACCTGGGGAGCGCGCGTGATTCCGATCATGCCCAGGATCGCGAGGACCGTGAACCAGCAGGCCATGATCGGCCCGAACAGCGCGCCGACGCGGCCGGTGCCACGCTTCTGCACGAAGAAGAGGACGACGATGACGATGAGCGTGAGCGGGATCACGTACGGCTTGAACGCCGGCGTGGCGACTTCGAGGCCCTCGATGGCCGAGAGCACCGAGATCGCGGGCGTGATCGTGCCGTCACCGTAGAAAAGCGCCGCGCCGAACAGGCCCATCAGCGTCAGCACGCGCGTACGGCGCCTGCCCTTCACCGTGCGCAGCACGAGCGCGAGCAGCGCCATGATGCCGCCTTCACCCTTGTTGTCGGCGCGCATGATGAACACGAGATACTTGATCGACACCACGATCATCAGCGCCCAGAAGACGAGCGAGAGGATACCGAGGATGTTCTCGACGTCGATGGGCACCGGATGGTGCGAGCTGTTGAACACTTCCCGCAACGCGTAAAGCGGGCTCGTCCCGATGTCGCCATAGACGACGCCGAGTGCGGCCAGCGTGAGCGTCGCGAGGCGTCCCCGTTGGGATGCGGGAACGTGCGCGTCTTCGTCGATAGTTTCCGTGGGCATCAGGGCCCCCGGGCCGGAAGCGGTGGCAAACGCCGGCCTCGATCCGAAGACAGACCCCTAGCGCAGGGACCCCGGCGCTCTGCCGGGCGCCGCTCAACGGTGCGGACCAATCGCTGGATCCGCCGCTCGTCTTCTGCCAGCAGGGCCGTCGGAGAGGATTCGGTCATGAGGAGGACGCTCGCGCGCGGCGGACTTGGTCAGCGCCGCTTCAGGCGTACCGCGCGCGGGCGGCGGCGGGCGCCTATTATCGCCGGAAATGCACCGGGTCGGGCAGAAGCGGCGAAACGCGAGGGCAAAGCGCAACGACCGCCGCGGGTGCACGCCGCACGAGCGTCGACTATCATCGCCAGGATGGCGGGGGCCGCGCTTTCGCATGCGTCGGCCGTCTGGGAGCGTGGAGGAGGCAACGAGTCATGAGCCTGACGATTGCATCGCCGGCGTTCGCCGCGAACGCTGCCATTCCGGCGCTCTACACGTGCGAGGGCAAGGACCTTTCGCCGCCGCTCGCCTGGAGCGGCGTGCCGAGGGGCGCGAAGAGCCTGGTCCTCATCGTCGACGACCCGGACGCACCGGATCCCGCGGCGCCGAAGACGACCTGGGTCCACTGGGTGCTCTACGACATTCCGCCCACGGCAACGGGACTCAGCGAAGGCCTCAGGCCGGGGGCGCTGCCGTCAGGGACGCGCGAAGCGAGGAACGATTTCGGCCGCACGACCTACGGTGGCCCCTGCCCGCCGATCGGCAGGCACCGCTATTTTTTCAAGCTCTACGCGCTCGACGCGACGTTGCCCGCGTTGAGTCCCGCCACCAAGGCGGCGCTCGAGCAGGCGATGCAGGGACACGTCCTCGCGCAGGCGACACTGATGGGGACCTATCAGAAGGCGAAATGACCGCTCATGCGTACCGCCGCCTGATCCAACCGTCGAGCGCGATCTTGCCCGGGCCGCAGAAGAGGATCACCAGCGTCAGCGCGCCCCACAGGACGTGGTCCTTGACGCCCGCGTCGCTCAAGTCGGGATAGGACGTCGCGGCGACGATGTTGAACACGAACAGCGCGAACGCCGCGGCGCGCGTGCCGAGACCCAGCGCCAGCGCAAAACGGGGAGCCCAAGCTCGGCCGCGGTGCCGAGGTACGCGGCGAGGTTCGGCGGCAGCACCGGAACCTGATATTCGTTTTCGAACAGGGCGAGCGTCCCCGCCCAGTTGGAAAGCTTGATCATCCCCGACGTGAAGAACACGCGCGCGACGTAAAGGCGCACTGCCAGCGCGAAGATCGGCTGCAGCATGTCGACGAGGTGCGCGGCGGCGGCGTAAAGACGGACCGCACGCTGCACGAGCGGCGGTGACGAGCCAGTTCGATCCATGGTGCCTTGCACTCCTGACAATTCGACGGCGCCGATTGGTCGACGCCCGAGGCGCAGACCTGACAGTCAGGCGACGATCGACGCGATCGTTCCCGCGGCGATATGGGTGGACAGTGCCGTGCCGAGGTCGAATGCGGCGTCGGACGCCATCGCGGCGTCGATCGCAGCCCCGAGCGCGGCGCCCGACGCGAGCGCCTCGAGCCAAGCGAAATCGCCCGGGCCGAAGCGCTCTAGCGCGATCCCGCGTTCGTCGCGGCGGACGAGCAGAGCGTCGCCGCCCTCGTCGAGCACCACGCGCTCGTCTCCGTCGTGGTCCCGCTGGTTCACTTGCCAGAGGTGCAGGATCGGATAGCGTGAGGCGACGAGACGGCACGAAGCGTCGAGCGTTACGCCCAACGTCGGCAGCCGCTCCGGGACGACGGCGGCGAACTGCGCCAGGACCGAATGCGGCGCACGTTGCGCGTCGGGCGCGCGTCCCGCCTCGTCGATCGCCCATTCGAGCCGTGCGACATCCGCCAGGTAGGGGAGCGCGGCAGCCGGCGCGTAATCCGCGAGAAAGCGCGGGAAGCCGTCGCCATAGACGTTGAGATCGCCGCTCCTCGAGGGATGCGCGCGGACGAAGGCATCGACGGCGGCGCTGAAGAACGGCGTGCCCATGAGACGCGCGATGACCGGATAGGTCGCGCCGAGCGCGTTGCGATAGTTGGCGAAGACGGTGCGGCGATAGATCGCGATGCGTTCGGCGGCATCGCAAACAGGCGTAATGGCAAGTGTTGGCGTGGCGCCGTCGCCGTCGAGGACAGCGGCCACCAAACCCTGCTGCGACTCACGCAGCGATGACATCGCGTGCACCCAACAGGGACTGCGCCGTAGCCGCTTCGGCCAGCAGGGTTTCGAGCGGCGGGATGTCGATGTCCCATTCGATCAGCGTGGGGCGAGGTCCGTAGAGCGCGATCGCCCGGGCGTAGAGCGCCCAGACGTCGGCCGCGACCGGCGCGCCGTGCGTGTCGATGAGGCACGCGCCGCTCGCGTCGAAGCCCGCGAGATGGAGCTCGACGATCGCATCGCCCGGCATCGCCGCCAGATACGCGTCGGCTTCGAAGCCGTGATTGGTCGCGTTGACGTGGATGTTGTTGACGTCGACCAGGAGTTTGCACCCCGTGCGTCGCGCGACGGCGGCGACGAACTCCCATTCTGGGATCGTGGCGTCGGCGAATGCGAGATAGGACGAAACGTTTTCGACGGCCAGATCGCGGCCGAGAAAATCCTGGATTTCGGCGATGCGACGGCAGACGTGCGAGAGTGCCTCCTCGGTATAGGGGAGGGGCAGGAGTTCATTCAAGTGCCGGCCGCCAGCCCCGCTCCAGCAAAGGTGCTCGGAGACGAGCGCCGGCTCGCAACGGGTGATCAGGCGCTTCAGCTTGGCAAGGTGGGTCGCATCGAGGGGATCAATCGAGCCCAGCGACATGCCGACGCCGTGCAGCGAGATCGGATAGTCGGCGCGAAGGCGATCGAGCGCGGCGAGCGCCGTGCCGCCTTCGGCATAATAGTTTTCGCTGTGGACTTCGAGCCAGGCGACGCGCGGCCGCTCCCTGAGCACCTGCCGCACGTGGGGCGCGCGCAGGCCGATGCCGGCGGCGGCGCCGATCGAGTGCGGTGGTGGCATCGCAGCTGCGCTCGACCGGACGAACGCGGTCCGGCCGGGCGGAACCAAGAAAGCGTTACGTCAAGCCTTCGGCGCCATCGTCGTGCCGCCGACTTTCTCGCACGAGCCCTTGGCGACGTACTTCCATTCGTTGGGGTCCTTGTCGACCTTGGCGCCCAATCCGGCGCACGCGTGCTTGGCGGTGCCGCAGTCGTTCTGGCCGGCTTTGGCGATGCCGTAGCACTTTTCGCTGTCCTTCGGTTGCGCAACCGGTCCTCCGGTGGCCGAGGCGACGAGCCCGAGGGCGAGGATGCCGGCGAGCGCGGCCTGGATCGTGGCTTGGTGATTCATGGCAAAGGTCTCCTGAGGGAAGGGAAGCGACGGGAAGGGCCCGTCCGAGGCTATGGTCGGCGCGCACGTCGGAACATTACAGGGCCCCCGGTCACTTCGTGTCGCCGACGCGGCCCGCCGAGGCGCGATGATCGGCCAATGGACGACGGCAGGCAAGGGGCCCCGCACGCCTCCACGCGCACCCTGCGGCGCAACGATCGGCCGGCGTCGGGAATTTCGCGGACACTCATTGCCGATAGCGCCGCATCGCGAGACGCAGGCAGGCCGCCTGCCGTTCGAACCGACGGCACGGCGCGCACCAAAGGAGATGGAGGCGCAGCCGCACGCGCCGGCCGAACGGCAATGGGCCGTCAAGCTCGCGAGAGATGAGGCGAGTCGCCTCCTTGCAGCCGAGAAGTTTGCCCAAAGCTTCGATTCCGTGGGCGTGCGGTTGTGCGACAGAGCGGTTTGGGTGGCGTTGCGCATCGCCCCGGCGTCGTCCGGACGTCGACCAGCCGACGCGGATCGCCATTGGAGGTTGGTCGCACGCATTCGGTGCCCCTTACAGGAAACGCCGGCGGCGAGAGGCCCGTGGGACTCCGCGAATCCGCGTAACGACCGGTTAGAATCCGCTGCTGGTTCCTGCACCGGTCTGCCATGCGCTTCACCGTCGCGACTTACAACATCCACAAGGGATTTTCCCAGCTCAACCGGCGGATGGTGATCCACGAGTTGCGCGATCGGCTTGCTGGTCTCGACGCCGATATCCTGTTCCTGCAGGAGGTGGTCGGCGTCCACGAGCGCCATGCGGCTCGGCATTACGATTGGCCGGCCAAGCCGCAGCACGAGTTCATCGCCGACACCGTCTGGCACGAGGTGGCCTACGGCGAGACCGCGATCTACCGGCACGGCCACCACGGCAACGCAGTGCTGTCGCGGTTTGCGATCGTTGGCCACGAAAACCTCGACATTTCGGCGCATGCGTTCGAGAGCCGGGCGCTCCTGCATTGCGAGATCAAGCTCTCGCCGCGGCTGCCGCGGCTCCACTGCATCAACGTGCACCTGGGCCTGTTCGAGCGGGGCCGTCAGTGGCAGATTCGGGCGCTCTGCGAACGGATCCGGGCGACGGTGCCCAAGGACGCGCCGCTCCTGATCGCCGGCGACTTCAACGACTGGCGGCGCAAGGGAAATCGCGCGCTTGTCGAGGAGTTGGGGGTCACCGAAGTGTTCGAATCGGTGCGTGGCCGTCCGGCGCGAACGTTTCCGTCGGTGCTGCCGGTGTTCCGGCTCGACCGCATCTACGCACGCGGCCTCGCCGTGCTCGATGCCCGCGTCCACTATGCATTCCGGGCGGGTCGGATGATGTCCGACCACGCCGCACTCGCCGCGACGTTCGATACCGCGAGTCGCTCGCGATGAACTGGTACGTTCCGGGAAACCGCGTGACGCTGCTTCGCAGCGGCGGCGAGTATTTTCCGGCGCTGGCGGGTGCGATCGAGCGCGCCGAACGGGAGGTCTGGCTCGAGACCTACATCTACGCCGACGACGACGCGGGCCGCATCATTGCCGCGGCGCTGATCCGCGCGGCGCAGCGCGGCGTGCAGGTCAGGCTCATGGTGGACGGCTGGGGCGCGCGGCACTACCTGACGCGAACGCTCGAATCGGACCTCGTACGCGCCGGCGTGTCGTTGCTCAAGTACCGGCCGGAGGTGGCCCCATGGCAGTTCCGCTCGCACCGGCTGCGGCGGCTGCATCGCAAGCTCGCGCACGTCGACGGCCGCATTGCGTTCGTCGGCGGCATCAACATCATCGACGACACCAACACGCCGGGACACAAGCCGCCGCGCGTCGACTTCGCTGTCGCCGTCGAAGGTCCCTTGCTCGCGCCGATCGCCGGCACGATGCAGCGCGTGTGGGCGTTGAACGAGCTCGTCCAGTACCAGACGAGCGACGTACCGCTGTTTCCGTCGCCGCGCCGCGGCCAGCGTGCCGGCGCGCAGACCGCCAAATTCGTCATTCGCGACAATGTGCGCCACCGCCGCGACATCGAGCGCGCGTACCTGGCCGCTATTCGCACGGCGAAACGCGAGATCATCATCGCCAACTCGTACTTCTTCCCCGGGATCCGCTTCCGCCGCGCGCTGATCGCCGCCGCGAAGCGCGGCGTCCGGGTGACGCTGCTTCTGCAGGCGCGCGTCGAGTACGTGCTGCTGCACTATGCGTCGCGGGCACTGTACGGCCAGCTGCTCGCGGCGGGCGTGGGGATCCAGGAATACCACACGTCGTTCCTGCACGCGAAGGTCGCCGTGGTCGACGACCGGTGGGCGACGATCGGATCGTCGAACATCGACCCGTACAGCCTGCTGATGGCGCGCGAGGCAAACGTGGTCGTCCGCGATCCCTATTTTTCCGACGAGCTCCGGAGCGAGCTCGTGAGGATGATCGAGGATGGCGCGCAGCCGCTCGGGCCGCAGCACTGGGCGGAACGCCCCCGCGCGTACAAGGCGATCGTCTGGGTCGCCTACGGCATCGTCCGCGTCGCGATGGGCCTGCTCGGCTATGGTGGCAACGAATGGTGGCGCGGTGGGGCGGATTCGCGCCGCCGCGCCCCCACCGTGCTGCCGATGGAGGACGCGTAGCCTCGGAGCACGGCGAGGCCGTGGCACCCGGCGCCAAGACTTTCTCGCGCAGCGCGCGATGCGCGCCTGCTAAAATTTGCTCATGCGTCACTCCCGAGGCTCGTCGCTGCCGCTTCCAGGTCCCGCGAAGGGTGGCGACTGGCGCACGATCGGCACGCTGTTGCCGTACCTGTGGGCGTACAAAGCTCGTGTGCTCGCGGCGATCGCGGCGCTGATCGCGGCCAAGGTCGCCAACGTCGGTGTCCCGATGCTGCTGAAGCAGATCGTCGACCGGCTCGACCCGGCGACCGCAATTCTCGCGGTGCCGCTGGCGCTGCTCGTCGCCTACGGCATCCTCCGGCTGTCGACGACGTTCTTCACCGAGCTTCGCGAATACCTCTTTGCGAAAGTGACGCAGCGCGCGGTGCGCAAGATCGCTCTCGAGGTGTTCGCCCACCTGCACGCGTTGAGCCTGCGCTTTCACCTCGCGCGGCAGACGGGCGGACTTACGCGCGACGTCGAGCGGGGCCAGCGCGGCATCTCGACGCTGATCAGCTTCACGCTGTTCTCGATCCTGCCGACCGCAGTCGAGATCAGCCTCGTCTCGGCAATCCTGATCGCCCGCTACGACTGGACGTTCATCGCGATCACGGCGGTCGCGCTCTCGCTCTACGTGACGGCGACGATCACCATCACCGACTGGCGCACCGGGTTCCGGCGGCAGATGAACGAGCTCGACTCGAAAGCCAACATGCGGGCGATCGACAGCCTCCTCAACTATGAGACGGTCAAGTATTTCGGCAACGAGGCGTGGGAGGCACGCCGCTACGACGAGAGTCTCCAGCGCTGGGAAAAGGCGGCGGTGAAAAGCCAGACATCGCTGTCGCTTCTCAACGTGGTGCAGAGCGCGATCATCGCGGTCGCGGTGACGCTGATCATGTGGCGGGCGACCGTCGGCGTCGTCAACCACACGATGACGATCGGCGATCTCGTGCTGGTCAACGCGTTCATGATCCAGCTCTACATCCCGCTCAATTTCCTGGGTGTCCTCTATCGCGAGATCAAGCAGGCGCTCGCGGACATGGAGCGGATGTTCGCGTTGACGGCCGAGCACACCGAGGTGGCCGACGCCCCGGGCGCGCCGCCGCTCGATGCCGGCGAGGGCGAGGTGCGCTTCGAGCACGTCGATTTCGGCTACGAGCAGAACCGCCAGATCCTGTTCGACGTGAGCTTCACGATTCCCGCCGGCGAGACGGTGGCTGTCGTCGGGCCGTCGGGCGCGGGCAAGAGCACGCTGTCGCGGCTCCTGTTCCGTTTCTACGATGTCACGGGCGGGCGGATCCTCGTCAACGGGCACGACTTGCGCGGCGTACAGCAGGCGAGCGTGCGCGCAGCGATCGGCATCGTCCCGCAGGACACGGTGCTCTTCAACGACACGATCGAATACAACATCGCCTACGGCCGTCCGGGCGCGAGCCACGACGAGATCGTCGCTGCGGCGAGGCTCGCCCAAATCCACGACTTCATCGTAGGCACGCCGGAAGGTTACGCGACGCCGGTGGGCGAGCGCGGCCTGAAGCTCTCCGGCGGCGAAAAGCAGCGCGTCGCGATCGCCCGTGCGATGCTGAAGGGGCCCCGGATCCTGATCTTCGACGAGGCGACCTCCGCGCTCGACTCGAAATCGGAAAAGGCGATCCAGGCGGAATTGAAGCGCATCGCCGAGGACCGTACGACACTGACGATTGCGCATCGACTGTCGACGATCGTCGACGCCGACCTGGTCCTCGTCCTCGACCATGGCCGGATCGTCGAACGCGGCACGCATGGTGCACTTCTTGCTTTGGGCGGCGTGTACGCGCGAATGTGGCAGCTCCAGCAGACTGAGGCACGGGAGGACGAACGCAGTGGGCCCTTCGCGGTTCCGGTGTCATCGCGATCTCCGGTCGGTGCGTTGGTACCCGGCGCAGCGATCGAGGCGGCGGCGGATCCGGAGTCGCCGGTGACCCGCTGAGGTGACGCCCGCGGGCAGCCGCTGCCGTAACGCGCGCAGCAGCAGTCGTCGTCGCCCATTTCCATGCGCACCCCAGGGTATTGGCGCCTTGGTCGATACGTGCTATAACCCTGCCGGAGTTGAGGACCGACTTGATGAAGCCGCGCTTGACGATTGTTTTTTCGGGACTAATCGCGTTGCTTGTCGCGGGTGCGGCGTGCGCGCAGGATCCGGTGCTGCTCGACCCGGCCAAGCTGCGGTTGGCATCTGCGAACGCACTGGTCCTCGATGCATCGGACCATCACTCCATTTACGCCAAAGCTGCCGACGAAGTGACTCCGATCGCGTCACTCACCAAGCTGATGACGGCCATGGTGACCCTGGAGGCCGGCCAGTCGCTCGACGAGATGATCGATATCGACATGGACGACCTCGACTACCTCAAGGGCACGCGGTCCCGTCTCGGCCTCGGCAGCGAGCTAACCCGCGGCGAAATGTTGCAGCTCGCGTTGATGTCCTCCGAAAACCGCGCCGCGTCGAGCCTCGCGCGTCACTATCCCGGCGGCACGCCCGTGTTCGTCGCCGCGATGAACGACAAGGCGCGCGCGCTCGGCATGATGCACACCCACTATTCCGATCCGACCGGGCTATCGGCCGAAAACGTCTCGACGGCGAGCGACCTCGCCATCCTGGTCAGCGCCGCCGCGCGCGAGCCGCTGATCCGCGAGTTCACCACGACGGGCAGCCATTACGTCGAGGTGCAGCCGAGCGGCAGGTTGCTCGGCTTCAACAACACGAACAAGCTGGTGAAGAACGCGCAATGGGACATCCAGCTGTCCAAGACCGGGTACATCCGTGAGGCGGGCAAATGCCTGGTGATGCTGGCGACGATCGCGAGCCGGCCGTTCGTGATCGTGCTGCTCGACTCCGCCGGCAAGTACACGCGGCTCGGAGACGCGCAGCGGGTTCGCCATTGGCTCGAAACCGGGCAGGCGATGCCGATGCCGACCACGCACAAGACGGCGGGAAAATCGGCAAGATCCAAGAGTCCCGTGACCGGATCGCTGCGGCCCGTGAAATTCGCGCAGTCGAAGGCGCCAGGCGGCTGACTCCCGGGTTCGACCCGATGGCCGCCCGGGAAGGATCCCGCGCGGCCATTGTCATTTATTCGCCTGGCAACTCCTGCGTAAGCGCCGTTGTCCTACGTCGACTAAATGCACATGGCGCGAATGGGGAGCAGGCGATGAATCGACGGCACTTTCTGACGAATGCGCTGGGCGCGCTGGCCGGCGCTGCCGCTGTCCGTTCCGCCGCTGCGGCGGCCCCTTCGTCGGGGCAGATCGACAAGATCGTCAAGTCCGAGGACGAGTGGCGGAAGCTCCTGACCCCGGCGCAGTTCGTCGTGCTGCGGCAGGAAGGGACCGAGCGAGCGTTCACGAGCCCGCTCAACGGCGAGAAACGCAAGGGAACGTTCGTTTGCGCCGGATGTGAGCTGGCGCTGTTCGAGTCGCGCACCAAGTACGACAGTGGCACCGGGTGGCCGAGCTTCTACGACTGCATCAAAGGCCACGTCGGGACGCGCAGTGATTTCAAGCTGATCGTCGAGCGCACCGAATACCATTGCGCGCGCTGCGGTGGTCATCAGGGTCACGTGTTCGACGATGGGCCGAAGCCCACGGGGCTTCGGTACTGCAATAACGGAGTGGCGCTGAAGTTCGTCCCTTCCTGAGCGGACGGTTCGCTACGATTCGGTCCCGAACTCTCCAATGCGCTGCGCCGTCAGCCGACAGCCGCAGATTTGACGGGCCGACTTCACGTTCGCCCGGACCGGCGGCTACGGCGTGGGTCCCGGGATGATGGGCGGCTACGGTGGCAGCTCCCGGGTCCTAGCGCGCCGCGCGCCGGTGCTGCTCCAGGAGCTCCTTCGCGTGCGCCCGGGTCTTGGCGGTGATCGCGCTGCCGGCGAGCATTCGCGCCAGTTCCTCCACCCGGGCGGCGCTCGCGAGCGGCTCGACGTCGGCGCGCACCGTGGCCTCGTCGCCTTGCTTGGTGACGCGGAAGTGCGCATCGGCAAACGCCGCGACCTGCGGCAGGTGAGTGACGCAGAGCACCTGCCGGCGGTTGCCGAGCGACTGCAGCAGGCGTCCCACCGTCGCCGCCACCGCGCCGCCGATGCCGACATCCACCTCGTCGAAGATCAGCGTCGGCACTTGCCCCACTTCGCTCGTCACGACTTGAATGGCCAGCGCAATGCGCGACAGCTCTCCGCCCGACGCGACCTTCGAAAGCGGTCCGAGCGGCTGCTTCGGGTGGCTCGCGACCTGGAATTCCACCTGCTCGTCTCCGTAACTCGCGGGCGTGGCAAGCTTCGGAAGTGCGATCTCGAAGCGTCCGCCCCTCATCGCCAGTTCCTGCATTGCTTTGCTGACCCGGTCTTTGAGCTCGTGGGCGGCAAACGTTCGCTTTTGGCTGAGCTCGCCGGCGAGCACCCGAAAATTCTCCTCGGCCGCGTCGGCGCGACCGGCGAGGGCCCCCGCGTCCGCAGATGCGGCGAGGGCGCGCAAGCGTTCTTCCGTTTCGGCGAGAAGCTCCGGCAGGGCTTCGGGCCGTACGCGGTACTTGCGCGCGGCGTCGTGCAGCGCGGTGAGCCGCGTTTCGACGCGGGCGAGCTCCCCGGGATCGAGGTCGAGCTTGTCGCGATACGCGCGGATCTCGCGCGCAGCCTCGGTGAGCTCGATGCGCGCGGGGTCGAGCAGGGCAACGATCTCCGCAAGCGCGGGATCGTGGACCGCGCTCGCGTCGAGCTTCGCGATCAATGCCCCGAGCCGGCGGACGAGCGCCGCGTCGGCTTCCGTCAGCTCGTCTTCTGCCGCCGTGGCCGCTTCGAGCAGCGCCGCGGCGTGCGCGAGCCGCGCCTGGGCGCGCGACAGCATCGTCCACTCGTCGGCGGTCGCGCCGAGCGCCGCAAGCTCGCGCCGTCGTGCCTCGAGAAGTTCGCGCTCCGCGGCCGATTCCCGCTCGGCTGCGGCGGCGGCGTCACGTTTCTCCACCGCCGTCCGCCACGCGCGCCATGCAATCGCGGTTTCGCGCGCGAGCGCGGTGAAACCGCCGAACGCGTCGAGCAGCGCGCGCTGCGCGTCGGCGGCGAGCAACGACTGGTGCGCGAGCTGACCGTGGAGGTCGACCAGCATCTCGCCGACTTCCTTCAGTTGGGCGAGGGTCGCCGGGCGGCCGTTGATCCAGGCGCGGCTCCTTCCCTGCGCGTCCTGCGTCCGGCGCAGGAGGAGCGTCGCGTCGGCGGGTGCAGCGTCGGCTCCCATCCCTTGTTCGGCAAGCCAGGCGGCGACGTCCGAATCATAGTCGACCTCGAAGGCTGCAGCGATCTCGGCGCGTTCGGCGCCGGGCTTCAACTGGCGCAGCTCGAAGCGGTCGCCGAGGAGCAACGCCAGCGCGTCGAGCAGAATCGACTTGCCGGCGCCGGTCTCCCCGGTCAGCACCGAAAAGCCGCCGGCAAGCTCGAGGTCGAGCGTTTCGACGACGACGAAATTGCGGATGGACAGGAGCCGCAGCATGCGCCCAGCGCTATGGCCGCAGGCGCTCTGGCGTCTCGCTCCAGTGCAGCTTCTCGCGCAGCATCGCGAAGTGGTCGTAGCCTTCGGGATGCAGGAGCCGCACCGCATGCGCGGCGCGCCGGACCGACACGCGGTCGCCTTCGTGCAACTGGACGTGCGCCTGCCCGTCGCAATGTGCCCACGCGTCGGTACCGCGGAGCAGCGTGATGACGATCGTCGCTGCGTCGCCGATGGCGATCGGTCGGTTGGTGAGCGCGTGCGGCGCAACCGGCACGAGCAGCAGCGCTGGCACCTGCGGGTCGACGATCGGGCCCTGCGCGGAGAGCGCGTACGCCGTCGAGCCGGTGGGCGTCGCGATGATGAGGCCGTCGGAGCGCATCGCGTAGACGAAGCGACCGTCGATGTCGACGGCGCTGTCGATCATTCCGCCCGACGTGCCGCGGTTGACGACCACATCGTTGAGCGCGAGCACCGTCTCCTCGGCGCCGTCGGCCGCGCGATGGACGGTTGCCTCGAGCAGCGTGCGTCGCTCCTCGATGTAGCGACCGGCGAGGATCGCGGAAAGGGCGTCCTCCATGTGGGCGAGCGGAACGTCGGTCAGGAACCCTAGCCGGCCCTGGTTGACGCCGATGAGGGGGACATCGAAAAGCGCGAGCTGGCGGGCAATCGAGAGCATGGTGCCGTCGCCGCCGAGGACGATCGCGACGTCGGCTTCCCTGCCAAGCGTTTCCGCGGCAGCGGTCGGGTAGCCGGGCAGCGGCGTATGGCGCGCCGTTTCGGCCTCCAGGACGACCGCGTGGCCGCGCTCTGCAAGAAAGGCAGCAAGCTGCGACAACGGCTCGGCGATGCCCGGGCTCGCGTAGCGTCCGACCAGCGCGACGCGGCGGAAACGGGCGGCGGCGGGGGGCGCGGGCATGGGCGGGATTAAAGCACACGCGGCGAAATGCCAGAAGCCGACAAAGGGACGACGCTTTTCGGCGCCGGCTGCCGGCCGGCACGCTGCATGGGCCAGGTGCCGGCCCCGACGGTAAAATAGCCGTCATGCTGGATCGCCGCGCCCAACACCTGCTGAAGACGCTGATCGAGCGTTACGTCGCCGAGGGCCAGCCCGTCGGCTCGCGGGTGCTGTCCAGGCAATCGGGCCTCGAGCTCTCGCCGGCGACGATCCGCAACGTGATGGCGGATCTGGAAGACCTCGGCTACATCGCAAGTCCGCATACGTCGGCCGGCCGCGTGCCGACGCCGAAGGGCTACCGCTTTTTCGTCGACAGCCTGATGGTGATGCAGCCGCTCGAGGACATCGAGATCCATCGGCTCGAAGGGGAGTTCGTCGCCGACCGGCCGCAGGAGCTCGTGAGCGCCGCCGCGTCGCTCCTCTCCCAGCTCACGCATTTTGCCGGCGTCGTGATGACGCCGAAGCGGCGCGAGGCGTCGTTTCGCCACCTCGAGTTCCTGCGCCTGTCGGACCGGCGCGTGCTGCTTATCATCGTCACGTCCGAAGGCGACGTGCAGAACCGGATCCTGCACACCGACCGCGCGTACACGCAGCCACAGCTGGTCGAAGCGACGAATTTCTTCAACGAGCACTATGCCGGGCAGCCGTTCGGCGCCTTGCGCGGCTTGCTCGCCGACGAGCTCAACTCGCTGCGCGAGGACATCGTGGGTCTGATGACCGCGGCGGTGGAGGTCGGCGGTGCCGCGCTCCACGAGGCCGAGGCGCTGGTGGTCACCGGCGAGAAGAACCTGCTTTCGGCGTCCGACCTCGCGTCGAACATGGATCGTCTGCGGCGGCTGTTCGAGCTCTTCGAGCAGAAGACCTCGCTGCTGCATCTGCTCGACGTATCCCAGCGAGCGCAGGGCGTGCAGATCTACATCGGCGGCGAATCGGGGCTCGTGCCGCTCGACGAATGCAGCGTCGTCACGGCACGCTACGAAATCGACGGCCAGGTCATCGGCACGCTGGGCGTGATCGGGCCGACGCGGATGGCCTACGAGCGCGTGATCCCGATCGTCGACGTGACGGCGAAGCTTCTTTCGAACGCCTTGACGCAGCAGATGAACGACTGATGCCCTCGACCGCCGCCCCGCATGACAATGCCGGGCTGATCGCGCGTTTCTACGCGGCGCTCGACCGGCGCGATGCCGAGACGATCGCCGCCTGCTACGCACCCGACGCGACGTTCTCCGACCCGGTGTTCCCGCGGCTCGACGCCGCCGGCGTCACCGCGATGTGGCGGATGCTCTGTGCGCGCGGCAAAGACTTGCGCGTCGTCGCCTCCGATATTACCGCCGACGCGACGTCGGGAAGCGCGCACTGGGTCGCGACCTACACGTACACGGCGACCGGCAGGAAGGTGGTGAACCGGGTCGACGCCGCCTTCACGCTCCGCGATGGCCGCATCGCGCGGCACGTCGATCGCTTCGACCTGCACCGCTGGATGCGGCAGGCGCTGGGCGTCAAGGGACTGCTGCTGGGCTGGCTCCCGCCGGCGCAGCGTGCGGTGCGCAGGCAGGCCTTCCACGCGCTCGCCGCCTGGCGCGAAAAGACAGGATCGGCGCCCGGGGCGGTGCCGCCTCGCTAAGGGCGCATGGGGAGCTACCGCCGCGAGCCGCCGTTCGCGCACGACCGCGCGCCGAAAGTCGGCGTGCTGCTCGTGAATCTGGGCACGCCCGACGCGCCGACGCCTGCCGCCGTGCGCCGCTATCTCGCGGAGTTCCTGACCGACCCGCGCGTGGTCGAGATCGCGGCAGCGCTCTGGCGACCGATCTTGCACGGAATCATCCTGCGCACGCGACCCGCACGGTCGGCAAGAAAATATGCGCAGATCTGGACGAAGGACGGCTCGCCGCTGCTCGTCCACAGCCTGAAGCAGAAATCGCTGCTGCAGGGTCTCGTGGGTCAGCGCCTCAAGGCCGCTGGTTTACCGTCCGATTTCGTCCCCGTCGAGCTCGGCATGCGCTACGGCGCCCCGGGCATTGCCGGCGCGCTCGGCAAGCTCAAAGGCGCCGGTTGCGACCGCATTCTCGTGTTGCCGCTGTATCCGCAGTACGCGGCGAGCTCGACCGCCTCGGCCTTCGACGCCGTCTGGGCTTGCCTGCAGCGGACGCGAAGAGTTCCAGCGCTGCGGACGATCGACGGCTTTCACGACGAGCCCGGCTACATCAAGGCGCTCGCGCAGAACGTCAACGACTATTGGGTCAAGCACGGCCGGCCCGACCATCTCGTGCTGTCGTTCCACGGCCTGCCGCGGCGCGCGCTCGACCTCGGCGACCCCTACCACTGTCAGTGCCACAAGACGGCACGCCTGCTGATGACGGAGCTGGGGATCGAAGCCGACCACTGCGCCATCGCGTTCCAATCGCGCTTCGGGCGGGCGGAGTGGCTCAAGCCCTATACCGCCGAGACGCTGGTCGCGCTCGCAAAGGCGGGCAAGGGCCGCGTCGACGTGATCTGCCCGGGCTTCGTTGCCGACTGCCTCGAAACGCTCGAAGAGATCGGCATCGAGGGACGGCAGGCATTCCTCCGCGCCGGCGGCAAGGATTTCCACGTGATCCCGTGCCTGAACGAGCACCCGCGGTGGATCGCCGCCCTTGCCGAGCTCGTGCATCGTAACCTCTCGGGCTGGCTTTCCCCGACCCCGGACGCGTCGGCGCGCGAGCTCACCCTGCTTCGCGCCAGGGCCCATGGCGCGCGCCAGTAACGGACGGCGTCAGCGGCCAAGACGTTCCGCCGCGGCGCGTGGCCGCGCGGAAGGCCATTCGATAAGCATTTGTTTTGATATTGATCTTTAACCGCTGCCGGCCCGATCCGAAACGCCGGCGAAACGTGTTGAAAAACCCGAGAATGCCCCCATGCTGCAATCTGGGCGGAAAAACACCGCACAAATAGACACAGGAACGAACCGCGATGACTACCTCCCACAAACGATCCCACGCGCAAGCGCCGGGGCCGGAGGCGACGCCACCGATCCTGGGCGACGCCCACGCCGCGGAAACGATCCCCGAGCTCGCCCGCGCCGATCCCGCACCCGATATCGGCGCGCTCCTCAAGAAAGCGGAGGACGAAGCCGCGGGGTTGAAGGACGCGTGGCTCCGGGCGCGCGCCGATCTCGAAAACGTGCGCAAGCAGGCGGCGAACGATCTCGCCCGGGCCCACAAGTACGCGATCGAGCGGTTCGCCAGCGAGCTGCTTCCCGTCAAGGACGCGCTCGAATCGGCGCTCGACGCGGACAACGCGACGCCGGAGGCGCTGAGGGCCGGCGTCCTGCTCACGCTGAAGCAGCTCGTCGCGGCGTTCGAGAAGGAGCAGATCGCCGAGATCGATCCCGCCGGGGCCGCTTTCGATCCGCACCAACACCAGGCGATGACGTTGGTCGACAGCGAGCAGCCGCCGAACAGCGTGGTCCAGGTTTTCCAGAAGGGCTACCGCCTCAGCGATCGCGTGCTGCGGCCGGCGCTGGTGTCCGTCGCCAAGATTCCGGACGTGCCGCCCGCGGGCCAACGGCTTGATCCGACGGCCGAAACCCCCACCTAGCGCTCAGGCACTCATCTGAAGGATTCCGGAGGGAAACGAACATGGGCAAGATCATCGGTATCGACCTTGGCACGACGAACAGCTGTGTCGCGATTATGGAAGGCGGCCAGCCGAAAGTGATCGAGAATGCCGAGGGCGCGCGGACGACGCCGTCGGTCGTCGCGTACCAGGAAGACGGCGAGATCCTCGTCGGCGCCTCGGCGAAGCGGCAGGCGATCACCAACGCCAAGAACACCGTGTTCGCGGTGAAGCGGCTGATCGGCCGGCGCTTCGAGGAAAAGGAGGTGCAGAAGGACATCGGCCTGATGCCGTACAAGATCGTCCGCCATTCGAACGGCGACGCCTGGGTCGAGATTCGCGGCAAGGCGATTGCGCCCTCGCAAGTGTCGGCCGAGATTCTGCGCAAGATGAAGAAGACCGCCGAGGACTATCTCGGCGAGGAAGTCACCGAAGCCGTCATCACGGTGCCGGCGTACTTCAACGACTCGCAGCGGCAGGCGACCAAGGACGCGGGCCGGATCGCCGGTCTCGACGTCAAGCGGATCATCAACGAGCCGACCGCCGCGGCGCTCGCCTTCGGGATGGACAAGAAGGAGGGCGACCGCAAGATCGCCGTTTATGACCTGGGCGGCGGGACGTTCGACATCTCGATCATCGAGATCGCCGAGGTCGAGAAGGAGCACCAGTTCGAGGTGCTGTCGACCAACGGCGACACGTTCCTCGGCGGCGAGGACTTCGACCAGCGGCTGATCGATTACATCGTCACCGAGTTCAAGAAGGACCAGGGCGTCGACCTGAAGAACGACGTGCTCGCGCTGCAGCGGCTCAAGGAAGCCGCTGAAAAAGCGAAGATCGAGCTGTCGTCCACGCAACAGACCGAGGTCAATCTGCCCTACATCACTGCGGACCAGAGCGGGCCGAAGCATCTGACGATGAAGCTCACCCGCGCGAAGTTCGAGTCGCTGGTCGAGGACCTGATCGAGAAGACGGTCGAGCCCTGCCGCATCGCAGTCAAGGATGCGGGCGTCGCGCTGTCCGACATCAGCGACGTGATCCTCGTCGGTGGGATGACGCGGATGCCGAAGGTGCAGGAGACGGTGAAGGCCTTTTTCGGCAAGGAGCCGCGCAAGGACGTGAACCCGGACGAGGCGGTCGCGGTCGGCGCGGCGATCCAGGGTGGCGTGCTCAAGGGCGACGTCAAGGACGTGCTGCTGCTCGATGTGACGCCGTTGTCGCTCGGCATCGAGACGCTGGGCGGCGTGATGACCAAGCTGATCCAGAAGAACACGACGATTCCGACCAAGGCGCAGCAGACGTTCTCGACGGCCGACGATAACCAGTCGGCGGTGACGATCCACGTGCTGCAGGGCGAGCGCGATGTCGCGTCCGGCAACAAAAGCCTCGGTCAGTTCAATCTGGAAGGGATTCCGCCTGCGCCGCGTGGGATGCCGCAGATCGAGGTGACGTTCGACATCGACGCCAACGGGATCCTGCACGTATCGGCAAAGGACAAGGCGACCGGCAAGGAGAGCACCATCAAGATCAAGGCGAGCTCCGGCTTGTCGGAGGCCGAGATCCAGTCGATGGTTAAGGATGCCGAGGCGCACGCTGACGACGACCGCAAGCAGCTCGAGGTCGTGCAGGCGCGGAACGCCCTCGACGCGCTGGTGCACAGCGTGAAGAAGTCGGTGGCGGACTACGGCGACAAGGTCGACGCCGACGAGAAGGGCAAGATCGAAGGGGCGTTGAAGGAAGCCGAGGAGCTGCTGAAGCAGAAGGACGCCGCGAAGGACGCGCTCGAAGCCAAGGCCGAGTCGCTCGCGAAGGCCGCGCAGAAGCTGGGCGAGATCATGTATGCGCAAGCGCAGCAGCACGCGCAAGCCGCAGGCGGCGATGGCGGCGGTGGCGTCAAGGTAGGCGACGAGGGAAAGAAGGAGGAGAAGGTCGTCGACGCCGAGTTCACGGAGGTCAAGGACGGGAAGGGCTAACCGTCCTGACCCTCCTGCATATCCCGTCGCGGCTGCGTTGTCGCGGTTTCCCAGCGACGTTTGCGCGGCGGGAGATGTGTCCGCGTTCAACCGGCGTCGACGCCGGCGGTTAACGCGGACCTGGCCGTGCCGCCTGGAGGGGCGGCGCGGCTCTTTGCATTGAGGCAGCGAGCAGGCAATCAGGGGAAGTGATGGCGAAGCGCGATTACTACACGGTGCTCGGTGTCAACCGCGACGTTTCCGAAGAGGACATCAAGAAGTCCTACCGCAAGCTCGCGATGAAGCACCACCCGGACCGCAATCCCGACGACCAGAACTCCGAGGAGAAATTCAAGGAAGCGAAGGAAGCCTACGAAGTTCTTACGGATCCGAAAAAGCGCGCCGCCTACGATCAATTCGGGCACGCCGGCGTTGATCCGTCCATGGGTTTCGGTGCCGCCGGCGCGCGCGGTTTCGGCGGCGGTCCGGAGGGATTCGGCGGCTTCGCCGATGCGTTCGGCGACATCTTCGGCGAAATCTTCGGCGCGCAGCGAGGTGGCCGTGGCACCGGGGTCTATCGCGGCGCGGATCTGCGCTACAACCTCGAGCTCACCCTGGAGGAGGCGGCGCGTGGCACCGAGGTGAAGATCCGCATTCCGGCGATGGAGGAATGCGCGACCTGCCACGGCACCGGGGCGAAACCGGGCACCCAGCCCAAGCCATGCGGCATGTGCCACGGCCGCGGCGAAGTACGGGTGTCGCAGGGCTTTTTCTCGATCCAGCAGACGTGCCCGACCTGCCGCGGCACGGGGAAGGTCATTCCGGACCCGTGCACGACCTGTCACGGTGCCGGCCGCGTCAAACAGCAAAAGACGCTGTCGGTCAAGATTCCCATGGGGGTCGACCAGGACGATCGGATCCGCCTCACCGGCGAAGGCGAAGCGGGAATGAATGGCGGGCCGCCGGGCGACCTCTATGTCGTGGTCAACCTGAAGCCGCACGCCGTGTTCCAGCGCGAAGGCGGCGACCTGCATTGCGAAATGCCGATCAGCTTCGCGACGGCGGCGCTGGGTGGCGAGATCGAGATCCCGACGCTCGACGGCCACGCGAAGATCAGAGTTCCCGCGGAGACTCAGACCGGCCAGGTGTTCCGATTGCGCGGCAAGGGTATCCGCCAGGTCCGCGGCTCGCACCAGGGCGATCTCTTCTGTCACGTCGCGATCGAAACGCCCGTGAAGCTAACGTCCCGGCAACGCGAGTTGCTGCGGGAGTTCGAAGCGATCAACGAAGGGGATCCGGGGGCGCACAATCCGCGAGCAAAGTCGTTCATGGACAAGGTCAGGGAGTTCTTCACCCCTTGAGCTCGCCTTCCGCGGCCGCCCGCTCGCGGTGGGCCGCGGCGAGCGTGCTGCCCGTAGAATGGACCGCATTGCGTCCCGGCCACCGAAGGAGCGTTCCGTGCCCGTCCGCAATCTCGTAGCAATCCTCGCGCTCGCGTTTTCGGCGGCGGCTGCGGCCCAAATCAAGGTTGGCCTCATGGTGTCGGCGACGGGGCCCACCACTGCGATCGGGATTCCGCAGCAGAACACCGGCGCGCTGCTGCCGACGCGAATCGGCGGCGCGAGCGTCGCGTACATCCAGCTCGACGACGGCGGCGACACGACACGCGCCGTGCAGAACGCGAAAAAGCTGCTGCAGCAATACAACGTCGACGCGCTGATCGGACCGTCGACGACGCCCAATGCGCTTGCGATCCTGGACCTGGTCGTCGCCAGCAAAGTGCCTCTTCTAGCGACGGTCGGCACGTCGAGCGTCATCGAGCCGATGGACGCGAAGCGACGGTGGGTCTTCAAGACGACGCAGAACGACGACCTGATCGCCGCCGCGCTGGTCAAGCACATGGCGAAGTCCGGCGTGAAGACGGTAGGATTCATCGGGTTCAAGGACCCCTACGGCGAGAACTGGCATAGGGTCTTCACGCCGATTGCGGAGGAGGCGGGCATCCGGCTCGTCGCGACCGAGTATTACCAGCGCGCCGATCAGAGCGTCACCGGCCAGGCGCTCAAGCTGATGGCTGCGCAGCCGGACGCCGTCCTGGTCGCCGGCGTCGGCGGTCCCGGCGTGCTGCCGCAGGCGACGCTCCGCGATCAGGGCTACAAGGGCGCGATCTATCAGACCCACGGCGTGGCGACCGATGACTTCATCCGGCTCGGCAAGGACAAGGTCGAAGGCACGGTGCTCGCGGCGGGGCCGATGCTGGTGATCGACGAGATCAGCGACGCGAATCCGGTGAAAAAGGTCGCGCAAAACTACATCTCGGTCTACGAAGAGCGGTTCAAGCAGAAGCCCGCCACATTCGGCGCCAACACCTGGGACGCCGGCATCATCCTGCAGCGCGCGATCCCTGCCGCGCTCGCGCAGGCAAGGCCCGGGACCGAACCGTTCCGCACGGCGCTCCGCGATGCGATCGAAAAGGAGCGCGAGATCGTCGGCTGTCAGGGCGTGTTCAACATGTCGCCGACGAACCACAACGGGATGGACGAGCGCGCGCGCGTGCTCGTCGTCGTGAAGGACGGAAAATTCCGGTTGCTGCGCGAATGAGCGTCACGCGATCGGACAGATCAGCCGATGGTCCGACAAATCCTATTCCGGACCGCTAACTTGGAAGCCGACTGATGACGTCCGCGCACGCGCCGATCGTCGGTATCCTGCTCGCCGCGGGGCGGGCGACGCGCTTCCGCGGCGACAAGCTTCTCGCCCGGCTGGGCTCGGGCGATCTTCCCGGCGAGCCGCTCGGTGTCGTCGCGTTGCGCCATTTGCGCGTGGCGGTTCCGGACGTCGTCGCAGTCGTGCGCCCGGATGATCGCGCGCTCGCCGCCGAGCTCGGCGCGAACGGCGCGCGCATCGTGCGCTGTGCGGACGCGGACGACGGCATGGGCGCGAGCCTCGCCTGCGGCGTGCGTGCGAGCGCGAATGCGCAAGGATGGATCGTCGCGCTCGCCGACATGCCGTGGATCGCGCCAGCGACGATCGCGCGTGTGGCCGCCGCGATCGCGCACGGGGCGCCGCTCGCCGCCCCGTTTCACCGCGGCGTGCGGGGCCATCCGGTGGGATTCTGTCACGGCTGCTACGAGGCGCTCGCAGCGCTGACGGGCGACGAAGGCGCGAAGGCGATCGTCGTCGCGCGCGCCGACGATCTCGTGCGCGTCGACAGCGACGACGAAGGCGTGCTGCGCGACGTCGATGTGCGGGGCGACATGAGTGGTCACGGTCGCGGAACTTGAGCGGGCCCATCGCTTCTTGCATCGAGCGCGAGCACGCAAGAAGGGGGAGCCTGTTCCAACCGATTCTGCGGCGCGGTCAAATCGATGTTACGTTGAACGACGGGGTCTTGTGGCCGTTATCCCGTAGTCGCCCGGTCGGCGGTCGGCGCCGCAGCCGTTTCGCCTAGTTCGCTTCCGGCTGCCACATGTCGCCCTGGCGGCCGACGATCCGGTTCTCCTCCTCCTGCATCCGCCACCAGTTGCGAAGCCCCGGCTCTTCGAGCGGGCGCGAGATGAGGTAGCCCTGCGCCTCCTCGCAGCCGTGGCGCTTCAGGAAATCGAACTGGGCCGCGGTTTCGATGCCCTCGGCGATCACCCTCAGGCCCAGCGAGTGCGACAGCGCGATGATCGCCTGCGTAATCGCTTCGTCGTTGCCGTTCTGCTCGAGGCCGTGGACGAACCGCTGATCGACTTTCACCGCCTGGATCGGCAGTCGTGCGAGATAGGAGAGGCTCGAGTAGCCGGTGCCGAAGTCGTCGACAGTGATCGACACGCCGCGTTGCTTGAGTTTCACCAGCGTCGCGACTGCCTTTTCCGGATGCGTGATGATGACGCTTTCGGTGATCTCGAGGTCGAGATAGTGGGCGGGCAGGCCGCTCGCCGACAGCGCTTCGTCGACGATCCCGAGCCAGCTGTCGTGTTGCAGCTGCTGCACGGACAGGTTGACGGAGAGCCGCAGCATCATCCCCTGGCGATGCCAGGCGGTGACCTGCCGGCACGCGTCGCGCAGCACGCGCGCGCCGAGCGCCTGGATCATCCCGGATTCCTCGGCGACGGGGATGAACTCGGAGGGCGAGATGACGCCGCGCTCCGGATCGCGCCAGCGCAGCAGCGCCTCGACCCCGACGGCGCGCCCGGTCTGCATCTCGATCTGCGGCTGGTAGACCAGAAAAAACTCGTCGTCCATGAGCCCGCGCCGCATGTCGGTCTCGAGCTGAAGCCGCAACTGAACCCGCGCGTTCATATCGGCAGTGTAGAAGCGATAAGCATTGCGCCCCGCTTCCTTCGCCGCGTACATCGCCGTGTCCGCCTGTTTGATCAGGCTTACCGGATCGGTCGCGTCGAGCGGATACATCGACACGCCGATCGACGAGGTCAGCGTCGGCGTCTGGTCGGCCAGTCGGAATGGCGCGAGGAAGGACTCGCGCACTCGTGCGAGCACCGTCATCGTCTCGAACGTCGCGTGCGCCGGATCGAGGCCGGGCAGGATCAAGACGAACTCGTCGCCGCCCAACCGCGCCACGGTATCGGACTCGCGCACGGCCGACGTGAGCCGCTGCGCGACCGCCTGCAGCAGCTGATCGCCGGAGTCGTGACCCAGCGTGTCGTTGATTCGCTTGAAGTGATCGAAGTCGAGGAACAGGCAGGCGACGTGCGTGCCGTCGCGCTGCGCTTGAGCGAGAATCTGCTTCAGCCGCTGGTTCAGGAGCGAACGATTGGGCAGGCCCGTGAGGATGTCGTGCTGCGCTAGCTTGTACGCATGGGCCGTCGCGATTTCCAGTTCCTTGGTCCGCTGCGCCACCTTGTCCTCGAGCGTGCGCTGGTAGGTCGCGACCTCGGCCTGCGACTCGGACAGGCGCTGCGTCATGTGATTGAACGTGTGCGTGAGGAGGCCGAGCTCATCGGCCGAGCTTGCAGGCACGTACACGTCGAGCTTGCCCGAGCCGACGGCGCGCGCGGCGCGCATCAGCCGCCGCATCGGCGCCACGAGCCGCCGGGTGAGGAGCAGCGTTGCACCGATCGCCACGACGACCAGCGAGGCGACGACCGTGAGCGCGCCGATCAGCGTCTTGCGGAATTGCACTCGTTGCCGCTCGAACGTCATGCCGACGCGGATGAAGCCGACCGGAACGCGTGCAGCCGGCAACGCGTTCATGACCTCGGCGGGCGGATCGGCTTGTCCCCGCGGCGCTGGCGGCGCGATGGCGCCGGCGTCGCGGCTCGCAACGCGGGTGATCAGGTCGATGTAGCGACGCCCCTGAATTGCGACGTCGGACGAGCCGGTCGCCCCGGGGGCAGGGACCGGAGCCTCCTTCGCGAGTCCCTGGACGTCGACGTCTCGCAGCGATTCGGCGAACCGCCGGACCAGAATCGGATTCCGTGCCGGATCGAGCACCATGACGTAGGCGAAATCGCCATCTGCTTCGAGATTGTCCAGCACCGCCTCGAAGCGCGTCCGATCCCCGGCGGAGAGACCTTGCTGGGACATCTCCGCCAGCATCGCGAGCACGGTCGATCCCTGCGAGCGCAACTCGCTTTCATCGACGTGCCATCGTTGGAAGAGGTAGAAACCGGTCGTTGCGCTCGCGGTCACCAGGATCAATATGAACGTGAGCAGGTTTAGCTTGGTCAAAAGCGGCCACCGGACCGGCGGCAGGTTGAGCGGCGAGATCGTGTCCGTCGCGAGCGACGTAAGATGCCGGCGCATGCGCTTCACGGCGTTGTCCCGAGGCCCGGGACATCGCCCGCGCGGGCAATCGGGCGCCTGCGCGCGACGCATGCGTCCCTCGGCGGTCCGGCGCTAGCCTCCCGCGTCTCGATTCCGGTCGTGATCACCCTTGCTCTCGTGCCTTCGCGCACCTGAGCACGGCCGGAATCGTCCGGGCGGCTCGCGGCACACTCGCGCTACCGCGCCGGCAGGCTTGTTTTGGCCCCAGCTGCGACGCGGGTTACAAGCATACACCGTGCCGAGAACGTTGGCCGCGCGGCCGCTGAACGAATCGACGACCGCACTCGACGCGCGACGCATCGTGGAGCGTACGCGCCCCCGATCAGGCGCGGGGCCTTCGGCACGGTGGTTACACGGCGACGGGGATTTTTCCGATGCGCTGCTGCCACTCGCGCGGGCCGGTCTGATGCACGGAGATCCCGTTGGCATCGACGGCGACGGTCACCGGCATGTCCGCGACGTCGAACTCGTAGATCGCTTCCATGCCGAGGTCTTCGTACGCAACGACTCGCGAGCGCTTGATCGCCTTCGACACGAGGTAAGCCGCGCCCCCTACCGCCATCAGATACGCGGCCTTGTGCCTGCGAATGGCCTCGATTGCGACAGGTCCGCGCTCGGCCTTGCCGATCATCGCGATGAGGCCGGTTTTCGCGAGCATGGTCTCGGTGAACTTGTCCATCCGCGTCGCGGTCGTGGGTCCGGCGGGGCCGACCACTTCGTCGCGCACCGGATCAACGGGACCGACGTAATAGATGACGCGATTGCGGAAGTCCACCGGCAGACGGGCGCCCCGCTCGCAGCAATCGCAGATGCGCTTGTGGGCGGCATCGCGGCCCGTGAGCATCCTTCCATTGAGGAGCAGCGTCTGCCCCGGCGTCCACGTCGCCACCTCGGCCGGCGTCAGCGTGTCGAGGTTTACGCGCGTTGCCGTCGCGGACGGCGCCCATTCGACTTTCGGCCAGCGCGACAGATCCGGCAGCGCGAGCTCGGCCGCTCCGCTGCCGTCGAGCGTGAAGTGCGCATGGCGCGTCGCCGCGCAATTGGGGATCATGCCGACGGGTTTCGATGCCGCGTGGGTCGGATAGTCGAGAATCTTGACATCGAGCACCGTGGACAGCCCGCCCAGGCCTTGCGCGCCGATGCCCAGCGCGTTCGCCGCATCGAAGATCTCGATCCGCAGTTCCTCGAGCGCGCTTTTCGGCCCGCGCCTCTTCAGTTCGTGCATGTCGATCGGCTCCATCAGCGCCTCCTTTGCGAGGAGCACGGCTTTTTCCGCCGTACCGCCGATGCCGATGCCGAGCATTCCGGGCGGGCACCAGCCGGCGCCCATCGTCGGCAGCGTCTTGACGACCCAGTCGACGATCGAGTCGGACGGGTTCAGCATCGCAAATTTCGATTTGTTTTCGGAGCCGCCGCCCTTCGCCGCGATTTTCACGTCGACCGCGTTGCCGGGGACGAGGTCGAAATGGACGACGGCCGGCGTGTTGTCCTTCGTATTCTTCCGGGCGCCGGCGGGGTCGGCCACGATCGACGCGCGGAGCTTGTTGTCCGGATGCAGGTAGGCGCGGCGCACGCCCTCGTTGACCATGTCGGTGACGGACATCGTCACGCCTTCCCAGCGCACGTCCATCCCCACCTTGACGAAGGCGACCACGATGCCGGTGTCCTGGCAAATCGGGCGGTGGCCCTCGGCGCACATTCGCGAATTGGTGAGGATCTGCGCAATCGCATCCTTGGCCGCCGGCGACTGCTCCGCGGCGTAGGCCTGGCCCAGCGCCTCGATGTAGTCCTGGGGGTGGTAATACGAGATGTATTGCAGCGCGTCGGCGACGCTGTCGATGAAATCCTGCTCGCGGATGGCGGCCATGATCGTCCTGCGGAAGGGTGTCGCCCGAGGAGTTTAGCACCGCTCGCAAGGGGCTCCCCGACCTGACGCCCCGGCCACCTGCCCGGCGGACGGTTCCGGGCGCCCGATCGTCGCCTGGGACGGCGGGCGGGGGGCGACCCTTGCGCTGTATCAACATTCGCGCGTTGCGCGGAGCGCGGGCTGTTGGTTAGACTCCCCAGTCACGTTGCGTCCCGCGAAGGTCGTCGCGCTGCCCGACCGAACCCCAACAGGAGGATCCAGCATGTCCACGATCGAGTCGGTATCCACCGAGTCCCGGATCTTCGAGCCGCCGCCCGAGTTCGTCGCTCAGGCGAACGTCAAGAGGGCCGACTTCGAAGCGCTCAACGCCAGCGCCGCCAAGGACTTCGCCGGCTTCTGGGCGAAGCACGCACGCGACGAGGTCCTGTGGCACAAGCCGTTCACCAGGACGCTGGACGAGTCCAACGCGCCGTTCTACAAATGGTTCGAAGACGGCGAACTCAACGTCTCCTACAACTGCCTCGATCGCAATCTCTCGAACGGCAACGCCGAGAAGGTCGCGATCATTTTCGAAGCCGACGATGGGACCGTCACCAGGGTCACTTACCGCGAGCTCTATCATCGCGTCTGCAGGCTCGCGAACGGCTTGCAGTCGCTCGGGATCGCCAAGGGCGACCGCGTCCTCATCTACGTTCCGATGTCGATCGAGGGCGTCGTCGCGATGCAGGCCTGCGCGCGGATCGGGGCGACGCACTCGGTCGTCTTCGGCGGCTTCTCGGCCAAGTCGCTGCAGGAGCGGATCATCGACGCCGGCGCGGTGGCGGTGATCACCGCCGACGAGCAGGCGCGCGGCGGCAAGCAGCTGCCGCTGAAGGCCATCGTCGACGAAGCCCTTGGCCTTGGCGGCTGCGAGAGCATCCGCAACGTGATCATCTACCGGCGCACCGGCGGCAACATCACGTTTACGCCGCCGCGCGACTTGTGGCTGCACGAGCTTGTGGCGAAGCAGGCGGACACCTGCGAGCCCGAATGGGTCGGCGCCGAGCACCCGCTGTTCATCCTCTACACGTCGGGCTCGACGGGCAAGCCCAAGGGCGTCCAGCACAGCTCCGGAGGGTATCTGCTGTGGGCGATGCTCACGATGCGCTGGGTATTCGACATCAAGCCCGCCGACATCTTCTGGTGCACCGCGGACATCGGCTGGGTCACCGGCCACACGTACATCACCTATGGCCCGCTTGCCGTTGGCGCGACCGAGGTCGTATTCGAGGGCATCCCGACCTACCCGGACGCGGGCCGGTTCTGGCAGAACATCGACAAGCACAAGGTGTCGATCTTCTACACGGCGCCGACTGCGATCCGCTCGCTCATCAAGGCGTCCGGTGTGACGCCGCAGTGCGCGCCGACCAATTACGACCTGTCGAGCCTGCGCCTGCTCGGCACCGTCGGCGAGCCGATCAATCCCGAGGCGTGGATGTGGTACCACAAGAACGTCGGCCGCGAGCGCTGTCCGATCGTCGACACGTGGTGGCAGACGGAAACGGGCGGGCACATGATCTCGCCGCTGCCGGGCGTCACCGCACTCGTGCCGGGCTCGTGCACGCTGCCGATCCCGGGGATCATGGCGGCAATCGTCGACGAGACGGGGCACGACGTCGAGAACGGCCATGGGGGCATCCTCGTCATCAAGCGGCCGTGGCCGGCGATGATCCGCACGATCTGGGGCGATCCCGAGCGCTACCGGAAGTCCTACTATCCCGAGGAGCTGGGCGGCAAGCTCTACCTCGCGGGTGACGGGTCGGTGCGCGACCGGGAGCATGGCTACTTCACGATCATGGGCCGCATCGACGATGTGCTGAACGTGTCCGGGCACCGGCTCGGCACGATGGAAATCGAATCGGCGCTGGTCGCCAATCCACTGGTCGCCGAAGCCGCGGTCGTGGGCCGGCCCGACGACATGACCGGCGAGGCCGTCTGCGCGTTCGTCGTGCTGAAGCAGCATCGGCCGGACGGCGCCGAAGGCGAGAAGATCGCGAAGCAGCTCCGCGACTGGGTCGGTAAGGAAATCGGCCCCATTGCGAAACCGAAGGACATCCGCTTCGGCGACAATCTGCCGAAGACGCGTTCGGGCAAGATCATGCGCCGGCTGCTGCGCTCGCTCGCGAAGAACGAGGACATCACGCAAGACATCTCGACGCTGGAGAATCCGGCGATCCTGGAACAACTGAAGCAGGCGCTGTAGCCCAAGGGGTCATTGCGGCGAGTCGCTGCCGACCGGCCCCCGAAGCAGGTCGCGTTGCGGCTGGGAGCCTGTCCGGCTTGCTCTCACGTAGGCGTTGCCGGGCCGCAAAGCGATGGCGGCGATGGCGGCGAGGCGAGGCGAATATCGGGAATATTCGCGAGACTCGCAACGACGCAGGCGCGCTTTTGGCAGCAACCCGGGGACGGGGCGAGGCTCCTAGGCCACCGGCGGAACGGTGTCGGCGAACGAGGGCCGCGCGCCGAGCTTCTCGGCCAGCCTGGCCAGATTCGGATGCGCGTCGCGCCAGTCGACTTCGGGGAAGCGCAGATCGAGGTATCCGAGCGCGCAACCGGTCGCGATGTCGGCGAGGGAATAGGATTCGCCGTTGCACCAGGGCCGCTCCTCGAGGTCGCGCGCCATCTCGACGACGCCGCGGGCGATCTTGTCCCGCTGACGTTCGATCGCCTCTCCGCTCTGCTGCCGCGCCGGCCGTTTCTTCTCCAGTACGATGGCGGCGGCGGCGTCGCAGATGCCGTCGGCGAGTGCCTCCCAGCGCTTTACCACGATGCGCTGCCGCGACGGCTCCGGGATCAGCCGGCTCACCGGACTCACGGTGTCCAAGTATTCGACGATCACGCGCGAATCATAGAGATGGGTGCCGTCGTCGAGCATCAGCACGGGGATCTTGCCGAGCGGGTTGTAATCGGCGACCGCGTTGCCGGATACCCACGGCGAATCGACGACCAGCGCGAACTCGATCTTCTTTTCGGCGAGCGCGATGCGGACCTTGCGCACGTACGGACTCGTCAGCGAGGCGATCAGTTTCAGCAAGGGCGGCGCGGGAGGGCAAAGCGGGTGAAAAGTATAGCATCGGCGGCACGTTCCCGGTCGCGAACGGGAGGCCGCTCCGTGCTAAACTCGTACGGGGTTTCGAGGGAGGCGAACCGCACCCGCCGGCATGCCGATGTCCGCTCCCATATCCACGCTGACCGCGCTCTCGCCGCTCGACGGCCGTTACGCCGCGAAGGTCGAGGCGCTGCGCGAACATTTCAGCGAGTTCGGGTTGATTCGCGCGAGGGTGCGCATCGAGATTGCGTGGCTCGTCGCGCTCGCCGCCGAACCCGGAATAGCGGAAGTCTCGCCGTTCTCGGATTCCGCTCGCGCGAGACTCGACGCCGTGCTGACGTCATTCGCGCCATCCGATGCCGAGCGCGTGAAGGCGATCGAGCGCACGACGAACCACGACGTCAAGGCGATCGAATACTGGCTGAGGGAACGCTTCGCCGACGTGCCGGAGATCGCGCGCGTCGGCGAATTCATCCATTTCGCGTGCACGTCCGAGGACATCAACAATCTCGCGCACGGAGTGACGCTCGCTGCGGCACGGCATTCGATCCTGCTGCCGGCGCTATCGGAAATCGCCGGGCGCGTGCGCGATCTCGCGCGGATGCACGCCGATCTGCCGATGCTCGCGCGCACGCACGGCCAGCCGGCGACGCCGACGACGCTCGGCAAGGAAATGGCAAACTTCTATGCGCGGCTCGAGCGACAGGTCGCGGCGATCGGGCACGTTCCCCTCAAGGGCAAGCTCAATGGTGCGGTCGGCAACTACAATGCGCACGTCGTGGCCTACCCGGACGTCGACTGGGAGCATTTCGCGGCGAAAGTCGTCAACGGTGTCGGACTCGAGTTCAACCCGTATACGACGCAAATCGAGCCGCACGATTACCTGGCGGAGCTGTTCGACGCCATCGCGCGCGCCAACACCGTGCTGATCGATCTCGACCGCGATCTCTGGGGGTACATTTCGCTCGGCTATTTCCGGCAGCAGGCGAAGGAAGGCGAGGTCGGATCGTCGACGATGCCGCACAAGGTCAATCCGATCGACTTCGAGAACTCCGAAGGCAACCTGGGGCTCGCCAATGCGCTCCTGCGGCACATGGCCGAAAAGCTCCCCGTTTCGCGCTGGCAGCGCGACCTCACCGATTCGACCGTCCTGCGCAACATGGGCGTCGCGCTGGGTCACACCGTGCTTGGCTGGACCTCGCTCTCCCAGGGGCTCGACAAGCTCGCCGTGGACGAGGCGAGCATCGGCGCCGACCTCGATGCCAGGTGGGAAGTGCTGGCCGAACCGATCCAGACGGTGATGCGCCGCTATGGCATTGCCAATTCCTACGAGCAGCTGAAGGCGCTGACCCGGGGCCGAACCGGGATGACGCGCGATTCGCTGCACGCCTTCATCGATGGCCTCGACCTGCCGGCGGACGCGAAAGCGCGCCTGAAGTCACTGACGCCCTCGACGTATATCGGCAGGGCGGGCGCGCTCGCGAAGCGGATTTAGGGTGAACGGGCCCTGGCAAGACGGCGGTCGAATCACGGCCGCGCGGGAACGACATGGCCGTGCATGCGACCACCGGCATCGTCACGTTCCTCTTGACTGATATCGAGGGGAGCACGCGGCTTTGGGAGGAAGAGCCCGGACGGATGCCGGAAGCGCTCTCGCGACACGACGCGCTCGTGCGCGGGGCGGTCGCGGCTCATCGGGGCACGATCGTCAAGATGGCCGGCGACGGAGTCCACGCCGCCTTCGACGATCCGCTCGATGCGATCGCGGCGACGCTCGAAATCCAGCAGTCGCTTGCCGATCCCGCCGCGACCGGCGGCATCCGGTTTCGCGTGCGCTGCGGCCTGCACGCGGGGGTGGCCGAGGGCCGCGACAACGACTATTTCGGCAGCACCGTCAACCGCGCCGCCCGGATCACGGGCGCGGCGCACGGTGGCCAGGTGCTGCTGTCGCAGGCCGTCGCCGAGCTTGTGCACGACCGCCTTCCGGCGGGCGCGTCGTTGCGCGACCTGGGCGCGGTCCGACTGCGCAGCGTCGCCCATCCGGAACACCTCCATCAGCTCGTCCATCCGCAGCTGCGGCACGAATTCCCGGCGCTGCGCTCGCTCGAGGTCACGCCCAGCAACCTGCCCCAGCAGTTCACGTCGTTCATCGGTCGCGAGCGCGAGCGCGCGGAAGCGCTGCAGCTGCTGTCGGGGCCCCGGCTTCTGACCCTCACCGGTCCGGGCGGCATCGGCAAGACCCGGCTGGCGCTGCAGGTGGCCGCCGACGTGATGGACGCCTATCCTGACGGCACCTGGTTTGTCGATCTCTCGTCGCTGACCGAGGCGGCGTTGGTTCCGCAAACGGCTGCGCGCGTGCTCGGCGTGCAGGAGCTCAAGGACATGCCGCTCCTGCAGACGCTCTGTGCGCATTTGGCGCCGCGCCGCCTCCTGCTCGTCCTCGACAATTGCGAGCACCTGGTCGCCGCCTGCGCGGCATTGATCGGCGCGCTGCTGCAGTCAGCGCCTGGGGCGCGCTTCCTCGCGACGAGCCGTGAGCCGCTCGGCATCGTCGGCGAGCAGACCTACCCGCTGCGGGCGCTGTCGCTTCCCGATCCTGCGGCGGGCGCGCAAGGCATTGCCGGCTCCGAAGCCATCCGGTTGTTCGTCGAGCGGGCGCGGTTGCAACGACCGGATTTCGCGCTCACCGACCGGCAGGCGCCAGCGGTGGTCCGGATCTGCACGCGCCTGGACGGCATTCCGCTGGCGCT
Organism: uncultured beta proteobacterium; assembly: GCA_963836265.1. GTDB lineage: Bacteria > Pseudomonadota > Gammaproteobacteria > Burkholderiales > Casimicrobiaceae > CAIWHR01. Next base: position 94,624 of record CAWIIO010000002.1, read on the forward strand.
CGAGCTCGCCGCGGCCCGCATCGGCACGCTGCCCGTGGGGAAGATCGCCGAGCGGCTCGACGATCGCTTCCGGCTGCTTTCGGGCGGCGCGGTCACCGGGCTCCCGCGCCAGCAGACGCTCCGCGCGATGGTCGATTGGAGCTTCGACCTGCTCTCCGGCGCGGAGAAGTCGTTGTTCGCGCGCCTCGCCGTCTTCGCCGGCGGCTTCACGCTCGAGGCCGCGGAAAGAGTGTGCGCGATCGGCACGATCGCGCAGAACGACGTGCTCGAGCGGCTGTCGGGCCTGGTTCAGAAATCGCTGGTCACGTTCAACGCCGACGCCGATCGTTATCGGATGCTGGAGACCATCGGCGAATACGCCCGTGCCCGGCTCGAGGAAAGCGGCGAGGCGCGAATGATTCGCCACCGCCACCGCGACACCTACGCTGCGCTCGCCGGCGAGGCGGAGCCGGCGCTCGCCGGTGGCCCGCAGCAGGCGCCGTGGCTCGCGCGGCTCGAAGCGGAACACGACAACCTGCGCGCGGCGCTCACCTGCAGTCTGGCCGAGCCGGAAGGGGACGAGGCCGCGCTCGCGATGTGCGGTGCGCTCTATCTGTTCTGGGTGCATCGCGGCCATCACCGCGACGGCTACGGCTGGTGCCAGGCCGCGAATGCGCGCAACGCGGATCGTCCCGCCACGACGGCGGCGGCGAAGGCGCTCCTCGGCGCGGGAACGCTCGCCACCTATGTCGGCGACCAGGCCGCGGCGCAGGGAGCGCTCGAAAAGGCGCTCGCGATGAGTCGCGAACTGCACGACCGCACGCTGGAGGCGCGCGCGCTCAACAATCTCGCCACCGCTGCGTTCAATCGCCGCAACTTCGCCGAGGCCCAGGCGTTGCTGGAGGAGGCGGTGATCGTGAATCGCGAGCTCGGCAACCGCACCCACGAGATCATCAACCTCGTCAACCTCGGCAACGCCGCGAACAGTCTCGGCAATTTCGCGCAGGCGGCGGCGCCGCTGGAACGCGCACTGGCCTTGAGCCGGGCGATGGGGATGCGCGTGCTGGAGTCCGACGTCCTCGGCCATCTGGCCATGCAGGCGCAATACCGGGGCGACTACGTCACGGCGCAGGCGCAAGGCGAGGAAGCATTGGCGATCGATCGGGAGATGGGGGTGCGGAGCCATGAGGCGCAGAAGCTCCTGCGCCTGGCCGAGATCGCCTTCGTCCGGGGCCATGCCACGACGGCGCGAGCGCGCCTGGTGGAAGCGCTGACGCTCAATCGCGATCTCGGGAGCGTGGCGGGGATCGCCGATGCGCTCGACATTGCCGCGACCGTCGCCGTGGGGGAGGGGAAGCACCGCCAAGGCGCGGTCTTCGCCGCTGTCGCCGATCTCCTCCGGGGGCGCACCGGCAACGCCGTGCTGCCCGTGGATCAGTCGAGCCACGACACCTGTCGAAGCCGCTGCCGAGAGGCGCTGGGCGCCGCCGAATGCGACGCGGCATTCGCGGCGGGGCGCGCGATGGCCAGCGACGACGCGGTCAACGAGGCGCTTCTGTTCCTCGGCTCCCGGTCTTGACGCGGCTTCGCCGTTCCTTGACGAATGTCGTCGCCGCCGGAATCAGCGAGACCACGACGATCCCGAGCACGATCAGCGTCAGGTTGCGCTTGACCCAGGGGATGTTGCCGAAGAGATAGCCGGCGTAGGAGAGCGACGCGATCCAGGCAACGGCGCCGATCACGTTGAACGACAGGAACCGCCGGTAGCTCATTCCCGCGACCCCGGCGAGAAACGGCGCGAACGTGCGAATGATCGGCACGAAGCGGCCGATGATGATCGTCACGCCGCCATACCTGTCGTAGAACGCCTGCGTTCGGCGCAGGTGCGCCTGCTTGAACCAGCGCGAATCGGGTCGGTCGAACACGCGCGGCCCGATGTAGTGGCCGACCGAGTAGTTGACGGTGTCGCCCAGGATCGCCGCAGCCGTCAGCACGATGACGAGCACGTGGATGTTGAGATCGACGTTAGCGACGACGGTGCCGGCGATGAACAGGATCGAATCGCCGGGAAGGAACGGGAACACGACGAGGCCCGTTTCGGCGAAGATGATCAGGAACAGCAATCCATAAAGCCACTGCCCGTACTCCGCCGCCAGCCGTGCGACCGACTGGTCGAGCGCCAGCAGCGAATAGAAGAGCGTCGTCAGCATGGGGCCGGATCCGACTTTTCCGAACCATTGCTCGAACCAGCGAAGGCCGCCAACCGAAAAGTCGAGTTTGACCCCGTGTCACGCTTCAGCCGCGATGCACTTGCGGAGCCGCCGCGCGGAACAATCGTCCCCGATCCGGTCACGGCAGGATCTTCTCGGCGCCGCCCTCGCGGCGTTCCGGCTTGATCAGGTCCTCGCGCGACACGCCGAGCCACATCACCAGCGGCGCCATCACCAGCACCGAGGAATAGATGCCGAAGCAGATCCCGATGGTGAGCGCCAGCGCGAAGTAGTGCAGCGTCTCGCCGCCGAAGAAGAGGATCGACAGCACCATCATCAGCGTCATGCCGTGGGTGATGATCGTGCGGGAGATCGTGCGCGTGATCGCGTTGTCGATCACGTGGGTCACCGTGGCCTTGCGCATCTTGCGGAAGTTCTCCCGGATCCGGTCGGCGATCACGACCGACTCGTTGACGGAATAACCGAGCACCGCCAGCACGGCGGCGAGCACGGGTAGCGAGAACTCCCACTGGAAGAACGCGAAGAAGCCCAGGATGATGATGACGTCGTGCAGGTTGGCGATGATCGCCGCGATGGCGAAGCGCCATTCGAAGCGCAGGGCGAGGTAACCCACGATGCCGAACGACACGAGCAACAGCGCGAGCGCGCCGTTCTCGAACAGTTCCTTGCCGACCTGGGGTCCGACGAACTCGACCCGCTGCTGCCGCGCCGAAGGGTCCGCTTCCCGCAGCACCGTCATCACCTGCTCGGAGAGCTGCGCGCTCGAAAGGCCTTCCTTCAGCGGCAGCCGGATCAGCGCCGTGTTCGAGGTGCCGAAGCTCTGCGCTGCATACTCGCCGAGGTTCAGCTTGTCGATCGCCGCGCGGACGTGGTTGAAGTCGACCGCTTTGTCGTAGCTAACCTCGATCAGCGTGCCCCCGCGGAAGTCGACGCCGAGATTGAGGCCCTTGGTGGCGAGGAAGACCACCGCGAGCACGAACGTGACCGCCGAGATCACGTTGAACACGAGCGCGTGCCGCATGAACGGGATGTCGCGCTGGATGCGGAAGAATTCCATGGGTTTGCGTGTTTGTGGCCCGCGGCCTTCCGGCCGCGGTGGGTTTCAGAGCGGAAAGGCGAATCGGGTCGACCCGGACGGGGGCGACGCCATGCCCTTCATTTCACGCCGTCCGGGCCTGCAACCGGCTGCCACACCTGACCGATGGAGATCTTCGCCAGGTGTTTGCGGCTGCCGTAGATCAGGTTGACGATACCGCGCGAAACGAACACCGCCGAGAACATCGACGTCATGATGCCGAGGCAGTGCACGACGGCGAAGCCGCGCACCGGTCCCGTGCCGAAGATCAGCAGCGCGATACCGGCGATGAGCGTCGTCACGTTCGAGTCGAGAATCGTGCCCCACGCCCGCTCGTAGCCGGCGGAGAGCGCCGCGTGCGGCGTCGCCCCCCAACGCAGCTCCTCGCGGATCCGCTCGTTGATCAGCACGTTGGAGTCGATCGCCATCCCGAGCGTCAGCGCGATGGCGGCGATGCCCGGCAGGGTGAGGGTCGCCTGCAGCATGGAGAGGATCGCCACCAGCAGCAACAGGTTGACCGACAGCGCGATCGACGAGATGAGCCCCATCAGCAGGTAGTAGGCGCACATGAAGATCACCAGCACCGCGAAGCCGTAGGAGACGGAATCGAATCCCTTGTCGATGTTCTCCTTGCCGAGTGACGGACCGACGGTGCGCTCCTCGACGATCTCCATCGGCGCCGCCAGCGCTCCGGCGCGCATCAGGAGCGCGATGTCGTTCGCTTCGCGCGTGTTCATCCGGCCGCTGATCTGGACTCTGCCCCCGCCGATTTCCTCGCGAATCACCGGCGCGGTGACGACCTCAGCCTTGCCTTTCTCGACCAGCATGATCGCCATCCGCTTGCCAACGTTCTCGCGCGTCACCTCCTTGAAAATCCGCGCGCCGGTGCCGTCCAGGTTCACGTGCACGGCGGGCTCGTTGGTGCGCTGATCGAAGCCGGGCTGCGCGTCGTTGATGCGGTCGCCGGTCAGCACCACCTGGCGCTTGACCAGCACGGGCGCGCCGTTGCGATCCGTGTAGAGGTCGCTGCCGAGCGGCACCTGGCCCGCGAGCGCCTGCTCGAGCGCCCCCGGATCTTCGTTGACCATCCGGATTTCGAGCGTCGCCGTGCGGCCGAGGATGTCCTTCGCGCGCGCCGTGTCCTGGACCCCGGGCAGCTGGACGACGACGCGATCGGCGCCCTGCTGCTGGATGATCGGTTCGGCCACGCCGAGCTCGTTGACGCGGTTCCTCAGGATCGTGATGTTCTGCAGCACCGCGCCTTCCTGGATGCGCTTCTGGGCCTCGGGCTTGAGCGACGCGACGAGTCGCGGCTCGCCACCGGTCGCGTCGGCGTCGCGCAGCAGCAGATCGCCATAGGTCTTCTCGATCTCGCTGCGCGCCTTGCCGCGCTCCGCTTCGTCGCGGAACCGGACGACGACGTTGGTGCCTTCGCGGCTCACGCCGGCGTACTGCACCTTCTTTTCGCGCAGCAGCGAGCGGATGTCGGTCGTGTAGCGGTCGGCGGCCTTGTCGAGCGCCGCCTTCATGTCGACTTGCAGCAGGAAATGGACGCCGCCGCGCAGGTCGAGCCCCAGATACATCGGCAGCGCGCCGATCGCGGTGAGCCACCGGGGCGACGACGACAGCAGGTTCAGCGCGACGATGTAGTTGTCGCCGAGCTTGCCCTGCAACGCGTCCTTGGCCTTCAGCTGCGTGTCGGGGTCTGCGAAGCGCACCTTGATGCCAGTCGCGTCGAGCGTCGCGCCGCGGTAGGTGATCCCCGCTGCCTTCAGCGTCTCCTCGACCGTGCCGAGCAGCGCGTTGTCGATCTTCACCGCGGCCTTCGACGAGCTGACCTGAACGGCGGGCGATTCCGGAAAGAAGTTGGGCAGGGTGTACACGAGGCCGACCACGAGTGCCACGCCGATGAGCACGTACTTCCAGAGAGGGTAGCGGTTCATTCGTCAGTCGAGCGGCTGAGGTTCGTTGCGCGGTCGGCAACGCTCAGAGATTCTTGATCGTGCCCTTGGGCAGGAGCTGGGAAACGGCACCCCGCTGGACGGTGACCTCGACGCTGGGCGCGATCTCGACCGTCGCGTACTGGTCGCCGAGCTTCGAGATCCGCCCGACGACGCCCCCGGCGGTGACCACTTCGTCGCCCTTCTGCAGCGCCTCGAGCATGGCCTTGGTTTCTTTCGCCCGCTTCTGCTGCGGCCGGATCAGCAGAAAGTAGAAGACGACGAAGATCGCGATCATCGGCAGGAAGGTCATGAAGTCGGCACCGGGGCCCGCGGGGGCGCTCTGGGCGTAGGCGGGTCCGATCATCGATTCGAGCAGCACGTGGATATCCTCCGTGGGGTGTGCGCGTGGTGGCGCGATCATCGGGCAACTGCAGGTCGGCCGCCTCGCCCTCGCGCGAGCGAGAGTGTCCGTGTCCTGATGCGCGCGGCAAATTTTACATTTTAGCATGCCGCGTGTCCGCGTCCGGACCCAGCGGCCGACCGGCCGCGGTGGGACGGCGTCGAACGGCCGGTTCTATTCCTCGGGTTGCCCGGCGTGGCGCGACCGCTCCGACGCAAACGCGACGGCATAATCAGCCAGGCGATCGTTGCCGATGGCGTCCCGTAGCTCGGCCAGGAGCGTCAGGTAGTAGTGGAGATTGTGGATCGTGTTGAGGCGGGCGCCCAGGATCTCGTTGACTCGCTGCAGGTGGTGCAGGTACGCGCGGCTGAAATTGCGGCAGGTATAGCAGCCGCAGGTCGCATCGAGCGGCCGCGTGTCGGCGCGATGCGCGGAATTGCGGATCCTGACGTCGCCATGGCGCGTGTACAGGTGGCCGTTGCGCGCATTTCGCGTCGGCAGCACGCAGTCGAACATGTCGACGCCGGCGGCGACCGCGGCGACGATATCCTCCGGGGTGCCGACTCCCATCAGGTAGCGCGGCCGCGCGACAGGAAGCCGCGGAGCGATGTGAGCGAGCACGCGGCGCATCTCCTCCTTCGGCTCGCCGACCGACAATCCGCCGATCGCGTAGCCGTCGAAACCGATCGCGGCTAGCCCCGCAAGCGAAGCGTCGCGCAGGTCCTCGTGCATGCCGCCCTGGACGATGCCGAAGAGCGCGTTGCGGTTGCCGCCCGCATCGAAGGCTTCACGCGAGCGGCGCGCCCAGCGCAGCGACAGCTCCATCGACCGCGCCGCTTCGTCTCGCGTGGCGGGGTAAGGCGTGCACTCGTCGAAGACCATTACGACGTCCGCGTCGAGCGCCCGCTGAACCTCGATCGAGATTTCCGGTGTCAGCAGAAGCTTGTCGCCGTTGACGGGGGAGGCGAACGTGACGCCTTCCTCCCACACCTTGCGCATCGCGCCAAGGCTATAGACCTGATAGCCGCCCGAATCGGTGAGGACCGAATGGCGCCAGCCCATGAACCGGTGCAGGCCGCCATGCGCGACGATGACTTCGACGCCGGGACGCAACCACAAGTGGAAAGTGTTGCCGAGCACGATCTGCGCGCCCAGTTCTTCGAGCTCGTTCGGCGCCATCGCCTTGACCGTGCCGTACGTCCCGACGGGCATGAAGACGGGCGTGTCGACTGCGCCGCGGGCGAGCTCGAGACGACCTCGTCGGGCCAGGCCCGAGGTGGCGAGGACGCGGAAATGCATGCGGCGTCAGGAAAGCGCGGAGCGCGCCGAATGGCGCGGGCGGTCAGCGCCGCCGCGCCCGTGCGAAGTGCGGTCCCGCGAAATATGCGACTGCGGCAACGAGGAGCCCCGTGAGTGCAAGGCCTGCGCCGGAAAGCGTCGGAATCGTGAACGCGCTCCCTGCGGTCGCGACGATGCAACTGTTCGCTGCGAAGTCGAAGGCATTCTTCCAGGCGCGATAAAAATCGCCGCCGAAGTCGACGCCGGGCGTGCCGATCGTCGGATACTGCGGCGCGATTGCCACGTGAATCACGCATGCGAGACCGCTCACGCGATAGGCGATCGCCGGGTCGACCTTGGCACGCGCATTGGGCTGCGCCCACCCGGCAACGACGATCGTGCCAGGCTTCGCGTCGTTGCCGCCGGCATACTTGGCACTCGTCAGCGCGGTCAGCCCGGTGGCCAGCGGGTGCCCGGCGAGGACGATTGTTTGCGTGGTGAGAGTTCGCGGCGCGTACGGCGTGGCCAAGCCGTCGGTCGTGTTCGGATCGATCGTTTCGAGCACCCCCCAGCCGTGCGGAATGGTCGTCACCGGACTGTCGCTGCGCTCCTGGTCGTAGAACGCCCCCAGCACGACCGGACGGCCGGTGGCCGCGAATGCGGCAACCACGTTGCCAACATTCGGGGCGTTCGAGAACGTGCCATCTTCGAACAGCAGCAGGACGTCGTAGTTTGCCGTTAGGGTCGCGAGCAACGGCGTAGCGGTGCCGACGTCGATGCCGGTGAATGTGTGCCCCCCGACATTGGCGTTGAAGTCGGCCGCGGTTTCGTTGAAGAATTTGTTCGACAGCACGCCGACGCGCGCGGCGCCAGCGTCTGCAGCCTGTGCTGCAGCGAAAGCGAAGGCCGCACAGGCAAGCGCCCGGCGGATTGTGGGTTTCATCATGGAACCGCGGTCTCGGCGTCTCTTGCGGAATCGCAGCGCCGTATTCCGCAACAATTGCGATCAGTCGACAGAGTAACGTTTTGGCGACTCCGCGGATAGGGCGTCGGGCGGGATTTTGGTGGTGCCGCCGGCGATTTGTTGCGCGAACCCCAGCCAACCCGCAATTTGTCGCCGTTGGGCGACGCTTACGGGTGTCTCGTTTTGGCGTCAGCGTGGTCCTCGCGCTCGATCAGCATCGCATCGCCGTAGCTGAAAAAGCGGTAGCAACGGGCGATCGCGTGAGCGTAAGCGGCCCGAACGCTGTCGTAGCCTGCAAACGCCGAAACGAGCATCAGCAGCGTCGAGCGCGGCAGATGGAAATTGGTGAGCAGCCGATCGACCACGCGGAACGAATAGCCGGGGGTGATGAAAAGGCGCGTCTCGCCGCTGCCCGGTCGGATCGGACCGCCCTCGAGAGCCGCCGATTCCAGCGCGCGCAGGCTCGTCGTGCCGACGGCAACGACGCGTCCGCCATGCGCGCGTGCGGCAGCGATCGCATCGGCCGTCGCGTCCGGAACGCAGTACCACTCGGCATGCATCGCGTGCGCGGAGAGGTCCGCGGTCCGCACCGGCTGGAACGTGCCCGCGCCGACGTGCAGCGTGACGTGCGCGAACTTGACGCCGGCGTCGGCGAGCGCCGCCAGCATGCGTTCATCGAAATGCAGCCCCGCCGTCGGCGCGGCGACCGCGCCCGGATTGCGCGCATAGACGGTCTGATAGCGCGTTTCGTCGTTCGCGGTGGCCGCTCGCTCGATGTAAGGCGGGAGCGGAACCGAGGCGTACCGCTCGAGGTAGTCGTGGATCGGCATCGTGCCGTCGAGGCGTAGTTCGAAAAACCGATCGCGGCGGCTGATGACCGCCGCGCGCGCGCCGCCCGGAAGGTCGAGCACGCCACCGATCCGCGGTGGATGGCTCGCACGAAGCTGGAAGAGCGCTTGCCGCGATCCGGTGATTCTCTCGAGCAACAACTCGACTCGCCCACCGGTCGGCTTTGTCGCCCCGATCCGCGACTTGATCACTCGCGTGTCGTTGAAGACAAGGAGGTCGCGCGCTGCAATGAGACGAGGAAGGTCGATGAAGAAGTGGTCGGTGAGCGCTGCCCCGTCGACGTGGAGCAGCCGACTGCCGGTGCGCTCCGGCGCCGGCACTTGCGCGATCAGCGCGGGAGGCAGCCGATAGTCGAAATCCTTGAGGGTGTAGTGGCGCGACACGTGGAAACGATCTGAAGATTCCGGCGAGCGGCGCGGAGCCTCAGTTGCCGAACGAGGCCTTCGCACCGACCCCGAGGCAGCTACTTGGGCGTACAACGAGTGTCGAGCCCCAGTTGCCAACTAAGCACGACAAGACTGTCGGGCCGCGCAGCCCATTTTGGATTCGTTTCTGGTGCCCAGGGAGGGAATCGAACCCTCATGGCCTTGCGACCGGCAGATTTTGAGTCTGCTGCGTATACCAGTTCCGCCACCTGGGCGATGCCGCCGGTGCTGACCGGGATGCGGCGAAGCAACATTATCGCGGAAACCGGCGCGACTGCCCAGCAGGCTTGTCCTTCGGGCTGGCTTCACGGATCCCTTTACGACTCCCGTGTTGCGCCGGCGTAGCCGAGAGTTGCGTCGGCACCGCCGGCATCGGTTATGCTGTCGTGGCCCCTGCGCAGGCGGCGTCGCTGAGCGGGGGCCGCGTTCGCTTCGCCCTCGACGCCGAGCGGCGCGCGTGCGCAAGCAAGAGGAGTGACGATGGACGCCAACGCGGCATCGGGCGTGAACGAACGGCAGGTGCAGGTCGCGGCGCTCGTGCGCGCGAAGGTGGCGCCGGATAAGAGGGCGACGATCGAAGCGCTCGTCGACCGCTACTTCGGTCAGGTCGACCCCGAGGACCTGGCGGAGCGGCAGCCCGCCGACCTGTACGGCGCGATGCTCTCGCACTGGAACTTCGCGCACAAGCGTCAAGCCGGACGCCCGAAGATTCGCGCGTTCAACCCGTCGATCGAAGAGCACGGCTGGCAGTCCACGCACACGATCATCGAGATCGTCAACGACGACATGCCGTTCCTGGTCGACTCGGTAACGATGGAGGCGAATCGCCAGGGCCTCACGCTCCACCTCATCATCCACCCGGTCCTGGCCGTCGCGCGCGACGCGAGCGGGGCGCTCGAGGGCCTTGCACCGGAAAGCGAAGCATCGCGCCGCGAATCGTTCATCCACGTCGAGGTCGATCGGATCACCGATCCGGCGCGGCTCGACACGCTCGCGACGGATCTGTCCCGCGTCCTCGGCGACGTCCGAGGGGCCGTCGATGACTGGGACAAGATGCGGGAACGCATGCTCTCGACCGTCACCGAGCTCGACGACAGGCCGCCGCCGCTTCCGGCGGAAGAACTGACCGAAGGCAAGGCATTTCTGCGCTGGCTCGCCGACGGCCACTTCACGATGCTGGGGTACCGCTGCCACGACCTCGTCACGGTCGACGGCCAGGACGCGCTCAGGATCGTTTCCGGCAAGAGTCTCGGCATCTTGCGCGAGACGGGGACGAAGGACGTCGCGGCGAGCTTCGCTGCGCTGCCGCCGGAGCAACGTGCCTACGCGCGCGTCCCCGAGCTTCTCATCATCACCAAGGCGAATGCGCGCTCGACCGTGCATCGGCCGGGCTATCTCGACTATATCGGCATCAAGCGTTTCGACGCCAAGGGCGACGTGTGCGGGGAGCACCGCTTCCTCGGCCTTTACACGTCGACCGCCTACAGCGCCAATCCGGCCGAGATTCCGCTGCTCCGGCGCAAGACGGCGAACGTCGTCGCGCGCGCCGGCGTCGCGCCGGGCAGCCACGCCGGCAAGGCGCTGCGCAACATCCTGGAAACGTATCCTCGCGACGAGCTCTTCCAGACGAGCGAAGACGAGCTCCTGCACACCGCGACGGGAATTCTCCATCTCGGCGACCGGCAGCGCTTTCGCCTCTTCGTCCGGCGCGATCCATTCGGGCGTTTCCTGACCTGCATCATCTACGCGCCGCGCGAGAACTACACGACCGAGCTGCGGCAGCGGTGGCAGGCGATCCTCACTCGCGCCTTCAACGGCACAAGTGCGGAATTCAATGTCCATCTGTCGGAATCGATGCTCGCCCGGATCATGATCACGGTGCGCACGACGCCGGGCGGGGTTCCCGCGTTCGACGTGCGCGAGCTCGAGGCGAACCTCGCAACGGCCGCGCGACGCTGGGAGGACGACCTGCGCGAGGCGCTCGTCGCAGCACTGGGCGAGGCGCGCGGAAGCGAGTTGTTCGCCCGATTCGGCGCCGCGTTCCCCGCCGGCTATCGCGAGGACTTCGCCGCCCGGTCCGCGGTTCCCGACATCGAGATGATGGCGAGGCTCACCGCGGAGGCACCGCTCGGCATGACCCTCTATCGTCCGCTCGAGGCGGCGCCGGGCGTGCTCCGGTTCAAGCTCTTCCACCGCGGGGCTCCGGTCGCGTTGTCCGACAGCCTGCCGATGCTGGAGCGGATGGGCATGCGGGTGCTGGACGAGCGCCCGCACCGGATCCTGCCGCAGGGCGCGCCGCCGGTATGGATGCACGACCTCGGCATGCAGGCGCCGGCAGCCGCCGACCTCGAGATCGACGCGTTGCACGGGGTCTTCGAGGAAGCGTTCGGTCGCGTCTTCCACGGCGAGGTCGAAAACGACGAGTTCAACCGGCTGGTTGTCGCGGCGCGGCTCCCGGCGGAAGAAATCGTCGTGCTGCGGGCGTACGCGAAATACATGCGGCAGATCGGATTCCCGCTGTCGCAGGCGTTCATCGAGGCGACGCTCGCAGGGCGCGCCGCCATCGCGCGCTTGCTGATCGAGCTGTTCAAGCTGCGTTTCGATCCCGAATTGACCGCTTCCGCGCGTTCGCGCGCACTCGGGAAAATACAGCAGATCGACGACGCGCTCGACCGCGTCGAAAATCTCTCCGAGGACCGCGTGCTGCGTCAGTACCTGGCGCTGATTCTGGCGACGACACGCACCAACCATTGGCGCCGCGATGCGGCCGGACGCAGGCGCAGCTATCTCGCGTTCAAGTTCGATCCGGCGAAGGTCCCCGGCCTTGTCGAGCCCAAGCCGATGTTCGAGATCTTCGTGTACTCCGCCCGTTTCGAGGGCGTGCACCTGCGTGGCGGCAGGGTTGCCCGCGGGGGTCTGCGCTGGTCCGATCGGCCGGAGGACTTCCGCACCGAAATCCTCGGCCTCGTCAAGGCGCAGATGGTGAAAAACGCGGTGATCGTGCCGGTCGGCTCCAAGGGTGGATTCGTGCTCAAGCGCGCGCCGTCGGCGGCGGTCGACCGGGACGGCTACATGAAGGAGGGAATCGCCTGCTACCAGGATTACCTGCGCGGACTGCTGGACGTCACCGACAACCGGGTCGGCGATGCGATCGTCCCGCCGCCGCAGGTGACGAGGCACGACTCCGACGACCCCTACCTCGTCGTCGCCGCCGACAAGGGGACGTCGACCTTTTCCGATTACGCCAATGCGATCAGCGGGGAGTACGATTTCTGGCTCGGCGACGCGTTCGCGTCCGGCGGCTCCGCTGGGTACGACCACAAGGCGATGGGCATCACCGCGCGCGGCGCATGGGAGTCGGTGAAGCGGCATTTCCGCGAAATGGGAATCGACACCCAGCGGACGGAGTTCACGGTCGCGGGCATCGGCGACATGTCGGGCGACGTGTTCGGCAACGGCATGCTGCTGTCGCGGCACGTGAAACTCGTGGCGGCGTTCGATCACCGGCACATCTTTCTCGACCCGACTCCCGATCCCGGAACGAGCTTCACGGAACGCGAGCGGCTGTTCCGCCTGCCGCGTTCGTTGTGGGGCGACTACGACGCGACGCTGATCTCGGCCGGAGGCGGCGTCCACGCGCGGAGCGCCAAGGTGATCGCCATCACGCCGGAAGTGAAAGTCGCGCTCGCGATATCCGCCGACGCGCTGACCCCGACGGAGCTCGTCAACGCGATCCTCAAGGCGCCCGTGGATCTCCTCTACAACGGCGGCATCGGCACCTACGTGAAGGCCGCGAGCGAGACGCACGCGCAGGTGGGCGATCGCGCCAATGACGCGCTGCGGGTGAACGGCCGCGACCTGCGGTGCAAGGTCCTGGTCGAGGGCGGTAATCTCGGCTGCACGCAGCTCGGGAGGATCGAGTATGCGCGCGCGGGCGGCCGCATCAATACCGATGCCATCGACAACTCGGCCGGCGTCGACACTTCCGATCACGAGGTGAACATCAAGATCCTGCTCGCGATGCCGATCGTCGACGGCGAGCTCACCGAGAAGCAGCGCAACGCGCTGCTCGCGGAAATGACCGACGATGTCGCAGCGCTCGTGCTGCGCGACAACTACTTCCAGACGCAGGTGCTGTCGGTGACCGGTCGCATCGCGCCGCGGCTGCTAGACGCCCAGGGGCGCTTCATGCAGTTCCTCGAGAAGTCGGGGCGGTTGAATCGCGCACTCGAGTTCCTGCCCGGGGACGACGAGATCGCCGAACGCCGGGTCCAGGGGCAGGGCCTCACGTGCCCCGAACATGCGGTCCTGCTCGCCTACAGCAAGATGTGGCTCTTCGACGAGCTCGTCGATTCCCCGCTGCCCGACGATCCATGGGTCGCGACCGCGATCGGGCGCTACTTCCCGCGTGCGCTCTCCGCCCGCTACGCCCCCTACTTCGGACGCCACGCGCTCAAGCGGGAGATCATTGCGACCCATGTTGCCAACAGCATGGTCAACCGCGTCGGGAGCACGTTCGTCCATCGGCTGGGCGAAGCGACCGGGGCGGCGCCGCACGAAGTGGTCCGCGCCTATCTACTCGCGCGCGAAATCTTCGGCTTCGTCGCGCTGTGGCAGGCGATCGAAGCGCTGGACAACCGCGTCGCCGACGCCGTGCAATCGAGGCTGCTGATCGACACGAGTCGACAGATGGAGCGGGGCACCACCTGGTTCCTGCGCTCGCGGCGCCTCGCGGACGACATGGCCGCGACGATCTCGCACTTCACGGCGCGGGTGGAGGCGCTGTCAGCGCGCCTGCCCGAACTGCTGGACGAGGACGATCGCGCGCGCGACGGTGCCGCGGCGGCCGAGTACGTTGCGGCCGGAGTCCCCGAAGCCGTGGCGGCGCGCGTCGTGACGCTCGAGACCCTCTATTCGACGCTCGACATCGTCGAGGTCGCCGGCAGCACGAAGCGCCCGGTCGAACTCGTCGCCCAGATCTACTTCGCGCTTTCGGCCCGACTCGGCCTGCCGTGGCTGCGGGGGAGGATCTCGGCGCTTTCGGGGGATCAGCACTGGCAGCTGCTGGCTAAGAGCGCGATGCACGACGATCTGTCGGGGTTGCAGCGGACGATCACCAGCGAAGTGCTGACAGGAAACGGCGATCTCGCGCCGTCGGCGCTGATCGCAGCATGGCAGGAGCGCAACCGCCGCGCGATCGAGCGCTCGGAACGGTTGTTGACCGAGTTGCGCTCCGCCAGCGCTGCCGACGGCGCGATGCTGTCGGTCGCCCTGCGCGAGCTGCGCAATCTCGCGTAGCGGCGAGCTCGCCTGGCCCCGCTCCCACCGCGGCCTCCGCGCTTTCCTGGTGCCACGTTTGCGCCTCTGCGTCGGCCGCGCTCGATCGCTCGGCGACGCGCCCTTGTATGCTTGTTCATGTTGCCTTGTGTTCAGCCAGCGGTCGTCCGCTGGGCGATCTCGGACGAGGTTTTGCGAGTGCCGGCACAGCCCGTGCGCCCTTTGAGCTTCCAGCTCGTCCCGAAGCGTTGGGGCGTGCCGGTACTTGCGTTGGTCGCCAAGCCCGAACAGTTACCCGAATCAACTTCGTATCTTGCAAGGATGGGATATGACAAACGCTGCCGTTCGTAACACCGAAGCCGCGCCGCCCGTCTTCGTGGGCGTGGACATGGCGCAACAAACCTTCCAATGGGCGCTGCACGGCGCTCCGGACACGCACCGCGCGAGCAATGACGCGCACGGATTCCAGACCCTGTTCGACGCCCTGCACAGTCGCCACGTCGGCTTGCTGGTGCTCGAGGCCACCGGCGGCTTGGAGCGCCCGCTCGCCACGTTTTTGTTGGGCCATGCTTTGCCGGTGGCCGTGGTCAATCCCCGCGCCGCGCGCGAGTTCGCGCGCAGCATGGGGCACTTGGCCAAGACCGACGCAATCGATGCCATGGCCTTGGCGCACCTGGCCCAGACGTTGGCCACCAAGGCCGATCAGGCGGGCGTGGCGTTTGCCCCGCCGAGTATCGAGGTGGAGGCGTTGCAGACGCTGGTGGCGCGCCGGCACCAGCTGCTGGGCATGCGCGCGGCCGAACAGAACCGACTGGACGGGCCGATGCGCGTGCTGCACAAGAGCATCCAGGCGGTGATCAAGACCCTCGACAAGGAGATCGCCAAGCTGGACCGCGACATCGACAGCCACTTGCAGCGGCACTTCAAGGACCAGACCCAGCGCTTCACCGCGATCAAGGGTTTGGGTATCAAGACCTGCGCTACCCTCCTCGCCTTCATCCCCAAGTTGGGTAAGGCGAGTACGGCGCGCATCGCCAAGCTCGCCGGCGTAGCCCCCTTGAACCGCGACTCCGGCAAGGAACGCGGCCAACGTCATATCTGGGGCGGGCGCCCGATGGTGCGCTGTGCCTTGCACATGGCCATGCTCAGTGCCGTCCGCTACCACCCGGTCATCTGCGCCTTCTACGCCCGCCTGATTGCGGCGGGCAAGCCGAAGAAGGTCGCGCTCATCGCCTGCGCGCACAAAATGCTGCGCATCCTCAATGCGATGGCGCGAACCGGCCAGCCGTGGAACCAAGAACTTCACATGCCCACCCCTTGACAACCAACACAGTTGCTTCGGGCCCGGGCTCGCTGCCGCTCGCCCGCCTCGCTTACTCGCGCCATGCGAGCGGCGTGTCGGTCGCCGCGCCGTAGCCGAAGATCGCCTGCACGGAACCGTCGAGCCGGGTGTTGACGAACCAGGTACCGTTGCGAACGACGCAGAGATCGGCCCTGCCGTCGCCGTCCCAGTCGAACAGGACCGGCTTGTCGCCGGCAAGGCCGCCGTGTCCGACGACGATGTCGGCGATGCCGTCGCGGTTGGTGTCGATGAACCAGAGGCCGTTTCGGTAGATGACGAGATCCGCGATGCCGTCGCCGTCGACGTCGCCGGCGAGCGCGATATCGCCGCTCGCCCCGCCGAAGTAGTAGACGGCGCTCGCCGCCCCGGTCTGCGTCGTGCTGACGTGCCACGCGCCATTGCGGTAAACGACGAGATCGTCGCGGCCATCGCCGTTCAAATCGGCGAGCAGCGGCTGATCGACCCCGACGACGCCGCCGAACGCGAACACGGCGTCCACGGTACCGTCCCGGTTCAGATCCGCATACCAGAAACCGTCGCGATAGATGACGAGGTCGTAGCGGCGATCGTTGTCGACGCGGCCGGCGAGCGCGACATCCCCTGGCATGCCGCCGAGCGCGCCGAAATCGACCGTCTGGTCCGCCTGTCCATCGCGGTCGAAATCAAGGTAGAAGGTACGGGTGCCGTTGCGGAACGCGGCCAATACCGGGGGCGGTGGCACGGGCACGCTCCCCGCGTTCCACGGCTCGGTGCGGGAACCGTATTCGGCCAGATTGTTGGCGCCGTCGCCATCGAGGTCTGCGGTAGCGATCGCGCCCGTGACGCTCCCCGTGTAGGCGAGCTCCCACCAATCGGGGAGGCCGTCGCCGTCGCTGTCCCGCGGGACCACCTTGTAGATCGTGCCGTTGTTGTGGCCGGCCACGTACAGCTCGCCACCGTTGGCCTCGCCGAACGCGCTCACGTTCGCCGGCGTCGCAAGGAGCTGCTGTTGGGCGGTCCAGACCCCGTTGTCGGCGCGAGTCGCAGCCCAGATGACGTTGGTCACCTCGTCTGCATAGAGGTAGGCGCCGGCGAGCGCCGGAATCGCGTTGCCGCGGTACCGGTAGCCGCCGATGATCGCGAAGCCGGTCGGATGCGGGTAGTCGAAGATGGGCGGCGCGTAATTCGGCGGCGGCGAGCAGCTTGGATTGACACCCGGCGTACAGATGTTGCCCTCCATGATCCGCCAGCCGTAATTGCGGCCCGCCGTTCCGGGCCATGGATCGAAATCGACTTCTTCGCGCGCACCCTGGCCGACGTCGCCGATGAACAGATCGCCGGTGAGGCGGTCGAAGCTCCAGCGCCACGGATTGCGCAGGCCGTACGCCCAGATTTCGGGACACTGGCCGATGTTCCCGCCGTCGCAGGTGTTGCCTGCGAACGGATTGGTCGGGGGGATGCCGTAGTAAGGCGCGGCGTTGACGTTCTGGTCGACATCGAAGCGCAGCAGCTTGCCGAGCCGCCGCGACACCATCTGCGCATTGTTCGGCGGATCGTCGCCGCTGCCGCCGTCGCCGGTGCCGGCGTAGAGGTAGCCGTCCCGGCCGAACGCGAGCTTGCCGCCGTTGTGGTTGCTTTGCCCCGGGTGCGGTATGACGAGCAGCGTCTTGACGCTTGCCGGCGCCGTGTCCGCGAGGTTGGTGTTGGCGGCCGAACGCTGGTAGCGCTCGATCGTGAGCGCACCGTCGCCTGCGCGAGTGTAATAGACGAAGAAGCGCCCGTTCGCGTTGTAATTCGGATGGAATGCGAGGCCGAGCAGACCCTGCTCCCCGCAGCAGACGATCTTCGCGGAGATGTCGAGGAACGGTGTCGGCAGCACGACACCCTTGCGTATGATCCGGATTCGCCCGTCCTGCTGCACGATGTAGAGACGCCCCGAGGCATCTTCGGCGTTCACGATGTCGACCGGGAGCGTGAAGCCCGTCGCGAACGTGGCGAGCGCGATCGTGCCGTTGTTGACGATGCCGCCCACGTTGAACGGACTCTTGGGTGCCCACGCCGGGCCGTCGTTGGCGCCGCCGCGCTTGATCTGCCCGTTGCTCGGGCCGCCGCTCGCGCCCGAAGCGTCGTAGAGCGTTGCGCCGTCGCCTTCGTCGAAATGGTAGAGGGCGGCGGTATAGAGGTCCGGCACGTATGGCGCGCCGGGCCGGGGGAAGCTCACCGAATACCTGAGCTTGGTCGAAACGCGCAGCTCATCGATCCAGCCGGAGAACGACGGGAACGCGGGCCCGGCGTCGTGCTTTTCCGCGCCGAGCACCAGGAACACGTCGTTGGGGTCTGCCGGTGCCGCGCCGTCCGGATACGAGATGTCGCCGCCGGGCCCGACTCCCTGCGCTTCGAGATTGCCATCGACGAACAGCCAGAGATTGCCGTCGCTGCGCCGTCTCTGCACGGCGACGTGATGCCATTTGCCGTCGAGCACCGCGGAGGTTCCGCACAGCGTCAGACTGCCGGTCGTATCGCCCGAGATCCCGAACACCACCTTCGCGCCCGCGATCGACACGCCGAATTTGCGGTCGAGGTTCAGCCGGTCGCGATCGATGACGACGTTGCCGTTCCGCCACGAGACGTTCGCGCCGCACGCGACGGCGGGGGCCGTGTTCTCAGCGGCATTGGCCTTGATCCAAAGTTCGACGGTGAAATCGCCGGCGCCGACGTCCACGGGCGGACCGGGCGACGTCGTCAGCGGATCGTCGATTGCGATCTTTACCCGGTCGATGTCGCCGGTGCCGGTGCCGAAGAAGCGTAGCGAATGGCCGGCGGCGAGCGCCGGCTGCGCGCCGGCAAACAGGGCGATCGCGAGGAGGGCGGCGACACGTTGCGCCACGGAGATCGCACGAGAGGCGCCGAGCCGCCCCAGGCTGCGAAATGCACGGGCTTCGGGATGCCGTGTCCGATCCGTTGCTTCGATGCATCGGCCGCCGGCCGCGCTCACCGACGCGCCCTCCGGGGCCTGGCTTCGCCCTCGACGCGCAAGCGTCTTTCGGGGAGTTGCGCAGCGGCGGCAGCCACAAGCATGGGGACAGCTCAATTGGAGAACGAAGCGCGCCACGAGGTCCTCGCATCAGCGGTGAGTGGCGCGGCAGTCATGCGCCTGTTGCCTCCTCCAGCCCCTTGAGCGCCCCGCGGCCGCGCCCTTCGCCGTCCCGGGGCGCCTTATGACAGCATCATAAGGGTCCGGACGGTGCGAAGGCAAGCGCGACCGGTGCGCCACTTTCCTTCTCGCCCCGGCTCGACCTCCTTCAGGGACTTTGCCTGCAGCTCTCGGTCAGCGTCGCCCCCGGGCTCGGAGTCTGGCCGGTGCGCTTCGCCCCCCGATCTTAGTTCCGTCGCTCGGAACCGTCCGTCGTCTGGTTGCCGTCTCGTTTTCCACCCGAGCGCGTCACAAGAGGAGACGCCTTGGTGCGACCGAGCGAAGGCAGAGGCGTCAGTGCGCGATGCGCTCGTACGTGACGAACGCGTAATCGATCCCGTCGGGGTTGCCGCTGACATGGCGATCGCGCGACGTCTCGCGCCAGCGGCGGCGATCGAATGCGGGAAACGTCGTGTCGCCGGGGAATGCGCGTGCAATTTCGGTCAGGTACAACGTTGTCGCGATCGGAAGAGCGTCCCGGTAGAGCGCGCCGCCACCGATGCAAAACGCCGGCGCCGGCATCTGCACCAACGCCAGCGCGGCCCCGAGCGATCCGGCCGTCTCCGCACCGATTGCTGCGAAAGCGCGCTGTCTCGTGACGACGATGTTTTGCCGGCCGGGCAGCAGACGGCCGATGGACTCCCAGGTCCGTCGCCCCATGATCACGGCGTGGCCCGTCGTCAGCGAGCGAAACCGCTTCAGATCGTCGGCGAGGTGCCACGGCAGCCGATTGCCGTTGCCGATCACCGCGTTTGCTGCGACGGCGGCGATGATGGCGAGCGGCGGCCGGTCTCCCTCCGTTGCCGCCGCGATGTCGCGTGGGGTATCGTGACCCGTTTGCATTCCTGTCCGCGCCGCACGTGCAGCGGTGTCATAATTGCCGCAAATTATAGCGGCCGGGCTCCGTGTATTACCCTCGCTCGTTTCTCAAATTCATACTGCTCGGCTTTCTGCTGGTCAGCCTGCCGCTCGTCTACGCCCTCGCCGAGCTGATCCTCTCGCTCGATCGCCTGCAGTTGCAGGGGCAGGAGGCCGTGCAGCAGGCGGCGCAGGCCGGACGCGCGAGTCGACAACTCTTCGAGCAGGCGGTCACGCTGGAGCGCGTCGTGCGTCAGTTCCTGATACTCGAGGACAGCGCGCTCATCGACGACTACGTGCGCGTGCGCCAGGAGTTCCGCGGCACGGTGCGCCAGCTCGCACTTCTGCCGCTGTCTCGCGGCCAGCTCGCCACCCTCGACAACCTCGCCGACAGCGAAAGCCGTCTGCACAAGCTGCTCGTGTCGCCGCAACGTCCGGCGGAGACTCAGAAGGAGCTCGCAGACGGCTACGCGAAGCTCGCGGACAGCGCGCAGTCGCTCCTCGGGGCGACCAACGACCTTACCGAGCGCGCGATCGAGCGGCTGCAGGAGATCGCGTCGCAGGGCCGGCAGAAATGGCTCTATCTCACGCTCGCCACGGTCGGCATCGCGCTCGCGCTGGCCATTCTGTTCGCCGTGCTGATCGCGCGTCCGATCCGCCAGCTCGACCAGGCGATCCGCCAGATGGGCACCGCCGACTTCACTCATGCAATCGAGGTCAACGGTCCGCAGGACATGCGCTATCTCGGCCAGCGGCTGGAATGGCTTCGCTCGCGCCTCTCCGAGCTCGAGGCGCAGCAGAACCGGTTCCTGCGCCATGTCTCGCACGAGCTCAAGACGCCGCTGACGGCGGTCCGCGAGGGTGCCGAGCTCCTGCGCGACAACGTCGGCGGCAGGCTCGCGCCCGAGCAGCGCGAGATCGTCCGTATCGTGCGCGAGAACACGCTCCAGTTGCAGAAACTGATCGAGGACCTGCTCACCTACCATCAGACACGCGCGATGGAGCCCGCAACGCTGGGGCCGGTGCTGCTGCCCGACGTGATCCGGCGTGTCGTGAAGGAGCACAAGCTCGCGGCGCTCGCGCGCATGATCACGTTTGAAGCGGAGTTCGTGCCCGCGGTTGTCGTCGGTGACGCCGACAAGATCCGGACGATCGTCGACAATCTCGTGTCGAACGCGATCAAGTATTCGCCGCGATCGGGCGCCATCGCGATGAGCCTCGCGCAGGACCAGGGTTTCGCCGTGCTCGACGTGAGCGACGAGGGAAGTGGCGTCGATCGCGAGGAGCGGCAACTCATCTTCGAATCGTTCTACCAAGGCAGGCCTCCCGCGGGCGGACGGGTCAAGGGCTCGGGGCTCGGGCTTGCGATCGCCCGCGAATACGCGCTCGCGCACGGGGGGCGCATCGAGGTGCTGGACCGTCCCGACGGCAGGCGCGGCGCGCGCTTCCGCTTGTGGTTGCCGCTCGCGATCGGCGGCGGAGGCCCGGTCGCGCGCGCCGCTTCGACGATCGCGCCGATCACGATCACGGGGGCCGAGTGAGTAACCGGCTTTGGAGTCAAACGCGGTGAAGCGTGTTTCGCCGGCGCGTCGGGGTTCGGACCGGGGCGTTAAGCATGATCGGCGACCTGCGCGGGCCGTCGACCGAGGCACCTGCGGGCCGCCTGCCGGCCGCGAGCAAGCGCCGGTAACGGGCCTCGAAGGTCGGGGTGGGCACGGTGGCGGTCGCCGTGGCCATGTGGACCACGCGGCGCACCCGGGAGCGGCCGCCGGTCGCGCGCCTGCGACCACGGGAAGTGCCCGGGTGAGCGCGCGCCCCTGGTTCGCCCTCGCCGTCCTCGCTGCTTTCCTGGCCGGTTGCGCGACGCCGCCGGCGCAGCCCGAAGAAGACGAGGAGCCGGTGTCGATCAGCCCGCCTGTCCCCATGGTCGAGTATCCGCCGATCGAGCCGGTCGAGCCGATCGAGCCCCCCGCGCAGCCGCCCGAGCCCCCGCGACCAGTGCCGCAACCGATGCCGCCGCCGCAGGAGCAACTGATCCCGGCTCCGGCGCCCACACCATCGGCCGCCCCGCTCCCGTCTGACACCGTCGAGGTTCTGGACCTGCTCGCCGATCTGCAGCGCTATGGCACGCTCTCCAACGACGACGCGCGGCGCGAACTTGCCGCCGCCACCCAGGGCCTGACGCGGCAGCGAACCGACGCCAACCGCGTGCGCCTCGCCGTCCTGTACACCTACGTGAAAGCTTCGCCGCAGGACGATCTGCGCGCAATACAGTTGCTGGAAAACGTCGCCAAGAGCAACCCGGGGTCGCCAGCCGTCAAACAGGTGGCCGCGGTGCTGCAGGCGCAGATCGCCGAGCGGCAGCGCGCGGTGCACGACGAGCAGCAGAAGGCGGACGCGGCCATCCAGAAGCTCGAGGCGCTCCGCAACATGGAGCGCAGCCTGCTTCGCGATCGGGTCCGCGGCGGTGGAGGCGGCGGCGGTGGGAGCGGAGGCGCTAGCGGGGGCGGCAGCGGCGGCGGCGGTGGCGGTGGCGGTGGCGGCCGTTGACACCTCGCAAGGAGGTACGAACATGCAGACCGGCGACATCCTTCTGGTCGACGATGACCCGGACCTCCTCAAGCTCATCAGCCTCCGCCTGACGTCTGCCGGTTACCGCGTGCGCACGGCGGACAGCGGGGAGACGGCGCTCGCGGCGCTCGCCGTCGCCCGCCCTGGCGCCGTCATCACGGACTTGCGGATGCCCGGCATCGACGGGTTGCAACTGTTCGAGGCGATTCACCGCCAACATCCGGCGCTGCCCGTGGTCATCCTGACCGCTCACGGCACGATTCCCGATGCCGTTTCCGCGACCCAGCGCGGCGTGTTCGGCTTCCTGACCAAGCCGTTCGACAGTCAGGAATTGCTGCAGATGGTGGCGTCGGCGCTGCGGCTCGCGGGTGACGCGCCCACCGACGCCCAGGAGACGTCCGGCGAATGGCGCGCCGGCATCATCACCCGGAGCCCGAAAATGGAGGACCTGTTGCGGCAGGCGAGGCTCGTCGCCGATTCCGATGCGAGCGTGCTGATCTACGGCGAATCGGGAACCGGCAAGGAGCTCCTCGCGCGGGCGATCCATCGCGCAAGCCCGCGCGGCGACAAGCCGTTCGTGGGCGTCAACTGCGGCGCCATACCCGAACCGCTGCTCGAATCCGAACTTTTCGGCCACGCCAGAGGCGCCTTCACTGGTGCCGTCCAGGCCCACAAGGGGCTGTTCCAGGCCGCCGACGGGGGAACGATCTTTCTGGACGAGATCGGCGACATGCCGCTAGCGCTGCAGGTCAAGTTGCTGCGCGTGCTGCAGGAGGGAGAGGTCCGCCCGGTCGGGGCCACGCAGGCGATCCCGGTCGACGTTCGCGTGATCTCGGCGACTCACCGTGACCTCGATGCGCAGAAGGCCTCCGGGCATTTCCGCGAGGATCTCTACTACCGCCTCAACGTCGTCTCGTTGAAGCTGCCGGGCCTTGCCGATCGGCGCGAAGACATTCCTCTCCTTGCGACCCACTTCCTGCGCAAGCTGGCCGAGCGCTACAAGCGACCGGTTCCCACGCTTGCACCCGACGCGATGGCGTTGCTGGTCGCGGCGCCGTGGCCGGGAAATGTCCGTCAGCTGCTGAACCTCCTCGAGCAGGCGGTTGCGCTGGCGACGACCAGCGTGATTCCGGCGTCGCTCGTCCAAAGTTCGCTCCAGGAAGACGCGAGCGCGCTGGTCCCGTTCGAGGAAGCGCGCAAGCAGTTCGAGCGGGACTATCTCGTGCGCCTCTTGAAAATCACCGGCGGCAACGTGACCCAGGCGGCGCTGCTCGCAAAGCGCAATCGCACCGAGTTCTACAAGCTCCTCCAGCGTCATCGGCTCGAGCCCGCGATGTTCAAGGAAGGCAAGACTTCCTAGTTTTTGGGCTCGTCGTTCCGGAGCGGGCGGCCAACTCCGGCGATCCGGGGCGCGCGGCGTCTCGGCAGCGGACGGCGGGGACGTTTCCGGCCGGATCGCGGGTTTCCGCTCGGAGTTCGAGCCTGGCCCGCCAGTTCGCGTCATCCCAATGTCATTTACTCTGCCCCGGATCGCACGTTTGCCACAACGATTGTCGTCAAAAAGAGACACAGATTATCGATATTATTCAATCGATTAATATTTAATTCATACAACCTGTCGGCGCCACGCGACAAAAACGGGAGATCGCCAGTCCATCGCTCGGGCGCGAACTCGGGACGCGGGGGAGCGTAGTTCGGAGGAGAAAGATGGTCCGCATCGAACCCGCGGCCCGTCTGCAGACGACCTGGCATGTCCTTTGCTTCGGGCAAGATGAACGGCTATGCGAATCCACCCGAGGCCATGGACGCCTTCTCGCCCGAACTTGCGCAACATTGGCTCGCGACGCACTCGTCGAAGGATGACGACGTCGTCGTAGCCCGGCGCCCGGAGGAGCCGGTGACGCAATCGCAGCAGGCTGCGCTCGAGGCGCTCGCCGATCGAATCAGCGCCGCGCGGAGCGTTTACTGACCGAGGGGCGCTCAACCCAAGACAGGTGATACCGAGCCCCCGACCCGGGGCGATTCACCCCCGCAGCAACGAATCCCCCTTGCCCGCTATCTTCCTCCCGGCGGGCTTTTTTTTGCCTCCGTCCGGCGCGCCGCTCACACCGCCACCGGCGCCTTGATGGCGGGGTGACTCCGATAGTCGGCGATCTCGAAGTCCTCGAATCGGTAGTCGAACAGCGTCTCGGCTTTGCGGCGAATCACGAGCCTCGGAAGCGGATACGGCGAGCGAGCGAGCTGCGTCGCCACCTGGTCCAGGTGGTTGAGGTAGAGGTGGCAGTCGCCGCCGGTCCATACGAAATCGCCGACGCCGAGGTCGCATTGCTGCGCGACCAGATGCGTCAGCAGCGCGTAGGACGCGATGTTGAACGGCACGCCGAGAAAGATATCGCAGCTGCGCTGGTAGAGCTGACACGATAGCTTTCCACCGGCGACGTAGAACTGGAACAGCAGATGGCACGGCGGCAGCTTCATTCGCGGGAGGTCCGCCACGTTCCATGCCGATACGACGAGGCGCCTCGAGTCCGGATTGCTGCGGATCTCGGCAAGCAGCGACGTCATCTGATCGATGTGGCGTCCGTCGGGCGCGGGCCAGCTCCGCCATTGGTAGCCGTAGATCGGCCCGAGCTCGCCGTTTGCGTCCGCCCATTCGTCCCAGATGGACACGCCGACCGCTTGCAGCGAGCCCACGTTGGTCTCGCCGCGCAGGAACCACAGCAGCTCGTGGATGATCGATTTCGTGTGCACTTTTTTCGTCGTCAGCAAGGGGAAGCCGGCGGCGAGGTCGAAGCGCATCTGATAGCCGAATACCGATAGCGTGCCCGTTCCGGTCCGGTCCGCCTTGCGGTGACCGTGGTCGCGGACGTGCCGCATGAAGTCGAGGTATTGGCGCATCGGCGATCGCGACGTCACGGCCTTGCGTCGGACGAATCGGTTCCGGGCCCTCGAGGCGACGAAGAAGACGAGGGGAAAGATCGATTGTAGCGTGCGTGGACGGGCGGCCCGCGGCCCCACGGGCACGTCGGCACGGGACGCGACACTTCGGGCTCCCGGCGCGACCGTTCGGTAGACTGCGCGGGATGTGCCCCCTGCTGAGCGGCGGCTGGCCCCCCGGGGGACGGCGCGAGCGCGGGTCCCGCCACCCCCCGTGGCGCCGGACCGCTTTCCCCGAAGGCCGTGCCCGTGCTGCGCGGGATCCGCGAGCACAACGCGCTGCTGTTCGCCTTCGTGTTGGAGCGCAGCCTCGAATCGGCCGGCAAGCGCTTCGCCCGCACGTGTTCGAAACCCGGCCACTTCTTGTGAACCCGACCTGACGGCGACGCCATCCATGCGTGAACCCAGCCAGTTCGACCTGCTCCGCGAGCGCCGCTTCGCGCCGTTCTTCTGGACCCAGTTCTTCGGCGCCGCGAACGACAACGTATTCAAGAATGCGTTCGTGGTGTTCGTGACCTTCGAGGCGGCGGCGTCGATGCAGCTCGACGCTTCGACCATCGTCAACCTGATCGGTGCCGTGTTCATCGCGCCGTTCATGCTCTTCTCGGCTAGCGCCGGGCAGCTTGCCGACAAGCTGGAGAAGTCGCGGCTCATCCGCTGGATCAAGGTGTTCGAGATCGCGATCATGGCGATCGGTGCAATCGGCTTCTGGCAGCAGAGCGTGGCCCTGCTGTTCACGGCACTCGCGCTCCTTGGCATTCATTCGACGCTGTTCGGCCCCGTCAAGTACGCGATCCTGCCGCAGCATCTGCGCATCGAGGAATTGACCGGCGGCAACGGCCTGGTCGAGATGGGCACCTTCGTCGCCATTCTCCTGGGCACGATCGCCGGCGGTCTCATCGTCGCGGTCAAGCCGCACGGCCTGCCGGCCGCCGGCGCGCTGGTGCTCGCCATCGCGGCAGTGGGCTGGCTCACGAGCCGCGCAATCCCGCTGACTCCCGCGGTGGCCCCGGACCTGTCGCTCAACTGGAACCCGGTCACCGAGACGTATCGCAACCTGCGCATCGGGCACGAGAACATCGTGGTCTGGCGCGCGATGCTGGGCATCTCGTGGTTTTGGTTCTACGGCGCGATCTACCTCGCCCAGCTGCCCGCCTTCACCCGCGACGTATTGGGCGGCGGCGAGCACGTGTTCACGCTGCTGCTCGCGGTATTCTCGATCGGCATCGGCGCCGGCTCGTTGCTGTGCGAGCGCATGTCGGGCCGCAAGGTCGAAGTCGGGCTGGTACCGTTCGGTTCGATCGGTCTGACCCTCTTCGCGGTGGACCTGTGGCTCGGCACCCGCCAGCTCACGCCGCAGACCGATGCGAACGTCGCGACGTTCCTCGCGCAGGGTGTCCACTGGCGCGTGCTCTTCGACGTGCTGATGCTCGGGGCGTTCGGGGGCTTCTACACGGTGCCGCTGTACGCGCTCATCCAGTCGCGGTCGGCGCCGTCGTACCGCTCGCGCATCATTGCCGCAAACAACATCCTGAATGCGTTGTTCATGGTCGCGTCGGCAGGGATCGCCATCGGCATGCTCAAGGCGGGGCTAACGATTCCCGAGCTGTTTCTGGTCGTGGGGCTGCTGAACGCTGCGGTCGCGCTGTACATCTACATGCTCGTGCCCGAGTTCCTGATGCGCTTCCTCGCGTGGCTTCTCGTGCACACGTTCTACCGCGTCGACGAGGAGGGCCTCGAGCACATTCCCGACGAAGGCGCGTGCGTCCTGGTCTGCAATCACGTGAGCTACGTCGACGCCGTGGTCATCGCGGCGTGCGTGCGGCGACCGATCCGGTTCGTGATGGACCACCGGATCTTCAAGGTGCCGCTCCTGTCGTTCATCTTCCGCACGATGCGCACGATCCCGATCGCGCCCGCAAGGGAGGATGCCGCGATGAAGGATCGCGCGTTCGCGGAAGTCGCCGGCGCGCTCACCGCCGGCGAGATCGTGGGCATCTTTCCCGAGGGCAGGTTGACCGAGACGGGGGACCTCAATCCGTTCCGTCCCGGAGTCCAGCAGATCCTCGAGACGACGCCGGTGCCCGTCGTGCCGCTCGCGTTGCGCGGCCTGTGGGGGAGCTTCTTCAGCCGCTCGCACCGGGGCAAGGCGATGCGCCGCCTGCGCGGGATCTTTTCGCGCATTGCCCTGGTCGCGGCGCCGCCGGTGCCACCCGAACGCGTGACGCTCGACGGCTTGCAAGGGACGGTGCTCGCCCTGCGCGGCGATCGGAAGTAGGCGCGAAATTACCCGCGCACCCCTCGCGGTCGCGGCATTCGGGCAGCGCTACCGGCTGGCGCGCATCGACCCCGCGTCGGCCGGGCTCGACCGCGAGGTGCTTCGCGCCGCATCAGCAAGACAGCGTCGCCTCCGGCCACACGGCCGCGACGAGCGCCGGCAGAACGACCCCCGACGGTCCTCGTAACGCGAAATCGACACGATCGGAGAGTCGCGTCGGATTCGGGTTGATCTCGACGATCGCGGCGCCGTGATGGCGCGCATACGTCGGCAGCATCGCCGCCGGATACACCTCGGCCGTCGTGCCGATCACGAGCAGCACATCGCAATCGCGTGCCGCGTGCTCCGCGCGCGCAAGAGCGTCGTCGGGCAGCGTTTCCTCGAACCAAACCACGTCGGGTCGCAGGAAGGCGCCACATTGGGTGCAGCGCGGCGCTTCGCGCGGACTCGAATCGTCCCATTGGGTGACGATCGTTCCTTCGCGCGAGCATTTGACGCGCTGGATGTTGCCGTGCAGCTCGACAACCCGGGTGCTGCCGGCCGCCTGGTGCAGGCCGTCGACGTTCTGGGTGATAACGAGGAGGCCCCCCCGGATGCAGTCGAGCGCGGCGAGCGCGTGATGGCCGGCATTGGGCTTCGCCGCGCCGATCAACTCGCGCCGCCAGGCGTACCAATCCCAGACGAGCTTGGCATTGCGCCTGAACGCGTCGGGCGTGGCGAGCTCCAGCGGATCGAATTGCGCCCACATGCCGGTCTGCGCGTCGCGAAAAGTCGGCACCCCGGACTCCGCCGAAATCCCGGCGCCGGTAAGCGCGGTGATCGCCCGCGCCTTGCGCAAGCGGCCGATCAACGCAGCCGGAATCGCGGGAGCAATGCCGGGAATGGGTTCGATCGCCATCAAGATCGTCGTTCGAAAGGGCGCGCGAGCATTCTGGGGGCTGGCCGCCGCGCGCGACATGCGCGTCCGCGTCGGCGCCCCGTCCCGTCCGCTCGCTGTGCTAGACTCGGCGCGTCTCCCGCCGCTCCCCGTCGTCCTCCGGCGCGAAGCCCATGTCAGGCAACACGCTCGGCACACTCTACTGTGTCACCTCGTTCGGCGAATCGCACGGTCCCGCGATCGGCTGCGTCGTCGACGGCTGCCCTCCCGGCATGATGCTCGGCGAAGCCGACGTCCAGCGCGAGCTCGACCGGCGCAAGCCAGGCACGTCGCGCCATGTCACGCAGCGGCGCGAGGCGGATCAAGTCGAAATCCTGTCGGGCGTGTTCGAAGGGAAAACGACGGGAACGCCGATCGCGCTCGTCATTCGTAACGAAGATCAACGCAGCAAGGACTATGCCACTATCGCCGAGACGTTTCGGCCCGGCCACGCCGATTATGCGTACTGGCAGAAATACGGCATTCGCGACTATCGCGGCGGCGGCCGCTCGTCGGCCCGCGAGACCGCGGTGCGTGTCGCGGCCGGTGCGATTGCCAAGAAATGGCTGGCCGAGCGTTACGGGGTGGCCATTCGCGGTCATCTCGTACAGCTCGGACCGAATCTCATTCCGTTCGAGCATTGGAGCCACGTCGATGCAAGCCCGTTTTTTGTCGCCAACGCGTCGATTGTTTCCGAGCTCGAGACGTTCATGGACGCGTTGCGCAAGTCCGGGGACTCGTGCGGCGCCAAGATCACGGTGATCGCGACGGGCGTGCCCGCCGGGTGGGGCGAACCCGTGTACGGGCGCTTGGATGCAGACCTCGCCTCGGCGATGATGGGCATCAACGCGGTCAAAGGCGTCGAGATCGGCGCGGGATTCGCGAGTGTCACGCAACGCGGCACCGAGCATTCGGACGAGATGACGCCGCAGGGGTACCTGTCGAACAACGCGGGCGGCGTCCTCGGCGGCGTTTCGACGGGGCAGGACGTGGTCGTCACCCTCGCGGTCAAGCCGACATCGTCGGTCCGGCTCGATCGCCGCTCGATCGACAAAGCCGGAAACCCCGTCATCGTGAACACGCACGGCCGTCACGATCCGTGCGTCGGGATCCGCGCGACACCGATTGCCGAGGCGATGCTTGCTATCGTGCTGATGGACCATGCCTTGCGCCACCGCGCGCAGAACGCCGATGTGGTCGTCACGACGCCGAGGATCGCCGCCAAGGCGCCGCGGGACGTTGCCGCCGGCCGCCGCCCCGAATTGAACGTCGACGACCCGGACCCCGACGAGGCGTGAAGGTGGTCGAGCTTCCCGCATCGAGCGCAACGATCGCGCCCGGTTCGCTAACAGGCCCTAACCGTAGGGCGGCGTCAGGTCGACCTCGTCGACCGTCGCCTCCGCGCGCCCGCGCGCGAACGCAAGCGCGAGAGTGTCGCCGACGGCGAGCGCCCCCGCGTCTTGGACGATCGTGCCGTCCGCTCTGGTGGCAATCGCGTAACCGCGCTCGAGCACGGCTTGCGGATTGAGGTGCACGAGATTCTGGCCGAGCGCCGCGATCCGCGTCGCGGCACGTCCGGCGTGCGCCCGCGCGGCACGCCGCAGCGCATCGCTGGCCAGCGCGAGACGCGCTGCCTGCGGCAGTGGCTGCTTCGACTGCCACGCAAAGCGATGGGCGGCTGCACTTGTTCGGCCGCTCGCGATCACCAGCCGATGCCGCATCGCGCGACCGAGCCGCGCCGCCAGCACCTGCGCATCGCATGCTTGCCGGGCGAGCCGGACGGCGGGATGCACGAGGCGGCGGGCAAGACCGTCGACGCGCTGGATCCGGGTCTCGAGCGTGCGTTGCTGCGCCCGCTGCCAGCGGGCGCCCACGGAGTCGACGTGGCCCCAGACCGCGCGGCGGTCTGGCACGACGAGCGTTGCGGCGGCCGTAGGCGTCGGGGCGCGCGCATCGGCGACGAAATCGCAGATCGTGAAATCGGTTTCATGGCCGATCCCGGCGACGACGGGCAACGCCGATTCATAAACGGCACGAGCGACGAGTTCCTCGTTGAACGCCCACAGGTCCTCGATCGAACCACCGCCCCGAGCGACGATCAGCACGTCGACCTCCTGCCGGAGGTTGGCGGTACGGATCGCCTCGGCGATGCCGGCTGCCGCGCCGTCTCCTTGGACCGGGGCCGGATAGACGATGACGCGCAGCGGGGGCCACCGCCGGTGCAGCGTGGTGAGCAGGTCGCGCAGTGCCGCGGCGCCGGTCGACGTCACGATTCCGACCGCGCGCGGAAACCGCGGCAAAGATCGCTTGCGCGCCGCGCTGAACCAGCCTGCCGCCTCGAGTCGAGCCTTGAGGCGCGCGAATCGCTCGTAGAGGACGCCGCGACCGGCGCGCCGCATCGTCTCGACGTTGAGCTGGAACTCGCCGCGCGCCTCGTAGATCGACGCCGTGGCGCGCAGCTCGACGGCGAGTCCGTTGCCGAGGCCGAAGTCGACGAACTGCGCCTTGTTCCGGAAAAAGACGCAGCGCACCTGCGCCTGCGCGTCCTTCAGATTGAAGTAGCAGTGGCCCGAGGACGCGCGCGAGAAATTCGATATTTCGCCGGCGACCCAGATCAGGCCCAGGTGCCGCTCCAGAAGGAGCCGGGCGGAGCTCACGAGCAGCGAGACCGGGAGGACCGGTTGCGAACCCGGAGTGAGGTCGACGGGCAATTGCCCGGTACCTCGGCGGCCCCCGGCGCCGAGCGCGTCGCCCGCGGCGCCATCGGCATCGCCGGGTACGAGGGAGCGGTTCATGACGCCCGGGTTTCCGGCTTGACAGCGTGCATGCAGAAGCCCAATTGTCCAGGACGAATTTTATGGGCCGATCCTGATTCACCCACCCGTCGAGGTCGCCGGAAGCGCTCGGCTCGCCGCGAAATCGTCCCTGAGCAAGATTTACAAAACGATGATTCGCAAGCAGAAAAATCAGGGCGGAAATTGGGCATGACAAGAATATTACCGACCCGTTCTCCACTTAGCCGCCGAATGTACAAGATATGCACACTATTATCCACAGGATTTGTGGACAACCGCTCCCGCAAAGCAACGACGGTCGCCCTGAAACGCTTGTCTGGCGCGGGATTCGAAGGCACGGCTCTCGCGCACTGGGAAATGGGCGATGACGTCGAAGCACGTCCCGGTTAGAATGCAGGAACGGCTGCGCTTGTTCATGAACAAACAATAATGAGTGCTGCACTGCCGCAAGAAATCATCGATGCGGAGGCGACAACGCTGACGAAAACCTCGGCTTCGGCGCAGCGGCCGCCGGCCACCTCCGGCACACCTGCGTCGCATTTCTTGCGCGCGATCATCGCCGAAGACAACCGCACCGGCAAATACGGGGGGCGGGTCGTCACGCGTTTTCCGCCCGAGCCCAACGGCTACCTCCATTATGGTCACGCCAAGTCGATCATCCTGAATTTCGGGCTCGCGGCCGAGAACGCCGGCCACTGCCATCTGCGCTTCGACGATACCAATCCGTTGAAGGAAGAGACCGAATACGAAGATTCGATCGAGGCGTCGGTGCGCTGGCTGGGCTTCGATTGGGGCACGCATCTCTATCACGCCTCCGACTACTACGACGATCTCTACCGCTTCGCCGAGTGGTTCGTCGAGCAGGGGCTTGCGTACGTCGACAGTCAGTCGGCCGAGGAGATGCGCGCGCTTCGCGGCACGCTGATCGAGGCGGGACGGGCGAGCCCGTACCGCGATCGCACCGTCGCCGAGAACCTCGACCTCTTCCGCCGAATGCGCGCCGGCGAATTCCCGGATGGCGCACACGTGCTGCGTCTGAAGATCGACATGGCGAGCCCGAATGTCAACATGCGCGACCCGGCGATCTACCGGATCCGCCACGCATCGCACCACCGCACCGGCGACAAATGGTGCGTCTACCCGCTATACGATTACACGCATTGCATCTCGGACGCGCTCGAGCGGATCACGCATTCGATCTGCACGCTCGAGTTCCAGGATCACCGCCCTCTGTACGAGTGGGTGATCGAGAGGCTCGCCGATGGCGGAGAGCTCGTGCGCCCGCTGCCGCAGCAGTACGAATTCGCACGCCTCAACCTCACCTTCGTCGTGCTGTCGAAGCGCAAGCTGATCGAGCTCGTGAGCAGGGGGCACGTCGACGGGTGGGACGATCCGCGGATGCCGACCCTCGTCGGAGCGCGCCGGCGCGGCTTCACGCCGGAAGGCTTCCGCCTGTTCGCCGAGCGCATCGGCGTGTCGAAATCCGATTCATGGATCGACATGGGCGTGCTCGAGGACTGCATGCGCGAAGACCTGAATGCGCGCGCCCCGCGCCGCCTCGCCGTGGTCGACCCGGTCAGGCTGGTGATCGACAACTATCCCGAGGGGAAGAACGAGTCTTGCGTCGCGCCGAATCACCCGCAGCACCCGGAACTTGGCCGCCGCGAACTGACGCTGTCGCGCGAGCTCTGGATCGAGCGCGACGATTACACCGAGACGCCGCAGAAAGGCTATTTCCGCCTGGCGCCAGGGGCCGAGGTGCGGCTGCGCTACGGCTACATCGTGAAATGCACCGGCGCCGACACGGACGCCGCCGGGAACGTCGTCGCGGTGCACTGCACCTACGATCCGGAGACGAAGAGCGGTTCCGCGGGTGCGGATGCGCGCAAGGTGAAGGGAAACATTCACTGGCTGTCGGTCACCGACGCGGTGCCGGCGGAAGTGCGCCTCTACGATCGCCTCTTCGCGGTGCCATTTCCGGGGGCGAAGAGTCCGTGGGGCGCGCGGGGTGAGAGCGGCGGCGTCGGTGCAGCGACGCACGCGACGATCGTCGCGGGAGACGACGACGAGGCGGCCGAACCGGTCGAGCGCGACTATCTCGACGACTTGAATCCCGATTCGAAGCGCGTGCAAACGGCATTCGTCGAGCCGGCACTGGCAGGCGCTGCGCCTGAAGACCGGTTCCAGTTCGAGCGGCACGGGTATTTTGTCGCCGACCTCGCTGACCACGCGCCGGGCAGGCCCGTTTTCAATCGGACGGCGACGCTCCGCGATTCCTGGACGAAACAGTAGAAGCGCGCCCCGCGATACGGACGGAGCAGGACGAGCCTGCTCGAGCCGGTTCTGCCGTTTTCCGCCGTTGCGCTAAGATGGCGCCCGCCGCCTTTCCCGCCGGGAGCACTCCATGAAGCGCATCGCTCTGTTCGTCGTCACCAATCTCGCCGTCCTCCTCGTGCTGTCGGTGGTCCTGCGCCTGCTCGGGCTCGATCGGGCGATGTATTCGCAGACGGGGATTTCATACGGCGGATTGCTCGCCTTCTCGGCCGTCGTCGGCTTCACCGGCGCAATCATCTCGCTGCTGATGTCGAAAGCGATGGCGAAATGGTCCACGGGTGCGCACGTCATCGAGCAACCCGGCAACGAGGCCGAAGCGTGGCTCGTCGAGACCGTGCGCCGGCTCGCCGCAACGGCCGGCGTCGGGATGCCCGAAGTCGCGATCTACGACGGTCCGGCCAATGCGTTCGCGACCGGGGCATTCAGGAATTCCGCATTGGTGGCGGTCTCGACCGGGTTGCTGCAGTCGATGAACAGGGAGGAGATCGAGGCGGTGCTGGGTCACGAACTGGCGCACGTCGCCAACGGCGACATGGTCACGATGACCCTGATCCAGGGCGTCGTGAACACGTTCGTCGTGTTCTTCGCGCGCATCATCGGGTCGATCGTCGACAAGACGGTGTTTCGCACCGAACGGGGCAACGGGCCGGGCTACTTCATCACCGTCATCGTCGCCCAGATCGTGCTCGGCATTCTCGCGTCGATAATCGTCGCCTGGTTCTCGCGCCGCCGCGAGTTCCGCGCCGATGCCGGCAGCGCGCAGTTTCTGGGCACGCCGTCGCCGATGATCAACGCGCTGCGCCGGCTGGGTGGCCTGGAGCCGGGCGAGCTACCGCAGGCGATGCACGGCTTCGGCATCACCGACAAAGGCGGGGTCATGGCGCTGTTCTCGACCCACCCGCCGATCGAGGAGCGCATCGCGGCATTGCAGAAGGCGTGAAGGGCGCGCTCCGAGACCCGCGCGACGCCCACGGGAGCGGCAATGTTCAAGCTCGAAGTCGAGGACGACAAGGGGATCTGGAGCGACGTCCGCAGCCCCGATGGAACACTCTTGACGTTCGATAACGAGGCCGATGCGCGGGCGGCCCTGGCCACGCGCTTCCCGGTGCTCGTGCAGATGGAGCGCTACGGCGGCGGGAAACGCACGCGCGTCATTCGGATTCTCGAAGACGAGGACGACTGGCCGCAGCGGCGAAAGGATTGAGCGAGACGACGATGATCGACTTCTATACGTGGCAGACGTCCAACGGCCAGCGCGCCGCGATCCTGCTCGAGGAATGCGGCTTTGCCTATGACGTGCACAAGGTCGACCTTGCCAAAGGCGAGCAGCGGAGCCCGGGGTTCCTCGAGATAAATCCCGCCGGTGCGATTCCGGTGATCGTCGATTGGGACGGCCCCGGCGGCAAGCCGGTGACGCTCGCGCAATCGGGCGCGATCGAGCTCTATCTCGCCGAGAAGGCCGGCCGCTTCGTTCCCGCGGATCCGGCGCGGCGGGCGAGCGCGTACCAGTGGTTCATGCAGGCGCTCACCGACTGCGCAACCAGCTCGACGGGAATCTTCTTTTGCAACGTCCTTCTGCCCGAGAAGTCGGCGGCCAACGTCGCGTGGTTCGAGAAGCGTCTCACGAGCCAGTTCCGGCTCGCCGACGCGCGGCTCGCGACCCACGAATGGCTGGCAGGGGAGTTGTCGCTGGCCGATTTGGCGCTCTATCCGGTCTACGCGGTGCGCAAGGCGCTCGCCGACGCGGCGGGCGACCTGCCGCACCTTGCCCGCTGGGGGGCGGCGCTCGCGACGCGACCGGCTGTCGCGAAAGCGATGCAGATCGCAGCCTGACGCTTCACTGCCGCGTCTCGCGCCACGGGGGCGCTCGGCCAATTGGAGGCGTCGGGTGCGAGGCTCCGACTGCTCCGGGTTTCGCGCGAGCCACGACCGAATCGGGTACGACGCTATCGAGACAGCGGGAAGTGCCACCACGTTCGGGCGGCGAGTCGCGGCGAGCGCCGTCACGGCTCCCGGGCTCGCGCGGTGCTCTCGCCCGCGGGGGGGAGCGGCCGCGTTGGCGGCAGGTTCTTCGCGACAAGATAAAGCGGCCGCTGCTTGACCTCGATGAACATCCGCGCCAGGTATTCGCCGATGATGCCGAGCGCCATCAATTGGAGCCCCCCGAGGAAGAGGATCAGCGTAACCAGCGTCGGGAAGCCGCGTGCGGGGTCGCCGAAGATGAGTGTCTTGACGATGAAGTAGACGCCGTACGCGAAGGCGAGGAGGGCCGTCGCGAATCCGACGTAGCTTGCGACCTTGAGGGGAACGACCGAAAACGACGTGATGCCCTCGAGCGCGAAGTTCCACAGTCGCCAGTAGCTCCACTTGGTCTTGCCCGCATAGCGGCCGTCGCGGTCGTAAACGATCTCCCTGCAGGGGAAGCCGATCCACGCGAATAAGCCCTTCATGAACCGGCTGCGCTCGGGGAAGCGAGCGAGCGCCTCGACGGCACGCCGCGACAGGAGCCGGAAGTCCCCGACATTCTCCGGGATTTCGATGGTGCCGATGCCGCCGATCGCGCGATAGAAGGCGCGCGCCGTTGCCTTCTTGAACCAGCTTTCCTGCGCCCGGCTCGCACGGCGCATCAAGACGACGTCGTAGCCTTCCTGCCATGCGGCGATCATGTTCGGAATGAGCTCCGGCGGATCCTGCAGGTCGGCATCGATGACGACAACGGCGTCCCCCTGGGAATGATCGAGACCGGCGCTCATCGCGACTTCCTTGCCGAAGTTGCGCGAAAGGTCGACCACCGCGACACGGGGATCGCTGTCGTGGAACTTCACCAGGCACGCCATCGATCCGTCGCGGCTGCCATCGTTGACGTAGACGATTTCCGCGTCGGCCGGGAGGTTGTCGAGCACGGCCGCAAGCCGCTGGTGAAACGCGGGCAAAACGGCCTCCTCGTCGTATACGGGCACGACCACCGACAGCGAGGGGCGTCGGGTGCCGCGCGTCGAGCGGGTGGCGACTGCGGTCAGAACGTCCATGTGCGGTTCGCGAGGTAGCCGACGGCCAGCACGGCCCCGGTGGCTACGACCTGCGCGACGAGATAGTGAGGCCCCACGAGGGCGAGCACGGCGGCGAGCACGACGGCATTGAGCGCGACGCCGAGCACGGACACGGCAGCGAATCGCGGCAGCGCCGCGCGATGCGCCTTGCGGCTCGCGAACGTATAACGGTGGTTGAGGACGTAGTTGACGATCGCGCCGCCGATTGCGCCGGCGGTCGACGCGGCCACGGCGCCGACGCCTGCGAGTTGCACGAGCCCGATCAGCACCGCGTAATGGACGCTCGTGCCGAGCGCACCGGCACCGCTGTAGCGCAGGAATTGGGGCGTGATGGGCGCGGGCAAGGGGTCGGGCACTCGCGGCGGCATCGGGCGATGGTCTGGCAGCAGCGCGAAGGCGGAGCGACGAAGTGGAACTCTATCGCCTCGACGCCGGCTTGTCCGCAGCTGGTTGTTGCGGCGCGGCGCGTGGAAGAACAACGGCCGGCGGGGCGAACCCGGCCGGCCGTGCGATCACTTCCCTGGTGAAGGGGACGGTCGTCGTTTCGACTATTTCAGATGGT
This sequence comes from uncultured beta proteobacterium, assembly GCA_963836265.1. Lineage (GTDB taxonomy): Bacteria > Pseudomonadota > Gammaproteobacteria > Burkholderiales > Casimicrobiaceae > CAIWHR01. The sequence continues at coordinate 131,860 of CAWIIO010000002.1, forward strand.
TCGAGACGAGCTTGGTCATCTCGAACATCGACACCTGCTTCTTGCCGCCGAACACGGCGCGGAGCTTTTCGTCGGCGTTGATCAGGCGCTTGTTGAGGGAATCCTGCAGCCTGTTCTTCTTGATGTAGTCCCAGATTTTCTTCGTGACGTCGGTACGCGGCATCGGCATCGCTCCGATGACGGCGGCGAGCACCGAGGATGGCGTCATCGGTTTCATGAACGCGGCGTTTGGTTTGCGCTTTGCCGTGGACTTCTTGGCGGGCTTCTTGGCCGGAGCCTTCTTCGCGGGTGCCTTCCTGGCGGCGGGTTTCTTCGCGGCGGGCTTCTTGGCGGGTTTCTTGGCGGGCTTCTTGGCAGGCTTCTTTGCTGCTTTCTTGGCAGTAGCCATAGTTCTCCTTCCTATGAGTAGATGCTCAACACACGGCGCTGAACACTCTGAAGCAGATCGTCCTGTCCCGGGTATTCCTGCTCCATCGGCGGCAACTATAGCGCAATTCCAGGGGAAGGGAATCCCTTGCAAGGGGTTTTTTCCAGGAGGAGCGCACCGGTGTTGCATCGGGGGCGAGGCGCGATGAATGCATCGTGCGTGCCGGACGGCCGTCCGCCGGCGACCGGATGCCGCACCGATGCGGTGCCCGATCGTCGACGGATGTCCGGATCGCGACCGCTGGCAGCGTCGACGAAGAATGCACGGACCCGCGGCACGACGACGAACGACTGCGGGGACGCGCCGCGACCGGGCAACCGGCACCGGATCCAATGCTTCACGCCAAGCCCGACAACGGTCGGCGGCGGCGAATCGCGAGGAGCGGCTACGCTGCGCCGACGAGCGCCTGGAGCTGCACCTGGCGGCCAGGGCCCGGCGTCAAGTGAGCCAACAAGCGCGAGCGGCACCGACTTCTCCCGACGGGGACTTCGAAAACACGCGCGGCGCGCGTGGGCAGCACGCTTCGCGCGGCGAGCGCGGGACCCCGCGAGATCGCCGGCGACGGCCACGGCTGGTTTGGAGCGGCCGACATCGCCGCGAATGTCGCTGCGCACAACGGCGAGCGCCGGTTCCGCGGCCGCGCTGATTGGCAGCGCCACCCGGGATTGCGACAATGACCATTTCTCACCGCGTGTTCGGAGCCGCCATGACACCGCCCTGCCGCCTTGGTGTCGCCGTGATTCTCTTTTCGCTTTGTCTCCGTGCTGCGCTGGCGGCGGGTCTCACGTTCCTGACCGAGGAGAACCCGCCATTCAATTACACCGAGGGCGGCAAGCTCACCGGCGCGGGGACCGAAATCGTCCGCCAGATCGCGAGCCGCGCCGGCATCCCGATCAAGACCGAGGTGCTGGCGTGGGACACCGCGTTCGTTCGCGCGCAAGCCGAGAAGAACGCGTGCCTGTTCTCGACTGCCCGCCTCGAAAATCGGGAACGCCTCTTCCTCTGGGTCGGCCCGATCGCGACCAATCTGTGGGGGCTGTTCGGGAAAAAAGATTTCGGGCTGCCGATCAAGACGCTGAAGGACCTGACCCCCTACAAGATCGGGGTGGTCACACACGACGCGAAGGGGGATTTCCTGCGCGAGAACGCCGTCACGAATCTCAAGTTCGTCCGGGACGACCGCGAGAATCCGCCGCGGCTCATGTTGCCGCCGGACAACCCGGACCACATCGACCTCTGGATCACGGGACTCTACTCGGCCCGTGAAATCGCGAAGGCGGCCAGGGTGACCGGCATCAAGCTCGTGTTCATCGCTGCCGAGCAGCCGCTCTATCTCGCCTGCAATCCGCAAACCGATCGCGCGACCGTCAAGGCGCTCTCCGACGCCCTCGAGACACTCAAGGGCGACGGCACGCTGGCACGGATCAACGCCGCTTACGAAAAGAAGTTCGGGCAATAGCTATGGCCCGCCTTGGCCGGATGCGACTGCCGCGATCAATGGAGGTGGTTCTCGCGAGTGCGCTTCTCGCGGGGCTCGCCTGCGAGCTCGCGCACTCGGCCGACCTGTCTCCAGGCGCCTCGGCTGTGCGCGCGCGCGCCCCGTTCAGCCGCGGCCTGCTTTTCCGCCTGGACAAACCGGCCGTTGCGCCCTCCTGGGTCTTCGGCACCGTCCACTCCGGTGATCCTCGCGCGGCGGCGCTCGCGAAGCCGGTGCGCGACGCGTTCGCCGCGGCACGGACGCTCGCGGTCGAAATCCGCCTGGGCGAAGGCGATGTCGAGGCGTTCTTCGCCGCCGCGCAGTTCGACGACGGCCGGCGGCTCGGCGATTTCTTCGCTCCGGCGACGATCGCGGAAATCCGGATCGCGCTCGGCATGGCCGTGCGGGACGAGGCCACGCTGCTGCGCCTCAAGCCCTGGGCGATCCTGCTCAAGCTCGCCGAGCGGCCGGCCGCAGCCGGCGATCGCGGCCGGACGCTCGACGCGGTCCTCATGGACGAGGCGATCATGCGCAAGATGACCGTCGTCGGACTTGAGCTGCCCGACGAACAGATTGCCGCGTTCGACGCGATTTCGATGCCGACGCAGGTCGCGCTCGTCAAGTTGGTGCTGGCGGATCGCGAAGCGCTCACGCGCGACCACGATGCGGTCGTGGCGGCGTGGCTCGACCGGGACCTCGCGCGGCTCGCTGCGTTGAGCGCGGAGCCCGCGCGGCTCCACCCGGAGCTCGCGCCGCACCTCGCGGAGCTTACGCGGCACCTCGTCGACGACCGTTCGGTCGTGATGGCGCATCGGCTCTTCCTGCCGCTGCGCGCCGGGCGGGTATTCGTGGCCGTCGGGGCGCTGCACCTGTATGGCGAGCGCAGTCTCCTCGCGCTGCTGCGGGCGCAGGGTTATCGGGTGCGGCGCGTCTATCGCGGCGCACGCAGGAGCGCGCGGTAGAATGACGCCGTCCTCCGCTTAACCACGCCGTGGCGGCCGTACCGTGAAGATCGCCGACCTGCGTACCGATTACATGCGCGAAACGCTCGATGAGCGCGACGTCGCGCCCGATCCGCTCCGTCAGTTCGAGCACTGGTTCGACGAAGCGGTGAAAGCACAGGTGCCGGAGCCCAATGCCATGGCCCTTGCCACGGCCGACGCCGACGGCCGGCCGTCGGCACGGGTGGTGCTGCTCAAGGGCTACGACGAGCGCGGTTTCGTCTTCTTCACCAATTACGCGAGCCGCAAAGGTCGCGATCTGGCTGCACGCCCGCGCGCCGCGATGCTTTTCTTCTGGCCCGAGCTCGAGCGGCAGGTTCGCATCGAGGGCGCGGTCGCCAGGATCGACGAGGTGGAATCGACGGCCTATTTCGCAAGCCGGCCGCGCCCGGCGCGCTTGGGCGCGTGGGCGTCACCGCAAAGCGAGCCGATCGCCGGGCGCGGCGTGCTCGAGACACGCTTCGCGGCCGTCGAGGCGCAGTATCGGGGCGTCGGCGACGCCATTCCCCGGCCTCCGCATTGGGGCGGCTACCGGCTCGCCCCCGACGAGCTCGAATTCTGGCAAGGCCGGCCGTCACGGCTGCACGATCGCATCCGGTACCAGCGCAGCGCCACCCATCCCGCGCTCTGGACCATCGACCGGCTAGCGCCGTGAGCTAGGGGCGCCGCCAAGCGCGGCGCGAGGACCGTCGCCTGCGCGGTGGCTTCAGCCTCGCTCGACCCCGCCGCGCTTCAGGCGCTCGCGGAACTGCTTGCGGAACTTGGCGACCTTCGGCTCGACCACCGCCGCGCAATACGGCTGCCCGGAATTGCGTTCGAAGTACTGCTGGTGATAGTTCTCGGCGACGTGGAACGGCGCCGCATCGGCGAGCTCCGTCACGATCGGATTGCACCACAGTTTGGCTGCGCCGAGCTCGGCGATCACGGCTTCGGCGGTCGCACGCTGCGCGGGGTTCTGGCAGAAGATCACCGACCGGTACTGGGTGCCCACGTCATTGCCCTGCCGGTTCGGCGTCGTCGGATCGTGGATCGTGAAGAAAACGCGAAGCAGGTCGCGGAACGAAAGTACCGCAGGATCGAAGGCGACGCGCACGACCTCCGCATGGCCGGTGCGGCCGCTGCAGACGTCGTCGTACGTCGGGTTGGCCGTGGTTCCGCCCGCGTAGCCCGACTCGACCGACTGCACGCCGGCCAGCTCGTCGAACACCGCCTCGAGACACCAGAAGCAACCGCCGCCGAGGACCGCGAACTCGGTCGTGGGGGAGGGAGTGGAAGCTGTCATCGTGGTCTCCATCCAAGTCAGGATCGGGCAAACGCGGACACCCGTGGAGAGCGGTCGTTTGCAGGCGCGGCTAGCTTACACGGATCGCGTCCCGAGTGACCCGGGAGCGGTCCTCGCGGATGCGATAATGCCGGCCGTCAAACGGGGAGACAACGGAATGATGCGAGTCGCCGAACGGAATGCCAGGGTACGCGGACTCGCGACGACCCCGTCCGCCGCTTTCGTCCGCGCGCTCGCGCGCTGCCTTGCGCGGCGATTCCTCCGAGCGCGCGACAGATGGGGGCCGTGACGTTCGTCCGAGGCGTCGTCGCGAGGCTTACCGGAGTCGGGATGGCGCGCACGGCAGCCGCATTGTCGTTTACGACAGTGCTCGGGCTGGTCCCGCTGTTCACGGTTGCCTTCGTCTACGTCGCGCGTTACCCGCTCTTCCAGCAATGGCTGGACGCGCTGGAGCGCTTCCTCGTCCGCCACCTGCTTCCCGCCAGCAGCTCCGCGGTGCGGAGCTACATCACCGAATTCACGGCCAAGGCGGGCACGTTGCAGGGTGTCGGAATCGCATCGGTCATCGTCACGGCCGTCCTCCTGGTCGCCACGATCGAGCGAGAAATCAACGCGATCTGGGGCGCACGGGAACCGCGATCGATCATCCGTCGTGTTTTCGTTTACGCGGTCGGCGTCACTGCGGGGCCCCTGCTGATCGGCGCCGCCGTCTACTCGGCGACGTGGCTGCTCGAGGCGTCGGTGGCGCAGGTGCCGTTCGCAACGCGCGCGGCGGCCTTCCTCGCGGTGCTGTTGGCCGTCGCCATCACGACGCTCGCCTTCACGCTGCTCTATGTGTTGCTGCCGGCGCGTCGCGTGCCGCTCGGGGCGGCGTTGTATGGCGGCCTTTTCGCAGCGCTCGGATTCGAAATCGCCAAGTACGGCTTCGGGTTCTACATCAAGGCAGTGCCCACGTACCAGACGGTCTATGGCGCGCTTGCGGCATTGCCGCTGTTTCTGGCGTGGGTCTACGTGTCATGGGTCGTCGTCCTCGTCGGCGCGGCGATTGCCGCAACGCTGGCCGAAGGCGGCCCGCGCGGACGAGAACGAAGGCGTCACTGACGTTTGTTGCAGAATATCCGGGGCCACGCTACATTGCGGGCAGCTTTTTAGCGAGGTAGAGCCACGTGTGGTCCATCATTCAAGCGGCTGGCTGGCCGATCTGGCCGCTGATCCTGGCATCGGTCATTGCGCTGGCGCTGATCTTCGAGCGCCTGTGGTCGCTGCGGCAAAGCCTTGTCGCGCCGCCCGGCCTCGTCGATCGGGTGCTCGCCGAGTACCGGCAGGGCGGCCTCACCCCGGAGCTCCTGACGAAGACTGCGCAGCAGGGACCCCTCGGCCGGATCCTTGCCGCCGGCCTTGCGAACGTGAAAAGCCCGCGGCCGGTGATGCGTGAAGCGATCGAGGAAGTCGGGCGTGTGGTCACCCACGACCTCGAGCGGTTTCTGACCACGCTCGGCACCATCGCCGCGATGTCGCCGCTGCTGGGTCTCTTCGGCACGGTCGTCGGCATGATCGAGATCTTCGGCTCCCAAACGGCCGCCGGCTCGAACCCGATTCAGCTCGCGCATGGCATCTCGGTCGCCCTGTACAACACGGCGTTCGGCCTGATCGTCGCGATCCCGAGCATGATCTTCTACCGCCATTTTCGCGCGACGATCGACAGCCTGCACGTCGAGATGGAGCAGCAGGCGATCAAGCTCGTCGACTTCGCGCACGGCGAGCGCCGGTGAACGGGACAGGGAGCCTCCCGGGCTTTCCATGCGCTGCGCCTCGTTTCGCGCATCCCATCCCGAAAGTGACCCGTAGCGACCGCGCGCGACTCGTTCGGAGGTTCCCTAGATGAATTTGCGCAGCACCCGGGGGCGCGACGACCCGGAGATCAACTTCATCCCGCTGATCGACGTCCTGCTCGTCATCCTGATCTTCCTGATGGTGACGACGACCTACCAGCGCGTCGCGGAGCTGCAGATCACGCTGCCGGAGGCCGACGCCGAAGCGCTGAAGCAGCGGCCGAAGGAGATCAACGTCGGCGTCGATGCCCAGGGCCGCTACGTCATCGACAAGACGGTGTTCACGTTCAGCAATGTCAGCGCCCTCGCCGATCTGTTGAAGCGCGCTGCCGGCGACGCGAAGGAGCCGGTCGTCGTCATCAACGCCGACGCCAACGCCACGCATCAGTCGGTGATCCACGTGATGGAGGCGGCGCGCCTCGCCGGGTACATCCACATCACGTTCGCGACCCAGTCGCCGGCGAAATGATGCCTTGGTCCGAGAGCGCAAGGCGAACGCCGCCGCGCGATGGGAGACGAACGCGCCATCTTCACGCCGACCGGGATCCGGCGACGCTTGGTGGAAGGATGCCGGGCCGCGGCCCCCGCGGGTGTCTCCATACCGTCGCGAAACGCAGCATCGGCCGGGCCCCTCGCGCGGCGACGCGCCCCGCGGATGTTGCCCTCCTGCGCCGCGCCCGCGGCGCTACCCGCGAGGAAGACGATTGAGGGCGGCCCGGAGCGGTGGGCGCGCCGCCGAATGACATTTTCATCCCGGCTCGTCGCCGCGTGGTACGCCCCGCGCCTGCGCGCGCTCACGTTGTTTCTCGTCCCGTTGTCGCTGTCGTTCGCGCTCGTCACCGGTCTGCGCCGCGTGGCTTATCGCGCGGGTCTGTTGCAGGCGCAGCGGCTTCCGGTGAAGGTCGTCGTCGTCGGCAACATCACCGTGGGCGGCAGCGGCAAGACGCCGCTCACCGCGGCGCTTGCGCGGTCGCTGGCGGAGCGCGGGTGGCGGCCGGGCATCGTGAGCCGGGGGCACGGCCGCGAGATCGAAGACGATGCGCCACTCCTGGTGGCGCCCGACACGAGCGCCGCGCGAGCGGGCGACGAGCCGTTCCTGCTCGCGCGCGCGGGGTTTCCCGTCGCCGTCGCCCGCAATCGCGTCGCGGCGGCGCGTGCGCTCCTCGCCGCGCATCCCGAGTGCAACGTGATCGTCGCCGACGACGGGCTCCAGCACTACCGCCTTCACCGCGACGTCGAGATCGCGGTTGTCGACGCGGCGCGCGGACTTGGCAATGGCTGGCGCTTGCCGGCGGGACCGCTGCGCGAGGCGCGCTCGCGGCTGGACGAAGTCGATGCGGTCGTCGCCCTCGTCACGACGGGCGCGCCGGCACCGTGGGTCGTTCCCAATGCCCAGGTGATGACGCTCGCCGGGACCGCCTTCCATCGCGTGGACGGCGCTGCCCTGACCCAGCCGGCGTCCGCGTTCACCGGCGCCGGCGTCCACGCGCTCGCCGGGATCGGCAATCCGGACCGGTTCTTCGCTCATCTCGCTTCGCTGGGGATCCGCGCGACCGCCCATCCCTTTCCCGATCACCATCGCTTCAGCGCGGCCGACCTCGCCTTGCCCGATGCACGCGTGATCCTGATGACCGAGAAGGATGCGGTAAAATGCTCGACGTTGGCCGACGCGCGCTGCTGGTATCTCCCGGTGCGTGCGCACGTCGACCCGGCGCTCGTCGACCGCGTCCTGGAGGCTCTCCGTGGATCCGAAGCTGCTTGACATCCTGGTCTGCCCGGTCACCAAAGGGCCGCTCGTCTACGATCGGCAGAAGCAGGAGCTGATCTCGAAGTCTGCGCGGCTCGCCTACCCGATCCGCGACGGCATTCCCGTGATGCTCGAAGACGAGGCGCGCCGGCTCGAGCCGGCGGAGTACGAGGATCGCTGAGCTTCGAGTCCCGCAGCGGGGATCGAGCGTGAGATCGGCGCCGGCGTGGGCCGCCGCCGCTTCACGCTGACCGGCAGACGCTCGACCGGCCGCGATGTCCTTCACCGCGCTCATTCCCGCCCGCTACGCGTCAACGCGCTTTCCGGGCAAGCCGCTCGCCGACATTGCCGGCAAGCCTATGGTGGTGCGGGTGGCCGAGCGCGCGCAGCGAGCCGGTGCCGCGCGCGTCGTCGTGGCGACCGACGACGAACGGATCCGGGTCGCCGTCGAAGCGCACGGCATCGTCGCGTGTCTCACGCGCACGGACCACCCGACCGGCACCGACCGGCTCGCCGAGGCTGCGCGGCTGATCGGCCTTGCGGACGATGAGGTCGTGGTGAACGTGCAAGGAGACGAGCCGTTGCTCGAACCGGCGCTGATCCGTTCGGTCGCCGCCGTCCTGGTCTCGCATCCGGATGCGGGAATCGCCACGGCCTGCCATCCGATCGTCGATCCCCGCGAAGCGTTCAATTCGAACGTCGTCAAGGTGGTGCTCGACGCCGGGGGCTACGCGCTCTACTTCAGCCGCGCGACGATTCCTTGGGCGCGCGATGCCTTCGCCGCGACGCGCGAGACCGTTCCCGCCGGATTGCCGCTGTATCGTCATTACGGCCTCTATGCGTATCGCGTCTCGTTCCTGCGGGTGTTTCCCGCCCTCGCGCCCGCGCCGATCGAGCGTTTCGAAGCGCTGGAGCAGTTGCGCGCGCTGTGGCACGGACATCGGATCGTCGTCCAGGTCACCGCGGGGACGCCCGCGCCGGGCGTCGACACCGCCGAGGATCTCGCGCGCGTTCGGGCGATTTACGCCGGCGGCGAGTCGTGACGCCCGGCGTCCGCGTGGTTCTTCGCCGCCGGCGCCAGCCGCGCGCGACTTGCGCGGTGATTCCTTAGCGGACACAATCACACGCTGCGCTCCCGGGGCTCCGCCGGCCACGGCGGCGCCGCTCGGTAATTCCGGATCAGCACCGCGGCTCACGGCTTCCCTTTTGGCCTTCTTCCTCCCATGCGACTGATCCTGCTCGGGCCGCCCGGTGCCGGCAAAGGCACGCAAGCCAACTACATCACCGAAGCCTACGGCATCCCGCAGATCTCGACCGGCGACATGCTGCGCGGCGCGATCAAGGCCGGCACGCGCTTGGGACAGGCCGCGAAGCAAGTGATGGACGGCGGCAACCTCGTGTCGGACGAGATCATCATCGGTCTTGTTCGCGAGCGGCTAAAGGCTCCGGACTGCGTGAAGGGATACCTCTTCGACGGGTTTCCGAGGACGATTCCGCAGGCCGATGCGCTGAAGAACGCCGACGTCGCGATCGAATACGTGCTGGAGATCGACGTTCCGGATGCGGCGATCGTCGAGCGCATGGCGGGCCGTCGCGTGCATGTCGCATCGGGCCGCACCTATCACGTAAAATTCAATCCGCCCAAGGTCGCCGGCAAGGACGACATCACCGGCGAAGACCTGATCCAGCGCGACGACGACAAGGAGGAGACCGTCAAGAAGCGCCTCGCGGTCTATCACGCGCAAACCAAGCCGCTTGTCGAATATTACGAACGCTGGGCGGCGACCGGCGATGCGCGCGCGCCGAAGTACCGGCGCGTGAACGGGGTGGGCAGCGTCGAGGCGATTCGCGACGCTTGCCTTGCGGCGCTCGAGACCTGACCCATCGCGGCGATGTGCTCGCCGCCCGGACATCATGACCAAGCGCAATGCGTTCTACGCACAATCCGGCGGGGTGACCGCCGTCATCAACGCTTCGGCCGCCGCCGTCATCGAGACGGCGCGCAAGCACCGCACGAAGATCGGCAAGGTCTACGCCGGACGCAACGGCATCATCGGGGCCCTGACCGAGGACCTGATCGACACCGGGAAGGACAGCGCGAGCGCGATTGCCGCGCTCAAGCACACGCCGGCCGGCGCGTTCGGCTCGTGCCGCTACAAGCTCAAGGGGCTGGACGAGAACCGCGTCCAGTACGAGCGTCTGCTCGACGTGTTTCGCGCCCACGACATCGGCTATTTCTTCTACAACGGGGGCAACGACTCGGCCGACACCTGCCTCAAGGTATCGCAGATGGCCGAGAAGATGGGCTACCCGCTGATCGCCGTTCACGTGCCGAAGACCGTCGACAACGATCTGCCGATCACCGACAACTGCCCCGGCTTCGGCTCCGTCGCCAAGTACGTCGCGACGTCGATGCGCGAGGCGGCGTTCGACGTCGCCTCGATGGCCAAGACCTCGACCAAGGTTTTCGTGCTGGAGGTGATGGGCCGGCATGCCGGCTGGATCACGGCGGCAGTCGGCATGGCGGAGGACGACGAAACCCCGATCCCTCTGGTGCTCCTGTTCCCGGAAATCGCGTTCGACGAGGCGAAATTCGTGGCTGCGGTGGACGCGAAGGTGAAGCGCTACGGCTACTGCTGCGTGGGCGTTTCGGAGGGCCTGAAGGGAGCGGATGGCAAACTGATGGCGGAAGCCGGCACCAGGGACGCCTTCGGTCATGCCCAGTTGGGCGGCGTCGGCCCGTTGATCGCGTCGATCGTCAAGGACAAGCTCGATTTCAAGTACCACTGGGCGGTCGCCGACTACCTGCAGCGCGCCGCGCGTCATCTCGCCTCGAAGACCGATCTTCTGCACAGCTACGCGGTTGGCAAAGCGGCGGTGGAGCTCGCCGTCGCGGGCCGGAACGCGGTGATGCCCGCCATCACCCGAATCGCCGACAAACCGTATCGGTGGAAGATCACCGAAGCGCCGCTCGCCAAGGTCGCGAACGTCGAGAAGATGCTGCCCCGCGATTTCATCACCGCCGACGGCTACGGGATTACCGAAAGGGCACGGCGCTACCTCGCGCCCCTGATTCGCGGCGAAGCGCCGCCGCCGTTCAAGGATGGCCTGCCGCGCTACGTGCGGCTCAAGAATGTCGCAGTACCGAAGAAGCTCGCGACCGAGTTCAAGGTTTGATTTTTTTCGTGGTCCCCGCGGAGGCGGGGACCCGGTGTCTCGCACGATGTTCTCAACGCCACTGGATTCCCGCCTGCGCGGGAATGACAGCCGATGCTGACGAACCACCTATCACCGGAGAGCCGATATGTCGAAAACCGTTGATTATTTCATCGCTCCGGTGTCGCCGTGGACGTATCTTGGCCACGACCGGTTCGTCGCACTCTGCGCGCGGCACGGGGCGACGATCGACGTGAAGCCGATGGATCTCGGCAAGGTCTTCACCGTCTCCGGCGGGTTGCCGCTGAAGCAGCGAGCGGCGCAGCGTCAGGCGTACCGGCTCGTCGAGCTCGCGCGCTGGCGCGACTACCTCGGAATGCCACTCAACCTGCAGCCGAAATTCGCAGCGTCGGGCGGCGATCTGGCCTCGCGCTGGATCATTGCGGCGCTCGAAGTCGGAACCAAGCCCGCTCTTGATTTCGCCAGCGCCGTCATGCGCGCGCGCTGGGCCGGGGAACGCGACATCGCCGATCCGGAGGTGCTCGGGCAATGCGCGGCGGAATCAAGTCTCGATCCCGGCGCGATCGCCGTGCGTGCGAACGCGCCGGAAATCGCGGAACGCTACGCTTCATTCACGCAGGAAGCAATCGATCGCCAGGTTTTCGGCGCGCCGTGGTACGTCGTCGACGGCGAGCCCTTTTGGGGGCAGGACAGGCTCGACTTCGTCGCCCGCAAACTGGCACAATAGCGTGCTTTGCGGACGGTGACCGGAAACCCAGGACGCCACCGAAGCTGCGGGAAGTGTGCAGGCTGCCGGGAGAGACCCGCGCACGCCGCGGTCAACGGATCGAGAACAGATCCGGGCCGATCCTTCCAGCGCCTTTTGCCACTCAATGGGTTAGGGAGAACCACCATGTCCTACGGGCTCATCTTCGCGCTCATCTGCGCGGTCGCCGCCATCGTCTACGGAATCGTGTCGGTCGGCTGGATCCTGAAAAAGCCGTCCGGCAACGATCGGATGCGCGAGATCGCCGCCGCGGTCCAGGCCGGCGCGCAGGCGTACCTCAACCGGCAGTACACGACGATCGGCATCGTCGGCGTGATCCTGTTCGTGATCATCGCCTACTTCCTGGGGATGACGACGGCCGCCGGCTTCGCGATCGGCGCGATCCTGTCGGGTCTCGCCGGCTATGTCGGGATGAACGTGTCGGTGCGCTCAAACGTCCGCACGGCGGAAGCGGCGCGCACCGGGTTGAACGCTGCACTCGCCGTCGCGTTCCGTGGAGGTGCGATCACCGGCATGCTGGTCGTGGGTCTCGGGCTTCTCGGCGTCGCCGGGTTCTATGCGTTCCTGCTGGGCGCGGCGCATGGCGCGCCGAATCTGATGAAGGAAGGCCTGCACCATGCGATCCAGCCGCTCGTCGGCCTCGCCTTCGGCGGCTCGCTGATCTCGATCTTCGCGCGGCTCGGCGGGGGCATCTTCACCAAGGGCGCCGACGTGGGCGCCGATCTCGTCGGCAAGGTCGAAGCCGGCATTCCCGAAGACGATCCGCGCAACCCGGCGGTCATTGCCGATAACGTCGGCGACAACGTCGGCGACTGCGCCGGGATGGCGGCCGACCTCTTCGAGACCTATGCGGTGACGATCGTCGCGACGATGCTGCTCGGCGCGCTGCTGCTGCCCGTCGCCGCCGAAGCGGCGGTGACGTATCCGCTGGTACTCGGCGGGTTCTCGATTCTCGCCTCGATCGTCGGCTGCTTTTTCGTGAAGGCGCGCGAGGGCGGCAAGATCATGAACGCGCTTTACCGCGGTCTCATCGTCGCCGGCGTGATTTCCGCGATCGGCTTCTGGGTCATCACCAGCCAGATGATGGGCGGCCTCACGGAGTTCGATCCGCGGCTGACGACGATGCGCCTGTGGGGCGCCGGCGTGATCGGCCTCGCGCTGACCGCGGCGATGGTCGTGATCACCGAGTACTACACGGCCACCGAATTCGCCCCGGTGCGCCACATCGCGCGGGCGTCGACGACCGGTCACGCGACCAACATCATCGCCGGCATCGGCGTGTCGATGAAGGCGACGGCCTTGCCCGTGCTGGCTGTTTGCGTCGCGATCTGGGGCTCATTCCTCCTCGCCGGACTGTACGGGATCGCGATCGCGGCGACTGCGATGCTGTCGATGGCCGGGATCATCGTCGCGCTCGATGCGTACGGCCCGATCACCGACAACGCGGGGGGCATCGCCGAAATGGCCAAGCTGCCGGACACGGTGCGCGCGATCACCGATCCGCTCGACGCCGTCGGCAACACCACCAAGGCGGTGACCAAGGGGTACGCGATCGGCTCGGCCGGACTGGCGGCGCTGGTGCTGTTCGCCGATTACACGCACGCACTCGATTCGGCGCAGATCGGTGTCTCTTTCGACCTGTCGAACTACAAGGTGATCGTCGGCCTGTTCATCGGCGGCCTCATTCCTTATCTGTTCGCCGCGATGGCGATGGAAGCGGTCGGCCGCGCCGCGGGCGCCGTCGTCGTCGAAGTGCGCCGCCAGTTCAAGGAGATCAAGGGCATCATGGAAGGCACGGCCAAGCCGGAATACGGTGTCGCCGTCGACATGCTGACCAAGGCCGCGATCAAGGAAATGATCGTGCCGTCGTTGCTGCCGGTACTCGTGCCGGTGGTCGTCGGCCTTCTCCTCGGGCCGCAGGCTCTGGGCGGGCTGCTGATGGGCACGATCGTCACCGGGCTCTTCGTCGCGATCTCGATGACCACCGGCGGCGGCGCATGGGACAACGCCAAGAAGTACATCGAGGACGGCCATCACGGCGGCAAGGGGTCGGACGCGCACAAGGCGGCCGTGACCGGGGACACGGTCGGCGACCCGTACAAGGACACCGCCGGTCCCGCGGTGAATCCGCTGATCAAGATCATCAACATCGTCGCGCTGATGATCGTGCCGCTGATCGGCACGTGGACGCTCGCCGGGGGCAACGTCGCGGCGCCAACTGCGATGGTCGCGCCGCCCGTGGTGTCCGCAACGGCGACACTCGCGCCTGCTCCCGCTTCCGCGGCGGTACCCGCGAAGGAAGCGATGATCGGCGAGATGCCCAAGAAGTAGCGTGCCGCGGGTGGGAGTCGAATCGGCCGGCCCGCGCGGGCCGGCTTTTGCCTGCCGTTTCTAAGATCGCGACGTCGCGTTGTTCGCTGCCATGCCGCCCGTCCGCCGCCCCGGTTCCATCATCGCCGCGATTGCCAGCGTCGTTCTTGCGGCGACATCTCCAGCACAGGCGCAGCGCCCGCCGCCCGAGCGCGCATCCGGGTGGACCGACAAGCAACCGGTCACGAGCCGGACGTTCATGGTGGTGGCGGCGAATCCACTCGCCGTGGACGCCGGCTACGAAATCCTGCGCCGGGGCGGCACGGCGGTCGACGCTGCGATTACGGTACAGCTCGTGCTAAACCTCGTCGAGCCGCAGAGCTCCGGCATCGGGGGCGGCGCGTTCATGCTGTTTCACGATGGCAGGCGCAATCGGCTCTATGCCTACGACGGTCGCGAGACTGCGCCGGCGGCCGCTCGGTCAGATCGCTTTCTCAATCGCGACGGCAAGCCGCAATCGTTCTTTGCCGCCGTCGTCGGTGGCCGGTCAGTCGGCGTGCCGGGCGTCGTCGCGTTGCTCGCGGAAGCGCACCGGCGCCATGGCAAGTTGCCGTGGGCGGCGCTGTTCGCGCCGGCGATTGCGCTTGCCGAAAACGGCTTCGCCATTTCGCCGCGGCTGGCGATGCTGATCGCAGCCGAAAAACACTTCGTGCAGCCGCGCGCGCGCGCGTACTTTCTGCTGCCGGATGGACGCCCGCGGCCCGCCGGCACGCTGCTCACCAACCGGGCGCTCGCGGGAACGTTGCGCAAGATCGCGGCCGACGGCGCCAAAGCCTTCTATCGCGGCGACATCGCGGGCGATATCGTCGATACCGCCGATCGCTTCGCGCCGAATCCCGGCGACCTTACGCTTGCCGACCTCGCGAGCTACCGGGTCAAGGTGCGCGAGCCGGTGTGCGCAACCTATCGCGTCTACAGGGTCTGCGGGCTTCCGCCCCCGGCCGGCGGCATCACTGTGCTGCAGATCCTCGAACTGCTCGAGCCCTACGATGTCGAGGCGATGGGTGCGGCCTCGTTCTGGAGCGTTCATTTCATGAGCGAGGCGGGCCGGCTCGCGTATGCCGACCGCGACGCCTACATCGCCGATCCCGATTTCGTCGCCGTACCCGAGGGCCTGCTCGACCGCGACTATCTCCGCGCGCGCTCCCGACAAATCCGCGTCACGGGCAGCCTGGGCCGTACCGACGCCGGGATGCCACCGGGGTCGCCGTCGCGGAAGGCGGCATCGCGTGGCCAACCCGCGCTCGAATTCCCGTCGACGTCGCAGATCTCGATCGTGGACCGGTATGGCAACGCGGTTTCGATGACGACGACGATCGAGAGCGCTTTCGGCAGCCGGCTGATGACCGCGGGCGGCTTTCTGCTCAACAACGAGCTCACCGATTTTTCGTTCACACCTGTCGCGGGGGGGCGTCCGGTCGCGAACCGCGTCGAGCCGGGGAAACGTCCGCGCTCGGCGATGGCGCCGACGATCGTCTACGACCGCGCCGGCGGCGTGTACATGATCGTCGGCTCCCCGGGCGGCCCCGCGATCATCAACTACGTCGCGAAGACGCTGCTCGGCGTGCTCGACTGGCGCCTGGATCCGCAGGCGGCGGTCGCGCTCCCGAACTTCGGCAGCCGCAACGGTCCCACGGATTTGGAGGCGGATACGGCCGTCGCGTCGCTCGCGCCGCGGCTGCACGCGATCGGCGACGAGACGCGCGTGATCGAGCAGACGAGCGGGCTGGCAGCGATCGTCCGCACGAAGGATAGATGGATCGGCGGCGCCGATCCCCGCCGCGAAGGCACGGCGCGCGGCGATTGACATCCGACTCGTCACATCAACCGGCGGGCTTTCCGGCGCGTTCACGGATAATTCGAAAGTCGAAGGAGGATTCATGATCCGTTCAATCGCGAGCTTCGATGACCAGAGCATCCGCCCAACGCCTGAGTGACAACGCCCGCGCCGCCCTGCAGGCGCACTTTCTCGCGCTGCGGACCGAGGATCTGCGGCTTCGCTTCGGCACGCCGCTCGCGCCCGAGTCCATCGCCGCCTACGTCGAACGCATCGATTTCGACCGTGACGCCGTGTTCGGCATCCACGACGACGCGCTGGTGCTGATCGGAGCGGCGCACGTCGCGTTCGGCGACGACGCTGCGGAGCTCGGCATCTCGGTGTTGCCGGGCCATCGGCGCCGCGGCGTCGGCAGCTCGCTGTTCCAACGCGCGGCCGAGCATGTGCGCAACCGTTTCGTCTCCACGCTGTTCATGCACTGCCTTGCGGAGAACGCAACGATGATGCGCATCGCGCGGCGGGCCGGCATGGACGTCGTGGTCGAGATGGGCGAGGCCGACGCCCGCTTGGAGCTGCCGCCCGCGAGCCCGGCGTCGATCGCCGGCGAATTCGTCGCCAACCGCCTCTCGCTTTACGATTACGCGCTGAAGGCGAACGTCGCCTCGTGGCGGAACATCCACGCCGCGCTGACGGCATCGGCGGCGTCGCGAACCCCGAAGCCGCGGACCTGATCCGCGCGGACCTCTTTTCGGGCAGCCCCATGCGGTCAGGGCGGCGCCCGGTATCATCCTGCCGCCATGGCCTCGCCGACCCTGTCATCGCCTGCCAGCGCGATCGCGCATCGGATCGTCATCGTCGGCGGTGGCGCCGGCGGGCTGCCGCTCGCGACGAAGCTCGGCGACACGCTGGGCCGCCGCGGGCGCGCGACGGTGACACTGGTCGACCGCTCCCCCACCCATCTGTGGAAGCCGCTGCTCCACGAAATCGCCGCCGGACGAATGGACGCCGACCTTCATGACGTCGACTATTTCCTGATGGCGCACTGGCACCATTTCCGCTTTCGCGTCGGCGCCGTCATCGGTCTCGACCGCGCACGGCGTCTGCTCGAGCTCGACGCCGTCCACGACGACGACGGCGTCGAAATTCTTCCTCCCGACGTCGTGCCTTACGACACGCTGGTCTTCGCCGTCGGCAGCGTCAGCAACGATTTCGGGATTCCCGGCGTGGCGGAGCACGCGATCGCGCTTGACACCGCCGAGGATGCCGAGCGCTTCCACCGCCGGCTCGTCGCGGCGTCGCTGCGTGCGGAGGGACGCGCCGCGCGAGGCGAGTCGCCAGCGGTGCGCATCGTGATCATCGGGGCCGGCGCGACGGGCGTCGAGCTCGCCGCCGAAATCCGCCATTCGACGCGCGCGTTCGCGAGCTACGGTCTGGACCACATGCGGCCCGAACGGGACATCGTCCTCACCCTGCTCGAAGCGGCATCGCGGATCCTGCCGCCGCTGCCGGAGAAGATTGCGACGGCGGCGACGGATTTGCTGGGCAAGCTCGGCGTCGCGGTAAGGACCGGCGAGCGCGTCACCGCCATCGACGCCGACGGCGTGCACACCGCGGCCGGCGCGCTCGTTCCGGCGGACCTCGTCGTCTGGGCGGCGGGCATCCAGGCGCCACCGGTCCTCGCGACGCTGGACGGCCTGGAAGTCAATCGCCTGCATCAGCTCGTCGTCGACACGACGCTCGTCACCACCCGCGATCCCGCCATCTTCGCGCTCGGCGACTGCGCCGCGTGTCCGTGGCCGGAAGCGCCGCACCCGGGCGCGCTGCTGCCGCCGCGGGCGCAGGTCGCCCATCAGCAGGCGACGCTGCTCGTGAAGAGCCTCACGGCGCGGCTCGCCGGCAAGCCGCTGCCCGCGTTTCATTTCACCGATTTCGGCTCGCTCGTCTCGCTGGGCGAGCTGTCCGCCGTCGGCAACCTGATGGGCCGACTGGTGGGCGGCAATCTGTTCATCCAGGGGCTGATCGCGCGCTGGATCTATGCGTCGCTCTACAAGATGCACCAAGTGTCGATTTACGGTGCGCTGCGCGTGGCGATCGACACGCTGAGCCGCGTCGTCCGGCATCGGCTCGAGCCGCGCGTGAAGCTGCATTGAAGGACGCGAGCCGTGGCGCGCTCAGCAGCGGGCCTGCGATCCACGTCGCCTTGGATCCGCCACTCCCGTCAGGGCTGGAAGCCCTTCACGCCCGCCTGCCAGAGCAGAAACGCGAACGTGTCGGCCCGCTCCTCGTATTGCGATTTCTTCGTTGAGCCGAAACCATGGCCCGCGTCGTAATCGATGCGCAGGAGAATCGGCTTGCCGCTGGTTGATGCGGCCTGCAGGCGCGCTGCCATCTTCGCCGCTTCCCAGGCGTCGACGCGCGGATCGTTGATGCCCGTGGCCAGCAGCACCGCAGGATACTTCTCGCCGTCCTTCACCCACGCGTAGGGACTCATCGCATAGAGCGCCTTGAAGCCTTCCTCGGTCTTGATCGAGCCGAACTCGGGGATGTTGGGAATGCCGTTCGCCGAAAACTCGAACCGGAGCGCATCGGAAACGGGTACCTCGTCGACCGCAGCGCCGAACAGATCAGGGCGCTCGGTGATCGCGCGGCCGACGAAGATACCGCCGGCACTGCCGCCCATGATCGAAAGCTTCGCCGGCGACGTGTACCTGTTCGCGATCAGCCATTCTGCGCACGCAATCGCATCGCGCCAGGTATTCGGCTTGGTCGCCTTGTAGCCGGCTTTGTACCAGTCCTCGCCGTATTCACCGCCGCCGCGCACGTGCGCGACCGCCAGCACGCCGCCGCGGTCGAACCACGGCAGCCACGTCGGGCGGAAGAATGGCGTCTGCGAAATCCCGTACGCGCCGTAGCCGTAGAGTATCGTCGGATTAGTGCCGTCGAGCTTGAGCCCACTCCTGTGCACGATGGAGATCGGAATCATCGTGCCGTCGGAGGCTTTCGCCTTCACGTCGGTCGCAACGAGATCGCCCGGATTGTCGTACTTGCTCTGCGGTTGCAGACCCGTGTTGGTGACCTTTCCCGTTTTGGGATCGAAGGCGTAGTAATTGCCGAAACGTGTCCAGCCGCCCAGGTTGAAGAGTGCCCCGGGCACGCGCGGCTCGAGCACCAGGCCATCGATATCACCGGTGAACGGAAGCGCGATGCGCTTCGGTGTCGCCCCCCGCGCGTATTCGAGCCGGAAGAGCTCGCTGTTGCCGCCGTTCATCTTGCGCACGTAGAGCGCATCCTTTGCCGCGCCGATCCCGGTCACGACGGCCTCGCTTGGCGCGACGACCGTTTCGGCCTGTGTCAGATCCGGCTTTGCGAGCGAAGTCCGAAGCACCTTGAAGCGAGGTGTTCCCTTGTGCGTCATCAGGTAGACCGTTTCACCGCTGATCGCGAGATCCGTGACGTCGTCTTCGACGCCGGCGACCTTGATCCACGGTGTCTTGTCGCCGTTCAGCGTGCCGAGCGGCGCGGCCCACAGGCGCACCTCGCGCTGGGTGCCGTTGTAAGCTTGCACGATCATGTAGTCCGACCCGATCGGCTTGTAGGCAATGGGGATGTCCGCAGGCGCGAGCGCAACCGCGGGAGACACGCCGACGCCGATCAGGACCGGATCGTTGTCGATGTTGTCGCCGAGCTTGTGGATATAGACTCGCGAGTTCTGGTATTTGTCGGTGGGTGGCGCGCCATCGGCCATCTTCTGCAGGCGGTTGTAGGTGAACCGGCCGTCGGGTAGCCACGAGGGGTTGCCGAAGTTGGCGCGATCGATGACATCCCCGGTCGGCTTGCCGGTGGCGACGTCGATGACGTGGAGCACACTTTCCTCCGAGCCGCCGGGCGATATCCCGTAGCCGAGATACCGGTTGTCGGGCGACGGCGAGTAGTAGTCGATCGCGCTGTGCTTCCCGTCCGCAGACTTCACCGTGTCCGGGTCGACGAGCAGGCGCTCCTGGCCGCCGAGGCCGTCACGGACGTAGAGCTTGCCGATGTTCTCGTCGGCGCGCCGCTTCTGGTAGTAGATCTTGCTGCCCACGACCTGCACGTCGTAGACGCGCGCGGCCGCTGCATCGCCGCGTTCCTGAATTTCCTTGGACAGGATTGCGCGGTCGGGGATCTTCGAGAGCACCGCATGGGTGTAATCCGCCTGCGCCTTCATCCAAGCGGCGACCTCCGGATCCTTGAGGTTCTCCATATACCGATATGGATCGGTCACGGCGACGCCGAAGTAGGTGTCGGTGACCGGGCGGATCGGGGCGACCGGTGGCGCGGGTTGCGCGACCGGCGCGGTCGCGGAAAGCGCCAGCAGGACTGCGGCGGCGCGGGGCAGGGAAGGGCGGAGCGGCATCGGATCCTCCGGTCGGAAAGGCGTTGAATTATGCCAGCCCCGGCGCTAGCGCGGACGCTCGCGATATACTGCGCCCCCGCCCGACGAAGCGCGCCCCGGATCGATGAACGCCGAACTCTTTTCCGCGACGATCCTGCTGGTCCTCGTCATCGATCCGTTCGGCAACGTGCCGCTCGTCGTCTCCGCGCTGAAGGAAGTCGCACCCGAGCGGCGGGTGAAGATCGTCCTGCGCGAGTGCGCGGCGGCCTACGTGATCCTCGTCGGCTTCATGCTGGGCGGGCGCACCTTCCTGCAGTGGCTCCACCTGTCCGAGGAGTCGCTGACCATCGCGGGCGGGATCATCCTGTTCCTGATCGCGATCCGGATGGTGTTCCCGCGACCGGAAGGGATCTTCGGGGATCCGCCCGGCGCCGAGCCGTTCCTCGTGCCGCTCGCCATTCCGTCGATCGCCGGACCTTCGGCGCTTGCGACGGTGATGCTGATGGCCTCCCGCGATCCCACGAGGATCGGCAGCTGGGTCGTCGCGCTCACCGTGGCGATGGTGGCGACGACGGTCGTGCTCGCGCTCTCCGACCGGCTCCAGCGCTGGCTGGGGGAGCGCGCGGTGATCGCTTTCGAGCGACTGATGGGGCTCGTACTGACGGCCCTCGCGGTCGAGATGCTGCTTACCGGCGTGCGAACGTTCGCCGCGGAGCTCGCGAAGTAACGGAATGGTTCGGCGACTGCGCCCGTCGGATCATCCGGCGCTCGGATTGGTTGGAACGAGCCAGCCGTCCTCGCGCTTCGCCGCGCCGGCGCGCTCGAGCTCGCCGATCAAAAGCGCGGCAAGCTCGCTCGCAGACAGATGGAAGAACAAGGCGTTGAAGTCGCGATAGAGCCCGACGCGGTCGAGATAGTCCGGCATGTCGGCAAGCGGAAGGCGTCCCTGATCGAGCAGCGCGAACGCAAGATTCACCTTGAGCGCATGCCGTGCGACGCGCGGGCTGTCTGCTTCGAGCGCCGCCACGCGCTTGAACGCGCGCTCGAGCGCGGCTGCGACGTCGCTGAAGGGCTCGCCGTGACCGGGAACGACGACGCGGATGTCGAGACCGGCCAGCATTTCGAGCGTCGCCCTCGCTGCCGGGATGGCCGCGGGGTCGACCTCGGGCGGCATCACGAAGCCGAAGCCGTGCTCCCACAAGGCATCGCCGGAGATCAGGATCGCGTGCTCGGCGTTGTGGAAGACGAGTGCCCCCATGGCGTGCCCGGGCGCGGCGAGCGCGCGCCATTCCAGATCGCCCCACACATGCGTGGTGTCGGGCGCGATCGCCCGATCGACCGTGAAGCGATCGGCCCGCTGGTCGCAATAGTCGTAGAGGAGCGCCCGCTGGTCCCAGCGCTCGATGAGCGGGACCTCGCCCGCCGGCACCGCGATCGGGCAGCCGTATTTCTCGGCAAGCGCGGCGTTGCCACCGATGTGGTCCGAGTGGCAGTGCGTATTGACGACCCAGGCGAGCGGCGCGGCGCCGATGCCGCGCTCGGAGGCGAGCAGCGCGAGCGTCAGCGCGACGTGGCGAACGTAGCCGGTATCGATCAGCACGTGGCCGTCGCGGCTGCGGAGCACCACGTGGTTGGCGGACAGCCAATCGCGAACGAAGACGTGCAGTTGCGGCGGGAACGGAGGCACAGCCATGTTCAATCGTCCCAACGGGGCTGCGGAGTTGTCGCTGCCCGGTCAGCCTGAGCGCAGTTGGCCCAGGAACTCGCGGATCAGCGCGACGCGCTCGGGCAGCGTCGGCGCCGCGCGGTCGATGCGCACGCGGTCGGGACCGGCGAAGCGAATGCGGCCGTCACGCTGCACCAGCAGGATCAGCGCGCCCGCGTCGAAGGGCGGCTGCTTCGTGAATTGCAGCGTGCTGCGCTCCGGTCCGGCGTCGATCTTGGTGACACCCAGCGGTTTCGCGGCGAGGCGCAGGCGGTGACATGCAATCAGTGCCTGCGCAGGCTCCGGCGGACGTCCGAAGCGATCGACGAGCTCCTCCTGCATTGCTTCCAGCTCCTCGATGCTCTCGCAGTTCGCAAATCGCTTGTAGAGCACGAGCCGCTGGTGAACATCGCTGCAATAGATCTCGGGCAGCAGCGCCGGCACGTGCAGATTGATCTCGGTGGTAACGCCGAGCGGCGCAACCAGATCGGGCTCCCGCCCCGATTTCAGCGCCGAGACCGCGGCCTTCAGCATATCGGCGTAGAGTTGGAAGCCCACTTCCATCATTTCGCCGGACTGCGATTCGCCCAGTACCTCGCCCGCACCGCGGATCTCGAGATCGTGCATCGCGAGATAGAAGCCTGAGCCCAGGTCCTCCATCATCTGGATCGCTTCGAGCCGCTTCTTCGCCTGCGCCGACAGCGCGTCGGCGGGAGGCGTCAGCAGGTAGGCGTAGGCCTGATGGTGCGAGCGCCCCACGCGGCCGCGTAGCTGATGCAGCTGCGCGAGGCCGAAACGGTCGGCGCGCTCGATGATGATCGTGTTCGCCGTCGGGACGTCGATCCCGGTCTCGATGATCGTCGAGCAGACGAGCAGGTTCACGCGCTGCGCGTAGAACTCGCGCATCACCTGCTCGAGGTCGCGCTCGCCAAGCTGTCCGTGCGCGACCTTGATCCGGGCTTCGGGCACCAGGTCGGCGAGCCGCTCGGCGGTCACGCCGATCGTGTCGATGTCGTTGTGCAGGAAATAGATCTGTCCGCCGCGCTTCAACTCGCGCAGCGCCGCTTCGCGGATGATGCCGCGCGAGGACGGCGACACGAACGTCCTGATCGCGAGCCGCCGTTGCGGCGCCGTGGCGATCACCGAAAAGTCGCGGATGCCTTCGAGCGACATCGCGAGCGTGCGCGGAATCGGCGTCGCCGTCAGTGTCAGCACGTCGACCTCGGCGCGCAACTTCTTCAGCTGCTCTTTCTGCCGCACGCCGAAACGATGCTCCTCGTCGATGATCACGAGCCCCAGGTTCGCGAACTTGACGTCGGCCTGAATCAGCTTGTGGGTGCCGATGACGAGATCGACCGTCCCCGCCGCGATCCCGGTCAGCGCTGCCTGCACTTCCTTCGGCGAGCGGAAGCGCGAAAGCTCGACCAGGCGAACCGGCAGCTCGGAAAAGCGGTCGGCGAAGACCTGGAAATGTTGCTCGGCGAGCAGCGTCGTCGGCACCAGCACGGCGACCTGCTTGCCGTCGGCGATCGCGACGAAGGCGGCGCGGAGCGCGACTTCGGTCTTGCCGAAGCCGACGTCGCCGCAGACGAGCCGATCCATCGGCTTGCCGGCGGTCAGATCGCGGATGACGGCTTCGATCGCCGCCTGCTGATCCGGCGTCTCTTCGAATCCGAAGCCCTCCGCGAACGCCTCGTAGTCGTGGCCGCTGAACTTGAACGCGTGACCCTTGCGCGCTGCACGCTGCGCGTACAGGTTGAGGAGCTCGGCTGCCGTGTCGTGGGCTTGCCGTGCGGCGCGCTTCTTCGCTTTTTCCCACTGGCCGCTGCCGAGCTCGTGCAGCGGCGCTGCGTCGGGCGATACGCCGCTGTAGCGGCCGATCAGGTGCAGGTTGGAAACGGGAACGTAGAGCTTCGCGTCGTTGGCGTAGACGAGCTGCAGGAACTCGGTGCGACCTTCCGGCAGGTCCATGGTCACGAGCCCGAGATAGCGGCCGATCCCGTGCTGCTCGTGAACGACCGGATCGCCAATCCGCACTTCGGAAAGGTCGCGCAGCAGCGCGTCGACGTTGGTGCGCCTCGCGGCCTCGCGACGTCCGCGGCGGACGACGCCCGCGTAGAGTTCCGCTTCGGTGACGAACGCAAGCCTCGCCGCGGGCCACGCGAATCCCGCGTGCAGCGGCGCGACGGCGATACCGAATCGCGGGCCGACCGGCGCGCCGTCGCGTGCGACGGTGAGCCAGTCGTCGATGGGCGGCGCAGCGAGCCCGTACTCGGCGAAGTACTGCTGCATCGTCTCGCGCCGGCCGACGGTTTCCGCGCAGACGACGACGCGCGCGTCGCTGGCGGCGAGAAAGCGCTTGAGTGCGGCGAGCGGATCCTCGGCGCGACGGTCGACCTGCACGGTGGGCAGCGACATCGCCTCTGCAGGGGACGGCGGCGTCTCTTCCGCGGGCGCGGGCAACTCGATCCGCGCGAAACTCTTCAGCATGCCGTTGAAGGCGTCGGGGGGCAGGAAGACCTCCGCTGGCGACAACAGTGGCCGCGCCTTGTCGCCACGCAAGAGCTTGTATCGCGATTCGGTATCCTGCCAAAAGTGCTCGATGGCAGCGGGCACGTCGCCGTGCAGCGCGACGGCGGCGTCGTGCGGGAGGTAATCGGCGAGCGTTGCCGTCGCCTCGAAGAAGAGCGGCAAGTAGTACTCGATGCCGCCGGGCATTACGCCGTTGCTCACGTCTCTGTACAGCGGCGATTTCGACGGATCGCCTTCGAACACTTCGCGGTAGCGGCTGCGAAAGCGCGTGCGCCCCGCCTCGTCGAGCGGAAATTCGCGGGCCGGAAGAAGACGCACGTCGGGCACCGGATAGAGGGTGCGCTGGGAGTCGACGTCGAACATCCGGATGCTCTCGATGTCGTCGTCGAAGAGGTCGATCCGATAGGGCAGCGTGCTGCCCATCGGAAAGAGATCGATCAGGCCGCCGCGCACGCTGAATTCGCCGGGCGAGACGACCTGCGTCACATGCTGGTAGCCGGCGAGCGCGAGCTGCGCGCGCAGCGCCGGCACGTCGAGCCGCGTCCCTTGCCGGAGGAAAAAAGTGAACGCGGCGAGGAACGACGGCGGCGCGAGCCGATAGAGCGCCGTCGTCGCCGCCACGACGAGCACATCGCATTCGCTGCGCGAGACGCGGTAGAGCGTCGCGAGCCGCTCGGAGACGAGGTCGTGGTGCGGGGAAAAATGGTCGTAGGGCAGCGTCTCCCAGTCGGGAAGGAGCGCGATGCGCAAGCCCGGCGCGAACCAGGGAAGCTCGTCGGCCAGCCGATTCGCGGCGAGCGCGTCCGCGGCAACAACGGCCAGCACGCGCTCTTGTTGCCTGCACTGCACTGCGAGCTGCGCAAGGGCAAGGGCGTCGGCCGAACCGGGAAGCGGGGGGGCGTGGGTTTTGCGGCCGGGAGCGGGCACCTTCGGCGCGAGCGAGGGCAGCGCGGCGAGCATCGAAATGGTCGCCGCGAGGTCGGGAGTCGCGGGCGCGGCGGCGATCGAGCCATGCGCGGCGGCGTCGTTCGGGGACGGAACCGCCGCAGCCACCGTTCCCGCAGCGGGCTGGGCCGAGGGCACGTGCAACTACGGATGGACTTTCGATTATACGTGGGGCGCGAGGACGCCCACGCAACCGCAAAACCATCTCGAAAGAGCAGGGTTGCAATTCCATTGTCGGCAGCGCGATTGCGTCATGGCCCGTGCGATAATCGCGCGCATGCACGTGTCCAAGCGCTCCGGCATCGCCGGCGTGTCGCCGTTCCTGCTGCTGACGCTGGCGCCGCTATTCTGGGCGGGCAACTGGATCATCGGCCGCGGCTTCGCGCCTGACATTCCGCCGATGGCGATGACGTTCCTGCGCTGGCTCTTCGCGATCGCGATTCTCGCGCCATTCGCGTGGCCGCATGTCCGCCGCGACTGGCCGCTCGTGCGCGCAAACTGGAAGACGTTGCTGTTCCTCGGCGCGATCGGCGTCGGCACGCACAACGCGCTCGCCTATCTCGGTCTCAACTACACGACGGCGACGAACGGCGTGATCCTGAACTCGTTCATTCCGGTGATGATCATCACGTTCTCGTGGCTGTTCCTGCGCGAAGCCCTTTCACCGGTCCAGCTCGCGGGCGTCGGGGTGTCGCTCGCCGGCGTGCTCGCGATCCTGTCGCAGGGGAGTCTGGCGGCGCTCGCGGCGTTCCGGCTGAACGGCGGCGACCTGCTCGTGATCCTGTCGATGGCAATGTGGTCGACGTACACGATCTGCCTACGGTGGCGGCCGGCGGGGCTGCACATGCTGTCGTTCCTGTTCGTGCTGATGGTCGTCGGCGATCTTTGCGTGTTGCCGTTTTTCGCAGGCGAGCTCGCATTCGGCAGGCACATGAAGGTCACCCCGGCGAACGTTGCAGCGCTTGCTTCCGTCGCGCTTTTCTCCTCGGTGCTCGCGTACATCTTCTGGAACCGCGGCGTCGAGCAGGTCGGAGCCAGCGTGGCCGGGCTCTTCGTTCATCTGATGCCGGTGTTCGGCGTGCTGCTCGCGTGGCTGTTCCTCGGCGAGCGCCTCGCCCCGTATCATGTCGCCGGGATCGGCCTGATCCTGACCGGCATCGGGATCACGAGCCGGCTCGGGCGGCGGCCGGTGCCGGCGCCGGCGGGGACGGACTAGGGCCGGTTCTCGGCTCGGGGGACCGATGAGCGACGGTATTGGCGACGCGGACCGGGTGGCGATGATGCAGCAGCTCGTGCAGCTGACGATCGAGCACCGCGATCTCGACGACGTGATCCACCGGCTATCCGAGTCACCGTCGCACGACGAGCTGCAACTCAAGCGGCTGAAGCGCCGCAAGCTGCTCCTCAAGGATCAGATCGCGCGCCTCGAGCGGCAGATCGACCCCGATATTCCGGCCTGAGAAAGGTAGGGTCAGAGACGACTTACCCGGGCGCAGCGCGACGGAGGCCGCGAAAGTCGTCTCTGACCCTACTTGACGCGGCCGTAGATGTCCTCGAAGCGGACGATGTCGTCCTCGCCGACGTAGTCGCCGCACTGAACCTCGATCACGACCAGCGGCTCGGCCCCTGCATTTTCGAGCCGGTGCTTTTCACCGACGGGGATCATCGTCGAGCCCTGCGCCTCGACGACATAGCGGTCGTTGCCGCGAGTCACCGTGGCCGCACCGGCAACGACGACCCAATGCTCGCTGCGATGATGGTGCAATTGCAGCGAGATCGCCGCGCCGGGCTTCACCTCGATCCGCTTGATCTTGAACCCGGCGCCTTCCTGCAGCACCGTGTAGGCACCCCACGGCCGCGTGACGGTCCGATGGAAGCGATACGCATCGTTGCCGCGCGCCTTGAGTTCGGCCGCGACTTCCCGCACGCGCTGCAGATGGTCGCGATGAGCGACGAGGACGGCGTCCGGCGTGTCGACGATCACCAGGTTCTCGACGCCGACCGTCGCGACAACGCGGTCCTCGGAATGCACGAAGGTGCCGCGGGTGGCGACGGACACGCGCTCGCCGAGCCCATGATTGCCGTCGGCGTCAGGGGGCGTCAGGTCCGACACCGCCTGCCACGAGCCAATGTCGCTCCAGTCGAAGGTCCCGCGCACGACCGCGACGGTGCCGGTGACGGCGGCGGGTTCCATCACGGCGTAGTCGATCGAAATGTCGGGAACCTTCGCAAAGCGTTCCGGGTCGATTTCGAGCATTGGGGTACCGCGCTTTTCGCCTAGCGTTTCCGCAATCGGACGTACGGCGGCGAGCAACGCGGGTGCATGGCGCGCGAATGCCTCGAGGATCCCGCCGGCCTTGAAGCAGAAGATGCCCGAGTTCCAGACGTAGTTGCCGCGCGCGACGTAAAGGCGGGCATCTTCGACCGGCGGCTTTTCGACGAAACGCCGCACCCGATAGGCGGGCATCGCGGCAGCGCTGCTGCCGAGCGCATCGCCGCATTCGAGATAGCCGAAACCCGTCTCGGGATGGGTTGGCGTGATGCCGAACGTCGCCAGCATTCCGTCGCCTGCGAGCGACACCGCGCGCGCGACCGCGGAAGCAAATGCGGCCTGGTCGCGAATCAGGTGATCGGCGGGCAACACCAGCAGCACGGCGTCATCGCCGTGCCGCGCCTGCACGTGGAGCGCAGCAAGGGCGACCGCCGGCGCCGTGTTGCGGCCGAAGGGCTCGAGCAGGAAGGACTTGTCGCGCGGGTCGGGCAGGCTGGCGTAGACATCCCGCGTGTGGAAATACAGGTCGCGATTGGTGACGGTGACGAGGTCCCCAATTCCCGGAAGTGCCAACGCTCGCGCCGCAGTCTTACCGAGCAGCGTCTCGCCATCCGGCAGGGGCATGAACGACTTCGGCGCCATCTCGCGCGACAATGGCCACAGCCGCGTTCCCGCGCCACCGGAGAGGATCACGGGAACGAGCGGCGCGGGGGTCGACATCGGCGGGGACGAGGGCGCGGACAGAGGACTTGAAACAACGCGAGTCTACCCCATGTACTCGCCGAGACGCGGCGCCGCCGGGGCGCGGCTGGCGGTGGTATCATGAGCGTCTCGAATGCATTGCGACGGCGCCGTTTCGAAGGCGCCGCACCGCGACGAATACCGGGGGTGAACTGGTTTCGACGGGGGTTGCAACGCAGCTTGGGGCATGCCGAGGCGCTTGTCCTCGTAAAACTCGAGCAATCGCAAACTTAACTGCGAACGACGAAACGTACGCTCTGGCGGCTTAATCCCGCCGGACCTCGCACCCGGCAGCGCTCGGCTGGGGTGACTTAACCGTCACAGCGAGGACATTCAGAGCGATCGCGCTTGTCCCGGGTCACTTGGGCGCAGCGCTAAAACAAGGTGACTGGTCCTGCCGCAGCCTGTCCGTCGGCGTCGGTGGGGCGAGAGCCAAATGACGCGACTAAGCATGTAGTCCTGACTGCCGAGTGCTTCCGGACGCGAGTTCGATTCTCGCCACCTCCACCAAACCAAAGAATAGCGGCCCCGACCTGGGGCCGTTTTCTTTCCAGTCCCATAGTGCACACCGGTATTGCATTGTCTAGGCCAGTTCGCTAGTATCTAACCCAGATGGTGGTAAGAATGTTGGTAAGGACAGGTTTACCACCAAAATAGCGATGAGGGTAAACGGAAATGGCCAAGCGACACCGGCACCTGTTGGGCCCGTTGGAGGTAACAAGGGCGAAGGCCAAGGCCAATGCCTACCGGCTGGCGGATGGGGGCGGCCTGTATCTGTGGGTTCCCGCGTCGGGCGTAAAGACGTGGCAGTTTCGCTACCGCCACGACGGCAAGCCACAGACCGCCACGTTCGGCAAGGTCTCCGACTCGCAAGGCCTCGCTTGGGCTCGCGCGAAAGCCGAAGAGGCCCGTAGCCGGGTCGAGGACGGCGACCACCTGACGCGTGTTAAGGCCGTCAAGAAGGCTACTAAGGCCGCCGCGTCCGGTAATACGTTCGCTGTCGTGGCGGCCGATTGGGTCAAGAGCGAAGGTCGGCGAGCTAAGTGGACCCCCGACTACCGCGAAGAAGTCGCGTCGAGCCTAAAGAATCACTTGGGCAACCTCGACTCGTTGTCGATCAGTGAGATTACGGCGGCAATGGCTTCGCCCCACTTGCGGCGTGTCGAGCGCAACGCGCCCGACATGGCAAAGAAGGTGCGGCAGCGGCTCCGGTCGATATTCGATTACGCCGTGGAAGGCGGGCTGATCACGGGGAATCCGATTCCCGCGCCACGTAGACACAAGACCACCGGGGGTCGGCCACATTTGCCGGCGACGCTGACGAAGGATGGCGTAGGCGCGATCCTGAGGGCTGCGGATAAGGCCGAAGTCGGACGCGGCGTGCGCCGGGCGCACATGCTTGCCGCGTTTACTGCGCAGCGCGTGGGTGAGATTGTCAGCGCAACATGGGACGAACTGGACTTGAAGGCGGGTGTCTGGTCGATCCCGCGCGAACTGATGAAGCGAAAAGATGAAGAGCGCGGCCCGCATCTAGTCCCGATTCCGCCGCGCCTTTTGGCGGCGATGAAGGAATGGCGCCGGGCGGACGGGGACGATGCCGTGTACGTCAGCCCCGGCCCACGCGGGGGAACCCCTATTACCCGCGAGGCAGTCGAGAAGTTCTACCGTCGCGGGCTCAAGCTTTCCGGCAAGCACTCGCCGCATTCATGGCGCTCGGTGCTTTCCACTTGGGCGAACGATGCTGGCGAGGATGCAGACGCCGTCGAGGCGCAACTGGATCACGCGACCGGAAACAAGGTCAAGACGGCATACGACCGCGCCAAACGGTTGCAGCGCCGCGCGGATCTTATGGCGTGGCATGAGGCGGCCCTGATCGCAGCGCGTGACGGGGCTAAGGTAGTCGAGTTACGTACCCGCAGTGAACGAGCAAAGTAAGCAGGCGCCCGTCGTCTTATCTGTCCCAATCGAAATTCGACCTGACAGACAACGTCCGATGAAGTCGAAGCGCACGGGACGCAAGGACCGAGATCGGTCCCCTTGCTGCCCCTCGGATTTCCCGAAAGCTGCCTGTCAACCAGAGTGAAGCTGACGTTCGCGCGATTATCGCCCGGACGTGCTCACGTCCCACCCAAATCTGTGCATGGTTGTCACCGCGCTTGCAGAAGACTCAACGACCGTGCCATCCAGCCTCGCGCAGCCCCGTGGGTCGCGGTCTTCGGACCTGCGCGATGTGGGCGTTCGAACTTCGGACCGCCAGCCCGTACTGGAGTACGAGTTCGATCAACGCGGTACCGGGCAATCCCCGATCGTCGCCCAGCCTGATTGCCGCCGGGCCGACGCGGTACGTCAGGCGTGCGCGCGCTTCGCGTCGACGACGCGGCGCAAACCAAGGAGGCCGAAGAGCAGCGCCACAGCGGCAGCGAGCCCCCAAATGCTTGGATAGACAGCGAGCGCGGCCACGGCGACCCATGCGATGACGTCGGCGACGCGAACGCCGGTCGCCTTTGCGCCGCCGAACAGATGCGCGAATGCCAGGACGAAGACCACGCCAGATAGCGCTGCCTCGAGAAACCCCGTTGTAATCGCGGGCTGGAGCATGCCAGGGTACAACAGGAACAGGAACGGGATCACGTACGTCACAGCGCCAAGCGCGACCGCGTGCCGCGCCACCGATACCCAGGGCGCCTGCGCAATTCCAGCTGCGACGAACACGGCCACGCACACCGGCGGGGTGATCACCGATAGCGTCGCGTAGAAGAACACGAACATGTGCGCCGTCAGCGGCGCTACGCCGATCTTGATCAACGCCGGCGCCAGCGTAGCGGCAACAAGTACGTACGCGGCCGTAGTGGGAATGCCCATCCCCATGACCATGCAGACGGCGGCGACGATGCCGCCGATGAGGTACAGGGAGCGTGCGCCCTCGCCGACGATCATCGACGAGAGGGTCACACCGATCCCCGTCAGGTTGATCATCGCCACCAGGATCTGCGCCCCGGCAAGGAGGATTCCGACAATCACCATGCCCTTGCCGCCGTCGTCCAACGCCTTGGCGAGCATCGGCGCGAGCGGCTCCGCGGACGCGTTACGCCGTCCGATCCGCGTCACGATCAGTCCCGCAACGCTGCCGAGGATGCCGTAGAACACCGATCGCTCGAGCGAATTGCCATGCAGGATGCCGAACGCGAGGCCGGCGAAGGCCGCAAGTATCGGCAGCAGCCGCCGCCACTGAAGCACGGAGCGCCACGTCGGGATCTCCTGGTCCGGAACGCTGCCGAGGCGCTGCTCGCGGGCGATGATGTGGACGGTCATGAACACACCCAGATAGAACAGCAAGGCAGGCAGGACCGCAGCAGCCGCGATGCGAACGTATTCGATGCCAAGGATCTCAGCCATGATGAAAGCCGCGGCGCCCATGATCGGCGGCGCCAGCTGACCGCCGGTGGAAGCGACCGCTTCGACGGCCCCGGCAAGCGCCGGCGGATAGCCCAGGCGCTTCATCATCGGAATGGTGAAGCTGCCGGTGGTGGCGACGTTGGCAACGGAGCTGCCGCTCACCATCCCGAAGATGCCCGAGGCCACGGTGGCGATCTTGGCAGCGCCGCCGGTGGCACGCCCGCTGACGCGCATTGCGATGTCCATGAAGGATTGCCCACCGCCGGTGTGCAGCAAGAAGCTGCCGAACAGCGTGAACGCGGCGATCACCGTCGCGGCGACGCCCACCAGCGACCCCCACAAGCCCAGGTCGCCGAGCAGCAGAGTCTCGGCAACGAACTCGAAGCCAAAGCCTCGATGACCGAGCCGACCAGGAAGGTATTGACCGAGAAGAGCGTACGCGAGCCCTGCCGCGACCATCAGCGGGAACACGATGCCGATGGCACGACGGGACAGCTCGAGAATCACCAGAACGAGACCGGTCGTGAGCGCGATCTCGAGCCGACTTGCGGTCGGCAGCGACGTCATGATGGCGTCGGCATTCCACGTGACGTAGCCGCACGCGGCGAGCGTCGCGACGACAATTGCGCCATCGACGACGATGCCCAGCGGGCGCCAGCGCGTCGCGCCGCCGAGCGGGAACTGCAGGATCGCGAGACAAATCGCGAGCGCGACGAACACCGGGCGCTGCACCAGCGACTGGAAGACGCCGAACGCTGCGGTGTACAGAATGAACAGCGCCAGCACGAGGCTGAGCGCCGTGATCCCCCGCCGTCGCACGTCAGCCGCTCCGCGCCCGCCGTGCTACTTTGCGATCAGGCGCGCTGGGATCTGCGCGCCGCGCTCGCGGAAATAGCGCACCGCGCCGGGATGCAGCGGCGTCGTCGCGTACTTGAGCGTCATCTCTATCAGGTCGACGCCTTTCACCTCGGCGAACGCGTTGGCCTGGATCTCCTTGTCCTCGCAGACGGCTTTGACGATCTGGTAGGCGGTCTCGTCATCCATCTCCGGACCGGCTGCCGCGCCGACGCCGAACCCCCACGTCGTGTACGCAGCGATGTTCAGGCTGGGGATCGCAGGCACGTCGACCATGGACAATTCCGGCATCGCCTTCTCGAGCTTCTGCTTGTCGGCCGTGTCGAGGCCGAGGATCTTCACCGGGGTGAACGTCGCAATCTCGCGAGAGGACGCGTCGAGCGCCATCCCTGCCCCCGACTTCACGTAGCCGACGATGCGGTTGTCCTTGATCGCAGCCACAGCTTCTCCCGTCGAGCCGCGCATGTAGTCCGGGGCGATCCCGAGAACCTTGAACGCCGACTCGGCAGTCTTCTCGGTAGCCGACCCTTTGATGCCGGGATTGAGGCGCTTGCCGCCGAGGTCGGCCAGCGCTTTGAGCCCGGAATCCGCGCGGACGACCACGTTCTGCGGCGCGATCGAATAGACCCACAGCAGCTTGATATTGCTCAGGGGCTTCCCGGCGAAATCCCCGACGCCGGTCGCCGCATTGTGCATCACGTTGGTCGTCACCAAGCCCATGTCGATCTGCTTGCGCTCCATGCGTCGGAGATTGTCGAGCGTGGCGCCAGTCTCCACGACCGATGCGTTCACATTCTTGACCTTCTGGTTGACGATCTGCGAGATCGCGACGAAGTATCCATAGTGGCTCGACGACGCCGACGTGGTCCCGATCAGTATCTTCTGCTGCGCGCCCGCGGCGATGGGCAGCAACAAGGCGACCGCCGCCGCCGTTACCAGGAAAGGGAATGCTCGTTTCATTTGGGCCTCCTCTGTTGAAATTCGATCATTTCGACCACCTCGACCGGCACGGCAACGGCGAGTTCAAGCAATAGATACGACAAGGCCTTGCCGTGCCGGTCGAGGCACAGGCTCCGATTGACGCCGCCTTCCAGCACGCCGTCGATGACGAAATTCAGCCCGTCGACGCCGGGCAAGAGATGGCGCGTCACCGCGGTCGGCCGGCGATGGGCGAACTGTCCCGCCGCGGCCGCCTCCGTCACCTGCTCCACCAGCATCGGATACGCCTCGCTCCGGTAAGCGAATACGGCGACGCTCAGGCGATTGCCCTTGTCGCCCGCCCGGGCGTGGGCGATCCGATACAACGGGACGGTGCGCAGGCTCACTTCGTCATCCGATCATTGACACGCTGCCGGCCACGCGCTCGCGCGGAACGAACGCCGACGCCGACGCGAGCAGCGGCACGACGTTGAGTCGTACGCCCCCGCCCCCGGCGGGGCCGGTCGTGTACAGCGCCTCGACCTCGTGCAGTGCAAGCCGGACATCGCGCTGCTGGCCGCCGCTGACCGCAAGCCGCACGCGAACGTCGCGCGCATCCCGATTCGCCAGCGTGGCAAGCCGGACGCCCGCCGAGTCGTTGAACAGGCTCGACACGCCGATGAGATCGTAGTGTCTTCGCAGTCCGCCGATGCGCGCGAGACGCACTTCGAGGATTTCGATTGCGAGCCGGCCGCGCGCTTCCGCATTCGGCCCCGCGTACGAAATCTCGCCCTCGCCGAGCCATCCGCCGTCGTAGCAGACGGTCGCCTTCAATGTCGGCGGCCGCGGGTGGCCCCGGCTGCCAGTGAGGCGAACGCGATCGGCGCCGAGATCCTCGACGTGGACGCTCGAAACGTCGAGCACGACGTCCGGGGTCAGATACGCAGAGGGATCGTGGATCTCGTAAAGGAGCTGCTCGCGGACCGTCTGCGACGAAACGAGCCCGCCGGTCCCGGGCGGCTTCGTCACGACGACCCCGCCGTCGCGATCGATTTCCGCGTACGGGTAACCCAGTTCGGCCGGCCGCGGCACGT
The DNA here is from genome assembly GCA_963836265.1 of uncultured beta proteobacterium. Taxonomy (GTDB): domain Bacteria; phylum Pseudomonadota; class Gammaproteobacteria; order Burkholderiales; family Casimicrobiaceae; genus CAIWHR01. Next base: position 166,546 of record CAWIIO010000002.1, read on the forward strand.
CCTTGACGCCCGGGTCCATGAAATAGCCCCCGGTCACCTGGGCGCCGCATTCGAGCAGGTGCCCGGCCATCGTTCCCGCGGCGAGGCGATCCCAGTCGGACATCGCCCAGCTGAATGCCCTCAGCAGCGGTCCGAGCGCCAGCGACGGGTCGGCGACGCGGCCGGTTACGACAATGTCCACGTCGGCCGCCAGCGCCGCCGCAATCTCCGCCGCGCCGAGATACGCATTGGCGGCGATGATCGCCGCCGGATCGACCGGCTCCTCGCCCTCAACGAGAAGCGAGGCGACTTCCTCGCGCGACATCACGGCGAGCAGGTCGTCGCCGACGACGGCCGCGACCTGCACCGGTCCGATCCCCAACTCGCGGCACAGCGCCACGATCCGCTCGCCCGCTCCGATCGGATCGGCGGCGCCAAAGTTGCCGACGATGGGTATGCGTCGCGCAAGGCAAATGGGCAGCACCGGCCGGAGGAATTCGTCAAGCTCCGCCAGGTAGCCGGGGCCGGCGCCGGTGCGCTGGCGCTGCTGCGCGAGCGCGAGCGTTCGCTCCGCCAGCGTTTCATACATCAGGTACGCCGGCCGGCCGTCGTCCGCCATCGCCGTCGCGACCGCGAGGCCCGCGTCGTATCGGTCGGCGGCAAACCCGGCCGCACAACCAATCAATACCTCCTGGCTCATTCGATCCGTCCCACAGGTGCCTCGGCTCGTTGCCGTCGGGAACGCGGCAACGCCTTCCCCATTTTGCGCCCACGAAAGTCGCATATAATGCAAAGATGAGCTGCATTCATCGATTTTGTCGATGAATATATCGACGAAGCTGCTGCGCGCACTCGTGGTGCTCGCCGACTGCCGGCACTTCACCCGCGCGGCCGAGCGCTGCAACTTGTCCCAGTCGGCGTTCAGTCACCTGATCCGGCGCCTGGAGCTCGACGCAGGCCTGCCGCTGTTCGACCGCAATACCCGCAACGTCGCCCTGACCGCCGAAGGCGAGCTGCTCGCCGAACATGCCCGGCGCCTGCTTGCCGATATCGACGCTTCGTTCGCCGAACTGCGCGACCGCGCGACACTGCGACGCGGACGGGTAGCGGTTGCCGCGCTGCCGTCGCTCAGCGCCGACCTGCTGCCGCGAGTGTTCGCCCGCTACCGCCTACGCTACCCCGGCATCACGCTTCACCTGTTCGATCGCCTTTCCGACCCCTGCCTGAATCTGCTGAACGATGGCCGCGTCGACTTCGCGCTCACCGCGCCCGGCCGCAGGCTGCAGGAGTTCGATAGCCGCCTGCTGGTGAGCGAGCGATTCTATTTCGTATGTCCGTGCACGCACCGACTCGCGCGTCGGCGTCGGATTGCGCTGAAGGACGTGCGGGGCGAGGAACTGCTCGGCATGGTCCGCTCCAGCAGCGTCCGCCAGCACGTCGACCGCGCGCTGGGGGACGCGGTCAGGCAGAGCTCTCTCGAGGTTGAGCAACTCGCGACACTGGCGGGACTCATCGCCAACGGACTCGGCGTCGCGCTCGTCCCCGAGCTAACGTTGTACCAGTTCCGGCGCGACGAACTCGTCTGCGTCGAGGTCGACGACGCGAACCTGCGACGGCCCATACTCGCCGTGCAGCGAAAGGGCGTGCGCCTGTCGCCCGCCGCCGCGGAACTGTTCGCAATGATCCCGCCGCTGTTGACGTCTCTGTCATCCGCGCCGGGAGGCGGCGGTCGGGCGCGCGCCGCGACGACAGTTCCAGTTTCAACCTAGGCGCGGCTCGGCCTGTTCGCGGCTGTCCGCACAGGGGCGCTCCGCTCGGCGCAGGGTGCGGACGTTCATCCGGATCAAGATTTCGGAACGCCGTGATCGCCGCTGGGCAACGCGCCCGGGGGGCAAGTCCCGACCCTTAGTTGACTGAGGGGTACGAGAGAAGCGGCCGTTCATGAAGTTCGCGGTGCGGGTAACAGCAGATCACGAGACAGGTCGACGCGGACACGTCGACAGTCCCTTCGCCGCAAAAGTGCTACCTATGTGTCCGCCGGAACAGCCCCATGTTTAATCGGCGCGCCCGGCAGGATTTGAACCCACGACCCTCTGGTTCGTAGCGCTTTCGCCGCTCTTTCTTCGGTCTTGTCCGGCGATTTCCTGCATTCGTCACAAAGCCCTTACATATGGGTGCCGTCCGACCGACACTCTCTACACGGATCCGGCAGGCGGCATTATCGGTATGACGCGGAAGCGAAAGTGGCCATATCAAGCCTGACTCACGGACACCACCAGCGGGACATCCAAGGAGTAGAGACATGAAAAAAATTGCACCTGTGATCACGGCTCTCGGTGCCGTGTCCGCCGTCGCGGTCGTGGTCCTCTATGCGCCGACGCCCACCGCGCAGCCCACCACCTGCATGGTGTCCTTGCAGCCGAGCGTGCCTTCCCCTCAGCTCGTCGGGGAGCGGGTCATCTGGACGGCGACGGCCGCGAACTGCGGGGCGGCTCCCGTCTACCAGTTCAGCGTCGCCCGTCGAACTGAACGCGGCGAGCGCGGAAGGTCCGAGCACGAACGGGCGCACCATCATTTCTCGATAATCCGCGACTTCAGCCTCGACAAGGCCTTCGCATGGGCGCCAATGGAGGAAGGAGCTTACGAGGTCAGCGTCAAGGTCAAGGACGGCTTCGACGGCGTAACGGCGACATCTACTATCGCGTCCGATACGGTGAGCTCGCGCGTGACCGGCAAGAACGCGGTGGTCGCGCCGACGCTTAACCCGCTGGTGGCCCTCTACAGCGCGCCGGCCTGCGAACACGGCGCAATTCAGGTCCGATTCCGGCCTGCGAGCAGTCCCCCCGACGCGCCGTGGACGAAGACCAACTCGTTGCCCTGCGTGCGGGGGCTGAGCCGGAACTTCGTCGTGGCGGGGATGTTGGCCAACACCATCTATGCGATGGTCCATGGCCGCGGCGAAGACCAGCACGGCCGCGGCGGACACCAGTTGGGGTCAGTCACGCTCTTCACGACCGGAGCGCCCCCCGGGACCGTGAGCATTCCGGCCTTCACCATCCGTCAAGCGCCGGGGCCGGGGGCCGACCTCAGTCGCAGCTTCATCTACCACAATCTCGGGGCGCGGCCCGCCGCCAATGCCGTCAACCTATTGGCCACCGACCTGAGTGGCCGCCTAGAGTGGTACTACGATCCGCTGGCGTCCGGCCTGATCGGGATCGGCAACCCCGGCAGCGCTCTCCTCCCGAACGGCACCGTGTTGCTGGGCGGCCGCGATTCTCATCGGAACCTTGGCCTGAACGTGCTGCGGGAGATCGACCTGGCCGGCAATCCGCTGCGCGAAACAAACATCGACGCTGTGAACGCTCAACTGAAGGCGAGGGGGCAGGAAATCATCTACGGCTTTCACCACGAGTTCTCGCGCCTGCCGAATGGGGAGATCGTGACCCTCGGTTGGACGCAGAGGACGATCGACGTGAGCGGAACTCCCACCCGCTACGCGGGCGACATGCTCGTGGTGCTGGACGAGGACCTCCAGGTGGTCTGGACGTGGGACGCGTTCGACCATCTCGACGTCACTCGCGGGCCCGTGCTGGGTGAGCTCTGCGCGGCCGGCGGCGGCCCGTGTCCTCTAATCGGAGCGGTCGACTGGCTGCACGAGAACGCCGTAAGCTGGTCGCCTGAGGATGGAAATCTCCTGGTCTCCGTCCGTCACCAAGACTGGGTGATCAAGATCGATTACGCGGATGGCACCGGCGACGGGCATGTGATCTGGCGACTGGGGCAAGGCGGGGATTTCGCCGTGAACTCTTCCGATCCGAGCCCGTGGTTCTCACATCAGCACTACCCTCACTATCTGGACGACTCGACGCTTGTGCTGTTCGACAACGGCAACACGCGCCAAGCGGCCGATCCAAACGCGCACAGCCGCGGGCAGGTGTGGAAGCTCGACGAAGACGCCATGATCGCGACCCTTGAGTTCAACGTGGACCTGGGGAACTACTCCCCCGAGCTGGGCGTCGCCGAGCGGATGCCGAACGGCAACTACGTCTTCGACTCGGGGTCCCAGGGACCGCCTCCCAACCAGTTCGGCCAGTCGATCGAGGTGCTCCCTGATGGCACCAAGACTTACGTCGAGGAAGTTGCCGCTCGTGACTACCGTTCGTTCCGCATGAGGAGCCTGTACCAAGGAATCCGCCACTAGCGCCGACGTTAGGGGCGGCGAGCCAGCCTCCTGGCTCCCTCCCCATTACTCTCGATCATGGCTGGATCGAACGCGGACACATGTCGTCCTCCGCGATGAAGATCGTGGCTCCCGAGGTCGGATCGCGGTGGTCGACATTACCCTGAGGTGAGGTTGACCCGCAAGATGATGGAGCGCAATGTAGGAGACGAAGTCGATGGCGATCGCGCTAAAGGGGCCGAGATGGCAGTCTCGCTGTTGGGCGCCGGTTTCTTCCGATCCGACGAGGAGCGCCTTCCGTTCGGTATCCCTTGGCTACGCGGCTTGACGCCGGGTCGTTTCGGCCTCTTCCTAGCGGTCTGTGCGTTGTTAACGATCCGGACTATAGAGGGCAGCCTTTTCGACTCCCTTGATGGCTGGCTCCTCGGGCGACCGGTCTATTTCGCCCTGGAACTGTTGTTTTACCTGCCGACGCTGATCTTCGTCACTATCGCCGACAATCTATCGGCAGAGTCAGCGCCCCGACAACGGATAGCTGCGCTTTCCGCCGCCGTCATCGCGGGCGGTCTCATGTACCCGCTGCTCAAATTCCCCCTCCTTGTCTTAGCTGCTCACAACGACCAGATCGTGCGCCAGAGTGTAGGCGGGCAATTCGAAAACGTGATCACCAACATGTTTCGACCCCTAATCTACGGAGGTCCGCTTACGGCGGTTCTCTATCTGGTGACGCGCGAACGCAAGACCAGCGCGGGGCTGCACCAGGCGAGTCTCGCGCGCGTTACCCTTGATCGCCAGCTCGCCGAAGCCCAGCTGCAGGCGTTGCAGGCGCAGATCGAACCGCATTTTTTGTTCAACACGCTCGCCAACATCAAGGGACTATATCGGGCCGAGCATGCTGAGGGTCGCCAGCTGCTGCACGATTTCTCGGACTATCTACGCGCAGCGCTGCCGCAGATGCGGGAAACCGCGTCGACGCTGCGGCGCGAACTCGCGCTCTCGCTCGCGTACTTGCGCGTCCTGCAGGTGCGCATGGGCGAGCGCTGAAGGTGGAGGTGCTTGTTGCGGATGAATTGCTCGATGCGCGCGTGCCGCCGATGATGCTCCCGACGTTGGTCGAGAACGCGATCAAGCATGGCCTCAATCCGCTACCGCAGGGTGGTGCGGTGCGCATCTGCGCGGCGCGCGACGGCGCGGGCATCAAGATCCGCGTAGAGGACACCGGCACAGGGTTTCAAAAGAAACGTGGCTCCGGCGTCGGACTGGCCAACACGCGCGCGCGGCTCACCACCCTTTATGGCGATGCGGCGCAGTTATCGATTCGTTCCAACGTTCCCGGCGGTGTCATCGCCGAGATCGAGCTGCCGTTCGAGCGCCTGGACGAGCCCGCTTTGCGATGAACCACGATGCGGCACTGGTTGCGGGTCGCTCGGCCGCGATGGACCGCGCGCGCGTCGACGGCGCCTTCGGCCACGTCATCGCTGCGTGGCGAGGGCTCACCTGGAAGCACTGGATCTGGACACCGATCATCGCATTGCTGTTCGTGATCCCCAACACTACCAGTATCCGCTCGAATTTTGGCGCGTTCACGGAAGGGAAGGGGTGGTATTTGATCACGCCGGCGACCATACACCTCGTTGCTGGTTACTGCTTTCTCTTGGCCGTCACCGCTGCGGAGGCGAGCGCCTTGCGCGCTCGCCGCCCATGGCTGCCTTATCTCGCCGCCGTCCTCGCCGCCGCCACGCTAACGGCGGTGCTTGTGGTTCCGGTCAGGCTCCTATTCGACATATCGATGTTTCATCTTGTGAAGTGGAGCGATGTCGGCGCGAATGGGGTGGCAAACAGGATCGTCGGTGCCTTCGCGAATTGGCTGCTCACTGGAGGACTCCTCGTCTTCGTGTACGTGCGCCTCCAATCGGAGCGCCGTGCACGGGCGGCGTTCGCAAAGGCTGAGCTCGAGCGTTCGGTGACCAGTCGCCAACTGTTGGCAACGCGACTCGCGACGATGCAGGCGCAGATCGAGCCGCGCTTCCTTTTCAACACGCTGAAGCATGTCGAGGATCTCTACGAGAGGGACGAAGAAGCCGCGGAACGAATGCTAAATCACCTCATCGACTATCTGCGCACGGCGCTCCCGCAATTGCGCGGTGACGCATCCACGGTGGGTCGTGAAATGCATCTGGCCGGCGCGTATCTGAACATCCTGAAAATGCGGATGGGGAGCCGCCTGCAGGTTGCCTTCGATGTCGCACCGGACGTGGCCAACATGCCGTTAGCACCGATGCTCCTGCTACCGCTGATCGACAACGCCGTGCGCCACGGTCTCGAGCCATTACCGCGGGGCGGACGCATCGACGTGCGCGCTAGAGCGGAGCGCGGTCGCTTGAGCCTCGCCGTCGCGGATACCGGCATCGGAGACCCTGAAGCGTTAGCGGAAGGCGCCGGGCTCGCAAGTCTGCGCGAACGGCTCGTTGGGCTCCATGGAAATGCCGCGCAGCTCACGATAAGTCGCACGGATCCTCACGGGATGACCATCGCCATCGAGGTACCACATGAAGCAACGCGCGCTGATTGCTGAGGACGAGTCGGTTCTGCGACGAGAGATGCAGAAGCTGTTGGGGTCCGTCTGGCCGGAGCTGGAGATCGTCGCGGTTGCCGAAGATGGTCTTGCGGCGATTCGTGCGCTGGAGCGCGAGCGACCGAATGTCCTGTTTCTGGATATCCAAATGCCAGGACTGTCAGGCATCGACGTCGCGCGCGCGGCCAGTGGACAGGCGCACGTCGTGTTCGTCACCGCGTACGATCAATACGCGGTTGCTGCTTTCGAGGAAGGTGCCGTCGACTATGTCATGAAGCCAATCAGTGCTGCCCGACTGGTCACGGCCTGCCAGCGCGTGAAGAAGCGCCTCGATTCCGCACCGGCGAACCTCGACGGCCTGCTCACGCAATTGGCGGAGCGTGCGTCGAAGGTGAAATCGTATCTTCGTTGGATCAATGTGTCGCGCGGCACAGACGTCGTGCTGGTCACGGTCGATGAGATTTGCTATTTCCAAGCCGATACCAAATATACGAATGTCATGACGGCGCATATGCAGGGCTTGATCCGGACCCCACTCCGCGAGCTGCACGACGAGCTCGACCCGTCGATGTTCTGGCAGATCCACCGTGCGACTCTGGTCAACGTGAACGCGATCGCGTCCGTTGCGAACGACATGCGTGGCCACGTGACGCTCAAGCTCAAGCAGCGCAAGGAAACCTTGGCGGTTAGCCAGCCGTACGCACACCTCTTCCGTCAGATGTAGCGCATCTCAAGCGCTCCGGGTGTCCTTGGTAATAGGAAGTCACACACGAAGCTCTCTGCCTCCTGGTTCCCGCCTCCTGGACCATGGCTTGCGCTTGCAAGAACGCGTCCGCTGCCGGCCTGATAGGTGTCGACATGGCTCCCGCAGAAAGTGCGGCTAATTCTTGTTGGCGGCCTAGCGCACCTAAAGCATCTTATGTTTCGTCTAGTGCGCCGCACCTTTCGGTATCAATTCGCGATACTTGTGCTATGAGAAACAGCCCCTTCGGTTCATGGCGAGCCGAAATCACTTGTTGTGCTGCTCGGCTTCCTTGCCGAGCGCATCCTCGCGCTAACCCTGCCAAGGACTGCTATAGAGCGCGGGATGCTATGACTGGAAATGGCCGTTAGCCGAAGTCCACGGACGTCCGCTTATCGACTGCATGACTGTCAGCAACGGCCCTGGGTTGTTGCGCGACGAGGCCATCGACAACTCAGTCCTTCGCCGGCGTACTGAGTACTCCGAACTTCGAACGACGCGTTAAGTGCGCCGGACGACGGGCAGGGCGCCCGGCCATCCGCAGCGCCATGTTGGATCCCTCACCTGTCGCGCGCGTACAGATGGCGTAGACTTCGATCGGCTTTGGCAGACGTCACCATGCTGACGATGGAATCTGAACCATAAGTATCCGAAGTGCTCGTCGAGGAGATGATCATGTTATCCAGATTGCTTCGTTCTGCCGGAATGGCCGCGTTTGTCGCGGCGAATTGCGCATTGGTCGTGCCCGACGTTTGCGCGCAGGCCGATCCGCAAGCACACATCGCCGCATCGGAGGTGACGCTCTCAAATTTCCTCCGTGATCCCGACATGGACTGGCTACAGCGAAACTTCAGCCGCGCGAAGGCGGTGATCATCACGCCCGAGATCATCAAGGCCGGTTTCATCTTCGGCGGCTCGGGCGGGCGGGCGCTCGTGGTCGCGCGCGACCCGGCGACCGGCGGATGGGTCGGCCCCGCGTTCTACGTGATGGCGACCGCTAGCGTCGGTTTCCAGGCCGGGATCTCGCTGGCGGAAGGGGTTACGCTGGTGATGACCGAAAAGGGCTTCAACTCGCTGCTCGCGACTTCGTTCAAGATCGGCGGCGACGCCAGCATCGCCGCGGGTCCGGTCGGCGCGGGTGCCCGAAGCGACATCGTGGCCGACCTCATCACCTTCAACCGGGCCAAGGGCGTGTACGGCGGACTGAATCTCGACGGGACCGTGGTCACCCCCTCCGATGACTGGAACGCGTCGTTCTACGGGAAAAAGGTGCTGCCGCCGGACATTCTGGTGCGGACATCGGTCCACAACCCTGCGGCCGACAATTTGCTCGCGCAGGTTAGCGCTGCCGCAAGCAAGAAATAGAATCCGCAGACTTTCGAGATACCGCCAGGGGCGCGCACAAGGGCACATCTCCATGAGGCACGAATCCGCCTATTGCATCCTGGAGCTCGAATTCAGCACTTCATACGGAGCAGGGGCATCTTTTTTCGGGGCGCGTCGAGCTGAAAATCACAGCCTTGTGCTAAGTATTTCGTATTCCGCTAGAGGTTCTGAGCGCGCCAGTGTCGTGCGGGCTGCTGGCGAAATCGCCTAAGGCGCGCCGTAATAGCGCGTCGCTCCTGGCGCTCGGTGCTGGGTGCGACGAGCGCAGTACTGGGTGCTCCGAACGTCGAACGACGCCCTGGAATTTCGATCGAGAGTTTACGTGTGCGGATGTTCGGGGCGACCGGCAACACAATGCCGGACCAGAGCGGCGTTCACTTCTTTCAGCGGCCGTGCCCGACCGAGGGTGTGTGAAAACGCGAATGTTGCCTATAGTGAAGAAGGTAGATTCTTCGGAGCGGCGACATGAAGCGATTCATCGAAGGTGATGACCGAAGCCAGGTGACCTTGCTGCCCGAGTGTCTCGATGACTATGTCGGTGAGGACAACCTGGTTCGGGTGATCGATGTCTTCATCGACGAGCTGGATCTGACGGGTCTTGGCTTCGAGGGCGTGGCGCCGGCGGACACCGGGCGTCCGGCGTACCACCCGGCGGTGCTGTTGAAGATTTACGTCTATGGATATCTCAACCGCCTGCAGTCGAGCCGGCGCCTGGAACGCGAGACGCAGCGCAACGTCGAGCTGATGTGGCTGACCGGTCGCTTGACGCCGGACTTCAAGACCGTCGCCGACTTCCGCAAGGACAACGGTAAAGCGATCCGTAACGTCTGCCGCGAATTTATCGTACTGTGCCGCCGACTCGAGCTGTTCTCCGAAGCGATTGTGGCGATCGACGGCAGCAAGTTCAAGGCGGTCAACAACCGCGATAAGAACTTCACTGACCACAAGCTCAAGAAGCGGATGGATCAGCTGGAGGAAAGCATCGGCCGCTATCTGGCCGAGCTCGACCGCGCGGATCGGGACCCGACCCTCGTCACGGAAGGCCGAGTTTCGCGGCTCAAGGAGAAGGTCGCCTCGGTCAAGGCGCACATGGAGCACCTGAAACAGATTGGCCAGCAACTACGGGAAGCACCTGACGGGCAAGTCTCGCTGACCGATCCAGATGCGCGCTCGATGGCCACCAGTGGCCGAGGCACCGGCATCGTCGGCTACAACGTGCAGACCGCGGTCGATACCAAGCACCACCTGATCGTGGCTCACGAAGTTACCAACGTCGGCCATGACCGCACCCAGCTGTTCGCGATGGCCACGCAGGCGCGCAGCGCGACGGGAAAGGAAGAGCTGACCGTCGTTGCTGATCGCGGCTACTTCAAAGGCGAAGAGATTCTGGATTGCGACCGGGCCGGCATGACCCCGCTGGTGCCCAAGTCGCTGACCTCCAACAGCAAGGCCGATGGTCGCTTCGACTCAATGGCTGCTGACTGGAAAATTTCACGGCGACACCGATCGGCAGCTGTTGGCCGAACTCGGCCCGTCAAGATCGGACTCCATCTGTCACGGCCTGGCAGATCAAATCGCGGTTAGGACATCTCTTATCGATGGAACTTCTACAGTACGTGACCGAAAAGCTCTGCAAGGGCGCGATCTCAAGTAGCTGATTTCAAGCCCATAAAGTCAACTGCTTCGGGACATGTTCCGAGAAAACGCTTAATTGCGCCCTTAGACTCGCGTAGTTAGCAGCAGGCGCCGTTGCACTCCCGCGACGGCCGAAGTTGCGGATGCGAGGACAGGATGCACGCTGTTGTTGCTCAGAGTGCCCGGCCTGCGGAAACGCAGTAAGCGTCCGGTGATCGCATCTTGAACTGACGCATATCGGCGCTCGAAGATGGCGTCCGCTACCAAATAGGCGGACGCCAATGGATCAGAGCAAGCAAGAGCGGCAAAGCATGTCCAAGGCGCCGGAGAAGGCCCGGCGCCGGCGGCACACGGTGGCGCAGAAGTTGGCGATCGTGCGCGAATGCCTGGTGCCTGGCGCGTCGCTGGCCGGAGTCGCCATGGCGCATCAGGCCAACGCCAACATGGTGCGCAAGTGGGTGGTGAAGTTTCAGCGTGGCGGGTTCGGGGAAGTGGCAGATTCCGGCGTGGCGCTGCTGCCGGTTGCAGTGCGGAACCCATCCGCCGTAAGGGTCCCCGTGAAGGTAGCTGCTCCGAGCGTGACCTTGGAGATCGAGATGCCAAGGGGCGTGGTTCGCTTTTACGGTCCACCCAATCTGGAGCTGCTGAATTCGTTCATCAACGCGCTGACCGGTCGATGATCGGCTTGCCACTCGGCACCCGGGTGTGGATTGCCGCGGGGGTGACGGATATGCGTCGGGGCATGGACAGCCTGGCCGCCCTGGTGCAGACGGTGTTGGGTGAGCAGCCGTTCTCGGGCAACGTGTTCGTGTTTCGTGGCCGGCGCGGCGATCTGGTGAAGCTGCTGTGGTGGAGCGGCGACGGGATGAACCTGTACGCGAAGCGCCTGGAGCGTGGGCGATTCGTGTGGCCGCAGGCGACGAGCGGCACGGTGCATCTGTCTGCCGCGCAGCTGTCGATGCTGCTCGAAGGCATCGACTGGCGCCGACCCACACGCACTTGGCAGCCGAGCGTCGCAGCGTAACAACAGTATCGCCGCGATGTGCCGCGTGATGCATTGCGCGCGTGCATCGCACACGCGAGTTGCGGTACATTCGCGTCCATGGCGCTGGCAATCGATCAACTTCCCGATGACGTTGCGACGCTGAAGCGTCTGCTGGTCGAACGCGATGCCGAGGTCGTGCAGCGCCTGGCGGAGCTGGAAGTGCAGCGAGCCGAAGTGCTGACCGCGCGGCTGCTGATCGAGAAGCTCAAGCTGCAGATCGCGCGCCTGCGCCGCATCCAGTTCGGCCGGCGCTCCGAGCAGCACGATGCCCGCGTCGTGCAATTGGAGCTGATCGTCGAGGAGCTGGAAACCAGCTTGGCGGTGAGCCCCGTTTCAGCCGTGGCTACCCCGTCATCGTCGCCACGTACCCCGCCAGTGCGGCGGCCGCTGCCGGCGACGTTGCCGCGGGAGACGCTGGTCCACGCAGCGGCGTGCACCTGTCCTGACTGCGGCGGCGCGCTGAAGCAGATCGGCGAAGATGTCGCGGAACAGCTCGAGTTCATTCCCGAGCACTTCAAAGTCATCCGTCATGTCCGGCCGAAATTCGCCTGCGGCAAGTGTTCGACCATCGTGCAGGCGGCGGCTCCGTCGCGCCCCATCGACAAAGGGCTCGCCGGCCCGGGCCTGCTGGCGCACGTTGCCGTCTCGAAGTACCTCGATCATCTGCCGCTGTACCGGCAATCCGAGATCTATGCACGGCAAGGCATCGACCTGGAGCGCTCGACGCTCGCCGATTGGATCGGCGGCATCTCCCGTCTGGTCACGCCGCTTGCCGAGCTGATCGGTCGCTACGTCACTACCGCCACGAAGATCCACGCCGACGACACGCCGGTGCCGGTGCTCGATCCGGGGCGGGGCAAGACCAAGACCGGTCGGTTGTGGGTGTACGTGCGCGATGATCGACCCGCCGGGAGCGCCGAGGCCCCGGCAGCGTTCTATCGTTACACGGCGACGCGTGAAGGTGCGCATCCGCGGGCCCACCTGAAGGACTTCCAGGGGACGCTGCAGGCGGACGGATTCAGCGGCTTCGACGGCCTCTATGTCGACGGCCGCGTCCGCGAAGCGGCGTGCTGGGCGCATGCCCGGCGCAAGTTCTACGACTTGCATGCCGACACTCGCTCACCGCTCGCCGAGCAAGCGCTGACGCAAATCCAGGGTTTGTACGCGATCGAAGCGGAGATTCGCGGCAAATCGCCCGACGAGCGCAGGCGCGTGCGCCAGGCGCGCGCCGGTCCGCTGTTGGACGCGTTGCAGCAGTGGATGCTGGAAACCCGAGCCAAGCTGTCGGTCAAGTCGGATCTAGCCGGCGCGATCAACTACGCGCTCAAACGCTGGGCCGCCCTCACGCGGTATCGCGACGACGGTGCCGTGGAGATCGACACGGATGTATTTGACAAGCCCTTTATGCGGGTTCTCGCTTTGCGGGCGCCCTCGGCTTTGGCGGGACGGCTTTCCACGCCGAGGCGAAGCGCCGATATTCGTCTTCGGCCATCCCGAGCCATGCGCGCTCCTTATCGCGAACCGTCTGCAGACTGTACTCGCGCGCGGGTCCCGGCTTGTTGCCACCACGGCGAGACGCGTGACCGGCCTTCAGCTCCAGCTCGCGCAGCTTCCACTGCAGGAGCGCCGGTCGTTTCCAGGCGTAGTCTTCCCCCTTGGTCAGCATGTGCCAGATAAGCACCGCCAGCTTCCGAGCCGTGGCTACCGCGGCGACTTGCTTCCCGCGCTTGGCGCTGACGCGATTGAAGAATGCGCGCAGCGGCCCTGGCGCCGCCGCAATCGACCAAACGGACTCCACCAGCATCGCGCGGGCATGACCCCGGCCCTGTTTGGTGATGTGACCGTGGAATGCCGGATGATCACCGGACTGGTGCACGCATGGGTTCAGCCCCAGGTAGCTGACCAGCTTCTCCGGGCTGGAGAAACGGGTGATGTCGCCGATCGCAGCCAGGACGCTGGCAGCGACGATGGAATTCACTCCACCGATCGTCATGAGTCGCTTCACGTTCGGCTGATCGAGTGCCCGCTGCGCCAGGTCCTTGTCGATCACCAGCAGCTCGGCGGCGAGTCGGTCGAGTTCATCGAGGTGACGCAACACCAGGCGTTTCTGATCGACGGGCACGGCCAACTGTTCGAGCCGGGCACGCCCCTTCTTGGTGAAGAGGTTGCCGGCCTCACGAGGAATCAAGTTGGCATGCAGGACGGATTGAACCCTGTTCTTCAGCCGAGTCGTCTGCGAAACAAGCTGGGTGCGTTCGGCGATGCACCGGCGCTCGGCCTGGACCGATTCGGGCGGTATCCAGACTTCCGGCAAGAACCGCGCGGCGTGCAGTCGGGCGAGAACCGCAGCATCGATCTTGTCGGTCTTGACCTTCGCCCAGGCGATGGCCCGCACCTGCAACGGGTTGGCTACGACTACGCGATGGACAAACGGCGTCAGAAGGCGAACGATGATCGCCGTGTTGCCGGTGGCTTCCAGCACCACGTCGTCGTCCCTGCTAAGCTCTTTGCAGAACTCAAGCACTGCCTCGCGATCCATGGCGAAGCGACCGTGGTCTCTCACCGTGCCGTGCTCCAAGATGGCGACCTGAGCGAAGGACCGATGAACATCAAGTCCGATTACTCTCATTTGGGATCCTCCTACAGTGAACACATCACAGCGGGAGCTCGCGGGTCACACGACAACTACGGATTCGCGCTCGCAGCGCATCCGGGCGAATCGAAGGGGCGGCCAGATAACAACTCGAGCTCGCAGCTCATTGTCAATTTCGGCCTGCCCGCAAGACATGCTCCCGTCGCCCCAATCCCGGCTTTGAGACGATACCCCTGTCGGAATATCGTTCACCGCCGCGAGGCGCGAGAGTGAAACATGCCAGATAACAACGCCGCAGAACGCGCCCTGCGCGGGCCGGTGCTGTCGCGCAAGAACTTCCTGTTCGCCGGCGCCGACTCGGGCGGCGAACGCGCGGCGGTGCTGTATACCCTGCTCGAGACGGCCAAGCTCAACGGGCTCGACCCGGAGGCATACCTGCGTTTCGTGCTGGAGCGGATCGCCGAGCAACCGAGCAATCGGCTCGCCGAGTTGTTGCCATGGAACTTCGCGCCCCAACGCGTCGAGCATGAGCAGCTCGCGGCGTAAGTCTGTCATGCAGAAGTCGGTGGTGCTCGCCGTGTAGCGGGCGCCCCTGCCTCGGGGCCATGATCGACCTGCTCGACGAAATGCGGCAATGCAAGTCGGTGCAGGCGTGCATCGATCTTGCGCTCACCGATGCCTATGGTGAGGATGAGGAGGCCGTTGCCTGGTTGACCTGCATCGAAACCATGTTCAGCCGGTTTAAGCAGGTCCGGCTCATGGGCAATGACCTGGCGCTCGTCGGCTTCGACCTCAACCGTCATGCCGTGATGGCTGTGTGCCGCCAGGGAAAGGACAAAGTACGCGTGAGCTTGGACTCCATCGAGTTCCCTGAACTCACGCCGATCGAGCGGCGCTGGCTGCAAGCCTGGAAGCGATTCTCTGGGGAAGCTGACTGATCGAACTCAGGCCGGCACGCAAGATGCCGTCCCCGGACGCTTACCCGCCGACCAATAATGGCGCCGAACCTCTCGGTCAACACGGACGCCCCGAGTGCGCGGCTTCGCCCGCGCCGCGGGTCGTCGGTTACCCAATTTCGTTAGGCCTCACCCCGACGCATTCACGTTTTGCGAGACTCCCGGCATTTGCAGAAACGGAAGCATCAAATGAACGCCCCAGCCCCGTTCCGATGGCAGGCCAAGGTTACAGCGGCTGTCGCCGTTGTCATAATTGCTGCGCAGTGCTACTTCAGCTGGGTCTTTGCGAATTCGAAGCTCGAGGTCTTCGCACTGAATGTCGCGGTGCTGCTGCTCGGTGTTTCGTTGGGCTGGGTTTTTGGAATATTCATCTCCCCTATCGGCAGCGAAAAGGACGAGTTCTCACAGTACGGCAAGGCAGTCTCGGTCTTCTTCTCCGGCTACCTTCTCGCCAAGATTGACCCAGTCTTCACTAAGCTACTTGCGGCAGAAAGCCTGTTCGAGGATCTTGCCGCCTTTCGACTTCTCTCCTTCGTAACCTCATTCCTTGTGGCCATGCTTATTGCGTTCGGCTGGCGAAAGTACATGTGAGGCCTAACCGTTCCATCGAGCCGACGCTCCAAAGGCCGCTTCGCGCCTTTTGGCCCGCCGCTCATGTCAAAGGTTAGGTTAGGCCCATAGCAATGACGCAGTACGAGATTCTCAGCATTCTCATTTCTTGCGTGGCCGCAATAATTAGCCTTGTCGTCTGGTCGGGTCAGCGCAAACTCTCGCGCGAGTCGAACGAGCTCCAACGCGCGACTTCTGAGTTGGCGAAGAAGCAGCTAGAAATACTCTTGCGCGAGGAAAGAGGTAAGAACACAGCCCGTCTGGCGCTTGAACTGGTGCGCGAGGATCGATCTTCGTTTCGCTTTCGCGTCGCAAACGTAAGCGAAGTGGATGCGAGAGACGTAGAACTTGAGCTTCTTCTGAAAGATCCTGCTCGCAGTCCTATCATCGATTCCGAATACGCGGAGAAGTTTCCCGCAAAGCGCATTGCCCCTGGTGGTTCAATATCACTCATCGCGGCGCTAACCCTAGGCAGTCCAACTGCGTACAACGCCCTACTCAAATGGACCAATCCAGATGGCTCCCGTAGTGAAGAGGAAACCTTTGTCGCGCTATAGGCCTAACCACGCTGTATGGACTTCCCCGGAAATGCAAAAGTAGGTTGCGGCGACGAAGGATCAGACTGCAACTCTGTATCCGGCCGTGTTGGGTGATCGACGCGCAGTGCGCGCAGCGTCGGTCTGACCATCGTCGTAGCGTTGCTCTCCTCGCAGTCAGTGGAAGTGTGACGATCAGTTGACGGCGGCGTGGGCGCGTAGCGGGTCATCGCGCGCCAGCAGCACCCACCAACGTCCCGTGTTACCAAGGCTGGTCGCTCTAACTCTCGTGCCGATTCGCGATACCGATTCAAGCCTGGGCGATACCCGATCAGGCCTGAAGCTCTGGACGGGGAGTCATCGAAAAAGCGGGTAAGGCAGCGGGTAGCGTCGGCCAATTGAGCTGATAAATTACAATATAAACATGATCATAGAGCCGCACTGATCACTTGCTACGAAGATTGCAATCCTTTGATTCTTGCGCCGGCGGCGCTACGTCGAATAGCCACGTAAATCGGCCTCACCTTCCGACGGTCTGCTACGGTGCGCTGGTTGGCGCCGTATCACCGCCGATCAAATTGGCAAGCCCAGAAGATAGCTCCTCATCCTCAACTACGAAGAACAAGCCGCCACGCCCGTTCTGACTGCTCGCGCAATTTCCCGTGGTCGCACCCTGCTGATTCATGTCTCCAAGAATTGCCAGGTGCCTTGCATTGGAGACGGATACTCCGATCTTCGCGTGATTGAAATCCGGCCCCGGGCCGCCCGCAAGACCGAAGTTCGTTCCGTCCCATTGACCCGTCGTAGCGACGTCTACTGCGCCGGGGTTTGCAAGTGTGACTTCCCAACAGTCGATTTGCTCGTCGGCGGTTGTCGTATAGATCTTCGGGTTAGCCCACCAGGTTGCGGTCCTAAGAGACGCGCCGCCCAAGACGGCGGAGACAAATTGCCAAGGCGGCACATGGAGGCGCGAAGGCTTGGAGATAAGCACCACTCCGGTTGATAGCGTGTCCTTGGTGAACGTTGTGCTGTTGGATTTCACCCCGAGATCCGAGACCAGCTTCTGAATTTCGGCCGGCCCTCCATTTTTGACGAGCTCAACATTACTTGTATCTGTAACCACGCTCGCATTCTTGAGTGCGGTCAATACGGTCACTACGTCATCCTTGCTCAGCTTCAATGCAAAGAAGTGTTGGCTCACCAGGACATTGTTGTCCGTCGCCACACACCCAAGGCTGTTGGCATCGAGAGTGCGCGGGTGGTCTCGACTTGCCGCAGCCGGCCAGGACGGCGTCGTCACTTGCAGGACCATCCCGTCGCCCGCGTCATTCCAGACCAGCGTCCCCTTGGAATGACCCCAGGGTGCGCTGCAAGACCCCGAGCAACCCCGGATCTTTGGCGCGTCGTAGAACTGATCGTTCCAGGCCACGTAGTGGAATGGCTGATTGTAAATTTCGTCAAACGTCGCCCCAAGCGGATCGCTTAGCGTCTCGCCGACGCATCCGCTCCCCTTCTGCAGCGTCGGGTTAGTGTTGCTCGCGTAGACATACTGCTGGCTGAATTGGGAGTAAGGCTGAGGCGTGCCGCCGAAGGGACAAGCTCGCACCGTGCCTGAGCCGCACCCGGGAAAAGACTTGGCATTGAACTTGAAAACGAACCACCACGCGACAGGCTGCCCGTCCCGCACTAGTGGCGCAGGTGGCGATTGTGCGCTCATCACCACCGCCGTCGCCGGCGGATGCGGGGGCAGAGTCGGGGGCGCCGTAGTCAACGGCGCGCAGGCGACTACAAGGGCGATCGACGCAATCGCTAATACGCGCACACGTTTCATCGCCGCCGCTCCGATAGTTGGATCTGATGCCGTTGCGATGATGCCCGATTTGGCACTGAATCGTTTGTGAGTCGTGGGTGAGCGCTTTCGACCCCGAAGCCGTCGGCTGAAGTTCTCCGTACCGGTCGTAGAAATCGATTGAAGCCGCTGTTCAAGGCGCGGCAAGGATTTGCCTCGGACTTGTCAGATTGGACGCCTACAATAGAGCGCAAGGATCGCGCCCGCCCGCGGCCCTCCACTCTTCGAGAAAGCCGTCGCCGAGGACGGTCCCAACCCTGATGGGTGCTCCTGCCCGCCGCGGGCTACGAGTTCGATCAACGCCTCGCCTGGTAACAACCCCTGACGGTCCACCGCCCGCCGCGCACGACGCCGGGTCGGCGCGTGCCGACGGCCGCCATGTCCGCGACGCGGGTACCCCTCCGCACGCGGGGCTACCCTGGCCCGCCGCGGCGTTGGAGCGCCTCAGCTTCCCGTCAGTACGAGCGCGTGACGAAGCGTTACACGCTACCAACTGCGCCTCAGGGCGTTGGAGTTACTATACTTTCGTGGGTTGCGCTGGCGTAGCCGTTCACGAGCGACCGGTCGACGAGAAAGCATGCCAGTAGTCGTTGAGGGGACGGCTCGATTCTGCGTCGATCCAAGCCTTGCGATCGAGCCAGTTGGAAGCGAGCACTAAGGTGATGGCCGGAGCGAAGGAGGCAAACCCGGCGGCGGAACGCAGGGTCCGTTCCAGACGAGCGGCACTGAAATGCAGCAACGCCGTCAACAGTACATTCGCCAGCCAACTTTCAGCCCGCATCTTGTAAGTGCTTTCACGGCGGAAGTCGTGCCCGACACAGGACTGCGGCACCGTGCGGATGGCGCACCCGAAGCGCCAGGCCCGCAACGACAACTCCACGTCTTCCAGTCCGAAGTCGCGCATGGCCGCGAAGCCACCGAGTTCGCGCAACAGTTCGCGCCGAACAGCGAAACATCCCCCGGGGGCGATACCAACCTCGGCCGGCGGTGGATCAGCCGTGTGCCACTGGTAGGCCAGCACATCGTTGACCAGATAGGCCCCGCATCCCCGGTCGGTCGGGCGGGCAGTGTTGGCGACTGTCGGAACGGCGATCGTGTCGGGACTGCGTTCGATGAGTTCGACCAGGGGCTCGAGCCAGTTTGGGTCAGCGTCGCAATGCGCGTCTAGGAAGACCAGCACCGGCTCGGTGGCCACGGAAGCGCCGTAGGCGCGGGCGCCGGCGATTCCCTCGTGGGGCCGGTGGAAAACCCGAACGTGAGGGCCGCTGCCATCCGAACGTTCGAGCCCGTCGGCGCAGCCATCGGTGCTCCCATCGTCGACCACCACAATCTCGGTGGGGCCAGGTTCGGCTGAGATCACCGACTCGATGGTCTGACCCAGTCGGTCGCCTTCGTTCAATACCGATAGGATCAACGAGACAGGCGCCCCGTCGGCCACTTATTGCGGGGCGGCGGGATTGACGATATCGATATCGATCTGCTCGGGTCGCCATCTGGCATCGGGCGACGGCGTATTGATTCCACCGTCGATCTTGTAATGACCCCAGCCAGCCAGCCCGGGGAGGATCTCGGCCCATTCCGGTCGGCCGACAAAGTAGGGTCGGGTCGCCGCATCGATCGTCAGGTGAAACGTCGCGAGCGTTTGGATCACCCTGGGCGCTACGCGCAGGGCCAGCACGTCACCTTGGCGCAGATCGGCGATACCGAGGCGTTCGATGACCTCACGGGGGGAAGCACAGTACGCAATGTACTGGGCGTGATCGGTGACCGCTACAGTTCCCGATGGGCGGAACCCGACGGCATCAAGCACGGTCTGCACCACCAGCGAGCCGTCGCGCACCAGGAAGGCCACCTCCTCCGAACCAGCCTTGGCCACCGCCTCCAGCAGCGCCCGTTGAGTGGCGGCAAGGAGGCCTAGGTTGAGCCGATGCTGGGGACCCGCGATGACGGGGGCCAAGAGCGCCCGCGTGCCGGCGCCGATCGCGGCCATCGCAATGGCCTCGGCTTCCTGCCCCCGGGCCCCGGCCGATGGCCACGGCAACGAGCGGGTGGCCAGTGCCGCCATCAACGCGCCGGTGCGATGAAGTGGCAAGACGTGCTCGTCGTAGAGATATCCGATCGATGCACGACGCAGCAGCGACGAGATCTCGGGCCCGAGCTCCTCGACAGGATTCGAGTAATGGTTGACAGTCAGGCGCTCATTGGCGGTGTCGTGGATGCTGGTCATGGGAGCTCCTTGTTGGTATGCGATTCAGAAGCGAAGATGCGCTGACGGACTGAGGCGACTGGCAATGAGCCAGGCCACGACCGTGTAACGCGTGCCGCTGCGCACCCTCGTGACCTCGTGCACCAGGCCCGGGTCGAACAACGTAAGCATGCCCGCTCGAGCATGGATGGTGTGGGGGATCGTTGGACCGGAAATTTGAGGGACATAGACGACGAGGGCGCCACCGTCGAAGCCGTCGGGTGGCGCGTCAGAGTTGAGGAACAGCACGAGCGATGCCATTCGCCAGCGGATCTCGCGCGGATCGTCGTTGTTGGTCGAGCGATCACGATGGGGCCCGACGAAGCCACCCGTCCGATAGCGAAAGTAGTGGGCAGCGGAGATGACACCGGCGTCGCCGTGGTGAGCCGGCCAATGCGTTCGGGCAGCCCCCTCGATCAGCGCCAGCGCCCGAGCTCTCATCGGGCCCCGCGGCGTGCAACTGTCGCTGGTACGAACCGACGGCTCGTAATCGTCGTTGCCCGCCCGCAGGACCAGCGTCGGTTCCGGCGGGTACGCGATCATCTCGGCGACAAGTGCGTCGCAGTCGGCCGGAGAGAGCACGTCGGGGACGAGCATCGGCGCACTCCCCGTGCCTCGGTCGCGCACCATCGAAGTGGTCTGAGCGGGTGACAGCAACATGATCTCGGAGCATTGGAACTGCACAAAGACCATCCTCCATCAAAAACAATCTATTCCGCGACGGGAGATCAGTCAATCTTGCTTGGAATTGCGCCGAGTCCCTCGCGTTTTCCTTCGAAGCTTTCCCAACCGGTCCTATCGATCAGGAACGCCGCACTCGCCAGCCTACCAAGGGAGACTCCCGGCTCTGCCGGGGAGGCAGTAGAAATTTGACAATTGACGGGGTCCATTAACGAAACTTGCAACCGTGAGCCACCAAATCGGGTCTTGAACTTACAGCCGCGGCAGCGGCCCCAAGCCGCTTTGAGCGGCTATCGCTTAAAGCCTCCGGCTCAGGCGCGGGCCGACTCACTAGCGGCACCCGAGTCAGGCAGCAAACTGCCCACTCTTCGTAGATCTCTGCGCTTGGCGACTTCCAGCGCAACACCCACATGTCTGGGCGCCGGGAAACCAGTTCTCCCTGCTCGCCACGGTCGCCCCTCAGTGCAAACCCATACTGTGCTTCGTTGGGCAAGCCGACAAATTCAATGAACGGGTTCCAATGAGACAGATACGCGTGTGCAGTGGCGAGAACCTCATCCAGATACCGATGCTCGTTGACTTGAAACTGGCAGCCCCTCGAGGTGGTAAGAATGGTGGTAAGGGCGAAATACAACGGCCATGTATAGAGCGTTAGCCCCGTGAACCTTGGATAGTTCGATTCTCGCCACCTCCACCATCCTTATCTATGCCTTGATTTACAAGGCGTTTTTCTGTAAATGGTAACACCTTGACTCACTTCATCCCTTTTCCGAAGCGCATCGGGTGCGTGGCCACGGCGTATATGCCCTCGCCGTCCGGCGGTGACCATTTCTTGAAGAGCGGCCCGATGAAGATCAATGCCAACGGTCCCGGCAGGCCGCCTCTTTGACACCGACAGGAGCAACCATGCACGCCGCTCGAGCGGTGTCACCGCAGGGATCCCAAGGAATATAGACAATTGCCGGTGCCGTTAAACCCGACGAGCGAGTTGTTGCCGTAATAAATTATCCTGTACGAGATGGGGAAACCACAGCTCAACTGGTTTCCCACGTTCCTGTAAAAAACGTTGGCGTTCAGGAAGACGAAGCTGTCCGCCTCGGAGACGATGCCTGCCCCACTATTGCGGTGGAAGACGCTTTCGATCGCATAGGCTTCAACCCCGGCGCCGATAAACAGGCCGTTGCCGTGGTTGTCGTTGATCGTACTGCGGCTGACCGTGACGACTACGGAGCCCCCGCTGGCATCGGCCCGGAACCCGTTCTGTCCGTTGTTGGACAGGACGCTGCGTTCGACCATCAGCGTGATCGTCGCGCCCGAAACGGAATCGGCGCCGATGCCGTCCCCGTCGTTGTGGGTGAAGATGCTGTCGGTGATCGTGGCCAGCGCGCCCAGGCTTCCCACGCTCGGGGTGAGGGACAGGCCGTTGCCCCCGTTGTGCTCGCTGTGGACGTGGTCGAGCACGAGGCGTCCAATGTCGGCAAAGACGTAGACGCCAGAACCGAGGTTGTCGCGGACGATGGTGTCCTGCACGATTAGCTCGGCGTCGGTCGCGGTGTCCGAGATGCCCGCGACGTGCATGCCCGAGACGATGCAGCTCTCGACCCGCACCCGCGCCGCCGCCAGCAGCGAGATGCCCCGGTCGCCCCCCTGGCTGTTGATCGATAACCCGCGCAGCACGACGATCGCGCCCGGTGCGTTGATGGTGACGCCGTCGCCGGTGAAGACGCTGATCCCGGCGTAGACGCCTGGAGGCGCGATCAGCGACACCGACTTGGTGATGGTCACCGGACCGTAGCCGCCGGAGTCGAGCGCGATGATCTCGCCGTTCGAGTTGGTGACGCCAATGGCGGCGGCAAAGCCGCGGCAAGGCTTGACCAGCGAGCAGTTGAACGCGGTGTTGGTGTCCGCGCCGGTGGTCGCGACGAAGGTGCGTTGCGCGGCGGCGTGCGCCAGCGTGGCGGCAAGCAAGCCCAGCAAGAGTGTGACCGCGCGAACGATGGGCATGGTTGCTCCCGTGGGTATTGAGGGTCAGCCCGTCGGGGCTCTCGTTACGGCTGTGCGCCTTGACATTCTCAAACGCGCCGGTCTCGATCTCACGAATCGCCCGGGCGCCTTTGCGGTCGACGCAACCGAGAGGCGGCCATGATCGCGAGCCGGGTTTGTCGCATATGCGCAGCGATTGCCTCGGCCAATCGGGCCATAGCGCCTCGCTTCGGACTGGAAGCTGGAAGAGGCAGACGCTCGATTCTTTCGACGAGTTCTTGGGGCAGTGGAATAGCCGACTCAAGAACCATGCGACGCCGCGCCTGCGAGGTCGACAGTGCGCCGCAGTTGAAGCGGAACCACGTGAGTGCGTCGATAAGCTCGCCTTGCCTGTCGACGAAATCTGCGACCCAAAGGGACTGGTCGCGCAGGAAGATCGCCACTTCGCGGCGCTCGCTTCGACGCAGAATCTGTCCCTGAATGGGATGGTCATGCATTGCTGATCCTTTTTAGGATGACGATCATGGCATCGATGCCGGCCGTTGCATCTTCAGGCGTGCCTTGGGCGCGTATTTTGGGGCTGATGGTTTTTGCTATGCTCGGTTGATGGAATCGATCTTCCCGCGGGTCTGCCGTTCGCGTCCTTAAGAAACTCTAAAAGATCGACAAGAAGCGAAGTGTTCGGTGAATCCGAGATGCGGGCGTGGTTCGACGAGCGTCGGATTTCAGTCGGAGTGCCTTGGCGTGAGCACCATTTACGAAATCGGCCCGTTCCGCCTTGATTCCGAGGCGGGCGTCCTCACCCGCGCCGGGCTGCCCACGACGCTGGGAGGGCGTGCCGTCGCGGTGCTGACTGCGCTGGTCGGTCAGCCCAACGAATTCATTCGAAAAGAATCGATTCTGAATGCAGCGTGGCCGGGAGTCGTCGTCGAAGAAGCCAATCTCGCGGTGCAGATCTCGTCGATCCGGCGAGTGCTCGCTGAAGCGCCAGGGGGCGAGCATTGGGTCGAGACGCTGGCAAGGCGGGGTTATCGGTTTATCGGGCCGGTCACCGCGATTGACGGTGAAGTCGCGCGCGGCGGAACGCGCCGCGGCGTGCTGTCGAACATCCCTGAGCCTCTGACATCGTTCATTGGCCGTGAACGGGAAGTGGTCGAGATCAAGCGATTGTTGGCGGGCACGCGCTTGCTTACGCTCGTGGGTGTTGGGGGCATCGGGAAGACGAAGCTTGCGTTGCAGGTCGCCGCGGAGGTTACCGCGGCCTATCGCGATGGCGCCTGGATCGTGGACCTGGCGCCGCTGGCCGACCCGGCGTTGGTCCCTAGCGCGGTGGCGCAGGTGCTGGGTCTGAACGAGGCGGTCGGAAAGGCTCCTGTCGAGACAATCTGCCGCCAGGTCCAAGAGCGCCAGTTGCTCCTGCTGCTCGACAACTGCGAGCATGTGGTGGAGGCGCTGGCGAAGTTGGCCGACGCTCTGCTCTGCGGCGCCGCGGAACTGACGATCATCGCCACCAGTCGCGAGCCGTTGCGCGTGGCCGGTGAGCAGACCTATCCGCTCGCTACGCTGTCGTTGCCCGACCCTGCGGCAAACCTCGAGAGCGTGGCGCGCTCAGAAGCGGTGCAGCTCTTTGTCGAGCGAGCCCGGGAGCAACTGCCCGAGTTCGCACTGACCGCGGCACGTGCCCGCGCGGTCGCGGAGTTATGCATCCACCTCGATGGCATTCCTCTCGCGCTGGAATTGGCGGCTGCCCGCATACGGACGTTATCGATCGAGCAGATCAACGCGCGTCTGGATGATCGCTTCAAGCTGCTCACAAAAGGGCCTGGCAACGCGCCGCCGCGCCAGAAAACCTTGCGCGCGACGCTCGACTGGAGCTACGACCTGCTTGCCGAGCAGGAGCGCGTGGTGCTGCGCCGGTTGGGGGTCTTCGCGGGCGGATTCGGTCTCGAAGCGGTGTCCGCAGTCGCGTCAGCGGAAGCGGAATTCGCGGTGATCGACCTCCTTTCGCAACTCGTCGCGCGCTCGTTGATCGTCGCCAACACGACCGATTCGGGCGCTCGCTATCGCCTGCTCGAGACGACCCGTGCCTATGCGCTGGAGAAGCTTGCGGAGGCCGGCGAGACCGACGCAATCAAGCAAAGACACGCGCAATACTTCCGCGGCTTGTTCGATAGCGCGTTCGCCGACTGGCTGCGCATGCCCGACGCGGAGTGGCGCGCCATCTATCTGCCGGAACTCGACAACGTCCGCTGGGCGCTCGACTGGGCACTTCGCGCTGGGGGCGACGCCGCGCTCGGAATTGCGCTGGCCGGCGCCTCGCGGGCGATGTGGACGACACTCGGCCTCTTTGGGGAGGGGCGACAGTGGATCGAGTTCGCCATCGGACGGATCGATTCGCACACGCGGGAATGGGATGAGGCGCGGCTGTGGCTATCGCTTGGGGCCCTCGTGGAAAACCAGTCGCCCGCGCAGTCGGTGGCGAATCTCGAGAGAGCAATCGGCCTCTACCGGAGACTGGGCGACACGCGGGCGCTCAGCTACGCGCTGGTGCTGATCGCCCGCCCGCTGGCGTTTACGCGCCGCTTCGAACCGTCTTCGCTCGCTCTTGCCGAAGCGTCCTCACTGCTCGAAGGTTCCGCGCCGCCGAAGCTGCGCGGCTTCTTTCTCACCCATTCCGGTCATTTGAAAGTTTCGACCGGGGACCTTGTCGGTGCCCGGATGGATTTTGAAAGAGCATTGCCGCTCTTCGTCGAAAGCGGAGCCGAATTCGCCGCGCGTGCACTCCTGGCGATATTGGCCGATTTGACATGGGCGCTGGGCGACCTGGACGCCGCGGTGGACGGATTTGGCGAAGTGGTCGCGATGATGCGCAGTCCGGCCATCACCCGAAAGATCTCGCTCGGATATGCTCTCACCAACCTCGCGGGCGTGCTTACCGAACGCGGCGAGCTCGACGACGCCCTGGCGGCTGCGCGCGAGGGGTTGCCCTTGCTGACACAAGGCGGAGGCCTCGCCTGGAGGTTCATGGACCACCTCGCGCTGAGGGGCGCGCTGGCGGGCAAATTCGCGAACGCCGCGCGCCTCGCCGGCTTTGCCGACGCGATACGGACCGCAAACGAAGCCGGGCGCGAGCCCAATGAAGCGCGCGCCCATTCGCGGCTGCACGCGCTGCTCCGCGAGAAGCTCCCCCCTCACCAACTCGAACGGCTGCTCGCGGACGGTGCCAACCTCAGCGAAGACGCAGCTTGTCGCCTCGCCTTGGAGGAGTAGAGGCATGAAGGAGAAAGTGTGCTGCGACGCGCAACCGACTGACCTTCGGGTGCGCGAGGCGCCGTCTCTATCTGCGCTGCAGGCGGGAGTTCGAGGCCGTGGCGGGCGGTTGCCGCAGTGACGAGCGTACTGAGCACGCCCTCATCGCGAATTCCGGTCTTCGGTTGGCGTTGTTCGCCGCGGATGCGCAGGCTTCGTGGCGGGGCCGGTCGGCGTCACAAACGGCGCGCTGCGGCAACGGAATCGCCCGTGCTCAGTCCGCGTCGTCCTCAGCCTCGGCGCGCGCGTCGCGGACGCTCGGGGCGGCCGGGTAGCGGCCCTCGAAGAAGTCGCGCAACATCATCAACTCGCTTTGCACGTGACCGGGGAAGCCGCGGCGGCCGCCGCGCCGGTCATGCAGGAGCGAATCCAGGTACACCGCAAAGTTCGGCGCATCCGGCCAAGTGCGGGCAAGGACGTTGGCGATGCGGGGGAATTCGTCGAGGAGCGACAGCGGCCGGATATCGGGAGGCAGCCGCGCGACCCATCTCCAGGTTGCGGGCAACGCGAAATTGAGTGGCTGCGCCCGCCGCAGGTGCTTGGGATCCAGCTGCAGCTGTCCGTCGCCATCGGTTCCCATGTTCACCCCCTCCCCCGAAGAGTGCCAAGACGCCCGGCTGCGCGGCGCGCATGTTCCACCTCCCCCACGGATATTGCGCGTCGACCCGGAAGGGCCTCAGTCTACCGCCAAATCATTGCGCTCGCCCTGCGCGACGATGGCGGGCGCCCTGTCCGCTCGCCGCGGGCTTAGTAGCTTGGCGGTGCCGGCGTCGCCGGGCAGAAGATTCGCCGGTCAGAACTTGACCCGCGGCCCCTCCCACGCATCGCTGCGCGGCTGGGCGCGGGCGAGCGCCTGAGCCGCCTCACACCATCCGTCACACGCGTTGCGCCCGGGGCGGCGCCGCCACGCATTGAGCAGACCCTTGCACGTTGCGTAGAAGCGAAAGAATCGCAGCACCCGGCGGCGCTCCGTTGCGGTTACCGGCCGGTCGCTACAGATGAGCTTGTCATCACTCATCCCGCGATCGGCCAGGATCACGGCTCCCCACGCCTTGATCCGAAGCTTCGTGCCGAGCGGCAGGCGTGGTCCAAGCACCAGTGCATCGAGGAGATCGCCTTCCAGCCCCACGTAACGTGGCACCGAGCCGTAGTTGAACGGGCAGGGTAGCGGCGAGATGAAATCCAAGTGCCCGGTGGACCCGCGCTTGAGAAAACTGCCACGCGGCACTTCGATGACGACGTCCACCTCCGGCGCGGGGAGCGCGGCCTCGCGCCGACGAGATGGGCTGTCGGGTGCAGCGGTCACAGGCGGGAGCCTACTCCTTCTCGAAACGGTTTCCGGCGAGGATTTCGCGCCGCCCGGGGGGCCGGATCGGGATCGTTTGCGCTGCATTGCCGCGCCTGAGCCGCGACTTCCGGGCGCTCGGATACCTTTCCAGGGCGCGTGTGCATCACAGGATGTCATCGAGGCACCCTGGTTGTGCATGTCGAGCGACTTTACGCTTCCCTCTTTTCAACGCTTTGATGCCTGGCCAAGTCATTGAAGGAGTGCGAGTTATTCGAGCCGGAATGCATCTTGCTGCAGATAACCAAAAAAGGTTCGTATGGCACAAACCCGAGGCAGCCATGAAATCGATCCTCGATCGTTCCTTTCGTTACACGAGAAGCATTGATACCGACCTTCGCAAGACGTTCGCCAGAATTCGACGCCAGCAGCGGCAGCAAGCGCGAATCGACGGCGAAATTCCGACGAAGGTATTTCCGATAAAATCGAAACAGGCCGCTGCGTCGTGATTCCGTCGGCGCGCGCTCATGGCGACGATCCCCGGCGTCGGCCGGCCACGGCGGCTTGCCTCCCGCTCGAGGTCGTCAGAAAATCGATAAGGACGCGACCTCGTGGGTAACGATGCTTCCAGGCCTCCGCGTCTCCGGCAGTTCAATGCCGCCGACTTGGCACGCTTGAGTTCGTCCAGGCAGTTGACGCTCCTCGTCATTCGCCGGGCACAAATGAGCAGCCGCAAGGCGGTTGCCGCAGCCGCCCAATGGAGAAGGCGGCGCGGCGACTTGTAGAGATTCCAAACGATTCTCGTCCTGGCAGGTCGTTGCCACGGCGCCGTTGCGATCCCCGGGGGCGGGTCCGATCGAAGGGGGCCGGCACACTGCCCGCGATTGACCCCTGGCCAATCGACTTGTTCGTCGACGCCCACCCCTGTTCCGAGCCCGCGAATCGTCGACGAGCGGTGAAACATTGCGATGAGCGGGGCGGTTGCGAGCGAACTCCTCGAATTCGTGCATCGGCATCGACGCTTGTTCGTGCTGACCGGTGCCGGGGTGAGCACCGAATCCGGCATCCCCGGCTACCGCGACGAAAACGGTGGATGGAAGCGACGAACGCCCGCGACGCTGCAGGCGTTCTTGGGCTCGCCGAGCGCGCGCCAGCGCTACTGGGCCCGCAGCATGAGTGGATGGCCGCTGATTGCCCGGGCGCAGCCCAATGCCGCCCACACCGCGCTCGCGGCGTTGGAGGCCGCGCGGAAGCTGCGCGTGCTCGTGACCCAGAACATCGACGGGCTGCATCAGCGCGCAGGCAACACGGGCGTCATCGAGCTGCACGGCAATATCGGTCGCGTGATCTGTCTCGACTGCGGCGGGACGCAGCCGCGCGACTCCGTGCAACGAACGCTGGAGGAAGAGAACCCGGGATTCCCGGGAACCCAGCTGTCGGCGCCAGACGGCGATGCCGATCTCGAGCTCGAAAGCCTCGACGGGTTCCGCATCCCGCGCTGCCGGAGCTGCGGCGGCACGCTCAAACCCGATGTCGTGTTCTTCGGCGAGGGCGTTCCCCGCGACCGCGTCAACGCCGCGTTGACGGCGCTCGAGCAAGCGGACGCGATGCTCGTCGTCGGCTCATCGCTGGCCGTCTATTCCGGTTACAGGTTCTGCGAGCACGCCGGCAGTGTCGGCAAGCCCATCGCGGCGATCAACCGGGGCCGCACGCGCGCCGATCACCTCTTCGCGCTCAAGGTCGAGCGCCCATGCAGCGAAGCGCTCACCGCGTTGGTCGAGCCACTTTCCGCGCGTTGAGCAGCGGCGCCCGGGGCCAGGGCTACGTCGAGGGTTTTGCCTTGCGGCCGGGTGCTGCCGGAGGAATGTAACCCGACACGCGGCACAACCATCCCTCGATCCGCTTGCCGTTTTCGAACCGGGTCAGGTTGCACGTGATGATCGCGCCCGAGGCAGCGAGGCCAGCGACACCCTGGCGCACCGTCGCGAGCGGCATGCCCGTCTCCTTGGCAATCTCGGAATCGAGGCGCTGGCCGTGCTTCTTGAGGCACTGCAGGATTTCAATCAAGGCCGGAATCCTTTGAAAAGGGAGGATAGTCTACCAGATCCCGGCCCTTGCCGGGTCCCAACCGGTCCGGGAAGCATACCGGCATTGGCGGAGATCGGGACTCGGCGGCTCGATGCGCGCCCGGTTGGAGCAGGCGTCGGGCAGGCGCACGCTGCTCTGCCCGGGAGCGAGCGTTGTGTCGGGGCTAAAACCTAGAAGAAACATCGCGCTTTGGACCTGTCCGCCACTCGAGCACGATCGAGCAAGGGGTCTCGCTTGCTGTCCTCGGCCGACAACCTGGGCTCGGCGAGACGCAGACCCTCGCCACGGTGGGGCGAAATCCCGTCTCGCGGATGAATGACAGACTTCGAAGGGCGATGAGTCCGGCGAACCTCGTCCTTGCCGCGATCGTGCTGCAGGCGATCGCCGCCCTCGCTCTCGGTCTGCCGGGCCATCTGTCGACGGACTCCATCATTCAGCTCTACGAGGCGCGGACGCTGCAGTTCATTTCGTTCCATCCACCGATGATGTCGCTGCTGCTGCGCCTGCTTGACGGAGGGGCGCGCGCGACCGCCTTGTTCGTCGTCGTCGATCAGCTCCTGCTGACCGCGTCGTTCGTGCTGCTGTTCGCGCAGCGCAGACCGCAATTCGGCTGGCTCGCGGCGTTCGCGGCCGCGCTCGTCGTTCTGAACCCGCTGCTCATCGCCTACACCGGCATCGTCTGGAAGGACGTCCTGATGGCCCACCTTGCGGCCTTTGGCTATGTCTGCCTCTACGTGGCGGCGAGGCGCTTGCCGAGCGGCGGCCGGATCGGATGGACCCTCGCGGCGGTGCTGGCGCTCGCGTTCGTCGCCTCGCTGCGCCAGCATGCCCTCGTGCTCGCAATTCCCGGTGCGGTCTACGCAGCGGTGCTGCTGGCCAACGGGCGCGCATTGCGATGGGGCCTCGCCCTCGTGCTTTGCGCGGCGGTGGTTGGCATCAACGTCGCGATCATCGCCTATGCCGATGCAGTCACGACGGGCGAGAAATCTTCCCGCACGGCAGCCGGACTGCGGAGTCTCGCAACCTTCGACCTGGCGGGGATCGCTGCCCACGGCGGCGTGATCCCCGATACGGCCGTCGCCCCCCAGGTGGACGCGGCGCTCGTGCCCGCGTATACGCCGTCGCAAATGGACACGCTCCCTGACCCGGTCGCCGGTTCGCCGCTGTGGCGGATGGAAACTCCGGACCTGCTCGCCCTCTGGGGTCGCTCGATCCTCGACTCGCCGCGCGCCTACCTGGCGCATCGCGCCGCGCATTTCGGCGACCTGCTGGGGCAGCCCTGTTTCCTCATGTTTTCAGGGGTGGCCCCCACCGTGTACGTTCCGTCGCTCGGGCGTGACATCGTGCCCGAGCTTGGGCTTACCGGGCGAATGGATCTTCGCGACCGCGAGCTGCTGGAGTGGACGGACCAGCTGCGGGACACACCGCTATTCAGCCACCTCTTCTGGTCGATCGTGCTAGTGCTCGCCGCGATCGGTCTCTGGCTGCGGAGCCGATCGACCGCGCTTGTCGTGTTCGCGGCGGCAGCGGCCAGCTTCGCGTCCGCGTTCGCGATCATCGGCGTCTCGTGCGACTTTCGCTACCTCTACATCGTGCCGGTTGCGGCGACGTTCCTCGTGTTCGCGCTGCTGACGCAACCGCAATCGAGGCTGCCGCCGCTCCGTTCGGGCTAAGCCCCGATTTTCCTTTGCGGCACACGCACGACCGCGTTCAGGGCAGGCGATTCGGAAGCGGCGGGCGCCAGCGGCCGGCGACCGCTTCGGGCTTCGCACCGTACAGGCGCAGCGTCAGCGTAAAGTTGGCGGCGGGCGACGGCAGCCAGTTCGCCGTCAGCGCGCCGCCGGGGTCCGTGCGCTGGATCGCAATCTCGATCGACCCGTCGGCACCGACGCCGAGCGCGGCCATCCGGCTGTCGATCACGTAGCGATCGATCGGGTTGTCGACAAGCCTCGCCTGCGGCACCGCGATCATCTCGAGCGACCAGAAATAGTCGACCGGTGGCGCCCGCCCGCCGGCGAATTGCAATCGATATTTCGACGATCTGTCGTACGGGTCGCCACTGCCGTCGCCGGTGAGATCAAATTCGGCGATCTCGAACGTCGCGATCCGATGCAGACCGAATCCGGCGCTGACCGCGCGCTTCAGCACGTCCCCGCCGAATGCCTCGCGCGTGCCCACCGGATCGACCGCACCATGGGCCTCCACCATGGCCTTTTCGAGCCTGCTGCTGGCGTCCGCCACGCCGCCGTCGACCGCGCTTCGGTGCGCCGGATCGAGCTTGCTCGCGTCGAACGTTCCTGCGCCGATCCCGATCGCGGCAAAGCGCCTGAACGCGAGCCCCTCGGCCGGATCGAGCTCGAGCAACGGCAGGAGCGCGTTGACGTAGCCGATGAATCCGCTTCCATGGCTCTTCTCCTCGTCCCATGGAGGAAGAGCGATCGGCGGCGCGGGCTTGACCCTCGCCCGCTTGCCGAATACCGACAGCGGCGTCAGCCGGTATTGGCTTTGCAAGGCGACGACGCTGGCGCCGTCGCCCGGAGCCGCGGTGGACGTGCGCACCGTGCCGCCGACGAGCCAGGTGTCCGCCTTGACGACGCTGTCGATGCCTTTCGGAGGCGGGCCTTTCCACGCGGGGCCGGCGATGAGCACGCGCAGCCGCCTGAACCCGGTGGTGACCGAGCCGAGTTGCGCGAGATTGTGGCCCCACAGATCGTACCATTGGAAAACGACGAACCGACCCGCGGGCAGGGCCGGAACCTCGAGGATGATCGGCTCGGCGCGCAGATCGAGCCACGCCCACGAATAGGGCGCGTCGTAGCTCTTCATCCGCACGCTTTGATCGGCGGGGGTCGGCAGGCGCTGCTGGTGCCGGAAGGCGTTGAACGTGCCGACGTAATCGGCGGCGCCCGGGTCGCGGAGTTGACGATCAAGCTCGCGATAGGTCAGCAACAGCGGATAGGCGAACAGGAATGCATCGGCGGCGATATTCCGCGCCTCGGTCGGCGTGGCGAGCGGCGCCGCCAGGCGCGGCGCCGCGACGGTCTGCGCGCTCCCGCCGAGCGTGCCCAAGAGGGCCGCGGCGCCAACGAGCGTCAGGAGGTCGTGACGAATGAGCATCGCATTCTGGCGGAAGGTCGCACGGCGCGGCGACGGTGAGGATACGCGAAGGCGGACCGATCGGGGGTGATCGAATCCTGCGCCCACGGCAGCCAATGAAGCGCCACGACGTTTGGTAATTCCTACAAGCGTTTTCTCGTCATTGAGGTCGAAGGGGGGCACTTGTCGCCGAAGCCGGAGCAACCGCTGCCCATTGCAGAGCGGCGCCCATGGCGCGGAGATCATGGCGGTGTCGATGTCCCGCTCGGCACGAAAGTGACGCGCAAACAGGGCGTTGTGAATGCATGGCCTACGTGCAGAAGAGGGGTTCATCGGGGCTCGCCAGCTTGCAGCGCGACGCACGGGGCGAGGG
This sequence comes from uncultured beta proteobacterium, assembly GCA_963836265.1. Taxonomy (GTDB): domain Bacteria; phylum Pseudomonadota; class Gammaproteobacteria; order Burkholderiales; family Casimicrobiaceae; genus CAIWHR01. The sequence continues at coordinate 199,691 of CAWIIO010000002.1, forward strand.
AATGGTTGTTGCTTTGGTTGCAAGCGCGGCTCACAATCGTAACGGCGTCGGCGCGTCACAACGGGCGCGGCGGCGAACGCGCGCGAATGTTTTCAAAACCGTTGGAGGTTCACCATGCGCCTCGACGACGACGATTCCCCGGGAGTTTCCCGACCTCCGGCCCTGATTTCAGCAGCCTCCGCGGCGGAGCCGACTCCTCCCTCGCAGCCGGAGACGCCATCCGGCCCCGCCGACGCCGAGCGCGACCCGGAAGCCGAAGGCGACGAGCAGCGGGCCCAGTTCATCGACAGCCTCGTGGACTTCACCCGGCGGCACAAGGCCGACCAGTGGTCGGGAACGCTCGCGACGTTCCTGGAGACGATCGTGCGCGCCGGACCCTCGCGGGCTGCGCGCACCAGTCATCAATACGTGTGGGACATGTTGCGGTGGCAGGGCAAGGAGGACGAAAACGGCGTGCTGCGCTGCGCGCTTCTGTCGAGCGAGCTCTTCGGCATCGACGATCCGATCGCGCGCGTCGTGGATTACTTCAAGGCCGCCGCTGCGGGTTCCGAGGTCGGGCGCCGACTCCTGCTGCTGCTCGGGCCGCCGTCGGGCGGCAAGTCCACGCTGGTGATCCTGCTGAAACGCGGGCTGGAGGAATACAGCTACACCGAGGCCGGAGCGCTGTACGCCGTCGCCGGCTGCCCGGTGCACGAATCGCCGCTGCACCTCATTCCCCACTCGCTGCGGGCGGACTTCCGGCAGACGTACGGGACCGACGTCGAGGGCGACGTCTGCCCCTACTGTCGGGTGCGGGTCGAGAAGGAGTTCGGAGGCGACTTCATGCGCATGCCCGTCGAGCGCATCTTCATCTCCGAAGCGGGCCGGGTCGGGGTGGGCACCTACGCACCGCACGATCCGACCACGGCCGACGTGGCCGACCTCGTGGGCTCCGTCGACTTGTCCAAAGTCGCGCAGTACGGCGACGAGGGCGACCCGCGCGCGTGGTCGTGGTCGGGCTCCGTCTATGCGGCGAGCCGCGGCGTGCTGGAGATGATCGAGATCCTGAAGGTCAAGCGCGAGTTCCTCTACCTGCTCTTGACACTGACCCAAGAGAAGAACGTCAAGGTATCGCGCTTTCCGCTGATCCACGTCGACGAGTCGATCGTCGCGCACACGAACCTCGCGGAGTTCCGCAAGTTCCTGCAGGAGCGCGAGAACGAGGCGCTGCTCGACCGCATGGTGGTGATCCAGGTGCCCTACACGCTCGACTATCGGGCCGAGGCCAGGATCTATCGCAAGCTCATTTCCGGCGCGGAGCCGGCGTTCCAGGAAGTGCACCTCGATCCGCACGTTTTGCACACTGCCGCCGTGTTCGCGATCCTGACCCGCCTCCACGAGGGCGACGACAAGGGCGCCGACTTCAGCAAGCGGGTGCGCCTGCAGGCGGGCGAGGCGGTCGACGGCATGACCCGTCTCGACGCCGAACGGCTGCGCGAACGCTTCGCCGACGAGGGCCTCGCCGGCATTTCGCCGCGGTTCGTGATCAACGCGCTTTCGGCTGCGATCATCAAGTCGAACGCGCGGAGCCTGACGACAATGGACGTGTTGCTCGCGGTGAAAGACGCGATCGAGAGCGATGCGCGGATCGACCCCAAGGAGAAGCGTCGTTGGATCGACTTCCTGGTCGTGGCGCGCAAGGATTTCTACAATCGCTGGGTGAAAGAGGACGTGCACAAGGCCCTGTTCGTTTCGTTCGAGCAGGAGGCGCAGGGCCTGCTCGACAAGTACGTCGACGAGGTCGAGGCGTCGCTCGACAACCACAAGGTGCGCGATCCGATCACCGGCGAAGAGCGCGACCCGGACGAACGGATGCTTCGTGCCGTCGAGGAAAAGATCCACATCTCCGACTCCGGCAAGCATTCGTTCCGGCAGGAGGTCGTGCGCAAGGCGATGGGCGCCTACAAGCGCGGCGAGAAGTTCACCCTGGACAGCCATGCCCCGCTGCACGACGCGATCGAGCAATACCTGTTCGAGCAGCGGCGCAACGTGCTGCGGCTCGTAAGCTCGACGACCCGGCCGGAGGAAGAGACGCAGCAGAAGATCTCCGTGGTCGCGAAGCGGCTCGTCGACGAATACGGCTACGACGAGCACAGCGCGAAGGAGGCACTGAACTACGTAACCACGCTGCTCGCCCAGGAGTGACGATCGCAGGTCGCGAAGCGCTCACCAGCACCGTCGCGCGACGCGAATCATGACGAGCCGGATCCGCTTTTCCGCCGAATCGCCGTGGTACGACCTGTTCTCGCGCGGCGCACGCGACTGGCTTCGCCACAACCAGAAAGTTCGGCAGGCGGTTCGCGAGCAGGTCGTCGATCTCCTCGCGGGCGGCGATTTCATCACCCAGCCGGACGCGCGCACCGTGCGGGTGCCGATTCGTCTGCTCGAGCACGCGCGCTTTCGGCTCGCCGAGCCGACCGCCCAGACCGGCGCCGGGCAGGGCGCGGCCCGGCCCGGCGATACGCTGCGGCCCGCCGACGCCGTCGAGCGCGGCCCGGGCGATGGCGAGGGCGGCAACGAGGACGGCGAATTCAAGCTGGTGCTGGAGTTCAAGATCGACGACATCGTCGACTGGCTGGCCGAGGAGCTCGAGCTTCCCAACCTGCGGCCGACGTCCGGCACGACGGTCGAGGAGAACGAGATCGTCCGCGAAGGCTCCGGACGGCGCGGCATCCGCGCGCGTCTCGATCGCCGCCGGACGTTGAAGCAGGCCTTGATGCGCCGCGCGATCCAGACGGAACCCGCGCCCTTTATCGACGACGACCTGCGCTTCCATCAGCTCCGGCAGCGGCCACGGCTCGCGAGCAACGCCGTCGTCGTCTTCGCGCTCGACGTCTCGATGAGCATGACCGCGATCGAGCGCAAGCTCGCGAAGGCCTTCTTCTTTTTCGCGCTTTCCGGGCTGCGCCGTCAATACCATCGCGTCGATGTCCGGTTTGTCGCGCACACGACCGAGGCATGGGAATTTCCCGAGCACGAGTTCTTCGAAGTGAGCGGCAGCGGCGGCACCGCCGCCTCGTCCGCGTTTCTGCTGACCCGCGACCTGCTGGCCAAGCATTACGAGCCGAGCCAGTACAACGCCTATCTGTTCTACGCGTCCGACGGCGAAAACGCCACCGACGATCGCCACGCGGCCGGGGAGGCGTTGCGGGCTCTCTCCCAGCGGCTCAATTACATCGGCTACGTCGAAACCCGCCTCGGGCCGGCCCGCTACACGCAGACGGACATGCGGAGCCTTCTCGCCGAGCTGCCCGAGGGCGGTGCGCGCATCAGCAGCCACGCGGTGTCGGACATCCACGATGTCTGGCAGGCGATCCGCCACTTCTTCGTGCAGCAGGCTGACGAAGCGGCGGGGCGGCGATGACCGACCTCGCCGACTTCGCCGCGCGTGTCGAGGCCCAGGCACACGCGCTCGGCCTCACGCATCACGGCGTCGATTTCGAGCTGGTGCCGGAGCGCTTCATGATGGAGACGGCGGTCTACGGGCTGCCGGTGCGGATGCCGCACTGGTCGTTCGGCGTTCGCTACATCCGTCAGCTCGTCCAACGCAGCATGGGGCACTCGCGCATCTTCGAGGTGATGTTTCCCGGCGAGCCGTGCAAGGCCTATCTCGTCGATGCGAATTCGCTGGCGGAAAACGTGCTCGTCGTCGCGCACGTCATCGGCCACGCGGATTTCGCGCATCGCAACGCGCTGTTCCGGCGCTCGATGACGATGGCGGGTGGCCGCATCCTCGAGCAGGCCGCCGCCCGGGCGCACCGGATCGAGACGGCGCTCGCCACGCATGGACAGGAGCGCGTCGAGGCCGTGCTCGACGCGGCGCTCGCGCTCGAAGCGCATATCGACGTCAACCGGGTCCTCCATCGCGGGCCGTACGCCGAGCCAGCGGTGGGGATCGAACGGGCCGACAGCGACCATCCGTTCCACCGCCGCTGGCAGACGCTGCCGGGCGAGCAGGCGCCGGCCGCGAGCCCCGAACCCGCGCGGCGTGCGATCCCGCCGCAACCCGAATACGACCTGCTGTGGTTCATCGCGCACTACGGCCCCGAGCTCGACGGCTGGGAGCGCGACGCGTTTCTCGCGGTGCGCGAGGAGTCGTTCTATTTCTATCCGGTGTTCGCGTGTCAGATCATGAACGAGGGCTGGGCGTCGTACTGGCACGCGCGGCTGCTCCGCGAAACCGAGCGGCTGCCGCCGGATCTGTACGTGTCGGCGATCAAGGCGCATTCGGACGTGGTGCGGCCGTTCGCGGCCGGGCGCACGGCGGCGCTATCGGTGAACCCGTACCATCTCGGGTTTTCGATGTGGGAACGGATCGTCGAGCAGCAGGGTCTCGACGCGGCGCGCCGCATCTGCGCCGAAGAAGACGATTTCGGCTTCGTGCGCAACTACCTCGACGCCGAGCTTGCCGACCAGCTCGACCTGTTCGTGTACCAGGCGGACGCCGACGGCGGGATCACCGTGACTTCGCGGGACATCAACGCGGTGCGCGAGGCGATCGTCGCGCCGCGCTTCAATTTCGGGGTGCCGCGCGTCGCCGCGACGCGCGTCGACATCGACGGCACCCTGACGCTCGCGCACGATTACGCGAGCGACGGCCGCGGCCTGGACGCGCAGCGCGCCGAGCGCGTGCTCGACTATGTCGTGCGGATCTGGCGTCGCCCGGTCACGCTGCACACGGTCGACGAGCACCGCGCCGAGCGCGTGCTGATGGCAAGGCCGCACTGAACGTTCCTGAACGGCGTACTGGGTGCGGTGGCGGGCGTATCATCTACGCGCTGCCTTCGCCATGACCGCAACTCTCCCTCCATCCGGCCTCGCACGCGGCCTCACGCACTACGGGGATCCGGCGTTCGCGCTGTTCCTGCGGCGCTCCTTTGCGCGGTCGATGGGCTTTTCGAGTGCGATGCTCGCCCGTCCGACGGTCGGCATCGCGACCTCCGCGAGCGACCTCAACAACTGTCATCGGCACTTGCCGGAATTGATCGAGGCGGTCAAGCGCGGCGTGCTCGCTGCCGGCGGCCTGCCGCTGGTGTTCCCGACGATTTCGCTGGGCGAAGTTTTTCTCCATCCGACGAGCCTCGTCTATCGGAACTTGATGGCGATGGACGTCGAGGAGATGTGCCGGGCGCAGCCGCTCGACGCGGTCGTGCTGGTCGGCGGCTGCGACAAGACCGTTCCGGCGCAGCTGATGGGAGCGGCCTCCGCCGCGGTGCCGGCGGTCGGGCTGGTCGCCGGGCCGATGCTGACCGGTCGTCACGACGGCGAGAAACTCGGGGCGTGCACCGATTGCCGCCGCTTCTGGGCCAGGTTCCGCAGCGGAGAGCTCGACCGTATCGCGATCGACGGCCTCGAGACGCGACTCGCCACGACCACCGGCACGTGCGCGGTGATGGGGACCGCAAGCACGATGGCGTGTCTCGCCGAGGCGCTGGGCATGATCCTGCCGGGCACGGCCGCGATTCCGGCGGTCCACGCGGATCGCCTTCGCGCCGGTGAAGCGACCGGCCAGGTGGCCGTCGCGCTCGCCGCATCGCGCTTGACGCCGGATCGCATCATCACCGCGAAGGCGATCGAAAACGCGCTCACCGTGCTGCTTGCGATCGGCGGTTCCACCAATGCCGTCATTCACTTGACGGCCATCGCGGGCCGGCTCGGGATTCCGCTTTCGCTGCGGCGCTTGAACGAGCTTTCCGAGACGACGCCGGTGCTGCTCGATCTCAAGCCGACGGGTGCGTACTACATGGAGGATTTTTTCGCGGCCGGCGGCATGAGCGTGGTGCTGGCGGAGTTGAAACCGCGGCTCCATCTCGACTGCATGACGGTGACCGGCGAGACGCTCGGCGAGCGGCTCGCTGCGCCGCTCGCGTGGGTCGACCGCTCAGTGATCCGCCCGCTCGGCGATCCGTTCCATCCGGCGGGAGGCCTCGTTGCGCTGTTCGGCACGCTCGCGCCGAACGGTGCGATCCTGAAGCGCTCGGCCGCCGACGCGAGCCTGTTCGAGCGCACCGGGCGGGCGGTCGTGTTCGCATCGCCCGCCGATCTTGCACGACGCATCGACGATCCTGCCCTCGACGTCCGCGCCGACGATTTTCTGGTGATGCAGAACTCCGGACCAAAAAGCGGCTATGGAATGCCCGAGTCCGGTTACCTGCCCATCCCCGCGAAGCTCGCGAGAGCGGGCGTCAGGGACATGGTGCGCATTTCGGACGCGCGGATGAGCGGCACTGCGTACGGGACCGTCGTCCTGCACGTGAGCCCCGAGGCGGCCGTTGGAGGGCCGCTCGCGCTCGTTCGCAACGGCGACCGGATCCGCCTGAGCGTCGCGGGCAGGCGTCTCGATTTCGATGTGGATCCGGCCGAGCTCGCGCGCCGCAAGCAGGCGTGGCGGCCGCCGGCGGCTCCGGCGCGCGGCTACCAGCGGCTGTACGTCGATCACGTGACGCAGGCCGAGCAGGGCTGCGACTTCGATTTCCTGATGTCCGAATCGCCCCAGGTCGCCGCGAAGGAAAACAAGGAAAACGCATGACCGTCGAAACCATCCCCCTCGGGGGCGACGTCAGGGGGACGTTCGCGAACGTTTCCACCGCGACCCTCACGACCATCCTGCTGAAGCAGGGATTGCGCAACGTCTGGCTTCGGGGCCCGCGTCCCCTGCGGCAGGATGCCCCTCGAGCCGTCGGCCGCGCGTTCACGCTGCGGTTCGTTCCCGCGCGCGAGGATCTGGCCACGCCTGCGTCGTGGGCGTCTCCGCGGTCGACGCGGGCGGCGATCGAGGAGATGCCGGCAGGATGCGTTGCCGTCGTCGACGCCAACGGTTGCACCGATGCCGGCATTTTCGGCGACATCCTGTGTGCCCGGCTGAAGATGCGGCAGGTCGCGGCACTGGTCACCGACGGCGTCGTCCGCGACGTGGCCGGCGTTCTGGCCACGGGCCTGGCCGTCTGGTGCCAGGGGATCGCCGCGCCGCCCTCGGTCGCCGGGCTCACCTTCGTCGGCTGGCAGGAGCCGATCGGTTGCGGCGGCGTCGCGGTGTTCCCGAACGACGTCATCGTCGCGGACGCCGATGGCGCCGTGGTCGTTCCCGAGGCATCGCTTGACGACGTCGTTGCCGCAGCGGCCGAGCAGGAACGTCTCGAGGCGTGGATCATGAAGGAAGTGGAGGGCGGTGCAGCGCTGCCCGGCCTCTATCCACCGAACGCCGAGACGCTGGCTCGCTACCACGCGGCCGTCGGCGCTCACGCTGCGGCGTCTTCAACGACGCAACCAGGGGGGAAGAAGACGTGACGATCAGATGCACGCTGGTGGGGTCGCGCTATTTCGGCGCCAAGGTGTTCGAAGCGTTGCGCAAGGAGCGCATCGACGTCGCGCGCGTGGTCGCGCCGGCAGCCGATGACCGGCTGGCGCTCGCGGCGCAGGCAGACGGCGTACCCGTCCACGTGCTCGAAAATCCGCGGATCGTGCTCGGCGAAGCGATCGCCGAGGGGACCGACCTCATCGTCGCGGCGCACACGCACGCTCGCGTGAGCAACGACGCGCTCGCCCGCTCGCGCCTGGGCGGCATCGGCTATCATCCGTCGCTCCTGCCGCGGCATCGCGGCATCGCCGCGGTCGAGTGGACGATCCTCGAGCGCGATCCGATCGCCGGCGGGACCGTCTATCATCTGGCGGACGGCTGGGACGCGGGCGCCATCGCCGCGCAGGATTGGTGCTTTGTCGCCAAAGGTGAAACGGCGCGCGAGCTGTGGGAGCGCGCTCTGGCGCCAATGGGCCTCGACCTTCTGACCCGCGTCGTCCATTACGCGGCGGAGCATGGCAAATTGCCGGCCCACGCGCAGGACGAGCGCTTCGCGACCAGGGCGCCGATCATCCGCAGCACCGTTTCGCTGACCGAGGAACGAACCGCCATGCTGACCTCGCTCGTGGTGACCATCATCGGGACCGATCGTCCCGGCATCGTGAGCCTGTTGGCGGATCGGGCGCGGGGATTCGGCGCCAACTGGGCGGGAAGCCGCATGGCGAGCCTCGCCGGGCAGTTCGCCGGCATCGTGCATTTCGAAGTGGCGGCGGAGAACGCCGAGCCGCTCGCCGCCGCGCTTCGCGGACTGGAAGCACAGGGCCTGCGGGTCGTGATCGCCAGGACGGAGGCGCCGCCGGCGCCTCCCGGCCGGCGCATGGTCAAGCTCGAGCTCGTCGGACAGGACCGGCCGGGCATCGTCCGCGATCTGTCGGCGAGCCTCGCCAAACGCGGGGTCAGCATCGAGGAGCTGTACACGGAGATCGTCAGCGCCGCGATGTCCGCCGAGCACCTGTTCAAGGTCAACGCATTGCTCGTGGTGCCTGAGTCCCTTCCCAACGACGAGCTGCGACGCGCGCTGGAAGCGCTGGCGAACGAAATGATGGTCGACATCGCGCTCGGCGAGCACAAGGCGGACACCGTGCGCGCGTAGCGGCGACCCGGCGGTTGTAGGACGGTGAAGGAGGCCCGGACGGGGCTTGCCCGATGCTTCGAGGTTGTCCGCGACGCCGGCGGCGCTCCTCGGTCATGAAGCTGGGCTCTCGCGCAGTCGCCTCGCTTTGGCGGCTACGGCGGGTCGGCGCCGAGGCGGTCGAGCAGCGGCCGCCACGCGCGGGCGTCGTCTGCGTATTCCCGCGGCTGTTCGGCGTCGTAACGGACGGCGAGGGAAAGCTCGTCCGCGGCGAGCGGCTCACGCGTTCGCAACTGGTTTTCGAGCACGGAAATGTCCGCTTCCGACGCGTCGGTTCCCGCGAGCGTCCGCGCGGTCACGCGCTGCCGCAACGTCGACTCGGACGCACCGAACGCGAGAATCGCAAATGGAATTCCGAGCTCGCCGGCGAGGCCGCGGAACAGCTCGCGCTGCCAGCGCTTGAGAAACGCGCCGTCGACGATCGCGACGGCACCGGCGTTCGCGATGACGCGAGCGAGGGCGAGGACGCGCCGGTAGGTCGCTTCCGTCGCCTGCGGCGCGTAGAGGCCGCTGTCGATGCCCGAGCCGCTCGATGATTCGGCGGCGAGCCCGCGCAGCCGCTTGCGCTCGACGTCGGTGCGGACCCGGATCGCCGGCGCTCGTTCGAGCAGCGCCTCCGACGCCGCGGTCTTGCCGCAGCCGGACAACCCGTGCGTGATCACGATGGCGGGTCGAGGCGGGTGCGCGTCTGCACGGGCGAGGGCGACGTAACCGCCGTATTCGGCAAGGAGCGCAGCTTTGGCCTTGCCCTCCTCGAGCTGAGCGGTCCGCAGGCGGGCGACCTTCGCGCGCACCATCGCCCGGTACACGAGATAGAACCGCAGCACGGCGAGCCCTTCGTAATCGCCGGTGATCTCGAGCCAGCGGTTGAGGAAGCGAAAGGCGAGATCGGCCCGGTTGCGATCCTGCATGTCCATCACGGCGAAAGCGACCTCGCTCATCACGTCGATCCAGCGCAGGCGGTCGTTGAATTCGATGCAGTCGAAGATCACGATCTCGCCGTCGACGAACGCGATGTTGCCGAGGTGGAGATCGCCGTGGCATTCACGGACGAAGCCGTCGCGCCGGCGTGCTTCGAAGACCGGCGCCAGCGCCGCATGCTCGCGCTGCGTCCACTCGGAGAGCGTATCGAGCGCGGCGCGGTCGGCCTCGCCGTCGAGAAGCGGCCGGACCTGGACGAAATTGTCGTTGGCCCGGCGCAGGATCTCGGCGGACACCGCATAGGGACTGTTGGCGGGGGCAACGTCGATCCGGCCATGAAAGGCGGCGACCTTCGCGGCCAGCCGATCGATGTGCGCGCGCCCGAGCGCGCCGCGGGCGAGCATCCGACTGGTGAGCGCGGCCTGCGAAAATTCCCGCATCTGCACCGCGTACTCGAGCGCCGGACCGGTGCCTCCGACGAGCGGGCGGTCGAGAGTGCCGGTGATCGGAACCACGTCGAGATAGATCTCGGGGGCGAGCCGGCGGTTCAGTCGCAGCTCCTGCGCGCAAAAAGCGCGGCGGGCGGCGAGCGTGCTGAAATCGAGGAAGCCGAGCGCGACGGGCTTCTTGACCTTGTACGCGTAGCGACCGGTCAGGAACACGTACGAGATGTGCGTCTCGATCATCTCGACCCGCTCGACCCCGCCGCCGAACGCGGACGGATCGCCGAGCGCGGCCACGAGGCGCGCCTGATCCGCAGCGTCAGAGCGAGCGGTTTGCATCGATGCGTCGCCCTCGGTCGAATCGGGGGTCGGCTCGCCGCGTTCCATCGAAAGCCGTCGCCGGATGTCGAAGCCGATTGTCCGCGGTTTCGGCGCCGTCGCGGGTGCGGCGGGCGGGCGGGAGGCGATGCTCTTGATCTGCATCAACGGCTTTCATGCCGGAGAGTTTAGCCTGAGGGTCCGCGGACGCGGCGGCGCGCCCGTGCGTATGGAGTCCTGACATGACCAGGCCAACCTCGCAGCAAATCCAGGAGCTCAAGCGCGCACTCCTCGCGGAGCGCAACGCGCTCATTGCCGACGCGCAGGATGAATTGATCCGCTGGGGCCAGCATCCGATCGGCGAGCTCGCGGGCGACGTGCCCGACGCCGGCGACGAGTCGGTGGCGACGACGGTCACCGATCTCGATCACACGATCGTCGCGCGGCACGTGGAGGCGGTGCGCGACATCGATGCCGCGCTCGACCGGATCAAGGAGCGCCGCTACGCGCTGTGTGCCGACTGCGGCTACGACATCGAATTCCGGCGGCTCCTCGCGTTCCCGACGGCGAAGCGCTGCGTGGACTGCCAGAGCCTGCACGAGCGGACGTACGCGCACCGCGCGATGCCGACGCTGTAACCCTCGCGTGTCGCCGGTACGCGTCGCGGCACGGTCACGCTGACGGGCGCGCGGACGGGCGCTGGAGGGCGAGGCCGGAAACGCTCGGGGGGTCGAACGTCGGTGTTGACGTCGGGCTACGATTCGATAATAATGGAAACATGGAAACAAAGGCCGTGTTGGGCGCGCTGGGCGCGCTTGCTCAGGAGCACCGCCTGGCGATCTTTCGACTGCTCGTTCTGCATGGCCCGGACGGACTCGCCGCCGGTGCGATCGCCGGGCAGCTGAAGCTTGCCCCGGCGACGCTCTCGTTCCATTTGAAGGAGCTCGCGCATGCGGGCCTGATCGTCGCCCGCCAGGAGGGCCGGTTCATCTGGTACCGGCCGGAGTTCGGCGCGATGCGCGGGCTCGTTACGTACCTCACCGCCAACTGCTGTCAGGCGAGCGCAGCTTGTGCTCCTGCGCGCGCGCCTTCGCGGGCGCCGCCCCCGGCCGCTGTTTCGAGTCCCGATCCACGCAAGAGGAGATCCGCATGAAGCGCTTTCACGTTCACGTCGGCGTGCGCAACCTGGACGACAGCATTCGCTTCTACACCGGGCTGTTCGGCGCCGAGCCGACGGTGCGCAAGGTCGATTACGCGAAATGGATGATCGACGATCCGCGCATCAATTTCGCGATCTCGCAGCGGGAAGGCCGCGCGGGCGTCAATCATCTGGGGCTGCAGGCCGATTCGGCCGACGAGCTCGCCGGGATCCGCGCGCAATTCGCGGCCGCCGGAGCGAGCGTCGTTGACGAGCCCGGCGCGAGCTGCTGCTATGCGAAGTCCGACAAGCATTGGGTCGCCGACCCGCAGGGGATCGCCTGGGAAGGCTACCGGACGTTGGCCAAGGTCGCCTATTTCGCCGGCGACGCGGACGCGTCGGCTCGCGCGGGATCGTGTTGCACGCCGGCGGAAACGACCGCATCCGGCTGCTGCGGCGCGAGCGTGGCCGTCGAGCCGGCGACAGGATCGCGCGGCTGTTGCCCGTGACGGACCTGCAGCGATGCTGAATGCGTCGCGGCCGTTCAACGTGCTGTTCGTGTGCACCGGCAATTCGGCGCGCAGCATTCTCGCCGAAGCGCTGATGAACCGGCTGGGCAATGGCCGCTTCCAAGGCTACAGCGCGGGCAGCACGCCGACCGGCCGCGTCAATCCCTTCGCGGTCGAATATCTGCGCGCCCAGGGGCTGCCGATCGACGGCCTGCGCAGCAAGAGCTGGGACGAGTTCGCGCGACCGGCCACACCGGCGATGGACTTCGTGATCACGGTCTGCGACAGCGCCGCCGGCGAAGCCTGCCCGGTATGGCCCGGGCAGCCGGTGACCGCCCATTGGGGCATGCCCGACCCCGCCGCGGTCGAGGGCAGCGACGAGACGAAGCGCGCCGCGTTCCGGAGGGCGTTCCAGTTGTTGCGCCACCGCGTCGGCTTGTTCACATCGCTGCCGGTCGCGAAGCTCGAGCGCGGGGCGCTGACGCGCGAGGTGCAGCGCATCGGCAGCGCGGCGCCGTAACGCTGGAGCAGGCGCGTGCGATCGGCGGAGGCGGCGCACTGATCGAAGCTCCGGTCATGCCGCCGACGGTGAAACCTGCCGTCGCGGCCGGGGCCGGCGCGAAAACCGCCGCGAGGCCTCTGATCCGCAAGGAGAACGCAAGAAGAAACGCCGCCACGATCCGCAACGGGCGGCGACGGACGACAGGGGCAGATTGTCCTTGCGTCGCGCGCCCGGCCTTGGCAGATTGCGGCTGATGCTCCTCCGCACGCTGCAACGGATCGTCGCTCGGGCACTGCTGGCGGGCGTTTTCGCGCTCCCCGTATTTCTCGCCCCGCCCGCGGGCGCCGCCGGAGGCGATGCGCCGCTCGTCGCGGCCGCTTCGGACCTGCGGTTCGCGTTGAACGAGATCGCGGCCACCTTCGGGCGCGAGACGGGCAAGGAAGTGCGCATCGTCTATGGCTCGTCGGGCAATTTCCGCCGCCAGATTGCGGAGGGCGGCCCGTTCGAGCTGTTCCTGTCCGCCGACGAAGCGTACGTGATGGCACTCGCCCGCGCTGGGTACACCGTCGACGACGGCGTGCCGTACGCGATCGGCCGCCTTGCGCTCGTCGTTCCCGAGGGATCGGCGCTCAAGCTCGACCCCACGCTGCAGGACGTCGGCACGGCCGTTGCCGACGGTCGCGTGCGCAAGTTCGCGATCGCGAATCCCGATCATGCGCCGTACGGCCGCGCGGCGGAGGAAGCGCTGTCCACGGCCGGCGTCTGGGAGACGATGCGTGGCCATCTCGTCTTCGGCGAAAACGTCGCCCAGGCGGCGCAATTCGCGACTTCCGGCTCGGCGCAGGGCGGAATCGTCGCCCTTTCCCTCGCCCTCGCGCCCGGCGCGCTGGGTACCGCAAGGTACGTCGCGATTCCCGACGCGATGTACAGGCCGCTGGTGCAGCGGATGGTGCTGACGAAACGGGCGCGGGGAACCGCGCGCGAGTTCTACCGTTACCTGCAGCAGCCGGCGGCGTGTGCGGTGCTCAGGCGGTATGGCTTCGCGCTGCCGGGCGCGTGACCGGATGGACGCTAGCGCGCTCCTGCTCTCGCTGAAGCTTGCCGCGCTCACCGTCGCCATTCTCGTGCCGGGGGGAATCCTCGTCGCGCGCCTCCTCGCGGCCCACGAATTCGCCGGCAAGCCGTTCGTCGAGGCGGCCTTGGCGCTGCCGCTCGTGCTGCCGCCGACGGTGCTGGGCTACTACCTGCTCGTCGCCATGGGCGGCCGCTCGCCGCTCGGACGCTGGTACGAAGCCACGGTCGGGCATCCGCTGGTGTTCACCTTCGACGGCCTGCTCGTCGCGTCGATCATCTTCAACCTGCCGTTCGCGATCCAGCCGCTGCAGCGCGCGTTCGAAGCGATTCCCGACGACCTGCGGCACGCCGCGGCGTGCTGCGGGCTCACCAGTGCCCAAAGCCTGTGGCGGATCGAGCTGCCGCTTGCGTGGAGCGGCCTGCTCACCGCAGTGGTGTTGACCTTCGCGCACACCCTGGGCGAGTTCGGCGTCGTGCTGATGGTCGGCGGCAGCATTCCCGGCGAGACGAAGACGATCGCCCTGGCGATCTACGATCGGGTGCAGGGGTTCGACATGGCGGGCGCCGGTTTGATGTCGGCGGTGCTGCTGCTCCTGTCGATCGTTGCGATCGGCGTCACGTTCCTCTCGTCGTCGCGCCGGCGGGCGGGCCATGGACCGGCCCGCTGACCACCTGCGCGTGGAGCTCGTCCAGCAGCGGCCGATTCCGCTGGCGGTGACGCTCGACTGCGCGCGCGGCGAGGTGCTCGCCCTGGTCGGGCCGTCGGGGAGCGGAAAGTCGACGATCCTGCGCACGATCGCCGGGATCTACACGCCGGCCCGCGGCCGGATCGACGTCGGCGACGAGGCGTGGCTCGACACCGCCGCCGGCATCCGGCGCGGGGCGCGCGAGCGCTCGGTGGGGTTCGTGTTCCAGAACTATGCGCTGTTCCCCCATCTGTCCGCGATCGACAACGTCGTCCAGGCGATGGGACACGTGCCTGCAGCCGAAAGGCGCGGGCGCGCGCGACGCCTGCTCGAGCGCACGAACTTGGCCGGCCTCGAGGCGCGGCACCCGGCGCAACTGTCGGGCGGCCAGCAGCAGCGCGTGGCGGTCGCGCGCGCGCTCGCCCGCGATCCGAAAGTGCTGCTGCTCGACGAGCCGTTCTCCGCCGTCGATCAGGTGACGCGGGAGAAGCTCTACGAAGAGCTGGCCACGTTGCGCGCCGATCTCAACGTTCCGGTGATCCTCGTCACGCACGCGCTCTCCGAAGCATCGATGCTCGCCGATCGGATGTCGATTCTGCACCACGGCACGACGCTGCAGACGGACACGGCGCAGGCGGTCATGACCCGGCCGTTCTCCCCGGAGGTGGCGCGGCTCGTCGGGATCAAGAACGTCTTCGAGGCCGAAGTGGTCGACCACGATCGAGGGCGCAATCTCACCCACATCCGCTGGTTCGACATGACGTTCGAGGCGCGCCTTGCGCCGCAGTTCGCCGTCGGCGCGCGCGTGGCCTGGTGCGTTCCATCGTCGCACATCGTCCTGCACCGACGCGACCGGCCGTCGCGCGGCGAGCACGAAAACCCGGTCCCGGGCACGATCAAGCGGTGCATCGCACTGGGCGAAACGACCGCGCTCGCGCTTTCCGTGGGCGCGGGCCAGCGCACGGACATCCACTTCTCGGTGCCGACGCACACGGCCCGCCGCAACGGCCTTGCGATCGGCGCCAATGCTCGCGTCTCCTTGCTCGCGGACGGCATTCACCTGATGCCGGCCGACGCCGCGGCGGTCGCGCATTGAGCGTCAGCGTTGCTGCAGGCCCCTGATCCCGCTGTCGACGCTCAGGTCGACGTGCGTCACCGTCCCCGCCGGCACCGTGACCGTCCGATTCGGTGCGCGCGGAAACGGTCCGCGCGCTTCGGAACGCAGCCGGTAGGTCCCCGGCTCGACGCGGACCCGGAAGCAGCCGTCGGCATCGGTCTTGAATCGGGTGACCTCCCGGCCGTTCGCGTCCAGCACGAGGAGGGTCGTCTGGTACGGACGGGCGTTGGGCTCGCCCGCCCTCGCCACGGGCGTCGTCGGGCCGATCGTGACGCAGCCCTCGATCCCGCTTTCGCGAGACGACGCTGCCTGGCCGGAGGCATCGACGCGCTCGCGCGGCGGCGCGCCTTCGGTGACTGCTCGCGCCGGCGGCGAAGCTGCGGACATCCCGGGCGCCGCTTCGCCGTTGGCCGTCGCGGCGCACAAGAGCATCAGGATGCCGCCGCCGCACGCCAGAAGATGGCGCCGCAAGCGCAGTCGCGCCGCCGTCGCGCAACGAACGGTCCGCCGCCACGGGTTTGCGATCGGCGCCAATGCCCGCCTCTCCCTGCTCGCCGACGGCATCCGCGTGCTGGGAGCCGATGCGGCGGTGGTCCTCACCCGCTCTGCGCAGCCGACGAGATTGCGGCGGCGTGCCGGAAACGCTCGCGCCGGCGTCGCGCGGCGGTTCGGAAAGCTGAGTTGCGGGAAAGGCGAAAGGCAAATGCGGCGGCGTTCGTCTGTCATGAGTCTGGTTCCCGTGTCGATTTGACACAGGTCAACAAACCTAATCAGGAAATGGTCTTTTCCTTCTGAAACAGTGATGTATTTTTGCAACAGCGACAAAATGTCGCACCTTGTTTCATTGACCCGCATATTCGGGAAACGTTAAAAATAGCGCACCACCGCATCAACGCTTTTTTTACCGGCGAACGCCCTCGAGTTCGCGGGGATGGAAGGCGCGAGGAACAGAACAGATGCGGCATTGACGGGCAATGCGGGTCTCGGCCCCGTTGCTCCGGCGCGCAACAAGACGAACGGATTTCGCGCGGCCTTCTTTCCGCGCCCGATGGACCGGCGGCCGGTGGCCGCGGACCTCGCGAGAGCACGGACCCTTGTCCGCTCCGCGGGGCGCACCGAGACGAAAGGGGATCAAATGCGAATCAAATCCTTCATCGCCGCGTCGGGGCTTCTGGCGATCTTCGCGGCGTTTCTGGCGGCGCCCGCGCTAGCCCAGCAGCAGTCCGGGCCCATGGCGCCGGTGTGCGCCAACTGCCACGAGGCGCAGTGGAAGGCGATCGATCTCACGGCGCACGGCGCGAAGAACGACGCCCAGGGCAGCATGTGCCAGGCCTGCCACGGCGACGCGTCCGAACACCTGAAGGATCCGATGAAGGCCAAGCCGGCCAACCCCTTCGGCAAGGGCCACACGGCCGCGGAGCGCGCGGCGGTGTGCCTGAGTTGCCACTCGGGCAACCGCAACCTCGCGTTCTGGACGTCGGGCAAGCACGCGATAAACCAGGTCGCGTGCACCAACTGCCACAGCATCCACGGCAAGTCGCTCGCGCCGTCGGTCAACAAGTTCACGACGACGTTCCTGCCCAACCAGGCGGAGATCTGCTGGCAGTGCCACCAGCCGATCCGCGCGGCGAACTTCAAGCCGTCACATCATCCGATCATCGAGGGCAAGGTCAAATGCACCGACTGCCACAACCCGCACGGCGCGATCACGCCGGCGATGCTGAAGCAGCCGACGATCAACGACCAGTGCTACTCGTGCCACGCCGACAAGCGCGGTCCCTACGTGTTCAACCACCCGCCGGTCGAGGAGAACTGCGCGACCTGCCACAACCCGCACGGCTCGGTGCATGCGCGACTGCTGAACGAGTCGGCGCCGAACCTCTGCCAGGACTGCCACGACGGGTCGCGGCACCCCGGGACGGTGTACGGCGCGTCCGGAGGCTTCAACTGCGCGGCCGGCGATACCACGGTGAGCGGGGGCATCCCTGTTTGTCCGCCGAGTCGCACCGGGCAGCCCAACCCGAGCGTGAACAACCGCCTCGTGACGCGCGCGTGCCTCAATTGCCACAGCAACATCCATGGCAGCAACGCGCCGGGCAACCGCGGCCAGTTCTTCTTGCGATAGGACCGGGAGACAACCATGAGCAGGAAACTTCTTAGCTCCCTCATCGCCAGCCTGTTCGCCGCCGCGCCTGCCTTTGCGCAGAGCGACAACGATCCGATGCGCGTCGAGGGCACGGGGACCGTCGAAGGCTTCTACAACAACGAGAGCGCGACCGACAAGGCGAAGCTCAACGAGTACCAGGACCTCGGCAACGGCGCGCTGTCGAACTTTGGCGTGCGTGGCCGCAACAGCACGACGTGGTTCCAGGGCTACGGCGAGAACTTCGGCCGCAGCGACCAGTTCATGTTCCTGCGCGGCGGCATGTACGGCGTGTTCAAGGCGGGTGGGTACCTCAACGACATCCCGCACGACTTCTCGACCAATGCGTACTCGCCGTTCGTCGGCATCGGCGGCAACGTGCTGACGACGACGTTCCCGCTGTCGACGCTGCCGAACCCGAACCCGCCCGCCAACTGGAGCCAGTTCACCCTTGGCTACGACCGGCGCGACGCGGGCGGCTTCGCCGAGTGGCAGAAGAACAGCCCGTGGTACTTCCGCGTCGACGGCAACCAGGTGACGTTCAGCGGCACCAAGCCCGGCTCCGGATCCAACGGAACGAGCCCGGGCAACGGCTATACCGACCTCGCAATCCCCACGAACTTCCAGACGAGCAACTGGGGCGTCGAAGGGGGTTACCAGGCGAACAAGGCGACGCTGTCGCTGCGCTGGGACTACAGCAAGTTCGACAACGGCAGCAACACGCTGCAGTGGACGAACCCGTACTTCGGCGGCAACAACCTCGATACGACCTATCTCCCGCCCGACAACACGTTCAACAAGTTCACGGTCACCGGCAACTACCGCGACCTGCCGTGGCGGTCGGTGCTCTCGGCGCGCTACACGTGGGCGAAGACGACGAGCGACGTCGGGCTGGCGAACTATGCGCTCAACACGGGCGGCGTGTACGGCAACACGCTGCCCGACGTCGGCACGTTCAACGGCGAGAACGTCAACCAGTCGTTCGCGCTCGCGTGGACGGCGCACCCGGTCGCGTCGGTCGACACGCGCGCCTACTACTACTGGACCAAGCTGCAGAACAACTCGACCGTGGTCGAGTACGGCGATGCGCCGACGACGCCCCTGCCCAGCGGTCTGGGCTGCGGCAACCTCGTGGTGGCCGGGGTGCCGACACAGATCGTCGGCAACTGCGAGAACGAGCTCTACAACTACTCCAAAAACGACGTCGGGTTCGACATCTGGTGGACGTTCGCGCGCGGCAACCGCCTTGGCGGCGGCTGGGATTACTTCGACATCGACCAGACCCGCGTCGACTACGACAAGTCGCACTGGAACAAGCTGTGGGCCGAGTACAAGAATACGATGCTCGACACGCTGTCCGCCCGCGTGAAATACCAGTATGTCAAGCGCGACTCGACGCTGAACTACAGCAACGACCCGCTTCCCAACGGGGGCGCGAACAATCCGAACTACCTGTTGCCGTACACGTCGGCGTTCGACCTGCAGAGCAGCACCACCAATTTCGCCAAGCTCCTGCTCGACTGGACCCCGATCGCGAACGTCGGCGTCTCGTTCGAAGGCACGTGGGCGAAGACCGACTTCGACGACGTGACCTACGGCCGCACCAGCCAAGACCGCCAGGGCTACTTCCTGAGCGGCAACTGGAACGCGTCGGAAAGGCTGAAGCTCAACGCGTTCGGCGACTGGGAGGAATACAAGTACCCGTCGAACCACCGCTACATCGGCACGGTAGCCGGCGGACCGAATCCGCCCTCGGGATATTGCACGACCGCGAACCCGAACTGCTACGACCCGTTCGCCGCGCCGAATCCCAACGCGTCGTACAACTGGAACTCGGGGACCAAGGACACGACGTGGATGATCGGCGTCGGTGCCGACTGGACGGCGACCGATGCGTTCACGCTGGGCGGGTCGTACCTGTACGTGTCAAACAGCGGCAACGCGACCTTTGGCGCCCAGGACAACGCCGCCACGTCGCCTGTTCCGCTCAACATCAGCAACTTCGACAATGCCAAGCAGCAGTACTTCAACCTCAAGGGCGCCTGGAACTACAACCGGAACTGGTCGATCACCGGCGGCTACTCGTACCTGAAGTACAGCCACGACGACATCGCCACCAACGGCTACCAGTACGTGCTGCCGTACGTGTCGGTGGTGGGCGGTCAGATCGTCCCGACCCCGGCGACCACCACGTCGTTGAGCTACCTCAACGGCTACGACGCGTTTACGGACGGCCACGCCAACATCTTCTGGGTCGGCGTGACGTACAAGTTCGACGCGCCGCCGCTGCCGGTCCCGCCGTTGCGGGTCGCCGAAGCCCCCAGGCCGGTTGTCGCGCCGCCGCCGCCCCCACCGCCGCCACCGCCGCCGCCACCGCCGCCGCCGAAGATGACGACGCTGTCCGCCGACGAGCTCTTCGCGTTCGACAGCGCGGTGCTGATGGACAAGTCGAAGGCAGCGCTCGACCGGATCGCGCAGGATCTCAATCGCGATCCGAAGGCGGCGGTTGTCCCGATCGTCGGTTACACGGACCGCCTCGGGTCCAACGCCTACAACCTGAAGCTCTCGCAGGGACGCGCCGACGCGGTCAAGGACTATCTGGTGTCGAGGGGCGTCGCCGCGGGGCGGCTGCAGGCCACGGGCAAAGGCGAAGCCGATCCGGTCGTGCAGTGCACCGAAAAGAACCGCGATGCGCTCATCAAGTGCCTCGCGCCCAACCGCCGCGTCGTCATCGGTCCGGTCACGGTTCCCGCGATGTGACCGGATCCATCGACCACGGCGCGATGACCGATTGGCGCCGAGCGTCAACCGAGCCTCCAGTGGCCGCGTCCCCCGGGACGCGGTCTTTTTTTGAGCGGCTTTGGTATCGTCGCCTTGCCTGTATGCGCGAAAGGCCCGCCCATGAGAATCACGATCCTCGACGACTATTTCGACACGATCCGCACGCTCCCCTGCTTTCGCAAGCTCGACGGCCACGAGGTCACGATCTGGAACGATCACGTAGAGGATGTCGATGCGCTCGCCGACCGGCTTAAGGACACCGAAGCGCTGGTGCTGATCCGCGAGCGCACGCAAGTCCGCGCGCCGCTGTTGGCGCGCCTGCCGAAGCTCCGCCTCATCAGCCAGCGCAGCGTCTATCCGCATATCGACATCGATGCCTGTACCCGTCTCGGGGTCGTCGTTTCGTCGAGCCAGCATGCGGGGACGCCGTGCTACGCCGCCGCGGAGCTCACGTGGGGGCTCGTCCTCGCAGCGGTCCGCCAGATACCGCAGCAAATGGCAGCGCTCAGGTCTGGCAAGTGGCAGATCGGCGTCGGCGCGACGCTGCGCGACAAGACGCTCGGGATCTACGGCTACGGCAGGATCGGCAGCGTCGTGGCGGGCTACGGGCGGGCGTTCGGCATGAACGTGCTGGTCTGGGCGCGCGAGGCGTCGCTCGTCCGCGCGCGCGCCGATGGCTACCCCACCGCGCCGAGCAAGGCGGCGTTCTTCGAAGCCTGCGACGTCGTGTCGCTGCACATGCGCCTCGTCAAGGATACGCGCGGCATCGTCAGCGCGGACGATCTCGCCCGGATGAAGCCCACCGCACTCCTGGTGAACACCAGCCGGGCGCAGCTGATCGAGGCCGGTGCACTGGTCGACGCGCTACGCGCCGGGCGGCCGGGGTTCGCCGCAGTCGACGTCTACGAGGACGAGCCGCTCGTCGACACTCGCCATCCGCTGCTCGCGATGGACAACGTCGTGTGCACGCCGCACATCGGCTACGTCTCGCGCGACGAATACGAGATCCAGTTCTCCGAGATCTTCGATCAGATCGGGGCCTACGTTGCGGGTACGCCGATCAACGTGGTGAATCCGGACGTGCTGGGACACCCGAGGTAGAGGACGGCGTCGCGTTGCGCTACCATTCCCGGGCGATCGTGCCGGCACGACGTCACGTCTGTCTCGGAACGGCAACCTACTTCACTGGGGGCGACCACCCATGGGCCCGAAAATCCTCGCCGAGTTCATCGGTACTTTCTGGCTGGTGCTGGGCGGCTGCGGCAGCGCGGTGCTGGCGGCCGCGTTTCCCGGCGTCGGCATCGGCCTGCTCGGCGTTTCGCTCGCGTTCGGCCTTACGGTGCTGACCGGCGCGTATGCGCTCGGGCCGATCTCGGGCGGGCATTTCAACCCCGCGGTCTCGGTCGGGCTCTGGGCCGGCGGACGCTTCCCCGGGAGCCAGCTTCTCCCCTACATCGTTGCCCAGGTCGTCGGGGCGATCGTCGGCGCCGGCGTGCTCTACCTGATTGCGAGCGGCAAGGCCGACTTCAGCCTGGCGGGCGGATTTGCAGCCAACGGCTACGGCGAGCATTCGCCGGGCAAGTATTCGCTGACGGCGGGGCTCGTTTCGGAGCTCGTGATGACGTTCATGTTCCTGATCGTCATCCTCGGCGCGACGCATCACCGGGCGCCGGTGGGCTTCGCCGGCATGACGATCGGCCTCGCGCTGACGTTGATCCATCTGATCAGCATCCCGGTGACCAATACCTCGGTCAATCCCGCACGCAGCACCGGGCCCGCGATCTTCGTCGGCGGCTGGGCGCTCGAGCAGCTCTGGGTGTTCTGGCTCGCCCCCGTCGTCGGCG
This sequence comes from uncultured beta proteobacterium, assembly GCA_963836265.1. Taxonomy (GTDB): domain Bacteria; phylum Pseudomonadota; class Gammaproteobacteria; order Burkholderiales; family Casimicrobiaceae; genus CAIWHR01. The sequence continues at coordinate 221,695 of CAWIIO010000002.1, forward strand.
CGGCAATCGCCGGCTTCGTCTACCGGGCGCTCCTCGAGGGCGAGCGGCTGGAGCCGCCGGTGACCGGACGCAGGCCATAGGATCGGCGGAGCGCCCGCCGGCACGCAGCTCGTCCTTCGCGCCACAACGTTCGTGGGGGCAGGCATGGCACGAATCCTCAAGGTTTTCGCGCCGGGACCGGAGCAGAAATTGCTCGCCGACTACGGCGCAGTCATCGCCGGCTATGATGCGTTCGCGATCGTCGAGGTCGCGCGCGGCAAGCGCGCTGCGCTGACTTCTCGATTCCCCTGCGAGGACATCACTTCCCAATACGACCTCGCGTTCGGCGGCAAGCGAGCCGCGCCGCCTCCCGGCGCAGCCGCGAAGTCCGTGATGCGGCGCTCCGGCCCGACGAAGGCGCCAAGTCCCGGCCATCACCACTACCTCGTCCAGTTCGTGGGGCCGGTGAAGAAAGGCTGGCTCGCCCGGATCACCGCGGTCGGCGGCGGCGTGCGCGAGCTGTATCGGGACTTCACCTATGTCGTGCGGGCCGATGCACGAACCGTCGCCGCGATCGAGGCACTCCCGTTCGTGCGCTGGGTCGGCCATCTTCCCTACGAAGCGCGGGTCGCGCGCGGGTTGCGCGCGAGCGCGCCTCGCGTCGCGCCCAAGCTGCCACGGACGCACTTGCGCCCGGGGGTCTATACGGTCCAGGCGTTCGACCAGACGCTGCTGGGGACGATAGCGGCAGCCTCGAAGCGATTCGGCTTCGACGTATTGACCCGCAGCCCCGGCGCTCGCTCGCTCATCGTGCGTTCGACGGCGGACTCGGAGGAGCGCGCGAGGATGGTCCGCGCTCTCTCCACGGTCCACGGCGTCAAGTTCATCCGGACCCGGGCGCTGAAACGCACGAGCAACGACGTCGCCCCGCTGTTCATGGGCGTGGCGCATGCGATTGCTCCGCCGGCCGGATTGAGCGGCAGGGGAGAGGTCATCGCCATCTGCGACACCGGTCTCGATACCGGTGACCCGGCCGATCTTCATCCGGATTTCGCAGGCCGGGTGTTGGCGCTGAAAAGTTACCCCATCACACCCGATTTCGCGGACGTGGTGTTCAACGCCGGCGCCGACGACGGTCCGGCCGACGTCGATTCGGGACACGGCACGCACGTCGCCGGCTCTGCCGTCGGCAGCGGGAAGGCGAGCGTCGGCATCACCGCGCGGCCGGTGCGCGGCCTTGCCTATCGCGCAAAGCTCGTCTTCCAGGCCGTCGAGCAGGAAATGTGGTGGCATCCCTCGGTGCCGCGTTCCGAGCGGGAGCGCTACGTGCTTGCCGGCCTTCCCACGGACCTGGGACCGCTCTTCGCGTATGCGCATGGCAAGGGGGCGCGGGTCCACTCCAATTCGTGGGGCGGCGGCCAGGCGGGCGATTACGACGAGCAATGCGAAGAGCTCGACCGCTTCGTCTGGAAGCACAAGGACTTTTGCGTGCTCGTCGCCGCCGGCAACGACGGCACCGACCGTGATGGCGACGGCAGGATCAATCCGAAGAGCGTGACTTCGCCCGGCACCGCGAAGAACTGCATCACCATCGGGGCCTGCGAGAGCCTGCGCCCCGAATTCAACGGGGAGACCTACGGGGACTGGTGGCCCGACGATTATCCCGCAGCGCCGTTTCGGAACGACCCGATGGCGAACGATCCCGACCAGGTCGTCGCCTTCAGCAGCCGGGGCCCCACCGACGACGGCCGCACCAAGCCGGACCTGATCGCCCCGGGGACGTTCATCCTGTCGACGCGCTCGTCGATGATCGCCACGAACAACAGCGGTTGGCGCGCGTTTCCGCCGAGCCGGCAATACTTCTACATGGGCGGAACCAGCATGGCCACACCGCTGGCCGCCGGCGCCGCGGCGCTGGTGCGTGAATACCTTCGCAAGAAGCGGAAGAAGGGGGCGCCCAGCGCGGCGCTGGTCAAGGCGACGCTGATCGCCGGTGCCCATCGCCTCCCCGCCCCCGCGCCCGCCGGCACCGTCTCCGACAACGATCAAGGTTACGGGCGCGTCGATCTCGATGCCGTCCTGACGGCGAAGACGCTGTTCATCGAAGTGGCCCCTGGCGTGACGACCGGCCAGGCGCACAGCGAAAGCCTGCGCGTGACCTCCGGCGCCGCGAAGCTGCGGGCCACGTTGTGCTACAGCGATTACCCGGGCGCCGCGCTCGTCAACAACCTCAACCTCGTCTTGACGGCGCCCGACGGACGCAAGGTGACGGCAACCGGGGGTGCCGGCGCGACCCTCACGCTCGACAACAAGAACAACGTCGAGGTCGTGCAGATCGACGCGCCTCGCGCCGGCACGTGGCGGCTCGACGTCCTCGGCTCGAACGTGCCCCACGGCCCGCAGGACTTCGCGCTGGTGATCCTCGGCGCCGCGAGCGTTACAGCCCGAGGCCGCGTGCCGCCTGGTAGAACACGAAGCTCGATGCCCAGGCGAGCGCGAGCGGCCAGGCGATCGCCAATGCGGTGAAGCGGGGGCTCTTGGCCTCGCTGTGCAACGTCGCCACCGCCGACAGGCACGGCGTGTAGACCAGCGTGAAGATCATGAAGCTCGTCGCGCTCACCCAGTCGAGCCGCGCCGCAACGACGCCCGCCAGCTGGTCGGTGCCTGCGCCGAGCACGACCGCCAGGCCGCCCAGCACGATTTCCTTCGCGACGAAGCCGAACAGCAGCGTGATCGACATCACCGGATCGATGCCCAGCGGAGCGAAGACGGGCGAGAGCCAGTGGGCGAGATGGCCGGCAGGCGTTTGCGGGCCCGCGGTCGCGGCGCCCGGCGGCAGGTGCGTCAGCACCCAGATCAGCAGCACCCCCGCCACGATGAAACCGCTGGCACGACGCAGGAAATGCGACGTCGCGCGCCACGCTTCGGCGGCGACCATCGACGGCGTCGGCAGGCGGTACGGGGGCAATTCCATCATCATCGGCTCGGGGCTCGTGTAGCGCCGACGCCACAGCGCCGCGGTCAGGAATGCGGCCGCGAAGCTCGCGACGTATAGCGAGAAGAGCACGATCGGAGCGGCAACGGGGCTGAAAATCGCCGTGGTGATGAACAGGAACACCTGCAATCGCGCGGAGCACAGCGAAAACGGGATCACCAGCATCGACAACAGGCGTGCGGCGCGGTTGCGCAACACCCGGGTCGCCATCAAGGCCGGCACGTTGCAGCCGAAGCCCATGAGCTGCATCACGAACGAGCGCCCGTCGAGCCCGAGACGGCCCATCAGCGCGTCCATCAGCCACGCGGCGCGCGAGAGATAGCCGGAATCCTCGATCAGCGCCATTCCGGCGAAAAAGACTGCCATCAGCGGCACGAACGTGAGCACCGTGCCGACACCATCGATGAGGCCGTCCAGCACAAAGCTCGCGACGAGCGGCGGCGCGTTCGCCAGGAGCGGCGCGGCGACGTTGCCCTTCAACGCGTCGAGCAGCCATTTCATCGCGTCCTGCAGCGGTACGCCGACACCGAAGACCAGCTGGAACAGCGCGAACATCACGACGAAGAAAAGCGGCACGCCAAGCCACCGATGGAGGAGCGCCCGGTCGAGCTTTGCGGTGATGCCCGCCGGCAGCGTCGCCGGCACGTGGACGTGCGCGGCGACGAGCCGCGCGGCCTCGCGCTCGCGCGCTGTGCGCTCCGGCACGCGAGCGAGGTCGGCGATCGCCGGCGCGACCCGGGCATCGAGCAGCCGGTCGAGCGCGCGCTTCGCCTCCGCCATGCCCTGACCGTACTTGGCCGACACGGCGAGGACCGGTGCTCCGAACTCTTCGGCGAGGCCCGTCGCATCGAGTGCGATCCCGAGCTTCGTCGCTTCGTCGGTCATGTTCACGACCAGCGCAATCGAGACCCCGGTTGCCTTCACGGCGAGGACGAGCGGAAGCTGGAGCTCGATGCGCGACGCGTTGACGATGACGACGATCGCGTCGAGCGCGACCGTCGACAGAAACGCTCGCACCAAGGCCTCGTCGTCGGAGTGACCGTCGAGTGAGTAGATGCCTGGCAGATCGGCCATGCGGACCATCGCCCCGCCGGCAAGCACGCGAGCGGTGGTGATATCGACGGTCATCCCGGGCCAATTGGCCACGCGCGCCGAGGCACCGGTCAGCCGATTGAAGAACGTGGACTTGCCGGTATTGGGCGGGCCGACGACCGCTACCGTTCGCGTGCGCGTTGCGGAACCATCGATTGGGCCGGGACGAGCCGGACGTTCTTTGGTCCTTTCGCCGACCTCGCCGCAACAGCCGCCCATGGTCAGCGCCTGCGGCCGGTCTTCACCGCATGAACGTGATCGAGCAGGATCGCGCGCGCGTCCGCGCGGCGGATCATCAGTTCGGTCGGCCCGATCGACAGGTGCAACGGGCCCCCGAAAGGGGCGCGGCGGAGCACCGCAACGCGCTTGCCGGGAATGAGGCCGAGCGCCGCCATCCGCTCGCCGGCCATGCCGGTCGCGTTGACGGAAACGATCGCCGCGGAGTGATCGGGAAGAAGACGGTCGAGGGAGAGGTTCATGGCGCGTCGCTTGATAATGGTTCTCATTATCCGCCGACGGCAAGCCTCGCGAGGGGCGCGTTCGATTACGCTTGATCCGGATCAAGTCGCAGCGCCGCGGACGCGGCGAAATGAAACCGCGGACGGCATTCCGGACGTCGCCACGTTCGCCGATCCGGCGGCTCCCGGGAAGCGGGGGCCGGTACCGCCGTCAGCGAGTCGTGTACGACGACTTCTTCCTGGCGCTGCCGGCGGGCACCGACGACACGCCCGCGCTCGTGTCGCGGCAAACCCGCTCGAGCGACTTCACTTGGCGCATGAAGGCCTCCGCATCTTTCGGGCGCCCCTCCGTCTGCGCGATCGACGCCGCGCCGCACAGCGCGTCCACGTCCCCGGGGCTCACGGCGAGCGCCCGCGCGAACGTCTCCCTCGCCTGCGCGAGGTGCCCGAGCTCGGCGTTGAGCGTCCCCGCCTGGACCAGGCTGGTCACATCGCGGCCGTTCAAGTCCGCCGCCCGTTCGAAGGCGACGAGCGCCTTGGCCGGCTGTTCCAACGCGACGTTGACTTGTCCCAGCGTTTGCCACGCCTCGAAATCTCCGGGGGCGACCTGCACGGCCCGGGTCGCCGCGTCCAAGGCGTCGTCGAACTGGCGCAGCGCGGCGTAGCCGGCGCCGAGCTCTTTCCATGCTTGCGGATTGCCCGGCTGCTTTCGGGTCCATTCGACGGCGTAGAGGACGAGCACGTTCCAATTGCCGGCTTCCCTGAGCTCGCGCACCTTGCCGGCGAATTCGTCGCCCGATATTCCACGGCGTTGCGCGCCCGCACCCTGGGCCACCGCCTTGGCGCTTCCCGCTGGCGTGCCCGGCGGCGATGCTTTCGCAACGGTAGGAGGCTGCGCGGGGGCAGCCGACCAGCGCATGGAAACGATGGCTGCGACCACGACCAGGAATCCGATCGCGCCGGCAGCCAGGATCATTCGTTTGCGCTTGGCCGCATCGCCTTGACGAGGAGCGTCGTTTTCCGCGCGCAAGGCGTCGATATCGCGAGGCTGCCTGTCGGCAGCTTGGTCTCGCTTGGCGAGACGAAGCGCCGTTGCGCGCGCGTGCAAATAGGCAGGCTTGGCCGATGCCTCGTCGCCGCCGGATTGGGCGATCGCGCGGACCCAGAGGGGCTGGTCGATCTGCCCGGCTTCGAGCTCCGCCGTCGCTTTCGCCAGAAACCTGTCCCCGCTCGCAGGACGAGCCGGGCGTTCGGTGTTCGCGACGGGTGGCGACGGGCCGCCGCGGGCCGGGACGGCATCGAGCAAGGCGGGTGCGGCCGGCGCGCTAGGGGCGCTCGCGCGGGGAGCCGGTGGGTCCGGGACGGGCGTTTTGGCGCCAATCGACGGCCCGTCGGTAAGGGTCAGCTCCGACAGCTTCGTGCCGGCTGCATAATTAGTCATCCCTTGCGCTCAGCAAACTTCGTACCAGTGGATCGCCCCGGGCCGCTTGCTGGCAGCAGGTTCTCCCGGTCGACGACCGCGCTCGCCGACTCGCGACCGCGGGCCAAAACAGGGCTCGAGCGGCATGCCGATTCGCCAGTCGGGCAAGCCGGCGCGCGACGCGGCGGGACTGGAAACGATTGCCCGACCTAAGCGATACTGCGGTTCGTTGCAAATGGACGCGACCGCGATCGACTACGAAGCGTTGTCCGCAAGCGAGTCGCCCGACGCCGTCATCGTCATGACGCGGCAGGGCGAGGTGCTGCATTGGAACGAGGGCGCCGAAGCGATCTTCGGTTACGGCGGCGCCGAGTCGCTCGGACGGCGGATCGACGACCTGATCGTTCCGCCGGATCGACGCGACGAGCACGATCGCCAGCTTGCCGAAACGCTTGCCCAGGGCTTTGCGACGTTCGAATCGCTGCGCCGGCGCAAAGACGGAATGCTCGTCTATGTCGACGTTTCGTCCAAGGTCGTCCGCGCCGTTGGCGATGACGCGGCGCTGATCCTTCTTACCCAGAAGGACGTGACCGGCCTCCGGGTCATGCGCGAAGCAAAACAGGTGGAGGCGACCTTTCGCGACCTGCTCGAATCGACGCCCGACGGGATTGTGATGGCGAATCCGACCGGCCACATCGTGTTCGCGAACAACCATGCGGAAAGACTCTTCGGGTACGGGCGGGGAGAACTGCAGGGCAAGCCGATCGAACAGCTATTGCCGCAACGCCTTCGGAGCGCGCACCTCGCGCATCGGGCGAGGTATTTCGAGGAGCCGCGAACGCGCGCGATGGGCGTCGGGCTCGAACTGTACGGGCTGCGCAAGGATGCGGCCGAATTCCCGGTGGAAATCAGCCTGAGCCCGATGCACCTGGGGGAAACCGTTCTCGTCATCAGCGCAATCCGGGACATTACCGAGCGCAAGCGGATCGAGGAGGAGCTGCGCGAGAAGAATACCGCGCTCGCTGAGGCGAGCCGCGCGAAGGACAGGTTCCTCGCCAGCATGAGCCATGAGCTGCGCACGCCGTTGAACGCGATCATCGGCTTCACCGGGACGCTGCTGATGAAGCTTCCGGGCCCGCTGACGCCGGATCAGGACAAGCAGCTGCGCACCGTCCAGTCGAGCGCGAAGCATTTGCTGTTGCTGATCAACGATCTGCTCGACATCGCCAAGATCCAGGCCGGGAAAGTGGAATTGGGACGCGAGCCGATCGATTGCAACCGGGTGGTCGAGGAGGTCGTTGCCACGCTTCGTCCCGAAGCGGAGAAAAAAGGCCTGGCGCTCTCGGCCTGCCTGCCCGACGAGATGGTGCGCATTGACACCGACCGGCGCGCGTTGAGCCAGATCGTCATCAATCTCGCGCAGAACGCGATCAAGTTCACCGACCGCGGCAGCGTCGAGGTCAGCGTTCGCCTGCGCGAAACGGCAACTGGAAGGGTCGTCGCCATCACCGTCGAGGACACCGGGCTCGGCATTCGGGTGGAGGACCAAGCCAGGCTGTTCGATGCGTTTTCCCGCGTGCAGGGGCATCGACGCGATCTGGAAGGCACCGGCCTCGGCTTGCACCTGAGCCGGCAGTTGGCGGAGCTGATGGGGGCCAAGATCACGCTGGACAGCGAATACGGAAAGGGCAGTACGTTTACCCTCGAATTGGCGGAGGCATGAATCGGTGCCCGCGCGGATCCTGATCATCGAGGACGACCCGGCGAGCCTCGAGCTCGCGAAATATCTGCTCGAACAGGCGGGATATGCGACGCTCACCGCCGCAGATGGCGGCGAGGGTCTCGCGCTTGCGTTGAGCGAGCATCCGGATCTCGTGATCTGCGACCTGCAGATGCCGGTGATGACCGGCTACGAGGTCGTGCAGCGCCTGCACGAAGGCCCGACCTGGCGCCGGGTTCCGCTCATCGCCGTGAGCGCGTTCTCGATGCCGGGCGACCGTGAAACCGCGCTCGCGGCCGGTTTCGACGCCTACCACTCGAAGCCGATCGTCCCCGAGACGTTTGTCCGGGATATCGAGAGCCTTCTTTCGTCTGCCGCGAGAGCTGGCGGCTCATCGGCCAGCGGCTGACCGCTCATTTGTGCCATGGCAACGGTGCTGGTCGTCGACGACAATGACGCAAACCGCGAGCTCGTCGTCACGCTCCTCAAATACAAGGGGCATGAACCGCTCGAGGCGGCCGATGGGGCCGAGGGTCTGGCGGTGGTCCGGTCACGGCGGCCGCAGCTCGTCATTTCCGACATCCTGATGCCCACGATGGACGGCTACGAGTTCGTGCGCCAGCTGCGTTCGGACCCGACGCTTGCCCGCACCGAGGTGATCTTCTATTCGGCGCACTATCGCGAGCGCGAAGCGCGCAACCTCGCCAAAGCCTGCGGCGTATCCCGCGTGCTCGTCAAGCCCTGCGAGCCGCAAGACATCCTGACGGCCGTCGAGCAGGGATTGGCTCACGCGCCCGAGCCGGTTTCCTTGCCGAGCGCAGCCGAGTTCGATCGCGAACACCTGCGGCTGATGACCGACAAGCTGACCGAAAAGGCCGAAGCGCTCGTCGCCACCAATGGGCGGCTCGCCGCGCTCAACGACATCAACCTGCAGCTCGCCTCGGAGCTCGATCCGCACGTGCTGCTCGAGAAAGTCTGCCGCTCGGCGCGCGATCTGATCGGCGCCAAATACGCGATCCTCTGCGTCGAGGAGAAACAGCTCGAAGGCGGCGTGTTCTCAACCACCGCCGGGGTCGGCCCTGCGTTCGCCGCCGTCATGAAGCGCCCGCGGATCGCCGGTGGCCCGCTCGGTCCGAGCCGGTCCGAGCGCCGCTCTTGTCGTTTCGACAACCCCGGCGGTGACCCGATCGCCGCGGGGCTTCCTCCCGGCTTCCCGCGAGTCCGCGCGTGTCTCGCCGCGCCCGTTGCATCGTTGAAATCCGTCTATGGATGGATCTGCCTCGCCGACAAATTGGGCGCCGATGCGTTCAACGACGAGGACGAGCGCCTGCTGACGACCCTCGCCGCACAGGTCGGCCGCATCTACGAGAACGGCACGCTGTACGCCCAGGTTCGGCGCCATGCCGCGCGGCTGCAGAATGAAGTCACCGAGCGCAAGCAGGCGGAGATCCGGATCCAGCGCCTGAATCGGGTCTATGCGATGCTCTCCGGGATCAATGCGCTCATCGTCCGGGTCCGCGACCGCGACGAGTTGTTCAGGCAGGCATGTCGCCTTGCCGTCGAGCACGGCCGGTTCCAGCTCGCGTGGGTCGGCTGGGTCGATGCGGCGGCCAAGGAGATCGTTCCCGCCGCATGGGCCGGCGAGGAAGAATCGTTTGCCCGGCTCACCCGATTCCCGCTGCAAAGCGTCGCCGGCGCGGACATCGACGTGATCGCGGCGTCGATCCGCTCGCGAGTGCCCGTCGCGATCGATATCGATGCCCAGGTGACGGGCTTGCCCTATCGCGACGAAATGCTCGCCCGCGACTTCCATTCGGCCGCGGGCCTGCCGCTGCTGGTGAATGACGACGCCGTCGCATTTCTGGCTTTTTATACCGACGAGTCGGGGTTCTTCGACGAAGCGGAAATGCGCCTGTTAAGCGAGCTCGCGGCGGACCTGTCGTTCGCGCTCGACCACATCGAAAAGGAGGAGCGCCTCGATTACCTCGCCCGGTACGATTCGCTGACGGGCCTCGCCAATCGGGTTCTCTTCGAGGAGCGTTTGTCTCAATACGTCAACGCGGCTGTCCACGGCGGACGCAAGCTCGCGGTTGTCGTGACCGACATCGAACGTTTCAAGACCGTGAACGACACCCTCGGTCGGCATGTCGGCGACGGGGTGTTGAAGCAGGTCTCCAGGCGTTTCGTCGCCTGCATCGGCAACGCCAGCGAGATTGCGCGGATCGGCGGCGACCAGTTCGCGGCCGTGTTGCCCGATGTCGTGGACGAGGACGACGTGATTCGAACCATCGAGCGGTGGCGCCGCGAATCGTTTGGCGCGCCATTCGCGGCCAATGGCGGCGACCTGCGCTTGTCGGCCAAGGCGGGCATTGCGCTGCTTCCGGACGACGGCGCGGATGCCGATACGCTGCTGCGCAAGGCGGAGGCGGCGCTCAACAAGGCAAAGGCGACCGGCGACCCGTACCTCTTCTATGCGCAGCAGATGACCGAGCGCGTCGTCGAGAAACTGGCGCTCGAGAGCCGCCTCCGGCGCGCGCTCGAAGCGGACGAATTCGTCCTGTACTACCAGACGAAAGTGGATATCGAGACGCGGCGCATCGTGGGCGTCGAGGCGTTGATCCGCTGGCAAAGCCCCGAGTCGGGGCTCGTGCTGCCGGCGAAATTCATCCCGGTGATGGAAGAAACTGGAATGATCCTCGATGCCGGCGCGTGGGCACTCAGGCGGGCCGCGCAGGATCGCGCGCGCTGGCGCGAGCAGGGCGCGAATCCGCCGCGGATCGCCGTCAACATCTCGGCGGTCCAGCTGCGCAAGCCAGATTTCGTCGCCACCGTCGAACAGGCGCTCGGTGCATTCGCGACAGACCCGGGCATCGACCTCGAAGTCACCGAGAGCCTGATCATGCAGGACGTCGAGGGGAACATCGCGAAGCTCGAGGCGCTGCGCGGTCGCGGGTTGACGATCGCCATCGACGACTTCGGCACCGGCTATTCCTCCCTCGCGTATCTCGCGAAATTGCCGGTCGAGACGTTGAAGATCGACGGCTCGTTCATCGGCGCGATTCTCGACAGTCCCGACGCGATGACGCTGGTCTCGACGATGATCGCGCTCGCCCACTCGCTCGAGCTCGTCGTGGTCGCCGAGTGCGTCGAGCAGGAGGAGCAGGCGAAGATCCTGCGCCTGCTCCGTTGCAATCAGATGCAGGGCTATCTTATCGGCAGGCCGCTTCCCTTCGAGGCGATCACGGCGTTGCTTGCCGGTGCCAACGCGAGCGCCTAGCGGCGCGACAACGCGCGAAACCCGGCTCGGTCAGAGCGCCGCCAATCCCGCAACAGGATGGCCGCTACAATGGCGGCTTTTTGCGATCGCGGCGTTGGCGGGAGGCGCGTTCGGGCAACCGATCCGATCCCGCGGGCGGCTCATCGTATTCGCCGGAGGCTTCGGATGACCACTCTTTCGTGCGCGGACGTTCTTGCGGGTCGCGTGCCAAAGGACGCGCCCGTTACCGTCAAGGGCTGGGTGCGAACGCGGCGCGACTCGAAGGCCGGCATTTCCTTCGTCCACGTGTCCGACGGCTCGTGCTTCCATCCGGTTCAGGTCGTGGCTCCCAATACGCTTTCGAACTACGCCGATCAAATTCTGCACCTGACGGCAGGATGCGCGGTGGAAGCGACCGGCACCATCGTGCCCTCGCCAGCGAAGGGGCAGCCCTTCGAGCTCCAGGCCAGCGCCCTCAAGGTCGTCGGCTGGGTCGAGGACCCCGATTCCTACCCGATTCAACCGAAGCCGCACACGCTCGAGTTCCTGCGCGAGGTCGCCCATCTGCGGCCGCGGACCAACGTGATCGGGGCGCTCACGCGCGTGCGCCACACGATCGCGCGGTCGATCCATCGGTTCTTCGACGAGAACGGTTTCTTCTGGGTCAACACGCCGATCATCACCGCATCCGATGCGGAAGGCGCCGGCGCGCTCTTCCGCGTGTCGACGCTCGACCTGATGAATCTCCCCCGCACCGGCGAGGGACGCGTCGACTTCATGCAGGACTTTTTCGGCCGCGAGACCTTCCTCACCGTCTCGGGGCAGCTCAACGTCGAGACCTACTGCATGGCAATGTCGAAGGTCTACACGTTCGGCCCGACCTTTCGTGCCGAGAACTCCAACACCAGCCGGCACCTCGCGGAGTTCTGGATGGTCGAACCCGAGATCGCGTTCGCAGATCTCGCCGACAACGCGACGCTCGCAGAGGCGCTCGTCAAGCACGTCTTCCGGGCGGTTCTCGGCGAACGCGCCGACGACATGGCCTTCTTCGAGGAGCGCATCGAGAAGGGCGTGATCGGCAAGCTCAAGGGCATCGTCGATTCGGAGTTCGTGCGGATGGATTACACCGAAGCCATCGGCATCCTGGAGCAGGCGAAGCAGAAGTTCGAGTTCCCGGTCAAGTGGGGGATCGATCTGCAATCCGAGCACGAGCGCTACCTGTCGGAAAAGCACGTCGGCAAGCCGGTGATCCTGATGAATTACCCGAAGGAGATCAAGGCGTTCTACATGCGGCAGAACGACGACGGCAGGACGGTCGCTGCGATGGATGTGCTGGTGCCCGGAATCGGCGAGATCATCGGCGGCAGCCAGCGCGAAGAACGGCTCGACGTGCTCGACGCAAGGATGTCCGAGTCGGGGCTCGACAAGGCGCATTACCACTGGTATCGCGACCTGCGCCGCTACGGCACTGTTCCGCATGCGGGCTTCGGCCTGGGCTTCGAGCGCACCGTGGCCTACGCGACCGGGTTGTCGAACGTGCGCGACGTCATCCCGTTCCCGCGCACGCCGGGGAACGCGCGCTACTGATAGTTGAGCGCGGCTGCGTTTCGTCACGTCAGGCCACAGTGGCGGCCGGCGCTTTCACAGGCTTCCGATCATGTACAGCTGCCACAGATCCTTGTGGCTCATGTGAAGGAGCGGATGCACGGCGAGCAGGCCGGTCCTGCCGATGCTCCGCTCGAGGTAGCGCAGCTCGGTGAACTTGGCTCGCGTTTCCTCGTCGATCGGAACCTCGAACCCGTTCTCACGCATCATCAGGATCCCCTTGGCGCGAAGCGCGAGCTCGGTGTGGAGCCGGAGGTAACAGAGTAGGTCCGCAACGACGGGTCCGGCGAATCTCTGCTTCAGCGTATCGAGATACTTTCCGCTCGGCGAATCGGGAAACTGCCCTGAATTGATCGATTCGAGCATCTGGGCGTCCGCATCGAAGCCCCGACCGAGCCAATCGGCCACCGCTCGTTCGCTTTTCCGGAATACCGCGAAAAGGAGCGGCGGTAGCGCGATGAGGACGGCGAGCGTCGAGAGTTTCGGCGAGCCGAACATGTGATTGAACGCGGCGTGCAGGGCAACCGCGAGCGCGAAGCCGGGCAGGAACGCCGCGAGAACTGTCCGGTGCTCTCGCTCCACCATCGCGAGCCCCATCATCGCGAAGATCGCGGTCGTGCCGCCGTGCATGATCGCGGTGCCGAAGCCGCGGACGACCCAGGTGCCGATGCCGGCCTCCGGAACGACGATCTGATAGTAGAGATTCTCGACCATCGCAAAGCCGGTGCCGACGGCAAAGCCGCAAATCGCCGCGTCCACCAGAAAGCCGATCCGATGTGCACGGATCAACGCGACGATGACGAGCGCCTTGCCGAGCTCCTCGACGATCGGGCCGAGGTAGCGCTTGTAGCTCTCGATGTCGATGGCGGTGGCGCGAAGCAGGAAGGCGTTGACCGCGTAACAGAGCCCCGCCACCACCAGGCCGGACGCGACGATGGCGACGACCGCCCGCATCGATACGAGCTTGTAGCCGTCGAGATAGACGAGCGCGACGAGGAAGCACAGCACCGGTGCAACACCCACCAGTGCGTGAATGCCGATGTCAACCGACATCTGTCGCGGAACCAGCGGCGCCCGGCCCCCCCGCCGTTGGCGCGACTCGATCCGCCGCCAGGTCGGCCACGGCGATCGCGCACGGACGTGCCCTCCTTGCCTCGGCTCCCCCCCGAGCGCTCACGCCTACATGATCTTGAGCGAGATCATCCACTCGGTGCCGACCTTCTGCGAATTCTGGAAGCCGGCGGCGAAGCCTGCCGACAGCGTCATCCCGTACCAGTGCAGGAAGCTGAAGCGCAAGTCGACCTGCGTCCCGATGCTCGCATACTGCTTGCGTTGCGAGGCGTTCGTCGGTTCGGTCCACAAGCCGGCGGCGAACACCGCGGAACGAAGCCAATTTAGATACACCGCCGGAGTGCCCACGTCCTCGAAGAAGATCGGGGGCGGATTCAACTCCACGAGTTCCTTGACGAAATGGAGTGCGCTCACGGCGTCGATCTTGAACCCGGGCAGCGAATCGTACTCGTGATACCGCTTGATCGACTTGTCGTCGACGTAGTTGTTGCCAAAGCCGCCGAAATAGTAATTCGCCAGCGTGGGATTGTGAGCCCCGTCCGCGATGCCGGCGGCGGTCCATGACCACACCGAAGAATTGGGCAAGGGAAGCGGAACGCCGAAATCGAAGGTGCCGCGTAGCTGCGGCGATGTGGCCCCGAGCGTCTGCTGGCCCGTATAGACGATCGACCAGGCCATTCCCTTCTCGTCCTCCGCGGCGCCGATCGACTGGCGTACGTCCGTGTAGCGCAGCGCGGCCGAGGTGGTCAGAAGCCTGCTGAAGCTCGTCGCGACGTTCTGTGCGCTCGGCAATGTATCGATCTGGTCGTACCAGGCGATGTCGAAAAGCGCGTCGAACCGGCGCAGTCCTTCTTGCGCCCCTTCGTACATCAACAGCCAGTCGTAGCCGAGCTTGGCCGCGTAGCCCTTTCGACTGCGCTTCGTTGGACCGAAGAGATCGTAGAAATCGGACCTGTTCCAGGACAGCTCGGCCTTCCAGAAGTTGTACTCGCCGAAAATATCAACGTGGCCGCGCTGGTCGCTCGGAAGATTGCTCGTCGGAGTGTACGCCGCGATGACGCCGAGACTAGCGAAGTGCAGCGGGTCCTCGAAGTTGAGGCGGTAACCGACTCCAGCGTAATTCTTGTAACCCTGCAGGACCGGATATGCGTTGGTCAACGCAACATTGCGCAATGGCAAGTACGGTCCTTTTTCCGTGATCAGCTTCTCCTCGTCCACGGTGCTCGGGGGCGGAACCTGCCAAGTCTTGACGACTGGATACTTCTCGGCGACCTCGGTACCGAGGAACGTGATCGCGCTGACGTCCTTGAGCGGACGAGGCTCGATGGTCGCGGGGACGAAACCCTCGCCGGTGTAGTGCAGCACGACGAGCCGACCGTCGGCGAGCGGCACCGGGCGGAAGAAGCCAGTTTCCGCGTTCGAAACCGCCTCGACGTCGCCGGTCGCAACTTCGTACCGGAAGATGTTGGAGGCGCCCGTGTAGTAGCTGCTCCCGTAAAGGTAACGGCCGTCGGGTGTGAACACGAAGCTCTCCGGGACGGACTGGCCGAAGCGAAACTCGGACAGCTGTTTCAACTCCCCGTCGAGAAGCCTCTCGATATCCCAGACCCGCAGAAACTGGTCGCCGCTCACCTCGGCGACCGAAGCCGAGAGCAAGCGACCATCCGGGGAAACGTCGAGGTCATAGGGAACGGTGCCGTAGGGAAAGGTGTACAGCTTCTGCCAGCGATCGTACGGCTTTGGAATGCGGACCAGCGTCGCAAGTCCCCCGTGGTGGCGCACTCCGATCAACGCCTTGTCGACTGGATCGACGACGATGTCGCCGACCCGCGCGTCCTGGATCAGCACCCGCTCGTCGCCGGTCCTCACGTCGACGGCCATCAGATCCCGAAGGGAAACCGCGCCGCGGTTGTCGTTGGTGAAGAAAACCGTTTCGCTGGAGGTGTCGAAGGCGAGCGAAGTGACCCGATACGTCATCGCCCGTCTGATTTCCGCGAGTTTCTTGATGCTTCCATCGCGGGTGTTCAGTGCGCCGACATATTCGACCACGCCGGGATAGCGGAATCCCGCGTAGAGAATGCCGGTCGCTTCGTCATAGTAGGTGCGCGACACCGAGCCGATCGGGCTTCCCGTCAGGGTCCGATGCGGGGTGACGGGGAACTTGCGAATCTCGGCCAGGTTGCGGCGCTGGAATTCGTGCTCGAACGCGATCCAGTCCTGCCAAGCCCGCTCGAGCGGAAGGCCGAACACCTTCTGGAACTGGTCGGAGTAGTAGGCTTCGCTTCCCTCGTCGCGTCTGAGCCAAGCGACGACCTTTTCGGGTGAATGGGCGTAAGCAAGCCAGGTGAAGAAGCGCGTGCCGTAGAGGTACGCATTCGCGCCGCTCTGGAAATCGACGCGCGATCCCCGCGATGCGAGCCCGAGGGGGTCGTAAAAATGAGCGTCGTCGCGGACCATCGCCCGGAACACCATTTCGTCGTAGCCCCCTTGAGCACGGCCCAGTCCGCCCCCCATCCACGTTTCCAGGAAGACCGCGCCGCCCTCGGCGTACCAGCGCGGCGCGGTGAGACGCGGCGCCGTGAGATAGCTGTAGAACATCGATTCGGGGTCTCGGGACGACACGTCGACCTTGCCGAGAAAGAACCGCCGCCAGCGCTTGTCCTCCTCGGTGGCCATGTCGCCCTGCACTACGTGCACCAGCTCGTGGTTCATCAGCTGATACATGCGCTCGCTTGCGGGAAACGTCTCGAATGCATGCGATAGCGGCGCCACGTCGAACGCGAGCATGTCGTGCGGAACCGAATACGTGTGCGCGTTGCCGTAGTCGGCGAAGTCCTGCAGCAGCACGATCGTCGGCTCGGAAGGCGTCCAGCCGAAGTACCGCCGCTGCCAAGCGAGCGAGTTCGTGAACGTGCGCACCGTGTACGGGGCGAGGTAGCTCAGATAGTCGTAGAAATAGAGTCGGAGGTCCTTGGTGAAGATCTCGGATATCCCGACAGGACTCTCATCCGCGGCGGCCGCGGCCGGCAGCAGCGCCAGCAGCAGGCAGAAGAGTCGATTGCGCACGTCTCCCTCCCCGAAGGCGTAACGACGCGGCGAGGATACGGCGTTGGCGCCAAAAAGCAAACCGCCGGCTCAGGGCCGGCGGTTGCCGGGGCGGCCGCGCGTATCTATAAGCTGCGGCCCAAGCGATCCGGATTACTTGGCTGCGGCGTCGCGGGCGTCACGAGCGTCGCGGGCGTCGCGAGCGTCACGAGCGTCACGAGCGTCACGAGCGCAGCGTCGAGGGCGTTGCGCTGGCCGTCGAGCGCATTGCGCGAACCGTCGAGGGCGTTGCGCTGGCCGTCGAGCGCATTGCGCGAACCGTCGAGCGCGTTGCGCGAACCGTCGAGTGCATTGCGCGAACCGTCGAGTGCATTGCGCTGGCCGTCGACCGCATTGCGCGAACCGTCGAGCGCGTTGCGCGAACCGTCGAGCGCATTGCGCGAACCGTCGAGCGCATTGCGCTGGCCGTCGACCGCATTGCGCGAACCGTCGAGGGCGTTGCGCTGGCCGTCGAGTGCATTGCGCGAACCGTCGAGGGCGTTGCGCTGGCCGTCGAGTGCGCCGCGGCCGGCTGCAGTGCCTGCGTCACTCGGCTTGGCCGTCGAGGCCGACTGCCCCGAGGCACCGCCGACCTTCACGTCATCGCCCGTCATCTGCGGCGCCCGATACCGTTGCACCGGAGCGATCGTGCCGGCGGCGTCAGTACCGCTGGGCGGAAAGTCGACCGCGGAGAATACTGCGAAGACAGCCACCGCTGCTACTGCAATTCCTGCGCCGATCCAGACCTTGCGATTGCCGGACGAACCGCGTTGTTGCTCGCTCATGTTCGCACCCCTGAAGAATGGTCCCGGTTGGAAGAACCGACGGACCGTTGCCGATATCCCCGGGCTTTTGGCCGCGGCTTCCCTGGAAGTTAGCCCAATTACACCTGGCTGCGAGAAAAGTTGGCCGACGCGCGCTCCCGATCCGGATGCCGGCAGGCGAGCCATCACCGAGGCGACCAGTCCCTCGGGAGGATACGCCTTCGGGACGGCCGCGAGACCGTCGAAAAGGCGCCGCATTTCATCGAACTGCACTTTCGCGGCGGAGTCGGCGGCAATGAGGCGCTCGAGTTCGCACGCCTCCTCCGCCGTTGCCTCGCCGTCGAGGACCAAGTGCGTCAATTCGTGGAGTCGGTCGGTTTTCATGTCTTGTCGGGGCGAAGATTTCTCAACAGGTGACGCAGCCGATGGCGTGCCTCGAACAGGCGGGACTTCACCGTCTTTTCGTCGAGGTCGAGGATCTGGCCGATCTCGTGGTAGCTGCATTCGGAAAAATGGCGGAGTGAAAGCACCATCCGGTCGTTGATCGGAAGGCGCATCAGCGCGTCCCGTATTCTCTGTGCGAATTGCGCATCGCCGTACCGCTGCTCCGGGTTGGCCCGCTCCGAGTCCGCAACGTCGATTTCCTCGTCGAGGGCTTCCTCGCGACGGTTTCTGCGCAGCAGGTTGAGCGCTTCGTTGACCGCGATCCGGTAGATCCAGCTGAAGAACTTGTACCGCGCGTCATATTCGTCCACCCGCTCCGCGACCTTGAGAAACACCTCCTGCGTGACGTCGTTGGCATCCTCGACCCGGCGCAGAATCCAGAATGCCGCGTTGTAGATCGGTCGCTGGTACTTGACCACCAGCTCTCCGAATGCCTCCCGGTCGCCGTTGCGGAAGCGCTCGACCAGCGCGCGGTCGGCTTCCTCGTCCACAATTACACGGGCGGGGTCGAAAAGTTGGGGGGCGTCCACCAGGAGGACCTATTGCGCGGCCTCGATCTCGAACAGCAGGTCGAAGCCGGAATAGCCGAAAATGTCCTGCAGGTGGCGGTTCACGCCCGAGAGCTTGAGCTTGCCGCCGGAAGGGAGGAGCCGCTTCTGGGTCTTGAGCAGCACGCCGAGGCCAGCGCTCGAGATGTACTCGAGGCCGCTGCAATCGACGGTTACCGTACCCTCGACCCGATCGAGGAATGCCTGGGCTTTCGGGGCCTCGGCGGCGTCGAGGCGGCCGCGTACGACCACATTCCCTTTAGGGCTATAGTCAATCGTGAGCATCCCTTCCTCCCCCGTCGGCCCTGTTCGCCGGGCCCGAAATGGCGGCGCGGGTCTTCCGGAACGTGATCCGGCTTTGCCGCTGCTCGGGCGAATAAGCGTACTCGATGGAATCGAGTAGCCGCCGTATGAGGTGCAGCCCCAGCCCTCCGGGCTCCCGCTGGTCGATCGGGAGCCCGACGTCGACATCCGGGGACTGGGTCACGTCGAACGGTTCGACATCATAGTCGATCAGGGTCACTTCGACCCCCCCTGCGATGCCGGTCACCTCGATGCGCACGTCGGCCGCGCTCGCGGCGCCGTACTTCACCATGTTGGTGAAGAGCTCCTCCAGCACGAAATCGACGGGCGGCTTGAGCGCCACGTCGACGTCTTCCGCCGCGAACGCCTCGGTTGTGAACCCGACCATCGCCGCCAGCGAGTCGACGCTTCGCCTGAACGAGCGGTGGGCCGTCACGCCGGCGCCATCCGTTTGACGAGCACCGCGGTCATGTCGTCCTCCTGCGGCGCGCCCCGCGCGAACGCATCGACCGACGCCTGCAGGATTCCGAGGAGGTCCGCCATCGGCTTGTCGCGATGGGCACCGACGATGTCCTGCACGCGCGTCTCGCCGAATTGCTCGCCGTCGGAGTTCCGGTACTCGTAGTAGCCGTCCGAAAGCAGGACCAGGACATCGCCGGGCAGCATTTCAAGCGTGGGCGCCGGCTTCAAATTCATGACGGGCATCGCCCCCAGCGGGAAGCTCGTGGGTTTGTAGCGCCCACATGCGCCCGTCGCGGCCCGGTAGTGAAAGATGGGCCCCTGGCCCCCGCTGTGGAAGCGCATCCGATGCGTCGCAGGATCGAGCAACCCGATGAACGCGGTGATGAAACGGTCGGCGGGCAGCGTTTCGGCGAGCCGGTTGTTGACGTGCGTGAAGGCCGACTCCAGATCCGCACCCAATCGGAACGCGATGCGGAGCATGGCCTGCATTTGCGTCACCGACAGCGCCGGCGCGATGCCGTGGCCGGTGGCGTCGCCCAGCACGACCAGCAGCCCGCGGTCGGAAAGCGACAGGTCGAACGTATCTCCGCCGGTCAGCTCCGCCGGCCTCGATGCGCCGCATACGTCATACCCGGGAAGCGTCGGCATCGAGGCGGGCAGCGTGCTCATCTGCACTTCGCGCGCCATCTCGAGCGCCTGCCGCATCTTCTCGCCCTCGATCAGCGCGCCGGTCATCCGCACCCGCTGCAGCGCGACGGCGCACTGCGCCGCGAGCGCGGTGGCGACCGCCTCGTCGTCGGCGGCGAAGACGCTGCCGTCCTTCTTGTTCAGCACCTGCATCACGCCGACGAGGACGTTCTTGTGGTCGATCAGCGGCAAGGTCAGCATGCACCGCGTACGATATCCGGTCGCCTTGTCGACGCTGCGATCGAAGCGCGCGTCCGCGTAGCAGTCCGGGACGTTGATGATCTGCCGGTTACGCGCGCACGCGCCGACGAGGCCGACGCCGGAGGCGACGCGGATGGGCTTGATGCCGGTCGCGACTTCGAGGACGAGCTCGTCGGTCGCGGGATCGTGCAGCCAGACCGAGCCGCGTTCGGCGCCGAGGACCTGCTTCGCGGCGGCGACGACTTCGCCCAGCATCGTCATGAGGTCGAACGGAGCGGCCAGCGCGCTCGTCACCCCGAGGATGGCTTTCAGGTCGCGCGTCGACAGCCGGCGCTGGCGGGTCCGGACGCCCATGTCGGCACAATGTACCAGAGGTCCGTCGGCGGCAGTGGCCCGACGGCGTCGGGACCCGCACCCGGCCACGTTGACCCTGCTGCGCCATCGGCGTAGCTTCGCCGTGGTCGATTTCGGCGGGGCGCACACACGCAAGACCAGGACATGCGATCCGCCGTCAGACCGCTCAAGGGGAAACATTGAAACGGGCAGCAGACGCGGCCACGGGCAAAGTCGAAGCCGCGCGACCAGCCGGATCCACGACGAAGGGGCGGCGAGCGAGCCGCGACGTGCTCGAGGTCGAGAAATGGCTGGCCGACGCGCTCGAGCAGCAGGCGGCGACGGCCGAAATCCTGCGCGTGATCAGCGCCTCTCCGGCGAACGTGCAGCCGGTGTTCGATACGATCCTCGCCGCGGCGCTCAGATTGTGCAAGGCCAGCTCGGCCAACGTGTTCACGTACGACGGCCAGATGATCCACTTGGCGGCGGCGATGAACGTGCATCCCAGTTACGTCGAAACCCTGCGCAAGCTGTTCCCGCGCAAGCCGAACCGGGACACTGCCGTGACCCGCGCAATCATGACGCGCGAAATCGTCGTCGTTCCGGACGTGCTCGCGGACGACGAATACATCATCGGGGAGCACTCCATCGCCGGCGGGTTCCGCAGCGTTCTGGCCGTCCCGTTGATGCGGGATGGGCGCGCGATCGGCGGCATCGCGGTGGGTCACCCCGAGCCGGGACCGTTCCCGGATGACCAGATCGCCCTGTTGCAGACCTTCGCCGACCAGGCGGTGATCGCGATTGAGAACGTCCGCCTGTTCAAGGAGCTCGAAGCCCGGAACCGCGACGTCACCGGGGCGCTGGAACAGCAGACGGCGACTGCGGAAATCCTGCAGGTCATCAGCAGCACCCGCACCGACCCGCAGCCCGTGTTCGACACGATCGTGCGCAACGCCGCGCGCCTCTGCGGCGGCATGTTTGCCAATGCGCTGCGATTCGACGGCGAGCTCCTGCACTTCGTCGCAACCAGCCAGACCGACCCGGCGTTTCTGGAGCGCCTCCTGGCCCAGTACCCGATGCACCCGGACACGTCGCAGATCGCGGGAAGGGTGATCCTCGAGGGATCGGTCGTCGCCATGGAGGATGCCTTCGCCGATCCCGACTATGCTCGTCCGCTCGCGGTCATCGGGCGGTGGCGGCGGATGCTGGGCGTGCCGATGATCCGTGACGACAGGGTGCTCGGTGTCATCACGGTCGGCTGGACCGAGCCTGGGCCCGTGCCGAACGCCCATCGGGAGTTGCTCGAGACGTTCGCCGACCAGGCGGTGATCGCGATCGAGAACGTGCGGCTGTTCAAGGAGCTCGAAGCGCGCAACCGCGACCTCACGGAAGCGCTGGAGCGGCAGACGGCGACGAGCGAAATCCTGCGGATGATCA
The DNA here is from genome assembly GCA_963836265.1 of uncultured beta proteobacterium. Classification (GTDB taxonomy): domain Bacteria; phylum Pseudomonadota; class Gammaproteobacteria; order Burkholderiales; family Casimicrobiaceae; genus CAIWHR01. The sequence continues at coordinate 243,554 of CAWIIO010000002.1, forward strand.
GCCAGTCGCCCACCGACGTGCAGCCGGTGTTCGACGCCATCGCCCCGGCGGCACTCAAGCTTTGCAGCGCCAGCTCCGCGCTCGTATTCACGTTCGACGGCACGCTGATCCACTTGGCGGCCGACGCCAACCTGAACCCGGAGGGGGCCGAGGCCTGGCGGCGGGCGTTTCCAAGGCCGCCCAGCCGCCAGACTGCGGTGGTCCGTGCGGTGCTTACGCGCAGCGTTGTGGCAATTCCCGACGTGCTCGAGGATCCCGATTATGCGATCGGCTCAACCGCCGTTGGCACGGGTTTCAGGAGCGCCCTGGCCGTTCCCCTGTTGCGCGATGGAGTGCCGATCGGGGCAATCGGCGTCGGCCGCCCGTACCCCGGGCCGTTTTCCGACAAGCAGATCGCGTTGCTCCAGACCTTCGCCGACCAGGCGGTCATCGCGATCGAGAATGTCCGGTTGTTCAAGGAGCTCGCAGCCCGGAACCGCGATCTCACTGAAGCGCTGGAACAGCAGACGGCGACGAGTGAAGTGCTAAAGGTGATCGGGCGCTCCACGTTCGACGTGCAGCCGGTCTTCGAGACACTCGCCGGGAACGCCGTCGCCCTTTGCGCTGCCGAACGCGGTCTCATCTTCCGCTTTGACGGCCAGGTTCTGCGTTATGCCGTAGGTTGCAACGTGTCGCCGGAGCTCAGGGCGTTTTTCGAGGGCAACCCTCCGGTGCCAGGGCGCGAAAGCAATTCCGGGCGCGCCGTGCTCGAGCGCCGCACGATCCACAATCTCGATGTGCGGAGCGATCCCGAGTACCGGTACGGTGGCTCCGAGGTCGACCCGTACCGCACCGTGCTCGCGGTACCGATGATCCGGGAAGGCGAGGTACTTGGCGTAATCGTCATTTACCGGCACGAAGTGCGGCCGTTCACCGACCGACAGATCGCATTGATGGAGACCTTCGCCGACCAGGCGGTGATCGCGATCGAAAACGTGCGGCTGTTCAAGGAGCTCGATGCGCGGACCAGGGAACTGATGCGATCGGTCGGCGAATTGAAGGCGTTGGGAGAAGTCGGGCAGGCGGTCAGCTCTACGCTCGACCTCGAGACAGTGTTGGCGACGATCGCGTCGCGAGCGACGGCGCTGGCCGAGATGGACGGCGGCGCCATTCACGAATACGACGAAGCAGGGGAGGAGTTCCACCTGCGCGCGACACACGACCTGCCCGGCGAGCTGGCCGATGCGCTCCGCGCCTCGCCGATTCCGAAGGGAGAGGGCGCAGTCGGGCGACTGGCCGTGACCGGCGAGCCCGTGCAAATCCGCGATATCGCCGACGAAGGGAGCTACGAGAGTCGGGTTCGCGCAATCCTCATCCGACTCGGCTACCGCGCGCTGCTCGCTGTGCCGCTGCTGCGCGAGGACCACCTGCTGGGCGGGCTCGTTGTGATCCGGAAGAGGACCGGAGATTTCGCGCCGCAGGTGGTCGAGCTCTTGAAGAGTTTCGCCACGCAGTCGGCGCTCGCGATCCAGAACGCGCGGCTGTTCCGCGAGATCGAGGCGAAGGGCCGCGAGCTCGAGGTCGCGAGCCGGCACAAGAGCGAGTTCCTCGCCAACATGTCGCACGAACTGCGCACGCCGCTGAACGCGATCATCGGCTTTTCCGAGGTGCTCGCCGAGCGGATGTTCGGCGAGATCAACGACAAGCAGGCGGAATACCTCGGCGACATTCTCGAATCGGGACGGCACCTGCTTTCCCTCATCAACGACATCCTGGATCTGTCCAAGATCGAGGCCGGGCGGATGGAACTCGAGCCTTTCGAATTCGATCTGCCGAGCGTCATCGAGAACACGCTGGTCCTCGTGCGCGAGCGGGCGTCCCGGGGCGGCATCGTGCTGGAACGGACGCTCGACGAGCGTTTGGGGACGGTGCGTGCCGACGAGCGGAAGGTGAAGCAGGTGTTGCTGAATCTGCTGTCGAACGCGCTCAAGTTCACGCCGGAGGGCGGCCGGATCGACGTGCGGGCGGCGCTGCGCGACGGGGTGGCCGAGATCTCGGTTGCCGACACCGGCGTCGGCATCGCCGCTGAGGATCAGGCGACGGTGTTCGAGGAGTTCCGGCAGGTGGGAACGGCGGCGAAGAAAGTCGAGGGCACCGGGCTGGGCCTCGCGATCTCGCGCAAGTTCGTCGAGCTGCATGGCGGCCGGATTCGGGTCGACAGCCGGCCAGGCGCCGGCGCGACGTTCACGTTCACGCTGCCGGTGCGCTGACGGCCGAAGCCCCCGGGCGGCGGATCGGGACGATCACGAACGCGCTCAGAAGCCCATCCGCATCCGGCGGCCGCAGAGCTTCTTCGCGTCGAGGTCTTCGGGCAGAAGGTGGTCGCGTCCGGCGAGTTGCGCAGTGCCGAACGCATCGAGCAGGAGCTTCCTCATGTCGCGCGGCGGAATCGTCGCCAACCGCTCGAGCACGCTCTCCGAGGGCTCGGGCGGAAAAGGCCAGTGGTGCGCGTCGAGGATCTCCCGATAGACGGACAGCGCAATCTTGCGCGAGCCGCCGGCGTCGGGCCGCTCGATCGCGTAAACATTCATCCGGTTGAGGATGGGGTCGGGAATCGACGCGTCGTCGTTCGCGGTCGCCACCCACAGGATGTGCGACGCATCCATGTCGAGGTCGATGAACTCGTCCTTGAAATGAAGAGCCGTGTCGCGCTCCAGCAGGCCGTACAGCGCGCCCATCGGGTCGTAGCGGTGGTCGCCGCCGGCCTTGTCGACTTCGTCCAGCACCAGCACCGGGTTGGCGTACTCGCCCTCGACCAGTGTCTGCGCGACCTTTCCCGGGCGCGCGTTGTGCCATTGCGCGGACGCGCCGGTCAGCACCCAGCCCGCGGTGAGCGAGCTCATCGAGACGAACTCGTAGCCGGTCCCGAGCGCGTGCGCGAGCTTCTTCGCGAAATACGTCTTGCCGAGGCCGGGCTCGCCCAGGAGCAGGATCGGGGTGAATTGCACCGCCTCGTTGCCGGCGATCGCGAGCGCAAGGAATTTCTTGAGATCGTCGATGACGTTCGTGAAATTCGGCGAGGCGTCGTACAGCTCGTCGATCGCGGCGGTGCGCGACGGCTTTACGATATAGCGGGACCCGCCGAGATCGCGCATGCGGTCGTACCATCCCTTGAGGCTTTCGTTGCGACGCGCAGCGCTGTCCTCGAGCGCCCGATCGACCTCGGCGACCGAGTAGATCGGCTGTAGATCGGCGAGCGGGATGACAGGGTCCATGAATGCCTCCTGTGAAGCTCCTTCAGCACATAGCGTGCCAAACGCAAGGGATGCTGCGCAAGCTGACGGCCGGACAATCACCCTCGGCCGTCGGTGGGCGTCGCGCGCCTGCGACAGCGCCCTCGCCATGCGCCTCGCTCGGCGCCACTCGTTGCGCTGCACCATCGCGGCGCACGGCCGGCAGATTTTGCGCCATCCCGCGCAGTTTTTGCGCACGCTTCGCCCTGATTCCACGTTCGTCGGGTGGGAATTCACCGACCCTTACGGGCCGTCGCCCTGCGGCGGCACCGGAGCCCGGCTGCCGAGATCGCGCATTCAACGCAAATACGCGAGCAGCGGCGACCCCGCTTGTCGCTTGACAAGCACGCTTTCGGCCTCGCGCATCTCGTGCGGCGGGAGCGCCTGCATCCACTGGGTCTCACCGGCGACGAGTGCCGCCACGGCCAGGCCATCGCGATAGAGGATCCGGTTGCTCGTCACGGCCGCGACCCTCGCCCCCGGCACGAGGTTGCCGAAGAGGTTCAGCGGATCGGCGGCGGAAAGCGAGATCCACGTGGCCGACGGCGGCGCACGCCGTGTCTCGCGCAGCAAACCGAGCGCTTCAGGCAGCGCAAACTGCTCGCCCGGGATGCCGGCCACGAAGCGGCCACCGCGGATTTCGCCGCGGGCTTCGAGACGCCGCAGCACGCGCAGAAGCTCGCGCCACGGAGGAACCCACGCCGACTCGCGCTCGAGGATCCGCCAGAATACGACGCCATAGCGACGCAGCAAGGTATCCGCGATGTGCTCGACGATTTCGTGCTCGGGTTCGTTGGACGCGCCAGTGGCGGCAAGCTTCGGCGCGCCTCGGCGGACCAGCGCCCAGCGTCCGGCGTCCTCGATGCCGAAGAGCGCGGTGCGCCGGCGTCGCTTGCCCTCCGCGAGCGGCTTGCGTCGAGCGGACGGCGTCAACAGCGCCCGCAAGCCGGCGAAGCTGTCGGAATGGACGAGCCCCAGCACGACGAGCTCGGCGAGCGCGTCCTCGACCTGCGTGCGCAGCATCCCAGTCGCCTCGACGATCTCGTCGTAGAAGCAGGCGCCGTGGGCCTTCAAATGAGCGGCCACCGTTTCTCCGCGAGAGCTCGCCGGCGAGGACTCCGACGGCGCCGGCATCGCGCGATTCCATAGACCGAGATTGCGTCTCGGCAATAGCGCGACCGGCGTCGTGCGGATCGGGCCGGCGTTCCTTGTCCCGCCGCGTGCCGGGGCCGTGAGGCGCGTCCACACGGCGCGTCCGGCGAGACACAGGTCGTCGAGCCAGGTGAAATCGTAGTTGTCGAGTCGCGCCGGCAGGATTTCGGCTTCCCACGCCGCCGCCGGCGCCTCGAAGCCCTCGAGCTGCGCGATCAGGGCCGCCAACGCGTCGGGACCTTCGCGCCGCTCGGTGAGAACGACATGCTGCCAGCGACAAAGAAACCGCATGAAATCCTGTATCGAGACCGGCTCGATTTCCTGCCGCAGCCGGTTCACGGTGTAGCGATGGATGCGGGCGAGGAGCGCGCGGTCGCACCATTCGGCCTGGCCGGCGCCGGGAGTGAACGCGCCGCGCAGCGCAAAGCCTTCGGTCGCGAGTTTCGCCAGCGCCGCGTCGATGTCCGCGACCGGCAGCGCCATCGAATCGGCGAGTGCCCTGGCCGTAACCGGGCCCAGCCCCTCGAGCCGGCTGCGCGCGACCTCGACCAGCGCTTCTTCAGCCGCCCACGTGCGGGCTGCGAACTCCGCGGGCGCCGCAATTGGCGGCGAAAGACGTGCCTGCGGAAACACGGCGGCGAACTGCGGCAGGCGCTCGGCGGCGACCCACAGGGTTCTCTCGTGCGCGACGGCTGCGGTCGAAGGCGGCGGCCGCACGGCCAGCCGGGTGGCGCGGTTCGCTTCCGCCAGGGCGGCCAGGAACGAAGGCCATCGATCGCCCCCCGCGACCTCGTTCTCCGTGAAGAACGCGAGTCCCAGCAGCGCGTCGTGCAGTTCGTCGGCGTTCGCAGCGGTGGGCCACGCTTCGCCGCGCACGCGTTCGATCGCCTCGGCGTCGAGTCGGCCCAGGCCGGCCGCCGTTTCTTCGTCGAGCCAGCGGCGGCTCATCACCGCATGCGTGCGGCGCTCTTCCAGCGGCGCGTCGTCGAGGAAGGCATAGGGCCGCGCGCTCAGGATCTCGAGCGCCAGCGGCGAGGGCTCCGTCAGATCCCGGTGTTCGACGCGAATTGCGCCGGATTCGATCGCGCGCAGCAGCTTCTCCAGCCCCTCGATATCCATCGCCTCGTACAGGCAATCGTGAACGGTCTGATTGACGAGCGGGTGGTCGGGCACTTCACGCTCGCCCACCCGATTCTCGGCGCAGGCGATCTGGTCGGGAAACACCGCCGCGAGGAGGTCCTCCGCCCCCATCCGCTGCAGCTGCGGCGGCACCTTCCTGCCGGAGCGAAAGCGCGGCAGCGCGAGCGAGGTGGTGGCCGTCCAGCGCCACCGCGCGGCGAACATCGGCGCGTCGAGCATCGCCTGCACGAGGAGCGGCCGCACGCTCTTCGAGTGGAGATAGCGCGCCACCTCGTCGAGCGGAAAGCTGTGGCTGGTCGAGAGCGACAGCACGATCGCGTCTTCGGTTGCTGCCGCCTGCAGCTCGAAATTGAACTTCCGGCAGAAGCGCTTGCGCAGCGCGAGACCCCAGGCGCGGTTGATGCGGCTGCCGAACGGCGAGTGAATGACGAGCTGCATGCCGCCGGATTCGTCGAAGAAGCGCTCGAAGACGATCGTTTTCTGCGTCGGCATCGTTTCCAATGCGGCGCGCGCCGCAGCCAGGTATTCGACCAGCTGCTCGGCGGGCGACGCGCCGAGGCGCAGCTCCTGCGTCAGGTAGCTGAGCGCTGCACCGTCGTCGAGCCGCGCCACGACGTCTTCGCGCAGCCGCGATACCGCGAACGAGAGCTCGTCGGTTCGGCCCGGCGCTTCGCCCAGCCAGAACGGAATGTTCGGCGGCTGGCCGTGCGCATCCTCGACGCGGAGCCGCCCGGCCTCCACGCGCAGGATCCGGTACGAAGTGTTGCCGAGCTGGAAGATGTCGCCGGCGAGGCTTTCGATCGCGAAGTCCTCGTTGACCGTGCCCACGAGTTGGCCCGCGGGCTCGAGCACGACGTCGTAGTCGGCGGTGTCGGGAATCGCGCCGCCCGAAGTGATTGCGACCAGGCGCGCGCCGCGCCGGCCGCGCAGCACGCCGTGCACGGCGTCACGGTGCACATACGCGGCGCGATGGCCGCGACGGGTGCCGAACCCGTCGGCGAGCATTCGCACCACGGCGTGATACTCGTCGGGCGTCAGCGTCGCGTACGGGTAGGCCCGGGTGAAGCAACGAAACAAGGCGTCTTCGCCCCATTCGCGCGCCGCCACTTCGGCCACGATCTGCTGGGCGAGCACGTCGAGCGGCTTCCCGGGCATCACGACGCGGTCGAGTTCGCCGCGCCGCGCCGCGTCGAGCAGCGCCGTGCACTCGACCAGCTCGTCGCGCGACAAGGGAAACAGTCGCGCCTTGGGTTGCCCGCGCACCGTGTGATTGGCGCGCCCCGCGCGCTGCAGGAAGGTGGCGATCGAGCGCGGCGTGCCGAGCTGGCACACGAGCTCGACGTCGCCGATGTCGATGCCGAGCTCGAGCGACGCGGTGGCCACGAGCGCGCGCAATTCGCCGCGCTTCAACCGTTGCTCGGCCTCGAGGCGCCGCTCCCTGGCGAGGCTTCCGTGATGGGCGGTGACCACGTCCTTGCCGATCAGCTCGGACAGGTGCCGCGCCACGCGCTCGGCCATCCGCCGCGTGTTGACGAAGACGAGCGTGGTGCGATGTTCGCGCGTGAGCAGGGCGAGGCGCGCGTAGACCTGCTGCCAGACGTCCCCCGACATGATGGCCTCGAGCGGCGACGGCGGAACCTCGAGTGCGAGGTCGCGCTCGCGCACGTGCCCGGTGTCGACGATCGTGCAGCGTCGAGGCGAGTCGGGAGTTCCCACCAGGAAGCCCGCGCTTTCGTCGATGGGCTTCTGCGTCGCGGACAAGCCGATGCGCACCGGCGGCGTTGCGGTCAAGGCGGCAAGGCGCTCGAGCGACAGCGCGAGATGGCTGCCGCGCTTGCTCGGGGCAAGCGCGTGGATTTCGTCGACGATCACCGTGCGCGTCGTCGAGAGCATCCTGCGCCCGGAATCGGAGCCGAGCAGCACGTACAGAGATTCCGGCGTGGTGACGACGATGTGCGGCGGTCGGCGGCGCATCATCGCCCGCTCGCTCTGCGGGGTGTCGCCGGTGCGGACCAGCGTCCGGATCTCGATGTCCGGATGGCCCAGCGCCGCGAGTTCGGCGCGGATGCCCGAAAGCGGCGCTTCAAGATTGCGCCGGATGTCGTTCGACAGCGCCTTCAGCGGCGAGACGTAGACGACGCAGGTTTCGTCGGGCAGCGCGGCCTCGATGCCGCGGCGCACCAGCGTGTCGATCGCCGCGAGGAACGCGGCCAGCGTCTTTCCCGAGCCGGTCGGCGCTGCGACCAGGACGTGGCGGCCCGCCTGGATCGCCGGCCACGCGCGTGCCTGGGCTTCGGTAGGTGCCGGAAAGGTCTTGCGAAACCAGGCATCGACGGCGGGGTGGAACGGCGCGGGCTCGATCATCCCGCTAACATAATCGCGGGGGCCGCGCGTTGCAACCACGCGCAGTTCGCGGCCGCCGTCAGTACCGTCCGTGCTGCTTGTAGATGTAATTGGACAGCTCGACCTGCTGCATCGACAGCCGCCGCTGGATCTGGTGGACGACGCGGATGATCGCGCGCATCACGCGGTAGACGATCTGCGGGTGCGTGTCGAGCAGCGATTCGAGCTTCTCCCGCTCGAGCGTGAGGACGCGCGCGTCTCCCAGCGCCACTTTCGACGCGTAGAGCTCGGTGCCGTCCATGAAGCCCATTTCGCCGACGAAATCGCCCGCGTGCAGCGTGTTGATGGTGACCGCGCTGTCGGTGCCGGCGTTCTTCACCACGCCGAGCACACCGGAAAGGATCACGTAGAGGTGGTTGTCGACGGTGCCCTCCCGGGCCAGCGTGTCGCCTTGCTTCAGGTCGTGCAGCGTCATCAGCGCCGCGAGGACGCGGCATTGCTCGTCGGTGAGCTCCGCAGCAAGCTTGGTCGAGCGCAGTGCGTCGAGTTTGGCTTTGTCGGTCATGTCGGTTCGCTCCGGTTATGCAGTTCGTTGCCGCGTGGGGCGGAAGTCGGCGCGGCGGCCGCCGGCGCTTCGATGGCCGCCGGAATATCGCGGGCAGCGCCACAGGCGGGCGTCGCCGGTAGACCGCCCATTGCGCGGACCCGGTCGGCACGGGCGACATAGGCATCGACCAGGGTGTTGGCGATCCGGTCGAACACCGGGCTCGCGAGTTTGCCGATGACCGAATGATCGAAGTCGTAGCGCAATTCGAATTCGATGCGGCAGCCCTCGGCGGTGAGCGGGGTGAGGTGCCACTCGCCGTGGAAGCGGCGAAACGGGCCGCGCTCCAGATGGATCGCCATCCACGCCGGACGTCGCTTGGGATTGCGGGTGCGGATGCCGAAGCGCACGCCGTGGACGTCGATTTCGATGTCGGCGACCACGACCGATTCGTCGCGCTCGACGATCGCCGCCGCGGCGCACCAGGGCAGAAATTGCGGATAATGCTCCGCCGCTTCGATCAGGTCGAACATCTGCTCGGCAGAATGGCCCACCAGGACCGACTTGCGCAATTCCATGGGGTCCTATTGTAACGGCGGCGCGCGGGCCGGCGTCAGTCACCAACGCCCCCTGGCGCCTCCAGCTCGCGTCCTCCTGCTTCCAGCCCCCGGCACGAGGGAACTGTTACGCCCTCCGTTACGCCGTCGCAGGTGCCGATACCTGTTCCGGGCACTCGGAAAACGCATTGCGCGAACGCACCCACCGCTCTTGATCCACGTCAATCGGCACCCATTGCAACCGGTTCTAAATAGCTCCGTTGCAATGGATCCGCGGGCGTCTCGCGTGAAGGTTGGCACGAGAGACGGGGCCCGTCGGTGAGGAGGGGCGAAATGTTCGAGACCTATTATGAGCTGATGCGCCGGCAGGGAATTTCGCGCCGGAGCTTTCTCAAGTTCTGCAGCCTCACTGCCGCATCGCTCGGGCTCGGTGACGCCGGCGCGCAGCAGATCGCGCAGGCGATGCAGACGAAGCCGCGCACCCCGGTCGTCTGGCTGCACGGGCTCGAATGCACGTGCTGCAGCGAGTCGTTCATCCGCTCCGCGCATCCGCTCGCGAAGGACGTCGTGCTGTCGATGCTCTCGCTCGACTACGACGACACGCTGATGGCCGCGGCCGGCCACCAGGCCGAGGAAGCGCTCGAGCAGACGATCACCAAGTACAAGGGCAACTACATCCTCGCCGTCGAGGGGAACCCGCCGCTTGCCGACGACGGCATCTACTGCATCCCGGGCGGCAAGCCGTTCGTCGAGAAGCTGCGCCGCGTCGCCAAGGATGCGAAGGCGATCGTGTCGTGGGGCAGTTGCGCATCGTGGGGATGCGTGCAGGCCGCGAAGCCCAATCCGACGCAGGCAACGCCCGTGCACAAGGTGATCACCGACAAGCCGATCATCAAGGTGCCGGGATGTCCGCCGATCGCCGAGGTGATGACCGGCGTGGTCACCTACATCCTGACCTTCGACCGGCTGCCCGATCTCGATGCGCAGGGCCGGCCGAAGATGTTCTACAGCCAGCGCATTCACGACAAGTGCTATCGCCGGCCGAGCTTCGACGCGGGCCAGTTTGTCGAGACGTTCGACGATGCCGGCGCGCGGATGGGCTACTGTCTGTACAAGATGGGCTGCAAGGGTCCGGTGACCTACAACGCGTGCTCGGCGACACGCTGGAACGAAGGCACGTCGTGGCCGGTCCAGTCGGGCCACGGCTGCATCGGCTGCTCCGAGGACGGGTTCTGGGACAAGGGTTCGTTCTACGACCACCTGACGACGGTCAAGGTGCCGGGGATCGCCGGCGCCGAAGGGACCGCCGACAGGATCGGGCTCGTGGCATTGGCCGCGGCCGGCGCGGCAGTCGCCGCACACGCGGCGGTGAGCGCGATCAAGCAGGCGCGCAGCAAGACGAGCAACGACAAGTCGAGCGAGTGAGGGAGTAGATCATGGCCATCTATCAAACGCAGGGCTTCACGCTCGACAACAGCGGCAAGCGCGTCGTCGTCGATCCGATCACGCGGATCGAGGGCCATCTGCGCATCGAGGTCAACGTCGACAAGAACAACGTGATCCGCAATGCCGTCTCCACGGGCACGATGTGGCGCGGACTCGAGGTGATCCTCAAGGGCCGCGACCCGCGCGACGCGTGGGCGTTCGTCGAGCGGATCTGCGGCGTGTGCACCGGCGTGCACGCGCTCGCTTCCGTGCGGACCGTCGAGGACGCGCTCGGCATCAAGATTCCGAAGAACGCGAACACGATCCGCAATCTGATGCACGCGACGCTGTACGCGCAGGACCATCTCGTCCACTTCTACCATCTGCACGCGCTCGACTGGGTCGACGTCGTCTCGGCGCTCAAAGCCGACCCGAAGAAGACTTCCGAGATCCAGCAGAGCATCTCCAGCCACCCGAATTCGTCGCCCGCGTACTTCCGCGACGTGCAGAACCGGCTGAAGAAGTTCGTCGAGAGCGGACAGCTCGGGATCTTCAGCAACGCCTACTGGGGCCACCCGGCGTACAAGCTGCCGCCGGAAGTGAACCTGCTCGCGACGACGCACTATCTCGAGGCGCTGGACTTCCAGAAGGAGATCGTCAAGATCCAGACGATCTTCGGCGGCAAGAATCCGCATCCGAACTGGCTCGTCGGCGGCGTGCCGAGCCCGATCAACGTCGACGGCACCGGCGCGACGGGCGCGATCAACATGGCCACGCTCAACATGGTGGGCGACATCTGCAATCGCACCGCCGCGTTCATCGACGAGGTCTACATTCCGGATCTGCTCGCGGTCGCCGGCTTCTACAAGGACTGGGCGCAATGGGGCGGCGGGCTCTCGGGCAAGAACGTCATGGCCTACGGCGAGTTCCCGGAGATCCCCAACGATTACACCAACGCGAGCCTGGCGCTGCCTTCGGGCGTGATCCTCAACGGTGATCTTTCCAAGGTCTACGACGTCGACCTCAAGGATCCCGAGCAGGTCCAGGAATGGGTCACGCACTCGTGGTACAAGTACGCCGACGAGAGCAAGGGGCTGCACCCGTTCGACGGGACGACCGATCCGAACTTCGTGCTCGGCAAGGACACGAAAGGCACGCGCACCAACGTCGAGAACTTCGACGAAAGCGCGAAGTACTCGTGGGTCAAGGCGCCGCGGTGGAAGGGCAACGCAGTCGAAGTCGGACCGTTGGCCCGGTACATCGTCGCCTACGCGCGCGGCCGCAAGGACATCAAGGAGCAGGTCGACGCGACGCTGAAGGCGCTCGACGTGCCGATCACGGCGCTCTTTTCCACGCTCGGCCGCACGGCTGCACGCGGGCTCGAGTGCCAGTGGGCGGCGCGCAAGATGAAGCAGTATTACGACGAGCTTGTCGCCAACATCAAGGCCGGCGATCTCGCAACGGCGAACGTCGAAAAGTGGGAGCCGTCGACGTGGGCGGCCGATGCCAAGGGCGCGGGCCCCTGCGAAGCCCCGCGCGGCGCGCTCGCGCACTGGATCAAGATCAAGAATACGAAGATCGATCTCTACCAGTGCGTGGTGCCGACGACGTGGAACGCGGGCCCGCGCGACGCCAAGGGCCAGATCGGCGCGTACGAGGCGGCGCTGCTCAACACGCCGATGGCGAAGCCCGAGCAGCCCGTCGAAATCCTGCGCACGATCCACAGCTTCGACCCGTGCCTAGCCTGTGCTACGCATGTGATGAGCCCCGAAGGCGAGGAGCTCGTGTCGGTCAAGGTGCGTTGAGGAGATCGCCATGCGAGTCGAGTCTGTATCCGGCCGGGTCCTGAGCGGTCCGTTCGAGCCGGTGTACGTCTACGAGGCGCCGGTCCGGCTTTGGCACTGGGTGACAATGCTCGCGATCATCGTCCTCGCGGCGACGGGCTACCTGATCGGGAGCCCGCTGCCGGCGATCGGAGGTGAAGCGTACGACAGCTTCTACTTTGGCTGGATCCGGATGATTCACGAAAGCGCGGGGATGATCCTCGCGGTCGCGTTCGCCGTCAGGATCTATTGGGCACTCATGGGCAATCACCACGCGCGGAGCATTTTTTACGTGCCGTTCTGGAGCGGCGCGTGGTGGCGCGGCTTCTGGAGCCAGGTCGCGTACTACCTGTTCCTCAAGAAGGAGTCCGATCTCTGGGTTGGCCACAATCCGGTGGCGCAGGCGGCGATGTTCTTCATGTTCACGCTGGGCACGCTGTTCCTGATCGTCACCGGACTTGCGCTCTACGCCGAGCAGTGGGGCTGGGGATTGCCGTGGATGAGCTGGTTTGGCTGGGTGTTCGTCGCCTTCGGCGATCCGCAGATGGTCCGCACGCTCCATCATCTCGCGATGTGGTATCTGCTGCTGTTCGCGTTCATCCACATGTACATGGTGTTCCGCGAGGACGTCATGAGCGGCGAGTCGATCATCAGCACGATGGTCAACGGACTGCGGCTGTTCAAGCGCGAGCCGAATGGTTGAGGCACCGGGCTCAGGGGGCGATAAGAGGAGACCGGGCCGGTCGCGAGGCGCCGACCCGGCAGCGATGCTGACTCGAAACGAAAGCACTCGCTGGAAGGGCGCCGGCCGGGGACGGCCGGCGCGCCTCGCCCTGGCGTCGCGCAAGCCGCCGCACCCGGGCGAGTTCCTCGCGACGCGCTTCATGAAGCCGCTCTCGATCACGCAGACCGAGTTGGCCGAGGCGCTCGACGTCTCGCGCCGGCGCGTCAACGAGCTGATCAACGGCCGCCGCTCGATCACGCCGGACACCGCGGTGCGGCTCGCGATGTATTTCGGCAACGATGCGGCGTTCTGGATGCACCTGCAGGTGGCGTGGGACATGCATGCGGCGGTGCGCGACGTCGTTACGCGCGAGCCGCGCAAGCGCAGTCCGCGAAGGGCGTAAGCCTTACCCGCGCCTTTTGGGACCCTGAGTCACGCCAAGCGCCTGCGCGCCGCGAGCTTCCGCGGCGATGGTCGCGCAAACGGCTACGAGGTCGTCAAAGCTGCGCCTCGTGCCTGCGCGGGCTGATCGGCAGGACCTTCGTTCTCGCTTCGGCCTCGGCCTGCGCGTTTGCCTGTTCGCGCAGCCGTTGCTCGCGGCGAATCCTCGCGAACGTCTTGCGCAGGTCGGTTTCGACGCTAGGGGTGTAACGGAATGCAGGGTCGAGGATCGATTTCATAGGCCTCTCCGTGCCCGGCGTCTCCGTTGGCGGACGACGTCGAATCGCGTCGCCCGCCAAGTGCACGCCGGACAGTTTGCCGCTACCTCACTTCTGCCCCGTGCTGCCCGACGAATAGCCTCCGGTCGAGGTGTGTCCGGCACCCATCGAGCTCTGTCCGGCACCCATCGTCGAGGTGTCCTTCTTGCCCATCGCGTGCTCGTGCGCCGCCTTTGCGTCCTTCTGGCAGCTCTCTTTCAGGGCGCCGGTCTTGGCATTGCAGGCCTCGAGCGCTGCCTTGTAATCCGCGTCGGCCTTGGCCTTGTCCGCGGTCGCTGCGCCGGTCATCTTCGAGGTGTCGGCTTGCGGCCGAGTTGCGGTGGATGGCGTTTGCGCCTGAACACCCATGGCGAACGCACCGATGACCACTGCGTACATCGCTTCGCGCATCGAAAGCTTCATGAAAATCTCCCGCTCAATGGAAAATAAACGCCTCTCACCTGTCGCCGGCGGGCGGTCCGATGCCCGCCGATCGGTGTGGCTGACGCAACGCGCATGCCAAATCCTTTCCCCTTTCACTACAGGGAGTTGGCGAGTCGTCGCCGACGAATTCCCGGGCAGCGCCGGAAATTTTTTCCCTACCGCGTGGAGCGAATTCCACGTTCAGAGTCGCTGCCCTGCGGAGCCACCCCGGCTTCGCTTGACCTAACTCAATACGCGGGCTCGTCGCGGCGGTAGGCTTCGCTCTGTTACGACAGACGTTACAAAAGGGCGATGGAAGGCCGCTGCGAAGCGCTGGTGCTGGGAATCGGCAACGTGCTCTGGGCCGACGAGGGATTCGGCGTGCGCGCGGTCGAGGCGCTGCATGCGACGTACGCGTTCCCCTCGGCGGTCGTGCTGAAGGATGGCGGAACGCTCGGCCTCAACCTCTACGACGCCATCGCCACATCGCGGCGCGTGCTGGTGTTCGACGCGATCGACGTTCGCCGCGAGCCGGGCGCGCTCATCGTGCTGCGCGACGCCGAAGTGCCCGCATGGGGGCGCACGAAGCTCTCGCCGCACCAGAACGGCTTCAATGACGTTCTCGCGCTCGCGCAGCTCAACGGCTGCGCGCCGGAAACGATCGTCGCCGTCGGCGTGGAGCCGCAGGAGCTTTCCGACTTCGGCGGCAGCCTCACCGAGACCGTCAGGAAACGCCTTCCCGACGCCGTGGCGCTCGCTGCGCGCGAGCTGGCACTGTGGGGATATCCGGGGAAGCAGCGGCGCGCCGGAACCCGTTTCGAGCCGCTCAACGCTCGCTCTCTCGCGCTCGACGCCTACGAGTCGGGACGGCCCTCGGCGGCGGAGGCGTGCCGCGTCGGCGACCCGCGCGTGCTCGCGCGCGCAGATCCGCGGAGACGCTGACGTGTGCGTCGGCATTCCGATGCAAGTGCAAGTTGCCGGCGCGGACGGCCGCGCGGCGATCTGCGCTGGACGCGGCCGGCGCGAGCGGATCGACGTCGCACTGGTCGGCGATCAACCGGTCGGCGCGTGGATTCTCGCCTACCAGGGCTCGGCGGTGCGTACGCTGACGCCGCAAGAGGCCGCGCAGACCGATGCCGCGCTCGATGCGCTCGAGGCCGCGCTCGCCGGCGTTTCTGGCGTCGACGAATACTTCGCGGATCTCGTGGGCCGCGTGCCGCAATTGCCGCCGCACCTCAGGACGAAGACGCCATGACGATTCCCGTTGCCGCGACCGCCGCCGCCGCGCGCGCCCATCCGCTGCTCGCGCAGCTCTTCACGAAGCACGGTGCAAGCGAGGTCGACGCGACGAACTTCGACACGTTTACGCGACGGGCTGGCCACACGCTGCTGCTGTTCGCCGAGGATCCGGTGCGATACCGGGAAACGCTCGACCTCGCGGTGATCGTGCCCGAGCTCGCGAAGGCGTTTGCGGGCCGCTTCGGCGTCGGCGTCCTGCTGCCGGACGCAGCGCGGGCGTTTCATTCGCGCTACGGATTCCGCCGCTGGCCGGCGATCGTCATGCTGAAGGGCGGCGAGTACGTCGGCGCGATCGACGGTTTGCGCGACTGGGACGAGTACGGCCAGGAAATCGCCCGGCTTCTCGCCGCGGCGCCGACGCGCCCGCCCGCGATCGGCATCGCCGTCAGGGGCGCAACCGAAGGCTCCGGCGCCTGCGGTGCGTGAATTTCGCGAGCGAAAGGATTCCACGATGTCCGATTTTCCGCTGCCGGTACGCATGATCGGCCCAGGATCGCAGCCGGATGAGGAGGAGCTGCAGTACCTCCCGCTGCCGCACGAGATGAGTACGTTCCGGATGCCCGATGTCCCGGAGCGCGTCGACACGGCGGCGCTGCGCGCCTCGCGCGATCTGCTGGCGGCGTTCTCCGCCGCGATGGAGCGCTGGAATCCCGCCGCGAGCACCGACGGGCCGCGCTTCGATCTTTCCGGGATGCCGGCCGATGCGCTGGTGGTCACGAACCAGATGCTGGGGGAAGGCGAGGTCGGCATCACGATCGAGGGCCGGCCGTCGTTTCGCATCCAGGAGAGCGTGTTCACCGGCATCTGGCGCGTCTGCGCGTTCGACGTGAGCGGCGAGACGATCGGCGACTGGCTCGAAGCGGCGGCATTGCCGCGCGTGGTGGCCGATGCGGCGCGGCAGGGCTCGCTGCCGCGGATCGCGGTACCGCCAACGCCTTCGGGCGCGATGAATTCGCCGGCGCTCTTAGTCGAGATCGACGCGCAGATGCGCGAGCCCGCGCCGGGCGGGCGCGCGCACGTCATCAATCTGACGCTGTTCCCGCTGACGCCCGATGACCATCAGGTGCTCGGCAGCGCGCTGCCGGTCGGGCCGGTGGCGATGATTGCGCGTGGCTTCGGCAATTGCCGCATCACGTCGACCGGCGCCCGCGACGTCTGGCGCGTCCAGTATTTCAACAGCATGAACACGCTGATCCTCGACACGATCGAGATCGTCGCCGTGCCGGAAGTGGCGCTCGCCGCGATGGAAGACCTCGACGACAGCCGCGTGCGGTTGGCCGAGCTCGTGGAGTGGATGAGCGAGTCGTGTGCCGACTGAGCTGTCGCGGTATCCGGACCGACATGACCAAGTTCGAAAGCTTCGGCGATGCCGCGCAAATCGGGCCCGGCACGCGAATGGAATGCAAGATCTGCTGGTACGTCTACGATCCGGCGGAGGGCGACGTCGTCTGGCAGATTGCGCCCGAGACTCCTTTTGCCCATCTGCCACCGCACTGGACCTGCCCGAACTGCTCGGCGACGAAGGACCAGTTCCTCGTGTTGGCCGACAAGTAGGTCGAAGATGAACGCCGTCTCCGACCCTGCCCTGCTTTCCGACCCCAGCGCGCGGCTGACCGACGTCTTCCGCGCCGTTGCGCGGCGGATGACGGGGCTCGCGTTCGTCAATCCGGCGCTCGACGTCGAGGCTGTCGGCTTCGCGCCGTGGGAAGGGCGCTGGCTCGGCGTGATGCTGACGCCGTGGTTCATGAATCTCACGCTGACGCCGCGCGATCCTGCCGCCTGGCGGCCGCTCGCCGCGGGGGAAAAGCGCCGTTACCGGTTCCCTGCCGGTGATTACGAGTTCGTCGGCGCGCGCGACGACGTTATCGGCGAGTACCAGGTGTGCTCGCTGTTTTCGCCGCTGCTGGAGTTCGACGATCAGGAAACGGCGCGCCTCGTCGCCGCGCTCGCGCGCGAAGCGCTGTTCGATCCGGCGAATGCGGAAGTGCGGGAAATGCCGGTGGCGAACCTTTCCCTGGAGGCACAACGGGCGCCCGGACCGCTCGCACGACTCAAGGAGAACCTGGACGCCCCGCTGTCGAAGCGCGATTTCCTGCGCGGGCGCTTCGGGGGCGATCGTGACCCTCGAGGGTGACATCGTGGTGCGGCTCGCCTGGGACGGACAGCGCGTGCGCGACGTCCGCATCCGGTCGACGCGCGCCTTCGCGGCGGGCCGCGTGCTGGGCGGCAAGACCGGCGTCGAAGCGGCGGCGATGGTGCCGCTGCTGTACTCGATCTGCGGCCACGCTCAAGGTGCCGCCGCGGCTGCGGCGATCGAAGCGGCGGAGGGTGTCGAGGCCGCGTCCGACGCAATTGCGGTGCGCGAATTGTCAGTCGTGCTGGAGACGATTGCCGAATACCTGTGGCGTATCCTGATCGACTGGCCGGAAGCGATGGGACGTTCCCGCCAGGCGTCGCCTGTTGCCGCGGCGCGCCGACAGATCGCCGCGAGCGCGGCCTCGGGCACGAGCGCGACCGCCGGGCTGTCCACGGCGCTCACACACGTCGCCGAGCTCTACGTCTATGGCGAAGCCCCCGTCGCCTGGCTCGATCGCAGCGACGTCGATGCGCTCGACCGCTGGGCGCGGAGCGTGTCGACCCTTCCGGCCACGCTCCTGCGCGAGCTGATCGACACCGCGCCGACGCTCGGCGCGAGCGACGTTCCGCTGATGCCCGTGCCGCGGCGCGATGCGCTCGTTGCCGCGGTGCTGCCGGCGATGCGCGCGACGCCGGCCTTCGAGCGGGCGCCGGAGTGGGATGGCGCACCGGCCGAAACGGGTGCGCTCGCACGCACGCACGCGCATCCGCTCGTCGCGGCGCTGCGCTCGCACTGGGGCAATTCCGTGCCGACGCGAATGGTGGCGCGGCTCGTCGAATTGGCGCTCTTGCTCCGCACGCTTTCCGGCGCTCGCTCGCCCGGCGGCGGCATGCGGCGGGTCGAGGCGTTTGCGCTGAACCCGGGCGAGGGCGTGGCGGCGGTGGAAACGGCGCGCGGGCTGCTGTTGCACCGGGCGTGCGTCGACCAGGGCCGCATCGCGAGCTACCAGATCGTCGCGCCGACCGAGTGGAATTTTCATCGCGACGGCCCGTTGACGCGCGGGCTCGCGGGGCTGCCCGCCGCCGACGAAGCGACGCTCAGGCGACACGCGCGGCTCGCCGTGCAGGCGCTCGATCCGTGCGTCGCCTTTGCAGTCGAGGTTGCGCATGCATGAAATGGCGCTCGCCGAAGGGATGCTCGAGATCGTCGAGGACGCCGCGCGGGCGAGCGGTGCGTCGCGTGTCGCGTCCGTCTGCCTCGAGCTGGGCGCGCTGTCGCACGTCGAGCCGGAGGCGCTTCGCTTCTGCTTCGACGCGGTGACGCGCGGCGGCCCGGCGGCTAGAGCGCGGCTCGACATCGTCACGACGCCCGGTGAAGCGTGGTGCATGCCGTGCGGCACGCGCGTTGCCGTCACGGCGCGCGGCGAGGCCTGTCCGCGCTGCGGCAGCTATCAGGTCGAGGTCATCGCGGGCGAGGACATGCGAGTACGGGAAATCGAGATTGCGTGAATGCCGGAGCGGTGCGTCCGGCGCCAACTGACAGAAAGAAGAGCCATGTGCACAACCTGCGGCTGCGGTCACGGCGAGACACGGATCGACGGCGCGTCCGTCGACGATTCTGCACCTGCGCATGTGCATGCCGAGGGGGCGCCGCACGCGCATCCGCACGACGCTCCGCGCGGGGAGGCGGAGCCTGCTGGCGCGCACGGTCACCGCCACGCCGACGGCACGTGGCATCGGCATGCTCACGACGGCCACTCGCATGACCATGGTCTCGGCGCCGCCGGCGGGCTCGGCGCCGCGCACGCCCCCGGACTCGCGCCGTCGCGCGTCGTGCAGATCGAGCAGGACATCCTCGCGAAAAACAATGCGTTCGCAGCAGCCAACCGGCGAATGCTTCGCGACCGCGGCATCTTCGCGCTCAATCTCGTCTCGAGTCCGGGCTCCGGCAAGACGACGCTTCTCGTTCGCACGATCGACGCGCTCAAAGGCCGCGTTCCGGTTTCGGTGATCGAAGGCGACCAGCAGACCTCGCTCGACGCCGATCGCGTGCGCGCGACCGGCGCTCCCGCCGTGCAGGTAAACACCGGCAGGGGCTGCCATCTCGACGCACACATGGTGGGCCATGCGCTGACGACATTGCAGCCGGTCGACGGCAGCCTGCTGCTGATCGAAAACGTCGGCAATCTCGTCTGCCCCGCCGCGTTCGATCTGGGCGAAGCGCACAAGGTCGTGATCCTCTCGGTCACCGAAGGCGAGGACAAGCCGCTCAAGTACCCGGACATGTTTCATGCGGCGGACCTGCTCGTCCTGAACAAGATCGATCTCCTCCCTTACGTGCAGTTCGATGCCGATGCGGCGATCGGCTACGCCCGCCGCGTGCGACCCGGTCTCGACGCGTTGCGCGTCGCGGCCACGACCGGCGCGGGCTTCGAGGCGTGGATCGCGTGGCTGATCGACGGTGTTGCGCAAGCGAAGGCCGCGCGCGACGCGGACAACGCAGCGCTCCGCCTGCGCGTTGCCGAGCTCGAGGCCGAAGTCACGGCGCGGCGCGCGTCCCGCGACATGCAACGGACCTCCGCGTAACGGCCCGGACCCATGGACGCCACCGTCACCGTCGCCGAATCGCGCGTACGCCGACGCCTTCGCGTGCGCGGAATCGTCCAGGGGGTGGGCTTCCGGCCGTTCGTCTATCGGCTCGCGTCCGAGCTCGCGCTCGACGGTTGGGTGGGCAACGATGCGGCGGGTGTCACGATCGAGGTGCAAGGCGACGAACAACGGATCGTCCGTCTGACGCGCCGCTTGCGCGACGAAGCGCCCGCGCTCGCCCGCGTCGACGCGATCGACGTCGTCGATTGCGCGCCGCTTTCCGACGGCACGGGCTTCGCGATCCGCGAGAGCGGCGGCGGCCGGCCCGCAACGGCGATTCCACCGGACAGCGCGATCTGCGACGATTGCCTCGCGGAGCTATTCGATCCTGCCGACCGCCGCTACCGTTACGCGTTCGTCAACTGCACGAATTGCGGGCCGCGTTATACGATCACGCGAAGATTGCCCTACGACCGGCCGATGACGAGCATGGCGGCGTTCGGGCAATGCCCGCGGTGTCTCGCCGAATATCGTGCGCCGCGCGACCGCCGCTTCCACGCCGAGCCGAACGCCTGTCCCGCTTGCGGGCCGCGCCTCACGCTGCTCGATGCCATTGGCGTAGAGACGCGCGACGGCGACCCCGTCGCGCAAGCCGTGGCTCGGATCGCGCGCGGGGAAATCATCGCGATCAAGGGTCTGGGGGGCTTCCACCTCGCGTGCGACGCGCGCAACGGCGATGCGGTCGCGCGTCTGCGCGAGCGCAAGGCGCGCGAGGAGAAGCCATTCGCCGTGATGGTCGCAAGCGCCGTGTCGTTGCGGTGCTGGGCGGAGGTCGCGCCGGCGGACCGTGCGCTGCTCGAATCGCCCGAACGCCCGATCGTGCTGCTGCGCAAGCGATGCGACGTCGATGCCACGCTTTCCGGCGTCGCGCCCGGCCTCGCGTGGCTCGGCGCGATGCTGCCGTATACGCCGTTGCAATACCTGCTGTTTCACGAGGCCGCCGGTCGGCCCGCGGGCGCAAGCTGGCTTTCCGAGCCGCAGGAGCTCGTGCTCGTGATGACGAGCGCCAATGCGGGCGGGGAGCCGCTCGTCACCGCCAACGCCGAGGCGCTGGCAAGACTCGAGGGCATCGCCGATGCATTCCTCATCCACGATCGCGACATCGTCGTCCGCTGCGACGATAGCGTAGTGCGTGCAGCCCCCGGCGCCGCGAAGCGGTTCCAGTTCGTCCGCCGTGCCCGGGGCTACACGCCACAGGCGATCCGCCTTGCCGCCGCAGGCCCGTGCGTCGTCGCGCTCGGCGGGCACTTCAAGAGCACCGTGTGCGTGACGCGCGGCGACGAGGCGTTCGTGTCGCAGCATATCGGCGACCTCGACAATGCGCCGACGTGCACGATGCTGATGGAGGTCGTCGAACACCTGGTGTCCATCCTCGGCGTCGAGCCGGAACTCGTCGCGCACGACTTGCACGCCGATTTTTTCAGCACGCGCCACGCGGCCCGGCTGGCGGCGCGCTGGAATGTTCCCGTTCGTGGCGTCCAGCACCACCACGCGCACATCGCCGCGGTGTTGGCCGAGCACCGTCGCGCCGGCGCCGTGCTGGGGCTCGCTCTCGACGGTGTCGGGCTCGGCACGGACGGTACAGCGTGGGGCGGCGAGCTCCTGCACGTCGACGGCGCGCGTTGCACGCGTCTCGGCCGTCTCGCACCGCTGCGCCTTCCCGGCGGCGACCGCGCGGCGCGGGAGCCTTGGCGGATGGCGGCGGCGGCGCTCGCGCGCGGCAATCGGGAGGCGGCGATCGGATCGCGGTTCGCCGACGAGCCGGCGGCAGGGGCCGTCGCAGCGATGCTCTCGCGCGGCTTCAACGCGCCGGAAACGAGCAGCATGGGGCGCTGGTTCGATGCCGCCGCGGGGCTCCTCGAGGTAAAGCGGCGGATGGCGTTCGAGGGCCAGGCGGCGATGCTGCTGGAAGGCCTAGCCGAGGCTCATGGCTCTGTTGCGCCCGACTGCTCGCTCTACGCGATCGACGCCGCGAACGAGCTCGATCTGACCGCGCTCGCGATGCGACTCGCCGACGAACGCGACGCCGGCTACGGCGCCGCACTCTTTCACTCGACCCTGGTCCGCGCCCTTGCGGACTGGGTCACGCAGACCGCCGAAGCACTCGATCTGACGAGCGTCGCGTGCGGCGGCGGATGCTTCCTCAACGCGATTGTCTCGCGAACGCTCACGGCCACGCTCGCCGCGCGCAATCTGACCGTGCTCGCAGCGCACGGCGTGCCGCCGAACGACGGCGGACTCTCGCTCGGGCAGGCGTGGGTCGCGCTGGCGGCGGCAGATCGAGAGCACCGAACGGAGGCCTGACGATGTGCCTGGCGATCCCCGCCCGCGTGGTCGAGTTGCCGACGCCCGACACCGCGGTCGTCGACGTCGACGGCGTGCAGAAGCGGATCTCGCTCGCGCTCGTCGACGGCGTCGCGTGCGGCGACTACGTGATCGTCCACGTTGGCTACGCGCTCACGCGGTTGGACCCGGAGGAGGCCGAGCGCACGCTGCAGACCTTCGCCGAGGCCGGGCTCCTCGGTTCGGCGGCGCCATGAAGTACATCGACGAATTCCGCGATGGCGCGCTCGCGCGCAAGCTGGCGCAGGCGATCGCACGCGAAGCCGCGCCCGATCGCAGCTACAACCTGATGGAATTCTGCGGCGGCCACACGCACGCGATATCCCGCTACGGACTGAAGGACCTGCTGCCGGCGAACGTCAACATGATCCACGGGCCGGGCTGTCCGGTCTGCGTGCTCCCGATCGGGCGCATCGACAACGCGATCGACCTCGCCGCGCGACCGGGAATGATTCTCTGCACGTACGCCGACACGATGCGCGTTCCGGCGTCGAAGGGGCGCTCGCTCCTCAAGGCGAAGGCGGCCGGCGCCGACATCCGGATGGTCTATTCGTGCACCGACGCGCTCCGCATCGCTCGTGAACATCCCGGGCGCGAGGTCGCGTTCTTCGCGATTGGCTTCGAGACGACGACGCCGCCGACGGCCGTGGCGATCCTCGACGCCGCCGCGGCAAAGCTCGCGAACTTCAGCGTGTTCTGCAACCACGTGCTCACGCCCGCGGCGATTTCGAACATCCTGGAAGCGAAGGAAGTGCGCGAGCTCGGCACGGTGCCGCTCGACGGCTTCATCGGACCGGCGCACGTGTCGACGGTGATCGGCAGCGAGCCCTACGAATATTTCGCCGAGGAATACGAGAAGCCCGTCGTCATCGCCGGCTTCGAGCCGCTCGACGTGATGCAGGCGATCCTGATGCTGGTCCGGCAATTGAACGCGGGGCGCGCCGAGGTCGAGAACGAGTTCACGCGCGCGGTGACGCGCGAGGGCAACGCCAAGGCGAAGTCGCTCGTGGCCGAGGTCTTCGAGCTGCGCCGCACGTTCGAGTGGCGCGGCCTGGGCGAGATTCCCTACAGCGCGCTCAGGATCAAGGAACGATACCAGGCTTTCGATGCCGAGATCCGCTACGGCATCGCCTACCGCTCGGTGCCGGACAACAAGGCCTGCGAATGCGGCGCGATCCTGCGCGGCGTGAAGAAACCGACCGACTGCAAGGTGTTCGGCACCGTCTGCACGCCCGAGAATCCGATCGGGTCGTGCATGGTGTCCTCCGAGGGCGCCTGCGCCGCGCACTACACGTACGGACGGTTCAAGGCTGCCGACGCCACCGCTACGCGGGTGGGCGTGAGCGCAGCGGCCGAAATTGCCGATGAGGCCGCAAGCGTGGGGGCGCATCGATGAGCGGCGCCGTGCGCGAAAACTACGTGCGGCCCGTCGATTTCCGCCACGGCCGCGTCGACATGACGCATGGCAGCGGCGGCCGCGCGATGGCACAGCTCATAGACGAGCTGTTCGTGCGCGCGTTCGACAACGAATGGCTCGCGCAGCGCAACGACCAGGCGCGCTTCGCGGTATCGGCCGGCCGGATGGTCGTGTCGACCGACAGCCACGTCGTGTCGCCGCTGTTCTTTCCGGGCGGCGACATCGGCTGCCTGTCGGTGCACGGGACGATCAACGACGTCGCGATGGCCGGTGCGGTGCCGCTCCATCTGGCTGCCGGGTTCATCCTCGAGGAAGGCTTTCCTCTCGCCGAGCTCAAGCGCATCGTCGAATCGATGGCCGCGGCGGCGAAGGATGCCGGCGTGCCGGTCGTCACCGGCGACACCAAGGTCGTCGAGCAAGGGAAGGGGGACGGCGTTTTCATCACGACGACGGGCGTCGGCGTCGTTCCCGCAGGTGTGGACATCTCGGGCGATCGGGCGCGCCCCGGCGACGCGATCCTCGTCAACGGAACGATCGGCGACCACGGCGTCGCGATCATGTCGCTGCGCGAGAATCTGACCTTCGAGACGACGATCCGCTCGGACACGGCGGCGCTGCACCGTCTCGTCGCCGCGATGGTCGCCGCGGCGCCGGGAATCCACTGCCTGCGCGATCCGACCCGCGGCGGTCTCGCGACGACGTTAAACGAGCTGGCCGGCCAGTCCGGGTGCGGAATGGTGATCGACGAAAGGCGGATTCCGGTACGACCACAGGTCAGCGCCGCGTGCGAGTTCCTGGGACTCGACCCGCTCTACGTCGCCAATGAAGGCAAGCTGGTCGCGATCTGTGCGCCCGGGGATGCCCCCCGGCTGCTCGCCGCGATGCGCGCGCATCCGCAGGGGAGCGATGCCGCGATCATCGGCGAAGTGAACGCCGACCCGCACCACTTCGTGCAGATGGACACGAGCTTCGGCGGCCGTCGTGTCGTCGACTGGCTGACCGGCGAGCAGTTGCCGAGAATCTGCTGATGCGCATCCTGCTCCTCACGCATTCGTTCAACAGTCTGGCGCAGCGGATCTATGCCGAGCTCCGCGCAGCGGCGCACGAGCTCTCGGTGGAGTTCGACGTCAACGACAGCGTGACCGAGGAAGCCGTCGAGCTCTGGCGGCCCGAGCTCATCGTCGCGCCGTTCCTGAAGCGCCGGATCCCCGAATCGGTGTGGCGGCGCCATCGTTGCCTCGTCGTTCATCCCGGGATCGAAGGCGACCGGGGACCCTCGGCGCTCGACTGGGCGATCCTCGACGGCGAGGCCGAATGGGGCGTGACCGTGCTCGAAGCGAACGGCGAAATGGACGCCGGCGACGTCTGGGCGAGCGTCGGCTTCGCGTTGCGCGAGGCGACCAAGAGCAGCCTGTATCGCAACGAGGTCACCGAAGCTGCCGTCGCAGCGTTGAAGCTCGCGCTGGCTGGGATCGAGCGCGGCGAGAAGCCCATGCCGCTCGATTACCGGCGTCCGGACGTGCGCGGACGAATGCGTCCGCCGATGCGGCAGTCCGATCGCACGATCGACTGGGCGGCCGACTCGGCGGCGACGGTGTTGCGCAAGATCCGCGCGGCGGACGGCGCGCCGGGGGTGCGCGACGAGATTCTGGGCGAGCAGGTCTACCTTTACGACGCGCATCGCGAGGACGCACTCCGGGGCCGGGCGGGTGATGTCATCGCGCAACGCGACGGCGCAATCCTGCGCGGCTGCGTCGACGGGGCGGTCTGGATCGGACACCTGAAGCGCGCGAGGCCGGACGAGCCGCAGTTCAAGTTGCCGGCAGCGCGCGTGCTCGGCGATCGTCTTTCCGGCGTGCCGGAAATTCCGCTCGCGCCGGACGCGGTCGTCACGGGCCCGACCTGGCGGCCGATCCGCTACGAGGAAGCGGGTGCCGTCGGCTACCTGCACTTTCCGTTCTACAACGGCGCAATGGGCACCGCGGCGTGCGCGCGGCTCGGCGACGCCTACCGGTATGCCAAAGCGCGGCGGACGCGGGTGATCGTGCTCATGGGCGGACCGGACTTCTGGTCGAACGGCATCGACCTAAACCTGATCGAAGCCTCCGCCCATCCCGCCGAGGAATCGTGGCGGAACATCAACGCGATCGACGACCTCGTCCGGGAAATCGTTGGCACCGAGCACCAGCTCACGATCGCGGCGATGCAGGGGAATGCCGGTGCGGGCGGCGTGTTCGTCGCGCTCGCGGCCGATCGCGTCTACGCGCGCGACGGCGTGATCCTCAATCCGCACTACAAGGCGATGGGGAACTTGTATGGCTCCGAATACTGGACGTATCTGCTTCCGCGACGCGTGGGACCCGAGCAGGTTCGCGCGCTCACGCAAACTCGGCAGCCGATCGTGGCGAGCGCGGCGGCGGCGATGGGGCTGGTCGATGGCCATTTCGGTGCGACACCCGCGCGGTTCCGGGCGGAGATCGCCGCGCGTGCGCAGACGCTTGCCGCCGATCCGGCGTTCGAGGATCTGCTCGCCGAGCGCAACGAGCGCCGGAAGGCCGACGAGGCGGTGAAAGCCCTCGAAACCTACCGCGCCGAGGAGCTCGCGAAGATGAAGCAGAACTTTTTCGGCTTCGACCCCAGCTATCATGTCGCCCGTTACCACTTCGTGCTCAAGGTTCCGCGGTCGCGGACGCCGCTGTGGCTCGCCCGTCACCGCAGCGGTGGCGCCCGCCGCGCGGCCGCCTGAAGCGTGCAAAGCACGGCGTCGCGGCGCTGCCAAGATTGCGCTATGTCAACCCCGGGAGCGGCGCGGCATGAAAACATGGAGCCCGGTTGCGCCGGACCGTGGGCGCGTGGATCGTCCATGCGCGCGGCCGGAGCACTCCCACGGGCAAGGAGCCAAAATGAAAACGGTCGTGATGGCGGCGGTGATCGCCGCGGGTTTCATCTCGGTAGGGACGGCAAAAGCGCAGGACGGTGCAGCGCTGGCACAGAAGGACGGATGCATGACCTGCCACGCGGTCGACACGAAGAAGATCGGACCGTCGTTCAAGGATGCCGCCGCCAAGCTGAAGGGCAAGTCGGAGCACGACGTCGTCGCCGCGATCAAAGCCGCCAAGCCGCACGCATCGTCCAAGGCGTCGGACGCCGATCTGGCGGCGATCGGCAAGTGGATCCAGTCGCTGTAGGCCTTTTCCCACTGGGTCGGGTTCCCCGGCGTCGACCGGCAACGCGCGCAGCCGGGCGCCGGGGCGGTGGTTCGCGGGCCTCGCGATTTCGCGGCGTCCCCGTCAACTCCCGAGCGCCTGATGCGTTAGAATCCTCCGTCGCTGGCCGCTTTGAGCGCGGACCCACCGGGCGTGGCCGCGCGGACACGCGATCGAGCATTCAACCATCGAGGAGCGAACAAGATGAAATCATTCGTGATTGCGGCCGTCGCGGTCGCGGGACTTGCGGTCACCGGCGCCGCGAGCGCGCAGGAAGCGTTGGCCAAGAGCAGCGGCTGTCTGAATTGCCACGACGTGAACACGAAAAAGATCGGCCCGGCATTCAAGGAGGTCGCCGCCAAGTACAAAGGCAAGGCCGACGCCGAGGCGATGCTCGTCGCCAAGCTCTCGGAGCACAAGGGTCACCCGGAAGTGAAGGCCAAGGGCGACGACCTGAAGTCGCTGGTCAAGTGGGTGTTATCGCAGTAGCGACTGCTTTCCCTGCCTGCGAAAAAGCCGGCCCCCGCCGGCTTTTTTGTCATGGACGCTGACGTGCCTTCCGCGCCTGGTTCGGGACCGCACGCGTCCGTCGCTGCCGGCGGGCTCCCCGTGCGGTCGGACCCGGGCCCATGGGTTCCTTCGGGGCGCGCCGTGGGCCCGCCGGCGCTGCTCGCGAGCCTGCGGCAACTCGTCCGCCTGCGCTTCGTCGCGATCGCCGGACAAGCTGGGGCCGTCGCGATCGCGCTCGCGCTCGGCGTCGCCCTCCCGACGGCTCCGCTCGTTACGGTGATCGGAGCGCTCATCGTGGCGAACGCGCTCACGCTGGTGCGGCTCGGGCGGGGAGCGCCGACCACGCATTACGAAATCGCGGGCCATCTGGTACTCGATCTCGTTGCCTTCAGCGCGCTGCTGCTGCTCTCCGGGGGCACGGCGAACCCCTTCGCTCTCCTCTACCTGCTCCACGTCGTGCTGATTGCGCTGCTCCTGCCCTGGCGGCTCGCCCTCGCCGGTACGCTGCTCGTCGTGGGCAGCTTCACGCTTTCGTTCCGCTTCGCGATGCCGCTCACCGTTGCTTCGGGCGAGCGGCTTTCCGACGCGCTGATGGCTGCGGGCCTGTGGGTGAGTTTCGCGCTGACCGCCGCGGTCACGGCGTGGTTCGTTGGCAGCGTCGTCGCGTCGTTGCGCGAGCACGACCGCTTGTTGCGCGAGGCGGCACGGAAGGCAGCCAACGACGAGGCGGTGCTCAGCGTCGGCACGTTGGCCGCCGGCGCGGCGCACGAGCTCGGGACGCCGCTGATGACGATGACGGTGCTGATCGACCAAATGCGGCGCGAGGCGAGCTCACCCGAGCTCCAGCGCGACGCCGCGAGCCTCGCCGCGCAAATCAAGGCCTGCAACCAGGCGCTCGCCAATCTGGGCGCGGCGGCCGGACATACCTGCGCCCTCGGCGGCGGCCGCGCGCCGCTCGACCGTTTTCTCGCCGGGGTCATCGAGCGATTCCGCGCGCTGCGTCCAGATCAGGCGGTCGACGTCCGCTGGCAAGGAGTCGTTCCGGGGCCGGAGATCTTCACCGACCAGTCGCTGCAGCAGGCGATCCTGATCCTGCTCAACAACGCGGCCGACGCTTCGCCGCATCATGTCGGCGTCGATGGCCGGTGGGATGCCGTGTGGCTTGCCGTCGTCGTGGGCGACCGCGGGAGCGGGGTTCCGCCGCGCAACTTGGATAAGCTCGGCCGAACGTTCTTCACGACCAAGCAATCGGGACAGGGGACGGGGTTGGGCCTGGTCCTCGCCGCCTCGACGGTCGCCCGCCTGGGTGGCACGATCGGCTGGTCGAACCGGCCGGGCGGCGGGCTCTGCGCCGAAATCAGGGTGCCGTTGCGCGGCCTGATGGTAACGACAGGGTAACGACAGCGTCGCGATGACGAACTCAACCGACGACTTCCAGGATCGCCCCAGCCTGCTGCTGGTCGACGACGACCGCGCGCTCTGCGAAGTCCTCTCCCGCGCGCTCGGCGCCCGGGGCTTCGCCGTGACCGTCGCGCACGCGGTGGACGACGCGCTGCAGGCGATCGACGGCGACGCCCCGGAGTATGCGATCATCGATCTCAAGCTTCCCGACCAGTCGGGGCTGAAGCTGGTGTCGCGGTTGAAGGATGCCGATCCCCACACCCGGATTGTCGTGCTGACGGGCCATGGCAGCATTCCGACCGCAGTCGAAGCGATCAAGCTCGGGGCCACGTACTACCTCGTGAAGCCGACCGACGCCGACACGGTCGTGGCGGCCTTCGGCCGCGAAGAAGGCGACGACACCTTGCTGGTCGACGACCGGCCGATGTCGATCGAGCGTCTCGAGTGGGAGCACATCCAGCGGGTTCTGCACGATAACGACGGTAATATCTCCGCGACTGCGCGCGCGCTGTCGATGCATCGGCGCACGCTGCAGCGCAAGCTCGCCAAGCGACCGGCAAAATCCTGAACGGCCGCCCTCGACGCATCTTCGGGGTGGGTCATCCCCCGTGAGCGCCAAGTCCCGGCCTCCGCGGGGACGAGCCCCGGCGTGGGCTCTCGCGCCGGGCTAACCGTTCTTCGCGTCGAGGTCCATCTCCGGCCACTTGCGGCCGTGGCACGCGGGGTTCGCGCAGAAGTTGCCACCCTCGGTGCCCCACTTGATCGGTCCGTGGCACATCGCACACGAGCTGTCGACCTTCGAACGGTGGTCGCGCATCCAGTTGGGCTCGTTGTGACTGTCGGGCGGCGTCAGCCCGGGCGTCACCGTCGAGGCGACGCTGTGCACGCCGTTGTCCTTCTCGACCTGCGGAAGCGCATGGCACAGCGTGCACTGAAGGCGGATGGCCTCGCCCTTTTCGTTCATGTGCTTGCCGTCATGGCAACGGAAGCAACCCGGGAAATCCTTGTGCCCGACGTTGTTCGGGAAGTCCTTCCAGGTGAGGGGCTTGCCGTCACGCTCGCCGCTGAACGAGGTCAGCATCAGGATCTGCTGCATCGTCGCGGCGAACTTCTTCTCGGCGTCCTTGTTCGCCGCGGGGCTGTCCTTGGGCGCCGCCGCCGCGATCAGTCGGGCGAACTTCGCTTCACGCTCCGCCGCCGGACCCCCGACGCCGGCGGCGCTCTGAATGATGGTGTCCGAGCGCGCCTTGATCGAGGGCAGGCTGCGGTCGATGTATCCTTCCTCGATCGCGTTGTCGACGAGATCCGCAGGATTGGTGAACGGATGCCCGGACGCGTTGTGGCAGTCGATGCAATCCATCCGCCGCTTTTCCATCTTGTCGACGTCGGCGCGGCTCACCCCGGCCGAGGCGTCGAAGTAGGTCGCCTTCACCTTCCCGTCGTAGCCCCGTATCTGGACCAGCGCGATCTTCTGTTTTTGCGGGCCGAGCGCGACGTACTCGACGTCCTGCGCGATGTGCCAGTGGATGCCCTTGGCGATCGAGCCGCCCAGCCGCAGCTGCGGTGCGAACTCGATCGACCCGGCAGCGTCCTGATGACCCGTTCCGGTGTGCATCCGCAATGTAGTCCTGCTCTGCGTGCTCTTCGGGTCGTCGGCGAAGCGGTACTTGACGCGAATCGTGTCGTCGTGCCGTGCCTCGGGCCAGTGGCACGCCTCGCACGACTCGCGCGCCGGGCGCAGGCTGGACGACACGATCGGCCGCTCGTAGCCGGTGACCATGCCGATCAGCTCGTTGATGTGCTCCGGCTTGATCGCCATCAGCTGCAGCGTGGAGAGGCGCCCCATGTGGCACTCGACGCAACGGACCCGCGCGTGGAACGCCGCGGCGTGCGCGATCGGCTCCTCGGGGTGCACCGAATGGCAGACGTTGGTGCAGAAGGCGTCGCTGTTGCTGTATTCCCAGCCGACGATGCCGCCGGCGGCCAGGACGGCAAGGGCGACGGCGCCGACGACGATCGTCGTCACGGTGCCCAGCATCAGCGTGCGCCGACCCAACGTGATCTTCATCGCCTGCTTCCCTTTCGCGGCGCCCGCTTCGCGGCGCTAATTGGCTGATCGATCACCGACCTGCCGGTCGGCACCGTGTTCCGCTTGGCAGCATGCAATCCCGTGCCGCCACCTTCACCTGCAACCCTACCAAACCAAGCTGTATACGATCAAGCCGATCGTCACGATGCCAAGTGCCAGGGCCGTGCCGCCGACGATCCAGCCGAACCAGGTGGATTCCGCCGTCGGGGGTGTCGTTTCCGCCTCGGCGAGCCGGTTCTCGCGGACGAGACGGGCGTACTCGAGCGCGCGCTCTTCCTTCAGCTCGTGTTCCGGGATGCGGCCCGTGAAAATCACCGTATCCATCGGGAATTTCTCGGGTCGCAGGTGACCGTTGAAGAAGTGGATCGTGAAAATGAATCCGACCGCGAGCAGCGCTTCCTCGCCGTGGATCAGCGCGGCGATGTTGAACATCCAGCCGGGAAGGATCCTGGCGAAGAACACCGGGAACCACAACAGCAGCCCGGAGCCGCCGATGATGAACATCCCCCAGAACACGGCCCAGTAGTCGAATTTTTCCCAGTAGGTCCAGCGATCGAATTGCGGCCGCGGGCCGCGGCCGACGAACCACTTGAAATTGCGTCCGATGTCGAGAATGTCCTGCGGTTGCGGCACCATCGAATTCGGCCCCCACAGGATCGCGAGCAGCTGGCCGCGCGCGATCGCCTTGCCGAAGACGAGCGCGACGTGGCTCAAGAACACGACGATCATCACGAAGGCGCAGAGGCGGTGGAACGTGCGCGCGCTTTCGAATCCGCCGAACAGGTGCGACAGCGTCGCCGCCCATGTCCGGTCCGCGTACAGCAGCGGCAGACCGGAAAGGGCGCAACCGACGAAAGCCAGCATCAGCGTCGCGTGCATGATGCGTTGGAGCGGCGTGAACCGCCGGTAGTACCTCTGCGGAAGGCCGGGGCTTCCGGCCCGATCTCCGGGCATCGTTGCCGCCGGGGTGCCTGTCGCAGTCGCCATCAGTGCCTCTTTTCGCTCTTGTCTTCGCTCGCGTCGCCGCCCCGCAGCTTTACGCGTAGCGACCGGTACAGCCAAAACGCCGTGTGGATGCCGAAGAAGCCGAACACGCCGAAGAGCAGAAACTCCATGAACTTCGCGGCGTACCAGTAGAAAGGATCGCGCTCCTTGTTGTGGCGGTCGGCGTGGGGGTCGAAGCTCGCGAAGTTCGCGCTCGCGCCGGCATGGCACTTCTGGCACGTCTTGAGGCGATTCTCCTTCGATATCGTCGATGCCGGATTCGACTCCGGCAGCACGTCGTGCGCGCCGTGACATGACGCACAGGTCGCCACGCGCGCATAGCCGAGCGCGGTGACCTGACCGTGGAACGTGTCGCGATAGGTCGACAGCTTGTCGGAATGGCACGTACCGCACTCCTTGATGACCTCGGTCTGAAACAGCGGGAGATCGTGCTGCTGGATCGAGTGCGCGCTGTGACAATCGGAGCAGCCGGGCGCGGCCAGCACGCCACTCTGGCGCAGCTTGCCGTGCATGCCCTGCATGTAGGCGGCGCGCTCCTTCTTGTGGCAGGACCCGCAGGTGTCCGGCACGTTTGCGCGGTTGGTCCGGCTTTGCGGGCTGTCCTTGGCCAGAATGTCGTGCGCGCCGTGGCAATTGGTGCAGGTCGGCGCGGACCCCTGGGCCGCGCCCATGAGCGCCTTGCCGTGAATGCTGTCGTGGAACTTGACGTCGATGTTGCCGCCCGGCAGCTTGCCCTTCGCGACCACGGACTCGTTGCCATGGCAGCGCGAGCACGTGGCCTCGATGTTGGCGTGATTCGTCCGCGAAGCCGGATCGCTGGAGCGCAGGATATCGTGGGTGCCGTGACAGTCGGTACAGGTTGCGGCAACCGTATTCCCATCCTTGCGTGCCTTGCCGTGCACGGTGGCCGCGTATTGCTTGACCTGCTGCTCGTGGCACACCGCGCAGTTGACCGGCTTGAGCTGCTCGGCGTGCGGGATCTTGTCGACCGAGACGTCGGCATGGCAATCCGTGCACTTGAGGTTGAGCTGGCCGTGGACCGAGCCCGCGAACTTCGAGCCATCGACCGCGATCGACCTGTCTCCGGCACCCTTCGCATCGGCGGCGCCGTGGCACGCGAGGCAGGTTTCGTTGACGTTCGGCGCAGTGGTCGTCGCAGCGGGCTTCGCGAGCGTCGATGCCGCCCCGATGCACAGGATCGCACAAAAGGCCCGCAGGAGGGTGGCGGTCGACATCGGGATGGTGACGGCGGCGGGTCTTCGGTGTGGGCCAATGGCCGTTCCGGCTCTCTTCGCCGCTGGGCCACATCGTCGCATCGACCCCCGCCGCAGATGTTGACGTGGATCAACCGCCCCACCGCGGGCTGCCATCGGGCCGCGGTCCGCAGCGTCGCAGAGCCGATCGTTCCGTCCCGAGGATCGCGGAATGCACACCGCCACGCTCGCGCCGCACCCGATCGCACTGCGGCGCTATCTCGATCGATGGATGACGGACATCGGCATTGCCGGCGGCTTCAACGTCGCTTCGCGCGCGCGCGACGACGTGCTGATCGATCGTCGCGTGGCGCCGCGAACGCGAGGCGCGCCGCAACCTCGCTTCGCGCGGCCGGCCGCCGCGATCAGACGCGGCGGCGGTACTCGCCGGTGCGGGTGTCGATCTCGATCTTGTCCCCCGTCGAGACGAACAGCGGCACCTGGACCTGGAAGCCGTTCGCGAGCTTCGCGGGCTTCGTCACCTTGCCCGAGGTGTCGCCCTTGACGGCCGGCTCCGTGTAGTTCACCTCGCGAACCACCGAGGTCGGGAGGTCCACCGAAATCGCCTTGCCCTCGTAGAACGTGAGCTCGCATTCGAGGCCATCGGCAAGGTAGTTGATCGCATCGCCCAGGTTTTCGGCTTCGACTTCGTGCTGGTGGTACTCCTCGTCCATGAATACGAAGTGCGGATCGGAGAAGTACGAATACGTGACCTGCTTGCGCTCGAGCTGGACCACATCGAACTTTTCATCGGCCCGGTAGATGGATTCCGTGCCCGATCCGGACAGCAGGTTCTTGAGCTTCATCTTGACGACCGAAGCGTTGCGACCGGACTTGGAGAACTCGGCTTTCTGGACCACCATCGGATCCTTCCCGACCATGATCACGTTGCCGGCGCGGATTTCCTGGGCGATTTTCATTACGGCACCTGAATTGCTAAGAGATTGATTTGGAAAGCTTTCAATTATAGCGCATTCCGCGCCGCGTTGACCAGTCCAGTTGCAAGATCGGGGAGATCCCGCAGCCGCTGCGCCCATGCCCTGCCATGCGTCTCGAGTTGGCGGCGCGTGCCGATCCATTCCACCCACGCCGCTTCGATCGGCCCGGCCGCGGGGAGTCCATTCCAGGCGCCGAAGAAGCGGCGCACGGTCGCCGCCGCCGCACGGTCGAGCCCATCGACATAGCGGTCCACGAAAGCGTCGAGCTTGCGCCAGTGCGCGCCCTCGGCCTGCGGATAGACCTGCCACGCGAACGGCCGCGCCGCCCACTGCGCGCGGACGAACGAATCCTCACCGCGGACAACGTTGGCGTCGCAGGCCCAGAGCAGCCGGTCATACTCGTCCTGCGGCAGGAACGGGACCGCCTGAAGCGTTAGCCGGCCACGCGTCGTCGGATGGCCGGCGTGGGGCGGATCACCGCCGGTCCAGGCGTCGAGCGCGCCCGCGGCTACCCCTTCCGGCACGACGCACGTCACCTTGTCCTCGCCGTCGGCCCACGCGTCGAAGAGGGCGGGCAGCGCCGGATTCGAATAGCAGAACAGCGAAACGCGCAACTCCCCCGACGTCGGCGCCGGCATCGCGAGCGAACGCCAGAACGTTTCCCGCAGGCGGTCGTCGCGCTGGAACGCGTCGCGCGTTTCGATCAGGCGCCGCTCGCGGAGGAGGCCGCCGCTCGCGGCCGTGAATCCGGGAAACCAGAAGCGGCGGGCGAGGGGCAGCCGCGGATGCGGCGAGGGGAGACCGTGCGTCCGGTCAACCCACGCCTCTGCCGACAGGTACTCGAGCACGAACCACAGGGGGGGACGCGCGCATTTCGCCATCGCGGTTGCGTAGGCGTTGGGGAGTCCGCAACCGAACGCCTCGATCACGACGTCGGCGGCAACACGCGCCGGCATCGTATCGGTCCATCGTTCGATCGCCACGCCGGAAACCTGCTGTTCTCCGCGGGAGCGATCGACGCCGGGCGCCATGCGCTCGAGTGCTCCGAGATCGTCGATCGCAAGCGTGACCTCGAGACGGTGCTCCGCCGCGAGTTGCCGTGCGAGGCGCCAGCAGACACCTACATCGCCGTAGTTGTCGACGACCTTGCAGAAGATCTTCCAGCGGACGGTCATGATGGCGCCCGGTGCACGGGGTCCGGAGGCGGACGCGAGCGTGCTGCGATTATCGCGCGCGCCGACGGGCGCGTGCCGACGAGACTCGCCGCGGCATAATGGCAGTTCTCTCGGGCATCCATCGCCATGGCCGGAAATTGCGAGGTCCCTTTGTCGATCGACGTCGTTTCCGACGTTGTCTGTCCCTGGTGCTTCATCGGCAAACGTCGGCTCGAAGCTGCACTCGCGCAGCTTGGATCGGCGGTCGAACTCGCCCGGCCGGTCGTGACCTGGCAGCCATTCGAATTGAATCCGGAGCTGCCCCGCGAAGGAATCGACCGGCGCGATTATCTGGATGCGAAATTCGGCGGCGGCGGCCGCGCAGCACAAATCTACGAGCGCGTTCGCGCGGCCGGCGCGACGGTCGGGATCGAGTTCGCGTTCGAGCGCATTGCCCGCCAGCCCAATACGCTGGACGCGCATCGACTGATCCTGTGGGCGCAGGGCCGCGGCGACGCCGAGCCGCTGGTCGAGCGGTTGTTTCGTGCGTACTTCCTCGAGGGCCGGGCGATTGGCGAGCCGAACGTGCTGGCGGATGTTGCCGCCGAAGCCGGGCTTGATCGCGGTGCGGCGAGTTCGATGCTCTCGAGCGACGAAGGCGAGGCGACGGTTCGCGCTGCCATTCGCCATTTCGTCGCGCTGGGGGTCTCGGGCGTACCGTTGTTCATCTTCGGGAACCGGATCGCGGTAGCGGGCGCCCAGGAGCCGCCGCTCCTCGTTAAGGCAATGGCGGAGGCCGTGAGCGCGGGCCATGTCTGAAGCATCGACGAACCCCCGCCCTGGAATTTTTTGCGCGATCGGCAGGAACCGACGGTTCGCGGTCGTGGTCTTTCTCCGACAGGTACGGCGACAGGAAGCGCCGTTTACCTGGGCGGCGTAGCATAAAGTCCGCGAGTCACCCCATTCGCTGTAGTGTCTCCCCCGCAGGGATCGGATATGGAAAACAACAAACCGTTGCTGGGCGAGCAGGACCTCTATCTGTTCCGTGAGGGCACCCACAGCCGGCTCTACGCCGAGATGGGTTGCCGGCTCGGCGCCGCCGGGGCCACCTTCCGCGTGTGGGCGCCGAACGCTTCGCGCGTCTCGGTGATCGGGGCGTGGAACGGCTGGGACGCCGGCGCGAATCCGCTCGCGCGGCGCCCCGACGGCTCCGGCATCTGGGAGGGGGCCGTGGCCTCGCTGACCCGCGGCGACGGCTACAAATTCCGCGTCGTGAGCGCCGCCGGCCAGGAAATGGACAAGGCCGACCCGTTCGCCCTGTTCGCGGAAGTGCCGCCGTCGACCGCTTCGCGCGCGTGGACGCTCGACTACGAATGGGGCGATGCCGAGTGGATGGGCTCGCGCTCCGCGCACAACGCGCTCGATGCGCCCATCTCCATCTACGAGGTCCATCTGGGCTCGTGGCGCCGCGACGACAACCGGCTGCCGACCTACCGGGACATCGCGCAGCCGTTGGCCGACTACGTTCGCGATCACGGCTTCACGCACGTCGAGCTGCTGCCGGTGACCGAGCACCCGTTCTACGGCTCGTGGGGTTACCAGACGACCGGGTACTTCGCTCCGACCTCCCGCTACGGGGCGCCGCAGGACTTCATGCATCTCGTCGACACCCTGCATCGTCAGGGCATCGGCGTGATCCTCGACTGGGTGCCGTCGCATTTCCCCACCGACGGTCACGGTCTCGCCTACTTCGACGGGACCCACCTCTACGAGCATGCCGACCCGCGCCAGGGCTTCCACCCGGAATGGAACAGCTCCATCTTCAATTACGATCGCCACGAAGTGCGCGCCTTCCTGCTGTCGAGCGCGATGTTCTGGCTCGACAAGTATCACGTCGACGGCCTGCGCGTGGACGCCGTCGCGTCGATGCTCTATCTCGATTACGGGCGCAAGGCGGGCGAGTGGATCCCCAACGTGCACGGCGGCAAGGAAAACCTCGGCGCGATCCAGTTCCTGAGGCACCTCAACGAATCCGTGTACCGCGATTATCCCGACACCCAGGTGATCGCCGAGGAATCCACGTCGTGGCCGATGGTGTCGCGGCCCGTGTATCTGGGCGGCCTCGGTTTCGGGATGAAATGGAACATGGGATGGATGCACGACACGCTCGATTACATGCGCCAGCAGCCGATCTTCCGCAAGTATCACCACGACCGGCTGACGTTCTCGATCTGGTACGCTT
Organism: uncultured beta proteobacterium; assembly: GCA_963836265.1. GTDB lineage: Bacteria > Pseudomonadota > Gammaproteobacteria > Burkholderiales > Casimicrobiaceae > CAIWHR01. Next base: position 281,237 of record CAWIIO010000002.1, read on the forward strand.
TCTTCGAGAACTTCGTGCTCGCGCTGTCGCACGACGAAGTCGTCCATGGCAAGGGCTCGCTGATCGGGAAAATGCCCGGCGACTCCTGGCAGCAATTCGCGAACCTGCGCTTGCTCTACGGGTACATGTGGGCCCACCCCGGCAAGAAGCTCCTCTTCATGGGCGGAGAGTTCGGACAGCGCCGCGAATGGGCGCACGAAGGCAGCCTCGAATGGGACGTGCTCCGCTATCCCGAGCATAGCGGCATGCAGCGCTGGATCGGCGACCTCAACGCGCTGCTGCGCGCGGAGCCGGCGCTTCACGAGCGCGATTTCGACCAGGGCGGCTTCGAGTGGGTCGATTGCCACGATGCCGACGCGAGCGTGATCAGTTTCCTGCGCCGACCGCGCACCGGACCGCCGATGCTCGTCGTCTGCAATTTCACGCCGATTCCGCGCCCGAACTACACGGTCGGCGTCCCAGAGGGCGGATTCTGGCGCGAGCTCCTCAACAGCGACGCCCAGATCTATGGCGGCGGAGGCATCGGCAACTTCGGCGGCGCCGACGCGGCGCCGGTGCCCGCGCAGGGTCGATTTCACTCGGTCGTGCTGACGTTGCCGCCGCTGGCGGCGATATTCTTGAAGCCCGGCCCCTGATGCCGCGACAGAAAAAGAATATGGCCGTTCCGAAGGAGTTTCCCGTCGAGGGACGCGCGCGCGTCGTCATCGAAAACATCGCGCCCGCCGTCGATGGGGGCCGTTTCCCGATCAAGCGGGCCGAGGGCGAACGCGTCGAGGTCGAAGCCGACTGCTTCGCCGACGGGCACGACGCCCTCGCCTGCGTTCTCCTGCATCGGCGCGACGACAAAGCCGATTGGGACGAGACACCGATGATCGCGCTTGCGAACGACCGCTGGCGCGGCGCGTTCACCGTGACGGCGGTGGGTCGCTATCGCTACGCGGTGAGGGCGTGGGTCGATCACTTCCTGTCGTGGCGGCACGACTTTGCGCGCCGGGTCGACCCCGAGGATCTGCGAATTGCCGCCCTCGCCGGCGCCGAGTTGATCGATGCCGCGGCGCAGCGCGCTTCGGGCGAGGATCGACGGGGGCTCGCGCGGTGGGCGGCCCAGCTGCGCGACCCCGACGCCGCACCCGATCTGCGGGCGCTTGCGCTCGACGACGAGCTCGCGACCATCGCCGCGCGTCATCCGGATCGCAGCCTGGCGACGACGTTCCCGGTCGAGTTCGCGGTTGTCGTCGATCGCACCCGGGCCCGCTTTTCCTCGTGGTACGAGCTGTTTCCGCGCTCCTGCGGCGCGGATGCCCGTACCCATGGCACGTTCCGCGACTGCGAGGAGCGGCTGCCGTACGTGGCCGAAATGGGTTTCGACGTCGTGTACCTGCCGCCGATCCATCCGATCGGCCGCGAGCGGCGCAAGGGGCCCAACAATTCGCTCACGACCACGGCGGAAGACGTCGGCAGCCCCTGGGCGATCGGCTCCGCCGAGGGGGGCCACACGGCGGTCCATCCGCAGCTCGGCGGAATCGAGGACTTTCGCCATCTGGTCGCCCGCGCGCGCTCGCTGGGCCTCGAAACGGCCATCGACATCGCGTTCCAGTGCGCCCCCGACCATCCGTTCGTGAAAGCGCATCCGTCGTGGTTTCGCTGGCGCCCGGACGGCACGGTCCAGTATGCGGAGAACCCGCCGAAGAAATACCAGGATATCTACCCGTTCAATTTCGAGACCCCCGACTGGACCGAGCTCTGGCGGGAGCTCGCCACCGTGTTCACGTTCTGGATCGGCGAAGGCGTGCGCATCTTCCGGGTCGACAATCCGCACACCAAACCGTTCGCCTTCTGGGAGTGGGCGATCGAACGGATCAAGCGCGAGCATCCGGACGTGATCTTCCTTTCCGAGGCGTTCACGCGGCCGAAGGTGATGCATCGCCTCGCGAAGGTCGGCTTCACGCAGTCGTACACGTATTTCACGTGGCGCAACACCAAGGCCGAGCTCACCGCCTACTTCACCGAGTTGACGCGAGGACCCGGACGCGAATACTTTCGGCCCAATTGCTGGCCGAACACCCCCGATATCCTGCCCGAGTATCTGCAATACGGTGGCCGTGCTGGGTTCATGGCGCGGCTGGTGCTTGCGGCGACGCTGTCGGCGAATTACGGTATCTACGGCCCGGCGTTCGAGCTCCTCGAGCGCACGCCGCGCGAGCCCGGCACCGAGGAGTATTTGGACAGCGAGAAGTACGAGCTCAAGCACTGGGACCTGTCGCGCGCCGACAGCCTCGCTCCGTTCATCGCGCGGATCAACGCCGCGCGGCGCGATAATCCGGCTTTGCAGCACGACGGTGAGCTCGCTTTTTTCCCGATCGACAACGACGAGATGATCTGCTACGGCAAGGTCGATCCGGCCGGCGAGAACGCAGTGCTCGTCATCGTCAATCTCGATCCGCACCATACGCAGTCGGGATGGGTGACGCTCGATCCGGGCGTGCTGGGGCTCGAGCCCGACCGGGCCTTCCAGGTCCACGATGTGCTGACCGGCGCGCGGTTCCTCTGGAGCGGCGCGCGCAATTTCGTGCAGCTCGACCCGGCACGCGCGCCGGCGCACGTTTTCCGGTTGCGCCGCCGCGTGCGCACCGAGCGCGACTTCGATTACTTCCTGTAGGGGGGGCCGGTATGGCCGCACTCGTCCCGGCAGCAGCGAGCCCATCCGCCCGCGCGGCGGCCGCCGCCGCTCCCGCCCCGGCGGCAGCCGCCACCCCCGTCGCCGCGACGGCGTCCGACGCCCTCTGGTACAAGGACGCGGTCGTCTATCAGTTGCACATCAAGGCGTTCTTCGATTCGAACGACGATGGAATCGGCGATTTCCACGGGCTCACCGAAAAGCTCGATTACGTCAAGGACCTCGGGGTCAACACGATCTGGCTGCTGCCGTTCTATCCGTCGCCGCTGCGCGACGACGGCTACGACGTGTCCGACTACCACAATGTGCACCTCTCGTACGGGACGCGCACCGACTTCCAGCATTTCGTCCGCGAGGCTCACCGGCGCGAGCTTCGCGTCATCACCGAGCTCATCGTCAACCACACGTCCGACCAGCATCCATGGTTCCAGGCGGCGCGCAGGGCCCCCAAGGGTTCGGCCAAGCGCGACTACTACGTCTGGAGCGACGATCCAAGCAAGTACGCCGGCACCCGCATCATCTTCACCGATACCGAGAAGTCGAACTGGGCCTGGGACGACGTTGCCAAGGCGTTCTACTGGCATCGTTTTTTCAGTCACCAGCCCGACCTCAATTTCGACAATCCGCAGGTGCGCAAGGCGATCTTCCGCGTCATGCGCTTCTGGCTCGACCTGGGCGTCGACGGCTTCCGGCTCGACGCGATTCCGTACCTGTGCGAGCGCGAGGGCACCAACAACGAGAACCTTCCCGAGACGCACGCGGTGCTGAAGGAGCTTCGCGCGATGGTCGATGCGCATTACCCGAACAAGCTCCTGCTCGCCGAGGCGAACCAGTGGCCGGAGGACGTGCGCGAATACTTCGGCGACGGCGACGAATGCCACATGGCCTACCACTTTCCGCTGATGCCGCGCATGTACATGGCGATCGCGCAGGAGGACCGGCACCCGATCACCGAGATCATGGGGCAGACGCCCGACATTCCGGAACCCTGCCAGTGGGCGATCTTTCTGCGCAACCACGACGAGCTGACCCTCGAAATGGTCACCAGCAAAGAGCGCGATTACATGTACCAGATGTATGCGACCGATCCCCGGGCTCGAATCAACGTCGGCATCAGGCGGCGCCTCGCGCCGTTGCTCGAGAACGACACCGGCAAGATCAAGCTGATGACGAGCCTGCTCCTGTCGATGCCCGGCTCGCCGATCCTCTATTACGGCGATGAGATCGGCATGGGCGACAACATCTACCTCGGCGACCGCGACGGCGTGCGCACCCCGATGCAATGGCGGCCGGAACGCAACGCCGGCTTCTCGCGCGCGGACCCGCAGCGGCTGTACCTGCAACCGATCATGGACGCGATCTACGGCTACGAGGCGGTCAATGTCGAGGCGCAGCTGCGCGAGCCGGCCTCGCTCCTCAACTGGAACCGGCGGATGCTGGCGGTGCGCAAGGGGTTCCGCGCGTTCGGCCGTGGCCGGCTCACGTTTCTCCGGCCGGGCAACCGCAAAGTCCTTGCTTACCTCCGCGAACATGGCGACGAGATCATTCTTTGCGTCGCGAACCTGGCGCGCTCGGCGCAGCCGGTCGAGCTCGATCTCGCCCGTTACAGGGGACGGGTGCCGGTCGAAATGATGGGACGCACGCCCTTCCCGCCGATCGGCGACCTGCCGTACCTGTTGACGCTCGCCGGGCACGGCTTTCTCTGGTTCCGCCTCGCTGCCGGCGAGGAGGTCCCGGCGTGGCACGAGGAGCGGATGCCGCGCGAGGAGCTGCCGGTGCTCGTTCTCTTCGACGGCTGGGCGAGCCTGTTCCGGGACCGGGTCGTGCCGTGGCGCATCGGGATGTCGGAAAAGGTGCGCGCGCAGCTCGAGCGCGAAGCATTGCCTGCCTTCGTCGCGGGGCGCCGGTGGTACGCGGCGAAAGGCGTTGCGGTCGGTTCCGTCACGCTCGTCGATCACGTCGAGTGGAAGCAAGGCGCAAAGAGCTGGCTCGTCGCGCTTGCGCGAGTGGCGCGCGACGAAGGCGAGGCGGAAACCTATTTCCTGCCGCTCACCCTCGCCTGGGAGGACGGGGACGAGGACAAGCTGCGCACGCTCGGGCCGCTTACGGTGGCCAGGGTGCGGCAGCAGGCGCAGATCGGGATTCTTGCCGACGCCTTTGGCGACGATGCGTTCTGCCGCGCGCTGGTCGCGGCCATCGGTGGCGGCGAACAACTGAAGTCGGCGCATGGCACCTTGCACTTCAGGCCGTCGCGCGCGTTCGCCGAAATCGCCGGACCCGGCTACGAGGAGCTGCACGCCACCGCGCCCGGCGCGCAGAGCAGCAACACCATCGTCGCGCTGGGCGAACGGCTGTTCCTCAAGGGCTATCGTCGCCTCCAGGCCGGGCAAAATCCCGAGGTCGAGATCGGCCGGTTCCTGACCGACGTGGCGCATTTTTCGCACAGCATCCCGGTCGCCGGCAGCGTCGATTACGTCGCCGAGGACGGCCGCCAGACGACGCTCGCGCTGCTGCAGGCGTATGTTGAGAACCAGGGAGACGGCTGGGAATACACGCTCAATTACCTTGATCGGGTGTTCGAGCAGTCGCCGGCGCAGACCGAGCCGCCGGGAACGGGGGTCGACCTGCACGGAGGCTACCTCGCACTCATTCGCACGCTGGGCAAGCGCACCGCCGAGCTGCACGCGGCTTTCGCCCGCAAGACCGGCGACCCTGCGTTCGATCCCGAACCCATCGCGCCCGCCGACATCGCGGCCTGGACGCAGCGCGTACGCACGGACGCCGCAGCCGCGCTCGATCGGCTCGATCGGCGCCGTGCCGCCTTGCCGGAAGCGGTGCAGGAGGCAGCGGGCCCGCTTCTCGCACGGCGCAAGGAAATCCTCGCCCGGATCGACGCGCACGGCGCCGATCGCGTGGCCGCCGCCAAGACGCGACTCCACGGCGATTACCATCTGGGGCAGGTCCTGCTGGTGCAGAACGATTTCGTCATCGTCGATTTCGAAGGCGAACCGACGCGCACGTTCGCCGAACGCGCCCGGAAGCAATCGCCGTTGAAGGACGTCGCGGGGATGCTGCGCTCGCTCGACTACGCGATGCATTCCGCGCTCGCTCGCGTGGGCCCCGAACGCGCCGAGGCGCGTCCGTTGCTGGAGACCGTCGGCCGCGAGTGGCAGACTCAGGCCCGGCAGGTGTTTCTCGACGGCTACGACGAGGTCGCGCGGGCAAGCGGTCTTCTCCTGCCGCGTGGCGAAGGCGCAGCGCTGCTCGACCTGTTCCTGCTGGAAAAGGCTTTCTACGAGTTGCGCTACGAGGTCGACAACCGACCGGACTGGGTGCGCATTCCGTTGCGCGGCCTCTCCGATATTCTGGGTTCCGGAAGCTGACCGGCGCCCGGCGGGCGAACGCCGGGCCTCGAAGGCGAATTGGAGGTCGCGATGGACTACATGGAGATGCTGGTCGAGCCGATCCGGACGTCGCTGCATCAGGTCGGTGAATTCCTGCCCCGAGTGTTGCTCGCACTCGTCATTCTGATCGCGGGCTGGCTCCTCGCCAAGGCGCTGCGCTTCGCACTCGTCAAGATGCTCCGGGCGATCAACTTCAACGTCGTGACCGAGAAAGCCGGCATCGATACGTTCCTGCAGCAGGGCGGCGGCGAGATCGATACGACGACGGTGCTCGGGATGCTCGCCTACTGGCTGGTGATCCTGGCGGCGCTGATGATCGCATTCAACAGCATGGGGCTCTCCTACGTGACCGACCTGATCGGACGCATCGTGCTGTTCGTGCCCAAGGTGATGGTCGCCGTGGTGATCCTCGCCTTCGGCGCCTATTTCGCGCACTTCGTCGGAACTGCGCTTACCACCTATTGCAAGAACGTGGGCATCGGCGAGGCGAAGGCGCTCGGCCGGTTCGCGCGCTACGCGATCATGATTTTCGTCACCCTGATCGCGCTCGATCAACTGGGACTGGGCGACATCATCCGGCAGACGTTCCTTATCATCATCGCCGCCATCGCGCTGGGCCTGGCCCTTGCGTTCGGGCTCGGCGGCCAGAAGCGCGCGGCGGAGCTCCTCGAGAGCTGGTCGCGCCACAAGGACGCCGGCAAGGAACGTTCCGGGCAGGCGCCGCCACTCTGAATTCGACCGTCGAGGGCAGCGGCGGCAGGCGAGTCGCTCGCCCAAATCGCCATCGCGCGCGATGACGGCCTCGCCGCCGACGGCACGCTCGAGCGCCCGCAATCCGCCGGACCGCCGCAACCTCGCGTTGCCGCACCGGGTCGCTGCATCGCGAGGCGGTGAGCGCAGACCCCTCGCCAGGCGCTGATACACTGACGCGGATGAGTTCGTCGCGGACGAGCGCGCAAGACCGGGCCCTGATCGACGAATGCACGTCGCGCGCGATCGCCTTGCTTCATCGCAACCTGTCGCCGCGGGGCATCCTTGCCGCGACGCCGGGCGCACGCGCGCGCGCGCGCGGATACACGGCCGTCTTCGGGCGCGACGCCGCGGTGTGCGCGATCGGGATGGCGCTTTCCGGCGACGCCCTGCTCGAACGCGAGGCCGCGACGGGGCTCGTCACGCTGGCGAACCACCAGGCAACGAATGGCCAGATTCCGAAATTCGTCGATGCCGAGCGCGCCGAGACCGATTTCTGGTATTTGGGCTGCATCGACGCGACCCTGTGGTGGCTGATCGCGATGGCTTTCCTCGACCGGCGCCCACCGCATCGCGGGCTGCGCCGGCGGTTTGCTGGCCGTGTCGAAAGCGCGGTCCGCTGGCTCGAATGCCAGGAGCACCAGGGCTTTTTTCTGCTGCAGCAGAACGAGGCGAGCGACTGGGCCGACATCATGCCGCGCTCCGGATTCGTTCTCTACACCAATGCGCTGTGGCATCTCACGAAGCGCTGCTATCGCCTGCCGCGACGCGCGGACACGCTGGCGAGCTTCAGCCGGCTCTTCCATCCCTTCTCGGCGAAGCTCGCCGAGTATCGCCGTGCGCGACTCCTCGTGCGATACGTCACGAGCAACGCGCGTCACCGCGAGCTGTTCCTGAGCTTCGTCAATTTCTCGTTCTGGGGCGAGGAGGGCGATGTCTTCGGCAACCTGCTTGCAATCCTCTGCGGGCTCGCCGACGAGCGCGCGACGCGGCGCACGCTCAAGGCACTGGTCCGCGCGGGCGTGGACGCGCCATATCCGGTGCGAACCGTCTGCGAGCCGATCGACGATGACGACTTCCTGTGGCGGCCGTACATGTCGAGGCACCGGCAGAACCTCCCCTACCAGTACCACAACGGCGGCATCTGGCCCTTCATCGGCGGATTCTGGGTGGCTGCACTCGTCGAGGCGGGGATGCAAACGAAGGCCCGTGAGGCGCTCGTCGACCTCGCCCGCGCCAACGCGCTCGCCGGCTGGCAATTCAACGAATGGCTGCACGGGCGCACCCTTGCGCCGCGCGGCATGCCCGGTCAATCGTGGAATGCCGCGGCGTTCCTGATGGCGCGACACGCGGTGGAGCGCGCCCGGCCACTGTTCCGTGGCGCTCGGTGAGCCGGCGTCGCGGCCGCGGGCATCATCCGCTTGTGCTCGCGGCAGAGGGCGCGGGCGCCACCGCGGCGGCGAGCCACCGGCGTACCGCAGCGACGTCGTGCAGCCGATAACCCGCTGTGGTGCGACCCGGCCCGACCTTGATCGCTCGCCCGCCCTGCTTCGTCACCGCGGCGAATCCGAATTCATCGGTCCGATCGTCGCCGACGAACACGGGCAGGCGGCCACGAAACGGCGGCTCGCTCATGAAATCGAGGATCGCCGTGCCCTTGTCGCGGCCGGCGGGCCTGATCTCGAGCAATTTGTTCCCTTCCTGCAGCGTCCACCCGTCCCCGATGGCGGCAGCCTGCGCGCGCAGCACCCGGTGCACTTGCGGAGCAAGACGGGGCGCGAGCCGATAGTGGAGCGCGAGCGTGTACCCCTTGTCTTCCAGCACCAGGCCGGGATGGCGCGCGGCGAATCGCTCGATCTCGCGGCGCATCGCGGCAAGGCCGCGTGCGGGGGGCGGATGGCGGCGCAGGGAGCCGTCGGCGGCGCGTCGCTCGTTGCCGTGCTGGCCGGCGATTGGCAGCGCCAGTCCCGGGAACATTCGGTCGGCATCGGCGATCGCGCGCCCGGTGGACAGCGCGAGCGCGCCGCCCTGCCTGACCGAAAGCGCGCGGAGCAGCGCCACGAGGTCGGAGTCGGCGTGCACGCGATCGGGGGTGGCGGCAAGCTCGAGCAGCGTGCCGTCGATGTCGAGGAACAGCGCGCAATCGACGCCGAGGGGAGGGGGAGGGCGAAGCCTCGCGGGCGGGCGACCCATCGCCAGGTCAGAGCGGCCGCGCCGCCGGTTCGGTCGCCTGAAAGCGCCCTCGCTGGCGCATCACCGCCGCGTCCAGCAGCATTCTGCCGGCCCAGCGATAGACGTTGAATTCGCGCACGACGCCGCGCATGAAGCGCATCCGGTCGCGTTGCTGCTCGGAGGGCATCGTCAGCGCGAGATGCAGCGCCGCGGCGCACTGGTCGGCGTCGTACGGATTCACGATGAGCGCTTCGGGCAGCTCGCGCGAGGCGCCCGTGAACTGCGACAGGATCAGCACGCCCTGCTCGTCGTCGCGCGCGGCGACGAACTCCTTCGCGACGAGGTTCATGCCGTCGTGCAGGCTGGAGACGAAGCAGAGGTCCGCGGCGCGGTGATGCTCGTAGACCGACTCCGGGTCGTGATGTTCGGAGAGCAGGATGATCGGCGGATGCGCAGCCTTCGGATAGCGGGCGTTGATCTCGTCGGCAAGTGCGCGCACGCGCGCTCCGTAGTCGCGGTAATCGCCGATGCTGCCGCGCGAGGGCGCCGCAATCTGCAGGAACGAGAAGCGCCCGACCCATTCGGGCTGCAGCTCCAGCAGGCGCCCGACGGCGTTGAAGCGCTCGATGATGCCTTTGGTGTAATCGAGCCGATCGATCCCGATGCCGAGCCGGTGGTCCGGCGGCAGGGCCAGGCGTTCCCGCACCGCTTTTCGCGCCTCAGGCACGCTCTTCACGGTCGCGAGCGCGGCTGGCGGCCATTCGATCGAAATCGGATACCGATGGACGGTCGTGGGCTGCCCGCGGAACGTCACGGTGAACGATTCGCGGTCGACCCGCGCCTCGAGCAGACGGTCGACCGTGTCGACGAAATTGTTGCAGTGGAACTGCGTGTGGAATCCGAGGATGCTGCTCCCGAGAAGGCCATCCAAGAGCTCGCTGCGCCACGGACAGATGGCGAAGGCTTCGGGGTTCGGCCACGGAATGTGCCAGAACGTGAGGATCGTCGCGTCCGGGAGGCGGTCGCGAATCATCCGCGGCAGCAGTGCGAAGTGGTAGTCCTGCACCAGCACGACCGGGTCTTTCGTCTGGGACTCCGCGACTACCGCTTCGGCGAACTTCTCGTTGACGCTGCGGTAATACTCGAAATCGCGGGAGCGGAACGTCGGGCGCACGTGCGCAATGTGGCAAAGCGGCCACAGCCCCTCGTTCGCAAATCCGGCGTAGTAGCCGCCTTCCTCCTCTTTCGAGAGCCAGATTCGACGGATCTGGTAGAGCGGGTGTTCCGGCGGCACTGCGACGCGGTCGTTGCGATCGACGGTCTCGCGATCGGCCGAACCGCTGCCATGCGCGATCCAGGTGCCGGAGCACGCGCGCATCACCGGCTCCAGCGCCGTGACGAGGCCGCTCGCCGGGCGCTGCATGCGAATGCCTTCGGGAGTCCGCACGTGGATGTACGGCTCGCGATTGGCGACGACGATGACGTCGTTGCCGTGCAGTTCGCTGCGCAAGGTCGCGCGGAGCGCTTCCTGGTCCCAGATGCGCTGGCTGCCGTCGAGCGGGCGGTACTGCCGCTCGAGATCGCGGATCAGCTCGCGCAGATCGCGCGCGATCGGACGAAGCTCGGGTGCGGTGGACCTCGTGGCCGGCCGCAGAATGCCTTCGCCGCGGAGCAGCGCGCGCAACCCCTCGACCCAGCCGCGCCAGGACAATTGCGCGATGACGACGGTGATGAGCGCGATGCACGCGCCCAGGGCGATGAAGAAGTAGAACAGGTAGCGGCGCGTCTCCTCGCTGCGGCGTTCGACGAAGCTCATATCGTGCACGAGAATGAGCCGGGCGTCGGGCGTGACATCGGCGTCGACGTCCCGGACCGCGATGTGCAGCGGCCCCTTGCCCGAATGCAACACGTGCTCGCCGCCCTGGGTGAAGGTGTCCAGCTTCGAACAGTCGATTTCGCGCGGAAAATTGGCGGTCGCGACCGGAGCGCTCTTGCCATCGGCGCAGAGGCCGACCGCGTAGATCCGGTCGTCGCGAAGCATCCGGTTGAAGAACGTCACGATCGCCGGCGTCGATCCGGCGACGATGAGGTTCGAAAGGGGCTCTTGCACGGTTGCGGCGATCAGACTCGACCGCATGTCGAGATCGCGGACGAACCACCGCTGCATCAACATGTCGGCCAGCGGGACCGCAAGATACGCAAAGGCGCCAAGCGCCAGCAGGAGCGGGATCAGGAAGCGCAATGACAGTCGCATGATCGTTCGCGGATTCTTCTGACAGCCCACCGACTGCCGCCCGGCGGGCGCTGAGTCGGTACTGCACGCTGCGCGGCCGGGGGATCGAAAACCCCTGTGCCAGCGACACCCGATCGGCAACGAGGTTCCACGTCGCGAACCCGCCGCCGCTTCCGGGACAGTTCGAAGAATGCCAGAAACCTGCGATAGACGCCCAAGGCAGCGGACCATACCATGATAACAGCGTGGATAATGGCGTCGGTGACAATTCTCCGGTTGACGCTGGCGGAACGTCGTCGCGATTGATGATTCGGACATGAACGCCGTTCGTCGTGTGGCCCTGCTGTCGATCGCGACGTCGATCGGCACGATCGTGCTCAAGTTCGGGGCGTATCTCCTGACGGGCTCGGTGAGCTTGTGGTCCGATGCGCTGGAATCGCTCGTCAATCTCGCTGCCAGCCTCGTCGCCATGGGCGCGCTGACGCTTGCCGCGCAACCCGCCGACGACCGGCATGCGTATGGCCACGACAAGGCCGAATACTTCTCGAGCGGAGTCGAGGGCGCGCTCATCATGGTCGCCGCCGTGGCGATTGTCGCCTCGGCGGTGCAGCGCCTTATCGAGCCTGCCCCTCTCGAGCGCCTCGGTCCGGGGATCCTCGTCGCCATCGTGGCCGGGGCCATGAATCTCGTCACGTCGCGGATCATGACGAAAGTCGCGCGGCAGCACGACAGCATCACGATCGAGGCCGACGCCAAGCACCTGATGACGGACGTCTGGACCTCGGTCGGCATTCTCGCCGGGCTCGCGCTCGTCATGGTGATGCCGCAATGGGCGATTCTCGATCCGCTGATGGCGATCGCCGTGGGCATCCACATCGTGGTCGTCGGCGTCGATCTTCTCCGCCGTTCGGCCGACGGCTTGATGGACGCCGCGCTGCCGCCGCAAGAAGTCAGGCGCGCCGAGGCGCTGATCCGCGCGGAGCTGCCACCCGCTTCGAGTTTCCATGCGCTGCGCACGCGCAAGGCCGGCGCGCGCCGCTTTATCGAGTTTCACTTGCTCGTGCCCGGGACCACCAACGTCGCCGAGTCGCACCAGCTGTGCGACCGCATCGAGGCGGCGCTGACCGCGCATCTCCCGAAATCGCACGTCACCATCCACGTCGAGCCGCAGGAGACGCAGGCGCCCCACGCGTAGGGCGGGGATGCGACCGGGGCGCGTCGCCGCCAGCCCTTGGCGCCCGATTTCGATGTCCGAAAACGGCGAGCAGGAGAGGAAGCTCCGGTCCATAATCCGGCCATGCCTCTCGATTCCGACAGCTGCTATCGCGCTCTTCTGGCGCACGACCCGCGCTTCGACGGCAAGTTCTTCGTGGGCGTGTCGTCGACCGGGATCTACTGCCGTCCGGTCTGCACGGTGCGCCCGCCGCGGCGCGAGAACTGCCGCTTCTTCCCGAGCGCCGCCGCGGCGGAGGTCGAAGGCTACCGGCCCTGTCTGCGCTGCCGGCCGGAACTCGCGCCGGGCAACGCCGGCATCGACGCGACGGCGCGCATCGCGAAGGTCGCGGTCGACCTGATCGAGGACGGCGCGCTTGACGACGGCGATGTCGAGGCGCTCGCCTCGCGGGTCGGCGTCACGAGCCGACATCTGCGGCGCGTGTTCGACATCGAGTTCGGCGTTTCGCCCGTCGCCTATGCGCAGACGCACCGGTTGCTTCTCGCGAAGCACCTGCTGACCGATACGGAACTGCCGGTAACCGAGGTCGCGCTCGCCAGCGGATTTGCGAGCCTGCGTCGGTTCAATGCGCTCTTCAAATCGCGCTACCGGATGGCGCCGGGACGCCTGCGCGCCGACGCGACCGCGCGCGAGTCGCCAGCCGCCCTGTCGTTCGGGCTTTCCTTCCGGCCGCCCTACGATTGGGAAGCCATGCTCGAATTCCTGCGCGCACGCGCGATCGGCGGCGTCGAAGAGGTGTCCGGCGATGTCTATCGACGCACGCTGGCGGTGGAGCAGAGGGGGGCGACGCACAGCGGATGGATCGAGGTCCGCCTCGCCCCGCACAAGCCCGCGCTCGCAGTCGGCGTCGCAGCTTCGCTCGCCCACGCGGTCCCCGCGGTCCTTGCCCGCGTAAAGCACGCGTTCGACGTCGACTGCGATCCCGAGCGCGTCGCCGAGGCCCTCGGCAAACTCGCGAGTGACGCCCCTGGTCTGCGCGTCCCGGGCGCCTTCGACGGCTTCGAGCTGGCGGTGCGCGCCGTCGTCGGCCAGCTGGTCACGGTTCGCGGCGCCCGCACGCTGCTCCGGCGGATCGCCGAAGCGTTCGGCGCGCCCGTCGGCGAGGTCCATCCCGCCGGATTGACGCGGCTGTTCCCGTCGGCGGCCAGGCTCGCCGCCTGCAGCGAAAATGAGCTCGCGTCGCTCGGGATCACTCGCGCGCGATCCCGGACCGTGCTTGCGCTCGCGCGCACGGTCATGGCCGGCGAGCTTGCGCTTACGCCCGGCGCCGACGTGGACGCGACGATGGCGCGGCTGCTCTCGCTGCCGGGCATCGGCACCTGGACCGCGCAGTACATCGCGATGCGCGCGCTCGGCTGGCCGGATGCGTTCCCCGCGGCCGACCTCGGCGTACTGAAAGCGATGCGCGAAACCCGTCCGCCGCGCGCGCTCGCGCGAAGCGAGGCGTGGCGGCCGTGGCGCGCCTATGCAGTCGTTCACCTGTGGAGGAAAGGCGCATGAACACAGCGATTCACTTCGTCCGGTTCGCAAGCCCGATGGGACCGATGCTGCTGGTCGCGCGCGGCGGCGCGCTGTCCGGTGTCTACTTCGAAGGCCAGAAGTACGAGCCCCCGGTGCGGCCCGATTGGCAACCCGACGCGCAGCATCCGCTGCTGCGGCTCGCCCAGGCGCAGCTCGCCGAGTATTTCGCGGGCGCGCGCACGCGATTCGAGCTGCCGCTGGCAGCGGCCGGCACGCCCTTCCAGGTTGCGGTGTGGGCGGCGATCGCCGGCGTGCCTTACGCCGGGACCGCAACGTACGGCGAAATCGCCTTCGCAGCCGGTCGCCCGCGAAGCGTCCGCGCCACCGGCGCCGCCACCGGCCGCAATCCGCTGTCGGTAATCGTGCCGTGCCACCGGATCGTGGGCGCCGAGGGCGCGTTGACCGGCTATGCCGGAGGTCTCGACCGCAAGCGCGCGCTGCTCGCGCTCGAAGCCGGCCGTGCGCTTGCGCGTGCCGCGTGACGGGTGAGAGTAGCTGACACCGGCCGCCTCGTCGTGCTGGCGGCGATCTGGGGCGGCTCGTTCATCTTCATTCGGGTGTTGGCGCCGACGCTGGGGCCCGTCGTCACGGCGGGCTCGCGCGTGCTGATCGCCGGCGTCGCGCTGGTCGCGTATTTCCGGGCAACCGGCTTCGACGCTGAGCTCTCGCGTTTCTGGGGACACTATCTCGTCATCGGCATCGTGAGTTCGGCGATCCCGTTCCTGCTCTTTGCGTTCGCGGCGCTGCATCTTCCCGCATCCTATTTGGCGATTCTCAACTCGGCGACACCGTCGTTCGCCGTCCTGCTCTCGGCGGGGTTCCTGGACGAGCGCCTCACCGCGCCGAAGATCGTGGGGCTGGTTGCGGGCGCCGCCGGCGTTGCGCTGGTGAGCAATGCGGGGCCGGTCGTCCCCGATGCGATGTTCGGCTGGGCGGTCGCCGCGTGTCTCGGAGCGGCGTTCTGCTATGCAGTCGCGGGGATCTACGTCAAACGGTACGCGGCGGCCGTCAAACCGATGGCGATCGCCGGCTGGAGCCAGCTACTCGCCGGCGGCACCCTGCTGCCGATCGTCCCGTTCGTGCCGCCACCGGGCACGCTCACGATCGGTGTCGTGGCGAACGTCCTCGGTCTCGCGTTGCTGTGCAGCGCGATTGCCTACCTCATCTATTACCGGCTGATCGCCGACGTGGGTCCGACGCGCACCCTGACCGTCACGTTCCTGATTCCGTTGTTCGGCATGCTGTGGGGTGCGCTGCTGCTGCACGAGACGATCACGGTGGCGATGATCGGCGGCTGTGCGCTGATCGTCGGCGGCACGCTCGCCGTGCTGCGCCCCGCCCGGGGGTGACCGAGTCACTTCGACGTCGGCAGCTTGCCCTGCACGCCCTCGACGTAGTAATCCATCTTCGACAGCGTCGCATCGTCCATCACGACCCCGGCCGCAAGACGCTCGTTACCGTCGCGGTCCTTGATGGGCCCGGTGAACGGATGGAACTTCCCGGCACCGATGTCGGCGGCCGTCCGGTTGACGAGCTCCTGCGTTTCCTTCGGGACGATCGGATTGAACGGTGCCATCCGGATCATGCCTTCCTTGATCCCGCCCCAAACAGTTTCCGGCTTCCATCTTCCGGCGAGCGCATCGCTGACCGTCTTCGTGTAGTACGCGCCCCACCGATGCGTGACGGCCGTCAGATGGGCGTGCGGGCCGTATTTCGACATGTCGGAGTGATAGCCGATCGCGTAGACTTTCTTCGCCTTCCGCCGCCTGCACCGTCGCCGTCGAGTCGGTATGGTGAGTAACGACGTCGGCGCCCTGCGAGATCAAAGTCTCGGCCGCTTCGCGCTCGCGCCCGGGGTCGTACCACGAATTGGTCCAGATCACCTTGACTTCGGCCTTCGGGTTGACGCTCCGCATCCCGCGCGTGAACGCGTTGATCCCCATCACCACCTCGGGGATCGGAAAGGCGGCCACGTAGCCGGCGACGTTCGACTTGCTCATCGCGCCCGCGACCTGGCCGGCGAGATAGCGGCCTTCGTAGAAGCGCGCGTTGTACGTGCCGACGTTGGGTGCGGTCTTGTAGCCCGTCGCATGGTCGAACTTGGTACCGGGGAATTGCTCCGCCACCCTGATCGTCGGGTTCATGTACCCGAACGACGTCGTGAAGATCGGGCTGTAGCCTTCCTGCGCGAGCTCGCGGATCACCCGCTCGGCATCGGCGCCCTCGGGCACGCTCTCGACGTACTTGGTCGTCACTCGGCCGGCGAGCACCTTTTCCATCTCCTTGCGGCCCGTGTCGTGCTGGAACGTCCAGCCCGCGTCGCCGATCGGGCTCACGTAGACGAAGCCCACCTTGAGAGCCTGCTGCGCAGCTTTCGGCGCGGGCGTCGGCGTCTTGGGTTCCTCCTTGCCGCAACCGGCGAGGACGGTGACCGCGGCGATCGTCGCGACGAGCGCGGCCGTGCGGGAGACAGGCATGGGGATTTCGCGGGCGGTGGTCGTTTGCGGGCGGCGCTCGCCACGGCAGGCGGGGCGGACGCGGATTGTACTCCCGCTACGACGCCGGATGAAACGGCTTGCCGAGCGACGCAGGCGCGTTGAGGCGGATGGTGAGGGCGTCGCGCGAGATGAGCGAGAGGACGACGATCGTCGCCAGGTACGGAAGCATCGCGAGAAGCTGCGACGGTACGGCGACGCCGCTCGCCTGCGCCTGGAACGTCGCCAGCGTCACGCCGCCGAACAGGTACGCGCCCGCGAGTACGCGCCGCGGCTTCCAGGTCGCGAAGACGACGAGGGCCAGCGCGATCCAGCCGCGGCCCGCGGTCATGCCCTCCGTCCACAGCGGCGTGTACGCGACCGCGAGATAGGCGCCGCCCAAACCCGCGCATGCGCCGCCGAACAGCACGGCCAGGTAGCGGATGCGCACGACCGGATAACCGATCGCGTGCGCGGAATGCGGCGCTTCGCCCACGGCGCGCACCACGAGTCCGCAACGCGTCCGGTACAGGAACCGGTCGATCGCGAAGAACAGCGCGATTGAAATATAGACGAGCGGGCTGTGCCCGAAGAGGAGCTTTCCGACAAAGGGAACATCGGTCACGCCGGGAACTGCGAGCGGCTTGATCCCCTCGATGACGACGCTCACGTATCCCTTGCCGACGAACGCGGAGAATCCGACGCCGAAGAGCGAAAGCGCAAGGCCGGTCGCGACCTGGTTGGCGAGCAGCGACAGCGTCAGCACCGCAAAGACGATCGACAGCGCGGCGCCCGCCGCGATGCCGGCCAGCACGCCGAGCCACGCGTTGCCCGTCGTCGCGGCGGCCGCGAACGCCGCAACGGCGCCGACCAGCATCATTCCTTCGACGCCGAGATTCAACACGCCGGCCTTTTCAGTGACGAGCTCGCCCAGCGCCGCGAACACGAGCGGCGTGCCGGCGGCGAGCGTGAGGACCACGAGTTCGGCGAGATGATCGATCATGCCGGTCCCGTTGCCGGCGCGCGCGCGGCGGGAAGCAGGCGCGGCCGGTAATTGATCAGGACGTCAGCGGCGAGCAGGAAGAAAAGCAGCGTGCCCTGGAACAATCCGGTGACCGCCGAGGGCAGCGCCAGCTCCATCTGCGCCGCCTCGCCGCCGAGATAGAGGAGCGAAAGGAGCAGGCTCGCGAACAGGATGCCCACCGGATGCAACCGTCCGACGAAGGCCACGATGATCGCGGCGAAGCCGTACCCGGGGGAGATCGAAGGCATCAGCTGACCCAGCGGCCCGGCGATCTCGTTGACGCCGGCGATCCCCGCGCAGCCGCCACCGGTCAGCATTCCGATCCACACGGTGCGCCGAAGCGAGATTCCGGCGTAGGCCGCGGCGGCGGGCGCGAGCCCCGCGACCCGCATCCGATAGCCGGCGACACTGCGGTTCATGAGCAACCACGCGACGGCGACGGCGGCAACAGCGATCAGAAAGCCTGCCGAGAGCCGCGTCCCGGACAGGAGGTTCGGCAGCAGCGCCGTGGCGCCGAACATCTTCGACTGCGGAAAGTTGTAGCCCTCCGGATCGCGCCACTCGCCCTGCACGAGCAGCGACAACGTGTAGCCCGCGACGTAGACCAGCATCAGCGACACGAGGATCTCGCTCGCGTTGAAGCGAGTGCGCAGGAACGCGGGAATCGCCGCCCACACCATCCCGCCGAGTGCACCGGCGACGATCATTCCGGGCAGAACGAGCGCGGACGTCGAACCCTGGAACGCAAGGGCGACGCCGCCACCGAAGATCGCGCCCATCGTCAGTTGGCCCTCGGCGCCGATGTTCCAGACGTTGGCGCGGTAGCCCGCGGCGAGCCCGACTGCGCAGAGCATCAGCGGACCGGCCTTGAGCAGCAGTTCGCCCATGCCGTAGCGAGTCTCGATCGGCTTCACGAAAAAAACATGCAGCGCCTGCCATGGATCCCGGCCGAGTGCCGCGAACAGCGCGAAACCCACGATGAGGGTCGCCGCCGCGGCGACGAGTGGCGATAGCGCAGCGGCGACGCGCGAGGGTTCCGGCCGCGGTTCGAGACGCAATCTCATCGGTGCTCTGCGCTCACGTTCCGAGCGCACCCGCCGGCGAGAGCCCTCCATCGCTCGCGGCGTCCGGGGCGATGAACGCGCCGCTCATCATCAGGCCGATCGCCTCGGGATTCGTCTCGCGTGTCGGCATCGCGGCGGACAGCCGCCCCTGCGCGATCACCGCGAGGCGATCGGATAGTTCGAACAGTTCCTCCAGGTCCTCGGACACGACGAGCACGGCGGCCCCCGCGTCACGCAGATCGATGAGCGCCTGCCTGATCTGCACGGCGGCGCCGACGTCCACGCCCCACGTGGGTTGCGCGGCGACGAGCACCTTCGGATGCTGCATCAGCTCGCGGCCGACGATGAATTTCTGCAGGTTCCCGCCCGAAAGGCTGCGCGCCGCGGCGGCGGGGCCGGCGGCCTTGACGTTGTAGGCGGCGATGACGGCGGCGGCGTAATCGCGCGCGGCGTCCCAGCGGATCACGCCGTGGCGGACGAGACCCTGCCGCTGTGCGGTGAGAAGCGCATTCTCGGCGAGCGACATTTCCGGCACGGCGCCGTGCGCTAACCGCTCCTCGGGCACGAAAGACAGTCCAAGCGCGCGGCGCGCGCCGGCATCGAGCCTGCCGGCCGGCACGCCGTCGATGACGATCGCTCCCGCATCGGTGATCGGCTGCTCGCCGCTGATCGCCGCCAGGAGCTCGCCTTGACCGTTTCCCGTGACTCCTGCGATGCCGAGTATTTCGCCCGCGCGCACCGCGACATTGATGTCCGCCAAGCGGATGCCGAAGGGGCCGTTTGCCGGGATCGTCAGGCGCCGCACGACGAGCGCAGCCGGACCTGCGCCGCGCGCCGCCCGCTGCCGCGGGTGGGGAAGGTCGCCGCCGATCATCATCGCGGCCAATGCCCGCGACGTTTCCGCGCGGGGATCGCATTCGCCGCTCACTTTTCCCGCGCGCAGCACCGTCGCGCGATGACAAAGCGCGCGGATCTCGTCGAGCTTGTGGCTGATGTAGAGAATGCTGCGGCCTTCGGCCGCGAGCCGCTTCAGGGTCTCGAACAGCGTTTCGACGGCCTGCGGCGTCAGCACCGAGGTCGGCTCGTCCATGATCAGGAGCTTCGGATTCTGCAGCAGGCAGCGGACGATCTCGACGCGCTGCCGCTCGCCGACCGCCATCGAATCGATGTGACGGTCGGGGTCGACCGGCAGCCCGTAGCGCGCGGATACGTCGCCGATGCGGGCGGGAAGCGCACGGTTCGAGTGCTCGGGATCGAGCGCCAGCGCGATGTTCTCGGCGACGGTCAGCGTCTCGAACAGGGAGAAATGCTGGAACACCATCCCGATGCCGAGCTTTCGCGCGCGCGCGGGATTGCCGATGACGACGGGCTCTTCGTTCCAGCGGATCGTTCCGGCGTCCGGCAGGACGACGCCGTAGATGATTTTCATCAGCGTCGACTTGCCGGCGCCGTTCTCGCCGAGCACGGCGTGGATCTCGCCCGGAAGTACGGTCAGATCGATGGCGTCGTTGGCGACGACCGTCGGGTAGGCCTTCGTAATGCCTGAAAGCCGCAGCCGCGGAGTGGGCATCCGGCTACGTTCCGACGCTGCTGCGAGTGGTCGGCTGCGCCGTGGCGCGTTCGCGGATGGCGAGCATCTCCGCCGCCACGGCCACGGCGATCGCGCCCGGCTCCTTGCTCCTGATCGGCGCAGTCGCGACGCCGATCGGCATCGTGATGCGCGCGAGCGCCTCCGGCGAGAATCCGCGCTGCGCGAGCTCGCGCGCGAGTTGTGCGCGTTTCGTCGCCGAGCCGATCATCCCGAGGTAGCGCCAGTCGCTCCTTGCCAATGCTGCGATGGCCAAGCCGAAATCGAGCGCGTGACTGTGCGTCAGGATCACGACGAAGCTGCCGCTTGGCGCCGCGTGCAGCTCGGCCTCGGGGGTATCGGTCGCAATGATGGCGACGTTGGCCGCGACGTCGGCAGGAAAGCCCCCGGCCCGTTCGTCGACCCACGTCACGCGCGCGGGCGTCGCTTCGAGAACGTGCACGAGCGCGCGACCGACATGGCCGTTGCCGAAGACGAGCACCGAAAAATCGGGACGGCGGACAACGTGGATGAACAGGGTGGCGGCGCTGCGCTCGATGACGCCCGAGCCGGCCTTCGCGTCGCCGGGACTCGGCGCGAGGCGCGCGCGCGCTGCGGCGATCGCCGCCGAATCGGCCGTGGCGTCGCCGAGCGTGCCCCGCGCGTCGTCGGCGGTGACGAGAAGTCGGGCTCCCGCATCGTCCCCGCTGCCGACGCGCGCGACGAGCGCGAGCACCGGCTGCGTCCGCAGGCACGCGCGGGTCGGCTCGAGCCAGGACGCCGTATCCAGCGTGACCGTCTGGAACGCGACGGTCGCCACGCCGCCGCAGGGCTGGCCCTGCCTTGTCCCGAGGGGAAAGCGAACGAGCCACGTTGTCGCGCGGGCATCCCGCTGGGCAAGCGCCTCGCGTGCGATCCGCGTCGCCTCGAATTCGAGAGCTCCGCCACCGATCGTACCGGCGAGACCGTCCGCGGCGACGATCATCGTCGCTCCGGATTCGCGCGGCGCCGGACCGCGCGCGTCGGCGACCGTCACCAACACGACGCGCCCATCACGCCGCAGCGCTGCCGCCAGCGCGTCGGGCCATTGGTCCGCGGAGGAACCTGCCATCGCGCTCATTCGGTTGACCATAGCACCACGCCAGTCACCTGTCGGGCCCGCTGTCGCGCGCGCAACGGCGGCTGGCGAGCGCCCCGACAGGCTCGGAAAGCGCGAGGGCCCCGCGCGGGGCCCTCGGCTGCGAACGGTACGGACCGGTGTCTACTTCCCGGCTCTGGCGATATCTGCCAGCAACTTGTCGGCGCCCTTGTTGTGGACGGTGGCGCGGATCAGGATATCGGGGGCGAGGACGCTCTTGCCGTAGTAGGCGTTGTTCCAATCGTTGTTGGCCGTGATGACGGTGCCATCGAGATTGAGGCCGCCATAGACGCCCTTGGAGCGCGCGAACGCGACGAAGTCCGTGGTCACGTCGGACGCCGCGCCGGCGCCGACCGGGCCCGCAGCGACGCTCGCGTCGCCACCCAGCTTCACCGACGGTGCGAGCAGCGTGTTGAGGCCCTTTTCCGTCATCACCAGCGTTATGTTCTCGGACGCCTGGATTCCGGCCTGGAAGCCGATGCTCGCGGTCGCCATCGTATAGAACACCGGACCATGCCACTTGCCGTCGGAGCCGCGACCCAGCAGCACCGCCCGCCCGCCCGATCCGCCGAAGATGAATCCCGCCTTCACGACTTCCGGCGCGATCAGCACGCCCTTGGCGCGGCCGATATTCCTTTGCAGCCATGTCATCTGCGGATCGCGCAGGAAATTCGACAGCGTGGTCTCGGCGCTGTTGACGAGCTGCTGCTGCTCCGATTGGGCCTGCGCAGCGGTGGCGAACAACGTCGACGATGCGGCGACGAGTAGCGTGATACCGGCATAGCGGAGTAGTTTTTTCATCATTGCGTTCTCCTGTGACGCGACAATCGCGCGTGATTACGGGTTTCCCGGCGGCGTCGGTCGCCGACGCGGCGCTGCAGTCGTGATTATAGAATAGAACCTATCTCATCATCATCCAACGCGTCTCGCGGCTGATGAGGAGATAGGTTCTAGTCCCCGGGACGAGCGGTTTGAGTGCGGCCGCCGGCCGCAGGTTCCCGCGGCGCGGGGCCGGCAGCTCAATTCGGGATCGAGTTCAGCAGATACATCGCTGCCAGCAGGCCCGAAGGACGGCCGATCTTGCCCAGCCACTGCTGGAAGATGGTCTCGAGATCGCCGCCGACGTAGATCCGCGTCAACGCCTTGTTGACCTCGAGCCGGTACGCGGAGTCGTTGCGCGGCAACGCGAACGCGATGGGTTCGATCGACAAATCGTCCGGAAGGAGCGCGAGCGCGCCCGGGTCCTTCGCCTGCGCCGCGAGCCCGATCAATTTGACCTTGTCGCTCGCGAACGCGTCGAGCGAACCCGATTCGAGCATGGCGATGCCTTCGTTGCCGTCGCGCACCTTGGTCACGTTCGCGTTGATGAGTCGCTGCCGCAGCATCGCGTCGAGGCGGGTCTCGGTAGTCGTTCCGGCGATCACGCCGATTTTCTTGCCAGCGAGGTCCGGAACCTTTTCCACCTTCGAGCCGGCCCTGACCAGAAACCCGCCGCCGTCGATGAACACCAGCGACGAGAAATCCACGTTCTGCATTCGCGTGGCCGTGGCCGTCGTGTTCGCGCAATCGAGGTCCGCCTTGCCCGAGGCCACCATCGACAAGCGCTCCGAGACGGTTCCGACCAGCCAGTTGACCTTGAGATCGGGCACGCCGACGGTGCGGCCGACGTGCGCGATGATGCGCCGGCAAAGATCGATCGAATAGCCGGCGGGCTTGTTGCCGTCGCCGACGAACGAGAACGGCAGCGAGTCGCCGGAAAAGGCGACGTTGATTCCCTTTGCCGCTTTGATCTTCGCGAGCGTATCCGGCAGGGCAGGCGCTGTCCGGGAAGGCGAACCCTTCGCGGGCGATGTCGACGTCTGCGCGAGAGCGGGGCGTCCGGGCAGCGCGGCGGCCGCGACGAAGACTGCAAGCGACAACGATGCGAGGCGATTCACTGTGGGGATCTCCGGGGGGTGAGGGCGACGAAAGGGCGCCGCATTCGAGGAAGATGGTGGCCGACCGCTGCAGGCGGTGCGCGCAATCAGGGCGAAGCGGCGGCAATTATAGCCCGAGCGCGGCCGCCGGGCGTTTTCGGAAAGTGCGCGGTGCGGACATGCTACACTCGGGCCCGTTTTGGGGAGGGTCGATTGCAATGCGCCGCACGTTCTCCTTGATCGTCGCGCTGACAGCCGCCTGCGCCGCGTTCGCAACCTCTGCCTCCGCCGTCTCCGCGACGCTCGATCGAATCAAGGAGACCGGCGCGATCACCTTCGGCTATCGCGATGGCGCGGCGCCATTCTCGTTCCGGGATCGCGAAGGTCGCGTCCGCGGCTACAGCGTCGAGCTCTGCACCAGGGTCGCGCTGGCGATCCAGAAGGAGCTCGCCCTGAAGGAGCTCAAGGTCGAATGGCTGCCCGTGGACGCGTCGACGCGTCTCGACGCGGTGACGAGCGGCAAGGTCGACGCGGTCTGCGGAACCACGACGATGACGCTGTCGCGGATGCAGATCGTCGATTTCAGCCTCCCGATCTTCGTCGACGGTGGCAGCGTCCTCGTGCGCGCGAAATCGAAGCTCACCCGGATGGTCGACCTCAAGGGAAAGCGGATCGCCGTCATCGCCAACACGACGACCGAACCGGCGCTGACGCGCGAGCTTGCCGCGCTCGAGGCGCCGGCGGTGCTGGTGCACGTGAAGAACGGCGCGGAAGGGATGGCGTTGCTCACGCAAGGCAAGGTCGACGGTTACGCCGGCGATCGCATCGTGCTCGCGGAGCTGCGGATTCGTGCGCAGTTTCCCGAGAGCTTCACCTTCATCGGCAGCGACTTTTCCTACGAACCCTACGCGCTCGTCCTGCGGCGCGGCGATCCCGATTTCCGCCTCGCGGTGAACCGCGCGCTGGTCGGCCTCTACCGCACCGGCGATATCGACCCCATTTTCCAGCGCTGGCTCGGCGGCCTCGGCAAGCCCGGGCCGCTGCTCCACGCGATGTTCTATCTCAACACGTTGCCGGAGTGAGTCGATGACGTTCCGCGCGGTCGCTTGGCAGCTCCTCGCCGTTGCTGCGACGGCGACCGCGGCCGCGCTCGTCGCCGCGGCCACGAGCGCGCAACTGCCACCTGCGATGGCGCCCTCAGCCGTTGCGGAGTCCTCGCGGGCGACGGCCGCGCCGCCGACCAGCGATTGCGGGCAATGCGGCAAGGTGGTGTCGATACGGCAAACGACGGTGAAGCAATCCTGGACGCCGCTCGGCATGGGCGTCGGGGTCGGCGGTGCCCCCGACTTCGGCTCGCAGCCCAGCGGAATGTCGAGCTTCCAATTCGGGCCGGGGCTCTCCAACCAGGGGCTGACGATCATCGGCTCCGCGGGCGGCGCATCGTACCGCAAGAAGCCAAACAGCTACGACCAGCCGCGCTGGGAAGTGACGGTGAAGCTCGACAACGGCCAGACGCGGGTGGCGACGCTCACCTACGAGCCCTACGTTCTCGAGGGCGACCGCGTTCGCGTGTCCGGCAACAACGTCGAGCTCGTCCAGTAGCGCCGAGGGTCCGGACACGGGCATGGCGGCGCTCGCGATCACCGATCGGCCCGACGGCCACCGCGTCCTCGCGGTCACCGGGCGCCTCGACGCGACGACGATTCCGGAGGTGTGGGACGCCGCCCGGCGAGCCGCCGCCGAGGCGCCGGAGAAGCCGATCACCGTCGACGCGGCCGGCGTCGACTATTGCGACGGCGCGGGCGTCGCCTTGTTCGTCGACCTGCTGCGCGTGTCGCGGGCGGGGAGCGTCGAAATCGCGAACCTGAAGCCGGGCATCGACGTGCTCCTGAAGCAATTCGACCCGCGACGGCTCGAGCACGACCTCGATCCCGAGCCCAAGCGTCGCCCCCTCATCGAGGAAATCGGCGCCGCGGCGTACGGGGTCTGGAACGACATCCGCGTCCAGGTGTCGTTCATCGGTGAAACGACCGCCGCGCTGCTGCACGCGGCGACGCATCCCGCCAGCGTCCGCTGGAAGGATGTCTGGCGGATCTGCGAGCGGGTCGGCGCCGACGCCTTGCCTATCGTCGGGTTGATCTCGTTCCTGCTGGGACTCATCCTCGCGTTCCAGTCGGCGGTGCCGATGAAGCGCTTCGGCGCCGAGATCTTCGTCGCCGATCTGATCGGCCTGTCGATGCTGCGCGAACTCGGCCCGCTGATGACCGCGATCCTGCTCGCCGGCCGCTCGGGCGCCGCGTTCGCCGCCGAGATCGGCACGATGAAGGTCAACCAGGAAGTCGACGCGATGACGACGATGGGACTGAACCCGGTGCGCTTCCTCGTTACGCCGCGGATCATCGCCGCGTTGCTGATGACGCCGCTGCTCGTGCTTTTTTCCGACCTGATCGGCCTCATCGGCGGCGCCCTGACGATGAGGTCGTTCTCGATACCGATCGTCACCTTTCTCAAGGAAGTCGACAGCGCGGTCACGATGACCGATTTTCTCGCCGGCTTCGTCAAGTCGTTCGTGTTCGCGACGCTGGTCGCCGGCATCGGCTGCCTGCGGGGGCTCGACACGGCCGCCGGCGCTTCCGCCGTCGGCGACTCGGCCACCCGCGCGGTCGTGTCGGGGATCATCCTGCTCGTCGTCGTCGACGGCCTGTTCGCGGTCGCCTACTATCTGCTCGACGTGTGACGCGATGGACGACAGTGCCGAGCCGATCATCCGTGTCGTCGACGTGTTCGCCGGCTACGACGGCGTCGCGATCCAGGAGCACATCAATTTCGAGATCCGGCGCGGCGAGGTGTTCGGCATTCTCGGCGGCTCGGGCTGCGGCAAGAGCACGCTGATGAAGCACATGATCGGGCTGAACCCGCCGATCTCGGGGCACGTCTTCATCGATGGCGACGACATCGTCACGGCCGACGAGGAAACGCTCGAGAAGATCCAGCGCCGGTTCGGCGTCATGTACCAGTCGGGCGCGTTGTTCGGGTCGATGACGCTGCTGGAAAACGTGCGCCTGCCGCTCGAGGTCTACACCGCGTTGCCGGACGACGCGATCGACCTCGTCGCGCGGATGAAGCTCGAGCTGGTCGGCCTGGAGGCGTTCACCGGCCACCTTCCGGCCGAGCTCTCGGGCGGCATGCAGAAGCGCGCGGGGATCGCGCGCGCGATGGCGCTCGATCCGGCGATCCTCTTCCTCGACGAGCCTTCGTCCGGACTCGACCCGATCACCGCGGCCTCGCTCGACGCGACGATCCGCCGGCTTTCGGACAACCTCGGTGTGACGTTCGTCGTCGTCACGCACGACCTGGGCAGCATTTTCGTCGCGATGGACCGCGTGATCCTGCTCGACCGGGAAGCGAAAGGCGTGATCGCCGCCGGCGACCCGCGCCGCCTGCGCGACGAGACTTCCGATCCCCGCGTGCGCGCCTTTTTCCGGCGCGAAGCCGAATCCGCCACCGCCTGACGCCCGCCCCCGATGAGCCTCAAAGCCAACTATTTCAAGCTGGGCCTGTTCGTGATCAGCGCGATCGCCTGCGGCGCGATCCTGCTCGTCGTCATCGGCTCCGGCCGCTGGTTCGTGAAGAAGATCACCGTCGAATCCTATTTCAACGAATCGGTGCAGGGACTCGATATCGGCTCGAAGCTCAAGTACCGCGGCGTGACCATCGGCGAGGTCAAGAGCATCGGCTTTACCTACAACAAATACGAGCTGGACAAGCCCATGGCGCAGCGCGCGCGCTACGTGCTGGTCGAGGCGCAGCTCGAGCCCAGGCTCCTCGGAGGCCGTTCCGGGGCGGGCGACCTGACAACCCCGGAAGGCGCGGCGCAGGAGGTCGAGCGCGGCCTGCGGGTCCGCCTCGCTCCGCAGGGCATCACCGGGACGAGTTATCTGGAAATCGACTATGTCGATCCGCCGCCGCCGGTGCTGCCGATCGACTGGGTTCCCGAGAACATCTACATTCCGAGCACGCACTCGACCGTTGCCGCGATCGTCAATGCGGTGTCGGACATCACCGACAAGCTCGCCAAGCTCGACATCGACGGTGTGGTCTCGCATCTCGACCGGCTGCTGGTCACGACGAATGCGCGCATCGATGCGATCAATACCAGGGCCATTTCGGAGCGCACCGAGCGCGTGCTCACCAAGGTCGAGAAGTCGCTCGACAATATCGATGCGAAGAAGATCTCCGACGAGGCGGTGGCGCTGCTGGCCGAGATGCGCAAGAGCAATGCCGAGTTGAACAAGACGCTCGCCAACCCGGCGTTGCAGAAGCTGCCCGACGAGGCCGCCGCGACGCTCGCTCGCGCTCGCGCGATCCTCGACGACCCGAACCTCCCGAAGACGGTCGCGAATCTCTCGCGCACGCTCGCCCGGCTCGACCGGATCCTGGGCGGCGGCGAAGCCGACCTCTCCCGCACGATCGACAACCTGCGTCAAATCACCGACAACCTGCGCGAGCTGACCGACGAGACCAAGCGCTACCCGGCGAATGTCTTCTTCGGCGCGCCGCCGCCGCCGCTGGAGCGCAAGCCATGAAAGCCTGCCGACGCAACCCCATCAGCCGCGCGGCGATGCTGCTCGCGCTTGGCGCGCTCGTTGCCGGCTGCAGCTTCACCCGGCCTTCGCCGGTCAAGGAAACGTACCTGCTCGACCCCGCCGTCCCGCCACCCGTCGCCAGGGCCCAGCCCGGATCGCTGCGCGTCGGCGCGGTCAACGTCGCGGCGCCGTTTCGCGGGCGCAATTTCGTGGTTCGCGACACCGAGGTCCAATACGAATCGGACTTCTACCACGAGTTCATCGTGCCGCCGGGGCAGATGTTCACCGATGCGACGGCGCGAGCGCTCGTCGCCGCGAAGGTGTTCGCCAACGTCTCGCGACTCGGCGCCGCCGTCAGTGCCGATTGGGTGCTCGACGGCTTCGTCAGCGCGCTCTATGCGGATACGCGCAATGCGGCGCAGCCCGCGGCGGTGATCGAGGTCACCTACTATCTGTCGCGCGACGACGGGGGAGCGAGTTCGCCGCTGTGGTCGCGGGCCTACCGCAAGCAGGTGGCCGTCGCGTCGAATGCGCCGAGCGCGTACGTGACTGCCCTCAATACCGCGCTCTCCGAGATCCTCGCGGACCTCGCGCGCGACCTCGCGGCTGCGCCACTCCCGAAATCCTGAGCTCGGCGGCGGCGCACGCAGGCGACGCTCTCGACCGCGTCGCGCCACTTCACCGCGGGCGTACTGCATCACGCCACCGCGGCACATCCGTTCGGCGTGCCGCTAGAACGCCGGCGGCAAGCCGGTTTCGCGCTCGGCCACCGGCGGCGCGCGATCGCCGGTCATCCGGTCGGCGGCAACGACCCAGCCGCCGCCCATCGCCTTGTAGATATTGACGCTCGCGACGAAGAGCGACGCCTTCACCGAGGCGAGCGTGAGCTCGGCGGGAAACAGCGACTGCTCGGCCTGCAGCACCGTTGAATACGACGTGTAGCCGCCGTCGTACTGGAGGCGGGCGAGCCGCGAGTACGTCGACAGCGCGTCGACGAGCTTCTGTTGCGCTGCGAGCTGCTCGCTGATCTTCGCGCTTCCCACGAGCGCGTTGTCAACGTCGGCGAACGCGTTCTGGATCGACAGCTGATAGCTTTGCAGAGCCGCCTGCTGCGCGGCCTCGGCCTGCGCGACCTGGCCGCTCACTGCACCGAAGGTGAAGATCGGCCCGATCAGCTGCCCGGCGTAGCTCCACGTCCGCGCCGCCCCGGTGAAGAGATTCGACAGCTCGGTGCTCGCGGTGCCGAGCGCGCCGGTGAGCGAGATCGTCGGGAAGTAGAGCGCCTTCGCGGCGCCGATCTGTGCGTTGGCCGCGATCAGCTGCTCTTCCGATTGCCGAAGATCGGGCCTCCTCTCGAGGAGCTGCGATGGCATGCCGGCCGGCGCCACCGGCACCTTGAGCTCGCTGATCGACTTGCCGCGCTCGATCGTGCCCGGATTGCGGCCGACGAGCACGGACAGCGCGTTCTCGAGCTGCGCGATCTGACTCTCGATCTGCGGGATCTGCGCGGCGGCGGTCTCATACTGCGACTGCGCCTGCGCGACGTTCATCTGCGAGACCTGGCCATACTTGAACTGCAGCTCGAAGAGCTTGACGGAGTCGGCGTACGTGCCGAGCGTTCTCTTGGCGATCACGAGCTGCTCGTCGAGCCCGCGAAGCTGGATATAGTCGCTCGCCACGGATGCGACGAGCGACAGGATCACGCCGCGGCGCGCCTCGTCGGTCGCGAGCAGGTTCGCGCGCGCGGCCTCGGATTGCCGACGGATGCGTCCCCAGAGATCGATCTCCCAGCTGGCGCCGAGCGCCGCCTGGTACGCGGTTTCGGGATTGGGCAGAAGCTGCGCAAGCGCCGTCCGGCCCGATTCGGTCACGCGCTCGCGCTGCCCTGCGGCGTTGTACCCGACCTGCGGGAACAGCGGCGAGCGCGTCTGCGCGAGAAAGCCCGCCGCCTGCTCGACGTTCGCGGCGGCGACCTTCACGTTGCGGTTGTTCGCAAGCGCTTCCGCGATCAGCGCATCGAGCACCGGATCGTCGTATTGCTTCCACCACTCGGTGTTCGCCGTGTCCGCGACTTCCTTCGGCTCGAAGCGGAACGACGTCGGCGCGTCGACGGAAGGCCGCTGATAATCGGGACCGAGCATGCAGCCGCCGAGAAGCGCGGCGCAAAGGGCGAACGCTGCCGCGGCCCGCATGCTCAATCCGCCTCCCGTGGCGCGGGCGGGGGTGCGGCGGGAGGCGGCGCGGCAGCCGCCTCACCGCCGCTCCTGCGCTCGGCGAGCCGATCGAACAGGTAGAAGAACAGCGGCACGTAGAGCATTGCGAGCGTGGTCTCGCCGATCATCCCGCCGATGATGCCGGTGCCGATCGAATGGCGTGCGTTCGCTCCGGCGCCGAGCGCGATGGCGAGTGGCAGGCAGCCAAAGGCGAAAGCGAGCGAGGTCATGATGATCGGCCGCAGCCGTTGCTCGCCGGCAAGACGCGTCGCCTCCATGATCGAATGACCCTGATGGCGGAACTCGACGGCGGCGGTGACGCGAAGCACCGCATTCTTGGCGCCGAGTCCGATCAGCACGAGGAGCCCGATCTGGAAGTAGACGTCGTTCTCGAGCCCGCGCAGCCAGTTGGTGAGGAGCGCGCCGAGGATCCCAAACGGCACCGCGGTCATCACCGCGCCCGGCAGCGTCCACGACTCGTACTGGGCAGCGAGCACCAGGAACACGATGATCAGGCCGAAGAGGAATGCGATCATCGACGTGCCGCCGGACTTCACTTCGTCGTACGCGAGGCCGGACCACGCAAACGTGTAACTGGGTGGCAGCGTCTCCTTCGCGACCTCCTCCATCGCCTTGATCGCATCACCCGAGCTGTAGCCAGGCGCCGGATCGCCGATGATCTTTGCCGCGGGGAAGCCGTTGAAGTGCGGGAGCAGGTCGGGTCCGGCCACCCATTGCGTGGAGACGAGCGCCGCGAGCGGCACCATCTGGTTCTTGTTCGATCGCGTGTAGAGACGCGTGAGGTCGTCGGGCTGCTGGCGGAACCTCGCATCGGACTGGACGATCACCCACCAGACACGGCTGAACTGGTTGAACTGGCTCGCCGTCAGCGAGCCGAACTGCGCCTGGATCGCGCTGTAGACGTCCTCGACCGGCACGCCGAGCAGCGTCGCCTTGTCGCGGTCGACGATCGCCCGGAGCTGCTGCGTGTTGGCGCGGAACGTCGTGTTGAGGCGCGTGAGTTCGGGCCGCGTGCGCGCCCTGGCGAGGACTTCCTGCGTCACCTGGTCGAGCTGGGTCGGGTCGTCGCTGCCCGTGTCCTGGACCCAGAACTCGAAGCCGCCGGTGGTGCCGATGCCCGGGATCGCCGGCGGCGCGACGGGCAGCACGATCGCCTCCTTGATCTTCTGGGCCTCGTGATACATGCCGAGCAGGACCGCGCGCGCGTTCTGGGCCTTGGCGGCGTCGATCGACCCGTAGCGTTCCTTGAAGTCCTTCAGCGTCACGAAGAAGGCGCCGGCATTGGTCTTGAAGCCCTGGTCGATCAGGCTGTAGCCGGTGATCATCGAGCGCGTTTCCACGCCCGGCTCTTTCGCGAAGATCGCGTCGACCTGCTCGGCGACCGCCTGCGTGCGATCGATGCTCGCCGCTTCGGGCATGACGATCGCCGCCATCACGTAGCCCTGGTCTTCGTTCGGCACGAAGGAGGTCGGCAGCACCTGGAAGAAGTGCCAGATCAGGTAGAGAAAACCCACGAGCAGCACCAGCGCGATCGCGGTGCGACGGATCGTGAACTCGACCGCGTGGCCGAAGCCGCGGGTGACCGCGTCGATCTGCCGGTTGAACCAGCCGAAGAAGCCGCGCGTGGGCAGCTCGCTGTGCTTGAGCATCAGCGCGCACATCGCCGGCGTCAGCGTGAGCGCGGTGAAGCCCGAGATCGCGACCGACACCGCGATCGTGACGGCGAACTGCTTGTAGAGCTGGCCGGTGGTGCCGGGGAGGAACGCGGCCGGCACGAACACCGACGCCATCACCAGCACGACCGCGACGAGCGAGCTCGCGATCTCGCCCATCGCCTTGATCGTCGCCGCCTTCGGCGGCAGGTGGAACTGCTGCATGATGCGCTCGACGTTCTCGGTCACCACGATCGCGTCGTCGACGACGATGCCGATCGCCAGCACCAGCCCGAACAGCGTGATCAGGTTGATCGAGAAGCCGAGCGCGAGCATCCCCGCCAGCGTGGTGATCAGCGAGACGAAGATCGCGACGGTGCAGATGATCGTCGTGCGGAAGCTCTGCAGGAACAGGTAGACGATCAGCACCACCAGCACGACCGCTTCGGCGAGCGTATGGATCACCTCCTCGATCGACAGCTTGACGAAGTCGTTGGTGTCGAGGGCGACGACGTAGTCCATGCCCTCGGGAAAGCGCGCCTTCATGTCGGTGAGCGTTTGCCGTACGCCCTTGGACACGGTGAGTCCGTTCGCGCCCGGCTGCAGGTAGACGGCGATGAACGTCGTCGGCGTGCCGTTGAGCTTCGAGTCGACGATGTACTGGCGCAAGCCGACCTCGGCCCGCGCGACGTCGCCGAGATGCACGATCGCGCTGCCGTCCTGGCTCGCGCGGAGGATGATCTGCTCGTACTGGCGCGGGTCGGTGAACGGCGCCTGCGTCACGACGGGGAAGGTGAGCTGGACCGGACCCGCGGTGGGCTGCTGTCCGATCTGCCCGGCGCCGAACAGCGCGTTCTGGTTCTTCACCGCCGTGGCGATGTCGGAGGTGGTGATGCCGAGCGAGGCCATCCGGTCGGGGTTCATCCAGATCCGCATCGCCTGGTCGGCAACGCCCATCACCTGCGCCTGGCCGGCCCCGGGAACCCGCTTGATCGCGTCGAGCACGTAGACGTTCGCGTAGTTGGCGACGTAGTCCGACGTGTAGCGATCGCCCTTCGCGAAGATGCCGATCAGCATCATGATCGACGACGACTTCTTCTGTACCGACACGCCGAGCTGCGTCACGGCGGTCGGCAGTTGCGGCAGCGCGAGGTTGACGCGGTTCTGCACCTGCACCTGCGCAATGTCGGGATCGGTGTCGAGCGAGAAGTAGACGGTCAGCGTGAGCTGTCCGCTCGCCGACGACGTCGAGATCATGTAGAGCATGTTGTCGACGCCGTTGATCTGCGCCTCGATCGGCGCGGCCACCGAGTCGGCGAGCGTCTTCGAATCGGCGCCCGGATAGGTCGCCGACACCGTCACCTGCACCGGGGTGATCGTCGGATACTGTTGCACCGGCAGCACGACCATCGACACGAGGCCGGCGAGGCACAGAATGATCGAGACGACCGCGGCGAAGATCGGGCGTTCGATGAAGAAGCGCGAGAACATGCGGGTGCGCGCCTATTTCCCGACGGCGAGCTCGACGCGGCGCGCGTCGGCGTCGCTTCCCCTGCCGGTGACGTCCATCGGCTCCTTCAGGTGCACGCGCTCGGCGGGAATGCCTTCGGCCACCAGCGCATCGCGCACGGCCATCGCGCGCCGCTTGGCGAGTTCGACGTTGGCGGCATGGTTTCCGGTGCGGTCGGCAAAACCGGTGACGTCGATCGGATTCGTGCCTGCCTTCATCGCCGGGGCGAATCCCTTGAGCAGCCGCAGCGCTTCGGCGTCGAGCGTGTATTTGCCCGTGGCGAAATGAACGGTGAGCGAGGCGCCGGGAGGGGGCGTGGCCGCAGCGGCCTCAGCGCCGCCGGGTTTGGGCACGTAGGGCGTCGCCTTCACCGGCACGCCGGGCGCGAGCCGCAAGCCCCCGTCGACGACGACCTGGTCGCCTGCGGCGAGCCCCTGTGAAATGAACCACGAATCGGCGTACCAGTCACCGACCTCGACCGGGCGCTGCTCCGCGTTGCCTTGCTTGTCGACGACCCAGACGAAGTGCCCTTTCGCGCCCTGCTGGACGGCGCGCTGGGGGACGAGGATCGCGTTGGGCCGCACGGCGCCGACGAGCCGCGTGCGGACATACTGGTTCGGGCGCAGCACGCCATCGGGATTGTCGACCGAGGCGCGGATCAGGAACGTTCCCGTCTGGGGATTGTAAGAGGGTTCGGCGAACGTGATCATGCCTTTTTGCGGAAGGATCGAGCCGTCGACGAGCTCGACCTCGACGATGAACTGCCGGTTCTCGGGGAGCCGCAGCTCGCCCGCTTTCACGTTGTTGCGGATCCGTTCCAGCTCGTTTTCCGAGATCGAGAAGTTGATCCACATCGGCGAGAGCACCGATACGGTGGTCAGCTGCGAATTCTTGGCGTCGACGTAGGTGCCGTCGGCGACGGCGGCATAGCTCGAGACCCCGTCGACAGGCGAAGTGATCGTCGTATAGGACAGGTTGAGCTTCGCCGTGTCGAGCTGCGCCTTCGCCTGCTCGACCGCGGCCGCAGCCTGGTCGTACTGCCCCTGCGCATCGTCGAGATCCTTTTGCGAGAGCGCGTTCTGCTGCGCGAGCGGCTTCGTGCGGGCGAGGTTGGCGCGGGCGACTTCCATCGCCGCCTGGTTCCGCTGCAGGGCAGCCGCCGCCGCATCGACTTGCGCCTGGAACGGCTTCTGATCCATCTGGAACAGCACCTGGCCCGCCTTGACGACGGAACCTTCGGTGTAGACGCGCCTGTCGAGGAAGCCCGAGACCCGCGCCTGAATGTTGACGGCTTGCGAGCTCTGAGTTTGCGCGACGTAGGTGGTCGAAACGGGCACATCGCGCGGCGTGACGGTGAGGACGGTCACCTCGGCCGGCGGCCGTCCGGCCTTATTCTCCTCCTTGCCGCACGCGGCGAGCAGCGCGAGCGAGGTAAGCAACGTTACGGCGAGAGCCCGTGAGTTGAATGCACGGGCGATAAGACGATCCGCAGGGTCCATGGGCGGATGCTCCAGACGAAAGGGCGGGAAATGACAAGTCCCGCGGTGACTGCGATCGCGGCAACCGGCATTTGTACCGCAATGCCCCGATTTTGTCGATTCGCCGCGCGGGGTCGTCCGTCGCCGGAGATCAACTCGTGGCGGAAGTTGCCGCGCCGTCCGCAGTTGCCTGCAGCGCCTTGTATCGTTCGATCGCCGCGCGCGCGTTGAACAGCAAGCGCTCACGGCCGAGTCGCTCGTCCAGCCCGGCATTGCGCACGACCTTGAGCACGCCGGGGTTGAGCCCCACCAGCCATACGACCGCACCGCGCTCGGTCGCGCGCTTCTCGCCCTCGATGACCGCCTGCAGTGCCGAATATTCGATATCGGGCACGCGGCTCATGTCCACCGCTACCACGCGCGGCTTGTGCTGCGCGACCAGCGCGTTGATCTGATCCGACACGTTCTGTGCGTTGGCGAAGAACAGACGCCCCTCCGGCCGCACGATCAGGAGGCCCTCGAAGGTCTCGTCGTCCGGATGCTCGGGCGATAGCGGTCGCAGCACGTCGGCTCCTCGCTTGCGTGCGATGACGTACACGCGCGGGCAAGCGGTCTGGCTCGCGAGCCCGATCATCGACACGATGATGGCCACGACGATGCCCTTGAGCGTGCCGAACGCCAGGACGCCGATGCACGCGATCAGCGCCCAGCGAAATTCCATCGTGCGCACGGCGCGGATGGCACGGAACTCGGCCGGCTGGATCAGCCCGACCGAATAGACGATGACGACCGCGGCGAGCGTCGCATTCGGCATCAGGCCCAGCAGCGGTGCGAGCAACAGCATCGTTGCTACGGCGGCGCCCGCGGTCACCAGCGACGCCTTCTGCGACTGCCCGCCCGCGGCACGCACGACCGCGGTCTGCGACGTGCCGCCCCCGGCCGGCATCGCGCCGAACAGCGCACCGCCAACATTGGCCGCGCCGGTGGCGATCAGCTCACGGTTGGCATCGATCGGAGAGTCGTCGGGGCGGGCAAACGCGCGACCCGCCGCGATCGTTTCGGTGAAGCTCATGAGCGCGATCCCCAGTGCGCCCGGCAGCAGTTGCACAATCAGCGCGGGATCCGGAAGCGTCAGCGACGGAAGTCCCCGTGGAATCAGGCCGACCGTAGAAACACCCAGGGCTTGCAGTCCGAGAAACCACGACGCGGCAATGCCGCCCCCGACGGCGACAAGGGGCGCCGGCGAGTGCGGCCACAGCCGCTCCATGCCGATCAGCACCGCGAACGTCGCGGCGGCGACCGCCAGCGTGATCAACGAAGTGTCGGGAATGTGTTGCACGACGCTCACGACGTCGACGAAGAACCCCTCCTTGGTGATGTGAATGCCCAACAGCTTCGGCACCTGGTCGAGCACGATCACGAGTCCGATGCCGGCCTTGAAGCCGGTCAGCACGGGTGCGGAAATGAAGTTGGCGACGAACCCGAGCTTGAGTAGCCTCGCGAGCAGGAGCATCGCTCCGACCAGCGCCGTCAGCGTCGCCGTCGCGGTCACCAGTTTCGCCGGGTCGCCGTCCGGTACGACCAGTCCAAGCTGTGTTCCCGCAAGGATCGCGAGCGTCGTCGTGGAGCTCACGCTCAACACGCGCGACGACCCGAGCAACGCGTAGACCACCATCGGGATGAAGGCGGTGTAGAGACCCACCGCGACCGGCAGACCTGCCACGGTGGCGTAGGCCATGGCCTTGGGCAGGACGACCGCCGCGGCCGTAAGACCGGCGACTACGTCGAAGCGCAACGGTGCGGTGGCTGCCGGGCTTTCCTTGGTTTCCGTCGGATGCTGATTCATGCGGTCCGTTTCCTGTAGTTGCGCGTTTCAATGGATGCCCACGGCGAATTGCGGGACCGAGCATGATTGTAGTCTGGCACCCCGACCCGCCATTCGCCCGCGGGCGGCTCGCCGTGTGGGATAATCGCGTCCCTTATGCTTCCGGACTTGAAAGCACACGTGGAGATCCGTATTTGATGAAATTCCGATTGCCTCCGCGAGGGTCGTCTGCCGCTGCAGCTGTTGCACTCGCCGTCCTGATCTTTCCACCGGTCGCGCACGCTTCGTTCCTCCCGCCGGAGATGATGGACACGGCGGCAACCTACCTCGCATGGTTCGTCATCATCTTCGTCCCGATCGGCGGGATCGTGCTGTTCTGGCTCGTGCACGTGCTGCCCGAGAAGATCGCCCACAAGCGCCACCATCCGCAGCGGGACGCCATTCACACGCTGTGCCTGCTGTCGCTGGTGTTCGGCGGCCTGCTGTGGCCGATCGCGTGGCTGTGGGCTTACACGAAGCCGGCGGGCTATCGGCTCGCCTATGGCACCGAGAAGCACGAGGACTACTACCACGAGCTCGGCGAAAAGGCGCAGGCAGGAGAGTTGCTGGAACATGAGCTTGAGCATTTGCGCGAAGAGCTCGACGCGATGGCTGCTAAGGGATCCTTGACCCCCGAGCTCAGGGCGCTGCGGCGGGATCTGGGGGCAGCGACGGCTGCGGCGGCCGGGTCCGTCGGGGCGCAGGGAGCGCCCGCCGGATCCAGTGCGAAGGTGCGGGGCGCCTGATGGAAGCTTTGCTCCTCGGAATCTACGCGTTCTTCGTCTGGCTGATCTTCATCAAGTTCAAGTGGCTGCCGTGGAACACGACGTCGCAGGTCACGGTCGTCATCATCCCGATCGTCGCGCTGACGGCGCTGGTGCTGCTGCTCAACGTCGTGGCCCCATCGACGGCCGACGTTCGGGTCATCAAGTACGTCGTGCAGGTGATCCCGCAGGTGCGCGGACGCGTGATCGAAGTGCCGGTCGAGCCCAACCGTTTGGTCAAGAAAGGCGAGCTGCTGTTCAAGATCGATCCGACCCAGTACCAGAACGACCTCAACGTCGCCAAGGCGAAGCTCGCGGCCGACGAGGCCAAGCTCGCGCAGGCCGGCGCGGGCCTCGTGGATGCTTCGGCCGGTGCGCGGCAGCTGCAGGAGCAATTGAAATCCGCGAGCGGACAGGTCGCGTCCCTGCAGCCCAGACTCGAACTCGCGCGGCTGCGGGTCCGCCAGAACCGCGAGCTCGTCTCCACCGGCGCGGGCGATCGCTTCGCGCTGGAGCAGGCCGAGGCCAACGTGACCGACCTGGAAGCGCAGCTCGCAACGGCGACGGCGAACGAAGCGCAGGTCGCGCAGAAGTTGTCGGGACAGGTGAACGGCGAGCAGGCGTCGGTCGCCGCGGCGCGGGCACAGGTCGCGACCGCGAAGGCGCAGGTCGACCTGAGCCGCGCGGACCTTGCGAACGCGCAATGGAACCTCGACCAGACGTCGGTCTACGCGCCGGCCAGCGGCTACGCGATCAACGTCCAGCTGCGGCCAGGCTCGTTCGTCACCGCGTTTCCGGTGGCCCCGGCGATGAGCTTCGTCGAGGAAACCTACCAGGTGATCGGGCTCTACGCGTCGAACGAACTTCCATTCGTCGAGCCGGGCAACGAGGCGGAGTTTTCCCTCACGATGTACCCCGGACGGATCATCAAGGCGAAGGTGGATTCGATCGTCTGGGCGCAGGGCCAGGGCCAGGTCGCCCAGTCCGGCACGCTGCCGCAGACCGGCGCGTATCCGCAGGTGCCGGGCCGGTTCCCCGTCAAGTTCGATGTCGAGGCGCGCGACCGCGATCTTTTCCTCGCCGCAGGGGCGGAAGGGCACGGCGCGATCTACACCGATCACGTGCACGCGATCCACATCCTGCGCATGGTCATCGTGCGCATCGGCGCGATCACCGATTACCTCGTTTTGAAGCTGCATTGATGCGCGGAGGTCCCAAATCGCTGCGCGTCATCGCGACCGCCCTCGCGACCGCGGTGGCCGGCTGCGCGCTCAACCCTCCGCCGACGACCGACGAGCTGCAGAAGCAGGTGCTGCCGCACAAAACGGTGCCGGCGGGGTGGAAGGCAAATGCCAGCGCAGCGGCGCCGGTGGCCGACCGTTGGCTTGCGACGTTCGACGATCGCGCATTGTCTGCCCTTGTCACGGAAGCGCTGGCCTACAACGCCGACCTGCAGGTGACGGCGGCGCGCGTCGAGCAGGCATCCGGCTACGTGAAGGTGGCGAGCGGCGCGCTGTGGCCGTCGGTGGGCGTCGCAGGTCTCGCGGGCGGCAAGTCGGGGGGCAGCGGCGGGCTCGACGGGATCTGGCTCAATGCGTCGCTGGAGCTCGACATCTGGGGCCGCCTGCGCTACGGACGTGCGGCGGCGGAGGAACAGGCCGCGGCATTTGCCGCCGACTACGCGTACGCTCGCCAGTCGCTTGCGGCAACGGTCGCGAAGAGCTGGTTCCTGGCGATCGAGGCGGGATTGCAGCGCGCGATTGCGCAGGAGGCGGTGCGCTCTGCGGACGCGTTGCTGCGCGTCGCGCAGGACCGATTGCGTATCGGCAACGGCAACGAGCAGGCCGTCGCGGAGGCGCGCGCGAGCGTAGGCACCTACCGCGACCGGCTGCGCGAGATCGAACAGGCGCGCGAGCAGGCTCTGCGCGCCCTGGAAATCCTCCTCGGACACTATCCGGCCGCGGAAATCGCCGTCGCCGAGCGGCTGTCGGCAATGCCGCCGCCGGCCCCCGTCGGCATGCCCTCGCAACTGCTCGAGCGCCGGCCCGACGTGATCGCCGCCGAACGTCGCGTCGCCGCCGCATTCGATCGGGTGGGCGAGGCGCGCGCGGCGATGCTTCCGCGCATCAGCCTGACCGCCGGGGGCAGCAGCGTGTCGAGCGAGCTCATCGTGCTCAAGGACACGAGCAATCCGATCTGGAGCTTCGGCGGCAACCTGATCGCGCCCTTGTATCAGGGAGGCGCTTTGCGCGCGCAGGTCGAGATCCGGTCCGCCGAGCAGAAGCAGGCGGTCGCCGAGTACGCGCGTGCGGGGCAGCGGGCGTTCAGCGAGGTCGAAAACGCGCTTGCCGCCGAGAATGCGCTGCGCGATCGCTACGTCATTCTCGAGGCCACGGCCCGCGACAGCGAACGTGCGCTCGAGCTCGTGCAAATCCAGTATCGCGTGGGGAAGGTCGACCTGCGGGCGGTGGAGCAGAATCAGCTCGCCTTGTATTCGGCCCGCATCGCACTCTTGCGCGTGCAAACCGAACGGCTCGCGCAGCGCGTCAATCTGTACCTTGCGCTCGGTGGCGGGTTCGACCTGCCGGCGATGGAGCCGGTGGCTACGCAATGAAGCACCAGTCGGGGTGCGGAAGATCGCGAGATCACCCGTTTGTGGCTGGCCGACTATCCGGCGCGTCGAATCGATGGAGATGAAGATGGCGAAGAAAAGCGTGCAAACGAAGGGTGCGGCGAAGGAAAACAAAGGCAAGAAAGCCAACGCGGAGGCCGCGAAGGCTCCCGGCGGCGAGCTTTCCGGCAAGGACTATGCGAAAGAGTTGAAGAAGCTCCACGCCGAGCTGGTCAACCTGCAGGAGTGGGTGAAGCACGCCGGCGTCAAGGTGTGCATCGTCTTCGAGGGCCGCGACGGCGCCGGCAAGGGTGGGACGATCAAGGCGATCACCGAGCGGGTGAGCCCGCGGGTGTTTCGAGTGGTTGCGCTTCCAGCGCCCACCGAGCGCGAAAAATCGCAGATGTACGCCCAGCGCTACATCCCGCACCTGCCCGCCGCGGGCGAAGTGGTGATCTTCGACCGCAGCTGGTACAACCGTGCGGGAGTCGAGCGGGTTATGGGTTTCTGCAGCGAGGAGCAGGCGCGGGGCTTCCTGCAGATGGTGCCGCTGTTCGAGAAGGTGGTGATCAATTCCGGAATCATCCTGCTCAAGTACTGGCTCGAGGTGAGCCCCGAGGAGCAGGCGCGCCGGCTCGGCTCGCGCGTCGACGACGGCCGCAAGATCTGGAAGCTCTCGCCGATGGACATCAAGTCGTACACGCGCTGGGACGATTACACGAAGGCACGCGACGACATGTTCGCGGCGAGCGACACCGCGTGGGCGCCGTGGTACGTCGCCCGCTCTGAAGACAAGAAGCGGGTGCGGCTCAACATCATCTCGCACCTGCTCTCGCGGATCCCGTACAAGTCCGTGCCGCACGAGAAGGTGAAGCTGCCGAAGCGCAAGGTGCGCGCGCAACTGCCGGCGGAGTCTGTCAAGCTCGTTCCCGAGAGGTTCTGAGTGCCGGGGCGGTCGGCGGACGAGCTAATCGGCGAGCAGGCGACGTGCGAACCGCGAGAAAGCCCGCGAGCCTGGGCAACGAAGGCTGGCGCATTGCTGGTTTGGATCAATGAATCGGTCGAGATTTCGCGGAAGCGTCCAAGTTCTCCTTGATTTCCCCACCGTTTCCGGAAGTTCAGACATGAAACGATATTCCCTCGTTTGGATCGGTGCGACCCTCTCGATCGCTGCATCCCTTGCGCTCGCCCAAAAGCCGATCATTTACCCCGCCAAGAACCAGGGCGCCCAGCAGCAGAAGAAGGACGACGGCGAGTGTCTGGAGTGGGCGAAAAAGAACACCGGGATCGATCTCACTGCTGCTTCCGCGCCCGCGCGCCAGCAAACCGGACCGGCGGTTGGCGGTGGCGAGCGTGCGCGAGGTGCCGCGCGGGGTGCGGTTGGGGGCGCAGTGATTGGCGGCATCGGCGGCGACGCCGGAACCGGGGCAGGCGTAGGGGCCACGGCCGGGACGATGGCCGGCGGCGCGAAAGCGCGGCAGAACCAGAAGGCCCAGAACCAGCAGGCGCAACAGCAGCAACAGCAGGCGGTCAATACATACTACAAGGCCTATGGCGCGTGCATGGAAGGCCGCGGTTACACGGTGAAGTGACGTACCGACGGCAGCGCGTCCGCCGCACGATCAACGCTGGGCGGCGGCCCTGAAAGGAAACGCATGAACGAAGCACCGAGGTCCCTGATTGCAACTCTGCTCGGCCTCGCGCTGGCCTTCCCCTTGCCGGCGCAGGTGACTGCACCGCCGGCCCAGGCGCCTGCCGTCGCACCTTCCGCGGCCGCAAAAACATTCTCGCAGGAAGAGCTTGACCAGCTGGTCGCGCCGGTTGCGCTCTACCCCGACGCACTGCTCGCGCAGGTACTGATGGCGTCGACGTATCCGATCGAAATCGTCCAGGCTGAGCGCTGGGTGAAGGCCAACTCGGGTCTCAAGGACCAGAAGTTGCAGGACGCGTTGCAGCAGCAGCCTTGGGACGCGAGCGTCAAATCGCTTGCCGTCTTTCCGCAGGTGCTGACGATGATGAGCGAAAAGCTCGACTGGACGCAGAAGCTCGGCGACGCGTTCCTCGCACAGCAGAAGGACGTGATGGCGACGGCGCAGGCGCTGCGCAGCAAGGCCGCTGCGGAGGGCAACCTCAAGGACTCCAAGGAGCAGAAAGTCGTCACCGAGACCGAGAACAACACGACGGTGATCAAGATCGAGCCGACCAATCCCGAGGTCGTCTATGTGCCCACGTACAACCCGACCGTCGTCTACGGGGCATGGCCGTATCCGGCGTATCCGCCGTATTACTACTATCCGCCCGGCTATGTCGCCGGCGGCGCGTTGCTGGGCTTCACGGCCGGGGTCATCGTCGGCGGCGCACTGTGGGGCAATTGCAACTGGCGCGGCGGCGACGTGAACGTCAACGTGAATCGCTACAACAATTTCAACCGGACCAACATCTCGAACGGCAACTGGAGCCACAACGCCGAGCATCGGGGTGCCGTGCCCTACCGCGACAAGGGCGTCGCGCAGCAATACGGGCGCGGCCAGTCGGCCGACGCCGCGTCGCGTGAAGCCTTTCGCGGCCGGGCCGACGCCGGGCGCGAGTCGATCCAGCGCGGCGAGGTGTCCTCGCGCGATCTGAGCGCTCGCAGCGCTGTGTCTGACCGGAGTTCCGGCGCTGCCGCGGCGAGCCGCGATTTCGGCGGTCGCGACACGAGCGGAACGCGCAGCGCATCGGCGTTCGACACCGGCCGCAGCGCACAGACCCGCGATTACAGCAACCGCGGATCGTCGAGCATGAATTCGGCACGCTCATCGGGAAATATGGGCGGCGGCGCTCGCGCCGGTGGCGGTGGTTCGCGCGGTGGCGGAGGCGGCCGTGGCGGCCGGCGCTGAGATGCACGGGCCGCAACGAAGGATCGGGAATCGTATGGAGATCACGATGAGAGCCGAGCGCTGGAATACTCACCACCGGGCACGCGAGTGGACGTGGCTGCTGCTCCTGGTCGCGACAGTGCTGATCGCGGCCGGTGCACGAGCTGCAGCACCGGCGCAGAAGACCTACCCAACGCCCGAGGACGCCGCGAGCGCATTGGTCCAGGCTGTCAAGGCGCACGATCGCTCGGCCATCCTCGCGGTGCTCGGCAACGCGGGCGATTGGATCTCGTCGGGCGATGCCGTGGCGGACCGCGCCAGGGGCGAGCGCTTCGTCGCCACCTACGAGACCAAGCACGCGATCGTGCGAGACGCCGACAAGGCGACGCTCACGATCGGCGACGACGCTTTTCCGTTCGCGTTTCCGATCGTGAAGACCGGCGAGAACTGGCATTTCGACACCGCGGCCGGCAAGGACGAGCTGCTCGCCCGGCGCATCGGCGAGAACGAGCTCGATGCGATCAAGACGTTGCAGGCGATCGTCGACGCGCAGCGCGAATACGCATCCGAGGATCGCAATGGCGACGGCGTGCTCGACTACGCGCAGAACTTCGCCAGCACCTCCGGAAAGCACGATGGGCTGTATTGGCCGACGAAGGCTGGTGAACCGGCGAGCCCGCTCGGCATGCTCGTCGTCCAGGCGGCCGGACAGGGCTACCGGAAGAGCGAGAAAAGTCCAACGCCGTTCCACGGCTATTATTTCCGCATGCTCAAGGGCCAGGGCAAGAATGCCGAGTCCGGAGCTCTCGACTACGTCTTGCACGGGCGGGCGATCGCCGGTTTCGCCGTCGTCGCCTATCCTGCGAAGTATGCAAATTCCGGCATCATGACGTTCATCGTCAATCAGGATGGCAAGGTCTACCAGGCGGATCTCGGGGCGAAAACCCAAGCGCAAGCGAGGGAGATGCAACGATTCGATCCGGGCAAGGGCTGGTCGCCGGTCAAAACGCAATAGCTCCACCATTCGATCACCACAAGGAGTCGAACGATGCATAAGCTCTTGGTTGTTCTCGGATTCGCTGCCGCCACCCTCGCCTTGCCCGCTGTCGCGCAGACCGGAGGGGTCATGGCGGGGACTGCGCCCGGAAAGGCGGCCGTGGCGCAGACGGTCAAGATCACCGCGACGATCACTGCGATCGACAAGGCGACGCGTGACATCACGCTCAAAGGACCGCAGGGTCACGAGGTGACGATCACCGCCGGCCCGCAGGTGAAGAATTTCGACCAGTTGAAGGTCGGCGACCAGGTCAATATGCAGTATGTCGAAGCGCTGACCCTCGAGCTCAAGAAGGGCGGCGG
Source organism: uncultured beta proteobacterium (assembly GCA_963836265.1). GTDB lineage: Bacteria > Pseudomonadota > Gammaproteobacteria > Burkholderiales > Casimicrobiaceae > CAIWHR01. Next base: position 325,327 of record CAWIIO010000002.1, read on the forward strand.
CCTCGTCGTCGCACGCACCGAACAAGCCGGCGCGGTCGGCGCCAAGCCGGGGCAGCAGCCCGCGGGCGCCGTCGGCCGTCAGGTCACCATCGTCGCCAACGTCGTCGACGTCGACGCGGCGACGCAGACGGTCACCCTCAAGGGTCCGCAGCGCACCGTCGAGCTCAAGATTCCGGACCCCGAGCAGTTCAAGCGGGTCGCGAAGGGCGATCAGGTCGAGGCGACCTATACACAGGCACTCGCGATCGCCGTCGAGCCGGCCGCGAAAAAGTAACGGCGGCCGCGGCGCCGGATCGCATGACCGATTCGCCGGGCTTCGTGCGAACCGAGACGCTCAGGAACGGTGTCGCGGTGACGATCCGGGAGTTGCGAGACGACGACCGGGAAAAGATCGCGAAGGCGATCCGCCAGCTCGACCGGGAATCCATCTATACGCGTCTGTTCAGTTACCGGAACAACCTGACGGAGGCCGGGCTCGACCGGATCATGAAGGTCGATCCCGCGGGCGACGTCGCGCTGGTCGTCACTATGGGCGAGGGTCCCGGCGAGGTCATCATCGCCTCGGGTCGTTACATGTTGGCCGATGTTGGGAAACAGACGGCGGAAGTCGCGTTCGTCGTTGAGGAGGATTACCAGGGGCTGGGTATCGCCGGCCGCCTGTTGCGACACCTCGCCGATATCGCGCGCGAGCGCGGGGTGGCCGCGCTCGAGGCCGACGTGCTCGGCGAGAACAAGTCAATGCTGTCCGTCTTCGCGCGCTCGGGCTTGCCGGTGCGGCAACGCCGGGAAGGCGGCACCGTGCACGTCACGCTCGCGCTGCGCGACCCGCAATTGTAGCCGCGTGCTCATCCCGGCAAGCGACCGCGGCCCCCGCATGGGCGCCGCGGCTATTACTGCTTGCTGCCCTTGATGTTGCCGACGACACCGCCGGCGACGGCGCCTATGGCTGCACCCGTCCAGCCGCTGCCGCCGGCGATGGCCGCGATGCCGGCGCCGGCCGCGGCGCCGATCGCCGCACCCGTCACCGTTCCTTGTTGCTGCGGGGTCATCGTCGTGCAGCCGATCACCCCAGTCGCCACGGCGATCGCCGCGATCGTCAGAAATCGCTTCATGTTGCGCCTCCGTTATTGCTTCGGCAGCCCGGGCACGACCATCTCGAACCAGATGATCTCGATGACCGGCCGCTGCATCTTGTCAGGGTTCGCCGCGTACCACTTGTCGATGCCCTCACGCACGCTGTCGAGGGTGTGGCCCTTGTTCTTCAGTCCTTTCACGAAGCGCGGAACGACGCTCTGCGCGTCGGAAGGCGGGCTCGCGCCTTCGTAAGCCGTCTCGACCTGGAGAATGTTGGCGATGCCGACGAGATAGGCCTTCTTCACCTGCTCGGTTGACTTGGTCCAATGTTCCCCGGTTACGAGCGGGACTTCGTCGGCGCGGGCACTGCCGGACGTTATCGCCAGTGTCAGGCACGCAGCGAGCATCACGGTGAGCAACTGTGGTTTCATTGTCATCGCCTTCTCCTCAAGCATTTCGATCTCGGCGTTCGCCATGCATCACCGGACCCGCGCGCAACGGAGCGACGTTGAACACGGCTGCCGTGGCCTTGCGTATGATACCCTGCATTCTTATGATCGCAGAGGCTAGAACTGCGCTCCGAGGGAAAAGATGACGTAGCGGCTGCCGGAGTCGGGGTTGAAGCCATACACTCCGAGCGTCATCTTGCCGATGATCAATTGACCGAAGACACCGCGCTGCAGGTCCCGATCATTGTCGATTGTCCTCGTACGCTGGCCGACGAGACCGACGCGCAGCCACTCCACCGGCTTCCATCCCAGCTCGCTCCACGCGTAGTAGTAACTCGCGCTGGGTTGCTCGACGTCGTGCACGTATTCGGCTTCGATGTAGGCGTCCAGCGTGCGCCAAGCGATGCTCGCCTCCACGCCGGGCACGATGCCTCGGCCCGCCCCGAACAGCGCGCCGATGATCGGCGTCACTTCGAAGCTGATGTCTTCGCCTCCCGCGAACTTCCAGCCGACGAAAGCCGATCCGGCGTCGTGGAGCTCGTAGTTGTAGCGCGCTTCGAGATGCAACGGACCGTGATTCAGTGACGCCACGCCCACGCCGAAATCGGGCTGGTCCGGCATCGCGTAGTACATGCCGGCGACGGCGCCCGACCAGGCAGGGCCGGGCGTGGCGGTCTCGGCGCAAAGCGGCGGCCCGGACCACGCCAGAAACACGAGTAGGAGTCGGCCGCGCGCCGCCGCTCTCATCCGCCGAGCGACTTCACCGCCGCGATCAGCACCGCGCCGAAGACCGCCATGCCGAGCCCGGGACGCAGCGGCTTCGGATATCCGGCGTAACGCCCGAACGCGAAGCCGCCCACGAACAGCATGCCGAGCGTGATCGCCTGGGACCAGTGCATCGCTGTCGCCGCGTCGTCGGTCAGCAGGAACGGGACGACCACCGGGAACGTGGCGACGACGACCATCCCGAAGATGCCGAAGGCCTCGAGAAAATCCCGCGGTCGCAGCACTCCGAAACGGTCGACCTGCAGCTCGAGCAATCGGCGCCGCATGCCCTCGAGCTCGGCGGTTCCGACGAGTGCGGCGACGTGATCGGGCAGCGCCTGCGCGATCAGGCGCTGCGCGGTCTCGGGTTGGGCGCCGGCAATCCGGCGCGCAAGCGTCCGGTTGCGCGTGCGCTCGGCCACGGTGCGCACCACGTACATCACCGCGTCGACCAGTCCCCAGGCGAGGTTGCAGCCGAGCGCCGCCATCATCACGGTACGCACCTCGTCCTTCCCGGCGGTGGCGATCGACAGCGAGCCGACGATGGTGACGGCCATGATGAGGCCAAACAGGATTTCCGAGATCCGATCGACCGGATCGAGCAACCGTTCGCGCTCCCCTTCCAACGTGCCCGCCCTTCCGCCGGAGCTTGTCGCCGACAGCGTTCGTTGTCACACTGACCGCACGGTGCCCGACGCCACGGCACCGAGGCTCCCATTATGACCGAAACAAGCCGATGACCCCGAGCCCGCAGGATATCGAAGCGCCAATCACCGCTCCGCGCGCGCCGACGTTATGGCAGCGCGGACGTCGCTTCGTCGCAAGTGCGCTCACGTGGAATCGCCTGTTCGGCGCATCGAGCTATCTCAAGTCCGCGCTGTGGACAGTTCCGATCGTCGCAATCGCGATCGAGCTGGCGGTGACGCCGATCCTGCACCACCTCGACGCCTGGCTCGGGTGGGAGTTCGGCGGGCTCGCCGTATCCGGCGCGCAGGCGATCGACCAGACCGTCATCTCGCTCACGCTGGCGTTCCTCGTGTTCACGTTCGGCTCGCTGCTGGTGGCGATCCAGGTTGCGGGGGGACAGATGACGCCGCGGGTCATCGCAACGGCGCTCCTGCGCGACAACGTCGTGCGCTACAGCGTTGGTCTTTTCACCTTCACGCTGGTCTTCGCGGTGGGCGCGTTGAACCGCCTGGAGACATCGGTGCATCAGCTCGTCGCGTTCGCGGTGGCGGCTCTGGGTGTCGCGTGCATCGCCGACTTCCTGTTCCTGATCGACTACGCGGCGCGGCTGCTGCGCCCGGTCAGCATCGTCGCGCGCATTGGCAACGAAGGCCTCGAGGTCATCAAGACGGTCTACACGGATCCGAGCGGTCGAATAGTCGCGGAGACGGCCGGCCTGCGCGAGCGGCTGGGGGTTCCGGCCCGCGTTGTCCTGCATAGCGGAACCTCCGAGATCGTGCTCGCTGTCGATTTGCCGACACTGGTCGCGGAGGCGAAGCGATGCGACGGGGCCATTGAATTCCTGCCCCAGGTCGGAGACTTCGTGGCCGCCGACGAGCCGCTGTTCGCGCTGTATGGAGGGGCCTCGGCGGCCAGCGAACCGATACTGCGCACGACGGTGGCGTTCGGGCCGGAACGGACGCTCGAGCAGGACCCCATGTTCCGCATTCCGGATCCTGGTCGACATCGCGCTGAAGGCGCTCTCCCCGGCGATCAACGATCCGACGACGGCGCTCCTCGCACTCGACCAGGTGCACCGGTTGCTGCGCGTGCTGGGCAACCGAAGCCTGCGACCCGACGTCGTGCAGGACGACGCGGGACGCCCGCGCGTAATCTTCCGGACCCCGAACTGGGAAGACTTCGTGCACGTGGCCTGCAACGAGATTCGCACGTGCGGCGCGGGCAACGTGCAGGTCGCGCGTCGGATGCGCGCGATGCTGCAGAACCTCGTCCTGACGCTGCCCGAACACCGCCAACCCGCGCTGATCGACGAGCTGAAGGCGCTGGACCTGACGATCGATAAGCTCTACAGCCTTGCGGCCGACCGCGCGCTTGCCCGCATCCCCGATGCGCAGGGGCTCGGCGGCGCGCCGGCCCCTCTGTTGAGGGAGCGTCAGAATTGAGCGGTCACGGGGCCCGCAGCCGCTATTGCGCCCATCGCACTGCGGCTGTTTGTGCGCGCCCGGTAATTGCATCGCTGCTGCCGCCGAGCACGTGCCGATAGAGGGCCCCGTTCCGGGCACGGCGCTGTCGATCGTTGCCGTCGCGACGGTCTTCACCGTCATGTTCGACCTGGGCCTCGCCATCGTGCCCGGCGAATTCCGCTGGGTCGCGCAGCGTCCGCTGCTGATGCTCAAGGGTCTGTTCTCGGTCCTGGTCGCGGTGCCGGCGCTGGCGCTCGTCGTGACTCGTGCGCTCGATCTGCCGCGAGCGGCGGAAGTCGGCATCGTGCTGATGGCGATCTCGCCCGGCGCACCGGTCGCGCTGCGGCGGTCGCTCGGCGCGGGCGGCCACAGGTCGTTCGCGCCGACGCTGCAGATCGCCGTCGCCGTCCTGGCCGTCGTGTCGATGCCGCTGTCGATCGCGGTGCTCGACGAGTATTACGGCGCGCAGGCGACGGCCGCGCCGGAGCACCTCGCGCGACAGGTCTTCATGGCACAGCTGCTGCCGCTGGGCCTCGGGATGCTGACGGCGCGCTTGCGCGCCGACTGGGGAGCGTGGCTCGAGCCCAGGCTGCGTCGGCTCGGGGGCACGCTGCTGATCGTCTTGTTGGTGCTGGTGCTGATCGACATCTGGGAGGTCGTGCTCGGCGCCGGACTGCGCGTGGCACTCGCCATCGCGATCGTGACGATGCTCGCCCTCGCGGTCGGGCATCTGCTGGGCGGCCCAGAGCCGGCGACGCGCACCGCCATGGCGATCTCAAGCGCGGCGCGCAATCCCGGTCTCGCGCTACTGGTCGCGACGCTGAATGCCGCGTCTCCGGCAATCACGGCGACGGTGCTCGCTTACCTCCTGATTTCGGCGCTCGCCGTCATCCCCTACGTGATCTGGCGGCGCCGCGCGACGACACGCATCGCGGCGCAATAACTAGAGGAGCCCTATTCCGCGCGGCCTTCGAGCAACGATACGATCCGCTCCGATCGCATGACGGCATCGGCGAATTGACCGAAGGCTGCGAGATCGGCAGCTGCGTACGCGAGCCCCGCGCACGCCGAGCTTCCGCCGCGCGGCGCCCAGATCCTCCGGGCCGCAAGGAGATAGACGCCATACGCCGCGCGCAGGCCATGCGGAATGGTGGCGCCGATTTCCTGTTGCACCGTAAAGGCGGCAAGAGCCGCGTTCGAGACGACCGCTGCTTCGATCAGCGCCGCGCGATAACCCTCTTTCCGCCTGACGTCGGGTCCGTGGGCATCCGCGATCCTCTGCGCCGCCGCGTGCACGACGACGAGAAGGCGATCGAGAATGTTTCGCAACGAGTGCTTTTCGACGAGCGTGAGGTAGGCTTTTGGATCGAGAAACACATCAACCGCGGCCGACACGGCACCGCAACCGCTGTGTCCGAGAACAACGATGAGCTTCAGACTCTCGCCCAGGTGGTCGACCGCATACTTCAGGCTGCCGAGCACGTCGGCGCCCAGACCGTTGCCGGCGACACGGACGACGAACAGGTCGTTGGGGCCCTCGTTGAAGATCAGCTCGATAGGTACCCGGGCGTCGGCGCAGCCGAGCACTGCGGCAAAAGGTCGCTGCCTGGGCGCGCGTTGGTCGCCCGAGTCGAGACCGAGATCGCGTGGATCGACCGAAATGACTCGCCGCGCCGTGCCGTCGCCCTCGCCCAGGCCATCGAGGAGCGCCGCGGTTGCCAACGAACCCTCGTCGAGCCGGGCGAGTGCTGCATTTGCATCGCCGGGCCGCGGGCGGGCGACGGCCAGGCTGCCGTCGTACCGATAGGCGATCTCTACGATCTTCAAGTTTAGCGCTCCGGGCCGAAGCGGGGATGAGAAGGCGGAAGGTACTGACCCTGGAGCGAAGGCGCAAGGGCGAGCGCACTTCTCCGGTTTATACAGGGGGTCGCAGTCCCTCTTTGGTGTTCTGCTCGGGTTCATCCATAAGCTTTGTGCGCCGACGCGCATGGAGGGCGGTCCCGCGCCATCCCACGCGTCGTTGACAGGCGTCAACGGCCGGTCACGTGACTGGAACCATAATTCCCCTGCGGGCAGGGAGAGCGCCCGCCTCGGGGCGCGTGGACCGCCCGACACGGGTCATCTTGAAATGGCGAAATCCCGTCCTGCGTCGACCGCCGCAGCATTCCCTGCAGCGCCCCACGTTCAACGCGAGGTCAGCATGAATCCGACGAAAAAGCTCACACGCAGCTACGACATCTCGACCAAGGTGGCACAGGTCTTCCAGAAGCGCGTCAAGATCGCGCAGGAGCATTTCAGCGATCGCGTCGGAAAGGCGTTCAGAGACAACATCGCCGGTCTCACGACATCGCCGCTCACGCCGTTGGACGCCTGGTCCAAAGGATACGAGTATCTGACCGACGCCGCACAGCGCTCGATCCTGTTCTGGGACACGCTACGCCAGCGCGGCAACAATTTCGTCGAGCACACGCGCGCCGGACTGCCGCCGGTGCTGCATTTCGACTACGAGATGGTTCTCGACGGCCGCACGTTCGCGCGTCCGGTCAATTACGCGATAGTGCGGATCGTGCCGCCCGCAGGCGTGACGGTCGACCCGAAGCGGCGGCCCTACGTGATCATCGATCCGCGCGCCGGCCATGGCCCGGGGATCGGCGGCTTCAAGGATGACTCGCAGGTCGGCGTCGCGCTGCGCGAGGGTCACCCCGTCTACTTCGTAATCTTCTTCCGCGATCCCGAGCCCGGCCAGACGCTGCTCGATGTGTGCGACGCCGAAAAGGCGTTCGTGCGCAAGGTGCGCGCGCTGCATCCGCAAAGTCCGAAGCCGGCGATCGTCGGCAATTGCCAGGGCGGCTGGGCGGCGATGATGCTCGCGGCGGCGGGTCCCGACGATACCGGTCCGATCGTGATCAACGGCGCGCCGATGTCGTACTGGGGCGGTGCCTGGGCCGAAGGCGAGGGCGACAACCCGATGCGCTACGCTGGAGGCAATCTCGGCGGCACGTGGCTCTCGTCGTTCGCGGCCGACCTGGGCGACGGCGTCTTCGACGGCGCGTACCTGGTCGAGAACTTCGAGAACATGAACCCCGCGAACACTTTCTGGGACAAGTATTACCACCTGTACACGAACGTCGACACCGAGCCGCCGCGCTTCCTCGAGTTCGAGCGGTGGTGGGGCGGGTTCTACCTGATGAACCGCGAGGAGATCGAATGGATCACCCGCAATCTCTTCGTCGGCAACAAGCTGTGGACCGGCGGCACGCAGATGCAGGGCGGCAAGCCATTCGATCTGCGCGAGATCAAGGCGCCGATCGTTCTTTTCGCCTCGATGGGCGACAACATCACGCCGCCGCAGCAGGCGTTCAACTGGGTCGCCGACGTCTACGGTTCGACCGACGAGATCAAGGCGCGGGGGCAGACGATCGTCGGCCTCCTCCACCAGGATATCGGTCATCTCGGCATCTTCGTGTCCGGCAAGGTGGCGAAGAGGGAGCACGCGCAGATCGTCTCGGTCCTGAAGTCGATCGAGGCGCTGCCGCCGGGTCTCTGGGCGATGGCGATCAACGAGCGCAAAGGCGCGGACGGAAAGGTCGAGTACGACGTCGAGTTCCAGGAGCGCGAGCTCGAGGAGGTCGTGAAGCGGCTCAATCGCTTCAGCCGGGTCGACGAAAAGCCGTTCGAGGCCGTCGCCACGGTCTCCGAGTTCAACCAGCGCGCCTACGAGCTCTTCGCGCAGCCCTTCGTGCAGTCGGTCGGAAACGAATTCTCCGCCAAGATCTCGCGTCAGTTCCATCCGCTGCGCTTCCAGCGCTGGGCGCTCTCCGATCTGAATCCGTGGCTCGCGTGGCTCGCGCCGATGGCGGAGTCGGTACGGGCGATGCGCGGCGAGCGTCGCACAAGAGACGACACCAACCCGCTGCGACGGGTGGAGAAGGCTGCGGCGGAAGCGTTCAGCGCGTCACTCGACTATTACCGCGAGCTTCGCGACGCGACGAGCGAGGCGACGTTCTTCCAGATCTACGGGAACGTTTTTTCGCTCTATCTGGCCGACAAGGCGGGCGGCCCGCGCGAGTCCGGGGCCGTTGTCGAGGCTCGGGAGCTGCCGTACGTCAAGGAAGCGCTGGCGGCGGTCGACAAGGGCGGCTATGCGGAGGCGGTCGCGCGCTCGGCGGCGCTGCTCGCCCATCACGACAGGCCGCTGCCGCTGTCATGGTTCGAGACGAAGAAGGAGCTCGCGCAGGATTATCGCGAATTCCTGCCCGATCTTCCGCCCGACGCGATGCGGCGTATCCGCGGCGAGCAGGACATCATCGTCCGCTACGAGCGCGAGCGTGCGCTCGAAACGCTGCCGACGCTCGTCGCCGATGGCAACGATCGCCGGCGGTTGCTCGAGCTCGCGAGCCGGCTCCTGGCCGACAAGCGCATTCAGGCGGCGAATGCTACGGCGGAGCAGATCGAAACGTTCGAGACACTGAAACGTGTACTCGCGACCGATGCGGTGGCGGGTGAGCGCCGCTCCGGTCCTGGTGCGCGGGCACGTGAGCGTAGCCGCGCGCGCTCCACGGCGAAACGCTCGCGCGAGGATCGTCGTGTCCCGCGCGCATGAGAAGTATCAGCGGTTGCTCGACTTCTGCAAGGCGCTGCCGCCGACGCCGACGGCGGTAGCGCATCCTTGCGACGAGAGCTCGCTCGCCGGCGCAGTCGATGCGGCGAAGATGGGGTTGATCGCGCCGATCCTGGTCGGTCCGCGTGCCCGGATCGAGGCCGTGGCGAAAGAGCATGGCTTCGACATCGGCTCGCTGCCGATCGTCGACACGGCGCACAGCCAACAGTCTGCCGCCCGTGCTGTCGAGCAGGTGCGCGAGGGCAAGGCCGAAGCGCTGATGAAGGGGAGCTTGCATACCGATGAACTGATGGGCGAGGTGGTGCGGCGCGACACTGGGCTCCGCACTGCGCGCCGCGTCAGCCACTGCTTCATCATGGACGTCCCGTCCTACGCCGAGACGCTGATCGTCACCGACGCGGCGGTCAATATCGCGCCGACGCTGGCGGACAAGGTCGACATCATCCAGAACGCGATCGACCTCGCGCATGCCATGCAGTTCAAGGAAGTGCGCGTAGCGATCCTGTCGGCGATGGAGACCGTCAATCCAAGCGTCCCGTCGACGATCGAGGCGGCGGCGCTGTGCAAGATGGCCGACCGCAAGCAGATCACCGGCGCCATTCTCGACGGACCGCTCGCGCTCGACAACGCGATCAGCCTGGAGTCGGTCGCGATCAAGAAGATCGACTCGCCGGTTGCAGGGCGCGCCAATGTCCTCGTCGTCCCCGACCTCGAAGCGGGCAACATGCTGGCAAAGAGCCTGACGTTCATGGCCGGTGCCGACGCGGCGGGCATCGTCCTCGGCGCGCGCGTGCCGATCATCCTCACCTCGCGCGCCGATTCGGTGATGTCGCGCCTTGCCTCGTGCGCGGTCGCCGTGCTGGTGGCCCACGCCCGCCGCGCGTCCGGAACGAAGGCAGTCAGCTGAGATGAACGGCCCCCACGCTCACTACGTTCGCTGCCCCCCGAGGGGGCGCACAGTGCGCTTCGGGCGCCCGTGCGGGCACTGACATGGACGCGATCGCGGTCCTCAACGCGGGCTCGTCGAGCATCAAGTTCTCGCTGTTCGCCGAACGGGACGAGGAGCTCGATCTCGTCGCACGCGGGCAGGCGGAAGGCCTGTACACCGCGCCGAAATTCGTCGCCAGGGACGCGGCGGGCCGCGTGCTGGGCGAGAAGGCGTGGGGCGACGAGAAGCTCGGCCACGACGGCGCGCTCGATTACCTCGTCGCCTTCATGCGCAGCGAGCTGAAGGAGCATCGGCTCGCGGCGGTGGGCCATCGCGTCGTCCACGGCGGTCTCGAATACGCCGAGCCCATTCGCGTCGATGCGACGGTGCTCGCTGCGCTCGACAAGTACATACCGCTCGCGCCGCTGCACCAGCCGCACAATCTCGCGCCGATCAAGACGTTGCTGCGGCGCGCGCCGGACTTGCCGCAGGTCGCCTGTTTCGATACGGCGTTCCACCGCGGCGCGCCGGCGGTCGCGCAGGCGTTCGCGCTGCCGGAGGCAATCACGTCACGCGGCGTGCGCCGCTACGGCTTCCACGGCCTTTCCTACGAGTACATCGCGCAGGTACTGCCGCGCTACGACGCACGCGCCGCGGGCGGCAAGACGGTCGTGCTGCACCTCGGCAACGGCGCCAGCATGTGCGCGCTCGACAAGGGCAAGAGCATCGCGACGACGATGGGGTTCACTGCTGCCGACGGCCTGCCCATGGGGACGCGGTGCGGCAACCTCGATCCGGGCGTGATGCTCTACCTGATGGACGAGGTCGGCATGGACGCGCGCGCGCTCGAGAAGCTGATCTACCAGCAATCGGGGCTGCTCGGCGTCTCCGGCATCTCGAGCGACATGCGCACGCTCGAGGCGAGCGCCGATCCGGCGGCGAAGGCCGCCATCGATCTCTTCGGGTATCGGATCGGTCGCGAGCTCGGCTCGCTCGCCGCCGCCCTCGGCGGTCTCGACGCGGTTGTGTTCACCGCCGGCATCGGCGAGCACAGCAAGCGCCTGCGCGAGCGTGTCTGCAACGACGCGGCGTGGCTCGGTGTTGCGCTCGACGCCGCGGCGAACGACCGGGACGGGCCGCAAATCAGCGCCGCGACGAGCAGCGTCTCCGCGTGGGTCATTCCTACGAACGAGGAATTGATGATCGCCCGCCATACGCGGCGCGTGCTGACGGATTGAAAGGAAGCAGCAGATGACGATGGACATTCCCCGCCCGCCGCTCAAGGACCGCAAGGCACTCGTCGTGGGCATCGCGAACGAGCACTCGATCGCGTATGGTTGCGCGCAGGCGTTCCACGAACTCGGTGCCGAGCTTGCGATCACGTACATCAACGAGAAGACGAAGACGTACGTCGAGCCGCTGGCGCAGAAGCTCGAGGCGCCGATCTTCATGCCGCTCGACGTGGCCGTCCCTGGTCAGCTCGAAGCGGTGTTCGAGCGGATTGGCCACACCTGGGGCGAGCTCGACGTCGTCGTGCATTCGATCGCGTTCGCGCCGAGGGAGGACCTGCGCGGACCGCTGCTCGACTGCTCGGCCGAAGGGTTCAAGATCGCGATGGACATCTCGTGCCATTCGTTCGTGCGGATGGCGCGGCTGGCCGCACCTCTGATGAAGAACGGAGGAACGTTGTTCGCGATGAGCTACCACGGCGCGAACAAAGTGGTGCCTACCTACAGCGTCATGGGGCCGGTGAAGGCGGCGCTCGAGGCCAGTTGCCGCTACCTCGCCTACGAGCTCGGCGGCAGGGGTATCCGCGTCCACGCGATCTCGCCCGGGCCGCTGAAGACGCGCGCCGCCTCGGGTCTCAAGGATTTCGACCTGCTGCTCACCGAAGCGGCGCAGCGCGCGCCGATCGGCGAGCTCGTGGACATCATGGACGTGGGCTTCGCCTGCGCCTATCTCGCGACGCCCTACGCGCGGCGGCTGTCCGGCGACACCCTTTACGTCGACGGCGGCGTGAATATCATGGCCTAGCCGCCATCCGAAGGAGAAACCATGGGACGACTCTGGATTGCAAATATCGCGCCCGGAACGAGCGACGACGAGATCAAGGCGCTGGTGCGCAAGTACACGCCGGACGACATCGAATGCACGGAGCTCCAGCGCGTGGAAGGCGACGGCAGTCGCCCCGGCGCGCTGATGTCGTTCACCGGCAAGAAGTTCGACACGCTCGGCAAGCTGTCGCTGCGGTTGAACGGCATGTATTGGAAAGGACGCCGGCTGGTTTGCGAGGCGACGCCCGGGGTGGGCTGATCGCGGGCCCGCGCTACGGCGCGACGACCGCGGTCAGGTCGTGCTCTGAGGCACTGCTGACGCTTACGCGCGCGAACTCGCCGACGCGGAGCTTGGCGCCATCGGCGATGCGCACCACGCCGTCGATCTCGGGCGCATCGGCGGCGCTGCGGCCGACGGCTGTTTTGCCCTCATGACCGTCGACGAGCACGGTGATCGTTTGGCCGACGCGGCTCGCAAGCCGTGTCGCGCTGATCCGTGCCTGCACCGCCATGAACCGCGCGCGCCGTTCTTCCTTGATTTGCTCCGGTACAGGATCGCGTAGTGCGTTCGCCGCCGCGCCGTCGACTGGAGAATAGGCGAAGCAGCCCACGCGATCCAGCTGCGCCGCTTCGAGAAACGCTAGCAGCTCCTCGAACTCGCGCTCGGTCTCGCCCGGAAAGCCCGCGATGAACGTGCTGCGGAGCACGAGATCGGGCCGCGCGGCGCGCCACGCTTCGATGCGCCGCAATGTCCCTTCCGCGTTCGCCGGGCGCTTCATGAGCTTGAGGATCCGCGGCGACGCGTGCTGGAAGGGCACGTCGAGGTAGGGGAGGAGGCCGCCCGCGGCCGGATCGGCCGTCATCTGTGCGACCACCTCGTCGACGTGCGGATAGGGGTAGACGTAGTGCAGGCGCACCCACGCGCCATGCGCCCGGGCCATCGCGGCCAGCGCTGCCGCAAGGTCGGTCATCCTCGTCTTTACCGGCCGGCCCTGCCAGAATCCAGTGCGATATTTCACGTCGACGCCGTAGGCGCTCGTGTCCTGCGAGATGACGAGGAGCTCCTTCACGCCGGCGCGCAGCAGCCGCTCCGCTTCCGCCAGCACCTCGCCCAGCGGCCGGCTCACGAGATCGCCGCGCAGCACCGGGATGATGCAGAAGGTGCAGCGATGGTTGCAGCCTTCGCTGATCTTGAGATACGCATAGTGGCGCGGCGTGAGCTTGATTCCCTGTGCAGGCACGAGGTCGACGAACGGGTCGTGCGGCTTCGGCAGATGCGCGTGCACGGCGGACATCACCTCGGCCGTCGCGTGAGGTCCCGTCACCGCCAGCACTTTCGGGTGCGCGGTACGGACGAACGCCCCGCTGTCCTTCGCACCCAGGCACCCGGTGACGATCACCTTGCCGTTCTCATCGATCGCCTCGCCGATCGCGTCGAGTGATTCGGCGACCGCGGCGTCGATGAAGCCGCAGGTGTTGACGACGACGAGGTCGGCCCCCGCGTACGTCGGCGCGATGGCGTAGCCTTCGGCCTTCAACCGGGTGACGACCTGCTCGGAGTCGACGAGCGCCTTCGGGCAGCCGAGCGAGACGAAGCCCACGCGCGGTGCGTTAGCCGCCGGCTGCGACCGGATTCGACGGCGGGTGAGGGTCGACGTCATGGGCGAGCGCTCGGTGCCGCGTCGCAAAAAAACCGGGCGGCGCGCCCGGTTGTTGCGGCGCTTCGACGCGTCAGCGCTTTTTTTCCTCGTCCGCGCCAGTTTGCTGCGCAGCACTGAAATTGGGAAACGGGAACGCCGAGAACATGCCTCGGGTCTGGTCCTGCATCCGCTGCTGCATGTCCATGAAGAGCTTCGCGCTCTGTTCCAGGTAATTGCCGAGCATCCCCTGCATCGCCGGCGCCTGCATCTGCATGAACTGCTTCCACAGATCGGGCGTGATCATCATCTTGTCACCGTAGATCTGCTTCGCCTGGTCCTGCAGCTTCTTCTGGATCGCGAGAAACGCCTTGACGTTCTGCTCGATGTAGCTGCCCATCACCGTCTGTTGTGCGCTGCCGTAAAACCGGATCATCTGCGCCAGCATCTCGGAGCTGAACATCGGCATTCCGCCGGCCTCCTCCTCGAGGATGATCTGCAGCAGGATCGCCCGCGAGAGGTCCTCGCCGCTCTTCGCGTCGATGACTTCGAAATCGATGTTGTCGAGCACCATCTGCTTGACGTCGGCGAGCGTGATGTAGCCGCTGTTCGCCGTGTCGTAGAGGCGGCGATTGGGGTATTTCTTGATGATGCGCGGGGTCTTGTTCATCGCGGTTCCCTGGATCGGATTGGCTATTATAACCCACTGATTTATCGGATGTTTGAATTTGATCCGCACCAAGGCGAGGCGCGATTGGTGCGATGCAGCAAAAAGTTCTTGACATGGTCCGATCCAGTCCCTACAATGGGTTTTGTGCGGTGCAGCATTTCCGCGCTGCCGGCGGGGCAAGAAGCCGTCGGAAGACGCCTGGCAGCGCCGACGTTCGGGCATTTTGACCTTCGGTCGGGAGCGACCGGATTACTGACTGGAAAGGGACTCACCATGTACAACGCAACGGAACAATTCGCCGAATTGAACAAAGCCAACGTCGCGCAAGCGACGAAGCTCGCCGCGCTCGCCATCGAGAACGCCGAGAAGCTGATGCGCCTCAACCTGACCGCCGCGAAGGCCGCGCTTGCGCAAGGCGTCGAAGGCGCTCAGGCCGCCGCGACCGTCAAGGATGTCCAGGACCTCGTGGCGCTGCGCACCAAGTACGCCGAATCGGGCGTCCAGGCCGCCCTCGGCTACTCGAAGAGCCTGTATGAAGTCGCCGCGGAAGCCCAAGCGCAGTACTCCGCGTTTGCCGAAGAAGCGTGGGGCGCCTACACGAAGGGTCTGGCATCGTGGGTCGAAAAAGCCAGCAAGGCCGCGCCCGCGGGTTCGGATGCCGGCTTCAACGCGCTCAAGTCGACGGTCGCCGCGACGACCGCCGCGTTCGACCAGTTCCAGAAGGCGACGAAGCAAGTCGTGAGCTTCGCCGATGCGTCGGTCCGCGCGGCGGCTGCGAACGCGTCGAAGACGGCGCCGAAGGGTCGCAGGGCGGCGTAAAAAGGGATCGGGCGGCGGGCAACCGCCGCCGGTGAATTCCCCCAGCGGATGGCGCGTCGCAGCGCCATCCGCTGGCGCAGGGGCTTGATCGCGTCGATCGCGTCCCCAGATTGATGGCAGGAGTGATGACTCCTTCTGTATCTTTCTCCTCCTCCTGAGAGATACAGCCTCCAGCCCCGGCTCCCAAAGCCGGGGCTTTTTTTGCCGATGCCGCGAGGCAAGGCGTGGTGCGGAATCGCACGCTGCCACCGTGCCAGCCAGACACCCGCGCGACCTAGCTGCAGGCAGTGCCGGCGTCGCGGATTCGGGCGAGCCAACCGGCCGCCACCGTTTTGCGTCTAGGCCGGCTGCGCGACGGGCGCGGAGCCCGCGGGCGACGCGAACTGCGTCGACCCGCGGAAACCGATCGGAATGCAACCGCACAGCAGCAACATCAGCGCGACGCAGAGCAAGGCTCTCACGACAATTGTCCCTTATGAGTCCGGATCCGGCGCCACTTGGTGGCGCAATCTCTTTCGGTGGCGCAATCTCTTTCGCCGTTGCGGCACGCAAGGTCGCCGAATCGGTCAGAACATGTGCTGGCCGCCGTTGATCGCGATGTTCGCGCCGGTCACGAAGGCGGCCTCCTCGCTCGCGAGATAGGCGACGAGCCCGGCCACCTCCTCGGGCTTGCCGAGCCGCCCCATCGGGATCTGCGGGATGATCTTGGAATCGAGCACCTCCTGCGGAATCGCCATCACCATCTTGGTCCCGATGTAGCCGGGCGAAATCGTGTTCACGGTGACGCCCTTGCGCGCGACCTCGAGGGCGAGAGCTTTGGTGAATCCGTGCATGCCGGCCTTCGCCGCCGAGTAGTTGACCTGTCCGAACGCCCCCTTCTGCCCGTTCACCGACGAGATGTTGATGATGCGGCCCCAGCCGCGGTCGGCCATCGAGTCGCATACCTGCTTCGTCATGTTGAAGCAGGAATCGAGGTTGGTCCTGATCACCGCTTCCCAGTTCGCGCGGTCCATCTTCTTGAACGTCGAATCGCGCGTGATGCCGGCATTGTTGATGAGGACGTCGATCGGCCCGACCTCTTTCGCCACGAGCGCGGCGCACGCCACGCAGGAATCGTAGTCCGCGACGTCGCACGGATAGGCGCGGAAGCCGTAGCCCATCTTGTTCATGCTATCGAGCCATTCCTTGGCCCTGGTATTGCCCGGCGAATGGGTCGTGACGACCTTGTAGCCGAGCGCGGCGAGCTTGATGCAGATGGCTTCGCCCAGGCCCCCCATTCCTCCGGTGACGAGTGCGACGCGCGGAATCTTCAGCGGCATTTGGCTCCTCCTCGGTCAATGATTTCGATGCCCGCTCCGGCGATGGTGTCGCCGGCGTCGGCCACCGTTCGGGATCCCCTCGCGACGCATCTTAACGCACCCGGGCGACGCGTGATTGGGCGCCGCTGCGCGAGCCACCGCCTCAGTGGTGGCGCACGGCGGCGACGTTCGTCACGCCGGTGCCCGCGGTACGGGGTCCGGCGGCTTCGACGACGTAGCGTCCTGGCGCGAGGCCGAGCGCGGGGTATCCGGCACCGCCGGCTTCCCGCGGCGCCGGCTTCATCGTGCCGCCGTGCGCGGCGAGCCATGCGCCCCAGTGCGGCCACCAGCTGCCGGGCACGCACTCGGCGCGAGCAAACCAGTCGTCGGCGTCGTCGGTGATGAGCTCGTTGGTCCAGTAATTGCGGCGCCCCATGGCGGGCGGATTGACGACGCCGGCGATGTGCCCGGACGCGCCCAGCGCAAACGTGACGTCGCCGCCCAGGAGCGCGGTGGTCCGGTAGGCCGAACGCCACGGCACGATATGGTCGTCGCGCGACGCGTAGATGTACGCCGGCACCGTCACGCGCGAAAGATCGATGCGCTCGCCCCCCATCGTCAGCGCGCCGCGCTCGACCAGCCGGTTGTCGAGATAGAGATTTTTCAGGTAATAGACGTACATCGGCCCCGGGAGGTTCGCGGAGTCGCCGTTCCAGTGGAGCAGGTCGAAGGGAGGCGGGGTCTCGCCCTTGAGGTAGTTCCGGACCACGTAGCTCCAGACGAGATCGTTGGCGCGCAGGCTTGCGAACGCTCCCGCAAGCTCGCTGCCGTGGATGCGCTGTCCCGCCAGCAGCGCCGCTTCGCGCGAGGCGAGGTATTCGCGCCGCACGTAGACGCCGATCTCGCCGGGGTCCGCGAAATCGAGCATCGTGGTGAGAAGCGTGAGGCTCGCCACGCTCCGGTCCCGGCGCGCCGCCAGCACCGCGAGCGCGCAGGCGAGGAGCGTCCCGCCGACGCAGAATCCCAGCGCGTTCACGGCCGGGCTGCCCGCGATCTCCCTCGCGACGCGGATCGCCGTCAGCGCGCCGTCCTCGAGGTAGTCGTCCCAGGTGAGATGACCCAGACGCGGCGGGATGTTGCGCCACGAAATGATGAAGACCGTGTGGCCGGCGGCCACGGCCCAGCGCACGAACGAGTTCTCCGGCGTGAGGTCGAGGACGTAGTACTTGTTGATGCACGGCGGGACGATGACGAGCGGTCGCCGGCGAACTTCCTTCGTCGTCGGCGCATACTGGAGCAGCTCGATCAGCTCGTTGCGGAACACCACATGGCCGGGCGTCACCGCGAGGTTGCGGCCGACGGCGAAGGCGCGCTCGTCGCTCATCGAAATGCGGCCTTTCCGCGTATCGGCGATGAGATTCGCGAAGCCCCGGGCGAGGCTCGCGCCGTCGGTCGCGAGCGCGCGCTCGAGCACTTCGGGATTGGTCGCGACGAAGTTCGACGGGGCCATCGCATCGACGTACTGGCGCGTCATGAACGCGAGGCGGTGCTTGTCGGGATCCGGCAACTGCGCCAGCGCGACGAGCTCGGCGAGATAGCGGCTTGCGAGCAGGTAGCCTTGCCTCAGCAGCGAGAAATACGGCAGCTCGCTCCACTCGCGAGCGGTGAAGCGGCGGTCGCCGGGGTCGGCTGCAGCGATTTCGGGCAACGTTGCGTGCGCGTCCGGTCCCGCCGCGAGCACCGCCTGCGCGGCGGCCCAGAGTGCCGCCCACCGCGGCTGGTATTGCGCATTGAGCGCCGAAAGCGCCTGCGGATCGACGGCGCCGGCGACAAGCGCCGCGGGCCATGTGCCGGCGAGGGGGTCCGGTGCGCTCGTCGTCAATGGATCGCGGCGGCCGGATGGCGGCGTCCCGCCGCTCCACCATCGCGCCCACTGCACGCCAAGCTCTTGCCAGCGGCTCGCGATCTCGGGCCACGACGGCGACGGCGACAGGGATTGGAGAGACGACATCGCGGATCAGGAGAAGCGGATTATACGTGCGGCATCGCGGTTTCCTGCGCGAGCCATACGAGCGCCGCCATGCGTCCCGAGGCCGGCTCGCGCCTGTAGCTGAAAAAGCGGGCGGCGTCGGTCCGCGTGCAATAGCCGCCACCGCTCACCTGCGCAACGCCCGCCGCAGCGAGGCGGATCCGCGCGATGGCATAGAGATCGGCCAGCCACTTGCCGTCGCAGTGCGCGGCGAAGCACGGTGCGAGCGCCGCGTCGCTCGCAACAAGGGCGTCGCGCACGTCGGCGCCGACTTCGAACGCCGCGGGTCCGATCGCCGGCCCGAGCCACGCCGCGAGCGCGTCGGTCGTCGCACCGAGGTCGTCGAGCGCCGTGACCGTCGCTTCGAGCACGCCCGCCGCGAGTCCGCGCCAGCCGGCATGCGCAACGCCGACGGCGCTACCGCTGCGCTCCGCGAACAGGACCGGAAGACAATCGGCGACCCATATCGCGCAGACGACGCCGCGCGCGCGCGTGACGGCGGCGTCGGCGGGTTTTCGCAGTGCAGCCGTGTGCGCGTCGAGCACGGCGACCCCTGCCCCGTGGACCTGGTCGAGCCACACCGGCGGCGAAGGCAGGAACGACGCGAGACGGCGCTCGTTTTCGGCGACCCGGGCTGGGTCGTCCGCCGTATGCCGCCCCAGATTCATCGTCGCGTAAGGGCCGGTGCTGGTGCCGCCCGAGCGCGTGGTGACGAGCGCTTGCACGCGCGAAGCCACCGGCCACTCCGGGATGATCCAGTCGAGGCCTTGCCCGCGAAGCGCGCACGCGAGCGGAGCGGGTCTGGCTGCCGTCATGGAAATGCCGCCATGCGTGCTGTCGCCGCTGCGCGGCCCCGGAGAGGGGACCAACTCGCGTCCCGGGGCGGCCCGGCATTCATCGGGTGACGCGCTGCGTGCGCAGCAGGACGAGCAGGGCAGCGAAATCGGAGGGCAGCGGCGACTCCCACCTGCACGGCACGCCGGTCGCCGGATGGACGAGCGCAAGACGCGCCGCGTGGAGCGCCTGCCGCCCGAAGCGGACGGTGCTCCGCCTGCCGTAAGCGGGGTCGCCGACGAGCGGATGGCCGAGCGAGGCGAGGTGCACGCGAATCTGGTGCGTGCGCCCGGTCTCCAGCCGGCAGGCGAGCAGCGTTGCGACGCCGAAGCGCTCGACGACGTCGTAGTGCGTGCGCGCCGGTTTCCCGCGCGCGACGATCGCCATCGTCGTGCGGCGCGTCGGATGGCGGCCGATCGGCGCGTCGATGGTGCCGCCGTGCGCGAGATCGCCGGCGACCAGCGCCGCGTACTGGCGCTTCACGCTGCGCGCCGCGAGCTGCCGCACGAGATCGATTTGCGCGGGAATCGTCTTCGCGACGACGAGCAACCCGGTCGTGTCCTTGTCGAGGCGATGGACGATGCCGGCGCGCGGAACGGCGGCGAGATGCGGTGCGTGGTGAAGCAGCGCGTTCTGCAGCGTTCCGGCGCGGTTGCCCGCGCCGGGATGCACGACGAACCCGGCTGGTTTGTCGATCACGATCAAAGTTTCATCCTCGTGAACAATCGTGAGCGCGATTGCCTCGGGCGGCAGCGCAGCGCCGAGCGGCTCCGGGCGCGCTTGCACGACGACGCGCTCGCCGCCGCGCACCGCCCGGGTCGGATCGGGCGCGCCGCCGTCCACCGTCACGCGCCCCGCATCGATCCAGGCGCGCAAGCGGCTGCGCGAGTATTGCGGCAGCGCGGCGGCGAGCGCCGCGTCGAAGCGCCGGCCGGCGGCGTCGGCGGAAAGATCGACGACGTGCACCGGCCCGTCCAGCTCGGCGTCGACGCGGCGCGATTCCGATTCGGTGCCGGATGGCGGGTCCGCGACGGGAGGCGTGGGGAAGGACAAGGAGGCTCGGGGGCGGGCTGTCGGTCGGCTATAATCGGCGGTCTTCGCAGCTTCGGGTACCGCATGTCCGCATCGACGCTTTCCGCATCGCCGAACAGCCCCCGCACCGGCTGGGCCGCTCTCGTCGCCGCGCTCGTCGTCGCGTTCGCGCTCTCCGGCTGCAGCCTGCTTCCCGAAGTCAAGGACGAGACGGCGTCGTGGACGGCGCAACGGCTCTACAGCGAGGCCCACGGCGCGCTGGCTCAGGGAAATTATACGCGGGCGATCAAGCTCTTCGAGACGCTCGAGTCGCGCTTTCCCTACGGCCGCTACGCGCAGCAGGCGATCCTCGAATCCGCCTATGCGAATTATCGCGCCGGCGAGACCGCAGCTGCGGTGGCCGTCTGCGACCGCTTCATCCGCACGTACCCGAACCACCCGAACGTCGACTACGCGTACTACCTGAAGGGCCTCGTCAACTTCCGCGGGGACCAGGGGCTTCTCGGTTACGTCTACGAAATCGATCTGTCGGAGCGCGAGCCGAAGGCGATGCGCGAATCGTTCGCCGCGTTCAACGAGCTCGTCACCAAGTTCCCGGAAAGCCGCTACGCAGGGGACGCGCTGGACCGGATGAAGTACCTCACGAACGCGCTTGCGACCTACGAAGTGAAGGTCGCGCGCTACTACTACAGGCGCGGCGCCTACATCGCGGCGCTGAACCGGGCGCAAGCGGTGCTCGTCACTTATCCCCGGACGACAGCCAACGAAGAAGCGCTCGACGTGCTGGTGAAAAGCTACGACAAGCTCGGCCTGGTGCAGCTGCGCGACGATTCGCAGAAGATCCTGGAAAAAACCTTTCCCCAGAGCCCGTACGTCAGCGGCGTTCCCGACAAGCCCTGGTGGAAGTTCTGGTAGCGGCGCGAGGCTGGGAGCAGGGCCCCGCAGGCTTGGGCGCGGGGTGCGACCGGGCCGAGTCGACGCTGGTGGCCGACCGCTCGGCGTAACGATGTGCGCCAGCGGAGCGGAGGCTGCGGCGCGAGGCTGGGAGCAGGCCCCGCGCGAGCGGCGAACAGGGGCCGCGGCGCGAGTGTCGCTGCTCAGCCGCCGGCGCCGGCAAAAAACGCTTCGACGGCGGCGATCTCGCGCGTGCGCTGCATCGGCGGCAGGCTCTTCCAGATCCGCTTGCCGTAGGGCTTGTCGGTGAGACGGGGATCGCAAATCATCAGCACCCCGCGGTCGGTTTCGGTGCGGATCAGCCGGCCTGCCCCCTGCTTCAGCGCGATCACCGCCTGCGGCAGCTGATAGTCGAAGAACGGGTTGCCGCCAGCCGCGCGCAGCGCTTCGAGGCGCGCCGCGAGCAGCGGATCGTCGGGCGGCGCGAACGGGAGCTTGTCGATGACGACGACCGACAGCGCATCCCCCGGCACGTCGACGCCCTCCCAGAAGCTCGCGCTGCCGAGCAGCACCGCGTTGCCGAGCTCGCGAAAGCGCGACAGGAGCTCGCTCCTGGAACCTTCACCCTGCGCAAGGAGCGGCCACGGCAGTCGTTCGCGCTCGAAGGACTCGGCGAGGAGCTCGCGCGCCTGCGCGAGTGCGCGCAGCGTCGTGAACAGCAGGAACGCGCGGCCGCGGCTCGCGCGGAGCACGGGAAGAGCGGCGGCGGCGACGGCCTCGGTGTGTTCGCGCGAGTTCGGCGGCGGGAGCTCGCGCGGCACGTAGAGCAGCGCTTGCGTGCGGTAATCGAACGGTGATTCCCAGCATCCGGTCGCGGTGTCGGCGAGACCGAGCTCGCGCTGGTAGAGCGAGAAATCGCGGCCCACGGCGAGCGTTGCCGACGTGAAAATCCACGCCCGGCCCGATTCCGCCACTTGCTTCGCGAACAGGTCGGCAACGGAAAGCGGGGAGGCATGGAGCTGCCAGCCCTGAGCCGTCACGTCGACCCAGCGGATCCAGCCCTTGCCGTCGGCGCCGCCGTCTTCGGTGTTTTCACCGCGACCGCTCCACCATCGCGCGAGGCACGCCGCCGCGTCGGTCGCGCGGCGCGCGCAGTTGTCGAGATCTTCGCTGCGCTCGGCGAAGAGCGAAAGCTCGGTCGCGAGCCGGTCGAGTGCCGCGGCGAGCTCGTCCGTCGCTTCGGCGAAGCCCTCGCGCCCCACGGCGGCGCTTTGTGCGAGCTTCCCCGGCGTGTCGCCGAGTGCCAGGCGCAGCTCGCGGATCGCCGGGCCAACGCCCGCCGCCGCGTCGGGTAGCGCGGCGACTTCCCGCGCGCCCGCGCGCGCGGCGACCTCGGCATCGCGTGCGAGCTCGGCCAACTGCCCGGCCGTGACCTGTTCGCCGAAGAACAGCGTCGCGGTGTCCGGAAGCTGATGGGCTTCGTCGAGGATCACCGTATTGCACGCGGGGAGAAGCTCGGCCAGGCCCTCGTCGCGCAGCATCACATCGGCGAAGAACAAGTGATGGTTGATGACGACGACGTCGGCTTCGAGCGCCGCCTTGCGCGCCTTCAGCACGAAGCATTCGGCGTGGTAGGCGCAGTCGGCCCCGAGGCAATTGTCGCGGGTCGACGTCACCAACGGCCAGATCGTCGCGTTCTCCGGAACATCGGCGAGCTGGCCGCGGTCGCCCGTCTCGCTCGCGCGCGCAAAGGCGACGATCTTCGCGAGATGACGGGCATCTTCGCGCGATGGCAGACGGCCTTCGGCTGCCGTGCGTTCGAGATGATGATGGCAGACGTAGTTGGCGCGGCCCTTGAGGAGCGCGAGCGTGACCGGCACCCCGAGCGCTGCGCGCACCAGCGGCAGGTCGCGCTGAAAGAGCTGGTCCTGCAGCGTCTTCGTGCCGGTGGAGACGATGACCTTGCCGCCGTCTTCGAGCGCGGGGACGAGATAGGCGAACGTCTTGCCGGTGCCGGTGCCGGCTTCGGCGATCAGCGCTGCGCGGCCGCGAATCGCCTGCGCGACCGCTTCGGCCATTGCGAGCTGCTGCGGTCGCAGCCGAAAGCCGGGAAGCGCGCGGGCCAGCGTTCCGCCTTCGCCGAAGATCGCGGCGAGATGCGTGTCGGGTGCGGGAATCGGCGCCGTTTCGGCGCGCGCCGATCGGGCGATGATGGGCGTGCTCAGTTCGCGCCGCTCTTGGACAGGGCGGCGCGGGGGATGCCCTTGCGCGGTGCCGGCGCCGCCGCCTTCGTGGCGGCGCTCGCAATCGCCGCGCGCACGGCATTGGCGCGGTCGCGGAAGAGCTCGTAGGGCAGCACGACGCGCGCCTTGTACTGGTCGTCCGTCTCGCCGGGGTTCCACTTGAGGCTGGCGAGCGCCTTCAGCCATAGCTCGTGCAATCCGCGCAGGAGGTCGACCGCCACAGTGCTCCCGGTCGCCTCACGCAGCGCCGCCTGATACGGGCGGGTCATCGACACCTTGTGCTTGTCGACGCAGTATTCGCTCTTGGCGCCGTTGACGCCCTCTTCGGATTTCCCATAGCCGAACTCGATGATCTCGATGCTCTTCACCTGTCGGCACATCGTGTACAGGTGCTCGACGGCGTCGAGAAAGCAATCGACCGCGGTGGCGCCCGCCGTGTTCGGGCAGATGTATTTCTCGGGAGGAGGCGCGGGGTCGCCCTTCTGCGCAGCGGCGCGGGGCGTCACCAGCGCGAGCGTTAACGCCAGCCACACGAGCACCGCCGGGACGCTCCAGCGCGCGAGCTGCGGCGACGCGGCGCGCGCCCGGCGCAAGGCGGTGAACAGCGCGGCGGCAGCCCCGGCAGCCGCAAACGGGGCGGGTACGGCGAGCGGGGGCAGGGCACGAGGGGGCATGAGCAGCGCGAATGCTAACCCGCGGCGCCGTCCGGACTCAAGTCGACCGAAAAGCCGAGGCGATCGAGCGTCAGATCGACGCGCCGCCCGAGAGCTCCATCGCCGCACCCCCTGGTTCCCAATGCTCGATCACGAGTTGCAGCGCCGCGATGCCGTTCCACTCGTTGACGTCGGGCCGGTACGCCGCGCGGATCGACGCCGGGAGCGGCTCGGCATGGTTGAACAGGATGGCGGCGAACCGACCGCCCTCGCCGTCGCCGCGGCGCTCGAGCACGAGCCGGCGGTGCTTGTCGCCGACCACCCGCTGTTCGACGACGGCGAAGAGGTCATCGAACAGCGGCGCCGGGAACCCCTGGCCCCAGACCTCGCCACCGAGCGCCCGCGCGAGGTCGAAGGTGAGCTCGCCGGCCGCGAGGCTGCCGTCCGATTCGAGCGTTCGGTGAAGCGCCGCCGGCGACAGCTGCTCGCGGGCGATCGCCTCGAATGCCGCCGCAAAGCGCGGCAGATCGGATTCGGCGAGCGAGAGTCCCGCTGCGTACGCGTGACCGCCGAACTTGAGGATCGCGCCCGGCGCGCGTTTGGCGACGAGGTCGAGCGCGTCCCGAAGGTGAAAGCCCGCGATCGACCGGCCCGAACCCTTGAGCTCTCCCGCGGTGCCGCGCGCGAAGACGATCGCCGGGCGGTGGTAGCGGTCCTTGAGCCGCGCGGCGACGATGCCGACGACGCCCTGATGCCACGCCGGCCGATACACGCACACCGTGTATGCAGGATCCGCGCCGGAATCGGAAGTGGAGAGATCGATCTCTGCCAGCGCCTCCTCCTGCATCGTCGCCTCGACGTCGCGCCGCTCGCGGTTCCAGCGATCGAGCAACGCGGCGAGCGGCAGCGCCGCGATCGCGGTGTCGGCAAGCAGGCACCGGATGCCGACCGTCATGTCGGCGAGCCGGCCGGCGGCATTGAGCCGCGGGCCGGCGAAAAACCCCAGGTCGTAGCTGCTGGCGCGCCGCGCATCGCGGCCGGCGGCCGCGAACAGTGCTTCGACGCCGGGCTGCGCCCGTCCGCCACGAATGCGAGCGAGTCCTTGCGCGACGAGCGTCCGGTTCACGCGATCGAGCCGGACGACATCGGCGACGGTGCCGAGCGCGACCAGATCGAGCAGCGTCGCGAGGTTCGGCTCCGTCCTTCCCGCGAAGTGGCCGCGCTCGCGCAGCAATGCCCGCGTGGCCAACAGCACGTAGAACATCACCCCCACGCCCGCAAGATGCTTCCCCGGGAATTCGCAGCCCGGCTGGTTCGGATTGACGATCAATGCCGGGGCGGGAAGGGTCGCCGCGGGCAGATGGTGGTCGGTGATCAGCACCTCGATCCCCAGGCCCGCCGCGTGCGCGACGCCGTCGTGGCTCGCGATGCCGTTGTCGACGGTGACGATGAGCCGCGGCGCCATCGCGGCCGCCTGCACGACGATTTCCGGCGTCAGGCCGTAGCCGTGCTCGAAGCGGTTGGGGACGAGGAAGCCGACGTCGGCGCCCATCGCGGCGAGTCCGCGCACCCCGACGGCGCACGCCGTCGCCCCGTCGGCATCGTAGTCGGCGACGATGACGATCTTTTCGCGCCGCGCGATGGCGTCGGCGAGCCGCGCGGATGCGGCGTCGATGCCCTTGAGCAGCGCGAACGGCGGCAGCCGCGCGAGATCGGCGTCGAGCTCGTCGGCGGTCTCGACCCCGCGCGCGGCGAACACTCGCGCGAGCACCGGGTGGACACCCGCCGCGACGAGCGTGGCGGCGGCGGTCGAAGCCCTGCGGCGAACGATCTCCATCAGCGCGCGGCGGCGAGGAGCCGGTCGAGGTCGTGCCGCGCGAGCGCGCCCGCGAGCCGCCGCCATGCGTTCTTCCGCCGCGCCGTCCACACCGCCGCGTGACCCGCCCCGTCGGCGATCAGCGTGACGGCATCGATGGTTCCGCGAGCGAGCGCCCTCGACGCAGGTGCCGCCCAGGCACGTTCGATCTGCGGGAGCGAAGGCGGCGGCTCGAGCGCGACGACGAGCGTTGCCGGATCCCGCTGCCGGGCGAGGACCGCTCCGAGTTCGTCGACGAGCGCAAGCGCGGGCGTGCCGACGTGCGCGGCGAGCGCCGCGGCAACGCTGCGGCCATCCGCCCAGGTGAGGATCCGCGCGCGTAACGGGACCCGCGCAGGGTGCACCCCGCCGGCGGAGAACCAGACGCTGTTCGCCGGCGCGCGTCCGGCCTTCTCGCGTGCCACGTTCACCGGATGTTCGTGGAGGAGCATCTGGATCTCATTCTGCCATCGCCGCCACGTTCCCGCATCGCGGCCTTCGGGCAGACATTCGCGCAGCGTGCGCCCGGCGGCGGCGTCGAGGGGCCGGGTCGTCAGCGCGGGCGCCCCCGCTGCGCGCACGAACCACGCATCGGGCCGCGGCGCGACGAACGCTAGGCCGTCGGCTGCGAAATGCGCGTTCAGCGTAGCGATCAGCGCTGCGGCTTCCTCCGCCGCGAGGTCGCCAACCTGGCCTGCAAGGTGGACGTCATGATGGCCAGCGACGAGCGTCACCGGGTCCGCGGCGAGCCAGTAGGCGTCCCCCGGATCGAGGCCGAGCGCCCTGATCCGGATCGCCGCGAGCGGCCAATCGCCCGCGCGCGCGATTCCGTAATGCGGTGCGAGCGCGGCGCCGATTCCGCAGGGCTCTTGTGCGGCTTCACCGGCGGCGGCGATGAGGCGCGACAGATGCGGCGCGCGCGCGGCGACGCGCAGGTCGGGCGCGAGAAGGCCGGGGATCGACAGGAGGAGCCGCATGAGGCACGCGCGTCGGCTGCGTGCGCCGGAGACGATCGCGAAGTCTAGCATGCGATAATCGAAACCCGCCGCGGCGCCGTCCGCCGGCTCTCGTCCTTCCCCCGTCAGAAGAACGCCTCCCTTGTCGCCGTACGAACTCGCCGTCGGGCTGCGCTACACGCGTGCGCGCCGTGGCTCGGGCCGCAACTCGTTCATCTCGTTCATCGCGCTCACTTCGATGGCCGGGATCGCGCTGGGAGTGGCCGCGCTGATCGTGGTGCTGTCGGTGATGAACGGCTTTCAGCAAGAGTTGCGCAACAGGATCCTCGGCGTCGCTTCGCACATCGAGATTCGCGGCATTCCGGTGCTGACCGACCCTGCCGCCGTCGAGAAGTCGGCGCTCGAAAACCCGCACGTCAAGGCGGCTGCACCCTATGTCCTCGGCCAGGCGCTGCTCTCGGCCGACGGTGTCAACCGCGGGGCGCTGATCCGTGGCATCGATCCGCCGCAAGAGGCGGGCGTCGCGGACATCGGCAGCCACATGCGCGCGGGCTCGCTCGATGCGCTCGGGCCGGGGCGGTTCGGGATCGTGCTGGGGGCCGAGCTCGCGCGGGCGCTGGGCGTGCGGCTGGGCGACCCGGTCGTCGTCATCACGCCGCAAGGAACGGCGACCCCTGCCGGCACGTTGCCGCGGCTCAAGAGCTTTCGCCTGGTCGGCGTGTTCGAAGTCGGCATGTACGAATTCGACAGCGGCCTCGCGCTCATCGACATCGACGACGCGAAGAAACTCTACCGCCTGGACGGCGTGACCGGCGTGCGCCTGAAGCTCGACGACCTGTACGCGGCACCGGACGTCGCGCGCGAGCTCGCGGGCCGGCTCGAGGTCAACGCGGAAATACGCGACTGGACGCTCTCCCACGCGAACTTCTTTCGTGCCGTGCAGATCGAGAAGCGCGTGATGTTCATCATCCTCACCCTGATCGTCGCGGTCGCGGCATTCAACATCGTGTCAGCGCAGGTGATGACGGTCACCGACAAGAACGCCGACATCGCGATCCTGCGCACGCTGGGCGCGTCACCGTCGTCGATCATGACGATCTTCGTGATCCAGGGCGCGCTGATCGGCGCGATCGGGACGCTGATCGGCGTCGTCGGCGGAATCGTGCTTGCGCTCAACGTCGGCACGGTCCTGCCCGCGATCGAGCGGTTGTTCTCCGTCCAGTTCCTCGACAAGTCCGTCTATTACATCAGCGAGCTACCCTCCGATCTGCAGCGCGGCGACGTGGTGACGATCGCGGCGATCGCGCTCGTGCTCGCGCTCACGGCGACGATCTATCCGGCGTGGCGGGCGGCCAAGGTGCACCCGGCGGAAGCGCTGCGCTATGAGTGAGTCCGGCGCAGCGGTGTCGAGGGCAGCAGCGCCGGTGATCGAATGCCGGCGCCTTGCGAAGACCTACACGACGGGCCCGCTCGACGTACCGGTGCTGCTGGGCGTGGATCTGGCGGTCGCGCAAGGCGAGCGCGTCGCGATCGTCGGCGCGTCCGGTTCCGGCAAGAGCACGCTCCTGCATCTGCTCGGCGGGCTCGACACGCCCACGGGCGGCGAGATCCGCGTCGACGGCGCGCTGCTCGCGACGTTGAGCGAAGCCGAGCGCGGGCGCGTCCGCAACCGCGCGCTCGGCTTCATCTACCAGTTCCACCACCTGCTGCCGGAATTCACCGCGCAGGAAAACGTCGCGATGCCGCTCGTGATTCGGCGCGAGACGCCCGCCGGCGCGCGCGCGGCGGCGGCAGCCATGCTCGAGCGCGTGGGGCTCGGACATCGCCTCGCCCACTTGCCCGGCGAGCTTTCCGGGGGCGAGCGCCAGCGCGTCGCGCTGGCCCGCGCGCTGGTGACCGCGCCGCGCTGCGTGCTGGCCGACGAACCGACCGGCAACCTCGACCGGCGGACCGCCGGCCAGGTGTTCGAGCTGATGCTGGAACTCAATCGAGCGGTGGGGACGAGTCTCGTGATCGTCACCCACGACCCCGATCTTGCCGCCCGCACCGACCGCACGCTGCACCTGGTGGACGGCGTGCTGCAGTAGGGGCATGAGGGCCCGTTCACACCATGGCGCAAACGCGAACGACCGAAGACGCTGGATTCCCGCGGTCGCGGGAATGACGATTGCGCAGGACTCACGCATCGAGGAAACGACGTCCTGAGCCTTGACAACTAACCGTCACACCGCCAGCGGCGGCTCGTCCATCAGCGCGACCTGCTCGCGCAACTCCAGAATACGGTCCTGCCAGTAGCGCTGGGTGTTGAACCACGGGAACGCGGCGGGGAACGCCGGGTCGTCCCACCGCTGCGCGAGCCAGGCCGAATAGTGCACGAGTCGCAGCGTGCGCAGCGCTTCGACGAGATGCAGCTCGCGCGAGTCGAAGTCGTAGAAGTCCCCGTAGCCGTCGAGCACCGAAGAGAGCTGCCGCGTCATCTCGGCACGACCTCCTGCGAGCAGCATCCACAGATCCTGCACCGCGGGGCCGTTCCGCGCGTCGTCGAAATCGACGAAGTGCGGACCGGCATCGGTCCACAGCACGTTGCCGGCGTGGCAATCGCCGTGCAGCCGCAGCGCACGCACCTCGCCCGCTCGATCAAAAGCGCGGCGCACGCCATCGAGCGCCAGCGTGGTGATGCGGCGCCACGCGGCGACCAGGTCCGGCGGGATGAAGTCGTGGGCGGAGAGCCAGTCGCGCGGCCCCACGCCGAAGGCCCGGAGGTCGAGCGCCGGACGGTGCCCGAAAGGCGATTGGGCCCCGACCGCGTGAATGCGCCCGAGAAAGCGACCCATCCATTCGAGCGTTGCGGGGCTCTCGAGCTCGGGCGCGCGCCCGCCGCATTTCGGATAGGCTGCGAACCGGAATCCGGCGTGAGCGTGCAGTGTCGCGCCGGCGCGTTCGAGCGGTGCCACCGCGGGAATCTCGCGCGCCGCCAGCTCGGCGACGAAAGCGTGCTCCTCCAGGATCTGTGCATTCGACCAGCGGTCGGGGCGATAGAACTTGGCGACGATGGGCGCGGCGCCCTCGATCCAGACCTGGTAGACGCGATTCTCGTAGCTGCCGAGCGCGAGCAACCGGCCGTCGCCGCGCATGCCGATCCCGTCGAGCGCATCGAGGACGACATCCGGCGTAAGCGCTGCGTAGGGGTGCGCGGCGGCGCCGGACCTCATCATTTGCGCAGGCGCTCAGTACTCGACCGCGATCGCGTCGAGCGAGCGCCACAGGTACCAGGTGGCGACGCTGCGCCACGGCTGCCACGTGGCGCCCAGCGCGCGCATTGCCGCGAGATCGAGCCGCCGGCCATCGCCGTAGTGTTTCGCCACCGCCTTCTGCAGCCCGATGTCGTCGACCGGAAAGACGTCGGCACGAAGCTCGTGGAAGATGAGAAACATCTCGGCGGTCCAGCGGCCGATGCCCTTGACGTCGACCAGACGCGCAATCAGCGTCTCGTCGTCGAGCGCCGGCCATTCGCGCGGATCGAGCGCCCCGGCCGTGAAATGACGGGCGAGATCGCGCAGATACTCGGCCTTGCGCGCCGAAAGCCCGCACCGGCGCAGCGTAGGGAGGTGGGTCCGGGCGACCCGGGCGGCATCGAGGCGGACCGAAAGCGCGCCGGAGTCGCGCCCGGCGCCGGTCGCGACGGTAAAGCGCTCCCAGATCGTCTGCGCCGCCTTGACCGAAATTTGCTGGCCGACGATCGCCCGGGACAACGTCGTGAACGGGTCGCCGCGGCGGGTGAGATGGAGGCCGGGAACGTCGCCGATCAGCCGCCGCATGACCGGGTCGGCGCGCGCGAGAGCACGTGTCGCTTGCTCCCAGTAGACGGGCTTCACGCCGGGCCCCGCGGCAGGCGCGGCGATCCGGGGCCGGACGACTCGCCGCCTGCCGGCAGAGGGCCGGTGCGTTCGGCGCCGGTCGACACGACGCCCGGCAGCGGCCGCACGGCGGCTCCTGGGCGTTCGAGGTCTCGCGGCGGACGGCGTGGCATGGCGGAGCGACGAAATGTTACATTACGCGGCTTTGACTCGGAGCCTGTCGGACCAGCTCTCACGCATGCGTTGCAGCGCCAGGAAGCGAATGGAAGCGCGGGCAGCGAGGTGCGCCGAACCTCGGGAATGTTCGCCAGCCTCGCCACGACACAGCCGCGCTTCCTGGCCGCAACCCGAAGCGATGGCCGAGTCGGGCGGATTTTCGCGTTCTCGCCCTCGTCATCGTCCCGGCCGGTGCTCCTGCTTCGTGCCTTGAACGGCCTCCAACTCGCTGCGGGTCGCACGCGCGACAGCATGCCCGATCGGCGGTCGGGGGTGCCGATGCGCTTGCGCGGGTCTTCGAGGCGGCTCGTGTGGCTCATCGCAGCCGTCGGCGTCGCCGGCGCCTTGTTGACCCCGTTTCCATCCGCCGCGGCCGCCGACCCCAACAAGGTGATCCACACTTATTTCCCCACCGGCGAGAACGGCTTCGACCCGGTTCGCATCTCCGACCTTTATTCGGCGACGGTCATCGAAGCGATCTTCGAGCGGCTCCTGACCTACGATTACCTCGCCCGGCCGGCGAAGCTCGTGCCGATGGTCGCCGAAGCGATGCCGGAAGTCCAAGACAACGGCAGGACCTACACGTTCCGGATCAAGAAGGGAATCTATTTCGCACCCGACCCGGCGTTCAAGGGGCAGAAGCGCGAGCTCACGGCGCAGGACGTCGTCTACTCGTACATGCGCTTCCTCGACCCGAAGAACCGCGCGCCCTATGCGTTCCTGCTCGAAGGCAAGATCGTGGGCCTCGACGAGGAAGCGGCGAAGGCGAAGAAGACCGGCAGGTTCGATTACGACGCGAAGATTCCCGGCATGGAGGTGCTCGACCGCTACACGCTGCGCTTCCGGCTCAAGGAAACCGACTACAACTTCCTCTACGTCGTCGCGCACATCTCGCTCGGCATCGTCGCGCGGGAAGTGATCGAGGCGTATAGCGACGACACGATGGCGCATCCGGTCGGGACCGGCGCGTACATGCTGACGAGCTGGACGCGCCGTTCGAAGATCGTGCTGGAGGCGAATCCGGAGTACCGCGGTTTCGTCTGGGACTTCGCCGCGTCGGACCCGGCGTGGGACGACGCGCTGATCAAGGACATGCGCGGCAAGACGATGCCGCAGGTAGGCAAGGTCGAGATCACGGTGATCGAGGAGGCGCAGTCGATCTGGCTCGCGTTCCAGCAGCAGCAGCTCGACTATATGAACGTGCCGGAAACGTTCGCGCCCGCCGCGCTCGACGGCGACCACCTGAAGCCCGGGCTCGCGAAGCAGGGCATTCGCCTGTACCGCGTCCCCGATCCGGATATCACGTATACCGCCTTCGACATTCGCGATCCGGTCATCGGCGGGTTCGGCAAGGAGAAGATCGCGTTGCGCCGGGCGATGGCGATGGCCTACGACATCGACGAGGAGATCAAGGTCGTCCGCAAGGGGCAGGCGGTCGCGCTGCAGATGCCGATCCCGGCCGGCGTCGTCGGCCACGACCCGAACTACCGCGGCGTCGACGCATACGATCCGGTGCTCGCGAACAAGCTGCTCGACTATTTCGGATACAAGAAGGGCAGCGACGGCTGGCGCATGCTGCCCGACGGCAAGCCGCTGGTCGTGCGTCTCGCGACCGAGCCTTCCAGCACCAATCGCGAGCTGGACGAGCTCTGGCACAAGTCGCTCGTGAAGATCGGCGTGCGGATGGAGACGGCCGTCGCGCCGTTTTCCGACAACGTCCAGGCGTCGAAAGCGTGCAGACTGCAGATGTGGGGCCAGGGCTGGATCGCCGACTATCCGGACGGCGACAATTTCATGCAGCTGCTCTACGGTCCCAACACCGGCCAGAGCAACCCCGGCTGCTACGAATCGAAGGCGTACGACGCCTTCTACGAGCGCTCGCGGATGCTGCCGAACTCGCCCGAACGCAACCATCTTTTCATCGACATGACGCGGCAGATGCAGGTCGACGGTGCCTGGAGCCTGCACGTCTCGCGCGTGCGAAGCGAGCTGATCCGGCCGTGGATCCAGGGCTACAAGAAGCATCCGATCCTGCAGGCCGACTACATGTATCTCGACGTGCTGCCCCACGGCTCGTGAGCATTGCCCGTGAACATCCGTAGTCCTGTACTCTTGGAGTCGATATGCCGCCTTCCGTAACCCTCCAGCGCGCCGCCGCCCTGGCGCTCGTCGCGGCCGCGCTCGCCACGCCCGTCGCGCACGCCGCCGACATGAAGAAAGTCGTGCGCCACGTTTTTCCGGCGGCCGAGACGGGCTTCGATCCCGCCGGCGTGCACGACCTGTACTCCGGGACGCTCATTCAGGTGATCTTCGAGACGCTTTACACCTACGACTACCTCGCGCGGCCGTCGAAGCTGGTGCCGCTCACCGCGGAAGCGCTGCCGCAGGTCACCGACAACGGAAAGACCTACACGATCAGACTCAAGAAGGGCATCCATTTCATCCCCGACAAGGCCTTCAAGGGCCACAAGCGCGAGCTCACCGCCGCCGACTATGTCTATACGTTGAAGCGGCTGGTCGATCCGAAAATCCGCTCGCCGTACGCGTTCCTGGTCGAGGGCAAGATCGTCGGCCTGGACGAGGTCGTCGACGCCGCGAAGAAGTCGGGAAAGTTCGACTACGACGCGAAAGTCGCGGGCCTGCAGGCGCTCGACCGCTACACGCTGCGCATTCAGCTCAAGGATACCGACTACGGGCTGACCTACATCCTCGCGCACGAACCCACCTCCGCCGTCGCACGCGAGGTGATCGAGGCGTACGCCGACGAGAGCGGGCGCGCGATGGCCAATCCGGTCGGCACCGGCCCCTACAAGCTCGTGCAGTGGGTCAGGAGCTCGAAGATCATCCTGGAGGCGAACCCCGATTTCCGTGGCTTCGTCTGGGACTTCAAGTCGACCGATCCCGCCGACGTGAAGCTGATCGCCGAGATGAAGGGCAAGAAGATGCCGCAGGTCGGGCGCGTCGAGGTCAGCATCATCGAGGAGGACCAGGCGCGGCTGCTCGCGTTCCAGAACGGCGAGCTCGACATCATGAACATGGAGGGCCCCCTCGCGCCGAACGTGCTCGACGGCGGCAAGCTGAAGCCCGCGTTCGCGGCCAAGGGGGTGAAGCTTTCGCGCTTCGTCGATCCTGAGATCACCTACCACTACTGGAACATGCAGGACCCGGTCGTCGGCGGGCTGACCAAGGAGAAGATCGCGCTGCGCCGGGCGATGGCGATGGCCTACGACGTCGACGAGGAAATCAAGGTCGTGCGCAACGGCCAGGCGGTCGAGGCGCAGTTCCCGATCCCCCCCGGCGTGGTCGGCTACGACCCCGATTACCGGTCAAGCGTAAAGTACGACCCTGCCGGCGCCAACGCGCTGCTCGACCGGTTCGGGTACAAGAAGGGCGTCGACGGCTGGCGCACGCTGCCCGACGGCAGGCCGCTCGTCATCCGCTACGCGTCGCGTCCCGATTCGCTCGGCCGCCAGCAGGACGAAATGTGGAAGAAGGCACTCGATTCGATCGGCATCCGGATGGAGGTCCAGAAGGACAAATTCCCGGAGCTCCTGAAGCTCGAGAAGCAGTGCAAGCTGATGATGCGCACGGCCTCCTGGATCGCCGACTATCCCGACGGCGACAATTTCGTGCAGCTCCTCTACGGCAAGAACATCCACCAGAGCAACAACGCCTGCGCGGCGATCCCCGAATACGACCGCCTCTACGAGCAGTCGGTCCGGATGCCGGATTCGCCCGAGCGCAACAAGCTCTACCACGAGATGGCGAAGATCATCGAGGCTTACGCGCCGTGGCGGCTCGACATCAGCCGCTACCGCAACGAGCTCGTGCAGCCGTGGGTCCTCGGCTACAGGAAGCACCCGATCCTGCACTCGGAATGGCAGTACATCGACGTCGCCCCCGTCGGCACGCGACCGATTCCGGGGCCAGGGGGCTCCAAGGAGGAGCAGTGACGCAGACCGGGACGCCCGACACGCGTCGGCGCAGCCACCCCGGCGCGGCGCACCGCGCGGCGGCGAGCCGCAGTGAATACGCCGGGCGAGTGCCGCCCGGCTGCGAGCGGGTCGCCGCAGCTACCGTTGGACCGGCAGCCCGAGCCGCGCGCGACCGGCGCGGCGGGCGGAAGTGGGCGACGCAATGAGCGCATACATCATCCGACGCGTGTGGCAGATGATTCCGACGATGCTCGGCGTCATTCTCCTCGTGTTCATCCTGTTCAACGCCGTCGGCGGCGATCCCGCCTACGTGCTCGCGGGCAAGATCAGCAACCAGGAGCAGATCGACAACATCCGCCGGCAGCTCGGCGTCGACCAGCCCTACTGGGTCCAGCTGTGGATCTTCGTCAAGCAGGTGGTCACCGGCAGTTTCGGCGCTTCGTGGAGCACCAACGAGCAGGTTTCGAACATCCTCGCGACCCGGCTCGGGCCGTCGCTGACCGTCGTCGTTCCGCTCACGATCCTCGACGCGCTGCTGTCGATCGCGCTGGCGCTCGCCGTTGCCTACGTCCGCGGCTCGCTCACCGACCGGATGGTGATGATCGTCTGCACCGTGGGCCTGTCGATCTCGATCCTCGTCTACATCATCGTCTTCCAGTATTTCTTTGCCTACAAGCTCGGCTGGTTCCCGGTGCAGGGCTGGGGCGACAGCTTCGCCGAGAATCTCTTCCACTACGCGGCGCTGCCGATCCTGATCGGGCTCGCCGTCAGCATCGCGCCGAGCCTGCGGCTCTACCGAACGTTCGTGCTGGACGAGATCAACCAGGACTACGTGCGGACCGGCCGCGCGAAAGGGCTCTCCGAGAACCGGATCATGTGGGTGCACGTGCTGCGCAACGCGTCGATCCCGATCATCACCAATCTGATGGCGAACCTGCCGGGGCTGCTGCTGGGCGCGTTCCTGCTCGAGCGGTTCTTCTCGATCCCCGGCATCGGGCGCGAGGTGATCCTTGCAGTCGAGCGCTCCGACTTTCCGGTGATCAAGGCGATCACGGTCTACACCGCGTTCGCGACGATGGCCTCCAATCTGCTCGCCGACCTGATGTATAAGGCCGTCGATCCGCGGGTCCAGCTCAAGTGAGGGGCACTGCCATGGCGACCCATCCCGCATTGGATTCCCTCGCACCCGTGGCGCGCGAGGTGCCGCACACCGTGTCGCCCGGATTGTGGGCGCTTGCCTGGAAGCGTCTCCAGTCCGACCGCGTCGGCATGGTTTCGCTCGCGATCGTCGCGGCCTTCCTGGTGATGATGGTGCTGTCGGGGACGGGCCTGATCGCGAGCGACTGGTCGAAAGAGGTCGGCGTTAACTATGCGCCGCCGACCTTTCTCGGCACCGACATCGAGGCAGGCACGCCGGCAGCCCCGGAAGGCGCGACGGCCCCATCCCCGGGGGCGCCCGCGACCGAATACAAGTCGCGCGTCGTCGATCCGCTCGCCGATGCGCTCGCCGACATCCGCGGGGAGAAGAAGCCAAAAGCCGCGGGGGCCGCGCCGCCTGCCGCCGAGTCGGAAAAGTCGGTCGATCCGCTCGCCGACATCATGGCCGACATCCGAGCCCAGGAAAAGAAGGGCGCGAACGTTGCCGCAGCGCGCGCGCCGACGCTGCCGCTCGGCGGCGACAAGTGGGGCCGCGACGTCCTGAAGAAGACGATCAAGGGCTCGGAGACGTCGATCTTCGTGGGGCTCGCCGCGGCGGCCGTCGCCGTGTTCATCGGCACGATCCTCGGCGCGCTCGCCGGCTACTACGGCAAGTGGGTCGACGACTTCTTCAACTGGTTCTACAGCATCTTCAGCTCGATTCCGTACCTGCTGCTGATTCTCGCGGTCGCCGCGGTGCTGCAGCAGAGGGGCATCCACACGATCATCCTGATTCTCGGCCTCACCGGCTGGACCGGCGTGTTCCGGCTGATCCGCGGCGAGTACCTGAAGCACAAGGGACGCGAATACGTGCAGGCGGCCGACGCGATCGGCGCGTCGAACGCGCGCCGGATGTTCGTCCACATCTTTCCCAACGTGAGCCATGTGGTGCTGGTGCAGCTGTCGATTCTCTGCGTGGGCTTCATCAAGGCCGAGGTGATCCTGTCGTTCCTGGGCTTCGGCGTCCCGGTCGACGTCGTATCGTGGGGGTCGATGCTGAACGAGGCGCAGAACGAGCTGATCCTCGGCAAGTGGTGGCAGCTCGCCGCCGCCGGCACGGCGATGGCGATCCTCGTGACCGCCTTCTCGCTCTTCACCGACGCGCTCCGCGACGCGCTCGATCCGAAGCTCAAGGGCCGGATGGGGGCGTGATGGAAGCGACGTCGAACCGCATCATGAGCGCGACCGATCCGCTGGTGTGCGTGCGCGATCTCGAGGTCGCCTTCCAGATCGACAAGGGCACGATCTTCGAGGCGGTCAAAGGCGTTTCCTTCGCGATCCCGAAGAATTCGACGGTCGCGCTCGTGGGCGAATCGGGTAGCGGCAAGTCGGTCACCGCGCTCGCGATTCTGGGGCTCCTGCCGCCCGAGAACTCGATCGTCGCTCCGCAGAGCGAGATCCTCTACGGCGACGCCAACCTCGCCCGGCTCGATCAGAACGCGTTGCGCAAGATTCGCGGCGCCGACATCTCGATGATCTTCCAGGAGCCGATGACGTCGCTGAATCCGGTGTTCACCGTCGGCTTCCAGCTGACCGAAGTGTTGCGTCTGCACATGGGGATGAGACCGGGGGAGGCAAGAAGGCGCGCGATCGAGCTCCTGGAGGAAGTCGGCATTCCCGACCCCGAATACCGGATCAATGCGTTCCCCTCGCAGATGTCCGGCGGTCAGCAGCAGCGGGTGATGATCGCGATGGCGATCGCCTGCGAGCCGAAGCTCCTCATCGCTGACGAGCCGACGACCGCCCTCGACGTGACGATCCAGAAGCAGATCCTCGACTTGATCGAAGCGCTGCAGAAGAAGCGCCAGATGTCGGTGCTGTTCATCACCCACGACCTGGCCGTCGTGGGCGAGATCGCCGATCAGGTCGTGGTGATGAGGAACGGCGAGATCCGCGAGCAGGGCCCGGCAAAGGCCGTGTTCGAGAATCCGCGCGACCCGTACACGCAGGCGCTCCTCAAGTGCCGGCCCCAGCTCGACCGCCGGCCGACGCGGCTGCCGGTGATCGACGATTACATGGACGGCCGCACGGCTGGCTCGCGGGACATGTCGGAGCGCAAGCGCGGTGTCAGCTCCGGCGACCCGATCGTGCTCGAGGTGAAGAACCTCGGCAAGAATTTCTACTCGCGCGAAGGCCTTTTCGGCAGGCGGACGTTCGAGGCGGTGAAGGATGTATCGTTCCAGCTGCCGAAGGGGAAGACGCTGGGTCTCGTCGGGGAATCGGGCTCCGGCAAGACCACCGTGGGTCTGACGCTGATGCGCCTGCACGAGCCGACGACGGGGGAGGCGATCTTCGAGGGCCGCGACATCCTGTCGATGTCTCCGAAGGAGTTCATGCCCTGGAAGCGGCGGATCCAGATCGTCTTCCAGAATCCGTACGCGTCGCTCAATCCGCGGTTCACGATCGGGCACATCCTGATCGAGCCGATGATGATCCACGGGATCGGGGCCTCGGCGCAGCAGCGCACGGAGCTCGCGTTCGAACTGCTCGCGAAAGTCGGGCTCCCCGAGGCCTCGTTCTACAAGTACCCGCACGAGTTCTCGGGCGGTCAGCGGCAACGGATCGCGATCGCCCGCTGCCTCACGATGAGGCCCGACATCCTGATCTGCGACGAGTCGGTGTCGGCGCTCGATGTCTCGGTGCAGGCGCAGGTGCTGAACCTCCTGCAGGACCTGCAGGACGAGTTCGGCCTTTCCTACATCTTCATTTCGCACGACCTCGCCGTCGTCAAGTACATCGCCGACGAGATCATGGTGATGAGCGAGGGAAAGATCGTCGAGATCGCGAACTCGGACGACATCTACCGGCATCCGCGCGAAGCGTACACGCAGCGGCTGCTGGCCTCGATACCGAAGGGCTGGCGCGGCGGGCACGTGCGCGCCTAGATCGGCCGCCCTTTCGGCTGCCGCGCCGCCGCGGCGGGCAAGCGCCGATGAGAGCTTGCCGCAGCGCGGGGCGGCGAACCGCGCCGGGCGCCGCGTTTGCGGGCAGTGCGGCGTGGCGCTGCCGGTCGGGTGCCCGGCATGCGGTTTCGCGAACGAGCCCGGAGAGAAGTTCTGCGGCGGGTGTGGCAGTCCGCTCGCGACCGCGTCTTCGTCGCCTCCGACCGCCGACCTCGACGCGGAAGCCGAGCGCCGCCCGGTCACCGTGCTGTTCGCCGACCTGTGCGGCTATACGCGGCTGTCGGAAGGCACGGATCCCGAGGACGTTCGCGAGTTGCTCCAGCGCTATTACACCGACTTCCTGGTTGCGCGCGGGCGCGTGCTGGTCGGACTGGCGTCGCGCCCGGACGACCTCGCTCTGCGCGCTGAAATGGCGGGGTTGCGTGCGGAAGCCGAACGCCTGCGATGGCCCATCGGATGGCCCGGGGTCGGGACCGCCACCGCGGCACTTTGACGCGCCCCTCGCCGGCGCCACGCTGCCGGCGACCGCAGCGTCCTGTGGTGACCCGAGCTGTCATCGTCCGTCACGTCCGTGTCATCTGCGTGTAACACGTCGTTGTGACAATCGCCGGCATTGAGAGCCTACGAGGAAAGAGAGAAACGATGATCCGCAATGCCGCCATCAAGGGTTTCTTCGCCGCCGCCGCCTTCGCGTTCGGCCTTCCCGCTCACGCCGCTGACATCACCGGCGCGGGCGCGACGTTTCCGTATCCGATCTACGCCAAGTGGGCCGAGGCCTACAAGCAGAAGACCGGCATCGGCATGAACTACCAATCGATCGGCTCGGGGGGCGGTATCGCGCAGATCAAGGCGAAGACGGTCGATTTCGGCGCCTCCGACATGCCGTTGAAGCCCGACGATCTGCACGCCGCGGGCCTGATGCAGTTCCCCGCAATCATCGGCGGCATCGTTCCGATCGTGAACCTGGAAGGCATCGCGCCGGGCGGGATCCGGTTTACCGGTCCGGTGCTCGCCGACATCTACCTCGGCAAGATCAAGAAATGGAACGACAAGGCGCTCGCCGATCTCAATCCCGGCGTCAAGCTTCCCGACGAACTGATCACGGTGGTCCGCCGCTCGGATGGGTCGGGAACGACTTTCAACTTCACCGACTACCTGTCGAAGGTGAGCCCCGAATGGAAGACGAAAGTCGGCTCGAGCACCGCAGTCGCGTGGCCGGAAGGGGTGGGCGGCAAAGGCAACGAGGGCGTCGCCGCGTACGTTCAGCGGATCAAGGGATCGATCGGCTACGTCGAGTATGCGTACGCCAAGAAAAACCACATGGTCTATGCGCTCGTCCGGAACAGGGATGGCCAGTACCCGAAGCCTGACAACGACACGTTCCAGGCGGCTGCCGCCTATGCCGACTGGAAGAACGCGCCCGGCTACTATCAGATCATCACCGACTCGCCGGGCAAGACGTCATGGCCGATCGCTGCGACCAGTTTCATCCTGATGCACGTCGAGCAGGGCGACCCGCAGAAAGCCGCCGAGGTCCTGAAGTTCTTCGACTGGTCGTTCAAGAACGGCCAGAGGATGGCCGAGGAGCTCGACTACGTGCCGCTGCCCTCGCCGCTGATCGCCCAGATCGAGAGCTCCTGGAAGACGGAATTGAAGGGTCCGTCGGGCAAGTCCGTCTGGAATTGAGCGGGTTGCCGCAACTCCGAACGGCGCCTTCCTCCTCCTCCTGAAGGCAGCCCCGGGGCCGGCCGCTGACAGATCGTCGCGGCCGGTTTTCCTTACAAGGTTTATCATGTCGCCTTCGTCGGCCACGGGTGTGCTTGCGACCGTCATGAAGCCAGACGACGATGCGTCGTCGCGCGCCGCGCTCGGCCCCACCCCGGCGGGCGAACGCAAGGCCGCGGGCCCCTGGCGCGACTGGGCGTTCGAGCGTACGACGCTCTTCTTCGCGCTGCTCGTGCTCGGGCTGCTGGCGGGCATTCTGATCGCGCTCGGCGTTGCCGCGATGCCGGCGCTCGAGAAGTTCGGCATCGGCTTCTTCTTCACCAACGTCTGGAATCCGGTCAAGGGGATCTTCGGCGGCCTCGCACCGATCTACGGCACGCTCGTCACCTCGGCGATCGCGCTGCTGATCGGCGTACCGGTGAGCTTCGGCATCGCGATGTTCCTGACCGAGATGTGCCCGGTCGCGCTCAAGCGGCCGCTCGGCACGGCGGTCGAGCTGCTCGCCGCGATCCCGTCGATCATCTACGGCATCTGGGGGCTGTTCATCTTCGCTCCGCTGTTCGGCGATTACGTCCAGCCGCTGCTGACGAACACGCTGGGGCGCATTCCGATCGTCGGAGCGCTGTTCCAGGGGTCGCCGAACGGTATCGGCATCCTGACCGCCGGCTTCATCCTGTCGGTCATGGTCATCCCGTTCATCGCAGCGGTCATGCGCGACGTGTTCGAAATCGTCCCCGCGGTGCTGAAAGAATCGGCGTACGCGGTGGGCTCCACCACGTGGGAGGTGGTCTGGAACGTCGTGCTGCCCTATACGAAGGTCGGCGTGATCGGCGGCATCATGCTGGGGCTCGGCCGCGCGCTCGGCGAAACGATGGCAGTGACCTTCGTCATCGGCAACGCCTACCGGATCAGCCCCGCGCTGTTCGATCCGGGCAACTCGATCGCCTCGGCGCTCGCCAACGAATTCAACGAAGCGGCGGATCCGGTTCACCGCGCGTCGCTGATCGCGCTGGGCCTCGTGCTGTTCCTGCTGACGTTCATCGTTCTCGCCTGCT
Organism: uncultured beta proteobacterium; assembly: GCA_963836265.1. GTDB lineage: Bacteria > Pseudomonadota > Gammaproteobacteria > Burkholderiales > Casimicrobiaceae > CAIWHR01. Next base: position 367,176 of record CAWIIO010000002.1, read on the forward strand.
CGCGGCTGCTGATAGCGCAACTCGCCCGCGGCGAGGGCAAGTCGACCTGAGGGACGTCCGATGGGCAAGGATGCCACCAACGCGATCTACCGCCGGCGCCTGCGGGTCAACCGGTTCAACCTCTTCATGTCGCTGTCCGCGATGGCGTTCGGCATGACGTTCCTGCTGTGGATCCTGATCGTCCTGTTCACCAAGGGCATCGGGGCGATGACGCCGTCGCTGTTCATGGAGACGACGCCGCCGCCCGGGTCGGCCGGCGGCCTTTCCAATGCGATCGTCGGCAGCGTGATGTTGGTCGGCGTGGCGACCTTCATCAGCACGCCGATCGGCATCCTCGCCGGCATCTATCTGGCCGAATACGGCAAGAGCGGCATGATCGCCCGGCTGACACGCTTCATCAACGACATCCTGCTCTCGGCGCCGTCGATCGTGCTGGGGCTGTTCGTATACACCGTCTACGTGATGAACGTGGGACATTTCTCCGGGTGGGCCGGCTCGTGCGCGCTGGCGCTGATCGCCATTCCGGTGGTGGTCCGGACCACCGAGAACATGCTTCAGCTGGTGCCGTCGAGCCTGCGCGAGGCGGCCGTGGCCCTCGGCGCCCCGATGTACAAGGTCATCCTCATGGTGACGTTGCGGGCAGTTCGCGGGGGCGTGATCACGGGGGTCCTGCTCGCGATCGCGCGCATGTCGGGCGAGACCGCGCCGCTGCTGTTCACCGCGCTCAACAACCAGTTCGCGAGCATGAACATGAACGCACCGTTGGCGAACCTGCCGGTGGTCATCTTCCAGTTCGCGCTCTCCCCGTACGACGATTGGAAGCATCTCGCCTGGGGGGGCGCGTTCCTGATTACGCTGACGGTGCTCGTCATCAACATCCTCGCCCGCTCGGTCTTCCGGCAAACCACCGTCAGCTGATCCGGCCACAATTCGGAGCTTGCCATGGAAACCGAGACCCGCTCCGCTGCCGTCGAACGCGTTGCGCCGCCCGCATTGGTCGCGGCGCAGCCGAAGATGTCGATCACCAGCCTCGACTTCTTCTACGGCAAGTTCCAGGGGCTCAAGGGGATCAACCTCGACGTCGCCGAGCGCCGCGTCACTGCGTTCATCGGGCCGTCCGGTTGCGGCAAGTCGACGCTGCTGCGCACGTTGAATCGGATGTACTCGCTCTATCCCGGCCAGCGCGCCGTCGGGAAGATCACGCTGGACGGCCAGAACATCCTGGCGGCGGACGTCGACATCAACATGCTGCGCGCGAAGGTCGGCATGGTGTTCCAGAAGCCGACGCCGTTTCCGATGTCGATCTACGACAATATCGCCTTCGGCGTGAGTCTTTACGAAAGCCTGTCGTCGCGCGCGATGGACGAGCGCGTCGAATGGGCCCTCACCAAGGCGGCGATGTGGGACGAGGCGAAGGACAAGCTGAAGCAGAGCGGGATGGCGCTTTCCGGCGGCCAGCAGCAGCGGCTCTGCATCGCCCGCGCCGTCGCCGTCAAGCCCGAAGTGCTGCTGCTCGACGAGCCGACCTCCGCGCTCGATCCCATCTCGACCGCGAAGATCGAGGAACTCATTACCGAGCTCAAGGAAGAGTATACGATTGCGATCGTCACCCACAACATGCAGCAGGCGGCGCGGGTGTCCGATTTCACCGCCTACATGTACCTGGGCGAGCTGATCGAGTTCGGCGAGACCGACCAGATCTTCCTGAAGCCGAGGAAGAAGGACACCGAGGACTACATCACGGGCCGCTTCGGGTAGTCGACGCATGAGGCCACGAAAAGGCCGCCGCATGTCGCGGCGGTACACGGGCCGAGGGCCGAGGAACAGCCGATATGACCGAGCACACGCACAAGCAATTCGACACCGAGATGGAGGCGATCAGGAGCGGCGTCATGGCGATGGGTGGGATGGTCGAAACCCAGCTCGCCAAGGCGATCTCGATCCTCGGCACCGACGAAGGCGAAGGTACGATCGACGAGGTCGGCGCCGACGAGCTCTCGATCAACCAGATGCAGATGACGATCGACCAGCAGTGCAGCCAGATCATTGCCAAGCGGCAGCCGGCGGCGATCGACCTGCGGATGATCCTCACCATCACCAAGATCGTGAACGACCTCGAGCGGGTCGGCGACGAAGTGAAGAAGATCGCCTACAAGGCGGCGCAGACGCGCGGCAACGACCGCCTCACCCGGATGCGCGAGTACGACGTCGTCCGGGCCGCCGAGCACGCGCAGGTGATGCTGCAGATGACGCTCGACGCGTTCGCGCGCCTCGACGTCGCGGCCGCGGCCGAGGTAATCGATCGCGACGAAGACATCGACGCGGCGTTCCAGGCGATCATGCGCCAGCTGATCAGCTACATGATGGAGGATCCGCGGACGATCACGCCGGCGCTCGAGGTCGTGTTCATCGCCAAGTCGATCGAGCGCATCGGCGATCATGCGAAGAACATCGCCGAGGCCGTGGTCCAGGTGGTGAAGGGCAAGGACGTCCGCCACGCCACCGCCGATCAGATCCGCGCTGAGGTCGCCGAGGAATGAGCGCCCGAACGAGCGCCGCGGGGCGGTCCCAAGGCGCGCCTTGCTCCCCTTCGGGGGGCAGCGCGGCGGCGATCGCCGCACGCATGGGGGTCGTTCGATGACACCGACGATTCTCGTCGTCGAGGACGAGCCGGCGATCCTCGAGCTCCTGAACGTCAACCTCGTCGATGCGGGCTACGCGGTGCAGGCGGCGCCGGATGCGGAGTCGGCGCAGACGCGCCTCAAGGGAGCGCTGCCGGACCTGCTGCTTCTCGACTGGATGCTTCCCGGCCAATCCGGGCTCTCGCTCGCAAAGCAGTTGCGTGCCGATCCGCGGACAAAGGAGCTGCCGATCATCATGGTCACCGCGCGTACCGACGAAGCTGACAAGATCGCCGGCCTCGAAGCGTGGGTCGACGATTACGTGACCAAGCCGTTTTCGCCGCGCGAGCTCAAAGCGCGGATCAAGGCGGTCCTGCGCCGGCGGGCACCGGAGGCTGCGCAGGAGCCGCTTGCCGTCGGCGCGCTCGCGCTCGACCCGTCGACGCACCGCGTGACCGCCGACGGGCACCCGGTTCCGATCGGGCCGACCGAGTTCCGCCTGCTGCGCTTCTTCCTCGCGCGCCCGGAACGGGTGCACTCGCGCACGCAACTCCTGGACCAGGTGTGGGGCGACCACGTCTACATCGAGGAGCGAACCGTCGATGTCCATATTCGCCGGCTGCGGCTTGCGCTCGAGCCGTTCGGGCTCGACCGAATGATCGAGACCGTGCGCGGCAGCGGATACCGGCTGGCCGTGCCGCGCTGAGCCCTTGCAAAGCCGGACCCGCTTGAACCGCGCGATCCTTTCGGCGTTGATCGCGCCGGCCGCGGTTGGACTGCTGACAACGATCGTGGCGATTGCGTTCGGCGCCGCGTGGGCGCTCGGCGTGCTGGCCGTCGGCAGCGCCGGCGTCGTCGCGTTCCACGTCTGGCATCTGGGCGGGCTCGCGAACTGGGCTGCCGGCCCGGTCGACGAACCGGTGCCCGAAGGGCGCGGCAGCTGGCGCGTCGCGTTCTCGGCGCTGTACCGGCGGGCGCGCACTCGCAACCTCGTGCACCGCGACCTCGCGAGCGCGATGGAGCGCTTCAGGAGCGTGGCCGAAGCGATCCCCGACGGCATGGTGGTGCTCGACGAGTCGAACCGGGTCGAGTGGGCGAACGCACGCGCCCAGGCGCACTTCGGGCTCGACCTCGATCAGGACACTGCCCGGCCGCTCGTCAACGTCGTCCGGCAACCGGAATTCATCCGCTATCTCGAGACCGGCGACTATTCGGATGCGCTGACGATCGCCTCGCAGCGGGAAGCCGGCACCACGCTGTCGATCCAGATCATTCCGTTCGGCGTTCGGGAGAAGCTCCTCATCAGCCGCGACATCACCCAACTGGAGGCGGTCGCCCGGATGCGCCGCGACTTCATCGCCAACGTGTCGCACGAGATGAAGACGCCGCTGACCGTCGTCGCCGGCTTCATCGAAACCCTGCAGGACATGGAGCTCGAGCCGCGGCAGCGCGCGCGCTATCTGCAGCTCATGCACGAGCAGGCGCGCAACATGAAGCGGCTGGTCGACGATCTGCTGACGCTCTCGGCGCTCGAAAGCGACCAGAATACGGTGGCCGAGTCGACGTTCGCCATCGAGCCTCTGCTCCTCGGGCTTTCGGCCGACGCCAAGGCGTTGTCGGGCGGACAGCACACGATCGCGCTCGACATGCGCGACGGGGCAACCGTGCTGGGCAGCCGCGACGAGCTCGCGAGCGCCTTCGGCAATCTCATCAGCAACGCAATCCGCTACACGCCGGAAGGCGGCAAGGTCACGCTGTCGTGGCGGATCGCCGAGGACGGAAGGGGGGAGTTCGGGGTCGACGACACCGGCATCGGCATCGCCGCCGAGCACATTCCGCGGCTCACCGAGCGATTCTATCGCGTCGATCGCAGCCGCTCGCGCGCGACCGGCGGCACGGGTCTCGGCCTCGCGATCGTGAAGCACGTGCTGCTGCGGCACGATGCCGAGCTCGACGTGGTGAGCGAGCCGGGGCGCGGCAGCACGTTCACCGTGCGACTGCCCGCGCGGCGCGTGCAGCGCGTCGGCACGGGCGACGGCGCGGTGGCGCCGCTGCCGTCCGCTACCAGTAGCTGAGCGCGGCGCCGAATAGCGCTTTCAGGTCGTCGCGGCCGACGTCCTTCGGGGCATTGCGGATCACGCGGTATTGCGGCTCGGCGCCCGTGGCGAGCGCGTCGACGTGCGAGGCGTCGAAGCCCAGTGCGGCAAGCCCGTTTGGCATTGCGGTGGCCCGCATCAGCTCGATCACGCGTCCGGCCAGGACGTCGCCTGCCGCCGCGGACGTCGCGTCGTCGACGCGCGCGCCGAGGCATTTCGCGCCGTGCAAGTGCCGCTCGGGGCTGCAGGGTGCCGTGAACCGCCACACCGACGGGTTGTTGAGCACGACGGCCATCCCGTGCGGGACGAGCGTCTTGCCCTCGGGATAGCCGTCGACGTGCCAGTCATTCGCAAGCCCGGACACCGCATACGAGAGGCCGTGCGGCAAATGGCAGCCGGCCGCATTGAACGCGACGCCGGCCAGCATCGCCGCGTACATCATCTCGGTGCGCGCTTCGGTATCGGTGGCATCGTCGACGGCGCGCACGAGGAAACTGCCGACGCTTTTCAGTGCCTCGGTCGCGAGCATGTCCGAGAACGGGTTGGCACCCTGGGATACGGGGCGGTTGACGCCGCGAGCGGGGTTCAATCGTCGCGGGTAGGCGCGCGCCGTCAGCGATTCGAGCGCATGGCTCATGCAGTCGAAGCCGGTCGCGGCCACGGCGTTCCTGGGCAGCGACGCGGCGACGGACGGATCGATCAGCGCGACCTCGGGAATCAGCCGGCGCGAGATGATGCCCGTCTTGGCGTTGATCGAGCGCAGATTGAAGATCGCGATGCCGGTCGTCTCGGAACCGGTGCCGGATGTCGTCGGGCAGGCGATATGCGGCTTGACCGCGCCCGGCACCTTCTGCCCGCTCCCGATCGGCGCGTTCACGTAGGTCATGAACTCCGCGGGATGGCTGGCGTAGAGGTTCGCCGCCTTGCAGGTGTCCATTACCGAGCCGCCGCCGACCGACACGTAGCCGTCGAACCGACCCTCGGCGGCGAAGCGCGCGGCGTCCTGGAACGAGGCGTCGGTCGGCTCGATCACCACCGAATCGTAGATGGCAACGTCGACCCCCGCCGCGGCGAGCGATTTCTTCACCGTGGCCGCGTACTCGCTCGACTTCAAGCGCGCGTCGGTGAACAGCGCCACGCGCCTGAGTCCGAGCTCGCGCGCGTTTGCGCCCGCTTCGGCCAGGACGCCGGCGCCGAAGGTGAACGTCGGGATTCCGACGGTGAAGCCGCGGTCGCTCCCGTCGACGGCGGCGAAATCGGCGTGGCAGCAGGGCATCCTTCTTCCTCCGACGCGGCGATCAGCGGGCTCGCCCACCTGGTCATTCTAGCGCCGCCGAAGGAGCTAGTGGAGGCGATAAGCCGCGTGGCAGGCGACGCACTGCCGCATCACGGCCGCGAGCGCGGGGCTCGCCGGCCGTAGGTTGTTGCTGACGCTCGCATTCTGCGCGTTGACGGCGAAGCGGCTCGCCGCCCGGTGCATCTGGGTGCCCATGTCCTGCATGGCTTGCGGCATGTACGGCGCGATATGCGCGGCGCCGTGAAGCTCGAGCGAGCTCAGCCCCAGCCGCTGCTCGGCGATCGAAGCCGCCCGATCGAACGCGTTGGCCGCGAGCGCTTCGTCGATCTCCTCCAGCGCCAGCAGATGATCGCGCGTATTGGCGAGCGTGTGGATGCGCATCGCGTCCGGGAGGGCAACCCGCTGGCGCGCGTCCGCTGGAGTCGTCGCCCGCGCCATGTCGTGCTGATGCGTCTGCGCATGAGCGATGCAGGCGCTGGCGCTCAACATCATCGGTGCGAGCAGCGGCATCCATTTCAATTTCATGCTGTTTCCTTTGCGCCGCGCAGGATCAGGTCGGCCGCCTTCTCGGCGATCATGACGACCGGGGCGTTGGTGTTGCCGGAAACGAGCGCCGGCATGATGCTGCAATCGACCACCCGCAGGGCGGCGATGCCGTGGACGCGCAGTTCCGGGTCGACGACGGCGCTCGCGTCGTCCGGCGGTCCCATCTTGCACGTGCCTGCCGGGTGGAAGATCGTCGCGCCCTTGTTCTTCGCGAATTCGAGCAGATCGTCGTCGGTCACCGTCTGGGGCCCGGGCCGATATTCGCCGGCGACGTACGGGGCAAGCGAGCGCGTCGCGGCGAGCCGCCTTGCGAGCCTGATCCCGGCGACGAGCGTCGACCGGTCGCGCGGCGTCGACAGGTAGTTCGGCTGCATCGCCGGTGGGGCCAGCGGATCGGGCGACTTGAGGCGCACGAAGCCGCGTGCCTCGGGCCGCAGCTGGCATACCGACATCGTGAAGCCCGAGAACGTGTGGACCGGCGATCCCGCCATGTCGGACGACAACGTTGCCAGATGGAACTGGACGTCGGGCCGGGTCAGCGAAGGATCGGTACGCGCGAACACGCCGCCCTGATTGATGCCGATCGCCATCGGACCGGTGCGGGTCAGGACATAGCGCATGCCCATCGCGAGGGTTCGCCACCACGATTTCAACGTGTCGTTGGTCGTGATTGCCTTCGTGCACCGGAAGATGACCCGCGCCTGCAAGTGATCCTGGAGGTTCTCGCCGACGCCCACAAGCGCATGCGCCACCGGGATGCCGAACGATTGCAGCAGCTCGGGTGGACCGATGCCGGAGACCTGCAGGAGCTGCGGCGACTTGAGCGTGCCGGCCGCGACGATCACCTCGTGCCGCGCCGTGACGGTGACCTCGCGGCCGCCTTGCCGGAACGCGACGCCGCGCGCTCGCCGGCCGTCGAGCAGGATCCTGGTGGCCTGCGCGTCGGTTTCGACAGCGAGATTGGCGCGGCCACGCGCCGGGCGAAGGTACGCCACTGCCGTCGAGCACCGCAACCCGCGCCGCGTGGTGAGCTGATAGTAGCCGACACCCTCCTGCGTCGCGCCGTTGAAATCGTCGTTGCGCGGAATGCCGAGCTCGCCGCCGGCGCCGATCAGCGCCTCGACCAGCTCGTGCCTGCCGCGGATGTCGGACACCCACAGCGGCCCGTCGACGCCATGCCACTCGCTCGCGCCGCGAACGTTGTGCTCGAGCCTCCTGAAGTAGGGGAGGACGTCGGCATAGCTCCAGCCGGGATTGCCGAGCGCGGCCCAGTCGTCGTAGTCGTCGCGATGGCCGCGAATGTAGATGAGCCCGTTGATCGCGCTCGAGCCGCCGAGCGTGCGCCCGCAAGGCCAATAGATCCTGCGTCCGTTCATCCCGGGCTCGGCCTCGGTCTCGAAACGCCAGTTGTAGACCGGGTGGAACATCGTCTTCGCGTAACCGATCGGAACATGGATCCAGGGATACGCGTCGCGCGGTCCCGCTTCGAGCACCAGCACCGAGTGCCGGCCCGACGCAGAGAGCCTGGCGGCGAGCACGCAGCCGGCCGTTCCGCCGCCAACGATCACGAAATCGTGCTCGGTCAAGGGCATGTCCCTGCGCTAGCGGCGACCGCCGCCGCTGTCCTCGCCGAGAGGCGCCCGCGCGAGCAGGGGAAGCGCTCGCCCGAAAGGCGCGTCTGCGGCAGTTTGCGGGTGCCGATCGTGGGACTGTCCCGCGACCGCGACGACCTGTTTCGCCGGGCCGTGGGGACGGCTTGCGCGGGTGCTCGCCGGTGGGCGGCGACGGCGGGAGGTATCGGGAATCCTGTTGATTTTCAGCAGTTTGACACTTCGGCTCATAAATTGCTAAACTTGCATGTTCCGTCGGAGGGGTTCCCGAGCGGTCAAAGGGAGCAGACTGTAAATCTGCCGGCTCTGCCTTCGAAGGTTCGAATCCTTCCCCCTCCACCATTCAGGGATCAGGACTCGGGTATCAGGAATCAGCTGAAGAGCGGGGCGGAAGGAGCGATTTTGCATCTGATCCCCGATCCCTGTCCTCTGATCCCTGAACGCGGGTGTAGCTCAATGGTAGAGCAGAAGCCTTCCAAGCTTATGACGAGGGTTCGATTCCCTTCACCCGCTCCAGAAGAACCGCAAGACGTACGCGCAGGCATCCAGGGAAGACAAGAGATCCGTTGCTCGCCGCAGCACGAGCCCATGTAGCTCAGTGGTAGAGCACTCCCTTGGTAAGGGAGAGGTCGAGCGTTCAATCCGCTCCATGGGCACCACGAATTTGGCAACCAAAGAACGAATGTCTGAAGGAGTTTAGCAATGGCCAAGGGCAAATTCGAGCGGACGAAGCCGCACGTGAACGTGGGGACGATAGGGCACGTGGATCACGGGAAGACGACGCTGACGGCGGCGATGACGCTGGTGCTGTCGAAGCTGTACGGTGGGGAGGTGAAGGCGTACGACCAGATTGACAATGCGCCGGAGGAGAAGGCGCGGGGGATCACGATCAACACGGCGCACGTGGAGTACGAGACGAAGAACCGGCACTACGCGCACGTGGACTGTCCTGGGCACGCGGACTACATCAAGAACATGATTACGGGTGCGGCGCAGATGGATGGGGCGATTCTGGTGGTGAGTGCGGCGGACGGGCCGATGCCGCAGACGCGGGAGCACATTCTGCTGGCGCGGCAGGTGGGGGTGCCGTACATCGTGGTGTACATGAACAAGGCGGACATGGTTGACGACAAGGAGCTGTTGGAGCTGGTGGAGCTGGAGGTGCGGGAGCTGCTCTCCAAGTATCAGTTTCCTGGGGACAAGACGCCGATTGTGATTGGGTCGGCGAAGCTGGCGCTGGAGGGGGACAAGAGCGAGCTGGGGGAAGGCTCGATCCTGAAGCTGGCGGAGGCGCTGGACGCGTACATCCCGCAGCCGAAGCGGGCGATCGACGGGCCGTTTTTGATGCCGGTGGAGGACGTGTTTTCGATCAGTGGTCGGGGCACGGTGGTGACGGGAAGGGTGGAGCGTGGGGTGGTGAAGGTGGGGGATGCGCTGGAGATCGTGGGTTTGAAGCCGACGCTGCAGACGGTGTGCACGGGGGTGGAGATGTTCCGCAAGCTGTTGGATCAGGGGCAGGCGGGGGACAACGTGGGGGTGTTGCTGCGGGGGACGAAGCGGGAGGAGGTGGAGCGGGGGCAGGTGCTGGCGAAGCCGGGGTCGATCACGCCGCACACCAAGTTCAGCTGCGAGGTGTACGTGCTGTCCAAGGAGGAGGGGGGCCGGCACACGCCGTTTTTCCCGGGGTATCGGCCGCAGTTTTACTTTCGGACCACGGACGTGACGGGGAGCTGCGAGCTGCCGGCGGGGACCGAGATGGTGATGCCTGGGGACAATGTGGCGATGACGGTGACGCTGATTGCGCCGATTGCGATGGAGGAGGGGCTGCGCTTTGCGATCCGCGAGGGCGGCCGCACCGTCGGCGCCGGCGTCGTCGCGAAAATCGTCGAATAGTCAAGGATGGAAAAGGCCAGTAGCTCAATTGGCAGAGCGGCGGTCTCCAAAACCGCAGGTTGGGGGTTCGATTCCCTCCTGGCCTGCCACTCCAGATGTCAGAAGTCAGTTGACAGTTGGCAGTGGTGCAAGAGAACTACGTGGAGTTTTGCTGCAGGCAGCGGTAACTGCCAACTGACTACTGTCAACTGACAACTGATGCTCGACAAGATAAAGATCGTGCTGGCGGTTGCATGCGTGATCGCCGGCGTGTGGGCGTATTACTGGTTCGCCGACGCGGCGCTGGTGCTGCGCGTGCTGATGGTGCTGGGCGGTCTCGTCGCCGCCGGCGTCGTCGCCTGGCTGTCCGAGCCGGGCAAGCAGTTCTTCGTGTTCGCGCAGGAAGCGTGGGCCGAGGCCGGCCGCGTGTCGTGGCCGACGCGCAAGGAAACGGTCCAGACCACCGCGATCGTGTTCGCGTTCGTCGTGATCATGGCGCTGTTCCTGTTCGCCATCGATACGACGCTCGCCTGGATCGTAAGGCTCGTGACGGGCAGAGGCGAGGCATGAACGACGCACGGCCGCCCGAAGGCGCAAACGACTCGCCGCACGGCCGCCCGAAGGCGGGTCGTGTGCGGTTGCCAACAGCCGCCCTTCGCCGGAGGGGGGAGGCGGTGCCCACGCGGTGGGCGAGCCGGGGGGAGGCTGCGCCATGAGCAAGAAGTGGTACGTCGTTCATGCCTACTCCGGGTTCGAGAAAAGCGTGCAGCGGGCGCTGACGGAGCGGATCAAGCGCTCGGACATCGCCGATCAGTTCGGGCAGATCCTGGTGCCGGTCGAGGAAGTGGTCGAGATGAAGAGCGGCCAGAAGGCGATTTCCGAGCGCAAGTTCTTTCCGGGCTACGTGCTCGTCGAAATGGAGATGACCGACGACTCGTGGCACCTGGTGAAGAGCACGCCGAAGGTCACGGGATTCGTGGGCGGGACGGCCAACAAGCCCACGTCGATCACGCAGAAGGAGGTCGACGCGATTCTGCGCCAGGTGCAGGAGGGCGTCGAGAAGCCGCGCCCGAAGGTGCTTTTCGAGATGGGCGAGGCGGTGCGGGTGCGCGAGGGTCCGTTCACCGACTTCCACGGCAACGTCGAGGACGTGAACTACGAGAAGAGCAAGCTGCGCGTTTCGGTGACGATCTTCGGAAGATCGACGCCGGTCGAGCTGGATTTTTCGCAAGTCGAGAAGGCATGAGTTCGAGCGAAGCGAGCGCGGGCGAAGCCGAGTACGCTTTGCTCGTTGCAACGGTGGGTACCTACGGGGAGGGCGCGATAGCGTCCGCCAATACCCTACAGGAGAAACTGAGATGGCGAAGAAGATCGTCGGCTTCATCAAGCTGCAGGTGCCGGCGGGCAAGGCGAATCCCAGCCCGCCCATCGGACCGGCGCTCGGCCAGCGCGGGTTGAACATCATGGAGTTCTGCAAGGCGTTCAACGCCCAGACGCAGAAGATGGAGCCGGGCCTGCCGATTCCCGTGGTGATCACGGCCTACGCGGACAAGAGCTTCACGTTCGTGATGAAGACGCCGCCGGCCACGGTGCTCATCAAGAAAGCGTCGAAGGTCGAGAAGGGCAGCAGCACGCCGCACACCGACAAGGTCGGCAAGCTCACCCGCGCGCAGGCGGAAGAGATCGCGAAGGCGAAGATGCCCGATCTCACCGCCGCCGACATGGACGCCGCGGTGCGCACGATCGCCGGCAGCGCGCGCAGCATGGGCGTCACGGTCGAAGGAGTGAAGTGAACATGGCCACCGAAACGCTCCCGAAGCTCTCGAAGCGGATGAAGACGATCCGGTCCAAGGTCGACCATGCCAAGGCGTACTCCGTCGACGAAGCGCTCAAGCTGGTCAAGGAAACCGCAGTCGCCAAGTTCGACGAGTCCGTCGACGTCGCCGTCAACCTGGGCGTGGATGCCAAGAAGTCCGACCAAACGGTTCGCGGCTCGGTGGTGCTGCCCGCGGGTACGGGCAAGAAGGTCCGGGTCGCCGTGTTCGCGCAGGGCGACAAGGCGAACGCGGCACAGGAGGCGGGTGCCGACATCGTCGGTTTCGACGATCTCGCCGCGCGGATCAAGGAGGGGTTCATGGAGTTCGACGTCGTGATTGCCTCGCCGGACGCGATGCGCGTCGTCGGACAGCTGGGGCAGATCCTCGGCCCGCGCGGCCTGATGCCGAACCCGAAGGTCGGGACGGTCAATGCCGACGTCGTCACTGCGGTGAAGAACGCAAAGGCCGGGCAGGTCCAATACCGCACCGACAAGGGCGGCATCGTCCAGTGCACGATCGGCCGCGCGTCGTTTGCGCCCGAGCAGCTGAAGACGAACCTGCTCGCGCTGGTCGAGGCGCTGAACAAGGCGAAGCCGCAGGGCACCAAGGGCGTCTACCTCAAGCGGATCAGCGTCTCGAGCACGATGGGCGCCGGGGTGCGGATCGATACGGCGGGGCTCGCCTCCGGGGGGCCGGCCCATTGACACAAGGTCGAGCGCGGCTGCTTTGCGCTGCGCTCGTTATACATGGACGTTTTACGGACGTTTTTTGAGGGAGCGCCGCGCAGAACATCGCGCAACGAGCCGTCAAAGACCGCGGGAGCAAACGCTTAAACGAAACTGTCGGAATCGGCGCCCGGTCGTCCTTGCTGACGGCTGATAGCTGAAAGCTGACAGCTGAAATCCAGCGCAGATGGTGCCCTCGGACGGGATTTTCCTGGACGCAAGGTCACCGGTAACTTGGGAGACCAATTTGGGTCTTAATTTGGAGCAGAAGCAAGCGGTAGTTGCGGAGGTCGCGAAGCAGATCGCCGGCGCAAAGGCCATCGTCATGGCCGAGAACCGCGGCATGCCGGTCGGCGCAATGATCGTGCTCCGCGCGAAGGCACGGGCTTCCGGCGTCTATTTCAGGGTGGTCAAGAACACCCTGGTGCGCCGGGCGGTCGCCGAGTCACCGTTCGCCTCGTTGGCCGACAGGATGGTCGGCCCTCTGGCGTACGGCATCGGCCCCGATCCCGTTGCCGTGGCGAAGGTCTTGCACGACTTCGCCAAGGGCAACGACAAGTTCGTGATCACGGGTGGTGCGATGCCCGGCCAGGTGATGTCCGCCAAGGAGATCGCCGCGCTGGCTCAATTGCCCTCGCGCGAAGAGCTGATCGCGAAGCTGATGGGCACGATGCAGGCGCCGATCGCCAAGTTCGTCCGGACGTTGAACGAAGTTCCGAGCCGGTTCGTGCGGACCGTGGCGGCCGTGCGCGATGCGCGCCCGGCCGCGTGAGCGACGAGACTCTGGCAACCGATTCCCCAAACCTTACGTTTCAGGAGCAAATCATGTCCGCAGTGCAAACCGAAATCCTCGACAAGATCTCGTCGATGACCGTGCTCGAGCTCTCGGAGCTCATCAAGGCGATGGAAGACAAGTTCGGCGTGTCAGCCGCCGCCGCGGTCGCGGTGGCCGGCCCGTCCGCCGCCGCGGCGCCAGCCGCCGCTGCCGAGGAGCAGACCGAATTCACCGTCGTGCTGGCCACGATCGGTGAGAACAAGGTGAACGTGATCAAGGCCGTGCGCGAACTGACCGGTCTCGGCTTGAAGGAAGCCAAGGACCTGGTCGACGGCGCGCCGAAGCCGGTGAAGGAAGGCGTCACCAAGGTCGACGCGGAGGCCGCGAAGAAAAAACTGGAAGAGGCCGGCGCCAAGGCCGACATCAAGTAACGGAGTAACGGGCAAGGTGCCGGCGCCGGCGGACGAAAGCCGGCCCGCGCCTTCTTCGACGACGGGTCGTCTGCGGGAACTTGCGGCGGCCCGAGAGGCCGAAGACGAGCGGATTTCTTTGATCCGCTCCTCTTCGTCTTCTGAAGCGACTGCAGGGGACAGGCATGGTCGGGCGGTGCGGTTCGTCACGCGCCGCCGTCCGCCAGCGGTTGGTAGGGGCCAACCACCAAGCCAGGTGCGCAATGCATCCGACCAGTCGATGCGCGATGGGCGTGGCCGTGCGCGCCCTTTGAAACCGATCGATAACCGGGCAGCGAGCCGCCCCAACGGGCAGCGGGCGGTGGCATTTGGAGCCGCGGTTTTCGACGATTTCCGTGAATCGGAGAAGTAAATGGCTATCGAAGAAATGACCTCGCAACCCTATTCCTTTACCGAGAAGAAGCGCATCCGCAAGAGCTTCGCCAAGCGGGCGAGCGTGCTTGAGGTGCCGTTCCTGCTCGAGACGCAGCTCGCGTCGTACCGCGCGTTCCTGCAGGCGGACACGGCGCCCGAGCGGCGCAAGAACGAAGGCCTGCAGGCCGCGTTCACGTCGATCTTTCCGATTTCGTCGCATTCCGGCAACGCGCGGCTCGAGTTCGTGAGCTATTCGCTGCTGACGCCGGCGTTCGACGTCACCGAATGCCAGCAGCGCGGTCTCACCTATTGCTCGGCGCTGCGCGCCAAGGTCCGGCTGATCCTGATGGACAAGGAAGCGCCGAAGGAAACGGTCAAGGAGGTGAAGGAGCAGGAGGTCTACATGGGCGAGATCCCGCTCATGACCGACAATGGCTCGTTCATCATCAACGGCACCGAGCGGGTCATCGTCTCCCAGCTGCACCGCTCGCCGGGCGTGTTCTTCGAGCACGACCGCGGCAAGACGCACAGCTCGGGCAAGCTCCTCTTTTCGGCGCGGGTGATTCCGTACCGCGGCTCCTGGCTCGACTTCGAGTTCGATCCGAAGGACTTTCTCTTCTTCCGCGTCGACCGTCGGCGCAAGATGCCGGTCACCACGCTGCTGAAGGCGATCGGCCTCACCAACGAGGACATCCTCCGCCAGTTCTTCATGTTCGACACGTTCCATCTGTCGCCGAAAGGCGCCCAGCTCGAATTCGTTCCCGAGCGGCTGCGCGGCGAGATGGCGCGCTTCGACGTCACCGGCAAGGACGGCAAGATCATCGTCGCACGCGACAAGCGGATCACGGCCAAACATGTCCGGGAGCTCGCCGAAGCAGGGGTGAAGAGGATTGTGGTGCCAGCCGATTACGTCGTCGGCCGCGGGCTCGCGACCAACATCGTCGACAAGGCCACGGGCGAGGTGCTCGCCAAGGCGAACGAAGAAGTCACCGAGGAGCTGCTGCAAAAGCTCTCGGACGCCGGCGTCGCCGAGATCCAGACGATCTACACCAACGACCTCGACCAGGGCGCGTACATCGCGCAGACGCTGCGCACCGACGATACGCCGGACCAGACGGCCGCGCGCGTGGCGATCTACCGGATGATGCGGCCGGGCGAGCCGCCGACCGAGGACGCGGTCGAGACGCTGTTCCATGGTCTTTTCTTCTCGGAGGAGCGCTACGACCTGTCGGCGGTCGGCCGGATGAAGTTCAACCGTCGCGTCGGCCGCACCGAGCTCAAGGGTCCGGCCACGCTGACCAACGACGACATCATCGCGGTGATCAAGATCCTGGTCGAGCTCCGCAACGGCCGCGGCGAGATCGACGACATCGATCATCTCGGCAATCGCCGCGTGCGCTCGGTCGGCGAGCTCTCCGAGAACCAGTTCCGGTCGGGACTCGTGCGCGTCGAGCGGGCGGTGAAGGAACGTCTGGGCCAGGCCGAGAGCGAGAATCTGCTGCCGCACGACCTGATCAACGCGAAGCCGATCTCGGCGGCGATCAAGGAGTTCTTCGGCAGCTCGCAGCTGTCGCAGTTCATGGATCAGACCAACCCGCTGTCCGAGATCACGCACAAGCGACGCGTCTCCGCGCTGGGGCCGGGCGGGCTCACGCGCGAGCGCGCGGGCTTCGAGGTTCGCGACGTGCATCCGACCCACTACGGCCGCGTATGCCCGATCGAGACCCCCGAAGGTCCGAACATCGGCCTCATCAATTCTCTCGCGCTCTATGCCCGCACCAACGAATACGGCTTTCTCGAGACGCCGTACCGCAAGGTCGTGAACGGCAAGGTCACCGACGAAATCCAGTACCTGTCGGCGATCGAGGAAGGCGCCTACGTGGTCGCCCAGGCGAACGCGACGCTCGACAGGACGGGTAGGTTGAAGGACGAGCTCGTCTCCTGCCGGAGCAAGAACGAGTTCATGCTCTCGACCGCGGACAAGGTCGACTACATGGACGTGGCGCCGGCGCAGATCGTGTCGGTGGCGGCGTCGCTGATCCCGTTCCTCGAGCACGACGACGCGAATCGCGCGCTGATGGGGTCGAACATGCAGCGCCAGGCGGTACCTTGCCTCCGTGCGGAGAAGCCTCTCGTCGGCACCGGTGTCGAGCGCACGGCGGCCGTCGACTCGGGCACCGCAGTGCAGGCGCGCCGCGGCGGCAAGGTCGACTACATCGACGCCAACCGGATCGTCGTTCGCGTTCACGATGCGGAGACGGCGGCGGCCGACGTCGGAGTCGACATCTACAACCTGACCAAGTACATGCGCAGCAACCAGAACACCAACATCAATCAGCGGCCGCTGGTGCGCGTCGGCGACGTCATCGCGAAGGGCGACGTCATCGCCGACGGCGCGTCGACCGACATGGGGGAGCTCGCGCTCGGCCAGAACATGCTGGTCGCGTTCATGCCGTGGAACGGCTATAACTACGAGGACTCGATCCTCATCTCCGAGAAGGTCGTGGCCGACGACCGCTACACGTCGATCCACATCGAGGAGCTTTCGGTCGTCGCCCGCGACACGAAGCTCGGGCCGGAGGAAATCACCCGCGACATCTCGAGTCTGGGCGAGGCGCAGCTCGGCCGTCTCGACGACGCCGGCATCGTCTACATCGGCGCCGAGGTCGAGGCGGGCGACGTGCTCGTCGGCAAGGTCACGCCGAAGGGCGAGACGCAGCTGACGCCCGAGGAAAAGCTCCTGCGCGCGATCTTCGGCGAGAAGGCGTCCGACGTCAAAGACACGAGCCTGCGCGTGCCGTCCGGCATCTCGGGCTGCGTGATCGACGTGCAGGTCTTCACCCGCGAAGGCATCGAGCGCGACAAGCGCGCGGCGCAGATCATCGACGACGAGCTGAAGAGCTACCGCAAGGACCTGAACGATCAGCTGCGGATCGTCGAGAACGACGCGTTCGCGCGGATCGAGAAGATGCTGATCGGCAAGACGGTGAACGGCGGCCCGAAGCGCATCGCGAAGGGGACGAAGCTCACCAAGGAATATCTCGAGGGCGTCAATCGCTACGACTGGTTCGATCTTCGCCTCGCGGGCGAGGATTCGGCCCGGCAGCTCGAGGCGATGAAGGACTCGCTCGCCCAGTTGCGGGTGCAGTTCGACGCGATGTACGAGCACAAGAAGAAGAAGCTCACCCAGGGCGACGAGCTGGCGCCGGGCGTGCAGAAGATGGTCAAGGTCTACGTTGCGGTCAAGCGCCGCCTGCAGCCGGGCGACAAGATGGCCGGTCGTCACGGCAACAAGGGCGTGGTGTCGAAGATCGTGCCCGTCGAGGACATGCCGTACATGGCCGACGGGACGCCGGTCGACATCGTGCTGAACCCGCTCGGCGTGCCGTCGCGAATGAACGTCGGCCAGATTCTCGAGGTGCACCTGGGCTGGGCCGCCAAGGGGCTCGGCCGCAAGATCGACGAGATGGTGAAAGCGCAGGCGAAGGCCGTCGAAGTGCGCAAGCTTCTCGAGCGGATCTACAACACGACCGGCAAGCACGAGGATCTGGCGGCCTTCGACGATGCCGACGTGATGCGCCTCGCCGACAATCTGCGCGGCGGCGTGCCCTTCGCGACTCCGGTGTTCGACGGGGCGACCGAAGACGAGATCAAGGGCATGCTGGAGCTCGCGGGGTTGCCGCGCTCGGGACAGGTCACCCTGTATGACGGCCGCACGGGCGAAGCATTCGACCGCCAGGTGACCGTCGGCTACATGCACGTGCTGAAGCTGCACCATCTCGTCGACGACAAGATGCACGCGCGCTCGACGGGTCCCTACAGCCTCGTCACGCAGCAGCCGCTGGGCGGCAAGGCGCAGTTCGGCGGCCAGCGCTTCGGCGAAATGGAGGTCTGGGCGCTCGAAGCCTACGGCGCCGCCTACACGCTGCAGGAGATGCTCACGGTCAAGTCCGACGACGTCAACGGCCGCACCAAGGTCTACGAGAACATCGTCAAGGGCGAGCACAAGATCGAAGCCGGCATGCCGGAGTCGTTCAACGTGCTGGTGAAGGAAATACGCTCGCTGGCGATCGACATCGACCTGGAGCGGTTCTGATGGCGGCCACCCAAGCCTTTCGTCGTTCCCGCGAAAGCGGGAACCCAGTGTCCTGCGACGAACGTCGCCGGGTCCCCGCGTCCGCGGGGACGACGTCGAGAGATTGCGAATCACTCAGGAGTGATGGATGAAAGCACTGCTCGATCTTTTCAAGCAGGTCACGCAGGAAGAGGAATTCGACGCGATCAAGACCGGTCTCGCCTCGCCGGAGAAGATCCGCTCGTGGTCGTACGGCGAAGTCAAGAAGCCGGAAACGATCAACTACCGGACCTTCAAGCCTGAGCGCGACGGTCTGTTCTGCGCCAAGATCTTCGGCCCGGTCAAGGACTACGAGTGCCTGTGCGGAAAGTACAAGCGCCTCAAGCACCGTGGCGTGATCTGCGAAAAATGCGGCGTCGAGGTGACGCTCGCCAAGGTCCGCCGCGAGCGGATGGGCCACATCGAGCTCGCGAGCCCCGTCGCGCACATCTGGTTCCTGAAGAGCCTGCCCTCCCGGATGGGGATGGTGCTCGACATGACGCTGCGCGACATCGAGCGCGTGCTCTACTTCGAAGCGTACGTCGTGACCGACCCCGGGCTCACGCCGCTGAACCGTGCGCAGCTCCTGACCGAGGACGACTATCTCGCGAAGCTCGAGCAGCACGGCGACGACTTCTCGGCGTCGATGGGCGCGGAAGGCATCCGCGAGCTCCTGAAGGCGCTCGACGTCCCGCACGAGATCGACAAGCTCAGAAAGGAGCTCGAAGCGACGGGCTCCGACACCAAGATCAAGAAGATCGCCAAGCGGCTCAAGGTCCTGGAAGCATTCCACAAGTCCGGGATCAAGCCCGAGTGGATGATCCTCGAGGTGCTGCCGGTGCTGCCGCCCGAGTTGCGACCGCTGGTGCCCCTCGACGGCGGCCGCTTCGCGACTTCCGATCTGAACGACCTCTACCGCCGCGTGATCAACCGCAACAACCGCTTGAAGCGCCTGCTCGAGCTCAAGGCGCCCGACATCATCGTCCGCAACGAAAAGCGGATGCTCCAGGAGGCCGTAGACAGCCTGCTCGACAACGGCCGCCGCGGCAAGGCGATGACCGGCGCCAACAAGCGGCCGCTGAAATCGCTTGCCGACATGATCAAGGGCAAGGGCGGTCGCTTCCGCCAGAACCTGCTCGGCAAGCGTGTCGACTACTCGGGCCGCTCGGTCATCGTCGTCGGCCCGCAGCTCAAGCTCCACCAGTGCGGGCTGCCCAAGCTGATGGCGCTCGAGCTCTTCAAGCCCTACATCTTCAACAAGCTGGAGACAATGGGGCTCGCCACGACGATCAAGGCGGCGAAGAAGATGGTCGAAGCGCAGGAGCCGGTCGTCTGGGACATCCTGGAAGACGTGATCCGCGAGCATCCGGTGATGCTGAACCGGGCGCCGACGCTGCACCGGCTCGGGATCCAGGCCTTCGAGCCGGTGTTGATCGAAGGCAAGGCGATCCAGCTGCATCCGCTCGTCTGCACGGCGTTCAACGCCGACTTCGACGGCGACCAGATGGCGGTGCACGTGCCGCTGTCGCTCGAGGCGCAGATGGAGGCGCGCACGCTGATGCTCGCGTCGAACAACGTGCTGCTGCCGTCGAACGGCGAGCCGTGCATCGTGCCGTCGCAGGACATCGTGCTCGGCCTCTACTACGCGACCCGCGAGAAGATCAACGCGCGAGGGGAGGGGATGCTGTTCTCCGACATCGCCGAAGTGTCGCGTGCCTATGAAGCGCGCCAGATCGAGCTGCACGCGAAGATCCACGTCCGGCTGAAGCAGGTCGATAGCGGCGCGAACGGCGAGCCGGTCGAGACGGTCAAGCGGTTCGAGACCACGGTCGGCCGCGCGCTGCTCTCCGAGATCCTGCCGGCGGGATTGGGCTTCGAGAACATCAACAAGCCGCTGAAGAAGAAGGAGATCTCGAAGATCATCAACGCGAGCTTCCGCCGCTGCGGGCTGCGGGAAACGGTCATCTTCGCCGACAAGCTGATGCAGGCGGGATACGGCCTCGCGACGCGCGGCGGGATCTCGTTCGCCGCCGACGACATGCTGGTGCCCGAGGAGAAGCACCGGATCATCAGCGAGGCGGAGTCGCAGGTGAAGGAGATCGAGGCGCAGTACACGTCGGGTCTCGTCACCCAGGGCGAGCGCTACAACAAGGTCGTCGACATCTGGGGTCGCGCCGGCGACGACATCGCGAAGGCGATGATGAGCCAGCTCGGTGCAGTCGACGTCAAGGACCGCGAGGGCAAGACCGTCAAGCAGGAGTCGTTCAATTCCATCTACATGATGGCCGACTCCGGCGCGCGGGGCTCGGCGGCGCAGATCCGCCAGCTCGCGGGGATGCGCGGCCTGATGGCCAAGCCGGACGGCTCGATCATCGAGACGCCGATCACCGCGAACTTCCGCGAAGGCCTGAACGTGCTGCAGTACTTCATCTCGACGCACGGCGCGCGCAAGGGTCTCGCCGATACGGCGCTGAAAACCGCGAACTCCGGCTATCTCACGCGCCGCCTGGTCGACGTGACCCAGGACCTCGTCGTGACCGAAGAGGACTGCGGCACGAGCAACGGCGTGGCGATGAAGGCGCTGGTCGAGGGCGGCGAAGTGATCGAGGCGCTGCGCGAGCGGATCCTCGGCCGCAGCGTCGCCGTCGACGTCGTCAATCCGGAGACGCAGGCGACGCTGTACGAAGCGGGGACGCTGTTGGGCGAAGACGAGGTCGACCAGATCGAGCTCCTCGGCATCGACGAAGTCAAGGTGCGCACGCCGCTCACCTGTGACACGCGCTACGGCCTGTGCGCGAGGTGCTACGGCCGCGACCTCGGTCGCGGCCATCTCGTCAACGTCGGCGAAGCCGTCGGCGTCATCGCCGCGCAATCGATCGGCGAGCCGGGCACCCAGCTCACGATGCGTACGTTCCACATCGGCGGCGCGGCGTCGCGGACCGCCGCCGCATCGCAGCTCGAGAGCAAGTCTGCGGGCACGATCCGCTTTTCGCCGCAGATGCGCTACGTTACCAACGCCAAGGGCGAGCTCGTCGTCATCGCGCGTTCCGGCGAAGTGACGGTCCACGACGACAACCACCGCGAGCGCGAGCGCCACAAGGTCCCGTACGGCGCTACGCTGCAGGTCAAGGACGGCGACGTCGTCAGGGCCGGCAAGGTGCTGGCGACGTGGGACGCGACGTCGCGTCCGATCGTCACCGAGTACGCCGGACGGGTGAAGTTCGAGCACGTCGAGGAGGGCGTCACCGTCGCCAAACAGGTCGACGAAGTGACCGGCCTGTCCACCCTCGTGGTCATCGATCCGAAGCGCCGCGCCAGCGCAGCGGCGAAGGGCGTGCGTCCGCAGGTGAAGCTGCTGGACGAGGCGGGCAACGAAATCATGCTCGCGGGCACCGATCACTCGGTGAACATCACGTTCCAGCTGGGCTCGATCATCACGGTGAAGGACGGCCAGCAGGTTGCGGTCGGCGAAGTCCTGGCGCGGATCCCGCAGGAGACGTCGAAGACCCGCGACATCACCGGCGGCCTGCCGCGCGTGGCCGAGCTGTTCGAGGCGCGCTCGCCGAAGGACGCGGGCCTGCTCGCGGAAGTTACCGGCACCGTGTCGTTCGGCAAGGACACGAAGGGCAAGCAGCGCCTCGTCATCACCGATCTCGACGGCACCGCCCACGAGTACCTGATCCCGAAGGACAAGCACGTCACGGCGCACGACGGGCAGGTGGTGAACAAGGGCGAGTCGATCGTCGACGGTCCCGCGGATCCGCACGACATCCTGCGGCTCCTGGGCGTGGAAGCGCTCGCCCGCTACATCACCGACGAGGTGCAGGACGTCTACCGGCTGCAGGGGGTGAAGATCAACGACAAGCACATCGAGGTGATCGTGCGGCAGATGCTGCGCCGGGTGCAGGTCGTCGATGCCGGCGACTCGCGCTTCATCCCGGGCGAGCAGGCCGAGCGCTCGGATCTGCTGGACGAGAACGACAAGGTGATGAAGGAGGAAGGCAAGCGCGGCGCGACCTACGAGCACATGCTGCTCGGGATCACCAAGGCGTCGCTGTCCACCGACTCGTTCATCTCGGCGGCATCGTTCCAGGAGACCACGCGCGTGCTGACGGAAGCGGCGATCATGGGCAAGAAGGACGACCTCCGCGGCCTCAAGGAAAACGTGATCGTCGGCCGGCTGATTCCCGCCGGCACCGGTCTCGCCTATCACAACGCGAGGAAGAAGCAGAAGCTCCTGGGACCCGAAGCCGGATTCGTCACCCCAGGCGAGGAAGCGCCCGCGGGCGAGCCGGTGGCCCCGACGACGGAGATCTCGGCCGACGCGGCGTAGCGTTCGCGCGGTTGTGGCAATCACGAGCCGGCGGAGCGATCCGCCGGCTCACTGTCGGGCCACGTCACGCCGTTGCGCCCGCTTGCGCGGCCGCGCCGGCTCCGCGGCGGCAGCGGCGCGAGCCGCTACGTTGCGCCAGACGTCGGCGATCACGGCGATGAGCGCGCGTACCTCGGGCTCCTCGGCTTTCTCGCCGGAGTAGATGAACTGCAGCGTCGTCGCGAGGCGCGTGCCGGGCCAGATGCAGAGCTCTTGCTCGGCCCCGGCCCCGAGCGTGAGGTCCTCGCGGATAAGCGCCACCCCGAGTCCGGAGGCGACGAGCGAACGGATCACCATTTCGTTGTCCGCCTCGATCAGCGTTGCGGGCGCGCTCGCCCGCTCGCGGAACAATCGGGTAGCGAGAACGTGGTGGGTGCTGATCCGTGGCGCCATGATCCAGGGGAGCGCGGCGATTTCTTCCCAGCTTGCGTGCTCGACCTTCTCGCGCCACGCCGCCGGGGCGGCGACGCGATAGGCGATTTCACGCAACGGCACGGCGCCGACGCCCGGGTGGGTGAGGTCGCCGTAGTAGAAGCTCGCGTCCAGCGCACCGTCACGGACCTTTTCGAACGCGGCGCCCGATACCTCGTGGTGCAGCTCGATTTCGAGCAAGGGGTACCGCTCGGTCGCCTGGGCGAGGAAATCGCCGAGGTGAATGAAGTTCGGGTCGGAAAGCGTGCCCAGCCGGACGTGCCCGGCAACCTCGCCCTGGATCGCCCGAGCTTTGCCGTGCAACGCCGCAGCAGCGGCCAGGATGCCGGTGGCGCCCGGCAACAGTCGCTTGCCGGCGGCGGTCAGGTTCATCCCCGTGGGGCTTCGCTCGAATAGCGCGACGCCAAGCTCGTCTTCGAGCGCCTTGATCTGCGCGCTCAATGCGGGCTGGCTCAAGTGCAGCCTTTCGGCGGCCCGGGTCAGGTGGCCAAGCTCGGCCACGGCGGCAAAGCCGCGAAGTTGATAGAGCTCCATCGTGAATTCTCGGAGAAGGCGAGCCGACAGCTTACCTGGCATGTTGCACCGCAACAATCGTCCCTTCTCGATCAGATCTGATTATACCATTGATCCAAAACGATGATTTGAATGGGTGGCTCACGGCGACTATGGTTGGATTGTGCAGCGCGTCGAAAGTGCGACGCCGCCGTCGGATGATTCTTTGGAGAGTCGGGTATGGCAACTGAATTCAATATTGATAGTAGGGGTTTTGGCGGGTTGATCGGGGTGATTGCCGATGCCTTGGGGCGCGAGGTCGCGATGGCGGCGCCGAAGGCGACCGCGCGGGCTGCGGCAAGCGAGCCCGTCGCCCTGCGGCGCGGACGCTGGTGGGTGCCCGAAGGCGTCGATCCCGCAATCGCTCGCCCGAGGAATATCCTCGAGCGCCTGGACCGGTGGTTCTGGAAGCAGCAGATGCGCGAGACCGAAGCCTATCTCGCCCAGGCGAAGGACATCTTCGAGCTGGAAGCGCGGATGCGGCGTCTGGAACGCGGCGCAGCTCCCCTCTGAAGTGAGGGCCCGAGGTGAGCAGTCACTGCGCCCGGGGTTCAGCGCGATTGCCGGCGCCTGGATCGTAGCTCGGCCGGGGGCATTCCTTCGCCGGGAGACCCCGAGGGCGCGGGTCCGTAGACAATGTACCGGGTCTTCGCCGCCGCGGGTTTCTGCGCCGCAACACGCCGTTGACGCTCGCGCGGTTATCCCCTTATAATTGCAGTCTTTTCGCCTTCTCGACCGCCCGAAACCGCGGACGGGTCGGCATGCGTACCGGCCGCGGGCGCAGGCAGGTTGGCAGCCACCTGCAGCAAACCGTCGGCAATGGCGCAGAAGAGTGGCCCGGGCGGCCGCGCCGGCACGGTGACAGAGAGGCGCGCGCGTGGGCCACTTTGATTTTTTGTTGTGAACGTAGCAGTTTCGCCAGCGATGAGCCCCTGCGGCGGATGCGTTTGACGCCGCACGAAACGGAAAATCAGGATGCCCACCATCAATCAGCTCGTGCGGAAGGGCCGTGAGCCCACCGTGTCGAAAAGCAAGGTCCCCGCGCTTCAGCAGAGCCCGCAGAAGCGCGGTGTCTGCACGCGCGTGTACACGACGACACCGAAGAAGCCGAACTCCGCGCTGCGGAAAGTCGCGAAGGTGCGGCTCACCAACGGCTTCGAGGTGATCAGCTACATCGGCGGCGAAGGCCACAACCTGCAGGAGCACTCGGTGGTGCTGATCCGTGGCGGCCGCGTGAAGGACCTGCCGGGCGTGCGCTACCACATGGTGCGCGGCAGTCTCGACACCGCGGGCGTCAAGGACCGCAAGCAAGCGCGTTCGAAGTACGGCGCCAAGAAGCCCAAGTCGGCGTAAGAAACGATTCGAGGACCCCATGCCCCGACGCAGAGAAGTTCCCAAGCGCGAGATCCTGCCCGACCCGAAGTACGGCAACAGCGATGTCGCGAAATTCGTCAACGTGCTGATGACCGCCGGCAAGAAGTCGGTTGCCGAGCGCATTCTGTACGGCGCGTTCGAGTCGATCGCCAAGAAGGGCGGCAAGGACCCGCTGGAGGTCTTCAACCAGGCGCTCGCGAACTCGCGGCCGACGGTCGAAGTGAAGAGCCGTCGCGTCGGCGGCGCCAACTTCCAGGTCCCGGTCGAGGTGCGCCCGGTGCGGCGGATGGCGCTCGCGATGCGCTGGCTGCGCGAGGCGGCGCGCAAGCGCGGCGAGAAGTCGATGGGCCAGCGGCTCGCGGCGGAGCTCCTCGAGGCCTCCGAAGGTCGCGGGGGCGCGGTGAAGAAACGCGAGGAAGTGCACCGCATGGCCGAAGCCAACAAGGCCTTCTCGCATTTCCGGTTCTGACCCCCATATAGCGACGATCACAGCAGACGACAGGACGGCAATGCGCCCGCGCGGAAGCGATCCTCCCGCCATCGGCGCCGCACAGGCCGCAGACGAAAAGTGCCCCGCTTCACTCCCATCGACCGGTATCGCAACATCGGCATCAGTGCGCACATTGATGCCGGCAAGACCACGACCACCGAACGCATCCTTTTCTACACCGGCGTTTCACACAAGATCGGCGAGGTCCACGACGGCGCGACCGTGATGGACTGGATGGAGCAGGAGCGCGAGCGCGGCATCACCATCACCTCGGCCGCGACCACCTGCTTCTGGAAGGGGATGGACAACAACTTCCCCGAGCACCGGATCAACATCATCGACACGCCGGGCCACGTCGACTTCACCATCGAAGTCGAGCGCTCGATGCGGGTGCTCGATGGCGCCTGCATGGTCTACTGCGCGGTCGGCGGCGTGCAGCCGCAGTCGGAAACCGTATGGCGGCAGGCCAACAAGTACAAGGTGCCGCGGCTCGCGTTCGTCAACAAGATGGACCGCCAGGGGGCGAGCTTCTTCAAGGTCTACGAGCAGATGAAGTCGCGGCTCAAGGCCAATCCCGTTCCGATCCAGGTGCCGATCGGCGCCGAGGAAAACTTCGAAGGGGTCGTCGATCTGATCCGGATGAAGGCGATCTACTGGGACGATTCGACGCAGGGGATGAAGTACGAGATTCGCGAGATCCCGGCGGCGCTCGTCGACACGGCGAAGGAATGGCGCGAGAAGATGATCGAAAGCGCCGCCGAGGCCAACGAAGAGCTGATGAACAAGTACCTCGAGGGCCACCAGCTGTCGGTCGAGGACATCAAGGCCGGCCTGCGCCTGCGCACGATCGCGAGCGAGATCGTGCCGATGCTGTGCGGCTCGGCGTTCAAGAACAAGGGCGTGCAGGCAATGCTCGACGCGGTCATCGAGTTCATGCCGGCGCCGACCGACATTCCGCCGGTCAAGGGCGAGCTCGAGAACGGCAAGGAAGGCAGCCGCAAGGCGTCCGACGAGGAGCCGTTCGCCGGCCTCGCCTTCAAGATCATGACCGATCCCTATGTGGGCCAGCTGATCTTCTTTCGCGTGTACTCGGGCGTCGTCCGGACCGGCGACACGGTCTACAACCCGATCAAAGGGCGGAAGGAGCGGCTGGGCCGGATCCTGCAGATGCATGCCAACCAGCGCGAGGAAATCAAGGAAGTGCGCGCCGGCGATATCGCGGCGGCGGTCGGTCTCAAGGAAGCGACGACGGGCGACACGCTGTGCGACCCGGAGCACGTGATCACGCTCGAGAAGATGGTGTTTCCCGAGCCGGTGATCCACGTTGCCGTCGAGCCCAAGACCAAGGCCGACCAGGAAAAGATGGGCATCGCGTTGAACCGCCTCGCGCAGGAAGACCCGTCGTTTCGCGTGCGCACCGACGAGGAATCGGGCCAGACGATCATCTCGGGCATGGGCGAGCTCCACCTCGAGATCCTCGTCGATCGGATGAAGCGCGAGTTCGGCGTCGAGGCGAACGTCGGGGCGCCGCAGGTCGCGTATCGCGAGGCGATCAAGAAACCCGTCGAAGTCGAGGGCAAGTTCATCAAGCAATCCGGCGGCCGCGGCCAATACGGCCACGTCTGGCTCAAGATGGAGCCGAACGGCGCCGGCAAAGGCTTCGAGTTCGTTGACGCGATCAAGGGCGGCACGGTGCCGCGCGAGTTCATTCCCGCGGTCGAGAAGGGCCTTCGCGAAACGCTGCCCAACGGCGTGCTCGCGGGCTTCCCGGTCGTCGACGTCAAGGTCACGCTGTTCGACGGCAGCTCGCACGATGTCGACTCCAACGAGAACGCGTTCAAGATGGCCGCGTCGATGGCGTTCAAGGATGGGATGCGCAAGGCGACCCCGGCGCTGCTCGAGCCGATGATGGCGGTCGAGGTCGAGACGCCCGAGGATTTCATGGGCAACGTGATGGGCGACCTCTCGTCGCGTCGTGGCATGGTCCAGGGCATGGAAGACCTGCCGACCGGCAAGGTGATCAAGGCCGAAGTGCCGCTCGCCGAAATGTTCGGCTATTCGACGACGCTGCGCTCGCTCTCGCAGGGCCGCGCGACGTACACGATGGAATTCAAGCACTACACCGAGGCGCCGAAAAACGTCGCCGAGGCGGTGATAAACAAGAAGACGTAAATTAATCGGACAAAAGTGCACCCCTACTTTTGTCCGGAATAGACAGCCTCGAATCGCGGGCAGAGCCCGTCGATTCGAGGTTCAAAAGCCAACGAGAAAGCTGGAGACGGTGCCATGGCGAAAGGCAAATTCGAGCGGACGAAGCCGCACGTGAACGTGGGGACGATAGGGCACGTGGATCACGGGAAGACGACGCTGACGGCGGCGATGACGCTGGTGCTGTCGAAGCTGTACGGTGGGGAGGTGAAGGCGTACGACCAGATTGACAATGCGCCGGAGGAGAAGGCGCGGGGGATCACGATCAACACGGCGCACGTGGAGTACGAGACGAAGAACCGGCACTACGCGCACGTGGACTGTCCTGGGCACGCGGACTACATCAAGAACATGATTACGGGTGCGGCGCAGATGGATGGGGCGATTCTGGTGGTGAGTGCGGCGGACGGGCCGATGCCGCAGACGCGGGAGCACATTCTGCTGGCGCGGCAGGTGGGGGTGCCGTACATCGTGGTGTACATGAACAAGGCGGACATGGTTGACGACAAGGAGCTGTTGGAGCTGGTGGAGCTGGAGGTGCGGGAGCTGCTCTCCAAGTATCAGTTTCCTGGGGACAAGACGCCGATTGTGATTGGGTCGGCGAAGCTGGCGCTGGAGGGGGACAAGAGCGAGCTGGGGGAAGGCTCGATCCTGAAGCTGGCGGAGGCGCTGGACGCGTACATCCCGCAGCCGAAGCGGGCGATCGACGGGCCGTTTTTGATGCCGGTGGAGGACGTGTTTTCGATCAGTGGTCGGGGCACGGTGGTGACGGGAAGGGTGGAGCGTGGGGTGGTGAAGGTGGGGGATGCGCTGGAGATCGTGGGTTTGAAGCCGACGCTGCAGACGGTGTGCACGGGGGTGGAGATGTTCCGCAAGCTGTTGGATCAGGGGCAGGCGGGGGACAACGTGGGGGTGTTGCTGCGGGGGACGAAGCGGGAGGAGGTGGAGCGGGGGCAGGTGCTGGCGAAGCCGGGGTCGATCACGCCGCACACCAAGTTCAGCTGCGAGGTGTACGTGCTGTCCAAGGAGGAGGGGGGCCGGCACACGCCGTTTTTCCCGGGGTATCGGCCGCAGTTTTACTTTCGGACCACGGACGTGACGGGGAGCTGCGAGCTGCCGGCGGGGACCGAGATGGTGATGCCTGGGGACAATGTGGCGATGACGGTGACGCTGATTGCGCCGATTGCGATGGAGGAGGGGCTGCGCTTTGCGATCCGCGAGGGCGGCCGCACCGTCGGCGCCGGCGTCGTCGCGAAAATCGTCGAATAAGAGGCGGCGCAAAGCAACAGACCTGCTTGGCGCCGGAAGAAGTTCAGCACGAAGGCTTGGGGCGGCCCGGGTTTACGGGGAATTGAATCGCCGAAGTCGCGGGCCCCAGTTGGCAAATGAGCCGGACTTCGGCGGAAGACAAACCGGCCGAAAGCAGGGTTTCACTTTCGGACGAAAGGCAGACATGCAAAACCAGAGAATCCGCATCCGTCTCAAGGCGTTCGATTACAAGCTGATCGACCAGTCGGCGATGGAAATCGTGGAAACCGCGAAGCGTTCCGGCGCGGTGGTCCGCGGCCCCGTGCCGCTCCCGACCAAGATCGAGCGCTACAACGTGCTCCGCTCGCCGCACGTGAACAAGACCTCGCGCGATCAGTTCGAGATCCGGACTCACCTGCGGCTGATGGACATCATCGATCCAACGGACAAGACGGTGGATCAACTGATGAAGCTCGATCTGCCCGCGGGAGTGGACGTCGAGATCAAGCTGCAGTAACCGGGAATCAGGCATCAGGGATCAGGAATCGGAACCGACGACGCCCGGTCAATCGCAATCGGGCGCCTTGAAAGGAAAACGACAATGTCTCTCGGACTCGTAGGCCGCAAGGTCGGCATGACGCGCATTTTCACCGACGACGGCAGCGCCGTCCCGGTGACGGTGCTCGACGTCGCCAACAACCGCGTCACCCAGATCAAGACGCCAGACACCGATGGTTATTCGGCGGTCCAGCTGACGTTCGGCAAACGGCGTGCGTCGCGCGTTTCGAAGCCGCAGGCCGGGCACCTCGCGAAGGCCGGAGTCGAGGCGGGCGAGTTGCTGCGCGAATTCCCGGTTCCGCCGGAAAAGCTGGCGGCGCTCAAAGTCGGCGGCGTCATCGGCGCGGACACGTTCAAGGTCGGCGAACTCGTCGACGTGACCGGCACCACCAAGGGCCGTGGCTTCTCGGGCGTGATTCGCCGCCACAACTTCAGCTCGAACCGCGCGTCGCACGGCAACTCGCGCTCGCACAACACGCCCGGCTCGATCAGCATGGCGCAGGATCCGGGGCGCGTGTTCCCCGGCAAGCGAATGGCGGGCCAATATGGCAACGTGACCCGCACGACGCAGACGCTCAAGGTCGTCCGCGTCGATGCCGAGCGCGGCCTGCTGCTCGTCAAGGGTTGTGTTCCCGGGGCCGACGGCGGCCACATCATCGTCCGCCCCTCGGTGAAGACGCCGGCGAAGAGGGGGGCCTGACATGGATCTCAAGTTGATCGATGCCAAGGGCCAGTCGGCCGCGACCATCGCCGGTTCGGACGCGTTGTTCGCGCGCGCCTACAACGAAGCCCTGATCCACCAGCTCGTCACCGCGTTCCAGGCGAACGCACGCAGCGGCAACCGCAAGCAGAAAGGTCGCGGCGACATCAACAAGTCGCACAAGAAGCCCTGGGCGCAGAAAGGCACCGGCCGCGCGCGAGCGGGACAGGCGAACAGCCCCTTGTGGCGCGGCGGCGGCAAGATCTTCCCGAGCTCGCCCGACGAGAATTTCTCGCAGAAGGTGAACCGCAAGATGTATCGCGCCGGAATCGCCGCGATTCTGTCGCAACTGGTGCGCGAGGAGCGCCTCGCGATCATCGAGCAGCTGGCCGTACAGGCGCCGAAGACGAAGCTCTTCGCGCAGAAGATCAAGGCGCTCGGTCTTTCCGGCACCGTGCTCGTGGTGACCGATGCGCTCGACGACAACGTGTTCCTGTCGTCGCGTAACCTGCGCGACGTGCTGGTGCTCGAAACGCGCGAGGTCGATCCGGTGAGCCTCGTGCGCTTCAACAACGTGCTGCTCACCAAGGGTGCGCTGTCGCAGTTCGAGGAGATTCTGGGATGAACGCCGGCAGGCAATTCAACTCCGAGCGCTTGGCGCTGGTCCTCCTCGCGCCGGTGGTGTCCGAAAAGGGTACGTACATCGCCGACAAGCACGCGCAGGTGATCTTCAGGGTCTTGCCGGACGCGACCAAGCCCGAAGTCAAGGCAGCGGTCGAGGCGATGTTCAAGGTCGAGGTCGAAAGCGTCCAGATCGCGAACGTCGGCGGCAAGGTGAAGCGCTTCGGTCGCTTCACCGGGAAGCGCCGCAGCTGGAAGAAGGCCTACGTGTGCCTCAAGCCAGGCCAGGAAATCAACTTCGCCGCCGAGAGGTAAACGTGGCCCCAAACTCACTTTGTTCCCTACCCCCTGAGGGGGCGCAGGTCTGCCTCGGGGCGGCCGATCGGGAGATCTAAGATGGCTCTGCAAAAAGTCAAACCGACGTCGCCGGGTCGCCGGGCGCTGGTCAAGGTCGTTCACGCGCACCTGCACAAGGGACGGCCCGTCGAGGCGCTGACCGAGAGCCAGAAGCGGGGCTCCGGCCGCAACAACCGCGGCCACATCACCACCCGCCACAAGGGCGGCGGCCACAAGCATCACTATCGCATCGTCGACTTCAAGCGCGCGAAGGACGGCATCGCGGCGAAGGTCGAGCGGCTCGAGTACGATCCGAACCGCAGCGCGCACCTCGCGCTGCTGCTCTACGGCGACGGCGAGCGCCGCTACGTGATCGCCCCGCGGGGCGTAGCCGTCGGCACGGTGCTCCACTCGGGCCCGGAAGCGCCGATCAAGCCGGGCAACTGCCTGCCGCTGCGCAACATCCCGGTCGGCACCACGATCCACTGCATCGAGATGATGCCGGGCAAGGGCGCGCAGCTCGCCCGCTCGGCGGGCGCCGGCGTACAGCTCCTCGCGCGCGAGGGCGACTACGCGCAGCTTCGCCTGCGCTCCGGCGAAATCCGCAAGGTGCACGTGAACTGCCGGGCGACGATCGGCGAAGTCGGCAACGAGGAGCACAGCCTGCGCTCGATCGGCAAGGCGGGTGCGAACCGCTGGCGCGGCATCCGCCCGACGGTGCGCGGCATCTGCATGAACCCCGTCGACCACCCGATGGGCGGCCGCACCAATGGCGGTGGCGGCCGGCACCACCCGATGTCGCCGTGGGGAACGCCGGCCAAGGGTTACAAGACGCGCAAGAACAAGCGCACCGATTCGATGATCGTGCGCCGCCGGCACGCGACCAAAGGCTAACTTAAGGGCAACGCATCATGGCTCGTTCAATCAAGAAGGGACCGTTCGTCGATGGCCACCTGCTCGCGAAGGTGGACGCGGCTCGCGCGACCAACGACAAGAAGCCGATCAAGACCTGGTCGCGCCGGTCGACGATCACCCCCGAGTTCGTCGGCCTCACGATCGCGGTCCACAACGGCAAGCAGCACATCCCCGTCTACGTGTCGGAAAACATGGTCGGCCACAAGCTCGGCGAATTCGCGCTGACGCGGACGTTCAAGGGCCACTCGTCGGACAAGAAGGTCGCGGCGCCGGCGGCGCCGCCGAGGAAGTGAGAGGGCTTGCAATGGAAACCAAGGCAATCCTGCGCGGCGTCCGGCTGTCGGCCCAGAAGGGCAGGCTGGTCGCCGACCAGATCCGCGGCCTGCCGGTCGACAAGGCGTTGAACATCCTCGCGTTCAGCCCGAAGAAGGGCGCCGTCATCATCAAAAAGGTACTCGAGTCGGCCATCGCCAACGCCGAGCACAACGACGGCGCCGACGTCGACGAGCTCAGAGTGAAGTCGATCTGCGTGGACAAGGCGGACAGCCTGCGCCGCTTCACCGCGCGCGCCAAAGGCCGCGGCAACGTCATCATGAAGCAGACCTGCCACATCCACGTCGTCGTCGGCGACGGCAAATAAGGGACATCATGGGACAGAAAATCCATCCGACCGGCTTTCGCCTCGCCGTCACCCGCAACTGGACGTCGAAGTGGTTCGCCAACGGCAAGACGTTCGCGCCGACGCTGAAGGAAGACATCAAGGTCCGCGAGTACCTGAAGAAGAAGCTCGGCCACGCCTCGGTGGGGAAGATCACGATCGAGCGGCCGGCCAAGAACGCGCGGATCACGATCCACAGCGCGCGCCCCGGGGTCGTCATCGGCAAGAAGGGCGAGGACATCGAGACCTTGCGCTCGGATCTGCGCCGGATGATGGGCGGCGAGGTCGGACTCAACATCGAGGAGATCCGCAAGCCCGAGATCGACGCGCAGCTCATCTCGGACTCCATTGCCCAGCAGCTCGAGAAGCGGATCATGTTCCGCCGGGCGATGAAACGCGCGATGCAGAATGCGATGCGCCTGGGTGCCCAGGGGATCAAGATCATGTGCGCGGGCCGGCTGAACGGCATCGAGATCGCGCGCACGGAGTGGTATCGCGAAGGCCGGGTTCCGCTCCACACGCTGCGCGCCGACATCGACTACGGCTTCTCGGAAGCCCGGACGACGTACGGCGTGATCGGCATCAAGGTATGGGTGTTCAAGGGCGAAGTGCTGGCGCACAACGCGGAGCCGGCGGCCCCCGCCCCGGCGCCGGAAGCGCCGAAGCGTCCGCGTCGAGCAGGAGCGAAGAATGCTGCAGCCAGCTAGAAGGAAATACCGCAAGGAGCAGAAGGGTCGCAACAAGGGCGTCGCGACCGTCGGCGCCAAGGTGAGCTTCGGCGAGTACGGCCTCAAGGCCACCACCCGCGGCCGCCTCACCGCACGCCAGATCGAGGCGGCGCGGCGGGCGATGACGCGCCACATCAAGCGTGGCGGCCGCGTCTGGATCCGGATCTTTCCGGACAAGCCGGTATCGCAGAAGCCGGCCGAAGTCCGGATGGGCAACGGCAAGGGCAACCCCGAGTACTACGTCGCCGAGATCGTGCCGGGCAAGGTCCTCTACGAAATGGACGGCGTCGACGAGACGATCGCGCGCGAGGCGTTCGCGCTCGCCGCGGCGAAGCTCCCGATCCGCACGACGTTCGTCCACCGCCTGGTCGGCTGACGGAGGCGACGATGAAACTCACCGAAACCAAGAAGGCGCTCGCCGCAAAATCGCCGGCCGAGCTCAAGACCGAGCTCGACGCGCTCCTCAAGGAGCAATTCGGGCTGCGGATGCAGAAGGCGACCCAGCAACTCCAGAACAGCGGCAAGCTGCGCCAGGTGCGAAGGAACATCGCGCGCGCGCGGACGCTGATCCACCAGAAGGCAGGAACAGGATCATGAGCGAGCAGACCCAGACGACGACGGCGGACGCCGCTCCGGCAAAGACGATCATCCAGACGCTGACCGGCCGCGTGGTCGGCGACAAGATGAACAAGACCGTCACCGTGCTAGTGGAGCGGCGCGTCAAGCATCCGCTGTACGGCAAGGTCGTCACCCGGAGCCACAAGTACCACGCGCACGACGAGAACAACGAGTTCAAGGAAGGCGATCTCGTCGAAATCCAGGCGTGCCGCAAGCTCGCCAAGACCAAGGCGTACCGGGTTACCCGGCTGCTCGAGAAAGCCAAGGTGATCTAACGATCTGAGTGGCTTGCCGAAAATTGCAAAGGGTGCCATAATTTCCGTTTGGCTTTCCGCGGCTTCGGCCCTGACCAACGGCATTTGGGTCTTGCGCCGCGGGCATCCCCGGACGGGGTCCAAAACTGGCCGCGGCAAGGAAGCCGCGACCGCAGCCGATCGGCGAGTCCACCGGCAGCGGCCGCAGTGTCCAATGACCCGCGGATTAAGTTGGAGAAGCAGCATGATCCAGATGCAGTCGATGCTGGAGGTCGCCGACAACACCGGCGCCCGCCGCGTCATGTGTATCAAGGTGCTGGGCGGCTCCAAGCGCCGCTACGCGCACATCGGCGATGTGATCAAGGTCAGCATCAAGGATGCAGCCCCACGCGGTCGCGTCAAGAAGGGCGAGATCTACAACGCCGTCGTGGTGCGCACCCGGCATGGCGTCCGCCGCGACGACGGCGCGAAGGTGTGCTTCGACACCAACGCCGCCGTGCTGCTCACCCCCAAGCTGGAGCCGATCGGCACCCGGATCTTCGGGCCGGTCACGCGAGAGTTGCGCACCGAGCGGTTCATGAAGATCGTCTCGCTGGCGCCCGAAGTGCTGTAGGGAGCGACCATGCGCAAGATCAGGAAAGGCGACAACGTGGTCGTGATCGCCGGCCGCGACAAGGGCAAGCGGGGCGAGGTCACGCGGGTGCTCGCCGACCGCGTTCTGGTTTCCGGCATCAACCAGGTGAAGAAGCACCAGCGGCCCAACCCGATGAAGGGCGAGCAGGGCGGCATCGTCAGCAAGGAGATGCCGATCCACGCGTCGAATGTCGCGGTCTGGAACCCGGTCACGCAGAAGCCCGACCGGGTCGGCGTCCGCATGCTCGCGGACGGCCGCAAGGTCCGGTTCTACAAGTCGAACGGCGAGCTGATTGGCGCATGAGGAGATGACGGTGGCCCGCCTGAAGGAAATCTACAGGAAGGAAGTGGTGCCCGCGCTGACCACTCAGTTCGGGTACAAGTCGGTGATGCAGGTGCCGCGGATCGAGAAGATCGTCCTCAACATGGGCGTCGGCGAAGCGATCGGCGACAAGAAGCTGCTCGAGAACGCCGCCGGCGACATGCAGAAGCTCTCCGGGCAGAAGCCCGTGATCACGAAGGCGAAGAAGGCCATCGCCGGGTTCAAGATCCGCGAGGGCTATCCCATCGGCTGCATGGTCACGCTGCGCCAGGCGCGGATGTACGAGTTCCTCGATCGCCTGATCTCGATCGCGCTGCCGCGCGTGCGCGACTTCCGCGGCGTGTCGGGGCGCTCGTTCGACGGGCGCGGCAACTTCAACATGGGCGTCAAGGAACAGATCATCTTCCCGGAGATCGAGTACGACAAGATCGACACCCTGCGCGGGATGAACATCACGATCGCGACCAGCGCCAAGAGCGACGCCGAGGCGAAGGCGCTGCTCGCCGCGTTCCGCTTCCCGTTCAAGAACTGAGGACCCCATGGCGAAACTGTCGCTCATCAACCGCGAAGAGAAGCGCCGCCTGCTGGTGAAGAAATTCGCCAAGCGGCGCGAGGCGCTCCTCGCGATCATCAACAACACGAAGGTGGCGGACGAGGATCGGCTCGCGGCCCGGCAGAAGCTGCAGCAGCTGCCGCGCAACGCGAACCCGACGCGGCTGCGCAACCGCTGCGCGATCACCGGCCGGCCCCGCGGCTATTTCCGCAAGTTCGGCCTCGGCCGCAACAAGCTGCGCGAATTCGCCATGCGCGGCGAGGTGCCGGGCATCGTCAAGGCCAGCTGGTAAAACGAACAGTGCAGGTGAGGTGAAGCATGAGCATGACTGATCCGATCGCCGACATGCTGACGCGCATCCGCAACGCGCAGATGGTCGAGCAGACCGTCGTCGCGATGCCGTCGTCCAAGGTCAAGCTGGCTATCGCGAAGGTGCTGAAGGACGAGGGCTACATCGACGGCTTCAAGGTCTCGGGAGAGGAAGTGAAGCCCGTGCTCGAGATCGCGCTCAAGTACTACGCCGGCCGGCCGGTGATCGAGCGGATCGAGCGCGTGTCGAAGCCGGGTCTGCGCATCTACAAGAGCAAGGACGACATTCCGCGGGTGATGAACGGGCTCGGCATCGCGATCGTATCGACGTCGCGCGGCGTGATGACCGACCGCAAGGCGCGCGCCACCGGCGTCGGCGGCGAAGTCCTCTGCATCGTCGCCTGACCACGAACGAGGGGCAGACACATGTCGCGCATTGGCAACCACCCCATTCCGCTGCCGGCGAAGGTCGAGGTGACGCTCGGCCCCGGCGCGATCACGGTCAAGGGGCCGCTGGGCTCGCTCAGCCGCACGTACGGCAGCGAGCTCACGATCGAGAAGGACGGCGACACGCTCGTTTGCAAGGCGGCGAACCAGGCCGCCAAGCCCATGCACGGCACGCTGCGGGCGCTGGTGGCGAACATGGTCAAGGGGGTCACCAGCGGTTTCGAGAAGAAGCTGACGCTGGTCGGCGTCGGCTTCCGCGCGCAAGCGGCCGGCGACAAGATCAATCTGTCGCTCGGCTTCTCGCACCCGGTCGTGCATGCGATGCCCAAGGGGGTCAAGGTCGAGACGCCGATACAGACCGAGATCGTCGTCAAGGGCATCGACAAGCAGCAGGTCGGCCAGGTCGCGGCGGAGATCCGCGCGTATCGCCCGCCGGAGCCGTACAAGGGCAAGGGCGTACGTTATGTCGACGAGCGGGTCGTCATCAAGGAAACGAAGAAGAAGTGAGCCCGGTTAAAAGCAGAGGCATTCGATGAACAAGAAGGAAGCTCGGCTCCGTCGCGCCCGCAAGACCCGGGTTCGGATCGCGCTGCAGGTCGCGACGAGGCTCGTCGTCAGTCGCTCGAACTGCCACATCTATGCGCAGATCGTGGCGCCGACCGGGGACAAGGTGCTGGCGAGCGCCTCGACGCTCGAAGCCGCCGTCCGCAAGGAACTCAAGAACGGCGGCAACAAGGCCGCCGCAGCGGTCGTCGGCAAGCGGATCGCCGAGCGCGCGAAGGCGGCCGGCATCGAGACGGTGGCGTTCGATCGTTCCGGCTACCGCTACCACGGGCGCGTGCAGACGCTGGCCGACGCCGCGCGCGAGAGCGGCCTCAAGTTCTAGGGCGACGACACTGACAAGGGTCCGACATGGCAAGAATGCAGCAACGGCAGCAGCAACAGGACGAACGCGGCGACGGGCTGAAGGAGAAGATGATCGCCATCAACCGCGTAACCAAGGTGGTGAAAGGCGGCCGGATTCTCGCGTTCGCGGCGCTGACCGTCGTCGGCGACGGCAACGGCCGCGTCGGCATGGGCAAGGGCAAGGCGAAGGAAGTGCCCGTTGCCGTCCAGAAGGCGATGGACGAGGCGCGCCGCCGCATGATCAAGGTCAACCTGAAGAAGGGCACCCTCCACCACGCGGTCGAGGGCCGCCACGGCGCGACGAAGGTGTTCATGCAACCGGCAGCCGAGGGCACCGGCGTCATCGCCGGGGGCCCGATGCGCGCGGTCTGCGAAGTGGTCGGTCTCGCCAATGTGCTCGCGAAGTGCCATGGCTCGACCAATCCCTACAACCTCGTGCGCGCAACGCTGAACGCGCTCGAGAACCTGAATTCGCCGGCCGAGATCGCCGCCAAGCGCGGGATGACGGTCGAGCAGTTGATGGAGGCGTGACGCATGACCACGCCCAGGAAGCTTCGCGTGACGCTGGTGAAGAGCACCAACAGCTGCAAGCAGGACCACCGCGACACGGTGCGCGGGCTTGGCCTCAAGTGGACGAACCACGCGGTCGACGTCGTCGATACGCCGGCGACGCGCGGGATGATCAACAAGGTCGGCTACCTGCTCAGGGTCGCCGAGCCAAAGGCATGAAGGAGCCGCCATGCGGCTGAACACGATCAAGCCGGCCGCGGGGTCGAACAAGGCTAGGCGCCGTGTCGGGCGCGGAAGCGGCTCGGGCCTCGGCAAGACTGCCGGCCGCGGCCACAAGGGCCAGAAATCGCGCTCGGGCGGCTTCCACAAGGTCGGCTTCGAGGGCGGCCAGATGCCGCTGCAGCGGCGGCTGCCGAAGCGCGGGTTCGTTTCGCCCAGCCGTTACGACACCGCGGAAATCCGCCTGTCCGATCTGGCGAAGCTGCCGGTGGCCGAGATCGACCTCCTTGCGCTGCGTGCGGCGGGTCTCGTGCCGGCGCGGGCCAGGACGGCGAAGGTCATCAAGGCCGGTGAATTGAACAAAGCGGTGAAGCTCTCGGGCATTGCCGCGACCAAGGGTGCCAAAGCGGCGATCGAAGCCGCCGGCGGCAGCGTCGCTTAACCGCCCTCCGCGGCGAACAACGAAAAAGGAAGACAGCGTTGGCCATCAGCAACCCGGCCCAGAAATCAGGATCTAAGTACGCCGACTTGAAGCGGCGGCTGTGGTTCCTGCTGGGTGCGCTCGTGGTCTACCGGGTGGGGACGCACATCCCGGTGCCGGGCATCAACGCGAACGTGCTGGACGAACTGTTCCGCTCGCAGCAGGGCGGCATCCTCGGCCTGTTCAACGTGTTCTCGGGCGGCGCGCTGCAGCGCTTCTCGATCCTCGCGCTGGGCATCATGCCCTACATTTCGGCGTCGATCATCATGCAGCTTTGCACGGTGGTCGTCCCCTCGCTGGAGGCGCTCAAGAAGGAAGGCGAATCGGGGCGGCGCAGGATCACCCAGTACACGCGCTATGCGACGCTGGGTCTCGCCTTCTTCCAGGCGCTCGGCATTTCGATCGCGCTCGAGGCCCAGCAGGGGCTCGTGCTCGCGCCGGGCTTCTCGTTCCGGATCATCACCGCGATCACGCTGGTCACCGGCACGATGTTCCTCATGTGGCTGGGCGAGCAGATCACCGAACGCGGGCTTGGCAACGGCATCTCGCTCATCATCTTCGCCGGGATCGCGGCGGGCCTCCCGCGCGCCATCGGCCAGACGCTTGAACAGGCTCGGACCGGAGCGTACTCGATCCCGCTGGTGCTCGGTATCGCGGCGCTGGTCGTCGTCGTCACGGCGTTCGTCGTGTTCGTCGAGCGCGCGCTGCGCAAGATCCTGGTCAATTACGCGAAACGGCAGGTCGGCAACAAGGTCTACCAGGGCCAGAGCTCGCACCTGCCGCTGAAGCTCAACATGGCCGGCGTGATCCCGCCGATCTTCGCCTCGTCGATCATCCTGTTCCCGGCGACGGTGGCGTCGTGGTTCGGCCAGGGCGACCAGATGATCTGGCTGCGCGATCTGGCCTCGACGCTTGGCCCGGGGCAGCCCATCCACGAGATCCTGTACGCGGCCGCGATCATTTTCTTCTGCTTCTTCTACACGGCGCTCCAGTACAACCCGAAGGAAACCGCCGAGAACCTGAAGAAGAGCGGCGCGTTCATTCCGGGCTATCGACCGGGCGAGCAGACGGCGAGGTACATCGAGAAGATCACGCTGCGCCTGACGCTCATCGGCTCGCTCTATCTGGTCGTGGTGTGCTTCGTCCCGAACTTCCTGATCGCATGGAAGAACGTGCCGTTCTATTTCGGCGGAACGTCGCTGCTGATCATCGTGGTGGTGACGATGGACTTCATGACGCAGGTGCAGGCGTACCTGATGTCGCAGCAGTACGAGAGCCTGCTGAAGAAGGCGAATTTCAAGGGTGGGCTGCCCACGCGTTGATGGCCAAGGAAGACACGATACAGATGCAGGGAGAGATCCTGGAGACGCTGCCCAACGCGACGTTCCGGGTGAAGCTGGAGAATGGCCACGTCGTCCTCGGCCACATCTCCGGGAAGATGCGGATGCACTACATCAAGATTTTGCCGGGGGACAAGGTGACGGTGGACCTGACGCCGTACGACCTCACCCGGGCGCGGATCATCTTCCGCGCGAAGTGACGGAGACGAGCGATGAAAGTACTGGCTTCGGTGAAGAAAATCTGCCGCAACTGCAAGATCATCCGGCGCAACGGCGTCGTGCGCGTCATTTGCACGGATCCGCGCCACAAGCAGCGGCAAGGCTAGCGGCTATCCGCTGTCGGCTGTCGGCTGTCCGCTGTCAG
Source organism: uncultured beta proteobacterium (assembly GCA_963836265.1). Taxonomy (GTDB): domain Bacteria; phylum Pseudomonadota; class Gammaproteobacteria; order Burkholderiales; family Casimicrobiaceae; genus CAIWHR01. The sequence continues at coordinate 407,621 of CAWIIO010000002.1, forward strand.
CAACCGCAACCAGACCAGACGCGACGATTTTTGCTGAAAGCGGAACGCTGACAGCTGAAAGCTCGAGCGAAGCGAGAACGAGGACGAAATGGCCCGTATAGCAGGTGTCAACATCCCGAACCACCAGCACGCGGAAATCGCGCTGACCGCGATCTACGGCATCGGCCGTCCGCGCGCCCAGGCGATCTGCACGGCCGCCGGCATCAAGCCGCAGACGAAGGTCAAGGACCTTTCCGACGCCGACATGGACAAGCTGCGCGAGCAGGTGCAGAAGTTCACCGTCGAAGGTGACCTCCGGCGCGAGGTGACGATGAGCATCAAGCGGCTGATGGACCTCGGCTGCTACCGCGGCGTTCGCCACCGTCGGGGGCTTCCCGTGCGCGGCCAGCGCACGCGCACCAACGCGCGCACGCGCAAGGGCCCGAAGAAATCGCGGGCGGGCATCAGCAGCAAATCCGCGGCGAAGCCCGCCGGCAAGTAACGGCATAAGGACGACAGAGCATGGCAGCTGCACCGCAGAATCCAAAGACCGGCACGCGCGCGAGGAAGAAGGTCAAGAAGAATGTCGTGGAAGGCATCGCGCACATCCACGCGTCCTTCAACAACACGATCATCACGATCACCGATCGCCAGGGCAACGCGCTGTCGTGGGCCACTTCCGGCGGCGCCGGTTTCAAGGGCTCGCGCAAGTCGACGCCGTTCGCCGCGCAGGTGGCGGCGGAGCGCGCCGGCCGCGTCGCCGTCGAGTGCGGAGTGAAGAATCTCGAGGTGCGGATCAAGGGCCCGGGCCCGGGCCGCGAATCCGCGGTGCGGGCGTTGAATGCACTCGGCATCAAGATCAGCAGCATTTCGGACGTGACGCCGATTCCGCACAACGGCTGCCGCCCGCCCAAGAGACGCCGTATATAACCCGGGTAATTCGGTCGACGCGAAACGCGATGTCGACCGAAAACATTGAACCGATAGGACAGCGACGTGGCACGATACACCGGACCCAAATGCAAGCTGGCGCGACGGGAAGGCACCGACCTTTTCCTGAAGAGCGCGCGTCGTTCACTCGACTCCAAGTGCAAGCTCGAAACCAAGCCGGGGCAGCACGGCGTGAAATCGGGGATGCGCCAGTCCGACTTCGGCAACCAGCTTCGCGAAAAGCAGAAGCTGCGCCGCACTTACGGGATTCTCGAGCGGCAATTTCGCCGGTACTTCCAGGCTGCTGCCAAGGGCAAGGGCTCGACCGGCACGAACCTGCTGCAGTTGCTGGAATCACGGCTCGACAACGTCGTCTACCGGATGGGGCTGGGCTCGACCCGCGCCGAAGCGCGGCAACTGGTCGGTCACGGCTCGATCACCGTCAACGGCAAGGTCGTCAACATTCCATCGGCGCTGGTGAAGGCGGGCGACGTCGTTGCCGCCACCGAGAAGGCCAAGGGCCAACTGCGGATCACGGCATCGCTGGAACTCGCCGAGAAAGTCGGCTTTCCGTCGTGGGTCGAGGTCGACGTGAAGAAGGCGTCGGGCGCCTTCAAAGGTGCGCCGGACCGCTCGGAATTCGGACAGGACATCAACGAAAGCCTGGTGGTGGAGCTGTACTCCAAGTAAGCAAATAGCGGCCGCGCGACGCGCCCACCCGGGTGCGCCAGGCGCGGGCGCGTTTCCATCGGAAGTTTTCCACATGCAGAGCAACGTTCTTTTGAAACCGCGCATCATCGATGTGCAATCGACGTCGCCGTTCCACGCCAAGGTCGTGATGGAGCCGTTCGAGCGTGGCTACGGCCACACGCTCGGCAACGCGCTACGGCGCGTGTTGCTCTCGTCAATGCCGGGCTACGCGCCGACCGAGGTCAGGATCACGGGCGTGTTGCACGAGTACTCGGCGCTCGACGGGGTGCAGGAGGATGTTGTCGACATCCTGCTCAACCTCAAGGGCGTCGTGCTGAAACTCCACAACCGCGACCACGTGCTCCTCAAGCTGTCGAAGTCGGGCGAAGGGATGGTGACGGCTGCCGACATCGAGCCCAACCACGACGTCGAGATCATCAATCCCGAGCATCTGATCGCCCATCTCACTTCCGGCGGGAAGATCGAGATGGAGATCAAGGTCGAGAAGGGGCGTGGCTACCAGCCGGCGACCGCGCGCATCAAGCCGGAGGGCGGACGCACGATCGGCAGCATCCTGCTCGACGCGTCGTTCTCGCCGGTGCGCCGCGTGAGCTACGCGGTCGAGTCGGCGCGGGTCGAGCAACGTACCGACCTGGATAAGCTCGTGCTGGACATCGAGACCAACGGTGTCGTCGAGCCGGAGCAGGCGGTGCGCTACGCCGCGTCGGTCCTCGTCGAGCAGCTCTCGGTGTTCGCCGATCTGCAAGGGACCGAAGTCACGGCGGCCGAGCGCGCGTCGCCGCAGGTCGACCCGATCCTGCTGCGCCCGGTCGACGACCTCGAGCTCACCGTCCGCTCGGCCAACTGCCTCAAGGCCGAGAACATCTATTACATCGGCGACCTGATCCAGCGAACGGAAACCGAGTTGCTGAAAACGCCGAACCTCGGTCGCAAATCGTTGAACGAGATCAAGGAAGTGCTGGCGTCGCGGGGCCTCTCGCTCGGGATGAAGCTCGAGAACTGGCCGCCCGCGGGGCTGGACCGTCCGTGAAAAGTACAAACCTGCTTCTCACGGGTTAGCTTCGACAGAAAAGCAAGGAAAAGACATGCGCCACCGTCATGGCCTCCGGAAACTCAACCGCACGAGCAGCCATCGCCTCGCGATGCTGCGCAACATGACCAACTCGCTCCTGACGCACGGTGTCATCAAGACGACGCTGCCGAAGGCGAAAGAGCTGCGTCGGGTCGCGGAGCCGCTGATCACGCTCGGCAAGACGCCGACGGTCGCGAATCGGCGCCTCGCGTTCGATCGGTTGCGTGACCGCGCCGTCGTCGTGAAGCTCTTCGACGAGCTTGGCCCCCGGTACCGGGCGCGCCCGGGCGGATACCTGCGGATCCTGAAATTCGGATTCCGCGTCGGCGACAAGGCGCCGATGGCGCTGATCGAACTCGTCGACCGCCCCGAATCGCCCGCGGCCAAGAACGGCGAGGCGGCGAAGACGACGTAGCGAAACGTCGATATTCGTCAGCGAAGGCCGGGCGCGGGTGCCCGGCCTTTTTCATGTATCCGCCCTTCGTGGACTGCGGTAACCTGTCGATCGCCATGAACGATACGATCCTCGTCACTGGCGGAGCCGGCTATGTCGGCTCCCACGTCGTCGTCGAGCTGACCCGCGCCGGCTACGCCGTTGCGGTGCTGGACAACTTCGCCAACAGCACGCGCGCCGTGCTGGCGCGGCTTTCCGCGCTCACCGCAACGGCGATCCCCTGCGTCGAGGCCGACGTGCGCGACGTCGACGCGCTGCGCCGCGCGTTCCACGACCATCCGATCAACGGCGTCGTGCATTGCGCCGGGTTGAAGTCGGTCGGCGAATCGGAGCTGCGGCCGCTCACCTACTATGACGTCAACGTTACCGGCACTTTCGCGCTCGCCGAGGTAATGGGAGAGGCAGGGGTCGCCACGCTCGTCTACAGCTCCTCGGCGACCGTCTATGGGCAACCCGTGCAGTTGCCCGTCAGCGAGGATGCACCGCTTGCGCCGCAAAGCGTGTACGGCCGGACCAAGCGCGTGGTCGAGGATTTCCTGCGCGATCTCGCGCGCGCGAACCCCAACTGGCGCATCGCCATCCTTCGCTATTTCAATCCCGCCGGCGCGCATCCATCCGGCCGGATCGGCGAGGCCCCGACCGGGCGGCCCAACAATCTCGTGCCGCTGCTGTCGCGGATCGCCGCCGGCGAGTTCTCCGATCTCTCGATCTTCGGCACTGACTGGCCCACGCCCGACGGGACCGGCGTTCGCGACTATCTGCACGTGCAGGATCTTGCGCTCGGCCACGTCGCGGCCCTTGCGTATCTCGCGAAGAATCCAGGCGCGGTGACGCTGAATCTCGGGCTCGGGCGCGGCCATTCGGTGCTCGAAGTCGTCGCCGCCTTCGAGCGCGCGTGCGGCCGCCGGATCACGCGGACGCTCGCTCCCCGCCGGGCGGGCGACGTCGCGTGCGTCTACGCCGATCCGGCGCGGGCGCAAGCAGCGTTGCGCTGGCGTGCGACGCGCGGCCTCGACGCCATTTGTGCCGACGCCTGGCACTGGCAGCAGAACGGGGGGCGCTACTCGTAGATCCGCGAGGTCAGCGGGGATATCCTGATCCTCAGTGTCGCCAGCACTGGATTGTGGTCCGACGATTGCACCGAGGGCGTGCTCGCGCTGACGACCTCGAGCCCGCGCACGTAGAGATGATCGACCTGCAAGCCGAAGAATCGCGTTCGCGCGTCGTCGGCAGGGACGACGGCGACCAAGTCTAGGCTTGCGGCGATTTCGGTCACGACGGCCGCGCGCTCGGCGGTCCACGTGTTCAGGTCCCCGGCGAAGATTACCGGCCCGTCGTGCCGCCTGAGCTCGGCTGCCACCGCTTCCAGCTGTCGGCGGTAATCGGCCAAGCCCAGCGCGAAATTGAGCGCATGGACATTCGCGACCGCGAGCGCTTCGCGGCTGCCCCGGACCGGGTAGTAAGCGATGAGCGCGGTCTTGGGGACCTGCAGCAGCGGCTCCTGGGAGCGTTGTGCGCAGGCGCTCGCAGGCTCGATGCGGGCCGCGGTCATGACGCCCATCTCGCGACCGTTCCAGCGCAGCGCACTCGCGAGCATCCACCGATAGCCGGCCGCTTCGACGACGTGGCGCAGCTCCGGCGTCAGCGCGGCTTCCTGAATCAGCAAGAGATCGCTCTCCGCGGCGAATCGGGCAAGATCGGTATCCCAGCCGGCATCGTCGTTCTTGTGGAGATTCCACGTGAGAACCCGCAGCGCGTTGCCATCGAGCGCCTGGCCACCTGGATGCTGCACGGTGGCTGCGCCGCAGGGTAGCGCCCGTGCCGTGACACGACCGCCGCGGTCGAGCGTGAGCACGCGCTCCTCGGAGGGAAAGGTGACGCAGGCGCCCAGCGCGGCCAAGAGCATCGAGGCGAACGCGATGCGCCACGACGGTGCCGGCCGCGCGCATTCAATGCGAAACAACCGGCGCCCCCGCGACCTTGAGCGCTTCGACGCGGATCTCCTCGGTGAGCCGTGCCATCAGCGCCGAGAAATCGGCCGCCGTCTTCATCGTGTGGAAGCGCGGGTGCGGGAGTCGATCGGGACCTCGGCCTTGATGCGCCCCGGGCATGCCGGCATCGCGACGATCCGGCCGGCGACGAAGATCGCCCGCTCGAGGTCATGGATGACGAAGAACACGGTCTTGCGCGCCGTCACGCGGATGGCGCGGCCGGCGCGGGCGCAAAAATCTTGTGCATCAGATGCTCCCCGACGTGTTGGAGAACGGCGCGAATCTAGGGCGCCGCGCCGTCGCTGTCAATGCGCGTCGACTCGATCGTGTTGGCGCGGGGGATCATTGCTCATACAATCGCGTGGCGACGCTCCAGGCGTCACCCACCGACATGTACCGGCTGCTGCAACCTTCCGACTACGTCCGCCTGCCGTGGAAGAACGGACGTGGTCGAACCACCGAAATCGCCGTATACCCGCCCACTGCGACGGCCGACGGGTTCGACTGGCGCGTGAGCGTCGCAGAGGTCGCCACCGACGGCCCTTTCTCCAGATTCCCCGGCGTCGATCGGACCATCGTCCTGATCGCCGGCGCCGGTATGCGCCTCGACGGCGACGGTCACGCCGCCGATCTGCGCACGCCGTACGAACCGTATGCGTTCCGCGGTGACGACGGCATCAGCTGCACGCTCGTTGCCGGACCGGTGCGCGAATTCAACCTGATGCTGCGTCGCGGCCGCGCACGCGGGCACGTGGCGATCGTGAGCGATGCGGGGATGCGCATCGCGCCCGCTCGGTTCCTCGTCTGCTATGCGGCGGCCGGCGCCCTCGAATGCCTGCTTCCCGCGCATTCGCCGGTGACCCTTGCGACCGATCACGCCATGGTCGTCGAAAACAGTGACCCGGCCGCGACCGTTCCGATCGCGATCAATCCTCTCTCGGGCGACGCCGTCGGGCTGGCGGCCGTGATCGAGCTGTCGGCATGAAGCTTCACGCCGCAGCGGCATTGCTGCCGGCCGGCTGGGCGCGCGATGTGCTGATCGAGCTCGACGCCGACGGACAGATTGCGACGGTTCGGGCGAATCGCGAGCCCGGCGATGCCGAACGGATGAGCGGCCCTGTGCTGCCGGGGATGCCGAACCTCCATTCGCACGCGTTCCAGCGTGCGCTCGCCGGCCGCAGCGGGCGGGCGGGCGACTCGGGCGACAGCTTCTGGACGTGGCGCGAGGCGATGTACGCATTCCTCGAGCGCATCGATGCCGACGCCTTCGAGGCGATCGCGGCGCAAGCGTACGTCGAAATGCTGAAGGCAGGCTACACCGCCGTCGCGGAATTTCATTACGTCCATCACGATCCCTTGGGTCGTCCGTATGCCGATCGAGCGGAGCTTTCGCGACGCATCGCGGCAGCGGCGACCGAGGCGGGGATCGCGCTTACGCTGCTGCCGGTATTCTATGCGCACGCCGGATTCGGCGGCGCGAACGCGACGGTGAATCAGCGCCGCTTCGTGCATACGATGGACTCGTTCGCGCGCCTCTGGGCAACGCTTGCCGGGGACGCCGCTGCGTGCGGTTACACGCTCGGCGTCGCGCCTCACAGCTTGCGCGCCGTCACGCCCGGGGAGCTCGCCGCCGCGGTCGCGCTTGCGGCGCCAGAGGCACCGATCCACATCCACGCGGCAGAACAAGTGGGCGAAGTCGCCGACTGCATCGCGTGGAGCGGATTGCGACCGGTCGACTGGCTACTCGACCACGCGAATGTTGGCGCGCGTTGGTGCGTCGTCCACGCGACGCACGTTGCCGTCGATGAAGTTCGCCGCCTGGCGGCATGCGGTGCCGTCGCCGGGCTCGCGCCGACGACCGAAGCGGATCTGGGGGACGGGACGTTTCCGGCGCGCGCCTACGTCGATGCGGGCGGCGCGCTGGGGATCGGCAGCGACTCCAACACGGCCATCGACCCGTTCGCGGAATTGCGGCAGCTCGAATGGTCGCAGCGGCTCGCGGAGCTCAAGCGCAACGTCCTTGCCGATGGCGATGTCCCGGTTGGTCGGGCGATCTACTCGCGCGCCGCCGCGGGCGGAGCGCAGGCGGTGGCGCAGCCGATCGGTGCCATCTCGCCAGGGCGCCGCGCCGATCTCGTCGTCCTCGATGGGAACCATCCGGCGCTCGCCGAGCTGCCGGCCGATGCCTGGCTCGAGGCCGCGATCTTCGGCCCTTGCGCGCGTCCCGTGCGCGACGTCATGGTGAGCGGCCGATGGGTCGTCCGCGACGGCTGCCATTCGCGCGAAGCTCGCGTGCTCGCACGATATCGGGCGGCGATCGCGCCGTTGGCGACGGCATGAGCGCCGCCCGGCCGCCCGAAGGCGCTCGCCCCCTCCGCGGGAGGGGGAAGGCGCTGCCCACGCAGTGGGCCAGCCTGGGGGAGGGCGACCCATTGAGCGCCGCCCGGCCGCCCGAAGGCGCTCGCCCCCTCCGCGGGAGGGGGAAGGCGCTGCCCACGCAGTGGGCCAGCCTGGGGGAGGGCGACCCATTGAGCGCCGCCCGGCCGCCCGAAGGCGCTCGCCCCCTCCGCGGGAGGGGGAAGGCGCTGCCCACGCAGTGGGCCAGCCTGGGGGAGGCGACCCATTGAGCGCCGCCCGGCCGCCCGAAGGCGCTCGCCCCCTCCGCGGGAGGGGGAAGGCTATCCGGTGAGCGCCGCCGTGTTCGACCTTCTCATCGCCGACGTGCATCTCGCGACGATGACCGGAAGCGCGGCGTATGGCGCGATTCGCGACGGCGCGGTCGGCATCGTCGGCGATCGCATCGGCTGGATCGGCCCGGCACGCGATCTGTCGCCGGACGCCCGCGCGGCGCGGACGCTCGATGCGCACGGTCGCTGGGCGACGCCCGGCCTCGTCGACTGCCACACCCACCTCGTCTACGCGGGCAATCGCGCGGAAGAATTCGAGGCCCGCCAGAAGGGCGCGAGCTACGCCGACATCGCGGCGCGCGGCGGGGGGATCCTGGCCACCGTCCGAGCGACCCGCGCGGCCCCCGATGCCGAGCTCGTCCGGCAGAGCCAGCCGCGGCTCGCCGGGCTCGCCGCCGAAGGAGTGACGACCGTGGAGATCAAGTCGGGTTACGGCCTCGACACGGCAAACGAGCTTCGTCAGCTCGACGCGGCGAAAACGCTCGCCGCTGCACTCGGGATCGACGTCCGCACGACGTTGCTCGCCGCGCATGCGGTTCCGCCGGAGTTCGCGGGTCGGGCCGACGATTACGTCGCGGTCGTCTGCCGCGAGACGATTCCCGCGGCGGCGCGCGCCGGGCTTGCCGATGCCGTCGACGCCTTCTGCGAGACGATTGGATTCACCCCGGCGCAGACGCGTCGCGTGTTCGAATCGGCCCGCTCGCACTCGCTGCACGTGAAGCTCCATGCCGACCAGCTCTCGGATTGCGGAGGCGCCGCGTTGGCGGCGGAATTCCGGGCGCTGTCGGCCGACCATCTGGAATACGCCGGCGAAGCCGGCGTCGCAGCGATGGCGCGGGCCGGCACGACTGCGGTGCTGCTGCCCGGCGCCTTCTACGCGCTGCGCGAAACGAAGCGGCCGCCCGTTGCCGCGCTGCGCGCGCGGGGCGTGCCGATCGCCGTTGCAAGCGACTGCAATCCGGGCACGTCGCCGGCAGGGTCGCTGTTGCTGATGATGAACCTGGCGTGCACGCTGTTCGACCTCACGCCGGAGGAAGCCCTCGCCGGCACGACGCGCAACGCAGCGCGAGCGCTCGGGCTCGCCGATCGCGGAACGCTCGCCGCCGGCCAGCGGGCGGATCTTGCGCTGTGGGCGATCGAGACGCCCGCAGAGCTCTCCTACCGGATCGGCGGCAATCCGTGCGTCGGCATCGTCCGGGGCGGCCGCGTCGCGCATTGGGTTGACGAATGATGAGCAGGGCGAAGCCGAGGCTCGCAGGGCGCGTCTGCGAGCGATCGAGGGGGGCCGACCCCTGGCCCTGTCGCGGACGCGTGCGGCCCGGAGGCCGAGAATGAAGCTCTACGAGCTCCGGCGCGGAGATTCGCCGCTCATCATCGATGTTCCGCACGCCGGCATTCACCTGCCGCCGCACATTGGCGCGCGCCTCGCGCCGGCGGCGCGCACGCTCCCCGATACGGACTGGCACGTCGACCGCCTCTACGCATTCGCCCGCGATGCGGGCGCGACGACGATGGTCGCGACCCATTCGCGTTACGTCGTCGATCTCAATCGCAATCCTTCCGGCGAATCGCTGTATCCGGGCGCCGACGTGACCGAGCTCGTCCCGATGCGGACGTTCGCGAACGAGCCGATCTACCCCACCGGTGCTGCGCCCGACGCCGCCGAGATCGCGGCGCGCCGCGCCACGTACTTCGACGCTTACCACGCTGCGCTTGCAGCGGAAATCGAGCGCGTCCGCGCGCAGCACGGGTTCGTCGTGTTGCTCGACGGCCACTCGATCCGCGCCGAAGTGCCGCGATTCTTTGCCGGACGCTTGCCCGATCTCAGTCTGGGAACGGCCGCCGGCACCAGCTGCGCAGCGGACGCCCAGGCGTTGACGGCGCGCATTCTCGCCGCGGCGAGCGGCTTTTCGCACGTCGTCAACGGCCGTTTCACCGGCGGCTACGTGACGCGGCATTATGGGGAGCCTGCGCGCGGCGTCCATGCGCTGCAGCTCGAGATGGCGCAGCGTTGCTACATGGACGAGGCGCCCCCGTACCGCTGGGATGCGGCGCGTGCCGCCGCGCTGGGTGCGCTGCTCGCGCGACTCGTCGAGCGGCTGCAGGCCTGGCGGCCGGCAGGGGATGCCGCGTGATTCGCTTCTATACGGCGCGCAATCGCTTCGATGCGTATCTGCTGGCCGATCGGCTGAAGCAGGTCGGGATTCGCGCGCATGTGTTCAACGAGCACATGTCGAGCATCGTCGGAGAAGTGCCGCCCGAGGTCGGACAGCCGCAGGTGTGGCTCGAACGCGAGCAGGATCGGGAGCGCGCCGCGGTATTGCTGCAGCGGATGGAAGCCGATGCGCTGCAGGTCGGCATCCGCCGTTGCGTCGCGTGCGGCGAGGAGTCGCCCGCCACGTTCGATTTGTGCTGGAACTGCGGCAAGGGGCTGTAGCTACGCGGTTCGGACGCCGGCCAGGAAGCGCGCGACGGTCTCTGCCGTGGCGTGCGCCGACTTGACGCAGTCGCCGACCGATACGCCGCCGCGATAGCTCGCGCAGTAGAACAGTCCCGGCAGCGCCCGCTCGGCCTCCTCGAGCGGACGCAGGCGCTCGAGATGGCCCAACGTGTATTGCGGAATTGCACGCTGCCAGCGCGTGATCTCGGTCCACAAGGGTTGCGCGCGCGCGCCGACGAGCGCCGCGAGTTCGCCGTGGACGATCTGGCCAAGCTTCGCATCGGGCTTCGCGAGGAGCTCTGGATTGCGGCGCCCGCCCAGGAAGGAGGTCAGCAGCACCACGCCCTCGGGGGCCCGATCTTCGAACATGCTGCTCGAAAACAAGGTCCCGAGGATCGCGCGTTGCTCCTTTTTCGGGACCAGGAAGCCGAAACCGGCGAGCGAGTGGGTGACGTCCTCGCGGCGGTAGGCGCTGGCCGCTCCCGCGATCGCCGCGTATTCGATGCCGGCGAGCCCTTTTGCCGCCGCCGGCGCGAGCTCGCGCGCGAGCTTCGCCGCCTCGTAGGCCGGGGTGGCGAGCACGACCGCCTTCACGCGCCGCAGGATCGGCTCGCCGGCGCGCGCGCCGACGACGGCCCACGTCCCGTCGGCATTGCGCTCGATGCGCCGCCCCTGTACGCCGGTCTCGACGCGCGCAACGGCACGGGCGAGCGCGTCGGTGAGAGTCTGCATCCCGGCGCGGAAAGAGAAGCTCGGCGCCGCATTTTTCGCCGGCTCCCCGCTTTTCCTGCGTTCCCGCGCGCCGAGGATCTGACCCTTGAGCAGACCGCCGTACCTCTGTTCGAGCGCAGCGAGGCGCGGAAACGCGGCCGGCACCGAGATCTGCTCCGGATCGCCGGCGTAGACGCCGGACACGAAGGGGTCGATCGCGTAATCGAGGAACTCGGTCCCGAGGCGACGGCGCACGAATGCCGCGATCGATTCCTCGGCCCCTGCGGGCGCGCGGGCGACGAGCGGCTCGCGCAACAGTCGCAGCTTCGCCGGAAGCGAGAAAGCCGACGTCGTCAGCAAGGTCGCCGCATTCGTGGGCAGCGCAACCAGCGCGCCCCCGCGAACGATGAAGCGCGTTTTTGCTGCGGCGGCGGCATCGCGGCGCTCGCCGCGGATCCCGAGCTCGTCGAGCAGCGCGTTGATGAGCGGCGTCGTGTCGAGCGTGCTGTTCGGCCCGCGCTCGTAGAGCACGCCGTCGCGGTGCCGGCTGCCGATCACGCCGCCCGCGCGCGATGCCACCTCGAAAACCTCGACCGAGGCGCCGCGGGTTTTCAAGCCGAACGCCGTCGCGAGCCCCGAGATGCCGCCGCCGATGACCAGGACGTCGATGTCCGTCGGCATCTTGTTTCTTTGTCGCTAGGGAACCGTCTTCGCGATCGTCACTGCGACGCCGGTCGCGCCCACCTTGACCGGCGGCGAGAGCCCCTCGAGATCGCCGCTCTGCGGCATCGCCTGCCCGGACTTCGAGATGCGCGCGCCGACCACGACTTCACCGAAGTTCGACAACGCCATGTTGGGCGCCATCGCCATCGTGTCGTCGAGCGTGAATGTCGCGGGCAGATCCTTGACCTGCTTCCTCAGGATCGCGAGCGGCATCTTCCCGCCCTGCGCGGGCCGGGCGAAGATGAACACGGTGTCCGTCGGGGCGGCCTTCGCCGCGACCTCCGGGGCGAGCGTTACGGTGCCGGCGACGCTCGCTCCACCGGGCGGTGCTGCGGCTGCCGGCGTCTTGGCCACGGCGGCCGGTGCCGCGGCCTTGTTTCCGCCGGCGGGTGACGCCGGCGCGCTGACGGGAGAGACTTTCAGCCCGCCCAGCTCGCGCGCTTCCGCGATGCTCGAGTCGATCGAATTGGCGAGCGGCGACCCCGGTGGCACCGTGGCCTTCATCCGCTCCCAATACGCGACGGCCTGCGCATAGTCCTTGCGATCGAAGGCCACCGTGCCCGCGAGCGCCAGTGCCTTCCACTGCGTGGGATCGATCGTGAGCGCCCGCTGCACGAGTTCGAGCGGTTTGCCGGCGAGCGAGCCGCCCTGCGCGGCGCCCAGGGCGTCGGCGTAGTCGGCGAGCACGCCGGCGTTGCCCGGATTGAGCGCGACCGCTCGCTCGAAGGCCCGCGCGGCGTCGGCGTGGCGGTTCAGCGCATAGTACGTCCGCGCCAGCACGACCCAGCCTTCGGCGTTGTCGGGCTCCTTTTCGAGTCGCGCCGCGAGCTTGGTGGCGATTTCCTCGATTTGCTGCGGGGTGAGGTCGTGTTCGGCGCCGTTGGCCGCCGTGGCCGGCCGCGCGGCGAGCGGCGAAAACGCATCGAAATTGCCGAGCGAAACGTAGAGCAGCAGCGCGGCGATCGGCAACGCTGCGGCGACGATCGCCGCCGTCCAGGCGCCGGCGGTGGAGGGCGCACGTGGCGCTTCGCCCGCGCTCGTCGATTCGTCCAGGACCCGCGCCTCCAACTCGCGCCGAGCCTGCTCGTATTGCTCGCGCGGGATCGTGCCGTTGGCAAGGTCGACGTCGAGCTCGGCCAGCTGGTCACGCAGGATCGCGATGTTGGAGGCCCCGCGCTCGATGCCCCCAGGGCTCGCGCCACGCAGCAGCGGGAGGAGCACCCACGCGAGGGCTGCGGCGACCATGACGGCCGTGATGACGACGAACGCGATCACTTGTCTTTCTTCCCGGAGTCTTCGCCGAGCAGGTGCGCAGCGCGCTCGCGTTCCTCGGCCGTGAGCGGCGCTTCGGCAACCTGACGCCGGCGCACGTTGCGCAGGAGGACGATAAAGCCCCCGACCAGGAGGAGCGCGGGGCCCGCCCAGAGCAGCGCCGTCGTCACCTTGAACGGTGGCTGGTAGAGAACGAAGTCGCCGTAGCGGTTCACCATGTAATTGACGATTTCGTCATCGCTCTTGCCTGCCGCGATCTGCTCGCGGATCTGCCGGCGCAGGTCGTTCGCGAGCTCGGCATTCGAATCGGCGATCGACTGGTTCTGGCAGACGAGACAGCGGAGCCTTTCGGCGAGCTTGACCGCGCGCGCCGCCGAGCCCGGATCCATCTCGGTCGGCACGGCATCGGCGCCCGCCGCGGCGAGAGGCCACAGCACGCACGTCGCAAATGCCAGCGGCAGCAGCGCGCGCAAGCGGACCGTCATGATTTCTGCAGCTCCCTCACCAGCGGAAGAATCCTCTTCTCCAGCGCCTCCTGAGTGATCGGCCCGATCTGCTTGTAGCGGATCGTGCCCCCCTTGTCGATCACGAAGGTTTCGGGGACGCCGTAAACGCCGTAATCGATGCCGACGCTGCCGTCGCGGTCCATCACCGACGTCGTGTACGGATCGCCATTCTGGGCGAGCCACGTCTTGCCGGGACCCGGCTCGTCCTTGTAATCGAGGCCGATGATGGGCACTACTTTCTCCCTGGCGAGCGCGACCAGCAGCGGATGCTCCTCGCGGCAGGAAACGCACCATGACGCCCAGACGTTGAGGAGCCAGACCTGACCCTTCATGTCGGCGGTGCCGAGCTTCGATGCAGGGTCGTGGAGTTGGGCGAGCGTGAACTGCGGCGCGGGCTTGTTGATCAGCGGCGAGGGGATTTCGCGGGGGTCGCGCCACAGGCCCGCGAACAGGAACCCCGCCAGGACGAAGAAAACGGCGAGCGGGATCAGCAGCTTCTTGTTCATCGCTTCGTTCCGTACGCGGCGGCCGCGCCGCGCGGCACGACGGCGTCGCGCTCCGCCCCGACGCGGTAGCGGCGGTCGGAAAGGGCGAGGAAGCCCCCGATTGCCAGCATCAGGAAGCCGCCCCAGATCCAGGTGACGAACGGCTTCGAATACACGCGGATGACCCAGGCGCCGCCGCCGGCCGGCTCGCCCATCGAAACGTAGAGGTCGCCGAACGGGCCGCTGTCGATCGCGGCGTTGGTCATCGGATTGCCGCCCGCGTTGTACATGCGCTTCTCGGGATAGAGCGTCTCGACGTACGCGCCTTTGCGGCTGATGCTGAGGCTGCCGCGCGTGGCCTCGTAATTCGGCCCTTTCGTCTGCGTGACGCCGTCGAAGCGGAACGCGTAGCCGGCGACGTTGACCGTATCGCCGACGTTCATCTTGACGTCGCGCTCGACCTCGTAGCCCTTGACCATCGTGACGCCGACGATGAACACCGCGATCCCGAGATGCGCGACGACCATCCCCCAGAAGCTACGCGGCTGGCGACTGAGCTGCGCGACAAGGCCGCTCGTCACGTTGCGAATCCGCTCGCGGACCACGATGAAGGTCGCGGTGACGATCCAGAAGGCGAGCAGCAGGCCGAAGGAGACGAAAGGATTCCACTCCCGCGCCGCCAGAGGCGCCAGCAGCGCGGTCACGACGCTGACGGCAAGCGCCCAGCGCAGCCGCCGCCAGAGATCGGGGATCGACGCCCGCTTCCAGCGCGACAGCGGCCCGACGCCCATCAGGAAGACGAGCGGAGTCATCAACGGCACGAACACCGTGTCGAAATACGGTGGGCCGACCGAAATCTTGCCGAGATTGAGCGCGTCGAGGAACAATGGATAGAGCGTTCCAAGCAGCACCGAGCCTGCGCCCGCGACGAGCAGGACGTTGTTGCCGAGCAGCATCGACTCGCGGGAGACGATATCGAAGCGGCCGCCGACGCCGACCTTCGGCGCGCGCACCGCATAGAGGGCCAGCGAGCCGCCGATCACGATGACGAGGAAGGCGAGGATGAACACGCCGCGCCGCGGGTCCGTCGCGAAGGCGTGCACCGACGTGAGCACGCCGGAGCGCACGAGGAACGTGCCGACGAGCGACAGCGAGAACGCGCAGATCGCGAGCAGCACCGTCCAGTTCTTGAACGTGCCGCGCTTCTCGGTCACGGCGAGCGAGTGGAGCAGTGCGGTGCCGACGAGCCAGGGCATGAACGAGGCGTTCTCGACGGGATCCCAGAACCACCAGCCGCCCCAGCCCAGCGTGTAGTAGGACCACCAGCTGCCGATCATGATGCCGATGGAGAGGAAGCTCCACGCGAGCGTCGTCCACGGCCGCGACCAGCGTGCCCAAGTCGTGTCGAGCCGCCCTCCGATGAGCGCCGCGATGGCGAAGGCGAACGCCACCGAGAAGCCGACGTAGCCCATGTAGAGCATCGGCGGATGCGCGACCATCCCGGGATCCTGCAGCAGCGGATTGAGGTCGCGACCGTCCGCGGGGACCGGGAACAGCCGTTCGAACGGATTCGATGTCAGGAGCAGGAAGAGCAGGAAGCCCACGCTGACCAGACCCATGACGCCAAGCACGCGCGCGACCGTCTCGTCGGGGAGATGCCGGCTTCGCACCGACACGGCGAACGTCCACACCGAGAGCATCAGTACCCACAGCAGCATCGAGCCCTCGTGCGACCCCCACGTCGCGGCGAAGCGATAGTAGGCGGGAAGCTGCGAGTTCGAGTTCGTGGCGACGTTCGCGACGGAGAAGTCGCTGACGATGAACGAGTAGGCGAGGCAGGCCCAGGCGGTGGCCACGAAAACGAACTGTCCCTGCGCCACCGGCCGCGCGAGCGCCATCCAGGCGCGGATGCGGCGTTGCGCGCCGATGATCGGGAGCGTGCCGAGAATCATCGCCAGCAGCAGCGCGAGGATCAGCGCGAAATGGCCGAGTTCGGGAATCATCGGGTTCCCCCGTCGAAGGTGCGGATCACGGCTTCAGCGTGCGGGCCGTTTTTTCGGCCGCCGCGGCGCCGTGCGCCTTGTTGACCGCGTCGGCGGCGGCCGGCGGCATGTAATTCTCGTCGTGCTTCGCCAGCACTTCGGTCGCGTGGAAGACCCCGTCGCCTCCGAGCTTCCCCTGGGCGACGACACCTTTGCCTTCCTTGAACAGATCCGGAAGGATGCCGGTGTAGACGACGGGGACGGTGCTCGCGGTGTCGGTGACGGCGAAGTGCACGGTGAGGCCATCCGCCTCGCGGGTCAGGCTCTTGTCGACGACGAGCCCGCCGATGCGAAACGCGCGACCCTTGGGCGCTTCGTTGGCGGCGATCTGCGAAGGCGTGAAGAAGAACACGAGATTGGACTGGAACGCGTTCAGCACCAGCGCCGCGGCGACGCCCAGCACGGCGATCCCGCCGCCGATCCAGGCGAAACGACGATGGCGGGGCTTCATGCGGCGCCTCGGCTGGCGGCAATGGGGGCCTCCTCGGGCCCGGAAAGCCGCGCTTCCTCGAGCGCCGACTTGCGGCGGCCGATGAGCGCGACGATCTCGGCGACGACGACGAGCGCCGTCATTCCGTACGAACCCCAGACGTAGAAGGCGTAGCCGCCCATGGCGAAGAAATCCATCATGCCGCGCGAACCTCTTGCAGACCCGAAACCCACGCCGCGCCGCGCTCGCGCTCGAGCATGATCGCCCGTGCGCGCACGAGCACGACGGCGATCGCATAGAACCACGCGGCGAACGACATGATCAGCATCCCGGTCAGCATCAGCGCCGCCATTTTCGGCGCCGCCGTCAGGCTTACCGACGAACCCTGATGCAGCGTGTTCCACCACTTGACCGAGTAATAGATGATCGGGACGTTGATCACGCCGGTCAACGCGAGCACCGCGCAGGCGCGGTCGGCGCGGCGAGGGTCGTCGATCGCGTTGCGGAGCGCGATGATCCCGAGGTAGAGGAAGAGCAGGATCAGCTCGGAGGTCATCCGCGCGTCCCAGGCCCAGTACGTGCCCCACGTCGGGCGTCCCCACAGCGAACCGGTGAACAACGCGATCGCCGTCATCAGCGCGCCGGTCGGCGCGATCGCCTGCGCCATCATCGCCGAAAGCCGCGTGTTGAAGCCGAGCGCCAGCGCGCTCCAGCACGCCATCACGACGTAGAGAAACATCGACATCCAGGCGGCGGGGACGTGGATGAAGATGATCCGGTAGGCATCGCCCTGCTGGAAGTCGGTCGGCGCGACGAACAAGCCGAGATAGACGCCGATTGCGGCCAGCGCGGCGGCCGACCAGGCAAACCACGGCACCATCCTTCCGGCGAAGGAATAGAACGTCGCCGGAGAGGCGTAGCGAAACCAGTTGACGGCCATGGCGTTCGATGTCGATCAGTCCAGGGCGATTCTCACGGCCGCGGCGGCCGCGAACGGCGCGCCGAGGAGCGCAATGCACAGGCCCGCGGCGAGCAGCGACAGGTTGGCGCCGGCGCCCAATCCGGCGCGCGCAGCATCCACCGCGCCGGCGCCGAAGATCAGCACCGGCACGTACAGCGGCAGGATCAGGAGCGCAAGCAGACTGCCGCCGGCGCGCAGACCCAGCGTCAGCGCCGCGCCGATCGCGCCCAGCAGCGAGAGGATCGGCGTGCCGATCAAAAGCGCCGCGGCCAAGACCGCGAGCGATTCGGCGTCCATCGCGTACTGGACGCCGAGCAGCGGCGCCAGCAGGGCGACGGGTAGCCCCGTGGTCAACCAATGCGCGAGTATTTTACCCGAGACGAGCGCGCCGAGCGGATAAGGCGACAGCGCGATCTGCTCGAGCGTGCCATCCGCGTAGTCGCCGGCGAACAGGCGCGGCAGTGACAGGAGCGAGGCGAGCAGGGCGGCGACCCAGAGCACGCCCGGCCCCATCGTCGAGAGGAGTGCGCGTTCGGGCGTCGTCGACAACGGGAACAGCGAAACCACGATCACATAGAACAAAAGCTGCACGCCGAGTTCCGCCCGCGAACGCAGCGCGATCCGGAGGTCGCGCACCAGCGCCCAGCGCACGCCCGGCAGGATGGCTCCGGCGGCCGCGGACACTGGAGCGGGCTCCGCGAGCGCCATCTTCACGCGAGCGCCATCGAGCGCACGTGCGCGTCGGGTAGTCCCAGGGCAACGTGCGTTGCGGCCACGGCGCTGCCGCCGCGAGCAACGTGCTCCGCCACCATGCCGACGAGCATTGCAATGCCGGCCGCATCCAGCGCGGTCACCGGCTCGTCGAGAATCCACAGCGGCCGATTGAGAAGCGACAGTCGCGCAAGGCCGATCCGCCGGCGTTGACCTTGCGACAGGACGCGGGCGGGAAGCGCCCGCTTCGGCCCGAGCGCCACGTTGTCGAGCGCGGCCCGAATCGATTCGCGCGGCAGCCATTCGCCGGCGAGCGCCAGCAGCGCGGCGAGATTCTCCTCGGCGGAAAGCTCGTCCTTCAGCGCGGGGGCGTGGCCCGCGAACGCGATCGCCGCCCGCACCATCGGAGCGAACGGCGCGACGACGGCGCCATTCCACCGGATCTCGCCCGCGGCGGGCGCCGACAGGCCCGCAAGCATGCGCAAGAGCGTCGTCTTGCCCGTCCCGTTGGCACCCGTGACCACGAGTGCGCGCCCCGATTCGAGCCGGAACGACAGCCCCTCGAACAGCCGCGCGTGGCCGCGACGCGCGGCAAGTTCGTGGGCTTCGAGCATGGAGAGGCGGGAGGTTCCGCGGGCGGCCGGGGGCTGGGAAAAGGTCCGTGCGCAAGGGTCGTAAATGACTGAAAAACAGCCGCGATTATAGCGGACGCCCCTCTGGCAGCCTTGCGTAGGGTCAAGGATGGTGTTCCGGTGAGGACCGGCTTCCGCTTGGCGCGTCGGCGCGTCCTCGCAACCCCCTGTCGTGGTGGTCGCGGTGCCGCGAGCGCTACGGTCTTCGGCGGCCCCAGCGCCGCCGAAGAGCAGAAAACGATGCGGCGGGAACGAACCCGGCAATCCCGCGTGCTGCGGAGGGTCTGGCGGGCGAAGGCATACCGGTGCATCGCTGACAACTCGCCGGCTCGTCGTCTGCACCCGCGCTCGCTACGCTAAGATACCCGACCCCCATTCCGGACGGTGCCCCCATGCCCGACAAGGAAATTCGCGAAGCTTCGCTCGAGTATCACCGGCAACTCCCGCCCGGCAAGATCTCGATCGCGCCCACCAAGCACCTGACGAATCAGCGCGACCTTGCGCTCGCCTATTCGCCCGGCGTGGCCGCCGCCTGCGATGAAATCGTCCGCGAGCCGGCGGAGGCGCGCAACCTCACCGCGCGCGGCAACCTGATCGGGGTGGTGACCAACGGCACGGCCGTGCTCGGGCTGGGGCCGATCGGTCCGCTCGCCGCGAAGCCGGTGATGGAAGGAAAGGCGGTGCTGTTCAAGAAGTTCGCCGGCATCGACTGTTTCGACATCGAGGTCGACGAGCGCGACGCCGACAAGCTGGTCGAGATCATCGCGGCGCTGGAGCCGACGTTCGGCGGCATCAATCTCGAGGACATCAAGGCCCCCGAGTGCTTCTACGTCGAAAAGAAGCTCCGCGAGCGGATGCGGATTCCGGTCTTCCACGACGATCAGCACGGCACGGCGATCATCGTCGGCGCGGCGATCGTCAACGGGCTGCGGATCGTCGGCAAGGATATCGCCAAGGTCAAGCTCGTCTGCTCGGGGGCGGGCGCCGCCGCGCTCGCGTGCCTCGACCTGCTCGTCTCGCTCGGCGTGGGGCAACAGAACATCTGGGTCTGCGACATCGCGGGCGTCGTCTACGCGGGCCGCAAGGAGGAGATGGACGACAACAAGGCGCGCTACGCGAAAAAAACCGATGCGCGCAAGCTCTCCGACCTGCTGCCCGCCGCCGACATCTTCCTCGGCCTCTCCGCGGCGAAGGTCCTGAAGCCCGAATGGCTGGCGCAGATGGCGGATCAGCCGCTGATCCTGGCGCTCGCCAACCCCGAGCCCGAGATCATGCCGGATGTCGCCAAAGCGGCGCGGCCCGACGCGATCATCGCCACCGGTCGGTCGGACTATCCGAACCAGGTCAACAACGTGCTCTGCTTCCCGTTCATCTTCCGCGGCGCGCTCGACGTCGGCGCGACGACGGTGAACGAGGCGATGAAGCTCGCAACGGTGCAGGCGCTGGCCGGCCTCGCGATGGCCGAGCAGTCCGACATCGTCGCGCAGGCGTACAGCACGGAGAGCCTGCGCTTCGGTCCCGAATACCTGATCCCCAAGCCGTTCGACCCGCGCCTCATCGTGCAGATTGCGCCGGCGGTGGCGAAGGCGGCGATGGATTCGGGGGTGGCCACCCGCCCGATCGTCGATTTCGCCGCGTACCGGGACAAGCTCACCCAGTTCGTCTATCACTCGGGTCTGCTGATGAAGCCGATCTTCGCCGCGGCGAAGCAGGCCCCGAAGCGGATCGTCTACGCCGAGGGCGAGGAGGAGCGGGTGATGCGCGCGGTGCAGGTCGTCGTCGACGAGGGCCTTGCAAAGCCTTTCCTGGTCGGCCGCCCGGCGGTGATCGAGCAGAACGTCGAGCGCTACGGGCTGCGGATGAAGGCGGGGCGCGATTTCGAGATCGTCAATCCCGATCACGACCCCCGCTACCGCGAATACTGGACCGAGTACTACCGGCTCACGCAGCGCAGGGGCGTGTCGCAGCAGTACGCGAAGATCGAGATCAGGAGGCGGCTGACGCTGATCGGGGCGATGATGCTGCACCTGGGAGAGGCCGACGGCATGCTGTGCGGCATGTTCGGCACGCACGAGATGCATCGGGTGTACGTCGACCAGGTGATCGGGTTGCGCAAGGGCGTCAGGATCTACGCGGCGATGAATGCGGTCGTGATGCCGAACCGGACGATCTTCATCGCCGACACCTACGTCAACGTCGATCCGACGGCCGAGCAGGTCGCCGAGATCACGCAGCTCGCCGCCGACGAGATTCGCCGCTTCGGCATCACGCCCAAGGCGGCGCTGCTGTCGCACTCGAGCTTCGGCAGCAGCGCGAACCCGCAGGCGAAGAAGATGCAGGCCGCGCTGGCGCTGCTCAATCTCATGGATCCCGAGCTCGAAGTCGAGGGCGAGATGCACGGCGACGCGGCGCTCGACGAAGATGTCCGCCTGCGCGCGTTTCCCAACTCGCGGCTCAAGGGGGAGGCGAACCTGCTGATCATGCCCACGGTCGACGCGGCGAACATCGCGTTCAATCTGCTGAAGTCGGCCGTCGGCGGCGGGGTGACGCTGGGTCCGATCCTGCTCGGCGTGGCCAAGCCGGTGCACATCCTTACGCCGTCGGCCACCGTGCGCCGGATCGTCAACATGACGGCGCTGACCGTCGTCGATGCGAATGTGCAGCGGCAGGCGCAGCTGCTCTGAGGTGCGCTGATCAGGCGCCGCGCGCCGCACCGCTCGGACGCTGCTGGTCTGCACGCACGCGTGGCGCGAGCAGCCGTTCCGCCGCGTCGCCGTCGACGGCGCGGCCCTCGGCGTCGACCAGCGGCTGTTCGAAGTCGTTCCAGCCCCGTACGCCGGTCTGCAGCGACACGACGTCGGCAAAGCCCATCTGCCGCATCACGTCGGCGGCAAGGATGGAGCGATTGCCCGAGCGGCACACGACCACGATCGACTGCCGCGATCGGCTCGCGAGTGCGGGAATGGTCTCTTCATAGTCCCACTCGCAGGCCTGTTCGAGCACGCCGCGCGGCACATTGATCGAGCCCGGAATGCGCGCCAGCGCGAACTCCGCCGGCTCGCGGACATCGAGTACCAGTGGCGACTGTTCGCTCCCGAGGCGCCGGCTCAGCTCCCAGGGCTGAATTTCACCCACGCGCTGCAGCGCGTCGGCAAGGAGATCGGCGTAACGACTCATCGGTTTGTTCTCCCACGCTGGGCGCCGTGTGCGCGCGATCGGGTTCGATGGTGGCGCCTCACCGCAGAGACCCCATCCCGGCTCATTTGCCGGCGCAGCCAAGCTGATTGGCCAGATCAAGCAGGCTGGCGGCGTTGAAATCGACCGGCAGTTGCGGAGCGCTCTCGCCCTTCCCGGGGCCGTGTTCGTCCGGTCGCGCGACGAACGCGGTGCGCAAGCCGGCGCGCGACGCCGCGGCGAGGTCGGAAGAATGCGCGGCGACCATCAGGGTCTCCTCCGGCGCACAATCGAAGGCGGCCGCCGCCGCAAGATAAACCGCCGCCTTGGGCTTGTAGTCGCGGGCGAGCTCGGCTCCGAGAATCGCGTCCCAGACCAATCCATTGCGGCGCGCAAGATCGACCATCAGCGAGATGTTGCCGTTCGAGCACGGCGCGATCCGAAACTTGGAGCGCAGCCGGTCGAGCCCCGGCTTGACGTCCGGCCACGCGTCGAGCCGGTGCCAGGCGAGGTTCAAATCGGCGCGAACGGCCTCGTCGATCCGATCGAGCCCGAGCTCGCGCAGGACCACGTCGAGATTGCGCCGATGCAGCGCGTCGAGCTTGTCGAACGGAAGACGTCCGCGGCGCACTTCCTCCAGCGCCGGCTGGTATTGCGCGCGCCACGCGTCGGCAAGGGCCAGCCAGCCGGTTTCGACGTCGAGCGGCGAGAGGATTTTCCGCGCCTCTCTCGCGATGGACGCTCGCCAGTCGACCAGCGTCCCGAATACGTCGAAGAAAAGCGCCCTCAATTCCCGCATCTCGATCCTCGCGTCGGACATTCGAGCGATGGTCGCATTCGAGGTCTCCCCCGGCAACCGAAGCCGGACGGCGAACTCGCCCGGCCATATTCTATTGAAGAAGCCGGCGGCCGTTGCTCTTGCCGTCCCGCAACCCGGGCCCATGGGGATTGTTGGCGCCGGACAGGGGGAGCGTGCACCGATGCCGAGTCCTTGGTTTAGAATGAACGACCGCCGCCGGGGCCATCACCGAAGCCCGTCCCTACGTGCCACCCCCGATGGCTTTTTCCACGTGGAGGAGACAGCGATGAACAAGTTGAGACGCGGCGCAATCCTTTCGGCGCTGCTCGCGGCGGCATGGGCCGGTTCGGTCGCGGCGGCGCCGGTGGTTTTGCGCGCTTCGCACCAGTTCCCGGGCGGAAAGGGTGACGTTCGCGACGAGATGGTGCAGATCATCGCCCGCGAGGCGAAGGCGGCGGGCGTCGACCTCGAGATCCAGGTCTATCCAGGCGCGTCGCTGTTCAAGCCGAACGAGCAGTGGAACGCGCTGGTGAACGGCCAGCTCGACATCTCGTCGTTCCCGCTCGACTACGCGAGCGGCAAGGAGCGCGCGTTCGGCGCGACGCTGATGCCGGGACTCGTGCGCAATCATGCGCGCGCCGCGCGGCTCGGCGACTCGAAGTTCATGAAGGAGATCAAGGCGAAGATCGAGAAGGATGGCGTGATCGTGCTCTCCGACGCGTGGCTCGCCGGCGCGTTCGGCTCGAAGAAGGCGTGCATCCGGGCGCCGGCCGACATCAAGGGGCAGAAGATCCGCTCGGCGGGGCCGACGTTCGCCGCGATGTGGCAGGCGGCCGGCGCGTCGATCGTCTCGATTCCCAGCAACGAGGTCTACAACGCGCTGCAGACCGGCGTTGCCGACGCAACCGACACCAGCACCGGCAGCTTCGTGTCCTTCCGCCTCTACGAGCAGCTGAAGTGCGTCACTGCCCCGGGCGATGAGGCGCTGTGGTTCATGTACGAGCCGGTGCTGATGTCGAAGAAGAGCTTCGATCGGCTGAGCAAGCCGCAGCAGGACGCCCTGCTGGGTGCCGGCAAGAAGGCGGAAGCCTATTTCGCGAAGGAGGCGAAGGGACTCGACGACGAAATGGTCAAGGTGTTCAAGGACCACAACGTCGAGGTGATCACCCTGACGCCCGCCGAGTACGACGCGTGGGTCGGCGTCGCGAAGAAGAGCAGCTACGAGCAGTTCGCGAAGGACGTGCCTGACGGAAAGCAGCTCATCGACGATGCGCTGAGCGTCAAATAGGGGTGCCCGTGACGAGGTCGTTCCCGCGCCGGCGGGAACCCGGGGTCTTTGCCCCAAGAGTCGCTGGATTCCCGCGGTCGCGGGAATGACCGACGTGGAGTCTTTCGCTCGCGCCGTCAGGATCGTCTCGAACCTCTGCGGCGTCGTCGCCGCCGCACTGATCGGCGCCGGCGTCGTCGTCGTCTGCCAGATGGTGTTCGTGCGCTACGTGCTGAACGAGAACACGATCTGGCAGACCGATTTCGTCACTTATTGCCTGATCGCCTCGACGTTCGTCGGCAGCCCGTATGTGCTGATGATCCGGGGGCACGTCAACGTCGACGTGCTGCCGCACTACGTCGCCAAGCGGAGCCGCTACGGGCTGGCGCTGTTTTCCGGGCTGCTGACGCTCGCCTTCTGCATCACGCTCACCGTGCTTACCTACGCGCTGTGGAAGGAGGCGTGGGACAAGAACTGGGTATCCGACACGATGTGGCGAGCACGGCTCTGGATCCCCTATGCGTCGATGCCGATCGGCCTCGGCATCCTCACGCTGCAGTGCCTTGCCGATCTCGGCAACCTGCTCGTCGGCCGCGAGCCGCCCTTCGGCATTCGCGTGGAGCGCAAGTGAGCGGTCAGGGAGGCGGGCCCGATGAGACACCGTGACCTCTGAGCGCCGCACGGCCGCCCGATGGCGCCCGCCCCTCGGCAGGGGTATCGCGCTGGCCGCGCAACGGCCGAACCGCGACGCCGGGCGATGACGCCGACCACCCAGGGAGCGATCGTGCTCGTCGCGACGCTCGCCGTCCTGCTCTCGGGCGCGCCGGTCGCGTTCGGGCTCGGCGCGGTCGCGATCTTCTTCCTGCTGGTGTTTCAGGGGATCGACGCGCTGCAAGTGGTCGCCGAGACGCTTTACGGGGGATTGCATGACTTCACGCTGGTGTCGATCCCGATGTTCGTCATGATGGGAGCGGCGATCGGTTCGTCGCCTGCGGGCAAGGACCTCTACGTCGCGCTCGACCGCTGGCTCTACCGGTTGCCGGGCGGTCTCGTCATCTCGAACCTCGGCGCGTGTGCGCTGTTCGCCGCGCTCACCGGATCGTCGCCCGCCTGTTGTGCGGCGATCGGCAAGATGGGAATCCCGGAGATGCGCAGCCGCGGCTATCCGGACGACGTTGCGACCGGATCGATCTGCGCGGGCGGCACGCTCGGCATCCTGATCCCGCCCTCGATCACGTTCATTCTCTACGGCATCGCGACCGAGACGTCGATCGGCAGGCTGTTCCTCGCCGGGGTCGTGCCCGGCGTGATGCTGACGATGCTGTTCATCCTGTGGACGGTGATCATCATCCGCAAGCGCGGGTTCCGTTCCCACGCCGTGGACTTTCGCTACACCTGGACCCAGAAACTGCAGTCGATTCCCAAGATCGCGCCGTTTCTCGCGATCATCGTCGGCGTGATGTATGTGCTCTACGGCGGCGTGGCGACGCCATCGGAGGCGGCCGGCGTGGGCGCCGCGCTGTGCGTCCTGCTCGCGATCGTGATCTATCGGATGTGGCGGCCCACGCAGTGGTGGTCGATCCTGCGCGACACGACGCGCGAGTCGGTGATGATCCTGATGATCATCGCCGCCGCCGTGCTGTTCGGCTACATGCTGACGTCGCTGTACCTCACGCAGACGCTCGCGCAGGCGATCGCCGACGCGCACGTCAACCGCTGGATGCTGATGGCGATGATCAACGTCTTCCTGCTGGTGTGCGGGTTCTTCATCCCGCCGGCCGCGATCATCCTGATGACGGCGCCGATCCTCTACCCGATCATCAGGACCGCGGGCTTCGACCCCGTGTGGTTCGGCGTGATCCTCACGATGAACATGGAGATCGGCCTCATCCATCCGCCGGTCGGTCTCAACATCTACATCGTCAGCTCGATCGCGCCCGACGTACCGGTGACGCGCATCATGTGGGGCACGATTCCGTATGTGCTGTGCATGATGCTCGCGATCGTCATCCTGTGCGTGTTTCCGGAGATCGCGACCTGGCTCCCCGATCGCCTGATGGGCACGGCGCACTGAAGGCCCTCGGTAACCGGCGGCGCACCGCTGGCGATCGGGGGCCGGGCCGGCGTCAGGCACTCGTCATTCCGCCGTTGACCATCCACGGCGTGCCGAAGCGGTCGACCAGCATGCCGAAGGCTTCGGCCCAGAACGTTTTCTGCATGGGCATCGTGACCCTGCCGCCGTCCGCCAACGCGTCGAACACGCGCCTGGCGTCGGCGGCCGCGGGATAGATCAGCGACAGCGAGAATCCCTTCAGGCCTTCGTACGGCTGGCCGACCATCGAGTCGGACGCCATCAGCAGGCGGCCGCCGAGGTCGAGGCGCGCGTGCATGATCCGATCGGCGCTCCCGGGGGGCGTTTGGGCCGCCAGCGGAGATTCGGCGTGCGTCAGCAAGCTGAGCTTGCCTTCGAGCGTGCGCTCGTAGAAGCGCATCGCGTCGGCGCAAGTGCCGTCGAAGATCAGGTAGGCATCGAGCTGGGTCATCGTGGATCCTTTCGCAGAGAGAGAAAGATTCGATCGTTTCCGTCAGCGTTTCCCGGACCGCGCGAGCTCGTCGGCCTTCGCGCGCAAGCGTTGCTCCTGCGCGCGGAGCTCGGGCGTGAATTCGGCGCCGAAGTCCTCGGCTTCGAAGACTTGCCGAATCTCGATCTCCGCTTCTTCGCCGGGCATCGGATCCGGGCAGCGCTTGACCCATTCGATCGCCTCTTCCTTCGACTTGACCTGCCACAGCCAGTAGCCGGCAACCAACTCTTTCGTCTCGGCAAACGGACCGTCGACGACGGTTCGCTTGCCGCCGGCGAACCTGACGCGCGCGCCCTTCGCGCTCGGCTGCAGCCCTTCGCCGGCGAGCATCACGCCGGCCTTCACCAGCTCTTCGTTGAACTTCCCCATCTCGGCCAACAGTTTTTCGCTCGGCATGACGCCGGCTTCGCTGTTCGGGGTGGCCTTGACGATCACCATGAATCGCATCGCATGTCTCCTTCGGATTGACGGTTTGGAGCGAGTTTCCGGACGGTCCGGCAAAGGGTCGTTCTGCTTCTGGTCGAACGGCGGGTGGCGAAATCGACAACTCCGATCTGGCGGGAATGCTCATGCCTCCGACGCAGCCCCCGGGGCGATCTTGGATGCGACACCGCCCAAGCGCGATGATTCACGCGCGATACCCATGCCGTCGTCCCAGCATTGGGGCCCGGAGTCCGAAGGCGCTCTCGCCGCGGCGGGCCCGCGTCCTTCCACCGTGGAGTCGATCGAGTGCTCCAATTCGACCGACCGGGGCCGCCTCATTGCGTACCACGGCGACGCGACCGTAGCGGCAGCCCGCGCGTGGACGGAGGTGGCTTTCAGCCTCGGGAGTCGTCGAGCTGGCGCAGGATTTCGTTGGTCTCGCGCATGCGCAACGACAGAATCCGGGCGAGGTTCGTCACGAGCCGGATCGCGATCGCCGGGTCCCGCGTCGCAATTTCGTCCATCGCGTCGCGGGTGAGCTCGTAGACGACGGTGTCCTCGACCGCCCGCGCGGTTGCCGAGCGCGGGCGGCCGTCGAGCAACGCGGCCTCGCCGAACAGTGACCCTTCCTCCATCGTCACGATTCGCGAGCGCGAGCCGCCAGGGACGACGATCGAGATCTCGACGGCGCCGCTCGCGAGCAGGCAAAGCCGGTCGCCAGGGTCGTTCTCGCGAAACAGCACCTCGCCTGCGGCGAACGTGCGCCGCGCGAAGTGATGCGCGATCTGTGCAAGCCGGGACGCGCTCAGCCCTTCCATCAGCGGGAATGCCGACAGACTCAACTCCGCGCTTTCGGCGCGGGCGATCGATTCGAGCGCGGCGTGCTCGGCCCATTCGACCGCTTGATCGGCGTCCCGGAACCACCGCCGCGATTCGACCTCCTGGAACACGCCGTGCGCAAGCAATGCGGGCCCGTGCCTTCCGCCGGCGGTGACGCTCGCGAGCAGCAGCTTGGTGCCGCTGGTCGCGAGGCGCCGGGCAAGCCGCTCGAGGAGCAGCGCGCCGGTCGCGTCGATCACGGTGACGCGACGAAAGTCGAGGACCACGGCGTCGACCTCGCCGCCTAGAGGCTCGACCCGCTCGCTCAGGCGTTCCGCGCTGCCGTAGAACAGCGCGCCTTCGAGCTCGATTACCCGAATCCGCTGGCGGACTTCCTTGATGCGCACCGCGTCGTCGCCACCCCAGACCCGGCGCGATGGCCGGACCGTGCCATCGACGACGCTGCGCACGAGCGAGCGGTTCATGCCGCGGAAGAAAAGGACCGCCGACAGCTGGAGGCCGACGCCGATGGCCGGGATGAATCCGAAGAAGACCGCCGCGAGCGCGACCAGCGCAACCGTGGCCACGCTCCAGAGCAACGTGGCGTCGCGCACCGCGCCTGGCCGCCGCAGCCGGCGAACGAGACCGCGCGTCCAGTTGTCGATCAGGCTGATGGCTAACATCAGCATGATGCCCGCCAGCACCGTCACCGGCACCGTCTCCAACAGCCGGCCGCAAAATGCGAAGATCAGCGCGAGGAACAGCGCCGCAACGACCGTGGCTCGCTTGGAACGTGCACCCGCGTCCCAACTCGCCATCGCGATCGCGCGCGATAGCACGACGGGCACACCGCCGCATAAACCCGACACGACGTTGGCGAGGCCGTGGGCCACGACCTCGCGCTTGGTGCGATGGCGGCCGTCGGTCGCGTGGTCGATGGCGACGGCGGCGAACAGCCCATCGAGCGTGCCGATGAGCGCGATCACCCAGCCGGCCGTCGCGACTACAACGGCGTGCGAGACGATGATGTCCCACGGGACGCCAATCAGCGGAATAAGGACGGTCGGCAATGGCAGCCCCGACGGCATGGGGCCAACGGTTTGGCCGAGGCGAACGGCAGGGAACAGCAGGTGAATCGCGTAGAAAAGCAGCGTTCCTGCGACAAGCCCCGCCAGCAGCGCCGGCACGCGCTTCGAATAGGGCGAAGCCGTAACCGCCTTGATGATCGCCAGCGTCGTGATGCCGACAAACAGCGTCGCCGGTTGCAGGGCCTCGAAGGCCACCAGCGGTCCAGCGGCAAGATCGGCGGGCGTGGCGCCTGCAAGTGGCGCGCACTGCGCGATGATGATCAGTGCGGATACGCCGCACATGAATCCCGCGACGAACGGGTACGGGACGTAGCGCGCAAAGGCGCCGCCGCCGAGCGCACCGAGCGCCATCTGCAACACGCCGGCGATCACGACCGCGGCGCCGGCGAACGCGATAATGAGCTCGGGCCCACGCGTGGCCGAGGGTGCGAGCGCCGGATCGGCCGCGAGCACCGCGATCAACCCGCCCAGGATCAGGCTGGTCGACGCGCGCGGTCCACTGCCGGGATGCGCCGCGCCGCCTAGCAGTCCGGCAACGAGGCGGCCATAGATCGCGGACGCGAAACCGGCATACACGCCGAGTCCGGCGTACCGCGGACCAAGCGGCGCGAAGGCGAGTAGTCCGAGCGAAAGGGCGAGCGCGAGACTGGACGTTGCGCTGGCTAGTCCACCGGTGGCATCGCCGCGCGCCCATCCCTTCGACACGGGGCGCGGCACGAGCACTGCGAGCAGCGACTTGGGGCGGTCGCGCCCGGGCGCGGCGGGGGCCGCCGAGGCGGGTACCGCGTCAGTTTCGGCGCTCCTCGTTGCTGTCGGCTCCGCGCTCATGATCGTGGCCGCCGTTGCGCTCGCCGCCGCCCCGGGAATCTTTCGAAACGAAATGCAAAATTTCTCTGCCTGGCAGGGCGACCAGCGGGAACGGCGATCGTCGAGTCAGCCGGATCCCTGCGCACAGTTCTTCGCGATCAGGCAGGGCGGCGGCGGCTGCTTGGCTTTCCGCCGCAGGATTTCGTCGCGCAACTCCTGATACTGGCGCCGAGTCTGCTGTTCGACCGAGTCGACGCTGAGCACCGCGCCGGTGAGCCCCGAGGCCACGAACTTGCCTTGCACCGTGACGCGGGTGAGCGCACCCTCGGGGATGATGCGGGTCGTGAACTCCGAGGACTTGACATCGCCCTTGAGGAGCCGCGAGTGCAGTTCGCGGTTCGGCGTCAGTTGCACCTGCCGCAAACTCTCCATCGATAGGTGCAGCAGGCCGGCGTCTGCGTGACTCGTTTGCGCGACCTTGATCAGGTCGCCGTCGCGGCTCACGATCTTGCTCGCGTCGACATTCGACAGGATCTGCGCCATCCGGTCGAAGTCGGTCAGGACCGCCCACGTTTCGTCCGCAGTCGCCGCGACGGTAAACTCGGTGCTGACGGTGAAGGTCGCGCCGTCCCTTTCCACGCGAACGACGACGTCGTTGCCGCTCGTCGATGCCGGCGACGCCGGCATCGACGCAGCGACGACGACGATTGCAATGAGGGATTCGAGGACGGCCTTCATCATGACATTCCCCCATTTCGATCTGTCGGGCCGGCGGACCGGTAAACCCTACCACGTCCGGGGCCGGTTTGGAATTCGCGAACGAAACCTGGCGACCCGAAGCGACGGGCTCAACGCTGCGCCAGAAAGCGGGCGAGACCGTCCCAGAATTCGGGCTTCGCACCCAGCGTATTGTGGTCGGATCGCGCCACGACCTGCCAGTCCTTCGGTCCCGCCCAGGCGTCATAGAGTGCGCGCGATCGCTCGACTGGAATGATCGTGTCCTGCGCGGCCACGAGCACGAGAAGCGGCATCTCGTTGCGGCGCGCATCGCGCTCCGCGTCGAAGCGGTGCCGCAGCAGCAGCGAGACCGGCAGCCAGGGATAGTGGTGACCGCCGATCGCGGCGAGGCTGTCAAAGGGCGAAGCCAGCACCACGCCCGCGACCGGACGCTCGGCCGCCACGTACGCCGCCACGGCCGTCCCGAGGCTGCGCCCGAAGGTGACGATGCGCTTCCTGTCGATGCCGCCGCGCGCGGCAACCGCATCGTAGATCGATAGCGCGTCGGCCTTGAGCTCGGGCTCGCCGGGAGATCCCTCGCTTGCGCCATAACCGCGGTAATTGAGCGCCACGATCGTCCACTCGCGCGGCCAGCGCGGGTCGGCGAGCGCCCACGAGATCTCCTCGGCGTTGCCGCCGAAATAGAGGACGGCGGGCGCCGGCAGGGTGCTGCCTTCGACGACCCAGCCGCGAAGAGTTTTCCCGTCGGCGGCAGCGATCGCGAGCGGCGCGGCGTTCGCGGGCAAGTGCGCGGTGGAGGCGGCGGGTGGGGGGAAGAAGATCAGGCGATCCTGCGCGAGCCACGCCGCGGCGTAGATCGCAGCGATGATGCCGGCGACGACGAGGAGCCATTCCATGAAGGCGGGCCGCGATCGCGGCAAGGCGTTCGGCATTCGACGATTATAGGGGCGGTTCGGCGAGCCGGGAGTCGACCTCGCGCGGGCAGCCGCGAAGCCGACCGCTGCGTTATACAATGCCCGCCGACCACGCTCCGGGGAAACCCAATGTCCAGCGTCAACGGTTCGACCGCAATGCCGGCCGTCGTGCGGAGGGAAGCTGCGGCCTGCGCGGGCGAGGGCCTCGGCGTCGCGCCGGGTGCAGCGCCGAGGGCGCGGCCCGCGTCTTGCGGCAGCGCAGGGTCGCGCCGTGTTTGATTCCAAACGTCTCGCCGCGCTGCCGCGTGCAGCTTTGTCGGGTCTCAGGCGCGGCGTCGAAAAGGAGAGCTTGCGCGTGCGGGCGGATGGGAGCCTGGCGATGACGCCGCATCCGGAGCCGCTGGGGTCCGCGCTTACGCATCCCCGCATTACGACCGATTTCAGCGAGGCGCAGCTCGAGCTCATCACCGGCGTGCACGCAAGCGCCGATGCCTGCGTGCAGGAGCTGACCGAGATCCATCAGGTCGTCTATCGCGCGATCGGCGACGAGCTGCTGTGGTGCGCGAGCATGCCGTGCCGGCTGCCGAGCGAGGACTCCATTCCGCTCGGCCGCTACGGCAGCTCCAACATCGGCCGGATGAAAACGGTATACCGGATGGGTCTGGCGCATCGCTACGGCCGGCGGATGCAGACGATTTGCGGCATTCATTACAACTTTTCGCTGCCGAATCACCTTTCCAACGACGCGTACTTCGGCCTGATCCGCAACTTCCGCCGCAATTCGTGGCTGCTGCTTTATCTTTTTGGCGCCTCGCCCGCGGTATGCACGAGCTTCGTCGCGGGCCGCGCGCACGAGCTCGAGCGGTTGAGCAAGGACACGCTCTACCTGCCGTACGCGACGTCGCTGCGCATGGGACGGCTGGGCTACCAGAGCGATGCGCAATCCTCGCTCGCCGTGAGCTACAACAGCCTGGAGAGCTACGCGACGTCGCTGGAAGCCGCGCTCACCCGGCCCTATCCGGCGTACGAGGCCATCGGCGTCCGCGCGGGCGACGATTATCGCCAGCTCGGGACGAGCCTGCTGCAGATGGAAAACGAGTTCTATGGAACCATCCGACCGAAGCGGGTCATCCGGCGCGGCGAGCGGCCGCTGCATGCCCTGCGCGAACGAGGCGTCGAGTATGTCGAGGTGCGGCTGATGGACCTCGATCCTTTCCGCCCCGTCGGCATCGTCGCGGACACGATGCGCTTCCTCGACGTGTTCCTGCTGCACTGCCTCGTCTGCGACAGCACGCCGGACAACCCGCGGGAGCTGGTCGAGATCGTCGGCAACAAGCAGCGCGTCGCCTCGCGCGGCCGCGAGCCCGGGCTGCGGCTCACGCGAGGCGGGGAGGAGATCGCGCTCGGCGATTGGGGGCGCGAAGTGTTGGCCGAATGCGAGGCGATCGCCGCGGCGCTCGATGCGGCGAACGCAACCGGCGTTCACCGCGAAGCGCTCGCGGCCGCGGTGGCCGCGTTGAGCGATCCGGCATCGACGCCGTCCGCGCGGGTGCTGCAGGCGATGGCGCGGGAACACGACAACTCGTATGTGCGTTTCGTGCTCGCGCAGTCGCATCGCCATCGCGACGCGATTTCGGCGCTGCCCCTCGCGGCCGAAGTCGGCGCCCGCTACGCGCGCCTCGCCGACGAATCACGGGCGAAGCAGCACGAAATCGAAGCGTCCGATACCGTCCCCTTCGAAACCTACCGCCGGCAGTATCTGGCGCCGGTCGGACTGAACCCGTCCTGACGCCTCGGGACGGGCGGCGGCCCGCTTGTGGTTGCGGATCTTTCGTTCGCGGCGGTTGCGTCGGGGAGTTTGGCCCGACCGCCTGGGCCTCCGAGGTAACCTCGTCGCGCCACGATCCGCGGCAACATCGTCACCACCGGACCTCCCGTCCCGGGTGCTGGGGTCAGCCTGCGGCAACCTCGAATTCCGGCGTGGCTGCGCGCAGCGCGCGAAGGGCGCTCTCGAAATCGTAGGCGGCGATTCGCTGCAGCAACGCTTCGGCAGGAATGCCCAGCGCGGCGCGCAGGAGGTTCGCCTCTTCCCGCGCGAGATCGTCGGCGGCGACGTCGCCGGTCTCGAGCAGCGCACCCAGGCTAGCCAATACTTCGGCAACGCGCTTGCGATCCACGTCGACGGTCATGGCGGGGACTTCGCCGAGCGCGTCTCGGATGCCCTCAATCAACGACGACAGGGATTCGCAGAGTTCGGCAGTCCACCGCTCGAGCTCGTCTCGCGAGGCCTCCTGGCGCGCCGCCGCCTCGAGCGCCCGGGCCGCCGCGAACACGCGCGACGCGCCGAGATTGCCCGCCGCGCCGCGCAGCGCGTGGGCGAGGCGTCCGAGCTCCGCGATTTCGCCGTCGCGATGGCAAGCGGTGAGACGGGCAACGTCCTCGGCGTGACCGTCGGCGAAGAGTAAGAGAAGCTGCGCGTATTTCGCGACATTGCCGCGCACGGCGCCAAGGCCGCGCTCGCCGTCGAGACCCGGAATCCGCAGCAGGCGCTCCCGTCGCGCGTCGTCAGCCGCGATCGCGGCGGGCGCCTCGACCAAAGGCGCCACGGCGGTGTCCGGTAGCCATTCGAGCAGCACGCGGTAGAGGGCGCGCGGCTCGACCGGCTTCGCGACGAACGCATTCATGCCTGCCCGCAGGCACGCGTCGCGATCGTCGGCGAAGACGTTGGCGGTCAGCGCGAGAATGGGGGTGCTCTCCCGTCCGGGCAGCGCGCGGATGGCACGGGTCGCTTGCAGGCCGTCCAGTTCCGGCATCTGGATGTCCATGAGGATCAGGTCATACGCGCCTGCGCCAGCCATGGCCACGGCCTCGCGCCCGTCGCGCGCGGTGTCCGCGGTGAGACCGACGCCGTACAGCAATTCGAGCGCCACTTCGAGATTGATTGGGTTGTCCTCGACCAGCAGCAGTCGGGCGCCTGAATGATGCTCGCGCAACTCCGTCTCGACGTCTCGCGCTTCTCCCGGCGCCGCGACGCGTGAATCGTGACCTCGGCGAACGCGCGCGGTGAACCAGAACGTGCTGCCGCGCCCCGGCTCGCTCGTCACGCCCGCGGCACCGCCCATCAAAAGCGCGAGCTGGCGCGTGATGGCGAGGCCGAGCCCGGTGCCGCCGTAGCGGCGCGTCGTCGACGCGTCGCCCTGCTCGAAGGCCTCGAAGAGGTGCGGGATCTTTTCCTGGGCGACGCCGATCCCGGTGTCCTCCACTTCGAAGTGCAACGTCAGCCATTCGCCGTCGTCGGCGGCGACGCGGGCGCGCAACGCAACCGAGCCGCGCTCGGTGAACTTGAGCGCGTTGCCGGCGTAGTTGAGCAGCGCCTGCCGCAGGCGGGTGAGGTCGCCGGAGAGCCACAGCGGCGCCGGATCGACGTCGACCTCGACCTCGAGGCCCTTGGCCCGGGCCTGCTCGGCGATCAGCGCGCCGACGTTCTCGAGGAGCGTCTGGAGCTCGAAGTCCGATTCCTCCAGCACCATCCGGTCGGCCTCGATCTTCGACAGGTCGAGGACATCGTTGATGATGGCGAGCAGGTGATGTGCCGCGGTGTCGATCTTGCGCAGCCACTCGGACTGCTCGGGCGCGACGCCGGCCCGCTGCAGCAGGTGAGTGAGGCCGACGATCGCGTTCATCGGCGTGCGGATCTCGTGGCTCATGTTGGCGAGGAACGTGCTCTTCGCGCGGTTGGCGTCTTCGGCGCGCTTGCGGGCGTCGGCGAGCGCCGCCGTACGGGCCTCGACTAGATCCTCGAGATGAAAACGGTAGCGGTCGAGCTCGGCGCCGATGCGCTTCTTCTCCGAGACGTCCTCCTTCACGGCGACGTAGTGGGTGACGCGGCCGTCGGGCTGGCGGATCGGCGCGACGTGCGCGAATTCGACGTAGTCGCTGCCGTCCTTGCGCCGGTTGTGGAACTGCCCCTTCCAGGAGCGGCCATGCAGGAGCGACTCCCACATGTCCTCGTAGGTCTCGCGCGGCGTCTTGCCGGAACTCAGCACCCGCGGATTGTTGCCGATCACTTCCTCGCGGGAATAGCCGGTCACGCGGCAGAAGGCCTCGTTGACGTACTCGATGCTGGCGTCGGTGCCGGTGATGACCACACTTTCCGGGCTCTGCTCGATCGCGAGCGAGAGCTTGCGCAGCTGGTCCTCGGCGGCCTTGCGCTCGGTGACGTCGAAGGCGGTCACCATGAAGTGATCGCTGAATACCGTACCGGAGACCACCATCGTGCGAACCTCGCCGTTCTTGCAGGTCACCCGATATTCGCTTGGCGGGATTTTCGAATCGGTCTCTCCGGCGGCCCGCAGCGCGGCATTCCAGGTTTCGACCGCCCAGCGCCGATACGCCGGATCGGGGTAGGCAAGCGGCCACCAGGCATCCAGCGTCGGCACGTCCTCATGGGTGTAGCCGAAAGTCTGCACGAAGTGGCTGTTGTAGCCGCGGAGGGTGCCGTCCATGCCAACGATGACCATGGGGATCGGCGCCGAATCGAAGAGCTGGCGGAAGCGCGCCTCGCTTTCGCGCAGCTCCGCTTCGGCTTTCTTGCGCTCGGTGATGTCCTGCATCGTGCCGAAGGCCGCGACGGGGCGGCCATCGACAAACGAGGTGACGCCGCCTTTCACGCGCACCCACCGGGTCTCGCCGTCGACGGCGATCCGGTGTTCCATGTCGTAGGAGGATCCGCGCAGCGATGCTTCCTTCGCCGCGAGTACGCGCTGCAGGTCCTGCGAATGGATTCGCCCCACGAACCGCTGCAGGTTCATCGGCGCACCCAGCGGAACTCCCAGCATCCGGTAGGTCTCGTCCGAGCAGATGGCCTCGCCGGTCACGAGGTCGAGGCGCCAGTTGCCCACCTGGGCGATCGCCTGCGCGCGGGCAAGGCTCGATTCGCTGTCGCGCAATTGCCGTTCGGCCCGTTTGCGCTCGGTGATGTCGCGAGCGACGGCGAACAGGCCGAACGTGTTGCCATCGACGTCCCGAAGCGGTCCCTTCGTGCTCAGGAACGTCCGGGGCCCGCTCGCGGTGGGCAGCGTTTCCTCGTAGGTGATCGGGCGGTTCTCCGCCAGCACCCGGCGGTCGACCGCCGCGATGCGCGCCGCATCCTCCGGGCAGAACACCGCATGGTCGTCCTGGCCCAGCATGGCGGTGCGATCCTTGCCCACTACCCGCGCGGCCTCGTGATTGAAGAACAGGTACCGGCCGTCGAGATCCTTGGCGACGATCGCATCGGCCGAGGCCGCGGCAATCGACTCGAGCAACTGCAGCGCGGAGAGCTTTTCGGCCAGGATTTCGCGGATGTGCAGCGAGGCGGCGAGAGCGTCGCGTTGGCGGAGTGCGACCACGCCGGCGGCGGTCGCGAGCAGCGCGAGAACGCCTGCCAGCACGATCCACAGCGCATCGGAGGCGGCCTCGGCGTAGACCTCGGATCGGTCGATCTTCGCGACGAGGAACCAGTCGGTGCCGAGGATCTCCCGGACGACGCCGAAGACCGGAACGTGCCGGTAGTCACGGCCCTCGAGCACGGCGCCCGACTTCGCTGCGTCGCGCGCGGCCTGTGCCGCCAGTCCGGGTCCCCGCACCGGCATCCGGAGCACGCCGGCGGCGCCGTTCCGGTAGCGCAGGCGGCTCAGGAACTCGATCTCGTCCCCAGCGCGGCGAAAG
Source organism: uncultured beta proteobacterium (assembly GCA_963836265.1). Lineage (GTDB taxonomy): Bacteria > Pseudomonadota > Gammaproteobacteria > Burkholderiales > Casimicrobiaceae > CAIWHR01. Next base: position 444,678 of record CAWIIO010000002.1, read on the forward strand.
AGAAACGCTTCGCTGCTCGCGCTTAGCGTCGGCCACGTCTGTAGCATCGCGTGAAGCTTTGCGTCCGGATCCGAGCGCAGGACGATGACGGGGCCGGCGCGCCCCTCGGCCGACGGCAGCGCGGTCACGAAGTCCAGGCGCAGCAGCCCGCCAGCGTCCCGGTAGGGGCCGACGGACAACACGTCGTTGGTTGGCGCGACCTTCCGGGCGGCCGAGCGCAGCACCGGGTCGATGGCCGCGCCGTCGTCCTCCCATCCGGGGAGGGGCGCTCCGTCTCCGTCCAAAAGGAACACCGCCTGGTAGCCGAAGGCCCTGCGGAAATCGTCGAGGCGGCGCTGCAACTGGTTGAAGCTCGCCGCGTCGCCGCTGTCTCGCCAGACGCCGTAGAGCCGGGTCCAGGACAGGCTGGATTGCGCCAGGTGCGCGTCGCGGAAGCGCTCGTCCAGCCAGCTCTCGATCTGCTGCATCTTGAGGTCGGCGATGGCCCGCAGCCGGGCGCCTTCCTTGGCCTTCTCCTGAACGACGACTTGCGCGACGCCGACCGCCATCAGCGCCATGATGGCCAGGGCGAGAAACAGCAGCGGCATGATCACCGCTCGCAGCCCCGCGTGCGACACGGCCCGTTCGCCGCGGCCGAGAAGGCGGCGCATCAGCCGGTAAAGCAGCAGCGAGGTGACCGCGACGAATAGCCAACCCTTCACGGTGCTCGCCAGCGCCACTTGCGCCGGATCTCCGAAGAGCCAGGCGATCGCCTTGTCCGACAGCAGGATCCACAGCGCGGCGAACGCGGCGTAGGGCACGACGACGGTCAGGATCGCCATCGTGGTGCGAGCCTCGGGGGCAGCGAACCGCGCAGGGGGCGATTCTTGGAGCATGGAAGCCGCCGTCGCTTGTTCGCGCCGGTTCAGCTCTCGTCCCGGTTGCGTTGCGCGATGGCGACGAACTCGTCGAACGTGGCGACGAACGCGTCCGTAATATCGGGATCGAAGTGCCGACCACGGTCGGCGATGATGATGGTCCGCGCCTCGGCGAAGGACATCGCGGCCTTGTAGACGCGCTTCGAGATGAGCGCGTCGAACACGTCGGCCAGCGCCATCAGGCGCGCCGAAATGGGGATGACGTCTCCGGCCAGGCCGTCCGGATAGCCCGCGCCGTTCCACTTCTCGTGGTGCCAGTGCGCGATCTCCTTCGCGAGGACGAGGAAGTCCGCCGTGCCGCCGGCGTCCTTCTCGGCGCGCTCGATCGCGTCGGAACCGAGCTTCGCGTGGGTCTTCATCACCTCCCATTCCGCGGGCGTCAGCGGGCCCGGCTTCAACAGGATCTGGTCGGGGATGCCGACCTTGCCGATGTCGTGCAGCGGCGCCGACTTCGTCAGGAGCTCGATGTTGCGCTCGGAGAAAAACGCGGAAAAGCGCGGGTGGTCGCTGAGCTTCGTCGCCAGCGTGCGCACGTAGGCCTGCGTGCGGCTGATGTGATCGCCGGTTTCGATGTCGCGGGTCTCGGCGAGACAGGCGAGCGCCCGGATGCCGACGTCCTGGATCCGCTGGTTCTCATCCAAGCGACGCGCCACCTCGGCTTCGAGGAACGCATTCTCGTCGCGCAACCAGGCTCTGGCCTTCTGCGCCTCGATCTGGGTGCGCACCCGGGCCAGCACCACGCCGGGCACGACGGGCTTGGTGATGTAGTCGGCGGCGCCGAGCTCGAGCCCTCGCTCCTCGTCGTGGGGGTCGAGCAGCGTGGTGAGGAAGATGACCGCGATGTCGCGGGTCGCGGGCTCGGCGCGCAGCTGGCGCAACACCTCGTAGCCGTCCATCTCCGGCATCATCACGTCGAGCAGGATGAGATCGGGACGGGGTTCCCGGGCCGCGTAGCGAAGCGCCGCCCGTCCCGAGTTTGCCGCCCGGACCCGATAGCCGGCGAGACGGAGGACTTCGCTCAGCACGCCGAGGTTCTCGGCGACGTCGTCGACGATCAGCAGCGTGCCCGCCGTGGCGAGCGCACTGGCAGGCTTGATGACGGACGCATCCATACGCTTATCCCCGAGTCGCGGCGGGCCGCGCGTCAAGAACCGGATGCCCCGCAGGATCCGTTGAGGCTCGGGTTATCGGCGCTACGCGCAGCGCAGCAATTGTCGTGCCTCAAGCAGGCTCGGGATGGGTTGCCGGCGGCGGCGGACCGGGGTTGCGGCGCTGAACGACCGGGAGGCGCCAACGGATCGTTTGCCTCTCAGCACGGCCGAACCCGAGCGCAATCGTCGGCCTTTCCGCGGGGGCACACTCCGTCGCGCGGCTGATACCCTTCACCGACGTCCTTTTCTGCCGCGCTTGGGAACCGTCGTTGGACGGGAATCGGCTGGGCGATCGCGTGGGCGCGCCGAAGAAAGAACTGAAACTTCGGCCCGATCGGCGCCGCGGCGGCGAAATGCAGCGTGGGGTGCGGCATCGAACTCGCTTGCCACGGCGAAACCGCGACCGTTGGCGTAGTCGGACCGACCACCGCCGACGCTCGCCGCCGGCGCACCGTCTGCAACCAACGGACGTCGTCGCCGCAACGCGAGCTTGAGGTGGGTCAAGGCGGCCGGGCGCGCCGCGGACCACCATCCGATGGTCGCGCCGCGAGCGGCGCTTCGGGGTTTGGCCATGACCCGAGAGATCAAATCGTCGCGTCCGCCATGCGGCGCGAACGCTGCCGGCGCCGGCACCGCCGCCGCGTCATGACGATCAATGCGGCCGCCGTTCTTCTCGGCGGTCACGATCCGCAACGAACCGCGCTCGTCTGCGGCGGCGAGCACATCACTTACGGCGAGTTGCGCGACGCCGTCGCGCGCGCAGCGGCCGACTGGCTGCGGCGCGGCCTCGAGCCGGGCGACCGGGTCGCGGTGAAGCTCCCCGATGGCGTCGCGTGGGTGACGGCGTTTCTGGGCGCGATCTGGGCCGGCGGGGTTGCCGTCGGCGTCAACCCGCGTCTTGCCACGATCGAGTGGACCGCGATCCTGAGCGAGGCGGGCTTCCGCTGGATCCTCGCCGAGTCGGGCGACGGAACGCTTGCCCCCTACCACGACCTGATCGTCACGCTCGACCCTTGGCGGCGCGCGGCGGCGCAAGCGACGCCCGTCGCGCCGCGGCCGATGGACGAGGAAGCCCCTGCATTCTGGGGCCACTCGTCGGGAACGTCCGGCAAACCCAAAGCCGTCGTGCATCCGCAGCGCTTCGCGTTGCATTGCCAGCGCGTCGCGGCCGAGGTCCTGAGCGTGGGACCCGGCGATCGGCTGTTCGCGACCTCGAAGCTCTTCTTCGCGTATCCGCAGGCGAACAGCCTGTTTTCGGGGCTCAAGCTGGGCGCGACCGTGATCCTCGAAGCGGACTGGCCGACGGCGGCCAGCGCGACCGCGGTCGTCGGGCGCGAGCGGCCGACGGTGTTCTTCACCGTGCCGTCGATGTATCGCGTGCTGCTGAACGAGGGTCATGCGCCGCGCTTCCGGCACTCGGGCATCCGCGTCTGCGTATCGGCGGGCGAGGCGCTGCCCGCCGCTCTGCGCGCCGGGTGGCGCAAGGCGACGGGGCTTTCGATCGTCGACGGCTATGGCGCGTCGGAGACACTTTGCCTGGTGCTCGTCAACGCCGACGACGGCGAAGGCTTCGTCCCGGCGCCCGGAGTCGAATTGCGCGCGCGGAATCTTGACCCGGGCACCGCCCCGACCCGGCTCTCCCTCCGCGCGCCCACGCTCTCGCTCGGCTATTTCAACCGTCCCGACGCGCAGGCCGAATACTTTCGCGACGGCGCGTTCTGTCCCGCCGACCTTTTCGAGCGCACGGCGGGCGGCCGCTGGCGCTTCGGCGGACGCGAGGATTCGCTCGTGAAGGTGCGCGGCCGCTGGGTCGATCTCGCCGCGCTGGAGGAGCGCCTCGCCGCTGCGTCGTCCGCCATCGTCGAGGGGGCCGCCGTCACCGTGCCCGATGCCGACGGCGTCGGCGGCGTGGCGTTCTTCTACGTCGCGAGACCCGAAGGGGCCGCGGCCGCTGCAAGCGCCTTGCAGGCCTGCATCGAACCGCTGCCGCCGCACCAGCGCCCGTGCTGCCTCCATGCCGTTCCGGCGCTGCCGCGCACCGCGACGGGCAAGCTCATGCGGCGCAAGCTGCAGGAGATGCACGCGGCGTGACGCGCGTGTCGGCGGTCCGGCGCTTCAGGCGCGCCCGGGCCGCAGCAGGTCGATCCCGAGATCGTTTTCGTACGGAGGGACGTTGCACTCGACGACGTCGCCTGGCGCGAGTTCGAGCCGGAGGCCGACGATGTCGGCATGCACCGGCAATTGCGCGACGCAGCGGTCCGCGAGCACGGCCGCCCGGACGACCGCCGCGCCGCGCCGCGACAGGTAAACCAGCGCGCGCGCGAGCGAGTGCCCGAGGTAGAGGACGTCGTCGACGACGAGCACCGTCGAGCGCCTGATGTCCCGCGCCGCGAATTCGAGAGTCTCGGTGAGCTCGGTTTCGGGGTGCAGCAGCGCGAGGTCGTCGGCGTAGCGGGAGAGCTTCAGCTCGAAGCGCGGCACGTCGAGCGCGTGCAGCGCCCGCAGTCGAGCCTGCAGGAGCAACGCGAGCGGCGCGCCGCGGCGCAGGATTCCGAGGAGCACGGGGTCGTCGGCGCCGCGCAGCGACGCCGCGGCCTGCGCGGCCATCCGGTCGAGCACGGTCTCGACGGCGCGGCGATCGTAGAGGCAGAACCGTTCGCCGGGCGGCGGGTGCGGCGGCATCGTGCCGATGGTACCGCCTTCAGGCGAAGAGGTGCTCGCCGTATTCGCCTTCGCGGATTGTCGCCTGGGCCGCGGCGAGCCGTGCGATCGGCACCCGCGGCGCCGAGCACGACACGTAATCGAGCCCGGCCCAGTGGCAGAAGCGGATCGAGTCCGGATGCCCGCCGTGCTCGCCGCAGATGCCGATGACGAGATCGGGGCGCGCCCCCCGCCCCCAGTCGACGGCAAGCTTCATCAGCCGGCCGACGCCCTTGACGTCCAGCACCTCGAACGGGTTGTCGCGCAGGATGCCGGTCTCGAGGTAGAGCGGCAGGAACTTGTTCTCGGCATCCTCGCGGGAGAACGAGAACGTCGCCTGCGAGAGGTCGTTGGTGCCGAAGGAAAAGAATTCGGCGACTTCGGCCAGCGGCGCCGCGCGCAGGCACGCGCGCACGACCTCCACCATGGTTCCGAACTTGAAGCGCAGCTTGACGTTCTCTCGCGCCTCGATTTCCGCCTGAAGGGCATCGACCATCGTCTTCACGCGCTTGAGTTCCTCGGGCGTCGCGACCTGCGGCACCATGATCTCCGGATGCGCGTCGATGCCTTCCTTCGCGCACTCGGCCGCCGCTTCGAGGATCGCCCGGATCTGCATTTCGTAGATCTCGGGATACGTGATCCCCAGCCGCACCCCGCGGTGTCCCAGCATCGGGTTCACCTCGGAGAGGAGGTGGACCTTCTTGAGGAGCGCCTCGCGGCGCGCGAGCAGCGTGCCGTCGCGCTCGGTCTCGCGGTAGTGCGCGAGGCTCTGCTGCAGTTTCCCGAGGCTCTCGACGTAATCGCGCGGCAGCTCCGGGTCGAGGAGCTTCAACGTGTCGGGAAGCTCGGCGATCGTGCGGGTCGTGCGCTGCAGCTGCCGCAGCTGGCTGATCTCGAACTCGAGCTGCGAGGCCGTCGGCAGGAACTCGTGCATCGGCGGATCGAGCAGCCGCACCGTGACCGGCAGCCCGGACATCGCCTTGAAGATGCCCTTGAAATCGCTGCGCTGGATCGGCAGCAACCGGTCGAGTGCCGCGCGCCGTGCTTCCTTGGTATCGGCGAGGATCATCTCCTGCACGATCGGCAGCCGGGCGCTGTCGTTGAACATCCGTTCGGTGCGGCAAAGGCCGATGCCCATCGCGCCGTACTGCCGCGCGCGCGCCGCGTCGCGCGGCGTGTCCGCGTTGGCGAGCACGGCAAGGCGCGCCGCATCGTCGGCCCACGCGAGGAGCGTCGCGAGTTCGGTGAAGACCTTCGCCTCGACGGTCGGGATCTCGCCCGCGTAGACGTTGCCGGTCGAGCCGTCGATGGTGACGACGTCCCCTTCTTTCAGCGTCGTGCCGCCGACTTCCGCACGGCGCTCGCGCACGTCGATCCGGATCGCTTCGCAGCCGGAGACGCAGGGCTTGCCCATCCCGCGCGCGACGACCGCCGCGTGCGAGGTCTTGCCCCCGCGCGAGGTGAGGATCGCCTGCGCGGCGAAGAAGCCGTGGATGTCCTCGGGTTTGGTCTCCTCGCGCACCAGGACCACTTTCTCGCCCAGCTTGCCGCGCTGCTCGGCGGTGTCGGCGTCGAAGACGATCTTGCCGGACGCGGCGCCGGGCGACGCGGGAAGCCCTTGCGCGAGCGGTGTGGCCTTGTGCGCCGGGTCGAGCGTAGGCACGAGCAACTGCTCGAGCAGCGTCGGATTGATGCGGGTCAGCGCGCGCTCCCTCGACACGAGCCCGCTGCCGGACATCTCGACCGACGTGATCACCATCGCCCGCGCGTTCATCTTGCCGTTGCGCGTCTGCAGGCAGTAGAGGCGGCCCTTCTCGATCGTGAACTCGAAGTCCTGGACCTCCTTGTAGTGCGCCTCGAGCTTGTCGCGCAGCTCGATCAGTTGCCGGTGCAGGTCCGGCATTTCGTGTGTCATCGCGGCGATCGGCTTGGGCGTGCGGATGCCGGCGACGACGTCCTCGCCCTGGGCGTTGGTGAGGTACTCGCCGTAGATCGCGTTCTCGCCGGTGCCTGGATTGCGGGTGAAGCCCACGCCGGTCGCCGAATCGTCGCCCAGGTTGCCGAACACCATCGTCACGACGTTGACCGCGGTGCCGTTGGCCATGTCTCGGGTGATCTTGAACTGGCGCCGGTAATCGACGGCGCGCTTGCCGTTCCAGGACCTGAACACGGCCTCGATCGAGCGTTGGAGCTGCTCGTACGGATCGGCGGGAAACGGCTGCCCGGTGTGCAACCGGTAGACTTCGACGAAGGCGTCGCCAACCTCCGCGAGCGCGTCCGCGGTGAGATCGACGTCCTGCACGGCGCCGTATTTCTCCTTGATCGCCGTCATCGCGGCGTCGAAAGCATCGTCGGGAATCCCCATCGCGATCTTGCCGAAGAGCTGGACGAAGCGCCGCCACGCGTCCCGGGCGAAGCGCGGGTTCCCGGTCTTGGCCGTCAAGCCTTCGAGCGTCGCTTCGTTGAGCCCGAGGTTCAGGATCGTGTCCATCATCCCCGGCATCGACATCGCCGAGCCGGAACGGACCGAAACGAGCAGCGGGTTCGCCGCGTCGCCGAAGCGCTTTCCCGTCTTTCGCTCGAGCCCTGCGATCTGCGCGCGGACGTCGGCCATCAGGCCCTCGGGCAGCCGGTTGGCTTCGAGATAGGCGAGGCAGGCCGCCGTGGTGATGACGAACCCCGGCGGCACGTTGAGGCCGATCTGCGTCATTGCGCAGAGGTTCGCGCCCTTGCCGCCGAGCAGCATCTTGTCGCTCGCGTCGCCGTCGTCGAAGGTATAGATGAATCTTCGCCCGCTCATTGCGCTACCCCGCGATTCGATTTTGGATTCCCGAGGGCGGGCCACGACGCTTACGCCCTGTGGACGATTTTCTCGCTGCGGTGGGGGCGCCAGACTGATGTGGGTCAACAGGTTGTCCACGACGCGAAGTTGTGCACGACCCGTTGTTCGCTTGACGCCGGTCAAAGCGAACCGGTCCCGGTGGCCGTAGGCTGATCGGGCAGGGCCGTGATGGCGGGTTGGGGCGCGGTTGGGCAGCTCCCGCGAACCCCCCGCAAAGAGTGGCGGCGCCCGGCCCGGGTGCCGGTAGAGTCGAGTCGGGGCGTTGATGCTGCGGCGCGGCAACGGCGGCGCCCGAGGCGCCGCGGCCACAAAATGTTGTGCGGCGCGGACTGTCGACCACAGGGCGTTGTATCCGGGTCCACCTGGACAAAAGCCCGAGGCTGTACTAAACCTCAAGGGAGCCCACGGCTCGAGGGGGAACGATGGTGTCAATCTGGTGGGTGGTTTTGGCCTTCGTGCTCGGCGGCTACGCCGGAATGCTCGTCTTCGCGCTGCTGAGCATGGCGCGACGAGAGGAAGCACAGGCCGTCAAGGCCAAGGAAATCGTGGAGCGCGATGGCCTGGGCCCGGTGCATCTGAAAGCGCACTGGGGCGCCGAGTAGCCCCAGTTCGCGCGCTGATTGTTATCCGGCCCGGCGGATCCCCGCCGGCCGCGCGAGCACCTCCGACCCGAAACGCGGGAGCGGGCGTGCAACGCGTCCCTCCATTCGCGGCCACCGACTCCCGGGCTCGGTAGGATCCCGGATGAGGTTGGCTCCTCGCCGGCGACCGGCGCGATTCACGCCGCCCGCCGATGCGGAAGGCCCCCTGGCCGTTGGCCCCCCGAGGCCTTCCGTCGTCATTGCGGCGCCGCAGGAAGGCCCCAACTCCAACGAAGCTTCCCGAGTTCGCTGCGCGCCCGCGACCCCATCGTCACGCGGCCGCGTGGCGATGCCGGCCATCGACCCATTGAAAATCGGCGGCCCGATCCATAAATCATCCAACGGTGGCGTCTTGGCGCGAGCCCTGGCGCTTGGCTCAACCGAAGAAAGGACTGCGCTATGTACCGATCCCTGTTTCCCCGCGATGTTTTTGCCGAGCTGGATCGCCTGCAGCGCGAGATGCAGGAGGCTTTCGACGTGTCCCCCAGCATCCGCGGCTTCGGGCGCGGCGGCTTCCCGGCGCTGAACGTCGGCGGCACGCCGCAATCCGTGGAGATCTACGCCTTTGCTCCGGGGCTCGATCCGTCCGCGCTGGAAGTGAACCTGGACCGAAGTCTGTTGACCATCGCCGGCGAGCGGCCGGCGAACCTGCCGTCCGCGGATGACGAAAAGGCCGCCGTGCACATCAACGAGCGGTTCGGCGGCCGGTTCCGGCGGGTGGTGAGCCTGTCCGACGACCTCGATCCCAATGGCGTCTCCGCCGACTACCGCGACGGCGTGCTGCACATCAGCGTCAAGCGTCGCGAATCGGCGCAGCCGCGCCGCATCACCGTCCAATGACCCGGAGGACCGATCATGAACGACACGACTGCAGTCACCAGGAACGAGCAGGCGTCGCGCACCGATGCGGCGAGCCGCAACGAGGCGGCGCCGCGCAGCGAGGCGGCGCTGATGCCGCCGGTGGACGTGATCGAGGACGGCACCGGCATCACGCTGCGCGCCGACCTGCCGGGCGTCCCCAGGGACAAGCTCAGCCTGCACGTGGAGGCCGACACGCTGACGATCGAGGGCGAGGTGAGCTTCGCGATGCCGGAGGGCATGGAGGCGAACTACGCCGAGGTGAGCGTGCCCCGCTTCCGGCGGGTGTTCACGCTGTCCAAGGAGCTCGATACCGCTAAGGTGTCCGCCGAGATCAAGAACGGGGTGCTCAACCTTCGCATTCCCAAGGCCGAGCACGCGCAACCGCGCCGGATCGAGGTCAAGGTGGCATGAGGTGATCCGCCGCCCTTCGCGCGGGGGCGGCGGCCGTTGCCGGGCTCGGCGGTCTTGCCGGAAGCGCGAGCGTGCTTGAAACGCCCGCCGCGGCCGCCATGTTCAACTCCATGCCCCTGGACCCGCCGGAAGTCGCCTCCATCGGAGCCACTGCGGCGGAAGGATTCGCGGCGGACGCCTCCGGATCGATTCCCGATGCGGCGTTGCACGACGCGTACTCGCGGGTCGTGACGGCGGTCGTCGCCCGCGTCGCGCCGGCGGTTGCCCACGTTCACGTCGCAGCACGACGCAGCGGGCGGGGCGCGCGACGGGGCGGCGCCGGCTCCGGCTTCCTCATCACGCCGGATGGGTATCTGCTCACCAACAGCCACGTGGCGGGCGATGCGAGCGCAATCGAAATTACGCTCGCCGATGGCCGCAGCGCCGCCGCCGACGTCGTGGGCGACGACCCCGATTCCGATCTGGCGGTGCTCAAGGTTGCGACCAGAGACCTCGCGTGGCTGCGACTGGGCGACTCGGCGCGCGTCGTGGTCGGACAGGTGGCGATCGCGATCGGCAGTCCCTACGGATTCCAGCATTCGGTGACGGCGGGGATCGTCAGCGCGTTGGGGCGCTCGATGCGCGCACAGACGGGCCGGCTCCTCGACAACGTGCTGCAGACCGATGCGGCGCTGAACCCCGGCAACTCGGGCGGGCCGCTCGTCGACTCGCGCGGCGAGGTGATCGGCGTCAACACTGCGGTGATCCTCCCGGCGCAGGGGATCTGCTTCGCCATCGCTGCCTCCACTGCCGAGCGCGTGACGATTGCGCTGATTCGCGAGGGCCGGGTGCGGCGGGCGTGGCTTGGCGTCGGCGGGCAGACGATGCCGTTGCCGCGCCGCGTCGTCCGCCATTTCGATCTGGCGCGCGAAACAGGGGTGCGCATCGAGTCGGTCGAGAGCGATTCACCGGCTACCGCCGCCGGCCTCGAGCGCGGCGACGTGGTTGTCGCCCTCGACGGGGCGCCGGTCGCCGACGTCGACGATCTGCAGCGCGCGCTCGGTGCCGAGGCGATCGGCCGCGAAACGACACTGGTGGTGCTGCGGCGCGATCGCAAGCTCGCGCTTGCGGCGGTGCCGCGCGAGCGTGCCGCCCGTCAGCCAAGGCGCTGAGGCGCGGCGCGCGACTGCAGCGCCCTATGCAACCGCGCGGTTCTATGGAACAATCGGGGCAACTAAATATTCGGGGTGACCGCGATGCTGGACCGCGACGGTTATCGCCCGAACGTTGCCATTGTCATCGTCAACGCGAAGAACCAGGTCTTCTGGGGTAAACGGATCCGCGAGCACTCGTGGCAATTTCCGCAGGGCGGCATCAATTCCGGTGAGACGCCCGAACGGGCGCTGTACCGGGAGTTGCACGAGGAAGTCGGGCTTTCGCCGAACCACGTCAGGATCCTGGGTCGCACGCGAGACTGGCTGCGTTACGAGGTGCCGCAGCACTGGGTGAAGCGCGAATACCGCGGCAGCTACCGCGGGCAGAAGCAAATCTGGTATCTGCTGCGGCTCGTCGGCCGCGACACCGACGTCAAGCTCCGCGCGAGCCAGCATCCCGAGTTCGACGCCTGGCGCTGGCATGAGTACTGGGTGCCGCTCGAGACCGTGATCGAGTTCAAGCGCGAAGTCTATCGGCGCGGGCTCACCGAGCTCGAGCGCTACCTGCACGTGCGGCCGCAGACGCGGCGCGAGCGCCTGTACGGCTTCCCGCATCCGGTGATGCCGCCGTCGTATGCCGATCCGCCGTCGCGCAACGGCGACTGAAACCGCTGGGGCGAGGACACGGCAAAGCGATCGGGCCGCGCAGCCAATCTTGACGCTAGCGGCACTCGCCTATCCGGCGCGCCGACCACACCATCGTCAGCGCGATCGCGGGACCGTTGCCGGCTTGCGTCGTGGCGGTCACCTTGCCGTCATAACGTGTCGCCGCGATCTTGAATTCCGCAGTCCCGCGCAAGCTTTCGTTCCCGGCGGTGCACACGAACGCGTAGCTGGTCGCCGCGGCGTCGATCACGACGTTGGAGAGCCGGCAATCGCCACCGGGTCGCGGCATCGATTTCGTCCCGTCGTCGATTTCCCGTTGCGTGATGCAGTCGCGATCGGTCGACTCGACCGGCACCCGGCCGGCGCGCGCGATCGTGACCGTGGACTCCCACATTCCCGGCTGCATCGGCGAGGCGGCCCGGGCCGCCGCCGGCAGCAGGAGCGCTGCCGCCGCGGCGATGAGCGCGCTTCGCGTCACCGCCACATGCCCATGCCGCCCGTGCCCGCCATGCCCCCGACCATCGCCGAGGTCAGGACAATGCCGAGCAGCACCCACAAGACGACCACGCAGATGACGACGACGATCGTGTACCCGACGGCCTTGTCGGCCGTCGACTTCTTGAGCACGGGGGCGCCGAGATAGAACGTGTAGAGCGAGTAGATCCCCGCCAGCAGGCCGATGACGCCGCCGACGTAGGGAAGCAGGTAGAAAATGCCCGCGATCCACGCCGCAGTATAAGAATACGCGACGAGCTTCAGCGACTGGACGAAATTCTTCTCCCCGCCGAACGACGGCGCCAGCGCGTCGGCGATCAGCGTCACGACGAAGACCACGCCCAGCGCGAGCACATAGCTCAGAACGGCTCCCGCCGCGATCGGCACGCCGCCGCGAATGGCCAGCGCAACCGGGCCGATCGCGGCGAGGATCAGCACGTAGCCGACGAAGATCGACTGGGTGGTCGCGGTCTCCTCCGCGATCTTCGGCCATTCGGTCTTGGGCGCGAGGAGAATGTTCTTGACGCGTTCGACCAGTCCCATGGCGTTGCCCCCTTTGCGAGATGGATTCGAGCGTGATGCGGCAGCGCGGCTCGCGGCCCGGTGGACCGGGTGCGCCGATTTTTCGACCCGAGGCAGTTTAGGACAACCGCCCCGGCGTGTCGAACCATGTGCCGGTCAGAGCACCACCAGATTGCTTCGGTGAATGAGCTCCGGTTCGTCGACATAGCCCAGAATCGCCTCGATCTCCGAGGACGGCTTGCGCAGGATGCGCGCGGTCTCCTGCGCGCTGTAGTTGACAAGGCCGCGAGCGATCTCGCGGCCGTCGGCGTCGATGCAGCCGACGACTTCGCCGCGCTCGAACTCGCCGGTGACGCGGACGACGCCGATCGGCAACAGGCTCTTTCCGTCGCGCTGCAGCGCGCGGACGGCGCCGGCGTCGAGCGTCAGCCGTCCGGCAAGCTGCACGTGGTCGGCGAGCCACTGCTTGCGGGCGCCGAGCGAGGCGGGCTCCGCCGCCAACATGGTGCCGATTTCCTCGCCGGCCGCAAGGCGCACGAGCACCTCGTCATCGCGTCCCGACGCGATGATCGTCGCCGCACCCGAACGCGCCGCCCGTTTCGCCGCGAGCACCTTGGTCAGCATGCCGCCGCGCCCGACCGCGCTGCCCGCGCCGCCGGCCATCGCCTCGAGCTTCGGGTCGCCGGCGCGCGCGTGGCGCACGAGCGAAGCCGCGGGGTCGAGGCGCGGATCGGCGGTGTAGAGTCCCTGCTGATCGGTGAGCAGCACGAGCACGTCCGCCTCGATCAGGTTCGTCACGAGCGCGCCGAGCGTGTCGTTGTCGCCGAAGCGGATCTCGTCGGTGGTCACCGTATCGTTCTCGTTGATGATGGGGATCACGTCGAGCAGGAGCAGGGTGAGCAGCGTCGAGCGCGCGTTGAGGTAGCGCCGCCGGTCGGCCAGGTCGTCGTGGGTGAGCAGGATTTGCGCCGTGCGCAGCCCGAACTTCGCGAACGCCGATTCGTAGGCTTGCACGAGCCCCATCTGCCCGACTGCCGCGGCGGCCTGCAATTCGTGCATTGCCCGCGGCCGCGGGCTCCAGCCGAGGCGCCTGATTCCCTCGGCGATCGCGCCCGACGACACCAGCGCCGTTTGCTTGCCGCGGCGTTTGAGAGCGGCGATTTGCGCCGCCCAGCGGCCGACGGCCGCGTGGTCGAGCCCGCGCCCGTCATTGGTGACGAGCGAGGAGCCCACCTTGACGACGACGCGGGCGGCGGAGGCGACGGACATGCTCATGTTGGAGTGCGCGGGTCTGCGCTTCGAAAAGCTTAACCCACGGAGGGCGCGGAAACCACCGAAAAACCAGCCGGAGAATACTTCGTGACGCTGCGCGCCGGGCGTGGTTCAGATCGTTTCGATGGGCTCGCGCCTCTCCGTTGTCCGATGCGTATCGAGCCACTCCTGGATCGCGAAGACGACGTCGCGGCAGCCCTCGCCGTTCACGGCGGCGATCGCGAACACCGGCCCTTTCCAGCGGTACGCCTTGACGAACGCCTTGATGCGCGCGGCGCGTTCGCCGGCGGCAATCAGGTCGATCTTGTTGAGCACCAGCCAGCGCGGCTTGTCGTGCAGCGCAGCGTCGTAGCGCTTGAGCTCGCCGACGATCGCGCGCGCGTCGCGAACCGGATCGGCGGCGGGATCGAACGGCGCCAGATCGACGATGTGCAGCAGCAGCCGCGTTCGCTGCAGGTGTCGCAGGAACTGATGACCGAGTCCGGCGCCGTCGGCCGCGCCTTCGATCAACCCGGGGATATCGGCGAGCACGAAGCTGCGGTTCGCGTCGGTGCGCACGACGCCGAGATTGGGCGCGAGCGTCGTGAACGGGTAGCCGGCGACCTTCGGCCGCGCCGCGGACACCGCGCGGATCAACGTGCTCTTGCCGGCGTTGGGCATCCCGAGCAGCCCCACGTCCGCCAGCACTCTGAGCTCGAGGTTGAGCCGCCGTCGCTCGCCTTCTTCGCCGAAGGTGAACTGCCGCGGCGCGCGATTCGTGCTCGACTTGAAATGCAGATTGCCGAGCCCGCCCTTGCCGCCCTTCGCGAGCAGCGCCCGCTGGCCGTCCGCGGCGAGGTCGGCCACGAGCTCGCCAGTGTCGGCATCGGTGATCACGGTGCCGACGGGCACGCGCAGGTAGACGTCGTCGGCGCCGCGCCCGTACTGGTCGGCGCCGCGGCCGTTCTCGCCTCGTTTGGCGCGATGGATGCGCGCATAGCGGTAGTCGATCAGCGTGTTGATGTTGCGGTCGGCGTCCGCGTAGATGCTGCCGCCGTGACCGCCATCGCCGCCGTCGGGGCCGCCGCGCGGCACGTATTTCTCGCGCCGGAACGACGCCGAGCCGTTGCCGCCGTCGCCGGCCACGACTTCGATCTTCGCTTCGTCGACGAATTTCACGGCGCGACCTTGCGATAAAGCGCGAAGCGCTCGGTGTCATCGCCGCGGCGGTGGCCTTCCCACACGAGGGCCCAGCCGGCGGGCGCCGCCGGCAATGCCTCGACGCGTCCGTACTGAACGATGAGCGTGCGGCAGTCGTGGTCCGGACTCGTCTCGTCGCGGACGGTGGCGAGATGCGCGAAATACGCGAAGAGCGCGCGCTGCGACTCGCCCAGGTTGCGGCTCGCCACGCAGCCTTCCCGCGGCAGCAGCGGGGCCAGCGCGTCGGCGACGTAGCGATAGCTGCGGCGCGAATCGAGGTACGGCAGCCAGATCGTCGAGTAGAGCCCCCAGAGCAGCGTCATTCCGGCGGCCCAGTTGAGCACTGCGCGCCGGTTCGAGCGCCGCGCGGGCCGCACCAGCACGACCCACAGCAGGGTCAGGAATACCGAGACCAGGATCGGCAACCATTTCGGCACCGGCCGGTAACCGGTCGTCGTGTCGCGGAACAGCGCGGCGACGGCGGGCGTCATGCCGATCCGCCACGCGTCCACCCAAAGCCACCAGACGAGCGCCGCGAGCAGTCCGAAGGTGAGGATTCCGAACCAGTCGAGCGCGCCCGAGAAGCCTCGACTCAGCGTGTCGATTTCGAGCGCGCCCAGCAGCGACAGCGGCAGCAGCAGCGGCATCAGGTAGGTAAGCTTCGGCTCGGACATGACGGCGATCGCGGCGACGATCACGACGGCGAGCGTCCCCGGAAGGATGACGGCGGGCGCGGCAAGGCCGCCGTTGAAGCCACGGCCGCGCATCCACAGCGTCCACAGGGCGAGCGGCAACGCGGGCCACGTGTACCAGGGAAGATTCTTCACCAGGAACATCGGATCGATCGACCCTGACGCGGAGAGCGGCGCGAACCAGTCGCCCACGGACTGGTCGGCCCACCATAGCGAAAGATGGGCGGGATCGCGGATGGCGAGCGCGACCGGCCACGCGGCACACGACGGCAACGCGACGGCCAGCGCAACGGCGATCGTCACCGCGTAGCGGCGGGTGCGCCACGCCCGGAACGCCGCCGGCAGGACTGCCGCCGTGGCCACCAGCCAGAGCGGTCCCATGAGCCCGTGCGACAGGAAGGCGATGGCAACGCCGAGCCCGAGGCACGCGCCGCCGGCCGCGGTGCGGCGAAGCGCCAGCGCGAAGCCGTAGCTCGCCGTCGCGACCCCGAGCAGGAGGCCCAGCTCCGGCGAGAGCTGATGCGCGCGGTCCCACAAGCCGACCGAGCCCACGAACACCAGCACCGGCATCCAGCGGAACGTTGCGCCGATGAGCTCGCGGCCCGTCATCGCGAGCAGGAGCAGCGTCGCTCCGAGCATGATGCCCGCGGCGATCCGCGCCGCATCGTGCATCGGCAGCACGCCGGAAAGCAGCGTGGTCGTCGCCGCGGCGGCGACATACACGAGCGGCGGGTGATCGATATACGGTTCGCCGGCAAGCCGTGGCGCCAGAAGGTCGCCGCCGCGAACCATTTCGTAGGCAACGCCGAACGCCGTGGCGTCCTCGGTCTTCCAGGGGTCGTGACCGATCAGACCCAACATCACCCACGCGCCGCACAGGACGACGAGCCCCAGCTGCTTCAGCGCACGGTACGGGCCGGAAGGACTCAGCGCTCGGCTGCCGTCGCGCACATCGGACACGGTTGCGAGTCGGGCCATGGCGGCGTCGGGGTGGGCGCTATGGATCGCGGGGACAAGGCTTTTTGCACGGGGAAAGAAAAAGGCAGCCGAAGCTGCCTTTCTCGTTCGGGGCGCCGAGCAGGGCCTGCCCCTCGCATTGTCGCTCGTTTCCGCGCGCTTGGGAGACCTGTTGGGTCCGACCGGCTCCTAGGCCTTGGCCGCTTTCGCGGCCACGCGCTTCGCCGGCGCGGGCTTCGCCGGCGCGGGCTTCGCCGCGACCGGCTTTGCCGGCGCGGGGGGCTTCGCCGCATAGCGCTGGCGGAACTTGTCGATCCGGCCCGCGGTGTCCATCACCTTTTGCTTGCCGGTATAGAACGGGTGGCACGACGAGCAGACCTCGACGTGCAGCGGCTTCACGACGGTCGAGCGGGTCGTGAACGTGTTGCCGCAGCTGCACGTGACCTGGATTTCGCCGTAGTTCGGATGAAGGCCGGTTTTCATGGAGTCCTCTTCGCCCGGTCCCGCGCACCGGGGCTTCATTGCCAAGGCTGCGCCCGGACCGCTGTCGCGCTGATATGGGGCCGAAAGTGCATCAACAGGAGGGGGCCCGGCGCGGCAAATCGGTAAATTATGCCGTTTCCGATACTGCAATGCAACATACGCCCGGTTCGCTCCGCCCTGGGGTCAACCGCAATGCAAAGTTTATGCATAAACAAGGTGTTGCATTGACAGCGGCGGGTTTGCTCGGCCCCTAGCCGCGGCGCATGCTGTCGAAGAATTCGGCGTTCGACTTGGTCTGCTTCACCTTGTCGACCAGAAACTCGGTGGCTTCGAGCTCGTCCATCGGGTAGAGGAGCTTGCGCAGCACCCAGACCTTTTGCAGCACCTCGGGCTTCAGCAGCAGCTCCTCCTTGCGCGTCCCGGACCGGTTGACGTTGATCGCCGGGTAGATGCGCTTTTCCGCCATCCGGCGGTCGAGATGGATCTCCATGTTGCCGGTGCCCTTGAACTCCTCGTAGATCACGTCGTCCATCCGCGAGCCGGTGTCGATCAGTGCCGTCGCGATGATCGTGAGCGAGCCGCCTTCCTCGATGTTGCGCGCAGCGCCGAAGAAGCGCTTCGGGCGCTGCAGCGCGTTGGCGTCCACACCGCCGGTTAGCACCTTGCCCGACGCCGGCACGACGGTGTTGTAGGCGCGCGCGAGCCGCGTGATCGAGTCGAGGAGGATTACCACGTCCTTCTTGTGCTCGACCAGGCGCTTCGCCTTTTCGATCACCATCTCGGCGACCTGCACATGGCGGGTCGCCGGCTCGTCGAACGTCGACGACACGACCTCGCCGCGCACCGAGCGCTGCATCTCGGTCACTTCCTCCGGCCGCTCGTCGATCAGGAGCACGATCAACACGACGTCGGGATAATTGGCGGCGATCGAATGCGCGACGTGCTGCAGCATCACCGTCTTGCCGGATTTGGGCGAGGACACGAGCAATCCCCGCTGGCCCTTGCCGATCGGCGCGATGATGTCGATGATCCGGCCGGTCATGTTCTCCTCGGCCTTGATGTCGCGCTCGAGGCTCAAGGGCTCGTCGGGGAAGAGCGGCGTCAGGTTCTCGAACAGGATCTTCGACTTCGCGTTCTCGGGCGGCTCGCCGTTGACCTTGTCGACCTTGACCAGCGCGAAGTAGCGCTCGCCGTCCTTGGGCGTGCGGATTTCGCCTTCGATCGTGTCGCCGGTGTGCAGGTTGAAGCGGCGGATCTGCGACGGCGAGATGTAGATGTCGTCGGTGCCGGCGAGATAGCTCGTGTCCGGCGAGCGCAGGAAGCCGAAGCCGTCGGGCAGAACTTCCAGCGTGCCGTCGCCAAAGATGCTCTCGCCCTTCTTCGCCTGCTGCTTCAGCATCGCGAAGATGAGGTCGTGCTTGCGCATCCGGTTGGCGCCCTCGAGCTCGTTGGTATTGGCGATTTCGACCAACTCGGTGACCGGCTTCGATTTGAGGTCTGACAGATGCATGGCTACGCGAGGAAAGGACGGGAGCGGCGGCGCCGCGGCGGGCAATGCGGGGAAGTTGGGCCCGGGGAAGGCTCCCGGGAAGGCGCCCATCGATGTCAGGCGGCGCCTTGGATCTTGCCGCGGGGCGGCCCCGGGAAGCCGGGGAGCGCCGCGAGCACGAAAATCAGGGTAGCGGGTTCAAAGGTTGCTGTCAACAAACGCCGTCAATTGCGACTTCGACAACGCGCCCACCTTTTGCGCATGCGCCTTGCCGCCCTTGAACAGGATCAGCGTGGGAATGCCCCGGATCCCGAACTGGCTGGTCGTCCCGGGATTGGCATCGATATCGAGCTTTGCGACGGTGAGCCGCCCCGCGTAGTCCTTGGCGAGGTCCTCCAGCACCGGCGCGATCATCTTGCACGGGCCGCACCATTCGGCCCAGTAGTCGACGAGGACCGGAGTCGCCGATTGCAGGACTTCCTGGTCGAAGGTGGCGTCGGAAACGTACTTGATGTGCTCGCTCATGGGTTCCTCAACGAAGGCGATGATCGAAGCCGGCCGCGACGGCGCGGCTCGAGTCGGGTCGACAACTACGGTAGCCCAAGCCCCAAATGCGCGCAAGCGTCCGCGCCGAACCGCGCCTCGCAAGCAGGGAAATAGGGTTCATTTTGCTAGAATCAATGTTTTCGCTCCCCAGCCACGGGCATGACCTACGTCGTCACCGAAAGCTGCATCCGCTGCAAGTACACCGATTGCGTCGACGTCTGCCCCGTCGACTGCTTCCGGGAAGGGCCGAATTTCCTCGTCATCGACCCCGACGAGTGCATCGACTGCACGTTGTGCGTGGCCGAATGCCCGGTCGAGGCGATTTTCGCGGAGGACGACGTCCCCGAGGATCAGAAGCCATTTACCGCGATCAACGCCGAGCTCGCGAAGCTTTGGAAGCCGATCATCGAGCGCAAGCCGGCGCCACCCGACGCCGACCAGTGGAAGGACGTCAGGGACAAGCTCAAATATCTCGAAAAATGAGCGAGCGTTGGACGCCTCCGTTGCCCGGCGCCGATTGACCACGAAGGTCACAACCCCTAGAATTACATGGTTTTTCCCTGGCGCGGCCCCTTCCGCTCTTCCGGTCCGCCGCCGTCCCGAGGCAAGATCGAATCCCCATGACACCCACGATTCCCACGATTCGCTTCGTCGTCGTGCTCCTGGTCGCGGCGCTTCCTGTGGGCGCAGCCGCTCAGTCCGCCCAGGGCCAGGGTGCCCCGGTGGGCAACCCGGCGCGCGGCGCCCAGAAGGTGCAGATGTGTCAGGGCTGTCACGGCATCGAAGGCTGGCGCACCGCTTATCCGGAGGTCTATAAGGTGCCGCGGATCGCCGGCCAGCACGAGGCGTATCTGGTGAAAGCGCTGCAGGAATACAAGAATGGCGACCGCAGCCATCCGTCGATGCGCGCGATCGCCTCGTCGCTGTCCGACCAGGACATGGCCGACGTCGCCGCCTATTACGCGCAGAGCGGTCTCACGACAGCGGTCAAATGACGCGCCGGCTCCTTTCGCTCGCCCTCGCGGCCACGGTCGCGGGTGCCGCCGTGCCCGGCGCGCAGGCAGCCGACCTCGCAGCCGGCGCCGCCAAAGCGAAGGAAGTGTGCGCCGCCTGTCACGGCGCGGACGGCGTGAGCCCGTCGCCGGATTTCCCGAAGCTCGCCGGCCAGCATCGCGATTACCTCGAAAAGGCGCTGCGCGACTACAAGTCCGGCGCGCGCAAGAACCCGATCATGGCCGGGTTCGC
This sequence comes from uncultured beta proteobacterium, assembly GCA_963836265.1. Lineage (GTDB taxonomy): Bacteria > Pseudomonadota > Gammaproteobacteria > Burkholderiales > Casimicrobiaceae > CAIWHR01. Next base: position 464,880 of record CAWIIO010000002.1, read on the forward strand.
TGCCCCCCTGTCGAAGGAAGACATCGCGAACCTGGCCGCGTACTTCGCGTCGCGACCGGCAGTCCTTTCCGCGAAGTACTGAGACTCGCGGCGGCGAAGCGAGGCGCCCGCGGGTGTCTTTTCGTGGCCGCAAGTGTTACCCACGCCTTGGGCGCCCGAACTTGTCCGGATTGCCCCTTTGGAAGCGCGGTACTATCCGCATCTTCGTTGAGACCAACCCGGCTCCCGTCAGCGCACGACTCGGCCCGCGGCAATCCATGCCTCCGTCGTGCCAATCGCCAAGCGATACCGCGCGCAGTTGTAGGGCTCGAGCTGGCGAAGCTCGTTGCGCACGAGGGCTTCGAACGGTTCTTGGTCCGGCAGAGGAATTCCCAGTCCGTCGACTGCTTCGCGTAGCGGAGCGCCCGCTCCCACGATTTGTTGCATCGCCGAGCTGAGGTTTTCGCGGTACTTGGCACGAAACGGATTTGGCACTCCCATCGCCTCGAGCGTAGTCCGATACCGGGAAATCGAACGACGGTATGTCCACGCAAAGAGTTCGATCGCCAGCGTCAAGTCGAGCCGCTCGTAGATGCCGACCATCGCAAGCGCGTAATCGGTCGGCTCGACGTCAAGGAACGACAGTGGTGCGCAATTGGCCAGCAGCAGAGGCAAGTTTGCGGACAACCGGCTCGTCCGCTTGTTTCCGTCCTCAAAGGGCTGCAGGTAAGCGAGATTGACCCACAAGAAGAACGCGGCTTCGACCGGGTTCTTGATGCTCCGCGTAGTGTCAACGCAGATGCCCAACATCTCCTCCAACAGCGAAGGAATCTGGGTTGGCAGGTAGACGGTATCCGAGATGTTGACGACGGTCTTGCGAATCGCGCCAAGCGAAGCAGAATTGGCCAGTAGTCCCTGCATCAGCAAGCTGTGGAGGTTTCGCACCACGGGAACCGTTATCCCGTAGGCGGGAACCGCATCGACCATGAATTCGATCGCGTCCTTGTGATTCAGGAGCATGGTTGCTTCCTGGTCGTCGGCAGGGGAGCGGCCCTGCGCAAAGAGTTGACGCGTGTCGAGAAGGCTCTTGCGGTTGCCTTCCAGTCGCGATGACGACCACGACAAGTCGATGAGCAGTTGCTCCAACACCTTGCGCGCATAGGTGCCCGCAGGCTGCTGTCCTTGCATGCGGCCCGCGGTGAACAAGCTGACGGCGAGTTCCACGGGTAGCAACGACGAACGATTAGGCTGGTAGTCATCGACAAAATGCCGCTGGTAGGTCACGGGCGTGCGAGCACCCAGGGGTTGCAAGAGGTGCTCTCGAAGGACGCGTGCGGACTCGCTCCACGGTGGGGAGACTGAAGCATTGACGCTGCCGGTGACACTTGCTGTTTCAGTCACGGCGGCCGGGTGGACGACGGATTGCGGACGTCGGTAGACGGTTGCGGGTCCGCTGCCTTCACGGAGGAGGGCACCCTGTTGCACGAGCTTTCGCAGATGCCGGTTTATGGTCGGGCGAGGCGCCGCCACGTGCTCGGTGATCGCCTCGGCGCCGGCAGCGCCAAGTCCTGACGCCCCGCGCTCGGCCAGGTAGGCGAGGATTGCCGCAGGAATGCGTCTCTGGGCCACTGGCTATCCTATCATTATCTTATCAGTGTAGGAAACACTCTATTACTGTTTATTACATAATGACAAGATATTGATAGTATGACAGGGAAAGCGGGCGTCCGCCGACAGGTATTCTTGCGGACGTCCTGCTCACCTCAGGGCCGAAATCAGAAAACCTCTACCGCTTGCGGGCCAACCCCCGCCGCCACGACGGCGCCACTCGGCACTATTTCGTCTTCTGCCGGTATTCGCAGAGATCGCGGATCAGACAGCCGGGGCATTGGGGCGACCGGGCGACGCAGACGTAGCGGCCGTGCAGGACGAGCCAGTGATGCGCGTGCGGCTTGAATTCGTCCGGCACGAACTTCAGCAGCTTCTGTTCCACTTCCTCGGGAGTCCTGCCCGGCGCGAGCCCGGTGCGGTTCGCGACCCGGAAGATATGCGTGTCCACCGCGATCGTCGGCTCGCCGAACGCGACGTTGAGGATGACGTTGGCGGTCTTGCGGCCCACGCCGGGCAGTTTCTCCAGCGCTTCGCGGCTCTCCGGGACCTTGCCGCGATGTTCGCGGACGATGATCTCCGCGGCCGCGACGATGTTCTTCGCCTTGTTGCGGAAAAGGCCGATCGACTGCACGTAGGGAATGAGTCCATCGACGCCGAGCTTCGCGATCGCCGCCGGCGTGTTGGCGACGGGGAACAGTTTCGCCGTTGCCTTGTTGACGCCCTTGTCCGTCGCTTGCGCCGAGAGGACGACGGCGACCAGGAGCTCGAAGGGCGTCCGGTGCGCGAGCTCGGATTCCGGGTGCGGATTGGCGGCTGCGAACCGCGCGAAGATCGCGCGGCGCTTCTGCGGATTCATGGTTTCGGCGGCGCGTTGCCAGCGGCGATCGCGGCAAGACGCGCGAGCCGCGCCGCTTCGGTGGCCGCGAATCCGGGCTCATCCTTGAGCGCGGCATAAGCCTTCGTCGCCCACGGCCTCGCCGCCGCGAGGTCGCCGCGCGCGAGCGCGATCTCGGCCAGTTCCTCGTAGACGTAGCCGTCGGTCTCGCCAAGCTTCGCGTACTCGGCGAGCAGCCGTCGCTGAATCGCTTCCGCTTCGTCGAGCTGTCCCAGCGAGCGCTCCGCGCGCGCGATCATCCAGTGCGCGATGCGCACCTGGCGCGGATCGCCCCGCGCTTCATAAGCCGGCAGCGCCTTCCGGTAATACCCGAGCGCCGTCGCGAAATCGCCGTGCTCCTGGTAGGCGAAGCCGATGTTGTTGTAGAGCGGCGCGAGCCAGCGCTTCGCGCGCGCGTCGGTCGTCTTTTCCGTCATCGCGAGCGCCTTGCGATCCCAGTCGAGGCGTTCGTTCTGCGGCGCCGCGATGCCGAGCATGTGCGCGGCGTCGATCGCGTAGAACGCATCGTCGTCGCATTCGGCGAGCGAGAGGGCCTCGGCGAACAGCGGCACCGCGCGCTCCGGTGTCCCCGCCGAGTTGAACGTGCGCCCGCGCTCGAGCAGGTAGCGGACGCGCACGTGCGACGGCATGCCGTCGAGCCTTGCCCTCACCGCGTCGAGCGTCGTGTTCGCTTCGGCGAACTGGCGGCGCAGGCTTTGGGTGCGCGCGACCTGGGTGGCGACGATGAGCGCCTGCGGAGCGTCGGCCGGCCATGTCGCGAGCTCTTCGCGAAAGCGCCGCGCGGATTCCTCTGGCGCAGCGTAGTCCCATTGCGCGTCGAGCTGCGCGGAAAAGCTCTTGAGGGAAGGCGTGACGGCGTGGGTTTCCATGGCGAGGCCGGCCAACAGCGCCAGTGCACCGAGGACCGAGCGGATCGGCATCAGGTCGACCCGGGCCTCGCCGAAGCCCGCCGCGCGCGGGCGCGGGCGAGCGCGGCGGCGATGGCGCGCTGCCTCTGCGCGCGCTCCTCGTCGCTGGGCGGCGGCAGCGGCGGCGCCTCCTCGCGAGCAGACGGCCGGCTCGCCGCCCGCCTGCGGTTCCTTCGGTCATGGCGAGCGCTGGCGGCGCGCGCATCTTCCGGGGCCCAGCGGCGGCCGGCCGGGACCATCGCGATGCAGTCGACGGGGCACGGCGCAACGCACCGTTCGCATCCCGTGCACAGCGCCGGCAATACCGTGTGCATCCGCTTCGCCGCGCCGACGATCGCGTCCACCGGACACGCTTCGATGCAGAGCGTGCAGCCGATGCACCGCTCTTCGTCGATGCTGGCGACCGTGTACGGCGCATGTTCGCCGCAGGCTCGGTCGAGCGCTGCGACCGGCCGCCCGGTGATCGCCGCGAGCGTGGCAACGAGGGCGTCCCCGCCGGGCGGGCAACGGTTGATCGCCGCGCCGTTTGCCGCGGCAACGGCATAGGGGCCGCAGCCGTCGTAGCCGCAGCGCCGGCACTGGGTCTGCGGCAATGCGGCGTCGATGCGCGCGGCGAGCGAGGGGTCGAAGACGGATCGCATCAGCGTATTTTACCGGCGGGCGTCCCGCGCCGCGCGACACCGCTTGCTAGCTTCGCGCTCCCGGCCGTTCGACGCCGCCTGGGTGACGATCGCGACCGCCCGCGGATTGCGGCCGGATCGCGCACGACTCACAATGACGGGCACGGTCCCACCCCCGACGCGTTGACGCTTCTGTCCGTCCCCGTCCGTGCACGACGCCACCCGCCCGCACTCGCACGCCCACCGCAATGGCCGCCGCGAGGTCGCCGCGGACGCGGCGACCCGCGCGCTCATCATCGCCGTCGTCCTCACCGGCGCGTTCGCGGCGATCGAGGCGATTGGCGGCTGGCTCGCCGGCTCGCTCGCCCTCATCTCGGATGCGGGTCACATGGTGACCGACGCGGCGGCGTTCGTCGTCGCGCTGATCGCCGCCCACGTTGCGCGGCGGCCGCCCTCGCAACGGGCCTCCTACGGCTACGCGCGCGCCGAAGTGCTGGCGGCGTTCGTCAACGCGCTCGCGATGCTGGCGCTCGTGGTCTGGATCGCGGTCGAGGCGGTACGCCGGCTGTTCGAACCGATCGCGGTCGCGGGGCCGATCGTCATGGTCGTCGCCGCGGCCGGCATGGTCGTCAACGTCGCGGTCGCCTGGATGCTCGCGCGCGCCGGGGGCGGCATCAATGCCCGGGGCGCGTTGCTGCACGTGTTCGGCGATCTGCTGGGCTCGGTCGCGGCACTGATCGCGGGCGTCGTCGTCTACGCGACGGGCTGGACGCCCATCGATCCGATCCTGTCGATCGCCGTCGCGATGCTGATCCTGCGCTCGACGCTCGACCTGCTTCGACGCTCGGCGGGCGTGCTGATGGAGGGCGTGCCGGCGCACCTGTCGTACGACGTGATTGGCCGCGCGCTCGCCACCCTGCCGGGCGTCACCGGCGTCCACGACCTGCACATCTGGCACCTGAGCGCGGAGCGCGTCGCGCTGTCGGCCCACGTCACGCTGGCCGATGGCGAGGCGTGGCCGCGCGCGCTCGCCGGGGCGCAACGGATGCTCGCGCGCGACTTCGGCATCGACCATGTCACGCTGCAGCCCTCGTGGCCGGCGCCGCCGAGAAACGGGCGCGTGATCCCCGTCGCGCCCGCAATGGATCGCGATGGAGCGCCGTCGCGGCCGGATTGACCTGCGCCACGCGGCGCTGCTTCCGTCAGAGCCAGCGCGCCTTCCGGAAGCGGAAGTAGAGCCAGATGTCGATGACGACCATCGCGGCAACGGCCAACGGGTAGCCGAAGCTCCAGTCGAGCTCGGGCATGTTCCTGAAGTTCATGCCATAGATGCCGGCCACCATCGTCGGGACCGCGATGATGGCCGCCCACGCGGCGAGCTTCTTGGTCACTTCGGTTTCGTTGAGGCTGATCATGCCGAGGTTGACCTGGATGGCGGTCGCGTGCATTTCGCGGATCGCCTCGATCGACGCGTGGATCCGGTGCAGGTGGTCGTAGACGTCGCGAAAATACGCCTGCATCCCGGCGCACAGCTGCGGGACGCGGCCCCCGTAGAGCTTGCCGGTCGCGTCCATCAGCGGATCGACGGCGTGCTTGATCTCCATCAGCTTCTGCTTCAACGAGTAGAGGGCCTCGATGTTCGAGCGCGCGGCGTTGCGCACGAAGATCTGCTCCTCGATCGTTTCGAGCTCGCTCTCCAGCGCGTCGACGATGGGGAAGTAGCGGTCGACGACGGCATCCATCAGCGCGTAGAGCACGTACCCCGAGCCGTGGCGCAGCAGCTCCGGCTCGCGCTCGGTGCGCGCGCGGACGTCGGCGAAACCTTTCCGGGTGCGGTGGCGCACCGAGAGAATGTAGTTGGGCCCGACGAAGATCGCGATCTCGCCGATCCGCAGCGATTCGTCGAGCCCTTCCGGCGGCGCCTCGACCGTGCGCAGGACGACGAACAACGAGTCGTCGTATTCCTCGATCTTGGGCCGCTGATGGCCCTTGTGCGCATCCTCGACTGCAAGCGGGTGCAGCGCGAACTCTTCGGCCATCTTGTCGAGCTCGGCCGGCTCCGGCTCGACGAGCGCCACCCACACGAAGCAGTCCGGCCGCGTCACGTACTCGCTGATCTCCTCGACCGGAATGTCGGCGAGCTTCCTGCCGTTCTGGTAGACGACGCAGTTGACGAGCATGGGCAGACGGGGCGATCGCGAGCGTCGGGATGATAACCTGTTCCGGAGATTGCAGTCCTCCGCGCCGCTTTCCTTTCCATGTCCGCCTCGCCCCCGCCTTCGATCGTTCGGCATGCGCCGGCGCCGCTGGCAGCGGGCCGCGCGCCGCGCGAGCTGGCGCTGCTGCTGACGCTCGCCGCGATCCAGTTCACGCACATCGTCGATTTCATGATCGTGATGCCGCTCGGGCCTCAGTTCATGCGGCTGTTCGGCATCGGCCCCCCTGCGTTCAGCCTGCTCGTGGCGGCCTACATGCTCGCGGCGGCGGCGAGCGGGTTCATCGCCGCGTTCTGGATCGATCGCTTTGACCGCAAACGCGCACTGCTCACGCTCTACGCCGGGTTCATCGTGGCGACTGCGCTCTGCGGGCTCGCCCCGAGCTATCCGCTGCTGCTCCTCGCCCGCATCGCTGCCGGCGTCTTCGGCGGCGTCATGGCATCGCTGGTATTGGCGATCGTCGCCGACCTCGTGCCGTGGGCCCGGCGCGCGACGGCGACCGCCATCGTCGCCGCGTCATTTTCGCTGGCGGCGGTGGCCGGCGTGCCGCTCGCGCTGTGGCTCGCGGCGCTTTCATCCTGGCGGTTGCCGTTCCTTGCGCTGGCCGCGCTGTCGTGCGCGTTCGCGCTCGCCGCGATGCGCTTGATTCCGCCACTGACCTCGCACCTCGCGGCCCAGCAGCGGCGCCGCCCGTTGGAGCAGCTGCGGCTGATCTTCGGCGTGCCCAACCACCGGCGCGCCTTCGCCTTCACCGTGACGCTGATGTTCGCCGGGTTCACCGTGATTCCCTTCCTTGCGCCCTACCAGGTCGCCAACGTCGGCGTTGCCGAGCGCGATCTGGCCGTCATCTATTTCGCCGGCGGCGCTACGACGCTGGTCACTTCGCAGCTCATCGGCCGCCTTGCCGACCGCTACGGCAAGAAGCGCGTGTTCACGATCATCGCGTTCCTCTCGATCGTGCCGATCCTCATCGTCACCCACCTGCCGCGGCTGCCGCTCGCGACCGTCGTCCCCCTGGCGGTGCTGTTCTTCGTTCTCGTCACCGGCCGCTTCGGTCCGGCGATGGCGCTCGTGAGCGGCAGCGCGGAACCGCGCTTGCGCGGCAGCTTCATGAGCTTCAACGGTTCGGTGCAGCAACTGGGCTCGGCGCTGGCGGCGATGACCGGCGGTCTAATCATCGGCCGCGCGGCCGACGGCACGCTGGTGCGCTTCGGCGTGGTGGGCTTCCTTGCCGTCGGCTGCACGCTCGCTTGCGTATGGCTCGCGCACCGAATCCTGGTCGTGGGCGATGGCTCGCCCGCCGGCCCGGGGTAGCGAGCGGGCCGGCCGATCCGAAGAGCCGGCGCCGATTGGCCACCCGCACCGCGAGCGCGTAACATCTCGCGCAACCTCGCCACCGGCCCCGGCACGTGCCTGGCGCGCCCGCATGATCATCCACTCGCTGCTCGACACCGATCTGTACAAGTTCACGATGATGCAGGTCGTCCTGCACCATTTCCCCGGCGCACACGTCGAGTACCGGTTCAAGTGCCGGAGCGAGGACGTCGACCTGACCCCTTATGTGGACGAGATCCGCGACGAAGTCCGCGCGCTTGCCGGCCTGCGCTTCCGCCCCGACGAGCTCGACTACCTGCGGGGCTGGCGCTTCTTCAAGAGCGACTACGTCGACCTGCTGGGGCTCTTTCAGCTCGACGAACGCTTCATCACCATCGGGCGGCTCCCGGGGTCGGAGCGCGAGATCGACATCACGATGCGCGGGCCGTGGCTGCACACGATCCTGTTCGAAGTGCCGGTGCTCGCGATCGTGAGCGAGGTCTATTTCCGCAACACGCAGCCGGGGGCGGATCGCGACGAGGGTCGCCGGCGCCTCGCGACCAAGATCGCCGCCATCAACGGCGTCGCCGACCCGGAATTCCGCATCGCCGACTACGGGACGCGCCGGCGGTTCTCCCGCGAGTGGCAGGAGGAGGTCGTGCGGCGACTGAACGAGGGCATCGGACCCAAGTTCGTCGGCACCAGCAACGTCGAGCTCGCGATGCGCCACGGCCTCACCCCCCTCGGCACGATGGCGCACGAGTATCTGCAGGCATGCCAGGCCGTCGGACCGCGGCTGCGCGACTCGCAGGTGTTCGCGTTCAATACCTGGGCGCGCGAATACCGTGGCGATCTGGGAATCGCGCTGTCCGACGTCTGCGGGATGGAGGCCTTCCTGCGCGACTTCGATCTGTTCTTCTGCAAGCTGTTCGACGGCGTGCGGCACGATTCGGGCGACCCGTTCGAGTGGGGCGAGAAGCTGATCGCGCATTACCAGAAAATGCGCATCGACCCGCACACCAAGACGATGGTCTTTTCCGACAGCCTCAACGTGCCGCTCGCGATCCGGTTGTTCGAGTACTTCCGCGGCCGCATGCACACCGCCTTCGGCATCGGCACCAACCTCACCAACGACTTGGGCTTCGATCCGCTGCAGATCGTGATCAAGATGACTCGCTGCAACGGCCAGCCGGTGGCGAAGATCAGCGACGAGCCGTCGAAGACGATGGGCTACGATCCGTCGTATGTCGCCTACCTGCGCGAAGTCTTCGAGGTGCCCGAAACGGTGGCGGCCCCCGGAGAGAGCGCGTAGGGCCGGGCGCCCGGTCAGCGGTAGCCGTGGGCGGCGAGCTCGCGCTCGTAGCAGGCGAGCGCATCCGGTCCGAAGCACGCGAAGACGACGTCGGCGATCGTGTCGTCGGCGCGGGCGAAGGCGCCGACCTCGCGCACGGCGATCGCGGTCGCCTGCGCGAGCGGGTAGCCATAGGCGCCGCAGCTGATCGCCGGAAACGCGATGCGCGCGAGCTCGTTCGCGGCGGCGATCGCCAGCGCCCGCCGGTAGCACGACGCGAGAAGCTCCGCCTCGCCGCGCATGCCGCCGTGCCACACCGGGCCGACCGCGTGGATGATGTAGCGCGCGGGAAGCCGGTAGCCGCGCGTCAGGCGGGCCTCGCCCGGCGGGCAGCTGCCGTGCGTCGCGCATTCGGCCCGGAGCTGCGGCCCCGCGGCGCGATGGATGGCGCCGTCGACACCGCCGCCGCCCTGAAGTGTCGTGTTCGCGGCATTCACGATCGCGTCCACCGCGAGCGTCGTGATGTCCGCGATCCGCGCCGTCAGCAGTGCCGCCATCGTCGTTGCGGGGTCCGCCGTCGAAGTCTGGTATAAAGTAACCGAATGGCGACCCCGGCTTCAACCTCGAATCTCGCGGCCAACGAGCAGTCGGCGCCGGCGCCGCACGCGAAGGACCGCCGGCTCCGCCTCGAGGATATCCTCAAGCTGATGGTCGCCGACGGCCTCGTCGCCGCGGCCGATGCCGAAAAGCTTTCGCGCTCGCGGGGCTCGCGCGGCGAACATCCGCTGGAGTTCGTTGCCGCGCAGAAATGGAAGGCGGCGAGCCCGCCTCACGCGACGCTGACGCTCGATTGGCTCGTCGAATGGCTGGCCGGCAAGCTCGGCGTTCCCTACCTGCACGTCGATCCGCTGAAGATCGATCTCACCGGCGTCACGCAGACGATGTCGAACGCGTACGCCGAGCGCTACCGCATCCTGCCGGTCGAAGTCACGCGCACGACGCTCACGGTCGCCACCGGCGAGCCGTTCGTGCGGAGCTGGGCCGACGAGCTCGAGAAGATCCTGAAGCTCGAGGTGAAGCTCGTCTTCGCCAATCCGCAGGACATCCGGCGCTTTCTGGGCGAGTTCTACAACCTCGCCCGGTCGATGAAGAAGGCGCAGGAGACCTCGAAAGGTCAGCTGTCGCTCGCGCGCAACTTCGAGCAGCTGGTCGAGCTCGGGCAGCGGGGCAATCTCGACGCCAACGACAGCCACGTCGTCCACATCGTCGACTGGCTGTGGCAGTACGCGTTCGAGCAGCGCGCCTCGGACATCCACGTCGAGCCGCGCCGCGACGCCGGGATGATCCGCTTCCGCATCGACGGCGTGCTGCACCAGGTCTACGCGATCCCGATTCCCGTGCTGATCGCGATGACCTCGCGGATCAAGCTGCTCGCGCGGATGGAGATCGTCGAGAAGCGCCGCCCGCAGGATGGCCGCATCAAGACGGTGTCGCCGGCCGGCAACGAGGTCGAGCTGCGGATCTCGACGATGCCCACCGCCTTCGGCGAAAAGATCGTGATGCGCATCTTCACGCCGGAGGTGCTGGTCCGCGACTTCACCGAGCTCGGGTTCACGAACGACGACCAGGAACGCTGGGAGCGGATGATCAAGGAGCCCAACGGGATCATCCTCGTCAGCGGGCCCACCGGCTCCGGCAAGACGACGACGCTCTATTCGTCGCTGAAGCAGCTCGCCACACCCGAGGTCAACGTCTGCACCGTCGAAGACCCGATCGAAATGATCGAGCCGCTGTTCAACCAGATGCAGGTGCAGCCCTCGCTCGGCGTCGATTTCGCGCATGGCGTGCGCACGCTGATGCGGCAGGATCCCGACATCATCATGGTCGGCGAGATCCGCGATCGCGACACCGCCGACATGGCGGTGCAGGCGGCGCTCACCGGCCACCTGGTCATTTCGACGCTGCACACCAACGACGCGCCGACCGCGGTGACGCGGATGCTCGATCTCGGGATGCCCGCCTATCTGTTGAGCTCGACGTTGCTGGGGGTCATGGCGCAGCGGCTCGTCCGCACGCTGTGTCCGCACTGCAAGAAGCCGGGCGAGCCGCCCGACGACGACACGTGGAAGGCGATCACTTCGCCCTGGCGCGCCGAGAAGCCAACGCAGGTGATGAATCCGGTCGGTTGTCTCGAGTGCCGGATGACCGGCTATTACGGCCGCATCGGCCTCTACGAGATCATGCTGATGACCCCGGCGCTGCGGCGATTGGTCGTGGCGGACACCGACGACGTGCGGCTGCGCGAGCAGGCGTTCAAGGACGGCATGAAGCCGCTGCGGGTCTCCGGCGCGATGAAGATCGCCGCCGGGGTGACGACGGCCGACGAGGTCGTGAAGGTGGCGCCGCTGGCGTGAGCCCACGAGGCGCAGCCACCGCGATGCAAACTCCGGCGCGCGAATACCGCACTGCGTGATCGCGCTCGCGAACCCCGCGCAAAGAAGAAGGGCCCGCGACGCGGGCCCTGTGGTGCGGATGGCGATCGGGTCAGCGACGGCGACGCAAGGCGCCCAGCGCCATCGTGGCAATGGCGACCAGCGCCAGCGAGCCCGGCTCGGGAGCGTTGTTGCCCGAGGTGTGGTAGCGCACGTCGTCGATGGCCACGATGTCGTTGGTGGCCTGGTAGGTCACGCTGACGACGCTCTTGCCGAAGTCGGTAAAGCCGACGAACGCGCCGCCGCCGTTGATGGCATCGGGAATGTCGATGGTCTGCATCGAGCCGTCGTCGAAGGTGAGGGTTTCCTGCCCGACGAGGTTCGTCTGCAGTCCGGTGACGTAAAAGCCGAAGGCGTCGATCGCGGTCGTAAAGGTGAAGGTTGCCGAGCCGCCGAAAAGAAGCAGGAAATAGGCGCCGCCGCTGGTCGTGTTGAAGCCACAGAGCGCGCCGCAGCCGGAATTGTTGGTGATGCTGGCCGTCCCGCCCGAAATGCTGACACCTGCGGGCAGCGGGCTCTCGAAGTCGATGAGGCTGGCGCCGGACACGGCGGAGTCGAAGGCCGCGGCCGCTGCGCTCGAATTGGTCATCTGCGCGAGACTGGTCACCGCGTCGTCCGCGCCCATATACACAACGAGTGCCGCTTGCGCCGGGAATACGACGGCAGCCAAAACCGCGGCGAGAGCGAGCTTCAAACTTTTCATATTTGCCTCCTTGACGAGACTACAGAAGGCGGGCGCGACCCGCCAACGTTTCCCCGTGAACGGTCTAGCAACACTCGGACCAGCCAACAAGACCTGTTTATCGACAGCGACTTAGCGCACCCGCCCGCGAAACCTCTAGGCGCTTTTGTCAAATTTTCCGACAAGACGCTGGTCCCCTTGCCTCCGCGGGGACGACGACGCTTTAACCGGCCGACTGCGCAAGCACCGCGATCCCGGAGGTAGCCCATTGCCAGAACCGGTTGCCGCGGCTGTGGAAAGCGGTACGATTAAGCCGCTTGGCCATGAGCAGCGTCTTTGTCCTGTTATCGAAAGCAGGTCGGAGGGCCAACCCCTTCGCGCGGGAGGCAAAATGATCGGCAAATCGGTTGGTTCGATTGTCAGCGACAAACAGAGTCAGGAACTGATCGCGGTACCCGCCTCGGCGATGGTGTCCGAGGCGGTGTCCAAGATGAGCGAAAAGGGCATCGGTGCGATCCTGATCAGGAATTCGCAGAACACCGTCGACGGGATTTTCACCGAGCGGGACTTGATGATCCGGGTCGTCAACGCGGGACGCGATGCCAGGACCACGGCCATCGGCGAGGTCATGAGCTCGGAGGTGCGGCGGGTCGAAGAGTGGACCAGTATCGAGGATGCGTTGAGCCTGATGGTGCTCCACGGGTATCGCCACTTGCTGGTCGAGGACCGGGGCAACATCAAAGGCATCGTTTCGATACGAGATCTCATGGTTTCGAGGGTGATCCCGGACACGCCGATGGCGGCCGAGGGGCGTGCAGCCGTTATTCGCGCCCGCGCCGAGGCAGCGCTGCGGGTCGTCGAGAGCGCAGAGCCGAAGACCGGCCCCGAGCGGTAGCGCAAATGACCGGAGGCGTTGGCCGACTGCCGTCCTCTACGTCTTGCCGCTGGCCTGCCACATCGCTATGACGGCACCCGTCGGATCCTTGAAGATCGTGAACTTGCCGTAGTCCGTGACGGGGATGTTTTCCATGATTATGGTGGCGCCGAGATCCTTCGCGAGCTTCGTCGACGCGGCAAGGTCGTCCACCGCCACGTAGGGAAGCCAGTGCGGCGGAATTGCGGGGTCGGGGGCGGTCATCATGCCGCCGCCGGTCCCGTCGCCGACGTTGATCATCGTGTAGCTCTTGCCATCGGGCATCGGCATGTCCTGCAACTGCCAGCCGAACAGCGCCGAATAGAACTGCTTCGCTTTCGGCAGGTCGTGCGTCGCGAGCTCGACGTGAACGAACGGATTGGCCATACGATTCTCCTCTGGATCGTGGACGCACGCGCGCCCGACAGGGCGTCGCAGGAGGCAAAGCATACTGCGGCCCGCTGCCTGCGAAAACGGGTAGGCATGCAGTTGTTCATATCGACCTGGATGAGGTCCGCCGAGATCCGAGAGCTCCTTCGAGACGGAGGTCCAGTTGCGAGGCTCGCTGCCGTTCGGCGAGCGCCGCGGAAGGGTGCCGAGATCGTCTAAGATGACCCGCGGCGGACGCCGGACGAGACCGACCTTCGGCGCTCTCCTTTCGCTACGCTCAGGCTAAGGCGGCCAAAGGCCCCGTGCCGAGGGTCTTCGTCAGGGCGCGCAGCAATGCCGCCCCATCCCCCCGCCAGGCGCTGCCGTGCATGCAGGCCAGCACCTGCGGCTTTTCGCGAGCCAGGCGCTCCAGGACCGCGGCGGTGTGCGGGGCATGCGCGTAGTAGTCCATCGGGGCGCGGAACGCTTCGCTCGGCCCGAGGATGTCGGACTCGGTGATCGGCGTCGCGCCGCTGCCGCCCTGCGTGAAGAGGTCACCGCAAAGCAGCGTGCGCGTCTCGGTTTCCATCATGAAGCCGCATTCCCAGCCGTGCGGCACGTGCGGGGCGTCGAGCCAGCGTAGCGCGTGCTTGCCGGTCGTCAGGACCTCGCCGTCCGCGAGGCCCCGGGCGGGGCGGTCGGCGAGGTCGTTCACGGACACCAGGGCGGCGAGCTGGCCGCAGACCGGGATCGCGCCCGGCGCGGCGGCGAGGAAGTCGTTGAGCGCGCCGCACTCGTCGGCTTCGACGTGCGAGAAGGCGACGTAGCGAATCTTCTCCAGCGGCAGCACCTTGCCGATCGCCTCGGCGACGAGCGGGTACATGCGCCGCGGTCCGGTGTGAAAGACGAGCGGCTCGGCGTCGGCGACGAGGTACTGGTTGAAGTTGAAGCCGAGGCCGCCGGGGAGGTCCACCGGCGTGTTGATGCGGTAGATGCCCGGGGCGATCTCGTGGACGTTGGTGCCGCTCGCTGAGTTGGTGATCATGGAATTCTCCGTGGTTGGGATACCGCCGGTGGTGTAACGAATGGCCGAGGCGTTACACATCCCTGCAAATGGTCGCTATGCTCCGGGGGTGCCCGAAGACGTCGCCCAACCGGACCACGCGCCGAGCGAGTACTCCCTCCCGGCGCGGGTCGACGGATTGGCCGCGATCAACGATTACTCGGCGACGATCACCGTTTGGGTGTGAAGCTCGGGATGCTTAACGTCTTTATAGACAACGCCTTCGTGCCGTCCCGCGCCGAGCGCTCGCAAGCTCGGATCGATGTCGAACGGACCGCTCACTTCGGTCGTCAAATCGACGGTGATCGCGCCGTCGAACACGCCACTCTCCGGCTGCTCGATCGCGGTGCCGTCATCGTAGGTCAGGACAGCCGTGGCGGTATATGGCACGTCGATCTTCCCTGAACGCACCAGCGCCGAGCAACGAAACATCTTCCCTGGCGGAACGGCGAACGGCGGCACCGTCACCTTTTGGCCGACTTTGAGCGTCTCCGACGCCCCCCAACTGTACTGGAAGCTCGTCTCGGCGCTGACCTCCCACTTTCCGTTGGCGAGCAATGGGACGCCAGCCTCTCCCGAGGCTTTGACGCCAACCTTGATGGACCAAGCGCTCGTCCAATGCTTGACCGTGGTGATTTCCACCGGCGCTTCCCAGCCCATCGGGAGCGGACGATCGGTGGCATTGATGAGGGCGGCCGTCTCCAATGCCACCGGGCGCAAGCCTGCGGCGGTCGCCTTGTCGAGGTCGTATTTGACGTCTTTGAGGAGATAGCTGTTCACGTCGGTCGCGTATGCGAAACCGAGACGGTCGACGTCGGAGCCGTGGTGGCCGAAGACACCGCCCAGATAGCCACCGCTCGCCTGCACCTTGCCTTCCTTCCGCGGCCCGGCTGCAAAGCTCCGACCCTTCGACGTTTTGAAATCGAAGCCGCCGCTCCGCCCACCTTTATACGATGAGCTGTACAAGTTCAGCTGATCGATTGACTCGCCGAGGTTGAACTCGAAGGTGCTATGGGTACCGTGCCCTTGCCCCGCCATGAGCGTCGTCCCATCCGTGAGCACGATCCGGACGCCGCGCATCCGGTCGCTTACCGCCCACGCCTCGATCCGCCGGACGAGTCGGCCGGGCTTCTTGAAGTCGAACGCGTGGCCGCCCTTGCCGCCGGGAGCCGCGGTATCCTGATAACGGGTGGTCGGCTTTTCGCCGATGAGGTCGGGCGTCTCGATCATGAGCGGCATTGCTTGATCTCGGTTGTCAAAGGTGGAGTCGCCGAAGGAGGCGCAAACCAGCGATTGCCATCCCCATGGACGATGGCGATTATCGCTCGCAAGAAGAATCGCTACCATATCGCCATCGACGATGCAGAAGACTGCATTTCAGCAACCACCCGATCCATCGAGGATCGAGTCCCGGTCGAGTCGCTCAAATACCGGCCACGCGGCACGTCGGGGCTGTCGAACGAGGTACGGCTGTCGGTCCGGATAGCGACGGGACAACAAGGCATTCCGTTCCCGCATGCACACCAAGGACATCGGATTGCTTGGCGAGGAGCAACGGAGCCAGCAGGGCCACCCCGAGAGGGTCGCTACGGGGTCGTAAACGGTTGAACTATCCGCGGCGCTAAACGGCGGGTCCGCGCTGTACACCAGCCTTACACCCGGTGGCCGCAATGCGTCGTTCAGCCGCCGCTCGAATCGGCGCGTTCACGGTCTCTGGCCAGGTGCGGTACGGCGAAGTCGCCGCGAGCGGTCGGTCGATGACGGTATCCACTCGCAGCAACGAACTCGGCGACAGCATCGTCTACTGGAACTGTGAGCTCCGCCCGCCCGCCGAAGTGACCGCGCTGCGCCAGCCAGTACCTGCGCAACGCCGGATTTTGGCCTATATTGGAGGGACGCCGCCGTCCGGCGACGCAGAGGAGCGAACCATGTCTCATCAGCCGCCGAAGCAAAGCAAGAAGAAGCCGCAGCACACGCCGAAGGAAAAGAAAACGCTCAAGCAGCAGAAGAAACACAGCGACACTGCGCCCTTCATCAAGCACTGAGGACCGGGTACTTCGTGCTGTCGTTGACGG
Organism: uncultured beta proteobacterium; assembly: GCA_963836265.1. Classification (GTDB taxonomy): domain Bacteria; phylum Pseudomonadota; class Gammaproteobacteria; order Burkholderiales; family Casimicrobiaceae; genus CAIWHR01. Next base: position 481,308 of record CAWIIO010000002.1, read on the forward strand.
GTGCGTGTCGACCGGTACCAGCATTTGGTCCACGTCGACGCGAACCGAGTGGCCGTACGGTTGCCTCCCCGCAGATATACCTTGCATTGCCTGCGACATGGGGGTGTAAGCGTTGGGTGCAGGTTCGTCAAGTGAAAGCGCTGGTCGGTCGCAAGCGCTCGGACACCTGATTTGTTCATTCGGGCGCTCCGCGTCGCGAGTCAAGATAGCTCATTGATTTCGTTAGTGACATTGGCGGATGGGGTGGGATTCGAACCCACGAAGGACTTGCGCCCTTGCCGGATTTCAAGTCCGGTGCATTCGACCGCTCTGCCACCCATCCGTACAGCAGAATCAGGTATTTACAGTTTCGGTCCTGTCTTCACTGTGACGTGATTGTGCCATCACGCGGTCAATCGTCCCAGCCGCCTTCGCCAACTGGTTCGGCGCAAGGTGAGCGTACCGCCGCACCATAGCACCCACCTTCCACCCACCTAGCTCCATCAGTTCGCGCTCGCTCACCCCGTGTCCGCGCCGATTCGATTTTGACCCGGCGACTTTGATTGTGGTGCCGAGCGCGATGAACACGTTCATCCTACCTCGGGAACTCTGCGGGAAGTCGCGCAAAGTCAACCTGATGAATCGTCAGCTTGGCGCTGGCGTTGATGTCCGGCGGTGTATGGCGTGGAGGACATGGACTGCCAACGCTCGGTGGCGAGCAGCATGGGCAGGAGAGCGCGACCGACGAGGCCGGTGGCGCCGGCAAGAAGGGCGGTGCGCCGTCCTGCGGCCTTGCTATTCATGCGATCACTTTACGCTGACGAGCACTGAGCGGCGCCTCCGCAAGTATCACGCTCGGGACACAGTTCCGCGCTGGACTCACTGGGCCGCAAGGTTATGTCTGCCATGGAAGTTCGCGCCGGCGGTTGAATGTCTCGCTACGCCACACGTGGACCGTCGTGACCGTGATCCGACACCGAGCCGAAAGCGACTACACTTCGATGCAGGTTCTGACCTTGCATCCGTTGGAGGACGATCCGCCGACATGACGGAAGAGCGCATCAAGAGAGAGATCGGCGAGTGGATCGTGAGCGCGACGCTGGCCGGGACGAACGAGGTCGCCATCCTTGCCGGGGTCGGCGAGCGGCTGAATGCTGGCGGTGTCTCGTTGGTACGCGTCTCGGTGGCGACCGACCTGCTCGACCCGACGTTCGACGGTCGCGGCGTGCGCTGGCTGCGCGACCAGGGAGGCATCGAGGAAACGTTCGGACGTGACAATGAGGGTACCATCGTCAGCGAAGACTTCCCGCAAAGCCCGTTCGGTTTCCTGCTCCGCAGCGGTCAGCCGACGCTCCGCCGGCGCCTCGATGCGACCTATCGCCGGGGCGAGTTTCAGATGCTCGACAAGTTTCAGGATCAAGGCGTCACCGACTACCTGGCATTTTCCGTTCGCGTCGGCGAAACCGTCCTGCTGGGCATGGGCGGGGGTATCACCGCGTCGTGGACGACCGACGCGCCGGATGGCTTCCCGAACACGCAAGTCGAATTGCTCGCCGGGATCATGCCGGCGCTTACCCTGGCGTTCATGCTGCGGACGACCCATCGCGACGCGCGCACCTTGCTGACAACGTACCTCGGGCGACACGCAGCGGACCGCGTGCTCGCCGGCAACATCGTGCGCGGTCGGGCCGAACCGATTCGCGCCGTCGTCTGGTTCAGCGATCTTGTCGGCTTCACACGGATCTCCGACAACACGAGCGCCGACCAGGTGCTGGCGCTTCTGAACGACTACGCCCAGGTGCAGGTCGAGGAGATCGAGGCACATGGCGGACACGTGCTGAAATTCATGGGCGACGGGATCCTCGCGATCTTCCCTGACGACGACCCAGCGCGAGCCTGCAGGCGCGCGTTAGATGCCGCCGCCAGCGTGCGTCGCCAGATTGCAGCGCTGAACGAGCAACGCCAATCGGCCGGGCTGCCGGTAACCGACACGCATCTGGCTCTCCACTTAGGCGAACTGCTTTACGGCAACCTGGGCAGCCCGCGGCGACTCGACTTCACCGTGCTCGGATCGGCGGTCAACGAGGCGGCACGGATCGAGTCGCTGTGCGGCTCCCTCGAGCAGACCGTCATCGTCTCTTGGGCCTTTGCCGAGGCGGCGGGCGAGGCACGTCGTCTGCTTGTTAGCCTGGGCCGCTACGCGATGAAGGGCATCGCAAGACCGCAGGAATTGTTCACGCTGGATCGCGCCTAGAACGCCTTCCCGACCGTCGCTGACCGGCCACGTGTCGTTGGCCGACGCTGACTGGCCGAACGCTTCAGGGAGAGCAGCCATTCGGCGCGCGCGGGTCAGTGGCGGTCACCGGCCAATGCTGTTGAAAAACTTCCTTGAAGGTGCGCGCTTGGTGGCTATGCTGAAGGCAAGGCGTTCGAGAGGGAGCGACGGCGATGATGGGGCAACGAACGAGCGGGCAGAAGCCTTTCCTTCTGACCCCCCCGCGCGTTCTTGGGCGGCTTGCACGCCTGGTTTACCGACGCGGACCAGCACCTATGGGAGGTTCTATGGGGCTCGCACTTCGCGCCGCTGATAGACGGCATCCTGCCGTCCCGGGGCTGACGGGCTCGTCTTCCGGCGGTCGCCCATAAACGCGCAAGACTCTTTGCCGCGCTACGATCATCCGATCATCCACTGGCTTTTGCGCGATGGTCGCCGCATAACGGACTCGACGGGCTTTCTCAACGCATTTGCCGAACAGCTGCTGGCCAATGGCATAGAGGTTGCCCGGGTGGCGACCGGGGTGCCGATTCTCCACCCACAAGTGTTCTCCTTCAGCGGCATATGGGAGGCGGGCAAGGGTGCGTCGGAGCGACGGAATCTTGCGGATGCCAGCACGTTTTCGCGACTGCAACGCAGCCCAATCAAGACGGCCTACGAAGGCCACGGGCCGGTACGCTGTGATCTCACCGCGCCGGCGACTGATGGTGAGTACGGAATCTATGCTGATCTGCGTCGGGACAGCTTCACCGACTATTTCGCCATCGGCGTTCCATTCTCGGATGGCAGCAACAAGGTGCTGGCGCTGGCAACCAAACGGCCAGGCGGCTTCACGGCCGACGAGATTGCCGCGTTCGTAGCGATGGCGCCTGCGGTCGCCATAAACCTGGAGATCCAGGCGCTGCGGCGGACCGCGCTGACTCTGCTAGAAACGTACGTCGGACGGCAGGCCGGTAAGCGCGTTCTCGACGGCGCCATCAAGCGCGGCATGGGCGAGACGATCCCCGCAGTCATTTGGCTGTGCGACCTGCGCGGGTTTTCTATCCTTTCGGAGGAGCTGCCACGTGAGGCGCTGATCGACTTGCTCAACGGCTATTTTGGCGCGATGTGTCAGGCTATCGAGCAACACCAAGGGGAGGTGTTGAAGTTCATCGGCGACGCTCTGTTAGCGATCTTTCCGATCAGCGGTGAGGATGCAGCACCCGCCTGCCACCAGGCGCTTGCCGCGGTACGTGCCGCCGCCGCGGCGATTGCTGCCGTAAATGCCGAGCGCATAGGCAGAGATGTGCCGGCAATCCTGTACGGCATCGCACTGCATGTCGGCGATGTGATCTATGGCAACATCGGCGGTGAGAACCGTCTCGACTTCACCGTAATTGGGCCCGCCGTCAATCTGGCCGCGCGCATCGAGCGGCTCTGCCGCGAACTTGGGCGAACCCTTTTGCTGTCGGAGGCGTTTGTCTCGGCGGCACGGATCGCGGTCAAGCCCATGGGTCGTTTTCCGCTGAAGGGAATGACGGCGCTGCAGATCGTGTCAGCACCCTTGGAGTGACTTGTCGCGCCATTTCTTTGTGAATCGGCGCTGGGCCGGGGCCGCGACGTATTGCCGGGCTACTCCGCCGGATCGAGTAGAGGTGTTACGCTCGCGTTCGTGAAGAACTCGCTTACATTCACGGGCGATAAGCGTGACCCGATGGCGACCCTGATGCTCACGCTCTTGGCCGGTACTTCGGGAACGTTCCCCGACCGCGTCCTACGCGGTAGGCCGCCGGCTCAACGCCGGTCGGAGGCGCCACAACTAGGCATGGGGCGAAAATGAACCACTATGGCATTAGCGCGATCCACTGGAATGCGAACCTCGGCGAAATCGATGAAGTGCTTTTGCATAACTTGGTGCGGAACGAGCGCGAAGGCACGTTCGTTCTGAAGCACGGCGAGCCGGCTTGGTGCTCTGATGTTGTCAGGCTCATTCGTGGCGGCGACATGGTTTGGATAATGCAGGCCGCCGGTCGGGACAGTTACAAGAACACGGACCACGTCGGCATCAACGTCAAACGCAGCCAGCAAGCCTACCTCTACAGTTGCGCGAAGGACGGGACGCCCACCACCGCTTTGGCCCACCTGCCGCGTTACCAGAAGCCCGACGATGCGCCGCCTAAGCCGCCCGGGGTCGCAAGTTCAGTGGATAGAGCACGTCGTCCCTAGCCAGAGGCCATAGGTTCCCGTTCAACTCCTGTCCGGGCGACCACTTGACAATGATTCTCGTTCGGAGCAGCGTTGCGTCTAGGTTCGCAACACGGAGGAGTCCGCTCATGACGAAGCTCACAATCGGCGTGGCCGTGGCGCTGCTGGGCGTCTCGAGAATGGTGTGGGGTTGCGAGGACAGGGCAATGCTGGACGCTGCCGCTGCCTTTCCGGCGAACGCATCGCAGAAACCCGTGGTGATCGCGTGCGAAGGCAGCAACTGCGACGCCGCCCCGAACAAGCCGGCGGCCACCAAGAAGGCTACGTCAAAGCAAGCCGTCCGTCCCGCGACCGAGACCATGAAGCCGGTGAGTTTCGAAGGACGAGCGCAGTAGCCCGCCCTGCCTTTAGAACACTCGCCGTAACGCGAGCCCGCCGAGTGCGGGCTTTTTGTTGCGTGCTCAGCCGCGCGCAACGTTAGCCGCCCGTGCGACGAATGTTCTTCTTGGGCCTGCCGTGTGTCACCCAGCAAAGGCACCCTATGCGGACCAAGGCGAAATGACATGGCTGCCGTCGGATCCAGCGAGAACTGTTTGCACTCGCGGAGGACACCCCGCCGGACCAACGCGACGTAACCGGCGTCGGATCACATTTGCGCGAAGATTTTTTGCGATGCAAATGAGCGTTTGGCTTCCGCAAAGGCCGACGAGCGGCGTTGCTGGCATGTTCGCTATCGTCTACGATTGAACGGCGCCGATTTGATTTCCAGCTTGCGGGCGCGTTAGAAATGCAGCTAAATGCGGAGGTAGTAACCGAACCCGCTTTGGCTGACTGCTGGCGGGTTTTTTGTCTTTTCGTCGAATCGTCGCACGTCGTCAGTTAGCCCTACTTGCCGCGACGCTAAACAAGGAGCTAAACGGGGCGCTTGCGCGGTCGTAAGCGCATTAAGCGAGGAAACTGTCATGACCGAAGACGTAAACTTGGCGCTGATGCGCCGTATCGACGAGTTGCACCTCGAGCATCCGTTCGCCGGTAGCCGAATGCTTCGGGATCTGCTCAATCGGGAGGGATTCGAGGTTGGCCGCAAGCATGTCGCGACGCTCATGCGCAAGATGGGCATCGAAGCGCTCTATCAGCGACCGCGGACCAGTGGTCGGGATCGTGAGCATCCGGTGTTTCCGTATCTGTTGCGCGGGATGACGATTGATCGGCCGAATCAGGTCTGGGCGATGGACACGACCTACATTCCGATGCGGCGCGGCTTCGTCTACTTGACCGCGGTGGTCGATTGGACCGCCCGTCGAGTCCTGGCTTGGCGGGTATCGATCAGCTTGGCCGCGGACGCGGCGGTCGAAGCGCTGAAGGAGGCGATCGCGCGCTACGGCGTGCCGCAGATCATGAACACCGATCAAGGCAGCCAATTCACCGCCAGCGATTTCATCAACGTCTTGCGGGAGCACGCGATCCGGATCAGCATGGTGAGACCCGTTCCGACGATGTAGTTCAATCCCGTACTCAACTTTCTGACTGCACAGCCGAGCAGTTCGCTGAGATACGCTACGTCAACGCGCTTGACGATCTGCTCTCCGAAGCCGCCGAGGGAAAAGTAATGCACGTATTTGCTGACGCGGTCGCGTGGACGGTTGCCCGTATTGCTGTCCGGTGTGGCATGGCCGCGACGGGCGACATGCTGCGCCGTGTTGGTGGTTACGTCGGCAAGATCGAGAGCCAGCGACAGGCAGCGGAAGAGGCGCAACAAGCGTTGCAGGAGGGCCGGCTGCCGAGCTGAGTACCAACGAAAAGCCCCACGATAATCGCGGGGCTTCGCAGGATCGACACATCTTGTTTTCGTTGCAATCACCGCAACGTATGCCGGCGGTTGGTGGCCGGCTTCGGGGACATCATGTAGTAGGTCTCATCGATAGAGTTACCTCCCGTCGTGATTGCCTACAACATCGGCGCTACCTCGCGGTTGCGAACTCGGGGGAGTATCCGGTTGCGGGGCACTGTCCTCGCGAACACCGACACCCACGACTGCTACCCTACCCGCGAGCACCGATCCAACAAACAGCACATCTCCTACGGCTTCAGACTACGCTGCGCCGGTGAGAGTTTCAAGCCGTACGTGCAAAATGTTCCAGTTGTAGTGAACGGATCAACGTGGCGTTTCGCGCCACTTTGACCTGAAGCAACCCGCTTCAAGTGGCACAGGGGGAGACTTGCGCGAGGGGGAGGAGCGATGCGGTTTGCTGTCGCTGCCTTGGCGCTGGCTCTCGCGTGTCTCGCACCGCCGGTTGCGGCGACCAGTAGTGGGCATCCTTATTACTCCGCGACGACCTCATCGCATTCCCACAGCAAGGCTGCCCCGTGGGTCCACCGCGACTCTCACGGCAAAATTGCCCGAGACCCACGGCAAACGAATGCGTTTAAGAAACAGCATCCTTGCCCGTCCACAGGCAAGAGCTACGGTTCCTGCCCCGGCTACGTCATCGACCACGTGATCCCGTTGAAACGCGGTGGTGCGGATGCGCCAAGCAACATGCAGTGGCAGACCGAGGGGGCGGCGAAGCAAAAGGACAAGTGGGAGTGAGTCGCCCGAGGGAAGGCACGGGTTGGGTGTTGCCAGGGCGTTACCTCCGGTGGCGTGACGGGATCGCCTCATCCGTGTACCGTCGGTTCGTCGCAACGGACGGGAGGGGCGGATGGGCCGGCTCGTCGCGCAGGAGACGATGCCCACGGATGCCTGCCTGTTCTTCTACGAGTGCCGGAACTGCAAGAACCTGTTGCGCCCGAAACCGGGTGACTGCCGCGTGTTCTGCTCTTACGGCTCGGTGAACTGCCCCCCGATACAGGAACAGCGCGGATGCTGCGGCTGACGGCTCTCGTGATGATCATGACTGCAGCTTCGGCGTGCTCGTGGCAGCAGGCATACTCCTCCGCGCAGGGGTGGCAACAGAACCAGTGCAATCGTCTTGTCGATCAGACCGAGCGCGACCGGTGCGTCGCCAAGACCAACATGTCCTACGACGATTACCAGCGGAAGATCGAGGGGGCGAAGAAGGATTAGGGTCTACGCGCCGAAGCGGCGATCATTTCGAGACGTGTGCCGCATCTGTAGTTTTGACCAGTCGGGCCAGCGCGCAAAAACGGCCATAGTGCTGTTGTCAAGCCATGTGAATCTTCCGCATTTGCGAGCCTGATTCGTCGGTCGCGTCGATCTCCCGGCGCTCCTAGAGTGACATTGCGTGGCTAGTGACCCCCGCAGGCATCAGGAACCGCAAGGAGATGACGATGGACGCACGCAATGCCAACGAAACACGGAATCGCTGGGCGATGGGACTTCGGATGGCGACGGTGGTCGTCGTGCCCGGAACGCTCGCCGCCGTCTGGCATCCGACGATGCTGTCGACAGCGTCGCACGACGCGACGGCCGCATCGAGCGACACCGGAGCAACCGCCGCTGCCGCGGAGATGTCCGGTTACTTTCCGGCGCACTTCCCAGCGCCTGAGAACGTCGAGCCGCAGGCGCCGACGTTCTGAGATTCACCGATGGGAGGGGCGTTGCACGCCACCGGCTCGCTAACGTGGCTCCCTCCCTCGTGCTAACGGGGCGGCGGATCGCATTCCGCCCCCTCCCGCTGGTGGTTGCTCGCTACCTGTCTACGCCGAAGGAGAGAATCATGAGCTGCAAGGACGCGTTCCAGACGCGCGTAGAGATTGTGGTGCCCGTCAATTTTGGCGGAGAGAACGGGGTTTTTAAGGTTCCAGCGGGGAAGTGCCTTGTCGTCGACTACGTGTCCGGCGAGGCATTCATGCCGAATGGACAGAAGGCCCTCTTCGGAATCATCACGACGGCCGGCGGCGTTCAGGTCCGCCACTATTTGGGCACCAACGCAGCGGGTGCCTTCGGCGGGCAGGATTACTTCTGGGTTAGCGGGCCGGCGCACATCTACGCCGACCCCGGCACCAACGTCACCCTCCGGGCCGACCGCGACATAGCAACGGGGACGGCCACGTTCCGGTTTAGCGTTTCCGGCCATCTAGTGTAGGGCGAAGGGTTCCCGTGCAGTACACCGGTGACGCCGAGACACAGTACGGGCGCGAGAACTTTCAGGCCCTTGCCGACGCGGAAGGTGCGCCCGAGTCAGGCAGCACGACTGCCCACTCTTCGTAGATGTCCGCGTCGGGTGACTTCCAGCGCAGCACCCACATATCCGGGCGCCGAGAAACAAGCTCTCCATGCTCGCCGTTGTCGCCCCTCAATGCGAACCCATACTGTGCTTCGTTGGGCAAGCCGACAAATTCAATCAACGGGTTCCACTGAGAGAGATACGTCTGTGCAGTGGCGAGAGCCTCATCCAGATACCGATGCACGTTGATTTGAAACTCGACGGCCTTTCGTGGCCGCTCTGGGAATAGCGCGACCAGTTGCGACAGCCCGGAGTCAACGGCGTCCGCCAATTCGGCAAAACGGGAGTCGCGTTGCGGAGGGCAATTCCGGGACCTGAAATTGCTGCACGCGATAGACTCGCCGTTCAAGGCTGCGAGGCGCAAGGTACTGGGGGCGTCGACGTAGCAGACGGTTCTACGCAAACCCGCCTCGCCGGTTTCGTGCCAGCCGACGGTGAAATAGGTGTGCGTGTTGCGATCCGGGACGATCTCATACCCAAACAGCCCGTCTTCCACGATGGGAAGCAGGTCGAGCGAAATATTGCTGGGTAGCGAATAGCGAGGGGCAGCGGCGATTAGTTGCGCTCGAAGTAGCGGCAACAACGTCTTCGCTTCGAAAAGGCGAGGACAATAGCCCGAATGCCGCCCAGGGACGTGGCACTGCATACGTAACAGTGTGAGGTTAGTTGCGGCCAGCAGGCAAGGCGAATATTCGCGCTTGCCGCAAGGCAAGTGGTTACCCGCTTCGTCGCTCTGGCAGCAGCATCGGCCCCATACCGTCGGGACGGCTCAGGGCGAGGACGGCCGGCGGATCTACGCTTCGAATCCGGGGCCGATTCACTCATGCCATCCAGCCGCTGGATGGTGCGGGGCGCGACCGAAGCCCGCTACAAGGGCCGGACGTGGTTTAGAGTACCGTATATCTATATGGTATCCTGTGCGTTTCGCCGTTCGCCTTCTCCGCTACCACGGGCGAATCCTCCCTTGGCGAGAGGTCATTAACCGGCCTCCGCTGGTGGGGGACCTTCGCATCGAGGAAATGCGGGACGAGGAGCTGCTGCGCTACTTGCGTAGTAGCCAGAACCACCGATACCCTCGGTACGGTCCACCAAAATTCGACCAACCATCGGCGATATCGATCGAAATCGATCTCGGCGAGCCATGCGGTCCCGTGTTACACCAGCGCACGGTCGCGGCCCTACGCCACTTGGTCGAGTGAAAGTCCAGTCAGAATCAGGCCACGATTCGCTGTGTCCTGTTTGTGTCACAGCGGCTTTCTTCTTGCCTCACATTCGATCACGCTATGTCACATTGGCTGGTGCCGCGTAGTCGATGTAAATCAATAGCTTGTTAAACCCCAGTTGAGATCTCAAGCCCGGCGCATTCGACCGCTCTGCCACCTCCGAAAGCGCGCCCGAGCATTGAACTCCTTCGGCGCGGCCGCATCTTAAGAAACCGGGGTACGGGGTGGTCCTGCTTGTGCGGCCGCTCTATTCTGCTAGGCTAGCTGCTTGACCGGTCCGCAGACGGACCGCATCTGGAGACATCATGGATCCGAGATTCAAACCCGTCATGGCACCGGGCGCGTCGCCCGCGCTGCCGCAGACCGCCGCGCCGGGCGCGATCGACGCGCGGCGCGTCCTGCGCAATACGTACTGGCTGCTGGCGCTGTCGCTGCTGCCGACCGTGGCCGGCGCCTTCGTCGGCATGCAGCTCAATTTCATCGCGCTGTTCAAGTCGGCGCCGATCATGACGCCGCTGCTGATGTTCGGCGCGATGCTGGGCTCGCTGTGGATCGTCACGTTGCTGCGCAACAGCGCGTGGGGGGTCGTTGCGCTCTTCGGCTTCACGTTCGTCGCGGGCCTGATGCTGACACCGATCCTGACGGTCGCCGCCGGTTTTCGCAATGGCGGCCAACTCGTCGCGCTGTCCGGCGGGCTCACGGCGGCGGTGTTCTTCGCGCTCGCGTCCTACGCGTCGGTGACCAAGCGCGATTTCGGCTTCCTCGGCCGGTTCCTGTTCATCGGGCTGGTCCTGCTGATCGTCGCCTCGCTCGCCAACCTGTTCTTCCAGGTGCCGGTCGTCGCGCTGTCGATCTCGGCGATCGCGGTTCTGCTCTTCTCGATGTACCTGCTCTACGACTTGAGCAATATCGTGCGCGGCGGCCAGACGAACTACGTGATGGCCACGCTGAGCCTGTTCCTCGACCTGTTCAACATCTTCATCGGGCTCCTCAATCTGCTGCTCGCTTTCTCCGGTCAGCGCGATTGAAATTCGAACGACGGCGAGAGCGGGGCGGAGCGATCCGCCCCGTTTTTGCGCGAAGGACTACCCGAAGACGTTGAGAACCGCGTCGAGTCCGCAGTGGTCGATCGCATAGGTCGCCTGCGCGCGCACGAGCGGCTTCGCATGGTAGGCGAAGGACACGTCGGCCACCTTCAGCATCGGCAGGTCGTTGGCGCCATCGCCGATTGCGATCGCGATGCCGCCGCCGCCGGCAAAGCGCCGGCGCATCGCCGAGAACCGCGCCGCCTTCGCGCCGGCGTCGACGATGGGGTTCACGACCCGGCCGGTGAGCTTGCCGCCGACGATCTCGAGCACGTTCGACGCAGTCGCGTCGAGCGAGAGCCGTGCGGCCAGTCGATTGGTGAAGAACGTGAAGCCGCCGGACACGAGCAGGATCTTGGCGCCGACGGCCTTGAAGCCTTCGAGCATTCGTTCGGCCCCGGGAGAAAGCGCCAGCCGCTCGTCGTAGACGCGCTGCAGCGCCGCTTCGTCCAGCCCGGCGAGCAGCGCCACGCGGCGCTTGAGGCTTTCGCGAAAGTCGATTTCGCCGCGCATCGCGGCCGTGGTGATCGCGGCGACCGCCGGCTTGATCCCCACGAGGTCGGCAATCTCGTCGATGCATTCGATCGTGATCAGCGTCGAATCCATGTCCAGCGCCACCACGCGCACCCGGTTGCGCTCGAGATCGGCAGGGACGAACGCGCAATCGATCGCCGCGGCGGCGCAGAACTCGGCCACGCCGGCCCGCGACTGCACCCGGGGAAAGCGAAACGCCCGCTGGCCGCCGCCGTCGAGCGCGGCAACGCCCTGCGCGCCCGCAAGCGCCGCGATCTGGGCGAGCTCCGTGGGCCCGACCGCCGGGGCCTGGATCACCAGATCCATCGGCGGACCTCGGGGGTGCGGGCGGCGGTGCGGGGCGCGCCCCCGGCGGGCATCAAGGGCGCGGCTTCACGCGGCCCGCGCATTCCTTGGCGCGCTCGCGAGCCTGCGTGATGTCGGGCGCGGTGGCGAGCGCCACGCCCATGCGCCGCCGCTTGTAGGCTTCGGGCTTGCCGAAAAGCCGCAGATCCGAGCCCGGGACCGCGAGCGCGTGCGCGACGTCGTCGAAGTGGATCCCGCGGCCCTCCACGCCGCCGTAGATCACGGCGGAGGCTCCCGGCGAGAGCAGGCGCACGTCGACCGGCAGGCCGAGAATCGCGCGGGCGTGGAGGTCGAATTCGCTCTGCGCCTGCGTGCACATCGTGACCATCCCCGTGTCGTGCGGCCGGGGACTCACTTCGGAGAACCAGACCCGGTCGCCCTTGACGAAGAGCTCGACGCCGAAGATGCCGCGGCCGCCGAGCTCCGCCGTCACGCGTCCGGCGATGTCGCGCGCGCTCGCGAGCGCGGCCGTCGACATCGGCTGCGGCTGCCACGACTCGACGTAGTCGCCTTGCACCTGGAGGTGGCCGACCGGGTGGCAGAAATGGGTCTGGATGCCGCCGTTCCCGGCGGCGGCTCGAACCGTGAGCTGCGTGATCTCGTAGTCGAAATCGACGAAGCCCTCGACGATCACGCGGCTTCCGCGCACCCGCGCAGCGCTTTCCGCGTACTGCCACGCCGCGGCGAGCTCGGCCTTCGAGCGCACCAGCGACTGGCCCTTGCCCGACGACGACATCACGGGCTTCACCAGGCACGGGTAACCGATGCCGCGTGCGCTATCGATCGCGCGCTGCAGCTCCTCGAGGCTGTCCGCGAACCGGTAGGGCGAGGTCGGCAGACCGAGCGTCTCCGCGGCGAGCCGGCGGATGCCTTCGCGGTTCATCGTGAGGTTTACGGCGCGCGCCGTGGGAATGATCTCGGCAAGGCGATCGCGTTCGATCGCCACCAGCACGTCGGTTGCGATCGCCTCGATTTCGGGAACGACGAGCTGCGGGCGCTCCTGCTCGATCAGCCGCCGCAGCGCCTGGCCGTCGGTCATCGCGATCACGTGCGTGCGATGCGCCACCTGGTGGCCGGGCGCATTGGCGTAGCGATCCACGGCGACGACCTCGACCCCGAGGCGCTGCAGCGAGATGACGATTTCCTTGCCGAGCTCGCCGCTGCCCAAAAGCATTATCTTGGTCGCAGACGGGGAGAGGGGCGTACCGATGTGCATCGGGTGCTCAGAACCGGAAGCGGCGACGACGGTCGACGCGATGACGTTCAGCGCTCATTTTATCAGCGTTCGTGCGTGCGCCCCTTCTTGCGCGGGGAATCGGCGCGGGCAATGGGCTCGCTTTGCTTCCGCCGCGGCGCTGCGGAGGCCGACTCGTCGCCGGCGAGCGTGAAATCGATCTTCGTCGCCTCGAGATCGACGCGCGCGACCGTGACCCGCACTCGCCCCGCGAGCTGGAACACGCGCCCGCTGCGCTCGCCGATCATCGCGTGGCGGCCGGTGTCGAAATGGAAGTAGTCGCGGCCGAGCTCGGTGACGTGGACGAGGCCGTCGATGTTGAGATCGTCCAGCGTGACGAAGATCCCGAAGCTCGTCACCCCGCTGATCGTGCCCGCGTACGTCTCGCCGACCTTGTCCTGCATGAAGTAGCACTTGAGCCAGGCCTCGACGTCGCGCGTCGCGTCGTCGGCGCGGCGTTCGGTGAACGAGCAATGCTCGCCCAGCTCCGCCCACGACGCGCCCTGCGGCCGGTATTCGCGCCGCGCGAGCACCGCCTTGATCGCCCGGTGGACGAGCAGGTCCGGATAGCGGCGGATGGGCGAGGTGAAATGCGCGTACGCCTCGTACGAGAGGCCGAAGTGGCCGACGTTGTCGGGGCGATAGCGCGCCTGCTGCAGCGAGCGCAGCAGGACCGTCTGCAGCAGCGCGTAGTCCGGCCGGTCCTTGATCCGCAGCAGGAGCTTCGCGTAGTCGGAGGCGGTCGGCGCGTCGCCGCCGGGCAGCGACAGCGCGCAGCTCGCGAGGAAGTCGCGAAGCGCCGCGAGCTTCTCCGGGGTCGGACCCTCGTGCACGCGGTAGAGCGTCGGATGCTTGTTCTGCGCCAGGAACCCGGCGGTGCAGACGTTCGCCGCGAGCATGCACTCCTCGATCAGCTTGTGCGCGTCGTTGCGCACGACCGGAACGATGCGGACGATCTTGCCCCGGACGTCGAATTCGAGCTCGATCTCGACGGTGTCGAAGTCGATCGCGCCGCGCGCCTCGCGCGCTTCCTTGAGCGCGTGATACAGCGCGTAGAGGTTCCCGAGATGCGGCAGCAGCGGGCGCGCGGCAGCGGGGGCCTTGCCGGGCGCCGAGAGCCAGCTCCACACCTGCGCATAGGTGAGGCGGGCGCGCGAGTGCATCACCGCCGGGTAGAAGCGGTGGCGCTTGATCGCGCCGGTGGCGCTCACCTCCATCTCGCAGACCATGCACAGCCGGTCGACGTCGGGCTTCAGCGAGCACAGCTCGTTCGACAGCTCCTCGGGCAGCATCGGAATCACGCGCCGCGGAAAATAGACCGACGTGCCGCGCTCGCGCGCGTCGCGGTCGAGCGCGTCGCCGTCGCGGACGTAATGCGAAACGTCGGCGATCGCGACGACGAGCCGGAAGCCCTTGCCCTTGCGCTCGCAGTAGACGGCGTCGTCGAAGTCCTTCGCCGTCTCGCTGTCGATCGTGACGAGCGGCAGGTCGGTGAGGTCGGCCCGGTCCGCCCGATCGGCGTCGCGCACCTCCTTCGGCAACCTGCCCGCCTGCTTCCTGCGCCGCGGGCGAGAATTCGTGCGGCAGGTCGTGCTTGCGCAGCGCGATCTCGATTTCCATCCCGGGATCGGTGTAGCTGCCGAGGACCTCTGTCACCCGCGCGAGGGCTTCGCGCTGCGGCGAGGGTTGCTCGACGATCTCGACGACGACGACGTCGCCGGACTTGGCGGCTCCGCGCTCCTCCGGCGGCACCAGCAGATCCTGGTTGATTCGGCGGTTCTCGGCGACGACGAAGGCGATGCCGCGCTCCTCGTAGAGGCGGCCGACGATCGTGCGGTTCGCGCGTTCGAGCACGTCGACGATCTCGCCTTCGGGCCGGCCGCGCCGGTCGGTGCCGATGCGCCGGACCGTCGCGCGATCGCCGTGCAGCACCTTGTGCATCTCGCGCGGGCTCAGGAAAACGTCGGCCGAGCGATCGTCCGGCACGAGAAAGCCGAAGCCGTCGGGGTGGCCCTGCACGGTGCCGGTGACGAGGTCGAGCTTCGCCACCACGCACAGCTCGCCCTTGCGATTCACGAGCAGCTGGCCGTCGCGCTGCATCGCGTCGACGCGGCCGAGGAACGCGTCGCGTGCGCGCTTGTCGACGGCGAGGAGACGCACGAGCTCGGCGGTCGGCAGCGGCACGCCCGAGCGCTGCAGCGCGTCGAGGATCGCGCTGCGCGAGGGCAGCAACGCCGGATCGACGTCGTCGCCGCGGCGGCGCGACGCGCGCTCGAGCGGCGGATCCGCGGACGGCGCGCGCGAGCGGCTCGCCGCGCGCGCGCTCACGGGTGCCGGGAATTCAGCTTTTGTCGCGACGGCGGGCTTCTTGCGCGGACGCGTCGCGCGCCGCGCGCCGGGAGCGTCGCTCGCGGGGCGAGACTGGGGTGAACGGGGGGGGCGTTTTTTTGACAAGGAAGAGGGCGAAACGTAGACTATTCGATTGCGGTCGCCCAGGTGGCGGAATTGGTAGACGCACTAGGTTCAGGTCCTAGCGGTGGCGACACTGTGAAGGTTCGAGTCCTTTCCTGGGCACCATTCGACGGCCGACGACGACAGGCGCCCCGGGGGCGCCTGTCTCGTTTGGGCTCGCGGATCCTGCCGATTGGAGCCGCACTTCGCACGGCGAGTTCGCGCCGAGCGTATCCGCATTCGTGCAAAAAAGAAAACCCCCGCAGCGCGGGGGTTCCTGGCGATCCGGCAACGGCGTTCGCGGGCGATCAGCTGCGTCCCGTGCGGCGCGCGAAGCCAAGACCGGCGAGCGCGATGCCGAGCAGCGCGAGCGTGGCCGGCTCCGGAGCATCGCCGTCGCTGTGGATGCGATAGACGTTCTCGCCGATCGTGTAGATCGCGAAGCCGTTGGCATCCTCCATCACGACCGCGAAGGCATTGACCTGCAGCGGGTCGAAGAAGCACGACAGATCACCTTCGACGTCGCTGCCGCAGCCGTCACTCACCAGCTGCGCGGTCGTCGCCTGCGGCTCGAAGGGATCCGGCCCGAAGATGAGTTCGTCGCTCCACGTCGAGCGATCGTTGATGTTTCCGCCGACCTCGAGCACCAGCACCACCCCGGCGACGACTGGAATCGGAAGCGTGACGATCGAGCCGATTTCGCTCGGACCCCCGTTGGCATCGCTCTCCCAGAAATCGCACTGGATGCCGCCGCCGACCAACGAACAGCTCGATACCGGGACGGCCAGCGACGTGCCCGCAAACCCGAGCGCCAGAGCCGCAATTGCAACCACCGAATAGAACAGCTTTTTCATGATCCCACCCCCTTGCTCCGTCGACGCCGGGCCGGAGTGTCTCCTCCGGGTCTGCTGCTGTACGCTGTCGTAGCAAGAATCGTGTCCAAAAGCCTTTTCGTAATTATTTCAATGGCTTTCGAAGAGCGGTCGGCGCCCGGGCTCGGGCGGTTGTAAAGCAGCCCGACAATCGAAAGCCGCGGTTCGGCGCCGTCCGGTCACCGAAGGTGTCGCCCGACGCCTATCGAGGCGCACCCAGCGTTCGGACGAGATTGCCGAGGATTTCGTACAGCGCGTAATAGCTCGCTTGCAATCCCGCGATGCCGGGGACGTAATCGAGCCATCCGCCGGCCTCGGGCGCGGCGAGTCCCGTCGGTGCGGCGATCGTCTCGATGCCCGCGGCGGCGAATTCGGCGCTCGCGCGGCGCATGTCGAAATCGTGCGCGACCAGCACCACGCGATCGATCCCGTCCCGACGCAGCATCGCGGCCGAGAGAACGGCGTTCTCGTGCGTGTTGCGGGAGCGGTCTTCCGCCCAGCGCACGCCGACGCCGAATTCGCTCTCCAGCGATTGCCGCATCAGGGCGGCCTCGGTCTCGCCGCCGAACACCGACCCGCCGGTGACGAGCACCGGCAGTCCCGTCAGGCGCGCCACCCGGGCCCCGTAGCGCACCCGCTCGAGCGTGAGCAGGCCGAGCGTGTCGCCGCCGTACTCGGGCGCGTCGCGGCGCGTCCCGCCGCCGAGGATCACGATCGCCTGGGCGCTCTTCGCGCGGTCGAGATCGAGCACCGGGAATCCGTCGACGGTTTGCCGCAGCACGTTCGACACCACCGGGACCGACAGCAGGAGGAGCGAGACGACGCCGAGGAACGCAAGCGCGCGGCCGAAGCGGGGGTGGCGGTGCAGCATTGCGAGTCCGAGCGCCGCGACGAGCAGCGGACCGGTCGGTGGCAGGACCAGCGCCTTCAGCAGCGCCTTCAGCCAGTACGGGTCGATCAAGGACGCGCCTTTTGCAGGAGCTCCCGCAAGTGGTTGGCCGGCACCGCATAGGTGATGCCGCTGGGGTGCGCGAGCACGGACTCCTTGGTCCCCTTGACGAACACCATGTTGATGATGCCGAGCACCTCGCCCGACTCGGGATCGTAGATGGGACTGCCGCTGTTGCCGGGATACGCGGTCGCGTCGAGCTGGAAGACCGGGAACGAGCCGCTCGTGAGCCGGTGGATCACGCGGGGATCGAGGTCGGCGGATTTCGCCTGCGGGATCGCGATCGGCGTGATCGCCGAGATCATGCCGCGATGCGTGGCCGGGTAAGGACCGAGCGCGGCGCCGATCGGAAAGCCGGTGAAGAGGATGCCCTGGCCTTCCTTGACGCCGGCGGAATCGCCGAGGCGCAGCGGCGGCAATGCGGCGCCGCCAATGGTCAGAAGCGCCAGGTCGGAGCCCGGATCGACGACCGACCGCTTCGCTTCGCGGAATTGCGCCGTGCCCGCGGTCTTGCCCGGAAGCAGGACGCCGAGAACCTCCAGCCGGTTCGGGTCGACCGCTCCCGGCAGCACGTGGGCGTTGGTCGCGATGAGCGAGCCGTCGCCGATCGCGAACCCCGTACCCCGGAACTGGAAGGGCGGCGTCCGGGTCCGCTCGTAGGTTCCGATGGCGACGATCGAGGCCTTGACGCGTTCGATCGTGGCGGTCGGAGCTTCGGCGCGGGCGGCGGCCGCGACCAGGCACAGCATAAGTAGGGTCAGAGACGACTTTCGATGACGACGGCTGAACACGGCGTGCGGGACCCCGCGCCTTTGAGACTAGTGGGCGTCCTGGATCGTCAGGAACGGCGATGGCGCGACGACGCGCGGGTCGAACGCATGCCAGTCGCGGCGGAACAGCTCCAGCACGCGCCGAACGTAATCGCGCGTTTCCGGATAAGGCGGAATGCCGCGGTACTTGTCGACGGCCGCCTCACCGGCGTTGTAGGCCGCGGCGGCCAGCGCGACCTGTCCCCGGTAATAGGCGAGGAGCCAGCGCAGGTACGCGAGACCGCCGCGCAGGTTGTCGTTGACGTCGTAGGGATTGCCGACATTGAAGCGGGTCGCGGTCTCCGGAATGAGCTGCATCAATCCGCGCGCATCCTTCTCCGAACGCGCCCGGGGCTCGAAATTCGACTCGACCGCGATGATCGAAAGCGCGAGCCGCGGATCCAGCGCGTAGCGCGGCGCGAGCTTCGCCACCTGCTCGGCGATCTTCTGCTTCCACGGGGGGAGCTCCGCGAACGGATCGGGTTCCGCCGCGACCGGAGCCTCCGCGGGGGCCGGCGGAGGCGGGCGCATGCAGTCGGGCAGCGTACCGCGATCATCGCCGACGAAGCGCTGCATCCGCTTCGCTTCGGCATGGCCCGCCGCCGCGGCGAGCGCGAACAGCGACGCGGCGATCGCGTCGTCGTGCGCGACGCCGCGGCCATTGGCGTACATCCAGCCCAGACTGAACTGCGCCTCGGGATCGCCGTCGCGGGCCGCGGTGCAATACAGCGCCGCCGCCTTGAGCGGATCTTTCGGCACTCCCTCGCCGTGCTCGTAGGCGAGCGCCCGCGCGATCAAGCTCGACGGCGGATCTTCCGCGTCGACGCTGCCGACACGACCCGCCGCGCTCGAGTCGGCCGCGAGCACGATCCCGGCGATCGCGAGCCAGCGCGCGGCGTCGATCGAACGCAGGACGCCTCGGCGGCGGTCAATCGTCGCCCTGGGCATCGCGCAGTTCCGGCATTCGCCGGAGGGCGGGCGGATTCGACCGCGCCTCGTACCACGGCAGCGCCTCCCGCAGCCCGGAGCGGACGTCGTGCGTCGCCTCGTACCCGAGCAGTCGCGTCGCCTTGGAAACGTCGGCCTGCGAGTGGCGGACGTCGCCGGGACGAAAGTCGTCGTGGACCGGCGGCCCGATGCGCAAGCCCGGATGGCGCTCGCACAAAAGGTCGCGGAGCGCTGCGAACAGGTCGTTCAACGACATCCGGCCACCCACGGCGACGTTGTACACCTGATTGAGCGCGTCGGACCGCATCGTCGTTGCGGCCAGCACGTTCGCCTGGACGATGTTCGCGACCGGACAGAAATCGCGCGTCGTCTCGCCGTCGCCGTGGATGACGACCGGAAGGCCCCGCAGCATCGCGTCGACCCAGCGCGGAATCACCGCCGCGTAGGCACCGTCCGGATCCTGCCGCGCCCCGAATACGTTGAAGTAGCGGAGGCCCACGGCGTCCATTGCATAGCAGCGGTGGAAGACGTCCGCATACAGCTCGTCGACGTACTTGGTGACCGCATAGGGAGAAAGCGGCCGGCCGATCGCGTCTTCGACCTTCGGCAATCCGGCGTGATCGCCGTAGGTCGAGCTCGAAGCGGCGTAGACGAAGCGCTTGACGCCGGCGTCGCGGGCCGCGACCAGCAGGTTGACAAAGCCGGTGGCGTTCGCGGCGTGGGTGAGGAGCGGATCCTCGATCGACCGCGGCACCGAGCCGAGCGCCGCCTCGTGCAGCACCACATCGACGCCGGTGCACGCCCGCCGGCAGGCGGCGAGGTCGACGATGTCGGCCTCGAGCCAGGTGTGGCGCCGCCACGCGTCCGCGCCGACCGCCTCGCGCACGT
This sequence comes from uncultured beta proteobacterium, assembly GCA_963836265.1. GTDB lineage: Bacteria > Pseudomonadota > Gammaproteobacteria > Burkholderiales > Casimicrobiaceae > CAIWHR01. The sequence continues at coordinate 501,274 of CAWIIO010000002.1, forward strand.
CGTCGAGATTGCGGCGATGTCCGGTGGCGAAATTGTCGAGGCTCACCACCTGCTGCCCGAGGCGAAGCAGCGTTTCGAGCAGATGCGAGCCGATGAATCCGGCGCTTCCCGTGACGAGCCAGCGCAGCGGCTGGCCGCGCAGCCGGGTGCAGGCGGCCGCGTAGCCGGCGGAGCTGCGCACGGCATCGCTCACGGGGAAACCTCCCCCAGGCTCGCCGCTGTGCGGCTTCGCACACCCCCTCCCCGGCGGAGGGGGCGAGCGCCTTGGGGCGGCCCTGCGGTGCGAATATGTGCCCCCACGCTTGCGGCTACCGCCGCTGCGCTGCCCCCCGAGGGGGAGCAATTCGCGCCTTGGGGCGGCCCTGCGGTGCGAATATGTGCCCCCAGGCTTGCGGCTACCGCCGCTGCGCTGCCCCCCGAGGGGGAGCAATTCGCGCCTTGGGGCGGCCCTGCGGCGCCCATCAGAGCCTCCACACCTGGATGCCGCGCGAGCGCAGCGCCGCCATGTCGGCCTGGCTCTTCACGTCGACGTAGAGGCCGTTCGGCTCGATCTTGGCGACGAGCTCGCTGATCGGACGCTCTCTGAACTCGCGATGCGCGACCGCCGCCACCATCGCGTGGGACCGGGGCAGCGCGTCCCACGGGGTGAGGCTCACCCCGTATTCGTGCATCGCCTCCGCCGGATCGGCAATCGGGTCGTGGACGTGAACGGTGGCCCCGAAGGATTCCAGTTCGCGAACGACGTCGATGACGCGCGAGTTGCGAAGATCGGGGCAGTTCTCCTTGAAGGTGAGGCCCAGCACGCTCACGTGCGCCCCCTTGACGTGGCATCCGCCCTGAATCAAGTGCTTGACCGTCTGCTCGGCGACGTACTTGCCCATGCCGTCGTTGATCCGGCGCCCGGCGAGAATCACCTGCGGGTGATAGCCGAGCTTGTCCGCCTTGTGCGTCAGATAGTACGGATCCACGCCGATGCAGTGGCCGCCGACCAGCCCCGGCCGGAACGGCAGAAAGTTCCACTTGGTGCCGGCGGCCTGCAGCACCTCGGTCGTGTCGATGCCGATCTTGTGGAAGATCAGCGACAGCTCGTTCATCAGCGCGATGTTGAGATCGCGCTGCGTGTTCTCGATCACCTTCGCCGCTTCGGCGACCTTGATGCTGCTCGCCCGATGCACGCCGGCGGCGATGATGCTCCCGTAGATCTCCGCGACCCGCTCCAGCGTTTCGGCGCGTGTCGCCCGACACGACCTTGGTGATGCGGGTGAGCGAGTGCTCGCGATCGCCGGGATTGATGCGCTCGGGCGAGTAGCCGACGAAAAAATCGCGCCGCCACTGCATTCCGGAGTGCTTTTCGATCACCGGGATGCAGATTTCCTCGGTCGCTCCCGGATAGACGGTCGATTCGAACACCACGGTCGCCCCGCGCTTCAGGTTGCGGCCGACCGTCTCGCTCGCGCCCAGGAGCGGGCCGAAGTCGGGCTGGTGCGCCTCGTCGACCGGCGTCGGCACGGCCACGACGACGAAATCGGCCCGTGCGAGCTGCGCGGCGTCGTGGGTCACCGCAAGCTGTCTTGCCGCCCGCAACTCGTCGGTGCTCACTTCCCCGGTCGGATCGACGAACCGCCGATAGGCGTCGATCTTCGCCGCCGAGAGGTCGAATCCCACCGTCGGGAATTTCTTTCCGAACTCGACCGCCAGCGGGAGGCCGACATAACCGAGGCCGACGACCGCGATCGTGGTGTCAGCGGTCATGGGCCGTCGCGCGCCGTCGGTCGAGACCGGAATCTCTCGCCGTCTTTCGGGCCCCGCCGCCCGCACGCGAGCCGCGATTCGGAATCATGGTTGGTTGAGGAGCTTCTGCGCTTCGTCGCGAACCGCGGACGTCTGCTCGAGCTTGGCGAGCGTTTCGAGCTCGCTCTTGGCGCCCGCCTTGTCGCCGGTTTTCAGCAGCGCCTTGGCCAGATGCAGCCGCACCTCGTTTTGCCCGGGCGAGAGGGTGGTGGCCATGCGCAACAGCTCGACGCCGCGTGCCGCATCGCCATGCTGGACCAGGATCCAGCCCAGCGTGTCCAGAACCGACGCGTTGGTCGGCGCAAGTGCGTAGGCGCGCTCGGCGTACTTCTGCGCCTTGGGATCCCCGAGCTCGTTCAGCATCCAGGCGACGTTGTTGAGGAACAACGCGTTGTTGGGCTCGATTTCGAGCGCGGCTTCGTATTGGCGAACCCCCGTGGCGTAATCCTTTTTCCCGAGACTCTGCTGGGCGATGAACGCGTGCAGCGTGACGTCGGTCGGGTGGTCCTTGAACCACTTGTCGGCCATCGCCTTCGCCTCGGCGGAGTTCCCGGCGTTCTGCAGCGATCCGTAGCGCCGCACGGCGAGCGTCGGCAGCGCCTGGCGCGCGAGCGCCTCGCGGAAGGCGGCGGCGGCTTCCGGCCATTGCTTCTGGAGCGCGAGTGCCTCGCCTTCGATCGCGTAACCGGTGGCTCGATCCGGTTTCTCCTTCTCGTACTTCCGGCCTTCCGCCACGGCGCTTTCGGGCCGTCCCGCGGCGACGTAGGCCATCGCCATCGCCGACCACGCGTCGGCAAGATCGGGCTGCAGGGCGATCGCCTGGCGCAGCGTCTCGACCGCGCTGTCGTAGTCCTTGGTGACGAGCTGGACCTCGGCGAGCTTCAGCAGCGGCGCAGCGCTATGCGGCTGCAACTGAACCAGCCGCTTGAACGTCTCCAGCGCCTGGGCGTTTTCTTTCGCCAGGAGCTGGTTGACGCCGAGCGCCTGGAGAATCTGCGGCTCGTCGGGCAGCGCCGCCTGCGCGGCCTGAGCCGCCGCAAGCGACGCCTTCGCGTCGTGCTGCTGGATCAGGTAGCCGATCAGCGCGAGGCGGGTCCGGACCGAGGTGGGATTCGCCGCGACCGCGCGCTCCAGGACGGCGGTCACGTCCTGTTGCGAGGCACCCGTGGCGGCGAGAAGCTCGGCTTGCGCCAGCAACAGCGTCTCGCTGTTCGGATCCTTGGCGAGCATCTGCGCGTAGCGCTTGCGGGCGGCCTCGACGTTGCGCTCCGCGAGGTCGAGCCGGGACAGGTTGTAGGCGGCGTTGAAAAACGACGGGTCGATCTCGAGCGCCTTGGTGAAGCTCGCCCGCGCCGCCTTGGCATCGCCCTTGGCGAGATAGACGGTGCCCTCGAGGCTGTAGGGAAGGGGTGTCGCGGGCTCCTTCTTCTCGAGGGTGGAGACGGCGGCCAGCGCCTTGTCGAACTGGTGCCGCCGGAGGTACGCGCTGACGAGCGCGAGATCCGCGGCGTGCGATGACGGGTCGGCCTTCGCGATCGCCTCCAGATCCGCCAACGCGCGCTCGGTGTCGCCGGTCGCGAGGCGAACCTGCGCGAGCTCGACTTGCCCCGCCACGTTGCCCTTGTCGAGCGCGGCCGCCCTTTCGAAATACTCGGTCGCCTTCGCCGAGTCGTTCGAGGCGAGGTAGGCCTCCGCCGCCGTGCGCAGCAGGCGCGGATCGTTGGGCGCGCGCCGGAGCGCCGGCTCGAGGACCTCCAGCGCCTGGGTCGGCCGTCCGGTGCGCAGGTACGTCGCCGCCAGCACTTGCCGCGCATTGCGGTCTTCCGGCGCCCGGGCGATCACTTTGCGCAGCGCGTCTTCGGCGGCGGCGTAGGATTTCGACTGGTAATCGATGATCCCCGCGAGATAGAGGCTCGGCAGATGGTCGGGCGCCACCTTCAGAACCTGCTGGATCGATTCCTTGGCATGCGCCTGCTCGCCGCGCGCCGCCGACACCAGCGCGTCGGAGTAGAACGTGAGCACCTGCGTCGGCGCCACCTTCTTCATTCCCTCGAGCTGGGCTGCCGCCGGGTCGAACTCGCGCAACTGGACGAGGAGCGTGATCAGCGCGGCCCGCGGCCGCACGTCGTTGGGCGCCTTTTCGATCGCCTGTTCGAGCGTCTTCACCGCGTCCTCGCGCTTGCCCTGCGCGCTCTGCAGCTCGGACTTGAGCAGCAGCGCGTCGACGTCGTCGGGCTTGTCGGTGAGCACGTCGTCGACGAGACTTTGCGCCCGCGGCAGATCCTTGTCCTGCGCGGTGAGCCGGGCTCGCACGATGCGCGCGCGGACGTCCTTCGGGTTCGCGGCGAGCGCGGCATCGATGGACGTTCGCGCATCGCGCTGCTCGCCGAGGCTAAGGTGGGCAAGTCCAAGCGAGCTGCTGAGATCGGCCTGTGCGGCCGCGCTGTCGAGCTTGACGCTCCCGAGCTCCGAAACCAGCCTTCGATACTCGCCCTGCCGCAGCAGCGCCTGGGCGAGCAGCGGATAGGTCTCGTCGGGCGCGTATTTGAGATCGAGCGCCTTGCGCGCCTCGGTCTCCGCGCCGACCGCGTCGCCGGTCGCGAGCAGCGAGCTCGCCATCAGGAAGCGCGCTTCGCCATTGTCCGGCGATTTCAGCAGCGCGTTCTTGAGCTCGATGATCGCCGCCTTGTAATCCGACTTCGCGAGATACGATTTCGCCGACGCGATGTAGGACGCGGTGTCGGTGTGACTGCACGCGGCGATGAGGATGGCGAAGAAGACGGCGGCGAGGTTTCTGACGAGGTGGGGCGATCGCATGGGGGAAGGTTCCTGGCGGCGATTCGAAGGTGGGCAGACGCGAAGCTTACTTGAGTCCGAAGCGGTGCATGAGGTCGTACAGCGTGGGACGGCTCACCCCCAGCAGTTCCGCCGCCTTGCTGAGATTGCCGTTGACGCGTCCCAGCACCTTGAGGACCGCGGCCCGTTCGGCTTCGTCGCGGATCTGGCGCAGGTTGAGTGCGACCGCTTCCGCATCGCCTGGCGTCAACCCCAGATCCCGGGCGCCGATCATCGCGCCTTCGGTCATGATCACGGCGCGCTTGATGACGTTGTCGAGCTCCCTCACGTTGCCGGGCCAGCGGTGGGCTTCGATGGCGTCGATCGCATCGGGCAGCAGGTTCATCGCACCGCGGCGCTGTTCGGCGGCAAGCCGGCGAACGAACGCGTGGGCGAGCAGCGTGGCATCGCCCTTGCGCTCGCGCAGCGGAGGAATCTCGACCACGATCTCCGCCAGCCGGTAGTAGAGGTCCTCGCGGAATTTGCCCGCCGCGATCTGGTCCTTGAGGCTCTGGTGGGTGGCGCAAACGATCCGCACGTCGACGGGAATCTCCTGCCTGCCGCCGACGCGCTCGATCACCCGCTCCTGCAGGAAGCGCAGCAGCTTCACCTGCAGCGTCAGCGGCAGGTCGCCGATTTCGTCGAGGAAGAGCGTCCCGCCGTCGGCGGTCTCGAACTTGCCGATCGTCTGCTTCGTCGCCCCGGTGTAGGCGCCCTTCTCGTAACCGAAGAGCTCGCTTTCGAGGAGCGTTTCCGGGATCGCCGCGCAATTGATCGCCACGAACCGGCGCTCCCTGCGCGGCGACAGATCGTGCAGCGCGCGGGCGAGAAGCTCCTTGCCGGTCCCCGATTCGCCGAGGATCAGCACGCTGGCGGACGTCGGCGCCACCTTTTCGATGGTCCTGCAGATCCGCTGCACCTCGGGGTCGCGGGTGACGATTCCGGACATCGCCGGCGCCTGCTGCGCCGTCTGCAGGCGCCGATTCTCGTCCTGCAGCTCGTGCACGCGGAACGCCTGCTCGATCGTCCAGGTGAGAATTTCCGGCTCGAACGGCTTGGTGCAGAAGTCGTGGGCGCCGAGCGCGATCGCCTTGAGCGCGTTGGCGCCGTCGTTCTGGCCGGTGAGCACGATCACCTTGGTGTCCGGCGCGAGCGAATGGATCTCGTCGAGCAGCGCGAGCCCTTCGGTCGGGTCGTCCGGGTGCGGAGGCAGGCCGAGATCCATCGTCACGACCGCGGGCTCGTGGCGACGCAACTGGGTGATCGCCGACTCGCGGTCGCTCGCCACGATCGTCTCGTAGCCGTCGAACGCCCAGCGCATCTGCTTTTGCAGCGCCGGGTCGTCTTCGACGATGAGCAACGGCTTGTGCGCTTCGGTCATCAGTTAGCCTCGTGCGGCGCTCACGCCACTTCCCGCAACGGGCCGGGCGGCGCGGCACGGTCGTCGGCCAGCGGCAGCAGCACCCGCACCCGGGTGCCGACGTTCGGCGTGCTGTCGATGGTGATTCGACCGCCCAGGCCGGTCACGTACTGCGAGCTTTCGTAGACGCCGATGCCCATGCCCGCCGCTTTCGTCGTCTCGAAAGGTTTGAAGAGCCGGTCGCGAACGAACTCGGGGCTCATCCCGACGCCGGTATCCGCGATCTCGACCACCGCCATCCGTCCGTCGCGAAACAGGCGCACCGCTACCTCGCCCCGCTCCGCGGTCGCATCCTGCGCATTCTGCACCAGGTGCCCGATCACGTGCTCGAGGCGGCTTTCGTCGCCGAGCGCAGCCACCCCGGACGCGAGGTCCAGCGCGACGGCAGCGCGGCCCGCCGATTTGCTGCCCGCGACCTTGCGCACGACGCCTTCGAGGTCGGTGAGGCGCGGCTTTTCCACGGGAGTGGCGCCCGTTCGCAATTGCAGCATCAGCTTGTTCATGTGCTCGACGACGTTGTGCACCGTCGAGAGCATGTCGCGCTGGAACTCGGGATTGTTCCGATGGCGCTCGGCATTGCGCAGCATCAGCGAGAGCTGGGCCACCAGGTTCTTGAGATCGTGGACGACGAACGCCGACATCCGGTTGAAGGCGTCGAACTTGCGCGTCTCGAGCAGCGCCTCGGTGGCGCGGATGTGGCCGAGATAGCTTGCCGCCTGCCGGCTGGCCGTCTTGAGCAGGTCGCGCACTTCCCAATCGAGCTTGATCGCGGCCCGCGGCGTGGCCAGGATGACGAAGCCGATGAGCTCGGTGCCCGTCAGCAGCGGAACGACGAGCCATGCCGCGGGGACCGACTTGATCCAGGCGGGTAACACGAGCCCCGGGTAGTCGGCCGGCGTCGATTCGCAGCCGCCGATGTCGATCAGCCATCCGGTGCGCTCGAGAAACAGCGCCAGGGACGAATCGGCGGGCTCCGTGGCGTCGGTCGGCGGCATGTTGAGGCGCGACGCCGGCCGGAAGCCTTCGCCCTCGTGACGCAGCCACAGCACGCCTCCCGGACTCTCGACCAGGTCGGCGAGCGCCTTGATGGAGGACTCCTGCACGCCCTGCAGCGAGCTCTCCGCCGCCAGCGTGCGCGTGAACCGCAGCCACTCCTCGCGGTAGTCGTAACGGAACGAGAAGAAATGCTTGCTGACGAACACCTTGAGCTTCGAGCGAAAACTGCCGGACGAAGCCATCAGCACGGCAGCGAGCAGCGCGGCGAACGAGATCTCGATCTGCAGCGCCCGCCCCCAATCGCCGCCGAAGTAGCGGACGAAATACCCGGCCCCGGCGACCGCGAGCAGGAAAGCGCCCGACACCAGCAGCGCGGTGGAGTGGAAGACGGCGCCGCGCGACATGTGCATCTCGATCGTCCAGCCGGTATTGCGCGCGGTGGCCACGGCGAAGAACGGAATGACCAGCGCATTGGCGATCGCGCGCGCGACCCAGATGTCGGGATCGGCGAGCCCGAAGAGCATCGCGTCGGCGTAGAAGAAGAGGTCGAAGCCGAAGACGCCGGCGAGACCGACGCACAGCGGCTTGATCGCCCACCGCGCCTGCGGATGCGCGCGCCGGATCAGTTGCTCGACCAGGATCAGGCCGACGATCGCAAGGGCAAGCCGGACGCCGAAGGTTTCGGTGCGGCTCTCGATGCCGAGCGTCGCCACGAACGGCTCCCAGTTCGGCACGAACAGCGTCGCCACGAGCCCCGCGGCGACGAGGGCGATCGCCCACCGCGGCAGCAGCGGCGACGCGGCGGGCTGATCGGGATTGCGGTTCGCCCGTTTGAAGAGGCTCCCGAGGAATGCGAACCAGATCGCGTAACGGAGGGTGTCGAAGACGACCGCCGCCGGCCACGCGGCGGAGACCGGCCACTGGGCGACGGCGGCCCCGCTCGCCGCCCAGAGCGCCGTCGCCAGGGTCGCGGCCATCAGCAGCGCCGCCCGCAGGCTCGGCCGCCAGCCGAGCGCCAGGCGCACGGCGAACGCGACGTAGGCGACCGCGGCGAGCCCGTAGCTCCAGACGGCGGCGGTGGCGTAGGCGTTTTCGGTCACGGCGTCAAGATCGGTGGTGGCGAAGAAAAAGAATTTAGCCCCGAGCGCGGCCGAATGCCAAACTCCCGGAGCGCCGGGAGGAGCGCGCCACCCCTCCAGACAAGCGTCCTTGGGCGAGCCCGCTGGCCCATCGTCATTCCCGCGAAGCCAGCCCCCGAGTGGGGTAGTCGGGGGGCGGCAATCCAGTGGCTATTGTCCCCTGAGGCCACACGGCAGCGGCGCTGGGTCCCCCCTGCGCGGGGACGGCGAAGCTCGGTGCTTTTCTACCGCGCTCCCTCCCCGAGGAGGACAACCCGCACGGTCTCGAGCACGATCAGGAGGTCGAGAAAGATCGAATGGTTCTTGACGTAGTACAGGTCGTATTCGAGCTTTTTCACCGACTGCTCGATGTTGGCTCCGTAGCAGTATCGAACCTGAGCCCAACCGGTGATGCCCGGCTTGACGCTGTGGCGGACCGCGTAGAAGGGTATCTGCTCGGTGAGCATCGACACGAACACCGGCCGTTCGGGCCGCGGTCCGACGAGGCTCATCTCGCCCTTGAGGACGTTGATCAATTGCGGCAATTCGTCCAGCCGCCCGCGCCGCAGAAACCGCCCGACGCGCGTCACCCGCGCATCGTTGACGGCCGCCCACTCGGCTTTTCCATCGCGCTCGGCCGCAGCGCTCATGCTGCGAAACTTGAGCATCGTGAACCGTCTGCCGCGATGCCCGATTCGTTCCTGCCGATAGACCACGGGTCCACCGCTTTCGAGCACGATGAGCAGCGCCACGAAGGTCATCACCGGCAGCATGAGCGCGAGCAGCGCCGACGCGGCAACGACGTCGAACGCGCGCTTGACGACGGTGCGCCCCCAGCCCTGGCGGAAACCGTTGCCGTAGATGAGCCAGCTCGGCTTCAACGACTCCACCGGAACGCGCTTGTGCATGCGCTCGAAGAATCGCGGGAGATCGGTGATCTGAACGCCGTTGAGACGGCATTCGAGGAGCGAGCGCAGCGGCAGCACGCCGCCGCGCTGCTGGCGGACGGCGACGATGATCTCGCGTATTCCCAGCCGCGCGACCATCTCCTCGAGGGACTTTCCCTTGGAGATGATGCGATGGGGCGGGACGGCGATCTCCGGCGCCTTGTCGAGCATGAAAAAACCGGCGATCGTCACGCCCGGCGCGTCCATCGACGCGAGCGACGCCTCGACGACGCGGGCGTCGGCGCCCGTACCCAGCACGAGGACGCGATGCGGCAGGAACGTTCTCGCGAGCGGCGGCACCACGACCTGGCGCACGAAGAGCAGGCCGACAAAAGTGATCGGGATCGCGACGCCGAGCGTGTCCCACAGGCCGTCGCGGCCCAACATCAGATCGGCGATCACGTAGGCGGGGGGGGCCGCGATGGCCGCCGCGAAAAACATCCGCCCGACCTGCTCGCCGAACGCCATCCTCCGATCGCGGCGGTAGAGCCCGAAAGCGCCGTTGAGACAGACGATCATCGCGGCGAAAGCGCCGGCCGGGGCCAGCGCGTCCAGCGCGGGAGGCGCGAGATAGCCGCGGAAGTGAAGCACCAGCAGCACGGCGATGACCGCGCAACACGCATCGGTCGCCAGCTGCAAAACGGTAATGCCCGGAATATTCTTACGCAGAAGGCCCAACATACCGTCTCCCGCATTTGGGTTTTCCCGAGATTGTATCGTCGATCACGCGCTTCGTCCTCAATTGCAATGCAATTTGCGACTTCATGCAGGCGCTTGCATGATCATCGATCCGGAATCGATACCAACCAACCCGTGTCAGCGTGTCCGTTTCATGCTGTGCAGTTCAGAAATTCCACTCTCGTGCCCGCTTGCGAAGCGCTGGCCGGGTCCGCGATGATGCCGACCGCATCGCATCCGCGCTGCATGACATTCGCCCGCGCATGCGAACGATGATAAGCGCAGCGTGTTGCACTGCCGTTGCAAATCCGACTGCGGGGACGCACGCTTGTCGGCCGAACCATCCGCTGCGGTCGGGTCGAGGCTTCGCGCTGCGATATGCCGAGCGCTTGAGCAGGATCTTCGCGAGGCTCGCCGCGATCTGCCGGTAGGTGGAAAGTGCGGTGACCCTTCTTGATCGGCCAGCGAAGCATCGACATTCCGCCGAGGCGAACCCCGAGTCTGCTGCAAAGTCTCGCGCGACCGCACCGGCAACCCCATCAGCAGCCATCGCGTTGAGCGCGAGCCCTATTGAAGCGCCAGCCGGCGGATTTGCGCTAGTGAATATTCATGAGCGTTTCCACGAATCCGACGAACGGCGCAGTCGGGCAGGGAGTTCTTTGCCGTCGGATATCGGAGTAATTCCTACAAACGACATCGGATAAGTCCTACGGCCATGATTTCGAGTGCAGGGGACAGCATGTTGTCGAGCACAACCTTGCTTTTTTCACAACACCCGCTTGATCCAGGTCAACTGCCGCGGCCCAAACCGTTTGACAGGCGTCACGGGCCCGGCCGCATAATGACGCCGTCATAGAATAGTCCACGTTCTGCAAAGGGCAAACCCGGCGAAAGCCGGGGACGCAAAGTCACCGGTCTATCGGGCCCAAGGCCCCATGACGGCGGGACTGCCAGACGGCTGTCGTTGACGAGGCGCAGGCGGGCCTCGCGAGGCGGGTAGCAGGTCGGGTATCACGCTCGGCGCCCCCGCGCCGGCACGAACCCTCGCTCCTTCGCGGCAGCGATTCACGGCGGTCCTTCGGTTCTGGGCCCAGGTTCGACCGGAACAACTGAAGGAGCGCTCAGTGAAGCTCGTGTCGCACGCAAATCCCCGTCGGTATCTTCCGTTTGCCGTTGTCCGATCGCTGCTGCTCACCGCCGGCCTGGCGTTCGCCTTCGGCGCCTCGGCGCACGACCTGACCAACGTTGCCGTCGACGCCGGCGCCGTCCGGACGGACGATCCGCTCCATGGCGCTCCCGCGGCGAGCCCGGGATCCTCGAAGCAAGCGAGCGGGATTCTCGCCATCATCCACTCCGACGATTTCGCGCGCGGCCAGAGCACGCACACGCTCGTCGTTCACGAGGACAACGGCCGCGACATCCCGGTGCGCTTCGCCGGCGTGCCGCCCGCGCTGGGCATCCGGGTCGGCGTCACCGGCGTGGCGGGCGTCGACGGCGGGATCGATGCCGCCGAAGTGACGTCGGTGATGCAGCTCGAGCCCAACTACCTGGCGCCGATGGCCGGCAGCCAGAATGCGATCTTCATCCTGGTCAAATTCCTCGACTCCGGAGCCGCTCCCTTCACCCAGGCGGACGTCCAGAACGCCGCCGTCAGCAGCAGCAACAGCGTCGCGAATTATTTTCAGGAAGTCTCCTACGGCCAGAAGACCCTCAACATCACCGTGACGCCGTGGCTTACGGCGCAGATGAACACCTCGACGAGCTGCGACTACACGAGCATCGCCAATGCGGCCAATGCGGCGGCGACCGCGTCGGGGTACAACCTCGGCAGCTACACCAACAAGTTCTACGTGATGCCCAAAAACAGCGCCTGCGGCTGGATGGGCCTCGCCTACCTCGGCTCCCCGTACCTGGCATGGAGCAACGGCTACAACTCGGTGCAGGTGTATACGCACGAGCTCGGGCACAACTTCACGCTCGATCACGCCGGGAGCGTCAACTGCGGCACTCAGGTGATCACGAACGGCTGCAGCGTCGCGGAATACGGCGACCCGTTCGATACGATGGGCAACCAGGCGGCGATGCACTACAACGCGATGCAGAAATCGCTGCTCGGCTGGCTGCCGCCCTCGTCGGTGATCACCCATTCCGGCGGCAACGCCACGTACACCTTGTCGCCGATCGAAACCGGCGGCGCATCGACCTACGCGATCAAGATTGCCGCGGCTTCCAACCGCACGTACTGGATCGAGTATCGCCAGCCCCTGGGCTTCGACATCGGCCTCGCGAGCAAGCCCAACAACGGCGTGCAGATTCGCGTCTCGGCACCTTTCCAGAATGCCTCCGGGTACGACGACACCGAGCTCCTCGACATGACGCCCGGCTCTGGCGGCGGGTTCGGCGATGCCACGCTGCTGGCAGGGCACAGCTACACCGACAGCACGTACGGCATCACCATCAGCGTGCCCACGGTCTCGGCGACGCTGGCGACGGTCCAGGTGTCCTCGACGGCGCTCGCCGCGACATCCACCGCGTTGACGAGCTCCAGCAATCCGTCCACGGCGGGGACCAGCGTCACGTTTACCGCGACCGTGGCCGGCAAGTCTCCAACGGGCACGGTGAGCTTCACCGCCAACGGCTCCGCGCTCTGCAGTGCTTCGCTCGCCTCCGGGGTGGCCAAGTGCACGACTTCGAGCCTCCCGACCGGCACCAACAGCATCGTCGCCAAGTACGGCGGCGACGCCGCCAATGCGGCATCGACGAGCCCGACGCTGTCCCAGACGGTGACCGCGGCCGCCGACACGACACCGCCGGTGGTGACGCTCACGAACCCGGCAAACGGCGCCACGCTTCATGTTCTGAGCACCATCAGCGTGAAGGCGACCGACAACGTCGCCGTGGCGAGCATCACGCTATCCATCGACGGCAAGGCCGTGGCGACGACGAACGCGGCTTCCCTCTCCTACAAGTGGATGCTGAAGAAGGTTGCGAGCGGCGCGCACACCATCGCCGCCACGGCCAAGGACATGGCGGGGAACCAGGCGACGGCGACGATCCAGGTGAAAAAATAGGGCTGCACGACAGCGGCCGCAAAAACGCCGGCTCCGCCGGCGTTTTTGTGTCACGGATCAGACCCTGCGGCGCCACCGTGCCGCATTCGACCGACGGCGATCAATTCCGGCGAGGCTCGACGTCGGCGACGGGGTCAGCTTCTGCGAACATTCCAGGGAGCCACGCGGGCACGACCGCCTTTGCCAAGCAACTGCAGTGCGCCACGACAAACCGGGACCATGAGGTGGCATGACGCTAACCAGGGTGTCGAAAGAATTGACAGAACACGTTGTCCATCAATAGTGCGCTGAGTTAAAACAATGACTTGCGCCTTTGGTTTGGAAATTGCTCCCTCTGATGGAGGAGCCCAACGGCCCCTACCCGAACCCAGATTTACACAGAGGCTGTACATGAAATTAGACGCAATCCTTAGGAGTAGACTCGCGCCGCTCTCGGCGGCCTGTTGTGTGCTGATGCTTGCATTCAGTACCAATGCCAGCGCACTCGCCATCGGCGACGCCCACGAGTTGGGTTTCGTGGACTTCGGCATACCCTCGGGTGATGCCGACAGAACGAATTACGTCAACCACCTGATTGGCATGGCCCTTGGCACGTCTGATTCCGCGCTCGGACAGTCCTTCACTCGCTCAACCAATGGTTTCGGCACCCTGCCCACCGCGGTATTCGATTCAAACGGCACCAGTACGACCATCGATCTGGGCACCGGATTGTATTCGTACCTGTTCGCGAAGTACGACGGGCCAAATTACGGTTCCGAAGTCTGGTACGTCGGTGATTTGAGCGGGATCATCACCATTCCTGCCTTTGGTGACAAGTATGGCCTTTCCGGGTGGACGCTCTTCGGCCCCACGCCCACACGAGAGACGCCGGAACCGCAAACGCTGGCGCTGCTGGGATTGGGTTTGCTCGCGGCGGCCTTCGTCCGCCGGCAACGACAGAGTTGACGCGACAGGACTTCGTACGAGGTCAAGGGGCGGCCCGCGGGCCGCCTTTTTTGTGGTGCGACGGTCGAGGACGGTCAGGGAACGCGGAAACCGGTGAAACGCCCGGCTAATGGCACGCCGTTCCAGCGCGTTGAAAGCACGGCCCGCCAAACCGCTGAAACGCTCCGCGTCATACTGCTCGGCGACGGCGACGTCCTTGTAATGTGTGACTGGGTCCCAATGGACCATTGGCTCTGCGCAAAAAGGAGTGACTGTGGCTCGGGTTAAGCCGGAATTACGACAAGGTCCCTGAGTCTACCCACTCAGATTGCAACAGAGGTTGCAGACACTCGGCAATGGGCGGCGCGGTCCGCGCTCGGGCGGGCAATCAAAGATCTCGAGAGCGCCTGACGATCATTCTGCGATCGTTTGCAAAGCGCCCGGACTATAGGTTGCGACCGGCACCGGGCGGCTGTCGCAGAGGTGCACGTATTCGCGGCTCGGCCTGAGGTTGATGGCCCCTGCATTACCAGGGTTCTCGGCCTTTCCAATGAGCTTCGAGCGGCGCTTCAGCCGGTAGTCGTAGGCGCCCGGCGAAGCGAAGTCGCCGGCACCCGCGTGAAAATTCGCCCGATACTCTCCGACACCTGCCGTCTCCAGGTCGCCTTCGCCGAACAGAAGATTGTTGATGACCTTGACGTTGCCCGCCCCCGGCCACACGCGGAGGAAAACCCCGCCGCGCGGCAACTCGTCGATCAGCGTGTTGTTGACAAGGTAGAGCTCGTTGTCGGGCCACTTGTAGCGCTCGGCACCGAACGAGACGATGACCTCGTTTTCGGTTCGCGCGCTCTGCTCGATGATGTTGCCCAGCACGTACGCAACCCCGCCGTTCGGAAATTCGAGCTCGTAGCTCGCCCGGCCGCCTGCTTCGTCGGTGATCCGGTTGTTGATGACGCGGTTTTCCTTTGCCCGCGACTTCACCAGGTGCCCAAACATTCCATGATGGAAGTAGCTATCGCGTAAGGTGAAGCGGCCGATCGAGCCAACGTAGAGCTGATGGCCGATCGGTTCGCCGGGCTCGTGATTCGGGGCGACTGCATTGTCGCCAAACTCGGAAGACTCGACGACCAGTTCGGCGGCCTGCTGATTCCAGGTCAGCAGCCCCATCTCGTTGCGCTCGAACAGGCAGTTGCGTACTGTAAGCTTGCCGCCCTCGTGGCGGATGCCCGCGCCGTTCCGGTGAGGCACGTGGGCTCCGGAAAACTCAATGTTTTCAACAACGACCCGGTTGCCCTTGATTACAAAGATCGCTTTTTCCTCGGCGCAGGCGCTCCGCGAGAGCATGCGCGCGCGCCCGCCGACGGCGCGAATCACGAGGTCGCTCTGTGGCCAGCTTGCCACGTCGTCAAGGTAGTCGCTCGCGTCGATTTCGACGATATCGCCGTCCCGTGCCAGTCGCGCGGCGTCCGCGATAGCCTTTAACTTGCGGCGCGGTCCGACGGAAAGCACACGCGTTGCGGTTCGCGTCGCGACGCTTGTGAGCGGTAAGGCCACTTCCGAAGGGAGAACGCTCCTTTCGGGCGTGCCGCCCGTCGACGAATGGAACGCTCCCGCAATTGCCCGACTCGCGGAGGAGGCCAAGCCCGTCGTAAGCAGGGACGCGCCGCCCGCACGCAGAACTCGCCGTCTTGTCAACGCCATCGCAATTCGGCCCGGCAGCCGCGTGGTGCGATTTTCGGCGAGCTCGAATCTACTTGGGTGGGGACGGCGGCACCGCGACCTCCGCGGCCTTTTCCTCCTTGGGTGGGCCGGAGGGAGGGTCCTGCCACTGACCGACGTCCTGCAGCTCCTTCTTCAGTCCCGGGAGCGCAAACCCGAGCCCATAGGCCCGCTGAGCGTGAAGCAGGGCGTTTGGGTAATCCTTTAGGCTGAAATAGACGAGTCCGAGGTTGTACTGGATGTTGGCGTCGTCCTTCTGCAGAGATTCCGCCTTGTGCAGAGCTGTAAGCGCATCCTGCTTCTTGCCGCTTCTTGCGAGGTAGATGCCGTAGATCAGATATACCTCGTCGTCATCAGGGGCAAAACGAATGGCGCGGTCAAAATAACACGGGATCGTGTACCGGGTGCCTTTCGGTCGGTTGGTGTGCATCATGAACCCCAGATTCACCATCGCCATGAGCGCCCTCGAATGGTTCGGTGAGGCCCGCAGCGTATAGTCGAGGTCGCCGCCGAGAGGGCCGGTGTTACCGTGCCGTAATGTCTCGACATCAGACGTGAAGTGGAATTGCTCGACAAGTTCAAGCTTCTTCTTCTGGGTACGGTAGTCGTAAGGACCGTAACCCGTTTTCAGGGGTCCACAGGGCTCATAGGCGTTGGCCACGCCCGCACCGATGACCAGCATCCCGACCAGCACCATTCTCTCGAACATCGTTAGTCCTCTCGGCACCTTCGTCCTCGCGCCTCCCACTCATGCGACCGGCCCGACCCCCGCCGCCTTTTCAAGGAACGCGGCGAGGGAGTCCGCGCGATCGCGGCGCGACGCGCGTGCTGCGCAGGCGGGGTTGGGCCGCGGCGCCTGATTCTGTCGGACGTCGATAAGGAAGGGACCCAAGAGTGCAACGATCTCCCCGACCGAATCGAGCCGCGCGATGGTATCGATTCCCGCGGCGCGCAGCACACCGGCAGTATCGCCGTGCGGATCGGTGAGCGCAACAATCGGGCGGCCCGCCCGCAGATACTCGTAGACCTTCGCCGGAATCTGCTCGTTGCAGTTCGACGCCTGGAGCACGAGGAGGGCGTCGGCGCGAACCATCTCGTGGAGTGCCTCGCGGTACGGAATCGGGGGAAGCAGCTCGATCAAGTCTTCGATCGCGTTTTCCCGCGCCAGCGCTTGGAGAAGCGCGTCATGAGCAGCCGCCCGGAAGCGGAGCCTCAACTCGCCTCGTCGCACAACTCCCTGATCTACCATCTGCCGCAGCGCGGCGAAGAGCTGCCTCGGATCGCGCTCCGACGGGTACACGACACCGCTGTGCAGGAGCGTCAGCATTCCCGGGTTGAGCGGCTCGCGCGCCGGTGGATCCGCGACAAGCCCGACAAAGGTCTCCTCGTCGAAGCCATTCTCGATGACCGCGATCCGCTCCGACATTGACGGATACCGGTCGCGATACTTCCGGGCTGCGCCCGGCGTGACGAAAATGCTATACCGCGCATGCGCGAGCGCGTGCTCCTCGATCCGCTTGAAGCTCCTCCACGTGCGCGGATCCTCTGGGTATCCCTCTTGTGCCATTGGATCGCGGAAATCGGCGATCCACGGCAGTCCCGATCGATTCTGGAGCGCGTCGCCGATGATGTGTGCCGTTGCAACGGGATACGTCGACCAGATGACGTCGGGACGGTGCTCGCGGATCAGCCGCATGCCCGCCGGGATCGCGCCGAAGCGCCACGTCATCCAGCGATCGGGTCGCGCCAGGAAGCCGGGGTAGTGTCCGAGAATGGAGAGGTGCCGGGCCGTGTCGAGGGCAAATGCGCGCTCTACCAGGACACCGTCCGGGACCTCCATTGCCAGATCATCGCTCGTGCGCTCATAGGCGCGAGGTATGGGCGGTCAGGACGATCGGCTCCCAGCCCAGCGCAGGCAGGTGCTGGACGAAGCGCAGCGTACGCTGGATCCCGCTGCTGCCGGCGAGCGGCGGAAAGTGATAGGCGACCATCAGCACGCGCCTCATCGGAGCTCGCCGAGCAGCGTGCGTCGCATCCAGTCGAGCGTCCGGTCTTCGACATCGTGTCGCCAACTTGCGGTCGAGAACGTGTGGTCGGCATCGCCGATCTCTTGCCGCTCGACGTTCGCACGGGCGAGGATGGCGTTCCAACGCGGATTGGAGCGCGCATATTCGACGAACTCCTTCGCAGTGAGATCGCGTTCGCTCAACACGATGAGGATCGGTCCGGCGAACGTTTCTAATCCGTCCGCCATGCGTTCCCGAAAGCCTGTCGCTCCCGAATCGCTCGCTTTGTCTTTGCCTGCGCTTGCTGCGACGTTCTGCCCGAGTGACCGCGCCGCGCCGGCGACGTCCACGCCACCGCGCACGAGCTTGGTCCAGAATTCCTTTTCGAGCAGCCGCCGGCCGTAGTAGTGCTTCAGATACGTTGTCGCGATCGTCGTATCGGAGCGGACCCACGGGTTGAGAAGGGTCAATCCCGCGACTCGGACGTCGCGCGTCGCCTGCCAATACATGAGCGCCGCGGAGGCCGCATCGCAGAGGCCCCACAGCACGACGCGTTGGACAGCGGGGCATTCAGCCACCAACGTGTCGATTGCCGCGCCAATGTCGCGATCGACATCGTCGAACGGGCGAGCGGGTCCCGTCGCATCGCCCATGCCGCGATAATCGAACCGCAGGACCGGGATTCCTGCGGCGCCGAAGCGCCGTGCGAGCTGTACGAATTGGCGGTGGCTGCCTACCCGATACTGCGGTCCTCCGACGACGACGACCACACCTACGTCGCTCGCCGGTGCCGGTTCGGCCAGAACACCAACGAGGCGCTCGCCGCAGCAGTCGAACGTCAGCGCTCGCTCGACATAGCTCATGTCGACCAATGCGCGACGGTCGCGAGGGTTGCTTCGACGAGAGCACCGCATTCGGCGATTTCCTGCGTCTGCCAGAATGCGGGGCCGGTGACCGCCCTGGCGTCGACGCGATGGCCTGCTGCCTGCCACGCCTCGATCCGTGCGCGCGCGGAGGGCGACAGTTCGGCGGGCGCGCTCGCGCCGATTTCCAGCCATGCCACGCGCGCGGGCGTTCGTGGGGGCGCAAGCTCCGTGGCCTCGAGTCCGAGCGCCAATTCGGGAGAGAGCGGGTAGCCAGCGATCTCCAGTGGTTCACCGCGCGCGAGACGATCGCGCAGTTGTTCGGTGCCGGTCCGCTCGGGCGCCGGCGCGCCGAGGATCTGGCTCGTAACCTTCAGCCGGAGAAACTGCTGCAGCGACTGCTTGCCGGACACCGCCGGCTGCCACAACAGCAGCTCGGCGGTTTGTTCCATCCGCGTGGCTGCCTGACACGCGAGCAAGCATCCCGCACGCAGGCCCCAGAGCGATGGGCACCTGTCCCGCCTCATTGCGAAGCCAGGCCGCCGCGTCGACAATGTCGGCAACCCATTGGTCCCAGCTCGCCTCGCCGAAGTCGCCTTCGCTGTCACCACAGCCGAACAAGTCCGGCTGCAGCACCGTCCACCCGGCTTCTGCAAGAGCGCGCGACTGCAGCGCCGCCATTCGCCGTGACTTGTTCATTTCCTCGGCGAAGGGATGAACGTAGAGAATCGCTCCGCGCCTCTCCACCTCGCGAGGGGGAATGTATCGGATGCAGCAACGGCGGCCCCGGCCCAGCGGCAGAAAGAACGCGTCTGGGATAAGCCACGGCGCTTCGGACCTCAGGAAGCGAGCTTGGCATTCACGAAATCGACGAGCGTCCCGATCGTCGCGAACGTCGAGCCGTCGATCTCGTCGTCGGCGACGACGAATCCGAAGTGTTCCTCGAGCGAGGTGAGAAGCGTGGCCACGGCCATAGAATCGAGCTCGGGGATGCTCCCGAGCAGCGGTGTTTCGCGGCCGAAAGCCGCGGCACGGTTGCCGAGCTCGAGAACACGGCCGACGATGCGCAATCACGTCACGCTGCACGTCCAACGGTTGAGTCTCCCTCATGCGTTTCCGGGCGTCGCGCACCGATTCTCTTGCGACTTCGATCGCCGCCCGCTCGGGCGCGGGGGCTGACGGCCGGAACGTATTATAAGTTCGCCGGTGCCCGGTCCCGGTCCGGATGAAAGGTAGACTTCAAATATGCTCGCCCAGCACGGCAAGACACGATGTCCAGTCACGCCGTCTGTGCGCAATTCCATCGGTGAGGCAAGGGTGGTGAGCTTGGTCTATTCAGCGATACGGGAAAGCGTAGCCGCAAATCGGTTGGAGCAACGGCATTCTTTTCGCCTTCGGTCGTGGGCTACAGCGAGCAACGCGCGGTCGCTGCCGTCTTTTCAAGTATTATTTCGTGGCGCAGCCGGTGCCCGACCCGGTGGCACCTGCACCAGCCGCGGGCCCCCCGGACGCAGATCTACCGGGCCTCCGGCACTGAAGGCATCGTGGGAACGTTTCCCCGTCCCGCGGATGTCATCGCGCGGCGTTTTGCCGACGGGGCGGCATGCTTCGTGGCGGAACGTGATGGAACCTTGATCGGTTTCATCTGGATCAAACTGGAGCGATATGAAGAGGACGAAGTGCGTTGCGACTATCTGCTCAATTCGGCCGGGCGCCTGGCCTGGGATTTCGATGCCTGGGTCGCGCCCGAGTTCAGGATGACCCGGGCTTTCGTCCAACTCTGGGGGGTTGCGAACGAATATCTGCGCGAGTGTGGCTGTCGATGGTCAGCGAGCCGCATTTCCGCCTTCAATCCCGTTTCGCTCGCCGCACACCGCCGGTTGGGCGCGCGTCGCCTCCATACCGGATTCTTTCTTGTGGCCGGATCTGCACAGCTGGCGTTGTTTTCCTGCCGTCCCTATGTGCATTTCGGCATCGGCGCACGCAGTCGGCCAAAATTGATGCTTCGTCCACCCGAAACATCGCAGGCGAGCATTTAACGCCCGAGGCGAAAACACCCAAGCCTTTTCCTCTGTTTTTGGGGTCGCGATGCCGGGCGAATCGTGCAGGCGCAGAGCCATGATCGAATCGACGCTGCTTCATGAACTGATCGAGACCTCGGCCCACCGAGCAGGGGATCGGATTGCGCTGACCGCCGGCCGCGAATCGCACGACTATCGAGCGCTGCGCGACGCGATATCGGCGTTTGCGTCCGGGCTCCTTTCGCTGGGCCTCGCGAAATCGGATCGTGTCGGCGTCTATCTCGACAAGCGCGTCGAGACGGTCGTGGCCATGTTCGGCGCGGCGGCCGCCGGCGGCGCATTCGTGCCGCTCAATCCGCTCCTCAAGCCGGCGCAGGTCGCCTACATCCTGCGCGACTGCAACGTGCGGGTGCTGGTCACGTCGCCCGAGCGCCTCGCGCTGCTGCGACGAGTCGCTCGCCGAGTGCCCGGACTCTGCGCCACGTCGTCGTGACCGAAGCGCAGACGCCAGCCGCCTCCCGCGCCGGGATTGCGGTGCATCGCTGGCACGCGATGATGAACGCCGAGCCGCATCGCCGGCCATCGCGTGATCGACACCGACATGGCGGCGATCCTGTACACGTCGGGCAGCACCGGCCGGCCCAAGGGCGTCGTGCTGTCGCATCGGAACATGGTTGCCGGCGCGAAGAGCGTCGCGTCCTACCTCGAGAACACGCCGGACGACACGCTGCTCGCCGCCTTGCCGCTGTCGTTCGACGCCGGGTTCAGCCAGCTCACGACGGCATTCCACGCGGGCGCGCGCGTCGTGCTGATCAACTATCTGCTGCCCAAGGACGTGATCAACGCGCTGGTGCGCGAGCGGGTCACCGGGCTGACCGCCGTGCCGCCGCTCTACATTCAGCTCACGCAGCTCGACTGGCCGGAGTCGATCGCCGAGCATCTGCGCTACTTTGCCAACACCGGCGGACGGATGCCGCTGGAGACGCTGAAGGCCCTGCGCGCGCGGCTGCCGAAGTCGCGGCCCTTCCTGATGTACGGCCTGACCGAGGCCTTCCGCTCGACGTACCTGCCGCCCGAGGAGGTCGATCGCCGCCCCGATTCGATCGGCAAGGCGATTCCCAACGCCGAGATCCTGGTGCTGCGCGAGGACGGCACGCGCTGCGCGCCCGACGAGCCGGGCGAGCTCGTGCACCGCGGGGCGCTGGTCGGCATGGGCTACTGGAACGATCCGGAAAAGACCGCCGAGCGCTACAAGCCGCTGCCCGGGCGCGAGGCGGGGCTCGTGCTGCCCGAGATCGCCGTGTTTTCGGGCGACACCGTGCGCATGGACGAGGAGGGCTTCCTCTATTTCATCGGCCGCCGCGACGAGATGATCAAGACTTCGGGCTACCGGGTGAGCCCGACCGAGATCGAGGAAGTGCTCTACGGCACGCAGCTCGTCGGCGAGGCCGCCGCGTTCGGCGTGTCGCATCCGAGCCTGGGCCAGGGCATCGTGGCCGTGGTGACGCCCGAAGGACGCTGCGGCGATCGACGAGCCGGCGCTGATCGCCGCGTGCCGCGAGCGCCTGCCCGCGTTCATGGTGCCGGCGAAGATCGACGTCCGCCAGGACCGCTGCCACGCAATCCGAACGGCAAGATCGACCGCAAGTCTCTGAGCGTGGAATTCGGCGATGCATTCGAGTGACTCGAACGACCCGCGACAGCGATCGAGCGGATTCCGATGAGCGTCTGCGGTCCGCTCTGAGCCTGTAGAATTCGCGTGTGATGACAACGCAAGACCCGGCGCTACGCCCCACTGCCGCCGACCCGGTCGCACCACCGGCTGCGCCCATGCATGCCCGGATGTCCCACTGGCCGGTCGTCGACGACTGCCTGGTCGTCGGCGGCATGCCGCTCACTCGCCTCGCGCAGCGCGTCGGGCGCACGCCTTTCTACGCCTACGATCGGCGCCTGATCACCGAACGCGTCGGGCTATTGCGCCAGCATCTGCCGTCCGCCATCAAGCTCCACTACGCGATGAAGGCCAATCCGATGCCGGCGCTGGTCGGCCACGTCGCGCAGCTGGTCGACGGGCTGGACGTCGCATCGGGCGGCGAGCTCAAGGTCGCGCTCGATGCGGGAGCGGACGCGCGCGAAGATCAGCTTCGCCGGGCCGGGCAAGAGCGAAGCCGAGCTCGCGCAGGCGGTGGCCGCCGGCATCCTCCTCAACGTCGAGTCGATGCGCGAGATCGAAGCGCTGGCCCGGCTGTCGCGCGAGATGTGCGCGGGCGCGCGTCGCCGTGCGCGTCAATCCGGATTTCGAGCTCAAGCTCTCCGGGATGAAGATGGGCGGCGGGCCGAAGCAGTTCGGCATCGACGCGGAGGCCGTCCCCGAAGCGCTCGCCGCGATCGGGCGCCTCGGGCTCGCCTTCGAAGGTTTCCACATCTTCAGCGGATCGCAGAACCTGAAGTCGCCGGCCATCTGCGAGTCGCAGCAGAAGACGATCGAGCTGGCGATCCGGCTTGCCGGGTCGGCGCCAGGCGCCGGTGCGCGTGCTGAACATCGGCGGCGGCTTCGGCATCCCGTATTTTCCGGGCGAAGAGCCGCTCGACCTCGCGCCGATCGGGGAGAACCTGCACGAAGTCGCGCAGCGCGCAAGGGCGTCGCTGCCGGAGCGCACCTCGTCCTCGAGCTCGGTCGGTACATCGTAGGCGAGGCGGGGATCTACGTCTGCCGCGTCGTCGATCGCAAGGTCTCGCGCGGACAGGTCTTCCTGGTCACCGACGGCGGGCTGCATCATCACCTCGCGGCGTCCGGAAACTTCGGCCAGGTCGTCCGCAAGAACTATCCGGTCGCGATCGGCAACAAGGTCAATGGCTCGCGCCGCGAGGCGGCATCCGTCGTCGGCCCGCTGTGCACGCCGCTCGATCTGCTCGCGGACCGGATGGACCTCGCCGAGGCGCATCCGGGCGATCTGGTCGTCGTGTTCCAGTCGGGCGCCTACGGCGCGACGGCGAGTCCGCAGGGCTTCCTCAGTCACCCCTCGCCAGTTGAAATCCTCGCCTGAAGGCCTTCGACCGGGATTCGCGAAATTGAGCGACGAACGCCAGGTGATTGTTGTCGTGCCCGCGAACACGGGGACGGGGGGCGCTTGGTGCGGGATGCCGCTCGTGTGCAAGCGGGCAAAATGGTTGGTCCGTCGGGCGTTCCTCGATGCCGAATTTGAGGGCGGTTGCCGCCGGCGACGGGTAATTGGCCGCTTGGACGGCAGCGTTCTCGCGCCGGACCGATAGAAGAATGACTGCGCTGTGCGGTTGGGTTGGGCCGTTATCGCCGCCAGAAAGGGCGGCGGCGACGCTTGCGCAGATCGGCGGCAACGTCGCTGCGCACCGGTGTTCTGATGCGTTTCGTTTTCTTGGCAGCTTCTGCGGGGTTGTTGCCTTAGGGAAGGGGATTGAAGGCTATCAGAACGGCGAGGCATCCGTGGTGCTTGCGGGTCGTCCGCGCTGGTGTGGCGCTCGTTCATCCGCTACAGATGGCTGGATCGCGCAGCGTGTGCTGGATGGCTATCGTGCGTCGGGGGTCGATGTCCTGCGATCACTCGGCGGCACGTTTTCATTGGCATTGATGCTAGACGGCGGCCGGACGACACTTCTCGCTGTCGACCGGATGGGCGTCGCTCCCCTCACCTATCGCCCCACTGCGGGCGGGCTCGTTTTCGGCTCATCGGCAGACCTCGTGAATTCTTGTCTTGATGCCGCGCCGGAAGTCGACCTTCAGAGTCTTTTCAATTATGTCTTTTTGCACATGGTCCCAGGGCCGTCGACGATATTCCGTGGCCAGTTTCGAATTCCTCCGGGCGGCTTTGTCCACCTAAAAGGCACAAGATTCGCAACAGGCAAGTACTGGCAGATGAAGTACGAAGAGAGCGCCACGTATGATCTGCAGGAGCTGAAAGCTCAATTCCGCACTCTGCTCGAACGTAGCGTCGGAGACCTGATTAACGGGGGCCATGTCGGCACGTTCCTGAGCGGAGGAACGGACAGTTCTACAGTTACTGGCGTGCTCGCCAAAGTCACTGGTGAACCCGTGCGCTCGTATTCCATCGGTTTCAACGCTCCCGGGTACGACGAGATCGAATATGCACGCATCGCAGCGCGGCGTTTTGCAGCTGTCCATCGCGAATATTACGTGACTCCAGAAGATGTAGTCGCGGTTGCCCCTCGCCTAGCGAGATTCTGCGACCAACCATTTGGTAATGCGTCCGCAGTGCCGACCTATTACTGCGCAGAACTCGCAAAGGCCGATGGGATCAATTTGCTGCTCGGTGGTGACGGTGGCGATGAGCTATTCGGGGGAAATAAGCGATACGCGACGCAGGCGATATTTTCCTGGTATGGACGCTTGCCGATCATTCTGCGAAAGGGCTTGGTCGAGCCTATCCTGTTCGGCGTCCCCGGGGCTGACCGCGTCGCCTTGTTTCGCAAGGCGCGGCGCTACGTGTCGCTCGCGTCGATGCCCATGCCGGAACGATTGCATGCATACAACATGCTGCGGAAGAACCCCCCGGCCTCGGTCTTTTCGGACGAATTCCTCGAGCGCGTCGATACGGCGGTCCCAATGGATCTCATGCAGAGCGTATACCAGGCGGCCGATGCGCACGATCAGCTCAATCGCATGTTGGCGCTGGACTTGCAATTCACGCTCGCTGACAACGACTTGTACAAAGTCAACAAGATGTGCGAACTGGTAGGATTGGATGTGGCATACCCAATGTTGAGTGATGAGCTTGTGGCATTCTCCGCCAGACTGCCGGCGCACCTTAAACTCAGAGGAACGAAGTTGCGCTATTTCTTCAAGGAAGCCCTAAGGGATTTCCTGCCTGCTGAAATCGTTTCGAAGCACAAACACGGCTTTGGGCTGCCAATCGGCATCTGGATGGAGTCGCACGTACCTCTCAGAGAGCTGGTAGGCGACGCCGTGCGGGCGCTTGGGTCGCGTGGTGTCGTGCGGCGTGCGTTTATCAATCGGATCATGTCGGAGCTTCTCCAGGGTCACGCGACGTATTGGGGCAGCGAGATATCGGCGCTTTCACAGCTTGAGCTTTGGCTGCAAACACATGGCTGGGCTCCTGGACAGCCACTTTTATGACCATTCAGGTGGCAATTACGATCGATGTGGAATTTACGATCGGAGGAGCGTTCGGGAACCCGCAGCGTAGAGAGCCTATTGGTCCGGCGAGCGTCGAGTGCAGGATCGATGAAGAGGGTGCGGGCCTGAATTTCATTTTGGAAACGCTTGAGTTCTACGGAATGCGTGGGGTGTTTTTTGTGGAGGCCCTCAACACGTTCTATTTTGGGGACGCCCCCATGGGCGCCATTGCGCAAAAGATCCATTTTCGAGGTCACGATGTGCAGTTTCATGCGCACCCGTGCTGGACCGTGTTCCTCGACAGCGATTGGCGGGATCGCGAACCGCTGCTCCTCCTTGTGACTCGTTCGCGGAGTTGGGTACTGCGGCGATGGGCCGGCTTCTCGAGGCCGGTTTGAGCGTCTTTTGTCGGTGGGGATTGCCTTCACCGTGTGCGTTCCGCGCCGGCAATCTTCAGGTCGACAAACGAATTTATCCTTTGCTTGAAAGATACGGGATTCCGCTAGCATCGAACATCGGTCTCGGTGCCTATCAACCAATCGATCCAGAGCTGTGCCTCGCCGGGGGACGGCACTGGATTGGCCGCACGCTGGAGATTCCAGTTTCGTCATATATGGATGTTCATCTGCCAGGAATTCGAAGATGGAAGACGTTCACAGTGATCGGCACCGGTGGTTTGGAGGCCAGACAATGGCTTAATCATGCTGCAGAATCCAGAGTGAGCCCCATCATCATACTCACTCATCCGGGTGAATTTGTGCACCGGCGTGACGAGAATTACGCAACGCTTCGACGTAACGACCTGGCCAGAGACCGGCTTCACGAACTGTGCAGCTTCCTCACTGCTTACCCACGCGAATTTGAAGTCGTCACCTTTGCGGACAGCGTTTTCGGTTGGACGGCAGAGCGTGGGACAGAGAATCCACAGTGGCGCGCGTCGGCATGGGCCCGAGCCCTACGCATCATCGAAAACCGGGCAGCTCGATCTGGCCGCGTGGCGTGAGACTGCGACGAATCCATGGGCCAACTGGTGTGGGAACGGGCTGACCTGCACGATCCAATGGCGCAGCAAGCTCTGGCCAAAGGCATTGCCAGTATCAATTCGGTTAGTGGCGAGTTCGGCCTGTTTCACGACCTTCGCTGGCTACTCGAAGCCGAGGGCAGGAATCCCGATGACGTGCAGGTATACGTTTGTCGCGCAGCGACTGGCTTGCGCGCGTACGCACCGTTTGTGGTCCAGCCCTGGTTCATGCGCTTTCGGCTTGGGGAACTAACGCTCTTCGCCCACGTGTTCGAGCGGCTCCATATAAACGGCGGCCCTATCATTGCAACGACGGAGCAGACGGAGGGGCATGCCGAGCTTGTAGCAGACTTGCTTGGCCGGCTGAGGCCTATTCTGACGCGCCGGCAGGTAATCTATCTCGAGGGCGTTCCCCTGGGCGGCGCGGTCGAGATCGCGATTGCCCGCGAATCGACGCGACGGCTGTACAAGGTCATCGAGCCAACTCCCCGCTATGAGCGCAGGCTAATACGTCTTCCCTCGAGCCTTGAGGAGTACCTGCGTTCGCTCAAGGCGCAGACCCGCCAGAATCTTGGAAACACTCGGCGGAGACTCGAAAAGCATGTAATGGGAAATTTGAGCCTCACGCGCTGTTCCGACGTCGATCAGATCCCGGATTTCGTGCGCCGAGCCGTCGCCATATCGAGAAAGACCTATCAGTGGCATCTGCTCGGTCTTGGCCTACGAAACGCGGACGAACTAACACAAACGCTGACTGTCATGGCGCGTCATGGCTGGACACGATGCTACCTACTGGAATGCAATGGTGTTGCAACGGCATTCATGGTCGGCTACTTGTACGCGGGAACCTACTATTACGTCGATGTCGGCTTCGACCCAGAATGGGAGAAATGGTCGGTAGGCACCGTGCTTCATCTGGAAGTGCTGCGCGACTTAATGGAGGGCGGCGGGAGGGCACAATCATTCGATTTTTCATCTGGCTCTGGCATTCACAAGAAGCGGTTCAGCAATGAATCCCGCACCGAAGCCAACTACTTACTGGTTCCCCGAGGCGCTCGCAACAATATTCTCATTGCAGCTTTTATCGGCATGAATGCGTTGTCAGCGGCCGCAGTGGGGCTACTTGACCGGCTGCGTCTAAAGGCAGCCATTAAGGGATTTGTCCGTCGGTATGGGACCAATAAAGCTTCTAACGATTGACGCGTGAGATTGCTGAATCGGTTGCTCATCGTTTGGCGCACCCGGGGGGCGCAAGGGTTCGCCCGCTTCATCGCTTCTCGCATCTTTAGCTATAGACGAGACGTTATCTTTGAAGCTAAATTCGACCGCGACGATGGTGAACGGGTGCGCTGGAATGGATCCGGCACGATTATCTGCATTTCTCGCGAGAATGTGGATCATGACTTGAGCCCACAGCTTGCGGCGCAGCTTGCACGTGGTGAGGGTGCAGAGTATCTGGAGGGGCTTCGCCGACAGGATCTGCTCCTCGCGGTCGTGGATGAAGCGGGCGACGTTCTACATCACAGCTTCATTCTATTCGCGACACGCACTAAGTTGCTGCTAGGCGAAAGCCAGCAAACGCCATTGTTCGCCCACTGCGCGACACGGCCCGGGGTCCGGGGCCAACACCTCTACCCACACACGCTTCGCTACGGACTTGGCATTCTTGCGCAAAGGGGCTACAGGCGCGCCGTGATCAATTGCGATCCGGTTAATTTCGCCTCGGTGAGCGGCATAAAACGCGCAGGATTTCAGCTTGTGCGCGAAATCAGAACGTGGAGTCTTGGCGCGCGCCTCGGGCTGCAAACGGGTCGTGATCGCAATGATAAGTGGTTTGCGCGCATATATCTTGGGTAGGGTCATGATGGGACTCTTTATAACCAAATGCCCGTTGCTCGGAGATTGCTTAGCAATGCGCTGCCCTATCATGCTTAAGCGTACGTTGTTCATACCGAGCATGATCCTGGCCGCCTTCTCTGAACCCCGCAGCCGTGTCCGGGTTGCCGACGCAAAGTAGAATGTGCTGTGCATTCGGAGCCAATAACTGTTCAAGCGCTGTGCTCACCGCGCCTAGCCAGCATCAGCAGCATCGTGATGGCGACATCGCATTCTGCCGGTCTGCGATCCTAATCTCTGGTACCTCGGGTTACGTGAAGACATCATGCGACCGTTGATCTTCCTGTTCGGTCTGCCGAGGTCGGGCACGACGTGGCTCGGGAAGATCTTCGACAGCCACCCTTTAACCATTTATCGTCACGAACCAGATAGCAGGGGCGCACTCGACGGAATGCCACTCTTTCCCGGCCCGTCGGACACGGATCGATGCGGCCCAACCGCCAAACGTTTTGTCGGCAGCCTGCCTCACATGAACGGGGTTAAGATCGCCGCGAGCGTGCCGGTCTTCCGCAAAGACTATCTTTCCCCACCTCGCTATTGGGCGAAGCGAACAACAATCTTCGCCGCAAGAATTGCATCGCGTGTGTACGGCGAGATGCCCGTGACGGAATGGGTCGATTACGACCATCTGCCGAGTGCTCCGCTCGTTTGGAAGTCAGTCGAGTCGGCTGGACGGTTGGGCCTGTTTGGAGCAAGTTTCTCGAGCTCGCGAGGAATCTTGGTGTTGCGGCACCCCTGTGGCCACCTAGCGTCTCTTTTCCGATCGGTCGAGCTCGGCAAGGTTACCGCGAGGAACAGTGCGTTCGAAGACTTTGGCATCGTGGAGCTGCTGTTACAAACGGAGCAAGCGCACAAATACGGCCTGACAATGGATCACTTCCGGGGCATGACGCCCGCTCAACGGCTCGCGTGGCGCTGGGTTGTCGTGAACGAGAAGGCAATTGAAGATACCTCTGGACTCCACAACTGCAGAATAGTTCGCTACGAAGATGTCTGCAAAGACCCGATTGGAGCTTCGAAGGAGCTGTTCCGGTTCGCGTTGCTCTCGTGGGCACCGCAGACTGAGCGGTTCATCGACACGAGCACGACCACCGAGAATGCCGCCTATTACAGCATCTTTAAGAATCCGCTGCGGGCCGCAAATCAATGGCAGTCCGAACTCGATGGCCAGACCATCGATCAAATCATGGGCGTCGTTCGAGCGACTTCGATGAGCCGATACTACGGCGCCGACATATAGTGGTATCGCCAGGTTTGGGGCGCGCTAAACGCATGTGTTGGCGGCTCACGAGCCAAGTCAAATGTTCGTCCTCATACCGTTCTCGCTAAGAGGAAAGCGACCGCTACCGGCAGCACCGCTTGCGTTTCAAGCGTGCTCCGCCCGCTGTCAACATTGCTCCGAGGCGATCACGTGTGCCCTGCCGTTGTCGTAGGCGGGGATCTCAATGCGCTCGGTGTCGTGCGCAGTCTTGCGGCGGGCGGCATGCCGATCGTTGTCGTCGGCGGCCGGGACGGCGGCGCAGCGATGGATTCGCGCCACGGCCGTAAGATCGCCGTGGCGGATACCGGCGGCGAGCCATTGCTCGAAGCCCTGGCCGCGATCGACGCAGAAGCTGGCGAGCGACCCGTGCTGTTCTTGACCGAAGAGAAATCCGTGCGGACGGTGTCGGAGCATCGCGATCGGATTCTTTCGCGGTTCAGGATCCGGTTGCCCGACCATCAGCGATTGATGGCGCTGATGGACAAGACACCGTTTCAGGCGTTCGCCGTGGACAACGGCTTCCCGATACCGCGCGCCGTGTCCCTCCGGTCGAAAGCGGACCTGGCCGACGTCGCAAAATTGCAGTTCCCTTGCGTCCTCAAGCCCGCCCGGAAGGATTACAACTACGGCACCCGGTTTCAGAAGGCTTACATCGTCGTGGGCCTCGCCGACGTGGAGCGCCTGTTCACGGAAATCGCCCCGGTGATGTCGGACCTGGTGGTCCAGGAATGGATCGAGGGCGACGACAGCGACATCTACTTCTGCCTCGTCTACGTTGGTGCCGGCGGCGAGTCGGTGGCGTCATTCGCCGGGCGCAAGCTGCGCTCGTGGCCACCGCGCATCGGGGGCACCGCGAGCTGCATCGGCGCGCCGGCGCATGCGGAGGAGTTGACGCGGGTCACTTTCGAATTCTTTCGCGCGGCCGGTTTTGAAGGAATGGGCAGCATGGAGTACAAGCGCGACCGCCGCGATGGCCGCTTCCGGATGATCGAGCCGACGGTCGGCCGCACTGACTTCCAGGAGGAGGTCGCGACGGTGAACGGCGTGAACATTCCATTGGCTGCATACGATTACGAGACCGGGAACGAGCCTCATCGACCCGGAGAAGTCGCAATTCCGCGCCTGTGGCGCGAACCGGTGACGGACAAATGGGCGCAGGAGCAGCAATCCCGATCTCCGGAACAGGGAATCAGGCACGCGGTTTGCGATGCGTATTTTCGGGTCGACGATCCGATGCCATGGCTCAAGCTTACGGGTCAGCGCATCCGCGGCAAACTGGCCAGCCTGCGTCGCAAATGATGGCGATGAACTGGATATCGTGCCGGGCGGTGCGGAGAATCGCTCGATGAATCATGTCCTGCTGCTCGCACGCGATAAGCTGGGGCTGGGCGTCGGCCCGATCCGATCCATCGAGGAGCACCTGCGAGCCGCGGCGGACTGGCTGTTGCGCGCCCAGGCAGCGACCCTGGATGACGGCGTGGCGCATTCCTACGACGTCCGAACCGGTAAGTGGCTGGCGTCCTATCCGGAAACGACGGGGTACATCATCCCGACGCTTTACGATTACGCTCGGCATTTCAGTGCGCCCGGCTGCGCAGACGCCGCGCGCCGAATGGCGCTCTGGGAAGTGGCGGTGCAGCTTCCCGGGGGTGGGATTCGCGCCGGAACCATGAATGCGGAAGTCGTCGTCCCGACGGTCTTCAACACGGGGCAGGTTCTGTTCGGATTGGCGAGGGCAGCATCGGAGACCGGCGACGAGTCGATCCGCACGGCGCTGATTCGAGCCGCCGACTGGCTGGTCGCCGCGCAGGACGAGGACGGTTGCTGGCGGAGGTTCCCGTCGCCATTCACGACGACCAAAACGGCCGCGTACAACACGCGAAGCGCTTTCGGCCTCGTGCGCGCATTCGCCGTCGTTCCCGATCAGAAATATCTCGACGCGGCGGATCGCAATGTCGCTTGGGCGATTGGGACGGCGCAGCCGAACGGCTGGCTACCGGGCAACTGTCTCATGGCAAATGCCGACGACAGCGCATTGGTACACACGATCGCCTATTCGATTCGCGGCATCCTCGAGGTGGGTGTGGCGGCAGGGAAGCCGCAATACATCGAGCACGCGCTGAAGATGGCCCAAGCGGTCGCTCGCGCTCAGAATGCGGACGACTCGGTGCCGGCCTATTACAATCCCGATTGGAGTCCGAAGGTCCGCTGGACCTGCGTGACGGGCAACTCGCAACTGGCGATCGACTGGCTGCGGCTTGCCCGGGTAACGGGCGAGGCGGGGCTCATGGAGAATGCCCGGCGAGCCAATCGCTTCAACATGAGCATCCAGGACCTGCGCGCGCCGGACCTGGCCATTCGCGGTGCGCTCAAGGGGTCGCATCCGATCAACGGCGGTTACATGACGTGGCGCTACCCCAATTGGGCGGCAAAATTCTTCATGGACGCGCTGATGCTGGAGAAGCTCTTCGATCGGATCGAAGACATCGGTTGAGCCCTGAGCGGCAAACCAAGGCCAGCGAAAATCATTAGGACATAACGGCGAATGAAGGTTCAGATCCTGCCGTGGCGCCTTAAAGCGGCAATATCCGAGAGGTTTCCTCTCGGCTATCATCTGGCAGTCAATCTATTCAGGCGTGGCCACAGCGAAGCCTATTGGGACAATCGACTGGCGGAGACCTGGCATCAGCGTACGTGGCCGACCAAGAACGAAACGATTGCGGGACTTACCAATCCCGAGCAGGTCATTCTCGACATCGCCTGTGGCAACGGAAGCATACTCCGCGACCTCAAGTCTCGCGGCTACAAGCATCTGCACGGCCTCGAGATTTCCCGGTACGCGGTCCGTCGGCTGACCGAGGAGGGCATCGCGATGCACCACGGCAGCATTCCCGACCTGCCGCTGCCGGACGGATTCTGCGACGTCGTCATCGCATCGCAGGTGCTGGAGCACGTGATTCGGCGAAACCGCTTCGCGCGGGAAATCGTGCGGGTGCTGAAGCCGAGAGGGCAGTGCGTTCGTGTTCGTGCCTAACAATTGCCTTGGTCCCATCGACGAGCCCGAGCACGTTATCAAGTACAACGAAGATACTTTCCGCAGTTTTCTCGGCCGGCACTTCGAGATCGTCTCGATCGAGAAGATCCGTGACGCGAACTACTCGATGTCCATTCTTTTCGCCCATGTCCGCACCGGCGGCCACTGGGATTGATACAGGCGCCGCCAGCCGTGTCGCTGCGCGAGCAGGTCATTTCCGGTCTCAAGTGGACGGCTTCCGCCCGGCTCCTGGGTCAGTTGGCGACATGGGCCATCACGATCGTGGTCATGCGGCTGCTTACGCCAGCGGACTATGGGCTGTTGGCGCTCGCCACTCTATTCGTTGGATTTCTCAGTTTGGTATCTGAAATCGGCTTGCAGGACGCGGTGGTTCAGACGAAAGATCTGAGCACCGAGGAACTGCGGTCGGTCTTTGGCGCCGTGATCCTCGTCAATGTCGTCGTGGCCGCGACCATCGCTCTCCTACTGGCGCCTCTTGCGGCGACGTTCTTCTCCGAGCCGCGACTGCGCGAGGTGATGCAGGTGTTGAGCCTGCAGTTCTTAATCAGTTCCTTGATCGTGATCCCTACGGCGATGCTCGAGCGAAAACTCGCGTACCGCGGAAGATCGGTTGGCCAGGTCGCGGCGACTCTCATCGGCAGCCTCACGACCCTTGCGCTCGCCTATTCCGGCGCCGGCGTCTGGGCGTTGGTGGGGGGGAGCCTCTGCAAGGCCCTCGTCGAGGCTGTGATTCTCAATTCGATTTCTCCATTTCTGGAGCTGCCCGCTTTCGCTTTTTCGACCGTCCGACACCTGATCGGATACGGGCTCAAAGTTGCGCTTACTAGACTGATGTGGTTCGTATACTCCCAGGCGGATACGTTCATCATCGGGAAGGTGCTGGGGCAATCGCCGCTGGGACTGTATTCGGTGGGAATGCACCTTGCCTCGCTTCCCGCACAGCGCGTTAGCCAGGTGGTCAATCAGATGGCGTTTCCCGCTTTTTCTCAGGCGAGGCGAGAGCGTGGCGATATCCGTGATCATCTGCTGCTCGCCGTTCGTACGCTCAGCTTTTTCGCGTTCCCGGTGTTCTGGGGCATCGGCAGCATCGCTGGCGAGATCGTCGACGTATTTCTCGGCCCCAAGTGGACGGGCGCGATCACGCCACTGGCCTTGCTGGCGCTGATCATGCCGCTACGAATCCTGAGTCCGATTACGCACGCGGCACTGCAGGCCGTGGGGCAAGCGGGCGTGAGCCTGCGCAACACGCTGCTTGCCTGTGTCGTGATGCCAATAGCGTTCCTGATCGGCTGTCAGTTCGGGCTTACCGGTGTTGCACTCGGCTGGGTCTGCGCCTTCCCCGTCGTGACGCTGATCAATCTCATCCGTTCTTTGCCCTGGCTTGGCACGACGCTCGGTCAATATCTCTTGGCCATGGGCATGGCTTCCGGCCCGGGCGTGATCATGTACGTGGTCGTGACGCTGACGCGCAGGGCGCTGAACGCCCGTCCACTCCCCAGCTTGATCGTATCGATCACCGTCGGCGCTGCTGTATACGCTGCCGCCACCTATCTGGCGAATCGGAAGGGCGCCTATGAAGTACTGCGGCTCGTGAGGAAATGACACCTGCGGTGGCCATGCGCGCAAAGCTTGCATCTCAAAGCGTCAGGTGAAGCACCGTAGACCGCTTACATTGGATCTGGGGGTGGCGGCGCGTGCTGGTGCCGCCACCAGCATCACCATGAACGAGCGCGATGGCTGCCACCGCCACGGCCACCGGGATTGGGATCGATCGAGAATCGCGCCTGGCCGGGTTTCCGGTAGTGGGGCATGACCGAATTGGTGAGTTCGGACTGGATGTAGTCGTAGCAAGCCTGCGCGCCGGCAATGCCGCGCGTGACCGCGACCGCCAGGACGGCACGAAGATGCAGGAAAAATGACGGCCCTGTCTGATAGAACTGCTGCATGATGGTGTGCCCGTCCCATCCCGCCGTATCAATGGTGTGGCCGCCGACGTCCGTTGCCCGTCCGAGCCGGCGGCGTAGTAAGTCCAATAGTCGGCCCAGTTTGTCGCACCGTCGCATCGGTCGACGGTGTCGCTGAAATAGAGGGTCGAGTGACTTGTACGACGCCGGATCCTTGTTCGGGACGCAGTAATAGGGAACTGGCCACTGCCGGTTCCAACCTGATGTCCCGTTCGACTGCTGGATGTGGAGGTCGACGCCCCAGGCGAAGATCGGCTGCCAGTCGGCAAAGCCCTGATCGACCGCCATGCCGACTACGGCGTTGAGCCAGGCGGCCATCCACGTCGCGTTGGAATCCGTACGCGTCCACGTCCTGAACAGCGGTATGGATGCGGGCCGGTGAGTTGACGAAGCGCAACGAGAACGCCTTGTTGTCGTCGATGCAGGACTGCCAATAGCTCTTGGGCCGCAGCCATGCCGGTACGGTCGCCGGGCAGCTCGCCGCAAGCTGGAACAGATCACGCAGGCCCCAGGCAAACGACCGGGACGCCCCCGGGTAGACCAGTGCCTTCGAGCTTCTCGGTGCCGCGATGGTAGGCGGCAAACAGGATTTGCCAATTGGTGCTGAATTGCAGTTCTTCCAGGAAATAGGGATCCTCCGTCAGCAGCCAGGGCAGATTCACACAAGGATAGAAGTGGGCCGCATTGAGGGCCACGAAACTCGGATTGGCATTGGGATCCACATCGGGCGCGTAGTTGATCGTGCCGCCGTCTTTCTTGAACCGCAGCTTGTTGTTGCGGACGTCGAGCACGGCGCCGGTGGCGTCGTCGCGAATGTGCACGCACCAATTACCGCACCATTCGCCCTCGGTGCGCAGCGTAGTCAACGACGCAGCGGAACCGTTGATCACATAGTCCGCCGCATATTCGGTCAGGAAGCCGATCTGCGGATTGTCGCCGGCTGCGCCCATCGCATTTGCGAATGCGCCGAGCACCGCATCATGTGGCGCACTCATCGGCCCGCTCCAGGCGATGGCGTTGTTCCGGGGGGGCAATCCAAAGAGGCCGCCGGAGCCGAAGTTCGGTATCCAGCCGCGAGTCTTGAGGGTCGCCGGGGTGCGCACGACCGGCCGCGGGGAGGATTGGTAGCGCCAGCGGGCGTACCACCAGTGCTGGGGGACGGTATAGGTGGCCTGCGTAGCCCCGCCTTTGGTAATGGTGGCCGTATAGGCGGTGGTGATGTGCGTGGGCGTGCCCGCGGTGGAGCGCCCATATTCGACGATCACTTCGTCGCGATAACCGGCCCCGACGATGCGGTTGCCCGCCGCATCGGCGTCGACCCGAAAGTAGACGCGCCAGTCGGGAAAGGCCGGGTTCTGCGCCAAATAAGACTTCTGACGAACGTACTCGCCGACGAAGTCGCCCTGGGCCACTGCGTTCGCACCCGAAAACGTGGCCACATTGCCACCACCAAAATCGAGCGTTATCGCAAAATCGCTAACCGGCCGCGCTGTTGCAGCATCGATCGCGCGCCGTGTCGCGCTGGACAGCGTTTCGGTCCGGGCGACAAGCGGTGCGGTCAGCAGATTGGCGGCAATCCCGCCAATGAATCTTCGTCGGTCTACCAATCCGCTTGTTCCATATGTTTGCTTCAGAACCTCAAGGATTTTCGGCTGAAGGAATTGCCGATGCCGTTCGACGATCGGGTTCTCGAACGACCGGCACAACCCATCCCAAGACCGATTGGATCATGCAGGTGGGACGAAATTTACTCGATGCCGGCGAACCGTTGGTACACAAGACGTGCCTGATTCCTGATCACGATATAGAATAATGCGCGAAGCCTTCGGCGGATGCTTGCCCGAAGGGCTGTCCCAAGTCATTCGGTTGCCACCACGCTCGCCAAACCTGAATGCATGTGTGGAACGTTGGACGTAAAATGTCTGCGTTCGATGCCTATCCAGGACAGTCCGATCGGGGAGGGCATGGCGGCATCCTGTGGAATCTGACGGAGGTCGCGGCTGATTTGCGGTATCGTTCACGAATTCAACAGCGTTGACAAGAGGGATTGCGATTTCTACCGTTTGCTGAGACCCGTCGACCCGTCGACCAGGCGCCGCAAGCCGGTATTTGCTTGGTCCTAGAGCGCTCAAGCAGTCGTCGACAGTTCGTAGGTTCCAAAGCGGTTTGCTCGCGTGCGTTGCATAGGCGCATGCGAAGCGGGCGCTACGGAGATCGAGTTGCAACGTCAAGCCCGCCGGCGGGCCGGGCTTTCGACTTTCGCGGGCAGCCCAGAGACCTTTTCGAGTTCGCAGTCTAACGCAGTCATTACGCATGGACAATGCAATAACCGTCAATGGAGTGGGCGTCTCGGCTGATGCAGTCGAGGCGCGTGGCCGAATCACTCTTCCCCATTTCGCGCTCCTTGCAGTGCAGCTCGGCCTGGTGCTCGTGTTGCTGCGCCAGTTCCAGATCGAGAGCACCGCGTTCATTCAGCTTGCGGCCACAGTGTTCGTAGCATTCGCAGTGCACGCATTTCTTCCGCTGCGGCTGCGACTGCCGTTCTTCAGCGTCCTGAGCATCGCTTCGCTGCCGCTCGCGCTGGGCCTGGTCAACGGGCTTTGGCTCCTCGCGATCGGTTCGGTGCTCATCGGCATCTGCCACCTGCCCGTCTCGTTCAGGTGGCGAGCGGTGATCTTGCTGCTCGTGGCCGGGTTGCTCGCCGTGCAACGTGCCACGCTGCTGCCGTTTCCCTGGTCCGAGGCGATCTGGCCGATCCTCGGATCCATGTTCATGTTCCGGCTGATCGTCTACTTCTACGATCTGCGCCACGAAAGCGTGCCCGTCACGGCCGCCCAATCGTTCGGCTACTTCTTCATGGTGCCGAATGTCTGCTTTCCCCTGTTCCCCGTCGTCGACTTCCAGGCCTTTCGTCGCAGTCACTATTCGGTCGACGCGAACGAGACATACCAGCAGGGGATCGACTGGATCGTGCGTGGGGTGACGCACCTGATTCTGTATCGCTACATCTACTACTACGTGACGCTGGCACCCGCGGAGGTGACCAACCCGGCGCAGTTCGCGCAGTACGTCGTTTCGAACTTCCTCCTCTACCTCAGGGTCTCGGGCCTGTTCCACATGATCGTGGGCATGTTGTACCTGTTCGGCTTTCACTTGCCGGAAACGCATAACCGATACCTTCTCGCGTCCAGCTTCACCGATTTCTGGCGGCGCATCAACATTTATTGGAAAGACTTCATGCAGAAGATCTTCTACTTTCCAATGGTGTTCGCGCTGAAGCGTCTCGGAACGACCAAGGCGATCACGATCTCGACGCTGGTCGTGTTCCTGCTCACCTGGGCGTTGCACTCGTATCAGTGGTTCTGGCTGCGCGGCGTTGTCCTCTTCGCCTGGCACGACATCCTGTTCTGGGGCGTCCTTGGCATTCTCGTGGTGGCCAATTCGCTCTACGAGCTCAAGTTCGGCCGCCGGCGCAGTCTCGGCAAGGCGGTCTGGACGTGGCGAAGCGGCGTCGCGACCGTCGCGAAGACGTACGCAATGTTCTGGATCATCTGCATCCTTTGGTCGCTTTGGACCTCGGAATCGCTGGCCGACTGGATTTCGCTCTGGTCAGCGCTTGAAGGACCGTACACGGCCGACGCCCTATTGTTCCCTGCGCTGATCCTCGCGGTGATTGTGCTCGGCAGCATCCCGAAACAGAAAGTGGAGACGGCGAAGACGCCGCAGGCTGCACGACGTGTCTGGGTGTTCGACCGGGCGATCGCGGTCGCCCTACTCGTCGGATTGATCGTCGTCTCGGTCGAAGGCGTGTATACGAAGCTCGGCACCCAGGTCGCGACGTTGGCGCACTCGCTGCGGTCCGGACACCTCAGCCGACTCGACAACGCCAAGCTCGAGCGCGGGTACTACGAAGGGCTGCTTTCGGTCGACCGCTTCAATTCCCAGCTCTGGGAGGTGTACGCCAAGAAGCCGTCGAACTGGCTCGAGGTCGAGAACGCGGGGCTGAAGCGTTTCGTCGGAGGCTTTGCGCAGGTCGAGCTGATTCCGTCGTTCGTGTCGATGACCAAATACGGGACGATCACCATCAACCGCTGGGGCGGGCGGGACAAGGACTATGCGGAGACGCGCCCTCCGGACACCCTCCGCGCGGTGGTGCTGGGGCCGTCGATCGTCATGGGCTGGGGGGTCGGCGACGGCCAAACCTTCGAGGCGCTTCTCGAGGACCGGCTGAACAAGGAGCCCCTGAGTCGAGCGTTCAAGCACGTCGAGCTGCTCAATTTCGGTGTGCCCGGCTATCAGCCGCCGCAGGATCTGGTCGCATTCGACAAGGCGATAAGGCTGCAGCCGAACGCACTCTTCTACGTTGCGGCGGGGCGCGAGATGCACCGCTCGGCCGATTACCTGGCGGAGGTCGTGCGAAAGCGCTTGCCGATCCCCTATCCCGCGCTGCAGGCGATCGTGGACAAGTCCGGCGTGCGTCCCGACATGGATGAGACGACCGCGCTCAAGCGTCTCGAGCCGTACGAAGCCGAGATCCTGAAGGCCGTGTACGGTTCGCTGGTCGAGCAGTCGTTGAAGCGCGGCATTCGCCCCGTCTGGATCTTCCTGCCGCAGGTTCGCGAAGGGATGTGGCAGGAGGAGATACCCGCCACGCTGCAGATTGCCAGGGACGCCGGGTTTGCGGTCATCGACCTCGAGGACGTCTACAAGGGTCGGGACATCGCGACGATTCGCCTCGCCGAATGGGACGACCATCCGAATGCGCTCGGCCACCGGCTGATCGCCGATCGCCTGTACGCGGCGATTGCCGCGAATCCAGGTTTGGTATTCGGTGACGAGCCCACTGCCAAGTGATCGTCGAGTCACAACCCTCTGGAGCCACCATCTATGAGCGAAGCCGCGAGCGAGAAGATCAAGGACTACCTGATGCGGGAGTTCCTCCCCGGCGAAGATCCGGGCGAGCTGACGGCGACGACGCCGTTGATCACCGGCGGCATTCTGGATTCCATCGCTGCGCTGAAGCTCGTCATGTTCCTCGAGGACGAGTACGGCGTGACGTTCGAGCCGCATGAGGTGAACCGGGAGAACCTGGACACCATCGCGCGAATCGTCCAGTTGCTGATCTCGAAGAAACCCGCCCTGGCCCGATGACCGCAGCGAGTGGCTTGCACGACTATTTTGTCCGCTCGGCGCGGCGCAGTCCGCATGCGCCGGCGGTGATCGAGCCAGGCGTAGGGTCGATCAGCTATGGCGAGCTCGACGCGCTATCCGATCGGCTGCGGGATCGGTTCGCCGCGCTCGGCGTGAAGAAAGGGGACCGTGTTGGTCTCTACCTGCACAAGTCGATCGATGCGCTGGCGGTCATCTTCGGCGCGCTGAAAGCGGGAGCCGCCTACGTTCCCGTCGATCCGGGCGCGCCGGCGGCCCGCGGTGCCTACATCATGTCGAACTGCGCGGTGAAGGTCGTCGCGATCGAGGCCGAGTACGAGGTCAGCTTCCGCAGCGAAATGGAAAAGCTCGGGTCGGCGCCAGCCGTTTTCGTGATCGACGGGGCGGGCGCGGGGAGGGGCGTATCGGCGGCGCTGGATGCAGCCGATGCCGAGCGCAAAGCCGCTCCCGCCAAAACCTACGAGGCCGACCCCGACGATCTCGCCTACATCCTGTACACGTCCGGCTCGACCGGGCGGCCCAAGGGAGTGATGCTCTCGCACGAGAATGCGGTGAGCTTCGTCGACTGGTGCTCGGAGACCTTCGAGCCGCAGTCGGACGATCGCTTCTCGTCGCATGCGCCGTTTCACTTCGATCTGTCGATCCTCGATATTCACGTTTGCCTGAAGCACGGCGCGACACTGGTGCTGATCTCGGAGAGCCTCGGCAAGGACGCGCCGCGCCTCGCGCAGACCATCGCCAACGAGCGAATCACGATCTGGTACTCGGCGCCGTCGATCCTGAGCCTGCTTGCCCAGTTCGGCGATCTGCGCAAGCACGACTATTCGAAGCTGGGGCAGGTTCTCTTTGCGGGAGAGGTCTTTCCGGTCAAGCACCTGCGCACGTTGTGCGAGCTGTGGCCCGGGCCGCGCTACTTCAACCTCTACGGCCCGACCGAGACCAACGTCTGCACCTATTACGAAGTGCCGACGCCGATCCCCGCGGACCGCACCAAGCCCTACCCCATCGGTTACACGTGCTCGCACCTGCGCTCGCGCGTGCTCGACGATCACGGGACCGACGTCGCGCGCGGTGCCGAAGGCGAGCTCTGCATCGCCGGCCGGGGCGTGATGCAGGGGTACTGGTCACTGCCGGAGCAAACGTCGAAAGGCTTCCATTCGGACTCCAACGGAACCCGCTGGTATCGGACGGGCGACGTCGTGACCGAGGCGGAGGACGGCTGCTACACCTACCTCGGCCGCCGCGACCGGATGGTCAAGCGGCGGGGCTATCGGGTCGAGCTTGGTGAAATCGAGGCCGGATTCTATCGCCATGCGAGAATCAAGGAAGCGGCAGTCGTTGCCTTTCCCGACGAGGAGGCCGGGGTCAGCATCTGCGCGTTTCTGAGCTGCCGCGATGAGAAACATCCGTCGCTGATCGAGATCAAGCGCTTTTGCGCCGAGAACCTGCCGCTGTACATGATTCCGGACAAGTTCCTCTGGCTCGAAAGTCTGCCCAAGACCTCGACCGACAAGATCGACTATCAGCGGCTCAAAGAGATGCGCTGATGGATTTCTCCTTTTCCGACGAGCAGAAGGCGTTGCGCGACAGCATCGTCAAGTTCGCCAGGGCGGAGCTCAATCGCAATGTCGTCGAGCGCGACCGCGCCGAAACCTTCTCACGCGAGGCGTGGCGCAAGTGTGCGGAGATCGGGATTCAGGGGATGCCGGTGCCGGAGGAATACGGCGGCAGCGGCGCCGATCCACTGTCGTGCGCGATCGCGCTCGAGGCGCTGGGGTACGGCTGCCGCGATGGCGGCTTGGTCTTTTCGCTCTGCGCGCATCTGCTCGCCTGCGTGGTGCCTATCTGGAAGCACGGCAGCGAGGACGCAGAAGGGTCGCTACCTGAGCGGATTGTGCGACGGAACGCTGATCGGCGCCCATGCGATCACCGAACCCGATTCGGGTTCGGACACGTTCGCCATGCGCTTGCGCGCCCAGCGCGATGGCGAGCGGGTGGCGCTTGACCGGCACGAAGACCTTCGTCTCCAATGGCCCCATCGCAGACGTAAGCGTCGTCTTCGCCGTCACCGATCCCGAAAAAGGCTATTACGGCGGGGTCACCGCCTTTCTCATTGCGCGCGGCCTGCCCGGATTCTCGCCGGGACAGAAGTTTGCCAAGATGGGTCTGCGGACCTCGCCCGTGGGCGAGCTGGTCTTCGACGGCGCGCGCGTTGGCGAGGATGCCGTGCTCGGCACGGTCGGAGGGGGAGCGGGCGTATTCGCCACGGCGATGGACTGGGAACGGTCGCTGCTCGTTGCCGCGCACGTGGGCACGATGGAGCGACTGCTCGAGACCTCGATCGAATATGCACGATCGCGTTCGCAGTTCGGACAGCCGATCGGCAAGTTCCAGGGGATCGGCCACAAGATCGCCGACATGAAGGTTCGCCTGGAGGCCGCGCGACTTCTGACTTACCGGACGGCGTCGCGTCTGGGGAAGACGCGCAGCATCTCGCTCGACGCCTCGATCACCAAGCTGTTCGTGAGCGAGTCTCTGGTCGAGGCGGCGCGCGATGCGGTCCAGTTGCATGGAGGCAACGGTTTCATGGTCGAATATGAGGTCGAGCGCGCCTTCCGCGACGCCATCGGCGGGACGATCTACTCGGGGACTTCCGAGATGCAGAGAAACATCATTGCGCGCTGGCTCGGGCTGTGATTCATGCCGTCGACAACCCAATCCAATCGATAACGTAGACGTGGCACAGCGCGAACGGCGCCCACGTGTCAGGTCGCGTTGGTTGATCGGGCTTGCGTAACATTTGCATTGCGAGTTAGCGCCGCTCGCCCCTTTCCAACGACGCGCCGCCGCCGTGTGGCGAGCAATCCGAGCCATCGAAACGCGTTACGACCCGGGCACCCTGTCTCATGCACCGGGCCGCGACGCGCTCACACAGTCAAAGACAAGCAGTCCCCGGTGCCTGAAACACGGTCCTCGTGATTCGCTTGGACTGGGTGATGTTTTTCAACGTGTAGTCGAACCAGCCCATGTTGCCATTGGCAAACGTGAATTTCGCCGTGCCGGCCGGGCTCACCTGAACCATTGCCGGACTAAACG
This sequence comes from uncultured beta proteobacterium, assembly GCA_963836265.1. Lineage (GTDB taxonomy): Bacteria > Pseudomonadota > Gammaproteobacteria > Burkholderiales > Casimicrobiaceae > CAIWHR01. Next base: position 544,256 of record CAWIIO010000002.1, read on the forward strand.
GCACTGAATTGAACGGCGGGCCCGTCGTTTGATTCAGCGTGCCGGCGTACACGCCCTCGGTGATCTTTGTTGCCGCCACCGATAACCACAGCGGCGTGCCGTCCAGATCGTAGGTATACCAGGTCGCAAAGATGACGTCGCCCTGGTGGATGAGGTTGATGCCCCACCCCGATTCCGAACCGGGGGGGTGAGCCCACCAGAGGTCCTGGAAATTGGTCGCCTTGGTCAGATCCGTTAGCGCACCAAAGGTGCAGGTGGGGACGGGGCTCGCGAACGCATTCCGGACGATCGCCTTCGTTTGCGCAACTCCGTTCACCAGGTAGGCAAAGGTTCCGCTGTTCAGATCGCTGAACGTCAGTTGGCCCGATCCGACGGGGTTCGTGGTAACGAGTTTCGGATCGAAGGGCGTTGCATAGAATGCCGGGCCCCTGGTTTCGTAGAGCGTCCCCGTGTAGCTGTTCTCGGAGGTCTTGTTGGCCGTCATCGAGAGCCACCACGCCTTCCCGGCCAGGTCATAGGTGAACCAGGTGAGAAAAATGACATCGCCTTGATGTGCGAGGTTGATCCCCCAGCCGGATTCCGAGCCCCCTGGAGCGTTCCACCAAAGGCCTTCGAAGCTGGCGCCGACGGGTGGACCGTTGCCACCGCCGCCGCCACCACCACCGCCACCACCATCACCACCACCGGGATCTGGATCGATCGAGAATCGCGCCTGGCCGGGTTTCCCGTTGTAATGGGGTATCACCGAATTGGTGAGTTCGGACTGGATGTAGTCGTAGCAGGCCTGCGCGCCGGCGATACCGCGCGTGACCGCGACCGCCAGGACGGCACGAAGATGCAGGAAGTATGACGGACCTGTCTGATAGAACTGCTGCATGATGGTGTGCCCGTCCCATCCCGCCGTATCGATGGTGTGGCCGTCAGCGTCCGTGTGCCCGTCCGAGCCGGCTGCGTAGTAAGTCCAATAGTCGGCCCAGTTTGTCGCCACCGTCGCATCGGTCGCGGTGTCGCTGAAATAGAGGGTCGAATGCTTGTACGCCGCCGGATCCTTGTTCGGGACGCAGTAATAGGGAACTGGCCACTGCCGGTTCCAACCTGATGTCCCGTTCGACTGCTGGATGTGGAGGTCGACGCCCCAGGCGAAGATCGGCTGCCAGTCGGCAAAGCCCTGATCGACCGCCATGCCGACCACGGCGTTGAGCCAGGCGGCCATCCACGTCGCGTTGGAATCCGTACGCGTCCACGTCTTGAACATGCGGTGGATGCGGGCCGGTGAGTTGACGAAGCGCAACGAGAACGCCTTGTTGTCGTCGATGCAGGACTGCCAATAGCTCTTGGGCCGCAGCCATGCCGGTACGGTCGCCGGGCAGCTCGCCGCAAGCTGGAACAGATCACGCAGGCCCCAGGCAAACGACCGGGTCGCCCCCGGGTAGACCATGCCTTCGAGCTTCTCGGTGCCGCGATGGTAGGCGGCAAACAGGATTTGCCAATTGGTGCTGAATTGCAGTTCTTCCAGGAAGTAGGGATCCTCCGTCAGCAGCCAGGGCAGATTCACACAAGGATAGAAGTGGGCCGCATTGAGGGCCACGAAACTCGGATTGGCATTGGGATCCACATCGGGCGCGTAGTTGATCGTGCCGCCGTCTTTCTTGAACCGCAGCTTGTTGTTGCGGACGTCGAGCACGGCGCCGGTGGCGTCGTCGCGAATGTGCACGCACCAGTTACCGCACCATTCGCCCTCGGTGCGCAGCGTAGTCAACGACGCAGCGGAACCGTTGATCACATAGTCCGCCGCATATTCGGTCAGGAAGCCGATCTGCGGATTGTCGCCGGCTGCGCCCATCGCATTTGCGAATGCGCCGAGCACCGCATCATGTGGCGCACTCATCGGCCCGCTCCAGGCGATGGCGTTGTTCCGGGGGGGCAATCCAAAGAGGCCGCCGGAGCCGAAGTTCGGTATCCAGCCGCGAGTCTTGAGGGTCGCCGGGGTGCGCACGACCGGCCGCGGGGAGGATTGGTAGCGCCAGCGGGCGTACCACCAGTGCTGGGGGACGGTATAGGTGGCCTGCGTAGCCCCGCCTTTGGTAATGGTGGCCGTATAGGCGGTGGTGATGTGCGTGGGCGTGCCCGCGGTGGAGCGCCCATATTCGACGATCACTTCGTCGCGATAACCGGCCCCGACGATGCGGTTGCCCGCCGCATCGGCGTCGACCCGAAAGTAGACGCGCCAGTCGGGAAAGGCCGGGTTCTGCGCCAAATAAGACTTCTGACGAACGTACTCGCCGACGAAGTCGCCCTGGGCCACTGCGTTCGCACCCGAAAACGTGGCCACATTGCCACCACCGAAATCGAGCGTAACGGCGAGATCGTTGACTCCGGTCGCAGTCGACGGAGGTGCGTTCCCAGAATATCGATATGCCCACGTCGTGTGCGTTGCATATCCGGTCAGCAGAATGAAGCAGCCGCTGCTTTGATCGAAATCGATGCAATAGTACGACTGGTCGGGCACGCCGACGGAGCCCGCCTCGACCTGCATCAAAACCGCCTTCCAGACTTTGGTGGCGGGGCTGAATGCGTAAAAGGTGCCGTTGGAAACAAAGCCGCCAACGATTTTGTTGACGGTGTCGTAGG
>CAWIIO010000003.1:0-552915 GCA_963836265.1 uncultured beta proteobacterium
TCGCCTTCTGCCGAACGAGGCCGTCCGGCACCCGGCCAATTCCAGCCGGTCGCCCTCGCATCTCAATTTGCCGGGAAGCAGCCGTTGACGAGGTGGCCGGCGCCCGGCGATTCGAAACCGCCGTCGATGTCTGAAGAACCAAGATTGAGAGTAAGTGACCCGATCCAGAGCCATACTGCGCGAGATGTTGGACACCCGTCCGCCCTCAAGGAATAGGAACATTACTCGAGCACAGGCACACGCCGCCGTCCCCATCGCCGAGGTTCTGGCCGTCCATTGGCGTTGGCCGAGTGCTTCCGTACGGTGCGCCGTTCACCGTGATGTCCCGGTCGTGCAAGGAGAAGTGGAGGTGATCGAACGCGGAATTTCCTGTGTCGTTGATAGGGCCGAGTCTCGCCCCCTGTTGCACAATCATGCCCAGACTCACCAGCACCTGCCCCGGCCCGGCCAGATGCAGGTACCACGACTGATATTTGAGCTGGGCGGGTAGCGGAATCCCAAACAGCAGCGCGAAGAGTTCACTGGGCGAGGGATGATCAATCTGGACGCGGTTCTCCAGGCTCGAGTCGCCGCTCGTGATGTTGGAGCGCACCATGCTGACAATGCCTTCTTGCACGGCGAGGACAGGTACGCCTCCCGCAGTATTCCTGAACGGCAGGCCGTGCTGGTAGTGAGTGAAGTCAATGGCGAAGGCGTCCTGGCCCTTATGCGTCGGACCCTGGTTGTAGTAAAAGCCGCCCGGGCCGTAGCCGCAAGAGCTGAATGTATCCGATAGCGCAATGAACCCGCCGACGAATGGGAGGAACGATTCGAGGAAGTGGGTGAGTCCACCGGCGCGAAAACACGTGTTTTTTGGATAGGGCGCCTTGATCGGAAGCTGTAGCGGCTGATTTTTCTCCGGCACGGCCGGAGGAAACAGCTTATAGAAGGGCTCATCGGGCCGGGTCAATGCCACTCCCCTCCATTCCCAGCCGTCACGGACCCGAGCCAGGATGAAGTACACGCGGCCTTTCAGAAGTTCTCCAGACCATCCGTCAGTCTGGAGGTAGAGCTTGCCGCCTGATCCTAAAAGCGCGGCGGGATCGGCGACGATCTTCGAGCGTCGAAGATCTTGCTTGAGGGACGCTTCGATTTCGCCAAAATCGAGGAAGTCAGTCTCCGAGCCGGCGACCCCGAGCGAGAAGTGCGTCCGCGACGCCAGTCGAGCCAACGTTTTCATGTCACGTTTTTCGAGCGCCCGAACCAGCTTGGTGGAGAGACGATCGGGGAAGGTTTCCAACGGCCCTTTGCCCTCCAGCCGGGCAGCAGCTCGGCGCGCCAGTTCTGGCAACGGCACATCGGTCCTGTGAAGGTCGTCAGCGTTAGAAGTCACGCGCCGAAAGGCCCGCTGCGCGTCGCGATCTTTGAAGTTTTCCTCCAGTATCTGTGCGGTGCGGAAGTGCAGCCACGACTCAGCGTCGTGACCGGGTAGAGCAAGTGCGGTTGAGAGACACTGAACCGCCCGTTCTGGCCGGCCGAGACTGGCGTGGCAATTTGCCATCTGTTCCAGAGCGTGCACACCCCACGGAAGGCCGCGGAAGCGCTTTTTGCCATGGCGCTTGAAAAGCCCCTCGTAAGCGCCGATGGCTTCCTCGAAGTTCTTGTCGAAGACTAGATTGTCGGCGGTCCAGGCCAGCATAAGTGGCGCAAGCGGGCCTGATGGGTCTTCCTTGATGAAATAGCCGAGCGCCTCGTTCGAACTACACGCTCGCTGTCCAGATCGCGCCTGCAGCACAAGTCCAGACGCGTGTTTCCATAGCGGCCTTAGGTTTTCTTCGGTTCTTGGCATGGAGCCTCCTCCCGCATCCCGCCCTTACGGGGGCAGCGCAGTTGCGGCCCGGAAATTGTAGGCCGAATTGTGGCGAGTTCGTGGTCGGTGCGGAGTTTCAAGGTGCCGCCTAACCAGTCTGTACGGACTTCCCCGTGGCCAAGGATCGGATCGGGCACCGCGCTGCCGGCAAGATCGCGCTCTCAACAGCGTGCCGACTCAGAAGTTGCGCGACCCGCCGCCTCGGTTGACTGCCGGTCGCCGAACGTCCGGTTCCCTCGAAAATGGAATACCGCTCTGGGGTCGGTGGCCGTCGCTCCCCTGCGTCGGCCGAATGGCTGCATTCAGTCGGCGACCGTCAAGTCCGGCGGTCGCCGACGGGCCCGGCGGGACTACACCTCAGTCTGTTCGGCGATTTCCAGCGCGTCGTCGACCTCGATTCCGAGGTATCTGACGGTGCTCTCCAGCTTGCTGTGACCGAGTAAGAGTTGGACCGCCCGGAGATTCCTGGTCCGGCGATAGATCAAAGTCGGCTTGGTTCGCCGCATTGAATGAGTGCCGTAGACCGCCGGATCAAGCCCAATCGATCCCGCCCAGGTATGAACGATCCGCGAATACTGCCGAGTCGAAAGGTGAGGCGACGCCGACATACGGCTCGGAAAGAGGAACTGCTCCGGCTTCAGGCGGGCGGCCGCGATCCAGGCACCGACCGCGTCCCGCGTTTGTTCGGTGATCTCGAATTGCACCGGCCGCTGGGTCTTCTTCTGCATGACAATCGCGCGTGGGGCGACATAACTGCCCTGGAACACATCGCGAACCTGAAGCCCCACCAGGTCGCATCCGCGCAACTTGCTATCGATGGCGAGGTTGAATAGCGCGAGTTCTCGGGCTCGATGATCCAATTGCAGTCGAATCCGGATGGCCCAGATCTCCTTCAGCTTCAGCGGTGGCTTCTGGCCGATCAGCTTCCCTTTGTTCCACGGTATTACACGCCCGTCAGGCTTGGGGGTAGTGTTGGTAGCGGCATGCATGAATGGCTCCTTGTTAGTCTCTTACGACCTTAAAGTTCTGCAATCTGGCACAGATTGATGATGATGAAGTCAAGCGCGAGCCAATGCTGGTGTGATGGCGAACGTGGACAGTCGCTCGCAGGCGGCGATGACCAAGCGACCGCTGCGAGTGAGGTAATAGCGGTAGGTATTGGCCGCGCGCTTGAGCAATCCGAGGACGCGCAAGCGACGCAGTTGCCGCGACAGCGAGGAGGGCGACATGGCGGGCATCAGCCGCAGCAGATCAGCTCGCGCCAAGCCATGGATGTTGAACTCTGGGCGTTGGACGGCGCGCAGGAGAGCCTGATCGTTGCGATCGAAGAAGTTGAGGCCCTTGCAGGAGCGCTCGCCGTCGGGCTTGGGGTGAGTCACGCGATCGAGCAGGCGCTGGCCGGGGCTGTGGTCGTCCAGGCTGGAGAGGAACTCCAAATAGCGCTGGTTGCAGGCGAGCAAGATCTCCCGCAGGTCGATCAGGCTGTAGATGGACTTCTTGAGCGGTGCGACTTCGCGGGTGGCGTGACCGCCGCGATGTTCCACCTTGCGGTGGTGCTTGAAGAACGAGACATCATTGGTGGTGGTCTCGATGCGCAGGATGCGCGCGAACTTGTCGTACAGCTTGACCGAGCACGACCCGAGCTTATGCTTGATACAGGTGCCTTCGATCCGCGTACTCAGGCGCGAGCCAATCTCGGCTGCCACCTGCGGGGTGATCTTCTTGCCCAGGAAGGTGCTCACCTGCTCGGCCTTGACCGAGAGCACCGCCTCGCGGGCCAGCTGCGCATAGAGCGGCGCCAGCACTTGTTCGCTCTTGAACAGCAGGTCGGTGGAGTACTCGATCTGCATGATGCTCCAGTGGTAGGTCTGCCCGAACTCGTCGAGCACCGGGCAGCACAGCCGGGCGTAGTGGTTCAGGTGCCGATGCAGGAGGTCGGGATTGAGGCCATCGGCCAAGGCCTGCGCCCGGGTGAAGTCGGCGATGCGAACAAAGGCGTTGTCGGCAGTAGCGAAGTCGATCCCCTCACGCGTCAGGCGGCGGGCCAGCCAGCCGTGGCCGTTGCAGTACACCTGCAACCGGAACGGGCAGTAGGTCGGCACCCGCACGTAGATCAGCCCCAGCTCGCGGTCCATCCAGTAGAAGTAGTAGTGCAGGCACTTGGTGGTGTCGGGCCGCAGGTAGGTGCGCCCGCTGCCCTTGTCGTGCCAGGACCGGTAGGTCGCGCAGGTCTCCATCGCCGACAGCACATGGACCAGTCCCGGCGCCTCGCCGCGGGTGGCCAGCACCTTGGCCACCAGATCTTCTTTGCGGAGGTGGGCCTTGGCAACGTATTCGATCGTCGCAGCGTGCTTCGCGGCCAGCGCCTGCGCGTTCTCGCGGATGCGCTCGCGCAGCGGCAGCGCGAATTGCGGGTAGTCGAAGATGCGGATGCCACGCGAACGCAGGAAGCTCGTCATGCCCTCGGCAAAGCACACACCCGGCAACGTGCCAGTGATCACCATGCGGTCGTAGCACGACAACACCCCAGTCAGCCGGTCCGCGTAGCGTTCAGTGAGCAGTTCCATCGCCGTCACCTCGCCCATCCGCTTCGTGTGCCCAAAACTTTAACCTGTTTGGTTCCGGCTTGTCCGGCTTAGGAGGAAAGGAGCCTCATGTTGATCCTTGGTCAAGGGCGCTTGTCGACCCGTTGCCGTCGTCCACGGTCCTCCGCACCGGTCATAAAAATCGATTGAAGCCTCCGTTCAAGTTGCGGAAACGAGGCGCCTCAACCTCCTCACATTGGATGCCCGCATCAGAGGGCTAGGGTCGCAGCCGCCCGCCACTGTGGGCGGACGCCGGCGCCGAACACGATCCGGCCGCCGATTCGCTGCTTCAGTCCGCACCGGCCTTCGAGTTCGACCGGCGCCTCAGCCAGTAGCCACAACCGCCGCCTATGGTATCTTTGCTCCATCTAGGGAGTTGAGTTGTTTGTCTGTGTCCGAAGCCCGACGTCCCCTGCCACGCGGGACCCGCTGCCATCGCAAATCCGCGCGCTCGCAACGGAACCACACGTAAAGATGATTCCACGCTGGATCACGGCGGCCTACCTCGTCTATCTGGCTGCTCCGATTGGGCTGCTGTTCATCGGCTCGTTCGGTGATCTCTGGCTCAACACGCTGCTGCCAGTCGGGGTCACGAACAAGTGGTACGTCCAGGTTGCCACCGATCCAAGCTTCCGGCGGGCATTTGCCGCCAGCCTGTTTGTCGCGGTGATGACCTGTCTCGCCTGCGTCGCCATCGGGCTGCCGCTAGCGTATGCCGTGTTCCATGCGAAGCGTGCGCGGGTGCGGGCGTTCGCGCGTGTCCTCTACCAGCTGCCGGTTGCGCTGCCGGCCCTGGTGCTTGCCTTCGGCTTCATCCTCGTGTTTTCGTCGGATTCGCTGCCGTGGCTCGGCAGCGTCTGGCTACTCATCGCCGGCCACATCGTCCTGGGCCTGCCGTACTTTCTGCAGACAGTGGTTTCGGACATGCAGCGGCTCGGCCTGCGGCTCCTCGAGGATGCCGCCGAATCGCTTGGCAGCAACGGGCTCCAGCGATTTCTTCACATCGTGCTGCCCGCGCTGCGCCACTCGGTGCTGTCGGGTCTCATCGTCGTGGCCGCGCTCTCGATCGGCGAGTTCCAGTTTTCCAATCTGGTCTCTGGTTTCCTCAACCGGACCTATCCGGTGGTCCTGCTCCAGGCGTTCTACGGGGCCACGGGATTCGCCTGCGCGGCCACCGTCATTCTGCTGGGGCTGGCGCTCACCGCTTCGGTTACCGGCGCCCTGTCCGCGCGCGGCGCCGCTCGTCTTGCACCGGCCGGCGCGCAGGCATGAGCGCAGCGGTCCGGATCGAGAACGCAAGCTTCCAGTACCCGGGGGGCAAGGCCGGGATCTTCGCGGCTTCCCTCGACATAGCGCCCGGCGAGCTCGTCGTGTGCATCGGCCCCTCGGGCTGCGGCAAGACGACGCTGCTGAAGCTGATCGCCGGCTTCTTGCGCCTCGACACGGGCCGCGTCTACCTTGGCGAGGAGGACGTCACCTCCGCGACGGTGCGTTCGCGCGAATGCGGGATCGTGTTCCAGTCATACGCGCTCTTCCCGCACATGGCGCTCTGGGAGAATGTGGCCTATCCGCTGCGTGTCCGTCACGTTCCACTCGTGCAGCGGCGACAGCGGGCGGAGACCATGCTCGACTTGGTCGGCCTCGGCGGAATGGGCACGCGCCTGCCCGCGGAGCTCTCGGGCGGGCAGCAGCAGCGGGTTGCACTGGCGCGGGCGCTGGCATTCGAGCCCCGTGCGCTGCTGCTCGACGAACCGCTGTCCGCGCTCGACGCGGCGACGCGGCTCACGATGCGCGACGAAATCCGGCGCATCCAGAGGCAGCAGAAAATCGCCTCGCTGCTAATCACGCACGACCAGGACGAGGCGCTGTCGCTGGCCGACCGCATCGCGGTGCTGCGCGACGGGCGCCTAGTGCAGGTCGCGACGCCGCAGGAGATCTACGACCGGCCGGCCGATGCCTTCGTTGCCGACTTTGTCGGTCGCGCAAACTTGGTCGACGGCGTGGCGGCCGGCGCCGATGCCGTCGACACGCCGCTCGGACGGCTCGCCACGCCGCCGCACGGTGCACGGGACGGCGCACCGCTCTCGCTGCTCGTCCGTCCGGAACGCGTCCTGCCCAGCGTCACGACCGAAGGCGAAAACGTCTTCGCCGCCCGGGTGGTGCAGGACCGGTTTTTCGGCGCCAGCCGCGAGCTCGAGCTCGCGGTAGGCCAAGGCAGCCTCAAGGTCGTTACCGCGGCACGCAACGCGATCGCGTATGTGCGCGTGCCGCGGGACGCCGTGCAGTTCCTACCCACCCAATGAAGGAGAATGCCATGAAGATTCATCGCTGGCCCGTCCTCATGCTCGCCGCGCTGTTTGCCACGGGCGCTGCCGCGCAAACCGTGAAGGATTCACCGGAGCTCTACGCGGGCGAAAAGGCGCTCTACGAAGCCGCCCTGAAGGAAGGGATGGTCGTGAGTTTCGACACCGGTCCCACCTGGGCCAACTGGGCGGCGCAGTTCCGTGCGTTCCAGAAACGCTACCCCGAGATCGATATCGTGTACAACGACCTCGGTTCGGGCGCCACCGTCGTCGCTTTGGACAAGGCGAAAAATCGGCCGCAGGCGGACACCGCCTACTATTTCGCGGCATCGGCCGTGGACGCCGCCGCCAAGGATCTCGTTGCGCCGTTCAAGCCGACCAACTTCGACAAGCTTCCGGCGGTATTCCGCGACCCCGACGGCAAGTGGTTCACGATCCATTCGCTTACCATCGCCTTCATCGTCAACACCAAGCTGGTCAAGAACGTACCGCAGTCGTGGGCCGACCTGCAGAAGCCCGAGTACAAGAATTCGATCGTCTATCTCGACCCGCGCTCCACCGGCGTCGGCCAAGTGTTGACATTCGCCGCAAATTTCGGCGCCGGCGGCGACATGAACAACATCAAGCCCGGCCTCGATTACCTCGGCAAGCTCCACAGGTCAGGCAACGTGCTGCGCGTGCTCGGCACCACGCCGTACGCGCAGTTCGTCAAAGGCGAGATTCCGATCTGGATCTCGTACGAGAACGACGGCCTGAAGGCGAAGTACACGGACGGCCTGGGCGACGCCGTGGCGGTCGTCATCCCCAAGGAGGCATCGGCGGCGGCACCGTACGGGATCAGCCTGGTCAAGAACGGACCCCATCCCGACGCCGGCAAGCTGTGGCTCAACTTCATCATGACCGATTTCGGCCAGGGAATTTTCGCGCAGGGTTACGTGCGGCCTTCGGTTCCGGGCGTCCGGCTCCCCGATGACGTGGCGGCCCGGCTGCCGGCGGCGCCGCAGGTGCATCCACTCGACGTGCGCGCAGCGGCGGCGAAGAAGGCCGAGATCGACAAGGGCTGGGTCGCCGCCACCGAAGCGAAATGAAGCCCTGCCTGCGGGCTTGAGCAGATGCGTCCGCGCACGCAGCTGCTGCTCGCCGTTCCCGCCGCCCTGGTGCTCGCGACCTTCTTCGCGCTGCCGGTCGCGGCGGTGGCGGTGGACGCGTTGCGCGACGGCACGAAAGCGTTCGGCCGCGTAATCGCGCTGCCGTCGTTCTGGCCGTCGGTGGCGGGGAGCGTCTTGCTGACGCTCTCGGCGGCGACGGTCTCGACGCTGATCGGCGTCGCGGTGGCGCTGCATCTGTCGCGATTGCCCGAACGGCGGCGCACGCTGTTGTCTTTCGTCATCGCGCTGCCACTTACGTTTTCCGGCCTGATCGTCGCCTACGGGTTCATCCTCGGTTACGGCAGGGCCGGATTCTTCACGCAACTGCTCGGCTACGCCGGATTCGACCCGGCGATCGTCGGCAAGGCGCTGTTCACGCCGGTGGGGCTCGCGTTTGCTACGTCGTATTATCTCGTTCCGCGCGTCGTGATGGGAATCATGCCGGTGCTGGTCAATTTTGATCGCGCGCAAACGGCGGCGGCCGAATCGCTCGGTGCTACGCCGGCGCAGGCGTTTGCCCACGTCATGCTGCCGCAGATTGCGGCACCGGTGGGCGCCGCCTTCTGCCTGGTGGCGGCGGTGGTGTTCGGCGCATACGGGACCGCACTGGCGCTGGCCGGGACGCAGCTGCACATCCTGCCGCTGCAGCTCTACAGCCTGATCTCCGAAACCGGAACCGATTTTCCGGCCGCCGCCGCGCTCGCGCTGATGATCGTCGCAGCATGCTCCGCCATCATGAGCGCCGGCGAGTGGTTCGGAAGCCACCATGAACGCCACCTTTAGGCTCGACCGCGACCGCGGCGTACTGTCCGATGCGCTGGGGCGGCCCTTCGCTCCGGCACAGAGAATCTGGCAGCCGGTTGCCGCCGCGCCGACTGGCGAGCAGGTGGATGCGATCGCGGCTGCTACGTGGCTACAGCGTGCGAGCGGCCACCCGCTGCGCATCCCGGTCGGGGTCATCGGCCCGCGCGAGGCCGCGCCGCATCAACTCGGCATCGCCGAGGAGGTCGGCCGCGGTCTGGCCCGGATGGGTTTCAGCGTGATCTGCGGCGGCCGGCAGGGGATCATGGAAGCGGTCTGCCGAGGCGCAGCGGGTGCGGGCGGAGTGACGATCGGCATTCTGCCCGACGCTGATCCGGAGCTGGCGAACCCCTACGTCGGCATTATCGTCGCCACGGGAATCGGCGAAGCGCGCAATGCGCTGATCACGCGTGCCGCGTTGTGCCTCGTCGCGATCGGCGACAGTTTCGGCACACTGTCGGAGGTGGCGTTCGGCCGCCAGTTCGGCAAGCGGGTGATCGGACTCGCCGGTGCTGCACAGGTGGCCGGCGTCGCTCACGTCGCCGATGCCGACAGCGCGTTGGACGAAGTGGCATTGGTCGCGCTCGCGACCGAAGCCGCCACCGACGGATAGCGGACGAGCATCCCGAGCGCCTACTCCACGAGAGCACGAAACCCGGTCCGGGCGGGAACGGCTCACTGCTCCTGTCCCCGCTGGAGCGGCTCGACCGCCTCGCCGCCCTGGTGCCGCCGCCGCGTCTCTACCGCCACCGCTGCATCGGTATCCTGGTGCGAACGGCAGCTTACTGGAAAGTTCCGCGGCGACCTGACCTGAGCCGGTTTTTCGGTCCATTAATTTCTGGAAAAATGGCTCCTTCGAAAGCGAGGAGCCGATGCGAAAGAGTCGATTTACCGACGAACAGATCGTGGCCATTCTGAGGGAGGCCGACCGTACGTCGGTCGCCGAAACTGCCAAGAAGCACAAGGTCAGCGAGCAGACGATCTACGTGTGGCGCAAACACTTCGCCGGGCTCGCGCCCAGCGGACGTGAAGCGGTTGAAAGCGCTGGAGCTGGAGAATGCCAAGCTCAAGCGCTTGCTGGCGGAACGCGACCTCGAAGTCGACATCATGCGCGAGGTGAACCGAAAAAAATGGTGAGCCCACAGGCGCGTCGCGAGCAGATCGCACTTCGTGCGAGATCGGGGTCTGTCGCAACGGCGAGCTTGTGGGCTGCTGGGGGTTCCACGATCGACCATGGGTTACCGGTTGCGGCAACCGGTCAAGGATGCGCCGGCGCTGGACTGCGATGCGGCGGCTTTCGTCGCAGTATCCGCGCTACGGCTATCGCCGGATTCGCATCTTCTTGCGGCGGGAGGGTTTGCCGATGGGTATCAACCGCGCTCGTCGACTGTGGCGTCAGGCTGGCCTTGCGTCTGCCGCGCAAGCGACCGCGACGGCGGATAGCTGCGAGCCGACCGCGCCCGCTGCCGCCGCGAGCGGCCAACCACGTCTGGGCCTACGACTTCGTGTTCGATTCCTGCGCCAACGGCCAGCAGCTCAAGTGTCTCACCGTGGTCGACGAATTCACTCATGAGTGTCTGGCGATCGACGTGGCCGGCAGCATCCGCTCGGCGCGGGTCATCGAGGTGCTGACGCGACTGATGAGTGTCCATGGCGCTCCGGTCTACCTGCGCTCCGACAGCGGTCCGGAGTTCGTGAGCAACGCCATTCTGCAATGGCTGACCGATGCCCGCGTTGAGACCGCCATCATCGACCCGGGCAAGCCCTGGCAGAACGGCACGAATGAATCGTTCAACGGCAAGTTTCGCGACGAGTGCCTGAGCGTCGAGTGGTTCCGTACTCGCCGCGAAGCTCAGGTGATCATCGAGGCATGGCGCCGGCATTTCAATGCGGTACGGCCGCACTCCAGCCTCGCTTACTTGACCCCGCACGAATTCAAACTGCACCATCCCATTCACGATCACTCCAACCGAGCCATTTCCCAGGAATGATTGGCTCGAAATTCCGGGCTCAGGTCAAACGGCATCTTAGGTCTCCTTGATCCCTTGATTTCCCTATGGAACAATTCGCTGTTCCGGAGTGTGACTCCGGTTGTCGTGGCACCTACTAACTGTCCCTTGGCGACGAACGGCGGGAGGTCGAGGCGGCTGCCCCGACCGCTGATCCGCGCTCAACGAGCAGCAGGCGGAGAGGGGATGCCGGGAAACGACCAAAGCGGGCGTTCAGCATCGGCGACCGGTCACCGGAGTGCCAATGAGTCGGTAGTATCGAAAAGTGCAATGCGTCGTAACATGTCTCCTCCTACCGTGTGCCCTTCCGGCGACCGTGGCTAGAATAGTCTGGTACCCGAGAGGCCCCTGAAAATGCCGGCAACGATCCTCAATGCTGTTACGAGCTGCGAAATCTGGACTGAAGGTAAGACAGATTGGAGGCATCTAAAACGCGCACAGACCGAGTTGGGTCGAGCCAACGGCGCTCAGTTTCATGAGAAAGAAGAAGTTGCGATGGGCGACGATGCACTCCTCTCCAAGTGCAAAACGTTCTGCCAAACCTACCAGTCGAGACCGCAGATCTTCGTCTTCGATAGGGATAACAAGGCTGTTCTGAAGGAAGTCACCGCAGCGCCGTACGCTTACGAGAACTGGGGCAACAATGTCTTCTCATTCGCACTTCCGGTGCCGAAGCATCGTGCCAATCTGCATAACCTTTGCATAGAGCTATATTATTCGGACGCCGAGCTTCGAGCTGAGGACACTCACGGCCGGCGTCTTTACTTAACATCAGAGTTCAACGAAACAGGTTGTTTGCTCGCGGATCCGCAAGTCCGCGTCGGGAATCGACATGTTTTGAAGGGAGCCACAGCTCCGAACGCCGCCAAAATAGTCGACTCAGACGTTTTCCGTGCCGATCGGTCCATTGCTTTGTCCAAGGCAGATTTCGCCGAAGCGGTTTTTCAGCGAATAGCGCCGTTCGCCTCGGTCGACTTTTCGGCCTTCTCGGAGGTGTTTGACATCATCGACGCGATTGTCACAAGCACACGTCCCACGACTGATCCCATTGAGCTCGATCTATCGTTGTTCTTTTCCGCGCTTGAGGCCCAGCAGTCGCCTCGCGATCAGCTCATTAGTCTACACTACTGTCCGGTTAAATGACCTGTGCCGAGCCCGAGATCAAGCATTGACGCGGGTTCCAGGCCGATTTCGTTTGGTGCCGATTTGAACTTCGTTTGGCAAGAATGGCGTAGTTTCCTCGGGTTGACTGCCCCGAGGAGTGCGCATGCATGTTGGCAAGACGTTGTTCGCGCAAGTCATGGAGTTCGTGCCGTGGACCAGCTTCGCCCGCATCGTGCATCGCTACTCGGGCAACGCCGGTGCGCGCACGTTGTCGTGCGCCGAGCAGTTTCGGGCGATGGCCTTCGCGCAACTGACCTGGCGCGAGAGCCTGCGCGATATCGAAGCGAGCCTGTCCGCCAATGCGGCCAAGCTCTACGCGATGGGTTTTCGCTCCGCGGTGAGACGCTCGACCTTGGCCGATGCCAACGAGCTGCGCGACTGGCACCTCTGGTCCGATCTGGCCGCGGTACTGATCCGTCGCGCGCGCAAGCTCTACGCGAACGACTCGCTCGGCGTCGAGTTGGACAACACCGTCTACGCGCTGGACTCCAGCACCATCGATTTGTGCTTGAGCCTGTTCGATTGGGCCCCGTTTCGCTCGACCAAGGCGGCCATCAAATTGCACACGCTGCTGGACCTGCGCGGCGCGATCCCCGCGTTCATCCACATCAGCGACGGCAAGCTGCACGACGTGAACGTGCTGGACCTGCTGGCCTTGGAGGCGGGCGCCTTCTACGGGATGGATCGCGGCTATTTGGACTTCGCGCGCCTGTACGTGCTGCATCAGGCCGGCGCCTTCTTCGTTACGCGCGCCAAGTCGCCCATGGACGCCCGACGCGTGTACTCGGCCACCACCGATCGCACCACGGGCATGCTCTGCGACCAACGCGTGATGCTCAACGGCTATTACTCTGCCAAGAAGTATCCCGAGCATCTGCGGCGCATTCGATTCAAAGACCCCGAGTCCGGAAAGACGTTGGTCTTCCTGACCAACAATACGGCGCTGCCGGCACTGACCATCTGCGCGCTGTACAAGAGCCGCTGGCAAGTCGAGCTGTTCTTCAAGTGGATAAAGCAGCACCTGCGGATCAAGCATTTCTTGGGCAACAGCGAGAACGCGGTGAAAACGCAGGTGTGGTGCGCCGTGGCCACCTACGTGCTCATCGCCATCGTCAAGAAAGAGCTTCACCTCGATGCCCCGCTCTACACGCTGCTACAGATTCTCTCAGTGTCGATCTTCGAAAAAATGCCGCTGCAACAGGCCCTTACCGAAAATGCTCATCCCGCAAACGACCTCATCAACCCCAACCAATTGAATCTGCTCGGGGTTTAACCGGACAGTAGTGAGTCTCTTACGACCTTAAAGTTCTGCAATCTGGCACAGATTGATGATGATGAAGTCAAGCGCGAGCCAATGCTGGTGTGATGGCGAACGTGGACAGTCGCTCGCAGGCGGCGATGACCAAGCGACCGCTGCGAGTGAGGTAATAGCGGTAGGTATTGGCCGCGCGCTTGAGCAATCCGAGGACGCGCAAGCGACGCAGTTGCCGCGACAGCGAGGAGGGCGACATGGCGGGCATCAGCCGCAGCAGATCAGCTCGCGCCAAGCCATGGATGTTGAACTCTGGGCGTTGGACGGCGCGCAGGAGAGCCTGATCGTTGCGATCGAA
This sequence comes from uncultured beta proteobacterium, assembly GCA_963836265.1. Taxonomy (GTDB): domain Bacteria; phylum Pseudomonadota; class Gammaproteobacteria; order Burkholderiales; family Casimicrobiaceae; genus CAIWHR01. Next base: position 13,470 of record CAWIIO010000003.1, read on the forward strand.
GAAGTTGAGGCCCTTGCAGGAGCGCTCGCCGTCGGGCTTGGGGTGAGTCACGCGATCGAGCAGGCGCTGGCCGGGGCTGTGGTCGTCCAGGCTGGAGAGGAACTCCAAATAGCGCTGGTTGCAGGCGAGCAAGATCTCCCGCAGGTCGATCAGGCTGTAGATGGACTTCTTGAGCGGTGCGACTTCGCGGGTGGCGTGACCGCCGCGATGTTCCACCTTGCGGTGGTGCTTGAAGAACGAGACATCATTGGTGGTGGTCTCGATGCGCAGGATGCGCGCGAACTTGTCGTACAGCTTGACCGAGCACGACCCGAGCTTATGCTTGATACAGGTGCCTTCGATCCGCGTACTCAGGCGCGAGCCAATCTCGGCTGCCACCTGCGGGGTGATCTTCTTGCCCAGGAAGGTGCTCACCTGCTCGGCCTTGACCGAGAGCACCGCCTCGCGGGCCAGCTGCGCATAGAGCGGCGCCAGCACTTGTTCGCTCTTGAACAGCAGGTCGGTGGAGTACTCGATCTGCATGATGCTCCAGTGGTAGGTCTGCCCGAACTCGTCGAGCACCGGGCAGCACAGCCGGGCGTAGTGGTTCAGGTGCCGATGCAGGAGGTCGGGATTGAGGCCATCGGCCAAGGCCTGCGCCCGGGTGAAGTCGGCGATGCGAACAAAGGCGTTGTCGGCAGTAGCGAAGTCGATCCCCTCACGCGTCAGGCGGCGGGCCAGCCAGCCGTGGCCGTTGCAGTACACCTGCAACCGGAACGGGCAGTAGGTCGGCACCCGCACGTAGATCAGCCCCAGCTCGCGGTCCATCCAGTAGAAGTAGTAGTGCAGGCACTTGGTGGTGTCGGGCCGCAGGTAGGTGCGCCCGCTGCCCTTGTCGTGCCAGGACCGGTAGGTCGCGCAGGTCTCCATCGCCGACAGCACATGGACCAGTCCCGGCGCCTCGCCGCGGGTGGCCAGCACCTTGGCCACCAGATCTTCTTTGCGGAGGTGGGCCTTGGCAACGTATTCGATCGTCGCAGCGTGCTTCGCGGCCAGCGCCTGCGCGTTCTCGCGGATGCGCTCGCGCAGCGGCAGCGCGAATTGCGGGTAGTCGAAGATGCGGATGCCACGCGAACGCAGGAAGCTCGTCATGCCCTCGGCAAAGCACACACCCGGCAACGTGCCAGTGATCACCATGCGGTCGTAGCACGACAACACCCCAGTCAGCCGGTCCGCGTAGCGTTCAGTGAGCAGTTCCATCGCCGTCACCTCGCCCATCCGCTTCGTGTGCCCAAAACTTTAACCTGTTTGGTTCCGGCTTGTCCGGCTTAGGATCGTAGAGACTGCCGAGCACGAAATTACGTCATTACTAGTCGCACGTACGCAAATCGAACCGTTTCGGAGTCGCAACGCCCGGTACCGGCGGACGAACTGGACGACCTCAGAGATGCCTCCGCGCTTATGGTTGTTGATCATAAGGCAGGACGCGCGATCGCGCTTGCACCATTTTTTGTTCTTTCCAAGGACCGCCTGCTTTGCTACAAGCGCACACGTGCTCGTGGATACGAGTACCAGTCAGCTTCAGGCGCTTGGGTGCATGTTTTCGACACGAAACGAAAGTTCATTTACTCGCTCTTTCGGACGGCACCGAAGGCGGCATCGCAATCTCTGTTCTGGACCGAAGTAGTACCCGATACGAATCCCGCAACCGGTGTTCGTGCAAACATACCCGCGGAGAGCTACGACGAGTTTTTCGGAAGGGAGCGCCAGATCCGCCAAATACGCGAGGAAATCCTCGAGATACCGAATCAGAATGGCATCGTATTTGGTGTAGGCGGCGTCAGTAAGACAGCATTGATGATTGAACTGTCGCTCCGATTGTTCAACCGAGACGACGGCACCGAGGTCGCATTTGAGAACATCGTGTGGATGTCTGCAAAGACGAATTATTACAACCCAGTCTTTGACAGCATAGATGCGGGTAAAAAGCAGTTCGACTCCCTGGATACAATCATTGCGAGCGCCCTAGACTTCTTCGAAATTGAAGACTTGGACGAGTATTCCTTGATCGAGAAGAAGGAGTTCCTATTCGAACTGCTCAAAGAAAATCGCGTGCTGCTCGTGCTCGATAATTTTGAGACCATCCCAAAAGCAGAGACAGAAACGATAATTCGATTTGTTGAGGTGGAGGCGAAGCACGCACTACGGCGGTACCCTGATCACTTCAAGGTAATCATTACGTCGCGTCTTCAGATTCCGTCTGGTTTCCATCAGATTGAGCTCGGCGGTCTCGATGTTAAAGCATCGAAGAAGCTAATGGCTAACTTGTTCCACTTGTACAAGCATTCCGGCAACCCGGATTTAACCGATGAACAAAAGGACGCCCTGCGCGATGTCACTTCCGGAATTCCGATTCTTATTAAACATTGCTACGGGCAGATGTACGAGTTTAACCGGCCATTTGATTCAGTGGTCCACGACATTGCTTCAGCGACGAACAAGGCCGTCGAGTTCAGCTTTCGGGAAGTATTGAAGCAACTCGGGGCAGACCCGTGTCAGTTGGAGATCTTGCTTTTGCTGGATTCGCACGCTGGCAAGCCGCTTCTGCTACGTCAGATCGCGGACATTTTGGAGCGGGACGAGGCAGAAATTGAATCCAGAATCCCGCCGCTCGTTAACCTGAATTGCGTGCGGCGCGTGACGCATGGACACACTGACAAGTTCCAGCTCAATGACGAGCTTAGGCTTCTTACCAGTAGGCTTGCGCACGAGCACGAAGGCCTCGATCGAGATATAAGGCGTCGCCTCGTAAAGAACTTCACGATTGCCAAGCAGCTCGAGTACTCCACTGAAGAGCAGGAAATTATTGAAGTGTTCAATCGCCTCCTCGCGCGTAGTCAATGCCTCGAGGCGGAGCGCCATATCGCGAAATCGCTCGAGATTCGACCGCAATCGCTCATTCTTAGGACTGTTTACGGGGAGTTTCTCAAGACGCAGAAGCGGGACATTGACGGAGCGATACAGACACTGGAGCACGTACGCGCTGACGCGCACAATCACCCGACAGTATTGAGGCTGCTGATCTCCTGCTATATGTCATTGCCCGTGCCAAACTTCAATCGCGCGAGCGTGTATGTTGAACAGCTGTCAAAGTTGCCAGTTGAGGACGACAAGTTGCGCCTAGAGATCGCCGAATTTTATGTGAGGTGGTCGACCTCGTTGAAGATGCGGCGAGAGCTGGATCCGCTTCAAGAGAAACTGCGGCAGCAACAATATAAGGAACTGGCGGATAAGGCCCTTGCGGTATTGGGCGAGATCAAGACGAAGACGCACGAGGTCTACTACTGGCTAGCACACTGTTACAACAACAAGTGGAACTACAGTGAAGCATTCAAGATGATTGAGGTAGCCATCATGGAGTCAAATAGGGATCCTCTCTGCTATGCATCGTACGCATCACTGCGGAAAAATATCGTCACGCAGCAAGCCAGGCGACGAGCCTGATGGACGTTAGCCGACTATACTGGCTCGGATTCCCGTTCTTATGCCGTACGCGTTTTTGTCCGGAGTGTCGCGGGTCGCGGGTATTTGGGTTGAAATGAGCGTTCTGCAATTTGCGATCTTCATTGAAGGCAAGGGCAAGAAGATTGGGCGATCCGGTCTTATTTGCAGAAGCGATTGCGCCCAGTCTCTTGTCTTGAAAGCGCAATCCATCTAACTCGAAATCAGGTTTAGGGCAACCTAACGGGGGTTCGAATCCCTCACTCTCCGCCAGTATTCACGCGGTGTTGAATTGGTAGTGCCTACTTACATCGCGTCTGTCTCGGTGTCCGGAATTCTTCATTCGGACACTTTCCGCATGACCGGCTTCGCCTTCATGCCCCGGTAGCTTCCGGTGGCGTACGTTGAGCCCTGGTCAGAGTGCAGGTTTACCGGTGGGCCGCGATGAGCGATCGCTATGTTCAATGCGTCCATCGCCAGCTTGGTGTCCAGATTTCGGCTCATCGCCCAGCCCACCAAGGTCTCGAGTACGCTTTCAGAACAGCGGCCAGGTACAGCCAGCCCTCGCGCGTGGGGACGTACGTGACGTCGCTCAGCCAGAGGTCGTTGGGATGTTCTGACTCGTCGGGGCACTTGTGCGGGCCTATCGCGGACCAGTGCATTGCCGTCCTGCTTAGCGGTCGCCCATCGCCAGCGGCCCAAGTATGCCGACGACAAAGAATGCCGCGTTGTACAGCGCGTGCAGGATCGTCGTGAGTATGTACGCGTCCCACGCGGACCGTCGGAACCAAAGGACAAGACTCGCTGAATAGACGAGAATTGGCCAAGTCGTGTCCCCGACCCGACGCCAGTCCCCTCCGATTCCATGGGCGAGCGCAGCGACGCAAGCGACCAGCAGAATCTGCAACGTGGTATGTCTTGGCGCTAACCGCGCCAGCACAGCCGCGAGCGCCAGCATGACCGCGGTCTCGATTGCGGGGGCCACCAGCAGGCTATACGCGACGAACGCGGGATCGAAGGCATTGGGCGGGGCACGCAACGTGTCAATTCTCACGGCGATAAGCACGCCGAACAGGAGTAGCGAAGGCACGATGGCGAGGAGCGATGCGCGCATCAGGAATCGCGCGCGCCCACCGCTTAGTCCAAACACGTTTTCGACGAAGCGGATAATCGCCATCAGCTCCCACCTTCGTGCGTGCATCGCGTTCGCCCATTATGCTGCGGCTCCAAAGTTCGGGATGAACGGAATCTGAGCAGGGCTGCACCGGCACCGAGAATGCGCTGCCCAGTTCGGCCAGTACTGCATCAGTCGTTCACGTAGCCCCGCCTTTTCGACCGCCAAGGTTTCCAAGCAAAATCGAGCGCCTCGCCAGTGACCTTCCAGAAATCCGCGTGCCGTCCCTGCGCCGCACGCAGCCACGTGTATTGCAGTTGCTTGTCCTGCCAGAGCCGTCAGCTTGTCGACGCCTTCGCCGAGCACATTCCTACTGGCGCGACGGGTCCGAGAATCAGCGTTGCCCTCAATCCGGGATTATTGTCGCTGAGCACGAGCGAGCCACCGTGGAGTCTGGCGACCGCCGCGACGAGACTAAGTCCCAGGCCGACGCCGGGCGTGCCGCGGCTCGTATCGCCGCGATAGAAGCGCTCGGTCACCTTGGGTTTCTCATCATCGGAAATGCCCAGACCGTCGTCCGCGATGGTGATTTCGATCGAGCGGTCGGCGCGCCGCACCACGGCGATCGAGGTCGTGCCGTTCTTCTGCCCGTACTTGAGCGCGTTGTCGATGAGGTTTGAGAGGGCCTGCGCGATGAGCAGCGCGTCGCCGGCGACAGTGGCCTCGCACGAGGACTCGGTTGAGAGCGCTATGCCCTTTACCTCCGCGACGGGCTGATAGAACTCGGCCACGTCGTTCGCGACCTTGCCCACGTCGACCGGCACGAACCCCGCGAGCCGTGCCCCGGTATCGATCTCGGCGAGGCGCAGTAGCGCATTGAAGATTCCGATGACACGGTCGACGTCGGCGACCGCGGCGTCGATTTCCGCGAAGGTTTCGTCGGGTTCGGGTCGGGTGAGCGACAACACCTCGAGCCGGGAGCGAAGCTCCGTCAGCGGGGTACGCAGATCGTGCGCGATTGCGTTCGTGACGTTGCGGACCCCGTGCACGAGCTGCTCGATCTGGGCGAGCATCCGGTTGACCGTCTGCGCCAGCAGATCGAGCTCGTGAGAAGTCCCCTCCACCGGCAGGCGACGGAACAAATCGCCGTCGACGATGGCGGAAGTGGTCTGCCGGATGCGATTTACGCCGGACAGGAGCTCGCGACGGATAAGTAATCCGCCTACTACCCCTGCGACCAGAAGAATGCCTGTAGCGCCCGCCAGCCCGTACACGAAGAGCGCTTCCAGCGGCTTGAAGCCGCTTTCGTCGCGGCCGACGAGAAGCTGGTAACCGCCGGCGAGCGACGAGCGGGTGAGCAGAACCCGGATCGGCCGGCCGCCTTGCGAGATCGTGAGAGTGTGGACTCCGGGCGAGGCCGTCATCCCCGGCGGCCAAGCGGTGAGGTTGCCGGCGAGGCGCTTGTGCCGGGAATCAGTGAATAGAATGAGTGCACTGGCGAGATTACGCCCACCGGCACGGGCGTTGATCACGGCGGAGAGGACCACGGGCCCCTGGTCTTCGAAGATGTCCTTCAGGCTCTGCATGTCCTCGCGCAGCAACTCGGTGCGTATCTGTTCGACGTTCCGGCGCCAGGCGTACCACAATGGGCCCGCGAACAGGCCGAGCACGGCCACGCTCACCGCGACGTAGCCCATAGCGAGACGGAACGCGGAGGAGCGGAACAATCTATTCATCCGTCAGCATGTAGCCGGCGTTGCGGATCGTCCGCAGCAGCGGCCGCTCTGAGCCCCCATCGATCTTCTGGCGCAGTTTGCTGACGTGGACGTCGACGACGTTCGTTTGCGGATCGAAGTGATAGTCCCAGACATTCTCGAGCAGCATGGTACGGGTGACGACCTGATTGGCGTGGCGCATCAGGTATTCGAGGAGCTTTAATTCGCGCGGCTGCAGCGTCACGCTCCTTCCGCCGCGCGTCACTTTGCGCGAAAGAAGATCCATCGAAAGGTCGGCGACCAGAAGCGTGGTTTCCGAGCTGCCACTGGCCGACCGTCGAACGAGCGCGTCGAGCCGCGCCAGAAGCTCGCCGAACGCGAAAGGCTTGACCAGATAGTCGTCGCCGCCGGCCTGGAGCCCGCGAATGCGCTCGTCGACGTCCGAAAGCGCGCTCAGAATGAGGATGGGCGTCCTGCTGCCGGTCTTGCGAAGCGCCGCGATGATGCCCAGGCCGTCGACGTCCCCTGGAAGCATCCGGTCCATGATGATCGCATCGTAGCTCTCGCTCGCGGCGAGGAACATGCCGTCGCGCCCGTTGTCGGCGTGGTCGACCACATGTCCGGCTTCGGTCAGGCCACGCCGGACGAAGCGCGACACGCGCTCATTGTCCTCGACCAGCAAAACTTTCACGCCCCCTCGCGTTTGTAGGATTCGGATTCGACGCGCGCCGCGCGCCCGACCGAGGCACAGCACCCGTCGGTGAGGAACGGAAGGAGCATCCGAGTTCCGGCCGCCGCAGAAGGGCCGATGTTCCGACCCATCTGCGACTTGGTGCATCGACGCGCTCCTGAGCGCTCGCCCGCGGCGCGTTGCGCGAATTGCGGTATTGCTTTACCCACGTTACGGGGTGGCGTGCTCTTCCGTGACGGACGCGACGACCCGCTGCTTTTGCGCGGTTGTCGTGAGCACGGGCGGCGTGTTCTCCACCATGGCGAGCTTGTCCGACGCGATGCCCGAGGTCGCGCCCTCCTGTGGATACACGGCGGCGGTCTCTTCCGCCCGCAGCTTCTGTCGTGTCGTCGCGAGCACGGGCGGCGTATTCTCGAGCATGGCGAGCTTGTCCGACGCGATGCCGGAGGTCGCACCCTCCTGCGGATAGACGGCGGCCGACTGCACTTCCCGCTGTTTCACCGCATCGCTGGGCGGTCCGATGAACGAGTTCATGCTGCTGTCGTGGGCGCGCGCCACGCCGGAGACGCCGGCCACGAGCGCGGCGACCAGAACAACTTTCGTGAATGCTGGATGCATGTTGCGGATCATGACGATTCCTTTCGTGATTCTAGATCTGACGAAGTGGAGCGCATTAACCTTGCTGCTCTCCACGGCTCTTACTATGCGCGCCGCCGGATTGACCAGGCGTGGGCGGATCATTAAGTTCTGTTAACCTCCTGCCTGACCCCGCCTCGATTTGACGTACACGAGTGTACGCAGCCACGAGGCTGGTTTCCATGTCTGCCGGGATCCGATACCCGATCGACGAATGCAAGCGCCGATGATTGTAGAACCCCTGACCCAGTCAAGATGTCCGCGGCCTCCTGGGCGGCGCGCCCCATCGGGCGGCGCTACGCGGGTACCGTGTGCTCCAGCGGACTGATCACCTCGCGCAGCAGAACGGTGTCCGCCGGCGCGACGTGACGTAGACCATGCGCGGCCCGCTACACGCGCCTCCGCTCTTGATGCTCTTTCGGTTCCGGCGAGACGCTGGCCGCAGACCCGCAGTCCAGCGAACGCGCCCATTGCATAGCGATGGACATGGCCGAGCAGCCCGCGGCCCTCGAAGCCCTGCTTGGGTCGGTCGCTCGCGTGGAGCGCAACCACAGCGGCCCGACTCATGCGGCGCGTCCGCAAAGGCGAGTCCTACTGGGGCGATTCCGCGAAAACTCGGCTAAAATTGCGGACAGGGAAGGCGCCCCACCGTTGATCTACCGGGGCTTTCCGTCAGACTCGAAATCAGGTTTAGGGCAACCTAACGGGGGTTCGAATCCCTCACTCTTCGCCACCCATCGAGTGCGTGGCGCCGCCGGGCTTCCGTCCGCGAGTGGACTCGGCGTTCGGCCTATGTGCCCGGACGCGTGCGGGCAATCTGCGCGCGGACTTCGGAGAGCTTGGCCTTGACCTTTGCGGCATTCGCGGGACCGATGCGCAGAAGAATTTTCTGGCCCGCCGGCAGCGCTTCGAGCGCGGGATCCGCGAACTGATACGCCACCTTCGGCTGCGTCAGGGCAACCGGCCCCTTCGGCTCAGGCGTCGCGAGCAAGACGTCGATGACCTCGACCAGACGATCGTTGAAATAGCCGTTGGGATAGCCCAGCTCGACGTAGGCTTGTTGAAACAGCGGATAGAAACGCTGGTAGATTGCCACCAATTTGCCGGTATCGACGCCGTCCACCAGCTGTACGTAGGGCGCATAGCGGGCCGCGTTGTCCGTCGCGGCAGTGAGCGTGCCGTCGTGGGAGGCGACGAGGAAAGAGCCGGGAACCGGGCGCACGGGCTTGATCCGCGGCGACACCGTCTGGCGCGGAAGATTGTCGACGGTCGCGACGAAGCGGCGAATCATGCCGTCCAGGTAGAAGAACTTGCCGAGTGCGTCGGGCGAGAAGAGTGGCGCGAGGGAATCGTGCAGCGCTTGGTCGCTGTCGGCGAGCGGGGGTAGCTCCGCATTGGCGGATGGCTGCGGCTCGATCGGATTGCGGACGACGGGCTCGATCGGTGCAGCGGGCGCCGATGGTGCTGTGGTGGGAACGGGCGGCGGTGGCGCCTGAAGCGCATGCTGGCGCCAGAAATAATACGCGATCCCGATGATGACGAGAACGGCGAGCACTCCGAGCGTGGCGACAACTTTCTTCGCTCCCGATACGGCAGGCGGGGCGCGGGTCGCTTGAGCATCCGTCCTGTCGTCGGCGGCGGCATCGCCGACGAACGGCTCGGGAGCGGCTTCAGTGTGCGGGCGCATGGCGGTTCGACTTCGTTAGCACCGAGGAGTTGCGTGAGGGCGCCGGACAATCGTATCCGGCGACGACGCAGTCACGATACCTCATCGGGCGGACCCAACGCAACGCGTCCGCAGCGCTACTCACGGCGCGCGGTGAGAGGGAAGGTGCCCAGGCGCGAATCCCTGCAGTTCATTTCCATGTACCGTCCATCGGGGGAGACGGTGCCGGCACAGTCTCCGGCAGATGTTTCTCCGGACTGGTACGTTGCGTTATAGCGACTCGTGTAGCGTTGTCCGGCGATCGTACCGCTGCCGGACGACTCGAACCGCAGTCCATTGGGGAGGAACCCCCACCGCGTGAACCGGAAGGCAGCACCGTCCTGGGTGACCCGAGAGCCGTTGTTCGGATAGCCGTCATCGCGCCAAACGCCAGCGATGTTCGGGATCGGCGTCGCGGAGCGCTCGCCCGCACTCGGATCGGCGACGACGCCGGTCTTTTCCCCTCCTGTCCTGGTTTCCCGGGCGACGGATCCCGTGGTTGTCTTGGCAGCCCTTTCGACCGCAGCGTTTGGGGTTGCCTTGCCGACTCTTTCAGAGGTTGCGCCCAGGGCGGCCTTTTCGCGTGTGGTCGGCGCTATTGCAGAGGGTCCCGGCTGGAGAGGACTCTTGTCTGCTGCGGCCTCGGTCGGGGCCGCCTTCTCGCCGCTGTAGAACGCGACATAGCTGCCGGCTCCCAGCGCAATCACCAGCGCCGAAGCCGCCGCAACGTAGAGTCCCCACCTCTTCGGCGGCTCCGTTGGCGAGGCAGCCGGAATCGTCGCGGGGTTCCGCGTGGGTCCGACATAGGGCAACAGCGCGTTGATCAAGACCTGAACATCGGATTCCCAGCGTGCGTGAGTGAGCTCGACATCGTTGCGATAGGCCAGTTCCTTGAGGTCTTCCGGTAGCTGCTCCGGGCGCGGCATCCGCGCTCCATGCACGAGGATCGGAACGACCGGAATGTCGCGCTTCAGTGCGGTTGCGGTTTCGAGGCGGACAAAATCGGTCGGGTCATCGAGCCGCCGGCGTCCTTCCTCGTCCGGGATGGTGAGCCAGTTCTTGCCGATGATCGCAAGCAGCACGCTGCACGAGGCTACCTTGTCCTCGATGACGCGGCGAAAGTCACGCCCCGGCTCGATGCCGGCTACATCCATGAACACCACGTCTTTGCCGAACTGGTCGCACAGATCGCGGAACAGGCGACCGGCGTGCCCTTCGGCATCTTCGCGCCGATAACTGATGAAGATCGCACGCATGCCGTGCTTTCGCCCCTCAGATCTTCGGGACGAATATGAAATCCCCGGACTCGCCGCCCGCAAAACGAATCGGGGCGTACTCCGGCCGTTGCTGGAAGTTCATCCGGCGGGCGACGTCGAGGACCCGCGCCGATAGCACGTCGGAGAGTTGCTTGCCCGGAAGGACGTCCCGATTCTCGGACAGGACATCGATGAAGTTCTGCGCGAACACCGAGTGCTTGCCCCCGCCGCCGTCCATGACCGGGCTCACCCCGCCGCTCGTGAGCACCGTCCGCGATGGCGAATCGGCGATCGATTTCAGCCACAGGAGCCTTGCCTCGTCGGACAGACCCGGCTGCAACTGTCCGATCGACGAGCGGGTCATCGCTCCCGAATAGCACGAATCGGCCACAACGAGGATGTGCTTTGCAGACATCATGTTGAGGTTTTCGGTGAGGGTGGAGCTAGCAATCCAGTTCGCCGTGCTGGCCGGATCTGCATCGATCGGCAGCCAGTTCGCGAGCGAATTCACGCGGTCGAGCTGCCCGTGGCCGGCATAGTAGATGAGCAGATTGTCCTTCTCGGTGAGGAGGGCCCTCATCTTGTTGACCGCTTCCAGGATCTCCCAGCGCGTCGCGTTGAGCAAAGTCGTGACGGTGAAGCCATATCGATCGCTCAGGAGCGCTGCGATATCCTTCGCGTCGGCCTCCGGCGTATCAAGCGGCCCGAGCTTCTGGTATCGCTGATTGCCGATCACGAGCGCGTAGTACTTTCCGAGACCCAGGCTCTTGCCGGACAACGTAGGCGTCACGACGACGGGCGCTTTGCCGATGCTCGCGTCCTCTTGCAGGAAGAATTCGAGTTGTGCGCGCTTCCCCTGGCGATCGACGGCGACCAGGGTCACGCGCGTCCTTCCGTCGCCGAGCTCGACGCCGGTCTTGAAATATCCATCCGCATCGACGCTCTGCGGAGCGTCGTTTGCGGTGAACGACAGGAGTCCTGCAGGCGCCGTCACACGTCCGACGACGATGCGCGTAGTAAGCCCCGTGCGCACTTTGACGCTTGCCGTATCCCGCGTGACGACAATCGGCGGATCGATGATCTGGATCGAGGGCGGGGCAATCGCGACCGCTCGTTGGTCCGGTCGAGGGCTCGCCTCGAGCTTGGCTACCGCACCTTTGTAGCTGGCGACGTCGGCCTCGAGCCGAGCGATCTCCTTTCTCCGCTGCTCGAGCTCCGACCTGTTCTTCTGGAGCTCGGCCTCGAGCGCCTTGATGCGCTTCGGGTCGGCCGGCGCGACGGCACTCTTCTGGCGCGCGATTTCCTGCTGGAGCGCTTCCAGTCTCTGCTCGGCCTCGGTGGTGGCCTTCTTCTTGTCTTCGATCTCGCGTTGGCTTTGGGCCAACTGCCGCCGCGCCTGTTCGAGCTCCTGTCGCAACGAGGCGCTTTCGCTCTCCAGGTCGGCCACTCGGGCCTTGAAGTCCTCGTTGGCCCGCTCGAACTGTGCGACCTGCTGGCGTCGCTTCTCCAGCTCGGCTTCGCGTTCCTTGAGCCGCGCCTCGAGTTGGCGCGTTTCCTCGGCATTGCCGGCAGCGGCCGCTTGCAGCTTCTTCTGCGTCAGCCGTTCGATTTCCGCGCCCGCCTTTAACCGTTCCTCGTCGAGCAATCGTCGCGCCCGCTCGAGTTCCCGGCGAGTGCGCTCCAGTTCCTCGCGCAGTTTGCTCAACTCCTCCTGCGTTCCCGAGGTGGGCTGGCCTTCGAGATTGATGCTGCCTTCGACGCCCGCCGCCTTGCGATAGAGCTTCAAGGCCGTTGCCTGGTCCTTGGGCACACCCAGTCCCTTCTCGTAGAGGAACCCGAGATTGATGAGCGCCCGCGAGTACCCCTCGTCTGCCGCTTTCTGGTACCAGTTCGCCGCGGCCGCATAATCCGGCGCGGTGCCCAGGCCCTTCTCGTAGATCTCCCCGACGTATGTCTGCGCCACCTTGTCGCCTGTCTGCGCAGCCGGCAGCCAGACTTTGAGCGCCGTGGCGTAGTTGGCCCGATCGTATGCGACGTACTCGCCGCCGCGGATCGCGCAGGCGGAGCCTGTCGTCTTGATGGCGCGCCGCGGCGCGAGGTAGGTGACGCCCGTGCCGAGCTGATGCACCTGCGCCGGCAGCAGGCAATCGACGACCAGAAGTTGGTCGGCTTTCTGACTGTCTTCGAGCGTTGCAGCGGCGGAGTAGCGTACAGCTATGCCCGGGGCGCACCACGCGAGCGCCCAGAGAAGCGCACAGAGCCCGATGCGCAGGGGCGCCTTGCACCCGGAAACGACCACGGATGAATGCCGATGCTCCACGATCCTCCTGCGACGACGGCGCCGGCAGGGCAGGGGCGGCACGGTGCCGAGGTGTCGCGTCGAGCTCCTAACCGCGGCATGAGCGCCGCCTTCGTTCCGGTTTGCGGCGGCACCTCGCGGATCGACCGCGCCGTGCCAGCGTCCGGGCGCAGACGCCGTCTGCCGAATGATTTTCCATCCAAGGTTCGGCCATTGCAACCCGGCGCTTTCGCAAGCGCACTGCTCCGCCGAGCCGCCGCTCTCCCGACCAGGCGAGGCGCTCGTCTTTGGCGAGCTGCTTCAAGGGCCCGTTCGACGTGCCCGTTGACAGCAATCATCGTACTTTGCCATGCTTGTGCACAACAAAAGACGCTCGCGTGGTTTGTGGCGCAGCCGATTGCGGGGGATGTGCGCCCACACGACCGGGTCTGAACCGTGAGCATTGACTCATCGCAGATGGGGAGCTCGAGATGACGATCAGAGTGCTGAAGGGTTCGAGGCACGTCGGCGCCAACGTCGTTGCCGTGGTCGCGGTATTGGCGAGTCTGCCCGGCGCCGCGTCGGGCCAGGTCGTTCCGGGCACCAACGGAAATCTGGCGACTCTGCCCGGGCTCACCCAGCTCCAGCAGCCGACGGCGACCGCGGTCAATCAGGTGTGCGGTCAGTTCTCGGTGCCCACATCCGGGTATATCCCCGATGCCAACGGCACCCCCGCCGAACGCTTGTTCTATACCTGCGGTGTCATGGTGCAGACGGCGAATCAGCTGGCGGGTTCGGGCGCTACGAAGAACAGTCTCGACATACCGAACCCTCAGCTGCGCACCGGCGTACAGGCGGTGTCGGCGGTGCAAATGAACGCGCAGAAGCAGATGAGCGTGGAAGCCGCGAAGATGAATCTGCTCGGTGCCCGGCTGCTCGACATTCGCGGTGGCGCGCGCGGCTTCATGTTGAGCTTGAACGGGCAGGAGATTCAGCCGGCCGGCGGATCCTCGTCGCAGGTCGAGAGCCTCGAGGGTGCCACCGGCGGCGGAGCGGCCGCGGACGACGTTCTGGGCGGACGCTGGGGCGGCTTCTTCAACATCGGGTACGGCTGGGGCGACGTCGACCAGACGGACCTGTGGGACGCCTACAAGTACCGCAGCGTCAACCTCATCGCCGGGGCGGACTACCGGGTCAGCGATTCGTTCGTGCTGGGTGGCGCGATCAGCTACAGCGATACGCGCTCCGACTACGATCAGTCGCTCGGCAACGTGAAGGCAGCAACGACCGGCCTCGCCGGGTATGGAACGTACTACGTCGACAACTGGTACGTCGACGGATTCCTCGCCTACGGCTACATCGATTACGATTCGACGCGCAACATCTACATCCCGTCGAACAGCGGTGTTCCGCCGATCAACACGTCGGCGACGGCGAAGCCGAAAGGCAACCAATGGTCGGCGTCGATCGGCGTGGGCCGCAATTTCGAATCCGGGACGCTGACGGTGACGCCAACCGCCCGGCTGGGGTACATCTGGGTGAAGAACAAGTCCTTCTCCGAGGACGAGCCCAACAACGGCCTCGGACTGGCTGTCGATGCGCGGACCATCCGGTCGCTGCAGTCGGCCCTGGGAGGCAGGCTCAGCACCAACGTGAACACGTCCGTCGGCGTGTTCGGTCCCTACTTCAGCGCGCAGTGGCTGCACGAGTTCGAGAACGACAGTCCGTCGATCATCTCGAAGTACGTCAACGACCCGTTCAATACGTTCTTTGCCATCCCGACAGCGAGTCCCACCCGCGATTACGCGGTGCTGATCGTCGGAACGAGTGCAACGCTTCCGAACAATCTGTCCGGATTCCTGCAGTTCAGCGCGGCGCTGGGTCTGCAAAACGAGAGCAACTATGGTGCTGTGCTCGGCATCAGAAAACAGTTCTGACGGCAGGATTGCCGCGTCGGCCGTGATGTGCATGCGCCGTTGTGCCGATTGCCCCGCGCCGGCATGACTCGGACGGATCAGCGGCCAGCATCGGCCGCAGCCGCGTTGGGCCCTTTCGGTAACCGCCGGCCACCGTTGGCCGGATGGCGTGCGGTGCTGCTGGTTTCGATGGTGGCGGCTTGCGCCACGCCCGCGGAGCGGTTCGAGCGCCGGGCGGCGGCCTTGGGCTTCGAGCCCATCAGCTTGCCGGGCGCCGGCTTTCGGCACGTCGCATACGTGGGCGGAATGCGGCAGCGTTCGGACACGCTGCACGTCTACATCGAGCACGACGGTACACCCTGGCTCGACCGCACGCATGTCGCCGCCGACCCGACGCCGCGTACGCCGATCGCTCTCGAGCTCATGGCGCAGGATACCGGCCCGTGCCTGCTGCTGGGCCGGCCTTGTTATTTCGAGCCACCTGGGGATTCCGGTTGCAGCGCACTCCTTTGGACGCACCGGAGATACTCGCCCGAGGTTGTCGCGAGCATGGTCGCCGCGCTGCGGAGGTTCCTCGCGACGTACCCGTTTCGCCACGTCGTCCTCGTTGGTCATAGTGGTGGCGGCACGATCGCCTGGCTGATGGCCGCGCACGTTCCGGAAACGAGCGCGGTCGTCACCATCGGGGCCAACCTCGACACAGACGACTGGGCGCACACGCACGGCTACAGTGCGCTCCTAGGCTCGCTCAATCCTGCCTCGCAGCCGAAGCTGCCGCTCGCGGTCGTTCAGTTGCACTACGTCGGCAGCCGCGATCGAAAGGTGCCGTCATCGGTCGTGCGTTCCTTCGCGCGTCATCACCCCGAGGCTCGCGTCATCGAGGTCGCTGGCTTCGATCACGAATGCTGCTGGATCGAGCGCTGGCCGGGGTTGCTCGACGAATTGGCGAGGCCGCCGCCCGCCCGTCGTCCACCAGGCTGAGCGACGCGTGAAGGCCGCACGCGCGCAAGCGAATCGAAGGACCTGGCGCAGTGGCGCTGGTTCCTCGCGCGAGGCGCTCCGCATCGTCCGCCGAGCGAGCGGGGGAATTGGTGCTGCGACAACGATTGCGGTAACCTCGACCCGCGTTGAAGCCACGGGGTGCGGGCTGCGGCGCCCTTTGACGAGGCGGACCTCGCGGCTGAAAGGCGGCCGAATCTCGCTGGCGTTTTCGGTGTCTCCGCCGTCGTTCCCGACGATCGACCCTGTCGCCAACGCGAAGCACGGGATCGAATAGCAGTCGGACCGATGCCCTACGTTCCTCAGATCAGGATCATGATCAGCAGCACGCGCGCTGACTTGATGCAATACCGCGACGAGGCCTCCAGGGTCATCGAGCGGGTGGCTGGCGACTCCGAGAAGAAAGTCCAGCTTGTCGAGATATCGATGGAGAAGGAGGTGCAGAGCGGCGATCGCGAGTTTGCGGTAGCCGTCAGCAAGCGCTGGGTCGAGGAATCGGATTGGATCTTGCTTGTCGTCGGCTGGAACTACGGGACCATCTCGACCGAGCCGGACGCGAGGGGGCTGAGCGTCACCGAATGGGAATATCGCCGCGCCGTCGAGCTCGGCAAGAAGACGTTCGCCTTCGTCGCGGGCGAGCCCGAGACCGAAAACGCATACTGCGTCGCGGACGGCGACGCGGAAGATCTAAGACAGTGGAACGACAAGCAGGATCCCGCGCTACGCGCCAAGCTCAAGTGTTTCAAGGATGCGCTCGCCTCGACTCACCTGGAATATTTCAGGAACCTGAGGCATTTCTCCGAGCGGCTAGAGAAGACGCTTCGGACGGCAGTTCCGGATCCGGCCTCGCTTCCGACGGATCTCCTGCTCTCGGTGCGGCCATCGATCCAGCAGTGCATCGACAAGGTCAAGCTCATCGCCGCCTGCAAACGGGTTCACGATCACTTGCACGAGCTCCGCCAGAACGTCGTCCGTCCGATCCTGGAATCCGCGTTGGTTCAATGGCGGGGAGACGGCGAGCTCAAGCTGCCCGTCGCGGTGCTGATCGCCCACAAGATCGGTTTTGCGGAGGGGCTGGTTCGGGACATCGCGGCCGAAAGGCAGTTTCTGGACGTCAAGGCGGATCTTCTCGCCGCGCTGGCGCGCGTCGAGGGGATGAGTCCGCAGTTCGACCTTCAGGCGCAGCCGCCCCAACCGGACGACTTTGGCCGAAAGGTTGGTCGATTTGCGGCGGCCGTCCAGACGGCCTTTACGCTGAGCGACGCTGCAATGCTGAAGGATTCCAACGTGCTCGACGACCTGCACGTTTCGCTCCTCACGAACATTGG
Source organism: uncultured beta proteobacterium (assembly GCA_963836265.1). Lineage (GTDB taxonomy): Bacteria > Pseudomonadota > Gammaproteobacteria > Burkholderiales > Casimicrobiaceae > CAIWHR01. Next base: position 30,588 of record CAWIIO010000003.1, read on the forward strand.
AAAGGCAATGCAGCGACGTCGACTCAGCGCCGCCGAGGAGGCGAAGCTCAACGAGGGACTGCAGCGGGTCGAAATCAACAAGAAGCGCCTGATGAGAGAGCTCGATGCGCACCACGATTGGCAGTACCAGCACGACAAACTCGACATGCTCAACGGATTTCGCAGAAGCGAGGAGGACTTCGCCGACCAGCTCGCGAACTACGTGATCAACGATGCTCCGCAGCTCTGCGCCATGATCGAACGAGAGATCGCCGCGCAGGCGCAGGATGACGCCGATCCGATACTTGCGGGCACCGTCGCGTCCCTCGCGAAGAACCTGGCGACACTCTCCCAAGCGCCTGCGCTTCCGGCGTTCGACAACATGCGCAAGACCTTCGACGACGCCTTCTATCAGATCGACAAGCGCACCCTTGCCGCGGTCGAAGCATCGGAGCAGCGGGTTCGTAGCCTCGAGTCCAGGCTCGAGGAAATGGCGCAGCAGCAGTCCGAAGCGGCCGAAACGTCGAGTGGCCATCTGCCATGAGCCTCAAGTCGCTGCACGAGTTTTCCAACGACTCCAATGCGTTCGAGCGGCACTTCGATGCACTACGTTCGGGCAAGGCGAGCAGCGCGGAAGCGGATCAGTCGGTCGAGGAGTTGCTGGCTTGGCTGCGGACGTGCATTGCCCACGGGCGCTATCTTTCCGCGCTATCGCCCGAACGCGAGGCTCTGCAAGCACTCGTCGACTATTGGACGACGCGGCTGCTGCGGCTTGGCCGAGGCGCGCCGGACGACATCGAGCGTCTCGTCGACTTCGATCCGGCAGCAGGCATTCCCCTTGTGGCCGAATGTCCGTACCCGGGCCTCGATCCCTATACCGACAAGCAACGCGGGAGCTTCTTCGGGCGCGAGGCGCTCGTTGCGAGCTACATCGCTCACCTCGAAGAGCCCACGAAGCGGATTCTGCTGATCATCGGCGCATCCGGGTCAGGCAAGAGCTCGCTCGCGCTTGCGGGCGTGCTCCCGAAACTCCAGGAAAGTCATCGCGACGGCTGGCTTTTCGCGCCGCGCCTGACCCCGGGCGAGCATCCCCTCGCGTCGTTGTCGGCGGCAGTCGCCCGGGCCATCGGCGATGCGACGCCGTCGGTCGAGATCGAGCGGAGGCTCCGCACCATGCCTTCTGCGGCGCCGGCCGAATTCGCGGGGCTCTGCAGCGGCAAGCCACTCCTGTTGCTGATCGACCAGTTCGAGGAATTGTTCACGCTGTGTCGCGATCCCGACGAACAGAGGGCTTTCGGCGCGGCGATCTGTGCGCTCTCCGAGCCCGATGTTCTCGCGGAGTCATTTCCCTGCCGGATCCTGCTCACGCTGCGGACCGACCATCTCGCGCGCTTCGAAAGCAGCGAAATCCTGAAGCCGCTGCACGTGCGGTTGCTGGGCCAAGGCAACGATCGGTACCTCTCTGCCATCGGCTTTCTGGAGATCAAGCGCGCGATTGCGGAGCCGGCGAAGCAGGTGGGGCTTCGCTTCTGCCCGACCGTGCTCATCGACCAGCTCGCCAGCCAGACCGCGGGACTCGCCAACGGCCTGCCGCTTCTGCAATTTGCGCTGCGTCGGCTATGGGACACGCGTCCGCGCAACGCCGATGACGAACCTCTGGATCTGATCACCGAGGAGCAGGTGAACGCGTTGCCCGACGTGCAGCGTGCACTTGGGCGGGTGGCCGACGGCATCTTCAAGCAGTTCACGCCGCCGCAACAGGCGGTCTGCGAGCGTCTGCTGCAGGAGCTCGTGGTCCTCGACGAGAACTTCGAGGAGCCGCTGCGTCGACGCCGGAACGAGGCGGAGTTGACCGGTGTGCTGCAGACCCGTCTTCCCGCCGCACGGGGCGACGTTGCGACGGTCATCGAACGGTTCGCGAACGCCGGTCTGCTGCGCCGTTTCGGCGAGGGCTCGCAGCGCCAGATTGAAGTGGCGCACGAGGCGCTTCTACGCCACTGGGAGCACATCAATCGGCTCGTCACGGGGGAACAGGTAAAGGAGCAGCTGCACCTAGTCAAGCAGGTCGGTCGCGAAGCCGCCGAGTGGATGAACCGCGGCAGGGTCGAGGGCTACCTCAACCTGCGGGGCGAGCGGCTCGAGCGGGCGCTGGCGTATGCGAGGGACGGCTGGCTCGCCGAGGCCGAATCGACGCAGTACGTTCAAGCCTGCGAGGCGCGCGAGAAGGCGGAAGAAATCAAGGAAAAGCGGGCCGAGGAAGCGAGGCGGCGCGCGGAAGAAGCCGAAAAGGCAGCGGAAAAGGCGGCGCTGGAAAGAGCCGAGGCGGAGAAGCGCGAAGCCGAAGCCAGGGAGCGGGAAGCGAAGGTCATCGCAAAGAAGAAGACCGCGCAGCTGTGGCTCGGGATCGCGTTCGGAATCCTGGTGCTGGGCGGATTGCTCGCCTTGAACAAGATCACCGACCAGCGCAGGGATCTCGAGTCCAACCTCAACGCGTTCAGCACCCTTGCCGCCAGCCTCCCGCCGTGGGAAGGGCTGGACGTCGCGTATTCGCTGGCCCTGCGAGGCGATCCGAGCTCTCGCTTCCCTCTTGCCCATGCGCTGGAGCGCATGGACGATACCTGGCTCATCGGCGAGGATCGCAACGCTGCGTTGCGCCCCAATCGGGACGGGAGCGCACTGTTGCAGCTCGATCGTGCACGCGGCAGCGAGGGACTTCGCATCTATCTTATCGCCAGCGGCAAGCCTGGTGCCATCTTCGATAGCATCCCGCTCGGCAACCGGATCGACCTCCTCGCGGATTACGAGGTCGGGCCGCCGATCGATGGCGACAACGGCGATCGTCTCGCTGTGCTCGTGTTTCGCGACGCATCCGACACTGATTACACCGTCGAGGCGCACCACCTGCGCACGCGCGGCGCGGCGAGTGTGGGGGCCGATTCCTCTGCGTCATTCCCGTTGAGCCAAGCACGAGCGCTCTCCAGCATCAGTTTCGACGCGCACGGAAGACAGGCCGTGTTCAGCACCGTTGACCGTGCCACACGCAAGAGCACCCTTCGCCGGATCCGGCTCGATTCCTCCGGGAAGCCGGAGATGCTGCATCTCGACGATCCCGCCGGCTCCGATGTCTTCCCGGTCTATGCAGTCGCCTTGGGGGCAGGCTTCCCGAGTACCGAACCCGTGCTCATCACGGGCCGGGCCGATGGTTCCGTGTATTGCGGGCCGAGAAAGCTCGAGCCGAGCAATGCCGCCGCGCCGGCTTCGGGACCGGTGCGTCAAATCGTCGGCCTTCCGGGTTCCGACGCATTTGCGATGATCGATTCGATAGGCGCGATCTTTGGGTGGAGCTGCACCGATGGCGAGCTCCGGAAATTCCAGACCGATGGCGAGGTCTCGGGTGTCACGCTGACGTGGATGCCAAAGGATCAAGGCGGACTGCCATTGCTGGGCTACCTCGACGACAACCAGCCCCGCTGTTTTGCGCTGAGGGACAAACGGTGGTCCTATCGGCGCTGCAACTTCGCCCACCGAGTGAGCGCAAGCATCCCGCTGCCGGACGGCAGGAACCTTACGGTGGAACTCAGCCATGTCGCGGCGGTGGCGATCTATCCCAGCGAAATACCGGCCCGCCAATTTCTCAAGTACGAGGCCCGGCGCGCCGGCTCGACGGTCGTCCGCTGGGAATCGCCGGCCAACGCGGCGGAGCAGTTCAGGAGGAACTACGCTCTTCGCGGCAAGCCGGGCGCCGACGTTCCTGGAGGCAAGGAGTCGCCGTGGGAGCGGAAAGGCGATGAGTGGGTGGCTGACGCCAAGAACGCGCTGGTGATCTTTGCAGCGCTTTCCCGGGACGGCACGAGGCTTGCCTGGATGGAGCAGCAACGCCCGGACGAAACGAAGATTGTGGCGCGCACGTGGGAGATCGGTCGCGCAAAGCTTCCGCAGGTTCCGAAACAGTCCGGGCAAGTCGTCAGCGTTGCGATTGCGAACAATGGCATGCTCGCGCATGGCGAGGTCCGCGCGGGCCAGCCGGTGGAGCTTCGACTCGACGGGTCGCGGATCGATGTCCTGGACGCGATCGACCAGACTGCCTGCCTGGCGTTTTCGCCGGACGGAAATCGGCTGGTTGCGGGCACCGTGCCGGGCGGCGAAGTGCGCGCGTACGCAGTCAAGCGGGAGCCGACGACCGGCATCGTGACGGTCACGCCGTCGAGCCCATGGGAGAAACCGTTCGAAGACCTGAATGATCAGCGTCCGCGGCCGATAGCCGCGTGTGATATCAGCAACGCCGGCGCCGTGGCCGTTGGCACCGACGAAGGGCTGGTCAAGTTTCGCCGCCCGGGCGGGACGTGGCTCGACTTGACCGAGCGCGCCACGTTTCGGCTTGCGTCGGCCGTGCAGGATGTTGCCATCGACCGCGCAGGGCAACATGTCCTGGCGCTCGCTGCGTGGCAGCTCACCGATTGCAGCCGTCCCGGCCTGCCCGGGCAGGCGCTCCGCGTGTGGGACGTGAATGCGCGCAATCAAGGCTGGAACATTCCGATCTCGACCGTGTGCCTCCCGAATCAGGTGGTCGTCGGCGTCGGCGAGCTCAGGACCGACGAACGCGGGGAACCCGGCGTGATGCTCGTCACTGCGCGAGGCACTCGGTGGCACGGCTGTCCGGGTTGCGCCCGACCGAGCGAAACCCCGGAGGCGATGCTTGCCCGGCTCATAGAAAACGCCAAGAAGGCGGGGGCGCAACCCCTGAGCAACGACACGTTGAGCAATCGCTACGGGCTCAAGTTCTGACGAGTCGGGTCGCGCCGTCGGCGGTCCGCGCGTTGCGACGTCAGCGCAGTGCCGTGCAGTAATTCGCCGGACACTCGAACCCTCCGCCTTCGACGCTCGAGACTTCTCGACACTTGTCGCGAGCGTCGGGATGGGTCGCCGTTGCTTCTTGCGACAGTCTGCACGAACCGTCCTTCTCGAACTCTATTGCCAGACGGGGCACAAAGATCGGTGGCGCCGGCGCACGGGTCTTGGTCCCGGCCTCCTGCATGGAGGAATCAGCGCGCGAGGTTGCCGATTCGGTGGAGCGTGCGCACGATACGCCCGTCAACCCGATCGAGCGTGAACCGGCCTTTTTTACCGCGGCTTCCCTGGCGGCATCCTCCGACTCGGCCTTGACGCTCGTTTTCTCGATTCGGGCATCCTTCATCGTGACGAGGCATCGATAGGTCGCCGCTTTCGGCGCGCTCGCAGCGGCGAACACGGATTGCGGCCCGGGTCGCGGGCGTCCATCTTCAGCGCTCACCGGCAACCCAACCATCGATGTCGCAAGAAGCGGCAGGAGCGCCCCTACGATTCTGCGCGTCTTCATCATCACCCCTCCGCAATGGGTTCGGGTGCCGTCGGTGCCGCGATTCCAGTGACGGGCTTCGGTTTTCAATTAAGGTCCGCTCGAGCGAGTACGAAGCTGTGCAATATGTAGCCTGCAACTCGCCAAGAATCGTCCCTGGAGGCGATGTTGTCAACGGCTGGCACCGTAACCAATTGAGCAAGATCGCCGAACGGAAAATGCGGGAAACGGAAGCGCCTTGCCCCGTCCTTTCGTTCGATGTAATGTACAAATCAGGTCATGCCGGCGCGAAACCTGTGCGAATCAACCGAAACGGACGCACCTCGACGAAGTCACGCTCAAGTTCTCCCGCATACGGTGGGAGCATAACGCCGGGCGCCCCGAGGGAGCGGCTGGCGCCGTCAGCGGCGGCGGGTGGTGGGAGGTGAGGGCTAACAGGAACCTCCGAATCCCATGACCAGCAGTTGGTCCCGGTCGCCTCGGAGGCTCGGGAACTACGCCGGATCGGGGGTGATCGCCGGGGTTCCGCATAGCAGCGAAACTCGTCATCGCCGAAAGGATCGCCGTCGTGGGCAAGCCAATCAACGTGGTGATCGACCTTTCCCATCATAACGAAAAGGTCGACTTCGAGAAAATCAAAGCGGACGGTATCGTCGGCGTGATCCACAAGACCACGCAGGGTCTCACGTATATCGACAAGACCTATGCTACCCGCCACACCGCTGCGCTCGAAGCCGGTCTGCTCTGGGGCGCCTATCACTTTGGCGTGGGCGGAGATGGTTCGGATCAGGCGGAGTTCTTTCTCGGCAAGGTCGGCCCGGTCGACGATACGCTGCTCGTGCTCGATTACGAGTCCAACCTGACGGGTCCAACCATGTCGCTCGATCAGGCGCGGGAGTTCGTCGAGCACATCGCCAATGTGACAGGACGATGGCCCGGATTGTATTCGGGCCATCTCATCAAGGAGCAGCTCGCCGGCCTGGCAACCCCGGATCCGTTGTTGTCCAACTGTTTCTTGTGGCTTGCACAATACAACGGTCCCAAGCCGCTCAACGTACCGCCGACCTTCAGAACCTGGACGTTCTGGCAATACACCGACGGCGTCCACGGTGCGGCACCGCATCGTGTCGATGGTGTCGGTCTTTGTGATCGCAACAAGTTCAATGGAACCCTCGCTCAGCTCAGAAAACTCTGGGGCGTCGCCAGACGCTGACATGCGAGACACAGCGCTTACTGGGAGGATCATCCGCTTTTCGCAACGCGAGTTTCGCCCGATGCGAGGGGTGTGCGCGCACCTATCAACATTTCCATGGCCGACGTCGCGACACCCGGACCACCCTACGGTGACCGGCAGAGGGTGAACTCGACGCCAGTGACGACCTCCACCTTCGTCGACAGGAAGGTCGCCGCGGGCGCGCGGTATTTCTATGTGGTCCGCGCCGCCAGGGTATCGGGCGGGGAGAGCAGCGATTCAGAGGAAGTTGCCGCGACGACGGCAACGAGACCGCCGGTGTGCGACCCCTGCTATTCTCTCGAAAGAAACGAGCCGGTCACGCGCGACGGCGCGCCCACGACGAAGACTTGCGACGGAGTGGACGAGCCGCGCTCGCCGCGACGACGCCGTGGACGACGCACGCCATGATCTCGGCCGGGGTTGCGACGCGTGGTTGACATCCCATGCGGAATCGGCTTCCCGCCGTCATCGGAAGGATGCGTCCGACTCGGCGCCGGGCCGCGGTTTCCACTCTAGCTCGTAATACTCGCCGCGATCCCGCGCCCACGGATCGAACGTGTTGACGACTGGCTCGAGCTCAGGCGCGAGCTCGGGTATGGTCCGCAGCAATACGCGCTTGAGCGGTGCAACTTCGACGACGTGTCCGTTCGACCGGCCGTTTTCGATGTGTTTCCCGTCCGGTCCGTTGTTGGTCACCCATTCGATGCCGAGCCGGGTGTAGAACTCGGGCCGGAAGCTCGACGTGAAGAAACGGTCGCTGAACAACCGTCTCGACGCATTCAGGATGAAGACCTGGAGCTGCGTTTCGGAAATCGCGAAGCCGTGCGGCCGCGGAGATTCGGCGAGCACGCCAACGATCGCATCGACATCCTCGATGTTGTCCACGAGGCTGCCGTCGGAATGCGAGAGACAATCGTTTATCGGGCTTCCATCGGGGTTCACCTGCGCCGCCGTGATCACCTTGGTGGCTGCGCACCGGTGCTGGCCGTAAACCTCGCGCAACGACGCCGCCAGCTGTTCCTGCTCGCGGCGTTCCGGCGAGCCCGGGGTCAGCCGCCGATCGACGAAGTCGTCGAAGCTCGTAAGCTGCGTGAGGCCGTACTGCCGGCGGAACTCGTTGAAGCGCGGCATGCCGCGCTCGCGATCGCGGATGATATCGAGCGCCGCGACGTCGATCCTGCCGGTGGCGGAATGCAAACGCGGGATGGAAAGGTTCTGCAGAAACTGCGGGTGATTCTGGAGCGTGAGCCGACCGAGTCGCTGGCGCCCCATGGACAGCGCCCAATCCGCGAGTCCCGCCTCTCGCATCGCCGCTGTCGCGTGGCCGCGGAACGTGTCCACGACGGGGATCTTGCCGCGAACGACGTTGGGATCTCGAAAGAGAAACCTGTACTCGATGAGATCCGGAACCATCGCGTGCAGCCGGTATACGGTGACGAATTCCTCGGGGAAGTTGAAAGGCGAACCGAAATGGTGGATTCCGCCATTGACGTCGTCTGCGTTGTCCAGCCTCCAGATGTCCACCCGGCCGGTGTTTGCCATCGCCATCGGCGGGGCGGCGTAACGGTGGTTGGCGAGTCCGACGATCCCCGGCCCGGACGAAAGAACCGAGTACCACGCATTGCGCTTGTCCTGATCATTCGACTCGGCCAGGCCGGCCAGCACGCGCCTCAGCGCAGTCGCAACCGGTTCATTGTCCGTGAGGAGACCGTGCCAGTTCGCATTCAGCGCGAGGTACAGCGGCTCGTTGTAGAGCAGCTGCGGTGTCCACTCGATCGTGTGAATCTTGGCGATCTCCGCCGCCATCACGAGCCGCGAGACCTCGAATAGCTCGTCTGCGGTAACGTCGCGATAGCGGATGATCGCATCGGGGTGCCGGGGGTTGCGCAAGCCGCAGTCCTCATCCGGCGTCGTCGCGGCCCGGGCGCGAAACGTCGCGACGAAAAGATTGTGTTCGCGCGCGAAGACATTGTGGAAGAAGCTCATCCCGATCGACCAGTTGTCGGGGAATGCGGTCGCCTCCTGCCCCGACCAGTCGGGATTGATCGGATCGGACCGATCAAACGACGGCAGGTAGCCCTGTTGCTCTCCGCCCGCACCGCCCCGGACCGGCAACAGCAGAAGCCTGGCACGGTCGACCGGGTCATGCTTGACGCGCCGGCGGGACAGTTCGTCGTAACCGTAGATCTGCGATGCGTCCCACCACGCCGTCACGGTGTTTTGCGTGGTCTTGAAGGCTCGGGCGGCGTACTCGCGACCATGATCGGTGAAAGTCGGCGGATCGCCATCCTGCGCGATGTACGCCGTGTCCGCGCGATCGTCTGCGCGACACCCGAGACGGGCGACGGCTTCGGGTGTGAGCGGCCTTTCGACGTTGTCGACCCGTTGGCTCGCGCATCCGGTCGCCATCCAATCCCGCTGGTTATGGCCTTCACGCAGGTGCGAGAACCAGTCGTGCGTCATGAACTGAATCCAGAACGCGGCGAGCACGTTCAAGACGGGCGCCTTCTTGTAATCGCAGTTCGCGTCCACGGCGTGGCCCGGCAAGCCGCGACCCTGTTTGCACTTGTCCGGCGCGGATTGCGCGCGCGTCAGCAGCTTGCGGCTGATGACCTGCGGATCGGGCTGCAGCAGGCCCAACCGCCCGCCGTGCCGGTTTCTCGCGAGCTCGTTGTTTCCCAGTTCCGGAAACGCGGCCTCGAACTGCACGTTGCGAGCGAAAAGCTGCCCGGTGGACCCCATGAGAGGGTTGCGAATGTCGTTGCAGATTCCGCTCACGTTGCGGAAGCGGATCAGATCTCCGGTGCATGTCTGCGTACCGTCCCCGCCCACGTCGGCATAGTTCGGGTCGTGCCTCGGAAGCCGCATCGTGTCCCAGACCCTGAGTGACGGTCCAGGGACGCCATTGCGCCCGCGCGCGTATTCCGCATAGGTGCCGCTGTTGTCGAAGAGATTGAATTCGAGCAACTCGACCCGCTGATACTCGAGGTCGAGCAGCGCGCCGTCGACGCCACGCGCGTCGGGACCAAATGGGCCTTTGCCTCGAACGGAGTCCGCGGCGCGGCTTGACGGGTCTCCCGTGGCCCAATAGTTCTGCCAGTCGACCCACGGTGCGTTGGTGGCAGTCACCGCGCGCTCGCCGCCCCGGCAACGCGCGGTAGTCGTGGCGACTTTGCCGAGAAAGCGCTGGCTGCGTTGGCTCGCGACCGGACGTAGGCCGCTTGCGACCGTTCGCGCGCAGTCGGCACTCTCGTCCGGCGCCGGGCTCACGCAACCCGTGGCCGCGAGCGTAGCCGGCAGCAGGAATGCATAGAGGCACGACATCGACGTGGGCCGCGCGGTCAATGCGCTCGGCCGCTCGCGCTCGGTCCCCTGATGGGGAGCCTTCATGCCCCCACGCCGCGCTTGGGTGAGGCGCACACCGCTCACGGCGAATTTGCGTCCTCGACGATCGCGTCGCGTGCCTTTTCGCTGACCATGTACACGGCGGACACGACGAAAAATCCAGGGATCTCCGGAAACACCGACGCATCGACGACCCGGAGGGCACCCGTGCCGTGAACCCTGAACCGGCTGTCCACGACCGCTTCCCGGTCGTTGGCGGGACCTATCCGGCAGGTGCCGCACGCATGGTGTCCCCATGCGTTGTCCCGGACGAAGCGTCGAATCTGTTCGCGCGTTCCGATCGCGGGACCCGGGACGATTTCTTCGGAGACGATTTCGCCGCAGCGTTCATTGATGCGGCGCGCGGTCTCGAAACCCTCGACAACGGCCTCCAAGTCGTCATCGGCTCCCGGACCTGCGGCGAAATAGTGGAAGTTGATGTCCGGCACATCCTGCGGATCGCGCGAGCGCAGCGTCACCCGCCCGGACGTGTTGCGGGTATGTGCCTTGAGGATCACCCAGGTGAAGAGATCCCTTTCCTGCGCGATGAATCCGGAGTAGCCGGGAAAGTATCCCCGGAACGATCCGAGGAGCCCGAAAATGTACAGATCCGGTTCCCGGAGAGTGGGCCGGGAGCGTTTCACCAGCGATACGATTGCGCCGTTGGTTGTGTACGGTCCCTTGCCCGCCAGCCACTCGCGAAACTGGGTGTCGGGCTCCTCGCCGGGCAACGGCGGGCGAAGCTTCATCCCTCTCATGAGCGAGAAATCGCGCTTCATCCGGGTGACGACGGAGATCTCGTAACGGTCCTGCATGTTCCGGCCCACTCCGGGCAGATCGACTCTCACCGCTATACCATGCCGCTCGAGCTCCTCGCGGGGTCCCACGCCCGACAACATGAGAAGCTGGGGCGTGTTGAACACGCCGCCGCAGAGAACGACCTCCCGTCTTGCGGCGACGCTTGTCCGAGGCGGCGCCGCACCTGTTCGATATCGGGGGTCGGCGCCATACAAGTGCGCGCCAGCAAGGTACTCGACGCCGGTGGCGCGATTCGCCTCGTCGAACAGAACCCGGGTTGCGAGCGCATGGGTCCGGACAACGAGTCGCTGGGGGCACGCGCGCTGAACCTTCCTGATGTACTCGCGGCTGCCCACGCGCCGGCCCCGATGCGTGGTGAGGGGCGTCAGGCACACACCTTCTTCGTTTTCCCGAACGAACTTCCAGCCATTCGGATCGAGGCCGGTCTTGAGCCTGTTCCAGGCGCCCGCCACCCCAGCCTGCTGCAACGATTCGATCACCGCGGCGCCGGTGATGAGCTGTACGAACACGTCTCGGACTACGAGCATCGGACTCGCGACGTTCGTGGCGAGCCATCCATCCAATCCGTGTCGGCTGCGAGACTCGGTCAGGGGAAGATATTCACAGCGCTCGAGGCGCTCGAAATAGGCGCGCATGTTGTCGCTGCCCCACGAGGGATCGCCGGTGAGTCCGGCGATGTGATCCCAGTCGCTGTTGTGCGGGTAGACGAGGATCATTGCGTTGTGCGCCGTGCAGCCGCCGAGCGTCGCGCAGCGGGGGTAGAGGACGCCGTTCCGGGCAGCACGGAATTTGCCATCGCGCGCCTGCTGGCCGTCGTCGGCGTAATGGCGCACGAAGAAATTCCAGGCGATGCGCTCGTCTTCGGAAGCACGCGCATGGAACGCGGGAACCTGGCAGTCGTAGAAATCCTCGTCACCGCCGGCCTCGAGCAGCAGCACCCTGAAGCCGGCCAACGCCAGATTGGCGGCCAAAGGACCGCCGCCGGCGCCGGAGCCCACGACGATATAGTCGAACGCATCGCCGCGCTCGCCGGCCCCGCAATCAACCGCCGCCAAAGGCGCGGGCTCGTCACCTGCCCCGAGCAGCGATGCGCAGCCGCTCGAGAGCGCGCTTATCACCGCGACGCAGGCGCCGCCCAGTCGCAGGCATTGACGCCGAATCGCGCCACCGGCGGTCAGGCCGTCGTTATTGGGCGGCGCGCTCCGGCTCACAGAGTCTTGAGAAACGCAATCAGGGCCCGTTTATCCGGATCGCTCAAGGCGCGCTCCTCGCTGAAATAATCGGTGCCGAAGTAGTGACCGCGGTTGACGACGAAATCCGGGCATTTGCTGACCGCAAGCAGTGGCTCGACGAGATTCGCGAACGCCTTCCTCGCCTCCTCGTCGGTCGCGCCACGGGGGAGGGACTTGAGATCGTGCGTCGCCTTGGTAAGCACCTCCAGAACCTTGCCCTTTTGCTCGAGGTCGATGTTGGAAAGCAGGTTGATGGGCGTCCCCTTCGGAATCGGGCCAAGCTCGATACCGCCTTCGCTGAAAAGCCAGGGCTGGGCGTAGCTCAATGGCCCCACCAGCGGCTGCAGGAAGTCGGGCAGGTAGCCCTTCGGAACCCGCAAGTACGACGTCGCCGAAGTCACGTCGATCGTGCCGGGGTGCGCCTTGCCGGAGGCAGTCACGTACATGCGCTCGCCTCGTCGCTTCTCGGGCCAGAGCAGCTGCTCGATGCCGCTGTCGAAGGATTTCATCCGATCCTCGACCGAACCGCTCCAGTAGAAATCCCCCACCGAATTGTTCAACAGAAACGGAGCCGAAGACCAGAGGCTGATGAGCGATGGCGGGCGGATGTATCCGCGCCCACCGGCCGGCATTTCGTACTTGCGCGGCTCACCCGTCATGGGGTGGTGGACGGTGATCGACCCGACCGACGGCAGGCTCTTGTAGGTGGCAGACGAGAAATTGTCCCAGATGTCGCCCGCAAGCGCGTTGGTCGCGAGCGACGAGCAGGCGTTGGTTTCCAGCAGAGTCACGGGCACGCGCAGGTCGGTCGACAGATAATTGTCCGTGAGGAAGTTCGCCGACAACGCGATCGTGACCATCGCGCTCTTGAATTCGTCGGTCTTGGTCCAGGCCCAATAGTCGTTCCAGCATCTGCGGTAATTGTTTCCTGCACACGCGTCCGCACCGAAAAATCGAGAGGCCCGCTCGGGCAGCTTGCTCGAGTGGCAACGGGCACAGCGCTCCGCGAACACTGCTTTCCCGCGATCCAGCACCGCCTTGTTCGCCGAAAGATACGCGCTTCCTCCGGGCGCATCCTTCAGGTAATCGGGTTTGGCCGTGGCGAGGAAGAACAGCGCCACGTCCGGAGTCTGGGTTTCGGTGGCGTTCCAGTAGCTCGAATTCTTTCGCGCCACGGCGATCTCGAAGGGTGTGAACCTGGTTCCGCCAATGAATGGCCGGAAATGCTCCAGCCATTCCTCGCTGAACAGTCCGATATTGACGAAGACCCGGTTGAGCGCGCCCAGGGCCCCGACGGAATCGGATCCGTCCTTGAGTACCCGCGGCGTCCATACCGTGTTCGGGGGCCGATAGAACTGGGCGAGCGGACTGCCCGGCGGAACGAATCGGTTGAAATGCTCGTTGTCGAGTTCGCCGCCTGCTAACTCTTCCTCGCCCAATTTCCGGGCGATCGCCATCCGCGCACCAAGGTTGTAGACCGAATTCATGGTGCGCGGGTTGTTCATGTAGTCGGTCGAAACGAACGACGTGTCGAGCGCACCCGGACGAGACGTGTGGAATAGCTGGTAGGCGAAGCTCGATTCGTCGACCTTCCAAACGAAGATTCGATCGACCCAGAAGTACTGGGCACCGGGGTTGGAATTGAGGTTCTCCCACTTCGGATGCTCCGGATCCTTGGGCGGGTTGCTCGGGTTCGGACCCACATGGCAGAACCCGCAAGACATCCCAACCCGATAGGGCTTCACCAGGTTCTTGTCGTTGTAGTAACTCGGGTCGTCGTAATAACGTTCCGGGTCCCATCGTTTGGCGGCGGCTTCATCGAAGTCGGGGTTCGGCAAGAGGCGCAGCCCGACGATGCCGGTGGCGTAGCCATAGTAGGAGCCGATCGGTATCGTCTTGCCGCGTGCGCCGATCTTGACGCCGGGATACTTGGCCTCGTTCTCGAACGGGTCCGGCGGACAATCCTCGCGACGAACATCGAGCCACAGGCCGTACCGGTCCTTGCGCGGCCCGGTCCCCTTTTCGAAACAGGGCTCGTTGACGAGTCCCAGATCGCGCCAGCGGGATTCGCGGCTGTAGTCGAGACTCGGGTGGTTCGACAGAATCTTGAGGAAATCGAGTATGCCGGCACTCTGGACGGAAAGGACATCCCAGAGGCGGTCGTTGCCGCCGCTCCAGACGATCCAGTTGTTGCGACCCTTCACGACGGCCGATACCGCAGCGTCGGGGGAGATGCCCGGTACATACGGCTCCAGCGCGGCGGCAATTTTGCTGGGATCTTTCGTCACCCCGTAGTCCATGTCACGAAAGTAATCCTCATCGGCTGCCGGAAAGCCTTCCGCGCTTCTGCCGACGCACTGCGCTTCATCTACGACATGCCCGGAACCGCGTCCGCAGGGGGGAGCGAGCGGAAAAGTGGCGCAGCAGGCCAGGACCAAAACGACAAGCGCCGGGAACAACAGTACCGAGACGGGCGGTCTCCCAATCTTCATCTCTGGATTCCCTCAGATTGTCTCAAGGGCAGTGAATCATCGGCTCGCCAGCGATCAGGGAACGGCGTCGCTGTACGAGGTTCGCCGAAACGTCCGATCGTGAGGGCGGGTCCGCGTGGGCGGCCGATCGTCCGTGGATGCGATGTCATGGCGCATCGCTCAACATCGAGTGCACGGCGGCTCCGAGAATTCTTCGCACGTGCGCGTGACATCGATTCCGCGACCATCGCGGCTGTTCTCGACGAATTGCAGCTCCGAGCGCAATTGCTCCCTCGTTCCGTTCGTCGCGATTTCTAGACTGCTCGCGACGAGCCTTTCGATCCCCGCCGCTGGCGATCACCTCGGCGCCTTCGTCGTCTTCTATACTCGCAGCATCGGCGCGTTTGAATGCTGAACCGCTTGCTCGATAATTTCAAGTGGTGGGCTACAAACACATCGCGCTCGATAGATCTCGGCCAGAGACCGCGCGTTGGCGGCGGAGCCCCGAATCATTCGCAGGCGCGGCGCCGCTCCAACCGGTGTTGAGCTTGGAAGCGCCTGCCGCTTTGCGCGAGAGCAGCGCCGTCCGGAGTTGCGGCGCGCTCCTTGACAGGCGCCTTGCGCGTTGTATGCTACGAGCAGAGGGAGTGCGACACGATCCTCCTCGATACTCTGGTCGCGACGAGCGTCGCGACCGTAGGTATCCGACCGGGTCGCGCAACCGCGCTGCGCGCAGATCCGCAGACGGCGGGTCCGTGTCGCTCGCAGCAGTCTGTGGTCCGCGTCTCGCTTTGTTGGCTCCAGTCGTCGCTCCACCGCGAGGGAACAGCGAATGACCTACGACGTGCAGCAGTTGCTGAAGTTGTCGCAGGCGCAACTTGACGAGCTGTTTACGAAAAGTCCTGCCGGCGAGATTCCCGATGGTGAAGCCAAGGGAACCGCGATCGTCGCGCCGGGTACGAAGCACACCGCAGAAATCGCCGAGTTGATCAACCACTTTGCCTGGCAGGGCAAGGTGTTTGATGCCCAAAAGGGGGTGCTCACGAATCGCATCCTCCTTCTCGGGCTCAAGGCCATCATCGCGAAGGTCTACAAGGCGCCAAGCTGGATGGACGGCAAGGAGTGCATTGTGCTCGACTACTCCGAAACGTCTCTCGTCGCGCATTGGATCCGCGATGAAATCCGGCTGATTGCGCCGGAGTGCTACCTGGGCGTCGTCTACTGGGACAAGGCACGGCTCATCAATTTCGCATTGCAGTTCTAGCGCCGACACCTCACGGCAATTGCGTGCTCGCCACTGATTGTCCAACCACGATCCCTGACTCGCATCAACGGTGGATTCGAACACGAGTCGCCCAGCGCCTGCAGCCAATACCGGTTCGGCGTTTTTGAACTGGGTGGCTGACACCTCTCTTTGCCTGCTGCAGATGGAACGCCGCGTGGATCCCTTGTTTCGGCCGGCGTTCGATGCGGTCCTTCGCGATCCAATCGCCCGGCTGACCACCGCGTTGATCAACATGAGGCGTCCGGACACGCACCTGAAAATCGCCGAGGAAAAGCCCATGCCGGATGAGGAGGCGTATCTGGACTCCATCATCTCGAGCTTCCAGACGCAGATGCGTGGCCTCTGGAAGCCTGGCGGGTTCGAGCGAGGTGGCAATACGAAGACGCACGGCATCGTGCGGGGAGAATTCATCGTTCATGACGGGCTGCCTGCGAATCTGCGCCACGGCATTTGCGCGCAGCCGCAGACGTACCGAGCATGGGTGCGTTTTTCCGGGCCCGGCCCCTACGTCACCCCGGACATCGACGATGTGGGCTTCATGAGCATCAGCATCAAGTTGATGGGCGTGCCCGGACCTAAGCTGATGGACGAGGAGAAATTCACGCAGGACATGTTCGGCGTGTCCACGCCGACCTTCGTGACGCCGGATACGAAGGCTAATGCGCAGCTGCAGATCGAAAGCGTCAAAAACGCGTCAATCTTCTATTTCCTCAACTTCCATCGTCCGCACGTACTCGACTTCGTCATGCAGGGGCTCTGGATCAAGACGCAGAGCAGTCCGTTCGAAGCTCCCTATTTCAGCTGCGTTCCGTACCTGCTCGGCGAGGGCCAGGCGATGCAATATTCGGTGTGGCCGAAAACGACGAAGCGCACACCGATACCCCGGCTGCCTCTGCGCCCTCCCGACGATTATCTGCGCGACGCGATGGTCGCTTCACTCGCCGAGGGCGATGTCGAGTTCGACATTCGCCTGCAGCTGCAAACCGATGCGCACCTCATGCCGATCGAGAACAATGCCGTGCTCTGGCCCGAGAAGCTGTCGCCGCGCATCTCGGTGGCCACGCTGCGCATTCCCAGCCAGAAGTTCGATTCGCCGGACCAGATGGCGTTCGCGAAACGTCTTTCGTACAACCCGTGGCATTGCATTGCGGAGCATCGCCCCCTGGGCAACCAAAGCCGCGCTCGACGCCGGATGTACGCCGAGTTGTCGAAGCTGCGGCACGCGATGAACGGCGTGCCCCACTACGAACCGAACGGCGATGAGATTTTCGAGTAAGGCGCCATGACTCCGCAGTCGGGATTCATGATCGTGGCGCCGATCGACACCCGGCACGAGTCCGAGCTCCGCCAGTTGCTCGCATCGATGAACGACGGGCCTGGGCGCGTGAACGCCGACAACACGCTGGTCCCGTTCGCTCGTTTCGATACGCTGCATTTCGCTCGGCTCGTCATCCTCGACGACCAGACGCTCGAAGACGTTCGCGTCTACGGCGTCCGCACCTATCCCCTCTATCTCGCGTTCCTGGGCGACGTCGACGGCGACCCGAACGCGTTCCTGGGGACGCTGGTGAAGCAAGCGGAGAAAGGACTGCGATCGATCTTTGCGTGTTGCGAAGGATTTGCGGACGACACGGACTTGCTCGGCTGGATGAAGAGCCATCGGTCTCACGCCATCGCGAGCTATGTGAATTGGCGGGGACGGACGGTCCGGCGCGTCCGCGAAGAGGCGGCCCTCAAGAATGCGATCGAGGGGTATCTCCAGAAGCATGCGCCTGGACTCATGGGTATTCCATCGCGAGAGGTCCTGGCGAAGGTGCGGCGGTTCGTGGACTCGGAGAGATCCGCGGGTCGCCTTGCGCTGTCCGATGACGATCCCACTCCGTTGGATTGGTGGGCGAGGAACGTGCTCCACCTGATCGGCGTTCCGCTGTTGCTTCTGGTTGGCCTTCCCTTGCTCGTTGTCATTGCACCGATCTACGTCGTTCTGCTTCGCCGCCTGGAAAAAAGCGATCTCGAGCTTTGCGGGCGCGTCGACCCGGCGCACTCCGACGCGTTGGCGCTTGCGGAGGATCGCGAGGTCACCAATCAATTTAACGCGATGGCAAGCCGGAAGCCCGGATGGGTTCGGCTGCTGACGCTGCTCGGCGTTCTTGCGACGGTCGATTACGCGGCGCGACATCTGGTGCGGCCCGGTCGGCTGGGGCGCATACGAACGATCCACTTCGCGCGCTGGGTGCTGCTCGACGGCAAGAGGCGGGGAGTGTTCTTCAGCAATTACGATGGCACGGTCGAGGCCTACATGGACGATTTCATCAACAAGGCGGGCTTCGGCCTCAATGCCATCTTCTGCGCCGCCATTGGCTATCCCAGGACGAATTGGCTCGTGCGCGATGGATGCGCGGACGAGCAGAAGTACAGAAACTTCCTGCGCCGCCACACGCTGCCTTCGCAAGTCTGGTACAAGGCCTACCCGGGCTTGACGGCGATCGACCTGGAAAGGAACCGGCGCATCCGGGAGGGTTTGGAGTCATCGCCGATGAGCGAACAGGAAGCTTGCGAATGGGTCGCACTTCTATGAATCCCGGCGAAGTCGATTACGGCGATGTTCAGGGGCTCGTCCGCTTCGGATATGGAAAGATGAAGGAAGCTTCGTATGTTCACCTGTGGGTGCAAGACGTTTCGGCTGCGCGAGCCTGGCTGCGAAGCGCCCCCGTCAGCAACGCGGTGGCGACGACGCCCCCCCCATCGACCGCGATGCAGGTCGCCTTCACCGCGCGCGGCCTCGAAGCGATTGGCGTGCCGCCTTCGGTCCTGGCAGGTTTTTCGGCGGAGTTCCTGACGGGAATGACGGAAGAAGATCGCGCCCGCCGTCTGGGCGACGTGGGAACCAACGCTCCGTCGCGGTGGGATTGGGGCTACGCCGCGACCGTGCCCCATCTCATGGTGATGTTTTTCGCCGAACCGGGCCGGCTCGCATCGCTGGTGGAGAGCGCCAGGGGCAACGGTTGGAATGCCGCGTTCGTGGAGCAGCGTTGGCTCGGGACAGCGGATCTCGACGGGATCGAGCCTTTCGGTTTCGCCGACGGCATCAGCCAACCGCAGATCGATTGGGAGCGCCAGCGCAACGTGTCGCGATCACAAATCGATTACAGCAACGTGGTTGCACTTGGGGAATTCCTGCTCGGATACCCCAACGAGTACCAAAAATATACCGATCGGCCGTTGATCGACGCCGGCTCCGCCAACGCGGGGGGGTTGCTCGCTGCAGAAGATGTCCCGTCCAGGAGAGACGTGGGTCGCAACGGGACGTATCTCGTGATGCGGCAATTGCGGCAGGACGTCCGCAGTTTCTGGCGATTCGTCAACCGCGAGGCCGGTGGAATTTCTGCGGAGGCGGATAAGCTCGGTGCGGCGTTCGTAGGTCGCACGAGAGCCGGTGAGCCCCTGGTGCCGAAACAGGAACAGCCAATCCCCGGCATCGGACCCGATCCCGAACAGATTCGTCTGAATCGATTCACGTTCGCTACGGATCCGCTGGGCGCGGGTTGCCCTTTCGGCGCGCACGTGCGACGCGAGAATCCGCGCAACGCCGACTACCCCGGACGCCCGACGGGACTCGCAAAGCTCGTCACCATGCTCGGCTTTGGACCGAGAGGTTTTCGGGACGATCTGGTGTCTCCCGTTCGCTTCCATCGCATTCTGCGGCGCGGCCGCGAATACGGCCCGGAGCTCTTGCCCGAAAACGCACTCGCGCCGGCACCGCCGGACGAGCCGGAACGCGGATTGCAATTCATCTGCCTCAACGCGAATATCTCGCGTCAATTCGAGTTCCTGCAGAATGCGTGGACGACGAACACGAAGTTTTCGGGCCTGACGGGGGAGAGCGATCCGCTGCTCGGTAATCGCGAGTCGATCCCGGGTTGTCCGATTACCGATGAGTTCACGATACCGAGACACGGCGCTTTGCGGCGCCGCGTTTCCGGCCTGCCCCAATTCGTCGCCGTGCGCGGCGGCGCGTATTTCTTCCTTCCGAGCCTGCGCGCGCTGCGCTATTTCGCCCGCGCCGAAAATACGTGGGGATAGCCCGGTTGCGGCGACCGGGCCGCCCGATCCGAGCGCGGCGGGCCTTGAGCACTGTGGATTGAAGGGTTGCCTTGAGCGACGTCTTCCTCAGCTACAAGCATGCGCAGCGGCAGGAGGCGCGCCAGCTTGCCTCGGCGTTGGCGGCGCGCGGCTGGACCGTCTGGTGGGACTGGAACATTCCCATAGGCGCCAACTGGAAGCTTAAGCTCGATGGTGAGCTCGGGGCTGCCGGCTGTGTCGTCGTCCTGTGGTCTGCCGATTCGGTGCAATCCGAATGGGTACTGTACGAGGCCCGATTCGGTCTGCGCAGCGGGAAGCTCGTTCAGGCGCTGCTGGAGCCCGTGCGGCCGCCACCCGAGTTTGCCGCCCTGCAGGCCGTCGATCTCGCTCGCTGGGAATTCGGGCTGCCGTTCCACGCCGGGTTCGACCAGCTACGCGCGGCGATCCGCGAACTGCTCGATCGCCGTGCGCCGCTCGCCGCCACCCGCGCCGGGCCATGGATCCGAACATCGACCGAAGCGGGCGACGTCCTGCGCCGCGATGCCGGGGCAGGCGGCGTGTCGCGCGCTCGCCCAGCGCCGGTGATGCTATTGCCGCCGGCGTTTTCGGATCTGCTCGATCGCAAGAGCGAGCGCTCGGAGATCCTCGCGACGCTTGGTGAGCGGCGCAGCATCTCGCTCGCGGGCGAGCCGGGCAGCGGCAAGAGCGCTCTTCTGTGCCACGTCGGCAACCTGGATCACACCGCGGGCTTTCACGATGGGGTCGTGTACCTGCAGGCAGCGACGCTGGGTGAAAGCGATCTCGTGCAGGCGGTGCACGAGGCTTTCTTCGACGTGGCGCCGGGCGAGCGCCCGAGCGCGGTGGAGATACGCCGCAATTTGGCCGACAAGACGGCGCTCCTGATCCTTGACGACGCGGCGCAGCCGCCGGCCGGGCTCGACGCGCTCTACCTAAGCGCGCCCAACTCGGCCTGGGTGTTCGCCGCCGAGCAGATCGCGGCGAGCGCGCGCCGCCGACCCGTTGCGCTCAAGGGTCTGCCGATGGACGACGGCATACGCCTGTTCGAGCGCGCGCTGTTCCGCCCCCTCGCGGGCGACGAGCGGGCCATCGCCGCCCGCATCGTCGAATCGGTACAGGGCCATCCGGCACGAATTGAGCAAGCGGCCGGCGTTGCCGCGGTGCACGGTGTCGCGGCAGCGTCGACGGCGATCGCTGGCGGTCCGAATCTCGACGAACAGGATTCAAGCAGCCGGCGCGTCCTCGCGGCGCTGGCCTGCGGCGGCGGCGTTGCGCTCGAACCCGAGCAGTGCGCTGCGATCGCGGAGGTCGACGGGATCAACTACGTGCTGGCCGGATTGGTGCGGCGCGGCCTCGCCCAGCATGTCCCGCCGGGCTTTCGTCTCGCCGCGGGCCTCGCTCCCCGGATCGAGACAATGCCCGAATTCGTCGCATGCCGGCAGCGCGCCACGCGCGCCTTCACTCAGTACGCTTTCGCGGCGCGCGGCACGCCGCGTCGCGTCGCGCGCCTGGCGGCGCCGATGGTGGCGCAGATGGTTTGGGCTGCGGCGAATGGCCGTCCCGTAGAGTCGTTGCAACTCGCCCGTGCATTCGATGGTTCGCTTGCCGACGCCAATCGCTGGGACGCTTGGCGCGACATGCTTTCCCGCGCCCACGACATCGCCACTCGCATCGGCGACGACGCCAGCGCCGGCTGGGCGCAGCATCAGCGGGGCAGCCTCGAGCTGATGCTCGGCGACAAGCGCGCGGCGCGCCGCCTGCTCAACGATGCCCGCAACGCGCGCAAGCGCAGCGGCGACGCTGCGGGCCTGAACGCTACCGGCAACAACCTGCGGCTCCTCGGCTGGTCGCGTTGGGCGATTCTGCTTGCCGTCCTCGCCGGCCTGGGAGTGACCACGCTCGGTGCGATACCGATCGTCAACTACGTTCTGCGCCCGATCGCCACCGTCGGTCCCGGCAATCTTGATTTCGGAGCGCAGGATGTGGGGGCGGCCGCGGCTCCGCAAGCGATCCAGATCGGCAACCAGGGGCACGGCACCCTCGAGTTGATCGATGTGACGCTGCAAGGGCCGAACGCGGCCTCGTTTGCGATCGGAAGGTCCTGTGACGGGATCAAGGTGCCGCCGAAGCTCGCTTGCCGATTGCTGGTTCAGTTCAAACCCGACACCGTCGGTCCCCATGCAGCAACGATCGTCATTAGGGCGCGTGATGTCGGCGAAGCGCTCGCGGTGCCGATACGGGGCGTCGGCACGTCGACGCCGGTCGCGGTCCTCAGCGTCAGAACCGTCGACTTCGGCGATGTTGCGATCGGCAGCGGCGCGACGTCGAGCCTGACGCTTCGCAACGAGGGCTCGGCGCCGTTGACGGCGACCGCCGCCGCGATCGAGGGTGATAGCGACTTCCGCATCGTGCGCGACGGCTGTAAAGCTGCCGCCGTCGCGCCCGAAGCGCAATGCGCGATCGAGCTTCGCTTCGCGCCGAGCAAGCCGGCCGAAAGGCGCGCGAAGCTTGTGATCGAAGACAATGCGAGCGGCAGCCCGCGGACGGTGGCGCTCCTCGGAAGTGGCCAGGCGACGGTTCGACTCGACGTCGCACCCGGCAGCCTCGCCTTCGGCCGCCAGGAAATCGGGACCGCGAGCGCCCCCCGGCCGATTCGGGTGCGTAATTCCGGCACCGTCCCGATCGAGGTTCGGCAGGTGATGCGGCAGGGGAGCGACGCATTCCGTGTGCAAGACCGCTGCGCGAACGCCCGGCTTGCACCCGGCTCCGATTGCGTGATCGACGTGCGCTTCGCACCCTCCGTCATCGAACCGAGCAGCGGCCGGATCGTCATTGCGAGCAGTGCAGGCGTTGCGCGCAGCGTCGAGCTCGCCGGCAACGGCTTCGGGCGACCGGCCATCGAGGTCGAGCCTGCGGAGGTTGATTTCGGCGCGTTGAAAGGCGGAGCTGGAGTGAAGCCGCGGAGAGTGACCATCACCAATTCGGGCTCCGACGCAGCGCGGCTGGGGGCGCCGCGAATCGATGGTGACAGCCGTTTTTCAATGACCAATGGTTGCGCGGAGCGACTTGCGCCCCGAGTGCGGTGCTTTGTCGACATCAGCGTCGACGCTTCCGGCGCGGGAAGGCTCGCCGCGCGCCTCGTCGTGCCGCACAACGCTGCCGGCGCACCGGCCAACGTCCCTCTGGTCGCGACCATCGAGACGCCCCCGGTCGCGCCGCCGCCACCGCCCGAGGCACCGCTGATCGTGGAATTTCGTGCTGAGCCGCCGCTGCTGAAACAGCCCGGCGCAACGCGGCTGTGCTTCAGCGCGCGCAACGCGGAGAGGGCGATCATCGCGCCGGGCGGTCCCCAACCGTCGTCGGCGGACGGCGGATGCGTCGCGCGCAGGCTTTCCGCCACGACGACTTTCACGTTGACGGTGAGCCGAAGGGGCGCCGGCGCCCAGCAGCGCAAGGCGACGGTCAGGGTTCTTCCGACGCCCACGCCACCGCCCGAGGCACCGCTGATCGTGGAATTTCGCGCTGAGCCGCCGCTGCTGAAACAGCCCGGCGCAACGCAGCTGTGCTTCAGCGCGCGCAATGCGGAGAGGGCGGTCATCGCGCCGGGCGGTCCGCAACCGTCGTCGGCGGACGGCGGATGCGTCGCGCGCAGGCTTTCCGCCACGACGACCTTCACGTTGACGGTGAGCCGAAAGGGCGCCGCCGCCCAGCAGCGAGACACGACTGTTACCGTGGCACCCAGGCCCATGCCGCCGCCACCCGGCGCACCACAGGGCGGCACGACCAACGGCGGAAGCGTCGTGACCAAGGACGCCGGCGTCCTCAAGCTCAAACCGGGCGCTCTCGATGTCACGAGACTCGTCGGCTGGTGCTGCAGATCGGGAGCGGTCACACGTGTGCCCGCGTCGCAGTGCGCGGCGCCGGGGCAATGGTTCGCAACCGAAGCCCCGGCGCGCCAGGCTTGCGGGCCGCCCGTCATCAAATGAGCGTGGGAACTTTCGGGATTCACTTCGCAGCCGAGTCCTCGGTGCGATTCTCCCTCCCGGAAGCGCAGTCGGCGGCGTCCGGGTCACCGCGACCACGCTAATCGGCGGTGGCGAGCAGCGACACGCGCATCCCCGATGCTCCGGAGGCAGGGTAGTGGGCCGCGTACCCGTACTTCTCCTGCAAGTCGGCGCGCTCCCAGACGTCGTTGAATCGGCTGCGGTAGTTGAAGTGGAGCGCGGGTCGGCTGCCACCGGATTTGATGACGCGAGCGACCGCTTGTCGATCCGGATGGCAGAAATGATCGCCGTTCGACGACAGCAGGTACCGGTTGCAGTCGAACAACTCCAGAAGTTCCGTGCTGAGATTGTTCTTGCTGCCGTGGTGGGCCAGCTTGAACGCGTCCACCCGCAAGCGGTCGATCTTGCGCTCCTTCAGCAGGCGCCCGACCGATGCGGCGAGCACCGAAGCGTAGGCGTCGGCGCCGAACAGCGCGGTGACTCCGCCGAACTCGGCGAGGAGCGCAATGCTGGTTCCGTTCGGCGCGCCGGCGTCATCGCTGAACGGCTCGTCCGCCAGCGCGTCGACGTCGGTCGACGTCGACGGCGCACCTTTGAGGAACCGGCTGTAGTCGATCCGGGCGCCGGGCTCGAGGCCGTATCGTTTCAACTCGCGCGTCCAGACAGGGGCGAGCTTGCGCAGTTGCTCGGGCGTCGGCGAGAGCAGCGTGAGCTTCATGCCTCCGGGTAGCGTTTGCGTGGGGAGGAGATCCTCACCGTCGATGACGATCGCATCACCGTCGCGCCACGCGTTCCAGGGCAGCTCCAGATCCTGGATGGCCGACGAGAACATCTCGCCCTGACGCGCGCCGAGGCGGCCAGAAAGATGCCGCCAGCCGTTGAACCACACGTCGCGGATGCCCAGGCCGCGTTTGACTGCACCCAGGAGCGGCAGCGCGGCCCCGATGTGGTCCGCGTCGATGTGGGTCATCACGAACAATTCGAGCCGGCGCTCGTTTGCGGGCACCTCTTCGACGCGCGCGAGCAGAGGTTTCGCCGTCGCCGCCGTTCCGCAATCGATCAGCCATCGATGCGTCTCGGCGGCGTCGCCGTACTCGATCCAGAGCGCATCGCCGTTGGCGGCAGGAAGCATCTCGATGTCGAAGAACGGGCCGGGACCGCGCCGTCTCGCGGTAGCGCGGGCCGGACGGGCACGCGATGCCCCGGTCGAGGGTGGCCGATGCACGCCTGAAAGAGGGGGTTGCGGGCCACCGGTTCCGACTGCTGCGGGCCCGGCGGGGAGCGCCGAGGCGGAAACGCGGCCGGCATCTGCCGCCGGCTCGCCGGCTTTGCGTTCCAACCTTTCGATCAGTCGCGTTGCCGTCTTGATCAGCTCGCAGTCTTCCCACGAGACGCGACGGCCGCCGTTACGTCTCGCGAGCCCGTCGACGAATTCGGGGCGCCCCCACCAATCGGCGTACCGCTTGAACTGGCGCAACGTCCAGAGCACCGGGAACTCGGTGCGCGACGGGTAGGCACGGACAAGCTCGTGCGCGTGATCGTGGGCCGATTCGATGAACCTCTTCCGTTCGTCAGCGCCGACCCCCGGCTCGCAAAGTCTGAGCAGCCACAGTTCCGCCAGACTCGCGTGGGCCCAGGCGCGCTCCGCAAGGTCCCGATGCCCCAGGTACAGGTCGGCGCAATGCTTCGCGGCGATCCATCGCTCTTCGTCGTAATCCTTGCCCAGTACCGCGGCGAGACAAGCGACCTGCACCAGCACCCAATGCAGTGTCGCGACCCGCTGGACTGCGCGACCCTCGTTGATGAGGAGTCCGCGCACGGCGACGTTGTAATCGAGCCACGCCTGCTCGAGGAGGTCGAACGGGTCTCGCCATGACTTGACCGGGTCCGGGGCCCTGGAGGCAAGCACGAAGGCGGCCTGGGCCCGCCGCTTGCGCGAGCTCGCGCGCAAACCGACGCATTCGACCGCGTACGGCCCGCCCAACGGGAGATGGTCGACGGCACGCTCGATCGCTTCGTCCAGCTCCGCGAGCGATTCGCCGGTCGGCGCCTGGATCGCGAGGTCGATGCGCTGCAATCCCGCGTCGATCGCGCGTTTGGCCTGGAAGTACTTCAGCGTATCCAGCTGATCGTCGAGGGCCTGAGGCAGTGCCTCGTACACGACCATGCTCGCCCAGTCATGCCAGACCGACGTGTACCGCGCGTGCAATTCGGCCCGCAGTCGCTGCAGAAGCACGAGCGGATGCTCGCCCCACAGCAGCCCCTCGTACAGCGTGCCGGCGAGCGGAAGGGAGCCTTCGATGCTGAGCGGAAACTGCGAGGCGACGACCAGGGGAATTCCGGACTGATGCAGCGCGTGGGCGAAGCTCGCGCCGGGAATCGTGACGGTCCCCACGTTGCCGCTGTCGCAGCTCGCGACCGTGACAACCGTCGGGCGATGAATGCGAGCGGTGCCGACGGAGGTCAGCACGCTCGCAAACCTTTCACCCGACACGACGTCGGGGGCGCCGTCGGGGCCGCGAAGCACGAGTCCGTACGAATCGGGAGACGATGCGTACTGGTCGCCATGCGTCAGCAGATGGACGTGCGTGTACGCTGCGTTGCGGCACTCGAAGAGCACATCGGCGAGCGTCGGATCCTTGAGGATCGTCAGCAGACTGCCGAATTGCTCGCGAGCGCCGCGGTTCGAATCCACCGCATCGTCTCGCGCAGGGTACCGGAAACTCTTGATCGCTTCCACCAGCGCGTTCCGATGCAAGTCGAACGGAACGTTGTCCGGGTCGCCCGAGACGAACAGGATGCGCGGTGTTTCCGGCCACGCGACGCCTTCGGGCGAAACCGTGCGGATATTGCGGGTCAAGCAAACGGACGGACGGGTCTGGATGGCGAGCCAGCTCTCCGCGGTTGCGTTCGGCCCGATCGGCACCTTCGCGAGCTCGAACGGCAGATGGGCGAGTTCGGACGCGGAAAGTGTGAGGCGCAGATGGATCAGCGTTCCCCGCTTGTTCGGGTCGATCGTGAGCGCGCCCGGAAGACCCGGCACCGCGCCTAGGATCCGACCCATGTCCACGCCTACATCGTGCAGCATGGCGAGGCGGTCGCCGGCGTCACCGGTCTCGTATCGAAGCTCCTTCAGCTTGCGCTCGAACACGGCTTGCTCGTAGGGCACGGTGACAACGCCGGCGCCCGCATCCCCGCAGATGGCGAGGTACTGCGTAAGCGGCGACAGGAGCTGATTGTGCGGCGGGCCGGGCCGTAGAAATTCGACGGTGACCGTCCGGACCTGGAATTCGTCGCCCATGATTTAGACCGTCTCCACGTCGGCGGTCGGGGATCGGGCCGGCGAATCCGGCCGTCCGACCCAGATGACGTCTGGCGGCAGGCGCGTCCGATAGTCCTCGCCGCGATCAAAAGCGGAGACGTGCACGTGCGACGCTGGCGGCAGCGTGCGTCGGCGATGACGATTCATGCGGCGGGCCTCCGTTCGGGTCGCCCAATCGAAATGCTTCTTCGGCACGAACTCCGCAAGGTGCCATGCGCCGGTGAGCGATTCGTGCGCGGCGGCGCACGGATCCGGAAAAGCGTACTGCCCGCTGCCGTCCTGGCCGAGGATCCGCCGCCGCCTCGCCGCGTCGACCCGCAGGCCGACCGCCTCCGCCTCGTCGAGCATCCATTCGAGCGCGATCTTGGATAGTCCGCTCTCGCCTTCCGGATAGCCTCCTCCGACATCGCAATGCACCCCTGGAAACCAGACCTGCTTCAGGTCTCTCGGGCCGTGTTCCCGCACCGCGCCTTCGGGCGTTCGCCAGAGGTGATTGCGGAAGAACGCCCGGCGTTCATCGATCGCGACCGCGTGGCGCCCGAACTCGATGTCCGGATTGTTGGCGATGTAGGGAAGCCTGAGGGGATTTTCGATCCAGCCGACCGAGCTCACCGTATCCCAGACGCCGACGAACCACGGTCGGCACGCGGCTCCGGACATCGCCGCCTTGAACTCGCGGGCCAGGCTGAAGTACTCGGATACGTCTTCTCGTCCCGACTTCGCGCGCTCGATGCCCCGCATCATGCGGAGCGCGTAGGGCACGAGCGGCTCGTTTCCGGTCCGGATCAGACCGTACATGTAGATGAGCGAGGCGACGGCTCTTGCGGTGTATGCGCCGCGGCTGAATCCGAACAAGAACAGTCGGTCGCCTTCCCGAAAATGGTTCATCACGAAGACGTACGCGTCGCGGATGTCGTTTTCGAGACCATAGCCGATCGCCATCGCCAGAACCTTGGTGGTCTTGCGCGCGAACGTGGTCAGCGCCCCGGCCGGCTCCATCGTCCCAATTCCCGGATGGTAGTAGGCAACCTGCGACGCCGGATCGTGCTGCAGTACCGAGTAGAGCTTCACTACATTGGTGTTGTGCTTGGCAAATTCGTTGGCCGTTCCGTCACAGCAGACGACGACGTTCCTTGGCATGGCCGCTCCCTATCGTCGCGCGGGCCGGTTTCCGGTGCGGTCCGCCGGCCGGGGGCCGTGCTGGCCCGCGTCCGATCGTGTAGCTTCGCGACAATTACTCCAAGCGTCAACGGGACGCAAGCCGAAAATTCCGGGGCTCCGGTGATTTCGCGTCGAGAGGCGCATCGTCGCCTGACTCAGTCGATATGGGCGGTCGAGAGGGCGGGCTCGCAGGCACTCAATCCTGTACTAGCGCGCGTGCGTCGAGCTCGATCGCCTTGAAGCCCGATTTCCGCGCCACACGAACGAGATGCGCCGTGCCGCCGGGGCCGTCGGGCTCGCGCTCGCTGTTATACAGCGCGATCAGCGTGAGATGTTTTGCCCCGGCCTCGAGGGCGTTGAACATCGTCCACAGGTTGTTTCGCTGCCAGACATCGTAGCCGGGCCTGTCGGTCAGCCAACGCGGCAGCGGCTCGACATCCTGCAGCACCCGCAGGGGAACCCTGTCGCAAAGCTTGCGATAGCGCTCGACCCAGGCGGGCCCGCCTCGTTCCACCGACGTGACCTGGAAAGCGTCCTTCGGCAGGGCCAGGAACAGGCGCGTGGGAACGCCGAGGGAAGCGCACCCTTCGTGAAAGAGAATGTCCGCGCCGCAGGCGCCGCCGGCGATGCCGAGCGAGACGCCACCTTCTTCGCCCATTTCGTTTCGCAGCGCACTCTCGATCATCGCGCGCGCGGTCGCCTCGGCTTTTGCGGTCGGCGGAAAGCGCATCTCGTCCTTCGGACGGGCGGCCTCGTCGACCATGTGGCCGGCGAAAAGCACAACGCGCCGGGGCCCATCATGGAATTGCGTCCGCGCCGCCGCCGGGAGCGCCTTGTCGATGACGGAAAGGGCGATCCTGACGTTTCCGGGCAGCAGACCGAGCGATTCGAAGAGCTCGACATTGCGTCGCGCCGCACTGAGCGCGAACGCATCGTTTCTGGCAACCGCGCACGCCTTCTTGTATTCATTCTCGACGCGCTTCGCGTTGTCGATCGTCATGAACAGAAGGTCCGCGCGCGCGATCGCTGCCCAGCAGTCGTCGTCTCCCTTCGTCCCCACGACCGGATCCATTCCCAGCACCAGATACAGCGCGGCGGCGACACGCGCTGCGCAGGCTTCGAAGTCCCTGAGCGCGGCCCGCGCGGCGTAGTCGTCCGCGTAGCCTGCTTGCCATGTCTCGGCCGCCAATTGGGCAAGGCCGGCCTGGATCTTGAGCAGGGCGAGCGCATTGCCCCCCGGATAGAAGCCGGTAACGTCGTGACCGAAGGCCCTGAGATACCATCGGAGCGATTGGGCGAGATACGAGGAGCCGAGAGCCGCGGCGGGCCGCGCGTCGGCCGCCAGGTCGCACCAGTCGGCGAGCCAGCGGGTCTTGGCGTTGCTCCCCAGCAGCGAATGCGCCTCCGAGCGGTTCTTCGCCGTGGTTGCGCCGGCGAGGGCACGCGTGATCGCCTGATCAGAGCGGGTCAGCAGCGCTTCGCGCTCTTCGGACGACGCGGCCGAAGCGAGCTTCTGATAGATCGTGCCGAGGCGCAGGTTGGCGTACACGTCGTCCGGCAACGACTCGAGGAGCGCCTCGAACGTCTCCTTCGCCCCCGGGAACGCCTTGAGCTTGAACTGGGCATCGCCGGCGAGGCGCAAACCTTCCGTCTCCCATTCGAAGCCCTGCGCTTCGTGAGCGAGGAGCCGTAGGTCGCCCCGCTGGTTACCGACGCGCGCGAGTTCGACCTCTTCCTGGAAGTCGCGCGGCACCGGCATCAATACGGATCGATCGTGGGGTTCGAGATTGGGCAGCAGCTGAAAGACGGGGCTGTCCTTCCGCGCGGGGTCGGCGCCGAGCGTGGAGCGTAGCGCTGCCGCCAGCGCTTCGACGTCGCCCGCGAGGTTCGCGCAGTCGTAGACGAAGTAGCGGTCAGTCTGCAGGTCGAACGGATAAGCAGCCACCGTGGCCTTCTCGCGCACCAGAAAGGTGTGCCGGGGCCGCAACCCGTGGCGGATGCCGAGCTCGTAGAAAACATTCGGGTTGTAGATCGATACGTCGGCGACCACGAGATCGGCCGTGACGAGCAGCCGGAACATGTCTTCGCGGATGTTGCCCTGAAGGATGAACTCGCCCGTCGTGCCCCCTTCGATCTCGACGCCGTGGCGGGAGCGCAGCCGCTCGAGCGCGAGGTCGAAAAGATCGCGTTGGACGCGCTCGAAATCAATCCCCTCCTTGGTACCGAACGGGCGGACGAAGAACGCGCGCATGCGCCCTCCTTGCGAGCAGTTGACGGTTGGTCCAGCGGGCGTGTGTCGGTCCCGGCGCCGCGGCAACCGATCCTAGCCGAATCCGGCCGGTTGCGCGCGCAATATACTGCGACGCGCGGTCGCCATCGCGTCCGGCAGCCCGCGCGCAACTTCCGCGTGAATATTCCGGTTGAACTGCCACCGCGGCCGGTGCTACGTTTAGCGGGAGCGCGCTGCCGTGGTGCGCCGCGAGTCGACATCGCTCTGGCAGCGTCATCCCCCGCCGAGCAGTGTGGCAGCAAGACACCCAGCCGCCAAGTTGCCCCGGACCCGGCGCCTAAACTCGAGGAGCGCATATGGCCAAGAAAGCTGTCGGACCGTCGAAGTCGACCAAAGCATCCGAAAAGCCGGTCGAACGATCGGTCAGGATCTGCTTCGAGCGAATCATCCCGGACGAGCTCGATCCGGAGCGACACGTGCGTCGCGAGATGCGACGACAGATGATCGATGCGGCCGGAGGCAGCGGAAGGCTGAAGGCCGACGGCGTGGCGCACGTCACGCGGATGGCGTTGATCAATTCGAAGAAATGGCCGCGCGGATCCACATTGCGCTGCAGGTTCCTCGACGGCAGCGCCAAGATGAAGAAGAAGGTCACCGCGGTCGCGAAGGAGTGGGAGAAGTACGCCGACATCAAGCTCAAGTTCGTTCCGAGCGGAGCGGCGGAAATCCGCATCTCCTTTTACGCGGACAGCGGGTCGTGGTCCGCCGTGGGCCGCGACGCGTTGAACACGAGCTACTTCCCGTCCCATCAGCCGACGATGAACTACGGCTGGCTGCGGGACGATACCGACGACGAGGAATATCACCGCGTCGTGACTCACGAATTCGGCCATGCGCTGGGCTGCATCCACGAGCACCAGTCACCGAAGTTCGACCGCAAGTGGAACGTTGCCGCAGTGATGAAATATTTCCAGGGGCCGCCGAACTACTGGAGCCCGGACGACATCAAGTTCAACGTGCTCGAGAAGTATTCACCGAAGGGCATTTCGGCCACGGTTTTCGATCCCAAGTCGATCATGCTTTACGCGTTCGACGGCGCATTGTTCGCGGACGGGCTTGGGCCCACCAACGAGAACACGACCGTGTCGGCGAAGGACGTGGCGATGATCAAGCAGATGTATCCGTAGGCGCCTTGGCGCGTTGATCCGGGCCGACCCCGGCGGCGCCTCGGGTTCCACGCGCCCCGGCAAACGCCTCGAGGCACCGAGTCAGTCTCGCCGCCGCCGCCTGTTCCTGCGCCGTCGCACGCTTCGCGTATTTCGGCAACACGAAGCGGATCTGGTCTGCCACCGAGCTCCACATCGAGCGTGCGCTCACCCGCGCGTGCAGATCGCCGTAGTCGCGCACGATTGCATCGATTGCCACGGCCAGCTTGCCGTCCGCTACCGCCTCGTAGACCTGCAACTCGGTCAAGCCGGCGACACTCCAGAAGTCCGGATCGTCGCGCGTTTTCGCGGCGAGGTTTGCGCGGAGCTGGACCAGCAAATGCGGATCGAACCCGCGCCAGCCACGCTTGCCGGCATCCGTGACGAGCGTGGCAGCCATCCAGTTGAGGGCTGGGTAAAACAACCCGTCGTCGTTTTTCTCGCGGGCGATCGCGATCGCGCGCCGATAGCGCTCCTTCATGTTTTCGATGGCCTCGGCTTCGTCGCGGGCGTTTCCGGCGGCGGCCTCGATCAAGGCGAGCCGCTTCCACGCCGAGCCGCAAAGGCTTTCGCGCTCGATCGTGGCCTGCAGCGCCGTCGCCCGCTCGAGCAGCGCGAGCGCCGCCCGAAGGCCGTCGCGCGCGTCTTTCAACACGCCGTCGAGCGCCGTGACCGCACGGCGGCGATCGCCGATTGCGCCGCGCTTGCCGCGACCCGGGGTTCTGCCGCGCTTCGCAACGACGGCCTCCGCGGGGGACCGGGCAAGTTCGCGTAACGCGTTCTCGACCCCTGCCCAGGCCTTTCGCCCGCGCAGGTTGCCGAGGTGCTCGACGACCTTGAGCGAAGCGGTGCCATCGTTGGCGTCCAGCGCGCGGGCATACCAGCCGATGGCTGCCGCGTGATCACCGGCCTCGCTCCATGCGTTTCCAAATCCTTCGGCGACCTCGCCGATGTCGCCCCAGATCGAGCCGAATCGCGCTTCGAGGTGGCGGACTTTCTCCCGCTGCTCCCTCTGAAACCTGTCCTGCTCCCCCGCCGAAGGGGCGCTTTGGTATCTGCTTTTGACCGCGAGCGATTCGAGGGCGAGGACCAGCGTCTTCGACGCGGCGATGCCCGCGAACTCATCCGCGAGCGACGCGGTCGGCTGCTGCGGGTCCGGTGCGTTCGCGATGAGGCGCCAATCGGGGTCGCCGTAGCACTGATAGGCGGCCCAGGTATTGCTGCCCGCTTCCCATGCAACTTCGCGCGCCTCGGCGACGGCGTCGATGAAGCGCTCGCCCTGCAGCAGTCGCTCGTAGAAGCGCGTTGCGAAGGCGCTCGCTGCGGCGTCATCGACCGCCCAGCCGGCGGCGATGACGCAGCGGACGCCGATCTTGATCAGCTCCTCGGCGACGCCCGCCGCGAAGCGCGGTCGATCGAGCGCCCCGGAGCCTTTGGCGTCTTGCATCAGCAGCTGCGCTCCACTGCGCGCCGCAAGGTGACAGCAGTTCACGAAGACGAGCTCCGGCACCACGCGCATGCTGTGGATCTCGCGCGGGCCCAGGAATGTGCCGTCGGACAGCACGACGCCGCCCGGGTCGCGGTTTGCGTTGGAAGGCTCGCCGTGCCCGGCGATATGAACGATCCGCCAGTCGCGCCCGAGCAGCGCATTGACGATCGTTCGCGCATCGGGTCCGACTTTGCCCGGGTCGTCCGGGCTGATCAGGGACAATACGCGGTCGGCACGAAGCGCCCTGTCGGCGCGCAGGCTCTGGGCGACGGCATTGGCCTCGTTGCGCGCGCCGGGCAGGCGCGGATAGAGGTCCGGATCGCAGGCGGGCTCGCCGATCACGAGCACGCTCGCCTCTGCGCTCGCGTCGGTCACCTGGCCGCGGAAATCGGCGGTGCGCAGCTTGCGCAGCAGCTTGGCGCGGATGGCCCAGGGCCGCGGATCGCCGCCCGCGGGCGCGCCGCTGTCGAGGAGCTCCCAGGGAATGCCCGCGGTGCCGCCGTCCACCTCGAGCTGCACGTCGCTCGTGCCGCCGAGGAAGGGCTCCATCTCGAGCGGCACCAGCAGCTTGAACAGCGTGTGGCCGATCTGGGGGTCGGTGTTCCCGTCGCCCGCAGCCCCGGCCACGAGCTGTCGCAAGAGCCGGCTCTGCGTCTGCTGCGCGCGCACTTCGCTTCGTGCGCGCTTGGTGTCGAGCGTGTAGGCAATCTGCGGTTCGCCGCGTGCTCCTCTTTCCGTCAGCGCGGAAATGAAGTCGTAATCCGCACCGCGATAGCCCGAATCGAGCAAGCGCGTGAGCCCTCCCGGACCGGGCTTGACCAGCTCCGCCACGTCGTATTCGCCAGGTGCGGCGGCGGCATGCACTTGCAGCGCGCGCCAGACATCGCCGGCCCGATCGAGGTAGAGCTCGACCAGGTGCAGATGGCCGGCGACCGGCAGGCTGCTTTCGGCGAGGCGCTGGTTGGCCTCGCGCACGCCTTGAGCGATGAGCCGCGCCGCCTGCCCGACGCTCATCCCGACCCCGCCGCTGCCGATGAGCGTCGACGCCAGCTCGAAGACCGCGGGCGCGCCGCCGGGCAGCTCAGTGAGACGCCTCGACCACGCGATGACCGCCTGGCGCACCGTGAGCACGAGATCGTCCGCGCGCAACTTGTTCTCGTCGCCGAGGCCGACCACGATCGCCGCCGCGGGACGCGGCAACTGTAGCGGATTCTCGCGATTCGCGCCGGTATTGAGGAACACCTGGTGGGCGCCGGGAAGGCCTGGATACAGCCCCGCTCGCAGGGACACGCTCATCGCGCCGTCGAGCAGCCGGTCGATCACGCGCTCGGTGCCGGTCAGCCGCAGCGACGTGTAATGGCCGAGCAGGAGGGGCTGGCGCATAAACACCAGATCGCCGTTGATGACGCCGATCTTCAGCGCCGCGCCGGCGGGAGCGGTTGCCGCGCCCGGTTGCGCGGCTGAGGGCGCCAGAACGTCGCGAGCGGATTCCGGCGGTCGGCTCGGCGGCCGCGCGCGGGACGGGCGACTGCCGAAGACAGCGTCGGCCGCCCCCACCGAGGCGCCGCGCGGCGAGGGGGCGTCGGCCACGGGCGCCAACAGGCTTGTCGTCCCCTGCTCGAGCAACTCGAGATACCCGGCGAACGCGCTTCGCTGCGCCGGCAGCTTGCCGTGCTCGCAATCGATCTGCCATGTTGAGACGCCCGGGAGGCGCGCGCTTGCGAGCGTCACCCGGCCGTCGCCGGTCTCTTGCGCGTTGAGATACTCGACGCCTGCTTCGCCGACGTCGAAGCCGTCAGGCGTGAAGGCCGCCTTGCCGACGACCAGCAGCATTCGGTCCCTGAACGGCGCAAGGTCGCCATCGCGCTGAGCGTCGAGACGCCTGCGCAGCGCGATCGCGCGATCGATGATGGCCTGCGGCGGAACGCCCCATTGGTAGGCGTTGAGCTGGATCTCGCTGCGATGCCATGCATTGAACTCGCGCACGAGCGCAAGGTCGTCGTCGGCGAGCTTCTGCCACGTGGCGTGCCGGTCGAGTCGCTGACTCGGATCGACGAGCGCCGCCTGCAATTGGATGAAGCCCGGCAATCCCGCCATCATCTGCCGCGCCGCGTGGTCCTGGAACGGCGCGCCGATGGAGACCAGCGCGTTGCCGAACGTATCGTCGCCGGACAGCACCTGCATCGGCGCCCACGAGCCGCCGTTGGGCGTGCCCAGCATCAGCAGGCGGGCGCCATGGCGAGCCATCATCCGCTGCCAGACGTCCGGGCGCTCGAGCTGCATCGTGCGCGCCACGAGCCCGCCCATCGAGTGCGCGACGATGCGGACCGGCTGTCCGCTCCGCTCGCGCACGGCGAGAGCAGCGTCGACCTCGCCGGCAAGGCGCTGCGCTTCGTCCTCGATCGGCCGCCGCCAGTCGTACGCGAACTCGATCACCTGATGGGTGCCGGCGAGGAAGGCTTCCAGGTCGTCGTAAGTGCCCTCGATCGCGCCATCGGGCTCGACACGATCCGGCGGGCCGGACCGGTACTCGAGGCGCTTCAAACCGTTGAGAAGGCGATAGCTGAGCCAGATGCGCTCGCCGTCGATCTTGAGATTGCTGCCGAGAATTCCCGGCAGCACGAACACGGCCGGTCGGTCGGCCTGCGGCGTGCCGTCGCCGCCGCGGATCGCGGCACGCAGGCCCGTGGCCGATTCACCGGCCCACGACAGCGGACCGACGACGCGAAACGCCGGCGGCCTCTCCTTGACGAGCGCGTTCGTGACGGCCTCTGCCGTGCGCCCGTTGAAGAAGTAGTTGAAGTGGGAGACTTTTCCGCCGTGATCGAACACGAACATCGCGCCGGAAGCCCGCGGCGCACCGCCGTACATCGACCGGGTCTGCACGACGAGATCGTTGTCGGTCCAGTAGTACGCGTCCGCCAGCAGCGTCTTGAGCCAGGAAATCACCGAATCGCCTTCGATGTCTCCGGCCACGATGCGCAGGTCGCCCGGGATCGCGTCGTCCGCCGCGTGCAGCCAGCGAATGAGGGGGCTGTCGGGAATCTGCGCCGCGAGGCCCGGCAGCAACTCGGGGTCGGCGCGGCGTCGCGCCACTTCCGCCAGAAAATCCACGATCGCCGGCGCGACCGGCACGTTCGCGAGCTCCAGTGACCACTTGAGAACCGACAGGTAGGCGTCGAGCCGCTTCGACGCGAGCAGCGTTCCGCGCGCGGGGCACGCGACGCGCACGATGCGCTCGACGCGGAGCTTCCGTGCGGCCACGACCTTGCCGAGCTCCCGCAGCGCCTCGCGTTGTGCCCGGTACGGGCCGCCCTTGAAAAAGGCCAGGTTTGTGGCGCCGAGCGCGGGAGCGGCGCATACGCGGGCCAGCACCTCGGCCACGAGCCCGCCGCGCGAATGGGTCGCCAGATGCAGGCGCGCGCCCTTCGGGCACGCCCGGGCGAGCAATAGCGCGTTCTCGATCGGACTCGCACCGAGCGTCGGATGCTCGAGCCCGTAAACGCGCTGCCGATAGTGCTCGAACAGCGTCGCGACGTGCTGCGGGTGATGCAGCCAGAGCTTGTCGAACGAGCCGCTCGTCTCGGAAAACGTCCCGTGCACCAGGACGAGCAACGGTTGGCCGTCGGCTGCGGCGGGTATCTGCGTCAAGGGCTGCGCCGTGCCCTTGAGCTTCGGCAGCGCATCGGGTGAAAGCTTGTATACACCCGGATTGACCTGCGCGTCGACGTTGCGAACGACTTCCGAGGCGACGAAGCTCGCCGCCCTGTCCTTCCCGATGTCGGTGACGATTTCAACCGCGGACAGCAGCACGCCGTCCGTCGCCCGCTGCTTTGAGCCGCGCCGCTGCAGGATCCGTTCGAGACCGGCCCACTGCAGACGGGCATCGATCTGGACTTCGTGCGCGGGAGCCGCTGCGCCGCGCGCCGTGCCGCCTCGCTTGCGCGAGGTCGCAGATTGGGCGAGTAACAAGTCGCGAGCGTTCTCGGGATGCAACACCAGCACCGGACCCCCGTGGACGTGGAGCACCACCACGTCCTCGCCAGGCCGAGCGACGATACGGACTTCGTGCCCGTTTCCCCTCGGCGCGCCGACCCGCACCGCATGCTTGATCGTTCCGCGCGAAAGTCCCGCTGGCAGCGGCGGCGATGCGGCTCCGCGCATGACTTCTGCGGGATCGGGCGACTGCGATACGCCAGATACGACGAACGTGATGGGTTCGGGCTTGGCGGGGGTCGTCATCGACTTCTCCTTTGATCTGGCGTTTCGCATTGTATGTCGACCTTGCGCGCTCGCGCGCTGAACGCGCCGCCGACAGGATCGGCTCGACGGCCGCATCGACCATGCGCCACTGCAGTCCCTGACGATCGCCGCAAGAAAAATGCGGGCCGCAGCGCCGGTTGAGGCGATAATCCATTCCGGCTCCTTCTCCGCCATGCCGCGCGCGGTCTACCCCTTCCTGTTCGCGATTGCCCTGGCAATGATCGCTGCCGTGCATGCCGCTCCGCCCGACTCGCAGGACATTGCCGTTGCCATACGACGCGACGGCGAAGCGATCGAGGTCGACGTCGAGCTCGTCGTCCAAGCGACACCGCAGGAAGCATGGAACGTGCTGACCGATTACGATCACATGGCCGATTTCGTCTCCAACGTGGCGATGAGCCGGATCATCCATCGCGACAAGGACAGGATCGAGGTCGCGCAGACGAGCCGTCTGACATTCGGTCCCTTCGAGTTCAAGTTCGACAACGTGCGGGAGATCGAATTCGTGCCGCTCCTCGAGATTCGGTCGAAGCTCATTCGCGGCGACATGAAGGCGTCGGTGTTCACGACCCGTATCGCGGCCCAGGGCAACGCCACGCGCATCACCAATCACGGGCGATTCATATCGGGCCACTGGATTCCGCCGCTGATCGGTACCGCGGTGCTCGAAGCCGAGACCCGCAAGCAGTTCGCCGAGTTCCGGGCCGAGATCCTGCGGCGGAAGGAGCTGCGCGAACGGAAACAGCGCCAGAGCTGAGCGGAGGCCAACGCCGGCATTTCGCATATCGCCGCGGTGCCGATACCAACGGCGGCGGCATCCAGGATGGCGGGCCGCGCGACTTGGCCGACGGCAAACCGCCCGGCCGCGAACCGGCTGTGGCAAACTGCGTCCCAGGACGGCGCGGCCGCGCCGACAGCGACCAACAATGAGACCCGCCCTCCACATCGATCGCACGCTGACGCTCGTCGTTCTGGCGATCCTGAGCGTCGGTTGCTTCCTCGTTCTGCAGCCGTTTGTCACCGCGATCATGTGGGCGGCAATCCTGTGCGCAACGATCTGGCCGCTGTACCTGCGCACCCGCCTGTGGCTCGGAGGTCGGGACGGGATCGCCGCGCTGGTGATGGTGCTCCTGATCTCGATTACCGTGCTGGCGCCGTTCGTGATCGTCGGCGTGACGATTGCCGATAATGCCGCCAACGTCACCGATTGGGTTCAGGAACTGGTGCGCGAGGGGCCACCGGAGCCGCCGAGCTGGGTCGCGGGTCTCCCGTTCATCGGCGAGAGCGCGGCGGCGACTTGGGGGATGTTCGCGCACGACACCGCGCGCTTGCTGGACGAAGCGCGCAAGTATTTCGAGCCCGCGAGGAAGCTGCTGGTCGCGAGCGGAACGACGGTCCTTGGCGGAATTCTGCAGCTAGCGTTGTCGATCTTCATCGCCTTCTTCTTCTTTCGCGACGGCGACGCGCTGGTCGATCGCGTGCAGGCCGGCGTGGGCCGCATCGCGGGCGAGCGCGGGCGTGGGCTCGCCTTCGTCGCCGCAACGACCGTCCGCGGCGTCGTGCTCGGCATCCTCGGCACGGCGCTCGCGCAAGGGTGTTTGATGGCGATCGGCCTCTGGCTCGCCGGGATCAAGGCGGCGCCGCTGCTGGGGCTCGTCACCTTCTTCCTGTCGCCGGTGCCGATCGGTCCGCCGCTGGTCTGGATTCCCGCGGGGATCTGGCTCATCGTTCACGGCAGCACCGGCTGGGGGATCTTCCTCTTCGTCTGGGGCGCGCTCGTAGTGTCGAGCGTCGACAATTTCATCAAGCCGCTGATCATCAGTCGCGGCAGCGACCTGCCGTTCATCTTGGTGCTGCTGGGCGTGCTGGGCGGCGCCTTCGCGTTCGGATTCATCGGCGTGTTTCTCGGCCCCGTGCTGCTCGCCGTCGGCTATGCGCTGCTGAAGGAATGGGCGGTCGGCTCGCCTGCTGCCCGCGCAGCTGCGAACCCCGCGCCGAGCGCTACCGAGACCGCGCCCTAGCTAGGCTGGAGGAGCGGTCGAATTGCGAACGGCCGACGGATCGTTCACCCGACCGTCGCTGCTCTGTGCTGGTGCGTCGGATCGGCGACCAGAAGGCGACGTCGTTCTTCCCGGCCCCATCGGGCACCGACGCGCGATTGATCATCGCGCGCTTCACCGTCAGGTCAATCGTATGGCGCTGGCTTAAATCGCGGCGATTGGCGCCGCGCGCAACGTTGTCCTCCCAGTCGCCTTCAGGGTGCGGGCTCGACGGGGGCCGGTGGCCGCTCGCGAGTCAGCTCCCGCCGGAAAGGGCCCAGCGCCGAGACCATTTGGGCGAAAATCTTCGGATTCGCCGCGATGACCTGACCGCCGTGCAGATACCCGCCTTCGCCGGAAAGGTCGCCGATGAGGCCGCCGGCCTCCTGGACGAGAAGGCTCCCCGCCGCGACATCCCACGGGTTGAGCCCCACTTCCCAGAACCCGTCGTAGAAGCCGGCGGCGACATAGGCGAGATCGAGCGCAGCGGCGCCGGGGCGGCGCAAGCCTGCCGTGTGCTCGATCATCGTCTTCATCATCCTGAGGTAAGTGTCGACGTAGCTGCCGTCACGGAACGGGAAGCCGGTGCCGATCAGGCAATCGCGCAGACGATGCCGCCGCGAGACGCGCATCCGACGATCGTTCAGGAACGCGCCGCGTCCGCGCGTAGCGGTGAAGAGGTCGTTGCGACACGGGTCGTAGATGACCCCCTGCGTGATCTGGCCCCGATGTGACAGCGCGATCGAAACGCAGTACTGCGGAAAACCGTGGAGGAAGTTGGTCGTCCCGTCGAGCGGATCGATGATCCAGACATTTTCCGCATCGGCGTTGGCGCCTTTGGCGGTACCTTCCTCTGCTAGAATCGCGTGGTCCGGATAGGCAGCGAGCAGCGTCTCGACGATCTGCCTTTCGGCTTCGCGATCCACGTCGCTCACGAAATCCTTCGGCCCCTTGGACGTCACCGTGAGGAGGTCCAGGTCGCGTGCGCCGCGGTTGATGACGTTGCCGGCGCGGCGCGCCGCCTTGACCGCGATGGTGAGCATGGGATGCATGAGCGGATTTTCCCGCCCCGCGGTGCCATTGCCGCCGGCGCGCGGGACGCAAAGAACGAAAGCACATATTGTAACTGCGGTGCGCAAGTCGAGCCGCATACCGCCGGCCTCCCGGCCATGACTCCCGAACCCGCGCATCTTTCCAGGGTCCGCATCGTTCTCGTTGCCCCCACGCACCCGGGCAACATCGGCGCCGCGGCCCGCGCGATGGGGACGATGGGGCTCGGCAGGCTCGTGCTCGTCGCTCCGAAACGATTCCCCCATCCCGAAGCGGCGGCGCTCGCGGCGGGCGCCAGGGCGGTGCTCGACGCGGCGCGCGTGGTGCCCACCCTCGAGGAGGCGATTTCGGGATGTGTGCTCGCCGTGGGTCTTTCGGCGCGGCCGCGCGCCTTCGCGGGGCGCGTGCTGCCCGCGCGCGCCGCCGCCGCCGAAGCGCTCGCGCATGCAGCGCATGGCGAGGTGGCGTTCGTGTTTGGAACCGAGATGTCCGGCCTGTCGAACGACGAGCTTGCGCGGTGCGGAATCGTGGCGACGATTCCGGCGAATCCCGCCTATGCGTCGCTCAATCTCGCGGCTGCCGTGCAGGTGGCCGCCTACGAGTTGCGCATCGCCGCGGTTGGCGGCGACGTGTGGCGCGCGCCTCGATTCAAGCCGGCGATGGCCGACGAAATCGCGGAGCTCTATGCGCACGCGAGCAGGACGCTCGTCGCGATGCGTTTTCTCGACCCGAGGATGCCGAAGCGTTTGCTGCCGCGGTTGAAGCGCCTGTTCGGGCGCGCCGGCCTCGAGAAGGAGGAGGTCAACATCCTGCGCGGGATCCTAGCCCGAATCGACGAGTTTCTGAAGCGATGAGCTCGGCGTGACGACCGGTCCGTCACCACCGTCCGTTCCGGCGGAACCCCCGTGCCGCAACTGTGGCGCGGCGGCGCCCGGCGCGTATTGCCCCGCGTGCGGGCAGGAAACGCAGGCGCGGATGCCGACGTTCGTCCACTTCATGCGCGAGGCGGCCGGCCGCTACGTCGCGCTCGACGGGCGGCTGTGGCGGACAGCCGGTGCGCTGCTCTTCCGGCCCGGCTTTCTTACCGGCGAGTACTTTGCCGGACGCCGCCGCCGGTACGTTCGCCCGGCACGGCTCTTCCTCGTCGCGAGCCTGCTGCTCTTCGCCGCGCTACGGATCGCCGTCGAGCTGGATCGCGTCGAGCTCGTCAAATTCGACGCGCCGCCGCCGAAGGCCGCCGCGCCCGCCGAAGACCCGGCGACCGAAAGGAACGGCGGACGCGGAGGCGGCCTGCGGATCGACGACGACGTCAGCCTCGACCTCGGCGTCGAGGTCCCGGCGCTCAAGCGGCGCTTCGAGCGGTTCAAGCAGCTGTCGCCGCAGGCCCGGGAGGCGCAGATCGTCGACGGGATCTTCCGTTACGGCCCGTACGCGATGTTTCTGCTCCTGCCGGCGTTCGCGCTGCTCCTGAAGCTCGTCTATCTGGGCCGGCGCCGCCAGCATCCGGAGCGGCCGCGGCTCTACGCGGAGCACCTCGTCTTCGCCGCCCACAACCACGCGTTCCTGTTTGTCGCGATCGTCGTGGCCAATATTTTCGTCGGCGTCCTGCGGGCTGTGGTGATCGTCTGGATGCTGGTTTACATGGTGTGGTCGATGCGGGCGCTCTACGGGGGCTCGTGGCTCGGGATCGCCGCGCGCTCGGCCGCGATCTTCGTCGCCTACGGGATCCTGTTCGGCGTCGCTACCGCAGGCCTCGTCATCGTCGCCATTCTGCTGCGCTGAACGAGGCGTCGCGCAGGTCAGCTCAGCACGTGGACGAGCCACAGCGACAGGATCGGGAAGAACACGAGCAATGTGATCCGCGCAGCATCCGAAATCAGGAACGCGACGACGCCGCGGAAGGTTTCCTTCATCGGGACGTCGCGCGCGAGACTGTTGATGATGTACACGTTCATGCCGACCGGCGGCGTGATGAGTCCGATCTCGACGACCATCAGCGCGATGATGCCGAACCAGATCGCCTTGTCGGTGGGGTTGAGCCCCCAGAAATCGAGCCCCATGACGATCGGCAGGAAGATCGGGATCGTGAGCAGGATCATCGACAGGCTGTCCATCAGGCAGCCGAGCACGACGTAGATGCCGAGGATCGCGAACAGCACGACAAGCGGCGGGTAGCCGCTGTTGCCGACCCATTGCGCCAGCTCGGCGGGCATCTGCGTCAGGGCGAGAAAGACGTTGAGCACGTCGGCGCCGAGGAGGATGAGGAAGATCATGCCGGTCGCCTCGGCTGTGCCGTACAGGCAGTCGATCAGGCCGGCCCAGCGCATTCCGCCGAGCCACACGGCGAAGACCAGCGCCCCGACGGTGCCGACTGCCGCCGCCTCGGTCGGCGTGAAGATTCCACCGTAGATGCCGCCGATCACGACCACCATCAGCGTCAGCACCGGCCACACGTCGCGCAGCGCCGCCAATCGCTCGCTCCAGCCGTGCCGTTCGCCCGCCGGACCGGAACCCGGCTTCAGCCGAACGTAGATTCCAATCGCGATCATGTAGCCAAGAGCCGCGATGATGCCGGGTACGAGCGCGGCCATGAACAGCTTGGCGATGTTCTGCTCCGCGAGAATCGCGTAGACGACCAGCACGATCGACGGCGGAATCAGGATACCGAGCGTCCCGCCGGCTGCCAGGGTCCCGGTCGCGAGCGCAGGCTCGTAGTTCAGGCGGCGGAGCTCCGGCAGCGCGACTTGTCCCATCGTGGCCGCGGTAGCGAGCGAGCTGCCGCAGATGGCGCCAAATCCGGCGCACGCGCCGACAGCTGCCATCGCGACGCCGCCTCGCCAGTGCCCGATCACGGCGTTCGCGGAATTGAAGAGCGACGTCGACAAGCCACCGCGGCTCGCGAGCTGGCCCATCGCCAGGAACATCGGAATCACCGACAGGTCGTAGACGGAGAAACGCGAGTACGCGGCGGTCTTGAGGTAGTTGGCGAGCGGTGCCCAGCCGGCGAGCGTGACGTAGCCGACGGCGCCGGTCAGAAGCATCGCGATCCCGATCGGCACCCGGATCGCGAGCAGCACCAGCATTGCGCCGAACATCAGGAAACCGAATTCGACACCGGTCATCGTGGCGCCGCCACGCTCGCGGCGATCGCCGCTGCGCTGCCTCCGGAGGGGGGGCAATTGCGTGCGGCCCCGGCGCCGTTCGACTCTGCACGTTGCAGAGCAGGGTCGGCCGTCGCCCACGCTCGCAGCCGCGCCCTTGTATGCTTGTTCATGTTGCCTTGTGTTCAGCCAGCGGTCGTCCGCTGGGCGATCTCGGACGAGGTTTTGCGAGTGCCGGCACAGCCCGTGCGCCCTTTGAGCTTCCAGCTCGTCCCGAAGCGTTGGGGCGTGCCGGTACTTGCGTTGGTCGCCAAGCCCGAACAGTTACCCGAATCAACTTCGTATCTTGCAAGGATGGGATATGACAAACGCTGCCGTTCGTAACACCGAAGCCGCGCCGCCCGTCTTCGTGGGCGTGGACATGGCGCAACAAACCTTCCAATGGGCGCTGCACGGCGCTCCGGACACGCACCGCGCGAGCAATGACGCGCACGGATTCCAGACCCTGTTCGACGCCCTGACCAACACAGTTGCTTCGGGCCCGGGGTTCGACCTGCTCGCGTAGGCCTCTTCGTGGCGGCCCTGCGGCGCTCATGCTTCGCGGCCGCCGCGGTTGCGCCAATGTCGCCACGCCATGTAGAAGCCGACGGCGGAGAACAGCGCGAACGATGGCACCATCAGGGCGACAGGCCACCACGTCGGCACTCCCAGAATTGTCGTCTGCTCGTGAGCAGCCTTGAGGCTCAGCGCACCGAGCGTGAGACGCCACGCGATCACCCCGGCGGCGATCGCGAGCAGCAGCGCGCCGAGTGCATCGAGCGCGCCACGGACCGCCGGCTTCGAGCCCGCGGTGAAGAAATCGACCAGCACGTGCCCGCCGCGGATCTGGCAGAACGGCAGGAATGCGGCGACGGCGACCGCGCAGCCCACTTGGACGAGTTCGTAGTCGCCGGGCAGGGGCTTCGCGAACAGCGCGCGGCCGACGATGCTCGCAATCGACATCAGCGTCAGCGCGACGATGACGAATCCGCCTGCGAGCGCGAACGCGCGACAGAGAAACAACAGGGCCATGCCCACGCGATCGGTCGGCAGGCGCTTGAACGTGATCGGTTCGCTCATCGTCGTCCCATGTCGGGAACCGTTCAAAAAAACATGGGCGCCCTGACGCGCCCATGCTTCGCGGCCGTGCTTCCCGGTTACTTCTCGTATTTCTTGATCAGATCCTTCGCGGCCTGCAGCAGCGCC
This sequence comes from uncultured beta proteobacterium, assembly GCA_963836265.1. Classification (GTDB taxonomy): domain Bacteria; phylum Pseudomonadota; class Gammaproteobacteria; order Burkholderiales; family Casimicrobiaceae; genus CAIWHR01. Next base: position 75,537 of record CAWIIO010000003.1, read on the forward strand.
TTGCCGTCGTTCCCTTTCGCGGTAACGTCTTTCACCCACTCGTCGGGAAGATTGGCCGTGGCGTTCTGCCATTTCTCGAGCTCGGAGGCGGGAATCACGTAGAAGATGTTGCCGTGATCGACGGCGAACTTGCGTGCCGGCGGCGCCGATGCGTCCCATTGCGCGCCCATCTTGCGCGAGAGCGCGGCACCGGAATTGTCGTCGATCACCTTCTTGAGATCCGGCGGCAGGCTGTCGTACTTGGCCTGGTTCATCGCGAGGGTGAATACGGCGGTGTAGAGCGCGCGGTATTTCGGATCGGTCTCGCTGTCGTACTTGGTGAACTCTTGCGCCTTGATCGACGGAATGACTTCCCACGGCAACAGATAGCCGTCGATCACGCCCTTCGACAGTGCGTCGGCGAGCGCCGGCAGCGGCATTGCAACCGGCGTGGCGCCGAGCGCCGCCAGCAGCTTGTTCGTCTGCCGCGTCGGCGCGCGCATCTTGAGGCCCTTGAAGTCGGCCATTACTTTGACTTGCTTGTCGACCGTATGGATGTAGCCGTTGTCGTGGACGTTGACGGCGAGCATCTTGATGCCGGTGAATTCCTTGCGCCCGTATTGGCTGTAGTAGTCCCACGCGGCCTGGCTCGTCGCCTCGGCCGACGACGACATGAACGGCAGCTCGAAGACTTCCATCACCGGAAAGCGGCCGGCCGTATATCCGGGAAGCGTCCAGACAATGTCGGCAATGCCGTCCATCGCCTGCTGGATCAGTTGCGGCGGCGCGCCGCCGAGCTGCATCGCCGGATAGATCTGGCACTTCATCCGGTTGTTCGAATCCTTGGCGATCTTGTCGCACCATGGCACGAGCAACGTGGACGGGGGCATCGCGGTCGGCGGCCAGAAATGATGGACCTTGAGCGTCACCTCCTGTGCCGCGACCGGCGTCGAAACCGCAGCGAGCGCAACGAGGGCGATCGGAACTATGCGTGGCATGGATCCTCCGGTTCGAGCCGGCGTGCTTCGCGCCGGCGCGGCTTTTTGAAAACGACTGCCGATATTAGCCGCAGGAATGATGGGGACGCAATCGTTCCTCGTGCGTTCGAATCGAACCCTGGAGTCCGGACTGCGCTTGATCAACCAACTCGCGGCCCAATAGTTGAGCGCAGCAGTCGGAAATGCGAGAATCGCGTCATGCTTGCCCGCTTGCGTGAAGATATCGCCGTTGTATTCGACCGGGACCCGGCCGCGCGGACCCGTTGGGAGGTCCTGACCTGCTATCCGGGGCTTCATGCACTCGTCTGGCACCGCGTGGTGTCGAATCGTCTATGGCGATCGGGCTGGCGCTGGCTTGCGCGATGGCTTTCGCACTGGGGTCGCTGGCTCACCGGCATCGAAATCCATCCGGGTGCGACGATCGGGCGCCGCGTTTTCATCGACCACGGGATGGGCATCGTCATCGGGGAAACCGCGGAGATCCACGACGACTGCACGCTCTATCACGGGGTCACCCTGGGCGGCACGTCGTGGAACAAGGGCAAACGTCATCCGACGCTGGGACGGGGCGTGGTCATCGGCGCTGGCGCCAAGGTGCTTGGCCCGATTTTAGTGGGAGATGGCGCCAAGATAGGCTCAAATGCCGTCGTAGTGCGCGACGTTCCCGCAGGTGCCACTGCGGTGGGCATACCGGCAAGAATCCTCGTCGGGGACGAAGCGGCGCGCCGGGAAGACCATGCCGCAAAGATGGGATTCTCGGCCTATGCGATTTCTTCGGACATGAACGATCCGATGGTTCAGGCGATTCACCGCTTGATCGACCACGTCGCCGAGAGCGACGCCCGACTGGAACGGTTGATCGCCCAATTGCGGGAGGAGGGCGTGGAGTGCGCCGACGCCCGGGCGACCGCCGAGGGTTTCGATCCGAAACGACTCAACCAGATGATCGACTGAACTCGTTCGGGTTTTAGTTGACTAAACTAGTCGGGTATAGTAGCCTGATCGAGGGACGGGAAAATGACGGACAACTCGGATCTGCCGCATGAAACGGCGGCCGAGACTTCAACCTGAACGGGTGATTGACTATGCGCCTTACCACCAAAGGAAGATTTGCCGTCACGGCGATGATCGACGTTGCGTTGCATGGCACCAACGGTCCCGTTACGCTCGCCGCCGTTTCGGAACGGCAGAAGATTTCGCTGTCGTATCTCGAACAATTGTTCGGCAAGCTGCGCCGCGCGGGCTTGGTGGACAGCGTCCGCGGGCCGGGTGGCGGGTATCACCTGGCGCGGCCCGCAGATTCGGTATCGGTGGCCGATGTCATTCTTGCGGTCGATGAACCGATCGACGCGACGCAATGCGCCGGCCGCGAGAGTTGCCAGGACGACGGCCAACGGTGCATGACGCACGAGCTGTGGGCGAACCTCAACGCGCACATCTTCGTGTACCTGCGCTCCGTGACGCTCGCCGACCTCGTGGCGCAACAGGACAAATCGGGTGTGGCGGTGCTGCACGATCAACGCCAACCGCCGCCCCCTCCACGCAAGACCGAGCCGGCGCCGGTTGTCTGATCCCCGACGGAACTGCGAAATGAAGCTGCCGATCTACCTCGACTATTCGGCGACGACGCCGGTCGACCCGCGCGTTGCACAGAAGATGATTCCCTTCCTGACCGGGCAGTTCGGAAATCCGGCCTCGCGCTCGCACGCGTTCGGCTGGGAGGCCGAACGGGCCGTGGAAGAAGCGCGCGAGCATGTCGCCGCGCTGGTCAACTGCGACCCGAAGGAAATCGTCTGGACTTCGGGGGCGACCGAGTCGATCAATCTCGCGCTCAAGGGCGCCGCGCACTTCTACAAGGACAAGGGCAAGCACCTCGTGACGGTCGTGACCGAGCACAAGGCAACGCTCGACACGATGCGCGAGCTGGAACGGGAGGGCTTCGAGGTCACGTACCTCGCCGTCCTGCCGAACGGGCTCCTTGAGCTGAAGCAATTCGAGGCGGCGCTGCGTTCGGATACGATTGTCGTCTCCGTGATGGCGGTCAACAACGAGATCGGCGTGATCCAGGACATCGCGGCGATCGGCGAGCTTTGCCGCGCGCGCGGGATCGTCTTCCACGTCGACGCGGCGCAGGCGACCGGCAAGATGCCGCTCGACCTGTCGAAGCTCAAGGTCGATCTGGCGTCGTTCTCGGCGCACAAGACGTATGGGCCGAAGGGCGTGGGGGCGCTGTTCGTGCGGCGCAAGCCGCGCGTGCGCATCGAGGCGCAGATGCACGGCGGCGGCCATGAGCGGGGGATGCGCTCGGGTACGCTGCCCACGCACCAGATCGTCGGGATGGGCGAGGCATTCCGGCTCGCGAAACTGGAAATGGCGACCGAGGGCGAGCGGATCCGGATGCTGCGCGACAAGCTGGCCAAGGGTTTGAGCGAGATAGAAGAGGTCTACGTCAATGGCGACATGGAGCAGCGCGTCCCACACAACCTCAACGTCAGCTTCAACTTCGTCGAAGGCGAGAGTTTGATCATGGCGATCAAGGACGTCGCCGTGTCCTCGGGTTCGGCGTGCACGTCGGCGTCGCTCGAGCCGTCGTACGTGCTGCGCGCCCTGGGCCGCAGCGACGAGCTCGCGCACAGCTCGATCCGCTTCACCCTCGGCCGCTTCACGACGGAAGAGGAGGTCGACTACACCGTGGACTTGATCAAGCGCAAGGTCGGGAAGCTGCGGGAGCTGAGCCCGCTGTGGGAAATGTACAAAGAGGGCGTGGACCTCGATACCGTCGTATGGGCGGCGCATTAAAGGAACGGCGCTGCCGCTATTGAGGTCAACAGCAGGTGTTCTAGGAGACGCACATGGCATACAGCAACAAGGTACTCGACCATTACGAAAATCCGCGCAACGTCGGCTCCTTCGCCAAGGACGCCGAGGGTGTGGGCACGGGGATGGTCGGCGCGCCGGCCTGCGGCGATGTGATGAAGCTGCAGATCCGAGTCGGCCCGGACGGCCGGATCGAGGACGCGAAGTTCAAGACCTACGGCTGCGGCTCGGCGATCGCTTCGTCGTCGCTCGTCACCGAATGGGTGAAGGGCAAGACGCTCGACGAGGCGACGACGATCAGGAATACGCAGATCGCCGAAGAGCTCGCGCTGCCGCCGGTGAAGATCCACTGTTCGATTCTGGCCGAGGACGCGATCAAGGCCGCGGTTGCCGACTATCGCAAGAAGCACGGTGCGGGCGAGACCGTTGCCGCAGAGGGTGATGCCTGCGCTCCAGCCGCGCAGCCGCAGGCGGCGGATTGACGCTTTACCGACCGCATTCGACCAACGACGCAACGACGCACCATGAGCATCACACTCACCGAAACCGCCGCCAAACACGTCGCGAAAAACCTGAGCCGACGCGGAAAGGGCGTCGGCCTGCGGCTCGGCGTGCGCACGTCCGGCTGCTCAGGTCTTGCCTACAAGCTCGAATACGCCGACGACATTCGCCCCGAGGATCTGCGCTTCGAGAGTCATGGCGTCACCGTCGTCGTGGATCCGAAGAGCCTGCCGTACCTCGATGGCATGGAGCTCGATTTCGCGCGCGAGGGGTTGAACGAGGGCTTCAAGTTCAACAACCCGAACGTCAAGGACAGTTGCGGTTGCGGAGAGAGCTTTAACGTCTGAGATCGTCGATAACTATCGCATAGCGGCGCGCAGCCTGTTGCTGCAGTCAGGCCGCGCTGCTCGATTCCCGGCGATCTCAGCTCGCCTCGGACGCCGATGATCGATTTCTCGCGCAACCACTTCGAGCTCTTTGGCCTGCCGGCGCGGTTCCGCTTCGACGCCGGGACGCTCGACCGTGCGTACCGCGCGCTGCAAAGCGAAGTGCATCCTGACCGTCACGCCGCGGCTACCGAAACCCTGCAGCGGCTGGCGCTGCAGTCCTCGGCGCGTGTGAACGAAGCGTACCGCGCGCTCAAGGATCCGGTGGCGCGAGCCGAATACCTGCTTTCGCTCCATGGCATCGAGGCCCTGGCGGAGAACGAGACGGCGTTGCCCGTCGACTTCCTCGAGCGCCAGCTCGACCGGCGCGAACAAGCCGCCGCCGCGCTCGAGGCCAAGGATGCGCACACCCTCGCGACGCTTCTCGCCGAAGTGCGCGCCGAGACCGCGGCCGCGGAGCAGCGGATCGAGATGCTGCTGGACACCGAGGGCGCCTGGGAGGCCGCGCGGGTCCATGTACGCCAGTTCCGGTTTCTCGCCAAGCTCGCCGCGGACATCGCCGACATGCACGCTGACATCCTGGACTGATGGCGCTTCTCCAGATCGCCGAGCCCGACACGTCGCCGGTGCCGCACGAGCGCAGGCTTGCCGTCGGCATCGACCTCGGCACGACCAATTCGCTCGTCGCGACCGTCCGCAACAGCATTCCGGTCGTGCTGCCCGACGAGAACGGGCATCCGCTGCTGCCGTCGATTGTCCGCTACGGCGAGAACGGCGTCGACGTCGGCTACAAGGCGCAGGCGATGCAAGCGCGCGACCCGCAGAACACCGTCGTGTCGGTGAAGCGGCTGATGGGCCGCGGGCTCGCCGACTTGAGCGATGCGCGGCGCTTCCCGTACCGCTTCGTCGACGAGCCGGGAATGGTCAGGATCGCGACGCGCGCCGGGGTGAAGAGCCCGGTCGAAGTGTCGGCCGAGATCCTGCGCGCGCTTCGGTTCCGTGCCGAGGCGAGCCTCGGCGGCGAGCTTGCGGGAGCGATCGTCACCGTGCCGGCGTATTTCGACGAGGCACAGCGGCAGGCGACCAAGGACGCGGCCAAGCTCGCCGGGTTGAACGTGTTGCGCTTGCTGAACGAACCGACCGCGGCCGCGATCGCCTACGGCCTCGACAACGCTGCAGAAGGCACCTACGCCGTCTATGACCTCGGCGGTGGCACGTTCGACATCTCGATCCTGCGCCTGTCGAAGGGCGTATTCGAGGTGCTCGCCACCAACGGCGATTCGGCCCTCGGCGGCGACGATTTCGATCACCGCGTCTACTGCTGGGTCATCGAAGCCGCGAACCTCCCGCCACTGTCGCCGGAGGACACGCGGCTGCTGATGGTGAAGGCACGCGAAGCCAAGGAGAACGTGACGATCCATCCGTCGGCGCCGATCGTTGCGACGCTCGCGAAGGGCGGGGAAGTCGACGTCGCACTTCCGGTCGACACGTTTACCGCGATTACCGCGCATCTCGTCGCCAAGACGCTGTCTCCGGTGAAACGCGCGCTGCACGACGCGGGATTGACGCCGGCCGACATCAAGGGCGTCGTCATGGTCGGCGGCGCGACCCGGATGCCGCAGATCCAGAAGGCCGTCGGCGAGTTCTTCGGTCAGCCGCCGCTCACCAATCTGGACCCGGACCAAGTCGTCGCGCTCGGCGCCGCGATCCAGGCGAACGCGCTCGTCGGCAATCGCGCCGCTGCGGGAGCCGGCGACGACTGGCTGCTGCTCGACGTCATTCCGCTCTCGCTCGGCCTCGAGACGATGGGAGGCCTCACCGAAAAGATCGTTCCCCGCAACGCGACGATACCGGTGACGCGCGCGCAGGAGTTCACGACGTTCAAGGACGGCCAGACGGCGATCGCGATCCACGTCGTCCAGGGCGAGCGCGAGAAGGTCGCCGACTGCCGCTCGCTTGCGCGCTTCGAGCTGCGCGGTATTCCGCCGATGGCAGCCGGCGCCGCGCGCATCCGCGTCACGTTTCAGGTCGACGCCGACGGCCTGCTTTCGGTGTCTGCGCGCGAGGTGACCTCGGGCATCGAGGCTGCGATCGTCGTCAAGCCGTCCTACGGCCTTTCCGACAGCGAGATCACGCGGATGCTGCAGGAATCGTTCGCGCATGCCACCGACGACATGGCGGCGCGCGCGCTCGCCGAAGCGCAGGTCGAGGCCGACCAGATCGTGGGGGCGACGCGCCACGCGCTCGCCGCGGACGGCGAGCTCTTGACCGGCGAGGAGCGCGCCGCGATCGATGCTGCCATTGCGAAGGTCGTCCGCTTGCGAGACGGCGCCGACCATCGTGTGCTTGCGGGCGCGACTGCAGCGCTCAACGAGGCGACTCGGGAATTCGCCGCGCGGCGGATGGACCGGAGCGTGGCGCGCGCGCTCACCGGCCGCAACGTCGATGCGCTGACCTGAAGCCCCGAGTTGTGCGATGCCGCAGATCGTCGTCCTTCCGCACCCAGAGATCTGCCCCGATGGCGCGAGCTTCGACGCCGAAAAAGGCGTGTCGATCTGCGACAACCTGTTGAACCACGGGATCGAGATTGAGCACGCCTGCGAGAAGTCCTGCGCCTGCACCACGTGCCACGTGATCGTGCGGGAGGGCGGGAATTCGCTCTCGCCGTCCTCCGAGGACGAGGACGATCTCCTCGACCGCGCATGGGGGCTCACGCCCCAGTCACGACTTTCGTGCCAGGCGGTCGTCGACGACGAGAAGCTCGTCGTCGAAATCCCGCGCTATACGATCAACTACGCCAAAGAGAAGCGCTAGTACCGCGACCCACAAGTCTTGCTATGTTCGAACCGATCCGCATCGCCGATCGCTTTGTCGCTCATCCTCGCCATAGTCCGTGCTATGGCTGCGGGTCGCTTCGCGCGCTCGGCGCGCGGACTCGGTTCTCGGCACGTACGCAAACTCATGGGCCGCGGTACTAGCCTCGATGCCTTGGAGCCGACGATGAAATGGACCGACACTCGCGAAATCGCGATCGCACTGGCCGCCGCGCATCCCGACGTCGATCCAAAGCGCGTGCTCTTCACCGAGCTCCGCCAATGGGTGCTCGAGCTGCCGGGATTTGCCGACGATCCGAAGCACAGCGGCGAGAAGATCCTCGAGGCGATCCAGCTCGCGTGGATGGACGAGGGCGACTTCGACGACTAAAAGAACGAGCTCGAGTCAGGCTGGGCGGCCCGATTGCTTTGTCGTGCCCGGCCTGCAAATGAGCGCTCCGCTCGCGTTACGTCGATGTCTAACCCGGGGCTCGCTGCGGGCCCTCGTTTGGCCGACGAGGCGCTCGGGCCACTCGCCGTCTTGCCTAGCCCTCAGCGCTCGAACGACGCCATCGATTCGACGTGCGCGGTATGCGGAAACATGTTGATCACGCCGGCGGCGGCGAGCGTGTACCCGTGGCCGTGGACGAGCACCGCGGCGTCGCGCGCGAGCGTCGCCGGGCTGCACGAAACGTAGACGATGCGGCTCGGCGGGCCGTCGCCCGGGAGCGCCTTGACGACGGCAATGGCGCCTTCGCGCGGCGGGTCGAGCAGGACCTTGTCGCGAGGGCCAAGCGCCTCGATGCTTTCGGGAGTCGCCTCGAACAGGTTCGCCGCGCGAAACGTCGCGCGGTCGGCAAGTCCGTTCAGTTTCGCCGTCTCCTCGGCGCGGCGGACGAGCGCGGCGCTTCCTTCGATGCCGACCACCGTTGCTCCGCGCCGCGCGATCGGCAGCGCGAAGTTGCCGATGCCGCAGAAGAAATCGATGATCCGGTCGCCCGGCAGCGGGTCGAGCAGGGCCAGCGCACGCCTCACCAGGACGCGATTGATCGCCGGATTGACCTGCGTGAACTCGGTAGGCGCGTAGGGAAATATGAGATTGAATTCCCGCAGCGTATAGGCGAGCCGCGGCTCCGTCGGATGGAACGGATGCGCGGTCTCCGGGCCGCCCGGCTGCAGGTAGAACTGGACGCGATGGCGATCGGCGAACGCGATCAGCGCCGCTTCGTCCGCAGGCGCGAGCGGGGCGAGGATGCGCAGCACCAGCGCGCACGTTGGCTCGGCGTCGTTGTCCGCGCCGGGCGCGCCATCGCCCATCGCGAGCTCGATCTGCGGCAGCCGATCGCGGATCGTCAGCGTGCCGATCAGCGCGCGCAGCGCCGGGACAAGCGCCGAAACCTTGGCCGGCAGGATCGCGCACGACGTCATGTCGGCGACGTAGCTCGATTTCCGCTCGTGGAAGCCCACGAGCACGCCGCCCTTCTTTGCGACGTATCGCACCGACAGCCGCGCACGGTGGCGATAGCCCCATGCCGGGCCGTAGATCGCGGGCATGAGCAGCGCGGGACGCACGCGGCCCAGGTGCCACAGCGCATCCTCGAGCGTGCGCTGCTTCGCCGCGACTTGAGCGGTTGAATCCAAGTGCTGCAGCGTGCAGCCCCCGCAAATGCCGAAATGCGGGCAGCGGGGGTCGACCCGTGCCGGGCTCGCCCCGAAGATCTCCTCGACGCGCGCGATTTCGTAGGTCGGCTTCTTCTTCTGCGTAGCGATCGTCACCCGCTCGCCGGGGAGGGCGCCTTCGACGAACACTGCCTTGCCTCCGATCCGCGCGACGCCGCGACCTTCCTGGTCGAGAGAGGCGATCTCGACCTGTGCCTTTTCCAGCGGTCGGTTTGCCGAAACGGCTGCGGGCGAGGTCATCGAAGCGAAATCAGCGTTTCTGTGGTCCGCGACCGCCTTGCTCTCCGGCCGCGACGTCCGTCTTCGGTTCCGAATCCGGCGCTGTCGTGCGCCTTGATTGGCGCTCCATGCCCTCCCGTCCGGGTCCGCGGACTTGGCGTGAGCGGACCCTGCTATTGTACGGCGCACGCGCATCCGACAGACTACCGGTCTCGCCTGCGCGCCGCCGGCGATCCCCGTATGCACGGCAGCCCAGTAGTAGAATCCGTCCCATGCGGATCCTCGCTGTCGATACGTCGACCGAGTGGTGCAGCGTCGCCGTCGGCGGCGCCGGCTCGTGGTGCCTGCGCGAAGAGAACGCCGGCCACACGCACTCGGAGCGCCTGCTGCCGCTGGTTCGCTCGGCGCTTTCGGAAGCCGGAGTTGCGCTGGCCGAGCTCGACGGCCTCGCGTTCGGCGCCGGCCCCGGGTCGTTCACCGGCGTTCGCATCGGGTGTGGCGCAATCCAGGGATTGGCGCTCGGCACGCAACTTCCGGTGATCGCCGTGCCGACTCTGGAGGCGCTCGCGCAGGGGGCGCTGCGGCTGCACGGCTGGAACAAGGTGCTGGCCTGCCTCGATGCGCGGATGCGCGAAGTGTACGTTGCGGCCCACGCCCATGACGGCGCACGGTGGCACGCGGTCGTGGCCCCTTCCGTGCTGTCCCCTGCGAACGTAGCGCCGCCATCGGACGGCGCGTGCATCCCCGTCGGCGGAGCGTGGCGTGGCGCCGGCGGTGGGTTCGCCGCGTATCCGGAACTTGTGCGACGGCTTGGTCTCACCGACGTGGATGCGCTCGTGCGACCGACGGCGCAGGACGTCGGGATGCTCGCGTTGCCGCGGTTGGCAGCGGGCGACGGCGTATCCGCTGCCGACGCGCTGCCCTTGTACGTCCGCCATCGGGTGGCGTTGACGACTGCCGAGCGCGACGCCGGGCTGTCCCTTTGACGGTCGCGCGATGGCGACGCTTCCTCGATACGTTCCGCGACCGGGGCCGGAATGGCGCCCGTTGCGCGAAGGCGATATCGCCTACGTGGCGGCGCTCGAAGCGCAGATTCACGCCGCGCCGTGGACGCCCGGCAACTTCCGCGATGCGCTTTCGGCCGGATATTCCGCGAGCGTCGGCGAGCGTGAAGGGCGGATCGTGGCGTACGGCGTGTTGATGCTCGCCCCGGGTGAAGCGCAAATACTCAACCTGTCGGTCGTTCCCGACGCGCAGCGCCAGGGGATCGGCCGCCAGTTGTTGCGACGATTCATCGACGATGCGCGGCGCTTCCGCGCCGAGCAGGTCTTCCTCGAGGTCCGCCGCTCCAACGTCGCCGCAATCGCGCTCTACGAGGCGGAGGGCTTCGCCGCAGTCGGCCGGCGCGACGACTACTATCCCGGACGAACCGCCGATGCGCCCCGCGAGGACGCGCTGGTCATGCGTCGCGCGCTCGCGCCGGAGGCGCTGCCGCGGCGACCTTGAAGGCGGGCGTCGTACCGCTCATCCCGATGCCGACCCGTGACGATATCCTGATCGAGCTTCGTCTTGCGCCGGTCTGGCGGCGGCGATTGCGAGCCGGCGTGCCCGGCGGCGCGGCAGCGATAGCCGATTCGGCACGGGCGGAATCCGCCGGCGTCGATCTCGTGCGCGCGGCAGGCGAACGGGGCCCTGCAACCGACAACGCACGCAGCGCGCGCATCGCGACACTCGAATGGAGCGGTTTCGCCGCCGCCGTCGAGGCGTGCACCGCATGCGGCTTGTGCCGCGGTCGCAATCGGAGCGTCCCCGGCGTGGGCGATATCCACGCCGAATGGCTGTTCGTCGGCGAAGCGCCGGGCGCCGAGGAGGACGCGAGAGGCGAGCCGTTCGTCGGGCAGGCAGGCAAGTTGCTCGACAACATGCTGGCGGCGCTCGCTCTTGCGCGCGGCGCGAACGTCTACATCGCCAACGTGCTCAAGTGCCGCCCGCCCGGCAACCGGACGCCGGAACCGCGCGAAGCCGAAGCCTGCCGGCCGTATCTCGACCGGCAGATCGCGCTGATCCGGCCGAAGATCATCGTCGCGCTCGGCAAGAGCGCCGCGACGACGCTGCTCGACGTTGACGCAACGATCGCGAGCCTGCGCGGCCGCGTGCACCGCTATCGGCGCGTGCCCCTGGTCGTCACCTACCATCCCGCGTACCTGCTGCGCAATTTGCCGGACAAGGCGAAGGCGTGGGAAGATCTGCTGCTTGCGCGGCGAACGCTGCAAACGGCGGGCGCCCCGGCGGAGGCTGACCTCGTCACCCGGACTTGACGGCAGCACCTTCCACGCCTCGCGCCCCGACGCTTGTGCGCGACTCTGTCGACCCCATCTTCTCGACCGCGGGCAGATCAAGCCCACCCGCCATTCCGTTCGGAGGAACCATGATCCGCAAGCTCACTGCCTTTCTTGCCATTGTCGCGACGCTCGCGCTCGCGGGTTGTGGCTACAACGAGCTGCAGCGGCAGGACGAAGGCATCAAGGCCGCCTGGTCCGAGGTGCTGAACCAGTATCAGCGCCGCGCCGATCTCGTGCCGAACCTCGTCAGCACGGTCAAGGGCTACGCAGCGCAGGAGCAGACGGTGCTGACCGAAGTTACGAACGCTCGCTCCAACGTTGCCGGGATCAAGGCGACGCCGGAGCTCGTCAACGATCCCGTTGCGTTCCAGAAGTTCGTCAGGGCGCAAAGCGAGCTGACCGGCGCGCTGTCGCGGCTGATGGTGGTGGTCGAGAATTACCCGCAATTGAAATCCGATGCGCTGTTTCGCGATCTGCAGGCGCAGCTCGAGGGTACCGAAAACCGCATCGCGGTAGCGCGCAATCGCTACATCAAGACAGTGCAGGAGTACAACACGACGGTGCGGACGTTTCCGACCAACCTGACGGCGATGCTGTTCAAGATGGAGACGAAACCCAATTTCACCGTCGAGAACGAAGCTGCGATCAGCGCGCCGCCCAAGGTCGATTTCGGCAAGGCGCCGGGCGCGCAACCCGCACCGGCGCCCGCGGCGAAGACTTCGGCCGCTGCCGACGGCAACGCGACGCCCGCGCCGGAGCCCGGCACGGACCTGCCGAAGAAGGGCTACTGAGCGCGGGGGACGGCCCGTGCAGCGGCCCCGCGCAGGCACCGGAGTGCGAGCTCCTCCCGTCAACTGTCTGTCGCGAACGGCCTTCCGGGAGCTGTCTGGTTTGCTCTCACTCGTGCGTCGCCGGGCCAAGAAGCGCATGGCTGCGATGGTGGCGAGGCGAAGCGCCAATCGCGACGGTGCCCAAGCCTCGCGACGACGCAGCCGTGCTCTTTGGCAGCAATCCGGACGGACGCGGCGGCGATCGGGGCGCATTTCGGTGTTGCGGGCCCTCGCGTTACTGCCGGAATGTCCTCGGGCGCGCGCCTTGAACTGCGCCCGACTCGCCGCCGTCGCATCCACGACAGTAAGCGCCGGCAGGCTCCGGGTGCGTCTTTTCGCTTGGGCCGGACGTGCTGCGCCGCCGCTGGCCGTCGCGCTCGCCGCAACCGTCCTCTCGCTGTCTGCGCCGACGCTCCGGGCGCAGGCATGGGAAGCGGGCACGGACGGCCTGCTGCCGATTCCGCCGCTCACCGCTCACGTCACCGATCTCACGCAGACGCTGTCGCCTTCCGAGCGACAGGGGCTCGAAGCGAAGCTCGCCGACTGGGAGGCGCGCACGACGAACCAGCTCGCGGTGCTGATCGTACCGACGACCAAACCGGAGCCGATCGAGACCTATTCGATCCGGGTGGCCGAAAAGTGGCAGATCGGCCGCAAGGGCAAGGACAACGGCGCGCTGTTCCTGATCGCGAAGGACGACAGGAAGATGCGGATCGAGGTGGGTTACGGGCTCGAGGGGACGCTGACCGACGTCACTTCGCGCCGGATCATCGCCGAGAGCGTCGCACCATTGTTCCGCGAGGGCAAGTTCGCCGCGGGAATCAATGCCGGCGTCGATCGGATCATCGACGTCGTCGCGGAGGGAAAGCCGCTGCCCGAGCGGAAGGCGGGCAATGTCCACCGATCCCCGCGCGGCAGCTTCGATTTCGGCACGATGCTGCTGATCCTGTTCATCGTCGTTCCGATCGTCGGCAGCGTGCTGCGGTCGATCTTCGGCCGCCTTGTGGGCTCGACCGTCGGCGCGGGAATCATCGGCGCCGCCGCGTGGCTGGTCGCGAGCTCGATTGCGATCGCCGTGATTGCGGCGATCGTCGCCTTCGCAGTGATGATCTTTACCGGGTCGGGAATGGCCCTTGCGGGGCGCCGTGGCGGCATCGGATTTCCGATCGGCGGCGGCTGGTCCGGCGGCGGTTGGTCGGGTGGCGGCGGGGGCTGGTCCGGAGGAGGCGGTACCTTCGGCGGTGGCGGCGCCTCGGGGAGCTGGGACTAGGTTCGATGACGCGCGACGATGCGATGCCGCCCTGGCAGCGGCCGCTGCGCTTCTTCCGGCATCTCGCGACGGATCACGGGAGCGCCCGTCGCGCGTTGCCGACCGGGGCGCTCGAAGCGATCGAGGCGGCGATCGCCGAGGGCGAGAAGCGCCACCGCGGTCAGGTGCGCTTCGTCGCCGAGGCTTCGTTGCCGCTCTCGCGCGTCCTGCGACGCGTGCCGCCGCGCGAGCGCGCGCTGGAAGTCTTCGGCGAGACCCGCGTCTGGGACACCGAGGAGAATTGCGGCGTGCTCGTCTACGTGCTGCTCGCCGATCGCGACGTCGAGATCGTCGCCGACCGTGGCATCCACGGCCGGGTGGGGGCAGCCGCATGGGAATCGGTCTGCCGGACCATGGAGAAAGCGTTCAGGAGCGGCCGCTTTGCCGACGGCGCGCTCGCCGGTCTCGCCGAGATCAATGCGCTGCTCGCCCGGCATTATCCGCGCGGCGGTCGCGCCGGACCCAACGAGCTGCCGGACAAGCCGCTCGTGCTGTGACGCGGCCGGCGGATCGTCCACGATTCCGAGCGCAGGTTGCTCATCGATGGCCAAGGGCCAGCCGAGCTGAGGGCGCGCACCGGCCGTCCGGTCGAGCGCCTGGCAGAAGGGGCTACTAATTCCCCTGCGCGCCTTGATCGACTCGCGCCGCGGTGGTGCCGATCAAATGCAGCGCGTCCTGGCGCGCCTGATTCGCGCGATGTCGCAGCATGACCAGCACCATGATCGACACGACGAACAGTCCGAACAGGATGATCGCCGCATAGACGGACAGGTCGAGCTTCACCATCGCCGCGTAGAGCCCGACCATCACCAAAATGCCGATGTTCTCGTTGAAATTCTGCACCGCGATCGAATGACCCGCGCCCATCAGCACGTGGCCGCGGTGTTGCAACAGCGCATTCATCGGGACCACGAAAAACCCGGCGCACGCGCCGATGCCGACCATCAGCACGACAGCCAGCGGCACCTGCGTCACGAAGACCATGCCCATGACGATCAGGCCCATGGCGACGCCGACCGGGAGCACCTTGAGCGAACCGCGCAGTGAAATGAAGCGGGCCGCCCCGATCGCGCCGATCGCGATGCCGACCGCGACCACGCCCATCATATAGGTCGCGTCCTTGAGATCGAGGCCCAGCGCCCGCGACGCCCACTCGATGACGATGAACTGCAGCGTTGCGCCGGCGCCCCAGAAGAGCGTCGTGGTCGCGAGCGAGATCTGGCCGAGCCGGTCACGCCACAGGAGCGTGTTGCAGTGGGCGAACTCGCGGATCAGGTAGAACGGATTGCGGTTGACGATTCGGTGGTCGACGCCGGTGTCCGGAATGAACCAGTTGAACACGGCGGCGATGATATAGGAGAGCATGATGACGGCGATCGCGGCTTCGGGCGGCGTGCTGATACCGGTGTCGATCAACGGCATGTCGAACCCCAGCAATCCGGTCGCCACCCTGGGGCCGATCAGCGTTCCGCCGAGCGCGGTGCCCAGAACGATCGACCCGACGGTCGTGCCCTCGATCCAGCCGTTGGCGATGACGAGCTGCTGCGGAGGCAGGAGCTCGGTCAGGATCCCGTACTTGGCGGGCGAATACGCGGCGGCGCCCAGGCCGACCAATGCGTAAGCGGCAAGCGGGTGGAGCGAAATCAGCATCAACGTGCAGCCGATGACCTTGAGGGCGTTGGTCAACAGCATCACGCGTCCCTTGGGCATCGAATCGGCGAACGCGCCGACGATCGGCGCCAGAAGGACGTAGGACACCACGAACGACATCTTGAGCGCCGGCGTCATCCATGCAGGCTCGGCCAGGTCACGCAGCAGCGCGATTGCAGCGATCAGCAGCGCGTTGTCCGCAAGGGAGCTGAAGAACTGCGCCGCCATGATGGTGTAAAAGCCGGCCTTCATTGGCCTCCGTAGGCGCGGGATTCGCCGCGATCTGCGCAATCGGCGCTGTGGGCATTGGGTATAATTGTTCCGGGCTGCCGCAGCCCGCGCTTTATACCACGATTGGATAGGCCGAGGGAGGCGCGGTGATCGTGGCGCGGATGTTCCGCGACAATTCGCCATCCACCTAAAACGTCCGGAACCGGAATCCCGAATCGCGCCCGTGCGCCATGGCCCGCCCGCTGTATGCGCAGTTGAATCTCTCCGCGTTGCGCGCGAATCTGGCGCAGGTCCGGAAGTCCGCGCCGAAGACGCAGGTACTGGCCGTGGTCAAGGCCAACGCCTACGGACACGGCCTCGTGCGCGTGCTTCCCGCGCTCGCCGATGCCGACGGCCTCGCCTTGCTCGAGCTCGATGCGGCGATCGCGCTGCGCGCTTCGCATTACACCCGCCGGATCCTGCTGCTCGAAGGATTCTTCGCAGCCGCCGAATTGTCCGAGATCGCAGCCAAGCGGCTTGCCGTCGTCGTGCACCATGTCGAACAGGTACGTCTGCTCGAGCGCGCACATCTTGCGCGTCCGCTCGAAGTGTTCGTGAAGATCAACGTGGGAATGAACCGACTGGGATTCCGCGCGGCCGATGCGCCTGCAATCGTCGAGCGTCTCGCGCACTGCGACTCGGTGGCCGCGCTGCGGCTGATGGCGCATCTCGCCCGCGCCGACGAGGAGGATGGCGTCAAGGACCAGGTGGTGACCTTCGACGCCGCATGCAAGGGATTGCCCTATCCACGGTCCATCGCGAACTCGGCCGGGATTGTGCGCTACAACGAAGTTGGCGGTGACATCGTGCGGCCCGGGATCATGCTTTACGGGGCGACGCCGTTTCCCTACGACACGGCTGAGATGATCGGCGTGCAGCCGGCGATGACGCTGCGTTCCGAGATCATCGCGCTGCAGGATCTCCGGCCCAACGACAGCGTCGGCTACGGCGCTGTCTACACGGCATCGCGCGCGCACCGGATCGGCGTGGTCGCGTGCGGCTATGCCGACGGCTACCCGCGACACGCGCCCAACGGCACGCCGGTCCTCGTCTGCGGCAAGAAGGCGCGCATCGCGGGGCGCGTATCGATGGACATGATCACCGTCGATCTGACCGACGTACCGGAGGCGACGTTCGGCAGCCCCGTCGTGCTCTGGGGCGAGGGCTTGCCCGTTGACGACGTTGCGAGCGCCGCAGCCACCGTCGGTTACGAGCTTCTTTGCGCGGTCGCGCCACGCGTACCGTTCGTCGTCACCAATGTCGGACGGCTCGATCTGGAACTTTGACATGTACATCGTCGTCACCGGGGCCGCGGGTTTCGTCGGCGCCAATCTCGTGCGGGCGCTGAACGATCGCGGCGAGACGGACATCATCGCCGTCGACAACCTCGCGCGCGCCGACAAGTTCGGCAACCTCGTCGATTGCCAGATCGCCGATTACCTCGACAAGGACGAATTCCTGGCGCGACTCGTCGATGGCGATCTGGACGACGACATCACCGCCGTGCTGCACCAGGGGGCCTGCTCCGACACGCTGGAGACCGACGGCCGGTACATGATGAGCAACAACTACCGGTATTCGGTCGCTCTGCTCGAATGGTGCCAGGACAACGACGTTCCGCTCCTCTATGCTTCGAGCGCGTCGGTGTACGGCGCTGGCGGGGTCTTCCGCGAGGAGCGCGCCTGCGAGATGCCCCTCAACATCTACGGCTACTCGAAATTCCTGTTCGATCAGTACGTGCGTCGCATGCTGCCCGAGCGCACCGCGCAGATTGCCGGATTCCGCTATTTCAACGTCTACGGCCCGCGCGAGCAGCACAAGGCGCGCATGGCGTCGGTCGTGTTTCATTTTTGCAACCAGTACCGCGCCGACGGGCGCGTAAGGCTCTTCGAAGGCTCCGACGGCTACGCCGCGGGCGAGCAGCGCCGCGATTTCGTCTCGATCGACGATGTCGTCAAGGTGAATCTCGACTTTCTAGACCGCCCCGAGAGAAGCGGCCTATTCAACGTCGGCAGCGGCGACGCGGCGACGTACAACGACATCGCCGCAGCGACGATCAACGCGCTTCGCAAGGCCGACGGCAAGGAGCCGCTTTCGGTCGCCGAGCTCGTGCGCGATGGCGCGATCACCTACGTTCCGTTTCCGCCTGCGCTCGCAGGAAAATACCAGAGCTACACGAAGGCCGATCTCACCCGCTTGCGCGCCGCGGGCTACCGCGCGCCGATGCTCTCGGTTGCCGAGGGCGTACCGCGCTATGTCGAACGGCTGATTTCGGCACCCGTCCCCTCCGCGTAATGTCGCGGCGTGCGGTGGAGGGTCGTGCGGGAACGCCCGACCTTCGATCCGCCGTACCCACGCCCATACGATGGAGGACATCATGCAACGACTGCTTTTGGCGCTCGGGCTCGGCCTGTGCACGGGAATCGTGCTCGCCGCCACCAACATCAACACGGCGACCAAGGACGAGCTTGTTGCTCTACCCGGCATCGGCCCCGCGAAAGCGCAGGCGATTCTGGACCACCGCAAGGCTCACGGTCCGTTCAAGTCGGTCGAGGATCTGAAGGACGTGAAAGGCATCGGCGCCAAACGCTTCGAGAAGCTGAAGCCCGAGCTGGCGGTCACCGGGCCCACGGCGGCAAAGGAGGCGGCGGCGGACGCGAAGGGCGGCGGCGGAGTCCGCCGATCGGGGCGCGCCGGCGCACCAAAGGTCGTGCCCGCGAAGGGTGATGCGACGTCGGGCACGATCAAGCCGTAGCGCAGACTGCTTTCCTTGCGAAGGTGGCCCGCGTCGAGGCCATCTCGACGGCAGCTCGAAACCGCCGCGGCCACCGTCGAATTGGACCCCACCGCCCCGTGGGGTCCCTCTTCTTGTCAATCCCGCGCGGCTCGTGCGCCGCCGCAGCGGGAAATCGGTTCATATGTCGAGCAGGGCTTGCCGGACGCCTCCGCGCATCGCGGAACTGCGCGCGAGCTGACCGCTGCGCGGCGAGCGCTCGATTGAGCGCGGTCCGTCACCAAATAGGTTCGGTGGTTGCCACGCCCGCGCCAGGATTCGATGGTCTGTGCGGGGTCCGGGGCGGCGTTTTTTCTTCGGGGCGGCGCGTGCGTCGATTCTATTTACAGTCGACGGGGCTGCTCAACAAACCCTTCACGCGATCTCATTGATTCGATTGACGACGCGAGACACTGGCACGGCGTGTGCGTTCCTTCTTCAAGGGGTCCCGCTGGAGAGGAAACTTTAGCCGGACGCTAGCTCTGCGTTTCCACTCGACGGGGGAATCGAAAATGAAAAGGCTATCTCTCTGGGGTATCGCGTCGCTTGTTGTATTCTCGTTGTACACGGCAACGGCGGGATTGGCGCGTGCTGCTGTCATCAACGTGCCCTTCCCTACGGCGGGTGACGCCTACTGTAGCGCCAGCAATGGCTGCGGGACGATACCGTCGGGGGGTGAAACTGATTACATGTGGACGGCGGGCGATTACGTCATATCGTCGATCTTCGTGTTGCCGACCAGCTCTGTTACCGGCCTGACCGCGAGTTGGCAATACGAAGACTTTCTTGGAGGCGGCAACACCGAAACATGGTTCGTCCTGATCAACGGCATTGCAGTAGCGTCGGCCATGTTGCCCGATGACAACTACAACGGCGACATTCTCAGCGTGAGCGGTTCGGTGACCTTTGCCGGGATCGCCCCCGTGAGCGGCGGCTACCAGATCAGTCTGGTCTTGCAGAATACGGTTCCCCTTGGTGGCGGATCGGTGGCTTGGTTGGATGGCGGAATTACCGGATTGTCTTACGCTGCCGCCGCCCCGGAACCCGGTTCTCTCCTGCTTCTTGGAATTGGCCTCGCGGGATTGGCTACATCTCGTCGTCGCAAACAGTAGTCAGTCCCGGTCACCTGAATGAACCCGCCCGCGTGGCGGGTTTTTCTTTGGCGCGCCCGGCAGGGCGCGCAGCGCCGTGAGTGGCGCTATCTGATTCGCTGTGGTGGCGAATCGGATGACTTGAGGGTGAAAGCCTTACGGACGTTGATGGTAGGAACCGTCAGCCGAGCAGCAACGGTGTCCATCGCGAGATGGAATCCGAAGGAAGCTGTACGCAAAGCTGCGGCTCGACGAACAGGAATCGCACCGAGGCAGCCTCGTCTGGGCGAGAGGGCCAAAAGACTCAAAGCCCAATAGTTTTCCATCGGGCGCGCCCCGACCCCGAGGCATGAAACACGTTGCGGTAACCATTTGAATTTTCGGCATCACGATGGGTGTTTCTTAGTAGCATCCGGAAGGTGAGCAAGTAGATGCGGCGGGTGTATGCAGCGAAGGTCGCGCGCCTTGCCGTAGGAGGTCTGTCGACCTGCCTTGACGTACGGGGTGCTGGCGAGGTTCTCGGCGCAGGTTGCGCACCCGCGTTAGCGCTCACCGTTGCCGCCGCAGCATCAACGATCAACGAGCGGGGTGGTTCCAACGGCAACGGAGGAACCGCATCGCAATGCCTGTGCCTTGAGTTGATCGTCGTTTTCTTCCGGTAGACTGGCGCTCTAGCGTTTCAGGCAGCCGGGTTCCACAACCCGGCTCATGAAGCCCCGCGGCAAAGCCGGTATTCGGCGGGTATCCATGGCAAATGATGGCGCTTCGCATCGTGTAAACGTGGTATCCACGCTCGAGACCACCGTCGGCGGCACGCCGCTCGTCCGCCTGCAGCGGCTGCCGGGCGCCACGTCGAACGTCATCCTCGGCAAGCTCGAAGGCAACAATCCCGGCGGATCGGTGAAGGATCGACCGGCGCTGTCGATGATCGTCGAGGCCGAGAAGCGCGGCGACATCAAACCGGGCGACACGCTGATCGAGGCGACCTCGGGCAACACCGGTATCGCACTCGCGATGGTCGCGGCGATCAAGGGCTATCGGATGATCCTGGTCATGCCGGACAACCAGTCGCTCGAGCGGCGCCAGTCGATGCGGGCCTTCGGCGCCGAGCTGGTGCTGACGGCCAAAGCCGGCGGGATGGAGCACGCGCGCGATACGGCGGAGCGGATGCGTGAAGACGGCAAGGGAATCATCCTCGACCAGTTCGCGAACCCCGACAATCCGCTCGCACACTATCGCGGCACCGGTCCCGAGATCTGGCGCGATACCGCCGGCGCCGTCACGCATTTCGTCTCGGCAATGGGAACGACCGGCACGATCATGGGCGTGTCGAGATTCCTGAAGGAACAGAACCCGGCGATTGCGATCGTCGGCGCGCAGCCAGAGGAAGGCTCGCAGATCCCGGGTATCCGCAAGTGGCCGGAGGCATATCTGCCGAAGATCTTCGACCGCCGGCGCGTCGATCGTGTCGAATGCGTCTCGCAAGCCGAGGCCGAGGCGATGACGCGGCGGCTCGCGGCGGAGGAGGGAATCTTCGGCGGCGTCTCGTCCGGAGGCGCTTGCGCTGTGGCATTGCGAATTTCGCGCGAGGTTGACCAGGCGACGATCGTGTTCGTCGTCTGCGACCGCGGCGACCGTTACCTTTCAACCGGCGTGTTTCGGGATTGACCGGCGGCCGCGGCGCCATCGACATCGTCGGCGGGGCTTCCTCGCCGGCTTGCACCCATGACCTCGATTCTCGCCTTCGACATCGAAACGGTTCCCGACCTCGCCGGCTTGCGACGCGTCCACACGCTACCCGCCGAGCTGTCCGACGCCGCGGTTCTCGACTGGATCACGCAACAGCGGCGGGCTCAGACAGGCACCGATTTTCTGCCGCTCGCCTACCAGAAGATCGTGGCGATCGCGTGCGTGTTGCGCGACGGCGGAGGCGTCAAAGTCGCTTCGGTGGGTGCCGCAGAGGACTCCGAGGCGGAGCTGATCCGCCGCTTCTACGACCTGATCGATCGCCACACGCCGCAGCTCGTTTCGTGGAACGGCGGCGGGTTCGATCTTCCGGTGCTCAACCACCGCGCGCTGATTCATGGCGTCACGGCCGCGAAATACTGGGACTGGGGCGACGACGATCGGGAGTTCAAGTACAACAGCTATCTGGGCCGCTATCACACGCGCCACCTGGACCTCATGGACGTGCTGGCGATGTACCAGCCGCGCGCCTACGCTGGGCTCGACGCGATGGCTCGGCTCGCCGGATTTCCGGGCAAGCTCGGCTTGGACGGCAGTGGCGTTCACGCGGCAATTCGCGCAGGAAGGATCGACGAGGTGCGGCGCTACTGCGAGACCGACGTGATGAACACGTACCTCCTCTATCTCCGCTTCCGGCTCCTGCGCGGCGAGTTCGCGGGAGGCGAATACGCAAGGGAGATCTCGATGGCGCGCGAGAAAATCGCGGCGACAGATGCACCGCACTGGCGCGAATTCCTCGCGGCGTGGGATACGCAGAGCGGCGCACAAGGCTGAGCCAGGATTGCCCCGGGCTTGACCGCTGAACCGGCGAGGCTCCCGAGCGTGTCAGCCCGACCCGCAGGCGTCCCGGCGCGGCAATCCGGCCGGACGTTGGCGCACGCCGCGGCGCCGCGCGGCCGGGATCGCTTTCGGCCGAAGGGCGATGCAGGGCCTACAGGATGACCGTGCCGCGACCGAGCTCGATCACCCGACCCGAAACGAGAATCCTTCGGTCAGCGGTGACTTCGAGCCGGAGCCGACATGGCCGGCTGACGGCGTCCCCCTGCGCGACCGCGAGCCGTTGCGGTAAACGCGCGTCCGTCGCGATGAGCCAGCCCCCCAGGTTCGCGCACGCCGAGCCGGTGCCGGGATCCTCGATCACGGCGCCGTGCTTCGGGAAGAAAAAGCGGGCGACGACCGGCAGCGCGCCGTCGGCACTCTTGCTGCGAGCCGAGTCGCGGCACCAGATGTACGCCATCGCCCGCATGCCATTGCTGCCGTGCGCCTGCAGGAGGTCGGCGCGCGGCGCTGCGTGCGCGACGGCATCGCTCGAGGCGAGCGGGATCATGAGCTGGTCGGACCCCGTGTCAACCCAAAGCGGCGGCGCGGCGGGATCGGGGGCGACGTCCGCTTCGAGCAGGCCGAGCATCGCCGCGAGGTCGGCACGCCCTGCTGCGACGGCGCGATGCTTGGGAGCATTCGCGCAGAGTGTCCACACGTCGCCCTGTGCACTCACGGGAATGATCCCGGCGCGCATTTCCAGCGTTGCCGCGTCGCCGCCCGCGGTGAGCGAACGCACGACATGGGCAGTGCCGAGCGTTGGGTGGCCGGCGAATGGCATCTCGAAGGACGGCGTGAAGATCCGCACGCGTGCCGTTGCAGCGCCTGACGGTAGCACGAACGTCGTCTCCGACAGGTTGAACTGGAGGGCGAGCGCCTGCATCGTCCTCTCGTCGAGCCCGCGGGCATCCTCGAATACGCACAGCGGATTGCCGGCGAGCGTCGACTCGGCGAAGACGTTGACGATCCGGTAACGGTACTCGGCCAAGGTGTATAGGCTACGCGCCTGAAGCCGGCCCGTGCGCGGTGCGAGCGCCGTGCAGCACCGACCGAACCCTGGTTTCGACCTCGCGCGCAAGCACCCGAAATGCCTTCTCGCCAATCTCCATCGGGGTGACGACGATCGCCTCGGCAATGCGCGCGAAATTGCGCTCGATTGCACGGCTGTAGGTCGGGTCGTAGTGACGACTCAGCAATTCGCCGACCAGCGCGTCCCAGTCGCCGGCTGCGGCGGCAGCGGTCCAACGCTCGATGGTCTTCCTGCCGTGCAACGGCGTGAGATGGGCAAGCCGCGCCGTCAGCACGGCAGGATCGGCGAGATAATGCGTGTATTCCTCCTTCAACAGGGCGACCCGCAGCCGCTCCGGTGTGTCGACCCGGATGCAGTCGGCGGAGCGGATCGCGGACAGCAACGCTTCCGGCACTTGCACGGCGCCGATCTTCTTGCTTTCCGATTCGACGTACACCGGTTGTGCGGGATCGAGGCGCTCGAGCGTGGCCGCGAGCTGGCTCTCGAACCATTTTTGCGAAGGCTGCGCTTCGTTTGGCAGGTCGCCCAGCAGCGAGCCACGATGTTGGGCGAGCGCTTCGAGATCGAGCACCTGCGCGCCTTGGGCGGCAAGCGCGTCGAGGAGCCGGCTCTTGCCGGATCCGGTGAGGCCGCAAATGACTTCGAAGCGGAATCGCGCGGGCAGCGTCGCGAGCACGGCAATCACGTGCCGCCGATACGCGCGGTAGCCGCCGTCGAGCTGAACCGCGTGCCAGCCGATTTCGTTCAGCATATGCGCAAGCGAGCGACTGCGCTGGCCGCCACGCCAGCAATAGACGACCGGCGCCCAATTGCGTGGCTTCGAAGCGAACGGTCCTTCGAGCATCGCCGCGATGTTGCGCGCGACCAGTGCGGCGCCGGCACGCTTGGCTGCGAAGGCCGATTCCTTCGCATGCAGCGTGCCGATGCGCGCGCGCTCGAGGTCGTCGAGAACCGCATGGTTCTCGGCGCCGGGAATGTGGTCCTCGGCGTACTCGGACGGGCTGCGGACGTCGATCCTGTCGGGATGGGCGCGCAGCTCGTCCGCGCGAACCTTGGGCACGGCGCGTACCGCTCCCGCCTTCGGGGGCTCTCGCGACATATCACCAGTCATCGGGGCGCGGGGAGCAACGGTTTCAACGCGGGCCAGACGTTGTCGAGGATCTTCGCCTGCGCCGCTGCCGTCGGATGGATGCGATCCGGCTGGAACAACTCGTTGCGCTCGCCGAAGCCCTCGAACAGGTAGGGGACCAGCGCCGCGTCGCGCGCCTTGGATATCTTCGCGTAGAGCGATTCGAATTCGCGCGTATACGACGGCCCGTAGTTGGGCGGCAGCTTCATTCCCAGGATGAGCGCTTTGGCACCCGCACGTTGCACATCCGCGACCATCGCGTCGAGATTCTCGCGCGCCGCGGCAAGGCTGCCGCCGCGCAGCCCATCGTTACCGCCCAGCTCGATGACGACGATCGCTGGCTTGTACCGGGTAATGAGCGCCGGCAGCCGCGTACGTCCGCCCGCGGTCGTGTCGCCGGTGATGCTCGCGTTGACCACGTCCAGAGGATAGCGCCCGCGCGCGATCCGCGAGGCCAGGAGATCCACCCAGCCCGTGCCCGTGGGCAACCCGTATCCGGCCGAGATCGAATCGCCGACGACGAGGAGCACCCGGGCCGGTTCGGCGGCGATGCCGCCTGCGGGCGCGCCGGCAGCGAGCAGGGCGGCAAGCGCGAGAATGGCGTGGCGGCGCGATGGCATGTCTTGACGACGAGATAACGGCGAAACCTTCGGCGGTCGGCCCTTCAATTGTAGAACTTTGTCACGCTCGGGCCCGAACCGGACGGCGGCGGACCCGCAACGGCGTAGAATCCCGCCACCATGGCGGCACCGATTTTCCACACTCTCGGTCCCGGGCGTCCGGCCCTCGCACCCGGCGTCGACGGTGACGGTCATCATCGCAACGTTCGACCGCAGCAACCTCGTCGCCGACGTGATCCGCGCAGTCGTCGCGCAGACGCTGGCCGATTGGGAGCTGCGCGTGATCGGTGATGGTTGCGCCGACGACACCACCCAGCTCGTCGCGGGGTTCAACGACGCGCGTCCGGTACGTGAATCTCGACCCGCGCGTGGGTGATCAGTCGGGGCCGACGAATGCAGGCATCGAGCTCGCACGCGGCCGCTTCGTCGCACTTCTCAATCACGATGACTTCTGGTTCCCCGACCACCTGGCCCGAACGCTCGCCACGCTCGCGCGAACCGGCGCGGATCTCACGTTCCCCATGCAGCTCGAGTCGGATCCGGACGGTCGCTGGCGGGTCAACGCATCGTTCCCCGGCGGGAGCTGGGATCCGCTCGTGCATCCGAAACCGAGCCCGACCGCATCCCCTATTCGTTCGCGGCGAGCGGAGCCGTGCCGTCCGGGAGTCCAGAACGTATCTGAATCCGCGGGGTCTGTCTCACTTGCGGTCCGTCAGATGGGCCCCATCTGAGAATGGCCGCCTCGGGCGTGCACGGGCGATCCGCTCCGGGCCGCCGGCGATCTCTCCAATGGCCGACCCCATCCTCCGCGCGCGTCGACTGACCAAGATCGTGACCAGCGGCGAAGCGCCGTTGACGATCCTCGACGATGTGAGCTTCGACATCGACCCGGGCGCCGCCATTGCAATCGTCGGCGCCTCGGGCTCCGGCAAAACGACGCTGCTGGGGCTGCTCGCCGGCCTCGATCGACCCAGCCATGGCGACGTCTGGCTCGACGGGGTTGCGCTCTCGGGACAGGACGAGGATCAACGTGCGGCGCTGCGGCAGCGGCTGCTCGGTTTCGTGTTCCAGTCGTTCCAGCTGCTGCCCGCGCTGACGGCGCTCGAAAACGTGATGCTGCCGCTCGAGCTCGCCAGCGCCGACGATGCCGTGGCGAAAGCGGCGGAATGGCTCGATCGGGTGGGTTTGGCCAAACGCCGAACTCACTACCCGAAGCAGCTTTCGGGCGGCGAGCAGCAGCGCGTCGCCATCGCCCGCGCCTTCGCCGGCGAGCCGAAACTGCTGATGGCCGACGAGCCCACCGGCAATCTGGATAACGCGAGTGGCATCGAAGTGGCGGAGCTGATGTTCCGGCTCAATCGCGAGCACGGCACCACGCTCGTGCTCGTCACGCATGACAGCGGTCTCGCGTCGCGCTGCGTGCGGCGATTGTCGCTTGCCGCCGGCCGGCTGGTGGGCGACGAAGGAACTCGCCTCGTGAGCCGAGCATCGCGGTCATGAACTCGGTTCGCCTGGCGCTGCGGATGCTTGCGCGCGATTGGCGCGCAGGCGAGCTCACGGTGCTGATCGCCGCGCTGTCGCTCGCTGTCGCCAGCGTCGGCACCGTCGGCTTCTTCGCCGATCGAGTGAAGACGGCGTTGACGCGGCAGGCGAACCTGCTCCTCGGCGCCGACGTCCTGGTGTCGGGCGACCGGCCATTGCCGAATTCGCTCGCCGCCGAGGCGCAACGGCGCGGTCTCGCCGCATCGCCCGCGCTGAAGTTCAACTGCATGGTGCAGCGGGCGGGCGGCGGGCCCTCAGCGGGCGCGGTGCTGGCCGACGTCAAGGCCGTCGCGCCCGGGTACCCGCTGCGCGGCGCGATCATGCTGGTCGCCGCCGACGTGCCCAAAGGCGTTCGCGCCACAGGCGTTCCGAAACGGGGGGAGGCGTGGCCCGATGCGCGACTCGCCGCGAGGCTCGGGGTTGGCGTGGGTGACACGATCAACGTCGGCGAAGCCACGCTCAAGATCACGGCGATCGTGCAGCAGGAGCCGGAAGTTGCGACGGGCCTCTTGGCGATCGGCCCGCGCCTGTTGATCAACCTCGACGACGTGCCGGCGACGAATCTGCTGCAACCCGGCAACCGTGCCCAATACCGGCTGCTGGTCGCCGATCTTTCGCAGCGCGGCCTGCTCGATCCGTATCTCAAGTGGCTGCAGGCGGAATTGCAGCCGGGCCAACGGATGGAAAACGTTCGTGACCTGCGGCCCGAGATTCGCCAGACCCTCGATCGCGCCGAGCGGTTTCTCGGGCTCGCAGCACTCGTCGCCGTCGTGCTGGCCGCCGTCGCGATCGCGCTGGCGGCATCGCGCTATCTTCGCCGCCACCTCGACACCGCGGCGATGCTTCGCTGCTTCGGCGCGTCGAGGCGACAGACGCTCGTGCTGTTCGTGCTGCAATTTGCATTGCTCGGGTTCGTGGCAAGCGTCGTGGGCATCGTGCTGGCGCTCTTCGGCCAGCAGCTCCTCGTGATGCTGCTCGGCACGATCGCGGCCGGTGACCTGCCTTTGCCGGCGCCGTTGCCGGCTGTGGCGGCGTTCGTAACCGGCGTGTTCCTCCTGCTGGGATTCGCATTGCCGCCACTCGTCGCGCTCGCCGGCGTGCCGCCGCTGCGCGTACTGCGGCGCGACCTGCCGCGGCCTCGCCCGGGGGGCATTCTCGCTTACGTGTTGGGGGCGGGTGTGATCGCGCTGCTGATCGCCTGGCAGGCGCAGGACGCGAAAACCGGCGCGATCATGGTCGGGGGCATCGCCGGGCTTCTCGCCGTTGCGGCGCTCTCCGCGTGGATGCTGATCGCGGCGCTGAAACGCCTGCCGCAGCGCGGCGTTACATGGCGCTTCGGACTTGCGAACCTGCGCCGGCGGCCGCTGGCCTCGAGCCTGCAGATAGGAGCGCTCGCGCTGGGCCTGATGGCGTTGCTGCTGCTCACTGTCGTGCGCGGCGACCTGATGCAGAACTGGCGCGCGAGCCTGCCGCCCGACGCACCGAACACCTTCGTCATCAACGTGTTGCCGGACCAGGTCGAAGGGGTGCGGGCAGCGATGAAATCCGCATCGGGGACGGACACGATTCTCCATCCGATGATCCGCGGCCGCCTGACGGCGGTGAACGGAAATCACCTCGACACTGCGCAGTACACCGACGCGCGGGCGCGCCGCCTCGCCGAGCGCGAGTTCAATCTGTCCTTCGCCTCGACGTTGCCCAAGACCAACCGCGTGGTCGCCGGTCACTGGTTCGACGGTGCCACCGGCCTCGGCGCGGGCATCTCGATGGAGGAGGGCATCGCCGAATCGCTGAAGCTCAAGCTCGGTGACACGCTGACGTGGGACATTGCCGCGATGCCGGTATCGGCGAGGATCACGAGCCTGCGCAAGGTCGATTGGGACAGCTTCCGGCCGAATTTCTTCGCGTTGTTCGCGCCGGGCGCGCTCGACGGAATGCCGCAGACGTTCATGGGCGCGGTGCGCGTGCCGCCGGGCCCGCAGGCTGCCGCCTGGCTCGCGGCGCTGGTCCAGAAGTATCCGAACGTCCTCGCGCTCGACGTCGGCGAAATCCTGCATCAGGTCCAGACGATCATCGAGCAGGTCGCGAAGGCGGTCGAGTTCGTGTTCCTGTTCACGCTCCTCGGCGGATTGCTGGTCCTGCAGGCGGCGATCGCGTCGACCCAGGACGAGCGCAAGTTCGACGCGGCGATCCTGCGCACGCTCGGCGCGTCGAGAGCGCAGCTGACGACGGCGCAGGTCGCCGAGTTCCTGGTCCTGGGCGCGCTTGCCGGACTGCTCGCGGCCGCAGGCGCCACCGCGATCGGATATTTCCTGTCCGACCGCGTCTTTCAGATCCCGTTCTCGCCCAACCCGCTGGTGTGGCTCTACGGCTTCGTTGCGGGCACGGTCACGGTGACGCTCGCCGGATGGCTGGGCACGCGCGACACCGTCCGCCATCCGCCGCTCGAGGTGATCCGGCAGCTGGGCTGAAAGCAGGGTCGGAGACCGCTTTTTTGCGCTACGATCCGCGAACGCATCGCTGATTCCCGATCGCTGAATCAGACCCTTTCCGTCTGCCATGACCACGCGTGACCTCGAGCCCGACATCGTCACCGATCTCGCAAATCGCTTGACGTATGCCGGCTATTTGCGGCTCGAAACGCTGTTGAGCGCGCAGGCGCCGCTGTCGGGAACCGCGACCTCGCCGCCGCGGCACGACGAAATGCTGTTCATCATCCAGCACCAGACGTCCGAATTGTGGCTGAAGCTGATGATCCACGAGCTCAAAGCCGCAATCGGATTCGTGCGCGCGGACAGACTCGACGCCTGCTTCAAAATCCTCGCGCGGGTCAAGCTCATCCAGAAGCAGCTCTTCGAGCAATGGGCGGTGCTGGAGACGCTGACGCCCTCGGAGTACGAAGCGTTCCGGCCGACGCTCGGCAGCGCATCGGGCTTCCAGTCGGCGCAATACCGGGCGGTCGAGTTCCTGCTCGGCAACAAGCAGGCGGCGACGCTCGACGTTTTCCGCCATGACGCGGCGACGCACGCGGAGCTCGCGCAGCTGCTCCATACGCCAAGTCTCTACGACGAATTCCTCCGGCACCTCGCCCGGCGCGGATTGCCGGTGCCGACCGCATGCATCGAGCGCGACTGGTCGCATCCGCACCTGCGCAATCCGGACCTGGTGCCGGTCTTCAAGACGATCTACGACGACCCCGAGACGTGGTGGGACGCCTACGAGATGGCCGAGAAGCTCGTCGACGTCGAGGAGTCGTTCCAGCTCTGGCGCTTCCGGCACCTGAAGACGGTCGAGCGCATCATCGGCTACAAGACCGGCACCGGCGGCTCGTCGGGCGTCGGGTTCCTCAAGCGTGCGCTCGCGCACGCGTTCTTCCCGGAGCTGATCGACGTGCGCACGGTGATCGGCACGAAATGAATAGCGGTTCGGCTTCGATCGACCGCATCGAATCAGCCGTCGCCGCACTCGGTCCCGGGCCGCTCACCGAAGACCTCGTCCGCGCCCACATCGCGCCGCTGTTCTCGCGCGTGCTCGCCGCCCAGCGCGATCGCGTCTACCTCGCCAATCATTCGCTGGGACGGCCGCTCGATGCGATGGAAGAAGACGTCCGCGAAGGGTTTGCCGCCTGGTACGGGCGAATGGGCCATGCGTGGGACGCGTGGAACGGCGAGATTGCCGCGTATCGCCGGCGTCTCGCCGCGCTGCTCGCTGCGGCGCGTGCCGATTGCATCGTGCCGAAGACCAGCGCCGGGCAAGGGCTGCGCGCGATCCTGAACACGTACGACTGGGCGCCTCGCGTCGTCGCCACCCGCGGCGAATTCGATTCGCTCGATCTCATTCTGCGCGAGTATGCCCGGCGCGGCCGCATCGCGCTGTCGTTCGTCGAGGCGCGCGACGACGACGCCTTTGCAGCGGAGGACGTGCTTGCCGCGATCACGCCGGGAACGAACCTCGTCGTGGTCTCGCAGGTGATGTTTCAGACGGGCCAGATGCTTCCGGAGCTGCCGGCGATCATCGCGAGGGCGCACGCTGCCGGCGCCCGCGTGCTGCTCGACGTCTATCACTCGCTCGGCGTGCTTCCGGTCGCCATAGCCGCCCTCGACGTCGATTTCGCCGTCGGGGGCAGCTACAAGTATCTGCGCGGCGGACCCGGTGCGTGCTTCGTGTACGTGCATCCGCTTCATCTCGACAGCGGATTGCGTACGCTCGACACCGGCTGGTTCGCGAAGGCTGCCCCGTTCGCGTATGAGCGGCCCGACCTGCCGCGCTTTGCGGCAGGCGGCGACGCGTGGCTGGAGTCGACGCCGGCGGTTCTCCCGTTCTATCAGGCGCGCGCAGGTCAGGCGTTCACGCAGGCGGTTGGCGTCGCACGGCTGCGCGAGTATTCGCTGCGTCTGCAGCAGAGACTGGTCGCGCTCCTCGCCGAGCGCGGCGTCGCTGCGCGCGGAGGAACTGGCGATCGCGGCGCGTTCGTCGTCGTCCGCGACACCGGAGCGCAGGCCAGGGCTGAAGCGCTCGCGCGGCGCGGGATCGTCACCGACGCGCGGGGCGAATGGCTGCGGCTGTGCCCGGATGTGCTGACGACGGACGAGGAGCTCGCGCGCGCGGCGGACGCCTCATTCGTATGACGCGGGTCTTGTATCTAGAAGTTGACAGCCGTCGGCTACCGGACTAGAAATGCCAGGCCCGCCAGGAATCGAATCCCGTCCGACAGTTCGGGCGGGGGAGCATCTGATGCGAGCCAACAGCCAAGGGGAACGCAAATGGCAACAAGAACGCTGCTCTTCGTCACCGCTGTCGCCGGCACCGCGCTTTCGGCCGCCTGTCAAACGCTGTCACCCATGGAGGGCGGGTCGTGCAACACTCACGAATGCCACGTCAAGGTGATCGTCACGGACTGCCACATCACACTCAAGCCGGATCCCATCTCAATCTTCGAGAAGAATGTCGAGATCCACTGGGATATTGTGGGCACCGGGTTTACATTTGCGACGAATGGAATCGTGATCAAGGACGACACGCAAGCCGAGTTCGGCAATTGCCACCTGGCCGAGCACGACATGAAATTCATGTGTCACGACAAAAACACATTTCACAAGACCTACAAGTACGTCGTCAATGTGAAACAGGGCAGTGCCGCCTGCCCGCCGCTCGATCCATCGATTGTCAATAACTAACACCTGGCGGGGAGGGGCTCGACGCTGGCGTCGAAGAGCGTCTCGAGCCAGCGCCGAGCTTCCCCCATCGCCGTCTCGTAGGAAAGCGTGCGGCCGTCAGCGTCGGCGGCAGCGAACGCGTCCGTGTCGAGTGCCTCGCGCGCGTTTGCGATCAGCGGCGCGAGAAACGCTTCATCGGCGGGGTCACGGTGCAGGCCCGTACGCTGCGCCTGCGCCTCGGCCGCACCGAAAAATCGCGCCGCGCGATCCCACGTCCCCCGCGATGCACCAAGCCCGGCGGTGACCTCCAGCACGCTCTGGCCGATCAGCTGGAGACCGATTTTCTCCGCAATGGCAAGCGCTTCGAGAAGCAGGTCCCTCGCGGCATCGCCTACGCCGCGGCCGATCGACACCATCGCCAGATTGAGAAGGGCCGCGGCGATGCTCTCGTGATCACCAAGCTCTCGAGCAAGCGCCAGAACATCCCGGTAAAGCGGTTCCGCGCGATCGAGGCTTCCCTCCGCACGATGGAGCTGCGCCAGGGAATTGAGCGCGCCCGCGAGCTCGCGCCGGTTTCCCTGCGCGCGCGCCAAGGCGAGCGCCTCTTCGTAATAGCGGTGAGCCGACCCCGCATCGCCCTGCCCAAGCGATGCCATCCCAAGTGGCTGAAGAGCCCGAGCGACCATGCCTTCGTTCCCGATTTCCCGGGCGATCGAAACGCATTCTTCGAGGTAGCCTCGTGCCTCCCCGTAGCGGCCCATCCAGCAGCCGAGCTGACCTGCATCGAACAGCGCGTGGCACCGGTCAAGGCCCCGATCCTGGGTGCCCGGTCGAGCCAGCGCCTCCAACGTCACCCGATATCCCAGCCCAGGAAGCCCTCGAATGATCCAGTAACGCCTTATCGCGGTAACAAGCCGCAGCCCCCACTCGGCCCCGCCTTCGGCGCGCCCGGCCCATGCATGCGCCGCCAGAATATTCTCCCGCTCCAGATCGAGCCGCGCGAGCCACGTTCCCTGTTCCGGACCGACGAGTTCGGGCCTCGCCTTTTCCGCGAGCGCGAGATAGAACTGAAGGTGCCGCGCGCGAGCCTCGCCAGCCTCATCGGACTCGTCGAGCCGCTCCTGCGCGTACTGGCGCACGGTTTCGAGCATCGTGTAGCGCTCGCGCTCGGCGTCCATGACGACCAGCGATTTTTCGACCAGGCGTGCCAGCAGATCGAGAACGTCGGCTTCGACGATGGCGCTTCCACTGCCCACCGCCTCGGCCCCCTCGAGCGTCCAGCCCCCGGCGAACACCGCGAGGCGGCGGAAAAGGATTCGCTCCTTCTCGGTCAAAAGGTCGTAGCTCCAGTCGATCAGCGCACGCAAGGTTTGCTGACGCGGCAGCGCCGTCTTGTCGCCGCTGACCAGCAGCCGGAACCGGTCCGTCAGGCGCTCGGCGATCCTTTCCACCGAGAGGGCGCGCAGGCGCGCGGCGGCGAGCTCGATCGCGAGCGGGATTCCATCCAGGTGCCGGCAGATCTCGGCCACCGCGACGGCATTCCTGCCGGTGACGCGAAACGACGGCTGCGCTGCGACCGCGCGCTCGACGAACAGGTGCACCGCCTCGAATTGCATCAGCGTTTCGGCGGCGACAGTCTGGCTGGCATCGGGGACGGCGAGTGCCGGCATCGGATAGCTCGCCTCGCCGGCGACGTGCAGCGGCTCGCGGCTGGACGCGAGGATCTTGAGATGCGGGCCTGCTTGCAGCATCTCCTTGGCGAGATCGGCGCAGGCGCGGACCAGGTGCTCGCAATTGTCCAGAACGAGCAGCAGGCGTCGGTCCTTGACCGCTTTCATCACCGCCTCGCTTACGGGGCGGCCCGCTTCCTCCTTGATCCCTAGGACGCTCGCCACCGCCTGCGGGACCATCCGCGCATCGGCAATGGCCGCCAGCTCCACGAACCACACGCCGTCCGGATAGTCGTCCATGACATCGGCAGCGAGCTGCAGCGAAAGGCGCGTCTTGCCGAGGCCGCCGGCACCGAGCAGCGTCAGAAGCCGCGTCGTCGCGAGCAATCCCTTCACTTCGCTGAGCTCGCGCCCGCGCCCGATGAACGAAGTCACCTGCTGCGGCAGGTTGTTGGGTGCCGCTTCGAGCGAGCGCAACGCCGGAAAATCCTGTCGGAGTCGCGGGTGCGTGAGCTGATAGACGTGCTCCGGACGCGCGAGGTCGCGCAGTCGGATCGTCCCGAGATCGCGAAGCGTGACGGCAGCGGGCAGCCGCTCGGCGACCAGCACCGCGACGGCCTGCGAGAGCAGGGCTTGTCCGCCGTGCGCGGCGCCCATGATGCGCGCCGCGCGATTGACTGCGCTACCGAAAAAGTCGTTGTCGCGGCGCTCGACCGCACCTGCATGCAATCCGCAGCGCACGCGCAGGGCGACACCGGCGGTCGCTTCGGGATCGTCGAGTGCCTGCAGCAGCTCGAGGACCGCGCGGACCGCATCGAGAGGATCCCCGAACGCGGCGTGAATGCCGTCGCCGCTCGTCTTCACGACGACTCCGCGATGGCCCTCCACCGCGGCGCGCGCGATCGCGTCGTGGCGTGTCAATGCCGGCCGCATCCGTGCGGGCTCTCGTTCCCACAGCGACGTACTGCCCTCGATGTCGGTGAAGAGAAACGTCGTAATCGCGGGATGCTCGAGCACGCCGGATTCCCCCTTGTAGCGGCTATCGGAAGACGGTTGCCCTACTCGTCGGAGTCGAAGCCCGAGAAAAAATCGCCGGCGGGCGGCTCTTCCTTGCGCGCGCGGTCGAGCTTTGCCTGCAAGCGTTTGGCATCGGCGAAAAATGCTGCGTCGGTTTGCGGAGGCACGATCCGCAGCATCGGCGGCTTCAGGTCGCGCAGATACGACTGTTGCGTCACCCAGGCACGCATCTCGGATTGGGCCAACGCTTGGGCACCGATCACCGCCACGGCCAGGCCGCCGACGACGCCGGCCTTGAGCTTCAGGCGCGCCGGCCCAATTTCGCGCAGGTGCAAGAAGCACAACACGGCAAACAACCCCCATGCGCCGACGTACGAATAGTCCGCAAGGACGCGCCACGACAGCGCGAACGCGCCGAGATCGCAGAGCTCCTCGTAGATCGACAACGCGAGCAGCATTGTCAGCGCGATGACGAAGTGGCGCTCGAAGCGCGCCTGGCCGGCGAAGATACGCGACAGCACCGCCCAGCTCGACGTCCAGGCGAGCAGCAGCACCAGGAGCAGCAGCGGCGGCAGCAGATAGCGCGAGGCCTGCGGTTCGGTGGTTTCGGAAAGCCACACGGAAACGAGCTCCAGTGCGATCACTGCGACCGCGAGTCCGAGCGCCAGGGGCCAGCTTCGTCCCATCGGGACGGTCTCGCGTTCGGCGGCAACCTCATGGCTCGCCTCGCGAATGCGCAGCTGCGTGCGACCGATGCGCAGCGGCCGATCGCCATCGATTGCGACGCGCGGCACCCGGTCCCCGCTCTCGCCGACGAACAGTCCGTTCGCGCTCCCGAGGTCTTCGGCGACCAGCCTTCCGTCCTCGCCGCGGTACACGCGAAGATGCCGCGGCGCGACGAACGGATCGTCGACGATCACGTCGTTGTCGTAGCTGCGGCCGATGCGCACCTCCGTGCCCTCGCACCGATGCCGCGCAACGACGTCGCGGTGCCGGGACAGGATTTCGACCCAGATCATTTGGCCCCCGCCGTCCGGGCGGCATCGGGAACCCAGTCGATCGCACCCAAAAACCGGCGGCCGAGGAAGAGCGCGTTCCCGTAGGTGATGCCGCGCATGTTGAGACGCGATACCAGCGCCTCGCGGTCACGGTCTTCGGTGACAGCGGTCACCGAAACGTCGTAGAGGCCGTCGAAATCGCGATAGGCCCTCGCGCACCACACCGCGCGGAGCACCGGGCGGTCGGCGTCGCCCGCGAAGGTCAGGAAGTTCTCGTGGCAGCGTTGCTGCGTCAGGCGCTTCTTGCCCGAGTTGGCCAGCCACGCGGGACGCATCTGCTGCGACAGAAACGCCGCGAACTGGAAGGGGTTCAAGTCAACGCTTTTCACGAGCGAATGCGTGAATTCGACCTGGCCGGTCTGAAGGTCGCCGGCGGATGAACACCGACGTGCGCGAGCTGCAGCTGGTCGTGCTGACCAGCGCGCGCGGCTTGGGCATTGCGTCGGCATTGGTTCGCGCCCAGCAGTTGAGCCACGACACGGCGCTCTCGGGTGCGCGATAGGGGCCGAACGTCAAAGGCCGGAATCCTTGGTCGCCGACCGCCCTGAACAGGCCGGCCTGCCAGGCGGTGAGCTGGCGGGTGATCTCCGCACGCGCATCGGTGGGCGTCAGCGGGGCGTTCTTGCGCGCGCGCTCGATCAGCGCCGCAGCATATTCCACCGGGACGAGGAAGCTCACGAGCTCGCCGTGCATTTGCTTGGCGACGTTGATGCCGGCGATGCGCCCGTCGACGGTGACCGTCGGGCCGCCGCTCATCCCGGGGTTGAGGGCGCCCGAAAAATGGATCTGCTCGTTGTAGCTGTAATCGACGAGCCCGTTGTAGGTGCCTTCGACGATCGTAAATCCCAGGTCGAGCGGGTTACCCATTGCGAACAAGCGCTCGCCCTTGGGCAGCGTTCCCGCGAGCGCGCGCGGCTCGAACTCGAAAAACGACGCCGCCGGCTTGTCCAGACGCACGACGGCGAGATCGTTGACGATGTCGATCGCCTGCAGTTCGAGCGGTCCTCGCGAGCCGTCAGGGGCTGCGTACTCGAGCCGGTAGGTCGAAGGCTCCAGCGCGTATTGCGAGACGACGTGGTAGTTGGTGAGCGCGAGCCCGTCGGCGGTGACCAGAAGCCCGGAGCCGATCGACGATTGCCGGTCGGCGGTCTCGACAAGCGTGCGAATCTGCAGCAGTCGCGGCTTTGCGGCGGCATAGACCGATTCGGCGGCCGACGACATCGGCGCCGGAGCCACGGCGACGGGTGCGGGCGGCAAAGAGTTCGGGTTCGCCTCGGCCTGGGCAGCGACCGGTCCGGCGCTCGCCGCGGCCACGCAGAAGGTCAACGCAGCCAGGCGCATCGTCGGTGCCCGACCGGTGCTCGGCGGCTTCGCACGCATCGGTCACGTCCCGCGCGTGACCCACATCACCAACGCGACCAGCGCCAGCACGAAGACGAGCCCGGAGAGAAGACCGACGATGATCACGTGATGGAGCTTGATCGTCGTCGTGTCCTCCTGCATGTCCTTACCCTTGCGGACGCCGAAGAAGCTCCAGAACACGGCACCGGCGACCTGCCGCAGCGTTGCCGGCTTCGGTTGCGGGGGCGGCGAGGAGTCGGCAGGGGCGGGCGACGAAGGATCGGCGGGCATCTCTGTGGCACGGAAACCCGTTCGGAGGGATCAACGGATGTTATCACCCCGTCGTTCCGAAGGCGGTGTGCACGCGGCACCCCATGCCCGAGGCGCGCCGCGGAATGCTGTATCACCGCCGCGCAGTTCGGCGCGCGGGTTCGAGGACCTCCGGAAATCGCCCGCCAAGTTCAAGGCGCGCGACAGCGAGCAGAGCGGCCTGCTCACGACCCCGGGTTCCCTAGGCGCCGCCGGTCGTATCCTCGCCGAAGCGGTCACGGATACGGCTCTCGTCGAGTTCGCCGAAGGTGTACGACGCTTCGAGCCACATCACGTTGATGATGCCGAATGCGAGCGCTGCGGCGACCCCGAGTATCCACGCGAAGTACCACATGGTGCGTTTTCTCCGTCAATAGAGCGCGGGGCCGCCCTCGCGCACGTCGCGCTCGGTAATCTTGCCTCGCATGACCCGGTAAATCCAGGCGGTATAGGCGAGGATCAGCGGCAGGAAAATCAGGACCGCCCAGAACATGATCTGCAACGTGCGGTGGCTCGAGACCGAGTCCCAGACGGTCAGGCTGCTTCGGGGATCGCTGGACGATGGCATGATGAACGGGAAGAGCGCGAACCCTGCGGTCAGGACCACGCCCGCAATGCTCGCCGACGAGAACGTGAAGGCGACCATGGCGCGGCGCCTCGACGAGGCGACGAGGGCCAGCAACGCGGCACCGATCGCCACCAGCGGCGCGACGATCGTCCAGGGGTGCAGTGCGTGCGCGTGCAACCAGCCGGACGGAACGCGCACGACCGCCTTGGCGAGCGGAACGAAAGCGGCGTCGCGCGGTGGCATCGACGTTATCGCATAGCCGCCGATGCCGTTCGCGATCCAGACCCCGGCGCCGGCAAACGCGACGATGAAGAGCGCGCCGGCAAGGCGGGCAGCGATAATCGCCCGCCGCTGCACTGTGCCTTCGGTGCGCAGCTGCAGATAGACGGCGCCGTGCATCGTCAGCATGGCGACGCTCACCACGCCGGCGAGGAGTCCGAACGGATTGAGGAGGTCGATGAAGGATCCCGTGTAGCTCACGCGCAGATCGGTGTCGAATTGGAACGGGACGCCCTGCAGCAGGTTGCCGAAGGCGACCCCGAAGACGAGCGCCGGCACGGTGCCGCCGACGAAGAGCCCCCAGTCCCACACGTTGCGCCAGCGCGGATCGGGCACCTTGCTGCGATAGTCGAAGCCGACGGGACGAAGCAGGAGCGCGAACAACGTCAGAATCAGCGCGACGTAAAAGCCCGAAAACGCGGTCGCGTAGACGAGCGGCCACGCCGCGAACGTCGCGCCGCCTGCGGTGATGAACCAGACCTGGTTGCCTTCCCAGTGCGGACCGATGGTGTTCAGCACCACCCGGCGCTCGTCGTCCTTCCGCCCGACGAAAGGCAGCAGCGTGCCGATACCGAGATCCATGCCGTCCATGATCGCGAAGCCGACGAGCAGGACGCCGACGAAGAGCCACCAGATGACCTTCAGCGTCGCGTAATCGAATACATAGATCATACCGACCCCGCGAGCGTCGTTTGCCTCGACTCGAAGTGATAACGGCCGGTCCCGAGGGAAGACGGACCGAGGCGCGCGTACTTGAACATCAGGAAGAGCTCGACGATGAGCAATCCCGTATAGAACGCGACGAAGCCGGCGAGGCTGAACCACAACTGGCCGGTCGTAACCGACGAGACCGAGAGATGCGTCGGCAGCACCTCGCTGATCGACCACGGCTGGCGACCGTATTCGGCGACGATCCAGCCCAGTTCCGCCGCGACCCACGGCAACGGAATGCTCCACAGCGCGAGGTGCATGAGCCAGCGATTGTCGGCGAGATGGCGCCGCGCGAGTACGATAAACGCAGCGGCGAAAAGGAACAGAAACCACAAGCCGAGTCCGACCATGATCCGGAACGACCAAAACAGTACGGCGACCTTTGGAATCGTGTCGTCGACGGTGGCGCGGATCTGCTCCGGGGTGGCATCGACGACATTGGGCGCGTATTTCTTGAGGAGCAGGCCGTAGCCGAGGTCGGGCTTGAGCCTCGTCAGCTCGGCAATGGCCGCGGGCGAGCGGTCGCCCGCCTTGATCCGCGCGAGCGCGGCGTAGGCTTCCATCCCATTGCGAATGCGCATTTCGTGCTCACGCTTCAGGTCCTTGATGCCGGTTACCGGCGTGTCGACCGAGCGGGTCGCGATCAGGCCCATCAGCCACGGGATCCTGACGGCGAAATGCGTCTGTTCCGCTGCCTGATCGGGAAATCCGAACACGGTGAACGATGCGGGGGGCTTTTCGGTCTCCCACTCGGCTTCGATCGCGGCGAGCTTCACCTTCTGCACTTCGCCCGCGGTGTAACCGGACTCGTCTCCCAGCACGATGACCGAGATCGCCGAGGCGAGCCCGAAGCCGGCGGCCACGGCGAACGAGCGGATCGCGAACGATGGGTCGCGCCCCCGCAGCAGGTAATACGACGAGATGCCGAGCACGAACAGCGACGCCGCGACGTAGCCCGCGGCGACGGTGTGGACGAACTTGGCGCCGGCGACCGGATTGAACAGCAGAGCGTAGAAGCTCGTGAGCTCCATCCGCATCGTATCGGGGTTGAACTCGGCGCCGACGGGGTTCTGCATCCACGCGTTGGCGATCAGGATCCACACGGCGGACAGGTTCGACCCGAGCGCGACCAGAAACGTCATCAGCAGGTGCTGGACCTTGCCGAGCCTGTTCCAGCCGAAGAAGAACATGCCGACGAACGTCGACTCGAGGAAGAAGGCCATCAACCCTTCGATCGCGAGCGGCGCGCCGAAGATGTCGCCGACGTAATGCGAGTAATAAGCCCAGTTGGTCCCGAACTGGAACTCGAGCGTAAGGCCGGTCGCGACTCCCATCACGAAGTTGATGCCGAAGAGCTTCCCCCAGAACCGCGTCATGTCGCGGTAGATCTCCTTGCCCGTCATCACGTAGACGGATTCCATGATGACCAGGATCCACGACAACCCCAGCGTCAGCGGAACGAACAGGAAGTGGTAGAGCGCCGTGGCCGCGAACTGCAGTCGCGACAGGTCGACGACGTCAAGGATCGGCATCCGGGGCTTTCGGGGCGAGGACGCGATCGGCAACCTGCCCCGGATCCATTGCCATGTCCGGCGCGGCAGGTCCGCGGAAAAAGGCGAGCCATAGCAGCGTGAGCGCCGCCGCCTTGAGCGCCAGGACGACGACGACATCGCGGGCGAGGCGGGTCGTCGGACGGCCTCCCGGGAGTCTCGTGGACGGGGCGGTGCCGCGGCCCGGCGGCTCGAGCGCCGGGTGACGAAGTGCAGGCATGACGGACCATTATTGCGCCCGCGGGACCCGGCCGTCGAGAGCTTCGTGGGGACGGGGCGGCACGGCGGAGCTGGCGCCCAGTGGGAGGAGCGGCTTGGTCCATGCTTGAATCCGTCACCCAAGACCCCATGTCGGATGTAGTCTTTGACAAAGGTTATCGGGACCGATCATGCGTTTCGACAAGCTCACGACCAAGTTCCAACAAGCGCTGGCCGACGCCCAGAGCATGGCCCTCGGGAGCGACAACGGCTTCATCGAGCCGCAGCATCTGCTGGCAGCGCTGCTGAATCAGGAGGACGGCGGCACTGCATCGCTCCTCGCCCGGGCCGGCGTCGCCGTGCCGAGAGTCAAGGCGGGCCTTGCCAAGGCGATCGAACGCCTGCCCAAGGTCGAAGGGCAGGGCGGCGAAATCGGGGTCTCGCGCGATCTCAACAACCTGCTCAACCTGACCGACAAGGAAGCAGTCAAGCGCGGCGACCAGTTCATCGCGAGCGAGCTCTTCCTGCTGGCACTCGCCGACGACAAGGGCGAGACCGGCCGCCTGCTGAAGGAGAACGGGCTCACCCGGAAGGCGCTGGAGACGGCGATCGAGGCCGTGCGCGGCGGCGCCGGCATCGATACGCAGGAAGCCGAAGGCCAGCGCGAATCACTCAAGAAGTACACGATCGACCTGACCGAGCGCGCCCGCGAAGGCAAGCTCGATCCGGTCATCGGCCGCGACGACGAAATCCGGCGCACGATCCAGATCCTGCAGCGCCGCACGAAGAACAACCCGGTGCTGATCGGCGAGCCGGGCGTCGGCAAGACGGCGATCGTCGAGGGCCTTGCCCAGCGCATCGTCAACGGCGAGGTGCCCGAGACGCTCAAGGGCAAGCGCGTGCTCTCCCTCGACATGGCGGCGCTGCTCGCCGGCGCCAAGTACCGCGGCGAGTTCGAGGAGCGGTTGAAGGCCGTGCTGAAGGACATCGCCGCCGACGCGGGCAAGACGATCGTTTTCATCGACGAGCTGCATACGATGGTCGGCGCCGGCAAAGCCGAAGGCGCGATCGATGCCGGCAACATGCTGAAGCCCGCGCTCGCGCGCGGCGAGCTCCACTGCGTCGGCGCGACGACCCTCGATGAATACCGCAAGTACGTCGAGAAGGACGCCGCGCTCGAGCGCCGGTTTCAGAAGGTCCTGGTCGACGAGCCTTCCGTCGAGTCGACGATCGCGATCCTGCGCGGATTGCAGGAGCGCTACGAGATCCACCACGGCGTCGAGATCACCGATCCGGCGATCGTCGCCGCGGCGGAGCTGTCGCACCGTTACATCACCGATCGTTTCCTCCCCGACAAGGCGATCGACCTGATCGACGAAGCTGCGGCGCGGATCAAGATGGAGATCGATTCCAAGCCGGAGGCGATGGACCGGCTCGACCGGCGGCTGATCCAGCTCAAGATCGAGCGCGAGGCCGTGAAGAAAGAAAAGGACGAAGGCTCGCGCAAACGGCTCGCAGCGATCGAGGATGAAATCAAGCGACTCGAGCGCGAATACGCGGACCTGAACGAGATCTGGCAGGCGGAAAAGGCGCAAGTCGCCGGCACGCAGCACATCAAGGAAGAGATCGACAAGATCAAGCTCCAGATGGAAGAGGCGCGGCGCAGGGGCGACTGGCAGAAGATGAGCGAGCTCCAGTACGGCAAGCTGCCGCAGCTCGAGGTGCAACTCAAGAAGGCGGACAAGGCGGAGGGAAAAGCCAAGCCGACGCTGCTGCGCACGCAGGTCGGGGCGGAGGAGATCGCCGAGGTCGTCTCGCGCGCAACGGGCATCCCCGTTTCCAAGATGATGCAGGGCGAACGGGACAAGCTGCTGCACATGGAGGACGCACTGCGCCGGCGTGTCGTCGGCCAGGACGAGGCGGTGCGGCTCGTCGCCGACGCGATCCGCCGCTCGCGCTCGGGCCTCGCCGACCCGAATCGTCCCTACGGCTCGTTCCTGTTCCTCGGGCCGACCGGCGTCGGCAAGACCGAGCTGTGCAAGGCGCTTGCCGAGTTCATGTTCGACAGTGAACAACATCTGATCCGCATCGACATGTCCGAATTCCAGGAGCGGCACTCGGTCGCGCGGTTGATCGGCGCGCCGCCGGGTTACGTCGGCTACGAGGAAGGCGGCTACCTCACGGAGGCCGTCCGCCGCAAGCCCTACAGCGTGATCCTGCTCGACGAAGTCGAGAAGGCTCATCCCGACGTGTTCAACGTGCTCCTTCAGGTCCTCGACGACGGCCGGATGACCGACGGGCAGGGGCGGACGGTGGACTTCAAGAACACGGTGATCGTGATGACG
The DNA here is from genome assembly GCA_963836265.1 of uncultured beta proteobacterium. Taxonomy (GTDB): domain Bacteria; phylum Pseudomonadota; class Gammaproteobacteria; order Burkholderiales; family Casimicrobiaceae; genus CAIWHR01. Next base: position 118,283 of record CAWIIO010000003.1, read on the forward strand.
TCGAATCTCGGTTCGCACAAGATCCAGCAAATGGCCGACGAGGGCTCGGACCAGGCGCTGATCAAGATCGCCGTGATGGCGGAGGTGAAAGGGCACTTCCGGCCCGAGTTCGTCAATCGGATCGACGAGATCGTCGTGTTCCAGCCGCTTGGCGAAGCGCAGATCGCCGACATCGCGCGAATCCAGCTAAAGGCGCTCGAGGCTCGCCTCGCGAAGCTCGAGATCAAGTTCGCGGTATCGGACGCCGCGCTCAAGGTTGTCGCTGCGGCCGGCTTCGATCCGGTCTACGGCGCGCGGCCGCTGAAGCGTGCGATCCAGCAGCAGATCGAGAATCCGCTGGCAAAGGAGATCCTGTCCGGCGCGTACGCGCCTGGCGACACGGTGAAGGTCGCCGCAACGGGCGGCGAGATCGCTTTCTCGAAGGCGGCGTAACCCGGCGCCGGCGTCGCGCCGGGGACGAGACGGACCGTCTCGCAGAGGCGGCGGGGCGGACCGCGCTCCGCGCCGCGACGTCTGCCGGGGATTCGCTTCCCGCCATCGAGACACCCTCGACGGTGCGGATCGTCGCGACGATCCTGATCCGGCGCATCCGCTTTGCAGCGCCGTCCCGCGCAACGGACAGCGCGCCCTCGGCATCAGTAATACGGCACCCACCGGCGATCGAGATCCGCAGCGCCCACCGACCTGAACAATGCGGCAAGCTGCGTGCCTGCGCCCGCGGCGCGCGGAGAAATGCGTGCCGAGTCGACATACCACGCTTGCGCGCACACGATCGCATCGCCCTGCGCCTCGATGACCGTGAGGCCCCCGCGGTCGATCGTGAACGATTCGCCCGTCGTCAGCACGATATCGCGCGGGTCGTTCTCCAGCGTGAGCCACAGCGTGCCGCGCGTCACGCGCAACGTCGTCCCGCGCGCGCCGTCGAGACGCAGGATCTCGCGGGGCGCGAGCTCGAAGACCTTCGGGTATCCGGCGCAAGTCATCGCTAGTTCTCCTGATTATGCGTACAATGCATCCAACGCCCCCCGGGGCGGCAAAACGCTGCGAGCCGACGCGGTTTGCCGGATCCGCTATGGCGATGAACCTATTCTGCCTGCACCAGCCGGGTTCCTCAAACGGTCTTTGCGAATGGAACGCATGAATCTGATGCATGCTTGACGCGCTGCGCCGGTTGCCTTCGCTCGATTTTCTCCGAGGCTTCGAGGCCGCGGGACGGTTGCTGTCGTTCACCCGCGCCGCCGAGGAGCTGTTCCTTACCCAATCGGCACTGTCGCGGCAGGTAGCGGCCCTCGAAGAAGCTCTCGGCGTGGCGCTGTTCCTGCGACGACATCGCGCGCTCGTGCTCACGCCGGCGGGCGCGGCATTCCATCGCGATGTCACCGCGGTGCTGCGCGGACTCGCCGTCGCGGCGCAGACGGTTCGCGGCGCGACGCGCGCGCCGGGACTCACGCTGTCGACCACCGTGTCGTTCGCGTCGCTGTGGATCATTCCGCGGCTCGCGACGTTTCGAGAGCGCTATCCGGAGGCCGATGTCTACATCTCGGCCGACGATCGCCTGGTGGACCTGTCGCGCGGCGACGTCGATGTCGCAATCCGCTACCTGCCCGATGCGAAGGCGCCGGAAGGGTCGGTGCGCCTGTTCGGCGAGCGGATGATGCCCGTCGTTAGTCCGAAGCTCCTGCGGCACCGGAAGATCCCGCTCGCGCGACCGGCGGATCTCGCGCATCACGTGCTCCTGCATCTCGACGATCCCGACGGACGCACGCCCTGGCTCGAATGGAGCGTGTGGCTCGGCTCGAACGGGCAACTCGGCTTGAAGCCGGCGGGCTCGCTGCGCTTCAAGCTCTACGATCAGCTGATCCAGGCGGCCGTCGGCGGCCAGGGCGTCGCCCTCGGCCGCGTGCCGCTCGTGGCATCGCATCTGCGCGACGGCCGGCTCGTTGCGCCCTTTGCGAAGCGTTACGACTCGGCGCGCGGCTATTACGCGCTCGTCGCTCCGCATGCGGCGGACCGCGCCGATGTCGCCGCCTTCGTCGGCTGGCTCGCCGCCGAAGCGGCCCGCGAGACGGGTCTCGAGGCGCCTGCGCGCGCGTCGCGGCGGACGCGGAGATGACCGCAGCCGCGCCGCCGCCGGATCCGTTGGCGCCATCCTCGTGGATCGCTCGCTTCGCGCCGCTGGTGCCGCGCGGCGCGCGGGTGCTCGATGTCGCCTGCGGCCGTGGCCGGCATGCGCGCCTGTTCGCCGCTCGCGGGTGCCGCGTGCTGGCCGTCGATCGCGATTGCGCAGCGCTCGCCTCGCTCGCCGAGGTCGTCGGCGTCGAGACGCGCGTGCTCGATCTCGAGTCCGGCGCCTGGCCGCTTCGCGGCGAGCGCTTCGACGCGATCGTCGTCGTCAACTACCTGCATCGCCCGCTGTTTCCGCACCTGTTCGCCGCACTTGCGCTCGACGGCGTCCTGCTCTACGAGACGTTCGCGCACGGCAACGAGATCTATGGCCGGCCTTCGAACCCCGATTTCTTGCTCGCCCGGGACGAGCTGCTGAACCGCGTGCGTGCGGGGCTCGTCGTCGTGGCGTTCGAGCAGGGACGGGTGGGGGCACCGGGGCAGCAAGCGGTCATCCAGCGCGTCGCGGCGATCGGCCCGGCGCGCGCGTGGCCGCCCGAGCTCGCGCCGCTCACCGTCTCCGGCTGAACCGCGGCGGTAGGGGTCGGTCGAATGCGGTAAAATCACCCTTTTCCACGACCTTCTTCCATGTTGACCGGCAGCATCGTCGCGATCGCGACACCGATGCAGGACGGCGGAGCGCTGGACCTCCCCGCGCTCGGCAAGCTGATCGATTTCCACGTCGCAAACGGCACGGCCGGGATCGTCGTCGTCGGAACCACCGGCGAATCGCCGACCGTCGATTTCGACGAGCACTGCCTGCTCATCAAGACGGCGGTAGACCGCGCGCGCGGGCGGCTGCCCGTCATCGCCGGCACCGGCGCCAACTCGACGAAGGAGGCGATCGCGCTCACCGCTTACGCGAAGAAGGCCGGTGCGATGAGCTGCCTTTCGGTCGTGCCCTATTACAACAAGCCCACGCAGGAAGGCCTTTACCGCCATTTCCGCGCAGTTGCCGAGGCGGTGGACATGCCGCTCATCCTCTACAACGTCCCCGGCCGCACCGTCGCCGATCTGGCGAACGAGACGGCGCTGCGGCTCGCGGACGTGCCGGGCATCGTCGGCATCAAGGATGCGACCGCCGACCTGGGCCGCGGCAGCGAGCTGATCGCGGCACTGCGCGCCACGGACCGGCCGGATTTCGCCGTCTACAGCGGTGACGACATCACCGGCCTGCCGCTGATGCTGATGGGCGGCCACGGCGTCGTCTCGGTTACCGCCAATGTCGCGCCCAAGCTCATGGCGGAGATGTGCGCGGCCGCGCTCGAAGGCGACTTCCCGCGGGCGCGCGGGTGCAACGACCGCCTCCTGCCGCTGCACCGCAGGCTGTTCGTCGAGGCGAACCCCATCCCGGTGAAATGGGCGCTCTCCACGATGGGCCTCATCAAGAACGTGCTGCGATTGCCGCTCGTTCCGCTTTCTCCGCACCACCACGAGAGCGTTCGCGACGCGCTGCGCGCGGCGGGCGCTCTCGCCTGACCACGAAGGTTTGCGCATGGACATGATGAAACTCCGGCCCGCGACGCGCATGATCGCCGTCTTCGCGCTCGGCGCGTTTGCCCTTTCGGGTTGCGAGACGACGACCTCGATCGGCAAGAAGATCGACTACAAGTCCACCACGACGGCGCCCGCGCTCGAGCTGCCGCCGGAGCTCAAGACACCGCAGTACGACGACCGCTACAACTCGGCGACCGCATCGGGCATCGCGGCGCGCGATGCGACGCGGCCCAAAGGGGGCGAGTCGATCGCGCAGAACAGCGTGGGCGACGCGAAAATCATGAAGAGCGGCAACGAGCGTTGGCTGGTGGTGAAGACGACGCCCGAGAACGCCTGGACGGTCGCCCGCCAGTTCTGGCTCGACAATGGCTTCGTGCTTGCGAGCGAGCAGCCGACAGCCGGCGTCATGGAGACGGACTGGGCCGAGAACCGCGCCGAGATTCCCGAGGATTTCATCCGCAGCACGATCGGCAAGTATCTCGACGTCTTCTACACGACGTACAAGCGCGAGAAGTACCACACGCGAATCGAGCGCGGCACTGAGCCTGGCACCGTCGAGATCTACATCTCGAGCCGCATCATGGAACAAGTGCCGACCAAGGTCGAGAATACCGGAGCGCCGGAGGGCTTCGCGTGGGGGCTGATGCCGCCCAATCCGGGGCTCGACGCCGAGTGGCTGGGTCGGATGATGGTGCGTTTCGGAACCCCCGAACCGCAGGCGACTCAGATGGCCAAGGCCGGAGCAAGCGGTACCGCGGCGCCCGATCGCGCATTGCTGCAGAAGGCGCCCGACGGGGTCAATCAGCTCATCGTCGACGACGGATTCGACCGCGCCTGGCGTCGGGTCGGCCTCGCCCTGGACCGCATCGGCTTCACCGTCGTCGATCGCGACCGCTCGAAGGGCTTCTACTTCGTCCGCTATTCCGACCCCGAGGTCGAAGCGAAGCAAGAGGGCGTGCTCTCGAAGTTGATGTTCTGGAAAGACAAGTCGTCCGAAAAGCCGGAGCAATATCGGATCACCGTCGCGCAGTCCGACCCGCGCAGCATCGTCACGGTGCAGGATCCCAACGGCGCGCCCGACAAGAGCGTGAACGGCGAGAAGATCCTCTCGCTGCTGAAGGACCAGCTCAAGTAGTGCGGAGAGGAGCCCGTCGGGCTCGCTCATACGTATGCGTTGCCGGACCCCAAAAGGATGGCTGCGAGGCGCAAGGCGCCGCGCATATCGGGAATATTCGGCAGCCTGGCAACGATGCAGACTCGCTTCTTGGCGGTGTCCAAAGGTTCCCTAGTGCGCTTCGCCTCCCTGGGCAGCGGCAGTGCGGGCAACGGCCTCGTCGTCGAAGCCGGCACCACCCGGATTCTGATCGACTGCGGTTTCGGCGTTCGCGACGCCGAAGGGCGGCTCGGGCGGTGCGGGCTCGCCCCCGAGGACCTCAGCGCGATTCTCGTGACCCATGAGCATGCGGACCACGTCGGCGGCGTTGCGGCCTTCGCCGCGCGCCATGCGACGCCGGTTTGGGCGACGTTCGGGACGCTCGCCGAGGTTTCGGAGCGCTTCGAAGGCATGGCGCACGTCTACGGCTTCGACAGCCACGACACGTTTGCGATCGGCGCGCTCGAAATCGTGCCGGTTCCGGTTCCGCACGACGCGCGCGAGCCGGTGCAATACGTGATCGGTGACGGCGAGCGTCGACTGGGCGTCCTGACCGATCTCGGCGTGTCGACGCCGCACGTCGAGGCGTCGCTGTCCGGGTGCGACGCGCTGGTGCTCGAATGCAATCACGATGTTGGCATGCTCGAGCGCGGCGGCTACCCGGCATCGCTCAAGCAACGCATTTCCGGGCGCTTCGGGCATCTGTGCAACGAGGACGCGGCGCAGCTTCTCGTCCACATCGACACGTCGCACCTGATCCACGTGATCGCCGCGCACCTGTCGAAAGAGAACAACACGCCGGATCTTGCGCGCGTCGCGCTCGCGGGCGCGCTCGGGTGCACGCCCGACTGGATCGGCATCGCCGGGCAGGACGATGGTTTCGGCTGGCGCGAACTCTGAAGGATGAACCGGGAGACGCAAAATGGAAAAGCGGCAGGAGCTCTACAAGGGGAAGGCGAAGACCGTCTACGCGACGGACGACCCGCATCGGCTCATCATGCACTATCGCGACGACGTTTCGGCGTTCGACGGGGCGAAGCTCGCGAAGCTCGAGCAGAAGGGCGAGACGAACAACAAGATCAACGCCTACGTCATGGGCAAACTCGCGGCGGTCGGCGTGCCGACCCATTTCGTCCGCGTGCTGAACGAGCGCGAGTCGCTGGTCAAGGCGCTGAAGATGATCCCGGTCGAATGCGTCGTGCGCAACATCTGCGCGGGCTCGATGGCGAAGCGCTACGGGATCGCCGAGGGCACGCGGCTTCCCGAGCCCATCTTCGAGTTCTTCCTGAAGAGCGACGCGTTGCACGATCCGCTATGCAACGACGATCACATTCGGGTGCTTCGCTGGGCCACCGCCGAGGACATTGCCGCGATGCGCGAGCTCACGCACAAGGTCAATGGCGTGCTGAAGCCCCTGTTCTCCGGCGCCGGGATGGACCTCGTCGACTACAAGCTCGAGTTCGGGCATCCGACCGACGATCCGGCGGCGCCGCTCGTGCTGGGCGACGAGTTCACGCCCGACGGCTGCCGGTTGTGGGACGCAAAAACCGGAGAGAAAATGGACAAGGACCGCTTCCGCCGCGATCTGGGCGGCGTAATCGATCACTATCGCGAGGTCGCGCAGCGAATCGGCGCACCGCTGTAATCGGTCGCGCGCGACGGGAGTGATCGCGGCACGCACCCGTGCGCGGCTGCCGAGGCGGGAGTGCTCCCGAAAGCAAGAGCAAAACGGGCCGGCATTCGCCGGCCCGTGTCGTCCAACGCGCGGCGAGACTTACTTCTTCGGTTCTTCCTTCTTTTCCTCGGTTGCCGGCGCGGCCGGCGCCATTGCCGGTGCAGCCGGAGCGGCGGCATCCTTCGGCGGCTCGGCGGGCTTCATCGCATCCGCTGACGGCGCAGGCGCGGGTGCCGGGGCCATCGCGGGTGCGGGGGGCTTCGGGGGCGGGGCGGGCTCTTGTTTGCTGCACGCAGCGAGCGCAAGCGCGGCGAGCGCAACGAGGATCAGCGACTTGTTCATGGTTCGTTTCCTTCGACGGGTAGCGGTGATGTTGGGTTGAAGTCGGAACGGATCGGTTGCCGCCAATCCGGGCATCGTCACCTGGGACACAACTTCTGCGGCGGAGCCTGAAACGACGAGGCAATCGACGCCGAATGCTATCACAAAGGCCTGTCGATTCAAAGGGATTGTGCGTTGCAACCTGCCGTTTCCGGCGAGCTCAGAGCCCCAGAATCGTCCCGGTGAGCCCCGGTTCGCCGGTGGCCCAGATTTCGTCGAGCCGATTGACGAGCGGACGCGCGAGGTGCGGCTCTTCGATCGCCAGCGCCGCACGCGGCTGCTCGACGTGAAAGCGATGCAGGAAGTGGCGGCCGTCGACGATCACGAGGGGATCCGATGCACCTTTGGCCTCGGCCCCGGTCTTGTAGATCGTGATGCGGTCGCTGAACAACTTCAGCAACGCGGTCAGACGCGGGCAGGAGGCTTCGAGCCAGCGCGTGTCGTGCACGATGATCTCCAGCTTCGACGTGCGCGAACGGCGCAGGAATTCCGCGAGCTTCTCCGCGCGCACGGGAGAGTTCCAGCCCATCTCGGAGAGGTCGTAGTCGAACACGCGGATCGAATGGTGGGCGAGTCCGACCAGCTCGTCGAGTGCCGCCACCTGCGCGGAGACGGTGGCGAGGGTTTCTTGGCGTGGCGCGGGCGCGTCGCTCGCATCGGGCGGTGTCTCAGTCGAGGTAGCCATGGCGATACCAATCGTGGAGGAGGGCAGCCACTTCGCGGCCTGCAGCGCCGACCGCATTTGGAGGAAGCACGCGCGCGTTCGCAAGCTCGCGCATCGCCGCCGCTCCGGCCGTCGGCCACCGCCGCGCCGCGCCGTTGATGAACAACGTGCGGTCATCGTAGAGCAGTTGCGTGCGCGGGTCCAGTCGCACGCCGTTTTTGCGAGCCCGAGCGATGAACGCCGTTCGCGATAGCACCCGCGCTGGCGGGTCGAAAAATACGGTGGGCTTCGGTTCCGACAGCCAGCAACCGAGAAAGGAAGCGACCGTCGCGCGGTCCCACCGGATCGCGCCGAGCATTTCGGCACACCGACGCCGCATTGCGACGCCGATTCTCGCCGGTTCGCGGGCAATCCGGATATCCGGATCCGTGTAACGCCCCGCGAGGTCCAGACGATCACGAAGGAAATCGAGGAACGCAACGACCAGCTCGTTCGCAGCCGGGGCGCGGAATCCGATGGAATACGTCGTGCATGCGTCGACGGCGATGCCGTCGTGCGCGCAGTCGGGCGGGAGGTAGAGCAGGTCGCCCGGCGCTAGCACCTGATCGTGCTCCGGCGCGAAGCGGCGGAGGATCTTGAGCGGCAGTCCGCGCTTGAGGGCGAGATCGTTCTGCCGCCCGTACCTCCAGCGGCGCCGTCCCGTCCCCTGGAGCAGGAAGACATCGTACGAATCGAAATGCGGTCCGACGCCTCCGCCCGGCGCGGCCAGGCTCACCATCAGATCGTCGAGGCGGGCGAACGGCAGGAAGGCGAAGCGGCGCAGCAGCGCGTCGGCAGCGGTCGAGTGCAGGTTCACCCCGTGGAGCAACAACGTCCAGTTGCGCGCGGGCAGCGCGCGAAAATCGGGCCGGCGAAACGGCCCGTGCTCGAGCGCCCAACGGGCGCCGTCGCGAATGACGAGGCGCGACTCGACGTCGTCGCGCATCGCGAGCGTGGCGAGCTCCTTCGCGGTAAATAGGCCGGCGAAACGCGGGAACGCGCCCCGAACGAGCAGCGCCTTCTTCTGCCAATGGTGGCGCAGGAATGCGGCGGCGTCGCCATTGCCCGGGAACAGCGGACCCGCCGCGGGCGATGCTCGGGGCGACGTCGCGGCAGGCATGGGCCGATTATAGCGACGGGGAAGAGACGATCCCATGCTGGGCTAGAATGACGCACCGACGCTTCGTCGATCGCCAGCGCGGACAGCGCACGCCGATCGTGGCCGCGTGGTCCTCTTCCTTTCTTCTCCCGGAGCTCCGATGAACATTTTGGCCAACACCGTCGTGACGCTCACCTTCCAGCTCTACGATTCCGAGGGCACGTTGCTCGAAGCGACCGACGAGCCCATCACGTATTTGCATGGCGGGCACTCCGGCATGCTGCCGAAGCTCGAGGAAGCGCTCAACCTGAGGAAGATCGGCGACGCCGTGTCGGTCGACGTCGAGCCTATCGACGCGTTTGGCGATTACGATCCGGAACTCGTCAAGGTCGAGACGGCGGAGCGGCTGCCGCCCGAAGTCGAGGTCGGCATGCAGTTCGAGGCGTTCGCCAACCCCGACGACGACGCTGGAGGCACCGTCGTCTTCACCGTCACCGACATCGCCGAGGGCAAGGTCGTGCTCGACGGCAATCATCCGTGGGCGGGGAAGCGGCTGCGCTTCGATTGCCGGATCCTCGATGTGCGTGCGGCAACCGCCGAGGAAGTCGAGCACGGGCACGTGCACGGCGCGGGTGGACACCACCAGCACTGACACGGTGCCCGGCGCAGCGCAACCGCAGAGTTGTCGTCCCCGCGACGGGGCGACCTCAGCCGCGTTCCACCCAAGACGCTGGATTCCCGCGTTCGCGGGAACGACGTCATCGATGATCGTCGTCCCCGCGAAGGCGGGGACCCTGTGACTTTCGGAACTGCGGCCCCGTGGATCCCGTATCCCCGCGGCTGATGATTAGATAGGTTCTAAGCGCGCCCGAGCAGTCTGCGGAGCTCGTACAGCGCCGCCAGGGCATCGCGCGGCGTCATCGTATCCGGATCGAGCGTCGCGAGCATTGCAGCGATCGCGTCGGCATCGTTCGATGATGACGCAACCGGTTCCGGAGCCACCATCGTCACGCCGATCGGAGCGAAGAGGTCTGCCTGCCCCGTCGCCCCGGCGTTGAACTTGTCGAGCCGGGCGAGATAGCCCTTCGCGCGCCGGATCGCTTCGGCCGGCACCCCCGCGAGCTTTGCCACCTGCAGACCGTAGCTGCGGTTTGCAGGGCCTTCCTCCGCGGCGTGGAGGAACACGATGCCATGATTTCTTCCTTCTCCATGCTCGACGGCGTCGAAGTGCAGATTCGCGCAGCCGTCGATTTCCGCGGGCAGCGCGGTCAGCTCGAAATAATGCGTGGCGAACAGCGCGAGGCTGCGATTCCTTTCGGCGAGCTGATGCGCGATCGCCCACGCGAGCGCGAGACCGTCGAACGTCGACGTGCCGCGGCCGATCTCATCGATCAGCACGAGGCTCTTCGGCGTCGCGCGGTGCAGGATCGCCGCCGCCTCCGTCATCTCGACCATGAACGTCGAGCGTCCGCCGGCGAGATCGTCGGCCGCGCCGATTCGCGTGTGAATCGCGTCCAGTGGACCGACCTCGGCGCTTGTCGCCGGCACGAACGAGCCGCAGTAGGCGAGGAGCGCGATCACCGCGGTCTGTCGCATGTACGTGGACTTGCCGCCCATGTTCGGCCCGGTGATGATCAGCAGGCGCCGATCGGGGCGCAGCACGAGATCGTTCGGGATGAACGCGTCCACCTGCTGCTCGACGACGGGATGGCGTCCCCCGCGAATTGCAAGTCCGGGAGCGGGAGTGAAAATCGGGCGCGCGAGATCGAGCGCTTCGGCGCGCTCGGCGAGCGTCGCGAGCACGTCGAGGGTCGCGAGCGCCACGGCGGCCTCCTGCAGTGCCGGAATGGCGGGTGCAAGCGCGACGAGCACCGCGTCGTAGAGGAATTTTTCGCGGGCCAGCGCGCGCTCCTGTGCGGACAGCGCCTTGTCCTCGAACGCCTTGAGCTCGGGCGTGATGTAGCGTTCGGCGTTCTTGAGCGTCTGCCGCCGTCGATAGTCGTCGGGGATCTTCTGCGCGTTCGCGTTCGTAACCTCGATGTAGAAGCCGTGGACACGGTTGTACTCGACCTTGAGGTTCGCGATGCCGGTGCGAGCGCGCTCGCGTGCTTCCAGCGCGACCAGGAACTCGCCGGAGCGGCCGTCGATCGCGCGCAGCTCGTCGAGCTCGGGGTCGTAGTCCTTTGCAATGACGCCGCCGTCGCGTACCTGCGCCGCCGGCTCCCGTGCGATCGCCCGCCCAAGGAGCTTTACCCACTGCGGATCGACATCGAGATCGGCGGCGAGCGTCGCGACGAGCGGTGCGTCGGCGTCGGCAAGCACCGCGCGAATCGCGGGCAGCCGCGCCAGCGTATCGCGCAGCCCCGCGAGATCGCGCGGGCGCACGGATGCGAGCGCGATACGCGCCGCGATGCGCTCGACATCCACGGTCGCCGAGAGCTCGTGAATCAGCGCACGGCGTGCCGCGGGGTCCGCTACCCACTGCGCGACGGCGCCCTGTCGCGATGCGGCGACTTCCTGCGAGCGCAGCGGATGCGTGAGCCATTGGCGCAGCAGCCGGCTCCCCGCGGCGGTATCGCAACCGTCGAATAGCGACAGGAGCGTCGGCGCCGGCTCGCCGCGCAGCGTTTGGGTGATCTCGAGATTGCGCCGCGTCGCGGCATCGAGCAGCAGGTATTCGCTTTCGCTTTCGACCGTCAGCGCGCGGATGTGGGCGAGCGCCGATTGCTGCGTCGACGCCGCGTATCCGAACAAGGCGCCGGCGGCGCCGATGGCGAGATCGCGGTCCTCGACGCCGAAGGCCGTGAGGTCGAGCATGCCGAAGTGCGTTGCCAGCGCACGCGTCGCCGCGGCGGCGTCGAACTGCCACGCCGCGAGCGCACGCGTCGGCACCGCGCCTTCGGCAAAAGGCGACGCCGCATCCTCCGGCAGCAGGAGTTCCGCGACGTCGAGGCGTTCGAGCGCGGCGGCAGCTTCCGACGGCGCAATCTCGGTCAGCGTGAACCGCCCCGACGCCAGATTGAGCCACGCGATGCCGATCCGGTGCTTGCCCGGGTTGAACGCGACGAGCAGGCTGTCGCGCTTTGCGTCGAGAAGTCCCGCGTCGGTCAGGGTGCCCGGCGTGACCACACGCAATACCTTGCGCTCGACCGGACCCTTGCTGGTCGCGGGATCGCCGATCTGCTCGCAGATTGCGACCGACTCGCCCAGCTTCATCAGGCGCGCAAGATAACCGTCGACGGCGTGGAAGGGCACACCGGCCATCGGGATCGCCGTACCCGCCGACTGTCCGCGCGCGGTCAGCGTGATGTCGAGCAATCGGGCCGCGCGCTTGGCGTCGTCGTAGAACAGCTCATAGAAGTCGCCCATCCGGTAGAAAAGAAGCTTGTCCGGATGCTCCGCCTTGGCACGGAAATACTGCTGCATCATCGGCGTGTGTGCCGAGACCGACGTGGCGTCCGTCGCCTTCATGCCACCAGCCTGAATCCGACCATTGCGAAATGATGATCGAATGTGAATGCACGTCGGATGCGAGCGCGTTTCATGATGGTGAAACTCGTGGCATCGACCGCCGACAGCTTGTGCAGGTCAGCGCGGCGAAAGTATTCCCACGACTCCTCGAGATCGCGCAGCTCGCAGGGAAGAATCCGGACCGTGCCGGGCTTGTAGATCGAATTTTTCCACACCAGCGCCACGTCGCGGGCGGCATTGCGCTCGAAGAACGTGAACGTCTCGATGACGACGGGGACCGACGTGTGAAGCTTGGCGCCGGCGGCGTGGAGGATATCCCAATGCTCCCGAGCCTGCGCGTGGAACGGATCGCGCGAGAGCGCAAGGGCGATCCACGCCCCGCTATCGACAAAAGCGGCCTCGCCCTGCCGCATCAGACTTCGTTGTGAACGCTATCGTGGTCGGTCGACGGACGCTTGGGTTCTCCGTCCCAGATGGCGACGGGGCCGGCGGCCTCGGGCTTCAACACCGCCTTGCGGATCGCTTCACGGACCACTTCTGCGACGCTGCGACCCGAGCGCGCTGCTGCCTTGCGCAGCGCAACGAGCTCTTCCTTGCGCAGGTACACCTGGGTTTTTTCCATGTATGTCAGTTTAGTTTCAATCATGACATACGTCAAGCCGGGCCTGCGGAACGAGGCGCGCGCTGCGACGGCGCCGACTCGGCCTACGGCGATAGCGGTGGATGACGGTGGCATGCCTACGTGACGGGCTCGACGACGGGTGGCTTTCCTGCGACTTCGGGCGCTTATCAAGTGGCGCACGGCGAAGGTATCTTCGATGCCTTTGTGACTATGATGAACGCCACCGGTACGGCGCTCGACGGCAGGCGAGGGCAAAACGCGAAGTACGCGGTGGAGTGGACGTCGCGGCAAGAGACACTCGGTCCCCGCCTGCGCGGGGACGACGAGTGGGCGAGATCTGGGGCACAATGCTCGTAGAACTTTCTGCGCGCGCTCTCATGGCTACGCCCACTCTCGATCCCGGCAGGCTTTCGCTCGCCGACTTGCGTCGGCTGTGGACGGCGCCACAGATGCTCGCGGTGAACTCCGAAGCAAAACCGGCGGTCGACGCTGCGGCGGAAACGGTCAACCGCGTTCTCGCTGCGGGGCGGACGGTCTACGGCGTCAACACCGGCTTCGGACTGCTCGCGCGTACGCGAATCGACGACGCGAAGCTCGCAGAGCTGCAGCGGGCGCTGGTACTGTCGCATTCGGCGGGAACCGGGCCGCTGCTCGACGACGCGGTCGTGCGCCTCACGATCGCACTCAAGGCGGCGTCGCTCGCGCGCGGTTACTCCGGCGTGCGCTGGGACGTGATCGAGGCGCTCGTCGCGCTCGCCAACGCCGGCGTCGTCCCGTGCATCCCTGCCCAGGGGTCCGTCGGCGCGTCCGGCGACCTCGCGCCGCTCGCGCATCTGTCCGCGGTGTTGATCGGCGAAGGCGAAGCTAAAGTCGCGGGACGCACGCTGCCTGCGCGAGATGCGCTGGGGCAGGCGGGGTTGACGCCCATCGTGCTCGGCCCGAAGGAAGGCCTGGCGTTGCTCAACGGCACGCAGGTGTCGACTGCGCTCGCGCTTGCCGGTCTGTTCGCTGCCGAGCGCGCGCTGGCCGCGGCGTTCGTTGCCGGCGCGCTCACCGTCGACGCGTGCCTCGGCAGCGACACGCCATTCGATGCGCGCATCCAGAACGTGCGCGGCCATCGCGGACAGCAGGATGCCGCAGCAATCTGCCGAGGCCTGCTCGCCGGCAGCAAGATCCGCGAATCGCACAAGGATTGTCACCGCGTGCAGGATCCCTACAGCCTGCGCTGCCAGCCGCAGGTGATGGGTGCCTGTCTCGATCAGTTGCGGCGTGCTGCCGACGTGCTGGTCGTCGAGGCGAACGCCGTCTCCGACAATCCGCTCGTCTTCGCGAAAACCGACGAGGTTCTTTCCGGCGGCAACTTCCACGCCGAGGCGGTTGCCTTCGCGGCCGACGCCATCGCTCTCGCAATCGCCGAGATCGGCGCAATGTCCGAGCGCCGCATCGCGCTTCTGATGGACACCACCTTGTCGGGCCTGCCGCCGTTCCTGGTCGAAGAGGGCGGCGTCAACTCCGGCTTCATGATCGCGCAGGTGACCGCGGCGGCGCTGGCGTCGGAAAACAAGTCGCTCGCACATCCGGCATCGGTCGATTCCCTGCCGACCTCGGCGAACCAGGAGGACCACGTCAGCATGGCGATGTTCGCCGCGCGCCGCCTGACGCCGATGGCGGCGAACACCGCGCGCATCGTCGCGATCGAGCTGATCGCTGGGGCACAGGGCATCGAGTTGCGCAAGCCGTTGACGACGTCACCGAAGCTCGCCGCGGCGATGGCGATGATCCGCGCCGACGTTGCATTCTGGGATTGCGACCGCGCATTCGCGCCGGACCTGGAGGCGATTCGGATTCGCGTCGAGGCCGGCGCCTTTGCGCCCTATGCCGGAGCGTTGCTCGATGCTGCCTGATGCGCATGCGGCGTGACGCCTCTGGCCGGCTGCGCGACAATCGCCACTCACCGCGCACGACGCTCAAGCCGAGGACTCCATGCACCGTGACGATCCGAACCGACTCGCTACCGTACGCGCCGGCTCCCGCTTTGCCGAGCGCGTGATCCGTGCGCCGCGGGGCGTCGAGCGGACGGCGAAATCCTGGCTCACCGAAGCGCCGCTGCGGATGATCCAGAACAATCTCGATCCGGACGTCGCCGAAAACCCGAAGGAGCTCGTCGTCTACGGCGGCATCGGCCGCGCCGCGCGCAACTGGGGGTGCTTCGACGCGATCCTCGCGGCGTTGCGCGAATTGAACGACGACGAATCGTTGCTGATCCAGTCGGGCAAGCCGGTTGGCGTGTTCAGGACGCATCCCGACGCGCCGCGCGTGCTGATCGCGAACTCGAATCTCGTTCCGAAATGGGCGACGTGGGACCATTTCAACGAGCTCGACCGCAGGGGCCTGATGATGTTCGGGCAGATGACGGCCGGCTCGTGGATCTACATCGGCAGCCAGGGGATCGTTCAGGGGACGTTCGAGACGTTTGCGGAGGCCGGACGCCAGCATTACGCCGGCGCGCTCGCGGACAAGTGGATCCTGACCGCCGGTCTCGGCGGGATGGGCGGCGCGCAACCGCTCGCGGCGACGATGGCCGGCGCATCGATGCTGGCGATCGAATGCCAGCAATCGCGCCTCGACATGCGCTTGTCGACCCGCTATCTCGACCGGCAGGCGAGGAACGTCGACGAGGCGCTCGGGCTCGTGCGCGACGCATGCGCGAAGCGGCGGCCGATCTCGGTCGGGTTGCTCGGCAACGCCGCCGAGATTTTCCCCGAGCTCGTCGCTCGCAACGTGCGTCCGGATCTCGTCACCGACCAGACCTCGGCGCACGATCTCGTCCATGGCTACCTGCCCGCGGGCTGGACCGTTGAGCGATGGAAAGCAGCGCAGGCCGATCCCGCGCAGCATGCGGGTCTTGTCGCCGCGGCCAAGGCCTCGATCAAGGCGCACGTCGAGGCGATGCTCGCGTTTCACCGGCAGGGCGTGCCGACGTTCGATTACGGCAACAACATCCGCCAGGTCGCGTGCGACGAAGGGGTGGCCGAAGCCTTTGCGTTCCCCGGCTTCGTCCCCGCGTACATCAGGCCGCTGTTCTGCGAAGGCAAGGGGCCGTTCCGCTGGGTGGCGCTGTCCGGCGACCCGGAAGACATCCATCGGACCGACCGCAAGGTCAAGGAGCTGTTTCCGGAGAATACGCACGTGCATCGCTGGCTCGACATGGCGCGCGCGCGGATCGCGTTTCAAGGGCTGCCGGCGCGCATTTGCTGGCTGGGCTTGGGTGAGCGGCATCGCGCGGGCCTCGCGTTCAACGAGATGGTGAAGTCCGGCGAGCTGAAGGCGCCGATCGTGATCGGCCGCGATCATCTCGACACGGGCAGCGTCGCCTCGCCCAATCGCGAGACCGAAGCGATGGCCGATGGCTCCGACGCGGTGTCCGACTGGCCGCTTTTGAACGCGCTGCTCAACACCGCGAGTGGCGCGACGTGGGTGTCGTTCCATCATGGCGGCGGCGTCGGGATGGGCTATTCGCAGCACGCAGGCGTGGTTGTTGTGTGCGATGGCACCGATGCCGCGGCGAAGCGGATCGAGCGCGTGCTGTGGAACGACCCGGCGTCCGGCGTGATGCGCCATGCCGATGCCGGCTACGCGAAGGCGATCGAGGTCGCGACCGCAAAGGGCCTCACGCTGCCGATGGGCGGGCGCTGACCCGAAACGAATCGGACGTTGCCGTGCGTCCGAGGCCAGTCCGGCGTGCGTCGCGTGGGTCGATGACGCCTAGGTCGAGGCAAGCGATTGCCCCGGAAACGGCGCTTCGGCGCACAGCACCTGGCCGGTCTCGGCTTCGGTCATGTAGATGCGCGCGGGATCGCCTCCTCCGAAGCACAAATTGGTGATCGTGCGGCCGGCGCAGGACACGAAGCGATGTGTCGGCACGCCGAAGCGATCCAGTCGCCAAATCGCGCCGTGGCCCGGGTCGGCGACGAGCACGCCACCTTCGGCATCGAGCGCTAGGCCGTCAGGCCCGCTCACGCCCCCGGGAAGCTGACAGAAGAGCTGCGCCTTGGACACCGTGGCGTCGCGCGTGAGCGGCAGCCGCCAGATCTGACAGGCGCGGGTCACCGCCACGTAGGCGAACCGCCCCGCCGGATCCACGACCACTCCGTTCGGGCTGGGACAGGTGTCGATCAGGCAATGGAGGCTGCCGTCCTGCGTCCATCGGTAAACGCGACCCGAGGCGTCCTGCAGCCCGGTTTGCCCCTGGTCGGTGAAGAAAATCGCGCCGTCGCCTGCGAGGCAGAGGTCGTTCACACCCTTGAAACTTTCGCTGCGCACGCCGGGCAGCACTTCGGTGACCTCGCCCGTGCGCGGATCGATGCTGACCAGGCCACGTCGGTAGTCGGCGACCAGCAGCGAGCCGTCGTCCCGGACCTTGAGGCCGTTGGGCCAGCCATCGTATTCGGCGACGCGGTCCCAGTCTTCGCCGCCGTGCGCGGCGATTCGAAAGACGCGGCCATTGGGAATGTCGGTGACGATGAGTCGGCCCTGACCGTCGAAGCACGGCCCTTCGAGGAAGCTGTCGAGCGCCTGGCCGCCCTTGTTGGCCTTCGACCAGCCGGTCGTACGGGGTTCGCGGTAGCGGCCGGGAAGGCGCGCGAAGACGCGCGTCTGGATGTCCTGTGGTGCGGGAAACCATCCCATCGCGTCAGCCCGCGTCGGTGTCGACGGAGGGCGGCGGGCGTGTTCGTGAAGCGGTTGCGAGACCGAACTCGCGCAGGACCTTGTGCGTGTGCTCGCCGAGGCGCGGCGGCGGCGCGTCGACGCGCGGCGCCGCGCCATCCAGCTTGAATCCGGTACTCACGACGGCGATGTCGCGGCCGACGCCGGGTACATCGGCAAAACGCTCGATGAGGCCGCGGTCGCGTACCTGCGGCGCTGCGAGGGCGCGGGGAATGTCCCATACTTCGCCGGCTGGCACACCCCCGCCGATCAGCACGTCCACCCAGTGGGCGGATGCGCTGCCGGCCAGGCGCTCCTCGATCAGCGCCTTCAGCGCCGCGCGATGGACGAGCCGCGCCTCCCGGTCGGCGAAACGGGGGTCGGCAATCAGATGCGGAAGGTCGAGCAGCCGCATCAGCGACTCGAACTGCTCCTGCTTGTTGGCGGCGATGTTGATCAGTCCGTCGGCGGTCGAGAAGGCGCCCGACGGTGCCGCCGTCATGTTCTCGTTCCCGATCGGCCGCGCCTGCACGCCGGCGATCAGCCAGTTCGACACCGCCCAGCCCAGCGTCGCGAGCGTCGCTTCCAGCATGGACACGTCGATCATGACGCCACGCCGGCCCTTGGGTGCCGCGAGCGCGGCCGCGACCGCGAACGCGCCCGTCAGGCCGCCGATCGTATCGGCGATTGGATATCCGACGCGCAGCGGTCCGGAATCCGGCGTGCCGGTGATCGCCATCACGCCGGCCATTCCCTGGATGATCTGGTCGTACGCGGGCGCGTGGGCCAGCGGGCCGTCCTGGCCGAATCCGGAGATCGCGCAGTAGACAAGGTCGGCGTTGACCTCGCGCAGCGTGTCGCAGTCGAGGCGCAGCCGCCGCATCACGCCGGGACGGAAATTCTCGATCAGCACGTCGGCGCGCGCGACGAGCTCGATAAAGGTTTCGCGGTCGTACGGCGCTTTGAGGTTGAGCTCGACCGATTCCTTGCCGGCGTTCTGCGCGAGAAACGACACGCCCATTGCGCGCCGGTTGAGATCGGGATCGGCGCCGAGCTGGCGGGCAAGATCGCCGCTCCCCGTTGCCTCGATCTTGATCACGCGCGCGCCCATGTGGGCGAGCTGGTGACCGCAGAACGGTCCTGCGAGCACATTGCTGAGGTCGAGCACCATAAATCCGGCCAACGGGCGACGCACGGCGTGCACCTACGTGGCGGGAAGCAGCCGATCCGGCAGCCAGAGCGAGAGCGGCGGCACGAACACGACGGTGAGCAGCAAGAGGAGCAGGATCACCACGAACGGCCCGACTTCCTTGAAGATCTCCGCGAGCGGAATCTTGGTCGCCCCGGCGAGCACGAACAGGTTGAGTCCCACGGGCGGGGTGATCAGCGCTATTTCGATATTGAAGATCAGCACGATGCCGTAATGGACCGGATCGATGCCGAGCTTCATTGCGATCGGCGCCAAGATCGGCGTAGTCATCACGTTCAGCGAAACCGCCTCCATGAACATGCCGAGCACGAACATGACAGCGCTCACCGCGATCAGAAACTGCCAGCCGTTGAGCTTGTAGTGTTCGACGAACTGGAAGATCAGTGTGGGCGCATTGAGAAACGTCAGAACCTTCGAGAGCAGCACCGCGCCGGCGATGATCGTGAAGATGCTGACGGTAGTGCGCGCCGTCTGCATCAGAACCGGCCACAGATCGCGGATCCGGATCGTCCGGTAGAACGACAGCGCGACGACCGCCGAATACACGGCGCACGCGGTGGATATCTCGGTCGCGGTGAGGTCGCCGGTGTAGAAGCCGTACAGCACGAACAGCGGCAGCATCAGGACCCAGAAGGCGCGCTTGGCCGCGCCGAGCTTCGTCGCCATGCCCGCGGCGGCGGTGGCGGATTCGCGCTGCCAGCCGAGCTTTTCGGCACGCCACACGACGAAGGCAAGGAAGGCGAGCACGTTCAGCACGCCGGGGACGATTCCGGCAAAGAACATCCGCCCGACCGACACGTTCACCATCGAGGCGTAGATCAGCATCGCGATCGAGGGTGGGATGAGGATGGCGGTGGCCCCCGATGCGGCGATCAGCGCCGCTGCAAAACCCTCGCGGTAGCCTTGTCGCCGCATTCCGGTCACGCCGATTTTTCCGATCGCGGCGGCGTCCGCCGCGCTCGATCCCTGGACGCCGGCGAACAATCCCGTGGCAACCACGCAGGCAGCGCCCATGCCGCCGCGCAGGCGTCCAACGAGGGCTAGCGCGAGATCGAAGATGCGGTCGATGAGGCCGCCGGCGGACAGGAGTTCGGCCGCCAACAGGAAGAACGGAATCGCGAGCAGCGTGAAATGCCCGACGCTGTCGAACAGGACGTCGGGAATGAACGTGATCGGCGCCAGCCCCAGCCAGTACAGCGTGCCGACGGACGAGACGATCAGCGCGAAGCCGATCGGCATGCCGAGCGCCAGCAGCGCAAGCAGCAGCAGGAACGGAACGATGACCATGGCGGCGCCGTCAGACCGGCCGGGTGCGGAAAGCCGTTACGCCGCCCGACGGTGCGGCCGCCAGATCGCGAAAACGTCGACCGCGAGATGCACGATCGTCAGCGCCAGACCCAAAGGAAGCGCCGCCAGCACGAGCGCCACCGGCAGCTGGAACAACTCCTCGTCGGTGGCGCCGATGTCGATCTGCTGCCGGACAATCGAGATCGCGCCGACCATGATCAGAGCGAGCACGCCCGCCGCGATCACGCTGGAAAGCGTGTCGGCGATGCGCCGCGCTCGCGGCGCCAGCCGCGTCACCAGCATGTCGGCGGCGACGTGGCCGCGCTCGGTGACCAGGGCGCCCATGCCGAGAAACGTGATCCAGACGAGCATCACCTCCGGCAGCTTGAGCGCCCAGTCGCCGGTCGAGTGGCCGAGATTGCGCGCGATGATCGCGTAGAGCGTGATCAGGAGCGATACGACCAGAATCAGGCCGGCGAATGCGATCTCGAGCCGCGCGAGCCGGCGGATGAACGACGGCAGATCGCTTTCGCGGCTCGAATGATCCATGGATAGCGCCATTCGCAGCGGCTATTTGGCGGCGAGGATCGCGTCGACCTGCTCCTTGCCGAACTTCTCGCGCATCTTGTCGTAGGTTGGCTTGAGGGCCACCTGGAAAGCTTTGACCGCGCCGGCTTCCTTGGCCGGGTCGCTGATCTTGCCGCCGCTCTTCTTCACCGTCGCGACGAACTGGTCCGATTCGGCCCAGATGTCGTGGTCATACTGCTTTGCGAGCTTGCGGGCAATGTCGTCCATGACCTTGCGATCCGCGGCGGGCTGTGCTTCCCACCAATCCTTGTTGGCCACCCAGAAATAGGCGCCGTACGAGGGAATGATCATCACGTTGGGAGCCACTTCGTACAATTTCTCGTTCACATAGGCGTCGAACGTCGTGTAGACGCCGGAAATCGTTCCTTGCTGAAGCGCCGAGTAAACCTCGTTCAACGGGATCTTGGCCGTCGATGCCCCCATGCCCTTGAGCCCGTCTACGACGACCGGGTGGCCGGACGTCCGGATGACCTGTCCCTTGAAGTCGGAAGGTGTTTTCAGCAGCACTTCCTTGGTCGCGATCACGAACGGGCCCTCGTCGAGGAACGCGAGCACGTGGAAGCCGGCCTTCTCCAGATCCTTGCGCACCAGATCGGACCTTGGTCCACGAATGAAATCTTCAAACTCATCGGGGCTCGCGAACGCGAATGGCATCTCCATCAGGTCGGCGTTCTTGGTGTACGCGGTGTACGCGCTGTTCGGCTCGTTGGTCATCTGTACGTTGCCCAGCTGGACGGCCTTGGCGGCCTTGTCGCCGTCGTAGAGCTGGCCGCCCGGGTAGAGCGTGAGCTTGTAGCGGTTACCGGTGGCCTTCGCGAGCTCGTCGCCGAACTGCTGCGTTGTCTTGCCACGCAGCGTGGTCGCATTGACCTTGATCGGAAACTTGATTTCGGTCTGCGCGAGCGCAGGCGCCGCGCCGCCGAAAAGCATGCACGCAAGAGCCGACACGGCGATTGCCGTCAACTGCCGGTCGTGGGTCATCGTCGATCCTCCTATTTATCTTGGCGTCTGACAGAACAGCATTCCGCAATAGTTCGAACCCGGGTGGAGACCCGATTCGTCCAATCGGACGCCGCCCGAGCCGATGGAAAGCCACAGCCATCGGCGTCAAAGGGCGGGGGTCGATACCGTCGAGCGGGGTGTTGATTTTCGATCGTTCGACGACGACGGACCCGGCGCCTTCGCGGCGGAAATCGCCCGCCTGGGCGGCCTGCCAAGAATACCCTACTTGGAGTTGCGGCGTCGTTTTCGCGTTTCGGCCATCGGTGCCGAGCGAAAAGAGGCGAAGTCCGCCTCGGACCCACGGCAGCGGTTCCCCGGGGTCTGGCGGTGGGCGGTCGGAACCGCCCGCCGCGCGGTCGCTCGTGTCTTCCGAGAAGCGATGCACCAACCCTCTCGCTTCCACGGACGCGAAGGGTACACGAGCGCAAGAAAAGAACGCCGCAGCGGAGGGCGCTGCGGCGTCGTCGAAGCTGGTCGGGGTGAGAGGATTTGAACCTCCGACCTCTACGTCCCGAACGTAGCGCTCTACCAGGCTAAGCTACACCCCGAGTGGGCCGTGCGCGGCACGGCGATGCTGCGATCCGCGGCAGGAGTGCGACGTCGTTTACGCGGACCTGCGGCCCTGCCGACGAACGACTTTCAATACGTGCGGCGGGCTGCGAAGGAGGCCAATTCTAGCAGACTTTCGCGCTCCGGCGAGTCCGGCAGATCGGCGATCGCCGCTGCGGCGTCGTTGCTGTGCTCCTGCGCTCGCCACCGCGCGTAGTCGAGCGCGCCGGTCCGAACCAGGACGTCGACGACGGGCTGGAATTCCGTGAGCCCGCCGCTGCTGATCGCGTTGCGGATCAGCTCGGCGTCGTGCCGGTTGCCGACGGCGACTGCGCGGATCAACGGCATCGTCATCTTGCCTTCGGTGAGGTCGTCGCCGAGGTTCTTGCCGATCTCGGCCAGGTCGCCCGAGTAGTCGAGGACGTCGTCGACCAGCTGGAAGGCGGTGCCGAGATGCATCCCGTAACGGGCGAGCGCCTGCTCGCGGTCTTCCGACGCGTCGCCGAGCACGGCGCCCAATTGCGCGGCAGCCTCGAAGAGCTTGGCGGTCTTGCGCTGGATGACGCCGAGGTAGGCCGTCTCGCCGAGGTTCGGATTGCCCGAATTCATGAGCTGCATGACTTCGCCCTCGGCAATCACGTTGGTCGCATGCGACACGATGTCCATCACACGCATCGATCCCACGTCAACCATCAGTTGGAATGCGCGAGAGTAGAGAAAGTCGCCCACCAGCACCGACGGAGCGTTGCCGAACGTGGCGTTGGCGGTCGCGTGGCCGCGCCGCAGCTTCGACTCGTCGACGACGTCGTCGTGAAGCAGCGTCGCGGTGTGGATCATCTCGACGACCGCCGCCAGCGTGTAGTGTAGTTCGCCCCGATATCCGCAGGCGCGCGCTGCGAGCAGGACCAGCGCTGGCCGCAATCGCTTGCCGCCGCCGCCGATGATGTAATCCGCAATCTGCCGGATCAGCGCCACGTCGGAATCGAGGCTCGCGCGGAGCACCTTGTCGACCTCCGCGCGGTCGGCGGCGAGAACGGCTCTGAGGGGCTCGGTCGGCACGGCTGCGATTGTGGGCCGCGGGGCGGCGCGCGCAAGGAGGGCGGCACGACGGGCGGCGGGCATCATTTTGGGGACGCGCCACGGGAGGCGCGGAGCATCCGAATCGGGCGGGATTGTAACCGAAGCGCGACCGCGGCCATTGCGCTGGCGCAAACGGGCAAGCAGCCGTCAGCGCGTCGTGGCGCTCCCCGGCCACAGAAAATCGGTCGATTCGGTCGGTTTGACGTCAATAGAGGTAATCGGTTAGAATTCAAGGCTTTCCGCACGGATGCGGAGAGGAGCGGTGAGGACGTGTGCGGATTTTCCGCCCCGATTCTCAGCCCGTCCATTGAGCGGAGTCCATCCATGTACGCGGTCATAAAAACCGGCGGCAAGCAATACAAGGTTGCCCCCGGCGAAAAACTCAAGGTAGAGCAGCTGCCGGCGGACGTGGGCGCGGAAGTTGTCCTCGATCAGGTGCTGATGATCGGCGAGGGCAGCAGCGTCCGTCTGGGTCAGCCCACCGTTTCCGGTGCGGCGGTCAGGGCCACCGTCGTTTCCCACGGGCGCGGTGACAAGGTCACCATTTTCAAGATGCGCCGGCGCAAGAATTACCATAGGTACCAAGGGCACCGGCAGGGCTACACCGAACTCAAGATCGACAGCATCGTCGGCTGACGGAGACACACCATGGCACACAAAAAGGCGGGCGGGAGCTCCAGAAACGGGCGCGACTCGGAATCAAAGCGTCTCGGCGTCAAGGCTTACGGCGGCGAGACGATCCCCGCCGGAAGCATCATCGTCCGCCAGCGCGGGACCGTCATCCACCCAGGCGTCAATGTCGGCATCGGCAAAGACCATACGCTGTTTGCGCTCGTGCGGGGTAAGGTCGAGTTCGTGGTTAAGGGCAAGGCCAAGAAGAAGATCGCGAGCATCGTGCCGATCGCGGCGTAGCGCGCACCTCCAGCCTCCGGGGCCCGCTCCGGCCAAAGATCGCGGCCGCGCCGGGATTTTTTTGCCGATCGCGCAGAACCGCCGTTTGACCGGGATTGGCGAATCGCGGATGTGCGCGCAGCGCCTGATGCAGCTCGTCAGCGAGAAGAACTGCGACGAGCGGTAAGGTTGCCGCGCGCGCTTTGACGCAAGCGGTGGGTGCAAGCAATGAGGGAGTGGCGCGCGCGTTGAGTTCAACTCGGCCGCGGCGGTCCCGTGGCGATTGGTCCCATCCCGTTTCTGATCCTGCCCGGAACCGCCGACGATGGATATCGTCTTGTTCATGGAAACGTACAAGCGCGCCTGGGAGACCGGCGACGAAAATCTGCTTGCGGCGCTTTTCAGCGAGGACGGCAACTACCGCAATACACCCTTCGCCGAGCAACGCGGCCGTGAGGCGATCAAGGCTTATTGGCAGCGAACCAAGCTGCAGCGCGACATTCATCTGACCTACGAGGTGCTGCACCGTCACGAGCACGGCGGGATCGCGCACTGGCGGACGACCTACCAGGTGGCGTCCGAGGAACTGTTTCGGATTTGGTCGGCATCGTCGGGGACGAATCTGCTCGCGCGAAAGGAAGGCGACCCGTTGCCGCGGCTGGCGCTCGATGGCGTGGCCGTCGTCGAGTTCAACGCAGCCGGACTGTGCCGCGACTTCCGCATCTGGTGGCACAGCCAGATCGCGAAAGATTGACGCCCCCGTCCGCCGCGACGATGCTCGGCGGCGACTTGCGTTGCTCGAGCTGCCGCGAGGTTGAAACCGATTGACGCAAGCGGCCTTCAGCGCCGCTCGAGCCAGTAGAGCATCGCGAGCGCGACGCCGATGAACACGGCCAGCGGAAAGGTCGCGGAAAAAAGCGGCGGCCAGTCGTTCAGAACGCCCAGGTACGAGAACAGGCGGCCCAACAGGAAAAATGCCAGGCCGAGCATCGTGCCGATGAAGATCCGCAGGCCGATCCCCCCCGTGCGGCGCTGCAGATAGGCGAACGGCAGCGCCAGGATCATCATGACGACGACGGCCGCCGGGTAGAACACCTTGTTCCAGAATGCAATCTCGAAGCGTGACGTCTTTTGCCCGCCCAGCACGCGGATGTTGTCGTAGAGCGTGTTGAGCTCGAGACGTTCCGGCGCGACCTGGTAGACGGTGAGCAGCGACGGCTTCAGCACCGTGTCCCACGTCCATGTGTCCGCCTCGGTGAGCTTCGCACCGTCGAACGAGATCTCGGTCGTCTTGACGTTCGAGAGTCGCCACTGCCCGTCGCCCGCGAACGTTCCGGATTCGGCGACGCGCACCGCTCTGAGGCGCAGATCGCGATCGAATTCATAGATGCGCACGCCAAGGAGCGTCATGTCGGCGAGCACGCTCCTGATGTTGGCGAACGCCAGGTCCTGCTTGAACCAGAATCCCGACTGGAACTGCTGGGCGACGATGCGTGTTCCTTCGCTTTGCGCCGGACGGCGGAGCTGCTGCGCAAGCCGCTCGGCAGGCGGCGCCACGTATTCGCCGGCGAGAAAGGTGATGACGGCGAGCGGTATGCCGATGCGCATCAGCGCCCACATCGTCTGGGCGAGCGACGCGCCGGACGCCCGCATCACGGTGTACTCCGAATTCGCGACGAGCTGTGCCATCGCGAACAGCGTGCCGATCAGCGCCGCGACGGGGAAGAGCTCGTATGCGCGCGAGGGTAGCTGCAGCGCGACAAAGGCAAGCGCGGTGGACAGCGTATAACCTCCGCGACCCACGTCGCCCAGCTCATGGATCAGGTCGAAAAACGCGAACAGCATCACCAGCGCCACGAAGATGAAGAGGATCGCCACCAGCAGTTCACGGCCGATGTAGCGGGTCAGCGTCTTCATCTGCCTGGTCCACGCCTGCGGCTATCGCCGCCGCGCTGCGCCCACGCTTGCGGCCGCCGCCGCTGCGCTGCCCCCTGGGCCGGAGCCGTTCGCACCTTGGGGCGGCCCTGCGCTGCTCATGCCGCGGTTGCCTCGCCGTTCGCCGAGCGCCGAAAGCGTGAGAACAGTGCGAGCTGATGGCTGAACAGCAGCACGACAACGCCGACGGCGATCACGTGCGGCAGCGCGAGCCCCGGCCAGAAGTCGAGCTTTCCCTGCGCGATGAAGCTCTGCACGATATTGAGGCAGTTGCTGTAGAGCATGTACAGGAACCCCGCCGCGAACAGGTTGAACGAGCGTCCCATCCGCGGGTTCACGTAGGAGAGCGGCATCGCGAGCAGGGTCAGCACCACCGCCGAAATCGGCACCGAAAGCCTCCAGAACAGCTCGGCGCGCTCGACCCGACCGCTGGCAACGGCCAACGTCGCGGTGGAAATCGCCTTCGTCGACGTGGGGAGGTTGCGCAGCTCCGCGGGCTCGATTCGACGCCCGAGTTTCTCGAACTCGACGATGCGGTATTCGGCGGTCCCGGGCTTCCCTTCGTAGCGACGGCCATCGGTGAGCACGATGAAGCGGTCGCCGTTCGGCGCCTCCTGCAGCGTCCCCTGCCGCGCGACCGTCGTGACATCCTTACCCTCGTCGACGGAGTGCAGGAAGATGTTGCGGATCGTGCCCTTGAGCGTGTCGATGCTCTCGACAAAGACCACGAGGTTGGCGCGCCGGAATTCCCGGAACAGCCCGGGCGTGATCAGCGCCACTTCGTCGCGGGACTCGAGCTGGCGCTCGTATTCGATCCGGCGCTGCTCTGCCCAAGGCGACAGAAACAGCGACAACGCGACGATCGCGACGAAGAACGGCGCGGCAAACCACAGGATCGGCCGCACGCACTGGGCGAGGCTCTGCCCCGAGGTAAACCAGACGACCATTTCGCTGTCCCGGTACCATCGGGAAAGCGTCAACAGGACCGTGAGATAGACCGTTACCGACAGCAGGATATTGAGGTAGAACATCGCCCCGAAGCCCAGCAGAGCCAGAACGCCCTCCGGCGCGACGGCTCCCCCGGCGGCACGCGCCAGCAGCTTCAGGACCAGATTGGTGAACAGGATTCCCATCAGGACCACGAACAGGCCAACGGCCGTGGCCGTCATTTCCCGCACCAGGCTGCGCCGAAAAATCATGACAGCGGGAGAATTTTGACTTTTTCGGCCTGTTTTGCCAATAATGCCGCCGAGGCCGTGCTACGGCAAATAAACAGAACCTGGGAGACGGGGGACGGCATGGAATTTACCATAAAAAGTGGCAGCCCCGAGAAGCAGCGGAGCGCATGCGTCGTGGTGGGTGTGTTCGACAACCGCAAGCTTTCGCTGTCAGCGGAGCTGATCGACCGCGCCTCGAACGGTTATGTCAGCGAGATCATCCGCCGCGGCGACATGGAGGGCAAGCTCGGCGCAACGCTTCTGCTCCACAACGTGCGGGGCACCCTCGCCGATCGCGTCCTTTTGATCGGGCTCGGCAAAGAACGCGATTTCCGCGACAGGGAATTCCGCTCGGCCGTGAAATCGGCCGTGAAGCTGCTGAACGAGACCGGCTCTTACGAGGCGGTGATCTACCTGACCGAAGAAAAAGTGAAGCGGCGCGAGGTCGCCTGGCGCGTCGAGCATGCGGTCGTCGTCGCGATGGAGGCAGTCTACCGGTTCGACCGGATGAAAAGCGAGAAGTCCGAGGTGCGGCGTCCGCTGCGCAAGCTCACGCTGTCGGTGCCGCAGCGATCGGACCTCACCGACGGCGAGGCCGCCGCCGCCCGCGGGCTCGCAATCGCCCACGGGATGGAGCTCGCGCGCGACCTGGGCAATCTGCCATCGAATGTCTGCACGCCGAAGTACCTGGGCGAGCAGGCGCTGGCGCTGGCCAAGGAATTTCCCGACCTCAAGACGACCGTGCTCGAGCGCAAGGAAATCGAGGAGCTTGGCATGGGGTCGTTCCTGTCGGTCACCGCCGGCGCCGAGGAGCCGCCGCGTTTCATCGTCATGGAGTACCACGGCAGCGCCCGCAAGCAGAAGCCGCTGGTCCTGGTCGGCAAGGGCATCACGTTCGACAGCGGCGGCATCTCGTTGAAGCCGGGCCTCGACATGGACCAGATGAAGTTCGACATGTGCGGCGCGGCGTCGGTGTTCGGGACGCTCCGAGCCATCGCCGAGCTGAAGGCGAAGATCAACGTGATCGGCCTGGTCGCCGCCTGCGAGAACATGCCGTCGGGGCGCGCGACGAAGCCGGGCGACGTCGTGACGAGCATGTCGGGGCAGACGGTCGAGATCCTCAATACCGATGCCGAAGGCCGCCTGATCCTGGCCGACGCGCTTACGTATGCCGAACGCTACGAGCCCGAAGCCGTCGTCGACATCGCGACCTTGACGGGCGCAATGGTGATCGCCCTCGGTCACGTCGCGTGCGGCGTGTTCAGCAACAGCGACGCGCTTGCCCGCGCACTGCTCGCCGCCGGCGACGACGCCTACGATCGCGGCTGGCAATTGCCGCTCTGGGAGGACTACCAGGAAGGCCTCAACAGCAATTTCGCCGACTTCGCGAACATCGCCGGCCGCGCCGGCGGCAGCATCACCGCGGCCTGCTTCCTGTCGAGGTTCGCGAAAAAATTCCAGTGGGCGCATCTCGACATCGCCGGCATCGCGTGGAAGGAGGGCAAGGACAAGGGCGCGACCGGGCGGCCGGTTCCGTTGCTCACGACCTGGCTCCTCACCCAGGAATCCCCAACGGCCACTTGACGTGGGCGTACGCGCAGGCGAATGACGACGATCGATTTCTATACCCACTGCGTCGAGCGCTTCGAGGTCGCCGCGCGGCTCGTCGTCAAGGCCTGGGCGCAACACGGCAGCGTCCGCGTGCTCACCCCGGATCCGGCGACAACGGCCGAGCTCGATCGTTTTCTCTGGCAGTGGCCGGCGACCGGTTTCGTTCCGCACTGCCGGCTCGACAGCCCGATCGCCCGGGACACGCCGGTGCTCGTCGACGATGCGCTTTCGCACGACGGCCCCGCTACGGTGCTGATCAATCTGCATTCGTTGCCGCCGCCGTTCTTTTCGCGGTTCGAGCGGCTGGCCGAGATCGTCGGAACGGACGAAGACGACGCCGCAGCGGGCCGCGAGCGGTGGAAGTTCTACAAGGCGCGGGGCTACGAAGTGCGCCCCCACAATCTCTCGGAGCGGGCCTAGGAGCCCGTCGGGCTTATTCTCACGTATGCGGTGCATGGTCAAGAAAGCGAAGGGATGCAGGGGCAGCGAGGCGAAGCGCCTATCGCGAATATGCGCAGGCGGTCGCATGCGCGACATGAGCCCGACAGGCTCCTGACGCCATGCCCACGGCGCGCGAGTTGCTGGAGCAGGCCGACGCACTGATGCGTCGCAACCGGGCGCGCGAGGCTCCCCCGGAGGACATTCCCGAGCTCACCGACGAGGTGCCGGCCGCTGCGCAAGAGGCATTCACCGACGCAGGCGCGCACCCGGTGCGCGCGGCTGCTCTGGGGTCGCGCGAAGCGGAATCCGCAGCCGACGTTCCGGAGCTGACCGACGCGGTTGCCTATGTCGATGCGGTATCGATCGAACCGCTGGCGGAGGACGGCGGCGAGGTGTCGCGATGGCTCGAGTCCCAGCTCGGCGGAGCAAGCATCACGGGACCGGCGCCGGACTCGATCGCGGTGGTGCCGCCGGCGACGCTGCGACCGCCGGCCGCCGGTACGACGCCGGCCGAGGGGCGCGCCGGCGCCATCGACACGGGCCCGGCGCCGCTTTCCGCTGCGCCGGCGCCGTTGGAGTCCGCTCCGGAAGACGCGGCCGCGACCCCCGCAGCGCAGGTGTCGGATGCGGCTCCGGTACTGGCGACCGACGGCGCGCCGCTGGCGGACTATGCCTTCGAAGCGATGTTGGGGACGCCAATGGCTCCGTCGCCCGCGCCGCCGTCAGCCGAAGCGGCTTTCGACGGGGAGCCCGGCGACCGGTCTGCGGCAGTCGCCGATCGCGCCGCGGACGTGGAATTGCCGATTCCGCCGGACCCACCCGCCGCGCCCGACGCGACAGGAGCTTCCGAGATCGGCGCGGAACCGCTTGGCGACCCGGCTCGCTGGGCGGCGCTGGCCGAGGAGATCCGGATGCAGGTGCTGCAGCGGATCGACATCTTCACCGATACCGGAATGCAGCAACAATTGACAGCCCGGTTGCAGCCGATCGTCGATCGCGCGAGCGCCGACCTGGTTGCGACGATCAACCAGCATGTCGGCACGCTGCTTCGCGCCTACGTCGCCGAAGCGATCGAGCGCGAAATCGAAAAATGGCGGCAAGAAGAGCGGTGAGCCCATCGTCAAAAGCGCCTGCTGCTAGACGATGGTGCCTCCGTGCTAGACTCTTCTTCATGGTCCTGAATGCAACGGCCCTGCGGCCTGCAATCCTCCGCGAAACCGCGGGGTGCGCCGAGGCGTTTGCGTTCTATTTCCGGGCGCACACCCGGGGTTGCGTTCGACCGTAACAGGAGCGGCAGTTTCGGCAAGCGTCGGGCGGCCCTGCCAAGGTCGCCCGATTTCTTTTCGTCCAGGAGAAAACCGCCATGATCATCGTGATGCAGCCCGACGCCGACGAGGCGGCGATCGCCGCCGTCGAAGCCAAGATCCGCGCGCACGGGCTCGACGTTCACGTCTCGCGCGGCACCGAGCGGACGCTGATCGGCGCCGTCGGAGACGAACGGGTGCTCGATCCGGAAATGTTCGACCCGATGCCCGGCGTCGAAAAGTCGATGCACATCGTGAAGCCCTACAAGCTCGTCGCGCGCGAATGGCACAAGGCCAACACCGTGGTCGCCGCCGGCGGCGTGCCGATCGGCGGCAGCACGATCCAGGTGATCGCCGGTCCGTGCTCGGTCGAGACGGAACCGCAGATGGCGGCCGCCGCCGCCGGCGTCGCGGCCGGCGGCGCCCGGCTGATGCGCGGCGGCGCCTTCAAACCGCGAACGTCGCCCTACACGTTCCAGGGCAAGGGGATCGACGGCCTGAAGCTCCTGAAGGGCGCGGCTGCGCGCCACCGCCTGCCCGTTGTCACCGAGCTCATGGACGTGCGGATGCTCGACACGTTTCTCGAGCACGGTGTGGACGTAATCCAGATCGGCACGCGCAACATGCAGAATTTCGATCTGCTGAAAGCCGTCGGCGAGGTGTCGACGCCGGTCATCCTGAAGCGCGGGATGAGCGCGACGATCAGCGAATGGCTGATGGCGGGCGAATATATCGCGGCCGGCGGCAACCACAACATCATTTTCTGCGAGCGTGGCATTCGCACGTTCGAGACCGCATACCGCAACGTGCTCGACGTGACCGCGATTCCGGTGCTGAAGCGCGAAACCCATCTGCCGGTGATCGTCGATCCCTCGCACGCCGGCGGTAAGGCCTGGATGGTGCCCGCGTTGGCGCTTGCGGCCGTCGCGGCCGGCGCCGATGGCCTGCTGATCGAGATTCATCCGACCCCTGAGGACGCGTGGTGCGACGCCGACCAGGCGCTCACGCCCGTTGAATTCGCGGCGCTGATGGGGCAATTGCGCGCGGTCGCGCAGGTGGTGGGCCGCGAGCTCTAGGAAGGCTGCCGGGCCCCCCTCCCCCGACGATCGGCCCGATGGCCTCCTCAGTCTTATAATGAGCTCCTTGCGGCTCCCCTTCGACGTCGGGTACGGCCGACGGATGCGGGCGACGCCCACTCATATGGAGAGCATTGATGAATCGATACCCGGCGAAGATCGACAAGCGCCCTCCGCGCAAAGTCGAGGAGACGTCAGTCGAAGTCCTGCCGTCGAACGCGCTCGTCAATCCATTCCTGAGCTTCTCGTATTCGTATACCGAGATTTCAACGCTGGACGGCAAAGCCCGTCTGAAGTCCAGGAAGGTGCGTTACGAAAGCGGCAAGCTCACCGAGAAAGCGTTCGAGGGCGAGGTCGACCGAACCATTTACCGGCACATGGTCGACGATGCCCAGCGCTATTTCCAGGCGCAGGCAGTTTTGCTCTTCGAGACCTTCTCGTCGCTGTTGCCGTTATCCCGGAATCGTTCGGGTCGCGATTGATCGGCTCGCAACTCAGGGCATGGATCGGGCTGGGCACACACCCCATGGTGCCGAATGGCCCAGGGAAACTGGGCGCCGGTAAAGCCCGCTCGATTCTTGCGTGACGTTACGCGTGACGTTACGCTCGCCGATGTTTGATGCGACGAAACCACTTTCTGCCGCACTGCTCGTGGTAGCACTCGCCGCGGCGTTGCCTGCCAGCGCCGTCACCAGCGCGATCGCGCAGTCCGGGTTGCCTGCGGCCATCGATTACAGCGCGACGCTGCTGCCCGATCTCGCGGGGGTGGTCTCGTGGCGCACGCTTGCGCAGGTGCAACCGGTGAAGCAGAACGGGAAAATCGTCGCGGAGTTCTCGAAGGACATTCTGCTTCTCGACAAGAAAGACGTCCGGGTCCAGGGTTTCATCATCCCGCTCGACATGGGCGACAAGCAAAAGCGATTTCTGTTGTCCGCCGTCCCTCCGCACTGCCCGTTCTGTCTGCCCGCCGGCCCCGACGCCGTTGTCGAGGTGACGGCCAAGACGCCCGTCAAGTACGGCTTCGAGCCCATCGTCGTCTCCGGGAAATTCGCCGTCATCAGGGACGATCCCTCGGGCGTGCTCTATCGGTTGACCGACGCCGAGTCGATCGGCGCGCCGGCGCCGGCACCCGCCGCTGCAAAAAGATAGGGGTCGCGTTTCCTGCACGTCGGCCCCCCGGCCAAGCCGGAGTTCGGTTCCGCTATAATTTCAAGCTTTTGCATTGTCGAGCCACCAGTCCGGCGGCCTCGCCCAATGGAACTTCCCAAGAGCTTCGAGCCCCACGCGATAGAAGCGAAGTGGTACCCGCTCTGGGAAGCGCGGGGCTATTTCAGGCCGTCGTGGAAGGAGGGTGCGCCGCCATATTGCATCCAGCTGCCGCCGCCCAACATCACCGGCACGCTGCACATGGGCCACGCGTTCCAGCACACGCTGATGGACGTGCTGATCCGCTGGCACCGGATGCTCGGCTTCAACACGCTCTGGCAGCTCGGCACCGATCACGCCAGCATCGCGACGCAAATCATCGTCCAGAATCAGTTGAAGGCGGAAGGACTCACGCGCCACGACCTCGGGCGCGAGGGCTTTGTCGAGCGCGTCTGGCAGTGGAAGCAGGAATCGGGCTCGGCGATCACCAACCAGATGCGCCGGCTCGGCACGTCGGGCGACTGGTCGCGCGAGCGTTTCACGATGGACGAGGGCCTGTCGGCCGCCGTGCTGGAGACCTTCGTCCGGCTCTACGACGATGGGCTCATCTACCGCGGCAAGCGGCTCGTCAACTGGGATCCCACGCTGGGCACCGCGGTATCGGACCTCGAGGTCGAGAACGAGGAAGAGCAGGGGAAGATCTGGGAGCTACGCTATCCGCGCGTCGACGGCGGAGGCGATGTCGTCGTAGCCACGACGCGGCCCGAGACGATGCTGGGCGACGTCGCCGTCGCCGTCAATCCCGACGACGAGCGCTACCGGGTTTTGGTCGGCAAGCAGGTGACGTTGCCGCTCACCGGTCGCAGGATTCCGGTGATCGCGGATTCCTACGTCGACAAGACCTTCGGCACCGGCTGCGTGAAGATCACGCCGGCGCACGACTTCAACGACTGGGCGATCGGGCAGCGGCACGGTCTCGCGCCGCTTCCGATCCTCACGCTCGATGCGACGATCAACGACAACGCTCCGGAGAAGTATCGTGGTCTCGATCGCTACGCGGCTAGAGCGGCGGTGCTCGCCGATCTCGAGGCGCACGGGCTCGTCGTCGGCGTGAAGCCGCACAAGATGATCATCCCGCGGTGCGGGCGTACCGGCGAGATCGTCGAGCCGATGCTGACCGACCAATGGTTCGTCGCGATGACGACGCCCGCGCCGGCGACGCATCCGTTTTCACCCGGGAAGACGATTCAGGATCTTTGCCTCGCCGCCGTCGGCGACGGATTGAAGAGCCCGCAAACCGGAGAGATCGGCAAGGTCGAGTTCGTGCCGAAGGAGTGGCTGTCGACGTACCTGCACTGGATCGACAACATCCAGGACTGGTGCATTTCGCGGCAGCTCTGGTGGGGGCACCGGATCCCCGCGTGGTACGACGAGGCGGGCAATGTGTACGTCGCCCACAACGAGACGGGTGCGCGCGCCAAGGCGCGGACGAAGCTCGGCCGGGAGCCCGCGACCTTCACGCAGGACCCCGACGTTCTGGACACCTGGTTCTCCTCGGCGCTGTGGTGCCACTCGACGCTGGGGTGGCCTGGGCACACGAAGGAGCTCGAGACGTTCCTCCCTTCGTCGGTGCTGGTCACGGGCTTCGACATCATCTTCTTCTGGGTCGCGCGGATGATCATGACGACGACCTACTTTACCGGCGAGGTCCCGTTCCGCGCCGTCTACATCAACGCCATCGTGCGCGACGAGGAAGGCCAGAAGATGTCGAAGTCGAAGGGCAACGTCCTCGACCCCATCGACCTCATTGACGGGACGAGCATCGAAGCGCTCGTTGCCGAGCGCACGAGCAACCTGATGGACCCGCGGCAAGCAGAATCGATCGCGAAGCGCGCCCGGAACCAGTTCCCGAACGGCATTCCCGCGTTCGGCGCCGACGCGCTGCGGTTCACGTTCGCGAGCCTCGCGACCTACGGGCGCACGCTCAACTTCGATCTCAACCGTTGCGAGGGCTATCGCAATTTCTGCAACAAGCTCTGGAACGCGACGCGCTTCGTGCTGATGAATGTCGAGGGCAACGACGCTGGGCGCGACCCCACGCTGCCGGCGACGCGGTCGGTCGCCGACCGCTGGATCGAAGCCGAGCTGCAGGATGCGACGGAGGAGGTGAACCGGCAGCTCGCCGCCTATCGCTTCGACCTCGCGGCCAAGTCGATCTACGAATTCGTCTGGAACGAATACTGCGACTGGTACGTCGAGCTGGCGAAAGTCGACCTCGCTCGCGGCGACGAGGCAGGCCGGCGTGGAACGCGGCGCACGCTCGTGCGGGTGCTCGAGACGGTTCTGCGCCTCGCGCATCCGATCATTCCGTTCGTCACCGAGGAGCTCTGGCAATCGGTGGCGCCGCTTGCCGGCGCGCGCGGGGAGACGGTGTCGCTGCAACCCTACCCCGAGGCCGACATGGGGCGGGCCGATCCGGCGGCAACGACGCACATTGCGACGCTCAAAGCCTTGACCGAATCCTGCCGGTCGCTGCGCAGCGAAATGGGGCTGGCGCCCGGGCAGCGCGTCGGCGCGATGCTCGCCGGCGACGTCTCCAGCGTCGGCGCCGGCGCGCTGCTGCCCTATCTCGCCGCGCTGGCAAGACTGACCGAAGTGGAGATCGTCGACGAGTTTCCGCATTCGGACGCGCCGGTCCAGGTCGTCGACAGGCTGCGCCTCATGCTCGACGTAAGAATCGATCCGGTCGCCGAGCGCGAGCGCCTCGCGAAGGAGATCGCGCGGCTCGAGACCGAGATGGCCAAGGCG
Source organism: uncultured beta proteobacterium (assembly GCA_963836265.1). Taxonomy (GTDB): domain Bacteria; phylum Pseudomonadota; class Gammaproteobacteria; order Burkholderiales; family Casimicrobiaceae; genus CAIWHR01. Next base: position 153,899 of record CAWIIO010000003.1, read on the forward strand.
AGTGCCAAGCTCGGCAACGAGCGCTTCGTCGCCCGCGCGCCGGCCGATGTGGTGGCGCAGGAGCGTGCACGGCTCGCCGGGTTCGCGGCGACGCACGACAAGCTGAAGGTCCAGCTCGCGCGCCTGTCGGGGTAAGAACGCCTCGATGCCGCTGTCGCACACCTTTCGCGCGCTGCGGCACGCCAATTTTCGTCGTTTTTTCGTCGGACAGAGCCTGTCGCTCATAGGCACCTGGCTGCAGCAGGTGGCGATGGGCTGGGTCACGTGGCGCCTCACGGGGTCGGTGTTCCTGCTGGGCGTCATCGCGTTCTGCTCGAACGTTGGAATCCTCGCGCTCGGGCCATTCGCGGGCGTTATCGCCGATCGCGTCAACCGACGCCGGGCGCTGTTCGTGACGCAAACGCTCCTGCTTGCGCAAGCCGTCGTTCTTGCCTTGCTGACGGCGCTCGGCCATCTCGAAGTCTGGCACCTCGTCGCGTGCGCCTTGTGGCTCGGAACCGTTTCGGCATTCGATATTCCGCTGCGGCAGTCACTGTACGTTCATCTGGTCGACGACCGCGCCGACCTGCCGAACGCGATCGCGCTCAATTCGTTCATGGTCAACGGCGCCCGCGTCGTCGGCCCGGCGCTGGCGGGACTCCTGCTGTCGGTGGTGAGCGAAGCCGTCTGCTTCGCCCTCAACGCATTGTCGTTCGTCGCGGTGATCGTTGCGATCTCGCGGCTGTCCTGGCCCCACGCGACGATACCGGAGCCCGCCCGCGGCGGATTCTGGGCGAGCTGGAAAGAGGGCGCGCGCTACGCATTCGGCTTCGCGCCGGTGCGGGCGCTGCTCGTCCTCGTGGCCGTCGCCGCCTGGACGATCACGCCCTACTCGTCGCTGATGCCCGTCTATGCGGGCGATATCTTCGGCGGTGGCGCGCACACATTGGGCTTCCTGCTCTCTGCCGCTGGCGCGGGAGCGCTCGCGAGCACGATGTATCTCGCGAGCCGCCATACGGTTCGCGGACTGGGCCGCGTCATCGCCCGCGCTGCCGCGGTGAGCGGTTTGGCGCTCGCGTCGTTCGCGTATCTCAGGGTATTGCCGGTCGCGCTCGCGCTGCTGGCGCTCGTCGGTGGCGGCGTGATCCTCGCCGCGGCGTCGGCCAACACGATCATCCAGACGGTCGTCGACGATCGGATGCGCGGCCGTGTCGCCGGCTTCTACACGCTGGCATTCCTGGGCGTCGCACCGGTCGGCAACCTCGCGGCCGGGGCCATGGCGAGGGGAATCGGGGTGCCGGCGACCTTCGCCGTCAACGGCCTGCTCTGCGCGGTGGCGGCGTTCTGGTTCTGGCGACGCCTGCCGGCGCTCGCCGTGCTGCTGCGGCCGACCTACGTGCGCCTCGGCATCATCATCGAGCAAGCCTGACGCGCGCGCGTCGGCCACCGCGGGCGCACCGGGCCGTGAACTCTGGCCCCCGACCCGGCAGCCGGCCCTCTGCCGCCCGGACCCGACTGGTTGACGTGCCCGAACGAACGTCCAATACTCGATTCCGAGCGATCGAGACGCTTCGATGCGGAGGAGTCAAGCACGTGGCAAACCGACCTTCGAAAGTCGCAGGATGCAGCGCCGACTGACTGCGATACTTGCAGCCGACGTCGCCGACTACAGCGGCTTGATGGAAGCCGACGAGGCGGGGACGCTTCAACGGCTGAAGATCAATCGCAGCCGGATCTTCGACCCGTGCGTCGCGGCGCAGGGCGGGCGCGTGGTCAAGCTCATGGGCGATGGCGCACTCGTCGAATTCGGGAGCGTGGTCGCCGCCGTCAACTGCGCGCTCGCGATCCAGGAAGCAACCGCGCGCGCCGAACCCGACCGCGCTGAAGAAGAGCGCCTTCGCTACCGGATCGGCATCAACCTCGGCGACGTCATCGTCGAAGGCGACGACATCTATGGCGACGGCGTCAACGTCGCCGCGCGGCTGCAGGCGCTCGCGCCGGTCGGCGGCGTCGCGGTTTCGCTCACGGTCCGCGACCAGGTGGCGGGAAAGGCGCCGTGCGTGTTCGAGGACCTGGGCGCGCACGCGGTGAAGAACATCGAACGCCCGGTGCGCGTCTTTGCCGTCCACGCAGCCGCTCGCGACGAGACCGGCGAAGGAGCGCCGCGCCGCCTGTCCATCTGCGTTCTTCCTTTCGCCAACATGAGCGGCGATCCGGAGCAGGAATATTTCTCGGATGGCATCAGCGAGGACATCATCACCGACCTGTCCAAGGTGTCGGCGCTGTGGGTCGCCGCGCGCAATACTGCCTTCACGTTCAAGGGCAAGCACGTCGACGCGCCGCAGATCGCGCGGCAGCTCAAGGTCAGCCACCTGCTCGAAGGCAGCGTGCGCAAGGCAGGCGGCCGCGTTCGCATCACTGCGCAGCTTATTGACGGCGTAACGGGAGGGCACGTCTGGGCCGAGCGCTACGACCGCGATCTCAACGACATTTTCGCGCTGCAGGACGAAATCTCGCAGGCAATCGTCGCGGCGCTGAAGCTGAAGCTCCTTCCCGAGGAGAAAAAAGCGATCGAGAAGCGTGGGACGACCGATCCAGAAGCCTACAAGCTCTACCTGATGGCGCGCCAATACTTCATCACCGGCAACTTCGGCAGTGCGCGCCGCAGCGAAGCGATCATCCGGCTGTGTCGGCGCGCCATCGAGATCGATCCGAACTATGCACGCCCCTGGGCGCTGATGGCCGGCGCGCAGGTCAACTTGCGCTTTTTCCTCGGGAGAGAAGGGGACGATGGGTTGGCGGCGGCCGAACGGGCGATCGACCTTGACGCGGATCTGGCGGAGGCGCACTCCGCGAAATCGCAGGTGCTCCGGCAAAACGCGCGATTCGACGACGCGGTCCGCGAAATTGAGCTTGCCCTTCGCCTGGATCCCGAGGCCTATGACGTGAACCATGCTGCGGGGCAATTGAACTACGTGCTGCGCCGGTTCGACAAGGCGATTCTCCATTTCGACAAGGCGGCCACGATCGTGGAGACGGACTTCTCGGCGGCCGGCATGCTCGTCAGCTGCTATAACTCGATCGGCGACAAGGAGGGCACCCGTCGTGCGGCGCGACGGGCACTCGATCGCTGCGAGAAGATCGTTGCCGTCGAGCCCGATAATGGATCGGCGATGGGATTCGCCGTCGGGGCGCTTGCCGCACTGGGCGAAGCGGAGCGCGCGAAGGAATGGGCCGAACGCGCGCTGCTGCTCGATCCGGACAACGTCAACCTGCGCTACAACTTCGCGTGCACGCTGATCACCGATTTGCACGACGTCGATGCCGCGCTCGACATGCTCGGCCCGAGATTCGAAGCCATGTCGATCGAGGTCCTCAACTGGGTCAGGACCGATCCGGACCTCGATCCCGTCCGCGAGCATCCGCGCTTCAAGGCGATGCTCGCCGCGGCCGAAGCGCGGCTTGCGCAATCCTCCTGAGCCGACCGTCCTTCGATGCAACGGCGCAGGAAAGCGCACGTCGCCGTCCGCGAGCGTGCAATGGCTGATCGTCACACCGGTCACGTCCGCGATCGTGCCGCGAGGGCCTATGGCCAGGACGCCCAATCCTCGGACCTGCGTTCATCGCGGTGGCGCTATCGCTGCTCGATCTTCGGGTCGAGCGCATCGCGCAAGCCGTCGCCCAGCAGATTGAACGCGAGCACCGTGACGAAGATCGCAACTGCCGGAAAGATCGCGACGTGTGGCGCGATCATCATGTCGGCGCGCGCGCTGTTCAGCATCGCGCCCCACTCGGGCGTGGGCGGCTGTGCCCCGAGCCCGAGGAACGACAGGCTCGCCGCCGTGATGATCGAGGTGCCGATCCGAAGCGAGAAGTAGACGACGACCGCGGAGACCGTGCCGGGGAAGATGTGGCGGCCGATGATCGTCGCATCGGAGGCGCCGATGCTCCGCGCGGCCTCGATGTAGGTCAGGTGCTTCAGTGCGAGCGTGTTGCCGCGGACCAGTCGGGCGAACGTCGGCACGCTGAACACGGCGACCGCGATCACGACGTTGACCATGCCGCCACCCAGGATCGCGACGATGCCGATCGCGAGCAGGATGCCGGGGAATGCGAACAGCACGTCGCAGACGCGCATGATGATCCGGTCCCACCAGCCCTCGAAATAGCCGGCGACGAGACCGAGCAGCGTGCCGGCGATCGCACCGCAGGCGACCGACGCGAATCCCGCGGCGAGCGAGATCCGCGCACCCCAGACGATGCGGCTGAAGATATCGCGGCCGAGCGGGTCGACGCCGAACCAGTACCGCGCCGAGGGTCCCTGGTTCAGGCTGTCGTAGTCGAAGAAGGTCTCCGGATCGAACTGCGTGATCCACGGCGCCGCGAGGGCGATGGCGACCAGCACGACGACGAACCCGCCGGCGACAAGCGCGACGTGCTGGCGCCGGAACTTGCGCCAGAACTCGGACCATGGCGTCCGGACGGCTTCCGGCGCCGCGGCGGCCGTTGTGCTCGCGTCAGCGGCGTTGTCGAGCATACGACGCAGCGACTCCCCGAGGCCGAACGGCACGAGCGGGCCGAGCACGCGAAGCCTCGCGGCGAGGCGGCGGGACAGTACGTGAAGGTACGGCGAGCCCCCGAGCGAGAAGCGGCAAAGTCATCGGCCCGTGCAGCGTGTTTTGCATCAGCGATAACGGATCGTGGGGTTGATGAGTCCGTAGAGCACGTCGACGACCAGATTGATCAGAATGAACTCGAGCGAGAACAGCAGCACGAGCGCCTGGATGACCGGGTAGTCGCGCATGTCGACCGCGTCGACGAGCAACCGCCCCAGGCCGGGCCAGTTGAACACGACCTCGACGACGATCGAGCCGCCGAGCAGGAAGCCGAACTGCAGCCCCATCATCGTAACGACCGGGATCAACGCGTTGCGCAGCCCGTGCTTGACGACGACCGTCGATTCGGCGAGCCCTTTCGCGCGCGCGGTGCGGATGTAGTCGTCGCCGAGGATGTCGACGAACGACGAGCGGGTGAAGCGCGCCATGATCGCCGCAACGGCAGCGCCGAGCGTGAGCGACGGCAGGATGTAGTGCCGCCAGCCGTCGGCGCCGACGGTGGGTAGCCATCCGAGCTGAACGGAAAAGATCTGCATCAGCACCATGCCGAGCGCAAAGGCGGGGAACGAGATGCCCGACACGGCCAACGTCATGCCGACGCGGTCCGGCCAGCGGTTGCGCCAGACGGCCGACAGAATGCCGATCACGAGCCCGAAGGCGACCGACCATGCCATGCTGGTGACGGTGAGCCAGAATGTCGGCATGAAGCGGTCGCCGATCTCGGTGGCGACCGGGCGCTTGGTGCGGAGCGAGCGCCCGAAGTCCCAATGAAAGACGCCCTGGACGAAGCGCGAGAACTGCTGGGGCAATGGCCGGTCGAGCCCCAGATCCTTGCGGACGAGCTCCACGGTCTCGGGCGTCGCATCCGGGCCCGCGGCGAGCCGTGCCGGGTCGCCGGGCAGGACGTGGACGAACAAGAAAATCAGCAGGCCGACGAGGAACAGCGTCGGCAGCAGGCCGAAAAGGCGCTTGGCGATATATTGGAGCATGCAGTGCCGATTTTGTGTCATCGCTCCCGCGGAGGCGGGAACGCAGTGTCGTCAGGTGCAACGTCACTGGATCCCCGCGAGCGCGGGGATGACGCGGTTCAATCCGATCACCGCGACGCTTCGCGTCTTGTCTGGGACATCCGGGTCATTTCCGTCGTTCCCGCGCAGGCGGGAACCCAGCGTCATTTGTTGGAAAGTCGCTGGATCCCCGCGTCGCGGGGATGACGCATCGGTTTCCAGTCGGGTCTCGGCTCCACCTCCCGCTTTCGGACCGGTGTCTCACTTCAAATCGACCTCGGTGAAGTTGAACGACGCGTCCGGGATCACGTAGACGCCGGTGAGCCTCTTGTTGTGCGCGGAAAGGAGCTTCTCGACGACAAGCGGAGCCCACGGCGCATCGTTGTAGATCCGCTCCTGCGCGTCCCGGTAGAGCTTCGCTTTCTCGGCGGAGTTCGTCGTGAGCTGCGCCTTCTTGATGTCGGCGTCGACTTCGGCGTTCTTGTAGTACGCGGTGTTGAATAGCTTCGGCGGCCACGAATCGCCGCCGAGCAGCGGGCGAATCGCCCAGTCCGCTTCACCGGTCGACGCCGACCAGCCCACGTAGTAGAGACGAACGGGCGCGGTCGCCGGATCCTGCCAGCTTTCAACCTTCTCCACGCGCTGTCCCGCCTCGAGCAGCGTGATCTTCGTGCGGATTCCGATCTGCGCAAGCTGCTGCTGGAGGAACTGCGCGACCTTCTGCGCCGTGCTGTGGTTGTACGCCGACCAGACCTCGGTCTCGAAGCCGTTCGGATATCCCGCCTCGACAAGAAGCTGCTTCGCTTTCGCGACGTCGTAGGGCCACGCGCCGAGGTTCACGGCGTACTGGATGCCCGGCGGGACCACTCCTTGTGCAGGCTCGGCATAGCCGTTGAACGCGACCTTCGCGAGCGCCTCCTTGTTGATCGCATAGGCGACGGCCTGGCGGACCTTCGGGTTGTCGAATGGCTTCTGCAGCGTGTTCATCGACAGATAGCGCAGCACGATCGAAGGCGCGGCGACGAGCTCGAGATCCGGCTTCGACTTCAGCACGTCCGCGAGCTCGTAGGGAACGGGGAACGTGAACTGGGCTTCGCCCGTCTGCATCATCGCCGCCCGCGTGTTGTTGTCGACGACCGGCTTCCAGGTGATCGTGTCGACCTTCGGATAACCCTTGCGCCAATAGCCATCGAACTTGGCGACTTTCAGGTGGTCGGGGGCTCTCCACTCGACGAACCTGAACGGGCCGGTCCCGACCGGATGGAACGCGATGTCCTTGTTTCCGTACTTGGCGAGCGCCGCCGGGCTGATCATCACCGTCGACGGGTGTGCGAGCTGGTTGATGAACGGCGAGAAGGGCGTCTTCAGCGTGATGCGCGCCGTGTAGTCGTCGACAACCTCGGTCTTCGCGATGTTGTTGTTGTACAGGCCATAGCGCTTGAGCTTGTTTTCCGGATTGGTCACCCGGTCGAGGTTGGCCTTGACGGCGTCGGCCTTGAAGTCAGTCTCGTCGTGGAACTTGACGCCCTCGCGCAGCTTGATCGTGTAAACGAGACCGTCGGAGCTCACCGTGTAGCTCTCGGCCAGGACCGGAATCACCTTCATGTCCTTGTCGAACGTGAACAGTCCCTCGTAGAACGACTTGGCCATCGCCTGCGACAGCGTGTCGTTCGCGTCATACGGATCGGTCGTCGTGAACGTCGACGCGACGGCGAACACGACGTCCTTGGCGGCCAGCGCGGGACCGGCGGCGAGGGCCGCGAGCGCGACCACGGCAAGGATTCGGTGCGGCGCTACTTTCATCGTGGCTTCTCCTGAACGGGGGCGCGACAGAAGCGACAGCGTCCCTCAATAAAAGCCCGCGACCCGGTGGCGGGCGACGAAATGGCCCGGCGCGACTTCCTCGAGCGGCGGAACATCCGGCTCGTCGCCAACCGTCCGGATCGGGCTCGGAATTTCCTCGGATGATAACTCCGATTGCCGGCGGCGCCGTGCGGGATCGGCCACGGGCACCGCCGCCATCAGCTTGCATGTGTAGGGATGCCGCGGGTTCTCGAACACCGCACGCCGCGGTCCGATCTCGACGATCTGACCGAGAAACATCACCGCCACGCGGTGGCTCACGCGCTCGACGACCGCCATGTCGTGGGAGATGAAGAGGTACGAGAGGCCGAATTCGGATTGCAGGTCGAGGAGCAGATTGACGATCTGCGCCTGGATCGAAACGTCGAGCGCCGACACCGCCTCGTCGGCGATGATGATCTTCGGGTTCAACGCGAGCGCGCGCGCGACGGCGATCCGCTGCCGCTGGCCGCCGGAGAACTCATGAGGGTATCTTCGCGCCAGATCGGGCGACAGCCCGACGTGCCGGAGCAGCCAGGCGACGCGCTCTTCGGCGTCGCGACCTTTGGCGACGCCGTGAACGTAGAGCGGCTCGGCAATCGAAAAGCCGATGGTGAGACGAGGATCGAGCGAAGCGAATGGATCCTGGAAGACCATCTGGATTTCGCGCCGGATCGGGCGCACGTCGGCAGGCGGAAGCTTTGCGATGTCGCGCCCGTCGAACTCGATGCTGCCGTCTTCGACGTCGACCAAGCGCAGCAGCGAGCGGCCTGTCGTCGACTTGCCGCATCCGGATTCGCCGACCAGCGCCAGCGTTTCGCCGGCGCGGAGATCGAAGCTCACGCGCTCGACCGCGTGGACGCGGCGCGTCACGCGCGCAAAAAATCCGCTCTTGACGTCGAAGCGCGTCGTGAGCCCCCGCACCTTGAGTAGCGGCTCGCCGGCGGCGGGCGGTGCCGGAGGAACCGCTGGCGGCGGCGTCGCGGCGCGCGCGGAGTCGAGCGGGAATCTTTCCGGGCGATCGGTGCCGCGCATCGAATGCAGCCGTGGTACCGCGGAGAGGAGCACGCGCGTATAGGGCTCACGCGGCGCGGCGAAGATTTGCAGGACGGGACCGTCCTCGATCTTCCGCCCTTCGCGCATCACGACGACGCGATCGGCGACTTCGGCGACGACGCCCATGTCGTGGGTGATGAAGATCACCGCCATGCGCATCTCTTCCTGCAGCAGCCGGATCAGCGTGAGGATCTGCGCCTGCACGGTCACGTCGAGCGCGGTCGTCGGCTCGTCGGCGATCAGCAGGTTCGGCCGACAGGAGAGCGCCATCGCGATCATCACGCGCTGGCGCATGCCGCCCGAGAGTTGGTGTGGATAGCGGCCGAGCACCTGCGCCGCCTCGGGAATGCGCACCTGCTGCAGCATCCGCAGCGTCTCGGCTCGCGCGCCGGCGCCGTCCATTCCCTGGTGCAGCCGGATCGATTCGCCGATCTGGTCGCCGACCGTGAACACCGGGTTCAACGAGGTCATCGGCTCCTGGAAGATCATCGCGATTTCGGCGCCTCGGATCGCGCGCATCGTCGCCGCGTCGGCGCGGGCGAGATCGACATGCGTTCCGTCGCGGCGCGAAAAATCGAGGCGGCCGCCGGTGATCCGGCCGCCGCCATGCTCGGTGAGGCGCATGATCGACAATGCCGTCACCGATTTGCCCGATCCCGATTCGCCGACGATGGCGATGGTCTCGCCCAGACCGACGGCAAACGAGATCCCGCGAACCGCCGTCACCACCCGCTCTGCCGTCGCGAACTCGACCGCAAGACCGTCGACTACGAGCGTGGGATGCATGCGGGTTTCGTTCGCGACTATGCGGGCAGACGATCACCGCGCCCGAGGGGGCGGGCGCGGACGGAGCATTATGGGTGTGCCGGCTCCGACCGGCAATGCGGGAGCCGGCGGGGCGGGCCGGCCGCCCCGGGTCCTCAGACCTTCTCGGGTTCCGGCGTCTTGCGCTTCATCAGCAGCGCCGGCACCGGCTTACCGTGGCCGAAGGATTTCCGGCCATGGTGGAGAGGGACGGGCAGGTTGGGCGCATCGTGTGCGTGCGCGCGCGGTTTCGCGATCGGCTGGTCCGGATTCCGCGCGTAGGCGCGCTCGCGCTCTTCGCGACGCCGATCGCCGTAGGTCGGACCCACGGCTTGTTCGGTGCGAGGCGGGCGCGGCGCTTCGGTGCGCGGGGTCCCGGGGCGCGGCTCCACGCGGGGCTTGTGCGGTTCGCGCGCAGGACGTCGTGCGCGCTCCGTGCGCTCGCCGTGCGCGGCCCGCGTTGCGCGCTCGCCACGCTCCGAGCGTGCCAGCGCCGGGTCGAAACCCTCGGCGGCGACGACCTCGACTTTCTTCTTGAGCAGGCGCTCGATCTCGGCGAGGTAACGCTCTTCCTCCGGTGCAACGAGCGAGATTGCCTCACCGGAAGCCCCCGCGCGCCCCGTGCGGCCGATGCGATGAATGTAGTCCTCGGGCACGTGCGGCAGCTCGTAGTTGACGACGAGCGGCAGGTCGTCGATGTCGAGGCCGCGCGCGGCGACGTCGGTCGCGACGAGCACCTGCAGCTTGCCGTCCTTGAATGCGTCGAGCGCCTCCATCCGCGTCTGCTGCGTCTTGTCGCCGTGGATCGCGTCGGTGACGAGGCCGTCCTTCTCGAGCTGTCGGGCGAGGCGCGCGGTGCCGTGCTTGGTGCGAACGAAGCAGAGTACCTGCTTTAGATTGCGGCTGCGCACCAGATGTTCGAGCAGCGCGCGCTTCGCCTCGGCCGGCACCTTGTACGCGTACTGCGAAACGGTTTCCGCCGCGGTGTTGCGCTTGGCGACTTCGATCAATTGCGGCGCATTGAGGAGCTGGTCGGCGAGCTTCTTGATCTCGCCGGAAAACGTCGCCGAAAAGAGCAGGTTCTGGCGCTTCGCGGCCACCGGCAGCAGCGCCATGATCCGCTTGATGTCCGGGATGAAGCCCATGTCGAGCATCCGGTCGGCTTCATCGAGGACGAAGATCTCGACCTGGCCCAGGTAGACGCTCTTTTGCTCGATGTGGTCGAGCAGCCGACCCGGGGTCGCCACAAGGATCTCCACGCCGCCGCGGACGATCGGCAGCTGCTGCCTGATGTCGACGCCACCGAAGACGACCGTCGAGCGCAGGGTCGTGTGCTTGCCGTATGTGCGAAACGATTCCTCGACTTGGACCGCGAGCTCCCGCGTGGGCGTCAGGATCAGCGCCCGGACAGGATGGCGCGCCGGCGACGGACTCGAATTGGCGAGCGGCGCGAGCTTTTGCAGGATCGGCAGCGCAAAGCCCGCTGTCTTTCCGGTGCCGGTCTGCGCGCCGCCCATCACATCCTTGCCGGCGAGAATGACGGGAATCGCCTGCGCCTGGATGGGCGTGGGCATGGTGTAACCGGCGTCGGCCACGGCCCGCAGCAATTCGGGGCGCAGTCCGAGCTCGGCAAAGCTCGTTGCAGTCATTGAAGCTCCTGGCGCGGCCCATCCCCTCAAGGGATTTCCGGTCCAGGCAGCAAGCGGTTACAAAGTGTGGGCTGAGGGCGACGGGGAGTCGCGCACAGCAGCTCATCGTCCACTGGACTTTTCCGGGCGGTGACCGGAACGGCCGCCCGAAACGACATTATAGGCTAAGTTTCGGATTTTGCGAAATATTTCTGGCGCGCAGGCGTTCAATCAAGCTATAATGCAAGATTTTCCGCCGCAACCTCATGATGGTTGGCCATCGGCGGTCGACGAGCGAAATTCCATCCGACACATGTCCGACCACGCCAAGGGCTTGCGCAACATCGCGATCATCGCCCACGTCGACCATGGGAAGACGACGCTCGTCGACAAGCTCCTGGTCCAGGCCGGGACTTTCGCCAGGCACGTCCACGTCGCCGAACGGATGATGGACACCAACGATCTCGAGCGCGAGCGCGGGATCACGATCCTCGCCAAGAACTGCTCGATCCGCTACCACGACACGCAGATCAATATCGTCGACACGCCGGGGCACGCCGACTTCGGCGGCGAGGTCGAGCGCGTGCTGGGCATGGTCGACGGCGTGCTGCTCCTGGTCGACGCGGTCGAAGGGCCGATGCCACAGACGCGGTTCGTCACGCTGAAGGCGCTGAAGCTCGGTCTTGCGCCGATCGTCGTCGTCAACAAGGTCGATCGTCCCGGCGCGAGGGCCGAGTGGGTGGTGAACCAGACCTTCGAGCTCTTCGACAAGCTCGGTGCGACCGAAGACCAGCTCGACTTCCCCGTGGTCTACGCATCGGCGCTGCAGGGATGGGCGACGATGGACGTCGACGTGGCGAAGACGCAGACGACGCCCGACGGCGCCGACATGCGGCCGCTGTTCGACGCGATACTCGCGAACGTGCCGAAGCCCACCGGCGACCCCGATGCGCCGCTGCAATTCCAGGTCAGCGCGCTCGACTACTCGAGCTACGTCGGACGGCTCGGGATCGGCCGGATCCGCCGCGGCCGCATGGCGCCGGGGCAGGAGGTCGCAATCCTGAACGGGCCGGTCCCTGAAGCCACCGTGCCAGAGAAAGCGAGGATCGGCCAGGTGTTCGCGTTCGCCGGGATGGAACGCGTGCCGGTCGAATCGGCGCAGGCGGGCGATATCGTGCTCGTCACCGGCGTCGAGGCGCTGACGATCGGAACGACGCTCGCTTCCGTCGAATCGCCCGAGGCGCTGCCGCCGATTTCGGTCGACGAACCGACGCTGTCGATGTATTTCCAGGTCAATACGTCGCCGCTTGCGGGCCGCGAAGGCAAGTACGTGACCTCGCGAAACCTGCGCGATCGCCTGACGAAGGAGATTCTCACCAACGTCGCGCTCCGGGTCGAGGAAACCGGCGACACCGATTCGTTCCTCGTCTCCGGGCGCGGCGAGCTGCATCTCACGATCCTGATCGAGAACATGCGTCGCGAAGGCTACGAGCTCGCCGTCTCGCGGCCGCGCGTCGTCCTGCGCGAGGTCAACGGCGTCGGCTGCGAGCCGTTCGAAGCGCTGTCGGTGGACGTCGAGCAGCAGCATCAGGGCGCGGTGATGGAAGCGCTGGGGCCGCGTCGCGCAGATCTCACCAACATGGAATCGGACAGCCGCGGCCGGGTCAGGCTCGAATACCGGATTCCGGCGCGCGGGCTGATCGGCTTCCAGGGCGAGTTCATGAACCTGACGCGGGGCACCGGCTTGATCAGTCACGTATTCGACGGCTACGCGCCGCTCGCCGGCGCAATTCCCGAACGGCGCAACGGCGTGCTGATCTCGCAGGAGGTCGGCGACGCCGTCGCCTACGCGCTGTGGAAGCTGCAGGAGCGCGGGCGGATGTTCGTCTCGCCCGGCGACAAGCTCTACGAGGGGATGATCATCGGCATCCACAGCCGCGACAACGATCTCGTCGTGAATCCGATCAAGGGCAAGCAATTGACCAATGTCCGTGCCTCGGGAAAGGACGAGGCGATCGCGCTGACGCCGCCGATCGCACTCACGCTCGAATACGCGGTCGAGTTCATTGCCGACGACGAGCTGGTCGAGGTGACGCCGACTTCGACCCGGATCCGCAAACGGTTCCTGAAAGAGCACGAGCGTAAAAAGGCGTCGCGAGAGGCGGCCTAGCAAGACTTCCACGCTGCCGAGCGCTTATGCGTCGATGCCCGCACGTTCCAGACCGCGAGCGTGCGGGGGGCGCGCGTTGCGCGGTCGATTGCGGCGAAGGCGACCTGTTCGAACCGGGTCCGCGTTCGGCGGTGCGGCGTTCCCCCAAGAGGTGCGAGCGTTTTGCCTCGATGCAGCGCCACCGCGTCCACTATGATGCATAGCTGATGCTTTCCGCAGCACAGGCCTCGCGCCTCGCCGACATCGCGCTCGCAAACGTCGTCCGCGAGTACCCGAACAAGCAGGATCACGTTCTCGACGGCGACGGCGATCACCTGCCGTCGCGCGTCCTCCACCCCGCATTCCACTGCAGCTTCGACTGGCACTCGTGCGTACACATGCATTGGCTGCTCGTCCACGTACGGCGGAGCGAGCCGGGGCTGCCGCAGCGCGATGCGATCGACGCGCTCCTCGATCGCCATCTGACGCCCGCGGCGATCGCCGGCGAGCGCGCCTATCTGGCGCGCCCCGGCGCGGGATCCTTCGAGCGGACCTACGGGTGGGCGTGGCTCCTCAAGCTGGCGGACGAGCTCGCGTTGGTGGGCGACGACGACGGGAGGCGTTGGGCGAGCGCGCTAGCGCCCCTGGCCGCGGCGTTCGTCGCCCGGTATCTGGCCTTTCTCCCGAAGGCCGATTTTCCGATCCGTTATGGCACCCATCCGAACAGCGCGTTCGGTCTCGCGTTCGCGCTCGATCACGCACGGCGCGCAGGCCTGCCTGCGCTCGAAGCACTGATCGTTACCAAGGCCCGGGCGTGGTACGGCGCCGATCGCGCTGCCCCGGCGGCGTGGGAGCCGTCCGGGATCGATTTCCTGTCGCCGGCGCTGCTCGAGGCCGAACTCATGCGCCGCATCCTGCCCGCGCCTGAATTCGCCGAGTGGCTCGAAGGCTTTCTGCCGGGACTGGCCGCGCGTGCACCGGCCGCGCTGTTCACGCCCGTCCCGGTCAGCGACCGCGCCGACCCGCACATCGTGCATCTCGACGGCCTCAACCTGTCCCGCGCCTGGTGCTGGCGCGGGATCGCCGGTGCGCTGCCGGCGGACGATCCGCGCGCAGCGGTCGCGCGCGAGGTCGCCGCGACCCATCTCGCCGCGGGACTTCCCGCAATCGAGGCGGGCGAGTACAGCGGAACCCACTGGCTTGCATCGTTCGCGGCGCTCGCGCTTTCCGATTGACGCGACATAGTAAACTCGGCACGCCATGCCGGACCTCTCGATTCCAGTCGTCGTCGTCGTTGTCGCGCTCACCGTCATCGCCGCGCTCGCGGCGATCGCCATCGGCCGCCTGTCGACGCTCGTCGCGGCGCGCGACGGGGCCGTGCGCGACGCCGCTGACCTGAAGGCGCGTCTCGATATGCTCGCGGCGCAGAACGCCGACTTCGAACGGGGCGTGCGGCAGGACCTCGCCCACGCGCGCACCGAGCAGGCGCTCGCCGCGCAGACCGCACGCACCGAGCTCGGCGCGACGCTCGTGCAGCTCACTCAGTCGAACGAGAGACGGCTGGAGGCGATTCGGCAAACGGTCGAGCAGAAGCTGGAAGCGCTGCGCGGCGACAACGCGCAGAAGCTCGAGCAAATGCGCGCGACCGTAGACGAGAAGTTGCAAAGCACGCTCGAAAAGCGGCTGGGCGAGTCCTTCAAACAGGTGTCCGACCGTCTGGAGCAGGTGCACAAGGGCCTGGGCGAAATGCAGTCGCTGGCGACAGGCGTCGGCGACCTCAAGAAAGTGCTTACCAATATCAAGACGCGGGGAACGTGGGGCGAGGTGCAGCTCGAAAACCTCCTCGAGCAACTGCTGACGCCGGCACAATACGAAAGGAACGTCGCGACGCGCCCGGGTCGAAGCGAACGGGTCGAATTCGCGATTCGCCTGCCCGGTCGCGGCGAGGGCAGGGAGCCATTCTGGCTGCCGATCGACGCAAAGTTTCCGCTGGAAGATTTTCAGCGACTCCAGGACGCGCAGGACCGCGCCGACCTTGCGCTCGTCGAGTCGTTCGGCAAGGCCCTCGAGGACCGCATCAGGAAGCAGGCGAGGGACATCCACGACAAGTACGTCGAGCCGCCGTACACGACGGACTTCGCGCTGCTCTATCTGCCGGTCGAAAGCCTTTATGCCGAAGTTCTCCGGCGTCCCGGCCTTGCCGACACGGTGCAGCGCGAATCGCACGTGACGCTCGCCGGACCGACGACGCTGGCGGCGATCCTGAACAGTCTGCAGATGGGGTTCCGGACGCTGGCGATCGAGCAGCGATCGGGTGAGGTGTGGAAGCTCCTGGGCGCGGTGAAGACCGATTTCGGCAAATTCGGGGATCTCCTTGCGAAAACCAAGAAGCAGCTCGATTCGGTAAGCAATACGCTCGGCGACGCGGAAGTGCGCACTCGTTCGATCGAGCGCAAGCTCCGGGGCGTCGAGTCGCTGCCCGCGATCGAGGCGGACCGCCTGCTGACGGACGACATGGCCGCCGTGTACGAATTGGATGTCGAAGCGCAGGCCGACGCCGGCTCCGCAGCGGCGGACGAAACCGACACCGGCGTGCTGCCGCCCGACCCGGGCGGCGGGTGAATGGGAGCGCGTGGTGTTCGATACCCTGCGCAAGTGGCGGCAGCAGCGGGTGCTGAAGAGCGCGGCGATTCCCGACGCACTGTGGCGCGAGGCGCTCGAGGCGTTGCCGTTCGTGGCGATCTACACCGACGACGAGCTCGAGCGGCTCCGCACGAAGGTCGTGCTGTTTTTGAGTGCGAAGGCCATCGTGGGAGCACGCGGCCACGAAGTGACGCCGTTGCAGCGCGTGATCATCGCCATCGAGGCCTGCGTGCTGGTGCTGAACCTCGACATGGCCTACTACGACGGCTGGGAGAACGTCATCGTCTATCCCGACGAGTTCATTCCGGGCTGGCAGTGGGAAGACGAGGCCGGCGTCGTGCACACCAACGATGGACCGCTCGCCGGCGAGGCGATGCCGGGCGGGCCGGTCGTGCTGTCCTGGCCCGACGTCGAAGCCTCCGCGGACTGGGACGAGGCCGGAATGAATCTCGTCATCCACGAGTTCGCGCACAAGCTCGACATGAGGGACGGCGTTGCCAATGGTTGCCCCCCGCTTCCCGCGACGATGCCGCCGAACATCTGGAAGAAGGCGCTGACCGCGGCGTTCGAGAATTTCCGCGCGCGGATCGACCGCGGCGAGGACACGGCGATCGATCCCTATGCGGCCGAATCGCCGGCCGAGTTCTTTGCGGTGCTATCGGAGGTGTTCTTCGCCGATCCGACGCTGCTCTTCCACGAGTACCCGCGGGTCTACAAGCAGTTCATGTGGTTCTACAAGCAGGACCCCGCCTCGCGCGCCGAGCTGCTGCTCGACGGATAAGTGGGTCAGAGACGACTTTTGATGCCGCGGTTCGGCCAGCCGGGCGACAATGCAAAAGTCGTCTCTGACCCTACTTTCGCAGCGCGGACTTCGGCCGGAACGCCTTGCAGACCCCCTCGTTCGTTTCGAGGTACGGGCCGCCGATCAGGTCGATGCAGTAGGGGACTGCGGGAAAGATGCCGTCGAGCGTCTCCTTGATCGCCTTCGGCTGGCCCGGCAGGTTGAGGATCAGCGCGTGGCCGCGCACGGCGCCGACCTGCCGCGACAGGATCGCCGTCGGCACGTATTTCAAGCTCACCTGGCGCATCTGCTCGCCGAAGCCGGGCAGCACCTTGTGGGCGACGGCGAGCGTCGCCTCGGGGGTGACGTCGCGCGCGGCGGGGCCGGTGCCGCCTGTCGTCAACACGAGATGGCAGCCGACGATGTCGGTGAGCTCGATCAGCGTGCGCTCGATCACGTTCTGCTCGTCGGGGATGAGGCGCGTTTCCATCCGCCACGGTGAGGCCATCGCCGCCACGAACCATTCGCTGAGTCCGGGAATGCCCTTGTCCTCGTAGACGCCGGCGGAGGCGCGATCGGAAATCGAGACGAGGCCGATCAGCAGCGTGTCGGGAGCGGTCATCGCGGGCCCCGAGCCGTCGACGCACCGGCCCTCGATGGAAACCTCACCGGGCGGGGCAGGATCATCGGCGGTCGTCCTCCGTCAGCGCCTTCAACTCCCGGAAGAGCTCGCGGTACGCGTGCGGCGGTGCGGCGCGACCGCGTTCGTCACGCGCACGGGCGGCGAGCGCTCGCAGGCGCGCCCGATCGAGCGCCGGATAAATGGTGGCAAGGGCGTCGAGCGCGTCCGCCTCGGAGAGCAACCGCTCGCGCCAGCGCTCGATCGCGTGCTGTCTTGCGGCTTCCATCGCGTGGCCCTGCGACCAGAGATCGAACCGGCGTCGTATTGGCGCCGGATCGACGTCGCGCATCAGCTTGCCGATGTACTGCAGCTGCCGCTTGCGGCCGCCCCACACGGTGATCGCGCGCGCCTCGCGCACCGCTTCGACGAGTCGCTCCGGCAATCCGACCTCCGCGACAAGCTCGTCGAGCCTTTTCGGATCGAGCAGGACCAGCGCTTCGCCCAAGGCTTGCAACGCCTGCATTTCCGCCTTTCGCCGGGTCTTGGAAGGGGGAGCGCTGCCCGGACCCGCGGCGGGCGCGGGCCCGGAGACGGCCTCCCCATCACGTAGTGGGCGTCTGCGCTGCAGTTCGTCGGTCCGTGGCATCGTTCTGGCGGAAATCCGGGAGAAAGGCAAACCGGGTGCCGCAAAGTGCGGCGAACCCTTTGCTATGATAGCCGACCATCCGCCCGACCCCTGAGGCGCGCGTCCGCTCTTCCGTGACGGTCGGCGGGCCCGCAGACGTGCCGTTCCGGGAACCACAGAGTCCGTCGATGACCGCATCCCTCCACTCCGTCGCTGCGACCGCGCCAAACTCCGTGTCGACGATCTCGCCGCGCGGCGCCGACTCGGGCCGCTTTCCGCTGCCGACCCGCGAAATCGAGCGCATTGCCGAAACCATCCTCGCATCCGCCAAGGCCGGCGGCGCCACCGCCGCGGAGACCGAGGTTTCGCAGGCCGTCGGGCAGAGCGTCACCGTCCGCCGGGGCGAGGTCGAAACGATTGCCTATAACCGCGACAAAGGCATCGGCGTTACCGTCCTCATCGGCCAGCGCCGCGGCCACGCGAGCACCGCCGATTTCGCGCCCGACGCGATCAGTGCCACAGTCGCGAAAGCGCTGTCGATCGCGCGCTACACGGCGGACGATCCGGCCGCGGGTCTCGCCGACCCCGAGCGCCTGGCACACACGATTCCCGATCTCGACCTCTACCATCCGTGGGACCTTTCGGTCGACGACGCGATCGCGCTCGGCCGCGAAGCGGAGGCCGCCGCGCTCGCCGTCGATCGCCGGCTCACCAATACCGATGGCTCGACGGTCGCGCGCAACGAATCGGAATTCGTCTACGCGAACACCCACGGATTCCTGGGCGGCTATCGTAGCTCGCGCCACCACATCGATTGCTCGGTGATCGGCGACACCGGCGACGGCAGCGGGACGATGCAGCGCGACTACTGGTACACGTCGGCTCGCGCAGCGGGCGATCTCGAGGCGCCCGCACGGGTCGGGCGTATCGCCGGCGAGCGGACGGCACGGCGGCTTCATGCGCGCAAGCTTGCCACGCTCGAATGCGCGGTTCTGTTCGAAGCTCCGGAAGCCGCGGATCTGATCGGCTTTTTCGTCGGCGCCGTTTCCGGCGGTTCGCTCTACCGCCGCTCGTCGTTCCTGCTCGACTCGCTGGGGCAGACGGTGTTCGCGCCTGGCGTTTCGATCCGCGAGGAACCGCATATTCCGCGCGAGCGTGGCAGTGCGCCGTTCGACAACGACGGCGTGGCCACCCTTCCGCGCGATGTCGTCAAGGATGGCGTCGTCGCGGGGTACTTTCTCGGCACCTATTCGGCGCGCAAGCTCGGCATGGCGACGACCGGCAACGCCGGCGGGAGCCACAACCTCGTCGTTTCGCACGGTGACGATGATCTGCCGGCGCTGCTCCGCCGCATGCGGCGCGGCTTGCTCGTTACCGAGCAGTTGGGGCAGGGCGTGAATCCCGTCACCGGGGATTTCTCGCGCGGCGCGGCGGGCTTCTGGATCGAGGGCGGCGAGATCGCCTACCCGGTCGAGGAGATCACGATCGCCGGCAACCTGAAGGACATGTATCGCGACATCGTGGCCGTCGGCGCCGATGTCGATCGCCGCAGCTCGCGGCACACGGGATCGATCCTCATCGGCCGGATGACGGTCGCTGGGCATTAGGAAGCGGCCGGGCTTGCTCTCACGTATGCGTTGCCGGGACAAGATGCGATCGGATGCGATGGCAGCGAAGCGAAGCGAAATTCGGGAATGTTCGCAGGGTCCGCAACGACGCAGAAGTGCTTTTTCGCAGCAACCCGAAAGGACGGGGCGAGTGGGACCCATTTCTGCGTTCTCGCTCTCGCCGTGCTCCCGGTATGGATTCGGGCTTCGGGGCCCGAACTCCCCCCAACTCGCCGCCGTCGCAGGCGCGAGCGCAAGGCCGACAGGCTCGTGATGCGTGCCGGCGTTCGCGCTCCGATGCTCGAACCGGTGCTTAACTGGGTCCGCACGCTCAACGATCCGCTGCGCAATGCGAGCACGGCGGCGCGGTGGATTGCGGCACTGCCCACGGGCGATCCGCTGACGATCCAGAAGGAAGCGCTCGAGCTCGTGGCCGAGTTCCCCGGGGCCCGCAGCGACGTCGGACCCGGGCAGGTCGAGGCCCTGCTCAAGATCGATGCACGGCTCGAGCCCATCGTCGCCCAGCTCACGCAGCAGTACACGGCGAACTACCAGAAGAGCACCGGTGTCGAGTCGAGGCTGTGGCATTCGGTGTTCGACCTCGTCAAGGCCTTCACCGCCGCCTACAGCGCAGCGCTCAAGGCAGGGTACCCTCGCGCGGACAACAAGCGCTGGCGCGCGGTGTTGCCTTGGGTATTGGTGCGGCTCGCGTTCTTCAAGGGCATTGACGGCAAGTTTCGGCTCTTCCGCTACGGGCATTGGATTCCGGCGCAATGGCGCGAATTCCACGAGCTCTACGAGTTCGCGCGGATGCGCGGATGGCAGCGCGAGCAACTGGTGCTGGGCGCCGGCGCGTTCTCGCGCCCGGGCGTGTGCGTCGAGCAGGAGTACCTGAAGACGTTGCTGCTGATGCGGCTCGACTCCGGCAACTTCACGCCGGACCAGGTGGAGTGGGTGGCGAAGCAGCTGGAAGACTGGTCTCCCTCGCTGTCGCTCACCCCGCCCCCCGGCACCGCGGCCGGCTTTTTCGTCGATCTCACCGGTACACAGGGGCTGCGCCGCCAGGACCGGCCTCACTCCGGCGGGCGCGTCCTGTTTCTCGACGCGTCCCCCGTCTACGGCCGCATCGTCGAGCGGATGCGCTGGCTTCCGGACCATGACGACGATCTGTCCAAGCCCGGCGAGCTGCCCTCGCGCGAGCAGCGGCTGCTGCTGATGCGTCTCGCCTCGCTGTTCGGTCCCGAGGCGATCGCCCATGCGCCGCGGGCCGCGCGATTTCCCGCCGACACCGAGGTGCGGGTCGTCATTGGCTTGCAGGCGCTGACCCGGGCCGTTGCCGAGATCGAGCGCCTGCCCGAAGCGGTGCGCACTCCCGCGGTCGCGGCGAGCTACGACGAGGTCACGCAGATGGTCAATCCGGGCGTGAACCCGGAATCCGTCGCGCGGCGAATTCGAGGCACGACCTGGCGGATGTCCGAGCGCAGCGAAACCGGCTGCCGGCTCACGGCGCCGATCAAGGAGTCGCCCGCCAAGTTGGGCGAAATTCTCGCAATCCGGGATGGCGACGTGTGGCTCCTCGCGATCGTCCGCCGGATGCAGCGGCAACAGGTCGACGAGGTGACGGTTGGCGTCGAGATCGTCGCCCGGCGGATGGTTCGGGTGCTGCTCCGCAACTGGATCACGCCGACGGCCGCGGTCCGCACCGGCGTTGACCGGCCGTTTTTCGGGATCTACCTGCCGGCCCATGGCGACAATCGGCAGTCGTCGCAGCGGAGTCTCATCGGGCCGGACGACAAGTTCGTGCCCGGCGGCATGGTCGAGCTCGACACCGGCAACGCACGCTACCTGATCCGGTTCACGCAGACGCTCGAGCGGCAGGCCGGCTGGGCGTGGGCGCTTTTCACCGCGGTGCGCAAGCTCACTGCCTGATCTCCATCCCGGCGCACGCGCGCCGGCGCTCCAAAACCGTGCGGACGCGTGCCGCCGCCGGGACTGGCGGATGGCCCTTTTTCGGTTAGAATCGCTCCCAAAAAGAAGCGTCGTCGAGCCGCCGTCAACGAGCCGCGGCCACGCGTCGTTTCCCATGGTCTTTGTACCGCGTCGGCTCGGCCGACACCCATCCTAGAGAGGAGATCCAGATGCAGCGTCGTTCGTTCCTGAAAAATACGGGACTCGCGGGCATTCTCGCCGCCGGTTCTGCGCCGGCCTTCGCGCAAGGCGCGCCAGAGGTCAAGTGGCGCCTCGCCTCGAGCTTCCCGAAGAGCTTGGACACGATCTACGGTGGTGCGGTCGTCGTTTCGGAGCGCGTGGCCGCCGCGACCAACAACAAGTTCCAGATTCAGGTGTTCGCCGGCGGGGAGATCGTGCCGCCGTTCGGCGTGGTCGACGCCGTGCAGAACGCGACGGTCCAGTGCTGCCACACCGCGCCCTACTATTTCTTCGGCAAGGACCCGACGTTCGCCTTCGGCTGCGCGATCCCGTTCGGCCTGAACAATCGGGCGCAGAACGCCTGGATGATGCACGGCGGCGGCCGCGCGCTCTACAACGAGTTCCTCAAAGACTACAATATGCTGAGCTTCGGCGCCGGCAACACCGGCGCGCAGATGGGCGGCTGGTTCCGCAAGGAGATCAAGTCGGTCGCCGATCTCAAGGGCCTCAAGTTTCGCATCGGGGGCACCGGAGGATTGCCGCTCCAGAAGCTCGGCGTCGTCCCGCAGATGATCCCCGGCGGCGACATCTACCCGGCCCTTGAGAAAGGCACGATCGACGCCGCCGAATGGGTCGGTCCGTACGACGACGAAAAGCTCGGCTTCTACAAGGTCGCCAAGTACTACTACTACCCGGGGTGGTGGGAAGGGGGTCCGGAACTCGACGTCTTCGTGAACATCAAGGCGTACAACGATCTGCCGAAGGACTACCAATCGATCCTGCAGACGGCGTGCGACGCGGCCAACATCGACATGATGGCCAAGTACGACGCACTCAATCCGCCGGCGCTCAAGCGGCTCATCGCCAACGGCGTCAAGCTGCAGCCGTTCAGCAACGAGATCATGGCGGCGTGCTACAAGGCGACCCAGGAGGTCTACGACGAGATCGCCACCAAGAACGAGAAGTTCAAGAAGATCTACGAGCCGTGGAAGGCATTCAAGCAGAACGAAGTGGAATGGTTCAGCATCGCCGAGAACCGGTTCGACAACTTCGAGATCGCCGCCGAGCGGATGTCGATGAAGAAGAAGTAGCCGGAAGCGAAACCGAGCGGCCCGCGGGGCCGCATCGAGCGCGCCCGGCGAGGCCATCGCCGGCGCGCTTTTTGTTTCTTCTCCAGCGCTATTTCTTGTCCTGCGCTGGCGGGGCCTCGGACTTGCCGCCGCCCATGGCGCGCTCCAGCGCCTTCGCGGCGTCCTCCTGGTCCGACGAGCCTCCAGGTGCCGGCTGTTCCCCCGATTTCTCAGGCTCGCTCGCCTTGTCCGGCGAGTTGTCTTCACCGCCGAGGGCCTTCTCCAGCGCCTTCTCCGCGGCGTCCTGCTGGGCGCTGCCGCCGGTAACCCGTCCGCCCGGACCCCGCATCTCCGTCGGGGCCTCGATGCGGATGTTGCGGATGTCGATCTTCGCCTTCTCGGCGAGTCCGCCCGACACCATGCCCGGGAACCCGATGATCAGCCCGACCATGAGGACCTGGATCAGCACGAATGGCACCGCGCCCCAGTAGATCTGCCCGGTCGTGACCGGCGCGATCGTGCGGCCCGTGAGACGGTCCTTGTACTCCCTGGCCGGCGCGACGCTGCGCAGGAAGAACAGCGCGAAACCGAACGGCGGGTGCATGAACGACGTCTGCATGTTCACGGCGAGCAGGATGCCGAACCACACGAGGTCGACACCCAGCTTTTCGGCCACCGGACCGATCAGCGGAATGATGATGAACGACAGCTCGAAGAAGTCGAGGAAGAACGCCAGCACGAAGATCAGGATGTTGACCACGATCAGGAACCCGAGCTGGCCGCCTGGCAGGCTGGTCAACAGGTGCTCGACCCAGACGTGGCCGTTGACGCCGTAGAAGGTCAGGCTGAAGACCCGCGCGCCGATCAGGATGAACACGACGAAGGTGGCGAGCTTGGCGGTCGTGTTCATCGCCTGTCGCAGGAGGCGAACCGACAGCTTCCGGCGGGCGACCGCCATGATCAGCGCGCCGGTGGCCCCCATGGCGCCGCCCTCCGTCGGCGTGGCCACGCCGAGGAAGATCGTGCCGAGCACCAGGAAGATGAGGGCGAGCGGCGGGATCAGCACGAACGTCACGCGTTCGGCGATTCTTGAAAGCAGGTGCAGCCGGAGCAGCTTGTTGACGACGGCGATCACGAACGCCGTACCCACGCCGACGGCCATCGTCATGACGACCCGCTCGTCGGTCGCCGTCTCGGGGTTGTATCGGTCGTAATAGATGAACCAGAACGCCGCGGCCGCGGCCACCGAAAGCGCCGTCACGACCAGCAGCGAGCGGTTGCCCGACGCACCGCTGTCCTCGCGCATCGTCCGCGCTTCGACGGGCAGCGCCGGCGCCCATTTCGGCCGCAGGATCGTGGAACCGATTACGTACGCCGCGTACATGCCCGCGAGGGTCAGCCCGGGAATAAACGCGCCCGCGTACATGTCGCCGACCGACCGACCGAGCTGGTCGGCCATGATGATCAGCACAAGCGATGGCGGGATGATCTGGGCGAGCGTTCCCGACGCCGCGATCACGCCGGAAGCGAGCCGTCGGTCGTAGCCGTAGCGCAGCATGATCGGCAGCGAAATGAGGCCCATCGAAATCACCGACGCGGCGACGACGCCGGTGGTCGCGGCGAGCAGCGCGCCGACGAAGACCACCGCGTACGCGAGGCCGCCGCGGACCGGCCCGAACAGCTGGCCAATCGTGTCGAGCAGGTCCTCGGCCATGCCGCTGCGCTCGAGGATCAGCCCCATGAACGTGAAGAACGGCACCGCCAGCAGCGTCTCGTTGGACATTACGCCCCAGATCCGCTCCGGGAGCGCCTGGAGCAGCGTGGGTTGCAGGAGCCCGAGCTCGATGCCGATGAAGCCGAAGCCGATGCCGACCGCGGCGAGCGCGAACGATACCGGGTACCCGATGAGCAGCACGACCACCAGCGACGCGAACATCAGCGGCGCGATGTTGGCGACGAGGAAAGCAGTCATTGCTTTTCTTCCCTGCCCGTGCCGATCGCTTCGATCTCGTCGGCGATGGCGCGATCGCCGCGGGACCTGAGGATCTCGTCGGCGAGTTCTTCCTCGAGGGTCTTCTCCACGGCCTTCTCGCTCGGGTCCGGGATCATGTCCTGCAGAAACGCGATGCGCTTGATCAACTCCGAGACAGCCTGGACGATCAGCAGGAAAAAGCCGACCGGCACCATCAGCCGCGCTGGCCAGATGATGAGACCGCCGGCGTTGGTCGACACCTCCTGCCGCTCATAGGCGTCGACGAACACCGGCCACGACAGATACATGATCAGGATCGCCATCGGCAAGAGGAAGAAGAGCGTTCCGAAGATGTCGATCCACGCCCGCGCCCGCGCCGACAGGCGGCCGGTGATGATGTCGATCCGGACGTGCTCGTTGTTCTTGAGGGTGTAGCCCGCGAGGAACAGGAAGATCACCGAGAACAGATACCACTGGATCTCGAGGAACGAGTTCGAGCTGTAGTTGAAGATCTTGCGGACAGTGGCATTGGCGGCGCTGATCAGCACGGCGACGAGCACGAGCCAGTAGACGGAACGGCCGACGCGTTCGGTCACCGCATCGATGAACCGCGACAGGCTGAGCAGGGGATTCAAGGCGCCTCCTCGGGAGTCGGCAGCGACGTGGGCTGCGGCTGTTGCGGTCCGATGCCGCGATTTTCCCTCCCGTCCCATCGCGGCTCGCGGATTATAAGGGTTTTGCCGTCGGTGGGGCCGTCATCCGTCATTCGGGGACAACGCGGCTCGCAGGAGGGGTCGGATGCTAAAATGAACGCCCGTTCGCTTTCCCTTCCGCTCCGGACCGCCCCGTGCCTCAGCGCTCCCTGACTCTCGCCCAAGCCGATCCCGAGCTGTGGGCCGCGATCCTCGCCGAAAACAAGCGCCAGGAAGAGCACATCGAGTTGATCGCGTCGGAGAACTACGCGAGCAGTGCGGTGATGGCCGCGCAGGGCTCGCAACTCACGAACAAGTACGCGGAAGGCTACCCGGGCAAGCGCTATTACGGCGGTTGCGAGTTCGTCGACGTTGCCGAGCAGTTGGCGCTCGACCGCGTGAAGGAGCTGTTCGACGCCGAGGCGGCCAATGTCCAGCCCCATTCCGGTGCACAGGCCAACCAGGCGGTGTTCTTCGCCGCGCTGAAGCCGGGTGACACGATCCTCGGGATGTCGCTGCCGCACGGCGGCCATCTCACCCACGGCTCCCCGGTCAACGTCAGCGGCAAGTGGTTCCGCGTCGTACCCTACGGACTGCAGCCGGAAACCGAGCTCATCGACTACACCGCCGCGGAACGGCTCGCCCACGAGCACAAGCCGAAGCTCATCATCGCGGGGGCGTCGGCGTATTCGCGCATCATCGACTGGCAGCGCTTCCGGGCCATCGCCGATGCCGTCGGCGCGCTGCTGATGGTCGACATGGCGCACTATGCGGGACTCATCGCGGCCGACGTTTACCCCTCGCCGGTCGGGATTGCCGATTTCGTCACCAGCACCACGCACAAGACATTGCGCGGTCCGCGCGGTGGATTCGTGCTCACGACGGCCGCGCACGAGAAGGCTGTCAACTCGGCGGTGTTTCCCGGACTGCAGGGCGGGCCGCTGATGCACGTCATCGCGGCGAAAGCCGTCGCGTTCGCCGAGGCACTGGGCAAGGACTTCCGCCGCTACCAGGAGCAGGTGCTGGTGAATGCGCGAGTGCTCGCGCGCGTGCTCTCGGACCGCGGCCTGCGCATCGTCTCCGGCGGCACCGACAGCCATCTTTTCCTCGTCGATCTCCGCGCGAAGAAGATCACCGGCAAGGATGCGGAGGCGGCGCTCGCCAAGGCCCACATCACCGTCAACAAGAACGCGATCCCCAACGACCCGGAAAAGCCGTTCGTCACCTCGGGCATCCGGATCGGCAGTCCGGCGATCACCACGCGCGGCTACACCGAGATCGAGAGCGAGGAGCTCGCGCACCTGATTGCGGACGTCCTCGACGCGCCGCACGACGATGTCGTCGTGGCCGGCGTGCGCACGAGTGTCGCGGCGCTCAACCGCAAGTTTCCCGTGTACGGATGACAGCTGTCAGCGATCAGCCATCAGCTGTCAACAAGAGCCCGGGCGCGACGTTGCTGATCGCTGACGGCCGATAGCCGAGAGCTGAAGAATGAAGTGTCCGTTCTGCGGCAGCGCCGACACCCAGGTGATCGACTCGCGCGTTTCGGAGCCTGGCGATTCGATCCGCCGCCGCCGCCGCTGCACCGGTTGCCAGAAGCGCTTCACGACCTACGAGACCGTCGAGCTGCGCCTGCCGCAGGTCGTCAAGACCAACGGCACGCGCTCCGACTTCGATGTGGGCAAGCTCCGCAACGGCTTCCAGCGCGCGCTGCACAAGCGTCCGGTTCCCACCGAGTTCGTCGACCAGGCGGTCGACCGCGTCGTCGGGCAGGTCCTTGCGCTGGGCGAGCGCGAGATCGCCTCGCGCCAGATCGGCGAAATGGTGATGCAGGAGCTCTACAAGCTCGACAAGGTCGCGTACATACGTTTTGCGTCGGTGTACCGCAGCTTTCAGGACGTCGAGGATTTCCGCGATGCGGTGCGCAAGCTCAAGAAGCGGTGAGGATGGGTTTCGTCGTTCCCGCGGGGGCGGGAACCCATGCCTTTTCGCAACTTCAGCAACGACGCTGGCTCCGCGCCGGCGCGGGGATGACGCCGTTGCGCGGTGTCGGTGGCGATGACCGGGTACTCCGAGGCCGATCGCGGGTTCATGGCGCGGGCACTCGCGCTCGCCGAGCGCGGCATGTTCACGACGACGCCCAATCCCCGCGTCGGCTGCGTCATTGTCCGCGACGGCGTTGTGATCGGCGAGGGCTTCCACGCCCGCGCCGGCGAAGCACATGCCGAAGTCAACGCGCTGATCGATGCGAAGGCGGGCGGTCACGATCCGAGCGGCGCTGCGCTCTACGTCACGCTCGAGCCGTGCAATCACACCGGGCGCACGCCGCCGTGCACCGACGCGATCATTGCGGCAGGGATCAAGCGCGTCGTCGCGGCGATGGCCGACCCCGATCCCTCGGCGCACCGCGGCGCCGAGCGCCTGCGCGCGGCCGGCGTCGCCGTGGAGGTCGGGCTCGGCTGCGATGCGGCGCGCGAGCTCAATGCGGGATTCGTTTCGCGGGTCACGCGCGGACGCCCCTGGGTGCGGCTGAAAGTGGCGGCGAGCCTGGACGGAAGAACCGCGCTCGCGAACGGAAAGAGCCAATGGATCACCGGTGAAGGCGCGCGCGCGGATGCGCACCGCTGGCGCGCGCGAGCGTGCGCCATCCTGACCGGCATCGGAACGGTCCTGCACGACGATCCGCAACTCACCGTGCGCCATGTCGCCACCACGCGCCAGCCGCGACGGATCGTCGTCGACCGCCGCGCCGAGACGCCGCCTTCGGCCAGCGTGATCGCGGGCGGGGATACGCTGATCGTGACCGCGGGCGGTCGCAACCCGGCGTGGCCTCCGGGCGTCGACGTGTTGGAGCTTCCGGATGCCGAGGGTCGCGTCGATCTCGGCGCGCTGATGAGTGCGCTCGGCACTCGGGGGTTCAACGAGCTGCACGTCGAAGCGGGCGCGGGCCTCAACGGCGCGCTCATCGCTGCGGGTCTCGTCGACGAAGCGCTGCTCTACCTCGCGCCCTGCCTGCTCGGCGATCCGGCACGCGGGATCGCGACGTTTCCAGGCGGTCTCGCGAGCCTCGACGCGCGCGTGCGGCTCGCGATTCACGCGATCGACCGCGTCGGCGACGACCTGCGCGTCCTGGGGCGCATCATCGGCAAGGAGGCATGATGTTCACGGGAATCGTCGAAGCCGTCGGCAAGATCGCCGCCACCGCACCGAAGGGCGACGGGCTGCGGCTCGTCATCGCGCCCGGCAGTCTCGACATCGCCGATGTCGCGCCGGGCGACAGCATCGCGGTCAACGGCTGCTGTCTCACGGTGTGCGCCAAGAGCGGCGCCACGCTCGGCTTCGACGTCTCCGCGGAGACTCTCGCATGCACGGCGGGCCTCGATGCCGGCAGCGACGTCAACCTCGAAAAGGCGCTGCGGCTCTCCGATCGTCTGGGCGGCCATCTGATGACCGGTCACGTCGATGGCGTCGGCGCGGTGGTCGCATTCGACCAGGTCGAGGAGGTCGCGTCAGGCACCGGCAGCTTTCGCCTGGTCGTCGATGCGCCAAGTGCGCTTGCTCGCTTCATCGCAGTGAAGGGCTCGATCGCCGTGCAGGGCGTGAGCCTTACGGTGAACGGGGTTGCGGGCGCTCGCTTCCACGTGAACCTGATTCCGCACACGCTCGAAGTGACGACGCTGAAGACGCTGACGCCGGGATCCCGCGTGAACCTCGAGGTGGATCTCGTTGCACGCTACGTGGAACGCCTCGCGACCGTCTCGAGCCAGGAGCGGGGTGCGGCGGCGCCATGATTTCGTACTCAATGGGGAACCCGAAATCGATTATGCTGTCGTCATCTGCGGTGGCGTAGAATAACGCTGCCGGCACGGTTGATCGGGGTGGCCGCAGAGCCATCAGGTCGCCCGGCGCGCCCGGTGCGCGGTGTTTCCGCGCGGTCCGACGAGGAAAGAGGAATGGTCATTGGAAGAATTGCGGCCGCCGCCGCGCTCGCGGCGCTCGTAGGTGTTACGCCTACCGCGCACGCGGCAACCTATACGCAGGCGCTGCCTGCCGGATGCACCGAGCCGACGCTGAGCGGCACGACGGTCAGTTGCAACGGCTCACCGCTGTTCACCATCGTCGACTACCCATGCGATTCGCAGCTCGTGCTCGGCCTGCAGGATGGCGTCTACGTCATCTCCTGCGCAACCCCCAATTACAGCGGGCTCTATTGGGTGCCGCTGGAGAGCGGCCAGGGTTACACGCTGACCCATCAAGCCAACGGCATCTTCGTCCTCGCCTACGTCTACGGGGCGGACCGCGCGCCCCAATGGCTGTCGATGCTCGCGAAGCTCGACGATAGCGGCAGCTACGCCGGCGAAGTGCTCATGAGCACCGGCCAGCCGGGAAACCCTTTTCCGCATTACGTCTCGGGGGGCAGCGTCGTGCCGAATGCCGACGGGACGATTGCGCTTACGATCGGCTCGATGACCAAGACGCTGCAGCGCTTCGACTTCGCCGACGGCACTCCGCTGCGCACGTGCCAGTTCGGTGCCGCGGCGGGCTCCGATTTGAGCGGATTGTGGTGGAACCCGAGCGAGAGCGGCGCGGGTTTCGGCATCCACAATCAGGGCGGACGCCTTTTCGTGACGTGGTACAGCTACGATACCGCCGGCAATCCTCGCTGGGGCTCGGCACTCATGAACGCCGCGGGACCCGACGCGTACGAAGGTGCTCTCTACAGCACGACGGGGCCGGCGTTCTCCGACGCGACCTTCGACGGAACGACCGTCGTGGCGACGCCGATAGGCACCGCATCGCTGACGTTCGCCGATTCGACTCATGCGACCTTCACCGTGGGAACCACCAGCATCCCGCTGACGCGGTTCACGTTCGCGACGCCGGGCACCGCCTGCCAGTGACGCGCGTAGAATGAGCCTCTGAACCGGGTGGGATTTCGCTCGAAGCAGAGGCTCGCGACTCCCGAACCCGGTCAAACCAGGGACCGGAACGCGCACGTCGCTGCGACGCGCCGGAGGAGGCAGCGATGGACCTGACCGCACTCGAGCGCCTTCCGTTGTGGATCGACGGGCGGGCGGTACCGGCTCGCACGCGGCGCTACGGTGAAGTGACGAATCCCGCAACGGGCGAAGTGATTCGCCATGTGCCGCTCGCGAACGCCGAGGATGTCGATGCGGCGGTCAAGGCCGCAACGGCCGCGTTGCCGGAATGGCGCTCATCGCCGCCGCTGCGCCGCGCGCGTGCGCTGATGCGCTTTCGCGAGCTGATGGACGCCGCGAAGAAAGAGCTGGCGAAGATCGTCACCCAGGAGCACGGCAAGACGCTCGCCGATGCCGAGGGCTCGATCACGCGTGGCATCGAGGTCGTCGAGTTCGCATCCGCGATTCCGCATCTGTTGAAGGGCGAGTTCAGCGACAACGTCGGCACCGATGTCGACAGCTGGTCGTTGCGGCAGCCCGTCGGTGTCTGCGCCGGCATCACGCCGTTCAATTTCCCCGCGATGGTGCCGATGTGGATGTTCCCCATCGCGCTCGCGTGCGGCAACACCTTCATCCTGAAGCCGTCCGAGCGCGACCCGACGATGAGCCTCCGGATGGCCGAGCTCCTGCGCGAAGCGGGCGTTCCGGACGGCGCCTTCAACGTCGTTCACGGGGACAAGGAAGCCGTCGATGCGATCCTCGCGCATCCGGGCGTCAAGGCCGTGTCGTTCGTCGGCTCGACGCCGATCGCGAAATACATCTACGAGACCGGTGCGGCGCACGGCAAACGGGTGCAGGCGCTGGGCGGCGCCAAGAACCACGCGGTCGTGCTGCCCGATGCCGACCTCGCCTTCGCCGCGGACGCCATCATCGGCGCGGCGTATGGTTCAGCCGGCGAACGCTGCATGGCGATCTCCGCGGTCGTCGCCGTCGGCGATGCGGGCGACGCGTTGGTGGCGGAGCTCGGGTCACGCGCGCGGCACATCAAGGTGGACGCGGGCGATGCGCCGGACGCCGACATGGGCCCGGTCATTACGGGCGCGGCCCGTGACCGGATCATCGGCTACATCGACCGCGGCGTGGCGGAGGGTGCGGCGCTCGTCGTCGACGGCCGCCGGCCACGCGTTCCGGGGCGCGAAAACGGATTCTTCGTGGGCCCGACGCTCTTCGATCGCGTGACGCCGGAGATGGCGATCTACCGCGACGAGATCTTCGGGCCGGTGCTCGTCGTCGTGCGCGCGGAATCGCTCGCCGATGCGGTCGCGCTGATCAACGCGAATCCGTATGCGAACGGCGCCGCGCTTTTCACGCGCTCGGGCCACGCGGCGCGCCGCTTCCAGGAAGACGTCGACGTCGGGATGCTCGGGATCAACGTGCCGATTCCGGTGCCGATGGCATTCTATTCTTTCGGCGGCTGGCGCAATTCGCTGTTCGGCGACCTGCACGTGCACGGCGTCGACGGCGTGCGCTTCTACACGCGCGGCAAGGCGGTCACGGCGCGCTGGCCCGACGACGGCAGCGCCGCGCCGGGCTTTCACATGCCGCTAATGGGCTGACGGGTACCGGCTGCGACGGCAGCGACGGGAGTCAGCGGATTTCGGCGGTCGCCGCAGGCGCATCGCTCGTGACGCCGGCGCCTTCGATCCGGAACGCGAACTCGAGCGTCACGTAGAAGCGGATGTTCTGCCCGTGATCGTGCGCGGGGACGAAACGCATCGTCGCGAGTGCCGCTTCGACCGCCGCGGCGAACTCCGGGGTCCCCTCGACGACGCGCGTCTCCTCGACCACGCCCTGCGGGTCGATGACGGCATAGACGAGCACGGTGTCTTGGCGCCGCGCGGCGAGGGCCGCCGGCGGATACGGCACCTCGAGCTTGCCGGGGAGGACCACCGCGGCGTCGATTTCGACGGGAAATTCCCCAAGCGCGTCGTCGAGCGCGTCGCCGAAGCGGGCGCGGGGAACCCTGTCGTTGACGATGACGTGCGGCATCAGGCCGTGGCCCATGCCCCCGCGCTCGGGCACTCGTTCCGCGGCCCGTTGCAGCGCGACGGTCGGCGCCGATTGCGGGGGCGCCACGGGTTGCGCGACGCTGAACTTGGCCGCTGACACGGCCTGCACCGCGGCGTTGCGCGGTTCCGTTTCGGCGGCGACGCGCGGCGGCGAAAGGGCGAGCTCGAGTGGGCGGTCGATTCGGGCCGACCACGAGAAAGCTCCGGAGCGCGCTCCGCCGATCGCATCGCCGAACGCTGCGAGCGTCGTCAGATGGACGAGGACCGAAACCGCCAGCGCCGCGCCGAATCTGGCGCCGGACGGATCGCGGGCCGCGTGCTCCGACGCTTCAGGAAGGGTGAGGCTGATCCGCAAGGGCAGGCACGCGTTGTCGACGGGCGACGGCTGCGAAAGCCGCATCGACGGCGGATCGCAGTCCCGAACTGTCGCGGCGGGCAGAATCGCCCGCCGCAGCATTCCAGCGCCGGGGCAATGGTTGTCAGGTTCCGGCGGTGAGCGTCATTCCCCAGTCAACAAGCGCCACGAGAAGCGATTCCTGCTGCCGAATCCCGGATTCTTGAACTGGATCGGTTTCGTGCTCGCTCGCGTCTCGTGGGTGAGCAGGCCGCCGAGCGTGACCTCGCCCGTCACCGGATCCGTCAACCCGACGACCTGCATGCCGACGCCGCCCTTGGCGTCGAACGAGAACCAGCCGTTGAGGGGATCGTTGATCAGCGACTCGGCGGTCGTGAATTCGCGCGCGTAGATGTCCGCGGGCAACGCGATGATGCACGGGTCGCTTTGCACCTGGGTCCCGACGTAGGTGACGGCGTTCGCGTCGGCTTCGACGTCGAAGACGATGCGCTCGGCGTTGGCGCCGGTCGGAAGGTCGTGGAACCAGCCGAAAGCCGCGGTGCCGGCGAGCTTGGCCCCGCCCGCCGGAACGGGAGTCAACTGGCCGCGCAGAATCGGGAGGCTCGCCGCCGGCAGCGGGGTGGCCAGCGAGCCATCCCGGATCGCGTACATCGTTTGCTGCTGCGCCGGGAACGGCGTCGTGAGGTCCGATGGATCGAGCAGGCGGCCCGTGCCGATGAAGACATACCGGTCGACGCCGTTGTTGAGGTCGATCTCGATCTGCGGGGCCGTCGTGACCGGCTGTGGGGCGACCCCGTCGTCCAGGATCGCGAACTTGTTGACCGTCCAGTTCGCCGGATTCGGGTCGTTGATGTCGAACCTCCACAAATTTCCACAGAGATCGCCGCCGTAGACCTGCTCGACGAACTGGTTGTGGTAGTCCTTGGTGAAGCCGTTGATCTGCGCGAGGCCGCTCGTCTGCGTGGAGCCGTCCGGTCCGGTGCAGGAAACCGCGCCGGTGCTGAGATACGGCTTCGCCGCGAAGGGCTTTCCGGTGACCGGGTTAAGGAAGTAGATTCGGCCCTCGCCGGAGACGTTGTTGTAGCCGGAGGTCACGATCACCGTCCAGCCGAACGCGTAGGTCTTCGCGATGACCGGCCGGCCATACGTGTATTGCCAGTCCGGGTCGTGGTATTCCCATAGCAGCTTGGCGGCGGCAGCCGATTCGTCGGCGACGTTGGGATCGGTGAGGTCGAGCGCATAGTAGCTGTCGCCGCCCTTGCCCATCCCGCCGACGACGATCGTGTGCCAGTCGGATGCGCCGCCCTTGACGCCGGCGCTGTTGAAATCGATGTTCGCGGTTCGCGGCGAAGAATCGACGTAGAAGTGGTGCTTGTAGATCGGCACCCCGCCATCCTGGAACGTCAGCGCCTGCAGGCCCGTTGGCTTGCCCGAGGCGTCCACCGCCGCGCGGAAGAGCGAGCTTGGGACGTAGCCGAAAGCTTCATGGCCGTCGTTCACGTCGAACACGTGGACCATGCCGTCGTTGGCCGCGGCGACGATCTGGTCCGGGCGCGCGGCCTGCAGCGCCTGGAACGCGGAGAACCCCGGGTCGTTGCCGTCGTAGAAGATCGCCTTGATCGGGGCCGTGACGACCAGCGGTTGCGCATTGCTGATGTCGCCCAGCGGTCCGTACCGCTTGCGGAACTGGCCGATCTTCGTGCCTTCGATCACCGTCGGCACCGCCGTGACCGGAGGGTTGACCACGTTGCCGCCGCGGAGGTAGGCGACCATCTTCTTCTGCGTCGTCGGATTTCCGCTCAGCGTATTGAGCTGCGCGTTCGACAGCACGCTCACCATGCTCCCGGCGGCGGTGGCGCGGAATGCGACCTTGGTCGCCCCGTTCCAGCTCACGATGCGGCGGTGGGCTTCGTCCATCCACGGCTCGGGCACGCCCGTCTTGAGGGGATCGATCTGGTCCTTCACCGCGGTGGCGGCCGACCACAACTGCGCGAGCTCATTGCCGTTGGTGGGGTCGATCTGCACCTTCAGCAGGTCGCCGGCCCAGCCCTGCTCGATCGTCGCTTCGTAGATGATGTTGTTGGTCGCGCTCAGGACCTGTCCCGAGAACGCCGCGCCGACCCGCGTCTTGGGCTGGTTGGCGATGCCGGCGAGGATGCCCGAGAGGCCCATCTGGACCTCGATCGGCGAGGTCGCGTAGACGAACGTGCCGCGCGCCATGGCGGTGGCATGCCACAGGTCGTCCACCGCGACGGCGCCCTTGTTGCTTGGCGGATTGAGCGGATTGTTCGGCGCCGTCAGGTCCGGCCAGGTCAGCGCCCCGCCGGTAAGTCCCGCCATCGTCGTCACCTGGTCCGCGGCGTCGAGCGTGCCGGCGGAGCCGAAGGAGATCGCCGAGAACTGGACGTGCTGCCACCACGCGACGTCCTTCGCGGGATCGAGGTCCTGGGGCGTCTTGCCCGACCAGTTCGGCACATCGTCTTTGAGCGCCGGACGCAAATCGCGCGCCCAGTAATAGGTGCCGATGTCGGACAGCGTGTCGGATACGGCGGGCGCGCCCTGCATGAACGGCTTCGGCCAGGCGGGGACGCGGAGGTCCGGCAGCACCTTGTCGGGGTCGCCGGGAACGTCGGCAGGGAGAGTTCCCGGGATGTTCTGGTCCTGGTCGCCGGCAACCGTGGGCAGCGCGACCTGGTTCGTGAAGCCATCGGTGAACAGGATGTGGTAGTTGCTCTGGCAGCTAATCAGCTGGCCGTTCGACGGGTTCGTGGAGATCGGATCCTGCGCGCCGGCCGGCAGCGGATTCACGCTTGCCGGAAGGCCGCCCGCCCCGCCGGTCTCGAACAGGTTGCCGATCCGCAGCATCGCGGACAGCGTCGGTGTCTTGTTGGTGGTGACCGTCGGAACCGCGAACAGTCCGTTCGCGAACGGCGGGTTCAGCCCGCCCCACCACGATGTCCTTTGCGCGAGGTCGAAATCGTTCACGTCGACCCACTGCGGAGCCAGACCGTTTCCGATTGGAAGGGGCTCGGTCCCCAGCGTGTGGAAGCCGACGCGGTAGGTGTCGTCGAGCAGGTCGAACGCCAGCGCCGAGGTCGTCTTCGCGGCGAGCATGCGCAACCGATAGTACGCATACCAGTTCGCGTAGTTGACGATCTCCTGCGCATACGTGCGCGTCGCCGGCAGCTGGGTGGCCTGGTCGATGTAGTCGTAGTTGCCCCCGTTCCAGCCCGGCCGCAGCGGGATTCGATGGAACTGGCCGTATTGGACGTTCTGGTATTGCGTCAGGTCGTTCGGATGCGGCAGTCCGCCGGCGGTGGTGCACACGCCGGTGCCGAAACCCCTCCATTGGCCGTTCACGGTGCCGTCGACGTTGTCGCAGAACTGGACGGAATCGATCGTGTAATAGTGGCGCGGGATGGAGACCGTCGTGCCGATCGTCGGGCAGCCGGCCGCCGTGGCCTGGGTCGTGAACTGCCCGAGCTGTCCCGCGGCGGCGTTGGCCGGATAGACGTCGCCGATGTTCGTCCGCGGGTAGGTAAACGGGCCGCCTGCTACCGGGACGCCGCTCACCGCATAGACCTGGTTGTTGTGTCGACACGCCAATCCCAGGCCGGATCCGCCAGGTACGGAGGGGTCGGAATCCTGCAGCAGCGTCGTGCCAGGCGGGTTGGAGACGTTGCTGTAGACGCCGGCGACCGGATCCCACGTGAAGGCGTTGCAGGCTGCGCTGGCCGCGGGCCCACCGTAGATCGGGACGCCGGCGCTGCAGCCATTCGGCGCCTGCGGCTGGTCGGGGCAGGCGGGGTCCGCGCCCGGAATGCCGAACGGTCCGTTGCACGCTGCGCCCGTAATGCTGCAGCTGCCCGGCGGGACCGGCGTGGTATCCGAATTGCACGAGCAGGGGAGGCACTCCGGCGCGGAACCGGTGCCGTAGGGGCCGCAATAGAGCGGGTTGCCGCCGACGCCGCAGCCCGCGGGTGTGTAATTGCGCAGCGCAGGGTTCGGATTGCACACCTTGGCTTTCTGATTGCATTTCTGCTGGATCACCGGGCACGGCAGACCACCGCACGTCGGCGTGCCTCCGAGGGTACAACCGACGATCGTGCCATTGGGCGGCCAGTACGGCGAGGTCTTGTCGCAATACAGTATCTTGTTGCCGAGCTGGCGGTAGAAGTACTGCGTCCCGTTCGCGCCGGAGGTCAGCTGGTACGGGTAGTTGTAATCCTCCTGAACCGCCGGCGCGCCCGACGCGGCAGACGCGTCGTACTTGGTGCCGTTGATCCGGCACCACGCGCCGGTGCCGGCCGCGTACTCGCCGTTGACATCGCCGACATCGGTGATCGCGAGATTGACGCCGGCCGTGACCGGCCAGTCGGTGTTGCAATAGAGCGGCACGGCCACCTTGACGCTCAGGTTCACCTGACTCGCGGGCGATGTGAACGGATCCGTCTGGACCTTGGCCAGGTTGATCTGGTTGCCGTTGATGTCGGTGTCGACCCCGATCGTATGGGTGAGCGGCTTGCCGTCGGCTTTCACCGGCGGCGTGTAGTTGACGTTCGGGTCGTACATCAGGCGGTTGAAGTCCGCCGCGTAAAAGGGCGGCGACGTGAACGTGTTGACGGCCCCGGCGCTGCACGCGGCCGTCCAGTTTCCGCCGCGGCAATAGGGCGTCCCGACGGCGTACCTGAGAGCTCCGGTGGCCGGCGTCGTCGGGGCGCCGACGATCGTGAACGTGAAATGCGTGGCGTCGATCACCGTGATCGGGAACTGGCCGTTGTATTCGGGCTGGTTCGCGCCGGAAATGACGACGTACTGGCCCGTCGAAAGGGCCGCGGTCGAGGCCACCTGGGCCGTCGCCGTCGTCCCGACACGGGTGATCTTGGTGACGGTGACCAGCGGCGCCGTGGCCAGCACCCAGTCCGGCAGGTAGCTGAACTGCATGCTCCCGGAATCGTCCAGCGTGTAGACGATGTTCGGCTTGGCGGCGACCTTCGCCGCGATCGGCACATCGGCGAGCGGAGTCGGCCCGGCATACGCCGATTCGACCAGAGGACCGAACGCCAGCGAGGCGCTCACCAGTGCGACCAGCGCGCGGCAAGCGTGACGTCGCGCATTTTTCGTGTTCATGGGAGCCTTCCCTGAGAACTGCATTTAGTTATCAGTGCAGCATGGCCTGTGCGTAAGTGGCCGTATTGGTTCCGGGCAGATCGACGCGCACCGTGACCCGGTAG
The DNA here is from genome assembly GCA_963836265.1 of uncultured beta proteobacterium. GTDB lineage: Bacteria > Pseudomonadota > Gammaproteobacteria > Burkholderiales > Casimicrobiaceae > CAIWHR01. The sequence continues at coordinate 191,717 of CAWIIO010000003.1, forward strand.
AGAGGAATCGGCGAAAGCTGCACGCCGCCGAGTTTCCCCGTCGTCTTCCCCTGCGACAGCTTCGGCGCCAGCTCGTCGCAATACTGAAGCTTGGCGGCAAAGTTCAGCGGCTCGGGCACGACCACCGGGTTGTAGTTGCAGACGCGCTCGATCACCCACCGGACCTCTGCGTTGGTCGCCGGGTAGGTGTCCGCGGCGCCGAACGGATAAGCCCCGGTCATCGTCGTGTAAGTGCCGGCAACCACCGCCGGCGCGCCGTTCGGCTTTTCCCCCGCCTGGAGCTTGGCGTAATAGTTGTTTGCCGGGTTGTCGAACTCGGGGTTGAACGACTTGCTGACGTAGAGCGCGTCGACGGCTCTCTCGATCGCGCGATTGACTGCGATGACCGATGCCTCGCGGAAGGCGAGATTTCCGGCGACCGATCCCGTCGTGTCGACGGCGCGGATGAGCGCGACGCCCGCGAGGCTCAGGACCACCATCGCGATCAGGGCGATGAACAGGACGACGCCGCGCTGGCGGCGTGCCGGCACTGCGTGTCGTGCCAATGGACGCATGGGAATCATAGGCCGTCGTTGTAAATGGCGTTGATCATCGGAACGATCGTCTCGTAGGTGCGAAAGCGGTAGGCGTCGGTGAGCACGGTGTTGTCGAGGACCGTGCGGCCCTGGCAGGCGGCGTTGTGCGTCGAGCAGTCGAACAGCACCGCCGTCTGGCCGACGAGCGCAGGATCCTTGAGGTCGGGCTCGTCGCTGCGCACGACGATGCCGACGCGAATGGCCCGGATGCGGGCGAGTGCGGGACCGGTCCACGGCGAGACGCCGGGGGCCACCGGCATGAAGTCGTCCGGCGTGTAGTTGAGGCCGTCGCCGCAGATGTTGGTCGCCGTGGCCGTCGTCCAGACGACGACGCCGTTGCCGGCGCAATCGATTCCGTATTGCGCCTTCATCAGCACGACGTTCTGGGCGATGGGGACGGCCGGGGCGGCGCCGAAAAGGTCGGTGGTCCGCAGCTGCCCGTTGACGACGTCGAAGAGCGTGTGCGTCGCGAAGGGGCCGGCCCCGCCGGTGTTGGGATCCTGACCGAGGTTGAGCAGTCGCGCGCCGTTCGCGGCGCTTCCCGGCAGATAGAGGTTGGCCGTCGCCGGCGCATAGTCGATGCCGACGATGCCGGTCGTCACGTCGCCGGTGGAATCGCCCGGAATGACCGCGGTGACGGTGGTGAGCTCGCAGTTGCCGCCCATGTCGACGGCGAGCACGAGATCGTTTACGCGGAAGCCGTTCGGGCTCTGGATGTAGAAGCGATCGCCGACCGCTGTCATCGACTTGTCGACGAATAGCATCCCCGAGACCACGCGGGGTGCCGCGCTATACGTGACGATGAGACTGTCCGACACGGTCGGGCCGCCGCCGTCGCGAATCAGCACGGGCACGGGGCGTACGGCCCGTGCGCCGGCGGCTGCAAAGAACCCCGGGGGTGTGGGCCAGGGCCAGTTCGGGCCCGCCGTCGCGCAGGTGGCAAGACTGGCGCCGGCGCCGGAGACGCCGTTACCGGCATTGCTGATTTCGCGTTTGAGCACGAACTGCGCAAAGAGCCCGGTCGTCTGCGCGTCGGCGGCGCCGACCGCAGTGCGCTTGTAGCCTTCGGCCAACGCGAACACGTTATAGATGACGAGCACGACGATCATCCCGATCAGGATGCCGATCATCGTCTCGACGAGGCCCGCGCCTCGCTGGCGCGCGCGGGGGGATTGACCGGACTGCATCATGGGTTCGACCCGACGGTGGCGACGACATCGTATTGGTGGCGCGACGTCTCGCCAGGCGGTTGCCAGAACACTTGGATCCTCACGGTCGAGCTGGTCGCGGTAATGCCGGAAGGGGTGATCGTCACCTGGGGATCGTTGAGCGGGAGGCTCGCGCCGGGAAGTCTCTGCCCGACCCACGCCTTGAATTCGGTGTAGGCGGGACCGCCGCTGACACTGTCGAAATCGGCGTTGAGCGTGGTCCGGTCGGCCACCCACATCTGGCCGAGATAGGCGTTCGCGAGGTACGCGGCTTCGCCCCGGTACTGGGCGTCGTCGACGTTCTGGATCGCGCGCGCCTGCAGGCCGATCAGCCCGAGGATGCCGAAGGCGACGATCAGCACCGAGATCAGCGCCTCGAGCAGGAAGCTGCCGCGCTGGCGTGTCGCGCGGCGAAGTGCCGACGCGGGCTTGAGTCCGTGGAAGGTCATTCTGTTTGCCATTGCGAGTCGCCTACGGCGGACAACCCTTCGGATCATTCGCCGGCCATTTCGGGTCGCAGATCTTGATGCCGGTGCGGTTGTTGCCGACCAGCACGTTGAGATTTCGAGCCGTTGCGACCGTGGCCGAGGCGACCTGGACCTGGGTGAGCGGCGCGCTTGCATCGGCGTTGGCCAGAGCGACGGTGCCAAGGCCGGTGAAGGTCACCGTCGTCGTGCCGGCGGGCAGAGGCGCCAGCGTCGCCCTGTCCGCGCCCTCCCTGAACGTGCCGCCCTGCAGCGGCGGCACGGGCGCGGCGACGAGCCGCGCCACCCATCCGCCCGTCCCCGGCGTCGGATCGAGCACGAATTCGACCTGGCTGTTCTGCTTGATCGCCTCGGCTTGCGCGTAGCGCATCCCGCTCGCGATCGATTCGGCGGCGTTGCGAATCTGGTTGTCGGCGATCCAGACGGAATAGCCGGGCATCGCGAGCACGGCCAGGAGCGCCGCGATCGCGAGCGCGATCATCAGTTCGATCAGCGTGAAGCCCGACGTGCGCGACGCGAACATCAGCAGGAGCCGTCCTTGCGCAATGCCCAGCAGCCGACGCCGGGCGACCAACCGGCGGGACCCGTGGAGTTTTTGACATTGGCTTGGTCGACGGTATAGACGAATCCCCCCATTCCACGCGCGGCGATGCCGGTCGCTGTAATCGTGTAGGTCGTGGCAGTCGCCGGGCCGCCGCAGGTGATCGCGAAATTGTCCGACCCGCCTGCGACGGGATCGGGCACGCCGCAAGCAGCGCCGTTGAGATAGGTCCGGTTGTCCATGAAATACTTTTCCATCTGGGTCCGGAAATCTCCCAGTTTTGTGGTCGCGTCGGTAATCTTGCTGCGCGTCACGTAGTCGCTATAGGCCGGGATGGCGATCGCCGCCAGAATGGCGATGACTGCAACGGTGATCATCAGCTCGATGAGGGTGAAGCCTGCAACGGACGGCCGTCCGGCAAAGCGCGAGATTCGCATCGGTAACTCCCTGTTCCGTGAGGCTATGCTAGGTGCGGGACCGGCTGCCCGCAATCGTTCCCGACCAGTGGCGGATAGTCCGGAACGGACGGTGGAAGGGCGCTCCGAGGCGTTTCCGACCGGTGGTGCAAAGTCGGGAACAGGCGGTCTGCGGCCTGTTTTGAACCCCGCAGGCAAGTCGCCACGGCAGCGGTGACCTGCAGCGGCAGCGGCGCATCCTGTGCAGTTCAAGGGCACATCGTGGCCGTCCTTTGGATCCGCGCGCGTCCGCTGTGGGCGAGGACCACGTCGAGCGCCTTCTGACCGTTGCGGCATACGGTCAGCGTGCCCATCTGCAGCCCGCCGTTGAGGAGCCGCGCCACTCCGAGATTGGTGTAAGACACGTAATCCGCGACGGGTCGATTGCCGCGCGCCGTGACCCCCGGCGGCGCCGCCTCGCCGACGCGCAGCGCCGCTGCCCCCGCATCGAGCTGTCCGTCGTGATCGGCGTCGCTGTAGACGACGAAACCCTGTGCCCAGTCACCGCCCGACGCGCACTGCCGATGATCCGCCGACTTGCAGACGTTGACCCGGATGCCGCGCTTGATCGCCTCGCTGCGCGCCGTGTTCATGTTCCCGGCGAGGTCGCGCGCGAAGTTCATCATCTGATACTCGGCGATCCAGTTGCTGTAGAGCGGCATTGCCAGTCCCGCGAGCAGCCCCGCGATCGCGAGCGCGATCACGAGCTCGATCAACGTGATGCCCGACTCGCGCCGGCGGACTTGCGCCGAGGTTCGCATCGATCGCCTCCCGTTTCGCTGGAACGCACGGGACGGACCCGGCCGCGCGTCCCGATGCTCGGCCGAGCGGCGGCGCATGAAAATCGTCCGGACAGGCTAAGCCATTGGACCCATTGATTTTCTTTGCTGCTGCTGTACGGAGACCGACAACCGCGCCGCGGCTCGGGACGAAGGCGCGAGGGATCCCGCGGCTTGACGGCAAATAATTTATGTCTAATATATTCAGATCTGAAGTGATCGGCGGGCCGTCGCCGCGCGGCGAGGCGGCCGCGGAGACCATGCGCATTCTCTGCATCGGCGGGGGGCCGGCGGGCCTGTACTTCGCGCTGCTCATGAAAAAGGCCGACCCGCGCCATGCGGTCCGCGTCGTCGAGCGCAATCGTCCCTACGACACGTTCGGCTGGGGCGTCGTCTTCTCCGACAACACGCTGCAGAACCTCGAAGTCGCCGACCCCGAGACCGCGCGCGAGATCGCCGGCGCGTTTAACCACTGGGACGACATCGACGTCCACTTCAAGGGCCGCACGATCACCTCGGGCGGCCATGGCTTCTGCGGGATCGGCAGGAAGCGGCTGCTCAACATCCTGCAAAGACGCTGCGAGGCCCTCGGCGTCGAGCTCGTGTTCGAGACCGACGTCGCCGACGACGTCGAGGCGGCACGCGCGTTCGGCGCCGATCTCGTGCTCGCTTCCGACGGCATCAACAGCCGGATCCGGACCCGATACATGGCCGCTTACGGCCCGGACGTCGACGTCCGCCGCTGCCGCTTCGTCTGGCTCGGCACGAACAAAAAGTTCCCTGCCTTCACCTTCGCGTTTGCCGATACCGATCATGGCTGGTTCCAGGCGCACGCCTATCAGTACGACGGCGACACGTCGACGTTCATCGTCGAGACGCCCGAAGAGGTCTGGCAGAAGTCGGGCATCGAGCGGATGTCGCAGGAGGAAGGCATCGCCTTCTGCGAAAGTCTCTTCGCGCGCTATCTCGACGGTCACGGGCTGATGAGCAACGCGACGCACCTGCGGGGCTCGGCGCTCTGGATCAGGTTCCCGCGCATCATCTGCCGCACCTGGGTGCACTGGCTCGGCATCGACGAGCGCCGCGTTCCCGTGGTCCTCGCGGGCGACGCCGCACACACCGCGCATTTCTCGATCGGCTCCGGGACGAAGCTCGCGCTGGAGGACGGGATCGCGCTTGCGAGGGCGATGAGCGGCCACGCCGATCTCGCGGGGGCGCTCGCCACCTACGAAGCCGAACGGTCGGTCGAGGTGCTGAAGATCCAGAACGCCGCGCGAAACTCGACCGAATGGTTCGAGAACGTCGCGCGCTACACCGCGCTCGAGGCGCCGCAATTCGCCTACAGCCTGCTGACAAGGAGTCAGCGGATATCGCACGAGAACCTGCGGCTCCGCGACTCCGCTTTCGTCGAGCGCATGGAGGCATGGTTCGCCGAGCGCGCGCGCGCGCCGGCCAAACCGATACCGCCGATGTTCACGCCGTTCACGCTGCGGGGACTCACGCTTTCGAATCGAGTCGTCGTCTCGCCGATGGCGCAGTACTCCTGCAAGGACGGACTTCCCGACGATTACTATTTGGTTCACCTGGGGAGCCGCGCGCACGGCGGCGCGGCGCTGGTCTTCACCGAGATGACCTGCGTGTCGGCCGACGCCCGCATCTCGCCGGGCTGCGCCGGGATGTACGCCCCCGGCCACCGCGACGCGTGGGCTCGGATCGTCGACTACGTCCACGCGCGCACTTTGGCGAAGATCGGCATGCAGCTCGGCCACGCCGGTCCGAAAGGCTCGACGCAGCTCGGCTGGGAGGAAGCCGACGAGCCGCTCGCCGAAGGCAACTGGCCGCTGATCGCCCCGTCGGCGATCGCCTACGGGCCGCGCAATCAAGTGCCGCGGGAGATGACGGCAAGCGACATGGATCGCGTCAGGGCCGATTTCGTGCGCGCCGCGCGCTGGGCCGCGGAGTCCGGGTTCGACTGGCTCGAGCTCCACTGCGCGCACGGCTATCTGCTTTCGGCGTTCATCTGCCCGTTGACGAACCGCCGCGACGACGGGTATGGGGGCGCGCTCGAAAACCGATGTCGCTATCCGCTCGAAGTCTTTCGCGCGATGCGCGCGGTGTGGCCGGAAGACAAGCCGATGTCGGTGCGCATTTCGGCACACGACTGGGCGGAACGCGGCAACACCGGCGACGATGCGGTGGTGATCGCGCAGCTCTTCAAGGCGGCGGGCGCCGATCTGATCGACGTGTCGTCGGGGCAGACGACGCGCGCCGCGACGCCGGTCTACGGGCGCATGTACCAGACGCCGTTCGCCGATCGCATCCGCAACGAGGTCGACATCGCGACGATGGCGGTGGGCGCGATCTTCGAGCCCGACCACGTCAACAGCATCGTGATGGCAGGCCGCGCCGATCTTTGCGCGCTCGCCCGGCCGCACCTCGCCGATCCCTACTGGACGCTTCACGCGGCGGCGCAGCAGCGCTACCACGACCTGCCCTGGCCGCCGCAATACCTGGCCGGCAAGGTGCAGCTCGAGCGCAATCTGGCGCGGACGGCGCAACTGGCCGAAGAGAAACCGGAGGACGCATGAGTGCGCGGGGCGAAGCCAGGCCAAGGGCACGCCCGCGCACGCCTGCGGTGGCCGGGCGCCCTTCGGGTCGCGCAGCGCCAATGGCGCGGAGGCCACGCGGATGAGCGCCGCCGCCAGGACGAGGGCCCCATCCGCGCGCGATCCCGAGTCGCGCCTCGACGACGATCACCACGAGGCGTTGCGCTTGTGGCTGCGGCTTCTCACCTGCACGCTGCTGATCGAGCGCCGCATTCGCGGCCGGCTGCGGGAACGTTTTTCGACCACGCTCCCGCGCTTCGACTTGATGGCGCAGCTCGAGCGCAACCCGGAGGGCTTGAGGATGGGCGAGCTGTCGCGCCGGATGATGGTGACGGGCGGCAACGTAACCGGCATCACCGATCAGCTCGCCGCGGAGGGGTTGGTCGAGCGGCGGCCGATCCCCGGTGACAGGCGGGTGCAGGCGGTGCGACTGACAGCGAAGGGCCGGCGGGCGTTCGCTGCGATGGCGGCCGCGCACGAGCGATGGATCGTCGACCTGCTTTCCGGCCTCGGCACCGCCGAGCGCGACCGCCTGTATGCGCTGCTCGGCCGTTTGAAGACGACAGTCCGCGGGCGCGATCCCGACGCCGCCGCGGAGCCGGCGGGAGAGCTGACGTGATGACGATGGCGGATCACACGCGACCGCTTCGCGGCTACGCGGCAACGCACTTCCGCTGGGACGCGGACCCTGACGGCAAGGTGGCGATGATCACGCTCGATCGTCCGGACAAGAAGAATCCGCTGACCTTCGACGCTTACGCGGAGCTGCGCGACCTGTTCCGCGCTCTCGCCTACGCGAGCGACGTGAAGGCCGTCGTCGTCACCGGCGCCGGCGGCAACTTCTGCTCGGGTGGCGACGTGCGCGAAATCATCGGCCCGCTGACGGAGATGACGATGCCCGGTTTGCTCGCCTTCACGCGGATGACCGGCGACCTAGTCAAGGCGATGCGCGCCTGCCCGCAGCCGATCGTCGCCGCCATCGACGGCATTTGCGCGGGCGCGGGCGCGATGATGGCGCTCGCCTCCGACTTCCGATTCGGCACGCCGGCGGCAAAGACGGCGTTCCTGTTCGTCCGCGTCGGTCTCGCCGGCTGCGACATGGGCGCCTGTACGCTGCTGCCGCGGACGATCGGGCAGGGCCGCGCGGCCGAGCTCCTCTACACGGGCCGCGTAATGACCGCCGACGAAGGGGCGGCGTGGGGGTTTTTCAACCGGCTCGCGGCTCCCGCCGCGCTTGCGGCCGAAGCGCATGGATTCGCACGGTCACTCGCCGATGGCCCGACGTTCGCCCACGGCGTGACGAAGAAACTGCTGCATCAAGAGTGGGCGATGGATCTCGACACGGCGATCGAAGCGGAGGCCGAGGCGCAGGCGATCTGCATGCAGACGCGCGATTTCCGGCGCGCTTACGAGGCGTTCGTCGCGAAGCAAAAGCCACGCTTCGAGGGCAATTGACGTGTGCCGTGGACGCGCGGCGAATGCCATCCCGAGCGGAGCGAGCGCTCTGCCGTTCAGCATCAACGCACGATGAACCTCTCCCATCTCGACTGGCCGTTTTTCGACGCCGCGCACCGCCGCGTTGCCGATGACCTCGTGCGTTGGGCCGGGAGCTCGCTCGACGCGATCGGGCACGACGACGTCGATGCGGCGTGCCGCGGCCTCGTCGTGCGCCTCGGCGCCGCCGGATGGCTGCGCTACTGCGTTCCGGCGGCGCACGGCGGGGCGTTGCCGGCGCTCGATTCGCGCGCGCTCTGCCTCGTGCGCGAGACGCTCGCGTGGCACGACAGCCTTGCCGACTTCGCGTTCGCGATGCAGGGGCTCGGCAGCGGCGCGATCACGCTCGCCGGCACGAGCGAACAGAAGGACCGGTGGCTGCCGAGGGTCGCGCGGGGTGAGGCAATCGCCGCATTCGCCTTGTCGGAGCCGGACGCAGGATCGGACGTCGCCGCACTGACGACACGGGCGCGCCGCGACGGCAGCGCGTGGACGCTGGACGGCGTGAAGACGTGGATCTCCAACGGCGGCATCGCCGATTTCTACTGCGTGTTCGCGCGCTCGGGTGAAGCGAGCGACGCGCACGGAATCTCCGCCTTCATCGTACCGGCCGATGCGCGGGGGCTGCGGATCGGTGAGCGCATCGAGGTGATCGCGCCGCATCCGCTCGCGCGGCTCGAGTTCGACGGCTGCCGGCTCCCGGGCGATGCGCTGCTCGGCGTCGAAGGCGAGGGCTTCAAGCTCGCGATGCGCACGCTCGACATCTTTCGTGCGTCGGTCGCGGCTGCGGCGATCGGCTTCGCCCGGCGCGCCCTGGACGAGTCGGTCGCGCATGTGCGCAAAAGGACGATGTTCGGCGCCACGCTTGGCGATCTTCAGCTCACGCAGGCACGCATCGGCGAGATGGCGACGGCGATCGATGCCGCGGCGTTGCTCGCCTACCGTGCGGCGTGGCAGCGCGACGTCAGGGGCGGGCGAGCGACCACCGAGTCCGCGATGGCGAAGATGGCGGCGACCGAATCGGCGCAGCAGGTGATCGACGCCGCGGTTCAGCTCTTCGGCGGTCGAGGCGTGGCGCGCGGCGAAGTCGTCGAGCGCCTCTACCGCGAGATCCGTGCGCTGCGCATCTACGAGGGCGCGACCGAAGTCCAGAAGCTGATCGTCGCGCGGGAGCTGATGCGAAGCGGAGCGTCGGCGGAACCCCGGGAGGCCGAACCATGAGCTACACGGCGCACGTCGACACGTTCGCGCGCGACAATCTGCCGCCGCGCGACGAATGGCCAGAGTTCATTTTCGAGCTGCCCGCGCTTCGCTATCCGGAGCGTCTCAACGCCGCGACCGAGTTGCTTGGCCGCGCCGCGGAGCGCGGGTGGAGCGGTCGCGTGGCGATTCGCTCGCCGGCGGGGCTGCGCTGGACCTACGCGGAGCTCGACGCCAACGCCAGCCGGATCGCGCATGTCCTGATCGAGGATCTCGGGCTTGTTCCGGGGAACCGCGTGCTGCTGCGTGCCCCGAACAGCCCACTCTACGCAGCGTGTTTCTTCGCGGTGCTGAAGGCCGGCGGCATCGCGGTCGGTACGATGCCGCTGCTCCGCGCGAAGGAGCTCGCCGACATCGTGACCAAGGCAGAGATTTCGCACGCGTTGTGCGACGTGCGGCTCGCGGCCGAGCTCGACGCCGCCCGTCCACGATGCCCGACGCTGGCCCACGTGATGTTCCTCGGCGACGCGGCGCCCGGCGGACTCGAGCAGCGGATGGCGCCCAAGCCGGGGACGTTTGCGAACGTCGACACCGCGGCCGACGACACGGCGCTCATCGCCTTCACGTCAGGCACCACCGGAAAGCCCAAGGGAACGATGCATTTCCACCGCGACCTGATCGCGGCGTGCGATTGCTGGCCGTCGGCGATGCTGCGGGCGTGCGCGGACGACGTGTTCACGGGGAGCCCGCCGCTCGCGTTCACGTTCGGCTTGGGCGGCCTCCTGCTGTTTCCCCTGCGGGTCGGCGCGTCGACACTGCTGATCGAACGACCCTCGCCGGACGTGTTGTTGCCGGCAATTGCGGAGCATCGCGCGACCGTGCTGTTCACGGCGCCGACGTCGTATCGCGCGATGGCCGGCAGCACGAAGGCGCACGATTTGTCGTCGTTGCGCAAATGCGTGTCGGCCGGCGAGACGCTGCCTGCCGCCACCCGCGAGCTGTGGAAGAACGCCACCGGCATCGAGATCATCGATGGCATCGGTGCCACGGAAATGCTCCACATCTTCATTTCGCACGACGAGGCGCACGCGCGGCCCGGCGCAACGGGGATCGTCGTGCCGGGCTATCGAGCGGCCGTCGTGGACAACGACGGCAATCCGGTACCACCCGGGACGGTCGGGCGTCTTGCGGTCAAGGGGCCGACGGGGTGCCGCTATCTCGCCGACGAGCGGCAACGGAACTACGTGCGCCACGGCTGGAACTACACCGGCGATGCCTACTCGGTGGACGCCGACGGCTACTTCGTCTATCACGCGCGTACCGACGACATGATCGTCACGGCGGGCTACAACATCGGCGGCCCCGAGGTCGAGAGCGCGCTGCTGCTGCACTCCGCCGTCGCCGAGTGCGGCGTGATCGGCGTTCCGGACGAGGAGCGCGGGCAGATCGTCAAGGCGTTCATCGTCCTCAAGCCCGGATTCGAACCGGGGCCCGCCCTGACCGCGGAGCTGCAGGACTTCGTCAAGCGCACGATCGCGCCGTACAAGTATCCGCGCGCGATCGAATACCTGTCGTCGTTGCCGCGGACCGAGGTCGGCAAGCTGCAGCGGTTCAAGCTGCGGCAGCTCGAAGCCCAGCGGGCCGCGGCCCGTCCGTAGGCGCGACGGTGCCGCCATGAAGATCCTCCAACCTCCCGGCTGGATCGCGCCCAAGGGCTATGCGAACGGTGTCGCGGCCGAGGGCCGGGTCGTGTTCATCTCGGGGCAGGTCGGCTGGAATGCCGAGCAGAAGTTCGAAGCCGCCGATTTCGTGGGCCAGGCGCGCCAGGCGCTCGCGAACGTCGTGGCGGTGCTGGCGGAGGCGGGCGGGCGTCCCCGGCACATCGCGCGCATGACGTGGTACGTCGTCGACAGGCGCGAATACCTCGGATGCGGCAGGGCGCTCGGCGCGGCCTATCGCGAGATCATGGGGCGCCACTATCCGGCGATGTCGGCGGTCGAGGTCACGGCGCTGATGGAGGGTGCCGCGCGGGTCGAAATCGAGGCGACCGCGGTGCTGCCGGTTGATGCCCCTCAAGGAAAGACGAGGCGGGCACCGTAAAATCGGTATCATTTGCCAGGATCGGCGGCGAACAGCCGGGCGTCGCAGCGACGCCGCCGCGATCCGGCATCCCCTTCACGCGGAGCCTCCATGAACGCCCCCGATCCCGCCGTCGCCAAGGCCAAAGCCCGCTTTGCGTGGGACGACCCGCTGCTCCTTGCCGACCAGCTCACCGAGGAAGAGCGGATGGTGCGCGACACCGCGCACGCCTACGCGCAGGAAAAGCTGATGCCGCGCGTCACGGAAGCGTTCCGCCACGAGAAGTCGGACCCGTCGGTGTTTCCCGAAATGGGCGCGCTGGGTCTGCTCGGCGCGACGCTGCCGTCTGACTACGGCGGCGCAGGACTCAACTACGTCTGCTACGGCTTGATCGCCCGCGAGATCGAGCGCGTCGATTCAGGCTACCGGTCGATGATGAGCGTGCAGAGCTCGCTCGTGATGTTTCCGATCTACACCTACGGCTCCGAGGCGCAGCGGAAGAAATATCTACCCAAGCTCGCGACCGGCGAGTGGATCGGCTGCTTCGGCCTGACCGAGCCCGACCACGGCTCCGATCCGGGGAGCATGGTGACGCGCGCGAAGAGCGCTGCGGGCGGCTACAAGCTCTCCGGTTCCAAGATGTGGATCTCCAATTCGCCGATCGCCGACGTGTTTGTCGTCTGGGCGAAGACGGACGATGGCATTATCCGCGGCTTCGTCCTCGAAAAGGGAATGAAGGGACTCTCGGCGCCGAAGATCGAGGGCAAGTTCAGCCTGCGTACCTCGGTGACCGGCGAGGTCGTGATGGACGAGGTGTTCGTGCCCGAGCAAAACCGGCTCCCCAACGTCCAGGGGCTGGCGGGCCCCTTCGGCTGCCTCAACTCGGCGCGCTACGGCATCGCGTGGGGCGCGCTCGGCGCCGCCGAGTTCTGCTGGCACGCGGCGCGCCAGTACACGCTCGATCGAACGCAGTTCGGACGGCCGCTTGCCGCAAACCAGCTGGTCCAGAAGAAGCTCGCCGACATGCAAACCGAAATCGCGCTGGGCTTGCAGGGCTGCCTGCGGCTCGGCCGACTGAAGGACGAGGGGAAGGCGGCACCGGAGATCACGTCGATCGTGAAGCGCAACTCGTGCGGCAAGGCGCTCGACATCGCGCGCCTCGCGCGCGACATGCACGGCGGCAACGGCATCGTCGACGAATTCCACGTGATCCGCCACGTGCTGAACCTCGAGACCGTGAACACTTACGAAGGCACGCACGACATCCACGCGCTGATCCTGGGCCGCGCGCAAACGGGCATTTCGGCGTTTTAAGTGGGGTCAGAGACGACTTTCATAACGCTGAGCCACCACTCGCAAAGGACCGAGAAGTCGTCTCTGACCCTACTTTTCCAATGAAGCTCTATGACTATTTCCGATCGTCGGCGGCCTATCGCGTCCGGATCGCGCTCAATCTGAAGAAGCTTGCACCCGAGCGCTACTTCGTCCACCTGCGCAAGGGCGACCAGCGCGCCGGCGAATACTTGTCGCTCAATCCGCAGGGGCTCGTGCCCTCGCTCGTCACCGACGACAGCGATGTGCTGACGCAGTCGCTCGCGATCGTCGAATGGCTCGACGAGACGTACCCGCAGCCGCCGCTGCTGCCTGCCGATGCCGCCGGCCGCGCCCGCGTGCGCGCGATCGCGCTCGCGATCGCCTGCGACATTCATCCGCTCGACAATTCGCGGGTGCTCGATTACCTGACCGGGACACTCGGCATTAGCGAAGAGCAGCGCAACGGCTGGTACAAGTACTGGATCGACGTCGGGCTGGAGGCGCTCGAGACGCGACTCGCCCGCGAGAACGCGACCGGCCGCTTCTGTCACGGCGACGCGCCGACGATCGCCGATGTCTGCCTCGTGCCGCAGCTCGCCAATGCCCGCCGCGTCGCGTTCGATTTCACGCCGTACCCTACGCTCGCGCGGATCGAAGCCGCGTCCCTTGCCCTGCCCGCGTTCGCCGACGCCGCGCCGGCGCGACAACCCGACGCGGAATGACCTGACTGCAAGCGTGGAGGCGTATCGCATGACCACCGTCTTCCCCGCCTGGGAGATTCCAACGCTGCCGGTTTCCGGCAGCGCCGACCGTTTCCCGGTCCGCCACCTCTATTGCGTCGGCCGCAACTACGCCGAGCATGCGAAGGAGATGGGCGGCGATGCGGCAAAGGAGCCGCCGTTCTTCTTCACCAAGCCGGCCGATGCCGTGGTGCCGGTCGTCCCCCCGGCGGTCGCCCGCGTGCACTACCCGCTCGCAACCAAGTTCCTGCATCACGAGATCGAAATGGTCGTCGCGATCGGCGCGCGCGGCGTCAAGCTCGCGCCGGATGACGCGCTCGCGATCGTCTGGGGTTACGCCGTCGGGCTCGACATGACGCGCCGGGACCTGCAAAACGACATGCGCGAGAAGAAGCGGCCGTGGGACATCGGCAAGTCGTTCGCAGAAGCGGCGCCGATCGGCCCCATCCATCCGGTCAGCGTGGTCGGGCAGCCCGCCACGGGCCGGATCTGGCTCGACGTGAACGGCGCCCGGCGCCAGGACGGCGACCTCGCCGACATGATCTGGGACGTCGCGCATACCATCCACTTCCTCTCGCAGTACTACGAGCTCCTGCCCGGCGATCTGATCTTCAGCGGCACGCCCGCTGGCGTCGGCGCCGTTGTGCCGGGGGATCGCCTCGAGGGTGGCATCGATGGATTGGGCATGCTGTCGGTCGCGATCGCGCCCGCGATCACCTGACGATGGTGCTTACGGCGGAGCTCGTCGAGCGCGGCTACAACAATCGCGCGGCGGTCCCCGAACATCCCGTCTGGCTCGCGCGCTACACGACGGTTTCGGCCGCCGCGCGCGCGGCACTCGCGCCGAAGCTCGAGCTGCGCTACGGACGCGGGCCGAAGGAAACGCTCGACCTGTTCGTGCCGAAGACGCCCGCCCGCGGCACGTTCGCGTTCCTGCACGGGGGTTACTGGCGCGCGCTCGACAAGAGCGATTTCTCGTTCGTCGCGGCACCCTTCGTCGCCCAGGGGATCGCGGTCGCGGTGGTCAACTACGATCTTTGTCCCGACGTCTCGATCGCCGCAATCGTTGAGCAGACCGCTCGCGCGGTCGGCTGGCTCGCACGACAAGGCACGGCACACGGAGCGAACGCCGAGCGCATCGTCGTCGGCGGGCACTCCGCGGGCGGACACCTGACCGCGATGCTCTACACGACCGATTGGACGCGAGCAGGGCTTGCGCGCGGCCCGATCGCGGGTGGCGTCTCGCTGTCCGGGGTCCACGATCTCGCGCCGATGGTGCTCTTTTCGTTCAACGCCGACTTCAGGCTCGACCCGGCCGAAGCTCGGCGGATGTCGCCGGTGCATCTCGCGCCGCGGACCGAGGCGCCGCTGCTCCTCGCCGCGGGTGCCGACGAAACCTCGGAGTTCCTCCGGCAGACCCGCCTGCTCTGGGATGCCTGGCCGTCCTGCCGACCCGCAGGCGCAACGGCGCCTCTCTTCATCCCGGCGCGCCACCACTTCAGCGTTGTCGCCGACTACGCGGACCCGGGCAGCGAACTCACGCGGCAAACGCTCGCGCTGTTCTGACCTTCTGACCGCGGTTCCCCAGGGTCCCGAGGCTCGCGCCGCGGAAACCTGCCCGTTGACAAATGACCGACAGTCATTTATCGTTCTCGTCAAGTGACTCTCGGTCAGTTATTCGAGCAAGGAGCAATCCATGGTCATTCGCCAACGTGCGATGCAGGCCGAAGACAAGCAGGAGCGCGCCGACGCCATCCTCGACGCCGCGGAGCGGCTCTTGCTGCGCTCGCCTGAACGCGTGGCCAACGTGGCCGAGGTGGCCGACGAGGCAGGTCTCGCGAAGGGCACGGTTTACCTTTATTTCCCGAGCAAGGAAGAGCTGCTGCTTGCGCTGCACGAGCGCAACATCGACGGCTTCTTCCGACCCCTGATCGACCGTCTGGAGTCGGACGAACCGATTGCGATCGACGACATGTTCGCGCTGACGCGCGAGCACATCGTCGTCCCGCCGCTGTTCCTTCCGCTCGCGTCGCGCTGCTTCGGCCTGATGGCGCAGGCGATTCCCGAGGAGGCCGCCGGCGCGTTCCACGAGCGAATGATGACGCGGCTGATGCGCGCCGGTGCCGGCCTCGAACGGCATTTCCGGCACTTGAAGCCGGGCGATGGCGTCACGCTGCTCCGGCACAGCTACGCGCTCATCATCGGCCTGTGGCAGATGTACGGCGCCAAGGGCGATGCATTGCATTGCCCGGTGTCGGGCCTGCCCGCCGACCACGCGGTGAGCGTCTTCGATGTCGCGTATCCGGAGGATCTGCAACGCGCGTTGGACGCGCTGTGGCAAGGCGCGCTCGGCGAGCGTGGCCGGGGAGGCGCGCGATGAAGCGGGTTTCACTCGCTGTCGCGCTCGCGGCAATCGTGAGCGTCGCAGGCTGCGCGAAGCACGAAACGGTGCCGGAACCGGTGCGGCCGGTGGCGCTCGCCCAGGCGACCTCCGGGGGCGCTGAGACCGCGGTCTTCGCCGGCGAAGTGAAGCCGCGCCACGAGGCCGATCTCGCTTTCCGGATCGGCGGCAAAATGGTCGCGCGCGCCGCCGACGCGGGGACGCGCGTGCGCAAGGGACAGCTTCTGGCGCGCCTCGATCCGGCCGACATGGGCCTGCAGGCGGAAGCGGCGAAGGCACAAGTCGCGGCAACGCGGACCGAATACGAATTCGCGAAGGCGGAGTTCGAGCGCTACCAGGGGCTTCTCGAGCAGAAGTTCGTCAGCGCTTCGGCGCTCGATGCCAAGCGGAACACGATGAGCGCGAATCGCGCGAAATTCGAGCAGGCGAAAGCGAATCTCGCGGTTGCGCAGAACCAGGCCGGCTACGCGACGCTCGTCGCCCCCGAGGATGGCGTCATCACCGCCATCGCCGCAGAGGCGGGGCAGGTCGTGACCGCCGGCCAGCCGGTGCTGCGACTCGCGCGCGAAGACGAACGCGAAGTGGCGATCGCCGTTCCCGAATCGCGGATCGGCGAGCTTGCGCGGGCCAAGCAGATCGTGGTCGCCCTGGTCGCGGATCCGCGCACCTTGTATCGCGCCCGCGTGCGTGAAATCGCGCCCGCGGTCGATCCGGTGACGCGTACCTTCGCGGTCCGCGTCGCGATCGTCGATCCAAGCCCCGCGCTGCAATGGGGAATGACCGCCAACGTCGGCCTGTCCGGCGACGTCGCGGCCGGGGCAACGCTGGTTCCGCTGCCGTCGATCTATCGGGCGGGGGACGGCCGCCCGGCGGTCTGGATCTACGACGCAAATGCGGGCAAGGTCAGCTTGCGCCCGATCGTCATCGCGCAGTACCGCGAAGACGGCGTCGTCGTCACCGCCGGCGTTGCGAGCGGCGAATGGGTCGTCGCCGCCGGCGCGAACAAGCTCCACGAGGGCCAGCCGGTGCGTCCTTACGAACCGCCGGGGCGCGCGGTGCCGATGCCGCCCGCGGCGACGAATCCCGCTACGCCCGACAGCTGAAGGCGCGGCGGCGATGACTCCCGCAGCGCCGTCGGGCGCCGTGCCCCGCATGCGCTTCAACCTCTCCGAGTGGGCGCTCGGCCACCGCCCGCTCGTTCTGTTTCTGATCGTTGTGTTTGCGGTCGCCGGCGCGTTCGCCTACGGCAGACTCGGCGAGTCGGAAGACCCGCCGTTCACGTTCAGGACCGTGGTCGTGAAGACGACGTGGGCGGGCGCTTCGGCGCGCGAGGTCGAAGAGCAGGTGACCGATCGAATCGAGAAGAAGGTCCAGGAGCTGCCGCTCGAGTGGGTGAGGAGCTATTCGAAGCCTGGTGAATCGCTCGTGTTCGTGTCGTTCAAGGATTCGCTTCCCGCGTCCGCCGTGGGACCTTCAGTATCAGGTGAGGAAGAAGATCGGCGACATCCGCAATACGCTGCCGACGGGGATCCAGGGACCGTACTTCAACGACGAGTTCGGCGACACGTACACGAACGTCTACGCGATCACCGGCGAGGATTACGGCTACCGCGAGCTCAAGGACTTCGGCGACGCGTTGCGCTCGGAGCTGCTGCGCGTTCCGGGTGTCGCCAAGGTCGACTTCATCGGCGAGCAGGAAGAAAAGATCTTCATCGAGCTTTCCAACGCGAGGCTCGCGCTGCTCGGAGTCCCGCCGGCGGAAATCGTGCGCACGCTCGCGACGCAGAATGCCGTGGCTGCTGCTGGCGTGTTCGAGACGGCCACCGATCGCATCTACGTGCGGCCCACCGGCGCCTTCGATTCGATCGACGCCGTGCGCGACATCGCGATCCGCGCGAACAACCGCGTGTTTCGGCTCGCCGACGTCGCGCACGTCTACCGCGGCTACGTCGATCCACCGCAGCAGCAGATGCGCTGGCGCTCGCGCGAGGCGCTGGGGCTGGGGGTCACGATGGTCAAAGGTGGCGACGTGATCGAGCTCGGACGCGCACTCGACGCCAAGCTCGCCGAAGTCGAAGCCGCGCTTCCGGTCGGCGTCGAGGTGGCGCCGGTCGCGAGCATGCCGCACGCCGTCGAGCGCTCGGTGCGCGAGTTCGTCCGTTCGCTCGCCGAAGCGGTGACGATCGTGTTGCTCGTCTCGCTGCTGAGCCTGGGTCTGCGCACCGGCCTCGTCGTCGCGGTGTCGATCCCGCTCGTCCTCGCGACGACGTTCGTGTTCATGGGGATCTTCGACATCGGGCTGCACAAGATATCGCTCGGCGCACTGATCCTCTCGCTCGGGCTCCTCGTCGACGACGCGATCATCGCCGTCGAGATGATGGCGATCAAGCTGGAGCAGGGCTTCGACCGCTTCCGCGCGGCGAGCTTCGCCTATGCGAGCACCGCGTTCCCGATGCTGACCGAAACGTTGATCACCGTCGCCGGATTCCTGCCGATCGCCACCGCGAAGAGCTCGACCGGCGAATACACGCGCTCGCTGTTCGAGGTTTCGGCGATCGCGCTCGTCGCATCGTGGGTCGTCGCGGTGGTCGTGATTCCCTATCTGGGCTACCGGATGCTGCCGGATTTCACGAAGGAGCGGCCGCCCCCGCTGCTCGAGCGCCTCGCCGCGAGGCTGCGCCGGCAGGCCCCGCTCGCCCCGCGCGCGCCGGCGCACGGCGACCCCGACCGCGGGAGCGCCGCAGGGCCGTCCCCGCGGCCGCAGGGCCGCCCCAAGGGCGCGGCGGCACCCGAAAATTCCGGCACCGAATTTTCGGGTGCATCCCATGCTGGCGCTCAGCCCCCGCGGGGGGAGCGGCGCGTAGCGACGCTCGGGGAGGACCACGTCTACGACACGCCGTTCTATCGGCGCTTTCGCGCTCTGGTCGACTGGAGCGTCGCGCATCGCATCACGGTGATCGGCATCACCCTCGGCGTGTTTGCAGCCTCGCTCGCGGCGTTCCGCTTCGTGCCGCAGCAGTTCTTTCCGTCGTCGTCGCGGCCGGAGCTGATCGTCGATCTCCGGTTACCCGAGGGGAGCTCGTTCGCGGCGAGCCTCGCCGAGGCGAAAAGGATGGAGGAAATCGTCGGGCACGATCCGGCGGTCGAGAATTTCGTCGCCTACGTCGGCGCCGGCAGCCCGCGCTTCTACCTGCCACTCGACCAGCAGCTCCAGCAGTCGAACTTCGCCCAGTTCGTGCTGGTGACCAAAAGCACCCACGAGCGGGAGCGGCTGCGCACGCGGTTGATCAAGCTGTTCGACGAGGACTTCCCGGCGCTGCGCGGTCGCATCTCGCGGCTCGAGAACGGGCCGCCCGTCGGATTCCCGGTTCAATTCCGCGTCTCGGGCGAGGATCTCGCGACGGTGCGGTGGATTGCGCAGCGGGTGATCACGGTGATGCGCGAGGACCCGGAGGTCACCAACGCCCAGTTCGACTCCGACGAGCCCACGAAGGTGATCCGCGTCGTCGTCGACCAGAACAAGGCGCGTGTGCTGGGGCTCGCGTCGCAGGACCTCGCGGCGTTTCTCAACAATTCGCTGTCGGGCATTACCGTCACGTACCTGCGCGAGCGCGACAAGCAGATCGAGGTCGTCCTGCGTGGCGCCGCGAACGAGCGCGCTCAACTCACGTTCCTCAAGGATCTCGCGATACCGTCTGCCAACGGCAAGGCAGTGCCGATTACCCAGGTGGCCGACATCCGCTACGAGCAGGAGGACGGGCTCGTCTGGCGGCGGGACCGGCTGCCCACGGTGACGGTGCGAAGCGACGTCCGTGGCGATGCGCAGGGGCCCGACGTGGCCAAGCGGATCGATCCGCGGCTCGATGCGATCCGCGCGGCGCTGCCTTTCGGCTACCGCATCGAAATCGGCGGAGCGATCGAGGACTCGGCGCGCGGCCAGAAGTCGATCGTCACCGGCGTGCCGCTGATGTTGTTGACGGTGGTCACGCTGCTGATGATCCAGTTGAAGAGCTTTTCGCGCACGCTGATGGTATTGCTGACTGCGCCGCTCGGCGTGATCGGCGTCACCGCGGGCCTGCTAGCGTTCGGGTTGCCGTTCGGGTTCGTCGCCATGCTGGGGACAATCGCGCTGTCCGGAATCATCATGCGCAATTCGATCATTCTCGTCGACCAGATCGAACGCGACATCGCCGCGGGGCATGCCCCCTGGGATGCGATCGTCGGCGCGACGACGCGGCGCTTCCGGCCGATCGTGCTCACCGCCGCGGCGGCCGTGCTGGGCATGATTCCGCTGGTGCGCAGCGATTTCTTCGGGCCGATGGCCGTCGCGATGATGGGCGGCATCCTGGTCGCCACGGTGCTGACGCTCGGCTTTCTGCCGGCGCTTTATGCGGCGTGGTTCCGCGTGCGGCGACCGACCGTGCAAGCGATCCCCGCCGCCGACTGATCCGGCGACGCGCCTTTCGCGGTATCGGGGCCCGCCGGTCTGCGGGTAAAATGAGGCTCCGAACGGCTCACGCTACCTCGATGACGCTTTCTCCCATCACCGACATCATCACGGACCTGAAGGCCGGGCGCATGGTCGTGCTGGTCGACGAGGAGGACCGCGAAAACGAGGGGGACCTCGTACTCGCCGCCGAATACGTGACTCCCGAGGCGATCAACTTCATGGCGCGGCATGCGCGCGGCCTCATCTGTCTCACGCTGACCGAGGAGCGCTGCCGAGCGCTCGAGCTGCCGCCGATGGTCGCGTCGAACCGTTCGTCGCACGGCACCAACTTCACGGTGTCGATCGAGGCCGCGGAAGGCGTGACCACGGGCATTTCGGCCGCCGATCGCGCGCGCACCGTGCTGGCGGCGATCGCGCCCGACGCGAAGCCCTCCGATATCGTTCAGCCCGGGCACGTCTTCCCGGTGATGGCCCAGGCGGGCGGCGTGCTCGCGCGGGCGGGACACACCGAGGCCGGATGCGATCTCGCGCGTCTCGCGGGCCGGACGCCGGCGGCGGTGATCTGCGAGATCATGAAGGATGACGGCGCGATGGCGCGGCTTCCGGACCTCGTCGAATTCGCGCGAGCGCATGGCCTCAAGATCGGCGCGATCGCCGACCTCATCCACCATCGCAGCCGCACCGAGCGGCTGGTCGAGCGGCTCGCCGAACGGCCGCTGACGACATCGCACGGCACGTTCCGGCTGGTCGTCTATCGCGACAAGCTCACGGACGCGACGCACCTCGTGCTCGTCCGCGGGCCGCTTTCTCCCGACACCGAGACGCTGGTCCGTGTCCACGAGCCGCTGTCGGTGATGGATCTGCTCGATGCGGGCAGCACGTCGCACTCGTGGACGATTCCCGCGGCGCTCGACGCGATCAACGAGGCGGGACGCGGCGTGGTCGTGCTGCTGCACCGGCCGGAGAGCGCCCAGGAGCTGCGCCGCCGCGCGCTCGCCGACGAGCCGGCCGTGTCGGCGAAAGTGGATCTGCGCAATTACGGCATCGGCGCGCAGATCCTGCGCGACCTCAACGTGCGCAAGATGCGGCTGATGGCGAAGCCGCGCAAGATGCCCAGCATGACCGGCTTCGATCTCGAGGTGACGGGCCATCTCGAGGCGCCACCGCAGCGCAGGGCCTCGTGATCGGCTCTTGACGCCATGGCGATCAAACGCATTGCTCCCAACGTCAGCGGCGAAGGGCGACGCGTCGGCATCGTCGTGTCGCGCTTCAACGGCGCGATCGGCGAACGCCTGCTCGCGGGCGCGTTGCGCGCGCTGTCCGATGCCCGCGTCCCTGAAGGCGACATCGTGATCGTCACGGTTCCGGGGGCGCTCGAAACCCCGCTCGCGCTGCAGCGACTAGCACAGGCGGCCGATTGCGATGCGCTGGTTGCGTTGGGCGCCGTGATCCGGGGCGACACCTATCACTTCGAGATCGTCGCCAACGAATCGGCGTCAGGCGTCGCGAGCGTGCAGCTCGAATTCGGAATTCCGGTGGGCAACGGCGTCCTGACGACGGACACCGAGGAGCAAGCGGATGCCCGCGCCGACGCCAAGGGCTACGAAGCAGCGCAGGCGGCGCTCGAGCTCGCAAACCTTCTGGATGCGATCGATGAGATCTAGGCGTGCCGCAAGCGTGGGGGCGCGAGTGAGCGCGGCGGGTGGAGCCCGGGCCCGAAGCAACTGTGTTGGTTGTCAAGGGGTGGGCATGTGAAGTTCTTGGTTCCACGGCTGGCCGGTTCGCGCCATCGCATTGAGGATGCGCAGCATTTTGTGCGCGCAGGCGATGAGCGCGACCTTCTTCGGCTTGCCCGCCGCAATCAGGCGGGCGTAGAAGGCGCAGATGACCGGGTGGTAGCGGACGGCACTGAGCATGGCCATGTGCAAGGCACAGCGCACCATCGGGCGCCCGCCCCAGATATGACGTTGGCCGCGTTCCTTGCCGGAGTCGCGGTTCAAGGGGGCTACGCCGGCGAGCTTGGCGATGCGCGCCGTACTCGCCTTACCCAACTTGGGGATGAAGGCGAGGAGGGTAGCGCAGGTCTTGATACCCAAACCCTTGATCGCGGTGAAGCGCTGGGTCTGGTCCTTGAAGTGCCGCTGCAAGTGGCTGTCGATGTCGCGGTCCAGCTTGGCGATCTCCTTGTCGAGGGTCTTGATCACTGCCTGGATGCTCTTGTGCAGCACGCGCATCGGCCCGTCCAGTCGGTTCTGTTCGGCCGCGCGCATGCCCAGCAGCTGGTGCCGGCGCGCCACCAGCGTCTGCAACGCCTCCACCTCGATACTCGGCGGGGCAAACGCCACGCCCGCCTGAGTCGGCCTTGGTGGCCAACGTCTGGGCCAGGTGCGCCAAGGCCATGGCATCGATTGCGTCGGTCTTGGCCAAGTGCCCCATGCTGCGCGCGAACTCGCGCGCGGCGCGGGGATTGACCACGGCCACCGGCAAAGCATGGCCCAACAAAAACGTGGCGAGCGGGCGCTCCAAGCCGCCGGTGGCCTCGAGCACCAGCAAGCCGACGTGGCGACTGTGCAGGGCGTCGAACAGGGTCTGGAATCCGTGCGCGTCATTGCTCGCGCGGTGCGTGTCCGGAGCGCCGTGCAGCGCCCATTGGAAGGTTTGTTGCGCCATGTCCACGCTCACGAAGACGGGCGGCGCGGCTTCGGTGTTACGAACGGCAGCGTTTGTCATATCCCATCCTTGCAAGATACGAAGTTGATTCGGGTAACTGTTCGGGCTTGGCGACCAACGCAAGTACCGGCACGCCCCAACGCTTCGGGACGAGCTGGAAGCTCAAAGGGCGCACGGGCTGTGCCGGCACTCGCAAAACCTCGTCCGAGATCGCCCAGCGGACGACCGCTGGCTGAACACAAGGCAACATGAACAAGCATACAAGGGCGCGTCGCCGCGGGCTCGAGCCGTCGGCCGCTGGTCCAGCATATCGCTTGACTTCGACGGCGGAAGAGGCCGACCCATGAGGGCGAGTCCGCGCCGCCGCGCGCGCGAGTTCGTGCTGCAGGGGCTCTATCAGCGGCAGCTCTCCGGCAATTCGCCCGATGCAATCCGCACCCAGCTCACCGAAGCGGCGGGATTCGGAAAGACCGACGACGCGTATTTCGACGCGGCCTGGTCCGGGGTCATTGCGGAGTGCGACGCGCTGGTCGAACTCGTCTCGCCGCACCTCGACCGCCGCGCGGCGGAGCTTTCCCCGGTCGAGCGCGCGATCCTCGTGATCGGCGCTTGGGAGTTGAAGCACCGGCCGGAGATTCCGTACCGCGTGGTGATCAACGAGGCCGTCGAGCTCGCGAAATCCTATGGCGGAACCGACGGCCACAAGTTCGTCAACGGCGTGCTCGACAAGCTCGCGGCGTCGCTCCGCGCGGACGAAATTCGTGCGCTTGCCGAAGCGCGCGCTGCGAGCGGCGCGGCCTGAAGCCCTCGCCGCGAGCGTGCCGTCGACGTTTCGCCGCGGCGCCCCCATCCACGCTCCGTCGTGAACGAGTTCGAACTGATCACCCGGTTCTTCTCGCACCCGGCGCGTTCGCCCTCGGTGTTGCTCGGGGTCGGCGACGACGCGGCCCTGCTCGCGCCGTCGTCGGGATACGAAATCGTCGTCTCGGTCGACATGCTCGTCGAAGGCCGCCATTTCCTGGTCGGTGCGGATCCGGAAAAGCTCGGGCACAAGACGTTGGCGGTGAACCTCTCCGACATTGCGGCGATGGGTGCGACGCCGCGCTGGGCGTTGCTTGCCGGGGCACTGCCCGACGCCGATCCTGCGTGGCTCACCGCATTCGCGCGCGGCTTTCACGCGGAAGCCGAAAGGTTCGGCGTCGATCTCGTCGGCGGCGACACGACGCGCGGTCCGCGCAATCTTTGCGTGACGATCCTCGGCGAGGTTCCCGCGGGCCAGGCGCTGACGCGCGCCGGCGCAAGGGCCGCAGACGACGTCTACGTGTCCGGACCGCTCGGTGCCGCTGCGCTCGCGGTGACGGCGATGAGGGGCGGCGCGACGCTCGCCGTCGACGCGTTGGCTGCGTGCCGCGCACGGCTCGACACGCCGGTCCCGCGGGTCGCGCTCGGGGTGGCGTTGCGCGGCGTTGCGAGCGCCGCGATCGATCTATCCGACGGTCTTACCGGCGATTTGGGCCACATCCTCGAGCGCTCGGCGGTCGGCGCCGACGTTGATCTCGCCGCCATGCCCTGCTCGCCGACGTTGGCCGCGATGCTCGCGGGTCCGCAACGCGCGACCGGTCTCGCTTGCCTCCTCGCCGGCGGCGATGACTACGAGCTTTGTTTCACCGCGCCGCCGGCTGCCGCGACCCGGGTCGAGGCGATAGCCGCCGAAGTCGGCTTGCCGCTTACGCGCATCGGATCGATTACGCCGAATGGGGGCCTCGTCGTTCGCGACGAGCACGGCGTGCCGATTCCGGCATTGCCGCGCGCGTTCGAGCATTTTGTCGCGGAGGACGACGGGTGAGCGCCGCCGTCCCGTCGTCGCGGTTCTTGTTCGCGCATCCCGCGCACTTCATCGCCCTCGGGTTCGGCGCGGGATTGGCCCGGGTCGCGCCGGGGACGTTCGGAACCCTCGTCGCGATACCGATCGCCGTGGGCCTGTGGGCCTACGCTCCCGATGCCATGTATCTTGCCGTCGTCGCCGCCTTTCTGGGCGTGGGCATCTGGGCCGCCGCGGTCACCGGGCGCGACCTTGGCATGCCGGACCACGGCGCGATCGTCTGGGATGAAGTCGTCGCCTTCCTCCTCGTGCTGTTCTTCGTGCGCCATGACGGCGTGGCCGTCGCGTTCGCGTTCCTGCTGTTCCGGTTTTTCGACATCGTGAAGCCGCCGCCGATCCGCCACCTCGACGCCGCGCTGAAGAACGGCTTCGGCGTCATGCTGGACGACCTCGTCGCTGCCGGCTATACGCTGCTCGTCATCGCGGCTGTGCGACGATTGTCGGAGTGGTGGAAATGAGCGCGGCAGGGCCCGCCCGAGCCGCGAATTGCGCGCCCTGGGCTGGCAGCGCAGCGGCGGCGCGCGCGAGCGCGAGGGCACACTCATGACCGTCGTCGGCCGCCTCGACCTGAAGCGAATCGAGGAAGCGGGACTCAATGCGTTGCAGACGCAGCGGCAGCTTTTCTACGATGGTTGGCTGCTGCGAATCTCGCCGGGGAAGGCGAAGCGCGGGCGCAGCGTCAGCGCGCATTTCGGATCGACGCTACCCCTCGCCGAGAAGATTGCCCACTGCGAGTCGATCTACGCGCAGCACGGGCTCGCGCCGCTGTTCCGGATGACGCCGTTCAACCAGCCCGCCAACCTCGAGGACGCGCTCGCCGCGCGAGGCTACGTCGCGTTCGACCCGACGCTGGTGCAGGCGTTGACGCTCGAGTCGGCGCCGGAGGTGGCCGCGCCCGACGACGACGTGAGCATCACGACGACGGACGCACGCACGTTCGTCGACGCGGCCGGCAACCTGCGCGGGTCGACGCAGCAGCAGCGCGACGCACACCACGAGCGCCTGTCGAATTCGCCGCTCGGCAAGCGCTTCGTCATCGTGAACGCGGGCGGGCGTGTCGTCTGCGCTGCGCAAGTCGCGGTCGACGGTGCGCTCGCCGGCCTGTTCGACGTCGTCACGGCCGAGGATGCGCGCGGACGCGGCTATGCGACGCTCGCGTGTGCGTCGTTGCTGTCGTGGGCCTGGCAGCACGGCGCGCAGGCGGCGTACCTGCAGGTCAACGCCGACAACGCGCCGGCGCTCGCGACCTACCGCAAGTTTGGGTTCGCGACGGTCTACGCATATCACTACCGCGGTCCGGAAGGAGGGTGCGAGTGAGCGCGGCGACGACCCGTCTTGCCATCGACCTCGGCCAGGCGCTGGCAAGGCGCGGCTGGAAGGCCGCCGTCGCCGAGTCGTGCACCGGTGGGCTCGTCGCCGCTGCGATCACCGATGTCGCAGGCAGCTCCGACTGGTTCGACCGGGGTTTCGTCACCTATTCGAACGAGGCGAAAATCGAGTTGCTGGGCGTGCGTCCCGAAACGCTCGCGGCGTTCGGCGCCGTCAGCGAAGCGGCGGCCCGCGAGATGGTCGCCGGTGCGTTGGCGCACAGCCACAGCGACGTCGCCGTGGCGGTGACCGGCATCGCCGGGCCAACCGGCGGGACGCCGGAAAAACCGGTGGGCTTGGTCTGGCTTGCCTGGGCGGCGCGGGCGGGACCCGTCATAGTGGCGTGCCGCCACTTTCCGGGGAATCGGGTCGCGATCCGCGACGCAACGGTCGTCGCCGCGCTCGAGGGCCTGCTCGAACGGACGTCGCCGCCCTGAGGGCGATCCACGGGGACGACCTTCAGTCGGATGGCCTAGATCCTCCGGGGGCTTGCGTCGAACGATCGTTCTATGCCATGATCGACGCCATCCCGGCTTCCCCGCCGGCGTGCACCAGCCTTCGGCCTGCGCGATACTGAGGAGATTCCCCCGATGCCGCTCGACAACACGATGGATGACCAGAAGAACAAGGCCCTCGCCGCCGCACTGGCGCAGATCGAAAAGCAGTTCGGCAAGGGATCGATCATGAAGATGGGCGACGCCCAGATCCAGAACGATCTGCAGGTCGTGTCGACCGGCTCGCTGGGGCTCGACATCGCACTCGGCGTGGGCGGACTGCCCCGGGGTCGCGTCGTCGAGGTCTACGGGCCGGAATCGTCGGGCAAGACGACGCTCTGCCTGCAAGTCGTCGCGCAGGTGCAGAAGGCGGGCGGCACCGCGGCCTACATCGACGCCGAGAATGCGCTCGACCCCGTCTACGCCGGCAAGCTCGGCGTCGCCGTCGGCGAGCTCCTGATCTCGCAGCCGGACACGGGCGAGCAGGCGCTGGAAATCGCCGACATGCTGGTGCGCTCGGGCGGGGTCGATATCATCGTCATCGACTCCGTGGCGGCACTCGTGCCCAAGGCCGAGATTGAGGGCGAGATGGGCGATCAGCTGCCCGGTCTGCAGGCGCGGCTCATGAGCCAGGCGCTGCGCAAGCTCACCGCCAACATCAAGCGCGCCAACACGCTTGTCATCTTCATCAACCAGATTCGAATGAAGATCGGCGTGATGTTCGGCAACCCCGAAACGACGACCGGCGGCAACGCGCTCAAGTTCTACGCGTCGGTGCGGCTCGACATCCGCCGTATCGGCGCGATCAAGAAAGGCGAGGAGGTCGTCGGCAACGAGACCCGCGTCAAGGTGGTGAAGAACAAGGTGTCGCCACCGTTCCGTGAGGCGCTCTTCGACATCCTCTACGGCGAGGGCATCTCGCGCCATGGCGAGATCATCGAGCTCGGCGTGGCGCACGACATCATCGACAAATCCGGCGCCTGGTACGCATACAACGGCGAAAAGATCGGGCAGGGGAAGGACAACACTCGCGAATTCCTGCGCGAGCATCCTCAGATGGCCGACGAGATCGAAGCGAAGATCCGCGCCGCGGTCGGGGTTCCCGCGCCGGGTGCGCTGCGCGCGCGCGGCGAGCCGTTCATCGACGAATAGAGACGATTGCGAACCGCTGGCGCGGCCGCGCAGTCGTTCGGCCCCGGCCAAATCGTGACCGCCGACGCACGCCGGCCGCCCGGGCCCGCGAAATCCCTGCAGGCGCTCGCCGTGGGCTATCTGGCCCGTCGCGAGTATTCGCGCGCGGAACTGCGCCGCAAGCTGCTTGCTGCCGGGAAAGCGACGCCCGCCGCCGCCGAAGACGTCGATGCCGTGCTGGACCTCCTCGCGGCGCAGGGCTATCTCTCCGATGCGCGGTTCGCCAAGGCCGTGGTGCGCCAGAAGAGCGGCGCCTACAGCAAGCGGGCGCTGGCACAGGCGCTCAAGGCCAAGGGCGTGACCGGCGAAGCGGCGACCGAGGCACTGGCCGGCGCCGAGGTCGATGACGATGCGGTGCTGGTCGCGCTCTGGCGACGCCGATTCGGCAAGGCCCCCGCGAACGATCGCGAAAAGGCGCGGCAGATCCGTTTCCTGCAAAGCCGCGGGTTCGCCCTGTCGGCGATCTTCAAGCTGCTCCGAAAGCCGCCGGCGGGTTAGGGGCGGAACCGGCGCGTCGGCGCGCGCAACGCGGTAGAATCCAAGCTTTTGATTAGCCGGCTTCTTTTGCCAGGCTACGCGTTCGATGAAAACCGCCGACATCCGTACGCGATTCCTCGAGTTCTTCGCCGCCCGCGGTCACACGATCGTGCCGTCCTCCTCGCTCGTTCCGCGCGACGATCCGACGTTGCTCTTCGCCAATGCCGGCATGAACCAGTTCAAGGACGTATTCCTGGGCCTCGACAAGCGGCCGTACGTTCGCGCGACGACCGCCCAGCGCTGCGTGCGCGCCGGCGGCAAGCACAACGACCTCGAGAATGTCGGTTACACGGCGCGGCATCACACGTTCTTCGAGATGCTCGGCAACTTCAGCTTTGGCGATTACTTCAAGCGGGAGGCGATCCGCTATGCGTGGGAGCTCCTGACGAAGGAATACGGTCTGGCGCCCGACAAGCTGTGGACGACGGTGTACATCGACGACGAGGAGGCCTACGGCGTCTGGACGAGGGACATCGGCGTCCCGCCGGAGCGTTGCATCCGCATCGGCGACAACAAGGGCGCTCCGTACGCCAGCGACAATTTCTGGATGATGGGCGACACCGGGCCGTGCGGCCCCTGCTCCGAGATCTTCTACGACCACGGCCCGGAGGTGTGGGGCGGCCCGCCTGGATCGCCCGAGTCCGAGGGCGACCGCTACATCGAGATCTGGAACCTCGTGTTCATGCAGTTCAACCGGGACGACCGGGGCACGATGTACCCGTTGCCCAAGCCGTCGGTGGATACGGGCATGGGTCTCGAGCGGCTCGCGGCTGTGCTGCAGCACGTGCACAGCAATTACGAGATCGATCTCTTCTGCGACCTGATCCGCGCAGCGGTGCGCGAGACGAGTGCGAACGACTATCTGTCGCCCAGCCTGCGCGTGATCGCCGATCACATTCGCGCGTGTGCATTCCTGATCGTCGATGGCGTGATTCCCGGCAGCGAGGGGCGGGGCTATGTGCTCCGGCGGATCATCCGCCGCGCGATCCGCCACGGGTATCAGCTCGGGCGGAAGGCGCCGTTCTTCCACAAGCTCGTCCCCGATCTCGACCGCACGATGGGCGACGCGTATCCCGAGCTGCGGCGCGACGCGAAACGTGTCGCGCAGGTGTTGAGGCAGGAAGAGGAACGCTTCGGCGAGACGATCGAGAACGGGATGAAGATGCTCGAGCAGGCGCTCGCCGGAGGCACGAAGGTGCTCGACGGCGAGACCGCATTCGTGCTCTACGACACGTACGGCTTCCCCTTCGACTTGACCGCCGACGTGTGCCGGGAGCGCAACGTCACAGTCGACGAGGACGGTTTCGACCGCGCGATGAACGCCCAACGCGAGCGAGCGCGCGCGGCGAGCCAGTTCAAAATGGGCACCCAGCTCGACTATGCGGGCCAGAAGACGCAGTTCCGCGGTTATGAAACGCTCTCCGCCGAGGGCCGCGTGACGGCGCTTTACAAGCAAGGAGTGGCGGTGCCTTCGCTCTCGGCGGACGAATCGGGCGTCGTGGTGCTCTCGGAGACGCCGTTCTACGCTGAATCGGGCGGCCAGGTGGGCGATCGCGGCGAGATCACCAAGGGCGGGACCTGCCTCACGCTGTTCGCCGTTCACGACACGCAGAAGATCCAGGCCGACGTGTACGGCCACCTCGGCGAGATG
Source organism: uncultured beta proteobacterium (assembly GCA_963836265.1). GTDB lineage: Bacteria > Pseudomonadota > Gammaproteobacteria > Burkholderiales > Casimicrobiaceae > CAIWHR01. Next base: position 221,837 of record CAWIIO010000003.1, read on the forward strand.
AAGACCGGCGAGCTCAGGGTCGGCGACATCGTCGCGGCACAGGTCGACCACGTCGCGCGAGCGCGGACGGTGCGCAACCACTCGGCCACGCACCTGATGCACAAGGCGCTGCGCGAAGTCCTCGGCACGCATGTCCAGCAAAAGGGCTCGCTCGTCGATCCCGACAAGACGCGCTTCGACTTCGCGCACAACGCGCCGATGAGCGACGCGGAGATCCGGCGCGTCGAGGCGATCGTCAACCGCGAAATCCTCGAGAATGCCGCCACGCAGGCGCGCGTGATGCCCATCGACGCGGCCCAGAAGTCCGGCGCGATGATGCTGTTCGGCGAGAAGTACGGCGACGAAGTCCGCGTGCTCGACATCGGCAGCTCGCGCGAGCTCTGCGGCGGCACCCACGTCGCCCGAACCGGCGACATCGGCTTCTTCAAGATCGTCGCCGAGGGCGGCGTCGCCGCCGGCATCCGGCGCGTCGAGGCGGTCACCGGCGACAACGCGCTCCGGTGGGTGCAGGCACAGGAAGCGCAAATCGCCGCTGCGGCGGCAGCGTTGAAGGCGCCCGCGACGGAAATCGAGGCGAAGATCGCGCAGTTGATCGAGAGCGCGAAGGCATCGGAGCGCGAGCTCGCGCGGCTCAAGGCGAAGCTCGCCGCCTCCGCCGGAGACGATCTCGCCGGCAGCGCGGTCGACGTGAAGGGCACGAAAGTGCTGACGGCCACCGTCGATGGCGCGGACGCCAAGGGCCTGCGCGAGACGATGGACAAGCTCAAAGACAAGCTGAAGAGCGCGGCGATCGTCCTGTCCGCCGTCGCCGACGGCAAGGTCACGCTGATTGCCGGCGTCACGGCGGATCTGACGGCGAAGGTAAAGGCGGGCGAGCTCGTCAACCACGTCGCGCAGCAGGTCGGCGGCAAGGGCGGCGGGCGACCGGACATGGCGCAGGCCGGCGGCACGGATCCCGCGGGGCTGCCGGCGGCGCTGCGATCGGTCGCCGGCTGGGTCGAGCAACGGCTGTAGCGTGCACGGCGCGGCCAGGGCGAACGCAATGACGCTGCGTCCGGGAATTGCAGTTGAATTGTTGAACGAGCGCGGCAAGGGGCGCCTCCCGGCGCTGTTCGGCTTTCGCGTCATGGCGGTCGAGCAGGGCCTGCTCGTCGCCGAGCTCGACATCCGGCCCGAGCTCCTCGCGCCGAATGGCTTCCTGCACGCGGCGACGGTCGTTGCGCTCGCCGACACCGCGTGCGGCTACGGCTGCATCGCGCATCTGCCCGAAGGTGCCGACAACTTCACGACGATCGAGCTCAAGAGCAACTTCATCGGCACCGCCCGCGAAGGCAAGCTCACCTGCATCGCGAAGCCCGCGCATCTCGGGCGCACGACGCAGGTCTGGGACGCGACGGTCACGCGTCACGCCGACGGCGGCACGATCGCGCTTTTCCGCTGCACGCAGATGGTGCTGGCAGCCAGGGCATGAGGGCAGCGGCGATCGCCGCAAGCGTGGGGGCACATTCATGCTGACTGTACTGCGCCTCGACCACCTCGTACTGACCTGTCGCGATGTCGCGGCGACGATTCGCTTCTATACTGAAGTGCTCGGAATGCGCGAAGTGACTTTCGGTGTGGGCCGCAAGGCGCTCTCGTTCGGGCGGCAGAAGATCAACCTCCACCCGGTTGGCCAGACGGGCGGTCCAGCCAACGGAGGTGTCGCCGCAGTCGCGGCACGGCCGATGCCGGGATCGGCGGACCTGTGCCTCATTGTCGCCGAGCCTGCGGCCGCAGTGATCGCGCATCTCGCGACCTGCGGCGTTCCCATCGAGCAGGGGCCCGTCGTGCGTACCGGCGCGCTGGGGCCCATCGAGTCGATCTACGTTCGCGATCCGGATGGCAACCTGATCGAGCTCGCCCGTTACGTCGGCGAGGATTCGCCCTAGCTTAGCTAGAAATGTCGGCCTGCTGTCGCGCCTGCGACGGCGGCGAGTTGAGCGCATTTCCGTGTTGCGCGCCCTCGCCGTATGAGGAGCCGGTCGACGCGGCGAGCCGCCGCGGCAACGCGAGTCGGCCGGGATAACGGACCTCCTCATCCGTTTGGCGAATGGTGGCGATTTTCGGCCGTGTCTACAGTAGCGGGGCATTGACAGGATCGGAGCAGCACCGCGCCGAAGAACCTTTTGTTGCCGTCCTTCGACCCACCGGATCTCGAGCGCGGCGGATGCTGGAGTCTCAATGGCCGCGTTGCCGCTCGCCCTCGTCGCATTCGCCGCCGGCGTCGTGCTGCTGCAATGGCAAGCGGTGCTGCCGCAAGTCGTGTCGTGCCTCGGCGGTGCGCTCGCGGCAGCGACGGCGGGCGCAACGCTGCACTTGCTGCGGCAGCGCTTGCCGGCCCAGCGCATCGCGGCAACCATGCTCGCGATCGCCGCTGCGGGCGCGCTCGGGTTTGGCTATGCCGCGTGGCGCGCGCAAGTCCGGCTCGCGGATGCGCTGCCATCGGCATGGGAAGGCGAGGACATCGCGCTCGTCGGCGTGATCGACGATCTGCCGCTGACGTCGGCTCGCGGCACGCGCTTCTCCTTTGCGGTCGAGCGCGTCGAAACCGCCGGCGCTGTCGTGCCGGCCAAGGTTTCGCTTGCGTGGTACGCGCAACGGCAGAAGGGCGGCTCGAACGACACCGTTCCGGCGATTGCGGCCGGCGAGCGCTGGCGGCTGGTCGTCCGCTTGAAGCGTCCGCACGGCACCGTCAATCCGAACGGCTTCGATGTCGAAGCGTGGCTACTCGAGAACGGCTTGCGCGCGACGGGGTACGTGCGCACCGACCACCTGAATGCGCGCCTCGACACCTTTGCCGGTCGTCCCTTCGATTACGTGCAGCGGGCGCGCGCAGCGGTGCGCGAGCGCATCGCCGCGGCCCTCTCCGACGCGCCCTATGCTGGCGTGATCGTCGCGTTGACGATCGGCGAGCAGCGTGCGGTTTCCGAAGCACAGTGGCAGGTCTTCAGCCGCACCGGCATCACCCATCTCATTTCCATCTCCGGCTTGCACGTGACGGTCTTTGCGTCGATTGCCGGCGGTCTCGCGTTTGCGCTCGCCCGGCGCAGCGCCCGACTCACGGCGCGCATTCCGGCGCGCAAGGTCGCCGCGCTGGTCGGCCTGACCGCAGCGACGGCCTACGTGCTGCTCGCGGGCGCGCAGGTGCCGGCGATACGCACGCTGCTGATGCTCGGCGTAGCGGCGATGGGTCTCGCGCTCGCGCGTCCCGGGACCGCCGCCATCGTCTGGCTGTGGGCGCTCGCCGCCGTGCTCGCATGGGATCCCTGGGCGGGGTTCGCAGCCGGCTTCTGGCTTTCGTTCGGCGCGGTCGGCCTGCTTCTCTACGCGCATGTCGGCCGTCTCGCGAGTGCGGCGCCGGCCTCGCGCGTCGAACGCGCCGTTCGCGCGCTGCGTGCCGCGGCGCGCGCCCAGGCGCTGGTGACGATCGGCCTCGTGCCCGGCACCCTCGCATTGTTTCAGCAGGTGTCGCTAATTTCGCCCGTCGCCAATGCGCTGGCGATTCCCGCGATCACGTTCATCGTGGTTCCGCTTGCGCTTCTCGGCATCGTGCTTCCCGTCGACCTGCTGTGGCGGGCGGCACATTTCGCGTTCGCGGCCCTGATGGTGCCGCTCCTCTGGATGTCGAATGCGCCGGCCGCGGTCTGGCAGCAGCACGCGCCGCCAGTCTCGACCGTTGTCGTGGCGGTCGTCGGCGTCGCGTGGCTTGCGGCACCGCGCGGGGTGCCGGGGCGCGCCCTTGGGCTCGTCGCGTTGCTGCCGCTGTTCCTCGTGCGGCCGCCGCCGCCCGACCCTGACACCGTACGCATGACGGTGCTCGACGTCGGGCAGGGGCTCGCGGTCGTCGTCGAGACCCACGCGCACGCGCTTCTCTACGACACCGGGCCGCGTTTCACCGACGACGCCGACGCCGGCGGCCGGATCGTGGGGCCGTTCCTGCGCGCTGCGGGAATCCGCCGGCTCGACGGCATGATCGTCACGCATCAGGATTCCGACCACAGCGGGGGCGCACTTTCGGTGATGCGCACGGTGCCCGTAGGCTGGCTGTCGTCGTCGCTTCCGCCGGACCATGCGATCGTCGAGCACCGCGTGCAGGAAGGCGGCGAGGTGCAGCGTTGCGAAGCGGGGCGGCACTGGGACTGGGACGGCGTGCGCTTCAGCGTGCTGCAGCCCACGGCCACGGACTACGCGATGCCGCGCCTCAAACCCAACGATCTTTCGTGCGTCTTGCGGATCGATTCCGCGTATGGCAGCGTGCTTTTGACCGGCGATCTCGAGGCGCGCGGCGAGTCGGAGCTCGTGCGGCGCGACGCGACCGCGCTCAAGTCCGACGTCCTGCTCGTCCCGCATCACGGCAGCAAGACATCGTCGACGCCGGCATTCATCGCCGCGGTGGCACCCGCCGTTGCGGTCTACACGCCCGGTTACCGCAATCGCTTCGGCCATCCCCGGCCCGAGATCGTTGCTCGCTACGACGAGGCGGGGATCACGAGCTTCCGCACCGACTACGATGGTGCGCTGACCTTCGTGTTGGCGCCGGGAGCGTCGAGGATCCCGCGCGCCGAGCGCGCCGCCGATCCGCGGTACTGGCGCGACACTCCGGTGCGCGACGGGTCGCCGCTCGATTAGCTAGCGGCGCGGGGCCGGAGGCAGGCGAAACGGCGAGCGGCGAGGGGGCGCACAGGCCAAAGGAAAGGGGATGCGAGCAATCGCGAATCGCAGCCGGAGGCCGACCCCGGCGCGCGTATTCCCGGGCGCTGCGGATCCGAACCACGCGCGTCGCGGGATGCGACCGCGGCAAGTCGACGCCCGCGGCCGACGCCTCGACATACCATTGAGTCGGAAGGTCCGCCGGGGTCGTTCGCTACCTGCGCGTGGCCTCGACGTTGATCTCGAGCTCGACCCGGTCGCCGACGTCCGGCAGCGAGCGGGTGAGGCCGTACTCCGAGCGATCGAACGCCGTGCGGAACGTTCCGCCGCACACATAGCGCCTCGCAATGCCCGCCCGCACCTCCTTGCAGACAAAGCGCTCCACGGTGAGGCGCAAGGGGCGCTGGACGCCGTGGAGCCACAGCCTGCCGTCGATCGCCGTCAGTCTGTCCCCTTCGAACACGAAACCATCGCCGACATAGCGGACGTCCGGATACAGGGCCGTGTCGAGAAACTGCGGCGAGCGGAGCACGTCGTCGATCGCCCGATTGCCGGTGTCGACCGAGCTCGCATCGACGTCGGCGACGACGCTTCCGGTCTTGGTCTGCGAATCGAACGACACCGTGGCATCGAGCTTGAGGAAGCGGCCGCGCACGTACGAGATTTCCTGATGGGCGACGGCAAAATAGATCGTGCGGTGGGCACCGTCGACGTCGAAAGCCGCGGCCGTTGCGACGGTCGCGGCAAGCGCGAAGCTCGCGCCGGCGAACGTGAGCAAGGCGGGCAACGCGCGTATTGGGGGGGAATTCATACTCTTCCCGGGGCGCGGGTCTTGCCCTGCGAACCATAGTCCGGGTCGATCTATTCCCCAGTGCCGGAATAGAGGGCGGCAACCCCGTGTTTGCCGAGCGAGACTTTCCGGACCGGAAATCCCCGGACGGGCGGTCGCGGAAGGAGGGCACCCCCATGGCCGTTGCGCATGGCCTGTCGGCGGCAATCGCCGCGGCTCTCTTCTCGCTTCCGGTTCACGCAACCTACCACACGTACCAGATCGACGAACTGTATTCCAACGCCGATGGCACCGTCCAATACGTCGTGCTGCGCGAGGCGCTTGGGATGAATGGGCAGAACCTTCTCGGTGGCCACACGCTGGCCGCGGCGAGCGGTACCCAGTCGAATTCGTACACCTTTGGGCGCGACCTGCCGGGCCGAATGTGCGATTACTACAGCTGCATGGGAAGCCCGACCGCCCATACGCGCGTCCTGATTGCCACCGACGGCTTCGCTGCTCTGGGGCTCGTCACGCCCGACTACGTGGTTCCGAACGGTTTCCTCCCCGTCGGTGGCGGGACCGTCGACTACGCGGGCGTCGACCAGTGGACGTTTGCCGCGCTGCCGACCGACGGCGTGAGCGCGCTCTACCGCGACGGGACGACCAAAAAGAACGTCGCCACCAACTTCGCTTCCGACAGCGCGAGCGTAGCGCTCGCCGCCGTGAATTACCAGGGCCTTTGGTGGGCAACCGGCGGCACCGAATCGGGGTGGGGGATCAACTTCGCGCATCAGGGTGACCGGATCTTCGGCACCTGGTATACGTACGACGCGACGGGCAAGGCCTGGTGGCTTTCGATGCTCGCCAGCCGAACCGCGCCCGCCGGCAGCACGTACAGCGGACCGATCTACGTCGACAGCGGGCCCCCGTTCGACCACTTCGCGGGCTCGGCAACGCCGATGCCGGTCGGCATCGGCACCTTGACGTTCTCCGACGCCAACAATGGAATCTTCGCCTATACCGTGAGCGCGACATCGCCCGCGACGATCGAAACCAAGGCGATCGCGCGTTACGATCTCGGCACCGGTCCGCAGCCGATCTGCTCGTTTAGTGCAGCCGCTCCAGACTTCGCCGCGGCGAACAACTACCAGGATCTGTGGTGGGCGGCGGGCGGGAGCGAACCCGGCTGGGGAATCAACTTCGCGCATCAGGGGAACACCGTGTTCGCAACCTGGTACACGTACGACGTCGACGGCACACCGCTCTGGCTGTCGACGTTGGCGCCGCGGGTCGGCACGAGCCATGTGTACGCCGGACCGTTGGTTCGGACCTCGGGACCGCGGTTCGACAATTACAAAACGAGCGATCTCAAACCGAACCAGACGGTCGGAACGGCGACGTTTACGTTTGCCAATGGCAACAGCGCGACTTTCGCCTACACGGTGACCGGCATCGCGACCGGCGTCGTCACGCAGTCGAAATCGATCACGCGGTTCTTGTTCGCCGCTGCCGGCGGGACGCTTTGCCAAGGAGGCCCCTGAAGACTCCCACTCGCCTAGGCATACTCCCGGCGAGCGCCGCCCTTAGCTTCGCTGCGCTTGGCGTCTCCCCTCCCGGGAGGCTGCCATCGCCACCGAGTGCGACCCCGGAGCATCCCCGCGCTGTTGCAAGCTCGGCGCGCCGCGTACACTCCGCTCGTGCGACGTGGCGGCCACGAACCTTCCCAGTCTTTCTTCCGGCGCCGCCGCGCTGCCTGCCATCTCGCGGTCGCCGTGCTCCTCGCACCGACCCCGGTCGCTGCAATTGCGCAGGACACGCGAAATCGAGCGAGGGAGCTCAAGCTCTCGACCGCGGTGGGGACGGCCTTTGCGCTCGGGAAGGCCGCCGAGCGATGGGCGCAGCTCGTCGCCGAGCAAACCGGCGGCGGGCTCGTCATCGTGCTGCACCCCGGAGCGACGCTTGCCGAGCGCGATCCCGCGCGCGAGTTCATCGCGCTGCGCGACGGTGCTGCCGATCTCGCGGTTGGGTCGTCGTTGTACTGGGCTCCGCAGGTGCGCGCACTGCGCGTAGTCGGACTGCCGTGGATCGCAGCGGACGAAAGGCAGCTTGCGGCGCTGACGACGGGCACGATGAAGGAAAAGCTGATTGCCGCGGTGCGCTCTGCCGGCGTCGTGCCCGTCGCGCTTGCGCCGCTCGGTCATCGCGAAATCGCCAGTGTTGCGCAGCCGGTGCGCACCCCCGACGATCTCGTCGGGCTCGCCGTGCGCGTTGCGTCGGCGCCGTATCTCGCCGACTTCTATGCCGGTCTCGGGGCACGGCCACAGGCGATGCCGTTCGCGGCCGCGCGCTCCGCGTTCGAGTCCGGCGACCTCGACGCGCAGGAAGGCATGCCTGCGACCTTCGCCGCCGCTCGCCTCGACGCGGTTGGCGTCCGCCACGTCACGCTGTGGGGCGCGATCGCCGAAGTTGCGATCTTCGCAGTCAATCCCGGCGTTTGGGAACGCGCGAGCGAGGCCGAGCGCGCCATTGTCAGCGCCGCCGCGGAAAAGGCGGCGCTGGAGCTCGAGGCCGTTGCGCGCTCCGCCGCCGACGCCGCGCTGGCCGAGCTCCGGAGGCATCGCATCTCGATCCTTCGGCTCACACCGCCAGGGCAGGCAGCGTTTGCGGCGGCCGCGCGTCCCGTCTACGACCGATGGGCCGCGGTGGCCGGAGGCGAGGTCGTGCGCGCCGCGGAAGCGGCGGTACGCGCAGCCACACCTTGATGCGCGCCGCATCGCTCTTAGGCCACGAATCGCCCCAGCCGCACCGCGGTTTCGCCTTTTTTCGGTCGGCGCGTCGGCATGATCAGCACGCAGTCGTCATAGGGGGTGCGGATTTCGGTTGCGCCGTCGCGCGCGAGCACGGTGCTGGCCGCGGCGATCACCGCGAGCCCGTGGACGGGAATTGCGAACGCGAAATCGTCGGTGGCGATGGTGACGGCGTTGGTGACTTCGATCACTTTCTGCGCAGCCTCGGGGGTTGGTCCAAGATACGCATCCAGGAACGCGGCATCCGCCATTCCGAAATGCCGCAGGAACCGGATCGTGGCGTCCTTCGCGACATCCGGAGCGGCGCTCGCCCAGTGCTGTCCGCATTCGACGAGCAGCGCATTGCGCGGATCAACGGCGTCGTCGAAGAACGCGTAGTCCCGAAGCCGCCTGCCCGCCGCGTGGCCCGCGTCGACGACGATATATTCGGGTGCGCCGAGCCGCTGCGCGAGCTCGACCCCTTTGCGCTGCCGCCCCGCCATCGCGAGCGGCGGGCACGGCTCGGTCATCGAGTGGAGGTCGAGCAGGTAATCGGTCCGGTCGTAGAGCGGCCGCAGCTCGCGGGCGCGGTCGAGGTCGGCGCTCTTGCGGGGCGAGTCGAGCACCTCGGCGGTCCACAGCCGGTTGAAGTCCTCGTCCACGCAGCGCGACGCGAACGGGTCGCCGCCGTCGAACGTCCGATAGGCGGCGACGTTCGCGAAGCACACGGAGAGCGTTCCCCGCAGCGGGCGAAATCCGGTGCCGAGCAGCCAGTCGAGCGCGATCGCACCGCACACCTCGTTCCCGTGGGTCAGTGCCTGCAGCAGCACATGCGGTCCGGCCCGATTCGAGGCAAAGGTCCAGACATAGGGGAGCTCGCTATTGCCCGCGGCCCAGCGCGCGAGATCCGGAAAGGAAACTTCAATCGGCGGCGCCGGGCAGCCGTCGGTGCCGTCGATCATCGCCGCGAAGCCGCGGGCCGCGTCCATGGGAGCGCAGGCATCAAGCGACGCAGATGCGCTCGGCGGGGCGGCGCATGAACGCCTCGCATCGCGCGAGCTGCTCGATCGTCACCCACTCGTTCGGCTGGTGCGCCTGCGCGATGTGGCCGGGCCCGCAGACGATCGAGGGGATCGCGGCGCCGTCGAAAAGCGCCGCCTCGGTGCCGAACGACACCTTGCCGTGTCTATCCTCGCCCGTGCGATACCTCCCGAGTGCGGCGATGTCGCTCGCACCCCCGGTCTCGAAGCCCGGCGTGGCGGAGAGTGCGTCGAAATCGATGTGCGCATCGGGGGAAACGCGATGCATTTCCGGCACGAAGCGTTGCGCGTAATCGTTCACCTCGGCGAAAAACTCGTCCGGATCGTCGAACGGAAGGCAGCGGAGTTCGAAACCGAGATACTCGCGCACCCAGTCGATTAGCGCGAGGTTCGAGTCGCGGCTAGTCGTGTCGAACGCGACCAGCGTGCGGATCAGCGGCCACGCCAACAGCTCCGGCGCCGCCGTGTCCCGGTTCTTCCGCACGGTCTCGATCGCAGCAAGCGCATTCATTGAGGATCTGCTCGCGCGATGTCCGGAAACGCGAACGGGTGGCGCGGGGCGCCGATTGAGGCGCCTGACGAAGCCAGGAGCGGGGGTCTTGGCGGGGGAGGCGGCAAAGAGCGTCTCATGGCACCCGTTCCCTCCGGGTAGCGGCTCTGCAACGCGTTCGTGGACATGACGTGAACAGGCCCTGCTGCTGTTTGCCAACTGGCCGAGATTAAAACGGCAGCGCGGGGAAAAAGAACAGGATAGGGAGCGGGCCAACGGCTGTCAAATGGGGTGGCAGGACCGACCATCGAAGGAATGCTCATGAGACGTCACCAGTTGGCGAATACTTTCACGGGCGCCGCGTTGCTCGCCGTGGGGTCCTTCGCGCTCGGGTCCCGTGCAGGCATCGGCGCTCCGGCGCCGTTGCCGGTCGAAACGATCAAGCTGCCGCCCGGCTTCACGATCGAGGTCGTCGCCCGGGTCGCGAACGCGCGGGCGATGACGCTGTCTCCCGACGGCACGTTGTTCGTCGGCTCCACCAGCGCCGGGCAGGTCTACGCGGTATCGGTTCCGGCAAGGGGAACTCAGGGCGACGCCGTGGTCCGGGTCGTGGCGTCGGGGCTGTCGCAGCCCGCCGGCGTCGCCTTCCGCGACGGCGCGCTCTACGTCTCGGCGATCGACCGCATCCTGCGCTTCGATGACATAGAGCGGAGACTGGGCGACCCGCCGAAGCCGGTGGTCGTCACCGACAAGCTGCCCGGCGAGCGTCACCACGGCCTCAGGTACATCGCATTCGGGCCGGATGGCAAGCTGTACGTGAACGTCGGCGCGCCATGCAATATCTGCGAGCCCGATCGCGACCGCTACGCGGTGATCCGGCGGATGAATCCGGACGGCTCAGGGGCCGAGGTGTACGCGAAGGGAGAGCGCAATTCCGTCGGATTCGACTGGGATCCGCGGACGAGGGATCTGTGGTTCACGACGAACGGCCGCGACTGGCTGGGCGACGATTCGCCGCCGGATACGCTGAACCACGCGCCGAAGCCCGGCCTCGATTTTGGGTTTCCGTACTGTCACGCTGGCACGATCCCCGACCCCGAGTTCGGGAAGAAGCGCGCGTGCAGCGAGTTCGCCCAGCCGGCGCAAAGGCTCGGGCCGCACGTGGCTCCGCTCGGGATGCGTTTCTATACCGGCACGCAGTTTCCCGCGGCCTACCGGAATCAGATCTTCATCGCCGAGCACGGCTCGTGGAACCGCAGCCACAAGATCGGCTATCGCATTACGCTCGTGAAGCTCGACGAAAAAGGCGAAGCCGTCAGCTACGAGCCGTTCGCCACAGGGTGGCTTCAGGGCGAGGAGGCGTGGGGCCGCCCGGCGGACGTGGAAGTCGCGCCGGACGGGTCGCTGCTCGTGTCGGACGATTCTGCCGGAGCGATCTACCGGATCCGTTACCGTCGCGCTCAATAGCCGTACCCGTAGTACGCGGGCGGCGCAACGTAGACCGGGCGCGGTGCAACGTAAACCGGACGCGGCGCGACGTAAACCGGAGCCGGATAGACGACTGCGGGGCGATACGGCCGATAATAGCCGTGGCGCCAGCCGTAGCCGTATCCATAACCGCGATAGCCTCGCCCGTAGGCTGGCTGGCCGGCCGAGATGACGAAGCCCGGGCCGCCGATCGAAACGCCCCATGCGACGTTGTTCGCCGATGCGGCCGGCGCGAAGACGAGCGCACCCGCCACAACGGCGGCGAGCGCGGTGGCAAGAGCGATGCTGCGTGACTTGACTGGCGACATGGTGAACTCTCCTTTTGCGTATGAAGCCGGGACCTCCTATCTCTTCGACGAGACTGCGGCCCTGCCGGTTCCGAAAACGTCACCGCTGGCGCCGCCGTTGACGTCGTTACAACTCGATACGTTTTCGCGCACGGTGCTCGGTCGGCGGCGCGCCCCGTCGGCCCCGGGCTGGATTTTTTGTTCCGAATCGTTGGGTTGCGCTATTCTTCGGCGCATGGACCGGTCGGTTCCGGGGTTTTCATGTTGCGACGCCTCATCACCTCCTACGCTTTGCCCGTTGCCCTGATCTCTCTAGTGGCATCTCGGGCGGCGCCCGCCGATCTGACGGTCGGGTTCGGCGCCGACGTCGCGACGTTTGATCCGCGCTATCACTCGACGCGTGACGGCATCACCTGCGCGCCGCGCATCGACGACTACACGCCGGCGTGGAAATTCGAGCCGGGGTCCGCCAAATGAACGCCCCGCATCCGTCTGCTGCGGTCACGACGCCCGCCGAGCATTTCATCGGCAACCGCTGGGTCGCACCGGCGAGCGGGGCGACGCTGCCGATGATCGATCCATCCGACGGCAGCTCGTTTGCGGCAATCGCGTTCGGCACCGCCGAGGATGTCGACTGCGCCGTGCGGGCGGCACGGCACGCGCACGACGGCATCTGGGGTCGGCTCGCTCCCGTCGAGAGAGGGCGCCTGCTCGCCAAGCTCTCGCGTGCCATCGTCGACCACGCGGACGTGCTCGCGCAAGTCGAAGCGCGCGATTGCGGGAAGCCGCTCGCGCAGGCACGCGCCGACGTCGCGGCGTGCGCGCGCTACTTCGAGTTCTACGGCGGCGCGTGCGACAAGTTACACGGCGAGACGATCCCGTATCCGCCCGGATACTCGGTGTTGACGTGGCGCGAACCGCATGGCGTGACCGGCCACATCATTCCGTGGAACTACCCGCTGCAGATTTTCGGGCGGTCGGTCGGGGGCGCCCTCGCGGCCGGCAACGCGTGCGTGGTCAAGCCCGCGGAGGACGCCTGCCTCTCAGTGCTTCGCGTGGCGGAGCTGGCGGCAGGCGTCGGCTTTCCCGAGGGCGCGCTCAACATCGTTACCGGACTCGGGCGCGAGGCGGGCGCAGCGCTCGCCGCGCACCGCGGAATCGATCACCTGTCGTTCACCGGTTCGCCGCCGACCGGCGCCTGGGTGGCGGGCGAGGCCGCGAAGCGACATTGCCCGGTGACGCTGGAACTGGGCGGCAAGGGCCCGCAAATCGTATTCGCCGATGCCGACCTCGATGCCGCACTGCCGGTGATTGTCAACGCGATCGTGCAAAACGCGGGGCAGACCTGCTCGGCCGGGAGCCGGCTCCTGGTCGAAAAAACACGCTACGACGAGGTGCTCGCGAGACTCGGCGCGCGGTTTGCCGCACTGAAGGTCGGGCCGGCGCTCGCCGACCTCGACTGCGGGCCCCTGATCCGCGCGGGGCAACTGGCGCGGGTCCGCGGCTTCCTGGCCGAAGCCGAGCGGGATGGTTTCGCGACGGTGGCGAAGGGTGAAATCGTCGCCGACGCCCCGCCAACCGGCTACTACGTCGAGCCGCGCCTGTTGCGCGACGTCGTGCCGTCGTGCCGGCTGGGTTGCGAGGAGGTGTTCGGCCCCGTGCTGGCCGCACTGTCCTTCGTCGACGAAGCCGACGCGATTCGCGTCGCCAACGGGACCGAATTCGGCTTGGTCGCGGGTGTTTGGACGCGCGACGGCGGACGGCAATTGCGGATGGCGCATGCGATCCGGAGCGGACAGGTGTTCGTCAACAATTACGGCGCCGGCGGCGGCGTCGAATTGCCGTTCGGCGGAGTGAAATCGTCTGGCTATGGCCGAGAAAAGGGGTTCGAAGCGTTGTACGGCTTCACGGTCCTGAAGACCGTCGTGCTTCTTCACGGCTAAAGAGCGATCGCCAGCCTTTGCTTCGCGCTGCATGCACCGGATTCCGCAACATCGACCGCGGGCGCACGGCCGAGGCGCGCTGAGGGACCGGTGAGACTTGCGGACAAGATCGCCATCGTCACCGGCGCGGCGTCCGGATTCGGCGAGGGCATCGCCGGCCGCTATGCGCAGGAAGGCGCCGCGGTCGTCGTCAACGATATCGACGTCGCCAACGGCGAGCGAGTCGTCCGCGACGTCGCTGCGGCGGGCGGCCGCGCGAAGTTCTGCGCGGGCGACGTGTCGAAGGACGCCGACGTTGCGCGGCTCGTCGCATTCGCCCTCGAAGGCTTCGGCGGTCTCGACATCGTGGTCAACAACGCCGGCACCACGCATCGCAATCAGCCGATGCTCGAGGTGACCGAGGACGAGTTCGACCGGATCTACCGCGTCAACGTCAAAAGTCTCTACCTCACCGCGAAGCACGCGGTCCCGCACTTCCGCACGAAGCGCAACGGCGTGTTCATCACCATCGCATCGACCGCTGGCGTGCGCCCGCGGCCCGGCCTCACCTGGTACAACGGCAGCAAGGGCGCGGCGATCACGACATCGCGGTCGATGGCGGCCGAGCTCGCCAAGGACAACATCCGCGTCAATGTCATCAATCCCGTAGCGGGCGAGACGGCGATGCTCGCCGATTTCATGGGCGAAGACACGCCGGAGATGCGCGCGAAGTTCGTCGCGACCATTCCGCTCGGCCGCCTGTCGCTGCCGACCGACATCGCGACGGCCGCGGTCTTCTTCGCCTCCGACGAGGCGGCGTTCATCACCGGCGCTTGCCTGGAGGTCGACGGAGGGCGGTGCGTTTGACGCTGCGCCAGGAGTCGCCCGCCCCTTGGCACGGCGAGCAGGCCGGAGTCGAGGTCGCGGCGGGATCGGGAATCCATGGGCATGGGATTCTCGATCTTGCATGGTATGTTATATATAATATTATACAGATAATGGCACGCTACCCGACGGCACATAAGTTGCGGACGCGATCGCGAATTCTGGCCGCCTCCGACCGGCTGCTGAAGACGCGAGGCGTCGGCGCGGCGTCGATCGACGCCGTCATGAAAGGGGCAGGGCTCACCGTTGGCGGCTTCTACGCCCACTTCGCGTCCAGGGACGCACTCGAGCGCGCGACGCTGCTCCATGGTCTCGACGCCAGCATGGACCGGCTGCTCGCCGCGCTCGCGCCGATCACCGACGATCGGGAATGGCTCGCGGCGCTGATCCACCGCTACCTGCACCAGGCCGACGAACCTGATCTTGCGTCGGCGTGTCCGCTGACGCTGCTGCTGCCGGACGTGGCGCGAGGGGATCCTGGGTTGCGCACGGCGTGGAGCGAGCGCACCGGCGCGCTGCTCACCCGTGTGGCGCACCGTTTCCCCGGGCACGCCGGGCTCTCTCCGCGCGAGGTTGCGATCGCCGTGTTCGCGAGCTGCGCCGGGGCGGTTGCCTTCGCGCGCACGATTCCCGCGCCGAATGCGCGGGCGCGGGTGTTGAACGCGACCGAGACGATGCTGACCACATGGCTCTCGCTCGATCGCGGACCCGCGGCCCCCGGCGTCAGATCACTCCGCGCCGCCTGAGGTCGTCGATTGCCGCATCGTCGTGCCCGAGGGTCCGCAGAACCTCGTCGGTGTGCTGGCCCAGGCGCGGACCGCCGCCGTCGAAGTCGCCGGGCGTCTCGGAAAGCTTGGGGACGACGCCGGGAACCTTGAGCATCGAACCGTCGGCAAGCCGGATCTGCCGGATCATCGCCCGTGCGGCGTAATGCGGGTCGGCGACAATGTCGGCGATCGAGTAGATTTTCGACGCCGGTACTTGAGCCGCTTCCATTGCAGCCAGGACATCGGCGGCGGGGTGCGTGCTCGTCCACGCCTCGATTTCGCCGTCGAGCCACTGTTGCTTCGCCGCGCGGCCATCGTTGTGCGCAAGCGACGCGTCGTTCGCGAGGTCGCCGCGGCCCATCGCAGCGCACAAGCGTCTGAAGATCGAATCGCCGTTCGCGGCGATCAGCACGTACGTCTCGTCGCTGCAGCGATATGCCGACGTCGGCGCGATCCCCGGCAGGATCGAGCCGGTGCGCTCGCGCACGACCCCGCACGCATCGAACTCGGGCAACATCGATTCCATCACCGAGAACACCGATTCGTAGAGCGCGACGTCGACGACCTGGCCGCGGCCGGTCTTGCGCCGCGACTCGAGCGCCATCAGCGCGCCGATGACACCGTAGAGCGCGGACAACGTGTCGCCGATCGACACGCCGACGCGCGACGGCGGCCGGTCGGGGGCGCCGGTGACGTAGCGGAGCCCGCCGACGGCCTCGCCGATGACGCCGAAGCCCGGACGCTCGCAATAGGGGCCATTCTGTCCGTAGCCGGAGATGCGCACCATCACCAGACCGGGATTTTCCGCGGCGAGCGCATCGTAGCCCATGCCCCATCCCTCCATCGTGCCGGGGCGAAAATTCTCGACGACGATGTCCGCGCCGGCGGCGAGCTTCTTCGCAATCGCCTGACCGTCGGGCTTGCGCAGATCGAGTGTGACCGACTTCTTGCTGCGCGATTGCACATGCCACCACAGCGACGTGCCGTCCTTGAGGTAGCGCCACTTGCGCAGCGGATCGCCAAGGCCCGGCGGCTCGAGCTTCGTCACCTCGGCGCCGAATTCCGCCAGGACCTTGGCGCAAAACGGGCCCGCGATCAGCGCGCCGAGCTCGAGGACCTTAATGCCGGACAATGGCCTGGGCATCATGCGTTCGCCGGGAGAAGGCCGAGCTGCTCGAAGAGCGAGAGTCGGTCGAACATCAGGTTGAACGAAACGTGCTTGCCGTCGCGGAATCGGAGGACCTGGATGGAGTCCACGCCCACCCGGCGGCCGGTCGGCGCGACGTCACCCGCGGGGCCGTGCAGAACTCCATCGTGCGTGCCGGCGAAGGTTCCCTCCTCGACGGCGACGTCGCCGATGATGTGAACGGCGCGGACATCGACACGGCCGTCCGGGAAGGCACTGAGCCAGCCGCCGTAGAACTCGACGCAGGCCGCCTTTCCCATTCCTTCCGCTCCGCCTGGCGCCACGAAAACCACGTCGTCGGCGAGCATCTCGGCAAACCCTTCGAGATCGTGCGCGTTGAAGGTGAGCGTCCCTTGCTCGAAGGCCTCGCGCGTCGTTGGGGTCATGAAGAATCTCCTTGAATCAGTTGAACCGGCGGCAGGGCCTTGTGACCGCCGTCGTGGCGAAACATTCCCGGCGCGCTGCTGGGTCGAGGCTCGGCCATTGACGTCAGCGGGCGTAGACCAGATCGCGCAAGGCCAACGACAGCCACGGCACGCAGGTGATCACCATCAGGCATCCGAACACCACGAGCACGAACGGCACCAGCCTGATGACGATCTGGTCGAGCGGGATCTTCGCCACCGCGCACGCGGCGAACAGGTTGACGCCGAACGGCGGCGTGATCATTCCGAGAGCGAGGTTCACGACCATCACGATGCCGAAATGCACGGGGTCGATCCCGAAATGCGCGGCGACGGGCGCGAGGATCGGGGCGAGCACGATGATCGACGGCGAAGTTTCGATGAACATGCCGATGACGAAAAGCGCTGCGTTGACGCCGAGCAGGAAGAGCACCGGCGTCCGCAGCCATTCGACGAGGAACGCGCCGATCCTCTCGGGAACCCCGGCGCGGGTGATGAGATAGCTGAAGAGCCCGGCGTTGGCGATGATGAACATGATGATTGCGGACGAGACGACGCTCTTCCTCAGCACGCCGGGCAGATCGGACACCTTCGTCTCGCCATAGACGCCGACGCCCACGATCAACGCGTAGAAGACGGCGGCGACGGACGCCTCGGTCGGCGTGAACACACCGCCGTAGATGCCGCCGAGGCCGATCACCGGCATCACCAGCGCCAATGCGGCGTGGCGGGTTGCGACCACGAACGGCAGCCTGTCTTCGCGATCTCCGCTGCCGTAGCCCCTGACGCGCGCGTAGACGATCATGAACGCCATCAGCGCGGCGCCGATCAGCAGCCCTGGGCCGAAGCCCGAGATGAAAAGCTCGCCGATCGAAACCTCGGCCGACACGCCGTAGAGGATCATCGGAATCGACGGCGGAATGATGACGCCCAACTCGGCGGACGTCGCCTGGAGTGCGGCGGCGAAGTTGGTCGGATAGCCGTGCCTGATCAGCGCCGGGATCAGGATGGCACCGATCGCGAACGTCGTCGCAATGCTGGAACCGGACACTGCGGCGAAGATCATGCAGGTCAGCACGCAGGTCGCGGCGAGCCCGCCGTGGATCCCGCCGACGATCGACTTTGCGAACTCGACGAGGCGCCTTGAGATGCCGCCGGATTCCATCAGGTTGCCGACGAGGACGAAGAAGGGGATCGCGGCCAGCGCGAACTTGTTGACGGCCGAGAACATCTCCTTCACCACGACCAGGAAATTGAGGTTCGCCTGCCATGTGCCGACGAGGCTCGCGAGTCCGATGGCGACCGCGATCGGGACGCTCGCGGCGAAGCCCACCAGCATCGTCAAGAGCATCGTCGACGGCATGGTGGGTCCGGCTACCGCAGGGTCCCGGGGTCGTCTCGGCGCGGCCGCCGACGATGCCCAGCAGACAGAAGGTCGCGCCGACGGGAAGCGCGAGATACGCCCACGTCATCGAAAGGGCTTCGAGCCCGCTGATCGTCTGGAAGCGGGCGCGAAACGCGTAATCGAAGCCGTAGCGGATCATGAAGCCGATCAGCAGCAGCGAGGCGATGGCGGTAAGCCAGTCAAGTGCGCGCTTCAGCGCGGGACCGCCCGCACGGTAAGCGGCGTCCACACAGACCATCGTTCCCTGCCGGAAGGCCGTCGGCGCGCCCAGGAACGCCATCCAGATCAGCGCGAAGCGGATCAGCACCTCGGACCACTCGGCCGGCTCGCGGAAGGACGAAGCGCGCGAAGATCTGGTAGAGCCCGAGGCAGGCCGCGGCCGCCAGCATCGCACATGCGAGCGCGAGCGACAGCGCGGTCGTCCTGCGCTCGAACGCGAGAAAGGCTCTGCGCACGCGTGGCTCCCGATTTTCGCGGCGAGCCGTGCCGGTTGGCGGCGGCAGTATAACCGCCCGCCCCGTGTACCCCGCATTCGCGGCGGTCGCAGCGAGACAGCCGGTGGGGTAGTATGGGTACCGCCGTAACATCGGACCACGAATCCGCTCGACTGCAAAGGAGCCCCCATGAGAACCCCGTTTGCCAGCATCATCACCGCGCTCGCGCTCTGTGCCGTCGCGTTTGGCGCCGCAGCGCAGGACAAGGTCGTCTATCACTTCGACAGCGGTCTCGCGCAAGCCACCAAGGGCCTGCGCAATGTCCGCAATCACCTCGACGTCGATCCCACGGCGAAGATCATCGTCGTCGCCCACGCCGAGGGTGTGGACTTCCTGCTTGAAGGCGCGAAAACGACCAACAACCAGGACTTCGCCGCGCTGGTCAACGACCTCGAAGGACGCGGCGTGAAGTTCGAGATCTGCGAGATCACGCTCAAGAACCGCAACCTCAAGAAGGAGCAGTTCATCCTCGGGCCGAGCTTCACGCCGTCGGGCGTCGTGCGTATCGCCAACCTGCAGGCGAAGGAGCACTACGCGTACATCAAGCCCTGAGCGTCAGCCGCGGCCACTGAGTAACCGTCTCCTTTGTCAAGAGGTGATGTGATTGACGTTGAACTTCTGCTGGTCGCGGACCATGGCGTTGAGGATGGTGATGAGCTTACGCATTGCAGCGATGAGGGCGACCTTTTTGAGCTTTCCGGCGGCGACCAAGCGCTCGTAGAAATGGCGAATCACTGGGTTATGGCGAGTGGCGGTCAGCGTCGCCATGTACAGCGCTCGGCGCAGCTCGAAACGCCCACCGCTTACTCGTCGGCGACCGTGCGTCGAACCAGAGTCTTGCGCGAATGGAGCGACGCCGACCAGCGCGCTGATCTGGCGGCGATTGAGCTTGCCGAGTTCGGGCAGATCGGCGAGCAGCGTCGCGCTGGCCACCGGGCCGATGCCGCCGGTCGAGCGCAGCAACGCATCGAGTTCGGCGTAGTGACTCTGCACGTGGCCAACCATCTGCGCTTCAACCTCATCGAGCTGTGCCTTGATCGCCGTAATGAGGGCCTCCACGCTGGGCCGCACCTTGGGCCGCGCCAGCCGCAGCCGCTGTCGCTCGGAGAGCAGCATGGTGGTGAGCTGACGGCGGCGGGTAACCAAGGCGGCCAAGTCCTGCTGCTCGGCCCTGGAGCGTGGACGCAAAAAGCGGGCGCAGTCGGGTCGGCGCACCAAGGTGGCCGCCAATTCCGCCAGGGCCTGAGCGTCGATGCGATCGGTCTTGGCAAGCCGGCCCATCGATCGGGCAAAGTCGCGCGCCTGCCGCGGGTTAATCACCGCCACCGGCACGTCGGCGGCCTGCAGCGCGCAGGCCAACGCCGCCTCGTAACCGCCGGTCGCTTCCATGACCACCAGCGCCACGCCCAGCGGCGCCAACGCGTGGACCAGCGCCGTATGACCATCAGCATCGTTGGCATAGCGTGTGGCCGGAAGCTGGTCCGCGAGCGCTGCGACGTCGAAGTGTTTGCTTGCCACGTCGACCCCTACCACCACGGATGACTTGGACATGATCTTCGGATCCCTTGCTTGTGCATGCGCGCTCGCCGACGGCGGAGCGGGTAACCGTTCGGGCTTCGAGAAGACCAGCGCGGACTCCGTGCGCGATTTACTCAGTGACGGGCTTACAAACCCGAGCCGACTCCAGGCTGCACGGTCCGGTCCAGTCGCCACAACGGCGATTGGACTGTACCGCGCCGGTCGACACTAAGATACAAGTAACCGTCGCGCGCGCTCGATGAGCCGCTTCGCGTTGCGATAGGTTGGCACTTCCACCCACAGGTCATCCACGAGCGCTCGGTCTTCGCCGCGCATGCGTGCCGCTTCGAAGCCATCGACGATCGCCGTGGCGCGTCGAACCTCGTCGCTGTTCGGCGTCAGCGCGGCGTTGAGCGCTTGCGCATGTTCCGGGCGCACCACGGCCTTGCACCGATAGCCTAGGCGACGCGCGTAGCGTGCCTCGCGCGCCGCCCCTTCGGGATCGCCGAAGGTGTAGGGGGCGTCGATCGGCTCGATGGCCACGGCCCGACATTCGAGGACGAAGCGCCGCCGTGCGTGGTCGAGCTCCACGGCGTCGGGCTGGCGTTCGGCACACAGGTCGGCGGCAAGATCTTCGGCGCCGAGCAGCGCCGCGCGGATTCGCGGGCTGCCGCCGGCGATGGCACGGATGTCGAGCACGCCGAGGGCGGTCTCGCACACCGGCAGGATCTCCGTCGTGCCGGATGCGATGCCCACGGCGCTCTCCCACTGCGAGATCGCTTCGTGGAGCGCGCGCATCTGCGCAGCGCTCGCTGCCATCGGGTAGGCGACGACATCGGGCCGCGCCGGCATCGCGGCGGCCAAGTCGGTGGCCCCTTCGGCGTCGAGTGCATTGATGCGCACAGCGACGATCCGGCCCGCATCTCGCCAGCACTGCAACAACGTGGCGAGCCCCCGGCGTGCCTCGTCGCGACGCTCCGGCGGCGTGAAGTCTTCGAGGTCGACGATCAGGGCGTCGGCGCCGCACCGCTGCATGGCGGCATGCGCCTCGGCATCGGCCCCCGGACCGAACAGCCAGGTGCGTCGCAGGTCGGGGTCGGCAATGGTCACGGGCGTTGGCGGGCGGAAAGCGGGGCGCCGGTGACGCCTACTTGTAGTTCTTGATCCGGTCGATGTTGTCCTGGCCGAATTTCTTCCCGAAATCGAAGTAAGTCGGGCCTAGCGTCGCCTGGAACTTCGACTTGTCGACGACCTCCACGACGGCCATTCCCTTCGAGCGCAGATCGGCGGCCGCCTTGCTCTCGTCTTCATCGATCCGCGCCCCGTTGGCCTTGACCGCTTCCTTGGCCGCCTCCACGAACGCCTGCTTGTCGGCCGCGGAGAGCTTGTCCCACTGTCCCTTGCTCATGAGGAGCAGCGCCGGCGAATAGACGTGTCCGGGTAGCGTCAGGTTCGTCTGCACCTGATCGAACTTCGCCGCTTCAATCACCGAGAGCGGATTGTCCTGCCCGTCCACCGTCCCCTGCTGCAGCGCGATGAATACCTCGGTGAACGCCATCGGCGTCGGGATGATGCCAAACGCCTTGGAGGCCTGAATATGGACGGGATTTTCCATTGTCCGCATCTTGAGACCCTTCAGGTCATCCGGCACAGTCACCGGACGTTTTTTGTTCGTCATGTGGCGAAAGCCGTTTTCGCCCCACGCGAGCGCCTGGATGCCTTTCGGTGGAAACTTTTGCAGCATCTTCTGCCCAATCGGGCCATCGAGCACGGCGCGCGCGTGCGCGTAGTCGCGAAACAGGAACGGAATGTCGAGGATCGCGACCTCGGGGACGAAGTTGGGCACGGGCCCGGTCGACGTCATCGTCAGGTCGAGCGTGCCCAACTGCAGGGCCTCGATCGATTCCCGCTCGGCACCGAGCCCGCCCGAATAGAAGTTCTGCACCTTGTAGCGACCGTTGGTCCGTCTTTCGACCTCGCGCGCAAACGTGTCGACCGCCACGCCATAGTGCGAATTCTGGCTTATCGAGATGTTCATCTTCAGCGTCGTCGCAGCCCCCGCCGCGGCGGGGGGCCACGAGAAGCCGACGGCCACGGACAGGAAGAGCGCGCGGATGACGGGGCGGATCGGCATGGGTCGGCTCCTCTGGCGGTAGGGGGATGGCGGCCGGGGATTCTAGCAGCGTGCCGCACGAGCGGCGATGTGGAATAATCGGGAGCGAGACGCCGGACGGCCGTCGCCTCGCCATCGCCCAACCCTTCCCCCGATGCTCGATCCTGCCGTTCACGCCCAGCTTGCGGCGATCCTGCCGCCGTCGGCACTGCTGACCGCGGCCGAAGAAACGCGACCCTACGAATGCGACGGCCTGACGGTCTACCGCGAGTTGCCGGCTGCGGTCGCGATTCCGGACAACGAAGCGCAAGTCGTCGAGATCCTCAGGCGCTGCCATGCCGCACGGGTACCGGTCGTGGCGCGCGGGGCAGGGACGAGTCTTTCCGGCGGCGCGATGCCGGACAAGAGCGGCGTGCTCCTGTCGCTCGCCAAGTTCCGCAGGGTCCTCGCCGTCGACCCGTTGGCGCGAACGGCCGTCGTCCAACCCGGCGTGCGCAACCTGTCGATTACCGAAGCCGCGGCGCCCTTCGGTCTTTACTATGCACCGGATCCGTCCTCGCAGATCGCCTGCACGATCGGCGGCAACGTGGCGGAAAACGCAGGCGGCGTCCACTGCCTCAAATACGGCCTCACCGTCCACAACGTCCACCGGGTCCGCGGCGTGCTCATCACCGGCGAGGTTGTCGAGTTCGGCGCCGATGCGCCGGACAGCCCCGGCTATGACCTGCTCGCGCTCATCAACGGGTCCGAAGGGCTGCTTGCGGTCATCACCGAAGTCACCGTCAAGCTGACGCCGAAACCACAGCACGCGCAGGTTGCGCTGGCCGCGTTCGACGACATCGTGCAGGCAGGCGCCGCCGTGTCGGCGGTGATCACCGCGGGCATCGTGCCGGCGGGTCTCGAGATGATGGATCAGCCGGCCACCCGCGCGGTCGAGGAATTCGTCCACGCGGGCTATCCGCTCGACGCCAAGGCAGTCCTGCTGGTCGAGACCGACGGCACGCCGGAGGAAGTCGCCGCCGACATGGCGGAGATCCGGCGCGTGCTGACGGACGCCGGCGCGACGGAGGTCCGCGTGTCGAAGGACGAGGCGCAGCGGCAGCTCTTCTGGTCCGGGCGCAAGGCGGCGTTTCCGGCGATCGGGCGCATCACGCCCGATTACTACTGCATGGACGGGACGATCCCGCGCAAGAAGCTCGCCTATGTGCTGGCACGGATCGAGGAGTTGTCGAAGCAGTTTGGATTGCGCTGCGCCAACGTGTTCCACGCCGGCGACGGCAACCTGCATCCGCTCATCTTGTTCGACGCCAACGTCGAAGGCGAGGTCGAGCGCACCGAAGCGTTCGGCGCCGCGATTCTCGAGCTTTGCATCGAGGTGGGCGGCACGATCACCGGCGAGCACGGCGTCGGGGTCGAGAAGTTGGCAGGGATGTGCGTTCAGTTCCAGCCCGGCGAGCTCGAGCGCTTCCTCGGCATCAAGTCCGCGTTCGACGCCCATGCGCTGCTCAATCCCGGCAAGGGCGTGCCGACGCTGCATCGCTGCGCCGAGTTCGGCAAGCTCCACGTGCACGAGGGCCGCATTCCGCACCCGGAGATCCCGCGATTCTGAAAGCATTGGCCATGGACGTCCACGCCGGACTTCACCAGGCGCGGCCCGATGCTCGCGCCGTCGCCGACCTCGTGACCAGACTTGCCGACGATTACGGCACGCGCGCGGTCACCTCGCGCGCCATCCGCGACCAGCACAGCCATGGCGAAGGGATGGCCGACGCCGGGCTCCCCGACGTCGTCGTGTTTCCGCACACCAACGAGGAGATTGCGGCGATCGTGCGGCTCTGTCACGCGGCGCGGGTGCCGGTCATCGCGTTCGGCGTGGGCACGTCGCTCGAAGGCCACGTCGCGGCGCTCTACGGCGGCGTCTCGCTCGACTTATCGCAAATGGACAGCGTGCTGGAAGTGAACGCCGAGGACCTCGACTGCCGGGTTCAGGCGGGCGTTACGCGCGAACAGCTCAACGCCGAGCTCCGAGGCAGCGGACTCTTCTTTCCGATCGATCCCGGCGCGAACGCGACGATCGGGGGCATGGCGGCGACCCGCGCGTCGGGCACCAATGCCGTTCGCTACGGCACGATGCGCGAGAACGTGCTCGGCCTCACCGTCGTGACCGCGGACGGCAGGATCGTGCACACGGGGGGACGCGCGCGCAAATCGAGCGCGGGCTACGACCTCACGAGGATCTTCGTCGGCGCCGAGGGGACGCTCGGCGTCATTGCGGAAATCCAGCTCCGACTCTATCCCGTGCCGCAGGCGATCTCGGCGGCGGTCTGTCAATTCCCCGACCTCGCGAGCGCGGTCAATACGGTGATCATGGCGATGCAGCACGGGATCCCGGTGGCGCGGATCGAGTTGCTCGACGACGTGCAGATGCAGGCGTGCATCCGTTATTCGAAGCTCGAAGGCTACGCTAGCGCACCGACGCTGTTCTTCGAGTTCCATGGCTCCGAGACAGGGGTGGCCGAGCAAGCCGCCGACATGCAGGCGATCACGGAGGAATTCGGCGGCAGCGCATTCGAATGGGCGACGCTGCCCGAAGACCGCTCGCGTCTTTGGAAAGCGCGGCACGATGCCTACTACGCCGCGATGGCGCTGCAGCCGGGAACGCAAGGGTTCGCGACCGACGCCTGCGTGCCAATTTCGCGGCTTGCCGACTGCGTGCTGGAAACCAGGGCCGACGTCGAGGCGACGGGGCTCGTGGCGCCGATCGTCGGCCATGTGGGCGACGGCAATTTCCACCTCGTCGTGCTGTTCCATCCGGAAAATGCGTCCGAACGCGAGCAGGCGGAGGGCATCGCGGAGCGCGTCAGCCTGCGCGCGATCGCGATGGGCGGCACCTGCACCGGCGAGCACGGCGTCGGCGTGCACAAGCTCGACGCACTCGTCGCCGAGCACGGTGAAGCGGTGGACCTGATGCGCTCGCTCAAGCGCGCGTTCGATCCACGCAACATCATGAACCCGGGCAAGACGGTGCCGCTGTGACAGGGATCGGGGATCAGGGATCGGGGATCAGATATCCGAGGCCCGCGGCGTGATTGCGTCTTTTCTGATTCCTGATCTCCGACTTCTGACCTCTGAAATGTATACCCTCTACATCGGCAACAGGAATTACTCGTCGTGGTCGCTGCGCGGCTGGCTGGCGGCCAAGCTTTCCGGCGCGCCGTTTCGCGAAACGATGGTCGCGCTCCGCGGCGAGTCGATGCCCAATCCGGCCAATCGTGCGTTCTCGCCCTCCGCGCGCGTGCCGGTTCTGCACGATGGCGATGTCGTCGTCTGGGATTCACTCGCGATCGCCGAATATCTGGCCGAGCGTCATGACGGCCTGTGGCCGCTCGACCCCGTGGCGCGCGCGTGGGCATGGTGCGTCTCGGCCGAAATGCATTCGGGGTTTTCGGCGCTGCGCAACGAAATGACGATGTGCATTCGCGAGCGCGTCGACGTGCGGCCGTGGTCGGCTGCGCTCGCCGCGGACATCGTGCGCGTGACCGAGATCTGGGACGAGGGCCGGCGTCGGTTCGCGCCGGGCGGCGCGTACCTGTGCGGTGGGTTTTCGCTCGCGGACGCGTTTTATGCGCCGGTTGCGTTCCGCTTTCGTACCTACGGTGTCGCCCTGGACGGTCCCGCGGAGGCCTACCTGCGGGCGACGCTTTCGCATCCGTTCGTGCGCGAATGGGAGGACGCGGCGCTACGGGAGACGGCGATTATCGAAGCGGACGAGCCACGGATCATCTATCGGGACAAGCTGGCCGCGGCTGCCGGACCGCACGCATGAGCGCCGGGACGCCCCGGGGACGCGTGCGCGAACGGGGCGAAGCCACGGCCCGAACGACGCGTCGCCGCGTGCCGTCGGCCGTTGGCCCATCCCCGCGTTCATTCGCGGCGGTGGCGGAGGTCGAGCCATGGCGGATGCAGTGATCGCCGAGTGGCAGGCGCGCATCCGAGGAGCGGTGGCGGCGGGTGCACCGTTGCGTCTGCGGGGCGGGGGCACCAAGGATTTCTACGGGCAGGCGCTCGACGGCGACGTGCTCGACACGACGTCGTACACGGGGATCGTCGATTACGATCCAACCGAGCTCGTCATGACGGTACGCGCGGGAACGCGGCTCGCGCACGTCGAGCGTGCGATGCGCGAGCGCGGTCAGATGCTCGCCTGCGAGCCGCCGCGCTACGGCGAGGAAGCGACGATCGGCGGATTCGTCGCCGCGGGCCTCTCGGGGCCGCGCCGGCCCTATGCGGGCGCTGTGCGCGATCTGGTCCTCGGCGTGCGGATCGTCGACGGCAAGGGGGATGACCTCGCGTTCGGCGGCCGGGTGATGAAAAACGTAGCCGGATTCGACGTGTCGCGGCTGATGACGGGCGCGCTTGGTACGCTCGGCCTCATCACCGAGGTGTCGCTCAGGTGCGTGCCTTTCCCCAAGGCCGAAACGACGCGGGTGTTCGAGTGTTCGGCCGACGAGGCAATTCGGCTCACGAACGAGTGGGGCGGAAAGCCGCTGCCGGTCACCGCGACCGCGTATCACGCGGGTGGGCTTGCCGTGCGGCTCTCGGGAGCGCCATCCGCGGTCGAAGCCGCAGTGTCGAAGATCGGCGGGAAGGCGCTGCCGGGCAACGACCGAGGCGGCGCGTTCTGGCGCAGCGTACGCGAGCAGACGCAGCCGTTTTTCGTCGCTGCGCGAGAGAGCGGCGCCCCGCTCTGGCGTCTCGCCGTCAAGTCGACGGCGCCGTTCACGGACCTGGGGGGCGAGCAGCTGATCGAATGGAGCGGCGCGTTGCGCTGGCTCGCGGCCAACGAGCGCGCCGATGCCGTGCGCGTGCGTGGCTGGGCCGCAAGTCACGGCGGGCACGCGACCCTCTATCGGGCGGCGGACAAGACGCCTGGCGCGTTCCATCCACTCTCGGAAACGCTCCACGCGCTGCATCGACGCCTCAAGGCCACGTTCGATCCGGCCGGCGTGCTCAATCCGGGCCGCCTCTACCCCGATTTCTGAAACGACGGGACAATGGGCCTCTAAGGTTTCTCGTGCAGACCGCACTCGCCGATTTCATCCGCGACACCCCCGACGGCCGCGAGGCCGACGCAATCCTGCGCTCGTGCGTCCATTGCGGGTTCTGCACGGCGACCTGCCCGACCTATCAGCTCCTCGGCGATGACCTCGACAGTCCGCGCGGTCGGATCTACCTGATCAAGCAGGTGCTGGAAGGCGCGGCGCCGACGGCGAAGACGCAGCTGCATCTCGACCGTTGCCTTACGTGTCGCAATTGCGAAACCACATGCCCGTCCGGCGTCAAGTTCGGGCGCTTGATCGACATCGGCCGCCTCGTGGTCGACAAGCGCGTGCCACGCTCGCCGACCGAACAGGTCAAGCGCTGGACGCTTCGTGCAGGACTCCTGTCGGGCCCGGTGTTCGGGGCCGCGGTCGCGGCGGGCCGTGTCGCAAAATCGATGCTTCCCCGGGAGCTTTTCCGCGCGCTCCCCGGTCGTATCGCGCCGGGTGCCTGGCCGCCCGCCCGCCATCCGCGCACGATGCTCTCACTCGCGGGCTGCGTGCAGGGCGCCCTCGCGCCCAACATCGATAGTGCGATGGCACGGGTGCTCGATCGCGTCGGGATCTCGCTGGTCCAGGTCGCCGGCGGAGGCTGCTGCGGTGCGCTGCCCTACCACCTGAGCGAGCACGAGCAGGCGGTCGCGATCGTCAAGCGCAACATCGACGCGTGGTGGCCGCATGTCGGGCGCGGCGCGGAGGCGATCGTCGTGACCGCGAGCGGGTGCGGCGTCATGGTCAAGGATTATGGCCACCTGCTTCGGCTCGATGCCCAATACGCCGCGAAGGCGAAGAAGATCGCCGAACTTGCGCGTGACACCGTCGAAGTCGTCGCCGCCGAGTGGACGCGGATCGCACCGAAAGTCGCGATGGACATGGGATCGCGCAAAGTCGCCTTCCATTCGCCGTGCACGCTGCAGCACGGGATGAAATTGAATGGCCGCGTCGAGGAGATCCTGCACGCGCTGGGGCTGGAGCTCACGAACGTCCCGGACCCGCATCTTTGCTGCGGCTCGGCCGGCACCTACTCGATCCTGCAGCCCGCGCTTTCGGCACAGTTGAAGGCCAACAAGCTCGCGGCGCTCGAATCGGGAGAACCCGAGCTCATCGCGACGGCGAACATCGGTTGCCTCGTCCATCTCGCCGACGGCGCGAGCTGCCCCGTCCGCCACTGGATCGAGCTCCTCGACGCGCGGATGGTTGGCGGATTCCGGCGGCCGGCGTAGCGTCCCGTCGCGATGCCAGGAACGAACCCCGCGATGATCACGCCCGCGTCCACGCACCGCAGCGGCCTGCGCGCGGGCTATCGCCACTTTCTCGCAATCCCGACGCGCTGGATGGACAACGACAACTATGGCCACGTCAACAACGTGGCGTATTACGCGTACTTCGACACGGCGGTAAACGAGCATCTGATCCAGGCGGGCGGACTCGACATCGGCCACGGACCGGCCATCGGCGTCGTCGTCGAGACGATGTGCAAGTTCAGGAAGTCGCTGACGTTTCCGGAAACCATCGACGTAGGATTGCGCGTGGCGAAGCTCGGGATGTCGTCGGTCAAATACGAGATCGGGATCTTCCGCCAGGGCGACGACGAGCCCGCCGCGGTCGGCCATTTCGTCCACGTCTGGCTCGATCGCGCGACGCAGCGCCCGATGCCGATCCCGCCGCGAATTCGCGCCGCGTTGGAGCCGCTGGTCGCCGAGGGGACGCCATGAAGGTCGGGATTCGGACGTGAGCGCGGGAACGCTCACGGCGGGCGCGACACGCACCGCGACCGTAGTTGCCTGCGCGCCGATGACGGCCGCGACGCGCGCGCCGGCGGAGGCGCTGCTGTCGAGCTTCCTGCACGACGACGCGCACTACCTTGCCTCCAGCATGGCCTACGGTGGCGGCGGCGCGGAAGCGCTCGCTCGTGCGCTGCGGCTGTTCATCGCTCATCCTCAAATCGGCTTCGTCTGGCTCGCGTTCACGAACGACGGCGAGACGCGCCTCGCCGTCGGCGCGTGCGTCGTCTGTCATGCGATCTCGACCTCGCGCGGGTCGCTCGTGGCCAAGCTCGACGACGTGACGATCAGCGACGGCTTTCGAGGGCGCGGCGTCGGCACGACGATGTTGACCGCGCTCGCGGAGCATCTTCGGGCGCGCGGCGTGACGCGGATCGACTCTGCCTGCCATCGGGACAACGAGGGTGCCTGGCGTTTCTACGGGCGCCTGGGATTCAGGCCGCTCGATGAAGAACGGCTCGCGCTGCTGCTATGAGCGTCGTCTGGCCGCTCCGAGGCGCGGGGCGCGCACATGAGTGAACGTGGAAGGCTCCTCGCGCTCGTTCCCGCGGCCGGCGGGGGTAGCCGCTTCGGGGGCGCGGCTCCCAAACAGTATGCGGACCTGGCGGGGAGGCCGCTCCTCGCGCGCACGCTCGACCGGCTGGCCGCCGCCCTCGCGCCGGTCGCGATCGTCGTCGTCCTCGCCCCCGATGACGAGTCCTACGATGCGTTGATCGGTGCGCAGCCCGATGTCGAGGCGCTGCGCTGCGGCGGCCAGACGCGCGCGGAAACCGTTGCCAACGGGATCGCCGCGTTGGTGACGCGATGTCGCGACGACGACTGGATTCTGGTGCACGATGCCGCGCGTCCGTGCGTGCCTCCCGAAGCCATCCTGCGTCTCGTGGCCGAGCTTTCCCGCGACGAAGTCGGGGGTCTCCTTGCCATCCCGGTCGCCGACACGTTGAAACGTGACGACGGAAAAGCGCCTGCACGCGTGCTGCGAACCGAGGATCGCGCGGGGTCGTGGCAGGCGCAGACGCCGCAGATGTTCCGCTACCGCATCCTGCGCGCCGCCTTCGCGCTGCCCGGCGCGCTTGCCGCGACCGACGAGGCGCAGGCGGTCGAAGCGCTCGCGATCACCGGCGTCTGCGCGTCGCCGCGGCTCGTGACCGGCAGCGCGCAGAACGTCAAGGTCACGTATCCCCCGGACCTCGCGCTGGCGGCGGCGGTGCTCGCGCTGCAGGGAGCCCTGGGATGACCTTTCGCATCGGCAACGGCTTCGATGTCCACGCGTTCGTCGCCGGCCGCAGACTGGCCCTCGGAGGCGTGTCGGTTCCGCACGACCGCGGGCTCGTTGGCCACTCGGACGCGGACGTGCTGCTGCACGCGATCGGCGACGCGATCCTCGGCGCGCTTGCGCTGGGTGACCTCGGCGCGCATTTTCCGGACAGCGACCCACGCTGGAAGGATGCCGACAGCCGGGTGCTGTTGCGCCAGGTCGCGGCGCTGATGCGGCGCGAAGGCTGGCGGATCGAAAACCTCGACACGACGGTGATCGCGCAGGCGCCGAAGCTCGCGCCCCACGTGCCGGCGATGCGCGCCAACATCGCCGCCGACCTCGGGTGCGAGGTCGGACAGGTCAGCGTGAAGGCGACGACGACGGAACGGCTTGGCTTCGCCGGGCGCGAAGAGGGCATCGCCGCGCTGGCGACGGTGCTGCTCGCGCGCCCTTAGCGCGCGCGCCCTCAATGCGCCACCGGAAACGTCGCCCGCGCGATCGCGCCGCCGCCATCTCGCGCGAGAAGGTCGAACGTTCCGCCGTGCATCCGTGCGATCCGGTCGACGATCGCGAGGCCGAGCCCGGCGCCGGCGACGCCGTTGGCGTTGGCGCGTGCCGCCGACGCCCGCGTAAACGGCTGCTTCAGCCGCTCGACCTCATCGGGCGCGACGCCGGGACCGCGGTCGGCAACGTCCAGAACCACGTGATTCCCGGCGAGCGACGTCGAGACCTCGACCGGCGGCGCGCCGTAGGCAAGCGCGTTGTCGATCAGGTTGGCGACGAGCCGCGAAAAGGCGGTTGACCGCAACGGAGTCCTCGGCACCGCCCCCGGCGAAAACTGAACGGCGGCGCCGCCGCGGATGTAACGCTCGACGCAGGCGCGGGTGATCTCGTTCGGATCGTGCGGCTCGAGCATCGTTTCCTGATCGTTGCGCGCGAAATCGAGGAACTGGCCGATGATTTTGTCCATTTCCTCGATGTCGTCGACCATTCCGGCGCGCATCGCGTCGTCGCGCGAGCCCATCTCGAGCCCCAGCCGCAGGCGCGCGAGCGGCGTCCGCAGGTCGTGGGAGACACCCGCAAGCAGCAGTGCGCGATCGTCTTCGAGTTGTCGCAGGCTCGCCGTCATCCGATTGAAGCCGCGGTTCAGGTTGGCAATCTCGGATGGTCCGTGCTCGGGCAGCGGCGGCGGCGTTTCGCCGCGACCGACGCGCTCGGCCGCAGCGGCCAATTGGGTGAGCGGCCGGGCGAGGTAACGCGCGAAGCCGAACGCCGCCGCCAGCAGCACGGCGGCGAGCGAAAGGCTCCAGACGATGGCGCGCGACGGCTCTTCGTCGGCGGGCTTTCGCGGCGCGAGCGGGAAGCCGATCCAGTAGCCCGCTCCACCCGCGTCGACGCGGATGAAGAGCAGCCCGCGGCCCGGCGCAGCGCGCACTTGCGTTCCCGATCCCAACCGGTCGCGCAATTGCCGTTCGAGCTCCTGCATTGCCGGGCGGGTCGGGGCCCCGGCACCGAGCAGAGGACGTTCGCTTTCGGGAACGATGCGCACGTCGTACTCGCGCCCGATCCGCGCCACCGTTTCCCGCCGCTCGCGTGCGTCGGACGACTCGAGCGCCGCGCGCACCGCCTGCAGCTGGACGATCTTCGTCTCGCCGAACGCGCGGGCGAGGAGCGTCGCGCGGTCGTGGCGAAAGAGCAGGATTGTCGCAAGGAGCGCGATCGCGACGACGGCGAGCAGCAGCAGCGCGAGACGCCAAAAGAGCGAGCGCGGGATCAGCGTCACGGTCGGCGTCAGGCGCGCCGCGCTGAGCGGAATCGTCGCATCAGGTGGCCTTTTCGGCGGTGGACGTCTCGCCGGCTTCCTCGCCGGGCACGTAGACATAGCCGAAGCCCCAGACCGTCTGGATGTAGCGCGGATTGGCGGGGTCGGGCTCGACCAGCTTGCGCAGGCGCGAGACCTGCACGTCGATCGCGCGGTCGAACACGTCGTGATCGCGGCCGCGCGCGAGAAGCATCAGCTTTTCGCGCGCGAGCGGCTGTCGCGGATGCTGCGCGAACACCTTGACGAGCGAAAACTCGCCGGTCGTGAGATGGACGGTATCGTTGCCGTCGGAGAGCGTGCGCGCGGCCAGGTCGAGCACGAAGCCGCCGAATGCAATCTTCCCGGCGGAGGCTGGCGCACCGGGCGCGAGACGCGAGGGCTCCCGCCGCAGCACCGCGTGAATCCGCGCGACGAGTTCGCGTGGATTGAACGGCTTTGCCAGATAATCGTCGGCGCCCATCTCGAGCCCGACGATCCGGTCGACGTCCTCGCCTTTCGCCGTCAGCATGATGATGGGGACGGTTTCACCGGCGCCGCGCAGCCGCCTGCAGGCGGCGAGTCCGTCTTCGCCCGGCAGCATCAAGTCGAGGACGACCAGATGCGGCGGGTCGCGCTGAAGTTTCTTGTCGAGGTCGCGCGTATCGGGCAGCGTTGCGACCTGGAATCCTTGCGCGGTCAGATAGCGGGAAAGAAGGTCGCGCAGCCGCACATCATCGTCGACGACGAGGATCCGGGGCGGGGCGTTCCTGGCGACCATGTGGCATTAGACGGCGGCGGACGCGAGCGTCGAAGCAGCGTTTGTAACGGATTGTAACGCGGAGCCCCGTGCGCAACGTCCGGTTGCAATCGCCCGCGGACTGCGGCTGAACGTCGAGCGACAATCGGGTCCACGAAAGCGGAAGGCTTGCGCCGCATGCGCGGTCTCCGGCATTCACCCGTTCGAATCATTGATGAGGAAAGGAGATACGATGCTCGGAAATTCGTTTCGTCCCGGTCGTTTGACTTCGCGTCGCGTCGCCGCAGCGACGGCGGCAGCGCTCGCATTCGCGTTGGCGGGTGTTGCATTCGCACACTCGTCCGGAGGCCGCTGGGGCCACGGGGGTGATGGCGACGAGATGTTCGGTCGCCTGATTGCCCACGCCCAGGCGAGCCTCAACCTCAACACGTCGCAGCAGACGATGTTCGATGCGGCAGTCGCGCAGTCGAAGGCGGCCCGCGAACAGGGCCGCGCGCTGATGCAGAAGGTGAAGGATGCGATGACGGCGGAGCTCGCCAAGGCAGAACCGGATCTGGCGGCCGTCGCGGCGGTTGCCGACGACGCGCGAGCACAGGGTCAGTCGCTGCGCAAGCAGGTTCGCGCGCAGTGGCTGAGCCTGTACGCGACCTTCTCGCCCGAGCAGAAGGGGGTCGTCCGCGACCTGCTGCAAAAACGCATCGCACGGATGGAATCGTTCCGCCAGAAGATGCGCGAGCACTTCCAGGGGGCCGCCGGCTGAGGGCGGCAGAACCATTCCCTCGTCGATCGCTGCACACCGGCCCTCCGGGTTGGTGCTGCAGTCCGCGAACCGACACGCCCGGCCCTGTGCCGGGCTTTTTTTCGCTGGTCACCCGGGGCGAGCAGCGTCCCTCCGATCGTCTCCATCGCCCCCGCGACCGGCGGAGGCTTCGACCGTGGACGCCGCGGGAAGGACTCCGCGGCGGGAATCCATGTCCACCCGCGGCCGGCCGGCGTGAGCTCGGCAGTTGCCCCCTGCGCCATCGGCTAACCCCCGTTCGCGGCAGGGAAATACGACGACGACC
Organism: uncultured beta proteobacterium; assembly: GCA_963836265.1. Lineage (GTDB taxonomy): Bacteria > Pseudomonadota > Gammaproteobacteria > Burkholderiales > Casimicrobiaceae > CAIWHR01. Next base: position 255,846 of record CAWIIO010000003.1, read on the forward strand.
AAAGTCTTTTCCGCCGCCGCATCGGCGGTTGCGGCAGGCAGGGGTCCCCTGCTTCCGCGGTACGCGAGACGCGGATAGAATTTCCGCCACGTGGCGCGCGGGCGCATCACGTATAGTTGCCGGACTAACAAGATCAGGAGGAGGGAATCGTGAAGATGCTACGGCATTATTTCATCGGTAACAGCCTGGACGATCTGGAAGTCCTCGAAGAGCAACTGGAGGCTGCGGGCATCGCCACGCCGCAGATCCACGTCCTGAGTCGCGACGACGCGGAGGTGCATCAACATCGGCATCTCCACGAGGTCGAATCGTTCATGAAGACCGACATCATCCACTCGACGACGCGCGGCGCCGTCATCGGGATTTGCGCCTCCGCGCTGGTTCTGGCCGTCGCCTACTTTGCCGGCTGGACAGAATCCGCCGCCGGCTGGATTCCGTTCGTTTTCCTCGCCGTTATCCTCCTAGGCTTCTGCACGTGGGAGGGCGGGTTCCTCGGAATCCAGAAGCCCAACCACAATTTCGTCCGTTTCGAAAAAGCGCTGAAGGATGGCAAGCACATCTTCTTCGTGGATCTCGCGCCCGACCAGGAGGCGGTGCTCGAGAAGCTCCTGCACGCTCACCCGCAGGTGGAGTTGGCGGGCACGGGATCCTCCACCCGGCACTGGCTGATCGCTTTGCAGGGGAACTCGAGGATGATCCGCCATTCGTGATCCGGCGGCGCCCCGCTGCATCTAATGATTCTTGGCCGGTGCGTCGGCGGCCGCCGGCGCAGTGGCGTTCGGCCCGAAGAAGATACCTCGGGTAAGGAACGTGTAGTCGGCTTCGAGCGCCCCGATCCCCATCAGCACCAGCAGCAGCAGCGGCGGAACCAGGATCGCGTACATCAGCGCGAGCCGCTCCCACAGCATGTGCATGAAGACGGCGACGATCAGCCCGGCTTTCAGCAACATGAAGGTGATGATCAGGAACCACCGCAGGTAGCCCTGAAAATGGAAGTAGTCGACAAGATACGAGGCGGTGGAAAGAACGAACAGCAATCCCCAGATCTTGAAGTAGATTCCGAGCGGATGTTGTTGCCCGACCTCGTGCTGTTGCGCGCCGGCCGCGGCATGGGGCTGCCCCGCGGGCGGGTGCTCCTGGACCTCTGCGTGTGGCATGGCTTCCCTACCAGAGATAGAAGACTGCGAAGATGAATACCCACACCAGATCGACGAAGTGCCAGTAGAGGCCCATGGTTTCGACGATCTCGTAGTTCCCCTTCCGGCCGGTCAGGAAGCCGGGTCGCTGGCGATCGAGGTCTCCGCGCAGCACCTTGATCGCCACGATGATCAGGAAGATCACGCCGATCGACACGTGGGTGCCGTGGAAGCCCGTGATCATGAAAAAGCTCGAGCCGAACTGGGCCGCGCCCATCGGGTTGCCCCACGGGCGCACGCCCTCTTCGAAGATCAGCTTGCTCCATTCGAACGCCTGCATGCCGACGAAGCTCGCGCCTAATGCGGCGGTGGCCAGCAGCAGCCAGAACGTCTTCACGCGATCCTTGCGGTAGCCGAAGTTGACGGCCAACGCCATCGTCCCGCTGCTGCTGATCAGGATGAACGTCATGATGGCGATCAGGATCAGCGGAATCTTGTGGCCCGCGATCGTCAGTGCAAACACCTCGCTGGGATTGGGCCAGGGAACGGTGGTGGAGATGCGCACCGTCATGTACGAGATCAGGAAGGAGCTGAAGATGAAGGTGTCGCTCAGGAGGAAGATCCACATCATCGCCTTCCCCCAGGGGACGTTCTTGAACGCCCGCTGGTCAGACGACCAGTCGGCGACGATGCCTCGCAGGCCCTCAGGCAGCGGGAGAGCTTCCCCCGCACTACTCGGCGCAGGTTGCGTCATGGGCCGTGATCCCCTAGGTAGACAACAGCAGAGCGAATAGCACCAGCCAAACCAGCAGCAGATAGTGCCAGTAAACCGTGCAGAGCTCCACGCTCAGGCGCACCGCGCCGACGCCGGCGCCGCGCCACACCCGTATCGTGGTCCTTCCCCAGACCCACAGACCGCCCAACAGATGCAGGCCATGGACCGCGGTCAGCAGATAGAAGAAGGCGTTCGCCGGATTGCCGGCCGCGAAATAGCCCGAGGCGTCGAGCTGCTGCCACGCCCAGAGCTGTCCGGCGAGGAACAGGAAGCTCAGGGCGCCGGCTGCGACCAAGCCGCCGCGCACGCCGTCGATCTGTCCCCAGTGGGCCGCAGCGCGCGTTCGCTCCATCGCGATGCTGCTCAGGACGAGCAAGGCGGTGTTGAGCCACAGCACCTTCGGAATGGTCAACCTCGCCCAGTCCTCCCCCAGCCTTCGCATGAAGTAGGCGCTGATGAGCAGCGTGAAAAGAGACGTCGCGACCGCGAGGAACACGCCGAGCCCGACTTTGATCGAGGGCAGCGACAACGCGCCATCGCCGTCGACGTTTGTGACGGGGCGCTGCTCCACCCAGGGCTTGACGTTCAGCGTCTGTCGAACCAGCCACCAGACGACCACCGCCATCAGGATGGCCAGGACGAGCAATGGAAACAGCATCGTCATGGGTGCGCTTTCGACCCGTGCGGACTCGACGGCGCCGACGCGTCCGGCATGGCCTCGAGGCCCCCGCCTTTCCTGCTCGGCGGCTGGTTTTGCGGGATGAAGTCCTCGGCGGCGCCCGGCACGCTGTAGTCGTAGGCCCAGCGATAGACGACCGGCAGCGCCGGGCCGAAGTTGCCGTGCTTGGGCGGAGTCTGCGGGGTTTGCCACTCCAGCGTCGTCGCGCGCCAGGGATTCCCACCGGCCGGCTTGCCCTTGAAGTAACTCCACACGAGGTTGTAGAGGAATACGAGCTGCGCGGCTCCGACGATCAACGCTGCGATGGTGATGCCTTCGTTCAGCAGATGCGCCGATTGAGGGATGAAATCGGTGTTCTCGATCGCGTAGTAGCGCCGCGGCACGCCGAGGAAGCCAAGATAGTGCATCGGATAGTAGATGGCGTAGGTCCCTAGAAACGTGATCCAGAAATGGAACTTGCCCAGGGTGTCGTTCAGCATTCGCCCGGTGATCTTGGGGTACCAATGATAGATCGCCCCGAACACGACCAGGATCGGCGACACCGCCATCACCATATGGAAATGCGCGACGACGAACATGGTGTCGGAAAGCGGGAGATCGACCGGCACGTTGCCGAGGAACAAGCCGGTGAGCCCGCCGTTGATGAACGTGAACACGAAGCCGATCGCAAACAGCATGGGGACGGTGAAATGGATGTCGCCCCGCCACAGCGTCAGCACCCAGTTATAGACCTTGAGCGCCGTGGGAATGGCGATGATCAGCGTGGTCGTGGCGAAGAAGAATCCGAAGTAGGGATTCATCCCGCTCACGTACATATGGTGCGCCCAGACAATGAAGCTCAAGCCGCCGATGGCGAGAATCGCCCAGACCATCATTCGATAGCCGAAGATGTTTTTCCTCGCATGAACGCTGATCAAGTCGGAGACGATGCCGAAGGCGGGGAGGGCGACGATGTAGACCTCGGGGTGGCCGAAAAACCAGAACAGGTGCTGAAACAATATCGGGCTTCCGCCGTTGTAATCGAGGTGTTGCCCTTTCGAGACGAGGGCGGGCATGAAGAAGCTCGTCCCGAGCGTTTGATCGAGTGTCATCATGATGGCGCTGACGAACAGGGCGGGGAAAGCCAGCAGCGCCAGGATCGTCGCCATGAAGATCCCCCATACCGTCAGGGGCAGGCGCATCATCGTCATTCCCCGGGTGCGCGCCTGCAGCACCGTCACCACGTAGTTCAGGCCGCCCATCGTGAAGCCGATGATGAAAAACGCGAGCGAAACCAGCATCAGGACGATTCCCCAATTCGCACCCGGAGTACCGGGGAGGATGGCCTGCGGCGGGTACAGCGTCCAGCCCGCGCCCGTCGGTCCGCCGGGTACGAAGAAGCTCGCCATCAGCAACAGCACGGCGAACAGGTAGACCCAGTAGCTCACCATGTTGACGTACGGGAACACCATGTCGCGCGCACCGATCATCAGCGGGATGAGGTAGTTGCCGAACCCTCCCAGGAAAAGCGCCGTGAGCAGGTAGATGACCATGATCATGCCGTGCAGGGTCACGAACTGCAGGTAGTTGTGCGGCGTGATGAACGAAAAAACGTGCGGGAAGCCCAGTTGCAGCCGCATGATGCCCGACAGCACCAGCGCCACCAGCCCCACCCCGATCGCCGTGATCCCGTACTGAACGGCGATGACCTTGGCGTCCTGGCTCCAGATGTACTTCCCGATGAACGTCTTCGGATGGTAGAGCTCGACCTCCGCGACCTCGGCAGGCGGGACGTAGAGCGATTCTTCGTGCGGAACGGAAGCCATTGACGTTTCCTCAGCTAATTCACGAGGCGAGGCATCAGAGCGTATTGATGTAGGCGACGAGATCGTCAGTCGCCTTCTCGTTGGAGAGCATCGCAGCCATCGACCTCATCTGCGAACCATACATGTCCTGCGGGTGGGCGCCGCGGATTCCCTGCTTGAAGTTGTTCAACTGAGTCACCAGGTACCAGTCGCTCATTCCCTTGAGCCGCGGCGCGTTGGTGGCCTGCATGCCTTGTCCGTCGGCGCCGTGACAGGCGCCGCAGGTGACATAGATCCGCTCGCCATGCGCGGCGTCGCTCTTCACCGTCGGCGATGCGGGCTTGTCAGCCAGGGTCTTGATATAGGCGACGACGTTGTCGATAGCCGTCTCATCGGCTAGCGTCGCCGCCATCGGCGCCATCATCTTCCCGTACACATCCTTGTCCTGCGCGCCCCGAACGCCCCGTTTGAAATACTGCAATTGCCGCTTCAGGTACCAACTTCCCTGCCCGCTCAGTTTCGGCGCGTTCAGCGCGGGGTTTCCTTCCCCTTGCGCCCCGTGGCACCCGGCACATACCGCAAAGAGTTCCTTGCCCGCCGCAGCATCGCCGGCCGGGTGAGCCGAGGCTTGCGCGAAGGTCGGATAGCTCCGCAGCCATTTCTGAAAGACGGGCTCTTCATCGACGACGACCTTCCCGCGCATCGTGAAATGGGCAATGCCGCACAGCTCTTCGCAAAGGACGTCGAACCTGCCGGTCCGTGTGGGGGTGAACCAGAGATAGCTCACGAGACCCGGCACCAGGTCCATCTTGACGCGGAATTGCGGCACCGTGAAGTCGTGCAGGACGTCGGTCGACCGGAGCAGCGCCTTGACCGGCTTGCCCATTGGCAGATGCACTTCCGGACTCGAAATCAGGACGTCGTCCTGCCCTTTGGGGTCGTCCGGATTGATGCCGAACGGATTCTCATCGCTGATGTAGCGCGCATCGACGGTGCCCAGCACGCCGTCGGCCCCGGGAAATCGATACGCCCAGTACCACTGCTTTCCCACGACCTCGAACACCGCGGCGTCTTTCGGGACATCGACGAACTTCGCCCACACGAACAAGCCGGGGGCCAGCATGGCGACCACGCCCACTGCCGTCAGCAGGACGAGCGACAGCTCGAGTTTCTTGTTCTCGGGCTCGTAGAGCGCCTGGCTTCCTTTGCGGTGACGGTACCGCCACACCGCATAGGCCATGAACAGATTGACCCCGACGAAAACGAAGCCCGTGACCCAGAACGTGATCGCTATAGTAGTGTCGATCGTGTCCCAATTGGAGGCAATCGGCGTGAAGAACCATGGGCTCAGGTAGTGAAACAGGACGGAGCCCACGACCAGCAAAACCAATACGATTGCCAAGACCATAGCGACCCCGCCCGGTGGCTCCCCTCGATTTCGCGAAGAATAAAGCATTCATCCACTAAAGCATAGGAACCCAACCGCACGCGCTGCGCCCGGCGCAAGCGTAGGCTTCCGCGCGCTGAACACCGGCGATGCGAGGCGTCGGGCTCGCAATACCGTCCGGGCGAGGTCCGGCGCGGAACCGAACCAGCGGGCGACAGCGACTGCGCCACGGCGCGCGGCAGGAAGGCAACGTCGCCGAACGTGGCTACGACTCGAGGCTGGAGCCGCGCGCCGGGACACGGCATCGCAGTGCAGCAAGACGGCGAACCGGGGCCACGAAACGACACGATCAATGTCCCCGCCCCTCCGCCGGGCCACCGGGCGGTTCGCGGTTCAGCACCTCGATCTGCCCGAGGATATCGACCGTTCGGCTTTCCGCCGGGTCCGGGACGCCGAGCCAACGCGCCCGCAGATAACCTTGGCGATCGATCAAGAACTCCACGTGTCGAGGCGCAGGGAAATCCATGTCGGCGCTGCGCGGGTGCGCGAACATCGCGTAGGTGGCGGCGACGTCCGGGCCCGCGCTGGCGAGCATCGCGCCGCCTTGGTATTTGAGTTCCGGGCTCGGCGGCGGCGACGATGCGTCGAACGGCAGGGCGATGACGCGTGCCCCAGCCTGAGTGAACGCGCTCGCGTCGGCCGCAAGGCGATCGAGGCGCTGCCGAGATGCCGGCAGCGTGTAAAGGACGACGACCACGGCGCCTCGCGCCTGTTGCGATCCTGTTTGCCGTCGGAGCGATTGCTGCGGTTTGCCGGCGACCTCGAACGTGAACTCCGGCGCCACGATGGGGCGCCACGGGTCGACACGCTCGGTGAGGGCCATGGCGAGTCTCGACTCCGATCGGGCGCGCAAGAACTGGGTCAGTGCCCAGATGTCGTCGTCACCGACGCGCGGCGTGAATCCGGGCATGGCGGTTCCGGGGATGCCGTGCGCGATCGACCAAAAGAGATCGCCTGGATAGCGAAACGCCTCGTAGTCGATTCGGCCCAGCGACCCGGCGGGCCGTGCGAGTGCCGCGCGAGCCTCGCCGCGTTCCGTGCCGCCATGGCATTCGCTGCAGCGCCGCGCGTAGACGGCGGCGCCGCGTGCAATTGCGGAGGTGGTGTAGCGCACCGGCGATGGCGCGTAGGTGGTCGGATGCGCCGGCACCGCGAGGAGCCAGGTCCACGTCAATCCGGCCGCCGCGGTGCCGGCGAGCCCCGCGAGCCAATAGCGCGGTTGGTGACTGCGCAATCCGCCGAGCACGGCGCCGGCCCCGGCGCATCCGATCACGGCGGCGGCGCCCAGCGCGGCCCCGATCCATACCGTTTGCTCCGCAGGCCGCCAACTCAGCGTGTAGGCGAACGGCCAGACTGGCGTTTCGTGTGCCCCGGGTACGGTGATCCCGAGCGCACCGACGATCGTCACCACAGCGAATCCCGCTGCCGTTTCGAAGATCGCGTTGCGCCGCAGCCACCGCAGCGCCCCACGATCATTGGCAACGAGCTGCGGCATCAGATACCAGCGATTCACCATCGCAAGCACCAGCATCGCCGCAAACAGCGCGAGTTTCGACAGCAGGAGCCGGCCATAGTCCGTACCGATCAGGGCCGGGACGTCGCCTACGAGATACCAGGCGTTGATCAGTCCGCTCGCGACGAGCACGCCGACGCTGCCCGCGGCCAGCGTTGAGAAACGCCGGGTCACGTCGGCGGCATCGCCAAGCGGCTCCGCGCTCTTGAGAAAATAGACGAGGCCCGGCAGCGCACCGACCCAGGCCCCTGCAGCGAGGAGGTGCATCGCGTCGGAGACGATCAGGACGAGGCGATCTTGTTGAGGCCCGCCGGCTGCGTGTCCGGCGAGGGCGAGCGTGGCGAGGTACGTGGCGGCGAGTACGATCGCACTGACGATCAGGCGTGAGCGCAACCGATCGCTTGCCGGCTGCCTCATCGCCAAGAGCGCCACGCAAAGCGCCGCGAGCAGGCCCAGGCGCCCGATCCACACGCGGCCGAAGCCGGTCGTGAGCACCGGCGCGAGGGTACCGGGATTCAGCACCTCGCCGATGGGCAGGCCGCTCATCACCGACGCTTCCGCAATGAGCCAGGTGACCGCCGATACGAGGCTCGCCGCGATGCCAAGGGCGGCGACGGCCGCGAGCCGGAGGCGGAAATCGCACCTGTCCGCGGCGGCGCGGTGGCGGTCGTACCAACGTCTGGCCAGGATGAACACGAACAACAGCTCGCCGAACAGCAGCAGCGCAGAGGCGTAGTGGAGCGCCCTCGAAGCAACGAAAAACGCGCTCATCGCTCTGCGGGCATCGAGCGTGCGCGGCTGCGTCTAACCTGGGACATCGAACGCGAGCTCACCCTCGGGGGACACGAGCATCGGCCCACCGCGGGCGTCGGCGTGCGAGACCATGCGCTCGCCGAACTCGCAATCAAGAGCCCCATGAGCAGTCGCCGCATTCTCGATGGTGGGAAGAGGGCCGCCGATCGTCCTTGCAAAAACGAGAGACCAAACCGAATGGCTCCGCGCCGGAGTCTAACGTGGCGTACGGGCTGAATGGCGCAAGCGCGCGACGGGCGTCGAGGGAAAGGTCTGCCGGACGGGGTCGACGACGGCGCGGACCGTCCCTTCCGGCGTCCGGCGCGCCGCGCAGCAGGGCTCAGCGGTGCGACGTCCCTGACCTGCGCTCGAAAAACTCCTGCAGCATGAAGTCCTCGAGCGCCGCGTTGTCCTCGGCGCGCGCGGAAAGAACGACGATGCGGTGGAGCCGCCACGAATGCCAGCGGAAATCACCCTGGTCGTGCTCGCGGATGATTGCGATCATCCTGCGCACGATAGCGATGCGGATGTCGCCATCGTTGCCCAATCGAACCTCGTACGCTTGCGTCTTCCTGCGGCGCGCATCGCCGTTCCAGCCGAAGAACAGGAACTCGGCGTCGGCGAAGGTCATGCGGGTGATCTCGAAAATGCCGCCGCCTCGTTTCCGCAGCTCGTCGTCGAGTGGACCCTGACCGGGCATGTTCGCGGCGATGATGCGGTCGTGGCGCTCGCTCGCGTCGTTGGCCGGCGTCGACTGCTCGTCCCGCGCGCGACGTCGCGCCGCGATGAACGACGACAGATCGCCGCCGACGGCGGGCGACGCCTCCGCCGCTGCGATGGCGGAGGGAAGAGCGGGCGGGAACCCGATGCCGGGCGTGGGGGCCGGCGGTGGAAGCGGAGGCGCCTGTGGCGTCGTGACGGTCAGCGCAAGCGGTGCTCCCCGGGGCGGCGGCGGTGCGCTGCGTGCTCGGGCACTGGGCGAGACGATGGTCCGAGTCACCCGCGATGGCGCGGCCGACGATGGCAGGGTTGGCGGCGCAGGCGTCGCGGCACGCTGCGAAGCGAGCTCGACTTCAAGGCGCTCGCTCGTTTCGCCTTGTTCCTGCCAGGGGATGTGCCCGGGCAGCCGCGGCAGCAGGACGACGAGGGCTGCAGTGTGGACGACGATCGACAAAGCGAATGTCACCCAGACGCGCGGAATGGCCACGGCGTCGTTCGGGCTGCCGGATCTCCCGAACCGGTCATTCATGCGACTTGCTCTCCCGCGGAACGTTTGGATCGGGCAATACCGGGGCGTCCGCCGGCTGCGCGCGCCTGCGAGGAGCGGTACGCAGCCCAGGCCCGGGTGCAAGTTTATAGCGACTGCCGCGGCCCGCGATCGTTCCCGGCGCCAGCGCGCTGTTGCGCGGGACCTCAGGCTCCCGCTTTGCCCGGGACGAGCTCCGCGGTCGCAGCGGCGAGCTCGTTCTCGGCGGCTGCCCTGAGCGCCGCGGCGACGACGGGCTTCGACAGCAGCTTGATGCCGGCGGCGCGCGCTTCGCCGCGTGCGGCCTCGCTCGTGTCTCCGGAGACGACGAGCGCCGGCGTGCGGTGGCCGAGGGCCTCGCGCAGCCGCCCGATCGCGTCGATGCCGGAGGCGCCAGCGCCAAGCCGCAGGTCGGCGACGATCAGGTCGGCCGGTCGGGCGCCGAGCGCCGCAAGCGCCGCGGAAGTTTCCTCGCCTTCGACCACCTCCGCGCCCCAGGACGCGAACAGCGCGTGCATCGCCGAAACGACGGCGGGATCATCGTCGATGACGACGACCCGCCGTCCGCCGAAGCCCGTGGTCGGCGCCGGCACGGGCTGGCCGGCGGTGGGTCCACCGGAGGGGTCGGCGCGTCTTCGGCGTGGTGCGACCCGCGGTACGGTGATTGAGAAACGCGAGCCACGTCCGGGCGTCGACGCGACTTCGAGCGGGTGTCCGAGCAGCGTGCAGAGCCGACGGACGATCGCAAGGCCGAGACCCATCCCGCGCCCTGCGGCATGGCGCGGCGTGGGCGCAGCCTGGACGAATTCGTCGAAGATCCGGCCGCGGTCGGCCGCAGCGATTCCCACGCTCGTGTCGACCACGTCGATGCGCACCGCGCCGTGCCGATGCCGAATGCCGAGCACGACGCCGCCCGAGCGCGTATAGCGCAACGCATTGGCGACGAGGTTGCGCAGGATCTGTTCAAGGAGCAGCGGGTCCGATTCCACGATCTGCGCCGCTGGTACGACGCGCAGATCCAGGCCGTGCGCGGCGGCCTGGGGGGCGAAGTCGGCGGCCAGACGACCGAACAGCATGTCCAAGGCAACGGCATCGAGCTCGGGATGCAGCGCGCCGGCTTCGAGGCGCGACAGGTCGAGGAGCTGCGCGAACAGCGACTCCAGCGCTTCGACGGACGCGTGGATGCTCGCGACCAGCGGCTTGACCTCGGGGTCGCGCGCTTTCGCCGCCAGCGCGGCGGCGAACAGGCCCATCGCGTGGAGCGGTTGGCGCAGGTCATGGCTCGCGGCAGCGAGAAACTGGCTCTTCGCCCGGTTCGCCGTCTCGGCCGCCGAACGCGCCGATTCGGCGGCGCGCGTCTGTGCGGTCAACTCCCCGATCAGGTCGATGTTCTCGTAGCGGATGGCGAGCGAGTGCGTCAGCAGATCGTTGACCCGGCGCCCGAACCCGAGCACGAACACAAGCACGACGAAGAGCACGACTGCCGTGAACAGGTGAACCTTTCCTCCTTCGACCGCGACGCGGCCGATCAGGGGGACGAGCGCCGCGAGCGCGAAGCCGTAGAAAGACGGTTTGTACACGGCGGTGAGGTTGAGCCCGCCGAGAATTACGCTGAACACGCACACGATCAACAGTGCCTGGTACGACGGCGATGCCGGGAACATTGCAACCGCGGCCACGCCCCAAAGTGCGCCGGCGATCGTGGAACCGAGCGCCCAGCGGTTGCCCCAAAGCCCGGCTTCGGCCGTCGACGGCGCCGCGCGCCGGTACGCGCGGGCGAGCGCGCCGCGCCAAGCCTGGTTCACGAGAATCGCCGCGAACCATGTACCCATCACCGCTGCGGATTCGTGGTCCCAAAGCACGACGCACAGGATGAACGCTCCCAGCGCCATCGACGCGGTGGTGCGGTGCCACGAGCCGTAGAGGGTGGCGACCTGGTCGGAGCGGGCGCGCTCGAGAACCGGCGGGGCGATCGCCGCGGACGCCATCGCGACAACCCGCTATCGGCGCGCCGCGAGCGTCTCGACGCTGATCCCGCGCTGCGCGAGCATCGCGACCGCCTGCGTGCGCGAGTGGACGCGCAGCGCCTTGAGGATCGCGCTCACGTGGACTTTTACCGTCCCCTCGGAGAGCTTCAAGTCGCGGCAGATGAGCTTGTTGGGCTTGCCCTGGATCATCAGCAACAGCACGTCGGCCTGCCGCGAGGTCAGGCCGAGCGCGTCGGGGGCGATGCGCACGCCGTCGCCGTCGGGAACGAGCGTGACGTCGGTCGGGAGGTAGTCGCCGCCGTCGCGAACCCGTCGGATTGCGTCGAGCAGCGCCTGCGCATCGGAAGTCTTCGGGACGAAGCCCCGTGCGCCGGCGGCGAGCGCCGCGTTGACCGTCGCCCGATCGTGGGTCGCGGAAAGCACGACGACCGGCACCCCGGGGTAATCCTGCATCAGGTCCGCGAGCAGGTCCATTCCGCGCGTGCCGGGTAGCGCGAGGTCGAGGAGCACGAGTGCCACGTCGGGCTCGTTGTCGAGGATGCGCTTCGCCGTGGCGGAGTCGACGGCGCCGCACACGACGACCTCCTCACCGAGTTGCGGCAGCAACTGCGAGAGCGCGTCCTGGATCAGTGGATGATCGTCGATCACCAGGATCTTCATGGTTCCTCCCCGGCATTTTTGATCCCGCCGGCGCCGGTCGCGCCGCGCGGGTGGGCCGCTGACGCCGAAGATAGTCCCGGTGGAGTGCCGTTTGCACCTGTCAAAAACGACAGGTTACGAGTCGAGCCGACGAACGGTCGGCATTGCAAACGCGGAAAAGGCGCGCGCTACGGTCGCGGTCTGCCGCGGGAACCGCGCCGCGGAAACCTTCGGAAGCTATCCCTGGTTCGCCGCGGCGGCTTGCTGTTCGGCAAGCTCGCGGCGCAGCGCGCGGAGGCGGGTCTCGACGACGGAGGCCTGGTAGAAATCGCCATCGCCCGCCTTCGACGCGAGCTCGAGTTGGAACACGGCGGCCTTGAGGTTTCCCTGCCACGCATAGTATTCGCCCTGGTGGCGATGCTCCAGCATCTTCTTGCCGAGCTCCGCGTATGCCTGTGCGGCAATCAGGTGCAGACGGCCATCGTCCGGAAAGCTCGCCAACTCGCGATCGGCGAACGCGGCGGCTTCGCGCGGACGCTTCGCCCTGAGCAGTGCCTCGGGATAGTCGTAGACGAGCTGCATCTTGTTCGGGTAGCGCTGCAGCGCGGCGCCGAAGCGGGCGATCGCGACGTCGAGATCGCCGGCTTCCATGAAGACGTGGCCGGCGATCGCTTCGATCATCGGGTGCGGCGGCGCGATCTTCTCGAGCGCGGCGAGCTCGACCTTCGCGCGCTTCAGATCGCCGGCGCGCAGCAGCGAGGCGACGAGCCCGTAACGCTCGGCGATCTCGCTGTTGTACTTACGCTCCGCAAGCGCGCTGTCGAAGAACTCGACGGCTTCGCGGGGCGTGCCTTGATAGCTGCGCAGGAGCGCGCGCACCATCTGGAAGTCGAGCGAGTCGGGAACCTGTCGATACGGCTCCTTGTCGGCGCGGGCCTGGGCCTCGGCGATCCGCTCCGTGGTGATCGGGTGGGTGCGCAGGTAGCTCGGCGCGTTGCTATCGGAGAAGCGGCTCTGCTTCTGGAGCCGCTGGAACATCGTGGCCATCGCGGTGGTGTCGAAGCCCGCGATCGCCATCCGCTGGAAGCCGATCCGGTCGGCTTCGTACTCGTTTTCGCGCGTGTAGTTGAGCTGGCTCTGGATCGCGATCGCCTGTGCCGAGGCGATGGCGGCGTTGCTCGCCTGTGCCGCCGTAGGCGACTTGGAGCTCGCGGCAGCCACTGCAACCGCCAGGGCGGCGAGCGTATACAACAGCGAACGTCTCTGCGCCGCCATGGCGCGAGTGAAATGGTGCTGCGTCACGTGCGTGATTTCGTGCCCCAGCACCGATGCGAGCTCGGATTCGGTCTGCGTCATGAGGATGAGGCCGGTGTTGACGCCGACGAAGCCGCCGGGCAGCGCGAAGGCGTTGATCCCCGGATCGGCGATCGCAAAGAACTGGAAATCCCACGGGCTGTCGGGCTTTGCCGCCACGAGGCGATGCCCGATGTCGTTGAGGTAGTCGTTGACCTCCGGGTCGTCGAGATACGCGCCGGACGCGCGTATCTGGCGGACCACGGACTCGCCGAGCTTGCGCTCCTGGGCGGGCGAGTAGAGCGCCTGCGATTCATCGCCCAGGTCCGGGAGCGACGGCGCGCGCTCGGCGGGAGGGGTTTCGGCAGGCGGCGCAGGGAGATTGCGCCTGGGCACTTGTGCCGGAGCGTAGAGCGATTCGCCGCCGAGGTCTGGCAACGCCTGCGCGCTCGCGCTAGGGATGGTGTCGACGATCGGCGCGAGCGGTTGCGCGACCAGCGCGACGGCGGCGAGCGTGGCGATGAAGCGGCATGCGCCGGTCCCGGACCTCGAGCGCGGCGGAATTGCTTTGTGCATCAACAGCTCGGCGGAGTGCGAAAGCTAATGCTAAGATGCATGGCGTCAACCGAAGTTCAAGCGGAGGAGGCCGCCCCGTGGCGCGCACGCGAGCCAGGACGACGAAATCCCCGAAAACCGTGCGCCGCGCAGCCGTCCGGCCGAGAGCGCGGGCGCGAAGTTCGCCGGCCCCCTATTTTACCCATTTCGACGCGGCCGGGCAGGCGCACATGGTCGACGTTGCGGCCAAGGATGTGACCCGACGGGTGGCCCGCGCCGGCGGCCGCATCGTCATGCAGGCCCCGACGCTCGCGTTGATCGGGACCGGCGGCGCGAAGAAGGGCGACGTGCTGGGCGTGGCGCGGATTGCCGCCATTCAGGCCGCGAAGCAGACGCCGATGCTGATCCCGCTTGCCCATCCGCTGCCGTTGACGCGAATTGCCGTCGAGTTCACGACCGACCCGAAAGCGGGCGCCGTTGCCATCGAGGTGACTGCCGAAACGCTGTCCCGCACGGGCGTCGAAATGGAAGCGCTGACCGCGGTGGCGATCGGGCTCCTCACCATCTATGACATGTGCAAGGCCACGGATCGCAGCATGCGGATCGAGGGCGTGCGGCTGCTCGAAAAAACGGGCGGCAAATCGGGCCATTACCTCGCCGAGTGACCGGTGCCATTCCGCGGCGTCTTGTCGCGGGCGCAGGGCGTGCCACAGGGGTGAGCTGCGATGATGACAACCGGCCGTGCCGGCCGTTCGGCGCGGTGATTCGGTGGCCGAGCCGTTGGGTCCGTCAAAATCGTGCTCTTGCGCGGGTCGAGCGCGAGTTCCAGCGCGACGACGTTTGCCGCTCGCCGGCGGCGTCGCTTTCCTGTTCGACCCGATGAAGCCGCTGTCGCTCGCGACGCTCGGCGACGTCCCGGCGACCGTCGCGCGCCCGGACTATGATGTCGCCGCCGTGCGCGTCGGCATCGTCCACCTCGGCCTCGGTGCGTTCCATCGCGCGCACCAGGCCGTTTACACCGACGCCGCGCTTGCACGCGACCCGCGGTGGGGCATTTGCGGAGTGAGTCTCAAGACCGCCCACGTGACCGCAGCGGTGGCGGCGCAGGACGGGTTGTACACGGCGCTGGAGAAAAGCGCCGCCGGCGCCCGCCCGCGGGTGATCGGCGCCATGCGCGAGGTGCTCTTCCTCGGCGCCGATCGCGACCGGGTGATCGCCCGCATCGCCGACCCCGCAGTGCACGTGCTGACGCTCACCGTCACCGAAAAGGGCTATTGCCACGACCCGGCGACCGGACGGCTCGATCTCGCGCATCAGGATATCGTCGATGACCTCGCGCACCCCGACTTGCCCGCGAGCGCGCCGGGCGTGATCGTTGCGGGATTGGCGGCACGCCGGGTGGCCGGGGCGGGCGCGATGACGGTCGTCTGTTGCGACAATCTTCCGCACAACGGCCGCACGGTCAAAGCGGTCGTCGCGACGTATGCGCAGGCGCGCGACCCGGCGCTCGCCGAATGGATCGCTGCGAACGTCGCTTTTCCATCGACGATGGTCGACCGCATCGTGCCGGCGGCGACGGAGGCCGATATTGCCGAGGTTGCGCGCCGGATCGGCGCGGCCGACGCGGCGCCGGTCGTGTTCGAGCCGTTCCGGCAATGGGTGCTCGAGGATCGCTTCGCCGCGCCGCGTCCGCGATGGGAAGACGACGGTGCGCAGTTCGTCGCCGACGTGGGGCCGTTCGAGACGTTGAAGCTGCGCCTGTTGAACGGCACCCACTCGACGCTTGCGTACCTCGGCTTTCTCGCCGGACACGACTATATCTGGCAGGCGTCGGCCGACGCCGAACTCGCCACGCTGATCGAGCGGCAGATGGCCGAGGAGATCGTTCCGACGCTCGTGGCGCCGCCGGCGACCGATCTCGCCCAGTATTGCACGCAGCTGATCACGCGCTTCCGCAACCCCGCGTTGCCCCATCGAACGCAGCAGATCGCGATGGACGGCTCGCAGAAGCTGCCGCAGCGGCTGCTCGGCATGGTGCGCGACCGAATGGCCGCCGGCGTGTCGTGGGGACATCTGGCGCTCGCGGTCGCGGGCTGGATTCGCTACGCGAGCGGGAGCGACGAGCGCGGACGTCCGATCGCGGTGGCCGATCCGCTGGCGCCTTCGTTCGCCGCGATCGTGGCGGCATCCGGCCGCGATCCTGCCGCGATCGCCGCGGGCTTCCTCGACCTGACCGCGGTCTTCGGGAGCGACCTCGCCGCCGACGCCGCGTTCCGCGCTGCCGTGACGCGCAACGTGGTCGCGCTCTTCCGCGACGGCACCCGCGCGACGCTCGCCGCCCATCTTGCAAAGCGATGACCCCGTGGCCCCGATCCCGCTCGTCTCGCCCACGACCACGAACGGAGGCCTACACGCTGCAACGGTGGGGCAGCGGTCAGGAATGGACGCCATGCGCTACGAACTTGCACCCGGGCGGCGTGTCTACGTCCATGCGACCGGCGGCGACGGATAGGTGAACGGCCTCGCGCCCACCGCCGGCGACACCGCATAGATCGCGGGGAGCGGCGGAGTCTGAACATCCGAACGCGCCGCAAACCTGTTGTTCGACGGCCCGAGAGAGGGAGAGGCGATGAATCAGGCGCGGGACCTAACGGCGCTCGTCGGCCGCGTACTGCTGGCATTCATGTTCGTCTACGCGGGCTTCGGCAAGATCGGCGGCTTCGAGCACACCGCGGCCGCCATCGCCGGCAAGAACCTGCCGCTGCCCCCCGTTGCGACGGCGATCGCTATCGCGGTCGAGCTGATCGGCGGCCTGATGCTCGTGGTCGGGTGGAAGGCACGCTGGGCTGCGCTGGCCATCGCCATCTTTACTTTTTTCGCTTCGATCTTCTTCCACAACTTCTGGACGATGGCCGAGCAGGCGGCAAGAGTGAACCAGCTGATGTTCCTGAAGAACATGGCGGTGATCGGCGGTCTGCTGATCGTGGTCGCCCTCGGTCCGGGACGCTACGGCGTCGACCGGGGCTGAGGGCGGCGCTCCTCGCGAACGGGGGCCGCAGCCGCGGCGTCATTCGCGGCGGCGCGAATCGAGCCCGATCGTCACCGGCCCATCGTTGACGAGCGCGACCTGCATCGCGGCGCCGAACACGCCGGTGGCCACCGGCTTGCCTAGCTCCCGCGCGAGCGCCGTCACGAGAGCATCGAACTTCGGTGCGGCGATCGCCGGCGGCGCGGCGGCCGACCACGAGGGCCGGCTGCCTTTTTTCGTCGAGGCGAAGAGCGTGAATTGGCTCACCGCCAGAATTTCGCCGCCGATGTCGACGACCGAGCGGTTCATCACCGCGTCGGCGTCGTCGAAAATGCGCAGCGTCACGATTTTGCGGGCGAGCCAGTCGCGATCGTCGTCGGTGTCGTCGGCGGCGACTCCCGCAAGGACGAGCAAGCCTCGGCCGATCTCGCCGGCACGCATGGTTCCGACGCTGACGGATGCCTCGCGCACCCGCTGAACGATCGCCCTCATCTCGGTGAACTCGGTGGCTCCCCAACGCGATCGTCGGGCTGGCCGATCGGCGCCGATCCGCTCGGTTCGCGTCCCGCATCTCGGGGCGTTGCACCCGAGTCACGTCGCTGCCCGCATTGACGACGGTTCGGCGCGCTATTTCTTCTTGGTCCGCCGCTCCAGGTCGGTGACGATGCCGTCGGTGAGCGTGATCGTCGTCACCATATCCGGGTCCCCTTCCGCCGGAAGCCAGGTCCACCGCACCTGCTTGTCGTTCGGCTGACCGGACGTGACGTCGGGCGAGCCAAGCTTGGCCAGCACCTCGCTCTCGGTCATGCCGACGTGCGCGTTTGCCCGCTCGGCCGCGTTGCCCTCGACCTTGGCGGAACCGGCGGGCGTGGCAGGCTTCTCCGGCCTGTCCGCAGTCTTCGCGCGGTTGCCGGGCAGGACGTGCACGCCGCCGGCGGAATGGGCGGCGGAGCGGCTGGGAAGCACGGTGATTTCTGGAGGATTCGTCTGGAAATTGCGCAATTCCTTGCCCCGGGGGCAGGGCATCTCCTGGTAGACCGGGGTGCCGCCGTCCCCCGCGCACTTGTAGACGTCGGCCAGCGCGGCAGGCGAGGCGAGTGCGGCGGCAACGGCGCCGACTCCCAGGGGAACGCAAAATCGTCGTGGCGGTCCGAATGGCTTCGCCAACCTTCGATCCAATGACATAGCGGTGATCCTCGAGGCCCGTCGCAAGATGGCTGCGCCGGCGTCCAACCATTACCATAGCGCTTTTTGCGCTTCCCCGGGTCTACCCCCTTCGATGGAGTCCCGCTTCGCCCTCGCCGCGCGCGTCGCGGACATCGCGCCGTTTCACGTGATGGAAGTGCAGACGGCTGCACGGGCGCTCGAAGCCGCTGGCCGCAGCGTCGTTCACCTGGAGATCGGCGAGCCGGACTTCGCCACCCCCGCTCCGGTGCTCGCGGCGGCGGCGCGGGCGATCGAGGCCGGCGGCATCTACTACACGTCCGCACTCGGCCTGCCCGAGCTCCGTGCGGCAATCGCACGCCACTACGTGGAACGCTTCGGCATCCGCATCGCCCCCGAGCGGGTGATCGTGACCGCGGGCTCGTCGGCCGCCCTTCTGCTGGTGATGGCGCTCGTCGTCGATCGCGGCGATGGCATTCTCCTCTCGGATCCCGGCTATCCTTGCAACCGCCATTTCGTCCGCGTGCTCGAGGGCGAGCCCGTCGGCATTCCCGTGGGCCCGGAATCGCGCTACCAGCTCACCGCCGAATCAATCGGACGCACCTGGACCGAGCACACGCGCGGGGTGCTGATCGCCTCGCCATCGAATCCGACCGGCACGCAGGTAGCGGCGGACGAAATGAGCCGGATTGCCGGGACGGTGGCGGAGCGGGGCGGCCATCTCATCGTCGACGAAATCTACCTCGGCCTGTCCTACGACGGCGAGCCGCACTCGGCGCTCACGACGGCGGCGGCGAATGCCGACAACCTGTTCATCGTCTCGAGCTTCTCCAAATACTTCAACATGACCGGTTGGCGGCTAGGCTGGATCGTCGCGCCGGAGCGCCACGTGCGCGACCTGGAAAAGCTCGCCCAGAACCTCTATATCTCGCCGCCCACCGTATCCCAGCGCGCAGCCCTCGCGTGTTTCACCCCGGAGACGCTGTCGATCGTCGAGGCGCACCGTCGCGCGTTTCGCGAACGGCGCGATTTCCTGGTCCCGGCGCTGCGCGAGCTGGGGTTCGGCATTCCGGTAACGCCGACCGGGGGCTTCTTCGTCTATGCGGACAGTTCGAGGTTTGCCGCAGACAGCGAGCATTTTTGCCGCGACGCGCTCGAAGGCGCGGGTGTGGCGATCACGCCCGGCGTCGACTTCGGTACGCATCGCGCGGCCGCGCATGTGCGTTTCGCGTACACGATCGAAATGGCGAAGCTCGAAGACGGCGTCGCGCGGCTGCGGCGCTTTCTCGGGAACCGCTCGCGAAGGGCGCTGCCGTGAAGACAACGCGCGAGAGCCTTGCTGCCACCCGCGCGCCGTCGTGGCGATCCGCGATCGCGGCGCTCGTTTGCGGACTCGGTCTTGCGGGTTGCTCTGCGGTCGAGTTCTACTGGCAGGGCTTCACCGGCCAGGTCGATCTGCTTGCCCGCGCGCGGCCGATTTCGGAGGTTGCCGATACGACCTCCGACGCGGCGCTGAAGGCGAAGCTCGAGCGCGTGCAGGCGATCCGCGCGTTCGCGAGCCGCGAGCTCGCGCTGCCCGACAATCGCAGCTACACGCGATATGCCGATCTCGGCCGGTCCTTCGTCGTCTGGAACGTGTTCGCCGCGCCTGAGCTGTCGCTCTCGCCGCGGCAATGGTGCTTTCCGGTCGCCGGCTGCGTCGCCTATCGCGGCTACTTCGCCGAAGCCGACGCCCGGGCCGAGGCGGCGCGCCTCACCGCGGCGGGCTTCGACGTGCACGTCGGCGGCGTTCCGGCGTACTCGACGCTCGGGTATTTCGACGATCCGGTGCTCTCGACGTTCATCCAGTACCGCGACGCCGACGTCGCGCGACTCATCTTCCACGAGCTCGCGCACCAGGTCGTCTACGCGAAGGACGACACGGCGTTCAACGAGTCCTTTGCCGTGGCGGTGGAGGAAGAAGGTCTTTCACGCTGGCTCGCCGCGCAGGCAGGTCAGCCCGGGGCCGAACAGAATGCCGCCGACGCCGCGCGGATGAAGCGGTTCCGCGCCGACTTTCAGCGCCTGGTCCGTGCCACGCGCGATCGGCTCGCGGCGCTGTACGCAAGCGACGCGCCGGACGCGGAAAAGCGCGCCGGCAAGGCCGCGGCGTTCGCCGCGATGCAACGAGAATACGAGCGGATCAAGGTTGGCTGGGGCGGCGCGCCGTTGTTCGATCGCTGGTTCGCCGGCGTCAACAACGCGAGCATCGTCGCGGCCGGCCTCTACGCCGATCGGGTCCCGGAGTTCGCGGCGCTGCTCGCCGAGGAGGGCGGCGATTTGCCCCGGTTCTACGAGCGCGTCAAGGCGCTTGCGGCGATGCCGAAGCCGCAGCGGGATGTCGCGCTCGCCGCCTTCCGAAACCACGGGTTGACCGCGCGGTCGCTGGCCAAGCCGCAGAACTGAGCGCGCCTCGGGTCTCGCCCGCAACAGGCGGCCACCAATGTCGGGTCTGCGCGCGTTCACGACCGTCGTTCGCAGCGAACCAAGGGGCTTGACACGCGTTTGGACGCGAATGATAATGATTCGTATTCGCGTTATGCCGGTCCTAGCGATAGCGCAGATGCTGCCGCCGTTGCTTGGGCCCCGACCGCGCGACGATCCCGCGGGGAAGGATACGAACGATGCACGTCGCATTGATCGGCGGTGTACGCACCTTGCTCGTGTTCATCTGCGTTCTCGTCTGCGGCGGCTGCGGAGGGCGTTCGGACGAGGGGACAACCTCTCCGTCCGACGAGGCCACGCTTACCCGTCGCGAGCTGATTGGCAAGCGACTCTTTTTCGATACTTCGTTGTCTGAACCCGCCGGCGTCGCCTGCGCAACGTGTTACGACCGGGAGCGCGCCTTCTCGGGGAACAACGGCTCGACTGCAAGAGTACCTTTTGGTAGTCGTGCTGGCATCCTTGGGCTGCGGAACACGCCGAGCGTGATGTATGCAGCGTTTGCTCCGGCGTTCGCTATGGTCGACGGGGACGATGGACCGACCCCTACGGGCGGGCAATTTCTCGACGGTCGCGAGGATTTGCTGGCCGGTCAGGCGCGGCGCCCATTCCTCTCCGAGCTCGAGATGAACAATCCGGATGTCCCCTCGGTGGTCAGCAAAGTGGCAGGTTCGAGCTACGCCGCATTGTTCCAGGAGGAATGGGGCCCTGCGATCTTCGAGCAGGCGGACGCGGCGTTCGATGGGATCGCGCAATCGATTGCGGCGTTCGAGGCGACCGACCGGTTCCATCCGTTCAATTCGAAATACGATCGATACGTGCGGGGAGAGGTGGTGCTTTCGGCGCAGGAGGCGCGCGGCCTCAGGTTGTTCATGGATAAGGACAAAGGGAACTGCGTTGCCTGCCATGCCGCCAACCCGACGTCGCAAGATCCCCGAGACTCGCTATTCACCGACTTCACCTATGACAATCTCGGGGTTCCGCGGAATGCCGCGATTCCCGCGAACGCCGATCCGACGTTCCACGATCTGGGGCTTTGTGGCCCGAAGCGCGCACCACCATTGTCCGAGCCGACCCTTTGCGGAGCGTTCAAAGTGCCAACCCTTCGCAATGCTGCACGCAAGGACGCGCTCATGCATAACGGTTTCTTCAAGACGCTACGAGACGTCGTCGCTTTCTATGCGACGCGAGACACCAATCCGTCGCGGTGGTATGCGGGAGGCGTCAGGTTCGACGACCTGCCACCGCAATACCGGGACGACGTCAACACGTCGGAAGTGCCGTACAACCGTAGTGCCGGCGAAGTGCCCGCGCTGAGCGATCAGGAAATGGACGATCTGGTGGCGTTTCTGCACACGTTGACAGACGACTGACGACCGCGACCCGGCGTGGCCTGGTGCCGGCTGCGTCTTTGCGCCTACGAGGCTAGATACCCCAGTTTGTTGATTTGTTGAGGATTCCATGACATAATGTCAAGTTACCTTGCCTCACCTGCTGCAGACGGGGAGGCCACGGCGGTCGCTAGTGCCGCCCCACAGCCCACAAGGAGCGTTCTGCATGCGTCACTACGAAGTCGTATTCATCGTGCATCCGGACCAGAGCGAGCAGGTGCCCGCGATGGTCGAGCGATACCGCACGGCCATCACCGGCAAGAACGGCCGGATCCATCGGCTCGAAGATTGGGGCCGCCGCCAGCTCGCCTACCCGATCGCCAAGGTCCACAAGGCGCACTACGTGCTGATGAACATCGAGGTCGACCAGGAAACGCTGACCGAGCTCGAGCACGCGTTCAAGTTCAACGATGCGGTGCTGCGCCACCTGATCGTCGCAAAGAAGGAGGCGGTCCTCGCGCCGTCGCCGATGATGCGCGAGGAGAAGTCGCGGCCTCCCCGTGACGGAGATCGGGGCGATCGCGGTGACCGTGGCGATCGCGGTGACCGGGGCGATCGTGGCGAGCGCGGCGAGCGTGTCCCGCGCCCCTCCGCCGAGGTTCCGGCGACTCCGGCCGCCCCGGCGCCGCCCGAGCCGTCGGCCTGACCGGCGTCAGCCAAGCGTAGCGATACGTGGGAGGCGCGAACCGGCTGACGCTCGACGCCGCACTTGTCAAACGCGGCGACCTTCGCTACACGCCGGCCGGAATTGCGGCGCTGGAATGCGTGCTTGCGCATGCATCGGTCCAGTCGGAAGCCGGCGGCGAGCGAAAAGTCGACTGCGAGCTGGCGGCAGTGGCCTTCGGCGAGCAGGCCATCGCGCTTTCCAAGGTGCCGGCGGGATCGGCGCTGCGCTGCAAGGGCTTCCTTGCCCGGCGTTACCGCACCGGCATCACCGTCGCGCTGCATGTGAACGAATTCGAGTTGATGGAAGGAAACTGAAATGCCCCGTCCCCAAGGCAGGTTCGGCAAGAAGAAGGATGGCAAGAAGCGCGAGCGCGGCAACGCGCTCTTCAAGCGCAAGAAGTTCTGCCGCTTCACCGCGGAAGGCGTCAAGGAGATCGACTACAAGGACATCGACGTCCTGAAGGACTTCGTCCAGGAGAACGGCAAGATCATGCCGGCGCGGATCACCGGCACGAAGTCCCGGTACCAGCGCCAGCTCGGCACCGCGATCAAGCGAGCGCGCTTCCTCGCGCTGCTGCCTTACACCGACCTGCACTGAGGGCCACCGCCATGCAGATCATCCTCATGGAAAAGATCGTCAACGTCGGCAACCTGGGCGACGTCGTCAAGGTGAAGCAGGGCTTTGCCCGCAACTACCTGATCCCGCAAGGCAAGGCCAAGCGTGCGACGCCGGAGAACATCAAGCTGCTCGAGGCGAAGCGCGCGGAGCTCGAAGCCGCCGCGGCGACAAGGCTCGCGGCAGCTCAGGAACAGGCGTCCAAGCTCGAAGGCCTGACGGTTCAGATCGCGCAGAAGGCGGGTGTCGACGGCCGCCTGTTCGGTTCGGTGACGAGCGGCGACATCGCCGAAGCACTGAAAGTGCAGGGCTTCAACGTTGAAAAGGCGGCGATCCGGATGCCCACGGGGCCGCTGAAGCACATCGGCGACTACCCGCTCGTCGTGGTGGTGCACACCGACGCGACGGCGAACATCACCGTCAGCGTGCTGGCCGATACGACGGCCGGCGGTTAGCGGCGCGAGCCACTCAACCGCCCTGCTGTTGGCGGCGTGCGTTTTCCCGGCGCTGCCAACGTGGCGCAGGTTCCGGGTTTACGCTCCTGCGGACGGCGGATTGCTACGGTCGCCGGCGCGGCCTATGATCGTGGGCCGACACGATCGCGGAGCGCACGCTCCGCGCGAGAGGCCCGGTATGCGGGATTGTCACCAGCTGTTCGATCCGATCTCCTCGACGTACACCTACGTGCTCGTCGATCCCGACCCGCGCGACGCGGTCATGATCGACCCCGTCGATTCGCAGTTCGACGCGTACTCGGCGCTGCTCGACGGCGAGCAATTGAAGCTCCGCTATCTGCTCGAAACGCACAACCACGCCGACCACGTCACCGGGTCGGGGCGGCTGCGCGACCGGACGGGCGCGCGGGCGGCGACTCCGCTCGGGTGTGGCATCGTGGCGGCTGACCTGCAGCTCGAGGACGGTGAAGAGCTGCAGTTTGGCAGCGAGTCGATCCGCGCGCTGGCGACACCGGGGCATACGGCCGGCTCGATGTCGTATCTCTGGCGCAATTGCGTGTTCACCGGCGACAGCCTGTTGATCGGCGGTTGCGGACGCACCGACTTCCAGAGCGGTGATGCCGGCGCACTCTACGACAGCATCACGCAGAAGCTCTTTTCCCT
Organism: uncultured beta proteobacterium; assembly: GCA_963836265.1. Classification (GTDB taxonomy): domain Bacteria; phylum Pseudomonadota; class Gammaproteobacteria; order Burkholderiales; family Casimicrobiaceae; genus CAIWHR01. The sequence continues at coordinate 280,157 of CAWIIO010000003.1, forward strand.
GCCCGACGCGACGATCGTCTATCCAGCGCACGATTACAATGGACGCACGTCGTCGACGATCGGCGCAGAGAAGCGGACCAACCCCCGCGTCGCCGGCCGCTCGCGCGCCGAATTCATCCGGCTGATGGCTGAGCTGCACCTGCCGCGGCCGCGGTTGATCGACGTCGCAGTGCCCGCGAACCTGCGATTGGGTCAGGACGTGCACCAGGCCTGACGCACCGGGCCCGACGAAGAGCCGCGGCGGGCTGATAGAATCCCCGGGCCCTCACTTCGCGATCTCCCCGCGGGGCCGACCCCATCCGATGCCCGACGATCCGCAGCTCGATGCGCTGAAGCTCCCGCCGCATTCGCTGGAGGCGGAGCAGTCGGTGTTGGGAGGCCTGCTGCTCGACAACGACGCGGCGGACAGGGTTGGAGACGTGCTTGCCGGCGCGGATTTCTACAGCGAGGCGCATCGACTCATCTACCAGCACGTTGTCGGTCTAATCGCCGAGGCAAAGCCGGCCGATGTGGTGACCGTGTCCGAATCGCTCGCCTCGACGCAGAAGCTCGACTACGTCGGCGGACTTGCGTATCTCGGCGCGCTCGTCGGCAACGTTCCGACGGCCGCCAACATCCGCCATTACGCCCAGATCGTCCGCGACCGATCGATCCTCCGCCAGTTGGCAGCCACGGCGGGCGACATCGCCGATACCGCCTACAACCCGCTGGGCAGGAGCGCCAAGGAAGTCCTTGACCAGGCCGAGGCGAAAGTGCTGCACATCGCGGAGCAGGGTACGCGCGGCGCGCAGCAATACCAGGAAATCGGCACCCTGCTCGCGGGCGTCGTCGAGCGGATCGAGACGCTCTACAACCGCGACGATCCGTCGGACGTCACGGGCGTGCCGACCGGCTTCTCCGACCTGGACCGGATGACCTCGGGGCTGCAGCCTGGCGATCTCGTCGTCGTCGCCGGAAGACCGAGTATGGGAAAGACCGCGCTCGCCTTGAACATCGGCGAGCACGTTGCGCTTGCGGCGGGGTTGCCGGTCGTCGTGTTTTCGATGGAAATGGGTGCCTCGCAGCTCGCGTTGCGCCTCATCGGGTCGGTCGGGCGGCTCGATCAGCACAAGCTGCGCACCGGCCGGCTCGCGAGCGAGGACTGGGAAAAATTGACCGCGGCGCTGGGGCGGTTGAACGAGGCGCCGATCCTGATCGACGAAACGCCCGCGCTGAACGCGATCGAAGTCCGTTCGCGCGCGCGCCGGCTGCTCAAGACCTACGGCAAGCTCGGGCTCGTCATCGTCGACTATCTGCAGCTGATGCAAGCGTCGACCACGGGCGAGAACCGCGCGACCGAGATCTCCGAAATCTCGCGTGCGATGAAGGCGCTGGCGAAGGAGCTCAAGGTTCCGGTGATGGCGCTCTCGCAGCTCAACCGGTCGCTCGAGCAGCGGCCGAACAAGCGGCCGGTGATGTCGGATCTGCGCGAGAGCGGCGCGATCGAACAGGATGCGGACGTGATCCTGTTCATCTATCGCGACGAGGTCTATAACCCGGAGACGCAGGAAAAAGGGGTTGCCGAAATCATCATCGGCAAGCAGCGCAACGGTCCGATCGGCACGGTGCGCCTCACCTTCCTCGGCGAATATACGCGCTTCGAGAGCTTCGCCGCTCCGGGCTCCTACTAGCGGCTTTTCGCACGGTGCAAGCCCCTGTTTCGCGCAACGCACCCTGTCCGTGCGGCAGCGGCCTGCGCTACAAGAACTGCCATGGCGCGATTGCTGTCGCTGCGCCCCACGTCGATCCGCTGCGGCAACACCTTGAGCGCGCGATGGCGGCGCAACAAGCGGGACGATTCGCCGCCGCCGCGGCCGCCTACGAGGCCGCGCTCGCGCTTCGGCCCGCGAACTTCGACGCACTGCACATGCTCGGCGTCGTGCGCTACCAGCAGGGGGAGTTCGAGGCAGCGCGGGACCTCTTGGATCGCGCGCTCGCGATCGATCGGTCGGTTCCGGCAGCCCGGTTCAACCGGGAATTGGTGCAGGCGGCGCTGGACCGCCGGCCCGCCGAAGCCGAAATCGAACGCGCCGCCGAAGCCTTCGCGGCGCGGATGGCCGCGGACAGCGGCACGCCAATCCCCGCGAGCGACGGCGCGCCGGTCCGCATTATCGCATTTTACCTCCCGCAGTTCCACCGCATTGCCGAGAACGACGCGTGGTGGGGGGAAGGATTCACCGAATGGACCAACGTCGGCAAGGCGCGGCCCAATTTCGACGGGCACTGGCAGCCGCACCTGCCCGGCGAGCTCGGCTATTACGATCTCACCGATCCCGACGTACGCCGGGCGCAGGCCATGCTCGCCCGATCGCATGGCGTGGACGCGTTCTGCTATTACTACTACTGGTTCGGCGGCCGGCGCCTGCTGGAGCGGCCCCTCACCGAAGTGCTCGCGAGCGGCGAGCCCGATTTTCCGTTCTGCGTCTGCTGGGCGAACGAGAGCTGGACACGGCGCTGGGACGGGCGCGACGACGACGTGCTGATGCGCCAGCGCTATTCGCCCGGCGACGCGCACGCGTTCATTGCGGAATTGCTGCCGCTGTTCCGTGACAAGCGCTATGTCCGGGTCAATGGCCGTCCGCTGCTGCTCGTCTACAAGATCGCGGACATCCCCGACGTCGCCGCGACCGTGCGCATCTGGCGCGACGCGTGCCGTGTCGAGGGCGTCGGCGACCCCTACCTCTGCGCCGTGCAGCGTCGCGCGGACGATGATCCCACGCCGTTCGGCTTCGAGGCGGCGGTCGAGTTTCCTCCGATCGGGCACGCCGCCGAGAACGTCGCGACGAGTGTCGCAGGCGCTCGCGAGCCATTTCGCGGCATGGTCTTCGGGTATGCCAATCTTGCGGCTTATTACCTTACTCTGCCGCGGCCGCCGTTTCCGCAGCATCGCGGCGTGACGCCGATGTGGGACAACACCGCGCGGCGCCAGGATGACGGCATGATCATCATGGGCTCGACACCGGCGCAGTTCGGCGTGTGGCTCGCGAACGTGTTGCGGCAGACGCGCCTGCGGCACACCGGCGATGAGCGCCTGCTCTTCATCAACGCCTGGAACGAGTGGGCCGAAGGCAATCATCTTGAGCCGGATGCCATGCATGGCCGCGGGTACCTTGAGGCTGTTCGCGCGGCCCGCCGTGTCGAAGCGGAAACGCTGCCGACCCGACCCGCGCTCGCGACGATCGAGCACGAGCTCGCCGCCGGCATGGCGAGCGGGGCGATCCGCGCGACGCAATTCGGCCGGCAGCGGGCGCTATGGCCCGCTGACGTCGCGGTAGTCATGCCGCTGTACAACCACGCGCGTTATCTGGAGCGCGCACTGGCATCGCTTGTCGCTCAGACGCGCCTGCCTGATCAGTTGGTCGTGGTGGACGATGGCTCGACGGATGGCAGCACCGACATCGTCGAGACGTTTGCGAAAGGCGCGCCGTTTCCGGTGACGTTGTTGCGACAGGCGAATGCCGGCGCCGATCGTGCACTCAATCGGGGTATCGCGCTCGCCGGGGCGGGCGTCATTGCATTCCTCAATTCCGACGATGCGTTCGCGCCGACACGCCTCGCGAGGCTCATCGGCGCCCTCGGCGATGGCGTCGATCTCGCGTTCTCCGCCTGCGAATTCATCGGCGATGACGATCGACCGACCGATGGCCACTATGTGCGCCGACTGCGCGAGCGGCTGGATGAAGCGGCGCACGCACCCACGCTCCTGCATGCGTTCGTGCGCTACAACGTCGCGGTGTCGACCGGCAACCTCGTGTTTCGGCGCGCTCTGCTGTTGCAGACCGGCGGCTTCGCGCGGCTGGCTGTCTGCCACGACTGGGATTTCCTGCTCGCGGCGAGTTATGCGACGCGATTTGCTTTCGTCCCCGAGGCGCTCTACCGCTATCGCCTCCACAACTCGAACACGTTCGCCGGGCTGCGCGTCGCGGGCGTGATCGAGGGTGAGATCGCGCTGCACCGGTTCTTCGCCCGCATCGCTGCGCACCCATGGCTCGATGCGCGTGCCAACGCCGAGTTCGCCGCGTTCGCCCGCGATGCCGGGCTCGCCGGTTATCTTCCGCCCGAATCCGTGAGCGCTCGCGCGTGACGCTCTTTGTGCCCCCCATGTCGCGCAACGCGCTGTGCCCATGCGGCAGCGGCCTGCGCTACAAGAACTGCCACGGCGCGGTCGACAATCCGGACGAGCTCCGCCCGCTGCTGGCGGCAGCGCTCGCCGCGCAGCAGCAGGGACGGCTTGCCGAGGCGGAAGATCTCTACAAGCGCGTGCTGGCCCGCGATCCTTCCAATTTCGATGCGCTGCACATGCTGGGCGTCACATATTTTCAGCGCCGGGAATTTGCTCGGGCACGCGACTTGATCGGCGCCGCCTGCGCGCTGCGCCCGGACATCGTCGACGCCGCACGCAACCTGGAACTCGCCGCGGGCGCGCTCCGTCGCGACGACGAGCAGGCAAGGTACCGGACCTGGATCGCAACGGCCGAGCGGGCGTCTGTCGGCGCTCGCGCGTCGTTGAGGGACGCGGTGGCCGGGCGGGCGGACACACCGCGGCTCTCGCTCGTGATGCCCGCCTACAACTCGCCGCCACGCTGGCTCGCCGCATGCCTGGACAGCGTTCTCGCGCAGACTTACCCGAATTGGGAGCTGTGCATCGCCGACGATGCGTCGACCGATGCGGGATCGCGCGAAACTCTGGCCCGCTATGCCGCGCGCGACGCCCGCATCCGCATCGTGTGGCGCGCCGTCAACGGTCACATTTCCGCCGCGTCCAATTCGGCGCTGCAAATCGCAGCAGGCCATTATGTGGCGCTGCTCGACCACGACGACCTCCTGCCGGCCCATGCGCTGGCTGAGGTCGCCCTCGCGCTCGTCGAGCGGCCGGGCACCGCGATTCTCTACACCGACGAGGACAAGGTGGACGAGCAGGGAGAGCGCTTCGAGCCTTATTTCAAGCCAGACTGGAATCCGGCGCTCGCCGACAGCCAGAACTTCGTGAGTCACCTTGGCGTCTACCGCACCGAGCTCATGCGGTCGGTCGGCGGTTTTCGCGAGGGCTTCGAAGGAGCGCAGGATTGGGACCTGCTCTTTCGCTGTGCCGAGCAGGTCGAGCCCGCGCGCATCCATCATGTGCCGCAGGTGCTGTATCACTGGCGCGCGGTCGCCGGCTCCACCGCCCGCACGATGGCGAGCAAGGATTACGCTAGCGCGGCGCAGGAGCGCACGGTCCGCGAACGCGCGGGCCGTTCCGGATTCGAGGTTGCCCTCGCGCGTGTCGCTTACGGGGCATTCCTGCAGGCCGACCCGATCGTTGCGACATTGCCGCCGATCTCGCTTGTCGTCCTGCATTCACCGTCGATGCCTTCGACGGAGGCGGCCGCGCGGTGGCGTGCCCGCGCGGAGCGCGCAGTCGTCGAAGTCCTCCCGGTTGCGGCGGAAAGCGAGGCGGCGCGCGAGCTCGACGACGCGCCGCTACGGCTGGGACGCGATGGCGCGCTCGCGGTCAATGCGGCAGCGGCGACGGCGAAGGGTGATCTCGTCGTGTTCGTCGCCGCCGCCGCCGTGCCGGCGGACGCTGCGTGGCTCGCGCGTCTCGCCGGGCGCGCGTTGCAGCCGGGCACCGGCTGCGTCGGCGGCGTGACATTCGATGCGACGCGCCGGACGGCGCGTGGCGGTTACATCCTCGACCCGGAATCGATTGCGGCGACCGCCTTTGCGCGCGATCCGCAAGCCTTCGTCGGGATGGCGGGCCGCAATCAGGTCGTCCAGAACCTGTCCGCCCTGTGCCTGTCGGGGCTCGCCGTACGCCGCGCCACGTGGGAGGCGGCGCAGGGGCTCGATGCCGTCCATCTCGCCGCGGCCTATCACGACATCGACCTCTGTCTGCGGCTCGCGGAGCATGGGCTGCGTCACGTCTGGCACCCCGGCGTCGTGTTCGCCGACGAGCGTGCGTTGCGCGTTCGGGGTGCCACGGCGCCGCCCACTGCGGCCGAAGTCGAAGACGCCGCCTACATGCGCGCGCGTCATCGCGCGATGCTTGCGCGGGATCCCGCCTACAATCCAAACCTGTCGCGGCCGCCGCGACTGTTCGAGATCTCCAGTGCGGAGAGCGATTGCGCGTCCAACTTGTTCGCTTCCACAACACCTGATGGCCGTTGAACTTACCCCGCGGCCGTGCGCTGGCTCGCCGATGCGCCCGGCGGACGATCCGGTGCACCGTCTGCGGTCACCCCGGCCCGCATGATCCGATCCTTTCGGTCCCCGGGATGGCGCCGCCGCACCCGCCGCTGACCCCGATGCGCTGTCTGGGCTGCGGAAGCGGTTTCTACGATCCGCCCGGCATCCACGACTTCAGCGATCTGAACCAGGACCGCGAAGAGTTCTGGCGCTTCTACATCGAGACGGGCGGCGGGGTCTGCGGTCGACGTGCGCACGTTCGGCGAGCGCCAGATGTTGTGGGCCTCGCGTGCGCCGCTGGCGCTCGACTTCAACGACGCACGGATGCGGCCCCCGTTCGTCGACTACCTGGCCGCGCGCGTTGCGAACCGAGATCCGGTCTCGCCGGTCTGGCAAGGCTATGCGTATCGGCTGCTGCGGGACTTCGCGACTGCCGGGCAGTACGGGCAAGCGCGGCCGCTCGCCCAATCGCTCTTTGCCGCGGTTGCCGAAAGCCACGGCGCGCGTCGTGGATCCCGAGGCCACGCTCGCGAGGGTCGCCGCCTGCAGCACACTCGCCGACTTCGGCCGCGCCGCCCCCTTCTTCCTGCCGGGGCTCTATTACTACCGCGCGGTCATCGCGCACCGCCATGAGCGCGACCCCGCGACGGCACTCGCGATGTACCGCGGCACGATCCGCATGACGCAGGAGGTCTCGCGCTTCTCGGCGCTGTCGTTCCTGGAGCCTGTTGCTCTCGTGTGGCCAGCGCGTGCCCAGGAAGCGGGGATCATGCTGGCGCGGGGCGACCTTGCCTTCGCCGCCGACGTCTTCGCGCGGCTGGCCGCGCAGGGCCGGCATCGCAACGAGGCGGACGGGTTTGCAGTGGCGAGCGCGGGCTACGTCGACAGCGTCGTCGCCCGTGCCTGCGAGGAGCTGTTCCTCCGCGATCGCCCCGATCTTGCACGGCGCACATTCGAGGCGTGGCTCACGGACCTCGCCGATCGGCGCGCCGGGATAGACTGGACGGAGGCGGCGACGGTCGAGCGTGCGCTGGGTGCGGCGGCGGTCGCCGGAGATCCGTCGGACCCGGTTCGGCCTTTTCTTCGCCGGCCTGCTCGAGGCCGCGGCCGGATCGGGGACGCAATCGTTCGAGCGGCTACAGGCGATCCAGCGATTGGCTGGCAGTCACGCGAAGCATCCGGTACTGGGACCGCGTCTCGCCCACTACGCATCCATCGCTGGCCGCTATCTGCCGGCGCCAGCGCGTCGGCCATTGGTCGACAGGTCGTTCACGCTGGCTCAGCCGCCCGCGAAGTGGTAAGCGATCGCGACGCCGCGCCGCTCCACTACAAGATCTCCGCGGCATGATCCGCGAGCCGCGAGCGTTCGCCTCGCTGCAGCGTCACGTGGCCCGAGTGCGCCCAGTTCTTGAAGCGGTCGACGACGTAGGTGATGCCCGAGCTGCCTTCGGTGAGGTAGGGGGTGTCGATCTGCGCGATATTCCCGAGGCAGACGACCTTGGTGCCGGGGCCCGCGCGTGTCACCAACGTCTTCATCTGCTTGGGCGTCAGGTTCTGTGCCTCGTCAATGATCAGGTACTTGTTGATGAACGTGCGGCCCCGCATGAAATTCAGGCTCTTCACCTTGATCCTGGAGCGGATGAGATCGCGCGTCGCGGCGCGTCCCCATTCGCCTGCCTCGTCGTCCGTCTTGTTCAGCACGTCGAGATTGTCCTCGAGCGCACCCATCCACGGATTCATCTTCTCTTCCTCGGTGCCCGGCAGGAAGCCGATGTCCTCGCCCAGGGGCACGGTCACGCGCGTCATGATGATCTCGGAATAGATCTTGAACTCGAGGGTCAGCATCAAGCCTGCGGCGAGCGTCAGCAGCGTCTTGCCGGTGCCCGCCTGGCCCAGCAGCGACACGAAATCGATCTCGGGATTCATCAGCAGGTTGAGCGCAAAGTTCTGCTCGCGGTTGCGGGCCGTGATGCCCCAGACGTTGTTCTTCTGATGCGTGTAGTCCTTGAGCGTCTGCAGCACGGCGGTGCGGCCATTGACCTCCTTCACCAGCGCGTAGAGCGAGGTTTCGCCCGGCGTCTCCTGGTAGATGAACTCGTTGACCAGCAGCGACGGGACCAGCGGACCGGTGATCCGGTAGTACGTGTGCCCACCGTGCTGCCACGACTCCATCGCCTTGCCGTGGCGCTCCCAGAAGTCCGTGGGCAGCTCCTGCGTCCCGGCATAAAGGAGGTCGGTGTCTTCGAGCACCTTGTCGTTGAAGTAGTCCTCGGCCGCGATTCCGAGCGCCCGCGCCTTGATCCGCATGTTGATGTCCTTGCTCACCAGGATCACGTGGCGCTTGGGATGCAGATGTTGCAGATGCATGACGACCGCGAGTATCTGATTGTCCGCCTTGCCGTTGGCGAGCGAGGAGGGCAGCACCGTGGTGATCACCTCGGTCTGCAGGTAGAGCTTGCCGCTCGCCGCGCCGCCGGACTTGGCGTCGAGCGGGATACCCTCGGCGATGCCGTTTGGCATTGCGGTCACCAGCTCGTCGAGGAACCGCGATGCCTGCCGCGCGTTGCGGGCGACTTCGCTCACGCCCTTCTTGTTGTTGTCGAGCTCCTCGAGCGTGAGGATCGGCAGGTAGATGTCGTGCTCCTCGAACCGGAACAGGCTCGTGGGGTCGTGCATCAGCACGTTGGTGTCGAGCACGAACAGCTTGCTGGGCAACTGGAGGCGGGGGGTCAGGCCGGGCTTGCCGGCGGGCTTTGCGGACTTGCGCGAAACGAGGGTGAGCGGGGTGGGGCGGATCTTGCGCTCGACCATGGGCCTCCTGGGCGGCGTGGGTGCGGTGGCGGGGGGGACGGCGACTGCGCCCTATCGTAGCGCCACTCCCGCAGCTTGCACAAGCGATGGTGGTTCGCCCGGGTGCGAACCGCGATGGGTTGTGGTGTTTTTCAGACGACCGATCGTCCGCGATTTCGCACCTCGCCGGCAGGCGAATGCCCCGGGTACACATGCACAGACGACGAACGGGAGAAGCGTGCGAGAATTCCGCATCGGATTCGACCGACCCCGACCCGATTCAATCATGCGGAAGTGGCTTCTCAGTATCCTGTTTCTCCTGCTCATCGCCGTCATCCTGTGGGGCAGCGACTGGATCACGCTGCAAGGCGAGCGCACGATCTACACGGTCCGCTGCGAGCAGGGCGCATGGGAAGGGACGACGTGCACGGGCAAGCTCGTCGCCGGCGACCGCCACGCCTTTCGCGCGAGCAAAACGCGCAACGAGGTCGTCTATTGGATCCGCGAATCGAAGGCACCGTCGGGAAAATATGCCGATTGCAGGGTCAGGGACCGCGACAACTGGACGTGCAACGTCCGCGCCGATCAGGCGCCGGCGATCACCTACGAGATGGTGAGAGGCAAGCCGACGTATGCGGCCATGAGCGAAATCGCGCCCTTTCACGCGGTGCCCAAATGGGAGTGGTGGCTGATGAAGGTCGGCTGCCGGTTCTTCCACAACGCGAACAACTGAACGGCGCCGTCAGAGCGCCTTCACGGCCTCCAACACTTCGTCGGCGTGGGCGGCGACCTTGACGCCGCGCCATTCGCGGACCAGCTGTCCGTCGGGTCCGATCAGGAACGTGCTGCGCTCGATGCCGCGTACCTTCTTGCCATACATGTTCTTCATTCTGATCACACCGAACTGTGCGCAAAGCTTTTCGTCGGTGTCCGAAATCAGCTCGAACGGGAATTCCATTTTGGCCTTGAAGTTCTCGTGCGACCTGAGGCTGTCGCGCGAGATGCCGGCGACGACGGCACCGAACCTCACGAACTGTCTGTAGCGGTCGCGGAAATCCACGCCTTCGGCCGTGCAGCCGGGCGTGTTGTCTTCGGATAGAAGTAGAGCACGACCGGATGGCCCTTGTGGTCGGACAGCCTGAACGTCGTGCCGCTGGTCGCGGGCGACTCGAAATCAGCCACTTTCTTGCCAAGCACGGGTGAGCCTCCTTTCGGTTCGACGAGGCGAGGCCGGACCGCCATGGCGCTACTGCAATTCGTGAGCGGGGCGAAGTGTCGGTTGCGTCGGCTCGTCGCGTGGGCATCCGAGGTCGACGTCGCCCAGGAATTCCGGCCCTTGCACGAGGAGTGTACCCGTGCGGCCCGGGACTTCGCCCGGGCCGACCTCGCAGCGCGGCAATGCGAGCGGCTGCAGCGTGTCCAACAGCGCGCGCGTCGAGCCGAGCGTCCAGCCTTGAGCCTTCCACCCCAGGAGGAGCTGTTCGAACACGCGCGCAAGCCGCATCCCTTCGAGCTCCGCATGCAGCGTGTAGACGTGACCCATAGGATGAGGCTCTTTGGTCAGTTCGAGAAGGTGCGCAGCGACATTGTCTTCGGTGATTCCATCACGGCCGATCAGCTCGTCCAGCGTCGGCAGCGTCGTGGGCAGCTGCGGGCAGCGAATCAGCTCGGCGTTCCAGACCGGAAGGTGCGGATGCGTGCCGCGGCCATCGGAGCAATATTCGAAGCCAAGCCGCTGCGTGAGCCGCAGCGCGTGGACGTTCATCTGCCAGCCTGCGGCTCCATGCGTCAGGGGTGCGGTACCGAAAACGTCGGTGTAGCGATCGCAGGCGCGCTGCATCTCGGTCCGCGTCCACGCCGCGTCGGCGTCGGCGACGCCGTCCTGCCAGCGAATGTGATCGTATGCGTGAATGCCCGTCTCGAAGCCGGCGTCGCGGACGCCGCGCATGACGTCCGCGCCCCGGCGGCCGATGTCGGGACCGGGCAGCAGCGTGCCGTAGAGCAGCGTCCTCACGCCGTAATGCCGGACGACCGACGTGCGGCGTACCTTGCCGAAGAAGCCGGGCCTGAAGGCGCGCTTGATCGCGCGCCCGGTGTGGTCGGGGCCGAGCGAAAAGAGGAACGTGGCGCCGGCCCCGTGCTTCGCCAGCAACGGGACGAGGCTCGGGACGCCTTCGCGCGTGCCGCGCAGCGTGTCGACATCGACCTTGAGGGCCAGCAACATGCTGCCTATTCCACGAGGCTTCGGGCTTCGGCCACCTGATCGCGGTACGCGTCGAAGATACGCTTCAGCGCTTCGTCCATGGGCACGATGGGCTTCCAGTCGAGGTCGGCGCTGGTGTTGGCAATCATCGGCACACGGTTCTGCACGTCCTGGTAGCCTTTGCCGTAATAGTCGGCGGCGGTCGTCTCGACGATACGCACGCGCGCAGCGGTATCGCGGTACTCGGCGTAGGTGAGCGCCAGGTCCAGCATCATCGTCGCCAGCTCGCGCACGGAGAAGTTGTTCCGCGGGTTGCCGATGTTGTAGATTTTGCCGGTGGCGATTCCGCTTTCGTTGGCGATGATCTTCATCAGCGCATCGATGCCGTCGTCGATGTAGGTGAAGGCGCGCTTCTGGGTGCCGCCGTCGACCAGCTTAATCGGCTCGCCGCGGACGAGGTGGCCGAGAAACTGCGTGATGACCCGGGAGCTTCCTTCCTTCGGCGTGCTGATCGAGTCGAGACCCGCGCCGATCCAGTTGAACGGGCGGAACAGGGTGTAGTCGAGGCCTTCCTGCATCCCGTAGGCGTGGATCACGCGATCCATCAGCTGCTTCGCGCACGCGTAGATCCAGCGCGGCTTGTTGATCGGACCGAGAACCAGCGGTGATTGCTCAGCGTCGAATTCGGCGTCCGCGCACATCCCGTAGACCTCGGAAGTCGACGGGAAGATGATGCGCTTCCGGTGCCGGACGCACTGCCGCACGATCGGCAGGTTGGCCTCGAAATCGAGCTCGAACACGCGCAGCGGCTCGCGCACATAGGCGGCCGGGGTCGCGATCGCGACCAGCGGCAGCACGGTGTCGCATTTCTTGATGTGGTATTCGATCCATTCCCTGTTGATGGTGATGTCGCCTTCGAAGAAGCGAAAACGCTTCTCGGGCAGGAGGTCCGCGATGCGGTCCGTCTGCATGTCCATTCCATAGATCTCCCAATCCGTGGCATCGAGAATGCGTTGCGACAGATGGTGGCCGATGAAGCCGTTGACGCCGAGGATCAGGATTCTTCTCATGGGTCTTCCGAGGAAGGGTCGTGCCGAGGGGTCGCCGGCGGCTCCGACAGCCGGTCGATCCGGCTGGGGCCGAAGACGGGAATGGCGAGCAGCAGATAAAGATACATGCCGACCCGGGGGCTGTAGAACGACACGGCCATCGAAAGCAATGGAACCAGCGCATAGATGCGCGCCTCCCAGTACATGTGCGCCATCACGGCGGGCGTAAGCTCCGCCGCGGCGAGCTGCGGATGTCGACCGAGATAGCGAACGTGGACGGCCAGCAGCGTTCCCAATGCGAGCAGATTGGCCCCGTAGACGAGCCCCGGGAGGCTCAAGTCTCCATGATCGCCGAGAAGATCCGTGGAAAACGGCACCAGCGTAATGAGCAGCAGGAACACGAGATTCAACCACAGCAGCCGGCGGTCCATGTGCCGGACGAAGTGAAATAGCACGTGATGCCCGATCCAGAAGATTCCGAGCACCACGAAGCTGATGGCGTACATCGCGAAGCTGTGCTCGAGCTGCGCGAGGTAGCCGATGAGGTCGTGGTTGCTGCCGAACACCCGCTGCTCGGGCGACTTGATGTCGAGGACGAGCAGCGTCATCGCGACGGCGAAAATGCCGTCGGCGAGCGCCTCGACGCGCGACTTGGCGAGACCGCGCGCATCGAGCGCTGGATGTTCGGACTCGGTACTCATGCGCGACTCATGTGAGAGAACCGAGCGGCGCGGGGGCCGGCCCGAACATCGCGGTGAAATCGCCCGGCGTCACGGCCGCGCCGTCGACCTCGAGCGCGAAGACCCGCAACGTGCCCCCACCGCCGCAGTGCGCGAGAAGGCGGCCGCGCTCCACGCGAAGCGTGGGCGTCAGCGTCGTCGCCGTGTCGGGATCCGCGACGCGGGTCCGCAGCACGCGCGCCCGAACGCCGCCGACCGCGGCAAACGCACCGGGGTAGGGCGGGGCGACCGCACGGACCAGGTCGTGGATCGCGGTCGCGTCGCGGGTCCAGTCGATGATGCCGTCCTCGGGCCGCCGCCCGCCGTAATAGGTTGCGCGTTTCGGGTCCTGCGGCGTGCGCCGGGCGGCACCCGCGAGGAGCGCAGGCAGCACGCCGTCGAGCGCCAGTTCGGCGGCGACGGTCACCTTGTCGAACACTTCGCGTGCCGTGTCGTCGGCGAGGATGGGTACCGCGGTCTGCGCGACGATGTCGCCGTTGTCGGGCTTCTCGGTCATGTAATGCAGCGTCGCGCCGGTCTCGCGCGCCCCCATCAGCACCGCCCAGTTCACCGGCGCCCGGCCGCGATACAGCGGCAGCATCGACCCATGCATGTTGAGCGCCCCCATCGGCGGAAGGACGAGCAGCGATGCCTTCAACAACCGCCGGTAGTAGAACGAGAACAGGAAATCGGGCCCAAGGGCCGAGACGCGCGCGACAATGTCCGGGGCGTTGCAATCGTCGGGCCGGATCGACGGGATGTCGTAATCGGCCGCCGTCGCGGCCACCGAGTCGAACCAGATTTCCTCGCCCGGCTCGTCCGCGTGCGTGACCACCAGCGGAACGTCGACGCCGTGCGTGAGCAGCACCTTGAGGCAGCGAACGCCGACGTTGTGGTAGGCAAAGACGACGGCGCGGGTCATCGTGCAAACGTCGCGCGCTCAGCGCGGAACCGGTCCTTCCGAGTCGCGTTCCCGCTCCAGGACCGCCCGCACCGTGTACCGTGGCCGCTCGCGGACCTGCTGATAGATGCGCCCGATGTACTCGCCCAGGAGGCCCAATCCGAACAGCAGCATTCCGATGAGGAAGAAGGCGAGAATGTCGCGATCCCACAGTGCGCGCACGGGATTCCCTCCCTGCCAGTCGAACACGGCCAGGCGGTAGGCGATCACGACGACGTACGCGAGTAGCGCCAGCGCCGACACCACCATGCCAAACATCGAGAACAGCTGCAACGGAACGAGCGAGAAGCCGGTGATGAGATCGAAGTTGAGCCGGATCAGCTTGTAGAATGAGTATTTCGACTCGCCGGCGGCGCGCTCGGCGTGCGTGACGTCGACCTCGGTCGGGCTGCTCGCATAGGTATAGGCGAGCGCCGGAATGTACGTGCTGATCTCGCGGCTCGAGGCGACGGCATCGACGATCTCGCGGCTGTAGGCGCGCAGCATGCAGCCCTGGTCCGTCATCCGGATGTGCGTCAGCCGCTCGCGCAGGCGGTTCATCGCCGCGGATGCCGCCCGCCGCCACCAGGAATCTTCGCGCGCGCGGCGCACGCCGCCGACGTAGTCGTGACCGGCATCCATCTCGCGGAGCAGCGTGCCGATCTCCTCCGGCGGATTCTGCAGGTCGGCGTCGAGCGTGACGATCCGCTCGCCGCGACTGCGCTCGAAGCCGGCAATGATTGCCGTGTGCTGGCCGTAATTGGCGTTGAACAGCACGACCCGAGTGACGTCCGGACGCGTCTCCCACTGTGCACGCAGCAGCGCCGCCGACTTGTCGCGGCTCCCGTCATTGATGAAGATGACTTCGTAGCTGATCCCCAGCGCGTCGAGCGCCGGATAGAGTCGAGCGAAAAACGCGGCAAGCCCGGGTTCCTCGTTGTACACGGGGATCACGACCGAGAGTTGCGGATCCGCCATCGTCGTCAGGTCGTTGTCGATCATGCGCGGGCGGCGGCGAGGACCTCGGTTATGTCAGCACAGACGCGATCCACGTCGTCGACGCTCATGCCCGCGTGCAGCGGCAGCGAAATCGTTTCGCGGGCGATCCGCTCGGTGTTCGGAAAGTCGCCTTCCTTGCCTCCATGGCGACGCCCGAGCGTCGACAGGTGCAACGCCTCGTACGATACACCGGTACCGATGCCGCGAGACTCCATGGCGTCGCGAAACTCCCGCCGGCCGATTGTCAGCCGATCCAGTGGCAGGAGCACGCACCACATGTTCCACGACTGGCCGTCAGCGGCTCGCGGCCGCGGCGGCAGCACGCAGGCGGGATCGGCGGCGAAGCGCTCGAAGTAGCGGTCGACCAGCGCCCGGCGCGTGGCGAGAAACGCCGGCAGTCGCTCGAGCTGGGCCACGCCGATGCGGGCATTGACGTCGGGCAGGTTGAACTTGCCGCCGGGAAAGGAGACGTCGCGGGTGCGGTCCGGCAGATATTCGATTCCGTGGAAGCGAAGCGCGTCGACCCGGCGCGCTTCGGCCGCGTCGTTGACGACGAGCGCACCGCCCTCGATGGTCGTGATGTTCTTGTTCGGGTGGAAGCTGAACGTGACGAGATCGCCCATCGCGCCGACGTTGCCGCCTTTCCACTGCGAGCCGATGACGAGCGCCGCGTCCTCGATCACCCGGAGCTTGTGCCGGCGGGCGAGCGCATGGAGCGCCTCGAGGTCCACGAGCGTTCCCGGCCAGTGGGTCGGCATGATCGCCTTGGTACGCGGCGTGATGGCTGCTTCGACGGCAGCAAGATCGATGTTGCGGGTGACGAGGTCGCAATCGACGAACACGGGCGTCGCGCCGACCTTGACGATCGTGTTGAGGACGGTGAAAAAGCTCTCGGCGCAGGTGATCACCTCGTCGCCCTGCCCGATGCCGCAAAGCTGCAGCGCGACCTCGACCGCGGCAGTCGCCGACGTCAGCGCTTTCACCGGTCGGCCGCCGCAGAATGTCGACAGCGCGGCTTCGAATCGCTGCACCCACGGCCCGCTCGCGATGTGGCCCGAGCGCAGCACGTCGGCGACGCCGGCGATCGTCGCTTCGTCGAGGACGGGCCCGGCGAACTTGAGATAGCGCAGATTGCCCATCCCCAGCGGGCTCCCTTAGCTCCTCGCGACCAGCCAGACGCCGACGATGATGAAACCGATCCCGAGCCAGCGGGTCGCGGTGATCGTTTCCGCAAAGAGATACTGCGCGGCGATCGCATTGACGATGTAGCCGACCGACAGCAGCGGATAGGCGACCGACACCGGCACCCGCGACAGCCCCAGGATCCAGACGAAGAGCGACAGGACGTAGCAAAGCGCGCCCAGCGCGAACGGAACCTGGGTCGCCATCTGCAACAGCGTCTCGGCCCAGTTCTCGCGGGTCAGCGTGATGACGCCGGTCGCGTTGGTCCCGGCTTTGAGCAGAAGCTGCGCGCCGGCGTTGAGGAGCACGCCGATCAGGAGAAATGCAAGCGCGGCCGCGCTCATTGCGCTACGCCCTTCATTGTCGACTGACGATGACACGGCGCGAATCGCGCGCGAGCAGACGCATCGGCAGGCCTTCGGCCGCGAGGTGGTCGTACAGAGCGGGCGGCATCATCGCGTACCCCTGCGGGAGCGCCTGCCATTGCGGAAGCCACGCCCCGACCGTCGGGATCGCCTTGCCGGGCTCGGCGTCGATGCCGAGCGACAGCTCGTCGCGGAAATGGACGACCGTCGTCGGGCGGCCAAGGTAGAAAGGAAGGGTCTGGTCGTACATGGTGACTTGATAGAAGGGGGCGGACGCCGAGAGGGGCCCGGCGGCCTGCGCCAGGCGCAGGATAACCGACGTCGAGCGGGTTGCGCTGAAGGCATCGAAACCGGCCGTCGCCAGTTGCACGGCGGCGAGCACCGACACGCAGAGCGCCGCGACGCCCCAGAACCGTGCCGGCGCGTGGTCCGCGACGTGACGAAACGCGATGACGGCGGCGATCGCGCCGGCGGTCGCGACGAGCAGCGCGGCCTTGAGCCAGGGCCCATACGCCAGGAGCACCCGCATCGGTTGTGCGTCGCCCATGAATGCCCTGGCGAGCCGGTCGTAGCCGACCAGCACGGCAACAGTGATCGCGCCGATCACGATCGCGCCGGGCCGTGCGATCCTCAACAGCGTTTGCGGCTCGAACGCGAGCATGAGCGAGCCGGCGACGAGCGCGAGCGGCGCGAACATCGGCAGGATGTACGACGGGAGCTTCGAGCCGGACGCGCTGAAGAACAAGAAGACGAATGCGGCCCAGACGAGCGCGAACCGCTGCCACGAAAACCCGAGCGCGTTCGGCTCGCCATCGCGCCACGCGCGGCGAACCCCGCGCGCGAGCACCCCGAGCCAAGGGAGGCTGCCGACGAGCGCCAGCGGAATGAAATAGTACCAGGACCCGGTACGCTGCGCCTCCTTGGTGAGAAAGCGCTCCAGATGCTCGTGGACGAAGAAGAACTGGAGGAACTCGTCGTTGCGTCGCGCGACTTCGACGAACCAGGGCACGGTGAGCAGGAGATAGAGCGCTAGGCCCGAGGCGAGATGCAGCCGCCGCCAAACGGCGGCGTCGCGCGTGATGACGGTATAGGCGACGAGCGCGCCGGCGGGGAGCACCAGCGCGACCGGACCCTTCGACAGCGTCGCGCCGGCGAAGGCCGCCCAGGTGACCCACATCCATCCTCGCCGTGCGACGGGCGTTGCGCCGGGCCTTTGGGCGATGACGAACGCGGAAAAGGCGAGCGCCAGGAAGAAAGCGAGGCCGGAATCGAGCGTTACCATCTGCGCGATCACCGCGTGCCACAGCGTCCCCGCGAGCGCCAGCGCCGCGAAGACTCCCAGAGCCGCACCGCCGAGCGCGAGTCCGGCGCCGCCGATCGCGATCACCGCCAGAAGGCCGGCAAGCGCCGGCCACAATCGCGCCGTCCACTCGTGGACGCCGAAAGCGCGATAGGCGGCAGCGGTCACCCAGTATTGAAGCGGCGGTTTTTCGAAATACTTGAGATCGTCGAGGCGCGGCGTCACCCAGTCGCCGCTGACCGCCATCTCGCGCGCGATTTCGGCGTAGCGGCCTTCGTCCGGATGCCACAGGCTATGGCTGCCGATGGCGAGGAACCACAGCGCGGCGATCACGCAGAAGACCGCCCACACCATGGAACGCGGGGGCAGAACGGGAGGCCAATTCATCGGGAAGCGGGCGAGGACAATCGATGCAACGACCGCGGGCGAGGCTGCGGCAGACGCGATTCTACCGTGCGGGCACGGACGTCGCCGGACTACGCGGCACGATCGCGACGCACCGGCTGCCCGCACCCGTGCTAAGCTCGACGCGCATGTCGCATTCCCTTGCATGCACAATGACGGGTTCCCCGATTGCGATCGTTCCTGCCCGGCGGGACGAGTTGCCCGCGGTGCAACGGCTCGCGGGAGTCATCTGGCGCGCGCACTATCCGGGAATCATCACGCCGGAGCAGATCGACTACATGCTCGAACGCGGCTACGCGCTCGACGTGCTGGGAGGCTTCCTGGCTCGGCACGATCGCGGCCTCGAACTCGCGAAGGTCGCCGGCGAGCTCGCCGGTTTCGCGGCCTGGTACCTCACCGGCGATCCGGCCGAGGCGAAGCTCGACAAGCTCTACATCCTCCAGGCGCAGCAGCGCCGCGGACTCGGTGGCCGGCTGATCGAGCGGGTGGTCGACCGTGCCCGGGCCGCGGGCGCAGCGACGCTGATCCTCAATGTCAACAAGAACAACTCGCAGGCGGTCCGAGCCTACGAAAAACAGGGATTCGCGATCCGCGAAGCCGTCGTCAACGACATCGGATGCGGCTACGTGATGGACGATTACGTGATGGCGAAGCCGATCTGAAGCTACGGCCCGCCATTCGCCAACCGCGCCGCAGCCCGCGATCGCCCGAGACGATGCCCAACCCCCTCACGCTCTACGACAACTATGCGCGCGCGTTGCGGCCGTTCGCGCCGCTCCATTCCGACGGCGAGGTGGGGCTCTACACCTGCGGACCGACAGTCTACGACTATCAGCACATCGGCAACTTCCGCACGTTCCTGTTCGAGGACGTGTTGAAGCGGGTGCTCGAATGGAACGGCTATCGCGTCAGGCACGTGATGAACATCACCGACGTCGGCCATCTCACCTCGGATGCCGACGCAGGGGAGGACAAGATGGAGAAGGGGGCCCGGCGCACGGGCAAGTCGGCGTGGGAGATTGCGAAGCTCTACACGGATGCGTTCCTGGCCGACATGAAAGCGCTCAACATCGAGGCGCCGACGGTGCTCCCGAAGGCGACCGACCACATCTCCGAGCAGATCGCCTTCATCGCCGACCTCGAGAAGAACGGCTACGCGTACCGGACCTCCGATGGCGTGTATTTCGACACGGCGAAGCAGAGGGACTACGGCCATCTCGCGCGGCTCGACGTAAAGGGTCTCGAGGCCGGCAAGCGCGTGGAGCAAGGCGAGAAGCGGCACATCACCGACTTCGCGCTGTGGAAGTTTTCGCCGCCGGGGGAGCGGCGGCAGATGGAGTGGGACAGCCCGTGGGGAACGGGCTTCCCCGGCTGGCACATCGAATGCTCCGCGATGGCGCAGAAGTACCTCGGCGACTACTTCGACATCCACTGCGGCGGCGAGGACCACATCCCCGTCCATCACACGAACGAGATCGCGCAGACCGAGGCGCGGGTCGGGACGCGGCTCGCGAACTTCTGGCTGCACGGCTATTTTCTGCTCCAGAACGACGCCAAGATGGCGAAGTCCGCCGGCGAATTCTTGCGCCTCTCGTCGCTCACCGAGCGAGGCTATGATCCGCTCGCGTATCGTTATCTGTGCCTGACCGCGCATTACCGTAGCCAGCTCAATTTCACCTGGGACGCGCAGGACGCGGCCGCCGTCGCGCTCGACCGGATGCGCCAAGGCGTGTACGCATCGCGCAATGCCGGCGCGGCCGCGCCCGACGCGCAACGCATCGAGCGCTTCGGCAACGAGATCAACGACGACCTCAACACCCCGCGCGCGCTCGCGGTCGCGTGGGAGACGCTGCGCGGCGACTTGCCGCCTGCGGTTCGTCGCGCGACTCTGCTCGCGTTCGATGGCGTGCTCGGGTTGGGTCTCGCGACCTGGGAACCGAAGGAGGAAGCGATTCCCGGCGACGTGAAGGCGCTCGCCGAGGCGAGGGCCGAAGCGCGCCGGGCGAAGCGATGGGCCGAAGCCGACCGGTTGCGCGGGGCGTTGCAGGCGGCGGGCTGGGAGATGGAGGACCGGTCCGATGGCTACGCACTGAAACGGCGCGGATGAGCGAGCGACGGCGGCGATGAAGCTCGCCACGCTCCGTGATGGCACTCGCGACGGGCAATTGGTCGTCGTGTCGCGCGATCTGGCGCGCTGTGTGGCTGTTCCCGAGATCGCGCGCACGCTGCAGGCCGCGCAGGACGACTGGGAGAGCGTTGCGCCGGCGTTGACGGCGATCTTCACCGAGCTCGATGCGGGACGGCTCTCCGACGCGGAACGCTTCGATCCAAAGGCCGCCATGGCGCCGCTGCCCCGCGCCTACCAGTGGGCGGATGGCTCGGCGTACGTCAACCATGTCGCGCTCGTCCGCCGCGCGCGCGGCGCTGCGATGCCGCCGGAATTCTGGACCGATCCGCTGATGTACCAGGGGGCGTCGGACCACATGCTCGGCGCGTGCGACGACATCGTGCTCGGCGACGAGGCTTGGGGGATCGACTTCGAAGCCGAAGTGGCCGTGATCACGGGCGACGTCCCGATGGGCACGGCCGCTTCCGACGCGGTCCGCCATATACGATTGCTGATGCTCGCGAACGACGTGAGCCTGCGCAACCTGATTCCGGCGGAGCTCGCGAAGGGCTTCGGCTTCCTGCAGTCGAAGTCGGCGAGCGCGTTCTCGCCGGTGGCGGCGACCCCCGACGAGCTCGGTGCCGCCTGGCGCGGCGGCAAGGTGCGGTTGCCGCTGGTTTCGCACCTCAACGGCGCGCTGTTCGGGCGGCCGAATGCGGGCGTCGACATGACGTTCGATTTTCCGACGCTGATCGCGCATGTGGCGAGAACGCGCGAGCTCGAAGCGGGCACCATCGTCGGCTCCGGCACGGTGTCGAACACGGAATCCGGCGGGCCCGGGCGGCCGGCGATGTCCGGCGGCGTGGGCTATTCCTGCATCGCCGAGCAGCGGATGGTCGAGACGATCCTCCAGGGCGCCGCGACCACGCCGTTCCTGCGCTTCGGCGACCGCGTGCGCATCGAGATGCTCGATGCCGACGGTCGCTCGGTCTTCGGCGCGATCGATCAGGCGATCCGCGAGTCTCCGTAGCGTCCCGTCCGCGTCCGCGAACCCAGCGGCGCGCATTTCATCACCCGTTTGCTCCCTTCCACCCCTGATTCGGGCGCTTCGTCGCTTGCGTCTTGAGGGTGTCGTCGCGGTTACCTAGGATCCAACCTGAAGACCGCACGCTGAGGCGCCTAGCAATGAACCTGAATCCGGCAGCGCGACTTGCCGCATCCAACGCCCGAGCCACCAAGAAACCGAACCAGGAGCAGACCATGAACGCGTACCGCACTGAATCTTCGTTCTTTCGCCCCGCTTTCGGCGTTGCTGCCGTGGCATTGACGGCTCTGACGGTAAGCGTCGCCATCGTCGTTCCCGCGAGGCTCGCGCCGGGCCCCGCACCAATGGAGCTCGCGACGCGCAGTGCCGACGCCCAGGTGACCGAAGTGGCCATCAGCCCGGCGGTGGTCGAGGTGGTTCTCCTGCGCGAGCACAAGGCGGGGACCGGGGCCTCCGGCAGCGTGTCGCCGACAAGGGAGCCGACGCGGGCTGCTCGAGCATTTGCTCCCCAATCGCGGTGGGCGCCCCCTTCCGGCAGCACGGTGGTCGAATGGCAATGCCCGTCGACGATTGGCGGTTACAACGCGTAGCAGGAAAGGCTTCCCCCGGCGGTTCGCGTCGATCGCCTGACGTGTAACCGCAGAAGGGCTGGACGTCCGCGTCCGGCCCTTCCCCTTTTGGCGCCGAAGACTCCGTTTGTCAAACCGCTGCATGCTGCCCAAGTAAGGCGCGGGTCCCGTCGGGGCGCCCCCGGCGGGTTCGTGGCTCACGGCAAGCGCCCGCAACAGGTCGCTTTCCCCCCGACCCGTCCGAGCCGATTCCGGGCCTCCCAGACGCGCCGGGAAGGGACGGACTCCCCGCACCCCTTCCGAAAGCGCGGCGAGCTCCCCTTCCACGCCTTGACGGCCGCCGCGACTCTCGCGCCGCTCCGCGCGACCCGGGCGAGGGGCGTCACGCTCGCAGCGACCGCGTCCGGGAGCGCATATCGGGCGGTGAGCGCATCGAGGCGGGCGGCGCGATCGGGGCGGGGGAGACTCTGGGGAGGCCCAGGGAGCCAGCCGGCCCTTACCGTTGCGGAGGCGACGCTGGCGAGGCGGGTGGGTCCGCCGCCAGGCCCGAGCGGATCGGGGTGGATCGACCGTCGGAAGGCGGGCGGCCGCCGGCGCACGACGCGTGGGCTTTCAGGCGCCGCGGCTCCGATCCTTTTGCCAGAGCACGTCGGTTCCTCCGGCCGCATGATTGAGCGTGCGGGCGACGACGAACAGCAGGTCCGAGAGGCGATTCAGGTAGCGGCGCACCGGGTCGTGCACCTCGCCTTCCGCCGCGAGATGGACGACTGCCCGCTCGGCACGGCGGCAAACCGTTCGCGCGGCGTGCGCCAGCGCCGCCGGCCGGGTGCCCCCTGGCAGGACGAATTCCTTGAGCGGCGCGAGGTCCACGTTGAAGCGGGTCACCGCTTCCTCGAGTCGCGCAACGTGTGCATCGCCGACGACTGTTGCCCCCGGAATCGACAGCTCGCCTCCGAGGTCGAACAGATCGTGTTGGGTCACGACGAGGGTCTCGCGCACGCCTGGCGGCAACTCTTCGGCGAGCAACAGGCCAAGCGCCGAATTGAGCTCGTCGACCTCGCCGATGGCGGCGATTCGCGCCGAATCCTTGGCGACCCGCGCGCCGTCGCCAAGCCCCGTCGTGCCGTCGTCGCCCGTCTTGGTGACGATCCTCGAAAGTCGGTGCCCCATGACCCATCGCCCGAAAAGGCCTCCGCGATCGTCGCCGGGCTGCATATTAGGCCCCGTCACGCCGAGACGCAAACGCGAACGGGCGGCAGCGCGGCGCCAATCGAGGCGCACGATGTCGACAAAATCCCGGGACGGGTGCCGGAACGAAAGGGCACGCGCCCCGGGCCTCGCGTTTTCGGCCGCGCAACGCTTGCACAGTCATGGCGGGACCGCGCCGCAGATGCGGCAAGCGACAGCCAACGCGCGGAAGTATCATTCGGGTTTCCACCCCACTTCACGATGCTTCGCTGCCACCATGCCCAGCACGAATCCGTTCGAACACGATCTCGACCGCAACGGGGCCAATTACACGCCGCTCACGCCGCTGTCGCTCATCGCGCGGAGCGCCTACACGTACCCGCGGCATCTCGCCGTGGTCCACGGCGAACGGCGCTACACGTGGGCGGAGAGCTACGGCCGCTGCCGGCGCCTCGCCTCGGCGCTCGCCAGTGCCGGCGTCGGCGTCGGCGATACGGTTGCGCTGATGGCTGCCAATACGCCCGAAATGTTCGAGGCGCACTTCGGCGTGCCGATGACAGGCGGCGTGCTCAATACGCTCAACACGCGGCTCGATGCGGAAGCGATCGCGTTCATGCTGCAGCATGGCGGGGCGAAGGTGCTGATTACCGACACCGAGTTCGCACCGACGGTCGAGAAGGCGCTCGAGCTCTGCACGACGAAGCCACGCGTCGTCGACATCGACGATCCGCTGGGGCCGGCTGGCAAGCGGCTGGGGGTCACCGACTACGAGACATTCATCGCCGCGGGCGACCCCGATTTCCAATGGGCGCATCCTGCCGACGAATGGAACGCGATCTCGCTCAACTACACCTCCGGGACGACCGGGAATCCGAAAGGGGTCGTCTACCACCACCGCGGCGCCTATCTCAACGCGCTTTCGAACATCATCGACTGGGGGATGCCGCGGCACGCGGTCTATCTGTGGACGCTGCCGATGTTCCACTGCAACGGCTGGTGTTTTCCGTGGACGATGGCGGCGAACGCGGGTGTCAACGTCTGCCTGCGCAAGGTCGACGCGAAGCTGATTCTTGACGCAATCCGGACCCACAAGGTCACCCATTACTGCGGTGCGCCGATCGTCCATCTGCTGCTGATCAACGCCCCGGAGGAGATGAAGGCGGGCATCGACCACGTCGTCCACTGCCTCGTTGCCGGCGCAGCGCCCCCGGCCGCAGTGATCGAGGGGATGGAGCGGATGGGCTTCGACATTACCCATGTGTACGGGCTGACCGAAACCTACGGCCCCGCCGCCGTGTGCGCGAAGCACGCTGAATGGGATGCGCTCGATATCGGCGCGCGGACCGAGCGCAACGGCCGCCAGGGCGTCCGCTATACCGTCGAGGAAGGAATGACGGTGATGGATCCCGATACGATGGAGCCGGTGCCCTGGGACGGCGAGACGATGGGCGAGATCATGTTCCGCGGCAACATCACGATGAAGGGCTATCTCAAGAATCCGGCGGCGACCGAGGAAGCGTTCGTCGGCGACTGGTTCCACTCCGGCGACCTGGCGGTGATGCAGCCGGACGGCTACGTGAAGATCAAGGACCGCAGCAAGGACATCATCATCTCGGGCGGCGAGAACATCAGCTCGCTCGAAGTCGAGGACACGCTGTACCGGCATCCGGCGGTGCTCGCGGCTGCGGTCGTCGCGCAGCCTGATCCCAAATGGGGTGAGACGCCGTGCGCGTTCGTCGAGCTGAAGCCCGGCGCGACGACGACCGAGGCCGAGCTGATCGCGCACTGCCAGCAGCATCTCGCGCGGTTCAAGGCGCCGAAGAAAGTGCTGTTCGGGGACCTGCCGAAGACCTCGACCGGCAAGATCCAGAAATTCGTGTTGCGTGAAAAGGCCAAGTCCTCGAGCGCGATCGAGTGAACGCGGGTGCTCCCCTGGAGGTCACCATGAACGCCCCCCTGGAATCTGCGATTGAGTCGTCGATCCTGCGCGAGGACGATGGCGGAATCGCCACGATTACGCTAAACCGCCCGGCGCAATTCAACGCGATCAACGGCGCGATGCTGACCGAGTTTCAGGCAGCGCTCGATGCGATCGCCGACGATCGCTCCGTCCGGATCGTCGTGGTCGCCGGCGCGGGCCGGGCCTTCTGTCCGGGGCACGACCTCAAGGAGATGCTCGCCAACTCGAACCAGGCGTTCGTCGGCGACCTGTTCCGCCGCTGCTGCGACGTCATGCTGACGCTGCAGCGGATTCCGCAGCCGGTGATCGCGAAGGTCCACGGCATTGCGACAGCCGCCGGGTGCCAGATCGTCGCCGCGTGCGACCTCGCGGTGGCCGACGAGGGCGCGCGGTTCGCGACGTCGGGGATCAACTTCGGGTTGTTCTGCGCCACCCCCGGAGTGCCGGTGTCGCGCAACGTGTCGCAGAAGCGCGCGTTCGAGATGCTGTTCACCGGCGAGTTCGTCGATGCCAGGACCGCCCTCGACTGGGGGCTCGTCAACCGGGTGGCGTCGGCGGGTCGGCTCGACGCCGAGGTCGAGGCACTCGCCCGGCAGATGATGGACAAGCCGCGTGCGGTGATCGCCGCCGGCAAGCGGTTCTTCTACGATCAGCTCGAACGCAAGCTCGACGACGCCTATGCGGTGGCGAGTGCCGAGATCACGCGCAACATGCTCGGAGCCGACGCGCAGGAAGGCGTGGGCGCCTTCGTCGAGAAGCGCAAGCCGCGCTGGAAACCCTAGCGTCGGGCTGCTAGCCCATCGGGGACTCGGACAATCGGCGTCGGAGCAAAAGTCTTCCAGTTGCTATCGGCGTGGGCGTTTCGCATAATGGCCGTCCACGGCTTCTGGAGGAGGGCCTGGCGCCGGGCGCGCCGGCGCGCCGAATGGCGGACGACACGATACTCGAAACACGCGCGCTCACGAAGGAATTCAAGGGATTCGTCGCCGTCAAGGACGTGAGCCTCAGCGTGCGGCGCGGAACGATCCACGCGCTGATCGGCCCCAACGGCGCGGGCAAAACGACGTGCTTCAATCTCCTCACGCATTTCCTGACGCCCACGCGCGGCCACATTATCTACAAGGGCCAGGAGATCACCGGCACCCGCCCGGCGGCGATCGCGCGGATGGGACTCGTGCGGTCGTTCCAGATTTCGGCGGTGTTTCCGAACCTCACCGTGCTCGAGAACGTCCGTATCGCGCTGCAGCGTCGTCACGGGCATTCGTTCGATTTCTGGCGTTCCGACCGCGCGCTCGCGCGCCACGACAACCGCGCGCGCGAGCTGATCGACGCAGTCGGCCTCACCGAATTCGCGGGCACGCATGCCGGCGAGCTCCCCTACGGACGCAAGCGCGCGCTCGAGATCGCGACGACGCTGGCACTCGAGCCCGAGATGATGCTGCTGGACGAGCCGACCGCCGGGATGACGCACGAGGACGTCGAGCGAATCGCCGCGCTGATCAAGCGCGTCGCGGCCAACCGTACGGTGCTGATGGTCGAGCACAACCTCTCCGTCGTCTCCACGTTGTCCGACCGGATCACCGTGCTCGCTCGGGGAGAAGTGCTGGCGGAGGGCGACTACGCGCAGGTGTCGAACCACCCCGACGTGATCGAGGCCTACTTGGGGGCCGCCCATGCCTGACGAGCGCGTGAATCCGGCCCCGGCGGGCGCGATGGCGGCGGGAACGCCGCTCCTCGCTGTACGCGATCTCAACGCGTGGTACGGCGAGTCGCACGTCCTGCACGGGGTGACCTTCGAGGTCGCCGCCGGCGAAGTGGTCACGCTGCTCGGACGCAACGGCGCCGGCAAGACGACCACGCTCAAGTCAATCATGGGCGTGGTCCCGCGGCGCCAGGGCTCGATCGTGTTCCAGGGCGAGGAGACGGTCCGGCTCGCCTCGAACAAGATTGCGCGGCTGGGGCTCGCGTGGTGCCCCGAGGAGCGCGGGATTTTCGCCTCCCTCGACGTCGAAGAGAACCTGCTGCTGCCGCCGATCGTGCGCGAAGGCGGACTGTCCGTCGAGCGCATCTACGAACTCTTTCCGAATCTCAAGGAGCGACTCAAGAGCCAGGGGACGAAGCTTTCCGGCGGCGAGCAGCAGATGCTGGCGATCGGCCGCATCCTGCGCACGGGCGCGCGCCTGCTCTTGCTCGACGAGCCGACCGAGGGCCTCGCCCCCGTGATCGTCCAGCAGATCGGCCGCACGATCGCCGAGTTGAAAGCACAGGGCTTCACGATCCTGCTCGTCGAACAGAACTTCCGGTTCGCGGCGACGGTCGCCGATCGGCATTACGTCGTGGACCACGGCCGCATCGTCGACATGATCGCGAACGCGGAGCTCGATGCGAACATGGCCAAGCTGCACGATTATCTGGGCGTCTGACGTCCAAGCATGCGCGTTCATCCACCACCGAGAGGAGAAAACATGAAGTCGTTCAAACACACGCTCGTCGCCGTCGCCGTCTTCGCGGCGCTTGCTGCGGGCATAGCGCAGGCGCAGGTCTCGGACAGCGTCATCAAGATCGGCGTGCTGTCCGACATGTCGAGCCTGTACACGGATCTGGCGGGGGCCGGCTCGGTCGCCGCGGCGAAGATGGCGGTCGAGGACTCCGGCATCGAGAAGCGCGGCTACAAGGTCGAGATCATCTCGGCCGATCACCAGAACAAGCCGGACGTCGGCTCGGCGATCGCACGCCAGTGGTACGACGTCGACAAGGTGGACGTGATCGTCGACGTCCCCAATTCCGGCGTCGCGCTGGCCGTCAACCAGATCACGAAGGACAAAGGCAAGGCGTTCCTCGTGTCCGGCGCCGCGACGTCCGACCTGACCGGCAAGGCCTGCTCGCCCAACACGATCCACTGGACGTACGACACGTGGATGCTCGCCAACGGCACCGGCAGCGCGATCGTCAAGACCGGCGGCGACACGTGGTTCTTCATCACCGCCGACTATGCCTTCGGCCACGCGCTCGAGCGCGACACTTCCGCGGTCGTCACGAAGAACGGCGGCAAGGTGCTGGGCGACGTCAAGGCGCCGCTCAATACGCAAGACTTCAGCTCGTTCCTGCTCCAGGCGCAGGCGTCGAAGGCGAAAATCATCGGGCTCGCGAATGCCGGAGGCGACACGACCAACTCGATCAAGCAGGCCGCCGAGTTCGGGATCGTCAAGGGCGGGCAGAACCTGGCCGGGCTGCTCGTGTTCCTCACCGACATCCATTCGCTGGGCCTGCCGACGGCGCAGGGGCTGATCTTCACGACGACGTTCTACTGGGACATGAACGACCAGACGCGGGCGTTCGCCAAGCGCTTCGCCGAGCGCGACAAGGGGATCCACCCGACGATGATCCACGCGGGCGTCTACTCGGCGGTCACGCATTACCTCAAGGCCGTCGAGGCGCTGAAGGGCGACGACGGCACCAAGGTGATCGCCAAGATGAAAGAGATGCCGACCGACGACCCGCTGTTCGGCAAGGGCTCGATCCGCGTCGATGGGCGCAAGATCCATCCGGCGTATCTGGTCGAAGCGAAAAAGCCGGCCGAATCGAAGGGCGAATGGGACCTCTACAAGATCCGGGCGACGATCCCGGCCGACCAGGCGTTCCGCCCGCTCGCCGACGGCGGCTGTCCTTTGGTGAAATGACGCGGGTGTCCGAGAGCGGTCCGCCTCGGGTCGGGCCGCGATTGGAAACAGCCGCGTCATCCCCGCGTACGCGGGGCTCCAGCGTCGTTGAAAGTCACTGGGTCCCCGCTTTCGCAGGGACGACGATCGGCACCCGGGTCCGGCGCGACAACTCGACGCAATGACCGAAATCTTCGGCGTGCCGACCCAGGCGCTGTTCGGTCAGCTGCTGATCGGGCTCATCAACGGCTCGTTCTATGCGATGCTGTCGCTGGGGCTCGCGGTGATCTTCGGGCTCCTCAACATCATCAACTTCACGCACGGCGCGCAATACATGATGGGCGCGTTCTGCGCGTGGTTCCTGCTGACGCGCCTCGGGCTCGGCTATTGGTGGGCGTTGATCGTGACGCCGATCGTGATGGGCGTGTTCGGCGCCGCGATCGAGCGCACGATGCTCTCGCGCCTCTACAAGCTCGATCATCTCTACGGATTGCTCCTCACGTTCGGACTGGCGCTCGTGATCCAGGGGCTGTTCCGCAACGAGTTCGGCTCGTCGGGGCTTCCCTACCGGATCCCGGACGAGCTTTCCGGTGGTATCAATCTCGGGTTCATGTTCCTGCCCAAGTACCGCGCCTGGGTGATCGTCGCTTCGCTCGTCGTGTGCCTGTCCACCTGGTACGTGATCGAGCGGACCAAGCTCGGCTCGTACCTGCGGGCGGCGACCGAGAATCGGGCGCTGGTGCAGGCTTTCGGCATCAACGTGCCGCGGATGATCACCCTGACGTACGGCTTCGGCGTCGGTCTCGCGGCGCTGGCGGGCGTGATGGCGGCACCGATCTACCAGGTCAACCCGCTGATGGGCGCCGACATGATCATCGTCGTGTTCGCGGTCGTCGTCATCGGCGGTATGGGCTCGATCATGGGCTCGATCCTCACCGGATTCGGCCTCGGCGTCGTCGAGGGCCTGACCAAGGTCTTCTATCCCGAGGCATCGAACACCGTGATCTTCGTGATCATGGTGATCGTGCTCCTCATCAAGCCGGCCGGCCTCTTCGGCCGGGAGCGCTGACGTGGCGGCCCAACCCTTGACCGCCGTCCCCGCCGGGCCGGGCACAGCGCGGGCGTTCGCGCTCGGAACGGCGGCGATGGCCGTCATGTTGATCAGCGCACCGTTCGTCGGGTTCTATCCGGTATTCGTGATGAAGGCCGTCTGCTTCGCGCTGTTCGCGTGCGCGTTCAATCTTCTGCTGGGCTTCGGCGGCCTCCTTTCCTTCGGACACGCGATGTTTCTCGGCACGGCCGGCTATGTGTCCGCGCACGTCGCGAAGGTCTGGGGCTTGCCGCCCGAGCTCGCGATTCTCGCGGGAACGGCGGCGTCGGCCGTACTGGGCGTCGTCGTCGGCGCGCTCGCGATCCGCCGGCAGGGAATCTACTTCGCGATGATCACGCTCGCGGTCGCGCAAATGATGTTCTTCTTCTACCTGCAGACGCCATTCACTCACGGCGAAGACGGGATCCAGGCGGTACCACGCGGGCGCATGTTCGGCGTGCTCGACCTGTCGCAGCAGCTCGTCGTCTACTACGTCGTGGTGGCGATCTTCCTCCTCGCCTTTCTGTTCATTCACCGCGTCATCCATTCACCGTTCGGCCAGGTGCTGAAGGCGATCAAGGAGAACGAGCCGCGCGCGATCTCGCTCGGCTACGATGCCGATCGCTACAAGCTCATCGCTTTCATCCTGTCGGCGACGCTCGCCGGGCTCGCCGGCGCGACCAAGGCGATCGTATTCCAGCTCGCATCGCTCACCGATGTGCACTGGACGATGTCGGGCGAGGTCGTGCTGATGGTGCTCCTTGGCGGCATGGGGACGATCTTCGGTCCGGTGGTCGGGGCCTTTGTCATCATCGCGCTGGAAAACTACCTCGCTCCTTTCGGCCAGTGGGTGACGGTCATCACCGGCGCGATCTTCGTCGGGTGCGTTCTCGCATTCCGCCGCGGCATCGTCGGCGAGCTCGGCGCGTGGTGGGCGAAGCGTCGTTGAGCGGGGCCCTTGCCAAGCGCGCCGCGTGCATTGCGGTGGCCGCCGCTGCGCTCTTCGCCTCCGGCGCGGCGGCGGAAACCTTCGTGGTTCACTGCGGCTGCCGCGACGGAGCGCCCAACGGCCTCTACGAGTTGCGGATGCCGAACGGCCGCCTGCGCATTGTCGGTGCCCTCGCCAAGGGCCGACGGACGGGGACCTTCATCTTCTGGGCCGCGAACGGCGCGCGCATCGCCCTCATTCCGTACGACGACGACGTGAAGGTTGGGACCGTCGCCGTCTGGTACGAGCCGGCGCTCGCGAAAGCCGATCCGCCGCGCAAGTCCGAAACCACCTACGTCGCCGGTGTCCTGCATGGCATCAAGCGCTCGTGGCATCCGAACGGCAACCCTCGCACCGAATTTCGGTACGCGCATGGCGCGCTGGTCGAGGCCCGCGCGTGGAAAGAATCGGGCGCTCCGCTGTCCGACGCCGAGGCGAGGGCGCTGGCCGACCGCGACGTCGCCAACGACGAGCGCTTCTACGCGACGCTCGAGGCGACCATCGCGGACAACGTTCC
This sequence comes from uncultured beta proteobacterium, assembly GCA_963836265.1. GTDB lineage: Bacteria > Pseudomonadota > Gammaproteobacteria > Burkholderiales > Casimicrobiaceae > CAIWHR01. Next base: position 311,439 of record CAWIIO010000003.1, read on the forward strand.
CCGATGCGAGTGACGCGCAGAGACTTCGGTCCCGCGGTCGCCGGCGAGCGCGGTGATCGACTCCTGTCGACCTGAGGCCTGAGCCCTGATGCCGGTCTACCTCATTCGCCGCGGCTTCCAGAGCGTCGTCGTCCTTCTCGCGATGTCGCTGCTGGTCTTCGTTGGCGTATATGCGGTCGGCAACCCGGTCGACATCCTGATCGGCCCGCAGGCGGGCCCGCTCGATCGCGAGCGCGCGATCGCGGCCCTCGGCCTCGACAAGCCGCTTTGGGAGCGGTACTTCACCTTCCTGAACGGTCTTGCTCACGGCGATCTCGGCCGCTCGTTCGTGCACGGCACCTCTGCGCTGGGACTGATCCTGGAGCGGACGCCGGCGACGGTGGAGCTCGCCCTGACCGCGATCGTCATCGCGATCGTCGTCGGCATTCCGCTCGGCCTGTGGGCGGGCTTCAAACCGGAGGGGGTCGTCGGCCGCACGATCATGGCCGGCTCGATGCTCGCATTTTCGGTGCAGACGTTCTGGGCCGGCCTGATGCTGATCATGGTGTTTTCGGTGATGCTGGGCTGGCTGCCAGCGCATGGCAGAGGGCCCACGACATTGTTGTTCGGGCTGGTGCCGGTATCGTTCCAGTCGGTCGATGGCTGGAAGCACCTGATCATGCCGGCGGCCACTCTCGCGCTCTTCGATGTGGCGCTGCTGATCCGCCTCACCCGCTCCAGCACGCGCGACGCGCTGCGCCAGGGCTACGTGAAGTTCGCCCGCGCCAAGGGAATTGCGAACGGCCGCGTCATCGGTGTCCACGTGCTGCCCGGCATCCTCATTCCCACCGTCACGGTCGTCGGGCTGCAATTCGGGGCGCTGGTCGCCCTTGCGACCGTCACCGAGAGCGTGTTTGGGTGGCCGGGCATCGGCAAGCTGCTGGTCGATTCGATTGGCCTGTCCGACCGGCCCGTCATCGTCGCCTACCTGCTGGTGATCGCGACCTTCTTCGTCGCGATCAACCTGGCCGTCGACGTTCTCCGCTGGGCGCTCGATCCGCGCGTGCGACGGACGGAGAGCAGGGGCTGATGGCGAGCGCCGCGGCCACGCCCGCTGCCCCGCGTGCCGTCGAGACGCCCCTCCGGCGGCTCGCCCGCGATTTCCGCGCGAGCCCGATCGCGGTATTCGGGCTCGCGCTCCTCGGCGTGGTCCTCTTCCTCGCGCTGTTTGCGCCGCTGATCTCGCCGCATAACCCTTACGACCCCGCGCGGCTCGGCGCGATGGACCGTTGGCTGCCGCCCGGATCGAAATCGAGCCTTGGCGGCACCTTCTGGCTCGGCACGGACGGCCAGGGTCGCGACCTGCTTTCGGCGATCTTCTACGGGTTGCGCATCAGCCTCTCCATCGGTATCGTCGCCACGGGCATGGCGCTCGTGATCGCCCTCGTGACGGGCCTTTCGGCCGCGCATTTCGGAGGGCGAGTCGAGGCGCTCGTCATGCGGATCGTCGATGTTCAGCTCTCGTTCCCCGCAATCCTGATCGCGTTGATGCTGATCGCGGCGCTGGGACGAGGCACCGGCGAGGTCATCGCCGCGCTCGTCATCGTGCAATGGGCCTATTGCGCCCGTGCGGTGCAACGCGCAGCGAGGGTGGAGAAACGCAAGGAATACATCGAGGCGGCGCGAGGTCTGGCGCTCTCGCCGGCGCGAATCGTCTTCCGCCACCTGGTGCCGAACTGCCTGCCGCCGACGATCGTGGTCGCAACGACGCAGGTGGCGGCGGCGATCTCGCTCGAGGCGACGCTGTCGTTTCTCGGTCTCGGGCTGCCGATTACCGACCCATCGCTGGGCGTCCTGATCGCGAATGGAGTCCCGCACCTGCTGGCAGGCGCGTACTGGGTCAGCTTCTTTCCCGGCGTCGCGCTCTTGCTCACGATCGTCGGCATCAACCTCGTCACCGACCAACTGCGCGCCGCGCTCGATCCGAGGCTGCAGCGGTGAGGAGCGCAACGACCGCCGCAGGCGGCATGGCTAGCTGGAGTCCGGGATGAGCGGGCCGCTACTCGACGTGACGGGCCTGCGCACGCATTTCTTCACCAAGAGGGGCGTGGCGAAGGCGGTCGACGACGTTTCGTTCACCGTGGCTCGTGGAGAGATCGTCGGTCTCGTCGGCGAGTCGGGTTCGGGCAAGTCGGTGACCGCGTATTCGGTGATGGGATTGATCGACCCGCCGGGCCGCATCGTCGAGGGAAGCATCCGGTTTGGCGGCCGGGATCTGCGGCGGCTGGCGGCGGAGGAGCTGCGGCAGCTCCGCGGCAACCGCATGGCGATGATCTTCCAGGGTCCGATGACGATGCTGAACCCGGTGCTGCGAATCGACGCGCAGATGGTCGAAGCGATTCTCGCGCACGAGAAGGCGTCGCGTGCCGCCGCACTCGCCCGAGCCCGCGTGGCGCTGGTGAAAGTCGGAATTCCTGCGCCACAGGAGGGGCTCGAAGCCTACCCGCACCAGCTTTCCCGTGGCATGCGGCAGCGCGTTGCGATCGCGATCGCGCTCCTCAACGATCCCGACCTCATCATCGCCGACGAGCCGACGACGGCGCTCGACGCCACGATCCAGGGCGGGATCCTGTTCGAGATGCAGAAGCTCGTACGCGAGAGCGGGACGGCGCTGATCTGGATTACCCATAACCTGTCGGTCATTGCCGGTCTCGCCGATCGCGTCTGCGTGATGTACGCCGGCCGCATCGTCGAGCAGGGGACCGTGGCCGACGTGTTGTCGTGGCCGCGGCATCCTTACACGCGCGGGCTGCTCGATTCGGTGCCGTCGCGCGCGCAGCGCGGCGCGCGCCTCACCCAGATCTCCGGGATGGCGCCGTCCGCGCTGGACGTTCCCGCGGGATGCGCGTTTCGCGATCGCTGCGGGCACGCGACCGCTGCCTGCCTGGCGATGCCGGCAATGCGCCCGATCGGAGATCCCGCAAGAGGGCAGACGGTGCGGTGCCATCGCCCTTTGAGCGTACCCCTTGCCGCGGTCTCGACGCACTGACTGGACGGCGATGGGACCGACGCTTCGCCCGCCGCTTGCGCACGCCGAGGTGGTGCCGCTGCTCGCCGACGCGCAACGCGCGCGCGCGCGCGGCAAGCGCGCGGAAGCCGCGGTGCTGCTCGAGCGGGCGCTCGCGGCGAATCCGGATCATCCCGAGGCGCTGGCCGACTACGCGCTGATCGACGCGGGCGATCCGCAGGCAGCGCTGCCGCACTATCTGCGCGCGCTCGCGGGGAACCCGAACGCCGCCGCCGTCCACAACAACCTCGGCAATCTCTACCGCGAGCTGCGGCAGCCGGCCGAGGCGCTCGCGTCGTATCGGCGCGCGCTCTCGCTCGATCCGGAGCACGCCCGCGCGTGGAGCAACATCGGCAATATCCGGAAGGACCTCGGTGACGCCGACGGCGCGATCGACGCATTCCGCCGCTCGCTCGTGCTTTCGCCCAACCGCGCGGACGTATGGAGCAACCTGCTGTTGACGCTCAATGCAGCGGAGCGGATGACGGCGGAAGCGGTCGCCGCGGAGCATCGCGCCTTCGGTCGGCACTTCGCGCCGCTGCTGCCGCCGCTGCCACCGCCGCCGCGCGACGACACGCCGCTCGAGGGACGCCGCCTCAAGGTGGGCTACGTGTCGGCCGATTTCCGCAAGCATGCCGTCGCGGCGTTCTTCCTGCCGCTCGTCGAAGCGCACGACCGGACGGCGTTCGATGTGCACTGCTACTACAACCAGCCGCGCGGCGACGAGGTGACGACGCGCATCGAGTCGCTCGCCGAGCATTTCCTGCCGGTCGCCGGAATGCCGGATCGTCGCCTGCACCGCCGCCGGCCGCAGGAAGAAAAGCGGCAGCCGGTTGGTCGGCCGTGTGCCCGTTGAGATCGATCAGGATGTCGAGCGCTCGCCGAGCGGATTCCGCCAGGACGGCATCGTTCGACTGGCGCATCACCGATGGCCATGCCGATCCCGAAGGCGGCCCGGATGCGCCGGGGCTCGAACCTCCGTGGCGGCTGCCCCGTACGATGTGGTGCTATCGTCCCTACGCTGCGGCACCGGACGTGGCGCCCCTTCCGTCCGCGACGGGCGCCGTCACCTTCGGCTGTCTCAACAATCCGGGCAAGGTGTCGCCGGCGACCCTCGACGCGTGGTCGGCCATCCTGCGCGCGGTGCCGGACAGCCGCCTGCTGCTTCTCACTTCGCCGCACCCCGGACGCGTCCTCGCGCTGTCCCGTCATTTCGCGCGGAGCGAAATTGCGCCCGATCGCATCGAATTCGTCTCCCGTGTTCCGCTGGTCGATTACCTGCGGCTGTATGCCCGGATCGACATCGCGCTCGACACGTGGCCCTACACCGGCGGAACGACGAGTTGCGACGCGTTGTGGATGGGCGTGCCGGTGGTGTGTCTCGCCTCGGATCGCCCGTTCGCGAGAAGCGGCAGGAGCATTCTCGCGCAGCTCCGACTCGACGATCTCGTCGCCTCGACGGCAGCCCGCTACGTGTCGATCGCCTGTGAGCTTGCCGCCGATGGCGGGCGGTTGACCCAATTGCGCGCCGAATTGCGGCCGCGAATGACGACCTCGCCGCTCACCGATGCGGTGGGTTTCGCGCGCGATTTCGAGTCTGCGCTTCGCGCCATGTGCGACGCGCGACGGGCCGGCGGAGCGCCGGGAGCCGAACGGTGACGCCGTTCGTTCACAGGACCGCTCCGGGGAACCGGGCCGGCGCACCGCTGATCGAGCTCGCGGGCGTATCGAAGCGCTTCGTCAAGCCGCTCGATACGGCGGCGAGGATCGGCAACCTGCTGGGGGCGAGCGTCAAGGAGGAGATCGTACGCGCCGTCGACCGCGTCGATCTCGCGATCCTCGCGGGCGAGGTCGTGGGCCTCGTCGGCGAATCGGGCTGCGGCAAGTCGACGCTGGGGCGCCTCGCGGTGGGATTGCTCCCGCTCACGGAGGGCGAACGCTACTGGCGCGGCGTTTCGCTCTCGCGGCTCGCGCCGGACAAGGCGCGTCTGCAGCAGCTCAGGATGCAGCTGATCTTCCGGGATCCCGATGCGGCGCTCAACCCGTGCATCCGCGTGGTCGACATCGTCGGCGAGGCGCCCGTCGCGCACCACATCATCGGTGCGAAGGCGAAAGTCGAATACGTCGGCCTGCAGCTCAACCGCGTCGGCCTCGATCCCACGCTGATGCGCCGGTTCCCGCATCAGTTCTCGGGTGGGCAGCGGGCGCGGATCGCGATCGCCCGCGCGCTCGCGGTCAAACCGGAGTTCCTCGTCTGCGACGAGTCGGTCGCTGCGCTCGACGTGTCGATCCAGGCGCAGGTGCTGAACCTCTTCATGGAGTTGCGATCGGCGCTCAACCTCACGTACCTGTTCGTCTGCCGCGACCTCGGCGTCGTCGAGCACGTCAGCGACCGGGTCGTCGTCATGTATCTGGGCCGCGTCGTCGAATCCGGCCCGACGCAGGCGCTCTTCGCCACGCCGAATCACCCGTATACGCAGGCGCTGCTCCGCGAGGTCGGCCAGGTCGAGCCAAAAAAGCGCGCGTTCGTGCCGCTCAAGGGCGAGACTCCTTCAGCCGTCGACCCGCCGCGGGGCTGCCATTTTCATCCGCGTTGCCCCTACGCAATGCCGAAGTGCAGCGACGTCGCCCCGGCGCTGATCGAGATCGCACCGGGGCGCCGCTCTGCGTGCTACCTGAACGAGGCTCCCTAAAGCGGGCGGCCGGAACGATGGCGAACCCGTCGGACGCTGCCTGCCGCCGTCATGCGCCCATGATCGAGCCGATCCCGCTCGTACTCGACTCGCCGCACTCGGGCGACGATTACCCGGAGGATTTCGACCACGCGCCGCCGCGCGCCGAAGTCAGGCGGGCCGAGGACACGCATGTCGCGCGGCTGTATCGGAGCGCGCCGCGATTCGGCGCGACGCTGCTCGAGGCGAGTTTCCCGCGGGCGTACATCGATCCCAATCGCGGACTCGCCGACATCGATCCGGAGCTGCTTGCCGATCCGTGGCCCGGGCCGGTCGCGACGTCGCGCAAGACCGCGCAAGGGATCGGTCTCGTCTGGCGATGCGCGCGGAACGGCGCGCCGATGTATGCGCGCAAGCTGGCGGTCGCCGAAGTCGAGCGGCGGATCGAGCGCTGCTACCTGCCGTACCACGCGGCGCTCGCGGCCGAGCTCGACGCCGCACATCGTGCGTTCGGCGCGGTCTGGCACCTCGACTGTCATTCGATGCCCGCCGTGGGCGACGCGAATGCCGACGACCCCGGCCGCGCGCGCGCCGACTTCGTGCTCGGTGACCGCGACGCCACCACCTGTGCGCCCGACTTCACGCGGATCGTCGCGTCGGTGCTCGAGGGTATGGGCTACGCGGTCGCGATCAACGACCCGTACAAGGGGGTCGAGATCGTGCGTCGCCACGGCCGGCCCGCCGGGAACAGGCACAGCCTGCAGATCGAGGTCAACCGCCGCCTGTACATGGACGAGGAGACGCTCGTCCCGAACGCCGGCTATCCGAAGCTCGAAGCCGATCTCGAGCGCCTGCTCGTCACGCTCGCGGCGTACGTGCGGCGAGAATGCGGGCTTGGCTGAGCGACCATCGCGCATTGCCGTTCGAATTCCTCCTGTTCGCCGACTCCTGACCTGTGATTGGTCAGACCACTTGACCGGTTCGGGCCCCGCTGCCAAACTCCGCACGCATCGCCGTTCCGCTGCGCGTCACGGCGGGTCGCGGTCACGTTCAACGCAGCAGAGGAGGAGCCATGATCCCAATGTCCCGCGCCGTCCTGCGCGCAGCCGCGGTGTGTGCGCTGCTTTTCGCGGCCGGCGCCCAGGCCGCCTATCCCGAGCGTCCGATCACATTGATTGTCCCGTGGGGCGCCGGAGGCGGCACCGACGCCACCGGCCGGATCATCGGGACGTTGCTCGAAAAAGAGCTGGGGCAGCCGGTCAACGTGGTCAACCGCACCGGCGGCAGCGGCGTGGTCGGCCACGCCGCAATCGCGTCCGCCGCCCCCGACGGCTACACGATCGGCATCATTACCGTCGAGATCGGCATGATGCACTGGCAGGGCCTCACCGACCTCACCGGCGCGTCGTACACGCCGATCGGCCTCGTCAATGCCGACCCGGCCGGCATCGAGGTCGCCGCCGATGCTCCGTACAAGACCGTCAACGACCTGCTGGCGGCGATCAAGGCCAATCCGGGCAAGCTCAAGGCATCGGGGACCGGCCAGGGCGGCATCTGGCATCTCGCGATTGCCGGCATGCTGCAGGACCTCAAGATCGATCCGGCGAGCGTGCCGTGGGTGCCGTCGAACGGCGCCGCGCCGGGACTGCAGGACATGGTTGCCGGCGGCGTCCAGATCGCGCCGGTGTCGCTGCCGGAGGCCCGTTCGCTGATCGACGCCGGCAAGGTGAAGAGCCTCGCCATCATGGCCGACGAACCTTCGGCGCTGTTTCCGAACGTGCCGACGTTGAAGGCCGCGACCGGCAGCAACTGGACGATGGCCGCGTGGCGCGGCATCGCAGCGCCCAAGAACATTCCGCCGGAGGCGCGCGACAAGCTCGTCGCGGCGATCCGCAAGATCGTGGCGAGCAAGGACTACACCGACTTCATGAAGCAGCGCGGTTTCGGCGTCATCTACATGGGACCGGAGGACTTCGCGAAATTCATGGCGAAATCCGATGCTGATCTCGGGGCGACGATGAAGGCCGTCGGCATCGCGAAGTAGCCACGACGGTCACAAGTCGAAGCGTCCGGCTTCGCCGGGCCGGGATCTTGCCGCGTCCCAACCGGCTGTCGACGAGGGGCAGGCGGCGCACGGGAAACATGGACATCTGCGCGCGATGCTGCGCGGCTGACCGCCGAGCGCCGCGAACGACCATATCGCCCGCATGAAACTGAACGATGCGATCTGGGGGGGGCTGTCCGTGCTGCTGGCGGCCGCCCTCCTGCTGCACGTGCGGACGTTCCCGACGATTCCCGGGCAGCAGTACGGGCCGGCGCTGTTCCCTGGTGTCATCGCCGTCGGATTGCTGATCTGCGGCGTCGGCCTGATCCTCAAGGGCGTCGCCAGCAGGGACGCGCACGGCGCCGAGCGCCGGTGGATGGTCTTCGATCCGTGGACGCGCTCGCGCCCGCAGCTCGTGCGGCTCACAGCCGTCGTCGCGGTCAACCTGTTGTATGTCTTCTTCTCCGACCGGCTCGGCTTCATCGTGACCGGCATCATCTACCTCGGCGTGCTGTTCGTCGCCTTCCGCGTGCGCAAGCGCTGGATCGTTCCGCTCGCGGTGGGGCTGACGCTGCTCATCCATTACGCGTTCTATCGGTTGCTTCGCGTGCCCTTGCCCTGGGGACTGCTGCAGGGAGTGGCGTGGTGAGCCGGCGCGCGGCAATGAGCGCCGCGCGGCCGCCCGAAGGCGCTCAGGGCCTGGGGAAGGTTAGCCAATGAGCGACGCGTGGCTCCAGGCGTTCGGGCTGGCGTTCCAGCCGACCAACATCGTGGCCATGCTCGGCGCGTCGTTGTTCGGGCTGTTCGTCGGCGCGGTGCCCGGACTGACCGCGACGATGGCCACCGCGCTGCTGGTTCCCGTGACGTTCTTCATGTCGCCGATCTCGGCGATCGCCGCGATGGTCAGCGCCACCGCCATGGCGATCTTCGCGGGTGACATTCCCGGATGCCTCATGCGGATGCCCGGGACACCGGCCTCGGCCGCGTACACCGACGAGGCCTACGCGATGACGAAGAAGGGGCAGTCGGAGCTCGCGCTCGGCGCCGGTCTCGTGTTTTCGGCGATGGGGGGGCTCTTCGGCACCGCAGTGCTGATCGTCGCGGCGCCCACGCTCGCCGAATTCGCCCTCAGGTTCAGCTCGTTCGAGTACTTCTGGCTGGTGCTGCTCGGACTCACCTGCGCGGTGTTCATCTCGTCGGACCGGCCGCTCAAGGGCTTCGTGTCGCTGATGCTGGGCCTGCTCGTCGCCTCGATCGGGCTCAACAATCCCGCCGCGATTCCGCGCTTCACTTTCGGCAACACTGAGCTACTGGGCGGCGTCGGCCTCATACCGATGATGATCGGCATGTTCGCGATCTCCGAAATCATCCGCTTCGCGGTCGACATGAATCCGGACTTGCACGTCGCCGGCAAGTCGATCGGCAACGTGTTCAAGGGCATCTGGGGCCTGATGAAGAAATACCGGCTGCAGCAGTTGCGCGGCAGCGCCCTCGGCACACTGGTCGGCGCGCTGCCCGGCGCAGGCGGCGACATCGCGGCGTGGATGGCCTACGGCATCAGCAAGAAGACTTCAAAGGAGCGCGAGAAATTCGGCACCGGGCACGTCGAGGGCATCGTCGAGGCGAGCTCCGCCAACAACGCCTCGCTCGCCGGTGCGTGGATTCCCGCGCTGGTGTTCGGCATTCCGGGCGACTCGATCACGGCGATCGTCATCGGCGTGCTCTACATGAAGAACATGAACCCGGGGCCGACGCTGTTCATCAACAATCCGCAGAACATCTACGCGGTGTACCTGCTGTTCCTCATCGCGAACGTCATGATGGTCCCGCTGGGCTTCCTGTGCATCAAGGCCGCCAAGAACATCCTGCACGTGCCGCGCGGCATCCTGATGCCGGTGATCATGCTGTTTTGCATCGTCGGCTCGTTCGCGATCAACAACACGACCTTCGACGTCACGGTGATGCTGATCGCAGGGGTCGCCGCATTCATCCTCGAAAACAACGAGTTTCCGATCGCCCCCGCGATCCTCGGGGTCGTTCTCGGCGGCATGCTCGAGCAGAATTTCGTCACGTCGATGATCAAGTCCGAGGGGGACCTGCTCGCGTTCTTCGAGCGGCCCGTCGCCGCCACGCTGGGTGGCCTTACGCTGCTGGTGTGGTTCCTGCCGCTCTTGCTGCGCCGCGTGCGCCCCAGCGCCGCCGCCTGAATCTGCGCACGAGCGGGCAATGCCGCCCGCCTGCTTCCATTTTCCGCACTGCGGTATAATTTCCCGATTTTTTGAGGCACCGCCGGAATCGGAGCTGGTGTGGGCCGCGTTCCGCCCGGATTCGCTGGACAAGTGATGCGCGGCAAACTCGTCATCGGCAATTGGAAGATGAACGGCGGCCTCGCCGCCAACGCCGCGCTGCTGGGCGCGCTCACGGCCGAGTGGACGCGGACGCCGGGCCGGGAGCTTGCGGTTTGCGTGCCCTATCCATACCTGGTGCAGGCGCAGGCGGCCCTGTCGTCCTCTCCGATCGCATGGGGCGCCCAGGATGTGAGCGAACACGCCGCAGGTGCGTACACCGGTGAAGTGTCGGCGGCGATGCTGGTCGAGTTCGGCTGCCGCTATGCGATCGTCGGCCACTCGGAGCGCCGGCAGCACTACGGCGACACCGACGCGGTCGTCGCCGCGAAGGCCGGAGCGGCGCTCGCCGCCAAGGTGACCCCGATTGCCTGCGTGGGCGAGACGCTTGCCGAGCGCGAGGAGGGGATGACCGAAACGGTGGTCTTGCGGCAGCTCGACGCGGTCCTGGCGCGGGTGGGGGACGAAGCGCGGGAGATCGTCGTCGCCTACGAGCCGGTGTGGGCCATCGGTACGGGACGAACGGCGTCGCCCGAGCAGGCGCAGGCAGTGCACGCGACGCTGCGGGCACGGTTAACGAAGGCCGGGGCAGCGGAGGTGTCGCTGTTGTACGGAGGCAGCGTGAAGGCAGACAACGCTTCGGCGCTGTTCGCAATGGCGGATATCGACGGCGGGCTCATCGGCGGCGCGTCGCTCAAGGCCGCGGAATTTCTGGCGATTGCGCGTGCCTAAGCGGAGCGCGGACGTCTCATGTGCCGGTTCGACCTGAACGACGCCGGCGGGAGTAACGGATGAGTATGGTAGAAACATTGCTTCTAGTGGCGCACTTGCTGGTCGCGGTCGGAATTTGCGGCTTCGTCCTGCTGCAGCACGGCAAGGGCGCCGACATGGGCGCCGCGTTCGGCAGCGGGGCGTCCGGGAGCGTCTTCGGCGCCGCCGGGTCGGCGAATTTCCTGTCGCGCACGACGGCTGTGCTCGCGGCGGTGTTCTTCGCGACGAGTCTCGGGCTCACCTGGTTCGCGACGACCCGCGGCGCGCCGCAAGGCGTGATGCAGCAGGGGATCGTCGAAAAGATGGCGCCGAAGGCATCGGAGGTGCCGACAGCGCCTGCCACGCCGCCGAGCGCGCCGGCCGAGGCGCCGGCCGGATCGAAGTCGGGTGAGGTGCCCAAGTGATGCTATCAGCTCTCAGCGGTCAGCTTTCGGCAACACCGCCGCCATTGGGCTGGGTCGTTGCTGATTGCTGAGGGTCGAAAGCTGATGGCCGAAGAAGCCGACGTGGTGAAATTGGTAGACACGCTGTCTTGAGGGGGCAGTGGCGCAAGCCGTGGGAGTTCGAGTCTCCCCGTCGGCACCACAGGTTGGAGATAGGCGGCGGGCCGGTCGCAACGTGACGCGGCCGCGCGCAGAAGGATCCGTACGGCGAGTGCCGGCCCGCGTGAATGCGATGCGCGAGTCGCCTTGCCTTGGACCGCGGCCCGCGGGGCTCGCGGCCGTTGGGTAACGAGGACGCGTTCGCGCGCACGGACAGCCCAAGCGCGCGGATCGACGAACATGCTGGAACTGTACCTGCCAATCCTGCTTTTCATCCTGGTCGGACTGACCGTCGGTGTCGTTCTCCTCACCGTCGGCGCGGTCCTGTCCCCGAACCATCCCGATCCCGAAAAGCTGTCGCCGTACGAATGCGGCTTCGAGGCTTTCGAAGACGCACGGATGAAGTTCGACGTCCGGTACTACCTCATCGCGATCCTCTTCATCCTGTTCGACCTCGAGATCGCATTCCTCTTTCCGTGGGCCGTCGACCTGCAGGAGATCGGCCTCTTCGGCTTCGTTGCGATGATGGTGTTTCTCGCGGTGCTCGTCGTCGGCTTCGTCTACGAATGGAAAAAGGGGGCATTGGAATGGGAATGAGCCTTCGCCTCGGGCCCGCAGGAGGGGCCGCTCATGGCCATTGAAGGGATCCTGGAAAAGGGCTTCGTCACCACGACGGCCGATGCGCTGATCAACTGGGCGCGAAATGGCTCGATGTGGCCGATGACTTTCGGTCTCGCCTGCTGTGCGATCGAGATGATGCACGCCGGCGCGGCGCGCTACGACCTCGACCGCTTCGGCGTCGTGTTCCGGCCGAGCCCACGCCAGTCCGACGTGATGATCGTCGCGGGCACGCTGTGCAACAAGATGGCGCCGGCGCTGCGCAAGGTCTACGACCAGATGCCCGAGCCGCGGTGGGTGATCTCGATGGGCTCGTGCGCGAACGGTGGCGGCTATTACCACTATTCATACTCGGTCGTGCGCGGCTGCGACCGCATCGTCCCGGTCGACATCTACGTCCCCGGGTGTCCGCCGACTGCCGAGGCGTTGCTTTACGGCGTGCTGCAGCTTCAGAACAAGATCTGGCGCACCAATACGATCGCACGCTGATGGCGACTCGTGCCGAAAAACTCGCCGCGGCGCTGCCGGACCTCCTCGGCGACAGGCTCGCGAGCGTCACCATGGCGCTGGGCGAGGTCACGGCCGTCGTGGCTGCCGATCGCCTCGACGCCGCAATGCGACTGCTCCGCGACCGCCCGGAGCTCAAGTTCGAGATGCTGATCGACCTTTGCGGCGTCGATTATTCGACGTACGGCGACTCGATCAACGAAGGGCCGCGTTACGCGGTGGTTTATCATCTGCTGTCGCTCGCCAACAACTGGCGGTTGCGCGTTCGCGTCTTCGTTCCGGATGACGCGTTTCCGGTCGTCGCGAGCGTCATCGATATCTGGCCGGCGGCGAATTGGTTCGAGCGCGAGGCCTTCGACCTGTTCGGGATCGTGTTCGCCGGGCACCCGGACCTGCGCCGGCTGCTCACCGATTACGGGTTCGTGGGGCACCCGTTCCGCAAGGATTTCCCGATCTCCGGTCACGTCGAGGTGCGCTACGACCCCGAGCAGGGACGCGTAATCTACCAGCCGGTATCGATCGAGCCCCGCGAGATCACGCCGCGCGTCGTGCGCGAAGACACCTACGCCGCCGGCCGATAGCGCCATGGCCGAAATCCGCAACTACACGATGAACTTCGGGCCTCAGCACCCGGCGGCGCACGGGGTGCTGCGGCTCGTGCTCGAGCTCGACGGCGAAGTGGTCCAGCGCGCGGATCCGCACATCGGCCTCCTGCATCGCGCGACCGAAAAGCTCGCCGAAACCCGGACCTGGATCCAGTCGCTGCCGTACATGGACCGGCTCGACTACGTCTCGATGATGTGCATGGAGCACGCCTATTGCCTGGCGATCGAGCGGTTGCTCGGGATCGAGGTCCCGATGCGCGCGCAATACATCCGCGTGCTGTTCGACGAGATCACGCGCATTCTCAACCACCTGCTCTGGCTCGGCGCGCACGCGCTCGACGTCGGCGCAATGACGCCCTTTCTCTACACCTTTCGCGAGCGCGAGGACCTGTTCGACATCTACGAGGCGGTTTCCGGCGCGCGCATGCACGCCGCGTACTACCGGCCCGGCGGCGTCTACCGCGACCTTCCGGAGAGGATGCCCAAGTATACGGTGACGCACGGACGCAATGCGCGGGAAATCGCAAGACTCAACGAGAACCGGGAAGGATCGGTGCTCGATTTCATCGAGGATTTCGCGAACCGCTTTCCGGGGAACGTCGACGATTACGAGGCGCTGCTGACCGAAAACCGGATCTGGAAGCAGCGCACCGTCAACATCGGCGCTGTTTCGGCCGAGCGCGCGGTCGCGCTGGGATTCACCGGCCCGATGCTGCGCGGCTCGGGCGTACCCTGGGATGTGCGCAAGAAGCAGCCCTACGCGGTCTACGATCGGATGGATTTCGACATCCCGGTCGGCGTCAACGGCGATTGCTACGACCGCTACCTCGTGCGCATCGAGGAGATGCGCCAGGCGAACCGGATCGTCAAGCAATGCATCGATTGGCTGCGCAGGAACCCGGGACCGGTGATCACTGCGAACCACAAGGTCGCGCCGCCATCGCGGGAAGAGATGAAAACGAACATGGAAGAGCTGATTCATCATTTCAAGCTCTTCACCGAGGGCATGCACGTGCCGCCGGGCGAGGTCTACGCCGCGATCGAAGCGCCGAAAGGCGAGTTCGGCGTCTACGCGATTTCCGATGGCGCGAACAAGCCTTACCGGATCAAGTTCCGCCCGCCCGATTTCGCGCATCTCGCCGCGCTGGACGAGATGTCGCGGGGCCACATGATCGCGGACATCGTCGCGATCATCGCCACGCAGGACATCGTGTTCGGATCGATCGACCGATGACGTGCCTCGGCGCTCGGATGCTAGTCGCTTGCGCGCTTGTCATGCTCGCGCCGGTGGCGTTCGCGCAGCCGGCAGCGGCGCCGCCGCGGCCCCCGCCGTCGACGCAAGCGCCACCGACGGAGCCGCCGGCCCAGCAGCCGACAAAGGGCGACGACAAGGAAGCGATCGAAGCGGGAAAGAAATGGCTGGCGCTGATCGACGCGGGCAATGCCGGTGCGGCGTGGGACTCGGCCTCGAAGCAGCTCCAATCGGTGGTGAAGCGCGACCAGTTCGTCGCGGAAATGCGCGACGTGCGCAATCCGCTCGGCAAGCTCACCGCGCGCACGGCAGTCAGATTCGCACGCGCGCACGATCTGCCCGGCGCGCCCACTGGCGACTACGCGATCATCGAATTCGATTCGAAGTTCGCCGCGGGCGGGCACCTGGCCGAACAGCTCATCTGGACGATCGGGCCCGGCGACATCTGGCGCGTCGCCGGTTACTACTACCGGTGACGATGGACGACATGCTTTCCACCGAAGCCCTGAAGAAGATCGATCGCGAGATCGCGAAATACCCCCCGGGCCGCAGGCAGTCGGCGGTGATGGCGGCGCTCGCGATCGCGCAGGACGAGAAGGGCTGGCTCGCGACCGAGACGATGGATTTCGTCGCTGCCTACCTCGGGATGCCGCCGGTCGCCGTGTACGAGGTCGCGTCGTTCTACGCGATGTACAACGTCAGGCCCGTCGGCAAGTACAAGCTCACGATCTGCACGAACCTCCCGTGCGCCCTGCAGGACGCGGTCGAGGCGGCCGAGTACCTGAAGAAGAAGCTCGGGATCGGCTTCGGCGAAACCACAGCCGACGGGCTCGTCACGCTGCAGGAAGGCGAATGTTTCGGCGCCTGTGGCGACGCGCCGGTGCTTCTCGTCAACAACAAGCGGATGTGCAGCTTCATGCGTCCCGACAAGCTCGAGGCGTTGCTCGCGGAGCTCGAGACCGAGGCTCCGCGCGGCGCGACAAAAGGCGACTCGCGATGAGCGTCGCCGGGCCGCCCCAAGGCGCGGTTCGTCCCCTCTTGGGAGCAGCACAGCGGCGGCCGCCGCAAGCGTGAAGCCACAGCCATGAGCGCGCCGAACAGCATTCTCGATTACGGTCCTGACGCCGTCATCATGACCGGCCTGACCGGGACCAACTGGCGGCTGAAGGAATACGTCGCGCGTGGCGGGTACGAGGCGCTGAAGAAGATCGTTGCCGAGAAGATTGCACCGTCGCAGGTAATCGCCGAGGTCAAGAAGTCATCGCTGCGGGGCCGTGGCGGCGCCGGCTTTCCGACCGGGCTCAAGTGGAGCTTCATGCCGCAGCCTTTCGCCGGCGACAAGTACCTCGTCTGCAATTCGGACGAAGGCGAGCCCGGCACCTTCAAGGACCGCGACATCCTGCGCTACAACCCGCATGCGCTGTTCGAGGGGATGGCGATCGCCGCGTACGCGATGGGCTGCACGCGCGGCTACAACTACGTCCACGGCGAGATCTGGGATATCTACGAGCGCTGCGAGGAGGCGCTGGCCGAAGCCTACGAAGAGGGCTTCTTCGGCAACGACATCCTGGGCTCGGGCTGGAACTTCCACCTCTTCAACCATCACGGCTACGGCGCGTACATCTGCGGCGAAGAGACGGCGCTCTTGGAGTCGCTCGAAGGCAAGCGGGGACAGCCGCGCTTCAAGCCGCCGTTCCCGGCGAGCTACGGCCTCTACGGCAAGCCCACAACGATCAACAACACCGAGACGTTCGCCGCGGTTCCGTGGATCATTCGCCACGGCGGCGAAGCATTCCTCGCGCTCGGCCGGCCGAACAACGGCGGGACGAAGATCTTCTCGGTGTCGGGCGACGTCGCGCGTCCGGGCAACTTCGAAGTGAAGCTCGGCACGCCGTTCCCGACGCTGCTCGAGATGGCGGGCGGGATGCGCGACGGCCGCAAGCTCAAGGCCTGCATTCCGGGCGGCTCGTCGGCGCCGGTGCTTCCGAGCGACATCATGATGGCGACCGACATGGATTTCGACTCGCTCGCCAAGGCCGGCTCGATGCTGGGCTCGGGCGCCGTCATCGTACTGGATGATACGCGGTGCATGGTGAAGTCGCTGTTGCGGCTGTCCTACTTCTATTTCGAGGAATCCTGCGGCCAGTGCACGCCGTGCCGGGAAGGCACCGGCTGGCTGTGGCGCGTGGTCAACCGGATCGAAAACGGGCAGGGCAGGAACGAGGACCTCGATCTGCTCAATTCCGTTGCCGACAACATTGCGGGGCGGACCATTTGCGCGCTCGGTGACGCGGCAGCGCTCCCGGTCAAGAGCTTCGTCAGGCATTTCCGCGACGAATTCCAGTACCACATCGATCACAAGCGGTGCCTGGTGCCGACTTACGTTTGAGACGCAGGACCATGAGTCACGAAGAACACGAAGGGCACGAGGAAAAGCGCCGTCCCCCCGAATGGTCCGGCGTCATGGATTGTTGGTCTTCTTCGTCGTCGCTGTGACCTTCGCGGCTGAAGAACTTCAGAAATGCTGAACCTCGAGATCGACGGCAGGCAGGTGGAAGTCCCGCCGGGCAGCACGGTGATGGACGCCGCGCGCAAGCTCGGCATCTACATTCCGTTCTTCTGCTGGCACAAGAAGCTGTCGATCGCCGCCAACTGCCGGATGTGCCTGGTCGAGGTCGAGAAGGCGCCCAAGCCGCTGCCCGCATGCGCGACGCCGGTGACCAACGGGATGAAGGTATGGACGGAATCGGAGGCGGCGAAAAAGGCGCAGCAGGGCGTGATGGAGTTTCTGCTCATCAACCATCCGCTAGACTGCCCGATCTGCGACCAGGGCGGGGAATGCCAGTTGCAGGACCTCGCCGTCGGCTACGGCGGCTCGGCGTCTCGCTACACGGAGCCCAAGCGCGTCGTCGCGCCCAAGGAGCTGGGCCCGCTCGTCGCTGCGGAGGAGATGACCCGCTGCATCCAGTGCACCCGCTGCGTTCGCTTCGGCCAGGAGATCGCCGGCATGATGGAGCTCGGCATGGTCGGCCGCGGCGAGCACGAAGAGATCGTGGCGTTCGTCGGTCGCACCGTCGATTCGGAGCTCTCCGGCAACATGATCGACATCTGTCCGGTCGGAGCGCTCACGTCGAAGCCGTTCCGTTTCGCGGCCCGCAATTGGGAGCTTTCGCGGCGCAAGGCGGTGTCACCGCACGATGCGCTCGGAAGCAACCTGATCGTGCAGGTGATCGGCGACAAGGTAATGCGCGTGTTGCCGCTCGAGAACGAAGCGGTCAACGAGTGCTGGCTCTCGGACAAGGATCGATTTTCGTACGAAGCCCTCGAAAGCGACGAGCGTCTCGCCTCGCCGATGATTAAGGACGGCGGCGAGTGGAGGGCCGTGGGCTGGCAGACTGCGCTCGAGCGCGTCGCCCGGGGCCTCAAGGAGGTCACGCTTAACCACGGGGGCGCGGCGTTGGGGACGCTCGTCTCGCCGCACTCGACGCTCGAGGAAATGGTGCTCGCTGCGAGGCTGACCCGCGCGCTCGGTTCCGACAACATCGATTTCCGGTTGCGGCGGACCGATTTTCGTGGCGACGGCCAGGGCTTCGGAATACCATGGCTCGGGCTGCCGGTCGCAGAGCTGAACACGCTCGACCGCGTGCTGGTCGTTGGAAGCTTCCTGCGCAAGGACCATCCACTGATCGCGCAGCGCCTGCGCCAGGCGGCGAAGAGGGGTGCCCAGGTCTCGCTGCTGCAGTCGGTCGCCGAGGAATCGCTGATCAAGATCGCGCACTCGTTCGTAACCGCGCCGTCGTTGATTCCGCTCGCGCTCGCCGAGCTGGTGGCCGCGGCCGCCGTGGGCGCCGGCAAGCCGGTACCGGAGGCGCTCGCAACCGTCGAGCCCACCGCCGCGGCGCAGGTGATTGCAGCCTCGCTTCTCACCGGCGAGCGCAAGGCGATCTTCCTCGGCAACGCCGCCGAGCAGCACCCGGAAGCTGCCCAGCTCATGACGCTGGCGCAGGCGCTCGCCGAAATCACCGGCGCCAGACTGGGGTGTCTTACCGAGGCCGCGAACAGCGTCGGCGGCTACATCGCCGGAGCGTCGCCGCAGGCGGGTGGCCGCAACGCGCTGTCGATGCTGACCGACCCGTGCAAGGCTTACCTCGTGCTGGGCGTCGAACCCGATTTCGATTGCGCGAATCCAGTCGCCGCACGCGCAGCATTGGAAAGCGCCGATTTCGTCGTGGTGCTCTCGCCGTTCCGCCATGGCACGCCATACGCCGACGTGCTGCTCCCGGTCGGGCCCTTCACTGAAACGGCCGGCACGTTCGTGAGTTGCGAAGGGCGCGTGCAGCACTGGAACGGTGCGGTCAGGCCGTTTGCCGACGCGCGTCCCGCATGGAAGGTGCTGCGCGTGCTGGGTTCGCTTCTCGGCCTGCCGGATTTCGGTTTCGAATCGATCGAGGACGTGCGCGCGATGCTCCCCGCGAGCGAAGCGATCGCCGCGAAGCTCGCGACCGGCACCCGCGTTGCGCTCGCGAAGCCCGCCGCATCGACGCGGGGCCTCGAGCGCGTCGCCGACGTTCCCATCTATTTTGCCGACCCGCTCGTGCGCCGCGCGCCGTCGCTGCAGCAGACGGCGGATGCGCGTCCGCCCCGCGCGCGGATGAACGCAAAGACACTTGCGCAGGTCGGAGCCGGCGAGGGTGCCTCCGTCAGGATCCGACAGGGACGAGGCGAGGCGGTACTGACCGCGGTCCTCGATGCGGCGGTCCCCGCCGGCGTCGTCCGCATCGCGAGCGCGCACGCTTCGACCTGCGGCCTCGAAGGGTTGTCGGGACCGGTCGCCGTGGAGCCGGTCTGATGGAATGGCTCGCCTCCGTTTTCGGATCCGCGTGGCCCGCGATTAAGTTGACCACGTGGACGCTTGCGAAGATCGTCGCGATTGCGATTCCCTTGATCCTGGCCGTCGCTTATCTCACGCTCGCCGAGCGCAAGGTCATCGGCTGGATGCAGGTGCGCATCGGCCCGAATCGCGTCGGCCCGCTCGGCCTGCTGCAGCCGTTCGCCGACGTGTTCAAGCTGGTATTCAAGGAGATCATCCTTCCCTCCGGCGCGAACCGCTTCCTGTTCTTCACCGCGCCGGTGCTGGCAATCGCGCCGGCGCTCGCCGCGTGGGCGGTGGTGCCGTTCGCCGACGGGATGGCGCTCTCCGACATCAACGCCGGGCTCCTCTACGTGCTGGCGATGACGTCGATCGGCGTCTACGGAATCATCCTCGCGGGATGGGCATCGAATTCCAAGTACGCGTTCCTCGGTTGCCTGCGCTCGGCGGCGCAGATCGTCTCGTACGAGATAGCAATGGGGTTCGCGCTGGTCGGAGTGTTGATGGCCGCGGGCAGCCTCAACCTTTCCGAGATCGTGCGCGGCCAGGAAGGCGGGCTCGCCTACTGGTATTTCATTCCGCTTTTTCCACTGTTGGTCGTTTACATCGTTTCCGGCGTCGCCGAGACGAACCGCCATCCGTTCGACGTGGCCGAGGGCGAGACCGAGATCGTCGCCGGGTTCCACGTCGAATACTCGGGCGTCGCGTTCGCCGTGTTCTTCCTGGCCGAATACATGAACATGATCCTAGTTTCGGCGTTGGCCGCGACGATGTTCTTCGGCGGATGGCTGTCGCCATGGCCGCAGCTCAACGATGTCGAGATCGCGGGCATGCACCCATTCGGCGACGGCATGCCGTGGCTGTTCGTGAAAATGGCCGGCGTGTTGTTCTTCTTCCTGTGGATCCGGGCGACGTTTCCTCGCTATCGCTACGACCAGATCATGCGGCTCGGCTGGAAGGTCTTCATCCCGGTCACGCTGGTATGGATCGTGTTTCTCGGCGCGATGATGCAAACGCGCTGGGCAGGGCTATTCCACTGAAGGCGACGGCGATGCGCAACCGCGTCCGCGAATTCTTTGGTACCTGGCTCCTGGTCGAGCTCTGGCGCGGACTGCTCCTGACCCTTCGCTTCATGTTTTCGCGGAAAGTGACGGTGCAGTTTCCCGAAGAGAAGACGCCGCAGAGCCCCCGCTTTCGCGGCCTGCACGCGCTGCGCCGCTATCCGAACGGGGAGGAGCGCTGCATCGCGTGCAAGCTGTGCGAGGCGGTGTGCCCGGCGCTCGCGATCACGATCGAGTCCGAGGAGCGCGCCGACGGGACGCGGCGGACGACCCGCTACGACATCGACCTCACCAAGTGCATCTTCTGCGGGTTCTGCGAGGAGAGCTGCCCGGTGGACTCGATCGTGGAGACCCGCATCCTCGAATATCACGGGGAAAGGCGGGGCGACCTCTACTACACGAAGGAAATGCTGCTCGCCGTGGGCGACCGCTACGAGGAGCAGATCGCCAAGGATCGACAAGAGGACTCGAGGTACCGATGAAGCCACGGACACGGCGCCCGCTGCGCGGCGAACCCTTGCCGGCGCTCGCGATCGCCCCATCCCGCCCGCGATGACGGTTCAAGCTGCACTGTTCTACGTCTTCGCCGCGATCCTCGTGTTCGCCGCGCTGCGCGTGGTCACCGCGCGCAATCCGGTGCACGCGGCGCTGTGGCTCGTGCTGTCGTTCTTCACTGCGGCGGCGCACTGGCTGATGCTGCAGGCGGAATTCCTCGCGATCGCGCTGGTGCTGGTCTACGTCGGCGCGGTGATGGTGCTGTTCCTGTTCGTCGTGATGATGCTCGATGTCAACTTCGACAGCCTCCGCAAGCAGTTCCGGAGCTACCTCCCGGTCGGCGCGACGGTCTTCGTGCTGATTCTGGTCGAGATGGCGCTGGTGCTGCTCGGCAACCGCTTGACGGGCGTGACCGGCACGGCCGCTCCGCCTCCGCCGGGCGGCAGCAACACGAAGGCGCTGGGCAGCCTGCTCTACACGGCCTACGTCTATCCGTTCGAAATCGCCGCCGTGGTGCTGCTCGTGGCGATCATCGCGGCGATCGCGTTGACGCATCGCCGGCGCAGGGAAACGAAGTACCAGGATCCCGGCCTGCAGGTGAAGGTCCGGGCGGAGGATCGGCTGCGAGTGCTGCAGATGCCTTCCGAGAAAAAGGAAACGTAATACCCAGGACGGCGTTGCCGCGGCGGGCGCGCAGCGCCCTGGCGGGCGACGACGGTTCCACTAGACGTCTATTGCGGGGAGTACTGCGTGTCATTCTTGACTGCGCCGACGCTGTCGCACTACCTCGTGCTGGGTGCGATCCTGTTCGCGATCAGCATGGCCGGCATTTTTCTCAACCGGAAGAACGTGATCATCATGCTGATGGCGATCGAGTTGATGCTGCTATCGGTAAATCTCAACTTCATCGCCTTCTCCAGCTATCTCGACGACATGGCGGGCCAGGTTTTCGTGTTCTTCATTCTGACCGTTGCCGCCGCCGAGTCGGCGATCGGTCTCGCGATCCTGGTCCTGCTCTTCCGCAACGTCGGTTCGATCGATGTGGAAGACCTCGACCGGCTGAAGGGATGACGGCGCGGTGACCACGATGCGGCAACTCTACCTGCTCGTTCCGCTGGCCCCGCTCGCCGCGGCGATCGTCGTCGGCTTGTTCGGCGCGAAGCTGGGGCGCGCCGTTTCGCACTGGCTGTGCTGCCTCGGCGTGGCGGTGTCGCTGGCGGCCTCGTACGTGATCTTCCGCGACGTGCTCGCCGGCCATGCGTTCAACGGGGACGTCTACACCTGGCTGCAAACGGGAAGCCTCAGGCTCGCCATCGGGTTCCTCATCGATCCACTGTCGGCGACGATGATGCTGGTCGTCACCTTCGTGTCGCTGATGGTCCACATCTACACGATCGGCTACATGGCCGACGACCCCGGCTACACGCGCTTCTTCAGCTATATTTCGCTCTTCACCTTTTCGATGCTGATGCTGGTGATGAGCAACAACTTCCTGCAGCTCTTCTTCGGCTGGGAAGCGGTCGGCCTCGTCTCCTATCTGCTCATCGGCTTCTGGTACGAGCGGCCGACCGCGATCTACGCCAACCTCAAGGCGTTCATCGCCAATCGCGTCGGCGACTTCGGCTTCGTGCTCGGGATTGGTCTCGTTCTCGCATTCTTCGGAACGCTGGACTATGCCTCGGTGTTCGGCGATGCGGGCAAGCTCGCCGGCGCGACCGTGAACCTGTGGGGCACCGCCCAGTGGCCGCTCCTCACCGTCATCTGCATCTGCCTCTTCGTCGGCGCGATGGGGAAGAGCGCGCAGGTGCCGCTGCACGTGTGGCTGCCGGACTCGATGGAAGGTCCGACACCGATCTCCGCGCTGATCCACGCGGCGACGATGGTGACGGCCGGCATCTTCATGGTCGCGCGGATGAGCCCGCTCTTCGAATTGTCGACGACGGCGCTGTCGTTCGTGACGGCGATCGGCGCGACCGGCGCCCTGTTCCTCGGCATCCTGGGCATGGTGCAGAACGACATCAAGCGGGTCATCGCCTATTCGACGCTGTCGCAGCTCGGCTACATGACGGTCGCGCTGGGGGTCTCCGCGTACTCCGTTGCGATCTTCCACCTGATGACGCACGCATTCTTCAAGGCGCTGCTGTTCCTCGGCGCCGGCTCGGTGATCATTGCGCTGCACCACGACCAGGACCTGCGCAACATGGGCGGCCTGCGCAAGTACATGCCGATCACCTATTGGACGATGGTCGTTGGCGCGCTTGCGCTGTGCGGGATCCCGCCCTTCGCCGGATTCTTCTCGAAGGACGCGATCATCGAGGCCGTGCACGCCTCGACGGTGCCCGGCCACTCGTATGCGTACTTCACCGTGGTCGCGGGCGTCTTCGTGACGGCCTTCTATACGTTCCGGCTGCTGTTCATGGCCTTCCACGGCAGGCCGCGCTTCGGTGCCGGAGGGCACGAGGCGTCGGGCGGGCATGCGCACGAGAACGACGACCACCACGGCCCGCCGAAGGAAAGTCCGGCGGTCGTCACTGTGCCGCTGATCCTGCTCGCCATCCCGTCGCTCGCAGCGGGGTGGATGTTCGTTCAGCCGATGGTCGTCGGCGACTTCTTCGGCAGTTCGATCGTCATGCTGGCCGACCATCCGGCCATCCACGGTTTCCGCGAGGAATGGCATGGCGTCGGGGCGTTCATCCAGCACGGCCTGACGAGCCTCCCCTTCTGGCTGGCGCTCGCCGGGATTGCGTCAGCCTGGTATCTCTACCTCGGCAATCCCGCGCTGCCGGGCCGCCTCGCCCGGGCGGCGGGCCCTGTCTACGCATTCCTCTACAACAACTACTATATCGACAAGTTCAACGACTGGTTCTTCGCCGGCGGCGCGCGGAAGGTCGGCGCCGCGCTCCGCGACGTCGGCGAGGGCGCGATCATCGACGGCTTCTTCGTCAACGGCGCGGCGAAGGTCGTCGGCTGGGCGTCCGCGCTGCTGCGGCACATGCAGTCCGGCTACGTCTACCACTACGCGTTCACGATGATCATCGGCCTGTTTGCGCTGCTGTCGTGGTGGGTGCTCTGGTAGTCGAACAAGAAAACACCGATGCCCTATCTTTCGCTTGCCATCTGGGTGCCGATCGCGGCCGGACTCGCCGTGCTGGCTGTCGGTCGCGATCGCGACGCCGGCACCGCCCGCTGGATCGCGCTCATCGGCGCGACCGTCGGCCTGCTGGTAACGCTGCCGCTGTGGATCCACTTCAACCCCGCGACCTCGGAAATGCAGTTCGTCGAGCGCACGGAATGGATCCCGCGCTTCGACGTCCACTATCACCTCGGCGTCGACGGTATCTCGATGCTGTTCGTGCTGCTGAACAGCCTGATGACGCTGCTCGTCGTGTGGTCGGCATGGGAGGTGATCCAGGTCCGCGTCGCCCAATACATGGCGGCGTTCCTGATCCAGTCGGGGCTCATCAACGGAGCGTTCACGGCGCTCGACGGCGTCCTGTTCTACGCTTTCTTCGAGTCGATGCTAATCCCGATGTACCTGATCATCGGCGTGTGGGGCGGCCCCAACCGCGTCTACGCGGCGCTCAAGTTCTTTCTCTATACGCTGCTCGGCTCGCTGCTGATGCTGGTGGCGCTCATCTATCTCTACAACGTTTCCGAGACGTTCTCGATCCTCGACTGGTACGAGGTGCCGCTGTCGCTCAACGTGCAGGTGCTGCTTTTCGTCGCTTTCTTTCTCTCGTTCGCGGTCAAGGTGCCGATGTTTCCGGTGCACACCTGGCTGCCCGACGCGCACCCGGAGGCGCCGACGGGCGGGTCGGTGATCCTGGCGGCGATCACGCTCAAGATCGGCGCCTACGGCTTCGTCCGGTTCATTCTGCCGATCGTGCCCGACGCCGCGCGCTACCTGTCCGGATTCGTGATCGCATTGTCGCTGATCGCGATCGTCTATATCGGCTTCGTCGCGCTGATGCAGGTCGACATGAAGCGGCTGATTGCGTATTCGTCGATCGCGCACATGGGCTTCGTCACGCTCGGGTTCTTTCTCTTCAGCCAGCTTGGCGTCGAGGGCGGGCTGGCGCAGATGATCTCGCACGGATTCGTATCCGCGGCGATGTTCCTGTGCGTCGGTGTCATGCACGACCGCATGCACACCCACCTGATCTCCGACTACGGCGGCGTGGTCAACACGATGCCCAAGTTCGCGGCGCTGATGATGCTGTTCTCGATGGCCAACGCCGGTCTGCCGGCAACGTCTGGTTTCGTCGGCGAGTTCATGGTCATCCTCGCGGCCGTCAAAGTGAATTTCTGGCTCGGGTTCGGCGCGGCGACGATCATGATCCTTGGCGCGGCCTACACGCTATGGATGTACAAGCGCGTCATATACGGCGCCGTAGCCAACGAAAACGTCGCGAAGCTCTCCGACCTCAATCGCCGCGAGTTCTGGCTTCTCGCGAGCGTCGCCGCGCTCGTGCTGTGGATGGGCGTCTGGCCCAAACCGTTCATCGACGTCATGCACACGTCGGTTGCCGACCTGCTGACCCACGTGGCCAGGAGCAAGCTCTGATGCGTGCGCGCCCGCGATGATGACGCTGAACCTCCTCTCCGTCCTGCCCGAGACGATCATTTTCGGTGCCGCCTGCGCGATTCTCGTGCTCGACGCGTTCCTGCCCAACAGGCTGCGGCACTGGAGCTTCTGGCTGACCCAGCTCGCGCTCGTTGCCGGCGCGCTCGGGTGCATCCTCGTCTTCGGAGTGACCGCGGCTCCCGTGCGGGCGATGAACGGCCTCGTCATCGACGACATGCTGTCGGACGTGCTCCGGTTCTTCGCTTGTGTCGCAGTGTCGCTCACGCTCTTCTATGCGCGCGGCTATTTTGCCGACCGTGGCCTATTCCGCGGCGAGACTTTTGTGCTCTCGCTCACCACGCTGCTCGGCATGCTGGTGATGATTGCTGCGGCCAACTTCCTCACGCTCTACATGGGCGTCGAGCTGCAATCGCTCTCGCTGTACGCGATGGTGGCGATGCACCGGAGCTCGCGCCGGGCGTCCGAGGCCGCGATGAAGTATTTCGTGCTCGGCGCGCTCGCCTCCGGCATGCTGCTCTACGGGATGTCGATGGTCTACGGCGCGACCGGCTCGCTCGACCTGAACCGCATCGGTGAGGTCGTGCTCTCGGGTCGGGGCAACCAGGTGATTCTGGTGTTCGGCCTCGTGTTCATCGTCTCGGCGATCGCATTCAAGCTGGGAGCGGTTCCGTACCACATGTGGGTGCCAGACGTTTACGATGGCGCGCCGACGGCGGTCACGCTGCTGCTCGGCACCGCGCCAAAGCTGGCTGCATTCGCGTTCATGCTGCGCCTCCTCGTCGTCGCGCTCGGCGGGATCGAGTTCGACTGGCAAGGGATGCTGATCGTGCTCTCGCTCTTGTCGATGATCCTCGGCAACGTGATCGCCATCGCGCAGACCAATATCAAGCGGATGCTGGCGTACTCGGCGATCGCCAACATGGGTTTCATGCTGATGGGATTCCTGACGGCGAACCTCAACGGCTACAGCGCGGCGATGTTCTATGTGGTGGCCTACGTGCTGACGAGCCTTGCTTCCTTCGGCATGGTCATGCTGCTGTCCCGCGAAGGGTTCGAGGCCGACCGTCTCAGCGATTTCAGGGGACTCAACCAGCGCTCGCCATGGTGGGCGTTCATGATGCTGCTGGTGATGTTCTCGCTCGCCGGCATCCCTCCGACCGTGGGCTTCTACGCCAAGTTCAGCGTGATCCAGGCGGCGGTCAGCGCCGGGTTCACGTGGCTCGCCGTCGTGGCGGTGCTGGCGTCACTGGTGGGCGCCTTCTACTACCTGCGGATCGTCAAGCTCATGTATTTCGACGATGCGACCGATACCGCGCCGATCGTCGCCCGCGGCGACAATCGCGCGCTGCTCTCGGCGAACGGTCTCGCGCTGCTTTTTCTCGGCGTCTTTCCGCAGCAGCTGATGGGGTGGTGCGCGACCGCTCTTACCCAATCGGGATTTCTCTAGCGGCGCGAGGCTGGCAGCCGGCGGCCTCGCGCGCGGGCGGTGCCTGCCGATGCGTGCGGCGAATCGCGCAGCGAGGGCTCACCGGAATGCGACCGCACCCCTTCCCGTGCGGAGGGGGTTAACAGGGACGACGCGGCGCCGTGCTAAGATTTGGCGGTCCTCGGATTGCTCGCTCCTTAGTCATGCGCGTCGGCTTCTTCGTCACCTGTCTCGTCGACCTGATGCGGCCGTCGATCGGCTTCGCCGCGATCAAGTTGCTGGAAGCCGGTGGCGCCGAGGTCTTCGTGCCACCGAGCCAGACCTGCTGCGGGCAGCCCGCCTACAACTCCGGCGACCGCGCCGACGCCAAGGCGCTCGCCGCGAAGGTCGTCGGCGAATTCGAGGACTGCGACTGGCTGGTGGCGCCGTCGGGATCGTGCAGCGGCATGATCGGGACGCACTATGCCGATCTATTCGCCGATGATCCCGTCATGCTCGCGCGCGTCGAGGCGCTTGCCGCCAAGACGCGCGAGCTGACACAGTTCCTCGTCAACGAACTTAAGCTCGAGCGCGTGCCCGGCCGCTTTGCCGGAACGGTGACCTATCACGATTCCTGCGCGGGGCTGCGCGAAATGGGCGTCAAGCGCGAGCCGCGGGCGCTGCTGGTCAAAGTGCCGGGGCTGATGCTCTCCGAAATGCCCGAATGCGAGGTTTGCTGCGGCTTCGGCGGCACGTTCTCGATCAAGTACGGCGAGATCTCGGCGCGCATTGCCGACAACAAATGCGAGGCGATCGTCGCCACCGCCGCCGATGCGGTCGTGCTGGGCGACCTGGGCTGCATGCTGAACATCGAGGGCCGGCTGCGCCGGCGTGGCGACACCAAGACCAAGGTGCTCCATGTGGCCGAAGTCCTGGCCGGACCGACATCGGAGTAGACGATGCAAGTCGCGTCGATGCACTTCAAGGAGACCGCGCACGTCAAGATGAACGACGAGCGGCTGCAGTTCAACCTGAAGAAGATGCAGGGGAAGTTCGTCGGCAAGCGGCGCGCGTCTCTGGTCGAGCTCGACGACTTCGAAGGCACGCGCGACGCCGGCAAGGCGATACGTAACCGAGCGCTCGACGACCTCGACGTCTGGCTCGAGCGCTTCGAGCGCAACGCCGTCGCTCGCGGCGCGACGGTGCTGTGGGCAGAGACCCCCGCCGACGTCAATGCCCTCGTGCTCGAGATCGCCGCAAGACACGCGGCGAAGAAGATCATCAAGTCGAAGTCGATGGTTTCCGAGGAGTCGGCGCTCGACCACGCGATCGAAGCGGCCGGCATCCAGGTGGTCGAAACCGACCTCGGCGAATACATCCTGCAGATCAACAACTACGAGCCACCATCGCACATCATCGGGCCGGCGCTGCACAAGTCGAAGGAGGAGGTCGCCGATCTCTTCCACAGGGCGCACGGCACCCCGGTCAAGACCGGGATCGACGAGCTGACCCAAGAAGCGCGCGGCGTCCTCCGGCGGCACTATATGACCGCCGACATGGGCATTTCCGGCGGCAACTTCTTCGTCGCCGAGACAGGATCGGTCGTGCTCGTCACCAACGAGGGCAACGCGACCCTGACCACCACCCTGCCGAAGGTGCACGTGGCGATCTCGGGCATCGAGAAGATCGTCCCCACGCTGGAGGACGTTGCGACGTTGATGCGCCTGCTGCCGCGGTCGTCGACGGGCCAATCGATCTCGAACTACGTGGACATCCTCACCGGCACGAAAGGCGAGGGCGAATTTCACGGCGCCGAGCACATGTACTTCATCATCGTCGACAGCGGGCGCACGGCGGTGCTGGGCAGCAGCGTGCGCGACGCGCTCCGCTGCATCCGCTGCGGTGCCTGCATGAACCATTGCCCGGTCTATCAGAACGTCGGCGGCCACTCGTACGGCTGGGTGTACCCGGGGCCGATCGGCTCGATCCTCACGCCGATGTACGTCGGCCTCGAGAACGCGCAGGACCTTCCGGCGGCGTCGACGATGTGCGATCAATGCGGCGTCGTGTGCCCGGTGAAGATCCCGCTGCCCGACCTGCAGCGCAAGCTGCGCGAGAAGGCTTACGAAGGCGGGTTGCGGCCGTGGTACGAGCGCGCCGGGCTCGGGATCTGGTCGTGGTTCGCGCAGCGACCGGCCCTCTACGGGCTCGTGACGAAGCTCGGCGTGCGGATGTTGAAGCTATGGGGCGGCCGCGACGGGATGATCCACAAGCTCCCGCTCGGCGGCGGCTGGACGGACGGCCGCGACATGCCGGCGCCGGCCGGCCGGACGTTCCGTGAGCTCTACCGGCCGCGGGGCGGGCGGTGAACGCGCCCCACAGCGTCCACGTCAACGTCCCGCCGCTTTCTCGACGGGCGGAGTCCCTCGGCACCGAAAACGCGTTCGTCGTGCTGGCCGAGGTCAATGCGCTCGCCCGACAGGGCAAGGACATCGTGTCGTTCTGCATCGGCCAGCCGGACTTTCCGACGCCGCCGAATGTCCAGGACGCGGCGATCGCCGCCATCAGAGCCGGCAAGCACGGCTACACGCCATCGGCCGGCATCGATGAATTGCGTGCCGCGGCCGCGAAGGACATGGGCGCCCGCCGCGGCCTCGATATCGCGCCCGACGATGTCGTCGTAGGTGCGGGCGCGAAACCCTTCATCGCGTATGCGATCGCGTCGGTCACCGATTACGGCGCCGGTGACGAGGTGATCTATCCGGTCCCCGGCTTTCCGATCTACGAGTCGCAGATTCACGCCAACGGCGCGGTGCCCGTGCCGATCTTCCTGCGCGAGGCGCGCGACTTCGCGTTCGATCCTGCTGAGCTTGACGCCAAGATCACGCCGGCGACGAAGCTCCTGATTCTCAACACGCCGCACAATCCGACCGGCGGAATGCTCCGGCCCGCCGATCTCGACGCGATCGCAGAGATCCTGCAGCGCCATCCGCAGGTCTGGATATACGCCGACGAGATCTACTCGCGGCTTGCATACACCGGCGCGTTCGACACGCTGGCGACACGGCCCGCGATGCTGGAGCGCACGATCATCAGCGACGGCGTGTCGAAGACCTGGGCGATGACGGGCTGGCGCATCGGCTTCGCGGCCAACCGCGCGCTGGCGCCGGTGTTCACGCGCTGGATCACCAACACCGACTCCTGCGCATCGCAGATCTCGCAGTGGGCGGCGGTGGAGGCGGTGACGGGCCCGCAGGATGCGGCGGCGGCGATGCGCGAGAGCTTCCTCGCGCGCCGCGACCTGATCGTCGGCTTGCTGAACGAGGTGCCCGGCGTCGCCTGCAAGGTGCCGGGTGGCGCGTTCTACGCGTGGCCCAATGTCACCGAGGCCTGCGCGATCACCGACTGTGCGGATTCGGAAGCATTCCGCAAGCGGCTGCTGGTGGAAGCGGGCGTCGCGGTGCTGGCCGACATCCATTTCGGCCGCCGCGTTCCCGGCGACGGCCAGCACATCCGCTTTTCGTATGCCGCGTCGCCAGGGGCCATTCGCGACGGCATCGCGCGACTCGACGCGTTCGTCCGACAGCACATGCAGGGCGCTGAAGGCGCCGTCGTCAGGAAGGCGAGGAAGTAGGCCCGAACGATGCCGACCAATCTCGCCATCAATCGCGGCGCGCGCGACGCGATCCTCGGCCGCGTGAAAAGAGCGCTCGGCAAGACCGACGACCGCCTGGTACCCGGCTCCGCCGCGGACAGCTACCTCGCCGCGCATGCGCACGGGCCGCGACCGGCGATGCCTGCCGACCTTCCTGCCAAGTTCATGGCCCGAGCGACCGACATGGAGAGCACGGTCGAGCGGATCGCGGAGCACCGCGAGATCCCGGCTGCCGTCGCGCGGTATCTCGACGCGCTGGTGCTTCCGGCGTCGATTGCGGAACAGAAATCGCACGCGGGCGTGTGCTGGCCCGAGTTCGCCGATCTCGACTGGAAGGCCGCCGGCCTCGACATCGAAACGCGACCGACGATGGGCGACGATCGCCTCGGCATCACCGGAACGTTCTGCGCGATCGCCGAAACCGGCACGCTGGTCGTGCTGTCGGGCGAAGATACGCCGACGGCAACGACGCTGCTGCCCGATACGCACATCGCGGTCGTCCGCGCCGACCGCGTGATCTCGGGGATGGAGGAGGCCTTCGCGCTGATCCGCCGCGAGAAGGGAACCCTGCCGCGCGCGGTGAACATGATCTCCGGTCCTTCGCGTACCGGCGACATCGAGCAGACGATCGTGCTCGGCGCGCACGGGCCGTTCCGCGTGCATATCCTGGTTGTCGGATAAGGCGCGCCGCGGCTTCTAGACAAACGCTGCAGTGATCGGCGCCGGCAGCGCCAGCATCACCAGCGAAGCCCGGCCGAAATAACCGAGAAAGCTCGGCATCGCCACCCCGCGATCCTCGGCGATGGCCTTGATGATGAAGTTCGGCGCGCTGCCGATGGAGGTGAGGGCGCCGAAAATACACGGCGCCCATCGCAATCGCTCTGAGTGTCGCATCGCAATCGCCGGGATGATCGTGACGAAGATGCCCGCGAAGACCTTGGCCACCTCCACGATCGGCATTCAGTGGAAGGCATCGTGCTCGCGCCCCGCCGTCGGCGTAAGTACCAGCGACAGAAGGGCAAAGCCGACGAGGATGGTCTCGCGCAGGACGTCCGAAGCGGCCACGGTGAGTGAGGCGTGAGCAACGACAGAGAGCACAAGGATGGCACGTGCGAGCAGAAAAGGCGCCCACTTCATCGCCACCCTTTCAACGGGGAATATCAGAACGAACCGCCGTACGCCGGAGCGCCTCGAAGGCCGGTACGATGCCGCTCGCACCGTCACGCAGTCTTCGCGCAGCCGGTGGGATTGTAGATGCGCTCGGCCGAAGGCGGATGCTTCGCCAGCATCTCCGGGGGTCGGCGCGGCCTCGTCACGAGCTCACCGCGGCAATTCGGGCAGCGACCGTGGAGCACGTCGGCGGCGCAGGCGCGGCAGAACGTGCATTCGAACGAGCAGATGAACGCGTCGGAGGATTCGGGTGGAAGATCCCGGTTACAGCATTCGCAATTCGGACGCAGTTGCAGCATGACCCTCTCCCGATTCGGCAGGCTGGCATCAGGCTCGGCGTTTCGGCCGGAACGGGGCCCCAGTGTCGCGGGCGGGTCTTGCGCGAGTGACTTGCGACTAATGCGGCCACAGCCAGCCGAATACTCCCGCCGTGAGCCGCGCGTGGATCAAGCCGTCGACGCTCGCCCGAATCGTCGTCGACCACGCGCGACGATACCAGATCGACATCCGCCACAGGGCGACCGCGTAGCCGATGAAGGCAGTTGCCCCGACGATCTGGAAAACGCGCGGGTACGGTGCCCCGACCGACAGCGCGTGGGTCGCGACGTACGCCGCGAAGAGCCCGACGACCACCGGGTAGAGGAACCAGAGGACGAGGTTCTTGCTCATCGTCCACGGACCAACGCCGGACCCCGATGGGTTCAGCATGCTGTTGACGAAGCTGGTCGGCGACGATAACGACCGTACGTCCAGCCGCGATCGATCTGCTCGTTGCCTCATCAGCCAGCAGCATCGCCAGCGGGCTTGGAGGTCCTGGGAAAGTGCGGAAGGTGCTCACTCGATAGCGCCCAGGCAAGCTTGTGCTCGACCCAGATCTCTTTCGTCGGCGGAAACGCGTCGGGCAGATCGAGCGTGGCGGTCGTCACATCGATCGTATCCGGACTGTCGTCGTGTTGATAGGTGAGCGGCGTGCCGCATTTTCCGCAGAAGCTTCTGACGACAGCGGGCGACGAGGAAAAGCGGGTGGGCTCGTCGGCGACAAAGGCAAAGTCGCTGCGATCGACCACGATCCAGGCTACGGCCGGCGCACCGGCGGCAAGGCGGCACGATCGGCAATGGCAAAGGGCCCGGGCGAGCGGTTGGCTCGCAATCCGGTAGCGAACCGAGCCGCAGAGGCAGCCGCCTTCGATGGGGTTTGTCGGCATGGGGTTCGAGGCGCTGGAACGAGGCGCCGATAGTGTGGCTCCGTTTGGGTACCCGCGGCTACACCTTGCCTTGCCCAGCGTATGCCCGCGGCCGAGCCTACATCTGCTTGAACAGGTGATTGAACGAGCGGCTCACCTCGAGCTTCTCCTCGCTGCCCTTCACATGCACGACCTGATGGCCGCGGAAGTTGCGGCTGACCTGTTCGACCGCATCGACGCGAACCACGGTGGCGCGATGGATTTGCCAGAATTCGTTGGGGTCGAGCTCGTCGATCAGCTCCTTGATCGGCTTGCGGATCAGCGCTTCGAAACCCCGGGTCTGGACTCGAGTGTATTTGTCCTCGGCGCGGAAGAACAGGATGTCGGTCGTCGGGATCATTCGTAGGCTGGCGCCCACGCTGGCCTGTACCCAGCGCATGTATTCGCGCGGTTTCGGGCCGCCCGCGCCAAGGCGTTGCGATAGCTGCGCCAACAGGTCGTTCATCGGATCCGGCTGGTGGCCGAGCCGCTCCCGCAGGCGCTCGCAGGTCAGCGCCAGCCGCGCGGGCTCCGCCGGCTTCAGCACGTAGTCGACCGCGCCCTGCTCGAAGGCACGGATGGCGAATTCGTCATGGGCGCTGACGAACACCACGTGCACCTGGCCGGCCAGCGCCTGGGCCGCCTCGATGCCGTCCGTTCCGGGCATGCTGATATCGAGAAAGACGACATCGGGCTCCCGGCTGCGCACGATGTCGATGGCCTCGCGGCCATTGCTCGCCTCGCCCACGATCAAGAGCTCGGGCCAGGCTTCCTTCAGGCGGGCAACGATCTGCTCGCGCATCAGGCGTTCATCGTCGGCGACGACGGCGGTCGGGGCGGACCTGGGGCGCATGCGAGCACTCGTCAGTCAGGCGGCAGGAGCGATTTCGTAGGGCAGCGTGATCGTGGCGCAGGTGCCGCCCGCGGGCGGCACGGAGATGATCAGCTCCGCGCGCCCGTTGTACAAGGCCCGCAACCGCTCGCGGACGTTGGCCAGCCCCACGCCGCCTTCGGCCTTGGGCACGAACCCGATGCCGGTATCGCGCACGTGAACGGCCAACTGGCCGTCGACGATCTCGGCGCCGATCTCGAGGAGGCCGCCCTCGGGCTTCGGTTCCAGGCCATGCTTGACGGCGTTTTCCACCAGCGTCTGCAACATCATCGAGGGGAAGACCGCCGATTTGAGGCCCTCCGGCACGATCACCGCCGCCTGCAGGCGTCCTTCCATTCGCACCGCCATGATCTCGAGGAACGCGCTGGACAGATTCACCTGTTGTCCCAGCGTCGGTCGGCCGCCTTCGCGCATCTGCGGCATGGCCGAGCGCAGGTAGCGGATCAGGCTCTGCTGCATCTTCGAGGCGCGCGGAGGGTCGGTCTGGATCAGCTGGTCGATGCTGCCCAGCGTATTGAAGAGAAAATGCGGCTCGATCTGGGCTTGCAGTGCTTCCATGCGCGCTTCCAGCACGGTCCGCTCGAGCTGTTCGGTCTGGGCTCGCTTCGTGGCTTCGTCGGCGGTCATTTCCGCCCTGCGCTTGCCGCCCGCCACGACCTTGATGATGAAGGAGCTGACGATGAGCAGAAAAGTCAGGGTAGGAAGGTTCAATACACCGCCACCGAGTATCAGGGCAAGGAACGAAACGAGCAGCAGCGCCTTCCACGACACGACCGCCACCCAATCGAAAAAACCCCACCACATCACGACGATCCCCTTGCGGATTTCGCGAAAGGCTTGTCGGATTCCCATCGGCCGCCAGGGAGGATCGCGCCTGCCGCGCTCGGCGGCGTTGTCGGCGTCTGGAGTGTGTCGGTCGGTATTCATCCTCATCCTGTTCCCTCAGGTCGCCTGGTTGTCCAGGGCAAGATTAGGGGAGGGGCCCGCTTCGCTCCACCGCGGCGAGACAAAATGCGCCCCGGCAGCGATGAAATGCAGGAAATTGTCGTAGTCGGTTCACGCCGTGGCATCGTGCCCGTGCCGGTATGCGAAGCCGGACCGTTTGATGGCGTGGCGCCGTGGCGAGCCGCGAGGCGGTTGGCCAAAAAACAAGAGCCGGCGAAAAGCGGCTCCTGGAGAGTGAACTATAGCAAAGGTCATTTGACGCCGCGAATGGCGCTGCACGTCAATGAGCGTCCGTGGGCACGATCCGAACGGCTGCGTGACAGGTTCAATGACTGCTTCGGAGCACCCTGGCGGTCAGCTGCGGGTTTGAGTCGGTCCGCGACCGATATCGGGGCGACCAAGTGCACACGTCCGGACGCACCTTCGGGCGATGTTGGGAAAAGCCCAGCGCGCCATCGCGCTCCCCGCCCCGATGAACGGCATCTTCCGCCCAACCAGGCGCGCGCTGGGCATCTGGACTGCCGGCGCGGCCAGGCGCAGCATACACATCAATGTGGCTGCGAGCGGCCCCAAATCGTTGCGCCGGGAGCTCCACCAAGGCGGCGGGGCCTACCCCATCAGATGACATGACAGCGCAATGCGCATAGTGCGAGAGGAGCACAAAACCATGCCCTCGATTTATCGCCCGAAACACTCGGTCATTGCGCCCGAAGCCGATGTTTGCCGTAGTGCGCATATCAACACGGACGCGCGCCCACCGCAAAACGCGGTCTCCGGCGAGCAACCGAGTTGGGTCGGACGGCGCAAAGCGCAGCCGGCAGAGGCGCTCCTGCCGGCGACTCGACGCTGGCTGGACTCGCTGCCGCAGGAAACGCGCCCGCATGCATTGGCAGAGCAGTTTCCGCGCCTGGCCAACCTTATCGCCATCAACTGGAACAGCCCCAGCGATTGCAGCGCGTTCATTTCCTCTCTCTTGCTCGATCAACGAGGTGGGCGGCGCGGCTTTCCCGGCGAGGTGGTGCAGGACATCCAAAATCTCCGCGTGTACCACACGAGACTGCATCCCATCGTCGATTGGGATCGGTGAGGCCGACACGGATCGACATCGGCGGGATCGGCATCATTCGATCCGCGAGCGGCAGAACGAGCACCGGCCGCTCGTGTCAGCGGCATTGCCGGCGGCCACAACGACAACCACGGGGCGTGCAATACCGTGGAACAGGGCAAGCTTCTCGGCCAGAAGCCCCCGGCGAACGGCCGGCGAAGAGGTCTCGCTCTCTCGCCTTTCGACGTCAGTGCAGCCAGTGTTCGGTGATCTGGTTGTACTGCCCAGACGCTTTGGCGAGATGGAACCAGGTGTCCATCCACGCCTTGATCACGACGTCCCCGCGAGGTAGGAGCCACGCCATTTCCCCATATTGCAGCGGCTTGTCTGGATTCACGGCGCACAGTCCGGGATGCAGCTTCTGCTGGACGACCGTCTCGACGGACTCCGAGATCATCACATCGGCATTTCCTTTCAGGATCTCGTCGAAGATCGTCACGTTGTCCGGGTAAATCACGATCTTCGCTCGCTTGAAATTGGCCCGTGCAAAGCGTTCGTTGCTGCCGCCGGGATTCTCGATTACGGTGACGTTCGGCTTGTCGATGTCGGCGACAGTCTGGAACTTCGCGACGTTCTCGCACTTCGTTATCGGTGCCTTGCCGTTGACCATATAGGCGCTCGTGAAGAACGCTGTCTTCTGTCGATCGGTGCTGACGGAGATCCCGCCGACCGCGACATCGCACTTCTCGAGGAAATCCTTCATCAACGATGGCCACGCGGTCTTGACCATCTCCACTTCGACGCCAAGCGCCTTTGCCGCGGATCCAACCAAATCAATGTCGAGGCCCTCGTATCCGCCATCGGGCCGCTGGTAGCTGAAAGGCTTGTAATCGCCCGGCGTGCAGACGCGAAGCTTGCCGCTCTTGATTACGTCGTCGAGCCGCGAGGCCGAAGGCACCTCCGCGATGGCCAACCCAGTCGGCAGCGTGCAGGCGATAACGAAACCGATAAGACTGCGAAACATGGACCCTCCCTCGCGATTCGGGCGATGGCTGCGATCAATACGGGTACGGCAATACATTGTACCGCCCGACGGGCCGGAAGAGAGTCCGCGAAAGAGCGTCACGACGGTCGTGAGACCCCTATTCGGGGTGCCGGCGCAAAGCGACAACGGCAGCGCAGAGCAGGTCATCCGCACAGAGGGCGACCACGGCCAGGGACGGCGTGCCGCGATGGCTCCTGGTAACGCCAACATTTTCGCACTTCACGGATCCGCAGATTGGCCGGGCTTTTGCGACCATCCGCGCGCGATGCCTCAGGCTTTTCCGTCGCAACCGGGCATCGGCGAGATTCGCCGGGATTGGGGCAGGCAAGGCGAGATGCATTGTGGCACGACTTATGCTGTGGCTACGGGTCGAGAATCCGTTATTCGCCGAGCGGCGGCTTGCCCATGGAAATGCGTACGTCCACCTTCGGAGGGGACCCGCCCTCTCACCTGCGCGACGCGGCGGCGGAAGAATTCTGCGGGTCGCTGCCGCGGCAGGATTCGATCGCGGCGCAGAAGCTCCTGTGCGAAGAACTCTCACGGCTTGTCTCGAATCGCGAGCCCGACGAACGCCCGCTCGGCGCATTGATCGTCTTCGATCGGCACGCCCATCAGATCAGCAGGCGGCTGCTGGTCCAATACGCCGAAGGTGACGCCCAGTTGCGCTCGCTCGATCGCGGATTCTTCATTGCCGCCCTTCGGTTAAGCCGGTCGTTCGCGGAAGCCTACGAACGCTTTCTGCTGCCCATCGGCAATTCGAATGACAAGTCCGGCCACAAGAGTGGCGGCGCGTTGCTGATCAATTCATTCCGCCATCGGCAGGTGGAACTTCTGCTGCGGCTCTTTCGCTACAAGAAGCGGAATTCCGAGCAATGGCGGCACTTCCACGCGGCGTATCGGTCCGCGATCGCGCGAGGCTGGACGAAGGATTCTTTGCCGCCCGGCGGCGCCGACGACAAGTCGCCGGCGCAAGCGCTCGAGCACCAGTTCATCGAAGTACTCTTGCTTGGCGCGATGAACACCGGTCAATTCTCGCCGCGTGAATTGCTTTGGGCGAGTAGCCATATCGCGAGCTGGCGCAGGTTGGTGGCGTTGCAATCGGCCGACGCCATCGACTGGGCGCGCCGGGCGCGAAACGGATTCGTCGTCGACCTCCGCAGCGCAGACGGGCTGAAGCGATTCTCTTCCGCAGAATCGGGAGACTTCCTTTATCTCGACACTGCGCCGTTGATCGATGCCATCGACAAGGAAGTCGCCGCGCTGAATGACGCGGCAACGGCCTCCGCTTCGCCGCTGTCGCCGGAAGGGGGCGGTCGGATCGCGCTGCTGCCCAAGCTCAGGATGCTCTTTGCTCCGGATCCGGTTCACGTCGAGCGGCGTGGCAATCGCAAGCCGGTCGCCTATTCCGTACAGGCAATCTCCGGTCTTCCGCACATTGTCAACGCGCTGCGCGAGGAGGCACAGAGGCATGCGGGGCAGATGACGGCGTCGGCAGCGCAACTCGAGGACATAACAATTTCGCCGACCCGTGGACATACGCGCATGTCGAATTCAATGCTGGGCGCGGTCGGTCTGGCGCCGTTTTCGCTCGCGACGACGTTCGGATTGAAACCAGAAGGATGGCAGGTCAAGGATCGCAGCGATTCCGGATGTCGCATGCGCGGTCAGACCGCCGACCTGAACGGCCTGATCCCGGGTTCATTGATCGCCATTCGCGAAAGCGAAAATACACCATGGACCGTCGCGGTGATAAGGCGGCTCCGCAGGCTCATGGTCGACCACGTCGAGATAGGCGTGGAACACATCGGAAGCAAACCGCGATTCGTCAAGATTGTGACCGATTGCGGGCCCATCGCTTCGGTCGATGACGCACCGAGCAGCACGCAGAAGTGCTTCGGGGCGCTGTACCTGCCGGCGAGCGACCGCCATCCGACGATGCCGATCAAGACACTGCTCATTCCACCAAGTGCCTTCAACGCCGGACGAGTCTTACGACTTTTGTCGTCCACAGCGACCTACACGCTGCGTCTCAACAAGCCCCTCGAGCAACAATCCGAGTTCGTGTGGACGTCATTCGCGGTGATCGACAAGGCAGGGGGAATGTCACAACCGACCCCCAACAAGGCGGCAAAGCCGCCTTGAAAGATCTTTCGGAGGGGAGCGCGGCTTCCTGCGAACGGTCGCCCATCGCCCGTTGTGACGGGTCCTCCCCGGCGGTCGATGCGCGTTCGTCGCTTCGCTCAATCCCAGGCTTTCTCGGTGGCAGGGCACCGCGCGACCTCGGGCAAGGAGGGCCGGGCCAGGCTCTGGCCCGCTTCTTGCGTCTCCTGCGTGGATGCACCCGCCACCCTGCGAAGCCACTCCCGTCCAGGCGAAATTGGCGCCGAACACTCGAATCGTGGAAAAGTTCTTCGGCCTGTTGCGTCGCTCTTTGAAGTGGCCCCACCCGGCCAGACCCGCCTCGGATAACGTCGTCGCCGGCAGCGAAACCCGCTATGTCTTCGCGGGATCGCAGGAACGGGCGGCGGGCGTACCCGACGCGGAGGGGGCGCCGCAGCCCAAGAACGCGACCGAGTGGATATTGCGGAAACGAATGAAGGCGCTGGCCGCGACCGAGGCCCGCTTCCGCCGTCTCACGCTGCTTGGTTCGGACTGGCATTGGGACCAGGACGCGCAGTTCCGCTTTACTGCGGTCAGCGGCAATCTGGCAGACCCCGTCGGAGCGACCATCGAGAAGCATCTCGGCCTGACGCTATGGGATCTGCCCCAGGTCGAGCCACCCGAGGGAGGGTGGGATGCGCACCGGCGGTGTCTCGCGGCGCAGAAGACCTTTCGCCATCTCGTTCTGCGTCGCCAACGCGAAGATGGCGGCATCAGTTATGTTTCGGTAAGCGGCGAACCGCTGTTTTCGGAGAACGGCGAATTCCTCGGATATCGCGGCATCGGGCTCGACATCACGAAGCAGAAGACGATCGAAGCGAACATCAGCGAGCTTGCCCGCTTTGATCCCTTGACGGGTCTGTACAACCGGACCGCGTTCTTCGAGCGGCTGAACCGCGCGCTGGCGGTCGCGCGCCGCCACAATCGCGCCGTCGCCCTGTTGTTCGTGGACCTTGACCGGTTCAAGGACGTCAATGACGTGTTCGGCCACGTTTCCGGCGACGAGGTGCTCAAGGTCATGGCGCGGCGGCTCGCCAAGGGGATCAGGGACACCGACACCGTCGCACGGCTGGGTGGTGACGAGTTCATCGTCCTCGCCGAAGACGTTGCCAATCAGGTCGACGTGAATGAATTCGGCTTGCGCCTGCTGGAAGCGTTGTCCGAGCCGTTCATGTTGCACGGGCAGGAATGCCGGCTCGGCGCAAGTATCGGAGTCGCCATGTTTCCCAACGACGGCGAAGATGCGGCGATCATGCTCAAGAACGCGGATGTCGCGATGTACCGGGCGAAGGAGTCCGGGGGCAACAGCCTTGCTTTCGTCTCCGAGGTGGGCGCCCGGCCCGCGACGGAGCGCATGGTGCTCGGGGCGGGCCTTCGCCGGGCGCTCGACGGCGACCAGCTGCTGCTCCTCTACCAGCCAAAGGTTTCGATCCAGACCGGCGCGATCACCGGGGTCGAGGCGTTGGTTCGCTGGCAGCATCCCGAGCGCGGCCTCGTGCTTCCGGAAGCGTTCATCCCCTTGGCCGAGGATTCCGGTCTCATCCGCCAGATCGCGCGCTGGGTGCTGCACCAGGCATGCGCGCAGGCTTGCCAGTGGCGTACCCGGGCCGCTCGCCCCATTCGGGTCGCCGTCAACCTCTCGGCCCGTCAGTTCATCGACGGCGGCCTCGTGATTGAGGTCGCCCACGCCCTCGCCCAGACCGAGTTGCCCCCGGACCTGCTCGAGCTCGAGATCACCGAAAGCATGATGATGGCCCACCCCGAGCGCGCCGCCGAGACCCTGCTCGAGATCAGGGCGATGGGGGTGCATATATCGATCGACGATTTTGGCACCGGTTACTCATCGCTTGCGCGACTCAAGAAGTTTCCCATCGAGAGTGTGAAGATCGATCGGTCGTTCATAGCGGATGTCGCCGTCGACTCCGACGATGCTGCGATCGTTTCCGCCGTAATTGCGATGGCGCACAACCTGCGTCTGAAAGTTGTGGCGGAAGGAGTCGAGACGCTCGAGCAGATTCGCTTTCTGCGCGAGCGCAACTGCGACGAGGTTCAGGGATATCTGATCAGCCGTCCGATTGCGCCGGAAGACGTCTTCGAATTCGCGATGCGCCGTGCTGCCAACCAGCCCGGTGTGGTCGCTGCGGGCTGAAATCGACGAATCCGGACGAGGAATTCAACGCGCGTACGCAAGCGAGCGTCCCACAAGCGTGCGGGTCGATCACGGGCCATGGGGGTTGGATAACGTCTTCCGCCGGCAAAGGCTGACGTGGTGCCCCAACCGCGTGGTTGCCATGGATCGGGCAGCGCTTCGGCCGCGCGGAGCCGTCGCGCATCGCCCCGAGGCATCGTCGACGGGTGATCAGCTCAACCCGGTGACGGGCACGGCAGCGCCATGAATGGCGATCGCCGATTCGGAAGCAAGGAAGACGATTACGCCGGCAAGATCCGCTGGCGCGACCCATCGCGACGTATCCGCCTCGGGCATCGCGGCGCGATTTTCGGGCGTATCGATGATCGTCGGAAGGACGCAGTTGACATTGATGTTCTTTTCCCTCAACTCCGCTGCCATGGCTTCAGTAATGCGAATGACGTCGCTCTTGGCCGCACAGTACGCACCCATGTGCGCCAGTCCCTTCTGCGCCGCGTAGGCTCCGACGTTGACGATCCTTCCGCCCCCGCGATCGAGCATGTGCGGTACCACGGCACGAACCATGTTAAGCATCGTCCGCACATTCAGATTGCGCATGAGGTCCCAGGTCTCGTCAGCGGTCTGGTGCACGGCTTCACCCATTCGAAAGCCACCGGCGAGGTTGCACAAAGCGTCGATGCGTCCGAAGCGGTCGACCGCAGCGGCGACAGCAGCGTCGACCGCCGAGGCATCGAGCAGGTCCGCCGGCAGGAATAGACGGCCGGAACCTTCGTCGCCGAAGGCTTTTTGCAACAGGTCGGCGGTCCGATCGATCAGCGCCAGGCGCGCGCCCGACGACGACAATCTCGCCGCCACCGCACGACCCAGGTTGCCGGCAGCGCCGGTCACGACCACCGCGGAATGCTCGAAGCTCATTTCTCTGCTCCCTGACGCGTGCCTTCGCGTCAGCAGCGCTCGACCGTGTACCAGTATACGCGGGCGAGTTCGTCGCGGCTGCCCCTACGAGTCACTGCGAAGGCGGGTCTTCGCGGATTAGCATAGCGCGGGAAGCACACCGGCGAACGCGCTGATGAAAATGGCGTTGGCGATGTCGATCAGGAACGCGCCGACCACGGGCACGATGATGAACGCCCGCGGACGTAACCATAGCGGTCGCCGACCGCCTGCACGTTGGCGATGGCAGTCGGGGCCGCTCCGAGCCCGAACCCGCATTGGCCGGCGACCAGCGCTGCAGCCTCGTAGTCGGATCCCATCACGCGAAAGGTGACGATCGTCGTGAATAGCGCGACGCCGAGGGCCTGCAGCGCGAGGATCGCGAACATCGGCAGCGCCAGCGCCGCAAGTTCCCAGAGCCTCAGGCTCATCAATGCCATGGCAAGGAACAGCGACAGTGAAACGGCACTCGCGAAGGTCAGCGCCTCGCCGTCGATTTCGTGCAGCTTCGCCATCGCGAGCGCATTGCGGATCAGCACGCCGACGAGCAGCGTCCACACGAACGTCGGCAGCGTGAACGTCGGGTTGTCGGCCCATCGTGAAAGCGCCGCTCCCAGTGCGACGCAGGCTGCGATCAGCAAGATGGTGACGCTGAGCCGCTGCGGCGTGAACGCGCCACGGGACTCTGCGCCGTCGTGCGCCAGCACCTCGCCCTTTGCCACGCCGAGCGGCGCGCCGCGCGCCTTGAGGCGTTCGATCAGGCGGTGAGCCACCGGGCCGCCCACGCGGCCGCCCATCATCAGGCCGAAGGTCGCCGCCGCCAGCGCGATGCCGGGCGCCGCGGCGAGCCCGAAACTCTCGGCGAATTTCTGGCCCCACGCCGCACCCGTGCCGTGCCCGCCGGACATTGTCACCGAGCCGGCGATCAATCCGATCAGCGGATCGATGCCCATCGCCCAAGCCGCGCCCACGCCGATGATGTTCTGCATGGCCAGCATGCCGACGACGCAGGCGGTGAACAGAAGGGGCACGCCGCCGCGCGCGAGCATTCGCGCGTCGGCACCCAAGCCGATGCTGGCGAAGAACGCGAATATGAGCCCCGGCTGCAGCGACGTATCGAAGGTGAGGCGAACGCCGCCGGCGTGGGAAGCGGCAGCGAGCAATGCGGCAACAAGCCCGCCGACGACGGGCTCGGAAATCGAATATTGCCGCAGAACCTCGATGCGCTCGATCAGCCTTCGGCCAATCACCAGAACGAGCGCGGCGATGGCCAGCGTTGCAGGCACGCCGAATTGCCAGTCCACGATGAGTCGCAATGGAATGAGCAGCGGCCCAAGCCGCGAAAGATGCCGCCTCGCCCCCATGGCCTTCCGGGCAGAAATCGACTCTACCACGCCGCGCCTCCGTTGCGCTGCCTCGGCCGCAGGTGTCGGCAAGCGACTCACACTTGTTCGAAGGCGTAACATGACCGGACTTCCAATCGTCTTCGGAGCGATTCGGTCGTGAATCGGCGAACGTTCGTTGGCGCTGTTGCGGGCGGTCTCCTCGCCGCGCGGTTTGCTGCGCCGCGCGCGGAGCAAGTGCGGAAGGTCTATCGCATCGGTATTCTTGAAGCGATACCCGCTGCCGAGAACGCCGCCAATCTCGATGCCCTGCGCAGGGGGCTGCGGAACCTCGGCTACGTCGAAGGACGAAACCTGATCATTGAATATCGATCGGCCGATGGTCGCGCCGAGCGGTTCCCGGATCTGGCGTCCGAACTCGTGCGTCTCAAAGTCGATCTGATCGTGACTAGGGGAACTCCTGCGGCGAAGGCGGCCAAAAACGCAACCGCATCGATTCCGGTGGTTATGGCGACGATGGGCGACCCGCGCGCCATCGTGGCGAGCTTCGCGCACCCGGGGGGCAATATTACGGGGGTGACTACCTTCAGCACCGAGCTGACGGCGAAGCGGATTGAACTCCTCAAGGAGCTGGTTCCGAATCTCTCCCGCGTCGCGTTGGTTCACAACATGGGAAACCCGGCTGCCCCACCCGAATGGGAAGA
Organism: uncultured beta proteobacterium; assembly: GCA_963836265.1. Taxonomy (GTDB): domain Bacteria; phylum Pseudomonadota; class Gammaproteobacteria; order Burkholderiales; family Casimicrobiaceae; genus CAIWHR01. Next base: position 355,521 of record CAWIIO010000003.1, read on the forward strand.
GACGACAACTGCGGCCCGCTCCCTGGGTCTCCAGGCGGAGCTTCTTGACGTGCGGAGTCAGAGCGACCTGGGCCGCGCATTCGAGCTGGCAGTCCAACAGCGCGTCGACGCGCTTCTCATCGGGGCAGACGGCCTCATCCAAGTATATCGGCGAACGATCGTCGACTTGGCGGCCCGCACGAGGCTGCCTGCCGCCTATCCGGCCCGCGAGTTCGTCGAAGCCGGGGGATTGATAGCCTATGCGGTGAATTATCCCGACCTTTACTTCGGATTCGCAAGCTTCGTCGACAAGATCTTCAAGGGGGCGAAACCTGGCGAGCTGCCCGTGGAACAGCCGACCAAGTTCGAGCTCGTGATCAACCTCAAGACCGCCAAGGCGTTGGGCCTGGCAATCCCGCAGACACTGCTGTTGCGCGCGGATGAAGTGATTCAGTGACAGGGAGCGAGTCTCTCTGAAGGCGCTGGACAGATGGCGCACCGTGAAGGCGTGGGATTTTCCGGTAAGGGTCGCGGGTCTTAGGGTCTGAGGGTCTGAGGCGAAATCGCCTCTTGACCAGAGCCACCGAGTCCAAAATCATAGAGTCCGTGTGGTCGGATCTCCCGCCCTTCGTGCGGGGGAGTAGCTCACGATTACTCGGCATCGCGAATCGCGGGGGCTCTCATATGGCTGAAAAGAGTCTTGCGGAAATCGATCTTGGTTCTCTGCTGACAGCGAAGCGCTTCTTCCCCTCGCCGAGCGCGTGGGAAGACCAGGTGCTGTATTTCCTGCTGGTCGATCGCTTCTCGGACGGCAACGAGAAGGGATACCGCGACCTGAATGGCAGCGTCATCGGCACGGGCACGACCCCGCTCTTCAGACCCGCCGATGCCCTCAACGCGGTACAGACCGAGGCGGACGCTGCCCGCTGGCGCGACGCCGGTGGCCGCTACGTGGGCGGCACGCTTGCCGGCGTAACCAGCAAACTCGGTTATCTCAGACGGATGGGCGTGACGGCGCTCTGGCTCAGCCCTATCTTCAAGCAGGTCGCCTTTCACGAGACCTACCACGGCTACGGGATCCAGGACTACCTCCAAGTCAACCCTCGGTTTGGCACCGCCGACGACCTCAAGCAGTTGGTGGCCACCGCGCACGCCCAGGGCATGCGCGTCATCCTCGATATCATCCTCAATCACACCGGCGACGTCTTCACCTACGCCGCAAACCGCTATCTCAGCACGGACCAGAACGGCCAGCCGTTTCTCGACCCGAGATGGGACGGCAACCTCTACGATGTTCACGGGTTCAACGACAGCCACGGGAATGCCAGCCTTCCCTTCGCTCGGACCGACCCGTCGAAACCCGCGACGTTCCCCGGGCCCGACGACGCGATCTGGCCGATCGAGTTCCAGGACCCGGCGACGTTTACCCGCAAGGGTCGCATCGGCAACTTCGATTTCGATCCCGAGTTCCGCGAAGGCGATTTCTTCGACCTGAAGGACGTGCACCAGGGGGCGGGGCCTGTCGACGCCTACCTGCCATCCGAGGCGTTCAAGCATCAGCTCGATGTCTACAGGTACTGGATGGCGTTCGCCGACCTGGACGGCTACCGCGTGGATACCGTCAAGCACATGGACCCCGGTGCGAGCCGGCTGTTGGGATCGGTCATGCACGAGTTCGCAGCGCGGATCGGCAAGGACAACTTCTACCTGATCGCCGAGATCACCGGCGGGCGGGCCAATGCCTTCGATACGCTGGGCATCACCGGCCTCGACGCCGCTCTGGGGATCGACGACATCCCGGACAAGCTCGAATTCCTGGCCAAGGGCTTCCGTAACCCCGCTGATTACTTCACCCTGTTTCGCAACTCGGAGCTCGTCGGCCAGGGCTCGCACACTTGGTTCCGGAACAAGGTCGTCACGGTCCTCAACGACCACGACCAGGTCAGCAAGGGGCAGGAAAAGGCCCGGTTCTGTGCCGATAAGGCGAAGGCCGTACTGAGCGCGCTGGCCGTCAACGTGATGACGCTGGGCATTCCGTGCATCTACTATGGAACGGAACAGTCATTCGACGGCCACGGCACGGGCGACGGGGCCGACAGGTACATCCGGGAGTCGATGTTCGGCGGCGAGTTCGGCGCGTTCGCCAGCCGCGGGAGGCACTTCTTCGACGAGAACAGCCCGGTCTACATCGGACTTCAGAAGATCCTAGGCATTCGCAACACCGATCGGATCTACACGCGGGGTCGCCAGTATCTGCGCCCGATCTCGGGAGACGGGATCGGTTTCGGCCTTCCGGTGATGCTGGGTGGCCAGATCCTCAGCGTGATAGCTTGGTCGCGACTTCTCGACGATCAGGAATCCGTACTGGCCATCAATACCGACATGGACAATCGCCGATCGGCGTGGGTTACGATCGACGCCTCACTCCACAAGCCCGACGATACGCTGGCGTGCATCTACTCCACCGACTCCGCGCAGATCGGCCAGACCTTGCCGGTCGAACCCAGAAACGGCAGAGCCGTGAGGCTCACCGTGCCAGCGGCCGGGTTCGTCATTTTCGAGTAGGGTTGCGATGGTACGTTTGCATGGATGGCATCGCCGTCGAAACCTCGATGCGGGGATGGCACCGCGGCAGCGGCCATCAGGCATGGAGGGTGAGCCCCATTACCCTGGAAAGATGGTCCACAAGCCCCGCGACATCATCGACTCGGAAGCGCGGCAATGGCGCCTCGATAGGCTCGTCGGACACGAGTGCCACGACGTGCTCGTTCTTGGGAAACTGGCATTCGCGCCGGCTCGATGGCATGCAGACCTCGATGGTCGGAATCGTCGCCGTCTTGAACCCCTCCACGATTACCACGTCTGCAGGCGCAAGGCGCGCGAGCAACGAATCGAGCGATGGATCCGGGTCGGCGCCGAACTCGCGCATCAACACTAGGCGCTTGTCACCGACTAGCATGACCTCGCGACAGCCGGCCTCGCGCCACGCGTACGAGGTCTTCCCAGGCTGATCCATGTCGAAGCCGTCTGGCACGCGCTTAATCGTCGAAACCGACCATCCTTCGAAACGGAAGGCATGAATCAGGTCCTCGACGAACCTGCTCTTGCCTAGTGCCGATACTCCAATCAGCCCAATGGCCTTCATAGGGCCGGATGCTGCACGGATGATGGCACGAACATCGAAGTTTGCGAGGTTAGGGCCAAACGCCCTTGAATATTAGACGGGGGCAGTCCTGAAAACTCGTCGCGTCATTGGACGGAACGCTCTTGACCGAGTTCTGGCGGGCCGTTCACTGAGCGGTCGGATTCGCGGTGACGCTGACGTCGCAAAACAACGCTCTCGACCCGTAACGAAAGGCGGGATCTAAACAGTGCCCCAAGCGTGCTCGGGAACGCAAACACCATGGCCGGCACAAGCGAAATGCGCCATTTGCGGAGCGTCACCGTCACGATCGACGATCACCTTGCCTTCAAGGGGGCACGAAGTCAAACAATACCAAGGACTACGGGTTTTCGGGAAGGACCGGCAGAGCGCGCCTTTCGCGCCTCGGTGCGACGCACCGCGGGCCTACGTGCGAATGGGTGACCGGCCGCGCGCCGAGAATGCGGACAGCAGCGGCCACGCTGGGGCGGATGAACGCGTGCGGCTAGCCTCCACCGCGCCTGGTGTACAAGTCGAAATGGGCGAGGAAATCGTCGCGTGTCAGTTCGTCCAGGCCGTGGAAACAGAAGGTGACGCCAAGCACGGGCAGTGCAATCAGCCCTATGCGCCGTGGTGGCCTCTCTTCGATTGAGATCCGAACGCGGCCACCGTGGGTCGTAACCGTCACCACCTCCCCGTCGATCTGGAATGGGGCCCGACGGGTCGCGCCGGGCAGCCACGATATGAATTCGGCCCGCGTGCAGCCCATCTCACGATGCAGCTGAAACACGTCCGCCATGCCGCCTAGCCGCCCGCGATGGGAGGCCACACGGCCATTTCGTCTCCGAGGCGCAACAGCCGCGTAGCGCGCGCGTCGCGTGGGATGAAGACGCCATTCACCAACACAAGGTGGGCCATCGCCGGCGGCAGATTGAATTGCTCGATTACGGCCTGCACGGTCGCCGTTTCGGCGACGTCAACCGCAAGCTGGTTATACACGCGCGCCCTGCCGTTGAGTTCCTGCGGCAGATAGTCGCCAAGCGTGGCGAAAAGCTTGAGGGTGATCTCCACAGCCGAGCTTTGCCTCCGTCGTCCCTCAGGCGACGTTCGATCCCCTTGCATGCTGCGCCTGCGCGCTGGAAAGATACGCCTGTGGAAGCTGCAACGGGTCGCGCAGCAGACGGTCCTTCCACGCGCCGAGCCTGGTGCGCGATTGCGTAAGCCCGCGCAGAATACCGACATGCTCGGTCAGACCGATCGCATTCGAACCGATCAAAACATCTCCCTCGAACTCCAGGCGAATGTACCGGAAGTTGGCGTCGTCGGTTAGCTCGGCGTGTTCGCCCCCGGGCACTCCTTCCCATCGTCCGAATGAGGTCGAGATGAGCCCCAGCGTGTCGAGCACGTTGATCTGCGTGACTCCACGCAACTGGGTTCGTTTCCCGGCCATGTTCATTCCGGCGATATATGCTTGATCGGCAGCGTTCGGCTGAATGGCACTGACGATCGTCTTGCCGGTAACCGCGTCGAACGCTTCGGCGCAATCACCCGCTGCGTAGACTCCTTCGCTGTTGGTCTGCAGGCGTTCGTCGGTCAGAACGCCCTGAAGACACAGGATGCCGGAGTTCTCGAGAAACCCGATATTCGGTTGGACCCCCGTCGCGGATATCACCAGATCCACCGGCAACTGCTTGCCGTTGGACAGCCGGACGGTAAGGGGTGTCCCGGGGTGGATGGCTTCCACTCGCGTCGATGTGTAGACGGTTATTCCCTTCTTCTCGACCCAGCGTTTGATCATGCCGCCGGCCCCTTCGCCCATCATGCGTGGCACCATGCGATCGCCCATTTCCACGACGGTAAGTTCCACGTCGCGGGCGGCGATGGCTTCCATGATGATGCAGCCGATGAAACCCGCTCCCATCTGCAGCACGCGTGCTCCGGGTTTGGCAAGCGCCATGATCTTCCGCGCATCGGCGAGCGTCCAGCAAGGATGCACGCCAGGCAGGTCCATGCCGCGGATCGGGGGGCGAACGGGGGTCGCTCCCGTAGCGATCAGCAGGCGATCGAATGGAAGAACCGTCCCGTCATCGAGCTGCACGTGGTGCGTGTCCACGTCGACCGTGCGCGCCCGTCCCGCAAGCATCTGAAGGCGTTGCCGTGCGAAATGCTCCTTGTCTTTGCGCAGATAAGTTCCCTCCTCGCCGATGTCGCCCATCAGCAGATACGGAATCGCCATGCGCGAATAGGGCGGTTCGGGCTCGTCGCCGACGATCACGATGTCGTCTTCGGGTCGCTGCTTGCGAATCGTTTCGGCCGCGATGACACCAGCGGGTCCGTTACCGAGAATGACGTGTTTCACGAGGATCTCTCCACGAGCAAAAAGGGCGGTTCACTAGGAACCGCCCAAGTCCGAACATTCGCGACGCGGCGCGCTCGTCTCGGCTTACAAGCTGAGGCGGGCTCGGGTGTCCGGTTTTAGCTCTCCCTTGTCGTCCCAGCCGCGAAGCTGGTAGTACTCCGGCAGCATCTTGTCCAGGCCGTTGACGAGCCCCTTGGCCGGCCCGGTCTTCGCCGCCTCGGTAAGCAATCGCTTCGGCAGCGTGTCGTCCTTGTAGGTGAACCCGGCGCGATTGTTGAAGTCGCGCTCCATGTTCCAGATGCGCTCGCCGATCAGGCCCAGCTCCTCGAGCGTGAACTCTTCCGTGCAGGCCGCAGCGAGTTGCGGCTGGACATCGGCAAGCGTCCACGCGAAGCTGGTGAATAGACAGATGCCGGCCGAATCGAAGACGGCCGTGGCGTCCTGGAAGGCCTTGACCAGCCCGGCCTTGCCCTCGGTGACGAGCGGATCAGTCTTCACCGGGATCCCAAGGACCTCGGAGGCTACCGTGTAACCGCGCAAATGGCAGGCACCGCGGTTGGCCGTGGCATAGGCGAGGCCCATGCCCTGGATGCCGCGCGAGTCGTAGGCGGGGAACTCTTGACCTTTGACGCTCATCGACAAATCCGGATGACCGTACTTGGCGGCGAGCCGCTTCGAGCCCTGCGCGATCTCTTTGCCGAAGCCCTCCCCTCGGGCGGTGATCTCCGCGAAATAGGTGAGCGCCTTGGCTGAACCGAACGGAGCTTCGATGCCCAACTGCTCCTTCTTCAGCACGCCCATCTCGTAGAGCTCCATGACGGCCCCAACCGTGGCACCGAAGGAGATCGGATCGAAGCCATCCTCGTTGCAAATGAAGTTGGCATAGGTCAGCGCTTCGAGATCGTTGACGCCGTTGGCTGCGCCCAGCGCCCAGGCCGCTTCGTATTCGAGGCCGCCCGATGCGCCCCAGTATTTCGGCTTGTTGACCACCGTGTAGTGGGTCTCGTCGATCTTCGAGACGCGGCCGCATGCGATCGTGCAGCCGAAGCACGCCTGATTGGTGACGAGATTCGCTTTGCCGTCGCTCTTGCGCGGCTCGTGCATCGCCTCGGCGGAGATGTCCCTTGCGCCCTCGAACTGCACATCCCGATGGTTACGCGTCGGCAACGCGCCGATTTCGTTGATCACGTTCATCAGCACTTGCGTACCGAACTTGGGCAAGCCCTGCCCGGTCACCGCGTGGTCGGCCAACACCTTCTTGGCGGCCGTGGCTGCCTTCATGAAGCCCTTGGGATCGCGGATATTGCCCACTCCCTTGGTGCCGCGCACAGCAATCGCCTTGAGATTCTTGCTGCCCATCACCGTGCCCACCCCTGAGCGTCCCGCGGCCCGGTGCAGGTCGTTGATCACGCCGGCATACAGGCAGCCGTTTTCTCCGGCGCGCCCAATGGAACTGACGCGGATCTGTGGATCGTGATGCTTTGCCTTGAGGGCAGGCTCGGTCTCCCACACCGACTTGCCCCAAAGCCAGCCGGCGTCGAGCAATTGCGCAGTGTCGTTCTCGATGAGCAGATAGACGGGCTTGGGTGCCTTGCCTTCGAAGATGATCATGTCCCAGCCTGCCATCTTGAGTTCGGCGCCCCAATAACCTCCCGAGTTCGAACAGGCAATCGCGCCCGTGAGCGCGCCCTTGGTAATGACCGAATAGCGCCCGCCCGTTGAAGCCATCGTTCCGGTGAGCGGACCCGTGGCCCAGATGATCTTGTTTTCAGGCGACAGCGGATCGACCTTCGGATCGACTTCCTCGGTGAAGTATTTGGTCGCCAGGCCCCGTTGACCAATGTAATCACGTGCCCATTTCATGTTCAGGGGCTCCGCGATGCAGGTTCCCTCGGCAAGATTGACGCGCAGGATCTTTCCAGTCCAGGCCATGATCGTCCTCCTCCTTACGCGCGAGGCTGGTTGCCGACTTTGTTCGCCCACAGTTTCATGCGCTCGAGTCCGGTCCAGTCGGCGTCGACATAGGTGATGGCACCGGTCGGGCAGGCCGTGGCGCAGGCGGGATCGCCGCCGCAGAGGTCGCACTTCTGCACCTTCCCGGTGTCTTGCACATAATTGATCGTCCCGAAGGGACAAGCGATCGTGCATACCTTGCAGCCCACGCACACATCGTCGTGCACGACCTTGGCGCCGGTTGCTAGATCTATCTTGATCGCGTCAACCGGACACGCATGCAGGCACCAAGCCTCATCGCACTGGGTGCAGGTATAGGGAACCTTCCTCCCGGAATGGTCGAAGTCGAAGATCTTGATGCGCGACTTCGCGGGATTGAATACACCGTAGTTCTCGTAGCTACACGCCATTTCGCACTGCAGACAGCCCGTACATTTGTCGGCGTTGATATAGAGGGACTTTTGCACGTTTCCTCCTGGAATGCTCAATCGCGCTGCGTTTCAATCCTGCAAGTGCAATAGTCAAGATCGAACATCGACCCGACGTCTTCAACATTGCGGAGTGGAGGACCCCCTTAGGCTTGATGCGACAGCCCATGTAGGAAGTCGGCTGGGTGGGCCCAGCATGATGTCTACTCACAAAAGCGACTGCGACGACGTTACCCCCGGGCGCAGCATCCGTCAATAGAGCGAGCGATCCCGGCTTCCGGGCAGTCGGGATCGGCCATTTGGCGACGACGTGGCTGCCTCCGGCGGCACCCTTCGCGAAGGTCATGCGCCGTTTTTGTCCCCGTGAGCGGAGGGTGATGACCCTGATGTTCGCGATGTTCGCATCCGCCCAGACGCCATGTGGCATGCCGTGGTCGGGGTGCCCACTATCCTTAGCAACCGCAAAGGTCGCCTGCCGAGCTTCCACCGATGGCACAGATCGGCGTTGCCATCCTGCGGGTGATGAGCTTGAGGAAGCGACCACCGGTGGCTGACGAGGGCCGTCCGGCTCGCACCTCAGCTCGGATTGCGAGTCAGCTCGACGAATGCCTCCATCAGTAGGTTCGGGTCCTTCATCAGCTTTTCCTTCCAGGGTCCGAGGTGGCGCCGGGTCTGAATCAAGCCGCGGATGGCGCCGACGTGATCGATTCGGCCGATGCTGATGGCGCCGACGAGCACATCGCCATCGAAACAGAGTCGTTTGTAGTGGAAGTGTTCGGCGTCGACGCTCTCTGTCGTATCGCCGCCTTCGCGACCCTGCCACAGGCCGAAGGTGTACGAGAGCAGGCCGACGGTATCGAGCACGTTCATTGAGAGGCTGCCGCGGTAGGGCACGTTCTTGCCCGCCATGTTGAGGCCGGCTGCGCGACCATGTTCGGTGGCGGTCGGCTGCAGCGCGTGAACGATCCACTCGCCCGTCGAGAAGTCGCGGCCCTGGGCTACGTCGCCGGCGGCGTAGATGCAGGGAACCGTGGTCTCCATGCGGTCGTTGATGACGATTCCCTGGTCGATCTCAGCTCCGGTGCCTTCGAGGAAGGCGACGTTGGGTCGCACGCCAGTGGCGAGGATGACCAAGTCGGCATCGAAGTCCTGCGTGTCCATGACCACCCGCGGACCAGGTTCAATGCGCTCGATGCGCCCCTTTGTAATGACGTTCACGCCCTGACCCTCGAGCCAGCGCTGCAACAGCGCGCTGCCGGTCGGCGTCATCATCGAGCGCAGGATCTGGCCGACGCGGCCGGCGATGACGGTCAGTTGCGCACCACTTTCCACCAGCGACTTCATGCATACGCCGGCGACGAAGCCGGCGCCGACCAGCACCACCCGGGCACCGGGTTGCAGCTTGGCAGCGATGATGCGGGCATCCTCAAGTGTCCAGCAGGTGACCACCCCGGGCAGGTCGGTGCCGGGGACCGGCGGCAGTACTGGCGAGGAGCCGGTGGCCACCAGCAGCCTGTCATACGCGAGCTTAGTGCCGTCATCGAGATCGACCATGCCGCCGCTGGCCCCAGCATGAACCTTGACGGCCCTGTTGTTGCGGTAGCGGATGCGAAGGCTGGCAAAGTGGTCGGCGGTCTTGCGCGACCGGGCACCCTGTTCGTCGATGCGGCCGCTCAGGATATAAGGGATAGCCATGCGCGAATAGGGCTCACCCGGCTCACCGCTGACCAGCGTGATTTCGCCGTCTCGATCCTCCTGGCGGATGACCTCTGCAGCCTGGACGCCGGCCGGGCCGGCACCGATCAGCACGTATTTCAAGCGGTTCCTCACAAGTGGTGGAATTGAACGTGGATTTGGTTGGCAACAGCGACGGATATTGTGTCACGCCCGATCCCGGAGCTCTTTCGGATTGCGCCAAGGTAACTCCTAGCAGCACGCTGCTGCTGAACGATACATTGACCGCTGCGAGTTATCCGGGGATGGCGCGCGTTGATGGAAAATCTCTTCACGGAAATGCGCGATTGCCGGCTCGCCGCGGGTACCTAGCGAGCGTCATCGTGACGCGGCGGCTGCCTTGACCGTCGGGCGTCCGCTCTTTAGCGAGCGCTACGATCGCTCACGGTCGTGAGGCTGCTGAAGGCGAGCACCGCAGGCTTACCAACGGGCAGCGTTTGGCGGAAGGCGAGACGCCTTGCGATCTCCCGCGCATGTCCCTCTCCGTGTTCCCGATGTGACACGAGGTCTGCGACGAGCTGGTCGGCTGCCGTGGCCGGCGCTTTCGTCCAGCTCATGCGCCAGGCCCGATGCTGCTCCGCGAACCCACAACTTCGATAGTTGGGAAGCGATACAGGGGCTTCCCGTCCACGAACTCCCCGGTGAACACGCCCACGTACGGCACCGCGTCCGCCGGGGCACGGTTCGGCGTCAACCTGAGCTCCGAGGCACATCCAGCGAGTCCGACAATCAGGAGCGCCACCGTGGCAGACGCGGTGCGTCTATCGATCCCGTGCTCGACCTGCCGATTGCGTGGATACATGCGGACTCTCCTGCTGCAGGCGGTAGTCAAAACGAACGGAGTGGCGATGACGTCCGCTTGGCTACAGTCGGGCAAATATCGCAAGGAGCGAGCCGTAAGCCGTCGACCAACCGCTTCGGCTACCGGCCACCTCAGGAATGGTGAGCGTCTCCGTCTAAACGACCAGGAAGTGGAGGTTCGAAGGGATGATCGTCGGCTGCGGAGCCCTCGCATTCACGCAATCGGCGCGCGGCATCGGCGCTCAACCGGCACGAGCTTCGATCGTGGTAGCACAGTTCCGTCGGAGGCGATCTCCGGAACTTTGTCGGCGCCTCGAAGAGCGAATTCCAGGCCGTGCTGCTTCCCGCGCCCCGGTTTGATCGCCGCGGCTCCCGGAGGCAGCCCTACCGCTTGCCGTTCTGGGACATCAAGTAATCGACGATCGTGTCCACATCGCTATCCGGGATCTGGGCACCGAAGACCTTTTTCATTTTAAGGACCTCCCCGTGCCATTGATCCTTGGTCAGCGGAGGCTGCATGTAGATGTAGTCGACCGAATGGCAGGTCATGCAGGATTTGGCGGTGACGTCCATGCCCGGCCCCGGTTTGAGCCGTGCCGTCTCCGGAGGCATTTCGATCTTGACGGTGCCCGACATATCCGCTGCGAGAGGCGCCGCGCCTGCCGCAACGCCGAGGATCGTGCCCAGGATCGCTCCAAAACCGTTTCGCGTGTTCATCGTTCGTCCCCTAAGCAGCGCTGACGCGCACGGTTTCGACGACATTTCTCATGTAGCCGGAAGGATTCCAGCGGGGCGCGAACCGCTGCGACTCGCCGATGCTGTTGATCGCGAGACAGGCTAGGTCATAGTGCCGGCCGGCCTTCGGCGTGAACGCCGCGCGCCACTCGCGGAAACTGTACTTGCCGTGATCCTTGCCGAGCCTCGCTTCTTCCCATGTCTTGCCGCCGTCGGTGGAGAACAGGACGCGGACAACACCGAATCCGCCGTCGAACGCGATGCCTTTCACCTCGTACGTGCGACCGGCGGTCACCTTGGCACCGTCCGCAAGGCTCGTGACAAAGGAACGAACATCCATCCGGTTGATGGGCACGGTCTTGACGCCTTTCTCTCCCGGCTCCATGCAGGCGCAGGCATTGTCGGGGATCCGATAGGCGGGCTTCATCCAGAAATTCTCGTCGACCGTGCCGATGATTTCGACGTCATCTAGCATCTTGACCCAATACGTCGCGTACCAGCCGGGCACGATCAACCGCACGGGATAGCCGTTCAGCACCGGCAGCGCGTCACCGTTCATCCTGTAGGCGACGATGATGTCTTCTCCAAGGGCGACATCCATGTCGAGCGCTTTGACGAAATCCGGCGTGGCAGGCAGCACCGGCCCCTCCGCGCCATTGAGCCTCACCTGCACCGCGCCCGCGCCGATGCCCGCCTTGTTCAGTATGTCGCGCAAGCGAACGCCCTTCCAAAGGGCGTTGCCCATCGCGCCGTTGCCCCATTCGCCGCCGGCGACCCGCGGGTTGAAGAGTCCGCGGCTGTTGCCTGAACACTGGCAGACGGCCGCGATTTCGACGGACTCGAAGTTCTTCTGCAGGTCGGCGATGCTCAGGCTGAGCGGCTCTTTGACCAGCCCATGGACTTTGATGCGGAACGCCGCGGTATCCACGGCCGTGGGCACCCCTGCGAGGTGCCAGCGGACGAAGAAGGCGTCATTGGGCGTGAAAACGGCTTCGTTGGTGCCGGCCAGTGCTTCGTTGAAGACGGAGAACGGCGTTTCCAGCTGCACGGGGCGCGCCGTCAGCACGATCAGCTCGCGCTTCTGCGGGTACATCGCCAGTTCGCGCTTCCCGTTCAGCATGGGCAGCTCGACCATCTGCTGCGCAGCGGCGCCAATGGTGCCGCGCCCAAAGAGAGCGAGGCCGCCCAGTGCCGTCCCGGTGCGGATGAATTTTCGGCGCGAGGTAGTCATTCGGGTCCTTGGTGCAAGGAACTTGTCATTGCCGGCGCTCATTGGATTCCTCCATTGTGTCTTGACGAGTTCATGTTGCAATGCATCATGGGCGCCGAAGGAGGGGAGCTTCATTCGGTCTGATGTCTTATCAGAATAACGATAGACTTTTTCTTCATGAATGCAAAGCTCCCTTGGCAGCGGTCCGAATCGCTGTCCGGGTTGGCGAGGCTACCTCGGTCGGGGGTTTCGAGGCGCTTCGCCCCCAGGGACGCTCGGAAGTCAATCCCCGCGGGCCCTGTGCCTCCGCCGCGACGACGAGCTGCGTCCGATCACGACCGTGGTTTACTATGCCCGGGTGGATCGAACCAGGATGCAATGAAGCCGTTGAACACGCGGCGCCATGGTTTCACCATGATGGAATTGATGGCCGTCGTCGCGGTCGTCGCCATCCTGGCCACGCTTGCCGTGCCGTCGTATTTCGATCGGATCGTCCGCGACCAGATCAAAGCTGCGTTGCCGCTGGCCGATATCGCCAAGCAACCGATTGCCGCGTCCTGGTTGCTCACGCAGTCCTTCCCCGCTGACAACGCCTCCGCTGGCCTGCCCCCGGCCGAAAAAATCGTCGCCAACTACGTCAGCGCGGTTGCCGTCGACAATGGCGCAATCCACATGACCTTTGGCAACCGTGCGAACGGCAGCATCCTCGGGAAGATCCTCACGCTGCGTCCCGCGGTGGTGGAGGACGCGCCAATCGTGCCCGTCGCGTGGGCTTGCGGCTACGCGGAGGCTCCGGATCGGATGACGGTCAACGGCAAGAATCTCACCAACATTCCAGAGGGGCTGCTGCCGATCGAGTGTCGCGCGTTCAAACGGTGACGATGCGCGTGGCGCACTACGCAGCGGTTTGTTCGCGTGCCGATAAAGATCCTGGGCCCGATCGCGCGGGCTGAGTCGCGCTTCTCGTTCGTTGCCGCCGCCTGATCGAAGGCGGCGCTTTCAGCGAAGAAGATCACTCGACCGCCGACGGCATCACGCCGCAATGCCGGAGATCGGGGTTGCAGCTTCCATCGGGATAGATCATCCCCGAGCTGCAGGCGCAAGCCTCGCCCCGTCGTCGAACCCCAGCGATCCGCGGACGTGAAGCTGCTCCGCGTGCTCGCGAAAGCGCCGCCGATTTCGTCAGGCCATTTGAGTCCTGCTGTCGCCGCGGAAGCGTTACTTGCGGTCGACGACCAGCAGCACGACACCGGCGACCATCACCGCGATGCTGGCCCAGGTCGGAATCACCTTGGTTTCCTTCTCGGCGATCGAGAACTTGAACGGCCCGATCTGACCCTCGTGCGTTTCCTTCGTGTATTCGAAGTGGCCGTAGATCAGGCCGAGGAGGCCGGCGGCCAGGAGGACGATGCCAATCAGCTTCGTGCCGCTCATAGCCGCTCCTCCAAAGTCGATTGTCCGAGTCAGGGCGTGACTCGCGGGGCCAATTTACGCTTCCACAGGATCGTAGTCTAGCGAACTACGAAGATGTCCCCCGCTCACGACGTGCTTGAAGAGATGACGCCCGATGCGTACCCGACGATGGCTACGACGGTTGTGGCTACCGAAAATGGGCTACGCTGAAACGAGGGACGCACGTCCGCACGGGAAATGCAATAAGCAATTCGGATGAATTGACACCCAGCCGCCGCGCGCTTTAGCGTTCGCGCATGCGCGTCGCATGAGACGTGTTGATGGTCGCTCGACGGAGACCGGGCTGTCTTCGTCGTCATTCGCACGAGGAGGAGAGATGGCCGAGACAAGCGTTCCCGCACCCACCCGTTTCAATCAGGATGGTACTCCACCGCTATCGTATATCGTCGCGGTCTGGCTGGGGATGCCGCACGACGACATTCTGCGCGGTTTGCGCGATGGCTCGGTGGTGCCGCCGCCCGGCGCTTCTCCGGACTGGTTGCCACCATGGGCGAGCGGTGGCAATTCGAGCGGCGGACCCGGCGATAGCGGTTTCCCGAATCCCCTCGACAATGGACAGACGCCGAACGGCAGCCTGAACCGGGGCGGAAGTGCGCAAAGTGGAGGTCACGACGCGCGGCCGAGTACCGTCGATCGCGCAACGGTGCAAAGATGGTTCAACGCGCTCGACCCGACGCTGCCCGGTTCATCGTTCGACGGCATCTGGCAAAACGCGGGCGCCGACGATACGGCGCGCGCGGCCGGCCTGTTTGGCTATTTGCGCCGCGTGCTTCTCAGTATGACCGGCGACGCCGGCTCGATGCCGGCACGCCGCGGCGCCGACGACGCCTCGAGCGCCGCGGCCGCACTTTCGGCGTTCGTGGCCGATCCAAGCCACCGTGCCAAAGTCGTGAGTCTCGCCGGCAAGGATGGCGTCGAGCTCGCGAGCCTCGCGCACACCGATGTCGGCTATCGCTACGCGCTGTCGCATCTCGACCCGATCGCGCTTACCGGCAATCGCGGACTTTTTACCGCCCGGAATGCCGACGGCAGTCTCGATCGCTTCGATCCCGACACGGGGGAGACGAACCTTACTGACGCCTGGCTCACGGACCGGGGGAAGTTCCTTGCCTGGAAGATGAGGGTCGACGGTGGTGAAGCGGCGACGATTGCCGGCGACGAGGATTGGGTCTTCGTCGATCGGACGCTGCGCGACGCCAATGGCAATCCGATGAAGTTGCAGATCACGGGGGTGGAGGGTTCGACGCAAACCAACCAAGTCATCTTCGGGGCCAATACGGGCGACGGCGAAATACTGAAGGGCGGCACGGGCACGGACCGCATTTACGGCGGTACCGGCGACGATGTGATCCGCGGCAATGCGGGCAGCGATCATCTCGAGGGCGGTCGCGGGGACGATTTGATCATGGGTGGCACCGGGAGCGATGAGCTCGTGGGTGGCCGAGGCAACGACGAGCTGGACGGCGGCGCCGGCCGCGACCTTCTCCAGGGCGATTCGGGCGATGACACGCTTACCGGCGGCACCGGTGCGGACTGGATGGAGGGCGGCGACGGCCATGATACGTACGTAATCGATCCCGGTGACGGCGCGGACACCATCGTCGACGCCGATGGCGATGGCGAAATTCAGTTCGACGGCGAGACATTGGGCGGCGCGACGGCGCTGGCCGACGGCAAATACGTTTCGGCAGACGGCAAGGTGATCTATTCGTTCGAAGGCGACGTCGACAAGCCGGGAACGCTGAGGATTTCGTTTTATGAAGACGCCAATCCGGGCGCGAACGACACGCCGATCAATACGGTGGAGGTCGACAGCTGGACGAATGGCGATCTCGGCATTGAGCTCGGAGGGAGTGATTCCAATGGCGATGCGGCGCCGCCAAACGCGACCAGCGATACGACTATTCCGTCCGACGCGGAGTCGCCGTCGACCGAGACGGTTGTCGATGCCTCTGCGCTCCCCGAGACCGCGACTGGCGGGAGCGAAATGATCGACGGAGGATCTGCTGGCGGTGGAGAGGGCGGCCTGCCGGCCGCCCCCGGCAGCGGCGGGCCGGGCAATCCCGATGCGTTGGACGGGGTCCCGGCCGACCTCGCGCAATCGCCGGTGGCGAGCGGGCCCATCAGCGGCCCATTTGGCGGCGTGCTCGTCAATCCCGAGATCGTGAGTCGGGCGGTGCGTGCATTCGCGGGCGTTCCAGAAGCGCCGGACATCACGGCAGCAGTTCAAGCCAGCGATGCGCCGAGCAGCGTCGGCGTCACTCCGCAGGACCTATCCAGCGCCATGCTCGACTTCCACGACTCCGGCGATCTCGGTCATGACCAGATTGGCAGCGAGACGCTACCGGCGCCGATGCCGGCGCTGCCGGATCTCGTTCGTACGACGGATATCGCGGCGACGGCGGCGGGCGTGATCGGAGTTGGGATTGGGCGCGGATCGGGGCAGAGGGCGTAAGACCTTCGCTAAAGGGAAAAGAACCTATATGCCTGATGAGAAATGGTCCGTTCGGTTGTCTGCGTTTGTGAAGCAGCACCTCGTATTGTTGGTGATCGCGATGATTATCGTGTTCTGGTGGGGAATTCCCGCTGCACGGCAGGCGTACTACGACGCGAAGGTCCGCAGCATGTGCGCGAAGGATGGCGGCATCCACGTATACGAACAGGTTAAGTTGCCATCGGAACGATTCGACAAATGGGGAGGAGTTCGAATACCACTCGGTACCGATGCGAAGCCGTCCGACGAATTTGTAATGAACTGGGAGACCGAGCGCTATGAGACGGCGCCCATCATTGGTGATGGGGTAACCTTAAGACGAGATCGATTTTTGGTTGTTCGGCAGCGTGATGGAAAGATTTTGGGCGAAGCGACAAGCTACGCAAGACACGGCGGCGACCCTATTGGGCCTTGGGAGCCATCATCGTTCCGCTGTCCGATGTCCGCTGACGACCAGACACTCGTTCGCAAAGTGTTTAAATCTTAGCAGTGAGAGCCTAGCAGATGGCCAACCTCGATAATCT
This sequence comes from uncultured beta proteobacterium, assembly GCA_963836265.1. GTDB lineage: Bacteria > Pseudomonadota > Gammaproteobacteria > Burkholderiales > Casimicrobiaceae > CAIWHR01. The sequence goes on from CAWIIO010000003.1 coordinate 372,353, forward strand.
CAGCGTACACGCCCAACTCGCCGAGGCTGCGTATGCAAATCTATTGCCGGGCGTTCCCAAGATTGCGGCATTAGTCGATGCGGGAATGGCAGACGCCGAGGCGAGTGTCTTCGCCCAAAATTATCTCGTTGTCGACAGTTATAGTGATTTGACTGGACTATCAGCAACCATCTTTCAAGATTCAACGGGGGAACGGTTCCTAGCGATTCGGGGAACGGAATGGTTCGATATCCCTGACCTGACCGCAGATTACATCCTTGCGAGGGGCTACCCCGCGATGATGAACCCACAATATGCCGCCTTGCGGTCGCAGATCGATGCATGGACCTCCAGCGGTGCCCTTCCGTACCAATTCACGGTGACGGGGCATTCGCTCGGTGGCTACCTCGCGGCTGCCGTTGCGCTCGCGTATGGACCGCGTGTTGAGTCCACGTACATGTTCAATGCGCCTGGCGTAGGGGGTATCGGCGGTGACGCCGCCTCGGCGTTTCGGTCGTTTTTCGGACTGTCGTCAACCGCGACTCTTGGCAGGGTGTTCAACGTTCGTGGCACAGCCGGAATCTCGTTGATTGCCGGAGCTGGGAAGCAGCTCGCGCCGCCGATCTACGTGGAGACGGAGGATCAAGCCAATCCGATCGATAATCACCGAATCAGCGTCCTGAGCGATGCCCTTGCGGTCTACGAGCTTGTCGGCACGCTCGACCCGCTCCTAGACGCTGAGGGTGTGAGCCAAATGATCAGAGCGGCCGGTAACGTAGATTCGGAACTGCATGAAGATCCCATCCGTGCGTTGTATCGTACATTCGGCATTCGCGCGGCTATCGCGTCAAATGATCGTGAAGGCTATTGGCGCGCGATCAGTGATCTGCGATCAGGCGGTGCAGTACGAAATCTGGCTGGCAAGGTTGTACTGAACCCTTTGGCATCGAGTTCAACGGGAGGACTCCAATCGACTTCCAAGACGGATTTCGGCGATTTTGTCGCGCTCAAGACGCTTAGTCCATTTGCCTTGCATCCGAAATCAAACGTAGCAGACGCGCAGAGCGCGCTGAATGCGATCTGGCAAAGTGCGCAAGGCAGCGACTTCGTCGACTGGACGTCCGACAAGATCGATCGGGAAAATGGCGGCGCAACCGACGAACTGGCATTCACCGATAGCTGGTACTCCGACCGCGCCGGGCTGCTGCGGGCTGTGTTGACAGCCAACGAGGTCGATGCACAAGGGCAGATGGTGACGGTTACGGACGCTGTGCCAGACCGAAAATACGAATATCACTACTATGTCGACGGTGCGGAGCGGGTTCTGTTCGCGGATCCGTCACCGATGGGCCCGAAAGCGAGGTCTCAGGTCGTGGAGTTCGCAGACGACGCCGGGCGCGCTCTTAGCGGCAGCAATAACCTGCTTGGTGATCTGCTGCACGGCGGGAGTGGTGACGATGCGCTGATTGGGTTGGGTGGTGACGACTATCTCGAAGGCAACGCCGGCAATGACACGCTCGACGGTGGGGCAGATCGCGATTGGCTCTATGGTGGCGCGGGAAACGATATCCTGCGGGGCGGTGCGCAGAACGACGTGCTCAATGGGGGCACGGGCGACGATGTACTAACGGGCGGTGCCGGCAACGACATGCTGGTCGGAGGAATCGGTAACGACAGCTACCTGCTGGCGAGCGGCGACGGCGATGATACGATCGACGACAGCGACGGCTTGGGTGAGGTACGCATCGGCGCGACGAAGCTAGTCGGCGGAGACGCGCTCACCGACGGGCTTTGGCAGCAGACAATCAACGGCGGGTCGGTGTTATACGGGTGGCGGGCCGGCGCTGACGGACGCGGAGATCTGCTGATCCAGTCAAACATCGGCACGACGACCGTCAAGCATTTCAAATCCGGTGATCTCGGAATAACCCTGAGCACCTACGTGCCAGGCACGATCCACGTTCCGTTGCCCACCAACACCCAATCCGGCACCGCGCTCGACGACAACCGCAACGCCCCCGGCCGGCCGCCGGTCGTCGGCACCGGGGCGAACGACAAGGTCCTCGGGCTCGCGGGTCGCGACGAGGTCTATGGCAGCACCGGCGACGACATCGTCGCGGGTGGCACCGGCGTCGACGTCATGGGCGGTCAGGACGGCAACGACGCGGTGTTCGCCGACAACGAGTTGACCGAGGCGCAGCTGCGCGCCTACATCGACTCGTCCGCAATTGCGCTGACCGCCGGCACGATGCCGGCGCAGTTGTCGATCACGACGAGCGAGTGGCTGCAGGGCGGCCTGGGTGACGACACGGTCGCAGGCGCCGACGGCAACGACATCATCTTCGGCGGCGGCGGCAAGGATCTGCTCGTCGGCGGCGCCGGGCACGACGTGATCGACGGCGACGACGACTACGACCCCGGCAACATCACCACGGTCACCATCCAACCCGGCGTCGGGCCGGGCGCGCCGTTCGACGTGTTCTATTCGGCAGTGAACGTCAACAGCTACGCCGGCGCGGCCGGGGCGGCAGACGAGATTCACGCAGGATCGGGCGACGACTGGGTGCTTGGCCAACTCGGCGACGACAGCATCTGGGGCGACGACGGCAACGACACCATATCCGGGGGCGAAGACGACGACGTCATCTTCGGCGGCCGCGGCAACGACCGCATCACCGGCGACACGTATGGCCTCGTGGTGGGGGACAACTCGACGGTGCCGTCCGGAGATGACTACATCGACGGTGGCGAGGGCGACGACGACATTACCGGCGATGGCGGCGCGGACACGATCATCGGGGGTGCCGGCAACGATTCGCTGCGCGGCAACAATGGCGGTGTCGGCGCGAATCACCTGAGTGAGACCTCCGCTGATGACGGCGGCGATTACCTGAGCGGCGGCGACGGCGACGACACGGTGATCGGCGACGCGGGCGACGACACGCTACTCGGCGGCAACGGCAACGACACGCTCTTCGGCGACTCGGACCAGACCGAGGTCGCCTACCAGGGCGACGACTACCTCGACGGCGGCGCCGGCAACGATTATCTCCGCGGCTACGGCGGCAACGACACGTTGCTGGGGGGCGCAGGCGACGACCAGATTCTGGGCGAGGCCGGCGACGATTACCTCGACGGCGGGACCAGCGGAGTCGCCGGCGACGTGCTGTCCGGCGGCGATGGCAACGACGTGTTGATCAACGCCTATCAGATGATGGGCGGCGCCGGCGACGACGTGATGTCCAACGGCACTTACATGTGGGGTGACGACGGCAACGACCGCCTGTCAGGCGGGAACTGGATGATGGGCGGCGCCGGCGACGACGAGCTTACGCTTGCGAGCGGCACATGGCTGATGGGCGGCAACGTGCCCACCAACGTCGCCTACGGCTTTGGCGAAGCCGGGGCCGACACCCTCTATGGCGGCGCCGGCGTTGACCAGCTCTCCGGTGGCGCCGACAACGACGTGATCGTCGCCAACGACGGCGACGACATCGCGTGGGGCGACGACGGCGACGACGAGCTTCACGGCGGCGCAGGCACCGACCAACTCCAGGGCGGGACGGGCAATGATCTCCTCTATGGCGAGGACGGCGACGACACGCTGTTCGGCCAGGAAGGTGACGATACGCTCTCCGGGGGAGCGGGGTGCAACTATCTGCTGGGTGGCGCCGGCAACGACACCTATCTCGTCGACGCCGATGTCGGCGAGGACGTGATCGTCGACGACGACGGCGTCAACACGGTCCAGTTCGCCGATGGCGTGACGACGAATCAACTCACGTTTCGGCCGGGGATCGATGCGACGGGCAACGACCGCTATTTGGTGATCGAAGGCCTTGCGGGCGGCGGCCGGGTCGTCATTGCCGGCGGCTTTGACGGCACCGTCGGCCAGTTCGCGTTCAGCGACGGCAGTTCGCTCACGGCGCAGCAGGCCCACGACCTTGCATTGGCGGCGACGCGCCTGCCCAAGCTGGTGTCGACGGGTGCGTACAACGTCGGTCCGCACTCGATCCTGGGCAGCAGCGGGAACGACGCCCTTCGCGCGCCGGCGCCCGGCCATGCCGTGTACGCAGGAGACGGAGACGACACGCTTATCGGCAGCGCTGGCGTGGATAGCCTTTACGGCGGCAAGGGCGACGATCGGCTGGACGGCAGTGCCGGTGACGACATTCTGGCTGGCGGCGATGGAAAGGACACCTACGTCTTCGGGCGGGGAGCCGGCAACGACCTGATCCAGGAGCAGCACGTCCTTGCCGGGTCGGGTCCGGAGATCGACACGCTCGAGCTAGCGGCGGGCGTGTTGCCCGCCGACGTCCGGCTGGTGCGCGACGGCAACGATCTTGTCGCGATGCTCGACAACGGGCCGACACAGGCTCGGATCCAGGCGTACTACGTCACCGCGACGGACAACCAGATCGAGCAGATACGCTTTGCCGATGGCACGCTGTGGGATGCCGCACAAATTGCGGCGCGGATCGAGTCCGGCACACCGAATGCGATGACCGGCACCGCCGGTGACGACACGTTCATCGTCGACAGCCGCCAGGACACCGTCACCGAGGCGGTCAACGGCGGCAACGATACGATCCGGAGTTCGGTCAGCTACGTGCTGCCTGCGAATGTGGAGACGCTCGTGCTCACGGGCACTCTCAATTCGAACGCCTGGGCCAACGGGTTCAACGCGGTCAGCTATCTCGTCGGCAACGACGGAAACAACGTCTTCGACGACGGCGGCAATGTGGGCGCCTATGCGGTGATGTCCGGCGGCAAGGGCGACGATACCTACTACTACGACTACTTCAAGGGAGGGCAGGCGGTCGAGAACCCGAACGAAGGCAACGACACGATCGTCCTCACCCGCGGTGGATCGTTGACGCTTCCCGCCAACATCGAGAACGTGCGCGATATCAATGGCGGCATGAATCTTGACAATACCGTCCCCAATCGGCTGCTGGGCAACGGTCTCGACAATTTTCTGGGATACGTGGGCGTTCGCGCCGACATCGCCTATTACATCGACGGCGGTGCCGGCGCCGACACGATGCAAGGCGCGGAAAGGGATGACGTCTACGTCGTCGACGATCCCGGTGATCGCGTCGTCGAGCTCCCTTACTCGACAGGGACCCAGGGAGACGAAGTGCGCAGCACGGTCAGCTACGAGCTGCCCGACAACGTCGAGAACCTGACTTTGATCGGCAGCACGGCAACGGAGGGTTGGGGCAACGAGCTCGACAACCGGCTCGACGGCTCGCAGAACGTCGCGGCGAACACCCTCTATGGCGGGTTCGGCAACGACTACTACGTCGCGGGTTCCGAGGACATCGTCGTCGAGCAACCGGGGCAGGGGATCGATGCGGTTGAATTGCACGGAACGGGGACGCGCACCTACACTCCCGCGGATCTCCCGGCCAACGTCGAGGGGTTGGTGCTGGGCGACGACCTCGGCACGTCGAATCTGCAGGGCGACGCGGGCGACAACATCCTGACCGGCAACGCGTCCGCCAACGAGATCGACGGCGGCGCCGGCGACGACACGCTGAAGGGCGGAGCCGGCGTCGATACGTACCGGTTCAGCCGTGGATTCGGGCAGGACACGATCGTCGATTTCGTCGGTACAAGTCATATCGTGTTCGACGCCTCGGTGGCGCCGGACGACGTCTACGTCGACGGCGGAATGCTCAATCTGCGCGGATCCGACGATCAGCTCCACCTCGCCGATGCGACGTTTCATCTCTACGGCGGGCCGTCGGTGAGCGTGAACATCGGCGCGGACGTCACCTTCGCCGACGGGACAGCCATCGATGCCGTCGAGCTGGACGCCGCGTTGCGCGCGAGCTTTTCGCACGTGCCTACGCCCTATGCGGATTTGCTGGTCGGGACTTCCGGCGACGATGCGCTATCGGCATTGGACGGCAACGACGTCGTGCGCGGCGACGCCGGCGACGACACGCTGGACGGCGGCGCCGGCTACGACTGGCTGTTCGGCGGCGATGGCCAGGACATGATCACCGGTGGCGTGGATCCCGACCATGTCTGGGGCGGCGCCGGCAACGATACGATCGCCGGCGACGACGGCGACGACGAGCTCCACGGTGATGTCGGCAACGATACCATCGACGGCGGCGCGGGCGTCGACATCGTGCATGGCGACGATGGTGACGACACGATCCTCGGCGGCACCGGGAACGACACGCTGTATGGCGATGCCGGCGACGACACCATCGACGGCGGCGCCGACAACGATCACCTGTATGGCGGCGACGGCAACGATCTCCTGCAGGCCGGCGATGACGCGGGGCCCACCAACATCGCGAACACGCTCGACGGCGGCGCGGGCGACGACACGCTGATCGGCGGCGGCGGCCCGGACGCGCTCTCCGGCGGCGACGGCAATGACGTTCTGCGCGGCGGGGATGGCGCCGATTCGCTGTCCGGCGGGATCGGCAACGATGTGCTCGACGGGGGCGACGGCGACGATTACCTGTACGACGAGGCAGGCGATGACACGCTGATCGGTGGCAGCGGCGATGACGTGCTGCAGGCGTTTGCCGGCGACGATATCCTCGATGGCGGTCCTGGGGCGGACGTCCTCTATGGCGGCAGCGGCGTCGACACGTACGTGCTGAAACCCGGTGGCGGCATCGACACCGTCGAAGATCAGTACTACTACGGCGATCTGGTCGTCATCAGCGTTGATCCCACGCTCGCCCCGGGGGACGTGTCGCTCGATCGGGAGGCTAACTGCCTCGTGGTTTCCGCCAACGGCGGTGCCGATGCGCTTCGCGTCAATCAATACGTCGATCCGACGACGCCGGTCGAAATCCGGTTCGGGGACGGCACGGTCTGGGATTCGACGACGGTCTTCGACCAGCTCTACGTTCGCCATGGCACGCCGGGCAATGACACGTTGATCGCCGGAGGCACGGGCAATTTCCAGCTCTACGGCTACGCCGGCAACGACACGTTGATCGGCGGCGCCGGATCGGATCTGCTCGACGGCGGGACCGGCGCCGACAGCATGACCGGCGGCGGCGGCAACGACACGTATATCGTCGACGATCCCGGCGATGTCGTCGTCGCCGCAACCTATGGCTACGACACCGTCAAGTCGTCGATCGGCTACGTTCTGCCAGCTAACGTCGAAGCGCTCGTCCTGACGAGCGCCGCTTCGCTCAACGGCACTGGCAACAGCCTTGCCAATTCGCTGACCGGGACCAGCGGAAACAACGTTCTGGACGGCAAGGCCGGCGCCGACACGATGGTCGGCGGCGCAGGCAACGACACCTACGTCGTCGACAATGCCGGCGATGTCGTGATCGAAAGCGCGGGCGAAGGCACCGACCTCGTTCAATCCGGCATCACCTACACGCTCGGCGCCAATCTCGAGAACCTGACGCTCACGGGTGCGTCCGCCATCAGCGGCACCGGCAACGCGATGGACAACGTGCTGATCGGCAATGCCGCCGCGAACACGCTGACCGGCGGGCTCGGCAACGATCAGCTCGACGGCGGCGCGGGCGCCGACACGCTCAAGGGCGGTGCCGGCGACGACAGCTACGTCGTCGACAATGCGGCGGACGTCATCACCGAGCTTGCGGGCGATGGCACCGACACGGCCCGGTCGAGCGTCACCTATACGATCGGCGCCAACGTCGAATCCCTGATCCTGACCGGTGCCTCGGCCATCAACGGCACCGGCAACACGCTTAACAACACGCTGACCGGCAACGCGGCGGCGAACACGCTGAACGGCGGCACGGGCGCCGACACGATGATCGGCGGCCTCGGCAACGACACCTACGTCGTCGACAACGTGGGCGATATCGTCACCGAGAATGCGGGCGAAGGGACCGACCTCGTCCAGGCCGGCATTTCGTACGCGCTCGGCGCGAATCTCGAGAACCTGACGCTGACCGGCACCGGCGCGATCAACGCCACCGGCAACGGGCTCAACAACGCACTGACCGGCAACGGCGGGAACAACGTGCTGGACGGAGGCGCGGGCAACGACGCGATGGCGGGCGGCGCCGGCAACGACACCTACGTCGTCGACGTGACGGGCGACGTGGTCACCGAAGCGGCCGGTGCCGGGACCGATCTCGTCCAGTCCGCCGTCACGTATACCTCGGCGCCAACGTCGAAAACCTGACGCTCACGGGGACGGCCAACCTCAACGGCACGGGCAATGCGCTGGCCAACGTTATTGCGGGCAACGCGGGCAACAACGTACTGAACGGCGGCGCGGGCAACGACACGATGAAGGGCGGCGCCGGCAACGACACCTACGTCGTCGACGTGGCGACCGACATCGTTACCGAGCTCGCCGGAGAAGGCACGGACCTCGTCCAGTCGGCCGCGACGTATACGCTGTCGGCCAACGTCGAGAACCTGACGCTGACTGGCGCCGCGGCGATCAACGGCACCGGAAACAGCCTTGCGAATACGCTCACCGGCAACAGCGCCGCCAATATCCTCGATGGCGGAGCCGGCGCCGACACGCTGGTCGGCGGCGGCGGCAACGACACCTACGTCGTCGATAACGCGGGCGACGTCGTCACCGAGGCGACGGGCGGCGGCACCGACGTCGTGCAGTCGAGCGTCAGCTACACGCTCGCCGCCAACGTCGAGAACCTGACGCTCACCGGCGCGGCGGCGATCAACGGCACGGGCAACAGCCTCAACAACACGCTGACCGGCAACGCGGCGACCAACGTGCTCGATGGCGGCACCGGCGCCGATGCGATGAGCGGAGGCGCGGGCAACGACACCTACGTCGTCGACAACGCCGGCGACGTGGTGACGGAGGGCGCCGGCGCCGGCACGGATCTCGTCAAGGCAGCCATCAGCTACACGCTGGGCAGCAACGTCGAGAACCTGACGCTCACCGGCGCGGCGGCGATCAACGGCACGGGCAACAGCCTCAACAACACGCTGACTGGCAACGCGGCGGCCAACACGCTCGACGGTGGCGCGGGCGCCGACACGATGGCGGGCGCTGCGGGAGACGATATCTACGTCGTCGACAACGCCAGCGACGTCGTGACCGAGGCGGCCGGCGCCGGATTCGACACCGTCCAATCGGGCGTCAGCTACACGCTCGGTGCGAACGTCGAGTATCTGACGCTGACCGGCGCCACCGCCATCAACGGCACCGGCAACACGCTCGACAACTGGCTGCGGGCGAACGGCGCGGCCAATATGCTCGATGGTGGCGGCGGCAATGACACGCTGTGGGGCGCGGCGGGCGACGACGTACTGCTCGGCAATGCCGGTAACGATCTCCTGCAGGGAGGCCTCGGCAACGATACGCTGACCGACACCTCCGGCAACAATCTGCTCGATGGCGGTGCCGGTGTCGACGCGCTGACGGGCGGTGCGGCGCACGAGATCTTCGTCGGCGGCGCGGGCGCCGACACGATCACGACCGGCGGCGGCGCCGACATCATCGCATTCAACAAGGGTGACGGCGCCGACGTCGTGAACGCCAGCGTCGGAACCGACGACACGCTGGCCGTCGGGGGCGGGATGACCTATGCCAGCATGAAGCTCAGGAAATCCGGCCTCGACCTCATTTTCGACGCCGGCAGCGGCGATCAGGTGACGTTCAAGAACTGGTACCAGACGGGCCCCAACAACAAGAGCGTGCTGAACCTGCAGGTGATCGCCGACGCGATGGCGGGCTTCAATGCCGGCGGCAGCGATCCGCTGCTCAACAAGAAGGTCGTCACCTTCAATTTCGCCGGCATCGTCGGCGCGTTCGACGCCGCACTCAACGCCGATTCGACGATCACGAGCTGGAACGTCGCTAACGCGCTGTCGAGCTTTTATCTCTCGGGTAGCGACACGGCGGCGATCGGCGGCGATTTCGCCTACGACTTCGGCCACCGCAATGCGCTGACCAATATCGGTGCCGCGGCGGGGCAGACCATCCTCGCCGGCGCCGCGTTCGGCAGCGGCGCGCAGGCGCTGCAGGCGGCAGCGACCTTGTACTCGGGCACGGTGCGATTGCAATAGCGCAAAGCGAGGACGCGGGTCGCCCGGACCTGCGTCCGCAGCGCCATGTTCGGCTTCGTTCGCCCTGCGAAATCCGTTGGCCCGCCGGAGCCGGCGTACGATTTCCTGCCCGCGTACCTGCGCGTGCAGAATGCGCCCCCGTCGCCGCTGCCGCGCCTCGTCCTCTACAGCCTGCTCGCGTTGTTGACGGGCCTCGGATTCTGGGCGGTGTTCGGACAGCTCGACATCGTCGCGACAGCGGACGGCAAGCTCGTTCCAAACTCCTATTTGAAGATCGTGCAGCCGGCGGAAGGCGGCATCGTCCGCGAAATTCTGGTGGGCGAGGGCGCGTCGGTGGGCGCGGGGCAGCCGCTTGTGCGCCTCGACCCGAGCCTGTCCGCAGCCGACACGCGCGCATTGCGGCACGAGCTCGCGGCGCGCGCGCTGCAGGTGCGCCGTATCGATGCCGAACTCGCCGACGGCGTGCTGCGCAGGCAACCCGAGGACCCCGACGCTGCCTTCGCCCACGCGGTGGCGCAGTTCCGCGCGAACCGGCAGTCCTATCAGGACGGGCTCGCGCAGGAGCGCGCGACGATTGCGCGGACGGGCAAGGAGCTATCCGCTGCGATCGAAGTGCAGACCAAGCTTGCGCGCACGCTGCCGATCTATCGCACGATGTCCGAGCGGTTCGGGACGCTGAAAGACGAAGGTTACGTGAGCGAACTCTTCCACCTGGAGAAGGAACGCGATCGCATCGAGAAGGAATACGACCTGAAGGCGCAGAATTTCGCCGTCGAGAGCCTGCGCGCGAGCCTCGCGCAGGCGCAGCAGCGGCTGGCCCAGGCGACGTCGAATTACCGCCAGCAACTGCACGTGGAGCGCGCGCAGGCCGACGCGCAGTTGAAAAGGGCCACCGAGGATCTGGCGAAACAGATCTATCGCAACACGTTGGTCGAGCTCACGGCGCCGCAGGCGGGGATCGTCAAGGATCTGGCCACGCATACCCTCGGCACCGTTGTCTCGCCTGGAACCGTGTTGCTGTCGCTCGTTCCGCACGGCGACGAGCTGCAGGCGGACGTGATGGTGAAGAATCTCGACGCCGGCTTCGTTCGGGCGGGCCAGGCTGCCCGGGTGAAGGTCGTCGCGTACCCGTTCCAGAAATACGGGATGATCGACGAAACCGTTATCCGTGTAAGCGCGGACGCGAGCGAGACAGGCGGCGGCCGCGCCGAGGAACTCGATGCCGAGGGCAAGACGACGATCCAGTCGACCTATCGCGCGCGGATCGCCTTGCCTGCGCAAACGATGCGTCTCACGGCGGCGGAGTTGCCGCTGGTATCGGGGATGCAGGTGATCGCCGAAATCAAGCTGGGCGAGCGAACGGTCCTCGAGTACCTGCTGGCGCCCGTGCAGCGGGCCTGGCACCAGGCCGGGCGGGAGCGCTGATGGCGCTATTGCGATTCGAGCGGCGGAACGGCGCGCAGCGACGGATGGCGCCGCTCGATCATTCGATTGCGCCTTCCGACCTCCAGTGGGCGGTCGGCAGCGTTTGCAACCTGCAACGGACGCCCTTCGACGGCGGCCTGATGCAGAGCCAGTTCCCGCCCCCGCACACGACGCTCACCTTGATCGAGGCGGTGCGGGCCTCGGGTTTTCACGCCGATGCCCTGGCGGTCGACGTGCCGGGGCTTGCAGCGCTGCCGCAGCCGTGCCTCGTCCTGCTCCTTCCCCGGCGCGCGACCGCGAATGCCCCGGTGGCCGGGAGCGCCCCGACAACAACCGACGCCAGCCCAGCTCGACCGCCAGAGCACGGCCTCGCGCTCGTCGTCAAGATCGAAAGCGAGCGGGTCCTGTACTTCCGCGCCGGCACCAACACCCCGGCGATCGCGACGACCGAGGAATTCGCCGGTGTGTTCGCCGGCGTCGCGCTCGCCGTCGTCCCCGCAGAGCGCCCCCTGCGCGACGACGATCCGGTCGGGGTCCCGGCGCCGTTCGGGTTCCGCTGGTTCGTCCCCGAGCTGCTGAAGCACAAGCGGATCTGGCGCGACGTCCTCTTCGCATCGCTGTTCATCCAGCTGATCGCGCTCGCCATTCCGCTGTGCAGCCAGATCATCATCGACAAGGTGATCGTGCACCAGACGTCGAGCACGCTGCTCGTGATCGCCGTCGCGCTCACGATCTTCCTGCTGTTCTCGGCGGGCCTGTCCTGGATCCGCCAATACCTGGTCAGCCATACCGGCAACCGCGTCGACGCCGTTCTGGGAATGGCCGTGTTCACGCACCTGTTCCGACTGCCGCTGCGCTACTTCGAGCATCGCGCAACGGGGGTCGTCGCGGCGCGGCTGCATGGCGTCGAGACGATTCGCGAATTCCTCTCCGGCGCGGCGGTCACGCTGCTGCTCGATTGTCCGTTCCTCGTCATCTTCCTCGCGCTGATGGTCGTCTACAGCGTATGGCTCACGCTGATCACGCTTGCGATCCTGGCCACGATCGTCGCAATCAGTCTCGCCGTCGCCCCGCTGTTCCAATACCGGCTCAACCAGCAGTTCCTGCTCGGCGCACGCAACCAGGCGTTTCTCACCGAGTACATCGCCGGCATGGAGACGGCGAAGTCGCTGCAGATGGAGCCGCAACTCGGCCGGCGCTACGAGGAATACCTTGCTGCGTATCTGCAATCGAATTTCACCACGCGCCAGCTCGCCAATACATATAACACGGTGACCAATGGACTGGAGCAGCTGATGAGCACGGCGATCCTGTGCCTCGGGGCGTGGCTCGTCATGCGCAACGCGGATTTCACGATCGGCATGCTGGTCGCATTCCAGATGTTCGCCAATCGCGTCTCGCAGCCGATGTTGCGGCTGACCGGCCTGTGGCAGCAGTTCCAGCAGGCGACCATTGCCGTCCAGCGGCTGGCCGACATCATGAACGCGCCGCCGGAGCCGTACGCGATCGCGCCGTCCCGCGATGGCGCCGGTCCGGGCCGCATCGAGTTCAAGGCTGTTGCGTTCCGCTATCGAGAGGAGCTGCCCTTCCTGTTCCGGAACATGAGCTTCGTCGTTGCGCCCGGCCAGTGCGTGGTCGTGATGGGGCCTTCGGGATGCGGCAAGAGCACGCTCGCCAAGCTGCTTCAGGGGTTTTGCGTGCCTGCCGACGGACAGGTACTGCTCGACGCCCGTGACAGCCGCCATTTCGCCGCCAACGAGTTGCGCGCTTACTTCGGCGTCGTGCCGCAGGAGACCACGTTGTTCTCGGGGACCGTCTACGACAACCTGGTCCTCGCCAACCCGTTCGCGACTTTCGATCAAGTTGTGCAGGCGTGCAGGCACGCCGAGATCCACGACGCGATTGCGGCGCTGCCCGACGGCTACCAGACCGAGATCGGCGAACGCGGCGTCGGGCTGTCCGGCGGTCAGAAGCAGCGCATCGCCATCGCGCGTGCGCTGCTGAAGCGCCCGAAGATTCTGATCTTCGACGAGGCCACCAGCAACCTCGATCTGCCCACCGCCGAGCACATCGCGCGCACGATCAACGGGCTCAAGGGCAAGGTCACGCTGCTGTTCATTTCGCACCAGGTACCCAAGGGACTCGCCGCCGATCTCGCAATCCGCATTTCGGAGCCGCTGGCGCACGCCAGCGGCGGGAACTGAGCGGAGCGATCAAGTCCCGCTGGGCGCGGCGACGTCAACCCCAACCCCTTCCACGCCGGCCGGACCCGTTGCGAAGTTTTTCCCCAGGACCGCGAAGCGGTCACTTGCTGATGGTGACCGGCACGCCGATCTGCGATACGTCGGTAACCGTTACCTGAAAGAGCTGATAGAGAAGTCCGAACGCTTTCCGGTCCCAGGGGCTTTTGCCCACCGTATAGTACTGACCGCCGTACAGCGCGCTGGGATAGTCGTCGGGAGGCTCGGTGTCGCCGATGTCGATCGCGAGTGTGTATCGTGGATTCAAGCCGGCGTCGCCGGTGCGAGGATCCTTCGCCACGTCGTATTCCTTGCCGTCGCCTACGAAGTCCAGCATCCGGTTGAAGCTCCGAAGCTTGAGGGCTCCGAACAGCGGCCAGTCTCCGCCGGGGTGGCCGGGTCGCACGTCGATGAGGACGAAGTTCGCCGGATTTTCTGCGGCCTTGGCGTTGAGCGCCCGCCGCTCGTCGTCGCTCAGCGTTCGCGGGTCGTAGTTGGTGATCACCACGCGCCCCGTGACCCGGCGCTCAAGCTCGTAGACGGCATTCCCCGGCTCCTGGCGCCAGCGAAAGCCCTTTTCCAGGGCGCTGCGGATCTCGGAGGCGGGCGGCGGCGCCCCCGACGCCGCGGCCGCGGCCTCAACAAAGGACAGCCGGCCCACGAAGAGCTTGCGGTTGGCGTTCAGCCACGCCAGTTGAAGAGCGATGCGGCGGAATTCCTCGTACTCCCGGGGGCGCGACGGCCAGTTCAGGACGAACCGCTCGAAGCGGCCCTCCGGCGTCCGCAACTCGATCCCGTCGGCCATCAAGCGCATCACCATGTCGAGGGCGGAACCCTGAAACACCAGGAACTCGAACTTCGACTCGTCCATCGGAGCGAGCACGCGCTCGGTGAACTCGCGACCCTGCATGGGAATGATGCTGAGGGTGGGGTTTTCGGCGGCGCTGACGCCGAAGCTGAAGCTCGGTTTGTAAAGCCCGGGCGTGTCGTTGTAAATCACGCCCGCCCCAATGCTCGTCTGGAAGTCGAAGGTGGCGGCGATGCTCGACGTAACGGTGAAGTGGGCGGGGAGGCCGTCGCGCTGACGGGCGATGTTGAGCAGGAGCATCTCCCACTGCGTGCGGCTGACCGTCCGATCGTAGCCGATGACCGCCTTGTGCAGCGCGATCGGGCCCGCGCAACCGGATAGCGCGAGAAACACGCCGAATGCCATCCACTTTCGCATCAATGTGCACATGTCGTATCGCGATCAACGCTGCCGAGCCGACTCGGCGACCAGGCGGACCCCGCAGCTCGGCGCGCGTCCTCCGACGAACGTCAAGGAACCAACGTCCGGGCTCAAGTATTTCGGGTCCCGAGCCGTCAGTCAACCGGCGATAGAATGGTGCAGACCCGCCCGCAGAGCTTCGGCAGAACCGTCAGTCGACGCGTTTGCATGCATTGCAACCTACAGGAGAGAACCGCTATGAGTGTCAAAGTCGAAAAGAACGGATCGGTCTGGACCGTTATCCACAACCGCCCCGCGGCCCGCAACGCCACGGATCCGGAAAGCGCCGCTGCGCTGACCCGGGCCTTCCTCGAGTTCGATGCCGATGACGCGGCGCGCGTCGCCGTGTTGTATGGCGAAGGGGGTGCATTCTGTGCTGGCTGGGACCTGAAGTACGTCAGCACTCTCGACCGAAGTCATCCGCTCGGGGAGCTTGATATTCCGCCAGCAGGACCTCATGGCAATGGCGGCGAGATCCCCCGCGGTCCGCTGGGGCCATCGCGGCTCGAATTGGACAAGCCCGTCATTGCGGCGGTCGCCGGCCCTGCGGTGGCGGGCGGGATGGAACTCGCGCTGTGGTGTGATTTCAGGGTGATGCAGGAAGATGCCTATTTTGGCGTGTACTGCCGGCGTTGGGGCGTACCGTTGATCGATGGCGGAACGGTGCGGCTGCCGCGCATCGTCGGCCAGGGCAGGGCGCTCGAAATTATTCTGACCGGGCGCAAGGTCCCCGCAGAGGAGTGTCTCAGAATCGGGCTCTGCGAGTATCTCGTGCCCAACGGTGAAGTGCGCGCAAAAGCGGAAGAGCTCGCCCGCGAGATTGCGTCCTTTCCTCCCGTATGCGTCCGCGCGGACCGGCGCTCCGCAATCAAGAGCGAGGGCCTGCCGGTTCGCGATGCCCTGATACAGGAATGGTACAACGGCCGCGAAGCATTGCTCAAGGACGGCATCGCGGGTGCGATGCGCTTCAAGAATGGGCTCGGCCGACACGGTGACTTTTCGAAAATCTACTAAGAAGCGTTACGCGGCATGGGCGAGGTGATCGACGTTGCATCCGAGATCAGCCAGGCGCCTGAGGAGGCGGCGAATGGTTTTGGTTTTGTCCCGATGATCGAATTGATCGGATCCGAGGTCTTGGTACTCGACGCCATCGCGCAGCATGCAGTAGGCGGCGGTGAGCATGGAGGCGGCCACGGCGAGGATGGCTTTCTTGGCGCCGCGGCGCGCCTTCAGGCGCAGGAACTGGGCATGCCGATAGCTTTTTTCTGGTTCGTCAGTAAAAATCGTGAGCGAGCTTTGGCTCGGGTAGCTTGCCAAGTACATGAAACAACGAGAGTTGGGCGATGCGGAAGGACCGATAGCCGTATGCTTTTCTCATGGTGACTTTGGCTTTGTTGTTCAGTCCATCGATCACGCCGCTCGAGAATTCCTTGCGAGCGCGAAAGTAGTTGAGCAGGAGTTATCGGTGATTGCGGACGGTGTGCGCGAATTTCTTGATGGGGTCGATGCGCAGCGCAGGGCCTTGCGACACCATTGGTCGATGAACTTGCCGGCCCAAGTCGGCGAATCATAATCCCAGAACTGTTGGAACTCTTCCTTCAGCAGGTACGCACGCACGCTTTGCAAGTTGTAGCGCAGCAAGTCCCGCAGGCGAAGCCCGGGCCGCTTGAGCAGGCACCAGCGCGATTTCTTGAGCGCCGGCTCGTAGCCCTCTTGCGCCATACGCCGCGCTTCGGCGGCACGCACGTCGTCGAGCGCGAGGTTCATCTTCGCCACCACGTGGAAGCGGTCCAGGATGCTGAGCGCGGTGGGGCAATGCTTGGCGATCAAGTCCAGATAGGGCTGCCACATGTCCGTGCAGACGAATTCGATCCTGGCCGCCAGGTCCTGGCCGATCAGGGCGAAGAACTGCGCGAAGCTCTCGCTGGTGCGCTCCTTGCCGACCCACAGCAGGCGCGTGCAGCCAGATTCGATCTGATAGACCAGCGTCAAGTACTGGTGGCCGCGCCCGTAGGCGATTTCGTCGACGCCGATGGCCCTGTTTGCCGGCCGCCCAGGACACCTGCTCGACTTTGACGCCACAAGCGTGGCACTGCACGCGCCGCATGCGATAGAGCAGTTCCACGGCGAAGCCCCACACCGGAATGAACTCGAAGCGGCGCAGGGGCAGTTGATCGTAGCCAGGCGCCGGCTGCGCTCAGCCCGAGCAGTGGGCTGGGGAGCCGACCCGTGGTCGGACCTCGATCTCGATGATCTTGCGGGCTTCGATCAGGCGCGCACCGGTGTACACAAATCCGGGAAAATGATGGCAGGCATTGAGCAGGCGGGTGAGCAGCATGGGCAGGCCACGACCGGGCGTTGTCGACGAGCAAGGGATTGTCTCTGCCGACGAACTTGCTTTGCTTCGGCAAGCATGTCCGGATCTGGACGACTGGCCCCGGCGATGGCAATACGAAGCGGCAGATCTCGCCCCCCGGCGCCGCCATCGTCGCGACGTTCATGCCCTTCCTGCTCGACCTGCTGCGGCGCAAAGCATCCAAAACCACCTTCAATTGCGACTGGAGCAACCTCTGGCTGGTCGGTGGCGAGCTGATCCGCCGCCGCCACGACGACCCCGACCTCAAACGACTGCCCATTGACCAGTTGATCCCGACGGCTAATCGAAGAGGACGGTGGACCGCTCATCTGGCCGCGCATCTCCGAGTCCGAGCAGAACGCCATCGACGCCCTGCCGAAGGCTCTATCGATTTCTCAACCAATCAACCGCGGCGCAACGACCAACATCCACCCACAAATTCCGCTGACGAACCAAAAAAATAGGGCTTACCGGGTCATCGGACCTGGACGCCAGCGCAAGCTCGTCATGTTGGTCGAACCTCAACCCGAAGCGGTACGGCAGCATTCCGGGCCAAAGCTGATCTGCGTTGAGGATGTCCACAAGTTCTACTCCCTCGGCGAGACGAAGGTACATGCATTGCGGGGCATCACCACCGCCATCGACTTCGGCGAATTCGTGGCGATCATGGGCGCCAGCGGCAGCGGCAAGTCGACATTCATGCACCTGCTGGGCTGCCTCGATCGCCCGACTTCTGGACGCTATCTGCTGGAGGGCGCTGACGTATCCGGGCTCGACAAGCGTGCGCTCGCACTGATTCGGAATCAAAAGATCGGCTTCGTGTTTCAGGGGTTCAACTTACTGGCCCGCACGACCGCGCTGGAGAACACCGAGCTTCCGACCCTCTATACGAAGATCGACAGGGTGGAGCGCCATAGGCGCGCGTCGAGTGCCTTGTCGATGGTTGGGCTCGCTGAGCGAGCGCTGCACTACCCCTCCCAGATGTCGGGTGGCCAGCAACAGCGAGTCGCCATCGCCCGGGCACTTGTCAACGAGCCATCCATCCTTCTCGCCGACGAGCCGACCGGCAATCTAGACACCCGCACTTCGGTCGAGATCATGGAGATCTTCCAGCGCTTGAACGATGGAGGGCTCACCGTCGTCATGGTCACGCACGAACATGATGTCGCCCAGCTTGCCAAGCGCATCATCGTCTTCCGCGACGGCACCATCCGCAAAGACGACAAGCAGCACAACCGACCAATCGCCAGCGAACTATTGCGAACGATGCCGGCGTCGGAGGACTAAAGAGGTCGGCCCGCCGGTGCGCGATAGCCGCTCCGAGCCCATCTGCGGAACAAGGGCTTGCCACTGGACGGTTTGTCGGCCCCGGGCAACAGCAGCGAGCCGGATGCGATGCGCGTACACGTTGGGATTGGCATCCTGGACGGGCCGGTGACATCGACGTTACCCGGAATGGAGGCGCTGCAGAGCGTGCCATTGGCCTTCGGATACTTCGCGAGTAGCCGGGGCGAGGCGGGCCGTGTGGTGTTCCAGGAGGCTTACTAGTGTTAGCCGTGGGGGCTCAACTCCGCGCGAGACACGTCAAACTCGACGCCCGCCCGCCGAGGACGCCGCGGCCCAATCGCCTCGCTACACAACTTGGATCCAGCGGCGCGCGCCGGCTTCCGGTAGTCGACACGTCAGCGGCCGTAGCGCCGCCGGCGTTGCTGATACGCACGCACGGCGCGCAGGAAATCGATCTTCCGTAGCGCTGGCCAGAACACGTCGGTGAAATAGAATTCGCTGTGCACGCTCTGCCATAGCAAAAAGCCGGACAGCCGAATCTCTCCGCTGGTTCTGATGATGAGATCGGGATCCGGAAGATCCGGCGAATACAAGTGTCCGGCCAGAGCTTCAGGTGAAATCCGCTCAATCGCATCAGCGAACGTCTCTCCGCGTTGCAGCCGCTCCAATAGCAGCGATCGAACGGCGTCGACGATTTCCTGCCGTCCTCCATAGGCCACGGCGATCGTCACTCGCATGCCGTCGTGGTTTGCGGTCGCTGCTTCGGCAGCACGCAATGCCGCAACCGTTTTGTCCGGCAACAGATCAAGCCGGCCGACGGTGCGAATTCGAACCCGCGCGCGGCGGATCAGCGGATTTGTCGTGAAAACGTTGAGCTTGGTTTCGATGGCGGACAGGATGTCGGAGATTTCCTCTGGGCGGCGCCTGAGATTGTCTGTCGACAGCACCCAAAGAGTGATCGCTGGAATGGACAGTTCGATGCACCAAGCCAGCAGGTCATCAAGCTTGTCGGCACCTGCGGCATAAGCCGCGCGCGAATCGGTCAAGCTGTGGCGCGATCCGTACCGGCGATTGCCGTCGAGAATGATGCCAACATGCCGCGGAACCGGACCCGATAGCACCTGCGCGCAGAGGTGGCGCTCGTAGATCCGATAGACGGGAGAGAGCAGCCATTCGATACAAGTCCTGCGCCACGAACCCAATGCCGCGGCGTGTGCGTTCATGACCCTCGAGACATTGCTAGTCACTGGTGGGCTCGCTAACGACCTGCGCTCGACGAATTGCGATCAATCGCTCGCGAGTTCTGCCTGCGAGCGAGAAACAAACGAGCACCCGCATCGAAGCAATTGGCGGCCGCGCCGCATTCGTCATCGCATGAAACCGCTAAACATTTGGACTTCGCGCTCTGCGCGAAATCGGTAAGGTCAGGATTGTTCTGATCGGCGGTATGTCTCTTGTACCGTGTATGCCGTTTCGACGAGCGCGAGCCGTTTCGAACCCACGTTCGGAACTGATCACCACTCAAGGGCAATCGCGCCATAGCAACCGAAGCAGTAATCGTTGCGCTCCTGTTAAGCGTCGTGGTCGTAGGGCGGCGACGTCGCGATCACTGGCAGGTGGGCACGGCTGCGGATCGATGAGCGTTTCCGGACGGCGCGATCGGCCGATTCCACGCCGAATGTTTGGCAGGCGTTCCGCCGATACGCGTCGCTTCGAGTCCGAGGCGGTCCAGCGTGGCGCGCGCCACAGGAGTGTCATGCCCATAGGTGAACTGATAGCTCCGCGGCGCGTTCCAGCGACTCCGCGGTGATGGCGCCTTCTCGAGCCAGGCAAGAAAGAAGGAAAGCGTATTCATGCTCTGGTCGCGACAAGTGTGCAATCCGATCTCATCACGCGCATCTCATGCAGCCCGAACCGACACGGCGCGCGGCGAATGCCATCATCTGTTCAGAGTTCGCGCATCCGCTGTACGGCAGGAACCCGCGTTTCGTGCAGCGCGCCGATTACGGCCATGGCTACCGATGCAAGCGCCACTACGACCAGGGCACCGAGGTAGAGCCAAGGCACGGTGAGCCATTCGGGCGGGGGGTCAAAGGCGCCTGTCAATAACTTGACCAGCATCCAGGCCAGCGAGAACCCGGTCAGCGTTCCGACAAGCGTTCCCGAGACAAAGAGCAAGATTGCTTCGCTCCACAGGAACGCGCCAAGTTGCCGGGGCTTTGCGCCAAGCGCAGAAAGGATCGCAAAGCTACGCCGCCGATCAGCGATCCCAAGCGCGAGAATGAGTCCCGTGGCGCTTGCCACCATCAGCACGGCAAGGCCGAGCTCGAGTCGTGTCATCCCGCGGAGGTCGACGGCGGTCAGGCTCGATCCAATGAGGCGCTGCGCCTCGCCCAGGTCAGTAACCTTTGCGCCCGGTAACGCCGCAACGATAGTCCGCGCCGCAGCGGCGATCGGCGCCGTACCTTCCGAAGTCTTCAACAGTACGATTTCCGCAGCGTTGGCAGCACTCAGGCGCCCGACGTAGTCGGCATTGGCCACGAGGAAAGAGTCGCGCGGTGCGGTGGGAAATTCGCGCACCACGCCGATAAAGTGGAACGGGACGACGTGGTACTGGTGGTCGCTGGCGCTTTGTAGACGCAGGTTGACCTTGTCGCCGGGCTGCAACTGGAAATCCTTGACCGTTTCGGCGGAAACCAGAATGCCGTCGGGAGTTCGCGCGAGCAGGTCGAGGGTTTTCTTCGCGTCGCCGCCCTCGAAATACGCATTCGACATCCTTGTCGCTTCGCCGATGTGCGCCGCATCGATGCCATAGAGGTCCTGCAGGTCCGTGCCGACATAGGCCAGCCGATGCTGCATCGGTTGCGCGGCGATTACGCCAGGCAACGCCGCGAGTTCCTGCAGCTTGATCGACGCGGGCGCTTGCGCGGTACCCGTGACGGTGACGTCTGCGCCATTGGTGAGTTCGGCGTCGACCAGCGTCTGCGCGTGGTAAGTGGTATTGAAGATGGCGGTCGAGGTTGCGAAGGCAAAGGCCAGCGCGACGAGGGCAACGCCTTGCGTCATCCGCTTAGGCTGCCGCCCGATCGTCGCCGCAACGACGCCTGCCAGCACACCGGCAATGGGCCGCAGGCCCTTGGCGAGAGTCGCGCGCCGGCGTTGCAAGCCAGCCTGACACAGCCTGACCGTCAGCAGGCCGACGCCCAGCCACAGCAGCACCGGCGCGAGAAAGGCGGAATAGTCGACCGATGCCGACGGGGTGCCCTCGGGGGCCAACACCACCTGATAGCCGGTGCTCCACGTTCTCCAGAACACGATCGCCGAAAGCCCGATCAGGATGAAATCGAGACCGACGCGCCGCAAGAGGCGCGTGCGTTCCCCGCCCGCCGCCGATCGGGCGGCCGCCACGGCGGTCTGCTTCGCATCGATCCATGCGGTAGCGAGGATCGCGGCAAAGGAGAGCGCCATGCCTGCGCAGACGGCGCCGACAATCCAGTACCGGGCCACGAGATTGAATACGCCGGCGCCAAGAAGCGTTCGCGACAGGAACTCGGCGAGAAGGAGCCCTGCGACCGTGCCGCCGGTACCCACCAACGCCGCTTCGACGGCCGCGAGCTTGATGATCTGCGCCCGGGAGGCTCCACGAGTTCGCAGCAGCGCCTGATCGCGTCGCCGCCGAGTGCCGCCGGAGGCGACGACGGCGGTCGTCAGCAGGATAGCCAATACCGCACCCGGAGTGCCGAGGAACAGGAACAGCACCTTGGCGTACAGGGCATCGCTGCGCACTGCATCGAGCCGCGCCGCAAGATTGTCCGCAACGACGCGATTGCCGGCGATGCGAGTCTCGAGGTTCTTGGCCGCACCCCGAACCGCGACGAAGGCCGCCACCGGATCGCGAGGAAGACTGTCGTGCGCAAGTCCGATGTGCAGTTGCGTTCGAACGGTGTCCGGTCTGATAGCCGCCTGCGGGTCGAACAGGCGGTGCCATTCGCTCAAGGGAAGCAGCAGCACATTATCGGGCGGCGCCTGGGGCGCAGCTCCGGGCGGAACGCCGACGGCCTGGAACATCGAATCGGCATTGGGCAGCTCGACGACGCCACCGACCGTCACGTCGGTTGACGGAAGTCCCGGGCGGCGGACGGTGACCGTGTCGCCGACCGTCACGTGCAGGTTGGCGGCCGTCTGCTGTGCGACCAGGACGCCATCCAGCGAACCAATGAGCAGCCGGAACTGCCGGGGAAAGTCACGGACGTAGGTGGGGTCGAGACCGACGACCTTGCCTTTGCCGGTGGTTTGAACCGTGGCACCGGTGTGCGCTTCGAAGCCATCGACGTCGGCGTAGCCGACCTCGTGCAGTGCAGTGACGGTGGCTGCCTTGTCGAGCATCGCCGCGACGGATTGGACGGTCGTTCCGGGGACGAGCTGCACCTGCCAGTCCACTGGCACGCTGGCGACCGCGCGGCGCGTCATCGACGCAGTGCTCTGGGCGAGAAAGGCACCCAGGGCGGCGAGGATGGCCACCGTTACGGCGACGCCCGCCATGGAGCCCACAAGGCGGCCATTGCGCTCCCTGATGAGGCCCACGAACCAGGATCGGATCACGCTTGCTCCGTCGCCTCGACGGGTAGCGCGAGAACCCCGCGCTCGATGCGCCAGAGGGTATCCATGCGTTGGGCAACCGAAGGATCGTGGGTTGCGATGACGAGAGCTGTCTCGGTCCCGGCAAGATGGGCGAGGAGCGCCTCGAGCAGTGCCTGGCCGGTCGCTTGATCGAGCTGTCCGGTCGGTTCATCGGCCAGGATGACGCGCGGGCTGCCGACGATTGCCCGCGCCATCGCGACGCGTTGCATCTGTCCGCCGGATAGCTCCTCGGGCAGCTTGCGCGCCAATGCTGCGAGCCCGAAGGTGGTCAGTGCGGCGCTCACGGCAGCATCGGGATCGCCAACTACCTTGGCGAGCAGCAGCGGCAACGCGACATTCTCGCTCACGGTCATCGGCTCCAACAGGCTCGGCGCCTGGAACACGAGGGCGATCTTCTCCGGCAGCAGCGTTTCGGCTGCGCCCAGCGCCGGCCATGCGATGGTGCCGCGGCTCGGCGTGTCGAGCCCGGCCATGAGGTGCAACAGGGTCGATTTCCCGCTGCCAGATCGACCGACCAGCGCCACCCGGTCGCGCGCGTGCAGGCGCAAGGTCGCCGATGCGACGGCGGTGACGGGCGTGCCGCCTTGCCGATAGCTACGACTCACCGAATCGGCCGCGATGAGGATATCCTCATTCATCGACGCGGCGTCCATCGCGGAGCCGCAGCACGCGGTCGGCGGTTGCCGCCAGCTCCTGACTGTGCGTGGCAATCAGAATTGCGCCGCCGGCGCGAGCGCGATCGCGTAACAGCCTGAGAATCTCGCCTTCCGTCGCCGTGTCCACCTCTGCCGTGGGCTCGTCTGCCAGAAAGATCTGCGGGTTCGCCGACAGGGCGACCGCCAGGCCCGCGCGCGCCGCCTCACCTCCGGACAACTGCGACGGCCGCGCAAGGCGTCGGGGTCCGAGGCTCATCGCCTGTAGCAATCGTTCGACGGCCTTCGGGTCCTTCCTGTTCGCGAGCGACATTTGCAGCCTCACGTTGTCCTCGACGGTCAGGTGTTCGAACAGGTTGCCCGACTGCATCATGATGCCGATGTGCTGGGCACGCAGGGCGGCGCGCACCGCTTCCGGTCGCCGCGACATGCGCGACCCCGTCACCTCGACCCGGCCACCGTCGGGCTCGTCCAATCCGGCGAGGCAGGCGAGGAGCGTCGACTTCCCGCTTCCAGAAGGTCCCGTGAGAGCGACGAAGTCTCCTGATTCAAGCTGGAGGGAAACGCCGCGCAGCGCTGCCGTCTCATCATCGCCGCTGTGATAGAAGCGGTACAGCTCGAATGCCTCCAATGCCCGCATCTCAGCGCCACCGGAATGAGTTGGCGATGTGCTGCCACTGGTCCGCGTTGTCGGCGCCGAGCGGCGCCGCGAGGTCAATCGTTGCGAGCCGCCCGCTGTGATAGAACAGGTAGCGATGGTGCTCGAGCCGCAATTGCTTGCCCGTGACCGCGTTGGGTTCGGAATTGGACGAGTAGGCGATTCGGATCGCGGGGCCGGACGCAAGCTTCACCGTTCCGATGGTGTCGATCTTGACCGCGCGAGCGCCTTTGCGAAGAGCCGCGGCCTCGTGATTCGCTACCGACGAAGCAGTGGGGGCCGCAGTAGCTGGCGTTACTGCTGCGTCGATCGCGTTGTACTTATCCGAAAATCGCACTCCATCGCTGCGGTCCGTGCGCGCCCAGCCTTCGGGCACCTGCAGCGAAAAGCCCGACGGCGACGTGTAGGTTACGAATACCTGGGTGTCGGGAATGTCACCGGGCGGATTTTTCTCCGCCGCCAAGGGACGCTCCACGCCAAACGCATTGGTGATTGTGAGCGCCATGCAGCCAAGCAGTGCCGTGATCGCGACCAAGCCAACGAGCCGCGAGCGTGAATTCATGTCGGAATCCGATTTCATAGCATCGTCCCTTTTTTTGCGGTTCGAGGGTCGGCAGTTCCCCCACGCGCCGACCGCAGCCGTCGACAGCGTGACTCCAAACCCTTAGGCGAGTCTTAAGCAATCGTGACCCTTGGTCGCGGGTCTCGCTCGGACCGGCTTCCGCTGCTGCACGCGGCCACCATGTGTTGTATCGCAGATCGGCGTCTCGCAACGAATGCCCATTGCGGCGTCGCGCCGCGCCCGGCGGGGGCGCACCGGGGCGGACAGCCTTAAGTTTCACCTACAGTAAGTCCGCTCCTCGATGCTTTGGGCAGGCGTTCGCGTCGAACTCGTGCTGAGGTGACGACGAGACGGCCGAACGACCCAACCGGCGACAAGGGAGACCCAACGAGTGGACGCGACACAAAGAGAACTCGCGCGTAGGATGCTGAACAAGGTTCCTGAAGTCACGATCTACTTCTGGATCGTCAAAGTCCTGGCGACGACCGTGGGCGAAACTGCCGCAGATTTCTTGTCGGTCAAACTGCATTTCGGGCTGGGTGGCACTTCGTACACGATGGGCGCTTTGCTTCTGCTCGCGCTCGCAATCCAGATGCGATATCGGAGGTACGTGCCGTGGATCTATTGGCTCACCGTTGTCTTGATCAGCGTCGTCGGAACGCTCATTACCGATAACCTGGTGGACACCTTCGAAGTCCCGCTGCAGGTGACGACCCTGATCTTTGTCCTTGCGCTGGTGGCAACCTTCGTAGCGTGGTATGCGGCGGAGAAGACGCTGTCGATCCATACCATCTACACGACGCGACGGGAGCTGTTCTATTGGGCCGCCGTCCTGTTCACACTCGCGCTGGGTACCGCCGCGGGCGATCTCGCGGCGGAAGGCCTGACTCTTGGCTACGGCAACGCGGCGATGATTTTCGGCGCCGGGATCGGACTGGTGACCGCTGCGTACTACTTGCTGGGAATGAACGCCATCTTGGCGTTCTGGATCGCCTACATATTGACGCGCCCGCTGGGCGCCTCTCTCGGCGATCTGCTCTCGCAACGGACCGCCGATGGCGGCTTTGGATTGGGCACGGTCGTCACCAGCGCGATCTTTCTGATCACGATCTTGGGGCGGGTCACTTACATGACCGTCTCAGTGCGGAGCGAATCGTCCGCGGGTGCGCCTGTGTTAGGGATCGCGCCTGGCAGCGTACCAAGACGTGGAGGCAGGATGTGAAGCGGAGCCGCGGAGCACCATTCGGCTGGCGGCGGCCCGACCAAACAGGGCTAGAACTGTTTGCTGAACCCAACCGCAACGCCGTGCGGCAGCAGCTGGATCAGAATCGGCACGTCCCGGCTGTGGGCGTACCACCCGGACAGGCCGCCGACGGCCCAGCCGGCGAGGACGTCGGTCTGCCAATGCGCCTGGTTCTTGATCCGCCCGGCGCCGACATAGAGCGGCAACAGCAGCAAAGCGTAGGCCGCGGGGGAATCGCCCGCGTACTCCAGCACGTACGGCGTGACGAGCCCGGCCGCGACGGCCGCCTCGCCGCTGGGGAAGCTGTAATTGTGGCCCCCCTGGAACCAGAGGCATGGATTGTTCTGCGTGCTCGGACGCACCCGCGTGAAGACATACTTGCTCGCCTGTGCCGTCACACCGGAGATGATCTCGGAGTCGATGCCTTGCCACATCGTCTTGCCGAAGCGCGTTTCCGAGCCCTCCCAGAGCGCGCCGCCGATCTCGGCGATCGTGAGCGCACCTACGACGCCGCGGTAGACGTTGGGATTCCACGCACCGGAGGCGTTGTAGGAGATTTCGTGATCGATACGCGACCAGCCGCAGTTCTGGGCGGCTATAGGCATCGAGAGCATTGTCGCGACGAGCGCTATCGCGATCCGTGACGGAATCGGCGCCATATCGTCTCCTATCGGTTGGACCTCTGCGAACGCGCCTCCGGGGGTCGAAGTCCGAGCGGGTGCGACAAGATGCAATTCCCTTCGGACCCGCCAGCCGGTTTCTCGGCTTGTCTGCGCAACTCGCGCGCGATCCTGCATCCCAACTGCGTGCCAAGCCGTCCCTGATGATGCAGTTCAACCCGCACGTGACTGAAGCGACCCTCACGGATTTCGGGCCCGGCTCTTGAATTTCGTCCTTGAAACTTAGGCGAGGCTTAACAGGCTGTTGAATTTGGGCCGAAAATGAAGCGGATCGAATTGGCGAACGGACCCAGAGCGAAGTCAAACCGGCGGTTGCCGATTCACGCCAGGTATCGGATGCGGCGAAGTGGCGTTTGTCGTTCATGGTTCGGTTCATGGCGTCACTCCGCACGGTACCGCGATCGCTATTCGAGCGATGCGCATCAGGTTGCTGGCGGTCATCGTGAGTTTGAACTGCTGATCGACCCGCTGCAGACCGCGAAACACGGTTTGCCGAATGCGGCCGACGGTCTTGCCCCAGCCGAAAGGCTCCTCAATCCGTTTGCGAATGATCTGGCTCAGGCGGTAACCGGGATGACGGGTGGTGCGCCCGTCGATCGCGCTACCGCCACGGCGGGTATCGTTGCAGGCGACGTGTGGGGTGATCTTGCGCTCGCGGCACGCGGCGACGAAGTCGGTGGTGTCGTAGGCTTTGTCGGCGCCAACGCTGCGGTGCCCAGGGTCGGGCACCGCATCGAGCATGGCCAGTGCCGCGTGGCGTTCCCCGAAACCACCCGCATGCGTGACCACGGCGCTCACCACCAGACCGCTGCGATTCTCCATCAGCACATGGCCTTGGTAACAGAGGATCGACGCCGTGTGGTGGCTCTTGCGGTAGGTTCGCGCGTCGGGGTCGGTCGTGCTCGCGTGGGTGTCGTTGGTACGGGGTTGGCCTTTCCAGTCCGCTTGCGCGTTACGCCCGCCGCCGCCGGGACGCTGATCGTCGCTGCCGTCCTTCGGTCGAAAGCTCTTCTGGCTCGCCCACGCCTGAATCAGCGTGCCGTCGACCGAGAAATGTTCCTTCGACAGCAGGCCACGGGCATCGGCCAGGCGCATGACCTCGGCAAACAGGCCTTCCACCACCCGATGCGCCAGCAACCGGTCGCGATTCTTCGAGAAGGTCGAGTGATCCCAGATCGGAGCATCGAGCGCCAAGCCGACGAACCAGCGAAACAGCAAGTTGTAACGCAACTGCTCGCACAGCTGCCGTTCGCTGCGGATCGAGTAGAACACCTGCAGCAGCAAGGCGCGGATCAGCTTCTCTGGCGCGACCGAGTCGCGCCCACTGTCGGCGTAGATCGCGTTGAACTGGGGATTCATCGCCGTCAGCGCGTCGTTCACCAGCTCGCGGATCGGTCGCAGCGGATGATCGCTCGGCACGAAGTCGTCCAGCTTCGCTACCGTGAACAGGCCTTCCTGCATTGCATCAGGACCGCGCATCGCTCGAACCTCATCGGAGAAGGGAAGTCGCGAAGAAAACCGCTACTCCAACGATAGCTGAAACAACTGCCTTTACAAGGCGAATTTCAACAGCCTGTTAAGCGCTTAAGTCGCTTTCGTGCCGTCCCGACCATGGAAGGCTGGGGGTCGCCAACGGCCCACCCGCCGTTGTATTGCCGGCACGAGCGAGGAAAGATTTTTTCTTTGTCCTCAGTCCGGCCCCGATGCGTCCGCAGCGATCATCGGTAACAACGGGCTTTCGCGGCCTCGCGCGCGCTTGATCCTTTTAAGCGTGGACTAAGTGTCTTGCCCCATCTTGCAGGCGTGGCGGCAATCAAGCCTCCACCAATCGACTGCACGGAGAACCTCATGCAACGCAAGATATTGATTTCCGCTCTCATCATGGCCGCGGGTGTCGCCACGGCCGGTGGGCTCGTCTATGCCAAGCAATCGGGCGAGGCGCAGAACGAGGCGATGGCCAACCTGGCACGAGCGAAGATCTCGCTGTCTCAGGCCGTCACCACCGCCGAGCAGCACACCGGCGGCAGGGCCAGTCGCGCCGAACTCGAGAATGAGAATGGCCGGCTTGTCTACGGCGTCGAGGTCGCCGACAACACCAAGACGACGGACGTCAAGGTGGATGCTATCGACGGCAGTATCGTTTCCGCCCGCACCGATCCGGCAGACCACGAGTCGGAAGGCCGGCAGGAAGAGCGGGACGACGATTGAATAGTCGTGGCCTCTATCTTCCGGCGGGGATTAAAAAGGTAGCAATGTGATGACCAGCCGCTCTCTTTTCACCAAGGTGCTGCACGGGGTCCTGCTACTGGCCGTCGCGCACCAGCTCATCCTGGTAGGACTCGTTGAACCGCCCAAAGGGGGTTCCCCGGGCAATGTTTTCTTCGCGTGGCATCGGTCCGTTGGTCTGGCCACGCTTGGCATCGTGACCGCCTTCTGGTTGTGGACGTTTGCGCGTCGGTCGAGAACCGCGCTGGGTGCCTTGTTTCCATGGCTCTCGGCCGGACGGCGGCGGGCGTTGTGGCATGACGTGCGTGCTCACCTGAACGCGCTGCGTCGGTTCAGACTGATACACGCTGATGAGAGTCCGCTGGCCAGTGCCACGCACGGTCTCGGCTTGCTGGTCGTGTCCGCCATGGCTGGCACCGGCGCGGTGATGGCGCTCGCCGAAGTGCCAGGCGGGTTGGTGCTGCAAGTCCATAAGCTGCTGGCGAACCTGATGTGGGCATACGTCATCGCGCACGCGGGCATCGCGCTCCTCCACCAACTGCAAGGGCACGATGTACTGCAACGCATGTTCTGGTTGCGTCTTCCTGCGCGGCGGGCGCAACGGCCATAGTCGTCAATGGTGCGAACTCGTGAGCGAAGAATTCGTTGCCTGGAATCGCACCGTGACCAGCAGTCCTCCCAGGCGGCTCGACGTGTCCAGCTTAAGCGTCGCATGATGCCGCCGCGCGATGCTTTGGGCGATCGCAAGCCCGAGCCCGCTCCCCGGAGTGGCCGCGCTACCGGCGACCCGGTAGAACCGATCGAAGGCGCGATCGCGGTCATCCACGGGAATTCCGGGACCACTGTCCGCGATCTCGACTTCGGGCGCCCCGTGCGCAATGCGAATCGCGACGTCGACGGTACCGTCTGGCGGGCTGTACTTGATCCCGTTTTCCAGCAGATTCCGAAACAGAATTCGCAAAGCTTCCACGTCGCCGTTCACCGAGATGGGCTCCGCCTCGCTGATTCCCAGATCGATGCGCCGTTCCTGCGCCATCGGAAGTACCTCGCCAATGGCGAGGGCAATCGTTTCGCGAAGATCAAGCGGGGCAAGCGTGTGTGGGCCTGCCGCAGCATCCTGGCGCGCCAGCACGAGCATCTGATCGACCAGGCGCGCCGACCGGTCGATCCCGGCGAGCAGCCTGCGCGCCGCCACCGCACGCGCTTCGCTATCGGTGGCGCGCTGCATGCTCTGGACCTGCAAACGAAGCGCGGCGAGCGGAGATCTCAGCTCATGCGCAGCATCAGCGACGAAGCTTTGCTGCGCGGCGAACGCCTCGGCCAGTCGTCCAAACAGAAGATTGATTTCGTCGACCAGGGGGCGGACTTCATCGGGAAGGCCTTCTGCGACCAGTGGCGAGAGCTCGTCAGCGGCCCGCCGCGCCACCTGCTCGCGCGCGCGCGCCAGAGGGCGCGTCGATTGCGTGACGACCCACCAGACCGCCAGCATCAATACCGGGGCGAGCAACATGACCGGGCCGACCATGCGCAGCACCAGCCCGCCCGCCAGTTCCCTTCGGGCCGCAGTGTCCTGCCCGACCTGGATGACTCGCGTTGGGGTGTGCAACGAGAACACCCGGTAGCGGGTGCCATGCGCAGCCACATCCGAAAAGCCGACTTCGTTCTGTCGCGGCAACAGTTCATCTTGCGCGGACGCAAATACCAGAGTGCCATCGGGCGCAAAGACCTGGATCAGGAAGTCGAAGTTCGCTTCTTCGACGTGGTGTCCGAATCGAGGTGGAGTGGCCCCGAGCGGCGTTCCGTCCCGCAGCGCCAGGGCGATCTGCTGCATCTGATAGTCGAAGAGTTCGTCAGCTTCCGAAACCGCGGAATAGTAGGCGTAGACACTCTGGATGATTGCAGCAATCGCGACCGCGATCAGCAGCAGCCAGAGCAGCCGTCCGCGCAAGGAGTAGCCACGCACCGCAGGCGCCGTTCGACGCGCCATCGATCAAGCTTTCGGCACCAGATAGCCGACCCCGCGCACATTCTGGATCAGCTTCGGCCCGAGCTTCTTGCGCAGCCCGTGAATGTAGACTTCGATCGCATTGCTGCTGACCTCGTCCTTCCAGCTGAAAAGCTTTTCCTCGAGCTGGGCACGCGACAGGATCAGCCCCGGGTGCGCAAGCAGCGGCTCCAGCACCGCCCATTCGCGCGAGGAGAGGATGACCGGCTCGCCGTCCACCGTGACTTCCTTGGTCGCCGGGTTGATCGTCACGTTCGCGTACTCGTAGACGGGCTCGGCTCGCCCAGATGCGCGCCGCAGATGGGCGCGGATGCGCGCCAGCAACTCGTCGATGTCGTACGGCTTGAGCACGTAATCGTCGGCACCCGCGTCGAGCCCTGCGATGCGCTCCGCCACGGCATCACGTGCCGTCGCGATCAGCACCGGCATCCGTTGCTTGCGCGCGCGCAGCGACCGCAGTATCTCCAGTCCGCCCTTCTTCGGGAGGCCAAGATCGAGCACGACGAGATCGTAGGATTGGGCGCGCAAGGCGGTGTCGGCCATCGCCCCGTCCTTGACCCAATCGACCGCGAAGCCCTCGCTGCTCAACGTTTCGAGCACGATCTCGCCAATCATCGGATCGTCTTCTACAACGAGCAGGCGCATCGGCAGGAGTGTTTGAAGAAGGAAATGCTATTTTCCAATGGTTTGGCGCTTTGCAGACAACCTACGGCTCGATACTTAGGCTGCGCTTAAATCCGAGATCCTTGGACGAAAAGGCAGAGCCACCCCGAGCGAGCTCGACAGATGGCTCACGCTACTGGCGCGTTCCAGCGGCGCATCCTTGCGAACGCCGGGTAGGGGATACGCGAGCGTATCATTCGCCGACATCTTGACGTGGCAGGGAATATTACGGTGATGCTGCAAGGAAGGCCATGAATTACGCGGCGCTGCTCCGCTCGGCGTCGGTCGCTCTGCTGCGAAACAAGCTGCGCAGCGCGTTGACGGTCCTCGGCATTACCATCGGGATAGGCGCGGTGATTTGCGTCGTCGCGATCGGAAACGCCGGCCAAGCCCAGGTCGAGCAGCAGCTCAATAATTTGGGCGACAATTTCGTGTGGATCGAAGCAGGCGGACGCGCAGTAAACGGCGTGCGTACCGGTACCCACGGCACAAAGAGTTTGACGCTTGCCGACGCGGCCGCTATCAGAGAGCAGGTGCCCGTCATCAAGAGCGTATCGCCGAACGTGGATGGCCAGATCCAGATCATCTACGGCAACCAGAACTGGTTCACGCATTACCGGGGCGTATCGCCCGAGTATTTCGACATCAAGCGGTGGTTCGTCCTGCAGGGCGCCGTGTTTACGCAGGACGACGTGGATCGGGCGGCCGACGTCTGCGTGATCGGAAAGACGGTTCGCGATCAACTGTTCGGCGCCGACAATCCGATCGGCAAGGTGATGCGCGTCAACGGACTCCCGTGCACGGTCGTGGCGACGCTTCAGCCCAAAGGGTTGTCGGTATCCGGGCAGGATCAGGACGACACGATCATCATGCCCTTTACCACCGTGCAGAAGAAGATCAAGGGAGTCTCCTGGCTCGACGACATCCTATGCTCCGCGGTGTCCCCCGAGACCGTCAAGCTCGCCGGTCAACAGGTTGCCGCCCTGCTCCGCGATCGGCATCACCTGCGCCCTGAAGAGGAGGACGATTTCAACATCCGCAACCCCGAGGACATCATTCAGGCGCAATTGGCGGCCAGCCGGACGCTGACCATTCTTCTGGTTGCGATCGCCTCGATCTCTTTGCTGGTCGGGGGGATCGGAATCATGAACGTCATGCTGGTTTCGGTCACCGAACGAACGCGCGAGATCGGGGTGCGCCTGGCGGTAGGTGCAACGGAAGAAGCCATCCAGGTGCAGTTCCTGGGCGAATCGATCATGCTCAGCCTGGTGGGTGGTTTAGCCGGCGTGATCGCGGGAGTCATCGGGTCTATCCTGGTGGGTCGCACGCTGCATTGGCCCATGGAAGTGTCATTCGAGGCCGTGCTGATCGCCACGCTGTTCTCGGTGGCGGTGGGGGTGTTCTTCGGGTATTACCCGGCGCGCAAGGCAGCGCTGCTCGATCCGATCACGGCGCTTCGGTACGAATGAATCCCGACCGTCTCACTACATCGGGACGTTCACCTGCCCGGTCGAAATCGTCAGGGATGGGGCATGAGGCATAAGCGCGCGTGGCTGCTTCTGGCGGCGATTGCCATTGCGCTAGGATTGGTTGCGACTTTCGACCTCACGCGGAAGGAGCAATCCCAGTACTTCACCGCCAAGGTGGAACGTGGCGACGTCCACAACGTGGTCGATGTGACCGGCACGATCAACGCGGTGACGACAGTTCTCGTCGGGTCACAGGTTTCGGGGACGATCGCCAAGCTCGGCGCTGACTTCAACTCGCGCGTCCGCAAGGGCGACGTGATCGCCGTCATCGATCCGGCACTGTTCCAGGGAGCGTTGCTTCAGGCCGCTGCCGACCTCGAGAGCGCCAAGGCGAACGTTGTTGCCGCACGCGCAAACCTGGACAAGGCGCGGGCCACGCTGGTTCAAACGAAGGCGGATTACGATCGTGCCACCGTGCTCATTGCGCAGGATAGTATTAGCAGGCAGGCTGTCGATCTCGCCAAGTCGACCTACCTCTCCGCAGACGCCTCGGTGAAAGCGGCTGAGGCAGCCATCGCGCAAGCCGAAGCACAGGTACATCAGAAGGCGGCTGCCGTCTCGGTGGCCCGCACCAACCTTGAGTACACGGTCATTCGATCGCCGATCGATGGGACGGTTGTCGCACGCAACGTGGACGTCGGACAGACCGTCGCCGCGTCGTTGCAGGCCCCGACTCTATTCACGATCGCGCAGGATCTGACCAAGATGCAGGTCTACGCGAAGACGGACGAGTCCGACGTTGGCAGCGTCAAGGCGGGCCGCACGGTGACGTTCAAGGTCGACGCCTATCCGAAGGATACGTTCCAGGGCGTGGTGAGCCAGGTGCGGATGAACCCGACCACCGTGCAGAACGTGGTGACGTACGACGCGATCGTCAATTTTGACAATCCCCAGTTGAAGCTGTTTCCCGGGATGACGGCCTATGTCACGATTCCTGTGGAGACCGCTCGGAACGTGCTGAAGATTGCGAACGGCGCGCTTCGCTACAAGCCGCAGATTGCACCGGAGGAGGTTCGGGCGCTTTACAGTCGCTTCGGGATTGCCCCTGACGAAGGCGTTTCCGGCACCGCATTGGTGGCAGCTCACCCGACGGGTCTGGAAGACGCCATCGCATCGGACTCCAATGGAA
The DNA here is from genome assembly GCA_963836265.1 of uncultured beta proteobacterium. Lineage (GTDB taxonomy): Bacteria > Pseudomonadota > Gammaproteobacteria > Burkholderiales > Casimicrobiaceae > CAIWHR01. The sequence continues at coordinate 406,913 of CAWIIO010000003.1, forward strand.
CACATTCCGGCGCAGAAAGCCCCGGTCCGGGGCCGAGACCCAACGCCGTCGTCTGGAAGCTGCAACCGGACAATTCGATCGAGCCCGTACAAGTCGTGACCGGGATTACCGATCACGCCTACACGGCTGTGATCCGGACCGTGCACGGCGATCTGAAGGAAGGGGATCAGGTCGTCACAGGTGCGCTGATCCAAGGACCGTCAGGATCCAGAGCGAGCCTTGGAGCGCCCGCAAAGAAGTAGGGTCGCGGATCGCCGGTCTTCGTTTTCAGCACAGCTTCGTTATGACATTTCCATGTCCACCCGGCGAAATTCACGAGAAACCGGGGCGAAAGCTGATCCAGGTCGAAAGTGTGCACAAGTATTACTCGCTCGGCGAGGCGCAAGTGCACGCGTTGCGCGGCGTGACGGTGTCCATCGATTCGGGCGACTTCGTAGCCATCATGGGTGCCAGCGGCAGCGGGAAATCCACTTTCATGAACGTGCTGGGCTGTCTCGATCGGCCGACGTCGGGACGCTATCTGCTCGAAGACATCGACGTATCGGAGCTCGACAAGCGTGCCCTGGCGCTGATCCGGAACCGCAAGATCGGCTTCGTCTTTCAGGGGTTCAACCTCCTCGCCCGCACTACCGCACTGGAGAACACTGAACTTCCTACGATCTATGCGCAGATCGACCGGGCCGAACGCAAAAGGCGCGCAGCGAACGCGCTGGCGATGGTTGGACTCGCCGATCGAGCGCTACATTTTCCCTCGCAGATGTCCGGCGGGCAGCAGCAGCGCGTAGCGATCGCGCGTGCGCTCGTCAACCAGCCGTCGATCCTTCTCGCCGACGAGCCGACGGGCAATCTCGATACTCGTACGTCGGTCGAGATCATGGGAATCTTCCAGCGATTGAACGACGGGGGTCTCACCGTCGTCATGGTTACCCACGAACTGGACGTGGCCCAGTTTGCGAAGCGCGTCATCGTTTTCCGCGACGGCACCATTCGCAAGGACGACGACCAGCGCGACCGACCCATTGCGAGCGAACTGTTGCGAAGCATGCCGGCGTTGGAGGACTAGAGGCGCCGACACGCGTCTACGCGGTAGCGTCTGCGAGCGACTGAGAACAGCTAGCCAACGCGCGTGTTGTTGACCCGTGCGCCAGCTTCGAGCCGGCCGTGACCTGCGGAGCGGCGATCGACATCTGGATGGACAGGTGACGTCGAGGTTCATGGAATAAGGGTGCTGTCGGGCCTGACAGTAAAAGTCGAAGGCTTCTCGCGTAGCGGGGACGGGGCGGGCGGTGCGGTCTTTCAGGAGGATTACTCGTGCCGAGTGGATTCGAACAAGGCGCGGTTCATTTTCTTCAAACGTATGGCTACGTCGCGCTGTTCTTGCTTCTCACGCTTGAGACGGCGATGATTCTGCACTTCGTTCCGAGTGAGGTCATTGTTACCGTCGCGGCCGCCACGCTTGCCACCAACGGCGTGCAGCTGGCTCTTGTGATCGTGGTCAGCACTTTGGGCGCGACGGCCGGAAGTCTCGTGCTTTACGCCTTTGCGCGCTACGGGGGACGCCGACTTCTCGATCGGCACCCCCATTTCTTCGGGCTGAATGCGAAACGCCGGGCTCGTCTGGAGTCCTGGTTCCAGCATCCTGCCGGCGAAAGCTTGGTGTTCTTCCTCCGCCTTCTCCCCTTCTTACGCGCGGCCGTGAGCATCCCCGCGGGGCTGGCCGGCATGGATGTGCGCAAGTTCACGCTCTACAGCGCAGCAGGAAGTCTGGTGTTCAATGCCGCGCTCGCCTATTCGGCCTATGCCGCGAGAATGAACCCCGACGTCATGGCCGAAATCCACGACGCAATCGCGTACGCGACGAGCCGGTTGCCTTTTTTCCTGGCGCTCACGTTGGTCGCACTGGTTGGTCTCTATTTACTGTACCGCCGCCGTTCCGCCTACCGGCAGGCGCCGCATCTGGCGGTTCGACACGTCTTGCGCACAAGCGCGATCGCCGCTATGGCAACGGGCGTGATCCTGATTGCGTTCAGCCTTTTCGCACCACATGCCACCTATCGGGCCGTGACCTGGGTTGCCGTGGACGCCGGCCACCTTGCAGAGCAGTACAACGTTGGAGCGTTGCTCTTTCTCCTGGGCATTGCATTCGGAGCCATCACGCTGGGGCTTGCCGTCCTCACTGCGGCGCCGCTCTTCGAACGATACGTGCAAGCGCTGGTCGAGTACTTCCGGGCACAGGCGGGTAAGAACGGACGGCGCTGATCTCCTGTGCACCACTGTGCACCAAGTGTCCCTCCTATCCCGCTTTGCTTTCTAAGCCTCGCCTAAGTGTCGGGTGCGACCCTTATGACCGGGTTTGCGCTCAGCAACGGCGTCACACCCTCGGTAAATTTCGGAATGGCACGCAAGAAATCGCGATGCCGTGGAAGGTGCACATTTGTGGAGTGTGATGATGGATCGTAGGACGGCTGAAAGCGCGCTCGCAAAAGTACCCGAGGTGACATTCCTGTTCTGGATCATCAAGGTCCTGGCAACGACGCTCGGTGAGACCGGAGGGGATGCAGTCACCATGTCGATGCACCTCGGGTACCCGGTCGGCACGGGGATATTTGCGACGATCTTTGTCGTCGTCGTCGGCGCCCAGATCGCAGTCAAACGCTTTCATCCCTTTCTGTTCTGGGCGGTCATCGTCGCGACCACCACCGCCGGAACCACCTTGGCGGACCTATTGGATCGGAGTTTCGGCATTGGCTATGCCGGAGGCGCCTCGATTCTGCTGGCGACGCTGCTCGTGACCCTTGGCGTGTGGTACTGGTCGACGGGCTCGATTTCCGTGAACAACATCAAATCCCGCCAGGCAGAGGTTTTCTATTGGGCGACAATCATGTTTTCCCAGACCCTTGGCACGGCGCTTGGCGACTGGATGGCGGACTCGACCGGCCTCGGCTACCGGGGCGGTGCTTTGGTATTCGCCGCAGCCCTTGCGGTCGTGGCAGCTGCCTATTACTACACCAGGATTTCTCGCACGCTCCTTTTCTGGTCAGCGTTCGTCCTAACCCGTCCGCTGGGCGCTACTCTCGGCGATCTGCTCGACAAGCCGCATGCGCATGGTGGGCTGGCACTTAGCCGCTATGCAGCGTCGGCGGTGCTGGCTGCGGTGATTATCGCTTCTGTGATGCTGCTGCCGCAGAGGGCGGAAAAACGGCACCGCTGACCTGGTGTCGCACTGCCACGCGGCATCAAGGCGTCTTAGCGGATCTGAGTTGGCCTTCGGCCTCCTTGTCTCGGGTGACGTCAAGGTCGCGTGGCAACTGCTTGGCGAGGAGACATCATTTCGCGAGGTCGGAGATCGCGGCGGCCGAAAGTCATCGCGCTGGACTCTTGGCAAACGCTCAAAGGCCTCACCGTCGCGCTGGGGTCGTCGCCTGCTTCCTTTTTACAGATTGGCCACGAGAAGTCGTCGGGCTAACCGGTGCCGGCGTGCTGCTGATGAGCCGCCGCCTGCATTCGCGCCAAATGCTGGGTTTGGTCGACTGGGAACTGCTGGTGCTCTTCATCGGCCTGTTCGTGGTCAACTACGCGTTGCAGAACAGGCTTGCCAGCTAGGTTGGTCGCCGATCTGGCCGCCGCCGGCGTATCCGGACGCCGGGGAGTTGATCAAGGGTGGTGGCGGTATTCGGAGATCAGATCCTCATGCCTGTCGCTCACCCGAAATCGAGGAAGGACAATCTGACGGTCAAGGAAGCGACTGTGTTGCGCGACCTGGTAAAGGAACTTTGCGTATGGACAAGGAACTGTTCAAGGACTTGGTGCAAAGCTTAAACGAAGCCCGCGGCATTGTGCGTGGCAAGAAGAAGTCCTCGCGGGTCTTCGAGGTCAAGACACCGGACGTCAAGATGATTCGCGAGCGGACCGGATTGCCGCAGACGGAGTTTGCTCAGTTGCTCGGTGTGAAGTTGAAAACAATTCAGAATTGGGAACAGCATTGCCGACAATCGACCGGACCCGCGGTGGTCTTGCTGACCATTGTCGAGCGTGAGCCAGAGACGGCGTTGCGAGCCTTGCACGCGGCTTGATGTCGTCGAGCGGGCGAGGACTGCGTCTGGAACGAAACGACCGACGAACGTCAAAGCGCCGCCTCAGTGACCAAACCTACCCACAGATTCGCTGATGAACCGACAAATTAAATTCAAAAATCTGACCTGGTCTTGATCGAGCTCAAATTGGAACCACGCGATGCGCGTAGCGTCTATTTCGCCAACGGTGAAGCAACGGTTTTCGCCGGCCGATCCGACACAGGCAGAGTCCGCGTGCAGCGGCTAGACACGCTAAGCTCGTAGCATCGACGGAGTTTCGTGGTCGAAGCGGCGCGCGCAAGCTGCGTGACCGCACGGAGGAGCGCCATGTACTTTCCCACTTCCCATCCTTGGGCCGAGGGCGAGGCACTCGGCGCCTATCTCACGAAGCGGGGAGTGAGTCGACGCGACTTCCTCACCTTCTGCGGGCAGATGGCGGCGGCGCTCGGGCTCGCCAGCGCGCTGACGCCGCGCATCGCGGAGGCGCTCGCGGCTCAGCGGCGCCCCACGGTCGTTTGGCTCTCGTTGCAGGAATGCACAGGGTGCACCGAGAGCGTGCTGCGCACCGCCTCGCCCACGATCGGCGATCTCGTCCTCGACGTGATCTCGCTGGACTTCCAGGACAACCTCATGGCTGCCGCCGGCGCCCAGGCCGAGGCCGTGCTCCATGACTCGATCACGCGGAACAAGGGCCAGTATTTGCTGGTCGTGACCGGCTCGATCCCGCGCAACGAAAACGGGGTTTACACCACCATCGGCGGTCGGAGTGCCAAGGTTGTTCTCGAGGAGGCGGCGACGGGCGCCAAAGCAGTCATCGCGATCGGCGCCTGCGCGCATTGGGGCAACATCCAGGCCGCGCGGCCCAACCCCACCGGTGCCGTCGGCGTCGATGCGATCGTCAAGGACAAGCCGGTCGTCAACATCGCCGGCTGCCCGCCGATCGCCGACGTCGTGACGGCGACGATCGTGCACTACCTCACCTTCGATCGCGTGCCGGCGCTCGACAGCGATGGACGTCCGCTGTTCGCTTACGGCGCACGCATTCACGATCAGTGCCCGAAGCGCGCCAACTTCGACGCCGGTCAGTTCGTCGAGACGTTCGACGACGACGCGGCACGCAAGGGATGGTGCCTCTATAAAGTGGGCTGCAAGGGTCCGGCGACGTTTTCGCCGTGTCCGATTTTCATGTGGAATAGCCACACCAGCTGGCCAATCGGCGCGGGGCATCCGTGCCTCGGCTGCACCGAGCGGGGCTTCTGGGACACGATGACGCCGTTCTACGGTCGGCTTCCCAACGTCGAGGGCTTCCCGGTCGAGCGGTACGCCGACACGATCGGCGCCGCGCTCGCGGTGGGTGCGGCGGCGGGCGTCGCCGCCCATGCGATCGCGACAGGCGTGCACCAGGTCCGACTGCGGCGCCAGCAGGCCGGCGCTGAACCGAAGTCGGAGAAACGCGACGGAGACGCTCATGGCAGCAACTAGAGTTGTCGTCGACCCGATCACCCGGATCGAGGGCCACCTTCGGATCGAGGCCCAGGCCGAGGATGGCAGGATCACCAACGCCTGGGCGATGTCGACGCAGTTCCGCGGCATCGAGATCATCATGCAGGGCCGCGATCCACGCGACGCCTGGGCCTTCACCCAACGCATCTGCGGCGTCTGCACGGTCGTGCACGCGGTGGCATCGTGCCGTGCCGTCGAGGACGCGCTCGACATCACCATTCCGCCCAACGCCAACCTCATCCGCAACCTGATCCACGCGATGCAGTACGTGCAGGACCACGTGATCCATTTTTACCACCTGCACGCGCTCGACTGGGTCGACGTCGTAAGCGCCCTTTCGGCGAATCCGGCGGAGACGGCAGCGATCGCGCAGAAGGTTTCCCCCTGGCCGAACAACTCGGCGACGTACTTCGGCGACGTGCAGAACCGGCTCAAGACGTTCGTCGGCTCCGGCCAGCTCGGCATCTTTGCCAACGGCTACTGGGGCCACCCCGCGTACAAGCTGCCGCCGGCGGTGAACCTGCTCGCTGTGGCCCACTATCTCGAGGCGCTCGACTGGCAGCGCGACGTGATCCGGCTGCACACGATCTTCGGCGGCAAGAATCCCCACCCGAACTTCCTCGTGGGCGGGATGGCGTCGGCGATCAACCTGGACAGCCGGGCGACGATCAATGCCGAGCGTCTCTCCGACATCCACGACCTGATCAAGCGCGCCCAGGTCTTCGTCGAGCAGGTCTACTGGCCCGACGTCCTGGCCATCGCCGGCTTCTACAAGGACTGGGCGGCGATCGGCGGCGGCACCGGCAATTACCTCGCCTGCGGAGAATTCCCCGACGTGGACGTTCGCGACATCGCCTCGTTGTACTTCCCGCGGGGCATCATCCTCAACAAGGATCTGACCAGGGTCTGGCCCTACGACCAGAAGCTGGTCCAGGAGCACATCAACACCTCCTGGTACGAGTACTCGCAGGGCGACGACGCGGGTCTCCACCCGTGGCAGGGTGAGACCAAGCCCAAGTACACCGGCCCGCCGCTCCCCTGGACCTATCTTCAGGGCGAGCACAAGTACACTTGGATGAAGGCGCCTCGCTACGAGGGTCGGCCGATGGAAGTCGGACCGCTGGCCCGGATGCTCGTCGCCTATGCGGCCGGGCACGAGGACGTGCGCGCGCTGGTCAAGCAGGCGTTGGACGGGCTCCAAGTCGGGCCGGAGGCGTTGTTCTCGACGCTCGGGCGCGTGGCGGCCCGGGGATTGGAGACGGTGCTCCTCGCGCGGCGGCTGTCCCACTGGTACGATGCGCTGGTCCAGCGGATCAAGGGTGGCGACACGCGCACCTTCAACGGTGACAAGTGGCAGCCCTCGACGTGGCCGGCCAAGTCACAGGGCTACGGGTACCTCGATGCTCCGCGCGGTGCGCTTGGCCATTGGGTGCAGATCGAGAACGAGAAGATCTCGCGCTACCAGTGCGTGGTGCCGAGCACGTGGAACTGCTCGCCGCGCGACGGCAAGGGCCAGCCGGGGCCGTATGAAGCGGCCCTGATGGACCACCACCCCCTCGTGAAACCCGATCAACCGCTGGAGATCCTGCGGACGATCCACTCCTTCGATCCGTGTATGGCGTGCGGGGTGCACGTGCTCGACGCGACCGGCGGCCTGGTCACCGAGGTGAGGGTTCAGTGAACGCGTTCGCGAGACCGACGGGCGCGGTACCACCCGGGCCGCGGGGCTTCCCGCTTGCGCACGAGGTCCCGGCCCCCTCGGGTTCCTACCGCTGGGTCTATCTGTGGGGGTGGCCGATCCGCGCGACGCATTGGGCGGCGGTCGCGTCCATTGTGACGCTCGTCGTCACCGGCTTCTACATCGGCCAGCCGTACTTCGTCACGGGTGGCCAGGCGAGTCAGCACTACTTCATGGGATGGATGCGGTTTCTCCATTTCCTCGGGGCCGGCGTATTGGTGGCGTGCGGGATCATCCGCGTCTACTGGTTCTTCGCCGGCAATCCGTTCGAGCGCTGGCGCGCGCTTTTTCCGGTGCAGAAAAAGGACTGGATCAATCTCTGGAGGCAGGTGAAGTACTACCTGATGATCCGTCCGGAAAGGGCCCCGCACTACCTCGGGCACAACCCGCTGCAGCAGTTGAGCTACACCGGGCTTTACCTCGTCGTCGCCGTTCAGATCGTCACCGGCTTCGCCCTCTACAGCCAGTACATGCCGGGAGGTATCTGGTATGCAGTCGTCGGCTGGATTCCGCCGCTGCTCGGAGGGATCCAGATGGTGCGCTTCGTGCATCACGTGCTGACCTGGGTGTTCCTGATCTTCGTACCTATCCACGTCTACCTCGCGCTGCGCGCCGATCTGCTGGAGCGCAGCGGGACGATCTCCTCGATCATCAGCGGCGGCCGATTCGTCCGCTCGGACGTCGACTATGTCGATCAGCCGAAGTGACGCGCAGAGCGGCCACACGGTCGTCATCGGCCTCGGCAACCCGTTGATGGGCGACGACGGCCTGGGATTGGCCGCGCTCGCGCGCCTGCGGGACGAATGGAGAATCCCTTGCGACGTGGAATTGGTCGACGGCGGCACGTGGGGAATGAACCTCCTGCCGATCATCGAGGACGCGAGGCGCGTGCTGCTGATCGACGCGATCGACGCGGGTGTTGCGCCAGGCACCGAAGTGGTCCTCACGCGCTGCCAACTGCCGCGCTACCTCGCAACCAAGGTCTCGCCGCACCAGGTCGATCTCGGGGACGTGCTGGCGCTTGCGGAGCTGCGCGGTACGCTGCCTGAGCAAACGACGGCGATAGGGCTGCAACCCGCTGACGTGTGCCTGTCGCAGGAGTTGAGCGACGCGCTGCGGCACCGCCTCGACGAGCTCGTGCGCGGGGTTGTGCGCGAGCTGCAAGGATGGGGCTGCGCCTGCGTCCGGAGACAGGAGTCCGTGCATGCCTGAGATGCGGATCCGCCGAGCCGTAGAGGACGCCCGGGGTGCAACCAACGCGGTCGTCATCCGGCCCCACCGTGGCCGACGACGCAACCGTTGGTCGCGCTTCTGTGGAGCTTTCGCGGCACGCACCGCTCGTGGACGCGACGTCGCAGCTGGCCGCGGAAGACTGGCGGCGAGTCATGAGCGGCGATAGCCGTGTGTCTCGGCATTCCGGCACGGGTATTGGAGCTTCACGGCGTCTCGGCGACAGTGGATTGCCTCGGCGTGCGCCGTGAGACTCGGCTCGATCTGTTCGATGGACCCCTTCAGCCGGGCGACTACGTCATGAGCCAAAACGGCTTCGCCGTTCGGAAGATCCCGGCCGAGGAAGTTCCGGAAACCCTTGCGCTATTCGAGCTGCTGCTCGAGCAGGCGAATGGCAATAGGTCAACGGAAATCTGAAGCTGGTTGCATGGCGATTTGCACCGTCCGGCGGCGAGCTAGCCTGACAGGCAGGGAACGGATTCCCCTGTTCGCTGCCCAAGAGCGGCGGGGTGGTTTGGTCGTACGCTACCAAGTAGTGGTCACGGTCTGAGGGTCTGGTGATGGACTTGCGCCGCCGCTACCCGCCGGTGCTGGCCGGCATCGTCATCGGCATTTCGATGCTGCTGGCGTGGGTGGTTTCGGGTCGCGGTATCGGCGCCAGCGGCGCCCTCACGCGCATCGTCGCGACGCTGCAGCACTGGCTGATGCCGGCGCTGACGGAAAGGAGCGCCTATTTCGCCCCGTACTTTGCCGGCGGGGCAAACCCGCTCAACGACTACCTGCTCTACCTGCTGGCCGGGCTGATGATCGGCGCGTTCACCGGCGCGCTGTCGTGTCGCGACTTGAGCTTCAGCGTGCAACGCGGGCCGCGGATGTCGTCCGGCGGGCGCTTGACGTATGCGCTGTGCGGAGGCGCGCTGACCGGGTTCGCGGCGCGCCTCGCGCGCGGCTGCACCAGCGGCCAGGGACTCGTCGGCGCGGCGCAGCTGTCGGTCGGCGCTTGGGCCTTCCTTTTGTGCATCTTCGCCGGCGGCTTCGCGACGGCCTACTTCGTGAGAAGGCAATGGATCTAGCCGCCGTCGCGCCACTGGTCAGCACCGGCCGTGTCTCGGAGACGGTCAATTTGTGGCTGGCGGTGCCGATCGGCTTTGTCTTCGGCTTCGGTCTGTATCACGCTGGCTTCACCGACAGCCGCCGCATCGCCAGTGCCTTCTACCTGAAGGACGTCGGCGTCCCGGTGGTGATGTTCTCGGCGATCGTGACCGGCATGCTCGGTCTGTGGGTGCTGGGGCTCACCGGCTTCCTCGACCTGTCGCAGGTGTATTTCCTGCCCACCTATCTCGCGCCGATGGCAATGGGCGGGCTGCTGTTCGGAATCGGCATGGCCCTGGGCGGCTTCTGTCCGGGCACAGCAGTTGCGTCCGTCGCGACCGGGCGTATCGACGCAATGGTGTTCGTGGTGGGCTTCCTCGGCGGCTCGCTGGTCTTCGGCGACCTGTTCCCGGTGTGGGGCGATTTCTACAAGAGCGACGATCGTGGTGTCTATCGCCTGGACCAGCTCTTCGGCACCCGCATCGGCATCGCGGTGCTGATCGTCGTGGTCGCCGCGGTCGCCGGCAGCCTCGCGATGCGCTATGGGCAACGCCTTTTCTGGACCACACCCAAGGACGAGCAATTGGCGCCGCAGCAGGTGATGAAGTTCGAGGCGCCTGCGGTTGTCCTGGCGCTGCTGGTCGCGGTGGCAGTGACGTTCTTTCCCAGCGCCGCCTTCGAGAAGGGGCCGGGGGAGACGCCGTATTACGTGATCCAGAAGACGGCGGGCGGGCCGCCGGCGGCGCCCGCTGCGTTGCCGACGCCTGCTGCCGTGAAGGCGTCGGCGGCACCCCCTTCTTTGCCGGCCGGCCGTCGCGAAGGTTGCTAACGCGGGAGCTTGTCTGTGAATCGACGCGAATTCATCCGACTCGCGGGACTTTCGGGAGCGGGTGTGGCTGGCGCCGGCCTGCTGGGCGGTTGCGGCACGCTCTTGCCCGGACCGAACGCCTATCCGGCGCCGGGCAGCGGCAAGGTCAGCGTCACGCCTACCTTCTGCGACATGTGCTTCTGGAAGTGCGCGGGCCTGGTCCATGTGGAAGACGGCCGCCCATGGAAGATCACCGGCAACGACGACGACCTGCTGTGCGCAGGCCGGCTGTGCACGCGCGGCACCGGCGGCCTCGGCAGCTACGACGACCCCGACCGGTTGAGAAAACCCCTGCTGCGCGTCACCGGCGTGGACGGTCGCCAGAGTTTCAAGGAAGTGCCCTGGGACGAGGCGCTCGACCACGTCGCCGGCAAGCTCAAGAAGATCGCTGCCCAATACGGCGCCGATCGCACCGCGCTCATCAACCACGGCTACGGCGCGAGCCACTTCAAGCACCTGATGCGCGCCTACGGCTGCGGAAGCAGCGCCGAGCCGGCCTTCGCCCAGTGCCGCGGGCCGCGCGACGTGGGCTTCAGGCTCACCTTCGGCGAAGGGATCGGTTCGCCCGAGCGGACCGACATGGAGCATTCGCGCTGCATCGTGCTGATCGGCTCGCACATCGGCGAGAACCTGCACAACGGCCAGGTGCAAACGCTCTCCACCGCGCTCGCGGGCGGCGCGACACTGATCACCGTCGATCCGCGGTTCTCGGTACCCGCGGGCAAGTCGAAATACTGGCTGCCGATCCGGCCCGGCACCGACATCGCGCTGCTGCTGGCCTGGATGCACGTGCTGATCAACGAGGGACTCTACGACCGGGGCTATGTCGCCCGCTACACGGTCGGCTTCGATCGGCTCAAGCATCACGTGCAGCGCTACTCGCCCGAATGGGTCTTTCTCGAGACCGGCCTCGAGCCTGCGCTGATCCGCGCGAGCGCGCGCGCGATGGCGAGCTGCGCCCCGGCTACGCTGGTCCACCCGGGCCGCCACACCACCTGGTACGGCGACGACGCGCAGCGCTCGCGAGCGATCGCCATGCTCAATGCGCTGCTCGGTTCCTGGGGGCGCAAGGGCGGCCTGTACATCCAGGACTGGGTCGACCTGCCCGATTACCCGCTGCCGCCCTACCCGAAGCCGAAGAGCGACTGGCGGGTGGCGCACGCCGGGCGCTATCCGTTCGCCGACGAGGGGGTGACGACCGCGCTGATCGAGGCCTCGATCGGCAAGGACGCGCACTACAAGGCGTGGCTCGTCTACGGGACCAACCTTCCTACCACGATTCCCGGTATCGCTTCGCAACTGCAGGCGGCGATCGATTCGCTGGATCTGGTGGTCGTGGTTGACACGATGCCGTCGGAAATCACCGGCTATGCCGACGTGGTGCTGCCGGAGTGCACCTACCTCGAGCGCTACGACGACCTGCGCAATTCGTCCGAGCGCCACGGTTCGCTCGCCCTGCGTATGCCGGCGTTCCCGCCGCGCTACGAGACCAAACCGGGCTGGTGGATTGCGAAACAGCTCGGCCAGCGCCTGGGGCTCGACAAGTATTTCCCCTGGAACGACTACAGCGAAGTGCTCGACTGGCAGCTCAGAAGGGTGGGATCGTCGCTGACCGAGATGCAGAAGATCGGTGTGAAGAACTTTCCGCGCACCGCGCCCAGGTACTTCGCGGAGGGCGAGCCGGTCAAGTTCGCCACGCCGAGCGGGCGCATCGAGCTCTATTCGCAGCAGCTCGCCGAGCGCGGCTTCGATCCGATGCCCGAATACACGCGTCCCGAGCGTCCGCCGGATGGCTACTACCACCTCAACTACGGTCGCATGCCGAGCCATACCTTCGGCAAGACGACCAACAACCTGCTCTTGTTCCAGCTCGCGCCGGAGAACACGGTGTGGGTCAATCCGCTGGTCGCAAGCGAGCACGCGCTGAAGAATGGCGAATACGTGCGCCTGCGCAATCCCGAGGGCACGCTGAGCAATCCGATCCGGGTGCGCGTTACCGAGCGCGTCGGTCCCGACTCGGTGTTCATGGCGCATGGCTTCGGCCACGTCTCGCGCCGGCTGCGCCTGACCTACGGCCTCGGCGCGGACGACTCCGCGCTGATGAGCAACGTCAAGGTCGACCCGCTGATGGGCGGCACCGGGATGCGCGCGAGCTTCGTCACCTTCGTCCCGGAGGCGGCGTGAGATGAGCCACTATGCGATGGTGATTGACACCAAGCTCTGCATCGGCTGTGGCGACTGCGTCATCGCCTGCAAGACCGAGAACAAGGTGCCTGCGGGCCTCAACCGCGACTGGATCGTGGAGGCGACCTCGGGCACCTATCCGAACCTGACTACCGAGTTCCGCTCGGAGCGGTGCAATCATTGCTCGCACGCCACCTGCGTCTACCAGTGCCCGACCGGCGCCAGCCATTACTGGCGCGACAGCAATATCGTGTTGGTCGATCCGCACAAATGCACCGGGTGCAAGGCGTGCATCGCCGCCTGCCCCTACGACGCGCGGTTGATCATGCATCCCGAAGGCTACATCGACAAATGCACATTCTGCGTGCATCGGGTGGAGAAGGGCCTCGACCCCGCCTGCGTCGTGGCGTGTCCGACCCACTGCATGCACTTCGGCCTGCTCGACGATCCGTCGAGCAGAGTCGCCGAGCTCCTGCGGACCCGCAACTACAAGGTGCTGGCGGAAGAAACGGGCAATCAGCCCAACGTGTATTACCTCACCTGAGGTGAAGCGGCCGTGCTCGAACAGATCCTCATCACCGCGCGCGACAATCCGAAGATCGACCCGATGATGCACATCTGGGGCTGGGAGATCTCGGTCTACCTGTTCCTGGGCGGACTCACGGCCGGGATCATGTTCTTCTCCGCGCTCATGCTGCTGCTGAAGAAGGACAAGGAGGCACCCTTCGCAGTCAACGGTCTCGCCGTGTTGGCGCCCATCGTGCTCTCCATCGGTATGGCCGCACTGTTTCTCGATCTGGAGTTCAAGTTTCACGTCTATCGCTTCTACCTGACCTTTCGGCCCACCTCGCCGATGTCCTACGGTGCCTGGATCCTGATCCTGGTCTATCCGATCTCGATCCTGCAGGTATTGTCGACCGCTCGCCGAGGATATCCGCTGGTAGGCGACCTGCTCGACGCCTTCGCGCCTTCCCGCAAGCTGCTCGATCTCGCCGAGCGCTACCGGCGGTCCATCGCCTGGGTCGCCATTCCGATCGCTGTCGCGCTCGGGATCTACACGGGCATCCTGCTTAGCGCCTTCAGCGCTCGGCCCTTCTGGAACACAGGCCTGCTGGGGCCGCTGTTCCTGATCTCGGGGCTTTCGACCGGGGCGGCGCTGGTGGCGCTGATCACTCGTGTCCACAGCGAGAAGCGGCTGTTCACGCTCGTCGATGCGGGTCTCATCATGGTCGAACTCGTGCTCGTCGCGCTGTTGCTCGTCAGCATGGCGACGGGCGCGCGGCCGCAACTCGACGCGCTGCACCATCTGCTGGGTGGCAATTACACGGTCGCCTTCTGGGGCGCCTTCGTGGCCCTTGGACTGCTGGTGCCGCTCACGCTCGAATGGTTCGAGGTGAAGGGCGTGGTGCTCCGGTTCGCGCTGATGGCGCCGGTGCTGGTGCTGCTCGGAGGTTACGTGCTGCGGGCGGTCGTCGTCGACCTTGGACAGGAAACCACGTGGATCAACTACGGCTCGGAATTCAACACGCAGCTACTGGACCGCGTGCGCTGAGCGCGGCCGCGTGTTCGTCGACGGAAGGGATCGTGATGAAGAAGTCGATAGGAACGGCGCTTAGATTGGTCGCGGTCGCCGCGGTCGCCGTGCTCGCCGGCTGCGGAGGAACGACCGGGACGGCTTCCATGGACGTGCATGGTCTGCAGCAGGTGGCGCAGGTCGTAGCGCGCGGCGAGGACCGGGTCGGCGTGGAGGAGCTCTCCCACTGGATCATTGAGGGGCGCAAGGACTTCGTACTGATCGACCTGCGCAAACCGGACGCGTTCGCCGCCGGCCACATCCAGGGCGCGCAGAACGTGCCGCTGGCGGAGCTGATCAGCGAGCCGAAGCTCGCCGCGCTCCCGGGGGGGCGCAAGTTGATCGTGTATTCGGCCGACTCGGCGGAAGCGGCGGCGGGTGCAGCGCTGTTGCGCGTCGCCGGGCGCACAGCGCTCGCCGTGAAGGGCGGTTACGACGCCTGGGACCGGCAAATTGCACATCCCGACATTCCCGCCGTGGCGAGCGCCGACGAGGGACCGGTGACCACCGAACAACGCGCGATCGCCTGCTATTTCGTTGGCGGCAGGGGCGCGGCGAGCGAAGCGGCGGTTTATGCGCCGAAAGCAGCGCCGGCATCCGTCGCGCCGGCGACCGGTGGCGTACCATCGCGGCTACCGAAACGAGGTGGTTGCTGAGGCCGCGCCCCCTCCCCGGTGGCGGCCCGAGGACGCCGGCTCACCCTCTTGCAAAGTTCGGGTCCGAGGTTGATCCCGCGAACAAGAACGCGTCGGGACTGCGGCTAACGCCCACGTTGTGCGCCGTCAATCCGGGTCGCGGATCGGCGGCCAATGCATCCGAAGGGCTTGTGGATCATATCCGCAAACCACCATCGATCTCCAGAGTCCGGCCATTGTAGTCAGTCGTCTTGCAGGATAAAGAGCGAGCTGTCCTGCCCTGCGCGATCGGTGATCGGGACCGACATGAAGAAGCGACTCCTCGTCATTGCCCTCATTGCCACAGTGGCTGCACTGCTCGCCGGGGCGTGGTGGTACGAGCGGCGGCACGCTGCCGTGAACGACGCACTGGCGTTGCACGGCAACGTCGACATCCGCGAGGTGCAGCTTGCCTTCAATGCCAGTGACCGCATCGAGCAGGTCTTCATACGCGAAGGCGAGCGCGTAAGGGCGGGTCAGCTGCTGGCCGTCCTCGATTCGCGCAAGCTGCGCCAGGTCGTGTTGCAGGCCGAAGCCCAGGTGGGCGCGCAGCGCGAAATCGTCGCTCGCGAGGTTGCCGGATCCCGACCCGAGGAGATACGCAAGGCCCAAGCGGACGTCGAGGCCGCGCGAGCGGACGCCGTGAATGCGGAGCAGACCTACCGCCGAACCATGGAACTGGTAGCGCAGCATTTCGTCGCGCAGCAGCAAGCCGATAACGCCAAGGGGGCGCTGGATGCCGCGCGGGCGCGTCTGAAGGCGGCCGAGGAAACGCTGCGGCTCGCCGTCGCGGGATCGCGCAGCGAAGACATCGCAGCGGCAAAGGCCACGTTGGCCGCGTACGAGGCAGCTTTGAGCATCGCTCAGCGCGATCTCGCGGAAGCCTCGTTGTATGCGCCGGCCGACGGCGTGATCGAGAACCGCGTGCTGGAGCCCGGGGACATGGCTTCGCCGCAGCGAACGGTGTTCACCCTGGCGCTGACCGACCCGCTTTGGGTGCGTGCCTACGTGCCCGAGCCCGATCTCGGGAAGGTGCGCCTCGGCGGCGGGGCAACCATCACGACCGACAGCTATCCCGAAAAGCGGTACCGTGGCTGGATTGGCTTCATCTCACCCACGGCGGAGTTCACGCCCAAATCGGTCGAGACGCCGGAGGTTCGCACGGCACTCGTCTATCAGGTGCGGGTATTTGTCTGTCCGCCGCACGACGAGCTGCGCTTGGGGATGCCTGCGACCGTCATGGTCACCGTCGGTGCCGAGCCGACAGGAGCGGCCTCCGACGTGTGCAAGAGCAAGCCATGAGCGCGGCCGCCTCGGCGAGACAGGCGACAGGCGATGCGGAGGCGGCGCTCGAGCTACGCGATGTCGGGAAGCGCTTTCGCAGCGCGGCGCGGGAGGTGCAGGCATTGCAGGGCGTGAGCCTGCGCGCTCGGAGCGGTGTGGTCACCGGATTGATCGGACCGGACGGTGCGGGAAAGACCACGCTGATGCGCCTGGTCGCCGGATTGCTCGAGCCGGACTCGGGCGGCATCCGTGTGCTCGGAATGGACGTCACACACGACTCCTTGCATGTCCAGGCCACGCTCGGGTACATGCCGCAGCGGTTCGGACTCTACGAGGATCTGAGCGTGCAGGAGAATCTGGACCTGTACGCGGACCTGCAGGGCGTGCCGAATACGATGCGTCCCGCGCGCTACCGCGAGCTCATGCAAATGACCGGGCTTGGCCCTTTCGGTTCGCGCCTGGCCGGTCGGTTGTCGGGCGGCATGAAACAGAAGCTCGGGCTGGCATGCACGCTGGTGCGTGCTCCGCAGTTTCTGCTGCTGGACGAGCCGACCGTCGGCGTGGACCCCATCTCCCGGCGCGAGCTGTGGGCGATCGTGTATCGCCTGACCCGGGCCGAGCGGGTGAGCGTGCTGGTGAGCACCGCCTATCTCGACGAGGCGGAGCGTTGTGAGGAAGTGATCGTGCTGCACGAGGGCCGGGTTCTGATCCAGGGCCGGCCCTCGGAGCTCAGTGCGGCCGTGCAGGGCCGCACGTTTTTCGTCACCGCGCCCGGGGTGGACAAGCGCACTCTGCAGTCCGCGCTCGCCGAACGGCGCGGCGTCGTCGATGCACTCATCCTCGGAGAGGGCGTGCGCATCGTGACGAAGGAGGCGGCCCCGCCCGACCTGGAGCGGCTGCTCCCCGGGATCGCCGATGCGCGTGCCGTCGCGACGTCTCCGCGCGTCGAGGACAGTTTCGTCGCGTTGTTGCGGGAAGGCCGGCATGCCGGAACGGTGCCCGCGCGTGACTCCGCCTCGATCCCTTCGAGCATCGCCGACACGCGGCGCCCGGCACGACCACAACCCGATGCGCAGGCATCGGCCAACGTCATCGAAGTGCGTGGCGTCCGGCGCCGCTTCGGAGAGTTCTACGCCGTCGACGACGTGAGCTTCGACGTGCGCCCGGGTGAAATCTTCGGCCTGCTGGGCGCCAACGGCGCAGGCAAGTCGACGACCTTTCGCATGCTGTGCGGGCTGCTGCCGGCGAGCGCCGGCACGCTGCGCGTCGCGGGCGTGGATCTGCGCCACGCGGCTGCGGCGGCGCGCGCGAGGATCGGATACATGTCCCAGAGGTTTTCACTGTACGGCAACCTGAGCGTAGGCGAGAACGTGGAGTTCTTCTCGCGGGCCTACGGGCTCGCAGGCGCGCAGCGCCGCGAGCGGGAGCAATGGGCGCTCAGCGAGTTCGAGCTCGAGGAGTTCGTCGATGCCCCGAGCGCCGAGCTTCCGCTCGGCTACAAGCAACGCCTGGCCCTGGCCTGCGCGCTGATGCACATGCCGGATATCCTGTTCCTGGACGAGCCCACCTCCGGCGTCGATCCGCTGGCGCGGCGCGAGTTCTGGCGCCGCATCAACGCGCTCGCGCGGAACGGCGTAACGGTGCTGGTCACCACGCACTTCATGGAGGAGGCGGAGTACTGCGACCGCATCGCGATCATGGCGGCGGGACGCATCCTCGCCATCGGAGAGCCAACCGAAATCAAGGCGCGCGTGCGCTCGGCCAAGGTGACGCAGCCGAGCATGGAGGATGCGTTCATCGGTCTGGTCGAAGGGGCGGCGCAGGCGGCACCGGCATGAGCGGCAGGCGCCTGGCTCCCCCAGATACGCCCGGACGGCACCCGGGCGCAGCGATGCGCCTGCGGGGACTCGTCCGCAAGGAGCTGCTCCAGGTCCTGCGCGACCCCAGCAGCATCGCCATTGCCTTGATCATGCCGGTGGCACTGCTGCTGCTCTTCGGCTACGGTGTCTCGCTCGACGCCGAGCACGTCCCGATCGCCGTCGTCGTCGAACAGCCGAGCGCCGATACCGCCGACTTCCTCGGCTCCTTCCAGGGTTCCCGCTACTTTTCCGCCGTGCCGGAACAGAGCATGGCAAGCGCCGTGCAGCTGCTGCAAAGTGGGAAGGTGGACGCCATCCTCCGCCTGCACGCCGACTTCGCCCAGCGCCTGCGACGGCCGGACGGCGTGCCGGTCCAGCTAATCGTCAACGGCGTGAACGCCAACAACGCGCGCATCGTCCAGGGCTACGCGCAAGGGGCGCTGTCGACCTGGCGCGCACACCGGCGACAGGAACAGGGCGATGTGCGGCGCGCGCCGGTCGAGCTGCAGCAGCGCGTGTGGTTCAACGGCGAGCTGCGCAGCCGCAACTACCTGGTGCCCGGCCTGGTCGTGGTGATCATGACGTTGATCGGCGCGCTGCTCACCGCGATGGTGATGGCGCGCGAGTGGGACCGTGGAACCATGGAGGCGCTCCTGGTCACGCCGGTGACCACGACCGAGTTGCTGCTGGGCAAGCTCATTCCCTATTTCGCATTGGGCACCGGAGGGATGTTGCTATCGGTGGCCATGGCGACCTGGCTGTTCGGCGTGCCGCTGCGCGGCTCGTTCTGGCTGTTGTGGCTGACCTCGTCGGTCTTCCTGCTGGTCGCCCTTGGCATGGGGTTGCTCATCTCGGGCGTGGCCAAGAACCAGTTCATCGCCGGTCAGGTGGCGATCATTACCACCTTTCTCCCGGCCTTCCTGTTGTCGGGTTTCATCTTCGATATCGGCAGCATGCCTCCGGTCGTGCAGGCCATCACCCATGTGGTTCCGGCGCGCTACTTCGTCGCCATCGCCCAGACCCTGTTTCTGGCCGGAAACCTCTGGTCGGTGATCCTGCCCAATACGGCCGCGCTGCTGGTGATGGCCCTGCTGTTCCTCGGCCTTACGTGGCGCAACACCCGCAAGCGGCTGGAGTGAGGCATGCAAACCTGGCGGCGGATCCGTGCGCTGATGGTGAAGGAGCTGCTCGCCCTGCTCAAGGACAAGCGAAGCCGGTTCGTGCTGATCGTGCCGCCGATCGTGCAGCTGCTGGTGTTCGGTTACGCCGCCACGTTCGACTTGAACCATGTCCCTTACGCGATATACGACGAAGATCACAGCACGGCGTCGCGCCAGTTGGCGGCGGCGTTCCGAGGCTCCACGATCTTCGAAGAAGTGGCCCCAGTCTCGGCGTTACCCGAGGTTGCGCCGCTCATCGATAGCAAGCGCGTGCTGATCGTCGTGCACGTCGGACCGCAGTTCGCGCATGATCTGCTCTCCGGCAATACCGCGCAGCTGCAGGTCATCATCGATGGGCGTAACTCGAACACTGCACTCGTCGCGCTCAACTACATCAGCACCATCGTCGACCGCTTCAACCAGCAGTGGAACCAGGCCGCGGGCCTGCCCGACCAGTCCGCAAACCTGCAGATCCGGGCATGGTTCAACCCCAACCTCGAAAGCCGCTGGTTTTTCATCCCCGGGCTCGCTGGAGTCATCACCCTGCTGGTGACGTTGCTGGTGACGGCGCTTTCGGTGGCGCGCGAGCGCGAGCAGGGGACGTTCGATCAGTTGCTGGTAACCCCGCTGCGCCCGGTAGAGATCCTGCTGGGCAAAGCGTTGCCGGGGTTCCTCATCGGCGTTGCCGAGGCGACGCTCATCATCGTCGTTGCCACGCTCTGGTTCAGAATTCCGCTGCTGGGCAGCCTGCCCGCGCTGTATGCGGGTCTCGGCGTGTTCCTGCTGTCAGCAGTGGGCGTAGGTCTCATGATTTCATCGCTGGCGGTGACGCAGCAGCAGGGTTTGCTCGGCGCCTTCCTCTTCATGGTACCCGCGATCATCCTGTCCGGCTTCGCCACGCCGATCTCGAACATGCCGCAAGCGGTGCAATACGTCACGCTGCTTGACCCGCTGCGCTACTTCCTTGTCATCGTGCGGAGCCTGTTCCTGGAGGGCGTTTCACTCGCTGTCCTGGCACACCAGCTCTGGCCGATGGCACTCATCGGCGTCGTGAGCCTGTCACTCGCCGGGTGGCTGTTCCGGCGACGGATGTACTGAAAGCCATGTCGGCCCTGCGCTGGTCGCGACCACGCGGAGCCGGAATCAAGGGACATATCGCCTCGACACGCGCGCCTTGGGCAAACGATCCGTCCCGCGAAATCCTTTGCCGTTTGCTTTGGTCAAATCACCAAGCGGCCGGTTCGAACATGGACGGGCCCGGCTGAGGGCATCGTTCATGAAGCCGAGTCTCTTGACCGTCTTGCCCCCAGCCAAGCCGGAAATGCTGGTCCACCTGGCCCGACTCGTCACGACCCGATGCAACCCATGAACATGCCAACGGGCGTCAGCCACCTTGAGGAGCACCACCCATCCGCAGGCGTAGCGGGCTGGGACTCGCTCGCCGAGCTGGCCCTGGATTTGCGCTCGTCGTGGAACCACGCCACCGACGAGGTGTGGCGGCGGCTCGACCCCGTGCTGTGGGAGCTCACGCATAACCCTTGGGTCGTCCTGCAGACCGTCTCGCGAGAAAGACTCCGGCGCGATTTGGCCGATCCCGCTTTCCGCAAGAACGTCGATGACCTGGTTCAAGCCAGGCGCGATGCCGCGAAGGCGCCGGCGTGGTTTCAGCAAACCTCCGCGCACGATCGGCTGAACTGTATTGCGTATTTCAGCATGGAATTCATGTTGAGCGAAGCGTTGCCCATCTACTCGGGCGGGCTGGGCAACGTGGCAGGTGATCAGCTCAAGGCCGCGGGCGATCTGGGTGTTCCAGTGATCGGTGTCGGGCTCCTGTACCAACAGGGCTATTTTCGCCAGGTGATCGACAACGACGGTGCGCAACAGGCCCTGGTTCCGTATAACGACCCCGGACAATTGCCGATCACGCCGCTGCGCAAACCGGATGGCGAGTGGTTGCGGCTCGAGATCGCATTGCCTGGCTACTCGGTCTGGTTGCGTGCCTGGCAGGTTCAAGTCGGTCGCACAACGCTGTATTTGCTGGACAGCAACGACGCAGCGAATTATCCCGCGCATCGGGGCATTACCAGCGAGCTCTACGGAGGGGGCCCGGATCTTCGCCTCAAGCAGGAGCTGTTGCTGGGAATCGGCGGATGGCGGCTTCTTGCCGCGCTCGGCATCAAGCCGGAAGTCTGCCACTTGAATGAAGGGCATGCGGCCTTTGCCGTACTGGAGCGCGCCTGCGGTTTCATGCAAGCGACCGGACAGCCCTTCGAGACCGCGCTGGCCGTCACGCGGGTGGGGAACCTATTCACGACCCACACGGCAGTGGCCGCCGGCTTCGATCGTTTCGCTCCGACCCTCATCGAGCAGTACCTTGGCGGCTATGCCGAGGAGAGGCTCGGCATAACACTCCGCGACTTGCTGGCCCTGGGCCGTCGGGATCCGAACGACGCTTCCGAGCCTTTCAATATGGCCTATCTGGCGATTCGCGGGAGCGGCGCAGTGAACGGCGTGAGCCGCTTGCATGGGCAGGTCAGCCGGCATCTGTTTGCGCCGCTCTTCGCGCGCTGGCCGGAGGACGAAATCCCGGTTGGACACGTGACCAACGGCATCCACGTGCCGACGTGGGACTCCGCCCCGGCCGATGATCTCTGGACGAGCGCCTGCGGAAAGGATCGTTGGCGGGGAACCACGGAAACCCTGGAGCGGGACATACGCCGCGTCTCCGACGCCAGCCTTTGGCAATTTCGCGCTGTCGCCAGGAAGTGTCTGGTTGAATACGCCCGCGAGCGATTGTCGCGCCAACTGGCCGCCTCCGGCGCGTCGCCCGAAGCGGTCGAAGGCGCGAGGCATCTATTCGATCCCAACCGCCTGACGCTGGGCTTTGCGCGCCGCTTCGCGACCTACAAGAGGCCGAACCTGCTGCTGCACGACCCGGAGCGGTTGCTGCGTCTGTTGGCCAATCCGCAGCGCCCGGTGCAACTCATCATGGCCGGCAAGGCTCATCCGGCGGACCAGGAAGGCCAGGCCCTGATCCGCGAATGGACGCATTTCGTCCGCCGACCCGAGGTGCGCCCGCATGCGATTTTCCTCAGTGATTACGACATGCTCCTCACTGAGCACCTGGTGCAGGGCGTCGATGTCTGGCTCAACACACCGCGACGCCCGTGGGAAGCGTGTGGAACGAGCGGCATGAAAGTGCTGGTCAATGGCGGCATCAACTTATCGGAATTGGACGGCTGGTGGGCGGAAGCCTACACACCGGAAGCAGGGTGGGCATTGGGAGATGGTCAGGAACACGGCGACGATCCCGCTTGGGACGCGGTCGAAGCCGAAGCTCTCTATGACCTGCTCGAGCGCGAAGTGATCCCCGAGTTCTACGCCCGCGACGATCAGGGCATCCCCCGCGCCTGGGTGACCCGGATGCGGGAAAGCATGGCGCGCTTGACGCCGCGCTTTTCCACCAATCGGACGGTGCGCGAATACACCGAACAGTTCTATCTCCCGGCCGCGAGCAACTATCGTCAGCGCGCCGCCGACAGCGGCGCAGCGGGAAGGGGGATAGCCGATTGGCAGCACCGCCTGCAACGGGCCTGGGCGACGTTGCATTTCGGCGCCGTGAAGATCGAGACCCGCGGCAGCGAACACGTCCTCGAGGTTGAGCTCTATCTCAACGACCTCGATCCGGAGGCGGTGCAAGTCGAGCTCTACGCCAACGCGGCCGGCGGTGGCGCTCCGTCGCGCAAGCCGATGGAGCGCGGTCGCGAACTCATCGGCGCGCCGGGTGGCCATGTTTACGGCGCGGCGGTGTCCGCGGCCCGCCCGCCGTCGGACTATACGCCGCGAGTGGTGCCGCGCTACGACGGCGTTGCGGTCCCGCTGGAAGCCGCTCACATCCTCTGGCAGCGATGAATGAAACGGAGCAAGGATCCCCTGAACGCCTGCCGCGTGCTTACGGGGCGGAGATTTCCAAACGCACGGAAATGCGCAGGAGCGTTTCTCTACCCATGGCAACCCATGAATGTCGCGGCGGGGTCGACTTCCCCATCTTCAGTCGTCATGCCACCGGGGTCCGGCTGGCGTTGTTTCATCGACCGGCGGACAGCGTCTCGTGGGTCCTGCCGTGTTCGTCGGCGATCGACGAGTTGCCGGATGCTGCGTGATGCGTTGGCATTGTTTCTTCATGGAAGTCTAGCCGGGTTTGCCGTCCACGCGCGCTCTGGTCAGCACCGGCCAATACCGGATCGCGTACAGCGCAAACGCGCTCGACCAGCATGTGGCAGACGTGACGACGGTCGTGAGGTAGATATCGGGCAATAACATGCCGCCGAAGACCCGGATCGCCGCGGCCAGTTGCACCAGAACATAACAGGCCACCTCGAAACGGTCCGCAGTCAATGGCCGCCCGGTATGGCCGCGCGCGGTCCGGGTCATCATGCCGATGGTCAGGCCGCCGATGGCGCCAATGGTCAGGGCATGCACGGCCAACGGCTCGGCGATAAACCCCAGCGCGGCCATTGCACGCAGCACGAGGTAGACGACGATCCAGCCGTACGCTGCGTGCAGAACCCAGACCAGCGGGGTCGACCCTGTTCGCCAGGGTTGCCACAGATAGAGCCGGGCCGCGTGCGCGGCCGCAAGGGCGAGTGCGAGCGCGGCAACCACGGTGACGGGGGCTTGCAGCAAGTCGGCGGCGAGCAAGGCGAGAACGCCACCCAAGGCGAGCTTTTCGACCAACGCGTGCCGCGTCGCCCGGGCACCGGGTATGCCATTGTTGGTGAACATCGGAATGACCCGTCCGCCCATCACCGCCATGATTAAGAGCACGACGTCCAGTCCGACCTGCAGGCTGACGAGCTGCGGCCACTCGAGCACGCCCAGGAAGGAGAGATGCACCGCCAAGGTGACAAGACCGAGCAGCACCAGGAGGACGATGAAGAAGTAATTGCGCCGATTGCCGCTGCGTACGAGCGGAACGCCGATACCGATGGCCACCGCAAGAGGAAAGGCGGCGTTGGCCAACGCTGCGGCCCAGCCATACCGCGTCAGGACGAGCGCCCGCCCGGCAATCCAGAGCGCGGCATAAGCCGCAAGAAGCGCTCCCGTGGGCGTTGATTGCCCGGTCCAGTTGCGCACCGCGGTGAATAGAAATCCGGTAACCACGGCGAGCGTGTACCCGAACAGCATCTCGTGGCCGTGCCAGACGGGAACATTCAGGTAGCTGGCCGGCAGGTAGCGTGCGTATTCACACGTCCAGAGCGCCACCGACAGCGCAGCGAACACGCTGGCGAGCAAATAGAACGGCCGAAAGCCGAGGTTCCACAACGCGAACGCGGCGGGAGCGCGCATTGGCGGCGGTCGAGCGCTTTCGAGCTCGAGCATCTACGGTCGAGTCCCGTCGCGCATCTTGGCCTCGACGCCGGCAGGTTCCATTTGCAGCCTCGCAAGAAGCGTCTGCGCTTGCGCCTGAAGGGCCCGATAGGAGTGTTCCCATTCATGCTCGCGCGGCTTGGTCGACGCCAGTCGTCGCACGAGCGATGCAAGGGCCTGGACTTGCCCACGTGCAAGTTCCAGCTGGGCCAGCGCGTCGTCGTGCTCGAACGCGTAGACGAACTCCACCTTGCGGTCCTGGCAAATCCCGATGCAGTTCTGCGGCGCCTCGATTCTGCCGCAGCCGATACACTGCCATGCCTTGATGTGCTCACTCATCTGTCATTCCGTAGCTTCGCCAGTAATCCCTGGGGTCGTCCATGCGCAACTGTCGCCTCGCTTTACGCGCTGGGTTTGGGTTCTGCCTCGTGCATTGGATCGATGGCGAGGACCGAATGGCGCAGGGGCGACCAACTGCAACGTCCCGGCGATGTCGCGTGCCGCGCGATCACGAACATTTGCGCAAGATCGCGAGCTCCGGTGCGGGCGGGTTGCCGGTCGCGTGGTCAGCATTGCGCAGAACTGCTCGTGCGCCTCGATCGAGGCTCCCGGCCAAGCAAGCTCGCAAGAGTATCCACCGCGGTGCCTTCGCTGCAACCGCTTGTTGGCTAATCACGCGCTGTTCGAGGCGACCGTTGCCGATCTGCGCGGCCTCGGCGGCTGCCCGGTCTCGCCACGCCGGAGTCACTTTGCGGTTCGCACCGACGTTCCAGGATCGCGACAAGCGCATTCGCCGCAGGGCTGAGCTCGATGTCCTGTCGGGTGATCAGCCCGGCGTGGCGAACGGCCCGCGTTCCTGGCACGTCAAGCGGCTGAATGCCGGCCGGAATCCATGCTGGCGAGATGGGCGGCGGCATGGTAGCTGAGATAGTCGCTGCCGCGCATGAGGGCGAGCTTCAGCGGGATGACATCCGTCTCGATCGCCGGGACCGGCATCGGAACTCCGGCGGCCCGCAACAGATGGTGCAGCCGGCCGACCATGTAGGTCGACGCCGATGGCAGGATCCAGGGATAGGCGAGCAGATCTTCCGGGCGCATCGCCTTCCGCTGGCGCAGCGGATGGCCGATATCGGCGATGACGCAATACTCGTCCGCGAGCAGCGGGCGCCAGGCGAGTTCCGGTTCGAGCCGCGGGCGTCTCCGGCACCGCCGCAAGGACAAGATCCAGCGCGCCGCTCTTCAGCTGCTCCTTGAGCTGGTCGTCCCCGCCGCCTGTGACATGCACGCGGATCCTCGGGTTGCCCGCGCGCAGTTCGGCGATGGCCTCGGGAAGCACAGCGTCCTGCCATGAGGGTCCCGGCGCCCACCTTGACGAGACCCGCGCTGCCTGTGCGCAGCGCCTCGATCTCCTCCCGGGCCGCACCGAGCGCGGCCTTCACGTCCCTGGCGTGCCGCAGCAGCGCGGTTCCATACACCGTCGGTGAGACGCCGCGCGCCTGCCGGTCGAAAAGCGGGACGCCGAACGAATCCTCGAGCCTGCGGATAGCCTTGGTGAGCGCCGGCTGGGTGATGCCGAGCTGTTGCGCTGCCGCCCTGAGGGAGCGCCGCGCGACCGCGGTCAGAAAGTAGTCCAGCGTGCGCAGATCGAGCATGTGATAACTATCAGTTATCGCTCATCTTCCCACACTTGCCAGCATTTCCGGGAACTGTCAAGATGCCGCGCAGGCAAGAGAAAGCTCGCGAAGCGAGCGCCGAAGGAGGAGAAGCCATGAGCAAGATGCAGCGCCGCGCGGTTCTGAAGGGGCTCGCCGCAATGTCGATGGTCCTCGCAAGCGGGAGGGGATGGGCGGCCGAAGCCGGGCCGACCATGGCGACCAAGATCGACATCGAGAAGGCGAAGGCGGAAGGTCGGCTCACGCTTTACACGAGCCTCGATACCAAGATCGTCGACGCGATCATCGGCCCGTTCAAGAAGAAATACGGCATCACGGTCGAATATTTTCGCGGTGGTTCGGCCGATGTGACTTCGAAGGTCCTGGCGGAAGCTGATGCCGGCCGCATCCGGGCCGACATGGTCGATGCGTCCGATCTCGCAGCGCTGCTGCTGATGAAGGAAAGAGGGCTGCTGCTGCCCAAGCAGTCGGAGGCTGCCTCCGTCATCCCAAAGGAACTGCGCGATCCGGACGGTACGTGGATGGCCGATCGCCTTACGCAGGGCGTGATCCAATACAACGTGAACGAGTTCGGCGGCAGCAAGGCGCCGAAAACCTGGAAGGACTTGACCGGCCCGGCGATGAAGGGTCGGCTCGTCTTCTTCAGCAGCGCCAATGGCGACGGCGCGCCGCGCCTTTACACCATGGCGCAGCATCTCGGCTGGGAGCTGCTCGAGGCGCTTGCCGCCAATCATCCGATCCGGGTGGCCACGCCGCAGCTGGTGACCCAGATCCTCGAAAGCGGCGAGCGCGGCGCTGCCTTCGCCACCAACGACAACATCGCCTGGCGCTCGAAGAAGGAAGGCAAGCCTACCGCTTACGTCTATCCGCCCGAGGGCGTGCCGACCGAGCCCGGCGCGGTCGGCCTCATCAAGGGGTCGGCCAGCCCGCACGCGGCCTTCCTTTTCCACGAGTACTGGATGGGCAAGGAGGCGCAGGAGCTTCTCGTCAAGGGCGGCAAGTATTCGAGCCGTACCGACCTCGCCCCGCCCGAGGGCAGCCCGCCACTGGCGCAGATCAAGCTCCTCACGCTCGACTACGCGGCTTACCAGAAGCAGCGCGCCGGAAATACTGCAGCGGATGACCAAGATCTTCGGCGGAGAATGGGGCGTCTGATCCCGCGATCGGCAGCGACAGGTCGGACCATGGATACGAGGGAGCGGCGGTGAAATCGCCGCTGCTCGGGCGGCGACGTCACCGCCGGATCGACTCGAGCACGCTCCTGTTCGGCCTCGCGATCGGGTTGCTGCTCGTCATCGTCGCCTATCCGCTCCTGTGGCTCCTGATGTCGGCCTTCGGACTGCCGGCCGACTTCCAGCTCGGGAACCTGATCCGTGTGTACACGCGGACCCAGAATTTCGTTCCGCTGGTCAACACGCTGATCCTGGCCGTGGGCGCCGGCATCCTCAGCGTCGTGCTCGGCGCGCCGCTCGCCTGGGCGACGGCGCGCTCCGACGCTCCACTCCGACGCCTAGTCCAGGCGCTGGTCGCCGTGGCGTACATCATGCCGCCGTATCTGACAGCCATCGCCTACATCATCCTGCTCGGTCCCGGATGCGGGTTATTTCAATCGTGCACTGCGGGCGCTGACCGGCGCCGCGCGGGGGCCGATCGACATCTTCAGCATGGGCGGCGTGATTTTCGTCATCGGGATGCACGTCTTCCCGTTCACCTATTTCCTGACCCACACCGCGCTGCGATCGGTCGACGCATCCTACGAGGAGGCCGCCAGCCTGCTCGGCGCGAGCCGCTGGGCGGTGTTCCTGAAAGTCAATCTGCGCGTGGTGGCGCCGGCGATCACCGGCGGCGCGCTGCTCTCCGCGATCGACTCGATGGCGCTGTTCGGGCCGCAGGCGTTTCTCGGACTGCCTGCCCAGATCACTTTCCTGCCGACGCGCATCTACGGCGTGATCGGCAGCTATCCGCCGCGCTGGTCGGAGGCCTCTGCGCTTTCGCTGACACTCGTGGTACTCACGGCATGCGGCCTCCTTCTCCAGCGCGGCTATCTCGAGCGGCGCTCCTACGCCACCGTCGGCGGGCGCGGGGTGCGCGTCGAGACGATCGGCCTCGGCGGATGGAAGTGGGCTGTCGCCGGCTTCTGCTTCTGCGTCGTCTTCCTGAGCTCGATCGCACCGGTCGGCGGTCCTCACGATTGCCGCGTTCAGCCGCAGCTGGGTCGATGGCCTCTCGATCGCGAACCTCACGCTCGCGAATTTCAACGAGGCACTGTTCGACAACCAGATCGCGGTGCGCGGCATCTTCAACAGCTTTCGCCTCGCGGCGGCCGCGAGCGCGTGCGCCGTCATCGTCGGCGCGACGGTCGCCTACGTCGACCTGCGCACGCGGGCCAGAGGCCGGCGGCTGCTCGACTATCTTGCCATTCTGCCGCTGGGCCTGCCGGGCACGGTGATGGCGGTCGGGGTGCTGCTCGCTTTCATTCGTCCCCCCTTTGCGATCTACGGCACGATGTGGATCCTGCTCGTCGCTTACGTCGCGAGGTTCGTGCCGCTCGCCACGCGCAGCGCCAATTCGACTCTGCGCCAGATCGATCCCTCGCTCGAAGAAGCGGCCCGCATCGCCGGTGCGTCGCGGCTGGCGACCTTGTGGCGTATTCTCCTGCCCCTCGCGCGCCCCGGCCTGGCGGTCGCCTTCCTTCTCGTCTTCATTCCGGCCTTGAGCGAGCTGAGTGCGACGATCCTGCTCTATTCCGGCGGAACGGAGACGATCTCCGTCGCGCTCTTCCGTCTCAACGATCTCGGCCAGCTCGAGGTCGTCGCAGCGCTCGCGGTCTTTACGATCGCCGTGACGCTGCTGGTCAGCCTGCCGCTCAACTGGCTCTCCGGCCGCAGCCTGATCGCGCCGTCGGCAACGGCTCGGTGATCCAGAAATCAACGGCATGGCTCATATCGAAATCGAGAAGCTGACGAAGAGCTACGACAGGCGTCCGCGCGATCAGCGAGGTCGATATCGCCATCGCGGAGAAGGAGTTCATCACCCTGCTCGGCCCCTCCGGCTGCGGCAAGACGACCACCTTGCGGCTTCTTGCCGGCTTCCTCGCTCCCGACAGCGGCAGGATCATCGTCGCCGGCGAGGTCCTCTCCTCGCGGGATCGCGTCGTGCCCCCGGAGCGGCGGCGCATGGGGATGGTGTTCCAGAACTATGCGGTGTGGCCGCACATGACGGTCGTGGAAAACATCGCCTTCGGCCTGCGCTACACCGATTTCGATCGCCGCGAGCACAAGGCGCGCATCGAGCGCGTCGTCGCGGCCGTCGGGCTCGAGGGCCTCGAGGGTCGGCATCCGGCGCAGCTCAGCGGCGGGCAGCAGCAGCGCGTGGCGCTTGCCCGCTCGCTCGTCGTCGAGCCGTCGATCCTGCTCCTCGACGAACCGTTGTCCAATCTCGACGCCAAGCTGCGCGAGCGCATGCGCTTCGAGCTCAAGGCGCTGCAGCGCCGCACCGGCATCACCTTCATCTATGTGACGCACGACCAGTCGGAAGCGATGGTCCTGTCGGACCGGATCGCCGTCTTCCATCGCGGCACGGTGCAGCAGGTGGGGACGCCGCGCGAGATCTACGAACGGCCGGCGAACATGTTCGTCGCCGATTTCATGGGGCTCGTGAACAAGGTCTCCGGAACCGTGCTCGGCCGCAACGGCAGAACCGCGGTCATCGGCCTTGGCGAAAACCGGATCGCCGCAATCGCCGCAGGCGAGCCCTCGGCGCTACCGCGACCGTGGCGATTCGTCCGGAAGCCTTCTCCTTCGCCACGGGGTCCGTGAGCGCCGAGGGCGGCGAAAACCGGCTCAAAGGAACGGTCGTGGAAGCGACGTTCCTCGGCAACATCATCGACTACATGGTGGATGTCGGCGACGGGCTTACCGTGCGGGTGCAGGGCGAGCGGCGCGCGTTCCGGAACGTCGGCAGCGAGGCGATCCTCACCGTTCCCGTCGACGACTGCGTGATCATGCCCGACGAACCGGATCATCTCGAGAACTCCGGCAGCGACGACTTTCAAGCCCACTGACCGATGGAACAGATGAAGAACATGCAAGGACATAACGTACTTTTCATCATGTCCGACGAGCATAGCCGCCGCGTTCTCGGCGCCTACGGCAATCCCGTCGTCCGCTCTCCCAATCTCGACGCCCTGGCAAGCGGCGGCACCTTGTTCGAGAATGCCTACTGCAATTGCCCCATTTGCGTGCCGAGCCGGGCGAGCTTCGCCACCGGCCGCTATGTTCACACGATCGGCTACTGGGACAATGCCTTCCCCTATCGCGGCACGCCTCCGTCGTGGGGACATCGGCTGCACGACACCGGCCATCGCTGCGATTCGATCGGCAAGCTCCATTATCGCGGCAGCGATGATCCCAACGGCTTCGACAACGAGATTCTTCCGCTGCACGTCCTAAACGGCGAGGGCGACGTACAGGGCATGCTGCGGCGACCGCCGCCGACCCGGGCGAGCACGCGGCAGCTCGCCGGCGATGCCGGGTCAGGCGACTCGACCTATCTTCGCTATGACCGCGATATTCGCGACCGGGCCATTGCGTGGCTGAGGACGGTGGCGGGAAGAAGGCCCGAGAAGCCATGGAGCCTGTTCGTCTCCTTCGTCTGCCCCCATTTCCCGCTGGTGGCGCCGCCGGAGTTCTTCAACCTCTATGATCTCGGCAAGCTTCCGCTGCCGCGGCTTCGCGCGCCCGCCGATTTTCCCGACCATCCGGTGCTGCGAAAGCTGCGCGAAGTGCAGAACTACGAGGACCACTTCCGCGACGACGAGCATGTGCGCATCGCCATCGCCGCCTATTACGGCATGGTCTCTTTCCTCGACGACAACATCGGCCGGGTATTGAAGGCGCTTCGCGAGACCGGCCTCGGCAAGGAAACCCTGGTCATCTATACGAGCGACCACGGAGACAATCTTGGCACCCGGACCTTCTGGGGCAAGTCCAATATGTTCGAGGAGGCCGTCGGCGTGCCTCTCATTCTGAACGGACCGGGAATTCCGGCTGGGCGGCGGGTTCGCGCTCCGGTCTCGCTGGTCGATGCGTATCCCACGATCATCGAGGCGGTCGGCGAGCAGCCGACGCCGGACGAGCGCGAGCTCCCTGGCACGTCGCTCCTGCATGTGCTCGAAAATGGTGATGCCGACCGGAGCATACTCAGCGAGTACCATGCCGTCGGCTCGCTGACCGGGATATTCATGGTGCGCTTCGGACGGTACAAGTACGTCCATTACGAGGGCTACCGGCCGCAACTCTTCGATCTCGAGAACGATCCGTTGGAGACGCGGGATCTTGCTCTCAAGCCCGGCCAGGAGGCGATCATCGCAGACGGTGAGAAGCGGCTGCGCGCGATCTGCGACCCGGCTGAGGTTTCCGAGCGGGCATTCCGCGACCAGGAGCGACGCATCGCGGAACTCGGTGGCGCCAAGGCGGTTCTCGAGCGCGGCAGCTATCCCTATACGCCGGCGCCGGGCGAGGCGCCCCGCTTCTCCTGAAGAGTGCCGTCCCCGGGGTGCCGTGTCCGGGACGGGGCGGGGCTCCTGAACCGGACGCATGTCGTTCCTCCTTTCTCGCGTGGAAGGTACCCCGGCCGAGCGCTTCAGTTTTCGCCGACCCTCCTCAAACGCGTTCGCGATGCCCAAACGATGTTTCAAATTGTCGCAATGCGTTGCGCCATCCCTGCCATGGAAAAATATCGACGCGAGGAGCCATGACGCTTCCTTTGCCTCTCCTGCCTGGCAGTTGAGGCGCACCTCGGAATTGCTGACAGAATCCGCAGCCAAGCGGCCCCCGTGGAGCTGACCAAACGCACCGTGGCGATCTCCGCCCAGTGATCACCGTCGGGTCAGGGCTTGAGACCCGCAGCGGTCAAAGTAGGCTTGGGGCACGTTGCGGTTTTCGCATCCCCGCGGTAGATTGCTCGGCAATCCCTATTTCCCAACCCAGGAAACGCCATGAAGACGCAGCTTCTGGGAGCATTGCTCGCGCTCTCGATCACCGTGCCTGCCCTCGCCGCGATCAAGGAAACGCCGGTCACCTACAGCGACGGCGAGACCACGATGAAGGGTTTCGTCGTGTACGACACCGGCAAAAAGGGCAAGCGGCCGGGAATCGTCGTGGTGCACGAATGGTGGGGCATCACGGACCATATGCACAACGAGGCGCGCCGGCTCGCGCAGCAGGGCTACACCGTTTTCATCGCCGACATGTACGGCGATGCCAAGACGGCCGACAACCCTAAGGACGCAGGCGCGCTCTCGGGCTCGGTGATGAAGAACCCGCAGGTGATGGAAGCGCGCTTCAACGCCGCGCGCGAGCAGCTCGCGAAACAGCCGACGGTCGATCCCACGCGAATCGGCGCGGTGGGCTACTGCTTCGGCGGCGCGGTGGTGCTCAACATGGCGAGGGCCGGCGCCGATCTGGCCGGCGTCGCGGGTTTCCACGCCTCGCTCGGCCTCAACACGCCGGCCCCCGCGCCGGGCACGGTCAAGGCGAAGATCCTGGTCTTGAACGGCGCCGACGACCCGTTCGTGAAGAAGGAGCAGTACGCGACATTCAAGGCCGACCTGGACGCGGCGAAGGCCGACTACCGGGTGATCGAATATCCCGGCGCGGTGCACGCCTTCACGAATCCGGAGGCGACCGCGCTCGGCGAGAAGTTCAATCTGCCCCTGCGCTACGACGCAAAGGTGAACAACGAAGCAGAGGCCGAGGCTTCCAAGTTCTTCGCCGACGTCTTCAAGCAATAGCCGCCCGGAATCAAGTCACCGGCGCGGGGTTGAATAGAACCAGCGCGTTGTGCAGCTTCCAACGCTCAGCCCAGGTCTTCTGGCGGCCGCTGGCGACGTCGAGCATGAGCCGGAACAGTTCCCAGCCGACCGCATCGATGGTCTTCTCGCCGGTGGCGATTGTCCCGGCATCGATGTCGATGAGGTCGTGCCAGCGTCGCGCAAGGTCGCTCCGCGTAGCGACCTTGATCACCGGAACCTGCGCCAATCCATACGGGGTGCCCCGGCCCGTCGTGAAGACGTGCAGGTTCATCCCGGCTGCGAGCTGCAGCGTGCCGCAGATGAAATCGCTGGCCGGTGTCGCGGCGTAGATCAGGCCCTTCTGGTTGACCTTTTCGCCTGGCGCCAGCACGCCGGAGATCGGTGAACGGCCGGACTTGACGATCGAGCCCATCGCCTTTTCCACGATGTTCGACAGACCTCCCTTCTTGTTGCCGGGCGTGGTGTTGGCACTGCGATCGACCCGGCCCCTATCGAGGTAGTTGTCGTACCAGGCCATTTCCCTGATCATTGCCTCGGCCACTTCCGGGCTCGTCGCGCGCGACGTCAGCTGGTCGATGCCGTCGCGTACCTCGGTGACTTCCGAGAACATCACGGTGGCGCCGGCGCGCACGAGCAAGTCGGTGCAGAAGCCGACCGCCGGGTTGGCGGTGACGCCGGAGAAGGCATCGCTGCCTCCGCACTGCAAGCCCACCACCAACTCGCTCGCCGGCACGGTCTCGCGTCGGCGCGCGTTCAAGCGCGCAAGGTGGTCCTCGGCCTGGATCATGATCGAATCGATCATCGACATGAAGCCCACATGCTTGTCGTCCTGCAGGCAGACGACGTCCAGCGCTGCTTCGTCGCTGGCGCCAATGTCGGCC
Organism: uncultured beta proteobacterium; assembly: GCA_963836265.1. Lineage (GTDB taxonomy): Bacteria > Pseudomonadota > Gammaproteobacteria > Burkholderiales > Casimicrobiaceae > CAIWHR01. Next base: position 440,889 of record CAWIIO010000003.1, read on the forward strand.
ACGTTGCGCTCATCGACGATCGGGATCGTCCCGGGCGGCAGCAGGCGTTCCGGTTGCAGCTTTTCGCAGCCGAGGCTAATGACCATCACCTCGCCGCCGAAGTTCGGGTTGAGGCTGATGTTGCGCAACGTTCGGATCGGCACGATTGCGTCGGGTGCATCGATCGCCACGCCGCAGCCGTAGGTATGTTCCAGGGCGACGACGTCGTCGACGTTGGGAAACCGCGGCAGCAGCTCCTGCTTGATGCGTTGCACCGCGAATTCGGTGACTCCGGCGACGCACTGAACGGTCTGAGTGATGGCCAGGATATTGCGCGTGCCGACGGAGCCGTCCGGATTCCGATAGCCCTCGAACGTGAAATCCTCGAGCGGGGGCGTGGGTTCGGGCTTGACGGTGGCGATCGGCAGCTTGTCGAGAGAGCGCGCCGACGGCATCTTCAGCAGCCGCTCATGCACCCAGCTGCCCGCCGGAATGTCTTTCAGTGCATAGCCGATCACCACGTTGTAACGTATCACCGGCGCGCCTTCGCGGAGATCCACCAGCGCCACCTTGTGGGCCTGCGGCACACGCTCGCGCAATGTCAGCCCCGAAGGGAGCTCGGTGCCCGCCGGCAGGCCGCCGTCGTTGGCGACGATGGCGACATTGTCGCGCTCGTGCATGCGGATCGTCAGCGGCGCTTGCGATCGTGCTGTTGCCATAGGCGTTTTCCTTCCGATGGATCAGCGCATTCTCGCGCGCGACGGGGCTCTCGCGCAATTCATGACTGAAGGCGCGCGTTGATCCGGATTCAATCCCCGCTCCCGGAGCCTCTCAGGCTTGCTCTCACGCGTGCGTTGCAGGGCCGAAAAGCGATGGCTGCGTGGGGAGCGAGGCGAAGCGCATAGCGAGAATAAGCGCAAGCCGCGCAACGAGGTAGACGCTTTTTTGGCAGCAACCCGGAAGAGGGGGCGAGTTGGGCGCATATCCGTGTTGCGAGCCCTCGCTATACTCGCTGCGTACCTTCGGGCTCGCGCCTTGAACTGGCTCCCAGAGCATACCAAAACACGTGCATTGGACAAGCCTATATATACTGGTCAAGAATCCCGTGCATCCGAGGCGTCCGGGCTCGGAAAGAGCAAGTCCTGCCGGGGCCGCGGGCTCCAAATGGAGGAATGAACCTGTGCTGTTGCTCGATCCGGTCAGCGCGGTCAACCGCGCGCCGCCTAGGTTCGTTGCCGTCGCGGCAAGCCAAACGTCCGGCGAGGCATGTTCGAGTGCTGCACCGGCATGGTCCCGGACACGCCGCACGCGAAATTTCGCCAAGCGCATCAATGACCCTGGCGGCGACTACGCCGACGCGCCGGTGTCTGGTGGTGAGGTCGGCGCGAAGAACGCGACGCTGTCGATCATGGTTGGGGTTCAAATTGTCGCGAAAAGCGCCGTGCAATTCCGAACATCGCGGCAGATCGAGCGCCGGCTCGCCCCTTTTCGTAGCGGCTGACGCGGCGACCGGAGCTGCCTCCAATGGACGAGTCTCGTGATCTCCTGCGCCGCATGTTCGACGCCGCAATCGCTGCTGCGCAGCCCGCGCTCTGTCTGCCGCCGCATTTGCCCCAGCAACCCGCTGGACGTTTGCTGGTCATCGGTGCCGGCAAGGCATCGGCGGCGATGGCGCGTGCCGTCGAGGACAACGTCGCGGGTCCACTGGAGGGACTGGTCGTCACCCGCTATGGCTACATGGTTCCCTGTGAGCGCATCGAGATCGTCGAGGCCGCGCACCCTGTGCCTGACGCTGCCGGCATCGAGGCGGCGCGGCGCATCCGGGAAAAGGTTGTCGGTCTCACGCCCGACGATCTGGTGCTGTGCCTGATTTCTGGTGGAGGCTCGGCGCTGCTCGCAGCGCCCGCGCCTGGCTTGACGCTCGCGGACAAGCAGGCGGTGAACAAGGCGCTGTTGAAGAGCGGAGCGGACATTTCGGAGATGAATTGTGTGCGTCGCCACCTGTCAGCGCTCAAGGGCGGGCGCTTGGCGGCAGCGTGCCATCCAGCCAAGGTGGTGACGCTGCTCATCTCCGACGTGCCGGGCGATGATCCGATCGACATCGCCTCCGGTCCGACAGCGCCCGATCCCACGACCTGCAACGATGCGTTGGCGATTATCCGTCGCTACGCAATCGAAGTGCCGGCCAACGTGCGCAAGCTGCTGGAATCGGGCTCCGGCGAAACGGTGAAGCCCGGCGACCCGCGCCTCGCGCGGATCGAAACGAGAATGATCGTTACCCCCCAAATGGCGCTGGAGGCCGCGGCGGCCGTGGCGCTCGACGCCGGCATCCCTGCTCATATTCTGAGTGACCGCCTCGAAGGAGAGGCGCGTGATGCGGGCAAGATCTTGGCCGGCATTGCGCTACAGGTTGCGGACCGACGGCAACCTTTCGTTCCGCCTTGTGTGCTGTTGACGGGCGGCGAAACCACGGTGACCGTGCGTGGCAACGGGCGCGGCGGTCGCAACGTCGAGTTCCTGCTGTCGCTCGGCATTGCGTTGCACGGCCACGCGTCGATTTACGCGATTGCGGGCGATACCGACGGTGTCGACGGCCTCGAGGAAATCGCCGGGGCGCAGCTCGCGCCGGACTCGCTCGAACGCGCGTGGCGTCAGGGCATCAATCCCAACGACAGCCTCGCGAACAACGACGGCCACGGCTTTTTCGAGGCGCTCGGTGATGGAGTCGTCACCGGGCCGACACTCACCAACGTCAACGATTTTCGCGCCATCCTGATCACCGGCGTCAGCAAAGGGAACCACTGAAAATGCGCCGACGCCGTAACGGGACCTCCGTGCCGGTCTGATCCGTGGTGAAATACAATTGTCCAATGCGTGGAGACGATGCGGACATCGCGGGTCGCTCCGCGCTTTCGAACCCGGCGATGACACCGGCCGCGAGCCCACACGATGGGCCGGTACACGGAGCGTTCGGCTCCCCAGTCCCACAGGAGGACGAAATGATTGGGCAGTTTTGTGATTGGCGCCTCGCAGGCCCGCTTGTCGTGCGGGGCGGGTCGAGGGCGCAGGGGATCGACGCCCGCGCATGAGCACGCGCTTGAACGCGGCCGTGGAGTGCGTTGTCGATGCGCGCAACACGACCGGCGAATCCCCGTTGTGGTCGGCGCGCGAAGGGGCGCTGTACTGGGTCGACATTCCGGACGGGCTCATCTACCGCTGGCGACCGGCGACGGGCGAGCGACGCGAGTGGAAATTGCCGGCGGCGGTCGGCAGCATCGGTCTTGCAGAGCGCGGCGGGCTTGTCGTCGCAATGCGCACCGGGTTCCATCTGCTCGATCTCGAGACTGAACGACTCGCGTTTCTTTGCAATCCGGAGCCCGATCTCCCGACCAATCGCCTCAACGATGGCAAGGTATCGCCCGAAGGCCGCTTCTGGGCTGGAACTATGGACGAGCGGCCGCAGAAGGAGCCGATCGGCAGTCTCTATCGACTGGATGCAGATCATCGCTGCACGCGCATGACGGGCGACGTCAAGGTATCGAACGGCCTCGCGTGGAGTCCTGATGGGCGCACGATGTACCACTCGGATTCGCGCGGCGGCGCCATATTCCGTTACGCCTATGATCCCGAGACCGGCGCAATCGGCAAACGCGAAGTCTTCGCGTCGATGCGGCCCGAGTGGGGCCGTCCGGATGGCGGCGCGACCGACCTGGAAGGTTGCTATTGGGGTTGCGGTATCTCGGCCGGACGGATCAATCGATTCAGTCCGTCCGGCGAGTTGATCGAATACGTCGAGCTGCCGGTTACGCACCCGACGATGCCCTGCTTCGGCGGCCCCGACGGACGCACGCTGTATGTGACTTCGCTGCGTGAGAATCTGTCCGAGGCGGAGCTCGCGCGGACGCCGCAAGCCGGAGGTGTGTTCATGCTCGAGCCGGGTGTGGCGGGGCCCCCCGCTGCCTTTTACAAAGGATGATTGCGATGACCAAAGTTGCGCTCTCCGGTGCCAGCGGGAACATGGGCCGGATCATTCGTTCGGGACTCCTGCAGCGTGGCGTCGACCTGCGCTCCGCCGGCGGCCGGAGCCCGCTGACCCCGTTGCGCGAGGGCGAGGACATCATGCACGGCGATCTGCGCGATCCGGCCGTCGTCGATCGCCTGCTCCACGGCGTCGGCGTGCTGATCCACCTGGCGGGGACCAGCGTCGAACGGCCGCTGCCCGAGATCGTCGAGAACAACCTCTTCGGGCTGTACCAGATCTACGAGGGCGCGCGTCGCCACAAGGTGCGGCGGGTGATCTTCGCCAGCTCCAACCACGCTTTCGGCATGCACTCCGTCAAGGACAAGCTCAAGCTCGACGCGCCGTTCCGGCCCGACGGCTTCTACGGCCTGTCGAAGGTATGGGGCGAGACGATGGCCCGCATGTACTGGGACAAGCACGGCATCGAGGGCATATCGATGCGCATCGGCACTGCGTTCAGCAGGCCCCCGGCCGAGCCCAGGCAGCTGAGCACGTGGTTCGGCGACGACGACCTGATGCAGTTGATAATGGCGTGCATCACCGTGCCCGACGTCGGTTACATGGTCGTATGGGGCGTATCGAACAACACGCGCAGTTATTACGACAACACCGGCGCGGAGAAGCTCGGTTACCGCCCGCAGCAGAACGCCGAGGACTTCGCGGCAGAAGTTCTGCAGAAGCCAAATCCGCTCGACCCCGTTGCCCGGCGATACCAGGGCGGAGCATTCGTCATGCACGACTTCACGCCGTTCGAATCCCGGCCGGGAAAGATTTGAGGCGCGTAGAGATGTCGCCATCCGACCATTCGGCGGGTCGTCACAGCGCTCCCGTCGTCACCGAGCTGCGGGTGCTCCCGGTTGCCGGCCATGACAGCATGTTGATGAATCTCAGCGGCGCGCATGGCCCGTTCTTCACCCGCAACATCGTCATCCTTAACGACGATGCCGGCAATACCGGCGTTGGCGAGGTACCCGGCGGCGAGCGGATCCGACAAACACTGGAGGACGCACGCGAGCTCGTCGTCGGTCAATCGATCGGCGGCTATAACCGCATCCTGAACAACGTGCGGACCCGTTTTGCGGATCGCGACGCCGCCGGACGAGGTCTGCAGACCTTCGACCTGCGCATCACGATTCATGCGGTGACCGCGCTCGAAGCGGCGCTGCTCGACCTCCTCGGCCAACACCTGGGCGTGCCCGTCGCCGAGTTGCTCGGTGAGGGGCAGCAGCGCGACTCGGTCGAGATGCTCGGCTATCTGTTCTATGTCGGTGACCGGCGCCGCACCGACTTGCCGTACCGAAGCGAACCGGACGCCGACAACGAGTGGTTCCGCCTGCGCAACGAAAAGGCACTGACGCCCGACTCGGTTACGCGACTCGCGGAGGCAACGCACGCCCGCTATGGATTCAACGACTTCAAGCTGAAGGGCGGGGTACTGCGGGGCGAACAGGAAGTCGACGCCATCCGCGCGCTGCACGAGCGCTTCCCCAAGGCGCGCATAACGCTCGATCCCAACGGCGGCTGGTCGTTGAATGACGCCGTACGGCTATGCCGCGACCTGCACGGGATCATGGCCTATGCCGAGGATCCGTGCGGCGCCGAGGGCGTGTTTTCGGCCCGCGAGGTGATGGCCGAGTTCCGCCGGGCGACGGGATTGCCGACGGCGACCAACATGATCGCCACCGATTGGCGCGAGCTGGGCCATGCCATTGCGCTGCAGTCGGTCACGATTCCGCTGGCGGACCCGCATTTCTGGACGATGGCCGGTTCGGTGCGAGTCGCGCAGCTCTGCCACGAATGGGGACTTACCTGGGGATCGCATTCCAACAATCACTTCGATATCTCGCTCGCGATGTTCACCCATTGCGCGGCCGCGGCTCCGGGTAACATCACCGCGATCGATACGCATTGGATTTGGCAGGAAGGCGAGCAATTGACGCGTGAACCGTTCAAGATCGTCGGGGGGAGGGTGGCGGTGCCGAAGAAGCCGGGACTGGGAGTCGAGATCGACCTCGCGCAGGTCGAGAAACACCACCGGCTATACAAGGAGAAAGCGCTCGGAGCGCGCGACGATGCGGTCGCGATGCAATACCTGATTCCGGGCTGGAAATTCGACAACAAGCGCCCCTGCCTCGTTCGCTGAATCGGGCGGGGCCCCAGGGTGAACACAGGAGAGCATCGATGCGCGAAAACCGAATCCGGACCATCTGGAAGGCCGGCGGCGCCGTGCTGAACGGCTGGCTTGCCATTCCCAATGCGTTCTCGGCCGAGACGATGGCGCATCAGGGCTGGGACTCGCTGACCGTCGACTTGCAGCACGGAGTGGTCGACTATCAGGCGGCGGTCAACATGCTGACTGCGATCTCGACCACCGATACCGTACCCGTGATTCGGGTGCCCTGGCTCGAGCCGGGCATCCTGATGAAGACGCTGGACGCCGGCGCCTACGCCGTCATCTGCCCGATGGTCAATACCCGCGAAGACGCCGAGAAACTGGTGGCGGCCACGCACTATCAGCCGCGCGGCACGCGCAGTTTCGGGCCGGTGCGAGCGCTGCTCTACGGCGGTGCCGACTATCCAAAGCATGCCAACGACACGATCGTCGTGTTCGCGATGATCGAGACCAGACAGGCGCTCGACAACCTCGACGACATCATGTCGGTGAAAGGTCTCGACGCGGTATACGTCGGCCCATCCGACCTTTCGCTGGCGCTCGGCTGCACGCCTGTGTTCGACGATGTCGACCCGCCGGTGGCCGAGGCCATCGATCGGATCCTTGCAAGAGCGAAGGCCCATGGCCTGGTTGCCGGCATTCACAACGGCACGCCGGAGGTCGCATTGACGCGGATCGAGAAGGGCTTTCAGTTCGTGACGGTCAGCTCGGACGCTCGTCTGATGGCGGCAGGCGCACAACAGGTCGTCGCCAAGATGGGCGCGCGAAAGGCCAAGTCAGCACCGAACCGCGGTAGCTACTGACGGGAGGCAGCCATCTCCGAATGCGGCCTGTGACCATCACCTCGCCGCCGAATCCGGATTGAGACTGATGTTGCGCGGCGCGGATCGGCGCGATCGGGTCCGGCGCATCGATCGCCGGGCCACCGGCGCAGGGGTGCTCCAGCCCGACGACGCCGTCGACTTCAGGGAACTGCGCGCATCACAGCCCCAGCACCCGAGGAAGCCAGAGCGAGAGCCAGGGAATGTAAGTCACCATCATCAGCACGACGAACAGCGCGACGAAGAACGGCATCATCGCCTTGGTCACGACGCCGATCTTCAGCTTGGCCACCGCGCTGCCGACGAAGAGGACCGTCCCCACCGGCGGCGTGATCAATCCGATGCCGAGATTGATCATCATGATCATGCCGAAATGCACCGGGTCGACCCCCAGGACCTTGACGACCGGAAGCAGGATGGGCGTGAGGATCAGGATCAGCGGCGCCATGTCCATCAGCGTGCCGAGCATGAGTAGCAGCACATTGATGAGCAGCAGGATCACGTACCTGTTGTCGGAAAGCCCGGTCAGGAACGTGGTGACCTTCAGCGGAATCTGCATCAGCGTCATCATGTAGCCGAATGCCGCCGCGAAGCCGATCAGGATCATCACGATGGTCACGGTCTTGACCGTCCGGTGCACCAGCTTCGGCAGGTCGCTCCACTTGTAGTCGCGATAGATGAACATCGTGACGAAGAACGCCCACAGCACCGCGATCGAGGCTGACTCGTTGGCGGTGAACACGCCCGAGAGAATCCCCCCGAGGATGATCACCATCGTCATCAGGCCCCACAGCGCCTCGACGCAGATCTTGAGCGCCTTGCGCAGGGGGACCACCTCGCCCTTGGGGTAGCCGTAGCGGTGGGCCTGGATCATGCAGAGCGCGGCAAGGGTCAGCCCCAGTGCCAGGCCGGGCAGCACGCCCGCCATGAACAGCGCGGCGATCGAGACGGTGCCGCCGGTGGCGAGCGAATAGATCACCGCATTGTGGCTCGGCGGAATCAGAATCGCCTGCACCGAGCCGCTGACGGTCACCGCGGTCGCGAACGAGCGCGGATAGCCGTTCTTTTCCATCTCGGGGATCAGGACCGTTCCAATCGAAGCGGTATCGGCTACCGACGAGCCCGAGATCGCGCCGAAGAAGGTCGAGGCCATGATGTTGACCAGCGACAGGCCGCCGCGGATGAACCCCACCAGCACCCCGGCGAAGGCGACCAGGCGGTGCGCCATGCCGCCCTCGGCCATGATCGCGCCCGCGAGCACGAAGAAGGGAATCGCGAGCAGCGAGAACTTGTTGACTCCCGCGGCGATCTGGATCATCACCGCGTCGAGCGGGATGTCGATCGCAAAGGCGCCGACCAGAGCGGCCAGGCCGAGCGCGTAGGCGACCGGCACGCCGATCAACATCAGGACGACGAAGCTGCCGATCAGGATAAAGGCGTCCATCAGGCGGCCGGCTCCGAAGAGCGCGCCACGTGCGCGGAGGAGCCCTCGTCCTCGATCGTGACGACCGGACGGTGATCCTGCGCGCCGAACACGCGGCTCTCGATCACGAACAGCAGCGTGATCGCGCTGCCGATCGGCAGCGATGCATAGGTCACGCCGACCGGCAGTCCCGGCAGCTCCGCCACCGACTGGCCCATCGTCTCGATGCAAAGGCGCGTGCCGTACCAGGTGACGAAGGCGCTCACGAGCATCATGAGCAGATCCACGAGCACCGCGGTCGCGCGCTGGACGGGCTTGGGCAGCGCGTCGGTCAGCATCGTTACGGCGATGTGCTTGCCGGCACGGTACGCCGCGGCGGCGCCGATGAAGGTGAACACCATCATCAGCAGGATCGCGATCGGCTCGGGCCACCGCGATCCCGTGCCGAGCACGTAGCGCGTGAACACCCCCCAGGGGATGATCAGCGACATGAAAAAGATCGCCGCCCCGGCGACCCAGATGCTGGCTACGTAGAGGCGATCCATCAGGCGGACGTAGAGGGGATCCATCGGCGGTCGTCTGAGAGCGAGGTTGGAGGGCGGCATCCCGGCGCAAGGCGGGATGCCGGTCGGACCTCCGGGCGTTGCGGCGTTACTTGGTCGCTTCGATGCGCTTCATCAGGTCGGCGTACGGCGCGCCATACTTCGCACGCACCGGCGCCGTCGCGTCGTAAAACGGCTTCGTGTCGATCTCGATGAATTCGACCCCCTCCGCCTTGAGCTTGGCCGTGTACTCCGCGACGGCCTTGTCCCAGAGCTCGCGCTGCTCGAATTGCGCCTCGCGCGCCAGCTTCTTGATCAGCGCCTGCTGGTCCTTCGTCAGCTTGTCGTAGGACACCTTCGACATCACCAGGACCTCGGGGATAATCAGATGGTTGGTCAGGGTGTAGTACTTCGCGCCCGCCTTGAAGTGATTCGCGGTGTACAGGCTCGGCGGATTGTTCTCGGCGCCGTCGATCACGCCGGTCTGCAGCGCGGTGAACACCTCGCCGTAACCCATGCTGATTCCGTTGCCGCCCATCGCATTCATCGTATCGACGAACAGCGGGTTGCCCATCATCCGGATCTTCATGCCCTTGAGATCCGCGGGCGTGCGCACCGGTTTCTTGGTGTAGAGGCTTCGCGAGCCGCCGTCCATCCAGGCGAGCCCGATCAGCCTGACCGGCGACGCGCTGATCTTGTCGAGCAGCTCCTGGCCGATGGGGCCGTCGATCACGTCGCGCATCTGCTTGATGCTCTTGAACACGAACGGCATGTTGAACACGTTCACCTCGGGAACGACCGGGCCGATCGGGCCGAGCGAGGTGCGCAGGATCTGGATCGCGCCGACCTGCGTCTGCTCAATCATTTCCTTCTCGCCGCCCAGCACGCTGTTCGGGTACATCTGGATCGTGAGCTCGCCGTGGGTGGCTGCCGCGAGCTTCTTGCCCATGTTCTCCACCGCGACGACGGTGGGATAGCCGGGCGGGTGCACGTCGGCCGCCTTCAATACGGTTTCGGACTGCGCTGCCAGCGGGAAGAGCGCGGCCAGCGCGCTCAGCGCGGCCGCCGTAACAAACGTTCTGCGGTGGATCATCGTGGCCTCCTGGGTGGGCAAGGATTGGATGATATTCGCATGGGATTGGATTAGTCCAGCGGGCTGCGCTTCACGCAGCCGCCGCCCTGTTTGATGACGCCGGGGTGTGGTCCGGCGCGGTGAAACGCGCTTCGACCGCCGCGCGAAGGGGACTCGAGCAATGCCGCGGGCGATGGCCGAGGTGACGGGCGTGGCGGGTAGGCGGGTCGAGTCAAATAACAACAAAAATAGTCCGTTACGGTCACTTTATTCCCTGCGAGCCAAGGGTCGTGGGCTCAAGGCCTGCTGAGCGCACCGGCGTCGATCGGTTCGCTTGTTCTGCGGCGTCGATTCCCTCGCCACTTGCCGCAGGCCTTTCGAATTGCGCCCGCGCTCGTCCCCGCGCCGTCTCGAGCCCCTTCTCACGCAGCGGGGAAGGTGTCGACGAGTTCCTTGAGGCGCGCCTTGGCGCCGTGGAGAATCGATGCCCCATCGCCGACCAGCAGCGTATCGAAATCGAGCCCGAGAAGCGCGCGCACGCTTTGCCGCAGGCGCGCCGGATCGTCCATCACCTTGTCGCGCAAGAGCGAGCACCGGCCCGGAGGGTTCCCGATCACCGCGTCGCCCACGATCAGCAGGCTCCGCTCCGGCCAGTGGAGCGCTACCTCGCCAGGCGATTTGCCGGGGGCGGCAACGATCGTCAATGGGCCGATCCGCTCCCCCACCCTGAGCATCGCGTCGATTTGAGCGCCCTGGCTTTTCGCATGCGCGGCGTCGTCCGGATGGATCAGCGTCTTCGCGCCAGTGCGCTCGCGCACCTCATTGGCGGCCCGCGAATGGTTGCGATTGGTGAGGAGAACCGTGGCGACCCCCAGGCGGGCGAGGGCGGCAAGGGACTCGTCGCCCGGCGCGACCGGGTCGATGCAGAGGTTGCCTTCGGGGTGGCGCACGAGGTAGGCGTTGAAGTTGTATCCGTGCGGTTCGGAAAACCACGCCCAGGTAAGAATATCGGGAACAATCTCGTTCATGGTGCAGCCTCCTTGCCACGGTCGCTCTGCACGCCGTGGCCTCCATGCCGCGGGCTTCCCTGCGCGACGATCGCGTCACATCTTTCAGTCGACCAGCGCGGCTGGCGCCGGCATTCCTTTGGGCCATGTCCGCAAACCAGTCGTATTCCTTTCGGTCTCGCAATAACAATGCCGGAGACCCGGATCGGCCCGACCAGCTCGATCAGAACGTAAGCCATCACGGCGGGGGCTCCCATTTTTAGCGTCGCAAAAAAGGGTCACTGCTGAAGACTGCGCCCTTTGCGTTTTCCGGGCAAGGGGCTCAGTGGCCCGGGATCATGGCGGTTGGCTGGCGATGGACGTCGTCGCCACGCTGCGCCGAACCGAGGAATCACTCCATGCAACCTCTGATCATCACCGTCGTCTCGCTGGAACACGCCATCGCGGCGCCACCTGCGATGCACGAGCTCGTCGATCTCGGCGCGCACGTCATTTGGATCGAGCGCCCCGGCGTCGGCGGCGCGCGCGGCATCGGTCGACGATGCGCTGCGGCCGAGCGCCGTCGAAGTTGCGTGGGCGCACTCGTGCTCGCGGCGGCCGAAGCGAGCCGGGACGCGGGCACGCAAGTCGGGCCGCATGGTTGACAAACCCGTGCTGCGGCGCGCACGTTCGCTTCTGGCACGCGCCGGCCGCCGGACAACCCACCTTTCAATCGAGAAATAAATGCCCGCTTCCATTATCGACTCGAACATCTTTCAGGAGATCTTCAGCACCGACGCGATGCGCCACGTCTGGTCCGACGAGAACCGCACCCAGAAGTATCTGGACGTCGAGGCCGCGCTGGCCAGGGTGCAGGCGCGACTGGGCCTGATCCCGCGGGAAGCGGCCGACGAAATCGCCAGTCACTGCAGGCTCGATCAGATCGACATGGCGCGGCTGCGCGAGCAGACCGAGCGCATCGGCTACCCGATCCTCGGCGTGGTCACGCAGGTAAACCAGCTTTGCCGCGACAAGCTCGGCGAGTATTGCCACTGGGGCGCCACCACGCAGGACATCACGGACACGGCCACGGTGCTGCAGATCCGTGAGGCGCTGGCGCTGGTGGATGCCGAATTGGGGAACATCGCCCAGGCACTTGCCAAGCTGGCCAAGGAACACCGGCTGACGCCGATGATCGGCCGCAGCAATCTGCAGCAGGCGATTCCGGTGACCTTCGGCTACAAGATGGCCGGCATTCTTTCAGCCGTGCTGCGCCACCGCGAGCGGCTGGCGCAGCTGAAGGAGCGGGTGCTGGTGGGTGAATTTGCGGGCGCCGCCGGCACGCTTGCCTCGCTGGAAACGGGCGCGATGGAGACGCAGGCCGCGCTGTGCGCCGAGCTGGGCCTGCAGCAGCCGGTGATCGCGTGGCACACGATCCGCGACAACATCGCCGAGGTGGGCACGGTGTTGGGCCTGATCGGCGGCACGCTGGGCAAGCTCAGCACGGACGTCAAGCTGATGATGCAGACCGAAGTGGGCGAGGTCTACGAGCCGTACCACCATGGCCGCGGTTCCAGCAGCACGATGCCGCAGAAGCGCAACCCGATTTCGAGCTGCTACGTCCACGCTGCGATCTCGGTGCTGCGCCAGCATGCCGCAGCGCTGATGGACGCGATGGTGGCTGACCACGAGCGCTCCACGGGGCCGTGGGAGATCGAGTGGATCGTGCTGCCCGAGGCTTTCTGCCTGGTGGCCGGCGCGTTGAAGCAGTCGCGCTTCGTGGTCGAGGGCCTGCAGGTGGACGCGACGGCCATGCGCCGCAACATCGACCTGACGCAGGGTCTGGTCATGAGCGAGGCGGTCATGATGGGTCTCGGCCGCTACATTGGGCGCGAGCATGCACACGACGTGGTTTACGATCTGTGCCGCGAGGCGCTGGCGAAGCAGGTACCGCTCATCGATCTGCTGGCCGCACACCCCGAGATCAGCCGCCACGTCGATCGCGCCGCCCTCGAGCGCATGCTCGATCCGGCCAACTACCTTGGGGAGGCGGGGGTGATGGTCGACCGTGTTCTGGCGCGCCTCGACTGCATTCCATCGAGGCCTGGCGCAACGTTGGTATCGTGACCGATGTCCTCGTCGCCGATGGTGGCAAGGCCGGCCCGCGGCCTGGCCGCATGAGGGTGGCGCCCCGTGATGCTGTCAGAAACGTGGTAAAGAAGCTATTGCCTCCAATGATCGAGTTCCAATCGAAGCACACGCAGCTTCCGCGCTCGCGCGACGGCCGCTCGGTCGCTATTGCTTCCGGGCAATACGCGCCCGAGCATAGCGACGCTCCGAAGCGAGCGCCCGAACGAGATCGGGTTCGCTCGCCCCGCGTTTGCGGCCGCCGGGAACGCGTTCGCGGCGCCCGCCGTATCAGCCGATCTGGGTCGGTTCGTGCCGATTGAGCAACTCTAGAATCTCGGCCTTCGTGACCTCCGGAGTCATCACCTTGATTTGCATCGCGTCCGCATCCACGAAGACCTTCTCGGCCGGGATGCCGGTCGCGAGCAGATCGTCCTTGGCATTGCGGACCTTGTCGGCGGAATCATACTTCGCAGTCACAGTCACGAACATGGTTGCGCTCCTCCAATGATTGGGTCACGAATTGGTGTTCTTCAAATGGCGTTCTTCAAATCGACGCGTCGATGCCGATGGCCCGGCAGGTCGGACACAGGGCAACGGAAGCGAATTACCCATGACGACGCCGCACCATCGCGAAGAGCATACGACGATTTCACCGGTTCGGCCAGATCGGCAAAATCCGCGGATATTCTCGGCGAACACGGGGCGAAGCACTGTGCATCGCACGGCGACGCCCGGGGCCTGGCGCCGTTCGGGTCGCGAGTGCATGTCGGCGCTCGGTACACCTGAAGACCGAGAGAGCGTAGGTTCGCGATGCCTGCCCTCTACTCGCGTTGGGCACCGCCATCGCGTCGTCGTTCAATGGCACGTCGATCGCCGGACGCCTTCGGTCGGCATGCGCCCGCGCCGTGTTGCGCATGAGAGAGCGCGAACGGCTTCTCGTGAGGGAGGCGAATAAAATGGAATGCGTCGTCTTTGTGGTCAAGGCCGCCGGCGTCAATGCGCCGTCTAGCCTTCGAAGAATGATGTCACCGTGCATTTCTGGTTCGCAATGGCCGATTTAGGAGACCGACGTGAAGGACAAGCAAAGATTGAATAAGGCGATCAATGCGCTGAACCGCATCATGGAAGCCGAGCTGGCGGGGGTGGTCCGCTATACGCACTATTCGTTGATGGTGTACGGCTACAACCGCATCCCCATCGTCTCGTGGCTCAAGAGCAACGCAGACGAAGGGCTTCAACATGCACAAAAGGCCGGCGAACTGGTCACCCTGCTCGGTGGCCATCCGTCGCTGAAGATCGGTCCGCTGCTGGAGACCGAGAAACACGACATCGGCGACATCCTTCGCGAGAGCCTTGAGCACGAGAAGAGCGCACTTGCCTGCTATTACGATCTGCTCAAGATCGCCGAAGGCAATTCCGTGCTTCTGGAAGAATACGCTCGAGAAATGATTGTGCAGGAAGAGCTGCACCTGGACGAGGTCAACAAGATGCTGAGACGTCCCGGCGAGCTCGCGCCCTTCCAGGAATAAAGCACGCGGTCAACATCGAGCGCGGGGGCAAATCCGGGCGCCCCCCGGATGCGCCGTTGTCCCGACGAGTCCACCCGGTGAGCTCGGTGGGCAAGCCCGGTACGCATTCGATCCGCGCATCGGATCGAGCCGGTTTCCTGGCGGTAACGATCAACCAGCCCGCCGGCGAAACCGGTCGAAGGTTTTACTTTGCTCCCAAGTCGGCCTTGTTCATGGCGCTTATGGGTGGTGTCGGCATCGTGGCGCCCACTGCGTTGAGGGCATATCCCTTCGCCTGCCAGTAGGCCAAGGCGTAAGGGCCCGCCGGCACCACGGTGACGAAGCCGTGAAAGTCATCGGGCTTGAAGCCAGCCGCTGCCGCGGCATTGCGGCACATTTCGAAGCGGACGCCTTGCTTGGCCAACGACGCCGCACGGTCGACGATGTCCTTGTATTTCGCGTAGTTCTGCTTCGCGAAGACGACGAGCTCCGGGCCGTGCGAAACAATGACGATCTTGAGCGGATCGATGTCGTGCGGCCCGAATTCGGCCGCGGCCTTCATCAGCGCACCGACGTTGTTGAACACCCCGCCCACGGCCTTCGGGTCGACGAAATTGAAGTCCCAGACGACTTTCAGCTGCTTTACGCTGTCGATGTCCTCATAGGCGGCAAATGTCGACGAACCGTAGGGTGCGCCCGTCTGCTGGGCGTGCGCGAGAGGAATCGACGCAAAGGCGACTACGGCAACGAACTTACAGATGGCGATTTTCACGAGTTATCTCCTCGAACGATGGAAACGAGGTCGGCGTTTCGAGGCTTCGACCAACCAAGAAGGGAAGGAAACCGAGTGCGCGCTCAGCCCGTCACGATCTCCGCCTCGAGATGCCGCTCGCCTTTGAGCGAGTTCGAGACCAGGCAGCGATCTTCTGCCTTCTGCAGGAGCGGGCGCGCCTTCTGCGTGTCGGCGCCCGCGGGAATCTTGAGCGTAGCGTGCGTAACGAAGCGCGTGAATTGCGCAATGCCGGCGACGTTGTCGAGCACGGCCTCGGTGCGGCACTCGAGGGCCGTCCATTCGAGCTTCGACGCCCGAGCGTACGCGCGGAACGTGAGGATGATGCAGTTCGCGACCGACGCACAGAGCAGCGTCTCGGGCGACCAGCGGTCGCCGGGGCCGTCGAATTCGGCTGGTGGCGCGGTCGCGAGATCGGGAAGTCGGGCCGAAGAGACGGTGACATCGCCCGCAGGGCCGGCCGACGCGCTCACGACATATCGATGGGGATAGGCATGCATGCCGTTCTCCTGTTGGCGCGCTCGCGCAGCCGACGGACGACGCCCTCATCGCTTATTCTCACGGCGAGGCCCGAGACAGGGGTTGACGCCGGTCAAGCCCGGCGGCGAGTGCGAACCGGACTTCCGCGTCAAGAATACCCCATCTGCTGCGAACCCCGGGGAATATGGCAGGGTCGGAACAGGACGGCAATACGCCCTGGCCATACGCCCTGGCCTATCAATGGCGCCCGCAGCATCTCGATGATCTTTATGCTGAACGCCTCGGCGCCGGACTCACGCTGGCGGGAATTGTTTGGAACGCGCGGCATTCGGGGTCCCCGATTGGTTCGTGTGAATTGGCGCCGCTCGCCGGAATCCTCGATCGGGAGGGCCGAAGCGTGAATCGCCACCGAATGCGTCAGCTCAGGAACCTCTGAACAAAAAGCCGGGTCAAACTTTTTCCGCTACCAGCGGAATTGGGCCGCACCGATTACGATGAATCACGGACTCGTGAGGGCGGGTGTCGGCTGTGTTAATCGAGGAGATCTATATGTATGCACGTCGCGTATCCATGAAGTTGAAGCCCAATAGCACGCAAGAGTTTACCCAGCGTCTGGAAAAGGACGTCATCCCGATGCTTCGAAAGCAGAGCGGATTTCGGGATGAACTTACCTTCGTTTCCCAGAGTGGAACCGAAGCCTTTGGTCTGAGTCTGTGGGACGACAAACAGAACGCCGATGCCTATGAGCGCGGGCATTACGCAGAAGTGAACAAGATCCTGGCAAAGGTAGTCGACGGAACTCCTCGGGTTGAAGCCTACGAGGTCGCCAACTCCACTATCCACAAGATCGCCGCGGCCCCAACGGCCTAAACGTCGCTAGCCATGGCCCGGCTCTCAACCGGGCCGTTTTCTTTCGGCGGATCCGGGACGGCGAAAGCGGGTTAATGCCGACGTCTCAGCCGCCCTTGTCCTGAAACGGAATCTTCGCGTCCCGCTCGAATCGCGCCTTGCGTTTCCGGCTAAACGCCCAGGCGACGATACCGACGAACACGGCTACCAAAATAATCACATAGATCGTCTGGTCCATTGTCGCGTCCTTTCATTCCTCTCAGGAAGCCCGTAGCGATAGCACCCGCTAGGAGGGTTCATTTGGTCCATCGCTCTCCGACGCCTAAGCAAGGTGCATTGTCTCGAGCGAAGCGAGCGCGCCGCCGCCGCCAATGTCCGGCACTATGCTGAGCTCGAGCACCGTCACCCCCGCGAGCTCGACCTTGTAGTCCTCTACCTCTGTGGAGGCGCCCTGTGGATCGAAGTTCCACTGTTGGCGCACGATCTCGCGAAACGTCCGCCCGCCGTCCGGCGACCATCGCAGCACGAACTCCTGGGTGCGCCGCGAGTGCGGTTCGGCGAACCGCACGACGATCCGCTGCAGCTTTTGGGGATCGTGGAACAGTAAGCGGATGGCCTGCCGCCCGGGCGCGGCGGCGCGCCATCCCGCGTCGCGCCCGGGCAGCAGCGCCGACTCGACCGGGTGCCCGGCATCCTCGGAGGTGACCTCCACCTCCGCGAGCGCGTCCAGATCCAACCACTCCGCTCCGACCAGTGCGGTGTTCGTCGAAGGTGCCGTGGTGATGATTCGCTTGCGCATGTTCGCTCCAGTTATCGCTGCATTGAACAAGGTCGCCTGAGCGTCATCGGCTGTCCGGCGCGAGGACCGTCCAGCCTCCGGCGGAGCGAGAGTTGCCGGCTCGATAAGCGCGGACAAGACTGCGCGTCTGCGTCCGACGTGGGTAGAATGACAATTTACCACTGCGAACCACGAAGGGCGCATTCACGCCGCAGCCACCTGCACAAAGCATTGTGCTGCTTCGAACGAGGAATGACAAATGAGTGACCCAAACAAGGAAAGACAGACACCGCATGTTACGCAAGCCGATACGCCGCCGCGGGACGGCCCGAAAGCAGCACCGGCAGCGCGCGAAGTCCTCTACGACCGCTTCGCGGAGAAATCCCGGGAATTTTTCGAGGCCAGCCAGGAGAAGGGGCGCGAGGCCCTCGAGAAGGCAATGGAGCTCGCGCGCGAGCAGCTCACCGCGACCGGCGAGTTCACGGCCGAGCAGGGAGAAGCGTTCAAGAAATATCTCAAACGCGACCTGGAGCAGACGACCCAAGACATCCGCTCGCTTGGCAAGGAGGCCGAGGTGCGCCTGCATCCCTCGCGTCTCGGTGCCGGCGCGCTTTCCTCGCTGGCGAAGCTGATGCACGCGACGGGCATTGCAATGAGTTCTCTTTCTCGCAAGGCGGAGCAGACGCTTGCCTACCAGACGGGCGAGCTCACGACCGCGGGGACGCTCACCTGTACTTCATGCGAGCAGAAGGTCCAGCTCAAGCGAACCGGCCACGTTCCCCCTTGTCCCAGGTGCCACGGGACCAGATTCCGGAAAGGCTACTAAGCGAGCTTGAGCTACGCGTGTCCACCACGGGCTTCTCATTCGCGAAGCGAGTTCTCAATCCCGGAGCGCTTTCGAGCGTGCCTCACGAGGATTGGATGAGGCTAATCTCGATAACTTGTCTCGAATGCCCGCGCGAATTCAGGTTTGACGCTCGTTCATGCCGCCAGGTACTGCGGCAGCTCGAGTTCGTCGCGCAGCGAGCGCGCCAACAACAGCTTGGTTAAGAACGGGATGGAGAGGGCATCGACGGCGACGTTGCGCACCTTGAGCGCGAACGCGGTCTCCGGTGCGAAGAATCCACGGAACCGCAAGGCGGCTTTCTGCTTGGCGGTCACGAACGAACGCAGTCGCGCCTCGTACGCCGCGAAGGCTTGCATGACATCGCCACCGGCGCGGTGAAGCTCTCCGGCGAGCACATAAGCCTCGGTCATTGCGAGTCCCGTGCCCTCTCCGGCGAGAAGCGATGGACAGGCCGCCGCGTCGCCGAGCAGGCCGACGCGCCCGGAAGTCCAGCGCGGAAGGTGGATTTGGCTCACGCGGTCGAAGTAAATGTCGTCGACCCCGTCCATGGCACGGAGGATTTCGGGAACCTCCCAGCCCATGTTCTCAAACGCGCGCCGCAGGGCCGCTTTCTGTTGCTCCCGTGGCGGATCGCCGTCGATGAGCTCCGCGCGGCACACGAGCAGTATCAAGGTCTCGTCGTTGCGCAACGCGACGCGCGCCACTTGACGCTTGGGCACGGTGTGGGAGACGTACGTCAGCTCGTCGCGGCGTGGATAGCCAGAGAGGCGAAAGGCCGCCACGCAGCAGTCCAGGGATCTTTCGAATTGCCCTTCCGGGCCGAAGACCAGCTTTCGCACCTGCGAGTGCAGCCCGTCGGCGCCGATCACGAGATCGAAGCGCTCCCGCCGTCCGTCGGAGAGCGTAACGATCGCGCCGGCGCCGTCTTGCTCGATCGCGGTGATCGACACGCCGAAATGAGCCGGGATGCCGTCGCACGCGCCGAAGAGCGCTGCCGAGAGATCGGCCCGCGCGAGGCTGATGAAGCGGCCACGCAAGAGCTCGCGCATGGGCGCCAAATCCAACTCCGTCTCGTCGCGACCGTCGCGGTCGACCATGCGCATTCGCTCCATCTCGTAGCAGCGTTCGCGCAAGGCCGGAAAAAGTCCCATGCGCTCGGCGATCTCGTAGCCGAGACCCCAGAAGTCGATGAGGTAGCCTCCCGTGCGGAGAGCCGGCGCCTGCTCGAAGAGCACGGGCTCGTGACCTGACCTTCGCAGCCAATAGGCGAGCGTCGGCCCCCCTACGCCGATCCCATTGATGGCAACTCTCATGATTGGCTCCCTTTCGCGCACCGCTCGACGTCGTCCACAAAACTGCCCGCCGTGAGAGACGCGTCGTAGAACCTTGGTAAAGGCTCGTAACCCGAAGTTCGATCTTCAGCCGGGACTGAAAGTTCCGGGTGCAGTGTCACCGCCGTAACCGGAGCGGGAAGGCTCGGGGCACAAATGCGAGGCCGGCAGATCCGATTGCCAGCGATTTGCGATTTGCCGGCTCGAAGGGTGCGAAAACGGGAGGGCTATCGGCGGAAAGTCGCAAAAACTGGCGCCTCATTGGCTCGAGGTCAATGACGGGACACGTCATTTGCCTGCAAGGTCGTCCGCCTCCGCAAAGCTCTACCTATCGTGTATTACCTTGACCTCGCCGTGGCGAAGCGTCGAAAATGCGCGCGACCTCTTCAGGGCTGTTGACGGGCACGACGATCATGTCCCCGTGCGACGCGTCGCGCTGTGATGTGACGACGGGCCGGCCCGTCGGAGATCCGGCAACCGAGCCGCTTCGCATCTACGAGGTTCGCGAACTGAATGGCGACATTCAGGTTCAGATCTAGGAGCCTGTCGGACTTGCTTTCACGTATGCGTTGCGGGGCCAAAAAGCGATGGCGGCGATGGCAGCGAGGCGAAGCGCCTATCGGGAATATGCGCGAGACTCGCAACGACGCGGACGCGCTTTTTGGCAGCAACCCGGAGGGACGGGGCCAGGTGGGCGCATTTCGGTATTGCGCGCCCTCGCCATACTGCCGGTATGCCTTCGGACGCGCGCCTTGAACTGCGCCCAACTCGCCTCCGTCGCATGCGCGACAGTAAGCGCGACAGACTCCTATAGCCATGCGATCGCCCGGATCGGGCACGCGATGATTCCCGGACGGTAATTCCAAGCGGCCGGCGCTGACGATGGACCTCGATCCCGTTTTCCTCTCGCGCCTGCAGTTCGCGTTCGTCATCAGCTTTCACATCATCTTCCCGGCGTTCACGATCGGGTTGGCGGCGTGGCTGGCGACGATCGAAGGCGCGCGGCTCGCAACCGGCAACACGCTCTACCGGCGCGTGTTCGACTTCTGGCTCAAGATCTTCGCCGTGTCGTTCGGCATGGGCGTTGTGACCGGCATCGTCATGGTGTTTCAGTTCGGCACCAACTGGGGCGTGCTGGCGCAGAAGACGGGTTCAATCCAGGGGCCATTGCTTGGCTATGAGGCCTTCACCGCCTTCATGCTGGAGGCGACATTCTTCGGCGTGATGCTGCTCGGGCGCGGGCGGGTGTCGCCGCGCTTCTACTTCTTCGCCTGCTGCATGGTCTCGCTCGGGACAATGTTCTCGTCGTTCTGGATCCTCGCCAACAACAGCTGGATGCAGGTGCCGCTCGGCCACACCATCGTCGACGGGAGGATCATCCCGGCGGACTGGTGGGCGATCACCGGCGGTCCCATCATGCGGGTGCGCTGGCCGCACATGCTGCTTGCCGCCTTTCTCACCACGGGCATGTGCGTAGCCGCGACCGGCGCATGGTACGTGCTGCGCGCCATCCACCACGCCGAGGCGCGCGTGATGCTGCACTGGGGTCTGGCGTCGGTCGCGGTGCTGATCCCGATCCAGCTCTTTTTCGGGCACCTGACGGGGCTGTACGTGCTCAAGCATCAGCCGGCGAAGTTCGCGGCGATCGAGGCGCGCTGGAAGTCGCAGCAGCCGGCGAGTGAGGTGCTGCTCGCGATTCCCGACGCAAAAGCGGAGAAGAACCTGCTCGCGATTGCGATACCGAAGCTCGGCAGCATGATCGCCTCGGGCAATTGGACCGCGCGCGAGATCGGGCTGGAGACATTCCCGCCGGAAGACCGGCCACCGGTGCTGATCCCGTTCTTCGGCTTCCGCCTCATGGTCGGGATGGGACTGATCATGCTGGCAATCTCGTGGTTCGGAAACCTCCTGCGCTGGCGCCGCCGGCTGGAGAACGCGCGCTGGTTCCTGTGGGGAACGTTCCTCGCGTTTCCGACCGGCTTCATCGCGATCCTGACGGGTTGGCTTACCGCCGAGGTCGGGCGGCAACCGTGGGTCGTGTACGGACTGCTGCGCACCAGAGACGCGGTAACCCCCTCGCTCACGACCGGCGACGTGCTGGTTTCGCTGACCGGCTACGTGCTCGTCTACGCGGTGTTCATCTCGTTCGGCATCTACTACATTTACAAGCTGTTGCGAGAGGGGCCGACCGCTGGCGCGCAAGCCATCCCGGGCACCACCGGCAGCCGGCCACTGGCCTTCGCCGACAGTGCCGATACGGCGACCGGCGCTACGATCCGAACCGGGGGGTGAGCACGATGGAACCAAGCAACCTCGCATTGTTCTGGGCCGGCGTGCTCGCCTGCGCGATTCTGGTGTACGTCGTCCTCGACGGCTTCGATCTGGGCGTGGGCGTGCTCTTCGGTACCACGGGAGACGAGGAAAGGCGCGTGCAGATGATGAACACCATCGCTCCGTTCTGGGACGGCAACGAAACGTGGCTGGTGGTGATCGGCGCCGGGTTGTTCGCGGCGTTTCCCGACGTGTACGCGATATTCCTTGGAGCGTTCTACCTGCCGGTGCTGCTCCTTCTGTTCGGCTTGATCTTCCGAGGGATTGCGTTCGAGTTCCGGTTCCGGAGCGAGCGCATGCGCGCAGTCTGGGACCGGGGATTCTTCCTCGGCTCGACCGGAGTCGCGTTCGTCCAGGGTGCCGCGCTGGGCGCGATGATGCGCGGCATTCCTGTCGCGGACGGACAGTATGCGGGTGGCGCATTCGGCTGGCTGCACCCGTTTGCGATCCTGACCGGGATCGGGCTGGTGCTCGGGTACACGCTCCTCGGTGCGGGCTGGCTCGTACTCAAGAGCGAAGGCGAGCTACGCGACTGGGCCTATGCCCGCATTCAATGGCTCGCCGCCGGTGTGCTCGCGGTCCTCGGCCTCGCGTTCGCAGTC
The DNA here is from genome assembly GCA_963836265.1 of uncultured beta proteobacterium. Classification (GTDB taxonomy): domain Bacteria; phylum Pseudomonadota; class Gammaproteobacteria; order Burkholderiales; family Casimicrobiaceae; genus CAIWHR01. The sequence continues at coordinate 463,552 of CAWIIO010000003.1, forward strand.
ACCTTCGACTACAGCGTGCTCGCCCGCAGTCATCTGCAAGACAGACCCTGGGGCCTCGCGTTCCCCGCGATCGGCGTGCTCGCGCTGGTGGGCGGCGTCATCGGTGCACGCAAGAAGCATGATGGTGTCCCGTTTGCGATGACCGTGCTCTTCTTTCTCGCGGCCTTCCTTAGCCTCGGGGTGATGTTCTGGCCGTACATGATTCCCTATTCCGTCACCGTCGCGAACGCGGCGGCGCCGGACGCATCGTTGGGATTCCTGTTCTTCGGCGGCGTCATGGTCCTGCCTGTCGTCGCCGTCTACACGATCGGCGTCTATTGGGTCTTTCGCGGCAAGGTCCTCAAAGGGTAGTGGCCGTCACCGGCGAACGTGCTCCGCAACGATTGGCGGCGACTACGTTACCGGAACGATCCGCCGCAGCGCTGCGAACGAAGCCGTAACTGCGCAACGCGATTCCGACCTCGACGTCAGCGACCCGGCAGGGCAACCTCGGCCCCCCGGCCTCCATACCCGAACTTCCGATCGCGAGCCTGGATGATGACCGTGCCGACTTCGGGCGGGATCGTCACGCCGTAAAGGTCGCGCGTGAATGGCTGCTCGTCGGCGTGATCGTGCAGCAGCATGCGCTCGCCGAAGACCCGTCCATCCTTGCCCGTTGCGCGAAACGCATCGGCATAGCGTTGCGGCGTGTCGTACGGCGACGAGATCGTCACGTCGAAATCGAACGAGCCTGCTCCTTTGGCGCGCACCTTGACCTCGAGTACGTCCGGAAACCGGTCGTCCTGCGAATGCGCGAGACCCGCAGTTGCCGCCACCGCGGCAGCACCAACGGCCAATGCCAGAACGCGAAACCGGCGCATCGTTTGGCGCGTCGATTGACTCATCCCGGGTTGAAGGATGGGGTTAGTCGGGTCCCTTAAGCGCGCCGGCACCCGCGCCGGCAAACGCCGCGAGGGTCGTGATCTCGCGGTTGAGCGCACCGAACCAACCGTCCCCCCGCTGACCGCACGCGGTTGCACCCGGACGGGCCCCCGAGACCATCGTGAGCGGCCTGGACGATCGGGGCGAACCGGCGTCATGCCCGATGCATGGGTGGGATCATCGGAAGCGGATTGACGCGTGAGTCGAAACATCGATCCCCGAAATTACGATACACGATTCGGCCACGCCCGGGGCCATTTATTTTCGGCCTGCGCGTAACTTCTCGACAGGGCGCAGCGAATTGGAGGGTGTCGGTCTCGGATCGAGACCCCTACCCGGAGGTTTCCCATGAATCGTCGTGTTTTCGCCGCATCCGCCCTTTCCACCGCGCTGGGAATGGTTCTGGCCGCGCCTATGGTTCCCGCCCACGCCCAAGGCATGGCCAACCCGCCGCAGGCGGTCAAGGACAACATGGTCCGGGCGCAAGCCAACAAGCTGGAGAAGTGCTACGGCATCAACGCCGTCGCCAAGAACGATTGCGCCGAAGGTGCCCATTCGTGCGCCGGCCAGGCCACCCAGCCACGCGATTCGAAGTCTTTCGTCCTGCTGCCGGCCGGCGACTGCAGCAAGATCCAGGGCGGAAGCACGAAGGCAGGCTGATGATGGCGGGGGTCAGGTCCCCCGTCGTGACCATGGTGCGCGAGGAGCGCGGCTCGATTCCCGTTGCCGCGGGGATCGGGCTGCGCTTCCAGCACCATCAGGCGGTTCTGGATACGCGCCCCGATGTCGCCTGGCTCGAGGCCCATACGGAGAATTACATGGACGGCGGCAGGTCGCCCGCCTACCTCGACGCCATTCGACGCAACTATCCGCTGTCGTTGCACGGCGTGGGTCTGTCGCTCGGCAGCGCCGAAGGCCTCGACGGCGCCCACCTCGACCGCGTTCGTCTCGCCGTTCAGCGTTTCGAGCCCGGGTTGGTGTCCGAGCACCTGTCCTGGAGCGTCGCCGATGGGAGCTACCTGGCGGACCTGTTGCCGCTGCCGATGACCGAGGAAGCGCTCGATATGTTCTGTCGCAACGTGGAGCGGACGCAGGCATATTTGAAGCGCCGGATCCTGATCGAGAATCCATCGTCGTATCTGCAATTCAAGCACTCGTCCATCCCCGAGTGGGAATTCCTGGCCGCCGTGAGCGAGCGCACCGGCTGCGGCATCCTCTGCGACGTCAACAACATCTACGTAAGTGCCTGCAACCACGGCTGGGACGCCACGACTTACCTAGATGCGCTGCCAGCCGAAGCGGTCGGCGAGATCCATCTGGCCGGTCACAGCGAGCGACACGTCGACGGTGGCCGGGTGCTTCGGATCGACGACCATGCCTCATGCGTCGGGCCCGCCGTGTGGACACTGTATGCGCAGGCGCTGGAGCGCTTTGGAGCCGTGCCCACTTTGATCGAATGGGACACCGACATTCCTTCGCTCGATGTCCTGCTCGATGAAGCGGCACAGGCCCAGGCTCAACTCGCGCGCATTCCACAGGAAGTGGCAAATGCCGTCCCTGCATGAGCTCCAGCGTGTCTTCGGGCAGCGTCTGATCGGACAGGAGGAGGGCACGCTGGCAGCCTGCGTCGTCGGTGACGGGCTCGCGCCCGAGCAGCGTCTCGCCGTCTATCGCAACACGTTCGAGGGCAATCTCGTCACCGCGCTGCGCCTGTCCTATCCAGCGGTGCATCGGCTCGTGGGCGCGGAATTCTTCGAGGGAGCGGCCCGAGTCTTCGCGCACCAACGCCCGCCGCGCAGCGCCTGGCTTGATGAATACGGCGCCGAGTTTGCGAATTTCCTGCGGGCCTTTCCGGCGGCGGCGTCCCTCGCCTATTTGCCGGATGTAGCGCTGCTGGAATGGGCGGTGTCCCGCGCGTTGCACGCGCCCGACGTCGATTCGCTCGATGCGCGTCGCCTTGCCGACCTTGCGCCGGCCGATCACGAGCGCGTTTGCTTTGTCGCCCATCCATCGCTCTCGCTCTTGCGTTCCGACTACCCGGCAGACACGATCTGGAGGGCCGTGCTGGCGCAGGACGACGCGGCGCTTGGCGCCGTCGACCTCGGTGCGGGGCCGGTTTGTCTGCTCGTCGAGCGCCTGGCCACGGGCGTCGAAGTCGGCCGTCTCGATCTGCGGGCGTGGCGCTTCGCGGACGCACTCGTCGCCGGCATGCCGCTTGGCGCCGCACTCGAACTTGCGCCCGGCCCCGAGACATCGTCGTTGCTCGCCGAGCACATCGCCGGCGGTCGTTTCGTCGGGTTCGAGCTTGCGGAATCGGCCACACGAGCTACTGTCGAGGAGAATGCATCGTGAGCGAGGCTATCAAGGCGTCTGCGTCCGCCCCCGGCGAAGTCACGCTCGTGGGTCGTGTCTTGCGGTGGCTGGATGCCGTCCCATACACGGCGCTGGCCATTCCGTTGCGTCTGGCTGTGGCAACGGTTTTCTGGAATTCCGCGATGACCAAGCTCGCCAACTGGGAAACCGCCGTCGCGCTCTTCGCCGAGGAGTACAAGCTGCCGCTGCTTCCGCCCGAGCTCGCGGCGTACCTGGCGGTGAGCATCGAACTCACAACCCCGGTCTTGCTGGTTCTGGGGCTGTTGACGCGCCCCGCCGCATTCGTGCTCCTGAGCATGACCGCGGTGATCGAGATCTTCGTCTATCCACAGGCGTGGCCGACGCATATCCAATGGGCGGCGATGCTGCTCGTGCTTCTTTGTCGCGGCCCTGGAAAGCTTTCGCTCGATCATTTGTTGCGCCGGCGGTTCGGCGCCGGGCTCGGCGCGACGTAACAAATCGGCCGACCGAACGTCGTCGTTGCTGGCGCGTCAGGGGGAAGGTCTTCCCCAGGTCGCGCTCGTCATGGCATTGTTCGGCATGGGTGGCGCGCGATGCCGTTGGCCGTTGTCGGCTCGATTTCCGGAAGGCTGTTCGCCCGGGCCAGGAGCGATCTCCTTCGCGCCGGAGCCTATGGCAAGTACGCGCTCGGTGCCTTGATGGCCGTGGTTGGAACGCTCATGCTGACCGGGTGGGATCGTTCTCTCGAGAATTATCCGACGGCAATCTCGCCGGCCTGGCCCACCGAACATCGGCGCCCGTATCCTCGGGCCGTTCCACCTTCAAGGAGATCTCGATGCCGCGCCTGCTTCCGCGCCAACCGGCGCCCGACCTCAGCGTCCCCACGCTGGCCGGCACCACGTGGAGCCTCGCGGCTGCCACGCCGCAACGGTTTTCCCTCATCGTGTTCTACCGCGGCCTGCACTGCCCGATCTGCGCCACCTACGTGCCGGAACTGGACAAGGCGGTGCCCGACCTCGCGTCGCGCGGCGTCGAGGCCATTGCCATCAGCAGCGACATCGAGGCGCGCGCGCAGGAGAGTCAAGCCAAATGGGGGCTGAAGCAGGTCGCCGTCGGACACTCGTTGACGATCGCCGCGGCGCGAACCTGGGGGCTTTACATATCGAGCAGCCGGGGCAAGACCTCGGCGGGCATCGAGGAGCCCGCCCTCTTCAGCGAGCCGGGAATGTTTCTGGTGCGACCCGACCGCACGCTCTACTGGGCCTCCGTCCAGTCGATGCCTTTCGCCCGGCCGCATTTCCGGGAGATCCTTTCAGCGCTCGACTTCGTCATTGCCAAGGACTATCCGGCGCGCGGCGAGGCCTAGTTCCGCCGGCTTGCGACCACACCGTCGACCGGGATCGAATCCGGCTCACTCGCTGGGCACGAAGATCCACATCAGCACGTAGAGCACGAGGCCCGCGCCGCCGCACAGCAGCAGCAGAACGAACAGCAGCCGCCAGACCCAGGAATCGACGCCGGTCGCGTGCGCGATGCCGCCGCACACACCGGCGATCCATCGGTCGCTGGCGCTGCGCCGCAGGGCATTGATCGCCGCGACGGCAGCCGCGGACGACCCTTCGGTCGGCCCTCCGCCGCCCTCCAGCAGGCGTGCCTTTGCGCGCGAGAACTCGGCGTCGGTCAGCGCGCCGCGTTGATGGAGGTCCTGCAGTTTCGCGAGTTCGTCGCTCAGTGCCATGGGAAGCTCCTCTTCGAGCGCTTGTGCTGCGTAAGCATGCGATGGAAAGAAGATGTGATCGCGCCCGTGCCTCGCGGATCAGAGTAACACGGGTCGACGCGACCGGACGACGGGCAGGTGGACGGGTCGCGCGCTGTCGTGCAGATGCATCTTCACCTGCGCGGGCGCGACTCACGCCGCCGACGTGCCGATGGATCGCGGATGGCGACAGTTCGAAGACGAGCGTCGGCCGCTGGCTCCCGTATGATGTAATGCGCTGCGGCCGGCGTTGGTCGCGAGGATGGGAGCGGGCTTGCCGCCGCCCGGCGCACGCGTGGCGGTGGTTCACGATGTACCGGCACACCGATGATCGACTCCATTCTGCTCGCCGCGACTCGCGTCTTCACCTTTGGACAGCAGCAGCTGTTGACCAATGCGAGCGGCTTCTTCTTCGAGCGCGATGGGCGGCTGTTCCTGGTGACGAGCCGCCACGTCGTGATCGACGCGCCGAGCAAGCACTTTCCAGACCGTCTCGAGATCGAACTGCACATCGACCCGGACAACATGGCCAGCTCCACCGGGTTCTCGATTCCGCTGTACCGCGACGGCAAGAGCGTCTGGCGCCAGGGTCGCGATGCTGCCGGATCGATCGACGTGGCCGTGATCGAGATCGAGCGCGCAGCGCTGCCCCAGACGACGGTCTGCCGGGCCTTTACCCCACATCACCTCCAAGGGTCGCTCGACCAGGTTGAAGTCGGCACCTCCCTATTGATGGTCGGCTTTCCACTCGGCTTCCACGACACGCTGCACCACATGCCCGTCGTACGCCACGCGGTGGTCGCGTCTTCGTTCGGGCTGCGGTTTCAAGGTCAGGGCTACTTCCTGACCGATGCGCGCACCCATCGCGGCACCAGCGGCGCCCCCGTCGTGATGCGTGCTCCGCTGCCAAATCCGATGCACGGCGACCTGCCCTGGATACTCCTTGGCGTGCATTCGGCGGTATTCGATGTGGGGACGCGCGACCTCAACCTGGACGAGGCATTGGGGCTGAACTGCGTTTGGTACGCCGACATCCTGCTGACCCTGACCGAAGGGTGAGCCCCCGGGGCTCGTCTCGGAGCGCCGGCTTCGCCGCGCGGCCGCCGACGGTCGCAGCACTCTGAATGGATGGTCCGACTTCTCGGTTCCTGCCGACAACCATCGGTTCCGGACGCACATTGACGCACATGCCAATCGAGCGGCGCCCGACGGTTCGCGCGATCAGGCGGAATTCGACCGCGCGCCGGAGTAGGTGATCCAAACCGCCATGAACATCGCTGCGATGACGGGTCCGATCACAAAGCCGCTGAGGCCGAATGTCGCGAGGCCCCCCAAGGTGGAGATCAGCACGAGGTAGTCGGGCATCTTGGTGTCCTTGCCGACCAGCGTCGGACGCAGGATGTTGTCCACCAGCCCGATGACGAGCACCCCGTACGCAATCAGAATGACGCCGCGCCACATGGCACCCGTTACCAGGAAATAGATCGCGGCCGGCAGCCAGACCACCGCTGCTCCGACGGCGGGCAGCAGCGAAAGGCAGGCCATTAGTGCGCCCCACAACACCGCCGCATGGATGCCCAGGAGCCCAAAGATCAGACCGCCGAGCGCTCCTTGCGCCATTGCGATGACGATGTTGCCCTTGACCGTGGCGCGGATGACGACGGCAAACTCGTTGGAGAGATTTCGCAGCCGATCCGGATGCAGCGGAGTCGCCTTCTTGATGCGTGCCGACAAGGCGTCACCGTCGCGAAGCAGGAAGAAGAGCAGATAGAGCATGATGAATACGCCGACGACGAAGTTGAAAGCGTTCTGGCCGACGTTGAAAGCCTGGGTGGCGAGGAACTGACTGCTCTTCGTCAGACTGGACGACAGTCGTTCCTTGATAAGGCCAAGGTCCGTCAGTCCGAAGCGATCCAGCAGGCTGGTCGCCCACGTCGGCAGGTTGCCGAAGACCTCCTGAAAATATCGGCCCGGATTCAATTCTCCCGTGTGGAGCTTTCCGTAAACGCCCGCAGCTTCCTGCAGCAGTAGCGCGGCGATCAGCGTCAACGGCAGGATCACCAGCACCACGATGATGACGACGGTTGCGAGCGCGGCAAGCGTGCGCCTTTGCCGCAGCGCTCTCACAAGGCGCCGATAAGGCGGTGAAAACACGATGGCCAGGACGGCCGCCCAGAAGACTGCCTCGAAGAACGGCGACAGGATCCAAGCGAATGCAAGCGAGATCGCGATCACCAGCACCAGGAATGTCTTGTCCTCGAGCGTGCGCGGATCGGCCGGGCTGGAAGATTTCATGGCGGGCTCGGGCTCTTCTCAAGCCGCGATTCTATTTGGCTTTTCCAAACCAAGTGACAACGATCGTCTGCCTGGCGTAATTCCCGCGGAGGCGGGAACAACGTCTTTCGTAGAACGTCACTGGGTCCCCGCGATCGCGGGGACGACGGCTGACACCATCGGGCTGTCACGCATTTCGGCAAGGCTCAGTCGGTCGTTTGCGTCGCTGCGGCAGGCCGCTCGCCTTTCTCGCTGGCGCGCTTGGCTTGCTCCTCGGGAATGGACAGCAGGCGCGCGGTGTTGATCAGCGCCATGTGCGTCAGCGCCTGGGGAAAGTTGCCGAGCATACGGCGACCGGCCGGATCGTACTCCTCCGAGAGCAAGCCGACGTCGTTGCTCAAGGCGAGCAGGCGCTCGAACAGGGCCTCGCCCTCCGCTCGGCGCCCCGTCAGCACCAACCCGTCGGCGAGCCAGAACGAGCACGGCAGAAACGCGCCTTCGCCCGCCGGCAGGGCGTCGACGTCCGTCGCCGTCGAGTAGCGCAACAGCAGCCCGTCGGCGACCAAATGGCGCTCGATCGCATCGATGGTACCACGCACGCGCGGATCGTCGGGTGGCAGGAAGCCCACTTGCGGAATCAGCAGCAGGCTCGCGTCCAGATGCGGTGAATCGTAGGACTGCACGAAAGTATTGCGTCTTGCGTCGAAGCCGCACTCGCAGACCTGCGCATGGATGGCGTCGCGCACCTGTTTCCAAAGCTCGATCGGACCGCCAAGACCGTATCGCTCTGCGTCCTTCACCGCCCGGTCCAGCGCCACCCAGGCCATCACCTTGGAGTGGGTGAAGTGGCGGCGCGGTCCCCGAATCTCCCAGATGCCTTCATCGGGTCGCTGCCAATTCGACTCCAGGAATCTGAGCAGAGCAAGTTGTATTTGCCACGCAGCCGGTTCCGGCTCCAGGCCGGCGCCACGAGCGATGTGCAGCGTGTCCATGATTTCGCCGTAGACATCGAGCTGGAACTGCCGCGATGCCGCATTGCCCACCCGCACCGGGGAAGCACCCCCGTGGCCGGGAAGCCAGTCGATCTCGAATTCGTCGAGGCGCCGTTCGCCGGTTACGCTGTACAGGATCTGGAGATCTTCGGGCCGTCCCGCCACGGCGCGCAACAGCCACTCGCGCCACGCCGTTGCTTCCTCGCGGTAGCCGGCGAGCAGTAAAGCGTTCAGCGTGAACGTCGCATCGCGTAGCCAGCAGTAACGGTAGTCCCAGTTGCGCACGCCGCCTGGCTGCTCGGGCAGCGAAGTCGTGGGCGCCGCGACGATTCCGCCCGTCGGCGCATAGGTCAGCGCCTTCAGCGTGAGGAAGGAGCGCTCGAGGGCCTCGCGCCAACGTCCCTGGTAGGTGCGGCGTGCCGACCATTCGCGCCACTCGTGCTCGGTGGCCGCAAGCGCCCGTTGCGCGTCGATGGCGTCCTGGGTGCGTTCATGAGAGGGGCGGTAATTGAGCGCGAACGGCGTTCGCTTCCCTTCGCGCATACCGAACTCGGCCACGGTTTTCATGTTTTCGCCGTGGACGGCAACTTCGGTGTGCAGTTCGAGCGTGTCCGGACCCGCGGTCGCCAACAGCACGTCCCCCGACCGACGGACCCATGGCACGATGGAGCCGTAATCCCAGCGCACGACGAGTTCCATGCGCATGGGCACGTGTCCGCGCAAGCCCTCGACGATGCGCAGGAGATCCCAGCGGTCGTTCGAAAGCGGCATGAAGTCGGTGATCCGCACCGCGCCCTCATGCGTCTCGAAATCGGTTTCGAGGATCAGCGTGCCGTCACGATATCTGCGCTGGACGCTGCACACCTGCGCAGCGGGCGCGATCAGCCAGCGTCCGTGCCCGGGCTCTCCCAGCAGGGCCGCGAAACACGCGCCGGCATCGAATCGCGGAAAGCAAAGCCAATCGATGGACCCGTCTCGCCCGACCAGGGCCGCGGTGTGGCAGTCGCCGATAAGGGCGTAGTCTTCAATCCGCAGGGCCATCGTCGCCTCCCGGCTGTTCCGGCAGCCGTGCGTTGCAGTCCCCCGACTGTCGCGCCGGCAGAGCCTCCCTGGTCAAGACCGGATCGAGCACGGCCGCCGGCCTCCGCGGCGTTCTCGCCGCCCGTGAACAATCCGCCGTCCATGGTCACAGTGTTGCCCGGGGAGCCGCTCGCAGGGCGCTTCCTCCGCGGTCGTTTCATCGATCGGGGAGAGTTCCCGGCGGTCACCCGCGAACGGCCTTGGCGCCCGGGCGTCCGACCGCCGGCCCGCGTTGCTCATTCCCTGTTCTCCTTTCTTCTTCTTGCGCATCTCGCCCAAGGTTGGCCCACTCCGGACACGCCTCCAGCGTGAATCGCTGTTTGCGAGCTACGACATGGGGCGGGCGCTGGTGTTCCGGGGACGGGGCCGTCAGGGACGTCGCCCCCGAGCAGCCCGTGTCAAGTCCGCTCCGCCGGACTTTGCCTCACCCACGGCAGCGTTTTTCGAGCGAAATCGCCGCGGCCCGTCAAGAGGTGGAAGATGAAGGATCCCAAGCAGAAGCGACCGAAGGCGAGCGCGATCACGGCAATTCCGAACAGCGCTTCCAGGACGTAGGCCGGCGCGACCTTCCCAAAAACCAGCGACGCTGCGATGCCGATGGAGAAGGCGCCCGCCAGCGTCTGGGCGAAGCGGCGGGGCGCCGGAGCCGGTCCCAGGCGCGCGGCTTGTGGACGACTTCGGGCGATGGCGTTGTAAGCGGCGTCGAATGGATTGAGCGTTGGCACGAGCGCGCTCCACCAAAGGAGCGCCCCGAGCGCGAAAAAGAGGGACGGCGATTGCAACGCGACGGCGACAATGAGCACGAGCGCGACGATCCTCGGCTGAAACAACAGTGCGGAAAACTGCCGCGGACACTGCTCTTGCGCAGGCGGGTCGAGCCCCTGCTGCTGGATGAAGTTGCGCTTGGAGGCAAGGGCCAGCGTCTCGTTTGGCATTCCAGTGTCCCTGCGGGCGGTACGATTCTGTGGCGCGCCGTCGCGCCCTCGCAGCGCGGCCATTGCCGCCTCGCGCGCCTCGATACCCGCCAAAGCGCGGCCCGCGGTTCCGCGACCGTGGTGTCGTGCGCGTTACGCCGGCTGCACTAACGGTGACGACGATGATCGCGCGTCACGCCACACTGAAACTGGTCGAGATCGGAACCCCGGAGCGCAGCGTCTGCAGGTTGACACAACTGTGCTCGGCGGCGGCCAGGAGCCTCAAAATGGGTGGCGCACCGCGAGGTCCAGCCGGCGCTGCGCCCCGTCGGCGCGCAAGAACGCGTTCGACCCAAAGCCCTCGGCCACCTGGCGGCCACCGCCCCGGCATCGGACGCTGCGTGTCTCAGTGGGAATTCGACCGGACGATGAGCACCCCGATCGCAACGCCGAGCAGCGCACCCGCCGCCGCCACGGTGCCTGCCGTTTCCCAGGGATGCGAACTCACGATGCGATCGGTTTTACGCCCGACCGAGCGCATCCGGGTGGTGAGCGTGTGCTGCAGCTCGCCCAATTGTTCCTTCGCCTCCTCGATGTCCCGGTCGATTCGCTTGAGAGTCCGCCCGTACTCGCGCCCGCCGTTCTTGCGAACGGTGTTCACCAGGTCTTCGCTGCCGGAGATCAACTGCCGAAGATTCGTGACCAGTCCTTCCGGACGTCCGCTGTCGATGGTATCCATCCTAGTCTCCTTTCCAAGTGGACGCTGCGTGCGATGGGATCGACAACGCGGCGTCGCTGCCGGTATGGCTGCGATCACGCGCGGGCTTCGCATACCAACGACCACGTCTGCCTCGGACCCACCCTCGGCATATTGTTGCGACATCGCCCCTCGACCGGAGTTCATCGAGAAAACACCCGCGCGCGGTCCGAGCACGGCGTTCCTCGAGAATCTCCGCCGTCCCCGCCTGCAACTTCCGCGCCATGCGGCAGCGGCAGCAATCGCGGTCGTTCCCGGCACGATCGCGGTGTACTTGCCTGCACGGCAAGCCGCGCCCTCGCAAACTATCGATGGACGGTGATCCGCGGCATGGCTAAAGTGGGAGCCGACACACCCGATCCCATGCGCGCTCGCTCGGATCCGAGATCGCCCACGATGATCTCCCGCAGAGGCAAGGCTGCAGCTCCCCCACGGCGGACGGCGCGACGAGCGGCCGCCACGCGAGCGGCGCTCAAAGCGACCGGCCGGCGCCGCGAGGCACGGGCGCCGTGCATCGTCGGCATCGGGGCATCGGCCGGTGGTCTCGACGCGATCCGCGAGTTCCTGCGATCGATGCCGCCGGACGGCGGCATCGCTTTCATCGTCGTCCAGCACCTCGACCCCGGGCACAAGAGTCTCGCCTCGGAGTTGCTCGGCAGATGCACGGCGATGCCAGTCGCGCAGGCCGAGGAGGGCGTGCGGGTCGAGCCCGGCCACGTGTATACCAATCCGCCCGACAGGTACGTGCTGATCCGGCGGGGAACGCTGCACCTCGAGGCGCCTGCCGAGCGGCGCGACCGCCGCCTGCCGATCGACCGCTTCTTCAACGCGCTTGGCGAAGACCAGCACGAAAAGGCGGTCGGCATCATCCTGTCCGGGAGCGGAGCCGACGGGGCCGTGGGATTGAGATCGATCGTGCGCGAAGGCGGCCTCGTGATCGTGCAGCAACCGGAGACCGCGCAGTTCGATGGGATGCCGAAGAGCGCCATCAATACGGGCTTGGCGAGCGCAGTGCTGCCGGTCGCGCAAATGCCCAAGGTGCTCGTCGACTACGCCCGCCATCCGTACGCGGAGGGCGCAGCGCTATTCGCCGGCCCGCAGGGGAGCGAGGCGGCCGCGCTTGACCGAATCATGCAGGTGCTCCATTCCGGCCACCGCTTCAACTTCGCCGGCTACAAGCGCGCGACGGTGCAGCGGCGAATCCTGCGCCGCATGGGGCTGCGGGGCATCGAAAACGTGGCCGAGTACGCGGCCGTTCTCGCCGCCGAGCCGCGGGAGGCCGACGCTCTCTTCAAGGACCTGCTGATCGGAGTCACCGAATTCTTTCGTGACCCGGCGGCGTGGGAGGCGCTCGATGCCGAAGCCGTTGTTCCGCTCGTCGACTCCAAAATGGCGGGCGAGCCGGTCCGGGCGTGGGTGGCGGGTGCCGCGACCGGCGAGGAAGCCTATTCGCTCGCGATGCTGCTCACCGAGCGCCTCGAGCATGCGGGCAAGAAATGTCCGCTGCATGTCTTCGCGACCGACACCAACGAGCAGGCGCTCGCGGTTGCCCGCGCCGGGCGCTACCCGGCGGGGATTGCCGCCCAGGTGTCGGCGGAGCGCCTGCGGCGGTTCTTCGGCGAGACCGCCGACGATCATCACTTTCAGGCACGAAAGGAACTGCGCGAGTCGGTCGTGTTCGGCGCGCACAACCTGCTCGGCGATCCGCCGTACTCGAAAATGGACCTGGTGACATGCCGCAATCTGCTCATCTATCTCGAGCCCGAGATCCAGAAGAAGATCGTATTCCTCCTGCATTTCGCGCTCCGTCCGGGCGGCTATCTCTTTCTCGGTCCGGCGGAAACCGTGGGGAAGCATGAAGATCTGTTCGAGCCGGTCTCCAAGAGGTGGCGCATCTTCCGGCGCATCGGCGCGACGCCGCACGAGTTGATCGAGCGGCTCGCGAGCGAGGGCGCAGATCACGCGAGCGCCGCGCGCGATGCGCCCCCGGCGCCGCCGGGAGCAACCGACACAGGCACTCGCGTGCAGCGGCTGATCGTCGACCGCTTTGCACCGGCTGCGGTGTTGACGAACCACCATTTCGAGGCACTGTATTTTTGCGGGCCGACCGATCGTTTCCTGGCGCAACCCAAAGGAGGACCGACGCGAGACCTGCTGTCGCTTTCGCGCGAGGGCCTGCGCTCGCGCCTGCGCGGCGCGATCCGCGAGGCCGAGAAGGCGGGATCGTCGGTGGTCGTGACCGATGCCGAGGTTCGCCGCGGTGACGCCTTCGCTCCGGTCAAGCTGACCGTCGTGCCCGCCGGGCCGGCAAGCGACCCGCGGGGGCTCCTGCTGGTCGTATTCGAGGACGCGCCCGAATCGGCACCGGTGGCGCTCGACCGCCGCGTTGCCGCCGCCCGCCTCGTGAAGCGTCTCGAGGAAGAGTTGCGGGCGACCAAGGAGGACTTGAACAGCATCATCGAGCGGCTGCAGATCACGGTCGAGGAGCTGACGAGCGCGAACGAAGACGTGGTCACGGTGAACGAGGAGCTGCAGTCGGCCAACGAGGAGCTGGAAAGCTCGAAGGAGGAGCTGCAGTCGCTCAACGAGGAGCTCAACACCGTCAACCAGCAGCTTCAGGACAAGGTCGGCGAACTGGAGAACGCCAACAGCGACCTCAAGAACCTGCTCGAGAGCAACGATATCGCGACGCTGTGCCTGGACAGCAAATTTCGCATCAAGTGGTTTTCGCCCGCTGCGCGCATGCTGTTCGATCTCGTCCCCACCGACGTCGGGCGGTCGATCACGGCATTCGCCCCGAAGCTCTCCGACGGCCTGCTGCTAGCCGATGCGCGACGAGCGATCGAGGGGCGGAAGCCCGTGGAAGTCGAGGTGCGTTCGAGCGCGCAGCGGTGGTACGTCCGCCGAACGCTGCCGTACAGAACGACCGATCGCAGCGTCGACGGCGTTGTCATCACGTTCACCGACATCACCGAGATCCGGCGCCGGACCGTCGCGGAGCTCGAGGCGCGCGCCGCGCTCGCCGAGTCACTCGAGCAGAAGGTTAAAGCGCGGATCCAGGCGCTGCGCGCGGGGCTCTTCAAGCTTGCCATCAGCGAAGAGCGCGAGCGCCGCGCCATCGGGATGGAGGTCCACGACGAGCTGTGCCAGCCGCTCGCCGTCGCGAGCATCCGCCTTGCCGCGCTGCCCGGCACCCCGGCGGACGGGCAGCCGTTGCGGGCGCTGTCCGAGCTGGTGGAGAAGGCGGATCGGGCCGCGCGCTCGCTCATGTACCGCATCAGTCCACCGGTGCTCTTCGATCTTGGGTTGACGCCGGCGCTGGAGTGGCTGGCCGAAGAGATGAAGCGCACCTACGGCCTCACGGTGAGCGTCGTCGAATCGGGCGACATCGTGCCGGCCCAGATCGACGAGACGGTGCGCTCGGTGCTGTTCCGGTGCGTGCGCGAGCTGCTCGTCAACGTCGCCAAGCACGCCAACGTGCGCGCAGCGGAGGTGTCGATATCGCGTGACGGCGACCGGCTCGCGGTGTCCGTGACCGACGCCGGCGCCGGCTTCGACCCCGCGCTGGTCGCGCCGACGCGGTCGAAGGAGCGTTTCGGTCTCGTCAGCGTGCGCGAACGGATCGGCTTCGTCGGCGGGACGTTCGCCATCGACGCGAACCCGGGCGACGGCACCGTCGCCACGCTCGTCGTGCCGATGACGAAGCCACGGGCGCGCAGCCGGAGCCGGGCATGACGATCCGCGTCGTTCTCGCCGACGACCATCGCCTGGTGCGCGAGGCGTTGCGGGTCGCGCTCGAAAGGGAGGGCGATATCGTCGTCGTCGGCGAAGCAACCGATGGACGCGCCGCTGTCAAGCTCGTGCGCGAGACGAAACCCGACGTCGTGGTGCTGGACGTCGCGATGCCGGAATTGAACGGCATCGAGGCCGCCGCACGAATTCACACCCGACAGCCGGAGGTAAAGATACTTGCGCTGTCCGCTCACGCCGACAAGCGGTACGTGATCGAAATGCTCAACGGCGGCGCCATGGGTTATGTGACCAAGAACGCGGCCGGACGCGAGCTGGTGGAGGCGATCCGCGCGGTGGTGAACGGGGGCTGCTACCTTCCGAGGGAGCTGGCGGACGCCGTGGTCGAGCGCGTCCGGGACGGCGGGCGACGGCCGCGGTCGCTCAGCCGCCGCGAGCGCGAGGTGCTGCAGCTGATCGCGGAAGGCCATCGCGCCCCGGCGATCGCCGCCCGGCTGTTCATCTCGGCGTCGACGGTCGATGCTCACCGTCGCAACATCATGAGCAAGCTCGGTCTGCACTCCGTCGCGGACCTGACGCGCTTCGCTATTCGCGAGGGACTGATTTCGCTCTGACGTGCGGACCGCGGCATGCGCGCACGCGCGGTCTCTTCGACGCACGAGCGCCCGCGTGACCCCGCCGCGCGCCTCCCCTTGGTCGCGCGGGCGCCGCCTCCCCGTCGTGACCGGACCGCCGCCAGTGCCGAAAATTACCTGGTTTCAGGTAGGCGTTCTTCGCGAATTTTCGAATATCGCGCCATTGCGGCGCCCGCTATCGTCCCTCGACCTGAATTCTCTCTTCTCTTGTCCGTGCGTCGGAGCGCGAGCCTCGACGCCGGCCGGCGGAGCGAATGGAAGAATGGAAGAATGGAAGAGCGCGCGGTAACAAGTTCTCCGGCGGCCCGGCCCGAGACGAAATTCTGGCTGCTCTTCAACGCCTACGGGGAGATCGGCTACTGCAGCGACCCGCTGGCCGCGCTCCTCGGCCGGAATGCGGCCGAGGTCAAGGGACGGTGTGTCACGTCGATTCTTTCGAAGATGCCTCTCAACCGAAAGACCCCCGGCTCCAACATGGGGGCATTGATGATGAGCTACGTGGGTCAAGCGTGGCCTCTCGAGCTGCTGGTGGGCGACGGTCGGCGGCTGCCGGTGCACGCATCGGTTCACATGGTTCGGGTGGGCGGGGGGCCCGCGTTCATCGTCGAGCTGGGGCTGCGCGAGCAGCCGGCCGCGCCAGGCGCCGATGCGTGAGGGCGGTTCCTTCGACTTCCGTCGGGGCGGAATCATGAAAAAGGGAACGCAACCACAGGAGCAAAAGCGCCGCGCGAACGCCGCCGAGGCCACTCGCGCGGCGGCGCCGGCGCGGCGGAGCGCTTCGGCGCTGCCTCCGCCCATCAGTCCGGAGGAGCGCTGCAGGATGATCGCGACCGCGGCTTATTACCGCATGCAGCGCCGCGGCTTTTCCGGCGGATCTCCGGAGCAGGACTGGCTCGAAGCGGAGGCGGAGCTCGACGGCGCGAAGGCGGGCGAGGCTCCTGATCCCACGCCGGCCGACCCGGACGGTCCCGAGCACACATGAAGCCGATGACCGCGATCGCAGGGCAACCGCCGCCGTCGCCCGCCCGCCGTGTCTGGCTCGATCCGCTGAGTCCGGACATGCTCGCGTCCGGCGAGCTGCTCCTGTCGATCGACGACGGCGTCGGCGGGGCTGTCTACCGCTCCAGGCCCCCGAGCATCGCTGCCGATGCCATCACCGCCGGGCCGGTGCCGACGCTGCCGGGGAAATCCAGGCAGGCTCTCGCCCTGGCGCGCCATCGCCGCACCGTGGCGGATGCCATCGATGCGGCCGATCTTTTCCGTCCCTCCTTCGAAGCTTCGGGGGGCAGCGATGGGTTCGTCTGCGTCGCGATTTCAGCCGACGACGGCCGTGATCCCCGGCGCGCACTGGAGGAGGCGAACCGGCTGTGGAACGCGATAGCCCGGCCGAACATCCTGATCGGCATACCAGGCACGCGCGCCAACCTCCCCGTGGTCCGGCGTCTGCTGACCGCGGGATTCAACATCGAGATCACCGGGATCTACGGCGCCGATCGATATCGCGAGGCGGCCCGGGCGCATTTGTCCGCGATGCAAACACGAGTCGCCGCCCAGGAGCCGGTGCACGACATCGTGGTGCTGGCAACTGCACCCCTCTGCCGCATCGATCGGGGGCTCTCCGCGCTGCTCGGGACGAACGTCGCCCAGGAAGGCGTGGAGGCGCTGCCCATGCGACCGGTTGAACGGGGTGGCATTGCCAGCGCCGTGCTGCTTTATCGGGAATCGTGCATCGCCACCGCTTCGGCAGAGTTCCTGCGGCTCCAGCGGTTCGGGCTGCGTCCGCTGCGCGTGCATTGCGCGCTCTCGGCGGGCGAGGCGTCCGACGCTGCGTATGCGCACGATATCGCGGCGCTTCTCCGCGCCGGCGTCACCGTCAGCATGCCAGCGCCCGCTGCCGCCGCCTGGTTGCGGAATGGCGAGCGCGGCACGCACCGGCGCTCGGAGGCGGATGACCGCGATTTTCGCGATGCCGAGACCGTCACGGATCGATTGCTCCACGCCGGGATCGACATGACCGCGTTGGTCCAGCGCGCGCAGCCCGGCGCGCTGCCCTCCGGAGGCGCCCGCCGATGACCGCAGATGCCAGCGTTCTGGCATTCGTGCTCGCCGGAGGCGAAGGCAGGCGGCTTCATCCGCTGACCGTCGAGCAGCCGAAGCCGGCGGTGGAGTTCGCGGGCTGCCGAAGGATCGTGGATTTCGTCCTCAGCAATCTCGTGCTCTCGCGGATCACGCCGATCTATGTGCTCGCCCAATACAAGCCGCGCTCGCTGATCGAGCATATCGACGACGCCTGGGCCGGCTGGTCGAGAAGCGAAAAGCCGCTCATTTCGGTCGTGCTCCCGGACGACAACGGCAAGAGCGGACCGTTCGAGGGTACCGCCGAC
This sequence comes from uncultured beta proteobacterium, assembly GCA_963836265.1. Taxonomy (GTDB): domain Bacteria; phylum Pseudomonadota; class Gammaproteobacteria; order Burkholderiales; family Casimicrobiaceae; genus CAIWHR01. The sequence goes on from CAWIIO010000003.1 coordinate 481,349, forward strand.
GCGGTGCGCAAGAACCTCGATCTCGTCCGAGCGCACCGGTCGGACATCGTTGCGGTGTTCGCCGCCGACCACATCTACCGCATGGACGTCCGGCAGATGGTGCGCTTTCACCAGCGGCGCGAGGCGGACGTGACGGTAGCCGCCGTTCCGGTGCCGATCGACGCCGCATCCTCGTTCGGCGTCCTGCGAACCGCCCCGACGGGCGAGTTGCTCGATTTTCAGGAAAAGCCGCACCGCGCGGTCTCGATGCCGGGAGACCCGACCCGGGCGTTCGCCTCGATGGGAAATTACCTGTTCAAGCCGCGCGCGTTGATCGGACTGCTGGAGGATCCGGGCTGCCGGGAGGGCCGCGATTTCGGTCTGGACGTTCTGCCGCGGCTCGCGGGCTGCTGCCGCGCGTTTGCCTACGATTTTTCGACCAACAGGGTTCCCGGGATCAAGCCCTACGAAGAGCGAACCTACTGGCGCGACGTCGGCACGCGCGAAGCCTACGAAGCCGCGCAGCGCGACGTTGGTGGGCCGAGGCCGCGCTTCGATCTCGACAACCCCGAATGGCCGATCGGCGGGAGCGGGCAGCGGCTGCCGCTTCCTGCGGAACCGGAAATTCGGGGACGCGCCGGCATCCTGCTGCTCGGGCATCGCGCCAATCGTCAGGCCGGTCGAATCGCCGCGCCCAAATGAATTCGGACCCGTCGGGCACTATGCGTCACGGGTTCCTGACATCGGCGCACGGCCGCCGCGACACAACGACGTACGGTTGAGGAAGGCGCGATCGCGCAGGCGCCGCCGCTGCACAGAGCAAGGCGAGTTCCGCGGACCTCGACCGACCTTGGCGCCCGTTTGGCGACTTCGGGCAGTCGGCTTTTCTCACCCGGGTCCTTCGATCATCGACCGACGTCCGCATCGGCTGATTGCGCCTCCGAGTCGTGCCGCTTGATCCAGACCCCGATTTCCGGCCAAGCGTGTTGCAGCGTGCGCGACCCCATGAACAACCCGATGTGTCCACCCGGCACGAGCTTCCTGACGATCTCGCCCTTCGAAGTTCCGACCAGCCGCTCGGCGTTGAAAACCTGCTCCTTCGTCGTGATGTCGTCGTTCTCTCCGGCGAGCAGATAGAGCGGAGCGTCGATATCCTTGAGCGAGATCGTGCGGCCGAGCGCGACGAAGGTCCCCTCGGCGAGCCGGTTCTCCTTGAACAGCTCTCGGATGGCCTGCAGATACCACTTGCCCGGCAAGTCGATCGGATTTTCGTACCAGCGCTCGAAGCGCTCGGTGCGCTTGACGTACGACTTGTCCTCGATGTGCTCATAGAGGTCGAGATATTTCTCGAGGTACTGCTCGTCCGGGTGCATGTTCTTCCAGCCGGCGAGCATGAACTTGCCCGGCATTCGCCCACTGCCCGCTGCGACCATCTCCTCGAAGAAGCTCATCGGCAGCTTGCGCGCGATCTTCTTGATCGTGCCGTCGCCGGCGCTCGTGTCGATCGGCGCGCCCGCCAGGACGAGGCTCGCCGTCTTGTCGGGGAATCGGGCCGCGAACATGGCCGCCATCCACCCGCCCTGGCACAGTCCGATCAAGTGCACGCGGCCGCCGAGTTCGTCGACTGCGACGTTGAGCTCCGCCAGATACGCGTCAATGTCCAGGTACTTCATGGACTCGGTCGCGCTTTTCCAGTCGGTGACCAGGACGCGCTCGAGGCCGCTGTCGAGGAGCGTCTCCACCAGGCTCTGGCCCTTGTCGTAGTCCGCGATCGTCGAGCTGTGGCCCGCGTACGGCGCATCAACGAGGACGGCTGTCTCGCGCGCGGCCGCGGGGGTGCGCGAAAAGTCGCGCAGCCGCATCGTATGAAGGTCGAGCAGCACTTCGTTCCTCGTCGCCCATTCGGGCTCCGGCGGTGCCGCCATCGTCTCGGCTTCGGCGGCGAACTTCAGGTTGTCGGCGAAGAGCTTCATTCCCGCTTCGGCCAGTTCGATACCCGCCGCCATCGGCCAGAACCACGGGACGCTGTGCTCCTGTCCGGGCGAGGCGACCGAGCGCGTTCGTGTCGACCCGCTCACGCTTTCGCCTCCCAGCGAAGGAATCGATAGGCCCACATCTTGACGATATCGTTGACCACAAACCAGACGAGCGCGTAGACCCACATCCACAGCGCGTATTTCCAGCCGACCGGCGTGATCAGGATGCCGTAGACGGCGACGAGGGTGCCGAGGATCTCGGTGGCGAAAGTCGCCCCGAACAGCAACGGCGACGGGAACGGCCGTTGCCAGAACCATCCGCTCGTGCGCGTGACATAGAGGGTGCTGTGGCCGGCGACGATGAGCTTGAGAAACAGCAGGCTGCGGATCACGTCTTCCGCGAGACCGTACTCCCGGAGAAGAAAGAACAGCAGGAAGGACGCTACCACTCCGGTCACGCCGAGCACGCTCGATACGCTAAGCATCTCCGCCATGTTCCAGCGCACCGGATTGCGATCGACCCTGGTGTTGTCGAAGGCGATGGCAAGAATGGGAAGGTCGTTCAGCAGCGCGAGCAGGATGATCATCAGCGCGGTGATCGGATAGAAACGGAATGCCACGATGGACAGCGTCATGAACAAGACGATGCGGATCGTCTCGGCGATGCGGAAAATGGAATAGCTCTTCATGCGCTCGAACGTGATGCGCGCCTCCTTTATCGCCTCGTTGATGACCGCGAGGCCCGGGGCGGTAAGGATGATGGCGGCCGCGGCGCGGGCGGCGTCGGTCGCGTTGGAGACGGCAATTCCGCAGTCGGCCTTCCTGAGCGCCGGGGCGTCGTTGACGCCGTCGCCCGTCATGGCGACGAGATGGCCCGCTTTCTGCAACGTGTCGACGATGCGGTATTTGTCCTCGGGCACGACCTCGGCGAAGATGTCCACCGACTCGATCATCTCGACGATGGCCGATTCGTGGGTGTGGATGAACTCGCGCTCCAGCAGGCGGGTGTCGTACACGGCCGATACCGAATCCATCACCTCGTGGGCAAAGCGTTGCGCGTCCTTGCGCGAAACCTCCGGCTTGAGGCGCTGGTAGATGGCCCCCGAGAGCACCGAGGCCAGCATCAGCAGCTCGCTGCCGGCGGTTCCGGAGAGCTGCTCCGAGCGCATGGTGCGCGGCTTGAGCCCGAGCATGCGGCCGATCTCGATGGCGATGGCGAGGTTGTCGCCGGTGACCATCTTCACGTCGACGCCGTGGGCCCGGATATCGTCGATGATCTGCTTCGAGTCCTCGCGCGGAGGATCGTAAAGGGGGATCAGGCCCACCAGGTCCAACGGCTCATCGCCCTCGCTGCGGCCTACCGCCAGGGTGCGGTAACCTTTGGACGCCAGCGCGTCGACGCGCTCTCGGACCTTGGCGGCCTCGTCGTCGGAGAGCCGCGTCATCGCCAGCAGCACCTGCGCCGCGCCCTTGACGGCGAGAAAGCGCTGCCCATCCTTCTCGACTTGCGCCTCGGTGCGCTTGCGCACCGGATCGAAAGGCGCAAAGGCGGTCTGCCGGTAGCTCTTCCAGTCGAGGTCGGGGAATCGCTCGTCGACGTAGCTGAGGATGGGCAGCTCGATGGGGTCGCGGTTCTCCGGCTTCGAGGCGAGCGCTGCCACCAGGAACAGCTCGCGGTCGTCGTGCTTGCCCAGCGCCACGGGCTCGGCGACGCGCATTTCGTTCTTGGTCAGCGTGCCGGTCTTGTCCGAGCAGAAGACGTCCACGCCGGCGAGCTCCTCGATGGCCGTGAGGCGCGAAACGATCGCCTTGCTGCGTGCCAGGTTCAGCGCGCCCACCGCCATCGTGACCGACAGCACCGCCGGCAGCGCGACGGGGATCGCCGCCACGGTGAGCACCAACGCGAAACGCGCGATTTCGAGGAAATGCTCGTGGCGGAACAGCGCCACCATGACGATCAGGAGCACGAGCGTGACGGTGATAAGAATCAGAAAATTTCCGATCCGGATCACCATCTTCTGGAAATGGCTGCGCTCCTCGAGCGATGCCCGAGCCACCAGCGCGACGACCGCGTGAAAGTTCGTGCGCGTCCCGGTGTTGACCACCACCGCCAGCATCTCGCCCTGCCGGACGATCGTGCTCGCATAGGCGATGTCGTTAACTTTCCTGCTCACCGGCAGCGACTCGCCCGTGAGCGCGGACTGATCGATCAGAAGGTAATCGCCGCGCACGAGTTGCACATCGGCGGGAACGATGTTGCCCAGGCGCAGCTTGACGATGTCGCCGGGAACCAGCGCGCGCGCGCCGATCGTCTTGAACGCCCCCTCGCGGAGCACGACGACTTCGTTGGCGAGGCGCTGCTTCAGCGCCTTGAGCGCGTTCAGCGCCCGGCGCTCCTGGAAGAAATCGAGACCGGCGTTGACCAGCAGCATCACGAGGATGATGCCGAAGTCTTCCCACTTCTGGACCACGGCCGAGAGCAGGGCGGCCGCCTCGATCATCCAGGGAATCGGACCCCAGAAGCGGCGGAAGATGCGGTGCCAGAGCGGCTCTTCCCTTTCCGCTATCTCGTTGTAGCCGTAGTGCTCGAGCTGTGCCCGCGCCCGGGCGTCGGTAAGACCTCGATCAGCCGCAACGCCCAAAGCGTCCAGCGTCTGCTTTGCCCCTTGGTGCGAGTAGTCGTCCGTGTGCTTCGGGGTGTCCGGTGGTCTGTCCATAAGCATGCTAACGCATCCGAACGCAGCCGGGACGGACGCGGGCGGATCGCGCAATCGCCCTTCGTGCAGTCGTGCGGGCGCGCAAGGGACGGCGTCCCGCCGTCACCCGGCGGACCGAGAACCGCGCTCAGGTGCCGCGCGTACGCCTCGCCAGACGGCCACAACGGCGTGCGGCGGACAGCTCGGTCATCCGTTGCGGTTGCCGCCGCGCCCGACGATCAGGTTGTAGAGCCAGGCGAAAATCGCGCCCCCGATCAAGCCATCGAAAAATGCCCAAAGCAGACCGATGACGCTTCCCTCCGGGCTGATGGAGTAACCGCGATAGAGCTGCCCGAGAAGCGTACGCTCCCCCGTCGCGCCATCGAAGGCGATAATCCACCAGGTGAGGAAGAAAACCCCCAGACCCCAGACGATGCCGCAGGTAAGACCAAACGCCTTGACGTCGAGTTTCATCGCAATCGCTCCTGTTCACGCGCGCGTCCGGCGGCAGGACAGGGTATCGCTGAATCCGTGGCCGCGCTCAATTCGCTGCCGTAGCGGACGGACGCCTTGACGGGCACTTCACATGGCGCGCTGCGAATGATGATGCGCATGGTAGACGATGCCCCCCGCTACCGCCCCAACCGCGGCGCCGGCCACCATCCCGGCAAACCCTGCCGGCTGGCTCAGCAACATCGTGATCGAGCAAGCGAAGACCGCGCAGGCGCCTGGCGAGAGCCCGATTGCCGTACCGTAGAGCACTGCCACCACGAACAGCACACCCACGCCGATCAGCAGCCCACCGACGCCGCCAAACAGCACGTACTTCGCTAACCGGGAAAGCGACAGGTCGTTGCCGCTTGGGGCCGAAACTGGACGATTATCAGACATCGCATGTCCCTCCGCCTGCATCCCGCATGGGTCGACAAGACCTTCGAGCCGCGCGGCGCCGCACGCGACAATCCATCCGCGCCAACGATCCACGCGAACCAACAGCGTCGTAGTCGTCCCGGTCGCCGCCGCGATCGTCCGGCGTTCCCGCCGCTTGCCGTTCGCCGCTCGACACAAACGCCGTCGAAGCGCCCCTACTGTCAAAACTCTAAGCTTCCGGGCGGCGCGTTTCCTGCGCTAGGTCAAGCCCCGGGTAGAAAGTTTGTCGAAAGCACACCTTGGAACGGGAGTTCTCGCGCGATCACGAAACCACGGTCGATTGGGGGTCGACATCCTCCGAGGCGATGCGCACAATGTGCCCGGTTGAAACGCTACCTCGGGTGCGCGAATCCATGATCGAGGACGAACATTCTTTGCCCGGCTCCGAAGTCCCGGCCGGCCGGACCGACGCGTTGGTCAAGGCGGCTGGGCGCGGGGCCGCGAGGGCTGGGTGGCGCCCGGCGGCAGCCGTCCCGGTTAGCGCCGTTTGGCGCGGCCGGCCCTACCCGCGCGGCGCCACGTGGGACGGCGAGGGCGTCAATTTCGCGCTGTTCTCCGAGCACGCCGAGGGGGTCGAGCTGTGCCTCTTCGATCCCGCCGGGCGGCGCGAGCTGCAGCGCATCGAGATCGCCGAGCGCACCGACTTCATGTGGCACTGCTACCTGCCGGAGGCGCGGCCGGGCATGCTCTACGGCTACCGGGTTCACGGTCCGTACCGGCCCGAGGATGGACACCGCTTCAATCACCACAAGCTCCTCCTCGACCCGTACGCGCGCAACATCGTAGGCGCCCTGCGTTGGAGCGACGCGCTTTTCGGGTACACGGTCGGTCATCGGCGCGAAGATCTGTCGTTCGACCGGCGTGACAGCGCCTCCGCCATGCCCAAGTGCAAAGTCATCGACCCCGCGTTTACGTGGGGCAGTGACCGCCGGCCGGAGGTGCCGTGGCACGAAATGGTCATCTACGAGCTCCACGTCCGCGGATTCACGATGCGCCATCCCGACGTGCCGCCGGCGCTGCGCGGAACGTATGCCGGGCTCGCGACCGCACCGGTGATCGAGTACCTGCAGCGGCTCGGCGTGACGACCGTCGAGCTGATGCCGGTGCACGCGTTCGTCGACGACCGCCGCCTGGTCGAGCGCGGACTGCGCAACTACTGGGGCTACAACACGATCGGCTTCTTCGCCCCCGACGCCCGCTACTCCGCCTCCGGCAAGGTGAACGAGTTCAAGACGATGGTGAAGGCGCTGCACTCGGCGGGGATCGAGGTGATTCTCGACGTCGTCTACAACCACACCGCCGAAGGCAACCATCTTGGCCCGACGCTCTGCTTCCGCGGCATCGACAACGCGTCGTACTACCGCCTCAAGGCCGAGGACCGGCGCTACTGCATGGACTACACGGGCACCGGCAACACGCTCGACATGCAGCACCCGCGCGTCCTGCAGCTCATCATGGACAGCCTGCGCTACTGGGTGACCGAGATGCACGTCGACGGCTTTCGCTTCGACCTCGCCTCCGCGCTCGCCCGCGAGCTGCACGAGGTCGACCGGCTGGGCGCGTTCTTCGACGTCATCCGTCAGGACCCGGTGTTGAACGAAGTGAAGCTGATCGCCGAACCCTGGGACCTGGGCGAGGGCGGCTACCAGGTTGGCAACTTTCCGGTGGGCTGGGCCGAGTGGAACGATCGCTATCGCGACGGGATGCGCGCCTACTGGAAAGGCGATGGCGGGCGCATCGGCGAGTTCGCGTTGCGCCTTACCGGTTCGAGCGACCTCTATGACCGCTCGAGCCGCCGGCCGTACGCGAGCGTCAATTTTGTGACCGCGCACGACGGGTTCACGCTGCACGACGTCGTCTCCTACAACGACAAGCACAACGAGGCGAACGGCGAGGACAACCGCGACGGACACGACAACAACCTGTCGTGGAACTGCGGCGTCGAGGGGGCGACGGACGATCCCGAGATACGCGCGTTGCGCGAACGGCAGAAGCGCAACCTGCTCGCGACGCTGCTTCTCTCGCAGGGCGTCCCGATGCTGCTCGCCGGCGACGAGATCGGCCGCACGCAGAGCGGCAACAACAACGCCTACTGCCAGGACAACGAGATCGCCTGGGTCGACTGGGACCTCGACGCGGAGAAGCGGCGGCTGCTCGAGTTCGTGCGCCGCCTGATCGCGCTGCGCCGCGCGCATCCGGTGTTCCGGCGCCGCGACTTCTTCCAGGGCCACCCGATCCACGGCACCGGAATCAAGGACATCGTCTGGCTGAAGCCGGACGGAACCGAAATGACGGCCGCGGAGTGGGACCACGAATTCGCTCGCTCGCTCGGCGTCTATCTCGCCGGCGCCGCGCTCGGGGAGACCGACGCGCGCGGCCACCCGGTGACCGACGAAAGCTTCCTGATCCTGTTCAACGCGCACCACGAGGAGATGGCCTTCCGCCTTCCGGACTACGACGGCAGGAACTGGTCGGCGCTCGTGGACACCGCGCACGAAGATGGGCTGCTCTCGGACAGGGTCCTCGAACCCGGGGCGCAATACCGATTGTGCGGCCGTTCGCTCGCGCTCTTCGTGCACGCCGGCGGCGGGAGTTGAGGGACGCCGGTCGCGGCGTCGCGAGGCGGGTAACCGTCACGATCGAGAAGAGACCAGACGGCGCATGAGGCATCATCACGACATGCCGTTCGGTACCGCGATCGGGGAGGACGGCGCGACGCGCTTCCGCCTTTGGGCGCCCGCGGCCGCGCGCGTCGACCTGGTTCTGACTGCCGGCAGTGGCGAGCGCCAAACCTTCATGCGCGAGTGCGAGGAAGGATGGCGCGAAGCACGGGTCGAGGACGCCGGGGCCGGAAGCCGCTATGCCTTCCGCATCGACGGCGGAATCGCGGTTCCGGATCCCGCATCGCGCTTCAATCCCGACGACGTTCACGCGCCGAGCGCGGTCGTCGACCCCCTGGGGTTCGACTGGGAGGACGACGGCTGGCGCGGGCGGCCTTGGGAGGAAGCCGTCGTGTACGAGCTGCACGTCGGCACGTTCACGGCGGACGGAACGTTCGACGCGGTCGTCGAGCGGCTCGACTATCTCGCCGACCTTGGCGTGACGGCGCTCGAGCTGATGCCGGTGGCGGACTTTCCTGGGGCGCGCAACTGGGGCTACGACGGCGTCCTTCCGTTTGCGCCCGATGCGTCATACGGCGCGCCGGAGGCGCTGAAGCGGCTCGTGCAGGCGGCTCATGCGCGCGGCCTGATGGTGCTGCTCGACGTCGTCTACAACCACTTCGGTCCGGAAGGCAATTACCTGCACGGCTACGCGCCGCAGTTCTTCAGCGCGCGGCACAAGACGCCGTGGGGTGCGGCGATCAACTTCGACGGCGAGCATTCCCGCACGGTCCGCGACTTCTTCGTCCACAACGCGCTGTACTGGCTCGAAGAGTACCGCTTCGACGGCCTGCGTCTGGACGCGGTGCATGCGATCGCCGACGAATCGCGGCCCGACATCGTGAGCGCGATCGCCGCCGCCGTCCGCGCCGGTCCGGATCGCGACCGGCACGTACATCTGGTCCTCGAGAACGACCGCAACGAGGCGCATTACCTCGATCGCGACGCCTCGGGCCGGCCCATCGCGGCGACCGCGCAGTGGAACGACGACATCCATCACGCGGCACATGTGCTCGCGACCGGCGAGCGCGACGGTTATTACGAGGACTACGCCGTGAGGCCGCTGTGGCAGTTCGGTCGGTGCCTGGCCGAAGGCTTCGCCTACCAGGGCGAGCGATCGGCGTACCGGGCAGACAGCCCCCGCGGCGAACCCAGCGCGCACCTGCCGGCGACTGCGTTCGTCAATTTCCTGCAGACGCACGACCAGGTCGGCAACCGCCCCTTCGGTGAGCGTCTCGGCGCGATCGCCGAGCCCAAGGCGCTCGACGCCTTGGCGGCGTGCGTGCTGCTCGCCCCTTCGCCACCGCTTCTCTTCATGGGCGAGGAGTTCGGCGCCTCCGCCCCCTTCCTGTTCTTCTGCGACTTCGGGGCCGAGTTGGCCGCGGCGGTAACGAACGGACGGCGCGAGGAGTTCGCTCGCTTCGAGCGCTTTCGCGATCCCGATACGCGACGCAGGATTCCCGACCCGAATGCCCCCGAATCGTTTTCCTGCTCGAAGCTCGACTGGAAAGAGGTCGATCTTCCCGGACACCGCGAGGCTCGCGCGCGCTGTCGGGACCTCCTCGGCGTGAGGCAACAGCACCTTGTTCCGCATCTCGCGCAGCTCGAGCGCGCCGGCAGCTTCGAGGTGCGCGGCCCGGGTCTGCTGCGCGTCGATTGGGCGCTCGGCGCCTCTGCGCGGCTGCACCTGCTCGCGAACCTGTGCGATGCCCGCGCGGCCGATGTCTCCCGACCCCCAGGCCGCGTCCTGTACGTGGTCGGGCCTCCGGACGGATCGCCCACGGCGCATGCGCTGAGCGCGTGGACAGTCGTGTGGACGCTCGAAGCATGAGCCCGCCGCGCCCAACGTGAATACCGGAGTGCGCGGCACGAAGGGAGGCACGCGCCTCGCCCAACTCGCGGCGCTGCACGGCATCTGCCTCGAGTACCAGGACATCTGGGGCAACACCCACCGCGCCTCCGACGCCTCGCTCGTCGCGTTGCTCGAGGCAATGGGCGTGGTGGCGACGAGCGACGAAGCGATCGAGGCATCGATCGCCGCGCACGAGGGGGCATGCTGGCGCGCGGTGGTGCCGCCCGCCGCCGTCGTTTCCGCCGCCGAATCCGGACACCGGATTCGCCTCAACCTGCCTGCCGCGCTCGACGATGCGGCGCTCGAGTGGCGCGTCGAAGAGGAATCCGGCGCGCAGCACTCGGGAGCGTTCGCGTCCGCACGGCTCGCAGCCATCGACCGGGCGACGATCGACGGAGCGAGCTACATCGCGCGCGAGCTTGCGGTCGAACTGCCGCTGCCGGCCGGGTATCACCGGCTCGAGATCGCGCACGCCGGCGCCGTCATCGGCGCCTCCATGCTCGCCGCCGTCCCGCGCGCGTGCTATCGGCCATCCACGCTCGAGGGCGACGGCAAGGTCTGGGGTGCTGCGGCACAGCTCTACGGCGTGCGCTCGCTGCGCAACTGGGGGATCGGCGACTTCACCGATCTGCGGACCATCGTGGAGCAGTGGGGCGGGCAGGGCGGCGGAATCGTGACCGTCAACCCGCTGCACGCGCTGTATCCGCACGACCCGACGCGCGCGAGCCCGTACAGTCCCTCGAGCCGGCTGTTCAAGAACATTCTCTATCTCGACGTCGAGGCGATCGAGGATTTTCGCGAGTGCGAGCCAGCGCGCGAGGTCGTGGGCGCGGCCGCATTTCAGGCGCAACTTGCGGCGTTGCGCGACGCCGAGCTCGTCGACTACGCGGCGGTCGCCGCGGCGAAGCTTCCGGTGCTCGAACTCCTGTTCGCACACTTCCGCGCGCAGCATCCCGGCGCCGCGACCGCGCGGGCGCGGGCGTTCCGCGCTTTCCGGGCGGAGCGCGGTGAGGCGCTGAAGCGGCATGCCCGCTTCGAGGCGATGCAGGAGCGCTTCCACCATGACGACCCGTCGGTCTGGGGATGGCCGGCATGGCGGGATCCGTATCGCGATCCGGCTTCGCGTGAATGCGCCGAGTTTGCGGCCGAGCACTCCGACCGCGTCGAGTTCTTCGAGTACCTGCAATGGCAGGCCGAGGATCAGCTCGTGGCGGTGGGGCAACGCGCGATCGAGTCGGGGCTGGGCGTAGGCCTCGGCGCGGACCTTGCGATCTCGGTCGACCGTGGCGGCGCCGAAGCGTGGGCGAACCAGGAGCTCTACGCGACGGGAGCGGGCATCGGCGCGCCGCCCGACGACTTCAACTCCGCGGGCCAGGATTGGGGTCTGCCGCCCATGGTGCCGGAGCGGCTGCGGGCGGCGCGCTACGCGCCATTCATCGCGGCGCTCCGCGCGAACATGCGCCACGCGGGTGCGCTGCGCATCGACCACGTGATGGGGCTGGCGCGGCTCTTCTGGGTGCCGGCTGGCGGCAAGCCCGCCGCCGGCGCGTACGTGCATTACCCGTTCGCGGACCTGCTCGGTATCGTAGCGCTGGAGAGCCACCGGAACCGCTGTCTCGTGATCGGCGAGGATCTCGGTACGGTTCCCGACGACGTGCGCGCGGCGCTTGGCGCGGCCGGCGTGCTCTCCTACCGCTTGCTCTACTTCGAGCGCAACCAGGCGGGCGAATTCAAGCCGCCAGCCGATTATCCCGCGCAAGCGCTGGCTGCGGTCGCGACGCACGACTTGCCGACGCTCGCCGGCTGGTGGACCGGTCACGACATCACGGTGCGCGCCGAGCTCGGGCTCCTCGCGACCCCGGAAGCGCGCGATGCACAGGTGCTCGCCCGTGCGCAGGACCGCGCGCGGCTGCTCCTTGCGCTGGAGCGCGAAGGTCTCCTCCCCGCAGCCGCGACTGCGAATCCCGTCTCGCTGCCCGAGATGACGCCCGAGTTCGCGCGCGCCATCGCCGTGTATCTGGCTCGGAGCCCCGCGCGGGTCATGGTCGTGCAGCTGGAGGATGTGCTCGGGCTCGCCGATCAGGCCAACGTGCCCGGCTCGATCGCCGAGCACCCGAACTGGCGCGGAAAGCTCCCGCTCCCGCTCGAACGCTGGCCCGACGACGAGCGCTTCATCGAGCTCGCGCGAGCGCTGACCCGGGTCCGCGCTCGCCTGCGCGCGCCACCCAGCCCCCGCCGCATCCGCGCGACCGGCGCAACGATGGCGATCATCCCGCGGGCGACGTACCGTTTGCAGCTGCACGGCGACTTCAAATTCGCCGACGCGACGGCAATCGTTCCCTATCTCGCCGAGCTCGGGGTGAGTCACGTCTATTGTTCGCCCTACCTGCGCGCGCGTCCCGGCAGCCGGCATGGCTACGACATCGTCGACCACGCCACGCTCAACCCGGAGATCGGGACCCAGGACGACTTCGACCGCTTCGTGGCGACGCTCGGGCACCACGGCCTCGGCCAGATCTTCGACATGGTCCCCAATCACATGGGGGTCATGGGAGCGGACAACGCGTGGTGGATGGATGTGCTCGAGAACGGGCCCGCGTCGGCCTACGCCGCGTACTTCGACATCGACTGGAGCCGGATCGATCCGACGCTCGCCGGCAAGGTGCTGGTGCCGGTGCTCGGCGACCACTACGGCAACGTGCTCGAGCGCGGAGAGCTCGCCCTGGCCTACGAACCGGAGGCAGGCAGCTTCGCGGTCTGGTATCACGAGCACCGCTGCCCGATCGATCCGCGCGAGTACCCGCGCATCCTGGCGCGCGTGCCCGCGCTCCTCGGACCCGGCGACATCCCGCGGGAAGCCGCGGCCGATTTCGCGAGCCTGGTCGCCGCATTCGGCCATCTTCCGCCCCGCGACGCGACCGGCACGGACGCGGTCGCCGAGCGCAGCCGCGACAAGGAGGTGCACAAGGGGCGCCTCGCGCAGCTCGCACGGGGCCATCCGCCGCTCGCCGAGGCCATCGAGCGTGCCGTGCGCACGGTGAACGGAGTTGCGGGCGAACGCGACAGTTTTGTCACGCTCGACGAGCTGCTGACGGCGCAGGGCTACAGGCTCGCGTACTGGCGCGTCGCAGCCGACGAAGTCAACTACCGGCGCTTTTTCCACATCAACGACCTCGCGGCATTGCGCGTCGAGAACGAGGAGGTGTTCGAAGCGACCCATCGCTTCGTGCTCGCGCTCGCCGCCGAGGGCAGGATCGACGGTCTGCGCATCGATCACCCGGACGGCCTCTATCACCCCACCGAATACTTTTGCCGCATTCAGCAGCGATACACGCGGCTCGCCGGCGGCGCGGAGGCGGCGATCGAGCCGAGTGCGCGCCCGCTCTACGTCGTGGTCGAGAAGATCATCGCCCCGCACGAGCGGCTGCCGCAGACATGGCCCGTTCACGGCACGACGGGCTACCGGTTCGCGAACGTCGTGAACGGCCTGTTCGTTGATACGGGGGCCAGGTCGCGCGTCGACCGCGCCTGGCGCGGGTTCGTGGGCGACGAGGCGATCGACTTCGACGAGGCGGCCTATCGCGCCAAACATCTCGTCATGAAGAGCGCGCTCGCCGGGGAGTTGACGGTACTCGCGCATCAGGCGCTGCGCATCGCCCGCGCCGACTGGCGCACGCGCGATTTCACCTTCAACCTGCTCCGCCGGGCCATCGCGGACACGGTCGCGTGCTTCCCCGTGTACCGTACCTACATCGCCGAGCAGGTTTCCGCCCAGGACCGCCGCTACATCGACTGGGCGGTTGCGCAGGCCAAGCGCCGCAGCGCAGCCGCCGACCTGAGCGTCTTCGACTTCCTGAAGAACGTGCTGCTCGTGCAGCCACTTTCCGGCGCGACCCCGGAGCTCGAGGCCGAATATCGCCGGTTTGCGATGCGCTTCCAGCAGTTCACGGCGCCGGTGATGGCCAAGGGCTCCGAGGACACGGCGTTCTACGTGTTCAACCGGCTCGTATCGCTCAACGACGTGGGTAGCGAGCCGGACGACTTCGGGATGACCGTCTCGGCTTTCCACGGCGCGAGCGCCAATCGGGCGGCCGGGTGGCCGCACACGATGCTCGCGACCTCGACGCACGACAGCAAGCGTTCGGAGGATGTCCGCGCCCGCATCGACGTGATCTCGGAGCTCCCCGCGGCGTGGCGGCTTGCAGTGCGCGGCTGGAGCCGCGCGAACCGCGGCAAGAAACGCACGGTCGACGGCCGTCTCGCGCCCTCGCGCAACGACGAGTATCTGCTCTACCAGACGCTCGCCGGGACTTTCCCTGCAGGTGCAATCGACGAGCGCGCGCTCGCCACGTATCGCGCCCGCATCAGGGAATACATGCAGAAGGCCGTACGCGAAGCGAAAGTGCGCACGAGCTGGGTCAACCCGAACGAGGAGTACGAGTCCGCGGTGACCGGGTTCGTTGATGCACTGCTCGATGACGGGGAGGGCAACGCGTTCCTCGCGGAGTTCCGCGCACAGGTAGCCCCGCTTGCGTGGTTCGGTGCGCTGAACGGCCTCTCGCTCGCGCTCATCAAGTTCACCTCGCCCGGCGTGCCCGATACCTACCAGGGCCACGAGCTGATCGAGCTCACGCTGGTCGACCCGGACAACCGACGCGCGGTGGACTACGCGACGCGCCGCGAAGCGCTCGCCTCGCTCCAATCGCTTGCGACCAATGCCGGAGACGAGCTGCCGGCGTGCGTGCAAGGGCTGCTCGACACGCTGCACGACGGGCGCGCCAAGCTGTGGGTCACCTGGCGCATTCTCGAGCTGCGGCGAAGACGGCCCGGGCTTTTCGAGAGAGGCGACTACCAGAAAGTCGCGACGGCGGGCACGCGGGCGCGCCACGTGGTCGCTTACGCGCGGCGACTCGGATCGTCCGGCATCGTCGCCGTTGCGGGCCGTCTGTTCGCTACGCTCGGCCTCGACCCCGGCCTGCCGCCCGTCGGCGAGGCCGGCTGGGGCGACACGACCCTCGACCTGGCGTTCGTCCCCGCGGGCAGCGTTCTGGAAAATGTCCTCACCGGGGAGACGCAGGTGGCGAGCGGTGGAGCGATGCCCCTTGCCCAGGCATTCGCGCACTTTCCCGGCGCGGTCTTCGCCTACGACGCCAAAGGACGCTGAACCGCAAGCGCGCCCGCAGCCGCCGCACGGCTGACGCGGCCCGGGGCGCTCCGTTGGCCTCGAGCGCCCCCGGGCTCGCCAGGGGTGTCGTCTATTTCGCCTGCAACGTCGACACGACTTCGCGGACCCCCTCGGTCCGCAGCGTCAACGCCATCGCCCTGCCGATGAGCTCGGGTGCCGCGACCGTGCC
This sequence comes from uncultured beta proteobacterium, assembly GCA_963836265.1. Classification (GTDB taxonomy): domain Bacteria; phylum Pseudomonadota; class Gammaproteobacteria; order Burkholderiales; family Casimicrobiaceae; genus CAIWHR01. Next base: position 496,796 of record CAWIIO010000003.1, read on the forward strand.
CGCGAGCGTGACCCGACCGGCCGTCGTATCCACCGAGATATCGAGGGCAGAAAGGTCGGGATCCGCCGTCAGCTTCGCCTTGACCGCCGCCGTGATGCTGGCGTCGGCGGTCGCGTCGGCAACGGCATCGCCGAGGTCGCGGGCCCGCCGGCGCACGACCTTGCCCGTCTCGGCGATCTCCTTCCGGATCTCGTCGGCGCGCAGTTCCAGCGCGTCCAGCGTGTCCTGCTTCGCTTGCTCCGCCGTGGGCTGCGGCGACGCCGGCGTCTTGCCCGCTTCACCAGCGCTGCGCTTCTCTGCCTCGTCCATGGTCGGGATCGGATAAGTGCGGGCGTAGAACCATACCGCACCGGCGCTGACGATGATGCCAAGCAAGAATCCGTTGAAGAACGTTCTCATCCGGTTCCTCCGTCTCGTCCGGCGCGCGCTGGACCTGGCTGCGGCGGGGTCGGTCGGCTGACCCGTGCCGGACGCCAAAGCCCTTCCACGGCGCCGGTCCGAGCCTGCCCGCGCGGCGCGCCGGCATGATTCTGTCAAGACCGGTGAAATTGTGCGCCTGTTCCCTCGACCCCTCGCCAACGGGCCGCGGGCGTGGGAGGAGGATAAAGCGGCCGCACCGGACGCGAACTGCGCGTCACGCGACGCTCTTGACTGAACTTGTCGAATCTCGACGAGTGGACGCGAGAACTAACCGAGGATGAAAGGGTCAGAGGCCGAGGAGAGGGTCCCCAAAGGTGGAAAAGGGCGCAGCCCGCGCGGGGCGGGCGGTTGGCCGACGGCCCCGGTTGATCGAGAGCAGCGTCCGACCAGCGTCCGACCCGTCCCCACGTTAAACAGAGGAGGAGCGAACATGGCCGAAAGCGCTACGGCGGGCAACCCCGAGCGGGTGGCAGCCAACCTTCGGCGGCTGATCGCCGGCACCGAGGATCTGATGAACGCAGTCCGCAAGGAGGGTGGCGATCAGTACCGCCAGACCATGGAACGCATCGAGGGCGAAATCGAGCGAGCGAGGGAGCAGCTCGACGAACTGCAGGACACGATCGCCGCCCGGACCCGCACCATGGCGCGACGAACGGATCGGATCGTGCATGAGCATCCTTGGGAGAGCGCGGGTGCCGCGGCCGCGGTTGCGGTGCTTCTCGGCGTGGCGATCGGCCTCATGATCAGCAGGTCCATTTCTCAGGGCGGCGAGTAAGGCTCCCAGCATTCGCCAGCGACGAGCCTTGGAGAGGCCGCGCGACGCGGAGGTGAGAGAGAGGTGCCGCAGGAGCGAGATAGGGAACCGCTGTCGGTCTGCTCGCGCTGCAACGTCCCCTAAGGCTTACGACAAGCGATGCACTGCCGCCGCGCGCCGTGCGGCAGGTCCCCCGGGGGGCGCGTTCGATAGGGTGTGCTGCGCCGCCTTCACGCGCTCGTCGAACGCCTTGCGATCGGATCGCGTCGGAAACTGCTTCGCGTCGGCCTCGCCGATCGCCTCGACCTGATCGCGCAGCACCTCGCGGTAGGACTCCGGCAGATCGCCGCGCGCGAGTGCCTCGATGGACTCGAGCAGCCGCAACAGCACGGCGAGGTGACCGCTTGCGGCCCGCCGGATCTGATCGAAGGCTTTGTCGACGATGGCGCGATAGCTGTAGGCCTCGGTTACGAGGCGTAATCGGCCGTCGCCGTCACGTCTATGGCGAGAGGGCGGTACACGCTCGGCGAGGACACACAACGCGGCCGTGAGCCGGTCGATGCAGTTGATTGCCGTGTGCGGGTCGTTGATTCCCGGCGAAAGCGCGCGCAGAGCGATCTCGACGAGTTGGTGGACGGCGAATTCCGGATCCTGCAGCGAGGTGCGCTCGGGCGCCGTCAGGATGGCGTCGGCGACTCCGTTTTCGAAATCTTTGTCGACGCGGTCAGCCGGCGCCGCCCAGGCAACCGGACGACCCTGGAGCACGAAGTTTCCCGCTTGGCAGCCGAGCCTGATCACGACGTCTCGATCCGAGGCGAGCTTGACGAGGCCGGGCAGGTCGATGACTTGGACGTAACCCGAGCGCGCGGCGAGGACAGGCGCGTCTTCTGGCGTTGTCGGCGAATCCGGGTGTTCCTCAAGATCCTCGTCGTTCGGCGGCGGCGCCACACCATCGCACCCTCGCTCGGGAAACGTAGCTCGGAGCGCTCCCTCAAGGCTGCGGGCCACGTCGTCGATGATGTGGGACGCCTGCACGAATCGCGAGATGTGGTGAATGAGATAGATGAGTAACCCGAAGGCGACCACAGCCAGCGCGAGCCCGACAGCGACGGCGGTATGCGGCACGAACGCGCGACCGTCGCCGCTGCGCACCGCCACCAGCACCACGAGGCAGTACACGAAAACGCCGACGAAAGTTCCCATCACGATTTGCGTCGCGTTGTGGCGCATGAAATTGGTCAACAAACGTGGCCCGAACTGCGCCGACGCCATGTTAAGCACCACCATGGTGATCGAAAAGACGAGCGCCGCGACCGTAATGGCAGAGGCGGCGATCGTCGACAAGAGCGCGCGGGCGCCTTCCGGTCCGGTGAGATAGAAACGGCCGAGCACGCTGGTGCCGCGCGTCTGCGCCACAGTGTCTCCCGACACGAGCCCCATTGCGAGCGCGAGCGCGGCCACGGCGAGCAGCCCGGGAACGAACCAATAGCTGGTGCGCAGCCCCATCCACAGCTGTAGAAGGCGTGCTTTCATCGTGTGACATCGCTCATGAAATCAGCGTGCGAAGACTCCTTGCGACGAATGTTCCCGAGAGTTCACGGTCTCGCCGCGGATACTATAGTAGATTTTAGCGCCCGCGGACTGTACGTCGGACGGTTACGCACCACCGAACGGCGGGGTTGCTTTCGGTTCGCAGCCCCTCGCTGCAACGTACGGGCGCGCGGAATTGGCCGCGGCCGGCTCGGCGATGCCGGCACCCAGGAGCTGGTCGCTGGGCTAGACTATCGTTGGCGAGCGCCCTACGCGGGCGACTGTCAGATCGGCGAATGCGATGCGATCTCGACCTCGCGCCGTGGCCCATCGACGCGGTGGATTTGAAATTCGGTCCTTGAACAATGTCGCGAGCGCAAGAATGACTTATCAGATCATGTATTCCTCTCAAGCCGCGGCGCCCATGACGGCTACGGACCTCGAAGAAATTCTCGTGGACGCGCGAACCGGCAATCAAGCGCGCGACGTCACGGGAGCTTTGGTTTATGTCGACGGCGTGTTCTTCCAGCTCATCGAAGGCGATAAAGACGTCGTGCGCAAACTGATGGCCAGCATTGCGAGCGACGCGAGGCACCGTTTCGTCAAGGTCTTCTACGAAGCCGAGGTCGATGCGCGGGCTTTCGAGTCCTGGAGCATGGCTTATCTGAGCCCGACCGCCGAGGAGATGTCGATCTGGGCCGGGCTCCCCGGCACCGCTACGGTCGAGAAGGTATTGGCCGATGTCAATCGCGACCCTCACCGGGTACCCCGCATCCTTGTCAACGCCCTCAAGGCGCTGACCTCCCAATGAACGGCGATGTGTTCGCCGCCGCGAGAGGCAAGCGGGTTCCCGAGGACTGTTAGCGCGCGAGCCTGCCCGGCGGATCGGGTCGTCGGCAGCCTTCTCGTCGCGGACGCGCGAAAGGTCTCGCGCCCGGCGCGGCGAACAGGACCTTCGCCCTCGCGCGGATCGTGGTTCGCCAACGATTATCGCGGCAGGACGTCCGCCTTCACGTCGAAATAGAAATTCATTTCACGATGGTCACCTGCCGCGATGGTGGTCGATTTCTGCACGCTCTGTCCGTCGTGGCTTGCCTCGACCGTATACTGGCCGGGTTCGAGGTCGACCAGGAGCCACGGGCCGTCGAGCGTGGTGTCCAGAACCGGCTTGCCCGAAGGGCCGGTGATCCGCACGTCGACTCCCGCAAGAAACTGCCCGGAGCCCTTCGCGGCGGTGACCACCCACAGATTGAAGTCTTCCTGTCGGCGCTGTTCCAGCGCATCGCGCTCGCCCGTGGCGATTCCGCCGCTGACGAACCGCTCGCCCTGAGCGGTGTCGCCAGCGGTCATGGCGGTCGCGCCGCCTAGTGCACCGAGGGTGACGATACCGGCAAGGAGTCCGATGGCGAATCCGAGTTTCCGCGTCATGGTGATGGCTCCTTTGAGATCAACGATGGCAGCGTTCGGCACTGCAGTCGTCGTGCGCTGTCTCCGACGCACATGAATCGTTGGACCAGGATCGCCGCTCGCCGTTCCGGGTGCGTGAAACCGGATCGAGCGCCGGACAGGAGGCCTTGGCGGAGCCGATTCCGGCGTCCGCGCGATGCCGGGCGTTCTCGGGCATGCCGGGGAGGCGTCGGCCGAGCGCATTGCACGGGCCGACTTGCCATCGGAATCGATGGATCTCGGCGGCCATGCGCTGCAGTCGGCGACAGAAAGGCGCCACGCCCGTGTTGCCGGCACTCGTTCAACCGGCGACCTCGGTCGGGGCGTTTTGTTGCATCGGCAGCACCCGGAAAGCCGGCGCCGCACCGTCTTTGCTCTCGCCTGCGTACACCGTGACGTGGGGAAAGGGGATCTCGATTCCGCGGGCGTCGAACGCCTTCTTGAGGCGGCGTAGGAACTCTCGCCGAACGTTCCATTGCTCGAGCGGCGCGACCCTGAACCGGCACCGAAGCACGACCGCTGAATCAGCCCAGCGCTCTACACCCGCAATCTCGAGGTCATCGAGAATCTTCGGTCCGAAAACCGAGTCGCCGCGCATCTCACCGCCGACGATGCGCATCACGTCGAAGGCCTCGTCCGTATCCTCCCGATAGGCGATGCCGACATCGACGACCGACTGGGCAAAGGTCCGGCTCATGTTGGTGACGGTCGTGATCAGGTTGTTCGGCACGTAGTGGACGTTGCCGTCGTAGTCGCGCAACCGCACGAAGCGCAGGGTCACGTCTTCGACGAGACCGGCTTTGCCGCCGACCTCCACGACGTCGCCCGTAGTGAGCTGGTTTTCGAGCAGCAGGAAGAAGCCGGTGAAATAGTCCTTCACGAGGCTCTGTGCGCCAAACCCGATCGCAAGGCCCACCACGCCGGCGGCGCCCAGAATCGGCGCAATCGAAACGCCGAGTTCGCTCAGGATCAGCACCCCCGCGATCAGCGAGACGACCACGGAGGCGATGTAGCGAAACACGCGCCCGAGCGTCTCGGCGCGCTTGACCTGCTCGCGCTGATCCAGGCGTCGCGAAATGCGCTCGCGAAACGCGCGGATCGCGCGGTTGAGAAGGGCCGCCGCAATCCACGCGGCAATGGCGATCAGCGTAATGCGTAGCGCCGAGATCGCCGGCCCAGCCCACACGCCGAGGTCGAGAGACGTGATTCGGCTCATGATTGCATCCATGTTTCCTCCGGTGATTGCGGCACACGCGTTGCCTGCCGAGGCAGCGGGGGCTCGGTCCGATGCTTCCTTGACCTGCCATCGACGTCCTCGCACGGGCGTGCGCCAGAGATTGGGGGCGTCCCCCGTGGCACAATCCTGCTGTCGCGGCTGGCGCACCCGGCGTTTTCACGATACCAGAGGAAGAGCGGACCGTGAATTGGAGGCTCGTCGAGTCCACCTTGTTCCGTCCCCGCCACCCGGCCTGGACGGCGAGTGCGCTCGTCGCCATTGCCGCCGTCGGCATCGTCGATTATGTTACGGGCCCCGAGATCACGTTCTCCGTGTTCTATCTTGTCCCCGTCGCTGCGGCGGCCTGGTTCTCCGGAACGCCAATGGCGATCGCGGCGCCCGCGGTCGCGGCCATCACCTGGCTCGTCGCCGAAATCGCTTCGAGCAGGCTCGATTCGAACATCTACGTGTATTCCTGGAATTTCACTGCGCGCTTGCTGTTCCTGCTGCTGGTGGCGCTGCTGCTCGCGCAACTTCGCCGAATGCTCGACCGGGAACGCACACTAAGCCGGACCGACGCCTTGACCGATCTGCCGAACGCGCGGGCCTTCCGGGAAATGGCGGACGCCGAGATCGCACGAGCCGAACGCTATGGCCAACCGCTGTCGCTGGCGTTCATCGACGTCGACGATTTCAAGCTCATCAACGACAGCCGGGGCCATCGTGCAGGCGACCGGTTGCTGAGGCGCATGGCCGAAATCATCCGCGACAACCTGCGCAGCTCGGACTTCGTCGCGCGATACGGTGGCGACGAGTTCGTGATCCTGCTTCCTGTCGCGGACAAGAACGCGGCGCAGGCTGTAGTGGACAAACTTCGCGAGAAAGTGGCCCAGGCCATGGTCAGTGAAAGCTGCCCCGTCTCGTTGAGCATCGGCGTGGTGACTCGCGAGCCGGGCGGCCCGGCCGTAACGGTCGACGGCATGCTGGAGAACGCCGATCGGTTGATGTACGAGGCCAAGACCGGCGGCAAGGGCGACGCTCGGTTGGCGACGTACGGGGAACCGTCGTAGCCGTCCGGCGGCAAGCCGCGAGCGACGCCGTGGCGTTCACGTCCAGTCGCGCAGACGGGAGTCCGATTCGAAGCGGCACGGTCAGAGTTTTTCGGGGTCGGCACTGCGATTGGCGGATTGCGCGTCTGCCGTCTCATTCCCGACGAGTGCTCTGACACTGGTCGTTTCCGTCGCGGCCCTCATCGCTTCTTCCATTCGCCTGACGATGTCCTTGACCGCTTCCGAAAATGGAATCGAATCCGGATTCATGAACCCGGCCTCGCCTGCGCTACGCACGGTTTCCAGCACTTCCGCGATCGAGATCTCCGACAGGTCGCGCGCGGGCAGGTAGGCCGGCGGGTCGTCGCCGGTCGGTGTGACGAGCCGCCCCTCGGTGAGGGCGTCCAGCACGGCGTTGACGGAGTGCATCGGGATCGCGAGCCGGTGGGTGAGCTGGTGCAGCGTCCACGGCGGTCGTCCCCGGACGAAGTGCGTGGCGATGAGATCCATGACGGCGATAGCAAGCCGCTCTCGCACGCGATTGCTGAGCCGTGGCTCCCCCGGCATCGCGTAGAGATATTCGGGATGCTGCAGATAGAACGAGACCGCCGCTCCCACCAGAAGCACCAGCCAGCTCACGTACAGCCAGATCAGGAACAGGACGAGGACCGCGAAACCCGAGTAGATTGCCGCGTACCGCGTCGATGACGTAACGAAGGCAGCAAACGCCCAGCCGGCGGATTGCCAGAGGACTCCTCCGATGACGCCGGCCGTGAAAGCCGGCGCGAAGCGCACGCGCGTATTCGGAATGTAGAGGTACAGGAACGTGAACGCGCCGATGACCAGGGCGTATGGAGCCAGTTTGCCGATGCCAAAAACGAGGCTCCCGAACGGCTCGATCGACAACAGCCACCGCGCGACCTCGGAATTGAGCGCCATCGCCGTGATGCCGAGCGCGGCAAAGACGAGGAGCGGCCCCACCAGGAGGGCGCTCAAGTAGCGGGTGAAGCGTTCGCCCAGGCTGCGGAGCTGCGTGACGTGCCAGATGGCGTTGAACGACTCCTCGATTTTCTGCATCAGCGAGACGACCGTGTAGAGCAGCAGCGCCAGGCCGACCGCGCCGAGCACGCCGACGTTCATGTGCTCGATGAAACCGATGAGTCGTCGCGTGATCTCGTCGCCCTGTTCTCCCAGCGGCGCGAGCAGGTTGTGCAACAGCGGCTCGATCTGATTGTGGACGCCGAACGCCTTCAGCACCGAGAAGCTGAGCGCGAGCAGCGGCACCATCGACATCAGTGACGTATAGACGAGACTCATCGTCCACAGCGTGAGGCCGCCTTCGTACACGTCCCGGAAGAGAACGATGACGAGCCGCACGGCGCGCAGGGCGCGCGCCTTCCAGACCGTCGGGCGGGCGAAACGCGGCGCCCAGATCGCCTGGTCCATCCGCTTCAGCCAACCGTGCAGCTCGCTCAGCATGGTCCCGGATATGAACTTCTACTTCGCCGGACGCACGTCGGATTCGGACGGTTCGTCGGGGTCGGCTTCGAGACCGACATCCTCCGCGGCGAGTGCCAGCACGACGATGGGGAGCCGCGGCAGCGCCGGCCCGATTTCCCAACCGAACGGCGAATAGAAACGACCCCCGTGAATGCGGAATGGGAGGAACACCAGCGCGCTCGAGCCCGAGGTGCCGACGACGGTCCTTTCGTCGTGGTCGGGCGTGATGATGACGTCGGCGTCGATACGGATCTCCTCGACCCGCTCGCGCAGCACCTTGCCGTGCTCGCCGGCCGAATCGACCGCGTCCTGCGGCCCGAGCAGCCGGATTTGCGCACCGCTCCATTCGTCACTTCGCGTCATCAGATACGCGAGCAGGAGCATCAGCTGGCCGCTCGACGAATCCTCCCACCATACATCGATGACACGGTTTTCGCCCGGGACGGCCCCGAGACCCTCCCATTCCTTGGCATCCGCATCGAGCAACAGCAGGTTGCAGCCGAGGCGAAAGGCCAGCGACACGTTATGGCCGAACGCGTCGAGCCCGAGCGGACGGTAGAAGGCTGCCTTCGGCTCCGGCCAGTTGACGACGACGGTGTTGACGTGGAACGGCCCGACGCCGGCCGCCTGGACGATCGAGGCGATCATCTGCGGAGTGTCGGTGCCGACCACGACGAGCGGCAATGCCGACGACCCCGAGGCCTTGATCTCCAACGCTAGCGCGCGCTCTTCTTTTTGCCTGCGCTCCAGTGCTCGCGCTGCGTTGCCTTCGATCATGCGGACGACGGTCGTCAAGCCGCCGCCGGCCTCGACCCAGCTGGCAAAGTGCAGCACCCTGCGCGCGGCGCCGTCCGGAATCCGAGAACACCAGCAGCTGCGGGCGCCAGGCCCGCGGGTGCTCGCTCTCCGCGTTGGCGAGCAGCAGGTGTCGACGTGCGACCATCATGTGGTAGGCCCGGCGTCCGTCGGCCCAAGTCGCCGGCGCCGCGCGGTGCTTGAGATACAGGTAGATGCCGAGCACGATCAACGAGGCTGCCCCGCCGGCAACGAACATCGATGGCGAGCATTGCGCCAAGGCAGGCGATTGCCGCGAGCAATGCGATTCGATAATCGAAAAAGCGGAACGTCGGGCGGAACGACGGGCTCGCCGCCCGGGCCTCGAAGTAGGTCGCGTAGTTCAGCAGCCCGTAGGAAACGAGGAAGAACATCGACACGACGCCGGCGATGACGTTCAGATTGCCGATCGCCACGATTGCGAGCGCAATCATCAGTGTCGGGATCACGGCGCGGCGTGGATTGCCGGTGCCTTCACTGACGGCTGCGAACGGCGCGAGAAAAGGGAAGATCTCGTCCTTGGCGAGGGATTGCAGGATGCGCGGGGCCCCGAGCAGCGAGGCCAGCGCCGATGACAGGGTCGCCGCCATCACACCGATGTCGATCAGCGGCGGCAGGATCGCCACCTGCCGCATGGCCGCGAAGTCGCTGCGGAGCGACTTCGCCGGGAAGCGCAGCGGCAAAAAGTGCGGCGCAGCCGAAATAGATGAAGACCGACAGCGCGACGGCGGCGAGCACGCCGCGCGGAATGCTGCGCCCCGGTTGCGCGAGGTCGCCCGACATGCTGACCCCTTGCGTGAATCCGGTGACGGCGGGAAAGAAGACGGCGAACGTCGCCCAGAAGGGCAGGGCATCGGGAGGCGCCTGCCCAATTGGCCTGCAGCAGCGGTTCGTTCCAATGGGCGATCGCGCCTACGGCGAACGACACCAGCGCGGCCGCGAGACCCGCCATTACGACATACTGGAACCTCGTCGCGAGATCCGCGCCCATCCACGCGAGCACGCCCAGCGCAATGACTGCTGCGGCGGCGATGCCGTGCAGGACGAAAGGGCTGCGGTCGGGCACGAACGCCGCTGCCGCTTCGGCGAAACCGATGCAGTAGAAGCCGACCGACACGGCCTGAGCCAGAAATACGACGACGCCGATAGCTCCGCCGAAGCTCAGGCCGAGCGTGCGCGAAATGAGGTAGTAGTCGCCACCGCCCTTCACCCGCAGATTTGTCGAGATCGCCGAAACCGACAGGGCCGTGAGCAGCGAAATACCATTGGCAACGGCGATCACGGCGAGCGCCCGCATCAGCCCGGCCTCGCCGACGACGAAGCCGAGCCGCAGGAACAGGATGATGCCGAGTATCGTCAGGATGCTCGGCGTGAACACGCCGGCAAAGGTGCCCAATCGCGGGTGATCGGACGCTGAAGAAGATGCACGACGTGTGTGTTCGGAAGCGGTCATCGGGAAGGTAGATCGTTACGGCGGCCGATCGCATTTTGCCCGGCTGCGGCGCAATAGGAAAGCGGGCCATCGGCCGAACATCGCGTCGCATATCCGGGATCGAGTGACTCGGGGCGACTCGCTGAGGTAACATGCGGCCGAACGGGAGTCCCTGGGCGACGTCCGTAGCGGAGGACGGATTGGACGCTGACGAACTGTTTTTCCTTCCCGCGTGGCCGCCTGAACTGGGCCCCTCTTCCAGGTCGCGTTGCTGCTGATCCTCGCCATTCTGGCGGGCGAGGTTGCGCGACAGGCGCTGCGCGTGTCGCGCATTCTCGGCTACGCCGTCGTCGGCGCGGTGCTCGGCCCGAACGCGCTCGGCATCGTCGATGCGCAAACGGTGACCGCGTTTCGGCCATTCGTCGACATTGCCGTCGGGCTGCTGCTGTTCGAGCTCGGGCAACGAGTCGACCTGGGCTGGTTGCGTCGCAATCCATGGCTCCTCGTGACAAGCCTGCTCGAATCCGGGCTGGCGTTTCTCGCGGTTTACGCACTGCTCGTTTTCATCGGGGCGCGCCCGATCGTCGCGTCGGCGATTGCGGTGTTCGCAATCGCCACTTCTCCCGCGGTGGTCATGACCGTCGTGAAGGACCTGCGCGGGCAGGGACAGGTGACCGAGCGAGCGCTTCTCCTGACCGCACTCAACACCGCCTACGCCGTCGTTGGCGTCTCGGTGCTGTTCGGATGGCTGCACCTGCAACGCAGCAGTGAAACGGCGATCATGCTCGTGCACCCGATCTACATCGTCGGAGGGTCGGTTGTCGTCGCGATCGCCGTCTCTGTCATCACGCTGGCATTGCTGCGGCTGTTCGGTCGCCACCCGGCGTTCCAGTTCGCGCTGATCGTCGCCATCATTCTGCTCGCGGTCGCCATCGCCAGCCTGCTCAAGCTGTCGGTTCCGCTCACGCTGCTGCTGGCCGGACTGTTCGCGCGGACGTTCGATCGCGAGCGGCATTTCGTGTCCCTGGAATTCGGCGAGCCGGCGATGCTGTTCATCGTCATCCTGTTTGCCGCGGCCGGTGCGAGTCTCGAGTTGTCCGGCTGGAGAACCGCTCTCATTCCCGCTTTGGGGTTCATTGCGGCGCGTTTCGTGGGCAAGGCCTTGCCGCTGTTCGCGCTGGCGCGCCCGAGCGCGCTGCCCTTGCGGCAGGCCTCGCTCGTCAATCTGGCGCTCATGCCGATGTCGGGCGCTCGCGCTGCTGATGCTCGGCGACCTGACGACACTGTTTCCCGAGATTGCAGGTGATGTTGCGGCGACCGTTCTTCTGGCGACGACGATATTGACTTTCGTCGGACCGCTCGCAACCGAATTCGCGCTTCGCCGGGCCGGCGACGCCGGGTGAGGGACGCTGACCATGCCGGCTCTGGAATTCAAGCCGTCGAAGCCGCTGACCATCGGCATCGAGCTCGAGTTGCAGGTTGTCAATCGCCGCAATTGCGACTTGACGCGCGGAGCGTCCGAGCTGGTAAGACTGCTGACGCAGGGCGGCAAGCCTGGCGATGCGCGCCACGAGATTACCGAGAGCATGCTCGAAGTGAGCACCGGCGTCCATGAACGGCATCGCGCGGCAATGAACGAACTGCTGTCGATCCGCGATGCCGTCGTCGAGGCCGCGGACCGCCTCAATCTGCTCGTCTGCGGTGGGGGCGCCCATCCGTTCCAGCGCTGGCCCGAGCGCTATGTCACCGAGCGGCCGCGTTACCAGCATCTGGCGGAAGTCTACGGCTACCTCGCGAAGCACGTCACCATCTTCGGCCAGCACGTTCACGTCGGATGTGCGGATGGCGATACCGCGCTGCGGCTGCTCCATTGCCTGTCCCGCTACATTCCGCATTTTCTCGCGCTCGCCGCTTCGTCTCCGTACTATCAGGGCGTCGATACGGCGTTCGACTCGGCGCGGCTCAACGCGATGGCGCCGTATCCGACGAGCGGATACGCGCCCTACATCGAATCCTGGGCCGCGTTCGAAGCCTACTACGGGGAGATCAAGGGCTACGGCGTCATCGACAGCATGAAGGATCTCTACTGGGATATCCGGCCGAAACCGGAATACGGTACGGTCGAGGTCCGCGTCTTCGACACGCCGCTCACGGTCGAAAAGGCCGCTGCGCTCGCCGCGTACGTCCAGGTTCTGTGTCGGTGGATCCTTGCCGACGATTCGGCCATCGCGCCCGAGGAGACCTACGTCGTATATTCGTACAACCGCTTCCAGGCTTGCCGCTTCGGTCTCGACGGCGATCTCATCGATCCGACGACGCACGTCCACCGCTCGGTCCGCGACGACATTCTGGAGACCCTGGCGCGGCTCGCCGATCACGCTCGGGAGCTGGAGGCAGCCGGTCCGCTGCTGCAGATCGAGCGTTGGGCGCGAGACGGCAGCAACGACGCGCGCTGGCTTCGCGAGCGATACGCCGCTTCGCAGTCGTTCGAGGACCTGGTCTGGAATCAGTCGCGGCTTTGGAGCGGGCGTGAGCGGATCTAGCTCGGCCCGGAAAGACGAGCGCGTGGACGCGAACCGGGACCAGGCGGTCAAGATTGCGTTCGCGGTTCGAGCGACGGTGCGTGCAAGCCGCGCGGGTGCGATGCGATGAGCAGGCGCGTGGATGTCGCGATCGTGGGGGCGGGGACGGCGGGTCTTTCGGCGCTCGCCGTCGTGCGCCGGAACACCGAGAATTTCGTGCTCATCAACGAGGGTGCGTACGGCACGACCTGCGCGCGTGTCGGCTGCATGCCGTCGAAGGCGCTGGTCGAAGTGGCCAAGGCGTTGCGCGCTCAGCAGCATTTCGAGCAGTTCGGCATTGCCGGGCGTCGCGACGGCGAGGTCGACATGCCGGCTGTGCTGCAGCACGTTCGGCGGATCCGGGACAGTCTTGTGCTTGGCGTGCTGAAGCTGACCGAAGATCTCGGCGAGCGCAACATCGCCGGGCGGGCACAGTTCGTCGCGCCCGACGCGCTCGAGGTTAACGGTGAGCGCATCGAAGCCGCGCGGATCGTCATCGCCACCGGGTCGCGCCCGATCGTTCCGAAGGCGTGGCGCGCGCTCGGCGATCGCGTCCTCACGACCGACGATCTGTTCGAGCAGCCCACGCTGCCGCGGCGGATCGCCGTGGTCGGGCTCGGCGCGGTGGGTACCGAGATGGCACAGGCGCTGGCCCGGTTCGGCCTCGAGGTGAACGGCTTCGATGCGGCCGCGCACGTGGCGGGACTCGCCGATCCGCAGGTGAACGAGGCAGCAGTCGCTCTTTTGCGCGGCGAGATCGCCATCCACCTCGGCGCGCCCGTGGAGCTCGCGGCGAACGGAGAACGCCTTCGCTTGACCGCCGGCGAGACCGAGGTCGACGTCGACAAGGTGCTCGTTGCGCTCGGCCGGCGCCCGAACGTCGAGGGCCTCGGTCTGGAGCGGCTCGGCGTCCCGCTCGACGCGCGCGGCCAGCCGCCGTTCGACCCGCGGACGACGCAGGTGTCAGGGCTGCCCGTATACATCGCCGGCGACGCGAACGGCCACGCCGCGATCCTGCACGAAGCCGCCGACGAGGGATGGATCGCCGGATACAACGCGACGCAGTCGCGCGTGGAGTGCTTCGAGCGGCGCACCCGGCTCGGCATCGTCTTCACCGATCCTGAGATCGCGGTGGTCGGCCAGAGCTTCGCGGCGATCACCCCGGGCGAGGCCGTCGTCGGCGAGGCCAACCTCGCCGGGCAGGGACGGCTTCGCATGAGCGGGCGTGATCGAGGACTGATTCGCATCTACGCGGAGCGCGCCACCGGGCGGATCCTCGGGGGCGAGCTGCTGGCGCCCGACGGGGAGCATCTCGCGCACTTGCTCGCGCTGGCGATCCAGCAAAGGCTGACGCTCGACGAACTTCTTCGGCTGCCGTTCTACCATCCCACGGTCGAGGAAGCCCTCCGCGGTGCCCTGCGCGACGCGGCGAAAGATCGCCCCGGCGCACGGGCACCGGATCTCGCTTTCTGCGAGCGGCCGCAAGCCGCTGCGCTCGATTGACCGCGATCGCGCCGCGCTTTCTTCGGCGCGCTGGGCGACACTGGCGCAACACATGATCGATATCGCCGTCGCCTGTCTCGTCATCACCGCGCTTCTCGCCTATTTGAACCACCGCTTCGTCGGGATGCCGACGACGATCGGCGTGATGGCGACTGCACTGGCCATATCCCTGGCGCTCGTCGCGCTGGACGCGATCGGCCTGGCGTACGGCTTGCGCCAGTACGAGGAGTCACTGCTGCGCTCGATCGATTTTTCCGACGTCCTCATGCAGGGCATGCTGTCGCTGCTGCTCTTCGCCGGCGCCCTTCATGTCGACCTGAGCGAGCTCAAGCAGCACCGCTGGGCGGTCGGCGCGCTCGCCGTGCTGGGCACGATGCTCTCGACGCTGGTGGTGGGTTACGGGATGTGGATCGCGCTGCCCCTGGTCGGCCTGCAGCTCCCCTTGATGCATTGCCTGCTCTTCGGTGCGCTGATCTCGCCGACCGACCCGATCGCGGTAATGGGTATCCTCAAGTCCGCCAAGGCGCCGAAAGCGCTGGAACTGTTGATCACGGGCGAATCGCTTTTCAATGACGGCGTAGGTGTCGTGATCTTTTCGCTGCTACTGGGCATGCTGGTGAGCGGTGTTGCACCGACATTCGACCGAGGTGTCGAGCTGCTGCTGCGCGAGGCGGGAGGCGGCTTGCTCTTCGGCCTGGTGCTGGGCTATGTGTCCTTCTATCTGCTGAAGAGCGTGGACAATTATCAAGTCGAAGTGTTGCTGACGCTCGCCGCGGTCACGGGCGGGTATGCGCTCGCGAGCAGGCTGCACGTGTCCGGCCCGCTGGCGATGGTGGTCGCGGGTCTCATCATAGGCAATCAGGGCCGCGCGCTCGCCATGTCGGATACGACCCGCCGCTACCTGGACATGTTCTGGGAGCTGATCGACGAGATACTGAACGCGATGCTGTTCGTCCTGATCGGCATGGAGGTCCTGCTCGTGTCCTTCTCTCGCGTCGACTTGGCGGCCGCGGCGTTGGCCACGGCGGTGACGCTGCTGGCGCGGCTGATTACGGTAGGATTTCCGGTCGGCGTCGTGCACCGGGCCTTCAATCTGCCACGTGGCGCGTGGAGGGTGTTGACGTGGGGAGGTCTGCGCGGCGGCATATCGGTGGCGCTCGCGCTTTCGCTGCCGGCGGGGGCCGAGCGCAACACCGTTGTTTCCCTGACCTACTGCGTCGTCGTGTTTTCCATCCTGGTGCAGGGACTTTCTATCGGCTACGTCACCCGCAAGGCAGTCACGCGCGGCTGATGCGATGCTGACGTCCGCCTGCGCTCTGCGCTGCGGTGCGGGCGAAATCCCGTGCGGAGAGTCGCATCGCGGGCGGAGTCACGAAGGGTTGACGCAGACACGGTGAGATCGTTGTCCACGGGTGCGTTTTTGCAAACGCCACGGCCGGCGCAGGCTCGATCGCGACATGCCGGCCAGCGAATCGCTCGCTCGGCAAGCCCGGCGAAGACCTGGGCGTAAGATTCACGCCCGTCGATAGCTCATCTGTGGGGAGAAGGCAATGTCCTTGCGCGCGCTGCTCCTGCTTCTGATCTTCATCCTGCTGGCCATATTCACGGTCGTCAACTGGAATGCGTTCGTGATGCCGACGACCTTGTCGCTGGTGTTCGCGACCGTGCAGGCACCTCTTGGCCTCATCATGCTCGCCGTGACGGCGCTCCTCGCGGCCCTGTTCCTCGCGTATCTCGTCTATATCCAGACCGCCGTGATCATCGATACCCGTCGCTCGGCGCGCGAACTGCACGCGCAGCGCAGTCTCGCCGATCAGGCGGAGGCGTCCCGTTTCACCGAATTGCGCAGCTTTCTCGAGGCGCGGCTGCGCGAGCTCCAGTCCGACGTCACGGAGGCGCAGACCAGGACGGGCGCCCAGGTGGAGCAGCTCGGTGGCGACCTGCGTTCCGTCGTCGACGGCGCCACGAACACGCTCGCCGCGTACATCGGCGAAATCGAGGACCGGCTGGAAAGGCGCATCGGCGACGGCGGAGCAAAGCCCGCCGCCTGACACACCCTCCCCAGGGGCGGCAGGCGTCGACCGCGGAACGAAGCCCACGCGCGGGCGCATTGCACCGCGCATGGTTGGCGTTTGCCGCCGCGGGGTTCGTCCGGTCAGGGCAGCAAGCGGAGGAGCACCCCTACGCCCGACACGGCGATGCCGATGCCGAAAACGCGGGCGAGGAACGGTCCTCCGGGGAGCGCTTTCTCCGCGAAGACGAGCCCGGCGAGCGCCGCGGCTGCCACGAGATTCATCGTGCCGAAAACGAAAAACAGCGCCATCAACGCCCAGCAGCATCCCACGCAGTAGGCGCCGTGGCGCACTCCCATAACGAATGCGCCACGGAGGCCGGGCCGCCATTCGGTGAGGAGGAACCCCATCGGCGAGCGACAGCGGTTGAGGCACGCATGCTTGAGGGGGCTGAATTGGAACAGCCCCGCGGCGATGAGGACGAGCCCCGAGAGCCAGGAATTCGCACTCGCCATCATCGGCGAGAGCAGGTGGGTGCGGTCGGCCGCCCATTGTGCGCCGGTCGCGAGCGCACTGAATCCCGTCCACACGACCACGTAGGCGAAGACGAACGCCGCGGCAGCGGCCAGAGCATGGCCGTCACCTCGGTCGCGCGCGATCCTCTCGACCGCAACGACCATGGGCATCGCCGACGGTATCATCATGCCCGCCATCATCACGCTCCACGTGGCGAACAGGAAGAGCGTCTTTGACGCCGCCCACGGCATGGCCCCTGCCGGCGGACCATCGACCAGCACGCCGGCCGTCGGCACCATGTGCATCGGGTACAGCCAGACCCAGGCGAGCGCGGTCAACGCGAGCAGGGTGCCGACAAATGCGAAGCGCGCCACGTGCTCGGCGCGCGGTGGGCGCAATGTCATTCAGGCCGGTGCGTAGGTGAACGGGGCGTAGAAGCCGTTCTTGTTCGAGACCTCCACGCTCATCCCGTAGTCGGCATAGCGGTAGTTCTTGCTGCGCGCGACGACGAGCGGCTCGCCGGGAGCGAGATTGAGAGGCGGATTGCTGATCACCGTGTCGCCGCCCTTTGCGCCGTCGATCGCCTCGATGTCCGCGACACCGACGTCGCCCACGCGGATGCTGCGCTTGCGCCCCTCGGCGCGATAGTCGATCGGCACGGCACGCACGCCGGCCACCTCGCCGATGAAGCCGGAAAGCTCCTTCATGATTCCGCCCGCCTTGCCCGAAAAGATCTGCGTCAGGGCGTCGGCCTGCGCCGCGTTCGCGCGGCTGTCGAGGTAGAGCGCGACCTTCCACTTCGTCTGCAGCATGTGGCCGGGCGAATGCGCCGCCAGCGCCGCATTGAGTCCGTCGAGGCGGGTGCCGTCGAAGTTGCCCTCGTCGATGTGCCACCCGACCAGCACGGTGCAGTTGCCGTCGGTGGGCGGCCCGAGAAAATTACAGGGGCATGCTGCCTCGCAGTTGCAGGTTTCGAAATACGAGCCTTTGAGCTTCCACTGGGTTGCCATCGTGCCATCCTCCTGCCGCCGTTTGCTTGCGAGGTCTCGAAGGTCGCGGCGGGCTCTTCGAGCGATATTTCGTCGCGCTGGAGACTTTTCAACAAGGACCCCGACGGGGCCCCGAAGTTCCGCGGCAGCGAGCCGAGCCGGCCGCGAGTCCGACCGGTTCGAGCTCTTCTCCGCAGGGAGGATGTGGTCGTCGACGCGAGGGTTGCGGTGCAACGCGAGCGGCGCGGCGATCAAACCTTCACGGACGGCGCGCGCGCTGGAGGGTGACGCGGCGTGCGTTGCGTTAACCGTATATATAGTATATCGTTGAGCTTCGATGACGGCCCCGCGCTCCGCCTGATTTTCGGAAGGCCCCCGGTGGGCACGACAAGGTCGCAACTGGACGCCGGCAGGAAGCGAAGGTCGCCGGCCAAGCAATCCACGGCTTCAGGCAGGAACGGCACCGGCGCCCCCGAGCCCGGAGGAGAGCTAAACGTGCACCCGGAGCAAGTTGCGCGAATCGTCCGGCGCGGCGACAAGACCATCGAGCGAGGCAAACTGGGCTTGGTCATTCGTGACAGCTTCACGATGCCATTGGCGGACTACGAGTTGATCGGCCTGCTCAAGAAACGATATCTGGGTCTGGGAATTGCGATCAAGAAAAGCGAATTGCTGCGGGCGGGGCTTGCGACGCTGCAGCGGCTCTCCGATGAGAGTCTGAAGCAGATCGCGGCTGCCGTCGAAAGCGTAAAGACCGGGCGGCCTCCGGGCGGAAAGAAGAAAGCGAAGATGAAGTCGAATCGAACGAAGGACGGGAAGCAATGATTCCAATGCATTCGGGTTCGCCGTGCAGAGAGCCCCGGCCCAAGGAGGACGCGGTCGCGTCCCGGCGGGACGGCGAGACGGCCGGACACCGCGTGCTTGGCTCGCAAATCGTGCTCGACCTGTACGAATGTGAGACGGGTCGCCTCGACGATCTCGAGTGGGTGAAGAAGACCCTCGTGAATGCGGCTCGAGCGGCGGGGGCGACCATCGTTCAGGCCGTGTTCCACAAATTTGCTCCATGGGGTATCTCCGGCGTAGTCGTCATCGCGGAGTCGCACCTGGCCATTCACATCTGGCCGGAAAATCGCTATGCGGCGGTCGACGTGTTCACCTGCGGAGAAAATGTTCGGATAGGTGCCGCGAGCGCTTTCTTGACGCGTGCGTTTCGGTCCAAGCGAGCAGTGGAGCAACGGTTCAGGAGAGGAGATCGGGTCCTCGCCGATTGCGAGATGCCTCGCGAGTCCGGTGGTTTTGGACGCGTCGAGAAGGGCGGAGACGTTTCGCTCGCCTGACGATCGCCGCGCCACGCGGCGTCTACGATCCTTCTGGCTCGCCAAAGCTGCCAGCGCTCGGCCCGTCCGGAAGCGGTCGAGGCACGACCGTCGTCGCCGTCAAAGTTCTGCCATCCGCGCAGGCTATCCTCGAGCGGTCGCCAAACCGGAATCCGAGGACGTTCGTCGTGTGAATCGTGTCGTGGACGACTCGCGCACGCACTACCGACGTGCGGAGAGCGCGTCCGATTCGGGACTGTCGGTGGCGGGTGACGACGGTCGTCGCACGCGAAGGCGCCGCAAAACCATTTCGCGCGCTAGCGCACCATCTTGTCCCGGATCTTCTTCAACGCGTCGATCAGGCCGTTAACCCCCGTCTTGGTCAACCCTTCCCTGTCGACGTCGAATTCGATCAACAGCCTCTTGCCGTTCTCGGAGACATGGCAGGTGATGTTCCCATCCCTGCCAAGGTCGAACTTCTTCTTCTTGCCCTCGGCCATGGCTCTCTCTCCACCGTGACGAAATTCTTTCAGGTTACCTTAACTTAAACTTTGCCCTTCGATTGTTACAGCTGGCATGACGGCGACCGGCCCCCGTCGCGCGAGTCTAGCTCGGTGTCTTGCCGTTCGCTCCGCCGAGCGCAGTGGCCAAGATGGCGCCGGGTGTATCGTTACGGCCTCGGGGGCGTCTGGAACGGGATCGCCGACACCGCCGGTCTCGAACCCGGCTAGCAGCGTTCAAGTTAGCAGGGTGGCCACGGGCGTCGTTGACGGTCGCCGGCGGCGTGTTGCGGATTCGGCTCGCGTTGACGGGACGGATGGCTTATCGTTTGGGCGCCGCAGCGAACGCGGCGTCATTTCTCTTCCCTCGAAATTCAATGAATTGGTTTCTCGCACTCCTGCCGGCTTTGTTCGTCGCCTCGACGGCGCTCGCCGCGCCCGGCTTGAAAGCCGGCGGCCTGAACGAATTCAACGTCGAGATGCCTCGTGAACTTCGGCAAATGGCGGGTCGCGGCCAACTGTCGCCGGTCACGCATGCGCTGGTCACCGTCGCCGTGCCGGCGAATTTCGACCCGGCACGCGCCTGGCCGGTGATGGTCATCAGCGCGACGGGCGATCCCGGATATGATTCGAGCCGCCAGCTGCTTCGCGCCTACGCCAAGACCGCACTCGAGGCCGGCTGGCTGCTGGTGGGCGCCGATCCGGCGGAAGAGGTTTCCGCCGAGTGGAACGGCATTCCTTTGCGCTTTGCGCTCAACCTGACAGCGCTCGCCGCACTGCAATTGAAATGGGCGGGAGCCGGCAGGGCACCGCTTGCGTTCGGCGGCTTCTCAGGCGGCTCGAAAAACTCCGGCTGGCTTGCCGCAGCCTTCGCGGGCGAAGGCCGCGACATCATCGGGATTTACCTTGCGGGCTGCAACGAGGACACGGTCGTCGCGGCGGCCCGGCATTTCAAGGTGCTGAACGACACCTATCGACGCATTCCCGTGTTCCTGCAATCGGGCGACAAGGACGAGGTTGCGACACCCGCCGAGCATTGGAACGTTTACGACGCGCTGAAGCTCGCGGGATTCAGGAACGTCCGGGTCGAGTCCTTTCCGGGCCCTCACGTGGTCTATCCGGCGCTGCTGCGCAAGGCGCTCGATTGGTTCCGCGACCTCGCCGCACTTCCTGACCCGGTCAGATAGTCCTGCAAAGCCCGTTTCGATGACGTTTCGCGCGGCTTCGATGCGCGGCGTTTGTCTGCGATCAGCGGTTTCGATGACTGTCGGCCGAGGCTCGAGCAGCGCGTCATCGCGCTGCGCGGGTAACCGCATTGCTGCCGGTCTCGTACCAGCCACGAGTGGCGTTGACGATCCTGACCACCACCAGCATCACGGGGACCTCGATCAGTACGCCCACCACTGTCGCGAGCGCGGCGCCTGACTCGAAGCCAAACAGGCTGATCGCGGCCGCGACCGCCAGCTCGAAAAAGTTGCTGGCACCGATCAGGGCCGACGGACAGGCGATGGCATGCCGCTCGCCGAGCTTGCGATTCAGCCAATACGCGAGCGCCGAGTTGAACAGCACCTGGATCAGGATCGGCACCGCCAGCAGGGCGATGACCAGCGGCTGCCTGAGGATCGCCTCGCCCTGGAACGCGAAGAGAAGGATGAGCGTTGCCAGCAGCGCCGCGATCGACCAGGGGCCGACCTTGGCCATCGCCGCGTCGAACGCCGCTTGCCCCTTCCGCATCAACGCTCCCCGGACCGCCTGCGCGATCACGACCGGGATGACGATGTAGAGAACGACCGACGTGAGCAACGTCTCCCACGGCACGCTGATGCTCGAGATCCCGAGCAGCAAGGCGACGATAGGGGCGAAGGCGAACACCATGATGGTGTCGTTCAACGCCACCTGCGACAGCGTGAATAACGGATCACCATTGCTGAGCCGGCTCCACACGAACACCATCGCCGTGCACGGCGCCGCGGCGAGCAGGATCAGTCCCGCGATGTAGCTGTCGATCTGATTGGCAGGCAGCAGCGGCGCGAAAAGGTAACGGATGAACAGCCAGCCGAGGAACGCCATCGAAAACGGTTTGACCAGCCAATTGACGACGAGCGTCACGCCGATGCCCCGAACATGCTGACGTACCTCGTGCAGCGCGCCGAAGTCCACCTTCATCAGCATGGGGATGATCATCACCCAGATGAGCAGCCCGACCGGCAGGTTGACCTGAGCGATTTCCATCCGGCCGACGGCATGGAATGCATCGGGAAAGGTTTGCCCGAACGCGATGCCGGCCACGATGCAGAGGAACACCCACACCGTGAGGTAGCGCTCGAAGATGCTCATGGACGCGCCGGTGGCGGGCCCAACGGCGATTTCAGGTTGCGCGGACATTGTCGAAGGAGATCACTGGCCAGGCAGTGCTCGGAAAGCGCCTCCCCCGGACCCAATGCACCTCGGCGGTAAGTCGGCGGTACGGTGTCATTGCTTGCCGATGTCCCTGATCTGCTGCTGAAGTTTGAGGCGATCGAGCTTCTCGATCGGCAGGCTCACGAACAGCTCGATCCGTTGTTTGAGGAGGTTGGCGACCGTCGCGAACTTGGGGCTCTTCTGCTCGTCGCTTCCCTGAAATTGCGAGGGATCTTCGACGCCCCAGTGTGCCGTCATCGGTTGGCCCGGCCAGACCGGGCAGACTTCGCCCGCTGCCTGGTCGCACACCGTGAACACGAAGTCCATCACCGGCGCGCCCGGCTTCGCGAATTCGTTCCAGTCCTTGCTGTGCAATCCCTCCGTCGGAAAGTGCAGCCGCCGCAGTGTGGCCAACGCGATTGGGTTCGGTGCGGATCCGGGATGGCTTCCGGCAGAGAAGCCCTTGAATTTGCCGCGGCCGACGTAGGTGATGATCACCTCGGCCATGATGCTGCGCGCCGAGTTGTGGGTGCAGAGAAAGAGCACGTTGAACGCCTTGGCGCTAGCCATGATGCGATTCCTCGAATTCGTGGAAGCGAGCCGGTGCGAACCCCTGCCGGAGACGGCACACGCTGGCGAGCACGGGAAACGAAAAATAGAGCGCTAGGCGCGCTTGCGCTTGACTTGCAGCTCCGCCGCCCACTCCGTCGCGCAGCTCTCGCCTTGACAGCAGTTCTCGGTCAGATACGCGAGAAGGCCGTTCATTCGCCCGTAATTGGCGGAGTAATAGACGAATCGCCCATCCTGCCGCGAGTCCACCATGCCGGCGTTGACGAGCTCTTTCAAGTGAAAGGAGAGCGTCGCCCCCACGATATCCAACCGCCGTGCGATCGCGCCGGCAGAAAGACCCGCCGGGCCCTGCTGAACCAGCAGTCGATAGATCGCCAGGCGACTGTCCTGAGCCAGCGCGGCCAGCGCCTTTACCGCTTGTGGCGTTTTCATTGAAGGGGTTCCCATCGCTGGCTCGAGGCCGCTCTCCCGGAAGCCGGATCCAGGCGCGGGGCAGTCGCAATCGTAGGGGCATGGTCACTATTAGATAATTCTAACATAATAGAAATGACGCCCAGTGTAGGCGCCGATCGTGACAAATACATTACCGATCGTCGCGGCGGCTTCGCGTCGGTTCGAATCGCCTGCTCAAAAACGCGGATCTACGGCGCGGGCGGTACGCCGTCCTATCGCGCGGATCGCGATCCGAACGGCGGCAACCTGGTCATTCGCGGCGCAAAACAGAGTCGAATTAGCTTGCGGGCTCCGATCGACCACGCTCATGCTGCTCCCAACGACGACGCTTCGGTCCGTGGGTGAAGGACGTCATCGTTCCCGGTCGATCGGGCGTGCTGAGTGACGATTTGCGCGCCGCGGCGCTCGCTGCGCTAGAATTGAGCCGCGACGTCGTAAGAGACGATGCCCTCGCGTTCTCGTGGAAGCGCGCGACCGCGCCGTTTCTCGATAACCTGCATCCGAACCATGCACGTCCCAGACACGCATGAGAGCCCGCACAAGGGACAGCGTGGAATTCGTCGCCTGATCAATGCATTTTTCTATTCGTTGTCCGGCCTGGCGCTCGCCTGCCGCCATGAAAGCGCGTTTCGCCAGGAGATCGCCCTCGCGGCGGTGCTGATCCCCGTTGCGTGCCTGCTTCCGGTCGGCGCAGTCGAGCGTGTCATGCTCATCGCTTCGGTGCTGTTGGTGCTGATCGTGGAACTGCTTAACTCGAGCGTGGAAGCGGCGGTCGACCGGATCGGTCTCGATACTCATCAACTGTCGAAGCGCGCGAAAGACCTGGGCAGCGCCGCCGTGCTGATGGCGCTGACGGTGCTGCTCATTACCTGGGTGCTGCTGGCCGGACCTGCCGTGCTGCAGGTTATCGGGCAGCGGGGAGCCTAGACAATATGGCGTAGCGGGCGCCTAGCGAAAGATGGCGACGAGATGGCCGCATCCGAACCAGCGTGCGGCCCGATTCAAAGCGGGCGCTTTCTCGACCTCGGATGCAGCGTCTTGCGCGACAGGTCGAGCTCGTCGTGCAGCCACTGCCGCAGCGCTGCCAGAGGCGGCCAATCGCGCAGACCCGGCGGGTAGGCAAGGTGGTAGGGCTGCGCGTGCTCGTGGGTGATCGCGAGCGGCGATAGCTTGACCAATCGTCCGTCACAGAGCGCGTCGGCCGCCAGCAGCTCGCGGCCGATCGCCAAGCCGAGATTCTGTTCCGCTGCCTGCAGCATCAGACCCGCGTCATTGAACGATGCAACCGGGGCGACGCGGGTGCGAAAGCCCACAGCGGCGAACCAGCGTTCCCAAAGCTCGCTGTCGCCGAGGAGCGGCTCGCGCGCCAGGGCCTCGGGCTGCGCGCCGAGCAGCCGTCGCGCGGCCGACGGTGCCCCCACGACGATGAATTGCATCGGCATGTCGAACAGCCGTTCCGACTCCAACCCGGGCCACGGCCCGCGTCCCTGACGCAATGCGGCGTGGAAGCCATCGCGTTGCAGATCGACCAGCTCATGCGATGCATCGATCTCCAGCGCCAGGGCGGGGTGTCGTTCGCGCCACCGGCTCATCCGGGGCAGCAACCAGCGCTGGGCGAATGACGGCAGCACGGTGACTCGAAGCCGCTGGGCGGCGCCGCTGCCTGCCGCGGCCGCCGCTTGCACGCCGTCGTCGAGGTGAGCGAGTGCAGTCTGCACGCTGCGCAGCAACGCTTCACCGGCCGCGTTGAGCACGACGCGACGTCCCCGCCGCTCGAAAAGTTCGAAGCCCAGCTGCTCTTCCAGCCCGCGAATCTGTTGGCTGACCGCACTATGCGTCAAGTGCAGCACGTCAGCGGCGGCGCGAAGGTTCTGCGCTTCGGCGACCGCGCGGAAGGCGGGGAGCGTGTTCAGGGGCAACCGGGCCATGCTGGTAAGTATATCTGTCCAACATGGAAATAACAAATCGATTCCAGTGGTAGAGCTGGGCTGTTAACCTGACCAGCGTCGTCAATTCCATTTGGAGACCGTCATGAACGACTCACCCGCGTTGCAGCTCGGCCCTACACCGACCGAACGCATCGGGGCCGCGATCGGCGACACATTGCGCACTACGGGCCGCAGCTTCGTTGCGCGCTTTCGTGAGCGCCGCGCCCGCCGGCGTGGGGCATGGGCATCTGAGGCCATCGGCCAAATGAATGATCACATGCTGAAGGACATCGGCGCCCCCGACTGGATGATGTCGCGCGCTGCCGCGCAAAAGGACTCGCTGCGCCGGGAGCTCGCACGCATTTGGGGGCCAGCATGAAAACACGGCGTTCAATGGCGGCGGTCGCTCGTCTTGCTGCCAACGTCCGCCGACGGTCGCGCATCGATGGCGTGCACAAGCGTGCCGCGGCATGGGTGCCGTCCGCCGGCGGGCCGCGCGATTGGACCGAAGCTTCCGCGGTGCGGTTGTCGCTGTCGCTCTTCGCGGTTGCCATCGTGACGGCCGCCACGAACGGATCGGCCGAAGAAAGGTTCGCTTTGCGACCCGATGCCAACTCGGCGACGCAAGCGCAACGGGGTGGTGCCTTTCAAGGCGAGTACGCCCGTGGCACGCCGGTTTATCTGCTCCCGGCAGTGACTGTGATCGTCAGTCGAAAAATGGACCTGGCGGACATGGACCGCGAAGAAAAGGCGGCGCGCGCCATGCAGCGGTACTCGGTACGCGTGCGATCTTCCGCATAGCTTCGGAAGGCGCTCATCGCCGTGACGGTACCAGCCTTGACAATAGTTGCCTGGGCATGTATATTGTGTCCATGACCCCTCCCCGAGCAGTCGCAGTCCGCGTCGCCGGGCCGACGCCGGTGCCGCCGAAGCACGGCATCATTCGGCTCGTCAACCGCGTTCGCGTGGAGATGATCGACGCGCTGGATCGGGAGCTTTCGAAGTTCGACATCTCGGCACCGCAACTCATCGTGCTCGCCTACGTGGCGGGCAAGGAAGCCGATTCGGCGGCGGCGCTCTGCAAGAGCATTTCCTACGATCCGGGGGCGATGACGCGGATGATCGATCGGTTGGAGGAAAAAGGGCTGGTCCGCCGCACGCCGAATCCCGAGGATCGGCGCGCGACCAATCTCGAGCTTACCGCCGCGGGCAGGGCGCTCTATCCGCAGTTGCTCGCCGCGAAGGAGACCGTACAGACGCAGTTTCTTCGCGGCTTCAGCAAGGACGAGGTGCAATTGCTCGAAGGCCTGCTCAATCGGCTGCTCCAAAACCGCTGAAATTTTTTTGCGCAGATAGTTGCCTAGGCATCAACAGCCTGGGCAGACCACACGGTCGGAACAGCCGTCCTTCAACTCGAAAGCTCGTCGCCATGCCCGCACGCTTCGTCCCCACGACCTTTGCTTTCGCGGCAGCCGTCTTCGTCGCCGGCTGCACCGGCATGAAGGGGCTCGCGCCCGAAGCCACGCTGCGCGGCGCCGATGCGCTCGCGACGCAGCACACGCTGGAAGGGGTGACTGTTTCGAAGGCCGCGTGGCCGGCGATCGATTGGTGGAAGGCGTTCGACGATCCGCAACTCGACACGCTGATCGACGAGGGACTCTCGGGTAGTCCGACGCTCAAGGTCGCCGAGGCCCGCACCCGCAAGGCGCTCGCCGCAGCCGATACGGCGAAGGCGCCGCTGTATCCGCAAGTGGCGGGGAGTGTTTCGAGCTCGCGCCAGCGCTTCTCGGAGCAGGGCTTGACGCCGCCGCCCGCCGCCGGGACGTGGAATACCGTCAACCAGTTGCAGGTGACGCTCGGCTGGGAGCTCGACTTCTTCGGCAAGAACCGTTCGGCCTACGAAGCCGCACTGGGTCGCGCGAGAGCCGCGGAGGTCGACGAGCAAGCGGCGCGCCTCGCGCTGTCGACGGCGATCGCGCAGGCGTACGTGGAGTTGCAGCGAGCGTACCTGGAGCTCGATGTCGCGCACCGAGCGCTCGCGGAGCGCGAACAGATCTATGCGCTGACCCGCGATCGCAACGAGGCCGGTGTCGACTCGCGGCTGGAGCTGAAGCAGGCCGAGTCGGCGCTGCCGGCGACCCGCGAGGAAATCGTGCGACTGCAGGAAACGATCCAGCTCATGCGCAACCAGCTCGCGGCATTGCTCGGACAGGGGCCCGATCGCGGTCTCGCCATCGCGCGGCCGACAGCGGCGGCGCTGACACCCGTGGCCTTGCCCTCGACGGTGCCGGCGGAATTGCTCGGCCGCCGCCCGGACCTCGTTGCGCAGCGCTGGCGCGTCGAAGCCGCGCGCAGGGACATCGATTCGGCCAAGGCGGAGTTCTATCCCAACGTGAATCTGCTGGCGTTCGTCGGCTTGCAAAGCCTTGGTGGCGCCGGCTTCCTCAGCGCGGCGAGCCGGGCGCTCGGGGCCGGACCCGCGATCACGCTGCCGATTTTCGAGGGGGGGCGCCTGCGTGCCAATCTGGCAGGCATGGACGCCGATTACGACATCGCGGTCCAGCAGTACAACCAGACCCTCGCGGACGCAATGCGCGATGTGGTCGACCAGCTCGCGTCCCTTCGCAGCGTCGACGAGCAGCGCGTCCAGCAGAAGCAGGCGCTCGCGACCACGCAGGAGGCGTACGACCTTGCGCTCCTGCGCTACCGCGAAGGCATCGGCAACTACCTGCAAGTGCTGTCCGCCGAGCAGCCGTGGCTCGTGCAGCAGAGCCTCGACGCCGACCTGCGCTCGCGCGAGCTCGGGCTGTCGATCGGTCTCGCGCGCGCGCTGGGCGGTGGCTACGAAGCAAACGCATCGCTCGCGGCGGCCGATCCGCGATGAACGCATTGCTGCATTGGAGCACGCTGCGGATGGAAAGCTGCACCAACGGCCGGACGTATCACCGCGCGCGACCAGCACCCCGGCTGCGCCGCCTCGTTTCCCGCCTGGGCATGGTGGCGATCGCGCTCGTCGTCGTGACGTTGATCTTCATCGGCGAGCAATGGCTGTTCGTGGATGCCGCGGGGACGGGAATCGAGCTCGGCGTTGCGGTTCGCGCCGCCGACGCCGGCAGCGATTGAAGCGGGGATTCATTGCATCTTGAAAGGAACAGCATGAGCACCGATACCAAAACGCCATCGCCCTCGGAATTGCGGGCGCGGCGCAGGCGCTGGCTCGCGCTCGTGATCGGCACCTTCGCCCTGATCGGCATCGCTTATGGCGCGTATTGGGCGGTGGCGCTGCGCTACGTCCAGTCGACCGACGATGCCTACGTCAGCGGTAACGTCGTGCAGATCACACCGCAGATCGCGGGCACGGTGATCGCGATCGGCGCGGATGATACGCAATACGTAGAGGCGGGTCAGCCGCTGGTGCAGCTTGATCCGACCGATGCCAAGGTTGCGCTCGATCAAAGCGAAGCGCAGCTCGGCAAGACGGTGCGCGAGGTCCGCGGCCTGTTCGCGACCAGCGCCCAGTTGCAGGCGACGGTGGCGATGCGCCGCTCCGATGTCGCCCGGGCCGCCGCCGACCTCGCTCGCCGCGAACGGCTCGCGAGCGCCGGCGCCGTCTCGGCCGAGGAATTGCATCACGCGCACGACGCGCTCGACAGCGCGCAGGCGGCGCTCGTCGCCGCGCAGCAGGAGCTCGCGGCGAATCGCGCGCGCGTCGATCGTACGACCGTCGAGAATCATCCGGAGGTGCTCGCCGCCGCGGCGCGCGTCCGCGACGCCTACCTGACCTACGCGCGGACCGAATTGCCCGCGCCGGTGTCGGGCTTTGTCGCCAAGCGTGCGGTCGAGCTCGGGCAGCGGGTAAGCCCGGGCGCCGCGCTGATGGCAATCGTTCCCCTCGACCAGGTCTGGGTCGACGCAAATTTCAAGGAGCCGCAGGTCGCTGGAATGCGGATCGGACAACCGGTCACGCTGGTCGCGGACATCTACGGCGGCAAGGTGACCTATCACGGCAAGGTCGCGGGGTTCGGCGCCGGTACGGGGTCGGCGTTCGCGCTGCTGCCGGCACAGAACGCGACCGGCAACTGGATCAAGATCGTCCAGCGCGTGCCGGTTCGCATCGCACTCGATTCGAAGGAGCTCGCGGCCCATCCGCTGCAAATCGGCTTGTCGATGCAGGTCGAGGTCGATACGCACGACCGCGATGGCGACAGGCTGCCGCAGGTCGTGCTAACGACGCCAGTCTACGCGACCGGCGTGTTCGGCACGCCGGACGGCGTCGCTACCCAGCGGGTCAAGGCGATCATTGCCGCGAACGAAGGAGGAGCCGCGCGATCGACTCTCGCCGCCACCACGGCCGCCGAGACCCGGATCACGACCGCGGGGCTTTCGCGGGCGAGGCGCAGCGCGTCGTCGTCCGCGAATCCGATGTGACGGCGAGCGCTGGTTTTCTCCATGGCGACTCCGGGCGACACGACGATGGATCGGGCGGCGGCCGCGACACCGGCGCCGCTGAAAGACGGGGCGCTGGTGCTCGGCACCGTCGCGCTGTCGCTCGCGACGTTCATGAACGTCCTCGACACCTCGATCGCCAACGTGTCGATCCCGGCGATGGCAGGGGATCTGGGCGTCTCGCCGGATCAAGGCACCTGGGTCATCACGTCCTTTGGCGTGGCGAATGCGATTTCATTGCCGCTGTCGGGGTGGCTCGCCCAGCGCTACGGGCAGGTACGGCTGTTCGTCGCTTCCGTAGTGTTGTTCGTAATCGCATCGTTCCTGTGCGGGCTCGCACCGTCGCTGGAGCTGCTGATCGTGTTTCGGGTGATTCAGGGAGCAGTGGCCGGCCCGATGATTCCGCTGTCGCAGTCGCTGCTCCTGTCGAGCTACCCGAAGGAAAAGGCGGGCAGCGCGCTCGCGCTGTGGGCGATCACGACACTGGTCGCACCCGTCGTCGGGCCGCTTCTCGGCGGATGGATTACCGACAACATCACCTGGCCGTGGATTTTCTACATCAATATCCCTGTGGGGCTTGGCGCTGCCGCCGTCACGTGGGGCATTTACCGCAAGCGCGAGACGCCGACGGTGCGCTCGCCGATCGACGGCATCGGTCTCGGCTTGCTCATACTCTGGGTCGGTGCGCTGCAGATCATGCTCGACAAGGGCAAGGATCTCGATTGGTTCGGCTCGACGCCGATCCGGATCCTCGCGATCGCGGCCATCGTCGGATTCGCGCTGTTCATCGTGTGGGAGCTGACCGAACGGCATCCGGTCGTGGACCTGCGTCTGTTCGGACGCCGGAACTTCTGGACCAGCTCGCTCGCAATGTCGCTCGCTTACGGCACGTTCTTCGGCAACGTCGTGCTGTTGCCGCTCTGGCTGCAGCAATACATGGGCTACACCGCGACGCAGGCCGGCATGGTGCTCGCGCCGGTGGGGATCCTGGCGATCCTGCTCACTCCGCTCGTCGGACGGACCGTGCACAAGGTGGATCCGCGGCTGTTTGCGACCGGCGCGTTCGTGGTCTTCGCCCTGGTCCTGTTCATGCGTTCGCGGTTCAATACGTCCGCCGACTTCTGGACGCTGATGGTGCCCACGGTCATCCAGGGTGCGGCGATGGCGATATTCTTCATCCCGCTGGTGACGTTGAGCCTGTCGGGATTGTCGCCCGACCGGGTCCCCGCGGCGTCCGGGCTGTTCAATTTCGCGCGCATCACCGCAGGCTCGTTCGGAACCTCGATTGCGACGACGTTGTGGGATCATCGCGCGACGCTCCACCACGCGCAGCTCGCCGAGCGCTTCAACGGCGCGGACCGAGCTTCGAGCCAGGCACTCGCTGCGTTGCAGGCCGGCGGCCTGACGCCGGAGCAGGGGTATGGGGTGCTGAACCGCCTCGTCGACCAGCAAGCGTTCATGCTCTCGGCCAACGACGTGTTCTACGCTTCGGCTTTGCTGTTCCTCGCCCTCATTGCAGTGATCTGGCTCGCGCGGCCGGTGCGCGGCGCACCGCAGGCAAACGACGCGTCGGGAAGCGCGCACTAGGGAATCTCTGGAATGAACCGCGCGCGCCCTGTTCGGTAGGTCCCTGCCGGGCTCCCGAGCACTGTGACCGCGGTTACATCCCCGCGTCGGGAAATACGGGATCCTCGGCGGTTGGAAAGCGGCGAATCCCATGCCGCAATTGGAGAATGGCATGAACGTCGAAGTGCAAGCCGCAGCCGTGCGCGTGGTCTGCCCTCACTGTCACACCATCAACCGCGTCCGGGAACACCGGACCGGCGAGGCTGCGTCGTGCGGCAGCTGCCGTCGCGCCCTGTTCGAGGGACGGCCGATTCCCATGTCCGCATCGGAGTTCGAGCGAGAGATCGCAAACTCCGAGCTGCCGGTGGTCGTCGACTTCTGGGCGCCCTGGTGCGGCCCGTGCCGCGTCATGGCCCCGGTGTTCGAGCAGGCCGCGCGGGAGCTCGAACCGCACGCGCGGTTCGTGAAGATCAACACGGACGAGAACCAGCCGCTGGCGATGCGGTTGAACATCCGGAGCATTCCGACGCTCGCGGTCTTCCGCGGCGGCAAGGAGATAGTGCGCATTGCCGGCGCGCTGGACTTCGGCAATTTCAAGGCCTGGGCGACGCCCTACCTCTGACCGAGGCGGCGGCAACGCCGATGGGCGCCGCGCCGTTCGCGGCCCGAGGCTTCCGTCGTCCCCAAGGTGCCGGCATCCAGAGATCCGACGTTCTCCCGGAGCCCGGCATGCCGGGCCTCCGGCGTCTCGGCGACGACGCGCTCGAGATGTTCCCAGCGGACCCGCTACGTGCCGTCCGCGAGCGCGATGACGTTGACGCGGGGTGCCGAAGCGAGACGCCTACCTTCCCTTTCGGCGCAGCGACACGCCGATGCCGGCGAGGCCCAGCGCGAGGAGCGCGAGCGTTGCGGGTTCGGGTGCTCCACGGACATCGATGACGGCGTCGTCCATGAGGGTCCGACTGTCTCCGGGACAGCCCGAACAGCCATAGACACCGAAGCCGACGAGCATCTTGCCTGGATCGAGCAGGCTCGTGATGTCGTACTGCGCCCAGTCCGCCCCGATGTTGAAGAGGTCTCCGCCGCCGGTGGCATCACTGTAGTAGAGCGAGATGAAGGCGATGCCGGTCTCGGGCATCTTGAGCCACATCGACGCTTCGACGATGGCCGACGTGGCGACGGCGGCGAACATCTGCACGATCTCGTTGTTGCCGCGCGTCGTGGCGCTGTACGTCCCGGAATGGGCGTCCGACGAGATCACGTTCCAGAACTCGATCGCGCCGAGGTCGTTGCCGAGCGCCCACGGCGCGAGCGCGCCCGATTCGAACCCCGGGTTGACGAGGAGGTTGGCCGACGCCGGAGGACTGGCGCAAAGGCCGAAGAGGGCTGCGGCCAGCAATGTGTTGAGGATTCGGTTCATATGGTTGCTCTCCCTGTTGAACGCTTGCCCTCGGCACGCAAGTTTGGGGCCAGGGGGAATCGCATGGCGATTCAATCGCTTGGAATTATGTTTGTTGTCGGTTGTAAAGCGTTTCGACAGTCCGGGCCGACACGTTTGATGCGGCCGGGCTCAAGCCGGCGCCGCCCGCAGCTTGAGAGAACGCTCGAGGAGGCGAGGCGTTTCCATGCGCTGCCCCACGGGCCGAAGGCGGGGGTCGGGCCGCGCCACTGCAGTTCGTCGACGTTACGGAATAGCGGGGCGTCGGTCCTCAGCGTCGCGAGATCCTTGAAAAGAAGCGCCAGCTTGCGGCGTTCGCCCAGCACCGCCGGTGGAAACTCTTCGATCGCGCCGTACCGATTCAAGAACCGCGCCGCGGTGACCGAGCCAATCCCCGCAATCCCCGGATAACTGTCTACCGCGTCGCCGACAAGCGCGAGGAAATCGGGAATCAAGGGCGGCCGCACGCCGAATTTCTGGCGTACCCCGTCGGCGTCGATCATTTTCCGCGCTCTGCGATCCATCTGGACCACGCGATCGCCGCGGACGCACTGGGCGAGATCCTTGTCGACGGTCCAGATGCAAAATTTCTCCACGCGCGCGTCTTCGGACGCGATCCGTGCGGCCGAGGCAAGCGCATCGTCTGCTTCGAGCTCGATCATCGGCCACACGGCGACGCCCATCGCGGCGAGCGCTTGCTCCAGCGGGGGGAACTGCGCGAGAAGTGCCGGCTCGATACCGTTGCCTGTCTTGTAGCCCGGCCAGAGGCGGTTGCGAAACGATTCGATGACGTGATCGGTCGCAACGCCGACGTGGGTCGCGCCCTGCTCGAGCATCTGAACGACGGTCTGCAGAACGCCAATAACGGCGCCGAACGTGCTGTCCTTCCCCTTGTTGAACCGGCGCAGACCGTAGAAGTGCCGGAACAGCTCGTAGGTGCCGTCGATAGCATGCACGATCATGTGCCACTATCCCTGCGACCGAGTCGACACATTGTCACCGGCGCCGTTTCGGTTGAGTGAGATTCGACGGAGCGCGAACGTCTAGACGAGCGAGATCTCCCCGGTGGCGAGATCATATACGGCGCCGACGATATCGATCTTCTTGGCGGCATACAGTCTCTGGACGACCGGCGGTGAGTTCCTGAGCCGTGCCACTTGCCGCCGCACGTTCTCGGCGATCGCGTTGTCGAGGAGGCGGCCGGTCTGCGTCTTCCGCGCGACGATCACCGCCGGCTTGATCGCGGCGACGAGCTCGGGCAGATGGCCCGGAAGCACGGTGTTCGTCTCCAGCACCTTGATCGCGGCATCGACCGCGCCACATCCGGTGTGGCCGAGCACCATGACGAGTGGCACCCCCAGCATCTGGACGCCGTATTCGAGGGAGGCCAGCAGGTCCGGGTTCACGATGTTGCCCGCGACGCGCACGACGAAGAGATCGCCCGGTCCCTGGTCGAACGCGAACTCGGGCGCCACGCGGGAATCGGCGCAACTCAGGACCGCCGCGATCGGATATTGCGCTTGCACGCGGGCGGCGCGGCCCGACGAAAAATCGCGCGGGTTCGGCGCATTCGCCGCATAGCGCGCGTTGCCGTCGATGAGTCGCTTCAACGCGTCCGCAGGCGCGATCGCGTTGGGGGGCGGCGGTGCGCCCGGCGCCAATGGCTCGGCCGCAACCACAACGCCCGTGCTCCATGGTGCGAGCGCCGCGAGTGCGCTGGTCCTCAGGAAATCGCGGCGCGACACCCGGGGTTCGCGTTGCACCGCGCGGCACAATTCGCACATGGAATCTTTCCTTCACTATTGACCGGTGGCGCGTGCCGGACGCGCCGTTCCTTTGACCCGATGCCAGACCGCGCTGGCAATTCCCTCGGCGCGCTCGGAGTGCGCAGGCTTTCCCTTCGTCACCCACTACCGCGCCGGGGGTTTTTCGCCAAGCTCAACCGCTCCAGGCTTCGATGATCTGATCGAGGCCCTCCCGATAATTCCGAAACTTCGGCGCCCATCCCGGCACACGCGGTGTCGGTACGACAGGCGACATCGGGAGTGCGGTTTGCTGCATGTGCTCCTCGCGAATGATGATCTTGGCCAATGGCTTCGAGAACGACGGCAGGTGCAGCGGGCTTCGCCTGCCGACCCGGTGGGCGAATGCGTCCATCAGCTGCATGAACGAAACCGGGAGCCGGTCGGTGGCGTAGACGACCTTACCCACGTTTCTCGATCTGGCGGCCGCGAGCAGAGCCGAGGCGGCGTCGAGCTGATGGAGATGGTACTGCAACGCCTTGCGCGGGCCGGACCAGTACGGCCGGCCGAGTCTGAATGCCGTGCGATAGGCGCGCAGGTCGCCGCTCCTTGGACCGTACAGATAGCCGAGGCGCACGACGCAGGCGGGCACCGGACCCGACAGGGCAAGCGCTTCGCATTCGAGGATCGCATCCACCGACGAGCGCAGCGGGTCGTTCAGCCGGACTCCGTCTTCGACGGCACGGACGAAGGCGAAGCTCGCGTGGACCAGCGTCCGCGCGCCTTCCGCTCGAGCCGAACGCATTGCCCGGCGGGTTGCGGCCGCCGCAGCGCGGGCAAATTCCTTCCAGGCGTGGCCATCGTGCAGCAGGCTGTTCGCCTGCTGGCCCGCGACGTTGATATGGACCTTTTCGGCTGTACCCGACGCGCGCCGGCCCGCGAGGATACTTCCCAGTTCGGAGCGCGCACCGGTGAGCGTTGCATTCATCGCGTCGAATCGACGTCAGGTTGGCACCGCGGTGAGCAGAAGGGACGTCCGCCTTGCGCCCGCGCCGGGCCGGGCTCGTCTAAAGGTTGCCGGCGCGGGGCTCCCGCTGCTCGAGCGCGCGGGCGGCCACACGCCGCTGCAGCAGGAACAGCGCGGTGAGCAAGCCAATACCGATCGCGTCGCTGACGTAGCCCGGCTTGATCAGCAGGAGCGCAGCGGCCACGAGCAGCGCACGTTCCCACAGCATGCACGGCCGGCTCAGGTAGCCGACGAGACCCGCGGCGAGGCACATCACTCCGATCGTCGCGGACAACGTAGAAGTGACGATCGTCTGCCAGTCACCGATCATCAGCAGCGACGGTTCGTAGACGAACATGAACGGCACGATGTACGCGGGTGCGGCGACGCGCATCGACTCCCATCCGGCCTGCCACATGTTCGTCCGCGCGAGGCCGGCGGCGGCGAACACGGCAAGCGCGACCGGCGGCGTGATCGCCGAGAGAATCGCGAAGTAGAACGCGAACATGTGCGCGGCGGGCGTCACTGCGCCGAGCTTGATGAGCGCCGGGACCAGCAGCGACACCATGACGATGTACGAGGGTGTCGTAGGCATGCCCATGCCGAGCACGATGCCGGCGAGCGCGGTCAGGATCAGCGCGAGGATCAGCGAATTATGCGACAGCGCGACGACGACCTGCGTAAACACGATACCGAGCCCGGTGATCGTGACGCAGCCGATCACGATGCCCGCGCACGCGCACGCCATCGCGACGGCGAGCGCGTTGCGGGCGCCTTCGACCAGGGCGTAGAACGCGCTGCGCCAGCCGATGCCCTCGCGCGTCGACGCGCGCAGCAGCGCGACCGGAAGGCAGGACAACGCGCCGACCAGCGCGCACAGCGGTGCGGAGTAGCCCAGCATCAGCCCGAACATGACGACAAACACCGGCACGAACAGGTGCCCGCGCACGGCCATGACCTGCAGGAATTTCGGCAGCTCCGATTTCGGCACCCCGGCGAGCTTGAAACGCTTGGCTTCGAAGTGAACCGCGAAGAACACGGAAACGTAGTAGAGCAACGCCGGGATCGCCGCCCACAGCGCGACCTTTGCGTACGGCACGGCAAGGAACTCCGCCATCACGAACGCGGCGGCCCCCATGATCGGCGGCATGATCTGGCCGCCGGTCGACGCGACGGCCTCCACGGCTGCGGCGAACGGTGGACGGAACCCGGTGCGCTTCATCAGGGGGATCGTGATCGGGCCGTCGACCATGACGTTCGCGACCGCGCTTCCCGACACGGTGCCGAACAGGCTCGACGACACAACCGAGACCTTGCCGGGGCCGCCGGCGGTGTGCCCGGTGATCGACATCGCGAAATCCATGAAGAGCTGTCCGGTTCCGCTCTTTTCCATGAACGCGCCGAACAGCACGAACAGCATCACGTAGCTCGCTGAGACACCGAGCGTCGAGCCGAAGATACCCTCTGTCGACAGATAGAGCTGCTCGAGCAGCACGTCGAGCGTGACGTGCGTGAAGCCCGCTGCGTAGACGACGAACGCCACTGCCGTAAGCGGCAGCGCCCAGCCGATCACGCGCCGGGTCGCCTCGAGCACGATCACGACGGCGACCACCGCAAAGAAGCGGTCCGCCGGGGTGAGCGGATCGATGTAGATGATGCGGTTGATGAAGTAGTCGTAGTTCGCGAGGATGTGCAGCACGAATCCGAAGCCGAGCGCGAGCAACGCCGCGTCGAGCACGCGCCATGCCGGGCGCCCGGGTCGGGTAGGGTACAGCAGGAAGACGAGCGTGAGCGCGAACAGCAGGTGGGTGCCGCGGAAGACGATCGCCTCGGGCGGGCCGAACGCCGCCGCGTACATGTGGTAGAGCGACATCGCGACCGCCACCGAGTTGACGAGCGCGCGCAGCGCAGCGCTCGTCGGCGCGGTCGCCTGCGCTTCCTCGGCAACGACGACGGTCGTGGGGGCGGTCATTCGCTGGCGCGACGCCACGAAGGATGCGGGATTCCCGCGTTTGCGGGAGCGACGATTACATCGCGCCGACTTCCTTGTAATACTTCACTGCGCCCTTGTGGAAAGGCACGCCGATGTCGACTGCCATGTCCTTCGCCGTGAGGCCGTCGATCGCCTTCACGACATTGGCCATGTCCTTCACGTGGGTCGCGGTCGCTTTCGTCATCCTGTAGACCGTTTCCTCGGGAAGGTCGCATGCGACGATGATGTGCGTCGAGTAGCCGATCACCGGGACGTCCTTGTCTTGGTTCGGATAGGTGCCGGCCTTGATGACGAGCTTGTGATAGCCGGGGTTCTCCTGGTGCAGCGTGTTCATCGTCTTGTCGTCTACCGGAACGAGCTCGATGTCCCGCGCGCTCGCGAGGTCCATCACCGCGGATGCGGGCGCCGTCGTGCCGAGCGTGAAGACGTCCGCGTGGCCATCCTTCATCATCGACACCGCATCGGTGTAGCCGGCCTGGAACTGCGCCTTCCCAAGCGACTGGTAGGTCATGCCGTTGAGCTTCAGCACCTCGCTCGTGAGGATCTCGGCCGTGTTGCCCTTGGGCTGCGTCACCAACGACTTGCCCTTGAAGTCGGCGAACGACTTGATGTGTGCATCCTTCAGGGCGACGACCTGGAAGTGCTGCGGATACAGGTTCGCGAGCTGGCAGACGTGCGTCACCTTCTTGGGGTACGGCGGGCGACCTTCGATTCCGTCGACCGTCGTCGCTGAGTTCGCGAAGCCGACCTGCGCCTTGCCTTCGTCGACGCCGCGCACGTTGGCGATGCCAGCACCCGGCGTCTGCTGGATCGAGAGGCCCGGCACCGATTCCTCCCACAAGCTCTTGAGTGCCCCGCCGAGCGGAATCCACGATCCGCCCTGCGGTCCGGTCATGAACGTGATCTGCTCGGCGGCGGCCGGAACTGCGGCAGCGGCAGCGACTGCAAAACAACCGACGAAAAGACTGCGCTTCATTGCTCCTCCTGCATAGCGCCGGTCGATCGCCGGCGACTGGTAAGAATGCGACGGCGGGATTCTGCGGCCGCGGCCCTGGGCGGTCAAGGACTGCTTCACGCGCCCTGTCGAGGTGGCGGAAGGGCAGAATTGTGTCGGTCCCGCGCTGCCGCGATTTCCCGCCTTTCGCAGGGGAATCATCGTGCGGCTCTCTATGGCTTGCTGCGTCGGCAGAACACGCGCGGCGCCTGTCGGCATGGCGAATGCATCTCCACGCGACGGCTCCGGATGAGCTACACTTCGTCGATATTGCAAACCGGCCTCTCGCCCGCGCGCCCTCACATGCGCCCTAAACAGGCCGACTTGTTCGGCGATACGCATCCGCCGGCCCCAACGCCAACCGTCGCTGCCCGTTCCGACACCGTGCCGCTCACCCGGACTCAGCGGCGCTTCAATCGACTCACGGCGCGACTGCAGCAGCTGCGTGCCGAGGTATCGGCGTGGCAGCAGGCGGCGGACCGCTTCCGGCAGCGGGCGCGCTGACGGAGCACGAATCGTTGCGGCGCCAGTTGCGTGGGACGGAAGCCCCCACCCGGCTACTTCGCCGCGGTCGGCTCGGCCGCGCCCGCGTTCTTCGTCGGCAGCGTCCGCACCTTGCGCCGGTACTCGTCGGCGGAGAGCTTCGGGAGCGTGCGCACGAACGCGACCACCGACCATGCGTCGTCGTCGCTGTACGCGTGTTTCCACGACGGCATACCGGTCATCTTGATGCCGTGCATCACGATCCAGTAGATGGAACCGGAACGCGGGCCGCGGCCGGATTCTCCCCAGAGCTTCGGCGGCTCGGGATTGAGACCCGCGCCGACCGGGCCGGGACTGTGGCCGGGGAAGCCGTGACAGACCTCGCAGTCCTCGTGGTACTTGGCGAAGCCGGCTTGGACGCGTTCGGGGCTGTCGAAGTTCGCCGGCGGCTGAATATCGCCCAGCCGCGCCCGCAGCGAGTGGCGGCGCGTCGTACCGACCACCCAAGCGACCGCCGAATTGTCGGGAGCATCGGCCGCCACGTCGTATGCGCCGCTGTAGATATAGCCGGCACCGGCCGCGACGAGCGCGATGAATAGCACGCCGAGCAAGGCGAGCAGGGTTTTCACGGTCGGCCTCCGGTAAGAGAAGGGACGTTGGCTGTCGCTTCGAACTCCGCCCGCCGGCTTAAGTTCCTCGCCCCGCGAGTGAGGGGGCGGGGAAGCTTACGAGTCCACCTGTACGCGTGAGGGCAGGCATCGGACCGCCCTTACTGTAACTGACGGGAACGTCCCGTCGCATCGCGACTCAGCTCCGACAATCTATTCGGCAGGTCGTCTGTGGTCAACTCCCATCGGTCGACACGCTTCGAGGTCAACGCTCGTTTCCACCGCAAAAAATTTTGTGGAAATTCGGTCTCACGCCGGCTTGCGCGAGCGGAGGGCATCGCGAAACTGCGCTGCGGGGGAGGTCATCGCGCTCCCCTACGGGTTTCAGCAATACGTGCTGAGCACCAAAGCCTCGATTTCGCTTTCGATCCAAGCTACTGCGAGCCGACCAATGTTAATAGGTGCAGGGAACCGGCCTTCCCTTACATCGGCGTAGATGCTGCTACGAGAACGCCCCGTCCGAGATTTGACGGCAGGCAGCCGTAGAAATGATTGCGCCACGTTTAGTCCCCCTTGCGGCTTGTCGCCACTGTTGAATAACGCTCATTCTGGGGCGAAACGGCGCAGTTGGCATACGCAGTAATTCCGGAATTACTGCTGGAAGGACGCAGCTAAAAGGGAACGCTCTCGTCCTTCAGACGGCGGTCCCAATAATAGATTTTTTCGACGTTTGACTCGTGGAGGCCGTACTCGTCAGCAAGCTCAAGTGCGGCATCGAACACGTTCGCACCACTTTCAACAAGTCCGGCCATGCGCTTCGCGATTTCCCGGTCGCGCCTCTCGTTGACAACCCTCCTACCCCGTTTGTGCGAAGTCAAGCCGAGAGCCTTGCTTGCGTCACTTGCGTCGAGGGGATTGCGAGCGAGGATCTTTCGAAACGCAGTCGAAACGTAAAAGATTAGGAGGGGGTGCGGGAGCATTCCGCGCTCGATGGCGCTGCAAAATTCTGTGAGCAGACCTCGCGCCTCGTCCGGTGTCTCCGGGTGGATGTAATAGGATACGCCAGCCTGCGGCGTCATCTTGCCAAGTTGTTGAAAAGACTTTTCGACCTCACCCGAAGTCGGAATCGAAAGTTCTCCTTCCGCACCTTGCTTACGGTAACCAATAAGCATAGCTTCGCTCCACATGCCGGCAGCGTACCGGCCCCGCTCGTAGACCTGCTGGGACAGCGCGCCAAAACTTGCCGCCGCTCTGCGACGAACATGGCGGGCAGTTGAGACTTGGTGTCGTTATTGCGTGGAACGAACTGGCCTTTGCAAGGGGATGACCTTCGCCCCATTCGTGAGTGCGTCAAGCATGTCCGAGTATTGCTGCATCATCTTGAGTCGCTCCGGTAGATACTCGGCGCGGTTGTACGCGCCACGTACATCGTTGCGTTCGCAGTGTGCGAGCTGACGCTCGATCACATCCGACCGAAAGCCGGACTCGTTCAGAATCGTAGAGGCAATGGCCCGGAACCCGTGTCCGATCATACGGCGCTTGTACCCGAGCCGGTAAAGCGCGAAGAGAAGCGTATTGTTGCTTATCGGCTTATCCGGGTTGCGGCCGGGTAACACGTAGCGGCTATCACCAGCGATGGCCTTCAGCTCTGATAGCACCCGCACGGCTTGTCGCGATAGCGGCACTACATGTTCGGTCCGCATCTTCATGCGTTCTGCTGGCACGATCCAAACGGGAACATCACCCTCGAGCATGATCTCGGGCCATTCGGCGCCGATCAATTCGCCGGTTCGGACAAATGTCAACGCGAGAAACTGCAGCGCGAGACATGTTTGACGGTCGCCGATTTGGTCGTAGCAATGAATTGCCTTCAATAGCTCGGGAACCTCCTCTGGTTTGACTGCAGCTTGATTTCTCGCCTTGTGCGGAGTTAGGGCGCCGCGAAGGTCGGGAACGGGGTCACGCCCACAGCGTCCGGTCGCCACACCGTATCGGAAGATCTGGGACGCTACTTGGAGAACGCGGTGCGCCACCCCCGGATGTCAAAAAGCCATGCCGGACGGTCTTGGACGTCGTAGGCGAGCCACTGAGAGGGAAAACGACCATTGAGTGGAACTACTTCGGACCGAGGGCGGGATTCGAAACCGTGTTACCGCTAGGCTGGATGCGGCTTCGCAGGTTTTTGTGACCAAAAAGTGACCAAACGGAATTTGAAATTTTTCGGCGACCTGTGGATAAATGCCTACGATTGCCAACTGGTGGACTAGCGATCCCAACGTGTTTGTGGCGGCGGGCGACCCGGTGATTTGGTGTTGACTTTCGCGGTGTAAGACGTTATCTTACTCCGCATGAAGACGACTGTTTCTACGAAAGGGCAGCTTATACTGCCCGCCGAGATCCGGCAGAGGGACAACATCGAGCCTGGCCAGGAGTTTGAGGTCGAGCGTATCGATCGTGGCGAGTATCGCCTCCTGCGCCGAGAGCCTCCTCCTAATGAGGGGCTCGTCGATTGGCTACTGGCGTGCCCGGAAAAAGGTTATTTCGTTCCTATCGAATCCGAATCGACCGATACGCTGTGACCTATCTGGTCGATGCTAATGTCCTCAGCGAGGCCACCAAGCCTGCCCCCAATTCCAATGCAATCGAGTGGTTGCGGAACAACGAGCGTGCGATAGCGGTAGACCCCATAATTCTGGGTGAGATTCGCTTCGGTGTTCATCTCCTACCTGCGGGGAAGCGACGTCGTCGACTCGAAACCTGGTTTGATGAGGGCGTCGCGAGAATCGTCTGCGTTCCATGGGATGCGCTGACGGGCCTTCGATGGGCAAAGCTTCTGGCTGAACTGCGCAAGTCCGGTGAATCGATGCCGATAAAGGACAGTCTGATCGCAGCGACCGCGCTCGTTCACGATTTCATCGTCGTCACCAGAAACACGCACGATTTCAGAAAGGCACACGTGAAGGTGCTGGATCCATTCGCGTGAC
Organism: uncultured beta proteobacterium; assembly: GCA_963836265.1. GTDB lineage: Bacteria > Pseudomonadota > Gammaproteobacteria > Burkholderiales > Casimicrobiaceae > CAIWHR01. The sequence continues at coordinate 538,985 of CAWIIO010000003.1, forward strand.
GTCATCGCCAACCCGAGGTGCTCTCGGCTCCCGGGTAGCTCGCGCTTGCGACGCGATCCAAAGCTGCATATCGGAAACCTTCGAGTGAAAGCGCCCGGCGAAGAACAGTCTAGGAACGACTCGCCCTCCGCTGCGCGGGACCCGCTCGTCACTGAACTCGCGAACGCGGAGTCGGACCTCGAGCGCATCGAAGCGCAGCGCACTGCGGCAAACGCCAGAATCGACGCGCTTCGAAAGGAGCTCGCAGCGCTTGATGCGACTCCTCGACCCGTGGTGCCTGAGCCGCTGCCGGCGTTTGCACCCCGCACACCGGCCGACAAGGTGAAACTGTTCCGTCAGCTATTCCGCGGACGTCCAGACCTCTACCCGACGCGTTTCGTCAGCAAGAAGACGGGCAAGCCAGGGTATGCCCCCGCCTGCTCGAACAAGTTCGTGCCCGGTGTCTGCGAGCTTCCGAAGGTGAAATGCGGTGACTGCACCCGGCAGGCGTTCAAGCCCGTCGATGACGCCGCGGTGATTGCCCACCTGAAGGGCCAGCATGTGATGGGCGTCTATCCGATGCAAGACGACGAGACCTGCTGGTTTCTGGCCGTCGACTTCGACAAGAGCGCGTGGATGGACGACGTACGTGCGTTCGTGCAGACGAGCCGTCGACTGGGGCTGCCGCTGGCGGTTGAGCGCTCACGCTCGGGCAACGGAGCGCACGTCTGGTTTTTCTTTGCGACCCCCGTCGCGGCGGCCACAGCTCGCAGGATGGGTTGCCACCTCATCACCGAGACGATGGCCAGCCGACACGAGCTTGGCATGGACTCCTACGACCGACTGTTTCCCAGCCAGGACACGATGCCGCGGGGTGGCTTCGGAAACCTGATCGCCCTGCCGCTCCAGCACGGACCGAGGCAGGAGGGCAACTCGGTCTTTCTCAACGACGACCTCGCAGCGTTTCCCGACGAGCAGCAGTGGGCGCACCTCGCGTCGATCAAGCGCATTGACGCGTTGACGGTGGAGCGAATCGCATCCGACGCGAGCCGCGCGGGAAGCGTCGTCGGCGTTCGCATGGCGGAAGTAGCCGACGACGAGGTCGCCGCACCGTGGACGCGGCCGCCATCCGGGAAGGCGCGATCACCGCGCATCACCGGTCCCCTGCCGAATCGAGTGTCAGCGGTGCTCTCGCAGAGGCTCTTCGTCGCCAAGGCAGGTTTGCCCTCGCCGCTGCTCAACCAGATCAAACGCATTGCAGCCTTCGAGAATCCGGAGTTCTACAAGAAGCAGAGCATGCGACTGTCGACGGCGCTCACCCCGCGGGTGATCTCCTGCGCCGAAGATCTCCCGCAGCATGTCGCGCTACCCCGAGGCTGCAGACCAGATCTCGAGGAGCTGCTCCGCGGTCTCGGTGTCGCTCTCGATGTCGTCGACGAGCGCGTCTCCGGTGAACCGCTTGCGCTGCGTTTCGTCGGAACACTCACGCCGGTTCAGGATCAGGCGGCCCGTGCGCTTCTCGCGAGCGACTGCGGCGTTCTGGTCGCCCCTCCTGGCACCGGCAAGACCGTCATTGGCACGTATCTGGTGGCCGCCCGTGCCTGCAGCACGTTGGTCCTGGTACATCGAAGACCGCTGCTCGACCAGTGGCGTGCGCAACTCGCCGTGTTCCTCGGTGTCGACCCCAAGGGGATCGGGCAGATCGGTGCCGGAAAGCGCAACCCCACCGGCAGGATCGACGTCGCGATGATCCAGAGCCTGGTGCGCAAGGAGTCCGTCGCGGATCTCGTGGCCGGCTACGGGCAGGTCATTGTCGACGAGTGCCACCATCTCCCCGCGGTCTCGTTCGAGCGCGTGTTGGCATCGGCGAAGGCGCGTTACGTCGTCGGGCTGACCGCGACGCCGCAGCGACGCGATGGGCGCCATCCCATCACCCAAATGCAGCTTGGTCCGGTGCGCTTCACGGTGAACGCAAAGACACAGGCGAGCCAACGCCCGTTCGAGCACCGGCTCATCGTGCGCGAGACCGCCTTCCGTCCTTCGACCGCTGCCGCTGACGGAGGGATCCAGGGCCTCTACGGCGCGCTGGCGCACGACGAGACGCGCAACGCGATGATCCTCAACGACGTCATCGGTGCCCTCGCAGATGGGCGCTCGCCGATCCTCCTGACCGAGCGCAGGGACCACCTCGACTACTTCGCGAGCAAGCTCCGACCGTTTGCCCGGCATCTGGTCGTCCTGCAGGGAGGGATGGGCGCCAAGGCCGCCCGCGACGTGCGTGACCGGCTCACCGCCATCCCTGCCACTGAGGAACGACTCCTGCTCGCCACCGGCCGGTACATCGGCGAGGGATTCGACGATCCGCGGCTGGACACGCTCTTCCTTGCATTGCCCATTTCCTGGAAGGGGACCCTCGTCCAATACACCGGGCGCCTGCATCGCCTCCACCCCGGCAAGCGCGATCTCCGCATCTTCGACTACGTCGACCGCGAAGTTCCGATGCTGCTGCGGATGTTCGAGAAACGCCTTCGAGGCTACCGCGCGATCGGCTACGCGCGAGGGGAGGCGCCGCTCGGGTACGCCGAGCCCGCGGACGAAGCAACGGTCGAGTACGACGAGGACGTACTTGCCGAACTCGACCGGTACGACGACTTTGCTTGAGAGGAATGTTCACATGCCACTGCGCAAACCAGCCAAGAAGAGCAGCAACACGGCGAGCCGGATCAGCAGGGCCCGGCCGCCGCCATGATCGAAGAGGCGACGGTCGACGCGTATGGCGACTCGGAGCAGACCACCGGTTGGTACACGATGCTCGAGGAACACCTTGCGCTGCCGTTTGAAACCACGATGCTCGGTGTCACGGTGCAAGTCGCCAGCGCTCGATCGTTCGTGGCGACAACGGTATCGTCGCGATATGCATGCGCGGTCGCGAGCAACAGTCTGTTCCCATTCTTGATCTGCCGCTGCCATCGCCCAGGCCCGTAGGGGCCGAATGGATCGACGCGTACCGTCACTGGATCGAGGGCTGACCACGCGCTCGGATCGGCGCTTTTGAGGCGGGCGTAAGCCGGGGATTTTAGCAGCTCGCTTCTTCCGAAAAGCGCCCGCGGTCTCCGAAAAGCGCCCGCAACGCAGTGCGTAGTTCGAACCTTGCCCGCCGAGCGGCTGCCATAGCCTTGACCGTGCGGCCGTTCTTCGGATACTATGCTTACTAGCGGCCGTTTTTCAGACGCCGCAGCCATTTTTCGGAGCGGTTGTGGCTACTGAGCCTGTGGGGTACGCCTATCTAATCGCCAGAGAAAGTCTCGCGGCGCTGCCCTTGGACCAAACAGCGGTCATCGACACCGCGGTCAAGGGGCGCACTCGCGTGAACCGCGGCGACCAAGTGGTCCTGCAGTTTGAGAGCAAGTATCGGCCCGCGCCCACGCTGCGGACGCACGTGCAATTCGCGCTCCGTTACGAGGGTATCAACTTGCAAGTCCTGGCCCTGCTCTTCGCGGCCGTGGGCGGCGAGGAAGTCGATGCGTGGCTCGCCGACCAGCCGGAGTCCGCTTATGCCCGGTGCACCGCGTTCCTCTACGAGTGGCTGACGGGCAACACGCTCACCGCCAGCGCCAATGCCAAGACGGCGTTCGTGCCAGTGCTCAATCCCAAGCTGCAGTTCGAGTTCGCCCATGGCACCCGCAACGCCAAGTTCCGCGTCATCGACAATCTGCCGGGCACCCCGAGTTTCTGTCCGCTGGTGCGCAAGACGCCGTTTCTGGAGGAGATGCAGGCCAAGGGCTTGCACGACCACATCGCGGCCACGTTGCGCCGGTATGACCCGGACTTGCTCCGGCGTGCGGCCGCATACCTCTACCTGAAGGAAACGCATTCCTCGTTCGAGGTGGAGCACGAACATCCGAGTCCCAGCCGGGCGCAGCGGTTCGCCGACCTATTGCGCGAAGCGCAAAGCGGAACGCCGCTGAACGAGGAGCGGCTGGTCGAGTTGCAAAACGCCGTGGTGGACCCCCGGTTCCGTGAAGCAGGCTATCGGGTCACGCAAAACTGGGTGGGTGATGATTTAGGCTACCGCAAGCGGGTGGCGTTCGTGCCACCGCGTCCGGAGGACGTCGCCTCCTTGATGGAGGGGCTCCTGGCTTTGGCCGAACGCCAGCGCCACGCGCCGACGGCACTCGACCCAGTGGTGGCCGCGGCGGCACTCGCTTTCGGCTTTGTCTTCATTCATCCATTCCTGGATGGGAATGGTCGCCTGCACCGCTACTTGATTCACGAGGCGCTGGCCACGGCCGGGTTCACGCCGCAGGGAGTCATCCTGCCCGTGTCCGCGGTCATCCTGGCCGAGCTCCAGCGCTACGAGGAGGTGCTCCGGCACTTCTCGCAGGCGGTAATGGAACGGACCGAGTATGTACCCGATGGCGCTGCAGCGCAGGGCAATGATGCGGTGTACTTCCGGTACTTCGACGCCACCGAGCAGGCGCAGTACCTCTATCACGCCCTCGACCGTACCGTGAGTCACGACCTGCCGCAAGAAATCGACTTCCTGCTGGGGTTTGACCGGGCGCGCGCGGTGCTCAACACGCTGGCCGACTGGCCAGCACACTCCGCGGATATGTTCATTCGGGTGGTCCACCAGAACAAGGGGCGGCTTTCCGCAGCCAAGCGCGAGTCCCACTTCTCCTGGATGAGTGCGGCGGAAATCGCGGCGGCCGAAGCGGCCGTGGTGGACGCTTTTGCGCCTCCGGACGCTGCGGCCCCGAGCGATGCCTAACTGCCCGATATCTCTGCCGTCACGCGCGTCGGCGACAATCAAGAAGACGGCGCGAAAGTGATCGAGCGCTTGCTCGACTGCGAAATCAGGACGTCCGGCAGGTCTCGCGATTTCGTGATTTGCGCGCGCCCTAGTGAACAGATGGCCAGCCGCCAGACTGCGTGCCTGACGACCTGTTCGCTTGCGGGAAAACCGATGGAGGTAGCGATGCGAGACATGGGCTTTCGGCATCCGGTCGCACTGCAGGCACACTCCATTGCGACTACAGTGCGACTTGACCGTTCCCCCAACCAGCCCTGCATGGTCGAACGCGTACCAGGGTCGCACTCCAGGGCGATGCGATCGTCCGGAATAGCGCCCGATCTCAATCGACATAGAACCCGAGGGAATCACACCCCGCGCCAATGTCAAGCCTGGCGCGGCGTTGCGTGGCGTTCCGGCCGCGAAGGAAACCTGTTCGGGCACCAATTAGGACGAATCTTGTTTGTCAAGCCGACTTTGCCGCATGCCCTCTTGACGCGTTCATCGCGCTCGTTATACTCGTGACGCTGCTTGTTCCTGTTCATCGCGAACAGATCTCGGAGATGAACACCGAGCGTTGCGGGCGTTAACCGCCTCACGCAGTGCCGGGCCTTAAGAGCCCGTATCTCAAGGTCGCGGTAGCGGCTTTTGCCACCGATCCTACGAATCGCCGCCTTTAGAGCGCGATTCGCATCAGCGATGGGCCAGACCCTTCGCTGCATCGACCTGATCGATGCCGACCGTTTGCTTCTCGAAGTTGTTTCTTCCTGCGTACGAGTGATGCGCTCGATTTGAGCGCTCGGCGTGGCGTCGCGTTGCCCTTGAGGCTTCGCACCCATTGCTAAGTACGCGAACGATCAGACGGCCTGGTGGCAGGGCCGAGGATGCGATCGTGGAAGAGACATCCCGCACAGAACACCGGAATTCCGGATCCGAGCACTGACTCGGATGCCGCGCTGGCGTTTTTTTGACGCCGTCGCGTCCGCCCTGATGGCGGAACGGCATGCCTCGTAGAAATACGTGGCACGCACTGCTCGCACGTTTTTAAGCTCGCCGATCGCCTTGCGCGATAAACCTCATCCCCTTCCGAACGCCCGCGGGGCTCTCGCGTTCCGGATTCACACAACGTCCCCGCTTCGAAGCGCTCACGATCAAGCGCTTCGCTCGCGTGACAACACCCGGCCGGACTTCTTGCTCGCGTTCTGGCAGCGACGCGGCGTAACCGTCATAGGAGACGACGATGCCATCGCTCGATTATTCGCAAGCTGCACCCGCCACAGCCCGCACCGCGCGCGCCGCCCTTCGCACCGTTCGCCCGTGCCCATTCGCCGCTGATCGCACGGGGAGACTCTCATGAGCAACAACTCTAATTGGAAACGCCACCTTCAGGACAAGATCAACCAGCACAACCGCCAACACGGAAGCAAGCCTAAAGGCGTATCGAACAAAACCATGCACGAACGAGCCTGTTCACTCTTTCGCTCCTTCACCCTGCTGCGTCGTCTCGGGTATCAGATCGATCCTAGCAGCCTCGGTGGTCGGCACATTCAGATGCTCGTTGACTACTGGACCGGAAACGCACGCATCGCTGAGCGGTGTCGGCAGCGCGGTGTAGCAATGTTGGAACATCCGCACAGCACGCCGTACATCGAGCAGCAGTTGAGCTTTCTGCGTGTCTACGCCGACACCTGGATCGGAAAGCCCGGTATGGTGCATCCGCTCGCGGACTACGTCGACGACCCCGCTCGCTTCAAACGCTCCTACACCGCCAAGGAAGACCGCAGCTGGGAAGGCAACCAAGTCGAATTCACCAGCATCGTCGAAAAGGTTGAGGCCATTGATCCACGTGTCGCCGCCCAGTTGGCGCTCCAGCTCGCCTTTGGCTTGCGGCGCAAGGAAGCGGTCATGTTCATGCCACACATCGCCGTCGTCCCTGCGGAGAGCGTACCAACCTCTCAGCATGCGTCTGATCGCTACGTGGTCTTCCTCAGAGTCCAGCGTGGCACCAAAGGTGGCCGCTTGCGCTTTGTGGCCATCCGTGACGATGAGCAGCGCTCGGCGCTCGACCTCGCCCTGCAATTCGCGCCGCGCCCGTCATCACATCTGGGACATCCAGGCTTGTCGCTGAAACAGTCGCTCAAGCGCTTCGACAACGTGATGCAAAAGGCTGGCGTTACCAGGAAGCAACTCGGCGTGACGGCGCACGGCCTGCGTCACCAGTTCGCTCAGGAGTTCCATGTCGAGCTGACGGACGTGCAGGCTCCGGTACGGGGCGGCGACGTATGCGCCGATCCAGAAACACTCAAAGCTGCGCTCCTCGAGATTGCCCGCCAACTCGGGCACAACCGCCCTCAGATAATCAGCGCCTATTGTGGAGAGAAAGTTGTTATGCGCAGTACTGCCTCCAGTTCTCTGAAAGCAAAGGGGTCAAGTAACCTGAACTCAACATAATTCTTGTGGCGGGATGGGGAGGCCCTCGGTCAAGAGACGGCATCCGTGACCTCCCCAGTGTTACAACGAGTGCAGCCACTCGAGTAGCGTCTTGTTCCGCTTCCATGACGGGAGCTTCGGCAGCGGCGTACCGTCGGCGACTTTCTCGAGGGCCTTGCGTTTCATCTCAAGGTTTGCCCGCGCATAGATCTGGGTCGTCTTCACGTCCACATGCCCCAGGAAGTCGCGGATGATGTCGAGCGAGACGCCACTCTGCAGTAGGTGCATACCTTTCGTGTGCCGCAAGCTGTGTGGACTCACCGGCTGCGTGAAGCCGGGATGATCGCGACGTACCGCCTCGACATACTTCTGCAGCAGATAGCGTACGCCGGAGCGCGATAATCGTCCGCCCTGCCGGTTCTGGAACAGTGGTTGGTCAGCGTGTTCGGGGCGATCGAGCCCGTTGTCGCGCAGGTGATCGCGCAGGATCTGGACCGTCGCGTCCATCAACGGTACGGCGCGCATCTTGCGCCCCTTGCCCATGAGCCGCACCTGTTCGGGTGGATCGAGGCGTACATCGCCGGCGCTGAGGTCGATCAACTCCTGCACCCGAGCGCCGGTGTCGTAGAGCACGCTCAACAGGACGGCATCTCTGCGGCCGGCGTGCGTATGCAGATCGGGTTGTGCGAGGATTTGCGCGAGGTACTCCTTGGTGAGGTACCCGACGCTCGGCCGCGCATGTCGCCGCAGAGGAATGGCGAGAATCCGCTGGCTCTGCAGTAAGCGCTCTGGGACTTCGGATTGCACATAGCGGAAGAACGCATGCAGGGCGGCGAGGCGATGGTTCTGGGTACGAATCGAGACGTGCCGGTCGTTGCCAAGGTGATCCAGGAAGGCCTCCACCAGCGGTGCATCGATCTGCGCGAGGGACAGTCGTTCCAGGGAGATACCGCGCACGTCGCGACAGAACCTGAGCAGCAGCGTGAACACATCGCGATAGGCCTTGATGGTGTTGGGGCTCAGGTTGCGCTGTGCGGCCAAATAATGCGTTAAGAAGTGGGTCACGTGCATGGAGAGGTCGGTCGGCTTCATGACTCGATCCTCCGCGGGATGACATCACCGAACGCGGCGTTGGCGCGAACCGTGATCTCCGGAAACAGCTCGGCGGTCAGATGCAGATAGCGCTGCGTTCCGGCCAGCGACTGATGGCCCAAATAGGTCGCCAGCACCGGCAGCTTGGCATCGAGATCGGCGCGCTCGCGGTACCAGCGCAGCAGGGTATGGACAGCCATCGTGTGACGAAGATCATGGACGCGCGGCCCCTTGCCTCTGCCGCCGTGCGGAATCCGGCACTGGAGCAGCAATTGCCGGTATAGGTGATAGACCGCTTGGATACTCCACGGACCGCCGTATGGCGACGGGAAGAAGAACGCATCGGCTCGACGAGCCTCGAAGCCGGCTGCGTAGCTTCGCAGGCGCTGCACCAACGGCAAGGCGGGAGGAACCAGGCGATCCTTGCCAAACTTGCCCTCGCGCACCGTCAAGATGCCTCGGTCAAGGTCAACATCGGCGACACGCAGGTGCAATACCTCGCCGACCCGAAAGCCGCAGCCGTATAGCAGTCGAAATACTTCGGGCATGATGAGGTGGCGCAGCGGCGCGTACGCCGTCGGCGTGAGCTGATCGACCGCGTGGAGCAGCTGCTGCACTTCAGCGTGGGTCAGGATGCGTGGTGAGAAACCGGCACTGCTCTTTGCCGCCAGCAATCCGTCCGGCACGTCAGCGGGATACCCCAGCCGACACATGTACATGGCGAATTGGCGAACAATGCAGATGCGAACCCGGTGTGTTGACGCGCTCTCGTGGGGTCGTTTAGTGAGCCACTTCCGGGTGACGGAGCGGGGTAGCTCGCGTTGCGGTAGCGTTTCGTTGGACAGGAAACGATCGAAACGTGCGAGCTCCGCGGCGCCCGCACGATATCGGTAACCGCATGCCTGTTTCTCTTGGACGAACTGTTCCATGAGCGCAGCAAGAGTGCTTTGGAACTGAGCATGGGGCTGTCTAATCGACATGGCGCACCTCTTCGGTGTCCAGCGCGGCACTGCGCAGGGCTTCCACATCGGCCTTGGCGTAGATCAACGTCGATGCCATCGTCGCGTGACCCAGAATCTCGGAGATGACATGAAACGGCGTCTGCTCCCGGAGCAGTTGTGTTGCCAGGGTATGGCGTAGCGAGTGCAGCCCCTGTCGTTGTTGGGTTCGGAACTGGATCCCCGCGAGTTCCTTCCAATATCTAACGATGTAATAGAGATGAGTGTTCTCGGCGAAAGGGACAAATGGCAACGTCAATCTGACGAACACCTCGCGATGGTCTGTCGGAGGACGGCCCGACTTCAGGTAGTCAATCAATGCCTCGCCGACTTCTTCGGTCAGTGGCAAACAGAGCGGCGCGCTGGTCTTAGCTTGGGCAATCTCGATGGTCGCCGCTTCCCAGTTGAGAGCATCGAGCGTGAGCGTTCGGATATCGCCCAATCGCAAACCCAGGCGACAGGCAAGCAAGAGGATCGCGTAATCCCTCTTCCCTTTGGGCGAGCTGCGATCGACGACCCCGAGAAGCCTCTCAACGAACTCCGGGTCCCAGACCGATGGGATTGCGGCATCGCGCGTGACGCGGATCTTCGGCAGCACATGACTGAGGTCCCGCTGCAGGATTCCTTTCAGCAGAAGGAACTGCAGAAACCCTCGCACATCGGAAACGATCCGGGAGACGGTCTTAGGTCTGAAACGATGCCGGGAGGTAACGAATGCGCTGAGATCGGCCGGCTGCATCTGAGTCAGGCTCGTGACGTTCCTTGATCGCAGGAAATCGAGGAACACGGTGATCGCTTGAATCCGCTCGTGAAGGGATATCGGTCGAAGATGACGTCGGTCCCGGCAGTACTGCTCGTAGTCGCGCAGCGGCTTCTTCATGAGCGCCGGTACCCGGATCTGTTGCATGTCGGTACGGGGGCGCGCAATGCGTTCCTCACGCGCAAAGTCGCCGAGCACCTTGACGCCGAACACAATGTGCCGTCGCCATGCCTCGCTTGGCTTGACGCACTCGCTGTCTCGAAGGCGATACGCGTCGACAAAGCGTGCCGCTAGATCCTCCGAGTACTTACCTCCCCGGTTCGATTGGCGAGCAAACGCCATGAGATGCCGCCAGATCGTGCGGTAACGCCTCAATGATCTTCTGCTATAGCGAAGCTTCTCCAGCTCCGTCAACGCGCGTCCAACAAGGCGATTTAGCGGCAGGTTGCTTGCAACTTGCTGGTTGGACTGGTCCATGATCGACCTCCTCGCAAAAGGCGACCGCGATGGCCGCCGGGAGGCTGATCATGAAACTTTATGTGCAGTGATCCAAGGCTAACTCCCTGATCGCAAGGCATCTGATCGGGCAACTCTACATAACGTTCTGCTTTCCACAATACACCAAATGTGCAGCAGCACATTTCGTGTACCTCGGGTCACCGGTTCGGTCGGCGCATTCGGTGCCGCCGTCCGAGACCAAGAAGGAGGCACCGGAATAGTCAGACGCGATCGAGGCGCACAACCTTCGTTATCTCGAACGCAGCGCCGACAACTGGACCAAGGTTACTGAGGAGATTCTGCAGGAGGCACGACGTTGAGCCTGGGCGGCAGTTTCACGCCTTTCGCTTTCGCCATCGCCGAAGCGATCTTCTCCAGCAGTTCGAAACGCTCATCGGCAAGGGTGTGGGCCCACCGGCTCACCTCTTGCTCGATGTCGTTTTGGCACTCAACATCGCTCAGGTCGAGCCCGATCTGTCGGAACTCCTCGACTTCGTTCGGTGTAAAGCGTGTCGAGTTGCCTGATCGGATCATGGCGATGTCGTTCGCGTCGATCATGGAAGTCTAACAGCACGACCCACGGAAGCAGACGTCGCGAGGATCGACCGCGCTGCGCCCGCCGCTTAAGATCATCCAGCCACGAAACCCGACAATTTGACCACTCTCGCATCGAAGGTCGCCGTGGCCCGGCATCCCAGCCTGCGGTGGCGAGCTCCGATCAGGCAGTCTGCGAAATCTGCAGCGCTGTCCTTCCAGAGGTAGAGCGCTTCCTCGATCGTGGGCTCGTCTTCGAGCTCGAGCTCCGCTGCGTCGAGCAGTCCGGAAATGGTGTCCATGATTTGATTTTTTTGCAGACCATATCGGCTGCGCAGCACCCATTCGGTCTCCAGCAGGACCAGCAGGCTGATCAACACCTTTTCCTGGGCGCCGACCTCGCGCTTGATCAGCCGGCGGGCTCGCTCGAACTGGGCCTCGTGGTCGCGCACCAGAAACCGCACCAGGACATTGGTATCGAGGCCCAGCATCAGCGTGACAGGCGCTCGACCGCGACCGGCTTGCGGCCCTTCTTGCGCAGGAGTCCTGCCAAGTCCATGACGCTCTTGGTCTTCACCCGCATGACCACCGTGCCGTCGGGCATCAGAGTGAAGGTCATCCGATCCCCGGGTTGCAAGCCCAGGCTGTCGCGGATTTCCTTTGGGATCGTGGTCTGCCCCTTGCTGGTCAGGGTTGCGTCGGTCGTCATGGTCCTCTCCTTTCCTTACTGTTATCAGTATAGTAAGGAACCCACCAGAGTGCAATCACCACGCCCTTGGTCGTCTCACCACGCGGGCCGCTGTCTACCATGGGCGGCCCCACGCCTTGCCGGCAGTCTCACGCACTCCTCGAAGAACGGATCGATCGCGGGCAGCCTGCAGCTGCGGTCGAGTGCCACGCGGGACGCTGGTGTCAGTCGCACCACTTGGGCGACACTTTCGAGCTCTGCGGTGAGCGGTCGTGGCCGCAAAGCGGCACCCCATCGACACCCCGCAAACTTATCGCCTCGGAGACCGGCATGGCGTCCAACATCACGCGCAGGGACTTGTACGAACTTGTCTGGTCACGGCCAAGAAGCGAGATCGCAAAGGAATTCGGGGTCTCGGGCGTGCGCCTAGGCAAGATCTGCCGCGAGATGAACGTCCCAGCCCCGCCGCGCGGCTACTGGGCAAACCTCGCGGGCAAACGCAAGCGGCGGAAGTTCGCCAGGCCGCTGCTCTCGTACAGCGTCGCCGAGCGTATCGAGGAGGACCACGCCGCCGTCCGCGCGTCGTTCGCGGACTTCGACCCGCAGCGGCTGGAACAGCCGATTCCGCCGCCGCCGGTCTTTCCGTGCAGCGCGGAGGAGGCGCTCGAGCGCTATCGCGCGCTGATCGCCGCGACGCCGATACCTCACGAGAGCCGCGGCCTCCATCCGATCGCGCAGAAGTTCGTCCTCGAGGACGAGCGCCTCGCGGAGCTCGCAAGGAAATCGAGTTGGTACAAGCCGAAGTTCGCCGCACCCGAAGGCAAAGAGCTCCTCGAGGGACTCAACCGGCTGCTGTGGTTCTTCGTCGATCTCGGTCTGACGCCCAGGTCGAGCGGCTACCGCGATATCGTCATGCGGGTTGGCTGCGGAGGGCACTGGCGGACATTCGAGATCAAAATCGCAGAGCAAGGGCTGAGCGGGGCTCGCGAAGCGAGGCGGGGTTCTGCCACTTTCGAATTCCGCTTCGACACCCACCGCTGGGAACGGCGGAGGGAGAAACCGGCGTTCGCTTTCTCCCACTTCAACCGAAACGTCCTGCGCTCGATCGCGAACCTCGTCGTCGCCGGTTGGGAAGACGACTTTCGGGCGTCGCTAAAGCACCACTACGAGTGGAACGTCTCGGAACGCAAGAGAACGATTGCGCAAATCGAGTTGGCGCGCCAAGCTGCGCGAGTGGGCATCGGGTCTCGACGTCACTCCAAAGCGCCTGGCAAACATTCTGTTGCCGCTGCGGGCGGTGCTCAAAGACGCTGCAGCCGACGAGATCATCGACCGCAACGTGCTGCACGGCTGGAAGCCCGAAATCAAGGCCAAGCTGCGCGACGAGACCGCGATCGATCCATTCACGCCCGATGAGATCCGGCTGATCTGCGCCGCGTGCGACGGCGGGGTGCGGAACCTCGTGCAGTTCGGGTTTTGGACCGGTGTGCGCACGAGCGAGCTATCCGCGCTGCGCTGGTCGGATGTTGACTGGCGGCATGGCTCGGTGCGCGTGCAGCGAGCGCGCGTGCGCGGTGAAATCAAGACGACCAAGACCGCGGCGGGCGTGCGCGATATCAAGCTGTTGCCGCCGGCGCTCGAGGCGCTAAAGGCGCAACGAACGCATACTGAATTGCTTGGCGGCGAGATTTTCCAGGACACCAAAACCAATGCGCCATGGCTGGGCGATCAAGCGCTCAGATTGGGACCATGGCGTCGTGCGTTACGCGCTGCTGGTGTGCGCTATCGCTATCCGTATCAGATGCGGCACACGTACGCGAGCATGATGTTGTCGGCGGGTGAGAATCCGGCATGGATCGCTCGACAAATGGGCCACGCCGACTGGGGAATGATCCGCCGCACGTACGCGCGATGGATGCCTGATGTGGAGCCGAACGCCGGAGAAAAAGCCTCGTCTTGGTGGGCCAAAAATACTGCTCAAAATTTAAGCAAACCTGTGACCAAAAAGTGACCAAGCGATGCCCAAACAGGCCCAAAAGTGACCAAAATATGGTCACAACTAATTTTTAGTTATTGATTTATAACGATATACTGGCGGAGAGGGCGGGATTCGAACCCGCGTTAGGGGATTACCCTAAACACGCTTTCCAGGCGTGCGAC
>CAWIIO010000004.1:0-295782 GCA_963836265.1 uncultured beta proteobacterium
ATTGCGCATAGTAAGTTGTTATGTGGAGTGACACCTCCAGCTCTTTGATAGCAAAGCAAACTGGTCGCTGGTACTCAGCATAATATTCGGGCCCGGTGCGGAGGCCCTCGGTTAACGAACGGCGTGCGTGACCTCCGCAGCATTACAACGAGTGCAGCCACTCGAGCAGCGTTTTGTTCTGCTTCCAGGACGGGATCTTGGGGAGCGGGCTAACGTCGGCGACCTTCTCGAGTGCCTTTCGTTTCATCTCGAGGTTTGCCCGCGCATAAATCTCGGTTGTCTTCACATCCACATGCCCTAAGAAGTCGCGGATGATCTCGAGCGGGACGCCACTCTGCAGGAGATGCATTCCCTTGGTGTGGCGCAAGCTATGCGGGCTCACCGGCTGCGTGAAGCCGGGATGATCGCGCCGTACTGACTCGACATATTTCTGCAGGAGGTAGCGGACACCCGCGCGCGTTAATCGTCCGCCCTGCCGGTTCTGGAAGAGCGGTAGGTCAGCGTGCTCGGGGCGATCGAGGCCGTTGTCGCGACGATGATCGCGCAGGAGGTCGACCGTCGCGTCCATCAATGGCACGGCGCGCATCTTGCGCCCCTTGCCCATGAGTCGCACCTGTGCGGGCGGATCCAGGCGCACATCGCCGGCGTTGAGGTCGATCAACTCCTGTACTCGAGCGCCGGTGTCGTAGAGCACGCTCAACAGGACGGCATCTCTGCGACCGGGGGGCGTACGCAGATCGGGTTGGGCGAGGATTTGCGCGAGGAGTTCCTTGGAGAGGTAGCCAACGCTTTGGCGCGGATGTCGGCGCAGAGGAATGGCGAGGATCTGCTGGCTCTGCAGCAAGCGCTCGGGCACTTCCGACTGCACATAGCGGAAGAACGCGTGCAAAGCCGCGAGGCGATGGTTTTGCGTGCGGATTGAGACATGCCGGTCGTTGCGAAGGTGATCCAGGAACGCTTCCACCAGGGGTGCATCGATGTGGGCGAGAGACAATCGTTCCAGGGCGACGCCGCGCACGTCGCGACAGAAGCGGAGCAGGAGCGTGAACACATCGCGATAGGCCTTGATCGTGTTGGGGCTCAGATTGCGCTGCGCAGCCAGGTAATGCATTAGGAAGTTGGTCGCGTGCACGGAGAAGTCGGTCGGCTTCATGACTCGATCCTCCGTGGGATGACATCACCGAACGCGGCGTTGGCGCGCACCGTGATCTCCGGAAACAGCTCCGCCGTCAGATGCAGATAGCGCTGCGTTCCGGCAAGAGATTGATGGCCCAAGTAGGTCGCCAGCACGGGCAGCTTGGCATCGAGGTCGGCACCCTCGCGTAACCAGCGCAGCAGGGTATGGACGGCCATCGTGTGACGAAGATCGTGGACGCGCGGCCCCTTGCCCCTGCCGGCGTGCGCGATGCCGCACTGGAGCAGCAGTTCCCGGTAGAGCGAATAGACCGCTGAGTGACTCCATGGGCCACCGTTTGGCGATGGAAAGAAGTACGCATTGGATGAACCAGGGCCCATACCGTGGGCATAGCGTTGCAGACGCTGCACCAACGCTAAGGCGGGAGGGACTAGGCGATCCTTGCCAAACTTGCCCTCGCGCACCGTCAGGACTCCTTGGTCAAGGTCAACGTCGGCCACCCGCAAATGCAGCACCTCGCCAAGCCGGAAGCCGCAGCCATACAGCAGGCGGAAGACTTCGGGCATGATGCGGTGGCGCAGTGGCGCGTGCGCGGTCGGCGTGAGCTGATCGACCGCGTGCAGGAGCTGCCGAACCTCGGCATGGGTCAGGATGCGTGGCGAGAAACCGGCACTGCCCTTTACCGTCAGCGCTCGATCGGGAACATCGGCGGGATAGCCCAGCCGGCACATATACGTGGCGAACTGACGAACAACCCCGATGCGATGCTGGTGTGTTGAGGAGCTCTCGTGGCGTTGTTTGGCGAGCCACTTCCGGCTGAGGGAGCGGGGTAGCTCGCACCCCGATAGCGCTTCGTCACATAAGAAGCGATCAAACCGCGCCAGTACTCGGGCCGCTTCACCATACTTGTAGCCACAGGCCTGTTTCTGCTGGACGAATTGCCCCATGGCCGCAGCAAGAGGGCTCTGGAAGCGCGCGGTGAACTCTCTATTCGACATGGCGCGCCTCCTCGGGGTCCAACGCGGCAGTGCGCAGGGCCTCCACGTCGGTCTTGGCGTAGATCAACGTCGATGCCGTCGTCGCATGCCCCAGGATCTCGGAGATGACGTGAAACGGCGTCTGCTCACGGAGCAGTTCTGTTGCCAGCGTATGGCGTAGCGAGTGCAGACCGCGTCGTTGTTGGGTGCGGAAGTGGATGCCCGCGAGTTCCCGCCAATAGGTGACGATGTGATAGAGGTGGTTGCTGTCGGCGAAAGGCACAAAGGGCGACCGCAATTTGAGGAACACCTCGCGGTGATTGGTAGGAGGACGGCCCGACTTCAGATAGTCAATCAAGGCCTCGCCGACGTCTTCGGTCAGTGGCAAACAGAGCGGGGCGAGGGTCTTCGATTGCGTAATCTCGATGGTGGCCGCTTCCCACTTCAGATCATCGAGCCGCAGCGCTCGAATATCCGCCGATCGCAATCCCAGGCGATAGGCGAGTAAGAGGATCGCGTAATCGCGCTTGCCTTTGGGCGAGCTGCGATCAACGACCTTGAGCAGCCTGGCAACGAGCTCCGGATCCCAGACCGATGGAATGGTGGCATCCCGCGGGACGCGGATCTTCGGCAACACTTGGCTCAGGTCCCGCTGCAGGATGCCTCGCAGCAGGAGAAACTGCAGAAAGCTGCGCACGTCGGAGACGATCCGCGAGACGGTCTTACGTTTCAGACGATGCCGGGACGTAACGAAGGCGGCGACATCGGCCGGCTGCATTTGATCCAGCGACGTGATATTCCGTGATTGCAGGAAGTCCGCGAATACGGCGATCTCGTGCATCCGCACGTGAAGTGTCGTCGGTCGAAGATGACGGCGATCCCTGCAGTATTGTTCGTACTCGCGCAGGGGTTTCTTCATCAGCGCCGGTACCTGGATGTTTCGCGGATCGATGCGCGGGCGCTCAACCTTCCCCTCACGCGCAAAGTCCCCAAGCACCTTGAGGCCGAACACGACGTGGCGTCGCCACCGTTCGCTTGGCTTGAGACATTCGCCGTCACGCATCCGATACGCGTCCGAGAAGCGTGCCCCCAGATCCTCGGAGTACTCATCTCCCAGGTTCATCCGGCGAGAGAACGCCGCGAGGTGCCGCCAAATTGTGCGGTAGCGCCTCAGCGATCTTCTGCTATAGCGAAGCTTCTCCAGTTGGCTTGACGCGCGCGCAACAAGCCGATCCAGCGACAGATCGTTTGCAACTTCATGGTTGGATTGGTCCATGATCGAACTCCTCGCGAAAGGCGACCGTGATGGCCGCCGGGAGGCTGATCATGAGAGTTTTATGTGCAGTAATCCAAAGCTAACGCCTTGCTCTCAAAGCACTTGGCCACGCTACTCAACATAACGTTCCATTATGCGCAATACACCGCGGTGATCTGCTCGCGGCCGTGGCCCATCTCGTGGCTGATGGTCTCGCGCGCCTCGCGATCAAGGACCTTCTGCTTCGGCGTGAGCTGCCTGGACGTCGGACCGCCGCGGGCCGGACATGCCCAGCCGGCCAGTTCGCGGTAGCGTTCCTGGGCATACAAATGCCGATGCCCGTGGAAGGCGTGGATGCCGACCCGTCCGCACTCGTAGCGGAAGTGCTGCAGGTAGTCGCGGTAGGTGGCGTAGCCCGGCGCGACCAGGCTCTTGCCCCTAGCGAGGACCTTGGCCTCATCGAGGAGTTGCCGCTGCTCCGGGGTGCGGATGGGAATCCGGATCTCCCGCCCACCCTTGTTCCAGGACGCCTTGAGCACCAGCGCGTCGCCCCGATCGGCCCCGGCCGGGACAATCTTGATCGAGGCTTCCCGGCGCAGGCCAAAGGCCGCCTGCAGGCGCAGCGACATCCGGGCGCAAGGGGTGCGGATACGCTCGAGTTGTTCCCTGCCAAGCTCCGTTGCCTTTGAGAGGTTGGTGACGTAGACCCGGTCCGGAATGTCGTAGGCGGCGTTGCTGCGCTCGACAATGTTGTCCTTGCCGATCTTCTGCGCGAGCCAGCGCAGCTCGCTCATCCGGTTCTTGATCGTTCCCGGGGCGAGCTTCTCGGTGAGCCAGCGGGCGACCAGCATCTGCACGTGCCGAGGCTTGAAGCCCTGGGCCCGCAGGCCGCGCACGCCCATCGCGTGCAGCTGATTGGCGACGAGGTCGAGGATGTGCGCCCGGTCGGCCTGGGTGGCGTAGCTGCCGTCGCGGTTGTGCCGGCAGAGCTCCTTGAAGTCGTGGTTCAGGTCGCGCATGCGTCATGTCCTTTCGTGAGAGCCTGTTCCAAGCGCCGGGGCGCCGTTCCTTGTTGCCGTGGTGAACTCCAGTCAGGTAAGTGTTGCTGCTCGCCTGGAGCGCCGTAGCGGACCCAGTGGATAGCTGCGAGCACGGGACACCACATCCCGTTGTGTGCGGTTGCTTTGCTGCTCGCCAGCGCCGCACGGCGCTTCTGTTGGCGTCGCGCGGCGTTCCTCAAGGGAACGGCCTGCGCGAAAGTCCTTGACCCAGGACTCGGGGGGCGCCGCATCAGGCGCGTGGGACGATCCGTTGGGCGGATCCGATGGCGATCGGCGTTGCGCCGGTCGGAGGGAGGCGTGAACCTGGCCGGAGAGGTCGTCACGTGGTTTTGAGCGCTGCGTCACGCGACGCAATGCCGCGCAGATGCAGACAGGCCGCCATGGCGCGCGTACGTCACTAGCGGTGGCCCGCTAGTAACGACGCGCGCTGGGCCAGGGGAGTTGGCGCAGCGCGCCGGCCAAAGGGCGGGCGCAGCACGGAGCTGCGGCACACGAATGGCGGTCGCTTGCGCCTGTCACCATCGACACCGGGGCGCGCATGGACGAACGCCCACCGGCAGCCCCTATGCCGCGACTTCTACTGCGCGGCGCAAGGCCGTTGGTAGTCGCGCCAGGACAGCGCCTTCCGCGTTGATGCAGAAGTGCCGCAGCGCGACTTCGACTGAACCTCAGGCCCGCGAGGGCCCACCGACTTTCAGAGGCAGGACGGCATTCGGCGCCGATGGCTCGGCAAAGGGCGACGCGTGAGGAGCGTCATTCCGGCCGGACGTGGCCAACGTACTGCAACAAACCAAACTCGGAGCCGCCCGCCATGGACGGCATGGTGCGCACTGTCGCCCCGGGCGACGGTCGCTGTCCACCGGAAAATGAATGGCTGCATGTGCGAGTTTTTGCGTGCCCGGCCACTGACGACGCCTGCGGTTCTGCTTGAGTGTCGCTGGCCGGCCAAGAAGAGATGTCTGCGTCGCATCTGCCAGGTTCTGTTAGCCCACCGCCACCAGAAGGCCTGCTAAAGTATGCCGCAGTTATGGCCCTCAGCAGGGTTCGGACATGCCTGTAGGTCACCCCATCTTCTGGTTGATGCTCGCCGCCGTCGCGGCGCCATTACTGTCCCGGGTTCCGTTGGGCTTCAAGGTCCCCGTGGTCGTTTTCGAGGTCCTGCTCGGGATATTCATCGGTCCGCACGTTCTCAGATTGGTTCAGCTTGACGGCATCCTGGAGGCGATGTTCGTCTTCGGAATGGCCACGACGCTATTCATGGCGGGCATTGAACTGGACTTCACCGCGATGAAGGGTCGCCCGCTCGGACTCGCGTTAGGTGGTTGGGGCGTTTCGCTGTTGTTAGGGCTGGGTGCGATCGGCGTTCTCCATATCATTCCGGGCGTAGATGCGCCGATGATGGTAACGCTGGCGGTGTGCACGACGGCGCTCGGCATGTTGATTCCGATCCTTGGCGATATCGGGGAACGCGACACTCCGCTTGGTCGTCTGCTGTTACCGGTCGGCACGGTGGGCGAACTGGCTCCCGTAATCGCCATGGCGCTTCTGCTGTCGCGGCATTACAGCTCATGGCAGGAGTTCGCATTTCTACTCGCGTTCTTCGCCATCGTGGGGGCCGCGACTGCGATTGGAATCGGCGCATGGCGCCCGCGTGCGCTGGCAATTCTTGCAAGCGTGGGCAAGAGCACGCAGCTGGCCGTCCGCGTTGCGTTGCTCGTGCTGGCCGGATTGTTCGTGTTGGCCGAAGAGTTTGGATTCGAGAGCATCTTCGGTGCTTTTGCGGCCGGCATCATCATCGGACAGGCCACGCGAGATTCGGATAGCAAGTTGCTACGCGACAAGCTCGACGGGCTTATGTTTGGTTGGTTCTATCCATTCTTCTTCGTTGGTACCGGCATCAGTTTCGATCTCGCGGCGCTTGGAAGGGACCTCGAAACCGCACTGCTGGTTCCGACCTTCGTGTTCCTGTTTCTGTTCATCCGCGGCGCTCCAGTCGCGCTCTACCGCAAGGATCTTGCAGCCGAGCAGCGCTTGCCGTTCGCGCTTGCCTCGGCGATTCCTTCGCTATCGATCATCATCGTGATCACCCACATCGGTCTGAAGGGTCGGACTATGAATCCCGAGATAGCCGCCGCGCTGGTGGGCGCTGCACTGGTATCTGCGCTGCTGTTCCCAACGATTGCCGGCATTCTGCTGTCGCGACATCGTGCCCAGATTGCGGCTGGAGCGCTAGGTGGTGACCCCAAGCCATAGCTCCCTATGACCAAGGCGCCATCGACGTGAGAAGACTTGCTCTGATTGACCGCCTCCGAGAACAGCGTCCGTGCAGGCGCCATGGCTGAGCGCATTTGCGCGCCATCCAGCCCCGCTGTTTCGGCGACGTGATGAACTGGGTCCAAGTTGCGTGGATCATGATGATCGCGGCGAGCATCATGCTTGGCGTAGTTCATGTATTTGTCTGGCAAAAGCAACGATTGCAGTATGCACACCTGCTGTTCTTTACGCTGGCGGTCTCCGCCGCGGCCTACGGTGCCTTTGAGCTCGCACGAATGCAGGCCGAGACACCGGCCAGTCTCGCCGCCCTCGCACGCTGGTCTCATGTGCCCCTCGCGATGGTCATCATCTCTGTCGTGTGGTTCGTACGTCTTTATTTCGGCGCTGGCCGACTTTGGCTTGCTTACGCGGTGACAGGTGTTCGGCTAAGCCGAATGTCAGGCTTGTGTGTCGAGCTCACGTGCGTCATGATTTCGTGACGTGTGAGGCTCGCCTGCATGGTCGAGAGATGATTTGGCCACGCGGTATTTCGTTACCGGCACTTGCCGTGCTGCTGGTGATTGGCGGGTGCGCCACCCGTCCAATCAACCCGCCGATCACGGAAGTGGACGGGAACAGCGGCTACACATTCCAGACCCGGCAGAAACACTTCAAGAGCCAGGAAAACCTCGTCGTGCTGGCCTTTTCGGGCGGCGGCACACGAGCGGCCGCGTTTTCTTATGGCGTTCTCGAGTTCCTGCGGCGCACAGAGGTGGTCGGACCCAAGGGCAACAGGGTTCGCCTGCTCGACGCCGTCGATATGATCACCGGCGTATCAGGCGGCAGCTTCACCGCGCTTGCCTACGGCCTGTATGGCGACAAGCTGTTCGATGACTACGAGCGGCGCTTCCTCAAGCGTGACGTCCAAGGTGAGCTCCTCAGGCGATTGCTGAGCCCGATCTACTGGGGCGATCTATCGGCGACGGGGTGGGGCCGTTCCGAGCTGGCGGCCCAGTATTACGACGAGATACTGTTCAACGGTGCGACCTTCGGCGATCTTGATCGCGGCGACGGTCCGTTCATCGTGGCGTCAGCGACCGACATCTCGAACGGCGGCCGGATTCCCTTCAACCAAAACGTATGGAATGTGCTGTGCTCGGATCTGAATGCAGTGAAGTTGTCCCGCGCCGCCGCCGCATCCTCGGCCGTTCCCGTCGTCCTCTCTCCGGTCACGATCAACAACTACGGCGGTACCTGCAACTACGAGCCTCCGGCCTGGGTCAAGATGTTTACCCGGTCCGCGAATCCGCCGCGGCCCGCAGCGCGCGCGAGCCGCGAGCTGAGGGACCTCGAGTCCTACACCGACAGCGTTCATCGCCCATATCTTCATCTCGTGGATGGTGGTGTGTCCGACAACCTTGGTATGCGCGGCGTACTCGACGCACTGGACTTGCTCGAAGCCTTGCACGACGAGGGCCTGCCAACGCCGCTAGACCACGTGCGCAGGATCATCATCTTCGTCGTCAATTCGCTGTCCTCGCCCCCCACGAACTGGGATGAATCGGAGAGCCCGCCCGGCACGGTGGACATCCTGCTGAAGGCCACCGGCGTTCCGATCGATCATTATTCCTACGAGGCAATCGAACAGTTGAAAGACATTGCGGCGCGGTGGCAGACAGCGCGGGGAATCCGGGCGATGGCCGGGTGCTCGACCAATAAGGACTCGCCGATCTGCGCGGCGGTACGTCCTCCGGACGCGGAGATCTACGCCATCGATGTCTCGTTTGCCCAGCTCCCGGACGCGGCGGAGCGCCTTTACCTCAATCAACAGCCCACGTCCTTCGTCCTGCCGGCCGAGGCGGTTGACCGCCTGCGTGCCGCTGCCGGGACGATCATCATGGCTTCGCCGGAATTCCAGCGCCTGTTGAAGGACGTCGGCGCGACAGTCGTCGCCGATCCGTCCGCCGGGGCGGGCGGGGCTCCCGGTGCTGCCTCACCGAATTCTCCGGCCGCGCAATAGGCTTGCGGCGTTCTCGGCCAAAAGAGCGCGACCCGTCGCAAGCCTCGCGCCAAACCCTAGCTGCTGTTGTTGATCCAGGGTGCCATACAAAGGGCCTTGTTGTTCGCATTTTGTGCGACGACCGGCTACCCTGGCCGAGTTCTCCGCACTTGGACTGAGTCCCTTGTGCGACGCCGGAAGGCTCACCCTGCGACCGGCTGCTATCGGCTGCCAACTGTAGTCAGTCGTCGTCGACCGGCCGCCTTGGGTCGACTGGCGCCTTTGACGGTGTGAAAATGGACGCACTGGGGCCCATCTCTTGGCGAACTCGGGGATGGATCCAAATCTCGACCCGTGTGGAACGAACGAACAACGTCAGCCGACTTCGGCGGCGTGTCGTTTGCCGGTACGTGGCCCTTTGGCGGACTGCTTCTGCTGGCCGCGACGTTCTGCAATCTGCTCGATGATCACCGGCGGACGATTGGGAAACTTGGCGACGAGGTTGAGCTTCCCACCCATCGCTTCGACATAGCGTTTGAGGGTTGAAAGCAGCATGTCGCTTCGCTGCTCGAGGCGTGAGATCGTGTCTTGTCCCACACCGAGGGCGGTCGCAAGTTCCTCCTGCGTCCGCTCGACGGCATGACGCAGGTCTTTGAGGGTCGCGAGTTCCGCCGCCCGTTGTTGCACCTTCGCGCGGCGCTTGGCGGGCAGCTTGGCGAGCACTTGTTCAAGATTTCTTGGCATGTCGTCTTTCCTTTCGTGCAGCAGCGGCTGCCAGCGAGGCCAAATGTCGGTCGAAGCGGGCATCGGCGAGACCGATGAGCCGTTTGTAGAACCGCTTCTGGTCGGCACCGCCCTTGTCCCCACCCACGAGAAGGATTGCTTGCCGATCTGGGTCGAAGGCAAACGCCACGCGCCATACCTCGCCCTGCCAGCCAAAGCGCAGTTCCTTCATGTTGGTGTGCTTCGATCCCTTCAGCGTGTCCACCGTGGGGCGCCCGAGGCCCGGTCCAAACTGGCTCAGCAAAAGGGCATGGGCGAGGAGCTCATCCTGCAAGCCCTTGGCGAGAGTCTGATACTCGCGGTCGAACTCGTCGTGGAAAAGTACCGTCCAGCTCACGGTGGGTATTATGGATGTAAAGCCATATGGACGCAAGACCATATGTGGACGACTTCGCCGGCGGGAACCTCGCGCTGGCGAGAAATCTCTAGCTCGAAAACGGATCGCGAACACGCATTGTGTCGGGCCCGGATTGGCTGTGCCCTAGTTGTGCCTTGGTGAGACTGAAAAGCGCATTGGCAAGCGTTGCAAGTTATTGATTTATAATATCGTTATGAAGCCAGAATCCGCCTCATAACCCGAAGGTCGAAGGTTCAAATCCTTCCCCCGCAACCCCGACTTCGAATCAACGGCTTACGATAATTTCGTAGGCCGTTGTTGCTTTCTACCTGCAACCAACTTCGATTCCAGCGGGAAAGGCGCGCGCCTTCGGGAAGGCTGGTGTGCCTCACTTATGCGGCATCACGCAATCGCCATCGCTCTGGCGCAGGGCGTTGCCCGCTTTCAAGCGAGCAACCGCGCGCCCCGCCGCCCGCCCGCGCGCGGCACGCCACGGTTTGCCGCCAACGCCCAATTCGGCTATTGTATTACGGTATTTTCTGAATACGGGGCAAATGATGACACTCACCGTCAGGCTGGATGCGGCGCTCGAGACGAAGGTGGACCAGGAAGCCAAGCGCCTCGGCATCACTAAGTCCGAGTTCGTCAAGGACGCGCTCGAGCGGGTAATGGGACTCAAAGATCCGGCGGCGCTTCTGAAAGCAGTCAGGAGCCGCAGGCCGATGGGTAATCCGATTGCTTCGCAGAACGTCTCCGCGAGAATGAAGGCGAAACTGCGTGAAAAGCATTCTGCTTGATTCTGGACCGCTAATAGCGCTGTTCGCCGTCGACGACAAGCATCATCGGCGCTTCGACGAGTGCGTCACTTCGCTTTCGCGTGACGGCTTGCGCTTGCTGACTACTTGGCCGTGCATTGTCGAGGCTTCCTACCTGCTCGCTACACCGCAGCGCTACGAGATGCTGCACTGGGTTGAGCTGGGCGGTGCCCTTGTGTACCCCTTCGAGCCCTATCATCTGGGCGACATGATCAAGTGGATGCGACAATATTCGAGGAAGACCAGGCGCGAAATGGATCTGGCGGATGCCTCGCTCTACTGGTTAGCGATCGAGACCGGCGTGACGAGCATCTTGACCACGGACATCGCTGATTTCTCGCGCTATCGGCTTCCCGACGGGCAACCGTTCGTCTTGCTGGAATGACGGACATCCACGATCGGCCGATCAGCCGATCAGCACTGAACAACACTGAACAGCACTGATGCGACCGTTGCCCCCAGAAACGTCGGGCGTCCCTTCGCGTCTCGGCGGCTAACTACCTGATACGTACGCGCTTCCAGGTCAGATTGCGGGCCCCCGCAACCACGGCTTCAAATCAACGGCTTACGACAACTCGTAGGCCGTTGTGACCCGCAACCAACTTCGGCGCGGGTCTCTCGTTCAAATACGCAACGTCTTCGCGATTTGCCTGCCCAACAACGAGTGGCGCGTGCTTCGTGCTGACGCTTCGGGGAGAAGTTTCTCTCCAATATCGACGCACGAAGAACCCCTGGACTCGTACTTCGGCCGGTGAGGGCGGCGGTAACCGGTCTTTCTTGGCTTGCGAGAGGGCACCGCGCAACGTCCCGATCAGCGATGACGAGGCATCGATGTCGTCCGGACCATTGAATCGCACCACCGGCAGAGTCATACGTTGACATCATGATGCCTTAGGAGTAGCATCATCGCATGCGCACGACATTAACGCTCGATGAGGACGTGGCCGCGAAGCTTAAGGCGGAAATGCGAAAATCCGGGAAATCGTTTCGCGACATCGTGAACGATACGCTGCGCCGCGGTCTCGTCGAAAAACGCGTTGCGACACGCCGCCGCCCATTCAAGGTCGAGCCGCGCGACCTCGGCAATTTGCGTCCTGGTCTATCGCTCGACAATGTCGGCGAGTTACTCGAGCAACTCGAAGGATCGCTTCATCGATGATGCTCGTCGACGCCAATCTGCTGTTGTATGCGTATCATTCGAAGTCAGATCAATACAAAGCGAGCAGGGCGTGGCTCGAAACGGCGCTCTCTGGCACCGAGCTTGTTCGGTTCGCGTGGTTGACGCTGTGGGCATTCCTTCGGATCTCCACGAATCCGCGCGCATTCGAGCGCCCACTCTCAATCGCCGAGTCGCACGCGGCAATTTCGTCGTGGCTTGACCAACCTGTCGCAGGAATCCTTGAACCAGGCGACCGTCATTGGGACATTCTGCGAAAGCTGATGAACGACGGCCAAACCGTTGGTCCGCTCGTTATGGACGCGGCTCTTGCCGCACTTGCGATCGAGCACGGAGCCAATCTCTGCACGACTGACCGCGATTTTTCCCGTTTCGCTGACCTCAAATGGACCAATCCGATTGCCGGCTCGGCGGTCGGCTAGTACTCGGACGAAACGGTTCGCGTCTCGCGTTTCGGCTGGTACAGTAACTACCTGATACGTACGCGCTTCCAGGTCAGATTGCGGGCCCCCGCAACCCGACCCATCGACACGCCGCCGACGGCCAGCAACAGCCTCTCGGCGGCGTTGTCGCATTCGGCGTACACCGCGGCGTTTTTCACGGCGACGTTTGATTAACGAAATTCCGCGTTGGCCCGAAACCGCTTGTAAACCGTTGGTCGGGAATTCGGATCTCTCTGCCGGCACCCAGCGTCCCATTGAGCGTCGCGCCGATCGAGACGGCCGCTCAGCGCGCCGGCAGATAGCCGACGCCGATCACGAAGGCTGCGATCGCGAGCGGGATCGCGGCGCCGGTCAGCCTGATGTTCCGCGAGAGCGCGGCTTGGCGCGCCTCGTCGGTGGCTTGCACGCGCGCGAGCACCATCGGGACGCAGATCAGATTGGCGACGATCGCGGTCAGGCCGCAGGCGATCTTGAGCACGAGCAGGGGCGAGGGCGGCCAATCGCGGGCGAGGAGGAGGGCGCCCGTCACGAGCACGATCGTCACCAGCGGCGCCTCGGCCAGCAGATCGATCCACCTGTGCACCGAGGCAATCGTGCCGCGCGCGGCGACGTTGCCGTAGTGAAGCTCGAGCACCGACTCGGCGGCCAGAAGGCCGAGCCACGCGCTGGCGGCGAAGAAGTGGAACTGCAGCAGCGTCATCGTTCTCTCCGGAGAAAGTTAGTCAGCGGGCGCGCAGGCGACTCGCGGCGTCGAGCCGGATCGTCTCCCCGTTGCAGTACGCGTTCTCGATGATGAACGCGCAGCAGTGGGCGAACTCGCGCATGTCGCCGAGGCGCTTCGGCGCTTCGACGTTGGTCATCAGCGCGGCCAGGATCTTCTCGTCGAGGCTCTGCACCATCGGCGTCAGGAACAGGCCTGGCGCGATCGCATTGACGCGGACGCCGACCGCCCCGAGCTCGCGCGCCGCCGGCAGGTTCATGCCGATGATACCGGCCTTGGTCGCCGAATAGGCGACCTGCCCGATCTGTCCCTCGTATGCGGCGCCCGACGAGATGTTGATCACGACGCCGCGCTCCTCACCGGCCTCGGGCTCGTTCGCGGCCATCCGCTCGACGCACTTCGACATGACGTTGAAGACGCCGTTCAGGTTGACCGCCGTCGCGTGCGCGAACCTGGCGAGCGGTGTGGCCTTGCCGTCCTTGCCCAGTACCTTGACCGGGTTCGGAATCGCCGCGCAATTGATGCAGACGTGGATCGTGCCGAACGTCGCGACCGTGGCGTCGACGGACCTCTGGACCGACGCTTCGTCGGCGACGTCGGTGACGACGAACAGCGCCCGTTCTTCGCCGAGCTCCTTCGCCGCCGTCCGGCCGGCCTCGGCATTGAGATCGAAGATCGCGACCTTGGCGCCGCGCGTTTCCGCCATGTAGCGCGCGGTGGCGAGACCGAGTCCCGAAGCGCCGCCGGTGATGACGATGACCTTGTCCCTGATCTGCATGTGCGTGCCGCTCCCTCGAAATGAACGTGTCGTGAGCCTGGTTGCGCGATCGTCAGAACGCGCCGATGCCGGTCAGCGCGCGGCCGATGATCAGCTGCTGGATCTGCGTCGTGCCTTCGGGAATCGGAACGACGATCGCTTCGCGCGCGAGCTTCTCGACCAGGAATTCGGTCGTCACGCCGTTCGCGCCGTGGATCTGCACCGCCTGGCGGCAGACCTTGACCGCGGCCTCGGTGCAGAAGGCCTTCGCCATCGCCGCTTCCATCTCGGCGGGAACGCCGGCGTCGATCATCGCCGCGGCGCGGTAGGTCAGCAGGCGCCCCGCGTCGACCGCGGTCGCCATCTCGGCCAGCATCGCCGAGATCAGCTGGTGCGCGGCGATCGGCTTCCCGTGCTGCCTGCGCTCCTTCGCGTAGCGGACGGCCTCGTCGAGCGCGCGGCGGGCGATGCCGAGCCCCTGCCCGGCGACGAAGACCCGCGAGCGCTCGAACAGCCGCAGCGTGTTGCGCAGCCCCTCGCCTTCGCCGCCAATGACGTTGCTCGCCGGCACGCGGACGTCGGAAAGGAAGATCTGCGCGGTGGACTGGCTGTTCATCGCGATCTTGTGGATGTTGCGCGACTCGTAGGGATGCTCTTCGCGGTCGAGCAGGATGTGCGTCAGCCCGCCCTTCGGGTCGTCGCCAGTGCGGCAGGTGCAGATCAGGAAGTCGGAATAGTCGCCGTTCGAGATCCACGTCTTCTCGCCGTTGATCACGTAGTGGTCGCCGTCGCGGCGCGCACGGGTCTTGATCTCGAGCACGTTGGAGCCGACGTCCGGCTCCGAGATGCCGATGCTGACGAAGCGCTCGCCCGAGAGCAGGCCCGGCAGGTAGCGCTCGCGCAGAGGCGCCGGCGCCACCTTCTCGAGCATCACCGCGCCGAACGTGTTGATCAGCGCTACCGTCGCGAGGTCGACCGACGTGTAGACCAGCTCCTCGAACAGCATCGTGTTCGTCTGCCAATCGATGCCGGTGCCGCCCATCCCGCCGTTCTCCTCGGCGATGACGCCGCCGACGATCCCGTAGGCCGCGAGCTGGCGCATGACGTCGCGCAGGACATCCTTCGGAATGTAGCGGTCGCGATATTGCCGGACGAGCGGCTCGATGTCGCGATCGAGGAAACGGCGGAAGCCGTCGACCGCCATCTGCTGTTCTTCGCTGCGGAACACGTAGCCCATGGCGCGACCCCTTCAGCGCTTGCCGAACACGTTGACGGCGACCACGGCTTCCTCGATGCCGTAGAGGCCGCCGCCGTTCTCCTGGATCGCGATCCGCGCCCCGTCGACCTGGCGCGCGCCGGCTGCGCCGCGCAGTTGCGTCACCAGCTCGTGGATCTGGCCGAGGCCGGTCGCGCCGATCGGATGGCCCTTCGACTCGAGGCCGCCCGATGGATTGATCGGGAGGCGCCCTCCGAGCGTGAACTCGCCGCGTTCGGCCGCGGGGCCGCCGTCCCCAAACGGCGCGAGCATCAGCGACTCGGCGTTGAGGATCTCGCCCATCGCCGAAGCGTCGTGGACTTCGGCGACGTCGACGTCGCGCGGCGACACGCCGGCGATCTCGTACGCCTTCTTCGCCGCGAGATGGGCGACGATCTTCTCGCGCTCGTCGGGCGAGCGCTCCACACCCACCTGCACGACGCTCGCCAGCACCCGGACGGCGCGCTTGGCGCCGTCCTGCAGCCGCCGCAGTCCCGCGTCGTTGCAGACGACCGCCGCCGCGGCGCCGTCGCTGATCGGCGAGCACATCAGCAGCGTGAGCGGGTAGATGATCGGCGGCGAGGCGAGCACCTCCTCGATCGTCGCCGGGTCGCGGTACTGCGAGAGCGGATTGTGGACCGAGTGCCCGTGATTCTTCGCGGCGACCGCCGCGATCTGCCGCTGCGTCGTGCCGTAGCGCCGCATGTGCTGGCGGCTGATCGCCGCGTAGACGTCCATGAACACGCTGTACGGCTTGTCGGAGACCGTGCCGGGCGGCGGCGTCACGCCTTCGCCGAGCGCGAGCAGCGTCGCCTTGTTCCGCTCGACCGTGGAGACGTCCCAGCCGCCGTCGAACACCGCGAACATCTTCGCCTTGTCCGCGACGTTCATCTTCTCGGCGCCGACGGCGATCGCGACGTCGCAGGTGCCGGCCTTGACCGCCTGCACCGCCAGGTTGAACGCCGTCGATCCCGACGCGCAGGCGTTCTCGACGCTGGCGACGGGAATGCCGGCGAAGCCGCAGCGCCGCATCGCGATCGGGCCGGGGATCGAGTACTGGCCCTGCAGCTGGCCGTTGGTCGCGCCCGCGTAATAAGCGGCACCGACGTCGGCGGTGGTGCAGCCGGCGTCCCGCACGGCCTGCCCGACGGCATCGCCCGCGAGATCGTAGACGCTGCGGTCGGGATGGCGGCCGAAGCGCGTCATGCCGACGCCGGCGACGTAGACGTTGCTCATCGTGATGTCCTCGTGGTTCGGGGCAGCGGAGTCAGCACCCCTTGAACTTCGGCGCGCGCTTCTCGCTGAAGGCGCGGAGCCCTTCGCGGATGTCGTACGAGGCGAGGTGCTCGCGCAGCATCACCTGTTCGTGCAGGAGCGCGTCGTCGCGCGTCTTGTCGCTCGAATGGCGCGCCACTTCCTTCATCCGTCGCAGCACCACCGGGCTCTTCGCGGCGAGCGCGCCCGCGAGCCGGGCGACCGCGGCGCCGAGCTCTGCGTCCGGATGCACTTCGTTCACGAATCCGTACTGCTTCATCTCGGCCGCGGAAAGCGTCTTGCCGGTGAGCAGCACGTACATCGCGACGTTCTGCGGCACCACGCGCGGCAGCAGCGCCGCGCCGCCTGCACCCGGATAGACGCCGAAATTCGAGTGCGCGTCGCCGATCTGCGCGCTCTCCGCCGCAAGCACGATGTCGGCGCACATCGCGAGCTCGAGACCGCCGGCCATCGTGACTCCGTTGAGCGCGGCGATCAGCGGCTTTGGGAACTCGCGGAGCTGCCGGAGCGCCGCCGCGGCGCGCGCGAGGAAATCGGGTTCGCCCGGCGGGCGCGGTTCGCTCGCGAGCGCTTCCTTGAGGTCGGCGCCCGCGCAGAATGCCGGGCCGCTGCCGGTGAGGACCACGACGCGCACCTCGCGGTCCGCGGCGAGCCGCGGCACGTGCTGCTCGAGCCCTGCCAGCATCGCCAGGTTCAGCGCGTTCATCGCCCTGGGTCGATTGAGGGTGAGCCGCGCCACCGCTCCTTCAATCTCCAGCAACAGCTCGTCGCTCATCGCTGCCTCTCCGCCCGGCATCGTTGCGCGACGGTTCGGGTCGCCGCCTCCGTCGATGCTTCCTGGGCTTGAAGTGTAGGCCGGCGAGATTGACGGCGCTTGTCCGCAGCGTCAGATCGTCGGTCATTTCGGACGCAACGTCGCGACCGTGCCCGGGTTGATCATCGGCGCGTCGTCGCGTAAGCTGTTACATGTAACGGACCGGCGGAGAAGCATCGTGGCACCGGATGGAGCGGCACGCGTTCGAAAGCGTCGTCAGGCACTGCGCCGAGCCGGTTTGCGGCCTGTGCAGCTTTGGGTCGCCGATACGCGCCGTCCGTCGTTCGCGAAGGAGTGCCGCCGGCAGTCGAGGCTGCTGCGCAACGACGCGCAGGAGCGCGAAATCCTCGACTGGATCGAGCGCGTCTCGGACACGGAGGGATGGAAGTGAGGCGCGGCGATCTGGTGACCGTCGCCCTTCGCGGGGACTACGGCAAGCCGCGGCCCGCACTCGTCGTCCAATCGGACTTCTTCGACGCGCATCCGTCGGTGACCGTACTGCCGGTCACGAGCGATCTCCGGGACGCGCCGCTATTCCGCATCACCGTTCAGCCCGACGGTGAAAACGGCTTGCGCAAGCCGTCGCAGATCATGGTCGACAAGGCGGTAACCGTGGCGCGTACGAAGGTCGGCGCGCGACTCGGCAGTCTCGACGCCGGTGCGATGGTGCAAGTCAATCGCAGCCTCGCGATCTTCCTTGGCATCGCCAAATAACAAGCCGCGTCCCGCCGCTGAGGGTACCGCCGCCGCTCGCGGCGAGCCGGCGAGCATCATCTCGGGCTACGCGATCGCGATCGCCAAGGCGCTCGACTACAGCGGCGTCGACAGCCCACGCGTGTTCCGGGCTGCCGGCGTCGACGCAGTGCTATGCAACGATCCGCTGCAAAGGCTGCCGGTGACGACGATTGCGCGGATCTACAAGGTCTGCGTCGATGCTACCGGCGATCCCTGTTTCGGTCTTACGGTTGCCAAGTTCATGCACGCGTCCAATCTGCACGCGCTGGGATACGGTCTGCTCGCGAGCAGCACGTTGATGGATTTCTGCCTGCGGCTCCAGCGCTACATGCGGCTCGTATCGAGGTCGGCGCAGATCCAGATCGAGGAAGCCGGTCCCGAAGTTCGCCTGATCTCGATTCCCGAAGGGAGGGCCGGCACCGAGAACGAGGACGCGTGGCTCGCCTTCCTGATGCGGACGATGCGCCTGCTCCACAGGACGGACTTCAGGCCGTTGCGCGTCGAGTTCATGCACGCTCGACCCGCGGGCGGCGACGCGGCTTACGTCTCCCATTTCGGCGCGCCGGTCGCGTTCGATCGGCCCGCCGCCGTCCTCGCGCTGCCCGCGGCCGAGATGACGCAGCCGCTGCCGGGCGCCTGTCCCGAGCTCGCCCAGTTCAACGACAGCCTCGCCACCAGGTATCTCGCCAAGCTCGACCGCAGCGACGTCGTCGCCTGCGTGCGCGCGCGGATCATCGAGACGCTGCCGTCGGGCGAATGCACGCGCGAGCAAGTGGCGGGCGCGCTCGCCACGAGCCCGGCGACGCTGCAATCGAAGCTGGCCCGACGCGGCACCACCTTCCACGCGCTGCTCGACGACCTCCGGCACGAGCTCGCGCGCAACTACCTGCGGCAGCCCGCATTGTCGATCACCGAGATCGGCTGCATGCTCGGCTTCACCGACCTGAGCAACTTCAGCCGCGCGTTCAAGCGCTGGACCGGCACGTCGCCATCGGAGTTCCGTAGCCGCGCCCGCGATGCGCCGGCCCCAGGATCTAGCTCACGAGCGACAACCCGCGCGCGCGGTTGACCGCCTGCATGCGGTTGGGCACCTCGAGCTTGGCGAACAGGTTCTTGAGGTGCCACTTGACGGTTTCCGGGCCGATGCGGAGGCTGCGGCCGATTTCCTTGTTGCTCATGCCGCGCCCGACGAGCACAAGGATCTCGCGCTCGCGGTCGCTGAGCGATGCGAGCGCGCGACCGTCGGCCGGCCTTGCCGCCGTCGGCGCGGCCGCAGCGTCGGACCTCGACGACAGCAGGTCGAGATACGGCCGAACCGGCGCGGCGCCGCGAAAGTGCCCGATGCCGAGCGCGTGCACCAGCTCGCCCACGCCGGCGTCGCGATAACTCTGCCCAAGGTGCAGCCGTTCGCCGATCGCGAGCGACTCGGCCAGACGCGCTGTCGCCTCCTCGCGCCGCCCGGCGGCGTCGAGCACCTGCGCCAGCATCAGAAGCCCCTGCGCGCGCAAAGGTGCCGATCCGTCGGGCCCGAAGCGATCGAGCGCCGCGGCGATCCGCGCCGCGCCGCCGGCGCCGATGCCCACGTGTCCGTCGCGAAAGCCGAGACCGAGCTCGCAAAGGAACGCCGTTTCGATGCCGGCCACCGTGGCGGGATTCGCGGCGCCCGCGAGCTCCTCCAGCCGGGCTGCGATCGATTCGAGCGCGCCCGATCGGTGGCGATCGGCGAGCCGCATGAGGTCAACGCCGAGCGCGGCCTCGAGACGGCTCCAGCCACGCTGCCGGCCGATCGCAAGGCCGCGCTCGAACAGTTGCCTCGCTTCGCCCGCGCGGCCACCAGCGAATTGCGCCCACCCGAACGTCGAGTAGGCGGCCCACAGCCACTCGAGCGGAGCTGCCTGCTCGATCACGCTCAGACGCTCCTCCAGCGCGTCCTGCGCCTCGCGCCAGTCGCCGCGCTCGTAGGCAAGGCGCGCGGCGATCGCCCGCGCGAGCGCCGCGGCGACCGATTGCGCGCCGAACTCCTCGTCGGCGAATTCGAGCGCGTCGGTCCACGCGCGTTCGGCCTCGGCGCCGTCGCCTTCGCGCCACCAGGCGAGCCCATTGAGCATCTTCTGGTACGCGATCTTGAGCGGCGTCTCGCAGGGCGCGAGCTCGCGTGCGCGCCGGTACTCGCGACGCACGATCAGGCTGTAGCTCGCGAGGGTCTTGTGGACGTCGCGCACCCAGGCCCCCGAGTTCGCCGCCCACGTGTCGAGGAACTCGACGTTGCGGAAGTCGTCGCAGAGCAACGCGATGCCGCCGCGGACGAGGTCCGCCTCGGCGGCGAGATCGGGATCGCCGGTGCCGGCCGCCTCGCGCAGCCGGTTCACGACCGCGTCGGCTTCGGCGTGCCGCATCGTCAGTCCGAGCGCCCACGCTTCGGCCATCAGCAAGCGGCGGCGTTCCCCGAGCGCCGCGCGCGGGAACTTCGCGAGCCAGTCGAGCAGCGTCACGTATTCGCCCTGCTCGATCAACGTCATCGCGCAGCGGTCGATGACGTCGACGGCGCGCGCCTCGTCGCCGGCGGCGAGCGCGTGCCGGACGGCCTCGGCCCACAGAAAGGCTCGCTCGAACCATTCGCTCGCGCGGCGGTTGAGCTCCGCTTCGATGGCCGGCTCGCGCTCGCGGAGCTGGCCGTGCAGGAACTCGGCGAACAGCGGGTGATAGCGGAACCAGCGGCCCTGCGCGTCGAGCGCGACGATCAAGAGCTGCCGCCGCTCGATCTCGGCGATGACGCGCGCGGCGCCCGTCACGCCCGCGACGTGATCGCACAGCTCGGCGCAGAACCGCCCCAGGATCGAGGTTCGGATCAGGAACTCCTGCATCGCGGCGGGCAGGCCCGCAAAGGCTTCCTGCGTAAGGTACTCGCGGAGCACGCGCGCTTCGCCGGTGAAGCCGCGAACGAGGTGCTGCAGGTGCTTCTTGCCGTCCAGCGCGACCAGCATCAGCTGCAGCACCGCCGGCCAGCCCTCGGAGATCGTCTGCAGCTGGGCGACGTCGCGCGCCGGCAGAGCGGTCCCGAGCGCCGCCTCGGCAAGGCTGCCGGTCTCCGCCCGGCTGAGCCCGAGCGCCTCGGGGCCGAGCTCCAGCACCTTGCCTTCCGCGCGAAGCTTGCCCAGCCGCAGGTTCGGCATCCCGCGCGCAGCGATCGCGACGTCGAGGTTGTCGGGGGCGCGGGCGATCAGCTGCGACAGCGCTTCGTCGATCGCCGCCGATTGCACGAAGTGATAGTCGTCGATGACGAGCACGTAGCGCTCGCGGCTGGCGGCGACCTGGTTGAGCAGCCCCACGAGCAGCGACGCCGAAGCGGGCGCGGGGCCGCTGCGCGAAAGCTCCATCACGTCGGCGCCGATCGCTCCGTCGGCGGCATTGAGCGCGGCGGCGAGGTAGCCGAGGAAGACCGCGACGTCGCTGTCGTCGTGATCGGTCGAATACCAGGCGACCCGCACGCCGCCGAGCGCGACGCTCCGCAGCCACTGCACGAGGCACGCCGTCTTGCCGAAGCCGGGACCGGCGTGAAGCAGCGTGACGCGGGCGGCGGGCGGAACGCCGAGCCGGTCGAGCAGGCGGCGACGATCGATCCAGCGCCGGCCCGCGCGGGGTAGCGCGATCTTCGTTGTCAGAAACGGCGATGGATGTGGCTCAGGCGCGGGCTCGGCCATCTGTTCCCGCGGCGCACCGCGGCTCCTCGGGCATTCCGGGTTTCCGGAACGGCCAACGATAGGACATGCGATGAGCCCGCGTCAAATCCGGTGGTGCGCCGGATCGATGGCAGTCGCGCAGGGCCGCCCCAAGCGACGGAGTCGCTGCATCAGGCGGCAGCACGCGAAACGAGCGTGGGGGTACGACTCGTCTCAGGGGCGCAGCAACAGCCGGAGGAGGCCGCGGAACGCGCGGCCGTAAGGCGGACGCAGCAGCGCGAGGACATCGATGCGCGGCGCGACGTAGACGCCGCGCTGCAGGCTGAACGCCTTGAACCCCTCGCCGCCGTGGTAGCGGCCGAAGCCCGAATTGCCGCAGCCGCCGAACGGCAGCTCGGCCTGGAAGACGTGCTGCATCACGTCGTTGACGCATGCGCCTCCGGACGAGGTCGCGGCCAGCACGCGCTCGGCCTCGGCGCGGTCGTCGCCGAAGTAGTAGAGTGCGAGCGGTCGCGGACGCGCGTTGACGTACTCGAGCGCCTCGTCGACGTCGCGGTACGTCTTGACCGGGAGCAGCGGCCCGAAGATCTCGTCGCGCATCACCGTCGCGTCGTCGGGCGGGTCGACGAGCAGCGTGGGCGGGATCTTGCGCGTCCCGTCGTCGAACGATTCGCCCGCCGGGTTGACCTCGACGATGCGCACGCCGCGCGCCCGGGCTTCATCGAGGTGCGTGCGGATCCTCGCGTGCTGCGCCGGCGTGACCTGGGCGGTGTAGTCGGGGTTGTCGCGCACCGTCGGGTACATGTCTCCGAGCGCCTCGACCATCCGCCCGATCAGCGCCTCGCGATCGGATTCGTGGACGAACACGTAATCGGGGGCGATGCATGCCTGGCCGCCGTTCACCGCCTTGCCGGCCCAGATCCGCGTCGCGGCTCGCGCGAGATCGGCACCCCGCCCGACGATCGTCGGCGACTTGCCGCCGAGCTCGAGCGTGAGCGGCGTCAGGTTTTCGGCGGCCGCGCGCATCACGTGCTTCGCCACCCGGGGGCTGCCGGTGAACACCAGATGATCCAGAGGCAGGCCTGCGAACGCGGCGCCGACGTCGGCGTCGCCGACGAATGCCGCCAGCTCCGCCGGATCGAAGCGGGCGGCGATGCACTCGATCAGCAGCGCCGCGGTCGCCGGCGCGAGCTCGGAGAGCTTGAGCATCGCGCGGTTGCCGGCGGCGAAGACCTCGGCGAGCGGCGAGAGCCCGATCGCGACGGGGAAGTTCCACGGGACGATGATCCCGATCGTGCCGAGCGGCTGATAACGGACGACCGCCTTCGCTCCGAGGAACCCGAGTCCCAGCTCGGGGCGCCGCCGCTGCGGCTTCATCCAGCGGCGCACGTTGCGCCGCGCGTGCTTGAGCGCGGAAAGCGGCAGCAGGACGTCGGCGAGCCGCGTGTGGTCGTGCGAGCGCCACGAATAATCGGCCGCCATCGCCTCGCAGATCCGCTGCTGGTTATCGAGCACGAGCGCGATCACGCGGTCGATGCGGTCGGTGCGTATCTCGGCCGAAGGCATCGGCTCGGCGAGGAACGCGGCCCGCTGCTGCGCGAGCGCGGCCTTCATTGACGCGACGCACGATGCGGACGATTCGGCCGCCATGGGGATCGCGAGGTCGGACATTCGGGTCGGCTCCCTGGCGCTGATCGCAGGGGATCAGCGGAACGAGCTTAGCCGGCCCGGACCGCGGCGTGCGCCCCCTCGTCAGGGGGGACGCGGGGGCGGGTCCGCCCGTTAACCTGCGGCCATCGATCGCCGACTGCCCGCGATCCGCTCCAAAGCCAGGAGGAGGCCAGCATGAGGTTCATCGATTTCTTCGATCACGGTGCCGCGCGGAATCCCGGGGCCCCGTGCTTCATCCACGACGAGACCGGCGAGACCCACACGTACCGCGAGATCCGCGAGCTCACGCTGCGCACCGCTCAGGCGCTGCGAGCCGAGGGGTTCGCGCTCGGGATGAAGGGCGCGGTGCTCTCGCCGAACGACGCCGTCGGCTTCGCGTGCCTGCTCGGGATCGTCCGCGCCGGCATGGTGTGGGTCGCGGTCAACCCGAAGAACGCGCTCGAGGAGAACTGCTACATCCTCGACAACTTCGAGTGCGAGGTGCTCTTCTATCACAGCGTCTTCGAGCCGGCGATTCCCGAGATCCGCCGGCGCGTGCCGCGCATCCGGCGCCTGGTCTGCACCGACCGGGCCGGCGCACAGGCGCCGGCGCTGAACGACTGGATCCGCGAGCAGCCGGCCTCCGGGATCGATCCCGGCACCGGTCCCGAGGACCTCGTGCTGCTGCAGACGACCGGCGGCACGACCGGCGTGCCCAAGGGCGCGATGCACACGAACCGGAGCCTCGAGGGCTTCTTCGCGAACATGTACGCGGTGTTCAACTTCGACGACACGCCGCCCGTCTATCTCGCGGCCGCGCCGATCACCCACGCTGGCGGCTACCTGGCGCTCTTCGTGCTCGCGCACGGCGGCAGCGTGATCCTGCAATCGAAGGTCGACCCGGCGCGGATCTGCGCGGCGATCGAGAGCCGGCGCATCAGCTTCCTCTATCTGCCTCCGACGGCGATCTACGCGCTCATCGCCTCCGCGGCGATCAAGATGCACGATTTCTCGTCGCTGCGCTATTTCGCCTACGGCGCCGCGCCGATGGCGCCCCAGAAGCTGCGCGAGTGCCTCGGGATCTTCGGGCCGGTGATGCTGCAGGCGTTCGGCCAGACCGAGACGCTCTTTCCGGTCACGTACCTGTCGCGCGCCGATCACTTCGGTCCCGACGGCAAGCCCGCGGACGACAAGCTCCTCACGAGCTGCGGCCGCGCAGCGCCGTTCGCACGGGTCGGCATCATGGACGACGACGGCAACCTGCTGCCGGACGCGGAAATGGGCGAGATCGTCGTGCGCGCGACCTCGGTGATGTCGGGCTACTTCAAGAATCCCGAGGAGACGGCGCGCGCGAGCGCCTTCGGCTGGCACCACACGGGCGACATCGGCTACCGCGACGAGCGCGGGTTCCACTACATCGTCGACCGAAAGAAGGACATGATCGTCAGCGGCGGCTTCAACGTGTGGTCGGTCGAGGTCGAGAAGGTCTGCCAGTCGCATCCGGCCGTGATGGACTGCGCGGTGATCGGCATCCCGGACGAGAAGTGGGGCGAAGCGGTGCACGCCGTCGTCGAGCTGAAGCCGGGGCAGCAGGCGACGGCCGACGAGCTGATCACGCTGTGCAAGCAGAGGATCGGCAGCGTGAAGGCGCCGAAGGCCGTCGAGTTCGTCGACGCTCTGCCGCGCAGCGCCGTGGGCAAGGTGCTGAAACGCGAGCTGCGCGACAGGTACTGGCAGGGCCAGGCGCGGCGCGTGGGTTGACCCGCCGGCGCAGCGCGGGCGTCGGCCGCGAATCAGGCCGGAGCCGTCACCGCTTCGTCGAGCGGGAGGTCGCGGCGCCGCGGCGCGGGCGCTTGCGCTTCGGCGCCGTCTTGTGTGCCGGCTTCGCGGCTGCCTCTTCCGCGGCCTTCTTCAATTCCGCGAAGCTTTCTCGCAGACACTCCGCCATGAACGCCGGATCGGGGACGATCTCGGGCGCCGACGTGACGGTGACGATCAGCTTGCCGTCGTAGCTGCTGACGGCGAAGAACAACGCGAAGCCATCGGTGAGCGGCGCGACGACCGAGAAGAACAAGAGCTTGGCGCCGACGAGATAGAGCGGGAACTGGGGCCCCGGCACGTTCGAGATGCAGCAGTTGTGGAACGGCAGACGCGGATTGCCGCCGAAGTTCCCGAGCAGCATCAGCTTGCTCGCGAGCAGCATCGTCGGCGCCGGCGTGTGCTTGGTGAGATTGGTGAGCTCGCGCGCGCCGATCGCCTTGCTGACCTCCTTCGAGCGCGACGTCGCCGCGCTGATCGCGGCGATGCGCTCGAGCGGGTCGGCGATGTCGGTCCGCACCGCGGCCGTCATCACCGCCACGGTGTTGCCTTGCGTTTGCCGTTCGGCCCCATCCTGGCGCGTGTTGATCGGCATCATCGCGGCGAGCGAGGGCTCGACGGGCTCGTGCTTCGATTTCAGGTAGCGGCGCAGCGCCCCGCCGACGATTGCCGCGACGGCGTCGTTGACCGTCGCCCCCGGGACGGCCGCCTTGATCGCGCGGACGTCGGCGAACGGAAACTGCACGCCGTCGTAGACGCGCTCCTTGCCGATCGAGCCGTTGAAACGCGTGCGCGGCACCTTGTGCTTGCCGGTAGCCGCGTCGGCGGCGAGCTTGCCGGCCAGCGCGGCGAGCTTCGGCCCGACCGCCGCCAGCGCCTTGCCGGTGCGCAGCGAGCCAAGCGCGTTGTTGTACGCCGCGCGGCTCAGGAGCGTGATCGTTTCCGGCGCCTTCTCCGGCGTCCACCGCTTGGGTCTGAGCCTTGGCACCTCGGGCGTCTGCGTATGCAGCTGCCAGGTGAGCTCGGCCAGTGCGGTGCCGTCGACGACGGAGTGGTGGAGTTTCGTGAGGATAGCGAATGCGCCTTTCGGCAGAAAGTGGACGTTGTCGAGCCCTTCGACGACGTACATCTCCCATAGCGGCCGCGACAGGTCCAGCGGCCGCGCGGCGATGCGCGACGCCTGGATGCAGAACTGCCGCCAGTCGCCCGGCTTGGGCAGCGCGATGTGGCGCACGTGGTAATTGAGGTCGAAGTGTTCGTCGTCGACGAGATAGGGGAAGTCGAGCTCCAGCGGCACGCGCAGCAGCTTCTTGCGGAAGAACGGCGCGAGATGAAGGTTGGCCTGGACGTGCTTCAGGATGTCCTTGAAGCGGACGATGCCGTTCGGCGCGGTCGACTGGTCATAGAGGTAGACGAGCAGCCCGTGCGAGCTCGCGTGCGGCTGGTCGAGGTAGAGGAACATCGCATCCTGGCCGGTGAGCTGTTGCATCTTCGTCTCCAGTTTTCGGAAACCGCGTCGTCGGTAGG
Organism: uncultured beta proteobacterium; assembly: GCA_963836265.1. Taxonomy (GTDB): domain Bacteria; phylum Pseudomonadota; class Gammaproteobacteria; order Burkholderiales; family Casimicrobiaceae; genus CAIWHR01. The sequence goes on from CAWIIO010000004.1 coordinate 26,468, forward strand.
CGAGTCGTCATCGTGGCCGAAGCGCCGGATGCGGTCGCCCCCCGGGAGGGGGGTCCGCGACACGCGACGGGATCCGACAATGCCTGACCTCGCGAGCAGTGTTCGGGAAAGGCGGCCCAGGCGATGGATCGGCGTTCGGAAACGCAACGACGTTCGGGCAGCGGCATCGAAACTGCGCCCGCCGGCGTGCATCACGTCCCGCTGTGTCGAACGAGCCGGCGCGCGCGTGCGTTGAACGGATTTTATCGCCGCTTCCTCAGGTCGCGCTCGTTCGAGGCGTTCGACGTGGCCGCGGCGCGCCGGCTGATGGCTCCCCTCGACCGCGTGCTCGGCGCCACCGGTCTCGGCGTCCGGCGCACGCCGGTCGATGCCGGCGGCGTAGCGGCCGAATGGGTCGCAGGTCGACGCGAAGGCCGCACCCGGACGATTCTCTACCTGCACGGCGGCGGCTTCATCGTGAGCACGCCGCGCATGCACGCCCGCCTCGCCGCGCGGCTCTCCACGCTGCTCGACGCCCGCGTGCTCGTGCCCGACTACCGGCTGGCACCGGAGCATCCGCTGCCCGCCGCGCACGAGGATTGTCTCGCGGCCTACCGCTGGCTGCTCGAGCGGGGTCACGATCCGGCGCGCGTCGCCCTGATCGGCGACAGCGCCGGAGGGCTGCTCGTGCTCTCGACGCTGCAGCGGATCCGCGACGCCGGCGTGCCGCGTCCGGCGTGCGGCGTCATGTTCTCGCCGGGGTTCGATCTCGCGGCGGTCGACGAGGCGGCGGCGGCCACCGCTGCCGACCCGATGATCAGCGCCGCGATGCTGGCCCTAATGCAGCGGCTCGTCATCGACCCGATCGATCCGCAGGACCCGCGCATCTCGCCCTGCGCCGGGAGCCTCGCCGATCTGCCGCCGCTCTTGATCCAGGTCGGCAGCACCGAGGCGCTTCTCGGCCAGTCGCTGAAGGTTGCCGAGCGCGCCCGAGCAGCGGGCACGCAAGTCGAGCTGCAGATCTGGCCGGAGATGCCGCACGTGTTCCAGATCGCCACCTGGCTGCCCGAGGCGCGGCGCGCGCTCGCGTACGTCGGCGAATTCGTCGCGACGCAGATGGCGATGCGGCGCCCCCTTTCCGAGGGGGTGCAAGCGGGCCGTCCCGCGGCAGACTGACGATGTCGCTACACTTTCCGGAGTCCGCCATGAAACGAATTTCGAAGAACGTCGCGCTCGCCGTCGGGTGTGCCGTCATCGCTGCCGTCGCGATCGTTGCTTGGCCCCGCGTGGCCTTGCTCGCGGATCGCGAGGCGCACGTCGCGGTCGATCCCGGGGTCCCGTCCTACACGAGCGCGAACAGCGTGAACGAGTTGTTCGCGAGCGCGCGCTGAATCTCCGACGCATGACGTCGCCCGACGACGAAGCGTTCGATTACGACTGGATCGTCGTCGGTTCCGGCTTCGGCGGCAGCGTTTCGGCGCTGCGCCTCGCCGAGAAGGGCTACCGCGTCGCGGTGCTCGAATGCGGCCGCCGCTTCCGCGACGAGGAACTGCCGCGCTCGGCGTGGCAACTGCGCCGCTTCCTGTGGGCGCCGGCGCTCGGCCTCAAGGGAATCTGGCGGCTCACCGTCTTCAAGGACATCTTCATCCTGAGCGGTTCGGGTGTGGGCGGCGGCAGCCTCGCCTACGCGGCGACGCTCTACCGCGCGCCGCCCGCGTATTTCCGCCATCCGCAGTGGGCCGGGCTCGACGACTGGGAGGCGCGTCTCGCGCCGCACTACGACACGGCGGAGCGCATGCTGGGCTGTACCGCGCCGCCCTTCGACAGCGAAGCCGATGCGATGCTGAAGGAGCTCGGCGAGCACCTGGGCTGCGCGAGCACGTTCCAGAAGACGCGCGTCGGCATCTATTTCGGCGAAGCGGGGCGCGAGGTCGCCGATCCGTATTTCGGAGGCGAGGGTCCCGAGCGGACGGGCTGCATCCGCTGCGGCGCGTGCATGTTCGGCTGTCCGTACGGCGCGAAGAACACGCTGGTGCGCAACTACCTCTACCTCGCCGAGAAAAAAGGCGTCGAGGTGCTTGCCGGGCGCATGGTCGTCGACGTGCGCCCGCGCGGCGCGCCCGACGGGGCGGAGGGCTACGGCGTCACGCACGAGCGCACGGGCGCATGGCGCGCGAGGGAGCGGCGGACGCTCACCGCGCGCGGCGTCGCCTTCGCGGCGGGCGCGCTCGGAACCAACCGCCTGCTCGCGCGCTGCAAGCACGGCGGGAGCCTGCCACGGGTCTCCGAGCGGCTCGGCCACCTCGTGCGCACGAACAGCGAGACGCTGGTCGCGGTCACGATGCCCGGCAAGGAGCGGCTCACCGATTCCGTCGCGATCACCGGCAGCATCTTCCCCGACAAGGACGGCCACATCGAGTTCGTCACCTTCGGACGCGACGCCGACGCGCTGACGCTGATGTTCGCGCTGCTGACGGGAAAGGGCTCGCGCCTGGTCCGCCCGCTGCTCGCGCTCGGCGCTGCGGTCCGGCATCCCGTCGCTCTGCTGCGCAAGCTCTGGCCGCCCGGCTGGTCTCGGCACACGATCGTGACGGGCGTCATGCAGACTCTCGACAACGTGATCCGGTTCCGGGCGTCGCCGCGGCGCTTCGGCGGCGGCGTTCGGCTCGCGACCGAGCAGGACTCCGCCAATCCGATCCCGAACTTCTTCCCGCTCGCCAATCGCGCGGCCGCCTGGCTGGCGAAGCGGCACAACGGGTACGCGCAGTCGTCGGTGACCGAGTCGCTGTTCGGTATCCCGACGACCGCGCACATTCTCGGCGGCGCGGTGATCGGCCGGGACGCCGAGCACGGCGTGATCAACGCCCGGCACGAGGTGTTCGGCTATCGCAATCTGCTCGTCTGCGACGGCGCCGCGGTTCCGGCGAATCCCGGCGTCAATCCCAGTCTCACGATCACGGCGATGGCGGAGGCCGCGATGGCGCACGTTCCGCCGAAGCGCCAGGCGGAACCCGCGTCGGCGGCGGCGATGGCCGAATGATTCGAGCTACAGGTCGAGCGTCTCCATCATCCGCTTCAGCCGCTTGAGGTCGCGCTCGATCTCGCGGCGCCGGTGGTGCGACAGCGTGATCAGCGCGAGGCGGGCGGCGCCGGAGACGTGCCCCTCGATGTCGGTCTGTACGACGGTTCCCGAAGCGGAGGTTTGAAGCGCGATCCGCGTCTGGAACGCGAACGGTCCGCCGACGACCGAGAAGGCATGGAAGTCGGACGCCCGCGTTTCCGCGATTTCCACATCGGCCTCCATGCGGGCGCCGAGAAACTGCAGCGAGTGCCGGAAGCGGCTGCCTTTGCGCACCGGCCCCACGGAGAGCTTCGTCACCTCCGCCACCGCGGCCTGCCACTTCACGTCGTTCTCGTGATTGCTCAGGAGCCGATAGACGTCGGCGGCAGGCCGGTCGATGTCGATCACGAAGGTTGCCTTCAGCATGCTCGGGATGCCCTTTCGATATCGCCACTTCCCGCGGGCGGCGGCGGCGACGCAAGTCCGTTCGTGATGCCGTGCTGCTCCGATCGGTCGCACCACCGCGGTGCGACCGCGCTTGCGCGCACTCTAGTTCGGCGCGAACGCCGAAGTGACCCCCCGTTGGAGGGGCACAACCGTCGTCGCGCAAGTCACATGATTGCAATGGTCGGAGAAGAACGTACGGTCGAGATTTCGCCGATCGCGCGAATCGCACTACGCGCGACGCGGAGTGTACTTGCCAAGCCGTTCTCGGGCGCTGCGTTTCTTGACGCCATCGGCAGCGTGTGGCATTAAGCGCCCTTCCGCGCGCTGGGCGAATAGGAGAAGTGATGAGCCTGCGAGAAATTGTGTGGTCGATCGGGTGGACGGCGAGCTGCCTGCTTGTCGTCGACGCAAGCGTCGCCCAGATCCAGACGAGCGGCGCTCCCGGCTCGCCCGACGCCGCCACGACGGTCGACGTCCGCTACCTGCCGCCGTTCCCTCCACCCTTCGGCGGCCGTATCGGCCGCGAGGCGAAGAACTCGACGCCGGACTTTCCGCAGTCGGTGCGGGCGCCCAAAGGCGCGCCCAACATCCTGCTCATCATGACCGACGACGTCGGGTTCAGCGCGTCGAGCACGTTCGGCGGGCCGGTTCCCACGCCGACGATGGACCGGCTGGCGAAGGCGGGGCTGCGCTACACGCAGTTCCACACCACGGCGCTCTGCTCGCCCACGCGCGCGGCGCTCCTCACCGGGCGCAACCACCACACCAACGCGACCGGCGTCGTCATGGAGCTCGCCACGGGTTATCCGGGCTACAACTCGCTCATGCCGAAGAGTTCCGGCACGTTCGCCGAAGTGCTCCGGCAGAACGGCTACAACACCGCCTGGTATGGCAAGAACCACAACGTTCCCGACTGGCAGTCGAGCCAGGCCGGGCCCTTCGACCTCTGGCCCACGGCGCTCGGCTTCGAGTACTTCTACGGCTTCATCGGCGGCGGACGCCAACCAGTGGGCGCCGGCGCTCTTCGAGGGCATCAAGCCAATCGAGCCGCCGCACGATGACAAGAACTATTTCTTCGACCGCGACATGGCCGACCACGCCATCGCGCGCATCCGCCTGCTGCACGCGATGGCGCCGGACAAGCCGTGGCTGCAATATTACGCGCCCGGCACCGCGCACGCGCCGCACCATGCGCCCAAGGAATGGATCGCCAAGTTCAAGGGCAAGTTCGACCAGGGCTGGGACAAGCTGCGCGAGGAGACCTTCGCGCGGCAGAAAGAGATGGGCATCATCCCGCCCGACACGAAGCTCACACCACGGCCCAAGGAGATCCAGGCGTGGGACTCGCTCGACGCCGACCGCAAGAAGGTCTACGCCCGGATGATGGAGGTCTTCGCCGCGGCGCTCGCGCACGCCGACTACCAGATCGGTCGCATCCTCGACGCGATCGAGGAGCAGGGCGATCTCGACAACACGCTCGTCATCTACATCCAGGGCGACAACGGCGCGAGTGCCGAGGGCACGCCGCAGGGCCTGCTCAACGAGATGACCATCGCCAACAACATTCCCGAGGATTTCAGCGAGATCCTGCGCCGCATGGACGAGCTCGGCGGCCCGCTCACCTACAACCACTTCCCGGTCGGCTGGGCGCACGCGACGGACACGCCGTTCCAGTGGACCAAGCAGATCGCCTCGCACTTCGGCGGCACCCGCAACGGACTCGTCATCTCCTGGCCCGCGCGGATCAAGGACAAGGGCGGGATTCGCACCCAGTTCCACCATGTCATCGACATCGCCCCGACGATCCTCGAGGCGGTGGGCCTGTCGGCGCCGGCGATGCTCAACGGCGTGCCGCAGACGCCGATCGAGGGCGTGAGCATGGTCTACACGTTCGACGACGCGAAGGCGGCCTCGCGTCACCGCACGCAGTACTTCGAGATGCTCGGCAACCGCGCCCTCTACCAGGACGGCTGGATCGCCTCGACCACGCCGCCCGTCGCGCCCTGGGTCGTCGGGGGCAGGAAGCCCGACGTGCTCGATTACAAGTGGGAGCTCTACCACGTCACCGACGACTTCAGCCAGGCCGTGAACCTCGCCGACAAGGAGCCCGCGGAGCTGCGCGAGCTGCAGGAGCTCTTCTGGATCGAGGCCGCCAAGTACAACGTGCTTCCGCTCGACAACAGCACGATCGAGCGCTTCGACGTACGGATCCGTCCGAGCCTCACGCGCGGTCGCAGCGTGTTCACCTACTTTCCCGGGCAGATACGGATCCCCGAGGGCACCGCGCCGGACCTCAAGAACCGGTCGTTCAAGATCGGCGCCACCGTGGAGATTCCCGCGGGCGGCGCGAATGGCGTGCTCGCCACGCAGGGCGGGCGCTTCAACGGCTGGGGCTTGTACCTCCTCGAAGGCCGTCCGGTGTTCCATTACAACCTCGTCGGCGTGCAGCGGTGGAGCTTCGCCGGCAAGGACAAGCTCGCTCCCGGCAAGCATGCGATCCTGGTGGACTTCAAGTACGACGGCGGCGGCCTCGGCAAGGGCGGCACGCTGACGCTGAGCGTGGACAACGGAATTGTCGCCCAGGGGCGGATTGACCGCACCTACGCGTTTCGCGTCTCGCTCGACGAGACCTTCGACGTCGGCGAGGACACCGGCACGCCGGTGAGCGAGGACTACGCGGTCCCGTACAGATTCACCGGCACGCTGAACCGCGTCCTCGTCCGGCTCGCCGACCAGAAGCTCACCGCCGAGGACGAGGCCCAGCTCCGGCGCGCCAGGGTCGCGATCGACCTTTGGAAATAGCCGAACCGCAATGACGCAAGGAGGCCGGGCAGGCGGAATTTAGGTGAAGTAGGCGTTCATTGACCACGTGCTCGCTTTCGGCAGTGTTCCACGGCGACGGTTGACCGGGAAGAAGCAATTCGCAAAACGGGTTAACGCTGACAGGGGTTTGCCATGAAGACAAGGTCTTTCGCATCGATCATCATGACGTTCGCCGCGGGCGCCATCCTGGGCGGTCCGGCGACGGCGCAGCAGGGCACCGCAACGCCTGGGGCGCCCGGCGCGACGACCACGATCGACGGCCGCTATCTGCCGAATCCGCCGCAGCCGTTCCGCGGCGACGTCCAGACCGACGCGATGCAGTCGAAGCCCGCGTGGCCGGCGCTGATCACGCCGCCGAAGGGCGCGCCGAACGTGCTGCTGATCATGACCGACGACGTGGGCTTCGCCGCACCGAGCACGTTCGGCGGCGTGATCCCGACGCCGGCGATGGACCGCATCGCGCAGATGGGGCTGCGCTACACGCGGTTCCACACGACGGCACTGTGCTCGCCCACGCGCGCGGCGCTCCTCACCGGCCGCAACCACCACTCGGCGAGCACCGGCGTCGTGGTCGATCAGGCAACGGGCTTCCCGGGCTACGACAGCGTGATCAAGCGCGACACCATCGCCATCGGCGAGATTCTGCGGCAGAACGGCTACGACACGTCGTGGTACGGCAAGGACCACAACGTGCCGCAGTGGGTGGCGAGCCAGGCGGGCCCGTTCACCGACTGGCCGACGGGGCCGATCAAGGGCTTCGACTACTACTACGGCTTTCTCGGCGACGACACCAGCCAGTGGACGCCGAACAACCTGTTCCGCAATACGACGCCGATCCAGCCCTACCTCGGTCACCCCGGCTGGAACCTGATCACCGCGATGGCCGACGAGGCGATCGCGCGGATCCGGATGCTGAACGAGGTGCAGCCCGACCGGCCGTTCATGATCTACTACGCGCCCGGCGGCACGCACGCGCCGCACCACCCGACGCCCGAGTGGGTGCAGAAGATCAGCGCCATGCATTTGTTCGACCAGGGCTGGAACGCACTGCGCGAGCAGATCTTCGCCAACCAGAAGAAGCTCGGCGTGATCCCGCAGGACGCGAAGCTCACGCCGTGGCCAGACACGCTTCCGAAGTGGGACACGCTTTCGCCCGAGGCGAAGAAGCTCTTCATCCGCCAGGCCGACGTCTATGCCGCCTATCTCGCCTACACTGATCACGAGATCGGCCGCGTGATCCAGGCGGTCGCCGACGCCGGCAAGCTCGACAACACGCTCGTCATCTACATCAGCGGCGACAACGGCGCGAGCCCCGAAGGAACGCTGAACGGCCTGTACAGCGAGTTCGCGATCCTGAACGGCATCCACCCGTCGGTGGCCGAGAACATGAAGTTCTACGATGCCTGGGGAACGAACCAGACTTACCCGCACTTCGCGGTGGGCTGGGCCTGGGCGCTCGACACGCCCTATCAATGGACGAAGGAAGTGGCCTCGCACTTCGGCGGCACCCGCAACGGGATGGTCATGGCGTGGCCCGCGCGCATCAAGGACGCGGGCGGGCTCCGCAACCAGTTCCACCACGTGATCGACATCGTACCGACGATCCTCGAGGCGGCCAGCCTGCCCGAGCCCGTGACGGTCAACGGCGTCGCGCAGAAGCCGATCGAGGGCGTGAGCATGGCCTACACCTGGGACAAGGCGAACGCGAACGCGGCCGGCCGCCGCACGACGCAGTACTTCGAGATGTTCGGCACGCGTGCGATCTACGACCACGGCTGGATCGCCTCGGCGCCGCCGACCACCCCGCCCTGGGATCTGTCGCTCAAGCCGCCGGCGACGGACGTCATGAACAGCTTCAAGTGGCAGCTCTACGATCTGACCAAGGATTGGACGCAGGCCGACGATCTGGCGGCGAAGATGCCGGACAAGCTGCGCGACATGCAGCAGATGTTCATCCTCGAGGCGTCGAAGTACAACGTCTTCCCGCTCGACGACCGCAAGCTGCAGCGGTTCATGTCAGCGAAGCCGAGCTACACGATGAACCGGAACGTGTTCACCTATACCGGCGAGCTGACCGACGTGCCGTTCCCCGGCGTCTCCTCGCCGAACCTGCTCAACAAGTCATACACGATCACGGCCGACATCGAAGTTCCGCAGGGCGGCGGCGAGGGCATGCTGGTCACCGACGGCGGGCACTTCGGCGGCTACGGCCTTTATCTGCTCAAGGGCCGGCCGGTGTTCACCTGGAACCTGATCCAGCTCGAAACGGTGAAGTGGCGGGGCAAGGACGCGATCGCGCCCGGCAAGCACACGCTCGAGTTCGACTGGAAGTATGCGGGCCCGGGCCTCGGCAAGGGCGGCACCGGCACGCTGAAGGTGGACGGCCAGGTCGTCGACAGCCATCCGATGCCGCGCAGCCTGCCGGTGGGCATCGGCTGGGTCGAGACGTTCAACGTCGGCGTCGACACCGGCACGGCGGTCGACGAGAGCGACTACCAGGTGCCGTTCCGCTTCACCGGCAAGATCGACAAGCTGACGGTGAAGCTCGGGCCCGAGGAGCTCACACCGGCCGAGCGCGAAATGATCTACGGGATGAAGCAGACGACGAAATAGGCATCGCCAAGGCTGTCTGCAGCGACGGCACCTGCGCTTTATTGACTGAGAGTCGCGGAGGCCGTCGAGGAAGCGCGAAGCAGGGGAAACGCGGATTCGGTTCGCGATCAGCGTCCGCGAAGCATATGGTTCGACGCGCCCTTGTCTCTGATGAGTAGACGGGTCCGGTTGCCCCCGCAACCCGACCTGGAAGCGCTCCTCCGGCGGCAAGCAGCAGCCGCTCGAGGGGCGCTTCGAATTCCGCGTAGAGCCCGTCGTCCTTCTCGACGAGGCGAATCCTTCCGAAGATCTCCTGCAGCACCGTCCTGGCCCGCGTCGTATCGCGCGCCGGGGCGCTTTGCAGGTCCATGACGAAGCGTTTGTAATACGGCACGACGTTGATCATCTCTCCGGCGCCGTGCGAGACCCTGGCGCTTCCTGCTTGAGTGCGGCGCGCTCGCGCTCAGGTCCTGCAATGGCCGAATCCGTCGAACCGGAGCGGACGTTCTGCAAACGGGACGTTCAGCCGGCACGGGTGAGCGCGGCACCGACGCGCCACTTATCGCGTCGCGCTTCCGTCACTGTAGCGCCGTCCGCAACCGTACGGTGGCGTGACAACGCCCGGCGTGCCGCCTATTTCGACGGAACAACCCCGGGGGGTTTCCACGTCCCCCCTCCGGGCGGCAGGATCGAGGGTGGCGTGTCTTTCGGCCAATACAGGCGCATCACCATGTAAATCGGACCATCCGGTGCCGGGAGCCAGTTGGATTTCTCGGCCTTGCCCGGCGTCTTGTCCTGGATGTAAAGCGTCAGCGACCCATCGGGATTCTTCTTCATCTCCGGCAGCATGGGTGAATTGATGAGATAGCGATTGATCGGGTTTTCGATCAGCAGCTGCGTCTTGCCGTCGTACATCGTCACCGACCAAAACGCGTTGACCGGTGGGAACGGATCCCTGGCGAACGTGAGCGTGTAGCTGTGCTTGCTGCCATCGAGCGGCTGGTCATTGCCGGCGGTCTTCGCCAGCGGATACATGGCCTCAACCGCATCGTTGCCGTAGATGCCTGCGAGCGCCGCTCCCGCGCGCAGCAGGCAGTTTACGTTGTAGAACGCGCGGTCGCCGAAGGCGGAACCTACGCGCCAGCCATTGATGTCCTTCCCGATTTCGTCGCGCTGTTTTTCGATCTTTGCATAGCCCTCTTTGATCGCGAGACCGACGGCGGCCTTGTGCTCCAGCGACAGATCCTTGAAGTCGAATTTCTTTCCGGGGCCGATCCCGATGCTCGCAAACTTCGCGCGCAACTCCTTCTCTTGCGGCACTTCCGGACAGAAATGCAGCAGGAAGTCGAGGTAGCTCGCGAAATCGGTCTTGAAGGCGTCGCCGGTGAATTTCGGCCAGTTTGGTGCCGGCGCGGCCGCTGACGCCGGCTTTCCAAGGAACACCGAAAGCGGCCGGACCTTGTAGCCCGCTTGGATCTTCTTCACGTTGTCCATGTCGCCCGCGTTGAAGAGCTGCGTGCGATAGATGATGAGGCCGAACTGCGTTTCGGACTGGAACGTCTTCTTGATTCCCGCGGGCGTCTCACCCTTGAACTCGGGACCCGCCACCATGTAGCAGCCCGCATCGCTGCCGGTCGCGCGGGTGCCGAGGTAACCGTAGTTGAACGAATACATGTCGGTGAGCTGCACCGAGTAGTACCGCTTCTTGTCCACAGCGGGCACGCACAGCACCAGCGGCTCGACGCGCAGATCCGCCTGCACCATCGAGTATGGCGTGTCGCTGTTGGGCGTGACGATTGCGGTGTCCTTCGGCGCAGGGATGCGAGCCCTTTCCTTTTCGCGCCTGTGCCATAAACGGGCCGTGGCTTGACGACTCCACGGCCCGCACTGCACCGAGGCGTTCCGCATACGGGGCCAAGTGATCCGCGGCGAGGTGCGCATAGCGCCGCACGATCTCTTCACTCGCCCCACCCCCTGACGCCTGCAGCGCAAAGAGCGGCGTGCCGTTCTGCACGTGCCAGCTCGCCCAGGTGTGCCGCCTATGCCGGGTTGCACGCCAGCCAGAGGTCTCAAAAAATGGCGAACCCGGCATAGTTTCCGGCCCGGCATAGTGCCGCAGATCGTGCCACCGAAGGTCATCGATCCCAGCGCGTTCTAGGGCCCGCAAACCAGGCCTTGGTACTGACCTGGACGATCGGCCTACCCCGGAAGCTGAATACGTGCGTCGCGTGCTTCCCGACCTGCTTGGTAATGGATTCAAACCTCGATCGCTGGAATCTTCCCTACGGAATATATATACTCCCGGAATGACTCGCCGCAGCGGGTCAAGGGGAGAAAATGAACAAGAATGCTTTGACGCTCGGTATCGCCGTCACCGCACTTTGTCTTGCCGTCGCGGCACACGCTGCGCCGTTCGCCTACATCGCCGACGACGGGGCCGCGCGCGTCACGGTGATCGACACCGCCACCAACGCGATCGTAACCAACATTACGGGCGTGGGGGCCGTGCCCGAGGGCGTCGCGGTGAATCCTGCTGGGACCCGCGTCTACGTAACCAATTCGGTAAACGCCGGGACGGTCGCCGTCATCGATACGTCGACCAACACTGTACTCGCAACGATCCCCGTCGGTGGCCAGCCGTTCGGTATCGCGGTGAACGCGGCCGGCACGCGCGCGTACGTCGGCAATTTTTTGTCCGGCACGCTGTCGGTCATCGACACGGCGAGCAACACTGTGATCACGACGGTGCCCGGATTGGCGTCCGCCGCGGGCGTCGCCGTCAATCCCGCCGGAACGCGCGTATACATCACGAACAACGCAGGAGGGACGTACGTCGTCGATGCGACCACCAATACCATCGTCACGACGATCCCGAACTCGGGATTTCTCGGCTTGGCAGTCAATCCGGCCGGGACGTTCATCTACGGCTCCAGCGGCACCCAGGGCAAGGTGATCGATACGGCGACCAACACCGTAACGGCGACGATCGTCTTCCCGCTCGTCGGTTCGCCGCAAGGTGTGGCGATCAATCCGGCTGGAACCCGCGCGTACTACACGGACGAGAACAACGGGCGACTGTATGTTGTCGACACGTCGACCAATGCGGTCGTCGGGAATGTTGTGGTTGGCAACGCGCCCGAAGGGGTCTCCGTCACGCCGGATAGCTCGCGGGTTTACGTAGCCAACAGCGGCAGCGCATCCGTTTCGGTTATCGATGCCGCCACCAACACCGTCCTCGCGACGATTCCGACCGGGGCGGGCAGCGCGCCGTTCGCGCTCGGTAATTTCATCGGCGGCGCGGGCGCGCCACCTCCACCGGGCACGCCGAGCATTATTCCGACGCTCTCCGGATGGGGGCTACTGTGGTCGGTCCTGTTGCTGGGGCTGGCAGGCACCGTCATGCTTCGGCGCCGCGCGAGCAGAGGATAGCAAGCCGACCGCGGAGCGAGTCCGGGGGCGCTGACGGCGTCACCAGCGTGTCGGGCGGGTGCCTCGCCGACCATCTTTCCGCGCGAGGTTTCACCCTGAATCCGCGTGACGCTCTTAGGCTGTTCACGGCGGTACCTCGCTCTTTCGAGATACTTCTTATGGCGTTTTCGTCGGTGTGCGGCGCGAGACTTGATCTGTTCACGAAGGTTTCCGTCCACCTGTAGACGGGGCCGGTTGCAGCCCCCCGCCACAAAACAAATCAAGGGCCTGCCAGCGATGCCGGCCCTTGCTTCGTTCGGCTCGCGCGGACGTTCATTCCGGCGGCGCCTCAGCCTTCAATCGCCTCCACCTCTAGCATCGAGCCCTGGATCTGCATCTGCCTGAATAGCGACGCCGCTCCGGCGAGGTGAGCGCGCGCCGCGCGCTCGTCCGCGCGACGGCAGAGCCTCGCGAGCGCGAGGTGACAGTGCGCGGCCAGAGGCCGCATCCCGAGCTTGTCCGCCAGCGCAAGAGCCTCGCCATAGTTCGCGACCGAGTCACTTCGACGCACCTCATCGCGAGAACCGATCTCGCCCAATAGGTAGAGCGCCCACGGCTCGCAGACGCGATGCCCGGCTTCGCGGGTCAGCGCTAGCGCCTGCTCGGCGATCCCGTGCGCATCCTTCGACCGCCCGGAGAGAAGTAGCGCCTCACCCAGCGAGACGAGATTCTGCGAATGCCACACGCCTCGACCGAAGGTGCGCTCATGGCTCGCCACGGCCTGCTCAAGGAGTGCGACGCCTTCGGCTTCCCGACCCGATCGTGCGCGGACGATGCCGAGCAGACCCGAGACGAGCGCGCTGATCAGGGGAAGATTGCCCTCGCGACACAGGACGTCGGCATGCTCGAGCACGCGCGTGGCCTCGGCCAGGTTGCCCCGCAGCACGTGCGGCATCGCGAGGCCCCAAGAGGCGTAGGACTGCGTGTAGGCGTGGTGCGCCGCTTCGGCAATGTCGACGCCTTCCGTGCCGAGGGCGATGGCCTCGTCGAACTCACCCCGTTCCGCCAGGGACCAGGCGAGGTAGCTGCGGGCGATGGCCGCCGGAAGGCCGTGCAGACCGTAGCGTTCGCGGAGCAAATCGCCCTCGAGCATCCGAATCGTCTTTCGCAGATGCGCTTCGGCCTCTTCGAATTCGCTGACGCCGAGGCAGGCGGCGCCCAGATACAGGTTGACGGCGACCTGCAAGGGCATGTCGTTGAGCGACCGGGAGAGGTCGAATGCGCGCTCGCCCCAGCGTTGAGCCTCTTGCGCATTGCCCGTGACCAGAAGGTGGTGGCACGTTGCGACGGACACTCGAGCCAGGCGCAGCTGGTCCCCCAGGGAGGAAGCCAACTGCTCGGCATCCACGAGGTGCTTGCGGACGGCATCGATCTCGCCTTGAGGAACGAGCGAACTGCGCAGGCCCAGCCGCAGATCGATCGCCTGTTGCCGCGTTTCGGGCGTCTCCGGTAGGTGCTCCAGCGCCGTCAATGCCTGCTCGAAGTACGACTGTGCTTCCCGGTACGCCGACCGGTCCAGCGCGCGTCCTCCCGCCTGCGACAGGTATGGCACTGCCCTCGACCACACTTCGCCCCGGAAGGCGTGGTAGGCGAGACGCTCGACCTGCTCGGTGAGACGATCCGAGTAGCGCGATTCGATGGTGTCGACGATTCTCGCGTGCAGCGCGCGTCGGCGTTCGTGGAGCACGCTGCCGTACGCGACCTCGTAGGTGAGACCGTGCCTGAAGGTGTACTCGACCTCCGGAAAAAGTCCGGTTTCGTAGAGGAACTCCGCCGCCCGCAGGTGAGCGAGGCCCTGCTGCAGCGCGTCTTCACTTTCGTCCGCGATCGCCTGCAGCAGCGTCAACGGCACGCCCACGCCGATCACCGCCGCAGCCTGGAGCAGGTGTTTTTCCTGCGGCGACAGGCGGTCGATGCGGGCGGCCAGTATGGCCTGCACCGTTGCCGGAATCCGGATCCCCGCAAGCGGCTTGGCCATCCGATAGGCTCCCTTTTCGCCGACCAGCACGTGCGTCTCTGCAAGCGTCCGGATGCTCTCCTCCAGAAAGAACGGGTTACCCTGGGTTTGTTTGATAAGGCTCTGCTTCAGGGCCCGCAGGGTCTCGTCCGCCCCCAGCAGCCCGTCGAGCAGGTCTTCGCAGCTCGACGGCGGCAGCGGATCGATGCGCAGCTGAGTGTAGTAGCTCTTGTTGCCCCACCCGTGTTGATACTCGGGCCGATAGTTCACCATGAGAAGCAGCGACGCGGTCGGCATGCTCTCGACCAGGCTATCGAGGAATCCCTGCGTCTCGGAATCGACCCAGTGCAGGTCCTCCAGCGCCAGGCCCAGCGGCTGCACCTGGCTTTCCCGGATCAGCAGGCGCTTCAGGGCATCGAGCGTCCGCTGCCGCCGTGCCGGGGGATCGAGTGCCTGCCACTTGGGGTCATCGACCGGCACATCGAGCAGCGTCAGGAACGCCGGCAGTCCCGGCTCGAGCGCGCGATCGAGAGAGAAGACCTTCCCGGTGACCTTCTCGACGATCCTGCGCTGCTCGTCACGCGCTTCGATCTGGAAATAGCTCCTGAGAAGGTCGATCACCGGCAGATAGACGGACGACTTGCCATACGATGCCGTCCCTCCTTCGAGCACGAGCCAGCCGTGCGTTCGATGCGAGTGGATGAACTCCCAGAACAGTCGCGACTTGCCCACACCCGGCTCCCCGACGAGGGCCACCACCTGGCCACGGCCAGCGCGTGCGCTGTCGAGGGCGTTGTTGAGGGTGGCAAGCTCGGACTCGCGACCGACGAACCGCGTGAGACCACGTGTCGCCGCCGCTTCCATGCGGGAATGCACGGAGCCGGCGCCGGTCACCTCGAATACCTCGACCGGAGAGTCCAGACCTTTGACGGTCAGCGGGCCGAGCGGCCTGACCTGGAAGAAGCCTTCCGCGAGCTCGAGCGTGTTCGAGGAGATCACGATCGAGCCAGGCACCGCCAATTGCTCCATGCGACTGGCGACGTTCGTGGTCTGGCCCACGGCGGTGTACTCCATCCGCAGGTCGTTGCCGATCGAGCGGACCACGACCTCGCCTGAGTTGAGACCCACGCGGATCTGGATGGGAATGCCCTCACTCCGGCGGATGCCCTCCGCATACCGCTTGACGCTGTCCTGCATCCGAAGGGCCGCGTAACACGCGCGCACGGCGTGATCCTCGTGCGAGACGGGCGCCCCGAACAGGGCCACGATGCCGTCACCGAGCACGTGGTTCACGGTGCCCTCGAAGCGATGCACGGCCTCCATCATGTGATCGATCACGGGATCGAGCAGCCGCCTCGCTTCCTCGACGTCGCGATCGGCAAACAGACCCATCGACCCCTTGAGGTCGGCGAAGAGCACGGTGACGAGCTTGCGCTCGCCCTCGAGCGCGGCCTTCGACGTCAGGATCTTTTCGGCCAGGTGCTTCGGTGTGTAGGACTCCGGTGCGCCGAAGCGATTATCCGACGAGGGGGTAGCGGGGGCGGGCTGGCCGGCGGAATGGCCGCACTCCGAGCAGAACTTGGCTGTCGGGCTGAGCGGCGCTGAGCAGTGGCCGCAGACGCGCGCGAACGGCGCCGCGCACTCCTCGCAGAATTTGGCTCCACTGCGGTTCTCGTGCCCGCACTTCGAACACTTCATCGACTGCTCCCGCGAGCTCACCGGCCGTTCATGTTGCGGCCGTTCGATCACCGCCGTTAAATGCCTGCACTACTACTTCTACTGGATGGACCGCGAGCTGGGGCTGATCTACGTGCGGGTGCCGACCTACTGCCCGTTCCGGTTGCAGGTGTACTGCAACGGCCACGGCTGGCTGGCCCGCCGCCTGACGCGTGAGGGGATCGACTTCGCTACTGCCGACAACGCCTTTGTTCGCATCGCCGACTTCACCCGGGCGCAGGCCTTGGCCGATGGCCTCAATCCCGACCTCCTGCATCGGCACCTGAACCACTACGCCCGGCTGTGCTGCCCGGTGCTCGACGAGTTCGGGCAGACCTACCACTGGAGCATCATGCAGATCGAGTACTCCACCGACCTGCTGTTCAAGAGCGAACAAGTGCTGGCGCCGCTCTATGCGCAGCTGGCCCGCGAGGCGGTGCTCTCGGTCAAGGCCGAGCAGGTGAGCACCTTCCTGGGCAAGAAGATCACCCCGCAGGTGGCAGCCGAGATTGGCTCGCGCCTGAGTACGCGGATCGAAGGCACCTGTATCAAGCATAAGCTCGGGTCGTGCTCGGTCAAGCTGTACGACAAGTTCGCGCGCATCCTGCGCATCGAGACCACCACCAATGATGTCTCGTTCTTCAAGCACCACCGCAAGGTGGAACATCGCGGCGGTCACGCCACCCGCGAAGTCGCACCGCTCAAGAAGTCCATCTACAGCCTGATCGACCTGCGGGAGATCTTGCTCGCCTGCAACCAGCGCTATTTGGAGTTCCTCTCCAGCCTGGACGACCACAGCCCCGGCCAGCGCCTGCTCGATCGCGTGACTCACCCCAAGCCCGACGGCGAGCGCTCCTGCAAGGGCCTCAACTTCTTCGATCGCAACGATCAGGCTCTCCTGCGCGCCGTCCAACGCCCAGAGTTCAACATCCATGGCTTGGCGCGAGCTGATCTGCTGCGGCTGATGCCCGCCATGTCGCCCTCCTCGCTGTCGCGGCAACTGCGTCGCTTGCGCGTCCTCGGATTGCTCAAGCGCGCGGCCAATACCTACCGCTATTACCTCACTCGCAGCGGTCGCTTGGTCATCGCCGCCTGCGAGCGACTGTCCACGTTCGCCATCACACCAGCATTGGCTCGCGCTTGACTTCATCATCATCAATCTGTGCCAGATTGCAGAACTTTAAGGTCGTAAGAGACTAATGTACAAGACCGGGGCCGGTCGTCAAGCCGAAGCCTGGGCTTGGAGCGCTGGCGCCTGCGCCATGTAACGCCTGGGCGACCGTTCACGGCCAAGACCGGAGATCGCGAGAGAATCTTGAGCACCGCGCTCTAGCGGTCCTAACCGGCACTCGCACCGCATCGATGAACGCGGCGAGAGCGGGCGACGCTTGGCGGCGACCTGGGTAATAGAGAAAGAAGCCGGGGAAGGGGGCGCACCAATCGTCCAATACCCGGGTCAACGCGCCGGCTTTGATCAGCGGCGCTGCCTGCTCTTCGATCAGGAAGGCGAGGCCCAGCCCGGCCAGCGCAACGTTGACGATCATCTCTTCGTCGTCGAAGACGAGCGGTCCGTCAACAGCGACTTCGACCTTGCGCCGGCCTCTCTCGAACTCCCACTTGTAGAGCGTGCCCGCGGTAGGCAGCCTGAAGTTGATGCAGCGGTGCTTGCGCAGCTCCCACGGCGTCGAGGGCTTGGGGTGCGACGTGAAGTACTGAGGCGCGCCGACGACCGCCATGCGAAGCTCGCCGCTCACCGGAACGGCGACCACGTCCTTCTCGAGCGATTCGCCCAACCGGATGCCGGCGTCGAACCGTCCAGCCACGATGTCCGTCACCGCCGGTTCGATGAGCACTTCGATGACGATGTCCGGATAGCGCGCGACAAACGCGGGCAGTACCGGCGCAATGACCATGCGAGCGGCGCTTCGCGATGCCGTGATCCGGACGTGCCCAGACGGGCGGCCGACAAGACGCCCAAGGTCCTCGACCGCGCCCGAGATTTCCTCGATCGCCGGGCGGAGGCGCGTGAGCAAACGCTCGCCGGCATTCGTGGTCGAAACACTCCGGGTGCTCCGCGCGAGCAGCTGGACGCGCAGCCGCTCCTCGAGGCGCCGCATCGTGTGGCTGAGCGCCGATGCGGAGACGCCGAGCCGCGCCGCCGCCCGGGTGAAACTTCGTTCCTCCGCCACGACGGCAAAGGCGGCGAGGCTCCCCCAGTCTTCCCGTTCCATTGTTGACAAAATTTCAATGCCTCATTCGAATTGTAGGCCTTTGTCACGGCAGTGAGAAAGCGGATCATCGTCTCCGTAACGGACAAGCTTTTCTTTCGGACTCATCGCAGGAGGCAGCATGCAGAAGCGCACGCTAGGCAAGAGCGGGCTGGAGGTTTCGGCCATGGGGCTGGGCTGCATGGGTCTGAGCTTCGGCCTCGGCCCGGCGGTCGACAAGCAAAGCGGAATTTCGCTGATCCGCGCGGCCTTCGACCGCGGTATCACCTTTTTCGACACTGCGGAGGTCTATGGACCGTACTCGAACGAGGAGCTGGTGGGCGAGGCGCTCGCTCCCGTGCGCGACAAGGTCGTCATCGCCACCAAGTTCGGCTTCGGGATCGATCCGTTGACAGGCAAGCAACAGGGTCTGGACAGCCGACCCAAGCACATCAAGGAAGTGGCCGAGGCGTCGCTCGAGCGGCTGAAGACGGATGTCATCGATCTCTTCTACCAGCACCGGGTGGACCCCGAGGTGCCGATCGAGGACGTCGCGGGCGCTGTCAGGGAGCTGATCCGGGAAGGCAAGGTGCGGCACTTCGGCCTGTCAGAGCCGGGCGTGCAGACGATCCGCCGGGCCCATGCGGTGCAGCCGTTGACGGCCATCCAAAGCGAATACTCGCTGTGGTGGAGGGAGCCGGAGCAGGAAGTGCTGCCGACGCTTGAAGAACTCGGCATCGGCTTCGTGCCCTTCAGCCCGCTCGGCAAGGGTTTCCTCACGGGATCGATCGACGAGAACACCAAGTTCGACAGCAACGACTTCCGTAACGTCGTCCCGCGGTTCACGGCGGAGGCGCGCAAGGCGAACCATGCCCTCGTGGATCGCCTGGGTGAGATTGCAGCCCGGAAGAAAGCGACGCCGGCGCAGATTGCGCTCGCCTGGCTGCTCGCTCGGAAGCCGTGGATCGTCCCGATCCCGGGCACCACGAAGCTGCACCGGTTGGAAGAGAACGTCGGAGCGGCCACCGTCGAGCTGACCGTCAAGGATCTTCGTGAACTCGACGACGTGCTCTTGAAGGCGCCCGTGCAGGGCGCGCGCTATCCCGAGCACCTGCAACGCCTTGTCGGCCGGTGAGCGACGCGGCGTGCACGGTGCGCGATCAGGGTCGAGACCGGACCAATGAGAGTCTGTCACCTTTCACAGCGGGAGTGCCGGACATGGAAATCAGGCAAAACGGTTCGCGGCCTTCGACGAGAGGGCCCGCGGAGCATTTCACGGGTAGGGTGCGCATCGATCCGCTGTTCGACGCACCCGAACCGGCGCGCGCCCTCGGCGTCAGCGTGACGGTCGAACCCGGCGCGCGCACCGCATGGCACACCCATCCGCTGGACAGACGCTGATCGTCACGGCGGGCTGCGGTCTCGTGCAGTGCTGGGAGGGCCGGTCAGGAAGCTTCGCCCCGGCGACGTGCTCTGGTGTCCACCATAGGAGAAGCACTGGCACGGCGCCACGGCGAGCGCCGCGATGACTCACATCGCCATTGTCGAGAAGCTCGACGGCAAGACTGTCGACTGGCTGGAGAAGGTTACCGACGAAGAATATCGAGCAGCGCACAGCGCCGAGCAGCAGAAGCTGCCAAGCCGCTTACCAAAGGAAAGCCATGACAAGCGTTATCGTCGTCGTCGGAGCCGGTCAGATCGGTCAAGCCATCGCGCGGCGCATCGGTGTAGGCAAGCACGTCCTGCTGGGCGATATGCGTCCCGACAACGCCAACGCGGCGGCTCAAGTCCTCCTGAACGCCGGATACGAGGTGGGCGTTGCGACGGTCGACGTGTCCTCGCGTGAGGCCGTGCAGGCTCTCGTCAACACGGCCACGAAGCTGGGCGCCGTCACCGGGCTGATTCATGCCGCCGGTGTCTCGCCCACGCAGGCGTCGCCGGCGACGATCCTCAAGGTCGATCTGTACGGCACGGCGCTCATGCTGGAAGAGTTCGGCAACGTCATCGCCCGCGGTGGATCGGGGGTCGTCATCTCGTCGCAGTCCGGGCATCGCCTCCCCCCGCTCACCGTCGAACAAAGCAAGGGGTTGGCCATGACACCCGTCGATGAGTTGCTCAGCCTTCCCTTCCTGCAGCCTGACCAGGTGAAGGATTCTCTTCACGCGTACCAGCTCTCGAAACGCGGGAACTCGCTCCGCGTGATGGCCGAGGCCGTGCGCTGGGGCAAGCGTGGCGCGCGGGTCAACACGATCAGCCCCGGGATTGTTATGACGCCGCTCGCCAGGACGAGCTCGGGGGGCCGCGTGGCGCAGGTTACCGGCGCATGATCGAAGGGTCCGCGGTTGGGCGCGCCGGGACTCCGGACGAGGTGGGAGCGGTCGGCGCGCTGCTCATGGGCCCGGACGGCGGGTTCATCACCGGCAGTGACTTCCTCATGGACGGCGGGGTGACCGCCGCCTACTGGTACGGCGACCTCGCCGAAGTGCGTCCAGGGCAATGAGCATGCAGCAGACCGATTGGCAGCACTCAGGTCGCCAGGCTCTTGCCCGATTACGACGCGACGCGCGTGCACGCCTGCCTGCGCATGCTGTACCGGAAGAACGGGCTCACCTCGGCGCAACCCGGGGCGCATGCAGGCACGCATGAAGGTGCTCGTCGTGGGCGCGACCGGCAGCATTGGACGGGTCGTCGTCGATGAGGCGATCCGCCAAGGGCATTCCCTGCGCGCCCTCGTGCGCGACGCCCGCAAGGCGCATCAGCTTCCACGCGAAGTGCAGGTGGTCGTCGGCGACGTCACCCGACCCGAGACGCTTCCCGCTGCCGTCGCCGGCGTAGATGGCATCGTGTTCACGCTCGGATCGGACGGTGGCGGAAAGATCGAGGCCGAGCGCGTCGACTGTGGCGGCGTGCGTAATGTCCTGACGGCGCTCGCTTCGTGCAACGCGCGCATCGCGCTGATGACTTCCATCGGCGTCACCAATCGCGCGGGCAGTTACAACCGCTCCACCGAGGCCCACGACTGGAAGCGCCGCGCCGAGAGGCTGGTGCGTGCCAGCGGATTTCCGTACACGATCGTGCGACCCGGCTGGTTCGACTACAACGGCCCGGACGACCACCGGCTCGTGCTCCTGCAAGGCGATCGACGCCAGGCTGGCGATCCCAGCGATGGAGCCATCGCGCGAGGTCAGATCGCAGAGGTGCTGGTTCACAGTCTGAGCTCGGACAAGGCGTTGCGAAAGACGTTCGAGCTGATCTCGGCAAGCGGTCCCACGTCAGTCGACTTCGATGCGCTGTTCGCTCCGCTCGATGCGGACCCGCAACGTGCGCTCGACGCCGTGCATGACACGGCGAACATGCCGCTCGAGGACGAGCCGCAGCGAGTCCGTGATGATTTGGAACGGGTGCGCGCAGGCCAATCGTCCGTCGGCCGCGCGGGACGACACTGAACGGGAGACGAAATGCGTGCAACCGTGATGTACCGCGCAGGAGAAGTCCGTATCGAAAACGTTCCCGATGCGAGCCTCGTTGATCCGACTGACGCAGTGGTTCGCGTCACGCGCGCCTGCATCTGCGGCAGTGACCTGTGGCCCTACAAGGAAATGGAGCCGGTCGAGGGCGGGCGCCGCATGGGCCACGAGGCGATCGGCGTCGTAGAGGCCGCGGGCGCGGACGTGCGCAAGTTGAGGATCGGCGACGTCGTCGTGATGCCATTCGCCTACTCCGACGGCACGTGCGCTCTCTGCCATGAAGGCCTGCAGACGTCGTGCGTTCACGGCGGGTTCTTCGGGACGGTCCAGGTCGCAGGAGCGCAGGCCGAAGCGGTGCGCGTGCCTCTGGCAGACGGAACGTTGTTCGTTCTGCCGGTCGGCCAAGACCACGCGCTGATGCCGTCGCTGCTCACGCTCTCGGACGTGATGGGAACCGGCCATCATGCGGCGCGCGCGGCAAGAGTCGGTCGCGGCAAGAGGGTCGCGGTGATTGGCGACGGCGCCGTCGGCCTGTGCGGCGTGATCGCGGCGAAGCGCCTCGGCGCCGAGCAGATCGTCCTCCTGGGCCGCCACCCCGACCGCATCGCTCTCGCGCGCGCGTTCGGCGCGACCGACGTCGTCAGCGAGCGCGGCGAGGAGGCCATCGGGCGCGTGCGCGAGCTGACCGGCGGCTTCGGCGTCCACTCGGTTCTCGAGTGCGTGGGCACCGATCAGGCGATGCTCACGGCTATCGGTGTGATTCGTCCCGGTGGTGCCATCGGCCGCGTCGGGGTTCCTCACTATGATGCAATCCCTGCTTCGCTGCCGGCGTTCTACAACAACGTCACCGTCAGCGGCGGTCCCGCTCCAGTCCGCGCCTACATCGAGGAACTACTGCCGGACATTCTCGAGGGTAGGATCGAGCCGGGCCGCGTATTCGATCGGGTCGTCGGCCTGGAAGAAGTGCCGGACGGCTACCGGGCGATGAATGAGCGAAGGGCGATCAAAGTGATGGTGAGACCGTGATTCGGGACGAGGGTGGAGCGCTGCGGAATATAAAGAACGGACCTGCCATGCGATCCGTGCCTTCGGCAATTTCTTCGCCAACTCCGCGGCCGCGGTTGACGCAGCAGTGCGATGCCGGTGCGGTCGAAGTGTGGCGCACAATATTCAATGCAAGACGCGGGTCAAGATTCCGCGCAAACCAACATCCAGGACTTCCCGTTAACAAGAGAACGGTGCGACATGGCTCGACTTCTATCGATCAACGTCGGACTTCCGCGCGACATCGAGTGGAGGGGGCGCACTGTGCGCACCGGGATCTGGAAGGATCCGGTGCGTGGCCCCTGTCGCGTCGCCCGGTTGAATCTGGTTGGAGACGGTCAAGGCGACCTGGCAGGGCACGGGGGAGAGCAGCGCGCCGTACTCGTCTACCAGATCGAATCGTATTGCTATTGGCAGGAGCACCTGAAGCGGACCGACTTCGTCTCCGGGCAGTTCGGCGAGAACTTCACAGTCGAAGGAATGCCCGACGATGCCGTATGCATCGGCGACCGCTATCAGATCGGCAGCGCGGTATTCGAGGTCACTCAACCACGCGTTACCTGCTATCGCGTCGGCATTCGGATGAACGAGCCTCGGATGCCGGCATTGCTTACATCCAGCGGACGGCCCGGGTTCTACTTCCGCGTCCTGCAGGAAGGCATTGTTGGCGCCGACGACGAAATTGTGAAGGTGGGAGAGGCGAAGGAGCGAATGACCGTCGCAGAGATCAACGCGCTCCTCTATTCGCCCAATCATGTGCGCGATCGACTGCAGCGCGCATTGCGAATCGAGGCGCTTTCGCCCGGATGGCGCTCGTCGTTTGAGGCGTTAGTACAGAGCCAAACGACTGTGGCGGGGAGCGGGAACGCGGGCCTTGCACCCGCAGTAGCTGCGCATCCGGCTGCACCCGGATTTCGGCCGCTCGCGGTGACCAGGATCGATCAGGAGTCCGAGGATGTTCTCTCGCTGACGATGCAGAGTCCGGACGGTCAGCCGCTGCCAACGGTTCTGGCCGGCCAGTACGTAGTGGTGCGTCTTCAACGAGCCGCCGGCGGACCGCCACTTTTTCGCAGCTATTCACTTTCGGGCCCTCCCTCGACGGAGTGCTATCGAATCAGCTTGAAGATCGAGCCGAATGGCGCGGCTGGTGCCTACCTACGGGAGCATATCCGGGTGGACGATGTTCTCGACGTCAGCTCGCCGCGCGGAAGCTTCATTCTGCAGCCCGGAGAGCGGCCGGTGTTACTGCTCAGCGCGGGAATCGGGGCGACACCTGTTCTGGCGATGCTGCACTCGCTAGCGGCCGCCCGGTCGGCACGGCGGGTGCTGTGGATCCACGCGGCTCGCGACCGGCAGCATCATCCATTTGCCGCCGAAGTCCGCCGGCTCATGCTTGCGCTCACGCATGGCCGCAGCTATGTCTGTTACAGCAGGCCGGGGTCGCGCGACAAGATGGGTGAGGATTTCGACGCTACCGGCCACCTGTCGCAAGCGGTCTTCGACGAAATCGGCTTCCCGCCAGAGGCGGATGTCTACCTCTGCGGGCCGACTCGCTTCATGGCAGAGATGAAAGAGGTGCTCGCGAACATGGGCGTGAAGCCGGAGCAGTTTCACGTCGAGATCTTCACCGGCAGCGAGTCGCTGACCCCTGGCGTCGTGGGTGCAGCCACGCGGGCACCGCATCCGCCGAAGGACGATGCCAACACCGGTTCGTTGGTATCGTTCGCGCGCAGCGGCATCGCCGCACACTGGAAGGCCTCGACCTACCAGAGCATTTTGGAGCTGGCCGAGGCGTGTGACGTGCCCGTCCGGTGGTCGTGCCGCACCGGCGTCTGCCATAACTGCGAGAGCGGATTGATCCATGGGTCCGTCACCTCCCAGCCTGAGCCGCTCGATCCGCCTGCTGAAGGAAATGTCCTGATCTGCTGTTCCCGGCCGCAGGATGACGTGGTGATCGACCTATGAGCGGCGACGTAAGGTAAAGGAAATGAGGGTTGCAAGAGTTCGACGTAGCTTTTTTGAGCGAGAGCCGCTTGAGGTTGGCCAATCGCTCATTGGCATGGAGTTAGGGTCAGATTTGTCCAAGAGCGGGTGCGGCGGATTGATTGTCGAAACGGAGGTGTATGTTGGTCCAGAGGATCGCGCGTCTCACGCCTGGAACGCGCGCAGAACAGCTCGTACTGAGGTTCTGTTTGGTCTTCGTGGCTACTCATACGTCTTTCAGATCTACGGCGCGCACTACTGCTTCAACGTAGTCGTTGGTGCAGGGCGAGTCCCTGCGGCCGTGCTGATTAGAGCGCTGCGGCCAACGTTCGGGTTGGAAATCATGGCGAATAACCGCGGTCTTTCCGGCGTACCGGCAAACCTGCGGCAGCTTACATCTGGTCCAGGACGGTTGGCGCAGGCACTCGGAATCGATCACCAGGCAAACGGGTTGGATCTATGTCAGGCGTCGCTGTGGGTCCGGCGCTCTCCGGTTGGACGCCGTCTAGTCGCTGTCCATGGAATCCGAGCCGGGGCCCGTATCAACGTAGATTATGCCGGGGACTGCGCAAGGCGAAACTGGCGATTTACCCTCTCGGAGGATCGATTTGTCAGCGTTCAGCAGCCGCACTGCGACGATGGCAACCACATGTAGGCGCAGCATAGCGATCCCCTTATCCTTCGCTTATTGACGCTCAGCGCTGGGCTAGCCCGGGCAGGAGCTTCACGGACACGAACTCCACACGGTAGCGGGGCTCGGCTGGGCAGGCGTTGACAGCGGCTCCTTGCTTGGACAGGCTATGGGTCGGTTCGACGCTTCGTCAACCGTCGACCGCAATCTCGCATCGTTCGTGGACCGCGGTTACTTCAAGGGCATCGCGCCGATCAGTCCAAAGCCGGTGCGATCGGCGCGCGCGACACAATCAGCTCGTCGAACCACATGTACGCTTCCGGGTGATCCTCGAGCGGGTCCTTGTCCGTCATGTACGGGAGCAACCAGATCTTCCCGTACTTCATGAACGGCTTTTCCGGGGCGCGCAAGTTGCGGTCGTAGTCGATCACCAGCACCGGCTTCGCGCCTTGGCGCTGCATCCAGATGCGCACGTTGCTGCTGCGTCCCGGATCGTCCAATCTGCTCACCCACTTTCCGATGGTCACTTGCTGAGTGATCGTCACCCACTCGTCGGCAGGCCACAGCACGCAGTCGACGGACGCACCGCTTCCCTTGCGGATCAAGCACGGGCCACCGGCCTCGCCAGCCTTTTTCGGCTGCTTGTCCCATAGTGCGCTGCCGCGAGCCTGCCCAACCTTCATTTCGTGGCCATCGTAATAACCACACGAGTGATAACCGGCGATGATCCCATTTCGGCCCTGCACGAGAACCAGGTGCTGCGCGGTGCACGAGCTGACGGGATACTGCAGGTCCGGACGATCTCCGTCGTTGATAATCGAAACCTTGAAGCTCGTGCCACCCTTTCCCGTGCTGCGATAGACGCGACGCTCTTTCTTGTATCCTTGACTGGCGGGATCGCAGTCCGTGAACAGCAACGTGCATGACAGGCGCACGCGGAACTGAACGAAGAAGGTGTCGCCTTCGCCGAATTGAACCGAGTTGTCAGGGGTGAAATTGATCTGACAATAGCCGGCATCGGCAGCTCCGCTTCGCGTCGGGATAACGAACTTCAGCGCACCGCTCCCCGACGTCTTGACCTTGGCATCGAAGGTCGGCGTTTGAGGTGTCACGCTAGCAACGTGGTAGCACCATCGCCAATCGCGATAGTGTCCCTTCAGCGCCCCGGGCAACGTCGCGTTGGGCGTGCTGCCCGTGATTCCTACGCCGCGCACGCGCCCTTCATCGAGCGGATCACACAGCACCACGCCAGGCTGCGCGCAGCGTTCGTCGAAACGGGCCGGCTGGGCCGGCAAAGTCGGAGGGGAACTCGTAGCCCGAGAGGCAGTAGAATCCGACTCGACGGCCGCGCCTGACGAGATGGAGGTTCCCTCGGGCGCGGAGGAACGCGAGTGCGGCGACGCTCGCCACTGCGGGTTTGGAAGATGCGGTTCGGAGTCGCCAGCCGCGTTCACCGCGGTTGGCAACAGCAGGCCAGCGATTGCGCCGACGCCAATCAACGCACTGCAGCAGATTCGCATCATGACTCGTTGTGTTCGCGCTCCCGGGATTTATTTAGGGCCTGTTCAGGCTCCAGCTTAGCTCGAATCAGGGTCCGGGCAAGAGCTGCGATCGTGCGACGCGCTGTCCAGTCGGTTTCCCCTGCCCCTCGCCGGTAGCGACGAAAAGCTCGAGTGAGGCAGCATCGAGCTTGCACGGCCTATTCCGCAGCACCGAGTGAGTCTCTTCCAAATAACGATAGCGGCCGTTCCCAGCCGAAAGGTGGCCGATCCGGCGGCTTCGGTAGACTAACAGCCTCGGGACGGACGAACCAAGCTCAAGCTACTTCCGTGACCGGGGCGGGAGACTGGACTTGTAGGAGGTTACCTTGGCAATCTACCGGCTGGGAGACGACGTACCTTCGATACCCGACTCGGCGTTCGTGGCGTCAGAAGCGACGATCATCGGGAAAGTCACGATGGGCGAGCGATCCAGCGTATGGCCGGGCGCGGTGATCCGCGCCGACGACGACACGATTGCAATCGGCGAAGGCACCAATGTTCAGGACGGTGCCGTATTGCACGTCGATCCGGGGTGTCCCTTGGTCATTGGAATCGATGTCACCGTCGGTCACCAGGCAATGCTCCACGGTTGCACGATAGGAGATGGATCATTGATCGGGATCGGGGCGGTGGTTTATAACAAAGCGGTCATCGGCAACAACTGTCTCATCGGTGCCGGGGCTATCGTGACGGAGGGGAAGTCGTTTCCCGACAATTCGCTGATCGTCGGGGTCCCGGCCAAGGTCATTCGTCAGCTGGACGCGGCGGACATTGCCGGCATGCGCAACAATGTCGATGCGTACGAGATCCGACGAAGGATCTACAAGGCGAAGCTTCGGCGCGTCGCCTGAAAAGCGGCTGACGATGATTGCCGGCCTCGTCGAAATTCTCGTCTTTCAGGGTCTCGGGGAAATTGTCTCGCGATTCCTGGTGCCGCTCATTCCGGGACCGGTGATCGGTCTCGTTGCGATGCTGGGCTGGCTGCAGGTGCGCAAGGGCGCGACGGCGCACGTCGAACTGGTCGCCACGACGCTCGTGCGCCATCTCGGTCTGCTGTTCGTTCCCGCGGCCGTCGGGGTCGTCATGTTCTGGCCGCACCTCAAGTCGAACGCGGTCGCTATCCTGTCGGCCCTGACCATGAGCGTCGTGTTGACGATCGGCGTATCGGCGCTCGTGCTTCGCGCACTGAGCCGCGAGCGACGCGATGGAGCGTAGTTTCCCCGACATTCACGAGATCTGGGTCTACCTCTCCGGCAGCCCGCTGCTGGCACTGGTCGTCACCCTTGCGGCTTATCAGGCGGGCTCGGTCATCTATGAGCGGTCCGGCCGCAATCCGCTCGCCAACCCGGTTGCAATCGCCGTGTTGATCGTGGCTGGGGTCATCACCGCGATCGACATGCCCTATGCGAAATATTTCGAAGGCGCGCAGTTCGTACACTTCCTGCTGGGAACGGCGACGGTCGCGCTTGCGGTCCCGATCCACCATGGTCTCAAGGAATTGCGCGGGCGGATCGTGCCGTTGTTTGCGGCGCTTCTCGCCGGAGGCGGGACGTCGATCGCAAGCGCAGTCCTCGTCGGCCGATGGCTGGGTGCCGACGACACCATTGTCGGGGGGTTCTATGCGAAATCGGTTACGGCGCCCATTGCGATGGGAGTGGCAGAACGGATCCATGCGTCGCCCACCCTGACCGCCGTGTTTGCCATCACGACGGGCATTCTCGGCGCCGTGCTCGCGCGCTTCGTGTTGGATGCTGTCGGCTCGAAGGCATGGTGGCAGCGAGGTTTCGCGCTCGGTATCGCCGCTCACGGCATCGGCACGGCGAGGGCCTTTAGCGTCAATGCCGAGGCCGGACGATTCGCGAGCCTCGCGATGGGGTTGCACGGAATCGTCGGTGCCGTGCTGATACCGCTGCTCGTTCGGTGAAAGCCGCTCGCAGTCGCCATGTCATCCGTAGTTGACAGCTTCCAAAAGCGCCGACCTTCCGGTCGGGTCGTCTTGAGACGGCCGGATGTGCGCTTCAACGCACTCACGACCAGCCACGCGGTGCGGTCGAGGTGAAGTGGACGACCGAAGTCGTAGCTCACGACCCGCCGGGAGACGACCGCCATCAAAGCCCGGTGATGGCCACGGAGGAGAGGTGAAATCATCGATCGCAGTTGCTGCTTTGCTCGTGGCCGCATACGCGAACGCCGGCCGCGCGGCGCCGCTCACCGTGGTGATCGAGAAGCTGAACCCGGCGGCGAAGGCGTGCGGGATTTCAGAGCCGCAGCTTGAAACCGTGGCACTGCGCACGCTCGAAAAAAGCCGCTTCCAGCCCGACCCCGATGCCGGTGGAACGCTAAACGTGCATGTGACGGGAACCGGAACGCGCCGCAACGTGTGTGGCGCCCGGATCTCGGTACAGATGCAAGCCGTCAAGAAACCATTGCCCTCCGCCGGAACCGCAAAACCCAAACTGCGCTCCCGCGTTCCCGTCGTCGTGCTTTGCGACAAAAGCAGCCAGTACTCGGCGTCGAAGGCCTCTTTTCCGGTGGCAATCGAATCAGTGGTCGAGTATTCGATCAGACAATGTCTTGGTTCGCTCAAGTACTGACGTCCAACCCGGCGGGCTCTGCGGGACGGTCCCTCGTACCCGGTCGATGCAAACGCCGCGTTCCGCTCGTGGCGGTGGTGATCGCGCACGGAGGTGTAGTCGAGCGCCGCAGCCGTCGGAAGGCGTTGGATCGCCGTGGAGACATTGCACCGATGACCCGGTCGGGGTCGGACGGCAACCAAGTGCGTACGGGCGGCTCCGGGGCTTTGCCCCGCGCCGGTGCCGGTTCGCGGGAACCCTGCGGACCGGCACGGGGGGCGCCTGCGTCACGTTGGAATCGCCCGAGCCTCAACGGGCGACGAGTCCTTGCGCGAAGACGGAGAGTCCGGCCGCCACGGGGCCCAGATTGATCAGGCTTCCGTCTGGCTCGACGTGGAACGTGTCGATACCGCCCAAGCCGGGATCGAGCACGTACAGGAATTGTCCGTTCTCGGTCGTCGCGAGGTCGAGAGGCTGGACGCCCGTGCCCGCGACCCCGGCAAGGAGCGCGAGGGTGTCCTTTCCAGGGTGCACGCTGTACGCCGAGACGCTGTGGCTCCCGGGGTTGGCGGTAAACGCGTAGCGGCCCTTCGCGTCCGCGATCCAGCACGTGGCCGCCTGCCCGTTCGCGACCGACGGCGTCACGAGCTTCAAGGTCCCGTCGTGCCGTATTTCGTAGGACGAGACGGAATTGCTGCCAACCTCGGCGACCAACAAACCGCGCGGCCCACGAAAGACGAAGGCGAACGGCCCCGGGCCATGCGAGGGCGAAGCGACCGCGTCCGCGGCGGGCGTGCCATCTTCCCGGACCGGGTAGACCAGGAGGTTGTCATTCGATCTGTCGGTAACGACCAGCACGTTGCCCCGCGGATCGAAGCCGACTTGCGAATGCAGCGCGCCGGGCAGTAGACGCGTCGAGGATGCGATAGGCGCGAGATGTCCCTTGTGGTTGAGCGTGAACCCCGAAATGTTGGGCGTGCCGCCTGAATTGAGAACGTAGACGAGATTCTGGAAGGTCGCCACGCTGGTGGGAAAGACCCCGCCGGACGGGATATTGTCGACCAGTTCCAGCTCGTCCTCGCCCACTCGGAACACCGACAGGTCGTTGCTCCCCGCATTGACGGCCAGCAACCACTTCTTGTTGTCGGTAAGAACCAGAGATCCCTGCGATGCGAGCGGATCGAATCCGCCCCCGGAGCCGATTCCTCCGGTGGGTACGGCGCCGCCCAGCGTGAGCATGCCCTTGCTGTCGCGATCGAAGACGACGATGGCATTGCCGCCCGCGGCATTGGTCATCGTGTATACGGATCCGACCGCGTTGTCACCCTTTTTTTCCGCGCGGGCATCCACGGCAAAGAGGGGTCCCGTCGACATCAACAGCGCCACGGTGCCGACGATGCCCAATAACGACCTTCGGTTCATCTCGCATCTCCTTCCATTGCGTTGAGTTACGGGGGTGTGTGCTCGGCAGAAGGGCGAAGGAGAAAAGAAGCGCACCCTTGCCGGCGCACCGCGGTGCCGCGAACGACGCCGATGCGAGCGCACGGCCGACTCCGTTCGCCGCGCCTGTCCGGAACGGCAGGTCGCGTAACCGGAATCGTGGCGTCGTTCGTAGGCTAATTCGCGAAGACGTGGCGGGCGGTTACGCGCGCTGGCACAATTCGTTCGGGGCCACGACCCGATTGCAGCCGCGTCAAATGTCTGTAACCAAACCGGTCGATGAAACGAATAGTCAGGCTAAAGACCCACGAGGCCGGTTGAACACGAGCGAAGAGCGTCTGCGGGGGCTGTTGCTTCGGGGACTCGCGGGTGACGCAACCGCCTATCATTCGTTCCTCCAGGATTTGAGCGGGCATCTGCGCGCGTACCTGAGAAAGCGTCTTGCGCAACTGCCGGACGACGTGGAGGACCTGGTGCAAGAGTCGCTGCTGGCCGTGCACATCCAGCGGCATACGTACGACACCGATCAGCCGCTGACGGCATGGGTCCACGCGATCGCGAAGTACAAGCTTGTCGATCTGCTGCGGCGACGAGGTCACCGCGAGCGGCTCACCGATTCGCTGGACGACGAAATGGAGGACGTTTCTTCTTCGGAGGTCGAGGCTAGCGAAGCGCGTCGGGATTTGCGGGTGCTTCTGGAGCAGCTCCCCGAGCGGCAGCGTTTGCCCATCATTCATATGAAGCTTGGAGGCTTGACGACGGCGGAGACGGCTCGGGTTACCGGGATGTCGGAGTCGGCCGTCAAGGTCGGAGTGCATCGCGGCCTGAAGGCGCTTGCGGCAAAGATAAGGGGAGGGTGATGAAGACCGAAGACCTGGTGGCGATGCTCGCGGCCGGGGCCGGCGCGGTCGAACCGCATTCCGCGGCTCGCCACTACAGCGCCGCGATCGGCTGGGGCGCCCTGGGCGCAATGTTGCTGATGGCGATTTTGCTGGGCGTGCGCCACGACCTGGCACAGGCGGTTTTGCTGCCGATGTTCTGGGTCAAGCTCGGTTTTGTCGGCTGGCTCGCGGTGGCGGGCGTCCTGACGGCCATGCGACTGTCGGTCCCGGGGAGGGGTCTCGGAAGGCTGCCCGTGGTCCTTGCAGCGCCCGTTCTTGCAATGTGGGCGCTTGCCCTTGTCGTGCTGCTTCTCGCGAATCCGGGACAGCGCGAACGATTATTCTTCGGCGAGACGTGGGCGACATGTCCGATCTTCATCGCCGTGCTGTCGGTGCCCGTGTTCATCGCGATTGTCAGGGCGATGAAAGGACTCGCCCCTACTCGGCTCCGCTTCGCCGGGGCGATGGGTGGCTTCGCGTCCGGAGCGATTGGGGCGGTGGTCTACTCGCTGCATTGCCCCGAATTGGCGGCGCCGTTCATTGGCTTCTGGTACGTGCTGGGCGTAATGATCCCGACCGCAGCGGGCGCAGTGCTGGGTCCGCGACTTCTGCGCTGGTAGACCCGCCGCCTTCGCGCTCGGGGTCATGCGGCGACTCGTCGGCCCCAATGGTGCCAGGTGTGGCCGATCCGCGCTTCTCGCGGCCGCCGGCAGGACCCCAGCGGCGCCGACTTTCGCAGGACGAAGCAGGCCGGAACGGTGCGCATCCGGAAGCCCCGATCGCCGAACGGCAACCGGTGCCGATCAACCGTCATCGACGCGACGGCCCGCGGGCAGCGCGGAACTGCCCCGCTTGCCTCGATGGAGGTTAGATTTTATCCTGATCAAGGTCGTGGATCGTTTTGCAAGGAGGCAATGCCGATGAAGATCAAAGCGCTGGGCCACGTAGTGCTGCGAGTGACGGACCGCGCGCGGGCGGAACGCTTCTACAACGGGCTGCTCGGCCTCCCCATCTGCGCCCGTTTGGATGAGGGAGGAATGAAAATGGCGTTCTTCACGCTGGGCAACCATCATGATTTTGCGGTGATGGAGGTGAGCGGCGAGGGCAGCAGCCGAAGCGAGTCCGCGGTCGGACTGCATCACGTGGCGTTCAAGATCGGCAGCAGTCTCGATGAACTGCGTGAAGCCAGGGCGAAGCTCGAGGCCGCGGGCGTCACGCCGACGCCCATCGACCACGAGGTGACCAAGTCGCTCTACTTCGAGGATCCGGACGGAAACGGTGTCGAGCTCTATGTCGATGCATCCGACATCTGGCGCCGGGAGCCCGCGCGCGTCGCCCAGCTGCGGCCCCTCGAACTGTAAGTCGTGACGCTACGTCCGATGAAGATCACTTTCCGGTCCGTCCCAGAATCGACGATAGCATTGCCACATCACCGAGGTGTCAAGCTTGCCAAGACCCTGGGCAGAGGCTGCCTCGTTGAGAAACTCCACGGCGCGCGCCACCATGGGCGGCGCTCCATGCCGCTCGGCCATTGCCACGGCCAGATGGACATCCTTTAGCAGCAAGTCGACCGAGAACGTCGGATTCTGATAATCGTCCGCGGCAATCCTGGCACCGAGCTCCTTGAACAAGTTGCTGACTGTCCCGGCGTTGCTGGCCGTGATGGTTTCGTACAGGAGCTTCGGGGCGACACCGACTTTTTCGGCAATGGCCATCATCTCCGCCGTCATGGCATTGATCGCGCCGAACATCAGCTGGTTGAGGAGCTTGACCCGATTTCCGGCACCGGACGGGCCGATGTGGAAGATATGGGCAGCCAACAGGTTCAGCACCGGCCGGCACTTCTCGAGATCGGCGGCGCGGCCACCGACGGGCAGCGCCCACTTTCCCACCATGCCCGGCCGGCCGAGAACCGGAGCGTCGAGATAGCCGACGGATTTTCCTTCCGCCAGGTCGGCCATCTGCTGCGACGTTGCCGGATCGACGGTGCTCTGATCGACGATCACCGCGCCGGCGCGAGCCGTTTCGAGCAGTCCATTCCTGCCGGCAACACTTAGGGCTACCTCGTGCGGGCCGGGAAGATACAGCAGAATGATGTCCGCCTGGAGGGCGACCGCAGGCGCGTCCGCGAGCGCCGTGACGCCTGCTCTTTCGCTCAACGCTTGCGCAGCGGCAGGAACGACGTCGTAGACAAAAACCGGATGGCCCGCTCCGCTGAGGCTTTCGGCCGCGCGGCGACCCATCACGCCGGCGCCGACGATTCCCACGTTTGTCATCGAAACCCCTGCACCCGTTGTCGATCGCCCGTTACGCGCGCCCCGCGCAAACCGGCGGCGGCTTCGGGCTCGCGTTTTTGCGCTGCAGATGGACGGTCACTCCCCCGGAAAAGCATTCCGGCGTGCACAGGATGCGCGGCTTCCGTCCCACGATCTTTTCGGCACGGTGCAACGCTTCGGCGAAGTCCTTCACCGGGACGAAGCCCATGCCGCGCGCGTACTGCGGCGAGCGCGGCCCGGCGACGAAGACCGCCGAGGTCCACAGGAGCGCGGCGCTGCCGCCGCTGATCATGCTCATCGCGTGAAAGGGATGGTAGGCGTAGCGATTGGAGTACTGCCAACGATAATCGTAGTTGCTGACGATTGCCGCCGCCTCGTCCGAGTGCAGGAAGTCCGCGGCGGTGCAATGCTTCTCCAGCGCCGCGTAGGTCTCTTCGTAGGACGGGAACCAGTGGGAGTTGAACCATCCGTCGCAAATCGAGGCGGCGATGATGACGCCTCCCTCCCGAAAGGCATTCCAGCACCGGCAGAGCTGCCCGCCGATCGCAAGGCTCATCAGGATCGGATTGGTGCCCATCCCGGGCCCGTAGTGGAAGTTGCGGGGCAGCCCCATGACCAGAACGTCCGCCGGCTCCGGCAGGTCGAGCGCGATGTTCGTCCGCTTGTCGGCGAGCGGCCACGTGGCGTCTTCGACCAGGTCCAGATCGCCAGCCTTGACGTCCAGGACCTGCGAGCGCTGCCCCAGCACCGCGTCGACCGCGAAGAACCGCTTGCCGATGCTCTTCTCCATGGCCTGACCGATGGAGGTGAACTGTTTGCGCATGTGCGAAGTCGTGCCCGCTCCGAGCCAATCGCGGCGGTGCATGGTCGCCGGCGTGTGATGCGAGGCGATCGACTGCCAGCCGGACATGCCGGTCACGATCATCTTGTATCCACCGCTGTAGCCGCCGTAAGGATTGCCGGTGACGTGGCCCACGACGATCGGCAGGTCGGCCTCGGCCATCAAGCGGTTGCATTGCACCCGGTTGCCCATGGCGTCGGTTCCGAAATCGCAGAGGTCGGGAGCTTCCGCGTCGTAGTTGACGAGCCGATCGGGCAGGAAGCGGTCGCCGATTTCCCGGCCGAGGTACGCGTACCACTCCTCGAGCGTGTTCTTCCGGTGCAGCCCCATCGCGCAGAGCAGGGTGATGTTCTCCAGGCGGGTCCCCGCCGCGAGCAGGTCTTCGACGATGAGAGGAATCGCAACGCGCCGATGGCTCTTGGCATGGAATCCGCCCTTGACGCGGTCGGGAAAGCCGATGACGACTTTCTTGGTCGGCCCGCCGAGCGCCTTCAACGGTGGCGCACCCAAGGGGGCCGCGAGCGCCTTTCGCGTCGCCTCCGCGGCGTCCACTTCGGGCGGGTCGGCGTAGGTTTCGCCATAGCGAACGACGACGGCGGTATCGGGAAGCTCGACCCGCATCTGACCGTCGCCATAATCCAGGAGTACGTCCTGCATGGGGTTCCTCTATGCTCCGTAGGTGAGTCAACGCGATGAGACGATTCGCAAATGTTCGGCCACGGCCGCTTCGATCGTGTAGTCCGGCTTCCAGCCGAATTCGTTCCGTGCCGCGCTGTCGTCGTAGGCGACCGGATAGGGCGAAAGCGTGGACTCGCTCTTGGCAAGGGTCACCTTCGCCTCGGGTCGCATTTTCAGCGCGATGTCGACGACCTCACGAATGGAGTGCACGCCGCCCGCGACATTGAAGATGCGCTGACCAATGCTTCTCGCCTCCCACAGCATCAGGATCGCCTTGACGGCGTCTTTCACGTAGAGCCAGTCGCCGCGCTCCTTTGGATTGGGAACGGTAATGGCGTCCCCCCGCGCAATCGCGTCGAGGATCAGCGACGAGTACAGCGCCGTGATGCCGGTCGTTCGGCCCGGGCCGAAGACCCACGTGAACCGCAACGCGCGAGTATCGAGTCCGTGTTTTCGTGCGTACCATTGGAGCAGATGCTCGGACGCGAGCTTGGTCTGGCCGTAAATGGTTTCTGGATTCTTCGCCGCATCATCGGACACCGGCTCCGGGGCATCGCGGCCGAACACGGAGATCGAGCTGATCATGAAGAACTTGGGCACATTCAGGGCGACGCACGCGTCCATCAAAACCTGGGTCGAACCGAAATTCACCCGAAATCCGCGAACGGGATTTTCCTCGCACGGCCCCGCCAGGATCGCGCCCAGATGAAAGACGCCGTCCGGCCGACATCCCATCATCGCGCGGTAAAGGTCGGCCGACGAGCCCAGATCGCCGCGGATGTAGTCGACGCGATCGCGATATTCCGCGAGCGCCGCCGGTTCCGCCGCCAGGTCGAATACCGTTACGGAGTAGCCGCGGTCCAGCAGGGCCGGCACGAGGTAGGACCCGATGAACCCGGCACCGCCGGTGAGCAGGACTCGCATCGGTTCTCAGTCGACTGTCACGCCGAGTCGATCGTGCCCGCCGCGTGGCCCCGGCAGAGACGAAACAGGCAATGGCGGTGGCCAGTGTGCAAAGCCCGGGTCCTCCGCTCGGCGCCGAGCCGATGGGCGGGCCCTGAGCCCGCCGAACCGGCAACGGCGGCGATTTCCTCGGCTGATTACGTCGCGTCTAATCGTTCAGGCCTTGACCGTGTCCAGGTAGGGCTTGGTCTCGAAATATTTGGACGCTGGCGTCGGGTTCTGGATGCCGCCGAAACGCACGAAGAAGTCCGTCACCTGCTGCAGCCACTTGGTGACCGTGCCGTCCGCGTACATCCGGCGCCACTCGCCCGACAAGAACATCTTCTGGGCCTTGTACTGCTCCTTCAGGTCGGAAAGCGGCACCTGCTGGTAGTAGTTCTTCTGCAGGGTTTCGAGCGCGGCGTCGGGGTTCTTGACGATGTAGTCGTTCGCGTCGACCCAGCCGCGAATGATGCGCGGCAAGACGTCGTAGTTCTTCTCGTAGTAATCGGCACGCGTGGCCCAGCCGCCGACGATCGCGGCCTGCGGATAGTACGCGGAGGCGTCCACCAGCATCTTCGCATGCGGCACCTTGTCGCGGACGATGATATTGAACGGCACCCAGAGCGCCACCGCAGGCACGGCGCCGGAAATGAACGAAGCCACGGCCTCGGACATCCTCTGATTGACGATCTCGACATCCTTGGTCGGATCGATGCCGTTGGCGCGCAGAGCGTTGTCGAGAAACACGTGTGCGGTGGTACCGGTCGTCGTCGAGATCTTCTTGCCCTTGAGGTCGGCGAAGCTCTTCACCCCCATGTCCTCGCGCACCCAGAGCTGCGCGGTGGCGAACTCGACGTCGTTGATCAGGAAAGCCTTGCCCTGGCCACGCGCCGGGAAGTTGGAGAGCACGGCGCCCGTCGCGAGCATGTCGATGCTGCCGCCGATCATCGCCTGAAAGATCTCGAGGCCGGTCGTGAACTGCACCAGGTCGAGGTCGAGGCCCTGCTTTGCGAAGCTGCCGCGATTCATGCCGGTCCAGATCTGGCCGTCCACGGCCAGCGTGTGCAGGTAGCCGACCTTGACCTTCGTGCGCCCCTGCGCGATTGCCGGAGCGCCAGCGACCGTCAGGCCGAGCGCCGCGCCGCTGCTTTGCAGAAACGTCCTTCGATTCATGCTCATGGTCTCCTCCTCGTGGGTCAGTCGTACAAGCGTGTCGTTTGCCGTGCCTGCGCTGCGTACTCCTTCATCACCAGCTCGCGTACATGCGACCGGAGGTCGCCGAACTCGGGCTTATCGTGCAGCGGCTCCGCCCTGGGGTGCGCGAAAGGCACCTCGATGATCTCGCGGATGCTGGCCGGCCGCGCGGTCATGACGACGATCCGATCGGAGAGGTAGACCGCTTCCTCGACCGAATGGGTGATCAGCATCACGGTCTTGCCCTCGGTCTGCAACACTTCGATGAGCAGATCCTGCATGGCGCTTCGCGTCTGGGCGTCGAGCGCGCCGAAGGGCTCGTCCATCAGCAGGAACTCGGGCTTGACCGCGTACGCCCGCGCGATGGCGAGTCTCTGGCGCATCCCGCCCGAAAGCGTCTTCGGCCACGCGTTCGCGAAGTCCGCGAGGCCCATCAGGCGCATGTAGCGCTCGCAGATTTCCTCGCGCTCGCTTTGCGGCACCCGGCTCGCCCGCAGATGCAGGCCGAATGCGATGTTCTGCTTCACCGTCAACCATGGGAAGACACCGTACTCCTGGAAGATCACGCCGCGGTCGGGTCCCGGCGCGGTGACCGGCTGGCCGTCCAGCAGAACGGCGCCCGAGGTGGGCTTCTGGAAGCCGGCGACCAGATTCATCATCGTCGTCTTGCCGCAGCCCGACGGGCCGATGATCGAAACGAACTCGCCTTCGTCGATCCCGTAGGACACGTCGTCGACGACCCCAAGCGGCCCGGAGGGCGTCTGGAACTCGACGGACACCCGGTCGAACGAAATCCGGCCGTGCGCCACCGGCATCGCGCTCATGCGATTCGCTCCTGCCACGCGACGAGCCGCCGGGCAACCGCGCGCAATGCGAGATCCATCGCGAGCGCAATGAAGCCGATGCAGATGATCCCGACGTAGATGATGTCGAGCTGAAAGAACGCCGCCGCATTCTGGATGAGGGAGCCCAGCCCGAGCTGCGCTGCAATCAGCTCGGAGGCGACCAGCGTGGCCCACGCCACCCCCAGCGCGACGCGCAGCGCAGTCAGCGTGTGCGGCACCGCAAGCGGGACGACGACCTTGAGAAAGATCTCCAGGTCCGTCGCGCCGAGCGTGCGGGCGACCCGCACGTAGATCGGACTGATTTGCGAAATGCCCTCGTACATCACGATGACGCCCGAAAAGAACGACGCATAGAAAAGAATCACCACTTTGGCCGTTTCACCGATGCCGAAGTAGACGATGACGAGAGGAATCAGTGCAATCGGCGGCAGCGCGCGAAAGAAGTTGAGCAGCGGGTCGATAAAGCGGCGTACCTCGCGATACCAGCCCAGCACGAAGCCCACCGGCACGGCGAGCAGAATACCGAACGCCACGCCGAGGACTACGCGCTGGGTGGACATCCAGACATCTTGCGGCAGCCTCTGGCCAGAGAGCGACAGAAACCGCGCCGCGACCGCGTGCGGCGTCGGCACCAACGCGGGGTTGACGAGCCCGCTGTAATGGATCCCGTACCAGATGAGCACGATTGCCACCCACGGCGCGAAGATCAGTATCGTGCGGCGCAGAATCGACAATTCGGTGGCCGCTCCTATCGTACGGGTTCGACGGTGGCCCAGCGCGATGCCGGCAGGGAGCAGGGAATCGACAAGATGACTGGCAAAATAACCCATGCCACCGATCTTTCGCAACAGTCGATCGCGTGCGACGTGGAATGCCGGGATCGTGCTGGAGAAGGTTTGTGTGCGAACGGGGAGCCCGACGGCGACGATGAAAACGCCGAGTTTCTGTCGTCGAATGTTGCGGCGATGCTCGTCGTCGCCGGTTTGCCTCGAGGATCAGCGGCGGCTGCGCCGATCACCTATCGGTAGGCCGCCATCGCGGCATACAGGGTTGCGTGTACCAGGAGGCGAATCCGCTTGCAGGCCTTCCGCAACGATGCGAATCAACGGCTCGCTGCCGGGCGGGCCGTCTTTGCGGATCAACTGTGATTGTCGTGGCAGCGGACCGATCCGCGCGCGCGCCTCCGAGCCCTCCATCTCGCGAAGCGCGCCCTCAGGTACTGTACCCCCCCAATTTCGGGGCCGGTTCCCTTTGCGATCGGCGGAGACAGGTGTACACGTGTCATCCATCCTTGCTGTTAGAGGGCCGACTGCGCATCTTCGCCATGCTGGATGGTCGGACGATGTCGAGTTGATGGCCAGCGCGGCTGCGGTCGGCAGAACAGCGATCAACTACATCGTGACCTTTAGCATCCGCCGTGAGAATGGCGTGGCTGGTTTCAAATACCTGGCGTCAGCGTGACGCTGTCGATGAAGGTCGTCTTGTCGCTGGCATCGGTGCCGGTCAAGGCGATTGTGTGGGCGCCGGCGGTCGCGATCGCGAACGTAACGCTGTACGGCGCGAAGGTCGTGCTTGCGGGCGTTATCGTCGCGCCGACCTGGACGCCGTCGACACTGACCCGGATCGGCTGCACGTAGGGAGCAACACAGCAGTTCCTCCGTGCCGCCCAGAGCGCAAGCGTATGGTTGCCGGCATTCAGGCTGAGCGTCTGGGTCATGCTGCCGGTGTACTGAATGAAGGCGGTCTGAGTGGCCTCCGGCGCGGGGAGCGCACCCAACGCGCTGCCGTTACCCTGAATGCCGCTGGGCCCGCTGAATATCCAGCCCACGCCTGGGCTACCGGGGGTGTACTGATAGCCGCTGCCCAAACCCGGGATTTCGAAACCGCCGTTAATTAGCGACGAAGGAGGTGCCCCGGGGGTCAACGTAACGTTGTCGATGAAGGTCGTCTTGTCGCTGGCATCGGTGCCGGTCAAGGCGATCGTATGGGCGCCGGCGGCCGCCACCACAAACGTGATGCTGAACGGGGTGAACGTCGTGCTCGCTGGCGATATCAGCGCGCCGACCTGGACGCCGTCGACACTGACCCGGATCGGCTGCACGTAGGGAGCCACGCAGCAGTACCGCTGAGCCGCCCGGAGCGCCAGCGTATAGGTCCCGGCATTCAGGCTGAGCGTCTGGGTGAGGCCCCCCGTGGCCTGAATAAATGCGGTCTGAGTGCCATCCGGCGCGGGGAGCGCGCCAAACGCGCTGCCGTTAGTCTGAATGCCACTGGGCCCGCTGAATGTCCAGCCCACGCCTGGGCTGGCGGGGTCGTACTGGTAGCCGCCACCCAAGGCCGGGATTTCGAAGCTGGCGTTGACCAGCGATGACGCCGGCGAGCTCGCCGTGACGTAGTTGCTGCGGGTCTGGGTGTTGCTGCCGCCCGGGCCGGTAACGGTGAGCTTTACCGTATAAGTACCGGCGGCGGAATAGACGTGGCTGGGACTGGCGGCAGTACTGGTGCCGCCATCGCCGAAGGTCCAGGCGTAGCTGGTGATGCTGCCGGTGGAGGTGTTGGTGAAGGCGACGGTGAGCGGCGCCCCGCCCAAGGTGGGGCTGCCGCTGAACTGGGCCCCCGGCGGCGGCGGCGGCGCTGTGATGGTCACATAGTTGCTGCGGGTCTGGGTGTTGCTGCCGCCGGGCCCGGTGACGGTGAGCTTGACCGTGTAGACGCCGGCCGCTGCATACACGTGGCTGGGACTGGCGGCGGTACTGGTGCCGCCGTCGCCGAAGGTCCAGGCGTAGCTGGTGATGCTGCCGGTGGAGGTGTTGGTAAAGGCGACGGTGAGCGGGGCCACGCCGGAGGTGGGGCTGCCGGTGAATTGCGCGACCGGGGTGGCGGTGGTGACGGTCACATAGTTGCTGCGGGTCTGGGTGTTGCTGCCGCCGGGGCCGGTGACGGTGAGCTTTACCGTATAAGTACCGGCGGCGGAATAGACGTGGCTGGGACTGGCGGCGGTACTGGTGCCGCCATCGCCGAAGGTCCAGGCGTAGCTGGTGATGCTGCCGGTGGAGGTGTTGGTAAAGGCGACGGTGAGCGGGGCCACGCCGGAGGTGGGGCTGCCGGT
The DNA here is from genome assembly GCA_963836265.1 of uncultured beta proteobacterium. GTDB lineage: Bacteria > Pseudomonadota > Gammaproteobacteria > Burkholderiales > Casimicrobiaceae > CAIWHR01. The sequence continues at coordinate 68,166 of CAWIIO010000004.1, forward strand.
GAATTGCGCGACCGGGGTGGCGGTGGTGACGGTCACATAGTTGCTGCGGGTCTGGGTGTTGCTGCCGCCGGGGCCGGTGACGGTGAGACTCACCGTGTAGACGCCGGCCGCTGCGTACACGTGGCTGGGACTGGCGGCGGTACTGGTGCCGCCATCGCCGAAGGTCCAGGCGTAGCTGGTGATGCTGCCGGTGGAGGTGTTGGTAAAGGCGACGGTGAGCGGGGCCACGCCGGAGGTGGGGCTGCCGGTGAATTGCGCGACCGGGGTGGCGGTGGTGACGGTCACATAGTTGCTGCGGGTCTGGGTGTTGCTGCCGCCGGGGCCGGTGACGGTGAGACTCACCGTGTAGACGCCGGCCGCTGCATACACGTGGCTGGGGCTGGCGGCGGTACTGGTGCCGCCATCGCCGAAGGTCCAGGCGTAGCTGGTGATGCTGCCGGTGGAGGTGTTGGTAAAGGCGACGGTGAGCGGGGCCACGCCGGAGGTGGGGCTGCCGGTGAATTGCGCGACCGGGGTGGCGGTGGTGACGGTCACATAGTTGCTGCGGGTCTGGGTGTTGCTGCCGCCGGGGCCGGTGACGGTGAGACTCACCGTGTAGACGCCGGCCGCTGCGTACACGTGGCTGGGACTGGCGGCGGTACTGGTGCCGCCATCGCCGAAGGTCCAGGCGTAGCTGGTGATGCTGCCGGTGGAGGTGTTGGTAAAGGCGACGGTGAGCGGGGCCACGCCGGAGGTGGGGCTGCCGGTGAATTGCGCGACCGGGGTGGCGGTGGTGACGGTCACATAGTTGCTGCGGGTCTGGGTGTTGCTGCCGCCGGGGCCGGTGACGGTGAGACTCACCGTGTAGACGCCGGCCGCTGCGTACACGTGGCTGGGACTGGCGGCGGTACTGGTGCCGCCATCGCCGAAGGTCCAGGCGTAGCTGGTGATGCTGCCGGTGGAGGTGTTGGTAAAGGCGACGGTGAGCGGGGCCACGCCGGAGGTGGGGCTGCCGGTGAATTGCGCGACCGGGGTGGCGGTGGTGACGGTCACATAGTTGCTGCGGGTCTGGGTGTTGCTGCCGCCGGGGCCGGTGACGGTGAGACTCACCGTGTAGACGCCGGCCGCTGCGTACACGTGGCTGGGACTGGCGGCGGTACTGGTGCCGCCATCGCCGAAGGTCCAGGCGTAGCTGGTGATGCTGCCGGTGGAGGTGTTGGTAAAGGCGACGGTGAGCGGGGCCACGCCGGAGGTGGGGCTGCCGGTGAATTGCGCGACCGGGGTGGCGGTGGTGACGGTCACATAGTTGCTGCGGGTCTGGGTGTTGCTGCCGCCGGGGCCGGTGACGGTGAGACTCACCGTGTAGACGCCGGCCGCTGCATACACGTGGCTGGGGCTGGCGGCGGTACTGGTGCCGCCATCGCCGAAGGTCCAGGCGTAGCTGGTGATGCTGCCGGTGGAGGTGTTGGTAAAGGCGACGGTGAGCGGGGCCACGCCGGAGGTGGGGCTGCCGGTGAATTGCGCGACCGGGGTGGCGGTGGTGACGGTCACATAGTTGCTGCGGGTCTGGGTGTTGCTGCCGCCGGGGCCGGTGACGGTGAGACTGACCGTATAGACGCCGGCCGCTGCGTACACGTGGCTGGGGCTGGCGGCGGTACTGGTGCCGCCGTCGCCGAAGGTCCAGGCGTAGCTGGTGATGCTGCCGGTCGACGCATTCAAGAAGTTGAGAGCGAGTGGGGCAGGCCCCGTGGTGGTGCTCGCCGTAAACTGAGCAATAGGCGCACTGTACGGTACAGTAGCGGCCACATCATTGGAAAAGCCACTTTCCGTGTGCGATGCGTCATAGGCGGTGACGACAAAGTGATAGGTCGCGCCTTCGACCAAATTGGGAACGGCATAGCCCGTCGTGTTGCCGACGTCGATTTTCGACGGATAGTTGCCGATGGCCGGACCGTAGTAAACCTCATACCCAGCTAAGCTGGGACTGTTCACCGGGTTCCAGGCTAGGCTCACGCTGGCAGCAAGAGCGGCGGCCGCCCAAAGGAACAAGCCAAAGAACAGGCCGATCGACCGCGCAACGTCGGTCAACGCTCTCGAGTGGCTACGCGCAGGGACCGCGGCCAAAGTGCCTCCCAACAACAACGGCCAAGAGCCACCAGGGCCATCCTTGGCAGCCAGGCTGCCGTGTCCCATTCAGGGATTTAGGCCCTCGGCTTTGCGTCCCACCCTTTCGGATGGTTTGCCTTTTTCGAAACCGGAAACGGTATGACAATCAAGTGAAAACTATGGCGGTTGACCGAGCAAGGGTCACGCTCGCCCAGCGGACTGGGCAAACCCTCGCACGGCGCAATTCACCGACGATCCCACCTTGTCTGTGGCGCGACCGCGCCAAGCTTAGCTTCGTTGAAATCTATCATGACAATAGCATTGAAATCGTGTTCTGCCAATATTTTGTTTGATCCTGGTCAAAAGGTCGCGTTTGTGTAGGTGCGACATCTACGCGTGGTAAGACAGTCTCCTACAAGGCGGGTTTGCCAGGTCGTCGACCGACGAGAGGACTTGATTCGTGCAACTGCCTGCCTTGCCATTGTCAAGGGGTTGGGCCAGGTCCTGTATCGAATTGACCCATTGCGCTGACGAAGCGATTGAAGGCAATCAATAATTCTGGGGCACATTGTCCTCAAATTGGTGCTGGATAGTTGTTGCCGCGAAGCTGAAATCTGCTTCTTCTTCCACGACTGACGGATTCCCCAGCTTTGGGTCCCAATGCCATTGGAGATGGCTTTGGGGGAATTTCGCGCGGACCTTCACGAAGAGCCCAATCTACGAGCGGTCGTCTCGTGAAAGAAAAGAGATCCTTTTGAGCAGCTGCTCCATCATAGTGTTGAATACAATGTAACCACTACAATGGGGGCCAGAAGCTATCGGGTCACTGGAAGAGCCGGGTACTTGGACATTCGGTAAATTTTACAGCCGCATTGTATGACATCGTCATTCTGCAAATTAACTTATATATTACAGACAGTTATTTTTGGGGTACGCAACTTGCTTTGCATCGCACGTGTGGGCCCCAATAATGGTGAACTGTAAAAATTATATTTACATTAGAAATCAAATAATTGCATAAGCAAAACGTTCGCCAATTAGTCGTCGGCGAGCGGTTCCTAGCCGTAAATACATATCCTTGAAGTTTAGGCGAGGGGGTGATCCTCTGCCCTAGAGATCGTGCGCCTATGAGCTCGTCGACGCTATTCGCTTTCTTGACGGCGCAAATGTGGCTCGCGGCGGTTATACCCGCTGGGATTGTTCTGGCTTTGGTGGTTCGCACACTCGGCGGGATAACGGAGATCGGCCCCGCCGGTCCTCAACATATCCACGCCGGGTCGACGCCGCGCTTAGGCGGCGTGGGAGTCCTTATCGGCTTCATAGTGGCCATTGGAGTCGGGCTCCGCCTGGAATACGTGCCGTTGCGCCCCGCGCTACCGCTGCTCTTAGCGGCGCTGCCAGTCCATGCGGTCGGGGTAATGGAGGACATTACACACCGAGTGTCCCCAAAGCAGCGCCTGCTGGCCGCTGTATTCTCCGCTGTGCTCGCGGGCGCGTTTGCCGAGGGCGTCATTACGCGGCTGGATTTACCTTTCGTAGACGACTGGCTCGGGTATTTGCCATTCGCTGTTCCGCTCACGTGTTTCATGGTGGTCGGAGCCTGCAACGCCTTCAACCTCATCGATGGGACCAATGGACTGGCGGGTGGGTCGGCGCTGATGATGTTCACGGGCGTGGCCGTTGTTGCTTGGTACGCCGGCGACCTGCTTGTTCTTGCCCAGGCAGCGGCGCTCACTGGTGCCTTGGTCGGCTTCCTGCTGTGGAATTACCCGAAGGGCAAGGTCTTTCTTGGCGATGCCGGCGCGTACTTCGTCGGGTTCATGTACGCCCAGCTTTCGATCCAGCTCGTCTCTAACAATGCGGGCGTCTCTGCGTGGTTCGTCATTGCATTGGCGGCTTACCCGATCGTCGAAACACTGTTTTCGATCTACCGCCGCAAGATTCTCCGCCACGCTGCGGCAATGCAGCCCGACGTACGGCACCTCCACTCGCTGCTCTATCTGAACTACCTTCGGTCGACGCAACGCCTCCCCGGGGCTGAGCGCCGCCTCGGCGTCTCCGCGGGACCCTATCGCGGCAGGGAGCGCAGGCAACAACCTCAGCGCCGTGCCAATGCGCGAGTCGCACCGCGCCTCTGGCTGCACGGGGCGCTCTGCCTTGCTGTCACTTTGGTTTTCTATGACAACACGCCCGTCCTTATCGGGTTCACGCTGGGTTACGCGATCTTCTACGTGGTCTGCTATCGCGATGCCGAACGGCTCACTCACCGGTGAAAATACGCCGCGACGAGCGACCCCGTCTGCGGGTGATGGAGCGTCACCGGAAAGAACCACGACGTGTGAGCACCGGTGAACAGGGCGCGACACTGCCGCGAATCCGCCAGCATAGTGATCGCCCGATCGAGCCCCGTCTGCCGACACAACGCGGCGACGTGAGCCTCGCCGATATGCGCGTTTCAGACAACCACGGCCTTGGTTGCCGTCGAGCGCCGCGATTGCCGAGCGCTGGCTAAACGGTTTGGCAACTGGCATACGATTCACACCCGGCCGAATGGCTGGTCGAAGAACGGGGTGAGGTATGATCGACGTGATCTACAACGACAAGCTGAAGCGGACGGAACGCCGCGTGCACGCACGTAATGGCCGATCGGATCCCACCGCTTCAACCTTTAACTCCCTTGTGGAGCGTACGCGACGGCGTCCCGGATTGACCAAGCGTTCCATCGTTGCCGGCGTCAGCTCACCTGTCCTGGTCAGGAAGCAATAATTGGATCAGACGTTGTCTTTCGTGGACGTACATTACCTTTCCGATCGAACGCGGTCTCTCTGACAGTGCTGGACTGCAACGCAAGCTGGTCGGACGTTCGCCCGATTGCGCCACGACCGCGCGCGGCGAGTGCATCTTTCGCCGACGACGCAATCGACGTCGTCGTGGCTCGCCTGGACGTAGGGCCCGAAGATGTTCGTGCATTAGCAGCGCTGCTCTCGGGTGCGGAGCGACAAAGAGCGAGTCGTTTTGTCTTCGATCGCGACCGCCGCCGATTCACCGTAGCACGTGCGTGGCTGCGCCGGTTGCTTGGGGCACGGTTGGGCATGCGGCCTGAATCGGTCGAGTTGGCATACGGGGGACACGGCAAGCCGGCGGTCGCGCGGCGTCGCGTGCCCTCGGACCTGCGCTTCAACGTATCCCACTCCGACGATGTCGCCGTGTACGCTTTTTCCAGAGGACGTGAGATCGGCATCGATATCGAATCCGTTCGTGCGATCCACGACGCCGAGGATATCGCCGCGCGTTTCTTCTCCCGCCGCGAGTATGAGGCGTACCTTGCGCTCGGGCCGAGTGACAGGCCGCTGGGCTTCTTCAATTGCTGGACGCGCAAGGAAGCGTTTGTCAAAGCGCTCGGCGACGGTCTTGACTATCCGCTGGATCGATTCGACGTTACGCTAGCGCCCGGCGAGCCCGCGAAGATCCTCCGCATTGAGAACACGCCTGGCGACCACTGCGGCTGGACGCTCTACGGCTTCGTGCCCGGCCCCGGGCTGATCGGTGCCATCGTCGTGCAGAAGTTCGCGCACGAGGTGGCCTCAACGGTGAGTCCGCAGCGGATCGCAGTGCGCTCGCTGCCCCATTTTTGATTCAGAGGGACGATCGATGGGCGCAACGACTCCGCAAGCCATGTCCACCATGAAACACCATGTCACTTTTTCCTCGGATCGGCAGCGAGAGGCGTCCGCGGAATTCAGGATCGGCCTTCGGTCCTTGCCGTATCTCGCCGATCATGGCTTTCAGGACATGGTGGTGTTACCCGGGTCGTTCTACATCGAGATCGCCCTGTGTGTCGAGCACGAGATTTCCAAGCGCCTTCCGGGCATCGTGCGGAATGTAACCTTCCACAATCCCATTATCCTTTCGGCGGACGATACCGTCATCAAGGTCGAAGTGGGCGACCGCGGCGACGGGCATGTTGATTACGCGTTCTACGAGGCCGGTGTCGAAGTTGATGGCGCCCAGCCTGCCGCCCGGAGATATGCTGCCAAGCTCGAAATCGACCGTAATCCACCAACGTCGCGGAGAGAGGGCGCCGACGCGTTTTCCGTCGAAGCGTTCCAGGCGCAGTCCCACGCCGTAATCGACTCGGAACAGTTCTATAGGAAGCTACGGCAAAACGGCAACCAGTACGGGCCGGATTTTCAAAACGTCTCGTCGATCTGGCGGGCGGGCGATCAATCCCTGGGGAGGCTTGCGGCGGCACACCAGCACGGGGAGATCGAGCCTAACCATTTGCACCCAAGGCTGCTCGACTCCGTAACGCAGCTTCTCGCGCCCTTCACGATGGAGAAGGGCAAGACCTTCATATTGCGATCGATTGAGAAGGTCGAAATTACGGATCTCGATTTCCCTGATGTGCTTTGGGGTCACGCCACGCTGCTGCCGGGGAGCGACGGCGGTGCCAACGGAATTCTCGGCAACGTTCGGGTCTTCGACCAGTCCGGCAAGCCATACTTGGAACTCTCCGGGGTTGCTCTCACGCTTCTGGACAACGCAGACGTCACGGATGATAAGGCGGCAGCGAACCTCGTCATCGCCTCCAACTTTACCGCAGAGCCGCTGGAAGACGCCCTGAATTTCTGGGGCGACCATTTCGGCGTTCAGGTCCGCGTCGAATTTGCGCCGTACAACCAGGTCTTTCAGCAACTGCTGGACACGGGAAGCGCGTTTCGCCGAAACAGCGACGGGGCCAACGTCATCCTGTTGGCACTGGAGGAGTGGGCCGCGGGGGAACGGCGTGCCCCGATGGATCTCAGCAAGGAACGGGCCGAGCAGTGCTTTGGGGCTCGGGCGAGATGCGTCTTGCCGAATGGCCTGGCAATCGTGCACTTGAATCAATATGAGACGGACTATGTCTACAAGGAGATCTTTGAGGATCAATGCTATCTGAGGCACGGCATCCGGCTGCAGGATGGCGATACCGTAGTGGATATCGGAGCCAATATCGGACTCTTTTCCCTGTTCGTGATGAGCCGCTGCAAGAACCCGACGATCTATGCGTGCGAACCGGCCCCGGTCGTGTACGACCTTTTGAAGGCAAACTGCGATGCCTATGGATCGAACGTCCGAGCGTTAAACGTCGGCGTGGCGGACAAGCGCAAGACCGCGACCTTTACTTTTTATGAGAAATCGTCGGTCTTCTCCGGCTTTTATTCGGATGAAGCCGAGGACCGCGAGGCCATTCAGGCGGTCGTCCGGAACATGCTCAGCGAATCGATCCAGGACGAATCCGTGGACGAATACGTCAGCGAGCTCACCGCCGACAGGCTTCGTCGCAAGACCTACGAGTGCCAATTGACATCCTTGTCGGACATCATCCGGGAGAACCAGATCGACAAGATCGACCTTCTCAAGATCGATGCCGAGAAGGCCGAGTTGGATATCATCGATGGCATCGAAGATCACGACTGGCCGAAAATTAAGCAGGTCGTGCTCGAGATTCATGATCCGACACGCGAGGCGATCAAACGGATCGAACGCTTGCTGATCGAGAAAGGGTACCGCTGCGCCGTGGAGCAGGAAACACTGCTCGAGCATGCTGGCTTGTTCAATCTGTATGCGACCCGCGACCAGGCCGGCGGCGAGCTCCATTCGGGGTCGGCGGCCAGCGAATCAGGCGTCACCCGGACCGGTCAGGCACGCTACACGGCAGACAGCTTGAAGCGGAACATTCAGGAGTTCGGCGGCGCGCTGCGCTCGTTCATGAGCCACGCCAAAGTGCCCTTGGTCCTGTGTTTCTGTCCGAGGACTCCGCCCGTGGAGGCCGATGCGGAATTGAGGGTGGCGCTCGACGAGGCCGAGACGGCCTTGATATCGGACGCGGGCCGAATGGCGAATGTTCATATCATCAGTTCGGCCTCGCTGTTGCGGCGTTATCCCGTCAGCGACTATTACGATCCGCATGGTCATCATGCGGGTCATATCCCGTACACGACGGACGGCTATGCCGCGATCGGGACCACGCTCGTCCGAACAATCTACAACCTTAAACGCAATCCGTTCAAAGTGATCGCGCTGGACTGCGACAACACGCTCTGGAAGGGAGTGTGCGGGGAGGACGGCCCCCTGGGGGTCGAGGTGACCCCACCTTTTCGCGCGTTGCAGGAATTCATGATCGGTCAAAAGAACGCCGGCATGCTCCTCTGTCTATGCAGCAAGAACAATGAAAAGGATGCGCTGGACATCTTCGATCAACGAAGCGATATGCCGCTGAAACGCGAGCACCTGGTTTCGTGGAGAATCAATTGGAACAGCAAATCGGAAAACATCAAGGCGCTCGCGAAGGAGCTCAATCTCGGGCTAGACAGCTTCATCTTTGTCGATGATAACCCGGTTGATTGCGCGGATGTAGAAATCAACTGCCCGGGCGTACTGGCACTGCAATTGCCGGGAAACACCGAAGCGTTCTCTTCATTTCTGAATCACATCTGGGCATTCGATAACGCGAGCTCGACGAGGGAAGACCAGGACCGGACCAGGATGTATCAGGAAAGCGCGCAGAGGGAACGGTACCGCGAACAGTCGTTCTCCCTGACGGATTTCATCAAGGGCCTTCAGCTTCGCATCGAGATTGGCGAACTGACGGAGGATCAACTCGACCGTGTGTCGCAGCTTACGTTCAGAACGAATCAATTCAACTTCACGACCATCCGGCGCTCGAACAAGGAGATCGATGACCTCCTGAAGCACGAAAACGCCAAATGTCTCGTGGTTCGGGTGGTCGATCGTTTTGGGGACTACGGACTGGTCGGCGTCTTGATCTATGAGTCGCAGCACGACCGTTACAAGGTGGACACCTTCCTGCTGAGCTGCCGGGTCCTGGGCCGAGGCGTCGAGCATGCGATTGTGTCGCAGCTTGGCGAGCGGGCGGTCAAGGATGGAAAGCAGCTTGTGGAATTCACTTATCGGCTTACGGAAAAGAATTTGCCGGCACTGGAATTCATCACGAGCATCGGCGACCGCTATCGGAACGAGGCCGGAACGTCGTGGAGCTTTCCAGCGGAAATCCTGGCAAACGTGAAATACGATCCGGCTGCAAGGGCACCGATTGCAGTGGAGACACAGGCAACGCCTGGCGCCGAAATGCCCACGCTTCGCCCGGCGCTGGCATTCGGTGTCGCCGACCGGTCCGGGCGCCTGCAGCGGATTGGGGAGAGTCTGTACGACGTCGATCGAATCGCAAAGGCGATCGAGGAAAACCGGGTCAAGGCGCAACCGCTCGACGCCCGGGCGGACGTAACGCCGAGCAGCACGCTGGAAGCGGCACTCGCGAAGATATGGAGAAAGGTGCTGGGCAGGCCCCGCATCGGCATGAGCGACAACTTTTTCGAGGCCGGCGGAACGTCGCTCAGGGCCGTCCAAGTGATTGCGATGATCAAGAAGGAACTGAACCAGACACTTTCGATCGTCAGCCTGTTCGAGTGCCCGACGGTGGCGCTGCTCGCCGCCAAATTGAGCGCAACGTCCGAAGAGGGGCGGAGCGCAGCCACGACGGCGGCGGCCGCTCACCGGGGCCAGCAGAGACGGTACAACACCCTCAGGCGAAGGGCCTCGTAAGATGGAATTCAGAAAGGTAGGCGTTCTTGGCGCGGGAAACATCGGCGTCGGCGTCGTAACCGACTTGGTCCTTCATGGAATATCCGCGGTGGTGGTCGACATTTCAGAAGAGATATTGCAGCGAGCTAGGGCTGACGTATTGAAGAACATACGAGTGGCGCCTCTGTTGTCGAAGACCTTACCCCGGATCACGAAGGAGGCGGCCATCGCGCGAATGACTCTGACGACCGACCTGGAGGACGTGGCTTCGTGTGACTTCATCATCGAGAACGTCACCGAAGATTGGAAGATCAAGAAGCAGGTCTATGAAGATCTGGAGCGAGTGATGCCTCCCGAAGTCTGTTTAGGGGCTAATACCTCATGCATTTCCATTACCCAAATAGGCAGCGCAACGAAACGCCCGGCGAATGTTGTCGGGATCCACTTGATGAATCCGGTCCATCTGAAACCAACGGTTGAGGTGATCCGCGGATTTCACACCTCGGCCCGAACCCTCGAGACCCTGCTGCAGCTGTTTTCACGGCTCGACAAGGAGGCGGTCGTCGTCGAAGACATGCCGGGGTTCGTGTCAAACCGCATTTCGCATCTGTTCATGAACGAGGCTGCGTTTGTGCTGCAGGATCAGGTGGCGACGGCAGACAAGATCGACACGATTTTCAAGAAATGCTTCGGACACAAGATGGGCCCGTTGGAGACGGCTGACCTGATCGGCTTGGATACGGTGGTGCGTTCGCTCGACGTCCTTTACCAAAGCTTTCAAGACCCGAAGTATCGGTGCTGCCCGTTGTTGAGGAAGTTGGTGTATGCGGGGCACCTGGGGCGAAAGACAGGGAAAGGATTCTATGTTTATCCAGAGGGCTGAATCATGATGTCAGTGGATGCAGGCAAAGAAAACGCGGTCAAGGAAACCGTCAGGCGCTTCATATTGAGTTCCGTCAACGTCGCAGATTTGCAGGACGACGACAATCTGTTCGAGTCGGGCCTCGTAAACTCGCTGTTCGCGGTCCAATTGATGACCTTCATCGAAAAGACCTTTGGCATCGAGGTGGGGATGGAAGACCTGGACATTGAAAACTTCAAGTCTCTCAACGCGGCTGCGGCGTTTGTCCAGAGAAAGAACGGGGCAGGGTGAGTAAGGAGACGCCTTTGATATGCAGCACCTATTGACGGACCAACAAAGGGCGAGGCACGCGGAGTTCAAGCAATTTGTTGCGCTGAACGTTGAACCGTTTGCCGAAACATGGGATCGGGAGCAAAGCATTCCTGATCACGTGATATCGATGTTGGCAAGATCCGGGTATCTGGGCTCGACTCTGCCGCTGGAACACGGTGGACAAGGCTGGGACGTCGTCACGTTCGGTTTGCTGAACGAAGCGATGGGGAGGGGATCTTCCTCGTTGACGGGCGTGCTGACGGTCCAGGCCATGGTATCCATGGCGTTGCACAAGTGGGGCACAGACGAGCAGAGAGGACGATGGCTTCCGCCGTTGGCTAAAGGGGAAATGATCGGGGCTTTCGCCTTGACGGAACCCGGTGCTGGAAGTGCCATTCAATCCCTGGCAACCGAGTTCACGCGGAGTTCTCGTGGCGATTCTCTTGTTCTGAACGGCGGCAAAAAATGGATAACCTGTGGACAGCGCGCGGGCGTCTTTCTCGTATTCGGAAAGCTGGAGCAACGTTCCGTCGCCTGTCTTGTGCCCAGGGGAATTCGAGGCCTCGAAGTCGAGCCGATTCGTGACCTGATGGGGTTCCGTTCGGCCGGCCTGGCGCAGCTCACGTTCAACGATGTCGAGGTGCCGTCCACCAACATTGTCGGCAAACCCGGTTTTGCCTTATCGCATGTCGCACCCGTTGGCTTGCAATACGGGAGAATCAGCACCGCCTGCTCGGGATTGGGGCTCTTGAGAGGATGCTTTGAAGAAAGCATCGCGTACGCGGCCGTGCGAAAGATTGCCGAAAAAACGGTCGGTGAAATTGGCATGATCCGATCACTGATTGCCAGAATGGGCACCGACCTGGAGGCCGGAAGCTTCCTGTGCCACCACGCCTGTCGCGCGGAAGACGAGCATCTTCCCGAAGTTTTCGAAAAGACCTTGATGGCCAAGTATTTTGTGTCGCGAGCGGCGGTGAGAGCAGCGTCTGACGCCGTTCAGATTCAGGGGGCAGCGGGTGTGCACGGGTCATCGCAGGTTTCGCGGTCTTACCGCGATGCCAAGATCATGGAGATCATTGAAGGCACGACCCAGATCCATGAGGAGCTCTTGGGGAAGATGTTTGTTGGCCAAACCCATCGCCTCGCGAAGTAAGCGCGGCGGCATGATCCTCATATGAATACGTCACCCGCGCCCGCCGCGACGGCAGCCGATCTTGCGCGGATCGTGCAATTCAATCGCACGGAGACACCATTTCCGAGTGACGTCACGCTTCAGGAATTGATCGAGGCGCAGATTGAAAAACATGCTTCAGCAACAGCGATCGTCTGCGACTACGACAAGGTTTTTGGTGGGTCATCGCTCACGTTCGCAGAGCTCAACGCGAAGGTCAATCAGCTCGCGCATTTGCTGAGGGCCAAGGGGGTCCGGCCGGGAGACATCGTCGCGTTGATGGTGGAACGATCCTTTGCGATGATCATCGGCATATTGGGAATCGTAAAAGCTGGAGGGGCGTATCTACCCTTGTCACCGGAGAATCCGCCGGATCGCAATGACTACATGCTGAAGGATGGCGGGGTCAAAGTCCTTTTGGTGCAGCGAGAGACGGCGAGCAGGATCGATTTTGACGGGCTGATGATCAATCTAGACGATCCGGACGTCTACGGCGGAACAACAGCAAACCCCGTCATCGTGAACAAGCCGCGGGATCTGGCGTATGTGATCTATACCTCCGGATCGACCGGCAAACCGAAAGGGGTGATGGTCGAGCACCAATCCGTCGTCAACCGACTCCACTGGATGCAAAGGTCCTACCCGATCGACGGGCGCGACGTCATTCTGCAAAAGACCCCCTACTATTTTGATGTATCGGTGTGGGAACTTTTCTGGTGGGCCCTCACGGGCGCAAAGCTTTGCTTCTTGATGCCAGGCGGGGAGAAGTATCCGCTGGCCATCGTTGACACCATCAAGAAGCACAACGTCAGCGTCATGCACTTCGTTCCCTCCATGCTGAACGTGTTTCTTGAGTATTTGGACGGCAGGGATGCTGGCGCACTGAAGAACCTGGCTTCGGTTCGGCAGGTGTTTGCCAGCGGTGAGGCGCTGACGTCCAGTCATGTCAGGAAGTTCAATGCCATCTTGGGCAGCAAGACGGGGGCCCGACTGACGAATCTCTACGGCCCCACCGAGGCGACGGTAGACGTCAGCTATTTCGATTGCCCTGCACATGACGATTTCGAGAGTATCCCAATCGGCCGACCGATCGATAACATCAAGCTGTACGTCATCAGAGACGGGCAGCAGGTTGCAATCGGCGAAACGGGAGAGTTGTGCATCGCCGGGGTCGGCCTGGCCAGGGGCTACCTGAACAACCCGGCGCTGACCGACGAAAAGTTCACCGACAATCCTGTCAACCCCGGTGAAAGAATCTATCGGACCGGAGACGTGGCCCGTTGGCTCCTCGACGGGAACATCGAGTATCTGGGTCGCGAGGATCACCAGGTCAAGATACGGGGATTGCGGATCGAGCTGGGTGAGATCGAAAACACGATCAGGGAGTACCCCGGCATCACCAACTGTGCTGCGCTGGTCAAGAGGTACTCGGAGAACGTCATCCTCATCGTGGCCTACGTCGTCTGCAAGTCCGAGCTGGACGTCGCGGGTCTGAACAACTACCTGAAAAGACGCCTCCCCGACTACATGATCCCCAATCGCATCGAGAAAATCGATGAAATGCCTCTGACGCCGAGCGGTAAGACGGATCGCAAGGCATTGCCGGAACCCGTCATCCAGGTGCGGCCTTCGTAAACGCCGATGAGCAACGAGTTCGATATCGCAATCGTCGGCATGTCCGGCCGCTTTCCAGGCGCACGCAACGTCGACGAGTTCTGGCGCAACCTGGCCGAAGGCGTTGAGTCGATCGCCCGGCTTTCAGATCAGGAGATCCTGGCATCCGGCGTGCCGGCGTACTGCCTGACCGACCCGAACTATGTGAAGGCGGCGCCGATCCTCGAGGACCCGGGCTGTTTCGACGCGGGTTTTTTCGGCTTTTCGCCGATGGAAGCCAGGAGCATGGATCCGCAGCACCGCATTTTGCTCGAGCTGGCTCATGAGGCGCTCGAGAATGCGGGTTATGACCCGGATCGCTATCAAGGACGTATCGGCGTGTTCACGGGCAGCGCGCTGAATACCTATTTCACGAACGTCGGGCTGAACAACCGGCTGGCCGAGGATTACATCCCCACGCTGATCGGGAACGACAAGGATTTCCTGAGCACCCGGATTTCTTACAAGCTCAATTTGAAGGGGCCGAGCATCACGGTTCAGACCGCCTGCTCGACCTCCGTCGTCGCCGTCCACCTGGCTCGCCAGAGCCTGTTGAGTGGCGAGACGGATATGGCCCTGGCTGGTGCGATATCGGTGCGCGTTCCGCATCGCGCCGGCTACTTTTGCGACGCCGGCGGGGTCGTCTCGCCGGATGGGCACGTAAGGGCGTTCGACGCCAAGGCCAATGGCACGGTTTTCGGCAGCGGCGGCGGTGTCCTGGTGTTGAAGCGCCTGACGGACGCCGTGTCGGACGGCGACGCCATCCGCGCGGTTATCCGGGGTTCAGCCGTCAACAATGACGGCTCGGAAAAAGCCGGCTACACGGCTCCCAGCGTCAACAGCCAGGCCGACGCCGTAGTGGAGGCACTGGCCAATGCCGGGGTCGAAGCGGACAGCATCAGCTACGTCGAGGCGCACGGTTCGGGAACGCCCGTTGGAGATCCCATCGAGATCCGCGCGTTGACCAAAGCATTCCGCACCTTTACGCAGCGTGCAGGCTACTGCGCAGTCGGTTCGGCAAAATCCAACATCGGACACCTCGACGCCGCGGCGGGGGTTGCCGGCATCATCAAGACCGTCCTTGCCCTCGAGCACCGAAAGCTTCCGCCGAGCCTCCACTTCAGAGAAGCCAATCCCGAAATCGATTTTCCGAGGACGCCGTTTTTCGTCAACACGCATTTGCGCGAATGGACCAGCGACGGTCCCAGGCGAGCAGGCGTGATGTCCACCGGCATGGGTGGAACGAATGCGCATGTCGTCCTTGAAGAAGCGTCGGAACCGGGGGCGTCGACAAGAGCCGCTCCTCCTCATTTGTTGGTCTTGTCGGCCAAGACGGAGCCGGCACTCGACCAGGCTACGCATCGTTTGCGGGAGTTCCTGAACGCTAACGACGCCGTGAACATGAGCGACGTGGCCTACACGTTGCAGATCGGGCGCAAGGCGCTTCCGCATAGGCGGTGCCTCGTCTGTACCGACCGCGAGGACGCCCTGACTGTGCTTGGCCAGGAGGGCTCCAAGCGAGTGGTCTCCAGCCGGGCGGACGAGCCGCGGCGTCCGGTGATCCTGTTGTTGCCCGGTGTCGGCGATCACTACCTCGGTATGGCCCACGATCTCTATGAAGCGTCGGTCCCTTTCAAAGAGGAGGTCGATCGGTGCTCGCAGATTCTCGAGCCGCACCTGGGGATCGATATCCGGACGGTCATCTATCCGAACAGCCGAAGCTGGAAGAGGGAGGGCAAGAGCAAGGGGATCGACCTGAAGAAGATGCTTGGCGGGCAAGCCGGTGCACCGGAGGATCCGGACGCGACAAATCTCAACAGGACGCTGTTTGCGCAGCCGGCACTGTTCACGATCGAATATGCGATGGCCCGTCTGTGGCATTCGTTGGGGATCACCCCTGACGTCATCGTCGGTCACAGCATGGGTGAGTACGTGGCGGCGTGCCTGGCCGGGGTCTTGTCGCTGGAGGACTCGTTGCGGCTGATTGCGACCCGGGCCAAGCTGGTCAATGAATTGCCCCAGGGCGCCATGCTTGCTGTCATGCTGCCTGAAAGTGAACTGCTTTCTCTGCTCCCCGGAGAGCTGTCCATTTCGTTGATCAACGGTCCAAGTTTGTGTGTGGTGGCCGGTCCGGTTGCCGCCGTGGCCGAGTTCGAGAAGACGCTGAGTGCACGGGGCGTCATTTGTCGGCATGTTCAGAATGCTCATGCCTTTCATTCGAGAATGCTCGATCCGATCGTGAAGGCATTCGAGGCGGAGGTGCGCAAGGTTCAATTGAACGAGCCGCGAATTCCTTATATATCCAACGTCTCCGGGACGTGGATCACGGGGCGTGAGGCTACCGATCCCGCCTATTGGGCGATGCATGCTAATCACACTGCCAGGTTCAGCGACGCTTTGCACGAGCTGTGGCAGTTCGAGAATCCAATCCTCCTGGAGGCTGGCCCGGGCCGCACGCTGGGGGTGCTGGCTATGCAGCACCCCGACCGGCAGCATGCCGGAGTTCCGGTGGCGATTTCCTCGATCAGGCACCACTACGAGAACCAGTCAGATATCGAATTTCTGTGGCACGCGATCGGAAAGCTGTGGGTGTCAGGAACGGCGATCAAGTGGGACAGCACTCATAGCGGCGATCGCCGCCACCGCGTTGCACTGCCAACCTATCCTTTTGAAAGGAAGAATCATTGGATCGAGACGACGTCGGACAGCGCACGTAAGGCGCAAGAATGGAGGCGCGCATCGGAAAAGGCCGCGGTGGACAACTGGTTCTACGTGCCAACGTGGGAAAGAACTCCGTTTCGACGTGAGATTGCGCGTGAATCCAGTCTGGAAGACGCCTACTGGTTGATTGTCGCGGATCAATATGGAGGAGGGGACTGCATCAAGTCCAGGCTCCAGGCAATGCGACAACAGGCGGATTTCGTTCGCTTCGGCCAGTCATTTGTCAGTCGGAATGGCGGCTCGTTCGAGCTGAATCCTTCGGGAATCGACGACTACATTAAATTGTTCCGGGCGCTGAAAGGGCGGGCCGCGAGGGCCATCAACATCGTCCATCTCGGAAGCCTAACGCGGGACGACGAGGAGATCACCCATCTACGGTGTGCAGCCAACCAGAGCTTCGGCTTTTATAGCCTGCTACACATCGCCCAGGCGATCGGCGAGCTCGACATTGCCGTTCCGATCAAGATCGCCATCGTTTCGAACCGCCTCCATGAGGTGACAGGCGAGGAGCGTCTGGATCCGACAATGGCGACCGTGTTGGGGCCTTGTGGAGTCATTCCCAAGGAACTTCCGAACGTCAAGTGCTTCAACATCGATTTGCCCGACAACCGGACCATCGAGAGTGTGCCCAATGAAGTACTCGCCGAGATTCTTTCCGAATTTGCCGAGCCATCGCAACGTCGAGTCGTAGCCTATCGGGGAAGGCATCGATGGGAGCGAAGGTATGAAAGGGTCAGTTTGCCAAAGCCCGTCTCGGCGAGCACACCAAACGAGCCGCCGGAAATCAGGCGTCTGCGCCGCGGCGGTGTTTATCTGATCACGGGAGGTACCGGCGGGATCGGGCTGTCAGTCGCCAAGTACCTGGCAGAAACCTGCCAGGCCAGAATCGTGCTGACCAAGAAGACCCCGTTTCCGGAAAAATCGACGTGGAGGGAATTGTCGACGGCAGGTGACGCGCCTGAGGCGGTCCTTAGGACCCTCAGAGCCCTGCTCGAGATCGAAGAATTGGGCGCCGAGGTGGAGGTCGTCACAGCCGACTCGTCCGACAGGAAGCAGATGCAGGATGCTATCGACTGGACGAGAGCGAAATTCAAGACGATCCATGGGGTGATTCACGGCGCAGGGATCGTCAGGGCGGGACTGATGCAGACGAAGACGAAGGAAGGTGCCGATAGCGTTCTGGCTCCAAAGGCCTACGGCGCGATGGTCCTGTTCGACCTGTTGAAGGGGGAGGACCTGGACTTCCTCGTGCTGTTCTCGTCGATCACTTCGGTCATCACACCCTATGCCGAGTCCGATTACAGCGCCGCAAACTCATTCCTCGATGCTTTCTCGCATTTCGCGAACAGCAGAACGAAATTTCGCACGCTTGCCATCAACTGGCCCGGTTGGAAGGAGGTCGGCCAATTGGCGGACCTGGAGATCAAGCCGGGTCTGGAGGGCTGGAAAGAAGCCGCTCTTCAGAAGGCGATCCTCACAACAGATGGATTGCAGGCTTTCAAGCAAGCCCTGAACTCGGATCTTGCGCAGGTCATCGTCAGCCCGGAGAACCTCGATCATTTGGTGGAAGAGTCTGAGTCGCCATTCGATCATACAAGATACCTCTCTCAGATACAGGGCGGTGGAAAGTCAGTTGCGCTGAAGCAAGACCGCGAGGAGCGAGGGGATCAGCCAACCAATGACGCCGAGACGGTCTTGGCGGCAATATGGAAAGACGTACTTGGATTTGAAGACATTGGCCTTCAGGACAATTTTTCGCAGTTGGGTGGGCACTCGCTGTTGGCCATGCAAGTCGTTGCGAAGATAAGGTCCTCGTTTCACGTAGAGTTCACTCTCAGGGAGTTTTTCGAAGCTCCCACCATTGCCCAATTGAGTTCGGTCGTTCAGGCAAAGTTTGGTGGAGGGGCAGAACGTTCCACGGATGAGCAAGCGCTGAGCCTGCTTTCGCCGATGGGGCAAAGGTTCTTCAGTGCAACGAGGGTCCAGACGGCGCTCTTCCTCGGGCCGAGCAACCGGCAGGTGTTCGCGATCTACCATCCGCCAATCGGCAACGACAGTCAGGTCCTTACGGTCATCTGCCCCCCTCTGTTCAATGAGTACATGCGCACGCAACTTGCGCTGCGGGAATTGGCGATTTCTCTTGCCGAGAAGGGCCAGCACGCAATCAGGTTCGATTATCTGGGGACCGGGGATTCATCATATGACCTCAGCGAGGTTACGATCTCCGACTGGGTGGAGGACATCGCGCTCGCTGTACGCGAAGGACGCGAGTTATCTGGATGCAATGAGGTGCGGCTGCTCGGCGTGCGTGCGGGTGCGCTGCTGGCGTGCCGGTCGGCGGACGCTCTAAGTGATATCAACCGGCTGGTGGTGTGGGATCCCGTCCCCGATGGAACGACCTATCTTCAGGCGATGCGTCGCGTTCAGGAGACAATCATCGAGCGCGATCTTTCCGTGAGCGACACGGAGCTCCGATGGACAAGTCACGAGTATGCCGGGTATCGTCTTTCCGATCGCATGGTGAAGGAGTTTCGTCTGCTCGACGTGAGTGCATATTCGAGCGTTCCAGAGGGGAAGCTTTACGTCGTCAGCACGTCGTCGGGAGGTGGTCTTCCCGTGCAGGGGGTATCAGGTGATGTGGCGCGATTCGCCTGCAACTGGGAGACTGAATTGGAAAATCTGATGATGCCTAAGCCGATATTGGAGCGCCTGACCGAATGCCTGACCCTGTCCTGACGGAGGAGGCGTTGCAGTTCGGGGAGGGTGGGCGGTTGTTCGGTATTCTGACGCCAGCGAGCAAGCACTCTCACCCCGCGCGCGAGTTGCCGGTCTTCGTGTTCTTGAGCGGGGGTCTGCTGCATCGGGTCGGTCCGTATCGGCTGCACGTCCGCCTTGGCAGGGAACTCGCTCAGATGGGCTTCAGCTCGCTACGGGTCGATCTGGCGGGCAGGGGTGATAGTCCACCGCGCTCCGGCCTGACCAGCCGGGAATCGGTAGCAGCGGACTTCGCGGAGATTTCCAGCATTCTGGATTCGCGTCTGGGTCGTCCACCGCTCGTGTTGGCCGGGCTCTGCACAGGCGCGGACAATGCGATACATCTGGCGCTCCGAGAGACGCGGGTTATCGGTATGGTCTTGCTTGACCCGATTTGTTATCGGGACCCAGGATTTGGCGGACGAGTGATCATCGCAAAGTACAGCGATCCTGCTCGATACGCCGGCTGGCTAAAGCGTCGCTTCACGTCGCTGACGCGCCCACGGGCGCAAGTACAGCAAGACGACAGATCTGTCGACCCGTTAGCACTTAGGGATCTTCCGACCTTGGAACAACTGCGACGCGCGTTCGAATTGATCCGCGAGCGAAGGGGCCGGGTCTTTTCGGTATTCACCGAGTACGCGCACGGGTACTACAATCAAGCGGGGCAACTGGGTCGAGTGCTCGGCCTGAATGGCTATCAGCAGTTTTGCACCGAGTTATTCTGGCCGCAAACCCATCACACGTATTGGCTGGAACAGCATCGGGGTCGCCTGATTGAGGAAATCAAGACTTGGGCCAGGAATTACATTGGCCCATGAAGAAGCTGCGCGCCGCGCGCCAGATTCAGATGCAACCCATACGCGGGCGACTTCTGGTTGGCGCTCACTTCTTTCAAGTGACGATAGCGCGTCCACGTCCTGACAGAACCGTTGAGCTGAAGCACACTCCGCGATCCCGACCCCAGCAGGCACCGACGATTTCTGCCTTACGCGCTTCTACGCCAGCTCGGGAGGAACTCCCATCTTTCCTCCAGGGCGTCACTAAAGATGAGGCGTCCCGCCTTGCTGAAACTGTGCGTAGCAATAATCCTCTTGTCCCATTTTGGTTGAATGAAATCAACTTCCTGTTCGACGTAATCCGATTCCGACATTTCGAGGATTTCCAGTATCCGGACTCCGTAGCCATACCGGATCGAACAGTCTTGGGCGGGTCGGAAAAGCTTCCCTTCATGCTCATAGATCTTTCCCGCTGGCCTCGCTCTGGTCACGTCGGAGACGATAGGATTGCGAGGATGCGCCTTCCATTGGCCGCGCTCTAGCGTATCCGAGAAAAAGAGAAACAGGTCGTCATCGCTCGATCCGCTCTCGTGCTCGCGAATATTTGTAAAGAGCCACCACTTTCCTTGGTGGAAATGAACTGTCGTGTCCACTGCGTGTACGTCTCTCAGAAGCGTTTCGCAACGTTCCCACTTGTCGGGGAATGACACACAGCGATACAAATCCACTGTACGATTCTTCGCAGACTCCGGGATCAGAAAAAGTTGTCTATCATTTTCGAAAACGAATGGATTGGAGAGATGATAGCGCTCTTCAAGTACGCGTCGTGGCACGGTGTGAGTTCCGTCCTCATTGATTTCCATCGCCGAAATATAGCCCTTGTTCTGGCTATACTGAAGCTCCTCGATAAAGACGTAGTTCCTCCCATCCTTGATCAGCGCATGCGGATCCGCCCAGAATCGATCCTGCGGCGGAGTGATCTTCGTGAAATGCGAGAGCGATGGCGAGGGCACGTTTCGAAGGTCGAATAGCAATATCCATTGGGTAGCCACAAAGAAGTTCCGGATGCGATTCGAATAGATCCGCCAGAATATCCGAAGTAGTAGCACAATTTCGTCGGATAGCCTCGGCATCGCCGACGGCCGATGAGAATCAAATGGTGGGCGGTCGCTATCTCGTTCAGCGTTTTCAAAAAAGAGAGCTGGCCCGAGCAGATATAGTTCCTTCAATTTCCATGGTATTTGGCGCGACGCCTTCCAATACAGATTGTTCCTGTTGCGCCTCACCGATACGCAGCAAGTTGCCAGACGAGATCGGCCGATGACTTTGTTGTCATCTGGAGTTTCGCGCAAAAGCTGCAGTGTCGAAGCGGTAACGGGCACGTTATGAAACACCTCCCAGAATCCGGCGGCGCCACCCCGGTTTACGCGGTTGTCGGTGTGAACGACTGACCACACGCCGTAATTCGCCACTCTCAAGATGTCGCGTTCAAGGGGGAAATCGCCCAATTTGATGAAGACATCCACGTCGAATTCTCGGATCCTTTCTACATCGAATGGGTTGATGGCGGTGGTGGACGGCTCGCCTGAGGGAGTTACGTCCAGGCGCGGAATACTGCGGAACTGCTCGAGGTCATTGCATACGGCAAGTGCGTAAGGATCATAGCCACCAACCTTTTCTTCCAGTGTTGCCAACAAAGCGTAGGTCATTCTCCGAATAGCTGTGGAGAAAAGTGTCGCGATCGTTCGGCGCCGATGTAGGCAGTAGTTTGCTGAGTCCGCATTGTCGTGAATAAACAGCACAAGTTCTGCGTACTGGGATTTCATGACCCTTCGCAGCATCGCGCATTCCCAAGCGAGCAGATCCCGCGTCTCAACGAGAAGGCCGACTCTAAGTTTCCTGGTTGGCATGCTCGAGACGCTTGCGCTCAGGGATCGGCACCTTGCTGTCTGCGCCAACACCCGAACATCAACAGCGCCCAAAGACGGGATTTGTGTCCGTCATCGCCGGAGTCAAATTCCCGCAGGGTCTGCTCGGCGACCGCACCGGAAAGCGGTGCCATGACGTGGGCGTCCAGCAGCGTTTCGTGGAGTACCTTGCGAAGCGGCCCGCGCAACCAGGCTGCCAATGGAATGCCAAACCCCATCTTGGGTCGATGCACGAAGTCGGCGGGGAAATAGCGCTCCGCCAGCCTTTTCAACAGGTATTTGCCGACCTGATTCTTGACCTTGTACTGCACGGGCAGTCGAGCGCAGAATTCGATAACTTCGTGGTCTAGCAGTGGCGAGCGGGTTTCGAGGCCGCAGTGCATGGAGGCAATGTCCATTTTTACCAACAAGCAGCCCGGCAGGTAGATATGGTTGTCAAGCCAGAGCATTCGGTCGATCGCGTTATCGGCATGGGCGAAGGCGCCCTCCAGCCAGCGAGCGCGCCAGTTCCGCAACAGAACATTCGGGCCGTCAGGCAACAATTCCCTGCGTGCCGCATCGTGCCAGAAGCCGGCAAACATAATGACTGACCGCAGTTCCGGGTTGGAATATTGCAGCATGAGCCTTCTTGCCACGCGTCCGCGAAGGCTCTTCACGTCCTGAAGGCGCGAAGCCATGTCCGCGAGACGCGCGGGGGACAACCATCCGCCTAGCAGCGCGGAGGAGCGCAGCGCCAATTTCGGCAGGCGATAGCGCTGATATCCGCCCAGCAATTCATCGCCGCCATCCCCGTTCAGGGCCACCGGGACATGATGACGCACGTTGGCGGAGACGAAGAACGATGGTACTGCTGATTCATCAGCATAAGGCTCGCCATAATGCCGAGCCAGGCGGGGCAGCAGGTGCTCCACTTCGCCCTTGACGATATTGGGATGATGCTGTGTGCCGCAGCGCTCGGCGGCCTGGTGCGCCCAAGGTAGTTCATTGAACGCTTCTTCCTCGAAACCGATGCTGAAGGTGCGCACTGGTTCGCTGCTGAGTTTGGACATTAAAGCAACGACCACACTGGAATCGACGCCGCCGCTCAGCATCGCGCCCAACGGAACATCGGCAATCATGCGCAGGCGGACGGCTTCGGTCAGCTTTTCCTCCAGCGCGTCCAGGGCGTCCGCTTCGCTGATGCAGATCTTGTCGCGATAATCGACCTCCCAATATTTCTCGATCTTCAAGCCATCGTGGTCATAGACGGCGTAATGGGCCGGCGGTAGCTTGCGAATGCCGAGGTAGATGGTCCACGGCGCGGGAATGAACTGGCATTGCAGGAAGTACTCCAGGGCCTCCAGGTCCATCCCGCTATCGACGCCCGCGTGGCGGGAAAGTGGATGCAATTCGGAGCAGAACGCCAGCCCGGTTTGCGTGACCGCATAATTGAGAGGCTTTTTGCCCATCCGGTCACGGGCCAGAAAGAGCCGCTGCTGCTGCTCATCCCAGATGGCAAGAGCGAACATGCCGCGCAGGAACTTGAGGCAATCGATGCCATGACGTCGGTAGAGGGTGAGGATCACCTCGGTATCGGAGTGGGACTTGAACACGTCGCCCGCCGATTCACACTTCTTGCGCAGATCCTGGAAGTTGTAGATCTCGCCATTGAAGACGATGGCATTGCCCGTGCCTGGATCGACCATCGGCTGATGGCCCGCGGGGCTGAGATCGACAATGCTCAAGCGGGCATGGCCGAGGGCGCAAACGCCGTTTGGAGACGACCAAAGGCCTCGATCATCCGGACCGCGATGGGCGATGCCCGACACCATTGTGGCAACGGCACGTATGTCCGCGCCGGCCGTCCAGTTAAGTTCGCCCGCTATGCCGCACATGGCACTACCCCCTGACCAGACCGGCGCGCACGGGTCAAGGCGGGACCCTCAAGCGCAGATAGTCGACCCCTTTGACGCACCAGTCAGGTGCCATCATCCAGGCGATGATGGCCGCCACCGCAATCCCGATGGGCAGTTTCATCAACAGGCTGTAGGCCGCCGTCACATTCCACGGTCGGGCAAGGAAGGCTCCGGCGCCCAGGATGACGACCATGGCTGGCGCGAGGCGGTGCCAGTGCAAATGAATGCGGACTTTGACCTGGGAGGTGACGAGGACGGCAAGAGAGATAAAGCCGAAGCTCGCGCACTGGGTTACGGCAGCGCCCAAGCCGCCGAAGCGTGGCACCAGGGCCAGATTAAGCAGGGCGCAAAACAGGCCGCCCAACAACCACCACAAGGCCGCCCAATTCAACTGCTTGACGAGCAAGAGGCCGGTGTTGGCCAACTGCAGCACGCCATTAAAAAAGACGCCGCCGGCGATGTAGGGCACGTAGTCTGCGGCAGCATGAAAGCGTTCATTGGCCAACCAACGGACCACGTCGCCGCCGGCGGCGGCGACCGCGAGCCAGATGACTGCCATCAGTGCTGTGAGACGCGACATGAGGCGGCCCAGGGTGACTTTTGCCTGCGCCGGGTCCTGCTCGTACTCCCGCGAGGCCTCGAACAGCCACACTGAAGTGACGGCGTTGTTAATCATCATTCCCACGACGGAGACGCTGTAGCCGATCGAATAGACGCCCACCGCTTCGGCCCCATGATAGTGCTGAAGGAACCAGCGATCGGAAGAGCTCAGCAGCCAGTACATGGGCGCAGTAACGACACCCGCCAGACCGATCTTGATCAATGCCACACCTTCGTTGCGGGTCAGACCCGAGGCTTTCGCCAATCCGGCGATAGGCGGTGCGCCGAGCAGCATTACGGGAAGCAGATAGCCAAGGAGCAAGGGAAGCAGCAAGGCCATGGCGTCCTGCCGCCAAAAGACCGCAATGCCGATGCTTGCCGCCATGGAAATGATTCCCGTAGCAATGATGCTCAGCGCCATGGCGCGATATCGGTCAGCGAGGCGCGCACGGGTTTGCGCCATCGTGTTGGTCGCCGAGAAGACAATGCCTGCCGCCAACAGGAGTGCGAGACGGCGATCCAGCCCGAAGAAATTCCCGCTGAAGAACCACCACACTGCCATGCTGACTAAGGCCGTTATCACCGCGCCCAGGATCGCGAAACGCCAGCAATAGTGCTCAACACTGATGCCGGTTGGCGGCTGGGCGCTGTGATACGCGCGCGCATACGACATGTCGATCCCGGCCAACCCCAACACCGACGCCAACGAGATCACCGTGCCTGCCAACGCCGCCACGCCGTAGGCGTGCGGGCTGAGCAAGCCGGTAAGGATGGGTATAGTGACGATCGACAGCAACCGAACGACACCATTACTAAGCGTCAGTTGAGTCGTTGCGGAAAGAAGCCGGCTGGTGAAGGTCATGGTCGAGTGATCGGAATTGGCGCGCCGGCTGGCGTGATCTCGAATCCGGGCAAATGCGCGTTTTCTGCGCGTTTCAGTAGCGCCGCCCTCATGGTGATCGGGGCGGCTCCTTGAGCTGATTGTCGATCGTGAGCGGGTGCGTGGCCGAATTCCGTGTCGTCCGCGCCGCCCCGACGATTTGGGTGCCGTCATCGGCTGCGGGGCTTCGGCAACGAAATGCGGTGTCCTAGCCGGAAACGTTGACGCGTCTTGACGTTGGGAGGAACGACTACGACACGTGCGACCTTGATGCACTCACGCGGAACGCCGGGGTTGAACAGCGGGATGCCTGATCCATACCGCGGCCAGACGTTGGCCGCAAGGGCGGATTCCAGCGGCTCACCATTGTCCCAGCGCTTCCCCGCGCCACTTCTCACCGCCTACCGGCTACCGATTGGCCCCATACCCCGCCCCATACCAGTACTTCCCGTAGCCGGAGTACTCACCGTAATATTTCTCTGCCTTCTTGAAGTCCTGCTGGTTCAGCACCACGCCGAAGAGGGGAATATTCGCGGCTGCGATTCGCCTGAGGGCTCGCTGAGCCAATGGAACGGGCGTGTCATCGGCCTTGACAACGAAGATCACGCCAGTGGACTGCGCACCGATCACCAGTGCATCAGAAACCAACTGCACCGGCGGGCTATCGACGATGATCATCTCGTATCCGGTGCGCAGCCCGTTCAGCAATTCGCTGAACGTGCGGGAAGCCAAAAGATCCTGTGGATTGGGCGGAATACGTCCGGCGGCAATCACGTGAAGGTTCGTTCCTTCAACCTGCAACAGGCATTCTTGCAACGTACCATCGCCCGAGAGCAACTCGGAAAGCCCCTTTTGGTCCGCCGCAATCTTCATCGCCTTGTCAAAGCAGGGTCTGCGCATGTCGCCCTCGATGAGGAGCACGCGCTTGGTCCTCGCCTGCGCGTGGGCGAAATTTATAGCGAAAGTCGACTTTCCTTCCTCGAGCACGCACGACGTGACGGCTACGACCTGGTGGGGTGAATTCAAGACAGATAGCAGTACCTGGGTGGAGACCACACGTATCGATTCTGCGTAACGATCGTGTGGATGATCCAGTATCGCCTGCCTGTGATTTCTATTTTTCCTTCTAGGTAAGATCGGTAATGCCGCCAGCAATTGTCGATGCAGCTTGTTCTCGACGTCTTCGCTTGTCTGCAATGTGTTCTTCAGGCGATACAAAATCACGGCGCCGAGCGCCCCGAGAATCAGACTTAATCCTGTAGCAATCGTTACGGTGCGTGTTTTGGCCGGCCGAATAGGCAACAACGCTGGCACGGCTGCATCAACAACGCGAGCATTGGGTACTTGGGCGTTCCTGGTGGCACTGGTTTCCTTGAAACGGGCCAAGAAGGTTTGGTAGAGCTGACGATTAGTTTCAACTTCTTGTTCGAGCATGCCCAGTTGGATTTCCTTGCGGTTTAGGCTCTGGATGGTGCCCTTCGATTGCGAAAGCGCTTCCTGAATAGCCGTCGCCGTGGCCCGGGCCGCTTCGTATTCCTTGACGACACTTGCGACCAGGTTCTGTATCTCCCTTCGTGTGTTGTCCCGCGCAGCGCTCAAGTCGGATTTTGCCGCGATAAATTTCGGATGCTCGGGTCCGTAGCGTTGCGAAATCTCAGCCAGTTTTTTTTTCGCTTCCGCTTCGATCTCCTTGGCCCGTTGTACCGATGAACTCTTGACTACTGCCGGGACCGATTCGTAATTGGTGGTCTCACCTGCCTTGACTTGGTTGTAGGCCTGCTCAGCCTCCGATAGGCGAACCCGTGCGTCCACTAGCTTTTGAGTAAGCGCATCGAGTTGCCTGGCAGTGCCGCCAAGCACCGTGCTCTTGTTGTCGAGCATGCCTTCCCGATCACGATAGGCCTGCAGCGCCTTTTCCGACGCGTTCAATTTTGCCTTCAATTCCGTCAGGCGTTCATTGATTTGCTCCCCCGCGTTTTGGTTGACGGTGGCGCGGGCGTCAAGATCCGCCTGGATGTACGCCTCGGCGGTTGCATTGGCCACGGCGGCAGCCAGTGCGGCGTCATGGGCCTCGAAGCTCACCTTGATCAATTGGGTTTGGCGCACGGGCTCGATGGACAGGCGCGCCGCATAACGCTTCAATACCTCGTCTTCGACCAACGCCTCGTCGAACCTCCTGGGAGGTCCCCAGAATAGCGCCTTCAATGCGGGAAGGTGCTCACCCGTCCAGGACTCGAGGAACGATGGCCTGGTCGCGCGGGGATCGAATTCTGGGTTTTCTGCCAGCTTTAGCTTGGTCACGACTCGCTGCGCGACATCGCGGGACTTCAGCACTTCGGCCTGCGTCTGGAAGTACTCTCGATAATATGCGCCTATGCTGCCGGACGCGTCGCCAATCGGCACCAGCTTTGCTGTATCAGTCGCGATCAATAGCATTGCGCTGGATCGGTAGACGGGACTCATCCGCGAAACAACTATGCTGGAGATGGCGGCGACAAGCACTGCGAGCGCGAGGATCCTCCACTTCCGCAACATAAGGGCTCGCCAGTACACGATATATTCTGGCGTTTCCTCGTGTGTCAAATGCTCCGGGGGTTGCGGCCAGTCGCGGTAGCGGCCCTCCGCGGTCGCGAGCTCGGTGGGCTGCCGCGTCTCGCCGTCGTGATGGAGCGCTGCGGGCACCAACTCTGGACGCTCACGTTCCATTCGGTCACGCCCCCCATTGGCAGCGCGCCTAAGCACGCGCGCGATGAAGGATCCGGGACCGTTCATGCTAAAAGAAGCTCTCTTCAACGGTAATCGTGTCGCCTGGGGCGACATCCGCATTCAAGTCGACCTTGGTCGGCTGATGTACGGGATCTTTGTCCCGGACGATGAAGATCTTATTGACCGAGGCGCGCTCCTTGAAGCCGCCAGCGATTGATACTGCTTTGCGCACGTTCAACCCCGGCTGGAAAGGGTAGGCTCCGGGTTTTTCGATCATGCCATTTATGAAGAATGATCGATATTCGTCGATCCACACCGAGACCCTGGGATTCACCAGATAGCGCCCCTTCAGGCGGTCAGTGATCAGCCTCTCGATTTCGCCGACGGTCTTACCGAGCACTGGAATTTCGCCGAGGATCGGAAACGACACCGTCCCAGCATCGGTAAGTCGCACCTTCTCCCGTGTAAAATCATCTTCGCCAAAAACACGTATCGAGATCACATCGCCAGAATTCAGCCGATAGGTTGATAGTGCATCTGTCTTGTTCTGTGCGAGCGCCTTCGTCACGAGCAAAGCACTCGCGAGCGAAACCACCAGCAGGACGACCATTGGTGCGAAGGCCGGTATGCAACGGGGGTGTGATTGCAACATGCTTGACAGCGATCAGTTAGGCGTTGTCGTCTCTACAGCGTGGCGGCGATCGAAACGATGACGACGTTGCGCGAATAGTCGAACGCATCGTCGGTCGAGTTGCGATTTTCGTGCGAAAGGTCGGCGCCGAGCCGTAACCAGCTGCGAATGTCGAAGTAGGCCCCGATGCCGAGCCTGCTGACACGATCGGTGCGCGTTATGTTTTGAAAATCAGAGTTCACGTAGGTGGCAAACACGCGAGTGAGAAGATAGCTCTTCCAATAATGTTCCCATCTCGCTCCGACCGTCGTATCAACGGTGAAGCCGCCAGTGCCGGTAGACTGCGTCGGCGCATACAATGCGACCACTTCGACCGTCGAGTAAGTCCTCGGCAGCCATCGCAGCGCTGCCTCCGCGGTCGGGCCCGAATAACCGTTGAGCCCCTCCTGCTTGAACATTTGTGTGATGTAGCCGACCTTTACGGTACCGGTGGTCGCCGCGGTGAAGTCCCACGTCGCCCCCAGAAGGTACCGCTGTTCGCTATTGTCCGTTGGCGCGGAGCGATAATCGTACCCGGTATAGCGGATCTCGGCCAACAGCCGCATTTCGGGCGCGATGCGGTCAAAGAATCGAGCGGCGCCGTCCCATGTCGACACGTCGAATGCCTGGGTAATCTCGCGATCGTTCAGATATCGCTTATCGGTGGCGCCAAGGTCAAACTCCAACCTACCTTGTGCCGAAGGCGCGCCATATCCGAACGTCGCAATCGCGCCGCCGCCGTGCCAGCTATACGGTGTTGCGTTGAACGACCGGTCGATCGAACCGAAAGGGTCCTGCTTGTAAAGGTAAAATGCCGCCGCTTGCAAATCCGCGCGTGCAGTGAACTGATTGGTCGACGTAGCGGCGAGTGCGTGTTCGTTGAAGTCATTAGCGGAACTGCTGAGGTAGTGTCCGTAGTTCCCGCTGTAGGTCAGCGCGTAGATGTCGCCTCCCGTTTTCAGCTCCGCCCGTACGCGAGGCGACACCAGCAAGAAGGCGCTGCTAACCCGATTGTTGGGAACACCCGTCAAGTTGTCGTTGTAGCCGACGCCCAGCCCCAGAAACGGGTAGATGAAGATTGGTCCGGCCCGGATGAATCCCCTTTGCACTGGAAAGGCTGCCCCGCTTGCGAGATCCGGGTTTGGCAGCGGCGAACCCGGATTCCCGGTGAGGAGACCGCTCCCGGTTGGCGCGATTGCGGTCGGCGCCGGTGCTCCCGGGTTCGTGCCGCCTCCAGGTACACCGGGAGGCGCCGGCGTCTGCCCTAGCGCGACGGCTGTCCATACGGCACCGGTCAGTAGAAAGGCGGTTCTATGAAGCATCAAAAAGTGTACCGCTTCGGTCCACCCCAGCAGGGTTCCGCATTTTTTGTTTCGGCCAGCGACAAGCCCCAATCGGCCGCCTCTGGCCCGACCCTGCGCTGGTTCAAGAAATGCGCCAATCGCACCGCGGATGAGGGCCGCGTAGCGGATTCAACTTATCGGCGCAGCATCAGTGTTCATCATACCTCCCCGCGTGCCGCCTAAACAGATACTTGCATACCTAAACCTTGGCCTTGTATCGCACAAGTGGTAGACAAATGTCTGAAAATTGCGCTTGCCACCAAAATTGCCTCCGAAATACGCCATACTTCTCATTTGCGGTAAGCGGTTGTCTCGAAAAACGAAATGACCGCCTCTGCGGCTGCGCCGCGCGTCAATGAGCCTGTCCGTTCTGATGTTCTGTCCGCAGTTCCGCCCTGTCGTCGGTGGCGCTGAGCGTCAGGCCGAAAAGCTGGCGGTAGCGCTCGCCGAGGCCGGTTGCCGGGTCACGATCCTTACGCCGCGCCTCGACCCCGACTCGCCGGATTCGGAGCAGGTAAACCAGGTGACGATCAAACGGTTCCCGCTGACTGACTTGTCTCGCCGCTATCCAGTGCCCGGCGTGGCCGTGTTGAACATCCCCTACATCATCTGGCAAATCGCACGAGCGGTTGCGCCATATTTGAAAGGCGCGGACGTTTTACATTGCCATCTCACTTCGCTGCAAACTGCCGGTGCAGCACTTGCTGGCCGCATTGCCAACGTCCCCGTGCTATGTAAAGCGGTGACCGCGGGTTATCACAGCGATCTGGGTGATATAAAAAAGACCGGTGCCAGCGGTCGGCTGGTGGCCTGGCTGGCCCGTAGGTTCATCCAAATCTGGGTGGCCACGACCGCCGACGTTGCGGGAGCGCTGATCCGGGCTGGTGTAGAGCCCCAACGCATCGTTCGCATCCCCAACGGCGTCGAGTTGCCGGATGAACCGAACACTCGAGGTGCAACCGAAAGGGTCAGGGGCTTCCTTTACCTGGGACGACTCGCGGCGACTGCTGGGCGCGATGTTCCGACGCTGGTTAGAGTCTTTGATCGCCTCGCCATGGCGTATCCGGACCTGGAACTGGCCATCGTCGGCGGCGGTGAATTCTTCGAGGAAACCAAGCGTCTCGTGGAGACCTGCGCCGCGCGAGATCGAATCCATCTGCCGGGCTTCGATCGACCTGAAAAATGGCTCGCGTGGGCGGATTGCTTCGTTTTGCCGTCGCGGCGAGAAGGTTTGTCGAACGCCTTGCTGGAAGCGATGGCGGCGGGTCTGCCTTGCATCGCGAACGACATTCCGTCCAACCGTGAGGTATTGGATGACGGAAACGCTGGCGTGTTGGTGCCGGTGGAAAATTGCGACGCCCTTGCAGGAGCAATGCTGGGCATGATCGAAGATGGTGGAAAGGCAAGACGTTTCGCCCTGCATGGGAAGGAACGGGCCGAGCGCTGCTATTCGATC
Organism: uncultured beta proteobacterium; assembly: GCA_963836265.1. Classification (GTDB taxonomy): domain Bacteria; phylum Pseudomonadota; class Gammaproteobacteria; order Burkholderiales; family Casimicrobiaceae; genus CAIWHR01. The sequence continues at coordinate 99,565 of CAWIIO010000004.1, forward strand.
AAGGCGGTTGCTGATCGATACGTCCACCTATATCAATCGCTCATTGCCACCTGACAATTTCTTGTCTCAATGAACAAGGTATTCGCATTTGTGTGGCTGGTTATTATTGGTACCAATGTCGCCGGGTATTACTCCGAGGCGATGCCCTTCCAAGGTGCGGTGATACTGGCCGGCGCCGCCTACTTCCTATTTGTTTTCCGTGGGCAGTTTCTGCGTCTGATCTTCTTCAACGATTATCTTCTTGCCTTGGCGATCCTTGTTGTACCGATTCTGCTTATGTTGCTTTCCGACCGTTCCTTCGAGCGTGGTGCGTACACGTCACAGATTGCCGTCGCGTCGACATTCGTTGTTGCTTCCGTGCTGGCATTGCGACCCGAACTCAGCCGGACCTTGGTGTTCGCTGCCTTTGCAATTGTGACTATCGGCGTGGTGCTGAACCTTTACGAGCTCTTCGTGCAGAACAACATCTGGAGCGTCGCTCCCGGTCGTTCCGCCGGGTTCTACATCAATCCGAACGTAAGCGGCGAAGCGTTGGTTGGCTATGCACTGGCGTTTATGTTGGTTCGCTCCGCCAAATTCAGCATCGCCGATCTGATAGTAATGTCTCTTGTTCTGCTTGGAGTATTTGCGACGTTTAGCCGCGCCGCGATTCTGGCCAGCCTGGTGTTGCTCCCGTCTGCAACCTTGATGCGGGCGCAGCGCAAGCAAATGCCGGGCATTGTCCTGGGTTGTATGGCTGTTTCAATTCTAGCCGTCGTGTTCGCTTTCTACGTCGTTCGCAATCTGGATCTCTCGGAGGACGCCACCGTGCGCGTTCTCTCGTTGCTCGAGTCTGGGGGCTTCGGGGATTACGAAGAGGATAGGGGACTAACTGCGCTGCATTCGCTCGAGATCGCCATGGAAAATCCCGTGACTGGCGCCGGAGTCGGAACGATCTATGAAATGGGAGAAGGCCCGCACAACATGTTTCTGGCAATGATGGTGGACTACGGGATAGTGGGGCTCATTGCATATGTCGTGATGATCGTCAGATTGGTACAGATTGCCCGCCGCGCAGACCGCCTTTCATCGGGACTGATTCTGTTTTTTGTGGCGTGGCTCGTCATCTTCAGCTTCGCTTCCCACAATCTTCTGGGTGATTCGGAGACTATTCCGTTGATGGGGCTCGCGCTCGGCCGTGCCTATCAAATTCATATGTCCAGAAAGTCACGGCAGGTCGGGGCAACGAGGCCGCAGATTACCTCATGCGGGTATTGATGCTCAGCCCGCAGTTCCGGCCGCTCGTTGGTGGCTATGAGCGGGCGGCAGAGCGCCTATCTGCCGGCTTGGCCGCCGCAGGGTTGAGCGTGCTCGTCATCGTCGAGCGCCGTGATCGCGCATGGCCGGCGGTGGAATTCACCCACGGCTACGAGGTGCGGCGGTTGCCCTGCTGGTTTCGTCGTAATTTCCACACCATCACGAGCTTATTCTCGTTCACCGGCTACTTGTTGTGGAATGGACGCGACTTCGATATCTGGCATGTGCATCAATACGGCGTTCACGCCGCACTCGCCGTGGCTCTGGGTAAGGCGCTGCGCCGGCCCGTAGTGCTCAAATTGACGAATTCTGGTGCCATGGGCATCGCGCTGACGTTGGGCGGGGGCATAGTCGGCCGCATTCTGGGTTTTTTCCATCGGCGGGTCAGTGCTTGCCTCGCTCTCACCGACGAGACCCGCGCGGAGGCGATCTCCTTCGGTGTTCCCGCCCAGCGTATCCACCTTATGCCGAACGGCGTGGATGGCCTGCAGTTTCATCCGGCCTCGTCGGATGAGCGCATCGCGGCCCGGCAAACGCTTGCGCTGGATTGCAAGAAGCTTGTGCTTTGCGTTGGACGCTTCTCGCCGGAAAAGAACCTGCCCGGGTTGCTGGATGCCTGGGCGGCCGTCGACACGGATGCCCGAGGGGGCGCATTGCTGGCACTGGTGGGCGATGGACCCGATCGAGACCGGGTACGCACTAGAGCACAGGCGCCCGATTTGGCAGGCAGCGTTCATCTGGCGGGTCAGCGCAGCGACGTGGCGACCTGGTATCGAGCAGCAGATCTCTATGTGATTTCCTCCATCAACGAGGGCCTTTCGAACACCATGATCGAAGCAATGGCGTCCGGATTGCCGGTAATTTCCACTCGTGTTTCCGGCAGCTCGCTACTGGTCGAGTCTCCAACTGCCGGTCTTGTAGTGGATGTCGGCAACCCCGGGGAGCTAACCAGGGCAATAAAAACGCTTCTGAAGGATGAGTCAAAAAGAATGCGGCTCGGCGCGAATGCGCGGCTAAAGTTTGAAACGCGCTTTTCGCTGGAAATCCTTACCAAGAAAATGATTCTTCTCTACGAGATGCTTCAAGATCAGAACAGGAAGCGCGAGATGGCCTGATGTGCGGAATCGGAGGCATACTTGTTCCCCGGGGCAGTGAGGTCGATGCGGCAGGATTGCGGCGGATGGGCCATTGCATGGCGGCGCGTGGCCCGGATGCTGAAGGTCTGTTCATCGGGACTCGGGTGGGTCTGGTTCATCGTCGCCTGAGCATTCTGGATTTGAGCGAATTCGGTAACTGCCCGATGCCGAACGAGGATGGATCGATTCAGGCATTGCTGAATGGCGAAATCTATAACTGGCGCGAACTGCGGACGGAGCTACTTGCACTCGGCCACCGGTTCAGATCGATGTCGGATAGCGAAGTCCTTTCCCATGGCTACGAGGAATGGGGCGAGGGTTTATTAGCTCGGCTAAGGGGTATGTTTGCCTTGGCGATCTGGGATCAGATGCGCGCACGCATGCTGCTGGGGCGCGACCGGCTGGGCGAGAAGCCGCTATTTCTCCGGCATGGCGGTGGGCAAACGTTGTTTGCATCGAGCATCGCTGCGCTGCTCGCCTATGATGAAAAGCCTCGGCCGGTGAACCCCGATGCCATCGTCTGTTGCCTGTCTCACAGCTTCATTCCTGCCACGCATACCGTCTGGAACGGGATTGAGGTCTTTCCGCCGGCGCATTATGCGATGATCGATGGTGACGGCGCTCTGTCGCTGCGCCGGTACTGGAGTTTTCCGGACAAGCGACCACGCGCAGTTACTGTGTCCGTCGCCGAACGCGAGGTTGAACGAGTTCTGGATGACAGCGTCAGACGCTGTCTCGACGCGGATGTGCCGGTGGGCATGTTTCTGAGCGGTGGGGTCGATTCCTCCCTAATAGCAGCCCTGGCTGTTCGCCATCATCCGGACCTGCACTCCTTTTCCGTCGGGTTCCAGGAATCGGCGTGGAGCGAATTGGAGTATGCGCACAAAGTGGCACGCCACCTTGGCCTGGAACACCACGAAACCGTCGTCCGCCCGCGGGATGTTCTGAAAATCCTCCCAAGGCTCGTCTGGCACTACGGGCAACCCTTCGGCGATGCGTCTGCTGTTCCCACCTACATGGTGTCGACCTTGGCGCGGCAGCATGTCAAAGTCTGCTTGAGCGGCGATGGTGGCGATGAATCGTTTGCCGGGTACTGGCGCGTGCAATCGGGCGTTTATTCGGCGCGATACGGCGCAGTGGTGCCCAAGCTAGTTAGGCAGCACGTAGTTCCGGCGATTGCCAACTGGCTCGGAACGTTGGGGAGGCGTCTTGCCGCCATGAATGCGCTGTCGCTGGCGACGCCCGGCGCGGGGTACACGAATTCGCAGAGTTGGCATGAATCGCTTGGTGAAGTGGCTGGGCCGGCGCTGCGCGCGGGGCTCGATCACGATCGCGTCGCCTGTCGTGTAGGTGGCGCGCTCGAGCGAGAAGGTGCCACAGTTGTCCAGCGCCTGCTTTTCGACGACTTTCAGGTGCAACTGCCCGACGACTATCTGACGAAGGTGGATGTGGCGAGCATGGCGGCATCGCTGGAAGTGCGCGCCCCTCTGCTCGATGTCGCCGTGCTGGAAGCGGCATGGCGGCTGCCCGATCGGATGAAGCTTCATTGGGGGCAGCGCAAGTGGATCCTCAAGCGTATCGCGGCGCGCCTCGTTCCTGCCGACGTGATCTATCGTCCGAAGATGGGATTTGCGATGCCGTTGCCGCAGTGGTTCCGACTAGAACTTGGGCGCGTGTTGGAGTGGCTGATGATCGACAGCGTAGCGGAACGGGAAGGTTGGATCGACGGAGATCGCGTCCTTCGCGAGCTGCGGGATCATCGCAATGGTGCGCGCGATAACCACACCCGGCTTTGGTTGATTCTTTGGCTTGAGCTCTGGTTTCGCGTCGTCGTTTGTGGCGAGTTGGAGCACTCCGCTGATCTCGCGGGGATTCTGGACTAATGCGTATCCTGATGGTTGTCCCGAAATACCCCTTTCCGGTCGTTGGAGGGCTGGAGCGTCAGGCGCACGAGTTGGCCAGGGCGCTGGTCGGGCGCGGCCATGCGGTTCACGCGGTGTCAAGCCGTTTCAACGCGGGACAGAACGCATTCGAAGTGATCGACGGCGTCCGGCTGCACCGTGTGAAATGGATCGGGATCAGGCCGGCGCGGTTCCTGCTGTTTCCCTTAAGCCTCGCGCATATCTTTATCAAACTCAAACCAGACGTGGATCTAGTCCATGTGCACAGCGTGAGTTGGTTCGGCACTTTTGTCACGCTCTTGGCCAAGGCGCTGAGATTGCCCGTGATCACAAAGCTGCCCAATATCGGTGACCAAGGCATCCCCGGCATGCGGCGGGGCCGATTCGGTTTTCTGCGTATCGCAATGTTCAAACGCTCCGACGCGGTTGCCGCCATGGCACCCGAAAGCGTGGCGGAACTCGATAGCATCGGCTACCCCGCGGCGCGAGTCCTGAAGGTGACCAACGGTATCGCCCTATTACCCGCAAAAAACCGGGAGGCATGCTTGACGAAGGCGATAAACGTAATCTACGTCGGTCGCCTATTACCGCAAAAGGGTTTGGCGGATCTCCTTCATGCCTGGAGGTCGGTCAAGGCTCGCGCCACCCCTCAGATAGAGCTGCGCGTTATCGGCGATGGCCCGCAGGCGAAAGAATTGCGGGCGTTGGCCGTGGCGCTCGGTCTAGGTGAATCCGTCGAGTTTTTCGGCTATTGCGAAGATGTGCCGGCGGAACTCGCCAAGGCCGACCTGTTCGTTCTCTCTTCCTACGCAGAAGGGAACTCCAATGCCATTCTCGAGGCCATGAGCGCGGGTTTGCCAATCGTCGCGACGCGCGTGGGTGGCGCATCAATACAAATAGGGAGCGACGGCGCGCGCTTTCTTGTCCCGCCGGGTGACCGTCAGGCCTTGGCTGACCGACTACTCGAACTGATCGAAAACGAGCCGCTGCGGCTTCGCCTGGGCGCGGCGATGCGCGCCCGCGTCGAGAGCATGTTCGCCATCGATCGTGTCGCGACGATCTACGAGCAGGCCTACGCGCTAATGCTCTCCGGCCATCTCCAGCAAATCGGGCAACTCAACTCGGCCCTCTTCAGCCAAAGCGAGATCGAAGACAACCCATGTGCGGGATAGCAGGGCTTGCCTTGAGGCCGGGTGCATCGAAAGTATCGGCGCTCGATGCGATCCGGCGAATGCCCGCCCGCATGCACACTCGCGGACCCGAGACGCAAGGGGGGTGGGCGGGCGAAGGCGTCGACGCTCGTCCCTACGGGGCGTGCTTCAAGGACGGGATGGGCAAGACCATGCTCGCGAACGCGCCCGAGAGGTCCTTGCCTGAAGCGGTAGTGAACCGTCCGAAGGCGGGCTTCGGCGTGCCGATAACCTCGTGGTTGTCCGAGTGGAGTGGTCATCACTCATGGACGGACCTGCCGCTGATTGTCCCGTCGGGCACACCATGGTCGAACCGCTGGGCCGGGATCGTCGCCGGGTAGGGGTGATGGGATGCGATTGATTCACGTAATACCTGCCATTTCGGAAGAAGCCAGCGGACCCTCGTACTCCGTCCCACGCCTGTGCGAATCGCTCATTGCGGCGGGTGCGGACGTGCAGCTGGCCGCGCTCTATCGGCGGTCCACACGATCCCTGTTGCCTTTCCTCAAGACGTTCTCCGCGGGCTTTGGCCCACCCCGTTTGGGTGTGTCTCCGATTATGCGTCGCTGGCTCAATGAAGAAGCCGCATCGGGTCGGATCGATATCATGCACAGCCATAGTCTGTGGATGATGCCCAATGTCTATCCCGGGCAAGCGTGCCAGCATGGTCGCTGCCGCCTGGTTGTCTCCCCGCGCGGGACGCTTTCCTCCTGGGCGCTCGGCCGCAACGCCCTCCAGAAGAGGATTTTCTGGCGATGGATACAGGAGCCTGCGCTGCGCAATGCAGCCTGCTTTCACGCGACTGCCGAAAGCGAATATGAGGACATTCGTGGGCGCGGATTCAGGCAACCGATTTGCATCGTTCCCAACGGCATCGATCTCCCGCCGCTGGAACAGACGACCCGTGATGGGCGGCGGCAAATCTTGTTCCTGGGTCGCATTCACCCCACGAAAGGGGTGGACGTTTTGCTGCGCGCTTGGCAGGTTGTGGCGCCCCGATTTCCGCAGTGGGAATTGTGTATCGTCGGTCCGGAGGAAGGCGGTTATCTCGCTCAGATGCAGGCGCTCGCTGCTCACTTGCGACTGGATCGAATTGAGTTCCCCGGCCCGATATACGGCGCGGAGAAGCTGCGCGCCTATCGGCAGGCCAGCTTGTTCGTGCTCCCCACGTATTCAGAGAATTTCGGCATGGCGGTGGTGGAGGCTTTGGCGGCAGGTACACCGGCGGTCGTCACACAAGGCGCGCCTTGGGCGGGATTGGTGGAGCAAGGCGCCGGATGGTGGATAGAGATAGGATTGGACTCACTGGTCGCCTGTCTAGAGCAGGCACTGTCGACTTCGCCGCAGCGTCTCAAGCAGATGGGCCGCGCCGGCCACGAATGGATGCAACGCGATTTTTCGTGGGAACGCATCGGCCGCCAATTCCTCGCGGCCTATCGATGGTTGCTCGACGGCGGCGCGCCGCCTGAGTGGGTCAAGCTTGACTGATGTTCGCAAAGTACCCACCGTTGACGAGGAAGGCAGCGATGTGTTCCAGCGAAATCCGCCCCAGCACAATTGCAGTAGTCACCCTCACTTACAATGAAGAAGCCAACATTGCCCAGGCGCTTGATTCCGTCGCTGGTTGGGCCGATGAAATCCATATTGTCGATTCACTGAGCACCGACCAAACAGTGGATATAGCTCGCCAGTACGGCTGCCGCATCGCGCAGAACAAGTTCGAAAATTACGCGAAGCAGCGCAACTATGCGTTGGAGAACCTCCCGATTCGCAGCGAGTGGATTTTCTTTCTCGATGCCGATGAATGGCTGCCCGACGCACTCAAGCAGGAAATTAGTGCGCTGATCGCCTCCCGCCCGCGGGAAGACGGGTTCTATGTCAAAAGGCGTCTCATATGGATGGGCCGGTGGATTCGGCGCGGATACTACCCATCATGGATTTTGCGGCTATTCAGGTATGGCAAAGGCCGCTGCGAGGATCGTGCGATCAACGAACATCTCATCGTCGATGACCCGATCGGTTTCTTGCGCAACGACTTCATCCACGACGACAGAAAAGGCGTCACCGAGTGGATCGCCAAGCACAATCGCTATGCCACCACGGAAGCGCAGGAACTGTTCAACACCCGAACCGCGCCAAATTATCGGGAAATCGATGTACGCCTGTTTGGCACGCAGGCAGAACGCAAGCGTTGGTTGCGCTACAAGGTCTGGAACCGATTGCCGGTGTTGATTCGTCCATTTTTCTATTTCTTCTATCGATACGTCCTCACCGGCGGATTTCTGGATGGACGGGAGGCGTTCATCTATCATTTTCTGCAGGCGTTCTGGTTTCCGATGCTCATCGATATCAAGTACGTGGAACTGAAGAGGTCACGTGCGGAGCCGGCGCTGGAGCGATATGAATAGCGATGATGGCGCCGAGAATCCCAGTTGCGTGGCCTCGCGCTCGATGCGCGTTTGGCCAGCGCGGGCGTTTGTGCTGCTGTTGATTCCTTGGGCGCTTGCCGGGTTTTTCATGGAGGGTGAAGACAAATTGAATGACAGCGTCTCCTGGTTGATTGTCCTTGGCGGAGGCGTGGCAAGAGAGCGAGTTACTTTGGCGTGCCAATTGTTCTTGCAGGGGAATGGCCGTCAGGGAGTGATATTGACAGGCGGCAACCCGGCGCGCAACGCGTCGGACCGGGCCATGTTGGTAAATGCTTGCGGGGTCCCCGTCGGACTGCTGCGGCTATGGTCGACGACGGCAAACAGTTTTGAAGAAATGGCGGCGGTGGCGACCTTGTTGTCCACCCATCCTGGAACGCGGGCAATCGTAGTCAGCGATTCCCTGCATATGCCCAGATTGAGGTACATCCGGGCGCGTCTGGCGCTCAATGGCCGCGTGTATTTTCGCCAAAGCCGACTGGGCGGAAGGTGGGATCTAGCGTATTTGATTCGTGTTGTCATATTTTGGTTTCGGGAGCCATTGGCCTACGCTTACTACGTGTTGCGATATTGATTGCCCCGCTTGGCCGGGCAGGTGCGCATGTTTCTCAGCACGGTCCGCCGGGGTATCACTATGAGATGATTTCGCAATGACTCTTCCGAGGGGCGCAGAATTTCATGAGCGTATCGCCAGCAAATGGGAGGCGGGCTACGCGCGTGGTGGATTCAAGCATCGTCTTGAGTTGTTCAATTCAATCCTTGATCGTTGTGTAACTTCCGGCCAGTACTGGCTTGATTTGGGGTGTGGGTCGGGAATCCTTACTCGAGAGCTGATCAGTCGCGGAGCACGCGTTCTCGCTCTCGATGGGTCTCCCTCGATGCTGCAGGCGGCGCGACGCTCTTTAGAGATGGCCGCCGGCGCACGTGTAGCGTTTCAGCAGGGAGACGCCCAGGATCTTTCATGGTCTGAACCTTGTGCCTTCGATGGGGTTTTGTGTTCCAGCGTAGTCGAGTATCTGGAAGACGAGGATGAGTTGATGCGCCAAGTCAGCCGTGTGCTTAAGAATGACGGTCTGCTGATCATCTCCATACCGCCCAAGAGATCGCTCGTTCGCATGGTGCAGAAAGCATTGCGCCGTTTCGTGAGACTGCTAGGGAGGGATAAATATGCTTACCTGGAGGTTTCCCGTTTCGAGGTTGAACCAAGCGTCATCGTTGGCTGGCTGGGGAAGGCGAATCTGCGCGTAGACCACGTTTCGGATTTTGACCCTGTATTACCCAAGTGCTTGCTCCACATCTTTCGCCCCGCCCTCTTGGTCTGCGAGGCTAGGAAATTCGAACGAGGCCGCAATGGAGCTTCTGCGTAAAACGAACCTGCCCGGCTTGCCGGGACGCTTAGCTCCGATGCATGTGCTGCTAGGTTCACGGCTCGTTTCCAGCCGCCGATGAAGCAGATTCTGCAAAACCTCAAGACGGGAGTCACGGAAGTCGCCGAGGTGCCTGCTCCGTGTGCAGGTGCGGGCCAGCTGTTGATCCGAACCACGCGCACATTGGTCTCCGCCGGCACGGAGCGCATGCTGGTCGAATTCGGGCGGGCAAATCTGCTCGACAAAGCTCGGCAACAGCCGGACAAGGTTCGCCAGGTGCTCGACAAGGTGCGGACGGACGGTCTGCTGACAACGCTGAATGCGGTTCAAAGCAAGCTGGATCAGCCCATCGGGCTCGGTTATTCCAATGTGGGCGTAGTCGCAGACATAGGGCAGGGAGTTGACGGCTTTGCAATTGGAAACCGCGTCGTTTCCAACGGTAAGCATGCGGAGCTCGTGTGTGTGCCGAAAAACCTCTGCGCAAGCGTTCCCGACGCCGTGCCCGATGACCACGCGGCCTTTACGGTGCTGGCTGCCATTGGCTTGCAGGGTATTCGCCTGGTAAATCCCGCGGTGGGCGAATGCGTGGCGGTAACGGGCCTGGGCCTGATCGGACTGCTCACTGTGCAACTGCTGCGGGCGCAGGGTTGCCGAGTGCTGGGAATTGATTTCGATTCGGCGCGGCTGGCCATGGCCAAGCAGTTTGGCGCCGGGACGATTGATCTTTCGCACGAAGAAGATCCGCTGGCGGCGGCAACAGAATTTTCGCGCGGGCGCGGTGTCGACGCGGTGATCATCACCGCGGCCACCAAGAGCAGCGAACCGGTGAGCCAAGCAGCCCGTATGTGTCGCCAGCGGGGGCGGATCGTGCTGGTCGGGGTCAGCGGACTGGAACTCTCTCGCGCCGATTTCTACGAAAAGGAACTAAGCTTTCAGGTTTCCTGCTCTTACGGGCCAGGGCGTTATGACCCGGTCTACGAAGAGGGCGGGCACGATTACCCAGTGGGCTTCGTGCGCTGGACGGAACAGCGCAACCTCGAGGCGGTACTGGACTTGATGGCTGATGGAAGCCTGAATGTTGCACCCTTGATCACGCATCGCATTCCGATCGAGCAGGCCCAGCGTGCGTATGACGTGATCATCGGTTCCGAGCCCGCGATGGGAATCATCCTGCAATATGTGCAGGGCGAAGTCCTTGGCGCCCACACCCTTGAACGTACCATTGCTCTGAACTCGCCGACCGCTGAACGCGCGCCGCCGTCACATGCTGGTTCAGCCGTACGCATTGGCGTCATCGGGTCCGGCAACTATGGCACCCAGGTGCTATTGCCGGCGTTCAAGGTTGCCGGTGTTCAGTTCGTTACCGTCGCTTCAAGATCCGGCATTACGGGCCGACATGCCGCACGCAAATTTGGCGCCGAGGAAACGACGACCGATGCCGCGACCGTATTCGCGCGGACCGACATCGATGCCGTGGTCATCGCGACTCGGCACGATTCGCATGCAGGATATGCCTGCGAGGCGCTTGCTGCGGGCAAGAGCGTGTTTGTCGAGAAGCCGCTGGTCATGGCTTTCGACGAATTGGGCGAAGTCATCGCTGCCTATGACCGCGCCCTAGTGAAATATCCGACGCTCGCGCTGATGGTTGGCTTCAATCGACGCTTTGCACCGCACATCGTCAAAGCCCGGCAATTGTTGAACGGCATTAGCGAGCCCAAGTGCCTGATCATGACAGTGAACGCGGGCGCCATTCCGCTGAATCATTGGACGCAGGATCGCGACGCCGGCGGTGGCCGTTTGATCGGTGAGGGCTGTCATTTCGTCGATCTGCTGCGATTCCTCGTCGGCGCGCCGATCGCAAACTATGAGGTGCGTTCGATTGGAAGACCGGTTGGCGGCACTTCCACCGACAAGTTCACGTTGACCTTGGGTTTCCAGGACGGCTCGATCGGCACCCTCCATTATTTTGCGAACGGCCACCGGAGCTTCTCTAAGGAGCGCCTGGAAATCTTCTGTGCGAATCGCGTGCTGCAACTCGATAACTTTCGTACTATGAGCGGCTTCGGATGGTCCGGTTTTCACAGGATGAACCTGTGGCGGCAGGATAAGGGGCAGCGCGCATGTACTGAAGCGTTCGTGAAGGCTGTCCGACAGCGTGCGCCGAGTCCGATTCCGTTCGAGGAGTTGATCGAAGTGTCCAGGGTCTGCATCGAGGCGGCCCGGTCTCTCGGCTAGTGTCGATTCTGCTTTACTGGCACACGCTGCGGCACTTGAAGGGTGCGCAGCTTGCGGCACGCATGACCAAGGGTTGGAGGACTCCGGACCTGGTGCCGCAAACCAGACAGTGTCTTCGCGCAAACGTTGCCCCGATCGGTATCGATCCGTGGCGCGATTGCGCGCTCGAGGGGAGCGGCAAGTTCACTTTCCTGAACGAGACGCGCGCTTTCGTTGACACAAAGGACTGGAACAGGCTGGACGTTCCAAAACTCTGGCTCTACAACCTGCACTATTTCGACTGGATCAACGCGCGGAGCGCTCGGACCGACACCGCGGCCAGGTGGATCATCCGGTGGATTACTGAAAATCCAGCGCCGCATGGCAATGGCTGGGAGCCGTACCCGCTGTCTCTGCGCATCGTCAACTGGATCAAGTGGCTGGTACGCCAACCTACCATCGACCCTTTGGGGGCATCCACAATTTTCCGGTCGCTCGAGCTGCAGGCACACGTGCTGGCGCAGCGCCTAGAAACTGACCTCCTTGGCAACCATCTTATCGAGAACGCCAAGGCCTTGATTGTTGCTGGCTGCTTCTTCGACGGCGGGTCGGCGGACGCATGGTTCGAGAGTGGTGCGCAGGTGCTGGCCAAGGAGCTCGGCGGGCAAATTCTGCACGACGGAGGGTACTTCGAGCTGAGTCCGATGTACCACTCGATCGTTCTCGAAGACATTCTCGACCTGCTGTCGCTGCAGCAAGCATATCCGGAAAGGCCGTTGGCTGAACATGGCCTTGGCAGTTCACGGCTGAAGCAGATCGCTGAATCGATGCTCGGTTGGCTTGGCGACATGACTCACCCTGATGGCCAAATCGCGTTGTTCAACGACGCAGCGATGGGGATCGCGCCCGACTTGGCGATGCTGAAGGATTACGCCGAACGCTTGGGCCTGACGGTCCGGCTCCCATCGCGCACTGACGGCATCCGGGCGAAGACCGATTCGGGATTCGTTCGTGTCAATCGCGGGCCGGTATCGGCGATCCTGGATGTCGCCAAGATTGGCCCGGATCACGCCCCAGGTCACGGCCATGCCGACACACTGACGTTCGAATGGTCGCTTGCGGATCAGCGCGTGATGGTCGACACCGGCACTTCGGTCTATGGTGAAAGCCCCGAGCGTTTGCGTCAACGTGGAACGGCTGCTCACAATACAGTGGTCGTTGACGGCCAGAATTCGTCGGAGGTGTGGAAAGGCTTCAGGGTGGCGCGGCGAGCCTATCCGCGAGACGTCGCGCTAGACGCTACGAGCGAACTATGGACGGTGAGCGCGGCGCATGATGGATATCGGCGTTTGCCCGGCCGGGTCATCCATCGACGCCGGTGGGAGTTCGGGTCCAACTCGCTGCTTGTGGCAGACCGCGTGGACGGCAGGCACGAAATCGCGCACGCACGCTTTCATTTTCATCCACGAATCGAGGCTGCTCTGTCTGGAGCGCGGGAGGGTAGCTTGAGCGGCCCCGATGGCTTGACCGTAAGGTTCCTGATCAAGAAAGGGCGGGCTGGTGTGGAGGATTCGACCTACCACCCCGAATTCGGCTGCTCGATTCGCAATCAATGCCTGGTCGTCGAGCTCGAGCAGGGAGAATCGGTCGTCGTCTTTACCTTCAGGCCTTGAAGAGCCATACGTTCCAATTTGATGAAGATCGTCTTTCTCACCGATAACTTTCCGCCAGAAATCAATGCACCCGCCACGCGCACCTACGAGCATGCGGTCGAATGGGTGCGGGCGGGGCACCAAGTTACCGTGATCACGACTGCCCCTAACTTTCCCGAGGGCAGGCTTTTTGACGGCTACCGCAACGCCTGGCGTACTGCGGAGAGCATCGATGGTATTCGAGTAATACGGGTGAAAACCTACATCACCGCCAACGAAGGCTTCCTCAAACGTACATTCGACTACGTTTCGTTTATGGTCACGGGGGGCCTCGCCGCGCTGTTCGATCCTCGTCCTGACGTGATCGTGACGACCTCGCCGCAGTTTTTCTGCGCGATGGCAGGCTGGGTAGTTACGCGGCTGAGAAGGCTGCCCTGGGTATTCGAGTTGCGTGATCTCTGGCCGGCGTCGATCGTGGCGGTTGGTGCCATGAAGGACAGTCGGGCGATCCAGTTGCTGGAACGGATCGAGTTGCGAATGTACCGGGACGCGGACGCCATCGTGTCGGTGACCCAGGCTTTCAAGGCCGATCTCGTACGGCGCGGCATTGACCCTGCAAACATCCACGTGGTGCTGAACGGCGTCGACCTGTCCCGATATCGCCCCATAGCCAAGGACGAGGCGCTGCTCGATCAATTCGACTTGCGAGGAAAGTTCGTCGTCGGGTACCTCGGGACGCATGGCATGGCGCACGCGCTCGACAAGGTGGCGGACGCGGCAACCATCCTGCGCGATCACCCGGGCGTCGTGTTCCTCTTCGCCGGTGCGGGCGCCAAGCGCGCCGAGCTGGAGGAAACGGTCAGGGTTCGCGAGCTGACGAATGTGCGTCTGATCGCGTCGCAGCCCAAAGCGCTGATGCCCCGGCTGTGGAGCATCCACGATCTGGCCCTGATCCCGCTGCGGAATCAGGGCCTGTTCACGACGGTCATCCCTTCGAAAATCTTCGAGGCGATGGCAATGGGAATTCCTTTATTGATGAGCGTTCCCGAGGGCGAAGCCACAAGGCTGGTGCGAGCGACGGCTTGCGGTGTTCTCGTCCCGCCCGAGGATCCGCGGGCGATGGCGGACGCGATCGTTCGCCTCGAGGAGAATCCGGATGAGCGCGCGCGATTCCGCGCTGCCGGGCTTGCCGCCGCATCCCAGTACACTCGAGACAGGCAGGCGGCGCTGATGATGGAGGTGCTTGAGAGCGCCTGGAGCCAGTCCAGGTCTCCGAGGTGAAAAGGCGCCTTACCGTGGTGCAAGCGCTCTCTCGAATGCCTCGCTGCCCGTTCACCCGGCCGGCTCCGTTTAAAGGGGTTGCCTCGGCGGCAATAAAGAGTCTATAATGCTATTGTCATAAGTTGCCTTGGGCCTTTCTGGCGAACTGATCGATTCAGTGCCCAGATCACGGCTTCGATGGAATCTTCTAATGCGGCGGGCGAGATTGCGTACGTTGGGGTCCCTGCGGCTGTTGGTTCGTCGCGCGTTTCCCTCGTTAGCGACCTTCCACGCGGGCGAGATGACCTCATCGGTATCCAGTTCGGCCCTTGAATCGGGAGATGAAATGGTAATGATCTCTTGGCACCGGCTCACCCGCTCCTCGCTCTTGTCGCTCATGCTTTCGTCGATGGCTGCGGCCACGAATGCAGCCACCTTTTACGTTGCGCCTAACGGTTCAAACTCGAACCCGGGAACAATAGCATCGCCATTCGCTACTCTCCAGAAAGCGCATGACATTGCCAACCCAGGCGACACAATCTATATGCGCGGCGGTAGTTATGTCCTCAATGATGCGGCCGTGCAAATTAGCCGGAGCGGCATTAGCGGAAAGCTGATTACGGTTATCAATTATCCGGGTGAAACTCCGATCTTGGACGGAGCGAGTATAACGACCTCATATCGCTCCGCAATTCAATTGTCGAATGCTTCATGGTGGCATATTCAAGGACTTGAAATCAAAAATGCTGGCGCGAACGGCATATATTTCACAGGTGCATCAAACAATAACATCGTTGAAAGATGCGTTACTCACCACAATGGTCGGATACAGTTGAGCAGTGCGGGCATACAGGTTAAGGACCCAGCTGCAAATAATCTGATCCTCAATAATGACTCTCACCACAATGGCATTTATGGTACCAGTGGCGGCGATGGTATTGGAAATGGTAGCACTGCATCAGGAAATGTCATTCGCGGCAACCGGGTGTGGCGTAATAATGACGACGGAATCGATTTGTGGGGTTCGCAACATGCGCTTGTCGAGAACAATTGGTCATGGGAAAACGGCAAGAAAGATAATTTGACGCCTAGCGGAGGAAATGGAACGGGCTTCAAATTGGGAGGCGGTTCAACTCCAGACGGCCTCCACACAATACAAAATAATCTGGCATGGAGAAACCAAGCCAATGGGTTTGACGATAACAGCGCCAATCTCACCATGAATGTCTATAACAATACGTCATGGGAAAATGGAGGGCGCAATTTTTCCTTTTATGATCACGTAGCCTTTGTTCTCAAAAACAACCTGTCTTTCCCGAGCTCGGCGGTCTATATTCCGGCCGCAGAAGTGGTGCAGCAGAACAACTCGTGGAATTTGCCGGTAACGGTAGATTCTTCAGACTTTGTATCGCTCGACTACACTGGCGCTGCTGGACCACGCAACGCCGATGGATCGCTGCCGACGATCGGTTTTATGAAACTCGCTGCCGGAACCGATCTTATCGATAAAGGCGTGAATGTCGGTCTCCCATTCGGCGGCAGCGCGCCAGACCTTGGGGCGTACGAGTACGGGGGGTCGCTGCCCGCGCCCACCGGACTGCACGTCGTCTCGTATCAGCCCTGACGATTGCTGCAATGCGTCGATGACGATGCCCGTGCGGCGTCAATTCATCGGCCATTGGCACGACCACTCCGTCTGACGGCCAAGCGAAGTCTCAAAGTCTCAACGGAGGCCCACGGGGTGCAATGAGACTCCTCCACACGTACGCCGCTTGCATTGCAATTGCTTCTGGGCCGTCGCGTTCACATAGTTGCTGCGGGTCTGGGTGTTGCTGCCGCCGGGGCCGGTGACGGTGAGCTTTACCGTATAAGTACCGGCGGCGGAATAGACGTGGCTGGGACTGGCGGCGGTACTGGTGCCGCCATCGCTGAAGGTCCAAGCGTAGCTGGTGATGCTGCCGGTGGAGGTGTTGGTAAAGGCGACGGTGAGCGGGGCCACGCCGGAGGTGGGGCTGCCGGTGAATTGCGCGACAGGGGTGGCGGTGGTGACGGTCACATAGTTGCTGCGGGTCTGGGTGTTGCTGCCGCCGGGGCCGGTGACGGTGAGACTGACCGTATAGACGCCGGCCGCTGCATACACGTGGCTGGGACTGGCGGCGGTACTGGTGCCGCCGTCGCCGAAGGTCCAGGCGTAGCTGGTGATGCTGCCGGTCGACGCATTCAAGAAGTTGAGAGCGAGTGGGGCAGGCCCCGTGGTGGTGCTCGCCGTAAACTGAGCAATAGGCGCACTGTACGGTACAGTAGCGGCCACATCATTGGAAAAGCCACTTTCCGTGTGCGATGCGTCATACGCCGTGGCGGTAAAGTGGTAGGTCCCTCCTTCGATTAGATTGGAAACGATGTAGCCCGTCGTATTGCCGACGTCGATTTTCGACGGATAATTGCCCGCCGCCGGTCCGTAATAGATCATGTAACCGGACAAAGCGGGACTGGTTACCGGACTCCAGGCCAACGTGGCGTCCCCCGCCAAAGCGCGCGCTGCCGTCAGGAGCAAAGGCAGGAAAAAACCCGCCGACCGCGCTACAAAGGCTACCGCCCTTAAGCGGCTACGCGCAGCTGCTTCGGCTTCGGCCATAGTGCCTCCCTCGACCAACGGCCACCAAGAGGCACTGAGTCCATTCTTGGCAACCAGGCTGCCTTGTCCCCGCAGGGATTTAGGCCCTCGGCTTTGCGTCCCGCCCTTTCGAGCGGTTTGCCCTTCTGCAGAAAATGGAAACGATGTAACGCTGGAATGAGAACGGCCGCGGCTGGCCCTCAGCAAACGCTCCCGGTCGGCGCAGGTCGCCGGATTGCTCCGATCCGGTCCTGCCCCATCCAGCCCGCGTACGTACATATCCCAACGTCATAATGACAATAGCATGGAAACCCAGGGATGACAACGTCTTCCTTCATTGTTGATAGCGCCGGCGTTTGCACAGGCAGGAGACCGGCCCCTCTCCTACAAAGCGCCGCCGTTACCAAGCTCGAAGTACAGATCTGCCCCGAGATCTCGCTCTTGCGCATCGCCGCTCAGGACGGGACCCAGACTACGTGGTGGAAGTGTTTGGAATCGATCCATCTCTCGGGGGCGGAAATGATCGAAGCGAATCAATAGGCTGCGCTGTCAAGCCCCTCAAATTCGGGCGGCCCGAAGACTCGAGCGCGAAGGCGCCGACGACGTCCTTTGTTGGAAGAAACAGGGTATTCAGGGCCCGGGCCGGTGGAATTGCGACGCCGGAGGCAGCTCGACCGAGGAGAATTTCAAGTTGAAGAAGTTGGTCGCTGACTTGAGCCTCGATATAGCGATGCTGCAGGAGGTGGTCCGTCGAGACATCTGCAGCCGGCACGTAGACGGAACTCGTGAACGGCTTGCGGACGCGATTTGACGCGCGTCGCAGCCGGGGCGTGTGCGGTGAGGATGGTTTGGGGTTCCGTGTGCCACTACCGCTCGCGGCGCCAAGATCAGACGCCGCTGCTCGCGCGCATCCAGGAAATCGCGGCGATCCGAGTCCGAAACGGCTATCAGCGGATCCAGGTGCTGCTGCGACGTGAAGGCGGGCACATCATCACAAGCGCGTGTGCCGGCTGTATCGTCAGGCCGGCTTGTCACTCTTCGAGCGTCGCTTCGCCAGCACGTTCCTCGTCAGCTGCGCGACACCCGAAACGTTGGGCGAGAAAGAAGAGTATGCCCGCCGGTCGGGAAAAGGAGCCGTGATCGGGATTCACCAAGGACTGGAATCGATCGACGATCCGGTCGTGAACAAGATTCGCACGACATTGCTCGATGACGAGGTGCTTCAGCGGAAGGTCACCGAACTCGTGCAAGCAGCGGTAGTGGGAGCTCGACAAGGCATAGCGGACGCTCACCCCGACCAGAGCGCGGCTGCAATTACCGAAGCCGTTGCTGGCGTCCTGGACCGGCACCTGGAGCAAACCGCCGGGCGAGTTCTTCTCGCAGCGGGGTCGACCGGCTATTCGACGACCCTGAGGACCGTGCATGACTCCATCGGCGTCGCCGCGGACAGCTTCGAGATTGCATCGCCACGGTTTGCCGCGGGTGCGCGCAACGTCGTCGAGTCCTCGCTCGACGGCGCGCTGGCAGCCGTATCCGAGAGATTCGACCAAAAAACGCGCGAGCTCGTCCAGGAGGAGATGGCACTACGTGGGCGGCCTCTCGCGCACTGCCGCACGCGAGGCAGTGGGCGGGTTCAAACAAGGACTGGCGGAGGAGTTTCCCGAATTCTTCCCGCGCCCCCGGTTCTGGAGCGACTGGCTGCAGACCACCTTGGTGCCGGGTCCATCGTGCTGTTCATCCTGCTCGTTGTCGCAGGAATCGTGATCGTCCAACTCGCACGCAGTTACCGTCTCGGCCAGCAGGCGCTGTCCATCATGGCGCAGAACGTCGAGCGCCACGGTTCCCCGGAGCTCAAGGCGGCGCTCTACCAAAGTCCCGGCCCTGGCGGCGCCGATTCCGGGCTTGCCGAGTTCCTGCGCAAGCGGGGCGCTTGAGCGCTTGCCCCAGGGCGGAGGAGTGACCCGCAACGGCGAGCTCGTTCAGCGGTACAACCGAGAAGCGGTCGGTTGCCGCTTTCCCTCAATCGGGACGTTGAAGGCGTGTACTGCGAACGATTGAACGGGGCGAAGACCAAAAATCAGGAATCCAACCCAGCCTCGAGCCCCCTGCCCGCGATCGCGTCCCCGTCAGGCTGAAGGTTCCGCCGATCGGTCGCCGGCACGGCGAACGCTGTACCGAGAGCCGTAAATGAGGATCGCCATCAACGGGGCCGGTATCGCCGGTCCGACGCTCGCATATTGGCTGCGGAAGTCCGCTCACGACGCGCTGCTGATCGACGAGGCACCGCAGCTCCGCAGTGGCGGCTTCCCGGTGGAGGTTTTCGGCCGCGCCACCAACGGCCGCTTCACGAGCCTGCGGCGCTCCGACCTCGCGGCGACGATCCACGCTGCGCTGGATGGGAGAGTCGAGACAGTCTCTGGCGCCTCGGTCGCGCGGATCACGCCTGAACGTGACCGCCTGCAGATCAGCTTCGATCAGGCAGCCCCGCGTCAATTCGATCTGGTCATCGGCGCGGACTGATTGCATTCGCGCGTCCGCCAGCGCGAGTTCGGACCGCAAGCAGAATTCGAAGTCTCGCTTGGTTACCACGTCGCCGGTTCAGCAGGAGTCGGCGGCGAAATTCGCTTCCGCGTTCGCGCCGAAGCGTGCCTTCGGCATCACATTCCGCAACCATGTCACGCGGCTCCTGACGATTCCGTTCCTTGCGGATTACTTCATCGGCCGCGATTTGCGCGATGACATTGCGCTTCCCGACTACGCATTCCAGTAAACGTGCTTCTTGCCTTGGCCATTGTCTGTGCTCGACTGGCGCTCGCGCGATGGGTTTGACGGGCGTCTCGCTCAGAGCCAAATTACGGCCATCGAAACCGGGGAGAGCGTCACGAAGACCCATAGTTCGACGATCCCATTGGCTTGCAGGTCCGGCCGGCGGGAACTTGGGCGCCCCGCTGACGTCAAGACTACGAGGAGGTCTTCGATGAACCTTCCCGAGCAAGCCGAAGTGCTGGTAGTCGGCGCGGGTCCTACAGGGCTTTCGGGCGCGCTGTTCCTAGCGGAGCGAGGCATCCGGTCACGCATCATCGACCGAGGCGGACAGCCGAGCGCGACGTCGCGCGCGCAGGTCGTCAATCCGCGCGCTCTCGAACTCCTGGAGCCGACGGGCGTGACCGAGGCGATCCTGGCGGAGTCGCGACCGATCATCGGGGTGAAGTTCTACGAGGACTGGAAGCCACTCGCCCGGCTCGCTTTCGCCAGCCTGCCTTCGCGCTACGCCATGTCGGTGATCCCGCAGGCGCGCACCGAGGCCTTGCTCGCGCAGGCGCTCGCGGAGCGCGGAATCACGCCGGAGTGGGGAGTCGAATTCGAAACGTTGACCCAGACCGACGCCGAGGTGACGGCGAGCCTGAAAAATGACGGCGGCGCCTCCGAATCGGCCAGCTTCCCGCTGCTTCTCGCGGCGGACGGCGCGCACAGCCGCGTCCGCGAAGCGCTCCGGCTCAAGTTCGAGGGTCATGGCTTCCCGGAGCCCTGGCCACTGTATGACCTGCACCTCAACGACCCGCTCGATCTCGACCACGCACACGTCTCGTTCGTCAGCGAGGGCCTCGTTTTCCTGCTTGCCATCCGGCCAGGGTTATGGCGGCTGTTCGGCGACGTCGACGACCTGCCCGCGCGCCTTCCGCAGGGAGCCGAGCCGGGAGAAACGGAGTGGACGTCATCGTTTCATATCGGCGACAAGCTGACCGAATCGGAACTCGTCGGCCGGGTCGCCATCGCGGGGGATGCGGCGCATATTCATTCTCCCGTGGGGGCGCGTGGCATGAACCTCGGCATCGAGGACGCGTTCGTCTTTGCCGCGTGTGCGGCCGACGCCCTCCGGCGTCGGCCCGAGCGAATCAATGATTACGGCCGTTTGCGCCGTCCGATTCACATGAGCGTGGTAGCTCGAATGGACAAGCTGACCGCGCTCGCGCGCGGGCGACCGGGGTGGGTAGCTGCATTGCGCCACGCTCTGTTCCCCGGCCTGACGAGCTTCGGGCCCATCGCGAGGGTGATGCGCGACTTCATTACCGGGCTCGACCACGACGCAAGAACGGCGTGAAATGGACGCCAAGTGAGTACCGTCGGAGAGGAAACGCCAGGGGGCACCCGATCCGCGGAACAGTCCGAAAGCGGAGGACGCTCACCTTAACCTTCGCGTCTCCCGACGGCTCGCGACAATTGTTGGCGATTCGGTCAAAGCTGACGCCATGGGGGAGGAAGTCCGTCTCCCTTGGTATAGTGCGACGCACCCCAATGTAACGGACATGTTTCCCGTAACTACCGGTTTGATCGTCGCCAACGCGGCGATGTTCCTGTTGCAGTCCGTGGCGCCCGGAGTGCTGTTCCCGCTCGCGCTGTGGCCGCTCGGCGGCGCTCCGGCCGGCGCCGGCGTGGGCTTCGCGCCATGGCAGCTCGTCACCTACGGATTCCTGCACGGCAGCCTGCTGCATCTTGCATTCAACATGTTTGCGCTGTACATGTTCGGGGGTGCGATCGAACGGGTATTCGGCGCCCGCCGGTACCTGACGTATTACCTTGTCTGCGTCGTTTCCGCTGCGCTCACGCAGCTGATCTTCGCGGCCATCACGGGCGGCTTCTATCCGACGGTCGGCGCTTCCGGTGGAGTCTTCGGGCTGTTGCTGGCGTACGCGATCTACTTCCCGAACAATCGCGTCATGCTGCTGTTCCCGCCGATTCCCATGCCGGCGCGGATGTTCGTCATGATCTATGCGGCGCTGGAGCTCTACCTCGGCGTGACGGGTAGCCAGGGAGGTGTCGCCCACTTTGCACACCTCGGCGGCATGATCGGCGGGTTCGCGATGCTGCGCTATTGGCGGGGTCCCGGCGGCTGGCGGCTGGTGCGCTAGGCATTTGCGGGCCCGGACTCCGTCGGGCGGCGCCAAATATCCCTGCGGGGATGGCCACGCAAGAACGAGAAGGCACCCCGGGAGGTGGCGGAGAAGGAAGCGGCTAGAACTTTTCCACCCAGGGCCTGAGATCCAGCTCGTGCGTCCAGGCACCGCGCGGTTGTCGGTGAAGCTGATAGTACGATTCTGCAATCGCGGGCGCGGGCAGGAGCGAGTCCGGTCCTCGGTCGTCAAGCAATTGCCGATTGCGGTCCGATTCGATCTGTCCGTCAATGATGACGTGCGCAACATGGATGCCCTTCGGGCCGAGCTCGCGCGCCATCGATTGGGCGAGTGCCCGCAGTCCGAATTTGGGCACGGCCAGATTGGTGAAGCCGGCACCGCCGCGCAATGACGCCGTGGCCCCGGTGAAGATGATGGTGCCGGTTCCACTGGAAGCCATGAGACGCGCCGCGGCCTGGCCGACCACAAGGCCCGCGAAGCAGCCAACCCGCCAGCAGTGCTCGAAGGATTCCGGGCTGATCTCGAGGATTCCGCCACGCACGTAGGTGCCGGCGTTGAATACGACGAGGCTCGGGTCCCCGAGCTCTCGTCCGACGGTCGCGAAAAGTTTCGCGACAGCGGCCGGCTGCGTGGCGTCGCAGGCCTCCAATCGAAGGTCGAGTGCCGCCCGTGCGTCCAGCGCTGCGCGCAGCTTGCCTGGATCGCGAGCCGCCGCGACGACGCCCATCCCGGCCTGCGCAAACCGCTCCGCGAGAGCCCGCCCCAGACCGGGTCCCGCGCCGATGACCACGGCGATTTCTCGTGTCATGCCTGGATCAACCCCGAAGACGCGCCGGAGCGAAAGCTCGTGACCGCCGAGACTGCTGCGGGCCGGGCGGGAGCCGCTCCGCCACCGCCTTGCTGGGGGAGTTCAGGGAATCCTCGCGTTGTCATCGGGAACTCTTTTGTAGGTCGCTTGGCAGCCACGGTGACGGGGCGACCCTCGAATAGGGCCTCAGCCGCTCTTCCATGGTGCCCCCTTTGGATCGTATCAGGCTGCGACGGCCAGATATTGATGGATCAGCGCGACAACGGCCGCGCCTTCTCCGATCGCGCCGCCGACGCGCTTCACCGAACCCGAACGCACGTCACCGACGGCGAACACGCCGGGCAAGTTCGACTCGAGCGGAGCAGCTCCCGGCGCGACGCTCGAGCACGCCTTGCCGGTGAGCACGAACCCGTTCGAGTCGAGCGCGACGCCACAACCTTCCAGCCAAGCGGTCTCGGGATCGGCACCGACGAACAGAAACACGTGGTGCAACGGTCGGCGCTCTTCCAAGTCGGTCTCGCTGTTGCGCCAGGTCACTGCCCCAAGCCCCCCCGCCGCCTCGTCGTGGAGTCCGGCAAGTTGCGTATGGGGATGCAGCTCGATGTTCGGCGTGGCGTCGATGCGATCGATCAGATAGCGTGACATGCTGGCGGCGAGGCCAGGGCCGCGTACCAGCACGTGGACCTTCGACGCGTATTCGCTCAGAAAGACCGCCGCCTGCCCGGCCGAGTTGCCGCCGCCGACCAGGGCGACTTCGGTCCCCGAACACATCTTCGCTTCGAGGGCCGAAGCCCAATACCAGACGCCGCGGCCTTCGAACTCGGCGAGCCGCGGTACGTCGGGTCGGCGATAGCGCGCACCGCTCGCGACGACGACGGTGCGAGACCTGAGCCTGTTTCCGTCGGCCAGCGTCAACGACAATTCGCCGCCGGATCCCGCCCGCGCGCAGTCCAGCCCCGCCGCCCTGGCCGGGATCAGGATCTCCGCACCGAACTTCTGTGCCTGCACGAAGGCGCGGCCGGCGAGCGCCTGGCCGGAAATTCCGGTCGGAAAGCCGAGGTAGTTCTCGATGCGCGCGCTCGCGCCCGCCTGTCCGCCAAACGACCGGCCGTCGAGGACGACGACGCGCAAGCCCTCCGAGGCTGCGTAGACGGCGGTCGCCAGGCCCGCGGGTCCGGCGCCCACGACGATGACGTCGAAGAGTTCGTCGCGAGGGGCGGCGTCGAGCATGCCGAGGCAGCGCCCCAGCGCTTCCTCGGACGGGTCGAGCAGCACGGTGCCGTTGGGGCAGATGGCGAGGACTTGACCCGCTGCGGCGCCGTATTGTTCGAACAAGGCTGCGGCGGCGGCGTCGTGCTCGGCGTCGACAGTGTGGTGAGGGTAGCCGTTTCGCTTCAGGAAGGTCTGCAGGCGCAGCAGCTCGGGCGACTGCGGCTCGCCGATCAGCACGGGTCCGCTCGCACCGGCTTCGATCAGCCCGACTCGGCGCAGGATCAGGGCCCGGACGATGCGCTCACCGAGATCCGCCTCGGCGATGATCAGCGCGCGCAATTGCTCCGGCGGCACCAGAAGCGCTTCGACGTCTTCTTCCGCAACCGTGTCCACCAGCGCATGGCGGCCGGAAAGCGTGGCCACTTCGGCGATGAACTGGCCCGGGCCCCGACTCCCGAGCGGCACCGCCCGGCCGAGGCCGTCGCGCTGGCTGATGACGACCGTACCCTTCAACACGACGAACATGCCGGGAGCCGGCTCGCCCGCCGCGAACAACCGCTCGCCGCGCCCATAACGCCGCGATGTGCCGAACCGTCCGATTCGCGCGATCTCCGCATCTGTCAGCTGCGGAAACATCTGATGGTGCCGGCTCGCGAGCGTGCTCTGGGGCTCGTGGCCCGCTGCAAGGTCCGAATTCATCGACTTCATCCGCGAAGGGACTGCGGGAAAACGCGTTGACTGATCGGATGATCTTTTGCTACCTGGCCCCTGTGCCCCGATCCAGCGGCGTAGCCAGGGATCAGAACCGCCGCCGAGGCGCTGCCCCCATGGTGACGCTCACGGCGCCTCCGTCGACAGCCGCCAACGGCGTCGTGAATCGGGGTCCGAAGTGCGGCGTGAACGGGTGCGGCAATGCAGCATCGAGACATGACGCCCTTACGGCAGATCGAATACGAGGATCTCGGCGTTGTCGGTTTTCGCGATCACCGTGAGCGCCGTCTCGTCGTGTACGGCGGCACCGTCGCCGGCTTTGAGAAGTTGCCGGTTGGCTTCGACCGAGCCGCGAACGACCTGCAGCCAGCCCTTGCGTCCGGTACGGAAGGCGTGCGTTGCCATTTCACCGGTATCCAGGATCGCGGCGAAAAGCTCTGCGCTCTGGTGGATGACGATCGAGCCGTCGCGTCCTTCGGAGGAGCCTACGAGACGCAATCGGCCGCGCTTTTCGTCGTCTGGAAATCGCTTCTGGTCGTAACGCGGCACGATCCCCTCGCGATCCGGCACGATCCAGATCTGCAGAAAGTGGACCGGCTCGGTCTTCGAGTGATTGAATTCGCTGTGGCGAATGCCGGTGCCGGCCGACATGATCTGCACGTCCCCCGGGCGGATCACGGATCCCGTGCCGATGCTGTCCCGGTGTTCGAGGGCGCCTTGGAGCACGTAGGAGATGATCTCCATGTCGCGGTGTCCGTGGGTGCCGAATCCTTGCCCCGGGCTGACCCGGTCTTCGTTGATCACCCTAAGCGGACCGAAGCCCAGGTGGCCCGGATCGTAGTAGTCGCCGAAGGAAAACGTGTGGCGGCTATGAAGCCACCCCAGGTCGGCCGTGCCCCGATCGGCGCCCTTGCGAATCTCCAGCACGATAGTCTCCGTCAGCGGCCCGGTGTTTCGCCCGAGCGAGTCACCTCGAAGAGGAACCATGCGCGTCGTTCGGCCTCGTCGATCCAGACTTCCAGGAGGCTTGCCGTTGCCACGTCGCGGTGTTCGTCGCATACGCCGTGCGTTTCGCGCATGCGATCTGCGAGTCGCGCGTTGTCCTCGCGCAGCTCGGCCAGCATGTCGAGTGGCGTGACGTATGCCGCGTCGTTGTCCAAAATGCGTTGCAGACGCGCAATGTGGCCGATCGAGCGCAGTGTCGTCCCGCCGAGCTTGCGCACGCGCTCGGCGATGGGGTCGGTGGTCGCGTACAGCTGGTCAGCTTGCTCGTCCAAAAGCAGGTGATAGTCGCGGAAGTGAGGTCCGGAGACGTGCCAGTGGAAGTTCTTGGTCTTGAGGTACAGCGCGAAGAAATCCGCAAGCAGCGCGTTGAGTGCGCCGGCGATGTCGCGGGTGGCTCTTGTCCCCAAGCGGGTCGGCGTGTCCAGTTTGGCGTTTCGCCGAGAAGCCTTTGTCCTTTCCTTCATGATGGGGTCTCCCGAACGAGATTGCCGGAGAGGACGCTTGACCATAACGAGATCGCGGTCTCTCGGCCAACAGTCTTGGCTGCGCCAGGGCTACTGCCTCGTACTTCGTTGGTCGAATGGTGGAGGCGCCGCACGTCGGTTCAAGACATCGCGTCAGCCGTCGCCGATCACCTTCGAGCGGGGTTGCACAGAACGATCGGGTGCGCGGTACGCGGATACCCTACCATCATCTGAACGGAGGCGGCACATGCTCGACAAGAAGGTCATCGCAATCATCGGAGCCACCGGCGCCCAGGGCGGCGGACTCGTCCGCGCGATCCAGGCCGATCGGCAGGGCCCATTCGTCGCGCGGGCGATCACCCGCAAGCTCGAGTCGGAAAAGGCTCGGGCGCTCGCAGAGCTGGGCGTAGAAGTCGTCGCAGCTGATGCCGACGACCCGCCGAGCCTGGAGCGGGCTTTCGCCGGTGCCCACGGCGCCTTCTGCGTCACCAACTTCTGGGAGCACTTCTCCGCGGAACGGGAGGGCGCCCAGGCCACGGCGATGGCTCGGGCAACGCGGAAGGCCGGCGTTCGGCACGTCGTCTGGTCGACGCTCGAGGACACGCGCAAGTGGATCCCCTTGGACGACAGTCGGTTGCCGACGCTCCAGGGCAAGTACAAGGTGCCCCACTTTGACTCCAAGGGCGCGATGGATCGAGTTTTTGCCGAGGAGGCAGCGCCGACCACTTATCTGCTCGCCTCGTTCTACTGGGAAAACTTCTACTTCGGCATGGGGCCGCGCAAGGGTCCCGACGGATCCCTGGTGCTCGCACTGCCGCTCGGTGGCGTCAAGCTTCCGGGGATCGCGGCGGAGGACATCGGGAAGTGCGCCTATGGCCTGTTCCGTCGCGGCACCGGCACGATCGGCCAGCGGTTCGGTATCGCGGGCGAGGTCCTGTCCGGCCCGGAAATGGCAGCGAAGATGGGGCGGGCCCTCGGACGCGAAGTCACTTTCAACGACGTGCCGTTCGATGTCTACCGCGGGCTGGGCTTCCCCGGCGCGGAAGACCTCGGCAACATGTTCCAGTTCCAGGCCATTCTTGGCGCTGAATTCCTCCGTAGCCGCGACCCCGAGCGTTCGCGCGCGCTCGACCCGCAGCTGCTCTCGTTTGACGCCTGGCTCGGCGCCAACAGCGCGCGGATTGCGATCGAGTGAGTCGTTGGGAGATCGGGGAGATCTGAATACACCGGCGCCCTTTGCGGCGCCGGCGTTCGCGAAGTCGCGCCGCCAGCGGCCGTAGCGCCTGCTCCGGTGGCACCCGCAACCGCGATCAGGAGACCGCCTCGCGTTGCGCCACCCGATCGAGCAGCGGTGTGATCACTGAATCGAACTGCGCCTGCTCGTCCTGCGAGAGTGCGGTGATCATCGACCGCACCCGCCGAAGGAGATCCAGATGCGCGTCCGACACCTTTGACGCGGTCCGCAACAACCTGACCAGCATGTTGCGAACAAAGCGCGCAGCGACCTGGGCTCGATCTATCTCCCCTCGGTCCAGGGCCCGGGCGAGATCCGAGATCGCAGCCTCGAGCTGCGCCTCCGAGACCCGGTAGGCATCGAAAGCGATGGGAATCGCCGCACTCGTCCTGGGAATGTCGGCGTCATCGACGATGCGCGACGACATGGGGCCGAGCTGGGTCCGGATGAATCGGAGCTCGGTGACCTTCGCTTCGAGCGCGAGCTCCTGCGCGCGCAGGAGCGCGTCCGGGCTGTCGTTGTGCGCGAAGAGCACGTATTTCCAGACGCGCCGGATCTCGGGCCGCTCGCGGGCGGCCGCGAGCGAGAAGTCTCGCATGAAACGCCAGGCCTGTTCGAAGTCGCCGTTGACGCGGTACGGATCGTACGTGGCCTGATCGACGCCGTCGATCGCGAACAGCACTTCGTTCATCCCGGAGTGCACCATCGCCGGCTCGAAGTCGAGGTTCGCGTGCGTGCAAACCGAGACGATGGAGGTGGGGTACTGGCCCGCCAGAAAGCCCGCGAGCGCCCACAAGCGCTTGTGCAGCGTAGGCTCGCCGTGGCCCTGGAAGTCGAACTTGTTGACCCGGATCCCGGCACGGCTGAAATCGAGGACGATCTTCTCCAGTACCTCGGGCCGCAGCGTCATGTGGCCGTAGGGCGTCGGAAGGACCCGGGTGCGGCGATCTTTGGGGGCGATACATCCCGGACACGCGAGCTGGCAACCCATCGAGGGCTCGATCTGGAACGTCTCGACGAGCCGGACCCGCGCGTAGTGGCCGTCGTCGATCGGCATCTGAGGCATGAGGCACATGCAGCGCGAGCAATGCTCGGGCCAGGGCATCTCGCCGGCTCTGAGTCGCGCGCGGATCTGCTCGTAGACGCCTTCGAGATAGAGCTCCGCGTAGTCGATCGTCGGGTCGAAGGCCTGCAGCACGCGCAGGCTGCCGTAATCGTCCCAGCAGACGAGGTCGCCGTTCGATCGCAGGAAGAGCGAATGGTTCGAGTTGCAGTTCATAGGCGAGCTTTCAGCTGCAGCGATCGGACCTCGATCGACCGCTGCGCGACGTCGCGCCGGCGGTGGTCACAGTATCGCAGAGAAGCGAACGGCCGACAATTCGTGACCGTTGGTGTTCGCTCCGCCTGAACGCAGCAATGCTCGCCGCCGACCTGGAGCAACCGTTGCCGCTCGCAGTCTCGCGCCGTCTTGTTGCAGTCTCGACCGGTCCCCCACGCATACGTGCGCGCGCGGCCGCGTGCGAAACCAAGCTTGCCAGCACCGAGTCGGCACCGCCTGAAGCCGCAACCGCCCGCGTTCATCCCACGATCGCCGCCTGGATCGAGCTGTCCCGCCTCGATCGAACAGCCTCATGCCCGTCGTGGATAGAGTCCGGACATGGATATTGATTTGCCGCCGGATCTCCGGCATCGTTGCCGCCGCCGCGGGATCCGTCGAGACGTCGGGGGCTCCTGCGCCATCGCAGTCGCGGCACAAAGGGGAAAAGGGAGCTGCCATCGTGCCGTCTCGGTTTCCTCCACCGATCGGCTATCAACAAAAAGGGAGAAGCATGAATATCCGTCTTGCTTGCGTGTCGTATGTGCTCGTCGCATTACTGCTATCCGGCGGTGCCAGCGCCGCGCAACGCACCTTCGTATCGACGGACGGCGTCGACAATCCGGATTGTCCGCTGACCGCGCCGTGCCGGACTAAGTGAGCGGAAACACGCTGGCGCGCAACGTCAATGCCGATCTGGCGAATCCCACCAGTGCGACGTTGCGAACCTCCGGCAACAGTTGACCGGACGCGGCGCACCGGACGTTTCGGGCCCGCTCACCGCGAATCCGTTGAAATAAGCGAGCGTTGCGCGCGTCACGCCGCGGCGGCCGCGCGCAACGTCTGCTCCGAAACTTCGAGCGCACGGCGGTCCCAGGCGCCCAGTCCGGCCGCCGCTGCGTAGGTCGATTGCAGGAACGCGAGGAGCGTCTGCGCAGGCTCGTCTGAATTGCGGACGGCGTCGTACGGCAACACGAATTCGTGCAGCGTGGCGTCGTAACGGGCGGACGACGGCGCCACGGTCGTGGCGGCGAAGCCGTCCGGCTCCGGATAGGCGTAACTGTAGAAGAGCGGGTACGGTGCGACGGCGCCTCCCGGCCAGAACCCGGCGCTGCTTACTTCGTGCGAGTAAGCGTCGCGCGCTACGCGGTCCGGAAGATTGGGGACGCCGCCGGGGTGCGCGGGCGCAGCGCGGCCCGAAAACCGCGTGACGGCGAGATCGAAACTGCCCCAGAAGAAGTGAACCGGGCTCGCCTTTCCGTAGTAGCGGGATCGAAAGCGACCCAGCACGTCGGCGGCTGAACCCAAGATGCGCCAGCAGCGGGTCGCGTATTCGGCATCGTACGACCGATGGCCGTCGTCCTCGTCGAAGGGGAGCTGGCTCTCGATTTCGCAGGGCCTGGCGTAGATCGACACCGGCATCCGCAGCGCCGCCAGCGCTTCCATCACCGCGGCGTAGAACTGCGAAACCGACATCGGCACCAACTGGATCACGCCATGATCGCCGCGGCTCGTTCGCACGTTGAGCTCGTGCGCAATGAAGTCGAAGTCGATCTCGAGGGCTTCCTCGGCGTAGGGCATGCGCCCCGTGGTAAGGCCGGATGCGGTCGGATAAAGCGCCACCTGCCAGGTGTGATTGAGCCATGGCATGCGGGCCAGCCGGATCTTGCCGACGATCTGCGTCCACAGGTGCAGCGTCTCGTACGTATCCTTCCACGCATCGTACGGCAGCGCGGGCCACGCAACGTGCGTCACGGCGGACTCCCGGTGGATGGAGAACTCTTCAGCGCTGTTTCACCCTTCGCGCGGAGCGCTTCGACGGCGCGCACCGCGTGATCCATCGTCGTGGCGGCGGACCGATCGCCGGCGGCACCCGTTGCAGCCAATCGCGGGCAGCGGTTCGGCGCCTTGGCTCAGCGTTCGCCGTTTTGCGTGATCGTCACGTCCGAAAACGGAGAGAGCTCCTTTTCCATGTGGCGGGCCGCGCGATCCTGGTCGCCCGCCATGCGGAGCAGGATGACGGCGACCAGTGCGCCCAGCGCCCAGACGAGGGCGATCCATACGATCAAGCCAAAATCCATTTCGTTCTTTCGAGTGCGGGTCCGCCGTTCAAGACCGCGGCATTGTAGCAATAACGGCTCGGTGCGTTGACGGGAGTCCGCAAGGGTTTTGCTGCGGTCGTCACTCGTTGCGAACCCGAGTTGCGCCATGGTACGGTAGGGTGCACCCGCGGCCGTTGCAACCGCGCGCGACTTGTTCAGAGGCTCCCCGGCCTCGCATCAGGAAGAGGGACCCGAGATGGCTCGAACGCCCGCCCGCAAGACCGTTCGCCGCGCTCCCGTGCGCAAGCCCGTCAAGAAGGGCGCTGGCAAGGGCGGGGCCGCGCCGCCGCGCGCGCCCACGGCCGCCGCGACCGACTCGTACGCCGTGCGCGCGATGAGCCTGCCGGGCGGAACCCGTCGCTGTACCGGGCTTGTTGTAGCTCCGCAACAGCAGACGCAGTGGTGCTGGGCCGCCGTGTCGGACAGCGTGTCGCATTTTTACGACCCGAGCTCCATCTGGACGCAATGCACGGTCGCCAACGCCGAGATGGGGCAAAGCGCCTGCTGCGTCGATGGAGCCTCCGCGGCCTGCAACCAGCCGTGGTATCTCGACCTGGCGCTGACCCGCGTCGGTCGCCTCCAATCGGTGTCGGCCGGCACGCTGTCGTTCGCCACGGTGAAATCGCTGCTGGACGCCGACACGCCCCCCTGCGCTCGGCAAGCGTGGTCCGGCGGCGGGGGGCATTTCGTCGCGATCGTCTGCTACTTCCGCTATCAGAGCGGGCTGATGAGCGGGACGGGCAGCGGCCCGCCCGCCACGGCGGACCGTCTCCAGATTTCGGATCCTTGGTATGGGGACTCCATCGTCGACTACGCCACGTTCGTCTCCGGCTATCAGGGCACGGGTACCTGGACGCACAGCTATCTCACGCAGCCCTGAGGGAGAAGGTCCATGCCACTGACCATCGAGCAGCTTCCCGAGGGTGCGGCGCAGGTCGTCGATGCTGCGATGATGGAGCTCGCAAGTCACGGCGGCATCGCGCTCGCCAGTTCCGCCGCGCCTGCCGTGGCGACGCCGCTGCCGGTATACCACGTCGGCGCCGACGCGCTTGCCGAGCGGCGCGGATTGGCGGCGGCGACGCACGTAGGCTGGATCGCCACCGTGCGCAACGGATCCGAAGTGATGGGGAGCCTCGAGCTGTCGCCGAGCGCGCCATCGGGCGCGGCGCCGCTGCGCTTCGGAAGCTTCGCGCAAGGACCGTTGCACAACGGCATCGCGAGCGCGGTCGCTCTGGCCGGGAAGCAGGCTGGGCGCAAGCGGGTTCGAGCGAGACTGCTGCGGGCACCGGCCGTCTACCTTCTGGCCCTGTGGCTCACTGACGGCAACACCGACACCTTGGTTCCGATCGGGCCCGCACCGGCGCCCTTGAGGAGCGGTGAGCCGCTGTCGGCGGCCGAGGCGCTGAACGCGCTCGCCGACATCGCGAGGCAGGCACTGGCGGGGCCCGCGCCGCGTCGTTGAGCGGTACTTGCCGGGCATTCTCGCAGCGCGCCGCGCAAGGAGCGCGCCCGGCACCTGGACTCGCCGATAGCTGGCGCCTGGCGGTTACACCCGACCAGGTGGCCCGGTTGCCGTAGGTGGCGATGCACTGCGGGCTGGAAAGGAGCCGCTCGAAAGCGTATGTTGGGCGCGCGCCGACGAGGGCCGCTCCCCGGGGATCGGCTCGCGGCAGAAGTCAAGGGCCGCAGCGGCGCATCGGCGATAAGTGTAAGGGAGACCCCGCGCCGATCTGGCGCGGGGGCCATCGGCGGCTCGCCTGAAAAGACGCTGCGCCCCCCAACGGGAGGGGGGCGATTTCCGCAGGCGCAACCCTAGAATCCACCGTCGCGCGAACTTCAAATTTCTGCCAGGGAGGGAACATGATCCGCAGCCATTCGAACAAGAAGAGGCTTTGCCGTCGCGAGTTCCGTCGCGCGGTGCTGCAGGCCGCGCTGACGGCGGCGATTGCCGCGCCCACGGGCGCGCTGGCGTTCGAGGTTCCCCTCGAAAACGAGGACCTCGCGGTGCGCTGGGACAACACGCTGCGCTACAACCTCGGCTACCGGCTTCAGGATCAGGATCCCGCCATTCTCAAGAACGTCAACGCCGACGATGGCGATCGCAATTTCAGGAACCATCAGTTCGTCACCAACCGCTTCGACGTCCTGTCCGAATTCGACTTCGTCTACAAGAGAAGCTATGGCTTCCGCGTCAGCGCGGCGCTGTGGTGGGACGCCGCGTACTCGACGCTCAACGACACGTCGACGGCGACGGCGAACACGCTGCGCAACGGCCTGCCCGCGGCCGGGATCCTGAGCCCCCCGTCGAAGCGCTACATGGAGGGCGGATCCGGCGAATGGCTGGACGCCTTCGCGTTCGCCAACGTCGACGTCGCCGGGATGCCGCTCAACGTCAAGGCCGGCCAGCACACCGTGTACTGGGGCGACAGCCTGCTCCTGGGCGGGGCGATCCATGGCGTCTCGTACGCCCAGAACTCGCTCGACATCATGAAGGGGCTCTCCACCCCCGGCGCGGAGGCGAAGGAGCTGTTCCGGCCGCGGGGAGGACTGACGCTGCAGTTGCAGCCGACGGCCGACCTCTCGGTGGCCGGCCAGTGGTTCTACAACTGGCAGGCGGTGCGCATTCCCGAGTCGGGCGGCTATCTCGCGAACAACGATCCGCTGCTCTTCGGCGGCGATTCGCTGATCGTGGCGCCCAGCCCGTTCGCGGCGTCGGTGCCTGGGTCGCCGGCGTTCCTGCGCGCCTGGAACGTCAACCCCATTCCATCGTCGCGCTACAGCGGCAGCATCGGCGATTGGGGTGTGTCCGCGCGCTGGAGCCCGCAGTGGCTCGACGGCACGATGGGCTTCTATTACCGCAACGCGACCGACATCCTGCCGCAGCTGGTGCTGACGCCGGGACTCGCCACGACAGTTCCCGCCAGCCTGTGCACGACGATCGGCGGCATCCCGCTCGGCGGCACCAACTGCATCATCAACAAGAACGCGACCAATGTCGCCGACCTCACCACCAAGGGCAAGTACGGCACTTACCAGACGGCGTACGGCAACAACATCCACATCTACGGGCTCACGCTGGCGAAGAGCATCGAGGGCATCAGCGTCGGCGCGGAAATTTCCTACCGCGAGAACATGCCGCTGCTGAGCGATCCGGTGACGGTGTTGCCGGCGCCGCTGGTGCCCTCCACGCCGGGATCGATCGCGACCACGGCGCTGCCCGCGAACGGGGACACGCCGGGCGCGCTCGGCAACACCTGGCACGGCCTCGTCAACGCGGTGGGCATCGTGCCGAAGACGGCGCTCTTCGACACCGCGTCGTGGCAGGCCGAGCTCACGTGGATGCAATACGGCAGCGTTACCCAGAACGAGGCGGTGTTCAAGGGTCGC
The DNA here is from genome assembly GCA_963836265.1 of uncultured beta proteobacterium. Classification (GTDB taxonomy): domain Bacteria; phylum Pseudomonadota; class Gammaproteobacteria; order Burkholderiales; family Casimicrobiaceae; genus CAIWHR01. Next base: position 133,772 of record CAWIIO010000004.1, read on the forward strand.
GCGAGTTACGTGCGGCCCGACGGCTCGGCGTGGATCGACAAGCCGACCAAGAACTATTTCGGGCTGGGCATCAACTTCACGCCGACCTGGTTCCAGGTCTTTCCGGGCGTGGACATCCTGGCACCGATTTCGTGGGGCCAGGGGCTCGCCGGCAACGCCGCCGTCCTGTTTGGCGGCAATCGGGGCGCCGGGACGTACGCGGTCGGCGTCGCCGCGGACATCTATCAGAAATACCGGATCGACCTCAAGTACACGGGCTATTACGGCCAGTACACGACCGACGCCACCGGGGCGGTGTCGGCCAACGGCTTCAACGGGGCTTACTCCGCGTTGTCCGACCGCGGCTGGGTGTCGCTCACATTCAAAACGACGTTCTAGAAGGTGGAGGAGTAACTATGTTGCGCAAGACATTGATGGCGGTGGCCGTCGCCGCGCTGGGCGCCAACGCCGCGCTCGCCGCGGTCTCGGCCGAGGAGGCGAAGCAGCTCGGCACGACGCTGACCCTGGTCGGCGCCGAGAAGGCCGGCAACAAGGACGGGACGATTCCCGAATACACGGGCGGGCTCACCACGTTCCCGCCAAGCTTCAAGCCGGGCGACCGTTTCCGGCCCGATCCGTACGCGAACGAGAAGCCGCGGCTTACGATCGACAGCAAGAACATGGCGCAGTATGCCGACAAGCTGTCGGCGGGTGTGCAGGAGCTGTTGAAGCGCAATCCGTCGTGGCGCGTCGACGTCTACCCGACGCACCGGCCGGTCGTGTATCCAAAGCGCTATCTCGACGACACGGTGAAGAACGCCACCGGCGCGAAGTCGGTCGACGGCGGACTCGGCGTCGAGAACATGCTCGCGGGGATTCCGTTCCCGATCCCCAAGTCCGGCTCGGAAGCGATGTGGAATCACCTGATGCGCTACTCCGGCTATGGCTACGCGTTCAAGTACGACAACTGGAACGAGGACTCGGCCGGCGTCGCGATCCTGGCCCTGACCGCCGAGGGCTGGCAGGAATTCCCGCTCCAGGATCCGAAGAGGACCGGCGCCGCCAAGCCCACCGACGGTTACTGGAAGCTGAAGCTGCTCTACCAGGGTCCCGCCCGACGCGCTGGTGAAGGGCTGATGGGGCTCGATTCGGTCAATCCGCTGGCCCAGCCGCGGCGGGCCTGGCAATACCTTCCCGGCCAGCGCCGCGTGAAGCTCGCGCCCGACATCGCCTACGACACGCCCAATCCCGGCTCGGCCGGCGTCGCGACTTACGACGACGCGTTCCTCTTCAACGGCGCGCTCGACCGCTACGATTGGAAGCTCGTCGGCAAGAAGGAGCTCTACGTCCCATACGACGGCTACCGGTTCTATGCCGCCAAGCCCGCCGACATCATGAAGCCGGGCGCCGTCAACCCGGATCTCCTGCGCTGGGAGCTGCACCGCGTCTGGGTCGTCGAGGCGACGCTGAAGCCCGGCAAGCGCCACATCTATGCGAAGCGCACGTATTACCTCGACGAGGACAGCTGGGTGGCGCTGGCCTCCGACGAGTACGACGCCCGGGGCCAGCTCTTCGTCGCGGGCCTGACCAACCTGGTTTTCATCTACGACCAGAAGGCCGTCAGCGTCGACAATTACATGCTCTACAACTTCGCGGTCGGCGCCTACACGGTGTCGGGGTTGGAGGGGGCTTATTCCGGGCCCAAGTACGGCGAGGTGCTCCCCGAGAAGGAGTGGTCGCCGGAGACGCTGGCCGGGTCCGGCGTTCGCTGACACCGGCCCGCGCGGTCGCGGGGCGCAAGCAGCGTCCCGGTACGAGGTTTGCGCCGGGGACGTAGCGGCCGGACCGCTCGCTGCGGAGTTGGTTTCGTCGCCCGGCGTTGTGGGCACCACGCCGGGCCCGTTTTCCCAGTCTGAGGACCTCCGATGAAGGCGATCCGCTCGGCCGCTGTCGCACTCGCCGCCCTGGTGGCGCTGGCGGCGAATCCGTTTGCGGCGGCCGCGGGATTTCAGGATCCGCTCGATCTGCCGTCGCAACCGTCGGCACTCGCGAGCAAGAGCCTGCTGGAAGGCGTCGCCCGCGCCGGCCCGCGGCTGGTCGCCGTGGGGCAGCGCGGCCACATCCTGTACTCGACCGACAGCGGCGCGACGTGGAACCAGGCGAAGGTGCCGGTGAGCTCGGACTTGACCGCCGTGTTCTTCGTCAACGACCTCAAGGGCTGGGCGGTGGGCCACGACGGCGTGATCCTCCACACCGCCGACGGCGGCATCACCTGGTCGCTGCAGCTCGACGGCCGCCGGGCCAACGAGCGTCTGGTCGAGCACATGCAGGGCCGCGCCGATGCGAATCCGGAGTCGGCCGAAGAGAAGGCGTTGCTCGCGGAAGCGAAGCGCGACAAGGAGCAGGGCGCGGACAAGCCGTTCCTCGACGTGTGGTTCGCCGACGAAAACAACGGCTATGTCGTGGGCGCTTACAACCTGATCTTCCAGACCCGCGACGGCGGCAAGAACTGGGACGCCTGGTTCGACCAGACCGACAACCCCAAGCTCCTCAACCTGTACGCGATCGGGTGGGCCGGCGGCGATTTGTACATCGCCGGCGAAGCGGGCCTCGTGCTGAAGCTCGATCCGGCGGCGAAGCGCTTCAGGGCGCTCGCGACCCCGTACAGCGGCAGCTACTTCGGCGTCGTCGGGGACAAGACGGCGGTGCTGGTGTTCGGGCTGCGCGGCAACGTGTACCGCACCGAGGATGGCGGCAAGACGTGGGCCAAGATCGACGCCGGCCTGCCGGCAACGATCGTGAGCGGGATTACGTTGGCGAGCGGGGCGATCGCGCTGGCCGATGTCGGCGGCCGGATCGCGGTGAGCACCGACGGCGGCCGCACGTTCAAGCCCGCGTCGCTACCGACGACGATGCCGATCGCCGGCATCGCCGATGCCGGCAACGGTCGTATCGCGCGCGTCGGGCCGCGCGGCGTCGCGGTCACCGAGCTCGCGCTGCGCTAGAGAGCACAGGGAAATCATCATGGCAGCCCCTTCCGACGATCTCGACCAGATGCCGGTGGTCCGCGACCTCGCGGACTTCGATCGCAAATCCGGCAACGTTCTGGAGCGGCTGGTCTTCAACAACCGGCTGGTCTTCGTCGTCGTCTGCGCCATCGCGACGCTCGCGCTGGGCTACTTCGCGGCGACCAGGCTCGTGCTGAACGCGAGCTTCGAGAAGATGATTCCGCAGAGCCAGCCGTACATCAAGAACTATCTCACCTACCAGAAGGAGCTGCGCGGGCTCGGCAACGCGCTCCGCGTCGTCGTCGAGAACACCGACGGCACCATCTTCGACCCGCAGTACCTCGAGGCGCTGAAGGAGATCAACGACGAGCTGTACCTGACGCCCGGAGTCGACCGGGGGTGGGTGAAATCGCTGTGGACGCCGGCGGTGCGCTGGACCGAGGTCACCGAGGAGGGCTTTCGCGGCGGCCCGGTGATGCCGGACAGCTACGACGGCTCGCCGAAGGCGGTCGAGCAGCTCAAGGAAAACATCGCCCGCTCGGGCATCGTGGGGAGCCTCGTCGCCAACAACTTCAAGTCGAGCATGATCTTCGTGCCGCTCCTCGACAAGGAGCCGGGCACCGGCAAACCCATCGACTATCACGGACTCTCGAAGGTGCTGGAGGAGAAGATCCGCGACAAGTACGAGCTGGCCAAGACGCTCAAGACCAAGGTGCTGAGCAAGGAGACGCCCAAGATCAAGATCCACATCATCGGCTTCGCCAAGCTGATCGGCGAGCTGATCGACGGGTTGCTCAAGGTGATGATGTTCTTCGGCATCGCCGCGCTGATCGCCGTCGTCATCATCTATTTCTACACCCGCTGCGTGCGCAGCACGATCCTGGTGATCGCCTGCTCGATGATCGCCGTCGCCTGGCAGCTCGGTCTCGTCGCGCTGTTCGGCTTCGAGCTCGATCCGTTCTCGATCCTGGTGCCGTTCCTCGTGTTCGCGATCGGCGTGTCCCATGGCGCGCAGAAGATGAACGGCATCATGCAGGACATCGGCCGCGGCACGCAGAAACTCGTTGCGGCGCGCTACACGTTCCGCCGGCTGTTCCTGGCCGGGGTGACGGCGCTCCTCGCCGATGCGGTCGGCTTCGCCGTGCTGATGGTGATCGACATTCCGGTGATCAAGGACCTGGCGCTCACGGCCAGCATCGGCGTCGCGGTGCTGATCTTCACCAATCTGCTGCTGCTGCCGGTGCTCCTCTCCTACACCGGCGTCAGCAAGGCCGCCGCGCAGCGCAGCCTGAAGGAGGAAAAGGAGGAGACCCGGGGCAAGGGATTGGGCAAGCTGTGGCTCTTTCTCGACCGCTTCACGACGCGCCCCTGGGCGCTGGGCGCCATCGGCGCGTCCGCGGCGCTGGCCGTCGTGGGCTTCGCGACGAGCCAGCACCTCAAGATCGGCGACCTCGATGCCGGGGCACCGGAGCTGCGCCCGGAATCGCGCTACAACCGCGACAACGCCTACATCACCGCCAACTACGCGCTGTCGTCCGACCAGTTCGCGGTGATCGTCAAGACGGGCAAGGAAGGCTGCCTCAAGTACGAGACGCTGGTCGACGCCGACCGGCTCGGCTGGGCGCTGCGGCAGCTCCCTGGGGTGCAGACCACCGTTTCGCTCGCCGACGCGGCGCGGCAGATCACGGCGGGCTCGTTCGAGGGCAATCCGAAGTGGCTGACGATCAACCGCAACCAGGACATTCTCAACTACGCAGCCCAGCAGGCTTCGTCGAACAATCCCGACCTGTTCAACACCGATTGCTCGGTGATGCCCGTGATCGCGTACCTCGCCGACCACAAGGCGGAGACGCTCGACCGCGTGGTGAACAAAGCCGAAGAGTTCGCAACGGCCCACAACGACAAGGACCGCCTGTTCCTGCTCGCGGCCGGCAGCGCCGGCATCGAAGCGGCGACCAACATCGTCGTGAAAAAGGCCTGGCGGGAGATGCTGCTCTACGTCTATGCGGCGGTGATCGTGCTCTGCTTCATCACGTTCCGCAGCTGGCGCGCGGTGATCGTCGCCGTGGTCCCGCTGATGGTGACATCGATCCTGTGCGAGGCGCTGATGGTCGCGCTCGGCATCGGCGTCAAGGTCGCGACGCTCCCGGTCATCGCGCTCGGCGTCGGTATCGGCGTCGACTACGCGCTGTACCTGCTGTCGGTTCAGCTCGCGCAGCAGCGCAAGGGCTTGCCGCTCACCGAGGCCTACAAGAAGGCCGTCCAGTTCACCGGCAAGGTGGTTGCGCTGGTGGGCGTGACCCTGGCGGCCGGCGTCATCACCTGGGCGTTCTCGCCGATCAAGTTCCAGGCCGACATGGGGATCCTGCTCACGTTCATGTTTCTCTGGAACATGATCGGCGCGCTGGTGCTGATTCCAGCACTGTCTTATTTCCTGCTGCCCACCGAGGTGGTGGCAAAGCGGGCGCGGCGTTCGGCCAAGGTGGGGGGCGCCGCCAAGGCGGCCGCTCAGGCCTGACGTTCCCCGGCGGGGTCGCGGGCGTCGCGCCCCGCCGTCGCGGCGCTCGATTCGACTACGCGGTGGCGCCCTCGACCGACGCGGCTTTCGCGGCGATCGCCCGCCGGACCAGGCCGACGTGCTCGCGCAGCGTGTACGCCTCGCTCGCGAAGCTCGCGGGGATGTGGATCCGCGCGACTGCGTGCTCGATGCGATCCAGGTGATCCATCCATTTTTCGATCGGCAGCGACCCCTGTCGCGTGCCCACGTCGCGCTCGAGCAGCGCCAGCTCCCCGTACCACCGGTAGATGCGCGATCGAACGCGCCAGCGCAGGACCTGCGGCAGGATGTTCACGAGCGGTACGATGACCACGAGCAACGGGACGAGCACGATGATCGCGCGCTCGACAAAGGCGGCGACCGAGAAGGGCAGGTAGCGGTAGAGCAGGCTCGGACCGAACCGCTTGTGCTGATCCGCGTCCGGCGAGACTCGAAGGTCCACCTTGGCGATCCCCGGAAACTCGCCCGCCGCTTCGAAGTACCCCTGCTCGCCGTGGATCTCGCGAGCGGCGTCCAGCAACAGGTTGACGAGCGCGGGATGCAGGCCGTCGCGCGCCACGAGCATCGCCTTGGTGCCGATCATGTCGGCGTCCCGTTCCGGGATGCCGAGCTCGAGATCGAGCGTTCCGGCCGGCAGCGTGAGCTTCGAGATGAAGGGGAAGCGGCGCGGATACGCATCGGCGCGCGCGAGGCTCATGAACTTGATGGCCGGATCGCGCAGCGCCTGCTGGATCGCGGGGATGCCCGCGCCGCCGACGAAGATCGCAGCGTCGATCTCCCCGGTGCGCAAGGCGCTGATCGCGGCGGGACCGCCCAAGGGAACGATATCCGTGTTGTCGCGCCCGAGGCCATTTTCGACGACGCCATTGAGCGCCAGCATCTGCAGCGCGAGCGCGCGGGTGCCGCTTCCCGGTGCGCCGACGGCAATGCGTCTGCCGTGGAGGCTGCGCAGATCCGTCAGCGTCTTCGGGTCGCGATAGAAGATCCAGAGCGGCTCGTAGTAGAGGCTCGCGAGCATCACCAGGCCGTCGGTCCTGGGGGGCTCGGCGAGCCCGCCCTGGAGGAAGGCGACGTCCACGCCCGACTTCGGATCGAGCAGCAGCTGCAGATTTTCCACGGCGCCTTCGGTCAGCCGTTCGTTGACGGTGACGCCTTCGCGCGCGAGAAGCTCGACGTAGCGCTGGGCGTAGCGGTGATAGACGCCGTTGGTGCTGCCCGACGCGAGGACGATCCGGCGGGGCGCGCCGGGCTGCAGCAGCTGCGTGGTGATCCCCAGAACGACGGCGATCAGCACGGTCACGAGCAGCCCGAGGCGGAGGCGCTCCCGCCGCGAAAGAAGCATCAGATCTTCGAAGAAGGCCATCCCGACGGCGCCCGTGCTCGAATGTACGGTGCCAGGCTATCGGGGCCAGGCGCGCGATAGGATCGCGTCACAAGACGCCCCGACCGGCAGCGTCCCGAAGGCGCCGCCGCAGTCGCGCTCGATCCGGCTCGCACAGAAGGCGTCGGCGACGTCGGCCGGAGCGTGCTGCAGCAGGAGGGCTGCCTGCAGCGCGAGCGCAATCCGCTCCACCACGCGGCGGGCCGATGACTCCATCGCGTCGGGAGCGGCGAGCTCGGCGCGGAGGCGCTCGACGCAGCGCGAGAGGACCGCCGAGCGCGACGAACCTTCGGCGATCTCGGCCAACAGCGCTTCGACCGACCGCGGATGGTTGCGCATCGCGCGGAGGACGTCGAGACACATGATGTTGCCCGAGCCCTCCCAGATCGAGTTGAGCGGCGCCTGCCGATAGAGTCGCGGCATGATCGACTCCTCGACGTAGCCGTTGCCGCCCAGAACCTCCATCGCCTCGGCCGTGAACGGCGGGCAGCGCTTGCAGATCCAGTACTTGGCCACCGGCGTGATGATCCGCCGCAGCAGCGCCTCGCTTTCGTCCCGCTGGCGGTCGAACGCGCGTGCGACTCGCATCGACAGCGCCACGTGGCCCTCGACCTCGAGTGCCATGTCGGCGAGCACGTTGCGCATCAGCGGTTGATCGATGAGCCGCTTTCCGAATGCCATCCGGTGGCTCGCATGGTGGAGCGCTTGCGACAGCGCCTGGCGCATGATTCCGGTCGAGCCGTTGGCGCAGTCGAGCCGCGTGAAGGTCGCCATCTCGATGATCACCGGTACGCCGCGCCCTTCCTCGCCGACGACGCGGCCATGCGCGCCGACGAGCTCGATTTCCGCCCCGGCGTTCGACCGATCGCCTAGCTTGTCCTTCGCCCGCTGCAGGTGAATCGCGTTGCGCGCGCCGTCGGGGAGGAGCCGCGGCACGAAAAAGCAGGTGAGCCCGCCGGCGGCCTGCGCCGTCACCAGGAAGGCATCGCTCATCGACGCCGAAAAGAACCATTTGTGCCCGGTCAGGAGATACCAGCCCTCGCCAATCGCCTGGGCGCGCGTCGCGTTCGCGCGAACGTCGGAGCCGCCTTGCTTCTCGGTCACGCCCATCCCCATCGTGGCCCCGCGCTTTTGCGGCGCGGGAAGCGAGCGCGGATCGTACTCGCGCGACAGCAGCAGGGGCAGCCAATCGCGCGCGAGGTCCGGGACGCCGGACACCGGCGGCACGGCGCCGTAGGTCATCGTGATCGGGCAAAGGCTCCCGCACTCGATCTCGGCGAAGAGCTGGAAGAGCGCCGCGCGCCGCACGTGCGCGCCCGGCCGCGGCTCCGCCCACGCGCCGGTGTCCACGCCGTTGCCCTTGAGCCAGCGCATGCACTCGTGCCACGCCGGATGGAAGTCGAATTCGTCGCGCCGTCGCCCATAGCGGTCGAACGGGCGGAACTGCGGCGGATTGCGGTTTGCCTCGTCGCCGCGGCGGATCCATTCGGCGCTGCCGAGCTCGGCGCCGACGGCGATCAACTCGTCGTGCGCATAGCCGCCGCCCTCGCGCGCGACCGCTTCCTGCAACGCGCGGTTGACGGCGTAGAGGTTGTAGTCCTCGAGCGGCGGCGGTTGATTGACGACCTGATGCGGGTCGAAGTCGGAGGGAGGCTGCATTTCCATGAGTTCCCGGGCTGCGAAGGGATGCCGCGGCTTGGTGGCGGGCGGTTCAAGCCGCGATGAGGCCCAGCAGCCGCGCGCGATCGACCGCGTGCTTGCGGGTGCCGGCCGACAGCTTCGAAAACAGGTTCTTCAGATGCCATTTCACCGTCTCGTCGCTGATGTCCATCGTCCGCGCGATCAGCTTGTTCGAAAGGCCCGCATTGAGAAGGCTCAGCACCTCCGCTTCCTTGGGCGTCAGCATTCCGCCGAGCATGGCCGCAGGCCGCCGAGAAGCAGTCGCCTTTTCTTCCGCCAGGGAGGCTTCCGACTGCGCCGCCGGCAATGGCCGCATTGGCGAGCGCGCTTCGGCAGCCATGTGGACGGCGAGCGGATGCGTGTCGAAAACCAGCCGGTCATTGCCGCCGATGACGGCGAGGCTCGTCGCCTCGGCCAGCAATGACAACGCCTCGTTGCCATTGCGCTGCCGCGCAACGACGGCGCGCAGCACCTTGACCGTCAGCGCGTCGCGGCCCCGATGCAGCTCGGCGGCGAGCGCGTCGGCGCGCTTGAGCTCCGCATCCGCGGCGTCGAGATCGAAGCGCGCGAGCCCCGCGTAGGCTTTCGCGAGCGCCGTGCCGAGCTCGTACTGCCGCCGGTACGGCCGGTAATCGGGCTGCGCGAAGATCTCGGCCATCTGGCCGACCGCGCTCAGGAGGTCGGCGACCGTCTCGGTGCGCGAGCGCAGCGCGTGAATGCGGATCCGTTCCGTCAACGCGACGAACGTCAGGCGGGGTAGCCGGCGAGCTTCGCCCAGCGCGTGCAGATTGTCCAGCACTTCGAGCGCTCGCCGCTCGTCGTCGCGCGCCAGGGCGAGGCGGGCGAGCGTCAAGTAGGCGAGCATCACGACGTCCGGCAACCCGATCCGCTCGACGACGTCGAGGCGGTTGGCGAGCGTCGCCTGCGCGCCGGCAAGATCGTTGCGTTCGAGGAGCGCGGCAGCGAGGACCGGAGCGAACAGGCAGGCGATGACGCTGCGGCGGCCGAAGGTGCGTTCGGCGTCGGTGAGCGCCGCACGCAGCGTCGCCTCGGCCTTGTACGCATTGCCGTCCCAGAGGTGCGCCAGGCCGGCAATCGTGTGGCTGAGCGCGGTGACGAGCTGCATCGAGGGGTTGCTCGAGGCGGGCACGCGCGCTTCCAGTCGCCGGGCCGGCTCGCTCGCGCCGTTCAGCATGGCCACGATAGCGAGGTTGTTGCGGTACGCCTGTGCGTAGAGGGGGTCACGGATCGGGAACGAGACCTCGTCCCAGCGTCCATGTTCGGGTGGTACGGCGCCGGGTCGGTCGCAGAAGAACGCCGCGCAGGCGGCGATCAGCACCGCTTCGTCCCGGACCGTTTCGGCGGTCGACGGATCGTGGATCAGCGCATTCGCCGCGGCGAGCGCGTGGGCCGGCCGGTCGCCGAGCGACATGATCCAGGCGGCGATCAGGCGCAGCCGGACGTCGTTTGCGATCCGCTCGGCGGGCAGCCGCTCCAGCCATTCGCGCGCTTCGGCGAGCTTTCCCCGCTTCGCGAGCGACCAGAGGCCCTGCTCGGCGAAACCCTGCGCCAGCGCTTCGTCGCCGGCCGCCAGCGCATGCCGTCCCGCCTCGTCGTAACGCGCGCGGACGGCGAGCCAGTGGGCGGCCCGACGGTTGAGCTCCGCCTGTTCGGCTGCGGGGAGCTGCTCGAAGCGGCCGAGCAGGAAGTCCCGTGCCAACGGATGCAAGCGGATCCAGTCGCGCAACTCCGCGACGAGCAGGATCGGCGTATCGCGCAGCAGCTGGTCGAGGTACGCTGCGGCCGTCGCACAGCCGGTGACCGCCTCGCACAGGTCGGGCTCGATGGCGTCGAGGATCGAGATGCGAGTCAGGAAGCCGGCGACGGGCTCCGGCAACCGGTCGTAGAGCGACTCGATGAAATACTTCTCGATGTCGCCGTGGCGCGCGGACAAGGTTTCGACGGCGGCGTGCAGATCGGGCTCGCGCTCGATCGACGCCGCAGCGAGCTGCAAGCCGATCGGCCAGCCTTCGGTGGCTTCGTGCAGGCGCACGCAGTCGTCGACGCCGAGGCGCCCGCCGAAGCGCTTTTCGAGGATGGCGACCGATTCGTCGAGCGAAAGCCGCAGATCCTGCGCCTTCAGCGCGGCGAAGTTCCCGTGCGCGGCCAGGTCCCACGTCGGCAACGGCAACGCGCCGCGCGAGCCGACGACGACGTGGAAGTTGGGCGGCGCATTGTGGATGAGATACGTAAGCAGCTCGCGCGCGGTCGCCTCGGGAAGGCGCTCCGCGTCGTCCAGCATGAGCACCGTGGGCGTCGCCAGGTTCGCGATCTCGGCGAGCAATCCGGTCAGCGAATCGAGAGGGCGGTCCGGCTGGTCGGCGAGTTGCCGCGCCAGCGTGTCGAAGGCGGCGCGCCCGCTGGCCGTGCGCATGGCATGCAGGAGCGCCTGGACGAACCGGGCGCCGTCGTCGTTGGCGTCGAGCGCGAGCCAGGCGACAAGTGCCCCTTGTTCCAACCACAGGCGGCGCCACTGGACGAGCAGCGTCGTCTTGCCGAAGCCGCCCGGCGCGCAGACGCCGATCGCGGTGCGGTCGCGAATTTCGGCCCAGACCTGGGCGAGGCGGTCCCGGGGCAGCGCCGACCGGTGCGGGCGTGGCGGCGTTGTCTTCAGAATGAACTGCGGGTCGACCATGTCGCGAGCACCGGCGTCGGCGCGAGCCCGCCGCACCGGGCGAAAAAGTTGCCATAGGGTACCCGAAATCGTGCCCCCGGGCAGGTCGCCTCCGGATAGCGCGGCGGGCACGAGCGAGGATGACCGACGGCTCCCACCCGCCCAGGGTGGTGCGATGGCGGGGTCCGCGCCTTAGATTGTGCCTTCGCCGGGCCCATCGCCCCTGCGGACGAGGTCAACCAGGAAGGAGCAATGCCCGAATGAATGCTCGCAAGCGACCGCTGCAGGCAGCGATCTACGCCGCTTTGCTCGCGGCATCCGGCCTGTTCATGCTCTGGCTGGGCACGATGGCGAACGCGTACTACGTTCCCGGCGCGTGCCTGCTGCTGCTCGCATTCCTGCTTTGGACCGGACGCGCGCGGAAACTGTTCGAGCGGTTGCTCACGTTCAATCAGCTGAGCGCGATCTTGCTCCTCGTCTTGCTGCTGACCGGGATCGCGGACGCCCTGCATCTGCCGAAGCTCGACCTCTCGGGGGCGTTGCTGCTCGCCAATCTGCTCACCGGCGGACCGCTCGCCGCGATCCTCGCGATTCCGCTTCTCGCCTCGCTGCACTTCGGCAAGACGCTCCGCGGCTGGTTCGGCGTCGCCGCGAGCGACGCAGCCTTGCCGGCGCAGCGTGCCCCCGTCGCGCCATGACGGTCGCGTGTCTCGAACCTCGGTCGCGAAAGGAAGCGAGTTCATGCTGATCAACCGATCGCTCGTCGCCGCCGCGCTGGTCGTGGCCGCAGCTGCGCTGGGCGCACGGGCGGCTTTCGCGGCGGCCCTCACCGGGGTGGTGAAGACGGACAATGGCAAGCCCGTGATGGGGGCGCTCGTCACCGTGTTCAACGAGGCGAAGGACCGGAGGGAGACGGTCTACACGGCGGCCGATGGCCGCTATGCGATCCGCACCGACTTTGCCGGCAAGCTCGACGTGCGGGCGCGCGTCGCCAACTTCGACGACGCGCGAGCTTCCGTCGAGCTCGCCGCCGCTGCGCATGCTACGGTCGACCTCACGGTCAGGCCGTTCGCTTCGGCGCAGGCGGCCTCCGATGCACTGTCGGCCTCCGCGCACAACGCGAAGCTGCCGTGGCCGCACAGCGGCGATCGCGCGCCGTTCGTGAGCCAGTGCAACTACTGCCATCAGCTGGGCAATTCGCTGACCCGCACGCCGAAGAGTCAGGCGGTGTGGACGGCGACGATCGGCCGCATGGAGGGCTACCTGGCGATGCTGAGCGCCGCGGAGAAGAGCACCGTGGCCGGCGTGCTCGCCCGCGGCTTCGACGGCAAGCCGGTCGAAGCGGTGCACAACTACGGCGCGAGCCCCGAGCTCGCGCGCGCGAAGGTCGAAGAGTGGCTGGTCGGCGACGCGCTTTCGTTCATTCACGACCTCGACGTCGGCGACGACGAGAAGCTCTACGGAACCGACGAAGGGCATGACCTGATCTGGATCCTCGAGCGCAAGACCGGCAAGATCGAGAAGATCCCGCTTCCCGACATCGATCTTCCCCAGGGCGGCAAGTTCTCCGGCTTCCAGATGCCGATCGGCGTGTTCACCGGCAAGCACGGGCCGCACAGCATGGCGCAGGCGAAGGACGGGCTGATCTGGATCACGAACGCACTCTCTTCGACGATCATGTCGTTCGATCCGGTCACCAGGGCGTTCAAGACGTACCCGGTCGGACACGATGCGCTCTATCCGCACACGATCCGCATCGACCGCGAGGGCATCGTCTGGTTCACGATCGTCGCGTCGAACCAGATCGGGCGCTTCGATCCGAAAACCGAGCAGATGACCGTCCTGGCGCTGCCGTCCAACGGCTTCTGGCGCTGGGTGAGCGACCTCCTGTTCCCGACGGTGGTCCACCTCGCGAGCTGGCTCCCGGGCAAGAACGTCGCGCTCGATTTCTCGCACCAGAAGTTCTTCGGGCACGGCATCCTCGCGTTCCCGTACGGCATCGACGTCAATCCGAAGGACGGCAGCGTCTGGTACGCGAAGCTCTACGCCAACAAGATCGGCCGCATCGACCCGAAGACGATGGAGGTCGTCGAATTCGACACGCCGATGAGGGGACCGCGCCGGCCGCGCTTCGACCGCGACGGCGTGCTGTGGATACCGTCGTTCGACGAGGGCGGGTTGATGCGCTTCGACCCCGCGACGCGAACCTTCGAATCGTTCAAGCTGCCGCTGCTGGCGGAAGGCGAATACGAGATTCCGTACGCGCTCAACGTCGATCCGGCGACGGGCCAGGTCTGGATCACCGCGAACAATTCGGACCGCGTGATCCGCTTCACGCCGGCGACGAAGACCTTCCAGAGCTATCCGAGCCCGACGCGCGTGACGGTGCTGCGGGACCTGGCCTTCACGAGAGACGGGCGCGTCTGCGCGAGCCAGTCCAATCTGCCCGCGTACGGGATCGAGGACGGCGTGCCGTCGTTCATCTGCTTCGACCCGGAAGGCGGCGACAAGGACCGCGCAGCGCTTTCGCAACGCTCGGCGGCGCAAATCGTGCCAGCGTCCGCCGCGGCGCCGAACGCGCCAACATCGCGCCCGCAGGGTTGAGCGGGCTCGCCGTCACCGACTTCCAGGAAACTCCCGCCGAGCCGTTTTCGCGGGCGGTCCGCGCTCGGTGCCCGAACGCCTTGCGGGGGCGTTCGCCCCCCCAGCGAGTGTGGGGCGCCACGGCGGCCCGGAGACTACGATCGGGGCATTGGGGGCGGCGCTAAGGCGGACCGCCGACGACGGGGAGAGCATGGCGATTTCGGATCTCAAGGGGAAGCAGGTCCTGGTGACGGGAGCGGCGGCCGGCATCGGCCGCTCGACCGCGCTCGCGTTTGCGAGACGTGGCGCGAACCTCGTCATCTCCGACGTCAATCCGGCGCGCCTTGCCGAAGTGAAGAAAGAGGTCGAGGCGCTCGGCGTGGCGTGCCTCGCCCATGCCGCCAACGTCGCGGACGAGGCGGCCATGCGCGACTTCGCCGCCGAGGTCCACGCCACGGTCGGCGCAGTCGACGTGCTCGTCAACAACGCCGGCATCGGCTATCTCGGAGCGTTCCTCAAGAGCCCGCTCGACTCCTGGCGCCGCATCCTCGACATCAACGTGATGGGCGTGGTCCACGGCTGCCACTTCTTCCTGCCGAAGATGGTCGAGGCGGGCGGTGCGCGGCGGGTCGTCAACATCGCTTCGCTCGCCGGCATCGCCGCAGCGCCGAACATGTCGGCGTATGCTGCGTCGAAGCATGCGGTGATGGGTCTTTGCGACGTGCTCGCGATGGAGCTCGCGGGCACCGGCGTCGGCGTGACGGCTGTCTGCCCGGGGATCATCAATACCGAGATCACCGCCAACAATGCCAACGTCTCGGCGGCGATCTCGGCCGAGCAGATCGCGAAGCTCCGCGCGTATTACAAGGCCACCGGCGTCTCGCCCGACGTCGTCGCCGAAGCGATCGTCAAGGGTGTCCAGCGCGGGCGCGACCTGGTTCTCGTCGGCCCCTGGGCGAAGCCGATGCACCACCTCAAGCGGGTCTCGCGCAAGCTGGTGCGCCACCTGATGCTGGCCGATGCGCGCAAGAGCGGCTACATCTGATATCGTCCATCCAGATCACTGGAGAACCTGTGAACGACCGCCTCGACCCCAGTCTCGCCGCCGCCGATCCGGCGACACTCGTGGCCGCGATGGCCGACACCTTCGCCGCGCAGCGCGCCGCCTTCGCCGCGGACATGGATCCGAGCCGCGAGGTTCGGCGGGGACGCCTTTCTCGCCTGCTCGCGCTCACCGAAAAGCACCAGGACGCGATCGCCGGCGCGATCTCGGCGGATTTCGGCCACCGCTCGCGGCACGAAACCGATCTCGCCGACATCTTCCTCGTGCTATCCGGGGTCCGGCACATGCGCCGTCATCTCGGCCGCTGGATGAAACCGCGTCGCGTGGCGACGCCGCTGCACATGCTGCCGGCGCGGAGCGAGCTGATTCCGCAGCCGCTCGGCGTCGTGGGCGTCATCAGTCCGTGGAACTATCCCTACCAGCTCGGCATGCTGCCGGCGGCGGCGGCGCTGGCCGCGGGCAATCGGGTGCTGCTGAAGCCGAGCGAGCAGACGCCCAAGTTCTCGCTGCTCCTGCGCGAGATCGTCGCCGAATTCTTTCCCGCGGAGGAGTTCGCGGTGATTCCCGGCGACGTCGAGGTCGGCCGCGCCTTCGCGAAGCTCTCGTTCGACCACCTCTTCTTCACCGGCTCGACCAGCGTCGGCCGCCAGATCGCGCTGGCTGCGGCCGAAAATCTGACCCCGGTGACACTCGAACTCGGCGGCAAATCCCCGGCGATCGTCGATGCCGACTGCGACTTCAAAGTCGCGGCGCCGCGAATCGCCTTCGGCAAGCTCCTCAATGCCGGCCAGACGTGTGTCGCGCCCGACTACATGCTCGTGCCGAGGGCGCGAGTCGACGAATTCGTCGCGGCCTTTCAGCATGCGGCCACGGCGATGTATCCGTCGTTCGGCGCGAATCCCGATTACACGAGCATCGCCAGCGACCGGCACTACGAACGGCTCGCACGGCTCGTCGACGACGCGAAAGCGCAGGGCGCTACCGCGGTTCCCATCGCCGCCGGCGACGGGAAGGCAGAACCTGCGGGGCGCAAGCTCGCCCCGACGCTGCTCCTCGGCGTCGATGACGAGATGGCGGTGATGCGCGAGGAGATTTTCGGCCCGGTCCTGCCGATCGTTCCCTACGACACCCTCGAGGAGGCCATCGGCTACGTCAACCGCCATCAGCGGCCGCTCGCGCTCTACTGGTTCGGCAGCGACCGTGCGCGCCGCGACCGCGTGCTCCGCAGGACGATCTCGGGCGGTGTCACCGTCAACGATGCGGTCTGGCACGTCGCCCAGGAAAATCTGCCGTTCGGCGGCGTCGGTGCGAGCGGCATGGGCGCCTACCACGGAGAGCAGGGCTTCCGGACCTTCTCCAAGGACAAGCCGGTTTTCCATCAGGCCGCGCTCAATGGCTTCGGCCTGTTCCGGCCCCCTTACGGGCGCCATTTCGAGATGCTGATCGCGCTCCTGAAGCGCTATTTCTGAAACGTTCGTCCGCTCGAACTCGAAAGACTCCCATGCAAGGATTGATGCAAGACCGCCCGCTGCTCATCTCGTCGCTGATCGAGCATGCGAACACGTTCCATCCGGGTGCCGAGATCGTGTCGCGCACCGTCGAAGGACCCGTGCACCGCTGCACCTATGGCGACATCTACCGCCGCTCGAAGCAGGTGGCCAAGGCGTTGCTCGCGCTCGGTATCGCGCCGGGCGATCGCGTCGCGACGCTGGCGTGGAACGGCTATCGGCACATGGAGCTCTACTACGGCGTCTCCGGCATGGGCGCGATCCTGCACACGATCAACCCGCGGCTCTTTCCCGAGCAGCTCGAGTACATCGCCAACCATGCCGAGGATCAGTACCTGTTCTTCGATCTGACGTTCGCGCCGCTGATCGAAAAGCTCGCGCCGCTGATGAAGACGGTGAAGGGCTTCGTCGCGATGACGGACCGCGCGCACCTGCCGGCTTCGGGAATCCCGAACCTCCTGTGCTACGAGGAGCTCGTCGGGGCGCAGAACGACGACTACGACTGGCCGTCGTTCGACGAGCAGAGTGCGGCGTCGCTGTGCTATACGTCCGGCACGACCGGGCACCCGAAGGGCGTCCTCTATTCGCATCGCTCGACGGTGCTGCACTCGTATGCGGTGTGCGCGGTCGACGGCCTCCAGCTGTCGTCCGCCGAATCGGCGCTGCTGGTCGTGCCGATGTTCCACGTCAACGCGTGGGGCACGCCGTACGCCGGTGCGATGTGTGGCGCGAAGCTCGTCATGCCCGGTCCCGCGCTCGACGGCAAGAGCATTTACGAGCTGATGCGCGACGAGCAGGTGACCGTCGCACTCGGCGTGCCCACCGTCTGGCTGATGCTGTTCAATTACGTCGATGCTGCCCACGTGGAGCCGAAGAAGGACCTCGCCCTG
The DNA here is from genome assembly GCA_963836265.1 of uncultured beta proteobacterium. Taxonomy (GTDB): domain Bacteria; phylum Pseudomonadota; class Gammaproteobacteria; order Burkholderiales; family Casimicrobiaceae; genus CAIWHR01. The sequence goes on from CAWIIO010000004.1 coordinate 151,095, forward strand.
AAGCGCGTGGTCATCGGCGGCTCGGCCGCGCCGCGCGCGATGAGCGAGCGCTTCGAAACCGGCTTCGGCGCCTTCGTCGTCCACGCGTGGGGGATGACCGAAATGTCGCCGCTCGGGACCGTCTGCAACCTGCTGCCCAAGCATCGCGGCTGTTCACTCGTGGAGCGGCTCGACCTGCAGGGCAAGCAGGGTCGTCCGATCTACGGCGTCGAGCTCAGGATCACCGACGACGAGGGCAACCGGCTTCCCCACGACGGCAAGGCCTACGGCCACCTGATGGTGCGCGGGCCCTGGATCACCCGCGGCTATTTCAAGGGCGAGGGTGGGCAGGTTCTCGACCGCGACGGCTTCTTCGACACCGGCGATGTCGCCACCATCGATGCCGATGGCTACATGCAGATCACCGACCGGGCGAAGGACGTGATCAAGTCGGGCGGCGAATGGATCTCGTCGATCGATCTCGAAAATGCGGCGATGGGCCACCCGGCCGTCGCCGAGGCCGCGGTCATCGGCGTCGCGCACGCCAAATGGCAGGAGCGCCCGCTCCTTGTCGTCGTGAAGAAGGCGGGCAAGGAAACCAGCCGCGACGAGCTGCTCGAGTTCCTCGACGGCAAGGTCGCGAAGTGGTGGCTGCCCGACGACGTGGCCTTCGTCGACGAGCTGCCGCATACGGCGACGGGCAAGCTCCTGAAGATGAAGCTGCGCGAGGCGTTCAAGGACTACCGGCTGCCGAACGCGGGGTAGCGTCCTGCGGCCTGGCTTGCGCGGCGCGGCGGAAAGGGAAGCAACGGGTGGCGAGGGAAGGGCGCTTGACATGGTTCGATCTCATCAAGGATGCCTGCTTCGGCCTCACCGATGCGGCAGCGCTTCCGGCCGGCGCGCTGGCGCTCTCCCGCGTGCCCAAAGGTGACGCGCACGCGGTGCTGGTCTTTCCCGGGTTCCTCTCGACGGATCAACCGACGTGGCCGCTGCGCTGGTTCCTGACCCGGGCCGGCTATCGCGCCTTCGCCTGGGCGCTCGGCACCAATTACGGGTTCTCGAACGACCACCCCTACGACATCGAGGCGCTGATCGAGCACCGGCTGAAGGAAGTCTTCATCGAATCGGGTGACCGCAGGATCAGCCTCATCGGCTGGAGCCTGGGCGGCGTCTATGCCAAGGAGCTCGCCCGCCGTTATCCGCAATTGATCCGCGACGTCATTACGCTGGGCAGCCCAATCAGCGGCAACACGGCCGAAGTCAGCGTCTGGCGCATCTACGAGTGGGTGACGCACATGCGCTTTTCCGAGCCCGGGTTCGCGCGGAAGCTCCGCGCGCTGGCAGCACCGCTCACCGGCGTACCGATCACCGCCTTCTACAGCCGGATCGACGGCGTCGTTCCGTGGAGGAACGCCTGCGAGAAGGCGGGTCCCCTGGTCCAGAACATCGAAGTCAAGGCGTCGCATGTCGGCATGGGCTTCGACGCCTTCGTGTATTACCTGATCGCGCATCGGCTCGCCCAATCGGCGGCGAAGCGCTGGCAGCCGCTCGACGTCGCGGCGCTGCGGGGTCGTTTCCGGGCGGAGCGATCGCCCGTATGAGCGGCGATACCGCACCGGGGACCGCATGAAACAGCTCACCGGGGCCGACAGCCTCATCCTGCACCTCGAGCGCGGCAACAACTACAGCCACGTCGCCGCGCTCGGGATCTACGACCCCTCGTCGGCGCCGCAGGGCAGAGTCCGTTTCAAGGACATCCTCGCGCACTTCGCGCACCGCCTGCCGGGCAACGCGATCTTCCGTCAACGCCTCGCGACGGTACCCTTCGGCCTCGACCGGCCGTACTGGATCGAGGTTGCGGACGTCGACCTCGAGTTCCATATCCGCCATATCGCGCTGCCGCAACCCGGCGACTGGCGCCAGCTGATGATCCAGGTGGCGCGGCTGCATTCGCGTCCGCTGGACCGCAGCCGGCCACTGTGGGAGGTCTACGTCATCGAAGGGCTCGACCGAATCGCGGACCTGGCGTCGGGATCGTTCGCGATCTTTACCAAGTTCCACCACGCGTCGGTCGACGGCATGGCGGCGATCGAGGTGATTGCAGGGATGCATGCGCGCGACCCCGGGGGCGATGCTGCGGTTGCACGGCGGCAGCCCGCGCGCGCCGACCGCCCGCCGACGAACGCGGAGCTCTATTCGACCGCCGTCGTTCATGGCGTCGAACGTGCCGTCGGCTTGTCGAAGCTCGTGCTCGGGAGCGCCCGCAGGATCGCCGGCATCGCCGTCGACGAAGTCGCCCGCCGGGTCGGCGCAACGGAATCCGATGCGACCTCGCTGCCGACGTTCGCGAAGGCGCCGGCGACGCGGTTCAATCGCCCGATTTCGGCCAACCGGGTGGTCGAGGCGATCGGGATTCCGCTCGCCGCGATGAAAGAGCTTCGCGCCAAGGTGGAGGGCGTCACGGTCAACGACGTCTTTCTCGCCGTGGTAGGCGGCGCGCTGCGCCGCTATCTCGCGGCCAAAAGGGACTTGCCCCAACGGTCGTTGACGGCGCTGATGCCGATCAGCCTGCGCAGCGATGCGAAGGCGGGCGGCAACCAGGTCGGCGGCGTTCCCGTGCCGGTGCGCTCCGACATCGCCGACCCGGTCGAACGGCTGCGCGCCGTGCATCGCGCCGCGCTCGATGCCAAGCGGCAGGCCGAGCGGATCGGCAAGGACCTCCTGATGAACGCGTTCGACGCGCTCCCCCAGGTCGCCGCCGAGCTTGTCATGACGCGGGTGCTGATGCCGCAGCTCAACACCGCCGTCTCCAACGTTCGCGGCCCTGATGCGCCACTGTTCGTCGCCGGTGCGCGACTGGTGCGGCTTTACCCGGTGAGCGTGCCCGCCGACGGCGTCGGCCTCAATCACACCGCGGTCAGTTACGATGGCGTGATGTGGATCTCGGCGGTCGCGTGCCGCAACATGATGCCGGACCCGGCGTTCTACGCCGACTGCATGCGGGAGAGCTTCGACGAGCTCGCGCGGGCGGTGGGCGCTTTGCCCGGGCCTACGGCGGCGCAACGGAAGACAGCCGCAGGGCGCGCCGCAGCCGGCAACCCGGCAGCCGCGCGTCTGGCGCCCGCCACAAAGCGCCGTTCGCGCCGCGGCGCCGCTGCATCGCCGCGCTAGAAGGAAGAGAAGAACAATGGAGCAACTGACCGGGCTCGAAAACCTCTACCTGCACCTCGAGTCCGACGGCATGCCGATGCACGTATCGTCGCTGACGATCTACGATCGGTCGTCGGCGCCCAGTGGGCGGGTCGAATTCCGCGATATCCAGCAGTTCTTCGTCGAGCGCGCACATCGCTCACCGGTGTTCCGGCGCCGCCTCGTCACGTTGCCGCTCGCGGTCGCGCGCCCGTACTGGATCGACGACCCCGGCTTCGACATCGAATTTCACCTGCGGCATATCGCGCTGCCAAGACCGGGCGACTGGCGCCAGCTCTGCACGCAGGTCGCGCGTCTGCACGCCCGCCCGCTCGATCGCAACCGTCCCCTGTGGGAGTGCTACGTGATCGAGGAGCTCGACAACATCCCGGGATTGCCGGCGGCGAGCTTCGCGCTGGCGATCAAGACCCATTACGCGGCGCTCGGCGGGGCGCTTGGCGGGCAGCTCTTCGCTGCGCTGCACGAGCTCGCCCCCGGCAGCCGCGCATCGCCGCCGAAGGAAGTCCCTTTCTTCGATCGCCACCCCACGCTCGTCGATCTCGCGCGGCGCGCCACGGCCGACAGCCTCAAATGGCCCGTGCGACTCGCCCGTTTCGTTGCCGCGGGAGCAACGCCGGTGCTGGCGCTTTCGATGAAGCAGGCCGGCCGGCTGATCCGCTGCACGTCAGGCGCAGAACGCGGTGAGCGCGCGCCGCAAGCGCGCGCTCCGCGCACGCGCTTCAATGGCAGAGTGTCGCCGCACCGGGTAACGGACGGCGTTCGCTTCGACCTCGTGGACATCGAACGGATCCGCGACGCCGTGCCGGGCGCGACCGTCAACGACGTGGCGATCGCGGTTGTCGGCGGCGCGCTTTCGAAGTATCTCGAAGGACGCCTCGAGGCGCCGGCAGCGGGCCTCGTCGCCGAGGCGCCGCTCGCGAGCCGCTCCGAAACCCGCGTCTACGCGAGCCGCACGTTCGCCGATTCGGCGATCATGCCGCTTCACTCGGACCTCGAGGATCCGGTCGATCGGCTGCGGGCCGTGGCGGCCGAGACGCGGCGGTGCAAGGCGAGCACGGGAACGCGTCTCGGCAGGCGCCTCGCGCTCGATGCGACCGAGATCGTCCCGGCGATGCTCGTGCGCGTCGCCGGCGAGGTCGTGCGGCGCGTCAGGCTTGGCAACCGGCTCGCCCCGCTCGTGAATGCGTCGATCGCGAGCATTCGCGGTCCCGACGTGCCTTTGTATCTGGCCGGCGCGCGGCTCGTCGCCTACTACGGGCAGGCCGCGGTGCACGATCTTGCGGGCCTCGCCCACGTCGTCGGCTACTACCACGGGGCAATGACGATCACCGTCACCGGCTGCCGCACGATGTTGCCCGATCCGGCGCGCTACGCCGAGTGCCTGCGCGCGGCGGCCAACGATCTGGGTGTCGCGCTCGGCATTTTCACCGCCCGGCGGGAGAAGGCTCCATTCGTCGAAATCGGTCGCCACGAGACCCGGCAGCGCACGATCCCGCGCGGCCGGCGGCGGCGGAGCATGCGCCACGTCGAGTCGAAAACGAACGCGGCCGGGGCTTGAGCGCCGCCCCCCCAGAACAGTGGAAGAAACCCGATGCAACAGCTCGCCGGAACGGACAGTTACTTTCTCTATACCGAGCGTGGCAACGTCTACAACCACGTCGCCTCGCTCGGTATCTACGACCCATCGACGGCGCCCGGCGGCAAGGTCCGCTTCAAGGACATCCTCAAGTATTTCGGCGAGCGGCTGCATCTCGATCCGCTGTTCCGCCGGCGCCTGGTCACCGTGCCCCATGGCCTCGACCGCCCGTACTGGGTCGACGATCCCGGCCTCGATCTCGAATTCCACGTTCGCCACATCGCGTTGCCGCAGCCGGGCGACTGGCGGCAGCTGCTGATCCAGGTCGCGCGCATCCATTCGCGGCCGCTCGATCGCAGCCGGCCGCTGTGGGAAGCCTACGTCATCGAAGGGCTCGATCGGATTCCGGGCCTGCCGGCGGGCTCGTTCGCGCTGTACCTGAAGTTCCACCACGCCTCGCTCGACGGCCAGGCGGGCGTCGCGCTGCTGCGCGCCGTGCATTCACCCTCGCCGCAAGCCGAGCTGGAGCCGCCGCCGCACGGGGCGCTCTATGCCGAGCGGGATCCAACGACGATCGAACTCTATTCGCGGGCGCTCGCGCGCGGCATCGGCCGCAGCGCGAGCATTTCGTCGCTGTACGTGAAGACACTGTCGCGCCTGGCGGGTCTCGCCGTCGATCAGCCGTCGAAGAGGAGGGGCGTCGGTGCGGCCGCGGCTGGCGCTTCCGCGCTGCCCGGTTTCATCCGCGCGCCTGTCACGCGCTTCAACCAGCGGGTCTCCGCCAATCGCGTCGTCGAAGCGGTGGCGCTGCCGCTCGAGCCGATGCGCCGCGCACGCACGAGCATCGCGGGCGTCACGATCAACGACCTGTTCCTGACCATCGTCGGCGGCGCACTTCACAAGTATCTTGCCGACAAGGAGGAGTTGCCGGAGGCCTCGCTGATGGCGCTGATGCCGATGAGCGTGCGCCAGGAAGGCGCCGCGTCGGGCGGTGGAAATCAGGTGGGCGGCGTGCCGGTGCCGCTGCACACCGAGATCGCCGCTCCGCTTGCGCGTCTCGCGGCCGTCCACGCCGATGCGGAGTCCGCCAAGCGCGGCTCCGACGCGATGGGGCGGGGCTTCCTGAAGTCGATCCTGGACGAGCTGCCGCATTTCGCCGCCGAGGCGTTTGTGCGCTATTACGTGTATCCGCAGCTCAATGTGACCGTCTCCAACGTCCGCGGTCCCGAAGCGACGCTCTACGTCGCGGGCGCGCGCCTCGTCCACTTCTATCCGGTCAGCATCGCAACCGACTATGTCGGGCTCAACCACACGGGGTTCAGCTACAACGGCGTCATGTGGATCACCGCCGTCGCCTGTCGCAACATGATGCCGGACCCCGGCCATTACGCCGATTGCCTGCGCGCGAGCTTCGACGAACTGATGGCGGCGATCGATGCGCTGCCCCGGCAGGCCGACCCCGAAAGCGCGAAATCCCTCGCGGCGAAACCTCGCGCCAAGCGGACCGGGCACGGGAAAGGCGGGCCTGCGCTCGACCGGCGGAGCCGCGAGGCTGCCGTCATCAATGCCAAGACGCGCAAGACCGCGCGTGCGACGAGAGTGGGCCCGTCGCCGCCCGCAACGCCGCGGACGCGTCGCGCGCGCGTCGCCGCGCGATGACGCCGTCGCGGCGGGATCACGGCGGCGCCCTCGAGGCCGCTCATGCATGAGCTGATCGACCCCCCCGCGCTGCCGTCCTACGCGCGCTTCGTCGACGATCGGCGTGGCCGGTGGCGACGTCTGTCGCTCAGCCTGATGCTGCGGATGACGGTCAAGCGACAGTGGCGGCCCGACGTCGACGTCGCTCGGCTGCGCGCGCAGCAGGCGGCGTTCGACGCGAAATTCGGCGTTCTCGATCGACAGGCGCGGCGCACGCCGGTCGACTGCAACGGTGTGGCCGCCGAGTGGATCGACGTGCCGGAAACGCGGCCGGGCCGCGTGCTCCTATACTTCCACGGGGGCGCGTTCATCCTGCGGTTTCCGATGACGCATGCCGGTCTTGCCGCGCGCTGGTGCCGTCGTCTCGGCGCGCGCACGCTGATGGTCGATTACCGGCTCGCACCCGAGAACCCTTTTCCCGCCGGTGCGAACGATTGTCACGCCTCCTATCGGTGGTTGCTCGCACAAGACTTCGCGCCGCGCGATATCGTGATCGCGGGCGACTCCGCCGGGGCCAATCTCGCGCTTTCGACGCTGCTCGCAATCAAGGCGGCAGGCGAGCCGCTGCCCGCCTGCGCCGTCTTGATGTCGCCCTTTGTCGATTTCACGCTGAGCGGAAAGAGTCTCGTCACCAACGAGGCGCGCGATCCCATTTTCACGCTCGCGGGCGGAATGGTCCTGCGGTCTCTGTATGCGCCGCCCGAGCGCCTCCTCGATCCGTCCGCCTCGCCGCTGTTCGGAGATTTCATGGGCTTGCCGCCGCTGTTGTTTCAGGTGGGGAGCACGGAAATGCTGCTCGACGAGTCGCTGCGCGCCGCCGCGAAGGCGCATGCGGCCGGCGTGGCTGTCGAACTCGAGATCTGGCGCAAGATGCCGCACGTGTTTCAGGCGGTCACGACCCTGCCGCAGGCGGCCGCCGCGACCGATAGCGCCGTGCGCTTCGTTCGCGAGCGCGCCCGCTGGGCAGAGTAGGCGGCGGGAGCCACCCCTTCGTTGGGGGTGTGCGCGGCGAGCGGCCGTTCTAACCTCTGCCGATGAATGCGCAAACGCTCGTTGCCGGCGTCGGCATGGTGCCGTTCAAGAGTCCCGGCCGGAGCGATCCGTACGACGTGATGGCCGAAACGGCCGTTCGCGCCGCGCTCGCCGACGCGCGTCTCGACTATGACCTGATCGATCAGGCGTTCGCGGCCTTCGTGCTCGCCGATTCAGGCTCGGGGCAGCGCACCCTCTATCGCGTCGGGATCACGGGGATCCCGATTGCGAACGTCAACAACAATTGCGCGTCGGGTTCGACGGCGTTGTATCTCGCCCGCCAGGCCCTGCTGTCCGGCGAGGCCGAATGCACGCTCGCAGTCGGCTTCGAAGAGATGCGGGCAGGGGCAGCCGAGCGAAGCACCGCCGCATCCGATCCGCACGGGCACCAGCGCGAATGCGCGGCGACGGCGCCGGGATTCGGCGCGCTGCAACGCGCGCTGCCGCCGGCGTTGCAACTGCCGGGCGCCCAGCTCGAATGGATGCGTCGCGAGCTGGGGGTCGCCGACACGACGTTTGCGCAGATCGCCGTCAAGGCGCGCGCGCATGCGGCGAGAAACCCGTATGCAATGCTTCGCGACCCCCTGACGGTCGAAGCCGTCCTCGCGCAACCGCCGCTCACGGGGCATCTCCGCAAGCTCTATGCGTGCCTGCCGAGCTCGGGCGCGGCGGCGGTCGTCTTGTGCACGGCGCGCTTCGCGGCGCGCCACGGGGTCAAGCAGGACGTGGCGATGCTGGCGCAGGCGATGGTCAGCGACACCGCGCCGGACCTCGAGGAAGGGAACGTCTTGGACGCGCTGGGGCGTGGGGCAACGCATCGCGCTTCCCGCCGGGCGTATGCGACGGCCGGCGTCGGCCCCGAAGACATCGACGTCGCCGAAGTTCACGACTGCGTCGTCAGCAACGAGCTCATTGCCTGCTCCAGCCTCGGCTTCTGCGGCGAGGACGACATCGACCGCTTCGTGCAGGAAGGCGAGAACACTTACGGCGGCAAGGTCGTCATCGGTCCGTCCGGCGGGCTGCTGTCCATGGGGCATCCGCTCGGCGCGACGGGCGTTGCGCAAATCGCCGAGCTTACGTGGCAGCTTCGCGGCCAGGCAGGCGGCCGCCAGGTCGAAGGCGCCCGCACCGCGCTCGCGCACAACGGCGGCCTGGGCAGGGCGCTATCGGTCGCCATCCTGCAGGCGCGCTGACCCGGGACCTAGCGGGCTCGGGTCGCGGAGCGGCGAGTCGGGCGCAGTTCAAGGCGCGCTTGCGCGCCGCGCGTTGCCTCGGCGGGCTGCGAGCCGGCTCCCGCTCCGCCGTTTGCTGCTCGGTTGCGGGAGGACCCTTCGCTTGGTCTTCGTCTTCGCCGTGCCGCGCCTGCGACCGGTCGTCGGCGCGGCCAGCGTTGCCGCGGCCGCTTTGAGCTCCGCGAAAGCCTTGGCCGTGTCGCGCGCGAGGTCCGGCAGATCCGGCAGCGAGAGTCCATTGGCGACGAACCCGAAATCCATCGAATCCGCATAGGAGACGAGCGTCACGTTGACGCCGACGCCGGCGCCCAGCGCGGAGATCGGGTACATCCCCGTGAGCCGCGCGCCATTGAGATGGAGCGGCACCTCCACGCCGGGAACGTTGGACAGCACGAAGTTTGCCATGGGCTTCGTCACGGCGGCGAGGCGCGTCGATTCCGCGGCCTCGGCCAGGCCGAATGCGGAAATCCCGTACAGCATTGCGCTGTCGGTCGACATCGCGCGCACTTCTTCCTTCGCCGAGCGAATGGCGCCGATCACCTGCTCGATTCTTTCGCGCGGCGATGCCGACGGCGCGCCCAGCGGCACGAACATCGCGGTTGCCTTGGTCGTCGCTTCGGTGTCACCCGGATCGCGCAGCGACACCGGGCACATCGCGACGAGCGGCCGCGCCGGGCGCTGGTCCCGCCGCGCGAGGTAGCGGTGGAATCCGTCGTCGACGACGGCCGCGGCGACGTCGTTCAGCGTGCCGCCGAACGCTTTGCCGACGGCGCGCATTTCGCGGAGCGACAGCGACAGCATCGCGAACGACCGCGGGGTGCGGATCGGCTCGTTCATCGGCGTGCGCGGCGCGGTGAAGGGCGCGCTGCCGGAATCGCCCGCCGAAAACAGCGCGCCCAGTCCTTTCTTGATCACGCCGACGGACAGATCCTTCAATGCCGCCGTCTGTCGCTGCGCCTGCCGCTGGAGCGCCGCGATCGTGTGCAGAAGACCCTTGGGCGGCCTGTACCTGGGCGACGCGAGGTCGACCGCATAGAACGGCACGATGCGCGCCGCGGCGGACGTTTCGCTCATGCTCGCGACGATGCGCATCATCGCCGACTTGCCGTCGATGATCGCATGGTGGATCTTGAGATAGATCGCGAAGGCGTTTTCGGGCAGGCCCTCGATAATGTGGACCCGGAAACCGGGGCGGTTGCGATCAAGGACGGTCTCGTGCAGGTCGCAGATCAGCTCCAGGAACCGCCCTTCGCCGCTGCCCGCGGGCAGCGCGACGTGCGAGACGTGATAGGCCATGTCGATTGCGGGCGCGGCCTTCCAGCGCGGGATTCCGCGCATCGACAGCTGCGGCACATAGGTGAACGGCGGCAGCGGAACGGCGCGGCGATAGGCGTCTGCGATTTCTCGCACGACGCGCGTGCCCTCCTTGGCCGGCAGCTTGAACGTCATCACCGCGCCCACGTGCTTCGGGCTGTTCGGCGACTCGGTCAGCAGGAACATCAGGTCGAGAGGCGGGATCGTCTTGCTCATGGGCAGCTTTCTGGCGAGGGCTTGGGCGGCTCGTGCCGGCACCCGGCGGACGGCGAGCTCGCCGATTGCCGGACTGTAGCGCGCCACAAGCGCGCTCAGGCCCCTCGTCTCGGGTGGGTTTGGTCCTGGTCGTGGCAGGGTCCGCGGAGCGCCGTCGGCGCCCCCCAACGAGGGTGGGGCGCGGGTCGCGGGTCGAGCCTAAGCTTTGGACCGTCGGGGATCATTAACGGGGCAGCGAGGAATCCGGGAAATTTCGCTTCGCCGAGTAGCGCGATCGCAGACCAGGAGAAACGACATGAGCCAACCACGCTTCGCTTCGAGCCGCCACTTCCGACGCGCCGCCGTCGCCCTCTTGCTCGCCGCCGTCGCCACCTGGGCGGGACTGACGTTCGTCGAAGCCCGCGAGCGGGCATGGGCGCAGGAAACCCTGGAGCTGCAGGCTGCGCACCTGCTCCCCCATCCTGCGGTGCCGACCATTGGCGAGGTTTTCGCCGCCAGGCGTTAGCGGCCGGCCGCACCGCGGCGGCGCCGGTCAGCCGTTTGCCGGGCGGTGCGGAGCAAGCTCGAGGCGCGCGATCTGGTTGCGATGGACTTCGTCGGGCCCGTCGGCGAAGCGCAGCGTGCGCGCCTGCGCGTAGAAGAACGCGAGCTGGAAATCGTCGCAGACGCCCGCGGCGCCATGCGCCTGCATCGCCCAGTCGATGACCTGACAGGCCATCGTCGGCGCCGCGACCTTGATCATCGCGATTTCCTTCCTGGCCGCCTTGTTGCCGGCGACGTCCATCTTCCACGCCGCGTGGAGCACGAGCAAGCGCGCCTGGTCGATGGCGATCCGCGCGCTCGCGATGCGCTCCTGCGTCACCGTCCGCTCGGCGAGCGGACGGCCGAACGCGACGCGTGAGGCGGCGCGCCGGCACATCGCCTCGAGGGAGCGCTCCGCCTGGCCGATCAACCGCATGCAGTGATGGATCCGTCCGGGCCCGAGGCGCCCCTGTGCGATCTCGAAGCCGCGGCCCTCGCCGAGCAGGATGTTCGAAACGGGAACGCGGACGTTGTCGAAATCGAATTCGGCGTGCCCGTGCGGCGCGTCGTCGTAGCCGAACACGCTCAGCACCCGTGTCAGGCGCACGCCTCGCGTGTCCACCGGAACGAGAACCATCGACTGCTGCCGGTGCCGGTCCGGATTCGCGCCGTCGGTCTTGCCCATGAAGATGAGGATCCTGCAGCGCGGGTCCGGGCCCCCCGTCGTCCACCACTTGCGGCCGTTGATCACGTAATCACCGCCGTCGCGGACGATCGAGGCTTCGATGTTGGTCGCGTCCGACGACGCGACGTCGGGCTCGGTCATCGCGAAGCCCGAGCGGATCTCGCCGCGGAGCAGGGGCTCCAGCCATTGCTTCTTCTGCGCGTCCGTCCCGTAACGGACGAGGACTTCCATGTTGCCGGTGTCCGGCGCGTTGCAGTTGAACGCTTCGGGCGCGATCCACGAGCGGCCCATGATCTCGCACAACGGCGCGTATTCGAGATTGGTGAGTCCGGCGCCCAGGTCGGATTCCGGCAGGAACAGGTTCCAGAGGCCTTCGGCGCGCGCCTTCGCCTTGAGCGTCTCCATGATTCTCGTCGGCACCCAGGGGTTGCCGCGGCGGCGATTCTCGGCGACCTCGGCGGCGAAGACGGGCTCGGCCGGATAGACGTTCTCGTCCATGAAGCGCGTGAGGCGCGCCGCGAGGTCCTTCACCTTGACCGAATGCTCGAAGTCCATGTCATCGTCCCCCATCGTCTTGTCGTTGCGCCATGTCCCACGCGACGTCCGCGACCGCGCGTGCACGGCTACCCTGTTCGAGTGCATTCGCGCTGGCTGCATTGCCTTGCAGTGCGCGCGAATGCACGCCGTGCAGAATCGCGGCGATGCGGAACATGTTGAAGACCAGGTAGAACTCCCAGTTCGCAATGCGCTCGCGACCCGTGCGCCGGCAATACGCGGCGACGTACGCGGCTTCGGTCGGAATGCCGAGCGCCGCGATGTCGCAGCCGTTGAGCCCGCGGAACTGTCCGGGCGCGAGGCGCCACGCCATGACGTGATAGGCGAAATCGGACAACGGGTGCCCCAGCGTCGAGAGCTCCCAGTCGAGCACGGCCACGACATGCGGCCCGGTCGGATGGAAGATCACGTTGTCGAGGCGGAAGTCGCCGTGGACGATCGAGGTCTCGTCTGCGGGGGGGATGTGGCGCGGGAGCCACTCGATCAGCCTGTCCATCGCCGGGAGGCGCTCGGCGGCGCCGGCTCCGTACTGCTTCGACCAGCGCGCAATCTGGCGCTCGATGTAATATCCGCTCTTGCCGAAGTCGGCAAGGCCGACGGCAGCGCAATCAACCTGATGCAGCGTCGCCAGCACCCGGTTGAGCTCGTCGTAATGCGCCGCGCGCAGCGGCGGCGTCATCCCGGGCAGCGTCGGGTCCCAGAGGATGCGGCCCTCGACGTACTCCATCAGGTAGAACGCGGTGCCGATCACCGCGGGGTCCTCGCACAGCGCATGCATCGTCGCGACCGGGACGCCGGTCGAAGCGAGCGCCGCCATCACCCGATACTCGCGCTCGATCGCGTGCGCGGAAGGAAGCAGCCGACCCGGCGGCTTGCGCCGCAGCACGTAGCGATGCTCGCCCGCGGTGACGCGGTAGGTGGGGTTCGACTGTCCCCCTTGATATTGTTCGACGAGGAGGCGACCCGAGAAATCGGCGACGTTCGCGCGCAGATACGCGGCGAGCGCGGTCTCGTCGAACGGATGAACCGGCGCGACGAGCTGCGCGCCCGGATTCGCGGCTGCGGGCACGTCAGATGACCGCAGCGCCGCCGTCCACCGCGATTACCTGACCCGTCACGTGGCGCGAGGCTTCGGAGGCGAGGAACACGATGCTTCCCTTCAGGTCCTCGCCGCCGCCGAGGCGGCCGATGGGCGTCAGCTCGAGCACATCGCGCTCGATGCGGTCGAGCGTGGCCCGGGTCATCTTCGACGGAAAGAAGCCCGGGCATACGGCATTGACATTGATGTTGTAGCGCCCCCATTCGGCGGCGAGCGCGCGCGTCATGTTGACGAGCGCGCCCTTGCTCGTGTTGTAGGCGATGGTCTGCATTCCCCACTTCGGCGGGTTGCCGAGCAGGCCGGCGATCGACGCGATGTTGATGATCTTGCCGCTGCGCTGCGGAATCATCGCGCGCTTGCCGATCTCGCGGGAAAGGAAGAATTGCGCATCGACGTTCAGGCTCATCACCTTGCGCCAGCCGTCGTCGGGGTACTCCTCGGCCGGGGCCGCCCAGTTGCAGCCGGCGTTGTTGACGAGGATGTCGATCTTCCCCAGGCGCGACAGCACCGCATCGACGATCCGGGGAATCGTGGCCGATTGGGCGAGGTCGCCGGCGACGGTCAAGCATTCGATGTTCATGCGTCCCAGGTGCGCGCTCGCTTCGTCGAGCTCGTCCTGCCTTCTCGCGGTGACCGCGACGCGCGCGCCCATTTCGCCCAGGCCCTCGGCCATCTGAAGGCCGATGCCGCGCGAGCCGCCGGTGACGAGCGCCACTTTGCCGCTCAAGTCGAGGAGAGTCCTGATGCCCATCGGCGCCCCTGCAAGATGAGGCGTCATGGTAGAGTCCGTCGCCAGCGCTGTAAACGGCGCCATCGTCCGTGGGGGTACCGCAGCGCGCGGGCGGGCGCGACACGCAAACGCGGCGGGCGCTAGGCGGTCCCGGCGTCCGCGAACTTGCCGTTTGCCGCGGCGAGGCGCACAAGCAGCACCGAAGGTTTCCAGTAGCCGTGCGGGTCGCCGCGGGCCTTGCCATAGGCGAGAAGCCGGTCGTGAATCCCGGCGAGCCCGACTTCGCCCGCATAGTGCATCGGCCCGCCTTTCAGCGTCGGAAACCCGTAGCCCGCGATCCACACGACGTCGATGTCGCCCGCGCGATAGGCGATGCCCTCATCGAGGATCTTCGCGCCTTCGTTGACGAGCGGATAAAGGCAGCGCTCGACGATTTCGTCGGCGCCGATGGCGTTGCGCCGCGCGATGCCGTGCTCGGCGGCAAGGCCCGCGAGAATGGCGTGGACGTCGGGGTCGGGCAGCGGATTGCGATCTTCGTACGCGTAGAATCCGCGCCCGGTCTTCTGACCGTAGCGGCCGAGGTCGAATAGCCGCGAGCAGACGACCCGATAGTGCGGATCCCGCGGCAGCGTGCCTTCCTTGCCGCGTTCGATCACGACCTTCGCGCAGACGTCGACACCCGCCATGTCCATCATCCGACACGGCCCCATCGCCATCCCGAATTGCTCGAGCGCATGATCGATCTGTTGCGCAGACGCGCCCTCGAGCAGCAGGAACTCGGCTTCGCGCAGATAGGGCTCGAGCATCCGGTTGCCGATGAATCCGTAGCACACGCCCGAAACGACGGCGACCTTGCGGAGCCTTTTCGCAAGCGTCATCGCCGTGGCCAGCACCTGCGGCGCGGTGGCGGCACCGCGGACGACTTCGACGAGGCGCATCACGTTGGCGGGGCTGAAGAAATGCATGCCGACGACGTCGGCTGCGCGACCGGTGACCGCGGCCAACGCGTCGACGTCGAGCGTCGAGGTGTTGGTGGCGATGATCGCCCCGGGCTTGCAGACCGCGCCGAGCTTCGCGCAAACGGCGCGTTTGATCTCCATGCTTTCGAAGACCGCTTCGAGAGCGAGGTCGCAATCCGCGAGATCGGCGTGATCGAGCGTGCCGGTGAGGAGAGACATCCGCTGCCGGACGTCGGCGTCGGTCATCTTGCCCTTGCCCGCGCTCAGCTCGTAACTGCGCCGGACGGCGTCGATGCCGTGCGTGAGCGACCCGGCGTTCACCTCGAGCAGCGTCACCGGAATCCCCGCATTGAGGAAGCTCATCGCGATCCCGCCGCCCATCGTGCCCGCGCCGAGGACGCCGACCTTGTTGACCGGCCGCAACGCGATGTCCCTCGGCAATCCGGGGATCTTCGCGGCCTCGCGCTCGGCAAAGAACAGATGCAGCAAGGCCGCCGCCTGCGGCGAGCGCAGGCAGGCGAAGAACTGGCTACGCTCGAATGCAAGTCCGTCCAGAAACGACCGCTGCACCGCCGCTTCGACGCAATCGACGATTCGCGCGGGGGCGAAGGCGCCGGGCATGCGCCTGGCGAGCGCGGCCCGCGCCTCGGCAAAGAAGCCGGCCGGAATGCCGGCGGGGTCGATGACGCGCTCGCTCGCCAACCGAAGCGGCGCACGCTCGGCGACGAGCCGCTTCGCGAACGCGACCGCGGCGGTCAGAAGGTCGCCGTCGACGATCGCATCGATCGCGCCCTTGGCGTGGGCAACCGGTGCCGCCATCGGCGCCCCGGACGCGATTGTCTCGAGCGCGTCGGCGACGCCGATGAGTCGTGGCAGCCGCTGCGTCCCGCCCGCGCCGGGCAGCACGCCGAGCGTGACTTCCGGGAGACCGACCATCGCGGTGGACAACGCCATCCGGTAGTGGCAACCGAGCGCCAGCTCGAAGCCCCCGCCCAGTGCCGTGCCGTGAATCGCGGCCACTACGGGCTTGCCGAGCGACTCGATCGCGGCGGTCACGTCGTTCAGGTCAGGATCGGAGATGTTGCCGGAGCGGAACTCGGTGATGTCGGCGCCCGCCGCGAACGTCCGGCCGGCGCAATGGAGCACGACGGCTTGAACGGCGGCATCCGCCTTTGCGAGAGCGAACGCCTCCTGCAGGCCGCGCCGCACGCCTCGGGCAAGCGCGTTGACGGGTGGGTTGTCGATGGCAATTACGCCAACGTTGTCCTGCTTCTGTAGCGACACGGCGGCGCTCATCGCATTGTTCCTGGTAACGAATTCGTCCGGGCCCGCCGGGAACGGGGGGGCGGCTGCGGGGCACGCGTACGGGTTGCCAGCATCGGGCGTCTCGGCTATGTTCGCGATCCTCGTCCGTCCCCACGCGGCAGCGTCGAACAGCCGCCAACCGGCCCGCCGCCAGATGCGGATGTTCCTGAAAGCCCTGACCCGCGTACCGCTGCCGGTGCTCTACGTCGTCGGCTGGCTCGCTTTTGGCATCGCGTTCCACATCGTACGCTGGCGTCGCGGTCAGGTGGAGCGGGACCTGGCCAATTCGTTTCCCGACCGGACGCAGACGGAGCGCGCCGCGATCCTCGAGCAATCCTACCGCAACAGCGCCGACATGCTGATGGAAACGATCTGGGGCTTCGGCGCCGCACCCGAAGCGCTTCTGCCTCACGTCGTTTTCGAGAATCCGGAAATCGTCGACCAGTGCGTTGCGGCCGGGCGTTCCGTGATGCTTCTCGCGGGGCATTACTGCAACTGGGAATGGGGCGCGCTCGCCGGCGCGGCGCGCTTCGGCCTGCCGATCTCCGCGGTCTATCAGCCGCATCGTCTGGCGAGCGTCGACGCGTTCCTGCGCGATGCCCGGGCGCGGTTCGGCGTCAAGCTGATTCCGCGGGAGGAATTCGTGTTCGAATTGATGACGCACGGCGCGACTCCGCGCGGCTATGCGCTGGTCGCCGATCAGACCCCGCGGCGCCAGGACCACGCCTACTGGACCCGCTTCCTGAATCAGGACACCGCGTTCTACGCCGGCGCCGACCGCGTCGCGAAGTTTCTCGAGGCGTCGGTGCTCTACGGGTCGATGCGGCGCCTGCGGCGCGGCCTCTACTCGGTGCATCTCGAAGTGCTTGCCGAGCCGCCCTACGAAATGGAAAGGGGCGACGCGATCATGGAGCGATTCGCGCGGCGCCTCGAGAAGAGCATCGCCGAGGCGCCGGCCGACTGGCTGTGGATTCAGAAGCGGTGGAAATACACGCGACCGCCCGAGGCCTGAGATCCCAATCCGCTGCCGCGAAAGGCGGGTGTGCCGTTCGCTGTCTCGTCGCTTGGCAGGCGGGACGGATCAGGGCGCGCGGCGCCACACGGCGACCGTTGCCAGAAATCCTTCCGGAACCTCCGCCGCGTGCAGGTGCCACGATGCCGCTGCATAGGGAAGCGGGCCGTCGATCAGGCGCGGGCGCGGCTCCAGGTCGACATCGAGCCGTTTGAAGGGGGCGATCAAGCCGTCGCCGGTCGCCTTGCTCATCGCCTCCTTGCACGTCCAATAGCGGAGAAAGCGCAGCCGGCGCTCGTCATCGGGAAGCTGCGCGATCGCGGCTTGCTCGCGCACGGTGAGGAACTTGCGCGCGAGCCGATCGACGCCGACGCCACGGTCACACCGCTCGACGTCGACCCCGATCCGGACGCGGTGCGGATCGCCGAGCGAAGTGCCGATCAATGCCACGCCGTTCGTATGCGAAACGTTGAAATCGAGCGCGATCGCCGCGTCGGTCAATTCCGGGCGACCGCGAAGGCCCCGGCGGATCGGCACCGCAGCGGGGGCCACGCCAAGCAGGTTGGCGAGCACGAACCGAAGCGAGGCGCGGCCCGCGATCCAGCGGCGCCGCAACTTTTCCGTGCCGAAACGCGCTGCACGTGCCGATTCGGCGGCGCTGAGCCACGGGGTGAGCGCCTCGATTTCGTCGGAGATTCCGTCAAGCGTGCACCACCACAAACCGATGTCGTCGCCGACGGGAGCAATGGCGCGCAGATTGATCGGGTCCTGAATTTCACTCGGGCTCATGAGCGAGAAGCGTGCGTATCTGTACGCGATCGCAAGTGCTCGATATTGTTGCACTCCGCAGGGAATAGCGGGACCCGCCGGGTACGCGGTGGCTTGCGCGAAAGCACCGCTCCGAGGTACAATGCACGTTCGGTGATTGGCGCCCGCTTTTTTCGATGCGGGTATCGCCAGGCCGGCCGTTCTTTAACAAGTTGCAACCGATAAGTGTGGGTGCTGGGGGTGACCTGGTGTCCTGGTGGGTGGCGCGAGCCATGCATTGGGGCGAAGGAAACTTGGAGTGCTCACACGATGGAAAGTCTTGTTCTGGTTTCGCGGTGGAAGCTGCGGGATTGGGATGGGGCCAACGTCGATTGAGAGACTTTGAAGGATTGAACTGAAGAGTTTGATCCTGGCTCAGATTGAACGCTGGCGGCATGCTTTACACATGCAAGTCGAGCGGCAGCGCGGGGCAACCTGGCGGCGAGCGGCGAACGGGTGAGTAATGCATCGGAACGTACCCGGAAGTGGGGGATAACCCGGCGAAAGCCGGGCTAATACCGCATATTCTGTACGCAGGAAAGCAGGGGACCGCAAGGCCTTGTGCTTTCGGAGCGGCCGATGCCCGATTAGCTAGTTGGTGGGGTAAAGGCTTACCAAGGCTACGATCGGTAGCTGGTCTGAGAGGATGATCAGCCACACTGGGACTGAGACACGGCCCAGACTCCTACGGGAGGCAGCAGTGGGGAATTTTGGACAATGGGGGCAACCCTGATCCAGCCATGCCGCGTGCGGGAAGAAGGCCTTCGGGTTGTAAACCGCTTTTGTCCGGGAAGAAAAGGCTCATCCGAATAAGGTGGGTTCTTGACGGTACTGGAAGAATAAGCACCGGCTAACTACGTGCCAGCAGCCGCGGTAATACGTAGGGTGCGAGCGTTAATCGGAATTACTGGGCGTAAAGCGTGCGCAGGCGGTTTGCTGTGTCTGCGGTGAAAGCCCCGGGCTCAACCTGGGAATGGCCGTGGAAACTGGCGGGCTGGAGTGTGGCAGAGGGGGGTGGAATTCCGCGTGTAGCAGTGAAATGCGTAGAGATGCGGAGGAACACCGATGGCGAAGGCAACCCCCTGGGCTGACACTGACGCTCAGGCACGAAAGCGTGGGGAGCAAACAGGATTAGATACCCTGGTAGTCCACGCCCTAAACGATGTCAACTAGGTGTTGGGGGAGCGATTTCTCAGTACCGTAGCTAACGCGCGAAGTTGACCGCCTGGGGAGTACGGCCGCAAGGTTAAAACTCAAAGGAATTGACGGGGACCCGCACAAGCGGTGGATGATGTGGATTAATTCGATGCAACGCGAACAACCTTACCTACCCTTGACATGTCCGGAACCCTGCTGAGAGGTGGGGGTGCCTGAAAGGGAATCGGAACACAGGTGCTGCATGGCTGTCGTCAGCTCGTGTCGTGAGATGTTGGGTTAAGTCCCGCAACGAGCGCAACCCTTGTCCCTAGTTGCTACGCAAGGGCACTCTAGGGAGACTGCCGGTGACAAACCGGAGGAAGGTGGGGATGACGTCAAGTCCTCATGGCCCTTATGGGTAGGGCTTCACACGTCATACAATGGCCGGTACAGAGGGTTGCCAACCCGCGAGGGGGAGCCAATCCCTTTTTAAAGCCGGTCGTAGTCCGGATTGCAGTCTGCAACTCGACTGCATGAAGTCGGAATCGCTAGTAATCGCGGATCAGCATGCCGCGGTGAATACGTTCCCGGGTCTTGTACACACCGCCCGTCACACCATGGGAGCGGGATGTACCAGAAGCAGCTAGCCTAACCGCGAGGGGGGCGGTTGCCACGGTGCGTTTCGTGACTGGGGTGAAGTCGTAACAAGGTAGCCGTATCGGAAGGTGCGGCTGGATCACCTCCTTTCTCGGAATCAGGGATCAGAGGTCAGGGATCAGGGATCAGCAAGACCTGATGCCGCTCGATGCCTGAGCCAGGCCTTTCAGTGCCCACGCTTATCGGTTGTAATCAAAGGGCGCCAAGCCATTTCGACAGGGGCCTGTAGCTCAGTTGGTTAGAGCACCGTCTTGATAAGGCGGGGGTCGATGGTTCGAATCCATCCAGACCCACCAGATCAGCGGTCGGCAAGTGCGGCGGCCGGGTTTCGAGAAGCGAAGCGATCGAGCAACGCGGAGTTGCGAGGCTTAGCGGAAGCCGGGGCTGTAGCTCAGCTGGGAGAGCACCTGCTTTGCAAGCAGGGGGTCGTCGGTTCGATCCCGATCAGCTCCACCATCTCAGGGATCAGAGGACGGGGATCAGGAATCAGGAGAATCCATAAGCAAGCGCCATTGATGTTTGCTTATGGCTTTTGGGCCAGACTGCAGGAGCGGAGGTTCGGTGAAGGGGTGTTACTGATCCCTGTGCCTGACTTCTGATTCCTGAGATCGGTTGTTCTTTAACAATGTGGAAGAAGTAAAGGCACACGACTGCAGTTGGTCGTGTGTTGGGTTGGATTGTATCGACCCTGTTCTCTCTTAGTCGGAGGGGATGGGGAGGCGCAAGCGCCCGTGATGCGGAGCGGAAAGTGCTCAGTGTTATGGGGTCAAGCGACTAAGTGCATGTGGTGGATGCCTTGGCGATCACAGGCGAAGAAGGACGTGGCAGCCTGCGAAAAGCTGCGGGGAGCTGGCAAACGAGCAATGATCCGCAGATGTCCGAATGGGGAAACCCGGCCCACAGTTAAGCGGCTTTTGCGCGCGCGAAGGATGAGCGCGCACCCAAAGCCAGCAGAGAACAAGCGCGCATGGAACAAGAAGGACGCTTAACTGTGGGTCACTCTCTGCTGAATTCATAGGCAGGGTAGAGCGAACCCGGTGAACTGAAACATCTCAGTAGCCGGAGGAACAGAAATCAACCGAGATTCCCGGAGTAGTGGCGAGCGAAACGGGAGCAGCCGTCGCGATTTAGCATTGATCTTAGGAGAACGCTCTGGAAAGGGCGGCCGCAGTGGGTGACAGCCCCGTAACCGAAGGGATCGATGTGGAACTAAGCGCGAGAGAAGTAGGGCGGGACACGTGAAATCCTGTCTGAAGATGGGGGGACCATCCTCCAAGGCTAAATACTCGTGATCGACCGATAGTGAACCAGTACCGTGAGGGAAAGGCGAAAAGAACCCCGGGAGGGGAGTGAAACAGATCCTGAAACCGCATGCATACAAACAGTCGGAGTCCCGCAAGGGATGACGGCGTACCTTTTGTATAATGGGTCAGCGACTTACGTTGTGTAGCGAGCTTAACCGAATAGGGGAGGCGCAGCGAAAGCGAGTCCGAACAGGGCGATTTAGTCACATGGCGTAGACCCGAAACCGGATGAGCTACCCATGGCCAGGCTGAAGGTGGGGTAACACTCACTGGAGGGCCGAACCCACTACTGTTGAAAAAGTAGGGGATGAGCTGTGGGTAGGGGTGAAAGGCTAAACAAATCCGGAAATAGCTGGTTCTCTCCGAAAACTATTTAGGTAGTGCCTCAGGTATCACCGACGGGGGTAGAGCACTGTCATGGTGGCGGGGGTCATTGTGACTTACCGCGCCATAGCAAACTCCGAATACCGTTGAGTGCGAGCCTGGGAGACAGACGTCGGGTGCTAACGTCCGGCGTCGAGAGGGAAACAACCCAGACCGCCGATTAAGGTCCCCCAGACCTAGCTAAGTGGGAAACGAGGTGGGAAGGCTCAGACAGCCAGGATGTTGGCTTAGAAGCAGCCATCATTTAAAGAAAGCGTAATAGCTCACTGGTCGAGTCGTCCTGCGCGGAAGATGTACCGGGGCTCAAGCTAGGCACCGAAATCGCGGGTTCAGGGATCAGAGTTCAGGGATCAGGAATCAGATTGGCAGCGGCGCATCGGTTCGAGGAACTGGAAGTATTTCAACGGGCCTACATACAAGGTGTCGTTGGAGGTTCATCGGTTCTCGCTCACGATGCCGCAGATCGAGCAGTACGCGCTTGCAGATCAATTGCGACGTGCGAGTAAATCGATTTGTGCCAATCTGGCGGAAGGCTTTGGCAAACAAGGCCTGTCCAAGTCCGAATTTAGACGCTTCGTTTTAATGAGCATCGGCTCAGCAGACGAGATGCGTGTCTGGCTTCGGTATTGTCTTGATTTGAAATATCTGGAAGAGCAGAGGTGGGAGCAGTGGCGCGGTGAATACGAAGTGGTCGCCAAGATGCTGCAGGGTTTAGGTAAAGGGCTCGAATAGCCTTTACTGATCCCTGATTCCTGACCTCTGATCCCCGAACGGTAGGAGAGCGTTCCGTAGGCCGGTGAAGGTGAGGGGTGACCCTTGCTGGAGGTATCGGAAGTGCGAATGCTGACATGAGTAGCGATAAAGCGGGTGAAAGGCCCGCTCGCCGAAAGCCCAAGGTTTCCTGCGCCACGTTCATCGGCGCAGGGTGAGTCGGCCCCTAAGGTGAGGACGAGAGTCGTAGCCGATGGGAAGCGGGTCAATATTCCCGCACCGACCAGCGATGCGATGGGGGGACGGAGAAGGTTAGCGCGGCCGGGTGTTGGACGTCCCGGTTGAAGCGTGTAGGCGTGGCCCTTTGGCAAATCCGGGGGTCTTAGCCGAGGCGTGATGACGAGGGTGGGCTTGCCCGCCTGAAGTGCGCGATACCCTGCTTCCAGGAAAAGCCTCTAAGCTTCAGTCGTTGGTTGACCGTACCGCAAACCGACACAGGTGGGCAGGATGAATATTCTAAGGCGCTTGAGAGAACTCAGGAGAAGGAACTCGGCAAATTAGCACCGTAACTTCGGGATAAGGTGCGCCCCGGGTAGGTGAAGGCCATACGGCTGGAGCCGAGCGGGGCCGCAGTGAAAGGGTGGCTGCGACTGTTTAACAAAAACACAGCACTCTGCCAAGACGACGAGTCGACGTATAGGGTGTGACGCCTGCCCGGTGCCGGAAGGTTAAGTGATGGGGTGCGAGCTCTTGATCGAAGCCCCGGTAAACGGCGGCCGTAACTATAACGGTCCTAAGGTAGCGAAATTCCTTGTCGGGTAAGTTCCGACCTGCACGAATGGCGTAACGATGGCCACGCTGTCTCCTCCTGAGACTCAGCGAAGTTGAAGTGTTTGTGAAGATGCAATCTCCCCGCGGCAAGACGGAAAGACCCCGTGCACCTTTACTGTAGCTTTGCATTGGACTGTGATGGGACCTGTGTAGGATAGCTGGGAGCCTTGGAAGCGCTGGCGCTAGCTGGCGTGGAGGCAACGTTGAAATACCAGCCTGGTGTCATTGCGGTTCTAACCTGGCTCCATCAACTGGAGCGGGGACCGTGCATGGTAGGCAGTTTGACTGGGGCGGTCTCCTCCCAAAAGGTAACGGAGGAGCTCGAAGGTTCCCTAGGTACGGTCGGACATCGTACTGATAGTGCAATGGCACAAGGGAGCTTGACTGCGAGCCTGACAAGGCGAGCAGGTGCGAAAGCAGGACATAGTGATCCGGTGGTTCTGTATGGAAGGGCCATCGCTCAACGGATAAAAGGTACGCCGGGGATAACAGGCTGATACCGCCCAAGAGTTCATATCGACGGCGGTGTTTGGCACCTCGATGTCGGCTCATCACATCCTGGGGCTGTAGCCGGTCCCAAGGGTATGGCTGTTCGCCATTTAAAGTGGTACGTGAGCTGGGTTCAAAACGTCGTGAGACAGTTTGGTCCCTATCTGCCGTGGGCGCTGGACGTTTGACGGGGGCTGCTCCTAGTACGAGAGGACCGGAGTGGACGCACCGCTGGTGTACCGGTTGTGACGCCAGTCGCATTGCCGGGTAGCTACGTGCGGAAGCGATAACCGCTGAAAGCATCTAAGCGGGAAACGTGCCTGAAGATGAGACGTCCCGGGGACTCGATCCCCCTGAAGGGTCGTGGCAGACCACCACGTTGATAGGCCGGGTGTGGAAGCGCGGTAACGCGTTAAGCTAACCGGTACTAATGGCCCGTGCGGCTTGACCCCATAACCGTGAGCGCTTAAATGCCGCGGTGCCGGCGCAACGATCCAACCCCTTCTTTACTTCTTCCCGCTCAGAGCCAGGGCGCGCACGCGGGATCGTCTGATCCCTGATTCCCGACCTCTGATCCCTGTCTACGCCTGACGACCATAGCCCGTTGGACCCACGCCTTCCCATCCCGAACAGGACCGTGAAACGGCGGCACGCCGATGATAGTGTGGATTCCCATGCGAAAGTAGGTCATCGTCAGGCACCCCTCCACCCACGCCCAGCCCACCACCGGCTGGGCGTGGCGCTTTGCAGAGCGCGAAGGCGCCGACGAAACTTGGAACTTGCAAAATTATGCCGCCGCGTTAGCATGCGGGCTTGCCGAGGCCAAGCTGCACGCGCCTTCCCCCAAAAAATGAAAGGGGCCGCGCACCACGACAATCGCATCGGCTCGCCCGCTCCGTCGAAGCACCATATCGATGGCGCGGGTCTGGATCGAAGGGAGTCCCGGTATGTACGTCGCATCGATCGCAAGGCGGAGGTGTGCGCTGCGCTTGCTCTCGCTCCCGGCCCTGGGCGGCGCTCTCGTTCTCGCGGGACTGCTTTGCGGCGCATCGGCGGCGCATGCCCAAGCCGCCCCTTCGGTCGAGGCCGTAACGCAAGCTCAGCCGCAGGTCGTTCCCGCCGAGTTCAACGGTGATCTGAGCAAGCTCCCCGCGGTGCCGTTTGCCGCCGGCGAAGCCCCCCCCTATCGCCCGCTGTTGCGAAGGCCACTGACGACCAAGGTCCCCAGCGCGGCGCCGCCGGCGCCCTCCGCGCCGGAGATCGGCGGCGGCCCGCGCGTGCCGATGCCGAGTCCGATCCAGAACTTCGCCGGCATGAGCAAGCTGGACGCGTGCACCGGCGGGAGTTGCGGCGCCGGTTGGCCGCCCGATACCAACGGCGATGTCGGGCCGAACCATTACATCCAGGCGGTCAATTCCTCGTACGCGATCTACAACAAGACCGGCACGCGCCTTGCCGCGTTCACCGAAAATCAGCTCTTTTCCGGCTCGGGTCTTCCGCAGTGCGACGGCCACGCAGCGGGGGATCCCATCGTCCTCTACGATTGGCTGGCGGACCGCTGGATCCTGACCCATCTGGCGTTCTCCTTCTCCGGCTCGAATCCGACCACCCCGTTCTATCAGTGTATCGCCGCGTCGAAGACGAGCGATCCGGTCGCAGGCGGCTGGTGGCTGTACGCAGTGCGGCTCGATCCGGGCGGCACGGGCCTGCCTCCGGTCAACGATCTCAACGACTATCCGAAGTTCGGCCTCTGGCATGACTGCCTCTACATGGCCTCGAACGAATTCAGGTTCCCGGCCGGAAACTACGATGGAGTCGCTTTCGCCACCTTCAGCCGCGCGAACCTGTACAGCGGCGCCTCGCTGACCTATGCATTGGGATGGCTCACTCCGGCCAACAACGCATTCACGCTGATCCCGAGTAATAACCAGGGCGAGGGAGTCAACGCCGTCCAGCCGGGGACGCCCAACTATTTCGTCTCCGAATCGGGAACGATCTTCGAATTCGAAGTCCGCAAGATGACCGCGGGCACGAATTGCGGGGCCGGCGGCACGCTGAGCGCGGTGACGCACGTGAGCCAGACGCAATATCCGTTCGCCAATATCGGCGCGGTCGTCCCGCAGCCGAACACCACGCATCTTCTCGACAACATCGACGACCGGCTGATGCAGCGGGTGACCTACCGTCGGATCGGCACCACCGAATCGCTGTGGATCACGCACAACGTCGACACCCCGACCGGGCCCACGGCGATGCAGTGGGCGCAGCTCAACGTCACCGGCGGCGCGATTGCCGTCACCCCGGTGCAGCAGCAGATTTACGCCCCCGATACATCGCTCTACCGCTGGATGGGCAGCATCGCCGTCGACAGCCAGGGCAACGTGGCGCTGGGCTACAGCACGTCGAATGGAACCGCGCCGAACTACCCGAGCATCGTCTACTCCGGCAGGCTCGCCACCGATCCGCCGAATACGCTGCCGCAGACGGAAGTGAAGATGGTGGCCGGCGCGGGATCGCAGAACAACAATTGTGGCGGCGGGCCGTGCGACCGCTGGGGCGACTACAGTGCGATGACCCTCGACCCCGTGGACGGCTGCACGTTCTGGTACACGACCGAGTATTACAGCAGCCAGGCGAATGGCGATGCCGGCAACTGGCAGACGCGCGTCGGGTCGTTCGCGTTTCCTTCGTGCATTGCGGGAACGGCAAGACTGCTCGTGCCCGACGGCACGTCGGAGGTGCAGACGTTCACGGGCTATCCGGAGACGCGCTGGTTCGCGATGACGGTGGAGCCGGGGAAGACCTACTCGATCGAGACGCTGGATCCGAACGGCGATCTGACGGCGAACGCGATCGGCACGCTGGGGGTGTTCGCGCCCGACGGGGTGACGTGCGCCGGCGGAGGCGAGTGTGGACTGCACGGGGGCCAATGGTCCGCGGCCGCCGGCGGTGGACGTGGCGGGCGACGGGATTCGCTGCCTGCTGCGCACGGCGCTGCCGACGGCGGGGATGCAGCAGAACCAGCGGCCGGTGTACGTGAAGGTGACGCGGCTGGATCCGGTGGCGGGCGGGGGGGCGCAGTTTCGGATCCGGGCCCGGGAGGCGACGCTGTACGGGCGGTGGCTGACCACGGGCAACAACTTCCACGTGGAGGTGGAGAACACGACGGCGGAGGCGATGTGCGTGGAGGTGACGCGCTATCCGGCGGGGGGGCTCAGCTATACGGCGGGGCCGGGGTGGTCGGGGGCGGTGGTGGCGCAGACGCTGACGATTCCGGCGTTCGGGGCGGACAAGCTGGTGTTTCCGAGCGGGAGCCTGGTGGGGGGCGAGGGGGAGGGGGCGCTGCGGGTGGGGGCCTGCGCGGCGCCGGTGAACCTGGTGGCCGCCGGGTTGCACGTGAGCACCTACGCCTTCGACCCGCTGGCCAACCGCTACATTTACTTCTTCACCACGAGCGCGAACGACGGCAAGACGCGCAGCACGTGGTGAGTCGAGGCGGGACGGGATTCTGTGGAAAGGGACCGATCATGAGAGCAGGACAGGTGGCGGCATGGGTGGTGGCGGGGCTGGGGGCGGTGGCGCTGCCGGCGCAGGGGCAGAAAGTGAGCCCGGCCAACCTGACGGTGGGCACCGCGCGGGTGCTCGTGCCGGACGGCTCGTCGCTGCAGCAGGCGGTGGGCGGGGTGGGGGAGACGCGGTGGTTCGTGTTTGGGGCGGAGCCGGGGAAGACCTACGTGGTGGAGGCGGTGGACGTGACCAGCGACCTGGCGGCCAACACCATCGGCGCGCTGAACGTCTATGCGGCGGACGGGGCGACCACGCCGCCGCCGGAGACCAACGTCGACTGCGCGGCGAGCACCCGGGCGCCGGCGCTGGAGGTGGCGGCCGACGGGATGCGCTGCATCGTGCGGGCGTATCCGCCGACGGCGGGGAACAGCCAGAACAAGCGGGGGCTGTACGTGGCGGTGGGGTCGGTCGCGGGGCCGAGCTTCCAGATCCGGGTCCGGGAGAGCACGCTCTACGGGCGGTGGACGACCAACGGCTACGATTTCCACGTCGAGCTGCAGAACACGACGGCGGAGTCGATGTGCGCGCAAGTGCTGTTCCTGCCGAACTCGGGCAACAGCTACGCCGGGACCTGGTCGGGGTCGCTGACCACGCAGACGCTGACCATTCCGCCGTTCGGGGCCAACAAGTACGTGTTGCCGAACGGGACGGCGGTGGGGCCGGATCTGCGCGGCACGCTGCGGATCAGCGCCTGCAGCAGCCCGGTGAACCTGATGCCGAGCGGGTTGCACGTGAGCACCTACGCGTTCAGCCCGGGGATCAACCAGTACCTGTACTTCTTCGCCACCCCGGCCAACAACGGCGCGACTTCCAACAGCTGGTAGTCGGCGCCTGCCATCGCGGGCCATCGTGGCGCGGGTGACTGCGCGCCGCATCCCCCACAGGGCCTCCCGCCGCGGAGGCCCTTTCGTTGCCGCCGCCTCGCCTTGCGTTGCAATCGTGCAACCGCAGGGCGCGGACTGCCGTCCGAGGGCGACGAGCGGTCGCTCGTCCATTTCAAAAGGTCGATACACTCCCTCGACGCCGCCACAGCGCGCCGGGGAACCCATGCCAGAATCGGAGGTAGCTCGCGTGATTTCCATTCCCGCACTCGTGACGCGGCTCGGCCTGGCACTGGTTCTCGCTGCCGGATGGAGCGCCGGTGCGCGTGCGGCCGACGACAGCGTTTCGACCATCGTTGTCAAATTCCGCAACGACTTGAGCACCCCGGCGTCGGCGCGGTCGCTTCCGTTGGACGCCCGCCAGACCCTGGCGGCGGCGCTCCGCACCGGTTTCACCGAGACGAATCGCACGCGCGACGGCGCCTTCACCCTGGCATTCGATTCGCCGCTCCCCTTCGCCGACGCCCGCGCCGCGATCAACCGCGTCCGCGAGCTCGCTTCGGTCCTGTACGCGAATATCGTCGCCACGCCGGGTGATGCGCCCGCCGTCGCCCCGCGTCGCATCGGGACCGACCAGCTGATCGTCAAATACCGCGATCCGGCATTGATCAGCGCGGCTCGGGCCGGGCTGCCGCCGGGCCAGGCCAAAGTCGACCGGCTCACGGCGGTGCTGGGCGAGGCCGTGCGTTTCGGTCGCGTGATGTCGGGCGATGCCTACGTGTTCAGGCTCTCGCGGCGGATGGCGCCAGAGGATGCCGAGGCCGCCGCGGCGAAGATCGCGCTCGAGCCCGACGTCGAATACGCGCAGCCCGATCGAATCATGCAGCATCACCTCGTTCCCAACGACACGCGATACTCCGAGCAGTGGGACCTCTATGAACCGGTCGGCGGCATCAACGCGCCGAACGGCTGGAACACGACGACGGGCTCGGTTAGCGTCGTCGCCGCCGATCTCGACACGGGCTTCACGAATCACCCGGATCTTGCGGGGCGTTTCGTCTCCAACGGGTACGACTTCATCTACGATCATCTGGTGGCGAACGACAACGATCCGGTGCAACCCGGGACGTGCCTGCCGACATCGGATCCGAACGCGCCCCCGTGCATCAGCAGCCGCGACGCCGACGCGCACGATCCGGGAGATTGGATCACGGCGGCGGAGGACCTCGGCACCGATCCGACGATGGGCTGGTTCGCGGGCTGCGCCGGCGGCGGAGGCGCATCGGAAGACTCGAGCTGGCACGGAACGCACACGGCAGGCACGATTGCCGCCGCGGCCAACAACGCCGCGGG
Source organism: uncultured beta proteobacterium (assembly GCA_963836265.1). Taxonomy (GTDB): domain Bacteria; phylum Pseudomonadota; class Gammaproteobacteria; order Burkholderiales; family Casimicrobiaceae; genus CAIWHR01. The sequence continues at coordinate 180,280 of CAWIIO010000004.1, forward strand.
CGTCGCCGGCATCAACTGGACGAGCAAGATCCTGCCGGTCCGGGTGCTGGGCAAATGCGGCGGCTACACGTCGGACATCGTCGACGCGATCGTCTGGGTGTCCGGCGGCAGCGTCGCTGGCGTTCCGGCGAATGCCAACCCGGCGCGCGTGATGAACATGAGCTTCGGCGGGTATCTCGGCGCCGGCCACTCGTGCCCCGTCGACGATGTCGCGACCCAGACCGCGATCAATACCGCGCTCGCCAACGGCACGGCCCTCGTCGTCTCCGCCGGCAACAGCAACACCGACGCCTTCAGCTTCACGCCGGCGGGCTGCAACGGCGTGATCACCGTCGCGGCAACCGGCCGGATCGGCCGCCGCGCGTTCTACAGCAACTATGGAACGACGGTCGAGATCGCGGCGCCGGGCGGCGAGTGGACCATCTTCTACGATCCCAACAGCATCCTGTCGACGCTGAACGACGGGACGACAACGCCGAACAACCCGATCTATCAGTTTTATCAGGGGACGAGCATGGCGGCACCGCACGTGACCGGTGTCGTCTCGCTGATGATGGGGGTGAATCCCGCGCTCACGCCGGCGCAGGTGACGGCGAAGCTCCAGGGCACCGCGCGCCGTTTTCCGACGGGGAGCACTCGCGACTGCACGAACGACCCCGCCAAGGTGACGTCCGCGGTGAAGTATTGCGGCGCCGGCATCCTGGACATGGCCGCCGCGATCTGCGCCGCACATGCATCAGGATGCGGGACGTCGAGGATGATGCCCGCCGATGGCTCGTCGCTGAACCAGACGTTCACGGCGTATCCGGAGACGCGCTGGTTCACGCTCGGGGTGGAACCCGGCAAGACGTACGTGGTTGAAGCAGCCGATGTGAATGACGACCTCACGGCCAATGCGATCGGTACCCTGGGCATCTACGACGCCGACGGGGTGAGTGCGCCGGCGGAGGCGAGTGTGGACTGCACGGGGGCCAATGGTCCGCGGCCGCCGGCGGTGGACGTGGCGGGCGACGGGATTCGCTGCGTGCTGCGCACGGCGCTGCCGACGGCGGGGATGCAGCAGAACCAGCGGCCGGTGTACGTGAAGGTGACGCGGCTGGATCCGGTGGCGGGCGGGGGGGCGCAGTTTCGGATCCGGGCCCGGGAGGCGACGCTGTACGGGCGGTGGCTGACCACGGGCAACAACTTCCACGTGGAGGTGGAGAACACGACGGCGGAGGCGATGTGCGTGGAGGTGACGCGCTATCCGGCGGGGGGGCTCAGCTATACGGCGGGGCCGGGGTGGTCGGGGGCGGTGGTGGCGCAGACGCTGACGATTCCGGCGTTCGGGGCGGACAAGCTGGTGTTTCCGAGCGGGAGCCTGGTGGGGGGCGAGGGGGAGGGGGCGCTGCGGGTGGGGGCCTGCGCGGCGCCGGTGAACCTGGTGGCCGCCGGGTTGCACGTGAGCACCTACGCCTTCGACCCGCTGGCCAACCGCTACATTTACTTCTTCACCACGAGCGCGAACGACGGCAAGACGCGCAGCACGTGGTGAGTCGAGGCGGGACGGGATTCTGTGGAAAGGGACCGATCATGAGAGCAGGACAGGTGGCGGCATGGGTGGTGGCGGGGCTGGGGGCGGTGGCGCTGCCGGCGCAGGGGCAGAAAGTGAGCCCGGCCAACCTGACGGTGGGCACCGCGCGGGTGCTCGTGCCGGACGGCTCGTCGCTGCAGCAGGCGGTGGGCGGGGTGGGGGAGACGCGGTGGTTCGTGTTTGGGGCGGAGCCGGGGAAGACCTACGTGGTGGAGGCGGTGGACGTGACCAGCGACCTGGCGGCCAACACCATCGGCGCGCTGAACGTCTACGCGGCGGACGGGGCGACCACGCCGCCGCCGGAGACCAACGTCGACTGCGCGGCGAGCACCCGGGCGCCGGCGCTGGAGGTGGCGGCCGACGGGATGCGCTGCATCGTGCGGGCGTATCCGCCGACGGCGGGGAACAGCCAGAACAAGCGGGGGCTGTACGTGGCGGTGGGGTCGGTCGCGGGGCCGAGCTTCCAGATCCGGGTCCGGGAGAGCACGCTCTACGGGCGGTGGACGACCAACGGCTACGATTTCCACGTCGAGCTGCAGAACACGACGGCGGAGTCGATGTGCGCGCAAGTGCTGTTCCTGCCGAACTCGGGCAACAGCTACGCCGGGACCTGGTCGGGGTCGCTGACCACGCAGACGCTGACCATTCCGCCGTTCGGGGCCAACAAGTACGTGTTGCCGAACGGGACGGCGGTGGGGCCGGATCTGCGCGGCACGCTGCGGATCAGCGCCTGCAGCAGCCCGGTGAACCTGATGCCGAGCGGGTTGCACGTGAGCACCTACGCGTTCAGCCCGGGGATCAACCAGTACCTGTACTTCTTCGCCACCCCGGCCAACAACGGCGCGACTTCCAACAGCTGGTAGTCGGCGCCTGCCATCGCGGGCCATCGTGGCGCGGGTGACTGCGCGCCGCATCCCCCACAGGGCCTCCCGCCGCGGAGGCCCATTTTTTTGTGGCACTGCCGCGCCACACTTGCACCATGTGGGCATCTTTACCTCGCGTGTCGAACGCAAACGCGAGTTACATCATTACCTTGCAAGTGTATTGCGGCACAGCGTGTAGCCTACGCATCGTGCGATGCGCATTGAACAAGAGCATTCACATTCATGTGAATATTCACACTTATTCACACCTAACTTGACAATGTCCTAGAGGCGTCTAATCTACGCCGTGCAGTGTTCCGCTGCGTCCACAAGCGAGGGAAAGATGAAATTGCTCTCCGATTTGGGTTGGCATACTCGAGAGGTTGGCAAACTGTCGTTGACGTTGGCAGCGCTGTTCCTGGCCTATTCGCCGCTTGCACAGGCCGGCAGTGCCGGCGCGGGCGGTCCGGGCATCAACGTATCGCCCGCAACAGCCGAGGCTGCGAGGCTTTCCCCGCTGGTGAATACCACCGTCGGCGCGGCCCGGGTGCTCGTACCCGACGGCTCGAGCGTGTTTCAAAGTATCGGGTCTCTCGAAACGCGCTGGTTCGCGTTCGAGGTCGAGCCGGGCAAGATGTACGTGGTCGAGGCACACGATCCCTACGAAGACCTCGGCGCTAACTCCGTCGGCACCATCTCGATCACCGACGGCGGTGGTGTGAACCCACCGCAGGACGTGCACGTGGATTGCTCAAATGCGGTCAGGGACATCTCGCCCGGGCTTAACGTCTCGGACGATGGCAGGCGCTGCACGATCTACGTCAATGCCGCGGACAGCACGAACTTGAACCGGCGGGGCGTCTTCATCGGCGTCGCGGACGGTGCCGGTACCGAATTTCAGATCCGCGTTCGGGAGTCGACGATCTACGGTCGGTGGACGACCAACGGTTACGACTTCCACGTCGAGTTGCAGAACACGACGGAAAACGTCGTCTGCGCGCAGATCATTCTCTATGGCGACGCCGGCTACAGCTTCTCGGGCGGCGTGTGGACCGGCAGTCTGGCTTTCTACAACGTCACGATCCCGGGGTATGGCGCGAACAAGATCGTCATCCCGAACGGGACTTCGGTCGGTGCCGACAAGCGGGGGACGATGCGCATCTGGGGTTGCCCGGGGACCGGAGACAACTTCGTTCCCGGCTCGCTCAACGTCAGCTCCTACGGATTCAACTCGACGATCGACAAGTATCTGTATTTCTTCGTGAACACCGTGAACAACGGCAGCGCAAACAACTCCTGGTAGCGGGAGCCGCGGGGCAACGCCCGCGGGGTAAGATGTGTCCGAAGGGGCCTCCCATGAGGGGGCCTCTTTTTTCTTCTGCTTCGTCCGCTATCGTGCTCCGGACCGTCGACGTCGAAGGGACGCAATGTCGCGGCGAACATGAAGTCGCCACGGGCTCGTCGATTCCGAACAGGGATTGGTCTGGCTTGTTCGCAACAGCTAGCCGGTCGACCGATCGACTGCTCCGCGGGGGAGGATCGAATCCGCGCCAAGCGTAAACGGCGCCCTCTGATAACATGCATTTGCTGCGACCCGTGTCTCGTGTTCCAGAATTGGGCACGGCTGCACGGAATGCATGACATCGAATTCGACGTGGGCTATTAGGGTTGCCGGCGGCAACGAGCCGAAAATCAATCGAGTCTCCGCCGATCAACGCTACACCCGACGGCTAAAGGCTGCGACATCCAACTACGAGGTCAATCATGAGAGCTCTTCAGCACGAGAATCAGGTTGCAGGCAAGGCGGCAAGGGCGACGCTCCTTGGCGCGTTGCTGTGCGGCGTTTCCACGGCGGCGCTGGCCGACCCCAATGCCGGCGGGACCAACCTCAACGCGATGAAACGGCCCGTGGCCGAGCGCCTGGAACCGCTCGACAATACCCAGGTCGGCGCCGCGCGGATCATCGTCCCCGATGGCACGTCGCTCTACCAGCCGATCGGAGCGTTGGAAACGCGCTGGTTCGCGTTCGAGGCGGAGCCGGGCAAGACCTACGTCGTCGACATCGTCGACCCGTACGGCGATCTGGGCGCCAACGTCATCGGCGCGGTGGCGGTGACCGATTCCAGCGGTGTGAGCGCCCCGCCCGAAGCGAACAGCAATTGCGTGTCGCCGGTCCCGGCGAACCGCGCTCCGGGTCTCGAGGTCAACTCCGATGGATGGCGCTGCATCATCCGCACGTTCTCGCCCGCCAACGGCCTGACGCAGAACAAGCGCGGAATCTACGTGTCCATCGGATCCGGCGGCGGCACGAGCTTCCAGATTCGAGTTCGCGAGAGCACGATCTACGGACGGTGGACCACCAACGGCTACGATTTTCACATCGAGCTGCAGAACACGACGGCCGACTCGACGTGCGCGCAGATCGTCCTCAATCCGCAGACGGGCTACACCTATTCCGGGGGCGTGTGGTTGGTCCCCGGCGTGGTGTTCTCGACGCAGTTGACGGTGCCGCCGCTCGGCGCCATCAAGACCGTCGTCCCGAGCGGAACGGCGTCGGGGGGGGCTTTCCGGGGCACGATGCGGATCACCGATTGCGGCACGGGGGAGTTGGTTCCCGGTGGACTCAACGTGAGCAGCTACGGGTTCAATTCGACGATCAACGGCTATCTGTACTTCTTCCCGACCAACTCGAACCACGGCGGCCAGAACACCTGGTAGCGCCAGCGCGAGCGCGGGATGCCGGTCGACCGGCGTCCCGCGGCGGGCCGCATCAGCGCCGGCGGCTGCCGCCCAGCAGCGACCCCAGCACGCCGCGCACGATCTCCCGCCCGACCGACGAGCCGATGGTTCGCGCGGCGCTCTTCGCCATCGCCTCGACCATGCTGTCCTTGCGGCCGCTGCCGGTCATCAGTCCGCCGAGCGAGTCCCTGACCGAGTCCATCCAACCCCCGCCTGCCGGCGCTCCTGCACCTGCGGGCGCGGCTGCCGCGGCCCGGCCCTTGAGCTTTTCGTAGGCGGAATCCCGGTCGACGGTCTTCTCGTAGACGCCTGCAACGGGTGATGCGGCGATGATCGCCTGCCGCTCTTGCGCGCTGATGGGACCGATGCGGCTTGCCGGCGGGAGGACGTACGCGCGCTCGACGATGGCGGGGCGTCCCTTCTCGTCGAGGAACGAGATCAGCGCTTCGCCGACGCCGAGCTCGGTGATCGCCTTCTCGCTGTCGAGCTCCGGGTTCGCGCGCATCGTTTCCGCCGCGGCCTTCACCGCCTTCTGGTCGCGTGGCGTGAACGCGCGCAATGCGTGCTGGACGCGGTTGCCGAGCTGTCCCAGCACCGCCTCCGGCACGTCGAGCGGGTTCTGAGTGACGAAGTAGACGCCGACTCCCTTGGAGCGGATCAGCCGCACCACCTGCTCGATCTTGTCGAGCAGATTCTTCGGGGCGTCGGTGAATAGCAGATGCGCCTCGTCGAAGAAGAACACGAGCTTCGGCTTGTCCGGATCGCCCACCTCGGGCAGCCGCTCGTAGAGCTCGGAAAGAAGCCAGAGGAGCAGCGTCGAGTAGAGCTTGGGGGCATTGAGCAGCTTGTCCGCGGCGAGGATGTTGATCACGCCTTTGCCGCCGTCGCCGGTCTGCAGCAGGTCGTCGATGTTGAGCATCGGCTCGCCGATGAATTTCTCCGCGCCCTGCTGCTCGAGCGAAAGCAGTCCGCGCTGGATCGCGCCGATCGATGCCGCGGACACGTTGCCGTACCCGGTCTGGAACTCCGGTGCGTTGTCGCCGACATATTGAAGCAGCGCGCGCAGGTCCTTGAGATCGAGCAGCAGGAGCCCGCGGTCGTCGGCGACCTTGAACACCAGGGACAGCACGCCTTCCTGCGTGTCGTTGAGGGTCAGGATGCGCGCGAGCAGCAGCGGGCCCAGGTCCGAAATCGTCGCGCGGACCGGATGGCCCTGCGCACCGAAAACATCCCAGAACACGGCCGGACAACCGGCGAACGCGGGTTCTTCCGCGCCGATCAGCTTCAGCCGCTCGGCGAGCTTCGGCGACGAGGCTCCCGGCTGGGTGATGCCCGAGAGGTCGCCTTTGACGTCGGCCATGAACACCGGCACGCCGATTCCCGAGAAGCGCTCGGCCATCACTTGCAGCGTGACGGTCTTGCCGGTGCCGGTCGCCCCCGTGATCAGGCCGTGCCGGTTGGCGAGCGCCGGAAGCAGGCAAAGCTCGGATTTGGCGTTCCTTGCGATCGGCTGCGGCTCGGTCATCGTGGATCTCCGGTGCGGGGACGGCGGCCATCTTAGCGCGGGCGGCCCGGGCGCGGCCGAAATGATCGACCCCGGCGTGGCCGCCACGACGTGGGAAGCCCGTTTCCCTGTCCCAATCTTTCGGTCCACCGACCCATCGCCGAGCGCCCCGGGGGTCGCGTTCGAAACCCTAGCGTCCCGGGCCCATACCGCCCTTCAAATTTGCTCGAATTTCTGGTAATATGACTAAGATAAGTAATAGAAATGGGCTGGGCACAGCCCATTTTTTTTTGCGGCAGCCGTTTTTTGACGTTGCGACGCTAAGCCAGGACCATGCATTTGGGCGAATTGCTGGAGCGCACGCTTCCCCCGATGGGGTACGAGCTGGTCGATTGGGAAACCTCTCCCGGCGGCCGGCTCGTCCGCGTGTTCATCGACACGCCGAAGGGTGTGACCGTCGACGACTGCGCAAAGGTGAGCAACCATCTGACGCATCTGTTCGCCGTCGAGAACGTGGATTTCGAGCGGCTCGAAGTGTCGTCGCCGGGGCTCGACCGGCCGCTTACCAAAGCGGCGGATTTCGTCCGTTTTGCAGGCGAGGAAGCCTGGCTTCGCCTGCGGACGCCGGTGGACAACGCGAAAAAGCTGAAGGGCGTCCTGCGTGGTTGTGAAGATGGCGTCGTCGCCGTCGAAACCGCGAAGGGCACGGTCACCGTTCCGCTCGCGGAAATCAATCGGGCGCGGCTGGTGCCGAAGATCGAGTGGAGAAAGACGAGATGAACCGCGAACTGCTGTTGCTGGTCGACGCGCTTGCGCGCGAAAAGAACGTGCCGAAGGAGATCGTCTTCACGGCACTCGAGTCGGCGCTCGCGTCGGCGACCAAGAAGCGGTTCCCCAACGAGATCGATGCCCGCGTGTCGATCGACCGCGAAACCGGCGACTACGAGTCGTTCCGGCGCTGGACCGTCGTTCCCGACGAGGAGCACGAGGAGCCCGCCTACCAGCTCGCGATCACCGACGCGGCGGAGCGCGATCCGAACTTGAAGCTCGGCGACGTGATCGAGGAGCCGCTCGAGCCGATCGAGTTCGGCCGCATCGGCGCGCAGGCGGCGAAACAGGTGATCCTGCAGAAGATCCGCGATGCGGAGCGCGAGCAGATCCTCAACGACTTCCTCGAGCGCCAGGACAATCTGCTGACCGGCACCGTGAAGCGCATCGAGCGCGGCAGCGCGATCGTCGAATCGGGCCGCATCGAAGGCGTCATTCCGCGCGACCAGCTGATCCCGAAGGAGATGCTGCGCGTGGGCGACCGCATTCGCGCGTACGTGACCAAGGTCGATCGCACGGCGAAGGGCCCGCAGCTCATCCTGTCGCGGATCGCGCCCGAGTTCCTGATGCGGCTCTTCGAGCTTGAAGTGCCCGAGATCGAGGAAGGGCTGATCGAGATCAAGGCCGCAGCACGCGACCCCGGCATCCGCGCCAAGATCGCCGTGAAGTCGAACGACCCGCGGCTCGATCCGCAGGGTACGTGCATCGGCATGCGCGGCTCGCGCGTGACCGCCGTGACCAACGAGCTCGCCGGCGAGCGCGTCGACATCATCCTGTTCTCGGAGGATCCCGCCAAGTTCGTCATCAATTCGCTCGCGCCGGCGGAGATCTCGTCGATCGTCGTCGACGAGGAGAAGCACAGCATGGACGTCGTCGTCGACGAGGAGAACCTCGCGATCGCGATCGGCCGCCTCGGCCAGAACGTGCGGCTCGCCTCCGAGCTCACCGGGTGGGAATTGAACCTGATGAGCGTCGAGGATTCGCAGAAGAAGCACGAAGAGGAAGGCACGCGGTTGCGCGAGCTCTTCATGGACAAGCTCGACGTCGACGAGGAGGTCTCCGACATCCTGATCGCCGAGGGCTTCACCTCGCTCGAGGAAGTCGCCTACGTGCCGATCAACGAAATGCTCGAGATCGAGGGCTTCGACGAGGACACGGTGAACGAGCTGCGGAGCCGCGCCCGCAATGCGCTGTTGACCGAGGCAATCGCGCGCGAGGAATCCGTCGAGCACACCGACGAGGCGTTGCTGAACCTCGAGGGCATGGACACCGAAATCGCGAGCGCCCTCGCGGCGCACGGCATCACCACGCGCGACGCTCTGGCGGATCTCGCCGGCGACGAGCTCACCGAGCTGACGGGTATTTCCGCCGAGCGGGCGCAGGACCTCGTCATGAAGGCGCGGGCGCACTGGTTCGAGGAAACGGCGCCGGAGGCGGCGCCGGACGCGACGACGGCGGCTCCGGCCCTGGCGCCGCGGCACTAGAGGACGAATCGAGAAGGGACGCGGGAGAAGCGCATGGCGCAAACGACGATCGAACAATTCGCGACCGAGCTCAAGATGCCGGCGGGCGCCCTGCTGGAGCAGCTCGGCAAGGCGGGCGTCGCCGGCAAGAAGGAAGGCGACAAGCTCTCCGAAGTCGACAAGACCAAGCTGCTCGAGTACCTGCAGAAGCAGCACGGCGCCGCCGGCGAGCCGAAGAAGAAGATCACGCTGACGAGGAAGCAGACGACCGAGATCAAGGCTGCCGGCTCGACGGGCAGGGCGCGCACGATCCAGGTCGAGGTACGCAAGAAGCGCGTGTTCATGAAGCGCGACGAGACCGAAGTCGCGCCGCCGGTCGAAGAAGTCGTCAAGCCGGCGGCGGCGCCGGTGATCACGCCCGAGGAGCTCGCGGCGCGCGAAGCGGAAGAAAAGAAGGCGCACGAGTTGATCGCGCGACAGCAGGAAGAGATTCAGCAGAAGCAGCAGCAGGCCGTCAAGCGCAAGACGAAGAAGGAAAAGGAGGCCGAAGAGGCGGCCGCGAAGACGGCCGCCGAGGCCGCTGCGGCAGAGGCCGCGAAGGCTGCCGAGGCGGCCAAAGCGGACGCGGCGAAGGCGCCGGCTGCCAAGGCGAAGGCGCCTGGCGAAGGCACCTTGCATCGTCCGGCCGCGAAGCCCGGCGAGAAAGCGCGCACCGTCAAGAAGAGTGGCACCGCTTTCCAGGAAGAAGCCGCGCGTCGTCGCGCGTTGAAGCTCCGCGGCGATGTCACCGGAGGCGCGACGGCGACCGCCGGCTGGCGGCAGCCGAAGGTCGGGCATCGTCGCCACGACGAGGAGGGCGGCGAAGTCGGCGCGGCGGCGCCGGCGAGCCCCATCGTCCGCGAAGTGTCGATCCCCGAGACGATCAGCGTCGCCGACCTGGCGCACAAGATGTCGGTGAAGGCCGCCGAGCTCATCAAGGCGCTGATGAAGCTGGGGCAGATGGTCACGATCAATCAGGTTCTCGATCAGGAGACCGCAATGATCCTGGTCGAGGAGATGGGGCACAAGGCGATCCCCGCCAAGCTCGACGATCCGGACGCGCTGCTCGCGGAAGCCGAAGCGAGCACCGCCGAAGCCGAGCCGAGGCCGCCCGTCGTCACCGTGATGGGCCACGTCGACCACGGCAAGACGTCGCTCCTCGATTCGATCCGCCGCGCGCGGGTCGCGAGCGGAGAAGCCGGAGGCATCACCCAGCACATCGGCGCGTATCACGTGCAGACGAAGAAGGGCGTGATCACGTTCCTCGACACGCCGGGCCACGAGGCGTTCACCGCGATGCGCGCGCGCGGCGCGAAGGTCACCGACATCGTCGTGCTGGTCGTCGCGGCCGACGACGGCGTGATGCCGCAGACGAAGGAAGCGATCGCGCATGCAAAGGCCGGCAGCGTCCCTCTCGTGGTCGCCATGAACAAGATCGACAAGCCCGAGGCGAACCCCGAGCGGGTCAAGCAGGAGCTCGTTGCCGAAGGCGTGATCCCGGAGGAATACGGTGGCGAGACGCAGTTCATCCCCGTGTCCGCAAAGACCGGCGCCGGCATCGACGAGTTGCTCGACGCGATCCTGCTGCAGGCCGAAGTGCTGGAGTTGAAGGCACCGAAGGATGCGCCGGCCCGGGGCATCGTCATCGAGTCGCGGCTCGACAAGGGCAGGGGCCCCGTGGCGACGGTGCTCGTGCATTCGGGAACGCTCAAGCGAGGCGACATCGTCCTCGCCGGCGCGGTCTTCGGGCGCGTGCGAGCGATGACCGACGAAACGGGCAAGAGCGTTCCGACGGCCGGCCCGGCGATTCCCGTCGAGATCCAGGGCTTGTCCGACGTGCCGCTCGCCGGCGAGGCCGTCATGGTGCTGGGCGACGAGCGCAAGGCGCGCGAGATCGCGCTCTTCCGCCAGGGCAAGTTCCGCGACGTCAAGCTCGCGAAGCTGCAGGCGGCGAAGCTCGAGAACATGTTCGACCAGATGGCCGAGGATGCGGTCAAGTCGCTGACGCTGATCGTCAAGGCCGACGTGCAGGGGAGCTACGAGGCGCTGACGCAGGCGCTGACCAAGCTGTCAACCGACGAGGTCAAGGTCAACATCGTGCATGCGGCCGTCGGCGGGATTACCGAATCGGACATCAACCTGGCGCTCGCGTCGAAGGCCGTCGTCATCGGCTTCAACGTGCGTGCCGATGTCGCTGCGCGGAAGCTGGCCGAGCACAGCGGCGTCGACATCCGCTACTACAACATCATCTACGACGCGGTCGACGAGGTGAAGGCGGCGCTGTCCGGCATGCTGGCGCCGGAGAAGAAGGAGAGCCAGATCGGCCTGGTCGAGGTGCGCGAGGTCTACAGGATCTCGAAGGTCGGCACGGTCGCCGGCTGCTATGTGCTGGACGGTGTGGTCAAGCGCGGCTCGCGCGTGCGCGTCCTGCGCGACAACGTCGTCATCCACGACGGCGAGCTCGATTCGCTCAAGCGCTTCAAGGACGACGTGCGCGAAGTGAAAGGCGGCTTCGAATGCGGGCTGTCCATCCGCGGCTTCAACGACATCGAGAAGGGCGACCAGCTCGAAGTCTACGAGATCGTCGAAGTCTCACGGACCTTGTGACCGTAGCGCCGGACGTAAAGCTGCTGCGCGCCCCGGCTTGTTGCGCGCTCGGCCAATGCTCGCCGTACTACCATGCACTATCTCGCATCGACCTCGCGCGCTGCCTCGAATCCGGGGCTGCTCGCGACGCTTTCCGCCTCGGCGACAGATGTCCCGGAAGGGCGCATATGAAGAAAACATCACAACGCGCGCGGCGCGTCGGCGACGAAATCCAGCGTGAGCTCGCGCAGCTCCTGCGCGAGGAGGTGAAGGACCCGCGTGTCGGCCGCGTGACCGTCACCGCGGTCGAAGTATCGCCTGACCTGTCGCACGCGAGGATCTTCGTCACCCATCTCGCCGGCCGCGAGCATGGCGACGAGGCCGTGGCCGCGCTGCAGCACACGGCCGGCTTCCTGCGCACCGCGCTTTCGCGAAGGCTGCAGCTCTACTCGGTGCCGCAGCTTCACTTCGCCTACGACGATTCGATCGAGTCGGGCATGCGCCTGTCGCAGCTGATCGACGACGCGATCGCGGCGGACCGCAAGCTGCCGCACTGATGAGTATGGTTTGCGGGCGGTCTTCCCGGCCGGCGCGCCGGCGGGTCGATGGCGTCCTGTTGCTCGACAAGCCCCCCGGCCTTTCGTCCAATGCGGCATTGCAGCGCGCGAAGCGCCTCTATGCTGCGGAAAAGGCTGGTCACACGGGCACGCTCGACCCGCTCGCTTCGGGCCTTTTGGTGCTTTGTTTCGGTGATGCGACCAGGTATGCGCAGGTGCTCCTCGACGCGCGCAAGGAATACCGGGCGACCGTACGGTTTGGTATCGCGACCGCGACCGGCGACGCCGAAGGCGAAATCATCGCCGAGCGCCCGGTCGCGCTTGGCCGCGCCGACCTCGAAGCAGTGTTGCCTCGGTTCATGGGCACGATCCAGCAGGTGCCTCCGCGGCACGCGGCGCTCAAGCATCGCGGCAAGAGTTACTACGAGTACGCACGCGCCGGGGTGGAGATCGTCCGCCTGCCGCGCGAGATCCAGATCGACGCGATCGAGATCGTCGACTGGGTGAAGCCGGTGGCAACGCTGCGCGTCGCCTGCGGCAAGGGAACCTACATCCGGGTGCTGGCCGAGGATCTCGGTGCCGCCGTCGGCAGCTGCGCGCATCTCGCGGGGCTGCGCCGCACGGCGAGCGGCGCCTTCAAGCTCGACGACGCGGTGACCCTCGCAGCGCTCGAGGCGATCGACGATCCGGCGGCGCGGGACGCGCTGCTGCTGCCGGTCGAGACCCTCGTCGCGTCGATGCCGAGGCTCGACGTGGACACCGGCGATGCCCGCGCGCTGACGCAGGGGCGCAGCATTGTCGCGCCGCGTGCCGCCGCGGGTCGTTATCGCTGCTTCGGGCCGCAGGGATTCGTCGGCACCGTCGATATCGTCGGCGAAGCGATGCGAGCCTCGAGGCTCGTCCGAACGGGCTGAAACGATTGCGCGCTCGGCCTCGGGCAGGCTGCGGTTCGGCCGTACGTGCGCGGTTGGCTCCCGACAGGCCCGAAAAAAACGCCGCACGAAGCGGCGTTTTTCTGCGTGAGGGGAGGCGCTCAGTGCGCGCGTCTGCGCAGGGCGAAAATGCCGAGTCCGGCAAGCAACACGGCCATCAGGATCATCCCCCATTCGGTCATCGTCGGGACGTCGACCGCGGCCGCGGGCGGACCGATGACGATCGAGTAGTCGGCGGACAGATCCTCGATCACGTTGGCGAGATTCATGCCGGTAATCGTGATCGTCTGGATGAATGCGCCGGTCGTGCCGTTGTAGACCTGCAGCTTCTGGTTGAAGATGTCCGACACGTAGAAGTTCGTGCCGTCGAAGGCGATGCCCGTGGCCGAGTACGGAGTGTTGCTGATGAATCCCCCCGTCAGCAGCGTGCCGGTCGTCGAATACACGTCGTAATTCCCCGGGCTCGACGCGTCGCCGCGGTTCGAGATCAGCTTGCCTTGGAACCACTCGAGGCCGTCGCAGAACCCGGTGCAGTTGGAGAGCGCGACGGTGTTGAGCAGCGTTCCCGTCGGCGAAACGTAATAGGCTTGGTTGGTGCCGGTGTAATCTCCGATCCAGAAGTTCGTGCCGTCGAAAGCGATGGTGGACAGTCCGGATGCACCCGGCACCGCGAAGGCGATGCCGTCATCCGAGCAGGTGTTGAAATTGGTCTTGTAGATGTTGCCGCTGTTGGCGACGGTGAAGTACACCACGTTGCCCACGACGACCATGCCGCGCCCGTTACCTTTGCTTTGGGGGCACGATGCCACGACCGCCCCGGTGGTCTTGTCGATCTTGTACATCCCGCTACCGGCCGAATTGCCGTAGATGAACTGCTGCGCGTTCGCCGCGCCACCGAGTAACAGGCCCACTGCGGCCGCGCCGACCGCGGCGACCATGCGCATAGCGTTGCTTGCGATCATCTTCCCCTCACCTGTTGACTTGACAGGCCCCCTGAACACCCTGATCCGGCTCGGAAATCGAGCTGCGACGTTCAAGACGACCGGAATGAACCGAAATGCCAGGCAGACTATAAGGGAGCGCAAAGCCCATGCGCAACAGAAATCACGATCGCGGCGAAGGCCCGAGCGCGTGATTTGCGGGAAACGCGGGATTGTCGTGATTGTTGTAGCGCACAAACTTCGACGGTCAGCACCGATTCTAGTGCCCTGGTTGTGGTGGCCAACGGCCGCAGCACCATGTCTTTCCTCTTGAATCGAACACTCCAGGCAAGCAAGGTTTGAAAGGACCGATCAGGCGAGTTAGCTAATTGTGGTGGACAACAGCCCCGCAGCTACTGTTGCATTCTTGCAGAATCCCAGGGGTCCGACAGCGAAATTCCGACGGCCCCGTTTCTGGGGGCGCCGCCTCGCATCGGCTTCGAGCCGGCTCAACCCGCCGAACGCGCCAGGGGCGCAACGCACCGTGCGCGGCGGGCCGCCGGCAACATCCTTCGTCGACCGCGCCATAAGATCTGGATTCGCCTCGATCCCCACCCATTCGAAAGGCGGGACAAATTGCGAGCGAAGGCCAGCGCCATTTGAATCGTAAGGATTTTCGGGCTACAATTTCATGCTTTGCAAGGCAAAACGAACCGAAACGCGGCAAAGAGTCCGCATCGACCGAGCACGAGAGGGACGAACGCAAATGGCAGTTACCGTACAAGAGAAGGCGAAAGTCGTCGCCGACTACCAGCGCGTGAAGGGCGACACCGGCTCGCCGGAAGTGCAGGTCGCGCTTCTCACCGCGCGCATCAACGGCTTGAACAACCATTTCAAGATCAACGTCAAGGACCATCACTCGCGGCGCGGCCTGCTGCGGATGGTGTCGCGCCGCCGCAAGCTCCTCGACTATCTCAAGTCGCGCAATACCGACAGCTACCGCACGCTGATCGAGAAGCTCGGGCTCCGTAAATAGGTGAGCCAGGGTTTATCAGATCGGATCCCGAAGACGCCGACGACTCGCGGAAGCGCAAGAGCGATGCGTCGTCACGCACCCACGCCGCGACCGGCAACGTCGCCGCCCGTTTCGAACAACGCCGATGGCCGCGCCTTTCGAAGCGCGGCCATTGTCATTTGAAGCCTAGAGGAACACCGTGAACCCCATCAAGAAATCGATTGCCTACGGCCGTCACACGCTGACGCTCGAAACCGGCGAGGTTGCGCGCCAGGCGGGCGGCGCAGTCATGGCCAGCCTGGACGACACCGTCGTGCTGGTCAGCGCCGTTGCGCGCACCTCCGCCAAGACCGGCCAGGACTTCTTCCCGCTGACCGTCGACTATCAGGAAAAGACCTTCGCGGCCGGCAAGATCCCCGGCGGCTTCTTCAGGCGCGAAGGCCGCCCGTCCGAGAAGGAGACGCTGACCTCGCGCCTGATCGACCGCCCGATCCGGCCGCTCTTCCCCGAGGGCTTCTACAACGAAGTTCAGGTGATCGCGACGGTGCTGTCGGTCGACCCCGAGATCGATCCGGACATCCCAGCCATGATCGGCGCCTCGGCGGCGCTGATGCTCTCCGGCGTCCCGTTCAACGGGCCGATCGGCGCGGCGCGCGTCGGCTACATCGATGGCCAGTACGTGCTGAACCCGACCAAGACCGAATTGACGACCTCCGCCCTCAACCTCGTCGTCGCCGGCACCGAAGCCGCGGTGCTGATGGTGGAATCCGAGGCGAACGAGCTGCCCGAGGAGGTGATGCTGGGCGGGGTCGTCTACGGTCATCAGCAGCAGCAGGCAGCGATCGAGTTGATCCATGCGCTGGTCGAGGAAGGCGGCAAGCCGTTGTGGGACTGGCAGCCGTCGGCGAAGGACGAGGCGACGTTCTCGAAGGTCTCTGCGGTCGCCGACGCTGCGCTGCGCGACGCCTATCAACTGCGCTCGAAGCAGGCGCGGCAGCAACGGTTGAAGGACATCTACGCTCAGGTCGCAATCGAGTGCATTCCGGCCGACGCGCCGCCGGGCCATGCGAACCAGGTCAACAACTTCGTGTTCGAGCTCGAAGCGAAGATCGTCCGCAACCAGATTCTCTCCGGGGAGCCGCGCATCGACGGCCGCGACACGCGCACCGTGCGGCCGATCACGATTCGCACCGGCGTTCTGCCGCGCACGCACGGCTCGGCGCTCTTCACCCGGGGCGAGACGCAGGCGATCGTCGTCGCGACGCTCGGCACGGCGCGCGACGAGCAGATCATCGACGCGCTGATGGGCGAGTACCGCGACCGCTTCATGTTCCACTACAACATGCCGCCCTACGCCACCGGCGAAACGGGCCGCGTCGGATCGCCGAAGCGCCGCGAAATCGGCCATGGCCGCCTCGCCAAGCGCGCCTTGCTGGCTGTGCTTCCGACCGCCGAGGAGTTCGCCTATTCGATGCGCGTGGTGTCCGAGATCACCGAGTCGAACGGCAGCTCGTCGATGGCCTCGGTGTGCGGCGCGAGCCTCGCGCTGATGGACGCCGGCGTGCCGACCAAGGCGCACGTCGCAGGCATCGCGATGGGTCTCATCAAGGAAGGCAACCGCTTCGCCGTGCTGACCGATATCCTCGGCGACGAGGATCATCTCGGCGACATGGACTTCAAGGTCGCCGGCACC
Organism: uncultured beta proteobacterium; assembly: GCA_963836265.1. Taxonomy (GTDB): domain Bacteria; phylum Pseudomonadota; class Gammaproteobacteria; order Burkholderiales; family Casimicrobiaceae; genus CAIWHR01. Next base: position 196,992 of record CAWIIO010000004.1, read on the forward strand.
GATCGCGGCGTCACCGCGCTGCAGATGGACATCAAGATCCAGGGCATCACCAAGGAGATCATGGCGGTGGCGCTGTCGCAAGCGCGCGAAGGCCGAATGCATATCCTGCGGCTGATGCAGGAAGCCCTTCCGCACGCGCGCGCCGAAGTCTCGCAGCATGCGCCGCGGATGATGACGTTCAAGATCAATCCGGAAAAGATCCGCGACGTGATCGGCAAGGGCGGCGCGGTCATCCGAGCGTTGACCGAGGAAACCGGCACGACGATCGACATCCAGGACGACGGTACGATCACGATTGCATCGGTCAATGCCGACGCCTGCAACGTCGCGCGCAAGCGCATCGAGGACATCACCGCCGAGGTGGAAGTCGGCCGGATCTACGAGGGCACGGTACTGCGGCTGCTTGATTTCGGCGCGATCGTGCAGGTGCTGCCCGGCAAGGACGGTCTGCTGCACATTTCGCAGATCGCCAAGGAGCGCGTCAACCAGGTCTCCGACTACGTGAAGGAGGGCCAGGTCGTCCGCGTCAAGGTGCTCGAAGCCGACGACAAGGGCCGGCTGCGGCTGTCGATGAAGGCGGCCGCCGAGGACGCTGCGCACGCCGCGGTCCCGACGCCCGCGCCGGCCGAGTCCACGCCGGCGCAGTAACCGGCACCCCGCGTGCGGAGGGGCGCCCGCGGGCGGCGCCCTTCGCACCGTCTGCAAGATCGCCCGCGTCGGGGCCGTCGGGCGCTCTCAATCGTTCGGCGACACGCGGCTTCCGCACCGTTTGAATCGTTGACCCCGCGGAGCAGGCCATGACGGGTTCGAGCACGAGGATCGAGCGCGACGCCTTCGGCCCGATCGAGGTACCGGCCGAGCGGCTGTGGGGCGCGCAGACGCAGCGCTCGCTCGAGCATTTCCGCATTTCGTGCGAAAAGATGCCGCTGGAGCTGATCCGCGCGGTGCTGCTGGTCAAGCGCGCGGCCGCACATGTGAACCTCGAGCTCGAGCTCCTCGAGCCCGGGATTGCACACGCGATCATCGCCGCTGCCGACGAAGCGCTCGAGGGCCGTCAGGCCGACGAGTTCCCGCTTGCCGTGTGGCAAACCGGCTCGGGAACGCAGACCAACATGAACGTCAACGAAGTGCTGGCCAATCGCGCTTCGGAAATCCTCGGCGGGCCGCGCGGCGAAGGGCGCCTCGTCCATCCGAACGACCACGTCAATTGCGGCCAGTCATCGAACGACGTCTTCCCCACGGCGATGAACGTCGCGGCCGCCGTGGCGGTGATGAAGTCGCTGCTGCCGGCGCTGCGCGCGCTCGGCGAAACGCTGGCGGAGAAAGCCGCCGAATTTTCCGGGATCGTGAAAATCGGGCGCACGCATCTCCAGGACGCGACGCCACTGACGCTGGGCCAGGAATTCTCGGGTTACGTGGCGCAGCTCGCGCATGCGCAGCTCCACATCGAGGCGGCGCTGCCGCACGTGCTGGAGCTGGCTCAGGGAGGCACCGCGGTGGGCACCGGCCTCAACACGCATCGGGAATTCGGAGCGCGCGTCGCCGCCGAAATCGCGACCGCCACGGGCCTGCCGTTCGTGAGCGCCCCGAACAAGTTCGAGGCGATGGCGGCGGCGGACGCGCTCGTCAACCTGCACGGCGCGCTGAAGATGCTGGCGGGCGCACTGTTCAAGATCGCCAACGACGTCCGCTGGCTCGCGAGCGGGCCCCGCTCCGGTCTGGCCGAGATCTCGATCCCGGAGAACGAGCCGGGGAGCTCGATCATGCCGGGCAAGGTCAACCCCACGCAGTGCGAAGCGCTGACGATGATCGCGGCGCAGGTGATGGGCAACGACGTCGCCGTCAACATCGGCGGCGCGTCGGGCAACTTCGAGCTCAATGTCTATCGGCCGCTCATCATTCACAACGTGCTGCAGAGCGTCCGCCTGCTCGCCGACGGCATCGCGAGCTTCGACGCGCATTGCGCCCGCGGCATCGCGGCGAACGAAGAGCGGATCCGCGATCTTCTCGACCGCTCGCTGATGCTGGTGACGGCGCTGAGCCCGCACCTCGGCTATGACAAAGCGGCGGAGATTGCGAAAAAGGCGCACCGCGAAGGCTCGACGCTCAAGGCTGCCGCGCTCGCGCTCGGCTATCTCACCGAGGCGCAATTCGATGCGTGGGTGCAGCCGGAGGCGATGCTCGGGCCGCGAAAACGTTGATCGTCATTCCTGAGTAGGCGGCAATAAAGCGTCGTTCGCTGAAAAGTCGCCGGGTGCCGGCCTCCGCGCGGACGACGGACCATCCTCAGTGCCGCGGCGCGCCTTCGAGCAACGCGTCGCCGCTGACCGTCACCGAGACTTCCGCGGTCCCGGCCTCGAGCGTCACCGGCGCCGCTCCCATCGTGGCCGCCTGGGCGCGCATCATCGGAAATGCACGCGGTGGCTCGCCGGTTTGGACGGTCACGTGCGCCGGACGCCAACTCTCGAAGCCAAGCGCCTGTGCCGCCCGCTGCGCGCGTTCCTGCCACCGGCGAATTGCATCGTGCGTGAGCCCCTCCTCGGCACGCCGCCGCGCGTCGGCGCTCAGCGAGAACGCCGTGCCCGAAACGAGGAGTCCGTCCTCGTCCTGAAGCCGAGTGATCAGGGTTGCCATGGCGGTGAATTCGGAGCCTTCGAGCGTCAGCGTTTGCGCGACGCGCCAGCGCAACGGCCGCTTCTCCCCGATCTGCTGGGTCGAATAGCCGGAGGTCTGGGCCTTCACCGAAGGAGCGCCCTTGACGCGGGCCAGCGCCTTCGCCATCGCCGTGTTGACCTGGCTTGCGGCAATGACCGGATCGGCACCTTCGGCCTCGGCACGAAGCCAGGCTTGCAGGCGATCGGTGGCGACGCTCGTCGAGGCCGACGCCGATACGGTGACCACCGGTTGCAGCGGCGGCGGAGGCGGTGCCGCCTGGGCACGCGCGCCCTCGTGGGCGAAGAGCGCGAGCGCGGTGCCCATCGCGGCGAGCGTCGCGCGCAGGATTGGGTGAGTCATGAGGGGCTCCGTTGAGATTTCGCGGCCCGTTGCGGCAAGAGCAGGATCGCGTCGCGGTTCGACCACGAAAAGCATTTCGCCGCGGCGTCCCGCCAGGGCAGCCACCCGTGGCGGAGATGCTCGCGGGGTTCGAGACGCACGGGCACGGGTGCGGGAACTGCGAGCCCGAAGACGTGCTCGGTATTGTGCTTCGTTCCGGGCGGATAGCGGGAGGCCCATTGCGGAAAGATTTCGAAGGCGTTCGACAGGTGCCAGTCGGCGAGGCCGCCATAGTCCGCCGCGTCGATGCCCGTTTCCTCGGCGAGCTCGCGGGTCGCCGTATCGACCAGCGCTTCGCCGGGCTCCTGGCTCCCCGTCACCGACTGCCAGTGGTCGCGAAAATCGGCCCGCTCGAGCAGCAGAACCAGGAGATCGGCCGTATAGACCAGGACCAGCGCGGAGACGGGAAGCTTGTAGTTATGAGCCAATCAGCTGACGAACACCCAGAATGGCTTGTGCCGCTCGCGCCAGTAGTCGGACGCCTCGGCGAGGATGTCCTCGAACGTCGTCCAGTCGACGCCGTGCGCCTTGCGATACGCACCCGAGTGCGAAAGCACGATGACACAGCCGTTCTTGCCCAGCCATTCGCCATCCTCGACCGAGTCGGCGAGCGCGTCCCAGTTGTTGCCGAAATGCTCGGGCAGCTTGAGGCCCTTCGCGATCGCCTCCAGCAATGCCGCCTTGCTGTCGACCGCTTTCAGGTCGGCCGCGTAAAGGCGCAGCTTCGCCGCTGCCGCCGCCGCTGCTATCGGATGAGGGTCGCCGGACCAGGCGTGCACGCCGGAAAGTTCCAGATCCTGGAGATCGGGCACTTTCATTCGCGAATCCTCCGGAACGACTGGTAGTGGTCGTTGGTGTAGTAGCAGGCGTCGGGCGCCGTTTGCGGGCCGCCGCAGACGATGCGCCGCGCGCCGCGATTTCTCGCGCCGGGGGTGGCGACCGTGTACTCGTGATAATAACCGCGGGGCGCTGGCGGAAGAAGCCTTTCGCGGTTCCCGAACGGGGTCCCGTCGCGGGCGTGCGGCAGCGGCCCCCCCCTGACGACGACCGTGTAAGTCGCTCGCGCTTCCTGCGGCAGGTCGGCGACGTGGACATCCGGCAGCGCATCGGCGGTCGAGCGCGCGAGCGCCGGGGCCACGAGCGAAATCGTCAGCACCGCGAGCGCGATGGCGAGGCGGCGATCGAAGGGCCGGACCCGTCCCATGGGGCCGGAGTCTACTGCAGTCTAGACGGTCCTGATCGGATCCGGCGAACGGATCCTGATGTGCAGGTCGCGCAGCTGCTGCTCGGTGACCGCCGCCGGCGTGTCGACGAGAAGGTCCTGCCCGCGCTGCGTTTTCGGGAACGCGATCACGTCGCGTATCTGCTCGATCCCGGCCATCATCGCGACCATGCGGTCGAAGCCGAACGCGATGCCGCCGTGCGGCGGCGCACCGTAGGCGAGCGCATCGAGGAGGAAGCCGAACTTCTGCCGTTGCTCCTCCGGGCTGATCTCGAGGGCTTCGAAGAGCTTCGCCTGCATCTCCGGCTTGTGATTGCGCACCGAGCCGCCGCCGATCTCCCAGCCGTTCAGCACGACGTCGTAGGCCTTCGCCAGCGCCCGGCCCGGGTCGGTCTTCATCAGCACGTCGTGACCGTCCTTCGGCGACGTGAACGGATGGTGGCGCGCGACCCAACCGTTGCGCTCCTCGTCGTATTCGAACATCGGGAAATCGACGACCCAGAAGGGCTTCCAGCCGGGCACGGCGAGGCCCCGATCGTGACCGACCCGGGTCCGCAACGCGCCCAGCGCGTCGTTGACGACCTTCTCGCGGTCGGCGCCGAAGAAGATCAGGTCGCCCGATTCCGCGCCGCTCGCCGCAAGGATCTCGGCCAGCACGGCCGGCGCCATGAACTTCACCAGCGGCGACTGCAGCCCTTCCTCGTTGGGCTTGGCCGCGTCGTTGACCTTGATGTAAGCGAGGCCGCCGGCGCCATAGATCTTCACGAATGCCGTGTAGTCGTCGATCTCCTTGCGCGACAGGCTCGCGCCGCCCGGAACCCGGAGCGCGGCGACGCGCCCGTTCGGCAACTCGGCAGCCGCGCGGAATAGCTTGAACTCGACCGTCCTCATCAGCTCGGTGAGCTCGGTCAGCTTGAGCGGCACGCGCAGGTCCGGCTTGTCGGAGCCGTAGTCGCGCATGACCTCGGCGTAGGTCATGATCGGGAAGGGGTCGGGAAGGTCGACGTCGAGCACGTCCTTGAACATCGCGCGGACGAGGCCTTCCATGATCTCGCGAATCTCGACTTCGTCCAGGAACGACGTCTCGATGTCGATCTGCGTGAACTCGGGCTGCCGGTCGGCGCGCAGGTCCTCGTCGCGGAAGCACTTGACGATCTGGTAATAGCGATCGAAGCCCGCCATCATCAGCATCTGCTTGAAGAGCTGCGGCGACTGCGGCAGCGCGTAGAACAGCCCGTGGTGGATCCGCGACGGCACCAGGAATTCGCGCGCGCCCTCGGGCGTCGACTTGTACAGCGTCGGCGTCTCGATGTCGATGAAGCCGTGGGCGTCGAGATACCTGCGCGCGGCCATTGCCGCCCGATGGCGAAGCATCAGGTTCCTCTGCATCGGCGGCCGGCGCAGATCCAGGACGCGGTTTTGCAGACGCACCGTCTCCGACAGGTGCTCATCGTCGAGCTGGAAGGGTGGAGTCAGCGCGGTGTTCAGGATCTCGACCTCCTGGGCGAGCACCTCGATCTCGCCCGAAACGAGATTGGGGTTGGCGCTGCCTTCCGGCCGCAGGCGAACGGTGCCCGCGACGCGGATCACGAATTCGTTACGGAGCTTCTCGGCGGTGGCGAAGGTGCCCGCGCGATCCGGGTCGCAGACGATCTGCACCAGCCCTTCGCGATCGCGGAGGTCGACGAAAATGACGCCGCCGTGATCGCGGCGACGATGGACCCAGCCCACGACGGTCACGGGTTGAGCGAGGTGGCGGCGGTCGATGCGGCCGCAGTAGTCGGTGCGTTTCAAGAGGCTCTCCGGCAACGGTCGTTGTATTCGCGGTGCGAGACCTGCGCGAGACGTCGCCTAGAAACAAGAATCGAGGCGGCCGGCGCTTGGCCCGCGGGATCGTTCAATACGTTTTGGGTCGGGCGGAGCCGTCGCGCGCGCCACGCCGCGGTCGGAGCAGCGGCGCGGCGAACCCGCCCCGTCAATTTCGGGGATGAGCGGCCGCGGCGTCGACAGCCGGAACCGCAGCCTGGGCGCCCCGCTTCGCGGCTGCGCCGAGCCTGGAACGCGGTGCAACGACCCCCATCGAGATGATGTACTTGAGCGCCTCGTCGACCGACATGTCGAGCTCGCGCACCGCAGAGGCGGGCACGATCACGAAGTAGCCGCCGGTGGGGTTCGGCGTCGTCGGCACGTAGATGCTGACGTGCTCGTCGGTAAGGTGGCTCGCGACGGCTTGCGCGGGGGTGCCGGTCTGGAACGCGATCGTCCAGCAGCCGGGGCGCGGGAACTCGACCAGCAACGCCTTGCGGAAAGCGGTGCCCTGGTCGGAAAGCACCGTGTCGCTGACCTGCTTGACCGACAGGTAGATCGACTTGACGAACGGGATCTTTGCAAGCAGCGATTCCCATGTCGCGATCAACCGGGCGCCGAAGAAATTCGCGGCGAGCACGCCCGTTCCGAGGAGGATCACGAAGGACAGCACGACCCCGAAACCGGGAATGTGAAATCCGAGCAGGTTGTCCGGGCGCAGCCGTTCGGGAACGAGCAGGAGCGTCTGGTCGAGCGCCGAGACGAGCGCGTTCAGCACCCAGATCGTGATGCCGAGCGGCACCCACACCAGCAAGCCAGCGATCAGGTAGCGCCTCATCGTGCGGCTCTGCGGGGCCAGGAAATCAGGAGCAGGTGGGAGACGTGGTGCCGCTGCCGGGCACCGCGGACTTTTCACCCGATTTGCCGGCGGCCGCGCCTTCGGGCTTCGACTCGGACGTCGCCTCGGGCTTCGACTCGGGCTTCGACTCCGATTTCGATTCCGATTTCGATTCCGATTTCGATTCCGCGCCCGCCTCCGCTTCCGCGCCGGGTTTCTTCGGGGCGGCCTTGCCGCTGCCCTTGAAGTCGGTGGCGTACCAGCCGCTCCCCTTCAACTGGAACCCGGCCGCCGACACCCGCTTGACGAGTGCGTCCGTCTTGCAGGACGGACACGCGACGAGTGGCGCGTCAGAAAGCTTCTGCAGCGCCTCCAGTTCGTGGCCGCAGGACGAGCAACGGTATTCATAGATCGGCATGGGACCCTCGCCAACTGGCTTCAAGGCAAAAGCACTTGATTAAAAAAGGAATAATTATAACCCATCGGCGGCCGGCCGGGATGACTGTCGGTGCGAACCCGATTCAGGACACGAGATGGGAGCGGCGCACGCCAAGGTAAAGGGGCGAAACTGCATTATGCTTGTGTGAAACGACGCAGCAGCGGGGAGGCGTTCGCCGATGAGCGGCTATTGGACTTGGTGGATCGTGGCAGCGCTGCTGATCGGCGCCGAGCTCGTCACCGGAACGTTCTATCTGCTGGCGATAGGCATCGCGGTCGCGTTGGGCGGCGTCGCGGCCTGGCTCGGCGCCGGGGAGCCCGTGCAGTTCACGGTAGCCGGCACGCTGGGCGTCGTGCTGACGATCGTCGCGCATCGGTGGCGTCTCGCGCGCGCGACTCCGCCGCAACAACCGTCTCTCGACGTCGGGCAGGCGGTGCGGGTGACGACCTGGAATCCCGACGGCAGCGCGCGTGTCGCCTATCGCGGCTCGGATTGGAACGCCGAGCTCGCCGCTCCCGATGTGCCGCGCGGCGAAACGATGTACATCGTCGCGATGCGCGGCTCCGTGCTCGTGCTGTCCGATCGGAAGCCGGCAGCGTGAGCGAGCCCGGGCTGTCGCGACGGCCACGGCCCGAAGCGCTGGCGGCACCCGGCTCCGGGGCCGGTGAATGAACGTAACGCAACTGGAGGCCTTCACCATGTGGCTCGGCTCGTCGCTGTTCACCGTCGCGCTTTTTGTCGTCGCGCTCATCGTCATCGCCAAGGCGATCCGCGTCGTGCCGCAGCAGCACGCGCTGGTGATCGAGCGGCTCGGGCGCTTCTACACCGTGCTGCAGCCGGGGCTCAATTTCGTGATTCCATTCGTCGATCGCGTCGCGTACCGGCACGACCTGCGCGAGATCCCCTTCGACGTCCCGAGCCAGATCTGCATCACCAAGGACAACACGCAACTGCAGGTCGACGGCATCCTCTATTTCCAGGTTACCGATCCGAGGCTCGCGTCGTACGGGTCGAGCAACTTCCAGGTCGCGATCACCCAGCTCGCGCAGACGACGCTGCGCAGCGTGATCGGGCGCATGGAGCTCGACCGCACGTTCGAGGAGCGCGAGCACATCAACGGCCTCGTGGTGGCAGCGCTCGATCAGGCGGCGGCGAACTGGGGCGTAAAGGTCCTGCGCTACGAGATCAAGGACCTGACTCCGCCGAAGGAAATCCTGCACGCGATGCAGGCGCAGATCACGGCCGAGCGCGAGAAGCGCGCCGTGATCGCGACTTCCGAAGGGAAGCAGCAGGAGCAGATCAACCTCGCCAACGGCGCGCGCGCCGCGGCCATCGCCAAGTCCGAAGGCGAAAAGCAGGCCGAGATCAACCAGGCGCAGGGTCACGCCGCGGCGCTGCTTGCGATCGCCGAGGCGAATGCGAAGGCGATCCGGCAGGTGGCGGAGGCGATCGAATCGCCCGGCGGCCTGCAGGCGGTGAACCTCAAAGTCGCGGAGCAGTACGTGGGGGCGTTCGGCAACCTCGCGAAGACCAACAACACGGTGATCCTGCCTGCGAACCTCGGCGATCTGGCGGGCCTGATCACGACGGCGATGACGGTGTTCAAGGCCCAAGGCAAATAGGAGATTCCAGGCAATGCGCTTCGAGAAGAGCACGTTCATCGTTACCGGCGGCGCGTCGGGACTCGGCGGCGCGACTGCGCGCATGGTGGTCGAGGCGGGCGGCAATGTGGTCATCGCCGATGTCAAGGACGCCGAAGGGCGGGCACTGGCGACGGAGCTTGGCGCGAATGGCAGATTCATTCGCACTGACGTCACCGCCGAGGCGAGCGCGCAGGGTGCGGTCGCGGCCGCACTCGCCGCGTTCGGCACCGTCCACGGACTCGTCAACTGCGCGGGAATCGTCTACGGCGAGAAGACCATCGGCAAGGAGGGCGCGCATTCGCTCGCGGGCTTCGTGCGCACGGTCAACATCAACCTGGTGGGCACGTTCAATATGATCCGGCTCGCGGCCGAGGCGATGGCGAAGAACGCGCCGAACGACGAGGGCGAGCGCGGCGTCATCGTCAATACGGCGTCGGTCGCCGCATTCGACGGGCAGATCGGGCAGGCCGCCTACAGCGCGTCGAAGGCCGGAGTCGCCGGAATGACGCTGCCGATCGCGCGCGATCTTTCGCGCAACGGGATTCGCGTGATGACGATCGCGCCAGGGCTCTTCCAGACGCCGATGGTCGGCCAGATTCCGCCCGAGATCGCGGAATCGCTCGGCAAGATGGTGCCCTTCCCGCCGCGGCTCGGGCGGCCCGAGGAGTTCGCGTCGCTGGTGGCCGAGATCGTGCGCAACGTGATGCTGAACGGGGAAGTGATCCGTCTCGATGGCGCGATCCGGATGGCGCCGAAGTGAGGCGTCTCAATCGCGCCGTATCAGCGCGAACGCGGAGGCGATCATCGCGATGAAGAACACGAACGTCCACGAGGGAATCGCAAGCCCCAGGAAGAGCCAGCCCTGCTCGGCGCATTCGCCGCTGCCTTTGAGCACGCGGCCGATGACCTCGGTCAGCGGCAGCGTCTCCAGCATGTAGTTGAGCCCCATTCCGCACGCGGCCACCGTTCCCTTGGGCTGTGCCTGGATCCAGACGTGCCACGCGGCGAGCGCCGCGCCGATCCCGGAGATGATCAGCGTCAGGAGCGCATAGGCCGCGGCGCCCCTGCGACCCGGATTGTGGATGGCGGCGACCAGGAACACGACGCCGGTGGAAATGACGGCGATCCGCTGGAACACGCACAGCGGGCAGGGGTCGAGCTCGAGCCCGTACTGCAGCCACAGCGCCCAGCCCATCAGGCCGGCGCAGACGAGAAAGCCGAGCAGATAGGCGGGCCGGCGCGGGGGCAGCAGGATGAGCGCCAGCGAGACGGCTCCGATCGTCCACACCAGCATCCGGTACACGGTCTGCGCGAACGACGGGTTGGCCCCGAGCGCTTGGAGCAGCGCTTCCTGGCCGATTAGCGCGACGGCGAGCAGGAGCCCGGCCAGCGGCCAGGGGACGCTGGCATAGCGCATCATGACGAGAGTTCCTGGTCGGCTATCATTGCGATTGTTCCAGCGCCTGGTCGATGTCCCACAGGACGTCGTCGAGCGTTTCGAGGCCGATCGAGAGCCGGATCATCTCGGGCGTGACCCCGGCGGCGCGCTGCTCGTCTTCGGACAGTTGCCGGTGCGTCGTCGACGCCGGATGGATGACGAGCGTCTTGGCGTCGCCGACGTTCGCAAGATGCGACAGGAATTGCACCGCTTCGATGAATTTTTCGCCCGCCTTCGCGCCGCCCTTGACGCCGAAGGTGAGAATGCCCCCCGCGCCGCGCGAGAGGTACCGGCGCGAGAGCGCCTCGTAGCGGTTGCCTTCGAGCAACGGGTAGTTGACCCACTCGACCGCCGGATGCGCCGCGAGGTGCCGAGCGACCGCGAGCGCGGACTCGCAGTGCCGCGGCATGCGCACGTGCAGCGTCTCGATCCCCTGCAGCAGCAGGAACGCGGAGAGCGGCGAGAGCGTCGGGCCGAGCGTGCGCATCGTTTCCATCCGCGCCTTCATCGTAAAGCCGAAGTCGCCGAAGGTCTCGTAGAAGCGCACGCCGTGATACCCGCGCGAGGGCTCGGTCATCTGCGGAAAGTTGCCGTTGTCCCACGGAAATTTTCCCGACTCGACGACGATGCCGCCCATCGTCGTGCCGTGGCCGCCCAGATACTTGGTGACCGAATGGACGACGATGTCGGCCCCGTGCTCGAAGGGGCGGCACAGGTACGGAGAAGCGAGCGTGTTGTCGATCACGAGCGGAATCCCGGCGCCGTGCGCAACCCCGGCGAGCCCGGCGATGTCGCAGACATTGAGCTGCGGATTGCCGATGGTTTCCGCGTAGACCGCCTTGGTGTTCGGCTTGAGCGCGGCCCTGAACGCGGCGGGATCGTCGGCATCCACGAACGTCGCCTCGATGCCGAACTGCGGAAACGTCACCGCGAGCTGCGAATACGTGCCGCCGTAGAGCGTGCGCGCGGCGACGATGTGATCGCCGTGGCGGGCGAGCGTCAGGAGCGCGACCGTTTGCGCCGCCATCCCGGTGGCAGCGGCGAGCGCGGCGCGACCGCCCTCGAGCGCGGCGACGCGCTCCTCCAGGGCGGCAACGCTCGGATTGCTGATCCGCGAATAGACGTTGCCGAACGTCTGCAGGTTGAAAAGCGACGCGGCGTGATCGGCGGAATCGAATACGAACGACGTCGTCTGGTAGATTGGCGGCGCGCGCGCGCCCGTGGCCGCGTCGGGAATCTGTCCGGCGTGCAGGCACAACGTTTCGAAGCCGAACTTGCGATCAGCCATGGCGGCGCATTCCGGTCACCGCGCTGTCTGGGGGCGTTTGGCCGACACGATGCCGGTGTTCACGCCGGCCCAGCGGAGACCCCCCATGATCCGCGCGTGCTCGATCTTCACGCAGCGATCCTGCACGACGTCGAGGCCGGCGTCGTTCGCGACCGCCGCGGCTTCGGCGCTGCGGATGCCCAGTTGCATCCACAGCACCTTGGCGCCCTTCGCGACTGCCTCGCGCGCGAGCAGCGGGATTTCGGCGGGCTTGCGGAAGCAGTCGACGATGTCGATCGGTCCCGGAATCGAGGCAACGTCCGGATAGCATTTCTCGCCCAGCACTTCGGGGTAGCTCGGGTTGACCGGAACGATCCTGTAGCCGTGCTCCTGCATGTACTTGGCGGCGAAATAGCTCGGCCGATACCAGTTGCCCGACAGCCCCACGACGGCGATCGTGCGGGAAATCGCGAGGATGCGACGCAGTCCGGCGATGTCGTCGACGATCATTGTGTGACCCCCACGCTTGCGGCGACCGCCGCTGCGTCGTCCGCCGCGGGCCAGCCGTTCGCGCCTCGGGGCGTCCCTGTGGCGCTCGCAGCCGTGGTCACCGTCCGCCCGCCCCCGTGTCGACCGGAGCCTGCGGCGGTGCCGACCCGTCCGGCGCGGCGTTGTACGGGAACGATTCGTCGACCGGGCGGCCCGACGAAATCCGGTCGTTCATCCCTCGCGGCAGCGTCGGATAGTCGCCGGGTCCGAAGGTGCGGCATTCGCCAGCGAAATCGGCGTCGGTGCAGAAGACGAAATAGCCGCCCTCGACCCGCAGCGACGAAGCGCGGTCGTTGAAACCCGTGCCGCCGAGATTGGCCATGGCCCGTTTGCCGAGGACGAACGAACGGCCGCTCATCCCTTGCCCTTCGTACAGCACGGCCCGCGGCCCGCCGCCTGCCCCCCCACGCCCACCCTGGGGGCGCATCGAGCTTACCTGGCCCGAGAGCGAGCCCAGGTTCGCGTAGCGGCCAGGACCGAATCTCCGGCAATAGCCGCCGAATTGCGAATCCCGGCACAGCTCCCAGGTGCCGTCCTGGACGATCATCGAGCGCGCCCGATCGTTGTAGCCGAGCGGTTCGAAGTTCGCGACCGGTCCGGTGACGTCGTAGGTCCGCCCGGAGAAGTTTGCGCCATCGAAAAGGACGACGCGGGCGCGGCTTGCGCCGCCTCCCAGCCGGTCGGGTAGCTCCCGCACCGACGAGACCGAATTCTCGAGCCCCATGCTGGCGAGCGACGGGTACTTGCCGGCGGCGAGCGTCACGCACCGGCCGCGGAAATAGGCGTCGCTGCAGAGCTGCCACGAGCCGCTGCGAATCACGATGGACGACGCGCGGTCGTTGAACCCGACGTCGCCGAAGTTGGCGATGGTCCGGTTCGACGAATAGCTGTGGCCGCGGAAGCCGGGGCCTTCCCACAGCGTGATCTCGGCGGCACTGGCGACTCCGCCGAGAGCGAGCGTGCAGAGCAGCAGGAGCCTTGCCGGCGACGTCTTCATCAGGGATTCCTTGGCGGGTCCGCACGCGGCGGTGCTTGCGGCAGGGACCGCGGAGAGTTTAGCCCATTCCGGACCCGCGCCCGACCCGTGCCAGCGGGGCGCCCCGAGGCGTCGCGAAAGGGCTCGGGCGCGAGCCCCGGCCCTTTGCGGCGAGGCCCCCCGCGAACCGGGACGCTCCGGGGTACCATGCGAGGGGCTCGCGCGGGCCCAGGGGCGCCGCGCGATCTCGACATCGGGGGCGAAAGCGGATCGCGGTCCGCGGACCCGGCCTCTCGCGGGAGACCCTCGGTGAATCAGGCCCGATCCTTGCTTGTCGATTACAGAATGAGCGCACCCTGCGCGCGGCGTGACGGAAGCTGGCTCCGGAGCATGACCCCGGGGCCTCGTCGCGGCCGCGCGTCGCCGCCGCGCACGAAGCCCCCCACCCGGTCATCGTCATGGCCCTGCCCCGGTCGCTGAACAGGCTCGAGCTCGCCACCGTCGCCCAAACGGTAAGCGAAGTGCTGGAGCGGGACAGCCTGACTGCGCTGTCCCAGCGCAAGCTCAACGCGCTCGGGCTGCCGATCGCCTACGTCGATCGCAATCAACGCTACCGCTTCGCCAACAAGGCGTTCCTCGAGTGGACCGCCAAGCGGCCGGACGAAGTCATCGGCCACGAGGACATCGAGGTCGTCGGCCGCGACGTCTATCAGTTGTTCAACGCCTACATCGACGCGGCCCTCGACGGCGAGCGCACCGGTTACGAACGCCAGCTGGTCGCGCCGGGCCGCCCGGCGATCTGGATTCGCGTCGACTACTACCCCGACCGGACGCCGCAGGGCCACGTCCGCGGCTTTCTCGTCACCTATGCCGACGTCGACAACCTGAAGCGGCTGGAGATCGAGGCCGGCCAGCGCGAGCACCGGCTGCGTCTTGTCACCGACAGCGTCGGCTCGCCGATCCTCTATTTCGACCGTCAGCTGAAGCTGCGTTTTGCGAACAAGCCGTTCGGCGACTGGATTGGCGTCGCACCGGACGACCTGCTGGGGCATGCGGTGCGCGACGTGCTCGCGGGCGACGCCTTCGCCGAAATGCAGGGCTACATCGAGCGCGCGTTTGCCGGCGCGACGGTCTCCTACGAGCGGCGCGAACGCAGGGTGAGCGGCGAGTTGCGCTGGGTTCGGATCACGCTGTTCCCGGACCGCGAGCTCGGAGGCCGCATCGGCGGCGCGTTCGCGGTGATGACCGACATCGACGACGATGTCCGAATCCGCGACGCGCTCAAGTCCCAGGAAGTCCAGCTCCGCCTGTTCGCGGACAACATCCCGGGGCCGATCGCCTACCTCGATCGTTCGCTCAAATACACGTTCGTGAATCAGGCGTTCGCGAACTGGGTGTCCCGACCGCAGGACGAGATCTACGGCAAGTCACCGTCGGAAGTGCTGGCCTCCGAAGTGTCGTCGTTCCTGCGGCCGATCCTCAAGCGAGGGCAGGCGGGCGAGCACGTCGACTACGAGCGTATCGGCAAGAACGCCAACGGCGAGCGGCGCTGGATGCACGGTCGCGTCGCGCCGGACCTCGACTCTGCCGGCAAGGTGCGCGGGCTCTACTGCACCGAGTACGACATCCACGATCTCAAGGAAACCGAACGGGCGCTGGCCGCGCGAGAGGAGCAGCTGCGCCTGTTCACCGACAACATCCCGGAGCCCGTCGTCTACCTCGATGGCGAGCGGCGCTATGCGTTTGTCAACGAGTCGTTCCTGCAGTTGAACGGGTTGAGTCGAAATGCCGTGATCGGCAAGACCTCCGAAGAAGTGATCGGGGCGGAAGCGGCGCGGGAGCTCGCGGCGTTCCACGACCGCGCGTTCGCGGGCGAGACGCTCATCTACGAGCGGGCGATGTGCGACGCGAGCGGCCGGAACCGGTGGATTCGCGGCCGGATGGTGCCCGATCACCGTTTCGACGGCACGATCCAGGGCGTCTACGTCGTAGGCCACGACATCACCGACTTGAAGGAAGCGCAGGACGCCCTGGCGGCGCGCGAGTCGCAGCTGCGCGTCATCATGGACGGCGTGCCGGCGCCGGTCGCCTACATCGACCGCGACGAGCGCTGCCATTACGTCAACCGCACGTTCCTCCAGTATTTCGGGCTCACCGCCGAGCAGGTCGCGGAAGTGCGGCTGCGCGATGTCGTGGGCCACGGGATCTACCAGAGCGCGCAGGCGATGCTGACCCGCGCGCTCGAGGGCGAATCGACCGCGTTCGATCGGCTGGTCGGCGGGGCCAACGGCGTGCGCAGGTGGATGACGATCCGCGTCGTGCCGGATGCCTCGCCGTCGGGCGAGGTGCACGGTGCGTTCGTGCTGATGAACGACATCCACGGTCTCAAGCAGGCACAGGAAGCGTTGCGCGCTTCCGAGGCCGAGCTGCGGCTCATCATGGACAACGTGCCCGCGCGCGTTGCCTATATCGATCGCGAGTACCGGTTCCGCTTTCTCAATCGCCACAACGAGGAGTGGCTGGGCGAAAACCGGAAGGACCTCACCGGACGGCGCGTAGCCGAAGTCGTCGGCGAGGCGCGCTTTGCGCAGATGCAGCCGCTCTTGAAGCGGGTGCTCAACGGTGAGGTGGTCGCGACCGAGCAAATGCTCGTGCAGCCGACGGGGGAGCCGCGCTGGGAGGCGATCCACTATGCGCCGAACCGCGACGGCGACGGCAACGTGGTCGGGATCTACGCCGTGCATACCGACGTTCACGACCAGAAGCGCAACGAGGATGCGCTGCGGCGAGCGAACTGGATGCTCTCGTCGCACATCAGCAATACGCCCCTCGCGGTGCTCGAGTGGGATCGCGACTTCCGGCTCGTGCGCTGGTCGCCGCAAGCGCAGAACATCTTCGGCTGGGCCGCCGACGAAGTGCTCGGGATGTCGATCGACGACAACCCGCTGCTGCACGATTCCGATCGTACGGCGGTGGCCGGGCTGCTCGCCGGGCTGACGAGCGGCGAGGAGCCGCGCGCAACGGGGCTGACCCGCAACAACCGCAAGGACGGCGACACGATCTGGTGCGAGTGGTATCACTCGGCGCTGCTCGACGACGACGGCAGGATCACCTCGATCCTGTCGTTCGTGCAGGACGTGAGCTCGCGGATCCAGGCGGAAGAGCGCCTGCAGTACATGGCCACGCGCGACGCGCTGACCGGGCTTCCCAACCGGCTGCTGTTGCACGAGCGGCTGACGCAGGCGATCGCCCAGGCGAAGCGCGGCGGCCGCCGCGTCGGCGTGCTGTTCATCGACCTCGACCGGTTCAAGAACGTCAACGACACGCTGGGCCACCGGATCGGCGACGAGCTCTTGAAAGGCGTCACCAAGGCCCTTTCGACCGCGCTTCGGGAGACCGACCTGCTCGCGCGCCTCGGCGGCGACGAATTCATGGTGATCGTCGAGGACTTCGACGACCCGTCGGTGCTGGGCCGCATCGCGCAAAAGCTGCTCGATGCCATTGCCCAGCCGTTCAAGGTCGAGGAACACGACATCTACGTGACGTCCTCGATCGGGATTTCCGTCTACCCCGACGATTCCGACGATCCGGAGGAGCTCCTGAAGCATGCCGACGTCGCGATGTACCGGTCGAAGGAGCTTGGCCGCAACACCTACCAGTTCCTCGACGCCGACCTCGCCCAGCGGCGCCTGAAGCAGCACACGCTCGAAAGCGCGCTGCGCGCGGCGCTGAAGGACGGCCTGCTGCAGCTCCACTACCAGCCGGTGGTGCGGATCGAAGACCACGCCGTGGTCGGCGCCGAGGCGTTGCTGCGCTGGGACGACGCCGAGCATGGCCATGTCCCGCCGCAGGTGTTCATTCCGCTGGCCGAGGAATCCGGCTTGATTCACGCGCTCGGCGAATGGGTGCTCCAGACAGCGGCCGCGCAATGCGTGGCGTGGCGCAAGGATGGAATGCCGCTCACGGTGTCCGTCAACCTGTCGGCGCGACAGTTCTACCGCGACGACCTCGCGCAACGGATCTCCGACATCGTGAAAGGCGTCGGCTGCGAGCCGGAGTGGATCGAGCTCGAAGTCACCGAAACGAGCCTGCTGCACGATCTCGACGCGATCCGCAAGGTGCTCCACCAGCTGCGCGGCGAGGGCTTCAGCGTCGCGATCGACGACTTCGGCACCGGCTATTCGTCGCTCACTCACCTCAAGCACTTCCCGATCGACACGCTGAAGATCGACATCTCGTTCATTGCCGACCTCGAGACCGATCCCGGCGACGCGGCGATCACCGAGGCGATCATCGGGCTCGCGCGCGGCCTGGGGCTCCGAGTCGTCGCCGAGGGCGTGGGCACCAAGGCGCAGCTCGAGTTTCTCCGGTTGCGCGGCTGTCACTGCTTCCAGGGCTTCTGGATCAGCAAGCCATTGCCGATCGGCGCGTTCGCCACGTTCGTCGCTGCGTTGAGCGGGGTGCCGAAAGCGGTAGCGGCGGGCGGCCGCTGACAGCGACCGCCAAAGCCCGCCGATGGTTCCTAGAGCTTTGCAAGCCAACGCAAGAGCGCGCGCGCCGGGTCTTCCCACTGCCGCTCGAGCATCAGCATGTGCGCAAGGCCCGGCAGGATCGTCGCTCCGACGCCGTGGTGTTGTGCCGTCGCGCGGACCTCGTCCGGCGTGCAGATCCGATCGCCCTCCGCGCCCAGCACGAACACGGGCGCGCCGCCGCGCTCGGGGAGCTGCCAGTGCAGCCGCAATGACAGGTCGATGAGCGCGCGCGGCGACTCGATTCCCAGGTGCCGGCTGGCCTCGGCGAGGATCGCCGGATCGACGTCGTCGCTGAAATAGAACGGCCGCAGCGTCTCCAGCACATGGACCGAGAGCCGAGTCGGATCGAGCTGGCTCATTTGCAGTAGATAATCGGGGCGCTCGGTAGCAAGCCTCCCGGCGAGCGCCAGCAGCCCGGCCGGCGGCACCGGCGAAACGAGGGCCGCGGCCCGTACGGGCCGCGTCGCCATCAGGCGCTCGACGATCGCCGCGCCCATCGAATGTCCGATCAGCACCGGTGCCGCGGGCAACCGGGAGGCGACGTGCTCGACATCAGCGGCATAATCGTCGAGCCCGGCGATGAACAAGGTCTCGTGCCCTCCCGACCCGCCATGGCCGCGCAGCGAAAGCGCATGCGCGGCGTAGCCGCGCTGCGCGAACCATGGCAGAAAATACGGGTCCCAGCACCAGCCGTCGCAGTAGCCGCCGTGAATGAACAGCAGTGGCGGCTTGCGACCGTTGCCGTTGCCTCGTCCGTTGCCGCGCGACGGCGGGTGCGAGCGGAGCTCGAGCTCGAATTCCGGGGCGTGCATCGGCATCGGTGACGGGCGTGGGGAAATGCGCGCGCCTGGGATCGCATAGCGGATGACAAGAGGTTCGTCGTTCCCGCAGAGCGGGGACCCAGTGCCGTTCGACGCAAGTCGCTGGATTCCCGCGTTCGCGGGAATGACGGTCTTGATGGCAGATACTTATGCCAAGATATCCGGTATCGGCGCGCGCCGTTCCCCTATGACAAAGTCGCACATTCTGCCAGAACTCCGCGCCTCCGCCGCCTACGATCCAGCGTGCCGGAGGTGCGCACGGCTCGCCGCTTTCCTCGACACGGTCCGCGCCGCTCATCCCGACTACTTCTGCCGCCCGGTGCCTCCCTTCGGTGCGCGCGACGCCGCGCTCGTCATCGTCGGCCTCGCGCCCGGCCTGCATGGGGCGAACGCGAGCGGGCGGCCGTTCACCGGCGACCATGCAGGGATTCTGCTCTACGAGACGCTGCACGCTTATCGCTTTGCTTCGCGGGCAATCGCGGTGTCGCGCGACGACGGTCTGATGCTCACCGATTGCCGCATCACGAACGCAGTCAAGTGCCTGCCGCCCGGCAACAAGCCGACGCCGGCGGAAGCGCGGGAATGCAATCGCTATCTCGCGGCCGATCTGGCGACGGTGCCGGCCGGCGGCGCGATCCTGGCCCTCGGCCGCATCGCGCACGAAGCGGCGCTAAGGGCGCTCGGGCACAGGACTGCGGCGTTCCCGTTCGCGCACGGCGCCAGGCATTCGCTCCCCGGCGACGTCGCGCTCTTCGACAGCTATCACTGCAGCCGTTACAACACCAACACCGGGCGGTTGACGCCGCAGATGTTCCGCGTTGTGTTCGATGCGATCGCCGTCCATTTGCGCAAGCAGCCTTCCCCTCGCCATGTCTAAGGTTCCGCGCCTTGCCGGGGTGACGACGCCGGCCGCACCCGCGCCGCAGCGCGACGAGCGTGCGCCGCCGTTCGATGCCCGCGAGTTGATCGCCTCGCTGCCGCATCGGCCGGGGGTCTACCGGATGCTCGACGCGGCGGGCGAGACGCTCTATGTCGGCAAGGCGCGCGACTTGAGGAAGCGGGTCTCGAGCTACTTCCAGAAAAGCGCACACGAGACACGCATTGCGCTGATGCTCGCACAGGTCGCGCGCGTCGAAACGACGGTGACGCGGTCCGAGGGCGAGGCGCTGCTGCTCGAGAACAACCTGATCAAGGCCGCGGAGCCGCGCTACAACATCCTGTTTCGGGACGACAAGAGCTATCCCTACGTCTGCCTGACGGGAGAGAAGTTTCCTCAGCTGCGCTTTCACCGCGGCAAGCTCGACCGCCACAACCGCTACTTCGGCCCGTTCCCCAGCGCGGGTGCCGTGCGCGAAGGGATGGCGCTGCTGCAGAAGGTGTTTCAGCTGCGTACCTGCGAAAACATCGTGTTCGCCAATCGGTCGCGGCCGTGCATGCTCTATCAGATCCGGCGCTGCAGCGCACCCTGCGTGGGCTTAGTCTCCGATGCCGATTACGGCGAGGACGTGCAAAGTGCCGTGCTGTTCCTGCAGGGCGAGACCGGGGTGGTGCTGGCGCAGCTGCGGGCGCAGATGGAGGAGGCGAGCGCGGCGCTCGCCTTCGAGCGCGCGGCGCGGCTGCGCGACAAGATCACGCGGCTGACCCAACTGCAGGCGCGCCAGTTCGTGGAGAGTGCGACTGCCGGTGACATCGACGTCGTCGCGGCGGCGACCGAGAGCGGGCTGGTCGCGGTCAACGTGGTGATGATCCGCGGCGGGCGCCATGTCGGCGACCGCACGTTCTTTCCGCGCCACGCCGACGCCGACCTGCTGCCCGAGGTCGTGCCCGCGTTTCTCGAGCAGCATTACGTCGAAGCGCCGGTGCCGCCGACCATCGTCGCGCCCGACGCCGGCGACCAGGACGCGCTGGCCGAAGTGCTGTCCGCTCAAGCGGGCCAGCGCGTGGAAATCGTCACGCATCCGGCGGGCGAGCGCCGCGTTTGGCTCACGATGGCTGCGCAGAACGGCGGCTTCGCGATTCGCCAGAGGCTCGCGCAGAAGGCGACGCAGGAGGACCGGCTCGCGGCGCTGCAGGCGGCGCTCGGATTGCCGGCCTCGGCGCAGCGCATCGAATGCTTCGACGTTTCGCACACGATGGGCGAGCGCGCCGTTGCCTCGTGCGTGATTTTCGACCGCCTTGGGATGCAGACCGGCGAATACCGGCGCTTCAATGTCGTGCCTCCCGTCGGCGGCGACGATTACGCTGCGATGCGCGAGGCGCTGACCCGGCGCTGCGCGCGGATCGTGGCGGGCGAGTATCCGGTGCCGGATCTCCTGGTCATCGACGGCGGCAAGGGCCAGGTCGGTGTGGCGGCCGAAGTACTCACCGAGCAGGGGCTGCACGACACGCGGTTGATCGGCGTCGCCAAGGGACCGGAGCGCAAGGCGGGCGAGGAAGACATCGTGTTCCCCGATCGCGAGGACGTACTGAACCTGCCGTCCGATCACCCCGGGCTGCACCTGCTGCAACAGATCCGCGATGAGGCGCACCGGTTCGCGATCCAGGGCCACCGTGCGCGGCGCGCCAAGGCGCGAACGACGTCGAAGCTGCAGGAGATCGCAGGGATCGGCGTGCGCAAGCGCCAGGCGCTGCTTTCGCATTTCGGCGGGCTGAGGGGCGTCGAGGCAGCGAGCATCGAGGACCTCGCGCGCGTTCCGGGGATCAGCCGCGCGTTGGCGGAGAAGATTTTCGCGACGCTGCACTAGCGCAGCAGCTCCGATCCTGCGGAACGGCGCGCCATCGCGGTAAAATGAGTTGGCTGCGGCTCCAAGGCGGCAGCGGCGCATCCCGATGCCGATCAACGTTCCCATCTTGCTCACCTGGCTGCGGATCGTCCTGATCCCGGTGTTCGTCGCCATCTACTACCTGCCGGATGGATGGATGGCGCCGGCGACAAGAAACTGGACGGCGATGTGGATTTTCGCCGTTGCATCGATCACGGATTGGCTCGACGGCTGGGTTGCGCGGCGATGGGGGCAGACGACGGCATTCGGCGCGTTCCTCGATCCCGTCGCCGACAAGCTGATGGTCGCCGCAGCGCTGATCGTGCTGGTGTGGCTCGATCGCGCCGAGCCCTATCTCGCGATCATCATCATCGGACGCGAGATCGCGATCTCCGCGCTGCGCGAGTGGATGGCGCAGCTCGGGCAGACGAAGAGCGTCGCCGTGGCGTTCGTTGGCAAGCTGAAAACGGTCACGCAAATGACGGCGATCGTTGCGCTCCTGCTGCACGAGCCGCTAATCCCGGGCGTCTCGACACCGCTGCTCGGCACGGTGGCGCTGTGGATTGCCGCGATCCTGACGCTATGGTCCATGTTTCACTATCTGCGACTTGCGGCGCCGCACCTGCACGGCTTTCGCCGCTAGAACTGCGGCGTCGCGCACCCGCGTTAGGCCGGTCTCAGGCCGCCGCGCCGACCACGCCCAGGCGATTGGCGCTGTGCCGCGACGCGAACGGCCGGGCGAGCGACGAATAGCCGGTGCCGAAGTCGTCGATCGACACATGCACGCCCATTTCCTTGATTTCGAGCAGCGTCTCCGCAGCGCGCTCCGGATTCTCCATCATCATGCTCTCGGTGATCTCGAGCTCCAGCAGATGTGCCGGCAGCTCGGTCTGCGCGAGCGCATGTGCGATCGCGATCACCAGCCGCTCGTCACTGAACTGTTGCGCCGAAAGAGATTGAGGCGACGCGGATCGGGTCGCCGCCGTCCATCTGCCAGGCTCGTGCCTTCGCGCACGCCGTGTGCAGGACCCAAGCGTCCGATATGGCGAATGAGTCCGGAATCCTCGGCAAGAGGAATGAAGGCGTCGGGCAGGAGGGGCCCGCGCTCCGGATGCTGCCAGCGGACGAGCGCCTCGACTCCGGTCATCGCGCCGGTGCGCACCGATACTTTCGGTTGATAGAGAAGCCGCAGCTGATCGCCATCGAGTGCGCGACGGATTCCCGCGCCAATGACGATCCGATCCTCGGCGGGCCGGCTGTCGACTTCGGAGAAGAACGCGAGACCGTTGCGGCCGGATTCCTTCGCCCGGTACATCGCGATGTCGGCCTTCTTGAGCAACGTCGCCGCGTCGTCGCCGTCGTGCGGCCGCATCGCGATTCCGGCACTCGCGCCCAGCCGGCACTCCTGCCCGTGCAAGCAATAAGTGGGCCGCTGGGCGATCGCGGCGCTAGCTCCGTGTGAAGCGGTCTCTTTCGGTCCGCTTGCTCGACTCGAAAGCCCCGGGGCGCGGGCCCAGTTGCCGCATTTCGTCTTGGCGCCACTTTTTACGCCAGTTCGCAAGCACTGCGTTGACCCTGCGTTAGCGGGAACGATAGAATGGAAGGCTGTTCCCCGATAGCTCAGTCGGTAGAGCGACGGACTGTTAATCCGCAGGTCCCAGGTTCGAGCCCTGGTCGGGGAGCCAAGAATTACAAAGGATTAGCGTTTTCTGCTGACGCTTTTTCCTTCTCCAACGTAGCCAGATCGTAACCACCGAACAGCGAATCGAGCCGGTTCGCGGCCTTCGCGAGATGGTCAGGCGCCAGATGAGCGTAGCGCTCGACCATCACCGAAGAGCGCCAACCACCGAGGCGTTGCAACTCGTGCGTTGGCGTTCCAGACTGGCGATGCCACGTGGCCCAGGTATGCCGGGTATCGTGCCAGCGGAAATTATCGATCCTGGCACGCTTCAGCGCTTTCCTCCAGGCCCGCGTATTGGCACTCGCGAGCGGCTTTCCGGCATACGTAAACACTCTCTGCGGATGCTTACCCAGCTGCCGTCGCAGGATTTCCAGTGCGGTCCCATTGAGCGGCACCGCGATTGGCTTGCCGTTCTTGGACTGATCCGCATCAACCCAGGCATGACCCGCCTCCAGGTCCACGTGTGACCACTCCAGACCGAGCACGTTGGATTGCCGCAATCCGGTTGCCAACGCGAGCATGACGACGTCCCGCTGATGTTCCGGCAGCTCACCGAACAGCGACTCCGCCTCTTTCATCGTGATCGAGCGTTCCCGTCCTGGGTTTTCCTTGAACAACTTTACCTTCGGTACCTTGTCGAGCCATTCCCACTCGTCTCGTGAACGAAGCAGGATGGCCCGGACCAATGCCAGGTAGCGGTTGACCGTTGCCTTGCCGGCCGTCTTCAATTTCTCGGCCTTGATGCCGTCGATCACATCGAGGGTAATTTCGTCGAGCATCAAGTTTCCCAAGAACGGATCGAGCCAGCGAAGCTTCTTGACGTCTTCCTGGTGCGTGGCCTTCTCCGCGGTTTCTGCAAGCCAGCGAACTACCGCCTCCTTCCATCCGCGACGCGGCTTGACGCCGAGCCGCTGTTGTTCCCACAGCGCTGCTTTCAGCTTGTCGTGGTACTCCTGGGCTTGAGACTTGTCTTCAGTCCCAGTGCTGCGCTGTATTGTTGTTCCGCCGTGGCTGATTTTGATCCACCAATGCGGTGAATCGGTGCGCCTGTAGAGTGACATGGTTCCAACTCCTTGCGTTCACTCTGCAACACACGCCGCGGATATTGTGACCGGATGTGCTCGACGAGGTCAACGTCGACGAACACCCAGCACTTACCGATCTTGGCGCCGGGAATCTCCCCGGCGCGGGCCTTCTCCTGCAGCGTCACCGGATGGATGTGCAGGAACGCTGCGGCAGCTTGCAGATCGAGCGTATTCATGGCGCGAGCTAGCGCCCACAATAAACCAAATGTGAAGCTTCACATTTGCGTGTATTGCGCATAATGGAACGTTATGTTGAGTAGCGTGGCCAAGTGCTTTGAGAGCAAGGCGTTAGCTTTGGATTACTGCACATAAAACTCTCATGATCAGCCTCCCGGCGGCCATCACGGTCGCCTTTCGCGAGGAGTTCGATCATGGACCAATCCAACCATGAAGTTGCAAACGATCTGTCGCTGGATCGGCTTGTTGCGCGCGCGTCAAGCCAACTGGAGAAGCTTCGCTATAGCAGAAGATCGCTGAGGCGCTACCGCACAATTTGGCGGCACCTCGCGGCGTTCTCTCGCCGGATGAACCTGGGAGATGAGTACTCCGAGGATCTGGGGGCACGCTTCTCGGACGCGTATCGGATGCGTGACGGCGAATGTCTCAAGCCAAGCGAACGGTGGCGACGCCACGTCGTGTTCGGCCTCAAGGTGCTTGGGGACTTTGCGCGTGAGGGGAAGGTTGAGCGCCCGCGCATCGATCCGCGAAACATCCAGGTACCGGCGCTGATGAAGAAACCCCTGCGCGAGTACGAACAATACTGCAGGGATCGCCGTCATCTTCGACCGACGACACTTCACGTGCGGATGCACGAGATCGCCGTATTCGCGGACTTCCTGCAATCACGGAATATCACGTCGCTGGATCAAATGCAGCCGGCCGATGTCGCCGCCTTCGTTACGTCCCGGCATCGTCTGAAACGTAAGACCGTCTCGCGGATCGTCTCCGACGTGCGCAGCTTTCTGCAGTTTCTCCTGCTGCGAGGCATCCTGCAGCGGGACCTGAGCCAAGTGTTGCCGAAGATCCGCGTCCCGCGGGATGCCACCATTCCATCGGTCTGGGATCCGGAGCTCGTTGCCAGGCTGCTCAAGGTCGTTGATCGCAGCTCGCCCAAAGGCAAGCGCGATTACGCGATCCTCTTACTCGCCTATCGCCTGGGATTGCGATCGGCGGATATTCGAGCGCTGCGGCTCGATGATCTGAAGTGGGAAGCGGCCACCATCGAGATTACGCAATCGAAGACCCTCGCCCCGCTCTGTTTGCCACTGACCGAAGACGTCGGCGAGGCCTTGATTGACTATCTGAAGTCGGGCCGTCCTCCTACCAATCACCGCGAGGTGTTCCTCAAATTGCGGTCGCCCTTTGTGCCTTTCGCCGACAGCAACCACCTCTATCACATCGTCACCTATTGGCGGGAACTCGCGGGCATCCACTTCCGCACCCAACAACGACGCGGTCTGCACTCGCTACGCCATACGCTGGCAACAGAACTGCTCCGTGAGCAGACGCCGTTTCACGTCATCTCCGAGATCCTGGGGCATGCGACGACGGCATCGACGTTGATCTACGCCAAGACCGACGTGGAGGCCCTGCGCACTGCCGCGTTGGACCCCGAGGAGGCGCGCCATGTCGAATAGAGAGTTCACCGCGCGCTTCCAGAGCCCTCTTGCTGCGGCCATGGGGCAATTCGTCCAGCAGAAACAGGCCTGTGGCTACAAGTATGGTGAAGCGGCCCGAGTACTGGCGCGGTTTGATCGCTTCTTATGTGACGAAGCGCTATCGGGGTGCGAGCTACCCCGCTCCCTCAGCCGGAAGTGGCTCGCCAAACAACGCCACGAGAGCTCCTCAACACACCAGCATCGCATCGGGGTTGTTCGTCAGTTCGCCACGTATATGTGCCGGCTGGGCTATCCCGCCGATGTTCCCGATCGAGCGCTGACGGTAAAGGGCAGTGCCGGTTTCTCGCCACGCATCCTGACCCATGCCGAGGTTCGGCAGCTCCTGCACGCGGTCGATCAGCTCACGCCGACCGCGCACGCGCCACTGCGCCACCGCATCATGCCCGAAGTCTTCCGCCTGCTGTATGGCTGCGGCTTCCGGCTTGGCGAGGTGCTGCATTTGCGGGTGGCCGACGTTGACCTTGACCAAGGAGTCCTGACGGTGCGCGAGGGCAAGTTTGGCAAGGATCGCCTAGTCCCTCCCGCCTTAGCGTTGGTGCAGCGTCTGCAACGCTATGCCCACGGTATGGGCCCTGGTTCATCCAATGCGTACTTCTTTCCATCGCCAAACGGTGGCCCATGGAGTCACTCAGCGGTCTATTCGCTCTACCGGGAACTGCTGCTCCAGTGCGGCATCGCGCACGCCGGCAGGGGCAAGGGGCCGCGCGTCCACGATCTTCGTCACACGATGGCCGTCCATACCCTGCTGCGCTGGTTACGCGAGGGTGCCGACCTCGATGCCAAGCTGCCCGTGCTGGCGACCTACTTGGGCCATCAATCTCTTGCCGGAACGCAGCGCTATCTGCATCTGACGGCGGAGCTGTTTCCGGAGATCACGGTGCGCGCCAACGCCGCGTTCGGTGATGTCATCCCACGGAGGATCGAGTCATGAAGCCGACCGACTTCTCCGTGCACGCGACCAACTTCCTAATGCATTACCTGGCTGCGCAGCGCAATCTGAGCCCCAACACGATCAAGGCCTATCGCGATGTGTTCACGCTCCTGCTCCGCTTCTGTCGCGACGTGCGCGGCGTCGCCCTGGAACGATTGTCTCTCGCCCACATCGATGCACCCCTGGTGGAAGCGTTCCTGGATCACCTTCGCAACGACCGGCATGTCTCAATCCGCACGCAAAACCATCGCCTCGCGGCTTTGCACGCGTTCTTCCGCTATGTGCAGTCGGAAGTGCCCGAGCGCTTGCTGCAGAGCCAGCAGATCCTCGCCATTCCTCTGCGCCGACATCCGCGCCAAAGCGTTGGCTACCTCTCCAAGGAACTCCTCGCGCAAATCCTCGCCCAACCCGATCTGCGTACGCCCCCCGGTCGCAGAGATGCCGTCCTGTTGAGCGTGCTCTACGACACCGGCGCTCGAGTACAGGAGTTGATCGACCTCAACGCCGGCGATGTGCGCCTGGATCCGCCCGCACAGGTGCGACTCATGGGCAAGGGGCGCAAGATGCGCGCCGTGCCATTGATGGACGCGACGGTCGACCTCCTGCGCGATCATCGTCGCGACAACGGCCTCGATCGCCCCGAGCACGCTGACCTACCGCTCTTCCAGAACCGGCAGGGCGGACGATTAACGCGCGCGGGTGTCCGCTACCTCCTGCAGAAATATGTCGAGTCAGTACGGCGCGATCATCCCGGCTTCACGCAGCCGGTGAGCCCGCATAGCTTGCGCCACACCAAGGGAATGCATCTCCTGCAGAGTGGCGTCCCGCTCGAGATCATCCGCGACTTCTTAGGGCATGTGGATGTGAAGACAACCGAGATTTATGCGCGGGCAAACCTCGAGATGAAACGAAAGGCACTCGAGAAGGTCGCCGACGTTAGCCCGCTCCCCAAGATCCCGTCCTGGAAGCAGAACAAAACGCTGCTCGAGTGGCTGCACTCGTTGTAATGCTGCGGAGGTCACGCACGCCGTTCGTTAACCGAGGGCCTCCGCACCGGGCCCGAATATTATGCTGAGTACCAGCGACCAGTTTGCTTTGCTATCAAAGAGCTGGAGGTGTCACTCCACATAACAACTTACTATGCGCAATAGATGGCGGCAACCTGTCCCCGCTCGTGCCCGAGCTCGCTGCTGATGGTGAGCCGCGCCGCGCGATCGATACTCTTCTGCTCGCGCGTAAGCTGTCTCGATCGCGGTCCATCGGCCGCCGGGGCAGGCCAGCCGGTGAGTTCACGGTAGCGTTCCTGGGCATACCGATGCCGGTGGCCGTGGACGCGGTGGATGCCCGCCCGGTCGCACTGGTACTCGAAGCGGTGGAGCTGCTGCACGTAGCTTCGGCCGGCCGGAATGAGACTGCCCCTGCCGGCGAACTTCTTCGCCGCATCCAGGACGCGGCGTTGCTCGGCATTGCGGATCGGGATCGCGCGGGCGCGACCCCCTTTGGTCCAGCTGTCCTTGAGCACCAAGGTGTTGCCGCGGTCCGCCCACCCTGGCCGGATCTTGAGCGACTCTTCGCGCCGCAGGCCGAAGGCCGCCTGGACCTGGAGCGACATGCGGGTGTAGGGGTCGCTGACCTGGGTGAGATCGCCCGAGGTGAGTTCGCGGGCATTGCTGACGTTAGTGACGTAGCGCCGATCGGGAATGCCGTACGCCTCGTTGCTCCTGGCGACAACGTTGGCCTTGCCGTTCTTCTCTGCCCACCAGCGGAGGGTCGCCATGCGGTTCTTGAGCGTCCCTACCGATAAGCTCTCTGCCTTCCAGCGTTCGACCAATTTATCGACGTGCTTGGGTTTGAGGCTCTGCACGTGCATATTCACGAAGCCCATTTCCCGTAGCTGGTTGGCGATGAGTGTCAGGATGCGTTCCCGGTTGACTTGGGTCGCAAAGCTCCCGTCCCGATTGCGGGAACAGAGCTGCTTCAGTTCGTAGTTCAAGTCGTGCATTATGTCCTCGGTGGTTCGGTTTCCTGCGGTACTACCGGTGTCGGATCGGTCGGGTCAGTGTTTCTGTCCGTCTCACCGCGCCTGAGCGGGGCGGGATTTGCAAGGGACGCGGGGACACCACTCCCGGTTGTGCCGGTTCTGTATTGCTTGCCACCGCGGCACGCGGTTCTTGGCGTCGAGGGCGTTCCCAGTGGGGAAGCGCTCCCTCGATGTGAACCCTTGATCCCTGGGTTCGCGGGGACGCCGTTGCGGCGCTTCTTGACGCCCGCGAAGCGCGGGCAGAGGACGGGCCGCATTGCGCGGCTCCACGACGACGACGAAGGGGCAGGGAGCCCATCACTTGGGGACGTCACTTGCGCCAGCGCTACATAACGCCTTGTTGAGGCAAGGCATCGGCGCGTCGTCACCACCGGCTCCGCCGCTAGTAACGACGCGCGCTGGGCCAGGTGGGTTGGCGCACGGCGCCGGCCAAAGGGTGCGGCAGCACGAAGCTGCGGCACACGGTGGCCGGCAGGTCGCGCCGACCATGAGGGACACCGCGGGGGGCTCCCGTGGACGAACGCCCACCGGGAGTCCCCATGTCCCGACTTGCGACTGCACCACACACTGCCTGGTGTGGTTGCACCGGGTCTCACTGTGTTACGGCAATGGCCAACCTGCCGCAGCGCGACTGTCGACTGAACCTCAGGCCCCGGAGGGCCCCCCGACTTTCAGAGGCAGGACGGCATTCGGCGCCGATTGCTCGGCAAAGGGCGACGCGTGAGGAGCGTCATTCCGGCCGGACGTGGCCAACGTACTGCAACAAACCAAAACGGGCGCCGCCCGCCATGGACGGCATGGTGCGCACTGTCGCCTCGGGCGACGGTCGGTGTCCACCGGAAAATGAATAGTTGCATCTGCGATTTTTCGAATGCCCGACCATTGGCGGCGCCGGTGCACCTGCGCGAGCGGCAGTGACCGGCCCAAGAGCAGCCGCTTCATGCCGCCGCTCCAATTTCCTGTAAGCGGCCACCGCGGATCGTCGAAAGATCACCCTTGCCGCGGACCTCAGGCTCTCACGCATTTGACTGATCTCCCCCTGCTGGTTGCGCGAGGCTTCCCAAAGTGCCGATATCTCCCGGTGCTCGGGGACGTTCTCGAGGAAGCTTTGGCGCCAAGTCCCATCGCTGATGGCGTCTGCCGCAGCAGAAGCAAAACAGCTTCAGTCTCACCTCGGCCGCGAGTGCTGGTTAGCATCGCCGGCTAGCGGACGCTAAAACATTGACTCGGATCAGATTTGCGTTTGTGATGAACGCGCATACTGAAACAAGCTTATAGATGCAGGCCAAGGAGTGATTTAGCTCGCTGTCGCGTAGCCCCATTGATTGTATTGCCCGAGCAATAGCCGTATGGCAAAGAGCGTTTGCTCGGTGAGCACGGGAATTGATGGCGTTAGCAGACCGAGGACTCAGCAAGGAGAAGTGTGATGGCAACATGATTGGGCTGCAAATGTGAGGAAATACGTTCCAAACGCCGACGACTCAGCGATCAAGGGCATCGTCAGGCATTGTGGAATCGCGCTGCAGAGCAGGGACGGCTCGTTCGTCTCCTGCACCGATAAGTCCGAGTGCGACCGTGTTCGCAACAGCTTCCTGAAGAAGAAGCTGGAGCTCGGTGATAGCGATGCCGAACTCGATAAGGCCATCGCGGTCATCTGCGAAAGGATGAAGACGGATCGCGACAAGTCGCGGGTAACTTTCTATTATCTGCTCGCGGAAAAATACGGAAAGCTGGCGCTGTTCCACTGACGGCCATAGGTGAATTGGCTCATCCGCAGGGTGCCGTCAGCTGCGCGGAGAGGAAACCCGAGTAGCCGGCCACGCGGATGTGGGGAGTCTGGTGCCTGGTTTGTTCGGAGCCATAGAGATCGCTGTAGACCGCATGAGGTGATCGGTAACGCTCCGGATTCTCACCCGGCTTATTCGTGTGGCTGAGATCCGCCGCTGAATTGAGGAAGGATAACGCGATGACCAGCCGCCAATCCTGCCGTCTTGCGCTAACATTTGCTCTCGCGCTGCTTGCTCCAAACTTGTACGCGGGCGAAATCGTGTTGTACGAAGGCGAGGATTTTCAAGGTAACGCCGTAGCGTTCCGTGATACCGTGCCCAACCTTGATGGCACGGGCTTCAACGATCGAGCTGCATCAATTAGCGTTCGTGATGGCACTTGGGAAGTATGTTTCGACGCCTACTTCCAAGGCGCCTGCATGCAATTGCAGCCGGGTGACTATCCCCGGCTCGATCCGCCGTTCTATCGCAGCATCTCTTCGGTGCGTCCGGTTTGGGGCGCCGATTACGGCGGCACCTACACCGCAGCGCCGCCACCTCAGGCGAGCCTCGGGTTCGGGATTCCTGGCGTCAGCATCGGGATCAACCTGTCGTCATATCCGGAGCTGGTCCCCGTACCGGGCTATCCGGTGTACTACGCTCCGCAAGTCAACTCCAACTACTTCTTCTACGATGGCATGTACTGGGCCTACGAGCAGGACAGCTGGTACGCGAGTTCCTGGTACAACGGTCCATGGGGGCTCGTCGCTGCGGAGGCGGTGCCGCTATTCGTTCTGCGCGTTCCCGTTGGTTATTACCGGCATCCTCCTACGTACTTTCGCGGCTGGCGTCCCGATGCGCCGCCGCGCTGGGGTGAGCACTGGGGCCACGCCTGGACGCAGAGTCACCGCGGATGGGACAACTGGAATCGCAATGCTGCACCCGCGCCCGCCCCGTTGCCTGCATACCAGAGGCAATACTCAGGGAATCGCTATCCGGCCGCGGCGCAGCAGCGGGCGCTTCAAAGCCAGAACTACCGTTACCAGCCGCAGGATGCCGTAGTCCGGCAGCACTATCAGACTCAGCAGGGTGTTGCACCTGCCTCACGCGCACAGCCGCCGCAAAGGGGCGGTGGAGAGGTGCAGCCCGCGCCGGCACCAACGCAACAGGGCGCTGCACCGGCCCCACGCGCACAGCCGCCACATTCGATAAGCCGGGAAGTTCAGCGGCCCGCCGCTCCGCCACCGACGCAGCAGGGCGCTGCACCGGTCCCACGCGGACAGCCGCCGCAATCGGTAAGCCGGGAAGTTCAGCGGCCCGCCGCTCCGCCACCGACGCAGCAGGGCGCTGCACCGGTCCCACGCGGACAGCCGCCGCAATCGGTAAGCCGGGAAGTTCAGCGGCCCGCCGCTCCGCCACCGACGCAGCACGGCGCTGCACCGGTCCCACGCGGACAGCCGCCGCAATCGGTAAGCCGGGAAGTTCAGCGGCCCGCCGCTCCGCCACCGGCGCAGCAGGGGGGTCCGACGGCAGGCCAGCAGCGGCAGCAATCACGGCACGCGCAAGAACCAAGGCAGGGGCAGACGAAGGAGGGCGAGAAAGGCGAGCAGCAAGGTGGGGAACACAGCAGATGACGCAACCTGACAGTGTGCCAACAGTTTCGGACCAGTCGGAAATTCCATTGCCGGCGTTGCAGGCGGCGGGAATCGGCGGTCAACTGCTTGGCATGCATGTCCCGGCCGTCTCGGGTGCAGCCCAGGGCGGACTCGACCTTGGAGCAATTGTCGCTCAGATCGCCGGAGGCGGTGTCGGCGGCGCAATGTCATCAAACGGATGATGGGGAGCGGTCAATCAAGGTAAGGCGGAGTCCCCAACGTTCGCGTGCCGCTCCTCGCGGTCGAGGGATTTTTTGCACCGGTATGCATTTTTGCACCGGTATGCAATCGGACGACTCGCAGCCCTCATCTGGCTCGCCGTTTGGAAAAAGCGCATCATAAAAACCCAATTTGCAGCGCTGTTCTGCACCGTACCAAATTGAGCTCCGAGGGGATTGATATGATGCATTGGATTTGGACCATTCTGATCGGTTTCGTGGCCGGGCTGATCGCCAAGACGATTACACCAGGCTCGGGGCCCACGGGCTTTTGGCTGACGGCGATCCTAGGCATCGCCGGCGCGCTTGCCGCCACGTTCATCGGGCAGCTCTTGGGCTTCTATCCCGAGGGCCATCCGGCGGGCTTTATCGCATCGGTTATCGGTGCAGTGGTTCTGCTCGCGATCTATCACCTGATCGCGAGAAAGTCGCAGTAAACCGACACGCAAGGAGAATCTCATGGGATTGATGGATATGCTCACGCAAGCCATGAGCGGTGGCAGTAGCGCGCCGCAATTCAACCAGATCGCGCAGAATGCGCCGAGCGACGCGCTGGCCAAGGGCCTGTCGGCAGCATTCGCATCCGATCAGACGCCCGCGATCGGGAATATGGTGGGACAGTTGTTCGGCCAGTCGAATGGCGCACAGCAGGCAGGCATGCTCAACCAGCTCATCGGCGCTTTGGGGCCCGGCGTCATGGGCGGCCTCGCCGGTGGCGTGCTCGGTAGGGTGATGTCCCCTGGGCAGACACAGATCACGCCCGAGCAGGCCTCGCAGCTGACGCCGCAGCAGGTACAGGACGTTGTGAATCACGCGAATGACGTGCACCCAGGTGTTGCCGACCAGCTAGGTCAGTTCTACGCACAGCACCGGGGCCTTATCAATACGCTCGGGGGCATTGCGGCGACGGTGGCGATGACGAAAATGAAGGATCATTTGTCAGGGCAATCGTAGGATTGGCGGATTGTGGACCGACGGATGATTGACTAAGCCGCCGGCGAGATCGTCGCAGCTACGCCGTCTACTGATAGGCAGCGTCGGTCCTCGGCATTCGCCGCGGGCATGGTTCGAAGGCGCCCTGGTCCGACGTTCCGCGTATCCGAAGCGACCTCGAACACTGGAGATTGAGCATGAGCATGGCGAGCGAGTTCAAAGAGTTTGCCCTCAAGGGCAACGTGATGGACCTGGCGGTGGGTGTAATCATCGGTGCAGCATTTGGCAAAATCGTCGACTCCGCCGTGAACGACCTCATCATGCCGGTCATCGGCAGGATCGTGGGCAAGATCGACTTTAAGGATCTGTTCTTCGCGCTGTCCGACATCCCGGCTAGAGTTCCTGCGACGCTTGATGCAGTCAAGAAGGCGGGCGTGCCAGTGCTCGCCTGGGGCAATTTCCTGACGATTGCGCTCAACTTCATCATTCTCGCCTTCATCATCTTCCTGATGGTCAAGCAGATGAACCGCCTCAAGAAGGAAACGCCGGCCGTTCCTCCACCTACACCGGAGGACATCCTGCTGTTGCGGCAAATTCGCGACAACCTGAAGCCCTCCAAGTAAGCCCTGACCGAATTGCGCCGATAACGGAAATTGCCTGGCTTTGGGTGAAGCGCAAAGTTTTGACCGCTCTGGGGTCGTCGCGGTCGAGGCAAGCGGAGGCGAGTACATGCTGGATTTGGGAGCGGCACAGCCGTTCGTGCTTGCTCGCCGCAAATTGCCTTGCGTAGTCAACTTTGACTGGGAGCAGATATGGGACTGATGGATTTTGTGAAGGAAGCCGGGGAGAAGCTGTTTGGGCGCGGGCAGGCGCAAGCGGCCATGACCGAGGCCAAGGCCGATCCGAACAACGACTCGAAGATTCAGGCGGCGAACGCTGCGGCCGGCGATGCCATCATTGACTACATCAAGTCGCAGAACCTGTCGGCGACCGGATTAACCGTTACGTTCGATAGTGCGACTTCCACGGTGTCGGTGTTCGGCGTCGCACCCGACCAGGCAACCAAGGAAAAGATCGCTCTGTGCTGCGGCAACGTCGCGGGGGTAGCGAAGGTCAACAATATGATGTCTGTGGACCAGAGCGCACCCGAGGCAACGTATTACACGGTCGTCTCCGGCGACACGCTGTCGAAGATTTCCAAGGTCAACTATGGCGACGCCAACAAATACATGGTGATTTTCGAAGCCAACAAACCGATGCTATCCGATCCAAACAAGATCTACCCGGGGCAGGTGCTGCGCATCCCGCCAATCTAAAGCAATCCTCGCGCAATCAGTCCGTCAACATTCTGGAGAAACCAAATGAGAGTAATCCTTGCATCGGCCGTGGTTGGCCTTGCACTGACAGTTTCCGCCGCTAGCAACGCTCAAGCCCCCGCCGGTTCGACCGGTGAATGCAAGGACGGCACATACACGACCGCAGAATCGAAGCGCGGCGCGTGCGCCGCTCACGGTGGCGTCAAGGATTGGTATGACACCTCGGCGGCCGCCAAGTCCAGTTCTGCGCCATCTGCGCCCGCCGCCGCAAAGGCTACTGCGCCCGCGATGGCTGCCGCTGCCCCAGCGCCCGCGGGGTCGACCGGGCAGTGTAAAGATGGAACGTATACGACCACAGAGACCAAGAAGGGTGCGTGCGGCGGTCACGGCGGCGTCAAGGACTGGTATGGGAACCCGATCCCCGCGAAGGCGAGCGCGGCACCAGCGGCGCCGGCCGCGGCAAAGGCTTCTGCCGCCCCCACGGCTCCCGCAGCGCCCGCGCCGGTCGCCAAGACTTCAACTGCACCGATGGCAGCTGCGCCTGCGGCGGGCGGCGGACCCGGCCAAGTGTGGGTCAACACCAACAGCAAGGTCTATCACTGTCCTGGCGACAAGTACTACGGCAAGACCAAGGCGGGCGAGTACATGACGGAATCCGCAGCCAAGGCCGCAGGCAATCACGCCGACCACGGCAAAGCCTGCAGCTGAGGAAGGCAGGCCGTGGCAAGTAAGAGATTCAGCGGTATCGAACGGCGGACCCCCGGCATTTGTTTACCTTCATACACAACACCAATGTGCGGACGCCTGCTTCGCGGCACGATTTGGCTTCCGCCATGCTTTGTATCCCGCCACCGGCCTACCCCACGCGCCGAACGTCCACATCCTAGATTTCGAGCGTCCGCTCTCGGCAGTCCTGAACTTCCCCTATGCTCACCTCGAAACTATGCGCACTCGCGGCTGAGGAAGCGGCGCCGGCCTCTCGGAGGTGATCGGTTGGGGCCGGCGCATGGTGAGCATAGTTTTACAGGGCCTGCAGGAATTGCATGAGGGCGTCGGGAGCACGGAAACGCCGCAGCTTCGTGTCGGGGGCCTCGAGCCGGGCCAGGGCCTTTTCCTTCATCGCCAGATTCGCCTCAACGTAGCGATGAGTCGTCGTCGTGCTTTCATGGCCGAGCCAGAGCGCGATCACGTGGAAGGGGACGCCGGACTGCAATAAGTGCATCGCGGTCGTGTGCCGAAGCAGATGCGGCGATATTCGCTTCTTCCTCAGATCCGGAAGCTGGGTCAGCGCTCGCTCGACAGCCAACTCCAGGCGCCGTGCTACGTTCGATCTGGTCATCGGCGTGCCATTGCGGTTCGGCAGGAGAGCGGCCTCGCCGCACAGTTGCGGATTTTGACGCAGCCAGGCGCGCAGCTCCTGCACCGTCGCTTTCCACAGAGGAATCGACCGCTGTTTGCGTCCTTTGCCGTGCAGATGCACGCAGGCGGCGCGATCGAGAACCACGTCGGCCACGCGCACGCCGATGATCTCGGAGACGCGCGCACCGGTGTTGTAGAGCATCGCCAGCAGCAGGTGGTCGCGCTGCGAGGTCCAGCTCGAACCGGGCTGGCCCAGTACGGTCATCATCTCCTCGCGCGTGAGGAAGCCCAGCATCGGTCGCTCGAAGCGTTTCATCGGCACGGCCAGCGCCTGCTCAACGGCGTGCAACGAGGCTATGTCGCGGCGACCGGCGTACTTCAGGAACGTGCGTAGGCGGTCAGCCGCAGGTTGCGACTGCGTACCGCGTTATGCCGTGCGTGCTCCAGGTGGTCAAGGAACGCGAGGATCAGCTCGGGCGTAATGTGGGATAGCCGCAACGCGGTGGGCGCCACCTGCAACCGGTGCGCCGGCGAAGTCCAGGAACAGCTTCAGGGCGTCGCGGTAGCAGGCGACAGTGCGCGGGCTTACCGCCCGCTGTGCAACGAGGTACTCGGTAAAGAACTGCTGAACGAGCGCAGCGAACGATGGTGGCTGGGAGGTGGTTGCGTTACGCATTGTTGGCCTCCGGTTCGTCTGGTGCGACTCGAAAGCGCTTGGCGGCCAGCTCCATGAGCTCTGGCACCGCTGACAGATACCAATAGGTATTGGTCACCATCGCATGGCCGACATAGGTCGATAGGCCGAGCATCGCCTGATCGATGTCGATGCCGTCGGCATGCCAGGCGAGCATCCGTCTCACCACGAACGTGTGCCTCAAGTCGTGAACGCGAGGCGCGTGGTGCGTTCCCCGATTCGGCCAGCCGAGCTGCGCGCGCAACTGGCTGAACACCCGATCGACCTGGCGTGTGCTGAGCATTTGTCCTCGGCGCCGACCGCGCCAGCCGACGAAGAACGGCGTGTCATCGGTCACTTCGATCTGCGGATCGCGCAGGCGGCGGTATCTGCGCAGAGCCTGGGTTGTGCTCGGGTGCATCGGCACCTGGCGCGATTTGGCGAACTTGGTTCGCCGCACGGTGAGGACGCCGTTCTTCAGGTCGACATCGCTGTCGAGCAAGCCGTACTGCTTCGGAGACGCGAAGCCCCGTCGAGGCGAGCAACCCGAACAGCGCCTCGTAGGTGGCGCCGCGCAGGCCGCAGGGACCGATCTGACGTGCTGCAGCCAGCAGGTCGGCGATTTCCTGCTCGCTATAGATGTGCGGCGCTGTGCGCCCACCGATGCGGCCGAACACGGCATCGTTGGGAACCTCGGTGCGAGGCTCGAACTGCTGCAGCCAGCGCAGGAAGGGGCGTAACAGCTTCAGTCGGCGCGCCCAGGTGCGCGGGTCGCTGCTTCCCGGCCGGTCACGGTGCGCCCACTCGGCCATCAGTTCGACCGTCAGGGGTGTTTGCTCCCC
The DNA here is from genome assembly GCA_963836265.1 of uncultured beta proteobacterium. Classification (GTDB taxonomy): domain Bacteria; phylum Pseudomonadota; class Gammaproteobacteria; order Burkholderiales; family Casimicrobiaceae; genus CAIWHR01. The sequence goes on from CAWIIO010000004.1 coordinate 234,518, forward strand.
GGCGTACGAGGCAAAGCTCTGCAGCGCGTATTCCATGCTCCGCAGCGCGAAACCTAGGCGGCGCCGCTCGCGCAGGTACTGTCGGACCCGTGCACGTAGATTCAGGGACTGGCTCATGCGCTCCTCCCTGGCCAAGGCAGCGCCACCGAGCGCAGGTTCCGGCCGTCGAGCTTGGCGTAGACCAGCGTGGTGTTGAGCGAACGGTGCCGCAGCACGTCGGCGACTTCCTTCAGCGAGCTGCCGCCGTCGAGCAGCCGGCGCGCGATGGTGTGGCGCAGTAGGTGCGATCGGGTGTAGGGCAAGGCCGGCACGCTGATAGGCCAGCCGAATGATCTTGCGCACGCCGTCGGGTCCGATCGGTTCGTCTTGCGGCGCCGCGCGTCGTACGAACAGTCCGCGGTGGCGGCTCTTGGGGCGCTCGTACTGCAGGTAGGCAACGATGGCTCGCCCGGTCGGCTCCGGCAGGGGTAACAGTTGCTCGCGCCGGCCCTTGGTCTTGCGCAGCGCTCACGACGCCGTCGCGCCAATTGATGTCGTCCAGGCTGAGCGCGGCGATCTCGCCGCTGCGAAGGCCCAGATCCACGGCGCACCGCACGATCGCGGCGGTGCGGCGCATGGTCGGGCTCGGGCTATCCAGCGACTGCAGCAGCCGTCGAACCTCCTCATCCGTAAGCGTCTGCGGCAACGACGCCTGCTGCCAGTTCGCCGGATAGGACAGGACACCGATCAGGTGGTAGACCGTGTCGCCGCACGATGCGCGGTAACGGAAATAGCCGCGCAGCGCCGAAACCACGGCACCCATGCTCGCCGGCGCATGGCATCGTTCGGTCAGGCGCACGAAGCAAGATCGCACGTGCTCGGGCTTGATCGCCGGGATCACGACCGGGCGATCGCGGAACCGCCAACGAAGGAACTCCCGCACGATGCGCAACATCGCGCGCCGCGTCCTTGGCGCTAATCCGCGCACGTGCTCCATGTGTTCGTCGAAGCGGTGCAGTTCTTCGTCGACGGGCGTTGCACCCACCGGCCGCGCCGCGGTGATGCCGAGCGTGCGCAGCACCACGAGCAAATGGCCGATCGCCGCATGCGCCTCGCGCCGATCCGTGCGGTCGGCCACCGCACGGCAGCGCGCAGATGCTCGTCGCCGAAACGGGCGACAGCAACCTCGTCTATGTTAGCCAGGTCGAGCCGTTCCTTCTGTGCCCACCGAGGAAATGACCGGCGCAGTTGGCGTAGCTGTGGACGGTGTGCCCCGCATGTCGCCGCTCGATGAGGTACCGCCTGAGCGCCTCGATGTAGGGCGCGTGCTGCACGTCGCCGGCAGCACCGGGCAGGCGTTCGATACGCGTTGTCGTATCCATCGTGGTCTCCTTGAGATAGGAGCCACGAGGATGCGGGGAATGGCGAAACTATGCGGACTTCAGCGCACTCCCACCCACCTTACTCCGACCGAGGCCGCGCCATTCCCTTCAAAACGTGAGCATAGTTTCAAGGTGAGCATAGGGGTCGCGTCCCGCCGTTGATCAGGCGTTCGTCCTCGCGACGTTCAACGGTAGAGTCAGAATCGCCGACGCGATATCGCGACCGTTGAGACGCCTCGACAACGATGCAAGATCGCCTCATCAGCCGGAGGCCTCGGGTTTGCGTTCGCGATCTCGAGCGTAGCTAATTCGTAACTTTTCTTGCCTTCGTGCGGCTGGCTCTAGGCTATGTAGCGCTGCTCTTGAAACTTGGCGTGTGTGGCAAGAGTCTGATTTGAAATGTGATCCCAACTGAGCGCCGGACTGTTAATCCGCAGGTCCCAGGTTCGAGCCCTGGTCGGGGAGCCAATATTCAAAGGGTTAGGCTCGTTCGAGCACTCGACTTGGGTAATATTCTCGGTAATATTTTTTTCCCGCACCTCACGCCAAGTCAGCATCAATCAAGAAGATACAAAGCAAAGAGCGGCGGACTCTTGATCCGTAGGTTGCGTACACCTTGCGAAGTGATGCGGAGTCATGCGGTGCACGCGCTTGGGACCATCAGCGGTGTAATCGAGATTCTCGCAGCATAGTCATTTTTCGGGCGACGAGCAGGCGATCACATTCGCGATTCGTCATCTCTAAAATGGCGACCGGATAGATTTCATCTCTCGTTTTCGATCTCATGTTCGACGTTCCGCAGCGCCGTGGCGGAGAACCGCCGACGATCGGTCCGAGATCGGCCAGTTCCAGCCACAGGCCACCGGCAGCTTCCTGGCATCTCACACGGCCATGCTGGTCTCCAGAGGGCGGGCAGCCGGAAGTAGCTCCCACGGGTAGCCGTGCCCAGCCCATGCGGCCCCGACGGCCCTGGGCGGTCTCGGTGCTGGCGGCTGCGACCTAAGCCGCCTCGTCCGGCGGCGCCGGCCCCATCGGTACCCCCCAGCGCCCGCAGCTTTGCGATCGGTGCCAGCACGCCATGGTCGGATCAGGTGCAGCCCCGGCCGCGGGACCAACGCTGCCAGTCGCTGCATGAACTCATGACCAGGTGCGTGGTGCCGTCGCGCCACGGCGTCTTGAGCTTCAACTCTACTCGTCCGGCAGCGTTGAGCTGTACCCGCGGCGCGTTGGCACAGGCCGAGTTGCCGATGACCAGGGTGACCCGCGCCGCATGTGCTTGCCCCAACAGGCCCATGACGCCTCGACGCGGCTGTCGAACGCGTACGCACGAAGCTCATCGAGGCGCTTGAACAGGAGCAGGCTGCTAAACGCACGCGCCTCCCCGAAGGCTGGCGAGACCAGGTATTGCCGCAAACCGTGACGACGGCGAAGGGGCAATTGCTGCCGAAGCCGGTGACCGAAGGCTAAGCGCGGTCTATCGGAAGGCCGCACGCAACAGCGCCGCGAACAGCACGACGAGAAGCGCCGCCACCATCAAGCCGGCGATCAGATACCCCAGCAGCAGCGCGACCACGATGACGATGGCCGCGACGAGCGTGAGCAGCGCGGCCAGAACGGCCGCACCGAGCCGTCCCAACGCAAAACGGCGCTGCGTCGGCGCCTGGCCCGAACGCTTCGAGGAGATCACGATCTGAAAGCGGCCCATGTCGCAAGCCCTTCACGGCTGGTTCGTCGGCACGATACGGTCGAACGCGAGCCCGCTGTGGCCTTCGCCGCGACCCGTCTGCTTGCGCACGCCGAGCCAGGTGAACACGGTGCCATCGGTCCAGCGCGTACGCTGGAAGGCGAGCATCACGTGCGTGCCCGCGCGCTGCACCTCCTCCTCGTGCACGCGATACGGCCGGCCTTGGTCGAGTCCCTCGCGCAGCAGCGTGGTGCGCGGCCGCACGCGCTCGAACGTGGGCGCAGGGTCGTTCGCGAGGAAGCGTGGCATGGCCGCGCGCCGTAGCTGGATCTGCCGGTTATCGTTCTCGACGTGCTCGGGCACGAATGGAATCCAGTGCTCGGGCACGGTGCTCATGATGTCGTACCGGACGTCGGCCTTGAATTCGATGGGATCCGCCGCCACACCTCCCGCGGCATCGAGCTGCGCCTGCAGATGGTCGTGGAGCTCGCCGGCGGCGACGTTGCCGGCGCGCGTGCCGCCGCTCGGCAGGGGGATGGCGGTCTCGATGCCCCAGACCATGTTCGCCATTTCGTCGCGCGCGAGTGCGACCTTCTCCAGCGGCGCACCCTCCTGCACTTTCGGCACGGTGGGCAGCATCAGCAGCGTGAGATCGGCGGGTTCGTCGGCCTCGCCCTTGATGCTCAGGCTGAAGAGATTCCAGCGCTGCCAGGATTCATCGCTGCCGCTGCCCGCGGCCTCGATCCAGAAACGCTCGCCGAAGTTGTTGGTGACGGCGAGTCCCCGGATGTTCAGCACCGTGCCGGCCTGCACGGTGTGCGGCAGCAGGAACCAGTCGTTGGCATAGATGAGCCCGAATTCGATGAGCAGCATCTTCGACAGGTCGGTGGGACCCGGACGGATGTCGCCGAAGTTCGTCTTGCCATCCTCGAAGGCCCACCAGCGCGAGTCCGGCATGCCGCTGAAGCGCACCGGCGCGGGAATGAACATCCGCGTCGTGTACTGCGGATCCATCGGCCGGCCTTCCGCGGGGGTTGGCGTGTCGCCGAGCTGATGTCGGCTTCGGTCCCAATCGAAGTTGTACCAGTCGAGATGCCCCTGGAAATATTCGTCGGCCGCCAACACCTTTTCGTTGCCGTTGCCGTCGGCGCTGGCACAGGCGAACGCGTACTCCAGCCGCTCGGGCTGCCAGGCGTCGCCTTCGTCCTTCGGGCGCTGCGAATACAGCGTGTCGAACCAGGCGACGAAGGCGGGACCCGCCGCATCGGCGGCGCTCTTGTCGCCGGCCGAGAGCCCGGCCACTCCGTCGGACGCGAGGTTCGTGTCCTGCTCCCTCAGATGCAGATAGAGCGCGCCGCCATCCATGGCGCGGCCGGCCACGGCGCGGAACTGCTGCAGCGCCGACACATGCGCGCAAATCGGCGTATCCTCTTTCTTCGCCGGGTCGGGGAGCACGATCTTGTAGTGCTCCTGGAACGCCGCCCGCGCGGACGCGGGGATCATCTGCAGCCAGCGCCGGCCCATCTGCAGCCGAAGGTCGAGCGCGAGCGGCAGCGTACCCGCCGCAAAGGCGATCGGCCGCCGCTCGACGGTGGTTTCGAGCGGCGTCGCCAGATCGAAATCCTGCGTGGCTTCGCCCAGCGGTTCGTACTTGGCGATCCGCTGTCCGATGACGTGGATCTTCGCGCTCACCGGCGAGCCGGCATCGTCGGCGGTGAATTCAGCCATCTGCCATTGCTTGCAGAGCATCCACAAGGCATCGCGCACCTCGGCGCGCAACGCGCGCGTGAAATTGTCGGTGCGTGGCCGGCTCTCGAGCCGGTTGTAGCGGGTGATGGTCGGCAGCAGCGTCTTGCCGGAGAGCACCGGCTCGATGTTGCGGATGGTGAGCGCTTCGTTCATGAGATGCGGCTCGCGAAGTTGTTGACCATGGAAAGATCCGCCGCGATGGTGACCGGCCGCCAGGTGGTCGCGAGTATCGTCGCCGGCAGGAACACCGACAGCGCTTCCTGGTCGAGCTGCTGCGGCTCGACGGCACGCAGGCGCGCCATGTCGAGCGTGTCGTGCAGGGTCTGGACAAGATCGTCCCAGCGCCACGCGCCAGAGAACTGCGGCGGCGTGGCGAGCAGGATGGATTGCGGCGGCTCCGCATTGGGCTTGTCGAACTGGAACGCAATGCCCGTCGTCTCCGTCTCGGCCGGAATCACCTCGGTCCACTCCTCGAGCAACAGGCCGCACTGCGGCTCGCCACTGTTGAATGTCCGCGCGTAGCAGGCGGTGTACAACAGCAGTTCGTTCGCCAAACTCGTCTTCGCCTCCGGCGGGAATTCGAGTGCCATCCACGGCGCATCCGCCGCGTAGGGGAACTGCACGGGCTCGAGCAGCGGCGCGGTCGTGCCCAGCGCCTCGGCGACGAAGGTGAGGTTCTCGACGTCGCGCATCTTTGGGCTCACACGCGCGGTGGCGTACAGCCAGTCGTCGACGGCAAAAGGGTTGTCGCGCTCGTCGCGCTGGAAGTCGAGCAGCGACGCGCGGTCCTGGTACGCGTTGGTCCACTCCGCGCCCTGCAACGTGTCCACCGTGAACGTCGGCACGAGCACGAAGTGATCGCCGAGCACAAGGTGTGCGGCGTCGCTGAGCAGCCCGATGCGCTTCTCGGCCGCAGCCTCGGCGTCGTGCCGGGTGAGCTTGTCCGTGACGTCGGTGATCCGCTTGCCGACGTCCTCGATGAGCTGCGTGACGCGCGCGCGGATGTCCTGCGCGGCAACGACGATCTGGTTCTCTTCGTCGGCAGACGTGGTCTCCTCGACCTCGAAGGCCGTCAGCGGCAGCAGCGTGGTCAGTTCGCCGAGCACGCCCGCGACCGAGGTCTCGGGGGTCTGGGCGACGCCGAGCAACGCGTCGTGCCGAGTCTCGAATGCCACGATCTTCGCTTGCAGGGCGATCTGAAGCTGCGCGGAGCTCAGTCCGGTGGCGTCGGTCGCGGTGGTGGAGATCAGCCGCTCCGCGCGCAGCAGCAGTTCGATGCGCTCCTGCTCGTCGGCCAGCGCCGGCAGTTCCACGGTCATCAGGTGATCGAACTGGTCGCGCAGGCGCTGCCAGCGCGCCGCCACCGCGGCGGCTTTCGCGAGGATGCGCCGGATGAGACCGGCGCGTGCCTCGAGCAAACTACCCAGGCCGGTTTGCGAGAGGCCATAACCGGCGAGCACTCGGCAGGCCTCGAGCATCCGGTCAAGCCAGTCGTCGATGTTCGTGATGACCGCCGCGACGATGGGTCCGGCCTCGGGCAGCGCAGCGTCGAGCTCGGCTTGCAGCGGAGCCAGGCGGTTGTCGCGCTCGTCGCCGAGATCGCCCGGCAGGAAGTCCACGCGCGCACGATCGATCGCCGCGGCGCTCTCGGAGGAGGTCCTGGCCTCGGTGGGCAGCGCGACGTCGGTGGCGCGCAGCGGACGCGAGTGCAGCAGCAGCGCGCGCAGGCTGCGCACTAGGGAAGCCACGTCGACGAACGAGAAGTCGCCGGCCTTGCCCTCAAAGTACGAAATCTCGCGCAGCAGGTCGGGGCGCACCGCGAGCGCGCCCTGGCGCAGCACGAAAGCGCGCACGCGATCGTCGAGTTCGGAGCGCGAGCTCAGCCCGGCGTCGGTGCCGGTGGGCGCCACGAGCGCGGGGCTCGACTGAAGGTTGTCGGGATCGAGCAGGTAGACCAGATCGAGCGGCTGCAGCTCGAGCTGTGACTGCGTGACGAAGGTGAAGTGTTCCGCGCCAGCCGGATCGAGATACCGCACCTTGCAGCCGATGCGCGCGGGGTCCGGCAGTACGCGGGCGACCCAGGCGTTCATCGCGGGCTCGGCCTTCACGCGCGGATTGTCGGCGGCGGCGCTGACCACGGTCGCGTCGAACTGCAGGCCCACGCGATGCGTGAGGGCGATGCCACTGCGCGGCGTCTGCACGACGTCCGGAACGGGCGGGAAAGTCGCCTGGCCATATGCATCCAGTGTCGCGGCCGCGCGATCGTAGTTGCCCATGACGACCTGGTGCACGCCCTCGGCCACCGCGAGGTCCGCGACCGCGTCGTACAGGTCGAGCAGGCGGTCGACCTCGGTGTCGATGGACTGCCGTTCCGCGACCGACGCGTCGTCGGGAAGTTTCGCTTTCGGAAAGCCGAAGGGATACGTGCGATTCGCGGCAGGCGGGATGCGCACGTGGCGCAGCAGCGCGAGTCCGTTGACGACGTTGCGCGCCTCGATGGACTGGATGGTCGTTCCCTCGGGCAGGTCCTCGGGCGGCGTGGTGTAGAGCGGGAACACCAGGCGCAGCGGATATATGAAGCGGTCGCATTCGGCCATCGCGTAGCGGTCGTGCAGCCCGCGCTCGAATTCGTAGCCGAGCAGCGCCGCGAGGCTCTGCCCGCCGCGGATGCCCTCGATGATCTTGAGCGCGCGGCGCACCCGCTCGGACGACAGGTTGACCTTGAGCAGGTCGGGCTGCTCGGGCGTGGCGTTCGCCACGTAGCCATTGCGCAGCACCGCGGCGGTCACGGCGTGATTTACCGACGGCGCGTGGATGTATCCCTGGTTAGCGGTGTCGCGCACCAGCGGCGGCAGCGGCACTCCGTTCGGCGTCTTCACGTTGAAGATCTGGTCGAGATCGCCCTCCAGCTTGACGGGCGTGAGCGTCTTGTTGGCGGGACTCACGTTCTCGAGCCAGCCGTACGCGCCGACGTAGATGCCCTTGCGATGCGGCGTGCCCTCTTCCACGCCCTCGCCGTCCTGGCGGCGCGCCCAGCGCATCGACGCGAGCTGGAAACCCACCAGCCCCGTCAGCCAGGCATCGAGACGATAGGTGCAGCAGTCGAGGTGCTCGGCCATAAGGCGTTCGAGCCGCGCGGTGGGAGTCAGCGAGAGCTTCTCGAGCGCGCGGAGCTGCTCGGACAGATAACGCGTGCCGAACAGATCGCCGATGCGCGGCCCCAGGTATTGAGCGAGCAGCGTGCGCGAGTCGCCGGTAACGGTCGGGAACGGCGAATACAGCAGCTCATAGCGGCTGGCGTTCACGGCGGGCCCGGCGGCAGCGGCGACGCCGGCGCGCGCGGCGACCGACGCCTCCTGCACCTGGAAGAAATGCGGCTCGGAACGCAATTGCGCCTTCTGCTCGTCGCCCAGCAACTGCGCGTCGTCGAGCACACGGATGCCGGCATCGTAGTATCCGAGCTCGAGCGCGTGCCGCAACAGGATGAAGAGCAGCGAGTTCGGCCACTGCCCGCCCTGGAAACCGTCCTGTACGCGGATCGTGTCGAAGTCGAGCCGCGCCCACTCGTGCAGCCACTGGATGTAGTTGCGGTTGTTGTTGGTGACGACAGTCAGCGGATCAGTCTCGGACAGCGGCGCGAGCTGGATCGCGGGACCCGTGAGTGGATTGGCCGACACCTTCCAGAACAGGTCGAACAACTGGGGCGTCACCGAGCCGGTGTAGCCGAGCGTGGTCAGAAGTTTGTAGGCCTCGTTGTGCAGCTCGTTCGCGGGCAGCGTCTGCCAGGGAATGAATATCTGCCAGATCGCGGCGAGGTTGTGCTCCTGGTCCTTCGTGTTCGCGTAACGCTGGTGGAACTCGACCGAGCCGGGATGCAGGCCGATGACGTCGAGCAGCGTCTGATGCGGATCTTTCGCGTGCGGCCCCACCTGTTCGATGCCGGCCGCGATGTCGCGCCAGCGCAGCCGCAATGCATCGAGGATGGATTTGAACTGCGACAGCCAGAACTGAAAAGCGGTCGGGCGCTGCTCCAGCCATTTGAAGGCGAAGCCGGATTGCGGCGCGCGCCAAAACGCGTCGGTCCAGCTCACCCGGCTGAAGGCCGTGGTGGGCAGGATGCCGTAGGGCTGCCGGCCGATGCGCACGGCGGGCACCGGTCCGCGCCCGCTGACGAAGCGATCGAAGAACCAGCGCGTGTAGTACTGCGCGTCATCGTCAAACACGGGCTTGAGCAGTGTGTCCATGAAGTACCCGAGCGTGGCGGGCCACAGCGCGGTGTTCATCGCGCGCGCCTCGGATTGATCGACCGCGCCGGCATTCGGGATCTGTGTCAGCCAGTCGGTATCGAGGCCGAGCGCCTCGGCAAACCACTGCCCATCGGCCTTGTCGAGCCAGTCGTCGGTTTCGGCGAAGCGTGCCTTGTCCTTGAAGACGAAATCGAAGCTGGCATCGGGATCGTCGGTGCGCGCGTAGGCCGAGTCACCCTCCTCGGTGTTGTTGGTCGGTGAACCCTGCGGCAGCAGCGTGAAACCGGACTTGCCGAAATGATGGTTCAGGAACAGGTCCTTGAGGTCCGTGGTGCCGCGCGCAGCGTCGGCGCTCATGCGTACGCCGAGCACGAACAGACGGTCAAAGCCCCTGCTCTGGCTGGCGCTCAACGTGACCCGGAATCCCATGCCGCGACGCACCGCCTCGTCGAAATCCACCATCCACCGCAGCTCTTCACCCAGCGTCAGGTTGCCGTCGGCATCGAACTGGAATTGCGATTCGGGATCGGTGCGCGGATCGGGACTCACCTGCAGCGGCGTCTGCACCGGCACGCCCAGCTCGTTCAGCACCTCGGTGCTGCCCTGGTAGCCGAGCAGCACGAATCTTTCTGGCAGCAGCGCGACGGTCGCCGCCTTGCTCCACGAACTCGAGCGCGTCCCCGCTTCGTCCGGGGCCGGCAGCGTCACGTAGATCACGCGCACGCTCGCAGTGTCACGCGTGAAACCGGTGGGCGGCGCTTCAGAGAGATTGTAGGGAGCCACGCCGTCGCGCAGCTGCGCGGCGCGCGCCGCGCCGACCGCGGCTTCGAGCGCGGCGTAAGCGCCATCCTCGCCTGCCGCGTCACCGTCCGCGCGCCATACCGCCGTCCAGTAGGTAGCCAGGGCCGTGCGCTCGGCGTCGGCGAGCACCGCGACGATCGACGCGACCAGCAGCACGTCGCCCGCGGCGATGGACTGCGGCCAGGTCTCGGGCGGATCAAGCGGGCGGAACTGGCTCGTGATCCAGGTGGCGCGGCCCGAACCGTGCGCCGAGACAAGCCCGCGCCACGCGGCACGCTGCGCGCTCTCGACGCCCGACGCGTGAAACCATTCGCGCCAGAAGATGGAGGCGTTCTTCACCTCGGAGTCAGTCAGCGTCGCCTCGAAGGTATCGACCAGGCACTCGTCCGGAAAGATGCGCACCCAGAGCTGCATGTGCGTGACGCCCTGCTCGGCGATGCTCTTGAAGCGCGTCTCGAGCCGCAGCGGGAACAGCATGACCGGGATGTCGTCGTTGAACGCTGCGAGATTGCGGCGCGGATCGGCCCACTCGTCGAAGCGGCTGAACGCGCCCACGAGCTGCGTCTTCGCGCGGTCGAGCGACGCGAGCTGCTCGTTCTCGCGCTCTGCCAGGCGGCGCTTCTCCGCCTGCAGCGTGCGAGCCGCCGCGCCACCATCGGGCGCGTTCGGACTCGCGGTGCGGGCGAGGCCGCTCAGCAGTTTGTCGACGCGCGCGATGCGCTGGCGGGTGCGGAACAGCTCGTCCTGCGCGCCGGCGCGCGCGTCGCGCGCGTCGGTCAATCCTTTTTGACTGTCCTCGAACTGTGGCATGGCGCGCCTATTTCTTGATCGTCAGCATTTCGCTCGCGTGCACGGCAACCATCACGGGTACCTGGAAGGTCACATAGGCCACGTCCGCCGCGTCGGCCGCGCTGCTCCAGGAAACCTGCTTGTCTTCTCCATGCTGCTCGAGCTCCTCGTCGTACTCGGCCTGCGCAGGATCATCGGGCGGCGTGAGCGGCGGCAGGGTGTGCATGGCCCCGTCGATCTCCAGGAAGCCGCCCTCGGGCAGGCCGGGCGACACGTCCTCCCAGGCCACGTCGCTCCAGGTGTTGAGCTCGGTGTTCGGCCCGCCGAGATCGAAGCCGAAGCGCGGCTCGCCGGGCCGTTCCTTGATCACGAAGAACCAGCCCGGCTTGTTCTCGTCACCGGGATGCGAACCGTCGCTGCCCTTGGCCACTTCCGCGGTGAGATCGAAACCGAAGAAGTAGATGTCGGGCTCGATCTTCGCGCTGTACAGCGGCGTCTTCACGATGTCGCGCGGCGGGTTGTTCTCGAGCCCCGCGGGAATGTCGGCGAGGTCGCGCTCCACCGTGTTGTCGATCTGGTTCGAGTCGGTGCCGTCGGGATTCTTCTTCATCTGCCACTTGGCCTTGTGGGCGTAGGCCACGGCCGTCGGATAGCGCTTGAGCAGTTCGCCGCGGATCACCAGCACGATCTCCGCTTCCTTCGCGCCGTTCACTTCCCGGTTGTCGTGATCGCCGAGCGCGGACTCGCGCTTCCAGGTATGGATCTCCGGGATGTCCTTGAGCTTCTCGGCCAGCGTCGCGGTGTCGTCCCCAGCCTCGGGTAGATAGCCGCTCACGTCCCAGAACTGGCGGAAGTAGCTGCCGCGCTGGTCGGTGGGATATTCGCGCCACAGCAGTTCGCGCGCCATCTCGTGGCTGAGGCCCACCATATAGGCCTCGATGAACTTCTGGTTGGTCTCGAGCAGCGTGATGCTGTCCGGCGGTATGCGGTTCAGGTTCGGCAGGAACCACTCGGAATTGAGATCGACCAGCGGCTTGTACATCGGCAGGTCGAAGCGCGGGTAGTTCATGATCTCGTCCACCTGCGCGGCATCGAATTTCGGCACGAAGCGGCCCGGCAGCAGGATGCGGTCGAGCACCAGCCGCGACAGGCTCTGCGCCGGATGCAACGCCTCGGTGATCCTCGCTGTCACGCCCACGAGGCTCAGCGCCTGCCGCGGCGGCACGAAGGCAGCCGCGCGTGCGGCCACGTCCACCGCGTACATCTCGGTCACGGCCTGTTTGAAGCGCACACCCTCGGGGCTGTCGGTCTCGCCCGGAGTCGGCCGGAACGCCTCGTTGAAGGTAGTCAGCCGGAAGTCCGGGCTCTTCGGCGCGCTCGCCACCATCCCGGGAGTCTGCGCGCCGTCCTTGAATACCTGTGGGGCATCGAGCTCGCGCTGCACGCGGCGCATCTCGCGATATGCGTAAGCGAGCGCCGCGGCGATGACGAGCCCAGCAACCCAGAGCGCGAGCGGCGCCGCGAACAATGCCAGGATCAGCGACAACACCAGCACGAGCAACGCGAGGATCAGCGTCGCACGCGGCAGCCACGGGAAACGCGCGAGTAGTTTGGCCAGCCAGCGCGGCTGCGGCGGCGGCTGGACCGCGTCCGCCAGCGTGGCTTCGGAGAACGGCGCCGCCGGCACGGGCTTGACGGGCGCAGGCAGCACTTCGCCCGCGTTGAGCCGGCGCACGAGATCGTGCGGCCGCAGATCGCGCGCGGCGAATGGCAGTTGCTTCACCACGCGGCCCCTCGGCCGCAGGATACGGCGCATCTGCGCGGACACCGCCACCGGCGGCACGAGACTGGTCTTGAGCTGATGCGCGACCGTGACCTTGGTGACGCGCGGGGCCGGAGCCGCGGACGCACTGGCGGACAGGGCTGCACCGGCGGCGGGCGCGGCGACCGGGCTCTGGATGAGGATGCGCTTCTGCACGGGCGCGGTCAGCCACATGAGCTTGTCCGGCTGCGAAGCGAGCAGCGGCTGAAGCTGCAGCGTGTGCCATTGCAGCAGTGCCTCGTTCGTGAGCTGCACGAAGCGGATCAGGCGATTGACCGCGACCACGTCGCCGACCTGTTGCCAGGCGACGTTCATGTATTCCTCCTGGTGCTTCTGGATCACGCGCGTGCCGAAGCCGGCAGGCACGCGGAAGCGCGGATCGAGATTGAGCTCGTGGATCCAGTTGCGGTTGTTCGGCAGGCTCGTGCCGTCCGCGGCTGTCAGCAGGCGGTCGACCGCCGCGTGCCAGCGTCCGTACAGCGGCGGCGTGATCAGCGGATCCGGATCGGGCGGATTGTCGGGGTCGGGAATCGGCTGCGGACTCGCACCGGGCTTCTGATAATCGTCGGCGAGGTTCAGGAAATTCGCGATGCCCTGCTGGATGGGCTGCGGATAGCCGTCGTCGGCCCAGTTCTCGTACTTGAGATAGTCCTCCATGTCCTCGATCACGATCTCCGGCACCCGCAGCGCGCCGCCGAGGCGCAGGATCCCGCCCAGCGTGCCGTCGGGGTCGAGTCCCGGCAGGTTCCAGCCCGGCTCCTGCAGATCCATGTCGCGGCGACCCACGCGCTGATCCGCGGTCTTCGCCTTCAGCCGGCGCACGAGGGATTCGAAGTCGCCGAGGATTCCCGTGCGGAAGAACCAGCGGTGGTAGTAGGGAAACTGGTTCTGGTCCGGCCGCTCGCCCCAGGCTGACTGGGTCGCGAAATCGGACACCACGTCGAGGCCGAGGCCCGCGCGCCGCCCGGTCTCGAACGTCGGGATCAGGAAGGCGTGGTATGCCGTGTTCGGCTTGAGCTTGCGTGGACACAGCAGGCGCGAATACGCGACGTCCGCGTTGCCCTTGAGCGCGTTGTCGAGTTTCGGCAGCACGGCGGACATGTTGGTCGAGGTGATCTGATCCTCGGCCGCCGCCATGTCGGCGTTGACGTGTACGTGCGCCCAGGCCCAGAGCTGGTCGGCCGGCGGGAACTTGTCGTTGGCCGAGTCGACGTCGATGTACGGGAGTAGTTTGTCCTTGAGGTTCCGTCCGTCCTCGAACTCGCCCTCCTCCAGCACCACGAGCGTGATCCACGGCCGCAGCCGGTGCGCACCCTCGTCGGCCTTTGCCGGCGTGTAGCGCCAGGGGAAGTCCTCTTCGTAGAAGTCGATGTACGGCAGGTAGTTTGACTCGAAGTTCGTGATCCAGTTGAGCGGCTCGGTCTTGAAGATGGCGCGCGGCTCGATGCCGACGATGTCGCCGGGACCATAGAGCTGCACCGGCTTGGTGACCGGCTGCGTCAGCAGCGTGCTGCCGGACACCGGCTGCCCTTCGATGCTCAGCCCCACGCCGAAGCTGGCGCGCAGTTGCACCGGATCCAGGTCCGGCTGGGTGATCTTGTTGGCGAGCCCGATCCTCAGGTACGACAGGAACGAGTACGTGCCGAGTGCTTTGCTGGCCATGTGCGCTACGCCGCTTCGTACTGCGGCACGACCTGCAGAGTGTCGTGCAACCCGGGGTTCTGCGCGACCTGCGCCGCGACGTACTGATGCGCCTGCGTTTCGCTCGCAAAGAACGACTGCGAGCTGAAAGGCTGGTTGTTTTCCGTGTGGACCACGGCGAAGCCGCCGTCGGTCATGGCCACCTTGTCGACGAACGGGTCGAGCTGCGACTGGTACTGCTTCGACAGCGTCGACTGCGTGACCGCCGCGCCCTTGAGGAAATGATCGAAGAAGCCGCGCGTGAACAGCTTGAAGCGGCGGCGGAAGCGCAGGTAGTTGCTGTCGATGATGATCTGCTCGTAGCGAACGCGGCGTTTCGCGAGCCGGGTCGCGCCGAGCTGCTGCGAGCCCGCGGACAGCACGAGGCCAGCGTCCAGCGGATCGTATGCGCGCTGCGAGAGCTTCTCCGCATCGCTCATGTCGATGTACTGCGCCTTCGCGAACTGCTCCTGCGCGGCGTCGGTTCGCACCAGGCCCGCGGTGGCCTTGAGCTCGAGGTGCTTCGCGTCCGAGGGTTTCTGGTTGCCCACCTTGTCGATGTCGAGCTCGAGCGGCACGGCGCGCTGGCTCACGCGCAGTGAACCCAGCGGATGCAGCACCTGCGCGCTCTCCGTTTCGGGCAGCTTGCGCAGCGACACCAGCAGCCTGTTCTGCGGCGGCAGCTCGGCGCGCCAGTTCTCGGCCTTGCCGAGCTCGCCGGACAGCAGCGGCATCACCGCTATCGGCGGCAAGGTCGTGTTCTGCGTCTCGCCCCAGGTGATGTCGAAATCCGCCGAGACGTCGAAGAAGAAGAAGCTGATCGAGCCGGTGCCGTGCGCGCGATACGGCGAGGGGCCCTCGAGCGAGAAGTCGAGGTGGATGCTGAACAGTCCCATTCCGAAGACCTTCAGCGACACCGACGCCGAGATCTCGACGATGAAGTGGAACGGCGAGAACTGGAACAGCGCGTCGAACGAGAGGTGTCCCTCGACCTGCGCGACCTCGACGTCGAACATGATCTCGGTGTTCGAGCCGAACTGCACGCTGTTCGACGTCACGGCGAAATACGTCTCGGTGCGGATGCGCGCGATGTCGGTGTTCAGCAAGCTGATCGCGATGCGCTTCGGCGACGGGAACGGCAGCGGCGGCGGATTGAAGCGCGGATGGAAGCCTCCCGCGGACAGCACGAAGTTCGCGTCGTCGCCCCAGGCGACCAGCAGGCCGAGCTCGCCCTCGAGCGTCAGGAACACGATGCGCGACTCGAACAGGCCCGCGAAGAAATACAGACGCGACTTGTCGAACTCGATCGCGCCGATGAAATTCGCCTGGATGACGATGAGCGCCGCGTCCTCGGTGGGCAGCGCCACCTTGAGCACGCCGACGATGGCGATGTTGCCGGTGATCTCGATGATGACGCCGAGCGAGACGGTGACCAGCGGCGGCGTACCCCAGCCGATCTTCGCCATCGGGCCGATCAGGAAGCGCCCCTCGTACGGCGGGAAGATGGTGCGCAGGTCACTGATGATGCGCGGCGCGTTCTCGACCGGGTTCTCCGGGAACATGATGCTGTTGACCGCGCCGGTGCGCACGCCCTCGACCAGCGGCGGCAGGTTCATCGTGCGGTTCAGGCCTAACAACCCGCCGAGCCCGACCAGAGTGAACCCGAAGCCGAGCTGGATGCCGGTGCCGAACTCCGCCGTGATGATCAGCAGCAGCGAGAAGCCCTTCGAGCCGTCGGGCATCTTGGTGGTGATGAGCCCGATCGCCTTGACCGTGACGATCTCGGCGATCGAGAGCTCAAGCACGCCGGCGTATTCCTCGCGGTCGAAGTCGAAGAACAGGTAGCCGCCGCCCTTGACCACGCCCACGTCGAGCGACAGCCCGACGCCGTTCGGCGGCTTGAAGCCGAGCGCGAAATCGAGCGGCCCGAGATTTCCCTGATTGCCGGCCGGAAACGAGAACGTTGCCGTGACACCGATGTTCTCCACCACCGCAACCAGCGGCCCGAGCTCGGCGCGCATGTCGACGCCCAGGCTGGTGGGAATCTTGCCGCCGTCGACCTTGGCGTCGATGGTCAGTCGTTCGATCGCGATCGGGCCCAGATCGATGTGCACTGGGAGCTGTACTTCGAGCGCGCCGCTGCCGCTTAAGTAGAAACCGTGCTCGGTGGACACGCCCATCTTCACCGTGAACCCGGCCTCGATGTGCGTCCCCGGCATGATCTTGGCGAGGAACCCGTCGCCGCTGGTGGTGTCGACGATAAGCTTGAGGTCGCGCGCCTCGCCCTCGAAGAGGAACGAGCCGTTGCCGCGCGTGCCGTCCCACGCAAGCCCCGCGCCGACCGTCGCGATGAAGGTCAGGAGTTCGAGCCGGCTGCCGCCCGCTTCGCCGAACAGGATGAATGGGCCCGGCGGCGCCGTCTGCTCCGCAATAACCCGCGCGGTCACGTCACCGCGGAACGTGCTGCCCGGGGCCGGCGGCACGAAGGTGACCGCGCCGCTCGGCAGCAGCGCGATACCCGTGTCCGGCGGGAACTCGAAGGCCAGCGAGGTTTCGACACGCGCATCGCTGCCCAGCGTGATCGACAGCGGCCCCGAGGCGACGCGATTCTTGACGGTGATCAACAGGCCGGGCGGCGACACGTCGGTCTTCGGCACGACTTCGACGATCACGAGATCGAGCTTCGGCGGCACCGCCGTGTCGTCAAACAGCACCGGCAGGCCCGAGCGCGCGAGGATGCGCTCGATGGGCGCGAACAGCTTCGTGCCGTCGAAGGCGTTGTCGCCCCAGCCGTACAGCGTGCGGATCTTGCCGCCGGCGTCGCTGAACCAGTTGCCGATCTGGTCGAAGCGGTAGTTGATGACCGAGAACGGCGGGCTCGCGGGATCGACCGAATCCTGGTTGTGGTCCTCGCGCTCGAGCAGGCCGAGGACCTCGAGCACGTCGTTGATCTGCGGCGCACCGTTCAGGTACACGAAGACCAGGTAGTCGAAGATGCGCTTGGCGACCTGGTCCGCGGGCAGCGCCACCAGGCCCGCCATCGAACTACCCAGCGTCGAGATCGCATCGACCACCTGCACGATGCGCTGGATGGCCTCGATACCCCTGGCGGTGAGCGTGCCGTAGTCCTCGGCCTCGATGGCCTGGATGATGGCGGTGGTGATCTTGATGAGGTCGCCGGCGTTGCCGGCCAGCGTCGCAAAGGGCGCCGCGACCGTGCTGACCTGCGCATTGCTCAGCGTGAATCCCATCTGCGCGAAGAACGCGCGCGCGCCCGCCGTCGTGGACAGCTGCGACTCGAGCGGCCGCAGCAGCTTCGAGATCTCGATCGCGACCGAGTCGATCGTGCCGCCGCTCATGCGGGCTCCTTCGCGTGCATGCGCTCGAGCAGGTCGTCGATGCTGTCGCAGTCCTCATCCGCGAGGATGTCGATGATCTCGTCGCCGTGGCGCTCGAGCGCTTCCCGCACCAGGAGGCTGCCGTGCGCGGCCAGCGCCGTCCGCATCGCCACCAGGAACTGCCGCCGCGAAACTCCCTTCACCGCGTGCGGCAGGGTGTCGGTCTTTCCCATGGCGTGCTTCAGCACGAGGGTGAGAAATCCCGGTCCCTGGTTGCGCGCCCAGGCCACCTTCACCGGGCGCACGTTGCGCACCAGGTAGCCGATCTCGCCGCGCACGTGACCGAATGTTTCGTGCAGCTCCGGCCCGAGCGCCGTCTCGCGGAAGCGCGCCAGCAGCGCGCGCATGTGGCGCACTTCGTCGTCGGTGACGGGAAGCGGCGTGAACGGCGGTACTGCCGGCGTGCTCGCCCGCGTGAAGACGATTTGCGGCGTCAAGGTGCTTTCGGCGGCGGGCAGCGCGCGCGGCGCGACGCCGCTGCCGTCCGTCGCGAGACTGTTGCCGTGCACGGGAAGCAGCGCCGGGACGACCTCGCAGGGGATGCAGATCTGCAGGTAGTCGAGCACCGGCAGGATGTGGCACGAGTACGAGTACTTGATGTGATCGTGCGGATTCACGTGGCCGTGGGTATGCAACCCGATGGCGCGCTGCTGCTCGTCCACGACCAGCGAACCCGAATCGCCCTGCTCGGTGAAGTTGGGATTGCCCTTGCAGTTCTTGCCGTTGGCGGTCGAGCTGGTGTCGAACTTGATCTCGATGAGATTCGTCGCGTTGACGTTGGCGCCGGCCGGGTTGTCCGGCGGCGGATCGGCGACCAGCGGCGCGCCGACGGCGGTGACGATGCCCTGCGTCTTGCCGGTGGTGCGCCCGACCTTGAAGACCTTTTCCGTGAGGATGTTGACGTCGTCGATCACGCTGCGCACGTCGCGCAGCGTGTTCGCGCCGCCGATATCGAGATCGACGATCGAAGTCTCGGCGACGCGCGTCGAATCCCGGGTGCACGTGCAGCAGCAGCATTCGTAGTCGAGATTGATGCGCGCGGTGGCGCAGTCGATGAAGAAGTCGCGCGGGTTGTTGCCTTCCTGCGGAAAGCGCACGTTCTCGTAGAAGCCCCATTCGACGGGCCCGAGGGCGGTGTCTCCCTTCTTGGGATGGTAGACGGTGTTCCCGGCGCCCTTGTCCTTCGAATAGAGCACGTGCTTGTTGGTGAGCAGATAGACGTTCTCGCGCGCGGCGCTGGCGCGCTTCTTCACGATGCAGCCCAGCGTGCCCTGCCCGGTGGTGCTGGCACCCTGGTCGAGCTCGATCTGGATGCCGCCCTGGATCGAGGAGTAGGCCGTTTCGTTGTCGCAGACCTCCGCATGGCCGCGGCCGACGACCCGCACGTCGGTCGTATAGCCCTCGAAGGATTTCGGGATGCGCTCGGCGGGCGTGAGCGCGTCTTCCGACTTCTTCTCGCGCACGAAGACCATGATGGCGATGCGCTCCGTGAGCTCGTCGCCGACGCGCTTGCGGCCGAAGCCCACGCTGATCACGCCGTCGATGCGCGCGAACGCCTGGCGCGCGCGTTCCAGCGCGGCATGGAATTCCGCGGGCGCGGCCTGGATGTCCGAATTCGCCTTGGTGGGTTCGGCCATGGCTAGCCCACACCCGCGTGACGCGTCTGCATGGCCTCGCGTTGCTGGATCCAGCCGACCAGGTCCGCGACGCCGTCGCAGCCAGGGTCCGTGAGCATCTCGAGCACGACGTCGCCTTGCTCGTCCAGCGCGCGTCGCAGCGTGTTGCTGCCGTACTGGTCGAGCACCTCGCGCATGTGCGCGAGCAGCGCGCGCCGCGTGATGCCCTTGATCTCGTGTGGCATCGACGGCGCATGGCCTGCGACGTGGTTGAGGAAGCAAGCGAGCCACGCGGGTCCCTGGTGACGAGCCCAGGCCACCTTCACGGGCCGCAGGTTGCGCACCAGATAGCCGAGCTCGCGGCGCACGTCGTCGATCACCGCGGAGAGTGCGCCACCCGATCTCGTCGCACGGAACTCGTCGAGCAGCGCGTGCATGCGCGGCGGCGCCTGCGCCGGGCCGCCGTCCGCGAGGAAGTCGATCTGGCTGGTCAACTTGCTCTGTGCGGGTGGCAGCGGAATCGGTGCGAGTCCGGAGCCGTCGGCCGCGAGTGAGCTGCCGTGCCCGGTTGCGCCGGCGGCGCAGGGGATGCAGATGCCGAGATGATCGAGCACGGGCACGATGTGTACGGCGCCGCAGCTGGAATCAGGAGGATCCGGCGGCACCTTGGTCGGGTCCGGCACGCTGAACAGCAGACCCACCGCGCGTCTCTGTGCATCGACGACCAGCGAGCCGGAGTCACCTTGCTCGCCGAAATAGGCGTGGCCCTTGCAATCGAGAGTACCGGGAGGCTCCGGCACGATTTCCAGGCAGTTGTACGCAAACACGAAGGCTGGCGGGACGTGAGTGTCGAAGACGTCGACGATGTGAACCGTCGCGGTCGCTCCCACGCATTTGCCCTGCGTCTTGCCGGTGGTGCGGCCGACCTTCGTGACCACTTCCCCGATGAAGTTGACGTCGTTGAACACATCACGCACGTCGGTGATGCGATTCGACGCGTGCACGGGATCGCCACGACCCGCATCGGTCGGCGTCACGTTGACGAGGTCGATGATGGATTCCGCGTAGGCCCTCGTGTCCTTGGTGCAGCCACAGCAGCTGTCGAGGTCGAGTCGCGCGATCGCGCAGTCGATGAAGGTCTCGTTGGTGTGATTCACTGCAGCGTCCGGATGGGCGGGATCCGGAAGCGGGTTCGGCGGCGGCGTGCCCGGCGGCCAGACGATGTTACGGTAGGCGCTGCCATCCATGATGGGCCCGAGGTTTTCGCCGTTCTGGATGTCGGGCTGGCCGATGGGGTCGCCGACGCGATGCCCTTTCGCGTTCATCACGTGCGCATTGCTGAGCATGTACACGTTTTCGCGGCCGGAATGGTTACGGCGACGCACGATGCAGCCAAGGGTTCCCATCTCGCGAAAGATCGTGTCGCCGATCCTTTCGCCGGCATTGGCGATCTGGATGCCACCCTGGATCGTCGAGTACTTCGCGGTGTTGTCGCACGCGCCCAGCCGGCGCGACGGGACGACACGCACATCCGTTCGATACCCCTCGAACAGCGCCGGAATCTGCTCCGCCGGCGCCAGCGCCGTCGTCGGCTTCTTCTCGTTCACGAACACGACGATCGCGAGGTCATCGCCGAACGCGCCCGCCGTCTGCTTGAGACCGAAGCCGACGCTGACGACTCCCGCGATGCGCCCGAAGGATCGGGTTGCGCGCGCACAGGCGGCCTTGAATGCATCGGGTTCGGCGCGGATCTCGGCGGTGGACTTCGGCCGGATCATCAGCGCACTCCGGCCGGCTCGGGCTCCGCCGCGAGTCGTTCGAGGATTTCGTTGAGGTCGCGGCAGTCGCGCGTGGCTTCGAGGATCGAGTCGCCTTCGTGGCGCTCCAAGGACGCGCGCAGCGCGGGGCTGCCGTGCCTGGCGAGCACCTCGCGCATGCACGCGAGCGCCTCGTGGAGCGCGACGCCCTTGACGCGCGCCGGGATCCTGTAATGGCCGTCGCGCACGGCGCCCATGAGTGTCGCGAGCAGCGCCGGGCCCTGCGCCCGGTGCCAGGCGACCATCACCGGCCGGCAGTGATTGACCAGCTGCATGATCTCGGTGGCATGGGCCTGGCCCAGGCCGAAGATCTGCGCAGTCCGTGCGCGCCGCTGCATTCGCTCGCGCATCGCACGGTACGGCTCGGGAATCTTCGCCTCCATCACCACGGGCACGTCCATGAGCGGCTCGCCGGCCGTGACCTTGACGTCCGATCCGTACGGGATGCGGATGTTGAGCGCGCTCAGCACGTCGGAGATGTGATTGGCGATGGTGAGGAAGCCGGCCGGCGCTCCGGCGACGTCCTTGCCGCCGGCGAACACCAGCCCGACGATCTTGTTGGCCGCGTTGATCACGACGGCGCCCGAATCGCCGACGTCGCTGAACTGCACCGCTGTGTTGACCTGCTGGATCGAGATCTGGCCGGTGAAGGTCCGGGCCGTGGTGCCGGGAATCGTGAAACTCGGGAAGTTGACGTCCACTACCCGCCCTTCGGTGCGCAAGGTCCCGGCGCCCACCTTGAACACCGTCATCCCGGCGGTGGCGGCCTCATCACCCACTATCGTGCTGCGCGCCGGTGTTCCGCCGACGCTGAGCCCGTTGATCTCGTTCGAGAAGTGGATGCCGCAGCAATGACAGCACGAGGAAACATCGATCCTCGCGATGCCGGCGTCGACCTTGTCGTTGATCACGGCCCGGCGCACGACGCCCACCTTGTCGCCGTTGTCCGTGATCATGCTCGGCACCTGCGCCGGGGCGCGCAGGTTCCGAAACCAGATCGGCGCGGGTTGATAGATGGGATTACCCGGGCCGACCGAACTGGCGAGCAGCACGTGCTGGGCGCTGAGGAACATCTCGTCATCGTCGGTGTTGTCGATCGCGATGCAGCCCAGCGTGCCCGCCGTGATGCCGGCGAGTGTCGCGGGCGGCGTGATGTCGATCCACCCGTTGGAGATCTGGATGCCGCCCTTGATCGGCCGGTAGCGAGTGTTGTCGGCATGGAAACCGAATTCCGGCACGACGTTCACGTCGGTGGGCACGCCGTGGATCTGCGCGGGAATACGTTGCGTGGGTGCGAGCTCGTCGAGCGGCTTCTTGTCGCGCACGTAGACGCGGATGCAGAGCCGGTCGGTGACCAGCCGGCGCTTTGCTTCCTTGAGCCCGACGCTCACGTGGAAGACGTTGGGCAGCGCGCGCAGCTTCTGCTCGACGCCGGAAGCGAGCAGCTCGCGCAGCGCACGCTCCTCGGCCCTGAACTGCGCGTTGGTGGTCATGCGTGACCTCCGCACAGCTGGATGTTGAGTGCGTGCAGCACGGGGTCGATGGGACAGGCGACGCCCTCGGCTGCGATCGTCGTCCCCCACAGCAGGCCGATCGGCGCACCGTCTTCATTCCAGATCAATGCGCCGGAATCGCCCGCCTCCGCAAACGGCCGCCCCGGGTCCGCGGAACGGATGAGTAGCTGGCGCGGAGCCGGTTCGTGTGCACAGTAGTAGGAGGAGTCGACGATGATTCCGGTGGTGGCGCCGGTGGCGGCGCCCGTCTTGGTCACACGGTCGCCGGGCTTCGTCGGCACCGCGTGCTTTGCAGGCGCCGCCGCGCCCGCGAGCGGCGCTTCGAGCAAGCCGACGGCGCAGTCGACGAAGTAGTCATCGCCGCGGTAGTGCACGATGCCGCACTTTCCCTGCAATGCGCTGCCGAGCCGCTGGAAATCTCGCGCGCCTGCAGCTTCGTGGACACGCCAGACCGGATCATGTCGCGAGGCGCCGGCCGCAAACATCACGTGGCAGCTCGTGAGGAAAACGGCGCGACGCTGGTGAACGGTGCGGGCGACGCAAGCGACCGTGCCTGGAATGCCTCGCGAATTGACAATCCGAACACACATCTTTCAATACCCTTCGAAAGTCGCACAATGGGTCTCGAGGGGGCAAGTGCTCGACTTCGAGCGCCTCATCAGGAGGCGCGTATGGGCAGTCTGGTGCACCTTAGATTGTGTAGCACAACAACCAGGTTGGGCAAGTGCCCAACTGTGTTGACGGGCATTGGGTGCTGACAGCGGACGTAACAGGGTCCTTGGGGTGCGCCGCGGTCTTCGACATGCGCCGGGCAGCGCACGAAGGGCAGAGCCCCCTGTGCTTTTTGCAAATGAAGGCCACAGCTTGTCATGCGCCATTCGCCGCAGCCCAACCTCGGAAGCCGTGCGCCAGGATGCCGCAATCGAGGAACGCGTTGAATTCGCCCTTGATGAACCGCGGTAGCGCCGATCCGGTGCTGGCTTCGGTGTGCGCTGTGAAGCTGGGGCTACTGCACCAGCCGGTACAGCGTGGCCTGCTCGGGGCGATGGCGCTCGTAGCGGACCGGGGCCATCCGGCGCCCGCTGGGCTACCGGCCGATGGCTTGCACGCGAGGCTCCCGAGGTTGTGAGATCGGCCGGCCTCAAGCCTCGCGTTGCGGCTCAATCGCTCCGAGCGTTGCCTACCGAGGTGTGCCCTCCGCTGCGGCGCCTCCTTCGGGTGCCTGGGTGCGGGTTCGACCGTCAGCTTTGGGGCGAGGAGATCAGGACGGCGGATGTCGCTGATGGGGTCGATCTCGGCCGGTCGGAAACGGCCGTTAGACACCGCCCTTGGTCGTTGAGCGCGAGGATTACAGACGCGCCCCGGATGCGTCGACCGGCACAACAAGCGCTTCTTCTAAGCATGCTGATGCGTGGTAAGCGTCAGCCTGAGGCCGCATTGACGGTCAGAGTTTGATCTGACGTAGGGTGTCGTTAAGGTCGTCGAGGCGGAACGCGGTGGGATCGAACGACCCGCCGCACCATTCGAGCATGGATTCGTGCTCGTCGTGTTTGGGATCATTGATAGCCTGCAGGAAGTCGACGTAACCGGGCGGCCCGCCCACGTCCTCAGGCGGGCAGGCATTGGCGCCATCCAAACACCGCGGTGACTTTAGCCCAGGATCAGGCGGCAAGATCTTCTCGACGGTTACGCGATGTTCCCAACCGTCGCCATAGTCGTAGAGATAGGTGAAGGCTTTGCGCGCGCCGAGTGCGGCGCCGAGCGTGATGCGATCTTCACGTTGGATTACGGGCGGGGTATCGAAGTCCGGGTCAGGTTGGCCGTAGTGGTTATGGCCGATCACGAACTCGTGCAGGTGACCACCGGCCCAGCCCATCGTCCACAGCAGCACCACATGGAGCTTGGGTAATTTGATCGTGGCCGGCACCAGGATTCGTCGCCAGATCGCCGGCTCGAGATCAAGCAGTTCGATCCGCAACTGGTAGATCGGCGTGTCGGTCTTCACGGCGCGCAACGGCGCCTTGCGGGCGACGGCCACGGTTAAGCGCGCAGGCGCTCAGCCGGAACCTCCAGCGCAGCATGCCAGGGGAGGAGCTGGTCGATGCGGTTGATCGGGTACTCGGCGATGCGTTCGAGTACATGGCGCAGGTACAGGTACGGGTCGCGGCCGTTGAGCAGGGCGGTGCCGATCAGGCTATAGATGTTGGCCGCCCGCTCCCCGCCGCTGTCCGAGCCGGCGAAGAGGTAGTTGCGCCGACCCAGAACCAGCGGTCGAATCGAGCGTTCGGCGCTGTTGTTATCTGGCATGTTTCACTCTCGCGCCTCGCGGCGGTGAACGATATTCCGACAGGGGTATCGTCTCAAAGCCGGGATTGGGGCGACGGGAGCATGTCTTGCGGGCAGGCCGAAATTGACAATGAGCTGCGAGCTCGAGTTGTTATCTGGCCGCCCCTTCGATTCGCCCGGATGCGCTGCGAGCGCGAATCCGTAGTTGTCGTGTGACCCGCGAGCTCCCGCTGTGATGTGTTCACTGTAGGAGGATCCCAAATGAGAGTAATCGGACTTGATGTTCATCGGTCCTTCGCTCAGGTCGCCATCTTGGAGCACGGCACGGTGAGAGACCACGGTCGCTTCGCCATGGATCGCGAGGCAGTGCTTGAGTTCTGCAAAGAGCTTAGCAGGGACGACGACGTGGTGCTGGAAGCCACCGGCAACACGGCGATCATCGTTCGCCTTCTGACGCCGTTTGTCCATCGCGTAGTCGTAGCCAACCCGTTGCAGGTGCGGGCCATCGCCTGGGCGAAGGTCAAGACCGACAAGATCGATGCTGCGGTTCTCGCCCGACTGCACGCCGCGCGGTTCTTGCCGGAAGTCTGGATACCGCCCGAATCGGTCCAGGCCGAGCGCCGGTGCATCGCCGAACGCACCCAGCTTGTTTCGCAGACGACTCGGCTGAAGAACAGGGTTCAATCCGTCCTGCATGCCAACTTGATTCCTCGTGAGGCCGGCAACCTCTTCACCAAGAAGGGGCGTGCCCGGCTCGAACAGTTGGCCGTGCCCGTCGATCAGAAACGCCTGGTGTTGCGTCACCTCGATGAACTCGACCGACTCGCCGCCGAGCTGCTGGTGATCGACAAGGACCTGGCGCAGCGGGCACTCGATCAGCCGAACGTGAAGCGACTCATGACGATCGGTGGAGTGAATTCCATCGTCGCTGCCAGCGTCCTGGCTGCGATCGGCGACATCACCCGTTTCTCCAGCCCGGAGAAGCTGGTCAGCTACCTGGGGCTGAACCCATGCGTGCACCAGTCCGGTGATCATCCGGCATTCCACGGTCACATCACCAAACAGGGCCGGGGTCATGCCCGCGCGATGCTGGTGGAGTCCGTTTGGTCGATTGCGGCGGCGCCAGGGCCGCTGCGCGCATTCTTCAATCGCGTCAGCGCCAAGCGCGGGAAGCAAGTCGCCGCGGTAGCCACGGCTCGGAAGCTGGCGGTGCTTATCTGGCACATGCTGACCAAGGGGGAAGACTACGCCTGGAAACGACCGGCGCTCCTGCAGTGGAAGCTGCGCGAGCTGGAGCTGAAGGCCGGTCACGCGTCTCGCCGTGGTGGCAACAAGCCGGGACCCGCGCGCGAGTACAGTCTGCAGACGGTTCGCGATAAGGAGCGCGCATGGCTCGGGATGGCCGAAGACGAATATCGGCGCTTCGCCTCGGCGTGGAAAGCCGTCCCGCCAAAGCCGAGGGCGCCCGCAAAGCGAGAACCCGCATAAAGGGCTTGTCAAATACATCCGTGTCGATCTCGATGCGGCCATCGTCGCGATAGCGGGTCAATGCGGTCCAGCGGACCAACGCATATTTGATCGCGCCCGCCAGTTCCGACTTCGCCGATACCATCGCCAGCGTCGCCGCCAGCCAGGCGTGGAGCGTATCGAGCAGCGGCCCGGCCCGTTGCTGCCGCACGCGAGATCGCTGCGCCGGCAGAGTGCCCCGAATGTCCCGCTCGATGGCGTACAACGCGCCGATGCGCTGCATCGCCTCGGCCGCAATGGGCGAGCGATCTACCATATAGATGTCGTAGAACTTGCGCCGTGCGTGCGCCCAGCATGCTGCTTCGACGATCTCACCGGTCTCGTACAGCGGTCCGAATCCGGCGTAGGCGTCAGCCTGCAGCACGCCGCGGAAGTGGCGCAAGTGCGTTTGCGGATGTTCACCCTTGCGGTTGGGCGAGTAGCGATACCACACCGCCGGTGGATCGCGACTGCCGGCAGGGCGATCATCGCGCACGTAAGTCCATAACCGTCCGGTCTTGGTCTTGCCACGCCCAGGATCGAGGACCGGTACCGGCGTGTCATCGGCGTGCACTTTCTCGGCCGCCAACACATAACAACCGAGCACGTTGATCAAGGGTTCGAGCAGACGTGCCGTCTCGCCGACCCACGCCGCCAGCGTGGCACGATCAAGCTTCACGCCAGAACGTCGGTAGATACCCTGCTGCCGATAGAGCGGGCAATGGTCAGCGTACTTGGCCACGATGATCTGGGCCAGCAGTCCTGGCGCTGCCATCCCCCGCGCGATGGGCCGCGAGGGCGCTGGCTGCTGGACTATCCGTGAGCAGTGGCCGCAGGAGAGCTTGGGCCGTACATGGCGGATGACCTTGAAGTATCCCGGCACCATGTCCAACATCTCGGAGACATCCTCGCCCAGCTCGCGCATCGCGCCACCGCAGTCCGGACAGCTGCAACTCGCCGGCGCGTGCACGACGGTCTCGCGCGGTAGGTGCGCAGGAAACGCGCGTGGCGCGCGCCGCAAAGGCAGCACGCGCTGCGACGGCGCCTGCGTCGAATCCGCTGCCGGCATCGGTGCTACCGTGGGCGTGTCGGCGCTTGTGTGCGGTGCGCCTTGCAAATCGTCAGGAGATCTTTTCAGTTAAGACATCCGCACCGCTAAGCTCTCGGAGCTGCATCATGCACGTGAAATGGTACCGAGGCACAGAGCCTCTGCCGCTGCTTGCCGAGGTAGAGAAGGCACGATCCGTCGATAAGAACGGTAAAGTCTCCTACACTAATCTCCTCTTCGAGGAGATGACTTTCTTACTCGCCGGCTCTCTCGAATTCGGCGTCGATCTTCCGACCGTGGATCGGCACAACCTTATCGCGAGGGCGCTGTTCGCACCTACGACCAAGGGAGCGCTGCTTAAAGACACATTCCTTCTCAGCCTGGCAACAGAGCTCACGCGCTATCTAAGCCAACCCTTCAAGCAGTTCTTAGTGGTAACTGCCGCTTCCGTCCATCTGCCGCGACCGCAATCGGTGTTCCGTCCTGACGTGAATACGGCGGTGGTATTCCCCTCTCGTCTTCCGAAGCGGCTCGGCGACGCACGTCAATCAGCGCTGCGAGACCAGACGACGTTCGCACACGACAGCCTGCCATCGAAATACCGGTCGGTAGTCGTACGTGTAGCGGGACGGACGGTTTACCAGGCGATAGACCGCGCGCTCGACGCCGTCGACTTGCTGCGTGGAATCTGGAACTTCTACTATAACCGCGGCCAATCCTGGCGGATCTCAGGGGGAACGCCAAAACCCGTCAATCGGGTGTTTCTTCATCCCATCCACAGCTGCCATGAAGTCAACGGCGACCTCGTGGCAAAAGAACAGTGGTGGTATCAACCCGAGTATCGCGCGCCGGCGACAATTACCGATCTGACGTCGGATTGGAGCAGAATCGCGACCTTCACGAGACGCGTACGGCGATACCTCGCACACTCACACTACGCCGAATCGGTCGCCGACGCGCTACGCCAGTACGTTCGCGCGCTTGATCGACACGACATGGAGGACGCGTTCATACGGCTCTGGTCGGTTCTCGAGCAGCTGACCGCGACACAGCAAGCAAACTTCGAGCGTACCGTGAAACGGGCCAGCTTCGTCTACCGCGACTCCGAGTTACCACGACTCGTGCTGGACAACCTCCGGCGCGAGCGCAATCGGCTCGTCCACGAAGGTGGCGAATCGCAGGCAGGCGAAGTGTGTCTCTATCAGCTAAAGCGCTATGTAGAAGCACTCCTCGAATTTCATATTCGCAATCAGTTTCAATTCAGTAACCTCGAAGAGGCCGGAACATTCTTTGATCTGCCGCGCAGCCTGTCCGAGATCACGACGAAGATGATCCATTACAGGGCGGCCAAGAGATACCAACAACTTTAGCGCTGACACACTGCGCGTTCGGAAACGGACGCTCGCAGGCTTTTTGACGTGACGCTCAAGCGGGGGCGAGTTCGCCGGGCAGGATTTCATGCATTTCTCTCTGGCGCATTGCTGTCCGCGGCGTACTGCCATGCAAGACCGATCCCCACGAGTCACGAGCCATGCAATCGCCGCGAGGGCGTGATTAAGGGGCGGGCTGACTCCGTTCGCAGCCGAACGAGTATGTCTTGCATTAATCATCCAATGGATTGTCCCAGCCGGTTGTCGGGATCGCGGCGGGGGCGTCGTTCAGGAAGCCAGAACGCGCCGCGCGACGCTCGTACCAATCCCCAAGGTCCGCGCAACCGAAACCCGCCGTCGCACCTTAAGGGATACCGGATGTTCACAACGTAGACCTTGAGGGGTTGTCAAGCGTAGCGAGGGACCCCACCGGCCCCGCCTGCGCCCACTCGCAACGGGGAACCAGCTTACTATGCGGCGTATGAGTAGGGACCCCACCGCCACACTGCGATCCGAATCCGCTAAAAGGATCTCGCGTGAGGAGATGAGCGAGTTGCCGATCCGACGCTATGAGGGTCCGATGCACGTCGTCGCGGGGCATCCGGACCTCCAGCACGCGATGCAGGACATCTTGCAGGAAAGCGTAGTCGGCTTTGACACTGAGACACGGCCCGCCTTCAGGCCCGGCGAGAGCTACCTCCCGTCTCTCGTGCAATTCGCTACGGCGAGCGCTGTGTATCTCTGGCAGGTCCAGCAGCAGGACCTTTTCGGCGCGATGCGGGAGATCCTTTCGTCAGAGAAGATCATCAAGGTGGGCGTGTCGGTGACCGACGATATGCGTAAGCTGAAAAAGTTATTCGAGTTCGACGAAAGATCGGTGATGGATCTCGGCAAAGTTGCGGAGCGCCACGGCCTGAAGCAGACGGGCGTGCGAAATCTCGCCGGGATATTTCTCGGTACGCGCATCCCCAAGGGCGCGAAGACTACGAACTGGGCTGCGCGCCGCTTGACGCGGCAGCAGATCGCCTACGCGGCGACCGATGCCTGGGCGTGCCGCGAGCTGTATCTCCGCTTCAGGGAACTGAAAATGGTCTGATCACCGGCTTGGTGATCAAGAAGCCGGCGCCCGGTGCGCCCGTCCACATTCTTGTCAGTCGGTCAGCGCTCAAATTGGCGTGTTGCTAGAGCTCTGGCTCTCGCCGCCGTTCTGGCGGCCGACACGGTTATTACCAATAGCTGCTGGCAGCGCTGGAAGCTACACGCGACGTTCGTCGCGCCATCCCAATTCGGCCCCCGTCGCGTGCTCATTGTACATCCGCCGCTCCGGTGCTCTGGGGGCGTGTAAGTCCAGTCAATAGGCGCGCCACATCGTGCCGGTGCTCGGCCGCTTTTGATCCTTCCGGTGGTCCGCCGCCGACTGTTATCCGGCATCGAACTTACGGATAGTGTGGGACATAGCAGGGCTGTCAGGTGGTCTGTCTGAATGAACTCGTGCGAGTCGGTTGAACAAACCCTTCATCTCGTTGATGCGCGCGAGGTACATGCGGACATCGTGATCCCCACACCGCTGGCCGTCCATCAAGCGAAAACCGCGCCTCGCGTAGTCGTCGCCCGCGCCGGCGCCGCACAGATGGATCACAGCAGCCAGCTCCTGCTTGCGTTGGAGGGTAGCTGAGGCCATTCGGTGCCGGTCGAGCGTGATCGCGACACTCCCTTGCAATCGGTTGCATCGTCCGAGTGTAGGATTCACGGTATGAATGCGCGAGATCTGATGCGCGTCGGCCCGGTAATCCCGGTGATCGTGATCGACGAGCTGGCGCAAGCTGTACCGTTGGCGGAAGCCTTGGTCGCGGGTGGGGTCCGCGTCCTGGAAGTCACCCTGCGCACGCCGGTCGCGTTGGAGGCTGTCCGGGCGATCGCGGACGCCGTGGAAGACGCGATCATCGGGGTTGGCACGATCACACGCTCCGAAGATTTCAAGCTCGCCATGGCGGCCGGCGCTCGCTTTGGTGTGAGCCCCGGGCTTACGGCCGAGTTGGTCGAAGGTGCGCGTGCGAGCGGGTTGCCGCTGCTTCCCGGTGTGATGACACCTTCCGACGTGATCGCGGCGCGCGCCGCAGGTTTCACCGAACTGAAACTGTTCCCGGCGCAGCAGGCCGGCGGCATCGGCATGTTGAAGGCATTGTTGGGCCCGTTCCCGGACTTGACGTTCTGCCCCACAGGCGGCGTCACTGCCGCATCGGCGCCGGATTTTCTGGCGCTGCCCAATGTCGGCTGCGTCGGGGGCTCGTGGCTGACCCCGAAGGACGCGGTCGCGGCGGGCGATTGGAAAGGGATCACTGCTTTGGCCCGTGAAGCCGCAGGCTTGCGCCCGTTCGTCCGCTGAGGTTGACTCCAATCATCGAGACCCGACCATGAAGAAAATTGTGCTCTTGCGCCACGGCGAATCGACGTGGAACCAGGAAAACCGGTTCACCGGTTGGACCGACGTTGGGCTTAGCGAAAAAGGACTGGCCGAAGCCAAGGCGGCCGGCGCACTATTGAGGAACGAAGGACACGAGTTCGATCTGGCCTTCACCTCCGTCCTCAAGCGCGCGATCAAGACGCTGTGGGTGGTGCTGGAGGAGATGGACCGCATGTGGATCCCGGTGATTCACTCCTGGCGCCTGAACGAGCGCCACTACGGCGCGTTGCAGGGGCTCAACAAGGCCGAGACGGCGGCCAGGTTTGGCGACGCGCAAGTAAAGATCTGGCGTCGCGCCTACGAAACGGCGCCACCTCCGTTGGCGGACGGCGATCCGCGTCTAGAAAAAGGCGACCCACGTTACGCGGAGCTCGAACCGGGGGTATTTCCTCGGACCGAGTGCCTGAAAGATACGGTGACGC
This sequence comes from uncultured beta proteobacterium, assembly GCA_963836265.1. GTDB lineage: Bacteria > Pseudomonadota > Gammaproteobacteria > Burkholderiales > Casimicrobiaceae > CAIWHR01. The sequence continues at coordinate 266,092 of CAWIIO010000004.1, forward strand.
GATTCTTGCCCTTTTGGCACGCAACCATCGCGCCGACAATACGGTCGGGAAAGCAGGTGATCATCGTGGCCCACGGCAATAGTTTGCGGGCGCTCGTAAAGTACCTGGATGCCATTTCCGATGCCGACATCGTCGAACTCAACATTCCTACCGGCCAGCCGCTGGTCTATGAGTTGGACAATGATCTCAAGCCGATCAGACATTACTACCTCGGGGATGAAGAGGCGATCAAGGCTTCAATGCAAGCGGTAGCGAATCAAGGCATGGCCGTGCAATAGCGAGGTTGCGACTAATGTCGAGGCACACTCCGGCTAATTGCTCGAGCTGTCTACAAAAACGTCGCAACTCTGTTTTGGTTGTCCCTGTGTTCCACGGCATTCGACTGCGGTGGCAAGAGTTCGATCCCGACGCCCGTCTCACCGAAGCGAGCGCGCTGGCAACGCAAGGACCCACGCGGGCACGGGCGATTGTCGAGCGCTGCGCCATAAAGCATCTTGGCGTGCCGCCGGGGGCGGGCCGTGAGCGCAGCGTCTTCGCGGTCGCTGCCGTGGGGCGCAGCAACAGCATCTCGTTACCCCTGCGGGGAGTCCGGCGAGCGCGATAGCATCGAAGGTCTGGACGTCGAAGGCTTGGCCGCGTGGCATGGGGTCGATTGCCGATTAATCTCGAAGGGAGCATGGCCTTGGCCAGAGGAAGCTACCAAGAGGCGTCGATTCGCGTGTTGAAGGGCCTGCAGCCGGTGAAGGAGCGGCCGGGCATGTACACGCGCACGAGCGATCCCACCCACATCGTCCAGGAGGTAATCGACAACGCAGCCGACGAAGCGCTTGGTGGCTATGCAACGCGCATCGACGTCGTCGTGCACGCCGATCATTCGGTGTCGGTGGAGGACGATGGTCGTGGCATCCCCGTCGGCCCTCATCCCGAGGAGAAAGTGGCAACGGTCGAGCTCGTGTTCACGCGCCTGCACACGGGCGGCAAGTTCGACAAGAAGGGGGACCAGGCCGCCTACGCATTCTCCGGTGGCCTGCACGGTGTCGGCGTGTCGGTGACCAACGCACTGTCGAAGCGGCTCGAAGTGGAGGTTAGGCGAGACGGCAAGGTGCACCGCATCGCCTTTGCCGGCGGGGACGTGGCGGAGAAGCTGAAGGTCGTGGGCACCTGTGGCGCCCGCACGACGGGGACCACGGTGCGCGTCTATCCCGATCCCAAATATTTTGATGCACCGACCGTGTCGCTGCCGGATCTCGCGCGCCTGCTGCGCGCCAAGGCCGTGCTGCTGCCCGGCGTCAAGGTGACGCTGCGGCTGGAGCAGGGCAAGGCGCCGAAGGCCCAAACCTGGTCGTACCCGGAAGGTCTCAGAGGCTACCTCGCCGAATTGAGCGAAGAATTGGTGCCGATTGCGCCGATCTTCGCGGGTGAGAAGTATCTGGGTGCGCCGAAAGACGGTGACGCGTTCGCCGAAGGCGAAGGCGCAACCTGGGCGCTTGCCTGGTACGATGAAGGACACGGCGAGGGCGAGAGCTACGTTAATCTCATTCCCACGCCGGCGGGCGGCACCCATGAAGCGGGACTGCGTGCGGCGCTGTTCGACGCGGTGAAGTCGTTCGTCGACCACCACAACCTGCTGCCGCGCGGCGTGCGTTTGCAAACCGAGGACGTCTCGGCCCGCGTGCACTACGTGCTGTCGACGCGGATCCTCGGTCCCCAGTTCCAGGGGCAGGTGAAGGAAAAACTCACCAGTCGTGACGCATTGAAGCTTGTGATCCAGGTCATCCGCGATCCGTTCGAGATGTGGTTGAACGCGAACGTGGATCATGGCAAACGAATTGCCGAGCTCGTCATCCAGCAGGCGCAGACGCGGCTCAAGTCGGCACAGAGGGTCGAGAAGAGAAAGGGCTCCGGTGTCGCGGTCTTGCCGGGCAAGCTCACCGACTGCGAGTCGGAGGATGTCGCGCGGCGCGAAGTCTTCTTGGTCGAAGGGGACTCGGCTGGCGGCTCGGCCAAGCTCGCCCGCGACAAGCAGTATCAGGCGATCCTGCCGCTGCGCGGCAAGGTGCTGAACACCTTCGAGGTCGAGCAGGACCGGCTTTTTGCGAACAGCGAGATTCACGACATCGCAGTAGCGATCGGGGTGGACCCGCACCAGGCGATCGACGACGCCGACCTTTCCGGCCTGCGCTATTCGAGGATCATCATCATGGCCGACGCCGATGTCGACGGGAGCCACATCAAGGTCCTGTTGCTGACGCTGTTCTTTTGGCATTTCCCGAAGTTGATCGAGGGCGGCCACATCTGCGTGGCTGCCCCGCCGCTGTATCGCATCGACGTACCACCACAGGGAAAGCGTCCGCCACGCAAGCTCTACGCTCTCGACGACGCCGAGCTCGCGGCGCTCGAAGATCGACTCGGCAAGGAAGGCGTGAAGGCCGGTTCATGGTCGGTGGGCCGATTCAAGGGTCTGGGCGAAATGAATCCCGAGCAGCTATGGGAAACGACGATGAATCCGGACACTCGCCGTGTGCTGCCGGTACGGGTTGCGCCGGAACTGGCCTCCGATGCGATGCAGGTGTTCACGAAGCTGATGGGCAAGGCCGAGGCCGCGAGCCGCCGCGAGTGGATGGAACTATCCGGCAACACTGTGGAGGTCGACATCTGAAGTCGCCGCGAAACGGAAAGACTCCAGGGATACGTCAATGCCAGGATCGCCCAGCAAGACCAAGTCAACGGGCACGCGCTCGCGGCGCGCGGCCGCTGCGGCCGACACGTCGACCGGTGAACTGTTCGCCGGCTCGGCGGCGGAACCGCAACCACCGACGCCGCCTGCGCCGCGGGGCGACGGAAGCATACCCGGCGACGACGATGCGCTGCCGCTCGCGGCCTTTGCGGAACGCAGCTATCTCGAGTACGCGATGAGCGTCGTCATGGGGCGCGCGCTGCCCGATGTTGCCGACGGCCAGAAGCCAGTCCAGCGGCGCATCCTCTACGCGATGCATGAACTCGGGTTGTACGCGCCCACCCGGCACGTCAAATCGGCGCGGGTGGTGGGCGACGTGCTCGGCAAATACCACCCGCACGGTGACACGGCGGCTTACGACGCGCTGGTGCGCCAGGCGCAGGACTTCAGCCTGCGCTATCCGCTGATCGACGGTCAGGGCAACTTCGGCTCGCGCGACGGGGACAATGCCGCTGCCATGCGTTACACCGAGTGTCGCCTGACGCCGATCGCCGAGCTGCTGCTCGCGGAGATCGAGCGGGATACGGTGGATTTCGCGCCGAATTACGACGGCGCGTTCGAGGAGCCGAAGCTATTGCCCGCGCGCCTGCCGATGCTGTTGCTCAACGGCAGCTCGGGCATCGGCGTCGGCATGGCGACCGACATTCCATCGCACAACCTCGGGGAAGTCGCGCGCGCGGTGATTGCGACGATCCGCAAACCTGCGATCAGCGTGGCGCAACTGCTGGCGTTGATGCTGGGACCGGATCTTCCCGGCGGTGGGCACGTCACTTCTCCGCCCGAGGATATCCGAGCTATCTACGAGGGAGGGCGAGGCAGCCTGCGCATTCGCGCGCGCTGGATGGTCGAGGAGCTTGCGCGGGGCCAATGGCGAATCGCCATCACGGAATTGCCCTTTGGCGTGTCGGCCCGGACGGTGCTCGAGGACATCGAGCGCGCGACCAACCCGAAGCCGAAGGAGGGCAAGAAGTCGCTGAGCCAGGATCAGATCAACCTGAAGACGCTGTTGCTTTCGGCGCTCGAATCGGTACGGGATGAGTCCGACAAGAACGCGCCGGTCCGTCTCGTGTTCGAGCCGCGCTCGAGCCGGCAGGAGCCGCAGGAATTCGTGGACCTGCTGCTCGCTAACACGCGGCTGGAATCGAGCTTCCCGGTGAACCTGGTGTTGCTCGGACGCGACGGGCGCCCGCGCCAGAAGAATTTGAAGCAGGTCATCGAGGAGTGGATCGCGTTCCGCTTCGCCACGGTAACGCGCCGGACGCAACACCGCCTTGGCGAAGTCAACCGGCGCGTCCACATCCTTGAAGGGCGGCAGATCGCGCTGCTCGCGATCGACAAGGTGGTTCGCATCATCCGCAAGGCGGAGGACCCGAAGACGGACTTGATGGCGGCGTTCGGACTCAGCGAGATCCAGGCCGACGATATCCTCGAGATCCGACTGCGCCAGCTGGCTCGTCTCGAGGGAATCAAGATCGACGGCGAGCTCAAGTCGCTCAAGGCCGAGCGCAAATCGCTGAAGCACGTGCTGGACAACGACGACGCGTTGTCCGATCTTGTCATCGCGGAGATCGAGGCAGCGGCCGCGCGGTTCGCCGACCCGCGCCGGACCCTGATCGAAGCCGTGGCGCCAGCGCTCGTCAGCCGCACCGTTCCCGACGAACCGTTGACGATAACGCTGTCGCGGCACGGCTGGATCCGGTCGCGCCAGGGTCACCAGCTCGATGCCATGCAGTTTTCCTACAAGCTAGGCGACGGCGCACTTGCCGTCCTGGAAACGCGAAGCGTCAATCCGATCGTGGTGCTGGACAGCCAAGGAAGGGCGTACACGATCCGCGCCGCGGATGTTCCCGGAGGCCGTGGCGACGGGGTGCCGATCACGACGTTGATCGAACTGCAGGCGGGCGCCAAGGTGGCGCAGGCCATTGCGGGGGTGCCCGAGCAGAAATATCTGGTGGCCGGCAGCGGCGGCTACGGCTTCATCACGTCCGTCGGAGACATGGTCTCCCGCGTGAAGGCGGGCAAGGCTTTCATGGCCCTCGAACCGGACGAGGAGCCTGTGACGCCGGTGCCCCTGACGGCGGGCCTCGACCATGTTGCCGCACTGTCGTCGAACGGGAAGCTGCTGGTATTCGCGTCAGACGAAATGCGCGCCGTGCCGAGGGGGCGCGGGGTAATTATCATGGGCCTCGACCGTGGCGAAAGACTGGTGGCGGTGGCGCTCGTCACCGGCCGCAAGGTTGCCCTGCGCGGCACCAATCGGCTCGGCCGACAGGTTGACGTCGTGATCGAAGGCGACGAATTGGCCAAACACATCTTGCGCCGAGCCAGGAAAGGCTGCCGGGTCGCTTCTAAGGTCAAGCCCATCGGCTTCGGGCGCGAGTCGTGACCGGAATGGGGAGGACGGTCGAGCTAGTGCGTCCTGTCGCACCGGGGATCGCAGCTTCTGCGTCGATCTGGAACGGCTGCGCTGCGTCTGCGACCAATGGGGAGGGAGCGATATGGAACCGTGCAACGAATGTCGCGCACTGATCGATGGTGCGTCGATGATCTACGAGCATCCGGGACTGCGCGGCTACGGAACGTCGAAGGTGTTTGCCGACTTTACCAGCGACACCTACGAGTGCGACCTCTGCCATACGAAGTTCCACCGCCACGAGGCGAAGCCGAGCCGCAAGGTCACATGGACAGTGATCGAGTAGCGAGTGCGGATCGGTCTACGCTCGTTTCAGGGGATCGACGTGAACGATTGGAAACGCTGCGACGAGTGTCGCGCACTGATCGACGCACCATCCACGGTTAAGCCGCACCCGCGATTGCACCGCTACGGCTCGTGGAAGGTCTTTGCGGACTTCAGCAGCGAGACCTACCAATGCGAAAAGTGCGCCACCAAGTTCCACCGTTACGAAACGAAAATTCCTGACTGGATCGTGACATGGACAGTGATCGAGTAGCCTCTCACAGCGCGCAGCAACTGTGATGAATGACGCTGTATTTGAAGTGTGCTGAACCTATAGCTATCAAGCGACCGTCCGTCGAGGTGCTGAAAGGCGACAGACCAACAATCCGCCGGTTGCCCTTGCTTCCCATCCTGCGTTTCGCGGCGGAGCGACGGGGTAAAATTGACGCCGCCATCCCCGGCCACGCATCTTATCAATGCGTCGGTGACGCATTGCGTCGACGGTGACCAGAATTTTCTTGTGAGAGGTGTTGCATGAGCAAGCATCCCGTGCGACGCGCCGAACGGGCGCTCCCCAAGGTTGAGAAAAATGCGGTCGAAGTCATCGAGCCGGCCGCCAGGGCCAACCGGTTTGTGAGCTTCCGCCATTCGTACACGGAGATTTCGGCGTTCGGTGGCAAGGCCCGGTTGACGTCCCGCAATACGCGCCTGGAGGATGGCAAGCTCACGTCGGAGGCCTTCGAGGGCGAACTGGATCGCAGCGCCTACGAGCGGATGGTGAGCGAGGCGCAACACTATTTCGTTGGCCAGACGGCGCTCTTGATGAAGTCGCTGTCGTGGTTGCTGCCGTTTTCCGGGAAACATCGTCCCGACCGCGACTGATCAATACCAAGCTGCGTTGCCGCCTCTATTCATTGTGACCCTGGATAGGGCAATGCTTCGAGAGGCCTGGCGTGCGCATCTGGTCGCGGGTTCCAAGGGGCAGACGCTAGGAAGATTGCGATGAACGATAGGCTCATAAAGACGATCGGACTCATCGGTGCCGGGCACATAGGAAGCCAGATCGCCCGGCTCGCGGTGAGAAACAACTACGAAGTCGTGATCAGCAATTCGCGCGGGCCGGGGGCGTTGTCAGCGCTGGTCGCGGAGCTCGGACCGAAAGCGCGGGCGGCGACACCCGCCGACGCGGCGAAGGCCGGAGACATCGTCGTGGTCACGGTGCCGCTGAAGAACTACCGGGCCGTTCCGGTCGAGCCGCTGGCGGGCAAGATCGTGATTGACACGAACAACTACTACCCCGAACGTGACGGCCATATCGCCGAGCTCGACAATGAGTCGACCACGACCTCCGAGCTCCTGCAGGCGCACCTGCCGACCTCGAAGGTCGTCAAGGCTTTCAACCATATCTATGCCGCTGCGCTCACCACCGACGGGCAGCCGGCCGGCACGACGAATCGGCGCGCGCTGGTCATCGCCGGTGACGACCAGGAGGCCAAGGCCACGGTTACCCGTCTGCTCGACGAGTTCGGCTTCGACACGGTGGACGCGGGGCCGCTGAAGGAAGGATGGCGCATCCAGCGCGACACGCCCGGCTACGGTCCGCGCCGCACCGCGGAGGCGTTGCGTAGAGACCTCGCGGCGGCGAAGCGGTACGCGGACCGCTAAGCCACGTTCCGGCGCAAGAATTCAGAGGCCACTGTCGAGTGAGAATCGAGGGCGGCGGGCGGCAGCAAGCCCAACGCGATCGAGGACACCGCGCCAACCTTCCTTGGCCGGTCGCGCGTCGGCGGGTGACTGGGCGGGTTTTCGTCCGCTGAGCCGGGTCCCGTTTCGTGCGCTTGTCACCCAAACCGGTCTCGCGCCGTAATCCCCTATTGGCGCTCGAGATCGCGATATTGACCGTGCTTTGCGGCGCATCGCCTTGCTTCCGCGCTGCCGAGAACCGGGCGCAAACTCCGCGCCGAGCGGCGCGCTCGCCATAAGATGTCGCCGCCAAGCCGGCACGACGGCAATCGTTCTGGTCCTCCGAGGAGGAGTTCGAGATGCAACTCGTCACGATAGCGATCGACAAGCCTGAAGCGACCAACTTCATCCTCGGTCAGACGCACTTCATCAAGTCCGTCGAGGACCTCCACGAAGCGCTGGTGGCGTGCGTTCCAGGCATCAAGTTCGGCTTGGCCTTCTGCGAAGCCTCGGGCAAGTGCCTGGTGCGATGGTCGGGCACCGACCCGGCGATGGTGGAGCTCGCGCAAAAGAACGCGAAGAGCCTTGCTGCCGGGCATTGCTTCATCATTTTTCTCGGCGACGGTTTCTATCCGGTGAACGTGCTCAACACCATCAAGATGGTTTCGGAGGTGTGCCGCGTCTTCTGCGCCACCGCCAACCCGACCGAAGTGATCCTCGCCGAGACGGAGCAGGGGCGCGGCATCTTGGGCGTGGTGGACGGCTATCCTCCCAAGGGCATCGAAGGCGACGACGACATCGCGTGGCGGAAGAACTTGCTGCGTCAAATCGGCTACAAGCTTTGATGGACGTCGGCCACTGGTTCAGACGGCGAGGATGAGCGTGCACCCACCTATGAGAAGGACGTTGTCGACAAGCTCGTTGCTGAGGAGCGGGCGTTCCTGATGGTGTATTCCGGTTACATAGGTAACGGTTTATACCGGCGGTGCTCCTCAATCCACGAGGCGCGCCCGGCGCCGCGCACATGACGCGACAACATTCCGCCGGTGCGCGTCAAGATAACTGTTACCCTTGTCTCAGGAGGGCACATAATCGATGCGCCTAAACGCCGGCGCAGGTCACCCATCAAACAGGGGGCAATCGGCTCGCTCTCTGCCATCACGCGAACCGCACTAGCCAGCTCTGCGCGAAGTCTTGTTCACCAACTCGCTCCAAGCCAGAGAGAGTGAAGGCGAGCGGACTCATCGCGATTAGCGCAGGATCGTAAAGCGTGGCCAGTGCCTCACGCTCCCGGGGGCGCAAAACGTTGACGAGCCTCGCCATGCGCACGTAACGGCGTAGCGTCTCGTCGCTCACTTCCTCGATGCGCAGGTCGCCAACAAGCGGGGCGCGGTTGGCAATCTCGTACCGGTCAAGGGGCGGGCCCCGATGGCGCATGAGTATGACGGCGAAGCGCATTGCGTATACCGTACAAATATACGGTAGTGTAGCGCCAACGCCGGCTAAGTCCCGCACAGTCATTTCAGCGTCAGAACTGGGCGAACGACCAGGACTGAGTGGGCACGGTGCGTGGTCCGCTCGCCGCAGGCGCTCGGGATCGTTCGCCCATCGCGGCGGGCGATGGGGGCCCGATCGTTCTCCGGCGGCGACCGGCAACCGTTCAAGCGTTCGGTTGCGAGTCGGCTCGGCACGCAATCGAGCGGGGCGGGCCGTCGGGTCCACCTCGCGATCCTGACGTTGCGGCTGCCTGGCACCGGGCGGCGCGGGTCCCGACCCGGTGGGATCCCCCTTGAGGTCCCGCGCCCGACGGTTAGGCGCGAGACCCGGCGACAAGGTTGGCCACGCGTTCGGCCTCGCCTTGCGCGATCCTGCCGGCGATCCCTACCGCCGCGCCTGCATTAAGCATTAGTCGGAATACCTCGCGCACCTGCGTGGCGCTGACCGCGGCGATGCTCGCGAGGAGCTCATCGCGCGAGCGCACGCGAGCGAGCGCAAAGAGGTCGAGCGCCGCGAGCTCGAGCCGCTGCGCGGGCGCTTCCCGCTCGCCGAGGACGCGAACCGCGACCTGGTTGCGCGCGCGCTCGAGGCCGACGGGATCGGTCGTCTCGGCGTGCTCGCGCAGCAAGCGGGCGACCTCGCTCACGTAATCGTGGAGGTGTTCGGGTGTGGTCGACGCCTCGATCACGAACTGACCGTACGCGTCCTTCACGTCGGTCCAGCAATCGGCGTGGTAGACGAGAGCGCGTCGCTCGCGCACGCGATCCAGCAGCGGCGAGCTCATGCCCTCGCCGAGAAGGGCTGCGGCGACGACGTAGGCCACGTGCCCGTCCGGTAGCGGGGGGACCGGGAAGCCGACGACCACATGCACCTGGTTCGACCCCGGCAGCCGGCGCGAACGGATGCCTCCGACAAAATCGGGCGGGGCGATCACATTTTCGCCGCCGCGGGGCATGTCGCCGAACACCGCCCGCGCCGCGGCGAGGATCTGGTCGGGCTCGACATCGCCGGCAACGCCGACGACGACGTTGGCCCCGGTGTACTGCTGCTGCGCCCACGCGACGAGGTCGTCGCGCGTGAAGCGGCGGATGTTCGCGCGGCTGCCGATCACTGGTCGGGCTGCCCGATGCGCGCCGTAGCAGGCGTTATCGAACAACTTGAACGCCGCCGCCATTCCGTCGTCTTCGTCCTCCGCGTACTCGTGGAGGAGGACGTCACGCTCGCACTCAAGCTCGGCTTCGGGAAAGGTGCTCTCGCGCACGATGTCGCCGAGCATGCCGACGAAGGCCGCCGCGTCGTGCGCGAGACCGTGCACGTGGAACGCGGTGTGATCCTTGTCGGTGTGGGCGTTGACCGCGGCGCCCAGCCGCTCGGCATCGAGGTTGATCCGCTGGCAGTCCCGCGTACGCGTGCCCTTGAAAGCCATGTGCTCGATGACATGACTGATGCCATTGAGGCGCGCGCTTTCGTGCTGGCTGCCGCTGCGCACAAAGACGCTCACCTCGGCCGTCGCCAAGTGCGGCAGGCAAACGACGACGACGCGCACGCCGTTGTCGAACGTCGTGATCACGGTGTCGGCATCGTCCGCGTGGGCGCCGAAGGACGGCATGCAGAAATTCAGTGAATGGACGACGTCGCGACCGCGGCGAACCGCGCTTAAGGCCTCAACCGGGTCGCACATCCTACTACGGCGCGGTCCCGGCGGTCAGGGCTGCGACCCCGCCGAATACGCATTCTGACGCGAATTCGGTCGTCGAATTACGACGTCCGCTTACACTGGACGCGGACATAGGCCGGAGAAGGCGTTATTGTTCCAACCCTCGATGGGTCGATATCCATGCACGAGGATCCTTTCAACCTCGAGCGCTTTTTGCAAGCTCAGGCGATAGACTACGCGTCCGCATTGGCCGAGCTGCGGGCAGGCAAGAAGGTGACTCACTGGATCTGGTACGTGCTGCCGCAGCTCAAGGGATTGGGGACGAGCTCGAGGGCCGCTTTCTACGGCATCGCCTCTGCAGACGAGGCTCGGGCGTACCTTGCGCATCCGGTGCTCGGACCGCGCTTGACGGAGACCGTGGCTGCGATGAACGGGCTTCGCGGGCTAAGCGCGGCGCACATCCTGGGGCCGGTCGACGCCGCGAAGTGCAGGTCGTGCCTGACTTTGTTTCTGTCTGTCGACCCGACGAACGCGGTCTTTCGCGAAGCGCTGGACAAGTACTTCGCGGGGGTCCAGGACGCGAGAACCCTCGCGCTTCTCCGCGCGTCATGAACGTTGCGCAATTGAAGCGGTTCTGTCGCGGGTTTCCCAATGCGATAGAAACGCTCTACGGCGAGCCGTACAACTTCCTCGTCTACTCGGTCGGCGGCAAGAAGTTCGCCTATTTCAAGACCAGCGATCCGGAGCGATGGCGATTCAGCACTTGGGTCACGCTGGATCGTTTCATCGAGTTGACCGACATGCGGGGCGTGAAGCCCGCGAGGTACCGCGGCCGCTATGGCTGGATCACGATCGTCCACGTATCGGTATTCCCCGCCGCCTATCTCAGGGAGCTGGTGGAATCGTCGTATGAAAGAGCCTTTACGTCGTTGAGCAAGGCACGACGGACTTTGTTATCGCATCGTTGACACTGCGGCCGTTGAGAATTCGTCGCCCTTCGCCATGAGCGGTCCTAGGGAGCTCGCGCTTGAACGTCCGGAACAGACGGGGAGCAGCCATTCGACTGGCGTGGGGCGGTGGCGGTCACCGGCCAACTCCAGCCGCTCGGTGTCGCCGCGTAAGATTCCGGTGGGCGGCCGTTCGCACCACCGCTATTTCGACATTCTCGCCCTCTAAAACTCACCGATGGGCGCCGCGATTATAGCGATCGCCCGGATCGACCACCTCACCGTCAGGCCGCTTCGAGTCAACGCGTGATACGCTGCCAAGCGGATCTGTGGCGGGGACGGCAAGGAGTGGCTGCGCGCTGCCTACTGCCTCCCGATTTGGCTCGGCGACGGCCGTCGTGTTTCCGTGGGCCTGCGACACCGGCCTTTCATTGACTGTGGCTTCCGAGGGCCGAAAGGAATCGCAGATGACATGGGCACGGGCTGACGGCGGTCTAGCACCGTCCGGCAAACGTCAATCTACGGAGAACCGCATGAAGGGCATTGCCGGAGTCGTTTCGTTCTTGATCATGACTTTTGTCTTGCCTTTGGCCGATGCCGCAAAACCACCTGCCTGGGTCAAGCAAAGCGACGAGAACGCTCAGATCGCACTCGCGGTCTACGCCCGGTACCGGCCGGAATCAGCGGGACAGACAGGCGTCACGGGACTCGATGAAGACATCTTGGACCTGAAACCCGGCGTCTACGACCGCTACCTCGCCGACGCCAGGCAGGCTGCGGCTGATCTGCGGGCCCGGCTCCCTGTCACGACCGACCCGCGCGTCCGGCAGGACCTCGAGATCCTCATCAAAGCAGAAGAAGACAACATCACGTCTGCCCAATTGAGCCGACGGCTGATGCTGGACTATATCGGTGTCGCGGAAATGGAGTTTTCCGGCATTCGCGCGCTGCTTGATCCGCAGGTGCCGAAGGCGCGACAGGCCGCCGCATTGACGCGACTGCGCCGTTACGCGGGGATTGAACCCGGCACGAAGCCGCTCACGCAACTGGCCATCGATCGAACTGAGGAGCGCTTCGGCACGCCCGGACTGACTGGACCCTACGTCAACGAAGTGAACAAGAGCCTCGGCGACACCGGACACTACATCGACGGCATGCGCGAGCTGTTCGAGAAGAGCGGTCTCGCGGGCTGGCAGGAGCCCTTCGACAAAATGTCCGGGCAGCTCCTGGCGTACGACGACTGGGTACGCGCCAATGTGATTCCGAAGGCGCGCCCCACGAATCGATTGCCGCCAGGAATATACGCAGACAACCTGAAGCGTGTCGGGGTCGATATCGCTCCGCAAGCGCTGATCGCGCAGGCGCAGTTCTCGTTTGGCGAAATCCAGAACCAGTTGCGCGCGCTGGCCGTGCTCATCGCGAAGCAACGTGGATACAGGAATTCCGACTATCGCGACGTGCTCCGCGAACTCAAGAAGGATCAGGTGGTCGGCGAGGCGATTCTCCCGCTCTATCGAAAGCGGCTTGCCGAGATCGAGGCGATCATCGCCCGCGAAAACATCGTCACCTTGCCCGTGCGCAAAGGCGCCATCCGACTCGCATCGGCTGCGGAAACGGCCCAAGTGCCGGCGCCGCACATGGTGCCGCCGCGCTTAATCGGAAATACGGGCGAATACGGCGAATTCGTGTTGCCACTCAACATCCCAGGCGCGGGCAACGACGCGAGCCTCGCGTACGACGATTTCACGAGCGAGGGCGCGTCTTGGACGCTCACTTCGCACGAATCGCGGCCGGGTCACGAGCTGCAGTTCGCCGGCATGGTTGAGCAGGGCGTGTCGATCGCGAGGGCCGTTTACGCGGGGAACAGCGTCAATATTGAGGGCTGGGCCCTCTACGCGGAGGCCGAAATGCAGCCCTATGAGCCGCTCGACGGGCAGATGTTCGCGTTGCAGCATCGGTTGATGCGGGCGGCGCGGGCCTTCCTGGACCCGATGGTAAACCTGGGCCTGACCACGCCGGAACGCGTGGCGGCCGTCCTGCGGGACGACGTTGTGCTGTCACGTGCGATGGTCAAGCAGGAAGTCGATCGCTATACCTTCGACAGCCCCGGTCAGGCGACCGCCTACTACTACGGCTACATGCGACTGATACAGCTGCGCGCGCAGACCGAATTGACGCTCGGGCCACGATTCGATCGGAAGAAATTCAACGATTTCGTGCTGAGTCAAGGGTTGCTCCCACCCGACCTCCTGCGCAAGGCGGTCGAAACGGATTTCATTCCCGGGTCATAGCAGCCTGTTGCCACCGCCGACATGGCCGCATCGGCGGCGGCCGAAACACGGGGTTCGCGCATCGGCGACGGCTGGCGGACCTCCCGACAAAGCATTGGATGCCTATGATGGGCAGCCTTTGGGAATATGCGAAAGCGGAGAGCCTCGCGTGCTCGTGTATCGTGGTTTCCAGCGTCCGCTTTGTCGCGGTTAAATGGCGGCTCACGGGAAGGGCCGAACTACTGCTGTGGGTCGAGGCTGTGCGGAAACGTTAAATCTGCGTGACCATGCCGCGTTAGCACGCGTGGAAGCGTTTGGGACAGCCGGTGCCACGCTGTGTGCAACCGCGCCGGCTGAGGATTTTATCGAGGTCGTATCGAAAGTTGTGCTGCAGATGCGCTTGGCAGTTCTTTCTGCGCGGTCTATCGCACGAGAATAGAGGGGCTCATGCCCTTATCGCCTGCATCAGCGGTCCGATGCCCAGGATCCGCATCACGTGTTTGAGGTTGTAGGCCAGCACATGCAGACTCATCTCGGTACTGACGCGAGGCAGCCGCTTGGTCAGGAAATGGGTCGCGCCCATCCAGGCTTTGAGCGTGCCGAAAGGATGTTCGACGGTTTGCCGCCGTAGCTTCATGGCATCGGGCTGGTGGTCGAGGCGCTCCTGCATCGCCTCGAGCACGGCCTCGTGCTCCCAGCGCGCGATGCGCCGGTAGATGCTCGTCGTGCATTGCGCTTTGAGCGGACACTTGGGACAAGCCGAAGACCAGTACTTGTGCAGGGTCATGCCGTTCTCGATGGTGGTAAAGCGCCGGATGGCGCGTTGGCCGGCCGGGCAGCGGTACTCATCGTCTTCGGCGATGTAAACAAAGTCACGCTTGTCGAAGCGACCATCGGCCTTGCTGTTGGAGGTCAGCGACTTGGGCACCAGCGGGGTCATGCCGGCCCGGTCGCAATCCAGAATCTCTTCGCCTTTGAAGTAGCCGCGATCAGCAACGACGGTCAGCTCTTCCTTTCCCGTCGCGCTGCGCGCCTGCGTGGCCATCGCGAACAGCTGGGTGCGGTCATGGCCGACGTTGGTAACTTCGTGAGCCACGATCAGGTGGTGCTTGGTATCGACCGCGGTCTGCACGTTGTAGCCGACGATGCCGGTGCCTCGGCCACTGGTGGCCATCGAGCGCGCATCTGGATCGGTCAGCGAGACTTGCCCGTCAGGTGCTTCCCGTAGTTGCTGGCCAATCTGTTTCAGGGGCTCCATGTGCGCCTTGACCGAGGCGACCTTCTCCTTGAGCCGCGAAACTCGGCCTTCCGTGACGAGGGTCGGGTCCCGATCCGCGCGGTCGAGCTCGGCCAGATAGCGGCCGATGCTTTCCTCCAGCTGATCCATCCGCTTCTTGAGCTTGTGGTCAGTGAAGTTCTTATCGCGGTTGTTGACCGCCTTGAACTTGCTGCCGTCGATCGCCACAATCGCTTCGGAGAACAGCTCGAGTCGGCGGCACAGTACGATAAATTCGCGGCAGACGTTACGGATCGCTTTACCGTTGTCCTTGCGGAAGTCGGCGACGGTCTTGAAGTCCGGCGTCAAGCGACCGGTCAGCCACATCAGCTCGACGTTGCGCTGCGTCTCGCGTTCCAGGCGCCGGCTCGACTGCAGGCGGTTGAGATATCCATAGACGTAAATCTTCAACAGCACCGCCGGGTGGTACGCCGGACGCCCGGTGTCCGCCGGCGCCACGCCCTCGAAGCCAAGACCCGTCAGATCCAGCTCGTCGATGAAGACATCGATCACCCGAACCAGGTTGTCCTCACCGACATAGTCATCGAGACACTCGGGCAGCAAGGTCACCTGGCTTCGGTCATCACCTGCGCTATTCAACCTCGCCATCGATAGCAAGTTGCGCGGATGCGACCTGGTGGGGCTTCAGGTTCGCGATGTGTTCCAGGGCAGTTATGTCGCCCCACGCGCGATTGTCATGCAGAAGAAGACCCAGCGGCCGGTGCAATTCGAGATCACCGAACAAACGCGGGACGCGGTCGGTGCCTGGATCGCGGCCGCCCGCCTGAAGCCGGAGCAGTTCCTCTTTCCGAGCCGTATGTCGGCGTCGCCTCACCTTTCGACTCGGCAGTATTCGCGGATCGTTCATACCTGGGCGGGATCGATTGGGCTTGATCCGGCGGTCTACGGCACTCATTCAATGCGGCGAACCAAGCCGACTTTGATCTATCGCCGGACCAGGAATCTCCGGGCGGTCCAACTCTTACTCGGTCACAGCAAGCTGGAGAGCACCGTCAGATACCTCGGAATCGAGGTCGACGACGCGCTGGAAATCGCCGAACAGACTGAGGTGTAGTCCCGCCGGGCCCGTCGGCGACCGCCGGACTTGACGGTCGCCGACTGAATGCAGCCATTCGGCCGACGCAGGGGAGCGACGGCCACCGACCCCTATGCTCACCTCGAAACTATGCGCACTCGCGGCTGAGGAAGCGGCGCCGGCCTCTCGGAGGTGATCGGTTGGGGCCGGCGCATGGTGAGCATAGTTTTACAGGGCCTGCAGGAATTGCATGAGGGCGTCGGGAGCACGGAAACGCCGCAGCTTCGTGTCGGGGGCCTCGAGCCGGGCCAGGGCCTTTTCCTTCATCGCCAGATTCGCCTCAACGTAGCGATGAGTCGTCGTCGTGCTTTCATGGCCGAGCCAGAGCGCGATCACGTGGAAGGGGACGCCGGACTGCAATAAGTGCATCGCGGTCGTGTGCCGAAGCAGATGCGGCGATATTCGCTTCTTCCTCAGATCCGGAAGCAGGGTCAGCGCTCGCTCGACAGCCAACTCCAGGCGCCGTGCTACGTTCGATCTGGTCATCGGCGTGCCATTGCGGTTCGGCAGGAGAGCGGCCTCGCCGCACAGTTGCGGATTTTGACGCAGCCAGGCGCGCAGCTCCTGCACCGTCGCTTTCCACAGAGGAATCGACCGCTGTTTGCGTCCTTTGCCGTGCAGATGCACGCAGGCGGCGCGATCGAGAACCACGTCGGCCACGCGCACGCCGATGATCTCGGAGACGCGCGCACCGGTGTTGTAGAGCATCGCCAGCAGCAGGTGGTCGCGCTGCGAGGTCCAGCTCGAACCGGGCTGGCCCAGTACGGTCATCATCTCCTCGCGCGTGAGGAAGCCCAGCACGGGTCGCTCGAAGCGTTTCATCGGCACGGCCAGCGCCTGCTCAACGGCGTGCAACGAGGCAATGTCGCGGCGACCGGCGTACTTGAGGAACGTGCGCAGGCCGGTCAGCCGTAAGTTGCGACTGCGTACCGCGTTATGGCGTGCGTGCTCGAGGTGGTCAAGTAACCCGAGGATCAGTTCGGGCGTAATGTCGGACAGGCGCAATGCGGTCGGCGCCACCCGCAACCGATCGCCGGCGAAGTCCAGGAACAGCTTCAGGGCGTCGCGGTAGCAGGCCACAGTGCGCGGGCTTACCGCCCGCTGTGCAACGAGGTACTCCGTAAAGAACTGCTGAACGAGCGCCGCGAACGACGGTGACTGGAAGGGAGTCGTGCTACGCATTGTTGGCCTCCGGCTTCGTCTGGTATGACTGAAAGCGCTTTGCGGCCAGTTCCATGAGCTCTGGCACCGCTGACAGATACCAATAGGTATTGGTCACCATCGCATGGCCGACGTAGGTCGACAGGCCGAGCATTGCCTGATCAATGTCGACGTCGTCGGCATGCCAGGCGAGCATGCGTCGCACCACGAAGGTGTGCCTGATATCGTGAACGCGAGGCGCGTGGTGCGTTCCCCGATTCCGCCAGCCGAGCTGCGTGCGCAACTGGCGGAACACCCGATCGACCTGGCGTGTGCTGAGCATTTGGCCCCGCCGCCGACCGCGCCAGCCCACGAACAACGGCGTGTCATCGGTCACTTCGATCTGCGGATCGCGCAAGCGGCGGTATCGGCGCAGGGCCTGGGTTGTGCTCGGGTGCATCAGCACCTGGCGCGATTTCGCGAACTTGGTCCGCCGCACGGTGAGGATCCCGTTCTTGAGGTCGACATCGCTGTCGCGAAGCCGCACCGCTTCGGAGATGCGAAGTCCGGTCGAGGCGAGCAGCCCGAACAGCGCCTCGTAAGTGGCTCCGCGAAGGTCGCAGGGACCGATCTGGCGTGCCGCAGCCAGCAGGTCGCTGATTTCCTGCTCGCTAAGAATGTGCGGCGCTGTGCGCCCACCGATGCGGCCGAACACGGCATCGTTGGGAATCTCGGTGCGAGGCTCGAACTGCTGCAGCCAGCGCAGGAAGGGGCGTAACAGCTTCAGTCGGCGCGCCCAGGTGCGCGGGTCGCTGCTTCCCGGCCGGTCACGGCGCGCCCACTCGGCCATCAGTTCGACCGTCAGGGGTGTTTGCTCTTCGGCGTACGAGGCAAAGCTCTGCAGCGCGTATTCCATGCTCCGCAGCGCGAAACCTAGGCGGCGCCGCTCGCGCAGGTACTGGCGGACCCGCGCCCGCAAATTCGGAGATTGGCTCATGCGCTTCTCCCCGGCCACGGCAGCGCCACCGAGCGCAGGTTCCGGCTGTCGAGCTTGGCGTACAAGAGCGTGGTGTTGAGCGAACGGTGCCGGAGTACGTCGGCAACTTCCTTTAGCGAGCTGCCGCCGTCGAGCAGCCGGCGTGCGATGGTGTGGCGCAGCAGGTGCGATCGGGTGTAGGGAAGGCCGGCACGCTGATAGGCCAGCCGAATGATCTTGCGAACGCCGTCGGGGCCGATTGGTTCGTCTTGCGGCGCCGCGCGTCGTACGAACAGTCCGCGGTGGCGGCTCTTGGGGCGCTCGTACTGCAGGTAGGCAACGATGGCTCGACCGGTCGGCTCCGGCAGGGGTAACAGTTGCTCGCGTCGGCCCTTGGTCTTGCGCAGCGCTACGACGCCGTCGCGCCAATTGATGTCGTCCAGGCTGAGCGCAGCGATCTCGCCGCTGCGAAGGCCCAGATCCACGGCGCACCGCACGATCGCGGCGGTGCGGCGCATGGTGGGGTTCGGGCTATCCAGCGACTGCAGCAGCCGTTGCACCTCCTCATCAGTAAGCGTCTGCGGCAACGATGCTTGCTGCCAGTTCGCCGGATACGACAGCACTCCGATCAGGTGGTAGACCGTGTCGCCGCACGAGGCACGGAACCGAAAGTAGCCGCGCAGTGCCGAAACCACGGTACCCATGCTCGCGGGCGCATGGCATCGTTCGGTCAGGCGCACGAAACAAGATCGCACGTGCTCGGGCTTGATCGCCTGGATCACGACCGGGCGATCGCCGAATCGCCAGCGAAGGAACTCCCGCACGATGGGTAACATGGCGCGCCGCGACCGTGGCGCCAATCCGCGCACGTGCTCCATGTGTTCGTCGAAGCGGTGTAGTTCTTCGTCGACGGGCGTGGCACCCACCGACCGCACCGCGGTGACGCCGAGCGTGCGCAGCACCACGAGCAAATGGCCGATCGCCGCATGCGCTTCGCGCCTATCCGTGCGCGTCGGCCACCCGCACGTGCAGCGCGTCAGATGCTTGTCGCCGAAACGAGCGGCAGCAACCTCATCTATGTTAGCCAGGTCGAGCCGTTCCTCCTGTGCCCACCTGAGGAAATGGCCGGCGCAGTTGGCGTAGCTGTGGACGGTGTTCCCCGCATGTCGGCGCTCGGTCAGGTACCGCCTCAGCGCCTCGATGTAAGGCGCGTGCTCAACGTCGCCGGCAGCACCGGGAAGGCGTTCGTACGGGTTGTCGTTTCCATCGTGGTCTCCTTGAGATAGGAGCCACGAGGATGCGGGCAATGGCGAAACTATGCGGACTTCAGCGCACTCCCACCCACCTTACTCCGACCGAGGCCGCGCCATTCCCTTCAAAACGTGAGCATAGTTTCAAGGTGAGCATAGGGGTCGTTATGCTGAGCTCAGCATAACGACCCCAAGCCGACATACGTTCCTCTCGAAAGCGGACGCTCAACGAATCAGGTCAACCGGCGACCGCGGCGAGTCGCGGAAATCCTGCGACCAACTCGCAACGAGTCATCACTGGATCACCTCGTCCGCTCGCCGCAGCAGCGACGGCGGGAGCGTCAGCCCCAGCGCCTTTGCTGTCTTCATGTTAATGACCAGCTCGAACTTCGTGGGCTGCTCGACCGGTAGGCCACCTGGCTTGGCCCCCTTGAGAATCTTGTCCACAAACGTGGCGGCGCGCCGCCAATTACCTGCGAGGTTCGACCGGTAGGCGATGAGGCCGCCGGCGTCCGCGAACTCTCTTTGTCCATACATAGACGTAGCCGATGCTTCTGTGCCAAGCTCGCAATCCGGCCCTGATTCGTGAATGCGAAGGCAGATTGCCGTTGGTTCGGCATCAGTTGGATATGCAACTAGCCTTCAGCCACCGCATTGCGCCGGAATTCTTCTCTATGTCGCGGAATAATTCGAGGGCGCGGCGCCGGCTTGTGTTCAGTAGGCCCACACTTGTTTGTTTGTTCCACCTGCAGAATCCGTGGCCGGCGCAAGCAGGTAGAGATGGTTGCCGCTCGCTGCTACACCTGGGGCGGCGGATGGCCCGAACGGCACCGTCGATACCGGCTGGCGCCACCCCGACCAATTGACTCCGTCCGCGCTGAAGTTCACCGCGGCGTACAGTCCTGCGTCCGGGTCTGTTGTCGCGCCCATCCAGCGTGACGCGAGGTATACGCGGTCGCGGAACGTCGCCGCGGCGACATCCAAAGGCTGATCGGTGAGAGGCCGGCCCTCGGGGCGCGCGCCTGCTTCGACCTGGTCCCAAGGCGTCCACGACACGGTGTCCGTGGTCGAGGTCATAACAACGACCTTTGACTCGGGCGGCTTGCCCGTATCAAAAATTCCGAAGAGGAAGAGGCGTCCTTCCAAGGTGGCCGCCGCAACCGGAGATGCCGGTGCAAGACCGGTGACGGGCACATTCGTCCATGCTGTCCACGCCTGCAGGTCGGAGCTCGATATAAACCGAAGAGTGTTCGACACCTGATCGCGTGCGAAGACATGGAGTCGGTTGAGAAACTCCACGGTCGCGATGGGCAATGACGTCTTCAGACCGGCGGGAGGATGCGCGGCCGACGTCAACCATGACCCGCCAGCGCTCGTGTAGGCTAGCGGCCAAATCGAGCCGTTATCTAGCACGCAAAAGACGTGAAGCCGATCATCGAAGCTGATGGCGCTGAGCGGAAGCGGATTCACGTGGAAGAAATCGTTGCGGCCGAACTCGCCGAGCAGGTTGACCTGCCAGTCGGCGCCGTTAAACGTTCGCGCGTGGGTGACTCCGAAGCCTGGAGCTACGCCGAATGTGTGCAAAGCGCCGTTGTGAGCCGCGATTGCTACACTAGTCGTGGACTCCAACGCGCGTTTCTGCGAGTTCACGATCGCGGCCCAGCCGCACCAGTGCTGGACGAACCATGTGACGCGATAGGCCGAATTCCCGCCGCACCCGGCCGCCGAGTCAGTACCCCCGTAGCCTTTGCTAATGACATTGATGGCTCCGCTGGGGTCGTCGTCAGCCCAGGTGTCGATGGCGAAACGTGCGCCCGTGAGTCTGTCAAAGGCCACTGGGCCATCACAGTTCGTGGTCAGCCAGTCCCAGAGCTTGGCGACAGCCTTCAGCGCCAGCGCGTATGCTCCATCCGCCGGAATGGCGGCCAGGGCCGAAGAAACCATGGACTCCCCGCCTGCGCTGCAGCCGCCGATGCCGATCAACTGCTCGGCTGTTCCGAGCATGCCAGCCTCCACAGTGTCAGATGATGCATTGCCGGCGTTAACCAGCTGGAATACGAAGTCGACCTTGACGCTTGGATCGTTGATCACTGTTGAGATGCCAACCTGGCCCGTCTGGTACGTGCCGTTGTTGAACGATCCGAGATGGGCAAAGTTGCTAGCGACAAGCGTCCCATCGACATGCACAGAATGACTCAGATAAAGCTCGTCCTCGTGCAGCGCTCGGGTCAACCCGATGATGAACTCAGTCACAACGAACTTGTAGAAGTCCATGAGCAACACCTCCCTCGCGCCAACGATCAAAAACCATTTCTCTTATACCAGAGTTGGATACCCGAGCGGAACATAGGCGACGACGAATCGCCCGCGTCGGCTGGCGAGGTCGAGCCAGCCTACTGTTCGCCAAGTATCTCGGCAACTGCCTCATCGACTCCGGCGAAACCAAATCGCCGTAAGCGTGTCAGGAAGAGCACATCGGCGTGGCCTAATAGCGCGTTAGCCTTATCCATTAGCCGGTTGAACGTTCGCCAACGCATCCACTTCGGTTTCTGCACAAACTCAGTGTCCATCGCGCCCAAGCGCTCGTAGATCGCGTCCGCCCGGCGCTGGATACGATCAGCCGGAGCTAGTCGTTGTGAAACGTACCGCAGGCGCAGGCACCGCCTGCAGGCCCATCATCGCCCGTGAGTCGCCATCACCACCACCTCGGCTCGGCGATCGCACTGAGGGCAGCGCCAGTAGTGCCGATGTCCGCCGTAGTAGCAGGGGCGCACTCGATGCCAACATGTTGGACGACCTGCTCGATGTCGTCGCCTTCGCCAACTGCGTAGCGCAAGACCATTGCGCCGGGTTCGATTGTGTAGCCAACGCTGCCCATGGACTCGTCGCCGTTCGACCAATGCCAGCTACCGCTCGCCCCTAACAGACGATCTACGCCTGGCGGAAGCACTTTGGCCAGCTGGAGCCCGCCGACGAAGCGGCTCAAGGCCTTGACCTCGGAGAATGCGAAGCTCAAGAAGCTGCCGGCCGAGAGTGACCTCGAGATCGAGGTGATGAAGGAGATCAATCGAAAAAAAATGGTAAGCCCACAGGGACGACGCGAGCAGTGTGCCTACGCCTGTGGGCAAGGCATTGCGAAGAAGCGTGCCTGCGGGCTGATCGGCATGGCCCGCTCGACCTTGTCCTACCAGCCGCGGCAATCGGTGAAGGACGCTCCAGTGATCGCGGCCATGAAACGACTCTCATCGCAGTATCCGCGTTACGGTTATCGCCGAATTTGGATCTACGGCGGTCCATCACTTGATCACCTCGTCGACACAAGGAGGTCCGGCCATACTACGCCTTTGTGGCTTCACCGCGTCGACGCATGACCGGGGGAGGCCAGCCATTGCCGGTGCGGGTAGCGCTTTGGATGACGGTGCGCTACGTCTGGTTGTGGCCGAGTGCAGACGCCCTGTTCCGCGAGGTAGCGAAACCAACGTCCAGCGATCTCGCGCGCACTCGCGGCTGACGAGGCCATTCGTCGTCGGCTCCTGACTCGTGCATGAACAGCGGGCACGCGACACGCGTCCGGCTCCTGGCACGCCTTACTGGCAATGAAGGTATAAGTCCAACGCGCCGCCGATGCGTGGAGCGTCGAGCGTTGGTCAGCCGAAGTGCTTGCAGCGGAGGGACAAGGGCGCAGCTACAGGGAACTGGCTCGGGTTCCCGCACAATGTGTATGCTGTAAAGATCGCTTCCGAAGTTAACTGGTCAAAGGAATGAAGATGATCACATCCACGATGATAGATAGTCCTTCGCGCCGCAACGTGTTGCGTGTTCTGGCGGCGGCAGCGCTGGCTGGGTGCGCTACGCAACCGGCTTCCGGTGAGCCGGAGAGTCTGGTCGCGGATGCGCGAACAACGCTCAACAATTTCATTCGTGATCCGGACCAGACGTGGATCCAGGACAACCTGAGTCGGGCGAGGGCGATCCTGATCGCACCGCAGGTCGTTAGGGCGGGATTCATTTTCGGTGGTTCGGGCGGGCGTGGCGTTCTGGTTGCGCGAGATGGCCGCGCCTGGGCGGGGCCTGCGTTTTACAATCTGGCGACCGCCAGCGTGGGCTTCCAGGCTGGAATCGACGTGTCGGAGGTCATCGTCGTCGTAATGACCGACAGGGGATTCAATTCGCTGTTGTCGACATCGTTCAAAATCGGCGGCGACGCAAGCATTGCCGCGGGTCCGGTGGGCGCCGGAGCGAGGTCCACGATCACGGCTGACCTGATTTCGTTTACGCGCGCGAAGGGCGTATACGGAGGTCTTAATCTCGATGGAACGGTTGTGAGTATCAATGTCCCATGGAACGACGCGTTTTTCGGTGGGAGCAATCTACTTCCGCCTGACATCTTGATCCGCAGGACGGTAACGGCCCCGAAGGCTGCATCTTTGTTGGCCGATGTCGCTAAGGCGACGAAATGAGTCGTCTTTCTAATCAGGGCCAGCGTTTCCTCGCAGCGGCAATAGTTCGATCGACTGCCGGCGTTTGTTTGCGTTGGCGAGCTAATCTCGAAGATCGCAATGGCGCTCGGCCTCGCGATCACTGCTCCAGGGGAGAAAGAGGTGACAGACTTGCCGCAACGGCGAATGTCCGCTGCTGGCCGGTCAGAGACCCTGACTGTGGCGATTTGAGTGGCTGCTGCAGCATCGCGCGGCAGTCGTCGAAGTATGAACGGCCGACCTGAATCGTCGAGTTGCCTCAATGCCGGAGCGCGATTGTCCGCCCACGACCCAAACTGGGCCATGAGATCCCTCAATCGATCTGCTCGATAGCGGACAATGGCCCTCAGCGGGCCTTCTGGGCCATTGCCCTTCGCCGCGCGGCGGTGGCTTGCGCCTGGGTCGTTGCGATATGCGTCGATCCGCAGCACATTGGCCCCGGCCCATTCAAACGCCGGCTCGCGAGTTTGACCCGAGCCACTGGAATCTCAATGTATTCCAACGTGTATCAATGGAGGCGTATCCGAAACCGAGTCCTCGTGTCGGGTGAATCTAAGCGGAGTGTCGCCAAGAACGAGGGGATTTCCATCAACACCCTTCGAAAGATGCTGGCCTTTGAAAAACCTCCGGGGTACCGCCGCAAGCGCTCGGCTGACCATGAGATCTCCCACGTCCGCCCAATTACGAGACGCTCACACTTACCGGCGGCAAAGCAGCGCTGGATGGAATGGCTCTATTCTTTGGAGCGGGGGGGTGCCGAAGCGGAGGCAACGCCGGCCCTTGGCGGACTAATCCGCAGGCTCTCTCGCCCGCCGAACGATCCCCGGAAGAAGATCTTGACAGTTCTAGCTCACGATCAAGGGTTCTCCGCAAGCGCCATTGAAAAGCATCTCGGTGTGTCACGCAACACGGTGGTGTGGTATCTGAAGATGTTCGGGGCCGGAGGAGAGGATCTTCTTTTCCATCGAAAGCGCAAGACGCGTAAGGCCGACGACGAATCTTTCAAACAGGCTTTGTTCTCATTGCTCCACGAGCCGCCCACACTGTCCGGCCACAACCGAACGACGTGGCGAATGGAGGATTTGCAAAACACATTGAGGGACAGAGGCCACCCCGCTTCCGATTCGGTCATCAGGGAGGCCATAGTGAAAGCTGGGTTCAAATGGCGATCCGCCAAGGTCGTCCTTACGAGCAACGATCCGGAGTACAGGGAGAAACTCGAACGCGTCCAGACAGTCCTCTCTGGCCTAGGAAGAGATGAACGTTTCTTTTCCATTGACGAATTCGGGCCGTTCGCGATCAAAGCGAAGCCAGGCCGTGTCCTCGCGGAGCCTGGGTTCATTCCAAGCGTGCCTCAATGGCAGAAGTCGAGGGGCTGGCTTATCGCCACCGCCGCCCTCGAACTCTCGCACAACCAGGTCACGCACTTCTATTCGAAGGCGAAGAACACCGTCGAGATGATCCGGATGGTCGAGACCCTCTTGGAGGAATACCGGGACGCCAAAAAACTCTACATTTCTTGGGACGCCGCCTCCTGGCACATGTCAAAGGACTTGTTGGCGTTCGTGGATGAGCACAATGGCAACGCGAGAGGACTCCCGAAATTGGAACTCGTCCCGCTGCCGGCATCGGCCCAGTTTCTCAACGTCATCGAGTCGGTTTTCAGCGGCATGGCAAGGGCCATCATCCACAGTAGCGACTACCCCTCCGTGAAGGCGGCTACCGAAGCCATCGACCGCTACTTCGAAGAGCGGAACCGCCACTACAGAGCCAACCCCAAGAGGGCGGGAAAGAAAATTTGGGGTTTGGAAAGAACCGAGGCCGCGTTCGAATCTGGCAACAACTGCAAGGATCCGGCATACCGATAGTCCGTTCGTATTACTGTGACCGCCCGCGCTAGGCCGCTGGGCCTTCCTGATCCGACACCGTCAAAACGAATGGCCGGTTTGAGGCAAGCTACGGCACATAGCTGACCGGCTGCTCATGGCCGGTCAGAGACTTCCACCTTTCCGATACGAACGGCCGCTGCACAACCCACACCGGGCATCGAGGCGTGAACGGCCGGTGTAGATCGTAGAACCGCCGCTCATCGCTGGGGACCGGGCGGCCGTGCCCGACCCCGACCTGACTTTCCCGGTCCTCCATTGCGATCGTTGAATCGTGTGAAAGCAGCCGTCCGCGTCGCGGTTGACATCCGCGTGTGGTTCACGCGCCGACGCACGGACTGTCACCACGCGGCGCACACGAACGATCGCGACGCTGACCAAGGGCTACGCGTCAAGGGAATATTCGACAGAGAAATGGCCTGAGGTTCCCTTTCGTCGCCCCAAACGGACCTGGTAGCCTAGAAACAGTCGTCGCGTCATAGGGCCTACGTCAGCGGTGAGGATGTGGAAGCCGCAACGCAGACGCGACGCAACGTCGTGGAACTCTCTGCGAGAGCGTTTCGGCCCTTTCCCCAGCGCTGTTCCATCCGCTTCACTCACGGGAGCACCCACATGCCCAAACTCGACGATGATTTTGTCTTTCGACCGTTGCCTGCACTCGCAAAGACCATTCACTTCCCCTTTCCTCTCCCCAACCCTCTCGGCCCGCTGGCAAATCTCCCAGGTACCTGGGGGGGCAAGGGGTTCAACATGATCTGGCGCCCCAACCACACACCGGGGCAGGACCGCTTTCTGGAGCTCAACCTTACGAACGAGTCCTTGAAGTTCGACTCCATCAGCGGCGCCATCCCCAACCGCGGCTTACTCCAGCCCGACATCAACATGTTCGGCATTACCTACCTGCAGCAGATTTCCGATGCCAACCTCAACGCCGGCCTTCACATCGAGCCCGGCATCTGGGCCGTCGTGCCGCCCACTACCAACCCTGCCGAGACCGCAACCGTCGTTCGTATGGCCTCCATCCCGCATGGGACCACGATCCTCGCGCAGGGCACGGCCACGGGAGTTGCAGGTCCGCCCACCATCCCCAATATCAATATCCTGCCTTTTATCATTAACAATCCGGCAGCAGTCTTTCACTTCTCCGAACAGATCCTAACGAACGCCACTGCCTTCCGCTCGCCGGCCGCGCAGATTGTCGGCATCACCCAGGGCATGGTCGATAACCCCAACTCTGTTCTTCAGGCAGCCATTGCGGGACAAACTATCCTTTCGACCACCACCCTTCAGATCTCAACGACACCCACCGCACCCGTAACCGGGGGCGGCACCGCCAACACCGCATTCCTGGCCGGAGGAGCCAGCGGCCCCAACGCCATTTCAGCTTTTATGAACTCCACATTCTGGATCGAGCTCGTCAAAGGCACGCCGAACTTCTTCCAGCTCCAGTACTCCCAGCTGGTCATGCTCAACTTCAACGGCCTAAGCTGGCCGCACGTCACCGTCGGCACGCTCAAAAAGAATGTCCCTGTCGTGGTGCCACCGTGGATCGTCGATCCCGACATGCCGACCGCCGAATTGGAGAAGCTGCATCCGCCAATCCCCCCTACCGGTGCCCCCATCAGAGTTGATCCCCCGATGATATTCACGCCGGTGCCGGTCCCGGATACAACACCTCCACCGCCGCGGGTCGAGCATCCTATCCCCGTCAAGCCTCCCGTTCTCAACCCGACCGGGGGCGGCCCTGTCGTAGCGGAAAAAACGGCGAAGCCCAAGAAGACGTAGCGCGACGGCAACCCCAGCGAGCGAGACCGCATATCCTCGGTCTCGCTCGTCTTTTCTTCGCCACCGGATTCGTTTCGACCTCAAGTCCGTCAACTCTCGTACACACGGCTTCCGGCCCCAGCGTCTGGTCGCGCCGCAGCCGTGGCGGCAAGCATTCCGGATCGGCTTGTCGCGCCTTGTGCTCGTAGTACATCGATGCGGCGATCGGCAACTGCGCGCAGATCGACTCGACCCCGTACTCGGTTCGATTGGCGTCGATGAACGACAGCATCACTTCGGTCGGCGGTTGAGTTCCGCCCGGGCGAAAAAAGCCGACGCCTTGCGTAGGATCTCGTTGGCCCGCTTCAGGTCGGGATTCTCGCGCTCGAGTTCCTTGAGCCGATCACGCTCCGAACTGGATAAACCACAGCGTTTTCCTGGATCGCGCTCAGTCTGACGAACCCATTTGCGCAAAGTCTCCACCGTGCACCCAATCTTGCTCGCAATCGAGCCGATCGCCGCCCACTTCGAGTCGTGCCCGAGTTCACGGCGACGATGAACGGTGTCTGTCCGAGGAAGACAGCGCGGGCGGAGACGTACCTCGCGATGAACCTGTATGGCGGCTATTTGCGGCGGCTGGCTGATTTTGCCGGGTACACCTACTGGGACGGCCGGTTCCGGACGGCGCAGTGCCAGCCGAGTCCGGCCAGCGCGGTGACGGCGACCATCGATGCGGTAAGCCGCCAGTTCCAGGCCAGCGCCGAATATGGCGCGCGGGCGACCAGCAACCGCCAGTTTGGCGACGACCTCTATTACGCGATGCTGCAGCGGGGCGGCGACTTGGCAGGCCGGGCGAGGATGTCTCTCCCGTAGAACGTCCGCTCACTGGAAATTTGAGAGCGGGGTCGCTTCGACCGCTCGTGGCCGGACGCGCCCGCTGAAGAGCGGCGCCTGAACGGCCGCAATCGCGGCATTGCCGTCGTTGGCACCGCGAAGCCGAACGGGGGGCAAGGGGTCCTTGGCGGCCGTTCGCAGCTGTTCCTTCGATCAGCGACGGCATAGCGGCAACCCGCAACGAAATACGCATTGTGTTGCACGTGGGTCATCGCTAGCTTGTCCACCTTCGGTCAGTTCTGGACTGTCGGCATCGCCGCGTAAATTGCCTGTAAGGCAGCCATAGAGCTTTGCTTTTCCCTTCCTAGCAACGAAAACAAGCGCAGTTCTGGTACGCTTGCGCGGGGGTCGTATTCCCGATCTTACTGAGATTTGAATAATACCGTGACATCAGATCGGCAGCTGCGCCTGAATCCAGCAAGCGGTGATGATGCGTGGCCGGTGCTGGGAGCGACGCAACTTGTTGCGGGCGAACTGGGAGAGCTCGACGAAGTGTTTCGGGCAGAAGTTCGCCAGTTCATGCTGCTTCCAGTGCGCCCAGAGAAACTCGACGGGGTTGAGTTCCGGGGCGTACCCGGGGAGCTGCTCGATTTGGATGGCACCCTTGGTGGCATCGACGTAATCGCGCACGACGCGGCTGCGATGCGCGGGCAGCCCGTCCCAGATCACCAGCAAGCGGCGCTTGATTTGGCGGCGCAACTGGCGCAGGAAGTCGATGACCCGTGGCCCGTTGAACGAACCGGGGACGAGCTTGAAATAGAGGTTCCAGAACGTCAGGCCCGCGATCGCCGACAGCTGGTGCCAGTTGAAGTGCATCTGCAGGACCGGGGTCTGGCCGCGCGGAGCCCAGGTGCGCACTCGGTGCGGACGTTCCGAAAGACCGGTCTCGTCGATGAACACTATCGTCTGCCCTCGGGCCTTGGCGTTTTTTTTAGCATTGGCCAGCGCTTGCGTTTCCACTGCTCGATGCCAGCCTCGTCGCGTTCGAGGGCTCGTCCCACGGGTCGCTGGCAACTGAACCCCAGGTTCGCCAGCACGTGCCAGACCCCCGACTCGGAGTACCGCAAGCCGGTGTCTTCCGCGATGAGCCGGCCCACACGCTTCAACGTCCACAGATCCGTTCCATATCCGGCCGCCAGCGCCCCAGCCTTCAACGACTCGATCAACTTTCTACGCTGCCCTTCATCAAGCCCGGGTCGCCGTCCAGCGCGGCCGGCCTTTCGCAGCCCGGTTGGCCCTTCCGCTTCAACCGTCGCCGCCCAGCGCGATACCGACTGCCGCGATACACCCAGCTTGGCCGCAACCTGCGCCTGCGTGAAACCATGTCGCAGCAGGTTCGCTGCTCGCATACGTCGCTTTTGCAACGCGTCGAAGTCTCGCCTCTTGCTCATTGCCGAACATCCTCCTGAGATGGATGATGTTCTGCATTATAGAACTGTAACTGTATTATTCAAGGCTCAGTA
>CAWIIO010000005.1:0-564557 GCA_963836265.1 uncultured beta proteobacterium
GCTGTGGCAAATCGCCGAATCGTTGCTGCCGGTCGGCGACGTCGAAGCCTACACGCAGGCGCTGATGGATCTCGGCGCGACGATTTGTACGCGTAGCGTACCGCGCTGCGGCGAGTGTCCCGTCGGCGGCGATTGCGTCGCGCGGCGCGAACGGCGCGTCGCGGAATTGCCGGCGCCGCGGCCGAAACGCGTGCTGCCGCAGCGCGCCGTCCGGGTGCTGATCCTCGAGCGCGCGGGCGCGATCCTTCTCGAGAAGCGCCCGCCGACGGGCATCTGGAGCGGCTTGTGGAGCCTTCCCGAGCTCGCCGTCGACGCCGACGTGGCCGCGCATTGCCGCGCGCGCTTTGCCGCCAGCGTGACCGCAGGGACGAGCTGTCGCCGATCGAGCACGTCTTCACGCATTTTCGGCTGACGATTCGTCCGCAACGCGTCGCCGTGCGCGCGTGGCCGCCGCGGGCCAAACACCGGGGCTGCTGTGGCTCACCCGGCCGGATGCGCGCGCTGCGGCGCTGCCGGCGCCGATCCGCACGCTCATTCGGTCACTGGGCTAGCGCTTCCACCCGTCACGATCGCCGCGGGGGACGCCGGTCGCCGGCGGCGGACCCTCCGCGCCGCCGGATTGCCGCTCCCCAGGTGGGACCCGCTGTTTTGGGTGAAGCGAACGACGTTGGAGGTGGCGCGCATGACAAAGGACGCCGCGGGCGTGACGCATTGCTCCATCAAGGCGTCGCCGGATGCCAATCGCGAAGATCCGGCGGCAGCAACCGCTCGTGATCCGGATGCGCAGCGCGAAACGCGGCGAGTTCCTTGACGGCAGCGTCCGGCTTGCCTTCGTCGCGGAGCTTGCGGATCAGCGCGATCCAGTCTGCGGCGGGGAGTGCCGGATGATCCGACTCGGAGCGCGCAGCGGCGTCTTTCGCGGCCGGAGGGTTCGCGAGTTGCGCCTGTCTCGACACATCGCGGGTCGATGCCGGGTGCGCCGCGCGCTCAGCGGCGCGGCGGCGGGGGGCGTTGCCGGCGGCGTGACGGCGCCGCCGGCCGCGGGCGTCGGCGCCGTCGCGAAGCTGTCGCGGGACGCGGCGCTGCCCAGCGCTTTCGCGCGCGGTGCAGGCGGCGACGGGGCGCGTTCTGTCACGGCCTCCCGCGTTCGCGCCTGCTCCGCGGGCGCCGGTGTTTCGGCGAGCGCCCCGCCAACCGCGCGCTCGGCCTTCGACGGCGCTGCCGTGGACGTCTCCTTCGCGTCGCGTCTTGCCGCGTCCGCCGGGAACGGTTCGGCGGCGGGCGCGGGCGCGACGGCGCCGGCGACCGCCCGCGGCGTTTTTCCCCCGGCCGCCCCGGCCGCTGTTTCGGTGGATGAGTTCGACGCCGGCGGTGCGGCTGCGACCGATGCGGGCCCGGCCGTCCGAACGTTCGGCGGCGCGGGCTCCGCGGCATTCTTGCTTCGCTTCGAAGCGGCCGGGTTGGAGGACCCTGCGGATGACTCCGCGGGGCTGGCGCTGCCGGACGGCGTCGCCACCGGCTCGCCGGCCGCGCGCTTCCGCGCTCGCTCGTGCTCCGCGGGCGGCAATCCTTCGCGCGCGGCTTCGGCCCTGCGGCGCAGCCGTTCGGGAGCGGCCGGGGTGTCGGAGACGACGCCCTGGTCGCTTTCCAGCGTGCCGACGTGATCGGCCAGCTGCAGGACGCCGATCGCGATGGCGCCAATCGTCGCCGCAGCGGCGAGGGGCCACCACCATCGCTGGGGACGCAGCGCGCTCGGCACAGGGTAGGCGGCGTCGTCGACGGGCCGCGGGCCGGCGCGCGTCTCGCGGCGGGCTGCAGCGCGAATCGCGTCGTCCAGCGCCGGCGGCGGCACCTCGCGCGAGTGCGCGCGCCACGCGGCCTCGACGCGAGGGTCGCGCAGGCCGTCCGCGTCGCGTGCGTCGTCGGGGCGGCGGGTCGTCATCGCAGGTCCTCCAACGTCTCGCGGAGCTTCGCGAGCGCGTAGCGGATGCGGCTTTTCACGGTTTGGACGCCGGCCCCGGTGAGCGCGGCGATTTCGGCGGGCTCGAGCCCTCCCTCCTGATGCAGCAGGAAAGCTTCCCGCTGTGCGGGCGGCAGTGCCGCCAATGCTGCGGCAAGCCGGGCGCCGATCTGGCGCGCACCCACGCGCACCTCGGGCTCGTCGCTGCGGGCACCCGGAATCACGGCGAGCGGATCGTGATCGCAGTCGCCGTCGGCGGTGACGAGCTCGACGTGTCCGTTCGCGCGCCAGTGATCGATCAGCCGGTTGTGCGCGATTCTGTAGAGCCACGTCGTGAACTTCGCGGTCGGAGCGTAGGTCGCGCGAGCGCGGATCACGTTCATCCAGACGTCCTGGAAGAGCTCGTCGGCGAGGCCCGCGTTGCCGCAATGGCGAATGAGGTAGCGGTAGACGCCACCCTTGTGTCGCGCATACAACGCATCGAACGCGGCAGCGTCGCCCGCGGCGTAGGCGAGCATCAGCGCTTCGTCGCCGGCTGCGACCCCATCGGCGAATGCGAGCGCGGGCATCGCCTGCGAGTATGCGACGCCCGACGCAGCGGAGCAACGCGGGACAAGGAGGGTGCGCAAGCCGCACCGGAGGTCGCGTCCGCGAGCGATCGAGAGCGCCCTGCAACCGTGGGCGCGGCGACAGGACACGGGCGCGAAGGGCGCAGGCGCCCGGATCCCGATTTCGTTCCGCAATTTCAACGCGGCGGGTCCGCGACGAACCTCGGCCATGCGGGGAAAGGGTTTGGCGTGCGCGCAACCACCGGCGGCGGGAGGACGCCCATCGCGGCGAGGTTCTCGCGCCGGTCGTAGTGGATCGCGATCGTCTCGTTCGGGCTCGGGCTTTCGCGTTCGAAGCGCACCATCTGCGCGGGCGACTCTTCGCTGCGGCCGTGGCCGGTGCCGAGCTTCGAGAGCGGCGCCGGCGCGGGGATCGATGCGGCCGCGCCGGCGGCGGACTGGGCGGCCTCGTTACGCGGTGCCGGCGCTTCGGCGCTTTTGCGGCTTTCCTCCCCGAGCGGGCTCGCAGCGGCAGCCCCTTGCTCCATTGGTGCGTCGCGGCGGGCATCGCTCGCGATCTTGCCGGCGCGATCTTTCCAGGCGATCGGTCGCGGCCGCTCGCGGAACACGGCAACGCCGATGACGCCGACGTTTTCAGGGCGTCCGGTGCGCGTTGCGTAGGCGTCGGGGAGCTCGGTGAAATAGAAGGCCGCCGTGCGCGCGAGGCTCTTGCGCCAGCCCTGGATGTCGGCGCACTCGTAGGCATTCAGCACGTACCCCGACTGCGCGGGCGACGCGGTCTCGCCGGAGATCACGTTGACGCCGTCGACGCTCATGACGGCAAGGACGCGGCCGGGCGTCGAGTTGCAGAACCGGACCGAATACTCCTGGCCGGGCGTGCCGACGACCCAGTTCCGGCCACCGGCGGGATAGACGGGCAGCACGCGGCCGTCGCTGCGGCTCACGATCTCAAGGCTTCCGAAGCGGCCGATGGCTGCGGCAGGGCTGGTTCCAACCGCAAGGATCAGCACCAGGCCCAGCGATGCCAATGTGAGCACACACTCTCTCGTGGGTTCCCGTAGCCTGGCGCCATGCCGCCCCTGCTTAAGCTCCTTTGCACTCATTTTGATCTCCTCCGATCGGTTTGCCGTTGCGGCAATCGCCGCGCGATGCCTGCGTGTGCTAACGGCGAACCAAGCCCAAACGGTCTAAGCGGTCGTTGCTCTGAATCGGCCGGCGCGTCCCCTTTCGGGGCTACCCTTTCCGGCGAATGGGGCGAGGGGGCACCCGCATGCAATAATTTTCGGATGTCGGGCATGGCAAACCTTTCGGTCCTCGTCACCGCACTCGCGTTCGGCCTCGCGGTCGTCTTCGGTGCCGTCGCGCAACGCGTGAATTTCTGCACGATGGGGGCGATCTCGGATGCCGCCAATTTCGGCGACTGGCGGCGGATGCGGATGTGGGTGCTCGCCATCGCCGTCGCGATTGCCGGCGCGGCGGCGCTGCAGGCGCTGGGTCAGATCGATCTCGGCAAGTCACTCTATACCGGCAGCAAGATCGCGTGGCTGTCGATGATCGTCGGCGGCTTCCTGTTCGGGTTCGGCATGACGCTCGCGTCGGGCTGCGGCAGCAAGACGCTGATCCGCATCGGCGGCGGCAATCTCAAGTCGCTGATCGTCCTCGTCTTCCTCGGCATCTCCGCGTACATGACGCTGAAAGGCGTGTTCGCGGTGTGGCGCACCGCGGCGCTCGACGGCGTGCGGGTCGACATCGGCGCGCCGAGCTCCGACCTCCCCTCGGTGCTCGCGGCATGGGGCTTGCCCGCGGCGATCAAGACGTGGCTGCCCTATGCGGTGGCGGCCGGGATTGCGGCGTGGGTGTTCGGGAACCGCGAGTTCCGGGCGACGCGGGAGATGATCGTCGGCGGGCTGATCATCGGCGCCGTGGTCGTCGGCGGCTGGTACGTCTCGGGTCACATCGGCTTCCTTGCCGAGGATCCGAACACGCTGGAGGAGCAATTCGTCGCTAGCAACTCGGGCCGCATGGAATCGTTCAGCTTCGTCGCGCCGGTCGCGTACCTGCTCGAGCTCCTGGTCTACTGGACCGATGCCTCGCGCGTGCTGACCTTCGGCATCGCCGCGGTGCTGGGCACGATCGTCGGCTCGGCGGCGATGGCGCTCGCGATGAAGACGTTTCGGTGGGAAGGTTTCGCGACCACCGAGGACCTGGTCAACCACGTCGCCGGCGGGATCCTGATGGGCTTCGGCGGGGTGACCGCGCTCGGCTGCACGATCGGCCAGGGGCTGTCGGGCGTTTCGACACTGGCGCTGGGTTCGTTTCTTGCCTTCTTTTCGATCGTCGCGGGGTGCGTTTTCGCGTTGAAGTACCAGATGTGGCGGCTGGAGCGCGTGGAGGTGTCCGCCCGCGGCCCTGTCGGCGAAGGGTCAACGGAGGCTCGTCAAGGAACGTTGTGAGAGCGTGAACAGACCTTCATGATCGTTTTCGATCTCGCATGCACACACGGTCACCGCTTCGAGGGCTGGTTCGCCTCGGCGGACGACTTTGGGCGCCAGGCGGATGGCGCACTGGTGCGTTGCCCGGTCTGCGACGACGCCGGCGTGGTGCGCGTGCCCTCGGCGAGGGTTCGAGTCGGACGGGGCGAAGCTGCGCCGAAAGCGCTGCCGTCGACGCCGGCAACGACGGCCTCTGACCCGACCGAGGCCGTTGCCGGAATTCCCGCCGACGTGCTGGCGAAGTTGCGCGATGTGATCCGCAACACCGAAAACGTCGGCCGTCGTTTTCCGGAGGAAGCCCGCAAGATCCATTACGAGGAGGTGCCGGCGCGCCCCATCCGCGGACAGGCCTCGAAGGAAGAATCCGACGCCCTGGCCGACGAGGGCATCGAATTCTCGTCGTTGCCTGACTTCCTCACCCGCGACGTGCACTGAGCAAGTCGCCGCCCACGTCAGGCGGGGCTTCGCTCGCTCGGACGATGGATCGCTGTCACTGGCTGCCGTCGGGTGCCGTTCGACGCATGCATCGGTTGAGGGGCGGGCCCATCGTCGGCTATAATTCGCCGTTTTTGCGCGGGCCGTTAGCTCAGCCTGGTAGAGCAGCGGACTTTTAATCCGTTGGTCGCTGGTTCGAATCCAGCACGGCCTACCAGGTTCTGCTCCAACCATCCCCGGTGCACGACATCGCCACTCCCGTTCGGGTCGTTAGCTCAGCTGGTAGAGCAGCGGACTCTTAATCCGTTGGTCGTAGGTTCGATCCCTACACGGCCTACCAAACCGAAGCCCTGCGAGAAGCCGCGGGGCTTCGTCCTTTCGGGGACCAGGCGAAGCCTTTTCACCGCGCGGCGAATTGCGGCAAAATGATCGCAGGTCGGGCCGTTAGCTCAGCTGGTAGAGCAGCGGACTCTTAATCCGTTGGTCGTAGGTTCGATCCCTACACGGCCTACCAAAGATTCAACAACTTGCGCGGCTTCGGCCGCGTCCTTTTTGCGAGCTGTAGACCAAAACGTAGCAAGTCGGTCGGCCGCTTTGCGCATTTGCTCCGGCGCGAAGTGGGCGTAGCGCCTGACCATCGCCTCGGACTTCCACGCGCCGAGCTCCTGCAGCTCCCCCAGCGTCGTGCCGGCCATGACGTGCCACGTTGCCCATACGTGCCGCAAGTCATGCCAGCGGAAGTGCTCGATACCCGCCCGACGCAACGCGTTCTTCCACGCTTTCGTGTTCGCGCTCGCAAGCGGTCTCCCCCTGAACGTGAACACGCGATCATGATGCTTGCCGATCTCCTCGCGAAGCACAGCGATCGCTTCGTCGTTCAACGGAACGCCGATCGCAGTACCGCCTTTCGCTTCGTCGGCATTAACCCATGCGGTGCGGCGTTGGAGATCGACATCAGACCAGCGCATGCCGAGTACGTTGGCTTGGCGCAATCCGGTCGCGAGCGCGAAGCGCACGAGTTGTCGTTGATGCGGCGGCAACGCTTGTAAGAGCCGTGTGACCTCCTCCTTGGTGAGCCAACGCACCCGCCGCTTCGCCTCGGGGTAGAGGGTCACGGCCGGCGCTTTCTCGATCCATTGCCACGGACCGGCTGCCCGCTTTAATACGGCCCGCACGAGACCCAGGTAGCGGTTGGCTGTCGCCCGAGAGCTCTCCCGGGCTTTGGCCTCGCCGATCGCCTGAATCTCATCGCGCGTGATCGTATGCAGCAGCCGACCGCGGAAGTAGCCGTCAAGCCACTGGAACTTGGCTCGATCTTCGTGCGCCGTGGCCTTCTCGGCCTTCTCGTTGCACCACCGGACTACGGCGTCCTGCCAGGTGTAACTGGGTCGTTCGCCGAGGCGGTGGATGCGCCAGAGATCGGCGCGCACGTGATCGAG
Source organism: uncultured beta proteobacterium (assembly GCA_963836265.1). Classification (GTDB taxonomy): domain Bacteria; phylum Pseudomonadota; class Gammaproteobacteria; order Burkholderiales; family Casimicrobiaceae; genus CAIWHR01. The sequence continues at coordinate 6,896 of CAWIIO010000005.1, forward strand.
CCATTCCTGTGCTTCTTGCCGGTTCGCGGTGCCACTAGAGCGGCATACGCGGCCTCCGTCCGGTAGGCGGATCGCGGCCCACCAGATGCGACTATCTGGACGTTTGTAGAGCGACATGTACTCTCCTTGTCGCCTACGGCGTCCGCGCGTTGATAGTTTGCGCGGGCCCAGGCGATCAAGTCAATTTCAACGAAGCGCCAAGCGCGGCCGATCTTGAATGCCGGAAGCTCACCGGCCGCGGCCAAGGCGCGCAGCGTGACCGGGTGCAGACGGAGGGTTGCGGCGGCCTCGGTGAGCGTCAGAAAAGGAGCAGGCATCTGTCCGTTTTGCTCGCCGTTGGCCCGTTAGTCCGCGTCGTGTGTGCAGTGAGCTAGCAACATCACCGACCTAAGTAAACTGCCGTTACCTGCTCGCGACCGTGGCCCATCTCGCGGCTGATCACCTCGCGCGCCTCACGATCGATGGCTTTTTGCTTCGCCGTGAGCTGTTTCGACGTCGGACCACCGCGCGCGGGGCAGTCCCTGCCGGTCAGTTCCTGATAGCGCGTCTGCGCATAAAAATGACGATGCCCATGGAAGGCGTGAATGCCGATCCGCGCGCACTCGGCGCGGAAATGCTGCAGATACTCGCGGTAGGTGGTATAACCCGGCGCCACCAGACTCTTACCCTTGGCAAGCGCCTTCGCCTCGTCGACGAGCTGCCGCTGTTCCGGAGTACGGATGGGAATCTCGCGTTCTCGCCCACCCTTGGTCCAGGAATCCTTTAGCACGAGGCAGTTGCCCCGATCTGCCCAGTTCGGGACGATCTTGATTGACTCTTCCCGGCGCAGGCCGAACGCGGCCTGCAGGCGCAACGAGATGCGGATACAAGAAGTGCGAATTTGTTGCAGCTGGTCCATGACGAGGTCCTTCGCTTTGGAAATGTTGGTGACGTACACCCGATCCGGGATGCCGTAGGCAGCATTGGTGCGAGCGATGATGTTCTCCTTGCCAATCTTCTCGGCCCACCAGCGCAGTGCCGACATCCGGTTCTTGATCGTTCCCGGCGAGAGCTTCTCGGCGAGCCAGCGCTCTACGAGCTTCTCGATGTGCTTGGGCTTGAGGCTATGGGCGTTCATGTGCCGGAAGCCCATCTCTTCGAGCTGATCGGCGATCAAATCGAGGATGTGTTCCCGATCCGCCTGGGTCGCATAGCTGCCGTCGCGGTTGCGCTGGCAGAGCTGCTTCAAGTCGTAGTTCAAGTCCCGCATCGCTACCTCCGTTCATCTACATGCATCAGTGCCGCCAAAATCGTCGTCGAGCGTTTCTTTCTTGCTGCCGCGGTGTATTCACGTCTGGTAAGTGTTTCTGCTCGCCTGGGGCGCCAATGGCAGCCGCAGGGGGAACTTCTGAGCACGGGACACCACTCCCGTTGTGTGCGGTTGGTTTGCAGCTCGCCGGCGCCGCACGGCGCTTACTCGGCGTCGCGATCGCGCTCCCCCGGGGGAGCGCGGTAATCGCGAGAGTCATTAACCCAAGACTCACGGAGCGCCGTTAAGGCGCGACCTTGCGATCCGTTACGCGAATCATTCGGCGAGGGGCGTTGCACCCCTCGGCTAGCTGGCGTGATGGCCGCTCCGGGCGGCCATCACGTACGGCGGAGCCCTCGTTCACGCGAAGAGGCGCCCTTGATAAGCGCGCCGATCGTGGTATGCGCGCGTACGTCACTAGCGGTGACGACGCGCGCGGGAGCGCGATCGCGTGCGCGCTACGGCCTCACGCCACGTCGCGCCCGCGAGCTCGATGGCTCGCGGCACACGAGCGGCGCAAGACCTTCGCGCAGCGCGCACCGCCTGCTGGCGGCGATCTCGGGGTGGGGCTCAGGGGGACGGCGGGCGATGCCTGCGTTCTCTGCAGGCATCACCGCCTAAGGTGCCAACGCTCAGGGCAGTCGGGGGACGCGATGGTCCCCGTCGTATTGACGGGGACGCGCGGACGAAACATCGAGTCCGCGGATGGACACCGCGCCGCCCCTGCCACCCTGAGGTTGCACCGGACGTACCGATCCGGCGTCAAGCGCAGGACCGCTACGTAGCTTAAGACGCTTTCACGTCCGCGACCGAGGCAACTGACAACGTTGCCTGGTCTCTCTTGAAGAACCCGGCGCTCGCGTCAAGCACGAAACACCGGGCCACCCCTTGCGGGATGTCTTCCGACAGGCCGTCTCAAGGACGGCACATTACGATCCACCGTCTCAAGGACGGCGAAACGACTCTCCGGCCGCCTTGGGGACGGCCATGACTGCTCCAGCGCCTCGCGACGCCCGCGCAGTCATGAGACTCACTGCGCTTTCTCTACCCGCAACGCCTTGACGGCGTGCGCGAAGCAATACGGCCTTAGCTTCGCGCTCTACAGGTCCGAAGACCCGGCTCTCTGAGGCTTGCCCAATCTACGCGGCCAGCTGACGTGCTTGCCTTCATCGCCCGCGATGGGCAACCAGGGTGCAAGCTCCCTGCACAATGCGAAACGATTCTTACGCGCTCCATTTCTGGACGTCAAGAACGCAAGACGCTTTCCGCGACAAACGAGGGGGTTTTCGTCTTGACACGGCCCATGGTGTCCCAGTTGATGCTGGTTGGAAACCCGCAAAGACGGCAAGAAAGTGGTGCGATAACTCGGCACGAGCATCGGGGCCTGGCACCTTCCTAAACGCGCGCCGCGGCATACTCGTTCCATGCTTTCGATTTTCCAATCGGCCCGGCTGCGGTTCTCGCCCAAGGGACTGACTGCGTATTGCTCGCGGCGCCTTCCCAGTTTCGTCTATGGCAACGCGTGGCGCTACCCTTTCGGCACGACGTGTAATCGATCAATGTCGATTGCGGGAACTGCGACCAATTGTCGCGGATGATCTTGTTGTTGAACCGATCTTGATCGCGGGCAAGAAATCGAAAGTCCGACACGAGTAGCCTACAAACAGTACGTGCGCGCAAGCCAGATCGCGCGGCTCCAACGATGGAACTCTGCCGTGCACTTGCGCGGACGATGCGTTGTAACCCTCGAAGGAGACGCAAATGATCGCGAAGTCAAAGTTGGCGCAGTTGCTCTGCGGGCTACTCGTTTCATCCCTTGTTTCGATCGAGGCCATACCGCGCAGTTCGAGAATGCGCCGGTATATGTTTACCGTGACGATGACGGCACGCTATATCGATGGGAAGTGACTTTCAGTCCCGGGAAGGACTACGCGACCCGAATGGTGCCTTACACCGTAGCCGCGTTCACGCAGCTGTCGTCGGAAGTTGCCGTAGCATACCTGCCACTTCCCGGCAGCAAGGCGGCCCTCATGCAGGAACCACAGTTCGCCCTGACCACCCCGGACGCTTCGGACAGCACTTGTACGAGCGTATTCCCGAATAATTTCACGATCTATGCGGACAGTTTAGGCACAGTCCATGGCAATGTTAACAGCAGCGCTGCACGACCATCCGATACCTATACTGGCCAGTATGTCGATTTTGAGTTCACAACACGCGAGATTGGAAATTTGCGTTGCAACACGAACCTCCCGGCGGGAGATACCATGCTTCAATTTGGCTGTTAAATAGCGTCCGCCCGCAGGGTGTAATCATCATCGAATGGTGGCGGCGTGTTGCCATTCGATCCAGGATGGGCCGCATTAAAAAATTGGGAGTTATTTCCGAAAAGTCCGCCCCAGCCCTCCAAACTCACACCATAGTTGTAGTTCCTGGAAAACAGTACGACGATCGTGTGTGATGGTTTACCGTAATAGTTGATAACGATTATCCGGTTTCCAGTTGCGGGCTTTCAGGGGCGTCATTCGGCGACGGTTATCAATATCGTATGCAGATGCAGGCGAGTACGGGTACTTGGGTCTCTTATCAAATTCTTAGATTTATTAGCTATTCTTGGTATTCGATTACGGGATGGAAGGGACTCCAAACTACCGGGTATCCCTGGATATACACTCCAACTCCAACACTGCATACGACCGGCAATAAGAATTTGTCAATCGCTGCCACTACCGGGGGGACTAACTGGTCAATCGCCGTCAGCAACCTAAGTTGTGGCTGGTATTACTGACCTACTCTACTACCAAAAACCAAAACGTACTGCGCAGCGGCATAGGGCTGGAGCAATGAACCATAATTGGCGATGCGGTCCGTGGGCATTCGTGTGCGCACTCGGGCTAGTGATTTCCGGATGCGGTGGAGGCGGCGGAACATCTGAGACGACGCCTCCGCCGCCACCACCGGGCACCCTCGATGCGAACTTTGGCACCGGCGGCACAGTCATCACGCCGATCGGACTCAGCGCGCAAGCCAATGCGGTCGTGCTGCAGCCCGACGGCAAAATGATTGTGGCCGGATACGCCGATATTCAAACCGACTTCCTTCGAAATGCTTTTGCGTTAACTCGCTACAACGTCGACGGTACGCTGGATACGGGATTCGGAACCGCGGGCAAGGTTGTCTCGACATCGTTCATATCCTCTTTCGATGCCGAAGCGAAAGGAGTGACCGTGCAGTCCGACGGAAGGATTGTCGTGGCTGGCTACAACGCGCAAGGTGCCGCGGCTTACTGCACGGTCGTCCGCCTGAACGCTGATGGATCGCCCGACCTCAATTTCGGCACGGGTGGGGTGGTCATGAGCAAGGTCACCAGTCTCTTCAATGATCACACCGAGTGTTCCGCTCCCACCGTGCTGCCCGATGGCAAGATATTGGCGGCCTTGGCTTCGGCCGGTGATTCCGGATACTTCGGGCTCATGCGGTTCAGCACCGGCGGCATCCCGGATCCTTCGTTCGGTGTCGGCGGCATGGCTGTTTTCCAGACGACGTATGCTTCTGGACGTGCGTCAAGCGTAGTTGTGCAGCTCGACGGCAAATTCGTCGTCGGCGGAGGAAGCGCGCTTTTGGTGACTGACATTCCCCCCACAGTCGTCGGCGAATACCTTCTCGCGCGGTTCGATGCGGCGGGAGTCCTCGATCCAGCCTTCGGTCAAAGCGGCGTGGTTCGTGGATCGATCCCCACCGACTCCGCGTCCACCGTCGGCGGCATGGCGTTGCAGCCTGACAACAAAGTTGTTGCCGCACTCACCCGCAGTGTCATGCGGTTCCTCCCGAACGGCACTCCCGATCCCGGATTCGGCGTCGGGGGGAGCGTCGCCGGTATTTTGGGTTCGGGCCTTGCGGGTCCGGGCGTTGCGCTGCAGGCGAACGGTAAGATCGTCATTGCCGGGACGGCGGCCGGCAACGTGGCAACACCGCAGACCGGTTTCGCGTTGTGGCGTTTCAGTCCGGATGGCGCACTGGATCCGAGTTTTGGGAATGGGGGTAGCGTTACTACGCCGCTCGGCAGCGGTGGTATTGGCAACGCCGTGGCGATCCAGAGCGATGGTGGGATCGTGGTCGTAGGAACGGCGCAGATCCCGACATCTCCGCCCGCCGCGCCAGGGACGATACCCAATTTCGCAGTGGCAAGGTACTTCGGCGATCCTGTAACGATGTCCGCCCAGTAGTGGGCCTACTGCGTCTCTGCCCGCACTTCCGGCTGCGTCTTCGCCACAATGAAAAGTGATTGGCGAAGCGGTCTCTGGGCCGTGGGGCTCGCCTCCGCGGTGTTGATTTCCGGCTGTGGTGGAGGCGGCGGATCGTCTGGCACGGACAATACGCCGTCCCCGCCGCCACCGCCCGGCACGCCTGGCACGAGCTTCGGTTCGGGAAGCCTTGATGTCGTCGACCAGCAATCCGTTCTCGGATGGGCTTGCTACTCCGGCGATCCCAACACCAAACTCAGCGTCGAGCTGTGGGCGATCGATGCGTCGACCGGCGGCTGGGTGTACATCACCACCGCGCCCGCAGACAAGCAGCAAACCGACGTCGGCAGGTCAGGGCAGTGCGGCGGCGGCTTGGAGAGCAACTACCACGGGTTCGAGCTCGCCATTTACCCAGACACCATCCTGAGTCGGAACAAGAACTATTCGGTGTATGCCTATCATCGACCGACCGGCCAGTTTCTCGCCGGTGGGGGCCGCTCGGTGGGTTTTCCCGAGACCGGCCTCCCGACCTCGGGCTACTGGCGCACGGATTTTGACGATCCCGAACTCAGGTTGCCGGCGCTGCTCAGTTGCATCTGGCCCTTCCTCGGCGCCAACCAGCGCGGCGACACCAACGACGACCCGCTATGGCTCGACGGCGCGGGTGCTACGTGGCGCTACGGTCCCTCGGCCCCGCTGCAATTCGTCACGCCCTCCAACTGGTGCATCACCTACGACACGGTGCAGGCCAATCCACCCTCACCGTGGGCGCAATCCAATTCGGCAACCAATGCGCCGTCGTGGCCGACCGGCAACTTCTGGGTGGTGAGCGCGAACAACGAGCCGGCCTACAGCCAACTGAATAGCGGCCCGCCCAACCAAAGCTTGCCGCTCAACGCCGGCGCAGTGTATTCGGTCAGTGCGACGGGCGACGCGTTCGTGCTCGGCGTGGACAATACGCAGACGCCGAAAGACATCTACGGAAACGTAATCGTCACCGGCGAAACGCCCTACCTCTCCATTGGCGCACAGATGGGACGAGGCAGCCCGGGCGCGTTGGCGTTCGTCGATCCCAGCGGCCTGGACACCTACCTGGAATTCAGTGCGACCAAGAACCTCGAAGCCGGAACCATCAACCCTTATCATGCGATGTTCGCTTTCATCGAGGGGATGTGGGGCGGTGCGAAGCGCATGGTCGGAGTCTCGCTTCAGTCGCAGGCAACCACGCGGGCCCATTGGAATTGGAACGTGTCCCCGTCGTTCTATTATCCCGGCGCGGAGTTCAATTTCATCTCAGTTGATGACATCGTCTCGCATTGCAACCTGCAAAACGCCAGCGTTCAAAAAATGGATGGCGTCCCGGTGGGCGTCACGCTGAACTACAGCATTCCCCTCCGGGGATTGTTCCAGTGTATCGACAACAACTGGGTACCCGGGCTGGCCTGGACGGCGGCGCGGCCGACCTCGCAGCCGCTGTTGATTTCCGGAATCCATCTCGCCATCGAGCAGGGCCCCCAACGTCCGGACAACAGGATGCAGGTGACGTACTCCACACCTCGACTAGTGAAGAAATAGGCGGCGTTATCAAGGAGTGCCGGCGCGGTTGAAGAGCTCCGCGTGTTTCTTTGACATAGCGCCGGCCGCTCACCGAGGGCGGGGACGCACACGGCATGGCTTAGCTCGTCACCTCCACTTCTTGAATCCGGTGCAGTTATCGCCGCGGGGAAGCGACCGCGGTTGCTCGCAGCACCTTCCCAGTTTCGTGTGCTGAAACGCATTGGCGCCGCCGCTCGCCGCGATGCGTAATCGATCAATGTTGATTGCCAGCGCTGCGGCTAATTGTCGCGGTTGGTCATACCGTTGGATCGATCTTGATCGCGCGCAATAAATCGAAAGCACCCGTGAGTAGGCTACAAGCTGTACGTGCGCGCAAGCCAGATCCGCGCGGCACCTGGGAACGGGAAGGCCGAGTCTGAGCTTCCCCGCGTTTGCTGGGCATGGGCGCACGAGCCACAGCGAAGTTTCCAAAACCGGTCGGCGGTGCCGTGTACACCGTAGCGTAGGGAGGTGGTGATGCGTGCTTAGAAGTGGCTCCAGGAATCTGGACAGGGGGATAAGTGACGGCTCTGCTCTTTGCGGCGATGATAGCGCCGCTGACGAAAGGAGCAGAGAGCATGAGACGACCACGACGGAACCACTCAGCGGTCTTCAAGGCCAAGGTGGCGCTGGCAGCGATCAAGGGTGACCACACGCTGGTGCAGTTGGCTGAACGGTTCGATGTCCATCCGAACCAGATCACGCAGTGGAAGACGGAGTTGTTGCAACGGGCGGCAGAGGTGTTCGCGACCGCTGCGGAGAAGCGGGAGCACGGCCCGGACGTCAAGACACTGCACGCCAAGATCGGGCAGTTGGCGCTGGAGAATGATTTTTTGTCCGGCGCGCTCGGTCGCATCGGCGAGGCGAGCGCAAAGCGATGATCGACGACGAGCACGACTTGCCGATCATGCGCCAGGCGCAATTGCTGGAGCTGTCGCGCTCGGCGGTGTACTACCGACCGCAACCGACCTCGGCGACGGACCTGGCATTGATGCGGCGGATCGACGAACTGCACCTGGAGTACCCGTTTGCCGGGGCGCGGATGCTGCGCGATCTGCTGCGGCAGGATGGCTGCACGGTCGGCCGCAAGCATGTGACGACGCTGATGCGCGTGATGGGCATCGAGGCGCTATACCGCAAGGCCAATACCAGCCGCCGGCATCCCGAGCATCGCGTCTATCCGTACCGGCTGCGCGGTTTGATCATCGACCGCCCGAATCAGGTCTGGGCAATGGACATCACGTACCTGCCGATGGCGCGTGGCTTCGTGTATCTCGCCGTGGTGCTGGATTGGGCCACCCGGCGCATCCTGGCGTGGCGGCTGTCCAACACCCTGAGCGCCGATTTCTGCGTCGAGGCGCTGGACGAAGCGATCACGAGGTATGGCATGCCGGAAATTATGAATACCGATCAGGGTAGCCAATTCACCGGCAGCGAATTCATCGACGTGTTGGAGCGGCATCAGATTGCAATCAGCATGGATGGCAAGGGCTGCTGGCGCGACAACGTCTTTGTCGAGCGCCTGTGGAGGACGATCAAATACGAGGAGGTCTATCTGCGTGCCTATGACACCGTGTCCGCCGCCAAGGACTCATTGACCCGATACGTCAGCTTCTACAACGGCCGCCGACCGCACGCTGCACTCGACCGGCAAACACCTGACGCGGCATACTTCAACCGGCTGCCGCTCACCGCGGCGGCTTAAAACCGCAGAGTCATCACTTAAGAAACTCCAAAAACTGTCCGACTGCGCGGGGCCACCTCTCTTCATTGAAATGGCTGTGCGCGCTGGTATTTCTGTTTTCGGCTGGCGAGTCAGGCGCCGTCGAGTATTACCTGGACCACAACTATGATCCGACCAGGACCCATTATCGGAGTCCCGAGGAGGCGTGCGTATTAGGCGAATTGGTCAGCCGTACTCGAGGCTACCAGGAAGGCAGCAGTATCCCGTATCGCTACCGCTCGGCGTATGTCGGGCCAGACAACGACATCATGGAGTGGGTATGCCGTGGCGTGATCGAACGCTTTTTCGCAGGGTTCTGGGTCACCGTCGAAGCAGTCGACACTCTAGTCTATGGGCCAGGCGGTGCCAGCGAGCCCTGCGTGCTGGGCGGCTTTCTAGATCCGGAAACGGGGCAGTGCGGTCCGCCAAAATGCACCCTTCAATGCTGCGACTCCGATAACGGTACGAATCCGATTCAAACCGCGTCCGGCAACAAGCACCAGGTGGAGACCGACTTTGTCGGGACCGGTCCATTCCCACTCGTTTTCACCCGAACCTATGACAGCAAACGCACCTGGCTCAACACACCTGTGCCCATCGGCATCGGCTGGACACATCGATACTTGGCGCAGATCGTCGTCGCGCCACCGGAGGCCAGCAGCACGCTAAGCGAAGCGATCGTCTACCGGCCAGACGGGCGCATTCAGCGTTTCAACTTGAGCGGTGGTGTCTGGGTCAGCGATCCTGACGTCTCCGAGCGCTTGAGCGTGACCATCACTGCTGGAGAGTTTATCAGCGCAACCTACGCGACGAACGACGACGAAGTGGAAACCTACGACCGCCTCGGTCGATTGGTTTCGATCACGAATCGTGGGGGCTTCACACAGACGCTGAGTTACACGACGACAGGTGGCGGAAGCACGATCTACCATAACTACGTGCAGCAAGTCACCGACCCGCAGGGCCGCACCTTGACCTTTGGGTATAGCCCGACGACCGGTCAACTCACGAGCCTGACCGATGGGAACGGGGCCGTAATCCAATACAGCTACGACGCAAACGGGAATTTGTCGACGGCGACTTACCCCGATGTCATTGGCACGAAGATACGCACCTATTACTACAACGAAACCGCGGGGACCGGCGGCCTGTTGCCGAACGCGCTAACAGGTATTCAGGATGAGAATTCACAGCGGTACGCGAGCTGGGGCTACGCGAGCGACGGCCGCGCCAACCTCAGCGTCCATGGCCCGTTTAGCGGCGGCACGATCGACCGCACTTCGCTCGTCTTCAATGGCGACGGAACGACGACCGTCACCGACGCGCTCGGCAAAGCACGCAGGTTCACGTTCCAGGTCAACTATCTCGTCGCGCGCTACACGAATCTTGATCAACCATGTGACTACTGCGGGACACGTGACGCGAATCGCACGTACGATAGCAACGGTTATCGTAGCGGCGCGACCGACTTCCGCGGCTACCAAACAGGGTACACGTTCAATGCGCGTGGTCTTGAGACGCAACGCGACGAGGCGAAGACGCAACCAGAAGAGCGCATCACCGACACCGCGTGGAGTGCGAGTTTCCGTGTGCCGACCCAGCGGACGGTCAAGAACCATGGCGGCTCGATCGAGACCCGGACCGATTGGATTTACAACTCCCGCGGACAACCGCTCGCCCGCTGTGACTACGACTACACCGTCGCCGGCGCAAGCAGCTATGTCTGCGCGGCGACCGGGACGCCGCCGGCAGGAATCCGGCGCTGGGTCATGACCTATTGCGATGTGGGGTGCCCGCTGGTCGGCTTGCTCCAGCGCATCGATGGCCCGCGCACGGACGTGAATGACTGGACAACCTACCAATACTATCCTTCCACCGACACCGCAATGCCGCCCAAGTATCGGGCCGGCGATCTCAGTGCGATCGTCAACGCGATCGGTCACACAACCCAATTTCTCAGTTACGACGGGAACGGTCGTGTGCTGCGGCGCGGAGATGCGAATGGCGTCCTGACTGATGCTACTTACCACCCGCGCGGCTGGCTCCTGTCGCGCACGGTTCGCGCCAATGCGGACGGTACCCCGAACCCAAGCTTAGATTCGACAACCGCTTTCACCTACGACGGAGTCGGCAACGTCAGTCGGACGACGTGGCCCGATGGCACCTATCTACAGTACGTCTACGACAACGCGCATCGGTTGACCGACATCTACGATAGCGCTACGCCCTCTAACTATTTGCTTGGGGATCGCATTCATTACACGCTGGATGCGCTCGGCAATCGCACCAGGGAAGACACGTACGACCCGGGCGGCAGCCTGAAGCGTACGCTCTCGCGTCAGTACGACCAGTTCAATCGCCTCACCAAGACGCTGAACGCGGCGAGCACCGCGGTACAAACGTACACCAATCCGGTCGACCTGCCGCCGCCAGGAACCACTTATACCAATGGCTACGACGGCAATGGCAACGCGATCTACATCGTCGATGGTCTCGGCGCCGGCACGATGCAGCAGTACGACCCACTCAATCGGCTCGTCAAGACCTTGCAGGACCATACCGGCCTGAGCGCGGCAACCAGGGACACGACGACGCAATACGCGTACGACACACGTGACAATCTGCTCAGGGTGATCGATCCGGACAATCTCACCACGAACTACACCTACAACGGCCGTAACGACCTTAAGAACGTGAGCAGCCCCGACACCGGCAGCACAACTTATGGCTACGACGCCGCCGACAACCGCAGGTCCATGCTCGATGCACGCAACGTGCAGGCTACGTATAGCTACGACGCGCTGAACCGACTGATCGGGATCAGTTATCCGACGAGCAGTTTGAATGTCACCTATGCCTACGACCAGCCGAACGGCACGACTGGATGCGTAGCATCGTATCCCGTCGGCCGTTTGACGACCATGACAGATGGGTCCGGCGCGACGACTTATTGCTACGATCAGCGTGGAAACATCACCGTCAAGGCATCGAGCAGCGGCGACGGCGTCGCCTATAGCTACACGTTGGCTAATCGTCTAAGCAGCGTGACCTATCCCGGCGGCGACGTCGTGACCTACGGCCGCGACACAGTTGGGCGGATCAGCTCGGTCAATTATCAAGCCAGCGGCGAAATGGTGACGCCGTTGGTTGCCAATGTGACCTATTACCCCTTTGGTCCGCCAAACGCGATCAGCTTCGGCAATGGTCGCATGCTGACCAAGACCTACGATCAGGATTACGCTATCGACCAGGTGGTCAGCTCCGGTCCCAGCGGCCTAGTCGTCGATGCCACGGTGGACGTGCTCGGCAATCTCAGGAGCGCGAGCAGCGTGGTCGGTGGGAATCCGCCTACGCGCACCTACAACTACGATCCGTTATACCGGCTCACCGGTGTCACCGATGCCGCTAGCAGTTCGTTGGAGAGTTATACCTATGGCAACACCGGCGACCGGCTCACCAAGACACTCGCGGGACATGCGACGGAAACCTATACTTATACGAGCCCATTGACCACCCATCGGCTGCAAAGCGTCGCCGGTGTCAACCGCAGTTACGACGCCAACGGGAACACTACCTCGCGTGGAGATGGGTTGAACTACGTCTTCGACGATTCGAACCGCCTCGGTTCTGTCCTGCGCCCATGCCCCGATCCTTGCTACAGCCGGGACTTCAACTATTCCTACACCTATAACGGTCGCGGCGAACGCGCAACAAAGTATTCGGTGACGCTGAGTGCGCCCTACGTCACTGGAAACAAGTATTACACTTACAACGAGACCGGGCAGGCCCTTTATGAACGGGCACTTGGCGCCCAAATGTGGTTGGCGCCGATAAAAGCCATCGTGTATGAGTACATTTATTTGGATCAACTGCCAGTCGGGGTGGTTACAGGCGGTCAGTTGTACTACGTTGAATCCGACCAGCTTGGCACAGGACGCAATGTGATCCTACCCGGCGGCACGCCGATTAGCGACGTCGTGGCGTGGAAATGGGACTATTTCGGAACCACCTTCGGCGAGGACGCGCCAAACCAAGATCCGTCCGGCCGCGGTATCTCGTTTAAGTTCAATCCGCGGTTCCCCGGCCAATACTTCGACGCCGAAAGTGGGCTCCATTACAACTATTTCCGAGATTACGAACCTGGCATCGGAAGGTACGATGAGAGCGATGCGATTGGGTTGAAGGGAGGTCCAAATACCTACAGTTATGCCAATTCAAATCCGCTGAGCTACTTCGACCCGCTGGGCGACTTGCCTTCAACGGCACCGCCTGGCTGGCAGTATTTTCTCCCGTGCAACAGGGTAGGTATGCAGTATGATCGTTGTGTTTACTTGTGCCCGAATAACGAATTGCGGTGTACAGCCCGACCTTCAAATGCGTGCGGGCTATTGCCCTGCCCTAGGCTAGTACAACGAATCTTCACTGTCCCATGTTCACTGAATAATGAGTAGCTCATGTCTCAGATGGCTAACTGGAGTGAGATGGGTGTTGACCCGAACTCCATCATTATCAACATTCTTTATAACCGAGCATCAAACTGCGTGCTTGCCCGGTATCGACGCATTCTGAATGAGAATGCAATCCCCATTGACGAACTATATTTTCGCCACGCCGACAATCCGAAATACACCAAGGTTACCCTTGGGAATGGTGCGTACAGCTTGACTGATGCCGTCTCCTGTCGCCACAAGCCGTGTGCGTTCTTCTTGGCACAAAAACTAGAAGGGCCCACCAGCGCAGTGTATTCCACGACCGTGCATGAGTTACAGCTCCCTACCGGCGATTTGAAGGTGGTATTAGATTCAGCAACAATACGAGGCCCAAAAGAGTATCAATCTTGCTGGATCGCATCGGTCATGGAGATTGCGGAGGAAGGAGTGCTCACATGCCGCGTCGGGCTAGATCGCCAAACTGGTGCACACAGTTCGGCCACGGAGTATTGGATTTGTGACATTGACCTGAGGGACGGTTCTGTCGTTAAACTGGCGCGATTGCCTTACGTGTTCGCCTAGCACGCCACGACTAGAGCTGCTATTTCGGTGCGCTCGTTTTTCGAAGAATAGCCCCGCGGTTTGCGTGGATACCGGGCACTGTGCAACACGCCACCGCAGGCACAACCAGCCGCCTGCGCTTGCGCCGCCAAATCTTGATGGATCAACAGCAGGAAGGAGAACAGCTTTGGATCTTGCAGGGTCGCGTGGCACACTGGACGAGTCTCCTGGGTCTTGGCGGACTTTGGAGACTCCCCCTCGGAAATCGTTTGATCAAGATCCTTGAGGGGGTTCTACCCCTTTCCATCATTCAACTTGCTCAGAAACCGGCCTGACTCCATCAAAGAGAGTGCTCAGGCTCAGTTAGCTGTATGCGAAAACGTAGCAGCGACGCTTTGCAAGCCCCTGTGTTGCGCTGCATTCGACTGCGATGGCGAAACTGCGCGGACGCCGTAAGCAATTGATGATGCAGTGAAACTACTGTACCTTTTGACGGACTCTTAATCCGTTGGTCGTAGGTTCGATCCCTACACGGCCTACCAAGCCCCTTGGGTCCCCGGCTTCGCGGCGGCTGCGTCCGGTGACGCCCGCAACCCGAGATGAAGTCGCCTGTTAGACTCGCGGCGGCCGACCACGTGCTGCCGCGATGACTGCCGCCGTCCGCTGCATCCTCACCCTTTCATGCGCCGACCGCCCCGGCATCGTCGGCGCCGTCGGCTCGTTTCCTCGCCGAGCACGAATCCTCGAGAGCGCGCAATTCGGCGATTTCGACACGGGCCGTTTCATGATGCGCGTCCTGTTCGTGCCGGTCGGCGGCCGCGTCGCTCGGGATCACCGATCGCCACCGGGGGTCGAATGCCTGGCGCGCGCGCGCGTTGTGCGCTGCCATCTCGAACATCGCGTGTTCCTGCACGGCAGGAAGACCGTCGTGTTCCGCTGAGCCGAACGATTCGCCCGGACCGGTATTCCATCCGCGACGATGCCGCTCCCGCCAGCCAAGCGCCCCACGGCGCCGTTTCCCCCGCTGTGGTTCTTGCTGGTCCTGCCGGCGATCGCGGCATTCGCGCTGTACGTTCCGACGCTGTCGGCGGGCTTCCTGAGCGACGACTACAGCCAGCTGCACGCATTCGACGGTTGCGATGGAATTCGCGGCGTCGGCGCTTGCCTGGCCCATCTATTCGTCTCCGGAATGTCGGCGCCGAGCTACCAGTACCGGCCGCTCGTCATGGCGTCGTTCGCCCTGAACGCGGTGCTGGGGTCAGACCCGTTCTTCTGGCATCTCGTGAACGTCGCGCTGCATGCGGCCAACGCGGCGCTGGTCGCGCTGCTCGCGTTGCAGCTCGGCGGCCGGGACACGATTCACGCGCGCTATGCGGCGCTTGCCGCCGGATGGCTGTTCGCCTGGTTCGCGCCGGGCGTCGAAGCAGTGGCGTGGGTCGCGGCGCGCTTCGACGCGATGGCGCTCTTCTTCGTGCTGCTCGCGGCATCGGCCTTTGTCGCGAGTCGCCGCTGGAGCGACGGCTTCGGCTTGGCGAGTCTCGCGGCGACGATCCTTGCGTTCATGAGCAAGGAAGCGGCGGCGATCGGCGTGGTGCTGATCGTCGCCCTCGCGTGGCGCAAGCAGCCGGGCGGCGCCGGATGGATGCGCAACGGATTGCGCACGCTGGTCGCAGCGGCGCCGTGGCTGCTCGTGGCGGCCGCGTATTTCGTGTGGCGCGCGGCGCTCTTCGGCGACGCGTTTCGCGTCTACGCCGGCGTTTCGCCACTGCGCGCGCTGCTGACCGGCGAGTGGCTCGTCTCCCTGCCGGGCATCGTCGGGTGGTCGAGGTTGGCGCTGCCCGGGCCCGAAGCGCGCAGCGTGTTCGCGTCTTCGGGACTCGCGCTCGCCGGTTGTGCGATCGTCGCGGCCCTGCGCGAGCGCGCCGCGGCGCGCTCGCTCGTCGTCGTCGTCGTCACCGTGGCGACGAGTTTCGCGCTCGTGCTCGCGCAGCTGCGCTGGCCGCCGAACGGCGAAGGGGGACGCGTGCTTTATGCGATCGGCGCGATCGCGGCGCTGGGTCTGGCACTGCCGCTGGCGACTGCCGGGCCGCGGTTGCGCGCGCTCGCCTGGGCGTGTGCGACCGTGCTGCTTGCGAGCGAATACGTGCTGGCGCGCGAAACGGTCGAGCGTTGGGTGCAGGCCGGCAACGGTGCGCGTGCGCTCGCGGCGGCACTGGAGGAGACCGCTGCGGCGACGCCCGCGGATGGCTACGCATTCGTGGTGATCCCCGACCACGTCGGGACGGTTCCTTTCGGGCGCAATGCGCAGGGCGGATTGATCGTTCCGCCGGTACAGGCGCGGCCCCTGTCGTCGAAACTGATCGTGCAGACGCCGGACGGGCTCGCGCAGTGGCCGGATCTGTTCGAGCGCGACATCGTCGGCCGGCTGCGGCGCGATCCGCTCGGGAGCGTTGTCGCCAACTTAAGTGCGCCGAGAATGCCGCCGCCGCACGCGTTTCCCGATCGCTATTTCTGCTGGAACCCGCGCGCAGGCGCGTTGGTGCGCCTGCCAGCGATCCATGAAAGCGGTCGCTCGCGCTGGGATGAGACTCTCGCGCGCGCGCTCGACGCCGCGGGCTGCGAATGAGCGAGCGATCGAGGGCGGCCGACGCAGCGGCGCGTCGCGCAACGTGAAACACGCCGGCACGGCGCGGAGTGAAACCCCTAATCGCGGGCGACGAGCCAGGCCCGGAGCTGCAGCCCGTAGACGTTGATCGCGAGACCGGCGAAGACCAGCAGCGCGCCGACCGCCTGCAGAGGTGCAAGCCCTTCGCCCAGCAACAGCGCGCCGCTCGCGAGCCCGGACACCGGAATCAGCAGCGCGAACGGCGAGATGAGCGCCGTGGGATAGCGGTGCAGAAGCGCGTTCCACGAGCCGAAGCCGAACAGCGTCGCGCCGTAGGCCATGATCGCCACGCAGCCCCACGCGATCGGGCTCATCGTCGCGATCGTGCTTAATGCGGCGCTGCCTCCCTCGGTCGCATACGACAGGATGGCCAGCGGCAACGGCGGAACGAGGCTCGACCACACGACGAGCGCGAACATATCGGGCGCATGCGTTCCCGCGCCGCGCTTGGCAATGATGTTGCCGGCCGCCCACGCGAACGCGGCGGCGATCACCAGCACGAAACCGACGAGCGTCCCCGAGGGCCCGGACGCGACCCTGTGCGCGGCGAGCAGCACGATGCCGACGGCCGCGATGGTCGCCCCGAGCAGATGATGGCGCTGCAGGCGATCGCCCTCCAGCGCCACCGCGAGCCCAATCGTGAAGAACACCTGCAGCTGGATCACCAGCGACGAGAGTCCCGCCGGCATCCCCAGCTTCATGCCGAGGAACAGCAGGCCGAACTGGAGCACGCCGATCGCGACGCCGTAGCCGATTACGTAGCGCCATGGCATCGCCGGGCGTCGGACGAAGAGCACGAGCGGGATTGCGGCGAGCAGGAAGCGCAGCGCCGCGAGCGCGAACGGCGGCACTTCGGCAAGCGCGACCTTGATCGGGACGAAGGTGTACCCCCACACGGCCACGACGGCGAGGGTGAGGAGGAGGTCGCGTGGGGAGAGATGGGCTTTCACACCGTGGCGGGCATCGACGCCGGCGTGCCGCCGGCCGTGCGGGAAGCGATGGGCGGCACGTGAAGAGCCTTCGTCATTCCCGCGTGCGCGAGAATCCAGCGTCTTCCGCACGAACGTCGCTGGGTTCCCGCCTCTGCGAGGACGACGACCGAATCCTCACTTCGCCTTCTTCGCAAAATCCCCGGCGTAGACGAACGCGAACCCATCGGGCGTCACGTACTTGCGCAACGCCGCATTGACGTCCGCGGCGGTCAACGCCGCAATCGCAGCATCGACCTTGGCCGCAAACTCGAACGTGCGCCCGCGATACGCCTGCTGCACGAGCGCTTGCGCGAGGCTCGCATCTTGGGTGCGCTGCAGCTGCCGGCGCTTGCGAATGCTGCTCTTTGCCACTTCGATTTCCGCGTCGGTGAAGCCGTTCTTCAGCGCGCCCGACAACTCCTCGGCGAGCGCTTTGGCGAGCCGCTCGCGGTTTTCCGGCGCGAAGATCGCCTGGATCATCAGCGGCGTATTCGGCTCGAAGCTCGACGGCTGGATCCACGCATAAACGGCGTAGCTCAGGCCCTCCTTTTCGCGAATGCGCTTCCACAGCCGCGAGCTGCCGGTGTCGCCAAGCACGTAGCTCGCCACCGCCATCGCCGGATAATCGGGGGATTCGTCGTTCAGCGGCAACGGGAGCTCGCCGAAGAGCGCCGCATTGGCCTTGTCCGGCGTTTCGAGCATAAGCGTCTTCGCCGGCTTGGCGACGAGCGGCTCGGGCACGCGCGTGAACGGGACCGGGCTCTTCCAGGTGCCGAACAGCGTGTCGAGCTGCGCCTTGACGGCAACGGGATCGAAGTCGCCCACGATCGCGAGCTCGGCGTGTCCACCGCCGGTGAACCGCTCGTAGAAGCGCTTCACCTCGTCGACCTTCGTCGCGCCGATCATCTTGATCTCTTCGTCCACTGTCGGTTCGTAGCGGACGTCGCCGACCGGATACGGATTGCCGAGTCGCTCGAGCGCGCGCAGGCCGACGCTCTCCGGATCGGCGCGCCGTTCCTCGAGCGCGGTGATGGTCTCGCGTTTCAGCGTGTCGAACTCGGCCGCCGGAAACGAGGGCTCGCGCAGGGCCTCGGCCAGGAGCGCGAGCGTGCCCGCGAGCTGCGACCGGACCGTTTCGCCGGTGGCGGTCACGAACGACTCTTCGCCGCTGACGTCGAGCTTGGCGCGCAGCCGGTCGAGCGCATCCTCGATTTCCTGCCGGTTATGCTTGAGCGTGCCGCGGGCGAGCATCGACGCCATCAGCTCGCCGCGCGGCGTGGTGCCGAACAGCGTCTTTTCGTCTCCCTGGTGCAGCTGCAGGCGGAACTTGACCGTCTCGCCCCGCGTCTTCTTCGGGAGCAGCACGACTTTCATTCCGCTCGTGAGCGTTACACGCTGTGCTCGGGCATCGAGATTCGCCGGCGTCGCGTCGAACGCTTCACCGGCAGCGGCGGCCGGATCGCCCTTGTAATCGTTGACCATCGCGGCGACATCGACGGCGGGCGGCGCCGGCGAGCGGTCCGGTTTCGGGTCGGGAAGGAAAAGGGCGACCGTCCTGTTCGCGGGCTTGAGATAGGCGTCGGCGACCCGCTGCACATCGGCCGCGGTGACGGCGCGCCAGCGGTCACGTTGCAGGAAAAAGAGCCGCCAATCGCCGGCGGCAATCGATTCCGAGAGCCGCACCCCGAGCCGCGTCGGATCCGCCAGCGTCTCGTCGAAATTGCGCAGCGCCTTCGCCCGCACGCGATCGACCTCGGCCGCCGTGATCGGATTGTCGCGTACGCCTTCCAGCGTCGCGATCATCGTGTCCCTGGCTACGTCGAGCGAGTCGGCCATCGGCACCTGGGCGAAGAACGCGACGAAGCCCGGATCGTGCAAGGCAGCGGCCCAGTTCTCCACGGCTGCGGCTTTTTGCGTTTCGACCAGCGCCTTGTACAGCCGTCCAGCGGGTTCGACCGTCATCAGATCGGCGAGCGCGTCGACCGCGACGAAATCCGGATGCGCGCCCGGCACGGTGTGGTACTCGACCCCGACGAGTTGCGCGTCGCCGACGCGGCGCACGGTGACCGTGCGCTCGCCGTCCTGTACCGGCTCCTCGGTGTAGAGCCGCGGCAGCGCGCGCGGGGGTTTCGGAATCGCGCCGAAGTACTTCGCGATCCAGCCGAGCGTCTTCTCCGGGTCGAACTTGCCGGCGACGACCAGCACCGCGTTGTCGGGCTGGTAGTACAAGTGGTAGAACGCCTGCAGCCGGCCGATGTCGACACCCTCGACGTCGGAGCGCGCACCGATCGTCTCCCTGCCGTAGCTGTGCCAGTCGTAGGACGCCGCGATCATCCGCTGGATCAGGATCCGCCACGGGTCGTTCTCGCCACGCTCCATCTCGTTACGCACGACCGTCATTTCGGTGTCGAGGTCCTTCCTGGCGATCGCGGAGTGGCTCATTCGTTCCGCTTCCGTCTGGAGCGCCCATTCGAGGTCGGCGTCGGAGGCGTTGAACGTCTCGTGGTAGTTGGTGCGGTCGTACCACGTCGAGCCGTTGAATTGCATCCCGCGCTTGTTCATCTGGTCCCAGAAGTTGCCCGACGTCGGCGTGCCCTTGAACGTCATGTGCTCGAGGAGGTGCGCCATCCCGGTCTCGCCGTAGTTTTCCTGTCGCGAGCCGACGAGGTAGGTCACGTTGACCGTCGTCTTTGCGGCGCCGGCATCCGGAAAGAGCAGCACCTTCAGGCCGTTTGCGAGCGAGTATTCGGTGATGCCCTCGACGGAGGGGCCCGGCGTGACCCCGGGCGGCAGCGCTGCGGACGCGTTCACGCCGAGCGCGGCGACGAAGGAAGGAAAGAGAAACCGGGCGAGGCGAGTGGCGGCGCGCATGGAGTGCGGATCGGGCGTCAGCGGAGGTTGCGGGCGCGCAGTATAGCGGGCGCCCGAAGCCCTGATGGACAGCGGACTGCGCGCGGGGTTCAGCGCCGGCGACAGGGCGCGGTTGGGCACCGAACCGCGCGGCGGCCGATTCAGCCGCGGTCGCGTCGAAGCGGCTTCCCCGGTCGCGAGTTGACGTTTACGTAAACGTAATGTAGGGTGGCAGGCCGGCCTCCGGGGAGCCGGCGACGCGGGAGTAAGCTTCGCGTCTCGGCCCGATCCGGGGCGTGGATTCGTGAGGAGGAGCCCGCGATGAACGACTCGAGCCGCCCGCCGCTCACCTACAAGCCCGTCAACAAGGTCCGCTTCGTCACGGCGGCGTCGCTGTTCGACGGCCATGACGCGTCGATCAACATCATGCGGCGGATCCTGCAGGCGACCGGCTGCGAAGTGATCCATCTCGGGCACAACCGGTCGGTCGAGGAGATCGTCACCGCCGCGCTGCAGGAGGATGCGCACGGCATCGCGATCTCGTCCTACCAGGGCGGCCACGTCGAGTTCTTCGGGTACATGCTCGATCTCCTGCGCGAGCGCGGCGGTGCCGAAATCAAGGTATTCGGCGGCGGGGGCGGAGTGATCGTTCCCGCCGAGATCGAAGCGCTCCACCGATATGGCGTCACGCGCGTCTTCTCGCCCGAGGACGGACAGCGGTTGGGTTTGCAGGGGATGATCAACGAGGTCGTCGCGCCCTGCGACGTCGATCTCGCCAAGGCGCTGCCCGCGGATCTGACGGCGCTCGAGCGTGGCGACAGGCGTGTGCTCGCGCGCTTCATTACCGCACTCGAGGCCGGGACCGTGCCGGCGAAGCTGCACGAGGAATTGCGGCGCGCGGCAGAGGCGGCCAAGGCGCCGGTGCTCGGCATCACCGGCACGGGCGGCGCCGGCAAATCCTCGCTCACCGACGAGCTGGTTCGCCGCTTCCGGCTCGACCAGGGCGACAAGCTGAAGCTCGCGATCATCTCCATCGATCCGTCGCGGCGCAAGTCCGGCGGCGCCCTCCTGGGCGATCGCATCCGGATGAATGCGATCCAGCATCCCAACATCTACATGCGCTCGATGGCGACGCGCGAAGCGGGCACCGAAGTGAGCAAGGCGTTGCCCGACGCGATCGCGGCATGCAAGGTCGCGGGCTTCGAGCTGATCGTCGTCGAGACCTCGGGCATCGGCCAGGGCGATGCGGCGATCGTCCCGCTCTCCGACGTCTCGCTCTACGTGATGACGCCGGAATTCGGTGCGGCCTCGCAGCTCGAAAAGATCGACATGCTCGACTTCGCCGATTTCGTGGCGATCAACAAGTTCGACCGCAAGGGCGCCGCCGACGCGCTGCGCGACGTGCGCAAGCAGTATCAGCGCAATCGGGAGCTCTTTTCCCAGGCGCCCGACGAGATGCCGGTGTACGGCACGATCGCGGCGCGGTTCAACGACGACGGCGTCACGGCGCTGTATCAGGCGCTCGTGGCGCGCCTCGCGCAGGATGGACTGAAGCTCGCGCCGGGCAGGCTGCCCGCGGTGGCCGGAAAATGCTCGACCGGCCAGAACGTCATCGTGCCGCCGGCACGGGTGCGCTATCTCGCCGAGATCGCCGAGACGGTGCGCGGCTATCACGCGTGGGCGAAGGCGCAGGTGAAAATCGCGCGCGAGCGGCAGCAACTGCGCGCGGCGCAGGCGATGCTCCTGGAGTCGGCGTCGTCCCCGCGGACGCGGGGACCCAGTGACGTTGACGCAGCCGGAAAGACGCTGGATTCCCGGGTGCGCGGGAATGACGAGATTCCGGAGCATCTTGACCAGTTGATTGCGGATCGTGACGCCACCCTGGATGCCCGCGCGAAGAAGCTCCTCGACATGTGGCCGAAGACGAAGGCCGCGTATGCCGGCGACGAGTACGTGGTGAAGATCCGCGGCAAGGAACTCCGCTCGGCGCTGACCACCATTTCGCTTTCCGGCACGCACGTGCCGAAGGTCGCGCTGCCGAGGTTCGAGGACGACGGCGAGATCCTGCGCTGGCAGCTCGAGGAGAACGTTCCCGGCAGCTTTCCGTTCACCGCGGGCGTGTTCGCGTTCAAGCGCGAGAACGAGGACCCGACGCGGATGTTCGCCGGCGAGGGCGACGCGTTCCGTACCAACAAGCGCTTCCACATGCTGGCCGACGGCATGCCGGCGAAGCGGCTGTCGACGGCGTTCGACTCGGTCACGCTCTACGGCAACGATCCCGACCTGCGGCCCGACATCTACGGCAAGGTGGGCAACTCGGGCGTGTCGATCGCCACGCTCGACGACATGAAGGTGCTCTACTCGGGGTTCGATCTGACGGCGCCGAACAACTCGGTGTCGATGACGATCAACGGTCCGGCGCCTTCGATCCTCGCGATGTTCATGAACACGGCGATCGACCAGCAGCTGGACAAGTTCCGCACCGACAACAACCGCGATCCAACCGACGACGAGGCGGAAAAGATCAAGGAGTGGACGCTCTCCACGGTGCGCGGGACCGTGCAGGCCGACATTCTGAAGGAAGACCAGGGCCAGAACACCTGCATCTTCTCCACCGAGTTCAGCCTCAAGGTGATGGGCGACATCCAGCAGTATTTCGTCCAGCACGACGTCAGGAACTTCTACTCGGTGTCGATTTCGGGCTACCACATCGCCGAGGCCGGCGCGAACCCGATCAGCCAGCTCGCGTTCACGTTGTCGAACGGCTTCACGTTCGTCGAGGCGTACCTCGCGCGGGGCATGCACATCGACGATTTCGCGCCGAACCTGTCGTTCTTCTTCAGCTACGGGATGGACCCCGAGTACGCGGTGATCGGCCGCGTCGCGCGGCGCATCTGGGCGGTCGCGATGCGCGAGCGCTACGGCGCGAACGAGCGCAGCCAGAAGCTCAAGTTCCACTCGCAGACCAGCGGCCGGAGCCTCCACGCGCAGGAGATCGCGTTCAACGACATCCGTACCACGCTGCAGGCGCTCATCTCGACCTACGACAACACGAACAGCCTTCACACCAACGCCTACGACGAAGCGATCACCACGCCGACCGAGGATTCCGTGCGCCGCGCGATGGCGATCCAGCTCATCATCAACCGCGAATGGGGCTTGGGCAAGAACGAGAACCCGAACCAGGGCAGCTTCATCATCGAGGAGTTGACCGATCTGGTCGAGGAGGCGGTCCTCAAGGAATTCGAGGCGATTTCAGAGCGGGGCGGCGTCCTGGGCGCGATGGAAACCGGCTACCAGCGCGGCAAGATCCAGGAGGAGTCGCTCTACTACGAGCACAGGAAGCACGACGGCAGCTACCCGATCGTCGGCGTCAACACGTTCCGCAATCCGCACGGCGACTCCGTCCCGCAGAAGCTCGAGCTCGCGCGTTCGACCGACGAGGAAAAGCGCTCGCAGCTAGCGCGGCTCGCCGAGTTCCACGCGCGCCATGCAGCGGGCGCCCCGGCGGCGATCGAGCGTCTGAAACGCGTCGTGATCGAGAACGGCAACGTCTTCGCCGAGCTGATGAATACCGTGCGCGTCTGCTCGCTGGGGCAGATCACCAACGCGTTATTCGAGGTGGGCGGGCAGTATCGGAGGAGTATGTAGCCCCGCGCTGCGGCGGCGTTGAGCGTGGTCGGGTGCGTCAGGAAGCGGGGGCGGGTTGCTAGACGTCGAACGTCGCGCCTTCTCGTGCCGGCGTGA
The DNA here is from genome assembly GCA_963836265.1 of uncultured beta proteobacterium. Lineage (GTDB taxonomy): Bacteria > Pseudomonadota > Gammaproteobacteria > Burkholderiales > Casimicrobiaceae > CAIWHR01. Next base: position 30,971 of record CAWIIO010000005.1, read on the forward strand.
TCCGGTAGGCGCGCGGCACTGCTGCAATCGCGTCCGCCATCAGGCGGTCGAGGTCGGCGTCGGTATGACCGGGGTCGTGATGGAACGGCACCAAATGCTTCACTTCCGAAAGCGTCGCGAAGTCGAGCGTCTGCTCGAGCGAGCTGTGCCCCCAGCCGACGTGGTCGCGATATTCGTGCGCACCGTACTGGCTGTCGTGGATCAGCAGGTCGGCTTCGGCGGCGAGCGCCCCACCCGACGTCCAGGCGCGCGGCAGCGACGGGAACGCGAGCGCGCCCAGGGCCGGTTCGTGGTCGGGCAGGTAGGTGAGGACGGTGCCGCGCGCGTCGGCAATGCGGTAGCCCACCGTGGGCCCCGGATGGCAGACGAGCGCCGCTGACACGCGGAATTCGCCGATATGGACGTCGCCGCACGGAACTTCGTGCAGCGTGATTTCGCACGGCAGCTCCCGCAGGCTCACCGGAAACAGCGGCGGGGACAGGTAGCGCATCAGGCGTTCACGCAGGCTGAGGCTGCTGCTCGCCGGCCCCCAGATGTGGACGTCGAGATCGGGACGGTGGAGCGGGGCAAAGAACCCCAGCCCCTGGATGTGATCCATGTGCAGATGCGTGAGCAGAAGATCGAGACGGTGCACGCTCGCGTCGACCGTCGCGCCAAAGCGGCGGATCCCCGTTCCCGCGTCGAGCACGAGCACGGTGCCGTCGCGGCCGCGCACGCTCACGCAGGAGGTGTTGCCGCCGTAGCGCGCCGTCTCCGGCCCGGGGGTCGCGAGCGACCCGCGCGTGCCCCACAGCTTGATCTTCACGTCAGATCTCCCAGAAGATGCTCATCGCGCCGAGAAGCGCATCACGCTCGCCGAGGAGCGGGAAGGCGGTCACGCGCAGGTGCCGCCATTCACCGTCCGAGCGGCGGACCCACATCGTCTGCGAGACGGGCTGCCGCGCGGCGAGCACCCGCATCATCGGCCGATCTTCCGGCAGAAGGGGGTTGCGGTTGTCGTCCACGGCGGCGATCCGGGTGGTCCACTCCGCGGCGGGCATTTCGCCGGTTTCGTCGAAGCGCTGGTTGAAGATCGACTCGGCGGGCTCGTTGTAGTAGATGAGCGCGCCGTCGGCGTCGACGAGAAGGATCGGCGTGGCGATGCAGCTCGCAAGCTGCCGCGCCAGGATGATCTGAATGGATTTGGAGGTCGACATCGCTCTGCCTTCCGCACCCGACGACACCGACGTGGCGAACGCGCTCAGCATACACCCCGGGCCAAGCGCATTGTCGATCGTCGCAGCGCGATGCCGAAGGCCGCGGTGTCGCGGGTCCGAGGTGATTTGACGGGGCGACCGGGCTGCGACAGGATAGCGGCCCGGCTTGGCTCGAGCGCCATGCAAACGACCCCCTAGGGCTGGAAGGTCTTCGACGCGCGGACGCCGATCCTGGCGTACGAGTATTCGTTCGGGCCCGGCACCGCGAACGCGCTCGCCGTTGGTGGAAGCGATGGGCTGGTCGTGGTGAGCCCCCCGTGTCGTGTCGCTGGGGAAGTCCAGGACGACCTCGCGCAGTTCGGCGCGGTTCGCGCGCTAGTCGCGTCCAATGCCTTCCACCACCTGGGCCTTCCGCAGTGGAAGACGCGCTTTCCCGACCCCGCGATCTTCGCGCCGGCGCAGTCGATCGCGCGCGTGGAAAGGCATTCGAAGCTCGCGGGGATCCGGCCGCTCGCCGACGCCGCGTCGATCGCCGGACCGCACCTCGAGCTCATCGACATGCCACACTACAAGACCGGTGAAGCACTGGTGCGGATCACGACCACGCGCGGCGTTGTCTGGTACGTGACCGACGTCATCATGAACCTGCCGGTGCTGCCGAAAAATCCCGTCGCCAAGCTCGCGTTCGCGCTGACCCGCAGCGGCCCGGGCCTCAAGTACAACAATATCGCGCCGCTGTTCATGGTGGCCGACAAGGCGGCGCTCAAGCGCTGGCTCGCCGCCGAATTCCGGAAGTCGCCACCCGATCTTCTCATTGCGACACATGGCGACGGCGTCGACTTCGCGGCGGATCCGGACGCGAAGCGCTCGCTGTTCGGGTCGGGATGATCCTGGCGTTGCGGCCCGCGTGCGAACCGGCGGGAGTTTCTTTGGCGTGCGCGGTCCGGACTCGGTGCCGCACGCGGTGCGTCGCTCCAGCGCTCCGTCGGCGCCTTTCGCGGCCGCATGAAACGACGTCGGCAGCGGCAGCCGCGGAGTGATCGCCGGCTGCGGGCCGTGACTCGCCCGGCACTTGGTTGACATCGCGTGAGGAGCCGCTTTAGGCTGCGAAGCCCGCCCGGCGGTGGTGGCATTGGCTCGGGCAACGCGATCCGAATGTGGCCAAGGATTTTCACGATGAAACAGCGACGCCTTCCGCTCCTCCTGCTCGCGATCGTCAGTGTCGTACTGATGGCGTCCTGCGAGAAGTCCGCGGCGCCACCCCCGCCGAAAGTCGAGGCGCCCAAGCCTGCCCCTCCCGCGGTCGACGAGAAGATCAAACGGCTTGCCGCCGAGGTCTACGTGTATGCCTATCCGCTGGTGCTGACCGACATTGCGCGGCAGGTGCAGACGGCAACCACCCCGAGCAACACCTTCACCCACAACCGCGGCGTTCCCGACGCCTCGACGAAGGACGTCGCCTACCCTAACGCCGATTTTCTGTATGCGCAGGCATGGCTCGACCTGTCGAAAGGGCCCGTCCTGCTATCGGTGCCCGACATGAAGGGGCGCTATTACCTGATCGCCATGCTCGATGCGTGGACCAATGTTGCGGCCTCGCTCGGCAAGCGCACGACGGGCACGGAGAAGATCGAATTCGCAATCGTCGGCCCCAAGTGGAATGGCAAGCTTCCCGGCGGAGTCTCCGAGGTCAAGTCGCCGACCGATATGGCGTGGCTTTTCAGCCGCATCCAGATCGACGACAGGGCGGATGTCGCCGCGGCCGCGAAGATTCAGGATCAGTACAAGCTGCGGCTGCTTTCGCCGCCGCGCAAGGCGAGAGGCAGGGCCGGGGAAACCGCCGCGCCGAGCGGCGTCGACATCAAGACCGAGCCGCGCGAGCGGGTCGCGAAAATGGACGCGACGGCGTTCTTCACGCATTTCGCCATGCTGCTCCCCGCCAACCCGCCGGCGAAGGAAGACGCGCCCATGGTCGACAAGATGAAGGCGCTCGGAATCGTGGCCGGGCAGCCGTTCGATCCGACGAAGCTCGAGCCTCTGTCGGCGAAGGGTGTCGACGAGGGCGCGAAGTCGGCGCTCGAGGCGATCGTGACGGCCGGAAAGCGGCCGGGAGCCGGCGCCGATATCCGCAACGGCTGGAGGTTCGAGCGCGACCTCGGTCGCTGGGGCACCGATTACGGCAAGCGCGCGCTCAACGCATGGAAAGGCCTCGGCGTGAACGCGCCGGAGGACGCGATCTTCATGACCGCGCCGTTCGACGGAGGCGGGCATCGACTCGACGGCGCCAATCGCTACGTGCTGCATTTCGACAGCGGGAACACGCCGCCGACCGACGGCTTCTGGTCGGTCAGCCTGTACAACGAGGAGCGGCACTTTTTCGCCAATTCCCTCAACCGCTACAACCTCGGCAGCGGCGACAAGCTCGCGTCCAATCCCGACGGGTCGCTCGACATCTACATCCAGAACAAGAACCCGGGCAAGGACAAGGAAGGGAACTGGCTGCCGGCGCCTGCCGACACCTTCTACCTGGTCCTGCGGATCTATGCGCCGAAGCAGGAAGTCGTCGACGGCCGGTGGGTGGCGCCGGGCATCAGGCGCGCGACGTAGGCGGGACCGGGCGGCGCGGAGGCCCTGTCGCTACCCGCGGATCGGGGGCGCTCCCTTACGCCGCCGGCGGCCGTGTCGCCACCATCGATGGCCGGGTGGCGAAGCGTCCGAACCAGGCCGCCCCCTTTGGATGCCGATCGCGCCAGCCCAGCGACGAAAAGCGATAGTCGAGGTAGCCCAGCGCGCAGGCGAGCGAGATCGTGCCCAGGTCGACGCGATCGTCGAACGCGGCAGCGCGCGTCTCGAGCGTATCGATCCCGGAGCTCACCTTGGCGAGCTGGGCCTCGAGCCAGTCGTTCCAGCGCAACGGTTCCGGCCGGACCGCCGTCTCGTAGCGTGCGAGCACCGCGGCGTCCATGATGCCGTCGGCGAGCGACTGCGTGACGAGAACATCGAAGCGCTGCGGACCGTCGCGCGGGCAGAGCCTTCCGTCGCCGAGCGCATTCAAATAATCGCAGATCACGCGGCTGTCGTAGATGACGGAGCCCTCGTCGGTGATCAGCGTGGGCACCTTCCCGAGCGGATTGTGGGCGACGACCGCCTGGTCGCGATTGACCGGGTGCGCGGCAGCGGGGACGAGCTCGACGCGCCCGCGCAGGCCGAGCTCGTCCGCCGCGACGAGGCACTTCCGTACGAACGGCGATGCGGCGGAGTAGAAGAGTTTCATGGCGGGTTCCGCCGGCGTTGCGAACGCAGGCGTTCTCATCGTTGCCGTTACCGGCGGCGCAAGGGCCGCTCCGAACCATGCGAATCCGGTAGCCGGCACGCCGGCAGGAGATCAGCACGCGCGATCATCCGCTGCCATTTCGTCGGGCGGCACAAACGCCATTGTACGATCAGCCCGGCCGGCGCCGCGAAAGTGGATGCGTGCGCTTCAGTGTCGGGGAAGGGAAATTGCCTGCGCCGACCGTTGCGGGCATAGTGCATTTTTCGCGTTTCCCTTCCAGCGCAATGCCCGCCGACAAACTCGAGTTGCGCGCCGAATCGTTGGCCGCCCAAGGGCTGGGCCGGATCGCGATGCCATATCGCGACATCGTCCCGCCGATCTACGCCTCGACGACCTACGAACGCGGCGCCGACGGCGCCTACCCGGGGGGCCGCGTCTATTCGCGAGCCGACAATCCCAGCTACGACCAGGCGGAGGCGCTGATCGCGGCGCTGGAAGGCGCGTCCGGGGCGCTGCTGTTCGCTTCGGGTCAGGCTGCCGCGGCGAGCGTGTTCCAGGCGCTTTCGCCCGGAGCGTGCGCACTCGTTCCGCGCCGCATGTATTGGGCGTTGCGCAAGTGGTTGCTCGAGTTCGCGGCGCCGTGGGGGCTGGCGATCGAATTCTACGAGAATGGGTCGGTCGACGACCTGGCCGCGGCGGCGCGGGCGCGACGGCCGCGCCTCATCTGGATCGAGACGCCCGCGAATCCGACCTGGGACATCACCGACATCGCCGCCGCCAGCGCCATTGCGCGCGAGGTGGGTGCGAGCGTCGCCGTCGATTCGACTGCGGCCACGCCGCTTTTGACGCGGCCGCTCGAACTGGGGGCCGATATCGTCATGCACTCGGCGACCAAGTATCTGAACGGTCATTCCGACGTCATTGCCGGGGCGCTCGCGACGGCCCGCGACGGCCAGCTATGGCAGCGCATCCGCTACCTGCGCGGTGCAGGCGGTGCGGTGCTAGGGCCGATGGAGGCGTGGCTCCTCCTGCGCGGGATGCGCACGCTCCATTTGCGCGTCGCTGCGGCGTGCGCCAGCGCGCTCGCCATCGCGCAGCATTTCGGCGGCCACCCGAAGCTCACGTGCGTCCTTTACCCGGGATTGTCGTCGCATCCTGGGCACGAGGTCGCGGCAAGGCAGATGCGCGGTGGCTTCGGCGGCATGATGGCGTTGCGTCTGGGCGACGGCGAAGACGCCGCAAAGTCGTTCACCGCGAGGCTCCGGGTCTTCAAGCGCGCGACCTCGCTCGGATCGGTCGAGAGCCTCGCCGAGCATCGCGCGAGTGTCGAAGGTCCGGGAACGCTGTGCCCCGCCGATTTGGTGCGGCTGTCGATCGGCATCGAGCACGTCGACGACCTGATCGGCGATATCGAACAGGCGCTGAAGCAGAGTCGGTGACGACTTCGGTCGCGCGGCGGCTCCTCTTGGCGCATCGCGCCAATAAGTCGTCTCTGACCCTACTTATATTGGTTGCGCGCGCGGCGCAGCGCCGCTCCGTCACCGCCGAGCCGCTCGCTCAAGCTCGCGGCGCTTGCGAGCAGCCGCTGCGCGAAGGCGCGGGTCTTCGCGTCGATGAAGCGATCGACCGGACCCGAGATCGAAAGCGCGCCGGCGAGCCGCCCTTCGTCTGCAAACACCGGGACCGATACCGATGCCGCGTCGGCCTCGCGCTCGCCGTGCGAAATCGCGACGAACGCGGAACGCATGGGTGCGAGCGTCTCCGGCGTCGTCTTTCCGAACGCGAGCAGGATCTTTCCCGCGGACCCGAGCTCCAGCGGCAGGCGATCGCCTTCGGCGAGAACACTGCGCACCGACCGATCGGGCTCGACGCGGCGCAGGCAGATGCGCTGGTCGCGATCGCGGACGAAGAACGACGCCGTCTCGCCCGATTCTCGTGCAAGGACCTGCAGTGCGGGCACCAGGTACCGATCGAGGTCGAACGACGCCTGATACAGGCGACCCAGGTGCAGCGCGCCAGCGCCGACGGCATAGGAGCCATCGTCGAGGCGGCGGATGAAACCGACCCGCCCGATCGACGCGATGAGGCGCAGGATCGTGCTCTTGTGGAGCCCGGTGCGGCGGCGGAGCTCGGCAAGCGTGAGCGAGCGGTCCTGCGGGCTGAACACGCCGAGGATCGCGAATGCGCGATCGACGGCGGCGACCCCGCCCGCGGGAGACGGCGAGCGTCCCTCGGGCGCGGCGGGCCGGGCCATCCGCTGGATTCCGATCGAGCCCACCTCGTGCGTCAGTCCGGGGCGCGCGGCACCGCGCGAGGCGGTGGTCCGTCGTAGGTCGGGATGTACCGCCGCGGAATGGGTCCCTTGTTGCGCCCGCCCTGCTTTGTCTGTTCCCACGCGTGAGCGAGGATGCCTACCGAACGGGACAGGCAGAAGAGGCCGCGCGCGAGCGGCGCGGGGAAGCCCAATTCCGCGTAGATCACCGCCGTGGCGCCGTCGATGTTCATCGGAATGCGGCGCCCCTTCTGCCGTTCGAGCGTCGCCTCGATCGCGCGTGCCACCCGCGCGTACTTGCCGGAGACGACGCCATCCTTCGCCGCTTCGTCGACGAGCGCTAGCAACGGCGCCGATCGCGGGTCGATCGGATGGAAGCGGTGGCCAAAGCCGGGAATGATCTTGCCGTGCCGGGTGACGAACTCGGCGAGCGCGGCTTCGGTTGCCGAGGACTCGCCTTCGCCGGCATCGATGCGCACGGCAATCGACTCGTAGAGTTCCACCGCCTGCTCGCCGGCCCCGCCGTGGATGTCACCGAGCACGTTGACCGCCGTGGCCATCGCATTGTTGAGGCCGACGCCGCAGGTCGCCGCCATGCGAGCGATCGCGATCGAAGGCGCCTGCGGGCCGTGATCGACGGCCGACATCAACGCCACGTCGAGCAGCTTCGCCTGCCGCGGGTCCGGCAACTCGCCACGCGTCAGCAGCCAGATCATTTCCGGAAACGTCGTCCGGCCGATCAGCTCTTCGATCGCGTAACCGCGGTAGCGGATCACGCCGGGCTTCATTTCGATGATGGCGGTCTGCCACCAGTCGCGCATCTCCTGCGCGGGATCGGCGTTTCGTTCGGTGTTCATGCGGGGCCTTCCCTTCGGATCGTTCGACGTCGTCGACCGCGCGCGCCGTCGGGGCGCCGCCAACCTCGCAGTCATTCTATTGAACAGAACGATATTCTGTCTATTAGAATCCTCGCTGCCCCTCCCCCGAACCCCGCCCCGGGCGCTCGCCAGCCGGCAACCACCGCATGTCGGCGCCATGCTGCGGACGCGAAAGGATTATGCTACTGTCATAGATCGGACGGTCTGTCGGAGGTCTCGATGAAGCCCTTGACGCTGGTCACCAAGCGCCTCTATTTCGGTCTGGATGCGCTGCAGTTGCGCAACGCTACGGGCCGCGTCCTGTCGCGCATCCACGGGCTGCCGCCGCACCGGGCGATCGTTCGTCTGGACGCGCTGGAGCAGGACTTTCGCGTCACCCCGAGTGCAAGCCGGGCGCTCGCCGACGAGATGGTGGAAAGCGGCCTCCTCCAGCGGCTGGGCCAGGGCGGCTACGAATACGGCATCACCGACAAGTTCCGGCAATACGCGCTTGCGCGCATCGTCGAGCCGCTGCCGCGCACGCGCGCCAAGATGCTGCTCGACCACATCGCCGATCTCGCGCTGCACTTCAATCGGACTGCGACGCAGAACAAGTACGAAATCGAAGCGGTCGCCGTGTTTGGCAGCTACATGAGCCTCGACGCCGGGCTTCCGGAGCTCGCGATCGGCGTCACGGGGCGGCGGCGTCTCCCCGCGCGACGTCCCGCCGATGGGCGCGCCACCAAGCTTGTCGAAGGCCACGAGCGCATACGCGAGTTGCTCGAGACGCAGAGCCATTACGTCCAGGTCAGCTTCTTTCGGCACCTGCAGGACGTGCCGCGGCCGTTCAGCGTGATCTTCAAGTCGGAGGCCTGAGACCTGACGTCGTCGCGCCGCGGCCGCCGCGCCCAGGTCGCGGGCGGGACAGCAAGCGCGACAGGCTTTAGAATGAACGATGGCCGCGGCCCGAGCGGTTTTTGCGTGCGCAGTCACCGCGCTCTTCTGCGGCTGTGCCGGCATGCCGACGCAGATCCCGTCACCTGCCGACCGCGAGGCGTTGCGCCAGCAGGTCTTCGCGACCGAGCGCGCGTTCGCGCGCACGATGGCCGGTCGCAATCTCGCGGCATTCACGGGCTTCGTTTCCGACGAAGCGGTCTTCTTCTCCGGTTCCGGTCCGCTGCGTGGAAAGGCACAGGTTGCAGCGGGATGGCAGCGGTTTTTCGAGACGAAGGAGGCGCCTTTCAGCTGGGAGCCCGCGCAGGTGGAGGTGCTCGATTCGGGCACGCTCGCATTGAGCACGGGACCGGTATTCGATCCGGCGGGCAAGCGAATCGGGACGTTCACATCGATCTGGCGCCAGGAGGCGCCCTCGACGTGGCGGATCGTCTTCGACAAAGGCGAGGATGCGTGCGACTGCGCGCGCAAGTGATTGCGGATCGATGACTTCGCTCGCGCGGCTCAGGTCATCCCGGAGCCGGTGATGAGCGCGGGGCGGCACTTTGTGCGCGTGATCGCCGCTTGCGCACTGGCAGCGGGCGCGCCACCGGTCGGCGCAGCCGGCAATGTCGTGACGGTCAGGCTGCAGGCGACGGCGCGCAACGCCGGCCAGATCGGCCGCGCTTTCCTGATCGCGCAAGGGCTCGAAACGCGCGTGGAGGTAGAGGTGAGTGGCGTGCCGCCGCAGGTTTCTTCGCGCCCCGTGCACCTGTACACGTTCATCTACGAAGGGACGTGCGAACAGCGGAGTGCTAGGCCCGCGTTCTCCCTTCTCGACCGCGTGCTCGCGCAGTCGCCGGCGAGCAGCGGCATCGTCCCGGCGGGCGGACCGTTCACGATCTCGAATACGGCCCCGCTGCCGCTCCAGGACCTCAAGGCGAGAGCGCACGCGATTGTCGTCACGACGTCGCCGGCGGACGGCGGCGTCGAGATCTTTTGCGGCGCTGCCGGCTGAAGAGACGGCGGTCGTCATCGCGGCGCAGCCTGCCTCGCGGCCCGGTGCGCGAATGGGGGGCGGAGCGATAATGAGCGGTCCACGTTATGGATATCACGCACCTGCATTTGCATGTCCGCGATCGACGCAAGGCGAGCGAGTTCTATCGCGGCTGGTTCGGGCTCGCGGTGTTGCGCGAAGGCGACGAGATCACGTTTCTCGCGAATGCGGCCGACTTTCTGCTCGCGCTGATGCAGGATGCCGCGCCCGCGCCGATGCCGCCATGGTTCCACTTCGGGATCAGGCTGCCATCGAAGGAGGCATTGCGTGACCTGCACGCGCGGATGCTTCGCGAGCAGGTCGAGCTCGCGAAGCCTCTCTACGAAGACGCGACGCTCATGTCGTTTCGCTGTCGCGACCTCGACGGCTATGCGATCGAAATCTACTGGGAGGGGTAGCGTGAGGGTTGCATTTCGGCGCCGGGAAGGTGACGAGCGCGCAACAGATGGCCGATCGCGTTGACATCCTGCCGCTGACCTCGGAGCGGTGGGCCGATCTGGTCGAGCTCTTCGAGCGTCCCGGCGCGTCGATCGCCCGCGGCTGTTACTGCATGTTCTATCGCCGCGCCGGCAAGCATGCGCCGCCGCCGGGCCGCACGCATGCGGAAGCGAACAAGCGCGACCTGAAGGCTCTGGTGGGTCGCGGCGTCGTGCCCGGCCTGCTTGCGTACGAGGGCGGTCGCCCCGTCGGCTGGATCTCGCTCGGGCCGCGCGAGGATTACCCGAAGCTCGCGCGTTCCCCGGTGATGAAGCCCGTCGATGGCAAGCCTGTGTGGTCGATCGTCTGTTTTTTCGTCGACGCGAAAGCGCGAGGCCGCGGCGTCGCGGAGGCGTTGCTCGGGGGCGCGTTGGCGTGGGCGCGGGAGCGGCGGGTGACGCTGCTCGAAGCGTATCCTTGGGACCGGGCGGGGAAGAGCGCCGACGATTCGATCTGGTTCGGCACGAAGCCGATGTTCGACCGCGTGGGCTTCGTCGAGATCGCTCGGCGCAAGCCGGCACGACCCCTGATGCGCAAGGCGTTGCGGCCGAGGCGCTCGACCGGGCTGACCGACGTGCCTTGAGGGCCCGCGCGACGGGCGCGACCGGCTGCCGCTGGCTATCGTTCGCGGCGCGGTGCCGTCGAATCGCGGAGCGCCGTTGCTCGGGCAGGTGGTTCGCGTAACATTGTGTGGCCGCGCGCGAAGGCGCCAAGGCAACACCGATCGCATTCACGATGGCCGAAACCAACTGGGGATTTCCCCGCGAGCTGCAGCCGAAGCCGCACGAGGTCGGCTTCGATCTCGCTGCGGCGCTCGATTCGGTCGTCGCGCTGCGCGCCGAAATCCCGGAGGACGCCTTCACCGCCGAGATACTCGGTACCGAGCGCGTCGGCAACGGCGTCGTGATCCGCGACGACGGGCTCGTGCTGACGATCGGCTATCTGATCGTCGAGGCCGAATCGGTGTGGCTGACGGCGAACGACGGCGTGGTCGTCGCAGCCCATCCGCTCGCCTACGATTTCGCGACCGGCTTCGGGCTGGTGCAGCCCCTGGGCCCGTTTGCGCGGCCGGCGCTGGTGCGCGGATCGTCGGCCGGGATGGCGCCGGGCGACGAAGTGATCGCCATCGGCCACGGCGGACGCGCGCACGCCTTGAAGACGCAGGTCTTCGCCAAGCGGGAGTTCGCGGGACCGTGGGAGTATCTGATCGACAATGCGCTGTTCACCACGCCACCCCATCCGGAGTGGAGCGGCGCCGCGCTCATCGGCGACGACGGGCGCCTGGTCGGCGTCGGTTCGCTGTTCGTCCAGGAACCTTCGGGCGACGAAATCGTCAAGGCGAACATGTTCGTGCCCATCGATCTGCTCGAGCCGGCGCTCCCCGACTTGGTGCAGCGTGGACGGCCGCCGGGCTTGCCGCGACCGTGGCTCGGGATGTACACGGCGCAATCGCAGGAGGGTCTCGTCGTGAGCGGCCTCGCCCCGGGCGGACCCGCCGATCGGGCGGGGATCGAGCAGGGCGATCACGTCATCGAAGTCGCCGGTGAGCGCGTCGCCGACCTTGCGGACTTTTTCCGCAAGGTGTGGCAGCAAGGCCCCGCCGGCACGGAAATCCGGTTGACGCTCGCGCGCGGTGGCGCGCCTGCGAAGGCACGCGTGCAATCGGGTGACCGGATGGACTTCCTGAAGAAACCGCGGCTGCAGTGACGCTGCGGCGCGCCACGCGGCGGCGAGCGCCCGCATCGCATGGCTGCAGCAATGCCCGCGGCGTAAAATGACGAGGCTTCGGGACCATTGCGTCGGTACCAGCGGCCCAACGGGACGGCACCGCGAAGCTTTCCCATCCGCAGGACATTCACCATGACCATCGACAAAGTCGGCGTCATCGGCGCCGGAACCATGGGCAACGGTATCGCGCAGGCGTGCGCGGTCGCCGGGCTTCACGTCGTGATGGTCGATGTTGCCGAGGCTGCGGTGCTGCGCGGCCTTGCCGCCGTCGCCACGAGCCTCGAGCGTCTACACAAGAGGGACAAGATCAGTGCGGCCGACAAGGACGCCGCGCTGGCGCGGATCAAGGGGACGACGGCCTACACCGATCTCAGGGGCTGCGAATTCGTCGTCGAGGCGGCGACCGAAAACGAGGACCTCAAGCAGAAGATCCTGAAGCAGGTCGACGCGATCGTGAAGTCGGAGGCGATCCTCGCGTCCAACACCTCGTCGATCTCGATCACCAAGCTCGCCGCTATCGTGTCCCGGCCCGCCGGTTTCATCGGCATGCATTTTTTCAACCCCGTGCCGCTGATGGCGCTGGTCGAGCTGATTCGCGGCTTGCAGACCGGGAACGAGACGGTCGCGGCGGCCGAGGCATTCGCGAAGCGCCTCGGCAAGACGCCGATCGTCGTGCGCAACAGTCCGGGCTTCGTCGTGAATCGGATCCTGTGCCCGATGATCAACGAAGCGGTGTTCGCGCTGCAGGAGGGGCTCGCCGCCGCCGAGGAAATCGACAGCGCGATGAAGCTGGGCTGCAGCCATCCGCTCGGCCCGCTGGCGCTCGCCGACCTGATTGGCCTCGATACGATGCTCGCGGTGATGGAAGTGTTCTACCGCGATTTCAACGATCCCAAGTATCGCCCGGCGCTGCGCTTGAAGGAGATGGTCGCGGCAGGCTACCTCGGGCGCAAGACCGGTCGCGGCTTCTACGACTACCCGTCGGGCAAGACCTGATCGGTCGTCGTCCCCACGCAGGCGGAGACCCGGTGTCTTATTTCGGCGCCGCCCGAAAGCACTGGATTTCCCGCGTTCGCGGGAATGACGCGCATGTTGTACTGACCACGCAGGAATGACGATGCCCTACGAAACGATTCTCCTCGAACGACCCGAAGCCGGCATCTGGCTTCTGACGATCAGTCGGCCCAAAGCGCTCAACGCGCTCTCTCCGCAGGTGCTCTACGAGCTTGCCGCCGCGGTCGCCGAGGTCGATGCGGATGCCGGCACCCGTGCGCTGCTCGTCACCGGCGCGGGCGACAAGGCCTTCGTCGCGGGCGCGGACATCGCCGCGATGAGCTCGATGACGGCGATCGAGGGCCGCGAGTTCGCGCTCAAGGGGCACGCGGCGTTGCGGGCGCTCGAGCTCTCGCCGTTTCCGGTGATCGCGCTCGTCAACGGATTCGCGCTCGGCGGCGGCTGCGAGCTGGCGCTCGCCTGCGACTGGATCGTGGCGTCGGACAAGGCGGTCTTCGGCCAGCCCGAGGTAAGCCTCGGCATCTGTCCCGGCTTCGGGGGCACGCAGCGGCTCGCTCGCCGGGTCGGGACCGCGCTCGCGCTGGAGCTCGTCTGCACGGGCAGGCAGGTGAAGGCCGACGAAGCGCTGCGCATCGGGCTCGTCAACCACGTCGTCGCGCCGAACCACCTCTTTGACGAAGGCATCAAGCAGGCGCGTTCGATCGCGGCGAAAGGTCCGGTCGCCGTGAAGATGTCGAAACATCTCGTCCAGCGTGGGCAGGACCTCGATCTCGCGAACGCCAACGCGATGGAGGCGGACGTGTTCGGCTTCCTGTGCGCGACCGAGGACAAGCACGAGGGGATGGCGGCGTTCCTCGGGAAGCGGCCCCCCGTCTTCAAGGCCCGCTGAGCGGTCGACGACAGGCCGCCGCCGCGGCGGCGCTGCCGCCCGGGTTCCGTACGACGATCGCGTCATGTCCCGCCGATCACGGCTTGCCCCGCGGGCGGCCACCATTCTCGCACCGGCCTGCTAGAATCGGCGCGAGAGCCCGGCGCCGAAGAGAGCCGGGACCGGGAGCCCGGTCTTCCGGCCGGCCACGCCCAGGAGGAGCCCATCGGTGTCAGCCCCGTCCGCGCCATCGGGACCGGATACGTTTCCCCGCCTGCTGCTGCAGCACGCGCAGCTCCGTGGCGAGCGTCCCGCCGTGCGCGAAAAGGATCTCGGCATCTGGCAGACCTGGACCTGGCGCCAGGCCGCCGACGAAGTGCGCTCGCTCGCGTGCGGACTGGCCGCCCAGGGATTCCGGCGCGGCATGCACCTCGCGATCATCGGCGACAACCGGCCGCGGCTCTACTGGTCGATGGCCGCGGCGCAGGCGCTGGGCGGTATCGCGGTGCCGATGTACCAGGATGCGCCGGCCGCCGAGTTCGTGTTCGTGCTGAAGGACGCGGAAATCGCCTACGCCGTGGTCGAGGATCAGGAGCAGGTCGACAAGATGCTGGAGGCGCTGCCACAGGTCCCGACGCTGCGACATATCTACTACGACGACCCGCGCGGGCTGCGCAACTACGAGCGGGTCACCAGTTTCGAGCAGCTGCAGCAGATCGGCCGCGAGTACGACCGCGCGCATCCGGGCTTCTACGACGACGAAGTCGCGAAGGGCACGCCCGACGACGTCTCGGTGATGCTGTACACGTCGGGCACGACCGGCAAGCCGAAAGGCGTCTGCCAGACGCACCGATCGTTCATCGACGCGGCCAAGAGCGGCGTCGCCTTCGACCGGCTGACCGCCGACGAGGACATCCTGTCGTACCTGCCGATGGCATGGGTTGGCGACCATCTGTTCTCCTACGCGCAGGCGATGGTCGCCGGCTTCACGATCAATTGCCCGGAATCCGGCGACACGGTGATGACCGATCTGCGCGAGATCGGACCGACCTACTATTTCGCGCCGCCGCGCGTGTTCGAGAATCTGCTGACCCAGCTGATGATCCGGATGGAGGACGCGGGCGCGGTCAAGCGTGGGCTCTTCCACTATTTCATGCGGGTGGCCAGGCGCTGCGGCGCCGAGGTCCTCGATGGCAAGGCCGTGCCGCTGCGCGATCGGCTGCTCTATGCGCTCGGCAACGTGCTGATCTACGGGCCGCTCCGCAACGTGCTGGGCATGAGTCGCATCCGCGTCGCGTACACGGCCGGCGCCGCGATCGGCCCGGACCTGTTCCGTTTCTACCGGTCGATCGGCATCAACCTGAAGCAGCTCTACGGGTCGACGGAGACCTGCGCCGCCGTCTGCCTGCAGCCGGACGGCGAGATCAAGTTCGACAGCGTCGGCAAGCCGATCGACGGGGTCGAGGTGAGGATCGCCGCCAACGGCGAAGTGCTCGTCCGCGGCCCGTGCCTGCTGAAGGAATACTACAAGCGCCCGGATGCGACGGCCGAATCGATGGACGCCGAGGGGTTCTTCCATACCGGCGACGCCGGCATCTTCGACGGCGACGGGCACCTCAAGATCATCGATCGCGCGAAGGACGTGGGCCAGCTCGCAAACGGCGCGATGTACGCGCCCAACTACATCGAGAACAAGCTCAAGTTCTTCCCGCACATCAAGGAAGCCGTCGCGTTCGGCAACGGGAAGAGCGAGGTCTGCGCGTTCATCAACATCGACATGGGTTCGGTTGGCAACTGGGCCGAACGGCGCGGTATCGCCTACTCGGGCTACACCGATCTCGCGCAGAAGCCCGAGGTGTACGGGCTCATCCGGGAGTGCGTCGAGAAAGTCAACGCTGAGCTCGCCTGCGAGGGCTCGCTCGCCGCGTCGCAGATCCACCGCTTCCTGATCCTGCACAAGGAGCTCGACCCGGACGACGACGAGCTCACCCGCACTCGCAAGGTGCGGCGCGGCTTCGTCGCCGAAAAGTACGCGGTGCTGATCGACGCGCTGTACGGGGGCAAGTCCGTTCAGCACATCGAGACGCTGGTGCGCTTCGAGGATGGCCGCACCAACATGGTCGCTGCCGATCTGCGCATCGACGACGCGAAGACCTTTCCCGCCGCCCCGCAGCAGAAGGCGGCGTGAGCGGGCATGGCCATCGCGCGGACGATCGGCGGCGTCATCCTGAAGCTCGAGAGCATTTCGCTCGCCTTCGGCGGCGTCAGGGCCCTGACCGACATCAGCTTCGACGTCCTCGAGCACGAGGTCCGCGCGATCATCGGCCCGAATGGCGCGGGCAAGAGCTCGATGCTGAACGTGATCAACGGCGTCTACCGGCCGCAGCACGGGACGATCACGTTCCGCGGCGAGGCGCGCCGGAGCATGGAGCCGCATACCGCCGCTGCGGCCGGCATCGCGAGGACGTTCCAGAACATCGCGCTGTTCAAGGGCATGAGCGTGCTCGACAACATCATGACCGGCCGCAATCTCAAGATGAAGGCCAACCTGCTGCAGCAGGCGATCCGCGTCGGAGCAGCGCAGCGGGAGGAGCTCGAAAACCGCCGCAAGGTCGAAGAGGTGATCGACTTCCTCGAAATCCAGCACGTGCGCAAGACGCCGGTCGGAAGGCTTCCGTACGGACTGCAAAAGCGCGTCGAGCTCGCGCGGGCGCTGGTCGCCGAACCGACGCTGCTGCTGCTCGACGAGCCGATGGCCGGCATGAACGTCGAGGAAAAACAGGACATGTGCCGGTTCGTGCTCGATGTGAACGAGCAATACGGCACCACCGTCGTGCTGATCGAGCACGACATGGGCGTGGTGATGGATATCTCCGACCGCGTGGTCGTGCTCGATTACGGCCGCAAGATCGGCGACGGTTCGCCCGACACCGTGCGTAGCAACCAGGCGGTCATCGACGCCTATCTCGGCGTGGCGCATTAGACGGCCCCTCGGGGCCGACCCGCGATGGACTTCAACTGGGGATTCTTCTTCGAAGTGCTGATCGGCGGGCTCCTGTCGGGGATGATGTATTCGCTGGTTGCGCTCGGCTTCGTGCTGATCTACAAGGCGTCCGGAGTTTTCAACTTCGCGCAGGGCGCGATGGTCTACTTCGCCGCCGCGACGTTCGTCGGACTCCGGCAGGAACATGCGATCGCCTTTTGGCTCGCGCTTCCGCTCGCCCTCGCGGCGATGGTCGTCGTGGGGCTGCTCACCGAGCGGATCGTGCTGCGGCCGCTCGTCAACCAGCCGCAGATCACGCTGTTCATGGCGACGATCGGGCTCTCGTTCTTTCTCGAAGGCGCCGCGCAGATGCTCTGGGGCAGCACGCCGCGCGGGCTCCAGCTAGGCGTCGAAGACATGCCGATGCCCTGGCTCATGGACCGCTTCAACGTCAACGTGAGCCAGTTCGATCTCTTCGCCGCGGCGGTATCGGGCATTCTGGTCGGGGCGCTTGCGCTGTTGTTCCAGCGCACCAAGATCGGACGCGCGCTTCGCGCCGTCGCCGACGACCATCAGGCGGCGCTGTCGATCGGCATTCCGCTGCAGTACATTTGGGCCGTCGTGTGGGCGGTTGCCGGCTTCGTCGCGCTGGTCGCTGGCCTGATGTGGGGTGCGCGGAACGGGGTCGGCTTTTCGCTGACGTTCACCGTGCTGAAGGCGCTGCCGGTGCTGATCATCGGCGGCTTCGAGTCGGTGCCCGGGGCGATCGTCGGGGGGCTCATCATCGGCGCCACCGAAAAGCTGGGAGAGGTCTACATCGGTCCGAGCGTCGGCGGCGGCATCGAGGGCTGGATCGCGTACGTGATCGCGCTTCTCTTCCTTCTGGTGCGGCCGGAAGGCCTGTTCGGCGAAAAGCACATCGATCGCGTGTAGCCGGCCGACCCTGGAAAGCTGATCACCGATGCTCTACCGCGAAGCCGGGCAGTTCAAGGTCGCCTACGCCGCCGACCAGCAGCTCTTTCCGATCCGCCAGGACCGGATCGTGGTCATCGCGCTCATCGTCGCCGCTTTCGGCGTCGTGCCGTTGGTCGCCGACCAGTACTGGTTTTCGGCGATCCTGATCCCGTTCCTCATCTTCTCGCTGGCGACGCTGGGGCTCAACATCCTGACCGGATACGCGGGCCAACTGTCGCTCGGCACCGCGGCGTTCATGGCGGTCGGCGCGTTCGCCGCGTACAACTTCGTGCTGCGGGTTCCGGGAATGCCGCTGCTCGTCGCCTTCGCGCTTGCCGGCGTCTGCGCGGCCGGGGTCGGGGCGCTGTTCGGCTTGCCGTCGCTGCGGATCAAGGGCTTCTACCTCGCCGTCGCGACGCTTGCCGCCCAGTTCTTCGTCGTCTGGGCGCTCGTCCGGTTCCCGTGGTTCTCCAATTACAGCTCGTCCGGCGTGATTACCGCGCAGAAGATGACGATGCTGGGCTTCGATTTCGACACCCCACGCAGCAAGTATCTGCTGGTGCTCTCGATTGTGTCCGTGATGGCGCTGATGGCGAAGAATCTGGTGCGAAGCCGCATCGGCCGCGCCTGGATGGCGGTCCGCGACATGGACGTCGCCGCGGAGGTGATCGGCATCCGGCTGATGCACACGAAGCTGATGGCCTTCGCGGTGAGCTCGTTCTATTGCGGGGTCGCCGGCGCGCTTTTCGCCTACGCGTATCTGGGCACTGTCGAGCCGGAAGCGTTCACGCTGGACCTGTCGTTTCGCATCCTGTTCATGGTGATCATCGGCGGCATCGGCAGCATCCTCGGGTCGTTCCTGGGCGCCGCGTTCATCGTGCTCTTGCCGACGTTTCTCAACATCGTCGTCCATCATCTGAACGACCTGCTGCAGAAGCTGTTCCAGTGGTCGCTGCCGGGCGCAATCACGTCCAATCTGGAGCTGATGGTGTTCGGCGGGCTCATCATCTTTTTCCTGATCGTCGAGCCGCATGGATTGGCACGGCTGTGGCAGATCGGCAAGGAAAAGCTGAGGCTGTGGCCATTCCCGCACTAATTGGGCTAAGCTAGCGAATTGCCGCGGCGCAAATGCGCATTCGGGTTCGATAAGGTCGCAGTCTGGAGGAGGAGAGCCATGTTGCATCGCAACAAACTCATGCTAGGTGTTGCCGGAATCGCGCTGGCCCTCGCAGCGGGCGCCGCCGCGGCGGCGGAGGAGCAGTTCGTGCCGCTGCTTTCCTATCGGGTCGGCGCGTACGCCGCGGGGGGGTCGGGAATCTTCGGCGGCTACATCGACTACATGAACTACATCAACATGAAGGAAGGCGGGATCAACGGCGTCAAGCTCGTCTGGGACGAGTGCGAGACCGAGTACAACAACTCGCGTGGCGTCGAATGCTACGAGCGGCTGAAGAAGGAGAAGGGCGGCGCGTCGCTGGTGATGCCGCTTTCGACGGGGATCACCTACAGCCTGATCGACCGCGTGGCCGCCGACAAGATTCCGCTGGTCACGATCGGTTACGGCCGCACGGACGCCGCGGATGGGGCCGTCTTCCCATATGTCTTTCCGCTGATCACGACGTACTGGTCGCAGGCTTCCGCGATGATCAAGTACATCGCGAAGAAGGAGGGTGGCGAGGACAAGCTCAAGGGCAAGAAGATCGTCCACCTGTACCACGATTCCGCGTACGGCAAGGAGCCCATCGCGGTGTTCCGGGCGTACGCGAAAAAGGACGGCTTCGAACTGACGGAGATCGCCGTCCCGCACCCGGGCAACGAGCAGCAGTCGCAATGGCTGCAGATCCGCCAGATCAAGCCTGATTACGTGATCCTCTGGGGCTGGGGCGTGATGAACCCGACGGCGCTGAAAGCCGCCGCCAAGGTCGGCTTCCCGCGCGAGAAGATCATCGGCGTCTGGTGGGCCGGGTCCGAGGAAGATGTGATCCCGGCGGGAGCCGCGGCCAAGAACTACACGACGGCGGTGTTCAACGTTTCCGGCGCCAGCCTGCCGCTCGTGCAGGAGATCAAGAAGGTCGTCTACGCGAAGGGCAAGGGCAACATGGACGACCCCACGCGCGTCGGCTCGGTCTATCACGTTCGCGGCCTCGTCCACGGGATCATCACCGTCGAGGCGATCCGCAGGGCGCAGGAAAAATACGGCAAGGGCAAGCGGATGACTTCCGAGCAGGTCCGCTGGGGCCTCGAGAACCTGAACCTCGACGACGCGCGGCTCAAGGCATTGAGCGCGGCGGGCATGATGCCGCCGCTCAAGGTGACCTGCGCCGACCATGAGGGGTCCGGCCTCGTCAAGTTCCAGACCTGGGACGGCAACGAGTGGAAGATCGTGACGCCCGACTGGGTCGTCCCCGACAAGGAGATGATCCGCACGATGATCGTCGAGTCGGCCGAGAAGTACGCGAAGGAGAAGAACCTGCCGATCCGCGACTGCGCGAAAGAGGGCTGAGGCAGCTAGGGTCGGGGCAGACTCGCGTCGCCTCGCCCCGGCTCGCCTCCGGGCCGCGCCGCGTGTTGTGCCGGCGGGGCGCTGTTGCGGCCAGCGAAGGAGTTGGCCGCGGGGAAACTCTGGCGTGGCCTCGCCCGGGGGCGATCGCGTCGGAGCACGGGGATTGCCGACGATGAGCGCAGTTGCCTCTGCATCCGTTCCCGCCGCCACGGCGTCGCTCGCCTCGCTTCTGTCGGTCAACAACATCGAGGTGATCTACGATCACGTGATCCTCGTGCTGAAAGGCGTGTCGCTGGAGGTGGCGGACGGCAAGATCGTGGCGCTCCTCGGGGCGAACGGCGCGGGCAAGAGCACCACGCTCAAGTCCATCTCGAACCTCCTCGCCGCGGAGCGCGGCAACGTCACCAAGGGCACGATCGAGTTCATGGGCCGGCGCGTCGACAAGCTCACGCCCAACGGACTCGTGAAAATGGGCGTCTGCCAGGTGATGGAGGGGCGCCACTGTTTCGCGCATCTCACCGTCGAGGAGAACCTGCTCACGGGCGCGTTCACGCGCAGGATTTCGCGCGCCGAGCTCAAGGACCACCTCGAGCGGGTGTATCACTACTTTGCGCGCCTGAAGCAGCGACGGTCGAGCCTGTCGGGGTACACATCCGGCGGCGAGCAGCAGATGACCGCGATCGGCCGGGCGCTGATGGCGCGACCGAAGATGATCCTGCTGGACGAGCCGTCGATGGGACTCGCGCCGCAGCTCGTCGAGGAGATCTTCGAGATCGTCGGCGATTTGAACAAGAAGGAGGGTGTTTCCTTCCTGCTCGCCGAGCAGAACACGATGGCCGCGCTGCGCTACGCCGACTACGGCTACATCCTCGAGAACGGCCGCGTGGTGATGGATGGCGCCGCAAAAGACCTCGCGCAGAACGAGGACGTCAAGGAGTTCTATCTCGGGCTGTCGACCGGCGGACGCAGCTCGTTTCGCGACGTCAAGCACTATCGCCGCAGGAAGCGGTGGCTGTCCTAGGAGCCTC
The DNA here is from genome assembly GCA_963836265.1 of uncultured beta proteobacterium. Taxonomy (GTDB): domain Bacteria; phylum Pseudomonadota; class Gammaproteobacteria; order Burkholderiales; family Casimicrobiaceae; genus CAIWHR01. The sequence continues at coordinate 52,115 of CAWIIO010000005.1, forward strand.
CCCGGCGGTTCGCCTCGTCCCGCGATGACCGAGTACTTCGACACGCTGGAGACGCGCGATCCCGAACTGCGCGAGCGGGCGCTTCTCGCCGCGCTGCCGCGGCAGCTGGCGCACGCCAAGGCGAACGCGCCGGCGTTTGCCCGTATCCTGGCCGACATCGATCCCGCCGCGGTCACGACGCGCGACGCGCTCGCGCGGCTGCCCGTCACGCGTAAGTCCGACCTCTCCGAGCTGCAAAAGGGGGCGCGGCCGTTCGGCGGACTGGCCGCCGCGCAACGCGGTGAATCTGCGCGCGTGTTCGCGTCTCCCGGGCCGATCTACGAGCCCGAGGCCCGCTATCCGGACTACTGGCGCCTCGCGCGGGCGCTCCATGCCGCCGGCTTCCGCAAGGGCGATCTCGTCCACAACTCGTTCTCGTACCACCTGACGCCGGCGGGCTCGATGCTGGAAACCGGCGCTCAGGCGCTCGGGTGCACGGTCTTTGCCGGCGGCGTGGGTCAGACCGAGCAACAGGTGCAGGCGATGGTGGACCTGGAACCGGACGGCTACGTCGGCACGCCGTCGTTTCTCAGGATCGTTGTCGAGAAGGCCGATGAGATGGGGTTCCGCCTCGCAAGTCTGCGGAAAGCCCTCGTTTCGGGCGAAGCGTTCCCCGCGAGCCTGCGCGACGCGCTCGGCGCCCGGGGGATCGCCGCCTACCAGGCGTACGCGACCGCGGATCTCGGCAGCATCGCCTTCGAGACTGAAGCGCGCGAAGGGCTGGTGATCGACGAGGGGGTGCTGGTCGAAATCGTGCGTCCCGGCACCGGCGATCCCGTTGCGCCGGGGGAAGTGGGGGAAGTGGTGGCGACCATGCTCTACAATCCGGTGTATCCGCTGATCCGCTTCGGCACCGGCGACCTGTCCGCCTTCCTGCCGGGGACGAGCCGCTGCGGGCGCACCAACGCCCGGATCAAGGGCTGGCTCGGACGCGCGGATCAGACCACCAAGGTCAAGGGCATGTTCGTGCATCCGGCGCAGATCGCGAAGATCGCGGGTCGCCATCCGGAAATCGCGAAGGCGCGCCTCGTCGTCGATAATCCCGATGGCAGCGACCGGATGACGCTCTGCGTCGAAGCTACGGCGCGCACGCCCGAACTCGCCAATGCCGTGGTCGCGTCGATTCGCGAGATCACGAAGCTGCGCGGCGAGGTGGCATTTCGCGATCCGGGGCAGCTGCCCAACGACGGCAAGGTGATCGACGACGTGCGCAAGTACGATTGACCGGCAGCGCTTCCAGGCTGTCGGGGGTTGGGGGCAGAGTCCTGCAAGCGCTGCCGCGGCAACGGGAAACGCGCTGACCGACGCGCGGCGAGCGTGCTAGCATGTTCGTCGGTCCTTCGCGCACCCGAGTTGCGCCGTGCCCTCGCGCCCCACTTCCGCCGACCCCTTTGCGCCGCTCGCGCAGGACACGCTGCGCGCGATCGCGGCCACCGGCGTCGTGCGCCAGTTTCCGAAGAATGCCGTGCTCATCAACGAGGGCGAGCAGGGCGACTCGCTGTTCATCCTGCTGTCGGGAAAGGTGAAGGTCTACGCCAGCAACGAGGCCGGCAAGGAATTCGTCATCGATTTCCACGGCACGGGGGAATACGTGGGCGAAATGTCGCTCGACGGTGCGCCGCGCTCGGCGTCGGTGATGACCGTCGAGCCGACCTCGTGCGCCGTCGTCAGTCGCGCCAACTTCCACGAGTTCATCCTCGCGCATCCCGATTTCGCCCTGCACCTGATCGAGAAGCTGATCCAGCGGGTGCGGCGGACGACTGAAAACGTGAAGAGCCTCGCGCTGTCCGACGTCTACGGCCGGCTGGTGCGCCTGCTCCATGCGCTGGCGCAAGACCGCGACGGGCGGCAGGTCATTCCCGACAGGCTGACGCAGCAGGACATCGCCGAGCGCGTCGGCGCGTCGCGCGACATGATCAGCCGCCTGATGAAGGACCTCGTCGCAGGCGGCTATCTCGCGGTCGAGGACCGAACCATCACGATCCTGAAGCGTCTGCCGCCGGCATGGTGACGACGCCGGCGGCGGATCCGGCCGCCCGCGCGCGCATGCCGCCGCCGATCTGCGCGGGCAGGAGAGCGGCCGGCGCCGCCGGAAGCGTGAATCTTCTGCAGCGTGCGCGTCGTTTCGTCCGTCTCGCCGCCACCGCGAGTGCGCCTAAGGTAGCGTCAACAGCGGCGCCTTTCGGCACCGTCGAGTAGGTAGTTCCGGGTCGATCGCTGTCGACACGGAACGGTTCGACACCAGAGCTTGCAAGGAGACGGCGATGAAGAGGTCCGGACGCTTCGATAGGGATTCGATTCTGGCGACCGGTGCCAAGGCCGTATCGATCTTGCTCGTGGTCGCGGCAATCGCGCTTTTCACCACCCACGCGCCGTTGCCCACCGGCGAGGTTGCTTTGGTCCCCGCGCAGGTGGCCGTCCAGCAGCCGGCAGCCAAGAGCGCGACCGTCGCACAACCGCTGTCGCGAGCCGATGCCGGAGTCCCGAAGCGCGGCATGCCGCCGAAGATCTAGACGCGTCTTCTTGGCAAGGCGAGCTGCCATTCGGGGGCGGGCTGGGAGCGCCCATCCCCGAAGGTGAATTTTCGGCAAATTCGCCGTCGAATCGTCCGTCTCGCCAGACCGCCACCCAGTCTAGACTGCCTTTCATCGGCGGTGCCGTCCGGGCGCCGGCGAACCGGGGGTTCCCGGCCGATCGCTGTCGGCAGGGAAACGACGTCAGTCCCGGATTTGCAAGGAGACATCAATGAGCCGGATCGAAAGTTTTACGAGGGAAGCATCGTTCTCGACGAGCGCCAAGGCGATCTCGATCGTATTCCTCGTTGCGATGATCGCGTTGTTCACCACGCATTCGTCGTTGCCTACGGGAGAAGTCGCGCTCGTGCCCGCGCCCACCCAGCAGTCGGAGCAGTCGGCCACCAACGTCGCGACGGCCGCGGCGCGGAGGGACTCGGCAAACCAAAACCACGCGGGCGCGAAGCCCTCGAAGCTTTAGGCGCTTGCCGTCAAGCTGCCGTCGACGCAGGGGTTTCTTCCGCCGGGCGGGTCGCACGCGGCTTCAGCGTGACCAGCATGACGCCGACAAGAACCAGCGCCGCGCCGGCGAGCTGGAGCGCATGCACCGGCTCGCCCAGGATCACCGCGCCCAAGCCGATCGTGAAAACGGGACCCAGACATCCCACCAGTGACGCCGCATTGGCGCCGATGCGTCGAATCGCCTCCGCGATGAGCCACGTCGGCAGCACGGTCGAGAACACGGCCATCGCGAGCGAGACTCCGTAGACCGACGGCGGGACACGCAGGAGCGCGAGATCGCGCGTGAGGCCGAACTGCACGAACACGAACACGAAGACCGCGGACGCGAGCATCGCCCAAGCGATGAAGCGCATGCTGCCAATGCGGGCAATGACATCGCCGGCGCCGACCAGATACAGCGCGTAGAGGAACGCGCTCGCGAACACGAGTCCGCCCCTGTCCAGACTGCGCGGGCATCGGTTGCCCGCCCCACGTCCTGCGCTAGAACGATCGCGATGCCACCGTACGAAAGCAGCAGCGCGGCAACGGCGCCGCGGGTGACCCGCTTTCCGCGCAGCAGCGCGGAGAGGAGGACGACCATCGTCGGGTACAGGAAGTCCACCAGGCGTTCGAGCGCAGCGGTGATGTAGGCAAGCCCCATGAAGTCGAGAAGGCTCGCAAGGTAGTAGCCGATGAATCCGAGCCAGGCAAGATCGCGCCAGTCGTGGGGCGCGAGCGGTTGGGCCGCCGGCCCGCCCACCATGCCATCGCGACGAAGAACGGCGCCGCAAAGAGCATCCGCAACGTGAGCAGCGTCACCGCGTCGACCGGGTGCCACGCGTACGCGAGCTTGATCAGGATCGCCTTGAATGAACAGCCCAACACGCCCACGACGGCGCAGAGAGGTCCGATCCAGCGGCGCTCGCCGGTCAATCCCAATGCACGACGCCTGCGTACGCGGTGAGCAGAATGATTGCGCCGAAGGCGATCCGATACCACGCGAACGGCACGAAGTCGTGGTGGCTCACGTAGCGGATCAGCCAGCGCACGCACGCGAACGCCGAAAGAAACGCCGCGACGAAACCGACGCCAAACGCGGGCAGCGCCGCTGCGGAGAGGAACGTCGCGTCCTTCCACAGCGAGTAGCCGGTGGCCGCGAAAAGCGTAGGAATCGCGAGATAGAACGAGAATTCCGTCGCCGCGACACGCGACATTCCGAACAGCATTCCACCGACGATCGTGGCTCCCGACCGCGATGTGCCGGGAATGAGGGCGAATGCCTGCGCGCACCCCACCTTGAGCGCGTCGACCCAGGTCATCTCCTCGACGGTGGTGACTCGCACCGCATCCGGCCGCGCCTTCCGACGCCGTTCCGCCCACAGAATCACCAGGGCGCCGATGACGAACGCGCACGCGACGGGGACGGGCGCGAACAGATGGGCTTTGATCGCTTTCGAAAACGTCAGGCCGAGCACCGCTGCCGGCAGGAACGCGACGACGAGGTTGAACGCGAAGCGTTGTGCCGCGGCATCGCTCAACAGGCCCTGCAACACCGTGGCGAGCTTCGTGCGGTACTCCCAGCACACGGCAAGGATCGCGCCCGCCTGGATCACGATCTCGAACGTCTTGGCCTGCTCGCCCGTATACGACAGCAGCGACCCGGCGACGATCAGATGGCCGGTCGACGACACCGGCAGAAATTCGGTGAGGCCTTCGACAATGCCGAGCAGAAGGGCAGTGAAAAGCGGCGGTTGATCCAAGGGGTGGCAAAAAGGCCGGCGGGCGGGAGCCGCTGGCCTTCGGATTGTAGCGCAGCGCACCGCCTCGCGGGCGGCACGCTACGAAAACGGATTCTTGACGCCGAGCTCCGCGCACAGCATCGCGACGGTCGCTTTCAACGCCTTGATCTCCTCGTGCAGATGCGTGACGTTCGCCTTGAGCGCGGCGAGCTCCGAAACGGTGAGCGATTCGCCGTTCGCATCGATCGCGTCAGTCGTCGCGGCGGGCTCGATCGCCGTCCGACCGGAAAGCAGATGCGTCCATCGGGCCTCCCGTGCCCCGGACGGGCGCGGCAATTCGGCGACCAGCGGCCCCGCGGGACGCGCGGCGAGCTCCTGCAGGAAGGCTTCGACCGCCGAAATGTCGGCGAAGCGGTGCAGGCGCTCGCAATTGATCCGCAACTCGCCGACGGTCTGCGGACCGCGCAACATCAGCGCGGCCAGCAGCGCAACCGCCTGCGAAGCGATGGCCAGCACCCGGTCGACGTTGTGGGCGTACCGCATCACCCGGCCACCGCTCGACTCGACGACGAACGACAGCGTCTTCAGGTGGTCGATGGCTGCCTGAACCTCGGCGTCGCTCGCGTTCAGCACCGGATCGCGGCTCGTCTTCTGATTGCACCCGGTGACGAGCGCGTTAAGGGTCAGCGGATACGCGTCCGGCACCGTGTGCTGCTTTTCCACGAGCACGCCGAGCACCCGCGTCTCGAGTAGCGACAGCGTCTGCATGGCTAGGGAACCTCTGCACAAGTCGCGCGTGGTTGCGACGGGTCATTTTCGGATGGGACAAGGCAGACCGTCCGAAAAGCCCCGTCCCTTCGGGCTGCCGCCAGCAACGCATAGGAGACGAAGTCCGGCAGAAACCTACACATTGGCAGGTTCGCGCGGCGCTACCTGCGGCCGTAGGTCGCGGTAAACGTCGCCTTGTCGAGCCGATTCGAATTGATCATGAACCCCACCAGCGCCGGCATCGCCTTGTCGTCGAGGTCGAGCTTGTCGACCTTCAGCGCATGCACGGTGAAGATGTAGCGATGTGGCCGGTCGCCCTTCGGGGGACAGGGGCCGCCGTAGCCGGGCGTTCCGAAGTCCGTGACCGACTGCACAGCGCCGGGGGGCGACTTGCCGGTGGCGAGATTGCCCGCACCGGCCGGCAGCGACCGGGTCGTCGCGGGAATGTTGAACATGATCCAGTGCCACCAGCCGCTGCCCGTCGGCGCGTCGGGATCGTAGACGGTGATGGCGTAGCTTTTCGTGTCCGCTCGCGGATTTTTCCAGGAAAGGGCGGGCGAGACGTTCCCGCCGTCGCAGCCGAATCCCTTGTAAACCTGCGCCTCTCGGATCGGGGCGTTCGGCTTGACGTCGGGGCTCTCGAGTGTGAACTTGCCGGCGCCCAACGCCGCGAGCGGCAACAGGGCGGCAAAGAACAGGACGCGGCGCGTCACGGGGCTCCCCGGCGACGAGGCGCAACGGGACCCCTTGCGCCGCCAGGTTCCCCCTGGCCGGTGAGACGGGGGGGAAGAGGAGAGGGCGAATGGCGAATCGATCGCACAAGGCCGATAGTCTACCTGCGCCGCATGACACGCGCGACGGTCGGGATACCCGGTTGCGCAATGCGCTATTTCCGGCAGACGAACTTCGCGACCATGTCAGCCGAGCTGCCTTCGGGCTCCTTCAGGTACTCGATCTTCGCCGCCCGGTTCCGCGCGAACGCCTGGTTCTTCGCCTCGTTCTCGAACAGGACCACCTCGACGCCGGCGACCGTCATTTCCTTGCAGTTGACCTTCATTTGCGAGCGCATGCTGGTGATCCCGCCCTTCGGCGTGTCGAGTGGCGTGCGGAGCTCGGTGCGAAACGTCACCGCGGTGATTCCGGCGCTCGTCTTGACGCTGCTCCTGTCGACATAGATCCGGTTGCCGTTGGCGTTCTCGCCGAGGGACTGCCATTCGGGGGATGCCGCCATTGCGCCGCCGACAACGCCGGCAAGCGCCACCATCAGCCATCCGCGCATCGTGTCCTCCTTTTGCCGTCGCGCGCTGCACGACGGGCGCGCATTCGCCGGCCATGCCGCCACGCGTATTCCTACGTCGATTGTGGGAAGGGGTCGCGCCGGCGGCCTTGTCCGCGATCAAGGAAGTCTTCCTTTCGGGTTCGGAACGCGTGGCTCGGCCGGTCCGACGCGTTTTCCATGCCGCGTCAGTGCTGCTATCGTGACGGGCGCCCGCTCCGCGCGCGGCCCCCTCCCGGAAGGAACCATGGCCCACCCGCCAGAAGTGACCAACATGGCGCTGTTCTGCGACTTCGAGAACATCGCGCTCGGCGTCCGCGACGCCCAGTACGAGAAGTTCGACATCGGCAAGGTGCTCGAGCGGCTGTTGCTGAAGGGCAGCATCGTCGTCAAGAAGGCCTATTGCGACTGGGAGCGCTACAAGGCGTTCAAGGCGCCGATGCACGAAGCATCCTTCGAGCTGATCGAAATCCCGCACGTCCGGCAATCGGGGAAGAACTCCGCCGACATCCGGATGGTCGTCGATGCCCTCGATCTCTGCTACACGAAATCGCATGTCGAGACTTTCGTCATCATCAGCGGCGACTCGGACTTTTCGCCGCTCGTCTCGAAGCTCCGCGAGAACGACAAGGTCGTCATCGGCGTCGGCGTCAAGAATTCGACGTCCGACCTGCTGATCGCCAACTGCGACGAATTCATCTACTACGACGACCTGGTGCGCGAGAAGAAGCGACGGCCAGCGCGCAAAGTGCCGGCAAAGCCGGCGGCCAGTAACGGCAAACCGACACCGAAGCCCGCCGTCGGCGAGGGGAGTGTTCCCGCGAGGGGCGACGAGGACCGTCGGCAGGAGGCTGTGGACTTGGTGGCTGATACCGTCGAAGCGCTCGTGGCCGAGCGGGGTGATGACGAAAAAATCTGGGGTTCCATGGTCAAGCAGGCGTTGAAACGGCGCAACCCGGGGTTCAACGAGTCATACTACGGATTCCGTTTGTTTACGGGCTTGCTGGAAGAGGCCGCCAAGCGGGGCGCAGTGATACTCGAGCGCGATGAGAATTCGGCGAACTACCGGGTTCGCCTGCCATCGGGCGAGGGCTGAGGGCGGCATGATCCGCGCCGCCACGGGACGCCGATGATGACCGGCATTCACGATCTCGGGCTGTTCATCATCTCCGGACTGCTGCTCAACGTCACGCCCGGCGCCGACACGCTCTACATCGTCGCGCGCAGCACGGGACAGGGTCGGCTCGCCGGAACGGTGGCCGCATTGGGTATCGGCGCCGGCTGCGTCGTTCATACGCTCGCCGCCGCCGTGGGGCTTTCGGCGATCCTCGCGACCTCCGCGGAAGCGTTCGCCATCGTCAAATGGGTCGGCGCCTTCTACCTCGTCTGGCTGGGCGTCGGACTGTTGGGGACCGCTCCACGCTTGCGGCTGCCGGCGCTGCGCTGCGGCGCCTTGGGCCGGCGGAGCTCGTGGGGATCGCCGAGGGCTGCGTCTGATTCGCCTACGCAATCTCCGGCATCGCTTGCCAAGGTTTTTGCTCAGGGGCTCCTCACCAACGTGCTGAATCCCAAGGTGGCGCTCTTTTTCCTCGCCTTCCTGCCGCAGTTCATCGACGCCGCGGCCCCGGGCAAGGCGCTTGCTTTCGTGTTCCTGGGGATGGTCTTCAACGTGAACGGCACGCTGTGGAACCTGTTCGTCGCGTCGATGGCGGCCGGCGTCGGGAGGCGCTTCAGGGCGCGGGGGAAGGCGATGGGGTGGTCCAGGCGCCTCGTGGGGGGCTTGTTCGTGTACCTGGGACTCCGGCTCGCGCTCGCCGGACGCAGCTGACCGAACGCGGCGCCCGGCCAGGAGAGTTGATTTCGCAGGGCGTTGCCCCAAGAATGGATACCAGCGCCCCGGACGGAACTGCGCGGCAGGCCCAAGGGGGATGGGATAGCAAAGCGCTTGTCACGCGGGCGCTTGCGCGGCCTCCGACGACAAGGAGGTGTCGGATGCACGACGTTCGCCCGGCCGCGGTGGCCGGCATGTTCTACCCCGGTTCCCCTGCGGCCCTGGCCGAAAGCGTCCGAGCCTGCCTCGGCGCTCTGGATCGCGCGCCGGCCGCCAGCGCACCGCCCAAGGCGGTGATCGTTCCGCACGCCGGGTATATCTACTCGGGTCCGATCGCCGGCGTCGCGTATGCGCGGCTCGCCGCGGGGCGGCGGACGATTCGGCGCGTCGTTTTGCTGGGGCCCACGCACCGGGTTCCGGTGCGCGGCCTCGCCCTGCCTACCGCGCGAGCGTTCGCCACGCCGCTCGGCGATGTGGAGATCGATCGCAGGGCTGCGCTGCTTGCGCTGACCTTGCCGCAGGTGCAGGAGAGCGACGCCGCACATGCGCTCGAGCATTCGCTGGAAGTTCAGCTTCCGTTCCTGCAGGCGGTGCTCGACGAATTCCGGATCGTGCCGTTTGCGGTCGGGGATGCGACGGCTGACGAGGTCGCCGACGTGATCGATCGACTGTGGGGCGGGCCGGAGACGCTGATCGTCGTCAGCTCCGATCTGTCGCACTACCACCGGTATGCGGAGGCCCGCGCCATCGACCGCGGAACCGCCGACGCGATCCTGGCGCTGGCGCCGGCGCTCGATCACGAACAGGCGTGCGGTGCGACGCCGGTCAACGGACTGCTGCTCTGCGCCCGGCGCCGCGGGCTCGCGCCGGAGCTCCTGGACTTGCGCAACTCGGGCGACACCGCAGGGGACAGGTCGCGCGTCGTCGGCTATGCGTCGTTCGCATTTGGCGGAGGGCCGCGGACTTGAGCGCCGCCGGGCCGTCCAAAGGCGCGAACTGCTCCTCCTGGGGGGAAGCCACGTTCGCAACGGCTGACGATGACCCTGAGCTCGGCCGGGCATTGCTGCGAACCGCGCGCGATGCGATCGGCGCGGAGCTGGGATTTGCCCGTGGCGGCGGCGTCGGGCATGAAGCGCTCGAGCGTCCCGGCGCGACATTCGTCACGCTGATGAAGGACGGTGAGCTGCGCGGCTGCATCGGCACGCTTTCGGCGATCCGGGCGCTGCGCGCCGACGTGGAAGCCAATGCGGTCGCCGCCGCGTTCCGCGACCCGCGTTTCGCGCCGTTGCGCGGCATCGAATTCGAAGCGACGTCGGTGGAGGTTTCCGTGCTGTCGGCGAGCCAGCCGCTTGCCTTTCACGACGAGGCGCACCTGCTCGCGCAGCTACGGCCCGGAGTCGACGGCGTCATTTTCGAATACGGCCGCCGCCGCGCGACGTTCCTGCCCCAGGTGTGGGACACGATTGGCGAGCCGCGGGGGTTCCTCGAGGCGTTAAAGCACAAGGCGGGGCTGCCCGCGGGGTTCTGGCATCCGCGCGTGAACATTTCGCGTTATTCCGTGACCAAATGGAAACAGACGGAATTTCCGTCGCTGCAGGCGCTGCCGTGAGCCCGCCCCGCCGCCTCCAACGGCGAATGACCGGAGCGCGAAGCGCGAAGGCAAGCCAATGAACAACGGCTACGACAACTTCCCCGGCCGCTGGTGGCATCGCCTCGACGACGGGCGAATCCAGTGCGACCTGTGCCCGCGCGACTGCCGGCTGCACGAGGGCCAGCGCGGCGCGTGCTTCGTGCGCCAGCGCGTCGACGACGCGATGGTGCTGACGACGTACGGGCGCTCGTCCGGCTTCTGCATCGATCCGATCGAAAAGAAGCCGCTCAACCATTTCTATCCGGGCTCGAGCGTGTTCTCGTTCGGCACCGCGGGGTGCAACCTCGCCTGCAAGTTCTGCCAGAACTGGGACATCTCGAAGTCGCGGGAAATGGATACGCTGATGGATTCGGCGTCGCCGCAGCGAATTGCTGAAACGGCGAAGCGGCTGGAATGCCGCAGCGTCGCGTTCACGTACAACGATCCGGTGATCTTCGCCGAGTACGCGATGGACGCCGCGGACGCGTGCCATGCGCTCGGGGTCAAGACGGTCGCGGTTACGGCCGGCTACATCGGCAGGGACGCGCGGCGCGAGTTCTATCAGAAGATGGACGCGGCGAACGTCGACCTCAAAGGCTTCACCGACGACTTCTACGTGAAGCTCTGCGGCGCGCGCCTGCAGCCGGTGCTCGACACGCTCGCCTACCTGAAGCACGAGACCGACGTCTGGTTCGAGATCACCACGCTCCTCATTCCTGGCAAGAACGATTCCGCCGAAGAGATCGAGGCGATGAGCAAGTGGATCATGCGCGAGCTGGGCCCCGACGTGCCGCTCCATTTCACGGCCTTCCATCCCGACTACAAGATGACGGACATCCCGCACACGCCGGCGGCGACGCTGACTCGCTCGCGCGACATCGCGCTGCGCGAAGGGCTCCATTACGTCTACACGGGCAACGTGCACGACCGCACCGGCGGGACGACGTTCTGCCCGGGCTGCGGCAAGCCCGTGATCGCCCGCGACTGGCACGAGATCCTGCGCTACGATGTGACCTTCGATGGGCGCTGCACACACTGCGCCGCGGCGCTGCCGGGACGCTTCGAGCACTACGACGGCGCCTGGGGGCGGCGCCGGGTACCCGTGCGAGTCGCGGTCAACGCTTGACGCGAACTCCGCTCACCCAGGTATCCTGCGCGCCGATTCCGGGCAACCAGCGACTCCCGAAACCGCGAACGCCCGCGCCCGAGCGCTCTCCCCCGGCGCCTCGGGAGAAGGCGAGCAACTCAGGCCTTGCTGTAGATCTCCGCGCCTTTCCGGACGAACTCGACCGCCTTCGCTTCGAGGCCTTTCGCGATCGCGTCGGCCTCCGCGATTCCCTGCTTCGCGGCGAACTCGCGAACGTCCTGCGTGATCTTCATCGAGCAGAAGTGCGGGCCGCACATCGAGCAGAAGTGCGCGAGCTTGGCGCCTTCCTGCGGCAGCGTCTCGTCGTGGAACTCGCGCGCCTTGTCCGGATCGAGGCCGAGGTTGAACTGGTCGTCCCAGCGGAATTCGAAGCGCGCCTTGGAGAGCGCGTTGTCGCGGATCTGCGCGCCAGGGTGCCCTTTCGCAAGATCGGCGGCGTGCGCGGCGATCTTGTACGCCATGATGCCGTCCTTGACGTCGGCCTTGTTCGGCAGCCCCAGGTGCTCCTTCGGCGTGACGTAGCAGAGCATCGCGGTGCCGTACCAGCCGATCATCGCCGCGCCGATCGCGCTCGTGATGTGGTCGTAGCCCGGGGCGATGTCGGTGCTGAGCGGGCCCAGCGTGTAGAACGGCGCCTCGCCGCAAAGCCGCAGCTGCTCGTCCATGTTGTGCTTGATCAGATGCATCGGCACGTGGCCGGGACCTTCGATCATCGTCTGCACGTCGTGCTTCCACGCGATCTGCGTGAGCTCGCCCAGCGTCGCGAGCTCGGCCATCTGCGCCTCGTCGTTCGCGTCGTAACCGGACCCCGGCCGCAAGCCGTCGCCCAGCGAGAACGCGACGTCGTACGCCTTCATGACCTCGCAGATGTCCTCGAAATGCGCGTAGAGGAAGCTCTCCTGGTGATGCGCGAGACACCACTTGGCCATGATCGAGCCGCCGCGCGAGACGATGCCCGTCATCCGTTTCGCGGTCAGCGGGATGTAGCGCAACAGGACACCGGCGTGGATCGTGAAGTAATCGACGCCCTGCTCGGCCTGCTCGATCAAGGTGTCGCGGAACATTTCCCACGTCAGCTCTTCGGCCCGGCCGTCGACCTTCTCCAGCGCCTGGTAGATCGGCACCGTGCCGATCGGCACCGGCGAGTTGCGGACGATCCACTCGCGCGTCTCGTGGATGTTCCTGCCGGTCGACAGGTCCATCACCGTGTCGGCACCCCAGCGCGTCGCCCACGTCATCTTCTCGACTTCCTCGTGGATCGACGAGGACACCGCCGAATTGCCGATGTTGGCGTTGATCTTCACCAGGAAATTGCGGCCGATGATCATCGGCTCGGATTCGGGGTGGTTGATGTTCGACGGGATGATCGCGCGGCCGCGCGCCACCTCGGCGCGGACGAACTCGGGCGTAATGGCCGGCGGAATCGCCGCGCCGAAGCTCTGCCCGGGATGCTGGCGCGTGACGAGTCCGGGCAACGTCGCGAGCATTTCGTCGCGCCGGAGATTTTCGCGGATCGCGATGAATTCCATTTCCGGCGTGACGATGCCGCGGCGCGCGTAGTGCATCTGCGAGACGTTGGCGCCCGGCTTCGCGCGGCGCGGTTTCCGGTGCAGGTCGAAGCGCATGCCCGCAAGGTCGGGGTCAGCGAGCCGCGCGGCGCCGTAGGCCGACGTCGGACCGGGAAGCTCGACCGTGTCGCCGCGCTCGGCGATCCACGACGCGCGCAACGCCGGCAATCCCTGGCGAATGTCGATCGTCACCTCGGGATCGGTGTACGGCCCCGAGGTGTCGTAGACGACGATCGGCGGATTCTTCTCGACGCCGAACATGGCCGGCGTATCGGATTGCGCGATCTCGCGCATCGGCACGCGGAGGTCCGGCCGCGACCCCCGCACGTGGATCTTGCGCGCGTTGGGCAGCGGGGCGACGGCAGCCGCGTCGACGTGCGCATCGCGGGCATAGAACTTGTCGTTGGCGTTCATGGAAGCTCCTCGGCCGGAAAAACGCGGGGAGCGGAGAGGCGGGCTACGCTTCCCTGCGCCGGCATTATCCGCACAGGTACCAAGGGTGTGCTCTCACCCCCCCGCTTCGCGGGAAGGACCCCTAGCGTCGACGCTACGTTACGCCAATGCGCGTGGCCGGACAACCCTCGAATCCGAATGGCGGCGACGGAGCGCCGGCTCGCGAGGCGCGCGCCCCGCGCTACTTCGGGAGCATGAACTGCACCTGCGCGCGGAGCTGCCAGTTCGGGCCGAAATCCGGCTTGACGACGTTTGTAGTAAGCGGAAATCTGGGTGTTCGCCGGCAGCTTGCCCAGGTGAGAGATCTTGCCGACGCCACCGCCGAGCGGCACCGTCCACTGCTGGTTGCCGACCGGGTTCTGCGCGAGTTTGGCGAGCTCTTCCGCGCTCATCCCGGCATATGCAGGCGTTGCGAGCGCGAGCCCGACCGCCGAGATATTCGCGATCAGCGTTCGTCCTGCGATGCTTCATTTCCTCGATCTGCGAGGGCGTACCGCCGAGCGGCGTGGACAGCCAGAGCGCCTCCTCTTCGAACGATCCCCGCTTGTCCCCGAACGAGCAGTTCGGCGACCCGGCGATGACGCGCTAGCGAATGACGTTGCGCGCCCCGCCGGCGAAGCAGCTCCCCGAGCCGTTGTCGGGGCAGATGACGATGTAGGTCGCCCGCTGTCCGCATCCGGCGACGCCGACCGTGTACTCGGCGCGGGTGACGCCGGTGTAGCGGAAGGTCTGCACGAGCGGCTGGGCCGTCTCGCGGGAGATGACTTCCCCCGTGGCCGCCGGGCAGTTCATCTCGAACTGGGCGCGCCGCACCGCCATGTTGACCGCCTCCGGCTGCATCTGGTCGATGAACGGCGGGCCCGACGCACAACCAGCGCAGAGCAACGCCAATGCGGTCACCAAGTTTCCCTGACGATACTTCACTGTTCCTCTCCTTGGAGAATTATCCATCCTGTGCACGCCTTTCAGCGCCGGCCGCCGAACCCGCCGCCGCGGAAACCACCGCCGCCAAACCCGCCGCCACCGAAGCGCCCGCCCCAGCCACCACCACCACCGAAACGATCGCCCCCCCCGAAGCCCCCGCCCCCGAAGCCGCCGAACGAGCGGTCGCCGCCGCCGAAGCCGCCGCCCGAGAACCCGCCCCACTTCGCCTCGCCCGCGCTGCGCGCCTGCGATTCCTTGTCGGCCCACGACGTGTCGCCGGACGCGGCGCCCCAGCCACTCGACGAGTGCTGTTGCCAGCCGCTGCCGTTGTTGTGGTAGACGTTGCCGTTGACGTCGGCATAGTGCTGGTTGCCGATGCTCCCGGTCGCCCACGTGTTGGTCTTCCCGGTCTTCGCGTTGTACGTCGAGCCGCCGCCGACGTGCGCATTGCCCTCCGGCCCGGCGGTTGTCGCACCGGCACGGTTGTAGGAACTGCCGCCCGCGCCGGTGGCCGAGACGCTCGATCCGGTCGAGCGTTGCCCGGTGTAGACGTTGTAGTTGCTGCCGCGCGCGACGTTGCCCGACCCGCCGTAGGCGCCGTTCATCGTTCGGTCGTAGCCGCGCGACGCGTTGCCGGTCCACGCGTTGTACTGGCGGCCCGCGTTGTAGCTGCCCGACGTGCCGGTGCGCGCGTTGTAGTAGCTGCCGGAGGCCGTCGTGCCGGCGACGCCCCCGCCCGCGTACCACGAGCGCGTGCCCGACCACGCCGTTGCGCCCCAGTGGCCGTAGACGTTGGCGGAGGCCGTCGCGCAGCACGGGTAGCCGCCCCAGTACGCAGGGTGGTAATAGGCGCCGCCCCAGTACGGCTCGGTCCACGCCGCCGTCGCGAGTCCCAGTGCGAAGCCGTAGGTGAATCCGACATAAGGGTTGTAGACCGGTGCCGCCGCGACGCCATAGGTGTAAGGCGGCGGGTACCAGAGCGTGCCGATCCACGGCGAGTATACGTAGCCGGTCCCGTAGACGACGGTGCCGTAAGGCGCTACGACGACGCCGAGATACCCCGGCGTGTAGCCCTCGTAGACATATTGCGGTGTGGCTTCGTAGATGCGCACGTAGGTGACGTAGTAGATCGGCGCCGACGGCGGGATCGAATAGATCGCGGCCGGAACCGAGGTCGCGATCGCCCACGGCCCGGTCAGTTGCGGCGCCGTGAACCAGACGCCGGCAGTGACCGCGTAGTAGGAGTTCGCGGACACCTGGATGATCGGCACGGACGAGTTGACGACGTAGGAGAGGCTCGTTCCCGGAATCGTCGAGTACTGCGGCGGACCGTCCAAATTGGGCGTGAACTTCGGTCCGTTCTTCCGCGGCACCGTCGCCGTTTGCGGAATCGAGTTCTCGATCACCGCTTCGCGTGCCTGCGGCGTGCCGGCGACCGTGGGCAGCACCGCGCCCGCGAGCGACTGGGGCGGGATCTTGGCGAAGTCCGGCGGCAGGGCGTTGCTCGCGACGAAAGTCCAGGGCCCGGCAAGACCGGGCGCCATGAACCAGCGGCCGGCAAGCAGCACGTAATAATTGTTGTTCGCGGTGCTGATCAGCACGTCACTCGTCGTGTTCGACGCCCACAGCAGCTGCGTGCCCACGATCGGCACGAAATCGGGCTGACCCTTGAACGCGATCAGCGCGGTGGGCGCCTGGCTGGTATAGATCGTGGGCACGCCATTGGCAAGCGTGGGCTTCGGATTCGCCTTCGGCCCGCCGTCGAGGAGATCGACGATCCCCTTCTTCGAGAGTTCGGTTGCGATGGAGTTCATCTCGCTCGCCATGAACGGCCCCGGGTAGGCCTGCGTCCACGGGCCGGAAATCGACGTGGCGCTGAGCCAGCCGTCGTACACGTGCATGTAGAAGGCGTCGGTGAATCCACCCTGGAGGATCAGCGCGCGCGTGTTGATTACGCGCTTCGCGCGCGAGTGACCGGGCACCGGCTTGATCACCGGCGGGCCGTCGATGGGCACGAGGATCGCCGGCGAGTAGCTGATGATCACCTGTGGCGGATTGTTCTGCACGGCGACCGTCGGCCGCTTGATGTCCGCCACCGCGAGAGATGATTCGAGGCGATCGAGCGCGATCGTCTTGACGCTCTTCGCGAATTCCTTCTGCAGTTCGGCGGTGTACGCCGCACCGTGGTCCGGCAGCGTCGGGAAATTCGCCTTGGCGACCTTCAGGTCCTCGAACACGACCGTCCGGGCGACCTTGTCGACTTCGGTGCGCGCGTTGGCGAAGATCACGCCGAACGTCTCTTCCTTGGCGCCGGTCGGCTTGATCGCGAGCGCGCAGCGGAAATCGATCCGGTTCCCCTCCCACTTGTTGACCTGCGGCTGGTAGACGAGCACCTGCCCGTTGGTCAAGTCGACGACCCGGGGCCACGGGTCGGCCGGAACTGGCGCCGCGGCGGCGGGCGCGCTTTGCGCCGACACGACGGCGGGAGCGGGCAGAACGGCGGCGAGGGCAAGGGCAGCGAGGGCGTTGCGAAAGGTCATGATTTGAATCCGAAGTGGGCGGCGAGAGACCAAATTGTAAATGCTCGTCCGTAAGGCATCGCCGTGTCAAGTTCACGGGCGTGCTTGGCAACGTACGCGCTACCCGCCGCGGCAAACGAAGACACCGGTAAATCCCCGGCAACATGAGATCGATCCGGTAAGATGCACGTTCCGCACAGGGTCCGGCGCAATCGCTGCCGCACGATGCGAATTCCTGCCCCGACACTCTTTCTCGACCGCGCGCATCGCTGCCTGCACGACGGCGCCGGACTCGTCTTCGATCCCGCGCCGCTGATGTGGCGCCACGCGCCGCATGCGCTTGCGGGCGCAGCGATCGAGCCGGTCGCGGCGGTGCGCTGGCTCCAGAAGGAAAGCGGGACGCCGTCGCGGCAGGCGATCGGGGTCATCGGCGCGCGCCACGCGACGACGGAGCAGGCGCTTGCGGCGCGCGCACTGGGCGAGTCGCTCGCCGAGGCGGGGCTCACCGTGTTATGCGGCGGCCGGCGCGGCGTGATGCTCGCCGTGTGCGAAGGTGTCGCCGCCCGCCACGGCATCAGCGTCGGCCTGCTGCCCGGGGAGTCGCTGGCCGACGGCAATCCGATCGTCACCATCCCCATCCCGACCGGCATCGGGCTTGCCCGCAACGCGTTGATCGCGCGCGTCTCCCGGTGTCTGGTCGCGATCGGCGGCAGCTACGGCACTTTATCGGAAGTCGCGTTCGGGGTGCAATTCGGCAAGCGCGTGTTCGGCCTCGCGGGCGCGCCCCACGTTGACGGGGTCGAGCACCTGGCCACCGTGGAGGCCGTCATGGCCGCCGTTGCGCGTGTCGTGCTTGCGCTCGAGGGCGAATCCGCGTTGCCGTACGAACTGTCCGAAGCGTAGCGGCCGCAGTCGGAAACGATGTCGACCGATCGCGACACTGCCATCGCGGCTGCCGGGGCCTGGTTCGACCGCGGCGCGATGCGGGACGAATTGCGGCGGCGGATCGCGTGGCGCACCGAAAGCGGGAATCCCGCGTGCCGGGACGAGCTCGCCCGCTATCTGTCGCTCGAAATCGGCCCGGTGGTCGAGCGAATGGGGTTTGCATGGTCGGTCTGGGCGAATCCGGTCGCGGGTGCGCCGCCGATGCTGTTCGCAGAGCGGCACGAGGATGACCGATTGCCGACGGTGTTGAGCTACGGCCATGGCGATGTCGTCGGCGGCCACGACGGGCAATGGACTGCCGGTCGTTCACCGTGGGAGCTCTCGATCGACGGCGACCGCTGGTATGGTCGCGGCGCCGCCGACAACAAAGGTCAGCATACGATCAATTTCGCGGCGCTCGCCCGCGTGCTCGAAACTCGCGGGCGTCTGGGGTTCAACGTCAAGCTGCTGGTCGAAATGGGCGAGGAGGTCGGCTCGCCGGGGCTGCGCCGGATCTGTGAGACGCGCGCCGACACGCTGGCGGCCGACCTGCTGATCGCTTCCGACGGCCCGCGCCTTTCGTCCGATCGCCCGACGATATTCCTGGGCTCGCGAGGCGTGCAGAACTTCGATCTCGTCGTCGCCTGCCGCGAGAGCGGCCATCATTCCGGCAACTGGGGTGGGCTGCTCGCCAACCCCGGAACGATCCTTGCGAACGCGATCGCGTCGATCGTGGACGCTCGAGGCCGAATTCTCGTCGCCGCGCTGCGTCCGGCGCCGATTCCCGAATCCGTGCGCCGTTCGCTCGCGCAGATCGAGCCCGGCGAGCCGGGCGGTCCGGCGATCGACGTCGACTGGGGCGAGCCGGGACTTACTGCCGCCGAACGGGTGTTCGGCTGGAACACCGTCGAGGTGCTCGCGTTTCGCACCGGCGATCCCGACCGGCCGGTGAACGCGATCCCGCCTCGCGCCACCGCCCATCTGCAGATCCGTTTCGTCGCCGGCCGCGACTGGCGAGCTTTCATCCCGGCGCTTCGCGCGCATCTCGACGCGGGCGGATTCACAGGGGTAGACGTTCGTACGTCGGACAGCGAACCGATGGCGGCGACCCGGCTCGCTCCCGACCATCCCTGGGTACGCTTCGCGAGCGAATCGATCGCGCAGACGACCGGCTCCGCACCTGCGATCCTGCCGAACCTCGGGGGCTCGCTGCCCAACGACTGTTTCGCCGACGTGCTCGGCCTGCCGACGATCTGGGTGCCGCATTCGTATCCGGCCTGTTGCCAGCACGCCCCCGACGAACATCTGCTCGCGGCGGTCGCGCGCGAAGGGCTGGAGATGATGACCGGATTGTTCTGGGATCTGGGTGACCCCGGTCGTCCGAGCCGCGCGGTCGGCGGTACGTGACGCGTGATCAGCCGAACAGGAATTTGACTGGCGATGCGACGGCGCCCGCCGAATTCGCTACAATTTCGCGGCGCGCGGGTGTAGCTCAATGGTAGAGCAGAAGCTTCCCAAGCGTGCGACCTGAGGTCGCGTCGGTTAGCTGGCCGCTGCGCCGCTGACGTGCAAACGTCGATTAAGCGCAGTTCAAACAGCCCAAAGAGAGTGTGAGTAAGTTCACACTCGCGGCGCAAGCCGCGTAGAGAGTTGTCATGCCGGGTCGTATGGCCCGGAAGGATGACCTGGCGTTCAGCCGCCAGTAGCGTACGTGCGGTGCGTCGTCGGTAACGGCGGGGTGCCAAGCGCACGGACAATGTAGCCACCCCAGCGGGGTATGTCGTCCCCGTGAGGGGATTGGCATGAGTTCGGAAGTCGCATCCGAGCGAGGCGCTAGGCTGGATTGTAGGGTTAGCGTAAGCGAACCGCTGTTAAACGTCGTCAAGCTTTGAGGGGCCAAACGCGACTTGTCGTATCGGGCCCCGGCCAAAATGGCACGTGATCGGATATCCGCCTGCTTGGTGCGGATACGCTGACAAAACGATCACCGGCGAAAGGGCGGAACCCTCGCAGTCCGTGCTCTCTGCGCGGAACAGGGTAAGCCCTATGTGGCGTCTGGCCCGTCAGGCAGACAAAGACGGCCGCGAGGCCGTCCGAAGCCGCAGAGGGTAGAGGATCGTGGAGAAAGCGAAGGCTGGCCTGTAACGGGTCGGATAGGGGATGCAAAGATCGCCCTGACGCGAAAGCGTGCTGACTTCCACGTGGTAGCCTATCGCGAGATAGGTCTGTACCGAGAGACCCGAGAGGGGACGATGTGCTGTCCCCTTCGGGGGGCAGTGCGTCCATCCCCTCAAGGGACAGGGCGGGTGTAGCTCAATGGTAGAGCAGAGGCTTCCCAAGCCTACGACGAGGGTTCGATTCCCTTCACCCGCTCCAATCAGCCGGAGGTTGATATGGACGCAGTGCAGTTCGATTGCGATGTCGCCTCCACAGCATGGCAGCGCTGGCACCAGATTCCTTGGTCCGACGCCCACCAAGTCGTTGCGAGGTTACAGACACGTATTGCGAAAGCAGCAAAGGCAGGCGAGTGGCGGAAAGTGCGCTCCCTGCAGGGACTCCTCACTCGGTCCACCAGTGCGAAAGCATTGGCGGTTCGCCGAGTGACGGAGAACCGTGGTCGAAAGACTCCGGGAGTTGACGGCAAATGCTGGGATACTCCTGACGACAAGTGGCAAGCGGTCAAGAGCCTGAGCAACAAGGGTTACAAGCCGCAGCCGCTGCGTCGGATACACATCCCCAAGGCGAGTGGTGGAAGGCGCCCATTGGGCATCCCCACCATGCGCGACCGGGCGATGCAAGCGCTGCATCTACTGGCGCTGGATCCTGTTGCCGAAGTGACCGGCGATCAGCACTCCTACGGCTTTCGCCGTGAGCGCTCGACCGCAGACGCCATCGAGCAAGTGCGCAATATTCTTGCCCGAGACTTCTGCGCGAAATGGGTGCTGGAGTGCGACATCAAAGGTTGCTTTGATAACATCGGCCACGACTGGCTGCTCGCCAACGTTCGAATGAACAAAGGCGTGCTCCGGAAATGGCTGCGAGCAGGATTTGTGGAAGGAGGCGTTCTCTTTGCAACGAACGCGGGTACGCCTCAAGGCGGAATCATCTCGCCGGTGCTCGCGAATTGCGCACTCGACGGCCTGCAGCATGAGCTCGAAACACTGTTCACGACGGTGCGACAGGCTCGCGCAGCAAAGGTCAATCTCGTGCGCTACGCGGATGACTTCGTGATCACCGGTAGCTCTCGCGAGCTGCTGGAAACACAGGTCAAGCCTCTCGTGATGCGATTTCTTGCAGCGCGAGGGCTGGTGCTCTCAGAAGCGAAAACGGTTGTCACGCACATCGACGACGGATTCGATTTTCTGGGATGGAACGTACGAAAGTTTCGCGGAATGCTGGTCATCCAGCCCTCCAAGAAGAACGTCAAAGCGTTCCTGAGCAACGTCCGCGACACGTTGCGGAAGATGTGCACGGCACGTCAGGCCGACGTGATTGAGCAACTGGTCCCCGTCATTCGGGGCTGGGCGAACTATCACCGAAGCCAGATGGCGTCACGCACGTTCTCGCGATGCGATCATCAGGTTTGGCAGGCGCTGTGGCGGTGGGCTTGCCGCCGACACCCCCAAAAGGGGGCACGGTGGATCAAGCAACGCTACTTCCGGCGCCACAAAGACCGTGATTGGCGTTTCGCGGAGAAGGACAAGCTGCTGCCGACCTTGAGCGAGTTCCGGAAACGGCCTCACACCAAGGTCAAGGCGGAGGCGAATCCCTACGATCCGGCGTTTGACGAGTACTTCTCCAAGCGGCTCGCCCGCAAGATGGACAAGACACTCGAAGGACGCCGGAAACTGCGTTGGCTGTGGTGGTGGCAGGAGGGGACGTGCCCGAACTGCGACCAGCGGATCACGCGAGATACGGGATGGCATCTGCATCACGTGGTCAAGCGTTCCCGCGGCGGTTCGGATAAACTTAGCAACCTCGTGCTGCTGCACCCGAACTGTCACACGCAACTTCATGCAGTGGAGTAATCGACCCTGCTGGCCGGCCCCTAACGGGGTCGACTTTCAGGCGGCTTGAGCCGGATGCATGGAAACGTGCATGTCCGGTTCTAAGGGGAGGGGGTCGCCGCGAGGCGGCCTCCTTACCCGACTTACGACGAGGGTTCGATTCCCTTCACCCGCTCCACCCGCTCCAAAATAATACTTGTTCACCGGGCGTCTCCCGCAGCGATTGCCGCAGGTTCGCGCACGTTCTATTTGTGAAGGACACCGACAGCAATGCAGTCATCCATCGGGCAGGAAGGCGGCGCCGTTGTTGCGCGGCCCGCGCTTGGCGATACGATCCGCATGCCGTGGAGCGTTGCATCGTATTCCGAGGAACTTGTCGTGCGTCCGGTGCTTGCGATCCTGTTTCGCCTGGCGCTCGGCCCCGCCGCCGATGACTACGGCCCCCGGTTCCTTCGTTACGAACGACGCGGCGGCGCGGGCCTCGGCTGGCATTGGCCTGCGCTCCTGTTCGGGAGCATCTGGGCCTTCTACCGCAAGCTCTGGCTCACGGGTATCTTCCTCGCGTGTCTCCCGCTGATCGGTGTCGCGGTGCTTGCGGCTGTGGCACCCGCCGTCGGGGATTCGACGTTGAGCTGGTTCGCGGTCGCAATCGCCGCGATCTGGCTCGTGCCGGCGAGCATCGCGGCGCTGCTCGCAAACCGGCAGCTCTATCGGCACGTGAAACGCCGGGTCGCGGCGGCCGAAGCGGAGAGCCAGCGCGCCGACGAAGCTGCCTCGTTGATCAGCGCCCGGCGCCCGACGTCTCTCGGCGCGGCGCTGGCGTTCGGCGGCGCCGCGCTGGCGTTCGGCTCGACCGCGGTTGCACCGCACGTCTCCGCGCTCTACCACGAGCAGGTCGTACGCGCCAGCATCGCCGGCACGCTGGCGGCGATCCGGCCGCTGCAAGCGGCAATCGAGGAAGCATGGCGCCGTGGCGCCTCGCTTGCGCGGCTACCGAGTGCCACGGGGAAGAAGGCTGCACCGGACGCCGCGCCGCCGGGCGGCATCAGCGTGAGTCCGGTGAACGGGCGCGTGCGCCTCGAGCTCGGGCCGCAAGCGCCGGAGCTCCGCGGCAAGGCCATTCTGCTTGCGCCCGCCGTCGACCCGCAGCAACAGGTGCAGTGGATTTGCGTGCCGGTCGACGTGCCGACGAAATACCTGCCCGAGGACTGCGCGCGCGGTTAGCACCCGCGGATACGGCTTGCAGAGTCGCGGGCATCACCCGGCACCTGGACCGTTTTCCCCCGTTGCCAGCACTCGAGCTTCGCCCGCGCGCCGTTGACCGCGGGATCCATTTCGCGCGCGTGGACGGCGGTCTTGGCCGCCAGCTCGATCACGTAGCCGTTGGGATCGCGGAAGTAGATCGAGCGGATGAAGCCATGATCGGAGATGCCTCGGGTTTCGATACCGCGCGCCCGCCCCTTCGCGAACATGTCCTCCAGCGCCGGAGGGTCGACCTCGAGCGCGATGTGCAAGTCGTAGTCGTGCTGCGCTTTCCACTCGAAGGGCATCTCCGGCGCCTCGAAGAAGGCGAGATAGGAGCCGTCGCCCATCCTGTAGAACGTGTGCAGCACGCTCGCTTGCCGTCCTGTCTTCGTCTCGTGGATCTCGAGCGTGCCGGCGAGCGGCAGTCCCAGGAAGTCCTCGTAGAAGCGGCGGGTGTCTTCGGAATCCCGGCAGCGGTACGCGTTGTGGTGCAATCCCTTGATCATGATCGACGACTCTCCTTCGGCCGCGGGGCGGGTCAGACGGTCTCGAACGTCTTGTCCTTGAACGCGCTCACCATTCCGTAGAACACTTCGTTCACCTCGACCCAGTTGGGGCGCGTCTTCATCGCGGCATACCAGCGGGCGAGGTTGGGGTACCGGGTGAGGTCGCAGTGGATGACCTCGCCGATCGAGACGATGCCGGCGCCGAAGTAGTCGGCGATCGTGAGGTCGTCTCCACACAGATACTTCTTGCCCGAGCCGAGCAGGTGCTGGTCGAGAACGGAGAGCCAGAACCGCGTCTTCTCCTTGCCCCACTGCACGGCGCCGGCATGGGCTTCGTCGCTCGGCCGCTTGTGGTGCGGAAAGATCTGCGGGTAGACGAGGCCGTAGCCGAAGTCGCGGTACAACCCGGTGTTGAGCCAGTCCATCATTTCGTTGACGCGCGCGCGCTTGCGCAAGTCCTTGGGGTAGGCGGGCGAATCGATCTTGTCGGCAAGATACTTGAGAATCGCCGAGCTCTCGGTCAACCGGAAATCATCATCCTCAAGGACCGGCACGAGCCGGCTCGGGTTGATCGCCGCATAGGGCTCCTGCAGGTGCTCTCCGCTCATGAGGTCGACGATCTGGCAATCGAGCTTGATCCCGCTGTCAGCGGCGAACAACACGACGGGACGGCTGGCGGTGGAAACGGGATGATAGTAGAGCTTCATACGCAGCCTCCTTCGTGAACGGGACGGGAAGCGAGTGTAAATCTAAAGGTACCCGATGGTTCAGGACTCGTCGGCCTCTTCCACGAGCGGTGGCATTCGAAGCGCCGGACCGATGGCCGACCTCGAGCGGTCGGCGGCGCGCCCTTCGGCCCCGCCTCGGCCCAGCGGCCGAGGCCGCCTCACTCATTCGATCCGGATCGCGCTGCACCCGGGGAGCCGTTCGACGCAGCGCGGCCCCATCAACTGGGTCGGCGTGCGATAGCCGCCCTCCGCCGCGTGCGTGAGCAGCGTGCGCACGGCCATCAGCACGCCATCGACGGTGAGACGGTAACCGTTGCTGGTCGTGAGCCGTGCGGTGCGCGTTTCGCCCCGGTCGTTGCGCACCTCGCCCCATACGTACATCTTGTCCGCGTCGCGCTGCTTTTGAGACGGTCCCGGGTGCGTTTTCGCCGCGCTCCGCTGCAATAGCGCCCGGACGAACGGCAGCCGCAGAAACGGGCGCACCCGGTTCATGCGGCGCATTCTGGCGACCGCGCCCGGCGACGCGGCGATGTACGTCTCGACGTTCGGTATTCCGGTCGAGAAGTACGCGGTCGCGACGTCGCCCCAGGGAATCGTCATCGCCAGCTTCGCTCCGGTTCCGAAGTCGATCGTCCGCGTCCGGTGCGCGAGCGGGACGGTGACGATCGCGCCGTCCTTGCGCACGCGCCCGCCGCCGGCGGCGCCTTCGACGGACGTCCGGGCGGTGCCCGGACTCTGCGCGACTCCACCCTTGAAGCCGAGCGCGATGAACCTCGCGTCCGGCAGCGCTTCCAGCAGGCACACGGCGATGCAGTCGGTGGGAATGACGTCGAAGCCCACGCCAGGGCACACGACGATGCCCGCCGCCCTGGCCTTCGCGTGTTGCCGCTCGGCGGCGATGAAGACGTCGATTTCGCCGGTGACGTCGACGTAGTGAGTCTTGCTTTCGAGACAGGCCGCGATCATCGGCGCACTGGTCGCCGAAAACGGGCCCGCGCAGTTGGCGACCACGCCGATGTCGGCGAGCCCGCGCCGCGTGGCGGAGGGGTCCAAGAGACTGAAGGCGCGCCACGGAAGCGCGAGTTCTGCCCCGAGCGCCCTGATCGCTGCTTCGTCGCGCCCGGCGAGGATGGGCGCGAGTCCCTGCCGCTTCGCTTCCTCCGCAACGAGGCGGCCCGTATAGCCGTTCGCGCCGTAGATCAGCCACGCGCTCGGCGGTTTGGCTCGGGATGCAGTAGTCGCGGGGGACATGCGTTTGCGGCCATGGTGTGAACAGGCCCCAGCTGACGTTGCGGCTGTTCCGAGGGGCTTGCAAGTGTAACTCGCTCGCGTGATCGGGCGACTCGGTAGGGCGTTTCGCTTGTCGCGCCCGAGTGCGCTCCGTAGAATGACTCGGCCCGCTTGCGCTGCCGCGGCGCGGGTTCGCGCCGAACCCACCGCATTGGCCGGTAGCGCGGATGAACCGCACTCGTTCCCACCTTCACATTCCCGCCGCTGCGGTTCTCCTCATCGTTGGCGCGGTGTTCTGCTTTTCGCTGCTGGACGCCTGCGTCAAGTTCCTGGCGCAAAGCTACCCCGTGCCGCTGCTCGTCTGGGCGCGCTACGGTCTGCAGGCGGTGGCGACCGTCGTGTGGCTGGCGCCGAGGATGGGGCTCGATCTCGTGCGCACGCCGCAGCTCGGCCTCCAGCTCGTTCGCGGCACTGTGCTGCTCGCCTCGTCGCTGTGCTTCTTTTCGGCGCTCAGGTTCCTGCCGCTCGCCGACGCGACGGCGATCAATTACATGACGCCCATCGTCGTGATCCTGCTGTCGGTGGCCGTGCTGAAGGAGCGGATGACGCCGTTGCGCTGGGCGTTCGTCGGCATCGGCTTTTTCGGGATGCTCCTGATCGTGCGGCCGAGCGCGTCGATCTTGCACGGTGCGGCGCTGCTCGGCCTGGGTGCCGCGAGCTTCTATGCGACCTACCAGCTGCTGACGCGCAAGCTCGCCGCCGAGGATCCGCGGGTCACGCTGTTCTACCCGGCGCTCGCCGGCACCATATTGATGACGATGGTCCTGCCGTTCATCGATCGCGGCGAGGCGATGCCCTGGCCGCACATGGCGCTGGTGGCGCTTACCGGCGCGCTCGGGACGGTGGGGCATTTTCTGTTCATCCTCGCATTCCAGCGCGCGCCGGCCTCCGCGTTGACGCCGTTCACGTACATCCAAATCGTCTGGGCGACGCTGTTGGGCTGGGTCTTCTTCGGCAGCTTCCCGGATGTCTTCACCTTCATCGGGATCGCCATCATCGCCGGCAGCGGACTCATGCTCGCATGGCACGAACGGCGCAAGGCGCTCGCTGCGCTGCCCGAGGAACCGACCGCCGTCGACTGATCGCCTTGCGGTAGAATTGGTCAGACCACCCGACCACTTGGGCCGGGTCTTTTCAACCGGCGCGGAAGAACGCGGGCGCCGACGGGCCGCCCCGCGGCGTTGCGCCTCCTCGGGGGACAGCGCCGTGGTGGCAGCCAAAGCGGAGGTACACGTATGAACGCAACCGCGAACGCGAAGCCGCGTATCGGATTCGTCGGCCTCGGACTGATGGGCCACGGGATGGCGAAGAATATCGTCAGCAAAGGGTTCCCGCTGAAGGTGCTCGCCCACCGCAACCGGAAGCCGCTGGACGACCTCCTCGCCGCGGGGGCGAAGGAAGCGAAAACCGCGGCTGAGCTCGCACGCGAATCGGACATCGTCTTCCTCTGCGTAACCGGGACGCCGCAGGTCGAGGCGATCGTCCACGGCGCCGGGGGCTTGCTGGCCGCCGCGCGCGAGGGCTTGATCGTCGTCGATACGTCGACCGCGGAGCCGGCCTCCACCGCGGCAATCCGCGCCGCTTTTGCCGCGAAGCGCGCGGAGTTCGTCGACGCGCCGCTCGCGCGCACCCCGAAGGAGGCCGAGGAGGGCCGGCTCAACACGATGGTCGGCGCCGACGACGCCGTGTTCGCCAAACTGCAACCGGTGCTTCATGCGTACTGCGAGAACGTGATTCACGTGGGACCGCCTGGCCATGGGCACACGCTGAAGCTCATCAACAATTTCCTCGCGATGGCGATCGCGACGGCGACCGCCGAGGCCGCGGCGACGGCGGCGAAGGCCGGCGTTTCGATTGCGAAGCTCCACGAAATCGTCTCCGCCGGCGCAGTGAATTCGGGGATCTTCCAGCTCACGGTCGGCAAGATGCTCGAGAACGGCGACCTCTCCGGGCTCAAGTTCACGCTGGTGAACGCGATGAAGGACCTGCGCTATTACACGCACCTCGCGGAATCGCTGCCGACGCCGGCGCTCGTCGGCGAGGCCGTGCACCAGACGCTCGTCAACGCCAACCTGCTGGGATTCGGGGACCGCTACATCGCGTCGCTGCTGGAAGCGCAGGAAAAGCTGGCCGGCGTGAAGATCGTCCGGCGGGCGTGACCCCTGCAAACGAGAGGCCCAGTCCGCTTTCGGGGGCGAGCGCGCGTCGATCGTCCGGCCCGGATTGATCGTCGGCCCACACGATCCGACCGACCGTTTCTCCTATTGGGTCGCGCTTCCTGCGGCCGGAGTTGCTGGGCGATCGCGGAAAGGCCGCCATCGTGCCGTCGCCACCATCGCGGCCACTCCAGTTCATCGATGCGCGTGACCTCGCACAGTGGATGCTCGACCTCGCGCTGGCACGCGTTCCGGGCGTGTTCAATGCGTGTAGTCCGCCAAGGAGATGGACGATGGGCGCGTTGATCGATGCGTTGCTGTCGCGGGGAAGCAACGCCGTGCCGACATGGATCGACGAGCGCGTCCTCGTCACGGGCGGCGTCGCGCCGTGGACCGAGCTGCCGCTCTGGATTTCCCAATCGGATCGCGCGCTGTCGGGGTTCATGGAGTTCGCGGGTGCGAAGGCACAGGCGTACGGGCTGCGTTTCCGGCCGCTCGCAGAAACGCTCGACGACACCGCGGCGTGGCTCTTGGGTCGCGACAATTCGGTCGCCTGGGCGCATACGCTGTCGGCGGCGAAGGAGCGGCTCCTGCTCGCGCCCGATTGATTCATCGTCGGCCCGGCGCCTGCGTGCGATCATACAGACTTTGATGCTCGCCGTCCTTCGCGAATGCCGTCCGATACGACATCCGATCTTCTCGAGTTTGCGCATGGCGCCGCGGTCGCCGCCGGCGCGGTGATTCTTCCGCATTTCCGGGTTGCCCTCCACGTCGAAGACAAGAGCCGCGACGGAACGTACGATCCGGTCACCGTTGCCGATCGCGCGGCGGAGGAAGCGATCCGCGCCCAGATCGCACGCGCTTACCCCAGCCACGGCATTCGCGGTGAGGAGTTCGGCTTTCGCAAGGGCGCGTCGAATTACACGTGGGTGATCGATCCGATCGATGGGACGCGGAGCTTCATTCTCGGCCAGTTGCATTGGGCGACGCTCCTTGCGCTGCACGACGGCGCGCAGGTCGTCGTCGGCGTCGTTCACCAGCCCTACGTCGGCGAATCGTTTGTCGCGAGGGCCGGCGGAAACGCGGAGTGGCGCCGCGGCGCCGAAAGGCGAACCCTGAAGACCCGCCGCTGCCCAACCGTTGCCGACGCCGTCGTGGCATCGACCGATCCGAAGATGTTCACGACGGCCGAACAAGTCGCGGCGTTCCGGCGCGTGGCCGATGGCGCGCGCTTCACGCGCTGGGGCGGCGACTGCTACGCCTATTGCATGCTCGCAATGGGATTGATCGACATCGTGCTCGAATCGTCGCTGCAGGCGTACGACATTCAGGCGCTGATCCCGATCGTCGAAGCCGCGGGCGGCGCGATCACGACCTGGACGGGCGCGCCGTGCGACGAGGGCGGCGCCGTCGTCGCGTGTGGCGACCCGATGCTTCACGCGCAAGTCCTGAACCTGCTGTCCGCCGCGTAGGTCGAACCGCGGAAGGAGTCACGCATGGCAATGCCATCCCGGGGCGATCTCCGGGACAACCCGCAGGGAACCGACGGCTTCGAGTTCATCGAGTACGCGGCCCCCGATCCGGCTGCGCTGGGCCGGCTGTTCGAGCAGTTGGGCTTCGTCGCCATCGCCAGGCACCGTGCGAAGAACGTGCTGCTCTATCGGCAGGGCGAGATCAACTTCATCGTCAACGCCGAGCCCGGCAGCTTCGCGCAGGCGTTCGCGCGCATCCATGGACCGTCGATCTGCGCGATCGCATTCCGCGTGAAAGACGCGGCGCGCGCCCTCGCGCGTTGCGTCGAGCAGGGCGCCTGGGCCGTGGAAGCGCATCCGGGGCCGATGGAGCTCAACATCCCCGCGATCAAGGGGATCGGCGACTCGCTCATCTACCTGGTCGACCGGTATCCCGGCAACGGAACCGGCGTGTCCATCTACGACATCGACTTCGTGCCGTTGCCGGGCGTCGACCCGCATCCGCTCGGCGCGGGCCTCACCTACGTCGACCACCTGACGCACAACGTGCACCGCGGCCGGATGGAAGAATGGGCGAGCTTCTACGAGCGGTTGTTCGGTTTCCGCGAGATCCGGTATTTCGACATCGAGGGCCAGCTGACGGGACTCAGGTCGAAGGCGATGACCTCGCCGTGCGGCAGGATCCGGATTCCGATCAACGAAAGCGCCGACGACAAAAGCCAGATCCAGGAATATCTCGTCGCGTATCACGGCGAGGGCATCCAGCACGTAGCGCTGGGAACCGACGACATCTACGCGACGGTCGAGCGATTGCGCCGCGATCGCGTCGACTTCCAGGATACGCCGGACACCTATTACGATGCGCTCGCGACGCGGCTGCCTGGCCACCGCGAGGACACGCCGCGCCTCCGGTCCAATCGCATCCTTCTGGACGGCGCGCCCGCCAAGGGCGAGATGCTTCTGCAGATCTTCACCAAGACGGTGATCGGCCCGATCTTTTTCGAGCTGATCCAGCGCAAGGGCAACCAGGGATTTGGCGAAGGCAATTTTCGCGCGCTGTTCGAGTCGATCGAGCAGGATCAGATTCGCCGCGGCGTGCTCAAGGGCTGAGCGGCGCCGGGCGCCCCCGTCCGTTCGGGCAGCGGACCCGGCTGGAGCCGACGCCAGCGCGGGATCCGGCGGCAGAGCACTCGGGACAGGTGGGCGGCACCGTGATGTCCCGCTGCGGCGAACCGTGACAGGCGCGACCGCAAGTCCCTGATTCGTTGCGTTTTGGTGCAGATTCTGCGAAAATCAACTATTTCGCCAAGCAGGCCCGAAGGTCAGTGCTCACTCCCTTGGGATTCTCGTTATTGCGCCAGCTTGCCGATGGCGATTTCCATTCGGGCGAAGATCTCGCCGCGAAGGTGGGGCTGACGCGCGCCCGTGTTTCGCAGGCGTTGAAGGACGCCGAAACGGCGGGCCTCGCGCTCGAACGGATCAAGGGCCGCGGGTACCGGCTCCTCGAGGCGCCGGACTTT
The DNA here is from genome assembly GCA_963836265.1 of uncultured beta proteobacterium. Taxonomy (GTDB): domain Bacteria; phylum Pseudomonadota; class Gammaproteobacteria; order Burkholderiales; family Casimicrobiaceae; genus CAIWHR01. Next base: position 82,871 of record CAWIIO010000005.1, read on the forward strand.
CTCGACACCGGACGGATCAGAGCCGAGCTGACGGGCACGCCGGCACCACGTGCCGATGCCGCTGCGCTCACGATCGAGGTCGTCGACCAGATCGACTCGACGTCCTCCGAGCTGTTGCGGCGTGCACAGCGGCGCGACGTGCATGGCGTCGTGCTCGCGGCCGAATGGCAGACCGCGGGACGCGGTCGGCGGGGCCGCGCGTGGACTGCGATTGCGGGTGGCAGTCTCGCGTTTTCGATCGGCTGGCGGTTCGAGCAGGGCGCCGGCTTCCTGGCCGGCTTGAGCCTCGCCGTCGGCGTTGCGGTTGCCCGCGCGCTCGAAGCGGAAGGGTTTCGCGGGGTCGCGCTCAAATGGCCGAACGATCTCGTCTACCGGCACATGAAGATCGGGGGCATCCTGATCGAGGTGAACGGTGATGCGCTGGGGCCGTCGACAACCGTGATCGGCGTCGGGCTCAATGTCCGGCTGCCGACCGCCGTGCGCAAGGAGATTCCGGTGGCCGTGACGGATCTCGCCACGGTCGCCGGGCGCAAGACCAAGGCGATCGACCGCAATCGACTGGTTGCTCGCCTCGTCACCGAGCTCGCGTCGGTGCTCCGCCAGTATGCGAAGGACGGATTCGCGCCGTTTGCCGCCGAATGGCAGCATCGCCATGCGTATCAAGGGAAGCCGGTCACCGTGTTGCTGCCCGACGGCGGCTCGGTGACCGGAAAAGTCGCGGGCGTCGATGCGAGCGGTGCGCTGGTGCTGGCCGACGGGCATCGGCGCGCGCGTTTTCTATCGGGCGAGATTTCGCTGCGATCCATCGCCAGAGCGAGGCTGCCGGTCCGGTCGAGATGATTGGCGCAGGACCCGCCCCCGGCACGCGATTTGCCGCGGCCTCCGCCGACGTCGTGCCCCAGGCGTTGGATTGCGCGCTCGGCCGCCACCCGCGCTCGCATCGGCCGCCGCGTCCGTTGGCATCACCCCGCTCGCACGAGCGTCCCTCTTCGGCGGCGTCGCTGCCGCAGCCGCAAGCGAGGGCCCGTCTCGTGAGCGGCGCGGAGGCGCCTCGGGTACGCCGATGAGCCTGATTCTCGTCATCGACATCGGCAACAGCCGAATGAAGTGGGGGCTCGCCGGACCGCATGGGTGGATCACCCTGGGCATCACGCCCAACGCCGAGATCGGCACGCTGGCGCTGCGTGACTGGCACAGCCTGCCGCGGCCGTCGCGTGCGGTGGGCGTGAACGTCGCCGGCGAAGCAGCGCGCGTCCGGGTCGAAGCCCAGCTTACCCGCTGGCGGCTGGTGCCCGAATGGCTGACGGCGACCGCCGCCGCCTGCGGCGTCCTCAATCGCTATGCCCGGCCCGGGCAGCTTGGTGCCGACCGCTGGGCGTCGCTCGTCGCGGCCCGACGCCGCGCGATGACGACCGATCTCTTTCCACCCGCGTGCGTCGTCGTCAACGCGGGTACCGCAGTCACCATCGATGCTCTGGACGCCGAAGGCGCGTTCCGCGGCGGCCTGATCCTGCCCGGCATGCGCTTGATGCTGCGGGCACTCGCGGAGAACACCGCGGCGCTCAAGGCGGCGCCGGGCTCGTTCCGCGAGTTCCCGGACAACACCGCCGATGCGCTGTATTCGGGCGCGATGCAGGCGGTCTGCGGTGCGATCGAGCTGATGCGTCAGCAGATCGATACGAACCCGGCGCAGGTGCGCGTGTACCTTGCGGGCGGTGCCGCCGCCGAGATCGCGCCGCACCTCAATCCGCCGGTGGCGGTCGTCGACAACCTGGTGCTGGAAGGCGTTCTGGCGCTGGCCGGGGTACCGGCGGCGGGTTAACATCTCGCGCCCGCACCACACCTCCGCCATGCGCACGCTCGCCATTCTCCTCCTGCTCGCAAACCTGACGCTGTTCGCCTACACGCGCCTCGACTCGGGCGGCGGAGAGGGCGTGCGGCTCAAGGAACAGGTCCGGCCGGACAAGATCAAGCTGCTGACGCCGCAGGAGGTGGCGGCGCTCGGGCCGGCGAGCGCCGCCGCGCTCGCCGATGTCTGTCTCGAATGGGGGCCTTTTTCCGATTCCGATCGTGCCCGGGCGCAGGCCGACGTGGAATCGCTCGCGCTCGGCAAGCTCCTCACCCAAAGACGAATCGAGACCAATGCCGCGTACTGGGTGTTTGTGCCGCCCCTCGCGAGCAAAGCGGCGGCGGACAAGCGCGCGGCCGAGTTGCGTGCGGCGGGGCTGAAAGACGTCTTCGTCCTCGACGGCGGCGCGCAGCGCTTCGCGATTTCGCTCGGCGCGTTTCGCACCGAGGATGCCGCGAACGCATATCTCGCAGAACTCGCAAAGCAGGCAATCGCCGGCGTCCGGGCCGGTCCCCGCCCGCAGGCGATCGCCCAGACGCTGCTCGTGATCCGGGATCCGCAGCAGCCCGTCGTCACGCGGTTACGCGAGCTCGCCCCCTCGTATCCGGGTGCCGAAGTGAAAATCGGCGCGTGCGACAAGGCGAGTTGATAGCAGCAAGCGAATGTCCGTCGCGGCCGCGGCGTGCACGATGAACCCTGAACCCGAGGATGTCGCGATCCGGCAGGCGACGACCCCCGGGGACATCGCGCTCGCCCGGGCGCTCTTCGTCGAGTACGCAACGTGGCTCAACGTCGACCTCTGCTTTCAGGGTTTCGACCGCGAGCTCGCGAGCTTGCCGGGTGCCTATGCGCCACCGGGCGGGCGCTTGCTGCTCGCGGGGGCGCCCGGCGCAGCATTCGGCTGCGTCGCGTTGCGCGCCCTCGACGGCGAACGAGCCTCAGCCGGCGAGGTGAAGCGGTTGTTCGTGCAGCCGACTGCACGCCAGGGCGGATGGGGGCACCGACTCGTCGACGCGGTGATCGCCGAGGCGCGCGCGATCGGCTACCGCGAGTTGAAGCTCGACACGCTCGCCTGGATGACAGAGGCCCGCAACCTTTACGCGCAGGCCGGGTTTCGCCCCTGCGCGCCTTATTACGCGAATCCCCTTCCTGGCGTGGTCTATATGGCGATGACGCCGTGATGGGTGAGTGCCCGCGCGTGCGGCTGCCCCCGCTGCGCGATCGGGAAGGAATCGGACCTCGGCGCGGCCCCGCAGCGCTCATCGCGCCGCGGCCAATCACGCACGGGCGCTCAGCGAAAATCTTCGTTCGCCCTCCGGCGCGTCGTCGCCAGCCGGCGCGGCCGGCCCGACGGCGACGTTGCGATATCCGGCATCGCGAACGAGCGCAATGATTTCGTTTTCGCTGTACCAGGTGACCGCAAGCACCTCGTCCTCCCGCGCCAGGATCGTCGCGCGCTCGCGTTGCTCGTAGCGGCTCTTGATGTCGATACGCCGTCCGTCGGGATCGACGAAGATCTCGGCGCGTTGCGCAATCGACGTCCCGTCGGCGAGCGTTGCCGTCTGCACCTGGACGACAGGCGCGCCTGGTGGGTGCGACGCCTCGGCGGGTACGTACAGGTCGAGCAGCAGCAGGCCGGGTTCCACCAGATGGGCGCGGACGCGCTCGAGCGCCCTTTGCGCGGTAACGGGATCGACCAGCAGCTGGAATGAGCCCGCCGCGATGAACGCTGCCACGTAGCGGAGCGGCAGGTTGAGTGCCGCGGCATCCTGCCGGAATAGCGCGGTCTTCCGCCCGGCGGTCGCGAGCCTTGCTTCGCAGCTCGAAAGCATCGCCGTCGATGAATCCACGCCATGGACGTTGAACCCCTGCTCGAGCAGCGGCAGCAGCAGTCGCCCCGACCCCGCCATCAGTTCGAGCGAAGGGCCGGCCCCGCGGGGGAGGTGCGCCGCGTACCAGGCGATCTCGGCGCCGGAGGCGCGCGGCTTGTCGGCGTCGTAGAAGAGCGTGCAAAGACGGCCGTAGGCGGCCGCGACTACAACTGCTCCCACGGGAGGCCTTCCTTGCGCCAGCCGGAAAGCGAGCCCCGATGGTGCTCATCGTCGAGCGGGCCCTCGAAGCCCTCGAGCACGTTGTAGACCTCGCCGAACCCGGCTTTTTCGAGCGCGATCCCGGCATCGATCGAGCGATGGCCGCTGCGGCAGATCAGCACCACCGGCCGGTTCATGCTGGCGACCTTCTTGACCTGCCCGACAAAATGCGGGTTGACCTCCCAGTCGGGGCCGTCGTTCCACGCGACGTGGTGCGCGCCGACCGGATGGCCGACGAAGAAGTATTCCATCTCGCTGCGGCAGTCGATAAACACTGCGGAGGGGTTGTCCTCGAGGAACTGGGCGGCATCCTTGGGCTTGAGGTGTTTCATCGGGGCAAATCTAGCATGTGCGATGCCAATTGCAATATGACGTTTCGTTCGGGGCATATAACCCCGTCGAGGGGGAAGGGCGCATCGGCAATGTTAGAATTCAATGCGTTAGCGCAACGTGATCGGAGTTGCGCGCCATGACGCCTGCTGCCATGCAACGCGACCGCACTGGAGAACTCGCTCAATTGCTCGACCGGCGCATCCTCGTGATGGACGGGGCGATGGGAACGATGATCCAGGGATATCGCCTGGGCGAGAAGGACTACCGCGGCGCATGCCTCGCCCATCATGCGCACGACCTGAAGGGCGACAACGATTTGCTTGTGCTGACAAGGCCCGACATCGTGCGGGCGATCCACGACGCCTATCTCGAGGCCGGCGCCGACCTCATCGAGACCGACACGTTCACCGCGACGTCGATCGCGCAGGCCGATTACAGGCTCGAGGACCGCGTGCGCGAGATCAACGTGGCGGCGGCGAGCATCGCCCGCGAATGCGCGGACGCCTGGACCGCAAAGACCCCCGCTCAGCCGCGGTTCGTCGCGGGCGCGCTCGGGCCCACCAATCGCACGGCGTCGATCTCGCCCGACGTGAACGACCCGGGCGCGCGCAACGTCCGCTTCGACGAGCTCGTGACCGCCTACGCCGAGGCGATCGAAGGCCTGGCCGAAGGTGGCGTCGACCTGTTCCTGGTCGAGACGATCTTCGACACGCTGAACGGCAAGGCTGCGCTCTTTGCGCTGGAGTCGTTCTTCGACCGGATCGGCCGGCGTTTTCCGGTGATCGTCTCGGGCACGATCACCGACGCCTCGGGCCGCACGCTCTCCGGTCAGACGACCGAGGCGTTCTGGAACTCGGTGCGGCACGTTCGCCCGCTCGCCGTGGGCATCAACTGCTCGCTGGGCGCCGCGCTGATGCGTCCCTACATCGAGGAGATGGCGCGCGTCGCCGATACGTATGTCTCGTGCTACCCGAACGCCGGACTGCCGAATCCGATGGCGGAAACGGGGTACGACGAAACACCGGCGGAGACGGCGCGCCTGATCGAGGACTTTGCGCGGAACGGGTTCGTCAACCTCGTGGGTGGCTGCTGCGGGACGACCCCCGCACACATCCGCGCCATTGCGGAAGCGGTAAAGGCGCTGCCGCCGCGGAAAATTCGGATCGACGAGGCCGTCGCGACCGCCTGATCTCCGCGGGTCCGCGTGGAAAGGGTGGCGGGACGACCGCCGCCGCGTCGCGCGGTAAGACCCTCACCTCGACCCTCTCCGGCGCGCGGAACAGGAAAGCACATCGGAATCGCTCGCCCCATGTCCCGCGTCATGCGTCTCTCCGGCCTCGAGCCGCTTAACATCGGCGACGAGTCGCTCTTCGTCAACGTCGGCGAGCGCACCAACGTCACCGGCTCGCGCGCGTTCGCGAAGCTAATCCTCGCCGGCGACTACGCCGGCGCCGTCGAGGTCGCGCGCCAGCAGGTCGCGAGCGGCGCGCAGATGATCGACGTCAACGTGGACGAGGCGATGCTCGACTCCAAGGCGGCGATGGTGAGGTTCCTGAACCTGATCGCCACCGAGCCCGACATCGCCCGCGTGCCGGTGATGATCGACTCGTCGAAGTGGGAGGTGATCGAGGCGGGGTTGAAGTGCGTGCAGGGCAAGCCCGTGGTCAACTCGATCTCGCTCAAGGAAGGCGAAGCGGCGTTCCTGCGCCACGCAACGCTCGTGCGGCGCTACGGGGCGGCGACGATCGTGATGGCCTTCGACGAGCACGGGCAGGCGGACACGTTCGAGCGCAAGGTCGAGATCTGCGAGCGGGCCTACCGTCTGCTGACGCGCAAGGCCGGGTTTCCGCCCGAAGACATCATCTTCGACCCGAACGTCTTCGCGATCGCGACCGGCATCGAGACCCACAACAACTACGCGGTCGACTTCATCAATGCGACGCGCTGGATCCGCCAGCACCTCCCGCATGCGAAAGTCTCGGGGGGCGTCTCGAACGTGAGCTTTTCCTTCCGCGGGAACGAGCCGGTGCGCGCGGCGATCCACACGGTGTTCCTGTACCACGCGATCAAGGCCGGAATGACGATGGGCATCGTCAACGCCGGTCAGCTCGGCGTCTACGACGAGATTCCCGCCGACCTGCGCGAGCGCGTGGAGGACGTCGTCCTGAATCGCCGTCCCGATGCCACCGAGCGGCTGGTCGCGTTTGCGGAAACGGTGAAGGCGCAGGGGAAGACCGTCGTCGAGGATCTCGCCTGGCGCGCTCTTCCCGTCGAGGAGCGGCTGTCGCACGCGCTCGTTCGCGGCATCACGACGTGGATCGTCGAGGACACCGAGGAGGCGCGGAAGCAATACGCGCGGCCGATCCAGGTGATCGAGGGCCCGTTGATGGCCGGGATGAACGTCGTTGGCGATCTCTTCGGCGCCGGCAAGATGTTCCTGCCGCAGGTGGTGAAAAGCGCTCGCGTGATGAAGCAGGCGGTCGGGCATCTGGTGCCGTTCATCGAGGAGGAGAAGGCGAAGACCGGTGATGCCGGCAAGCCGAAGGGCACGATCGTGATGGCGACCGTCAAGGGCGATGTCCACGACATCGGCAAGAACATCGTCGGCGTCGTCCTCCAGTGCAACAACTTCGCCGTGATCGACCTGGGCGTGATGGTGCCCGCACAGAAGATTCTCGACACCGCGCGCGAGAACCATGCCGATATCGTCGGGCTCTCGGGGCTCATTACGCCGTCGCTGGAGGAAATGGCGCACGTCGCGCACGAAATGCGACGGCAAGGGTATACGCAGCCGTTGCTGATCGGTGGCGCGACGACGTCGCGCGTACACACGGCGGTGAAGATCGCGCCGAACTACGACGGGGTCACCGTCTACGTTCCGGATGCCTCGCGCGCAGTCGGCGTCGCCAGCAACCTCCTGTCGGACGAGTTGAAGGAGGGCTACGTCGCGGAGGTTGCAGCCGACTACGAGCGGATCCGCGCGCAGCACGCGGGCAAGAAGGGCCCGACGCTGATTTCCCTGGCGGCGGCGCGCGCGAACGCGTTCAAGACCGACTGGGGCCACTATGTGCCGCCGGCGCCGGTGGTGCTCGGTCGGCGCGAATTCCGCAATGCCGACTTGGCCGAGATCGCGCGTTACATCGACTGGGGGCCGTTCTTCCAGGCGTGGGAGCTCTCGGGGCCGTACCCGGCGATTCTCGACGACGCGATCGTCGGCGAAGCGGCGCGCAACGTGTACGCGGAGGGGCAGGAGATGCTTGAGCGGATCGTCGGGGGGCGCTGGGTGACTGCCAATGGCGTGGTTGCGCTGCTGCCCGCGAATGCCGTCGGCGACGACATCGAGCTCTACACCGACGAGACGCGCGCGACAGTCGCGCTGGCGTGGCACAACCTGCGCCAGCAGAACGAGCGGCCGCCGGGCAAGCCGAACTACTGCCTCGCGGATTTCGTCGCGCCGAAGGGCTCGGGCGTCAACGACTATCTCGGGGCCTTCGCGGTTACCGCCGGGCTCGGCGTCGAAAAGAAGGTCGCCGAGTTCGAGTCGAGAAAGGACGATTACAGCGCCATCATGCTGAAAGCGCTCGCCGACCGGCTCGCCGAAGCGTTCGCCGAGTGGCTGCACCTGAAAGTGCGGCGCGAACTGTGGGGCTTTGCACCGAACGAGCGCCTCGATGCCGCCGCGCTCGTGCGCGAAGAATACCGCGGCATCCGTCCCGCGCCCGGCTATCCGGCGTGCCCCGATCACAGCGTGAAGGCGCCGCTGTTCGAGCTGCTGCGCGCGCCGGAGATCGGCATGGCGGTGACCGAAAGCGGTGCGATGCTGCCGCCGGCATCGGTGTCGGGCTTCTACTTCGCCCACCCCGAGGCAACCTATTTCGCCGTCGGCAAGATCGGCGCCGACCAGTTCGAGGAACTGGCCCGGCGCCGACACACGAGCCGCGACGCGCTCGCGCGCTGGCTTGGTCCGACCCTCTAGGGAGCCTGTCGGGCTTGCTCTCACGCATGCGTTGCTGGGCCAAAAAGCGATGGCGGCGATGGCAGCGAGGAAGCGCCTATCGGGAATATGCGCGAGACCCGCAACGACGCGGACGCGCTTTTTGGCAGCAACCCGGAGGGACGGGGGCGAGTTGGGCGCATTTCGGTGTTGCGCGCCCTCGCCATACTGCCGGTATGCCTTCGGACGCGCGCCTTGAACTGCGCCCAACTCGCCTCCGTCGCATGCGCGACAGCAAGCCCGACAGGCTCCTAGGTTATCGCGGCTCGGGGGCGCGGTCCGCCACGCCGTGTCGTCCGAGCATTCGCAGCGCCGCGTGCGCCGCGCCAAAACCGTTGTCGATGTTGACGACCGCGAGCCCGGATGCGCAGCTCGCAAGCGCGGCGTTGAGCGCCGAGTGGCCGCCGGCGCCTACGCCATAGCCGACCGAGCTTGGCACCGCGATCACCGCCCCGCGGACCAGTCCCGCGAGCACGCTGAACAGCGCGCCTTCCATGCCGGCCACGGCAATGACAACCCGGTGGCGGCGGATTTCGTCGATTCGTTCCATGAGTCGCCACAGGCCGGCGACGCCGACGTCGTGAACGAGCGTCGGCCCTTCGGCTTCGAAGGCGAGCGTACGCGCGGCTTCGCGAGCGACCGGCGCGTCGGACGTCCCGCCCGATACGATCGCGATGCGGCCCGTCGCGCGCGGCGCCGGGACGCCGCCGACGATCGCGGTGCGCGACACCGCGTCGTAGTCGAGCCCGCTCCTTGCGGTCGCGTCGAGACGAGCGTATTTGCGTGCGCCGAGCCGCGTCAGCAGCAACCGCTCGTCGAGCTCGATCGCGTGCGCGACGATCGCGTCGATCTGCGCTGCCGATTTCGGTTCGCAAAGCACCGCCTCGCAGATGCCGGTGCGCTCTGCGCGTTGCCAGTCGAGGCGGAATTCAGTCATCGACGGCGGCGGTGCTCGTGCCGATGAATGCCGCTCCGCGGCGGTACGGCCGGACGCCGGCAAAAATCCGGCCGGCAACGCGACACGCGGCCGCGCCGACTTGCCGCGCGGCGTCGGCGGTCGGTGCATCATCCGCCGCCGCAACCTCGATCACGACGCCCGCCTGCGTCACGCGACAGCGCACGACCGCCTCGCGCCCGAGCTGCGCGGCGAGCTGCGTCTCGACGTCGTCGATGAACGCGAGATCGCGGGACGCGATGGCGATTCCGGTCTCGACGCGGCTCGCGAGGCACGGCTGCGCGGGCAGCCGCTCGAGATCGTCGAGACCGAGCTTCGCGGCGAGCGTGTACACGGCGGTCTTGTCGAAGGCAGCCTCGACGTAGGGATGAATGACGCCATGCTCGGCCGCAGCGCGCAGCCCCGGGCGGAAGTCGGACAGGTCGTCGTGGTTCGTGCCGGAGGCGATGGGATCCGGGGTGATCTCGCGAATCCGCGCATACAGACTCGCCTTGCAGTAATAGCAGCGATCGACGGGATTCGCCCGGTAGCGGGCGTCGTCCTGCTCGCCGGCGTCGAGCAGGACGAGCGGCCAACGGTCTCGCGCCGCGTGCGCTTCGACGCGCGCGCGCGCCGAGGCGGGGACCGCGGGACCCGTCGCGTGGTACATCGTCGTCCGCGCGCGCGAGAAGCGCCACGCGACATGCGCGAGCGTCATCGAGTCGACGCCGCCGCTCACCGCGAGCGCGAGCCGATCATGGCGATCGAGCACCGCGACGAGGCGCTCGATGTCGGTGTCGGCGAACAAGGCTGTGTTCATCGCTGCGTATCCACGGGCGGTGCCGGGACCCCCGGGTCGTCGCCTTCGAGCGCGCGCCGTTCGGCCGTGGCGCGGACGCGCCGACGCGTGCCGAGCGCGGGCGAGGCGGCGACATCGTCGTGCGCGGCCTTCGCGGTACGCACGCCGCCCGGGCGTTCGGTCACCTTGACGCCGATGGTCGCGCCCCGTACGGCTGTCGCGACCTCGGCGCGCGACAGGACGCGCCGCCGCTCCTCGCGCAGCCGCAGCCCCAGCGTCGATGTTTCGGCGAAGCACGCTTTCACGACCGCATCGCCGGCGTGCGGTCGCGCGAGCAGCCGGAAATCGGCGAGCGGGCGTCCCTTCTTTCCCGAGCGCGTGCCAACCGATACGTCGATGACGCCCGCAACGGCACGCAGATGATCGGCGGCACCGCCGATCTCCTCGCCCGTCATGTCGTCGACGTCGAATTCGAGAACGACAACCTCGTCGCCTTCGGCGGCGTGCGCGCGTTCGAAGACGAGCGCCCGCACGATGTTCGCGACGTCTGGGAGCTCGCGCGTGCCGGCGCCGCACCCGGTCGCGATCAGGCGCCCCGTCTCGCGCCGCGTCGCGCATGCGGCGGCGGGAACGAGGTGACGGAGGATCGCTGCACCGGTCGGCGTCACGCGCTCGCCGGCGACGCCGTCGTCGTGCCAGGGGTAGCCCTCGAGGAGCCGGCTCGCAGCCGGCGCGGGCAGGGGCAGCAGGCCGTGCGCAGTGCGCACGGTGCCGCCGCCAAGGGGCGGTTCCGAGGCGCTCCAATGGGTGCCATCGAGCGTTCCCGCGATGGATCCCGCCGCGACGAGGTCGAGCAGCGAATCCCAATCGGCGAGCTCGTGGAAATGGACGTCGGCGACGGGAATGCCGTGCACGTGCGCCTCGGCGTCCGCGAGAAGCGCAAGGAGCGCGAGCGCGTGCGTGCGCGTCGGGGCCGACAGCGGCGCCTCGGCGATCCACTTGTGCAGCGAGACGAACGTCGTGCCCGGATGCGCATGCGAAGAAGCTTTCGTTTCCGCCAGCCGGAAACTTTGCGCGCGCAAGCCGCCCCGCTTCGCCGCGGCGAACGCAGGCGGCGCAGCGCCGGCGGGTTGCACGGCGGCGAGCTCGGTCAGCACCGGTTGGGCGAGCGCAGGCAGCGCATCGACCAGCGCGGCGACGAACATGTCGCCGCTGATCCCGCCGACGAGATCGAGATGAATCGACAAGGACGTCGGCGGCGGCATCGCGGCCGGATCAGGCGACGACGGGGACGACATAGGGCCCTTCGGGCACGACGGCGAGCGCGGAATCGCCGGCGCGCGAAAGGGCTTGCCCCAGCGCATCGTCGACCGAGTCGACCGTCTCCACGCCGGTAAGGCGCCGCTCGTCCGCGTCGAGCCCCGTCGTATAGAGCTGGACGCGGCCTGCGCGCGTGGCCTTGAGCTGCATTTCGGTTTGCCATTCGTCGACGTCGGCGAAGCGCTTCGCGACGAGCGTCCGCAGGAAGGCATCCGGGCCGAGATCGACGAGGCGCTCTTGCGCGGCGCGGAATTCGGGTGAGCCGAAGCCTTCGGAGCACGCCGAGGCGACGATCAGCGTGCCCCCGGGCTCGAGGATGTCGAGCGGCGTGACCATTCCCTTCACCGTCTGATAGTAGGTCTTGTCGAGCGGGTCGCCCGCGGCGGACGTCAGCACCGTCGCGAAGCGCCGTCCGACCGGAACCCGCACGCTTTCCGCGACGAACTCGACCGCGGCGAGGTGACTCGCGATCACTTCACCGAAATTGACGTGGACGAGGTCGCGATCCTCGTCGATCACCGTGTTCACGGCGTACACCTCACCCAGCATGCTCACGATTTCGAGCTGCTCCTCGTGCAGCGGGTTGCCCCCGAGATTGCACTGCACCGCCGCGGAGTCCTCCATGAATCGCGCGGAATGGAACGTGCGAATCGTGTCGGCATGCGCGACGCCCGGGGCGATGACCTTGCGGCCGCCGGAATAGCCGGCCATGAAATGCGGCTCGACGAGCCCGGTCGCGATGCGCAGCTCGGCGTCGACGAAGCGGCGGTCGAGCTTGACCGGCGTGTGCCGACTCGGGGTCGAGCCGAGATCGACATGTGCCGCGTCATCGCGCGCGAAGTGGTTCTCGACGGCGACCGTCTGTCGCACCCACGGGTCGCCGATGAGAGCGTCCAGCTCCGCACCCTCGTTGGGTCGATGGAGCCCGGTCGCAACCAGCACCGTGATGCGCTCGCGCGGCACGCCGGCTGCCAGCATGCCCTCGATCAACGGGCGCAGGAACAGATGGTTGGGCACCGGTCGCGTGATGTCGCAGATCAGGATGCAGGCGCTTCCCCGCTCGCGCACGAGCGTCTCGTAAGGTGCCGCCCCGACCGGCCGCGACAGCGCGTCGCGCACTGCGGTCTGCGGGTCGAATACCTTTCGCAAGGGCCGCTTGCCGATCAGCGTGGCGCGCGCTTCCGCCGGGAGCCGCACGCGCAATCCCGACCTGCCGTAGAGCACTTCGACCGCATCGCGCTTGACGTCATTCATGGTGGACCCCGCCGTTCCGCCCGTCGTCGCCCGGGACGCAAGCAATGAGTTTACGCCGGGTCGCCGCCGTCGTCCCGGGGCTCCCCGGTAGCTGCGCCGTCCCCCGAGCGCGCCGGTGCGTGTACGATGGACAACATGGACGGCTCCGGATTCCCGGATCGCTTTCTCGGCGCCGAGGAGACGCGCGCCATCGTGCGCGAGGGCCTCGCATCGCTTGCGCTCGCGGACAAGCGGGTGCTGTTCATCATCCCCGACGGCACGCGGACGATGCCGATGCCGCAGTTCTTCGCGCTGTTCGAGGAAGAGCTCGGCGGCAAGGTCGCGGCGCTCGATTTCCTGGTCGCGCTGGGCACGCATCAGCCGCTGACCGACGCGCAGCTCTCCCGCCTCGTCGGACGCGAGGTCGTCGGCGGGCGCGCCGGGAATGCGCACGTCTTCAATCACGACTGGCATGACCCTGCGATGTTCGAGCGGCTCGGCGAGATTTCCGCCGCGGAAATCGCCGCCCTGACCGGCGGCCGGCTGGAGCGGAATGTGACGGTATCACTCAATCGACGCATCTTCGACTACGACCAGCTCGTCATCTGCGGCCCGGTCTTTCCGCACGAGGTCGTCGGCTTCTCGGGCGGCAACAAGTATTTCTTTCCCGGCATCGCCGGACCCGAGATCATCGATTTCACGCATTGGCTCGGCGCGCTCATCACCAACTACGAGATCATCGGCGCCGGCTACACGCCGGTCCGCGCCGTCATCGACCGCGCCGCGTCGATGGTGCGGGTGCCGACCGCGTGCTTCGCGCTGGTGGTGACGCAGGCGGGGCTCGCCGGACTGTATTTCGGCAAGGCCACCGAGGCGTGGGCGCAGGCAGCCGCGCTCTCGGCGCAACGCCATATCGTGTGGTTGGACGCCCCGGTGCGGCAGGTGCTATCCGTGATGCCCGAGATGTATGCGGACCTGTGGACCGCCGGCAAGGGCATGTACAAGATCGAGCCAGTCGTTGCCGGGGGCGGCGAAGTCGTCATCTACGCGCCGCACATCCGCGAGGTCAGCTACTCGCACGGCCGGCTGATCGAGGAAATCGGCTACCACTGTCGCGACTATTTTCTCGCGCAGCCGGAGCGCTTCGCGCGCTATCCCGGAGGCGTGCTCGCGCATTCGACGCACGTGAAAGGACAAGGCTCGTACGATCCGGCGACCGGCGTCGAGCACCCGCGAGTGCAGGTGACCCTTGCCACCGGCATTTCGCCGGCGCGCTGCCGCCAGATCAACCTCGGTTACCGTGATCCCGCGTCGATCGACGTCGCGGCGTGGCAACGACGCGAACACGAAGGCGTCCTCGTCGTCCCGCGCGCCGGCGAGATGCTCTATCGGTTGAAGCGTCGCTGACGGTTCTGCGCCGGCGCGCGCGCCGGACCACGTCCTACACAATCATTGCTTCCTCTTCGGCCCGCAGCCGAAGTACGATATGTCGGTGCTTTTGCTCGTTACGCCCGGCTGCATCGCGCATTCGACGCCGCACATTCGTGAACCCGAGGCGTTGCAAGGCGACGGAACTTCGCCGCGTCGATGCGCACCAATTCGAATCGTCGTCGGATACGACCGCGCAATGACCATTTCTCAATTTGACGGAAGGAACGCCGCACCATGCTGTCATCGACCTTCGACGAATCCAGGAGGACCTCGCCGCTCGCGCTGTGGCGCTATGCACACGACTATCTGCGCGCCGCGCGGAGTCTCTCGCGACAGCATCGCATCGCGTGCTCGGAGTCGCAGGCAGCGCATCACGTCGCGGCGCAAGGGATCGAATTCGCGCTGCTCGCCTTCCTGACGGCGCGCGGCGCGAGCCTCGAGGAAGTCCGCCGGGGCGTCGGGCGCTCGCTGTACAAGGCGCTCGCGCGAAGCGAGGCTGCGGGCCTGCCGTCGATCCCGGCCCCGTGGCGAGCGGCCGTCGCGGAGATCGCGCCATGTCACCAGGACACGCAATTCGTTTATCTGGCGACGCAGCAGAGCACCTTCCCCGATCTCGATCCCGTCATCGATGCGGGTATCTTCATCCTCGACCGCATCGCGCCGGACGTCGCCGTGCAATTCGTCGTGCAGCTCGGCAAAAGCTCTTCGCCGACCGTCGAGACGTTCGTGCGGCGGCTGCGCGCCGACTTGAGCGCGACTTCCGATGTCGTCGGGACTCGGGCCATCGACGAATACGAGCTTGCGGAGTTCTACGATTTTCCGGGATCCGCGCCGCCAAGCGATCGGCGCGCCGACGCTTGACGGCGCGTTCGCTGGGCGACGGGCCCGGTCACGAGGCGCCCAGCAGCTTGGCCGCCTTTGCCACCTTGTCACGCTTCACCCAGAAGATCGCGCCAAAACGGCCCTCGCCGCTGGTGACGGCGTCGACGGCGACGACATTGATCTTCGCGCCCGCGAGCTTGTCCAGGATCCCGGTCATCGCGCCGACGCGGTCGTCGCCCTGGTAGAGGAAGCCCGTCTTCTTGACCGACAGCTTGAGGCCGAGCTTTTTCGCCGCACGCCTGAGAAGGGCTGCATTCTCCGGCAGCAGGTCGAGCTGCGCCTTGCGGCCGCTCGGAAAGCCGGAGAACGCGAGCAGGTTGACGCCTTCCTGCGCGAGCCCGTTCATGATCTTCGCGCCTTGTCCGGCGGTGTTCGGGATCGTTAGGTAGAAGTAATCGACCTTGCGCAGCTTCTTGCTCATCGTGACCTCCTCATCTGCCGTTTCGTCAATTCTCCCGCCGGCTCGAGGCGGACGCACCCCGATCGCGCGGATCCCAAGCCTGCGTTCAATTATGCGCCTGCATCGGCATCGTGGCGCGCCGGCTGGCGTCGCGTGACGGGCATGCGGCAGGGACTAGAATAGCTCGCCACTCCACCGTGAGACGATCATGACCAGCACGTCCGAATCCAAGTGGCGTCTCCACGGCGTGCGCGTCGTTCGCGCCGGGGAGCTCGATACCAACACGCCGCAGTCGCCGGGGATGAACCGCGCAGCGGCGATCACCCGGGCGCGCGCGGGCGCCGAAAAAATCTGGGCCGGCACCGTCGTCATCCACCCCAAGGCGAAGACGGGTGCGCACCATCACGGCGCCGTGGAGAGCGTCATCTACGTGGTCAGCGGACGGGCTCGGATGCGCTGGGGCGACCGGCTCGAGTTCATCGCCGAAGCCGGTCCCGGCGATTTCATCTATGTGCCGCCGTTCGTTCCGCACCAGGAAATCAATGCGAGCGACGAGGAGCCGCTGTCCTGCGTGCTTTGCCGCAGCGGTCAGGAGCCCGTCGTCGTCAACCTCGATCTGCCCAACGTCGAGCCCAATCCCGAGCGGGTGCATTGGGTCGACAACATTCACCCGCCGCCGAAATCCTGACGCTCCGCGCTGCGCGCGCCGCGACGCGCAACGCTCGGCTGCGCCGGTTCCCGCGAGAAGCAGCCCGGCGCGTCCTGTCTCACGCGTGCGTCCGGTCGATGAGGGGCCAGCGGTCGTCGCCGGCGGTGCAGCTCCAGAGGTAGATCGCGAGCCCGGGATCGCCGGTAAACAGCGAATGGCGCCGCATTCGGTACTCGCGGACGTGCCGGTCGTTCTGATCGATTGCATGCATCGCGAAGGCGCGGGCGCGATCCAGCCAGAGATTGTCGCCGGTACGGCGAAACAGCTTCAGGAACGCCCAGCCGTTGCCGGCGGTGCCATGGCACAGGCCAGCGCCCTTCGTCAGCGGTCCGGCGGCCCAGGTCAGCTCGCCAGCCGCGAGCAGCAACGGATCGAGGCGTGCGTCCTGAAGGTCGCAGAGGCTGGTCACGATGCCCGGTGCGCCGTGGCACCACTGGACGAGCCGCTTCGACGTGCTCGCCGGCGCGGCCGCGAAAGCCGGCGCCCAGTTTGCCTGCACGCCATGACGGATTGCGGTCGCGTGCGCGGTCTGCACGATTCGCTCGATCCACGATGTCCGCTCCTCCTCCGACAGCAGCGGGAGGCCGCGGATGATCGCGCCGGCGTTACCCGCAAAGCCGTGTGCGGCCCCGAGCAGGACGTCGCGTCGTCCATAAAGGTCCTGCGTCCACAAATGACAGCCCGCCTGGGCGAGGTACGAGAACGATCGAGCGAGCGCGCGCGCATCGCGACGAAAGAGCTCGGCCCAGCGCTCGTCGGCCGACTGCTCGTACATCTCGAGCGCGGCGTGCATCGTTCCCGGTGTGCCCCACAGGAGTTCCTGCGACGGATGGCCGGCATTCGCGTCGATCGAGGCCGCGAGCCGATCGTCATTGGCCGTCGACGGGGAAAGGTGGCATGACAGGAGCAGTACGCCGGCGCGACCTGTCAGCAGGCCATCGATCCCATGTCCCCACGGCCTTACCTGCTCGAGGTTCCGCGCGAGCAGATCGGCAAGGCACGGCGTGAAGTCTCGATGCCGGCGGGTTGCGCCCGCTCGCGCGAGCCAATCGAGCGCCCAGATGACGCCGGCGGCTCCCGTGTAAGTCGTCGTGAACGGCGCGCGGGGGTCGTCGCCGCCCTCCAGGTCGAGCGGATGCGGCGGCCACAGGCCGTCCCCGGAGCATGCCGCCAGCGTATCGTTGACAATCGCCGCGATTGCGGCTCGGGCGGCATCGGCGTCCCAGCGCCGGTCGACGAGAGGCTCGTGCCGCGCGGGGTCGAACAACATCGGGTGCACTTGCGGGCGCCTATGAAAGGGGGTCAAGCACGACGGCGCGCTTTGCCCGCAGAGATTCAGTGACGGCGATCCCGATCCGGGCGGCTTCGGTGGCGTCGTGCAGCGCAAGCGGCGGCGGGCGATCTTCGGCGACGCTGCCGACGAACGCCTGCGCTTCGGACAGGAAGGCCCCGGCAAGGCGCTCGTAGTTCGGGGTGCACTCGTTTCTCGCGCCGTGGGCGTCGGCGGTCTCCACGCGATTGAGCGACGGGTTGCGGCCGATCGTGAGCCGACCCGCGGTGCCAATGATTTCGGCCGCGGTTTCATGTCCGTGCGCCATCGTCCGCGATGCATAGAGCGTGGCGATCTGCCCGCCTTCGAACTCGATCGTCGCGACGGCATTGTCGAGGTCGCCGCAAGCGGCAAGGCCTTCGTGAATGGCGATCGTACCGGTCGCGTAGACCCGGGCCGCCCGGGTGGCGCCGAGCAGCCAGCGCGCGGCGTCGATGTCGTGGACGCTCATGTCGAGGAGGAAGCCGCCGGAGGTCGGCGCGGTGGAGACGCAGCGCGTGCGAAGCGGCTGCGCAACCTGCATTATAAGGCGGCGCGCATCGCAGCTCCAGTCGCGCGCGCCAAGCGGCCCGAAAATCAGGGGGACATGACCGCCAACCGCCGCATTTCGCTATAAGATGTCCGGGCTCGTCGCGGCCAAGGTTCGGGCCAATCAAAGGCACCGGCATTTCTTCCCGCCGTCGCGCCGCAAGCGGAGGAAACGATGGTCATGAACAACCCATTCGCCCAGGTGGCGGACCTTCTCTCGCCATCCTTCATGAAGGTCTACATCGTTTTGATGATCCTTGCGGTGATCATCGGAACGTTGGCGGACGTCCATCACAAAGGCAGCGCCCGGTTCTTCGCCCGGCGCAAGGAGCAATCACGGGCCGCCGCACGGCGGCAGCTGAGCAGCGGAGAGACTTTCACGCTGGCGGTCGAGACCCTCGCCGAGGCTGCCGTTTCCGGCGAGTTCTGCAAATGGCCGAGGCGGACATCGCATCTGCTGATGATGTACGGCTTCGTCTTATACGTAAGTGCGACCGTGGTGATGGTCTTTGCCTACCCGGGAGCCGCGCGACTGCCGGCGTCCCTGCCGGCCCTGTGGACGCTGGGCGCGACGATGATTCTCGCTGGTGGCCTGTGGTTTTTCTTCTTCCTCAGAGTGAATGTGGCGTTCGACGGGGATTCGCCCTTTCACCTGGGGCGCGCCGACCTGTTCGTCGGATCTCTCATCGCGAGCGCCGCGTTCGCGCTGGTCTGGGATCACGTGCAAACCACGTATGCAAACCCCGCGGCGACGTGGATATCGTTCGGGCTCTACCTCTCTTTCACGACGTTCCTGTTCGTCACCGTGGCCTGGTCCAAGTTCGCCCACATGTTCTTCAAACCCGCGGTCGCGTTTCAGCGGAGGGTCGAGGAGGCCAACGGTTCCTCGGACCTCCCCGGGCCGTCTACCGAAAACTACATCGTCAGGAGCTGAGCGTCATGCCCACCTACACCGACATGACGAGATGCGACGGCTGCGGCGAATGCGTCGATATCTGTCCGTCCGACATCATGCATATCGATCCGGTCTACCGCAGGTCCTACAACATCGAGCCCAATTTCTGCTGGGAGTGCTACTCCTGCGTGAAAGCATGCCCGCAGAATGCGATCGACGTTCGGGGCTATGCGGACTTCGCGCCGCTCGGCCACAAGGTGAGGGTGCTGAGAGAACCGGAGAAGGGAGTGATCTCCTGGAAGATCAGATATCGCGACGGCCGGCTCAAGGAATTCGCATTCCCGATCAGGACCACGCCCTGGGGTTCCATCAAGCCACCATCCGATTATGAGCGGCCGGAATCGAGCGCCATCGGCTCGCAGATGCTGGCGCACGAGCCCGCGGCCCTCCACGTTGACGCGCTTCCGGCCCTCGAGCCAAAGGCCTGACGCCATGGGCAGAAGAACCCGCTTCGTCGATTCGGACATCCTCATCGTGGGCGGCGGCTTTGGCGGATGCGGTGCCGCTTACGAGTCGCGATACTGGGGACGGGATCTGAAAATCGTTCTCGTCGAGAAGGCTAACGTCGAGCGGAGCGGCGCCGTGGCCCAGGGCCTGTCGGCGATCAATTGTTACATGGGCATGCAATGGGGCGAAAACCAGCCCGAGGACTTCGTGCGCTACGCACGCGGAGACCTCATGGGGCTCGTGAGGGAGGACCTGGTCTACGACATTGCCCGCCACGTCGACTCGACGGTGCACAAATTCGAGGAGTGGGGGCTGCCGATTCTCAAGAATCCGCAGACGGGCCGGTACCTGCGCGAAGGCAAATGGCAGATCATGATCCACGGCGAGAGCTACAAGCCCATCGTCGCCGAGGCCGCGAGGAAGTCGGCCACCGAGGTCTACAACAGGATCATGGTGACGCACCTGCTGACGGACTCGGCGCGCCCCAACCGAATTGCCGGTGCCGTCGGGTTCAACGTCCGCAACGGCGACTTCTACGTCTTCAGGGCGAAGGCGGTCATCGTGGGCGCCGGCGGCGGCTCGCACATTTACCGGCCGCGGTCGGTCGGCGAAGGCATGGGAAGAACCTGGTACGCGCCCTGGAGCACCGCTTCGGCGTACGGTCTCCTGATACCGACGGGCGCCACGATGACACAGATGGAGAACAAGATCGTTCTGACGCGCTTCAAGGACGGTTACGGGCCGGTCGGCGCTTGGTTCCTGCTCTTGAAGTCGCATGCAACCAACGCCGCCGGGGAGTTCTATGAGAAGGATCGCTATCCCGAGATCAAGGAGCGCGTCGGCCACTACGTGGACATCCAGCCGATACCGACGTGCCTGCGCAATCACGCGATGCTCGAGGAGATCAAGGCCGGCAAGGGCCCGATCTACATGCATACGCAGCACGTTCTCGATACCAAGGAGAAGGAGGAGATCGGCTGGGAGGATTTCCTCGACATGACGGTCGGGCAGGCCGTGGTGTGGGCCGCGCAGAACATCGATCCGAAGGAAAAGCCTTCCGAGCTGATCACCTCCGAGCCCTACATCATGGGTTCGCACGCCACTTGTTCCGGGGCCTGGGCGAGCGGACCGGAGGACTGCGCACCCGCGGACTACCAGTGGGGCTACAACCGGATGACGACCGTCGAGGGGTTGTTCGGCGCCGGCGATACGATCGGCGGTTCCGCGCACAAGTTCTCGGCCGGTTCCTTCACCGAAGGAAGGCTCGCGGCAAAGGCCGCGGTGAGGTACGTCATGGACATGAAATCGGATTCGCCTCGGGTGGACGAAGCGCACATCAAGAGCCTCGAGCAGACGGTATTCAAGCCGCTGGAAAATTACCGCGTCGGCAGAAACGAGATCGTCGCCGGCACCGTGGCGCCGGGCTACATCTCGCCGCTGCAGGGCCTGCAGCGGCTGGAGAAGCTGATGGACGAGTACGTCGGCGGCTACGGCACCTTCTATGTCACCAGCGAACCGTTGCTCAACCGCGGGCTCGAGTTGCTGCAGATGCTCACCGAGGATTTCGAGAACATCGGTGCCGACGGCCTGCACCAGCTGCAGAGGGCATGGGAGCTCCAGCATCGGATCCTGACGGCCGAGGCGGTGGCGAGGCACACGCTCTTCAGAAAGGAGACGCGGTGGCCGGGTTACTACTATCGCGCCGACCATCCGAAGCTCGACGACGCCGATTGGCACGTTTTCACCGGATCCAGGTACGACGCGAAGTCGGGTGAATGGCGGATGTCGAAGCTGCCGGTGCACCACATCGTCTAACCGACGAACCGCCGGGCTCGCATGCCGGCAGACACGGGCGTTCCCCCGAGAACGTCAAGCCTCCGTCGAGATACTAGGCCGCATCCCGCGGAGCAATGCGCGACAGCAGGAGTGGAAAGATGGCAAACGCAGCGAGCGATGCAAAATAGACCGCGCTTGACACGGGATCTCGATTTGCGAAGTACTCGGGTAATGACAGCCCGCGAAGCCGGACCACGGTGAACTCGACCACAATCATGAGCGCGAGGGCAACCGGGCCGACTCCAAGCCAGTGACTCGATCTGCTGACATAGCGGAAGCGGTGCACCAGCCACAGCGCGGCGACGGCGGCAATCAAGAGCATGAACGGCGCTTCGAGCAGTTCGGCAGCTCGCGTTCGGACGAGCGGAACGACCCACAGGACGCGAACGGAACCGAGCACAAACCCGGCAAGGAATACCACCGCGAAATAGACGGCACCAACTTTCAGCACGTTCAGCACGAGCGCCCGTCAATCATTGAAGCGGACCGGCGTTGACACCCCCAATTCGCCTCGATCCGGTCATCGCGCACCGTTCGCGTCTTCGATGCGGTAGCCGCGAACCGCGCACGCGCAGTCGGCCCTCGCTGTGGAGTCGCTAACGATCGCCCGCTGGCGATTCGCCGAGGGCCCCCGGATAGAGCACATCGAGCAATCGACGAGCCGCAGCGGCGAGGACCGGGCCAAGGTCGCGGGCAATGACCGCCGCGTCATTGTCGCCCTCGCGACGCGCCCAGAGCGCGGTCAGCGACCCCCGGCGGGCGTCGACCTCGCGCTGCACGAACGCGTGCCAGAACGGCGGGTACTCGCTTTCCTTCCAGGCTCCCCGCCCACGGCCGAAATGCGCGACCGCGAGGTAGCGCAGGAGCGCGGCGATCACGAGGCGATCGAGCAAGGCGTCGTCCCAGCGCATCACCGACTCGGTCCGGCCGCGGATGACATTGTAGCTGCGCGCTATGCCTGCGCCCCCGAGCGCTCCGGCGATCGCGCCGATCAGCGTGCCCGCGCCCAAGGTGAGCCCGTGCGCCATCAGGTCGGCTGCCAGGCCCGACGCCGCCCCGGACAGCACGCCGCCCATCATCGCGGCCTTGCCCTCATCGAGCGGCGTGTCCGTGCGCAGGTGATCGGCCAGCCGCTCCAGGACCATATCGGTCGCGCAGCCCGGAAGGCCATGGATCGCGATGAGACGTGCGGTGCTGTCGCGTACTCCGGCAGCGAGCCGCTCGGCGAGCAGCCGCGCCGCCGCCCG
Source organism: uncultured beta proteobacterium (assembly GCA_963836265.1). GTDB lineage: Bacteria > Pseudomonadota > Gammaproteobacteria > Burkholderiales > Casimicrobiaceae > CAIWHR01. The sequence goes on from CAWIIO010000005.1 coordinate 105,188, forward strand.
GCTTTCCTCGCTTTCCTTCGGGGACGCGACGACCGAGCGCACGGCCTCGCGCATCCTGTCCTTGAAGCCGGGGTTCAAGAGGCGTACACGATCGCAGGCCGCGCTGGCGATGTGCAGGGAGAGGGCCGCCATGGCGTCATCGAATTGGCTCATCCGCCGCGCCTGCCAGGCGGCGACCAGCCTCCCGTACGCCTCGCGCTTGGCCGGCGCGATGGCAGGAGCGAGCGCGCGCAGCAGCACGATCTCCTGGACCCAGCAGCGCGCGAAGGCGTCGAGCGGGAGCACGCTGCGGACGACCGGGTGCCCGTCCAACGCTTCGCGCCAACGGGACGCCTCGGCTTCTTCTGCGACCCGCGGACGCGGCGGCCCGGTCTGGTTCAGCAACACGAACACGGGCCGGCCGATCCATTCGAGCACCTCCAGCTCGGGCACAAGGTAGCCGGCATCGGCGGGCGTCTCCGACGCATTGACCAGGTAGAGCACGATGTCGGCGTCATCGCGGGCATTGCGGACGGCACGCTGCGACAGGTACAGCGACGGGTCGCGGAAGCGGTCCCAGACCTGCGACAGGAACCATCCGATCGGATTGTTCTGCTGGGCGAGGCGCCGCGCGAGGCGCGCGCTATCCCCGAAGCCGGGCGTGTCCCACAGTACGAGCGTGTCGCCGTCGGGAGTCTCCTGCAGTACGAATGACGTCGCCTCGGTCGTCAAGTGCGGAACGTCGGCAACTTCGCCGATATCACGGCCCAGCAGCGTTCGGGCGAGCGTCGTCTTGCCGGCGTTGGTGTGCGAGATCAGCGACAGCGCGATTTCGCTCGCACTCATTGGATGGTGTCTTCAATGGCGCGCTCGAGCTGTGCCGCGGCAGCGGCCGTGTCGCCCGCGGCGAGGACCGAAAAGGCGCAGGGCACCTGCCGATCGGCGCACAGCGCGCGCCAGCCCGCGCGACGCTCTTCGAGTCGCGCGGGCTCGTCGCCCCAGCGGTCGCGCAAAGCGCTTTCGTCGACGAGCGCCACCAGGGTCCCGCCGGGCCCGACGCAGGCGCCGAGCCGGGCGAGGAAGACACCGTGCGCTTCGACTTCCGGCGTGGCGGCGGCATTGAACAGGGCGATCAAGCTGGCCGCGGATACGGAGTTCGCGTTCATCGCAAGAGCATCCTCGCCGCCATAGGGCACGGGCGCGAGGATCGTCAGCGAGGCATTCGCGCCGAACACGGTGCGAAGGACGCGTTCCAGTCCGGCCGCCGCCGCGGGCGGCACGGCATAGCTGTAAGGCACGACGCGCACCAACATCGGGCCGCCGCGGAAACCGCGCAGCAGCCGGGCAAAATAGGGCGATTCGAGCGCGAGGGGCAGATGCGTCGCCCGGTGCCGTTCAAGCATCCACGCCCACAGCGCAAGCGCGAGGCGCGGCACGATCACCACCAGTACTGCTGTGGCCGCCATCAGATTCAGCCAGCGCGCCGCGTTCTCGCCCGCAGGCGTGCGGATCGCCTCCACTTCGGCCAGCGAAGGCACGGGGATTCCGGTAATGGCCGCGCCCGGCGCCAGCATCGCCGCCAACACGGTGTGCACCGTTTGGGCGGAGAGAAAAGTGCTTTCCCAGGTTGCCCGGTACTCCAAGGCGACGCCGCGCACGTACAGGCCGGCGACGAGGCCGGCGGCGAACGCGGCCGCGGCCAGGTGGAGGATGCGCGCCGCGCGTGCGGCGTAGAGAGGCGCCGACAGACGCGACCAGTCGGCCACGAACTGTGTGATGGCCGCGCCAAGCTCACCGCGACCGGGCGTTGCCCGGCCGGCTGCGAGTCGCGTCACGAGCTTCCGCATCGGCCCGAGATCGGCCGCGTCGCCGTAACGCACGATGAAACCGAATGCGAGGACGGCGTAGACGGCAATGTTCCACGCGAGAAGCGCGAACAACGGGGGGGCCAGAAGATTGATTTGTTGTGAGCCGCCGACTTGATCGATCGCCATACCGGCAACGATGGCGGCGACCACGAAGATAACGCTCACCGAGGGCCGCCACCGCATGGCGCGGACGGCTCGCGAAACCCCCTTGGAGCGCTCGGCCAGTCGTTGCAGCGCGAGCCGTGCCCGCGCGGCCAGGAAAGCCTCTGCGGGAGCGCCTTCGCCCACCAGCGCGGCGGCAGCGCGGCTCGCCCATGTGCGATCGGCATCGTTCCAGAGCGCCTGCGCGCGGTCCGCGCTTTCGATGGCGTGCACCGCGGTGACGTCCAGCGCGGCGCTTTCGTCGATCATTCCGCAACGCGTTCCACGCGGCCGATAAAACAAGGCCCCGCGGCTTGCCCGCGGGGCCTCGCACGAGAGGCGATCTTCGCGTCCGCTACATCCGCTCGATGACCGCGGCGATCCCCTGCCCGCCGCCGATGCACATCGTAATCAAGCCATAGCGGCCGCCGGTGCGGTGCAGCTCGTACATCGCCTTCACCGTCAGGATCGCGCCGGTCGCGCCGATCGGGTGTCCGAGCGCGACGGCGCCGCCGTTCGGGTTGACCTTCTTCGGATCGAGGCCGAGCTCCTTCGACACGCCGAGCGCCTGCGCGGCGAACGCCTCGTTCGATTCGATCACGTCGATGTCGGAGAGCTTGAGCTCCGCCTTCGCAAGCGCCCGCTTGACGGCGCTCACGGGGCCGAGGCCCATGATCTTGGGATCGATGCCGGCATGGCCATAGGACACGAGGCGCGCCATCGGCTTCAGCCCCTTCTTTGCTGCCGCCGATTTTTCCATCAGCACAACGGCCGCCGCCGCATCGTTGATGCCCGAAGCGTTGCCGGCGGTGACGGTGCCGTTCTCCTTCGCGAACACCGCCTTCAGCTTGGCCATGCCCTCGACGGTCGCGTCGCCGCGGACGTGCTCGTCGGTGTCGAATTGCACCGGCCCCTTCTTGCTCTTCAATTCGATCGGCAGGATCTGGCTCTTGAAGTGGCCGGCCGCGATCGCGGCGGCGGCCCGCTTGTGGCTTTCGACGGCGAAAGTGTCCTGTTGCTCGCGCGTGATCCCGCACTTCGTCGCCACGTTCTCGGCGGTAATGCCCATATGGACGGTGTCGAACGGATCGGTCAGCGCGCCGACCATCATGTCCATCATCTTCGCGTCACCCATCCGCGCGCCCCAGCGCTCGGAGGGCACGCAATAGCCGCCGCGGCTCATGCTCTCGACGCCGCCCGCCACGGCGGCATCGGTGTCGCCCAGCAATATGTACTGCGCGGCCGAGACGATCGCTTGCATGCCGCTGCCGCAGAGCCGGTTCAGCGTCAATCCGCCGGTATCGTGCGGCAAGCCGCCGTTCACGCAGGCGAGCCGCGAGATGTACATATCCTTGGGCTCGGTGTGGATAACGTTGCCGAACACGCACTGGCCGACCTCCTTGGGGTCGATCTTCGCCCGACTGACGGCCTCCTTGACAACGCGGGCCGCCAGATCGCTCGGGGCGATGTCCTTGAGGCTGCCGCCGTAATCGCCGATCGCCGTACGTACGCCACTCAGGATGACAACTTCTCTGTGCTCAGTCATGGTTGAACTCTCCGAAAGGGACGTTAATTATCGCGCCTTTCTTGATTTTTCGCACCTGCGACGGGGCCGGCGCGCGGTGTAGGAATGTCGCCGACAGGGCCCGGGAAGTGGCGGTGCGGCGTCGGCCGGAGCGCTCGCAAGCGCAGCCGCCGATTACGCCGGCGCAGGCTTCGCGCCCAGGTTCCCGGCGCCGTACAGCGGCGCGTTGACGTCGGCAAACGCGAGCATCGCGCCGAGCTTCCGGTCGGCGCCGGCCTCGAATCCGCACGCGCCCATGTACTTCGGCGGATTGCGGAACGTGCCGAACAACATGTCCCACGGCGGGAAGTCCGAATAATTGTAGTAGTGGACCCCCATCCGGTGATGCACGCAGTGCGACTCCGGGCGCTGGATCAGGTAGCCGAGCCACTGCGGCGTGCGCACGTTCCAGTGCTGGAAGTAGCCGTTGAATGCGACGAGATAGCCGACCAGCGCCGCGGCGAGCGGATCGAGCCCCAGCACGATCACCGTGACGAAGAGTTGCAGCAGGACCTGGACGATCATTTCCAGCGGATGGAACACCACCGAGCCGGGGATGTCGACGCGCTGGGGACTGTGATGGATCTGGTGGAAGCCACGCCAGAGGAAGCCGACGTTGTGCGCGGTGCGGTGCCACGCGTAGATCGCGCCCTCCATCACGACGTAGCCGATGATCGTTCCGGCGACGATGCCCAGCCGCGTTCCGCCGAGCCAACGGTGGCGGTCGAGCCACTCGCCGGGGATCAGCAGCGGCACGACCACCGAGATCGTGCCGATCAGCACGAGGAACCCGATGCCGATCCACTGCCACCCTTTGCGGGGCGGAAACTCGCGCGCGGGCCACAGCTTTTCGGTGATGAGAAAGAAGAAATACGTGACGGGTATCAGGAGTCCGACGATGTCGACGGTGTCCATGCTCTCCTCCGCTTCTCGTCCGGAACGGCGCCGAGATCTTACGCCGTAAGCCTCTTGTTATCGTAAACTGTTACGGTGTAAGATTGCAAGCATGGCGCGGCCTTCGGCTCCCTCCACCCAGGCTAGGCGTCGGGCCCCGGCGTCCGCGCCCGTCCGGAGTCCCCGCCGCGCTCCCCCGAAGGCGCGAGCCTTGCCGCTCACGCGTGAGCGGATTATCGCCGCGGCGCTGGCGCTCGTGGGGCATGAGGGCCTCGCCGGCTTCAGCATCCGCGGCCTGGGCATGTCGCTCGGCTGCGAAGCGATGAGCCTCTATCATTATTTCCCCAGCAAGGCGCACCTGCAGGATGCGCTGGTCGATCACGCGCTCGGCGAGGTCGTCACCGAGCGGGCCGGGTCCGATCCGATCGAGCGGCTGCGGGCGATGGCGTACTCGTACCGCGCGATGGCGCAGCGCTACCCGAAGCTCTACCCGCTCATCGCCGTCCACCGGCTCAACACGCCGACCGGCGTGGGCGTGATCGATCGCGTGCTGCAGCTCGTCCGCGAGGCGGCGCCCGACGATCGGCTCGCCGCGCAGTACTTCCGCGTGCTGGGCTATTACGTGACGGGCGCTGCGCTCGACGAGGTCGCGGGCTACGCCAAGGGCCCTTCGGCCGCCGATCCGGTGTCCGATGCCTACGTCGCGCAACACTGCCCGCGGCTCGCTGCCGCTGCCCCTTACTTTCAGCCGGTTTTTTGGGACAGCACGTTCGCGCTCGGGCTCGAAAGCCTGTTGGACGCGATGCGCGCGGGTTCGGTCGCCCACAGCGCAGCGGCACCCGTACCGGCGCTCGCGCCAAAACCCGTCATCCGCCCCAAACGCTGAAGGCCCGGCGCGTCAGTGCGGCGCGACGTCGTAATATTTCCACTGGTTGCGCAGGAAGACGTTCTGCTTGTAGCCCTTGAGCCAGGGCTGCGCGAGGACGTTGGCGTACGGGTAGTCCACGAGGAGCCAAGGCGCGTAACCGAGCACGAGATCGGTCATCCTGCGGTAGATCGCGTCGCGCGAGGGGCCGTCGGGGAGCTTGCGCGACGCTTCGTACAAGCGATCGTATTCCGGCAGCCGGAAGCGGGCGTCGTTCGAGGTGCCGATGTTCCTGCTGTAGAGGGGGCTGAAGAACGAGTCGCCATCGGGGACCGAGCTGATCCAGCCCAGGTTCCACATCATCAGCTGCCCTGCCTCCGACATCTTGTTCAATTCCGGCCACTTGTTCTTGAGGAACGTCATCCTGAGGCCGATCGCGTCCATGGTGCGCTTCCACAATTCGTCGCGCGAGCGACTGGCGCCGTCCGTCGTCGAAGCCTTGACGAGCGTCAGCGGCTTGCCGTCCGGCGTCTCGCGATAGCCGTCGCCGTCGCGATCGCGGTAGCCGAACTTGTCGAGGAGCGCACGCGCCGCCGCCGGATCGCGAACTGCTGCCGCCGGGCGTGACGGATCGCGGCCGGCGAGCCCCGGAGGCACCGGCTGGTTCGCGGGCTCGGCCTGGCCGTGGAACAGCAGGCGGATGTCCGCTTCGCGATCGTAGGCGAGCACGATCGCACGCCGCAGCGCGATCTTCTCCGGCGTGTAGCCGCCGACGACGGGATCGTCGAGATCGAAGAACGCGAACTGCAGCGACGGCTCGATCTGCCGGTGGAGCCGGATGCCGCGCTTTCGGTAGCCGGGTTTGAGCGCGTTGTTCGCGAGCACGTTGCCGGCGAGGGTGACCGGCACATCGACGTAGTCGAGCCTTCCGGATTCGAAGGTGAGAAGCCGCGGTTGAGCTTCCTCGACGATGCTGATTTCGACGCGGCCGACGAGCGGAAGCTTCTGCCCTGCGTTGTCGCTCGCAATCGCCGCGTCGCCCGGCTCGCTGCCTACCCCGGGCGCGGGGTACGTTTCGTCGCGAAAATCGGGATTGACCTCGAGCACGATCTTTTGCCCCCGCGTCCATTCCTTGATGCGGTAGGGACCGGTGCCGACGGGATGGTCCATCACGCGGTTCGACGCATCCTTGTACGCGTCGACCACTTCGCGCGCGACCGCGGCAAAGCCGTCGAACGTGAGCCACCACTTGAACACGTAGTCGGGATCCTTGAACCGGATCTGCAGCGTGTAGCGATCGAGCGCGATGAGACCCTCGATCCTGGCGTCGTAATCGAAGGTTCCGCTCTTGCGGGCCTTGGCGAGAACCTCGGCGAGACCCACCAGGTTGTTCTCGAAGATATAGAGCCAGTACGAGCGGACCCTGGGATCGAAGACGCGCTTCAGGCTGTACACGTAGTCTTCAGCCGTCAACTCGCGCTTCCTGCCCTTGAATGCCGGATCGGCGGCGAAATAGATGCCCGGTTTGACCTTGATCGTGTACGTGCGCCCTCCGTCGGTGATCTGCGGCAGCCCGGCGGCCGTATTCGGCACGAGGCGCACCGGTCGCGCGAAATAGTCGTACGTGTAGAGAGGATCGAAGATCGCGTGGCACACGTAGTACGAGTACGTATCGCCGACGGCCTGCGGATCGAAGCCGGTCTCGGCAACGGGGAATGCGACGCGAAGCGTCTTACCCATGTCGGCGGCCGCGGCGGCGAGCGGCACGCAGGCGAGCAGGGCAACACGAATCAGCGTGGCAACGACGCGACCCATCATGCTCTCTCCACGAGGACGATACGCGAGCGCAGCCCGTCTTATACGTGGCGAGCGGCGCGCAGACAAGCGGGCTGCCACCGCGGCGCTCGCGCTGCGCTCGTGCAAAGCTCCGAAGCCAATGCGTTGGCGCCGGGCCGGCGAACCAAGTACCATCGAACGGCCGCCTTGCCCAGACCACGTCCCGCGCCATGACCCGCAAAGAGAAGGGTTCGATCCTCGGCAGCATCGTCGGCATCGTCATTTGCGGTGCGATCGGCGGCGTCGCTGCTTGGGCGGCGGTGACCGCGCTCGGCTGGAGCGGGACGCTCGGCTCGATCGTGGCGGCGATCATTGGCATGGTCGTCGCGACCGCGGCATGGGTCGTCGGTGCCGCGGTCCTGCGTAAGCTCGGCATGATTCGATGAGGCCCGACCATGACATCGCTGCAATCGCCGATCGCCTGATCGCAGCGTACGACCGCACGACGCAAATCGCGCCGATCACCAACGGGGACCCGGCGTTCGACGTGGCGAGCGCCTATGACGTGCTGCGCGAGATCGAGAAGCGCCGTCGCGTCACGCAGGGTTGGCGTCCCGTCGGCCGCAAGATCGGCTTCACCAACCGCACGATCTGGCCGCGCTATGGCGTCTACCAGCCGATGTGGGCGCACATCTGGGCGCACTCGGTGCACTTCGCGCATGAAAGCCGCGCGACGCTACCCCTCCACACGTTCGTCCAGCCGCGGATCGAGCCCGAGGTCGTGTTCAAGCTCAAGGCGGCCGTTCCCGCGACCACCGACCCGCAGGCGATCCTCGCGTGCGTCGACTGGATCGCGCCCGGATTCGAAATCGTGCAGAGCCATTTCCCGGACTGGAAATTCAAGGCCGCCGACTGCACCGCGGCGTTCGGGTTGCATGGCGCCCTCGTCGTTGGCACGGCGATCACGCTGACGGAGCGCAATCGCGCGGCGATCGCCGCGGCGCTGCCGGCGTTCACGCTGACGTTGCGCCGCGGGCGCACGGTCGTCGATCGTGGCATCGGCGCCAATGTGCTGGGGAGCCCGGTGCTGGCGCTCGCCCATCTCGTGCGCGTGCTGGCGACCCAGCCTCAGTTCCCGTCACTTGCGCGCGGCGAGATCGTCACGACCGGAACCGTGACGGACGCGTGGCCGGTGGCGGCGGGCGAGACGTGGGCGTCGGATTACGGCACGCTCGGACTCGGCGGCGTCGCGCTGACGTTCACGTGATGCGACGCGACGTCAATGGCGCACGGCGTCCGATTGACTTGCGGGAATCGGGACGTCGAGATTTCGGTCGCGGGTGACGTTCGGCCTCGGCTCCGCCGCAACCCGCAACGGACCGCAAGGGGGCCCCTTGGTGGCGCCTCGCGAGGGCTCCGATCCCCTGCGCGCTTCGCGGTTGGGGGCCCTCTGCTCCGCTCGCGCGTTTCCCTGCTCCCAGCCTACTTCACCGTCAGCCCACGCTTCGCGTGCCAGTCGGCGATGCCCTCGTCGGGGAACTCGTGGAAATGCATATGGCCCCGTCCGTCCGGAACATCGGCCCATGCCGCCGCATAGTCCAGCATCATCTCGACCTCCTCGGGGGCCTTCGGCAGCGGGGTGTCGATCGCGGAGGCAAACGGATACACCCACTCGGGCCAGCGGGGGTCCCAGACCCACAGCGGGCTGCCGCACTTCGCGCAAAAATGCCGGCGCCCGGGCGAGAGCGTCCCGCGGTCCCCGGCCCGGTCGCGAATCCGCGCCCGAAAGACGCCCAGGAATTTTTTCCCGCGTACCTTGAGCGAGTCGGCCTCGCCCATGATGTTGATCGCGTAGCCGCCGCCGCCATTCGTCTTCCGACAGATCGAGCAGTAGCAGCGCATGAACGGGTACGGCGTGCGCGAGGCGACGGTGAACCTCACCGCGCGGCAGCAGCAGGAGCCTTCGAGTTTCATCGCAGTCTCCGAGAGATGTCCGTCGATGATAGGACGCCCGTGGAAATCGGGCAACGCGACGCGCAGCCGGGGGAAGCGCCGGCGCCCGCTTCGCGAGATCTACCCCCGCCAAACGCGGGACGCCGGAAGGAAAGATCGACCGCATCGGGCGCGTGGTTATCCTCGACGAACTCGACGCTGCGAGGAGGCAGACGGTGCTCGAGATCGCTCCGAAGTTGTCCCCGTGCACCGGACGCCGCACGCCGCGGAGTCCCTCGCCGACACGCCCGCAACTCGAGCGGGCTACATCGTCCGGTCTTCTGCGGTAGCGACGACGACATAGCGCAGCGGGCCGCGCGGGCTCACCGCGTCGAACGGGTAGCAGGTGACGAGCGTCAGCGTGGGCTCGGCCGGCAGCCGCGGCAACCTCAGGTCGCGCTGATCGACGACGAACGTTTCGCGGACGCGATAGTTGAAGCGCTGGCCCGCCGGCAACTCGATTTGGAGCGCGTCACCCACGGCGAGCGCGCGCAGGAAGCGGAAATGCGTGTCGCGATGCGCCGAGATCACCGCGTTGCCGGGCTCGCCCGGCATCGCCGAGCCGTCGTGGTGCCCGGGGCCGAACGCGAGCGTGCGCCCGGTGGCGCCGGCAAGCACCAGCAAGTCGACGTCCTGCGCGGGCGCGATCAGCCGCGCGACCGGCGACGTGTCGGCCCACGGCCAGGGCTTGACCGCTGCGCCGGTCGCCTGCGTCTGCGTCCAGGCCCGGTGGAGCAGCACCTGCGCGAGCAGCGCTTTCGCGTGCAGGTACAGGGCGTTGCCGGTGAGCGCGACGCCGGCGATCAGGCACCCCGCAACGAGCAGCGCCCGGGCGCGCGTTTTCCTGTCGCGTCGAGGCGCGGCGTCGGCGCCGACAGGGGAAGACTCGGCCTTGGGAAGTTGAAACGCAATCCCGGGCGCTCGCGCGTGCATCCAGTTGCGCGGCGAGCGCTCGCGATGGCCGAAAGGTCCTCCCCGATCGACGCCGGGGGACGCCCCCAGCGTGGTCGGGCCGGGCACGAATCGCTGCCGCGCGCGGAGCGTGCGCATCCCGCGTGCCATCACCTCCGGCCCTGGACACGCACCGCCTGCCACCGCCACCCGAATCCCGCGATCGCGAGCAACGCGAGGCCGAGCAGCAAATGGAGCGTCGCCGGTGTCGCCGTCTGCGCGCCGCCGAACACCGCATCGTACGACCAGCCTTCGGGAAGGTTCGTCGGCAGGGCGCCTGCAACGCTCATGGTCCCGGCCGGCGCCGTCAGCGTGACGTCGACCGCGACGAGGCTCGTGTAGCGGCTGACGAGGTGGTGCGTCAACGCGACGTCGACGACGGCGCTGCGAATTTCGCTCTCCGAGCCGCCCTCCTTGAGCGTGTCGGTCAGGGCTTCGATCTTCGCCCGCGCCCACAGGACGCCGACGCCAGGCTCGCTCGCGCCGGCGGCCAGCGGCAGCGTCGCGCGCCACGCATCGCCGCCGCGCTTGCCACAAACCGTTACGTCGCCGGCAGGCGAAGCCAGGTCGGCGACGACGACGACCGGCTCACCCGCGTACAGGTCGGGGACCTGTCGCGGCCAGGCGTCGGCCGTGCCCGGCCACGCGATCGAAAGATCGGTCAACACGGGACTTTCGAGCTTGCGGAAAAGGGTCCCCATCTTTTCCGCGACCTCGCGGACGTCGCCGATGTAGGTAAACGTCCCACGCCCGAACTGCGCGGCCTTGGTGAGGAAGTAGGAGTTCGGCGCCGAGCCGATGCCGACCGTGAACAGACGGCGGTCGTCCAGCCGTTCGCGAATGAGGTGGACGAGCTCGCCTTCGTTGCCGACCGCGCCGTCGGTCAGGAAGACGACCTGGCGCACGAAGCCCGGCGCCGGGCTGCGCTGCAACGCTGCTTCGAGCGCTCCCTTCATCTCGGTGCCGCCGCGGGCCCGAAGACCCGCCACGAACGTTCGGGCGCGCGCGAGCGTCGCCGGATCGACCGGCATCGGCGCTTTGAACAGCGTCCGCGTGGCGGAGTTGAACTCGATTACGTTGAAGCGATCGCCGGGCTGCAGCCGGTCGAGCGCCATTTGCAGCGCCCGCTTTGCCTGGGCGATCGACGTGCCTTCCATCGACCCCGACGTGTCGATGATGAACACCGCTTCGCGTGCGAGGCGCGGCGCGTCGAAGCCTGCGGCGGATGTCGGCGGCAGCACCATCAGCAGCGCGTAGGTCTTGCCTTCCCGGTGCTCGACGAAGACCGCGGCGCCAGGTGCTGCGCCGACGTCCGGCGTCCAGGTGAGCTCGAAGTCGCGATTGGCCGGCACCGGGCCATCGGCGAGCTGCACCGCGTAGCGTCCCTCTGCCGACTCGACGACGTCGACGCGGTGATACGGGCTGTCGACGTTCGCGACGGGGAAGCCGGGATGGAGGTCGACGGCGATGGTCACGGGATCGACGAAGCCTTGCGCCGGATGCGCAACCGGCGGCGTGATGCGCTCGGCGTCCTGCACTTCGTCCGTGTTCCGCGTCCAGCCGGCGCCCGCCCGATCGGATCCAGCCGTCGTGCCGGGAATGTAGCGCGGTGCGACGACCATCGGAAAGCGCAGCCGGAACGTGCCGGCGTCGTAGTGCAGCGCTTCCTGGTATTCGATGGTGACGACGATCTCCTCGCCGGGACCGATGTGCGCGACGCTGGTCGTGAACACATTCGGCCGCTCCTGCTCGAAGAGCGCTGCCTTGCGGCCTTCGGTCTTGGCCTGCTCGTAGGCGGCGCGCGCCTCGCCGCGTTCGCGGATCCGGCCTTCGATCCGGCGCTCGCCGATTCGCAGGTCGAGATGGTCGACCGCCGCGCCGGCCGGCAACGGAAACACGTAGACGCCTTCCTGCCACAGTCCAGTCGGATTGACGAAGCGTTGCGCCACCCTCGCCCGCGCGACCATCCCGCCGACGTCGATCCGCACGTCGGTCAGCAGAAGCGGCGCCGCCGTCGGCGCGGCCCCGGGCGTGTCTTCGAGCAGCAGTGTTCCCTGCCCGGGGGCAGCGCTCGTTTCCGCTGCCTGCGCCTGCGCGGCGATGACAAAGATCGCGAGCGCAAGGACGATGCTGACGAAGAGGCCCGCCGCGAGCGCTTCGGCGGCGAGACGCGCGAGCTCGCGGCAGGCAAGAGCGGGCGGCGGAACCGCGGCGTCCGCGTCCTCCCTTCTACCGCTGTCCATGGCGATGTCCTTTACGCAGAATGTCGATCCAGATCCGGCGCGAGCGCAGCGGACGTTCGGGCGGCCCGGTCCCGACGAGCAGGCCGCAGCGGTACGCGGCGCCACGGCCGGCCGCAAAGCGGCAGGCGAGGCCGCGTGCGCAACGCGACAGGCAGTTGAGGTAAGTGCGCGTATCGTTGTTCACGGGGGGCTCCCTTGCGTCGCGAGCGGCTCGATGCCGAATGGAGGCACGTTCACGCTGCATTGAAAGCCCCGAAGCGGGCGACGGCGGGGGGGAAACAGGGCGGTGCGGCGAAGAAATGTGGCAGAAAAGTGGCGGGCGGCACTGCGGTCGCGGGCAAGGGCAGGAGCTGCGCTATAGTCGGCACGACGACCGACCTTCCCGAAGCGTCACGAGCGCCATGTCACGCCGCATTGCCATCGTCGAAGACGAGCCCGCGATCCGCGCCAACTACGCCGACGTCCTGCGCAGGCAGGGCTACGACGTCGCCGCGTACGCAAGTCGCGTCGACGCGCTGGCAGCGTTTCGGATGCGCCTTCCCGATCTCGCGTTGATCGACATCGGCCTCGCCGACGACGTCGACGGGGGCTTTACGCTGTGCCGCGAGTTGCGCGCGCTGTCGCCCACGGTGCCGATTCTTTTTCTTTCGGCGCGCGACTCCGATTTCGACATCGTGGCGGGGCTGCGCCTGGGCGCCGACGACTACGTGACGAAAGACGTAAGCCTTCCGCACCTCACGGCACGCATCGCGGCGCTGTTCCGGAGAAGCGAGCTGCTTGCCGCGGATCCCGGTTCCGAGGATGCGATCACCCGCGGACCGTTGACGCTCGACCTGAAGCGGCTGACGGCGCACTGGAACGGACAACGCGTCGATCTCACGCTGACCGAATTCTGGATGGTGCACGCGCTCGCGCGTTTCCCGGGACACGTCAAGGACCGCGAGAGCCTGATGCGCGATGCGAGGATCGTCGTCGACGACAGCACGATCACGTCGCACGTGAAGCGGATCCGGAAGAAATTCTCGGCCGCCGACCCGCGGTTCGGCCGGATCGACACGGTCTACGGGATGGGCTATCGGTGGAATGACCCATGAGCGGCACCGGGCCGTTCCAAGCCGCGAATTGCACCCCCCGAGGGCAGGGCAGCGGCGTTAGTAAGCGTGGGCACAAAACAATGGCAGTGAAACGCTTCCGCATCGCGCTCGGCATCCGCGCGCAGCTCCTGCTCGTGCTGACGGTTTTCCTCATCATCCCGTTCCTGGGCTACGAATACGTGCGCGAGCTCGAGCGCGTGTTGCGCGACGCACAGGAGCGCACGCTCGCCGGCACGGCGCAGGCGGTGGCGACGGCATTGCACGATCGCGCGCGGCTGTTCGACGTGCGCCCCGCGCCGCTGGAATCGCTGGCCGCGCAACGCAAGCTCGACGACGATCCATCGGCCGATGAGGGGGCGGTCGCGAGACGTCCGGTTCCGCATCCGGGTGCAATCGCGGAAATCGGCCAGATCCTCCACGGGCTCTCGCGGACGCCCGCGCGCATCTGGGTGATCGACCGCGACTTCAACGTGCTGGCGCGCGCCGGTTCGCTCCGGCACCCCGGGCCGCCGCAGGACGTCGCGGCGTCGGGCGTCGAACAGGCTTGGCGCGTCATCGAGCGTGGCGCGTTGCACCCGCTCTACGCCCTCGTGCTGACGCAGCCCACCGAGGACTTCGCCGAAGACAATCCCGAGGCGACGCTCGGCGCGACGCGCGAGGTCGCCGGCGCGCTCTCCGGAATCCTCACCATCGATCGTCGGCGGACTCCGGACGGTCACGCGACGATCGTCGCGGCTGCGCATCCGATCTGGGTCGGCGACGAGGTGCGCGGAGCGGTCGTCGTCGAAGAGACCGCCAACGCGGTCCTCGCCGAACGCAACCGCGCCTTCGAGCGGCTGTTCAGCATCGTTCTCGCCGCGCTTCTGATCGGCTCGGTGGCGCTGACGTGGTTCGCCTCGCGCCTTACCGCGCGAATCCGCACGCTCCGCGACGAGGTCGAGGCCGCGATCGACGCGCACGGGCGCATCAAGCAAGCGCTGGCGGGCTCGCGCGCCGGCGACGAGATCGGCGACCTGTCGCGGAGCTTCTCGAGCGTGCTCGCGCGACTCGCGCAGTTCGCGAGCTATCAGGAGAACATGGCGAGCCGGCTCTCGCACGAGCTGCGCACGCCGGTCGCCGTCGTCCGCTCTTCGCTCGACAACCTGAAGCAGAAGCCGTCCGCGGATGCGCATGTCTACCTCGAGCGCGCGCAGGAGGGCTTGAACCGCCTTACGGCGATCCTCACCCGAATGACCGAAGCCACGCGTCTCGAGCAGAGCCTCGCCGACGCCGAGCGTGAGCGGATCGACGTCGGGCACCTCGTCGGCGCCTGCGTTGCCGGCTACCGCGTCGCGTACCCGGCGCGCCCGATCGACTGGAGCGCGCTGCCGGATCCGCTATGGATCGATGGCGCACCGGATCTCGTCGCGCAGATGCTGGACAAGCTCGTTGCAAACGCCATGGAATTCGGCACGCCCGGTAGACCGGTCGTCATCCGCGTCGCCCGGGCGGGAAACGACGTGCAGCTCACGGTCGGCAACGACGGGTCCCTCCTTCCCGAAGGCATGGCGGGTCGGCTGTTCGATTCGATGGTATCGGTGCGTCGCGAGACGGGCGGCGACGTCCCGCATCTGGGGCTCGGGCTCTACATCGTCCGCCTGATCGCCGAGTTCCACGGCGGGAGCGCCCGCGCCAACAATCGCAACGACGGTGGAGGAGTCGTCGTGACGGTGATGCTGCCCGGCGCCTCGAGCGGTTGAACCGGCGGCGCGCCGCCTCCAACTGCAAACAGGGTTCCATCCACGAGGAGCAAGATCATGGCAGGACAAAGCGGCGCAATCGACGTCGGCCGGCACAATTTCGATGCAGTCGTCCTCGAGGGCTCGGCCGACAAGCCGGTGCTGGTCGATTTCTGGGCGCCCTGGTGCGGCCCCTGCAAGATGCTGGCTCCGGTCCTCGACAAGCTCGCCGCCGAGTTCGCCGGGCGCTTCACGCTGGCGAAGCTCAATACCGACGACGAGCCGGAACTCGCCACGCGCTACGGCATTCGCGGCATCCCGAACGTCAAGGCGTTTCGCGGCGGCGAGCTCGTCGATGAGTTCACCGGGGTGCTGCCGGAAGGAGCCGTCCGCGAATTCCTCGCGGGGATTGTCCCGTCCCCCGTGGCGCCGCAGGTGGCGGCGGCGCAGGCGTTGCTCGCGCGCGGCGACGCAATGGGGGCGCTCGGCGAGCTCGATGCGGCGTTCGCGGTCGATCCCGATGACGAGGCCGCGCTCCTGACGAGGATCGAAGCGTTGCTCGCGCTCTCGCGCCGCGACCAGGCTTCCGCGGTGCTTGCCGAGCTGGAATCGCCGAAGCGCGTCGCGAGCCGGCCGATTCGCGACGAGCGGCGACTCGGCGCAGTGAAGGCCCGCATCGAGCTGGGCGCGGGCGGCGGCGGCGACCTCGACGCGCTCGCCGGGCAGGCGGCGAGGACGCCCGCCGATTGCGCCGCGAAGCTCGCGTACGCCAACGCGCTCGCCGCGAAGGGCGATTACGAGCGCGCCCTTCGCGAGCTGCTCGGCATCGTGCGGACCGACCGCGAGTTCGACAACGATGTCGGACGCCGGACGATGCTGACGATCTTCGAGGCGCTCGGCAACGACAGCGACCTCGTCCGCCGCTACCGCAGGGAACTCGCCGCGGCGATCAACCGCTGACTTTTGCGCGCTGGACGGAGCGCGAGTCGGGTGAGATCATTTTTCGACGTCGATGCCGAAGCGTCAGGCGGCATCCCGGGCAAACTCCGGAGGTGGCAATGCCGAGCTTCGAGCTGCACGTCAATGGCGGCACGCAGACGGTCAGCGTCCGCGATCCCGATGAGCCGCTGCTCTACGTGCTGCGCAATCGGCTCGGTCTCACCGGCGCCAAGTATGGCTGCGGGCTCGGCCAGTGCGGCGCCTGCACCGTCATCGTCGACGGCGAAGCGCTGCCGTCCTGTCAGCTGCCGGTGAGCAGGGCGGCCGGCACGAAGGTCACGACGATCGAGGGTCTGGGCCGGGCGGGGAGGCCGCATCCGCTGCAGACGGCATTCATCGCCGAACAGGCGGCGCAATGCGGCTACTGCGTCACCGGCATGGTGATGGCTGCCGTGGCGCTCTTCGCCAAGAAGCCGCAGCCGACGCCGGAAGAGGCGAAGGAGGCGCTTGCCGGCAACCTCTGCCGCTGCGGCACGCACGTGCGGATCCTCGCCGCGGTGATGCGTGCCTCCGGGACCGTGTCGTGAACATGCGTGAACCGAGGGCTCGCGTGACGAGGCGCGGATTCCTCAAGGGGGGCGGCGCGCTCGTCATCGGTTTTGCGGTTGCCTCGAACGCGCGCGGACAGCGCTCGCCCTCCGCTGTAGCGGCCTTCGAGAGGACGCTCGACGCCGGCGAGGTCGACGGGTTTCTCGCCGTCAACGCCGACGGGTCGGTGACGATCTTCTCCGGGAAGGTCGATCTCGGCCAGGGCCTGCGGATCGCGATTCCCCAGATGGCGGCGGAGGAGCTCGCAATCGACGTCGGGCGCATCCGGCTGATCGAGGGCGACACTGCGCTCACTCCCGATCAGGGCCCGACGGCGGGCAGCTCGGGGGTCATGCGCGGCGGGGTGCAGATCCGGCAGGCCGCGGCAACGGCGCGCGATGCGCTGATCGGGCTTGGCGCGCGACGGCTCGGCCGGCCCGCCGCGGAACTCGTGGCGACGGACGGCGAAGTCCGTCCTAAATCCGGCGGCGCCGGCATCGGCTACGGCGAGCTCGTCGGCGGCAAGCGCCTCGCGCGCAAGATCGATCCGAAGGCGCCGCTCGCCGACCCGTCGACGTACCGCGTCGTCGGAAAGTCGCTCCCGCGCCCCGACATCCCGGCCAAGGTCGCCGGTCGGCACGTCTTCGTCCACGATGTCTCGATCGAACGCATGCTGCACGGCCGCGTCATCCGGCCGCCTTCGGTGGGCGCGAAGCTCATCGCCGTCGACAAAGCCTCGATCCAGGCGATTCCGGGCGCGCGCGTCGTGCGCGTCAACGACTTTCTCGGGGTGGTCGCCGACGACGAATGGGACGCCGTCTCGGCCGCGCGAACGCTGAAGGCAACCTGGTCGGACAGCGCACCTCTGATCGGTCATGGCGCCGTGCGCGAGTGGTTGCGCGCCGGGCCGTTCCAGGGCGACGAGATGCTGGTCCACAAAGGTGATGCGAAGGGGGCGCTCGCCAGCGCGAAGCGGATTGCCGGCGAATACTACTGGCCGCTGCAGTCGCACGCGTCGATGGGGCCGTCGTGTGCGCTTGCCGACGTCCGCGACGGCACGGCGACGATCTGGTCGGCGTCGCAGGCAACCCACCGTTTTCGCGGGACGATCGCGCGTCTCCTCGGCCTGCCGAAAGACGCGGTGCGCGTCATCTACGTCGACGGCTCCGGCTGCTACGGAATGAACGGTCACGACGACGCGGCGGCCGACGCGGCGCTGCTGTCGCGGGCCGTCGGCCGGCCCGTGCGCGTCCAATGGTCGCGCGAGGACGAGCACGGCTGGGATCCGAAAGGTCCGCCGCAGCTCCTCGCCCTCGAAGGCGGCCTCGCCGAGGACGGAAGGATCGTCGCCTGGCGCACGCAGATGTGGCTGCCGAAGGCGACCGCGAGCCTCCCCAACATTCCCCTGCTCGGGCCGGAAGCTGCGGGCATCGCCCAAACGTCGGGCATCTCCACCGGGCTCATCAGCCAGAACGGCGATCCGCCGTACGATGTCCCGAACCAGGAGGTGCGGGTGCACTGGCTCGCGACGGCGCCGCTGCGGCCGTCCAACCTCCGGGCACCGGGGAAGATCGCGAATATCTTCGCCGTCGAGAGCTTCACCGACGAGCTTGCCGCCGCCGCGCGCCGCGACCCCGTGGAGTTTCGATTGCAGGCGCTCACCGATCCGCGCGGGATCGAGGTGCTGAAGCGCGCGACCGCGATGATTGGTTGGCAGGCGCGGCCTTCACCCGGTCCCGGCACCATCGGGCGCGGCGTCGCCTACGTCCACTACAAGCACAACGAGACCTACGTGGCGATGGCGATCGAGGCGGAAGTGGACAAGGCGTCCGGTGCGATCCGTGTGCGGCGCGTCGCATGCGCGCACGACTGCGGGCTCGTGATCAATCCCGGGGCGCTGCGCGCACAGATCGAAGGCAACATCCTGCAGACGCTGTCGCGCACGCTCTACGAGGAAGTCGCCTTCGACCGCTCGCGCGTGACGAGCGTCGATTGGGCGAGCTACCCGATTCTCGCGTTTCCCGCCGTGCCGGAGATCCGGGCCGAGCTCGTCGTTCGCCCGAACGAGCCGCCGCTGGGCGCAGGCGAAGCCTCGAGCACGCCGGTGGCCGCCGCGCTCGCCAATGCCGTGTACGATGCGGCGGGGATTCGGCTGCGCACCGTCCCGTTCACGCGACAGCGCGTAGCTGACGCTCTTGCAACCGCGAAAGGATCCGTTTCATGACCGATCATGTCTACAAGCAGGTCGAGCTCACCGGCACTTCCGCCACCGGGATCGAGGACGCGGTGCAAAAGGCGATCGCGAAGGCCGCGAAGACCATTCGCAACATTCACTGGTTCCAGGTCGTCGATACCCGCGGCCAGGTCGCCGACGGCAGGGTCGTGCGCTGGCAGGTGACGATCAAGGCCGGCTTCACGCTCGAGGATTGAAATCGCCGCGATGACCGGCGCGACGCAGCCGGTCGCCGTCGACCTCGACGCGAAAGTCGTTGCCCGTGGTGAGCCAGCGCCCGTACACCGTCCCCTCGCGCGCCCGAATCTTGAACTGCGACCCATCCCCAGCACCGGATCCATCCGCGCCACCTTCACGTAGACCGGCCGCTTGTTCTGCTTCATCGCCGCCGTCGGCAGCGCCGTGCGCAGCACGCAGCGAATCCCGTCACTGTTCACATCCACCGCCGGCGGCCGCGGCCCGTTGGCGGACGTGCAATCGATGTTCGCCTCCGGCGGCGCCCAGACGCCGTCGGCGTCGTAGATTCCCAGGGTACCGATCGCGTTAGCGAAGAGATCGCCGTCGACGTCCGCAGCTTCGATCACGTACGTCTTGCCCGGCTCGACGCCGATCTCGAACCATTTCGCATCGGGATAGGGGGACCCAACGATTGCTCGAGCGAGGTCCCGTCGGGGATAAGCAGTCTCGCCGACAGAGCTCCAGTCGTAATGCGTCCGATCTGGTCAGCATTCTTTTTCCGTGAACCAAAGGCTGCCATCGGGGCCCGTCGTGATGCCATACAGGGTTGCATGCGCGGTGACGCTGAACTCGGTGACCACGCCGGCCGGGGTAATCCATCCGATGGAGCCCCACCAACATAGGAAGTGCGGTGACCGCATGGCTGGCGCAGATGGAACGAATACATTCAAGGGAGGCCCGTCAATGAGTCGTTTTCACCTCCGCGTCGGGTGCCTGCTCGCGTCACTTTGCCTGCTCACCGGCGGCGCAACGGCGCGAGTCATCACCGAGTTCGGCGCCGGGATCACCGCTGGGTCGGGACTTGGCCGCATCTGTCGGCTTTCGAGCTGGCCCCAGCGAGGGCGATCGTCACGGGTGAGGGCTTGCTCAGGTTTCTTCAGCGCGCACGCCCACGCCGTGCTCGCTGCCTAGCAACGACCGCAACCATTAGCAGCGAGAGCAGGGCCAGCGCCCATTCCGAGAGCGTCGGGATCGGCTGGCTCGATGCAAGTGCCGATACGCCGACACCGGTCATGGTGAGCGTCACGTCCGGGGCATTGCTCGAGAGCACGACACTCGTTGTCCGGGTGCCGAGCACCGACGGCGTGAACGTCACGTACAGGTTGCAGCTTGCCGCTGGCGCCAGCGTCTGTCCCGCGGCGCAGGTGTTGGCTCCCGACGCGTAGGCGAAATCGCCGGCGGCGAGCGCCGCGAACGGCGTCGCGAGCACGAGATTGCTGCCACCGGTATTGCCGATCGTCACCGTGCGTGGGGCGCTGGTCGTCGCGAGCATCTGATTGCCGAAGCTCGGAGGGGCCGTCAGGAGGGCGAGTACCGGCGCCGCCGCGTCATCGTTGAGGATGATCCCAGTCGCCGTCGCGCTGCCCAGAGTGGCTCCTGTTGGCGCCGACAGCGTCATGATGATCGTCTCGTCCGGTTCGACTTGCGTGTCGCCGATCACGTTGACGGTGATGTTCTGCGTAGTGACTCCGGGCGCGAATGTCAGCGTTCCGGTGCCGGCCGTCGTATAGTCAACGCCGCTCGTGGCAGTTCCGCCCGTCGCCGCGTAGTTCACGGTAACCGTGCTCGCGCTCACGGGTGCCAGCGTCACCGCGAAGGTCATCGGCGTGGTGCCGCTGTTGCCCTCGACAACCGACGCGGCGTTGGCAATAGAGACAACGGGTAGCGCCGCGGGGACACCGACCCCGGTCAGCGTAAGCGACGCTGCAGCCGCGTTGCTCGCGAGATCGAGAACGAGCGAACGCGTTCCGGTCGCTTGCGGCGTAAAGGTGAAATAGAGCTTGCACTGCGCGTTGGGGGCGAGCGTCTGCCCATCGGTGCAGGCTCCCGCGCCGCTTGCGAAGGCGAAGTCGTTGCCGGCCGGGATGGACGCGAACGGGCTCCCCAGCACCAGATCGCCAGCGCCGGTATTGATTACCGTGGCGGACAGGATCGGGCTCGGCGTGCCCACGGTGCGGCTGCCGAAATCGAGCGGATTGGGCGAGGGCGTCAGCACGGGAATGCCGGACCCCGTGATGGTCAAGCTCAGAGTGGCGAACGCAAGCTTGCCGATCGGATCGGTGACCTTGATGAACTCCGGGAGTGTGATCGGCGTAGTCGGAATGCCGCTGATAATCCCGGTGGCAGCGTCCAGCGACAGACCGGCGGGCAGCGGCAGGGGCGGAATGTTGGACGAGATACTCCACGTCAGTGGATGTACCCCGGTGGCCATCAGCTGGAACGAATATGGCGTCCCGGTCACGCCATCCGGCAGCGCGGTCGTGGTGATCGCCAGCGGGACCACGGCATCGTCGTTGACGATGTCGATGGTGCCCGTAGCGGCGAAACTGATCAAGGCGGCGTTGACCGGGTTGCTGATCACCACCGTAAATTGCTCGTCGTATTCGTAGATCGTATCGCCGACCACCTTGACGACGATATTCTTGGTGATATCACCCGGCGCGAAGGTCAGCGTGCCCGTGATGGGAATGTAATCGTTGTCGGCCGCGGTGGCGGTACCGTCAACCGTCGTGTAGTCGACCGTGACCGTCTGCGTGCTCGGCGCCGAAAGATTCACCGGGACCAGCGCATCGGTCGTGCCGCTATTGCCCTCGGTCACGTGGACGCCACCGGTGGAGCTTGAACCGGTCGCGGCGAAATCGACCCACACCTGCGGCGGCAACGCGGGAATCGACGCCGACCAGAACCGCGCCGTGCCATTTCCACGACCCGGCGTTCCCCAATAGGGGTAGCTGAATTGCGGCAGGTCGATCTTCGTGAAGCTGAACCCGGCGGCGGTGAAGGGCGCCTTGAGCACGATCAGCGGGTCGCCGGGGCCGGCGCCACCGCCACCGGAAGGCACGGCGAGTTGCCCGTCCGCGCTGATGTCGACGTCCTCGAAACCGTCGTGAAAGCCCCCCGTGTCGAATTGCAGCGTCTCGACCGTCGAAGCGGCGCTGAAGGGAGCGGAGACGACGTAAACGCGCGGCAGTGCCGGCGCCGGCTTCTGGGCTTGTTCGACGACGAGCACCTTGCTGCCGTCCGGAGTAAAGGTCAGGCCATCGAGGCTTGCTCCGGCGATGTTGAGCACGTCCGGCACGCTAGCCGCGGAGAAGGGCGCGTGGAAGATCCGCAGGTCGGCGCCCAAGCCCGCAGCGGACACGGCGCGGGTCGCGACGAGCGTCGCATTGTCGGGCGAAAGCGCGATGGCGCCGGTCACCGGCCCGATCGGTGATGTCGGTACGCCGTTTGCACTCGGTATCGTGAATGCCACGGCGGTATAGGGAGGATCGACGACGGCAATTCCGGTCACGAGCGCAATGTAGGCGCGTCCGGTCGTGCCGTCGAACGCGATCGCCCGCGTTTGCGGGGTACTGGCCGCGCTTGGCAGCGCCAGCATCGTCACCGTGGCGGTGTGATCGAAGGGCGCCGGGATGACCCAGAGGGTGTCGAGGCTCGTCACCGCGAGCACATGCGTCCGGGCGGGATTGACCGCCAATGTGCCGTAACCGTCGTAGAACGTCGTGGGTGTCGGCTGCGGGAGAGCGAAACTGTCGATGCGTGTCCCGGATGCCGTGTCGATGAGATCGATCCCGGTGAATCCACTTACGGGCATGTGCGTTGCAAGTGCGCGATTTGCGGCGACCAACGCCAGGCCATGCGGCGCCACCGGCGGAAAATCGAGCGGCATCACGTAGTTTCGGGGAGGGTTCGGGAGCCCCGCGCCCAGGTCCGGAATCACCACGACGGGCCTCGACGCTTGGTCGATCGCCGGCGTGACGACGAGCTCCTGTGCCGCCGGCGCCCCCGGTTGCAGGAGCGTGACGATGGCCGCGCACAGAACCCCGGCGAAATGGCGGAACGTGGATCTTTCACTGTGGCGCATGGCCCCTCCCCTCGGGTGTGTGGGTCAGTATGTAGACCGGTACCTGACGGATGCCTGACCGATTGCAAAACCGGCTCCTTCGGACCGGACCAGCGAGGCGGCGAACCGTGCGGCGCGGCATGTCATCGAAGCGCGTGATTGAGGGCGCCCGCGGTACCGTCCTGCCGCCGCATCCGATGCGCAGCGATCCGGCGGGGACGCGACGGGCCGTTCAGCGACCCGGTGCCGCGCGCGCGAGCCACTTGCGGGCGCTGCGACCGGCATCTGCGCGGTTGTCCGCATGCATGGCGCGCAGGATCACCGACACGTGGCCCTTCACGGTGCGCACGCCGATGCCGAGCTCGGCCGCAATGGCCTTGTTCGGACGTCCGCGCGCGATGAGCTCCAGCACGTCGTACTGGCGCGGCGTGAGATTGAGCCCGCCGGTCCGGCGTCGCGCGAACACGCTCCGATTCTTTTCGCCAGCCGGCGCCTGCGCCACGCCTCCGTTTTGCACGCAGACGCCGCCGGCGATCGCGAGCCGCAGTGCCGCGCCGAGGATCGCAGTCGGTGCCGACTTCGGCACGAGCGCGCTGACCCCGGCAGCCAGCCACCGCGCAGCGGCGGCGGCATCGTCATGCGCGGTCAACGCGATCATGAGCAGCTCCGGCTGGTCGTGCCGAAATGCGGAAAGCTCATCGGGCGCGAGCAGCGCGTCGTCGAACAGCGCGGCGTCGAGCGGCGGTGCACTGCGCAGTGCGATGCGTGCCGCCGCCCCGTCGGCGGCCTCGACGAATTCGCTGGCCGGGTCGACCTCGAGCGCCACGCGCTTCAGGCCTTCGCGCGTGAGCGCCTGGGCGTCGGCCAACAGAATGCGCATGCGATTTCGTCCGTATCGTCGTTCCCGCGCAGGCGGAAATCCATTCTCGTTTGACTGAAGGCGCTGGGTCCGCCCCGGCGTGGGGACGACCACCCGCGGAACTGCAGCGTCGCAATTTCGCAACGCTCACCGATCCGAAGACGAGTACCCAGCGCCGCTCCGTCGGCCCGCCCTACGGCGCTCGCAGCTGGCTTTCGGAGTCCGGCGGATCAACGAATGCGAAGCGGGTGCGCGCGATGAAGTGTCGACCACCGCGCCGCCCGCTTCGACGCACGTCAGCGAGAACCGGATCCCGCAGGCTGCCCGATTTGAGATCATTGGGTCGCGCGTGCGTCGTTCTTGATGATCGAGATCCGCGGCGTCAGTGGATTCACATGCAGCGTGATCCTCCCGCTCGGCGTGTCGAACACTTCGGCCGTGGGCAGCGCGCGGCCGCTGGTCGGATCGGGAATCCAGCACGGCTCAATACCCGCCAGATTGCGGGGGATGGCTCCTCTCACCGGCGTGTAGTCGAGGAAGGCTGCCTGACCAGGCGCCAGCTTGACCGTTTGAATCGCCATGACGCTTCCAGACATGTCGTGGAACATGAGGTCGCCGTGGCATGGGCTGGGCGGCAAACCCCCCACGTCGTGCTCCCAGCAGACGACATTCAACCGCATGGTCTGATCGGGGTTGATGTTCACGATTCCGAAGGCCGGCGGGTCCGGCTGCGGGTTGAAAGCGCTTGCCGTACTCGACATGACGCCGAGCACGATGGCGCCGGCCGTCAATGCCGCTGCGACTGTCTTGATCTGCATTTGATGTCTCCGGATGTGTAGTGGATCAACGTGCCCGGCGCGTGGCGCACGTCATCGATAGCCGGGTCCCGCAATCTGCCTGAGGCAGGATCATTGCGTCGCGCGTGCGTCGTTCTTGATGATCGAGATCCGCGGTGTCAGCGGATTCACATGCAGCGCGATCCTGCCGGTCGACGTGTCGAACACCTCGGCCGTGGGCAGCGCGCGGCCGCTGGTCGGGTCCGGAATCCAGCACGGGTCTAATCCGACCAGACGGCCGGGACTCGTCCCCCGCCCGTACGTGAAGTCGAGGAAGGTGGCCTGACCCGGCGCCAGCTTGACCGGTTGGATCGCCACGACGTTTCCGGCCATGTCGTGGAACATCAGGTCGCCGTGGCATGGACTCGGCGGAACACCATTCACGTCGTGCTCCCAGCAGACGACGTTCAACCGGATGGTCTGATCGGGGTTGATGCTGACGATGCCGAAGGCCGGCGCGTCCTCGCGCTCGGGCGGATCACTTGCAAAGGCTGTCCCGGCGGCACCGGCCGAGAGCACAAGCGCGAACGCGACGGGTACGAATTGGCGCAGGAGGGTGTGGCGTGATTCCATGTCGATCTCCCTGGTTGGATGGGGCCGGCTCCGGCGCGCATGACGGCGGGGCTCGCTGCGCAGTGTGCGGGCCGGTACCTGACCGATGCCTGACAGATTCCGAAACGCGGCGAAGGCCGGGCCCGCGGCCGGGTCTTGCGGCGCTAGCGACCGTAGATTGACTTGAACAGCGCTTCGGTCTCGGCCGAAGGTGGAATGCCGAGCTGGATCGACAGCATCTCGCGGCAGCGGCGGTAGACGCGGGCGGCTTCGGCGGGCTCGCCGCGCTCGAGGTGGCAATGCATCAGGCGACGGTAGAACTCCTCGGCGAGGCTGTCCTCGTCGAGCGCGCGTTCGTACAGCGCGATCGCGCGCGGCCACTCGCCGCGTTGTTCCCAGTGTCCGCCGGCATCGGCGAGCGATCGACGAAAGCGGTTCTGCCAGCGCTCGCGCGCGGCCAGCGTCCCGAGCGTCGGGTCCTCGGAGCCGAGGAACGGTCCCTTGTAGCGCGCAAGCAGGCGCGCGCCGATCGCCACGATCGTCGCGTCGTCGGGTCTTTCATGCAGCACGGCTTGCAGCGCCTCGACGTCGCGGTCGAACGCCCACACGTCGACCCACACCCGCGCATCGTCGAGACTCACCTTGCTTTCCTCGATCCGAATGGCGTCGGGCTCGGCGATGAGCTTGCGCAGGCGCGAGATCGCCGTGTCGAGCGAAGCCGTAGCAGCGGCCGGCTCTGCGTCGGGCCACACGAGGTCGCAGAGCTTCTCCTTGGCCACACCGCGCCCGCCCAGCGCGATCAACAGTTTCAGGAGTTCGAGCGGTTTCTTCTGCGCTTTGCCCTCGATCGTCAGCGGCTCACCGCGGTGCTGCACGACGAAGCCGCCGAGCGCATGGACGCGAATAGGCCACGGCCACGACTCCGGTGCGTTGGCGGGCGGCGCGATGTTGCGCGATTCGATCAGATGGCGGACGAACTCGACCTCGATGCCCTGCTCCAAAGCCAGCACGCACAATTTCGCGCCGAACTCGGGAAAGCCGTCGAAGGTGTCGTAGAACTGGCGCTCGCGCATCGATGCCCACGCGGTCGCAAGCAGCGCGCGGCCCTCCGATTTGCCCTCGATCATCCCCTCGTACGCTTCGGTGAGCGCGATCATGTCGCGGATCTCGTCGACGTAATTGCCCGGCACCATGTCGGCTGCCTCCCGCATGAGCCGGCACGCCGTGGCGAAATCGTCGATCAGGAGTCGTGCCTGCGCTTCGCTGACGATGTACACGGCGCGCGCCAACGGCGGGTACTCGAGCTCGACCGCGTAGCTCGAGGCGCGCGATGCGTGGAATACCGCGCGATCGCCCTGTCCTTTCATCCGCGCGAGCTTCGTCTTCAGGAATTCGAGACGCAGCATATCGCCCAGGTGCGCAGGGTCCGCGACGGCCTCGGCGGCCGCGAGGGCGCGCTCGGCCGCGGCGACATTGCGCTCGGGCAGGCTGCGATCGACATCGATCACGGCGAGCCAGAACAGGATGTCGCGAAGCTTGTGGTCTTGGGCGAGCTGGCGGACCTGCTGTTCGGCCTGCTCCGCCTGTTGCGGCTCCTTCGCATAGCGGGCGATGCGCGCCCAGTAGACGAGCCAGTGGCCGAGGCGATGCGGCGTCAGCTCGCTGCGATCCACGCTCGGCCGCAGCAGGCTGTAGACGCGCTGCCCGAGCGCGCGCAGCTCGCGCGGCTCGCTGTAATACATGACCAGGCGGCCGGCGGCGAATCTCGCATTGACGTCGAGATCGAGCTCGAGCAGCGTCATGATGCGCTCGACACAGGGCGCGAGGAACGGATCGGCGGGGCCGAAGAAGATCAGGCCGGCGAGCAGTCCGGCGAGCGCGACCAGCTCGTCGTCAAGATCGCGCCACGCAAAGTTGCGATCGCGCGCGACAGCGAGCCGCGCGATGTGCTCGGGAAACCGGCGATAGTTGCTCCTGACCTGACCGGTGACGAGGAGCCCCGCGGACGCGAGCGCCGCGCCTCTCGCGTCCCCTCGGGCGAGGAAGCCCTCCAGCGCCGTGTTGAGGGTCTGCAGGGCCTTCTGTTCCCCGCGATGCGATTCGCCGAGACCCTGCCGATAACGCGCCTCGGGGTCGAGTCCGTCTGCGGGCGGTTTTCGGCGGGCGACGGACATGGATCAAGTCTAGCGCATGCCCATCGACGCCGCCGGCCCGTGCTGTCCGGCGCAACGGGTCGCGGCATCGGCGATAATGGAGGGGTTGCACGAAGGCGTCGCCGCCGCAGCCGGTCGCGTCGATGAATCCCGCCGTGCCGATCGTCATGCCCCCTGCGATCCCCGCGCTGTCCTTCCGATGAAACCGCCCGTATTGCGCTTCCGCGCTCTGTATTTCGCGTTCGCGAGTGGCTATCTGCTGTCGTACCTCTACCGCACCGTCAACGCCGTCATCTCGCCGGAGCTGACCCGTGAGCTCGCGTTGTCGCCCGGCGCGCTCGGACTCTTGACGAGCGCCTATTTCGTCGCGTTCGCGACGATGCAGATCCCGGCAGGGATGCTGCTCGATCGCTACGGACCGCGACGCGTCGAGCCGGTGCTGCTGCTCGTTGCCGGAACGGGGGCGCTGGCCTTCGCGCTCGCGGAGCGCGAAGCAGAGCTGCTCGCTGCGCGTGCGCTGATCGGCGCCGGCGTGGCCGTGTGCCTGATGGCGCCGATGAAGGCGGTCGCGGCGTGGTATCCGCTCGAGCGGCAGGGCTCGCTCGGCGGCTTTCTGATGGTCGCAGGGGGAGTCGGCGCATTGGTCACAACGGCGCCGCTCGAATTCGCGCTGCGCTTCGCGAGCTGGCGCGCGATTTTCGTCGCACTCGCGGTGACCACCTATGCGGTTGCCGCCTGGATCTGGCTGCGCGTGCCCGATACGGCGATGCCGGCGCAAGCGTCCGGGTTCATGGGCCAGTGGGCAGGCGTGCGCTCGGTCTTCGCGCACCGCCGCTTCTGGTGGATAGCGCCGCTCGGCGCCTTCGCCATGGGGTCGTTCATGGCGGTACAGGGATTGTGGTCGGTGCCCTGGCTCATGGGCGTCAACGGATACGACCGGGCGCAGGCCGCGCACCACCTGCTCGCGATGGGCATCGTCATGCTCGGAGGCTACCTGCTGCTCGGCCTCTTCGCCGCGAGGCTCGCGCGCCGCGGACTGCGCCCGCAGCACCTGTTCGGGATCGGCTTTGCGCTCAACGCGATTGCGCTCGCGGCAATCCTTGCGCAGGTCCCGGGCACGCTGGGCTGGTGGGCGCTCTACGGCCTCGGCGCCACGGCGAACATCCTCGCGTTCCCGGTGCTGAACGCGGGCTTCGCGAAAGAGCTCGCGGCGCGGGCGAACACCGCGCTCAACCTGCTGACGTTCGCCGGCAGCTTCGCGGCGCAGTGGGGGATCGGCGTCGTGATCGACGCGGTGCGCGGCGGGCTCGGGCTTGGAACGGCGGACGGGCTGAAGGTCGCGTTTTCGATCGTGCTTGCCGCCGACGCTGCGGCCTTCCTGTGGTTCGCGTGGGGCTGGCGGCGGCACGCAACGCCGATGCGCGTGGTCGCTGCCGCATGGCGATGAACGACGAGATCGACTCCCTGTTGCGGACCGCCGGCGAATGCGTGACTGCCGGCGATCGCAAGGGCGCGATCGCTGCGTACCGCAAGGCAATAGCGCTGGCGCCGGAGCGCGCGGAGCTGCATTACGATCTGGGCGCGGTCCTCGCGCGGGCGCATCGCGACGGCGAGGCGCTGCGGACGTTCGCCGCCGCCGCGCGACACCGCCCCGAATGGCCGGAGCCGTGGATCGCACAAGGTGACCTGCTCTTCGCGCGCGGACGCTACGTCGAGTCTGCCGGCGCCTTCGAAGCCGCGGGGGCAAGGGCGCCCGCGCGTCTCGAAGCGTGGGTCAAGGCAGCGAAGGCGCTGACGCGAACGAAGCACTGGCGCCGCGCCGTGCCCCATCTCGGGCGTGCGCGCGAGCTTGCCCCCGACAACGAAGAGATCTGGGCGGAATTGCGGATGCTGCTGCTCCGGTCGGGCCGCGATGAAGACGCCGACGCTGATTTCCTGCGCTTCGAAATGGCCGCGACTCCGTCGGCGCGAACGGCGGTTACCGCTCTCGGCGCGGCGATGCGGCGCGGCGACGCGGCTCGCGAAGCGGTCTGCTTGGAACGGGCGCTGGACTGGCCGTACGCTGACGGTGACGAGGCGATCGTCGCGGAACTCCTGGCGCTGCTCCAGTACGTCGACGTGCGCCAGGAGCGCCTCTACGCCGTCTACCGGACGTACGACCGTCTGCAGCAGGCGCGCTGCCGCAACATGCCGCCGCTCGCCGGAGTGCGCGGCGATACCGACCTCCCCGTCCGGGTGGGCTATCTCTCCGCCGATTTCCGCGCCAATGTGCTGGGGAAACTGCTGCTGCCGGTCGTCATCGCGCACGACGCGGCGCGCTTCGCAGTGCGAGCGTACTCGCTCGCGCCGGCGGAAACCGCGGACGCGCTTACCGCCGAGTGGAAAGACGCGGTCGATGAATTCGTCCCGCTCGCAGCCCTCGACGATCGCGCGGCAGCGGAGGCGATCGCCGCCGACGACCTCGATCTTCTCGTCGATCTGATGGGGCATTCGCCGCAGGCACGGCCGGGAATCTTGCGTTACAAGCCGGCGCGCGTGATCGCAACGCATCTCGGATATCATGGCGCGCTCGGGCTTTCGCAGGTCGATTACAAGATCACCGATCGCTACGCCGACACCGGCGCCAATGCGCGCTGGCAGCTGGAAGCCTTGCTGCCGCTCGACGTCTGCGTGTTGCCGCTGCGCCGCGTCGCGCCTTCCGCCGATCCTCTCCTCTCGCGTGCGGCGCTTGGCGTTTCCGAGGCGGCGATCGTGTTCGCTGCCTTCGCCGGCGTCCTCAAGCTCTCCCCGCGGTGCGTTGCCGCGTGGCGGCGCGTTCTCGATGCGGTTCCGGAGGCGGCGCTCGCCTTCTCGCCGCCGAGCGATGACGACCGGCTTGCGATCGAGCGACGGGTGACCGGACTCGGTCTTCCCGCCGACCGATTGATCTGGATTCCGTATCGACACGGTGACGACCCCTTCAACCGCGGACGCTACGCGGCGGTCGACATCGCGCTCGACACGATGCCTTGTACCGGCGGCGACACGACTGCGGCGGCGCTCGATGCCGGGGTTCCCGTCGTCACCCGTGTCGGCGCGCGCCACGCCGAGCGCATGAGCTACAGCATCCTGATGCATCTGTCGCTTACCCAGACCATCGCGCAGACCGACGATGGCTATGTCGACCTCGCCGTGCGGCTCGCGCGGGACGCTGCCTTCCGTGGGGACGTGCGCGCCGCAGTGTCGGCGGCGATGGCGGACCCCGCGGTGACCGATCCGGTTCGATATGCGCGCGCTCTGGAGGATGCGTATGCGCGAGGGCTCTCGCCGAAGTCGCAGCGGGAAACCTGACGTTCCGGATGCGCGAAGACACGCCATGACGATGCTCGGGGACGAAATCGCCGCCGCCGCCGGCCACTATGCCGCCGGCAGGTTCGGCGAGGCGGTGGCGGCCTACCGTCGCGCGCTCGGCTACGCACCGCGCAACGCGGCGCTCGTCCACAACCTCGGCGTTGCGCTGGCAGCGACCGGCGACTCCAACGAGGCTGCCGCCTGCCTCAAGCAAGCCGCCGCGATGGACCAGGCATCCGCCGCGCCGTGGCTTTCGCTCGGACATCTCGAATTTCGCCGCGAGCGGCTGGACGCCGCCGAAGCGGCGTTCGGCATGGCTGCGCGACTTGCGCCGCGCTCGGTCGAAGCGCACTACAACCTCGGCTATACACGGCACGAGCTATGGCGTTTTGCCGAGGCGTTGCCCTCGCTCGAATACGCGCGGACGCTCGATCCGAACAGCGAGCAGGTCTGGTACCAGCTCTACAACACCCGGCTCGTGCTCGGGCGGCGCGAGGAAGCGCTCGCCGACTTTCTGGCATTCGAGGCCAACGCCGCGCCCACGCCGGTCTTCCTGCGTGCTGCGCTCGAAAGTGCCCGTGCGCTCGGGGACCCGGCGCGCGAGGAACGCTGTGTGCGTACGGCGCTTTCGCTCGACTACGGCCCGAACGATTCGCGGACGCTCGCGGGGTTCCTGATGCGTCTGCAGTATTTCGATGTCGATCGCGCCGATCTCAAGAGGCTCTACGACACCTACAATCGCCTGCTCCGGGAACGCGCGCGCGGCGTCGAGCCGCTCGCTCGTCCGACGCGCGCCCCGGGCCGCGTGCGCATCGGCTACCTGTCGGCGGATTTCAGGGAGCACGTGATGGGGCGCCTGTGGTACGACGTCGTTGCGGCCCACGACCGAGACCGCTATGCGATCCATCTGTACTCGCTCGCCGGCGCCGGCATGGCCGATGCGCTTACCGAGCGTTTTCGCCAAATCGGCAATCGGTTCGTCGACTTACCGCCGCGCGACGACGCCGCGGCAGCACGCGTCATCGCCGCCGACGATTGCGATGTGCTGGTCGACCTGATGGGGCACACGATGTTCTCGCGGGCGGAGATACTCGCGTACAAGCCGGCGCGGGCAATCGTCACGCATCTCGGGTATCACGGCGCGATCGGGCTGTCACAGGTGGATTTCAAGCTCACCGATCGCGTCTGCGACGTCGCCGACGCCGCGGACTATCAGGTCGAGCGGCCACTCGTCATGGCATCGTGCGTGCTTCCATTCCGGCGTGGGAGCGCGAGCGCCGCGCCGCCGCCGGCGCGCGCATCGCTTGGCCTTGCCGACGCAGCGCTCGTGATTGGCGAATTCGTGCCGGTGCACAAGCTCTCGCCGCGCTGCCTCGGTACGTGGCGGCAGATAATCGAGCGGGTCCCGAATGCGGTGCTGCTGTTCTCGCCGTCGGCGCCGGCCGAGCGCGAAGGCTTTCGGCGGCAGGTCGCGGGCTACGGCATCGATCCGGCGCGCATCGCCTTCGTCCCGCGCAGCGGGGACGTGGCCGCGGACCGGGCGCGCTACGCGCTGGTCGATCTCGTCCTCGACACCCTTCCCTACTCGGGCGGCGACACGACGCTCGCCGCGCTTGACGCCGGCATCCCGGTTGTCACGCTCGTCGGGACGCGTCATGCCGAGCGGATGAGCGCAAGCATCATGCGGCACATGAATCTCGATCATCTCGTGACGGAGACGGAAGCGGGGTACGTGGACCTGGCCGTCGCGTTGTTGAGCGACCCGGTGCGTCGCGCAGCGCTGACGGCCGAGGTCAAGGCAAAGTTCGCGGGCGCGTCGGCGAGCTACCCGGCGGGCTACACCCGTGATCTCGAGGCCGCGCTCGACGCGGCAATCGCCGCCTCCCATCCGTTTCCGGGCTGATGCAGCGAATGAACCTCCATCTCCTCGGCATTTGCGGCACCTTCATGGGCGGCATCGCCGCGATCGCAAGGGCGGCGGGCCATCGCGTGACCGGCTGCGACGCCAACGTCTACCCGCCGATGAGCACCCAATTGAGCGCGCTCGGCATCGGCCTCACCGAGGGCTGGGAGCCCTCCCAGCTCGACACCGTCGCCACGGATGCGGACGTATTCGTGGTGGGCAACGTCGTGTCCCGGGGGAATCCGCTGATTGAAGCAGTGCTGGACAGCGGACGGCCCTACATTTCGGGGCCGCAGTGGCTCGCCGAGAACGTGCTTGGAGGTAAATGGGTGCTTGCCGTTGCCGGCACGCACGGCAAGACGACGGCGGCGTCGATGCTCGCGTGGATCCTCGAGCGCACCGGCCTCAATCCCGGGTTCCTGATCGGCGGCGTGCCGCTGAACTTCGGCGTCTCCGCGCGACTCGCCGACAGCGCGTTCTTCGTGATCGAGGCCGACGAATACGACACCGCGTTCTTCGACAAGCGCTCGAAGTTCGTCCATTACCGGCCGCGCACGGCAATCCTCAACAACCTCGAATACGATCACGCCGACATCTTTCCGGACCTCGCGGCGATCGAAACGCAGTTTCACCACCTCGTGCGCACGGTGCCACGGTCCGGAAGGCTGATCGTCAACGCGGAAGAGCCGAGCCTCACCCGTGTGCTTGCCCGCGGCTGCTGGTCCGAGACCGAGTACTTTTCCGGCGCCGAGGTCGCGCCGCCGGACGGCGTCCAGACCCCGCCGTGGCGGATCGCACCCGATGGCAAGGTCACGCACGGCAGCGCGCCGCAGGGGCGTTTGCGCTGGCCGGCGGACGTTCCGCAGCTCGGCCGTCACAATCGGCTCAATGCGCTGGCGGCGCTGGCCGCCGCCCGCCACGCCGGCGTCCCGGTCGACGTGGGCCTGTCGACTTTTCAGGAGTTCCGCGGGATCAAGCGTCGCCTCGAAGCGCGCGGCACCGTTCGCGGCATCATCATCTACGACGACTTCGCCCATCATCCGACGGCGATCGCGACGACGATCGACGGTCTCCGGCGCGGTGCGCCGGACGCGCGGATCATCGTGGTGCTCGAGCCTCGGTCGAACACGATGAAGCTCGGCGCGATGCGCGACGCCTTGCCCGGGAGCCTCGCCGGCGCGGATCACGTGTTCTGCTTTGCGTCGGGTCTCGGCTGGGACGTCGCCGATGCCCTCGCCCCGCTTGGCGCCAAGGCGGACGTCTACGCTGATCTGGGTGCGCTCGTCGAGGCCATCGTCGCCGAGACGCGGCCGGGCGATCGCGTGCTGGTGATGAGCAACGGCAGCTTCGGCGGGATTCACGACCGATTGCTGCAGCGGCTTGCAGAAAGGCCGTGACGGCGCCTCATGCCGGCGATCGTCTATCTGCACGGCTTTCGTTCGTCGCCCCAAAGCATCAAGGCGCAACTTTTCGCGCGAGCGATCGCCGTGTTGCAAGCCGACGAGCGGCCGCGCTTCGTCGTGCCGCATCTGCCGCACGATCCGTGGGAGGCGATCGAGAGCGTTGCCGCATGGATCGAGCATGAGATCGCCGATGCCGCGGCGGCGCCGGCGCTGGTCGGCAGCTCGCTCGGCGGCTTTTACGCGACGCATCTCGCGGAACGGTTCGGCGCGCGCGCCGCGCTCATCAATCCGGCGATCCGCCCCTACGACGATCTCGCGTCCTACGGCGGCCCGCAGCGCAATCTCGGCACCGGCGAAACGGTCGAGGTCACCGCAGCGCATGTCGCGGCGCTGCGGGCGCTGAGGGTCGCGAAGATCACCCGCCCCGAGCGCTATTTTCTGCTCGTGCGCACCGGCGACGAGTTGCTCGACTGGCACCAGGCGGTCGCGTTCTACGGCGGGGCGCAGCAATGCGTTCTGGGCGGCGGAGATCATGGCTGGGCGGATTTCGCCGCCGAGATTCCGGCGGTGCTGCGCTTCGCAAGTTCAACGCTCGTCCAGCGCAAGGGACCCGGCCCCCAATAGGCCTTTGCGAATGCTGCACTGCGTCTCGCCTTCGTCATGCTGCCCGGGTATAGTTTCGTTTCATGACATGGCCCAGTTGCGGTTGCCCACCTCGCTGACCCTGTTTTCGATCGGGTGAGGGCTACGAGCCCGGCGCCTGGTCATCCGCGGAATCTTCGTTTGCCTCCTGTCGCAGGTGGTGCGGACCGACTCTCAAAAGGAGCATCGGCATGGATAGCCGTTTCGCTGCCGGCATGGCGCCGGCGCTTGATCAGCCGGCGGTATCGCCGGCGATCGCGCGCGAGCGACGATACGCCGCGCAAAACTACGATCCGCTGCCCGTCGTGCTGACGCATGGCGACGGCTGCTGGCTGTGGGACGAGCACGGCCGTCGCTACCTCGACATGATGAGCGCGTACTCGGCGGTAAGCCACGGCCACGCGCATCCGCGCATCGTGCGCACGTTGGTCGAGCAGGCGCAACGGCTCGCGGTCACGTCGCGCGTGTTCCACAACGAGATCCTGCCGCGCTTTCTCGAACGCCTCACAGAGCTTACCGGCCTCGATCGTGCCCTGCCGGCGAACGGCGGCGCCGAAGCCGTCGAGACTGCGTTGAAGGCCGTGCGCAAATGGGGCTACAAGGTCAAGGGCGTCGCGGCGGATCGCGCGGAAGTGATCGTCTGCCGCAACAACTTCCACGGCCGCTCGATCACGATCGTCGGCTTTTCCTCCGAGCTGCAATATCGCGACGGCTTCGGCCCTTTCGCGCCGGGATTCGTGCAGATCCCGTTCGGCGACGCCGACGCTCTCGTGCGGGCGATCGGCCCGCGTACCGCGGCGTTCCTCGTGGAGCCCATCCAGGGGGAAGGCGGCATCGTCGTGCCGCCCGCCGGTTACCTTGCCCAGTGTGCGCGGATCTGCCGCGAGCGCAACGTGCTTCTGGTCTGCGACGAGATCCAGACCGGGATGGGACGCACCGGCAGGTTCCTCGCGTGCGAGCACGACAACGTGAAACCCGACGGCGTGATCCTCGGCAAGGCGCTGGGTGGCGGACTGCTGCCGGTATCGGCGCTGGTCGGCACCGACAATCTGATGCAGGTGTTCACGCCGGGCGATCACGGCAGCACGTTTGGCGGCAACCCGCTCGCCGCGGCGGTGGGGCTGACCGCGCTCGACGTGCTGTTCGAGGAGAAGCTGATCGAACGCTCGGCCTTCGAAGGCGCGCACCTGCTCGCCCGCCTCGCGACGATCAGGAGTCCGCTGATCCGCGACGTGCGCGGCAAGGGACTGTTCGTCGGGCTCGAAGTCGACTGCGAACGGATCACTGCGCGCGATGTCGTCGATCGCCTGCTCGCTCGCGGCATCCTGTCGAAGGATACGCACGGCACCGTCGTGCGCTTCGCGCCGCCGCTCGTCATCGACCGCAACGCGCTCGATTGGGCGGTCGAGGAAGTTCGCGCCGTATTCGCGGAGCTGGGTGACGGGTTGAGGCGGGCGGCTTGAGCCGCCGGCGCCCGACTGCGGCCTGACCGCGGCGGCCCGGCGATCTGCTGCGGGGCGGGCGCTATACTTGGCGCATGGGCCCCACGCTTGCCGGCAAGCTCGTCGTCGCGATCTCGTCGCGGGCGTTATTCGACCTGACCGAAAGCCACCGGGTCTACACCGAGGCCGGCGTCGACGCGTACCACCGCTATCAGGTCGAGCACGAGGACGAATTGCTGACGCCGGGTCCGGCGTTCGTGCTCGTGCAAAAGCTCCTGCACCTGAACCGACCCGACAAGCAATACGTCGAGGTGATCCTGCTCTCCCGCAACTCCGCCGACACGGGACTGCGCGTCTTCAACGCGATCAAGCATTACGGCCTCGACATCACCCGTGCCGCGTTCACCAAGGGCGAGGCGACGTCGCGCTACGTCCCGGCGTTCGGTGCGCATCTGTTTCTGTCCGCCGATCAGGGCGACGTGCGGCGAGCGCTCGACGAAGGCTATGCGGCCGCGACGATTTTCCCGCGCACGCTCGGCGGCAACGAGACCGAAGAACTGCGGATCGCGTTCGACGGCGACGCGGTGCTTTTTTCCGACGAAGCCGAGCGCGTCTACCAGAAGGATGGCCTCGTGGCGTTCTCGAAGTCGGAAGCCGACGCGGCGCTGGAGCCGCTTTCCGGTGGTCCGTTCAAGGAGTTCCTGGCGGGGCTCCACCGGATCCAGTCCGACTTTCCCGAGGACAAGAGCCCGATCCGCACGGCGCTGGTCACCGCGCGCAGCGCGCCCGCGCACGAGCGGGTGATCCGGACGCTGCGCGCCTGGAACATTCGGATCGACGAGGCGCTGTTTCTCGGGGGCCTCGACAAAGGCGAGTTCCTGCGCGCCTTCCGCGCCGACATCTTTTTCGACGACCAGCGTACGCACGTCGAGTCGGCGCTGAAGCACGTCGCCGCCGGGCACGTGCCGCACGGCGTCGCGAACGTCGACTGAAACCCCGGCGGGTAGGCGTTCGCCGCGCCGGTTCCCGCCCGCGCGCCAGGCGGCGCAGAGGGGAACGCTTCCGGCCGCCTCACGTGCGCCGTGTGGCGGTGTCGCTGGTGACGCTCGCCACCGTGCGCCGGTCGTCGTCGCCGAAGACGTGCGCCGTCGCGCTCGCACCCGACGAATGCGCGGTCCCTGACCTGCTAATCGACGCCGATCATCACGCTGCTCGCCTTGATCAACACCTGCGCCGGGTTGCCCGCCGCAAGCTGCAGGTTCGCCGCCGCCGTCGTGCTGATGATGGCGACGACATCGATCCCGGGCGCGATCGACACCTTGACTTCGGTGCTGACGGGGCCTTTGACGACGTCAATGACGCTACCGGTGAAGTGATTGCGAGCGCTGATCTTCATGGCGAGCTCCTGACGAGAAAAGGGCGCGGCGGTGACCTGCGCGGGGCTGGGCGGCGGGCCATTGCAACGCTGCAGGGGTTGATGCCGGGGATCGTTCACGCGCCCGGCTGCCCGGCGTTGGGGAAGAAAAGCTGCTCGCCATTGACCTTGTACGCGGCGATCGCGTTCTGTCCTTCGGGCGAGATCACCCAATCGACGAACAGTTGGCCGAGGTCCTTCTTGACGCTCGGATGCTTGTCCGGGCTAACCAGCATTACGCCGTACTGGTTGAACAAGCGCTTGTCGCCTTCGACCAGGATCACGAGGTCGCCGCGGTTCTTGAACGACAGCCACGTGCCGCGATCGGTCAGGATGTACGCGTTCATCGACGCGGCGGTATTGAGCGCCGGCCCCATGCCCTGACCCGTATCGCGGTACCACGGGCCCTTGGCCTTGTCGATGTCGACGCCCGCCGTTTTCCAGAGCTTGAGCTCCGCCATGTGCGTGCCACTTCGGTCGCCCCTGGAAACGAAAGGCGCTTTGGCCGATTCGAGCTTCCTGAGCGCCGCGACGATGTCCTTGCCGCCGCCGACACCCGCCGGATCGGTCTTCGGCCCGACCAGGACGAAATCGTTGTACATCACCGGAAAGCGCTCGATGCCCTGACCGTCCGCGAGAAACTTCTCTTCGGCCGCGCGCGCGTGCACGAAAACCACGTCGGCATCGCCGTGCCGCGCAAGATCGAGCGCCTGCCCGGTGCCCAAGGCAACGACGTGCACCTTGACGCCCGTCTTTTGCTCGAACAAGGGAAGGATGTAGCCGAACAGTCCCGACTGCTCCGTCGACGTGGTCGAGGCGACCGTTATGAATCGTTCCTGGGCCTGCGCGCTCATTGCGAGCAAAGCCAGGAACGCGCAAGCAAAGCTGCGGCGAGTGACTACCATGGCAACTCTCCTTCCAGAAATTGGGCGGCGTCGCGCGACGCCGGATGCTTGAAGAATCGGTCCGCCGGCGCTCGCTCGGACAAACGCCCCTGGTGAAGGAACAGAATTTCGTCACCGAGCCGTCGCGCCTGACCGAGATTGTGCGTGACCATCACGATCTTGGTCCCGTCCGCGTGCATCGCGGCGATGACCTTCTCGATCTCGTGGGTCGCGCCGGGATCGAGATTCGCCGTCGGCTCGTCGAGAAACAGTACTTCGGGCGCAAGCGCCCAGGCGCGAGCGAGCGCGAGCCGCTGCTGCTCGCCGCCCGAAAGCACCCGGGCAGGGTGACTCGCGACGCGTTCCAGCCCGACTTTCCGCAGCGCTTCCAGCGCCCGGGACACTCGCCAGGTGTAGGGCACCCCGGCCAGTGCCAGTGCGTACGTGATGTTGGCGAGCGCCGTTCGGCGCAGCAGCACGGGCCGCTGGAAGACCATCGCCTGCCGACGCGGTTCGCGGGGCGCTTCGGGTGACGTCCAGGTGATCCGACCCGACGTCGGACGAAGCAGCCCGTGGCAAAGACGCAGCAGGACGCTCTTGCCGGCGCCGTTCGGGCCGATGATGAGCGTGCGCGGACCCGCCTCGAGCCGCAGCGATATGCCCTCGATGATCCGCTTGGTTCCGATCGCGAACACCACCTGGTCGAGGGTGAGCGGGAGCAACGACGGCGGGACGCGCAAGTCCATGTTCACCCGTAGCGCCGCTGCGCCGTCTCCTTGACGATGTAGGCGGCGGCATTGAGCGCAAGGACGATCGCCAGCAGAATCATGCCGAGCCCCAGCGCCAGCGGCAGGTCGCCCTTGCTCGTTTCGAGCGCGATGGCGGTGGTCATCATCCGGGTGACGCCGTTGATGTTGCCGCCGACGATCATCACGGCGCCCACCTCGGCGGCAGCGCGTCCGAAGCCCGCCAGGACGATGGTGAGCAGCGAAAAGCGCAGGTCCCACAGCAGGGCAGCCGCGGCACCGAACGGGGTCTCCCCCAGCGAGCGCAATTGCTCCCGATATTCGTGCCAGGCGTCCTCGACGACTTGACGCGACAGCGCGGCCACGATGGGCGCGATCAGGATCGCCTGCGCAATGACCATCGCAGCCGGAGTGAACAGCAGGCCCGCCGAGCCCAGCGGTCCGGCGCGCGAAAGCAGCAAATACACGAGCAAGCCGACGACGACGGGCGGGAGCCCCATCAACGCGTTGAGGACGACGATCACCGCCCGGCGTCCCGGAACCCGGCTTACCGCGACAGCGGCCCCGATGGGGAGCCCGATCACGGAAGCGATTGCGACTGCGGTCAAACTCACCCGCAGACTCAGGAGCACGATCTCGACCAGCTTTCGGTCGGCGCTCGTGACGAGCTCGACGGCCTGGACGGCGGCTTGCGACAGACTGTTCACGGGCAGCGTGTGCTGGATGGCGGATCGTGGGGAGGCCCGATGCGATCTGGAAACGCCGCCCGGAACGGTGTTGAGCGGAGTTCAACGCCGGCGCCAATTAGGCAAAAACATGCATAATAGGCGCTTGCGCAAGAATTGGATGATAGAGGCCTTTGGCAAACCGGTGAATATGCACGAATCGACATAATGCGGCTCACGCCGACGATTGGCTGGGTCGAGGGCGGGCGCGCCGATGCGGCGCTCGACCTGCGCACGGTGCCGTTACTGCGAGCGATCGCCGAGCACGGCACGCTGACGGCCGCCGCGGCGGCCGTCAGCGTGTCGTACCGCTGGGCGTGGGGCCTCGTCGATGACCTCGAGCGCCGCGTCGGCGCTCCGCTGGTCATGCTGCAGCGCGGTCGCGGTGCGCGGCTCACGCCATTGGGCGAACGGCTGCTTGCCGCCGACGCCGCGGCGCGGTCGCTGCTGCACGCGCACCGGCGCGACCTCGTGCTCGACCCGCGGACGGCGACGAGGGCGGGGCCCGGCATGCGTCGCCTCTCGATCGCCGCGAGTCACGACATGGCGCTCGGCGAGTTGCGCGAAGCCTGGCGCGCAAACGACGCGATCGACCTCGAATTCCACGGCAGCGCCGCGAGCCTCGCGCGCTACGCCGAAGGTGCGGTCGACATCGCCGGATTCCACGTCGCGCAGCACCGGCAGGGGGGCCGCGAAATCCTGCTCTCGCTGCTGCGTCCCGGCCGCGATGCCGCGATCCGATTCCTGCACCGGACGCAGGGAATGATCGTGCCGCGCGGCAATCCCCGGCGCGTGCAGGCGCTGCGCGACCTCGCGGCCAAACGGCTGCGCTTTGTCAATCGGCAGCCCGGTTCCGGTACGCGCATCCTGCTCGATCGGCTGCTGGTCGCCGCTGGCCTTCCTGCCGCCGGTATTTCCGGCTATACGAATGAGGAATTCACGCATGCGGCCGTCGCCGCCACCGTCGCGGCCGGCAAGGCAGATGCAGGATTCGGGCTCCAGGCTGCGGCGACGGTGTTCGGGCTCGACTTCGTGCCGGTCGCGGCGGAGAGCTATCTCTTCGCCTGCCGGCGGCGCGCCGTCGACTCCGCCGCAGTCGCGGCCTTTCGCAGGCTTCTCGCCGACGACGAAACGCGCGAAACGATCGATCGCCTGGCTGGCTATGCGCTCGATCAACCGGGCTCGCTCGCCGAGCTGGCGCGCAAGCCCGGCGGCGAAGTCGTGCTCCTGTGAACCGCTTCAGCGTTCGACGCTGCGCCCGTAGAACGGATACTGCGGATCGCTGTAGCCCGGCGTCGACGGATGGCCCGGCTTCACCAGCGCGTCGACGAGCGCCTCGTCTTCCGCGTGCCACGAGGTGCCGATCGCGTCGACATAGTCCTGCCATTGCGCGAGCGTCCGCGGACCCGCGATCACCGAGGTGACGATCGCATTGGCCCACAGCCACGCGAGCGCGAACTCGATGGGCGTGCGACCCGTCTTCTCGGCGTGCGCCTTCAGCGTCTCGGCGACCGCGAACGATTCGGCGCGGAACTCGGTCTCCATCATCCGTGGATCCTTGCGCCCGCCACGCGAGTCCTGCGGCGTCACGCCGCTGGCGTACTTGCCCGTGAGCACGCCGCGCGCGATCGGCGAATACGGCGCGACGCCGAGGCCGTAGTAATCGCACGCCGGGAGGATCTCCACTTCCGGCATCCGATTGAGCAGGTTGTAGTACGGCTGGCAGACGACCGGCAGCGGCACGCCCTGCGCCTCGCATTCGGCGACGACCTCGGCAATGCGCCAGCCGCGGTAATTGGAGACGCCGAAGTAGCGGACCTTGCCGCTGCGAATGAGGTCGCCGATCGCGCCGACGGTCTCGGCGAGCGGCGTGTCGAGGTCGTCTTTGTGCAGGTAGTAGACGTCGATGTGATCGGTGCCGAGACGGCGCAGGCTTTCGTCGCACGCCTGCAGGATCCACCGCCGCGACAGGCCGCCGTCGTGCGGCTTGCCGGCGAGCGGGTTGCCGACCTTGGTCGCGAGGATCCATCGCCTCCGGTGCGCCTTGATCGCGGCGCCGACGATCTGCTCCGACTGACCATTGCCGTACGCGTCGGCCGTGTCGATGAAATTGATCCCGGACTCGTACGCGGCGTCGACGATGCGCTGGGCCTCGGCCGCGTCGGTGCGGTCCCCGAACATCATCGTGCCGAGGCAAACCGGAGAGACCTCGAGGCCGCTCGTCCCGAGTCGCCTGTATTCGATTTTCGTGGCCATCAGGTATCGGCCGCGGGCCGCAGGCGTTCCATGTGGGGGACCGGCAGCGCTCGCCGCAGCACGGTCTCCCCCAGCCACAACGCGGCGCCTTGCGCGCGCTGGGCGACCGCGTCAGGGGGCAGTTGGCGATAGTCGTCGTTGTAGACGTCGAAGCTGTAGTCGCCGTAATAGCCGATCCGGTCGAGCTTGGTCACGAGATCCGCAACCGGCTCGCTGTGGACGCCCTCGCCGGGGAAGACGCGGAAATGCTTCGCCGTCGCGGCCTGCTCTTCCGCCGAGCGGATTTCCGTCCACATGAAGTCGGAAAGCTGAACGAGGCTCAGGAGCTCCGGATCGACCTCGTCCAGAAGATCGAGCGAAGCATGCGCCGCGAGCGTGTCGAACGAATCGATGGCGAGGCCCAGATTCGGGCAATTCGCCCGGCCGACAACCTCCCATGCCGTCGCGAGGTCGCGGACGGTCCGGCTGGACGGCGTGCCCTTGAAAGCGATCCGGATGCCGAGCGGTATCGCCAGCACCGAAAGCTTGTGCAGATCGCCCGCGATCACGTCGGGGTCGCGGTCGGCGTGCGTCGACGTCGACGCCTCGACCAGAAGCAGCCGCGAGCCGATCGCGTTGCACACTTCGAGCATCGCCTTCGCGATGTCGACCTTGTACGCATGAAGGTGGCCGGTCAGCCCCTCGAAATCGCGCAGCGCCTGGTAGCCGGTCACGCGCAGGCCGGACTCGGCGATGACCCTGACGGCGGCCGCCGCGCCTTGCGGGTGCGCGACCACATCGGCCGCGGAGATCATCACCTGCGCGAAACCCGCTTTGCGAATCGCTGCGAGCTTGGCCTCGAGCGAACCCGCAAGCGACGCGGTGTCCATGCCGAAATCGGTGAAGTTCATAGGCGCGCCGAATCCGTCGCACTGTCGTTGTGCACGAGCTCGAACATCACGCTGCCGAGATAGGGCCGCGTCAGCGCGCCGCGCTCGGACGAGTGGACCTCGCCGGAGGCGATGAATTCGATGCCTCGCTTCTCCAGCGCCGCCACCGCCGCCATCACGTCGGACGTGCCGAGACCGATGCGCTGCAGCTGCTCCTCCCACGGAACGTCGGTCGCGGCCTCGTCCGGGTCGATCAATTGCAGGAAGAATTGCTTGCAGGGGCTCCGCAGCAACAGACCCTTGGGCATGATCCCGAAACGGATCCGGTTCGGCAGCGGCGTGAAGCCGAAAATGCGCGAATAGAACTCGATCCAGTCGGGCGTCCGGCCGGCGCCGACGTACTGGACGATGCCGAAGAAGCCGAGGCCGGCAATCGCGGGCGGATCGCGGTCCACCGAAGGAATCGCGCGGAAATCGATGTCGTAGATCGAGAACTCGGTGTAGCGGTCGACGAAATAGATGAGGCTCTCGCCGACGCCGTGGATTGCCGGAATGTTGAGCTCCATCGGCGCGGCGCGAACGGGAATCTCCCAGCCGCCCAGATCGAGCGCGCGGCGAAATGCGACGTTCGCGTCGCGCACGCGCACGGCGAACGCGGAGAGCACCGGCCGCTCGACCGGCTGCACCGTGCGGGGCACGTCTGCGGGCTGCGCATTGACGATGAGGTTCATCGTCCCCTGGCGGTAGAGCTCGACCTCGCGCGAGCGGTGGCGCGCGATCGGGCGGAACCCCATCATCTCCAGCACGCCGCCCAGCGCCTGCGGCTTCGAGGTCGCGAACTCGATGAACTCGATGCC
This sequence comes from uncultured beta proteobacterium, assembly GCA_963836265.1. GTDB lineage: Bacteria > Pseudomonadota > Gammaproteobacteria > Burkholderiales > Casimicrobiaceae > CAIWHR01. Next base: position 148,985 of record CAWIIO010000005.1, read on the forward strand.
GTCGAAGCCGAGCGGGTTTAGGGGTTCGGGGACCGACTCGCGGTCCATCACATTCGTCATCGCGATTCCCTGTCTACTGGCGGTGGCGCGGGAGCACGCCGGGCGGCGGCATGATCATAGCCTACCGTGGATCACCTCGACACGGTCCCGCCGATGCGACGCAAATCAAGGCAGCAGCAGCGAACCCAGCTCCATCGCCGCTTCCTGCAGCGGCTGGAAGAAACGCTCGGCCATGTCGTTTCGCGGCACGAGGCGCCCCTGCAGGATGACGTTGATGCCCGCCACGTAGTGGCCGCCGGCATCGCGTACCGGAACGGCGAGCGAGCACAGCCGCGGCTCCATCTGCTGGCTCGCGAAAGCGTACCCCGACTCCCGCACGGCATCGAGGACCGCAAGGAGCTTCGGGACCGAGCTGGGTGTGTATTCGGTATAGGGGTGGAGCTTCACGCGGGCCAGGTAATCGTTCAATTCGCTCTGCGGCAAATGCGCGAGCATCACATGGCCGACCGACGTGCAGTAGGCGGGGAGCCGCCGGCCGACGTTCAACTGCGGGGACATGATCCGCGACGACGTCGAGCGGGCGAGGTAGACAATCTCGTCGCCGTCGAGGGTTGCGAGCGAGCACGCTTCGCGCAGCGATTCACCGAGGCGATCGAGCACCGGCTGCGCCAACACGGCGATCGGCGACGCCGAAAGATAGGCGTGACTGAACGACAGAACGCGCGGGCGCAGGTAGAAGCGGCGATGTTCGTCCATCGCCGCGAAGCCGAGCTTCGACAGCGTGTGCAGGCTGCGTCGGGCGGCCGCACGCGGAATTCCCGTGCGATGGCTGACTTGCGCGATCGACATCCGCCGCCGTTTGTCGGAGAGCGCCAGCAACACGGCAAGCCCGCGCGCCAGCGCGGTGACGAAATCCGGGTCGTCGCCAAAGCGCGCGATCGTATCGGCCGGTACCGCGTCGGGGTCGGTGAATGCGGCCGGCTTGGGAAGGGGCGCTCGGATCGACGTCGCCTCGATCGGTGCTTCCCGTACCGCTCCCGTGTCTCTTGCCATGGAGGGTGCCTTTCCAGTTGCCGAGCGGAAACCAACCTGCCTCGAAATCCGGCTTGTCGGGCGACAAGCGACCATCGAGAGAGAGTTTCCGCCCCGGTGGTTCGCAGAATAGCCGAAAATCCGGCTCTAATGCGTACGTTATGGGCGCTAGTCGCACAGTTTGCCGCTCTGCGCCCTTGACCGGGTGGTTCCGCAAATTTATTGTTGAGCCGTCGATCGCAAGTACGTCCGGGTCGACCGCTAGGGCCCAAAAAGCAACCAAACGCTGGCGCTTCTCCCCGCTCGAAGAGACATGGGTCGGAACGGACTGCCCCAAATGCGGGGTTGAGGAACCCGAAGAAAGGTGGGCGCAGGGGCGCAGCCACGAGCCCATTAGACGTGATGAAAGGCGAAAACCCCTAACCCCGATCGATGTCGAGAACAGCCAATCGCCGGACCACAGGTGCAGCACCTACCGACTGGCGCTTAAGCAAGAGGACCCGTTATGGCCACTGCCACTGAACCCAAGAAAGGCATCACCGAGGAACAGCAGCAGGAACTCGATGACGTGTTCGCCCGCGCGAAGAGAGCGCTCGCGATCATCGAGACCTACGACCAGGCGCGCGTCGACCGCCTGTGCCAGGCCGTGGCCTGGGCGGTCGCGAACAAGCAGACGTTCACGCGGCTCGTCGACATGGGCATCAAGGAAAGCGGCCTCGGCGATGCGGTCAGCCGGATGGGCAAGCGGATGAAGATCCGTGGCGTGCTGCGCGATGCGCTGCGCCAGAAGAGCGTGGGCATCATCGAGGAACTGCCCGAGAAGGGCATCGTCAAGTACGGCAAGCCGGCGGGGATCATCGCCTGCATCGTGCCGACGACGAACCCGGATCTGACGCCCGCCGGCAACGCGATCTACGGGATCAAGGCCCGCGACGTCGTGATCTTCTCTCCGCATCCGCGCTCGAAGAGGACATCGTTCGAGACGGTTCGCCTGATGCGCGAGGCGCTCGAGCGCGAAGGCGCGCCCGCCGATATCCTGCAGTGCCTGACGAAGGTGAACATCCCGATGTCCCAGGCGCTGATGGCGCGCGCCGACTTGATCGTGGCAACGGGCGGGCAGCCGATGGTGCGCGCCGCGTACAGCTCGGGCACGCCGGCCTACGGTGTCGGGGCCGGCAACTCGACGATGATCATCGACGGGACCGCCAACATCGAGGAAGCCGCGCGCAACACGCGGCTCTCCAAGACGTCCGACTTCGGCTCCGGCTGCTCGGCGGACGGCAACCTGATCATCGAAGCGACCATCTTCGACAAGCTCCTCGCGCAGCTGCAGGCCGAAGGCGGCTATCTCGCGAACGAGCAGGAGAAGGCTCTACTGCGCAAGGTCATGTGGGACGATGAGGCGCACCGCACGCCGGACACCGTCGCCATCGCGCCGCAAAAGCTCGCCGCCGCGGCCGGTTTCTCGATTCCCAACGATCGCAAGTTCATCGTCGTTCACGGCGACGGCATCGGCAAGGAGCATCCGTTCTCGGGCGAGAAGCTCACCACTTTGCTCGCCGTTTACAAGTACAAAGGCTTCGACCAGGCGCTCGAGATGATGCGCGGCGTCTACGAGGTCGGCGGCAAGGGCCACTCGTGCGGGATCTATTCGTTCGACCAGGACCACATCCATCGGCTCGCGCTCGCCGCCCCCGTCTCGCGGATCATGGTCCGGCAGCCGCAGTCGAAGGCGAACGCCGGCGCGTTCAACAACGGGATGCCGATGACCTCGAGCCTCGGCTGCGGCACGTGGGGCGGCAACATCGTCTCCGAGAACGTCCACCTCAAGCACTACCTGAACACGACGTGGGTGTCGGTGCCGATCAAGGAAGACCGTCCGTCCGACGAGGAGCTGTTCGGGCCGTTCTACGACCCGGAGATGGAAGCCGAGGTCGAGACGATCACAACCTAAGCTTCCGCCGGCACACTCGACCGCGGACCGCGTCGCTTCGCCGGCCCGCGGGCGCGCGCCGAATCACCCGATTATCGGCCCGGACGGCGGCAGCGCCGCAGGGCAGGCAGGAGGAGCAATGAAGGATCTGATAGCGCAGCAGCTGGTCAAGTATCTCGAGGCGCGCGGCGTCCGGCACATCTTCGGGCTGTGCGGTCACACGAACATCGCGGTGCTCGCTGCGCTGTCGAAGAGCCGGAAGATCAAGTTCATCAACACGCGTCACGAACAGATCGCCGCGCACGCGGCCGACGGCTACGCACGGGCGACGAAGCAGGCCTCCGTCGTGCTCACGCACCTGAGTCCCGGCCTCACCAATGCCGCGACGGGCGTCGCCAATGCCGCGCTCGATTCGATTCCGATGGTCGTCATCGCCGGCGACGTGCCGTCGCACTATTACGGCAAGCATCCGCACCAGGAAGTGAACCTGCACGCCGATGCGTCGCAGTACGAAATCTACCGGCCGTTCGTCAAGCGCGCCTGGCGGGTCGATTCGCCGCACCTGTTTCCCGAGATCATCGAGAAGGCATTCACGCTCGCCGAGAGCGGCCGCCCAGGGCCGGTGCTGGTCGACGTGCCGATGGACATCTTCTCGAAGGAAATCGACGTCGCGCTGTTCGAGCGCGTGCTCACCAACGCCAAGGCGCTGCACAAGCCCTCCCTCGATGACGAGACCGCCGAGAAGATCGTCCGGCAGCTCCTCGCGGCGAAGACACCGCTGCTCTACGTCGGTGGCGGCATCCTGCTCGCCGACGCGGCCGACGAGATGCGTGCTCTCGCCGAGCATCTGTCCCTGCCGGTCGCGCACACGCTGATGGGGAAGGGCGCCCTGCCCGACGACCATCCGCTGATCCTGGGCATGACCGGATTCTGGGGTACGAAATTCATCAATGACAAGTGCAAGGGCGCCGACTGGATCCTCGGTCTGGGCACGCGCTTCTCGGAGGCCGACTGCAGTTCGTGGGAGGACCAGTACACGTTCAAGATTCCGCCGACGAAGCTGATCCACGTCGACATCGATCCCGCGGAGATCGGGCGCAATTACCCCGTCGCGATCGGCGCGGTGGCCGATCTGAGGGAAGCGCTCAGAGTGCTGATCCGCGTCGCGCGGAAGATCGCGCCCAGTGGGGTCCAGCGGCCCAAGCTGCTGGCTGAAATGGAGGCCAACCGGAAGAGCTTTGCCGCCGGCAACGAGACGGCGATGCAAAGCAATGCGTGGCCGATGCGGCCCGAGCGCATCCTCGCCGACGTGCGCGAGGTGTTGCCGCGCGACGCGCTCATCTGCACCGACGTGGGCTGGAACAAGAACGGCGTGGGCCAGCAGTTCCCGGTCTACGTGCCGGGCACGATCTTCACGCCCGGCGGCTATGCGACGATGGGCTTCGGCGCCCCGGCGGCGCTGGGCGTCAAGGTCGCCTGCCCCGACCGCGTCGTGGTCGCGCTGATCGGCGACGGGGGATTCGGCCAGAATCCGGCGATGCTCGCGACCGCGTTCGAGGAGGACATCGCCGTTGTCTGGGTGATCATGAACAACCACGCGTTCGGCACGATCGCCGGGCTCGAAGCCGCCCATTACGACACGACCTTCGGCACGGTGTTTGAGAAGAACGGCAAGAGCTGGTCGCCCGACTTCGCGGCGATCGCCCGGGCTTACGGCGTCGACGGAGTAAAGGTGGCTTCGGCAGGCGAGTTCAGGCCGGCGCTCCAAAAGGCGATCGCGTCGAAGCGCCCCGTCGTGCTCGACGTGTACATGAAGAACGAACCGGTGCCCACTGCGGGTCACTGGAACATCATGGACATCTACTCGCCCGGGAAGAAGGTCCACCACGTGTCGACCGGCGACTGAGCGGAGCGACGACGATGCCATTGGCGCATGCGTCGGCGCTCCGGGGCGAGTCGGCCGACGCGCGTCCCGAGCGTGACCGCGGGCTCGTTCCGACCGTCGCGGCGGTGGCGGCATTCATCCGCGGCACGACGCTCCTATACCCGGTGCTGGGCTCGCCGGTCGCCCAGGTCAAGGCCCCAATGCTGTACAAACGCGCTCTTCGCCAACACGGGGCTCGACGTGGCGGTGGTGCCCGTCGAAATCGCGCCGGACGACTATCCGGTCGTGTTCAAGGCACTGTTCCGGGCCAGGAACGTGCCCGGCGCGATGGTGACCATTCCGCACAAGACGGCGACAGTTGCGCTGCTCGACGGCTGCAGCGATGCGGTCCGGATCGCCGGCGCGTGCAACGCCCTCGTGCGCCGCACCGACGGCACGCTGTTCGGTGACCTGTTCGACGGCACCGGCTTTGTCCGCGCGGTCGAGAAGCACGGCTTCTCCGTCGCGCGTGCGCGCTGTCTCGTCGTCGGCGCGGGCGGGGCCGGCGCCGCGATCGCCGCGGCACTCGCGACCGCCGGTGCAGGGGCAGTGCGCCTGCACGACACCCGCAGCGCCCACGCCGAGGTTCTCGCAGCGCAGCTCTCTGCGCACTTTCCGCACACCGACATCCACGCCGGCGCCGCGGCGCTCGCCGGGTTCGCGCTCGTCGTCAACGCCACGCCATTGGGCATGGAACCGAGCGACCCGCTGCCGATCGACGTTGGCCAGATCACGCCGCAGATGGTCATCGCCGAAATCGTGATGAAGCGCGACATCACGCCGCTGCTCGCTGCAGCGCGCGCGCTCGGCTGCCGCATCGTCCTCGGGCGCGAGATGCTTCGGGAACAGATGCCGCTCTACCTGGAGTTCTTCGGGCTGCCGCAGGCGTCTTCCGACGCCGTCGGTAGGCCGGCGTAGTGCATTTGCCCATGGCACCTCGTCCGCTTTGTCGCCAGCCGCAAGGGCGATCCTGGTAGTAATCCACAACGACTGGAGGTACACCATGCCTTACCGCAAGCTCCTTGGCGCCGCCCTGACGCTGTTCGCGGGCCTTGCCACCGGCGCGACCTTCCCCGAGCGCGAGCTCACCGGCGTCATCATGTGGGGCGCCGGCGGCGCGACCGACGTCGTCGCGCGCGCGGTGACGCCCCACGCCGAGGAGGCGCTGGGCAAGAAGATCGTGCTGGTCAACAAGTCCGGCGGCACGGGTGCGATTTCGACCAACTACGTGAACAACGCGCCCGCCGACGGCTACACGCTGCTCTACGGCGCCGAGAACCCGCAGCTGCACCAGGTCCTGGGCATCGCCGACTTCGGCTACGAGAAGTTCTATCCGGTCGACATCCTCGGCCGCGGCCTCGCCGTCATCGTCGTGAAAAGCGACGCGCCGTGGAAATCGCTCAAGGAGTTCGTCGAGGATGCCAAGCAACATCCCGGCAAGCTGAAGATGGGTTCCACCGGGCCGGGAGGGCTGCCGCACACGGTGGGGTCGATGCTGAACTCGATCACGAAGTTCAAGGTGATCGCGGTGCCGTTCGACGGCGAAGGCCCCGGCCTTACCGCGCTGATGGGCGGGCACGTCGACATGATGCCGGTGGGCTCGGGTGCGGCGGCGGAGAACGTCAAGGCAGGCAGGGTGCGGGCGCTGGCGGTCGTCGATACCGAGCCGCTGGCCATCGCGGGCCAACCCAGCGTCCCGCCGATCACCGCGGAGTACCCGGAGTTCGCCAAGTATCTGCCGTGGGGGCCGTTCTACGGCGTGTTCGTCAAGCGGGACACCCCGGACGACGTCAAGGCCGTGCTGGTCAACGCGTTCAAGACGGCTGCCGCCAACCCGCAGTTCGTGACACTGATGAAGGACCGCGGCAACGTGATGATGAACATCTCGGGCGCCGAAGCCGACGCGTTCCTGAAGAAGTGGCAATCGGTGACGACGTGGGTGCTGCAGGATGTCGGCGCTACCAAGGTCTCGCCCGAGAAGTTCGGGATCCCCAAGCCCTGACCGTCAAGGGGCACGGGCGCTTCCGGGCCCGCTTTCGACATAGCGATCCCACTTCCGCCAGGAGTCATCGATGGCTGCCTCACGACCGCGCGTTCCCGGTGAGCTCGTCTTCACCCTCGCCATGCTCGTGTTCGGGCTCACCGCGCTGTGGCAGGCGTGGCGGATCTCGGGCTTCTCGTCCTGGAGCGCGCCCGGGGTGATGCCGATGATCGCCGCCGCCGCCATGAGCGCCTCGGCGCTGGTGTTTCTCCGCAATACGCTGCGCATGCCAAAGCCCGAGATTTCCCCGGGCAGCACGCTTGCGCGCCAGTTCGCCCACAAGGTCTTGCCGCTTCCGATCGTGCTGTTCACGGCGCTGATCGTCGCCTACATGCTCGCGCTCGAACCGCTGGGCTTCATCGTCAGCTCGTTCATCTTCCTGGCCGCGGCGATGTTCGCGCTCGGCAGCCGGCGGATCCTCTTCACCATCGTCGTCAGCGCGCTGTCGCTGGCGGCGATCTATCTCGTGTTCCAGACGGCGTTTTCCGTCGTGCTTCCTGACGGCGTGCTGCGGGGGATCCTCCGATGAGCGAAGCGCTGTCGTTCTTCTTCATGTCGTGGACGAGCCCGTACCTGCTCTTCCTCACCGCGGCGGGCACCTTCGCCGGCATCTACGTGGGCGCTATCCCGGGACTGTCGGTCACGATGGCGGTGTCGATCCTGATCTCGTTCACGTTCAAGTGGGACGTGAACGAGGCGCTGGCGCTGATCGCCGGCATCTACCTCGGCGGTGTCTACGGCGGCTCGCGCAGCGCCATTCTGCTCAACATTCCCGGCGCGCCGGCCGCGATCGCCACCGCGCTCGACGGCTATCCGCTCGCGAAGCGCGGCGAGGCGGGGACGGCGATCGGGCTCACGACCGTCGTGTCGGTGCTCGGCGGCTTCATCGGCGTCATTGCCCTGGCCGCCGGCGCCCCCGCACTGTCGAACCTGTCGCTGCTGTTCGCGCCGCGCGATTACCTGCTGCTCGCGATCTGGGGGATCCTGCTCGTCGGCAGCCTGTCCGGCGAATCGCTGGCCAAGGGCGTGTTCGCGGGTGCCGTGGGCGTGCTGTTCGGCATGGTCGGCCTCGACCCGCTGACGGCGGAAGGCCGGTTCACGTTCGGCTCGATCCAATTGACCGGGGGCATTCCCTACGTCGCGGCGATGATCGGCTTCTTCGGCGTCGCCGAGGTGCTGGTGCAGCTGCACAGCCTCGGCATCACCCCGGTCAAGCAGAACGTCAGCAAGATCCTGCCGTCGTGGAAGCTGTTGACGAAGTACCTGCCGCTCGGCCTGCGCTGCTCGACGATCGGCGTAATAATCGGCGCCCTGCCCGGGGCGGGCGGCGACATCGCCTCGCTGATGGCCTACGACCACGCGAAGCGCACGACCAAGAATCCGTCGCGGCCGTTCGGCGACGGCGCCTATGAAGGGCTGGTCGCTCCCGAAGCGGCGAACAATGCTGCGGTCGGCGGCGCCTACATCCCGATGCTGACGCTTGGTATCCCGGGCGACGCGGTGACGGCGGTGATCATCGGCGCGCTGTATATCCACGGCCTGAAGCCCGGGCCGATGATGCTGATCGAAACCCCGCACCTCTTCTGGTTCGTGGTCGGAAACCTCACGCTCGCCAACATCTTCCTGCTGCCGCTGGGCCTGTCCGGCATCCGCATCTTCGCCAAGATCGTCGAGACCCCGAAGGCGATCCTGCTGCCGCTGATCCTGGTGCTGTCGGCCGTCGGCACCTACGCCATCCAGAACAATCCGGTCGACATCTACTGGATGCTGGGCTTCGGCGTGCTCGGCTATTTCATGAAGACGTACGGCTTCCAGGTCGGGCCCGTGATCCTCGGCATCATCCTCGGACCGCTGATGGACGTGTCGTACCGGCGCGCGATGATCTCGACCGGCGATGACCCGCTCGGGTTCCTGGGCGAGTTCTTCACCAGCCCGATCTCGGCCGTACTGGTCGCCGCGCTGGGGCTGACGATCCTCAGTCAGACCCGACTGTGGGGCAAGCTCACCGGGCGCAGGCCCGGCCTCAAGGCTGCGGGTTGACCGCGGCGACCCCGAGGCACACCGAGCAACCGCGATGACGCCCACCGCCAACGGGAGTCCCGTGCGCATCGCGGTAATCGGCGCCGGAATGATCGGCAAGGCACACATCGAACGCCTGCTCGCCGATCCGCGGTGCGTGGTGGCAGGCGTCGCCGACACAGCGCCGGAGACGAGGGCCTGGGCTGTGGCGCTTGGGCTGCGCTGCTTCGCCGATCCTGCCGAGTTGCTAGAGGCCACCAAGCCGGAAGGGGCGATCATCGCCACGCCCAACGCGCTGCATCTCGCGCATGCGCAGACCTGCGCGGAGCGCGGTGTGGCGATGATGGTCGAGAAACCTCTGGCCCATACGCTTGCAGCGGCGCGGCAGCTGACTGCCATCGCGCGAGACTCGCGTGTAAGGCTGCTGGTCGGCCATCATCGTCGGCATAATCCGATCATCGAGAAGGCGCGCGAGGTCGTGGCCAGCGGCGAGCTCGGGCGACTGACCGCAATCGTCTCGTTATGGATGCTGCGCAAGGCCGATGACTATTACGCCGCCGCCTGGCGTCAGGCAACTGGCGCAGGCCCGGTGCTCAACAATCTCGTCCACGATATCGACGATCTGCGCTTCATTTGCGACGAAATCGAGAGCATCCAGGCCGCGGTGTCCTCGAAGGCGCGCGGCTTCGATGTCGAGGACACGGCCGTTGTGACACTGTGCTTCGCGTCGGGCGCGCTCGGCACGGCGACGGTATCGGATGCCGTTCCGGCGCCGTGGAGCTGGGAACTCACGTCCGGCGAAAATGCGTTCTATCCGCCGCAGCCGACCGAAAACTGCTACTTGATCGCAGGGACGCGTGGTTCGCTGACCGTGCCCCGGCTCGAACTGTGGCGTTACGAAGGTGCGCAGGGCTGGGGCGCGCCATTGTCGCGTCGACGGCTGGACGTGGTACGCGCCGATCCGCTGGAACGCCAGATCCGGCACTTTTGCCGCGTTATCCGCGACGATGAAGGGCCACTGGTCACGGGCGAGGACGCGATGCGCACGCTCGCCTGTGCCACGGCCGTCCGCCAGGCTGCTGCGAGTGGCGCCACCGTGGACATCGACGCCGTGCTCGCTGCGATCAACTGACTCGGCGCCTCGGAAAGCGCCACGCCGCCCCCATCCGATCAACTGGCAATGGAGACACGCATTGGCCACGGCGTCAGCCCCCGCGACTGGCGCAGAAGTCCAATGCGGCGCGGACCTCGCCGCTCGCGTGCCTGCGGTCCGGGCACGAATGAGGCTGTGCGGCATCGCCCCGCGGCCCTCAAGTGAGGAGGACGAACCGAATGAAGCAGGAATATTCCTTGGCCCACCTGACGGTGCTGGGCTGCCCGCCGCCGGAGATGACCTACATCGCGGCGCGAGCCGGCTACGATTACGTCAGTATCCGTCCTATCTACATGGGGTTGCCTGGCGAGCCGAACTACGCGCTGGCTGACAACCCGCAAATGTTGCGACAGACGAAGGCGGCACTCGCGTCGACTGGCGTGCGCGTCCACGACATCGAGCTTGCCCGGGTGTACGAGGGACTGCACCCTACGAAATACCTGCCTGCAATGGAAGTGGCCGCCGAGCTCGGCGCCAGGGCCGTCCTGTCCAGCATCTGGGGCGGAGAGCGCGAGTTCTACATCGAAAAGTTCGGCGAGATCTGCGACCTCGCCAAGCCCTTCGGGCTGACCGTGGACCTCGAATACGTCCCGATCGCCGCCGTGGCCAACCTCGCGCAGGCGGTAGACGTGCTGCGCACGGTCAACCGGAACAACGCCGGCCTGATGGTCGACATGCACCACTTTCACCGCGCCCGCGACAATCCGGACGACCTCGACGCGGTGCCGCGCGAGTGGTTCCATTTCGCCCATCTGTGCGATGCCCCGGCCGAGATCCCGACCGAGCGCGCCGAGATGATCCGCATCCTGCGCGAGGCGCGGCTGTACGTCGGCGAGGGCGGCATCGACGTCGCGAGCATCCTCGCGCACATCCCGCACTGCGTCTACTCGATCGAGCTGCCCAACAAGGAGCGGCACGAGGAGATCGGCTATGCCGAGCACGCGACGCGGTGCCTCGAGACGCTGAAAGCGTACCTCGCCGAGCATCGCCTGGAGAAGGGTGCCGACGACAAGCGCCGATCCGGACGCGCCGCAACCGGAAACCGGCGCACCGCCGCGACCCTTCGACCGGAGCGCATGGCATGAAAAAGCACATCAAGGCGGTCGACGCGCGCGGCAGGAAGCTGGGCGGCGAGACCCCGTTGCTCTGCACGCCGCTCGTCGGTCGGACCCGCGAACGGGTGCTCACGGAAGCGGGCGTCGTCCTGAGGCAGAAGCCCGACCTCGTCGAGTGGCGCGTCGATTTCTTCGATGCGATCGGCGACACCGACGCGGTGATCGAGACAGCACGCGCGCTCCGCGGCGTCGTCGGCAAGCGCCCCATCATATTCACTCGCCGCGCCGAAAGCGGCGGTGGCGAGCGGACCGCCATCGGCGACGCGGCGGTCGTCGAGCTCTACGACGCGGTCGCGGCGAGCGGGCTCGTCGACTTCATCGATTTCGAGACCGACAACGACCCCGCGCACTTGCGGCGTGTGCGCGACAGCAGCCGGCTGCACGAGGTGCGGTTGATCCTGTCCTACCACAACCTCAGCTACACGCCGGGGCTCGATTACCTGGTCGACCGGTTCCTCGAGGCGGAGCGGCTCGGTGCCGACGTCGCGATGGTGCAGGTCATGCCGCGCGACCGCTCCGACGTGCTTCGCCTGCTCGCAGCAACGGTCGAGGCCGACGACAAGACGCGCATCCCGCTGATCAGCATGTCGGTGGGGCCGCTGGGGTCGGTGACGCGGATGGTCGGCGGCCTGTTCGGCTCGTGGTTGAGCTTCGCCGTCGGCGAGTCCGCGTCGGCACCGGGGCAGATCCCGATCGGCGATCTCGTGACGGTCTACGACATCATCCGCCGGTCCCGCGGCGGCGAAATGTTCTGACCGGACGCCCGGTCACCCACCCGCCACGAGGTTTCCATGATCAGCGGCACGACCCGGCTCATTGCCCACCTCGGATACCCGACCGAGTCGTTCAAGGCCCCCATGATCTATAACCCATGGTTCGAGGCGAACGGGATCGACGCCGTCGTCGTGCCGATGGGGGTCAGGGCCGACGACTTTGCCGGCGTCCTGGCGTCGCTCAGGAAGTTCACCAAGCTCCACGGCGCGCTCGTGACAATGCCGCATAAGGTGACCGTCGCCGATCTGCTCGACGAGAAGAGCACCACGGTCAAGATCGCGGGTTCCTGCAACGCGCTGCTGCTCCGACCCGACGGCACGCTGGTCGGCGACATGTTCGACGGCGCCGGGTTCGCCCGCGGACTGAAGCGCAAGGGTTTCGTGATCGCGGGCGCCTCCTGCCTCGTCATCGGGGCGGGCGGCGTCGGGTCGGCGATCGCGGCGTCGCTGTCGGCCGAAAGGCCCGCGTCGATCTCGCTGTTCGACACCGACACGGCGTCGGCCGCGGGCCTCGCGGCGCGGCTGCGCGAACACCATCCGGGGATCGCCGTCGAACTGCGCTCGAGCGATCCCGCGGGATATGACCTCGTCGTGAACGCAACGCCCCTCGGCATGAGGGCCGGCGATCCGCTCCCGCTGGAAGACGCCCGCCTCTCGCCCTCGACTTTCGTCGGGGAGGTCGTGATGAAGCAGGAGATCACACCACTGCTGCAGGCGGCCAGGGACCGCGGCTGCCGCTACCAGGTCGGGACCGACATGCTCTTCGAGATGATCCCTGCCTACCTCGAGTTCTTCGGTTTCGGCACCGCGACGCCCGACGAATTGCGCGCGGTCGCGCGGGTGTCCTACTGACGGCGTCGCCGTGCTGCACCGCATCATCGACTCGGGGTTGCCAAGAATTGGCGGGACTGTTAAATTTTCCTTGCTGCTTCGCCAATTCGAGGAGATTACATGGTGCTGCAGGTCTCGTCGGCGCGAACCACCGCGATGCGCAAGCCGAAGGCGCCGGAGGCGAATCGCGCGCGGATCCTGGCGGCGGCGACCGCGGAGTTCGCCTCGCGCGGGTACAAGGGCGCGAGCATGGACGCGATCGCCGCGCGCACGCAGACCACGCGCGCGCTGATCAACTACTACTTCTGAAGCAAGGAGCGGCTCTATCTTGCCGTGCTCGAGCGAGTCTACGCGGAGATCCGCGAGGCGGAAAACGAGCTCGAACTCGAGCATCTTGCGCCGGTCGACGCGATCCGCCGCATCGTCGAGTTCACCTATGATTATTACGTCGATCACGAGTATTTCGTGCGAATCGTCGTCGCGGAGAACCAGGCCAAGGGCCGGCACATGAAGCGATTCCCGTCGCTGCGAACGGTCAACCGCCCCATCGTCGACATGCTCGGCGCCGTGATTGCGCGCGGGCAGGCCGAGGGCGTGTTCCGCCCGGATCTCGATCCGATCGACGTCCACATGGCGATCGCCGCCCTAGGGATGTTCAATGTCACCAATCAGTACACCTTCGGCACCCTCTTCCAGCGGGCGATGGGCGCGAAGGGGAATGTGTCCGCCCGCCGCCGGACGGTGGCCGACGTGATTCTGAGCTGGGTCGCCCGCGCGTCAACTCGCTAGCGCGGTAGTTGCAACTCACTTCGAAGGAGAACCCATGAACTTCAAGATCGATCGTCGTCCGCATGCTGAAGGCCGGCGCCGCGCTGGCCGCGTCGCAGGCCGTGCCCGCCCGGGCGCAGGACACGCCCACGCTGCGCTTCGCCGCGGTGTTCTCTGACAAGGACATCCGCGCCGACATGATCCGAATGCTGGCGAAAGACGTCGAAGCCGACTTACAAGATCGAGCCCTACTTCAACGCGACACTGTTCAAGCAGGGCACCGAACTCGTCGCGCTGCAGCGCGACAACCTGGAAATGGGCAACATCGCTCCGCAGGACATCAGCAAGCAGCTGCCTGCCTGGTCGGTCCTGACGTCCGCCTACACGTTCCGCGACGCCCATCACGTGCTCGCGTTCTTCGCGAGCGACATCGGCGCGCAGATGAAGAAGCAGGCCGAGGACCAGCTGAAGATCAAGATCCTGGGGCCCGACGTTCTACGGCACACGTCAGGTGGGACTCAAGCCGAAGAAGAAGATCAGCACGCCCGCGGACATGTCCGGCATCAAGCTGCGGATGCCGCCGGGGCGACGCGTGGCAGCTCCTCGGCCGCTCGCTCGGCGCGAATCCGGTGCCATGGCATATCGCCGAGGCGTATACGGCGCTGCAGACGGGGGCCGATCGACGGTCAGGACAACCCGTTGCCTAACGTGCAGGACATGAAGTTCTACGAGGTGATGTCGCAGATCGTGCTGACCTCGCACCTCGTCGCCTTCGACGTGCTGTGCATGAACCAGAAGTCCTGGAACACCATGAGTCCGGAAAAGCAGAGGAGCTTCCAGGCGGCGGTCGACAAGGCGCTGGTGTGGAGCGTCGATCAGCATCTGAAGCGCGAATCGGAGCTTGCCGACAACTTCCGGAAGTATGGGCTCGACATCTACACGCCGGAGATCCCGGCGTTCCGCGCCTATGCGCAGAAGGTGTACCTGGCTTCCGACGATGCGAAGGCCTGGGCGCCGGGGATCCTCGACAAGATCGCCGCAGTCAAATAGCCGCAGCAGGCCGAGGGTCGCGGGTCGCCGGTGCGGCTCGCGGCGGCGACCATCGACGTTGATGTGGACGGGGAGGAGCATGACTTCATTCATCCTTAGGATCGCCGGCTGGGTGCAGCGTCGCTCCGAGAACGTGATCGCCGCGCTGCTCGGCATCATGTTCGTCGCCTTCCTCGTCCAGATCGTCTTCCGGTACTTCCTCAACCTGCCGACCGGCTGGTCCACCGAAACCGTCGTCGTCTGCTGGCTCTGGTTGGTGCTCTTTGGCACAGCGCTGGCGCTCAAGGAGAAGGACGAGATCCGCTTCGACATCTTCACCTCGGTCGCAGGGCCGCGCGTGCGCCGCGTGATGGCCGCAATCGTGTCGGTCGCGATCGTCGCCCTATACGGTCTGTCGCTCCCGGCGACCTTCAAGTACGTCGCGTTCATGAGGGTCGAGCACTCGTCGTATCTAGACATCCGCCTCGACTGGCTGTACTCGGTCTACCTGATCTTCCTGGTCGCAACTATCCTGCGCTATCTGTGGTTGCTGTGGGAGGCCTTGCGCGGCGAGCTGCCCGCCGAGGAGACGGCCGACGGAGACCGGGCGCCATGAGCCTCCCAAGCCCCTTCACCCTCTCGCTGCTGACCATCGTCGCACTGAGCCTGCTCGGTCTCCCGATCGGCCTGGCGATGGTCGGCGGAACGGTGCTCTACCTCGCCACCGCCGGCCTCGACGTGGGCACCGCGAGCGAGCAAGTCCTAAACGGCATGATGAACAGCTACCTGCTCCTGGCGATCCCGCTGTTCGTGCTCGCGGCCGAGTTCATGAACGCGGGGAGCATCATGGACAGGCTGGTCAGGTTCTGCAACGCGCTGGTCGGCCGCTTCCGCGGCGGCCTGGCGCTGGTCAACGTTGCGCAGGCCATCGTGTTCTCCAGCATGTCCGGGTCTGCGCTGGCTGATGCTGCCGGTGCAGGCAAGCTCATGCAGGGCCTGATGACGCGCGAGGGGAAGTACTCGCGGGCCTTTGCTGCGGCCCTGACGGCTGTCGCGGCCACGATCGGCCCGATCATCCCGCCGTCGATCCCGCTGGTGGTTTATTCGCTGGTCTCGGATGCCTCGGTGGGTTACCTGTTCCTCGCCGGCGTGATCCCCGGGTTGCTGATCGGCGCCGCGCAGATGGCGCTGATCGTCGCCGTGGGCAAGCGCCGCAATTTCCCGGTGGAAGTGCGGGTGCCGCTGCGCGAGATGCCTCGCATCACGAAGGAGGCGTTCCCGGCGCTCCTGATGCCGATCATCCTCTTCACCTGCATGTACAGCGGCATCACCACGCCCACCGAGGCCGCCGCCGTGGCGGCCGCCTACGCGCTGCTGATCGCCGGCGGGCTGTACCGAAGCATCGGCCCGCGCGACATCTACCACTCCCTCATCACCAGCGCACGCACCACGGTGTCCATCGGCATGCTGATCGCGGGCGCGATGGCCTTCAACTACGTGATCACCGTCGAGAACATCCCGAAGGCGGTGAGCGCCATCCTGACCGCCACCAGCCTGTCGCAGACGGGCTTCCTGCTGCTCGTCAACGTCATCCTGCTCGTGCTCGGCTGTCTTCTCGAGGGCACGACGATCATCCTCGTCATCCTGCCCGTCCTGCTCCCGACCGCGAAGGCCCTGGGCGTCGATCCAGTGCATTTCGGGGTGATGGCGGTGACGAACATCATGTTCGGTCTCGTCACGCCTCCCTATGGCCTGCTGCTGTTCATGATGACCAAGATCGCGAACGTGTCGCTGCGCGAGATCGTGCGCGAGGTGATGCCGTTTCTCGGCGTCATGCTCATCGCCCTCCTGCTGATCACTTACGTCCCGGGCTTCTCGCTGTTCCTGCCGCGCCTGTTCGGCTATACGGGCTGACGTGCGATCGCCGAGGGCAGCGCGCGCGCCGCGGTCGCGCAGTGAGGCGATCGTCGAAGCGGTGCGGACCGTAGCACAATCGAAATCCGGTTGCGGCGTGGGCATCGCGCAGCCTGGCAAGGGGTTCAGCGTCCCGTGCGTTCGACGCGGGCGCGGGATCGCACAGGATGGGCAAGAAGCTCCGCGCACAGCGAACGGAGGAAGCAATGCCCCGGATCCCGGTGGAATCGCTCGTGCCAGTACTGCCGTACGGTGAACCCGTCGATCCTCACCGGGCAGGGCACGACCCGGATTGCGCTGGAGGCGGCGAGCGTCTCGCCGATGTGCCGCGGCACGGTGGCGATCAGGTCGGTGCCGGCGACGATCGTCGACAGGCCGAGGAAGCCTGGCAGTTCGAGCATCACGCGACGCCGGATGCGCGCCTTCGACAGCGAGGTCTGCAGCGTCGTGTAACTCGCGGTCGAGAGGATGCCGATGTGCGCCTCGTCCCGATATGCGCGCAGCGACATCGTCGTGCCGATGCGCGGATGCCCCGCGCTCACCAGGCAGACAAAATCCTGTGCGTAGAGCACGTGTTCGTGGAATCCGGCCTCGAGCCCGGGGATGAAGCCGATCGCGACATCCGCCTCGCCGTTCTCGAGCGCGCGCGGCGTCTGCGCGGAGATCGGCACGATCTCGAGACCGACACCCGGGGCATCGGGTCGCACGCGAGCAAGCAGGCGTGGCAACAGCGTGATGTGGCTCGCATCGGTCATCGCGATCCGGAACACGCGCTCCGACGACGCGGCGTCGAACGCGGGTGCCTTGCCGCCGATCCCCTGCAGCAGAGCCAGCGCTTCGCGCACCGGTCCGATCAGGGCGTCGGCGCGCGGTGTCGGCCGCACGCCGGAGGAGGTGCGCACGAACAGCGGGTCGGCGAGCTTCTGGCGCAGCTTGCCGACCCAGATGCTGACTGTGGGTTGGGAGAGCCCCAGCTTCTCCGCAGCGCGCGTCATGCTCTGGCCGCGGTAGATCTCGTCGAACAGCACGAGGTGCCGCGCGTCCCGGGTAAGGGCGCCGAACCCCTCGATCATATTGATATTCGCAATGACATACTTTCACATCATTGCATGGACAAAAGTAACCAGCAAGGCCACCATCGGCGCACATGCACAAGCTGGCGTGTGTCCCTCACCTTGGGCTGGCGAAGCGCCGGCGGTGGGGGCGGCAGGAGGGTCGCGGCATGAAGATCTGCTTTCTGGGTTCCGGGGCGCTCGGCAGCGCGATCGGCGGCGCGCTCGCCGAAGCGGGCGTCGACGTGGTCCTGGTCGATCCCTGGCAGGCGCACGTGGATGCGATGAACCACGACGGCCTGACGCTGCGCGAAGGCGGCACCGACCGCAAGGTGAAGGTCCGGGCCGCGACCAGCGTCGCCGGGCTCGCTCCGGTCGACCTGGTCATCGTGCTGGTCAAGTCGTTCCATACGCGCGAAGCGGTCGAGCACGCCCGCGCGCTTGTCGGGCCTGGTACTGCCGTCATGTCGCTGCAGAACGGCTTGGGGCACGAGGAGATCATTGCCGAGGTCGTCGGCCGCGGGCACGTACTTGCGGGCAAGACCTACAAGGGCGGCGTGCTGCTCGCGCCCGGTCACGTCATCGCGGGAATCAAGGGCAAGGAAACGATCATCGGCGAGCTCGACGGCCGCGTCACAGAGCGCGTGACACGCGTTGCAGAAGCGTTCAACCGTGCTGGGCTCGCCGCGACGGTCAGCACCAACATCATGGGCACGATGTGGGACAAGCTGCTGATCAATGTCGCGACCGGCGCGCTCGCCGGCATCACGCGGCTCCCTTACGGCGGGCTCTATGAAGTGCCCGAGGTAAAGGCCTGCGCACTGGCCGCGGTTGCCGAGGGCCTCGCGGTCGCGGCGGCGGCCGGCGTGAAGATCTCGTACACGGATCCCGAGGGCCCGTGGATGAAGGCCGCCGAGGGACTGCCGCCGGAGTTCAGGACGTCGATGCTGCAGAGTCTGGAAAAAGGCAGCAGAACCGAGGTTGATTTCATCAACGGCTCGGTCGTGCGCTGGGGTGACAAGTGCGGCGTCCCCACGCCAGTCAACCGGACACTTGTCGCGTGCGTCAAGGGTATCGAGCACCAGATCCAGCACCAGGCCGCGAAGTCCTGACGATTCCGCCCTCCGCGCAAAGGAAATGTATCGATGACCACTCCGAAGAAGTCCTATGTCGAGCACGTGGCGGTCCGCGTGAAGGACATCGGCTGGCACGTCCGCTTCTTTCACGAAGCGCTCGGCATGACGATCCGCGAGGTGGACGGCCCGGCCGATGCGCCAAGGCAGGTGTGGACGATCGGCGGGATCCAGCTGATGGCCGATCCGACATTCGAAGGTCCCGAGGGAAGGCTCGCGCATCTCGGCGTGAT
The DNA here is from genome assembly GCA_963836265.1 of uncultured beta proteobacterium. Taxonomy (GTDB): domain Bacteria; phylum Pseudomonadota; class Gammaproteobacteria; order Burkholderiales; family Casimicrobiaceae; genus CAIWHR01. The sequence goes on from CAWIIO010000005.1 coordinate 167,935, forward strand.
GACGGAAGACCAGGAGGCGGCGATCGCCGCGGCGAAGGCGTTCGGCGCGACCGAGCTGCCGCAGGGCCGCAACTGGCTCGCGCTGCCCGACGGATTGGCCATCGAGATCATCCAGGCGTCCGCGAACGCGGTTGCCGCCGCGCTCGCGGTCGATCCGCGCGCTTGAACGGCAGTCCCTGGACGACGACGTTCACCAACTTACGAGGAATCCCGATGAAGAAGATCCTGATGCTCCATGGCGTCAATCACAACATGTTCGGCAAGCGTGATCCGGTCCAGTACGGAACGATCACGCTGGCCGAGATCGACGAATCGTTGCGCAAGCTCGGGAAGGAATTGGGCGTGGAGGTCGTCTCGTTTCAGACCAACAGCGAAGGCGCGATGTGCGATCGCATCCACCAGGCGTTCTTGGAACAGGTCGACGCAGTGATGATCAATGCGGGCGCGTGGACGCACTACAGCTACGGTATCCGCGACGCGCTGGCGATCCTCACGGTGCCCATCGTCGAGATCCACATGTCGAACATTCACGCGCGCGAGGAATTCCGTCACCACTCGTGCTTTGCCGAGATCGTCAAGGGTCAGATCTGCGGCTTCGGGGCCAACACGTACCTGCTGGGTCTGCGCGCCGCCGTTGGCGCGCTGTGACGTCGCGGGAACGAACGGGGCGGGCGCGGCTGCGCCCACCGAAAGGAGAACATCGATGTCCGTTGAGCGGCACTGGGACGATGCGCAGGTCGGCGACGAGGCGGTGAGCCCGTCGGTCACCGTCACCGAGGACATGATCCTGACCTACGCGCGGCTGACCGGCGACTTCACGCCGGTGCACGTCGACGAGGAATACGCGAAGACGACGCCGTTCGGCACGCGCGTGGCGCACGGCCTCCTCGGGCTGTCGCTGGCCGACGGCCTCAAGACGCAGGCCGAGTACCGTTTCCTGCCCGGGATGTCGCTCGGTTGGACCTGGGACTTCGCGCTGCCGATCAAGATCGGCGACACGCTGCACGTTAAATTCAAGGTCGGCAGCATGCGCCCGACCAAGCGTCCTGGCTGGGGCATCGTGGTGCTGTCCTCCGAGCTCATCAACCAGCGCGGGGAAGTCGTCCAGAAAGGCGAGCACCGGCTGATGATCCCGCGGCGCCCCGGCGCCGAGTCGAGCTGAGCGACGAGCGCAGGACACACCGCTGGTCGCAGGGCCGGTGGCTCTACTACACCCCGAGAGGCCTCCATGCCGAGTCAACCACTCCCGCTCACGGGCATCCGCGTCATAGATTACAGTCATTTTCTCGCTGGGCCGTTCCTGTCGCGCTGTCTGGCCGCCATGGGCGCCGCGGTGATCAAGGTCGAGCGCCCCACGGCCGGCGACGCGGGCCGCGCCCACCCGTACTTCATCAAGGGCCAGAGCGGTTACTTCCTGCAGCAGAACATGGGCAAGCAGGGCCTTTGCATCAATCTCAAGGATCCCCGCGGGCTGGAGATGATGCACAAGCTGACCGACACCGCCGATGTGTTCGTTGAAAATTTCCGCCCCGGCGCGCTCGAAAAGCTTGGCCTCGGGTACGCCGAGCTCTCCTCGCGCAACCCGAAGCTGGTCTACTGCTCGGTGTCCGCCTACGGCCACACCGGGCCGGACTCGGCGCGGCCCGGATTCGGGCTGATCGCGGAGGCCAAGAGCGGCGCGATGGCGATGATCGGCATGCCGGGCGAACCGCCGCCGCTGTTCCGGATCGCGCTGGCTGACATGTACACCGGCATCCACGGCGTGGCCGCCGTGTGCGCCGCGCTGCTCGGCCGCGCCAACTCGGGCCGCGGCCAGCACATCGACATGGCGCTCTACGACACCATGGTCTCGATGCACGAATACGCGGTGCAGTGCTACACCCTGTCCGGCGGCAAGGAGCTCCCGGTGCCAACTGGCCACGACCTGCCGCAGTCGACGGTGTACGGTGTGTTCGCGGGCCGCGACGGCTACTTCGTGATAGCCGCGCAGGTGGACGACGCCTGGAAGCGGCTCGCCGGTTTGATTGGCGGCGACGCGCTCGCCGCAGATGCGCGCTTTCATCATCCGGCCGGGCGCAACGAGCACCGCGAGGAAATCCTGCCGAAGATCCGGGCATGGGCGATGGCGCAGCCCTCGGTCGAGGCCTGCATAGCCGCACTCGACGCGGTCCAGGTGCCGTGCGCCAAGGTGCAGGGCATCGACGAAGTACTCGCCGATCCTCAGATCATCGCCCGCGGCATGATCATCGAGCAGGACCATCCGGTGCTCGGCCGGATCCGCATGCCCAATCTGCCGTTCCGCTTTTCCGAATGCGACACCTCGCCGAAGAGCGTCGCGCCGCTGATGGGCCAGCACAACCGGGAGATCGCCGCGAAGCTCGGGTATCCGGACTCCGCAATTGATGCGATGGTGCGCGATGGCGTGCTCTATGCCGAAGAAGCCGTGGCCGGGCTCGCCGCGGTCCAGCGATAGGGAGTCACCGATGACCGATCGTTACGCGCTGTTCGGCAACCCCGCGAAGCACAGCAAGTCGCCGCTGGTTCACGCGGCCTACGCGCACGAGACCGGACAGGACATGACCTATGAGATCATCGAGGCGCCACTCGACGGGTTTGTCGCGGCCGTCGCGACGTTTCGCGCGAGCGGCGGGCGGGGCGGCAACGTCACGATGCCGTTCAAGCGGGAGGCGTTCGCGCTCGCGACGGATCTTTCGGAACGCGGCCGCATCAGCGGCGCCGTCAATACGCTCAGTTTCGAGGGCGACCGCATCTCCGCCGACAATTTCGACGGCGTGGGTCTCGTCAGCGACATCCAGCGCAATATCGGCCTGCCGATCCGGGGCCGTCGGGTGCTGGTCCTGGGTGCGGGTGGCGCCGTGCGCGGAGCGCTCCTGCCGATCCTCGAGCAGCAGCCGGCGCTGGTCGTCGTCGCGAACCGCACGGTGTCGAAGGCGAAGGCGCTGGACGATCCGTTCGCGGCGTTCGGCAAACTCGTCACCGGCGGCTACCCGGACCTCGGCAACGAGGCGTTCGACCTTGTCATCAACGCAACGTCCGCGAGCATGCGGGGTGAGCTGCCGCCGGTCACGCGTGCGGCGTTCGCCCCGGGCTGCGTCGCCTATGACCTCGTCTACGGCAAAGGGCTCACGCCTTTCCTCGCGCTCGCTCGCGGCGCCGGCGCGCGCCGTGTCGCAGACGGGATCGGCATGCTCGTGGAGCAGGCGGCGGAAGGATTCGAATGGTGGCGCGGGGTGCGGCCTTCGACGCGTGCGATGATCGACGCGATATCGGTGCCACTGGGCTGACCGGGTGTTCCGCACCCGGACAAACGCCCATCGCGGACCTCAAGGACACTACGGCATCGTTGGCCGCACACGCGGCGGTCGCTGACCCTGAACTGGTCTTGGGCCGCTACTGGCGGCCGGCTATAATGCGACCCTGATGTGGCCGGCACCTGGCCGCGCCCCGCTCCGGATTCCATGTACGTCTTCTTCGAGGACGACGGCCAGTTCAAGGCCGGGACCGTCCTCGCCGACAACGACACGACGCTGCAGGTCGAGGCCGCTTCCGGCAAGCGGCTCAAGATCAAGGCCGCGGCGGTCCTGCTGCGCTTCGCCGAGCCGTCGCCATCGGGCTTCAACGCCGATGCGCACAAGCTCGCGCAGGACCTCGACCCGAATTTCCTGTGGGAGGTGTGCGCCGACGAGGAGTTCGGATTCGCCGACCTCGCCAAGGAATATTTCGGCCGCCGGCCGGCGCCGCCCGAAGCGGCGGCGGTCGCGCTCGCGCTTTCCGCCGCGCCGATGTACTTCTACAAGCGCGGCAAGGGCCGCTACCGGAAAGCCCCGCCGGACGCGCTGAAGGCGGCGCTGGCTTCGGTCGAGCGCAAGAAGCTCGAGGGCGAGCGGATCGCCACGTGGAGCGCAGAGCTTTGCGCGCATCGGCTGCCCGCCGGACTTCGCGCCAAGCTGCCGATGCTGCTGCACAAGCCCGACAAGAACGCGCTCGAATGGAAGGCGCTCGCCGCCGCCTGCGACGCGCTGCAGACTAACCCGCTGTCGCTGCTCGCGCAATGCGGCGCGATTCCGTCGTCGCACGATTTCCACTACGACGCGTTTCTGGCCCAGGCGTTTCCCCGCGGCACGACGTTCCCCGCGTGGGGCACGCTGCCGGCATTGCCGGACCTGCCGACCGCGGACGTGCGCGCGCTGTCGATCGACGACGCGACGACCACCGAAATCGACGATGCGTTCTCGGTGCGCGAGCTCGCGAACGGCCATTACGAGGTCGGCATTCACATCGCCGCGCCGGCGCTCGCAATCCCGCGCGGAGCGCCGCTCGATGCGATCGCCCGCGAACGGCTTTCCACCGTCTACATGCCCGGTCGCAAAATCACGATGCTGCCCGATACCGCCATTGCCGCGTTCACGCTGGCCGCCGGTCACACGCCGCCTGCGCTGTCGATGTATGCCGAAATCGAGGCCGAGGGGACGCTCATCCGCCACGAGACGCGGGTCAATCGCGTTCCGATCGCTGCCAACCTGCGGCTCGATGCGATCGAAGACGGTTTCGCGACGGGGCTGCGTGCGCCATTCGATCCGCCATGGACCGCGGAATTGCGCGTGCTGTGGAAGTTCGCCCAGGCGTTGTCGGCCGGGCGCGGCAAGGCCGATTTCCCGCGTATCGACTATAGTTTCTACGTCGACTGGGACGCGGCGCCCGAGGGCAAGGTGACGATCGTCCCCCGACCGCGCGGCTCGCCGCTCGACAAGCTCGTCTCCGAGCTGATGATCTTCGTCAACAGCACGTGGGGGAAGCTTCTCGCCAATGCGCGCGCCGCGGGGCTCTACCGCACGCAGGCAAACGGCAAGGTGAAAATGAGCACGCGGGCGGCCGAACACCAGGGACTGGGGCTCGCGCAGTACCTGTGGGCAAGCTCGCCGCTGCGTCGCTACAGCGACCTCGTCAATCAGCGACAGGTGCTGGCGGTCGTGGCGGGCGAGAAGCCGCCCTACGCGGAGAACGACGCCGAGCTCTACGCGGCGCTCGCCGATTTCGAGGCGACGTACTCGATTTACGCGGAGTTCCAGAATCGGATGGAGCACTACTGGTGTCTGCGTTGGCTCCTGCAGGAGCACGTCGGCGAGACGACGGGGACGGTCATTCGCGAGAATATCGTCCGTTTCGACGCTTTGCCGCTCGTCGTGCGGCTTGCCGACTTGCCCCCCCACGCGCCGGAGACGCGGGTGCGAATCGGGATCGGGCGCATCGACCTCATTGCCGCGACGCTCGAATGCCGCTTCGCCGGCCTCGCCGGGTGAGGCGACAACCGGCGACCCCGACCGCGAAACAGCGCTACGCGGTCGTCGGGCTGCGGCTACAATAAGACATTGACATAAAGCGCCCTGCGACCTTGCCGCGCCGACCCGCCTCGTCCAAGATCCAGCTGCCTGCCGCGCCGGCACCGGACGGCGAAGTGCCGCCGGGGCGGACGCGCGTGCCCTCGGCGCCGAGAAAAAAGGCTGCCGGTTCCCATCCGCCGGCGGCGCGAACTGCGGCGAACGCCGATTCGGCTGCGCCGCTCGTCCCGAAAGCCGCTCGCCGACCGAAAGTCGCTCCCGCCACGGGCGCGGCGAAGCGTGCCGGATCGGTGGCCGAAGGCAAGCGTCGGCCGCCTGGGCGCGAAGGTCGGCCGCAGCGCGCCGCCGCCGAGGTTTCCGCGTTGCCCGGCGGCGCCGTGGCTTTCGCGACCCCGGTCTGGGTCCCCGGCCTTTGGGCCGACGATCGCGGCAGCCGGCTTTTCAGCTACACGCTCGGCATTTCGATCGTGATCCATGCCGTACTGCTCGCGATCAAGTTCCAGCCGTTCGACCTGCAGAAGATGCTCGATCGCGGACCGCCGCTCGAGGTCGCGCTGGTCAACGCGAAATCGCCGACGAAGCCGACCAAGGCCGACATCCTCGCCCAGACGCATCTCGACGGCGGCGGCAATACCGACGCGAATCGCCGCGCGAAAACGCCGCTGCCCGTGCTGCCCAAAGACAGTCCCAATGCCGAGCTCACCGTCGCCACCCAGAAGGTCGAGACGCTCGAAAAGGAGACGAAGGAGCTGATGACGCGGCTCGCGAGCACGCCGACGCCGCAGGCGATGCCGAAGCCGACCGAGGTCAGCGATCCAAAGGATCTGCCGACCGCGACCGAGCTGATGCAGCGCACGCTCGAAGCGATGCGGCTCGAGGCGCAGATCGCAAAGGACATGGATGCATACCAGAAGCGGCCGAAACGGCGCTTCGTCGGCGCACGCGCCGAGGAGTATCGTTTCGCACGCTATGTCGAGGACTGGCGGCTCAAGGTCGAGCGTGTGGGCAACCTCAACTATCCGGAAGCCGCGCGGCAGTTGAAGCTCTATGGCAATCTGCTGATTACGGTGTCGATTCGCGCCGACGGCAGCGTCGAGACGGTCGAGGTCAATCGCTCGTCGGGTCAGCGGGTGCTCGACGCGGCCGCGGTGAAGATCGTCCAGATGGCCGCGCCGTTCGCGGCGTTTCCGCCGGACATCCGGCGCGACACCGACATCCTGCATATCACCCGAACCTGGACGTTCACGAAGGGCGACGAGCTGCGCAGCGAGTGAAAGTAGGGTCAGAGACGACTTTTCGGCACGGGCAGCGTGAATCCGGATGGCGCGGGGAAAGTCGTCTCTGACCCCGCTGCGCATTGCTGCGGTCATTGCGCTCATCCCGCTTGTCTGGCTCGCGTGGGTCGCTGTCCATGTCGGCTGGTACCGCTACTACCCGCCGCACGAGACGGCGTTCATGGCGCAGCGCCTGGCCGAGGCCCGCGAACACGGCCGCAGGATCGAGCTCCGCTACGCCTGGGTGCCGTACAACCGCGTGGCGACGTCGATGAAGCGGGCGATGATCGCGGCCGAGGACGCGAAGTTCGTCGAGCATTCCGGGTTCGATTGGGAAGGCATCGAGCACGCGCAGGAAAAGAACCGGCGGCGCGGCCGTATCGTCGCCGGCGGCTCGACGATCACCCAGCAGCTCGCAAAGAACCTGTTCCTGTCGCCGGCGAAGAGCTATTGGCGCAAGCTCGAGGAGGCCGCGATCACCGTGCTGCTCGAAGCGATGTTGCCGAAGCAACGGATCTTCGAGCTTTATCTCAACGTGATCGAGTGGGGCAACGGCGTTTTCGGTGTCGAGGCCGCGGCGCGCCGCTACTTCCACGTCGATGCGCATCAGCTCACGGCCGAGCAGGCTGCGCGGCTCGCCGCGATGGCGCCGGCGCCACGCGTCTTCGAGCGCAATCCGGAATCGGCGTATCTCGCGGGGCGCGTCGCAACGATCCTCGCCCGGATGCCCTCGGCGCAGGTCCCCTAAAGGTCGGAGACGACTTTCCGGCGCCATCGGTATTCGGAACGCCGAGGCCGAAAAGTCGTCTCTGACCCCTGCTTTCGCATAGAATGCCCGCGGCCTTCTCGTTCCACGCACCCTTGATCCCGTCATCGTCATGCCCGAAACCCTGGACCACGGCGAAACCGGACGGCCCGAGGAGAACGCGAGCGTACAACACGCGCTCGCCGAGATAACGGCGCTGTTGCGCAAGCACCGGCTGGTCGAGGGGCTCGTCCAGGAGCAGCAGGAGCACGACGCCGGCGCCGAACTGGCCCAGAGCAGCGTCTACAAGAAGAGCAAGGCGGCGCTGCAGAGAAAGCTCGATCGGCTGCACCCGGCCGATATCGCGTACATCCTGGAAGCGCTCCCGCTCGACGAGCGCCTCTATATCTGGGACCTCGTCAAGGCGGATCGCGACGGCGACATCCTGCTCGAAGTCTCCGACGCCGTCCGCGAATCGCTGATCTCCTCGATGGACACCGAGGAGCTCGTCGCCGCGACGGAAACCCTCGAAGCCGACGAGATCGCGGAGCTCGCGCCCGACCTCCCGCAGGAGGTGTTGGACGATCTATTCCAGAGCCTGCCGGCCGAGGAGCGCGAGCAGCTGCGCGCCGCAATGTCGTTCGAGGACGACATGGTCGGCGCTCTGATGGATTTCGAGGACGTCACGGTGCGTCCAGACGTGACGCTCGACGTCGTGCTGCGCTACCTGCGTCGCATGGACGACCTGCCGAGCCAGACCGACCAGCTCTTCGTCGTCGACCGCGACGAAAAGCTGCTCGGCGTGCTGCCGGTCAACAAGCTGATCGTCACCGACCCGGAGACGACGGTCGAAGCGGTCATGCAACCGCCGACGGTCAAGCTGCTGCAGCACGAGAAGGCCGACGCCGCGGCGTCCGCGTTCGAGCGCTACGACCTCGTGTCCGCGCCGGTCGTCGACACGAACGACAAGCTCGTGGGGCGGGTGACCGTCGACGAGGTTCTCGACTTCGTCCGCCAAAGCGGGGAGGAGGACCTGCTGGCGCAGGCCGGCCTGCGCGCCGAGGAAGACGTCTTCGCTTCGGTGTGGGCGTCGTTCAAGAATCGCTGGGCATGGCTCGCGGTCAACCTTGTCACCGCGTTCATCGCATCGCGCGTGATCGGCCTGTTCGAAGGCTCGATCGAGAAGCTGGTCGCGCTCGCGGCGCTGATGCCGATCGTGGCCGGGATCGGCGGCAACTCGGGCAACCAGACGATCACGATGATCGTGCGGGCGGCGGCGCTCGGGCAGGTTTCGGTCGGGAACGCACGGCAGCTGATCGGCAAGGAGATGACCGTGAGCCTGGTCAACGGGCTCGTATGGGGCGGAGTCATGGGCCTGGTCGCGATGCTGTTGTACAAGGACGTGTCGCTCGGCCTCGTCATGGTGCTCGCGATGACGTTGAACCTGATGCTCGCCGCGCTGATGGGCGTTTTGATTCCGATGACGATGATCAGGTTCGGCCGCGACCCGGCCGTCGGCTCGTCGGTGATGATCACCGCGGTCACGGACTCGAGCGGCTTCTTCATCTTCCTGGGGCTCGCGACGCTGTTCCTGCTTTGATGGAGCGTGCTCCGGCGTCCGTGATCGCGTTCGGAGGGGCCATGTCGGCTACAGGGGTTGCGCGACCGTTCCAGCGGCCCGCGGGAATAACGGCGGGGAGCTCGCTGTTGGCGCCGGTGAGGGCGACCTCGACACGAGGGAGATCCGCTGATTTTCGTGGTCTGCGGGGTGCCGGCCTTGCTGGCGCGCGCGGCGTAGCATCGCGCCATGCGGCTCGGCCCGCATCCCCCGGGGCGGGGCCGCGCTTTGCAGGGATGGGCCGCGGCCGCATCGCCCGGCGCATTGCGACAGGGGTGACCGAGCGAATGGAATCGTGGATCTGACTGCGGCTGCCGCGCCCGGACTGCCGCACCCGGAGCTCGTCGCCGCGATCCCGCGGCTTCGCCGCTATGCGCGCGTGCTGACCGGGGACCCGTTCCGCGCCGACGACCTCGTGCAGGACACGCTCGCGCGGGCCTGGGAAAAGCGGCGTCTGTGGCAAACGGGGACCGACCTGCGCGCTTGGCTATTCACCGTGATGCACAACATCCATGTCAATCAGCGGGCGCTCGCGCGGCGCGAAGCGATGAACGTCTCGCTCGACGCGGATACGGGGGGTGACGCCGGGTGGCAGTTCCCCGTCCGCGCGAACCAGATCGAGCGCATCGAGATCAAGGAGCTCGTCGCCCAGATCGGCAGGCTCCCGGTCGATCAGCGCGAAGTCCTGCTGCTCGCCGCCGTCGAGGAGCTGCGCTACGCGGAGATCGCCACCGTGCTCGCCATTCCGATCGGCACCGTGATGTCGCGCCTTTCGCGTGCGCGCGACAAGCTGAAGCGCATGGTCGCCGAGCCCCCTTCGGCGCTGCGCGCCGTCAAGTGAAGAAGAGAGCGATCACGTGAATCCCACCGCCTTCGGCACGATTGCCGAAACCGATGTCCACGCGTACGCCGACGGGCAGCTTGCGCCGGAGCGTGCGGTCGTCGTCGAAGCCGCGCTTGCAGCCTCCTCCGAGCTCGCCACGCGCGTCGCCGAGATCCGCGCGCAATCGGCGGCGCTGCGCGATGCGCTCGACCCGATGCTCGCGGAGCCGATTCCCGCGCGGCTGATCGCCGCCGCGTCGCTGTCGAAATCGTGGTTCGGCGGTGGGGTGCGGCGCTGGCTCCTGCCGGTGTTCGCTGCCGCGGCCACGCTGATGCTCGGCGTGGGCATCGGCTGGCTGGGCCGCGACATCGTGATCGAGCGCGGCGGCATCCCGACGACTTTTCCGCGACAGGCGGCCGTCGCGCATGCGCTTTACGCCGCCGACGTGAGAAGGCCGGTGGAGGTATGGGCGACCGAGGAAAAGAGCCTCGTCAACTGGCTCACCAAGCGGCTCGGCTTTGAGGTGCATGCACCGGATCTCAACGGGCTGGGCTACGCGCTGGTCGGCGGCCGGCTCGTGGCTGGCAACGAAAACCCGACGGCGCTCCTCATGTACGAAAACGCCGACAAGCAGCGGCTGTCGTTGCAGATCCGCAGGCAGTCGCACGGCGGCAAGGCGTCGACCGGCGCCGGCGAGACCGCGTTCCGCTATGCGGTCGAGAACGGCATCGGCGTCTTCTACTGGATCGACGACGAGGACTGCGGCTATGCGATCTCGGGCAACGTCGACCGCGCGCAACTCCTGAAGATTGCGCAAGTCGTCTACGGGCAGCTTGCGGCGGCCGAGGGGACGACCCAGAAGTAAGGGCTCCCGAGGCGCCCCGGACGCTGTAGCATCGGGGTCATGCAGAGCCTTCCCGCCCGGGTCGGCGACGCTGCCGCCGACATCGACACGCCGGCGCTCATCGTCGACCTCGATCCCTTCGAGCGCAATCTCGACCTGATGGCGAACGCGGTGCGCGGCGCCGGCATCGCGCTCCGCCCGCACGCGAAGTCGCACAAGTGTCCCGACATCGCCCACGCGCAGATCGAGCGCGGCGCCGTCGGCATCTGCTGTCAGAAGGTCGGCGAAGCGGAAGCCTTTGTTGCGGCCGGGATCCGCGACGTTCTGGTCACCAACGAAATCGTCGGCTCGAGAAAGTGCTCGCGCCTCGCGGCGCTTGCGCACGAGGCGACGATCGGCGTGCTCGTCGACGATGCGGCCGCGGTTCGGCATCTGGGCGCCGCGGCACGCGCGGCCGGCGTCACGCTCGGCGTGCTGGTCGAGATCGACGTCGGCGCGCACCGCTGCGGCGTCGCGCCGGGAGCGGCGGCGGTGGCGATTGCACAAGTCGCGGCGCGTACGCCGGCATTGGTCTTTCGCGGGCTCCACGCCTACCACGGCGCCGCGCAGCACCTGCGCAGTCCCGACGAGCGACGCGTTGCGATCGCCGGGGCCAGCGGGCTTGCGCGCGAGACCAAAGAGGCGATCGAAGCCGCCGGCGTCGCCTGCCCGGTCGTCACGGGCGCCGGCACCGGGACCTGGCAGCACGAGCGCGACAGCGGGGTATACACCGAGCTCCAGCCCGGCTCGTACCTCTTCATGGATAACGACTATCACCGCAACGCGCTCGCGGCGGACGAGCACCAGTTCGAGCAGAGCCTCTACGTCGTCGCGACGGTGATGAGCGTGCCGACACGCGAGCGCGCGATCGTTGATGCGGGGCTCAAGGCGTTCGCGTTCGATTCGGGGCCGCCTGCGGTGTATGGCGTCGACGGGCTCGAATACGCGAAGGCTTCTGACGAGCACGGCGTGCTTGCGATCGCGGCCGCGGCGTCGCTGCCTTCGATCGGCGATCGGCTCTGGCTCGTCCCCGGCCACTGCGATCCGACGGTCAACCTCTACGACTGGATCGTCGGCGTGCGCGGCTCGCGCGTCGAGTGCATATGGCCGGTCGCTGCGCGGGGTGCGCTGGCGTGAGTCACGACGACATCGTGACGACGCCGCGCGGCGTGTGCAGCATCGCCGCAAGCCGCGTTTCGCGGTCGTAGCTCACCCGCACCGCACCCTCCAGACCGAGCCGGGCGAGCGCGGTGCGCACCGGTGCGGGATCGGAGTGCGTGGCGGCGAACGCGCGAAGCGAGACGTTCGACTCCGGCAATACGTCGGCGGGATGGACCGGAACGTCCCATTCAATCAGCGTGGGCACCACCCCCTTGCCCGGGAGCGTGCCGTCGTCGGGAATCGTGATGCGCCACCGGAAGTCGCCGCGCGACATCGGCTGGATCGGCCCGAGCGCGATCGGGCACACCGCCGCCGTGCGCTCGATCGCGTCGCAGCGCGCGACCCAGTGGATCAGCCGCGGCCGCTCGGTCAGCTCCGCCTGCAACGCGAGGTCGTCGAGGCCGAACCAGCGCGGCCGCGACGGCTTCGCACTGTCCGGATCGATGGCGATGACTTCGAGAAAGAAGCGTTCGCCCAAGCGCAGCAGCGCGTTGTGCGTCCCCATCGCGAGATGGCGGCCGCCCGGCTGTGGCGCGACGCCGGTGAGCGCTGCGACGTACTCGACGCCATCGGCGAGCGTTGTCGCGGCGACGACGAGGTGATCGGGCGTCGTCAACGGGCTTCGTCGGCGGCGAAGTCGAGCTCGACCCGCGCACCGTTGGGATCGTAGAGAAATACCTGCCAGACGCCGGAACCGACCTGCCGGCGGCACGTGTGTTCGATGCCATGCGCGGTCAGGCCGGCGAGCGTTTCGGCGAGGCCCGTCGCCGAGAATGCCATGTGGTCGATGACGCCGGGCTTGAGCTCCGCGCGCGGACGCCCGCCGATGACGTGCAGAACGGCGTGTTCGCCGGCGTAGAGCCAAGCACCGGGAAAATCGAAATTCGGCCGAAAGCCCGGGGCGAGCCCGAGCAGATCGGCGTAGAAACGCACGGTGTGCGGGACGTCGTCGGTGAGGACGGTGAAGTGGTTCATCGCGGCGATGGCCATGGCGCGCTCTTGGGCACGGTTCGAAGCTCGAATCTTACTGCACCGCGTCGCGGACGAACTCGCCCAGCAGCGCGGTGGCGTCGGGCGCGTGGGGATCGTTGTAAGGAAAGGCATCGTCGCCTCCGCTCCACGCGTGGCCGAGTTGATCGACCAGGACATGGCGGGCGACGAGCCGTCCGTCGACTCGCCACTCGCTCGTCTTGATCAGCCGACCTTCGGCGGTCGTGACCTCTCCGGTCCGGTCGGCGGGCGGCAATTCGGTGCGCATACCCTCGGCCGCTGCGGGATGGCCGTCGAGAGTCAGGTATTGGCGAACGAGTTGCGCGGCGTTGACCGGCGCGACGTATTCGTCCCGCCCGCCCTGGATCGTCAGCAGCCGCACCGGCAACGCGTGCGGAGGCGCCTTTTCGCGGGCGGAGGCAGCGATGCGCATGACGTCGGCGTCGGCACCGATCTTAAGCACCGTGAGCGCCGTCAGCGGCGAGGACGCCGCACCGCAGGCGATGCCTGAGTGAACAAAAACGCCGGCGATGAGCGTTGGCCGGCACACACCCAGCGCCGACGCGAGCCCGCCGCCCGACGACATTCCGGCGACGAACACGCGCTTCCGATCGATCCGGTAGCGGCGGCGCACGGCGCGGATCTGCGCGGCCACAATCGCCGTCTCTCCCCAGCCGCGCGAGGTTGCCTGGTCGAACCAGTTCCAGCAGCCCCACGCGTTCGCGCGCGGATTCTGGCGGGGCAGGAGCACGAGGCAACCGATCTCGTCGGCGAGTTTCGTAATGCGTGTTGCGGCTGCGAACTCCTCCGGCGTCTGGCGACACCCGTGGATCAGCACGACCAAGGCGACGCGCCGCCAGTGCGAATGACCCCTGGGCACGTAGACGAGATAGTCGCGGCCCGGCCAGAGCCACGGTGCCGAGGCGAGAAAACCGCGAAACGATGCTTTGGAATCGGTCTCGAAGCGCCCCGGCTGCGGCGGCTTGCGCCGGAACAGCCGCGAAAACCAGTCGCGCGTGCGCCGCCATGCGTCGCGGAGCGCCATGTTCGGGGTCGCAATGTCGCCGCGTCGCGCGTTGGCCGGCGCGACGCGGCAGCGATTGGCAAGTCGCTACTTCGCACCGACGATCGTCGGTGCCGCGCCGTCGGTGCCGTTGCCATCGATCAGGTTGTTGCCCTGGGACAGGGCGAGGCCGCCGCTCGCATACTCGATTCCGGTGGTGTTGCGGCTGATCGTGGTCCCGGCGAGACGGATCTGGGCAGCTTGCGCGGTGAAGATACCGGTGTCGTTATTCACGATCGTGCAGTTGTCGATCGTCACGGCCGAACCCCCGTTCGGATCTCCTGCCCACACGCCTCTCCCACCGTTCGACGCGATCTCGGTGGAGACGAGCGTCACTTCGGTGTTCGATCCGGGCATCTGCGGAAAGACCCCGACACCGGTAGCCGAATTGGATGCAATCACCGAATTGCGCACGGACAGGGTGCCGTTATTGAAGATGCCAACTCCATCAAGGTTGTGATGCACGCGGGCGCCATCGAGAACGGCGTTGACCGCGGCGGTCCCGGATATCGAAATGCCCCGACCGCCGTTGCCGCTGAAATTCGACCGCTCCACGACGAGCCCGCCGGGGCCGGAGGGATTGAAATTGAGCCCTTCGAAGGCGAATCCGGTCACGCTGACGTCCACTAGCTGCAGACGCCCGGCCCCATTGAAGACGATGCCCCTGGCGCCCAGATCGACGTTGTTGATCGTCAACCCGCGCAGCGTGACAACATCGGTCCCCGCCGTCGTGACCGTGATGCCGTTGCCCGCGAATACGGAGATCCCGGCGTAAACACCTGGAGGGGCGGTGATCGACACCGACTGCGTGATCGTCACGGGACCGTAGCCGCCGGAGGTCAGGACCACGACCTCGCCGCTCGGAAGAGTTGCCGAGATTGCCGCCGTGAATGAGCGGCACGGCGACGGGATCAAACAGTCCGGGTTGTCGACGCCGGACGTCGATACGAACGTTCGCTGCGCCGCCGCGGCGGCGGCGCCCGCGTACGAAAACGCAGCAGCAGCGAGACCCGTGCCGAGGCACGCAATAAGGGTAGCGCGGCGGAGCTTGGTCATGGCGATCCTCCTTCGGCCCGGAAACGGCCGACCGGAGCGCGGGCCGGTACGCAACCGGTCAGATCAGCACGATGTCGTATTGTTCCTGCGTATAGATCGACTCCACCTGCAGCGAGATCGGCTTGCCGATGAAGTCTCCGAGCTGCGCGAGCGACTGCGATTCCTCGTCGAGGAAGAGATCGATCACCGGCTGCGCGGCGAGGATCCGGAACTCGCGCGCATTGAACTGCTTCGCCTCACGCAGGATCTCGCGCAGGATCTCGTAGCAGATCGTCTGCGCCGTCTTCAGCTGGCCGCGCCCGCGGCAGGTTGGGCACTGCTCGCACAGAATGTGAGCGAGCGATTCCCGCGTGCGCTTGCGCGTCATCTCGACCAGGCCAAGCTGGGTGAAGCCATTCACGGTGAGGCGTGTACGGTCGCGGTCGAGCGCGCGATTCAATTCCGCCAGCACCGCGTTGCGGTGATCGGCGTTCTCCATGTCGATGAAGTCGATGATGATGATGCCGCCGAGGTTGCGGAGCCGGAGCTGCCGCGCGATCACCTGCGCTGCCTCCAGATTGGTCTTGAAGATCGTGTCGTCGAAGCTGCGGCCGCCGACGTAGCCGCCAGTGTTGACGTCGATCGTCGTCATCGCCTCGGTCTGGTCGACGATCAGGTAACCGCCGGATTTCAGGTCGACGCGCCGCGCGAGCGCCTTCTCGATCTCGTCCTCGACGCTGTTCAAGTCGAAGAGCGGCCGCTCGCCGGCATAGTGCTCGATGCGCTCGACCAACGCCGGCGTGTACTCCCGAGCGAAGTCCTGCATCTTCGCGAACGTCTCGCGCGAATCGACGACCACGCGCGCGGATTCCTCGGTCGCCATGTCGCGCAGGACGCGCTGGGCGAGGTTCAGGTCCTGGTAGAGGAGCGCGGGCGCCGGGACTTCGCGTGCGCCCTCGTTCAGGTCGTTCCACAGCTTGGTCAGGTATTCGATGTCGTTCTGCATCTCCCGCTCGGTGGCCGTCTCGGCCATCGTGCGGATGATGAAGCCGCCGGTGAGCCCTTCGGGGAGGAGCAACTGCAGCTTTCCGCGAAGGATCTCCCGCTCGGCCTCGTCCTCGATCCGTTGCGAGATGCCGATGTGCGAATCCTGCGGCAAATAGACGAGCAGACGACCGGCAAGGCTCACCTGGGTGGAGAGCCGCGCGCCTTTGGTGCCGATTGGATCCTTGATCACCTGCACGAGCAGCGACTGGCCTTCGTGCAGAATCTTTTCGATGGGACGGGAATCGGAGCCGCCATGGCCGTTCTGCCGATGCTCCCAGATGTCGGCGATGTGGAGGAACGCTGCGCGTTCGAGCCCGATTTCGACGAACGCGCTCTGCATCCCCGGGAGCACTCGCGCGACGCGGCCGAGATAGATGTTGCCCACGAGTCCCCGCGCGCTGGCCCGCTCCATGTGGAGCTCCTGCACGACGCCTTGCTCGAGCATCGCGACGCGGGTTTCCTGGGGCGTTACGTTGATAAGAATCTCATGCGACATCGGGAGTGAGGATTGTTCAAGGCGGGAATCCTTTGCGGCCACGGGCGCGCGCGCGGCGTCCGTCGGCGAGAGTCGTTGTCGCCGTTATAGCACGGGGAACCCGATCCGGGCGAGAAGGGCGGCCGTTTCGTGGAGGGGCAGGCCCATGACGCCCGAATAGCTTCCTTCGAGTCGGCTGATGAAGGCTGCGGCGCGGCCCTGGATCGCGTAGGCGCCGGCTTTACCCAGGGGCTCGTCGGTTGCGACGTAGCGCTCGATCTCCACGGGCGCCAACGCGCGAACCGTAACTGCGGAGGTGACGATCTCGACGAACTCGTCGCCGTTCCAGAAGATCGCGACCGCGGTCGACACATCGTGGGTTCTGCCCGAGAGCCGCTCCAGCATCCGCGCCGCATCAGCCGCGTCGCGCGGCTTGCCGAAGATCTCGCCGTCGAGGACGACTTCGGTGTCCGCGCCGAGGATCGGGCGCGGCGGCAGACCGCGGCGGCGCCTCTGCTCACTGCCGACGATGGCCTTCGTGCGCGCGATGCGCTCGACATAATGAAGCGCCGGCTCGCCATCGCGCGCCACCTCGTCGACGTCGCGCGGACGCCCGGGCGCCTCGCGCAGCTTCAGCACCTCGAAGTCGACGCCGAGCTGGCGCAGCAGCGCCTGTCGGCGTGGGCTTCTCGAGGCGAGGTAGATCTCGGGTGCACGCATGCTTGACTTGTGCCTTAATCGCGATGATACGGGTGTCCGGAAAGAATGGACACGGCGCGATAGAGCTGCTCGGCGACAAGCACCCGGGCGAGCCCGTGCGGCAGCGTCATCGCGGACAGCGCCACGGTGGCCTGCGCATCGCGCTTGATCGAATCGTCGAGGCCATCGGCGCTGCCGATGACGAACGCGACGTCGCGCGACTCGTCACGCCAGCGCGCGAGCTTGTCGGCGAGAATCCGCGTGGTCCACGGCTGACCGTGCTCGTCGAGCGCAACGACGAGCGCGCCGCGGCATGCCGCGGCGATGCGCGCGGCTTCCGCGACGAGCAACCGCGCGGCAGGTTTGCCGTCTTCGCGCGGCTCCGGCTTGAGCTCGATGAGCTCGAGCGCGAACTCGCGTGGCATCCGGCGTGCGTAGTCCGTCCACGCGGCGTTTACCCATGCCGGCATCCGGTGACCGAGCGCAACGACGCGAAGCTTCAGGCCGCGGCTCGGTCGGCGGAGCGCGTGCGAGTGCGCGCTTTCGGGGGCCCCCAGAGCTCCTCGAGGTTGTAATACGCGCGCACCGCGGGCTGCATGATGTGAACGACGATGTCGCCGGCATCGACGAGTACCCACTCGCCCGTCTGCTCGCCCTCGACGCCGAGGATCGTCGCGCCGCTTTCCTTGAGCTTGTCGCGCACGTGGCTGGCCAGCGCCTTTACCTGCCGATTCGACTCGGCGCTGGCAATGACCAGCGTGCTGTACAGGCTGGTCAGCTTGCGAACGTCGAGGACGGTGATGTCGCGGGCCTTGATGTCTTCGAGGGCGGTGACTGCAGTCTTCTGAATCTTGTTAAGTCGCATCCGGGGGGTCGCGATAAAGTTGGTTGCGGCCAATATAGGTCAAAACGACAGGCGGAAGCAAACCGCGCACGGCGGCGGCGCCGTCGGGGCCGCGGGCGAGCTCGGCGCGGATGACGCTCGCCGAAATGTCGTGCGCCGTGATCGGTTGCGCAAGGATCGCCCCCCCCTGCGGCCGCGACAGCATCCGAGGATCGCGCGTGAATCGCCGTTCCCATTCGGATGCGAGCACGGAAGGCAGCGCGTCGCCCGGCGTTGCGTCCGGGCGGGCGACCACGACGAGATGCGCCAGGTCGAAAACGGCTTGCCAGCGATGCCACGTCGGCAGCCCCAGAAAGGCATCGCGACCGACGATCAGCGCGAGCGGCCGGGCGGGGGCCTCGCCGCGCAATTCGGTGAGCGTGACGACCGTGTAGCTCGGACCCGGCCGGTCGATCTCGCGCGCGTCGACCTCGAGCTCCGGATAGTCGGCGAGCGAGAGCTCGACCATTGCAAGTCGATGCGTGGCGGATGCAACCGGCGCGCCACGATGCGGCGGGTCGCCCGCGGGGATCAGTCGGACCGTCTCGAGATCGAGTGCGGCACGCACTTCGCGCGCAAGCTCGAGATGTCCGTAATGAATCGGGTCGAAGGTTCCACCCAGAAGCCCAAGGGTGAGGCGGGGAGCGCGAGTCATCGGGCGACGGGGATCGCGGCGGAATTCAATGAGCGGGCCGCGGAACGCCCGCGACCACTGTTTCGGCGTGGTCGATCTCGGCTTCGATTGCGCGGAGCGTCTGTTCGTTGATGATGAGCGCCTCGCGCAGCGAGTGCAGCTCGGCGCGCTCGGCCGCCAGCGCCGCAAGCTTCAGCCGTCGTTCGGCGGTAGCGACGATGTCGAGGTCCCGGCGCCGGGGTCCATCGGCGGAATGGCGTTGCAGCCGGGCCTCGTAGTCGCCGATCAGTCGTTCGGCGAATGCGATCTCCTCGGGGCGCTTGAGTTTCGCGATTTCGATGCGCACGGCGTTGGCTGCCGCCTGCGACACGGCGACCCGCGCCGCCCGCTCCTCGTGTTCCGCAATGCGATCGCCGCGGACGTCGAGCGCCCGGATCAGCGCCGGGAGCGTGAGGCCGTTGATTGCAAGCGTCAGCACGATCGTCGTTCCGGCCAGGAACAGGATCAGGGGGCGACCCGGGAAGTCCGCCGCCGTCGCTGTGAAGAATGGGATCGACAGCGCCGCCGCGAGCGTCACCGAGCCGCGGATCCCCGCCCAGCCGACGAGAAACACCGTGCGCGGGTCGTGCCACCCTTCGCGCTCGAGGACGTGCCGCGAGAGCAAGAGCGGCAGGTACGCGCTCGGATAGACCCAGATCACGCGCACCACGGTGATTGCTGCATAAAGCGCGAGCGCGTAGCCGACGAGGCTCGTCCACGATTCGCCCTTCATGCCTTCGAGAACGCTCTTGAGCTGCAGTCCGAGAAGGAGGAAAGCGAGACCGTTGAAGACGTAAAGCAGCATCGCCCACACCTCCCACGCATGCCGGCGCGTCGCCACCGACAGGTGCTTCGTGTCGTGCGTGCCTGCATAGAGACCCGCTGCGACGATCGCCAGAATGCCGGAAACGTGCAGATGCTCGGCGGCGAGATACGCGGCGTAGGGCGTGAGCAGCGACACCATCGTCTGGACCGTGGGGTCGTCTACGCAGAAGCGCACAAGGCGCACCCGCAATTCGCCGATCGCGGCGGCGACGGCGAGACCTACGAGCGCGCCGCCGCCCGCGAGCAGCACGAATGCTCCCCCCGCATCGACCCAGGAAAACGCGCCGGTCGCCACTGCGGCGACGGCGAACTTGAACGCGACGAGCCCGGTCGCGTCGTTGATCAGGCTTTCGCCGTTCAGGATGTGCGTCGCGCGCGATGGCAGCGGCAGCCTGGCCGTCACGGCGGCCGTCGCGACCGCGTCGGTCGGCGACACGATTGCGCCGAGCGTGAAGGCCGCGGCGAGCGGCAGCGACGGGATGAGCCAGTGCATCAGGTAGCCGACGACGGCGACCGTCGCCGCGACGAGACCGAGCGCGAGGAGCAGGATCGGCCGCAGGTAGTTTACGAATTCTCGCTTGGGAAACTGCCAGCCGTCGCCGAACAGCAGCAGCGGCACGAACAGCAGGAAGAACACGTCGGGGTCGAGGCGCACGTCCGAAAGGCCGGGCACGAACGACAACGCGGCACCGCCGATCACGAGCAGCATCGGCAGGGGCAACGGTGTCCAGCGCGCAAGCGCACCCATTGCCGCAACGGCGAGAAACAGCGCGAGCCCGAGTTCGACCGTCTGCATGGACCGGATTGTATAGATTCAGAAGCGCGACCCGGGCTCCGCCAGGAACGCGATTTCCTCCGGTGTCGAAGCGCGGCGGAGGATCGCATTGCGATGCGGAAAGCGGCCGAAGCGGCCGACGATCGCCGCGTGTTTCCCGGCCCAGTCGAGCGGCCCGCGATCGCCGGTCTCGGCGGCGAGCGTCTCGAAGAGCGCGAGCGATCGTTGCTGCGCGCGGAGATCTTCGGCGTGCACGAACGGCATGTAGAGGAACCACCGCTCGTAGCCGTCGAGCGCGCCATCGTGCTCCGCGTCTACCGCCGCCGTCGCCATCGCCAGCGCTTCGGCGTCACCCGCGAAAGCGCGCTCCGATCCGCGAAAGAGATTGCGGGTGAATTGATCGAGCAATAGCACCCGCGCCAGCGTGCCATGCGGCGCAGCCGTCCAGTCCCGGAACGCGCCGGCGAGCGCCGCATCGACCGCATCGCCAAACCGAGAGCGGACTTGCGCGTCGAACCCCGCATCCTTGCGGAACCAGACGTTGCGCGTCGCATGCGGCGGCGCGCCGAACCAGAACCCGAGAATATCGTTCGCCAGGGAGTCGCCGGCCATCACGTTATGATAGCGATGAATTGCGACCGTGGCCGGAATCCCAGCGGGCGTGAATGCGCACCTCCTATCGCGACATCTTCCTGCTCGCCTGCTGCCAGGGCCTGCTGCTCACCAATGCCGCGGGCCTCATCGCGATGAACGGGCTCGTCGGCTACGCGCTGGCCGAGACGAAGTCGCTCGCGACGCTCGGGGTCACGACCTACGTGCTGGGCTCGGCAATCGCGACGATGCCCGCCTCGCTGTGGATGGCCGCCCTATGCGCTGGTGGCGCTCGCCGTGCAGTCGCAGGTCCACGTCCCCGCGCCGTCGAAGGACGAGTGCGCCGGCCACGGGCGGCCGCTCTCCGCCATCGTCCGCCAGCCGGTCTTCATCGTGGCCGCGGTCGCCGGGGCATTCGGCTACGGCGTCATGAACCTGCTGATGACCGCGACTCCGATCGCGATGAGCTTCTGCAGCCACCCGTTCTCCGCGGCGGCGCTGGTGATCGAATGCCACGTCGTCGGCATGTACGCCCCCGGCTTCTTCACCGGCTTCCTGATCAAGCGCTACGGCGTGCTGAACGTGATTCTCGCCGGCGCCGCGCTCGTCGCCGGCTGCGTGATCGTTTCGCTCAACGGCAACACGATCGCCCATTTCGTCGCCGCGCTGGTCCTGCTCGGCGTGGGCTGGAATTTCATGTACACGGGGGGAACAACGCTGCTGACCGAGGCCTACGCGCCGGCGGAAAAGGCGCGAACGCAAGGCGCGAACGATTTTCTTGTCTTCGCGACGATGGGAGTCTCTTCGTTCGCTTCGGGGGCCATGGTGTCGGCCGCAGGATGGGACATGATGAATCGCGCGGTCCTGCCGTTGCTGGCCTTGATCGCGGCAGCGGTGTTCTGGCTCGGCTGGCGACGCCGCGTGCGCCCTGCTGCCGCTGGGTAACCGCCGGCGGGGCCTTTTAGGGCTCGACTTCCACACCGTGCCAGAAGGCGACGTGGCCTTCGATGCTCTTCGCCTCGTCCTTCGCGGTCGGGTAGTACCACGCCGCGTCGCGGTTGACCGCGTCGCCGACGACGACGTCGTAGTAGCTCGCCGTGCCTTTCCAGCCGCAGACGGTGTGGGTCGCGCTGTCGCGAAAGTGCTCGCGACGGATCGCTGCCGGCGGGAAATAGTGGTTGCCCTCGACGACAATCGTCGCGTCGCTTGCGGCGAGGACGGCGCCGCTCCAGATTGCTTTTGCCACGGGCGTCTCCTGAGTCAGGGAGCGGTACGGAATTTCCAGTAGACGGCGTCGACCGTCTTGCTGTGTTCGGACTTCATCGAGGACTTCAGCGCTTCGCCGAGCGCAAACGACTGCGGAACCTCGTGTGCCGCGCGGACGAACACGATCGCGCGATCGTCATCGAGAATCAGCGAGCGTGCCTGTGCGTTCACGTCGCGCCCCTCGAGCCATTTCTCCGCGGCGCGGTCGAGCGCCGTGTCCGAGGTGTCGATCAGCAGGCGCCGATTGAGCGCGGCAAGGAACAGCGCCATTGCGCCCAGCAACACGCCGACGGCGATCGCGACGAGCGCGTCGAATCCCGAGTGCGGGCCGAGCACGAACGATACCCCGGCAACGAGGAGAGTCAGAAAAATGCCGAGGAGCGCGACGGCGTCCTCGAGCACGACCGCGAGCACCGTCACCCGATTGCGGTTCACCTTGAGGCCGTGCCAGCCACCGATTTCCTTCACGGCCACGATGAACGTCCAGCACTCCAGCGTCAGGGCGAACAGGAGCAGCGCGACGACCAGCGGCGTGAACGGCTCGACGGGCGCGTTGGCGAGCAGTGCGTGGACGCCGTGGTAGACATTGATGCCACAGCCGACGAAGAACACGCTGACCGCCGACACCAGCGCCCAGAAGAACTTTTCCTGGCCGCGGCCGAAAGGGTGCATTCGGTCAGGCCCGCCCCGCGCGCGCACTTCACCGATCTTCAGAAGGACCTGGTTTCCGACATCGGCGAGCGAGTGGACCGTCTCGGCGAACAACGTCGGCGAGCCGGTCACGAACCAGCCGAAGGCCTTGCTCGCGGCAATCGCCGAATTGGTTGCGATCGACAGCGTGACGGACGAGGACATTCTCGGGGTCAGAGTCGATTTTCGCCAGCGATCCAGCAGCGAGCCGGCACGATCGAGGCGGCGAAAATCGACTCCGACCCCATCGACACCGGGAAAGTCGCCTCTGACTCCATTTACGCGCGAATCTGCCCCGATCCCAGCACGATCCATTTCTCGCTCGTCAGCCCCTCGAGCCCGACGGGACCGCGCGCGTGCAGCTTGTTGGTCGAAATGCCGATCTCGGCGCCGAGGCCGTATTCGAAGCCGTCGGCGAAGCGTGTCGACGCGTTCACCATCACCGAGCTCGAATCGACTTCGCGGAGGAAACGCATCGCGGTGGTGTAGTCTTCCGTCACGATCGCGTCGGTGTGCTGCGAGCCGTATTTGGCAATGTGCGCGATCGCCATGTCGAGGTCGTCCACGATGCGGACCGCAAGGATCGGCGCGAGGTATTCGGTGTACCAGTCGTGCTCCGTTGCCGCCTTCATCGCCGGGACCAGGGCGCGCGCGCGCTCGCAGCCGCGCAGCTCGACGCCTTTGCCGGCATAGATCGTGGCGAGCGGCGGCAGCACCCGCGGTGCGATCTCCACATGGACGAGGAGCGTCTCCATCGTGTTGCACGGCGAGTAGCGCTGCGTCTTCGCGTTGTCGGCAATGCGGATTGCCATCGTCTTGTCGGCACCGGCGTCGACGTAGACGTGACAGACACCGTCCAGATGCTTGATCACCGGCACCTTCGCTTCGCGTGCGATCCGCTCGATCAGGCTCTTGCCGCCGCGCGGGACGATGACGTCGACATGCTTTTCGTCGGCGATCAGGTGGCCGACGGCCTCGCGATCGGTCGTTGCGATCAGCTGCACTCCGGTGTGCGGAAGCCCGGCGACCCGCAAGCCGTCGTGCACGCAAGCCGCGATCGCCTGGTTGCTGCGGAGGGCTTCCGAGCCACCGCGCAGGATCGACGCGTTGCCGGCCTTGAGACACAGCGCCGCCGCATCCGCCGTCACATTCGGTCGCGATTCGTAGATGATGCCGACGACCCCCAGTGGCACGCGCATCCTGCCGACCTGGATGCCGGACGGCCGAAACTTGAGATCGGTGATTTCGCCCACGGGATCGGGAAGGGCGGCGACCTGTTCCAGGCCTTCGGCCATTGCCGCGACGGTCTTCGGCGCGAGCAGGAGCCGATCGACGAACGCGGCGTCGTGGCCGCCGGCCTTCGCGGCGGCGACATCCTCAGCATTGACGGCGAGCAGCGTCGCCTGGTCGCGCCGGATTGCAGCGGCCATCGCGGTCAGCGCGGCATTCTTGGCGCTCGTGCTCGCACGCGCGAGCTCGCGCGCCGCCGCGCGCGCCGCCGCGCCGACGCCCGCCATGTACGCGGCGACGTCGGCGAACGTACCGAGACCCGGAATGTTGAGGTTCGTCATCTGCTCATTCTAGCGCTTCCGCCCGAGCCGCGGCCTCACGGCCTCACCCTCCCGCGCGCGTGAGCGGGTCGGGCTCCGAGTGCATCAGACCCTCGGCTTGATCGTGCGGACGCCCGCGTCGCTGCCGAGCAGGATCACATCGGCGCCGCGCGCGGCGAAAATTCCCACCGTGACCACGCCGACGATGCGGCGGATCTTCGTTTCCATTTCGACCGGATTCGTGATCGACAGCCCGTGGACGTCGAGAATGGCGTTGCCGTTGTCGGTGGTGAAGCCCATTCGCCATGCAGGCTGGCCGCCCAGCAGCACGAGCTCCCGCGCGACGTAGCTGCGCGCCATCGGGATCACTTCGACCGGCAGCGGAAACTTGCCCAGCACGCCGACGAGCTTCGACGCGTCGGCGATGCAAACGAACCTGCGCGCGACGGCCGCGACGATTTTCTCGCGGGTCAGCGCGCCGCCGCCGCCCTTGATCATCGCGCCGTGCTCGGTCACTTCGTCGGCGCCGTCGACGTAGACCGGCAGGTCGCCGACGTTGTTCAGCTCCTCGACGAAGATGCCGTGTCCCTTCAACCGTTCGGCGGTCTTCACCGAGCTCGCGACCGCACCCTTGATGCGGTGCTTGATCTTCGCCAGCTCGTCGATGAAGTAGTTTGCCGTCGAGCCGGTGCCCACGCCGATGATCGCGTCGTCCCCGATGTACTTGATCGCCTCGCGGGCAACGGCCTGTTTGCGCTCGTCCTGGGTCATGCGTCGGGGTCGTGTTGAATCCGAGTATGGTAGCACCCGGGCGGCGCGACGCCGACGATGAACGGAGGCACGAAGGCCCGGCTACGGATTGCGCCGCAGCTTGTCTTCGAGCCCTGCTGCCACGCCGACCCGATACAGAGCGCTTCCACGGCGTTTGACGCAGATCACTTCTTGCGCGGCGGCGGCAGATCGGTGCAGACGCCTTCGTAGAGCTCGGCGGCGAAGCCCACCGATTCGGACAGCGTCGGATGCGGATGAATTGTGTGGCCTAGGTCCACGGCGTCGGCGCCCATCTCGACCGCGAGCGCGATTTCGCTGATCAAGTCACCGGCGTGCGTGCCGACGATGCCGCCCCCGATGATCCGGTGCGTCGTCGGGTCGAGCAGCAGCTTGGTGAAACCTTCGTCGCGGCCGTTGGCGATCGCGCGGCCCGAGGCCGCCCACGGGAAGACGCTCTTCTCGATTTTGATGCCTTTCGACTTCGCTTCGTCCTCGGTGACGCCCACCCACGCGATTTCAGGATCCGTGTATGCAACCGACGGGATCACCCGGGCGTCGAAGAAGCTCTTCTCGCCGGCGGCGGCCTCGGCCGCGACGTGCCCCTCATGCACCGCCTTGTGGGCGAGCATGGGTTGGCTCGCGATGTCGCCGATCGCGAAGACGTGGGAGACATTGGTGCGCATCTGGTCGTCGACGGGAATGTAACCGCGGTCGGTCACGGCAATGCCGGCCTTGTCGGCACCGATCTTCGTGCCATTCGGGCTGCGGCCGACCGATACCAGCACGAGATCGTAGGGTTGAGGCCCCGCCGGCGCCTGCTCGCCCTCGAACGTCACGTGAATCGCATCCCTCTTCGCGTCGACGGCGATGGTCTTCGTCTTCAGCATCACCCGGTCGAAGCGCGGCTTGTTCACTTTCTCCCAGGCGCGGACCAGATCGCGGTCGGCGCCCAGCATCAGTCCGTCGAGCATTTCGACTACGTCGAGGCGCGCACCCAGGGTCGAGTAGACGGTGCCCATTTCGAGGCCGATGATGCCGCCGCCGATGACCAGCATGCGCTTCGGTATGGCGCGCAGTTCGAGCGCGCCGGTCGAGTCGACGATCCGCGGGTCGTCGGGGATAAACGGCAGCCGCGCGGCCTGCGAGCCGGCGGCGATGATCGCTTTTTGGAATCCGACGACCTTCCTGCTGCCGGTCTTTTCCTGACCCGCGCCCTCGGTCAATTCGACTTCGACATGATGCGAATCGAGGAAGTGACCGTAGCCGCGGACGACTTCGACCTTGCGCGCCTTGGCCATGCCGGCGAGGCCGCCCGTGAGCTTACCCACGACCTTGTCCTTCCAGGCGCGAAGTGCCTCGAGATCGATCTTCGGCGCGCCGAACGCGACGCCGTGCCCGGACAGCAATCGCGCCTCGTCCATCACCGCGGCGACGTGGAGAAGCGCTTTCGAGGGTATGCAACCGACGTTAAGGCAGACGCCGCCCAGCGTCGGATAGCGCTCGACGAGCACCGTCTTCATCCCGAGATCGGCAGCGCGGAACGCGGCGCTGTAGCCGCCCGGGCCCGAGCCAAGCACCAGCATCTCGCATTCGATGTCGACGTCGCCCGAGTACTTCGCGGCGCCGGGGATGGGTGCGGCCGCAGCCGCTCGCTTCGCGCCCTCCGACGCTGCAATTGGGCGCGGCGGGGAGGTCGGGCCCGCGGCGGGCGCGGGCTTCGCGGTCCCGGCGTCGGCGGCCGCGGTTTCCAGCACGACGATCAGCGAGCCTTCGCTGACCTTGTCGCCGACCTTGATGCGCACTTCCTGCACCTTCCCCGCGACCGGCGCGGGGACGTCCATCGTCGCCTTGTCCGATTCCAGCGTGACGAGCGAATCTTCGGCGGCGACGACGGCGCCCGGCTTGACGAAGACCTCGATGACCGGGACGTCCTTGAAGTCGCCGATGTCGGGGACCTTGACCTCGAGCGTGCTCATGGTCGTCTCGATCGCCAGGTCAAAGCATCGCGCGCCGCAGGTCCGCGAGCAGGCCGCAGAAATGGGCGGTGAAGCGCGCTGCCGAGGCGCCGTCGATCACACGATGGTCGTAGGAGAGCGACAGCGGCAGCATCAAGCGCGGCGCAAATTCCTTGCCGTTCCAAACGGGCTTCGTCTGCGACTTCGACACGCCAAGAATCGCGACCTCCGGCGCGTTGATGATCGGCGTGAACGCGGTGCCGCCGATCCCACCGAGCGAGCTGATCGAAAAGCATCCGCCCTGCATGTCGGCCGGGCCGAGCTTGCCCTCGCGTGCTTTCGCCGAGAGCTCGCCCATTTCCTTCGCGACCTGCAGGACGCCCTTCTGGTCGGCGTTCTTGAGGACGGGGACCACCAGGCCGTTGGGGGTATCGGCGGCGAAACCGATGTTGAAATACTGCTTCAGCACCAGGTCGTCGCCGTCGATCGAGGCATTGAAGTCCGGAAATTTCTTCAACGCCGCGACGCTCGCCTTGATCAGGAACGCGAGCATCGTCACCTTGATCCCCGCCTTTTCGTTTTCCTTGTTGAGGGCGACGCGGAACGCCTCCAGCTCGGTGACGTCGGCCTCGTCGAACTGCGTGACATGGGGAATCATCACCCAGTTGCGCGCGAGGTTGGCGCCGGAAATCTTCTTGATCCGCGAGAGCGGCCGCGATTCGACGGCGCCGAATTTCGCGAAATCGACCTGTGGCCAAGGCAGCAGGTTGAGGGCGCCGCCGCCGGTGATCGCGCCCGCGGCTGCTCCCGCCGCGCCGCCCATCGCCTGCTTGACGAAATTCTGCACGTCCTCCTGCAGGATCCGGCCTTTGGGCCCAGTCCCGGTGACGCGGGCGAGATCGACCGCAAGCTCGCGCGCGAATTTGCGCACCGACGGCGATGCGTGCGCGGCCTTGAACGCTTCGCCGTCGACTGGCGCCGCCGGCGGTGCCGCGGGCGAGGCTGGTGCAGGCGGCGCAACCGCGGCTTGCGGCGGCTCGGGCGCGGAGGACTTTTCGGTGGCCGCAGCCGCAGGAGCGGGCTTCGGCGCGGGAGCTGCAGTTGCAGGGGGCGGTTTCCCCGCCCCGGCGTCGGCCGCGTCGAGGGTCAGGATCGGCACCCCTTCGGCGACCTTATCGCCGACCTTCACCTTCAACTCCTTCACCGTTCCGGCGGCCGGCGAAGGCACGTCCATCGTCGCTTTGTCGGATTCGAGGGTGATCAGCGAGTCCTCTGCTTTGACCGTATCGCCCGGTTTGACGAAGACCTCGATGATCGGCACATCCTTGAAGTCGCCGATATCCGGTACCTTGACTTCGATGGCGCTCATTGCCGCTCCTTACACGGTCCACGGCGCCGGCTTCGCCGGATCGATGCCGTATTTCTTCATCGCCTCGGCCGCCTTCGTTGCAGGCAGCGTGCCATCGTCGGCGAGCGCTTTCAGCGCCGCGACGGTGACGTAGTGACGATCGACTTCGAAGTAACGGCGGAGCTTTTCACGGGTGTCGGAGCGGCCGAAGCCGTCGGTGCCGAGAACGACGTAGCGACGGCCGACGCAGGCCCGGATCTGGTCGGCGTAGGCGCGCACGTAGTCGGTCGCGGCGAGCACGGGCCCCGCCGTATCCTTGAGGCAGCGTTCAGCGTGCGACAGCTTCGGTTTCGCTGTCGGGTTCAGCATGTTCTCGCGCGTGGTGCGCATGCACTCGCGGGCAAGCTCGGTGAAGCTCGGGCAGCCCCAGATATCGGCATCCACGCCCCAATCCTCCTTCAGAAGGTCGGCGGCGGCGATGACCTCGCGAAAGATCGTGCCGGAGCCCAGCAGCTGCACGTGCGGCGCCCTGCCCTTCTTCTCGCCGCCGCGGAACAGATACATCCCCTTGATGATGTCGGGCGCCGCGCCTTCGGGCATGGCCGGATGGGGATAGTTCTCGTTCATCACCGTGAGGTAGTAGTAGACGTCCTCCTGCTCCGCGTACATGCGCCTCAGCCCATCCTGGACGATCACCGCGACTTCGTAGCCGAACGTGGGATCGTAGGAGACGCAGTTGGGAACCGTCGCCGCAATCATGTGCGAGTGCCCGTCCTCGTGCTGCAGGCCTTCGCCGTTCAGGGTCGTGCGGCCCGCGGTGCCCCCCAGCAGAAACCCGCGCGAGCGCATGTCGCCGGCCGCCCAGGCGAGATCGCCGACCCGCTGGAAGCCGAACATCGAGTAGAAGATGTAGAAGGGGATCATCGGCACGCCGTGCGTCGAATACGACGTGGCGGCGGCGATCCAGTCGCACATCGCGCCAGGTTCGTTGATGCCTTCCTGCAGGATCTGGCCGTTCTTCGATTCCTTGTAGAACATCAGCTGATCGGAATCCTGGGGCGTGTAAAGCTGGCCCTGCTGGTTCCAGATGCCGAGCTGGCGGAACATGCCTTCCATCCCGAACGTCCGCGACTCGTCCGGAACGATGGGCACGATGTGCTTGCCGAGGTTCTTGTCGCGCACCAGGAGCTGCAGGATCTGGACGAACGCCATCGTCGTGGAGATCTCGCGGTCCTCGGTGCTCTTGAGGAAGCGTTCGAACGTCGCGAGCTCGGGCACGGCGAGCGCCATCGCCTTCGGCCGCCGCGCCGGCAGGTAGCCGCCCAGCTCCATTCGTCGCGCCCGCATGTATTCCAGCTCCGGCGATCCGTCGGGAAACGTCACGTACGGCACCTCGTCCAGCTTGTCGTCGGACACGGGGATGTGGAAGCGGTCGCGGAACGCGCGGATCGACACGCCCGACATCTTCTTCTGCTGGTGGGTGATGTTCTGCGCCTCGCCCGACTCGCCCATCCCGTAGCCCTTGATCGTTTTGGCGAGGATCACCGTCGGCTGGCCCCGGTGGTTGACCGCGGCGTAGTAGGCGTTGTAGACCTTGAACGGATCGTGGCCGCCGCGATTCAGCTTCCAGAGGTCGTCGTCCGAATAATCGGCGACCAACTCCTTGAGCTCCGGCGTGTTGAAGAAATGCTCGCGCACGTAGGCGCCGTCCTTCGACTTGATCGTCTGGTACTCGCCGTCGACCACCTCCATCATTCGCCGCGACAGGATTCCTTCCTTGTCGCGCGCAAAGAGCGGGTCCCAGTGGCGACCCCAGACTACCTTGATGACGTTCCAGCCGGCGCCGCGGAAATCGCTCTCGAGCTCCTGGATGATCTTGCCGTTGCCGCGCACGGGGCCATCCAACCGCTGCAGGTTGCAGTTGACGACGAACACGAGGTTGTCCAGGTTCTCGCGCGCCGCCATGCCGATTGCGCCCATCGACTCGGGCTCGTCCATTTCGCCGTCGCCGCAGAAGCACCAGACCTTGCGGCCCTCGGTCTGCGCGAGGCCGCGATCCTGCAGATATTTCATGAACCGCGCCTGGTAGATCGCCATCAGCGGCCCAAGCCCCATCGACACGGTGGGGAATTGCCAGAAGTCCGGCATCAGCCATGGGTGCGGGTACGACGAAATCCCGCCGCCGTCCACCTCCTGCCGGAAGTTGTCCATCTCTGCGGGTGTGAAGCGGCCGAGCATGAACGCGCGTGCATAGACCCCCGGCGCCGAGTGGCCCTGCACGAATACCAGATCGCCGCCGTGGGTGCCCGACGGCGCGTGCCAGAAATGATTGAAGCCGATGTCGTAGAGCATCGCGGCGGACGCGAAGCTCGCGATATGCCCGCCGACGTTCGTGTCCTTGTTCGCGCGGACGACCATCGCCATCGCGTTCCAGCGCACGTAATGACGAATCTTCTGCTCGAGGTTGAAGTCTCCCGGGAGCCGGACCTGCTTCTCGACCGGAATCGTGTTGATGTACGCGGTGTTCGCAGAAAACGGCAGGTAGGCGCCCGAGCGCCGCGCCCTGTCGATCAGCGCCTCGATCAGAAAATGCGCGCGATCGGGACCTTCGGTCGCCAGAACGCCATCGAGCGCTTCCAGCCATTCCCGCGTTTCCTGCGAATCGTGATCGGGGATCATGTCCATGCGTACCTCCACTTGCTCTCGGCCTGTTCGCGTGCGGTTGTTGGCGGATTGTATGCGCCGGGCGATCGGTCTCGCATCGCTGCACTGCCGCATTCCGCGGGGTCGAGCGCGACTGACGACGCACTTTTTATTCTACCGTCTAACGGAAATAGTTTCCAAAATGACCCGCGGAACCGAGACCCGCCGGACCCCTCGACAGAGTCGCCTCCCGTCGGCGTGCAAGCGCTTACCTATGGCCCCGTGTCAGCAGCCAAAGTCCGCAGAGCGCCGACAAAGTGCCGAAAACCCCGAATCCGATCCGATAACTTTGCGTCAGCGCGGTAAGCAGGGCGAAGACCGGCGGACCGACAACGACTCCTGCGAACGTGACGAAATTGGCGGCGCCGGTCACCGTTGCGGCCTCGCCTGCCGGCGCGTTTCTCGCGAGTTCCGAGAGTTGGACGCCGTTCCAGCCGATGGCGGTCGCACCGAAGAGCCCGCAGACGACGAGGGTCGCCGCGACCGGCCAGGTCGCGCCGAACGCGGCGGTCAAATGCCCACAGACCCCCGCCGCAATGCCGATCAAGCCGAGCAGCGTTCGGGGCCGCACGTAACGATCGGCAACCGCGCCCCAGCCGATGCGGCCGACGATGCCGCCGACGTTCGCGACGGTGAGCGCGAAACCGGCAGCGACGAGCGAGCGTCCGAGCGTCTCGGTCAGGTAGATCACGAGAAAGCTGACCAGGCACACCTGGGTTGCCGCATAGACGAATCCGGTCCACGCGAGCCGCGTGAGAGACCGCGTACCCAGGACGAGCCGGAGCGGCGCGACGACGGCGTCGAGCGACATCGGACGCGACGGCTCCCGTGCGCCGTCGAAGCTCGCGCGGGTGGGTTGCGCTGCGACCGCGACGGCGAGGCCGAGCGCGGCCACGGCGAGAAAGGTCGGTCGCCAACCGAGCTGCAGGGCGACGCCGGGGAGCAGCGCGCCGGCAAGCGCCGTACCCGCCGGCACCCCGGTCTGCTTGATCGAAAAGGTGAGCGCCATCCGGGCCGGCGAAGCCGTGCGGACCAGCACGTGCGACGACGCCGGCGTGATGGGTCCGTAGCCCAGCCCGATGATCAGCGGCGCGAGGGCGAGTAGCGCGCTCGAGGGCGATGGGCGAATCGCCCCGACGGCCACCAGCGCAACGCCGGCCGCGCAAAGCAGCACGCAAAGCTGAGAAACGCGGATCGCGCCGAAGCGCTCGATGAACGCGCCGCTTCCCAGACTCCCGACCATCGATCCGACGTAGACAATTCCGACGAAGACGCCGACGAGCGTTCCGGGTAGCGCGAGTTCGGCAGCGATCATCGGCGCCAGCACCGACGTGGCGGTGGCAGCGAGCGACGTGTAAACCTGGATCGCGAGCGTGACGGCGAGCGCAAGGGCCGCGGTCCGGGCAGGCCTCATCGCGGCGAATTCTCAGCGCGCGACCTGGATCGTCCGCGATTCGGTCACGATCGTATCGATGCCGAGATCGTGCGGCGCGGCGGGGACGTGCTCGACGACCTGCAGGTCGAAGGCGCCGACGGCGCGCGGCGCCGCGCGCGGCAACAACGGCAGCAGCCGATCGTAATAGCCGCCGCCGTAGCCGAGACGCCTTCCCTCGATGTCGAACGCCACGCCGGGGACCAGCACCCAATCGATCGTCGTCGGTGCTACCGGGGGGCACGTCGGCAATGGCTCCGGAATGCCGAGATGTCCCGGCTGCACATCGCGCGCGGGATCGGCCAGCCGATGGAGTTCGAGCATTCGTGTCGCCGAGTTGACGCGTGGCAGCGCCACCCGCTTTCCCGCCGCGAGCGCAGCCTGGATCAGCGCGTCCGTATCCCACTCGCTCCGGAAAGCGAGCGTCAACAGGACGTCGCGCGAGCGGACAAAAGACGGCAGGGAACCGATGCCCGCGACGATCGCGGACGTTGCGGCCGCGCGGGCATCGGCGGGCAGCGCGTCCCTCATGGTGAGCACCCGGCGCCGGAGCGTGAGCTTGGCCTCCCGCAGCGCAGCGCCCTGCGGCGTCGCGTCGACGGGATCACGGGACGACGGCATAGTCCGATGTTAGCGCAAGCGGCGCAGCGGGCGCGTGATCGAGCGAGATTCGTCGCGCCCGGTTGTCGAGCGCGGGTCGATCGCGCAACGACGCGTCCCGCGGGCGCCGCCGCGCCCCTGCCACCGGAGGGCGCGGAGCCATGCCTATAATCACGCCTTCGCTTCCAGAACTCCCGATGAAAAACGTCCACCGGATTCACCGCGACCGCCGCTCGGCGTTGATGCGGCAAATGCGCGCGCAATCGGGCGGCGGTCTTGCCCTCGTCCCGACGGCGCCCGAAGTCGCGCGCAATCGCGACTCGCTCTATCCGTATCGCCACGACAGCTATTTCCATTACATCTCCGGCTTTCCCGAGCCGGAGGCCGTCGTGGCGCTCGTCGCGAGCGGCGACGACCCCGCCCGCGATCGCCATATCCTGTTCTGCCGCGACAGGAACGAGGAACGCGAAATCTGGGACGGTTTTCGTTACGGCCCCGACGCCGCGCGCGAGATATTCGGTTTCGACGAGGCGCATCCGATCGCGGAGCTCGACCGGACAATGCCCGAGCTCGCGGCCGACCAACCGGCGCTGTACACGCCGCTCGGGCTTTTTCCCGCGTGGGACCGGAAGGTCACGGACCTGCTGAACGAAGTGCGCGCTCGCGCGCGCACCGGCGTCAGTGCACCGGCGGAAATCGTCGACGTGCGGCAGCCGCTCGACGTCCTGCGCCTCGTCAAGGACGAGCACGAGCTGAAGCTGATGCGCCGGGCCGCCGAGGTCACGGCAGCCGCGCACCGCCGGGCGATGGAGCGCACCCGAGCGGGCTGGTTCGAATACCAGACCGAGGCCGAGCTCCTGCACGAGTTCCTCCATGCCGGCGCTCAGGCGGTCGCTTATCCGTCGATCGTCGCCGGCGGCCCCAACGCCTGCGTGCTTCACTATCGCGACAACAACCGGCAGCTGCAGGAGGGCGAGCTGCTGCTGATCGACGCCGGCTGCGAATACGCAAGCTACGCGTCGGACGTCACGCGGACGTTCCCCGTCAGCGGCACTTTCTCGGGCCCGCAAAAGGATGTCTACGAGCTCGTCCTCGCCGCGCAGCGGGCGTGCATCGACGCGGTGAAGCCGGGCGCGGACTTCCACGACTACCACAAGGTCGCCGAGCGCGTGCTGGCGCAGGGCTACGTCGACCTCGGCCTTTGCAAGGGCACGCTCGACGAAGTGCTGGAGAGCGGCAGCTACAAGCAGTTCTACATGCATCGCGCCGGTCACTGGCTGGGACTCGACGTTCACGACGCCGGCCTCTATCAGGTCAAGGGCGCTTCGCAGAAGCTCGTTCCCGGGATGGTGCTCACCGTCGAGCCGGGCACCTACATCCGCCCCGCGGACAATGTCCCGGATCCGTTCTGGGACATCGGCGTGCGCATCGAGGACGACGTGCTGGTGACGGCGACGGGAACCGAAATCCTGACCGCGGCGGCGCCGAAATCGGTGGCCGACGTCGAAGCGGCGTGCAGGAGGTAATCATGAGCCGGCGCGTCCGCGGCGGCAGGTGGTGGCCGGCTCCGAACGACCACGTCTCGACGGGACGCGTCGGCGGGCGGAGCGAAGCCAGGGCCGGAAGGGTGCGTCCCCGAGCAATCGCGGGAGGCCGACACGTCGGCGCATCCGATGCTCCATGATCTGGTCATCGTCGGCGCCGGCCCGGTCGGAGCGACACTCGCGCTCGGCCTCGCGGATGCCGACCTCGACGTCGTCGTCCTCGATGCGCGCGCGAAGGGCGAAACGCCGCGCAGCGACCGCTCGGTTGCACTATCGCATGGCGCGCGATTGATCCTCGACCGGCTCGGCGCCTGGAGCGCCCTGTGCGCGACACCGGCAGGCGTGACACCCATCACCGCGATCGACGTTTCGCAGGCCGACGGCTTTGGAACGTTGACGCTCGCCGCTGCGGAATACGGATTGCCCGCGCTCGGCTATGTCGTAAGCTACCGTGCGCTGCAGGCGGCGCTCGATGCCGCGCTCGCCCGCGCCGGCATCGCGATCCGTCATGGCGTTACCGCCCGCGCGGTCGGCGGGACGCCCGCGTACGCCGCGGTCGAAACGGAAAATGCGGGCGGCGAGCCGATTCTGGCAAGACTGGTGGCGGTTGCCGACGGCACGGGCGTCGCCGTCGGTAACGGCGCGCGACGGCGCCACGATTACGGTCAGGTCGCGCTGGTCGCGAAGGTCTGGCGGGCGATGCCGCACGGCGGTGTCGCTTACGAACGCTTCACGCCCGATGGTCCCGTCGCCCTGTTGCCCGAAAACGATCACCACGGGCTCATCTGGACGATGACGCCGAAGCACGCGGAACGGCGGATCGCCGAAGACGCCGGATCGTTCCTGAAGCAACTCGCGCGCCATCTCGGCGCGCGGACCCAGGCCTTCTCGCGCGTGACCGATCGTCGCACCTTCCCCTTGGTGCTCGAAGTTGCGCGCGATTCTACGGGCACGCGGACGGTCGCTGTCGGCAACGCCGCCCAGACGCTGCACCCGGTCGCGGGGCAGGGCCTAAACGTCGGGCTGCGTGATGCCTACGAGCTCGCGCGAGCGATTGTCGACGCGCGGCCTGAAACGATCGGTGATCGGCCGATGCTCGAGCGCTACGCGCGTCGCCGTCGGCCCGATCGTTGGGCCGGGATCGCGTTCACCCACGGGCTCGTGCGCATTTTCGGCAACGACTTGCCCTCTCTCCGCTGGCCGCGCGGGTTGGCGCTCACTCTGCTCGACGCACTCCCGCCGGCGAAGCGCGCGTTCACCCACGCGATGCTGTTCGGCATTCACTGATCCCCCGGAAGAGCGGCGTCGCACGGCGCTCGACATCGCCGTGCACTGTCGAGCAATTTTACGAACGGCCCCGATTCCACGCGTCTTGCACGATACGGGCGCAGCCAAGCGCTTGTCTCCACATCGTCGTCCGGCCATTTTGCAACCCGGCCGGCGCACGCAACGCCGAGGCACGCCGCGTCCCGTCGAGTATGCGGATGGAGTGAATCACCGCGAACAGGGTGCGCTCGCGGTGGCCGGCACGCCGCGTGTTCCAAAATTCGTGCCATCGCAACGAATGGCGCGACGAGCGCTCGGAAATTTGATCTGCGTTGCTCCGCACGCTGCGCAGAACAGTTATAATCCGCTCCCTCGCTCTCTTCGCAGCTCAAATTCGAAGCAAAGCCGTGCACATCGGACCGCATCCCCTGGCGAACAACCTGGTCGTCGCGCCGATGGCCGGCGTGACGGACCGACCGTTTCGCAAGCTCTGCAAGCGCTTCGGTGCGGGCTACGCGGTGTCGGAAATGGTCGCATCGAATCCCGGGCTGCGGGAGACGGAAAAGTCGCTGCTGCGCACCGATCATCGCGGCGAGGTCGCGCCGATCGCCGTTCAGATCGCCGGCGCCGATCCGGCGCTGATGGCCGAGGCGGCGCGCTACAACGTCGACCGCGGCGCGCAGATCATCGACGTCAACATGGGCTGCCCGGCCAGGAAGGTCTGCAATGTCGCGGCCGGCTCGGCGCTGCTCGGCAACGAATCGCTGGTCGCGGCGATTCTCGACGCCGTCGTCGGCGCGGTCGACGTCCCGGTCACGCTCAAGATCCGCACCGGACGCGATGTCGCCCACCGGAACGCGCTCGCGATCGCCCGGATCGCCGAGGATGCCGGCGTGCAGGCGCTCGCGGTTCACGGTCGCACGCGCGCCTGCGGCTTCGTCGGTCCGGTCGAATACGACACGATCCGCGCGGTGAAGGCGGCAGCTGCCATTCCGGTGATCGCGAATGGCGACATCGCGTCGCCCGAGCAGGCGAAGGACGTGCTCGACTACACCCGTGCGGATGCCGTGATGATCGGCCGCGCCGCCCAGGGCCGCCCCTGGATCTTCCGCGAGATCCTCCATTTTCTCGAGCACGGCACTCATTTGCCGCCGCCGCTGGTTACGGAAGCGCACGCGGCGGTCGTCGCGCATCTGGGCGACCATTACGCGTTCTACGGCGAGGCAGCCGGCACCCGCATCGCCAGGAAGCACCTCGGCTGGTACACGAAGCACCTCGCCGGCGCTGAACTGTTCCGGCGCGAAATCAATGCGACGGAGACCGCAGAGGGCCAATTGCGCGCCGTCAACCATTTCTTCGAAACGCTCGCCGGCGAAAGCGAGCGCCTCGACTACCGCGTGGAACAGGCGGGCATCGTCGACGCGCGCGCAGCGTTCGCGCGAGTGCCGCACAGATCGCCATGGGGTGGGGAGGCCCTTGCCGCGTGAGAAAGACACTACGGATCAACGGCAGCAACGAACTCGGCAAGACGGTCGAGAAATCGCTCGATGAATATTTCCGAAGGCTCGACGGCGAGCGTCCGCACGGCGTCTACGACATGGTGATCACGCACGTCGAGCGTGCCTTGATCACGTCGGTATTGGAGCGCGCCGGTGGCAATCAGACGCAGGCCGCCGACATGCTCGGGATGAACCGCAACACGCTGCGCACCAAGCTTTCGAAATACGGGATCCGGTAGATTCCCGTCGAGACGGCGGCTCGGTTCCCGCGCCCGCCCGCGCGCGTCGCCATTGGGCGCTCTCACGGTGCCCGCGTCCATTCGCTCACCACGCATGTCCGCTCCGATCGCCCAAGCGCTGCTGTCCGTCTCCGACAAGACGGGCCTCGTCGACTTCGCCAAGGGGCTTGCGCGACTCGGCATCGCGCTCATCTCCACGGGCGGCACGGCGAAGGCGCTTGCCGAGGCCGGCTTGGCGGTGGTCGAAATCGGCGACTACACGGGATTTCCGGAAATGCTCGACGGCCGGGTGAAGACGCTGCACCCCAAGGTGCACGGCGGCATCCTCGCCCGCCGTGATGTTCGATCGCATGCGGCCGCGCTCGAGAAGCACGCGATCCCGCCGATCGATCTGGTCGTCGTCAACCTCTATCCGTTTCGCGAAACGGTCGCCGCGCCCGACTGCACGCTCGCGGACGCGATCGAGAACATCGACATCGGCGGGCCGGCAATGGTGCGCTCGGCGGCGAAGAACTGGGAGCACGTCGGTGTCGTCGTCGACCCTGCCGACTACGCTTCTCTGCTGGCCGAGCTCGACGCGAACGACCGGATTCTCACCCCTGCGACGCGCTTCGCGCTGGCGCGAAAGGCGTTTTCACATACGGCCGCCTACGACGGCGCGATCTCGAACTGGCTGACGGCGCGCGGCGCGGACGGCAGCGCGGCGGCCTTCCCCGACAACTTCAACCTGCAGACGGTCAAGGTGCAGGACCTGCGCTACGGCGAGAATCCGCACCAGGGCGCGGCGTTCTACCGCGACGTCGGCGCCGCGCCGGGCACGATCGCCACCTTCCGCCAGCTGCAGGGCAAGGAGCTCTCGTACAACAACATCGGCGATGCCGACGCCGCCTGGGAGTGCGTCAAGACGTTTGCGGAGCCCGCCTGCGTCATCGTCAAGCACGCGAATCCATCCGGAGTGGCCATCGCCGGTTCGCCGCTCGAGGCCTACCGGAGGGCGCTTGCGACCGATCCCGTCTCGGCGTTCGGCGGCATTATCGCGTTCAACCGTCCGGTCGACGCGGCCACGCTCGACGCCGTCGCGGCCCAGTTCCTCGAAGTGCTGATCGCGCCTGGCTACACGCCTGACGCGCTCGCGGTGATCGCGCAGAAGAAGAACGTTCGCGTGCTCGAATTGCCGCTTGGCGGGTCAGCGGCCGCCGCGCAGCTCGACCTCAAGCGCGTCGGTGGAGGACTGCTGCTGCAAACGACGGATGCGCGCAACGTGCTGCCGGGCGAACTCAAGGTGGTGACGAAAAAGGCACCGACTTCCGAACAGCTCGCCGACCTGATGTTCGCGTGGCGGGTCGCGAAGTTCGTCAAGTCGAACGCGATCGTCTATTGTGCCGGGGGCCGCACGCTCGGCGTCGGAGCCGGCCAGATGAGCCGGGTCGACTCGACGCGCATCGCCGCGATGAAAGCAAAGAACGCCGACCTGTCGCTCGCGGGCTCGGTCGTCGCTTCGGACGCGTTCTTTCCGTTCCGCGACGGCCTCGACATCGTTGCCGACAACGGCGCGGTGGCGGTGATTCAGCCGGGCGGCAGCGTGCGCGACGACGAGGTGATTGCGGCGGCCGACGAACGGGGGCTCGCCATGGTATTCACCGGCATCCGGCATTTTCGTCACTGACGAGGGGATGGCCAAATGCAGCGATGGGCACTTCATGTCTCGCTCGCCGTCGTGTTGGCCCTCGCGGCACCGGCGTCAGCCCGGGCCGCGGAGTGCGCCGATCTCTGGGACTGGGTCAACACCGCGTGCCGGCGTCTGGCCGACACCTATACCCACGGCACCAACGCGCTCCTCGTATCGGGCTATTCGTGGCATCTGCCGTGGACCTGGACCGCCGAGGCGCGCGCGCAGGAAAACGAGTATGCGTGGGGCGGAGGCTGGGCGCGCTTGACCGAGCGCGAGAACGGGGACACCGATACGGTCTTCTTCCTGGTGTTCAGCGACTCGCACCGCGAGCCGGAGTTCAATCTCGGCTATGGCTGGTCGACGTACTGGAGAGCGCGCGATAGCGTGCAGCCGGGCCTGGGCTACACGGTGATGATCGTCCAGCGGCCCGACATTGCGAACGGCATTCCTTTCCCGGCGATCCTGCCACTCTTCTCGGCGCGCTATGAAAAGTTCACGCTGTATTCGACGTTCATTCCGACGCTGAACGGCGGGATCAACCACGGCAGCATCCTCTACGTCTTCGGCCAGATCGCGCTGGACTGAGCCCGCGACCGTGAACGTCCTCGTCATCGGCAGCGGCGGTCGCGAGCACGCGTTGGCATGGAAGATCGCCCGCTCGCCGCGCGTCGCGAGGGTCTTCGTCGCACCTGGCAATGGCGGAACCGCGGGCGAGCCGGAGCTCGCCAACGTCGCGGTCACGGCGATCCCCGAGCTTGCGGCGTTCGCGCAGCAGCAGCGCATCGGCTTGACGGTCGTCGGGCCGGAGGCGCCACTCGCGGCCGGGATCGTCGATGCGTTCCGCGCGGCGGACTTGAAGATCTTCGGGCCGACGAGCGCCGCAGCGCAGCTCGAAAGCTCGAAGGATTATGCGAAAGCGTTCATGGCGCGGCATGGCATTCCCACCGCGCAGTACCGGACGTTCAGCGACGCTGGCGAGGCGCGCGCGCATGTCGTCCAACGCGGCGCGCCGATCGTCGTCAAGGCCGACGGCCTCGCCGCGGGCAAAGGCGTCGTCGTTGCGGCGACCGTGGGCGAGGCGCACGCGGCGATCGACGCCATGCTGGTCGGCAACGCAATGGGCGCGGCGGGCGCTCGCGTGGTCGTCGAGGAGTTCCTCGAAGGCGAGGAGGCCAGCTTCATCGTGATGGTGGACGGGCGCAATGTCCTGCCACTTGCCTCGGCGCAGGACCACAAACGGCTCCTCGATGGCGATCGCGGCCCGAACACCGGCGGCATGGGGGCTTATTCGCCGGCGCCGATCATCACGCCGGCGCTGCATGCGCGAATCATGCGCGAAGTGATCGTGCCGACGGTAACGGGCATGGCGGCCGACGGCATTCCGTACACGGGGTTTCTCTACGCCGGCGTAATGATCGATGACGGCGGCAATCCGAAGGTCCTCGAATTCAACTGCAGGATGGGCGATCCGGAAACGCAGCCGATCGTCGCGCGCCTGAAATCCGATCTCGTAGACCTGTTGGCGCACGCAATCGACGGGACGCTCGATGCGGTCGACGCCGAATGGGACCGCCGCGCGGCGCTTGGCGTCGTGCTTGCCGCGCAGGGGTACCCGGGCGAGCCGCGAAGGGGCGATGCGATCACCGGTCTCGAGCGGATTACCGCCGAGACGCATCCCGATTGCAAGGTGTTCCACGCGGGAACCGCGCGCGACGGCGGCCGGATCGTCGTCGCGGGGGGGCGCGTGGTGTGCGTCACCGCGCTGGGCGATTCCGTGAAGCAGGCGCAGCGATCCGCGTACGCGGCGATCGCCGATCTCCATTTCGACGGCATGCAATACCGGACCGACATCGGGCACCGCGCGCTCGCCGTCCGCAAGGGCTGAAAGCCGGCGCTTTCTGCCCGCTGCTCACCGTTTTATCCAAATTGCCGGTCCGATGAACGTCTCCGCCCCCCAACGCTATTTTCTCGATCTCCAGGCGCGCATCGTGACCGGCCTCGAGGCGATCGACGGCGCATCGTTCCGGCGCGACGCCTGGGAGCGTCCGCAGGGCGGCGGCGGCATCTCGAGGCTGCTGGAAGAAGGGAACGTCTTCGAGCGCGGCGGCGTCAACTTCTCGCACGTGAAGGGTGCAGCGCTGCCGTCGGCGGCGAGCGCGTCGCGACCCGAGATCGCCGGCCGCGCCTGGGAGGCGATGGGCGTGTCGCTCGTGCTGCATCCTCGCAATCCCCATGCGCCGACCGTGCACATGAACATGCGACTGTTCGTTGCGCACGCCTCGTCCGCGGGTGCGGAAGACGCGTGGTGGTTCGGTGGCGGGATGGACCTGACGCCGTACTACGCGTACGAGGAAGACGCCGTCCATTTCCATCGGGCCTGCCGCGACGCGCTCGCGCCGTTCGGCGCGGACGTTCACGCGAAGTACAAGCGCTGGTGCGACGACTACTTCTATCTGAAGCACCGGGACGAGCCGCGCGGAATCGGCGGCATCTTCTTCGACGATCTGAACGAAGGCGGCTTCGATCGCTGCTTCGCGCTGACGAGAAGCGTCGGCGACCGCTTTCTCGACGCCTACGCGCCGATCCTCGAGCGGCGCAAGGACGTGGCCTACGGCGAGCGCGAGCGCGACTTCCAGATGTACCGCCGCGGACGCTATGTCGAATTCAATCTGCTCTGGGATCGCGGTACGCTCTTCGGTCTGCAATCGAACGGCCGCGCCGAGGCGATCCTGATGTCGCTGCCGCCGATCGTGCGGTGGCGTTACGACTGGAAGCCCGAGCCGGGCAGCCCCGAAGCGCGGCTGTACTCGGATTTCCTGGTGGCAAAGGACTGGACGAAGTGAAACGGGCCAAACGCGACGCGCACCTCGTCGAGACGAAGGTGTCGTCCGAAACGGTGTTCGACGGCAAGCTGCTGCACGTCCGCCGCGACACGGTGCGGCTCCCGGACGGCAGGCTCGCGACGCGCGAGCACGTCGTGCATCCGGGCGCGGTGCTGATCGTTCCCGTGCTTCCCGACGCGCGTCTGGTCGTCCTGCGCCAGTACCGGTATCCGCTCGATCGCGTGTTCATCGAGTTTCCGGCGGGCAAGCTCGATCCGGGCGAGGCCGGGCTCGAAACCGCGCAGCGCGAGTTGATCGAGGAAGCGGGCTACGATGCGGCCAAGTGGACGTCGCTCGCCACGATCCACACGCTGATCTCGTACACCAACGAGAAGATCGAACTTTTCCTCGCCGAAGGTCTGACGCACGTGGGAGCGAAGCCCGACGACGGCGAATTCGTCGAAGTCGTCACGATGAGCCTCGGGGAGATGCTCTCGGCCCTCGACCGAGGCGAGATCACCGACGCGAAGACGGTGGCGGCGCTGCTGCTGTACGCACGCAAGCAGGGGCGCTGACGAAATGGTGGCGCGGCGGCTCGTGATCCGCGGCCGCGTGCAGGGCGTGGGCTACCGCTACGCCATGGTCGATGCCGCCGAGTCCGGTGGCGTCGCGGGTTGGGTGCGCAACCGTCGCGACGGCACCGTCGAGGCGTTCGTGCAAGGAGAGGCGGGTGCCGTCGAAGCCATCGTCGCATGGTGCAGGCTGGGTCCGCCGGCGGCACGGGTGACGGCGATCGACGTCGTGCCGGCCACGGCGGATTCCACGCTCGCTGGGTTCACGCATCGGCCGACGTGGTAAGGGCCGCGCCGCTCAGGGCTCCGGCGCGTCCCGAACGCCGAAGATGTCCTTCCACGCGGCGTAAGACGACGCGGCCCACAGCGGCAGCGCCAGGATGAAGCCCAGTCCCAGCGTCAAGGCGCTGAAGCCGAGCAGCAGCATCGACGCGGCCGCGTAGGCGAGAAGCGGCAGCGCATTCTGCGCGAACGCGTCCCAGCTCGCGGCGAAGGCGGCGCCCGGAGGCACGCGCTCCAAGAGGACGTGGAACGGAACGAACGTGAAAGGCAGTGCGGCGAGAATTCCGGTCGTCTGAATGCCGAGGATCGCCGCGACCGAGAGATCGGTGGACGTGCTTTCGAGTGCGAGCAGGTTGGCGTCGGCGATCCACCATGCGGCGAGCGCCTGCGCGGCGAACACGAGGAGGTCGGCGGCCACGACCGCAAACATCGCGCCTCCCCCCGCGCCGAATGCGGCAACGGCGAGGCGAAGCGAAAGTGCCGCGCGACGATCGGCGGCCGCCGCCGCATAGACGAGTCCACAGGCGACAAGGGGCGTCACGATCTCGCCCAGGAGACCGCTTGCGCCCGGCAGGGCCTTCAGCCCCAGCTCGCAGGCGAGCGTGAGGACCGCCAGCCCCATCCACGTCGCAGGCGCTCGTTTGAACAGGCGCATCGCTTCCTCGTACCACGCAAGCGCATGCTGCCACGGCACGATGCGAGGGTGCAGATGCGCCGGCGGTGGCGCCGGCGCCTGGCCCGGGAGCAGCGGCGGCTCGGACATCCGGCCGCTACGTGGCAGCTTCGCCGAGATAGGCGGCGCGCACGGCGGGGTCGTGCAGCAAGGCCTTCGCGTCGCCGGACAGCGTGATCTCGCCGGATTCCATCACGTAGCCCCGGCGGCTCACTTCGAGCGCCAGCTTCGCGTTCTGCTCGACCAGAAGGATCGTGACCCCTTGCTTCGCCACGCTGAGAACGGTCTCGAAAACCTTCTGCACCATCAGCGGCGCGAGGCCCATCGACGGTTCGTCGAGGAGCAGGAGCTTCGGCTTCGACATCAGCGCTCGGCCCATCGCGAGCATCTGCTGCTCGCCGCCGGACAGCGTGCCGGCCGTCTGGCGCCGCCGCTCCCTAAGGCGCGGAAAGAGCTCGAACACGCGCTCGATGTCGGCGCGGATGCCCGCGCGGTCGGTGCGTACGTAGGCGCCCATCGCAAGATTTTCCTCGATCGTCAGCGCCCCGAACACGCCCCGCCCTTCGGGCACCATCGCGAGGCCGCGACGCACGAGGGCGAACGCGGGCCGTCCGGTGACGTTCTGGCCGGCATAGCGGATCGTTCCGGACTTGACCGCGAGCAAGCCGCAGATGCCCTTGAGCGTCGTCGTCTTGCCGGCACCGTTGGCGCCGATGAGGCACACGAGCTCGCCCTCGCCGACGGCGAGGTCGATGCCCTTGACGGCGTGGATGCCGCCATAGGCGACCTCGAGCTTGCGAAGCTCGAGCAGCGGGCCGGGCGTCGCGCTTGTCGTCACTAGGCTTCCTTGACGTTCAGG
Organism: uncultured beta proteobacterium; assembly: GCA_963836265.1. Lineage (GTDB taxonomy): Bacteria > Pseudomonadota > Gammaproteobacteria > Burkholderiales > Casimicrobiaceae > CAIWHR01. The sequence goes on from CAWIIO010000005.1 coordinate 212,598, forward strand.
GTGATCTCGCCGCCGAGGTACGCGGCGATGACCTTGGGATCCGTCTGCACCTCGGCGGCGGAGCCTTCGGCGATCTTCCGCCCGTAGTCGAGCACGAGCACGCGATCGCACACGCTCATCACGAGCTTCATGTCGTGCTCGATCAGCAGGATCGTCGTTCCATCGCGCCGGATGTCCTCGAGCAGGCTTTTCAGGGCGGTCGTCTCCGTCGCGTTCATGCCCGCGGCGGGTTCGTCGAGCGCCAGCAGTTTCGGCTCGGTCGCGAGGGCGCGGGCGATCTCGAGCCGCCGCTGGTCGCCGTACGCGAGATGCTTGGCGAGCGAGTTGGCGCGTTTGGCAATGCCGACGTATTCGAGCAGCTCGTGGGCGCGGTGCTCGATGGCCTTCTCTTCGGCCAAGGTTCTCGCGTCGCGCAAAATTGCGCCGAACACGTTGGCGTGGGTCCGCACGTGGCGCCCGATCATCACGTTCTCGAGCGCCGAGAGATTGGCGAACAGGCGGATGTTCTGGAACGTGCGCGCGATGCCGCGTTCGGCCACCTCGTGCGGCTTGAGTCCCCCGAGCGCCTGGCCGTCGAACGTGAATTCGCCTGCGTCTTGAGCGTAGATGCCGGTAAGCACGTTGAACAGCGACGTCTTGCCCGCGCCGTTGGGCCCGATGAGGCCGTAGATCTCTCCGTGCCGAATCGTGAACGCGACGTCGGTCAGCGCGTGGACGCCGCCGAAGCGCTTGGAGATGCCTTTCGCGGTCAGCAGCGAAAGGTGCTCGCTCACGGGGCGTCCCGCTTGACTTCGAATTCGCGCTTGCGCAGCGCGGAGGGCAGAATTCCCGCCGGTCGGAACAGCATCATCAGCACCAGCGCGAACCCGAACAGCAGCATCCGGATGACCTCCGGATCGATGAGTGTGCGGCCGAACAGCGCGACCTGCACGGGGCCGACCGTGTAACGCAGAATCTCGGGCACGAAGGACAGCAGCAGCGCCCCCACGATCACGCCCCAAATGTTGCCCATCCCCCCGAGCACCACCATCGACAGCACCATGATCGATTCGACAAGGACGAAGCTCTCCGGGCTTATGAAGCCCTGGATCGCCGAGAACATCCCGCCGGCGATGCCGCCGAACGAAGCGCCCATCGCGAACGCCAGCAGCTTGATGTTGCGCGTGTTGATCCCCATTGCCCGCGCGGCGACCTCGTCCTCGCGGATCGCTTCCCAGGCGCGGCCGATGCGCGAATTCTGCAGCCGCAGGTTGACGACGATGACTGCGAGCAGCACCACCAGAAAGAGGTAGTAGTACTTGATGGGACCGCTCAGGTCCAGACCGAAGAACGTCTGGCTGCCGGAGAAGGTCAACCCGTCGATCCGGAAAGGATCGATCAGCGTGATCCCCTGCGGACCGTTGGTCAGGTTGAACGGCGAGGACAGGTTGTTCAGAAAAATCCGGACGATCTCGCCGAAGCCGAGCGTCACGATCGCCAGATAGTCGCCGCGAAGCCTCAGGGTCGGCGCGCCCAGCAGCACGCCGAACATGCACGCGACCACCGCGCCGAAGGGCAGGATGATCCAGAACGGCAGGTGGAGGTCGAACTGCGGGCTCGCGAGCAGTGCGTAGACGTACGCGCCCACGCCGTAGAACGCGATGTAGCCGAGGTCGAGCAAACCGGCGAAGCCCACGACGATGTTGAGCCCGAGCGCGAGAAAACAGTAGAGGATGGCGAGATTGGTGATCCGTACCCACGCGGTCCCGATGCCGGCGAGGAGCCACGGAAGAACGAGCAGTGCGACGCCGACGATCGCGAGGCCCGCCCAGGCCAGTCCGGGGTGACGGCGCGTGTCGAAGAGTGCGCGCATTGCAGTCCTCGCCCTAAGCCCGATCGGCGACGCGCTCGCCGAGCAGGCCCGAAGGACGGAACACCAGGACGAGAATGAGGACGAGGAATGCGAACACATCCTGGTAGTTGGAACCGAACACCGCGAGGTTGGGATCGTTGGCGCAGCGCCGGGCGAGCGCGTCCGACCACCCCGCGAGCTGGCAGAGGTTCGTGAGGTCGCCCACGTAACCTGCGCCAAGCGCCTCGATGACGCCGAGCAGCAGGCCGCCGAGCATCGCGCCGCCGAGGTTGCCGATGCCGCCCAGCACCGCCGCCGAGAATGCCTTGAGTCCGAGAAGGAACCCCATCCTGTAGTGCGCGATGCCGTAATAGGTTCCGTCCATGACGCCCGCTACCGCGCCGAGCGCCGAGCCGATGACAAACGTCAGCGCAATGACGCGATTGATGTCGATGCCCATCAGGCCGGCCACGTGGGGATTCTGGGCAACGGCGCGCATCGCGATGCCGAGCCTGGTCCGGTAGACCAGCAGGAGCAGCCCCCACATCATCAGCACCGACAAGGCCATGATCACGACCTGCACGTTGGTGATCGTCGCCCCGTTGGGCGTGGACGTGATGTGGTAGGAGACGACCGGGACGAGCTGCGGATAGGCCAGGGGATTGCGGCTCCAGATGATCATCGCGAGGTGCTGGAGGATGATCGACAAGCCGATCGCCGTGATCAGCGGCGCGAGGCGCGGCGCGCCGCGCAGCGGCCGGTAGGCGACGCGCTCCAGCACGTAGCCGACGGCCATGCAGCAGGGAATCGCGGCCAGCACCGCAATGAGGACAATCACCAGCGCGGGAAGGGGGACCTCGGCGCCCACCAGTCCCACGATCACCGAATAGGCGACCATTGCCCCGATCATCACCACCTCGCCGTGCGCGAAGTTGATGAGCTGGATGATCCCGTACACCATCGTGTAGCCGAGCGCGACGATGGCATACACGCTGCCGAGCGTGAGCCCGTTGACGAGCTGCTGCAGTAACGTGTCCACGCTGTCCCCCGAGGCAAAACGCGCGCTGAATTGTCGGCCGTGCGTGCGCTGCCGGCAAGTGCTCAAGCGCCGCGGGCCCCCGGATACGAAAACGGCGCCCCGCGAGGCGCCGTCGGCGTGAGCCCGGGTACCTACTTCTTGGGCTCTTCTTTCTTCATCTCGCCCTTCATCGGTTCGACGGCGGCGGTCGGTGCCGGCGCCGCGTTTTTCATGAATTCCTCGAAGCCGATGCTCTTGCCGCCTTTCACTACGGCGACGGGATCAAGCTTGCCGTCCTTCAGCGTGAAGATCGTGATTTCGGCGTCCTTCCGGTCACCCTTGTCGTCGAACTCGATGTGCCCGGTCGCGCCGTCGTAGCTGATCTTCTGCAGATCGGGCAGGTATTTCGCCGGGTCCGTCGAACTGGCCTTCTGCATCGCCGCGATCAGCAGGTTCGCCGCGTCATAAGTGAACGGCGCGTAGAGGATCGGCTCGACGTTGTACTTGGCCTTGTACGCATCGAGGAAGCCCTTCGACGCCGCGACCACCGGGAGCCCGGCCTGCGAACAGATGAAGCCTTCCGCGTTCTTCTCGCCTGCGAACTCCTTCATCTTGTCGGTGCAGGCGCCATCGCCGAAGGCGAATACCGCCTTGATCCCGAGCTCGCGTGCCTGCTTCAGCATCGGGCCGCCCGTCGCATCCATTCCGCCGTAGAACACGGCGTCGGGCGCCTTGCCCTTCATCTTGGTCAGGATCGCCTTGAAGTCGGTCGCCTTGTCGTTGGTCTTTTCGCGCGCGACGATGTGCACGCCGGCGGCCTTCAGTGTCTTTTCGACTTCATTCGCGAGACCCTCGCCGTAGGCGGTCGCATCGTCGGCGATGGCGACCTTCTTGACTTTCATGGCCTCCAGATACTGTGCGACAGCGGGGCCCTGCTGGTCGTCGCGGCCGACGACCCGGAACACGTTCTTGAAGCCTTGCTCGGTGAGCTTCGGATTGGTCGCGGAGCCCGAGATCATCGGGATCCCGCCCTGGTTGTAGACCGCCGAGGCCGGGATGGTGACGCCGGAGTTGAGGTGCCCTACCACGCCCGCGACCTTCGCGTCGACGAACTTCTGGGCGATCGTCGGCCCCAACTTCGGGTCGGCCTGATCGTCCTCGCTCATCACTTCGAACGTGATCGTCTTGCCGCCGATCTTCATCTTCTTGGCGTTCGCCTGGTCGATTGCGAGCCGCACTCCGTTGTCGTTGTCCTTGCCGAGATGCGCGATTTCGCCGGTCAGCGGGGCGGCCGAGCCGATCTTGACCACGGCGACTTCCTCCACCGGGGCTTTCGGGGCTTCGGCCTTCTTCGGCTCCTCCTTGCTGCAGCCATAGACGGCGAGCACGGCGCTCGCCACGACCGCGAGGCCGAGCTTGTTGATGATTTTCATTAATTTCCTCCGGGAAATGGGGTTGGCCAAATGGGCAACAGAGAATTATTTGCTGTTGGCCCCGGGCTGTCAATCGTGACGCCGTCGTCGTAACATCGCCGTCTCGCGCCTGCGAATCGGCGCCGCCTCGAATGCGCCCGGCGCGAGCGGGGCATGGCGCGGCCCCCGGAGCGCGCGCCCGGGACGCGGTGGCGGTCAGCCCCAGGGAACCACGAGGACGACTCTTTGCTCTTTGGCGCCAGGCCCCGTATGGATCGCTCCCTCGGGCGGCGCCGCCCGCAAGCGCGAGGCTCACGGATCCGTCGGCGCCGCCTGTCGCGCTCCGCTGCAGTCCATCGCAGCGTGCTTCCGGGGAAAGGACGGGAAACTTAAACTACGCCCTTTTCGTAAATCCGAACCGGCGCGCCCGCGCATCCAAGCGGGCATCGCGAAGGAATTGCGCCGACCCGGCCAACCCAGGTCGGCTCTTCAATACACGGGGGTCGCCGTACCGGCGGCCGCCACGGGGAGCACGGATGGCAAGAAGATGGACCCGCCGCCGGTTGATCGCCGGGATGGTCGGACTGCTGGTCGTGGCGGCGATCGGCGGCAGCGTCGCGTTGCGCCTCGTGAAAAAGAGCGACGCCGCCGAAAGCAAAGGCGGCCCACCGGTCACCCTCGAATTTGCCCCGGCCGATTTGACGCGCGTCGAGCCTCACGCGCTTTCGCGGTGGCTTCCCGTCTCGGGAGCGGTGCAACCGGTGCGCCAGGCCACGGTCAAGGCCAAGGTCTCGGGCGATGTCCGCCAGGTCACGGTCCGCGAAGGCGACGCCGTGCGAGCGGGGCAGGTGCTCGCGCGGATCGACACCGCGGATCTCGAGGCGAAGCTGATCGAACGCATCGGCGCGCTCGAGTCGGCGAAAGCCCAGCTCGCGCTGGCCCAAAAGACGCGAGCGACCAATCTCACGCTGCTGAAGCAGAGTTTCATCTCGCAGAACGCCTTCGACAATTCGGAGTCGAGCTACAACGTCGCGCAGGGCTCGGTCAAGTCCGCGGAAGCCCAGGTCCAGCTCGCGCGAAACGCGTTGCGGGACGCGATCGCCACGTCGCCGCTCACGGGCACGGTGGCGAAGCGCCACGTGCAGCCGGGCGAGAAGGTCGCATTCGACTCGCCGCTCGTGACGGTCGTCGACTTGACGGACATGGAGCTGCAGGCCGCGGTGCCGGCGGTCGATGTCCCGGAGCTCGAGATCGGCAAGGGGGTCGAGCTCGTCATCGATGGATTCGGCGAGCGCCGGTTCACGGGCCGCGTCGAGCGGATCAACCCGGCCACCGAGCCGGGCACCCGCGCGATTCTCGTCTACGTCGGGATCCCGAACGCCGACGGCGCCTTGCGCGGCGGGATGTTCGCCACCGGACGCATCATGCTCGCGGCGAGCAAGCCGGTGCCCACGCTCCCCGCAACGGCCGTTCGCATCGAGAGCGGCCAGGCGTACGTCTGGATCGTCGACGATGGCAAGCTCGTCAAGCGAAGCATTGCCACCGGAGGGCGAGACGCCACCGCCGGGCGCGTCGAGATCAGGACCGCATTGCCGGCGGGCGCGCCGGTTCTCTCCGCGCCCTTCGACAACCTGAAGGAAGGCGCACCCGCGATCGTCAAGGCGGGCACGCCGGCGCCGCTGCCCGCGTCGGCGCCGACGTCGGGCACGACCGCGGTCGCCGGTTAGGGGAGGAAAGACGACGATGTGGATCACGCGCGTTTCGATCCGGAACCCGGTGTTCGCGACGATGGTGATGGTGGGCATCGCCGTCCTGGGCCTTTTCGCCTACAACCGGCTGCGCGTCGAGCAGATGCCCGACGTCAACCTGCCGTTCGTGCTGGTCCTGACGACCTACCCGGGCGCAAATCCCGAGGTCGTCGAGACCGACGTCACCAAACCGCTCGAATACGCGATCAACACCGTCGCCGGCGCAAGCCTGATCCGCTCCAATTCGAAGGAGGGACGAAGCGAGGTCTTCGCCGAGTTTCGGATGTCGACCGACATGGGCAAGGCGATGCAGGACGTCCGCGACAAGATCGCCCAGGTCCGGCCCAGTTTCCCGCGCGATGTCAAAGACCCGCTCGTCATCCGTGCCGACCAGGAGAACCAGCAGCCGGTCGTGTCGCTCGCCGTGATGTCGCCCGCGCTCGACCTGCGCGACCTGAGCTCGCTCACCGACCAGACGATCGTCAAGGGTCTCGAGAACGTACCGGGCGTCGCGCGCATCGACGTCAGCGGACGCGTGACGCGGCAGATCCTGATCCAGATCAAGCCCAGCGCGATGACGGCGCTCGGCATCGGTGTCGACCAGGTGATCACCGCGATCCAGAACGCGAACCAGGACGTGCCGGCCGGACGGATCACGCGCGGGCAGACCGACGCCATCGTGCGCGTCGAAGGCAAGATCAAGGATCCGGCGCAGTTCGGACGCGTCATCGTCGCCCAGCAGATGGGCGTGCCGGTGTACCTCTCGCAGGTTGCCGACGTGATCGACGGCGAGAAGGAACCCGATTCGATCTCCCGGATCAATGGCCGCCGCTCGATCACGCTCGACATCCAGAAGGCGCAGGACGCGAACATCGTCGAAACCGGTCAGGGCATCAAGGCCGCGATCGAGGCGTTGAAGCAGCGCATCCCCAAGGACGTCGAGCTGGAGCTCATCAACTCCACGGCCGATCAGGTCGAGAAGAGCGTCAACCGGGTCAAGCAGACGATCGTCGAGGGCGCGCTGTTGACGGTGCTGATCGTGTTCCTGTTCCTTCACAGCTGGCGCAGTACGATCATCACCGGGCTCACGCTGCCGATCGCGGTGATCGCGACGTTCATTGCGCTCTTCGCCTTCGGCTTCACGCTCAATTTCCTGACGCTGATGGCACTGTCGCTGTGCATCGGCCTCCTGATCGACGATGCGATCGTGGTCCGCGAGAACATCGTGCGCCATCTCGGTCAGGGCAAGGACCACGTTCGCGCCGCGCAGGAGGCGACCGACGAGATCGGGCTTGCGGTGATGGCGACCACCTTCGCGATCGTCGCCGTGTTCGTCCCGATCGCGTTCATGAGCGGATTGATCGGGCGTTTCTTCTTCCAGTTCGGGGTGACGGTCGCCGTCGCGGTGCTGGTTTCGCTGTTCGTGAGTTTCACGCTCGATCCGATGCTGTCGTCGGTCTGGCACGATCCGCCCGGGTCGCGTTTTCGGCGCGTGCCGTGGCTCGGCCGCATCATGGATCGCATCGAGCGCGGGATCGAGTGGCTGCACGAGCTCTATGGGGCGATCCTCGAGTGGGCGCTTTCGCACCGGAAGAGCGTCATCGCGCTGGCGCTCGGCGCCTTCTTCGCGAGCTTCGCCATCGTCCCGCTCGTCGGCACCGAGTTCGTTCCCGAGGCCGACGAGAGCTTCATCTCGCTGCGGCTCAACACGCCGGTCGGGTCGAGTCTCGAGTACAGCGACGGGAAGGTGCGGGAGGTCGAGGCGGCGCTGAAATCGATCCCGGAAATCGCGTTGACGATGACCACGATCGGCACCGACGAGGGGCGCAACTACGCGCGCGTCAATCTGAAGCTCGTCGATCGCACCGACCGTGCGCGGTCGCAGAAGGAAATCGAGCGCGCGATCCGCAAGGAGCTGCTGCCGATCCCCGGCATCGAGCTGGCGTTCGGCTGGGACCGGCCCGTATGGGTCAATCTCCTCGGCCCGGACCCTGCGGTGATGACGCGGCTGATCGGCGAGTTCGCGCAGCGGGTGGCGAAGATTCCGGGAATCGCCGACCTCGAAATTTCCGAGAAGGCGGCGGCCCCCGCATTATCGATTCGGCTCAACAACGACATCGCCGCGGATCTCGGCGTCACCGTGCAGCAGGTCGGCGCGACGATGCGACCCCTTCTTGCCGGCGACACGGTGAGCTACTGGCTCGGACCCGACGGGCAGAACTACGAGGTCAACGTCCAGCTTCCGCGCGATGCGCGCCGGCTCGCTTCGGATCTCTCGAACCTGTATCTGACGACGAGCAAGCGCGGGCCCGACGGCGAAGCGCGGATGGTGCCGCTTCGCCAGGTCGCCGACATTGTCGAGAGCACGAGCCCGCAGATCATCAAGCGACAGGAACTGCAACGCCGGGTGGCGCTGTACGCGAACGCCGAAGGGAGGCCTTCCGGCGACGTCAACGCCGACGTCGCGAAGGTGATGAAGGAGATGACGCTTCCGCCGGGTTATCGCTTCGACGTCGGTGGGCAGGCAAAGGACCAGAAGGAATCGTTCGACGCGGCGATGGCGGCGCTCGGCCTCGCGGTGATCTTCATCTACCTGATCCTCGCCTCGCAGTTCGCGAGCTTCCTGCAACCGGTCGCGATCATGGCCTCGCTTCCGTTTTCGCTGATCGGCGTTTTCCTCGCGCTGCTCTTGACCGGAACAACGCTCAACCTGTTCTCGATGATCGGCTTCATCATGCTGATGGGTCTCGTCACCAAGAACGCGATCCTGCTCGTCGACTTCGCCAACCGGGCGCGGCGCGCCGGCGCGAGCCTGCACGATGCGCTGCTGCGCGCCGGGCAGGTGCGGCTGCGGCCGATCCTGATGACGACGGCGGCGATGCTGGGCGGCATGACGCCGCTCGCGCTGGGGCTGGGCGAAGGCGGGGAAACGCAGGCACCGATGGGTCGCGCGATCATCGGCGGCGTCATCACCTCGACCCTGCTGACGCTCGTCGTCGTCCCGGTGCTCTACACCTATCTCGACGCGTGGGCGGAACGGCGCAAGGCAAGGCGCGCGGCGCGGATGGCGAAGCGCTCGGCAATCGCCGCCGGCAGCGCGCAGGCGCCGGCGGAGTAGGCCGTCCGAGGGAGAAACCCGCGATTTGACGTGCGATAATGAAAAACAGCATAATAAATGACCCGTAGTCAGTTGAGTCGCGGCAGGTGCGCAGCGGCAATGCCAGGGCGCCGCGGAAACCGGGGGCCGCGTGACCAAAGTTACCGACAGGGGCGATGACGTCGTCCAGACTGCACGACTCGGGTTTTCCGGACACGGTTCTCCAAACCATCACGATGGACGTCGAGCAGGCGCGTTTCAACATGGTCGAGCAGCAGATCCGCACGTGGGACGTGCTGGATCAGGACGTGCTCGACCTCGTGTTCGCGGTCCGGCGCGAGGAGTTCGTGCCTGCGGCGTACCGGATGCTGGCCTTCGCCGACCTCGAGATTCCGCTTCCCGGGGGCCAACGGATGTGGACGCCGAAGATGGAGGCGCGCGTCGTGCAGGAGCTCAAGGTGAGGCCGCGCGAGAACGTGCTCGAGATCGGCACGGGGAGCGGATATTTGACGGCGCTCCTCGCGACCCGGGGCGCGCAGGTGGTGAGCGTCGAAATCGATCCGCAATTGTCGGCCGACGCGAAGGCGAAGCTCGCGCGCGTGGGCCTCGCGGGGATCGAACTTGCCGTGGGCGACGGGGCGCGGGGCTTCGGCGCCGCCAACTACGACGCGATCGTCCTGACCGGCTCGACGCCGGTCCTGCCGGACGCCTTCATGAGGCAACTGAAGCCGGGCGGACGCGTTTTCGCCGTCGTCGGCGAGGCGCCGGTGATGACGGCAAGGCTCGTCCGCTGGGTTGCGCCCGGGTCGGTCACCGCGCAGGATCTTTTCGAGACGGTGATCGATCCGCTCAAGAACGCCGCGACACCGTCGCGCTTCGAATTTTGATCCCGCAACTCGGCCCCGCCGAGCTCCTCAAGTGGCGCGCCGATCCGCGACGGACGCCGCCGGTGCTTATCGACGTGCGCGAGCCGTGGGAGTTCGACTACTGCCGGATCGACGGCTCGGTGTCGATTCCGCTCGGGCAGCTCGGCTCCAGGCTCGATGAAGTTCCCCCCGACCGCCCGCTGGTGATGGTCTGCCATCACGGCCACCGCAGCTTTCACGCCGCGGCGCTGCTGAAGCACGCCGGCTTCGTCCAGGTCCACAACCTGCGCGGCGGCGTCGAGGAATGGGCGGCCGAGGTCGAGCCGTCGATGAAGCGATACTGATGCGCCGCCCGCGCGCAGGCGACACAACGGAACAACGATGAAACGACGTTTCGATGCCCTCGCCGTGGTCGCCGCGCTTGGCCTTTGCGCCGCTGCCGGACTCGCGCGAGGCGAGGACCTGCTGCAGATCTATCGCGAAGCGCAGCAGAACGACCCGACGATCGCCGCAGCGAAAGCCAATTGGCAGGCCGCGCAAGAGGCCGTCCCGCAGGCCCGCGCCGGTCTCCTGCCCAATGCGTCGGCCTCGGCCAGCGGCTCCGAGAATCAATACGACGCGACAATCAAGACCGATCCGAAGACGACCGAGAGCAGACGCTACGCACAATACACGGCGATCGTATCGGCCTCGCAGCCCCTGTATCGGCAGCAGAACTGGATCGCGTACGACCAGGCGAAGCAGCAGGTGTCGCAGGCCGACAATGTCCTCGCGATCGCACAGCAGGACCTGATTCTTCGCGTTTCCCAGGCCTATTTCGAGGTGCTGCTCGCGCAGTACAACATCGAGCTCAACGACAGCCAGAAGGCGGCGGTGTCGGAGCAGCTCGCGCAGGCGAAGCGCAACTTCGAGGTCGGCGTCGCGACAATCACCGACACCAACGAGGCGCAAGCCAAGTACGATTCGATCGTCGCGCAGGAGATTGCGACGCGCAACGACTACGACAACAAGGTGACCGCGCTACGCGCCATCATTGGCCGTCCGCCGAAGGAGCTGAAGCAGCTGGGCCTCGGCTTCCAGCCGGAGCTCCCGGAGCCGAACCGGATCGACTACTGGGTCGACCGGGCCCTGAAGGAGAACCAGAACGTCCAGATCGGCGAGAAGAATTTCGAGATCGCCACGCTCGAGGTCGACCGTGCGAAGGCGGGACACTATCCGACGCTCGACCTCGTGGGCAGCGTCAACTGGGCGAATTACGGCGGCGGCTCGATCAATCTCGGCATCTCCAACTACTCGACGATCGGCACCATCGGCGTCCAGCTCGCCGTTCCCATCTACCAGGGCGGGTTCGTGGATTCGAAGGTGCGACAGGCGCTCGCGCTGCAGGACAAGGCACGGCAGGACCTCGAGGCCGCGCGGCGGGCCGCGCTCTATCTCGCGCAGACGGGCTTCACCGGCGTTAACAGCGCAGCGGCGCTGATCAAGGCGACCGAGCAGGCACTCGTCTCGGCCGAGGTCGCGCTGCGATCCAACAGGCTGGGGCAGGAGGTCGGCATCCGCACCAACCTCGACGTTCTGAACGTGCAGCAGGACGTGTTCTCGACGCGCCGCGACCTTGCGCAGGCAGTTTTCAATTATCTGATCGGCGTGCTGCGCCTGAAAGCCGCGGTCGGAACGTTGAACGACCAGGACGTCGAGGACATCAACCGCCAGCTCCGCGGCTGACTCGCGCTCGCGCTGCCGCCCCTTCATCCTGCGCATCCTGCATCAGGGGTGCGAGCTGCGGCGCGAGCCATGCCCACAGGCGGTCGCCGGCGCCAGCATGTGCGGCGTGGAAGGCCAGGGCGGCGTCGCGCATCGCCTCGCGCCGCGGTCGGTCCCCCAGGAGCGCCTTCGCCTCCGCGACGAGCTGCGCCGCATTCCCGACTTCCAGCGCGGCGCCCGCGGCGAGCGCCCGGCGCGCGGCCTCCGCGAAATTGAACATATGCGGCCCGAAAAGCGTCGGCCGTCCGATAGCAATCGGCTCGATCAGGTTCTGTCCCCCGTGCGGCAGCAGGCTGCCGCCGACGAAAACCACGTCGGCCGCCGCGTAGTAGCCCGGAAGCTCGCCCATCGAATCGCCGAGCACGATTCCGACATCCGCGGGCACCGGCACGTCGTCGCTGCGGCAGATGAATGGAATGCGGCGCTCGCGCAGCAGGTCGGCGACCGCGGCGAAGCGCTGCGGATGGCGCGGAACGATCACGGTCAACGCACCGAGTGGCAGCGGATGCTCGGCGAGCGCGTCGAGGATCAGCGCTTCCTCGCCGTCGCGCGTCGAGCCCGCGACCCACACGGCACGCGCGTCGCCGAAGCGCAACTTCAGCTCGCGTCCCAAGGTCAACGCCGAAGCGGGGACGCCGACGTCGAACTTGAGATTGCCGGTGACAACCGGTGCGGGCGCGCCGAGTTTCCGGAGCCGGTCGGCATCGGCCGCCGATTGCGCGGCGACACCCGCTAGCGAAGAGAGCATCGGCCGGGTGAGCGAAGGGACGCGCGCATAGCCCGCCGCCGAACGCTCCGACATCCGGGCGTTGACGAGGTAGAGCGGCACGCCCGCGTAGGCCGCGGCCGCAACGAGGTTCGGCCACAGTTCCGTCTCCATGACGAGGCCGGCGCGCGGCTTCCAATGCGCGAGAAAGGCGTGCACCGCGAACGGGACATCGTAGGGGAGCCACGCCTGCTCGACCCGCTCGTCTCCGACCGTGCGTCCGGCCGCGCGGCCCGTCGCCGTCATGTGAGTGACGAGCACGGTGCTCCGCGGGAATGCGCGCCTTGCCCGCTCGATCAGCGGCGCCGCCGCGCGGGTCTCGCCGAGCGAGACCGCATGCACCCAGAGCACGGGTCCCCGCGGCGTGCCGCCGTACCGGCCGAAGCGCTCGCCGATCGATTCGCGGTAGCCGGGCTCGCGCCGGCCGCGCCACCACAATCGCAGGGGCAACAGCGGCAGCGCGAGATACCAGAGCAACGTGTACAGCGCGCGAATCAGATGCCCTCCGTCAACCTTGCGGCGTCCTGCGCATCAGTGCGCCGGCGGCATCCTCGACTTCCGCAACCGTCGGCACCCGCCCGATGCCGCCCAGATCGCGCGCTTGCGGGCTCGCCCGCTCCACCCCGGCGAGTCGTGCGTCCGTTGCGACGAACAGCGATACGGTCGGAGCGCCGAGCCCCGCTGCGAGGTGGACGAGGCCCGTGTCGACGCCGACGACGAGATCGGCGCGCGCGAGAAGGCCAGCGAGCGCTGGCAGCGATTGGCGCGGAGGCACGGCGGCGATCGTCGTGCCGGCGGCGAGGCGTTCGCTGCGCGAGCGTTCCGCAACGGTGCCCCACGGCAGCAGGATCGCGAACCCGGCGGCCGCGAAGGCCGCGATCAGCGCGCGCCAGCTCGCTTCCGGCCACAGCTTGTCGGCGCGGCTCGTGGCATGAAGGAACACGACGTAGGGGCGATCGGGGCACCCGGCGCTCGCGGGAAACGGTGCAACGAGGCCGAAGCGAGGCGGCCCGCGCACTTCGTAGCCGAGCGCTGCCGCGGCCAATTGCCGGCAGCGGTCGATCAGGTGCTGATCGGGGTCGATCGCGTGATGGACGTCGTGCGCGAGCGTCGCGATCGGCTCGCGGATGCTCGCCCGGTCCGGCCCGTGCCGCGTTCCCCGCGCGAGCCACGCGATCGCCGCGCCCTTGACCTGTTCTTGCAGATCGAGCACGGCAAGGTACGCGTCGCGCCGGAGATCGCGACGGAACGCCGCCATCTCGCGCCACGTCGCGAGCGAAAGCGCCCGCCGCCGCCAGCGCCGCAGCGCCACCGGAATCACCCGCCGGACACCGGGGTTGAGCGCGAGCAACGGGGCGAAGGCATCTTCGGCGACCCAGTCGACGGCGAGCTCGGGCCGGCGCTCGAGAATGTCGCCGACGATGGCCTGGGCGTGGACGATGTCACCGAGCGACGAGGGACGAACGACGAGAACTGCGGGGCTCATGGTTGCGCTGCCGCGCTCGCCCGGGAAGACGGGAAGCCGATGTCCGGTGAAACCCCGTAGAATGCGCGCAATCCACCGCCGGGCGGAACCGGCGGCTTCGCGTCGTCCCGCGCCGGCAACAGCTCGCTGATGTCCAAGAACGGAGCCTCCTTCACTGCCCCAAGAGCGGCGAAAACGACGCGATGCGCGAAGCGGCGCGCAGCCCGCATCGGAACCCCTGACAAGGGCTGCGACAAAGCTGCGGGCCGTTTCTCGTCCGCTGTCGCGCGAGGCATTCGCGGAAACGGACGCTAGCGAGGCGCATGTCCGAATCGCTCCCCTTGAGTCTTTGTATGATTACGCGCGATGCCGCCGGTTTGCTCGCCGACTGTCTCGCCTCGGCGTCCTTCGCTCGGGAGATCGTCGTCGTCGATTCGGGCAGCCGCGATGATACCGTGGAAATCGCCCGCCGCTGCGGCGCGCGCGTGGTCGCGCATCCGTGGTCCGGGTTCGGCGCGCAGAAGAATTTCGCCGTCGGCTGCGCCACGCATGATTGGGTGCTGTGCCTCGATGCCGACGAGCGCCTCACGTCGGAGCTCGCATCGGCGATCCGGGCGGCGATGGAAAAGCCAGATGCTGCGGCGTATGCGATGGCCCGGCGCAATCGTTTCCTCGGCCGCTGGCTTGCGCATGGCGAAGGTTATCCGGACTGGAACGTGCGCCTGTTCGATCGCCGGCGCGCGCGCTGGACGGAGGATCCCGTGCACGAGCATGTCGTCGCCGACGGGCGGGTGGCGCGCCTTTCCGGTGATCTCCTGCATGCGTCGGCCGAATCCATCGATGACTACATGGCGAAGCAGAACCGTTACACGACGCTGCAGGCCGAAGCGATGCACGCCCGCGGCGAGCGGGCGAGCATTGCGCGCCTCGTCGTCTCGCCGCTCGTCCGGTTCTTGCGCTTCTACGTCGTGAAGTTCGGCTTTCTCGACGGCGTCGCGGGGCTGGTGCACATCGCGATCGGCTGTCACAACAGCTTCATGAAATACGCGAAGCTGCGTGCGCTGCAGCTCGCGAAGCCGGACCGATGAGCCCGCCCAAGAGCGCCAAGGGCCACGTCGTAGTCACGGGCGCGGCCGGGTTCATCGGCATGCACGTCGCCGAGCGGCTGCTGGCCGCCGGGTACGCGGTAACCGGCGCTGACAGCCTCGACCCCTACTACGACGTCAGGCTGAAGGAGGCACGCCTGAAGCGGCTCGCCGGACGCCCCGGGTTCCGATTCGAGCGCGTGGACCTGGCGGAGACGGCGGCCGCGGCGCGGCTATTTCACGACGGCGGATTCACTCATGCGATCCATCTCGCGGCCCAGCCAGGCGTTCGGTATTCGCTCGTCAATCCCGAAGCGTATTTCACGAACAACCTCACCGCCTTTGGGCACGTCATCGAAGGCGCTCGCGACGCGTGCGTCGAGCACTTCGTCTACGCGTCGAGCTCGAGCGTCTACGGCGCCAACCACACGTTGCCGTTCTCCGAGGACCAGAACGTCGACCATCCCGTAAGCCTCTACGCGGCGACGAAAAAGGCGAACGAGTTGATGGCGCACAGCTACAGCCATCTTTTCTCGCTGCCGACGACAGGGCTCAGGTTCTTCACCGTGTACGGGCCATGGGGCCGCCCCGACATGGCCCCAATGCTGTTCGCGAAGGCGATGCTGGCGGGTCTGCCCATTCGGGTCTTCAACGAAGGGCGAATGCAGCGTGATTTCACTTACGTCGACGACGTCGCCGAGGGTGTCGTCCGCGTACTTGCCCATCCGCCCAAAGGGGACGGCGGTCCGCCCTACGCGATCTACAACATCGGCAACCACGAAGCGGTCGCGCTCGAAACGTTCATCGCGACGCTCGAACGTCTGCTCGGTCGGCGAGCGATCAAGGAATACGCGGCGCTGCAGCCCGGCGACGTTCCGGCGACTTTCGCGTCGATCGACCGGCTGGCCGCGGTCACCGGATTCGCGCCGTCGACGCCGCTCGAGCCGGGGCTCGCGCGTTTCGTCGCGTGGTATCGCGATTACTATCGGGTGTAAAATTCGCAGAGTCGGATGCAGCGGCGGCGGGTGTTTCGCTGTCACGTCCCAAAATCCATGATCCTCGTCACCGGGGGCGCCGGTTTTATCGGCGCCAATTTCGTGCTCGATTGGCTTGCGTCCTGCGACGAGCCGGTCGTCAACCTCGACAAGCTCACGTACGCGGGCAACCTCGGCAACCTCGCGTCGGTCAGGGACGATCGCCGGCACGAATTCGTGCGCGGCGACATCGCCGATCGTGCGCAGATCGAGGCACTGCTGCACGAACATCGCCCGCGCGCCATCGTCAACTTCGCGGCCGAAAGCCACGTCGACCGCTCGATCCACGGGCCCGCCGATTTCGTCTCGACCAATGTCGTCGGCACGTTCACGCTGCTCGAAACGACGCGCGCTTGGTGGGCGGGCCTGGCCGATGTGGAGCGCGCGGCATTCCGTTTCCTCCAGGTGTCGACCGACGAGGTGTACGGCTCGCTCGGTCCGGAAGATCCGCCCTTTTCGGAGACCTCGCCGTACGCGCCCAGTAGTCCCTATTCGGCGTCCAAGGCCGCTGCCGACCATTTCGTCCGCGCCTGGCACCACACCTACGGCCTGCCGGTGCTGACGACGAATTGCTCGAACAACTACGGGCCGCGCCAGTTCCCGGAGAAGCTGATCCCGCTGACGATCGTCAACGCCCTCGCCGGCAAGCCGTTGCCCGTGTACGGCGACGGCCGGAATGTCCGCGACTGGCTCTTCGTCGGCGATCATTGCACGGCGATTCGCAGCGTGCTCGCGGCCGGGAGGATTGGCGAGACGTACAACGTCGGCGGCAACGCGGAGAAGACCAATCTCGACGTCGTCGAGACGATCTGCCGCATCCTGCGCGAGCGGATGCCCGGCCGCGACTACGCCGCCCTCGTGACCTTCGTCAGCGACCGTCCGGGCCACGACCGCCGCTACGCGATCGACGCGGGGAAGATCCGGCACGAGCTGGGTTGGGCGCCGCAGGAGACGTTCGAGTCGGGCCTCGGCCGCACGGTCCAGTGGTACCTCGACAACGGCGCCTGGCTCCGGAGCGTGATGAGCCACGACTACCGGAAGTGGATTTCGCTCAACTACGATCCGGTACGCACGGGCGAGCGGGACGAAACCCGGGTCCGGAGCGCGCGTCCGCGAGCCAGTGCGCACGGCCGACGTGGGCGGGCACCGAAACGCGCGGACGACCCGGAGGCCGCCGCATGAACGTTGCGCCGGCGCGATGAACAGAAAGGGGATCATTCTCGCGGGCGGGGCGGGCACGCGCCTTCACCCGGTGACGCAGGTCGTCTCCAAGCAGCTGCTTCCGGTGTACGACAAGCCGATGATCTACTATCCGCTGTCGACATTGATGCTCGCCGGGATCCGCGACATTCTGCTGATCTCGACGCCGATGGACACGCCGCGGTTCGCGCAACTTCTCGGCGATGGCGCGAAGTGGGGCCTCAGTCTCAGCTATGCCGTGCAGCCCTCTCCCGACGGCCTCGCGCAGGCGTTCGTGATCGGTCGCGGCTTCGTCGGCCGCGACGCGTGCGCGCTGGTGCTGGGCGACAACATCTTCTATGGTCACGACCTCTCCTCGCAGCTGGCGCGGGCGAACGGGCGCACCATTGGCGCGACCGTCTTCGCCTATCCCGTCGCCGATCCCGAGCGCTACGGCGTCGCCGAGTTCGATGCCACGGGCAAGGTGATCTCGCTCGAGGAAAAGCCCGGGCGACCACGGTCGCGCTACGCGGTGACGGGGCTTTATTTCTACGATAACCGCGTGCTCGACGTTGCGGCGGGATTGAAGCCTTCGGCGCGCAACGAGCTCGAGATCACCGATGTCAACCGGACGTATCTCGACTGGGGCGCGCTCGATTGCGAGGTGATGGGTCGCGGCATGGCGTGGCTCGACACCGGCACCCACGAGTCGCTGCTCGAAGCCGCGCAATACATCGAGACGATCGAGCGGCGTCAGGGATTGAAGATCGCGTGCCCGGAAGAGATCGCGTACCGCCAGGGCTACATCGACGCGGCGCAAGTGGAGCGCCTCGGGCACGCGATGGCCAAGAACGGTTACGGCCAGTACCTGCTCGCGTTGCTGGCCGAGCCGTCGATCCGGTTCCGATGAAGGCCACGCCGACCGCGCTGCCCGACGTCCGGATCATCGAGCCGCGCGTGTTCGGCGACGACCGCGGATTCTTTTTCGAAAGCTGGAACGGGCGCACGTTCGCGGCCGCCGGAATCGAGGCGGCGTTCGTGCAGGACAATCACTCGCGCTCCGGACGCGGCGTGCTGCGCGGTCTCCACTATCAGATCGCGCACGCGCAGGGCAAGCTCGTGCGCTGCGTGACCGGCGAAGTATTCGACGTCGCGGTGGACCTGCGCCGCTCCTCGCCGACGTTCGGTCACGCGATAGGTGTCGCGCTGTCGGCGGAAAATCGGCGGATGCTGTGGATCCCGCCCGGGTTCGCGCACGGTTTCGTCGTGCTGTCGGACGCGGCCGATTTTCTCTACAAGACCACCGATTACTGGCATCCCGAACACGAGCGGACGCTGCTCTGGAACGATCCGGCGCTGGCGATTGCGTGGCCGCTCGCCGGCGCCGTCATCCTGAACGAGAAGGACGCCGCGGGGATGCCACTCGCCGCGGCGGACGTCTACCCGTAGCGCCGCGCAACGCGCGTCCAATTATCGCGATGGTGCGGCCGACGATTCTCGTCACCGGCGCGACCGGACAGCTCGGCCGCGAGCTTGCCGCGCTCCTTGCGCCGCATGGAGACGTCGTCGCCGCCGACCGCGCGCGCCTCGACCTCGGCGATTGCGATGCGATCGTTGCCGCGATCCGCGGCGCGAAACCCGCGCTGATCGTCAATGCCGGAGCCTATACCTCCGTCGACCAGGCCGAGACCGAGGGCGCGCTCGCGCACGCGATCAACGGCCGCGCCCCGGGCATCCTCGCCGAGGAAGCGAAGCGCGCCGGGGCCGTGCTGGTCCACTATTCGACGGATTACGTGTTCGATGGCAAGCGAACGACGCCGTATCCGGAGGACGCCCCCACGGGCCCGCTCAATGTCTACGGGGCGAGCAAGCTCGCCGGCGAGCAGGCGATTGCGACCGTCGGCGGTCATGCGCTCGTGTTGCGCACGAGCTGGGTCTACGGATTGCGCGGCAGGAACTTCCTGCTCACGATCCGCCGCCTCGCCGCGGAGCGCGACGAGCTCCGGATCGTCGCCGATCAGATCGGCGTCCCCAACTGGTGCCGCGCGCTTGCCGAGGCGACGGTTCGCGCCGTGGCGATGGGCTTGCCAGCGCTCGCCGATCGCGCCGGCCTTTATCACCTCTCGTCGACCGGGCGCGCGAGCTGGTGGGATTTCGCGCGGGCGATCCTCGGCGATGCCGAAGCGCCGCGGATCGTTCCGGTCACGACCGCGGAATACCCGCTGCCGGCGAAGCGGCCCGCCTACGGCGTCCTTGCGACCGACCGTTTCGCGACGGTGTTCGGGTTCGGGCTGCCCGACTGGCGCGATGCGCTCTCGCGCTGCCTCGCGAGTCCGCCGGACCCGGCGGGTCGGCCCTAGAAGCGGAACATGCAGCTCGCTATCGCGCCGGTGGCGATCTCGCGGCCAACGCCGGCGATGACGATTGCATTCATGCCGAAGGCGACGCCGCCCAGCCGCGCGTCGCTGCGATAGGTCGCGAGCGTCGCCAACGGCTCGGTACCCCGAAGCGCGGTGTCCTGATCGGTGGTCGTGATCTGGCAGCGCGTGCAGGGCTTGACGAGCTTCAGCACCACGCCGTCGGATTCGATCGTGTCGAGATGGTCTTCGTCGTAGGGGTCGAGTCCGGCGACGACCACGTTCGGGCGGAACCGGTTCATCGGCAGTGCGGGGGCGCCGGTCGCGATGAGGCGCGCGTTGAGATCGGCGAGCGAGGCCTCGCCGATGACCAGGATCGGGTATCCGTCGGCGAACGCGGTGTGGGCGCCCGAATCGCCGACGTATTCGGGATCGCAGCGACGCTCGTATGAAGCGTCGAAACGCACGAGGCGCACACGGATGTCGAGGAATGCGGTCAGCCACGCCGCCGCCTCGTCGCCCGCGTCGTGCGCAGCGACGCGACTCCCCCAGACGACGACCTCGCGTGCGTCGCCGCCGGGGGCGAGCGCTATCCAAAGCGGTTCCCGGTCCGGCGCCGACAGCCACAACGCGGAACCCTCGACGGCAACCCCGACGCGTGCAAGCCGCGGATGCTCGCGCTGGGTGACGAACCGCCCATCGCCGTCAACGACCATCCAGTCCCGGTCGCCCACCGTTTCCGGCCCGATGCCGGTGACGAGCCCGCGCGGTGCGATGCCGGCGCGCGCGAGCGCGATCCCTCGGGCGCTCTTGACCGGATAAAGGTTGAGCGCAGCGATGGCGGAATCGGTCATCGGCGTTGCCTGTCCGCGGCCGCTGCCAGAGGGGGCCCGATGATCCGCGGCCGCGCCGGGATTTTCCAGGATCAGCGCAGCCCGGTCGTGTACTCGGCCGCGGCCTTCATCTGCGCCTCTGTCATCTTCGCCGCGATCGCCGCCATGACCCGGCCGTTGACGTCCTTGCCTTCGGGGTCTGCACCGCGTTCGCCCGCCTTGAAGGCTTTCAGTTGCGCTAACGTGTACTCGGAATACTGCCCGGCGAGGCGTGGATAGCGCTTGGGGATGCCCGCGCCGTCGGGCGAGTGGCAGGCGGCACACGCCGGCACGCCCGTCGAGGCGTCGCCGCCCCGGTAGAGTTTCTGGCCTGCCTGGACAAGCGCCGGATCCTTCGCTGCGAGGCCCTTCGGTTTCTGCTGCGAGAAATAGAGACCCAGCGCCTTCATGTCGTCCGGCGTGAGTGCCGCCGTCATGCCGAGCATGACCGGATTCGCGCGGACCCCCGATTTGAAATGCGCGAGTTGCAGGGTGATATACTCCGCGGGCTGCCCCGCGAGGTTCGGATTCACCGGACTCGCGCTGTTGCCGTCGACGCCGTGGCACGCCGAGCAGACCTGGTTGACGATGGTCCGCGCCTTCGCGAGATCGGGCGTGCCGGGTTGGGTTTGCGCCAGTGCGACCGCCACGGGCCACGCGCCGATGACGGCGAGCAGCAGCATGCGTTTCATCGGTGACTCCCTCGAATGCGGCGGACGTGCGGCGGTTCCGGTCGTGCGCCGTGCCCCTCGGCCAAATCGTGCACAAACGGCGCATTGTAGCGGAATCGGCACGCCCGGCCCAAGACCGGCCAGGGCCGGAATGCGCAGGCTCGCGCGCCGCGAAGCATCCGTTGCGGCAGGCGGAGTTCGCGCTAAGCGTTGCCGACCACGCGCAATTGCCGGCGCTCGGACCGCCGGAAATTGCCTTTGCCGGCCGATCGAACGCCGGCAAATCGAGTGCGATCAACGTGCTCGCGAATCGCTCGCGTCTCGCTTTCGTGAGCAAGACGCCGGGCCGTACGCAGCAGATCAATTTCTTCAGGCTGCGGTCGGGCGCGCTGCTGGCGGACCTGCCCGGGTACGGTTATGCCGCGGTGCCCCTCGCTCTGAAGCGCCATTGGCAGGATTTCCTCGGGCGCTACGTGGCGACCCGGCAGGCATTGATCGGACTCGTGCTGATCGTGGACGCGCGGCACGGGCTCGCCGCTTTCGACCGCGACCTCCTCGCCGGATTCCTGCCGAGCGGGCGCCCCGTGCTCGTCCTCGCAACCAAAATGGACAAGCTCTCGAAGTCGGCGCAGACAAGAGCCGAGCGCGAGATCGCAGCCGCGATCGCCGCAGATTTCCCGCCGCATGCGGCGCAAGTCGTCGTGATCCCGTTTTCAGTGCCGCAGCGTATCGGCATCGACGCCGCCGAAGCGGTGCTTGCCGATTGGCTCGGGCTCGACGTCTCCGCGATGAGCTGCCAGGACCCCCTGCGGCGCGCGCCCAAAGAAAAGGCCCCGCGATCAAGGGGAGTGCCGCGGGGCCTGAAACGCCCGTCGCAGGATTGATCGCTGCGAGGGCACCCGCTCAGGGAGGAAAGCGGGAGACGTTGCCGTCTGAAAACGTAGACCGCGGCTTACCGGGCAGAGTTCCGAAAATAATTCTTTGACGAAATGAGCTGCGCGCCGGGGGCAGATTTTCAGATCTCATCCGCACATAGCCTCACAATGTCCTACGTCATTGCGGCCGGGTGTCCTACATTTCGAACCATGCGTTCAATGTCGAGCAACAATGCAAAGAACCGGGGACGCTCATGGCGGTGCTCCAATCGAACCGCTACGATGCGCAACTCACCAGGAGTTCGATAGGCGGCGGGCGACGCAGGAGCAATGATCATGGCTTATCACTTCAGCGGGCGATATCCGGGAACGCGGATGCGGCGGATGCGGCGCGACGATTTTTCGCGCCGGCTGATGCGGGAGCATCGGCTTCTCCCCGACGACCTGATCTATCCCGTGTTCGTCCTCGACGGCGCGAAGCGTGAGGAGCCGGTCCCGTCGTTGCCTGGAATCTCCCGCAAGAGCCTCGATCTCCTGTTTCAGGACGCCGAGCGCTGCGTGCAGCTCGGGGTGCCGGCGCTCGCGGTGTTCCCGGTGATCGCCGCGGCGCAGAAGTCGCTGGATGCGGCCGAGGCGTGGCGTTCCGAAGGCCTCGCGCCGAGGGCGGTCCGGGCACTGAAGGACCGGTTTCCGGATCTCGGCGTTATCACCGACGTTGCGCTCGATCCGTACACGAGCCATGGACAGGACGGACTCATCGATGCGAGCGGCTACGTGATGAACGACGAGACCGTTGCGGCGCTTACCCGCCAGGCGCTGTGTCACGCCGCGGCGGGCGCCGACATGGTGGCGCCGTCGGACATGATGGATGGGCGGATCGGCGCGATCCGGGAGGCGCTCGACGGCAGCGGCTTCCAGCGGACGCGGATCCTCGCCTACGCGGCCAAATACGCGTCGTCGTTCTACGGCCCGTTTCGAGATGCCGTCGGGTCCGCGGGGACCCTCGGCGGCGGCAACAAAGACACGTACCAGATGGATCCCGCCAACAGCGACGAGGCCCTGCGGGAGGTCCACCTCGACCTCGACGAGGGGGCCGACATGGTGATGATCAAACCGGGCCTGCCCTATCTCGATATCGTCCGTCGCGTCAAGGAGGCTTTCGGCGCGCCGACCGCCGTCTACCAGGTGTCCGGCGAGTACGCGATGCTCAAGGCGGCGGCCGCGAATGGCTGGCTCGACGAGCGCGCGTGCGTGCTGGAGTCGCTGCTCGCGATGAAGCGCGCCGGCGCGGATGCGATCCTCACCTATTTCGCCCTGACCGCCGCCGCGTGGCTCGCGGAAGGGCGGCGCTGACTCGGCTCGAGCGTCACGTCGACAACAACGCTTCCACCGCGGCGGTTTCGAGCCGCAGCTCGTCATCGCGACGCGGCCGATTGCGGCGCTGCTGCGGCGTGACGATGACGATGCGCACCCCGACGCGCGGCGTTTCGACGAGCAGTTGCGCGCCGGGGTCGGGTTCGCGCGGCGGCAACGCAGCGTAGCGAACCCCGGCGCCGGCGAGCGCGATTTCGACGGCCTTCGCGTCGTCGGCGACAAGCTCGATGCGGATATCGCTGTGCGCGGTTGCCCAACCCGCGGCGACCCCGCCCACGAGCAGCGGCGACCAGGCGGCCAGCCGTTTCATCCAGGCGAGCGCCTCGGTCCGTTGCAAGCGCAGCGTCGCCGCGTGCGCCTCGCCGCCGAACAGCGCGTGATGGGCGCCAAGTGCCGCCCCGATTTCGGCGTCCGACGGAAACGTCGCGGACGCCGCGAGCATCAGCTGCCGCGCCGCCTTGCGCTTTGCAAGCGACCAATCGGCGATGCCGTGCTCGGCGATGAGGCGGGCGGCCGCCTGGGCGATCCGGAGGCGGTCCTCGTGGGCGCGCGCGTCGCCGCCTCGACCGCGCTCGCGATCGTGAGGCTCGTCCCGGATGCGACGGGTCATCAGAAGATCTGGTCGCGGATGTCCTTGGCCGGCGCTCCCGAGACGGACGGCGCCAGGCTTTCCTCGCGTCCGCGCGGGGGGAATTCCGAATAGAAATATTCGGTGAGCGCGCTCGAATCGTCACGCAGGCCGGAGTCGGGCTGGATGTGGACCGCGACGACGCCGTCGGGCATCGGCCGCTCGGCCGGGGGCGTCCCCTTCAGCGCCTTTGCCATATAGGAGATCCAGATTGGCAACGCGGCATGGGCGCCCGTTTCGCCCGAGCCGAGCGTTTTCGGCTGATCGAAGCCGATCCAGGCGACGCCGACCATCGCGGCGTTGTAACCGCAGAACCAGGCGTCGATGAAGTCGTTGGTGGTCCCGGTCTTTCCCGCGAGATCGGTGCGGTTGAGGACGAGCGCGCGGGTGGCGGTGCCGACGCGGACGACGTCCTTCAAGAGGGAGGTCATGATCCACGCGTTGCGGGGGTCGACCACCCGTTCGGCGTCCTCCCCGGCGGACGCCGGCGCCGCTTCCGAGAGCACGTTGCCCTTGGCGTCGACGATCTTGGCGATGAGGTAGGGCGTGACCCGGTAGCCGCCGTTGGCGAACACCGCGTAGGCGCCCACCATCTGCAACGGCGTGACCGATCCGGCCCCCAATCCCATCGTCAGATAGGGCGGATGCAGCTTGGGATCGAACCCGAAGCGCGCGATGTAGTCCTGCGCGTACTGCGGGCCGATCGCCTGCAGTACGCGCACCGTCACTAGGTTCTTCGATTTGGCAAGCGCCATCCGCACTCGCATCGGACCGTCGTACTTGCCGTCGTAGTTCTTCGGCTCCCAGTCCTCGCCGCCCGCCTGCGCCGCGGGAACGAAGAACGGGGCATCGTTGACGACCGTCGCCGGGGTAAAGCCTTTTTCCAGCGCCGCCGAATAGATGAACGGCTTGAACGCCGACCCGGGCTGCCGCTGAGCCTGCGTCACGTGGTTGAACTTGTTGCGCTCGAAGTCGAAGCCGCCGACGAGCGCCAGCAGCGCGCCATCGCTGGTCCGGATCGAGACGAAGGCGGACTCGACCTGCGGCAGTTGGACGATGCCCCACCGGCCCTTGTCCTCGCGCACGACGCGGATGACGGCGCCGCGCCGGATCCGCGTCGAAGCGGCTGCCTTGTCGCTTAGCGAGCGGGTGGCAAAGCGTAGTCCATCGCCGGTGACGTCCACTGTCTCGCCGTCGGCCAGCACCGCCTTGACTTCGGTAGGCGTCGCTTCCACCACGACGGCAGGCACCAGGCCGTCACTTTCTGTCGCATCCTGGAACACCTTCTCGAGCGCCGCGTCCCGTTCCCCCGGCTCGTCGGGCAGGCTCACGAAGGCTTCCGGACCGCGGTATCCGTGCCGCCGGTCGTAGTCGAGAACGCCGCGCCGCGTGGCCGCGTAAGCCGCCTCCTGATCGGCCTTTCTGATCGTCGTGTAGACGGTGAGGCCTTTGGTGTAGGCGTCCTCGCCGTACGCCTCGAACACGACCTGCCGCGCCATCTCGGCGACGTATTCGGCATGGATCGGGATGACCTCGCGCAGCCCTTGGTGAACGGCGAGTGGCGCGGATTGTGCTTGCTGATATTGGTCATCATCGAGGAACCGCAGCTCATGCATCCTGCGCAACACATAGAGCTGCCGGGTTTTGGCCCGGCGGGGGTTGCTCACGGGGTTGAAGGCCGACGGAGCCTTGGGCAGTCCGGCCAGCATCGCCGCTTCGGCGACGGTCACATCCTTCAGCGCCTTGCCGAAATAGATCTGCGCGGCCGCGGCGAATCCGTAGGCGCGCTGGCCGAGGAAGATCTGATTGATGTAGAGCTGGAGGATTTCGTCCTTGCTGAGGTTGGCCTCGATCTTCCAGGCAAGCAGAACCTCCCGCAGCTTGCGGGTGATCGTCTTTTCCCGGGTCAGAAAGAAATTGCGGGCCACCTGCATCGTGATCGTGCCGGCCCCTTGCTGGCTGCCGCTCGCCACGTTGGTCGCGGCCGCGCGGAGAATGCTGATGTAGTCTACACCACCATGCGAGTAGAAACGTTCGTCTTCGGCGGCCAAAATGGCCTTTTTCATGACATCCGGAACCTCGGCCATCGTCACCACCGCCCGGCGCTCCTCCCCGAATTCGCCCAGAAGTTCGCCTTCGGCCGAAACGATGCGAAGCGGGATCTTCGGCTGATAGTCGGTTAGGCTCCCGAGTGAGGGGAGGGTCGGATAAAGGAGGGCCAGCACGAAGGCTCCCAGCAGGGCGCCAACGACCGCCAAGCCAAGCAGGACGGACCCGATGTAGAGGAGCCACCGTTTTAGCATGGAGGAATAAAACTTGCTGGACGGGAGGGGTGGAACCCCCAATTATAGGCGGAGTTACAACAACCCAAGGCCCCGGAAGCAAACAATTTGACAAGGTTCATAGTTGCTGCCAACCTTTAATGTAAATTATCAGCATTGCGCTCAGGGACGGCCATGATCGCTGAAAAACTTGGTTCGGCGCTGGATTTCTTCACTACAAAGTCGCCCACGCTGATCGGCGTCGACATCAGCTCGACCTCGATCAAGGTGGTCGAGCTTGCCGACGCCGGCAAGGGGGTCGTCCGCCTCGAGCGGTATGTCGTCGAGTCGCTGCCCAAGGACGTCGTCACCGACGGCAACATCGCCAATCTGGACCAGGTGAGCGATGGCCTGAAACGCGCCTGGAAGCGTCTGGGCAGCCGCAACCGGCACGTCGCCCTCGCCTTGCCCGCGGCGATGGTCATCACCAAGAAGATCATCGTCCCCTCCGGCCAGAAGGAGGAGGATCTCGAGCTCACCGTCGAGGCCGAGGCCAACCAGTACATTCCTTTCGCGCTCGACGAGGTCAACCTCGATTTCCAGATCCTGGGCCCGGCACCGAACAATCCGGACGAAGTCGAGATTCTGATCGCAGCTTCGCGCAAGGAAAAGGTCGAGGACCGAGTCGCCATCGCCGAGGCGGCCGGCCTGAAGCCCCGGGTTATGGATGTTGAGAGCTACGCAACGCAGGAAGCGTTCCGCCTGATTGCTCCGTCACTGCCGGCTTCGGGCCGCGACCAGAACATCGCGCTCGTCGATATCGGCGCCCACGTCACGCACTTTTACGTGCTACGCAACGATCAGTTCCTCTTTTCCCGCGATCAGGCGTTCGGCGGCAACCAGCTCACCTACGACATTCAGCGCGCCTTCAATCTCTCGCCGGAAGAAGCCGAGTCCGCTAAGAAGAATCAGGGGCTGCCCGAGAACTACGATGCCGACGTGCTGCAGCCCTTCATGGAGACGATGGCGCTGGAGGTCACCCGCGCGCTGCAGTTCTTCTTCACCTCGACCAGCTACAACCAGGTCGACCAGATCGTGCTCGCCGGCGGCGGCGCGCTGCTGCCCGGGCTCGACGAGCTCGTGGCCAAGCGCGCCGGCGTCGCCACCGTCGTCGCCAATCCATTCGCGACGATGTCGACGTCCGACCACATACGCCCGCGGCAGCTCGCGCAGGATGCGCCGGTGCTGCTGATCGCCTGCGGGCTCGCCATGCGGAGCTTCGAATGATCCGCATCAATCTGCTGCCGCACCGCGAGCAAAAGCGGCAGGCACGCCAACGTCAGTTCATCTCGATCGCCATCGGCCTGTCCATCCTGGCGCTGGCCGTAGTCGCCCTGGTGCATGTGGTCTTCCTCGCGCAGATCGAGAACCAGCAGAGCCGCAACAAGCTCCTCAAAGACGAGATCGCCAAGCTGGACGAGCAAATCAAGGAGATCGACAAGCTTCGCGAGCAGACGCAGGCGTTGCTTTCCCGCAAGCAGGTCGTCGAGACGCTGCAGACCAATCGCACCGAGGCCGTTCATCTGCTGGACCAGATGGTGCGGCAGCTTCCCGACGGCGTCTATCTGCGCGCGCTCAAGCAGATCGGCACCAAGGTCACCGTGGTCGGCTATGCCCAATCCAATGCCCGCGTCTCCACCCTGATGCGCAACATCGAGGCGTCTCCCTGGCTCACCCAGCCGGAGCTGGTCGAAATCAAGGCGGTGCCGGTGCCGGGGGCGAAGGACAAGGACGCGCGCATCAACGAGTTCACGCTCTCCTTCCAGATGAAGCGCGCGGCGCCGCCGCCCGAGGCGAAGCCCTCTCCGGCAAAGGCCGGGACGCCGGCCAAGACGGCGCCGGCGGGGCCCGCGGCGAAAGGAGCGAACGTATGACGCTCGACGACATTCGCCGGCTCAACATCCGCGACGTCGGCAACTGGCCGCTGTACGCCAAGGTCGGCCTGCTCACGATCCTGGTGCTGGCCATTCTCGCCGCCGGCGCCGCGCTCGACTGGAAGGACCAGTACGACACCCTCGAGCGCGCGAAGGCCGACGAGGTCAAGCTCAGGGAACAGTACGCCACCAAGAAGGGCAAGGCGGTCAACTACGACCTGTACGTGCAGCAACTCAAGGAAATCGAGCAGTCGTTCGGCGCATTGCTGAAACAGCTGCCGAACAAGGCCGAGATGGATGCGCTCCTGACCGACATCAACCAGGCGGGGCTGGGACGCGGACTGCAGTTCGAATTGTTCAAGCCGGCGACGCAGGAGCGGATGGCCGACTTCTACGCCGAGCTGCCGATCAACATCAAGATCACCGGCAGCTACCACGACATGGGTGCGTTCGCGAGCGACGTCGCGCAGCTCCCGCGGATCGTCACGCTGAACGATGTCGCCATCGTCAACGACAAGGGCGTGCTGACGATGGACGCGGTGGCCAAGACGTTCCGCTACCTGGACGAGGAAGAAATCGCGAAGCAGCGCAAGGCGGCGCAGGACGCAAAGGACAAGGCAAAGGGCAAGGGCAAGAAATGAAATACGGGCTGATACTTGCGGCGGGCGTCGCCCTCGTTCTCGCCGGGTGCGGCGGCGAGAGCCACCAGGACCTGCGCGCCTGGATGATGCAACAGGGCAAGAACGCCAAGGGCAAGCTTGATCCGCTGCCGCAAATGAGGCCGTACGAGCCGTTCGCGTACAACGCCTTCGACTTGCCGGACCCCTTCAAGCCCCGCAAGATCGAGCCGACCAAGGGGGCGAGCAAGCTCGCCCCGGACCTCACGCGGCGCAAGGAACCGCTCGAGGCCTATCCGCTGGAATCGCTCCACATGGTCGGCACGCTCGAAAAAGGCAAGACGGTGTACGCGCTGGTGCGAACGCCGGAGAAAGACCTCTATCAGGTGCGCCAGGGGAACTACGTCGGCCAGAACTACGGCGTTGTGATCGGGGTCAGCGACAGCGAAATACGCCTGAAGGAACTGGTACAGGATGGCGCCGGCGACTGGACCGAGCGGTCCAGCACATTGCAGCTCGTCCAAGCCGGCGATACCAAGACACAGGAGCGAAGAAAATGAGCGCGTTCGTCTGCGTTGGCTTCATTGCACGCCCGGGGCCAATCGCCCGCGGCGCGTTCGCGTGGCTCGCCGCCGCGCTCGTGGCAGTGGTGTCGGGCGCGGCCTACGCGCAGGCGGCGAACTCCATCGAGTCGCTGGTCGTCTCCAAAGGCACGTCCGGCAACACGATCGTCAAGTTCGTCCTGAAGTCGCCGCCGGCGAACCCGCCGGCCGGCTTCGCGATCGCAAGCCCGCCGCGGCTCGCCCTCGACTTCCTCGACACGACCAACGGCCTCGGCAGCACCCAGCGGGTGATCGACGACCCGGCGCTGCGCAGCCTCAATGTGATCCAGGCCGGCAACCGTACCCGCGTCGTGTTCAATCTCAACCGGCCCCAGACGTTCCAGACCAACGTCGAGGGCAACGCGGTGCTCGTCACGCTGTTCGACCAGAGCGAACAGCTCGAGGCGAAGACCCAGGTCGTGCAGCGCTTTGCCGAAGCCCGGCCGGGCGACGTGACGCACGCGCTGCGCGACGTCGATTTCCGTCGCGGCACCAACGGTGAAGGGCGGGTCGTCGTCGACCTCTCCGACAACGCGACCGGTATCGACATCCGCCAACAGGGCAAGAACCTGATCGTCGACTTCATCAAGACCACGCTGCCGCGCAATCTCGAGCGCCGCCTCGACGTGCAGGACTTCGGCACGCCGATCGTTGCCATCGACACGTTCAGCCAGGGCGGCAACACGCGCATGGTGATCGAGCCGAAGGGCCTGTGGGAGCACTCGGCGTACCAGACCGACGACCGGTTCATCCTGGAGGTGAAGCCGGTGCAGGAAGATCCGAACAAGCTGATCCAGGGCACCAAGCAGGGCTACAAGGGCGAGAAGCTGTCGCTCAACTTCCAGAACGTCGAGGTCCGCGCCGTGCTGCAGGTGATCGCGGATTTCACCGGACTCAACATCATCACCAGCGACACGGTGACGGGCAGCCTGACGCTGCGCTTGAAGGACATTCCCTGGGATCAGGCGCTCGACATCATCATGCAGACCAAGGGACTCGACATGCGCAAGAACGGCAACGTCGTTCTGATCGCGCCGCGCGAGGAGCTTGCGCTGAAGGAAAAGCAGCAGCTCGAAAACCAGATCCAGATCGGCCAGCTCGAGCCGGTGCTGCTGGAATCGTTCCAGCTCAACTACATGAAAGCCGAGGATTTCGCCAAGATTCTCTCGACGAACCGGCAGCAGCGGTTCGGCGCCGGTGCCGGCCAGACGGCAACGACCGGCGGCCAGGGCTCGCTCCTGTCCGAGCGCGGGGTCGCTTTCGTCGATCCACGCACCAACGTCCTGTTCGTCCAGGATACCGCGTCGCGGCTCGAGGAAGTGCGCCGCGTCATTCGCCAGCTCGATACGCCGATCCGCCAGGTGTTGATCGAGGCCCGGATTGTCGTTGCCAGCGACAAGTTCAGCAAGCAGCTCGGCGTGCGCTTCGGCGTGCAGACGGGGTTTACGTTCAACAACCAGAAGTACGCCGCCGGCCAGGGCGGCAGCTTGGACACGCAGCCGGTCGTCCATCTGCAGGGCACACAGCTCGTCAGAGACACGCGCACGCAGACGCCGTTCGAGCTCGCGTCCGGTCTCGCCAGCGCCGGCTACTCGGATTCGCCGCAGTTGAACGTCAACCTGCCCGTGATCAATCCGGCCGGCCAGCTCGCGCTGACGCTCATCAATCTCGGCAGCGGAAACCTGATCAACCTCGAGCTTTCCGCGCTCGAAGCCGACACGCGCGGCAAGGTGATCTCGAGTCCGCGGGTGGTGACCGCCGACAACCAGAAGGCGCATATCGAGCAGGGCACGGAAATCCCGTATGTCACGCCGGGGAGCGCGAACTCGCCGGCTACCGTGGCGTTCAAGAAGGCCGTGCTGCGGCTCGAGGTAACCCCGCAGATCACGCCGGACAACCGGATCATCATGACGGTCGAAGTCCGCAAGGACAGCGTCGGGCAGTACGTCCAGCTGGGGGGCGGCTTCGCGGTTCCGTCGATCGACACCCGGAATGTGCTGACGCAGATCCACGTGAACAACGGCGATACGGCGGTCATCGGCGGGATTTTCGAAGAGACGATTACGAACACCGTCGAAAAAGTGCCGCTGCTGGGCGACCTCCCGTTCCTCGGCTATCTGTTCAAGACGACGGGTCGCACCAGCGACAAGCAGGAGCTCCTGATTTTCCTCACGCCGCGCGTCGTCAAGGACACGATCAACACCGTCAAGTGACGCATTTGTCCAAGAGCGCAAGGCGCTAGCCGCAGCGCGATTGGAAAACAAATGCGTTTATCCCGCGCCGGCGGGGATCCACCGTCGTCGCCGCCCGTCCAGGAGCGGGGATGAAGGTGCCCCGCGATTGGAAACGGACGTCATCGCGGGCGAGCGAAGCGGGGCCCGGGATCCTCGCCTTGAAGCGGGCGGCCGACGAGCGATACGTCCCGCTCGGCAAATCTACTACAATTGGCCGGTGCAACTGCATCGCGGCAATCTGTTCCTGGTGGGGCTGCCGGGCTCGGGAAAATCGACGCTCGGGCGCGCGCTCGCCCGGCGACTCGGCATGTCCTTCGTCGATGCCGACATGGAACTCGAGCGCCGTCTCGGCGTCACGATCCCGACGATCTTCGAGATCGAGGGCGAAGCCGCCTTTCGCGACCGCGAAGAAGCATCGATTGCCGAGCTCGTCGTGCGCACCGGAATCGTCCTGGCCACCGGAGGGGGCGCGGTGATCCGCGCCGCGAATCGCGAGCGGCTCAAGGCAAACGGGACCGTCGTCTATCTGCACGCCGAACCCGCGACGCTGCGCGAGCGTACGCGCAAGAGCCGCCACCGGCCGCTGCTCAACACCGCCGATCCGCTCGGACGGCTGGTCGAGCTCTACGCGCAACGCGACCCGCTTTATCGGCAGGTCGCCGATTGCGTACTCGAGTCCGATCGCGACCACGTGAGCCGCTTTGCGTCGAGCCTCCTCGACGAGTGGAGCCAGGCGCGACGTGCCTAGCGCCTCGATTCGAACCCTCGAGGTCGCCCTCGGGGAGCGCAGCTACCCGATATGGATCGGAACGGGAATCCTCTCCGGTGCGGGCGCGCTGCTGGCGCCGCGGCTTTCCTCCCCGCGAGTGGTGATCGTCACCAATCCAGTGGTCGCTCGATGGTGGGAGGGCGCCCTCCGGGCGAGCCTCGCGATCGCGAATGTCGCGGCCGATACGATTCTCGTTCCCGACGGCGAGACGCACAAGACGTGGGCGACGCTCTCCGACGTGCTGACGCGCCTCCTCGGGCAGAAGGCCGAACGCGGAACGACGCTGATTGCGCTGGGGGGCGGGGTCATCGGCGATCTCGCCGGATTCGCGGCGGCAATCTACCAGCGCGGAATGCCGTTCGTGCAGATCCCGACCACGCTGCTCGCGCAAGTGGATTCGTCGGTGGGCGGAAAGACCGGCGTCAACCACGCGCTCGGGAAGAACATGATCGGCGCCTTCCACCAGCCGCGCGCCGTCCTGATCGACACCGACTGCCTGCGCACTCTCCCGGATCGCGAGCTTGCCGGGGGACTCGCCGAAATCATCAAGTACGGCGCCATTCGCGATCGCGAATTCTTCGGCTGGCTCGAAGGCAACATCGATCGCCTGCTCGGCCGCGACGCCGGCGCGCTGACGTACGCGATCGGCGAAAGCTGCCGGATCAAGGCGGGGATCGTCGCCGCCGACGAACGCGAAGCAGGTGACCGCGCGCTCCTCAATTTCGGCCACACGTTCGGCCACGCGATCGAGGCGGGCGTGGGTTACGGCGAGTGGCTGCACGGCGAGGCCGTCGCCGCGGGCATGGTCATGGCCGCCGAGCTTTCCGCCCGCCGCAGCGAGTTGCCGCAAGCCGACGTGGTCCGCTTGCGGGCGTTGCTGCAGCGTGCCCGGCTGCCGGTTGCGGGCCCCCCGCTTGGCAGTTCGCGCTACCTGACGCTGATGCGTCGCGACAAGAAGGTTGCGAAGGGGGCGATTCGCTTGGTCCTGCTGCGGGCGCTGGGCGACGCCTACGTGACAGCCGAGATCGCCGAGAACGACCTCGCTGCGCTTCTCCCCTGACGCGCTCGCGGCCCGCGACACGAAAACGGCGCCCGCGGGCGCCGTTTTCGCTGCCTGCCTGCCCCGGCTACGGATTGCAGGTGATCGTCGCCGTCGTCGTGAGTTGCGGCGTGCTCGCGTCGCCGATGAAGATCGTGTGCGCGCCGCTGGCGTTGATGAGCCCGCTTACATTGAACGTTCCGGGCGAGGTCGGCACCGGGTTCGGAGTCACCGTGGCGCCGGCCGACACGACGCTGAAGGGCGCGGTTCCGCCGGTAATCACGAACGGGAACGTCTTGCCGGTGCAGCTGTTCGGGCCGTTGACCGCTTCGCTCACGGTGACCGACGACGGGCTGACCACGATCGGCGACGGGGGCGCTCCCCCGCCTGACGAAGAGGCCGGCTTGTTGTGCAGGGTGGCCGTCGTTTGCAGGCCGGTCGCATCGAAGATCGAAAACACCAGCGGATCGACGCACGTGCCGTTGGTGATCGCCTCGAAGTAGCCGCCGCTGATCGTCACCGTCGAATTGGCGAGCGTGACCGCATCCGGGAAGGTCGACGTCACGCGGTAAGGCGGCGTGCCGCCGTAGATGAAGTAATCGACGCGGAAGCCGCTCGAGCATGTGGTCGTGGCGCTCGTGATGACAGCATCGGACGGCACCACCGAGAGGACCGCCGACCCGTCGATCGTCTGGACGATCGTGAACTGGCCGGTGACCTGGTTGCCGGTCGTCAGTTCGGTGGCCCGCAGCAGCGCCGGCTGCGTGAACGCGCTGGTTGCCGCCTTGACCAGCACCTGCGCAAGGCCGTTGGCGTCGGACACGACGGTAAGGCTCGACGTCAGCGGCGAGCCTGGATTTCCGGTCTGGATCGCGAATTCGCCGGAGACGACGTCGAACCTGACTTGCCGATTGGGGATCCCGCCGCCTGCCGGACCCGTCACGGTGACCGATGCCGTTGCGGTCTGTCCCGAACAGATGGCGTTGGCGCCGCAATCGGTCGAGTTGGGGGTGATCGTCAATCCGTTGAGGAGCGGGGCCGCCTGCACGGTAACGGCGGCGGTCACGATGGTGCCGGCGGCGTCCTGCACGGTGACGGTCACGTTGACGGGCTGCGCAACCGAGGCCGGAAGGAGGACAATCGCGGTCGACGATGCTCCGAGGCTGATGGGAAGAACTGCGGTATCGCTCGAGAACGCCTGGTACGGCGGGAAGCCGCCGGAAATCGTCAGCGTCGCTGGCGTGCCGGCATAGGCCGTTGCGGAGGCGGGCAGTATCGCGAGCGGCGCCGGGACCGCGGGACCGGGGGCGTACGGGTTATTCGGCGCGCCGCTGCCGCCGCCGCACGCGGTCAGCCCGAGCACGCCGACGAGAGCAAAGATGCCGGCGAGGGGTCGAAGCCAGGCGGAGAGCAGGCGCTTTTGCGTCATGATTGAATCCCTGATGATGTTGTCCTAAAAGATGGCGAGGGGCTGCGCTGTTTTGGACGCTGCAACAAGCATCTAGCCCATTTTGTTCAGATTAAAGCCTAAGAAGTGCGCCGGCGCAAGTCTTTTGCCTCGGTTGAATCGACCGTCCGGCGGGAGTGTGGCGTACGACGCTACTTCGGTGATGACCGCAGCGCTCCGCGCGGCCTTGCCGCATTGCAGCATAGTGACTAAAATTCATAGGTTTCGCTGTCTTTCCGCGAAACCCGGCCAGCTGCCGTTCCGGGGCGCAAGAGCCGTCGACAGTTCGACATAGGTGAGGTCTCTCGTGGAAGAAGATTCCCTCGATCAACGGCTTACGCCTCCAGCCCGCCAGGGCCTGTACGACCCGGCGAACGAACGCGATGCGTGCGGCCTGGGCTTCATCACTCATATCAAGGGCGGGAAGAGCCACGCGATCATCACGCAGGCGCTCGCGATCCTGAAGAATCTGACCCATCGTGGCGCGACCGGCGCCGATCCCTTGCAAGGCGATGGCGCCGGGATTCTGATCCAGCTGCCCGACGCGTTCCTGCGCCGCGCCTGCGGCCGCCAGGGCCTCACGCTTCCGGCGATCGGTCAATACGGCGTTGGCATGGTGTTCCTGCCCAAGGAGCCTGCTTCGAGGATGGCGTGCGAGCAGGAGATCGAGCGCGCGGTCGCGGGCGAAGGCCAGATGCTTCTCGGCTGGCGCGACGTTCCGACGGACAACAGCGGACTGTCGTTGCGCACCAAGGAGGTCGAGCCGGTGATCCGGCAGGTTTTCATCGCGCGCGGGTCCAACGATATGGATCAGGACGCGCTCGAGCGCAAGCTCTACATCATCCGCAAGAGGGCCGGTCACGCGATCCAGGCGCTGAAGTTGCGCCACGGCAGGGAGTTCTACGTGCCGTCGATGTCGACGCGCACGCTGGTGTACAAGGGCATGCTGCTCGCGCATCAGGTCGGCGAATATTTCCTCGATCTGAAGAACGAGAGCATGGTGTCGGCGCTGGCGATGGTGCACCAGCGTTTTTCGACCAACACCTTCCCCACCTGGGACCTCGCGCATCCGTTCCGCCTCGTCTGTCACAACGGCGAGATCAACACGCTTCGCGGCAACGTCAACTGGATCCGCGCGCGCCAGCAGGGCATCGCGAGCGCCGTGCTGGGTCGCGACCTCGACAAGATCTGGCCGCTGATATACGACGGCCAGTCCGACTCGGCGTCGTTCGACAACTGCCTCGAGCTCCTCGTCATGGGCGGCTATCCGCTCGCCCACGCGATGATGCTGATGATTCCCGAAGCATGGGCGGGCAATCCGCTGATGGACGAGGACCGGCGCGCGTTCTACGAGTACCACGCCGCGCTGATGGAGCCGTGGGACGGTCCCGCCGCGATGGCGTTCACCGACGGCCGGCAGATCGGCGCGACGCTCGACCGCAACGGCCTGCGGCCGGCGCGCTTCATCGTCACCGACGACGATTACGTGGTGATGGCATCGGAAGTCGGCGTCCTCGACATCCCCGAGCGCAAGATCGTCAAGAAGTGGCGCCTGCAGCCGGGCAAAATGCTGCTCGTCGACACCGAGCAGGGACGCATCATCGACGATGCGGAGTTGAAGCGCACGCTGGCGACGGCCAAGCCGTACCGCGCCTGGATCGAGCGCTCGCGCGTCGCCCTCAACGATCTGCCGGAGCCGGCGCCGCCGCCTCACACCGAAGTGCCGCTCCTCGATCGTCAGCAGGCGTTCGGCTACACGCAGGAGGATCTCAAGGTCGTTCTCGGGCCGATGGCTCAGGCCGGCGAGGAAGCGGTCGGCTCGATGGGCAACGATGCCGCCTTGCCGGTGTTGTCGAACCGGCCGAAGGTGCTCTACAGCTATTTCAAGCAGCTCTTCGCCCAAGTGACGAATCCGCCGATCGATCCGATCCGCGAAGAGCTCGTGATGAGCCTCGTCACGTTCATCGGCCCGCGGCCGAATCTCCTTGCCGTCGATGTACCTGAGGACGCATCCGACCTGCCGATGCGCCTCGAAGCGCCGCAGCCGATCCTCACCTGCGACGCGATGGAGAAGATCCGCCATATTTCGCTTTTCACGGGGAGCGCTTTCCGGGCCTACGAACTCGACATCTGCTATCCCGCCCCGTGGGGCGCGAACGGCATGGAAGCCGCGCTCGCCTCGCTCGCCGCCGAGGCCGAGGACGCGGTGCATCTGGGCTACAACATTCTGATCGTCTCGGATCGCAAGGTATCGGCCGAGCTGATGCCGATTCCGGCGCTGCTCGCGACGGCCGCGGTGCACCAGCATCTCGTGCGCAAGGGTTTGCGCACCAGCACGGGCCTCGTCGTCGAGACCGGGTCGGCGCGGGAAGTCCATCACTTCGCGCTGCTCGCAGGGTACGGTGCCGAGGCGATCCATCCGTATCTTGCGCTGGAGACACTCGCGGCGCTGCCCGAAGTCGCTGCGGGCGCGTCGCTGAGGGACGCCGCCCACAAGTACATCAAGGCGATCTCGAAGGGGCTCTACAAGGTGATGTCGAAGATGGGCATCTCCACCTACCAGTCCTATTGCGGCGCGCAGATCTTCGAGGCCGTGGGGCTGCAGCGCGAGTTCGTCGACAAGTATTTCACCGGCACGGCGAGCAACGTCGAGGGCATCGGCCTCTTCGAGGTCGCCGAGGAAGCCTCGCGACTGCACCGCGCGGCGTTCGGCGACGCTCCGCTGCTGCGCGACGCGCTCGACATCGGCGGCGAGTATTACTACCGCGTCAGCGGCGAAGACCACATGTGGACCCCGGACTCGATCGCCAAGCTGCAGCACGCGACGCGCGCGGGAAGTGCGCAGACGTACAAGGAATACGCGGCGCTGATCAACGACCAGACGAAGCGAATGCTGACGCTTCGCGGCCTCTTCGAATTCCGTTTCGCGCGTGAACCCGTGCCGCTCGACGAGGTCGAGCCGGCGGCCGAGATCGTCAAGCGGTTCGCGACGGGCGCAATGAGCCTCGGCTCGATCTCGACGGAGGCGCACACGACGCTCGCCGTGGCGATGAATCGCATCGGCGGGAAGTCGAACACCGGCGAAGGCGGCGAAGACTCGCATCGCTATCCGCTGGTGAAGACCGGCGAGACCCTTTCCTCGCGCATCGACAGCGTCGTCGCCGACGTCCCCCTGCGCGAAGGCGATTCGCTGCGCTCGAAGATCAAGCAGGTGGCCTCCGCGCGCTTCGGGGTGACCGCGGAGTATCTCGTCAACGCCGACCAGTTGCAGATCAAGATGGCGCAGGGCGCGAAGCCGGGCGAGGGCGGCCAGCTGCCTGGGCACAAGGTGTCGAGCTACATCGCGAAGCTGCGCTTCTCCGTTCCGGGCGTCGGGCTCATTTCGCCGCCGCCGCACCACGACATCTACTCGATCGAGGATCTGGCGCAGCTGATCCACGACCTCAAGAGCGCCAATCCCCAGGCATCGATCTCGGTCAAGCTTGTCTCCGAGGTTGGCGTGGGCACGGTGGCCGCCGGCGTCGCCAAGGCCAAGGCCGATCACGTGACGATCGCGGGCCACGACGGCGGCACGGGGGCCTCGCCGGAATCGTCGATCAAGCACGCGGGCACGCCGTGGGAGCTGGGTCTCGCCGAGACGCAGCAGACGCTGGTGCTGAACCGGTTGCGGGGCCGGATCGCGGTCCAGGTCGACGGCCAGATCAAGACGGGACGCGACGTCGTGGTGGGCGCGCTGCTGGGCGCCGACGAGTTCGGCTTCTCGACGGCGCCGCTGGTCGTCGAAGGCTGCATCATGATGCGCAAGTGCCACCTTAACACCTGTCCCGTCGGCATCGCGACGCAGGATCCCGAGCTGCGCAGGAAGTTCGCGGGACAGCCCGAGCACGTCGTCAACTTCTTTTTCTTCGTTGCCGACGAAGTGCGTGACTTGATGTCGAAGCTCGGACTTCGCAAGTTCGACGAGTTGATCGGGCGCTCCGACCTGCTCGACATGCGCAAGGGCATCGCGCACTGGAAGGCGAAGGGCCTCGACTTCTCGCGCGTGTTCCATCAGCCCCGCATGCCCGCCGACGTGGCGCGCTACCACTGCGAGGCACAGGACCACGGCCTCGCGGCCGCCCTCGATCACGCGCTGATCGCGGCCGCGGCGCCTGCGCTCGAGAAGAAGCAGCCGGTGCGGCTCACGTACAAGATCCGCAACGCGCACCGCTCGGTCGGCGCGATGCTCTCGGGCACGGTGGCGCGCAAGTACGGACACGCGGGACTGCCCGAGGATACGATACACGTCGCCTTCGAAGGCATCGCGGGCCAGAGCTTCGGTGCCTTTCTCGCGCGCGGCGTGAGCTTCGAATTGCAGGGTGCGACCAACGATTATGTCGGCAAGGGCCTGTCCGGCGGCCGCATCGTCGTCTATCCGGATCCCGCCTGTCCGGCGAAACCCGAGGACAACATCGTCATCGGCAATACGGTGATGTACGGCGCGATCGCCGGCGAGGCGTATTACCGCGGCGTTGCCGGCGAGCGCTTCTGCGTGCGCAATTCGGGTGCCGCCGCGGTTGTCGAGGGCACCGGCGACCACGGGTGCGAATACATGACCGGCGGCACCG
Organism: uncultured beta proteobacterium; assembly: GCA_963836265.1. Classification (GTDB taxonomy): domain Bacteria; phylum Pseudomonadota; class Gammaproteobacteria; order Burkholderiales; family Casimicrobiaceae; genus CAIWHR01. The sequence continues at coordinate 252,150 of CAWIIO010000005.1, forward strand.
TCGTCGTCCTCGGGGCCACGGGCAGGAACTTCGCCGCAGGCATGAGCGGCGGGATCGCGTATGTCTACGACGCCGACGACACGTTCCGGTCGCGCTGCAACACCTCGATGGTCACGCTCGAACCGTTGCAGCGTGAAGCCGCGCAGGCCGAAGCGGAACAGGAGCTCGTGACCGCCGGCAAGGGCCGCTTGCAGCACCTCGGCCGATCCGACGAGGTATTGGCGCGCGAACTGATCGAGCGGCACCTGCGCTTCACCGGGAGCACGCGAGCGCTCGCGATCCTCGATGACTGGGACGCCGCGCGCACCCGCTTCGTCAAGGTTTTCCCGAATGAATACCGGCGCGCGTTGACGGAAATGTACGCGCAGCACGCCGCAGCGAAACCGGCCGCCGCCGCCGTCAAACAGCGCGAGGCTGCGTGACATGGGGAAGGTCACCGGCTTCATGGAATTGCGGCGGATCCAGGAGGTCGCGCTGCCCGTTCCCGAGCGGGTCCGGAGCTTCCGCGAGTTCATTCGTGCGCTCGCCGACGACGAGGCGGAAAAGCAGGGGGCGCGCTGCATGGACTGCGGAATTCCGTTCTGCCAGAGCGGCTGCCCGATCAACAACCTCATTCCGGACTGGAACGACCTCGTCTATCGCCGCCAATGGCGTGCCGCGCTCGACACGCTCCACGCGACCAACAACTTTCCCGAGTTCACCGGCCGCGTGTGCCCCGCGCCCTGCGAGGCGGCGTGCACGCTCAACATCAACGACGATGCGGTCGGCATCAAGTCGATCGAGCATTTCATCATCGACAAGGGCTGGGACGAAGGTTGGGTGGCGCCGCAGCCGCCGCCCGCCAAGACCGGCAAGCGCGTCGCGGTGATCGGCTCCGGGCCCGCCGGGCTCGCCTGCGCGCAGCAGCTCGCGCGCGCGGGACACGGCGTGGTGCTCTTCGAGAAGGCCGACCGGATCGGCGGGCTCTTGCGCTACGGCATTCCCGATTTCAAGATGGAGAAACACCTGATCGACCGCCGGATGGCGCAGATGTCGATCGAAGGCGTCGAGTTCCGGCCGAGCGTGGAAGTCGGCAAGGACATCGACGCACGCGAGCTGCTCGGGGAATACGACGCCATCGTCCTCGCGGGCGGCGCGGAGGCACCGCGCGATCTGCCGGTGCCCGGGCGCGATCTCGCCGGCGTGCATTTCGCGATGGATTTCCTGCCGCAGCAAAACAAGGTCGTCGCCGGCGACCCGGTGGGGAGCCGGATCGTCGCGACCGGAAGGCACGTCGTGGTGATCGGCGGCGGCGACACCGGATCGGACTGCGTAGGCACGTCGAATCGGCAGAACGCCAAGTCGGTCACGCAGTTCGAATTGCTGCCGCAGCCGCCCGAGCAGGAGGACAAGGCGCTCACCTGGCCCTACTGGCCGGTCAAGCTACGGACCTCGTCGTCGCAGGAGGAAGGCTGCGAGCGCGACTGGGCCGTGGCGACCAAGCGTTTCGAAGGCAGCCATGGCAAGGTCCAGAAGCTCGTCGCAGCGCGCGTCGAATGGCAGAAGGGCGCCGACGGCCAGATGCGCATGGTCGAAATGCCCGGAACCGAATTTGAACTCGCCGCGGACCTCGTGCTACTCGCGATGGGTTTCGTGGGACCCGTCGGCAACGGGATGCTGGCGCAGTTCGGCGTCGCGCGCGATGGGCGCAGCAACGTGCAGGCGAATACCGACGATTACCGGACGTCCGTCGACAGAGTGTTCGCCGCCGGCGATATGCGCCGGGGCCAATCGCTCGTCGTGTGGGCGATCCGCGAAGGACGGCAGTGCGCGCGCGCCGTCGACGAGTTCCTGACGGGCGCTTCGCAGCTGCCGCGCTAGGGAACCTCTGAAGGGATGTCGGCACTCGTCACGCTCGAGCTTAGGGACTGGCGCCCGACGCTCTCCGCATCCTCGCAGCGCGCCGCCGCCCGGGCGCTGGAGGAGGGCGGCGTTCTCGTGCTGCCGCAGGTGAAATTCGCGCTGGCGCCGGACGAGCATCGCTTCCTGTCGGCCGACTGGTCGGATGGACGGTCGAAGAACATCAGCCTCGAAGGCGTTGCGTTGAAGGGCGCGCGCGGAAATGCGACGGATCTTGGCGCGCTCGCGGCGATGATCGAGCGCTTTGCCGCCGACGCGGCCGATCTCGTCACGGCGCTGTTTCCGCGCTATGCCGCTTATGTCAGGCGGGCGCGAACGAGCTACCGGCCGCAGCCGGCCGTCGGCCGCGACGTGTCGTGGCGAAAGGACGATTCACGGCTGCACATCGACGCGTTCCCGTCGCGGCCCAATCGTGGCGAGCGCATCCTGCGCGTGTTCTCGAACATCAGTCGGACCGAAGACCGCGTCTGGCGCGTCGGCGAATCGTTCGAGACGATGGCCAGGACTTTCGTGCCGCAGGTCAGGCGTCCGCTGCCGGGTGCCGCGCTGCTGCTCGCGGCGGTGCGCGCGACCAAGGGAGTGCGCTCGGAATACGATCACCTGATGCTCGGGTTGCACGACCGCGCCAAGGCGGATCTCGCCTACCAGGGCGGTTGTGTGCAGGAGGTTGCGCACTTCGCGCCCGGAACGACGTGGCTGTGTTTCTCCGATCAGGTGATGCACGCGGCGGTGTCGGGCCAGTTCATGCTCGAGCAGACGATCCATCTGCCGGTGTCGGCGCTGTATGATGCGAAGCGCTCGCCGCTTGCGACGCTCGAACGGCTGACCGGCAGGAAGCTGGTGCCCGGTCCCTGAGTCTTCCATTGCTTGGGCGTCGGTCATCGTCGCGGCCCGCGCAACTTTCGCCGCAATGATGCCGAAACTCGATAACGACACGTTCCTGCGGGCACTGCGGCGGGAGGCCACGCCCTATACGCCGGTGTGGCTGATGCGGCAGGCGGGCCGCTATCTGCCCGAATACAACGCGACTCGGACCAGGGCCGGCAGCTTTCTCGCGCTTGCCCAATCGCCCGCGCTCGCGACCGAGGTCACGCTGCAACCACTCGAGCGGTTTGCGCTCGATGCGGCGATCCTGTTTTCGGACATCCTGACCGTGCCCGACGCGATGGGCCTGGGCCTCCATTTCGCCGAGGGCGAGGGTCCGCGGTTCAGCCATCCCACCGCCGACGAGACGACGATCGCGAAACTCGTGGTCCCGGACATGGCGAACCTGCGTTATGTGTTCGACGCCGTCCGCGAGATCAAGCGCTCATTGAAGGGCCGCGTTCCGCTGATCGGGTTCGCCGGCAGCCCTTTCACGCTCGCCTGCTACATGATCGAAGGCAGCGGCAGCGCCGATTTCGGCGCCGTGCGGCGGATGGCGTACGGCCGGCCGGATCTGCTGGAGCGCCTGGTCGCAGTCAACGCGAAAGCCGTTGCGTCGTACTTGAACGAGCAGATCGCCGCCGGCGCCGATGCGGTGATGATCTTCGACACCTGGGGTGGCTTGCTGTCGGCCGCGGCGTACCGGCTGTTCTCCCTTTCCTCGATGCGGGAGGTGCTCACCGCGCTCGATTCCGCAGCCGACGGCAGCGCCGTGCCGACCATCGTGTTTACGAAGGGCGGGGGCCAGTGGCTCGACGACATCGCGGCGAGCGGAGCCTCGGCAGTCGGGCTGGATTGGACCGTCGATATTGCCCGTGCCCGCGCGCGTGTCGGAGCGAGGGTGGCGCTGCAGGGAAATCTGGATCCGCTGGTGCTGCTGACCGACGCGGATACGGTTTGTCGCGAAGTCGCGGGCGTCGTGCGCGCCGCCGGACCCGCGCCCGGGCACGTGTTCAACCTCGGCCACGGCATCCTCCCGGCGACGCCGCCGGACCACGTAGAGGTGCTGGTCGAGGCCGTCCATCGCGAATCGCGCGCGATCCGCGCCGCCGCCTAGGCCGGTCGGCACGAACCGCGTGAAAGGCTGGGGACGTCGAGCGGCCCACCGGTTGCGACGAAGCTTGCCGAGCAGCCGAAATGCGCGGTCTCGCACGCACTTATGCACACCGCCGGATCGCGTCCGGGGTATCCGCCGGGGCCTTCGGCCCGCGCCCGAACGCGATGGATAACCCTTTGAAGTCGCGGAGCAAAAAATGGATCTTCCGGCAGCAGCCGCGATGGCTGTCCGAGTCGCTATTCGGCCACCCCCAAGCTCGCGAATACTTACCCACAAATTTATCCACAGCACGATTTGGGTCGTTTCTTGCACACTATAAAAACCAATGAGTTGCCGTCTTTTGTTATCGCGAGAGGTGAGGATTTCGAACACTACAAGCTGTTGCAGAATGTCATTTGGCCAACCGGTTCTGCAATGACGATCGTGCGCGTCGCAGTTCCTATGGCTACCGAGGCGGCCTTCGACTACTGGGTGCCTGCGGGGCTTGCCGTCGAGCCGGGTTCGCTTGTACGCGTTCGGCTGGGTCGTCGCCCTCTCGTCGGAGTTGTCGTGGACATCGTCCAGACGGCCGGGGTCCCGCGCGAGAAACTCCAGCCCCTCGCCGCAATCATCGGCGACATGCCGGCATTGTCCGCCGACCTTCTCGCCCTTGCGCGCTTCGTTGCCGACTATTACCAGGAACCACTGGGGCGGGTGCTCGCCCAGATGATTCCGCCATTCGGCGCCTCCTCCGGATCGGAAGGACGCGCGCGCGCCTTCCCCGTCGCGCAGCGGCTGACCGGGGAAGGCCGCATCGCGTTGCCGCGTGAGCTCGCCCGCGCGCCTCGCGCCCGCTCGCTGTACGAACGATGGCGCGAGGCGCCGGGAGCGCTGCTCACTGCCGAAGACGTCGCCCTGTTGCCGCCGCATCTCAAGCGGACGCTCCGGGCGTGGGCCCGGGCCGGCTGGGTCGAAGAGGCCGCCGTGGCATCGGACTCGGCCCCGCGCGCCTCCGGCGCTGCCGGCATGCGGCTCAACCCCGAGCAGCGGCGGGCCGTTGCGGCCATCGACGCGGCGGGCGACGCCTACGCGCCGTTTCTGCTCGAGGGCGTGACCGGGAGCGGCAAGACCGAGGTCTATCTCGCCGCCGCGGCGGCTTGCATCGCGCGCGGCCGTCAGGCGCTGCTGCTGGTCCCGGAAATCAACCTGACTCCGCAGTTTGCCCGGCGCATTGCCGACATGCTCCCCGGCCGCCGGACGGTGACGCTGCACAGCCGGCTCGCCGCAGCGGCGCGGCGGCGGTGCTGGCAGCAGGCGGCCGAAGGCGGCGCCGACCTCGTGCTCGGCACGCGGCTCGCGGTATTCACTCCGATGCCGCGGCTCGGCCTCATCGTCGTCGACGAGGAGCACGATCCTTCGTTCAAGCAGCAGGACGGCGTGCGGTACCATGGCCGCGACGTCGCGGTATGGCGGGCGCGGCAGCGTGGCGTGCCGATCATGCTGGGGAGCGCGACGCCGTCGCTGGAAACGCTCGTCCATGCGCAGCGGGGCCATTACGGCTTGCTCCCGCTGCCGCGACGCGCGGCGGCCCCGGCCGGCCTCCCGGCGCTCGCGTTCTTCCCCTGTCGGGAAGGCGCCGCGGCGGAGGGGATCGGTGAGCGCCTCCTTGCGGCCATCGCGGCACGTCTTTCGCGCGGCGAGCAATCGCTCGTGTTCATCAACCGGCGAGGCTTCGCGCCGTCGCTGCTGTGCGCGTCCTGCGGCTGGCAGGCCGGATGCACCCGCTGCACGGCGCGTCTCGTCGTCCATCGCGATGCCGGCCTGCTGCGCTGCCATCACTGCGGTTACGAAGAGCCGCTTCCACGCGCCTGCCCCGAGTGCGGCAACGTCGACCTGCAGCCGCTGGGTCGGGGGACGCAACGTCTCGAGCGCGCGCTCGCGCTGCGTTTCCCCACCGCGCGCATCGCACGGATCGATCGGGACAGCACGCGGCGCATCGGCGCGTTCGACGCGATGCGCGCGCAGGTCGAAGCGGGCGAGCTCGACATCCTGGTCGGCACGCAGATGCTCGCCAAGGGACACGACTTCCCGCGCCTCACGCTCGTCGGCGTCCTCGGCGCCGACAACGCGCTCTACAGCGCCGACTTTCGCGCGACCGAGCGGCTTGCTGCGCTGCTGTTCCAGGTCGCGGGCCGCGCGGGCCGCGGGGTGCTTCCGGGCGAAGTGCTGGTCGAGACCGACTTTCCGTCCCACCCGCTCTACCGCGCGCTTGCGGCACACCAGTACTCCGCTTTCGCCGAGGTCCTCAAGGCCGAGCGCCGCGCGGCGGGCCTTCCTCCTTACGCGCATCTCGCCTTGCTCGCCGCCGAGGCGCCGAAGCGTGAAGCGATCGACGCGTTTCTCGGGCTGGCGCGCGCCGCCGGCATCGACCTCGCCCGCGGCGAACGCTCCGCGATCGAACTATTTCCGCCGATGCCCGCCGTGCTTGCGCGTCGCGCCGGGATGGAGCGCGGCCACGTCCTGGCGCAGAGCGCCGACCGCCGGTCATTGCAGCGATTCCTGCCCCTTTGGCGAAGCGCAGTCGCTGCCCTGCCCGGGCGTCGCGTGCGGTGGTCGCTCGACGTCGACCCGCTGGGATTCGCATGAAGCCTGCCGCGCCGTCCCGCTGGGCGAATGCCGGGGGCGCGCGAAGACACGGCGAGCGGGGCCGCGGGAGAGAAAGCCCGCAGGTCTTGAGCGAAGCCAAGGCACCAGGGTCGCGGCTGACGGCCGAGCCGAGAGTTCAGTGAAAGGTGCGACGCGGGGGGACGGCAGCGAGGGGCGCATCCACACGCAGACGCGGGAGGCCGGTTGCCCGTTCAATCGAGGCCGATGTCGGGGCGAAGTCCGGCGCAGGCGGGCTTTGGCGCCGGAGTTGGCGGACCGGACGGCTATAATGCGACTGCGCCACCGCTCTCGCGGCGACGCAATATTTCCGCGAATTCGAGCGGCGCGAATCGCCCCGGTCGAATTCGCGGTTTTTGTGTCGCGGTGCGTTGCCTGGCTTCTTCGGATGGATCTGCAAACGGAACTCGGGTCGTGGCTCGCACAAGGCCTCGCGGCGATTGCGCCCGAGCGCGCCGCCACGCCGATCGTCGTCGAGCGACCGAAGCAGGTGGCACACGGCGACTACGCGTCCAACGTCGCGCTCCAGCACGCGAAGGCGTCAGGGCGCAATCCGCGCGACTTCGCGCAGGCGCTGGTCGCGGCACTGCCGGCTTCGGAGCTCGTGGCCAGTGTCGAAATCGCCGGCGCTGGATTCATCAACATTTTCGTCACGCCGGCGGCGCGGCGGGCGGTCGTGGCGCGAATCCTCGCCGAGCGCGACCGGTACGGGCGCAGCGACGCGCGGCAGGGCGAGCGCGTGATGGTCGAGTTCGTCTCCGCGAATCCGACCGGCCCGCTGCACGTCGGCCACGGCCGGCAGGCGGCGCTGGGCGATGCGATCGCCAACCTGCTCGAGTGGCAGGGTGCCGCCGTGACGCGGGAGTTCTATTACAACGACGCCGGAGCGCAGATCGAGAATCTCGCGATCTCGGTGCGTGCTCGCGCAAAGGAGATTCTGGGGGAGCACGCGACGTTTCCCGACGACGGCTACCGCGGCGAGTACATTCGCGAGCTCGCGCAACGCTACCTCGACGAAGTCGGCCACGACCTCTCCGACATCGAGGCGATCCGCCGTTTCGCCGTCGCCGAGTTGCGCAAGGAACAGGATCGCGATCTCGCGGCGTTCGGCGTTCGCTTCGACAACTACTATCTCGAAAGCTCGCTGTATGCCGAGGGACGCGTGGCGGCGACGGTCAACCGTCTGATCGCCTCGGGGAAAACCTACGCGCACGAAGGCGCGCTGTGGCTCAAGACGACCGACTACGGCGACGACAAGGACCGGGTGATGAGGAAGTCGGACGGCGGGTACACGTATTTCGTCCCCGACGTCGCCTATCACGTCACCAAATGGGAACGGGGGTTCGCGAAAGCGATCAACGTGCAGGGCTCGGACCACCACGGCACGGTTGCGCGCGTGCGTGCGGGCCTGCAGGCGACGGGCCTCGACATCCCCCCCGGCTATCCCGATTACGTGGTGCACAAGATGGTGACGGTGATGAAGGGCGGCGAGGAAGTGAGGATCAGCAAGCGCGCGGGCAGCTACGTGACGCTGCGCGACCTGATCGACGAAGTCGGCCGCGACGCCGTCCGCTTTTTTCTCGCGTCGCGCAAGGCTGACAGCGAATTCACGTTCGACATCGATCTCGCACGGTCGCAGTCGGAGGAGAATCCGGTGTACTACATCCAGTACGCGCACGCGCGCGTTGCCTCGGTGCTGAGGCAGGCGGGGATAGCGCTCTCCGACGCCGCGACGGTGCTCGCGGGCGCCGATCTCGCGCCGCTGACGAGCCCCTACGAGGAAGCGCTGCTGCGGCGACTCGCCGATTTTCCGACGCAGCTCGCGCTGGCAGCGCGCGAGCTCGGGCCGCATGCAGTGACGTTCTATCTCAAGGAATTGGCCGGCGATTTCCACAGTTACTATAATGCGGAACGTTTCCTCACCGACGACACGCGATTGCAGCGGGCGCGTCTCGCGCTCGTCGCCGCGGCGGGCCAGGTGGTGAGGAACGGGCTCGCCGTGCTCGGACTCCGCGCGCCCGAGCAGATGTGACGCTCGCACCGCCTCCGACTTTCGCTTGCCCATGACCTCCCGCAAAGCGCGCCCGGCGTCCCGCATCGCAATGAGACCGCGCGCACGACGAAAGTCCGGCGCCGGTGGCACGTTGCTCGGCCTCTTCATCGGCATCGCGCTCGGCTTGGGCCTGGCGGCTGGGGTGGCGTTCTACCTCATGAAATCGGGCAATCCGTACCAGGCGCAGTCGACCGCCAAGGAGCCCGCGCGCGAGCCGGCAAAGACGGGCAGGGCCGAGCCCGGCGCGGCCGAAAAGCCGCGCTTCGACTTCTACAAGATCCTTCCGGGCACCGAGGAGCCGAAGCTGCAGGGGAATGCGGCACGGCCGGCACCGGACAGGGCCACTGTCGAGCGCGCGGCGTCTCCCGAAAAATCGCCGCCGCCCGACCGCAACGTGGTGAAGCCCGAAGAGCGCGGCCCTCCGGAATCCGCCGCGCGGACGGCGAAGGTGCCGGAGCGATTCTGGCTGCAGGCCGGATCGTTCGCGGCCGAATCCGATGCGGAGAATCTTCGGGCGCGCCTTGCGCTGGCAGGATGGGAGGCAGCGGTGCAGACTGCAACGTTGGCGGACAGGGGCGTCCGCTATCGGGTGCGTCTGGGTCCTTACGACAACACCGACGAATTGAACCGGGTGAAAGGCGAGCTCGGCAAGCGTGGCTTCGACGTCGCCGTGATCAAGTACTGAACGGGTCGGCGAGCCGCCTTCGGGAACTCCGCACGGCGCTGCCGGACCAATGTTCGCCGGGAGCTGCCTTCGCTGCTCAACAGGGAGATGGAATGATGGGATTGACGCCGAATGGGATCCGCCAACGGGTCGTGGCAGCGCTCGCCGTTGTCGCACTGTTCTTGACCGCGACCGTCCGCGCGCAGGGCCTCCAGGAAGGGCGCGAGTACGTGCGCATCCGCAACCCGGTGCCCGTCGAGACCGGCAAGAAGATCGAGGTGATCGAGTTCTTCTCCTACGGCTGCCCGCACTGCGGCGAGTTCGAGCCCATCTTGGACGCATGGCTGAAGACGATTCCCCCGGACGTGCAGTTCCGGCGCGTGCCGGTGATGTTCCAGGACCGCTGGATTCCGCTCGCGAAGATCTATTACACGCTCGAGGCGCTGGGCGAGGAGGCGCGGCTCTCGCCGGAGGTCTTCACGGCGATTCACGGCAAAGGCACGCCGCTGTGGCAGGAAAAGACGTTCTTCGACTGGGCCGCGAGCAAGGGCCTCGATCGCAAGAAGGTCGAGGACATGTACAACTCGTTTGCGATCGCCGGCAAGATGAACCGGGCGCGCCAGCAGGCGGAGCTCTACCGCGTGCAGTCGGTACCTCTCGTCGTCATCGACGGCAAGTTCATCACGGCGTCGGACAAGGTCGGCACGCACGAGAAGATGCCTCCGGTCATGGACGCATTGATCGCCAAGGCCCGGGCCGAGCGGCCGAAGAACTGAAGCGCGCCGACGGCACCCGCCGCGACGCGCACGAATCCTGAACGTCTTCATCACCGGCGCGAGCAGCGGCATCGGCGCCGCGCTCGCCCGCCGCTACGCGCGTGGAGGCGCAACGGTCGGGCTCTACGCGCGCCGGCAGCGCGAGCTCGAGCGGGTGGCAGCGGAGCTTTCGGCCGATCGGGTCGCGCTCTATGCAGGCGATGTGCGTGACGCCGCGACGCTTTCGAACGCGGCATCGGCGTTCATCGCCCGCTTCGGGCCGCCCTCGATCGTCATCGCCAACGCAGGCATTTCCCGCGGCACGTTGACCGGGCAGGCCGAGGACCTCCCGGTATTCCGGTCGGTGTTCGACACCAACGTGCTCGGCGTCGTCAACACGTTCGATCCGTTTCTTCCTGCGATGCGCGCTGCGCGCTCCGGCGCACTGGCGGGTATCGCGAGCGTCGCCGGCTTTCGCGGCCTCCCGGGCGCCGGCGCGTATTCGGCGTCGAAGGCTGCGGCGATCACTTATCTCGAAAGTTTGCGGGTCGAGCTTCGGGGCACCGGCATCGCGGTCATCACGATCTGCCCCGGATACGTGACTACAGCGATGACGAAGAAAAATTCTTACCCGATGCCGTTTCGCATCGGCGCCGACAGGGCCGCGCGCCTCATCGCGCGCGCGATCGCGCGACGGCGCCGCTTCTATGTGCTGCCGTGGCCGATGGCGCTCGTCGGGCGCGTGCTGCGGGTGCTGCCGCGGCCGCTCTACGATGCCGCGTTCGCGCGCGCGCCGCGCAAGCCGCGCATCACGGAATGACACCCGGGGCGCGTTGGCAAGTGCAAATGAAAGGGCCGCCCGCGAGGCGGCCCTTCGCGGCACGATGTTGGGAACGTCAGATCGGCATGCGCAGGCCGACGGTGACGGCCCAGTAATTGCCGTCTCCCTTGGCGGCTGTCCCCGATCCCGAGATGTAGCCTGTGACCCCGCCCAGATCGCTGGCTGCGCCGACGTTGAACAGCACGTAGTTGTTGTCCGGCTTGGGGGCCGGAATGCTATACCAACCACCGAGCGTGACCGACGAGGCGCTGACGGTCCGGTCGTTGTCGAGCGAATCGTATTCCCATGTCGCGCGCGCCCAGGGACGGATGCCGCCGAAGGTGCCGGCAACCTGCCAGCCCAGGCTCCAGAGCAGCTGCTTGCTGTCCTGCTGGCCGTAGGTGAGCGCGGTGCTGTCCGATCCGGTCTCGGAGAATTGCCGCACGATCGCTTTCGTGTACGTCACGCGCGCGTAAGGACCATGCAGTAGGTCCTGCAGATGGAACCAGTAGCCGCCGAGCAGCCGGCCCGTGTATTCGTACCCGCGCGTTTCGCCGCTTTCATTGCGCACCGCCGCGCCGAGCTGGATGTTGCGGTTGACGTCGCTGTAGTCGAGGCTGCCCGCGCCGAGCGTCGCGCCGACATACCACGGGCCCTCGCCGTAGCCGGCGTAGAAAGTGCCCGTCGGCTGGCGCAGCGTGTAGCCGCCGCCGGCGCCGCCGAAGTCGCCCTTGTTCTCGGTGTAGCCGAACATGCCGCCGACGAGCAGGTGGTCGGACACCTTCCCGTCGAGGCCGACGACGATCGAGTTCTCGTGCGCGCTGCCGTTGGTCGGGCCGGCGTTCATGTCGCTGCTGCCGTAATCGTAAGCGACCCACGCGTCGAATTTCTTCGTCGAGCGGGGCGCGTCGAGGCTCGACCACATGCGGCCGTCGAGCGCGCGGAAGTTCGCATCCTCGACGCGGAACGGCGCTTCGCCGAGCGAAGCGATCTGCATGGGGCCGGTGATCATCGAGGTGATCGCCTGCGCAATGATGGCGTTCCCCGCCGTCGTCGGATGCACTCCGTCGGCGAACAGATACGTCTGCGCCGCGTTCGGTGCGACGAGACTCGCGGGCGTGCACTGCAACGAAGGCGTGGCGCCGCACGCGGGCGTCGTGGCGTTGGTGAAGCCGTAGAGCGCGGGATTGGCAACGACTTCATTCAGCAATTGGTACGCATTGAAACGGATCGTCGGAATTCCCGAGGCGTCGAGGGCGCCCCACATCGTGCTGTTGTACAGCTGTGAAACAGCGGTGATCTGAGCGGAGCCAGCAGCCCCTTGCGACAGGCCGAACGGAGTCTTGCCGATGTCGGGGACATTCCACACGACGATATAATTCGCACCACCGGCATGCAGCGTTCCGACCGCGCCGGCCAGCTGCGTCGCCGCGAGCGCGACGTTGGCCTGCAGCTGCGCCTGGCTGATCGTTCCGCCTGCGAGTGCCGTGAGCTGGGTGAAGATGTCGTTGGCGCCGCCGTCGAGCGCGTAGATGGCGTTGGGATCGGCGGGCCCCTTCATCAGGTACTGCGAAATCTGTGTTGCAATCGGAACCGCGGCGTCCGTCGGTGGCATGGGCGGGTAGCCCGGCAGCTGCGTCACCCGCGCGCCGCCGTACGCGTAGTCCGTGCCGCCCTGGTTTGCCGGGCTCACGGAGAATCCGAAATTCTGCGCGAACGGCGTGACCCATATCGGTCCGGGATTCGTCGTGAACAGGCCCGTGCCCGGCGGCAACACGGGTTTGTACGAGCCGTCGTCGACCAAGCTGTCACCGAAAAAGATCGCATTGGAAAACTGCGCGGCGGCGGGGGCCGACACCGCGAGCGCAATTGCGCCGGCGAGCAGGGTGCGCTTGAAGTTCCGCATGGCGGTATCTCCTGAAAGAAGGCGAGCTGAGGATGGCGAAAATGGGGAAACCCGAAAGAAGCGGCGCTTTGCCGATTCTAGTCCAAAAGCTGGCGCGGGGCCGACGGACGGAGCGACGGGCGGGTCAACGGCTGCGCGGGGCGGATCGTTTATGCAACATGTTCGAGGGAGCGGCAATGCATGTCCGTCCGGTTGAGCGGGACTGCGGAGCGGTCGTCGCGGCTCGCCGAAACAATTTCGGTTCCGTCTTTCCCGCGCTGATGGCGGCGTTCGCGCTGTTGTGCGCGCCATGGATTGCGCGCGCCGACGACGACCTTCCCGGCCGCGTCGGGCGCATCGCCGATTTTGCGGGTCAGCTCTACCAATCGCCCGAGGATCGCCCGGGCGAGTGGGTGCCGATCGGGCTCAACTACCCCGTCACCTCCGGCGACAATCTGTGGGTGTCCGGCGATGGCCGAGCGGAAGTCGATTACGGCGGCGGCCAGTTCCGGCTCGCGGGCGATACCAACCTGCACGTTTCGCGTCTCGACGAAAACCAGCTCGCGCTGTTCGTGGCGCAGGGCCGCGTCATCCTGCGTGTCCGCGTGCAGGATCCCGGCGAGTCGGCGCGCGTCGATGTCCCCAATACGCAGATTCAGCTCACGCGGCCCGGGTTGTATCGGATCGATGTCACGCCGGACCGTCAAATGACGCTCGTCACCGTTCGCGAAGGCGAGGCACAGGTGGCATTCCCGGCCGGGGTGCAACAGGCATTGCCCGGGCAAACGGTTTCCGTCAGCGGCGCGGATGCATCGGCCGTCGAGGTTCGCAACGGCGTGGGTCAGGACGGTTTCGACACTTGGAGCGCGAGCCGCGACCGCCATTACGAGCGCAATCGCGCGCAGGCCTACGTCTCGCGGCAGATGGTCGGCTATGCCGACCTCGACGAGTACGGTGTTTGGGAGACGACGCCCGATTACGGGCCCGTCTGGTATCCCTCGGCGGTGGCCGATGACTGGGCGCCGTATCGCTTCGGCTACTGGACGACCGTTGGAGGCTGGGGCTACACGTGGGTCGACGACGCCCCGTGGGGCTACGCGCCGTCCCACTACGGCCGGTGGGCATTCGTCGGGGGCCGGTGGGGTTGGTGTCCGGGCGCGTACGTCGCCCGTCCGCTGTGGGCGCCGGCGCTGGTGGGCTGGGTCGGCGGCGCCGGGTGGGCCATTTCGGCAACAGCCGGTTCCCCGATCTACGGTTGGGTTCCGCTGGGATGGGGTGAGCCGTATCGCCCGTGGTGGCATCGCTGTTCGTACAACTGCTGGACGCAATACAACCGACCGTACGCCGTGAACGTTTCGGTGCGCCCGAGCACACCACCGGCCCGGTACCGGAACATCGGCGTACCCGGCGCCGTCACCGCGGTCAGCGGCCCCGTCCTGGCGGGGCACGTCCCGGTCGCCAACAACCGGGTCCGCGTGCCGCCGCGCGAGGTTTCGTCGGCGCCCGTGCTCGCGTCGGCGCCGCGGGTCGGGTCGGGGCCGTTGCACGTGCCGATGGTGCGGGCAGGCACCGGCGGCACGCCGCTTCCCGCCTCGACGTTCCATCCGCTGCCGCGTGCCAGCGAGGATGGGGTCGGCACGTCGCGAGCCCAGCGCGTCGTAAGCCCCGCGGGTCAGCCGCGGTCGGCAACGAATCAGGGTGCAAGTGCGCCGCCCGGCGGTACGAACGCTTCTACGCGTGCTCCCGCCCCGCCGCATCCGATGTCGCCTGCCGCTGTCGCGAATCCCGGCGCCGGTGCGATGCCGCAGACCCGCGAGAGTTCGGTCAATCCTGCCGGCGCCCCGACCCTGTCGCCGCCGTCGTCGCCCACGCGGTCACTCGCACCGGGTGGCCGAACCGGGCCGGAGGCTGGGCCCCATGCGGCGCCGCGCGGCGAGGCGCGCCCGGTTGCGCGAACGGCGCCGCCGCCGTCGGCCGGCATTCCATTGCCGCCCACGATGTCACCGCAACAACTCCCGGCGGCCGCCGCCCCGGTTGCACGGCCGGCGCCACCGCGAGCACCGCCCGCGGAGCGCGGCGCACCGCTGCCGCCGCAAACGTCGCGCGCCCCTCCCGCCGCGCCGGTCGCGGCTCCACCTGCTGGATCCGCTGCAGCAGTTCCCCACGGCGGCGCACCCTCCGCACCGCCGCGTCAGGACCGAGCAGCAAAAGAAGGGGAAAAACCCGCCCATCTGGCGCCGGAGACGCCAAAGGACAATCCCAGCGCGCCACCCCGACAGTAAGACTAGGAGCCTGTCGGGCTTGCTCTCACGCATGCGTTGCTGGGCCAAAAAGCGATGGCGGCGATGGCAGCGAGGCGAAGCGCATATCGGGAATATGCGCGAGACTCGCAACGACGCGGACGCGCTTTTTGGCAGCAACCCGGAGGGACGGGGCGACGTGGGTGCACTTCGGTGTTGCGCGCCCTCGCCGCCGGTATGCCTTCGGACGCGCGCCTTGAACTGCACCCAACTCGCCTCCGTCGCATGCGCGACAGTAAGCCCGACAGGCTCCTAGGCGAGGAGGGCGCGAGCCCGGCGTCGTTTCGTTTGCGGCAGGTCCCGCGCGCGCCTAGTTCGCGACCAGTGCGAGACGCCTGCCGCCGTCGACGAGCTTGACGCGCTCGCCCTCGTGGACGGTAGGCTGGTTGGTGTACGTGAAGGTGCGCGACTGCCCGCTGTCCATCTTGATGGCCACGGTCCAGTACGCTTTCTTGTTCTTGTTCTTTTCGACCTCGTTCCCCACGTAAGCACCGCCGGCCGCGCCGGCGATCGTGGCGACCGTGTTGCCGCGGCCGCTGCCGATCTGGTGGCCGAGCACGCCGCCGAGCACGCCGCCCGCGACCATGCCGACGCCCGAGCTTCCGCCTTTCTGCTCGACGTAGCGGACCGACTGGACGACGCCGCAATCGGTGCATTTGGCCGGCGCGCCCGTGGACGGCGCCGGCGGCGGAGCCTGCGTCTGAGCGAGCCCCGCAGGTGCATAAACGACCGCGGCTGAAGCAATGACGAACGCGAGAAGTTGGGCGACGAACCGGGCCATGGCGGGCCTCCCCTGGTGAGGGAACGATCGCGCCACTATAGCACCGCCGCCGATGGTCATCGGCCGTCGGCGCGGATCCGCGCATACGTTCCCGGCGCCGCCTCGATCACCTTGAGCCTCCCCTTGCCGGGGACGCGTGCCGGCACCTCGCGGCCGCGGTGCGGCGCGAGCCACTTGGCCCAGTCGCTCCACCACGAGCCTTCGTGCTGCTTCGCGCCCTCGAGCCAGGCATCGGCGGTGGTTGCCAGCTTGTCGTTCGTCCAGTAGCCATACTTGTTCGCGGCCGGGGGGTTGATCATTCCGGCGATGTGTCCCGAGCCCGACAGCACGAAACGCGACTTGCCCGAAAGGAGTCGGGGCCCCGCGTAGGTCGCCTTCCACGGCGCGATGTGGTCCTCGATCGCCGAGACGAAGTACGTGGGCACCGGCACCTTCGCCACGTCGATCGGCACGCCCGCGAGCGTCACGCCGCCGGGCTCGCGCAGCAGGTTCTTCATGTACATGTTGCGCAGGTAGAAGCTATGCATCGTCGCCGGCATTCGCGTCGCGTCCTGGTTCCAGTGCAGCAGGTCGAACGGGAAGGGGTCGCGTCCCATCAGGTAGTTGTTGATGACGAACGACCAGATGAGATCGTTGGAGCGCAACATGTTGAACGTCGTGGCCATCTCGCTGCCCTCGAGATAGCCGCGCTCGCTCATCTTGCGCTCGAGGGACGCAACCTGCGCCTCGTCGATGAACACCTCGAGCTCGCCCGAGCGCGTGAAATCGATGAGCGAGGTCATGAACGACGCGCTCGTGATCCGCATGTCCTTCTTCGCCGCCATGTAGGCGAGAAGGGCCGCGAGGAGCGTGCCGCCCAGGCAATAGCCGAGCGCGTTGACCTCGGTCTCGCCGGTCGCCTTCTCGATTGCATCGAGCGCCGCGAGCGGCCCCTCGAGCAGGTAGTCCTCGAAGTCCTTGTGCGCGAGCTTCGCGTCCGGGTTGACCCACGACATCACGAAGACGGTCATCCCCTGGTCGACCGCCCACTTGATCATCGAATTCTTCTCGCGCAGGTCGAGGATGTAGTACTTGTTGATCCAGGGCGGCATGATCAGCAGCGGGCGTTTGGCGACCTTCTTGGTCGTGGGCTCGTACTGGATCAGCTGCATCAGCTCGTTCTGGTAGACGACCTTGCCCGGCGTCGTCGCGATGTTGACCCCGAGCTCGAAGGCCTTGGTGTCGGTCATCGAGATCTTGAGCTGGCCGTTGCCGCGCTCGATGTCGTCGAGCAGGTTGTGGAGGCCCTTGACGAGATTCTGGCCGCCGGTCGCGATCGTCTCGCGGAAGACCTCCGGGTTGGTGAGCGCGAAGTTCGACGGCGCAAGCGCGTCGATGTACTGGCGGGTGAAGAAGTCGACTTTCTTCTTCGTCCCCTCGTCGAGCCCCTCGACGCTCGCGACCGCGTCGTGCAGCCACCGCGCGGTGATGAGGTAGCCCTGTTTCACGTAGTCGAACAGGAAATGCTCCTCCCAATCTTCGTGCCGGAAGCGCTTGTCTCCCTTGGTCGGCGCCGCTACCGGCTCCGCCGCCGCGCCCAGCATCTTCATCGTCGACGCTTGCCACAGGTTCATGTAGTCCCACCACAGGTTCATCTGCGTCTCGGCGAGCCGATAGGGATTCGAGAGCATCTTCGCCGCGAGCTCCATGAACGCCTGCCCGATGCCGAGCTCGTCGGCGACGAGCGATTTGCCGGCCTTCGCCTGCTGGGCGGCGAAGTCGCCGATCAGCTTGGCGCTCTTCTCGGCCGCCGAGGCGAGCGATTCCGCCAAGGCTACCGGATCGTAGGCGGGCGCCACTGCGGTATCGGTCTCTCGAGCGGTCTTGGCGGTCGTGGACATGGCGGCGCTTTCGGGCTTGGTCGTGGGTTATGCATGATGCGGCGCGGCGAAGCGGATCGCCCCGTCGGCAGCGATACGGCGGTCGAGCCGCCGCGCGTGCCACAGATGATTGAGGTGGGCGATCGCCTCGCCCATGGCGAAAAAACGCTGCTGCAGGTCGAGCTCGCGCCGGAACAGCACCGGTACGAGCTCCGCCGCGTTCAGCGGGCGCGCCGCAGCGGCGACCGCCGCGGCAAGCTCGTCGAGCCTTGCGGCGTGGTGGGCGGCGAGTTGCGCAACGCGCACGGGAATCCCCCGGAAGGGCAGGCCGTGCGACGGCAGCACCAGCGTGTCGGGCGGCAGCGCCTCGAACGTTGCGATCGAGGCGAGAAAGCGACCAAGCGGATCGCCGTCGGGCTCGGACGCCCACACGCTGACGTTGGTGCTGATTTTCGGCAGCAGCATGTCCCCCGAGATCAGCACGCCCTGCTCGGCGCAAAAGAGCGACGCATGTTCCGGCGAATGGCCGTGGCCCTCGACGACCCGCCACGTCGCGCCACCGGCTCGGCGCAGATCGCCGTCGAGCAGCCGATCGAAGGACTCGGGGAGCTCCGGCACGCCGCGCCGGTACGCGTTGCCGCGCGCGGCGAGCGCTGCGACGTGGTCGGCTGCCATGCCGTGCCGGCGGAACATCTCGACGGTCGACGCGACGCCGTGGCCGGCGCGCTCGCCGAAGATCGCGTGCGCGGTCAGGAACTCGGCGTGCGTCATCGTCACGGGGACGCCGAAGCGCGCTGCGAGCCACGCGGCGTTGCCG
Source organism: uncultured beta proteobacterium (assembly GCA_963836265.1). Classification (GTDB taxonomy): domain Bacteria; phylum Pseudomonadota; class Gammaproteobacteria; order Burkholderiales; family Casimicrobiaceae; genus CAIWHR01. The sequence goes on from CAWIIO010000005.1 coordinate 270,607, forward strand.
ACGTGATCCGGATGGCAATGCGTCGCGATGATGCGGGAGGGCGAATGGCGCGCGAGCGTGGTCGTGAAATGGCGTTCCCACAAGGCGCGCGTCGTCTCACTGCCGTAGCCGCAGTCGACGACAGTCGCACCGTCGTCCCCGGCGAGCAACCACAGATTGATGTGATCGAGCGCGAACGGCAGCGGCATGCGCAGCCACAGGATCCGCGGCGCAACCGTGATGACCTCGCCTGGCGCCGGCGGAGCAGCGAACGGATAGTCGAGCACGGCGGGCATCGCGGCGGTCATGAGATTCACGCGGAACGCCTCGACTTCGAAGGAGCGCCGATCGGTGATCGGAAGCGCGGCGGGGGAATCGATCTTGTGCAATGCAGCATCGGCGGTGCGTCCGGAGTCCTGTTCACCCGATATGGTATCGTGAGTTGCTTGCCGCCGCGCACAAAATGGCGTCCCGTCGCCGTGTCACCATGTCTGCGTTGAGTACCCCCACCGGAGCACCGTCGCTGGCTGCGCGAAAAGCAGCCGACCGCGTGTCGCCGACGTATTCGATCTCCGATCTGGCGCAGGAATTCGCGCTCACGACCCGCGCGATCCGTTTCTACGAGGACGAGGGTCTGCTCGCCCCCCTCCGCCGCGGCCAGACGCGGATTTACGGGGAGCGCGAGCGGACGCGGATCAAGCTGATCCTGCGGGGCAAGCGGCTCGGGCTCGCCCTGTCCGAAATCCGCGAGCTTTTCGACATCTATGCGTCGACCGGCAGCGAACGACCGCAACTCGCCAAGTTCGTGCAGATGCTCGCCGACCGGCGCGCGATGCTCCTGCAGCAGCGCGAGGATATCGATGCCGTGCTGGCCGAGATCGGCGTGCTGGAGCGGGACTGCCGCCGCCGGCTGAAGTCCGTGCGCGCGGCGAAGCCGGCGCGCGACGGCTAGGCGGCCCGGAAATTGACGTTTACGTAAACGTCAAGTAAAGTGCTCGGCTCCCGTGCGCCTTGGGGCGCTCCCTCGACTCCACTCCCTCGACTGCACTCCCTCGCCGCCATGTCCCACGCCGCCGCGCCGCGCGCCGAACCCCAGGCGCCCTGGAAGCCGCTCGATCCCGGCTTTGCCGCGCGGGTGCGCACGAGCTTCGCGCGGCAGGGAGCGATGCGCCTGATCGGCGCGGTTCTGGCGGAAGTGCAGCCGGGCTACTGTGCCATCACGCTGGTCCCGCGCCCGGAAGTGGCGCAGCAGCATGGCTACGTGCACGCGGGGATCGTCGGCGCGATCGCCGACTCCGCCGGCGGCTATGCCGGGTTCACGCTGTTTCCGCCGGATGCATCGGTGCTGACCGTCGAATTCAAGCTGAACCTGCTCGCTCCCGCCGCGGGCGAGCGCCTGGTGGCCGAGGGTTTCGTCGTGAAGCCGGGCCGCACGCTTGCGATTACGCGCGGCGAGGTTCATGCCGAGGGTGCCGGCAAGCGCACGCTGGTCGCGCTGATGCAGCAGACGCTGATGGTGATGCACGGCAAGGCCGACGGGTAGAGGACGCCAGCGGGCGAAATCCCGAGATTCCTTGCAAACGATCGAGGAACGACCATGCAGGACTTTCCCGCGCTCGAATTCAATCATGGCGAGACGATCGGCATGCTGCGCGCGACGGTCCGGCAATTCGCCGCCGCCGAACTCGCGCCTCGCGCGGCCGACATCGATCGCACCAACGCGTTTCCGATGGATCTGTGGCGGAAGATGGGCGACCTGGGCGTGCTCGGGATCACCGTCGAGGAGGAGTACGGAGGCACCGCGATGGGCTATCTCGCGCACATCGTGGCGATGGAGGAGATCAGTCGCGCGTCGGCCTCGGTGGGCCTTTCGTACGGCGCGCACTCGAACCTCTGCGTGAACCAGATCCGGCGGAACGGGAGCGAAGCGCAGAAGCGCGAGTATCTGCCGAAGCTCATTTCCGGCGAGCACGTTGGCGCGCTGGCGATGAGCGAGCCGGGCTCCGGCTCGGACGTCGTGTCGATGCGGCTGCGCGCCGATCGCGCCGACGGTGGCTATGTCCTGAACGGCAACAAGATGTGGATCACCAACGGGCCCGAGGCCGACACGCTGGTCGTGTATGCGAAGACCGACCCGCAGGCAGGGCCGCGCGGCATCACCGCCTTCGTCGTCGAGAGGGGCATGCCCGGCTTCTCGACTGCGCAGAAGCTCGACAAGCTCGGCATGCGCGGCTCCAACACCTGCGAGCTCGTGTTCGAGAACTGCAAGGTGCCCGCTTCGAGCGTGCTGGGCGAGGAGGGCCATGGCGTCAACGTCCTGATGAGCGGGCTCGACTACGAGCGGGCGGTGCTCGCCGGCGGGCCGCTCGGCATCATGGCCGCGTGCATGGACGTCGTGCTGCCCTACGTCCACGAGCGCCAGCAGTTCGGGCAGCCGATCGGCGAGTTCCAGCTGATGCAGGGCAAGGTCGCCGACATGTACACGACCTTGAACGCCTGCCGAGCCTACGTTTATGCGGTGGGCCAGGCGCTCGATCGCGGCGAGGCGGCGGGCCGTTCCGCGCGCAAGGACGCCGCAGGCGCAATTCTCTACGCGTCGGAGAAAGCGACGTGGATGGCGGGCGAGGCAATCCAGGCGCTCGGCGGCAACGGCTACATCAACGACTATGCGGCGGGGCGCCTGTGGCGCGACGCCAAGCTCTACGAGATCGGTGCCGGGACGTCGGAGATCCGGCGGATGCTGATCGGACGCGAGCTGTTCAACGAGACCAAGTAGGCGAGAATCTCATTTATGACCAATGACCCGGTTGTCATCGTCGGCGCGGCACGAACGCCGCTGGGCGGGTTTCAGGGCGACTTCGCCGCGCTTTCGGCGAGCGATCTCGGCGCCGTCGCGATCCGCGCGGCGGTGGAGCGTGCGGGGCTCGAACCGGCCGATGTCGATAAAGTGATCTTCGGCTGCGTTCTGCCGGCGGGGCAGGGACAGGCGCCCGCACGGCAGGCCGCGATCAAGGCGGGACTGCCGCTGGCCACCGGCTGCACGACGGTCAACAAGATGTGCGGCTCGGCGATGGAGGCCGCGATGCTCGCGCACGACGCGCTCATCGCCGGCACGAGCGAGCTCATCGTCGCCGGCGGAATGGAGAGCATGTCGAGCGCGCCCTACCTGCTGCCGAAGGCGCGCGCCGGGTACCGGATGGGACATCAGGTCGTGCAGGACCACATGTTCCTCGACGGTCTCGAGGACGCCTACGACAAGGGCCGGCTGATGGGGACGTTTGCCGAGGACTGCGCGGCGAAATACGGCTTCACGCGCGAGGCGCAGGACGCCTTTGCGCTTGCTTCGCTCGCTCGCGCGCTCGCCGCGAACAACGACGGCACGTTCGCGTGGGAAACCGCGCCGGTGACGGTGCCGAGCCGCAAGGGCGACGCCGTGATCGGCAAGGACGAACAGCCGGCGAAGGCCTCCCCCGACAAGATCCCGACGCTCAAGCCCGCGTTCCGCAAGGACGGCACGGTGACGGCCGCCAACTCGAGCTCGATTTCCGACGGCGCCGCGGCGCTCGTGCTGATGCGGCGCTCGACCGCCGAGGGACGCGGATTGAAGCCGCTCGCCGTCATCGTGGGTCACGCGACCCATGCGCAGGAGCCGGGCTGGTTCACGACCGCGCCCGTTGGCGCCATCGAAAAGCTGTATCGGAAGACCGGCTGGACCACGAAGGACGTGGACCTCTTCGAGATCAACGAGGCCTTCGCCGTCGTGACGATGGCGGCGATGAACGATCACGGCATCGCGCATGAGGTCGTCAACGTCCACGGCGGAGCGTGTGCGCTCGGCCACCCGATCGGGGCATCGGGCGCGCGGATCGTGGTCACGCTGCTCGGCGCGCTGCGCAAGCACCACCGGAAGCGCGGCGTCGCGTCACTCTGCATCGGCGGCGGCGAGGCGACCGCGATGGCGATCGAGCGGGTTTAGGGTCCTGGATGGTGCCCGCCGCCAGCTGGCTGCTGTTCTGCGTCGCGTGTGCCGCGCTCGCGGCGACACCCGGTCCCAACTTGCTTTATCTCTTGTCGCGCACGCTGGTCCAGGGCCGCCCGGCGGGCCTCGTTTCGCTCGCGGGCACCGAGACTGGGCTCGCCGTCCATGTGCTGGCGGCGGCGCTCGGCCTTTCCGCGCTCCTCGCGGCAGTCCCGGCCGCGTACGAAGCGGTTCGCTGGGCCGGCGCCGGCTACCTCGCCTGGCTCGCGTGGCAGACGTGGCGCGCCCCCACGGCGACGACGAACGGCGCGCCGCCGCCGGCGCCGATGTGGCGGCTGTATCGCGACGGTGTGGTGACCGGCGTTCTCAATCCCAAGGTCGCGCTGTTCCAGCTCGCGTTGTTCCCGCAGTTCGTCGACCCCGCGCACGGGAGCGTCCTCGCTCAAAGCCTGGTGCTCGGCGCCACCGAGCTCGCGATCGTGTTCATGTTCGATGCATCGTGCGTGCTCGCCGCTGCCGGAGTGCGCTCGTGGCTCGACACGCGTCCCGGCTTCTCGCGCTGGTCGAAACGCGCGCTGTCCGGCATCTTTGCTGCGCTCGCGGTGAGGCTCGCGCTGGAAGAGCGGCATTGAGCACGCCACTCACCTTCGTCCCCGCGTAATCGCGCGATGCTGCTCACCGAAACCCAGCGGCTGATCCGCGACACGATCCGCGCTTTCGCGCAGGATCGCCTTCTGCCTTCCGCCGCGCGCTGGGATCGGGAGCATCATTTCCCGCGCGAAGAGCTCGCCGCACTCGGCGCGTTGGGCGCGCTCGGCGTCGTCACGCCCGAGCGCTGGGGCGGCGCCGGCCTCGACTACGTTTCGCTCGCCGTCGCGCTGGAGGAGATCGCCGCCGGCGATGGCGCCACGTCCACGATCGTCAGTGTACAGAACTCGGTCGTGTGCGGACCGATCCAGGCGTTCGGCACCGACGCGCAGAAGGAAAGGTATCTGAAGCCGCTCGCGCGCGGCGAAGCCCTCGGTTGCTTCTGCCTGAGCGAGCCTCACGTCGGTTCCGACGCCGGGGCCATCGCGACGCGGGCGGAACGGCACGGCGATCATTACGCTCTGAACGGCGTGAAGCAGTTCATCACGACCGGCAAGAATGCCGACGTCGCCGTCGTTTTCGCCGTGACCGACAGGGCGGCTGGCAAGAAAGGCATCTCGGCCTTCGTGGTCGACACGAAGACTCCCGGCTACGTCGTCGCGCGGGTCGAGGAAAAGCTCGGCCAGCGCGCCTCCGACACCGCGCAGATCGTGTTCGAGAACTGCAAGGTGCCGGCGTCGGGCTTGTTGGGGCGTGAAGGCGAGGGCTACCGGATCGCGCTCGCGAATCTCGAGGCAGGCCGCATCGGCATCGCCGCCCAAGCGGTCGGGATGGCGCGTGCCGCGTTCGACGCCGCGCTCGCCTACGCGCGCGAACGCACGAGCTTCGGCAAGCCGTTGACCGAGCATCAGGCGGTCAACTTCAAGCTCGCGGACATGGCGACCCAGGTTGACGTAGCGCGCCAGATGGTCTGGCACGCCGCCGCTTTGCGGGACGCCGGGCAATCGTGCCTGAAAGAGGCGTCGATGGCGAAGCTCTTCGCCTCCGAAATGGCCGAGCGCGTGTGCTCGGACGCAATCCAGATCCATGGCGGCTATGGATACGTCGGCGACTTTCCGGTGGAAAGGCTCTATCGCGACGTGCGCGTCTGCCAGATCTACGAAGGCACGAGCGAGATCCAGCGACTGGTGATCGGCCGCGCGATCGCCGGCTGAAACCGCAGCTCCGGAGGCTAACTCGATGGCCGCGCCGATCGACTTCCATTTCGACTTTTCGTCGCCGTACGGCTATCTCGCATCGCGGAAGATCGAAGCGCTGGCCGCGAAGCACGGCCGCGCGGTCGACTGGCGGCCGATGTTGCTCGGCGTCGTCTTCAGGCACGTCGGCACGGCGCCGCTCGTCGATTACCCGTTGAAGGGCGACTATTCGAGGCGCGACATGCAGCGAAGCGCCCGTTTCCACGGCATCGCCGATTTTCGGATGCCCTCGCGGTTTCCGATCCCGACGCAGGCGGCGGCGCGCCTCGTGATGTGGCAGAAGGCGACGGATCCCGCGCTCGCGGCGCGACTTGCCAAGGCGCTCTTCCGCGCGTATTGGGTCGACGACGTCGACATTTCGGCGCCGGAGGCGGCGGCGGCGGTCGTGGCGAAGGACGGCGTCGATGCCGCCGTCGCGCGCGCGGCGATCGACGACCCGGCGATCAAGGAGGCGCTCAAGCGCGAAGTGGATGGCGCGATCGCGCGCGGCGTGTTCGGGTCGCCTTTCGTCTTCGTCGACGAAGAGCCTTTCTGGGGGCTCGATCGTTTCGAGCAGATCGACAGGTGGCTCGCGACCGGCGGGTTCTAGGACATAGAGTGAACGGGCCTCCGATGACCGAATACACGCTCCACTGCTTCGCGCAATCCGGCAATGCCTACAAGCCGGCGCTCATGCTCGAGCTCGCCGATGCCGACTGGGCGCCGCGCTTCGTCGATTATTTCGGGGGCGAGACGCGCACTCCCGCCTATCGCACGGTCAATGCGATGGGCGAGGCGCCCGTGCTCGAGCATCGCGGCCTGCGGCTGTCGCAATCGGGCGTGATCCTCGATTATCTCGCCGAGAAACTCGGCAAGTTCGGCCCCGCCGATGCGGCGGAGCGACGCGAGATCCTGCGCTGGCTCCTGTGGGACAACCACAAGCTCACGAGCTACACGGCGACCTACCGTTTCATGCGGACCTTCACGAAGGATGCGAATCCGGCGGTGCTGGACGTGTTTCGCGGCCGCGCCGAAACGGCGTGGGGCGTGCTCGATACGCATCTCGCCGATCGCCGTTATATTGTCGGCGAGCGGCTGACGATCGCCGATCTTTCCCTGTGCGGCTACCTGTTCTGGTCCGAGGAAATCGGCGTCGACTGGGACGCGTACCCGGGGATCCGCGGGTGGCTCGAGCGGATACGCTCCGAGCCGCGCTGGGTGCACCCGTACACGCTGATGCCGGGGCACCCGCTGCCGCCGCCCGCCTGAACCGCATTCGTCATGCCCGTCATCGAATCGAAACTCGATCCGCGCGACGCGACGTTCGCGAAGAACCGCGACGCGATGATCGGCCTCGTCGCCGATCTCAGGGCAAAGATTTCCGAGATCGAGCGAGGCGGCGGCGAAGGCCCACGCGCGAAGCACGTCGCGCGCGGCAAGCTCCTGCCACGCGAGCGCATTCGGGCGCTGATCGACGCCGGGTCGCCATTTCTCGAGCTCTCGCAACTCGCCGCACACGCAATGTACGACGACAACATCGCGGCGGCGGGAATCATCACCGGCGTCGGACGCGTCGCCGGTCGCGAGTGCGTGATCGTCTGCAACGACGCAACGGTGAAGGGAGGCACCTATTACCCGCTGACGGTGAAGAAGCACCTGCGCGCGCAGGACATCGCACGCGAGAACAACCTGCCGTGCATCTACCTCGTCGATTCGGGCGGCGCCAACCTGCCGAACCAGATCGAGGTGTTTCCCGATCGCGACCACTTCGGGCGGATCTTCTACAACCAGGCGACGATGTCGGCGCAGGGGATCCCCCAGATCGCGGTGGTGATGGGCTCGTGCACGGCGGGCGGCGCGTACGTGCCGGCGATGTCGGACGAGTCGATCATCGTCAAGGAGCAGGGGACGATTTTCCTGGGCGGCCCGCCGCTCGTCAAAGCCGCCACCGGCGAGATCGTGTCGGCCGAGGAGTTGGGCGGCGCCGACGTTCACACCCGCGTCTCCGGGGTCGCCGATCATTTCGCGCTGAACGACCACCACGCGCTTGCGATCGCGCGCCGGATCGTCGGCCACCTGAATCGCCCGAAGCGGCTTGCGATGGAAGTGACGGAGCCGCTCGCCCCAAAATACGCTGCAGAAGAGATCTACGGCGTCATCAGCGCGGACATCAAGAAGCCCTACGACGTGCGCGAGGTGATCGCCCGCGTCGTCGACGGCAGCGATTTCGACGAATTCAAGGCCCGTTACGGCACGACGCTCGTCACGGGCTTCGCGCGGATCTGGGGCTATCCGGTGGGGATCGTCGCCAACAACGGCATCCTCTTTTCCGAATCCGCGCTGAAGGGCGCGCACTTCATCGAACTTTGCGCGCAGCGCGGCGTTCCGCTCGTGTTCCTGCAGAACGTCACCGGCTTCATGGTCGGACAGAAATACGAGGCGGGCGGGATCGCCCGCGACGGCGCGAAGATGGTGACGGCGGTGTCGTGCGCGCAGGTGCCGAAGTTCACCGTGATCATCGGCGGCAGCTACGGCGCCGGCAACTACGGGATGTGCGGCCGCGCGTTCAACCCGCGCTTCCTGTGGATGTGGCCCAACGCGCGCATTTCGGTGATGGGCGGCGAGCAGGCGGCGACGGTGCTGGCGACGGTCCGGCGCGATGCGATCGAGGCGAAGGGCGACATGTGGAGCGCTGCCGAGGAAGAAGCGTTCCGCGCCCCGATCCGCGCGCAGTACGAGCGGGAAGGGCACCCGTATTTCGCCAGCGCACGTCTCTGGGACGATGGCGTGATCGATCCGGTCGACACGCGCCGCATCCTCGCGCTCGCGATTTCGGCATCGCTCAACCGGCCGATCGAGCCGACGAAGTTCGGCGTGTTTCGCATGTGAGAGGCAACATGGCCAAGGCAAGAACGGCGGCAACGAAGCCGGCGGGCACGAAGGAAAGGGGATTGGCGGGTGGCAAGCCGGCCTATGCGACGCTCGCGGTTGCGATCGGCAACGGCGTCGCGCGGGTCGCACTCGCGCGGCCGGACGTCCACAATGCATTCGACGAGACGCTGATCGCCGAGTTGACGCGCGCGCTCGCGACGCTCGATGCCGATCCCGCCGTGCGCGCGGTCGTGCTCCATGGCGACGGGAAGAGCTTCTGCTCCGGCGCGGATCTCAACTGGATGAAGAAGATGGCGGGCTACGGCCACGCCGAGAACCTCGCCGACGCGAACGCGCTGGCGGCGATGCTAAGGACGCTCTACACGCTGTCGAAGCCGACGATCGCGCGCGTGCATGGCGCGGCCTACGGCGGCGGCGCCGGCCTGGTCGCGTGCTGCGACGTCGCGCTCGCGACGCAGGACGCGACGTTCGCCTTTTCCGAGACGAAACTGGGGCTCATTCCCGCGACGATCGGCCCGTACGTGGTCGAGGCGATCGGGGCCCGGATGGCGCGGCGCTACTTTCTCACCGGCGAGCGCTTCGGTGCGGCCGAGGCGTACCGCATCGGCCTCGTTCACCACCTCGTCCTTCCCGAAGCGCTCGACGACCGGATCAACGAGCTGCTCGGCGCGCTCGTCATTGCCGGCCCGCAGGCACAGGCGCAGTCGAAGGCGCTGATCCGCGCGATCGCCAATCGGCCGATCGACGGCGCCGTGATCGCCGACACCGCGGCGCGGATCGCCACCGTTCGCGCGTCGCGCGAAGGGAAGGAGGGCGTCGCCGCGTTCCTCGGCAAACGCAAGCCGCCGTGGGTTCCTTCCGGCAGCGACCACGAATGAACACGATCCCCGGACTCGACTCGTTCGATACCTGGCAGCTCGTCGCGCTTGCGGCGGCGGTTGGCTGGGCGAGCGGGATTCGGCTGTACGCGGTGCTGTTCATTCTCGGCGGCCTCGGCTACCTGCACTGGATCGATCTTCCGGGCGGGCTCGCGACGCTCGCGCATCCGTGGGTGCTCGCCGCGTCGGGGTTCATGTTCTGCATTGAATTCTTCGCCGACAAGATTCCGGGCGTCGATACGCTCTGGGACACCGTTCACACGTTCATCCGCATCCCGGCCGGCGCCGCCCTGGCCGCGAGCGTGTTCGGCGATTCGTCGGCGGCCGCGACGCTCGCAGCAGCGATCCTCGGTGGCACGCTCGCCGCCGGCAGCCATTTCGCCAAGGCGGGCAGCCGCGCCGCGATCAACCTGTCGCCCGAGCCGTTCTCCAACTGGGCCGCCTCCTTCGGCGAAGAGTTCGCCGTCGGCGCAGTGCTGTGGCTCGCGTTTGCCTACCCGCTTGTCGCGATCGTCGTGCTCGCCGCGCTCGTGGCGTTCATGATCTGGCTCATTCCGAAGGTGTGGCGCTTCATCGGCGCGCTTGTCGGCAGGATGACGGGACCGCGGCGGGATGCCGGGAGCGTCGGGAAGCCGCGCGCCGATGTTTGACAAGCTTCTGATTGCGAACCGGGGCGAGATCGCCGTTCGCATCGCCCGCACCGCCCGCCGGATGGGCATTCGCACGGCGGCCGTCTATTCCGATGCCGACGCCGATGCGTTGCACGTTGCCGCGTGCGACGAGGCGTATCGTCTCGGACCGCCGCCGCCGCGCGAGAGTTATCTGGATGGCGCGACGATCATCGCGATCGCGAAGAAATCGGGCGCCCAGGCGATCCACCCCGGCTACGGCTTCCTGTCCGAGAACGAGCTCTTCGCCGCCGCCTGCGCGCGCGCCGAACTCGTGTTCGTCGGACCGCCGCCGACGGCGATCGCGGCGATGGGCTCGAAAGCGGCCGCCAAGCGGATCATGGGGGCCGCCAACGTGCCACTCGTCCCGGGCTATCACGGCGACGATCAGCGCGCCGAGCTTCTGGCGCGCGAGGCGGCGACGATCGGCTACCCGGTGCTGATCAAGGCGACGGCCGGCGGGGGCGGCAAGGGGATGAAGATCGTCGAGCGTGCCTCGGAATTCGCCGCGGCCCTCGCCTCCGCACAACGCGAGGCGGAGGCCGCATTCGGCGACGACCGGGTGCTGATCGAGAAATACCTGATTGCGCCGCGCCACATCGAGATCCAGGTGTTCGCCGACACGCACGGCAACGCCGTTTACCTTTTCGAGCGCGACTGCTCGGTGCAGCGCCGCCACCAGAAGGTGCTCGAGGAAGCGCCGGCACCGGGAATGAAGCCCGCGCATCGGCGCGCGATGGGCAACACCGCGGTGGCTGCGGCGAGAGCCATCGGCTACGTTGGTGCCGGGACTGTCGAATTCATCGCCGCCGACACCTTCGCCCGCGACGGCGTGTTCTACTTCATGGAAATGAACACCCGGCTGCAAGTCGAACACCCGGTCACCGAGATGATCACGGGCGAGGACCTGGTCGAGTGGCAGCTGCGAGTCGCCGCCGGAGAGACGTTGCCGAAAGGGCAGGACGATCTCGTCATGACCGGTCATGCGATCGAGGCGCGCCTCTATGCGGAGGATCCGGAGCGGGGTTTTCTGCCGTCGATCGGCAAGCTCGCGCATCTGTCGGCACCAACCACGGATGCGACCGTGCGCGTCGATACCGGGGTTCGTGCAGGTGACGAGATCTCGTCGTGGTACGACCCGCTGATCGCCAAGCTCATCGTTCGCGGCGAGGACCGCCCGGCGGCGCTGCGCCGGCTCGCCGAGTCGCTGGCGGCGTTCGAGATCGTCGGCGTCGCCACCAACGTCGGTTTCCTGCAGCGAGTCGTTGCGCACGAGGCCTTCGCGTCGGGCAACGTCGACACGGGCCTCATCGCGCGTTATCGCGAAGCGCTCTTTCCGGCGCCGACGCCCGCGTCGGACGAGGTTCTGCTCGCCGCTGCACTGGCCGAGGTCCGGTCGCTCGTCGCCGCCCGCGACGCGGCCGCGCCGGCGTCGGGCGATCCGCATTCGCCCTGGCAGGCAGTCGATCCGTGGTGGCCGGCAAGCGAAAGCCACGCGATCAACCTGGTGTACGGTGACGGCGACGCCCGCCGCGAGATCGCGGTGCGCCGCCATGGCCCCGCCTGGCGGGTGACGCTGCCGACGCGCGAGACGGAGGCAACCGTGTCTGCGCACGACGGGCGGCTCGGCATCGCCGCGGCGGGGGCCGAGTTCCACGCGACCGTCGTCCCCCACGGCGAGGAGCGGCACGTCTTCATCAAGGGCACGCAGCGGAAGCTCCTGCTGATCGATCCGCTCGCGCACGCGGGCGAGGAGGAGGTGCATGGCGGTCACCTGATGGCGCCGATGTCGGGCACCGTCGTCGCCGCGATGGTCAAGGTCGGCGACAAGGTCGACCGTGGCGCGCCGTTGATGATTCTCGAGGCGATGAAGATGGAGCACACGATCGCCGCTCCCGCCGCGGGCGTCGTTCGAGCGGTCAACTACCGCGCCGGCGACCGCGTGAAGGAAGGCGAGGATCTCGTCGACATCGGCGATGCGTGACGCGGGAAACTGCCTCGCCGGGATCGCGCTCGGGTGAAAATCCTGCTGCAGATGCCGGGCCGCACGATCGACGAATGGCGGACCGAGCTCGCGCGCGCATTGCCCGAGGCCGAGATTGCGCTCTGGCCCGATGCCGCGGTGGCGACCGACTACACGCTCGTGTGGCGGCCGCCGGCGGAGGTGTTCGCGCGCATCCAGACCGGGAAAGCGATCTTCAACCTCGGCGCCGGTGTCGACGCGCTGCTGACGGTGCCGACGCTTCCAGCAGATGTGGCGGTGATCCGGCTCGAGGATGCGGGGATGGCGGAGCAGATGGTCGAATACGTGACGCTTGCCGTACTTCGCGCGTACCGCGAGATGGACGTCTACGGAGCGCAGCAGCACGCAGGGCGCTGGCAACCTCGGCGCCGCCTCGCCAAGGCGGATTTCGGCATCGGCATCCTGGGGCTCGGCGTTCTCGGCCAGTCGATCGCGGCAGCAGTCGCGGGTTTCGGTTTCCCGGTCGCCGGCTACAGTCGCCGTCCGAAAGGCCTGTCTTGCATCGCGACGTTTGCGGGACGCGCCTCGCTGCCGGCCTTTCTCGCACGCTCCCGGGTCCTCGTCTGTCTGTTGCCCTCGACCTCCGAAACCCGGGGAATCCTCGACCGCGCGACGCTCGCGTCGCTGCCGCAGGGCGCGCAGGTCGTCAACATCGCGCGCGGCGACCTCGTCGTCGACGAGGACCTGGTCGCACTGCTCGATGCAGGACATCTCGCGGGCGCGACGCTCGACGTCTTCCGCGAGGAGCCGCTGCCGGCCGATCACCCGTTCTGGCATCATCCGCGAATCACGGTCACGCCGCACGTGTCCGCCGTCACGCTGATTGCGGAGGCGGTCGCGCAGGTTGCCGCCAAGATCCGGAGGATCGAGCGGGGGCAGACGGTCACCGGAGTTGTCGATCGGGTTCACGGCTATTGAGGCGATGGGCAAAGACGCATGAGAGTGGAAACGAATTTGCCGAGGCGCGTGCGTCTGGTCGAGGTCGGCCCGCGCGACGGGCTGCAGAACGAGAAGGCGATGGTGCCGACCGACGTGAAGGTTGCGCTGATCGATCGCTTGACCGACGCAGGATTTCCGGCGATCGAGGCCACGGCGTTCGTCTCGCCGAAGTGGGTGCCGCAGATGGCCGATGCGGCCGAAGTGATGTCGCGGATCCGGCGTAAGGCCGGAATTCGCTACCCGGTGCTGACGCCGAATATGAAGGGCTTCGAGGCCGCGCTCGCCACGAAGGCCGACGAGGTCGCGGTGTTCGTCGCGGCCTCCGAGACGTTTTCGCAGAAGAACATCAATTGCTCGATCGGCGAAAGCCTTGCGCGAGCGCGGCCGATCTTTGCCGCGGCGAAGGCGCGCGCCATTTGGGTCCGCGGTTACATTTCATGCGTGCTGGGATGCCCGTACGAAGGCGAGGTCGAGCCGGGCAAGGTCGCCGAGATCGCCGATGCGCTGTACCGAATGGGCGCCTACGAAGTCTCGCTCGGCGACACGATCGGCGTCGGGACGGCGGGCAGGGCGAAAGCGCTCGTCGCCGCGGTCGCCGAGCGCGTACCGGTCGCGGCGCTCGCCGGGCATTTCCACGACACCTACGGCCAGGCGCTCGCGAACGTCTATGCGGCGATGGAAATGGGCGTGGCGACGTTCGATGCCTCCGTCGCCGGGCTGGGCGGCTGCCCGTACGCGAAAGGTGCCACCGGCAACGTCGCGAGCGAAGACGTCGTCTATCTGCTGGACGGCCTCGGCATCGAGACCGGCGTCGAGATGACGAAACTGCGCCTCGCGAGCCGCTACATTTCGCACGCGCTTGCCCGTCCGCCAGCCTCGCGCGTCGCCCGGGCGCTCGCGGCCAAGCAGCCGCTGCCGGACGAGGCGTGAGCGCCGAACCGTCCCGAGACGAGGACTGCAGCGACCTCGGCGCTGCGGCGCCCGCTCGATGCGACGCAGCCGCGCACGCATGAGTCCGCGCGACAACCAGCGAGTGGCTGCCGACGAGGTGCGATCGCCCTGCACCAGCGTGTGCGCGATCGATCCGGCGACGGGCTATTGCGCCGGCTGCTTCCGGACGCTCGACGAAATCGCGGCCTGGAGCGCGCTCGATGCTGCGGGCAAGCGCGCGGTGCTGATTCGCCTTCCCGCGCGCCGCGCCGCGTGCATTGAGCGATGGCGCAGCCTCCGATGATCGCCGACTGGTACTTCGATTTCGTCTCGCCGTTCTCGTATCTGCAAAGCGAGCTGCTCGGCGGCCTCGCTCCCGCGATCGCCGTGCGCTACAAGCCCGTGCTGTTCGCTGGATTGCTGGATGCCAACGGGCAGAAAGGGCCGGCGGAGATCCCGGCGAAGCGTGCGTTCACCTACCGCTTCTGCATCTGGCAGGCGCGCCGGCAGGGCATTGCGCTCAAGTTTCCGCCCGAGCACCCGTTCAATCCCCTGCCGCTGCTGCGCCTCGCGATCGCATGCGACTGCACCGGCGCGGCGGTGCACAAGATTTTTCGTTTCGTCTGGCGCGACGGCCGGCTGCCGGACCTTCCGATCGAGTGGGCGGAGCTCGTGAGCGGGCTGGGCGTGCCGGATGCCGCGGCGCACGTCGCCTCGCCGAACGTTAAGGCCGCGCTTCGGCGCAACACCGACGAGGCGATCGCGCGCGGGGTGTTCGGCGTGCCGACGCTCGCGCTCGGTAACGAGCTGTTCTGGGGCGCCGATGCGACGGCGATGGCCGCCGACTATGTCGCCGCCGGGTGCCGCTTCGACGATCCGGAGTACGCGCGCGTCGCCGCCCTTCCCATCGGTGCGGCGCGCAACCACGACGCGACAAGGCCGGCGCCGCGGGACAAGCGCAAGACCCGTATCGTCGGGACCGCGAGCTGACGCGGCGTGCTTAGAGGTGGTCGTCCGCGCTGCGGATGACCCCGGCCGCCGCGAGTTCGGCGATCGACGCATCGTCGTAACCCGCCTCGCGGAGCACCTCGGCGGTATGCTGTCCGTGCAAAGGTGCATCGCGCAGCACGGCAAAATCGTGGCCGCTGACCTTGAACGGCGGCGCGTACTGGCGCGTCCCGTCCGGCCGCGTGACGATCATCGCGCGCGCGGCGAACTGCGGGTCGACGAGCGCCTCGTCCAGCGTGTGGATCGGCGTCGCGCAGCAGTCGACGGCGGCGAAGCGTTCGGTCCAGTGCGCGAGCGGCGCGCGCGCGAACACGCGCTGCAACTCGCTTCGCACGCGATCGCCTTCGCTTCCTCGGGCGAGCCCGCGGTCGGCAAGGTCCGGGCGCTCGATCGCCGCACAAAGCGCCTTCCAGAACTTGTCCTCGAGCGCGCCAATGGCGAGCCAGCGTCCATCCTGCGTGCCGTAAACGCCGTAGCACGGGACGCCACCGGTCAGCAGGTCTTCGCCGCGCGGCAGCGTCCGGCCCCACTGGCTCAACGCAGCCAGTGCGAAAATGTTGTGCGCGAGCGCGGCGTCCGCCATCGCAACGTCGACGTAGCGCCCGCATCCGGTGCGCTGCGCGCCGACGAGCGCGCCCAGAATCGCGATCGCGGCCGGGGCGGCGCCGCCGAGCAGGTCGGCGATCTGCAGGTTGCAGAGCGCCGGCGGGCCGTCGCGCACGCCGGTCTGCTCGAGGACTCCGGCGTAGCCCAGGTAGTTGATGTCGTGCCCGGCCGCCATCGCGCGCGGACCCGTCTGCCCGTAGCCCGAGATCGACGCGTAGACGACGCGTGGGTTGATCGCGGCGATCGCTTCGTGATCCACGCCGAGACTCGCGACGACGCCCGGTCGAAACCCTTCGACAACGACGTCGGCGCGCTTCGCGAGCGCAAGGAACGCCGCGTGCCCGCGCGTGTCCTTGAGGTCGAGTGAAACGCTGCGCTTGTTGCGGTTGACCGCGCGGTAGAACGCCGACACCGTTCCCGGAGGGGTGCCCAGTTGGCGCGCATAGTCGCCGGCGCGCGTATCCTCGATCTTGACGACGTCGGCGCCGAGATCGGCCAGATAGAGCGTGCAGACGGGGCCCGGCAGCAGCCGCGTGAGATCGAGAACGCGGATCCCGGCGAGCGGGCCGGCCGGCGTTTTGTCACTCACGTCTTGGCCTCCGACACCCGCCGCAAGCTACGTTGCCAAACGGCGGCCTCATCGGTCGAGTCACCCGGCGCATCGCGCGCTCCACCCGCGCGGGCCACCTGCTCCAGGCTCACGCCGCCGGCGGAACCCGCATCGCGCGCGCGGCGGTGGTCTGCTTCAGGCGGAAGGCGAAGAGCTTCTTCGCGATGGTGGGGTCGGTCGCCGCAATCATCGCCACGGCGAACAAGCCGGCATTCGCGGCGCCCGCTTCGCCGATCGCGAACGTGGCGACCGGGATGCCCTTCGGCATCTGGACGATCGAGAACAGCGAGTCCTCGCCACGCAGGTATTTCGACGGTACCGGGACACCCAGCACCGGCACTGTCGTTTTGGCCGCGATGACCCCCGCGAGGTGCGCTGCTCCCCCCGCGCCGGCGATGATGCAGCGCAGGCCGCGTGGCAGAGCGTCTTCGGCATACTCGAACGTATCGTCGGGCATCCGGTGCGCGGACATGACCCGCGCCTCATAGACGATACCGAACGCGTCCAATTGCGCAGCGGCGTGGCGCATGACGTCCCAGTCGCTGTCGCTGCCCATCACGACGCCGACCAAGGGCGCGCTCTTGCGTTGTGCCATCGGGGGTCCTCCGCGGGGATCGGCGGGTCCGCGCGCCTGCCAACGATCAGCGCCCGGTGGCAACGCCGGTTTTTGGCGCGCATTCTAGCACCCCGAACCGTCCCGTCGTGCGGCGGTCCGGCGACGGACTTTGACGAGCGTCCGCCGAACGGGTTGCCGAGATGCGCTCGCGTCGCCGACAATGCGCACTGTGATCCCGTTGCCGACCGTTGCCGCCCGCATCCTGGCGCTTGCCGCCGGCTTCGCAGTCATCGCCGTCGCCGCGCCGGAGCCCTCGGACGCGGACTTTCTCGCCGCGAAGGCGGCATTCGAGCGCGGCGACCGCGCCAAGCTCGACCTCCTCGTCCCGAAGCTCGCCGGCCACGTGCTCGAGCCCTATGCCGAGTACTGGCAAATCAAGGAGCGGCTGGACACCGCGAGCGACGACGAGGTCCGGGCATTTTTCGCGCGCTGGCCGGGTTCGCCGCCCGTTGACCGTTTGCGTGTCGAGTGGCTGAAATCGCTGGGCAAGCGGGGGCAGTGGGACACGTTCGGCGCCGAATATCCGGCGGCCGCGGACCAGGATCTCGAGCTCGCCTGCTTCGGCATCCAGTATCGCCGCCAGCGCGACGATGCGGCACTCGCCGCGGCCAAGCCGCTGTGGTTCACCGGCCAATCGACCCCCGATGCCTGCGAGCCGCTCTTCGCAGCGCTGAGCGAAAGCGGCGACATTTCCCCGGCGGAGCGCCGTGCGCGCTTCCGATTGGCGGCCGAGGCCGGCAATGTCCGGCTCGCGCAATCGATTGCCGCCGACCTCCCTCCGGAGAGCCGGATCTCCGCGCGCGAATTCATCCGGGTGGAGCGCGATCCTGCGCGCGCGCTCGCGAAAGGCGAATTTGACTGGAAGCGCGAGGGCGGACGTGAGCTCGCGCTGTACGCGCTCGAGCGGGCGGCCCGGAAGGATGCCGCCGGTGTCCGGGCCGCATGGGAAAAGCAGCGCGGGCGGCTGCCCGCCGCCGACCGCCTCTACGGCAACGCGCGGATCGCTTTCCATGCGGCGCGGCAGCTGAATCCGCAGGCCAACGATTGGTTCCACGAGGCCGCGGAAGCACCTCTCACGAACGAGCAGCACGCGTGGCGAGTGCGCGCCGCGCTGCGCGCGGGGGCCTGGCCGGATGTCGAGATCGCGATCGACGCGATGCCGCAGGCGCTCGCGCAGGAGCCCGCGTGGCGCTACTGGAAAGCGCGTGCGCTTGCGGTGTCGGGCCGTGCCGACGAGGCCAACGCCATCTACGTCGCGCTCGCCCGCGACGGCGACTTCTACGGCGTGCTCGCCGCGGAGGCCCTCGGCGCGCATCCGGAACCGGTGACGAGCGCCTCGGAACCGGGCGCCGCCGCGCTATCGGCATTCGCCGCGCAAGCGGGCGTGCGGCGCGCGCTCAAGCTCGCCGAGCTGGACATGCGCGCCGACTCGCGACGCGAGTGGTTCTATGTCGTGCGCGGACGCGACGACGAGGGGCTCCTGGTCGCCGCCCACTACGCACGACAGAAGGGCCTCTACGATCGGGCGATCAATACCGCGGAGCGAACCTTGGCGCGGCACGATTTCGGGCTTCGTTATCCGATGCCTTATCGCGAACATTTCGCCGAGGCCGCCCGCGAGCAGGAGGTCGACGAGGCGCTGCTGCTGGCCCTCGCGCGCCAGGAATCGCGGTTCGCCGCCGACATCGTGTCCGCCGCCGGCGCCGTCGGCCTGATGCAGTTGATGCCGCCGACCGCGCGCTGGGTCGCGAAGCGGATGGGCCGCGCCGATTACCGGCCCGCGCTGATTGCAGACGTCGCACTCAACACGCAGTTCGGTGCGTTCTACTTCAGGCATTGTCTTGATCGGCTGGAAGGGATGCCCGCGCTCGCGGCCGCCGCCTACAATGCGGGGCCGAATCGAGCGCAGCTGTGGCGCAACGGTGCTCCGCTCGAAGGGGCGATCTGGGTCGAGTCGATTCCGTTCAACGAAACGCGCGACTACGTAAAGAAGGTGCTCGCCAACGCGATGTACTACGCCCGTGAGCTCAATCAGCCCTACGTGCCCCTGACGGTGCGCCTCGGCACGGTTCCACCGCGCGACAACGGCGACAACGCGGCGATTGCCGCGCAAGGGCAATGACCGAGGTTCCGCCGCCGGTCGTGGTTCTCGGCGGCAGCGGCTTCGTCGGCCGTCACATCGTGAATCGATTGGCCGATGCCGGCCGTCGGGTCGTCGTGCCGACCCGCCGCCGCGACAATGCGCGGCATCTGTTCCTGCTGCCGACGGTCGACGTCGTCGAAGCCGACGTCCACGATCCGCCGACCCTCGATCGCCTCGTCGCGGGGGCGGCGGCGGTCATCAATCTCGTCGGCATCCTCAACGAAACGCGGGCTGCGACTTTCGCGCGCGCTCACGTCGAGCTGACGCGGCGCGTGATCGCCGCGTGTCGTGCAGCCGGCGCGCGGCGCTTGCTGCAGATGAGCGCGCTCAACGCCGATCCGGCGGGACCGAGCCGATACCAGCGCAGCAAGGGCGAGGCCGAGACGGCCGTTTCGGCCTCGGGCCTCGACTGGACGATCTTCGGGCCCTCGGTGATCTTCGGCCGCGAGGATTCGTTCCTCAACCTGTTCGCGAAGCTCGAGCGGCTCCTGCCGTTGATCGCGCTCGCGAGTGCGCAGACGAAGTTCCAGCCGGTGTACGTGGGCGACGTCGCCGCTTGCTTCGTGCGTGCGCTCGAGCTGCCGTCGACGATCGGTCAGAAGTACCCGCTGTGCGGGCCGGAGGTGTACACGCTGCGCGAGCTTGTCGCCTACGTCGGCAAGGTTACCGGCAGCGAACGTCCGATCATCACCCTCGGCCCCGGGCTCGGCCGGCTGCAGGCGCTCGCGCTGGAAATGCTGCCCGGGACGCTGATGAGCCGGGACAATCTCGCGTCGATGGAGAGGGACAGCGTCTGCGGGTGCGATTTTCCGGCGGTCTTCGGCGTCGAGCCGACGGCACTGTCGGCGATCGCGCCGACCTATCTCTCGCCCGCCGCCGAGCGCAGCCGCTACGACGCGATTCGCACGACGAGCGGGCGCTAGGAGCCTGTCGGGCTTACTGTCGCGCATGCGCCGGAGGCGAGTTGGGCGCAGTTCAAGGCGCGCGTCCGAAGGCATACCGGCAGTATGGCGAGGGCGCGCAACACCGAAATGCGCCCAACTCGCCCCCGTCCCTCCGGGTTGCTGCCAAAAAGCGCGTCCGCGTCGTTGCGAGTCTCGCGCATATTCCCGATATGGGCTTCGCCTCGCGCCTAGCCGCCATCGCTTTTTGGCCCAGCAACGCATGCGTGAGAGCAAGCCCGACAGGCTCCTAGAGCCGGTCGCCCCGCCGCCCTTCCATTGCGCGGCGGCGGCGTTGCCGCTAACGTGAGCGGATGGCACGCTCGTTGCGCAGCGCGCAGCCCGTGAGGATCTATCGCGTCGGCGGCGCAGTCCGCGACGAGCTCCTGGGTCTTCCCGTCGCCGACCGCGACTGGGTCGTCGTGGGGGCGACGCCGGAAACGATGACTGCGTCGGGGTTCAAGCCCGTCGGCCGCGACTTTCCGGTCTTCCTCCATCCCGAAACGCGCGAGGAATACGCGCTCGCCCGCACCGAGCGCAAGCACGGGCGGGGCTACCGGGGTTTCGAGTTTTTTGCCTCGCCCGACGTGACGCTCGAAGAGGATTTGAAGCGCCGCGACCTCACGATCAACGCGATGGCGCGGGGCGAGGATGGGACGCTGATCGATCCGTTCGGCGGCGAGGCCGACCTTCGCGCCGGCGTGCTGCGCCACGTGTCGCCGGCATTCGCCGAGGACCCGCTGCGCGTGCTGCGCGTCGCGCGCTTCGCCGCGCGGCTCGGCTTCACCGTCGCGCCCGAGACCTCGGTTCTGATGCGCTCGCTCGTGGCGTCGGGCGAGCTCGGCGAGCTCCAGCCGGAGCGAGTCTGGCAGGAGCTCGCACGGGGCCTCATGGAGCCGCATCCGTCGCGGCTCTTCACCGTGCTGCGCGACTGCGGCGCGCTGGCGGCGATTCTGCCCGAGGTCGACGCATTGTACAGGGTAACCCGACGATCGAAGAGCGCTCGGGCGCTCGACGCGGGCGCGCGTCTTGCGCGGGCGCTCGATTACGCCGCGACGCGGCAATTTCCGTTGCCGGTCCGCTACGCGGTGCTCCCGCTCGGCCTCGGCCGCGTCCCACGCCCGCGCGCTGCGACCGGGCAGGCTCCAACCCGGGCACGCAGCGTCCGTCTGGCGGAGCAAATGTCGGCGCGGCTCAGAGTGCCGCTCGAATGCCGCGATGCGGCGAGGCTCGCGGCCCGCTGGCACTCACTCGTCCACCGCGCAAGCGAGCTGCGCGGAGCGACCATCCTCGATCTGCTGCTGGCGGCGGACGCGCTGCGGCGTCCGGAACGGCTCGACACGCTGCTCGATGCCTGCGAATGTGATGCGCTGTCGCAGCCGGGTGCCGGCGCGGCGTATGCGCCGGGCGAATTCGTTCGTGCGGCGCTCGCGGTTGTCAGGGCTGTCGATGCGGCGGCCATCGCCCAGGGCGTTGCGGCGCGCCGGCGAACGCAGGAAGCGCCCCCTGGCCACCCGGTTGCTAAGGCCCTGCGCGCCGCGCGATTGATGGCGCTGCGGAAGTGGAGGAGACCCCGGAGCTGATGGCCCCGCCAGGCCGCCATCCGTTATGGTTCGAGCGGTCGGCAGGCGGCGCCGACTCCGCGCGGTGGCCTCGCGGCGAGGAACGATTTGGACACCGCGGCGGGAGCCTCTCCGGGCTCCGGGCCTTCAGATTCGATACGCCACCGCGCGCATGACGTCGGCGGCAAAGCGCATCAGGCCCTTCACCGGAAACGGCAGGTCGACGGCCCCGGCGGTCTGCGCCATCGCACCATGTCGAGCCTCGTCGTCGCGCATCTGCTCGACGATCGCCCGGCTCCGCGCGTCCGCGGCGGGGAGCCGCTCCATGTGGACGGTCAGGTGTTCCTCGACCTGGCGCTCTGTCTCGACGACGAAGCCCAGGTTGACGCGGTCGCTTGCGAGGCCGGCAGCGACGCCGATTGCAAACGAGCCCGCGTACCACAGCGGATTGAGCAACGAGGCGCGATCGGAGAGCTCGGCAAGGCGCTGCTGCGTCCAGGCCAGATGCTCCTCCTCCTCCCGCGCCGCCCGCGCCAATTCCTTGCGTATGGCGGGGTCCCGCGCGACCAGGGCCTGTGCGGCATACAGCGCCTGGGCGCAGATTTCGCCCGTGTGGTTGACGCGCATGAGGCCCGCCGCGTGGCGGCGCTCTTCCGGCGCGAACGGCGCATCGGCGATGTTCGCGCCGGGGACCGGACGCGACGTCGTCGCAAGGCCGGAAAGTGTGCGCAGCGCCCGGTCGAAGCCGAGAACGAGATCGTCCACCATCGGCGAATCCTAGCAGAATGGATCGCCGCGGGGGCGCGGCTGCCCGCGGGGGACGAGCTCGCAGCATGCGCACCTTCGCCTCTCGGCGCCGCGACGGCAGTCGCCGAACGCCCGCGTCCGCCGCGCCGACCCCGACCGGATGCGACCGGACGCATCCGACACTGGCGACTAACCCTCGGCATCGCGATGCTCGGGAATCGCGGCGCGAAAGAGGTCCGCTCCCCGGGCTTGCAGCGCCCAAAAAAACGGGCGCCCGAAGGCGCCCGCGTGATCACTTCAAACCCAGCGATGAAGCAACGTTTGTTGAGATCTTGTTGGCTCTTACCAGAAGTGCACGAGGCCTAAGGCGTAGCCCTGCGGACGCGCGGAGTCGCCGCACACTGCGCCGTTGCCCGTGCAGACGTTGGGGATCTGGTTGACGTGGAAGTTGTAGGCGGCGTTCTTGTCGTTGTCGACCATCACATAGCCGGTGTACAGCAGCGTGCGCTTGGACAGCGGGTACGTGTAGGTGAACTCGTACATGTTCACGCCGGTCTGGTCGCCCATCGTGACCGCGCCCACGCGCGGGCACGTCGTCACGCCCGCTGCCGTCACGCAACTCGCCGAACCCGAGCCGTCGTTGCCGCGGAACCAGGCGGCATAGAGCTGGCCGGGACCGAAGTTGCCGATCATGCTGAGGCCCCACATGTTGCGCTTGAGGTCGCCGTTGACCGGGACGGCGCCCAGCGTGGGCGCGTCGTACTTCACCTGTTCATAGACACCAGCGAGCTTGACCGGTCCGAACGTATAGGCGAGCGCGAAGGTGAGGCCCTGGTCGTGCGCCGCTTGTGTCGGCGTCCCGGTGCGCGTCTTGTTGTGCGATTCGTACGCGAACCCCGCCTGCAACGGGCCGTTGTTGTACAGGGCGTTCACCGTCCAGACCGCCGCGTGGTTGCGCTGCTGGGTAATGTCGCCGCCGGTGGTGTCAAAGCCGGCGACCAGGCCCGACATCGTGAAGCCCTTGATGTTCGGCGTGTCGTAACGGAGCGCATTGGAGACGCGGTCGTCGAACGCGCCGCCGGCCTGGCTGTTGCCCACCCAGCCCGTGTTCGACCAGACGGCCGAGCTGCCGAAGATGCCGGTGATCAACGTCGGGACGCTACCGAAGATCGGGGCGATGTCGTCGTACGGGGTCAGGAAGTAGCCGATCTTCGCCGTGCCCCAGCCGCCCTGCAGGCCGGCGTAGGTGTCGCCGCTCGTGGCGACGGCGCCGCCGCTGTCGGCGTTGAACCGCTCTTCAACCTGGAAAATGGCGTTGGTGCCGCCGCCCAGCGCCTCGGTGCCCTTGACGCCGAGCCGCGACGAGTTCGAACTGACGCGGTAGTAGTTGCCCTTGACCTCATGCGCCGGCGTCGAGGTGTCCTGCTTGGCGTTGATGATGACTTCGGTATCGAGGTTAAGGCGACCGTAGAGCGTCACGTTCGCAGTTTGCGCCTGCGCGGCCAGCGGCAGCGCAAACGCGCCGGCGACGGCTAGGGCGACGAGCTTTTTGTTCATGAAGTCTCTCCTCTAACAACAGAAAAATTTGGCAAGGAAACGACGTCCTCGTGCCTTTGCCATCGGAACCTTCTCAGGATTTGCGAGAAGCCAAGTTCATTGTGCCAAACCGGTCGCGCCCGTGGCAAGGTAAAGTCCGGATGACGCGCAGAGCTAAGCGAGCGTGTTGCTAAAACGCGACAATGAATGAGACTCACGGCCCGAAACGCGGCTTGCAAACCCTCGGACATTCGCTTGAAAAGACGGCGCTAACGTCATGATCGAGTACGGAAAACTTTGGTTTCTCCCGCTTCGGGCGCTGCATTGGCCCTTGACACCGGTTTTCGATGTTTTTCCCCGGCGGAAGGGCCGCACCCAAACGGCGAATTCTTTGTTGCAGCCCCTCTGCGGCGCTTCCGCCTAGCCGGCGCCATTATGCCGGTATCGCCCGCCTCGAACTGGATGGCCGCGGGCCTCGCCGCGGCGCTGGCTGCAGGGGTGGTGATCGTCATCGTCCGCTGGGGCGGGCGGCTTCCGCAGGCCCATCCCAATGCGCGGTCGCTCCACAACCGCCCGGTGCCGCGGGTCGGCGGCCTCGCTGTCTGGGCCGGATTTCTTCCCGTTGCGCTGCTTTTCCCGGCGCCCGTTCCCGGGGGGACACTGTGGCTCGCCGCCTGGGCCGGGGTGGCGCTCGTGTCGATCATCGACGATTGGCGCGGCGTGCACGCAGCGACCCGGCTCGCCGTGCATGCGGTCGCGGCCATGATCGTGGCGATCGGCGTACTGCGTCCCGAAAGCGCGGGGTGGACCCCTGGGGGCTGGGTCGTCGGGGCGGCAGCGGCATGCCTCATCGTCTGGTGCGCGAATCTTTACAACTTCATGGACGGCAGCGACGGTCTCGCCGCGGCCATGACAGTTTTCGGATTCGGCGGGTACGGCGCGGCGGCGATCCGGACGGGCGTTCCCGCAGAGGCTTATTTCGCGCTCGCTGCGGCAGCGCTGCCGCTGCTCGCCGCCAACGCGCCGCCCGCTCGACTGTTCATGGGCGACGTCGGCGCGGTGCCGGCGGGATTTCTGGCCGGGCTGTTCGGCGTTGCGGGATGCGTGGCGGGGACATGGCCGGCCTGGTTTCCGGTGCTCGTATTCCTGCCCTTCGTCGCCGACGCGACGCTCACCCTGGTGCAACGGCTCGCGCGGGGCGAACCGCTGTTCGAGCCCCATCGCACCCACTACTATCAGCGCTTGAACCGGCTTGGCGCTGGCCACCGCGGAACGCTCGGCGCCTATGCCGCGCTGATGGCGGGAACGACGCTCACCGCGGTCGGCGTGCTTTGGTTCGCGCCCGCGTACGGCTGGGGCGCGCTTGGCACGGGGATCGTCGTCGTGGCGGCTTTTTTCGCCGGCATTGATTATCATTGGAGTCGACGCCGCGATTCCGCACGATGACGCACCCCCGCAACTGGCGCGCCTGGCTCGCCTTCTTCCACGACGTCTGCGCCGCCGCGCTCGCCTGGGTGGCGATCTACTGGCTGCGTTTCAACCTCGACTTCAGGGCACCGGATTTCGTCGACGTGGCGTGGACGCTCGCGTGGATCGTACCGCTGCAGGGCGCGATCTTCCTGGCGTTCGGTCTCTATCGCGGCCTCTGGCGTTTCGCGAGTCTCGTCGATCTGCAGCGCATCGTGCTCGCCGCCGGACTGGGCGCGCTGCTGATCCCGCTGGTCCTTGTGATGCTGCGGCTGCACGCCGTGGTGCCAAGAAGCGTCTTGATCGTCTATCCCATCGTGTTGATCTTCCTGATGGCAGGCGATCGTTTCGCGTATCGGATCTGGAAGGAACACCGCCTGTACAGCCCCTTCGTCGCGCTGGGGGAGCCGGTGCTGGTGATCGGTGCCGGCGAAGCGGGCGAGCGTCTCACCCGGGAACTCGCGCACAGCCGGCACTGGAGAGTCGTCGGACTCCTCGACGACGACCCGGACAAGCATGGCCGGCAGCTGGGCAACGTCACCGTCTACGGACCGATCTCGAGCCTGCCCGAATGGGCGAAGAAATACGGCGTGCGCAAGATCATCATCGCGCTGCCGTCGGCGGCGCATGGCGTGCGCCGGCGCGTCGTCGAAATCTGCGCCGCCATCGGGCTCGAGGCGCTGACGGTCCCGTCGTACGAGGAGCTGATCAGCGGCCGCTCGCCGCTCACCACGATCCGCACGATCGAGCTGGACGACCTGCTGGGACGCGATCCGGTCGAGCTCGACAGCGAAGGACTCGCCGAGTGGCTGGGCAATCGCGTCGTGCTCGTCACCGGCGCCGGCGGATCGATCGGCGCCGGGCTCTGCCACCAGATCGCGCGGTTCCGACCGGCGCGGCTCGTGGTCTTCGATGTTTCGGAAGCCGCTCTCTACGAAATTCAGATGGCGCTCGGCGATGCGTTTCCGCAGCTGCCGCTCGTTGCGGTGGTGGGCGACGTCAAGCACGCGGCGCTCGTCGACGCGGTGCTCGACCGCGAGCGGCCGAGCGTGATCTTTCATGCGGCGGCGTACAAGCACGTTCCGCTGATGGAGGAGACCAACGCCTGGCAGGCGGTGCGCAACAATGCCTACGGAACGTGGGTCCTCGCGAGCGCAGCCATCGGGGCGAAGGTCGAGAAGTTCGTGCTGGTCTCGACCGACAAGGCCGTGAATCCGACCAACGTGATGGGTGCGACCAAGCGCCTCGCCGAGATCGTCTGCCAAAGCCTCCAGGGGAGCGGCACGCGTTTCGTGCTGGTGCGTTTCGGAAACGTCTTCGGCAGTGCCGGCAGCGTGATTCCCCGCTTTTCCGAGCAGATCGCCCGCGGCGGCCCGGTAACCGTCACGCATCCGGACATCACCCGCTTCTTCATGTCGCTCTCCGAGGCGACCCAGCTGCTGCTGCAGGCGGGGCTCCAGGGCAAGGGCGGCGAGATTCTGGTGCTCGACATGGGGGAGCCGATGCGCATCGTCGATCTCGCCCACGACATGATCCGGCTCTCCGGCGCCGATCCCGACCGGATCCCGATCGTGTTCACGGGTCTGCGCCCCGGCGAGAAGCTCTACGAGGAGCCGCTCGCGTCCGAGGAATCCACGCTGCCGACGCCGCATCCGAAATTGCGGATCGCGCAGGCGCGTGCGGCGCACCGCGAGGCGATCGGTCCAATGGTGGCGTGGTGCGAGCGCGATCGCGCCGCCGACGATGCCGAGGTCCGCGCCCGGTTGAAGACCTGGATTCCCGAATACCAGCCACCCGCCGGCGCCCCGGTGCAGCCAATCCCGACCGCGTCGGCGCACGGCGACACCGCGGGCCCGGCGCTCGTGCCGCTACGGGTGCCGCGGAGGCGCTAGCGGCAAGCTGAGACGAGGGGGCTCCGCGCGGGGAGCGCGCGCAGATGCGACCGAGGGGAGTCGACGCGGCGGCCGACCCGTCGGTGTTGAATTTGGTCAGCGGGTCGAAATCCCCGCGCTCGCAATCCTCGACAGCGCGGCGCGCACCGCGGCTTCGACCTCGTCCACCGGAATATTGGCAGCTTGCTCGTCGCGGCCGATCAGCGGCACGTGGTGCAACAACGGATTCGGCGATGCGCAGCCCTGCAGCAGGATTCCCTGGCGCGGGTCCGACCACAGCGAGACGACTTCGAGCGGAAATCGCGCCGCGAGATAGTAAGCGGTCGTGAGCACGCCGCTGTCGGGGGCGATCAGCACGCGACAGCGGTTTCGGATCACGGAGGCGAGCTCGAGGTAGCCGGTTCGCCCGCGGAGGTCGACGACATCGTTCCTCGCGTAGACGGACGCGGGCGACCGGCCGAAGAGCACCCAACGGATATCCGGCCGGTCGTCGAAGCGGTCGAAAAGTTCCCGCCAGGCGGCGGGTGGCCAATCCTTTCGATAGCGGTAATACCGCGCGGTTTCCGAATCGACGTGCGCACCGACCGTGATCGTGGCGGCCATCGCCGGCAGCAGCCGATCGGCGTAACTATCCCACCGCGGGTCCCAGGAAAGCGACGGCGGAAACTCGGTGCGTCGCCCGGCGAGCCACCGGTTCGGGTCGGGGTACGTGAAGACGACGGCGAAGTCCCGCGGCTCGAGACCCGTCGCGCTGTGGATGTCGGCCTCGCGAATCGGCGCGTCGCGGTCGAGTCCGGCAACGATGCGAACATCGTCGGCGTCGGTCATGCCGAAAGGGTCGGCGAGTTCGGGCCGCGTCACCACGGCGATGCGCGCGCCGGGGACCTCACGCCTTATCCGCGCGAAGATCGGGACGAGACACAGCGCGACATCGCCGAGACCGCGATTCCAGCAAAAGAGAATGCTGCGCCGGGGGTCGCGCGTCAGTCGCCGCACCGCGCGGTCGAGCGCGGTTCCGAGCAATCGGTCGGAGATCCGACGCAGTAACTGCTTGGGACTCATCCGCCGCTTCAGTCCCGCGGCGCCGCACCGCCGCCGAGCCGCGGATTGAGGCGCGGATCGTTGTACATCTTGAACTGCCGGTAGACGCGCCAGAAGGCTCGGCCCCGCGCAGCCAGGGCAAGCAGCGTGTCGAGACAGCGCGCGAGGTCGTCGGCCTGCTGCTCGAAACGCGCGAGCCTTTCCGCGCACGCCGCGCGGTGCGAGGCCGACGCATCGGTCCGGATCGATTGCGCGCGCATGTGAAACTGCTTGAGCGCGAGGATCGACAGCCGGTCGATCATCGATCCCGCCGTTTCCGAGTTGTGCCAGGCGTCGGCGGCGGGCTGGACGCCCTCGAGCCGGGCGAGCAACGCTTCGTCGATCCTCTCGATCGCGTCGTTGCGCTGCTGGTTGTAGCGGTCGATCGCGCGTTTGTTCGCGGCGATGTCGGCAGCGGGGACCTGCGTCCGCCGCGCGAGGTCTTCCTCGTCCCACAGCCGGATGTTGCAACGATGGTTGGTTGCGATCCAGCGCCAGACACCCCCGTCTTTGTCGTCGTCGGGCGCCGCAGCGTCCGGGTCTTCGACGCCTGTCGCGTGGAACGCCCGGATCGTCGCGCTGCCGACGTCGGCGAAAAGCGGCGTCATCCCGCGGGGAAGAGGTTCGGACCGCAGAGCGGCCGCGCGGCGCTCCGGGCCACGCTCTAAGGCACAGGCTTGCCGGCCGGCGCCTCGCCGGCAGCGGGCGCGGGCTGAGACGGATCTCCGACCGGTGTCGGGATCGGCCCACCGTCGGCTGGCGCGTCCGCCGCGATCGAGGCGGACACGCCGCCGGCGGTGGGGACCGAGGTCTCGCTGGGTGACGTCGTCGACCGCGGGATCTCCGCGGCAGGTGCCGCTTCCGTGCCCGCACGCTTCGCTTTCGCGGGGACGGTCGCGGCCAGCAGATCGCGATAAAGGAGCACGAGCTGGAGCGTCGTCGCGGCCGGCGTGAGCGGCAGGACCGCACGCCGCGCGTTGGCCCCGAGCCGGCCCCGCGTGTCGGGGTCGAGGAGCGTACGCAGCTGCGCGGTGAGACCGGCGACGTCGCCCGCAGGACAGACGAGCCCGGCGTCGTGCTTGAGCAGGAGTTCTGCCGCGCCTGACTTCGTGCTGGTGACGACGGGAAGTCCGCACGCCATCGCCTCGAGCGTGGATTCGGGGGTGGGGTCGTAGAGCGTCGGAAGAACGAAGGCGTCAGCAGCACCGTAGCAGGATCGCGGATCGGTTTCCTGGGGCGCGATCGTCACCCGACCCGCAACGCCCAGGTCCCGAGCGAGGTCGCGATAGCGTTCCGCGTGCCGCCCGCGTCCCGCGATGACGAGATGCGCGGGCGGAGGAAGCTCGGCCAGCGCCTCGATCGCCGCTCCGGCGCCGCTGTGCTCGAAGCCGGAACCGGCGAGCAGGAACACGACGGCGCTGTCGTCGATTCCGTGACGGCGGAGGAAGCCGCTGCGCTCGGTGCGCAGCTGCGGATGAAAGTAGTCGCTGTCGACGGCGTTGTAGATCACCACGAGCTTCGACTCGGGCACGCCGAAGCGGTCGCGGATCTCGTCCCTGACCATGCTCGAATTGCAGATCACGGTCTGCAGCCAGGGGCTCGCGAAGAGCTTCCTTTCGACCCGGCTCACGTACCGGTTATAAGGAGAGAGCGCGAGGCGCAGCCGCGCGAGCGCCGAGGCGCCCCGGCGGCGTTCGGCAAGCCGCACGGCGTGCACACCGTCCAGGGCGCGATAGACGTCGCAGCACAAGAGGCGCTCGTGCGATTCGACGAGATTCGCCTTGGCGTCGCCGATCACGCGGCATACGGCGCGGGCGAAGCCCCAGTCACGCCAAAGCGCACCCGCAAACCACGGATCGCAGACGACGGGCTCGATCAGCTGCAACTTGGTTTGCGGCCATGCGCGGGTGTAGAGCGAGATCGCAACGTTGCGCTCGAGCAGCGCCTCGAGCGCGCTCTCGAACTGGCGCTCCGCGGCGCGCGTCGGGGCGTACCGCTGGCGAATGATCGCGAGCCGCATCAGCGACCCGCCGGAAGCGCTCGTCTCCGGCCCGGGCTCGCAGGTGCGGCTCGGATCGGGCGGGGAGATGCGGGGACGGCCGTTCGGCTCGACATGGCCCGGAACGATAGCAAAAAAAAAAGCAAGCTGCTTCCGGAGCTCGGTGCCGAAAGACCCTGCGCAACCGTCGTCACGCCGAGCCTTCGCTGGGGAGGCCGGGTATCATGCGCGGAGTCCGCCCTATCGGGTGGCCGGACCGACGGCGGACCTTCCGACCGGCACGGTCACCCTGCTGTCTGCCGACATCGAGGGCAGCACCCGGCTGGAGAAAGCGAATGCCGCGCGATGCGCACTGCGCTCGCACGCCACGATGCGCTGATCCGACACTGCATCGACCGGCACGACGGCCACGGCGGGATGGAAGCGGTCGCGATCGCGTGTTCGAGTCAGGGCTCACTCGCCCGGCTCCGCGCGTGCATTGGCACTCTCGTCCGGCTCGATCCCCGGTTCCGGTACAATCGGCGGCGGTTGCCTCGGAATCCGCCGCGCCGCGCCCTCCGTCCCGCTGCCATGCCCTTCGATGCCGTCAATGCCGCCGTAAAGGCGCAGATCCTCGCCGAGGCGCTGCCGTACATCCAACGCTTCCACGACAAGACGATCGTCGTGAAATACGGCGGCAATGCGATGATCGAGCCGGACCTGAAAGCGGGATTCGCGCGCGACGTGGTGATGCTGAAGCTGGTCGGTATGAATCCGGTGATCGTTCACGGCGGCGGCCCGCAGATCGGCGACCTGCTGACGAAGATGGGCATCAAGACCGAATTCCGGCAGGGGATGCGCGTCACCGACGAGAAGGTGATGAACGTCGTCGAGATGGTGCTGGGCGAGCTGAACCAGGAGATCGTCGGGCTTATCAATCAGCACGGCGGAAAGGCGGTGGGGCTCACCGGCCAGGATGGCGCGTGCATCCAGGCGCGAAAGATGCTTCTCCCGAGCGAGACCGATCACGGCGAGATGGTCGATATCGGCCTCGTGGGCGAGATCGAGCGGATCGATCCTGAAATCATTCAGCTTCTCGACTCTCGAGACTTCATCCCCGTTGTCGCCCCGATCGGCGTCGGCCGCGACGGCGGGGCCTACAACATCAACGCGGATCTCGTCGCCGGCAAGCTCGCGGAGACACTGCTGGCCGAAAAACTCGTGCTGATGACCAACACCGTCGGCGTGCTCGACAAGGACGGGCGGCTCCTGACCGGGCTCACCGCGCGCGAGATCGACACGCTCTTTGCCGACGGGACGATCCACGGCGGAATGCTGCCGAAGATCGGCTCGGCGCTGGACGCGGTGCGCAATGGCGTGGCGAGCTCGCACATCATCGACGGCCGCGTGGAGCACGCGCTGTTGCTCGAAGTGCTCACCAACGAGGGCGTGGGCACGATGATTCGCGCCGACACCGTGCCTGTTCACGTGCACATGGCCCACTAGGCCGACCTCGAAGCGACCATGGCCGCGAAACCCGGCGAACGCCGTCTCCAGATCCTGCAGACCCTCGCGGCGATGCTCGAGAATCCGCGCGGCGACAAGGTCACCACCGCGGCTCTCGCAGCCCGGCTCGACGTCTCGGAAGCTGCGCTGTATCGGCACTTCGCGAGCAAGGCCCAGATGTTCGAGGGGCTGATCGAGTTCATCGAAACGACGCTCTTCACGCTCATCAACAGGATCGCGACGGACACGCCGGACGGCGTCGGTCAGGCGCAGCAGGTCGTCGCCGTGCTGCTGGGCTTCGCCGACAAGAATCCCGGCATGACCCGCGTGCTGATCGGCGACGCGCTCGTGAACGAGGACGAGCGGCTGCAGGCTCGGATGAACCAGCTCTACGACCGCATCGAGGCGGCGCTGCGGCAGGCCTTGCGGATCGCGCAGGCGGCCGGCACGTGGCCCGGCGACGCGAACGCCGACGCCAACGCGCTGCTCGCCTTCGTCCTCGGCCGCTGGCAGCTCTTCGCGAAAAGCGGCTTCAAGCGGGCGCCACAGGAGGGCTGGGAGGAGCAGCGGAAGTTTCTGTTCGGCTGACGCTGCCCTTCAGCCTTCAGGTCCGCACACCGGGCAGCGCGGATCGCGGGTCACGCGGACATCGCGCCAGCGCATCGAGTGCGCGTCGAGCAAGAGCAGGCGGCCGGCGATCGTTTCGCCGATGCCGGCGACGAGCTTCAGCGCCTCGGCAGCCTGCGTGGCGCCGATGATGCCGACCAAGGGCGCGAACACGCCCATGATGGCGCAACGGGTCTCTTCGAGCTCTTCGCCCTCGCCGAACAGGCAGTGATAACAGGGGCTCGCCGGATCGCGCGGGTCGAACACGGCGATCTGGCCGTCGAAGCGGATCGCGGCGCCCGAGACGAGCGGTGTTTTCGCCCCGACGCACGCGCGATTGACCGCATGTCGCGTCGCGAAATTGTCGGAGCAGTCGAGCACCACGTCTGCGCGCGCGACGAGCGGCGCAAGCTCGTGGGCACCGACGCGCGAGTGAACGGCTTCGATCCGCACGTCCGGGTTGATCGCGTTGAGCCGCGCCTTCGCCGCGGCGACCTTCGGCGTGCCGACGTCCGCAGTGGCGAACAGGATCTGCCGCTGCAGATTCGTGAGATCGACGGCGTCGGGATCGGCGAGCGTGATCGTGCCGACGCCGGCCGAAGCGAGGAACTGCGCCGCCGGCGCGCCCAGCCCCCCGGTACCGACGACGAGCGCGTGCGCCGCCGCGAATTTCTCTTGCGCGTCAATTCCGAGCTCCGGCAGCAGAATGTGCCGGCTGTAGCGGAGGAGTTGTAGGTCGTCCATTTCGCGGCAAACAAAAACGCCCGGCGATGCCGGGCGCTTTGCCGAATGATCGCGTAGCGCCGCTACTGCGGCTTCGCCTGGGCCGACACGGACTTCGCCGAGACGATCACCGGCTGGCCCTTCAGGTGGTTGATCGCCTGCGCGAGCTGGAAGTCGTCCTTCGCGCCAAACTCGAAGCGCGGCAGCGGGGGCTCGGCGACAGCCTTGTCGGGCGCCTTGACCGCCGACTTGTCCATGCCCTTGACCGCCTCGAGGGCCTTGGCCTTCGCCGCGTCCGCAGTGCTGCCTTCGAGATGTCCCTGCAGATTGGCCTCGCGCACGAGCGGCGACGCGCGACCGTCATCGACGGCGATGTCGGGCTCGATGCCCTTGGCCTGAATCGAGCGTCCGGACGGCGTGTAGTAACGCGCGGTCGTGAGTTTCAGGCCGGCATTGTTTCCAAGCGGCAGGATCGTCTGCACCGAGCCCTTGCCGAACGTCTGCGTGCCCAGCACCGCCGCGCGCTTATGGTCCTGCAGCGCGCCGGCGACGATTTCGGACGCCGAGGCGGTGCCGCCGTCGACCAGCACCACCATTGGCACCTTCTTCACGGCGGGCGGCAGATCCTTGAGATAGTCTTCGCCGCGGCGCGTGTAGTCCTCCTTGCGTGCGGAAAGTCGCATCCTGGCTTCTGTGGTCCGACCGTCGGTGTAGACGACAAGCGCATCCTTGGGCAGGAAGGCCGCCGAAACGGCAACCGCCTGATTGAGGAGCCCGCCGGGGTCGCTGCGCAAGTCGAGGACGAGACCTTTCAGTTCGCCCTGCTTGTAGAAGTCGCGCAGCGCCTTCGCGAGATCCTCGGTCGTCCGGTCCTGGAACTGACGGATCCGG
Organism: uncultured beta proteobacterium; assembly: GCA_963836265.1. Lineage (GTDB taxonomy): Bacteria > Pseudomonadota > Gammaproteobacteria > Burkholderiales > Casimicrobiaceae > CAIWHR01. Next base: position 304,630 of record CAWIIO010000005.1, read on the forward strand.
ATGTAGCCATAGCCCGGCTCCAGCATCTTCGCCCGCACGCTCTTGACGTTGATTTCCTCGCGGGTCAGCGTGAAGGTGAGCGGACCTTCGGCGTCCTTGCGCACGACGGTGAGCACGACCTGGGTGCCGGGCTTGCCGCGCATCTTTTCGACCGCCTTGCTAAGCGGCATGCCGCGGGTCGCGTCGTCGTCGATCTTGACGATCAGATCGCCGGATTTGATCCCGGCACGGAATGCCGGCGTGTCCTCGATCGGCGAGACGACACGCACCAGGCCGTCTTCGACGCCAACCTCGATGCCGAGGCCGCCGAACTTGCCCTGTGTGGAGATCTGCAGGTCCTTGAAGGCTTCCGCGTCGAGGAAATCGGAATGCGGGTCGAGCCCGTGCACCATTCCGTTGATCGCCTCCTTGATGAGCTTGTCGTCGGAGACGGGCTCGACGTAGTCGCTCTTGATCTTGCCAAAGACCGCCGACAATAGCTGCAGGTCCTCGTACGGAATCGGCATCCGCGCATCGCGCTGCGCGACTGCCGAGAAATTGAGCGAGAGCAGGACGCCGAGGACGGCACCCAACCCGATCAGTCCTGCCTTCTTCCAGTTGCCCATCGTCTGTCTTCCTTTGCCCGCCGAAAGGGCGGCGCCGGGAATCCGCTCCCGAATAACGAACTGCGAAGTATACCCCCGGATTGTCGGACGGCACCCCACACGCGGACGAACGTCGTCATTGCCCCGCCCGGAGACGTGTCGCGAATCGGAACACGGCAAATCCACAGGTCGCCGGCCGGTTCCGCGGCCTCCAAAATCGGCCACCGAGGGAACGCCAAGTCCAGCCGGCGGAGTTCCGGCCGCCTCGCCTGCATGGCGTGCGGCTCCCCGCTCTTGCCGCCTCCCTTCCGCCACCCGAGAGTTGGGGTGTCGAACCGACCTGTAAGTTCCCGTCCTGCACCACGATCGGACCGACCCCCGCCTGCGCGCCGGACGCTGGCCGACGCGCCCGGGCCCGACATCGCTTGCCGTGCGCAACCCGGCGCGCGCTGGCTTGGGCGCCCTCCGGTCGGCGATCACCGGCTCGCAAATGCCAGCAGCGAGCGGCCCGTCATTTCGCGTGGGGGCGGCAACCCCATCATCGCCAGCAGGGTCGGTGCGATGTCCTGCAGAGCGCCGCTCGCGGCGATCGTCGCCCTCCGCCCGACGTAGACGCAGGGCACGAGATTCCGCGTGTGCGCCGTGTGCTGCTGCCCTGTCGCAGCGTCGCGCATCTGCTCGGCGTTGCCGTGATCGGCGGTGATCAGGACCTCGCCGCCCGCCTTGCGGGCTGCCGCGACGACGCGGCCGATGCAGGCGTCGAGCGTCTCGATCGCGCGGATCGCCGCATCGAGGTTCCCGGTGTGACCCACCATGTCGCCGTTCGCATAGTTGCAGACGATCGCGTCGTACGTGCCGCCGTCGATTGCAGCGACGAGCTTATCGGTGACCTCGACCGCGCTCATCTCGGGCTGGAGGTCGTAGGTCGCAACCTTGGGGGAGGGGATCATGATCCGGTCCTCGCCCGGATACGCCGCCTCGACGCCGCCGCTGTAGAAATACGTGACGTGCGCGTATTTCTCGGTTTCGGCGATCCGCAGTTGCTTGAGCCCGAGCCCCGCGATGTATTCGCCGAAGCCGTTTGCGACCGACTGCGACGGGAACGCCACGGGCAGCCGCGCGAATTCGTCGCCGTAGCTCGTGAGGCACACGTAACGGGCGAGCTTCGGATAACGCTCGCGCGCAAAGCCCGCGAAAGCGGGATCGGTCAGAGCGCGGGTGATCTGCCGCGCGCGATCGGCGCGAAAATTCATGAACACGACGACGTCGCCGTCGTCCATCGTCGACGGCTTCCGGTCGCGGCCGGTGATCGCCGTGGCCTTGACGAATTCGTCGTTCTCGCCGCGGGCGTAGGCGGCCTCGAGCGCTTCCTGAGCTGAACTCGCCGTGAACGGCGCACGGCCATCGACGAGCAGTTCATACGCCGCCGCAACGCGATCCCAGCGCGCGTCGCGGTCCATCGCGTAATAGCGACCGATTATCGAGGCGATCCGCCCGTCGGGGTGCTTCGACAGCACGCCCTCGATGTACGCGAGCGAGGGCGCTGCACTGCGCGGCGGCGTGTCGCGGCCGTCGAGGAAAGCATGCAGCCGGACGCGCGGCGCGCCGGCGGCCGCGGCCAGCTCGATCATCGCGGCGATTTGCCGCTCGTGACTGTGGACGCCGCCGGGGGAGACGAGTCCGAGGACGTGGAGCGCCTTTCCGCCGGCCTTTGCCGTCTCGATCGCGTCCGTCAGCGCCGGGTTGCGCGCGAACTCGCCCGTCTCGATTGCCTGATCGATCCGCGTGAAGTCCTGGTAGACCACGCGGCCCGCGCCGATGTTGAGATGTCCCACCTCCGAGTTGCCCATCTGGCCGGCCGGCAGACCTACCGCGCGCTCGGATGCGTCGATCGTGGTGTTCGGGCACGCTGCGAGGAGTCGGTCCCAGTTCGGTTTTCTCGCGAGCGCAATCGCGTTGTCCGGCGCTGCCGGCCGGGATCCGAAGCCGTCGAGAATCAGCAAGATGACGGGTCGTACAGGAGGCCGTGCGGCGGTGGTCATCAGCGATGGAGCAACGGAGCGATTGGCGGCGCGCAAGCGGTCGGGCCCCGCTTCCGGCCCCCGTCGCTGTCTGCGCAGGCGACGGGGTGCGCTATCATTTTACCTTTCTTCGATCCCGCGCCGACCATGTCGTTCGTTCAAAACAACTGGATGCTGATCCTCGTATTTGTGTTGTCCGGGGCGATGCTGGTCTGGCCGCTCTTCCAGCGCCGTTTCGGGGCGATGAAGGATATCGGCACGCCCGAGGTGACGAGGCTCATCAATCGGCAAAACGCAGTGCTGCTCGATGTGCGCGAAGCAAAGGAGTACGACGGGGGGCGGCTGCCCAATGCCATCCACATTCCGCTGTCCCAGCTCGGCAGCCGCGCGCAGGAGCTCGCGAAAATGGCGGCGCGGCCCATCATCGCCTACTGTGCGACGGGTCGCCGCAGCCGGATGGCGGCCGGTGCGCTGACCCGCGTCGGCTTCAAGCAACTGTATAGCCTGCATGGCGGCATCGAGGCCTGGAAGAAGGATAGCCTCCCGCTGGAGAAATGAGGTGAGCGCCGTCGGGCCGCCACGAGGAGCGAATGGCTGCGCCGCAGCCGCTGGGGTGCACCCATGAACGAAGTCGCCCCGACGATCACGATGTACACGACCGGCACTTGTCCTTACTGCGTCCAGGCCGAGCGGTTTCTCAAGGCGAAAGGCGTTTCGCTGATCACCCGGATCCGGGTCGACCTCGAGGCCGGCATGCGCGCGGCGATGATGGAGCGGACCGGTCGGCGCACGGTGCCGCAGATCTACATCGGCGACGTCCATGTCGGCGGCTATCAGGACCTGATCGCGCTCGACCATGCGGGCCGGCTTGCGCCGCTGCTCGCAGGCAGTGCGGCGCCGGCGCCGGTCGAACCCGGAGCGCCGCCCGGAAAGTGACTCGCTCGCTCTCGCGGCGTGCTGTAACATTCGTCGTTTTACCTCTTTCGGAGGGCCGCAAATGGCCGAAACCCAGCAACCTGCCGGGGGCGAGCAGGGCCCGGCGTTCTCGATCGAAAAGATCTACGTGAAGGATCTTTCGCTCGAGTGTCCCGGCTCGCCGCAGTCGTTCCGGACGCAGGAATCTCCCAACATCGAAGTCGGTCTTCGCACTCGCGGCGAGCAGATCGACCCCGACATCTACGAATGCGTGCTGACGATCACGCTGACAGCGAAGGCCGGTGACAAGACGCTGTTTCTGGTCGAGGCGTCGCAGGCGGGCATCTTCACGATCCGGGGCGTCCCGCCCGAGCACCTGCAGCCGGTGATCGGCATCAACTGCCCCACGGTGCTCTTCCCGTACCTGCGGGAGACTCTCGCGGATGCGGTCGGACGGGCAGGCTTCCCGCCGGTGCATCTCGCGCCGATCAATTTCGAGGCGCTCTATCAGCAGCAGCAGGAACAGCTGCAGCAGCAGCCCGCACCCGCCGCAGTCAACTGATCGCAATGGCTTCCGGCGCCGCGACGCTCCTTTCCGCGGTGGAGCGCGGGCCGGGGAAGCGCCGTCGCAGGCACGCCGCGGGAGCGCGCGTCGCTTGGCTCGCGCTTGCAACCTCGGCGTTGACCTCCGCGGATCCGCTCGCCGCGACCGATTTCCGTTCGACGGTCGAGGCGGCGACCGTGCTCTACGACGCGCCGTCGACGAAGGCGAAGCCGCTGTTCGTCCTGTCCCGCGAAACACCGCTCGAGATCATCGTTCCCGTCGCGGGATGGAGCAAGGTCCGCGACGCGGGCGGAACGATCGGCTGGGTCGAGAAGAAGGCGCTCGCCGACAAGCGAACGCTGGTCGTCCGGGTTCCGATAGCCGAAATCCGCGCCAGCCCGGACGACCGCGCGCCGCTCGTCTTCCAGGCAGAGCACAATGTGCTCCTCGAAATGGCCGAGCAGGCGGCTTCTGCCGCGGCGACCGCTTCGCCTGGCTGGGTCAAGGTCCGGCACCGCGACGGCCAGACGGGCTACGTCCGGATCACGCAGGTTTTCGGCCTGTGATGGCCGCCGCGAAAACCCAAAGGCAAGGAACACCGAGGAGTTCACGGGGAGCACACCGAAAACAGCCAGCGTGCAAAGCCCTTCTGGATCCCGGGTTCCGGTCGCATGCCGTTTCTGCATGCACCCCGTGTTCAACGCTGATCTGAGGTAGCACACGAGCTTCTCCACGATCGCGGTCCTCGGCGCGGGTGCGTGGGGAACGGCGCTCGCGACTCATCTCGCGCGACGCGCCGAGGTTCGCGTGACGCTGTGGGCGCGCGACGCCGTTCAGGCACGCGCCATCGCGGCTGCGCGCGTCAACGCAAAGTATCTGGCGGGCGTGACGCTCCCGGACGCGCTTGCCGTCACGGCGGATCTCGATGCGGCCGCGACAGCCGACCTTCTCGTCGCGGCGACGCCAATCGCCTCGCTCCCCGCGGTGGCGGGCGCTGCCGCCGGCGCCGGCGCACGCGCTCCGTTCGTCTGGCTGTCGAAGGGCTTCCTGTCGGTCCCGCCGAGCACGGAGCTGCCGGCAGGCGTCGCCCTCGCGCACCAAGTGCTCGCGGGGCGCTGGAACGGACCGGTCGGGGTCGTCTCCGGCCCCAGTTTCGCCGAGGAAGTCGCGCGCAGGCTGCCGACGGCCGTCGCCGTCGCGGCCACGGATCCCTCGCTCGCGGCGCGTGTCGCCGCAACGCTTCGCGCCGACACGCTGCGCGCGTACGAAACCGACGACCTCGTCGGGGTCGAAGTGGGCGGGGCGGTGAAGAATGTGCTCGCGATCGCCGCCGGGATCAGCGACGGACTGGGGTTCGGCCACAACGCACGCGCTGCCCTGGTCACCCGCGGCTTGGCCGAGACCGGGCGCCTGTCGGAAGCGCTCGGCGGGCGGCGGGAGACGCTGATGGGCCTCGCCGGCCTCGGCGATCTCGTGCTGACGTGCACGGGCGATCTTTCGCGCAATCGACGCGTCGGGCTCGCGTTGGCGGAGCGAGCGCCCTTGCCCGCGATCCTCGCGGCGATCGGCCACGTCGCGGAGGGCGTGGGTGCCGCCAAAGCCGCGAATGCGCTCGCACGTCACTGCGGTATCGACATGCCGATCTGCGCTGCCGTCTATCGGGTGCTCTACGAGGCATTGCCGCCGCGGAAGGCGGTCGAAGCGCTGCTTCAGCGCGAACCGCGGTCCGAGCGTTCCTGAATGTCGCGACCGAGGGCCGCGCCGGCAAATCCAAGCTGTCGCCACGCCTCGTAGACTGCCACCGCGACGGCATTCGACAAGTTGAGGCTGCGCACGCCCGGACGCATCGGGATGCGCAGCCGCGCGTCCGTCTCGAATTGCGCCACGATCGCGGCGGGCAATCCCGACGTCTCGCAACCGAACACCAGAACGTCGCCCTCGCCGAAGCGGGCGCCGTAGAGCGACCGCGAGGCTTGCGTCGTGAGGGCGAACCAGCGTCGCGCGAAGGCTCCATCCAGCGCGGCGCGGCAGGCGGCGAAATCGCGATGGACGCGCACCCGCGCATATTCGTGGTAATCGAGGCCGGCACGCTTCAACTCACGGTCGTCCATTCGAAATCCCAGCGGTTCGACGAGATGCAGCTCGGCGCCCGTGTTCGCGGTGAGCCGGATCACGTTGCCGGTGTTCGGCGGAATCTCCGGGTGGACGAGGACGACGGCGAACGGAGCGGCAACAGTGGCCATTCGGCACCGCTCAATCCTGGCCGGGGTGCAGCGTGCGGGCGACGACCCAGCACTCGACGCGGGCGGCCCCGGCGCCGCGCAGCGCGCGCGCCGCTTCGGCGAGCGTGGCGCCGGTGGTCATCACGTCATCGACGAGCGCGATCCTGGCGCCGCGTACCTCACCTTCAACCGCGAACGCGCCGCGGACGTTGCGCGCGCGCTGCGCCCACGACAGCGAGGCCTGGGGCGGCCCGCCGGCGATCCGCGCGAGGGGTGTTGCGAGCGGCAGCGCCGTGGCCGGCGCGATGCGCGAAGCGATCTCCTGGGCCTGGTTGAAGCCCCGCTCGCGCTGGCGCGACGCGGCGAGCGGCAATGCGACAATGCGATCGGGCCAGGCGTCTTTTGCGCGCCGCGCGAGCGCCGTCGCGATGGCCGCCGCAAGCGTGGCGGCCGCCCAATCGGCAAGCACGAGCCGGCCCCCGTACTTGAGTCGCTGCAGCAGCCGGTCCACCGGAAACGCGTAGACGAGCGGTGCGATCGCGGCTGCGTAGGGGGGCGGGTGCGCGAGGCACGCTCCGCAGATCGCGCCGCCCGGGCTCGGCAGCGCGCATATCGCGCATGCCGCCGACAGCCGCGGCAGCGCTGCGGTGCACCGGGCGCACAGCAGCGCGGCGCCAGCCGCTGCCACGCACAGCTCGCAACGTTGCGGCAGCGCGAGGCGGGCGCAGCGGACGACTCCGCCGCGCGCGCGACGGGCGAGCGAGCGAGGCGCCAGACGCGACGCCCCTCCCGCAAACTGCGTCCGATTGTCAAATGCCCGGGCGCGCGGATTTGACAAGGCGCGAGCCTCCCTCGACACTGGGTTCGCATTGTAAGCGGCGCCGCCCCTGGCTCGACGCGAGCCCGCGCCCGTACAGCTCTCGACCAACCCTATCGCAAAAGATCGCGCCATGCCATCGGCCGAACGAACGAGCGGCGCACAGCCGCCCATGAGCCGCGTCCCTCCGTCCGAGGGACCGCTGGGCGAGCGCGGCGAAGCCACCGACGCCGGTGCGACGCCAGGGGTCGCGGTCGCGGGGGCATCCGCACCCGCGCGGTGGCCGGTGGCCACGGTCGAAGCGCTTTTCGCGCTGCCGTTGCCCGAGCTCCTGTTCCGGGCGCAGCAGGTTCATCGGGACCACCACGCACCGAACACCGTGCAGCTTTGCACGCTGTTGTCGATCAAGACGGGCGGCTGTCCCGAGGACTGCGGCTATTGCCCGCAGGCGAAGCGTTACCACACCGGCGTTGACGACGAAGCGCTGCTCGAATTGGCCGCCGTCGTCGCCGCGGCGCGGGCGGCGAAGGCGCAAGGCGCAGCGCGCTTCTGCATGGGGGCGGCATGGCGGGGGCCGAAGGAGCGCGACCTCGGGTCGGTCCTCGAGATGGTACGCGAGGTCAAGGCACTCGGCCTTGAGACGTGCTGCACGCTCGGGATGCTGAAGGACGGCCAGGCGCTGCAACTCAAGAACGCCGGTCTCGACTATTACAACCACAATCTCGACACGGCACCCGAGTTCTACGGCGAAGTGATCACGACGCGCGACTATCAGGACCGTCTGGACACGCTGACCCGCGTGCGCGAGGCTGGCATCAACGTCTGCTGCGGCGGCATCGTCGGCATGGGGGAGTCTCGCAGGGAGCGTGCCGGCCTCGTCGCGCAGCTTGCCAACCTGGATCCCTATCCGGAGTCGGTGCCGATCAATCATCTGGTGCAGGTTCCGGGCACGCCGCTGCACGACAGATTCGGCGGCGACGATGCGCTCGACCCGTTCGAATTCGTCCGTACCATCGCGGTCGCACGCATCGTGATGCCGAAAGCCTATGTCCGATTGTCCGCCGGACGCCGTGAGCTGGGGGAGGCGGTGCAGGCGCTGTGCTTCGTCGCCGGCGCGAATTCCGTCTTCTACGGCGAGAAGCTGCTGACCACGGGGAACCCCGATGTGACGGCCGACCGCGCACTGTTTGCGAAGCTCGGACTCGCGACGGCCGGGTGATGCCGCCCGGAAGTATCCGCCGCCGCCCCGACGGCGGAAACGACGGGTGAGCATCGCGCGCCGCGCCCCATGCGTTCCGCCGAATGTCGCTGATCGCCGATCTCGAACTCGAGCTCGCCGCCCGCGCGGCCAAGGGCGTCGCCCGCGTGCGCCGCACGCTGTCCTCGCCGCAGGGCACGCGGGTCGTCGTCGAAGGACGCGAAGTCATCGCGTTTGCGAGCAACGACTATCTGGGGCTCGCGAACGACCCGGCAGTCGTCGCCGCGGCGCGCGACGGTGCGTCGCGCTGGGGCGTCGGCGCCGGCGCGTCGCATCTCATCAGCGGCCATTTTGCGCCGCATGCGGCGCTCGAAACCGAGCTCGCCGCGTTCGTGCGGCCGTGCGCGAACTCCCAAGCGCTGACATTCTCGACGGGATACCTCGCCAACCTGGCGCTGCTGACGGCGCTTTGCGGGCGCGGCGACGCGATCTTCGCCGACCGCCTGAATCACGCGTGTCTCAACGACGGTGCGCTACTCGCGCGCGCACAGTTCATCCGCTATCCGCATCGCGACGTCGCGACGCTGCGTTCGCGTCTGGCGGCCACGAAGGCGCGCCGCAGGGTCATTGCCACCGACGCAGTGTTCAGCATGGACGGCGATCTCGCGCCGCTGCCCGCGCTCCTCTCGCTCGCCGACGAGTTCGATGCGACACTGGTCGTCGACGACGCCCACGGCTTCGGCGTGCTGGGCGAGGGCCGCGGGACACTCGCCCATTTCGGCCTCGCGTCCGACCGGATCGTCTGCATGGGAACGCTGGGGAAGGCGGCCGGTGTGGCCGGCGCGTTCGTCGTTGCGCATCCGGCAGTGACGGAGACGCTCGTGCAGGCGGCGCGACCGTATATCTACACGACGGCGGCGCCGCCGCTGCTCGCCGAAGCGCTCCGCGCAAGCCTGTCGATCGTCCGCGACGACGCGGCGCGCCGTGCCCATCTGGTTTCGCTGATCGCCCGCTTCCGGAGGCGGATCGCGCTCCTGCCGTGGAGCCTTGCCGATTCGCAGACGGCAATTCAACCGCTCATCGTCGGCGCCAACGCGGCGGCGGTTGGGCTCGCCGACGCGCTGTGGGCGCGCGGCCTGTGGGTGCCCGCGATACGCCCACCTACGGTGCCGTCGGGGACGGCCCGGCTCCGCATCAGCCTGTCGGCGGGGCACACGGTTGCAGACGTCGATGCGCTGGCCGCTGCGCTCGCGGAGCTTGCCCCGGTTCATGCGCAATCCGGAAACGGCTGAGCATGCTGCACGTCGAAACGGCCGGCCATGGCCCGCCGCTCGTGCTGCTCCACGGGTGGGCGATGCATGCCGGCGTCTGGGGACCGCTCGTCGCGCATCTCGCGAAAGCGCATCGCGTCCACGCGGCCGACCTGCCGGGCCATGGTCACAGCGCGTCCGTCGACCCGTTCAGCCTCGACGGCATCGTCGACGCGCTGGAAACGACGTTCAGCGGCGATACGGCCCCGCTCACGGTGCTCGGCTGGTCGCTCGGCGGGATGATCGCGATGCGATGGGCGCGGGTGCGTCCGCAACGCATCGCGCGGCTGGCGCTCGTCTGCACGACGCCGCGGTTCGTCGCGGGCTCGGACTGGCAGCATGCGCTGCCGGAGCCGGTGCTGTCCCGGTTCGGCGATGAATTGCATGTCGCGTGGAAAGAGACCGTGCAACGTTTTCTCGCGCTGCAGCTCAAGGGGAGCGAGCACGCTCGCTCGGTGCTCGCGGGGCTCCGCACGGCGCTCTATGAACGCGGCGAACCGTCGTCGCGGGTCCTCGCCGCCGGTCTGGTGCTGCTGCGGAGCGTGGACCTTCGTACGGAGGCGGGCGCTATCGGCCAGCCGGCGCTGGTAGTGGCCGGCAGCCGCGACGCGCTGACGCCCCCTGCCGCGGGCGAGTGGCTGGCCGCGGCGCTGCCGCAGGCGCGCTTCGCGCCGATCGACGGCGCCGCGCATGTGCCGTTCCTGTCGCACCCGCAGGCGTTCGAGGCCGCGCTCGACGACTTCCTCGATGTCCGCTGATTCTCGCGATCCGGATCCGGCCGCGATCGATCCGCGCGCCGTCCGCCGGCACTTCGCGCGCGCGGCGGCGACTTACGATGCGGCGGCAGTCCTGCAGCGGGAAGTCGGCGCGCGAATGGCCGAACGTCTCGATATCGTCAGGCTCGCGCCGGGCGCGATCCTCGATGCGGGCTGCGGGACCGGCGAGGCGCTGCCGGAGCTCGCGGCGCGCTATCCAAAGGCAGGGCGGGTCGCGCTCGACATCGCGCTTCCGATGCTCGCGCGGGCCCGATCGCGGGCGGAAGAGGGCCGCTCGGTGATGAGCCGGCTGCTCGCGCCGATCGGTGTCGCGAGCGTCGCGGCGCCGCACTTCGCATGCGGCGACATCGCTGCGTTGCCCTTTGCGCACGGCGTGTTCGGCCTCGTGTGGAGCAACCTCGCGCTGCAATGGGTGAGCGATCTCCCGCGGGCGATCGCCGAATTCCATCGCGTGCTCGAAGTCGGGGGCCTGCTCGCGTTCACGACTTTCGGGCCGGACACGCTGAAGGAGCTGCGCGCGGCATTCGACGGCGTCGATGCGCATCCGCACGTGAGCCGCTTCGCCGACATGCACGACGTCGGTGATCTCCTCGTGCACACGGGCTTTGCCGATCCGGTGCTGCAGATGGAGATGATCACCCTCACCTATGCCGACGCGCCGGCCATGACGCGCGAGCTCAAGGCGATCGGCGCGACCAACGCGATGCGGGGCCGCGGGCGCGGGCTGATGGGCCGGGAGCGCTGGCACAAGGCGCTCTTGGCGCTGCTGCGCACGAGGGCGGACGACGGTCGTATCCCTGCCACGTTCGAGGTGATCTACGGCCACGCCTGGAAGGCGGCGCCGACGCGCACGGCGGAAGGACACGCGGTCGTCGCGCTCACGCGAAAGCCACGGCGTTCGTGACGAGGTAGCCGTGGAAGCAGCCACGAATGGCACGATAACCACGAAGCAATCCGCGCGAGGGCGATTCGCCGTCGCGGCGCCGAGCTGGATGAAATCGAGTTTCCTTTCGTGCTCTTCGTGCTGAAGATGGCGTTTAGCCTGCCGTGACCCGGGGTCTCTTCGTTACCGGAACCGACACCGGGGTGGGCAAGACGCGCGTTGCCGCGGCCCTGCTGCGAGCGCTCGTGGCGCACCGATGGCGCGCGGTCGGGATGAAGCCGATCGCGGCGGGCGTGGCGCCCGGCGCGTCGCGCAATGCGGACGTCGCGGCGCTCCTCGCTGCGGGCAATGTCGCGGCGAGTCTGCCTGACGTGAATCCGTACTCGTTCGCGCCTGCGATCGCGCCGCATCTCGCTGCGGCGACGGCGGGAATCGGCCTCGAGCTTGAACCGATCGCCGCGGCCTACGCCCGCCTCGCAGCGGTGGCGGACATCGTCGTCGTCGAAGGCGCCGGTGGGACGCTGGTGCCGCTCTCCGCACGCCTCGACATGCTCGACGTTCCCGCGCGCTTGAACCTGCCGGTAGTGCTTGTCGTCGGGGTCCGGCTGGGCTGCCTCAGCCATGCGTTGCTGTCGGCGCTGTCGATCAACGCGCGCGGCCTCACGCTCGCGGGCTGGATTGCAAATCGCGTCGATCCCAAGATGCCGATGGCTGCGGAGAACGTTGCCGCGCTGGCTGCGCGGCTCCCGGCGCCGCTCGTCGCCGATCTTCCGTGGTGCGCGAGCGATGACAGCGCAGCGGAGTTGCCCGAGGGCGCGCTCGGCGCGCTCGGCCTGTCCCGCTGACGTCGACTGGAGATGTGCTCCGAACGCGACGCAACCGTTGCAACATGTGGCTTGACTCATGTATCTACGCAGTATCGAACCATGCTAAGATTTCGCCCTTTTGCGGCACCGACGACGAACGCACGACGCTTTCGAGGGCAGCATGATGGGGAGTGAATTCCGGGCCGGGCGGCGGCTCGCGCGGGCGATTGCGGGGATGGCCCTTGCGGTGCCGGGCGCGGCGTACGCGGCGCGGGAATGGAACCTGCAAACGCCGGTGACGCCGGTCGCGCGGCAGATGTACGACCTGCATTCGTTCATCTTCTGGGTCTGCGTCGTCATCTTCGTCGTCGTCTTCGGCGTGATGTTCTACTCGATCTTCAGGCACCGGAAATCGGTCGGGCACGAGGCGCACCAGTTCCACGAAAACACGACGGTCGAGGTCATCTGGACGGTGATCCCGTTCCTGATCCTGCTGTTCGTCGCATTCCCGGCCACCAAGACGGTCCTCCGGATGAAGGACACGAGTGACCCGGGCCTGACGGTCAAGGTCACCGGCTATCAGTGGAAGTGGGGCTACGACTATCTGCAGGATGGCGTTGCCTTCTATTCGAACCTCGCGACACCGATCGCCCAGATCGAGAACCAGGCGCCGAAGGGCGAGCACTATCTGCTCGAGGTCGACAATCCGTTGGTGGTGCCGGTGGACACCAAGGTCCGGCTGCTGATCACCGCTGGGGACGTCATTCACTCCTGGTGGGTTCCGGCGTTCGGGGTGAAGCAGGACGCAATTCCGGGCTTCGTTCGCGACACCTGGTTCCGGGCGGAAACGCCGGGCATCTACCGTGGCCAGTGCGCGGAGCTCTGCGGCAAGGAGCATGGCTTCATGCCGATCGTCGTCGAAGTGAAGACCAAGGACGACTACGCGAAGTGGATGGACGACCAGAAAAGGAAGGTCGCGGCCGCCGGCGACGATCCGAACAGGGCGTGGGACGTGAAGGACCTGGTCGCGCACGGCGAGAAGGTCTACGCGGCCAATTGCGCGGCCTGCCACCAGCCGACGGGCAAGGGCGCGCCGCCGGCGTTTCCGGCGCTCGACGGCTCGACGGTCGTCAACGGTCCGAAGGCAGCGCAGATCAAGACGGTGTTAAACGGCGTCGAGCGCGATGGCAAGCCGACGGCGATGGTGTCGTGGAAGCAGCTCTCCGACACCGACATCGCGTCCGTCATCACCTACACGCGCAACAGCTGGGGCAACAAGACCGGCGAAGCCGTCCAGCCGTCCGAAATCAAGGTTGCCCGGCAGTAGCGCGGCCCGAATCAGCGAAGAGATCCTCATGAGCAGCGTTGCCCACGATCACGCCCCCGGCTTCGGCCCCGCGCACGACGATCACGCCCATCACCCGTCGGGGATCATGCGCTGGATCACGACGACCAACCACAAGGACATCGGTACGATGTACCTGTGGTTCTCGTTCACGATGTTCCTGATCGGCGGCACGATGGCGATGGTCATCCGCGCCGAGCTGTTCGAGCCCGGCCTGCAGGTCGTAAATCCCGAGTTCTTCAACTCGATGACGACGCTGCATGGCCTCATCATGGTGTTCGGCGCGATCATGCCGGCGGCGGTCGGTTTCGCGAACTGGCAGATCCCGATGATGATCGGCGCGCCGGATATGGCGTTCGCCCGGATGAACAACTGGAGCTTCTGGCTGCTGCCGCCGGCCGCGATCCTGCTCGTCACTTCGCTGTTCGTGCCCGGTGGCGCCGCCGCGGCGGGCTGGACGCTCTATCCGCCGCTGACGGTACAGGCGGGGATGGGGATGGACCTCACGATCTTCGCGATCCATATCCTGGGCGCGTCGTCGATCATGGGGTCGATCAACATCATCACGACGATCCTCAACCTGCGCGCGCCAGGCATGACGATGATGAAGCTGCCGCTCTTCTGCTGGGCGTGGCTGATCACGGCGTATCTGCTGCTCGCCGTGATGCCGGTGCTGGCGGGCGCGGTGACGATGCTGCTCACCGACCGCCATTTCGGCACGACTTTCTTCAACGCCGCCGGCGGCGGCGACCCGGTCCTGTTCCAGCACGTGTTCTGGTTCTTCGGGCACCCCGAGGTCTACATCATCATCCTGCCCGCGTTCGGGATCATCTCGCAGATCATCCCGACGTTCTCGCGCAAGCCGCTGTTCGGCTATGCGTCGATGGTCTATGCGCTGGCCGCCATCGCGATCCTGTCGTTCATCGTCTGGGCGCACCACATGTTCACGGTGGGGATGCCGGCCGCAGGGCTGCTGTTCTTCATGTACGCGACGATGCTGATCGCGGTGCCGACCGGGGTGAAGGTGTTCAACTGGCTCGCCACGATGTGGAGGGGCTCGCTCTCGTTCGAGACCCCGATGCTGTTCGCCGTCGGCTTTCTGTTCCTGTTCACGATGGGCGGCTTCACCGGCCTGGTGCTTTCGATCACGCCGATCGACATCCAGCTGCAGGACACCTATTACGTGGTCGCCCATTTCCATTACGTGATGGTGGCGGGGAGCCTGTTCGCGTTCTTCGGCGGGGTCTACTACTGGATCCCCAAATGGACCGGGACGATGTACGACGAGAAGATCGCCACGATCCACTTCTGGTCGTCGATGCTGGCGTTCAACGTGACGTTCTTCCCGATGCACTTCCTCGGCCTCGCCGGAATGCCGCGGCGGATCCCGGACTACGCCCAGCAGTTCGCCGACTGGAACATGGTGGCATCGATCGGCGCGTTCTGGTTCGGCGCTTCGCAACTCCTGTTTCTGTACGCCGTGCTGAAATGCGTGATGGGCAAGGGCGAGAAGGCTCCGGCCAAGCCGTGGGAAGGTGCGGACACGCTCGAATGGACGGTGCCGTCACCCGCGCCGTATCACACGTTCGAAACACCGCCCATAATCTAAATAGATGGATAACGAGTGCCCGGGCGAAACGGGCGCTCGAACCTGTGTGATGCAGCCTCTCCACTCGACTCGCAAGGCGAACCTTCGCACGGCGCTGACGTTCGCGTCGATCGCGGCGACGTTCTTCGTCGGCATCATCGCGGCGCGGCTTCTGGGCGGCCCGGTGATCGGGATCGGGGTGATGAGCGCGGCGGTACTGCTTTTCCTCGCGTTCGCCATCGGCAGGAGCTTGCGGAAATGAGTCCGCCGATGAGCGAGGACCGCGGCAATCGGAACCGGACGCTGCTGGTCAAGCTTTGCGTCGTCGGGTTCGGAATGTTCGGCTTCGGCTTTGCGCTCGTGCCCTTCTACGACAGGATCTGCGAGGCGACCGGATTGCGCAACATCGCGCAAGCCGACGAGGTCGCGAACACGCAGGTGGACACGTCACGGGCCGTACGGATCGAGTTCGACTCGAACGTGCGCAAGCTACCCTGGACGTTTCGTCCGCTCCAGGTCGAGGTCGACGTGCATCCGGGCGAGGTGCGGCAGGTGGAATACGAAATCGCGAACACGACCGATCGGCAGATGACGGGCCAGGCGATTCCGAGTTACGGCCCCCCGCTGGCAGCGCGGTATTTCCGCAAGATCGAATGCTTCTGCTTCACCCAGCAGACGCTCGCGCCCGGCGAAAGGCGGCGGATGCCGGTGGTGTTCGTCGTCGACCCCGCGCTGCCCGGCGATGTCGGCACGATCACGCTGTCCTATACGTTCTTCGAGGTCGACGGTGCAGGCAAGTCCTGACCCATACGGCGAGCGCGCTTCGTTCCGCGCCCACCTTTCCAAGAGAGGTCTTCCGCGATGAGCGCAGCTCACGAGGGCGCCGAGCCCTATTACTTCGTTCCGCAGCCGTCGCACTGGCCGGTCGTCGGCTCGGTTGCGCTCCTGCTGATGGGCATGGGTGCCGCGTTCTGGTTCAACAATTTCGCCGCGGGCCCGTGGATGGTGGCCACCGGCTTCTGCGTGCTGCTGGTGATGCTCTTCGGCTGGTTCGGCAGCGTGATCGGCGAGTCCGAGGGTCATCGGTACAACAAGAAAGTGGACCTGTCGTTTCGCTGGAGCATGAGCTGGTTCATCTTTTCGGAAGTGATGTTCTTCGCCGCGTTCTTCGGCGCGCTGTTCTACGTCCGCAATCTGGCGGTGCCCGACCTCGGCAGCCTGGCCTCGAAGCTCCTGTGGCCGAACTACAACGCCACGTGGCCGACCACCGGCCCGTACATGCGGGAGGAGTTCACGCCGATGGGCGCGATCGGCATCCCGCTGCTCAATACGGTCATCCTGCTGTCCTCGGGGTTCACGGTGACCGTCGCGCACCACATGCTCAAGGCCGGCAACCGCACGATGTTCAACCTGCTGCTGTTCGCGACGATCGTGCTCGGCTTCACGTTCCTCGGTTTCCAGGCGTACGAATACATCCACGCGTACAGCGAGTTCAATCTCAAGCTGTCGACCGGCGTCTATGGGTCGACGTTCTTCATGTTGACCGGTTTCCACGGGGCGCACGTGACGATCGGAGCGATCATGCTGTCGGTGATGCTCGCCCGATCGCTCAGGGGCCACTTCACGCCCGACCACCACTTCGCGTTCGAGGCGGCCGAATGGTACTGGCACTTCGTCGACGTCGTCTGGCTGCTGCTGTTCGTGCTCGTGTACTGGTTGTAGCGGCGCGGGTCCGGAAGCAGAGCGCGCGCCGCGGCAGCCCTGGGGCACGGCGGGGGTGAGTCGACGCGGGCGGTTGGCGATTGCAGGCTGCGGCGATGCGCGGGCGAAGGCAATCCGCGCGCAGACGCGGCCCGGCCCTGTTGCCGGTTATCGCAATCCGGCCGGCCCGATCCAGCCCATCCAATACGCGATGACCAGGAACGCGACCAGGCTCGCCGACAGCGCGACGCGCACTGCCAGCATCGTGACCATTCGTGTGCCGTGGCCGCGGTCGCGGTACAGGAAATACAGCGCCGAGAAGAGGCTAGCGACGATGGCGACGAGTGCGGCGACGACGATGATCTTCATGGCGCTCGCTGCTCCACGTTCCGAGTGTAGAACAAGGTGCGGGTGATGCCAAACGCGGTCAGCGGCGAGGGACCGGCTGCGCGCCGCCGCTATCGCCCGCGCGCAGCGCCGACGCTCGCGATGCTCGCCGCCGTCGCGACGTTCGTTGCTGCCGGATATTGGCAGCAGGGACGGATGCACGAAAAGGAGGCGTTGCGCGCTCAATTCGACGCGATGGACCGCATGGCTGCCGCCTCGCTCGCAATGCTGCCGCCCGCGTCCGACTGGTCCGAACTGCGCTATCGTCCGGTCGTCGCCGCCGGCCGCTACGACGCGCGGGGACAGATCTTCATCGACAACAAGGTGCACGACGGCCGCGCCGGGTACGATGTGGTGACGCCCCTTCGCCTCGGCGATGGCCGTGTCGTGCTCGTCGACCGCGGCTGGGTCGCGCAGGGTGCCTCGCGCGCGGCGCTCCCGGACGTTCCGCCGCCCGCGGGCGACGTGGTCGTCGAGGGGCGCCTTGCGCTTCCGGCCGCCGGCCAACTCGAGCTCGGGTCCGACGCACCGACGGGACCCGTTTGGCAGAAGCTCGACCCGGCGCGGTTAGCCGCGGCAACGGGCATCGCCGTGTTGCCGGTCGTGATCGAGCAGACGGGTGCGCCATTGCAACCCGATGGTCTCGTACGCGACTGGCCGGCGCCGGATTTCGGGGTCGAAAAGCACTGGATCTACATGATGCAGTGGTACGCGTTTGCCGGCCTCGCGATCGTCCTGTGGCTCGTGCTCGATTTCCGCAAGCGCGCAGCGCCGCGAGATGCCTGAGCGCTCGTTGCGCGAAGCGCCGAAACGCCCGGCCGGCGGAACGCGCGGCAAGCGAACGCTGCTGCTGCTCGCCGCCGTGTGCGTCGCGCCGGTGGTCGCGTCCTACGTGGCCTACTACGTGTTCCCGCGCGGCGCGCAAACGAATTATGGAACGCTCCTCCCGACGGCCCTCGCGCCCGCGATCGAGGGCGTCAAAGCGGATGGCGCTGCGTTCCGCCTGTCGGATCTGCGCGGGCGCTGGGTGCTGGTGGTGGCGGACGCGGGACGCTGCGACGCCGCTTGCGAACAAATGCTCTACGCGACGCGGCAGGCGCGCGCGATGCAGGGCAGGGAGCAGGACCGGATCGTTCGCGTGTGGCTCGCGGCCGGCGACGCGTCGCCGGCGCCGAGTGTCCTCGCGCGGCATCCCGGGCTCGTCTTCGCGCGCGTGGGCGAAGGCGCGCTGGCGTCGCTGTCGGACGGGAAGCGGGGGATCTGGATCGTCGACCCGCTGGGCAATCTGGTGCTGTCCTATGGCGACGATCCGGACATCAAGGGGCTGGCGAGCGATCTCGCGCGGCTGCTGCGAGCGTCGAGCATCGGGTAGGCGCGTCACCGATCCGCGGTGCTAAAATCCGCACCTCGCGGGCTGCCGGAATGACGGACGGCAACCCGGCACGATCCCGATTCGCGATGACCACACTCGCCTTAGCGGAAGTCCGGTTCCGCCAATTCCTCGCGCTGACGAAGCCACGCGTCGTATCGCTGATCGTCTTCGTCGCGATGATCGGCATGTTTCTCGCCGTGCCCGGCGTGCCGCCGGCCGGCCCCGTGGTCTTCGGCACGTTGGGCATCGCGCTGGTCGCCGGCGCCGCCGCGGCGATCAATTGCCTGATCGAGCAGAAGATCGACGCACGGATGGCGCGCACGCGCCGCCGGCCGCTGCCCGCCGGCGAGATCACCTCGAGCTCGACGCTCGTGTTCGCAACGCTCGTCGGCGGAACGGGTCTGCTGCTCCTCTATCGGCTCGTGAATCCGTTGACGATGTGGCTCACCCTTGCGACGTTCGTCGGTTACGCGATCGTCTACACGGTGCTCCTCAAGCCGGCGACGCCGCAGAACATCGTGATCGGCGGCGCCTCCGGGGCGATGCCGCCGGTGCTGGGCTGGGCGGCGGTCACCAACGACGTCGCGCCCGAGGCGCTGCTCCTGTTCCTGATCATCTTCGTCTGGACGCCGCCGCATTTCTGGTCGCTCGCGCTCTATCGCGCCCAGGATTACGCGAAGGCGGGGCTGCCCATGCTGCCGATCACCCATGGCCGCCGCTACACGCAATTGATGATCGTGCTCTATACGGTGGTGCTGGTCGCGGTGAGCCTGCTGCCGTTCGCGGTGCGGATGAGCGGGCCGGCCTACCTCCTCGCCGCGCTGATGCTGGGCGGTGTCTTCCTGCTCCATGCCGTGCAACTTTATCGCGATTACAGCGTCGAACTTGCCCGGGCGACCTTCAAGTACTCGATCTCCTATCTCGCGGCGCTGTTCTCGGCGCTGCTCCTCGATCACTATCTCTGATGTCGTTCCAATGCGCGTCGTCGCGCGAATCGCCGTCTTCCTGATTGCGGCGCTCGCCGCCGCCTGCGGACCGGATGCCCCGAAGTTCATGGCGTCCGATGTCACGGGCACTGCGTACGGACGCGACTTCCAGCTCGTCGATCACACCGGCAAGCCGCGCACGCTAGCCGACTACCGCGGCAAGGCCGTCGTCCTGTTCTTCGGCTACACGCAGTGCCCCGACGTGTGCCCGACGACGCTGTCCGAGCTCGCCGAAGCGATGAAGCGGCTCGGCGCGGACGCCGACCGCGTCCAGGTGCTGTTTGTCACGATCGACCCCGAGCGCGACACGCCGGAGGTGCTCGCGCAATACGTCCCGGCGTTCGATCCGCGCTTCGTCGGACTCTACGGCGATGCCGAGGCAACGGCGCGCACGGCGAAGGAATTCAAGGTCCTCTACCAGAAGCAGCCGGGGTCGACGCCGGGAACCTACACGATGGATCATTCGGCCGGCACGTTCATCTTCGATCCGCAGGGACGGCTTCGGCTGTACGTCGGCTACGGCCAGGGTCCCGACGTGTTCGTGCACGATCTCCGCGAGCTGTTGAAGCACTGAACGCCGACTCGCGTCGAGACTGGCGCCGGCCGGGCCTTGATTCAAGGGTGGTCCGCATGTTGCCGACAACTCCTGCGACGTCCCCGGGGCTCGAAACCTGGGTCGATTCGATGCGCGCAGCCCTCGCCGAGGGGGCATTCGACCGCGCCGAATCCCTGGCGCGCGAAGTTCACACGGCGTGGCGCAGCAATGCTCTCGTCTGCCTGGCTCTCGGGGAGCTCGCGATGTACCAGAACGACCTCGACCGGGCCGATCGGGAGCTGGCGCGGGCCGCCCAGCTCGCGCCGGGGCTGCCGGCGGCGTGGCACGATCTGGGTGCCGTCACGCAATGGCGGCAGGAATATGACCGTTCGATCGACTGCCTTCGGCGCGCACTGAAGCTCGCGCCCGATGCGCGCGAGTCGTCCATTGCGCTCGCGCATTCGTTATTTGCCGTCGGCCGCTACGACGAGGGCTGGAAATGGTTCGAGCATCGCCAACGCGGTCAGGCGGAGCAGCCCCGACCGCGGGGGCTCTGGGATGGCTCGACCGTTCCTCACGCGGTACTCGCCGTATTCGCGGAGGAGGGACTGGGCGACGTCGTTCAGTTTTGCAGATACATCGGAGAGATACGCGATCGCGTCGCGCGCGTGCTTCTCGTGCTCGAACCTCCGTACGACGCGCTCGCACCGTTGCTCGCTTCGGCCCGCGGCGTCGATCGGGTGGTCACGGACCGCCGGCGCGGGCCACCGATCCACGCCTATTGCCCGGTGATGACGGTTGCGCATTTTGCGCGCGCGTCGACGGAGTGCCCCGGTTTCGCGCCTTATCTCTCGCCGCCCGCGGAGCGAATGGAGCGGTGGCGCAAGCGGCTGGGGGAAGGACAGCGGTTCCGGGTGGGGCTGGTTTGGGCTGGAAATCCCCGCGGCGATCCGAAGAGGACTGCGATCGACGCTCGCCGGTCGATCGACCCGGCGCTGCTCGCGCCGCTGTTTTCGGTTCCGGACGTCGAGTGGCACTCCCTTCAACTGGGTGCCGGCCTCGCGCGGCGCGATCGATTGCCTGCGGGGATCGAGCTCGTCGACCACTCGGAAGCGATTGGCGATTTCGCGGACACGGCGGCGCTGATCGCGCAGCTCGATTTTACGATCACCGTCGATACGTCGGTGGCGCACGTCGCGGGGGCGATCGGCGCGCCGGTGTTCATGTTCAGCCGCTTCGACAGCTGCTGGCGCTGGGGCGCCAGCGGCGAGACGACGCCGTGGTATCCGACGATGAGGATCTTTCGCCAGCACGCGTTCTGCGATTGGCGCGGCGCCATCGACGACGCGGCGGCGGCACTCGCTCGCTCGCGGCGCTAGCCGTGGCGGCTGGAAGGCAAGCGAGAGGGCGACCGCGCGGTCCTTGGCCGAGCGACGCTATCGGCTCGGCGACTCGATCAGCTCGATCTTGTAGCCATCGGGGTCCTGGACGAACGCGATGACCGTCGTGCCGCCCTTCACCGGTCCCGCCTCGCGCGTCACCGTCCCGCCTTTCGCCTTCACTGCGGCGCACGCCCCCGCCGCATCCGGCACTTCGATCGCGACGTGGCCGAATCCGCTCCCGAGCTCGTAGCGGTCGACGCCGTAGTTGTAGGTGAGCTCGAGCACGGCGCCCTGCGCCTCGTCGCCGTAGCCGACGAACGCGAGCGTGTACTTCTGCTCGGGACGGTCGGTCGTGTGCAGGAGCCGCATTCCCAGCACGCCGGTATAGAAGTCGATCGATCGTTGCAGGTCGCCGACGCGCAGCATCGTATGCAGGATTCTCATCTTCAGACCTCGCGTAACGTGATGCTCAGAATTCCACCATCTCGAAATCCTCCTTGCGCGCGCCGCACTCGGGACAGGTCCAGTTCGGCGGCACGTCCTCCCACTTCGTTCCGGGCGGAATGCCTTCGTCGGGGGCGCCCGCGGCTTCGTCGTAGATATAGCCGCAGATCAGGCACATGTACTTTTTCATCGGGGAAGGAGCGGTGGAGTAAAATCGCTCAATTCTAGCAAGCCCCTTCCGCGCTGCGCGACCGCTGCACTTCGCGCGCGAGTGGCGCCGGGCGCATGATGCCTCCCGACACCGATCCCGAGTTCCCCCCGCTCGTCCTCGCCTTCGCCGCCACGGATCCGTCGGGCGGCGCCGGGTTGCAGGCCGACATCCTGACCCTCGCGAGCATGGGCTGCCATCCGCTGTCGGTGGTGACGGCGATCACCGTGCAGGACACGATGGGCGTCGACGGCATCCAGCCGCTCGATGCCGAGTGGGTGACGGACCAGGCGCGAAGCCTGCTCGAGGACATGCCGGTCGACGCGTTCAAAGTCGGCGTCCTGGGCAGTGTGGAGATCATCGCCGCGATCGCCGAGATCGTCTCCGACTATCCCGACGTGCCGCTGATCCTCGACCCGGTGCTCGCGTCCGGCCGCGGCGACGAATTCGCGACCGACGACATGATCCACGCGCTGCGCGAACTGCTGTTGCCGCAGACGACGATCCTGACGCCGAACAGCATCGAGGCGCGCCGCCTCGCCGAAGCGGAGGATGACGACGACGCCCCGCTCGGCGCGTGCGCCGGGCGGCTGATCGAGATGGGCGCGGAATTCGTTCTGGTGACGGGCACCCACGAGGCGACCCGCGACGTCGTCAACGTGCTCTACGGTAAAGGCGGCGTTGTGCGCACCGACACCTGGCCGCGGCTCGCGGGCAGCTATCACGGGTCCGGCTGCACGCTCGCCTCGGCGATCGCCGCAATGCTCGCCAACGGGCTCGAGCTGCCGGAGGCCGTCCGCGAAGCACAGGATTACACGTGGCACGCGCTGAAAAGAGCGTACCGTCCCGGGATGGGCCAGCATCTTCCCGATCGCCTGTTCTGGGCGCGCGAGGACGCCGACGCGCCCGCCGACGCGGCCGACGCGCCACGTGCTGCCGATGCCGGCCGCACCCACTGACGGCCCGATCGCGTTGCGCCGCGCCCGCGCGCGACGCATGGCCGGGCTCTATGCGATCACGCCGGACCTCACCGACGTCGGCGACCTGACCGCGCGCGTCGCCGCTGCGCTGGCCGGCGGCGCAGCGGCGGTTCAGTATCGAAACAAGGGCGCCGATGCCGGCCGCCGGCGCGAGCAGGCGGCGGCGCTTGCGCGGATCCATGCGGCCCGCGGCGCGCTTCTCATCGTCAACGACGATCCCGCGCTCGCCGCCGCCATCGGTGCCGACGGCGTACATGTGGGAGAAGGCGACGCCGGCGTCGGGAAGGCGCGCGAGATCGTCGGGCCCGACCGCATCATCGGCGTGTCCTGCTACAACGATTTCACGCGAGCACTGGCCGCGGTCGCCGCCGGCGCCGACTACGTCGCGTTCGGCAGCTTCTTCGCTTCGACGGTGAAGCCCGCCGCGCGCCGCGCCGAGATCGAATTGCTCGAGCGGGCGCGGGAACTCCCGGTGCCGGTCGTCGCGATTGGCGGTATCACGGCGGCCAACGCCGCGACGCTGGTCCGCGCCGGCGCCGATTCGGTGGCGGTGATTTCCGCGGTGTTCGACGCGCGCGACGTCGAAGCCGCGGCGAGCGCCATCGCGGCGGCTGTTGCCAACTCGCGATTCTTGCCCGAGCGAGCGTTGCACGAATGAGCGGAGGCGAGGCACCCGAATGAGCCGCAACGACGAACTCTACGCGCGCGCCCAGCGCACGATCCCCGCCGGCGTCAACTCGCCGGTTCGCGCCTTCCGCTCGGTCGGGGGCACGCCGCGTTTCTTCGAGCGCGGCGAAGGTGCGTACGTCTGGGACGCCGACGGCAAACGCTATATCGACTACGTGGGCTCATGGGGGCCGGCGATTCTCGGCCACGCGCATCCGGCGGTGGTGAAGGCCGTCGTCGACATCGCGCCGAAGGGCCTGTCGTTCGGCGCGCCGACCGAGATCGAAGTCGAGATGGCCGAGACGCTGTGCCGGCTCCTGCCGTCGGTCGAGATGGTGCGGCTCGTCTCGTCGGGAACCGAAGCGACGATGTCGGCGTTGCGACTCGCGCGCGGCTTTACAGGGCGAAACAAGATCGTCAAGTTCGAAGGCTGTTATCACGGCCACGGGGACAGCCTGCTCGTGAAGGCCGGCTCCGGCGCGCTGACGTTCGGGCAGCCTTCGTCGGCGGGCGTGCCCGCCGCCATCGCGAACGAGACGATCGTGCTGCCTTTCAACGATCTCGCCGCGGTCGAGGCCGCGTTCAAGGCGGAGGGCGAGCATATCGCCTGCATCATCGTCGAGCCGATCGCCGGCAACATGAATCTGGTCATGCCGCGCGCCGGTTTCCTGGCCGGGCTGCGCGCCGTCTGCGACCGCTACGGCGCCGTGCTTATCTTCGACGAAGTGATGACGGGCTTTCGCGTTCATCCGCGCGGGGTGCAGGGCCTGGCCGGCGTCACGCCCGACTTGACCACGCTGGGCAAGGTCATCGGCGGCGGCATGCCGGTCGGTGCCTTCGGCGGCAAGCGCGCAATCATGGAGAAGATCGCGCCGCTGGGTCCCGTCTACCAGGCGGGAACGCTATCGGGCAATCCGGTCGCCGTCGCCGCCGGCCTCGCGACCCTGAACCAAATTCAGGCGCCGGGGTTCTACGACGCGCTCGCCGCGAAGACGAAGTCTCTGACCGATGGACTCGCCACAGCGGCGAAACGCGCGGGCGTGCCATTCGCCGCGCAGTCGGCGGGCGGCATGTTCGGCCTCTATTTCGCCGACCGCGTGCCCGAGACCTACGATGCGGTGATGGGGTGCGACAAGGCGCGCTTCAACAAATTCTTCCACGCGCTGCTCGATGCGGGTGTTTATTTCGCGCCGTCGGCGTTCGAGGCCGGCTTCGTGTCCGCCGCGCACACGGCGGAGGACATCGCGGCGACGATCGCCTGCGCGGAAAAGGCGTTCGCCGCCGGCTGAGCGCTCGCAGGAGCCGCGTCCCGCATCAACGCAACGCTGCCAGCGCCGCCTTCGTCGCTTCCAGATACGCGTGGCCGTAGGCGAGGTCGGGCTCGAGGTGACAGCCTTCGGCCCACTCGTTCCACGCATTGATGAACACGAGCCTTTCCTCCGCGGGGTGCTCGCGCGCCGTTTGCGCGAGCAGTGCCGTGAGCCACCGCTCGTAGTTCGCCGGATGGGAATTCACGAACACATGGCCGTTGTTCGCGACCCGCGGCGTGTTGTCCCAGCCGACCATGATGCCGCGGTGGAGGCGGAACTCGGGCGAACGGCGAGCAATCGAGCCTTGGGCGCTGTAAACGTAGTCCCAGATTTGGCCCCGAAACTCCGGATCGGTGATTTCCATGCTCGGGGTCAATTCGCTGACCTCCAGGTTATGGGGCGGAAACTCGACGCCCGCATCGAATCCCCACGCTGCGGGGTTGACCATGCCGGGCACGTGCACGAATACGAGATAGAGATCTTCCACCCCCTCGATCCGGGCCTGCTCGCGAAAGCGCGAGGCGGTCGCCCGCGGATCCGGCAGCAGATTCGCTCGATAAACGACGAGCAGCGGCCGGCCGCGGACCCGAATGTAGCGCGGGTCGTTGAACAGCGGGACGAGATCTCCAATCAAGCGCCGGTCGGCGTCGGGAGAATAGTCCTGGGCGATCAGAACGTCCTGATCCCGGCCGTCCCAGCGGCGCGTCCAGTTCTCGTTCGCCCAGCAGACGCAGAAGGGGAAGTCGGGCTTCCCGCCGCGGTGTACTTCGTCGAGAGGGCGTTGCAGCAGCCGGCGGCCGTTGAACCAGTAGTAGTAGTAGCAGAAGCCGTGAATCCCGTAGTGCCGCGCGAGCTCCGCCTGCTCGATGCGCGTCTCCGGCACGCGGAGATCGTAGAAGCCGAGATCCGAGGGAACGTGCGGCTGGTAATGTCCTTTGAATTTCGGCCGTGCGCGCACGACGTTGCGCCAATCGGTGAAGCCCCTGCCCCACCAGGCGTCGTTCTCGGGGATCGGGTGGTACTGCGGCAGATAGAAGGCGATGAGCCTTGAGTCGGACACGGGCGGCAGAAGAGAGTGTGGGGTTTTGCTGCGCGCGGACGCGCGCACGGCCAAGTCGTCGGGCGCCGGCGACATTTTATCGCGACGCCGTCGGGACGCGGCGACACTTTGCCGGAAGAATCGTTTGCAACACCTTGATTCAAGCGGGTCTCCAACGATTTTTTGGGTGTGCGTCGTGCTATCATCGAGCGCTCTTTTTTCACGTTTCCGGTATCGCGAGAACGCGTGGATACACCTGTCAGAAAGCGCCTGGGCGAGATCCTGATCGAGCGCGGCAAGCTCGATGCAGTGGGTCTCGAGCGCGCGTTGCGTCTGCAGCAGGAGTCCGGAGAAAGACTGGGTGCGCTGCTCGTGACGCTCGGCGTGTGCGCGCAGCGCGACGTGACGGAAGCGCTCGCCGCGCAGCTTTCGCTGCCGCTCGTCGACGCCGCCGGCTATCCGGAATTTCCGATCCTCGAGGAGCGCATTTCGGCTCGGTTCCTGCGCGAAGCGCGCGCGCTGCCGGTGAAGGAAGACGAGCAGGAGCTGGCGCTCGCAATGGCCGACCCGACCGACGAATACACGATCGGCGCGTTCCGCATGGTGACCGGCCGCGACGTGAAGCCGATGGTCGCGATTCCGTCGGAGCTCGAAGCCGCGCTCGAGCGACTCTACGGGACCGGCCGGTCCGCGGTCGGGCAGATCATCGGCGACGTCGAGCAGCGCGGCGACGATCTCGCGTTCGATGCCGATGTCCAGCAGCTCAAGGACCTGGCCGCCGAGGCGCCGGTGATCCGGCTCGTCTCGCTCATCATCACCAATGCGCTCGACGTGCGCGCCTCCGACATCCACATCGAGCCCTTCGAGAACCGCCTCGTCGTCCGCTATCGGATCGACGGCGTGCTGCACGAGGTCGAGTCGCCGCCGCGCCGCTTCTCCGCCGCGGTGATCTCGCGCGTCAAGATCATGGCGAACCTCGACATCGCCGAGCGGCGGCTGCCGCAGGACGGACGCATCCGGCTGCGCGTCCAGGGGAAGGAGATCGATCTCCGCGTCTCGACGGTGCCGACGATGCACGGCGAGTCGGTCGTCATGCGGATCCTCGACAAGGGCGGCGTTGCGCTCAACTTCCAGCGGCTGGGCTTCGAAGACGACACGCTGAAGGTGTTCCTCAAGGTGTTGCTGGAGCCGCACGGCATCCTGCTCGTCACCGGACCCACGGGCTCCGGCAAGACGACCACACTCTATACGGCGCTCGAGAAGCTCAATCAGCCCGACGTGAAGATCCTCACCGTCGAGGACCCCGTCGAGTACCAGATGCCCGGGATCAACCAGATTCAGGTGAAGCCGCAGATCGACCTTACGTTCGCCAATGCGTTGCGCTCGATCGTGCGGCAGGATCCGGACGTGATCATGATCGGCGAGATCCGCGATCTGGAGACCGCGGAGATCGCCGTGCAGTCGGCGCTCACCGGCCACCTCGTGCTGTCCACGATTCACACCAACGACGCAGCGTCGACGGTGAACCGCCTGCTCGACATGGGCGTCGAAGACTATCTGCTGACGTCGACCGTCATCGGCATCCTCGCGCAGCGGCTCGTGCGCACGCTGTGCGAGGCGTGCAAGGAGCCCTACACGGCGCTGCCGGAGCTCGTCGACGAGCTCGGCCTGTCCCGTTTCAGCGCGGACAAGGACATCACGCTGTTCCACCCGAAAGGCTGCCCGCACTGCGCCCAGACCGGCTACTCGGGGCGGATCAGCATTCTCGAGATGCTGCCGATCACCGACCCGCTGCGCAGCCTCGTGATGAAGCACGCGATTTCGACCGACCTGCGCAACGAGGCGATCCGCGAGGGGATGGTGACGATGTACGAGGACGGCCTGCGCAAGGCAGTCCGCGGCATCACGACGTTCGAGGAAGTGCTGCGCGTCACCCGCGAGAAGTAACGCACACCCCCCTCCATGATGGAACTTCGTCCGCGGCACATCTATTCGGTCCATTTCGACATCGTCCACGGATGTCAGCTGCGCTGCGTCGGTTGTCCCAATTCGACGCTCGAGCCCAAGATCCAGCGGATCGCGGTCGAGGATTTCGCGCTGTGCCTGTCGCACATCGACGTCGAGCGCATCCACACGCTGCGGCTGTTCAATTTCGGCGAGCCGCTTCTGCACCGGCAACTGGCCGCGGTCGTCGCCGAGATTCCGAAGCAGCGCTGGCGGGTGTCGGTGGTCGAGATCTCGACCAACGCGCAATGGGTAGACTGGGACGATTTCGCGGAGATGCTGCGGCAGGAAGTCGTGAATCGGCTGGTCGTCTCCTGTGACGGCGACGCCTCGCCCGAGTCCTACGAGCGGCTGCGGCCGCCGTCGGAATGGGAGAAGCTAATCGAGTTCCTCGAGCGCGCCGCGGCGCTGCGCGACCGCTATGCGCCGGCGATGCAGCTTGCGACGCGATCGGTGATCGAGACGCGCGAGGATGCGCTTCGGTGGGAAGAGGTCTTGCGCCCGCGGGGCTGGGCGCCCGAATTCCGGCGCTGGATGGCGCTTCCGGGGGCGAAGGAGAACCGAACCGGGCGCGCGGTGCTGGCCCCGCGCGGGGCGTGCGTGTTCCTGGCCGACGCAAGCGAGTACGCGAGCCATCCCTGGCACGGCGAGATCAACCTGCTCTACGTCGATGCCGACGGCACCGTGGTTCCGTGCTGCATGCATCCGCAGGCGGGGGTCTTTGGAAACCTGAAGAAGCAGAAATACAGCGAGATCCTGAATGGCGACGCGCGCCGCCGGATGAAAGAGGCGATGGGGACGAATCGCGCGGCGATGCCGGTGTGCGGCACCTGCGACGTCGGCCCGGTCGGCAACGAGGGCGAATCGTTCTGGAGCCCGCTCACGTTCTGGAGCGCCGGCAAGAGCCAGTTGCCGGAGCGGTGAGACAGAGAGCCTTCATGCCGATGTTCCGCTATAAAGCCGTCAACGCGTCGGGCGACGTCGCCGTCGGCGAACTCGACGCCGCCAACGAAGCCGAGATCGTCGACCGGTTGCGCGACCAGGGCCTGCTGCCGATGCAGGTCGCGCCCGCGGCTGCCGCAAAGGGATCCGCGGCGGGCGCGGCCACGGCGAGCGGCGGTGGCCGCCGCCGCGGCTTCCTCGCGCCGAAGCGCGTCACGCGCGATCATCTGCTGGCGCTCACCCGCGAGCTCGCCACACTCCTTCGCGCGGGGCTGCCCCTCGATCGCGCGCTGGAGATCCTGATCGGGCTTGCCGAAACTCCCCCGGTCGAAGCGCTGCTCCAGGGCATTCGCGACGACGTGCGCGGCGGCAAGTCGTTGTCGCAGGCGCTCGAGGCGCGGCGCGACGTGTTCTCGCGCTTCTACGTCAACATCGTCCGCGCGGGCGAGGCGGGCGGTGCGCTCGGCGCCGTGCTGACGCGTCTCGCCGAAACGATGGAGCGCAACAAGGAGTTGCGCGAGTCCGTGATCTCGGCGCTCATCTATCCGACGATCCTGATCGGCGTCGCCGTGCTCTCGCTGATGGTGATTCTGGGCTTTGTCGTGCCGCAGTTCGAGCAGACGTTCGCGCAGTCCGGAAAGGCGCTGCCGCTGGCGACCCAGATCGTCGTGTTCATCGGCACGGGGCTCAAGCGGTGGTGGTGGGCCGGGCTCGCCGTCTTCGCGCTCGCCGTCGCGTGGATGCGCCGCCGGCTGCGCGACCCCGTGATCCGCAACCGCTGGGATGCCCGGATGCTCCGCTGGCCGCTCGTGGGCGATCTCACGACCAAAGTCGAGGTCGCGCGATTCGCGCGCACGCTCGCGACGCTGCTCGGCAACGGCGTCACGCTGCTCGCGGGGCTCGCGATCGTCAAGGACACGCTCGGCAACAGCGTGCTCGCGAATGCGCTCGACGGCGTCGTCGCGCGGTTGCGCGAGGGCAAGGGATTCGGGCGGCCGCTCGGCGAGACGGGACTGTATCCGAAACTCGCAGTGCAGATGATCCTGGTCGGCGAGGAGTCGGGTCGGCTCGAGGAGATGTTGACCCGCGTCGCCGAGGTCTACGACCGCGAAGTCGCGCTGGCGATCAAACGCTTTCTCGCCGTGCTGGAACCGGCCCTGCTTCTCTCGCTGGCGGTCCTGATCGGCGGGATCGTATTCTCGATCCTGCTGGGCGTGATGGGCATGAGCGAACTTGTCCAGTGAGGCCTGTCTAATTTATTCATGCGCCGCGTGCAGATACTGCCGCGGCGCTGTAGCGAACAAACGCGGGAGATTCAATGGCTGCACGCGAAATGAAGCGAAGCGCGGCAAGTGGCATGACGCTGATCGAGATTCTGGTCGTGCTGGTGCTGATCGCCGTCGTGATGGGCATCGTCGGCGGCAATTTCATCGGCAAGGGAGAGAAGGCCAAGGCCGACGCGGCGAAGATCGAGATCGGCCAGATCGCCCAGACGCTCGATCTCTACAAGCTCGAGATCGGCCGCTATCCGACCACCCAGGAAGGCCTCCAGGCGTTGATCACCGCGCCCGCGGGGGTCGCCAACTGGAACGGACCCTACTGGAAGAGATCGTCGGTGCCGAAGGATCCGTGGGGCAACGAGTACAAGTACCTGTCACCCGCGTCGAGCGCGCCCTACGAAATCATCTCGCTCGGCGCCGACGGCAAGGAAGGCGGCGAGGGCACGAACAAGGACATCAGCAGCAGCAATTCGCAATGACGCACCTTCGACGCCGCGCTCGTGCAGCTTCGGCCTCCGCTCCGCGACGGGCGCAGGGGGGCGTGACGCTGCTCGAGCTGCTGATCGTGCTGTCGATCATGGCGATCATCGCGGGACTCGTGATTCCGATGTTCGGAACCGGGGTGTCGAGCACCGAATTGAAGAGCGCTGCGCGACAGGTCGCCGCGGGGCTGCGCCTCGCGCGAAGCGAAGCGGTTGCGACGCGCCACGACACGCGCCTTGTGCTCGACCTCGAGCAACGTACGTTCCAGGTGGAGCCGGATCCGCGGATCCACGCGTTGCCGCGCGAGCTCGAGATGAAGCTCTACACTGCGCAGAGCGACCTTGTCTCCGACCGCATCGGCGCGATCCGTTTCTTCCCCGACGGCGGCTCCAATGGCGGCCGGATCACGCTCGCGTCGGGCGAGCGCAAATACGACGTGGACATCGACTGGCTGACCGGCCGGGTCGCTATCAACGATTGACATGAACTCTTGCCCGTCATTCCCGCGAAGAGCCTGCCCCCGAGGGCGTAGTCGGGGGCGGGAATCCAGCATCCTTGCCGCGAACGCCGCTGGCTCCCCGCCCGCGCGGGGACGACGATCGAGTACGCGGGTCGCCGGTTTCTCGCTGCTCGAGGTGCTGGTCGCCTTCGTGATCCTGTCGCTCGTCGCCACCGCCCTGTTCCGGCTCTTTTCGGGCGCCCTCAACAATGCGTCGGCGGCGGACGATTACAGCCGCGCGGTGCTGGTCGCGGAAAGCGCGCTCGCGGAGGCGGCGGCCGCGCAACCGCTGCGCGAGGCGACCCAGCAGGGGACGGCGGACGACGGGCGAATCGAGTGGACGACGCGCGTCGAACCCTACGTCGCACCCGGCGTCAGCCCCGATGTCGAGCGCGCATCGGAATCGATGAACGTGCGTCTCTACCGCGTGAGCGTCGAGGTCACGTTTCCGTCGCCGACCGGCGGCAAGCGGGCGCTCGCGCTCGCCACGGCGCGTCTCGGTGCGAAGGAAGCCAGATGAAGGGCCCGAGCACGCGCCGGCGGGTGGGGCCGCGCAGTCGCGCCGCCGGGCCGCCCCAAGGCGCGAATGGGTCCCCCGCCGGGGGCAGCGCGGCGGCGCAAGCCGCAAGCGTGGGGGCCCATCGGATGGCCGGCTTCACGTTGCTCGAGCTCGTCATTGCGCTCGTCCTGCTCGCGCTGATGTCGGCCGTGATGTTCGGGTCGCTGTCGATGGCGGGACGGACCTGGGATGGCGGCGAGGCCAAGGTCGGAGAAGTGTCGGCGATGCGGCAGGCCCAGGAATTCCTGCGCGAGCAACTGTCCGCGCAATATCCGTTGCGTCTGCGCAAGGTCGCCGAGCTGCCGTTGCTCTTCGCCGGCGAACGCAGCGAGATGCGCTACGCTGCGGCACTGCCGCCCCGCGTGGTCGAGGGTGGCGTCTATTACTTCCGCCTGGCGGTGGCGAAATCCGACACCAAGTCGCAGCTTGTCCTCGAGCGCATGATCCCCGATGCCGGCGCGCTGCAGGAACCGGAGTTTCGCGACGCGGAGCGCTCGGTGCTGGCCGACGGCATCGCCGAATTGCGCATTTCGTATTTCGGCCGCGACCCGGACGCGGCCGACACCGACGTGCCGACTTGGCGCGACCATTGGGGAGACCGGCAGCGCTTGCCGCTCCTCGTGCGCATCGAAGTGAAGCCCGAGAAAGGCGCCGCGTGGCCGGTCCTCGTCGTCGAGCCGCGCCGGGCGCCGGAATCGGGATGCGTATCGTACGATCCGGCGCGCAATCGCTGCGGGAGCGTCGGCTGATGCGCACCGGGCGTCCTCCGCAAGCGCGTCAGGCCGGCATCGCGCTCATCGCCGTGCTGTGGCTCACCGTGTTGCTGACGGTGGTCGCGAGCGGTTTCGCGTATTCGATGCGCGGCGAAGCGCTCGCGGCACGCAACGCGCTCTCGCTCGCGCAGGCGCGCGCCGCCGCCGATGGCGCCGTCGAACGCACCGCCTTCGAGCTTTCGCGCCCGCGCAATATCGCCGACGTGTGGCAACCCGACGGCGTCGCGCACGTCTGGCAGGACGGCGAGGCGCGGCTCACCGTCACTGCGACGGACGAGACGGCGCGGATCGACGTCAACGCGGCACCGGCGCCGCTGTTGAGGGGACTGCTGCAGAACGTCGGCGGACTGGACGCCGACACGGCGCAGCATGTCGTCGAAGCGATCGAGGACTGGCGCGATGCCGACGACCTGAAGCGTCCGAACGGCGCCGAGGACGCGGACTATCGCGCTGCCGGGCGCACCTACGGTCCGGCGAACGCGTCGTTCAGCGCCGTGGGCGAGCTGCGGCGCGTGCTCGGCGTGACCCCTGGGCTGATGGCGCGGATCGCTGACGATCTCACCGTCTACTCGTGGCAACCGGCGATCAACCCCGCGACCGCCTCGCGCGACGTGCTCCTCGCGTTGCCGAACATGACGCCGGAGATCGTCGATGCCTTCATCGCGCAGCGCAGCGACGCGCTCGCGAACAAGCTCCCGGTGCCGCCGCTGCCGCAGGCGACGGGCTTCGCGGTCGGAGCCGCACCGGTCTGGCGAATCCACGCCGAGGCGGCGATGGCCGATGGGGTAACCTTCGTCCGCGACGCGGTGCTGCGGCCGTCCGCAGATCCGCGGCGTCCGCTCATCGCACTCCTGTGGCAGGAAGGCGCGCGCGCGCCGCTGCCGGACTCCATCGCCGCGAATGGCAGCGCGGCGCCTGACGCCTATGAACCAGGCACTCGCTGATTTCGGGTATCGGCTGCGCACGCTCGCCGATCGCTACGGGCTGCCGACCTTCTGGCGCTGGTGGATCGGGGAGCTCTCTGCGCTCGTCCCGCCGGCGCCGCGCACCGCGATCAAGCGCCGGCGCCTGCGTCCGGTCCTCGCGTTCGGCACCGCTAGTGCAGTGCTGTGGGAGCCGCGGGTTGTGAACGGCGCGCTGGGATACGCCGAGTCGGCGCGAATCCCGCTCGCAGGCGACGCGGCCGCGACGGTGCAGGCGGGCCGTGCGGCGATCGACGCGCTGCCCGGCATCGCCTACGGCGGCGCGGTCGCCGCGGCCAAGGTCGTCATCGCGCTGCCCGCGGGCCAGGTGCTGCGCAAGCGCCTGACGCTCCCGGCGGCGGTCGAGCAGGACCTGCGCCAGGCGCTCGCCTACGATCTCGACCGGCATACGCCGTTCAAGCCGGACGAGCTCTACTTCGGCGCCGTCGTCGTCGCCCGCGACCCGCAACGCAAGGAGATCGGCGTCGACTGGGCCGCGGCGCTGAAGACCGTCGTCGATCAGGCGCGCCGGCAAGCCGAGAACTGGGGCGCGACCGTCGTTGCGGTGACGCCCGACGCGCCCGGCATCGCCGGTCCGGCGGTGACCGGGGCCTCGAAGCTCAACCTGCTCCCGCAGTCGGCGCGGCAGGACCCAGCGTGGTGGCGCCGCTGGCAGATATGGGCGCCGGTTGCCGCGGTCGGCGCGGCGGCGCTGGTCGCGATCGCCCTGCCGCTCTGGCAAAAGCGCGACTATGCGATCGCGCTCACCAAGGTCACCGAGCAGGCGCGCGTGCAGGCCGATGCGGCGAGTGCGCTGCGGCAGCAGCTCGATACGATGACCGGCGACTACAACTTCGTGCTGGGCAGGAAATACACCTTTCCAAGCGCAGTCGACGTCATTGAAGACGTGACGAAGCTCATGCCCGACGACACGTGGCTCACCCAGTTCGAGGTGAAAACCCAGGCCAAGGGCAAGGACCTGCGTCGGGAGATGTTGTTGCGTGGCGAGTCGGCCAACGCCGGCCGGCTCGTGACGCTGTTCGAAGCGTCGAAGCTCTTCACGGACGCGGCGCCGCGGTCGCCGACGACCAAGATCCAGCCCGGGCCGGGCGAGATCTTCGACCTGGGCGCGCAACTGATCCCTGCGCCGGCGCCGCAGCCGCTGCAATTCGCCAGCACGGCGATCTCCGACGTGCCGCCGCCGCCCGCGCCGCAAGGGGCCGCTGCGCCCGCCGCGCCGCCCCCGCCGCCGCCACCCGCCGCGCCTGCAGCCACCCCCGCGGCCGGACCGGCGCCCGCGACGCCACCGGCCGCCGCACCCGCCACGGCGCCGGCAGCCAGGGAGACGTCGACGGGGCTTCGCATCGCCGCCCCCGGCGAGGGCCCCGGCGTCGCCGCCGTTCCATTCACGCCGAACGCCGGGCCGCCGCGCCCGGCGCAAGCTCCGCCAGGGCCCTACCGGCCGGCGCCGGCAGGAAGCAAGGCGCCATGATTGCGGCCATCACCAAGCTTCCGGCGACGCAGCAGCGCTCGCTCGCCATTGTGCTGCTGGCCGTCGCGGTTGCGGGCGCGCTCTCGATCGTCCTGCTGCCGATCGTGCTTCTGCACAAGCACTATGACGATCGTATCGCCGCGCTCGACGACCGGCTCGAAACCTATCGCCGCGTTGCCGCCCAGGCGCCCGAATACCGGAAGGCCGTCCAGAGCATCCGGGCCAAGGACACGCGCCGCTTTTTCCTCAGGAACACCGCGCCAAATCTGGCCGGAGCGGAACTGCAGGAGCTCGTTCGCGCCGCGATCGAAGGAAACGGCGGGCGCATCACGACGAGCCAGAACCAGGCGCCCAAGGACGAGGGCCGGTTCCGCCAGATCGGCGTCAACGTCCAGTTCTTCGCGACGACGCCGAACCTGCAGAAGGTGCTGTATGCGCTCGAGGCCCAGCAACCGTATCTGATCGTCGACAACCTGACGATGCGGCCGCTGAACGCGTTCCGCGGCTTCCGGCCGGCGCCAGGGCAGGAACCGGAGGTCAACGTCCAGCTCGACGTCGTCGGCTATGCGTACGCCGAGGGCGAGAAGAGGTAGGAGCGCAGACCCGTGGACATTTTTGCGACACGCGCCCGCGCTGCCCTGTGGTGGCTCGCCCCGCTGGCAATCCTGCTGGTGCTGATCGGCTGGGAGGCGGACTGGGGCGGCGGGCTGCGCAAGCAACCGCCGCCGGAGGTTCCCGCGGCCCCGAAGCCGGTCACGTTGGCGCTGATGCCCGAATATTCGATCACGGGGGGCGTCGCTGCCCGCACCGAGACGGTGACCCGGACGCTTTTCAATCCGACGCGCCGCCAGGCCGCCGCCGTGGCCGACGCGTCGAAGCAGCGGATGCAGCGCGGCCAATTCGCGCTGACGGGCACCACGGTGATCGACGGGAAGAGCACGGCTTTCCTTCGCGAAACCGTCGGCGGCAAGTCGCGCCGCGTGCACCAGGGCGAAGTCATCAACGGAATCACCGTCGCCGAAGTAAAGCCCGACCGGGTGAAGCTCGCGCTCGGCGACGAAATGGAGGAGCTCGTGCTGCGGGTCGCGACGAACTCGCGGCCGACGACGCAGCCGGCGGCGCCCGTTCCCGTCCCGCCGGCCGCCGGTTCGGCGCCCGCTCACCCCGTGCCGGGCGCCGCGCAGCCCGCCGCTCCCCAGCCCGCGGCCGCGGGGAATGCCGCGCAGTCGCTCGCGCAGCGGCGGGCCGCGGCCCGCGCCGCCGCCGCTGCCGCGCAACCGGCACAGCTGCCGGGTGCTGCGCCGGCGCGCGCCCCCGCCACTGCCGCGCCACCCGCTGCCGCGCCGGGCGCCGCGCCCGATGCCGGGTGGCTCGAGATGTACCGGCGCTACGCGCAGCCGGTTCAGCCCCTGGTCCCGAAATGATGCGAGTGCGACGCCCTTGCGATAATGCGCCGCCGCAGCGGCCGCACGCCGACCCACGCCGCGCCTCGCGAGCGGGGAGACGCTGCCGCCACCGCGCGCCAACCGGAAAAAAACAAATGCCGATGAATCGATCTCTCGCCGGAGCGCTCGTGTGCATGCTCCCGCTCTTCCTCGCCGCCTGCGCCTCGGAGCCCCCGACCTCGGGGGCCGCCGCGCCGCAGCCTGATCGCTCCCAGGCGCAGACGGCCGCTCAGGCGATGACTCCCGCGCCGGCGATGGCCGAAGCGGCGCAACGCGCGCTGCAGCCCGGCCTGCCCACGGCCGAGGAAAAAGCGCGCATGTTCAAGGGCACCGGGGTCCTCGTCAAAGGCCAGCAGCAGGGAGGTGCGCTGCCGCCCGGGCCGCCGGTGCAGCCCGCCGGCGGCGGCGTGGTGCTCAACTTCGAAGGCGCCGACCTGCGTGAAGTCATCCGCAACATCCTGGGCGACATCCTGAACGAGAGCTACACGATCGATGCGGCGGTCGGGGGCACGGTGACCATCCGCACCTCGTCCGGAATTCCGCGCGACGCGCTGCCGGCGACGCTCGAAATGCTGCTGCGGATGAACGGCGCGGCGATGGTCAAGGATTCTGGGGTGTACAAGATCGTGCCGCAGGCAGCCGCGGTTCGCGGCAACATCACGCCGCAGCTCGGCAACTCGTCGCGGGCGCTGCCGCCGGGCTTTTCGGTGCAGATCGTTCCGCTGCGCTACATCGGCGTGCGGGAAATGATGCGGATCCTCGAGCCGTTCGTGCGCGATGCGACCGCGGTGCGGCCCGACGAGCTGCGCAACCTGCTGGTGCTCTCCGGCACCGAGCAGGAGCTTAAGCACCTGGTCGAGACGATCGACATGTTCGACATCGACTGGATGGCGGGCATGTCGGTCGGCCTGTTCACGCTGCAGAACGCCGACGTGAAGTCGGTCGGGCAGGAGCTCGACAAGGCGATCGGCGACAAGGCCGCGAGCCCGCTCACCGGCATCCTGCGCATCGTCCCGATCGAGCGGCTGAACGCGCTGCTGGTGATCACGCCGCAGCCCGCGTATCTCGAGGAAGCGAAGAAATGGATCGCTCGACTCGACCAGGGCGGCGGCGGCGAGGGCCCGCGCTTCTACGTGTACAACCTGCAGAACCAGCGCGCCGAAAAGCTCGGGCCGTTGCTGACGCAGGCGTTCTCGGGCCGGGCGGCCCCGGCCGGCCCGACTCCGCCGCCGACCGTCGCCCCCGGCACGCCGGCGGGCACCATCGTGAGTCCGCCGCAGTTCCAGGCGCAGCCGGCGATCACCCAGCCGACGATCCAGTTGACCGCGCCGCCCGCGCCCGCGGCGACGCCGACAGGCGCCGCGACGGGCCTCGCCGTCGTGCGCAACATCCAGGTCGTCGCCGACAAGGACAACAATACGCTGCTGATCGTCGCCACCCCGGTCGAGTACACGGTGATCGAGGCGGCGCTGAAGAAGCTCGACGTGCCGTCGCGGCAGGTGGCAATGGAGGTGACGATCGCCTCGGTGACGCTGACCGACGAGATCGACTTCGGCGTCGAGTGGCTGTTCAAGGGCGGGGCGCCCTCCGGACGCGGCGCGGGCGGGCTGCTCACGCGGTCGACGCCGTTCAATCCCGCAGTCCCGCCGGCGACGGGGGAGACGAGCCCCATCCTTTCGCTCGCGCAGGGCTTCACTTACATCATCAACAACGCGAACTTCCCCGGCGGCATCCAGGCGGCGCTGCACCTGCTCGACACGTACGGCGACACCAAGGTGATCGCGAACCCGCATCTCGCCGCGCTCGACAATCAGAAAGCGACGATCAAGGCGGGCAACAAGATCCCGATCAACCAGCAGAGCATCGTCGGCAGCACCACCAACGTGGTGACGACGACGTCGCAGTACATCGACACCGGCGTGCTGCTGCAGGTGACGCCGCACATCAACCAAGGGGGGCTCGTCACGCTCGACGTGCAAGCGGAAGTGAGCGATCCGGGCCCTGCGCCCGCGGGTGAGGCGCCGCCGATCAATACGCGATCGGTGCAGACGATCGTCAACGTCCAGTCGGGCCAGACGATGGTGATGGGCGGACTGATCGGGGAAACCAAAGGGAACAGCTCGAAGGGCTTGCCGCTGCTCTCGCGGATTCCGATCATCGGCGGGCTCTTCGGCGACCAGGCGCTCACCAACAACCGCACCGAGCTCGTGATGTTCATTACGCCGCGCGTGGTCGAAGGCGAGCTCGACATGAAGGGCATCATCGAGGACCTGCGCCGGCGGATGGAAAAGGTCGACGATTCGTTCAATGTCTTTACGAAAATCCAGCTCCCGCAGCCGGCGGCAAGCCCCGGAAAACAATAGGGATCTTCAAAGGGCGTCGCCGGATGGCGACAGGAAAACGTCGCCAAAGCCCGACATTTCGTTGTTGCGCCCGCGCAACGGAAATTTGGCCCATTCGCTATTGGGGAAAACGCCGTTGACGATGCCGGAAGCATTAGCTAGGCTTGATTCGAGGATTGCGGCGCCGCAGGGCGGTCGGGCATGGGTTGGGCGGTCCTCGGCAATTGCACTGCGGCGGCTCACCTGTTTTTGCTCAGGGGCAATCCACATGGTTCGGCAAGGTTTCGGGTCGCGGGGCTTCCGCGCACGCGGGTTCAGGTTGCTTGCGCAGTCGCTCGGTGTCGCGGCCTTCGTTGCGGTGGCGGGATGCGCGACGATGGGCGGCGTCACCAAGGATTCCCCACCCGAGGTCAAGCGCGAGGCGGTCACTGAACGCGTCAACGCCCGGTGGGCGGCCCTGATCAAGGGCGACATGGACACCGCGTACACGTTCCTGAGCCCGGCCTCGAAAGCGGTCACATCGCTGGCGGCCTACAAGGCGCAGGCAAGGGGGAAGGGGTTCCGGCAGGCCAAGATCGAAAAAGTCGATTGCGAGACGGAAGTGTGTCGGGTGACGCTGACGGTGGTCTACGATCACCCGAAGATGAAGGGCATTCCGACGCTGGACCACGAAGTCTGGGTGATCGACGAAGGACAAGTCTGGTACGTCTGGCGACAATAGGCCGGCGGCCGTTGCAAATTTTCCACAGGGGGGCTTTCGGGCGGAATTGAAATCGTTTGGACAAGAGGGGCAAGCTGTAATAAGATTCGCACGCTGTTGGTTCTAAAGTGATCACTTTAAATCGCAATCGCAAACACAGGAGTCATCACCAACCATGAACACGTTCAACAAAAAGTCGCTGTACACCGCGATCGCGGGGCTGAGCGCACTGGGCGTGACGGGAGTCGCGGAAGCGGTTCACGTCAACCCGGACGGGCTGGGTCAGGTCCTGATCTATCCGTATTACACGGCCCGCCAGACGTCGGCGACTGCGCAGTTTCCCAACGCGCAGTACAACACGCTGCTGTCGGTCGTCAACTCGACCGCATCGTCG
Organism: uncultured beta proteobacterium; assembly: GCA_963836265.1. GTDB lineage: Bacteria > Pseudomonadota > Gammaproteobacteria > Burkholderiales > Casimicrobiaceae > CAIWHR01. Next base: position 344,524 of record CAWIIO010000005.1, read on the forward strand.
AAGGCCGTCAAGGTCCGCTTCCTCGAAAGCCTCAACTCCCGCGAAGTGCTGGACTTCAACTTGTACCTGTCGCACAACGACGTCTGGACGGCCGGTGTTGTTCCGACTTCCGATGGCGCCGGCGTGGTCACGTACGACAATTCCTGCACGACGCCGACCGCTGACGGCGGGCACGGTCTACCCGTTCGTCGCGTCGCAGTTCAGCGGGTCGAATTCGGACAACGCCGATGCCGCGCTCGACCGCACGCGCGAGGGCTACATCGAAATCATCGAAATGGGTGATATCGTCGCCGGCAGCGCAACGGAAACGGGCGTCACCCACGTGAACGGCGTTCCGCCCTGCACGGGCCTCGCAGATTCCGTCGCGTCGACCAACACGATTGTCGGCTCCGGCGGCTTGTTCGGCGACTTGACGATCATTAACGTGAACGCCACGGCCGAAACCGGGGCCGATGCGGTCGCGCTGGAAGCGTTCAACGCGGTCGGCTCGCTGTGGGCGATCCCGTCGTCGATCCATCCGACGCTCGCCGACGGTTCGGTCATGACGTCCGAAACGTACAAGGGCGGCACCGTTGTCGTCGCCTCGTGGGGCACCAGCATCGACGCGGTCAGTGCGGCGATGATGCACGACACGGTGATGAACGAGTACATCCTGGATTCGGCGACGAAGTCGGGCACCGACTGGATCGTCACGTATCCGACGAAGCGCTACTACGTCTCGGTCGGCACGGGCACGCCGCCGAAGCTGTTCCAGCGCAACTTCGGTGCGACGGGCGCGTGCGACGACGTCGGTATCGCGTTCTGGGACCGCGAAGAGCGGACCCCTGGCGGCCCGGCGCCGACCTTCTCGCCGCCGCTGCCCGGATCGCCGCCTTCGGCGCTGTGCTGGGAAGCGAACGTCGTCACGTTCAACAACTCGAACGTGTTCAGCTCGACGCGCAGCCGCAACATCAACGTTGGCACGTTCGAGCACGGCTGGGCGCGGCTCAACCTGGTTGGCGGCGCAACGCCTCCCATCCACCAGCTGATCTCCACGGGTGGCCAGACGTTCAACGGCCTGCCGGTGGTCGGGTTTGCGACGGCGACGTTCTACAACGGCACGCTGCCCGGCACGCCGCCGACCCAGTCGGCGTACGGCGCGAGCTACAAGCACAAGACGACGAGCAACTAAGCAACACGTCGCTCAAGGGCTCGAAGGGCGGGATTCGTTCCCGCCCTTTTTTTGGTCTTTTGCCTCGGTGAGCGCCCGTCGACCGCCCGAAGGTCGGACTTGCCTGACGCGCGGATAGGATTTGCCCTCTACAAAAAGGCGCTGTTTTAGGCTATACTTTGTGGGTTTTCGCGAGGCCTCGTGCCGATGCGAGCAATAGGTCAGACGAGGGAGCGCATTATGACGAGGTCATCGATTCGAACGCTGCTGGCTGGCGTAGCCGGCGCGGTTGCGCTCGTGGCATCCGTTCCGGCGTTCGCCCAGGCCGTCATCACGATCACCGGGGCCGGGTGCACCGCCTGGCAGCTGAGCGGAAGCCCTCCCTCGCAGACGCTCAACTGCATCACCGGCTCGCCGTCGACGGGGAAGCCGGCCTGCCAAGTCCAAGGCCCGTCGGCGGGTAGCGTCGGCACCCCGATCGCCCTGGTGGCGCGTTGCAACCCCGAGGCCACCAGCTTTGCCTGGGCTGGCGGGTCGTGCGCCGGCAAGTCGGGCATGACCTGCATGGCGAGCGAAGCGCTGACCGGCGACGTCGGCTACACCGTCACCGGGACCAACGCCAACGGAACCGGCTCTGCTTCGCCCAATTTCGTCGTCGGCTGGACGGCCGCGCCGCCGCCGCCGCCGACAGGCTGCTCGATCGCGCGCAATCCCTCCAACGGGCAGCTTACGACCGCCGGCGGCGCGATCACGGTGACCGGATCGTGCTCGGGTACCGTGACGGCCTGGAGCTGGCAGAGGAATGGCGCTGCCTGGGGCTCGAACAACGCGTCGCAGGGCGAAACGCTGCCGCAAAACACGCTGACGAGCCCCGTCACCTACACCTATACGCTGACCGCATGCAATGGCGCTTCGTGTGCAGCTCCGACCAGCACGACGTTCACCGTGGCAGGCACCGGCGGCGGCGGAGGGGGGGCGATCTCGTGCGCAGGATTCTCGGATACGATCGTGATCGATGCCGTCTGGAACACCTCACCGATCCGTTACCTCTCGTCGAATTTCCCCCCGGGCTTCCACAACGGCGTCGCGCTCGTCGTGCGGTTCACCGTGCCTCCGGGTTCGCCGAACTCGACCAGCGTCGGTACCATCGGCTCGGACGAGTACTACGACGGTCCGCATTACCGCTCGCGCGCGCTGTCGACGCAAAGCTGCGACTGGACGAGCGCCAGCGTGCTCAATGTCTGGGAAGGCATCGGCGGGACGCAGCGATTCTCGGTCGGCACTAACTTCGGCTACCCGGTACTGGTGCCGGGGCAGACGTATTACTTCAACATCAAGAACAACATGCTGAATGGCTCGTCTACGTGCGGGTACGGTGAATCGTGCAACGTCGGCATCGATTGGACCAAGCCGCCGGGGACCTGATCGCCGGACCAGGACATGAGCCGCACCGAAGCCCCGCGCCGCGGGGCTTCGATTTTTGGGGCCATGCCGCCCGCGCCCGTTTTGACATCAACACCTCACCCGATCCAACGCATGAAAGATACCGTGCTTCTCCGCGATTCGCGCTACCTGCTCTTGGCGGCGGCGTTCATTGTCGCCGCACCGACCTGCACCCTCGCTGCCGACGCTGCCGACCCGGTGCTCGTCCGCCGCGGCGACGTCGTCGTCACGAAGTCCGACTACGAAGCCGAGCTGCAACGGATCCCAAAGGAGGATCGCAGCGCGTTCGCGGCCAGCACCCGCCGCAACCGCGAGCTGATCGAGAGGATCCTGGTCACGCGCGAGCTTGCAGCGCAAGCGAAGGACCGAAAGCTCGACCAGAATGCGATGGTGAAGCGGCGCCTGGCGCTCGAGGAGGAAAAGCTCCTTGCCGGCGTCATGCTGGCGGAGGTGGCCGAGACTGCCGCACGCGAGTTCGCGGCGCAGTCGACGAAATTCGAGCGCGTCGCGCGCGAACAGTACCTCGTCGGCAAGGCTTCCTATGCGACGCCCGAGACGCTGATGCTGACCCAGGTCTTCTTCTCCGCTGAAAAGGACGGCTTCGAGGGCGCCAGGAAGCGCGCCGACGATGCGTACGCGAAAATCCGCGCCGGCGCCGACATCGGCGACCTCGCCGCAACCATTTCCGACGACACGTCCGGCCGGGACGCCCGCGGCCGCATCGGGCCGCTCGCGCGCACCGATCTCGACGCGCGGGTCGCCGCAGCGGCGTTCGCCCTGAAGAAGCCAGGTGACGTGAGCGAGCCGGTCAAGTCCAGCGCGGGCTGGCACATCGTGCGCCTCGACGCGCGCAATCCCGCCGTGGCGAAAAGCTTCGACGAGGTGAAAGACCAGATCATGAACCAGCTTCGCGATCAGTACATTGCCGAAGAGAGGAACGCACTGGTACGCAGCATCGCGGCAAAGAACGAGGCCGTCGTCGACGAAGCCGCGATCGATGCGCTTAGACTGCAGCGCCCGGCACCGTAGGGAGGAGCCATGGGGCGCGCCGCTCCTCCAGGGCTTCACGACGGAACGCGACTTCAGCGAGGCCAGAAGGTTGCTCGCGACGCTTGATTTCGTGGTGGTCGGCGGCGAGGACGTCGCTGTCGAGGCAGCGAGGAACCATCGACGATTGCGGGCGCTCGGCGTCACCTGGCGCAAGACGATCGCTACGATCATCGCCACCCGCTGCATCGGGAGTGGCTGCGATCTACTGCACAACGACCGGGATTTCGACGCGTTCGAGACCCACCTCGGTCTGCGGTACTTATAACGGCGCGCGATCTTGCGGTCGCCGCCACCTTGATTGGCCGCCTCGAGGCAAATGCAGTCGACCTCCATCCGCCGCAACGAACCTTGTCCGTGCGGCAGCGGCAGGCGCTACAAGGATTGCCACGGCCGCCTCGGCGGGGCCGTGCGGGCGGCGGATTCCGGATCCGGGGCAGAGACGGCGCTGATGCAGCGGGCCCGTGAGGCCATGCAACGCAACGACTCCGCCGCCGCAACGGCGTGCTGCGAGCAGGTGCTGAAGCTCGCGCCCGGTTTTTCCGATGCCTGGGCGATCCTCGGGCAGATCGACTTGCAGCGCGGCGATCACGCATCGGCGTCCGATCGGTTTGCCAGAGCCATCGCGATCGACGCGGGGCGCGCCGATTTCCACGCCGGTCTCGCGAGGGCGCAATTCGGCGCGGGCCTCGGCGCGAACGGCGCGGATTCCGCGCGCGCCGCGGTCGCGTTCGATCCGGCCAACGCGGATGCGTGGAACGTGCTCGGCCTTTGCGTCGAATCGACGAGCCCGGCGGAGGCACTCGGTGCCTGGGAGAAGGCGGCTGCGTTGGCGCCCGGCCAACCCGAAGCGCATTTCAGGATCGGCAACCTCCATCGCCGCGAAGGCGACTACGAGCGCGCTGTGGCCGCTTATCGGCGTGCCCTCGCCGGCGGCCCGCATCCCGTAGTTCTGAACAACCTCGGGCTCGCGCTGCAAGCGCAAGGAAGCCTCGACGAAGCCGAACGCAGCTACCGCGAAGCGATCGAGCAGCAGCCGGCGATGCTGGAAGCCATTGCCAATCTCGGCGGCGTCCTTCAGCAACGGGGTCGGTTCGCCGATGCGATTCCCTGGTACGAGCGCGCCGTTGCGCTGAATCCGAGCGCTGCCGCGCTCTGGACCGGCTTGGGCACAAGCCAATACCGGGTCGGCGATCACGCCGGCGCACGCGCCAGCTTCAGTCGCGCGTTGGAGTACGGCGGCGACGATCCCAAGGCGATGGTCAACATGGCGTCGGCGGTGCTCGCGGAACGGCGTTACGACGACGCGCTGCCACTGCTCGAAAGGGCGCTCGCGCTCGCGCCCGGATCCGACGAGGCGGAAAACGTTCTGCTGTACACGCAGCAGCAGGTGTGCCAATGGGACGGCCTCGAGTCGCTGTTCCTGCGCCAGCGCGAAAGGATCCGTGACCATCGCGGGCCCCCCATCTCGCCCCACAATCTGCTCGCGCTACCCTACAGTGCGGAGGACCAGCTCATCGCCGCGCGCGACTGGGTGGAGCGCCAGATCGCCGCGAAACCGGCCCCGCGACCTCCGATGCCGCGCCGCCGGGACGCTCGCGTGCGGATCGGCTACCTCGGTTCCGACTTCCGCTCCCATGCGCTCGCCAACCTGCTGACCGAAGTGATCGAAACCCACGACCGGTCGCGCTTCGAGGTCTTCGGCTATTCGTTCGGCCCCGACGATCGCAGCGACGCCCGCGCGCGGTTCAGCCGGGCCTTCGACCACTTCGCGGACGTGCGTGCGCAGACGTTCGGTGCGACCGCCGAGCACATCCGGAACGACGAGATCGGAATCCTCTTCGACACGAGCGGGCACGTGATCTACGCGCGCGGGGAAATCTTCGCGATGCGCCCGGCGCCGATCCAGATCAACTGCATCGGCTTTCCGGGCACGCTGGGCGCCGACTACTACGATTACATCGTGACCGACCGTTTCGTGAGCCCGCCCGACCAGCAGGTTCACTTCAGCGAGCGCTTCATGTACCTGCCCCATTGCTACATGCCGGGCGACACCAGGCGCCCGATCGGCGCGACGCCGAATCGCGCGCAATGCGGATTGCCGGACGCAGGATTCGTCTTCTGCTGCTTCAACGGCAGCTACAAGATCCAGCCCGCCGTCTTCGAGATCTGGATGCGGTTGTTGCAGCGCGTGCCCCAAAGCGTGTTATGGTTGCTCGACACCGATCCGATGACGCGTGCGAATCTCGAGCGGGAGTCCCGCCGGCGCGACGTGGCGCCGGAGCGGCTGGTGTTCGCGCCGCGCGTGCCGGTTGCCGAGCATCTCGCGCGACACGGCGCTGCCGACCTTTTCCTCGATACTTTTCCGTGCAATGCGCACACCACCGCCAACGATGCGCTGTTCGCGGGACTGCCGGTCGTGACCCGCGCGGGCGAAACCTTTGCGAGCCGAGTTTCGGGAAGCCACCTTCGCGCGATCGGTCTCCCCGAGCTCGTGACGTACGGCCTTGCGGACTACGAAGCGCTGGCGCTGCGGCTGGCACGTGAACCCGATACGCTCGCGGAATTCCGCACTCGGCTGCGGACGAACCGCAAGACGCATCCGCTGTTCGACACGATCGGCTATACGCGTGCGCTGGAGGAGTCGCTCCTGCAGGCGGCGGCGGAGTGTCGGTGAACGAAGCGAGGGCTGCAGATTCGGATCGCGTCGCCGCGGCACACGAAGCACGCCGCAATCGCGCTCTGTTCGCCAATTTCTTCCGCCGCGAGCTCGTCACCCGGTATCTCGGCAGCGTCACCGGGCTCGCGTGGGCGCTCCTGCATCCGCTGGCGCTGCTCGGCGTCTATCATTTCGTGTTCACCACGGTGTTCCGCGCCCGGGCCTTCGATGGTCGCAGCTTCCTCCTGTTCGTCGCGGTCGCGCTGTGGCCGTGGCTCGCGGCGCAGGAAGGACTGCTGCGCGCCACCGTCGCGCCGCTGGGCTATGGCGATCTGATCCGCAAGGTCGCGTTTCCACACGAGATCGTCGTCTACGCGTCGGTCGCGGCGACGCTGGCGTTGCAGTTTGCGGGCTACGTCGCCGTGCTCGTCGTCCTTTTCGCATTCGGCGAACCGGTGCGGTTCGAAGGGCTGCTGCTCGCGATACCGATCTGGATCATCCTCGCGATCGCGGTGACGGGCCTCGGGTTGCTGCTGTCCTCGCTGCAGGTGTTCGTCCGCGACATGGAGCACGTGCTTTCGCCGATCCTGATGATCCTCATGTACCTGACGCCGATCCTCTATCCGCTGACGCTCGTGCCGGAGGGCGTGCGACCGTGGGTCGCGGCGAACCCGTTCGGCTGGCTCGTCGATCGGCTGCGCGACGCGCTGCTCGACGGCCGGCTCGCGCCCCGCTGGGGCGACGCCGTCGCGCTCGCCGTCGCGCTGGCGATGTTCTTCGCCGGACGGTGGGTGTTTCGCCGGCTGTCGCCGCATTTCGAGGACTTCGTATGAGTGCAGCAAGCGCGGAGGCACGCCCGTGAGCGCCGCGGCTGCTCCTCGGACGCGGAGCCCGGCGATAAGCGACGCGGCGGCGCTGCTGACGCTCGAAGGCGTCGGCAAGGACTACGCGAAAGTCGAGTCGCGCGGCGGCCACTTGCGGCTCGTCTGGGACCTGTTGCGCGGCAAGCCCGCCGCGCACGTGTTCCGGGCGGTCGACGGCGTGAGTCTCGAGATGAAGCGCGGCGAGTCGCTGGGTGTGATCGGCGAGAACGGCGCCGGCAAGTCGACGCTGCTGAAGATCGTCGCCGGCGTGATCAAGCCGACCCGCGGGGCGGTGAGCGTCAATGGCCGCGTCGGCGCGCTGCTCGAGCTGGGCTCGGGCTTCCACCCGGAATACACCGGGCTCGCCAACATCGATCTAGCGGCGGCACTCCTCGGACTTTCGGCCGCCGAGATCGCGGCGAAGCGCGCCGAGATCGTCGCCTTCGCCGACATCGGCGAACACATCCGCGATCCGATCAAGCATTATTCGTCCGGCATGGTGGTCCGGCTGGGCTTCGCGATCGCGACGACACTCGCGCCGGACGTCCTGATCACCGACGAAGTGCTCGCCGTTGGCGACGAATCGTTCCAGAAGAAATGCGTGGCGTGGATGGAGGCCTTCCTCGAGGGCGGCGGCACGCTGCTGTTCTGCTCGCACAGCATGTACCACGTGCAGAAGCTGTGCCGGCACGCGCTGTGGCTCAAGGACGGGCAGGTCGAGCGCCATGGACCGGCGTCCGACGTGACGCAGGCGTACCTCGCCTACCATGAGGAAAAGACTGCCCGCAAATCGCCGCCGCTGCCGCGGGCGGATGCGACCGGCATTGGGTCCGCCGGTCATTACGCGATGCGCTCGCTCGAGCTTTCGCCCGGCGGCGCGATCGCGCAGGGCTCGGAGCTCGTCGTTCGCGGCGAAGTGTACTCGCCGGATGGCCGCGTTCCGGTGGCGCTCGTCGGCATCGTCCGTGCCGACGGTTCGCCCGTCTACGGCGTCGGAACGGACATGGACGGCGTGCGGCCGACCGAGATCGCGCCGGACCGTTACGCGTTCACGCTGACGTTGCCGCGGCTCGCGCTGCTGCCGGGCAAGTATTACGTGCGCGGATTCGCGGCCGATCCCGAGGGCATGCGCGTGTTCGACACCTGCGAGGTGCCGCTCGTGGTCACCGGCGAGACGCGCGAGATGGGCTTCGTGCGCCTGCCGCATCGCTGGCACGATGCGAGCGAACCGCGGAAGTGAGCGGATCGACCGGCACGGCCGTGCTGCGGAAGTTCCGACGATGAGCACCGCGGCGACGCACTGGGGCTGGCCTGCGCTTGCGGCTTCGCTGCCGTGGCCTGCCGGCTTTGCGCTCCTCGCACGCGTCGCCGCGAGCGGTACCGCCTGCTTTGACGCCGAGGCGGCCGCCTGGCAGCAGGTCCGCCGATTCGCAGGCGCCCGTATCGCGGAAGCGCATGCCGCCGCCGACGAAACCGCGTGGCGCCGCGCCTGGCGCCTCGTGCAGCTCGTCGATCACGCCGACCTTTTCCTGACGCTCACCCGCACCGATCGCTGGCTCGAGCGGCACGTCGACGTGCGGGGCGCGTGGCCCGCCGCAGGGCCCTTTCTCGCGGTGACCTGCCACTGGGGCGCGGGATTGTGGGCGCTGCGGCACCTCGGCCGCGCGGGACATCGGTCGCGCTTTCTCGCGCGGCGTCCTTCTCCAGCCGAATTCGGCGACGATGCCGGACGGCGACGTTATATGTGGATGCGCATCCGCGCGACCGAGCGGGCGACTCGCGCACCGGTCGTCTACACCGGCGGCGCAACCGCCGAGATCGCGCGAGCGCTCGATGCGCGCACGTCGATCGTCGCCCTGTGCGATGTGCCGCTGCCGCCGGGCCGCTCGAAGATCGAGGCGCCGTTTCGCGGCGGCCGCCTCTCGATGCCTCGCGGGTTGATCGCGCTCGCCTGCGCCCGCGGCCTACCCGTCGTCACGTTCAGCGCGGGGCTCGACCGCGCGACCGGGCGTCGACAACTTGCTATCGCGCCGGCCGCCGTCTATCGCGATCAGGCGGCGATGGCCGGCGCACTGGCGGTGGACCTCGAAGCGCTCCTCGACCGCGACTCGGCCGCGTGGCACATGTGGCCGTACGCTGAGGATCTGGTGATCGCTCCCTAAGCGACATAGGCGATGACCATCACCCGCTTGCCGCTCGCGAGCTGCTCGTACGCGTCTGCGGGCGGCGCGACCCGCTCGACCCGCGTGAAGCCGACCTTGGAGAGCACGAACAGCAGCGCCTCGTAACTCGGGCAAAGGCAAATGCCGGTCGTACTCGCTTCGGGCGCATGCGTCTCGTCGGTCTCGTCGATCAGCGCAAAGCTGCCGACCATGTGGCGCTGGAACGTGTACGCGCCCCAATCGACGATGCCCGAAATGTTCGGCGTCACCTGCGTCTCGATCACGCAAGCGCGCCGGGTGAGCGCGCGCGCGAGTCGCAGTGCGCCGACGGGGTTCTCTACGTGGTACAGGAGACCCAGCATCAACGTCACGTCGAAGCTGCCCAGTGCGGCCGCGTCGAGCGTTGCGATGTCGGCTTCGACGGTGCGCAGGTTGGCGAGCCCGTAGACAGCGGCCATCAGCGCCGTATCGGCGACGTGTTCCCGGCGCGCGTCGACGGCGACCACTTCGCGGCAGCCCTTGCGCGCAAGCTGGGTCGCGAAATAACCCTGATGACAGGCGACGTCGATGACCGAGAGGCGCTCCCAGCCGGCGGCAGCGAGTGGCGCCAGGCATTGCCAGAGCATCGCAAGGCGCGTTGCGTGGATACGCGCGACGCCCGGCGGCAGATACGACGCCGTCTGCGTCCCATTGGGCAGGTCGAACTCGTAGAACCAGCGGCGGTCGTTCACCTGCCGCATCAGGCCGGAAGCGCTCATGGTCGGGTTCACCGGAATTTGGCGGAGTTTACTACGCCGTCAGGGACGGGCGGCGCGAACCGTGGCCGCATGCATGCCGAATTCCATCCAGACGCGGCAACGCGATGCGATAAAATCGAGCGCCAATGCTACCGCTCGTCCGCCTCTGCCCGCCGCTTTCCATCGTAGCGCGCGCTGCGCCATGAGCTCGGCACGACGACGTTGATGGGCACGCCGGAGTACGCGCAGTGGTTCGCGCGGGGCCAGGCGCACCAGCGCGAGGGCCGCGCGATCGACGCGATGCTCTGCTATCGGCGCGCGGCGCGCGCCGACCCCCGCGCGTCGGATCCTCATTTCGTGCTGGGGGAAGTGTTGTGGCAGCTCGGTCGGCCGGCGGAGGCGATCGTCGCCTGGCGCGAAGGCTCCCGCCTTGCGCCCGCGCATCTCGCGCCGGCGCAGGCGCTGGCAGAAGCGCTGCTCGCGACCGGCGATTCCGCAGCCGCCCGTGCTGCGGCCGAGCGGGTCCTCGCGCTTGCACCGGGCGATGCGCGCGCGACGTTGATCCGCGCCATTGCGGCGATCGCGAGCGGCGAAGGCGCGGCCGAACCGGAACCGTTCACGCAGGTCGCGAGCACGCTCGAGCGCGAGCCGCGATTTCTCGCCGTGCCCGCGCTCGCGGATCCGTTGGCAAAGGCACTCGAAGCCGCGCCGCGGGGACCCCGGCGCGATGCGCTGCTCGAAGCCCTTGCGCGGTTGCCGGACGCGCTCGCCACGGCGCCGGCGCTGCTGGCGACCCTCGTGCTCGAACACCTCGCCGGTGCGGCAGCCGCCGTCGTTGCAGATGCGCGCGGCGTGCTCGCCGGGCAGGCGCGCGAGCGCGTCTATGCCGACGTCGATCGCGAGTCGCTGCGGCGCACGGCAATCGCCGCCGCGCGATTCGATCGCGAGAGCGCCGGCGTTCTCGCCGGCCGCTACGCAACGTTGTGTGCGACGGCGTTCGCCCCGCTCGTTCCAATCATGTGGCCGCAGCGAACGGCGGGAGCGCGGCTGCGCATCGTGCTGCTGCTTCCGGCCGACGTCCTCGCGATCGCGGAAGTACGCGAATTTGCGGCGTTGCCGTTCGACGCGTTCGACGTGGTGCTGGCGGCGATCGCGGCGCTGGCCGCGCCGAGCGTCGCCGGGTTGACCGGCATCGCGCTGCCGCTCGAACCGGACGCCGTCGCCGCCAAGGCGATCGCGGCACGCGACCCCGACGTCCTCGTCGATCTCGTCGGGCTCGCCGCGGCGAGCGGACCGCTGCTCGCCCTGCGACCGGCGCGGGCCGTCTTCACGCTCGCGACGCTGCCGCTGCCGAATCGCGCGCCGCTTGTCGATCGCGCGTTCGACGGCATCGGCGAAGCGATCGCCGCGTGCGCGGACCTCCGGCGCGCGCTCGATCCGTCGCGGGAATGCCCCGTCGACGTCGCGGCACTCGATGCGACGTGGGAACGCGCCGTGCGCGCGCACCAGAGCCGCGATCGCAACGCGGCGGTCGCGCAATACCGAACCGTTCTCGAGCTGCAGCCGGGGTTCGCCACGGCCTGGTTCCTGTCCGGTGTCGCGCAGCGCGACGAGGGTGACGTCGCCGGTGCGCGCGAAGCGTTCGTGGCGGCGCTCGCCACGGCGCCGGGATACGTCGACGCGCGGATCGGGGCCGCACGCGCCGCGCTCGCGATGCGCGACGCCGCCGCGGCGATCGCGCTCTGCGAGGACGGGCTCGGGCGGAACGGCGGCGACGCGAGGCTGTGGCGCGCGCTCGGCGAGGCGCGCCTTGCCCGACGCGAGGGTGCGGGCGCCGCAGCGGCGTTCGAGGCGGCGCTGCGCATCGACGGCAACGACGCCGAAGGGCACTACCGCCAGGGGGTCGCCTTGCAGATGCAAGGGGAATCGGGCGAGGCGGCGCGTGCCTACCAGCGTGCGCTCGCACTGCGCCCCGATCTCACCGCCGCGCACTTCAACCTCGGCGTGCTGTTCCAGGCGCAGGGCGCAACCGACGCTGCGATTGCCGCCTATGGCGAAGTGCTTTCTGCCGATCCCGGGAACGTCGCCGCCTACAAGAATCTCGGCGAGGTGCTGTACGCCGCCGGGCGGATCGACGCCTGGCTTGCCAACTTCCGGCGCTTCGAAGCGCGCTGTCCGCACGCCTTGCCGCTCGCCGTCCAGGCGCTCGAAGCCTGCCAGCACGCCGCGGACTTCGCGGCGCTCGAGCGCTATCTCGACGGTCTCGCCCAGGAACGCTTCGTCGCCGACGGCGACGCGGAGCTCGTCGACAGCCTCGAGGAGCTTCTGTACCTGCTCCTCTTTTTCGACGTGCCCATGGACGTGATCGGGCGCTACGCCCGCAGGTACGACGAGGTGGCGCGGCGCGTCTACGGCCTGCCGTTGCCGCAGCCGGCCGTGCGCAAGCCAGGGCGCCTGCGCATCGGCTACCTTTCGGCGGACCTCCGCGACCATGTGATGGGCAAGATGGTGTGGTCGGCGGTCGAACGCCACGACAAGGCGCGCTTCGAGCTCTACTTCTATTCGCTGTCCGCAACGAACGACGACTGGACGGCGCGGTTTCGCGGTCTGGCCGACCGTTTCGAGGCCGTCGCGGCGCAGGGCGAGCATGCTGCCGCCGCGCGCATCGCGGCCGACGATCTCGACCTGCTCGTCGACCTGTCGACGCACACGAAGGGCGCGAAGCCGGGGATCCTCGCGCTGGAGCCGGCGCGCGTGCAGATCACGCACGTCGCGAGCGCCGGCACCGTCGGGCTTTCGACGATCGACTTCAAGCTCACCGATCGCTTTTGCGACGTGCCGGACGCCCAGGCGTTCCAGATCGAGACGCTGCTGCCGATGGACGGTTGCGTGTATCCGTATCGCCATGTCGCGCCGGCAGCGGAGCATCCCTTCCGTCGCGCCGTGCTCGGCGTCGCCGAGGATGCGGTCGTCATCGGTGCTTTCGTTGCCGCTCTCAAGCTGTCGCGGCGGTGCCTCGCGTTGTGGCGCGACGTGCTTGCGCGCGTCCCGCGTGCGAAGCTCGCCTTCTCGCCGCTGAATCCGGCGCTCGCGGGGATATACGAGCGTCTCGCGGCGGCGGCCGGCATTGCCCGGGACCGTCTGCTGTTCGTGCCGCAGGGGCACAACGAGGCCGAGAGTCGGGCCCGCTACGCGCTCGTCGACTTCGTGCTCGATCCGATGCCGTTCGGCGGCGTCAACGGCACGCTCGAAGCGCTCGACATGGGCGTGCCGGTGGTGACGCTCCTCGGCAAGCGCCATGGCGAACGGACGTCGTACTCCATTCTCGCCAATCTTGGAGTGACCGAGACCGTCGCTGCGAGTGGCCGCGAGTACGTCGACATCGCCGCGAGGCTCGCCGATGACGCGGCGTTCATGCGCGACGTGCGCGCGCGAATCCGCGCGGGGCTCGCGCATTCGGCGCTGACCGACATGCCTGCGCACACGCGGGCGCTCGAGCGTGCCTACCTCGCTGCGCTCGCGGCGAAGGCGCCTGAAGCGCTTGACGCCTCCGAAGGATCGCGCGGTGGCTGACACGCAGGCCCGCGACCCACGCCTGGCCAAAGCGGAAGCAATGCTCGATGCGGGGGATCCCGGGGCGGCGATCTCCCTGCTGTCGGCGGTGCTGGGCACGGCGAACGCAGCCCCCCAGGATGTCCATGCCGCGCTGCTGTTGCGCTCGAAGGCGCACGAGCGTCTGTCGGACCTGTCGGCGGCGATCGCGGATCTCAGGCGCGCCGTCGCGGTCGCGCCGCGCGATGTCCGCACCCGCAATACGCTCGGCATTCTGCTCGCCGAGCGCGGCGACCTTGCAGACTCCATCGCCGAATTGACGCTCGCGGTTGAGATCGATCCCGGCTACGCGCGTGGCTGGAACAACCTCGGCAATGCGCTGCGCAGTGCCGGCCGCATCGGCGAGGCGGCCGCAGCGGTGCGCCGCGCCGTGGGCACCGATCCCGATTATGCGCTTGCCTGGAGCCATCTCGGCGCGCTCCTCGTCGAACAGGGTGACGACGCGGCAGCCGGCGACGCATACGCACGCGCGCTCGCGCTGAAGCAGGACTCCGGAACGGTGCTGGGGCTCGCCGCCATCGCGCGCCGGCGCGGCGACGTCGATGCCGCGGTCGATCTCTACACGCGAGCGACGGTCCTTGCGCCCGCAGATCCCAACGCCCTGCTGCAACTCGCGGGAACGCTTGCCGAACGCGACGATCTTGCAGCGGCGCGAAGCGCGTATGCCGGTGCCCGAGCGCGGAAGCCGGGGCTGTTGCGGGCGGCGTTCGGCGAGGCGCTGACGCTGCCCATGGTGTACTCGGACGCCGCGGCGGTGGGGTCGGCGCGCGCGGACTACGCCGCGGGCCTCACGAGACTCGAAGCCGAAATTCCGAACCTCGTTCGCGGCCGCGCTTTCGGCGACGTGGCCGACGAGCTGCGCTGGACCAATTTCCTTCTCGCCTACCAGGGCGAGGACGACCGCGAGCTGCAGGCACGCTACGCGGCGATTGCGGGGCGCGCGATCGAAGCGGTGGCGCCCGAGTGGCGCACGCCGCCGCGACGCTCGACCGCCGCAGCGCGCATCCGCGTCGGTTTCGCCTCGGCGTTCTGGAGCGACGGCACGGTCGGACGCTACTTCCGGAGCTGGATCACCGGCCTCGACAGGAAGCGCTTCGAGATCTTCGTCTATCACCTGCGTCGCGACGCGACGCCGTTTCTCACCGAGCTCTCGGCCCACGCGGACCGGGTGCGCGTGTACACCGGCGCGAAGCTGCTGCCCTCGATGATTGCACCGGCCATCCGCGGCGACGCGCTCGACGCGCTCGTGTATCCGGAGCTCGGCATGGATGCGACGTCCTTCGCGCTGGCGGCGCTGCGTCTCGCGCCGCTGCAATGCGCCGCCTGGGGCCATCCCGTCACCACCGGCCACGCGTCGATCGATGCCTTCTTCTCCTGCGGTGCGATGGAGCCACCCGGTGCCGACGCGCACTACACCGAGCGGTTGATCAGGCTGCCGGGAATCGGCACCAATTACGGGCGCCCCGGGGCCCCCGCCGATGCCCCCCGCGCGCGCTTCGGACTTCCCGAGGGCGTGCCGCTCTTGCTGTGCCCACAGTCGCTCTTCAAGATCCACCCGGACAACGACGCGCTGTTTGCGCGCGTGCTGGCCGCGGCGCCGAAAGCGCGGATCGTCGTTTTCGACGGCCGGCATTCCGTGCTGACCGCGAAGTATCGTGCGCGGCTCGGGAGCGCGCTCGCGCGGGCCGGCGTGGCGAGCGAGCGGCTCATCGTGCTGCCGCAATGCGGCCACGACGACTACCTGCGCATCAACGCGATGTGCGCTGCGATGCTCGACACGCTGCGCTGGTCGGGTGGCAACACCAGTCTCGACGCGCTCGCCGCCGGCCTGCCGATCGTCACGCTGCCCGGACGGTTCATGCGAGGGCGGCAGAGCGCGGCGATGCTCTCGCTCGCCGGGGTCGACGAGGTCGTGGCGGGCGACGAAGACGACTATGTGCGTATCGCGGGGCGATTGGTCGGAGAGCCGGAATGGCGGGACTCGATCGCCGCGCGCCTGCGGGCCGGGCGCGATCGGCTGTTTGGCGACGTGGCGCCGGTCGCAGCATTCGCGGCTGCGCTCGAGGGGCTCGCGCGCGGCAGCTGATCGGGTCAGGCGGGCCGCGCCGTTGCACGTCACGCACGCGCGATGCCCAGGAGCGCCGTCTCGAGATCGCGCGTGAATGCGGCCATGTCGAACAGCGGATGGGTGGCACGGTTGCGCGCGATCTTCGCCCGGAGCGCCGGCGATGCGCCGCGATCCTGCGCAATCCGAAGGGCCGTCGCCTCGTAGTCGGCAAGATCCGCCGTCACCAGCTCGGGCATGCCGACGGCGTGGAGCTGGCTCGCGGCGACACGGCCCGCCATCGTCGCTCCCAGGCACGTCAGCACGGGCACGCCCATCAGCAGCGCATCGTTCGCGGTCGTGCCGGCATTGTAGGGAAGCGTGTCGAGGAACAGGTCGGCGTGCACGTGCCGCGCCAGGTGGTCGGCGGGTGCGACCCGAGGCGCGAAGACGAAACGCGCATCGTCGATGCCGCGCGCTGCCGCCTCGCGCCGCAGGTTGGCGCAGGCAACCTCGTTGCCGGGGGCGAGCCACAGGACGCTCCGCGGTACGGCGGCAAGGAGGCGCATCCACGCGTCGAACACGTCGGGCGCGATCTTGTAGGGTGCGTTGAAGCAGCAGAAGACGAAGCCGTCGGGCGGAAGGCCGCAAGCCTCGCGCGACGGCGCGTCGCGGCCTGTCTCGCGCCGCGTGTCGCTGGGGCAGAAGGAGTTCGGGAGCGGAAGCAGGCGCTCGGTGAAGAACGGCTGTGCGGCTTCCGGCGTGACGATGCGATCGGTGATTACGTAGTCGATGAAATCGGCGCCCATGGTGCCGAGGTAGCCGAGCCACGACAGCGCAACGGGCGCCGGGCGCCGCGCGAGGATCTCGCTCCTCGCGTGCGACGTGTAGCCGTTGAGGTCGATCAGCGCGTCGATGCCGTCGTCGCGGATTCGCCGCGCGGTGTCCTCGGCGCTCTGGTCGGCGCACTCGGCGAAGCGCTCGAATGCCGCCTCGATCCGCGAGCGCAAAGGCGAAGTCTCCGGCGGCCCGATCGAATAGGCGAATGTCTCGAACCGGCGCCGGTCGTGTCGTTCCCAGACCTCGGTTAGCAGGAACGCGATCGCGTGGGTACGGAAATCCGACGACACATAGCCCAGACGGACCTTCGGCTTGCGCGCGTGTCCGGAGCGCGGCGCCACCGGCGGGGCAACCGCGGTTCGCGGCAGGAGCGAGCGCGCCCAGCGCCGTGCGATGCGCAACTGAAGCGCCGGCGGCATCGGCATCGACAGCGTCGTGAACGGATTGGCGATCGCGTCGTCGTCCTCCGCGCGGGACACCCGCTCGAGAATGCGCGCGTGCAGCGCGTCGCGCCCGGACCAATCGCACAGCTGCGCGCGGCAGCTCGCGAGCAGGGTCGCGGCGTAAAGGAGATCCGGATCGAGTGCGAGTGCGCGGGCGAGGATCGGCTCCGCCTGCCGGTGATCGCCGCCGTCGACCAGCACCGAGCCGAGGTTGGTGAGGACCAGCGCATCGTCGGGCGCCTGTGCCTGCGCTCGCCGGAAGCTTGCCTCGGCGCCGGCGTAGTCGCGCAGATGGTGCTGGCAGATGCCGTAGTCGATCCAGAGGCTGGCATCGACGTCGCGGGCGCCGAGCAGGTGCCGCTCGAACATCGACGCCGCCTCGGGGTAGCGGCCGTCGCGGCAGAGCGCGTGCAGCAGATTGCCTTGCGCCGGGCGATGGCCGGGATCGCGATGCAGGACTTCGCGCCAGGTATCGATGGCGCGACGCGATTCCCCGGCGCGGTCGAGCGCGAGCGCCAGGTTGTTCAAGACGTTCGCGTGGCCGGGCGCCAGGATGAGCGCTCTTTCGTAAGCGACGATCGCCGCGGCGAACTTCCGTTGCTGGCGATGCAGATTGCCGAGCTGGAACGACGCGTCGACGAAACGCGCATCGCGGTCGATTGCGCGCTGGAGCGCCGCTTCTGCGGCGACGGGATCGCGGTCCCGGAGCGCAACGCCAAGAAGCGTCCACACGCGCGCGTCGTCGATCCCGAACGCCATCGCCTTGCGGCAGAGCGCTTCCGCATTCGCGGCATCACCGCGCTGCCACGCGGCGTGAGCGCCGCGAAGCGCTGCGACCCCCGGGGAATCCGGCGCTGCCGGCATCGCGGTCAGTCCGTTCCGGCAACCCGTCGGGCGGCTAGCGCGGCGAGCTCGTCACCCGCGCGGGCGACGACCGCATCCCAATCGCCGGTGCGCGGCTGCCGGAACAGACGGACGGTCGGATACCAAGGGCTGTCGGTGCGCTCCTGCTGCCAGCGCCAGTCGCTCGCGAACGGCAGCAGCACCCACGTCGGACGGGCGAGCGCGCCGGCGAGATGCGCGAGGCTCGTGTCGACGCTGACGATGAGATCGAGCGCGTCGACGAGCGCCGCCGTGCCGTCGAAATCGTTGCGCGCCGGCAGGCGCGCGAGCGTTCTCGCCGCGGGCACGCGCTCGATATCGGTCTCGTCGTCCTCCCGCTGCAACGAATACCAGGACACTCCCGGCAGCGCGAGCAGCCGCGAAAGCGCGGATAGTGCAATCGAGCGGCGGCGATCGTTGGTGTTGCGCCGGCTGCCCGACCATGCGAGGCCAACCTTGAGGCCCGCGTCGCGCGCGAGCGCCGGGGCGATCTCCGCGCGACGCTTCGGATCGGTCGCAAGATACGGGACGGCGGCGGGAATCGCGTCCGCCCGGATCCCGAGCGCGCGGGCGAGCGCGATCACCGGCGCGTGCGCATCGTAGGCCGGCAGCGCGTCGTCGGGCCCGTACACGTCGTCGACGCCGGGCGGCGTCGCAAGCAAGCGGACGAGGGCGCGCGGCGCGCTCACCACCACGCGCACGCCGCGTTTGGCGACGAATTGGGCGAAGCGGATGAATTGCAGCGTGTCGCCCAGCCCTTGCTCGGCGGTGACGAGCAGCGTCTGTCCGGGGCGGATGCTGCCATCCCACCGCGCGCCCGCGTATTGCCGTTCGTGCCGTGCGAGCTCGGGAATCCTGAGACGCCACTCGTATTCGGTCCAGCCCTCTGCGAATTCGCCGTGCGCGAGCAGGGCGAGCGCGAGATTCCAGTGCGCCTGCGCGAAGTCGGGGGCGAGCGCGAGGGCTTCGCGAAACGCCGCGATTGCATCGGGAAGGCGATTGCGCGCTTGCAGCGCGAGGCCGAGATTGTTCCACGCCACGGCGTGGTCCGGCTTGAGGGCGAGGGCGCGGCGATACGCTGCAACTGCTTCATCCTCGCGGTCGGCGGCGGCAAGCGCGAGCCCCATGTTGTTGTGGAACTCGGGCTCCCGCGGCACCGCCGTCGCGGCCTGCTCGAGCAGCGGCAGCGCCGCCGCGAGCTGTCCGCGCTGATAAAGAACCACGCCGAGATAGTGCGTGGCCATGGGATGCGCGGCGACCGTGGCGAGGGCGGCGCGGTAGGCGCGCTCCGCGGCGTCGAGGTCGCCACGCTGGTGCGCGGCCATGCCATCGCGCACCTGCGCGTCTGCATCGCGCGGAAACGGCCGCAGGGTTCCCGCGCCGTCGCCTCCGAGCACGCCATGACACTGCTTGTACTTCTTGCCGCTGCCGCAGGGGCAGGGCTGGTTGCGACCGACGGCCGCCGGCTCCCGGGCGTTGCGCTCGGCGTTGGCGAGCGTCGCCAGGGCTTCGGCGTGGTCGGGTGTTGCGGCGAGCATTCGGCGGGCGATCGCGATCGCCGCGCCCCATTGCCCAAGGGCGGTGCAATTGCGCAGGAGCGCGAGGAGTTGGGGGGAGCGAGCGATGGCGTCGGAAAACTGTGGTGCTAGCGCGGCGATCTCGGTCGGCGGCACCGTCCGGCAGAAATTGAACAAGCCGTGAAAACCGAACGGCCTGCCGATCGGATACGCCGCTTCGAACGAAAAACGGTCGGCGAGCGCCTCGCTCGCGAAGCGAATGCCGTGCTCCCCTTCGAGCAGCCGACGGAACGTGCGGCCGATCGTCACGTCCTCGACATCGGTGAGAACGATGCGCGGGTCCTGCAGCGCGTCGAGGAGCTTGCGCGATCGCAGCGAGAACCCGCCGTTGCCGACGCGCAAGTCGTCTTCGTACCAGTACCATTTGGCGCCGATGTAGTCGCAGTCGAGGAAGGCGGGATCC
Source organism: uncultured beta proteobacterium (assembly GCA_963836265.1). GTDB lineage: Bacteria > Pseudomonadota > Gammaproteobacteria > Burkholderiales > Casimicrobiaceae > CAIWHR01. The sequence goes on from CAWIIO010000005.1 coordinate 364,386, forward strand.
CACGCTGCGGGATTGACGGCATAGCCGTCCCACTGCACGAGAAGGGCATGCGATGTCTCGACGTGGCCAGCGAGCGACTTCAGAACGAACCGGGAATAGGCGTCACGCGATGCGAGCGGCGCAATGCAGGCAACCTCGATCCCTTCCGGCACCCGGACGTCTTGGGGGACAGCGTCGGTAAGGAACAGCGTGCGCCCGTAGCGGGTCCCTTCGCGCGACTTCTCGAGCGCCCGCAGCGCGAGCGCGTGATTCGCGGTATCGGCACAGACGAGAGTAACGGCCGGCAGGTCGAGCATCCGCGGCTCCGGCGAGGCGCGCTACGCTGCCGGCGTGGTCATTGCCGAGGAAACCGTCGGGTGCGCGGCATTCCACCGCGCGGCGAACGCGCGGAACGCGAGCACCATGAAGACGGCGGCGAGCGGAGCGGCGTGGAGCGTAGCGCGGTTGACCGTCGTTTGCTCGGCCACCCAGTCGCGCGCGTTGGTGAAGCCGAACACGACGATGAGGAACAATGCGTCGGCGGCGACGATTGCCGTCAGGGGGGCGAGCGCTGGAGAGGTGAGCTGGCGCCACGCGAGGAGCGTGGCGGCAAGGGCGCCGTACCAGAGCAGATTCCAGTTCGAAAGGAAGAAGTGCGTCTCGACAATGGCCTGCCAGGCGGGGTTGAAATCGAGGTGCAGCCGATAATTCAGAATCACCGGATGGGTCTGCGCGAGCACGGCGAGGGCGAAGAGCGCGACGCCGAAGCCGATTGCCGCAACCTTGAGGCCCCGGCGCGGCAGCAACGTCACGACGGCGCCGGGGACGAGCGTCAGCGCCCAGACGATGCCCGGCACCTTGATCTGCGTGCAGGCGACGGCAAGGAGCAGCGCGAGCGCCGCCATCCGCGGATCGCGCATCTTGCTCCAGCGCAGCAACGCCAGCGCGGCAGCGGTGTAGTACGCGGCCATCGGCAGATCGGCGTAACCGGCGAGCGCGACGTGGACGTTCGCGAGCGGGAGCGTCGCGACGAGGAAGGCGCCGACGAGCGCGCCGAGGGCCCGGATCTCGAGCGAACGCAATGCGCCGTATACGGCGAGCGTCAGCCCTACGGAGAACTGCCACCACGGCCAGTTCATCAGCGCGTCGTCCCAGCGGCCGAGCACGATGCATGACCATACCTGCAGCAGCGGAACTGTGGGCGGATACTGGGGAGACGCGTCGAACCAGGCGGTGCCCCCGGCTGCGTACCACGCTTGCGTGCCCACGAACGGAACGATCCGCGCCTGCTCGTACCAGACCCGAGCCTTGGTCGCCCATTGAATCCACGCGTCCCACGGATACAGCGGTTGCCACTCGATGAACAGTCCCAGCACGACGTAGCGGAGCGCGATCCATGCGAGCAACAGCTGCCACACGATGCGGGCGGCTCCTTCGAGCTCGGGGGGCGCGACGAGGTGATGCAGCGCCGAGCGTACGGCCTCGATCATCGGCGCGCTGCCGTGACGCCGAACTGCGAGGTAGCCCAGCAGCAGCGTGAGCAATCCGAGCGGTCCCGCGATCGGCAGCACGCCGAAGTGCAGACCGACCTTCGACAACGCGCGCATCCACACCGTCAGCAAGAACGCGCCCGCCAGATATCCGGCGCCCGTGATCCACGCGATCTCGCCGGCGGTCGACGGTGCGCGTCGTGGATTGCGCAGCGCGAGCAGCGCCGCGATGCCGAGAAGCCACGGCAGCGACAAGCCGGCGATCAATGCGATCGATTCCATTCAGCGGATGCGGAACAGCACGGCGCCGGGTTCCACCAGCAGAGCCTGCGCGGCGACCGGCGGGCCCCCGTCCCACCGCAACAGGCCCTGTGTGGGGTCGAACTGGATGCCTTGCCGCTGGTAGACGACGAGGTAATCGCCCGATCGCAACGCCGAGGCAGGCGGCGCCGTGTTCTGCCAGGGGTCGAAGTAGACGTTGTAAGGGTAGAGGTGGTACGCGCCACGGCCGCGGAAATACGCCGCATCGGCGATCATGAACACGCGCGCCGGCGGCCCGGGGAGCTTTGCGCGCACCTTTTCGATGAACCGGAACAGCGCGCCATCCTCGGCCGCGATGTGCTTGTCGCGCCAGTCCTTGCCGGCGTACCTGGCGGCGGTGATCCGCGCTTGCCGCGCGAGATTCCATTGCCATCGGGCATCGAGCGCGAACCATGCTGCGACGAAAACGACGGCAAGCGCGAGCGGCAGCCCCGGGCCGAACCACTGCGGCCACCGCCATGCAAGGAGTCCCGCCACTGCGGCGGCGAGCAGCAACGCCAGGCCGAAAAGCACCGGCAGCGGCAGCTCCTGCAGATCCGCGCCGCCGACGACCGTGTTGATCGAGGTGCCGCTCCATGGCTCGAACGTCGACCATTCGCGCAAGCGGCTCTTGAGCACGGAGCCCGCCGACAGCGTGTCGATGTTCAGACCGGTTATCCGCACGGGTTCGCTCACCGGCAACCGGAGCGCGAGCCCGACGCCGTTGATGGTTCCGATCCAGTCGGCGCTGCTCGACGCGACGACCAGCGCGAGGCGATCGGCCTCGACGGGGATTCCCATCGTGAACGTGCGTCCCGGCTTGAATTCGCTCCGCCACAGCAGGCGAGCCTCGGTGCCGACCGGCAGCCCGGTCACCTTCCACCCGATTCCCGGATAGTCGGCAGCGCGAAACGTTGCGGGCGCCCTGACTATGACGGTGCCGGAGACGTCGGCCGGCGCGACGACCAGCGCGCCGGCGTCGACAGCGCCGTGTCCGACTGCGACAGCGAGCGCTGCAGCGTCAAACCATTTCGAATCCGCGGCACTGAACCATTTTGCCGGGACGGCGAATGCGAGATAGGCCGCGAAGAGTGCGGCCACCGCGATGACGAAGGCCGTGGCGACGACGGGCAGCGCACGTCCGCGGTTCGCGCGAAGCGCGGCCGGCTCGCCCGTCGGCGCAGGCGGTGCGGCAGCGGCGGGCAAGACTAATGGGCGTGACGACTCGTCAGGATGTGCCAAAGCGTTAAGGCAAGAATCCGCAGATCGAACATCACCGACCAGTGGTCGATGTAATAGAGATCATATTGTATCCGCTGCGCGAGGTCGGTGTCGCCGCGCAGATCGTTGACCTGCGCCCAGCCGGTGATGCCGGCTTTGACCAGATGCTTTTGCATGTAGCCGGGGATCTGCTGCCGGAATTGCCGCACGAACTCGGGCCGTTCGGGGCGGGGTCCGACGAGCGACATGTCGCCCTTGAGCACGTTGACGAGCTGCGGCAGCTCGTCGAGGCTGTAACGGCGCAGGAACGCGCCGAAACCGGTTGCGCGCAGCTCTCCGCTGCGCGACCACACGGGCCCGGATCCCGCTTCGGCGTTCAACGGCATCGACCGGAACTTGAGCATCGCGAACCGCTGGCCGTTCCAGGTCACGCGTTCCTGCCGATAGAACACCGGTCCCGGCGAGGACAGCTTCACGCCGACGCCGATCAGCAGCAGCAGCGGCAGACCGGCGATCAGCAGCAACGACGCCAGCGCCAGGTCCTCGAGCGCCTTGAGCGTGGAATCCACGCCGGTGTGGGGTGAATCGGTGAGATTCAACACCGGCATGCCGGCCACTTCGGTCACCGAATGGTGCAGGAGATGGAAGCTGTAGATGTCCGGGACGAACCGCACGACGGCGGAGGTTTGGCGGAGGCTGTCCAACACTTCCCGCACGCGCTTCTCGGCGCGCAGCGGCAGCGCGATCCACACCTGATCGGCGCAATCCTGCGCGAGATCCTCGGCGATCCGGTCGAGCGCTCCGAGAACCGGAATGCCGTCGACCGTGGCGGCCTGGAGATTCGGATCGTCGTCATAGAACCCGCGCACGCTGAGTCCGCTCCACGGCGCGGTCTTGAGCCGCGCCGCCACCTCGCGGCCGTGCTCGCCCGCGCCCGCGATCACCACATGGCGCAGGTTGTGGCCGTGCCGGCGCAGCGTACGCAGCGCGATGCGTATCCCCGCCCGCGACAACGTGTGCGCGAGGAACCCGCCGGTCATCCAAAGCAGCGCCCAGCCGCGTGAAAAGTCGGCGCCGGTCTTGGTGAGGAACAGGAACACGCCCCCCGTTACCGCGATCGCCAGCCAGGCGAGGAACAGCGAGCGGACCTCCTCGGCGAAGCTGATGCCGCGCTGCGACTGGTAGAGCTTGAGCGACGGAAAGGCGGCGAAGGCGAGGAGCGCGACCGCGAGCAGCGCGGCGACATAGTGCGCCTTCATCTCCCAGCTGTCGAAATACAGGTAATACGCGAGCGCGCCGGAAGCCAGCGTGAAAAGAGGATCGACGATACGCAGCGCCGCGTCGAGGAGCGTCGAGTTCTCTTTGAGGACGTTGCGCGCCATGGTGTTGGCGGCCTTCAGGCCGCCTCCGCGACGGGACGCGCTCGCGTGGGCGCCGCGCATGCCGCATCGACCGCTTGCGCAATCTCGGCACGAAAGCGGAGCGATGAGAAGCGTCGCGCGTTGTCGCGGCAGGCGGCCGCCGCGATGCGGTGGGCCTCGGCTTCGAAGACGCTGATCGCGGCGACGACCGAAGGTGGCGTCTGCGCATCGAAAAACACGCCCGTGGGTCCCGCATCCGCGAGGCCGCGCACCGATTCCCGCGCGCCGCCCCGGCCGTAGGCGATGACAGGCGTGCCGGCGGCCTGCGCCTCGACGGGCGCGATGCCGAAGTCCTCCTCGGCCGCGATGAGGAACGCCCTGGCGCTCGCGACTCGCCGCGCCGTTTCCGCGTTGTCCTGCGCCCCGGCAAACTCGACATTCGGGACCCGCAGGGCCTCCAGTCGGGGACGCTCGGGACCATCGCCGATCACGATGAGCCGGCGCTCCGGAAGCAGGCGAAAAGCCTCGACCAGCACGTCGATGCGCTTGTACGGGACCAGCCGCGCAACGGTGACATATTCGTCGCTGCGTTGCGTCGCGTCCGCCCGCGTGGACGCGGCGACGAAGCGCTCCACGTCGACCGGAGGGTAGATGACTTCCGCGTCGCGGCCGTAGCAGCGGGCGATCGCCGCGGCGATGTGGCGCGAGTTCGCAATGAAGCGGTCGACGCGCGCGCTTGCGCGACGGTCCCAGGCGCGAAACCGCGCCAGCGCGCGCTCGACCAGTGGACGGCGCCAGGACGCGCCGGCGGTCGCGCGAAGCGAATACGTCGCCGTCATCGTCCACGCGAAGCGCGCCGGGGTATGGCAGTAGCAGACGTGGACCTGCGAGGGGCGCGTGACGGCGCCTTTCGCGATGGCGTGCGAGTCCGAGATCACGACATCGTATCCGGCGAGATCGAAGCGCTCGATGACCTGCGGGCGCAGCACTGCGGCGTAACGGAACCAGCGGCGCGCCCCCGGAAGGAATTGCAGCCTCGAAGTGGCGATGCGCGCGGCCGGAAGCCGCGCCCGGTCTGCCGCCGGCAGATAATCGACCAGCGTATACAAGTCGGCGCCTGGAAACACCTGCAGCAGCTCTGCGAGGACGGCCTCGCCGCCGCCCCAGGTATCGAGCCAGTCGTGGACGAGCGCGACCCGCATCGTCAGCGCGCCAGCAACGCTTCGACCCGCGCGGCGACGTCGACGGGTTCGATGAGCTGCATGCAGCGATTGTCCGAGCATGCGGCAAAGCTGATGCCGTCGTAGCACGGTGCGCATGGCAGTGCTGCCCCCGGCCAGAGCGCGATCGCGCCGGGGCCTTCGCGCAGGAACATCGGGGCCAGCGTTGGGCCGAACAGCGCCACGACTGGAGCGCCGGAGAGTCGCGCGAGGTGCATCGGCCCCGAGTCGTGCGTGACGACGGCGGCGCACCGAGCGTAGAGCGCAAGAAGGCCGGGGAGCGTCGTAGCGCCGATGACGTCGGTCACGCGGACGCCTGAGAACGCGCTGCGCACCCATGCATCGTCGGAACCCCCGGTCAGCAGCACCGTACCGCCTTTCGCGGCGAGCAATTCGGCGAGCGCGGCGTAGCGCTCGAGGGGCCAGCGGCGCAGCGGGTTGTCGCGCGCGGGATTGCGCGCGCCTCCGGGAGCCAGTGCGACGAGCTTATTGGCGCTCGGATCGCCGATACGCTCGGCGACCTTCGCGTCGAGCGCCGCTCGGACAGCAGGCGGCGTGAAGCGTACCGCGCTGTGGTCGTCGACACCGGTGACGAGCCGCACGTACTCGTCTCCGTAGTGGCGGCCGCAGACAAGTCGCGATCGGGGCCCGCGTCGGCCGAGCCAGCGTCGTTCCGCGCCGCGTACGCGCGCCGCCAGCAGCCGGTAGCGGGGATCCGAGTGCGCCGTGACGACCAGATCGAAATGCTCGGCGCGAAGCGCGCTCCACGCCGACATCACCGCCCGTGCCTTCTCCGCGCGCGTTCCCGCGAGCACGGCGACATCGTCGATGACGACGAGCGCGTCGATCCCGTCGACGCAGCGCAGGAGCGGGGCGACCGTGGCGCCGCAGAGCCACGTGATGCGGGTGTCGGGATCCGCCGCTCTCAGTGCCGTCACCATCGGCAGCGCCATGACCACGTCGCCGATGGCAGCCAGCTTGACGATGAGGACGGAACGGGGCACGGGGATCGTGGGCAGGGCTGCGTTCTAAGTCGGCGACGGGACAGTGATCGGGACGACTTTCAGACGCGAAGCGCAATGCGCCCAATTCGGTGCTGGCTCCCTTGCCCGCCGAGCTGTTTGCGAGTGGCGCGCTCCACCGGCGCAGGCGTTGGCCGGACATAGCGAACCCGCGTTGCACGGCTCGAGCGATCCGTATGCCGTGGGCATTCTAGCAGCGGTCAAGTGCGCAATGCGAAGCGATGCCGCTGCCGCAGGGCGTCCCGCGGTGCGGCGACTCCGCGATCCTGGAATGCAGCGGTGCGCGTCGCGTCGACGGATCAAAGACTGTTGACCGCCCCGGGGAAACGCTGCATAATCGCGCCTCTTTGCCGGTGTTTCCTGGGAGCCGTCCCGGGTTAGCTCGTCTGGCCGGCCGTTCTTTAACAAGTTGCAACCGATAAGTGTGGGTGCTGGGGGTGACCTGGTGTCCTGGTGGGTGGCGCGAGCCATGCATTGGGGCGAAGGAAACTTGGAGTGCTCACACGATGGAAAGTCTTGTTCTGGTTTCGCGGTGGAAGCTGCGGGATTGGGATGGGGCCAACGTCGATTGAGAGACTTTGAAGGATTGAACTGAAGAGTTTGATCCTGGCTCAGATTGAACGCTGGCGGCATGCTTTACACATGCAAGTCGAGCGGCAGCGCGGGGCAACCTGGCGGCGAGCGGCGAACGGGTGAGTAATGCATCGGAACGTACCCGGAAGTGGGGGATAACCCGGCGAAAGCCGGGCTAATACCGCATATTCTGTACGCAGGAAAGCAGGGGACCGCAAGGCCTTGTGCTTTCGGAGCGGCCGATGCCCGATTAGCTAGTTGGTGGGGTAAAGGCTTACCAAGGCTACGATCGGTAGCTGGTCTGAGAGGATGATCAGCCACACTGGGACTGAGACACGGCCCAGACTCCTACGGGAGGCAGCAGTGGGGAATTTTGGACAATGGGGGCAACCCTGATCCAGCCATGCCGCGTGCGGGAAGAAGGCCTTCGGGTTGTAAACCGCTTTTGTCCGGGAAGAAAAGGCTCATCCGAATAAGGTGGGTTCTTGACGGTACTGGAAGAATAAGCACCGGCTAACTACGTGCCAGCAGCCGCGGTAATACGTAGGGTGCGAGCGTTAATCGGAATTACTGGGCGTAAAGCGTGCGCAGGCGGTTTGCTGTGTCTGCGGTGAAAGCCCCGGGCTCAACCTGGGAATGGCCGTGGAAACTGGCGGGCTGGAGTGTGGCAGAGGGGGGTGGAATTCCGCGTGTAGCAGTGAAATGCGTAGAGATGCGGAGGAACACCGATGGCGAAGGCAACCCCCTGGGCTGACACTGACGCTCAGGCACGAAAGCGTGGGGAGCAAACAGGATTAGATACCCTGGTAGTCCACGCCCTAAACGATGTCAACTAGGTGTTGGGGGAGCGATTTCTCAGTACCGTAGCTAACGCGCGAAGTTGACCGCCTGGGGAGTACGGCCGCAAGGTTAAAACTCAAAGGAATTGACGGGGACCCGCACAAGCGGTGGATGATGTGGATTAATTCGATGCAACGCGAACAACCTTACCTACCCTTGACATGTCCGGAACCCTGCTGAGAGGTGGGGGTGCCTGAAAGGGAATCGGAACACAGGTGCTGCATGGCTGTCGTCAGCTCGTGTCGTGAGATGTTGGGTTAAGTCCCGCAACGAGCGCAACCCTTGTCCCTAGTTGCTACGCAAGGGCACTCTAGGGAGACTGCCGGTGACAAACCGGAGGAAGGTGGGGATGACGTCAAGTCCTCATGGCCCTTATGGGTAGGGCTTCACACGTCATACAATGGCCGGTACAGAGGGTTGCCAACCCGCGAGGGGGAGCCAATCCCTTTTTAAAGCCGGTCGTAGTCCGGATTGCAGTCTGCAACTCGACTGCATGAAGTCGGAATCGCTAGTAATCGCGGATCAGCATGCCGCGGTGAATACGTTCCCGGGTCTTGTACACACCGCCCGTCACACCATGGGAGCGGGATGTACCAGAAGCAGCTAGCCTAACCGCGAGGGGGGCGGTTGCCACGGTGCGTTTCGTGACTGGGGTGAAGTCGTAACAAGGTAGCCGTATCGGAAGGTGCGGCTGGATCACCTCCTTTCTCGGAATCAGGGATCAGAGGTCAGGGATCAGGGATCAGCAAGACCTGATGCCGCTCGATGCCTGAGCCAGGCCTTTCAGTGCCCACGCTTATCGGTTGTAATCAAAGGGCGCCAAGCCATTTCGACAGGGGCCTGTAGCTCAGTTGGTTAGAGCACCGTCTTGATAAGGCGGGGGTCGATGGTTCGAATCCATCCAGACCCACCAGATCACGGGCGGCAAGTGCGGCGGCCGGGTTTCGAGAAGCGAACCGATCGAGCAACGCGGAGCGGCGAGGCTTATCGGAAGCCGGAGGGGCTGTAGCTCAGCTGGGAGAGCACCTGCTTTGCAAGCAGGGGGTCGTCGGTTCGATCCCGATCAGCTCCACCATCTCAGGGATCAGAGGACGGGGATCAGGAATCAGGAGAATCCATAAGCAAGCGCCATTGATGTTTGCTTATGGCTTTTGGGCCAGACTGCAGGAGCGGAGGTTCGGTGAAGGGGTGTTACTGATCCCTGTGCCTGACTTCTGATTCCTGAGATCGGTTGTTCTTTAACAATGTGGAAGAAGTAAAGGCACACGACTGCAGTTGGTCGTGTGTTGGGTTGGATTGTATCGACCCTGTTCTCTCTTAGTCGGAGGGGATGGGGAGGCGCAAGCGCCCGTGATGCGGAGCGGAAAGTGCTCAGTGTTATGGGGTCAAGCGACTAAGTGCATGTGGTGGATGCCTTGGCGATCACAGGCGAAGAAGGACGTGGCAGCCTGCGAAAAGCTGCGGGGAGCTGGCAAACGAGCAATGATCCGCAGATGTCCGAATGGGGAAACCCGGCCCACAGTTAAGCGGCTTTTGCGCGCGCGAAGGATGAGCGCGCACCCAAAGCCAGCAGAGAACAAGCGCGCATGGAACAAGAAGGACGCTTAACTGTGGGTCACTCTCTGCTGAATTCATAGGCAGGGTAGAGCGAACCCGGTGAACTGAAACATCTCAGTAGCCGGAGGAACAGAAATCAACCGAGATTCCCGGAGTAGTGGCGAGCGAAACGGGAGCAGCCGTCGCGATTTAGCATTGATCTTAGGAGAACGCTCTGGAAAGGGCGGCCGCAGTGGGTGACAGCCCCGTAACCGAAGGGATCGATGTGGAACTAAGCGCGAGAGAAGTAGGGCGGGACACGTGAAATCCTGTCTGAAGATGGGGGGACCATCCTCCAAGGCTAAATACTCGTGATCGACCGATAGTGAACCAGTACCGTGAGGGAAAGGCGAAAAGAACCCCGGGAGGGGAGTGAAACAGATCCTGAAACCGCATGCATACAAACAGTCGGAGTCCCGCAAGGGATGACGGCGTACCTTTTGTATAATGGGTCAGCGACTTACGTGGTGTGGCGAGCTTAACCGAATAGGGGAGGCGCAGCGAAAGCGAGTCCGAACAGGGCGATTTAGTCACATGGCGTAGACCCGAAACCGGATGAGCTACCCATGGCCAGGCTGAAGGTGGGGTAACACTCACTGGAGGGCCGAACCCACTACTGTTGAAAAAGTAGGGGATGAGCTGTGGGTAGGGGTGAAAGGCTAAACAAATCCGGAAATAGCTGGTTCTCTCCGAAAACTATTTAGGTAGTGCCTCAGGTATCACCGACGGGGGTAGAGCACTGTCATGGTGGCGGGGGTCATTGTGACTTACCGCGCCATAGCAAACTCCGAATACCGTTGAGTGCGAGCCTGGGAGACAGACGTCGGGTGCTAACGTCCGGCGTCGAGAGGGAAACAACCCAGACCGCCGATTAAGGTCCCCCAGACCTAGCTAAGTGGGAAACGAGGTGGGAAGGCTCAGACAGCCAGGATGTTGGCTTAGAAGCAGCCATCATTTAAAGAAAGCGTAATAGCTCACTGGTCGAGTCGTCCTGCGCGGAAGATGTACCGGGGCTCAAGCTAGGCACCGAAATCGCGGGTTCAGGGATCAGAGTTCAGGGATCAGGAATCAGATTGGCAGCGGCGCATCGGTTCGAGGAACTGGAAGTATTTCAACGGGCCTACATACAAGGTGTCGTTGGAGATTCATCGGTTCTCGCTCACGATGCCGCAGATCGAGCAGTACGCGCTTGCAGATCAATTGCGACGTGCGAGTAAATCGATTTGTGCCAATCTGGCGGAAGGCTTTGGCAAACAAGGCCTGTCCAAGTCCGAATTTAGACGCTTCGTTTTAATGAGCATCGGCTCAGCAGACGAGATGCGTGTCTGGCTTCGGTATTGTCTTGATTTGAAATATCTGGAAGAGCAGAGGTGGGAGCAGTGGCGCGGTGAATACGAAGTGGTCGCCAAGATGCTGCAGGGTTTAGGTAAAGGGCTCGAATAGCCTTTACTGATCCCTGATTCCTGACCTCTGATCCCCGAACGGTAGGAGAGCGTTCCGTAGGCCGGTGAAGGTGAGGGGTGACCCTTGCTGGAGGTATCGGAAGTGCGAATGCTGACATGAGTAGCGATAAAGCGGGTGAAAGGCCCGCTCGCCGAAAGCCCAAGGTTTCCTGCGCCACGTTCATCGGCGCAGGGTGAGTCGGCCCCTAAGGTGAGGACGAGAGTCGTAGCCGATGGGAAGCGGGTCAATATTCCCGCACCGACCAGCGATGCGATGGGGGGACGGAGAAGGTTAGCGCGGCCGGGTGTTGGACGTCCCGGTTGAAGCGTGTAGGCGTGGCCCTTTGGCAAATCCGGGGGTCTTAGCCGAGGCGTGATGACGAGGGTGGGCTTGCCCGCCTGAAGTGCGCGATACCCTGCTTCCAGGAAAAGCCTCTAAGCTTCAGTCGTTGGTTGACCGTACCGCAAACCGACACAGGTGGGCAGGATGAATATTCTAAGGCGCTTGAGAGAACTCAGGAGAAGGAACTCGGCAAATTAGCACCGTAACTTCGGGATAAGGTGCGCCCCGGGTAGGTGAAGGCCATACGGCTGGAGCCGAGCGGGGCCGCAGTGAAAGGGTGGCTGCGACTGTTTAACAAAAACACAGCACTCTGCCAAGACGACGAGTCGACGTATAGGGTGTGACGCCTGCCCGGTGCCGGAAGGTTAAGTGATGGGGTGCGAGCTCTTGATCGAAGCCCCGGTAAACGGCGGCCGTAACTATAACGGTCCTAAGGTAGCGAAATTCCTTGTCGGGTAAGTTCCGACCTGCACGAATGGCGTAACGATGGCCACGCTGTCTCCTCCTGAGACTCAGCGAAGTTGAAGTGTTTGTGAAGATGCAATCTCCCCGCGGCAAGACGGAAAGACCCCGTGCACCTTTACTGTAGCTTTGCATTGGACTGTGATGGGACCTGTGTAGGATAGCTGGGAGCCTTGGAAGCGCTGGCGCTAGCTGGCGTGGAGGCAACGTTGAAATACCAGCCTGGTGTCATTGCGGTTCTAACCTGGCTCCATCAACTGGAGCGGGGACCGTGCATGGTAGGCAGTTTGACTGGGGCGGTCTCCTCCCAAAAGGTAACGGAGGAGCTCGAAGGTTCCCTAGGTACGGTCGGACATCGTACTGATAGTGCAATGGCACAAGGGAGCTTGACTGCGAGCCTGACAAGGCGAGCAGGTGCGAAAGCAGGACATAGTGATCCGGTGGTTCTGTATGGAAGGGCCATCGCTCAACGGATAAAAGGTACGCCGGGGATAACAGGCTGATACCGCCCAAGAGTTCATATCGACGGCGGTGTTTGGCACCTCGATGTCGGCTCATCACATCCTGGGGCTGTAGCCGGTCCCAAGGGTATGGCTGTTCGCCATTTAAAGTGGTACGTGAGCTGGGTTCAAAACGTCGTGAGACAGTTTGGTCCCTATCTGCCGTGGGCGCTGGACGTTTGACGGGGGCTGCTCCTAGTACGAGAGGACCGGAGTGGACGCACCGCTGGTGTACCGGTTGTGACGCCAGTCGCATTGCCGGGTAGCTACGTGCGGAAGCGATAACCGCTGAAAGCATCTAAGCGGGAAACGTGCCTGAAGATGAGACGTCCCGGGGACTCGATCCCCCTGAAGGGTCGTGGCAGACCACCACGTTGATAGGCCGGGTGTGGAAGCGCGGTAACGCGTTAAGCTAACCGGTACTAATGGCCCGTGCGGCTTGACCCCATAACCGTGAGCGCTTAAATGCCGCGGTGCCGGCGCAACGATCCAACCCCTTCTTTACTTCTTCCCGCTCAGAGCCAGGGCGCGCACGCGGGATCGTCTGATCCCTGATTCCCGACCTCTGATCCCTGTCTACGCCTGACGACCATAGCCCGTTGGACCCACGCCTTCCCATCCCGAACAGGACCGTGAAACGGCGGCACGCCGATGATAGTGTGGATTCCCATGCGAAAGTAGGTCATCGTCAGGCACCCCTCCACCCACGCCCAGCCCACCACCGGCTGGGCGTGGCGCTTTGCAGGGTGAAAGCAGGGTCAGAGACGGCTTTCGGAACTTTCGCGTCTCGGAGTCTCTGACCGGCAAGGAATCGATGAAATTGATGAAGTCGTCTCTGACCCTACTTTCAGTAGAACTTGCCAACCAGCGGTATGTCGCCGGTTCCGCCATATTCGAAGATGACGTCGGCGATGCCGTTACGCTTGGTGCTGACGAACCAGATCCCGTCGCGAAAAATGCAGAGATCGAGTTTGCCGTCGCCGTCCGCGTCGAACAGCGCGGGCAGGTCCTGCGGCAATCCCCCGTGATAGTAGATGAGGTCGGCCGTCCCGGTGCGCTTGGTGGAAACGAACCAGGTGCCGTGGCGATAGACGACAAGATCGTCGATGCCATCGCCGTCCATGTCGGCCAGCAGCGGGATGTCGCCGGGTACGCCGCCGAAGTAGAAGATCTTGTCGACCGTGCCGTTGAGATATTGATCGGCGAACCAGGTCCCGTTCCGATAAATGACGAGATCGCCAAAGCCGTCGCCGTTGACGTCACCCACGATCGGAATGTCGCCCGGTACGCCGCCGTGCCCGACCGCCTTGTCGACGATGCCGTCGCGGTTGGTGTCGATGTTCCAGATGCCGTTGCGATAGATGATAAGGCTGCTCAAGCCATCGGCGCCGACAGATCCGACCACCGGGATGTCGCCGGCGACACCGCCCATCACGATCTTCGCATCCGGGGCATGGTCGAATCCGTAGTCGAGCAGAAATTTGTTCACCGGCAAGCCGGTGCTCGGAGAATTTCTCCGATATACCCCGATGTCGGCATTCATCGGCGGACTCGCAACGGAGACCGTCAATCCGCCGGCGCCCTTTGCCACCGCGGTCACCGTGACGCCGGTCATCTGATCGACGAAGGCATTGCCGAGCGTCAGTCCGCCGTCGGACATCGTCGATGTCGACGGCACCATGTCGAGGAAGCACGTGTCCCAGCAGCCATACTCGCTGTGATCGGACTGATGCATCAACCCGCCCAGGTGGATGATCGTGCCGTTCGTCGCCGCCGTGGGCAGGCCGGCGTCGAATCCGGTCGCCGTCCGATACTCGAGCCAGTAGGTTCGATGATATGCCGCCGGGATCTGTACCGCGTACAACGCCCCGCCTGGCAATTCGAGGGGGGATAGGGTGTAAGTCGCCGTTCCGGAGCGGTGCGTTGCCACGGCAGTGTCGGCAACCCAGCCCGCGTCGTTCTTTTGCCACGCATTGGCGTGACGCGAGCTCACGTTGCCCATGATGTCCCATGGATCGCCGTATTCGGGGCGATTGGTCGGGCAGTTGGTCGCGATCGTCACCCCGTTGCACGGGAGAGAGTTGGCATGCCCCAGTCCCCAGTTGTGGCCGATCTCGTGCCCGATGACGCCGAGGGTGTTGTACTGATTGCTCCAGGTTTGCGAGCCGGGGACTTCGCCCAATCCCGCCCACCCGCACGCGTTTACCTTCGTGAACAGATAGACGAACTTCTGGTAGCTCGCGAGGTTGTAGCCGGCGAGCTGCGCGACACGCTTCGCCTCGGTCGCGATTGCCATGTAGTTGCAGGTCGTCGGCGCCGCAAAACTCGCGGTAAGCCACGGCGTGACGGTTCCCGTCATCAACTGTTTTCCGAACGACGTTTCCGTCCAGAAGTTCGCGATGCTGCTCGCCCCCGTGAATACGACGTCCTGAACGGCTGCTTGAGTGAATGGCTGCGCGGGCGTTGGCGGGAAGTTGAGCAGGATCACGAGCGTGGACGCCGTACTCGCCGCGGCAGTCACGTCCGTTGCGGGCGCGACGTCGCGCACCGGCGGGTCGGCCAGCACTTGAATCGAATGAGGTACGAGGCCTGTGGCATTGGGCTCGCCCGTCACCGAAACGCGCATTCCCGATTTAAGTTCCGCCGGCACGATCGCGAAATCGAGCTCGCGGCGATCGCCGTTGTCCTGCTGCACTGTCCAAATGAAACGGCTTTCGCCGCCTTCGAAATAATCGGCGTGGAGCAGTTGCACCATGCCTTCGACCGTCGTCGCCGCCGCGGCAGCGGCGATCGCGCGTCCACCGAGAACGCTTTGCGAGTCGACGGCGAGCGCACCTCGCGACGCGTGTCCGATCACCGCGAGCCGCATGCCCTGGCGCAGCGCGCCGGCGCTGTCGCCGATGGCGATCCGGGTCGCGGTGCCGTCGCCGGCCACGATCGCGTAGATCCGTTCGCGTCCGGTGCCGCGAACGAAATCGAGGATCGCAAGGCGACCTTGGACGGCGGCGGACGTGCCGTCCGGCAGACCGGCGACCGCGGATTTCGAACCGCTGACGTGGTGGGCGAGCGCCGCCGGCGCACTCCCGAGGACGACGGCGATCGCTGCGGCAGCAGCGCCCCGGCGCAACGCCGGAAGGTAGATCTTCATTTGTTGTCTCCCTGAGCAGGGACGACCCGCTGCAAGGCCCATGCCATCGCAGCGAACGAGTCATGCTCCACGAGGGAGGCACACTCGGGTGAATTATGCCAGGTGCATATGCTGTCGGCATAACCGGCCGTCGGCAAACGGGTTTCGCGTCCTGCTCGGCAGGGCCGTGGCGTCGAGCCCGGCGGATCGCGCCGAAAATCGACCGCGCTGCAAGCCGCCTAGATTCGGCAGGTGCTCCGGTTTTGCGGCAGCTACCGCGCCGATGCAAGACGCGGACGGTCAGTCCGGCTGCCCGTAGCTCCTGAACTTGTCGAGCACAACGTCCATGTCTTGGTCCGAGAGCACATGCGGCTCGCCTTGCTGCCGCGCGCGCCAGTACATCTCGGCGAGCGTTTCGACTTCGACGGCCAGCGCCAGTGCAGCGGAAAGCGATGCGCCGACGGCGATCATGCCGTGATTCGCGAGCAGGCACGCGGTGCGCCCTTCGAGTGCCGCGACCGCCCGGTCGGACAGGGCCTGCGTGCCGAACGTCGCATACGGAGCGCAGCGGATGTCGCGTCCGCCGGCGACGGCGACCATGTAGTGAAACGGCGGAATGCCGCAATGCATGCACGCCAGCGTCGTTGCGAATGGCGCATGGGTGTGGACGATCGCGCCGACGTCCGCGCGCGCACGGTAGATGTCGCGATGAAAGCGCCACTCGGACGACGGCAGTCGCGCGCCCCGCGCCGCACCGTCCATCGTCATCGCGACGATGTCGTCCGGGGTCGTGTCGACGTACGGGATTCCCGTCGGCGTGATCAGGAAGCCGTCGAATCCGTCTCCCGAAAAACGAGCGCTGACGTTGCCCGCCTTGCCCCGATTGATGCCCTGCGCGTTCATGGCGAGCGCAGTTGCGACGACCGCTTCGCGCAACGCACGCTCGGGTGCTGGCGCGCTCACGAGCCGGCCTCCGCACCGGCTTCAGCCCTCGATTCGCCGAGCCGTCCGCCTCCCGCAATCGCTTGCAGACGTGCCGGTCGGCACGGCCCGCGCGCCGTTCGAGTTTCCTCGCTGCTGCGCGCGACCGACCCCAACCCGCGATCGCGGACGCGAACTGCGCTCCTCGGCTTCACGCTGCTCGCGCGGGCGTCCTCGTCTTCGCCGCGCTCGCTCATGCGTAAAGTTCCGGAAACAGCGCACGCAGCGCGCCGCCCTCGGCAGCGGCGATGCCTCGTTCGGTGACGAGTCCGGTCACGAGCCGTGCCGGCGTCACGTCGAACGCGTAGTTGACGGCGCGCGTGCCCGCCGGCGCGATTGCGACCGTGGCGGTCTGTCCGTAGCCGTCCCGCCCGGTGACCGCGAGAACCTCGTCCGGTCCACGCGCTTCGATTGGAATTTCATCGCCGCTGGCGAGCGCGGGATCGAGCGTTGGCGAAGGTAGCGCCACGTAGAACGGCACGCCGTTGTCGCGAGCCGCGAGCGCCTTTTCGTAGGTGCCGATCTTGTTGCAGACGTCGCCGTTCGCGGCGACGCGGTCGGCACCGACGATGACCGCGTCGACTTCGCCCCGTGCCATCAACAGCGCGCCGGCGGCATCGGCGAAGAGCGTGTGTGGAATGCGGCGCCGATCCATCTCCCAAGCCGTAAGGTTGGCGCCCTGCAGTCTCGGCCGGGTTTCGCTCACCCAGACGTGCAGCGGCAACCCTGCCGTGTGCGCGAGGAACAGCGGCGCGGTGGCCGTCCCCCATCCGCATGTCGCCAGCGCGCCGGCGTTGCAGTGGGTCATCACCCGAACCGGGCCCGGACGGCGGCCTGCAATCTCCCGCAGCAAGGCGAGGCCGTGGACCCCGATCGCATGATTGATCTGCTGGTCTTCCGCGGCGATCGCGTCGGCCTCGCGCCAGGCGGCGTCGGCGCGCGCGTCGATCGGCAGCGCCAGGACGACCGCGCGGACGCGCTCGAGCGCCCAGCGCAGGTTGATGGCCGTCGGCCGCGTTGCATCGAGCGCCGCAAAGGCTTTCGCGAGCGCGACGTCGCCGGGATCGCGATCGAGCGCCAGCGCAAGGCCGTAGGCGCCGACCGCGCCGATCAGCGGCGCTCCGCGCACCCACATTTTGCGGATCGCGAGGGCGGCGGCATCGACGTTCGCGATCTTCACGCTGACGACCGCGTGCGGCAGCGCGCGCTGATCGAGCGCCTCGATGTGCCGTGCACCGGCCGGGCGCACGAGGGCGCGGTAGGGCGCGGGATCGCGCTCCGCGCCTGGCGAGTCGCCGCTGCGATGCATGCGGCCATTGTAGCCCGGCGCGGTCGCCGCCGATGCGGGCGCGCGTGCGGCTACTTCAGCACCTGAACCAGATTGTTGAAGTCGTCCGTCCACAGCCGCCAGTCGGGCCGCTTCCCGATCGGTGTCGCAAAATCGGCGAGCTCGGGCCGTGCGAAAAGGCTCGCGTTGTCCGACAGGAGCACCCAGTCGCTGACGCTGGTCATGCCGTCGTTGGTGTCATCGCGGATGCAAAGCGCAGCGAAGCCGTGGGCTTCTCCCAGCGCTTCGACGACCGGGACCAGGTCGAGGTAACGGTTCGTCACGTGGAACGCGATCACTCCGCCGGGCTTCACATGGCGCTGGTAGGTGGCGACGGCCTCCGACGTGATCAGATGCATGGGAATCGCATCGCTCGAGAACGCATCGACCGCAAGCACGTCGAATTTCTGCGGAGGTTCGCGCTCGAGCGATAGTCGCGCGTCGCCGAGCACCAGCTCGATGGTCGCATCGCTGTCGCGGAGAAAGGTGAAGTCGCGTTGGGCGATTGCGATGACGTCGGGATTGATGTCGTAGAACCGGTAGACATCGCCTTTGCTGCCGTACGTTGCGAGCGTCCCGGTCCCGAGCCCGATCACGCCGACGCGAAGGAGCTCCCGTCGCGGGTGCAACGCTTCGAGAAGCCTGCCGATGCCGGAGGTCGCCGTGTAGTAGGTCGTCGGCCGTTGCCGGAGATCCGGGTTGAGGAACTGGGTGCCGTGCAGGATCGTCCCGTGCGTGAGCGAGCGGCGGTGGTTGACTTCGTCGGAACCCCACTCGGTGACGCGCAACACGCCATAGAAGTTGCGGGTCGAGACGATCACGTCTTCGTAGAACTGCCGTATCGACCAGACGCCGCAGCCGATTGTGGTGACGGAGGCGACGAGCCCCAGCACGCCGAAGACAGCGTGATTACGGCGCACTTGCCACAAGAGGAGCAGCGAGCACAAGACGAGCCCGGCCGCCAGTTCGAAATGCGCGGGAAGGACGAGTGGCGCGACGAGCCCGACCAGCACGGACCCGCCGGCGCCCCCCAGCGAAATCATCAGGTAGAACCGCGTCAGGTATCTGGGTGCCGGCTTGAGCCGCACCAGCTCGCCGTGGCAGAACATGCACGCGAGAAAGAGGCCGCCGCAAAATACGCCGATCTGGATCGCGAGCTCGTGCGTCAGGCTCGAGTCGGCGAGCGTCCAGGCCATGACGCCGAGCCCCGCGGCGAGCGTCGCAAGAAACGTGTCGCGCCGGTACCAGCCCGGCGCGTCGAAGCAGAGGATGAAGGTGAGGAGGTAGATCGCGAGGGGCGCGATCCAGAGGAGCGGGACCGACGCGATGTTCTGCGTGATGTGGTTCGACACCGCAAGCAGCAACAGCGACCCCGTCGCCGCGAGCGCGCACCAGAGAACCTGTCGCGCCGGCGTCGGAGGCGCTTCACCGAGGGCAGTGCCCGGACCCGTGCTCCCGGCTGCGCGGGGTGCCAACACTTCCGGTGTCCGCAGCCGCCTCAAGCTCGTCCAGCCGGCTGCCGCGCACAGCCCGACGAAGAGCGCATAGGCGAGCGACCATCCGATCGCCTGCAGGCGCGTCGGCACCCACGGTTCCAGCAGGAACGGATAACCGACGAGCGCCAGCATCGAGGCGAAATTCGACAGCGCGAAAAGGCGATAGGGGCTCGCGCCGCGGCGCGTCCGGGCGAACCACACCTGCACCAGCGGGCTCGTTGTCGACAGCAGAAAATAGGGGAGGCCGATCGTCGCGACGAGCAGCCCCAGGATCCGCCACAGCGGATCTTCGGCGCCCGCCGGTTTCCAGCCTGCACCCGGAATGATCGGCAGCGCGAAGAGCGAGACGAGCAACAGCGCGGTGTGCACGCCCACCTGAACCCGCGGTGCCATCCGATGGACGGCCAGGTCCGAGTACGCGTAGCCGGCGAGGAGCGTCGTCTGGAAGAACACGAGGCAGGTCGTCCACACGGCCGCCGAGCCCCCGAACCACGGGAGGATTTGCTTCGCCATCACCGGCTGGACCAGGAACAGCAGGAACGCGCTGACGAAGATGGTGACGGCGTACAGGAGCATGAGGAGGCGGGGAATGCGAGGCGCGAGCACGCGAGCCAGCGGTCCCGCATTGTACGAGAGCCGCCAGCGGAGCCTAATGCGCCCCAACGCTTGCGGTTGTCACCCCTGCCGCCGCACGAGAGGGCGGCCTTGCCGACTGGATCGAAGCGGATGCTCGGCGGGTGCGCGTCGCGCAACGCCTGCGCGGCGCGTCTCAATACGGCGTGCGCGGCCGGAGAGGTCGACGCGGTCGAATGGAGATCGCCCCGGTATAATGAAGCGCAAAACGTTTCCTCCGTGAAATTCCCGCCCTGTCCGGCGGCTCCTCCTCGGGGCAGCTTCGCGGCGGTGGCCGCAGGAAAGCACGTAACGCCATGATCGCGCGCAAGAAGCCCGAGGAGCTGCGTTCGCACCGCTGGTTCGGCGTTGCGGATATGCGGGCGTTCGGCCACCGCTCGCGCGCCGCGCAGATGGGCTACTCACGCGCCGACTATCTCGGCAAGCCGATCGTTGCGATCGTCAACACCTGGAGCGACATCAACGCCTGCCATTCGCATTTCCGGCAACGCGCCGAGGACGCGAAGCGCGGCGTGCTGCAGGCAGGCGGATTTCCACTCGAGATGCCGGCGATCGCGCTGGCCGAAGTCTTCCAGAAGCCGACGACGATGCTCTATCGCAACCTGCTCGCGATGGAGACCGAGGAGCTGCTGCGCTCGTACCCGGTCGATGGCTGCGTGCTGATGGGCGGCTGCGACAAGACGACGCCGGCGCTGCTGATGGGCGCGATCAGCATGAACCTGCCGGCGATCTTCATGCCGGCGGGCCCGATGCTGTCGGGCCGCTGGCGCGACCAGGAGCTGGGCAGCGGCTCGGATGTATGGAAGTACTGGGCAGAAAAGCGCGCCGGCAATCTGGGCGACGAGGAATGGCTCGGCATCGAAGACGGCATCGCGCGTTCGCCCGGCCATTGCATGACGATGGGAACGGCGTCGACGATGACCTCCGCAAGCGAGGCTTTGGGGTTCACGCTGCCCGGCGCCGCTTCGATCCCGGCGGTCGATGCGCGCCACGCGCGGATGGCCGCCGAAACCGGCCGGCGGATCGTCGACATGGTGTGGGAAGACTTGAAGCCGCGCGACATCGTGACTGCAGCCAGCATCGACAACGCGATCACGACGATTCTGGCGCTCGGCGGCTCGACCAATGCCGTGGTGCACATGGTGGCGCTTGCGCGGCGGGCTGGCATCCCGCTCTCGCTCGACCGTTTCGATCAGCTCGCACGAACGACCCCGTTGATTGCCAACATCCGCCCGGCCGGCAAATTTCTCATGGAGGATTTCTTCTATGCGGGCGGGCTACGTGCGCTGTTGAACGAAATTCGCGACCTGCTGGTGCCCGATGCGCGCACCGTCAACGGCCGCACGCTCGGCGACAACATCGCGGGCGCCGAAGTGTTCGATCGCACGGTGATCCTGCCGCGCGAGCAGGCGCTCGTCGCGCGCGACAGCCTCGCCGTGCTGCGGGGCAATCTCGCACCCGACGGCGCGGTGATCAAGCCGGCGGCCGCCGAGGCGCACTTGCTGCGCCACACGGGTCCGGCGATCGTGTTCGCCGACTACAACGACATGGCGGCGCGCATCGACGATCCGGCACTGCCTGTCACTGCCGACTCGGTGCTGGTGTTGAAGCACGCGGGACCGAAGGGTGCCCCTGGCATGCCGGAGTGGGGGCAGTTGCCCATTCCGAAAAAGCTGCTCGCGCAGGGGGTACGCGACATGGTCCGCGTGTCGGACGCGCGGATGAGCGGCACGAGCTACGGCGCCTGCGTGCTGCATGTCGCGCCGGAGTCGTTCGTCGGCGGCCCGCTTGCCCTCGTTCGGGACGGTGATCTGATCGAGCTCGACGTGCCCGCGCGCAAGCTCGAGCTCAAGGTGACCGACGGCGAGCTTGCCCGCCGCCGCGCCGCGTGGCAACAGCCGCTGCCGCGCTACGTACGCGGCTTCGGCGCGCTCTACCAGCAGCACATTGCGCAAGCCGACCAGGGGTGCGATTTCGACTTCCTCGAAGGAACCGCGCCCACTCCGGATCCCGAGATCCACTGACGCGAATGCGCACGATCACGGCCGCCAAGCTCGTCGATCTCGTCGCCGCGGTCATGCACGCCGGCGGCAGCAGTGCCGCCGAAGCCCGCACGATCGCACAGCGTCTCGTCGATTCCAATCTCGCCGGTCACGACTCGCACGGCGTGCTGCGCGTCGGGAAATACCTCGAATGGGTCCGCACGGGTTGGCTGCGGCCCAACACGTCGCCGACGATCGTGTTCGAAAGCAAGACGATTGCGATCATCGACGGCAACCGTGGCTTCGGTCAGGTCATCGGGGAGTTCGCAACCAAGCTCGGCATCGCAAAGGCGGGAGAGAGCGGCATCGCGATGATCGGCCTGCGCAACTGCGGGCATCTCGGGCGTCTCGGTGACTGGGCCGAAATGGCGGCGGTGGCGGGGCAGGTGTCGTTGCATTTTCTCAACACTTCGGGCGCCCAGCGCGTCGCCCCGTTCGGCGGCTCCGACCGGCGACTGTCGACGAACCCGATGGCCATCGGCGTGCCGCTTGCCGGCGGCCCGCCCGCGATCCTCGACATCACGACCTCGACCGTCGCCGAGGGCAAGCTGATGGTCGCATCGAACAGGGGCGAGCAGGTACCGGAAGGGTGGATCGTCGACAAGCATGGCGAGCCGACGACGGATCCGAAGGATTTCTACGATGGTGGGGCGCTGCTCACGATCGGAGCCCACAAGGGATCGGGACTGTCGATTCTCGCCGATCTTCTTGCCGGCGCGGTCACGACCGGCAGGAGCTCGGATCCCGCGGACACCGTCCTGCGGAACAACATGTTGTCGATCTACGTTGCACCGGCAGCCTACGATCGGGAAGGCGTGGTGCCGGTCGAAGCACAGCGCCTGGTCGACTGGGTGAAGGCGTCTCCACCCGCCGTCGCGGGACAGCCAGTGCTCGCGCCGGGCGAAGTCGAGCGGCGCACGCGCGCGGCGCGCCTCGCAAGCGGCGTGCCCCTCGACGACACGACATGGCGCGACCTGTTGGCGGCCGCCGCGGCGGTGGGCATCGATGCGAAGACGGCGGATGCCCTGGCATGCGGGGCCGTGTGACAACGCCTCGATCTCCGCCACTCATCGCACTTGCTGCCGGGGATCGGGCGAGACCCAGGCGCCAAATGGGCGGAACATTGACGGAGTCCGTCGCGACGCCCAACCGACCCATGAGCTCAGCGGACAGCCTCCTCTTTGCGGGATTCAGCGTCCACCGCATCGCGACGCGAGACGTGGAAATCCATTGCGTCGTCGGCGGCAGCGGTCCGCCGTTGCTCTTGCTGCACGGATACCCGCAGACGCACGCGATCTGGCACAAAGTGGCGGCATCCCTTGCCCAGCGCTACACCGTCGTTTGCACCGACTTGCGCGGATACGGCGATTCGTCGAAGCCGGACGGCGGCGATCGCCACATCAACTATTCGAAGCGCGCGATGGCAGCGGACCAGGTCGGGGTGATGCGGACGCTGGGCTTCACACGCTTCCGGCTCGCCGGTCACGATCGGGGCGGGCGGGTCGCCCATCGGCTCTGCCTCGATCATCCGGCGGCAGTCGAGCGCGTCGCCGTGCTCGACATCTCGCCGACGCGGACGATGTACGCCAGGACCGACAAGGCGTTCGCGACCGCGTATTACCATTGGTTCTTCTTGATTCAGCCGTTCGACCTGCCCGAACGGCTGATCGGCGCGGATCCGATCTACTACCTGCGCAAGAAGATCCGCGGATGGTCGAGCGGCGGAGCACAATTCGATGCGCGGGCGCTCGCCGAATACGAGCGGTGCTTCAGCGATCCCGCGACAATTCACGCCACCTGCGAAGACTATCGGGCCGCTGCGACGATCGACCTCGAGCACGATGCCGCGGACGCCGACAGGCGCATCACCTGTCCGCTGCTTGTGCTGTGGGGCGACAAGGGGGTGGTACACCGGCTTTTCGACCCTGTCGCCGACTGGAAGCACGTTGCGCAGGACGTACGCGGCAAGGCGCTGCCGTCCGGTCACTACCTTCCCGAGGAGGTGCCCGAACGGACGTTGGCGGAGCTCGAGTCGTTTTTCGGCGCGTGAACCGCTCCCCCGTCGCCGCGATCGGTGGCTTACGGAGAACTGTCGCGCCTTGATATAATTATCTTTTTTGGCCAAGAGGGAATTCCTCGGGGCCAGCGCATTTCACGTGGTACCTAGGCCAAGTAGCTCAGTTGGTAGAGCAGAGGACTGAAAATCCTTGTGTCGGTGGTTCAATTCCGCCCTTGGCCACCATTCCATTCACGTTAGCACCTGCGTCGTCGTCTGTTGCTGGCGTTACGTCTGGGCGTTTCGCCCGGATGGGCCGCGGTCCCGCGCTGGCCTCGCACTTGCACGCCGATTTCGGCCCCTGAAAGGACGGCCGGGGAAAAGTATCGATCACGAGCTCCCCCGTGATCGACACAGGTAGACGGGGGCAGCATGATCGGCGCGCGCTAGGCGGTCAGCGGCCTGCCGGGAAGGCGCTCCGAGCGCTGCGCACCCGATCAGCGCGTCGGCGGCGGTCGCAGGCGTTCCGCAAGCTCCTTGCAGGGGTCGGCTCGCTCGGCGCGATCGGTGACGAGGTAGGCATCGAATTCCGCCGCCGACTCAGCGCCTGAAGCGTCATCGTCACGCTCCAGCAGGCCAATGCTGACGACGCTCCTTCGTTCGTCGGCCGTGAGCCAGAACGGCACGCCAATGTCGCGGCGCACATGACCATTGCCCGCCAGAAGCACGACACCTCGGTCGAAGTAAGGACGGATCGATCTCGCCATGACGATGTCGCGTGCCATCTGCGCGCGTGCCCGCGCCGGCAGCGCATCGGGCGGAAGCAGATTGCAATGGCCAATGGCGATGGCGCCCTCCTGCTTGCGCCGCAAGTCGATGGGTAGCGCATCGAGGCGGAGCTTGCTTCGCGTCGCCGCGTCGAACACGGCTGGCCAGCCCTCGATCGCCACCCGCATCGCGTCGCCGCGCGACAGATTCGCCGCGACGATCGGCAGATCGTATTCGAGCGCGAGCGCAACGAACGGCCGGTAGGAGTCCCAGCGCCAGTCGCCCGAGCCTTTCGCCTGCGCGATGAGGTAGTCGGCGTCCCGCAGCCGCTCGCGTCGCGCGCGCTCGATGTCGGGCTGACGCTCGCGGTCGAATTGCTCGAACGCGAGCGCCGGTCGGGCGCCCTGCCTGACCAGTTGCCGCAACGCCACGACGCGCAGCGCGTGCTGTGCGGCGTTGTCGTGGACCTCGCCAAGCAGCACGATGCGGTGGCCCTGCATCACCTGCACCAGCGCAGCGGGGTTCGGGGCGATCTGGGCGGGCGCTGCCGCGGCAAGCGCAGCAGCGGCGAGCAATCCCGGAAGAACGTTGGCCATCGGCGTTTAGGATTTCGACTTCAGAACGCGGTATTCGCTCCGGGGCAACCCCGCGGTGAAGCATCGTGGTCGGTCCGGCGCGGATCCATGGCGGCAGCGCCGACGGAGCCACCTCCATCGTCGGTGGCGCGCACGGCCGCCTTGCATTCGCTAGGGTGTGCGCGGCGCGAGCGCCCGCAGGGAATCCCCATGACGTGGAATCGATCCTGATTTTGCTGCGTCGCAATAATCCCGATAAGTTTGATCGGAATTAGCGATCCACGCCATCCGAAAATACGATTGGCAATTGCCGCATGGCGCCCCTACACTGCTGACTGTGGGCGGTAACTGCTTTACGCTCAATATGTTATGAGGATATTACCATGCGCAGGCGCATCTTTACCATTGCCAATGTCGTAGTCGTCATACGTCCGCTGCTTCCTCTGGAACGCAGTCGGCAAGGGCCGCTGGCCGGCCGGGCGCAGCCCGGATTGGTGCAGCGCACAAACCAACAGTATCCGCTTCCGAAGTGGCCCGACCATATTGATCACTTTGCGTTGGAGCGAAGGGCCCGCGAACTGCGGAGTCAATACGTTGCGGACATGCTGCGGCGCTGGAGGGATTCGACGCTCGCTTCCTTGAGGAACCGGGCGCGCGCGAAGCGACCAACGGCCGTCGCCGCGGGGCGGTGGTCATGACCGACATGTTGCGACGACTCGACGCGGTGACGATGACCGCCGCCGATCGTGCCCTTGCCAGGGCGTCGATCGAGCGCGCAGAGGCAACGATCGATCTCTTCTGCCGCGTCGGCAGCTCGGTGAAAAGCCTGGCGGCTGCGCTGAGCTCCGGAGCCGGCACTCTGCGACGCAGGCTCTGGCCGCTCGAGGACCGGGCCTGAGGCCGCCTCGGATCCAACTTTAACCACCCCTTCATGGAGTCGAACACATGCTAACGCATCACAACTTGCGCACGCGATGGCCGCGTCAGCGAAACCGAGCTGCCCGCCGGTCCATGTTCGTGCTCGGACTCTGGATCCGCGCGGTGGGAATTGGCGCGCTTGGAGCCGCGAGCGGGATCGCCCTGCTATTTGAAGGCACGTCGAGTCCCGGATCAGCCGTGGGGCTGCTTGTCATCGGGGTCGCGTGCACGGCGGTCGCGTGGCGTCGCGTCTCCGCGATCCTTGGCGTTGCGGACCGGCAGGAACGCGACGTGCCCGGCGCAACGTTGCCCGCCGTTTCACATGGCACAACGGCCGTTGAGGCGAGGAGCGCCGGCAATTCCCCGGCGGCCAGTTCAGCCGCGTATTAGCGCCGATCCGATCGTCGGCCTTCGGGAACGAAGAAAAACGCACCGCGTGGCGCCTCTTCCCACTGGCTTCCAGGCGGCGCGGGCGGGGAACCATTTAGCCCGCGAGCCGCACATCGGGGTCAAGATTTCATTGTGCCCGGCGCGGCGAGCTT
This sequence comes from uncultured beta proteobacterium, assembly GCA_963836265.1. Classification (GTDB taxonomy): domain Bacteria; phylum Pseudomonadota; class Gammaproteobacteria; order Burkholderiales; family Casimicrobiaceae; genus CAIWHR01. Next base: position 391,140 of record CAWIIO010000005.1, read on the forward strand.
CGATTGGTCAGCCGGGATGAAGGCCCCGGCTCGCGAGGAACGTGGGGTTGAACAGGCGCCCGAGATAGAGCGATCCCCGGTCAGCGAGCAGCGTCACGATCGTGTGCCCGGGACCCAGGTCGCGCGCGACACGCACGGCAGCGGCGACGTTGATGCCGGTGGAGCCGCCGATGAACAACCCTTCGCGCCGTAGGAGGTCGTAGACCATCGCGACGCATTCCTGGTCGGCGATTCGATACGCTTCGTCGATCGGCGTGCCCGCGAGGTTGGCCGTTACGCGGCTCGAGCCGATGCCCTCGGTAATCGAGCTGCCCTCGGACTTCAGTTCGCCCGTTTTCACAAATTGATATAACGAACTCCCCATCGGGTCGGCGAGCACGATCCGCGTTGCCGGCCGCTGCTCCTTGAGGTAACGGGCGACGCCGGCGAGCGTTCCCCCGGTTCCCGTCGCGCAGACGAACGCGTCGACGCGGCCCTCCGCGTCGCGCCAGATTTCCGGTCCGGTCGTCTCGTAGTGCGCCGCGCGATTCGCCACGTTGTCGAACTGGTTGGCCCAGACGGCGTTGCCCATGTCGGCGGCGGCGCGGCCGGCCTGCTTCACATAGTTGTTCGGATCGCTGTACGGCACCGCGCGAACCGGGCGTACCTCGGCGCCGAGCGCCCGCAGCAGATTCATCTTTTCCTGCGACTGCGTTTCGGGAATGTAGATGACGCAGCGATACCCGCGCGCAGCGCAGAGGTGGGCGAGGCCGATGCCCGTATTGCCCGCCGTGCCTTCGACCACGGTTCCGCCAGGCTCGAGTGCGCCGCGCCGTTCGGCGTCCGTGATGATGTAGAGCGCGGCGCGATCCTTGACCGAGCCGCCCGGATTCAGGAACTCGGCTTTGCCGAGGATCGCGCAGCCGGTCTCGCGGCTCAACCGATCGAGGCGGATCAGCGGCGTGTTGCCGACGGCCCCGGCGAATCCATCGCGAATCTCCATGCTCGTCGGCGGATCGTGATGCCCGTGAGAGAAAGGATTGACGCCGGCCCCCATCTTAGCGCCTGGATCGCGCGCGAACAAACGCGCGGCCCACCGACGCGTGGCCGCCCGGCGTTTTCGCTCGCCCGCCGCTGGAATAGAATGTCGGGCTGCGCGGTTCCTCGTCGCCAAAGGCTGTCGCACGCGATTCCAATGCAGGACGATCCCAATGCAGCCGATCCCGACGAACCGGCATTGAACGACGAAGTCGCGCGTCTCGTGCGCGAGCTCGAACGGGCGGAGGCCTACGAGCAGCAGCTCCGCCAACTGATCGTCGATGTCAAGGAGCTGCTCGCGGCCGGCAATACCGAACGCGCGCAATCGATGCTCAACGAGGCGCTCAACACCATCGATGCGCAGACGAACGTCGTGACCCCGCACCGCGAATCCTGACGATCGCCGTCGGCGGCTTCGGGGCCAGAAGTACCGCCAGCGGCTCTTGATCGACGCCGCAGGAACGCACTCCGGTCAGGCAATCCCGGGCCGAGGCGGCCGCCGCGTTCCCCCGTCGAAAGCTGTCGACGTCGATGCTTCCCAGCCATCTTTCGGGCTGCGTCTGCATTTTGTTGCAATTTTCCGACTTCGAGCGAACGTTTTCCCGTCATGCGCTGCCGTGCGCTTGGAGGGCGTGCACGCCGATGCTAGGATGCATCGCCATTCCTCGCGGCTCAAGTCGTGATCCGGTCACGGACTGGGGCCGATGCGGCCGCGGGCGCCCCCGCTGAAGTCTGAGTTCTGGTTGTCGCTTGCGCGTACGGGCAGCCTGCGGCAAACGTTCGCGCGTGACAGTACGGGGTTGTTTGGCGATTTGACGCTTTGCACCGGCTGCGTCGCGGAGTCCGGAAAAGATACGGCGCCCGAGCGCCGAGACAGGGAGGCTCGCCCGCAATGCAGTGGCAAGCGCCGACGAAGACGCTCCGCGCCCTTGGGCTCGCGCTGGCGCTGTTCGCCTCCGGCGCTCTCGCCGCCGTCGGCGTCAACAAGAGCTTCACGCCCAATTCGGTGATCGCCGGACAAGTGTCCGTCCTCACCATCGTCCTGCTCAACCCGAATGCCGCCGCCGCGACCGGCGTCGCCCTCACCGACACACTGCCGGCGAATGTCGTCGTCGCGAACCCGCTCACGATCGGCAGCAACACGTGCGGGTTCACGGTGACCGCGACGCCGGGCCAGCGCCCGGTCGCGTTGTCCGCCGGCACGATCCCCGGGATCACCGGCGGGGTGCCCGGACAGTGCCAGCTCACGGTCAACATCGTCTCGTCGACGCCGAACACCTATCTCAACACTATCGCCGCCGGGTCCGTCGCGTCGTCGCAGGGCACCAATCCGCAGGACGCCCAGGCGACGCTCGTCGTCTCCGCGCCCGCGAACATCACCGGCACCAAGGCATTCGTCCCGAACAACGTCCACGGCAACGGCGCCGCATCGACGCTGACGATCTCGCTCACCAATCCGAATCCGGTTGCGCTTACCAACGCCGCGCTCACCGACACGCTGCCGGCGACGCTCAACATCGCCGGCACGCCGAATGCGTCGACGACGTGCGGCACCGGCACGGCGACCGCCACCGCGAGCAATCCGGCGACGATCGCCTTGACGGGCGGGACGATTCCCGCGAGCGGGTCGTGCACGATCAAGGTCGACGTGATCGCGCGCAATCCGAACGCCGCCACCAATGGTTCCTCGACCAACACCATTGCGGCGGGCGCGCTGACGACGACCGAGGGCGCAACCAGCCCCGCGATCAGTGGGGCCGTCACCGTGCAGACCGGCTCGTCGCTCGCGAAGGCGTTCGCACCGAATCCGATTCCGGCGGGCGGCACGACGCCGTCGACGATGACGATCACCATCAACAATTTCAACGGCAGCATCCTCACGCCGATCACGTTCACCGACAGCTGGGCGGCGACGATGACCGTCAACGGCGTGCCGTCGACGACCTGCGGCGGCGTGCTGACCAATACGGCCACTTCGGTGACCTTGACCGGCGGCAGCCTCGGCGCCGCACCGGTGGCCGCCGGCGCGACGTCGTGCACGATCACCGTGCCGGTGCTCGCGACCGCCACCACCGTGAACACGATACCGGCGGGCACCTTCGGCAGCGTGGCGCACGCAGCGGCGAGCGGCACGCTAACCGTGACCTCGATCACCGGCAGCAAGTCGTTCACCGTCCCGGCGGTGCAGACCGGCTCGACGACGATGACGATCACGTTGAACAACCTGGCGTCGACGGCGGCGATCATCACCACGCTCACCGACCAGTTGACGACGATGGGAGCGGGCTTCACCGTTCCGTCCGGCGCGGTCCCCGGCGGCACCTGCGGCTCCACGCTCACGTCGCCGACGCCGGGCACGCTGATCACGCTCGTCGGTGGGACGATTCCGGCGAACGGCAGCTGCACGATCACGCTGCCGGTCGCGATCTCGGCGACCTCGGCGACCGGCAATCGCACCGACACGATCGCCGTCAACGGCGTCGTGACGACACAAGGGAACAACACGACGACGATCACCGGCGTCGTCAACGTGCAGCGCGCGCTGACCGTCGCCAAGGCGTTCAGTCCCGCGACCGTGCAGTCGGGTACGACCTCGCGGCTCACCGTCACATTGACCCGCACCGGCGGCGCCGCGGCGCTTTCCAACATCGGCTTCACCGATCTCCTGACGACGATGGGCGCGGGGTTCGTTGTCGCTACGCCGGCGAATGCCGCGACGACGTGCACCGGCGGGACCGTCACGGCGAGCTCCGGAACCACGAGCTTCTCGCTCGCGGGCGGAAGCCTCGCCGGCGGCGCCGCCAACACGTCGTGCACGGTCACGCTCGACGTGGCGACGCCGGTTGCAGGGCCAACGGGCACGCACACCAACAACATTCCAGCCAATGCCGTCACGACAGCGGAAGGCGTGACCAACGCCAACGTCAACGCGAACCTGGTGCTCGTCAATACGTCGGTCACGGCGAACAAGTCGTTCAACCCGACCACCGTTGCGGTCGGCGGCACGTCCACGATGTCGGTCCAGATCCGCAACAACAATGCCGGCGCGATCAACCTGACCGGTGTGGGCTTCACCGACAATCTGCCGGCCGGAATGGTCGTTGCGAATCCACCCGCGCCGACCTTCACCGGGGCCGGCTGCGGCGGCGCCGCGATCACTGCGGTCAACAACAGCGCGACCGTCACGCTCTCGGGCGCCAACGTCAACGCGAACTCGATCTGCACGCTCGCGGTCACCGTGCGCGCAAACGTATCGGGCAATCTGATCAACACGATCCCGCCGGGCGCCGTCGCGAGCACGCAGGGCGTCACCAATCCGCTGCAGGGAACCGCGACCCTCGCCGCGACCGGCGTCGTCAATCTCAACGTCATCAAGACCGACGGGGTCGCCACGGTCGTTCCGGGCGGCACGACCACGTACACGATCAGCGTGTCCAACAGCGGTCCCAACAGCGTCGCCGGCCTCATCGTCAACGACACGCCGCCCGCGGGCGTCACCTTCGGCGCGTGGACGTGCGTGCCGGCGGGCGGAGCGTTCTGCGGGTCGGGGTCGGGGCCGATCAGCGACACCGTGTCGATCCCGAACGGCGGCTCGATCACCTACACGGTTCCGGCGACGATCGCGCCGAATGCCGTCGGCAGCATCACCAATACGGCGACGCTCGCCGTTCCGGGCTCAGTGATCAACAACGGCAATTCGAGCGCTAGCGACACCGACACGCTCACCCCCGTCGCCGATCTCGCGGTCACCAAGACCGACGGCGTGGCCACGATCGTGCCGGGGGCACCGGTCACCTACACGATCGTCGCCAGCAATGCGGGACCGAGCGATGCGATCGGGGCGACGGTCGCCGACACGCTGCCCGCCGCAATCCTGGGCGCGACCTGGACCTGCGCGGGCGCGGGCGGCGGGACGTGCCCGGCGGCCGGCTCCGGCGACATCAACGCGCTCGTCGATCTGCCGGTGGGCGCCTCGGTCACGTTCACGGTGATGGGTACCGTGTCGGCGGCAGCAGTCGGCACCCTTTCCAATACGGCGACGGTCGCGGCGCCGGCCGGCGTGACCGATCCGAACCCCGGCAACAATTCGGCGACCGACAGCGACACGCTTACGCCGATCGCCGATCTCGCGATCACCAAGACCGACGGCGCCGCCACTGCCGTGCCCGGAACGCCGGTGATCTATACGATTGTCGCGTCGAACGCGGGTCCGAGCGCGGTGACCGGCGCGACGGTGACCGATACGCTGCCTGCGGTTCTCACCGCCGCGACGTGGACCTGCGTCGGCGCTGGCGGCGGATCATGTCCGGCCTCCGGCGTCGGCAACATCGGCGCGAGCGTCAATCTCCCGGTCGGCGCCACGGCGACATTCACGCTGACGGCGACGGTGTCGGCGGCGGCGATGGGCACGCTGTCGAACACGGCAGCGGTCAACGTTCCCGCCGGCGTCACCGATCCGAATCCCGGCAACAACTCGGCAACGGACACCGACACGCTTGCGGCGCAGGTATCGCTCGGCGTCGCGAAGACCGACGGCAGCGCGACGTACGCGCCCGGTGGGACGGCGACCTACACCGTGACCGTGACCAACGGCGGACCGTCGAGCGCGACCAACGTCACCGTCGCCGACGCGCTGCCGGCGGGATTGACGCTGACGGCGAATGCGACGTGCGTCGCGAGCGGCACGGCGAGCTGCGGCACGGTCACCGGAACCGCCGGGCAGACGAGCTTCGGCGCGACGGGTGCGAGCGTCGGCACCGGGGCGGCCGACAGTCTCGCCTTCACGGCGCCGGTCGCATTCGCGTCGGGGATGACGACGGACCCGCTTATCAACACCGCGACAGCGATCGACCTCAACGCGTCAGGCGCGGGCAGCAGCGCGAGCGGCTCCGACAGCGACACGCGCAGCGCGGCGGTCACGCTGCTCGTGACCAAGACCGACGGTGCGACGACGTACACGCCCGGTGGCACCGCGACGTACACCATCACCGTCGAGAACGCCGGCGTCTCCGATGCGCTCGACGTCAGCGTCGCCGACGCTCTGCCGTCCGGCCTCGCGCTGACGGCGGATGCAACGTGCGCTGCGAACGGCACGTCGAGCTGCGGCACGGTGACCGGCACGGCCGGGCAAACGAGCTTCGGTACGACGGGCGCGCGCGTCGATGCCGGCGGCGCGAATACGCTGGTCTTCACGGTCCCGGTCGCTTTTTCGGCCGCAATGACCACCGATCCGCTGGTCAACACGGCGAGCGCGACCGACGTCCCGACCGGCGCGACGGCGAGCGGCTCGGACGCCGACGCGCTGTCCGCCGCCGTCACGCTGGCAGTCGCCAAGACCGACGGCGGCGCGACGTACACGCCGGGCGGGACGGCGACGTACGCGGTGACGATTTCGAACACCGGCCTCACCGACGCGCTCAACGTCACGGTGAGCGACCCGCTGCCCGCCGGGCTGACGCTGTCTGCGAACGCGACCTGCGTGGCGAACGGGACGTCGAGCTGCGGCACGGTCACCGGCACGACCGGGCAGACGAGCTTTGGCGCGACGGGCGCGCGCGTCGATGCCGGCGGCGCGAATACGCTGGTCTTCACGGCGCCGGTCGCGTTTGCGGCCGCGATGACCGCCGATCCCCTGGTTAACACCGCGTCGGCAACGGATCTCGCGAGCGGCAATGCGGCGAACGGCAGCGACAGCGACACGCTCTCGCCCGCCGTCACGCTGGGCGTCGCCAAGACCGACGGCAGCGCGACGTATACGCCCGGAGGCGCCGCGACCTACACGGTGACCGTCGCGAACACGGGCCTGTCGGATGCGCTGAATGTCACCGTGGCCGACTCTCTGCCCGCGGGCGTGACGCTGTCAGCGAACGCGACCTGCGCGGCAAACGGGACGTCGAGCTGCGGCTCGGTGACCGGCACGGCCGGACAAGTGAGCTTCGGCGCGACATCGGCGCGCGTCGACGCCGGCGCCGGCAACACGCTCGTGTTCACGGCCCCCGTCGGTTTCGCGGCCGCACTGACGACGAGTCCGCTGATCAACACGGCGAGCGCGACCGACCTCGCGACCGGCATCACGGCCAACGGTTCCGACAGCGACGTGCTTTCGGCGAACGTCTCGCTGGCGGTAACGAAGACCGACGGCAGCGCAACCTATACGCCCGGCGGCGCCGCGACGTACACGGTGACCGTCTCGAACACTGGGGCGTCGGATGCGCTCGACGTGACCGTGGCCGACGCGCTGCCCGCGGGCGTCACGCTGACGGCGAACGCAGCGTGCGTGGCGAACGGCGTTGCGAGCTGCGGTACCGTCACCGGAACCAGCGGCCAGACGAGTTTCGGCACGACGGGCGCCGGCATCGGCGCGGGCCCGGGCAACAGTCTCGTGTTCGCGGTGCCGGTCGCGTTCGCCGCGGGAATGACGACCGATCCGCTGGTCAATACGGCGAGCGCGACCGACGTTGCGAGCGGCGCGTCGGCGAACGGCTCCGACAGCGATGCGCTCGCCTCGAACGTCGCTCTGGGGGTGACCAAGACCGACGGGAGCGCGACGTACACGCCCGGAGGTACGGCAACCTATACGGTGACGGTGACCAACACCGGCGTTTCCGACGCGGTCGACGTGACCGTGAGCGATCCGTTGCCCGCGGGAGTGACACTGGCGGCGAACGCGACGTGCGTCGCCAACGGCACCTCGAGCTGCGGCGCGGTAGCTGGCACGACCGGGCAGACTAGCTTCGGTGCGACCGCCGCGCGGATCAACATGGGCGGCGCGAATTCGCTGGTGTTCACCGCGCCGGTTGCTTTTGCTGCATCGATGACGACGAATCCGCTCGTCAACACCGCGACTGCCGCCGACGCCGTCAGCGGGGCCACGGCGAACGGCTCCGACAGCGACGCGCTGGCCGCGGCGTCGGGTCTCTCGGTCGGCAAGACCGACGGCAGCGCGAGCTACGTCCCCGGGGGCGGCGCCACCTACACGATCGTCGTCATGAATGCCGGACCGAGCAACGCAGGCAGTGTCACGGTGACCGACCCGCTTCCCGCTGGCGTGACGCTGGCGGCGGGCGCGACCTGCGTGGCCGTGGGGACCGCGACCTGCGGAACGGTCGCCGGTGCCGCCGGCGGCACGAGCTTTGGCACAACCGGAGCCACGCTCGCGGCGGGTGCCGGCAACAGCCTCACGTTCACGGTACCGGTGCGCTTTGCGGCGAGTCTCGCGACCGACCCTCTCGTCAACACCGTGACGGTGACCGATCCGTCGATCCTGGTGCCGGCCAGCGCGTCCGACAGCGACGTCCGCAGCCCGATGGCCGACGTGGGCGTGGTGAAGACGGGGCCGGCGACGCTGGGCCCGGGCGGCGCAATCGCCTACGCACTGACCATCACCAACGCCGGACCGTCGATCGCCGATGGCGCGACGTTCACCGATATCGTGCCGGCGGCCGTGCTCGGGGTGACAGCGAGTTGCGGCGGCGCGACGGGCGGCGCCGTGTGCGGCGCGGTGAACGTCGCCGGCAACACCGTGACGGGCGTCGTGGCAGCGCTGCCCGCCGGCGGCAGCGTCGTGATCGCAATCTCCGGAACCGTGTCCGGAACCGGCACCGTGATCAACACGGCGACTGTGACGCCGCCGACAGGCACGACCGATCCGGCGCCCGCGAACGCGACGAGCAGCGTCAGCACCGTCGTCGGCGCCGCGGCGACCGTGGCCGTCCCGGTCGATGCGACGTGGGCGCTCGCCCTGCTGATCGTTCTCGTCGCGTGGCTGGGCGCGCAGCGCGCCGCGACGCGTCGCGCCGGCGTTCGCCGCTGACGCCGTCCGCGTTTCGCCGCGGCATCGGAAAACCCGCCGCCTCGGGGCCGCCGTCCTCGGTCGGACCTTTGCGCGACGGCCCGATCGGGTCGCGGATCCCGAGGAGTGAGTAGAATCGATCCCGCACCGGCCAGTCGCGAGCCGGAGGAGGATCGAGATGGACGAGCAACTGCGCACCGCCGCGCTCGAGTATCACCGCCTGCCGACGTCCGGCAAGATCTCGGTGACCCCGACCAAGGCCCTCATCAACCAGCGCGATCTCGCCCTCGCGTATTCGCCGGGCGTGGCCGCGGCCTGCGACGCGATCGCCGCGGATCCGGCCGAGGCGCGCGTGCTCACCTCGCGCGGGAACCTCGTCGCCGTCGTCACCAACGGCACCGCCGTGCTGGGCCTCGGCAACATCGGGCCGCTCGCAGGCAAACCGGTGATGGAAGGCAAGGCCTGCCTCTTCAAGAAGTTCTCCGGCATCGACGTCTACGACATCGAGCTCGCCGAGACCGACCCGGAAGAGATGGTGAAGACGATCGCGCGGCTCGAGCCGACGTTCGGCGGCATCAACCTCGAAGACATCAAGGCGCCCGACTGCTTCTACATCGAGCGCAAGCTTCGCGAGCGGATGAAGATCCCGGTCTTCCACGATGACCAGCACGGCACGGCGATCGTCGCCGGCGCGGCGATCCTGAACGGGCTCAAGGTCGTCGGCAAGGACATCGCGAAGATCAAGCTCGTGTGCTCGGGCGCGGGCGCCGCGGCGATCGCCTGCCTCGACCTCATGGTGCGCGTCGGGCTTAAACGCGAGAACGTCGTCGTCTGCGACAGCAAGGGTGTGATCTACGCGGGGCGCGAGCAACCCATGGAGGAGAACAAGGCGCGCTATGCGCAGGACACCAAGGAGCGCACGCTCGCCGACGCGATCCGCGGCGCCGATCTTTTCCTCGGGCTGTCCGGCCCGCGGGTGCTGACCGAACAGATGGTCAAGGCCATGGCCAAGGACCCGCTGATCCTCGCGCTCGCGAACCCGGAGCCCGAGATCCGGCCGGAAGTCGCGAAAGCCGTGCGACCCGACGCGATCATCGCGACGGGGCGCTCCGATTATCCGAACCAGGTGAACAACGTGCTGTGCTTTCCGTTCATCTTCCGCGGCGCGCTCGACGTCGGGGCGACGACGATCACCGACGAGATGAAGCTCGCCTGCATGCATGCGATCGCCGAGCTCGCCCATGCCGAGCAGTCCGACATCGTCGCGCAGGCCTACGCCGGCGAATCGCTCTCCTTCGGCGCCGAGTACCTGATCCCGAAGCCGTTCGACCCGAGGCTCATGGTCAAGGTGCCGTTCGCCGTGGCGAAGGCGGCGATGGACAGCGGCGTCGCGACCCGGCCGATCGTCGACTTCGACGCCTACCGTACCCGGCTGTCGCAGTTCATCTACCACTCGGGCCATATCATGAAGCCGGTGTTCGAAGGCGCGAAGCGGGCCGCCAAGCGCGTCGTCTACGCCGAAGGCGAGGAAGAGCGGGTGCTGCGGGCCGTCCAGGTCGTTGTCGACGAAGGCCTCGCGAAGCCGATGCTGATCGGGCGGCCGGAGGTGATCGAGGCGCGGATCGCGAAGTTCGGGCTGCGGCTCGCGCCGGGCCGGGACTTCGAGCTCGTCAACATCAACAACGATCCGCGCTACAAGGCGGCCTGGCAGCTCTACTACCAGCTGATGGGCAGGAACGGCATCTCGCCGGAGGACGCGAAGGAAGCCGTGCTGCGCAAGCCGTCGCTGATCGCGGCGCTGCTCCTGGAGATGGGGGAATGCGACACGGCGCTGTGCGGCACCGTGGGCAAGTACCAGGCGCACCTGCGCCACGTGGCTGATGTCATCGGCCAGCACCCCGATGCGCCGGTCTTCGCGGCAATGAACGGCCTCCTGCTTCCCAACCGCACGGTGTTCATCTGCGATACCTACGTGAACCGCAACCCTTCCGCCGAAAAGCTGGTCGAGATTGCGCGCCTCGCGGCGGACGGCGTTCGCCGCTTTGGCCTGCTGCCGAAGGTTGCGCTGCTTTCGCATTCGAATTTCGGCAGCGACGATTCGAGGTCGGCGCGAAAGATGCGCGACGTGAGGCGCCTGCTCGCCGCACGCGAGCCCGGGCTCGAGATGGACGGCGAAATGCACGGCGACGCCGCGCTCTCGGAAGCGATCCGCAACCGGGTGCTGCCGGATTCGACGCTGAAAGGCGAGGCGAACCTGCTCATCATGCCGAACCTCGATGCCGCCAACATTTCGTTCAACCTGCTGAAGATCACCGGCGGAGAGGGCATCACGATCGGCCCGGTCCTGCTCGGCGCCCGCAAGCCGGTGCTGATCGCGACTCCGTCGGCAACGGTCCGAAGGCTCGTCAACCTGACGGCGCTGGCGGTTGTCGGGGCCGCGGCGGGAGCCGGTTGACCCGCCACGGCAAGAAAAAAGGCCGGGTGAACCCCCGGCCTTTCGTGCTGCAAATTCCCGTCAGCGGATTACGCCGCCTGGATGTTGCTCGCCTGCTTGCCCTTCGGCCCCGTCGTGACTTCGAACTGGACCTTCTGGCCCTCCTTCAAAGTCTTGAAGCCTGGCATGTTGATCGCCGAAAAGTGCGCGAACAGGTCTTCGCCACCCCCGTCAGGCGTGATGAAGCCGAAGCCCTTGGCGTCGTTAAACCATTTCACAGTTCCAGTTGCCATTTGTTTGCAGATCCCTTAAGAAACAACAAAAATATCGGGACGGCGAGTCCCGGCCAATGTTTCGATCTCAAGGAAAGAACGGCGACGACTGCAAAGCGGTCGAACAGAGCGTACCTAGTGCCTTGAAACTAAAACACTTGCGGCAGGATACACAGGAACGGTCGCGGGCGCCAGCACTATTTGCCAGGGTTGGCGCAGAGGGCGGCGGACCGGGCTAATCCGCAACGTCCGGGGGCGTCGAAGCCCCGTCCGGGGTCAGCGGCCGACCCCCAGCTCGGAGCGCACGATCGCCGCCCCGGCGCCCAGGGCGACGAGCTTGGCGCGGGCGACCTCGCGGGTCAGCGGGACCATCCCGCAATTGGTGCAGGGGTAGAGGCGCTCCGCCGGCACCCACGGCAGCGCGGCCCGGATCGTCGTCGCGACCTCCTCTGGCGTCTCGATTCGGGCGGTGGCGACGTCGATCGCGCCGACCAGCACGTCCTTGCCGGGGAGAAGGCCGAGGAGCTCGATCGGCACGTGCGAATTCGCGCATTCGAGCGAAACCTGGCGGATCGCCGAGCCCGCGAGCAGCGGAAACGTCTGCTCGTATTGGCGCCATTCGGAGCCCAGCGCCTTCTTCCACTCGACGTTGGCCTTGATCCCGTAGCCGTAGCAGATATGAACGGCGCTCGCACATCCGAGCCCGTGCGCGGCCCGTTCGAGCGTCGCGATCCCCCAGTCGCGGACTTCGTCGAAATAGACGTTGAAGGCCGGCTCGTCGAACTGGACGACGTCGATGCCGGTGGCGGCGATCGCGCGCGCCTCGTCGTTCAGGATCTCGGCAAACGCCCAGGCAAGCTTTTCGCGGCTCCGGTAGTGGGCGTCGTACAGCGTGTCCACCATCGTCATCGGACCGGGCAGCGTGAACTTCACCTTGCGTTGCGTCGCCGCGCGCAGGAACGCCGCATCGTCGGCGAACACCGGCTGCCGCCGTGCAACCGGGCCGACGACGACCGGGACCTCGGCGTCGTAGCGATTGCGGATGCGCACCGTCCGCTTGCGCGCGAAATCGACGCCGTCGAGCGCCTCGATGAAGGTGGTGACGAAATGGCGGCGCGTCTGCTCGCCGTCGCTGACGATGTCGATGCCCGCGCGCTCCTGGTCGGCCACCGCCAGGCGCACGGCGTCGCGCTTGCCCTCGACGAGCGCGTCGCCTTCGAGCCGCCACGGGGCCCACAATTGGCCGGGCTCGGCCAGCCACGAGGGCTTGGGCAGGCTGCCCGCGATCGTCGTTTGCAGGTGCGTGGTCACCCCGGCTCCGTGGCTCGCATCGAATGCTCCGGCCGCGAGGTTGCACCGGCTCGGGTCGGGGCGCCGATTATAGCGGTTGGCGAGGGAGCGGGTCGGCCGGCTCGCATGACTGCGCCGTTGCGTCCCTTGGGGCGGGCTGCCAAAAGCGGCGGCCCGCAATCCGCATTTTTGCCGTGCGGCGCAGCCGTGTCGGGCGCACTTGGAGAGACCTCCCACTTGACCGACTGCAATGGCGCACGTACCGTGGCGCGGCGGCGCCGGCTGGTCCCATTGATCGTCACATGGCGAAGGTCCTGTTCTCCGACAACGAGTTCCCCGACGTGAGGCTCGAGCGCGACCTGTTCGGCGCGGCCGGCATCGAGCTTGCCGTCGCGCAATGCAAGACCGAGGCCGAGGTGATCGAAGCGGCGCGCGATTGCGCCGGGATCCTGCTGCAATACGCGCCGATCACCGGGCGCGTCGTCGCGGCCCTTCCGGAGCTCGGCATCGTGAGCCGGATCGGCGCGGGTTTCGACACGGTGGACACGGAAGCGTGCGCGAGGCAGGGCATCTGGGTCGCCAACTCTCCCGACTACGGCGTCGGCGAGGTCGCGACCCACGCGCTGGCGCTGGCCCTCGCGCTGATCCGCAACGTCGTTGCCTATCATCGCGACATCCACGCCGGGACCTGGCACTACCTGTCGCCAGGCGAGCTCAAGCGCGCCGGCGACATGACGCTCGGCATCGTGGGCCTCGGGCGCATCGGCAAGCGGATGGCGCACGTGGGGCGTAACGTATTCCGGCGCGTGATCGCCTGCGATCCGTATATCATCGACGGCGATTTCCCGGCGTATGTCGGGCGGGCCGGCCTCACTGACGTGTTCGCGCAGAGCGACGTCGTCTCCCTGCACGTGCCGCTCACCGCGGAGACGCGCGGGATGATCGATGCGGCGGTGCTCGGCGTGCTGAAGCCCGGGAGCTACCTCGTCAATACGGCGCGCGGCGCGGTGGTCGACATCGATGCGGCGCTTGCGGCGCTCGAGCGCGGGACGCTCGCGGGTCTCGCTCTCGACGTGTTGCCGGTCGAGCCGGTGCCGGCTGGCTCGCGGCTGCTCGGTCATCCGCGTGTCATCCTGACGCCCCATGCGGCGTTCTATTCGGTCGAGGCCGAGCGCGAGCTGCGGCGCAAGGCGGCGCAGAATATCGTCGCCTGGATCAAGACGGGCCGGCCGGACTACGTCGTCGTCGCCGGCACGCGCAAGCCGCATTAGGACAAGCATGGCCGGCGTCGCGATCCGCGAGGTGCACAAGCGTTTCGGCTCGACGCACGTGATTCGCGGCGTCGATATCGGCATCGCGGACGGCGAGTTCTGCGTGCTCGTCGGGCCGTCCGGATGCGGCAAGTCGACGCTGCTGCGGATGATCGCCGGGCTCGAGGAGATCTCGGAGGGCGAGATCGCGATCGGCGGCAAGGTGGTCAATCGCATGCCGCCCAAGGAGCGCGACATCGCAATGGTGTTCCAGAACTATGCGCTCTATCCGCACATGACGGTGCGCGACAACATGTCGTTCGCGCTGCTGCTCGCGAAGCAGCCGAAGGACGAGATCGGTGAGCGCGTGCGCAAGGCCGCCGACATCCTGGGGCTCGTCCCGTATCTCGACCGCTATCCGCGCCAGCTCTCCGGCGGCCAGCGGCAGCGGGTTGCGATGGGCCGCGCGATCGTGCGCGATCCGCAGGTGTTCCTGTTCGACGAGCCGCTTTCCAACCTCGACGCGAAGCTCCGCGTCCAGATGCGCACCGAGATCAAGGAGCTGCACCAGCGCCTCCGGACGACGTCGATCTACGTCACCCACGACCAGATCGAGGCGATGACGATGGCCGACAGGATCGTCGTGATGCGCGATGGCGTGGTCGAGCAGACGGGCGACCCGCTTGAGCTCTACGACCGGCCCGCGAATACCTTCGTCGCCGGCTTCATCGGCTCGCCGGCGATGAACATGATTCCCGGTACCGCGCGCCTCGCCGGCGCCACTACCCAGATCGAGTTCGGCGGCGCTGCCGCGTTGCCGTTGCCGGGCGGCGCGCGGGCGGACGCCGGCCAGCCGGTTCTCTACGGCATTCGACCCGAACACTTTGCGCTCGGCGCGTCCGGCGTCCCCGTTGAGGTCGTCGTCGTCGAGCCGACCGGCGCGGACACGCAACTCTACTGCCGCTTCAACGGCCAGGAGGTGACGGCGACGATTCGGGATCGCGCCGATTGCCGACCCGGCGACCGGATCCATCTGGCACCGGATCTTGCGCGTGCGCACGTGTTCGACGTGGCGAGCGGCAAGCGCCTCGCCGGCTGAGCATTTCCATCGGGCGCCGAAGAGCACCACGCCCACAACCGAGGAGGAGTCCATGAGTCGAATGAAGCGTCGCAAATTCCTGCAAACGACGGGCGCCGTCGCGGCCAGCGCCGCCGTGGGTCCGTTCATCTGGGTCAAGAACGCGAACGCGCAGTGGAGCAACTCGCCCGAGAAGGGCGCGAAGCTCCGCGTGCTGCGCTGGAAGCGCTTCGTCCAGGGCGACGAGGACATGTATCTCGCCAACGTGAAGAAGTTCACCGCGAAATACGGCATCGAGGTGCGCGTCGACGCCGAGGGGTGGGAGGACGTTCGTCCGAAGGCGGCGGTCGCCGCGAATACGGGCGCCGGCCCGGACATCATCCTGTCGACCAACGACGATGCCAATCTCTATCCGGAGAAGCTCGTCGAGGTCACCGACGTCTGCAATTATCTCGGCAGCAAGCTGGGGGGGTGGTACCCGGTCTGCCAGCCGTATCTCAAGCCGGACGGCAAGAAGTGGATCGGCGTTCCGCTCGGGGTCGCCGGCGTCTGCATGGTCTACCGCGAGAGCGCGCTCAAGGCCGCCGGTTTCGACGCCTTCCCGAAGGACACCGACGGCTTCCTCAAGATGTGCAAGGCGCTGAAGGAGAAGGGCACTCCGCCCGGGATGGCACTGGGCAACGCGACGGGGGACGCGAACACGTGGTGCAACTGGCTCGTCTGGTCGTTCGGCGGCAAGCTCGTCGACAAGGACAACAAGGTGGTGATCGACAGCCCGGAGACGTTGAAGGCCCTCGAGTACGCGAAGGAGCTCTATCCGACCTTCGTGCCGGGCACCCTCTCGTGGCTCGATCCCAATAACAACAAGGCGTTCCTCGACGGTCAGCTCTTCGTCACCAACAACGGCATCTCGATCTATTACGCGGCGAAGAACTCGACCGATCCGAAGGTCAAGGAAATGGCGGCCGATATCAACCACGCCAACATGCCGATCGGCCCCGTCGGGCATCCGACCGAGTTCCAGCTCTTCTTCAACCAGATGATCTTCAAGTACAGTAAGTACCCGAAGGCGGCAAAGGAGTTCCTGCGCTTCATGATGGAGCCCGAGCAGATGGACCCGTGGGTGCAGGCGTCGATCGGCTACGTGACGCCGGCGCTGCGCTACTACGAGAAGAACCCGATCTGGACGTCGGACCCGAAGCACACGCCGTACCGCAACTCGATGATCAACATGCTGCCTTCCGGGTATGCGGGCAAGATGGGATACGCGTCGGCGGGGGCGCTCGCCGACTTCATCGTCGTCAACATGGTCGCGGAAGCCGCATCGGGCAGCAAGACGCCGAAGGAAGCCGCGGAGCGGGCGCAGAAGCGGGCAGAAAGGTATTACAAAGTCTAGGCAACTGAGCCTTCGTCATTCCCGCGCACGCGGGAATCCAGTGACGTCGGAGGAAAGTTACTGGGTCCCCGCCTCCGCGGGGACGACGGCATCCTCGCTCGGCGATGGGCAGGCTGCCAGTATTTCCTGATTTGATGGTCTCACGCTCCAGCGCGCTCACGCGCCTCCTCGACAACCGCGCCGCCCTCGGGACGCTGTTCATGCTGCCCGCGGCGGCGCTGTTGCTGCTCTTCCTCACCTACCCGCTCGGCCTCGGCACCTGGCTCGGGTTCACCGACACCAAGATCGGCCGCGGCGGCGATTGGATCGGGCTCGAGAACTACGAGTTTCTCTGGGGCGACGAGGTCACGCGGCTTGCGCTCTTCAACACGATCTTCTATACGGTCGTCGCGAGCGTGATCAAGTTCGGGCTCGGCCTCTGGCTCGCGCTGCTCCTCAACAGGCATCTGCCCTTCAAGAGCTTCTTCCGCGCCGTCGTGCTGCTGCCGTTCATCGTGCCGACGGCGCTCTCCGCCATCGCTTTCTGGTGGATCTACGATGCGCAGTTCTCGATCATCAGCTGGACGCTCGAACGGTTGGGCCTCATCCATCAGTACATCGACTTCCTGGGCGACCCGTGGGCAGCCCGCTTCTCGACGATCGCCGCCAACGTCTGGCGCGGCGTCCCGTTCGTCGCGATCACGCTGCTCGCCGGCCTGCAGACGATCTCGCCGTCCTACTACGAGGCGGCGAGCCTCGACGGCGCGTCGGACTGGCAGCAGTTCCGCTACGTGACGCTGCCGCTGCTGACGCCGATCATCGCGGTCGTCATGACCTTCTCGGTGCTGTTCACGTTCACCGACTTCCAACTGATCTACGTGCTGACGCGGGGCGGACCGCTCAATGCGACGCACCTGATGGCGACGCTGTCGTTCCAGCGCGCGATTCCCGGCGGCAGCCTCGGCGAAGGCGCGGCGATCGCGACCGCCATGGTGCCCTTCCTGCTCGCGGCGATCATGGTCTCCTACTTCGGCCTGCAGCGCCGGGCGTGGCAACAAGGAGGCGCCGACAAATGAGATACCGTGAGCTCCGTCAAGCGGTGTTTTCATCGGATCGCACGCGGTTTGGCAGCGCTGCGGCCACCGCCCCAGGCGTGGGGGCACGCCGATGAATACGCAGATCGCCACGCCCGACGTCGTCGATTCGCAGGGCATGGGCTACCTCGTTTCGCTGCCGCGCCGCGTCGTCACCGTCTACGTTCCGCTGGGCGCGTTCCTGTTCGTCCTTCTGTTCCCGTTCTACTGGATGGCCGTCACGGCCTTCAAGCCGGACGAGGAGCTGCTCTCGCGCGAGGGCAACCCGTTCTGGGTGGCCAATCCGACGCTCGCGCACATCAAGAAGCTGCTGTTCGACACGGCCTATCCCGAATGGCTGTGGAACACCGTCCTGATCTCGGTGGTGGCGACGGCGCTGTCGCTCGTTGCGAGCGTGCTCGCCGCCTACGCGATCGAGCGCCTGCGCTTCCGGGGCTCGCGCTACGTCGGGATGAGCATCTTCCTCGCCTACCTGGTGCCGCCGTCGATCCTGTTCATCCCGCTCGCGACGATCATCTACAAACTCGGCCTGTTCGACACGCGCCTCGCGCTGATCCTCACCTATCCGACGTTCCTCGTGCCATTCTGCACGTGGCTGCTGATGGGATACTTCAAGTCGATCCCGCTCGAGCTCGAGGAATGCGCATTGATCGATGGCGCGTCGCGGCTGCAGATTCTCGTCAAGATCATCCTGCCGCTCGCAGTGCCGGGGCTTATCTCCGCGGGCATCTTCGCGTTCACGCTGTCCTGGAACGAGTTCATCTACGCGCTCACGTTCATCTCGTCGTCCGAGGTGAAGACGGTGCCGGTCGCCGTCGTGACCGAGCTGGTCGAAGGCGACGTCTACCACTGGGGATCGCTGATGGCGGGCGCGCTGCTGGGGTCGCTGCCGGTCGCCGTGCTCTACTCGTTCTTCGTCGAATATTACGTGTCGGGGCTGACGGGCGCCGTCAAGGAGTGACGAGGCCTTGAAATCGGCGGGGCCAACGCCAATTCGGTACAATATCTGTCAAGTACCCATCAACGGAGCATCGCCATGAGCGTTCAGGACACCATCCGCGACCAGGTCAAGTCGAACCGCGTCGTGCTGTACATGAAGGGCACGCCGCAATTCCCGCAATGCGGATTTTCGGCCACGGTCGTCGAGATCCTCAAACGCAGCGGCGTGACGGACTACCTTGCCGTCAACGTGCTCGCCGACGACGCGCTCCGCCAGGGGATCAAGGAGTACGCGAACTGGCCGACGATCCCGCAGCTCTACGTGGGCGGTGAGTTCGTCGGCGGCTGCGACATTCTGCGCGAGATGTACGAGGCGGGCGAACTGCAGCAGGTCTTCGCAAAGCAGCCCGTCTAAGCCTCGGGCGATCGCGAGTCGGCGACCTGGCCCGGCCCTGCTCGATCGCCGTCCCGCCATGAACGCGCGACGAGCAGGCCCGGCGGAGAGCGCGCGGGCCCGACGTTGGGGGCGCGGGCTCGTTGCCGCCGCCGCGGCGCTGCTCGCGCTCGGGTCGAGCCCGCTTGCCGCCGCCGACACGCCGGCGCCGGCAGCCCCTTCCGCCGCGACGACCGTCGACGGGCCGGCGGCAGCCCGAGCCGGGCCCGCCGGTGCCCATCAGCCCGAGGCGACGCTCGTCGTCTTCAATCGCCCGATCGTCACTTTCCGTACGAGCTTCCTCGGCGCGCCCCCGTCGATTCGCGCCGACAACGCCCGCGAACGGATCTACGCGCTGCTCGACCGCGGAGGTCCCGGCACCGTCGAGGTCGAGGCGATTCCTCAAGGCAACGTGATCAAGATCGACGGCTCGCCGGCGTTCGTTCTTTCCAATGACGACGCCAATCCGCTGTTCGGGCCGACGCTCGAGGTGATTACGCGCAGCGCAGTGCAGGCGCTGGAGCGAGCGATCAGCGAGACCAAGGAAGCGCGCAACGGCCGGCTCATGCTTGCAGCCGCGTTGTGGGCAGGTGGCGCAACCCTGATTTACCTGTTCGTGTTGTGGTTCCTGCGCCGTCTAGGCGACGTGGTGACACGCCGGATGGTCCAGCTTGCCGGTACCACGGCGGGCCAGATCCGCGTCGGCGGCGCCCAGATCGTCCAGCGCGAGCGTGCGATCCGGCTCGTCGCGCGCGGTCTTCGGATCGGCTTCTGGGCGATCGTGCTGCTCGTGACCTACGAATGGATCGGTTTCGTGCTCGGCCGCTTCCCGTACACGCGCGTCTGGGGCGAGCACCTCAACGCGTTCCTGTTCGACACCACGACGGGTGCGTTGAGAGCGATGGCGGCGGCGGTGCCCGATCTCATCGTCGTCGCCGTGATCGTCGTCATCGCGCGCGCCGTCAACGGCCTGCTCACCAGTTTTTTCGATGGCATCCAGTCCGGACGGATCAGTGTCGCATGGCTCGACGAGGACTCGGCGCGACCGACGCGCAGGCTCGCGTCCCTCGCCGTCTGGGTGTTCGCGCTGGTGATGGCCTATCCGTACATTCCCGGCTCCGGCACCGACGCCTTCAAGGGGCTTTCGGTGTTGATCGGCCTCATGATCTCGGTCGGCGCCTCCGGCCTCGTCGGCCAGGCGGCGAGTGGAATGATCCTGATGTACACGCGGACGTTTCGTCCCGGCGAGTACGTCCGCATCGGCGAGCACGAGGGCACGGTCGTCGAGATGGGCATGTTCACGTCGCGGGTGCGGACCGGACTCGGCGAGGAATTGACGCTGCCCAATTCGCTTGTCCTGAGCTCGGTCACCAAGAACTATTCGCGGGTGGTCAGCGGCCAGGGCTTCATCGTCGACACCACGGTGACGATCGGCTACGACGCGCCATGGCGGCAGGTGCGCGCGATGCTGATCGAGGCAGCCCACCGCACCGAGGGCGTGCTGAGCGACCCGCCGCCGCGTGTGTTCCAGACGGCGCTGTCCGATTTCTACGTCGAATACCGCCTCGTCTGCCAGGCGGTCCCGACCGACCCGCGGCCGCGCGCCGAAGTGCTGTCCAGTCTTCACGCCAACGTGCAGGACGTATTCAACGAGCACGGGGTCCAGATCATGTCGCCGCACTATCTCGGCGACCCCGCCGGCGCGAAGGTCGTGCCGAAGGCGAAGTGGTACGCGCCGCCGGCGGAGCCGTCGCGCTAGCCGCGCTCAGTTGTACGTGACCGTCGCGGCGATGATGTCCTCGTAGGTGCCCGCGGTCGGCATCGCGGCGACCGTGGCCATAGCCCCGGCGACGGTGAACGTCGCGCTCCGCGTTGGTTGGCCGTTACTGACTTTAACCGTTCCGGTTGCGGTGACGGTGGCGCCCGAACCATCGCCCCACACGTTGGTGTTCAGAATGGCGGGAACCGTGCCGAGATACAGGTTGTACGGCAGCGTATCGGGCGGCGCTCCGATGTGCGTAAGCAATCGTTGCGCGTAACTTCCGGCGCCGGTCGACAGCGTCGCCGTGAAGTCGATGGTGTCGGCGCCACCGCTGGTGTGCGTGCACGTGATCGTCATTGTAGCCGATGACGTGATCTGGACGCCGGTGTAGGCGCCGAACGTCACGTTTCCGACGCCGACCGTGCAGGTGCTGACAGCGTATGCGCAGCCTGCTACCGACAGCGACAGCCATGCGAGCGCCGCGCGAGGCGCAAGGCGGCCCCGGGAATGGAGCGAATGTTTCATGGTCTTTCTCCGCGGGCTTCGCGCAGCGCACAGGTGAACGGGCCGAGGTCCGCGACCGGCGGCGCGTCCTTCGGGAGCGCCACGGCAACGCGGCACGAGCGACCGCGGTACATGATTTCGATGTCCTGGCGGTCGGCAAGATCCGTAATGTAGACCTCGCCGTCCATCGCGACCGGATACGGCTCGGTGCGGCCCGCGACGCGAGCGACGGCGCCCGCGGGCAGCGGCGATCCGTCGGGAAGGGTGAATCGGATGAGCGCGCTGCGTTGGCGGCGCGATTCGAAATTGACGACGATCCCGGTCCGATTCAGGGTGACGACCTTCTGGACCGTTTCGCCGACGGTCGCGTCGAGCGGAACGGTGGCGGGATCGATTGCGATGTTGACCGGCGTATACGACGGCAGCCGCGGCAGGATCAGCGTCCCGTCGGCGCCGGTGTGCCCGATCTCGATATTTTCCTGCAGCACGCGCGCACCGACGACATCGCCGACCGAGACGAGCGCGAAGCTCTGATCGATCGGCGGGGCCAGGAACGCATGCCCTCCGACGAGGCCGATGCCTCCGGAAATCGCGCCGCGCACGGCGCTCACGCCGTTCACGTGCGACGCGTCGACCGAATACCGACCGTAGTTTCCGTAGTAGGACGCGCCGGCCGTGTAATTGTCGTCCGTCTGCGCGTGAACGTAATAGCCAAGGCCCGTTCCGACCGGAAGCGGATGCTGCAGATCCAGCGTCCCGTACGAATTCGACTGGCCGTCGCCGCGGGTGCGTTGTCCGCCCAGCGTCAAGGTCGTGTCGGCCGGCCCCGTGCTGGTCGTGCCGAAGGGCAGCGTGTAGAGCGCGAGCACCTGCGTCTGGTCGGAAAGACCCTCCGACTTCGATGCCGAGACCGTGAGGAAGCCGAACCGGCCGAGTCCGACCGAGTACGTCGCGGTGTAGATGTTGAGCGGCCCGCTCCGGGAAATTCCGGAAGGATCGGGCGGAGCCGAATCGCGGAAGCGCTGCCCGCTCCAGGCGATCGCGAGGGCGCCCGCTTCGCCCGGAAGCGCGACGTTGAAGGTCGCTCGCGTGAGTTGCGATTCCTGGAGTGCGGTGTCGCCGATCTCCCGGTAGCGTGGCGTTGCCCACGTCGACTGGATCCCGAAGCTCGCGAGGTGCGCCTGGCGGCTGAAGCCGAGCAGGAACCGCTCGCCGGTGCCATTCGCCCCGGGTTGATTTCCATTCGAGCTGCTCGCTGCGATGCCGGCGCTCAGCACGCCGAGGTAGCCGACGACGTAGTCGGCGCCTATGCCCGCCCCGCGTACATCGTTGTCGCCCTCGGCGCGCACCTGCGCCGTGAGCGTGTCGCTGATGCCGTAGCGATAGAAAGCCGACCCGATGAACCCGCGGTAGTCGGCCGTGCGAATTCCGTAGTCGTAACGCTCCGACCCGGCGGAAAACGAGAATTCGCTCAACCCCGGTTTCAGGAGCTGGCTCGTCACGTAGAACGGCTGCGTGATCACCTGTTGCTGGCCGAGCGCGTTGGTCACGACGACCTGCAGCTCGCCGGCGCCGTTGAGCGCCGGCACGTTGGTGATCGAAAACGGCCCTGCCGGGACGTTCTGCGTGCCCATCCGCATGTTGTTCGCGTAGATCTCCGCTGCGGTCGGCACCGCCGAGATGCCCGAGACCGTCAAAAGCGGGTAGGTCACGTATCCGGGTTGCAGCGTGTAGTTGGAGCTGTACTGGACGCCGCCGAAGCGGATCGCGTTGCCCCACCATCCTGGCGCCGTGATCGTGTCGCCGGCGATGAGCGTGGTGAGCTTCGCCGGATCGTCCCAGCGCCAACCGGCGTCGAGGAGGACCGCGCTGTCGGCGCCGGCCTGCGTCGCCGCCGACGAGTTGACGAGGAAGCTTGCGCCGAAGGTCCCGGCCGGGCCGAAGGCAACGGCTTCGAAGGCCCCGGCGACGGATTTGGAAAAGCTGTTGACGAAGTCCTGCCCGCTGTAGCTCTGACCGTAGGCGGTGTAGTTGAGGAAGCCGCCCCACGCCGGCGTCTGCGGCAATTGCGGCGCGGGAAGTCCGTAGCGCAGCCGCGCCGCCGGAAGCAGGTCCGGATCGATATCGAAGTCGAGACGCTGCGCGGCCTCCGCGATCGACGCGCGCACGCCGCGCATCGTTCGCAACGGCACGTACGAACGACCTTCCAGCGCCACCACGTCGGATTCACGCCACGCAAGCTTCAACCTCGCGAGCGTTCCGGTATCGACCATCAGCCCTTTCGGATCGCGGACGACGTAGGCGACGCCCGGCTCGGGCCCGCCGTTGACCGTGACGGCCAGCACCGCGATCTCGGCGGCGAGCGCGACGACGAGCGCGCCGTCCCTATCGTGTGCCGCTTTCTCCGGCGCGGCCAGCGCGACGGCCGGAAGACACGTCGCGAGGAGGGCCGCGGCAAGGGCGCGACGGAGGCCACTATGGCTTGGCGACGGGCAGGACGAGATCAACGCGGCCGCCGTTGCTCTGCGCTTCGACGCGCAAGGATTGTCCGGGCGTGACCTGTTCCTTCGGGAGCGCGATGCTGCGCGTCGACCCCGGCAGCACGACGAAAACGTCCCGTTCGGCGAGCTTGGTTTCGCCTTGATTCACCGTCATCCCGGCAAGCCGGAGGTTTCCGGTTCCGGTGTTGACGATCGAGAGGCGCCACGAGGCGTCGGGACCCGGAGCGACGCTCCACCCGGACTTTGGCGCGACCGTCGCGCCCGCCGGCTCGACGAACATCGGGATGTTCATGTTGAGCGCGATGCGGAAAAGCGCGCGATCGGTCGATGTTTCCTCGACCGGCGGCACCTCGCGGAAGATCAATCGATAGGCCTGCTCGACGTCTGCCGGTGGCTTGCCGCGCAGCGCGATCCGCAAGATCTGCGCGGCGCCCGGCGCGATCGTGAAGATGGGCGGGCTCACGATGAACCCACGCGTTTCCTCGTAGACGTCTTCGCCGCCGGGCTGCGTCCACGTGTACGCCTGGACCTGGATCGTGACCGGCGCATCGCCGCCGTTGTTGACGGTGACGATCGCAGTCGGCGACGCAGCCGACAGCTCAACGCGCATTGGTGTCAAGCCGAACGTCGCCGCCCCGCTCTCGAGGAAACAAAGGAGCAGCGCCGTCGCCATCGCCACGCGCGCCATCATTTCGTCGATTCCCCTGCGTTCATCTCAATTGTAGGTTGCCGTGACCCGAACGGTGTCCGTATAGTTGCCGGCGAGCGGATACTGACCCGCGGGGATCGACGCGCAAAGGGTGATGAGGTTCGTCCCGCCGGTCGTCGTGAATAGCGATGTCGCGGAGATCGTGTTCGTCGCGTTCCACTCCGGGCCTGCCCCGGGCGCCGGACACGTGTTGAACGTCGGGCCCGTCGGAACGTCGATATTGTAGGACAGCCGCTCTGCACCGCGGCGCATCCGTTTCTGCGTGCCGAGGGCATTCGACCCGTTGTTGAGCGCGACCGATGGCACGCTGACACCCTTGTTGCACGTCAATCTGACGCTGCTCGACGCATTCGCATACGCGGCGCCCGCGTTGATCGCGCCGAACGCGACGTTCGTCGCCGACACCGTGCAGAAATTTGCCACGGTGACGGTCACGTTGAAGTTCGACGGGCCCGCGGTCGCTGCACGGGCGCCGCGGGGCAGCCCCAGCGCCAGCGCGAGGGCGATTGCCATCGCGACAACGCGCACGGAACTCCCCATGGACCCCAGCGCCGTCGCGACCGATGCCGTTCCGCCGTTCATGGCGACACCCGCAACGTCTGCAGAGCCCGAGCGGCGCGCGGCCGCCGGGCTTGCAGCCGTGGCCGGATCAGTTATACGTCGCCTGGACTTGCACCGTGTCCGAGTAGCTGCCGGCCGACGGATACTGATTGGCGGGAATGGACGCGCAGAGGTTGATGAGCTTCGCGCCGCCGGTCACCGTGAACAGCGAGGTGGCTGCGATCGTGTTGGTCGCATTCCACTCCGGCCCGACGCCCGCGGCCGGGCACGTGTTGTAGGTCGCGCCCGTCGGAACGTCGATGTTGTAGTTGAGGAAGTCGCCGCTGACCGCATCCTTCATCCGCTTTTGCGTGCCGGAGGCATTCGAGCCGTTGTTGAGCTGGACCACCGTGACCGTCGCGCCCTTGTTGCAGGTGAGCGTCACGCTGTTCGCGGTGTTCGTTGCAGCGGCGCCGGCGTTCACGGAACCGAAGGGAACGTTGGCGGCGGACACCGTGCAGAAGTTGGCGACCGTCGCGGTGACGTTGAAATTCGAGGGACCGGCAGTCGCCGCTTGCGCGGCGCCGTAAGGCAGCATCAATGACGCGGCGACGGCCGCGCCGATAATCGAGCGCTTCATCATGATCAAAGTCCTTTTCCTTGTTTATCAATGACTTCTGGTCGGGGCCCGAAGAATTGAACTGCCACCTTTCGCCCCTCGCCGAAGCCACTCGCAAGGGGCGTGCCAGTAGCCTTGACGGTACTAGGGAGACTTTCTCGCGGAGCCTCGCAAGTCAGCCCATGCGCGTCACACTGCACGGGGCGGCTGCTGACGAATTGCGCTCATCCGCGTCCTGCCGGGTCAGCAACGATGGCCTGCGATGCGACAGCCGTTTGCCCTGAGGTCACGATACGCGTCCGGGGGCAAGGGCACGGTTCTTGCGAAAAAAGGTCGAGGACAGCGCGCAATCAACAAGCGTTCTGTCTCATCCAGGATGAAGCCGATGCAACGGTTACGCACCCACCACTTCAGCAACCGATCCCGCACGCGTCGCGTGATGCCGAAGGAGATCGCGGCCGAGCTGATCTCGGAGCTCGATCTGAGCCCCGCCGAACGGCGCTTCGTCGAGCGGATCGCGGCGCAATGGGTCGGCGCCAGCGATGTCCTGGGCGCAGCGGCCGGTCCCCGGGAGCCCATCGGCCAGTTGCTGCTCAAGGCGGGTCGCCTGACTCGCGCCCAACTCGATCAGGCGCTCGCGGATCAGTCCGCGTGCGGGTCGAGGCTGGGCGAAGTGTTGGTGCGCAACGGATGGCTTACCGCCGCCGAGCTGCGGCTGGCGCTCGCCTTCCAGAAGCGCCTCGGAACGAGCGGTGCGGCGCAGGCAGGGCCGTTGCAGCTTGGCAATCTTCTGGTCGCGACGGGTGTGATCACCTCGGAGCAACTGCGAACAGCGCTGCTTGATCAGCAGCAGTCGAAACGGCGCCTTGGCGACACGCTCGTCAGCGCTGGCTACGCGAGCGAACCCGAGATCGCGCGCGGACTGCAGTTGCAGCAAACGGTGCTTCGCCTCGCCCTGGCGGTGCTGCTGGCATCGACGCTGGCGCCCGTGAAGGCAACCGCGGCGTCCGCTTATTCGGTGGTTACGCTCTCGGCAACGGTGCTTCCGTATCATCGGCTGGACGTCGTGCACCAGACCTCGACGCTGACGGTGACGGCGGAAGATGTCGCGCGAGGCTACGTCGACGTCGCTTCGGGCACGCAGCTTCGCGCCCAAAGCAACGAGCGCAGGGGATTTTCCGTAAGCTTCGACCCACGGATGAAGCTCTTCGCCCGGGCGACGATTACGGGGCTTGCGAACGCGCTCGACATCGGTCCCGAGGGCGGCGCCGTCAATCAAGCGTATTCCGGGCGCGATACCTTGCTGCAGCTCTCGTACCGCTTCTACCTCGCGTCGGGTCTCACCCCCGGCAGTTATCCCTGGCCCCTTTCGATCTCCTCGTCCGTCGTTTACTAGCAACACGACACGCGCCTTCTCGCAGGCGGGGCGGGACGCCCCGATGTCGCTCGGGTGCGCTCGACACCTCGCCACCGACCGGCAGCTCGACCGGCCGCCGAGGCGGCGACCGGGGTTCGATTTCGCGGTGGAGCGATCTCCGCAGCCCGCGGATGCGCAACCAGCGTATTCCAATCGGGGCGCCGCTCGGCGTACGATGAGCGTATCCGCGGCGACCGGCGACAGCCGACTTTGGCCGGAGATCGTCGTCGAGCCTCGACAGTGAGGAACACATGCCGATCTCGCCGCTCGCCGGCAAGGCCGCGCCCAAAGACATTCTGATCGATCCCGACGCGATCGTTCACGAATATTTCGCGCGCCGCCCCGATCTCGACGATGCCGGTCAGCGGGTCAGTTTCGGCACCAGCGGTCATCGCGGTACGCCGCTCTCGGGCTCGTTCACCGAGATGCACATCGCCGCGATCGCGCAGGCGATCTGCGACTATCGCAGGCGCAACGGGACCGACGGCCCGCTCTACATGGGCAAGGACACGCATGCGCTGTCGGGTCCGGCACAGTGCACGGCGCTCGAGGTTCTCGCGGCCAACGGGGTCGAGACCGTGATTCAGCGCGACGACGGTGTCACGCCCACGCCGGCGATTTCGCGCGCGATTCTGGTCCGCAACCGGGGCCGCCATGATCGGCTCGCCGACGGAATCGTCGTCACGCCATCGCACAATCCGCCCGCGGACGGCGGCTTCAAGTACAACCCGTCGAACGGTGGCCCGGCCGATACCGACGTCACGCGCGCAATCGAGGATCGGGCGAACGATCTGCTGCGTGCCGGCAACGCGGGCGTGAAGCGCGTGCCGTACGCCACGGCGATCAAGGCGTCAACGACGCGCGCGGAAGACTTCGTCCACCCCTATGTCGACGAGCTCTCCAGCGTCGTCGACATGGACGTGATCCGCGCGGCGGGGCTGAAGCTCGCCGTCGATCCGCTCGGTGGCGCGGCGGTGCATTATTGGGAGCCGATCAACCGCCGTTACGGCCTCGACATCGACGTCGTCAACCCGCGAGTCGATCCAACGTTCTCGTTCATGACGGTCGACCACGACGGGAAGATCCGGATGGATTGCTCCAGTCCATACGCGATGGCACGCCTCGTCGGGCTCAAGGATCGCTATCGCGTCGCGTTCGCGAACGATCCCGATGCGGATCGGCACGGGATCGTCACGCCGTCGGCGGGTCTCATGAACCCGAATCACTACCTTGCAGTCGCGATTGCGTATCTGCTCGCGCACCGGCCCGCGTGGCCGCGGCACGCGGTCGTCGGCAAGACGCTGGTCAGCAGCCGCCTGATCGATCGCGTCGTCGCCAAGCTCGGCCGCCGGTTGTTCGAGGCGCCGGTCGGATTCAAATGGTTCGCGCCGGGGCTCCACGACGGTTCGTGCTGCTTCGGCGGCGAGGAGAGCGCCGGCGCGAGCTTTCTCTGTCGCGACGGTGCGGTGTGGACCACCGACAAGGACGGTCTGATCATGAACCTGCTCGCCGCCGAGATCACGGCCCGCACGGGCGAGGATCCCGGAACACGCTATCGCGAGCTGACGGCGGAGCTGGGGGCACCGCTCTATACGCGCATCGACGCGGCGGCGACGCCGGAGGAAAAGGTGCGGCTCGGCAGGCTCGCCCCCGACGCGATCACGGCCCCCACCCTTGCGGGCGATCCGATCACGGCGCGCCTCACGCGGGCGCCCGGCAACGGCGCCGCGATCGGCGGGCTCAAGGTCGAGACCGCACAAGGCTGGTTCGCGGCACGGCCGTCGGGCACCGAGAACGTCTACAAGATCTACGCGGAGAGCTTCGTCGACGCCGCTCACCTGCAGGCCATCGTCAGCGAGGCCCGGCGCATCGTCGCGGACGCGCTCGCGACTCCGGCCTGAGGGCGTCAAGTCCGCGCGCGGTGAATGCGCCGGACGTCGTTGATCCGCTTGATCGCGCGAATCACGTGCGCGAGGTGGCTGCGGTCGCGCACCTGCACGCTGAAGAACATCGCGATCATCGAGGACCCGTCCGGCTTTTCCATCGACACGTTGTCGATGTTGGCGGCGGCGTCGGCAATCGCCGTCGCGACGTCGGCGAGCAGGCCCCGGCGATCGGAGGCGATGAGACGCACGCCGGCGTCGAACTCGCCCTGCACTTCGTG
This sequence comes from uncultured beta proteobacterium, assembly GCA_963836265.1. GTDB lineage: Bacteria > Pseudomonadota > Gammaproteobacteria > Burkholderiales > Casimicrobiaceae > CAIWHR01. Next base: position 420,330 of record CAWIIO010000005.1, read on the forward strand.
GGCCCACTCGACGTCGACGAGTTGCTCGACGTCCGGACGCTGCTTTTTCAGCGTCACGCAGTCGCGGGTGTGGACGAGCAGGCCCTGAGCCTTGCGGAACTGGCCGACCACCGCGTCGCCGGGAATCGGCCGGCAGCACTTCGCGTATTGGATCGCGACGCCCTCCACGCCACGCAGGGTCAGCGCCGACGGTTTGACCGCAGAGGCCGCCGCGAGCGCCGCCGCGTCGTCGCCGGCCTTGCCGAGCGGCCGCGTCAGCGCCTGCGCGACGACGAACGAGAGTCTCTTGCCGACCCCGATGTCGGCCAGGATCTCGAGCTGGCTCTTCGCTCCGTATTCCTTCTGCAGCGCCTCCCAGCGCTCCCAGGTGATCGACTCCGGCGCCACCTTGAGCGTGGCGAGCGCCTGCGACAGGAGCCGTTCGCCCAGTCCCGCCGATTCCTTCTGCTGCAAGCCCTTGAGGAAGTGGCGGATCCGCGAGCGCGCCTTGCCGGTGCCGACGAACGAGAGCCACGACGGATTGGGCCGCGCCGTCGGCGAGGTCAGGATCTCGACGTGATCGCCGTTCTTCAATTCGGTGCGCAGCGGCAGGAGCTCGTAGTTGATCCGCGCCGCCACGCAGTGGTGGCCGATGTCGGTGTGCACGGCGTAGGCGAAGTCGACAGCGGTCGCGCCGCGCGGCAGCGCCATGATCTTGCCCTTCGGCGTGAACACGTAGATCTCGTCGGGGAACAGATCGCCCTTGATGTTCTCGAGGAACTCCTTCGAGTCGCGCGATTCGGAGCCTATCTCGAGCAGGCTCTGCAGCCACCGGTGCGTTTCGCGCTGAGCTTCGGCGAGGTCGAGCGCGTCGCCCGACTTGTAGAGCCAGTGCGCCGCGACACCCGCCTCGGCGATCCGGTGCATGTCGTGGGTGCGGACCTGCGCCTCCAGCGGTGTCCCGAACGGCCCGAACAGCGTCGTGTGCAGCGACTGGTAGCCGTTGGCTTTCGGGATCGCGATGTAATCCTTGAACTTGCCCGGGATCGGTTTGTAGAGGGCATGCAGCACGCCGAGCGCCGCATAGCAGGCGGTAGGATCGGGGACGAGCACCCGCACGCCGTAGATGTCGAACACCTGCGAGAACGTGTAGCGCTTTTCGCGCATCTTCTTGTACACCGAGTAGATCGTCTTCTCGCGGCCCGTCACCGCGGCGGTGATGCCCGCCTTGACGAAGCCGGCCCGAATCACGTCGAGCAACCGGTTCATCACCTCGCGCCGGTTGCCGCGCGCCGCCTTGATCGCCCCGGCGAGGATCCGGTAGCGCATGGGGTTGAGGTGCTTGAAGGCGAGATCCTGGAGTTCGAGGTAGAGCGCGTTGAGGCCGAGCCGGTTCGCGATCGGCGCGTAGATGTCGAGCGTCTCGCGCGCGACACGCTTGCGATGCACCGGCGCCATCGCGTCCAGCGTGCGCATGTTGTGGAGCCGGTCGGCGAGCTTGATCAGGATGACGCGGATGTCCTGCGCCATCGCGAGCAGCATCTTGCGAAAGCTCTCTGCCTGCGCGTCCTCGAGCGAGCTGAACTCGATCTGATCCAGCTTCGAGACGCCGTCGACCATGTCGGCGACCGGCTTGCCGAACGACGATTCGATCTCCGCCTTGGTGATCGCGGTGTCCTCCATCACGTCGTGGAGGAGGGCTGCCGCCAGTCCCTGCGCGTCCAGGCGCCACTGCGAGAGGATGCTGGCGACCGCCAGCGGATGCGTGATGTAGGGTTCTCCGGATTTGCGGAACTGCCCGCGGTGCGCGGAGTCGGAGAATTCCCACGCGCGCTCGACGAGCGCGATGTCAGGCGGCGGCAGGTAATTGCCGAGGTGTCGGGTGAACTCCGCGATTTCCGACATGCGTGAACACCTCGACCATGAGGGCCGTCAGATGCGGGGATCGATCACGACTGCCCTTTGAGCAGCATTTCGATCCCGACCTTGCCGGCGGCGACTTCGCGCAGCGCGATGACCGTCGGCTTGTCGCGGTCGGTTTCCACCAGCGGCGAGCTGCCGGCTGAAATCTGTCGCGCGCGGTTGGTCGCCGCGAGCGTCAGCTCGAAGCGGTTCGGGATCTTGTCGAGACAGTCTTCGATCGTGATGCGTGCCATTTTGGGCCCCTTCAATGTCCGAGCAACCGGGCGAGCATTGGGGCGTGGCGCACCAGTTGCCGCGCTGCGGTTAGGCGGGCCGCCCGGACGATTGCGGACAAATCGTCGACGGCCCTCGCAAACTCCTGATTCATAATAACATAATCGAAGTCGCCACAGTGGCGCATCTCTTCGCGCGCGGCTTCCAGCCGCCGGTCGATGATCTCCGCGCTGTCCTGTCCCCGCTTTTCCAGCCGCTCGCGCAGCGATCCGAGCGACGGCGGCAGGATGAACACGAGCACCGCCTCCGGAATGAGCTGGCGGACCTGTGCCGCGCCCTGCCAATCGATCTCGAGCAGCACGTCCCGCCCCTGCGCGACCTGCTCGCGAAGCCACGTCGCCGACGTCGCGTACCAATGGCCGTGCACGTAGGCGTGCTCCAGGAACTCGCCGGCGGCCTTGAGCGCCATGAAGCGGGACTGGTCGACGAAATGGTAGTGGACGCCGTTCTCTTCGCCGGATCGCGGCGCGCGCGTCGTATAGGACACCGACAGGCGGATCCCCGGTTCCCGCTCGATCAGCGCGCCGACGAGGCTCGTCTTGCCGCCGCCCGACGGCGCGGCGAGCACGAACAGGCAGCCCGACGCGGGCGGCGCCCGGGTGGCGCCATCGGCGGCTTCCCTTTGGGGTTTGGGGCTTGCGTCGGTGTGCACGTCGACCGCTGCCGCGACTTGCGATGGCTCCGCTTCCGACCCCGCGTCCGCGCCCCGGACCCTTCCGCGGCGATCTCGCGGCCGTTCGGGCTTCATTCGAGATTCTGCACCTGCTCGCGCATCTGCTCGATCAGCACCTTCAATTCGAGCGACGCCTGCGAAAGCTCCGCATCCACCGATTTCGATCCCAGGGTGTTCGCTTCCCGGTGCAATTCCTGCATCAGGAAGTCGAGCCGCTTGCCGGCGCTACCGCCGGCCGCCAGTACGCGCCGCACCTCGGCAACGTGCGTTGCGAGGCGCTCGACCTCCTCGGCGACGTCGATCTTGGTGGCGAAGAGCGCGAGCTCGTGTTTCAGCCGCTCCTGATCCGGGTCAAGACCGGCTTCCCGCAGTCGGGCCCCCAGCTTGTCGACGTACGCCGAATGCAGCGCGGGAATGCGCGGCGTGACCCGCGCAACCTGCGCCTCGATCGCCGCGCAGCGCTCCTTCAGGGCTTGCGCAAGCTTCGCGCCTTCGCGCTCACGCGATGCCGCAAGGTCGGAAAGTGCCCTGCCGACGAGCGCCTGCACCCGGGCGGCAAGCTCCTCCGGGGGCACCGTGGGCTCGGCAAGGACGCCCGGCCAGCGCAGGATCTCGGCCACGGAAAGCGCAGCCGCCCCCGGCGCGTGCCGTTCCACGTCCGCCGCCGCCCTCGCCAGCTGCTCGACGCGCGCGGCGTCGACGGCCAGCGCCGCCGCCCCCGGCGCAGTGCGATTGAGGGAAATACGACATTCGACCTTGCCTCGCCGCAATTCCGCGCCGATCCGTTCGCGCAATGACGATTCGAGCTGGCGCAGCTCGTCTGGAAGCCGCACCTGAAGGTCGAGATAGCGGTGATTGACCGAACGCAGCTCGACCGAGAGCGAGACCCCTGGCAGATCGGTAGCAACTGCTGCGAAGCCGGTCATGCTGAGAATCATCGTGTCTTTTGGTGAGCTTTATGCAAGTTTTCCGGCTTACAATGACCCCCGGGTTGTCGAGAATGTATGCGTTCTCCCCCGGTGGCGCAAGCCAGGCCGACAATGCTGGCACATGAATTGCGAGCGTTCTCCACGGATAACATCTAACATCCGCGCCCATGCCGGTCACCAATCAAGCCCTGACGGGGGGCTACCAACTCCTCAATTACCGGATCGACCGGCAGATCAGCCGCGGCGGCTTTTCGATCGTCTACCGGGCGTTCGACGAGACCGGCGCGCCGGTCGCGATCAAGGAATACCTGCCCTCGTCGCTCGTACTGCGCACCGAGGGCGACATCGTGCGTGCCTCGTCGGCGGAAAACCTGACCTCGTTCCGCTACGGGATGAAGTGCTTCTTCGAGGAGGGCCGAGCACTCGCCAAGATCAACCATCCGAACGTCGTGCGCGTGCTGAACTTCTTCCGCGCCAACGAGACGGTCTACATGGTGATGCGCTACGAGCGCGGCCGCACGCTGCAGCAGCAGATCCAGATGCGGCAGGACCAGATGTCCGAGCGGCTCGTGCGTCACGTGTTCATGCACCTGTTGAACGGCCTGCGCGAGGTGCATACGCACAAGCTGCTGCATCTCGACATCAAGCCGGCGAACATCTACCTACGCACCGACGGCAGCCCGGTGCTGCTCGATTTCGGCGCCGCGCGGCAGACGCTCACCACCAACCGCCCGAAGCTCGCCCCGATGTACACGCCCGGTTTCGCCGCGCCGGAGCAATATCGCGAGCCCGACCGGCTCGGGCCCTGGACGGACGTCTACGGCGTCGGCGCGAGCATGTTCGCCTGCCTCGCCGCGTTCGCGCCGCAGGCGGCCGACGCGCGGGTGCAGGAAGACCACCTCGTCTCGGCGAAGAAGATCTGGTCGGGCCAGTACTCGGATAACGTGCTCGAGGTGATCGATTGGTGCCTGCGCCTCGATCCGCTCGAACGGCCGCAATCGGTCTTCGCGCTGCAAAAGGCGATCCGCGAAATTCCGCCGAAGAAGCGCAAGCTCACCTTCTTCGGCAGTCTGAAGCGCAAGCTGTTCAGCGAGATCGGCGCCTGACGCGCGTCACCCCCGGCCACCGCCTCTTTCCCGATGCGCTTCACGATCTTCCAGGAGTCGCGGAAGGGTTCGCGCAAGGTCAATCAGGACCGGATCGCGTACACGTACAGCCGCGATGCGCTGCTGCTCGTCGTCGCCGACGGCATGGGTGGACACGCCGGGGGCGAGATTGCCGCGCAGATCGCGGTGCGGTTGTTCATCGAGCGCTTCCAGCAGGAGGCGAAGCCGATCCTCAAGAACCCGCTCAAGTTCCTGCAGGACTCGATGCTGCGTGCCCACGCCGCACTGGGGTCGTACGCCAACCAGTTCTCGATGCTGGAGACGCCGCGAACCACCTGCGTCGCGTGCATCGTGCAGGCGAACCACGCCTATTGGGCGCACGTCGGCGACTCGAGGCTCTACCTCTACCGGCAAGGCGGTCTTATCGGGCAGACGAAGGATCATTCGAAGGTCCAGTACCTGGTCGACCAGGGGATCATCGGCGCCGACGACGTCGCCGAACATCCGGACCGGAACAAGATCTTCAGTTGCCTGGGCGGGCTCGTCGATCCGGTGATCGACCTGGGCAAGCGCACCCCGCTGCGCAACGGCGACGTGATCGTGATGTGCACCGACGGTCTCTGGAGCGTGATGACGAAGGAGGAAATTGCGACTTGGCTCACGTCGACGCCGATCCTGAAATCGGCGCCGCAGATGATGCGCGACGCGGAAAAGCGCGGCGGTCCGGACGGCGACAACCTGTCGGCGATCGTCGTGCGCTGGGGCCCGGAAACGCTGACCGACGAACCCTCGACGACGATCACCGAGACGCTGGGTCTCGGCGAATTCCAGACCCAGATCGACCGGACGCTGACGCTCACCGACCGCAAGGGCGCGCAGCGTGATCTTTCCGACGACGAGATCGAGCGGGCGATAGCCGAGATCCAGGCGACGATCCAGCGCTATCGCAAATGAGGCAGGAATCAGCGATCAGGAATCAGGAGTCGGTACAATGGGTTCGGCGCGTTGCATTGGGCGGGCTGTCTTCTGATCCTGATTTCTGAGCGCCGAACCCTGAATGCGCCAGATCATCCTCGACACCGAAACGACCGGCCTCGATCCGTTGCAGGGGCACCGGATCATCGAGCTGGCCGGCCTCGAGATCGTCAACCGCCGACCGACGGGCCGCACGATCCAGTTCTTCGTCGATCCGGAACGGGAGATCGACTTCGGCGCGACCGAAGTCCACGGCAAGACATGGGATGACTTGAGGGGCAAGCCAAAATTCCGCGCCATCGCCGGCGAGCTTCTCGATTTCGCCCGCGGCGCCGAATGGATCATCCACAACGCGCCGTTCGACGTCGCGTTCCTCGACTTCGAGCTCGCGCTGGCCGGGCACCCGACTTGCGGGAGCATCTACGGGAAGCTGACCGACACGCTCGGCCTCGCGCGCGAAATGTTCCCCGGCAAGCGCAACAGCCTCGACGCTCTCTGCGAGCGGTTCGGCATCGACAATGCGTGCCGCACGCTGCATGGCGCGCTGCTCGACGCACAGCTGTTAGCCGAGGTCTGGCTTGCGATGACCCGCGGGCAGGAATCGCTGACGATCGATCTCGGGGCGGGCCAGCCACCGATCGGCGGTGGCGGGGTCCAGGGAATCAGCTCGGGGCCGCCGGTCGCGATGAGACCGGCGAGGGTGCTCGAGCCCTCCGCCGAAGAGCTTGCCGCGCATCGCGAGTACCTCGTCGCCCTGGACAAGGAATCGAAGGGACGCTGCATCTGGCTCACGCTCGAGGCGGCCCTCGCCGCCTAGGGGTCGCGGCGCACCGAACGGAAAGAGGGCAGGAACCGGGTCCCGCCTCGTCTGTCACAAGGTTGGGAGCGGCCCGGTAGAATGTGCGCGGCGACGCGTAACATTGCTGTCACATCTTGCCGCCATCCTCATGGATACCCAATCCGCCAGACCGCCCGCGGCCGTGACTTCACCCGCAGCCGGCACCTTGCCGGTCGCCGCCACCTCCGCGGCAACGACGGTGGCACCGCCCGCGGCCGTGTCCCCCGCGATACGCGCGCCACAGCCGGGTCCGGAGACCGCGCCGCTCAATCGCGAGCTTTCGCTGCTCGCGTTCAATCGCCGCGTCCTTTCACTCGCCCAGGACCCGGACGTGCCGCTGCTCGAGCGACTCCGGTTTCTCTGCATCCTGGGCAGCAATCTCGATGAGTTCTTCGAGATCCGCGTGGCCGGCGTGAAGGAGCAGTTGCGCGCCAAGGTGCCGCCGGTGGGGATGACAATGCAGGACGCGCGGATGCTGGTCGGACGGATCGGCGACGAGGCCCGTTCCCTCATCTTCGACCAGTACCGCACGCTGAATCAGGAGGTGCTGCCGGCCCTGGAAGGGGCAGGCGTGCGCCTCGTGCGCCGTACCGAGTTCACGGCGGCCGAGAGGGCGTGGGCGGCGAGCTACTTCCAGCAGGAAGTGCGCCCGCTGCTGACGCCGATCGGGCTCGATCCGGCGCATCCGTTCCCGCAGGTCGTCAACAAAAGCTTGAACTTCGTGATCGAGCTGTCGGGTCACGACGCGTTCGGCCGCGACACCGCGATCGCGATCGTCAAGGCGCCGCGCGTCCTGCCGCGGATCATTCGGCTGCCGCCCGACGTGACCGGCCAGGACAACGCGTTCGTGATGCTGTCGTCGGTCATCCACGCCCATCTCGCCGATCTGTTCCCCGGCCGCGATGTCGTCAATTACGCGCAGTTCCGGGTGACGCGCGACGCCGACCTGTGGATCGACGAGGAAGAGGTCAAGAACCTGCGCCAGGCGCTCCAGGGCGAACTGCCTCAGCGGCAGTTCGGCTCCGCCGTGCGGCTCGAAGTGGCGGAGAACTGTCCCGCCCCGCTCGCCCAGTTCCTGCTCCAGCAATTCGAGCTGACGGACGCCGACCTCTATCGCTGCGACGGGCCGGTGAACATCGCCCGCCTCGCGTCGCTGGTCGACCAGGTCGACGTCGACGCGCTCACCTATCCGCCGTTCGTTCCGGGGCTCCCGGAACGGCTGCGCGACCAGCCGGACATCCTCGCGGCGATCCGTGCGCACGACATCCTGCTCCACCATCCTTACCAGTCGTTCGAGCCGGTGGTCGAGTTCATCCGCTGCGCGGCGGACGACCCCGACGTCGTCGCCATCAAGCAGACCGTGTATCGGACGGGCGTCAACTCGGTGCTGATGGAAGCGCTGATCGAGGCGGCGCGGCGCGGCAAAGAGGTGACGGTGGTGGTCGAGCTGATGGCGCGGTTCGACGAGGAAGCGAACATCAACTGGGCCGAGCGGCTCGAACAGGCCGGCGCGCAGGTCGTCTATGGCGTGTTCGGCCTGAAGACGCACGCCAAGCTCGCGCTCCTCATTCGGCGCGAGCGCGACGCGAACGGCGTCGTGCGGCTCAAGCCCTACGCTCACCTCGGGACCGGCAACTACCATCCGCGCACCACGCGGTTGTACACGGATTTCGGGCTGCTCACGTCCGATCCGACGGTCTGCGGGGACGTGAACGAAGTGTTCATGCACATCACGAGCCTCGCCAAGGCAGGCCGGATGAAGCAGCTGCTGCTCGCACCCTTCACGATGCATCGGCGCGTCGTCGAAATGATTCGGCGCGAGACGAAGCACGCGAACGACGGGAAGCCGGCACGCATCGTCGCCAAGATGAACGCGCTGCTCGAGGAGGGCGTGATTCGGGCGCTCTACGCCGCATCGCAGGCGGGCGTGGGCATCGACCTCATCGTTCGCGGCGCTTGCGCGCTGCGTCCCGGCGTGCCCGGGTTGTCCGAGAACATCCGGGTGCGCTCGATCCTCGGCCGCTTCCTCGAGCACCACCGCGTCTGGTATTTCGAAAATGCCGGCGATCCAGACGTCTGGCTCTCGTCGGCCGACTGGATGGGTCGCAACCTGTTCCGCCGGATCGAGGTCGCCTTCCCGGTCCGCGATCCCGAGCTGAGGCGCCGCGTCGTCGACGAAGGGCTGCTCGTCTATCTCGCCGACAGCCGCGATGCATGGGCGCTTGGCTCCGATGGCGCGTGGGAAAGATCGAAGCCGCGCGGGCGCGCGCAGCCGCGCTCCGCGCAATCCGAGCTGCTTGCACGGATGCACGAAACCAAGAAGGCGGATTGACGATGGATCTCGTGCTCTGGCGACACGCGGAGGCCGAGCCGGGCGAGCCCGATCTGGGTCGCCGGCTGACTGCGAAAGGCATCAAGCAGGCCGAACGAATGGGAGCGTGGCTCGATCGCCACCTGCCCGACACGGCTCGCATCCTCGTCTCGCCGGCCGATCGCGCGCAGCAGACGGCGCTCGCGCTCAAGCGCAAGTTCAGGACGGCCGAAGAGATCGGGCCCGGCGCGTCGGTCTCGGCGGTGCTCGCTGCGGCCAACTGGCCGGACGCCCGCGAGGCCGCCCTCATCGTCGGTCATCAGCCGACACTGGGCGCGGTCGCGTCGTTCCTGCTCTCGGGCGAGGAGGCTTTCTGGTCGGTCAAAAAGGGCGCCGTGTGGTGGCTTACGAACCGCGATCGCGGCGGCTCGTCGGCAGTGGTCCTGCGCGTGGTGATGGGACCGGACTTCGTCTGATCCCACCGGCAGCAACGCGACGGCGGTGACAGACCCACGCGTCAGCCGCGCCGGCGGCGCAGCACGATCCAGCACGATCCGCGCGTCGCCCGCAGAGATAGCCGACGCGTTGCAAACCGCACGAAACGAGGAGTGCTCGTCGCGTTGCTTTTCGGGGGCTTCTTGTCGGCTGCTCGTGCGAGCTACGCTTCCCGCTGCCCGCATCGGGAATCGAGCCAAGGCACTTGCCTTGCGCGAACCCGCAACGGCGGATGAGCCGCGTCGCGCAAGTGATTGATGCCAATGATGAAGCGGTTCGGCATGGAAATTGCGCCGTCAACCGTTGACGAAACGAGGCGTTTCGCCCTGTCCAATTCCAGTAAGATTGGCGCGGCAGGAAGCTGCGCGACTGATTGCCGGACGGCGCGTGCGATGCGCCGGTAGCGATGATTATCATGGAGCGGAGACGCAAGGTGGGCCAACTCTACAGCGACAACGACCAGGAAGAAGTCAGCCGCAACGCAATCGAAGCACTGGCCAGAGAAACGTCCCGGCCGGTTGATGAAGTGAAAGAGATCTACGAGGGCGAATTCGCGCGGCTTTCCGCCGACGCCCGAATCACCGATTATCTTATTTTGTTCGCGAGCCGCCGCACCCGCGCCGCGCTTTCCCACCGTCGCCGTTGAGCGGCGGGAGTGCCACGCGGCGTGCAACGTGCCGCCTCCGGCGATAGGCAAGAAGCTGGCAACGAATTCGTTGCGTTGCCGCGGCCGACGAGTATCGCAGTGCGTAGCCGCACACCGCATAGCGAGCGCGGGTGCCGCGCTGCGCAGGTCGTCCGGTAGAATCCGATCCGCCGCACCGCGAACGACGTCGCTCGGGTCCGGGTGGCCGGAAACGCCGCAATGGCGTCCTCTGCGCGACCCAAGACCGGTCCGAAGTTAAACGTTCGGCTCGGAATACGAGCACGTCGCCTGTTGGTAATGACGGGTGGGTTCTCCTTGCGATTCGTGGTCGCGCGAAAAAGACTCCGGAATCCTGCTCCCGGTGAGCTGAGGCTGGACGCGACGCGAACGTGAAGGGGGATGACAACGCGGTGACCGCTTTCGCCGCGACCCGCCGCCGACGGGAGTGTCTTGATCCCGCAACACAGCGCGACGATCATCGATGGACCTCGCTCCTGTCCGCGGGTGGTCCTCCGGGTCGCTTTGCGACGTTGGAGCGGCCCGTTTTCTTTGAAGGTGCAGCATGCGAAACAACGATGGCCGAAGGCGGCACGTGGCGATCGTCATCGGCTCGGGGGAGATCGGCTCCGCGATTGCCGTGGTGCTCCATCGCGGGGGTTTGGCCGTCGTCATCTGCGACGATGTGGACCCCTCCTGGGCCCGTCGCGGAATGGCGTTCACGAATGCGTGGTACGTCGGCAATGCGGAGCTCGACGGCGAAGCAGCGGTGTTCTGCTCGAGCGTCAAGAGCATCCCCGCGGTGGTGCAGCGCGAGCGGCTGATCGCGGCGACAACGTGGTCGTGGCGGGGCATTGCTGCCGCTCTCCCTGCGCGGGCGATTGTCGATTGCCGCTTGCGCAGGAACGGCGCTGGCGGCCCGAAGGCACGCGCGCCGGACGGCGTCCTGACGATCGGGATCGGCGAGGGATTTGTCGCTGGCGACGATGTCGATCTTGCCGTCGCCGCGGGATTGGACGGCCCGCAGGGCGCGATCGTCACCGCGGATTCGGCAGGCGCGAACGCGGATGCATCGCCGCTCGACGGGGCCCGCAAATGCTCGCTCTTTGCATCGGGAGCCGGCCGCTTCGCGACCAGCCGGAGGATCGGCGATCGAGTAGCCGAAGGCGAAGTCGTCGGCGCGCTCGCAACCGTCGCCGTCAGGGCGCCGATCAGTGGCGTCCTCCGCGGGCTCTCCGCACGAGGCGCACGCATTGCGCCGGGCGACCTGATCGTCGAGGTCGATCCTCGCGGCGATCCGGTACTCTGCTTCGGGCTCGACGGACGAGCCCTCGCGCTCGCGCGGGACGTCGAATCCGCGCTCGCATCCGCGATCGAGGCCGCGATGCGCACGAATCCGGCCGTCGACGCACCCGCGGTGGGCTTCGGCGTTCGCGACGCGTCGTTGGCGGAATAGCGGGTTGCGCGGGGCTCATCCCGCCCCGCGGAGCGGACACGCTCTGTCGTCTTGTGCCGGGGTGCGTGCCGGGCCAGCGGCGCGGCGGCGGTCAACGGGCTTTTCGCCACGCAAAGCCCGTCGCCTTCCACTCGCCTCGTTCCCGCACCAGCAGGTAGGCGGTCAGCGGGTGCGAGTTGAGCCAGCGGGTGGAAACATCGTAGCTGATCCGCGGTGAAACCTTCAGCACCGCGCGCGGCCGGTCGATCGGGCGCCGCGCGTGGTGCAGCAGCACGGCGAGCCGCAGCGCGAGGAGCTGCGCGCGGAACGTGACGCCACCCAGCAGCGGCGCCATCTTCGAGAGGCTGCCGCGGCATCCGAGAACGAGGTTCGCGAGATCCTGCTGCTCGCCGGCGGAGAAGCCCGGCATGTCCGCATTGCGCAGGATGTAGGCGCCATGCTTGTGAAATCCCGTGTGCGAGACCGAGAATCCCGTTTCGTGCAGCAGCGCCGCCCACTGAAGCCGCTGCGCGGCGGCGGGATCTGCGTGCGCCCGGGCTTGCCGGAACAGCAGGACTGCAGTCTCCGCGACGCGGGTCGCATGCTCGCGATCGATCCGATAGCGGGCGATGAACTGCTCGATGGTCGCCACCCGGACGTCGCGACGCACGGTTCGACCGAGCAGGTCGTAGAGAACGCCAAGCCGCAGCGCGCCGCCGACCGGATTGATCCGCTCGACGTCGAGCTCGACGATTGCCGCGGCCATGATCGCGAGGCCGGCCGCGAGCACGGGCGCGCGCTCCGGCTTCAGCGCCGCGAGCTGGAGGCGCCTCACGTGCCCGGCACCGACCATCCGCTTGCGCAGCCGCGCGAGCCCGTCCCGGGTGATGCCGGCGGCGGAAAGGCCGTTCTGCTCGAGAATCTCGGCGAGCGCGAGCGCGGTGCCCGAAGAGGCGTACGCAGTCTGCCAGTGTTCGCGCGCGAACTCGCGAGCGATCGCCTCGATTTCGGCCCGTGCGGTTGTGTCGGCGGCGGCAAGCGCGGTCGCGGACAGGTTGCCGTCGGCGAAATACCGCTGCGTCAATCCCACGCAGCCGATCTTGAGCGACTCGAGCCGTTCCGGCACGAGCCCGCGCCCGATGATGAACTCGGTCGACCCGCCGCCGATGTCGATCACGAGCCGCGGCTCGTCGGACGCGGGCAGCACATGGGCGACGCCGGTGTAGATGAGCCGTGCTTCCTCGTGCCCGGTGATGATGTCGATGGGGAAGCCGAGCGCGCGCTCGGCCTGCGGCAGGAACGTCCTCGCGTTGGCCGCGACACGGAACGTGTTCGTCGCCACGGCGCGCACGGCCGATGGATGAAGGCCCTTGATCCGTTCGCCGAAGCGCGCGAGGCACGCGATTGCCGCATGCCGCGCCTCCGGCGTGAGCCGGCCCTTCGCGTCGATGCCGGCGCCGATGCGCAGCGTCTCGCGCCAGGTGTCGAGACGATAGATCTGGTCGCCCTCGACGCGCCCGATCTCGAGCCGGAAGCTGTTCGAGCCCATGTCGACGACGGCGAGCATTTCGGCGGCAGCGGGACGCGGCATGGCGGTCGAGCGTAGCAGAAAACGGGGCGCGGTTCGAAGCGGCCGACCCGCCGGAACGAAGCGACGACGTTTCCGCCGCCCCTGCTTTCCTGCTACGCTCGACCGCTGCGTCAATCTTGTTGCGCGATATCGCGCTGCCCATGCCCATCGACTATCTGCAGAAGATCCTCACCGCGAAGGTTTACGACGTCGCGCTCGAATCCGCGCTCGACCTCGCTCCGACGCTTTCGCGACGGCTCGGGAACCGCGTGCTCCTGAAGCGCGAGGATCAGCAGCCGGTGTTCTCGTTCAAGCTGCGCGGGGCCTACAACCGGATGGCGCACCTGTCCGCGGCCGAGCGCGCCCGCGGCGTGATCGCGGCGTCGGCGGGCAACCACGCGCAGGGCGTGGCCCTCGCGGCGCAGAAGCTCGGCTGCAGGGCGACGATCGTGATGCCGGTGACGACGCCGCACATCAAGATCGCCGCCGTCGAGGCGCGCGGGGCGAAGGTCGTGCTTTTCGGCGATTCCTATAGCGACGCCTACGGGCGAGCGCTCGAATTGCAGAAGGAAACGCGCGCGACGTTCGTGCATCCGTACGACGATCCGGATGTCATCGCCGGCCAGGGCACGATCGGGATGGAGATCCTGCGCCAGTGGCAGGGCCCGCTCGACGCGATCTTCGTCGCGGTCGGCGGCGGTGGGTTGATCGCCGGCGTTGCGGCATTCGTGAAGCGAGTGCGGCCCGAGATCAAGGTGATCGGCGTCCAGCCCGTCGATTCGGATGCGATGGCCCGATCGCTCGCCGCGGGTCGCCGGGTGAAGCTTGCGCACGTCGGCCTCTTTGCCGACGGGGTCGCGGTCAAGCAGGTCGGCGCCGAGACGTTTCGGATCGCGCGGGCGCTGGTCGACGAAATGGTGCTCGTCGACACCGACGCCACCTGCGCGGCGCTGAAGGACGTCTTCGAGGACACGCGCTCGATCCTCGAGCCCGCCGGGGCGCTCGCGGTCGCCGGTGTCAAGGCGTGGGTCGAGCGGCACCGGACCAAGGACCGGACGTTCGTCGCAATCGCCTGCGGCGCCAACATGAACTTCGACCGGCTGCGGTTCGTCGCCGAGCGCGCCGAGCTGGGCGAGAAGCGCGAAGCGATCATCGCCGTCACCGTCCCGGAGCGTCCGGGCAGCTTCCGCGAGTTCTGCCGGCTCCTCGGCAAGCGCTCGGTGACCGAGTTCAACTACCGCTACGCCGACGCGCGAATCGCCCATCTCTTCGTCGGGATCGAAGTCGCCGACCGGCGCGAAAGCGATCATCTGCTTGCGGAGCTGCGGCGCCACCGGATCGAGGCGCTCGACCTGACCGACAACGAGATGGCGAAGCTGCACGTGCGGCACTTGGTGGGAGGCCATGCGCCGGCGGCGGAGAACGAGATTCTCTACCGGTTCGAATTCCCCGAGCGTCCCGGCGCGCTGATGCAGTTCCTGAACAGCATGAGCCGCGGCTGGAACATCAGCCTGTTCCACTATCGCAATCACGGCGCCGACTACGGCCGGGTGCTGGTCGGCATGCAGGTGCCACCGACCGACAAGACCGAGTTCCGCGATTTTCTGGCCCGGCTGGGCTACGACTACGTCGACGAAACGGCCAATCCAGCCTACCGGATGTTTCTCGGTCGTTAGTGGCGCGACGTCGGTTCGGCGTGGCACCCGGCTCCAGCGTAGCCGAGTCGGTTCAGCCGGTCCGGCCCCCAGGGCAACGGCCGCCAGATGACAAAAAAGGGCCGCTTTCCGCCTGCTGTCGGCGAGGCCCCGCGAGGGCCAGCATTCGCGCCAGCCAAAGGCCGTTCTTTGTGGGAGCTCGGTCCCCGCCCCGGCGGTCTTGCCGGACGCCCCAGGGCAGGGAATGCCGCAAAGCGGCAGGGCTACCTCCGAAAACTTGCTCCGGTGTTGCAAATTGGTGGCAAACGGGCGACCGATGCCGATTCCGGCAAGGTTTATGCTCTAGGCAGTTAGCTTGCACCATGGCAAACTTGCTGCCGTAGCATCGCGGCGCACATTCGCGCGCCCGCAGGATCGGGGCGCGCGGGAGGGAGAATACGTTGGCGGAGCAGAATACGCTGTCGGGCGTCAAGGTAATGGTGATTGACGATTCGAACACCATTCGCCGCAGCGCCGAGATTTTCCTGCTGCAGGCCGGCTGCACGGTCATCCTCGCGGAGGACGGCTTCGATGCGCTCGCGAAGATCGCCGATCATCAGCCCGAGTTGGTGTTCGTCGACATCATGATGCCGCGGCTCGACGGCTACCAGACCTGCGCGCTCATCAAGAAGAATTCGAAGTTCCACGCCACCCCCGTGATCATGCTGTCGTCCAAGGACGGCCTGTTCGACCGAGCGCGCGGGCGGATGGTCGGCTCCGATCAGTACCTGACGAAGCCGTTCACCAAGGAAAGCCTGCTGAAGGCCGTGGCGACGCACGTCAATCGCGCCGCAGCCGCGTAGGGGCGGCGCCGTCCGCTCGGCTCTCCTGGCGGTGTCGAGGGACAGGGCAAGAGACAGGGCAAAACCATGGCGATCAAGAAAATTCTCATTGTCGACGACTCGCCGACCGAGCGGCATGTGCTGAACGACATGCTGACCAAGGCGGGATTCGAAGTCGTCGCCAGTGACAACGGCGAGGATGCGATCCAGAAGGCGAGGCAGCTCAAGCCGGACGTCATCCTGATGGACGTCGTCATGCCGGGACTCAACGGGTTTCAGGCTACGCGCGCGATCAGCCGCGACCCCGACACCCGCGGCATCCCGATCATCATTTGCACGTCCAAGAGCCAGGAAACCGACAAGATCTGGGGCATGCGCCAGGGTGCGCGCGACTACGTCGTCAAGCCCGTGAATCGCGACGAGCTCCTCGCGAAGATCGCCGCCCTCGGCTGACACGGACCCGCCTCCGCGAACCCATGGCCCGCGCCGCAAAACGCGACCTCCGCTCGTTCCAGCAGGAACTCGCCTCTCGCCTCGCAAGCAAGACAGCGGCGCAAGTCGAGTTGTCGCGGCTGGGTTTCGCGACGGGCGCCGAGCAATGGCTGATCAGGCTCGCCGACGCCGGCGAAGTCATCACCATTCCGCCGGTCGCGGCGGTGCCCCTCACGAAGCCGTGGTTCCTGGGGGTGGCGAACATCCGTGGCAATCTCTACACGGTGATCGACTTCGGCGGTTTTCTGGCACGCGAGGCAGGCGCTGCACCCGGCGGGCTCGGCCAAAGCCGGCTCGTGCTGTTCGGTCCCCGGGTGGGCGAACTGCGGGCCGGCATCGTCGTCCAGCGCGTCCTGGGTCTGCGCAACCTGGCCGAGCTCGCCCCGGCAGCGCCGCCGGAGGACGCGCCCCAGTGGTACGGCCAGCGTTGGATGGACGCCGACGGCGGCGCCTGGCAGGAGATCGACCTCGCTCGCCTTGCCCGGGACGACAAGTTCCTGCGGGTCGGGGTATGACCCGCGCAGCCCGCACCGCGATCGATCAGCGCCGCCGGGCCGTCCCCAGGCGCGAATGGCTGCTCCTCGAGGGGGCAGCGCAGCGGCGTCGGCCGCAAGCTGGGGGCACTTTGGACGAAGCGACCGGCGCACGCAAGTGCGCCACATGGAGGAATAAATGGCGCTCAACATGAAAATGCCGAAGCTGTTCGGCAACAACACGGCGGCGGCGCCGGTCGCCGCCCTCGACATGCCGACCACGCAGGTCCGCTCTTCGCAGCCGGCCTACGACCCTTTGGCGTCGGTGTCGATCATGGAGCAGCTGCGCGCGGCGACCTCCGAGACCAAGATGCCGCGGAAACTGCCGGTGATCGGGCACCTCCCGATCGTTCAGCAGTTCCAGGTGCTCGGCATCGTGATGGTCACCTTCCTCGTGCTCGCGGCACTGATGGTGTTCCTGGACAGCCGGGCGGCGACGCAGAACTCGGCGGCGGCGGCGACGGCGACGGAAATGCAGATGCTCTCGCAGCGCCTCGCGCGAGGCACCGCGCTCGCGTCGCAGGGCCAGGCGGCGGCGTTTCCCGCGTTGAAGGACAGCCGCGACCGGTTCAAGGCCGATCTCGAGGCGTTGCAGTCGGGCGGCACGGTCAAGGGCGTCTCGCTCGACGTCTCGCAGGACGACAACATCACCAAGCTTTTGCAGGAGATCCGGAGCAAGTGGGACCGCGTCGACGTCAACGCCGAGCGCGTCATCGACAACCAGCAAAGCCTGACGTCGCTCGCCAAGGGTCTCGAGAACATCAATCTCGGCAACAACGCGATCCTCGAGCTCTCGCAGCAGGCGGCGCTGCAGGTCGGGCAGGGCGGCGGTAGTCTGCGCGAAATCGAATACACGAACCAGCTCGCCGTCCTGTCGCAGCGGATCGGCAAGAACGCCAACACGCTGGCGTCGTCCGAGGAAATCGACCCCGAGGTCGCGTTCCTGCTCGGCAAGGATGCCGGCACGTTCCGCGACATTCTGAACGGACTTCTCAAGGGCAGCGATGCGTTGCGGCTTGCGGGCGTGCGCAACGAAGACGCGCGCTCGACGCTCACCGAGTTGCAGAAGCGCTTCGCCGCCTACGATCAAGGGGTCGCAGCCATCCTGCAGAACATGAACCGCCTGGTGACGGCGAAGCAGGCCGCGCGTGGGATCAACAGCGAATCGGAAGCGCTCCTCAACGACACGACCAAGCTCTCCGAGGCTTTCGACGGCAAAGTCAGGGCCCGCTGGCCGCTGTGGGCGGCCATCGTGTTCGTGCTGCTTGCGCTGGCGGCGCTGGTGCTGCTGGGCAAGGTATTCCTCGACGACGCGCGCACCCGGGCGTTCGAGAGCGAAGGCGAGAACAAGCGTAACCAGGAAGCGATTCTGCGGCTCCTGAACGAGATGGGAAACCTGGCCGACGGCGACCTCACCGTCCAGGCGTCGGTAACCGAAGACGTGACGGGCGCGATCGCCGACTCGATCAACTTCACGATCGAGGAACTGCGCACGCTGGTCCGCGGCATCAATTCGGCGACCGACCAGGTGGCAAAGGCGACCCAGGACGCGCAAGCCATCTCGAACCGCCTGTTCGAGGCGTCGCAGCGGCAGAACAAGGAAATCCAGAAGGCATCATCGTCGGTGCTGCAGATGGCGCAGTCGATCAACGAGGTGTCGCAGAGCGCGGCGCAGTCCGCGCGCGTAGCGCAGCAATCGCTCGCCGCCGCCGAGAAAGGCGGGCAGGCGGTGCAGAACCAGATCGCCGGCATGAACGAAATCCGCACCCAGATTCAGGACACGTCGAAACGGATCAAGCGGCTCGGCGAATCGTCCCTCGAGATCGGCGAAATCGTGGAGCTCATCTCGGACATCACGGAGCAGACGAACGTGCTCGCGTTGAACGCCGCCATCCAGGCCGCCTCCGCGGGCGAGGCCGGCCGCGGCTTCACCGTCGTGGCCGAGGAAGTGCAGCGCCTCGCGGAGCGCTCGGGCGAGGCGACGAAGCAGATCGAGGCAATCGTGAAGACCATTCAGGCGGACACGCAGGACGCGGTGGCTGCAATGGAGAAGTCGACGGTCGGCGTCGTCGAAGGAACGAAACTCTCGGACGCCGCGGGGCAGGCGCTCGAGGAGATCCGTCGCGTCTCGCGTGAACTGGCCGAGCTGATCGGGGGGATCTCGACGCAGACGCAGAAGCAATCGACGTCGGTGTCCGACGTGACCCGGGGGATGCAGGGCATCCTCAAGATCACCGAGGAGACGACCGAGGGCACGAAGCAGACGAACGTGTCCATTGGCCAGCTGACGAGACTTGCGGCCGAACTGCGAAGCTCCGTGGCCGGCTTCAAGGTTTGACGCTCCCACGAATTAGGGATCGGGGAGCAGGCATCACGGGGCAGAACTGGCGCGCTTTGTGCTGGAGGGGTTCCGATACCTCTGACCCGCCCTCCGACAGCGTTCCGATAACTGACCTCTGATCCCCGACCTCCGATGGCGACCGACAACGCAGCCGACTTTGACCTGGGCCCGCTGTCCTGGGTTCAGGGTGAGATTGACCAGGCCCTCGCGCGGGGGCTGACGTCGCTCTCCGCGTTCCGCTCGAACGGAAGCGACGTGGCGTCGCTCAAGCACGCGCGCACGCATATCCACCAGGCGACCGGCGCGATCCAGATGGTGGGCCTGGACGCCGTTGCCGCGTTCACCGACGAAATCGAGCGCCAGCTCATGCGGCTCGAGGAGCTTCCGACGCGCGACGCGCAAATCGCCTGCGACACGATCGACCGCGGCTGCAAGAAGCTGCGGATCTTCTTGGACGAGCTCGTCAACGGCGCGGTGCCGGTTCCGCTCAAGCTCTTCCCCGAATACGACGCGATGCAGCGCTTGCGCGGCGTCAAGGCCGCTGCGCCGACGGACCTGTTCTATCCGGACCTCGCGCCGCGCGCACCGAAGCTCGGCGCCCCGCAAGTGATCCCGCCGGCGCGGCTCCCCTCCTATATGGTCAAGCAGCGCCGTCTCTATCAGCGCGGCCTCCTCGCGTGGCTGCGCGGCGACGACGAAGGCGCCAGGACGATGCGCGATGCGGTCGCCGGCATCGAGTCGGCGACCACGCAACAGAACCTGCGGGCCTTCTGGTGGACGGTCGGCGCGCTCCTGGACGCGCTCACGGAGCGCGGGCTCGAATCGGGCTTCGGGGTGAAGCAGCTCGCCGCGCGTGTCGACCTGCAGATCCGCCGCGTCGTCGAGGGCTCGGCGAAGGTCGCCGACCGGCTGCGCCGCGAAGTGCTCTATTACGTCGCGATCAGTGCACCGGTCGCGCCGTCGGTGCAGGCGGTGCAGAGGGGCTTCCGGCTGTCCGGCCTCATTCCGTCTGCGGAGGTCCTGAACGCCGACCTCGTGCGCATTCAGCCGCATCTGCGCGAAGCGCGAGATCAGCTCGCGGCGGCCAAGGACGCGTGGCTCAAGTTCACCTCCGGCCGCGCCGAGAACCTGCCGAAGCTCAAGCAGACGCTCACCTCCGTGCACAAGCACGTCGCCGAAGTTGGGAACGGCGCGCTGATGAAGCTCACCGCGTCGCTGGTCGAGCGGTTGAACAAGCTGCCGCAGACGGTTCCCGAAACGCTGGCGATGGAATATGCGACGGGCATGCTGCTCGCCGAGAGCGCGCTCGAGAATTACGCAAGCTTGACGGCGGAGTTCCCGAAGCAGGTGGAGGCGATGCTGGCGCGGCTCGACGCCGCCGGCGCTGCCCGGCCGATGACCGGAACCGCTACGGCACCGATGCTGGACGAGATGTCGAAGCGGGCGCAGGAGCGACTCCTGCTGGCGCAGGTGGGTCGCGAGATCCAGGCGAACCTGCGGCATATGGAACAGGTGCTGGACGCGTTCTTCCGCGATCACACCAAGCGCGGTGAGCTCTCGACCCTTGCCAAGGACAGCCAGCAGATCCGCGGCGCGCTCAAGATGCTGGGACTCGCCGATGCCGAGCGGCTGCTCGAGCTCTGCGAGAATCAGATCGAGACCTACGCCGGCACCGACACGCCCGTTTCGAACGACGAGCTCGAGCTCCTCGCCGAATCGCTGTCCGGCCTCGGCTTCTACGTCGAGGCGGTCGAGCAGCAGCGTCCGGATCGCGAGCGCCTGATCGCGCCGCTGCTCGCGAAGCGCCTCGGCGAAGCGCCGAAGGCCGTCGGCATCGATCAAGGCGATACGGTCGAGGCCGCCGTCGTCGAATTGCGCAGCGCGCTTCCGTCGCTCGTGGCCGAAGTCCACGCGGCGCCCACCGACAGCGGGGCGCGCTCCGCGCTGCGCTCGAAGCTCGAGGACCTGCGCAACGACGCCGAACTGATCGGTGACCCCGATCTCGTCGCTCGGGCCGGGGCGGCGCTCGTCGAATTGGAGGCGGGCGCCACCGTATCGCTCGCCGCCGCGATCACCGCGATTGCCGCCACCGGCAGCGCCGCGCCTCCGCCTGCGATATCGGCGGAAACGCAGCGGCTGCTTGCCACCGACGCGACCAATCTCGACGCGGAGCTGCTCGACATTTATCTCGCCGAGGCCGGCGAAGTGCTCGACACCATCGCCGCGCATCGCCGGATCCTCGAGGAAAATCACGGCGACCGCGAAGCGCTGCGCACCGTTCGCCGCCAGTTCCACACGCTGAAGGGCAGCGGCCGCATGGTCGGGCTCGACCAACTGGGCGAAGTTGCGTTCGAGGTCGAAAAGATCCACAACCGTCTGCTCGAGGAAGAGCGCGTCGTCACGCCGGCCGTGCTCGCGATGATCGACGTCGCCGAACGCAGTTTCCGGCAGTGGGTCTCCGAGCTGTCGCGCTCCGGGCGCGTCCTCGCCGACGCTGCGCCGCTGCACGCGGCGATCAGCGCGGTCGAAGCCGAGCTCCCCGCCGGTCGCGAGTCCGCGCTGACGCCGACGCCGCCCGCCCCGCAGGCCGAGGCATTCGCGGCGGAGCCCGCGCCCGCTGCGGCGGCAGTGCCCTCGCGCGAAGGGCTCGAGCTCGTCGAGCGGGAATTGGACGGTCTACTCGCCGATCCGCCGCGTGAGCCGATGCCGTTGATCGATCTGCCCGAGGTCGGCGCGGGGTTTGCCGACGCGATCGAGATGCCGGCCCGCGCCGAAGGAGCGTACGCACCTGCGATGGAAGCCGCTCCCGCGCCGGCGGACCCGGAAGAGATCGCGGTCGGCGATGTAAGGTTGTCCACGGTGCTGTTCAACATCCTGGTCGACGAAGCCGACCAGCATCTCGCCACACTCGCCCACGAGCTCGAGGTGCTGCAGTTCGACGCCCAGCAGACGCCTTCGGCGGCCATGGTCCGTGGCAGCCACACGCTGTGCGGGATCCACCGGACGGGCGGCTTTCCGCTGGTCGCGACGACGGCGAAGGCGCTCGAGCAATGCCTGCTCGGGCTGCAGCAGAAGGGCCCGCCGCTGCCCAGTGCGGCGCAACCGGTGCTCGCGCGCGCAGTCGAGGGTCTGCGGCTTCTCGTTGATCGCATCAAGGCCCGTGCGGCGTTCACGTCGGCCGACGCGGTCGAAGCACAGGACATCCAGCACGAACTCGAGCTGCTGCGCCAGGAGTCCGCGGCGGAGCCCATTGCGGCCGACGCCGAAGCCCAAGCCGAGCGCGAGGCGGCACGCGAGGAACACGACGAAGCGCCGGTGCGCGCGCCCGTGCCGTTGAGCGCGGTGCCGGCGGGTGGACCCGGTCCCGCGGGCGCCGAGGCGCGCGAGCAGGGAATCGCGCCGGTCGTCCCGATCTCGGCTGCAACCATGCACGCCGTCGCGACGCAGCCGCCGCCGGCCGCGGCCGCGCCGGAGCCTCCGCCAAGCGCGGCGCCGACTCCGACCGCAGCGACGGAAGCTGGCATTTCCCTGCCGCTCGAGGACCCTCTGGCCGACGTCCGCGACGAGGTGGATCAGGACGTGCTGCCGATTTTTCTCGAGGAGGCCGCCGAGCTCTTTCCGCAGGCCGGCGAGCAATTGCGGGCATGGCGGCGGCGGCCCGGCGACAACGATAGCGCGCGCCAGCTGCGCCGGACGCTGCATACGTTCAAGGGGAGCGCGCGGATGGCGGGCGCGATGCGCCTGGGCGAACTCACGCACCGGATGGAATCGCGGCTCGAGGACAATGCCTCCTCGGCTCTCGGCGCCCCCGCGCTGTTCGATGCGCTCGATGACGACCTGGACCACGTGGCGTTCGTCCTCGACAGCTTGCGCGAGGGCAGGACCAACGTGCCGTTGCCGTGGGTCGCCGCCGCGGAGGCGGCGCGGGCCACCGAAGCGATGCCACCGGCGCAGGCGGCCGCCGCCGCGCCGGCTCCGCCGGAGACACCGTTGGCGACGGCGAACGAGGCGCCCCCCGTCGCCGGCACGCCGATTCTTCCGTTGCATCCGCCCATCGCGCCGCCGGCGGCGCCTGCGCCGGCCGCCGAAGCCGAGACCGGCCAGCGTGCGCAACTTCGCGTGCGCGCGGACATGATCGACCGCCTGGTCAACGAAGCCGGCGAGGTCGCGATCGCGCGTGCCCGCGTCGAGGGCGAGCTGCGCGCGCTTAAATCCAACCTCCTCGAGCTCACGAGCAGCGTCATCCGTTTGCGCTCGCAGGTGCGCGAGATCGAGATCCAGGGCGAATCGCAGATCCAGTCGCGGATGAGCCAGGTCGGGGAAGCGGCGGAAGGGTTCGATCCGCTCGAATTCGACCGCTATACGCGCTTCCAGGAACTGACCCGCTCGCTTGCCGAAGGCGTCAACGACGTCTCGACGGTGCAGCAGTCGCTGCTGAAGAACCTCGACGACGCCGACGCCGCGCTGCTCGCGCAGGCCAGGTTGTCGCGCGAAGTCCAGCAGCAGTTGTTCTCGATCCGGACCGTTCCGTTCGGCAGCCTTTCGGAGCGGCTCTACCGAATCCTGCGGGCAACGGCGAAGGAGCTCGACAAGCGAGCGAACCTCGAGATCCGCGGGGGGCAGACGGAGCTCGACCGCTCGGTGCTGGAGAAGCTGGTTGGCCCTCTCGAGCATCTGCTGCGCAACGCGCTCGACCACGGCATCGAGACTCGCAGCGCGCGGACAGGCGCCGGCAAAGCGGAGACGGGCGAAATTGCGCTGACCGTGCGCCAGGTGGGCAACGAAATCGCGATCGAGCTCACCGACGACGGCGCCGGCATCGACCTCGATCAGATTCGCACCCGGGCGGTGGCGCTGGGCAAGCTCGCAGCCGACGCGACGCCGACAGACGCGCAGTTGATCGAGTTCATTTTCCAGCCGGGGTTTTCGACGGCAACCAAGGTCACCCAGGTATCGGGACGCGGCATCGGCATGGACGTCGTGCGCGCGGAGATCGCGGCGCTGGGCGGCCGCGTCGAGGTGACGACGACGCGC
This sequence comes from uncultured beta proteobacterium, assembly GCA_963836265.1. Classification (GTDB taxonomy): domain Bacteria; phylum Pseudomonadota; class Gammaproteobacteria; order Burkholderiales; family Casimicrobiaceae; genus CAIWHR01. Next base: position 444,356 of record CAWIIO010000005.1, read on the forward strand.
GGGAAAGGTTCGGCGTTCCTCCTCTACCTGCCGCTCACGCTGGCCGTGGCGCAGGCCGTGCTCGTCCGCGCCGGCGGCAGGCTGTGGGCGCTCCCTGCACCCATGGTCGAACAGGTGCAGCAAGTGAAGGCCGACGTGCTGCTCAACCTGTACGTTGCACGGCGGGTCGAATGGCAGGGGCGGAGCTACCCGTTCCATTACCTGCCCCGCCTGCTTGGCGACCCGCACCACAATCCGGAGACGGGGCGCTACAACCCGGTCCTGCTTCTGCGCGCCGGTCAGAGTCACGCCGCGGTGCACGTCGACGAAATGATCGGCAACCAGGAAGTCGTGGTCAAGAACATCGGACCGCAGCTCGCCCGTGTGTCGGGCATCGCCGGCGCGACCGTGCTCGGCACGGGCGAGATCGTGCTGATCATCAATCCCGTCCAGCTCGCGCAACGGGCCGACGTGCCGGTGTTCGACCCGAGCGCCGAGGGGCTCGCGCTGCACACGCCGAAGAAGGGTGCCGCCGCGGCAACCGCCGGGCCGCCTCTGGTCATGGTCGTCGACGACTCGCTGACCGTGCGCAAGATCACGAGCCGCACGCTCTCGCGCGAAGGCTTCGACGTCATCACGGCCAAGGACGGCGTCGACGCGCTGCAGCTCCTCGCCGATCACGCGCCCGACGTGATCCTGCTTGACATCGAGATGCCGCGGATGGACGGCTTCGAGTTCACGAAGACGATCAAGGGCGATCCCAAGCACGCCCACATCCCGATCATCATGATCACGTCGCGTACCGCGGAGAAGCACCGCAATCGCGCGAAGGAGCTCGGAGTCGACCTCTACCTCGGCAAGCCGTATCAGGAAGAGGAGCTGATCCGGAACCTGCGGGAAATGCTGACGCTAGAACCTATCTCTATCTCATAATCAGCCGCCGGAAAGCCCGGCCGCAAGGCGCGAGGAGGCGGCGTAGCAAGGCGGCGTAGCAGTGCCAACGCAACGCCGTTGCCGAGCCAGCGGTCGGGCCGTATGTCAGCGCGTCTTGCCCAGTTGGCGCGACGGCCTTCGCTGCGCCAACCGTCGCGGCGCCAAATGACATTCGTGATGCCGAGCCGTCGGCCGCAGCGTCGGCTGCCTACCGCGCTGTCGCAACGTCTACGGCCGGCGATAACTCGTTGCTCGGGGCCGCCCTCCATTGCCGGGCGAGGCGCCCTTCGAGCGTGACTGCACCCGGCTCGGTCGCCGCTACTTCGCTGGGCACGAGCGCGTGTCTCCCGGAACCTTGCCGACGAGGAGCAGGAAGTTTTCGAACGGGCCCATGTTGCCCATTGCTTCCATCATCGGCCCCTCGAAACCGAGGCGGTTGAGGAACATCGCTCGCATCGGCCCGTATTCGCCCTTCCCCATTTCCACCCAGCGCATGGTCTCGGCTTTCATCACGTAGTCGGCGTCCGAATCGAGTTTCGCGGTCTCGGGCGCACCGCCATAGACGCACATCGCCTTGCCGTCCTTCTGCGCGACGCGCAATTCGGCGGTCGGCATGTCGCCGCAATCTGAGCGATAGACCTGCATGACTTTGAAGCCGCGCCCCTTGTCGTTCTTGATCCAGCCGCTCTCGGCCAGCTTGTCAGTGAGCACCGGATCCTTGTTCCACGCCTCGCACGCCTCCTTGGCCCAGTCGGCGGACATCAGCACCGGAGCGGCGGCGACGGGATCGGCGAGGATGAGCACGACAATCGGGACCAGCAACTTGGCGATGCGCATGATGGGGTCTCCTCTGGAATGTCGACACGATGGCGGGCGAGTGGCGGAGCCGCGTGTTGACGTTAGGTTTTCACCGCAAGGGTGTCAAATGCGTCCCGATGCACATAAGCGCGCCGCGATTCGCCAGGCCGCACGGAGTACGATCAAGGCGCGGCCGAACGCCGCCGGGAAAGGAGCAGCGTTTCGGCCGGAAGGAGCCCGCCTCGTCGGTATAATTCCCGCCACAGCCACCCGGAGGGAAGCCGCATGGCGAATTACGCCACCGAAAACATCCGCACCGTCGCTCTCGTGGGCCAGGGCGCGTCCGGCAAGACGACGCTCGCCGAGGCGCTGCTACTCAAGTCTGGGGCGATCAAGGACATGGGCAGTATCGAGCGCGGCACGATGGTCGCGGACTTCGACCCGCTGGAAAAAGCCTGGCAGCATTCGCTGCGCGCGTCGATCCTCCATGTCGACACCGCGGACACGCGAATCCATCTGATCGACACCCCGGGATTTCCGGATTTCATCGGTCAGGCGATCGGCGCCCTCGACGCCGTCGAAACCGCCGCCGTCGTCGTCAGCGCGCAGTCAGGCATCGAGATGATCGCCTCCAGGATGATGGACTGGACGGCGAAGCGCAAGCTGTGCCGGATCATCATCGTCAACAAGATCGATGCGGAGAACATCGACCTGGCGAAGGTCCTCGCGTCGATCCAGGCGGCGTGGGGCAAGGAATGCCTGCCGATCAACCTTCCCGCGGACGGCGGCAGACGCGTGGTCGACTGCTTTTTCGACCCGCAGGGCGAGTCGGATTTCTCGTCGGTCGCCGCCGCCCACCGCGCGCTCGTCGATCAGGTCGTCGAGGTCGACGAGGACCTGATGTCGGTCTATCTCGAGCAGGGCGAGGTGGCTCCGGGGGAGTTGCACGCGCCGTTCGAGAAGGCGTTGCGCGATGGCCATCTCGTTCCCGTGTGCTTCGTGTCGGCCAAGACGGGCGCCGGCGTCGCCGAGTTGCTCGAGGTGCTGGTCAAGCTGGCCCCAAACCCGACCGAAGGCAATCCCGCGCTGTTCTACAAGGGCGAAGGCGACGCTGTCGAGGAGTTCCACTCGGTTCCGGATCCGAAGAAGCATGCGCTTGCGCACGTGTTCAAGGTCGTCGTCGACCCCTTCGTCGGCAAGCTCGGTGTCTTTCGGGTGCATCAGGGGACGTTGACCAAAGATTCGCAGCTGTTCATCGGCGACGGTCGCAAGCCGTTCAAGGTCGGGCACCTGTTCCTGCTGCAGGGCGGCAAGAGCATCGAGATCGAGCGCGCGGTCCCTGGCGACATCGCGGCGGTGGCCAAAGTCGACGAGATCGAGTTCGATTGCGTGCTGCACGATTCGCACGACGAGGACCACATCCACATGCGGCCGCTCGAGTTCCCGGTCCCGATGCAGGGCGTGGCGATCACGCCGAAGAAGCGCGGCGACGAGCAGCGGATCTCCGACGTCCTGCACCGGATGCTGGCCGAGGACCCGACGCTCGTCGTGGAGCACGATCCGTCGACCAACGAGACGGTCCTGCGCGCGCTGGGCGACCTGCACCTGCGCTCGGTACTCGAGCGGATGTCGTCGCAGTTCAAGCTGGAAATCGAAACGCGGCCGCCGCGGATTCCGTACCGCGAAACGATCACGGCGCAGGCGGAGGGTTTCCATCGCCACAAGAAGCAGACGGGGGGCGCGGGCCAGTTCGGCGAGGTTTCGTTGCGCGTCGAGCCGCTCGCGCGCGGCGCGGGATTCGAGTTCGTCGATCAGACCAAGGGCGGAGTGATACCGCATCAGTTCATGCCGGCCGTGCAGAAAGGCGTCGAGCAGGTGCTCGTCACCGGCGCGGTTGCGGGGTTCCCGCTGCAGGACGTGCGCGTCGTCGTCTACGACGGCAAGCATCATCCCGTCGACTCGAAGGAAGTCGCCTTCGTCGCCGCGGGCAAGAAGGCGTTCCTCGACGCCATCGAGAAGGCTCGGCCGATCGTGCTCGAGCCGATCGTCAACGTCGAGATCATCTGCCCTGAGTCGAACACCGGCGACATCGCCGGCGACCTTTCGTCGCGCCGCGGGCAGGTGACGGGCACCACGGGGTTGCAGCCGGGCATCCTCGCGATCAGCGGACAGGCGCCGCTGGTCGAGCTCGAGGGCTATTCGGCGCGGTTGAAGTCGGTGACGGGCGGGCACGGGTCGTGGTCGATGCAGCTCTCGCACTACGAGCAGGCGCCGCCGAACCTCCAGCAGCAGCTCACGACCGAATTCCGGAAATCGCGCAAGCAGGAGGAAGAGTGACCTCCGCGGTCGGCGGGGAGCTGGAGTCGGGAACGGAGCACTCGAGCCGGCCGTGAAACCATGGAGCTCGCCGTCTTCGGCGCGACCGGACGAACGGGGCAAGCGCTGATCGGGCGCGCGCTCGCCCACGGCTGGCGGGTGCGCGCGTTCGTCCGCACACAGGCCGGCGCGAGGCTGCCGCTGCCCGACGGCCTGCGTATCGTTCACGGCGACCCGCACCGGCTCGAGGACATCACGGCGACCGTACGCGGGACCGATGGCACCTGCTGCGTGTTCGGTCCGCGGCGTCCGTACACCGAGGCATTCTGCGCGCCGCTGACGCAGCGCATCGTCGAGGCGATGACCGCCGAGGGCTGCCGCCGACTCGTCTGCGTAACCGGCACGATGATCGGCGCGATGCCCGCGAACGCCAGTGCCGCGATGCGAATGAGCGCCGCGCTGATCGAGCGGCGGTTTCGGGAGATCGCCGCGGATCGCGCGCTGCAGGAGGCGATCGTGATGGCGAGCGGGCTCGACTGGACGCTGGTGAAACCGCCGCGACTCACCGACGGGCCGCTTACCAAGAGCGTCCACGCCGATCCGGCCCTGCCGGTTGGATTGACGTCCAGCATCAGCCGGCAGGATCTTGCCGAATTCGTCTTCCGTGCCGCCGCGCACGATCGCTTCGTCGGCCAGCGCGTCTACGTTCGCACCTGACGCTTTTCCCGGAGGGTCGCGGGTATCGTGCGTTCTCTCCAGCCGAACGTCTCGCCCGGCCACCAGCGGTCGATCAACGGCACCAGTGGCGAAGCGAAAAAAAGCGCCCACAGGAACCCGTTGGTCCCGAACAGGCCGAATTGCCAGCAGAACGCGCAGAGCGCGACGGTGATCGCATAACCGACGCGCGTGCTGCGCCGGTTGGGTATCGTCATCGGATCGGAGATCATGAAGAACGCGAAAAGGAGCAGGGCACCGTTCTGGAACTGGTGGACCAAGATCGTCCATGGCTGGCCGAGCCACACGATGCGCGCCGCGATGAGCGTCGCCCACGCGGCGAGAAACATCCACGAAATGTCCCACCGCCGCGCGCGTTGCGTGACGAGCGCGCCCAAAGCGACGAACCATGCGGCAAGGACGACGCCGCCGCCCCACTGTCCGGGAGACACCCACGTGCCCGGCAGCGACGCGAGGGCGACGACGACGCCGAGGTTCGCGGGATTGAACAAGTGCTTGCCGTTGGCTCGCAGCATGAATTTCGACGAGATGGCGAGCGCGGCAGCGAGCGGATGCGCCCACAGCGTGTCGGCGCGCAACAACAGCGACACTCCGAGGCAAGTGATCAACGCCGACGACACCCATTTGTGCTTTAGATCGAGCGCTTTCAACCACAGCCACTGCGCTGCGAGCCCCGCCGCGAACGCGAGCCCCATCTGTCGTGGATCGAGCGCGAAGTCGCGGGCGAGGACGCCGACCGTGAGCAGAACGGCCTGGAAGGCGATCTGAAAGACCCGCGCGTCCGCGGGCACCCACGCGCCGACGCGCCTGCGCCAGGACGCGTGCGCGCAGGCGGCGTCCGCCTCGGCACGATCGGCGATCACTTCCACAGCGCTTCCCACCACCGGCTCTTGGGCTGTGGCGCGAGCGCCATGCGCGCGCGGATCGCGTCGATGTCGCCGCCGGTAAGCGACGCCAGCGCGGCCGCTTCGCGCTCCCGCGTCGCGCGACTTCGTCGAAATAGGCCGGCGCTCGGCGCAGCGCTGCGCTCCCGCGCCACGGATGGCGCAGCACGTACCTCGCCTGGAGGTTCTCCCGGGCGGCGGTCTCCTGGAACACGAGGTCCTCGGGGAGCGATTCCTTCGTGTAGCGCAAGTGCAGCCGGGTCAGCATCACCGGCTGTGCGCCGCCGCGCGCACTCGTCGACGGGTCGATCCAGAAGACGCCGGCTTGCCGCAATTCATCCGGCGTGAGCGGGTCGGCGGCGCACGGGTCGCACCAGCCCATGTCCCAGAAATATTCAGTGAAGACGGCGCGGTAATCCTCCCGCGCCGCCTGCGTTTCGAACAGCGCCTTGTAGGTCTGCGCGAACTCGCCGCGGACGAACGACGGCAAATCGACGTTCGCGGGCAGCTTCACCGTGCGGTAGTTCGTCGTCTCGACCCGGCCCCGAGGCGTCAGCACGTACAGCACCAGATCCTGGGGTCCTTTTGCATTCAGCATGCCGAGTCGGACGGGCAGCATGAATTTCTCCGACTCGAACGCGAACTGCAGCGGCCGCAGATAGGCGCCGCCCGTTTTCGCTTGCGCCTGCAGGTTGACCTTGGCGACGAAGAATTTCATCGCCTGCCGGACGTAGGGGCGCAACGCCGCGCTCGCCCCTTTGGGAATCCGGTAGCCGTTCTCGGTAAGCCATGTCTCGAGGCCATCGGACTGCTTCGCCGACAGCATCACGATGTCGTATTCGCCGACGGTGTACGCGGCCTCGACGGTGACGCCCAGCGCCTTGCGCCGCTTCGCCTCCTCCTTCGCCACGGCCATCGGCGCGGCGGCGTCCATCGCGCCGATCGAGCGCGGATATTTCGGCTGGCACGGATCGGAATCGAAGTACTCGGCGAGGCGCGGCGTGCTGTAGGCATCGAGGCGCTCGAAAATCCTGCGCTCGCCGATGTGGATCTCCCCCCGCTCGAGCACCCGCGGCACCGGCACGACCAGCGCGAACTCCGTCAGTTCCCCGCGGTAGTCGTTCGCCATGGTGATGACCGTCTTGCCCTCGCGGCGGACGAGGATCACCTGCGATGCCTCGTTGAAGAGGGCGGAATCGGCTTTGCCGACGAAAAAGCCACAAAACGCCTCCGCGTGCGGCAAGGAGAATAGGGCGAAGATGACGAGCGCGGCGACGACGATCGGCCACGCCATCGCGCGGGCGGAAAAGGACGGCATGCGAATCTCCGGAGAAGGGACGATGCCGCTGTTAACGGCGCCGTTCGCCGGCCGGGGTCAAACGGAGCGAAACGCCGGTTAGCGCGGTAGGCTGTCCGAAGCGCGTGCCGGCATGACGCCGATGTGTGTTTCGTCGAGCACCCGGTCGACGCCGGGCAGCCGCCGGACGAACGCTGCGAGCGCGCGCCGTTGCGCCGCCGAGCGCACGCAGCCTGACAGCGTGACGAAGCGCCGATTGGTGCTGACCCAGAGCGACGTGTCTGCGAAGCGCCTTTCCGCGGCGATCGCCGCCCGCACGCGTTCGTTCACTTCGGGGTCGCGCCTATACGCGCCGCCGGGTTCGCATTTGCCCTCGAGCGTGCAGTAAGTTCCGCGCTCGGCACGTTCGTGGCCGATGATGCGCAACTGCTCGGGGGTGACGAGCGGTGGCGGCGTTTCCGGACAGCCGGGGTACCCATGGGTGACCTTCGCGAAGGGGTCGAGCTGAATAGCGCCCGCAGGCGATGCGGTCGCGGCGGCAACGCGCGCCGCGCTCAAGAACACGAGGAGGGCAACGCAACACTGGCGCAAAGCGGGCATTCCCGGCAATGGCATCCTGGTGTACCGAGTCAGAAATTCACTCGATAGTTCGCGGCGAAATCGGGCGCCATGCTACGTTGCTTGGCCTCGCCGTAGCATGGGTTACTGTCTCGGCCTCGCGCCTTGCCTCACACCCGATTTCATCCGCTGCTCTAGCTTCTGGACTTCTGACTCAGCACACTAGCGCTCGCGTGCGAACCGCAACTCGCGCGCGGGGATCTCATGTCGCCACAGCAGTATGCCGTCGGCGTCGTAGCTCTCGAGCGCGATCGTGCGATCGCTGCCGGGTCCGGTGACCCGGATGAGCCCGAATTGCCGCTTGAGTGCCAGGGTTCCGGGCACGATGTCCGGATTGCTCCGCTCGACGCCGTCGATCCTCGAAGGTGCGCTCGAAGTGAGCGGGCTCGAGGTGAACTCGTACAGGGGGTAGGCGCCGGCGCGCGCGATTTTGAGCAGTTCGCCAAAGTGGCGATCGCCCGATAGAAAGAGCACGCCGTCGATCCGCTGGGCGATCAGCCATTGAGCGAACGCGCTCCGCTCGGTGGCGAACGCATGCCATCCTTCGAAGCGGCTCTCGCGGTTCCAGAATTGACCGCCGGCAGCGATGATCTTGATCGCGCCGCGCGGCGCGGATACGAGCGCCTGCTTCAGCCATTCGAGTTGCCGCGCACCGAACATTGTCTTGTCGGGCCCGTCGGGCCAGCGATCGGGCGAGCGATACCAGCGGTCGTCGAGCAGGAAAAAGAGGACGTCGCCGTAACGCACCTCGCCGAAGTTCCCGGCGGCGTCGGGGAGCCCGAAGCTCGGCCTGGGCCAATAGCGCTGGAAGAGCCTCAGCGTCTCGCCTTTCATCACGTAGGAGGCATCCGCGTCGTTGGGCCCGTAGTCGTGGTCGTCCCAGATCGCGACATGCGAGGTCGCCGTCAGCAGCGATTGCAGCGGCTGGAAGCCGCGTTGCCGGCGATAACGCGCCGCCATCGACGACGGATCGAAGATGTCCGGCGGCTGCAGGTAAAGGTTGTCGCCCAGCCACAGCATCAAGTCGGGCTTCTGCGCGGCAATCGCATCGAAGATGCCGAATCCGTTACCGTAATCCTGGCCAGGCCATCGCGGGTCGGCGTCGGCAAGATAGAAGCACGAGCCGATCGCGATCGTGAGCGGCGGTGCGTCCGGCGACTTGGTCCAGAAGGGCTGCGCGCGGATCGTTCCTTCGCGACGATCGGTGCCGGCCTCCACGCGATAGCGAGCCGCCATCCCGGGCTTCATGCCGCTCAAGCGGGCGACGACCACATCGTCTTCGGCGGCCGTCGCTCTGAGCTCGAGCCGTCGCTCCGCGGTCGCGCCGTCGGGGAGCCAGGCGACGGCAACGATCCCCGGGGCATCCGTCTGGATCCAGAGCGTGGCGCTGGTCAGGTCGGCATAGCCGTGCATCACGACAAGGGCTCCGGCCGCCGGCGTGACCGGCAAGGTCGTGGCAAGGAGCGCAGCGCAGATCGCAGCGCGGAAGCCATGTGCACGGCACAGCGGGATTGCAAGTCGCACGATGGGTACGAAGGAGCGGCGGCGAGCGCCGGGCCGCCAATTGTGCCGGCGGGAGGCGGCGATTACAATTGCGCCTATGGGTGGTCTGTCCGCCAACTTTACACACCACTTCCTGATCGCCATGCCCACGATGGCCGATCCGAATTTCGCACATACGCTCACCTACGTGTGCGAGCACAACGAGGACGGCGCGCTCGGCATCGTCGTCAACAAGCCGACCGACATGACGCTCTCGACACTGTTCGAGCAGATCGACGTTCCGCTGACCGATGCAGCCCTGCGCGAGACGCCCGTGCATTTCGGTGGCCCGGTGCAGGTCGATCGCGGCTTCGTGTTGCACCGGCCGCTCGGAAATTGGCAGTCGACGCTCGCGATCAGTGACGACCTCGGACTGACGACGTCTCGCGACGTGCTCGAAGCGGTCGCCCGTGGCGAGGGCCCGCGCAACGTCCTCGTGTCGCTGGGCTACGCCGGATGGTCGGCAGGGCAGCTCGAGCAGGAAATCGCGCAGAATGCGTGGCTCACCGTCGAGGCAGACCCCGGTGTGATGTTCGAAACTCCCGCCGAGGGGCGGCTGCCGGCGGCGATGCGGCTGCTCGGGATCGATCTCTCGCGGTTGTCCGACGACGTCGGGCACGCGTGAAGCTTGAGCGCTTCACGGCGAGCGGAAGATGGCACGATCCTCGCGTTCGATTTCGGAACGCGAAAGATCGGCGTCGCGGTCGGCAACACACTGGTTCGGGTCGCGCATCCGCTGACGACGATCGCGGGCGATGCGAGGGCGGCACGCCTCGAAGCGATCGCGGCCCTCGTCGGCGAATGGAAGCCGGGAGCGCTGGTCGTTGGCCGTCCCGTACATGCAGACGGATCGGAGCACGTAATGACGGTCCGTGCCGAACGATTCGCTCGCTTGCTCGAGGCTCGCTTCGGCCTGCCGGTGGCGCGCGTGGATGAACGCTATTCGACGAGCGCGGCCGACGCGAACCTGCGCGAGACCCGAACCCGTGGCGCCGCCCGCAAGGCGGCTCGCGACGCTGTCGCCGCGCAAGTGATCCTGCAGGCCTGGCTCGACGAAAACCCGAAGGATCCCGGTGGCCCTGCCTGACGCCGAAGAGACGCTCGCCGCGCTAGCCGAGCGCATGCGCGGCGCGGTCGCGTTCGACGCCAAATTCGTCGGAATCTATTCGGGCGGCGCCTGGATCGCCGAGCGTCTTGCACAAATGATTCCTGGCGAGCACGCCGTCGGTTACATCGACGTCTCGTTCTATCGCGACGACTTCGCTCGCACCGGACTCAAGCCCGAGGTCAAGCCCACGCAACTTCCATTCGAGGTCGAGGGCGCGACGATCGTGCTGGTCGACGACGTGCTCTACACCGGCCGCAGCGTTCGCGCGGCCGTCAACGAGCTTTTCGATTACGGGCGCCCGGCCGTGGTCGAGCTCGCGGTGCTCATCGACCGCGGCGGACGCGAATTGCCGATCGAGGCGACCTACATCGGGGTGCGACTCGCTGTCGCACGCGACGTGTCGATCGTGCTGTCGCGCGCAGCCGACGGCCGCCTGACGCTTTCCACCGAGACGGCGGCGGAGGAGACCAGGGGTGCATAACCCGCAGCTCGACGCCGACGGCCGGCTAACTCATCTGCTGACGCTCGAGGGCTTGCCGGCGGACGTCATAACCCGGATCCTCGACACGGCGGTGCCATTCGCGTCGATTTCCGAGCGCGACGTGAAGAAGGTCCCGCTCTTGCGTGGACGCTCGGTGTTCAACCTGTTCTTCGAGAACTCGACCCGCACGCGAACGACGTTCGAGATCGCAGCCAAGCGCTTGTCCGCCGACGTGATCAACCTCAACATCGGCGTGTCGTCGACGAGCAAGGGCGAGACGCTGCTCGACACCGTCGACAATCTGGTCGCGATGAACGCCGACATGTTCGTCGTCCGCCACTCGCAGTCGGGCGCGCCGCACCTGATCGCGGCGCACCTCAATCGCACCGGCCGCCGCCACGTTCACGTCGTCAACGCCGGCGATGGCCGCCACGCGCATCCGACGCAGGGCTTGCTCGACTTGTTCACGATCCGCCACTACAAGCAGGATTTCCGCAAGCTCACGGTGGCGATCGTCGGCGACGTTCTGCATTCGCGCGTTGCGCGATCGCTGATCCACGGCTTGACCACCCTCGGCACGGCCGAGGTGCGCGCGATCGGCCCCAAGACGCTGCTGCCCACGGCGGTGCAGGCGCTGGGCGTGCAGGTGCACCACGACATGCGCGACGGCTTGTGCGGCTGCGACGTCGTCGTGATGCTGCGCCTGCAGAACGAGCGGATGAAAGGTGCGCTGCTCCCTTCCGCCGGCGAGTATTTCAAGCACTACGGTCTGACGCCCGAAAAGCTCGCCATGGCGAAGCCGGACGCGGTCGTGATGCATCCGGGGCCGATGAATCGCGGCATCGAGATCGATTCGGCGGTCGCCGACGGCGAGCGCAGCGTGATCCTGCCGCAGGTGACGTTCGGCATCGCGGTGCGGATGGCGGTGATGAGCATGCTCGCGGGTAACTCATGAAGATCGAGATCAGACAGGGCAGGCTCGTCGACCCGAAGCACGGGGTCGATCGCGTCGCGTCCGTCTTCGTCGCCGCCGGCAAGGTCGCGGCGATCGGCGGCGCACCCGACGGCTGGAGCGCGAACCGAACGATCGACGCCAAGGGCCTCGTCGTCGCGCCGGGCTTCATCGATCTCGCCGCGCGGCTGCGCGAGCCGGGCCTCGAGTACAAGGCGACGCTCGAGTCGGAGATGCAAGCCGCCGCCGCGGGTGGCGTCACCAGTCTCGCCTGCCCGCCCGACACCGATCCGCCGCTCGACGAACCCGGCCTCGTCGAAATGCTGAAGCATCGCGCCCGCTCGCTCAATTGCGCGCATGTGTATCCGGTGGGCGCGCTGACGGTCGCGTTGAAGGGCGAGGAGCTGACCGAGATGGGCGAGCTCGCGGAGGCCGGCTGCGTGGCGTTCTCGCAAGCGGAAGCACCGCTCGCCGACACCCAGGTGCTGCTGCGGGCGATGCAATACGCGGCAACGTTCGGGCATCGCGTCTGGCTGCGGCCACAGGATCCGTATCTCGCCAAAGGAGGCGTTGCACACGACGGGGAGGTCGCGACCCGGCTGGGCCTGCCGGCAATCCCGGCGGCGGCCGAGACGATCGCGCTCGCGACGATTTTCGCGTTGGTGCGCGAGACGGGGGTGCGCGTCCATCTGTGCCGGCTTTCCACGGCCGACGGCGTGGCGATGGTGCGCGCGGCGAAAAACGAAGGCCTGCCGGTGACGTGCGACGTCGCGGTGCATCACCTGCATCTGTGCGACGTCGACATCGGCTGGTTCGATCCCCAGTGCCGCCTCGTGCCGCCATTGCGGGGTACGCGCGACCGTGCCGCGCTGCGCGCGGCGCTCGCCGATGGCACGATCGATCTCGTTTGCTCCGACCACGCTCCGGTCGACGACGATGGCAAGCAACTTCCGTTTGCGGAGGCCGAGCCGGGTGCGACCGGATTGGAACTCCTGCTGCCGCTCACCCTCAAATGGGCTGCTGCGGAGAAGGTGCCGCTATCCGCGGCGCTCGCCCGGATCACGGCCGAGCCGGCAGCGATCATCGGCTTGGACGCCGGGCATCTCGCCGTGGGTGAGCCTGCCGATATCTGCGTGTTCGACCCGGACGCGCACTGGACGGTCGGCCCCCTGGCATTGAAGAGCCAGGGCAAGAACACGCCCTTCCTCGGGCTCGAGGTGCCGGGCAGGGTTCGGATCACGCTCGTCGGCGGGCAGGTTGTCTACGAGAGCGCTTGATCGCGACAGCGGGCATGCGAGGCGCGATTGTCCGTTCGGACCTGGTCAGCGCTCGTCGCGCCGCGGCGCCAGCCCTCCGGAGGAACTCATGAAGCTCCAACTCGACCAGGACGTCAAAGGCATGCTACCCGAAAAGGATTTCGACCGTCGCGATTTCATCGGGTCGGCGCTCGGCGCGAGCGCGGCGATGGCGCTTTCGCACCCCGTATCGGCTCAGCAGATCGATACCGACACCCAGGGGCTCGACGCCGCGGACGTCTCGATCCCGACCGGCACGGGCAATCTGCGCGGCTACCGCGCGATGCCGGATAAGGGCGGGCCGTTCCCCGTCGTCCTGGTCGCGGCCGAGATCTTCGGCCTCAACCACTATATGAAGGATATCTGCCGTCGCCTCGCCAAAGCCGGCTACTACGCGATCGTACCCGACCTCTACACGCGCAAGGCGGATCTCACCAAGTTCGCGAACATCGCCGAAGTCATGCCGATCGTGAACAGCAAGTACGACACCGAGCTCATCTCCGACTACGACGCGACGGTCGAATTCGCGCACGCCAGCGGAAATGCCGACGTCACCCGGATGGCCATCACCGGCTTCTGCCGCGGCGGGAGGACGACGCTTGTCTACGCAGCGGCAAATCCGAAGCTCAAGGCCGCCGTCGCATGGTACGGGTCGGTCGGCGGCCAGACGAACGAATTCACGCCGCGCTCGGCAATGGATCGCGTGGCCGAGATCAAGGTTCCGGTGCTCGGCCTCTACGGGGCCAAGGATGCGGGCATTCCGGTCGACCAGGTTCAAAAATTCTTCGCCGCGCTGAAAGCCGCGGGCACGCCGGCGGAGCTCGTCGTCTATCCCGATGCCGGCCACGGCTTCAACGCCGATTTCCGGCCCGACAGCTATCGCAAGACCGACGCGGAGGACGGATGGAAGCGGATGCTCGCGTGGTTCGCGAAGTACGGCGTCGCATGAACGGGCCGTTCTGATTGCGAAACACGCGCGGCGGTGGCCGCGCCGCTTTTTTGCGATTCTCCGGCGACCTTGGGCGGCTGCTAAAATGACGGCATGAGCCTTCGAAGCCGGCAACCGTTCGGAGGGGCCGGAGCGTGATTGCCGACATCCCGCCGCCGGCAGGAGGCGGCGCCGATACCGTTCCCGTCCATCACGACGTCACCGCCGCGGATCGTGCCAGACGGACCGGGCACGCCGGTGCTGTCGTGTGGCTCACCGGGCTTCCCGGCTCCGGCAAATCGACGCTCGCGATGGCGCTCGAACGCCGGCTCACCGATCTCGGTTGGCAGGCGTATACACTCGACGGCGACAACGTTCGGCGCGGCCTCAACGCCGACCTGGGATTCTCGCCCAAGGACCGGCAGGAAAATATCCGCCGCATCGGCGAGGTCGCGGCTTTGTTCGCGGACGCCGGCACCGTCTGCGTCGCCGCCTTCATCTCGCCCTATCGCGACGACCGCGCGAAGGCGCGCGCTGCGGCCGGCGACGGGCGACAATTTTTCGAGGTGTACGTGAAGTCGGGCCTCGCGATATGCGAGCGCCGCGATCCGAAAGGCCATTACCGGAAAGCACGCGCCGGGCTGCTCAAAGACTTCACCGGCGTGGATGCGCCGTACGAAGCGCCGGAGCGCCCTGATATCGCCATCGACACCGAAACCCAGAGTGTCGAGACCTGCGTCGCGCAACTGCTGGCGTTTGTCGTTGCCCGGTGCCGCCTCTAGAGGCGCAGCTGCGTCGAGAAGGTCGCGATGCGCGTCACTTCGCCTTCGGCACGCGCCCCAGCAGGTGGAACTCTTCGTTGGGCCGCATCGCGATCAGGCCCGCCATCCGATTCGACAGCGCGAAGAACGCCGCGATGGCGCCGATATCCCAGATGTCCTCGTCGGAAAAGCCGTGCGCGCGCAGCGCGTCGAAATCCTCGTCGACGATCTCCGCGCTGCGAAGGGCGACCTTCAGCGCGAATGCGAGCATCGCCTTCTGCCGCGGCGTGATGTCGGCCTCGCGGTAGTTCGCGGCGATCTGCTCGGCGATGAAGGGGTTCTTCGCGTACACGCGCAGGATCGCCCCGTGCGCAACGATGCAGTAGAGGCAGTCGTTGGCGCCGGACGTCGCGACGACGATCATCTCGCGCTCGGCCTTGGTGAGCCCGGAGTCGCGCAGCATCAGCGCGTCGTGGTAGGCGAAGAAGGCGCGGAACTCGTCGGGCCGGTGCGCGAGGGTGACGAACACGTTGGGCACGAAGCCCGCCTTCTCCTGAACTTCGACAATCCGGGCGCGA
This sequence comes from uncultured beta proteobacterium, assembly GCA_963836265.1. GTDB lineage: Bacteria > Pseudomonadota > Gammaproteobacteria > Burkholderiales > Casimicrobiaceae > CAIWHR01. Next base: position 459,561 of record CAWIIO010000005.1, read on the forward strand.
ACGTCGTCCGGCAACTCCGTGAGCGCCGGCACCGGGTAGCGCGATATTCGGGGCGCGGCCATCGCTGCGACGCCTAGGACTTCGGCGGCACGTAGCCTTGCGGCGTCTCGGCGCCCGCGCCGAAGAAGTGCTGCTCCATCTGCTCGGCGAGCCATTTGCGCGCACGCGCATCTGCGAGCGACAACCGATTCTCGTTGACGAGCATCGTCTGGTGACGCAGCCATTGCGCCCACGCCTCCTTCGAGACGTTCTCGTAGATCCTCTTGCCGAGCTCGCCTGGGTACGGCGGCAAGTCGAGCCCCTCGGCCTCGCGACCGAGCTTCACACAATGCACCATGCGTGCCATCCGGAACTCCTTGCGCTAGAGCTTCTTGCGATAAACCTGCGATTTACGCTGGAAGTTGTAGAAGGCCTGCTTCTGCTTCGGCAGATCGGCGATCGTCGCGATATGGTACCCGCGTTCGAGAAACCATTGCGAAGTGCGCGTCGTAAGCACGTAGAGCTCGGCCAGCTTGAGCTTTCTTGCGCGCGCCTGGATTTCGTTCATCAGCGCCTCGCCGTAGCCCTCGCGACGGAAGTCCGGATGCACGGCGAGCGCCGCGAGCTCGCCGACCTTTTCGTCGGGGAACGCATACAAAGCGGCGCAGCCGACGATCGCGTTGTCGTGCTCGGCCACCACGAAACGCTCGATCTCGGTTTCGAGCCGTTCGCGCGAGCGACGCACGAGGATGCCTTGTTCCTCGAGAGGCGCGATGATCGAGAGGATCCCGCCGACGTCGTCGATCGTCGCGTTGCGCAGGTGCGCGAGCGGCAGCGCTGCGACCATCGTGCCGACGCCGTCGCGGGTGAAGAGCTCGAGCAGCAGCGCGCCATCGAGATGGCGGCTGATGAGATGCGCGCGCTTGACGCCGTTGTCGCACGCCTTCACCGCACAGGGCAGATAGTGCTGGACGTCGGGCGGCAGCTTGCCACGCCCGGCCGCGAGCAGCGCTTCGGCGTCGCGGGTCGACAACTCGGTCAGGAGCTGCCGGCGGCCATTGCGCACGCCTTCGGTCTCCATGAGAAAGACGAGCTTGTGCGCATCGAGGCGCACAGCAACCTGGGTCGCGACCTCCTCGAGCGCGAGGTTGAAGATCTCGCCGGTGGGCGAATAGCCAAGCGGCGAAATGAGGACGATGTCGCCGTCGTCGAGGCGTTGCTGGATCGCATCGGTGTCCACGCGGCGGACCTCGCCGGTGAGCAGCATGTCGACGCCCTCGACTACGCCCATCGGCTTCGCGGTGATGAAGTTACCCGACGACACCCGGATGCGGGCGCCGGCCATCGGCGAATTCGCGATCCCAAGCGAAAGCAGCGCCTCGATGCGCGAGCGCACCTGACCGGAGGCTTCGAGGACGCAGTCCATCGTTTCGGCATCGGTGATGCGCAACCCGAAGGCGTAGCGGCTCTCGATGTCCTGCTGCCCGAGGATGGCCTCGATCTGCGGGCGGGAGCCGTGCACGACCACCAGGTGCACGCCGAGGCTGTGCAGCAGATTGAGGTCATGGATGATGCCGAGGAACGTGTCGTCGGCGACGACCTCGCCGCCGAACGCGATCACGAAGGTCCGGCCGCGAAACGCGTGGACGTAGGGTGCTGCCGAGCGGATCCACTGGACGAACGCGCGCGTGGTCGTGGAGTATGCAGCCGGTGCGGCGTTCGGTACGGACGACATCGGGGCGCGAAAGTCGCGTGTGCGGGTGGCGGCCAGCGGATTATACCGCCGCCGCTTATAATCTTGCTTTGATCAGCTCCGCCGACCCGACAGGCTCGTGGTCGCATTCATGGCGTCATCCCTCCTCGAGAACCTCAACCCGGAGCAGCAGGCCGCGGTCACGTTGCCGCACCAGTCGGCGCTGATCCTCGCCGGGGCGGGGAGCGGCAAGACGCGCGTGCTGACAACGCGCATCGCATGGCTGCTCGCCACCGGGCAAGCATCGCCGCTCGCGATCCTCGCGGTCACGTTCACGAACAAGGCGGCGAAGGAGATGCTGACCAGGCTTTCCGCAATGACGCCCGTGCACACGCGCGGGATGTGGATCGGTACCTTTCATGGGCTTTGCAACCGCATGCTCCGAGCTCACCATCGGGATGCAAACCTTCCGCAGCTCTTCCAGATCATCGACACGCAGGACCAGCTTGCGCTCATCAAGCGTCTGTACAGGGCCCGCGGCATCGACGAGGAGCGCTTTCCGGCGCGGCAGCTGCAGAATTTCATCGCCGGCGCAAAGGAAGAGGGCCGACGCCCCAACCAGGTCGAGGCCGGCGATGAATTCACGCGCCGCCTGGTCGAGCATTACGCGCTGTACGAGGCCGCGTGCCAACGCGAGGGCGTGGTCGATTTCGCCGAGCTCCTGCTGCGCAGCTACGAATTGCTCGCCGGCAATGACAACCTTCGCGAGCACTATCGCCGCCGCTTCTCGCATCTGCTGGTCGACGAGTTCCAGGACACCAACGTGCTGCAGTACAAGTGGCTGCGGCTGCTCGCGGGACGGGACACGGCGGTTTTCGCCGTCGGCGACGACGACCAGTCCATTTACGCGTTCCGCGGCGCGAACGTCGCCAACATGCAGCACTTCGAGCGCGACTTCGGCGCGCCGGGAATGCCGGTGACGCTGATCAAGCTCGAACAGAATTACCGCTCGCACGGGCACATCCTCGAAACGGCCAACGCGCTCATCAAGCACAACCGGACGCGTCTCGGCAAGAACCTGTGGACGAGCGAAGGCAAGGGCGAGCCCGTGCGCGGCTTCGCCGCGCCGTCGGACAACGACGAGGCCGGATTCGTGGTCGAGGTCGCCACGGGGCTTGCAGCCGACGGCGTGGCGCTCTCCGAAATTGCGGTGCTCTACCGGTCGAATGCCCAGTCGCGGGTGCTGGAGCACGCGCTGTTCAACGCGGCGCTTCCGTATCGTGTGTACGGCGGGATGCGCTTTTTCGAGCGCGCGGAGGTGAAGCACGCGCTCGCATATCTTCGGCTCCTCGCCGCGCCCGACGATGACGGTGCGCTGCTGCGGATCGTGAACTTTCCGCCGCGGGGGATCGGCGCACGCACGCTCGAGAACCTGCAGGATGCCGCGCGCGGAGCGGGAACGAGCCTGTGGCAGGCGGCGTGCGCCGGCGCGCTCAGCGGCAAAGCCGGGTCGAGCCTTGCCGCGTTCGTGAGACAGATCGAGGCGATGCGCGCGGCGACCGCGGGGCTGCCGCTGCCCGAAGCCGTCGAGCACGTCAACGAGGCGTCGGGGCTGATCGCCCACTACAAGACCGAAAAGGACGGCCAGGATCGCCTCGACAATCTCGAGGAGCTGGTCAGTGCGGCAGACAGCTTTCTGCGCGAGGCAGACGTTGCGGTGGACGCACCGATTGCGACCGGCGCACCCGGCGAGGATCCAGGCGAGACGGGGGCGGTCGACCCGTTGACGGCGTTCCTGTCGCACGCCGCGCTCGAGGCGGGCGAAACGCAGGCAGCGGAAGGCCGGCCGGCGCTGCAGCTGATGACGGTGCATGCGGCGAAGGGCCTCGAGTTCCACACGGTATTCGTGACGGGGCTCGAGGAGGGCCTCTTTCCGCACGAGAACAGCCTGTCCGAATTCGACGGCGTCGAGGAGGAACGGCGCCTCATGTATGTCGCGATCACGCGCGCGCGGCGCCGGCTCTACCTCACGCATGCGCAGAGCCGGATGCTCCACGGTCAGGTCCGCTACAACGTTCCGTCGCGCTTTCTCGCCGACGTGCCGCGAGAGCTCGTCGCGTGGCTGTCGGTTCCGAGGCGCTGGTCGCGCGGTGCCATCGACGTCGATGCTGCCGAGTGGGGCAGGGGGGAACGTGTGGCGCCGACTCGGGCGACCGCGCGGCGCCGCGGCGACATTGCAAGCGCGGGCCCCGGGTGGCGCATCGGCCAGAGCGTGCGCCACGCCAAGTTCGGGCTCGGCATCATCATCGACGCCGAAGGCCGCGGCCCCGATGCGCGCGTGCAGGTCAACTTCCGCGACGGCGGCGTGAAATGGCTGGCACTCGAGTACGCGAAGCTCGAGGCCGCATGACCTTCGCCGTCTTGTTCTTGCCGTAGAGCCTGCGCAATTCTTCTTTTGCGGCGTCGAGCACGCGGCGCTGCCTGCGGTCGAGCTGCGTTCCGGCCCGGTTGACGTAGAAGACCAGCATCGACATCGCCGAGCGAAACGGCGGCGCCTTGCGCTCGCTGCTCGCGTCCGCGGAGCGCTTGAGGGATTCCGCGATCCGCTTCGGGTCGTCCCAGGTGAAGACCCCCGCTTCCAGCTCGAGCGCATGGCTTTCGCGGGTTACGCGCCCACTCCAGTACGCCGCATTCGGTGCCTTCGGCCGGCGGGCGGTTCTCGTGTCGGCTTTCCGCATACGGCTTCGACAGCGGATCGGTGCCGCAGGTGCCGTCCGGCGAGCCGTGAAGTCCCTCGACGGGGCGCTATGCGGCGGCGTCGGGTGCCGGCTCGGGAGGGGGCGCCGGGCCCTCGTCGACGTGGAAGATGTCGCGGTAGCTCACGTAATCCGAAATCGCCTGCGCGGCGATGAACAGGAACATGTAGGGAACAACCGTCAGCGCAAGCACGATACGCGCAACCGTGAGCGGCAGGGCGAGCGCGATCAGCTTGACCGCCACCGCGGGGACGACGGCACCGAAAAAGACGAGCAGGAGTCCATACACCAGGGCGGGCTGCCAGTTCGCGAGCGCCGCCCGAAAGCTCGTGGCGAGCGCCTGCGCCGCGCCGCATCCACTGAATACGACGAGCGCTGGCGCGAACCACGCGGCGAGGGCAATGGGCACCGCGCAGGCCGAGGCGAACAGCATTGCCGCTTCGACGTCCTGGCCCGCCAGCACGTCTTCGAGCGGTCGATTCGATGCAATGCCCTCGAACAGTTCTCCGCCATCGACCGCAACCGTCGCGAAAACGGCCAACGCCGTGCCGAAGATGAGGAAGATGCCGATCGGGATCAACGCCCACAGGTTGGCGCCAAAGCCGCGAAAGAGGTGACGGATCTCGGGCATCCCGCCGCGTTCCTGATTCCAGGCGGCGGCGAGAAAACCGACCGTGAAGACCGGGCGCAGGACCATCAGCGCGAGCGGCCCGACGAAGGGAACCAGGCTGACGACAATCTGGATCAGGTAGTACGCGAGCAGCAGGACGAGCCACTGGATGCGCGCCGCCGACAGCATCACCCAGGATTCTTTCAGCCAGACGACCCCGCGGCTCGCCGGATGCCGCGCGAACGGAACGGTCTCCGCGGCGCTCATAGCGGCGCCTTCTCGCGCGTCGGCGCATGGTCGAGCTCGGGCAGCCGCAACGGATGCGCGATGCGGTCGACGAGAATGCGCTCGAAATGGCCAGGGTCGTGCGCATGCACGAGCTCGCCAGGCCGCGGCAGGTGAAGGTCGTAGAGGCGAGAGAGCCAGAAGCGCATCGCAGCCGCCCGCAGCAGTGCCGGCCATTGCGTGCGCTCGTCTGTCGTCAGCGGCCGTACCGCGTGGTAAGCGCCGACGAGCGCATGGACGAGATCGGGCACGAGTCGACCTGCCTCGCCGCCGTCGCCGACGAGGCACCAGTCGTTGGCGGTGATGGCGAGGTCATAGGCCAGGAAGTCGGTCGCCGCAAACCCGAAATCGATGATGCCCGAGACGCGATCGCCGACGAAGAGCACGTTGTCGCAGAAGAGATCGCCGTGGATCGTGCCTTTGGGCATCGGCGCCTTACCGAAGCCGGTCTGGAACTTGAGCTCGGCGGCGAGGAGCTCGTTCTGGCGGGCATCCAGAAAGGGGCGCACTGCTCGCGCCGCCTGTCGCCACCACCCCGGGCCGCGACGATTGGTGAGGCGCGCGCGATAGCTCGACGACGCGACGTGCAGCCGGCCGAGCGCCGCGCCGACGGCCGCGCAATGTGGAACGTCGGGCGTTGCGAGTGGCGCGCCGTCGACGCGGCTCACGAGACCCGCCGGCTTCCCGTTGAGCAGGCTGAACAGCGCGCCGGTGCGATCCGGCACCGGCGCTGGACTCTCGACGCCGGCACGCGCGAGATGGGCCATCAGGTTCAGGTAGAACGGCAGCTCTTCGGCCGGGAGCCGTTCGTAGAGCGTCAACACCCAGCGGCCCTTCGTCGTGGTGACGAAATAGTTGGTGTTCTCGATCCCGGCCGCGATCGGGGTCTGCTCGACGAGCGAGCCGACCGCGTAACGCGCGAGCCACGCGTCGAGTTCTTCGGTGGAAACAAGTGTGTAGACCGACATCGGGCATTGCGGCACGCGCGCGCGCGCCCGCTTGGGCACTGACGGATCGAAAAGAGTGTGACCTCGGAGAGCGTCAGCTCACCACGTCAGGAGCACCCACATCGGCACCTTGAGCCCCGTGTCGAGGCTGTCGCGGCGGATGAACGTATTGCCGCCGCCAGTCGGGATCAGGTAATAGGCGCGGCCATGCCGCGGGGTCACCTTGATCCAGACGAGGATTCCATTGATGCGTGCTTCCTCGACGGTTTCGCCTTTCGTCTGCGAGATCGTGATCTGGGGTTCGAGATCCGCGTCTTCGAGATTCGGCGGGGGCGGAATCTCGGGCAGTGGCTCCAGTGCCGGAGGCTGTGCAGGATCGGCAGCTCGCACGGGCATCGCACCGGCGGCGAGGACCGCAGCGGCACAGACGCATATACACCGGGCAAGGAGGCGAAGGCGCATCGGGTGGCTCGAAAGGAAATTGATTTTAGCAGAGCGCGACCGGCGCGCCAGCGCCGCACCCTTCCTCACGGCATTTTGAGCGCAAATGATCGGCGAGTGTCCCGCCGCCGCCAAGCTTGGAGGCGTAACCGGGCCGCGTGCCGTCTGCGCCGATGCAATGCCGTCCGGCCACGGTCGCCGACCGGCGCGTCGCGCTGCGCTACAGCATGAGCAGCGGATTCAACAGCGCTTACGAGCCCGTGCGACCCGCTTTCGCGCGACGTTAAGCCTGCAGGCTTCTACAGATTGAGCATCCGCTCGCGTTCGCCACGCGTCGGCTGGAAGCCGCGATTCTCGTAGAAGCTGAAGATCGCTTCGACGATCGCTTCCGGCTCCTCGATGACCTGCATCAGGTCGAGATCGTTTTCGCCGATCATACCTTCACCGACGAGCCGGTCGCGCGCCCAATCGATCAATCCCTGCCAGAAACTCCTGCCGACCAGGATGACCGGTATCTTGCGGCTCTTGCCCGTCTGCACGAGCGTCAGGCATTCCGAGAGTTCGTCGAGCGTGCCGAAGCCCCCGGGAAGCACGACGTACGCCGATGCGAAGCGCACGAACATCATCTTGCGCGCAAAGAAATAGCGAAAGTCGAAGCTCACGTCCTGGTAATCGTTGCCGCCCTGCTCGCTCGGAAGCAGGATGTTGAGGCCGATCGCCGGCGACCGGCCGGCGAATGCGCCGCGATTGGCCGCCTCCATCAGTCCGGGTCCGCCGCCGGAGATCACCGCGAATCCTGCATCGGAAAGAAGCCGGGCGATTTTTGCGGTCTTCTCGTAGTACGGATGACCCTGGCCAATGCGCGAGCTGCCGAACATCGAAACTGCGGGGCGCAGACCGCGCAGTCGCTCAGTGGCGAGAGCGAACTCTGCCATAATTCCGAGCACCCGCCAGGCCTCCTGCCCGTTGGTCGTGTACATCGCCTGCGGATCGATGAGTTCCGGAATCTTGCTGGTCGTTGACATGCCTACGCTCGTGCTGGTCGATGGATCGTCGTACCTTTATCGGGCGTTTCACGCGCTGCCCGACCTGCGGACGTCGAGTGGGGAGCCGACCGGCGCCCTGCGCGGTGTCGTCTCGATGCTGCGCAGGATAGCCCAAGACGAGAAGCCCGACTACTTCGCCGTCGTGTTCGACGCGCCGGGCAAGACGTTTCGCGACGCGTGGTATCCGCAATACAAGGCGCATCGTCCGCCGATGCCGGACGACCTCGCGCGCCAGATCGAGCCGCTGCACGCCGTCGTCCGGGCGCAGGGCTGGCCGTTGCTGATGCAGGATGGGATCGAGGCCGATGACGTGATCGGCACGCTGGCAACGCAGGCCGCCGCCGCCGGCATCGCCTGCGTCGTCTCGACTTCGGACAAGGATCTCGCCCAGCTCGTGCGGCCCGGGATCACGCTCGTCAACACGATGAGCAACGAGACGCTGGACGAGCAGGGCGTCGTCGCGAAATTCGGCGTGCGCGCCGATCAGGTGCTCGATCTCCTCGCTTTGACCGGCGACGCGGTGGACAACGTGCCCGGCGTGCCGAAAGTCGGGCCGAAGACGGCGGCGAAGTGGCTCACCCAATACGGCAGTCTCGACGCGATCGTCGAACATGCGAGCGAGATCCCCGGCGTCGTCGGCGAGAACCTGCGCGCGACGCTCGACTGGCTTCCGACGGGCAAGCGCCTGCTTACCGTCAAGACCGATTGCGAGCTGCCGGTGACGCTCGCCGATCTCAGGCTGGGCAAGCCGCACCCGGAGAGCCTCAGGGCGCTCTACGAACGTTTCGAGTTCAAGAGCTGGTTGCGCGACATTCAAAGCGGTGCCGAGAAGCCCGATGTCGCCGGGGCGATCGCGCAGCGCGCGTCGCGGCAGGACACGCGTACGTTCGCCGACGCCGACCGACGCGACAGCGCGGCGGAGGCGCCGACTCCAGTCCCGCGCCGCTACGAAACGCTGCTCGACGCCGCGACGTTCTCGCGCTGGATGGAAGCGATCGAGCACGCCGAGCTCGTCTGCGTCGACACCGAAACGACGAGCCTCGATCCGATGGAAGCAAGGATCGTCGGCGTCTCGCTCGCAATCGAACCGGGGCGGGCCTGCTATATCCCGGTTGCCCACCGTTACCCGGGGGCGCCGGATCAGCTGGCGCAGGATGTCGTGCTCGGGCGCCTCGCGCCGTGGCTTGCCGATCCCGCCAAACGCAAGCTCGGCCAGAACGCGAAATACGACCAGCACGTCTTCGCCAACTATGGATTGCCGATCGCTGGTATCGTCCACGACACGCTGCTCGAGTCCTACGTACTGGAAGCGCACCGACCGCACGACATGGACAACCTCGCGTGGCGGCATCTCGGCGTGAAGACGGTCGCCTACGCCGAAGTGGCCGGGAAGGGCGCGAAGCAGATCGCGTTCGATCAGGTGAGCATCGAGGACGCGACCGCCTACTCCGCCGAGGATGCCGACATCACGCTGCAGCTCCATCGCCATCTCTATCCCCGCGTGGCCGCGGTTCCGAAGCTCAACCACGTCTACACGGCGATCGAGATCCCGGTCCGCGAGATCCTGTTCCGGATGGAACGCGAGGGGGTGATGATCGACACGGCGCTGCTCGCCGCGCAGAGCCGCGAGCTTGGCGAGAAGGTGCTCGCGCTCGAGCAGCAGGCGTTTGTTCTCGCCGGCCAGCCGTTCAACCTCTCCTCTCCAAGGCAGCTGGGCGAGATCCTGTTCCAGAAGATGAAGCTGCCGGCGCCGCGCAAGACTGCAACCGGGCAGCCGTCGACCGACGAAGACGTGCTGACCGAGCTCGCCGCCGACTATCCGTTGCCGAAGTTGCTGCTCGAGCATCGCGCGCTCGCCAAGCTCAAGTCGACCTACACCGACAAGCTGCCGCTGATGGTGAACAAGCGCACCGGGCGCGTGCACACGACGTTCAGTCAGGCGACAGCCGTGACGGGAAGGCTCGCTTCGAGCGAGCCGAACCTGCAGAACATCCCGGTGCGCACGGCGGAAGGCCGGCGCATCCGCGAGGCGTTCATCGCGCCGCCCGGGCATGTCGTCGTCTCCGCCGACTATTCGCAGATCGAGTTGCGGATCATGGCGCACCTGTCGGGTGATCCGGCGCTCGTCGCCGCCTTCCACGAGGGCGCCGATATTCACAAGGCGACCGCTGCAGACATTTTCGGCGTTCCGGTCGCCGCGGTGACGTCCGACCAGCGTCGTTACATCAAGGCCGTGAACTTCGGACTGATCTACGGGATGGGCGCGTTCGGGCTCTCGCAGCAGCTCGGGATCGAGCGCAACGCCGCGCAACAGTTCATCGACAAATATTTCCAGCGTTACCCCGGCGTCGCCGAATACATGCAGCACACGCGCGAGTTCGCGCGCACGCACGGCTACGTCGAGACGCTATTCGGGCGGCGCCTCTGGTTGCCCGACATCAACGCCGCCGGCGGCCCGCGGCGCGCGGGAGCCGAGCGCGCGGCGATCAACGCGCCGATGCAGGGCACGGCCGCCGACCTGATCAAGCTCGCGATGATCGCGGTCCAGGACTGGCTCGATCGCGAGAAGCTCGCAACCAAGCTCGTCCTCCAGGTCCACGACGAGCTCGTCTTCGAAGTGCCGGCGGCGGAGCTCGATCGCGTATGCGCCGCCTTGCCCAAACGGATGACCGGCGTCGCGGAGCTCAGCGTGCCGCTCGTCGCCGACATCGGCGTGGGCCCCAACTGGGAGCGCGCGCACTGAGCGCGGGAATTTCCGATCCCGTCTACGCGCTACGCCGGATCGCCGAAGATGTCCTTGTAGCCCGCGTAGATGCTCGCCGCATAGACGGGCGCCAGCACGAACCAGCCGAGCCCCAGCGGAATCGTGGCAATGATCGCAAGCAACAGCCCGACGAGTCCGTAGACGAGAAATGGCGGGACGTTGCGGAGGGAAGCGTTGAAGCTGGTTTTCATCGCCGCGAACGGCTCGTCGCCGCGCAGGACGACCAGCGCGGGCGCGAACCAGATGGCCATCAGGAGCGGGACCGCGAGCAGCAGGGCGACCAGCAACACGACGAGCGCGCCCAGGCTCAGCGCCGACAGCATCGCAATCCCGGCCTGAACCGCGTTGCCGCTCAGGAGCGCGCCGAGGGTGCTACCGCCGATCACTGCGACGAGCAACGACGCCGTCACGAGCCCGATCGCGATCCAGCCCGCGAGATAGAGAAGCGCGAGCACGATGAGGGGCGAGAGTCTGTCGCCGAAGCCAGCGAACAGATGTCCGACCGTCAGTTCTTTGCCGCGGTCCTGCGCGCGGCAGCCGATCATCAGGCCGGCGGTGAGCGCGGGATGCACCAGCATCGACGCGATCTGGCCGATCACGGGGATCACTCCCAGGCCGATCATGATCGCGAGGTAAAGGATCGCGATCACGATCCAGATGATCGGCGACGCCGAGAAGTAGCGCCAGCCCTCGCTCCACCAATCGGCGCCGCGGCCCGCCGCGACGGCCCAGCCGCCAGGCGGTGCCGAAGCCGGCTCCGGCGACGCGCCGAGGCTCGAGGGCAAAGGCGGGGTTACGGCGGGCGGGGGATTGTCCATGCGGGCTTGCGTTCAACGGAAGGGGCGAACGCCTAACGTAGCACAGTCGCGGGCGCGCCGCGGCCTTGCGCCGTGACGCGGTGGCGGGAAGAGGATTCCCGACTCGCCCGCGCGAAAGGTCAGGCCGCCGTGTTCTTCGGAACGGATTCCCGCGGCACCCAGTCACGCATGCGGCGCGCGAGTTCCGGTGGCGCATCGGAGCGCAGATACCACGCATGATGCCGCGATTCGATGACCGGCACGTAGCCGAATGTCGCAAGCAGGTGCGCCATCGCCGGACTGTCGGTGCCGAAGCGGTGGACGCGCACGACAAAGGCTTTCCTTCCGGGGGGCGTTGCGAGAAGCGCGGCGATCATCGCGCGGCCATGGCCGTGCCCTCTCCATTCGGCATCCACGCCCGTGAGCCAGAGCTCGAAGCCGATGTCGGTAGCCTTGAACAACCCGAATCCGATCGGATGATTTACCGCGCCACCCCGATCGGGGAGATACACGTAACCAGGTACCGCCACCGTGGTGAGGTCGCCGGTTTGCGGATCCTCCTCGACGAAATAGCCGGTATTGAGCGCCTGGCGCAAGTTCGAGAAGAAGAGCGCCGCCTCACGCGAATCCGTTGCGAGCTCGCGATCGAAGCTGCCGCGCTGGGCACCGTCACGGATCAAGGCGCGCAGGATTGAAAGATGGCCGACGTGGGCGGGCTGGAGCATGGCGTTCGCTTCGACGGTTGAGGTTACGCTGGATACGTTAGCGCGGCGCAGGCGGGGTGGGAAGACAGGCTTACAGACGGTTCGGCCCGGGTGGCGAGCGGTAACGGAAATCCGCCGCTATTGGATCGCCGATCTCGGCAGCAATTCCCGACGCGGCGGGGCGATCTGGGCTTGATTTCCACCGACCGAGCGCCTAATATTAGCACTCGCTTAGGCTGAGTGCTAACAGCGGTGGATCATCGCCGCGGTTTGTGACCAGCACCGCCTCCAGCCAATGGAGTTTGGATTGCAAGCGACTGGTTTGCAAGCGACTGATTCGTATCGAAATCCAACTAGGAGTGAGCGCTAACTATGAAGATTCGTCCTTTGCACGATCGCGTGATCGTTAAGCGGCTCGAGGAAGAACGCAAAACCGCGGGCGGCATCGTAATTCCCGATACCGCGGCCGAGAAGCCCTCGATGGGCGAGGTCGTCTATGCCGGACCCGGCAAGACCGACGAGAACGGCAAGCTGATCGCCATGGGCGTCAAGACCGGCGACAAGGTGCTGTTCGGCAAGTACTCGGGCCAGGAATTCAAGATGGAAGGGCAGGACCTGCTCCACATGCGCGAAGACGACATCATCGGCGTCGTCGCCTGATCCTTCCTTCCCACCAATCAAGATTCCAGGAGATACAACATGGCAGCAAAAGACGTACGTTTCGGCGAGACCGGACGCAACCGGATGATGGTTGGCGTCAACGTGCTCGCGAACGCCGTGAAAGTCACGCTCGGTCCCAAGGGCCGCAATGTCGTCCTCGAGCGCAGCTTCGGCGCGCCGACGATCACCAAGGACGGCGTTTCGGTCGCGAAGGAAATCGAGCTCAAGGACAAGTTCGAGAACATGGGCGCGCAGATGGTCAAGGAAGTCGCCTCCAAGACCTCCGACGTCGCGGGAGACGGCACCACCACCGCCACCGTGCTCGCGCAGTCGATCTGCAACGAGGGCTTCAGGTACGTCGCCGCGGGGATGAACCCGATGGATCTCAAGCGCGGCATCGACAAGGCGGTCATCGCCGTCGTCGAGGAGCTCAAGAAAATCAGCAAGCCGTGCACGACGAGCAAGGAAATCTCGCAGGTCGGCGCGATCTCGGCCAATGCCGACGAAGCGATCGGCAAGACGATCGCCGAAGCGATGGACAAGGTCGGCAAGGAGGGCGTGATCACCGTCGAGGACGGCAAGGGCCTCGAGAACGAGCTCGAACTGGTCGAAGGGATGCAGTTCGACCGCGGCTACATCTCACCGTACTTCATCAACAACCCGGACAAGCAGGTGTCGGTCCTCGAAGATCCGTACATCCTGCTGCACGACAAGAAGGTCAGCAATATTCGTGACCTTCTGCCCGTGCTCGAACAGGTTGCCAAGTCCGGCAAGCCGCTGCTGATCATCGCCGAGGACGTCGACGGCGAGGCGCTGGCGACGCTCGTCGTCAACAACATCCGCGGCATCCTCAAGACCTGCGCCGTGAAGGCGCCGGGCTTCGGCGACCGCCGCAAGGCGATGTTGGAAGACATCGCGATCCTGACGGGCGGCACGGTGATCGCGGAAGAGCTCGGCCTGAAGCTCGAGAACGCCGGCCTGAAGGACTTGGGCCGCGCGAAGCGCATCGAGATCGCGAAGGAGGACACGACGATCATCGACGGCGCCGGCGAGAAGGCCGCGATCGAGGCGCGGGTCAAGAACATCCGCAAGCAGGTCGAGGAAGCCACCTCCGACTACGACAAGGAGAAGCTGCAGGAGCGCGTGGCAAAGCTCGCCGGCGGCGTGGCGGTGATCAAGGTTGGCGCGGCGACCGAAGTCGAGATGAAGGAAAAGAAGGCGCGGGTCGAAGACGCGCTGCACGCCACGCGCGCGGCCGTCGAGGAAGGCATCGTTGCCGGCGGCGGTGTCGCGTATCTGCGGGCGCGGGCGAACCTCAAGAACCTGAAGGGCAGCAACCACGACCAGGAAGCCGGCATCAAGATCGTGCTGCGGGCGCTGGAGGAGCCGCTGCGCCAGATCGTCGAGAACAGCGGCGAGGAGTCGTCCGTCGTCCTCAACAAGGTCGTCGAGGGCAAGGGCAATTTCGGCTTCAACGCGGCGACCGGCGATTACGGCGACCTGGTCGAGATGGGTGTGCTGGATCCGACCAAGGTCGCGCGCTTCGCGCTGCAGAACGCGGCGTCCGTGGCAAGCCTGATCCTCACGACCGACGCGATGGTCGCCGAACACCCGAAGGACGAAAAGCCGATGGGTGGCGGCGGGATGGGTGGAATGGGCGGCATGGGCGACATGGACATGTGACCGATCGCTTTCGAGCCGCAGGGCTGCGTTGCGCGGGCTTGCCGTAGTTGCTGTGTACTGTCTGCGCCCGTGCGCCTTGCCGTGCGGCTCGAATTCCGATCGGTAGCTCCGCTACCGAGGATCGACAGGCCCCGCTTTGGCGGGGTTTTGTTTTGGTGCCGCGGATCGATGGTCACGATCGCTTGCGGGCTTGTTCTCCGAGATGTGTGAACAACCGGCCGGCGCCCTGATCGCCGGCCGCAGGCGGCCGGTACAACGACCCTCCTGCCAGGTGGTCTGTGCCGGTCGACGGTGCCTTCCCCGGCACCACAGCCGGACATAACAGCCCTTGGAGATAATGCTTTAGACTAGCGGAGAATCCCGGCAGACGGCCAAAAAAAGAGCAGGTTATGCCTCGGTCATTCGGACTGCGGTTTTCTGCGGCGGCCCGATCCGGTGGGGAGCGCTGACTAAGCCCATGACTTCCGGACTCCTTTTCGCGATTGCCATCTTTGCGCTTGTCGTCGCCGTCGTCGTCGGCCTCGTCCGGCGCAGTCGCCCGGGCGGCGGCGGAGGCAAGTCCGGCGGCGATTCGCCGAACACCGTCGCCCAATGGACCGAGGGGGAGACGACGCGGCTGCTGTCGTCGGCCGAGCTGCCGGGGCTGTACCTGCTGCGGCCGCGGTTCCTGAGCAAGGCGGAAAACGTGGTCTACCTGCTGCTCAAGGCGGCCTTTCCGCGGCACGAGATTTTCGCGCGCATCCGGCTTGCCGACGTGCTGCAGGTAAAGATCGGCCCCCAAGGGATGGAGCGGCTCCGCGCGTTCCGCAAGATCGCGAACCAGCACGTCGGCTTCGTCGTCTGCGACCGGGACATGACCATCCTCGCGATCGTCGATTCGAAGGAGCCCGACACCGTCGTCAATCCGCGCGATCAGAAGCTCGAGATCATCAAGCAGCGGTGCCTGCAGGCGGCGCAGGTCAAGTACCTCTGCGTCTATCCTCCGCAGCTGCCGCGCTATCGCGAGCTGCGCGAGCAGATATTGGGCCCGGCCGCGAATTTGGTTTGATTGCGGTGTGGCCCGACAGGGCCGAGACAGCGCCATCTCCCCGGGTGGCGCTTCCCCGAAGGCCGCCATCGTCCCATGAACGCCTCGTTCAAGCTCACCTATTCAACGATGTTCGATCCGCCGCCCGAGCTGCATACGCGGTTCGACGAAGCGCTCGCGACCTTGAAGCCGCATCTCGGCGCCGAACATCCGATGCTGGTGGAAGGGCGCCCGTTGCGCGCGGCACGACAGATCGAAGCACGCAGCCCGATCGACCAGCGGCTCGCCCTCGGCCGCTTCCAGGCCGGCGATCCGGCGCATGCGGCCACCGCCGTGACGGCCGCGAAGCGCGCGTTTCCCGCGTGGTCGGCGACGCCGTGGCCCGAGCGCGTCCTGCACCTTCGCCGCGCCGTACAACTGATCGAGGAGCGCGTCTATTTCATCGGCGCTGCGCTCGCGCTCGAGGTCGGCAAGAACCGGCTGGAATCACTCGGCGAAGCGCAGGAAACCGCCGACCTGATCGCCTACTACTGCGACCAGATGGAGGCAAACCGGGGCTACGAGCGATCGATGGCCAGCGATCCCTTGGCGGGCTTCGTAAGCGAGAACACGAGCGTGCTGAAGCCGCACGGCGTCTGGCTCGTGATTTCGCCGTTCAACTTTCCGCTGGCGCTCGCCGGCGGACCGTCAGGCGCCGCACTCGCTGCCGGCAACACGGTCGTCTTCAAGGCGGCATCCGCAACGCCGTGGAGCGGGCGGCTCCTCGCCGATGCCTTTCACGACGCCGGGATTCCACCGGGGGTGTTCAACTACGTGAGCGGGCCAGGCGCTTCGCTCGGCGAAGCCCTGATTCGCCACCCCGACATTGCCGGTGTCACGTTCACGGGCTCGCGGAGCGTGGGGATGTATCTGCTTCGCCTTTTCGCCGAGGGGGTCTGGCCGCGGCCATGCATTGCCGAAATGGGCGGCAAGAACGCGGCGATCGTCACTCGTCACGCCCAACTCGCCGACGCCGCGTCCGGCGTCACGCGCTCCGCGTTCGGGCTATCCGGCCAGAAATGCTCGGCGTGCTCGCGCGTCTACGTCGAGCATACGGTATTCAATGATTTCGTCGCCCGCCTGCACGCCGCCGCGGCGAGCATCGCGGTTGGGGATCCAACGCAGCGGGCGAACTGGATGGGGCCGGTAATCGACGGGGCTGCCGTCGCCCGGTTCGAGGACGCCAGCGCGCAAATCCACGCCCTTGGCCGAGACGGCGCAATCGTCCACGGCGGCGAACGGCTCGACCACGGCGATCTCGCGCATGGCCACTACTGCGCGCCGACGATCGCCCGCGCGCCCTTCGACCATCCGCTTTGGGGCCGCGAGCTGTTCGCGCCGTTCGTGCTGGTGGCGCCGGTCGACAATCCCGACGAAGCGTTCGCCCGGGCAAACGCGAGCTCGTACGGCCTTACCGCCGGCTTCTACGGCTCGCCCGAGGAAGCGGAGCGCTTTTTCGACGCGATCGAGGCGGGCGTCTGCTACGCGAATCGGCCGCAGGGCGCGACGACCGGCGCCTGGCCCGGCTACCAGCCGTTCGGCGGCTGGAAGGGGTCCGGCTCGACAGGCAAGGCCGGGGGGTCGCTCTACTACCTCCCGCAGTACTTGCGCGAGCAGTCGCAGACGCGCGTGCGCCGCGGCTGAGTGGCGCTCCCACCCATCGGCGTATCCGCGCGCGGGCGGCGGTCGCCGCCGCGCTGCCCTCGAAAGGGCAATTCGAGGGGATCCGCGCATCGTTGCATTTTCGCCGCGCAGATCGGGATGGGCGCGGCCCACGCTTGCAGGCGCCTTCCGCGGCTCTTGGTTTCGCCCTTGCTCGCGCGTCGTCCTCGGGATGGCCCCGCGGCGCTCACGCCGCCGAGCGCCCGGCCAGCACGCGTGCGTAGAGGCCCCGATCGATGTTGCCGCCGGTCAGGACGATGGCCACCCTGCGGCCCGCGCGCTCGCCTTCTTTCAGCAGTGCCGCGAGCGGCGCGGCGCCGGCGCCTTCGGCGACCTGGTGCGTATCGTTGTACAAGGCGCCGATCGCGTCCTCGACATCGGCATCGGTGACCTCGACGACGCGTTCGGCGCCAGCGCAGATCACCTCGAGTGCCGCGGGCACCGGCACCCGCACCGCCATCCCGTCGGCGAGCGTGTCCGCGGTTTGCGTCTCGATCGGACGCCGCGCGGCAAACGATTGCGCGTAGCAGTTGGCGTTGGTCGAGACGACGCCGACGATGCGGGTCGCACGTCCCAGCGCGTTGCGCGCGCTGATCAAACCGCAGATCCCCGAGCCGCAGCCGATCGGCACGTAGACGGTGTCGAGGCCGGCGACTGCGCGAAAGAGCTCGAGCGCATAGGTGCCCACGCCAGCGACGAGCTCGCGCTCGAACGGTCCCACGAATTGCAATCGCTGCTCCTCGGCGAGCGCTCGTGCATGCTCGCGGGCCTCGTCGAAGTCGCGGCCGTGTTCGATCAGCTCCGCGCCGAACGCGCGCATCGCCTCGTTCTTGTCGATCGAGTTGCCGTACGGCACCACGATCACGCACCGCATCCCGTGGCGGCGGCAGGCGTAGGCGATGCTCTGGCCGTGATTGCCGCGGGTCGCGCTGACGAGCCCCGCGGCCCGAGGCACGCGCGCCGCGAGCTGCGCGAGGAGGTTCAGGCCGCCGCGCACCTTGAACGCGCCCGTGGGCGTGTGGTTCTCGTGCTTCACCCACACCTCGCGGCCGGCACGCCGCGCGAGAAGCGGCCACGCGTACTGCGGCGTAGGCTGCATCGCCGCGTAGACGTTGCGCGCGGCGGCCTCGAGCTCGTCCAGCGAAAGCACGCCGGTCAGCGACCCGCATCCATTTCGTTGAACACCTCCTGCGCCAGGTGAAACGCGCTGTTGGCCGCGGGGACGCCGCAGTAGATCGCGCTTTGCAGCAGCACTTCCTTGATCTGCTCGCGGGTGACGCCGTTGTTGGCAGCGGCACGCAGATGCAGGCGGAGCTCGTCGGCGCGGTTCAGGGCGACCAGCATCGCCACCGTGATCAGGCTGCGCGAATGCCGGGCAAGCCCCGGACGCGACCAGATCTCGCCCCATGCATAGCGGGTGATGAGTTGCTGGAACTCCGAGTTGAAGGGATTGCTGTTCTTAAGGGTCCGATCGACATGCGCGTCGCCCAGCACCGTGCGGCGCACGGCCATGCCCGCGGTGTAGCGTTCGTGTTCGTCCACGGAATGGATCTCCTCAGGTGGCAAGAAAGGATAGCAGCGTTTCATTGAAGGGTGCCGCGGCTTCGATGTTCGAGAGGTGGGCCGCATCGAGCTCGACGTAGTGCGCGCCGGGAATGCGCTCGGCGAGGACGCGGGCCCCGGCGGCGGGCGTCGCCGCGTCGTGCGCGCCGGCGAGGACGAGGGTCGTGGCGCGGATCGCGGCGACGGTTTCACGCAGGTCGGTGTCGCGTATCGCGGCGCAACAGGCGACGTAACCTTCCGGCGGCGCACGCTCCAGCATCCGTCGCGCCGCACCCACGATCTGCGGCGCACGGTCACGGAATGCGGGCGTGAACCAGCGCTCGATCACCGCCTGCGCGATGGCACGCAAGCCGCCCGCGCGGACGCTCTCGATTCGCGCCTTCCACAATTCCGGCGGCCCGATGTGCGCTGCGGTGTTCGCCAACACCAGCTTGTCGAGTCGATCCGGCGCGTGGACGGCGAGCCACATGCCGGTCATCCCTCCCATCGACAGCCCGCAGAAATGCGCCCGTTCGACCGTGAGCCGGTCGAGCAGCGCGACGACATCGCGTCCGAGGCGCTCGATCGTATAGGGGCCGGGCGTGACCGTCGACGCGCCGTGGCCGCGGATGTCGTAGCGCAGCACACGGAAGCTCCTCGCGAGCACGGCCAACTGCGGCTCCCACATCGAGACGTCGGCGCCGAGCGAATTCGAGAGCACGAGCACCGGCGCGTCCGCCGGACCGTCCAGGCGGTAATGAATGCGCGCTTCGCCGGCGACGGCGTAGTCGCTCTTGCCATTGGTGCGGGTCATCGTCACGACCATGCTGCCGGTTGCTCGAACGGAAAGCCCACGTAGTTCTCGGCCAGGCTCGCACTCGCGACCCGCGAGCCCACCGTGTAGTCGAGCTGCGAGCGCTGCAGCCGCTGCTGGAAGGCGTCGTCGCCGGGGAAACGGTGGAGCATCGACGTCATCCACCACGAGAAGTGCTCGGCGCGCCAGACCCGCTTCAGGCACGCCTGCGAGTACGCGTCGAGCAGGTCATCGCGACGGGACCGGAAGAACTCGGCGATCGCGCGCGCCAGGACGTGCACATCGGCGATGGCGAGATTCATGCCCTTGGCACCGGTCGGCGGGACGATATGCGCCGCATCGCCGGCGAGATAGAGGCGCCCATGCTGCATCTTCTCGCAGACGTAGCTCCGCATCGGCGTGATCCCCTTTTCGAGCACCGGTCCCTCGTTCAATTTCCAGCCGTCGTCGGTCTCGAGCCGCGTGTGCAGCTCCCGCCAGATGCGCTCGTCGGGCCAGTCGGCGATGTCCTCGTCCGGATCGACCTGGAGATAGAGGCGCGTGATTTCGGGCGAGCGCATCGAAAACAGCGCGAAGCCGCGGTCGTGATAGGCATAGATCAGTTCCTCGTGCGACGGCGCGGCGCGCGCCAGGATGCCGAGCCACGCAAACGGGTAGTTCCGCTCGAACGTGCGTTCCTGGTGCCCGGGGATCGCGGGACGGCAAATTCCGTGGAAGCCGTCGCAACCGGCAACGATGTCGCAGGCGATCTCGTGCGTTTCGGCGTCGCTCGTGCAGCGCACGCGCGGCGCCGCAGACTCGACGTCGTGCACGCTGACGTTGCCCGCCTCGAACAGGATGGCCCCGCCGGCGGCGAACCGCGCCCGGATCAGGTCCTTGACGAGTTCCTGCTGGCCATAGACCGTGATCGTGCGGCCGTCGGTCAGCGACGGAAAGTCGATCCGATGGCCGCGCCCGCCGAAGCGCAGCTCGATGCCGCGATGCACGAGCCCCTCGCGCGCGAGGCGCCCGCCGACGCCGGCGGCCTTGAGCAGGTCGACCGGAGCCTGCTCCAGCACGCCGGCGCGCACGCGGTGCTCGACGTACTCGCGGCTGCGATTCTCGACCACGATCGACTCGATGCCTGCGAGGTGGAGCAGGTGCGAGAGCAGGAGCCCGGACGGCCCGGCGCCGACGATCACGACCTGCGTTCTTGTCCGCATCCTGTTCGCTGTCAGTCCCGCGATGGCTCGACTCGGCGCGTCGTGCAAGCCGCCGGGAATCAGTATTCGAAGAACACCGTTTCGCCATCCCCCTGGACAACGATGTTCCATTCGAGGTTGCCCGCGGGCGGGCCGCCCGACTTCGCGATCAGCGTCGCGCGCCGCGCCGCGGGAACGCTTTGCAGCACCGGATCCTCGGCATTCGCGGAATCGGCGGGAAAATACATCCGCGTGACGAGGTGCTTCAGGATCCCGCGCATGAAAACCGTCACGTTCAAGTGAGGCGCCTGGAGGCCGCCGTTCGACCCCGGCACGCGCCCCGGCCTGATCGTCGCGAACCGGAATTCGCCGTCATCTCCCGTCGGCACCCGGCCGAAGCCCGTGAAACCCGGTTGCAGCGGCTTGTCCTGCGTGTCGTCGGGGTGCGCATAACGCCCGTGCGCGTTGGCCTGCCAGATCTCGATGATGGCGTCGTTGACCGGCTTGCCGTCGCCGTCGATGACGCGGCCCAGGACGGTCACCCGGTCGCCGGCGACCTCCGGGCCGGCGAGCGTGTCGGTGACGAGCCACGCGAGCCCGATGTGCAGATACGGCCCGATGGTTTGCGCTGCGGTGGTTTCCACGCTCATCAGAGGCTCCTACGCCGGAAATGCGAAGTCGTTTTCCATCGGCGTCTCGTCGCGTCCGCGCAGCACGATGTCGAAGCGGTAGCCGAGTGCCTGCTCCGGGATCGTCGTCTCCCAGTCGAGGGTCGACACCAGGCGCCTGCGCGCCCGCTCGCTCGGGATGCTCGTGTACATGGGGTCGTATTCGAGCAAGGGATCGCCGGGAAAATACATCTGCGTGACGAGGCGGGTCGCGATGGCGGGCCCGAACAGCGAAAAGTGGATGTGCGCGGGCCGCCACGCGTTGTAGTGGTTGCGCCACGGGTATTCGCCCGGGCGGATCGAGATGAACCGGTAGCGGCCCGCGGCGTCGGTCATCGTGCGGCCGCAGCCGTGAAAGTTGGGATCGAGCGGCGCGTTGTGATTGTCGCGCCGGTGCGGGTACCGCCCGGCACTGTCGGCCTGCCAGATCTCGATCAGCGTGTTCGCGACCGGCTTCGCATTCGCGTCGATAACGCGGCCCGAGACCACGATCCGCTCGCCGATCGGATCACCGCGGCCCTGCCTGGTCAGGTCGTTGTCGTTGGCCTTGAGGACGTCGTGGCCGAACATCGGGCCGGTGACTTCGGACAGCGACGTCGGCAGCAGCACGAGCGGTTGCGAAGGCGAGCGCTTGACCGTCGATGCGTAAGGCGGATACAGATAGTCGGGCTGGGTGTCGCGGTCGGGCTTGCGGTAGCCGGCAAGCTGCATCGCCTGCAGGCGCGGGGGTCGGGAGGTCATGGACTTCTCCTTGATTCGGGCATCGGTGCGCTACGGCAGCACGCTCAGGTTCGCTCGATGATGATCGCAATCCCCTGTCCCACGCCGATGCACATCGTGCAAAGCGCGTATCGGCCTCGCGTTCGCAAGAGCTGGTAGAGCGCCGTCGTGACGAGCCGCGCGCCGCTGGCGCCGAGCGGATGCCCGAGCGCGATCGCGCCGCCGTTCGGGTTGACGCGCGGATCGTCGTCGGCGAGACCATGGTCGCGAGTCACGGCGAGCGCTTGCGCGGCGAAAGCCTCGTTCAATTCGATGACGTCCATCCGGGCGAGCGTGAGTCCGGCGAGCGCGAGCACTTTGCGCATCGCGGGCGCCGGCCCGAAGCCCATGATCCGCGGCGCAACGCCGGCGACCGCCGCGGCGACGATGCGCGCGCGCGGCGTCAAGCCATGGCGGCGGGCGGCTTCGGCGGAGGCGACGAGCGTCGCACAGGCGCCGTCGTTGACGCCCGAGGCGTTGCCGGCAGTCACCGTGCCGTCCGGACGGACCACACCTTTGAGTTTCGCGAGCGCTTCGAGCGTCGTCTCGCGCGGATGCTCGTCGCGGCTCACGACGACGGGCTCGCCTTTCTTCGCGGGCACGGTGAGCGGCACGAGCTCCTCTTTCATCCGTCCCGCGCCGATCGCCGCCATCGCGCGCTCCTGGCTGCGCAGAGCGAATCCGTCCTGAGCGGCGCGGGCGACGCCGAACTCGGCGGCAACGTTCTCGGCGGTCTCGGGCATCGAATCGATCCCGTATTTCGCCTTCATCAGCGGATTGACGAAACGCCAGCCGATCGTCGTGTCCTCGATCCTCGCCGCACGGGAGAAGGCGCTGTCGGCCTTGGCGAGCACGAACGGCGCCCGCGACATGCTCTCGACGCCGCCGGCAATCGCGAGCGACATCTCGCCGCACTTGATCGCGCGCGCAGCGATGGCGATGGCGTCCATGCTCGATCCGCACAGCCGGTTCACCGTCGTTCCGGGCACGGTGGCCGGGAGTCCGGCAAGCAGCGACGCCATGCGCCCGACGTTGCGGTTGTCCTCGCCGGCCTGGTTCGCGCACCCGTAGACGACGTCGTCGACCGCTTCCCAGTCGACCGCGGCATTGCGCTCGACCAGTGCGCGGATCGGGACTGCCGCCAGGTCGTCGGTGCGCACGGCGGCAAGGGCACCGCCGTAGCGGCCGAACGGCGTGCGAATCGCATCGCAGAGGAAGGCGTCGGGCATTGCGGTGTTCCTTTCAGCCGGCGACTGCGACTGCGGAGCGCGCGAGCGGCACGCCGGTTAGCCGCCGCAACTCGTCGAAGGCAAGTCCCTCGGCCATTTCCACGACCGAGAGGCCGCGCGGCGTCACGTCGATGACGGCGAGGTCGGTGAAGATGCGACCCACGCAACGGATCCCGGTGAGCGGATACGTGCAGCGCGCGACGATCTTGCTCTCGCCCTTCCTCGTCAGGTGCTCCATCATCACGTAGACGTGTTTGGCGCCGATCGCGAGGTCCATCGCGCCGCCGACCGCCGGAATCGCGTCCGGCGCACCCGTGTGCCAGTTCGCGAGGTCGCCTTCGACGGAAACCTGGAACGCGCCGAGCACGCAGAAATCGAGATGCCCGCCGCGCATCATTGCGAACGAATCGGCGTGATGGAAATAGGCGGCGCCGGGCAGTGCGGTGACCGGCTGCTTGCCGGCATTGATCAGGTCCGGATCCTCGGCGCCCGACGCCGGTGCGGGTCCCATGCCGAGCAGGCCGTTCTCGGTGTGCAAAATGATCTCGCGATCCTTGGGGAGGTGATTAGCGACGAGGGTCGGCAGCCCGATGCCGAGATTGACGTACGCGCCGTTGGGGATGTCGCGCGCGACCCGCGCCGCCATCTGCGCGCGGGTATAGCGGTTCGTCGCCGTGTCCATCACGCGGCGCGGTCTACGCGGCGGCACCTTGCGGCGCGACGACGGTTACCGCGGCAGGCACTGCCACGATCCGATGCACGTAGATGCCCGGTGTCGCGACCGCTTCTGGATCGAGACCGCCCAGATCTGCCACTTCGCGCACCTGCGCAATGGTGCAGGTCGCGGCGGCGGCCATGATCGGGCCGAAGTTGCGCGCAGTCTTGCGGTAGACGAGGTTGCCCCAGCGATCGCCGGAGAGCGCCTTGATGAGCGCGAAATCAGCGCGGATCGGATACTCGAGGACATGGGGCCTTCCGTCGATGACGCGTGTCTCCTTGCCTTCGGCGAGCAGCGTGCCAAAACCGGTCGGCGTGTAGAACGCGCCGATGCCGGCGCCGGCGGCGCGGATTCGCTCGGCGAGATTGCCCTGCGGGACGAGCTCGAGCTCGATCTCGCCCGACCGGTACAGCGCATCGAAGTGCCAGGAATCGGTCTGGCGCGGAAAGGAGCAGACGATCTTTTTCACTCGTTTGGCCCTCAACAGCAGCGCGAGCCCCGTGTCGCCGTTGCCGGCGTTGTTGCTGACGATGGTGAGGTCGCGTGCGCGCTGCGCGAGCAGCCCATCGATCAGCTCGGACGGCATGCCGGCGGTGCCGAAGCCGCCGATCATCACGGTCGCGCCGTCGCGAATATCGGCGACCGCCTCGGCGACCGACGCGACGATCTTGTTGATCACGGCGATCCGAGTCCAGCTACTTGAAGAACTTCAAATAGACCCAGAGCACGATGACGGCGCCGACGACCGACATGACCCACCCCGCAGTATGAAACCGGCCGTCCGGCGATCTCCAGATCAGGCTGCTAATGACCCCGCCGACGATCGAGCCGGCGACGCCGAGCAGCGCCGTCATCCAGAAACCCAGGTCAATGGCGCCCGGATAGAAAAAGCGCGCGAGCAGCCCCACAATGAAACCGACGATAATGATCCCCACCAGGCCCATGATGCCCATGACGATTCTCCGGTTCCGAGCGACAGCGCTAGTGTACCGCTGCGGCACCGGGCGCGAACGGCGCCGCCGCCGTAAGGCGCGCTGCCGGTGCTTCGACTAGGGCCTGTTCACACTATGTCCACAAAGGCGCATCCCGCGAGGAGGCTCTCCATGCCCATCGGTACCATCTGCGTCCGCCACCTGCTACCTGGCGCCCTGTCCGCGCTGCTTTCGCTCCCCGGAGGGGCGGGCGCGGCCGCGTCGGCGCCCTGCCGCGCGGAGAGCGGCGCGCAGACGGTAGCGCTGCTCGAGCTCTACACGTCCGAAGGTTGCGACAGCTGCCCGCCGGCCGATCGCTGGCTCTCGTCGTCCTTCCCGCCCGATGCATCGAGCACCGGCGTCGTTCCGCTCGCGTTTCACGTCGATTACTGGGATCGGCTCGGCTGGAAGGACCGCTTCGCGGCCCCCGCCTGGACGCAGCGGCAGTACGCATTGGCGCGTGCCGCACGCGCGAAGCTCGTCTACACGCCGCAGGTGCTGCTGCAAGGGAAGGACTTCCCCGATTGGCGAACTCCGCAAAAGGCCAGGTCGGCCCTTGCAGTCGCAAGTGCACGGCCCGCGCGCGCCACAATCGCGCTCGACGCGACACCAGGCGCGGGCGCCATCGCGGTGAAGGCGACCGCACGCGTACCTGACGCCGGCGACCGCAAGGGTGCGGCGTTGTTCGTGGCGCTCGCGGACAGCGGTCTCGTCTCCGAGGTCAAATCCGGGGAGAACGCGGGAAAACAACTGCGGCATGATCATGTCGTCCGGGCGTTGCGCGGCGGCATTCCGGTCGACGCCAGCGGCAGCGTTGCGGCGGACATCGCGCTGCCGCTGCCTGCGGAAGCGGGAACCGCCGCGACGGTCGTCGCGTTCGTCCAGAACGTCGATACCGGCGAAGTGCTGCAGGCGCTCTCGTTGCCTGTCACCCCGTCCTGTGCACCTTCGCACTAGGAGCCTGTCGGGCTTGCTCTCACGCATGCGTTGCTGGGCCAAAAAGCGATGGCGGCGATGGCAGCGAGGCGAAGCGCCTATCGGGAATATGCGCGAGACTCGCAACGACGCGGACGCGCTTTTTGGCAGCAACCCGGAGGGACGGGGCGAATTGGGCGCATTTCGGTGTTGCGCGCCCTCGCCATACTGCCGGTATGCCTTCGGACGCGCGCCTTGAACTGCGCCCAACTCGCCTCCGTCGCATGCACGACAGTAAGCCCGACAGGCTCCTAGGCCGTAACGATCCGCTGCTGGCGCTGGATGCGCGACCCGCGGAAGATCCGTTGCCCGAAAGGGAATGTGCGGCGCGCGATTGCGGTTACACTCGAGCGTCCGTCGGTGGCACTTCCCGTCGCCGCGGTTCTTGCGGGACACGCCATGTTCGACCCGACCCGTCGCTGGCTGCGGCAGCTCGGCCCCGGCCTCGTCACCGCCGACGACGATCCGAGCGGGATCGCCACCTACTCGCAGCCGGGTGCGCAGTTCGGCTATCAGCTCGGCTGGACCGTCGTGCTCACGTATCCGCTGATGGTTGGCATCCAGATGGTCAGTGCGCGGATGGGGCGCGTGACGGGTCACGGCCTCGCGTCGAACATCCGTCGGCACTTCCCGCGACCGGTCCTGTATGCGATCGTCGCCATGCTGCTGGTCGCCAACACGATCAACGTCGCCGCGGACATCGCGGCGATGGGCGAGGCGCTCGAGCTCATCGTCGGCGGCCCTCACCATGGCGCGCCATCGTGTTCGGCGTGGCGAGCCTTCTGCTGCAGGTCTATCTCCCCTACCAGCGCTACGTCCACTATCTCAAGTGGCTGACGCTGACGCTGCTCGCCTACGTGGCGGTGATCTTCACGATCGCCGTGCAGTGGCGCGAAGTGCTGGCCGGGATCGTGTGGCCCAGGCTCGCGCCGAGCGGCGCGGCCCTGACGGTCATCGTGGGGCGGTCTTTGGCACGACCATCAGCCTTCCCTACCTCTTCTTCTGGCAAGCCGCGCAGGAAGTGGAAGAGGTCAACGCGGATCCCGCCGCCTTCCCTCTTGCCCACGCACCGGAAGGCGCGCGCGAGCACCTGCGCCGGATCAAGATCGACACCTACTTCGGGATGGGGTTCTCGAACCTGATCGCGCTCTTCATCATCGTCAGCACCGCGGCGACGCTACACGCGGCGGGAATCACCGACATCGCGACCTCGGCGCAGGCGGCCGAGGCGCTACGGCCGCTCGCGGGCGACCGTGCATTCCTTCTGTTCAGCCTCGGCATCATCGGCACCGGCATGCTCGCAGTCCCGGTGCTGGCGGGATCGGCGGCCTACGCGGCGGCCGAGACCTTCGAATGGAAGAGCGGCCTCGACCTGAAGCTTCTGGAGGCGCGCGAGTTCTACGCGATCATCGCCCTCGCGACGCTGGGGGCGTGTCGCTTGACTTCACCCCGATCGATCCGTTCAGGGCGCTGTTCTGGAGCGCCGTGCTCAACGGCGTCATCGCCGTTCCGATCATTATCGTGATGATGCTCTTAGCCGACGACCCGAAGGTGATGGGCCCGTTTACCGTCACGCGGCGCCTGAAGGCGCTCGGCTGGCTCGCGACCTGGACGATGGCGGCCGCGGTGGTCGCCATGTTTGTCACGGCATAGCGGCAAGCGCGACGCTCTACGCTGGACGTTTTCACACCACGAGCTGTGCGAACTCTCCGGATTTGTACTTCGACGCGACGGCGGACAACGGCACCGGTTTGATCTTCGACCCCATGCCGGCACAACCGAACTGCTCGTAACGCTCTTTGCAAATCCGCTTCGCCGCTTCGCGCGCGGGTTTCAGGAAGTCGCGCGGGTCGAAGGCGCTCCGGTTGGCGTTCAGGAACTTGCGGACCGCCGCCGTCATCGCGAGCCGGATGTCGGTGTCGATGTTGACCTTGCGCACGCCGTGCTTGATGCCTTCCCGGATCTCCTCGACCGGCACGCCGTATGTTTCCTTCATCTCGCCGCCGTTCTCGCGGATCACCTGCAGCAGGTCCTGCGGCACCGACGAGCTGCCGTGCATGACGAGATGCGTATTGGGAATGCGCGCGTGGATCGCCTTGATCCGATCGATGGCGAGGATGTCGCCGGTCGGCTTGCGCGAGAACTTGTACGCCCCGTGCGACGTGCCGATCGCAATGGCGAGGGCATCGAGCTGCGTCTTCTTCACGAAATCGGCGGCCTGGTCGGGGTCGGTAAGGAGCATTTCGCGCGTCATCGTGCCCTCGGCGCCGTGGCCGTCCTCCTTGTCGCCCTTCATCGTCTCGAGCGAGCCGAGACACCCGAGCTCGCCCTCCACGGTGACACCGACGCGGTGCGCCATGTCGACGACCTTCCGGGTGACGTCCAGGTTGTAGTCGTAGCTCGCAATCGACTTGCCGTCGGCCAGCAACGAGCCGTCCATCATCACGCTCGTGAAGCCCAGTTTGATCGCCGACGAGCAGACGTCGGGCGACGCGCCATGATCCTGGTGCATGACGACGGGAATATCCGGGAAGCTCTCGACGGCGGCTTCGATCAGGTGGCGCAGAAACGTTTCGCCGGCGTACTTGCGGGCACCCGCCGAGGCCTGCATGATCACGGGGCTGTCGGTCTCGGACGCCGCGGCCATGATCGCTTGTACCTGTTCGAGGTTGTTCACGTTGAACGCGGGAAGCCCATAGCCGTTTTCGGCGGCATGGTCGAGCAGCTGGCGCATCGAAACGAGCGGCATTGCAGGTCTCCTTCGGCGTGGATTCGGTGCCCTGATTTTACTGCGATCCCGACGGCGAGCGACGCCGTGAATCGTCGGGGCCGATGCTCACCGCCGCGCGCCATCTCGGCGCCAGCGTCTGGCTTCGCGCGGCGTGTCGTCTCGACCGAAAATGATCAGGCGCGTTGCTCGCCGACCCGGACGATCTTCATCGTATTGGTGCCGCCGGACTTGCCCATCGGTTCGCCGACGGTGAGCACGATCAGGTCGCCGAGCTGGACCTGCCCCTTCTCGACCAGCAGATCCTCCGCCGAGCGCAACACCAGGTCGCGGTCGGCGCCCTGCTCGAAGTAGAGCGGCCGGACGTTGCGGAAGAGCGCCATTTTCCGCTGCGACGCGACTTCCGGGGTGAGCGCGTAGATCGCGCAGCCGCAGTTCTGTCGCGACATCCACAGCGCCGTCGAGCCCGATTGGGTCAGCGCCGCGATGGCCTTAACCTTCAGGTGGAACGCGGTGAACAGCGCCGCCATCGCGATCGACTGGTCGATCCGCGTGAAGGCGCGGGTCAGGACGTCGCGGTCGAATTCGACAGTGGCCGACTTCTCCGCCTCGACGCAGATTCGGGCCATCGTCTCGACGGTTTCGACCGGGTACTTGCCGGCGGCGGTTTCGGCGGAGAGCATCACCGCGTCGGTGCCATCGAGCACGGCGTTGGCGACGTCGGAGACCTCGGCGCGCGTGGGCACCGGATGGTGGATCATCGATTCCATCATCTGCGTCGCCGTGATCGTGAGCTTGTTCGCGTCGCGCGCCATCCGGATCATCCGCTTCTGCAAGCCCGGCACGGCGGCATTGCCGACCTCGACCGCCAGATCGCCGCGCGCCACCATGATGCCGTCGGAGGCCTCGATGATCGACGCCAGCGCATCGATTGCCTCGGCCCGCTCGATTTTCGCGATCAGCAGCGCGTGGCTGCCGGCGACTCGCAGGAGCTCGCGCGCCATCCGCATGTCCTCGCCGGTTTTCGGGAACGATACGGCGAGGAAGTCCGCACCCAGGCCCGCCGCGGTCCGGACGTCGTCGATATCCTTTTCCGTCAATGCCGGCGCCGACAAGCCGCCGCCCTGGCGATTGATGCCCTTGTTGTTCGACAGCGAGCCGCCCACGATGACGCGGGTCAGGATCCGCGGGCCGTCTACCGACTCGACTTCGAGCTTGATCAAGCCGTCGTCGAGGAGCAGGATCGCTCCCGGCTCGACGTCGTCGACGAGCTCCTTGTAATCGAGGCCGACCCGCTTTGCATCGCCGATTTCGCAAGTGGCGTCTAGCGTGAAGCGCTGCCCCTCTTCGAGCTCGGCCTTGCCGCCGGCGAACTTGCCGATGCGAATCTTCGGCCCTTGCAGGTCGGCCATGATGCCGACTTCGCAGCCGAGCTTCTGCGCTGTCTCTCGTACCTGCCGCGCGCGCTCGACATGGTCGGAGGCGCGACCGTGCGAGAAATTGAGCCGGACGACATCGACGCCGGCAGCCAGCATGCGCAAGAGCACGTCCGGTTCGCTGCAGGCGGGTCCGAGGGTGGCGACGATCTTGGTGGCGCGGAGCAAACGGAATTCCAAAAAACGGGCGCGGAGGCGGCCGACGCCGAATGTTACGTGAATCCGGCGAAACCCGGCCAGTGGCTGGCGACCAGAGGCGAGACGAGAGGCTGCGTCGAGCTCAGACTGTCGCCCGCGTCTCGAGCATCGCCACCGCCGGCAGCGTCTTGCCCTCGAGGAATTCGAGGAAGGCGCCGCCGGCCGTCGAAACGTACGAGATCCGGTCGGCGATCCCGAACTTGTTGATCGCGGCGATCGTGTCGCCGCCCCCCGCGATCGAAAACGCCTGCGAGGCGGCGATCGCTTCGGCAAGGGCCTTCGTGCCCGCGGCGAACGCGTCGAACTCGAAGACGCCGACGGGACCGTTCCAGACGATCGTGCCCGCTTTCGCGATGATCGTCTTCAGCGCCGCGACCGTGGTCGGACCGATGTCGAGGATCAGGTCGTCGGCCTCGAGGTTCTCGATCGCCTTCAACGTCGGCGTTGCGGTGGCGGAGAATTGCTTCGCGCACACGGCGTCGACCGGAATGGGGACCTTGCCCGGCCACGCCTCGAGAATCGCCTGGGCCTCGGGAACGAGATCGGCTTCGACCAGCGACTTGCCGACATGGCCGTGCGCGGCGAGGATGAACGTGTTGGCGATGCCGCCGCCGACGATCAGTGCATCGACCTTCGCCGCGAGCGCTTTCAAGACCGTCAGCTTGGTCGACACCTTCGAGCCCGCAACGATCGCCACCAGCGGGCGGGCCGGCCGTGCGAGCGCCTTGCCGAGCGCATCGAGCTCCCCGGCGAGCAGCGGACCGGCGCAGGCAATGGGCGCATATTTCGCGATGCCGTGGGTCGTCGCCTCGGCGCGGTGCGCGGTGCCGAACGCGTCGTTGCAATACACGTCGCAGAGCTTCGCCATCTTCCGCGCGAGCGTGTCATCGTCCTTTTTCTCGCCCTTGTTGAAGCGGCAGTTTTCGAGGAGAACCACTTGACCCGGCGCGAGCGCATCGTGCCACGGGCCCCCGTCGACCCAGTCCTTCACGAGCGGCACGGGCGCGCCCAGCAATTCGGACAGCCGCCGGGCGAGGGGCGCCATCGAGTCGGACGGGCTCCACTCGCCCTCTTTGGGCCGGCCCAGATGCGAGGTCACCATCACGGCGGCGCCGCGCGCAACGCAATCACGAATCGCGGGTACCGAGGCACGTATGCGCGTGTCGTCGGTGATCGCGCCGTGGTCGTCCTGCGGGACGTTCAGATCGGCGCGGATGAACACGCGCTTGCCGCGGACATCGACGTCGGAAAGGCGGAGAACGCTCATGATTGCCGGCGTTCCGTCACTTCGCCGCCATCAGTGCGACGGTGGCATCGAGCATGCGATTCGAGAATCCCCACTCGTTGTCATACCACGCCGAGACCTTCACCAGTCGGCCCGAGACCTTGGTCAGCGTCGCGTCGAACGTCGACGACGCGGGGTCATGGTTGAAGTCCACCGAGACCAGCGGCGCCTTGCTGTAGTTGAGGACGCCGGCGAGCGGGCCCGATTCCGATGCCGCTTTCATGATTGCGTTCACCTCGTCGACGCTCGTGTCGCGCGCCGCGATGAACGACAGGTCGACGATCGAGACGTTGATCGTCGGTACCCGGATGGCGTAACCGTCGAGCTTGCCATTGAGCTCCGGCAGAACGAGACCGACTGCGGCGGCGGCGCCGGTCTTGGTCGGGATCATGCTCATCGTCGCAGACCGTGCGCGGCGCAGGTCCTCGTGGTACACGTCGGTCAGCACCTGGTCGTTCGTGTAGGCGTGGATCGTCGTCATCAGGCCGTTGACGAGGCCGATCTTCGCGTGCAGCGGCGCGACCAGCGGAGCGAGGCAGTTGGTCGTGCACGACGCATTCGAGATCACCGTATGCGAGGCCTTGAGCGTGCCGTGGTTGACGCCGTAGACGATCGTCGCGTCGACGTCCTTGCCGCCGGGCGCCGAGATGATGACCTTTTTCGCGCCGCCCTTGACGTGCGCGCCCGCTTTCTCCTTGGTGTTGAACAGGCCCGTGCACTCGTGCACGACGTCCACGCCGAGCGAGGTCCACGGCAGTTGCGCCGGATCGCGCTGCGCGAACACCTTGATGCGATCGCCGTCGACGATCATCGAGTCGCCGTCGACCTCGATCCTGCCGGGGAACCTGCCGTGCACGGTGTCGTGCCGCGTGAGATGCGCGTTGGTCTCGGGGCTGCCCAGGTCGTTGATCGCGACGATCGCGAGGTCGTGCTTCTTGTCGCCCTCGTAGTGCGCGCGCAGGATGTTGCGGCCGATGCGGCCGTAGCCGTTGATGGCGACTTTGATGGTCATTGCTGTCTCCGGAAGTGCCGATGGGAAATCAATGGTGCGTGAACGGTGACCGGCAGGCCGCGGCCAGCGCGTCGAGGTCGCGCCAGCCGTATCCGGCCCCCCCGAGGTCGATGCCATCCCGTTGGAACGGCTGTTCGCTCAGGAGTTCTGCGTCCAGATGCTCATAGAATGCGCGCGCTCCCCGGTGGCCCGCGATGACCCACGTCAATAATCCCGTCGCGCCGTGCGCGCGCTGCGCGCCGACCACGGCGCCGGCGAGCCGGCGTCCGTCCCGTTGCGCTGGCAAGGACGTTGCAGATAAATGGCCGTCAATTCGGCGCCGAAGCAGTGCTTCGGCTCGCTCAGGATATTCCCGCAGGCGAAGCCGCCGACTTCGGCCTCGCTCGCCGCGACGAACACGCTGGCGGTGCTCGGTCCGGCGGTCGATGCGCGGCGCCACATCGCTTCGCTGTCGTCGACGTTCAGTGCCGCGGGATACGCATCCGGGATCATCTCCCGGCAGGGCGTCCGCCATGCGTCGATGCTGACCTTGCGCGACGGCGCGGGCGTCACCGCGAGCGGCGCGGCGAATGGCGACGGAGCTCAATTCACGGAGCTGCAATCCGCCGCGCTGCGGCGGCGACGGCGTCGGGGGTGAAGCCGAAGTGGGGGAAGAGGGCGGTGGCGGGGGCGGACTCGCCGAAGGTGTCGAGGCCGACCACGGCGGCGTGCGGATCGTCGTTGGCGCCGACGTAGGCGTGCCAGCCGGCGGTGGCGCCGGCTTCGATGGCCAGCCGCGGGATCCCCGGGGGCAGCACGCTGTGGCGCCAGGCGGGGTCCTGGCGCTCGAAGACGCTGGTCGAGGGCAGCGACACCACCCGGGCGCTGATCCCCTCCTTGGCGAGGGTGGGGCGGGCGGCCATGGCGAGCGCCACCTCGGAGCCGGTGGCGATGAGCAGCACCCGGCGCGGGAGCCCGGGGTCGAAGTCGGCGAGCACGTAGCCGCCCTTGGCGATGGCGGCGCGCTGGGCGTCATCGCGCGGCTGGAAGGGCACGTTCTGGCGGGTGAGGATCAAGGCGGTGGGGCCGTCGTGGCGGGCGATGGCCGCCGTCCACGCCACTGCCGTTTCCACCGTGTCGCAGGGGCGCCAGACATCGAGCCGGGGGATCAGCCGCAGGCTCGCGGTGTGCTCGACCGCCTGGTGGGTGGGGCCGTCCTCGCCCAGCCCGATCGAATCGTGGGTGAACACGAAGATCGCGCGCAGCTTCATCAGCGCCGCCATCCGCAGCGCGTTGCGCGCGTAGTCGGAGAAGGTGAGGAAGGTGCCGACGTAGGGGATCAGCCCGCCGTGCAGGGCGAGGCCGTTGGCGATCGCGCTCATGCCGAACTCGCGCACGCCGAAGTGCAGATAGTTGCCGCCCTCACCCCGATGGATCGGAATCGAGCCCGACCAGTCGGTGAACACCGAGCCGGTCAGATCGGCGGCCCCGCCCAGGAGCTCCGGCAGCGCCGGCCCCAAGGCTTCCAGCGCCTGCTGCGAGGCCTTGCGGGTGGCCACGCTCGCCCCCTTCTGCGCCTGCGCGGC
Organism: uncultured beta proteobacterium; assembly: GCA_963836265.1. Lineage (GTDB taxonomy): Bacteria > Pseudomonadota > Gammaproteobacteria > Burkholderiales > Casimicrobiaceae > CAIWHR01. Next base: position 493,735 of record CAWIIO010000005.1, read on the forward strand.
GATGAGTGCGGCGACCGTCTCGCTCCAGCTCGCCGGCAGCTCGCCGGCCATCCGCCGCGTGAACTCGGCCGCCAGCGCCGGATGCGCGGCGCGATAGGCGGCGAAGCGCTGCGCCCAGTCCTGCTCCTGCGCCGCACCCTTGGCGCGCGCGTCCCAGGCCGCGTAGAGGGGGTCCGGAATCACGAACGGCGGATGCGGCCAGCCCAGCGCCACCCTTGTTGCCGCCACCTCCTTCTCCCCCAGCGCCGCGCCGTGGGTCTCGGCCGTGCCAGCCTTGGTCGGCGCCCCCTTGCCGATCACCGTCTGGCAGATCAACAGCTGCGGCCGGCCGTGCTGCGCCCCGTCGGCCCGGGCCGCCGCCAGCGCCGCCGCCACCGCCGCCACGTCGTGGCCGTCGATCCTGGCTTGCACGTGCCAGCCGTAGGCGGCGAAGCGCTGCGCGGTGTCGTCGGTGAACCAGCCCCGAGTCTCGCCGTCGATCGAAATCCCGTTGTCGTCGTAGCAGACGATAAGCTTGCCCAAGCCGAGCGTGCCGGCCAGCGAGCAGGCCTCGTGCGAGATCCCCTCCATCAGGCAGCCGTCGCCGGCAAAGACGTAGGTGTGGTGATCGACGATGGCGTGCCCGGGCCGGTTGAAGGTGGCGGCGAGCAGCCGCTCGGCCAGCGCCATCCCCACCGCGTTGGCAAGCCCCTGGCCCAGCGGCCCGGTGGTGGTCTCCACCCCGGGCGTCACCCCGACCTCCGGATGCCCCGGCGTCTTCGACCCCAACTGCCGGAAGCGCTTCAATTCCGCCAGAGGCAGGTCGTAGCCGGTCAGGTGCAGCAGCGCATAGAGCAGCATCGAGCCGTGGCCGTTACTGAGCACGAAGCGGTCGCGATCCGCCCAGCGCGGATGCGCCGGATTGTGCTTGAGCGGCCCCCGCCACAGCGCCAGCGCGATCTCCGCCATCCCCATCGGCATCCCCGGATGCCCGCTCTTCGCCGCCTCCACCGCGTCCATCGCCAGCGCCCGTATCGCATTGGCAAGTTGCGAATCGGTGACGACCTCGGCGGCTGCGGTGGAGACAACGGTCACGGGATAGGAGAGCGGCGAAAAAACGCGGGAGGTGCAGCGATCGGCGCGCAAGCACGCCGACGCGCGCGTCGCAGGCTGCGGACAAACCGGAAAATTATCGCGCCTGCGCAACGGTTGTGCAATAATCGGACGCTTACATCCGTCTGCAAGCAAAGGAATGGCGCACGCCCTTCCGCCAGTGACGAACTGGGGTGGGGCTTTTTCATTAAGGGGGACGGCTAATGGACGGAATTCATCTGTTAGGCGAATGGTATGGCTGTCCGCCCGACACACCGGAGTTCACCCGGGCAGACGCGCTGCGCACGCTCTGCCTCGACACGACAGCCGCTGCGGGGCTCACGATCGTCGGCGAGTCGTTCCACCAGTTCAAGCCTCAAGGCGTCACGGGGACGGTGCTGCTCGCCGAGTCGCACCTCGCGATCCATACGTGGCCCGAGCACGGCTTCGTCACCGTCGACGTCTACGTCTGCAATCTGGCAACCGACAATTCGCAGAAGGCGGAGAAGCTGTTCCGCACGCTCGAGGCCGCGTTGAGGCCCCAGCGGACGCGGTTCCACTCAATTCATCGCGGAGGCAAGGATGCCGCCTGAGGCCGGCAAGCCCGGCGTAGCCGGCACCGGCGACATCGCACCGGGAGCGATGACCGAGTATCTCACCGACGATTGGGGATTCTTCATTCGCTCGACGCGGCAGTTCGAGAAATTCAGGTCGCCGTTCCAGGCGGTCGAGGTCCACGATACGGCGCATTTCGGCAAGCTGTTCCGTCTCGACGGCCACTTCATGACTTCAGAGATGGACGAGTTCTTCTATCACGAGAATCTCGTCCACATGGCGGCGCTGACCCATCCCAGCCCCGAACGCGCGCTTATCATCGGCGGCGGCGATGGCGGCTCCGCGGAGGAGCTCTTCAAGCATCCCTCGATCAGATCGGTGACATTGTGCGAAATCGACCTCGCGGTGGTCGACATTGCGCGCAAGTACTTGCAGAGCGTGCACAAGGGAGCGCTCGACGACCCGCGGCTCACGCTCAGGATCGAAGACGGGTTCCAGTACGTCCACGAAGCCGAGGAGCAGTACGATCTGATCGTGCTCGACCTCACCGATCCGGGCGGGCCCTCGGAATCGCTGTACACGCCCGCTTTCTACAGCGCCTGCGCGGTGCGACTGAAACCGGTCGGCGCGATGACGCTGCACATCGCGAGCCCGATCGCGCATCCCGACAGGATCAAGGCGTGCCTCGCCAACCTGCGTGCCGCCTTTCCACTGGTCACGCCGTATCTCGCCTCGGTCCCCCTCTACGGCGGGCTGTGGATGATGGCCTGCGCTTCGCAGACGCTCGACCCGAAAAGCCTCTCCGCGCGCGAGGTGGACCGGCGCATCGCGCAGCGGGACCTCGCGAAGCTCCAGTACTACAACGGCGAGGTGCATCGCGCCGCCCTGGCGTTGCCCAATTTCGTCCGCGCCCTCGTAGGATAAGTCTGATTTCCGCCCCTGTAGGGCGAATCCGTCAACGCCCCCTTGAGCCGGGGCGTTCCTTGCGCAGAGAAGCCTTTTACCGGCCTTGAAGCCGAGGCGGGCAGCCCGCACGTTCGAAGAGCGGGATGCCGGTCGCGGCAACTCGCGCAACGGAGATGGCGATGGCGACAAGCGGTACCCCGATGGCGATGGACCTGGTGCGCGCGATGGGTGACGCGGATTACGTGCTGATCGACGGGCTCATTTTCGAGAGTGCCTACCTTGGTCCCCCGGACAGCAAGGCGGTCGCGGACGATATCGTGCTCGAGGCGCGGCATGGCGACACGGAGCTTGCGTTCACGCGCGCCGAAATGGACAACGCCCAGCATCTCGGCGAAGGGATGTATCGCTTGAAATCCGGCGCCCTGCTTCGCTTTCTTTCGAGCGCGACGGTGCATTGAGGCCGACGGTTCGTGCCGTCGAAGCCCTGTCGTTAGCGCAACACGAAATCGAACGTTCCCGCCAACGCCCCCGGCTCGTGGCCGGGTGCGGGGGCGAGCGCCAGAGCTAGCCTGTCTCGAGTTCCCGGGGGCGACATTGCGAGCACCGGGTCGCCAACGACCGAATCGCCATGGACGTAGAGTTGCGTCGTCAGCACCTTTCCCGATGAGGGGCGAATCCTGAAGTGCAGGTGCGGGATTCGGCTGCCGTAGGCGACGGGACGAATCGTCTTGAACGAAAAGCGGCCATCGACATCAGTGACCGTCACGCCGTATCCCTGAAAGGCGTCATCGCGCGGCTCGCCGTCGTCTCCCGCATGATGATAGCGGCCGAAAACGTCGCATTGCCACAGTTCCACGGTGGCGCCCGGCATCGGCGTGCCATCGAGCGCGAGAACGCGACCGGTCAAGTAGAGCCGCGTTCCCTGCGCCGCGCGTGAGCGGCCCGCGACCTGCGTCAAGTCATTGTCCCGATCCGCCGGCGGCGTGCGCGGATAGAACGGTCCCTCCGTCTGGCTCGGCGTCGGCGTCAGCGCCGCGGCTCGAGCAACAAGCGTCGTGGCGGACAGCACTACGAGTATCGATCCCAGGACCGCCAGAACGCGCAGGCGATGCCTCACGACCGTGTGCGGCGAATCCGGGCGCATGCCTTTTCCTTGAACGAGCGCTCAAAGGATTCGGCTTCGATCCCGGCAACCAGGGCTCGGTTCCGCGGCTCGGACGTGAGGAGCCGTTCATCGTCCGCGGGCGATGCCGAAACGTGCACGCAAACCCCGGCGCGCATTGCACTGGGGGGTTGCTCGGAGCTGCGGCGCGCGCGGGCGACGAACGACACTCGCTTAAGTTGCGATCGATCGCCCGGGCGATACGCTGCACCGGGCTGCCGATCCCAAGGAGACCGAAGACTTCGACCACGAGCACGGCGATCGCGATGTCGACGATGGTCCCGCCGTGAGCGAGGGCGCCCGAGAGCGGAAACGCGAGGCCCACGCGATCTTTGCTGGGCGTTGACGGAGCCGATCATATGCGTATATGATCATAGTATAATGGAAACGGCCACATCCGCGACGCCAAGCCCCTTGCCGGTCCCCCGTGCGGACGAAGAAAACCTCGAACCGGTATTCACCGCGGTAGCGAAGTATTTCGGGCTCCTTTCCGACGCAACGCGCCTCAAGATCCTGCACGCGATCTGTCGCTCGGAGCGCCACGTCTCGGCGATTGTCGTTGCCACCGGCGCGAGCCAGACAAACGTCTCGCGCCACCTGGCGCTGCTTCACCAGGCGGGGGTCGTAAGCCGGCGCAAGGTTCGCAACACCGTGTTCTACAGAGTCGCCGATCCGATGTTCACCGAAGTCTGTCGCATGGTCTGCGTGCAAATGGCGAACCGCCTCGATGACAACGGGGCATTGCGCGAAGAATTGCTCGCCTTCGCCAACCGGAACTGATTCGTCGTTGGAAACCTTCGCGTTGCGGACCGGTCGGGCGGCAACAGGGATAGAATTCCAATGTTGGCGCCGACTGCGCGCGCCGGAAGTTGCAGCTCGAGGAGGGGTGATCGATGAGCACGACACGCAGGTATGTACTGAAGACGGGCGGGGGCGCGGGCCTGCTCGCGTGGCTCGCGGCGGCGGGCTGGCTGCCGCCTGGCGAGGCTCTGGCGCAGGAATGGAACAGGGCCGCCTTTGAAGCGAAGACGATGGACGAGGCGCTGAAGGCCATGGGCGGCGCTGCGCCCGCGCAGAGCAAGGACATTGCTTTCGTCTCGACCCCCGACATCGCCGAGAACGGGGCAGTGGTCCCGATCGGTATCGCGAGCTCCATTCCGAAAACGGAGTCCATCGCGATCCTGATCGAGAAGAACCCGGCGATCCTGACGGCAAGCTTCGACATCCCGCCCGGCACCGATCCGGCGATTACGACACGTGTGAAGATGGGTCAGAGCTCGAAGGTCTACGCGCTGGTCAGGGCCGACGGCAAGTATTACGTTGCGTCGAAAGAGATCAAGGTCACCCTCGGTGGCTGCGGCGGTTAACGGAGAAACGGTCATGGCAGATCCGATGAAGATCCGGGCGAGCGTCGTCGGCGATTCGACCGAGGTCAAGGTCCTGATGAATCACGAGATGGAGACGGGTCAGCGGAAGGATGCGCAGGGCAAGCCGATCCCGGCGTGGTTCATCCAGACCGTGACGGCGACCTGGAATGGCAAGACGGTGTTGAACGCGCAGTGGGGCCCGGCCGTGGCGAAGAACCCCTTCCTCGCATTCAAGTTCAAGGGGGGCGCCAAAGGCGACAAGGTCCAGATCACCTGGGTCGACAGCAAAGGCGAAAAGCGGACCGACGAAGCGACGATCAGCTGAAGATCGGAGCGGGGCGGGCAGCCTCGCCCAGACGGCCGCAGTGCCGGAAGACGCAACGCGGCTGGTGGCGCCGGGACATCCGGCGCTTTTGATAGGAGGAAGGCAATGCGTACGTTCCGCTGGTGCGCCGCATCTGGCGCGACGATCATTCTGTTCCTTGCGGCACCCGCCGCGTTCGGGCAGGCGAGCACGGTCGACGAGATCGCCAAGTATCGCGCGGCGCTGCAGGACGGCAATCCCGCCGAGCTCTGGGAAGCGCGCGGCGAGGATCTGTGGAAGCAGAAACGGGGGCCGAAGAACGTCTCGCTCGAGCAATGCGATTTGGGGCTGGGGCCCGGCGTCGTCAAGGGCGCCTACGCGCAATTGCCGAAATACTTCGCCGATGCCGACCGCGTCCAGGATCTCGAAACGCGGCTCGTGTGGTGCATGGTCACCTTACAGGGCTACTCCGAGGCCGATGCGAAGAAAGGCCCCTTCGGCAGACCGGGGCACAAATCGGACATCGAGGCGCTCGTTGCGTACGTGACGTCCCAATCGCGTGGCGTGAAGATGAACGTTTCGCTTTCCAATCCGAAAGAATCGGAAGCTTACCGGGAAGGCGAGAAGATGTTCTACTTCCGCGGCGGCACCCACGATTTCGCCTGCGCGACGTGTCACGGCGAGGACGGCAAGCGGATTCGGCTGCAGGACCTGCCGAACCTTTCGAGCACCGAGGGCGCGCAGAAGGCGTACACCACGTGGCCCGCCTACCGCGTGTCGCAGGGCGAGTTGCGGACGTTTCAGTGGCGCCTGAACGACTGTTTCCGCCAGCAGCGCTTCCCGGAGCTCATCTTCGCGTCCGATGCGTCGATCGCGCTGACGATGTTCCTGGCCCACAACGCCAACGGCGCCGCGTACGACGCGCCCGCCATCAAGCGCTGAGACGAAAGGCCACGCCATGCAACGCACCTATCTGCTGCTCGCGCTCGCCGCCGCCGCGCCCGCAATTCTGTTCGGCTGCGCAACGGCGCCGTCCGACGCCGAGGTCGCCGCCAGAGCCACCGCGTCGATGAAAGCGTCCTTCAAGGAGCATGGACAGGCGAAGCTCGACCGCCTCGATCAGGACGATACGCAGAAGACCTGCAGCGAGTACGCCGGCCACGCGCCACCCAAGGACGTCGCTGCGCGGATCGAAAAGGAGAACCTCGCGACGATCAAGTGGCCGGCCGACGGCAGGTTCGTCGGGAACTGGAAGACCGGTGAGAAGATTGCGCAGCTAGGACGCGGCATGCAGTACTCCGACGATCCGAAGCAGCCGGCGGGTGCCAACTGCTATGCGTGCCACCAGCTCGCACCGCAGGAAGTATCCTACGGGACGATGGGACCGTCGCTCTATCAGTTCGGCAAGACCCACGGCTATACGGAGGAAATGCGCAGGTACGCCTACGGCAAGGTCTACAACGCCGAGGCCTACAACGCCTGCACCAACATGCCGCGCTTCGGGTTCAAGGGAATCCTCACCGAGCAGCAGATCAAAGACGTCGTTGCGCTGCTGATGGACCCGGACTCGCCGGTGAACAAGTGACGCGGATGTCCGAGAGCAAGACGCGAAGCGTCCTCGCGATCGGAACCAGTCGCGTCAAAGGCCGCGCAGGCGGGGATCCAATGCCGCTGCGGCGAGAGCGTACACGGGCGCACCGCAGCCGCGCAGGCGGGGATCCAATGCCGCTGCGGCGAGAGCGTACACGGGCGCACCGCCGCGCAATTGGAGACCAATGCGTCATCCCCGCGCAGGCGGGGATCGAATGACCTTCGACGTCCAGCACATTGCGACGCCGGGCGCCGACGCGATTGAGGCTGCCGCCGCCGTGCCGGCGACTGCGCGGATCCGGCATCACTTCGGATGAACCGCCGCGATTTCCTGCACGCGGTCGCCGCTGCCGCCGTGGCCGGCTTGCCGGTCGACGCGCGCGCCGCGCTCGATCTTTCCGCAGGCACCCGCTTCTACGATGGCGTCGAGCGCTTCGGCAACGTGAGCCTGCTTCACTTTACCGATTGCCACGCCCAGTTGCTCCCTATCTTCTTTCGCGAGCCGAGCGTCAATCTCGGATTGGGCGCCGCGCGCGGGCGCCCGCCGCATCTCGTCGGCGAGGCGCTGCTCACGCATTTCGGCATCAAGCCCGGGACCCGCGAGGCGCACGCCTTCACCTGCCTCGATTACGCCGAGGCGGCGAAAGCGTATGGGACGATGGGCGGCTTTGCACACTTGGCAACCCTCGTCGCGAAGCTCCGGGCCTCGCGACCCGGCGCGCTTCTGCTCGACGGCGGCGACACCTGGCAAGGCTCAGCGACCGCGCTGTGGACCAAGGCCCAGGACATGGTCGACGCGCAGAAGGCGCTCGGCGTCGATGTGATGACCGGCCACTGGGAATTCACGCTGGGCGCCGATCGCGTCCGGGCCGTCATCGACGGCGACTTCGCGGGAAAGATCGACTTCGTCGCCCAGAACGTGAGGACCGCCGACTTCGGCGATCCCGTCTTCCCGCCGTACGTGATCCGCTCGATCAACGGCGTGCCGGTCGCGATCATCGGCCAGGCGTTTCCGTACACGCCGATCGCCAATCCGCGCTACTTCGTCGCCGATTGGACGTTCGGCATCCAGGACGACAATCTGCAGAAGGTCGTCGCCGAAGTCCGCAGCAAGGGCGCGCAGATCGTCGTGCTGCTGTCGCACAACGGGATGGACGTCGATTTGAAGCTCGCCTCGCGCGTCACCGGCATCGACGCGATCCTCGGCGGTCACACGCACGACGGCGTGCCGCAGCCCTCGCTGGTCGCGAACGCAGGCGGGCGCACGCTCGTCACCAACGCCGGCAGCAACGGCAAGTTCCTCGCGGTGCTCGATCTCGACGTCAACGGCGGCAAGCTCGTCGATTTTCGCTACCGGCTGCTGCCCGTATTTTCCGCGCTGCTCCCGGGCGACCCCGCGATGGAGGCGTTGATCCGCAAGCATCGTGCGCCGCATGCCGCGAGGCTCGGCGAGGAGCTCGCGGTCACCGAGGGATTGCTCTACCGCCGCGGCAACTTCAATGGCACCGCCGACCAGCTGATTCTCGATGGCCTGATGGCGGAGAAGAACGCCGAGATCGCGTTCTCGCCGGGCTTCCGCTGGGGGACGACGCTGCTGCCCGGGCAGGCGATCACCTACGAGCACCTGATGGACCAGACGGCGATCACCTATCCGTACGTCACGGTCAGCGAGCTCACTGGCGAGACGATCAAGACGATCCTCGAGGACGTCGCCGACAACCTCTTCAATCCCGATCCCTACTACCAGCAGGGCGGCGATATGGTGCGCGTCGGCGGCCTCAAGTATGCAATCGATCCGGGCGCGAAGATGGGGAGCCGCATCACGGCGATGACACTCGCCGGCAAGCCGCTCGATCGGGCGAAGAAATACAAAGTCGCCGGCTGGGCGCCGGTCTCCGAGGAAGCGAAGGCCGCAGGGGGCGAGCCCGTCTGGGACGTGCTGGCACGCTATCTCCGGGCGAAAAAGACGATCGCCCCGCTCGCCCTCAATCTGCCAAAGGTCGAGGGCATCGCGGGGAATCCGGGTATCGCCTGAGCGGTGCGCCAGCGCGTCACTGTGCTGCGGGAAGCCCGAGCCGCGCGCGCTGGTCGGGCCGCGGCGGCGTCTTGAACGCAAAGGCCCGCAGTTCGAACGCCTCGACGACCCGCAGGACGATCGCGTGTCCGAATCCCGCTTGTTGCACCGCTCCGAAGAGCGATTTCGCAGTGAAGCCCGTCTTGTGCGCGTAGAAGTCCTGCCCCGTGCGCTCGATCTCCTCGGCCCATCCATAAAGCACGTCGCGCGGCGTGATCGGTCCGGCCGCCGACGTGTAAAGCAGGTCCTCGATGTCCATTCCGCCGGTGACGACGCGCTGCATGACCGAAACGACGTCTGGAACGCTGATCTCGGCGAATCCGTCGTCCCGCAGCACGTGCAGGAAGCCGCGCAGCACGCGGCTGCCGTCGTGCTTGTAATAGTGCTCGAGATTGTGCGAACAGTAGACGGCATCGAACTGCGCCGCCGGGAGCGTGCGGAGCTCGCGCGCGTCGCACACGACGTCGGGCCCGCCGCGGGGATCGATGTCGAGCAGCACGTGCTCCCAACCCGCGTAGTGAGACGGGATCGGGATCGACTTGCTCGCGCCGCCGACGTTGAGGACGCGCATGGACTCGGGGTCGCCGCGACCGTCAGCGAACCGTGACGCGCGCGAACTTCCGCTTGCCCGCCTGAACGACGACGGTGCGACCGGCGGAGATCGCAAGGGCCTTGTCGGCGACGACGTCGCCGTCGACCCTGAGCCCGCGCTGCGCGATCAGTCGCAACGCCTCGGACGTCGAGTCGACGATTCCCGCCTGCTTCGCGAGCTGGGCGATCGGCAGGCCGGCCCCCGCGGTCTGCAGCGTGACTTCGGCCATGGTTTCGGGCAGCGCGCCCTGCCGGAACCGCGCCTCGAACTCGGCCTGCGCATGCGCCGCGGCCACCCTCGAATGGAAGCGGGCGACGATCTCCTGCGCCAGCATCGCCTTCACGTCACGCGGGTTGCGGCCGGTCTCGCAGTCGCGTTTCAGCGCTGCGACTTCGGCGAGCGGCCGGAACGACAGCAGCTCGAAGTAGCGCCACATCAGCTCGTCGGAGATCGACATCAGCTTGCCGAAGATCTCGCCCGGCGGCTCGGTGATGCCGACGTAGTTGTCGAGCGATTTCGACATCTTGTTGACGCCGTCGAGCCCTTCGAGCAGCGGCAGCGTCAGGATGCACTGCGGCTCCTGACCATAGTGGCGCTGCAGCTCGCGGCCGACGAGCAGGTTGAATTTCTGGTCGGTGCCACCGAGCTCGACGTCGGCTTGAAGGGCAACCGAATCGTAGCCCTGCGCGAGCGGATAAAGGAATTCATGGATTGCGATCGGCTGACCTTCCTTGTAACGCTTGCCGAAATCGTCGCGCTCGAGCATCCGCGCCACCGTGTACCTGGCGGCGAGCCGGATCATGCCGTCGGCCCCCAGCGGCGAGAGCCACGCCGAGTTGAAGGCTACCTCGGTCTTTTCCCGGTCGAGGATCAGGAACACCTGGTCGGTGTAGGTCTTGGCGTTGGCTTCGAGCTCCTCGCGCGAAAGCGCCGGACGGGTGACGTTGCGCCCGGTGGGATCGCCGATCATTCCGGTGAAGTCGCCGATCAGGAAAATGATGTGATGCCCCAGGTCCTGCAGCGCGCGCAGCTTGTTGAATTGCACCGTGTGGCCGAGGTGCAGGTCCGGCCGCGTCGGATCGAAGCCTTCCTTGACCCTGAGCGGCTTTCCTCGCGCCAGCTTGGCGACGAGTTCGCTTTCGACGAGCAGCTCGTCGGCGCCGCGTTTGAACACGGCAAGCTGGTGATCGATGTCGATGGGCATGGCGGCAGGAGGAGAGGGAACGGTCGGGGCGGACGCGGAGCCCGGGTGCCGCCGCGGCGTTTGCTAGAATCGCGGCTCCATCCGCTTTTCCATCGTCGATGGCCGTGCACGACACACGAATTCTAGCGCAAAGGGTCCTTGATGCCGCCATCCGGGCCATGCGCGCGCCGACGCCCGGGCAGTGGTTCGGACTCGTCGTGCTTGCGCTCTCGGGAGTTGCCGCGTTCGGCCTCGCGCCCGATACGGCGCTCGAAACGGTCCCCGCGGTGAGCGTGCTGCGCGCGCTGCCGCGTCCGCTGCTGGCGCCGCCGGCGGTCGATGAATCCGGCTATTGGGGCGAGGAGCGCATCCGCCGCGGCGACACCGTCGGCAGCGTGCTCGCGCGGCTGGGCGTCGACGATGCGGAAGCTCTGGCCTTCCTGAGCACCGATCCGGCGGCGCGCGCTCTCTATCAGCTGCGCCCCGGCAAATCGCTGCTGGTGGAAACCGATGACGACGGCGCGTTGCTGCAACTGCGTTTCGTCGCCGGGAACGGGCAGCTGCTGTCGGTCGCGCGCGAGGGCGATCGACTCGCCGCGAGCTCGGGGCCGGCGCCGGTCGAAGTGCGCTGGAGGCTCGCTTCCGGCGAAATAAACTCGTCGCTCTTCGGCGCCGCGGACGGCGCGGGATTGCCCGATCCGGTGACGCTGCAGCTCGCCGACGTGTTCGGCGGCGACATCGACTTCTACAAGGACATCCAGCGCGGCGATCGCTTCGCCGTCGTCTACGAAATGCGCTACATCGACGGCGAGGCCGTCGGCGCCGGCCGCATCGTCGCAGCGCTGTTCGAAAACCGCGGCAAGATCTACAAGGCTTTCCTCTGGCGCGACGCGGAGGGCAACGAGAGCTATTACGCGGCGGACGGCGCCGCGCTGCGCAAGGCGTTTCTGCGCTCGCCGATGGAGTTCTCGCGCGTGACATCGGGCTTCTCGAACGCGCGCTTCCACCCGATCCTCAAGACATGGCGCGCGCACAAGGGCGTCGACTACGCGGCGCCCACCGGCACGCCGGTGCGCGCGACGGGCAACGGCCGGGTGCGGTTCGCCGGGGTGCAGAACGGCTACGGCAAGGTGATCCTGCTGCAGCACCCGGGCGCCTTCTCGACCCTGTACGCGCATCTGTCGCGCTTCGCCCCGGGCATGAAGCCGGGCGCGCGTGTCAGTCAGGGCCAGGTGATCGGGTACGTGGGCCAGACCGGCTGGGCGACCGGTCCTCATCTGCACTACGAATTCCGGGTCGCCAACGTGCAGCGCAATCCGCTGACCGTTGCCCTGCCCGGCGGCGAGCCGCTTCCCGCGGCGCAACGGCTCGCCTTCATCGCGGGCATCGAGCCGGCGGTCGCGGGACTCGAGCAGGCGCGCACGCTCGCGGGCGCTGCGTTCGCGGACGCCGAGTAGCGCCCGTAGGCGTCCCGATGCGCCGCGAACTCTACGCCGGCGCGATGTCCGGCACGAGCCTCGACGGCGTCGATGCCGTCGTCGCGGATTTCGGTCCGGGCTCCGCCCGCAGGTGTCGAGTCCTGGGCGCTGCGAAACGCCCTTTTCCGCCCGCGTTGCGCGCCGAGCTCCTCGAATTGCAGCAGCCGGGTCGAAACGAGATCGCGCGGGCGGCCGTCGCGGCGAACGCGCTGGCCGACATTTACGCGGAGGCGATCGCCGCGGCCGTCGCGAGCGCGAGCGCCTTGCCTTCCGACGTCGTTGCCGCCGGCGTGCACGGGCAGACCTTGCGCCATCGCCCTGACGACGGCTGGACGTTTCAGCTCAACAACCCTGCGCGGGTCGCCGAGTTCGCCCGAATGGCGGTCGTCGCCGACTTCCGCAGCCGCGACGTCGCCGCGGGCGGGCAGGGCGCGCCGCTGGTGCCGGCATTCCATGCCGCGCTCTTTGGCGGCGACGTGCGTCGCGTCATCGTCAATCTCGGCGGCATCGCGAATCTCACCGATCTCGCGCCGGAGGGTGGCGTCCGCGGTTTCGATACCGGCCCCGGCAACGTGCTGCTCGATCACTGGCATTTCCGGCACCGTGGCGGCGAGTTCGACAAGGATGGCGGGTGGGCACGGAGCGGGCGCATCGACCCGCCGCTGCTGGCCGCGATGTCCGGGGACCCGTTTTTCGTGCGCCCGCCGCCGAAGAGCACCGGCCGCGACCTCTTCAGTCCCGATTGGCTCGACGCTAAGCTGGCGGGCCGTGACGTCGGGCCCGCGGACGTGCAGGCGACGCTCCTCGCGCTGACGGTGCGAACCGTCGCCGATGCCATCGCGGTGCATTGCCCCGGCGCGTCCGAAGTGCTCGTCTGCGGCGGCGGCGCGAACAATCCGGTGCTAATGGAAGCGCTCGCCGCCGCCCTCGCGCCGCTCTCGGTCGCGACGACGACCGCACGCGGAGTCGATGTTCTCCACGTCGAAGCGCTCGCGTTCGCCTGGCTCGCGCGCGAGGCGATTGCGGGACGCGTCGGCAACGTTCCCGCGGTCACCGGGGCGCGGGGGCTGCGCGTACTGGGGGCGATCTATCCAAGGTAGCGTCGCGCCTGTTGTCCTGGGAGGGTCGTGCGCACAATACTCGCCAGCCATGCAACGCAGACTCGCCGCGATCCTCTCCGCCGACGTCGCCGGCTACAGCGCGCTGATGGAGACGGACGAGGCGGGGACGCTCAAGCGGCTGAAGCGCAACCGCGCGCGCATCTTCGATCCGTGCGTTGCCGCTCACGGCGGCCGTGTCGTCAAGCTGATCGGCGACGGCGCCCTGGTCGAGTTTCCGAGCGTCGTCGCGGCCGTCAACTGCGCGCTCGAGATCCAGGAACAGACCGCCGCCGCGGCCGATGAGGACGGCGACCCGGAGATCCGCCACCGGATTGGCATCAACCTGGGCGACGTCATCGTCGACGGCGACGACATCTACGGCGACGGGGTCAACGTCGCCGCGCGCGTGCAGGCGCTGGCCCCGGTGGGTGGCATCGCGGTCGCGGCGACCGTGCGCGATCACGTGGCCGGCAAGGTGCCCTACGCCTTCGAGGACCTGGGCGAGCACACCGTCAAGAACATCGAGCGCCCCGTGCGCATCTACGTGCTGCGGTCCCCGGGCCCTGCGCCGATCGGGAATCGACAGGTGGAACCCGAGCGCGGGGCGGCAATCTGCGTGCTGCCGTTCGCGAACATGAGCGGCGACCCCGAGCAGGAGTACTTCTCCGACGGAATCAGCGAGGACATCATCACCGACTTGAGCAAGGTGTCGGCGCTGTGGGTCGCGGCGCGCAACACGGCGTTCACGTTCAAGGGCAAGCACGTCGACGCAGCGCAGATTGCCCGGCAGCTCAAGGTGAGCCACCTGCTCGAAGGCAGCGTGCGCAAGGCGGGCGGCCGCGTCCGGATCACCGCCCAGCTCATCGATGGCGCCCGCAGGGCACGTTGCGGTTCAACCACGCGCGGGAGGGCGATGGGGGGCTCGCCGCGGCCGAACGCGCGATCGCGCTCGACGCGAATCTCGCGGAAGCCCATGCCCGCCCGGGCGCTGGTGCTGACACGCGACGGCGCCCACGACGAAGCGCGGCGCGAGTTCGAGATCGCGCTTGACCTCGATCCCGAGTCCTACGACGCCAACCGCGCCGCGGGGAGCTGGTATTACTCGATGCGCCGTCCGGGCGAAGCGATTCCGTATTACGCAAAGGCGGCCACCGTCATGGAAAGCGACTACATGACGGCCGGCCATGATCATCAGCTGCTACAAGGCCATCGGTGATGCGGAAGGCGCCCGGCAGGCGGCGCGGCGAGCACTCGAACGCGCCGAGCGGATCGTCGCGCGAGACCCGGACAACGGCTCTGCGATGAGCTTCGGCGTCGGCGCGCTCGCGGCGCTGGGGGAGCCGGAGCGGGCGCGGGAATGGATGGAGCGGGCGACGCTGCTCGATCCGGACAACTTCAACATGCGCTACAACTTCGCCTGCATGCTGGTCGACGAGATGCGGGACTTCGAGGCCGCGCTCGACCTGCTGGAGCCGGGGTTCGAAAGCATCCGCAGCGAAGCGCTGCGGTGGGCGAAGGCCGATCCGGACCTCGATGGCATCCGCGCCCATCCGCGCTTCAGAGCGATGGTTGCCGCGGCGGAGGCGCGTCTCGCGCGACCGTCGCCTCCAAAATGAAAACGGGGCCGCCCAGGCCCCGTTCCGTCAGGCGTCGTCCGTTCAGGCCGAAAACGACGAACCGCAGCCGCAGGTGGTCGTGGCGTTCGGGTTCTTGATCACGAACTGCGCGCCCTCGAGCCCTTCCTGGTAGTCGATTTCGGCGCCAACCAGATACTGGTAGCTCATCGGGTCGATCAGCAGCGTGACACCGTTCTTGACGAGCGACGTATCGTCGTCGTTGACGACTTCGTCGAACGTGAAGCCGTACTGGAAGCCCGAGCAGCCGCCGCCGGTGACGAACACGCGCAGCTTGAGTTCGGCGTTGCCTTCCTCTTCGATCAGGGCTTTCACTTTCTCCGCGGCGCTGTCGGTGAAGATCAGCGGGGCGGGCATCTCGGTCATGTCGTTCATCGTCGCTCCCGGCACGCGTTGCGTTGCGCCATTATCTCGTTTCCACCCGGTTCACCGCAACCCTGCCACCGATGGGGTCGGTCAGGGCTGCGGCTGGGTTTCTCACCCCCAGTCGAAAATACCTTACTCCGATACTACTCTTTTCAATTCGACCACCGCCGCCGATCCGGGTTCGGCATGATCGAGCCGTCCCTTCACGACCGCGCCGACGTGCATCTCCAGCGTCTTGTACGTCACATCGCCGGTGACGCTCGCCTTCGGCTGCAGCTCGAGGTAGTCGTCGGCTGCGATCGGGCCGTCGACGCTCCCGTTGACGACGAGGTGCGAGACGCGAATCTCGCCCTTTACCTGCGCCTTTTCACTGATCACCAGCGTGCTGGGCTCGCCGCTGGCGGACACGACATTACCGTGCACTTCGCCGTCGATCCGCAAGCCACCCGCGAAGTTGACGTCACCGTGGACCACGGTGCCGGCGCCGATCAGGCTGTCGATCCGCTTCTGCGGCGATGTACGCTTCCTGCGCTCGAACATGGGTCCTCCTCAAGGGATCACAACTGTTTTCGTCGCCCGCGGGTTCGGTTGGCCGCCTTCGTAGGCGCGGACCGTGACCGATCGGACCTGAGCGCCGGCGGGCACGCGGATCGTCCCTTCGACTCGCTGATAGTACTTGAACTTGAGGGTGAGCGTCGCCGCCGACTCGGGCTGCGCGTCCGGCAGCGTCACGATCGCCGGGTGAGAGGCGCCGCCGTCCTCCCGTGGCGGCACGACGGTCGCTTGCAGCGTGACTCTGCCCTCGAAGTCGTCCTTGGGGTTGCGGCCCCGGACGACGAGCACCCTGTACCGGTAGGCGTCGTCGCTCTCGCGCTCGACCTCGAGGCGCTGGATCGAGAGCCCCGTCTGCTTGTTCGAGTCGGCCACGAGCTTCTGCAGGAACGTGAGCTCCTCCTTGAGCTGCGAATTCTCGTTCGAAAGCTCCAGCGCCTGCTTCGACAAGGTCGCCTGCGCACCCTGGGCCATCGCGAGCTCGCTCTCCTGCTGCGAGTTCTTCGCCCGGAGCCGGGCGGTTTCGGCACGCAGGCGCGCGTTGTCGTCCTCGAGCGCCGAAGCCTTCGCCTCGATTTCCTTGCGATTGAAGCCGCCGAAGATCCGGCCGAAGTCGAAGCCCCACCACCACATGCCGCCGACGATCGCGAGCAGCACTGCGGCGGCGACCGCCCGCCACGGCCACGGCAGGTGCGAGCGCACCGCCATCCGCGGCGCGTCGATCCGGAAATGCCTGAAGAACTGGCGCGCGCGGCGCCACGAAAGGGGAAACGCCACGAGCTACGGAAGCACCGGCAACGCGCGGAGGCCGGTCGTCTCGGGGAGTCCGAACATCAGGTTCATGTTCTGGATCGCCTGGCCCGCGGCGCCCTTGACGAGATTGTCCTGCACGGCAAGGATCACGGCGATGTCGCCTCCCTCGGGCCGGTGAACGGCGATCCGGCAGACGTTCGCCGCCCGCGTCGATCGCGTGTCGGGCGTGCTTCCCGGCGGCATGACGTCCACGAACGGCTCGCCGTCGTAGCGGCGCTCGAACAATCGCTGCAGGTCGACGTCGCGCTCGGTAAGCCGCGCGTAGAGCGTCGCCTGCATGCCGCGGATCATCGGCACGAGGTGAGGGATGAACACGAGCGACACCGCCCCGCGTGCGGCGCGTCCGAGCTCCTGGACGATCTCCGGGTGGTGCCGGTGACCGTTGACGCCGTACGCCTTGAAGTTGTCGGCGGCCTCCGAGAAGATCAGCCCCATTTCGGCCTTGCGGCCCGCGCCGGACACGCCGGACTTGCAGTCGGCGATCAGATGCTCGGCATCGACGAGGTCTTCCTCGAGCAGCGGCCACAGTCCCAGCTGCACGACCGTTGGATAGCACCCCGGATTGCCGACGATGCGCGCGCGCCGGACCGCGTCGCGATTGAGCTCGGTAAGGCCGTACGCGGCTTCGGCGAGGAGCTCGGGGCACGCATGCGGGATCTTGTACCAGCGCTCGAACGCCGCCGCATCCTTGATCCGGAAGTCGGCGGCGAGGTCGATGATTCGGGTGCCGCGAGCGACGAGCTCGCGCGCCGCGTTCATCGCGACGCCATGCGGGGTCGCGAAAAAGACGACGTCGCAGGCGCCGAGATCGGTCTCCGCGGGATCGGAGAACGCCAGATCGTTCAGCTTCGTTCCGGGATCCCGCAGGCTCATGAACATCGAGGCGACCTTGGTGCCCGCATCCTTGCGGGACGTGATCGCGCGGAGGTCGGCTTGGGGATGCAAAGCGAGCAGGCGCATCAGCTCGACCCCTGTGTATCCCGTGCCGCCGACGATCCCGACCTTGATCATGATGCAATGCCTCGCTAGCTCGCGAAGCGATTTTAGCACCCACGAGCGCGTCTTATGACGACGGCATGGGGGGCGGGAGTTCCCCAAAATGCGAAGGCCGCCTCGCGGGGCGGCCTTCGGAGGGAGCGCAACCGGTCAGCGCTTCGAGAACTGCTTGCGCTTGCGCGCCTTGTGGAGCCCCACCTTCTTGCGCTCGACTTCGCGCGCGTCGCGCGTCACCAGCCCGGCTTTCGACAGCGTGGCCTTCAGTTGCGCGTCGTAGTCGATGAGCGCGCGCGTGATGCCATGGCGCACGGCGCCGGCCTGGCCCGACTCGCCGCCGCCCTCGACGTTGATCATGATGTCGAAGCTCGCTTCGTGGTTGGTGAGCTTCAGCGGCTGGCGGATCACCATCCGGCCGGTGTCGCGCGAAAAGAACTCGTCGGCCGGCTTTTCGTTGACGACGATCTTGCCGGTACCCTTCCTGAGGAACACGCGCGCGACGGCGCTCTTGCGGCGGCCGGTGCCGTAATGGTAGTTGCCGATCATGGGATTCAGATGTCCAGGGTTTTCGGTTGCTGCGCGGAATGCGGGTGCGATCCGCCAGCGTAGCACTTGAGCTTCTTCAGCATCTTGTAGCCGAGCGGTCCCTTGGGGAGCATGCCCTTGACCGCCTTTTCGAGCGCCCGGCCGGGAAAGCGGGCCTGCATCTTCGCGAAGCTGGTCGTCGACACGCCGCCCGGGTATCCGCTGTGGCGGTGGTAGAGCTTGTCCTCGGCCTTGTTGCCGGTGACGCGCAGCTTCTCGACGTTGGTCACGACGATGAAATCGCCGGTGTCGACGTGGGGGGTAAATATCGGCTTGTGCTTGCCGCGCAGGCGGAGTGCGATCTGGCTCGCGAGGCGGCCGAGCACCTTGTCGGTGCCATCCACCACGAACCAATCCCGCTGGACGTCCTGCGGCTTGGCGGAATAGGTTTTCATCGAAATATCCGGGTTCGGCTCAAATTCTGCAAAGTCTTGGATGATAATCTTTTTTCGGCACCATGGCAAAAAAAGCGCGGCCGATGTGCGGCCGCGCTGGAGGATTCCACCCTAGGAGGAGGAAGGGAGGAATAGCCCCGCCGCGAAAGTCGGAGCGACTTCGGAAGCGGCGGGAGTCATGATGCTCGCATATTGCACCGCACAAGGCAAGTTGTATTGCATCGCAGCATATCCGACAATCCAAGCCTCGATGTCTCTCGATAGTAAGCATTTACACCGGCACCATCGTCGCGTTCGAACCCTCCCTGCGCGGGTCCGGGGCTGGCGGCCAATCCGGGAGCCATGATGAAAACAAGAGTCAAGTGGGTCGAGGGCGTCAGTTTCGTTGGCGAATCGGCCAGCGGCCACGCGATCGCCATCGATGGCGCGCCGGAGCACGGGGGCCGCAACCTGGGTATGCGGCCGATGGAGCTCGTGCTCATCGGAGCGGCGTCCTGCACCGCCTTCGACGTCGTCATGATCCTCAGGAAGGCGCGGCAGCCGATCGCCGATTGCGCGGTCGAGGCCGAGGGCGAGCGGGCGGCCGCCGAGCCCAGGGTATTCACGAAGATCCATCTCCGGTACACGGTCGCCGGACGCGGTCTCGACCGCCATCAGGTCGAGCGCGCAGTCACGCTCTCGAAAGACAAGTACTGCTCGGCGACACTGATGCTCGCGAAAACCGCCGAGATCACCTACGAGATCGCGATCGTCGAGGCCGACCGCCTGCCTGCGCCCTGATATCGGGGGGTGCCCGGCCCCCTTGCGCGCCTCACTTTGCCGCAGCGGGGGCGTCGGTCGCCGCCGGCGGCGCATTTTTCTGTTGCGCTGCCGCGGGCTTACGCGCGAGCGGCCGCGCCGCGGGCGGCGGCGGGCGCAAGGCGACGCCTCGCACAAGGGCTTCGGTTTCGGCGGAGAACTGGGTGCCGACCGAATCGACGAACTCGAGCCTCAGCGGAACCGTCGTTCCGGGGCCTTTGTCCTCCACGATCTGGCGCAATTCGAGATAGTCGCCGTTGAGCGGCAAGCGGGTGTCTTTGCCGGCGCGAACGTCGATCTCGCCGACTTCCTGCGGACTTGCCTGCGTGCCGTCGGCCTGGGGTCCCGCGATGATGATCGCCACCGATTTCGCAACCGGCGACGCGGCGCCGACGAGCTTCAGTGCGATGTCGCTGTGGATGTCGATGTAGACGGCGGCGACGGGATAGCCCTTGGCCATCGGACGCGTCCACGCGTTCTTGAGCTCGATGGCGCCGCCCGCCGCAGACGTCGCCGCCAGGGCAGCGCCCAGCGCACACAGCACCAGCACTGCCGGCCGCAG
The DNA here is from genome assembly GCA_963836265.1 of uncultured beta proteobacterium. Lineage (GTDB taxonomy): Bacteria > Pseudomonadota > Gammaproteobacteria > Burkholderiales > Casimicrobiaceae > CAIWHR01. The sequence continues at coordinate 513,815 of CAWIIO010000005.1, forward strand.
CGGCTTCGCGGACACCGGCTCGCGGCAGAGGCTCATTTCGCGGCCTCGGTGGGTGCTTTCGCCGTCACCCAAGGCGCCGACCCATCGGCCGTTCTCGCACGGCAGCTCTGCAGGTCACGATTTTCCATCCGTTAGCCTCTCAGCAGCCGGATCAGGCTCGACGTATCGCGCCGGCCGCCGCCTTGCGCCTGCAGCCGGGCATAGAACTGGTCGACGAGCGCGGTCACCGGCAGCGGGGCGCCGTTGGCGCGCCCTTCGGCAATGCAAATCCCCAGATCCTTGCGCATCCAGTCGACGGCGAAGCCGAAGTCGAACTGGTCCTCGAACATCGTCTTGCCACGGTTTTCCATTTGCCACGACTGCGCGGCGCCCTTGCTGATCACGTCGAGGACGCGCGGGACCTCGAGGCCGGCCTTTTGCGCGAAATTGATGCCTTCGGAGAGTGCCTGCACCAGTCCTGCAATGCAGATCTGGTTGACCATCTTGGTGAGTTGGCCGCTGCCGGGACCGCCCATCAGCGTCACAGCGCGCGCGTAATGCGCAAGGGCGCTCTCGGCGCGCGAATAGACGTCGGCATCGCCGCCGACCATGATCGTGAGCTTGCCGTTTTCGGCCCCCGCCTGGCCGCCCGAGACCGGAGCGTCCAGAAAGCCCACGCCCCTCGCCTTGGCCGCGACGTGAACCTCGCGCGCGACCTGCGCCGAGGCCGTCGTGTGGTCGACGAGGATCGTCCCGGGCTTCATCCCTGCAAGCGCGCCGTCCTTGGCAAGGGCGACCGCGCGGACGTCGTCGTCGTTGCCGACGCACATCAGCACGAGGTCGGCGCCCGCGGCTGCGCCCGCCGGCGTCGGCGCGCTCCCGCCGCCGTGTTGCGCGACCCATTTCGCGGCCTTTGCCGCGCTGCGGTTGTACACGGTGACCCGATGGCCCGCCCGGGCGAGATGCCCCGCCATCGGATAGCCCATCACGCCAAGACCCAGAAAGGCGATCTGCTTTGGTTCCATCGTCATGCCTCCCGATCGATCGATGAGTCGTCGCGACGCTTTAGCGCGCCGCGGCGCGCCGTCCGAGTTCCGCCCGTGCCGCGGAGATCGCCGCACGCACCTGCGCCGGCGCGGTGCCGCCGGAGTGGTTGCGCGCGGCGACAGAACCTTCCAGGGTGAGCACGGCGAAGACGTCCTCGCCGATCGCCGGGGCCAATGATTGCAGCTCCGCGAGCGGGAGCTCGGCGAGGTCCGCGTGCTTCGTCTCGGCATGCCGGACGGCGCGGGCGACGGCCTCGTGCGCATCGCGGAACGGCACGCCTTTGCGCACGAGGTAATCGGCGAGATCGGTTGCGGTCGCATAGCCTTCGCGCGCCGCCGCGCGCATCCGCTGCCGGTCGATGGTGATGCCGTCGGCCACGAGGTCGGTCATGATCGCCAGCGTGTCGGCAAGCGTGTCCGCGATGTCGAACAGCGGCTCCTTGTCCTCCTGATTGTCCTTGTTGTACGCGAGCGGCTGTCCCTTCATCAGCATGACAAGCCCGATCAGCCCGCCCGCCACGCGACCCGTCTTGCCGCGCACGAGCTCGGGCACGTCGGGGTTCCTTTTCTGCGGCATGATCGAGCTGCCGGTGCAGAAGCGGTCGGCGAGCCGGATGAACGCGAACCGCGGGTTGGTCCACAGGATGATCTCCTCGGCGACCCGCGACAGGTGCAGGATCACGAGCGTCGCCGTCGCCGCGAATTCGATCGCGAAGTCGCGGTCGGAAACGGCGTCCAGCGAGTTGGGGCAGAGGCCTTCGAACCCCAGCGCGCGTGCGACGTGCTCGCGATCGACCGGATAGCTCGTCCCGGCCAGCGCCGCACTTCCGAGCGGCAGCCGGTTTACGCGGCCGCGGCAGTCGGCGAATCGTTCCATGTCCCGCGCGAGCATCGCGTCGTAGGCGAGCAGATGGTGGCCGAACGTGACCGGCTGGGCGACCTGCAGATGCGTGTAGCCCGGCATGATGGCGTCGGCATGGCGCTCCGCGAGATCGAGCAGAGCGTGCCGCAATGCGGCAACTCCGGCGGTGAGTGCGTCGATGGTCCCGCGCAGCCACAGCCGCAGGTCGGTCGCCACCTGGTCGTTCCTCGAGCGCCCCGTGTGCAGGCGCTTGCCGGCATCGCCGACGAGCGCGGTCAGCCGGCTCTCGATGTTCAGATGCACATCCTCGAGATCGATCGACCACGGGAATTCGCCACGCTCGATTTCGCCGCTGATCGTACGCATGCCGGCCTCGATGGCGTCGAGATCGGAGGGCGACAGCACGCCGACCGCCGCGAGCATCCGGGCATGCGCGAGCGAAGCCTCGATGTCGACTTGCGCGAGCCGGCGGTCGAAGGCGACCGACGCCGTATAGCGCTTGGCCCGCTCGGATACCGGCTCGCCGAACCGACCCGACCAGCCGCCAACTGTGGCGTCACGCGGCAGCTTCGAGTCGGCCATGGGACGGATCCGGGCGATTCGAGAACGAAAGGATACGGACTGCGCCGGAAAACGGGGCCGCGGGTCGCAGTTACTTGCCTCGCCGCCGGCGCTTGACGAAAATGGTCACATCCGCGTTGCGGTCCTGCAACAGGCCGAGGGCGCCGCTATTCGGCACGAAGCTTGCATGCGCTTCCGGCATGGGGACGATTATAAGACAAAACCCGGTTTCGCTCGCGCTCCCTGACTTCCGCAACCTGGGAACGACGCTACGCGTTGTCGTCGCGGCGAACGGGGCGGCAGCGGTGGCGGCCTTGGTCCAGCAGCCGCAGCTCGACGAGTGGGCGGCCGAATTCCTGGCCAACGCCGGCACTCTGGAGCCAAACCTGCTCCTCGTGCTCGCGGTGCTCTACGTGCTCTCGCCGTGGCTCGCGCGCCAGCCCTACGCCACCGGGGCGGGCGTCGTCGCCGGCGTCACCGTCCTGGCCTGCATCGTCATCGACGGCGCGATCGGCTGGATCGTGCCCTCGCCCCCGGGCGCCCTGCTGCGCCATGTTCTGCTCGCGCTGATGCTGGCGTCGGCGCTCCTCGCCTATTTCCACCTGCGCGCAAAGGCCCTGTCGCCGGCGATCACCGAGGCGCGCCTGCAGGCGCTGCAGGCCAGGATCCGCCCCCACTTCCTGTTCAACAGCATCAACGCGGTGATGTCGCTGATGCGCCGGGATCCGCGGGAGGCGGAGGGCGCGTTGCAGGATCTGGCGGATCTCTTCCGTGTCCTGATGCGCGACAACCGGGAACTTGCCCCTCTTGCCGACGAGGTCCTGCTATGCCGCCAGTACCTTGCGCTGGAAAAGCTCCGGCTGGGCGAGCGTCTCATCGTCGAATGGCACTTGAACAGCATGCCGGGCGACGCGCTGGTGCCGCCGCTCGTGCTGCAGCCGCTGCTCGAAAACGCGGTGTACCACGGCATCGAGCCGTCGAGCGGGCCGGGGGTGGTGTCGATCAACATCTTCTGCAAGGGCGGCGACGTGCACGCGATCCTGCGGAATCCATATCAGGCGAACGGCGGCCGACACCATGCCGGGAACAAGATGGCGATCGCGAACGTGCGCGAGCGCCTGGCCCTGCATTTCGACGCCGAAGGATCGCTCGAGTCGAGGGTAATGGCCGACGCCTACGAGGTGCACCTGCGGATGCCGTATCGGCCGGCGACGACGGCGAACTCGCCGCGCGTCGAGGTCGCGGCGCCGCCGGCGGCGCGCAACGGCGAGCGGAGGGAACCACCGCTTCGCCGCAGCGCGCGCCACGACGAGCGACGGTGGCCGAGGGAAGGTGGCCAAAAGGGGGCCCATGGTTGATGCACCGCTGCGGGTCCTGATCGTCGACGACGAATCGCCGGCGCGAAGGCGGCTGCGCGAGCTCCTCGACGATTGCACCGGTGCGCTGTCGCTTGCGGTCGTCGGCGAAGCGGCGAGCGGCCGCGAAGCGATGGACATCCTGCACACGGTGACCGCGGACCTCGTGCTGTCCGACATCCACATGCCGGAAATGGATGGGCTCGAGCTCGCCCGACACCTGCTCAAGCTCCCGCAACCGCCGGTCGTGATTTTCACGACTGCGTACAACGAGCACGCGGTGCAGGCGTTCGACGTCAACGCCATCGACTACCTGATGAAGCCGGTGCGCGTGCAACGGCTGCTCGGGGCGCTGCAGAAGGTCCCGCGGCTGAAGCCGGTGTCGGCGGCGAAGCTCGACGAGCTGCCCGTCAACGCGCGCCGGTTCCTTTCGGTCACCGAGCGCTCGCGCGTCGTGCTGGTGCCGGTCGAGGAAATCGTCTACCTCAAGGCCGAGCTCAAGTACATCACGATCCGCACCGTGCAGCGCGAGCATCTGCTCGAGGAATCGCTGACGCGGCTCGAAGAGGAGTTCGGGACCCGCTTCGTGCGCGTCCATCGCAACTGCCTCGTCGCCCGCGACTTCGTTCGCGGCTTCGAGCGGTGTGTCGGCGACGAAGGCGACGCCCACTGGGAAGTGGTGCTGAAAGGCGTGCCCGAGACGCTCCCCGTGTCGCGCCGCCAGCAGTTCGTCGTCCGCGAGATCGGCCGCGAGAATCAGTAGGTACCGGGCGGCGCGCATGCGCTGCGACTTCGGTGTCTCCGCATCGCGCATCGCGGGGTAGAATCGCGGCTCCCTGTCTTCGCTCGCACTCATGGCTCCGCGTACCCTCATCTGCGGCTCGCTCGCATACGACACGATCATGGTGTTTCCGGACCGGTTCGGCCGCCACATCCTGCCCGAGCAGGTGCACGTGCTGTCGGTGTCGTTCCAGATCGGCGAGATGCGCCGCGAATGGGGCGGCTGCGCGGGGAACATCGCGTACAGCCTCAAGGGCCTCGGCGGCGAGCCGGTCGTGATGGCGACGCTGGGCGACGACGGTGCGCCGTACCGCGAGCGTCTCGGCACCCTCGACGTAGCGGACGATGGCGTGCGCACGGTGCCCGGCACCTATACCGCACAGGCGTTCATCATCACCGACCTCGACGACAACCAGATCACGGCTTTTCATCCCGGCGCGATGAACAGCTCGCACCAGAACCGCGTCGGCGATGTCGAGGGCATCGCGCTCGGCATCGTGGCGCCGGACGGCCGCGAGGGCATGCGGGCGCACGTCGCGCAATTCGCCGAGCGGAAGATCCCGTTCATCTTCGATCCGGGCCAGGGCCTGCCGCTGTTCTCGGGCCCCGAGCTGATCGAGATGATCGACGCGGCGACCTATCTTGCCGTCAACGATTACGAAGGGCGTCTGCTCGCCGAGCGTACGGGCTTGGCGCTTCCCGCCATCGCGCGGCGCGTCGACGCGCTGATCGAAACGCTTGGCGCCGACGGGTCGCGCATCCACGTCGACGGACGAACGCTCGCGATCCCCGCGGTGCCGTCCGAAGCGCTCGTGGACCCGACGGGTTGCGGCGACGCCTATCGGGCGGGCCTGCTGTACGGAATCGGCAGCGGCTGGGAATGGGAAAAGACCGGACGGCTTGCGGCGGCGATGGGATCGCTCAAGATCGCCGCGCGCGGCGGGCAAAACCACCGCGTCGGCCGCGACGCCATTGCGGCGCTCTACCACGATCGATTTCGCGACTATCTGTGGTGAGCGCGCCGCTGGCGCTGCGGCTCGCGCGTTCGGCCCGCGTGACCGCGCATCTGCTCGAAGGCGTCCTGACGACGGGAATCGTCTTTCCGTGCGTCGGCATGCCGCGCCGCCGGGCGCTCATCGGCCGCTGGTCGCGCCGACTCCTGCGGATGCTGCGAATCGAGGCCCGGATCCACGGCCTTTCCGCCGGCGGTCTCGCCGGCAACGTGCTCATCGTCGCCAACCACATTTCGTGGCTCGACATCTTCGTCCTCAATGCGCTGCAGCCGTCGCGGTTCATCGCCAAGGCGGAGCTCGGGCGCTGGCCCGTCGTCGGCAGGCTCATCGCCGGCGTCGGCACGCTGTTCATCGAGCGCGACCGCCGCCATCACACGCACACGGTGAACCGGCGCGCGGCCGAGGCACTCGCGCGCGGCGACGTGATCGCGATCTTCCCGGAAGGCACCACCAGTGACGGCACGACGGTGCTGCCGTTCCACGGCTCGCTGCTGCAGCCGATCGTCGACACCGAAGGGCACGTGCAGCCGATCGCGATCCGCTACCGGGGGCACGGCGGGCGGCACAGCGACGCCCCGGCGTACGTCGGCGAGACGAGCTTCATCGAATCGTTCTGGCGGATCACCGGCGAGCGCGCGCTGGTCGTCGAGCTCCATCTCGCGGCGCCGCTGGCCGCGCGCGCCCGCCATCGCCGCGAGCTTGCGCGCGCGGCCGAGGACGCTATCCGAACGGCTTTGGCTCTACCTTCGATCGCCCCGGAACCTGATAGACGCGGCGATCGTCGAGCCTGACCGCCGTCAGCGTCCCGCCCCACAAGCATCCCGAGTCGAGCATCAGCAGGTTCGGCGCGAGCTTCAGCTCGAGCGCCGACCAATGGCCGCACACGAGGGTCTTCGCGGCGGAAGCGCGCGCCTCGTGCTCGAACCACGGCGGGAAGCCTGCGGGCGCTCGATCCGGTCCGCGTTTTTCCTTGAGCTCCATGGTTCCGTCCGCGCTGCAGAAGCGCAGCCGCGTGCACGCGTTGACGACGACGCGCAGCCGGTCGAAGCCCTCGAGGTCGTCGCGCCAGGCGCGCGGCTCGTCACCATAGAGGGCCGCGAGGAACCCATCGGCGCGCTTGCTCGCGAGCATTGCCTGCACTTCGCGCGAGAGCATCAGCGCGGTCGCCGGTGTCCATTGCGGCAGCAGTCCGGCGTGGACGAGCAAGCGGTCGTCTTCGATGACGACGAGCGGACGGCGCAGGAGCCAATCGATCAATTCGTCGCGATCGGGGGCCTCGAGGATCGGGCCGATCGTGTCTCGGCGATGCGGCTGCGCGTGCCCGGCGGCGACCGTCAGCAAGTGGAAATCGTGGTTGCCGAGGACCGTGACGGCGGCATCGCCCAGCGCCTTCACCGCGCGCAGCACACCGAGCGAATCCGGGCCGCGGTTGACGAGATCGCCGACCAGCCACAGCCGATCGTCCGGCGGGCTGAAGTCGATCAGCTCCAGCAATTGGCGGAACTCGGCGTGGCAGCCCTGGATGTCGCCGATCGCGTAGAGGCTCATGGAGGACGATGCGTGCGTGGCGATCGCGATGCTAGAATCGACGCGAATCTTAGCATCCGCGCGTCCGCGCTCCTGCCTCCGATGTCGTTTCCGCTCAATGCCGCGCAGCGCGAAGCCGTGCACTACCAAGACGGCCCGCTGCTGGTCCTCGCGGGCGCCGGCAGCGGCAAGACACGCGTCATCACCGCCAAGATCGTCCACCTGATCGAAACGGGGCACGATCCGGAGCGGATCGCGGCGATCACGTTCACCAATAAGGCCGCGCGCGAAATGCGCGAGCGGGTTGGCGTCCTGCTGCAGGAGCGGGGGAAGCGGGCGCTCTGCGGCGACCTCGCGATCTCGACGTTCCATGCGCTCGGCCTGAAGATTCTCCGCGGCGACGCGAAAGCGCTGGGCCTTTCGTCGCGATTTTCGATCCTCGACCCGGACGATATCGAGCCGATCATCGCCGAGCTCGTTTCGACCGGGGATCGGGCCCGCGCGCGCGCAGCGCAGCGGGCGATCAGCCAATGGAAGAATGCGTTGATCGCGCCGGCGGCCGCCGCGACGTCGGCACGCAGCGACGACGAAGCCGCCCAGGCCCGCGCCTACCAGCGCTACGACGCCGCGCTGCGCGCTTATCAAGCCGTCGATTTCGACGACCTGATCGCGCTGCCGATCGCGCTGCTTGCGGCGAACGCTGGCGCGAGGGTTCGCTGGCAGGACCGTTGCGGGCACCTGTTGATCGACGAATACCAGGACACCAATCCGGCGCAGTATCGGCTGCTGCGAATGTTGAGTGGCGAGCGGGCGGCGTTCACGGCGGTCGGCGACGACGACCAGGCGATCTACGGCTGGCGCGGCGCATCGCTCGACAACCTCGCGCAGCTGCCGAAGGACTATCCCGCGCTCAAGGTGATCAAGCTCGAGCAGAACTACCGGTCGACGGTACGCATCCTGCGCTCGGCCAACGCGTTGATCGGCAACAACCCGAAGGTCTTCGACAAGAGGTTGTGGAGCGAGCACGGCCACGGCGACACGATCCGTGTCACCCCCGCCGTCGACGACGAGGCAGAGGCCGAGGGGGTCGTGCGCCGGTTGCTCGCGCATCGATTCGAGCATCGCGGCCGCTATCGCGACTATGCGATCCTGTATCGCGGCAATCACCAGGCGAGATTGTTCGAGCAGCAGTTGCGGGCGCAGAACGTGCCCTACGAGATTTCGGGAGGGCAGTCGTACTTCGAGCGCCCCGAGATCAAGGACCTCGTCGCCTATCTGCGCCTCATCGCCAACGACGACGACGATCCAGCGTTCATTCGCGCGGTGACGACGCCGAAGCGCGCCATCGGCGCGACGACGCTGGAAAAGCTCGGTCGAATCGGTGCCGCGCGTCACGTGAGCCTGTTCGCCGCTTCGTTCGCCGACGAGGCCGCCGGCGAGATCCCGGCGCGGCAGCGCGAGACCCTCGCCGCGTTCACCTCGCTCATCAATCGTCTCCGTTACCGCGCGGAGCGGGAGCCGGCGGGCCGGCTCCTGGACGAGCTTCTCGCCGCCATCGGCTACGAGGATTTCCTCGCCGCGTCGTGCGAACGAAGGCAGGCGCAGGTACGCTCGCAGAGCCTGCGCGACTTTATCGATTGGCTGACGGCCAAGGGCGAGGCCGATCGCCGGAACCTGCATCGAGCTCACCCAAACGATCGCGCTGCTCACGATGCTCGAAGGGCAGGAGGGGCGCGAGCCCGATGCCGTCCGGCTGTCCACGCTGCACGCGGCAAAGGGGCTCGAATTCCCGCACGTCTTCGTCGTCGGTCTGGAAGAAGGCTTGCTGCCGCACCGCGAAGCCATCGCCGCCGGCAACGTCGAGGAGGAGCGGCGGCTGCTGTACGTGGGCATCACCCGCGCGCAGCGAAGCCTTCATCTCTCCTGGTGCCGCCGGCGCAAGCGCGCGGGCGAAGCGGTCGAATGCGAGCCGTCCCGATTCCTGGGGGAGCTCGCGCAGGAGGATCTGCGCTGGTCCGGAGCGTCGCTGCCCGCGGACGAGGCGGCACGCGAAAAAGCTGCGGGCGCCGACCGCCTCAGATTGCTCAGGACGATGGTCGCGCGCTGATTGCGGTCGGGCAGCGGCGTAGACTGCGCGTTCCGGGTCGCCGTGCTTCGTTCGGACGCCCCGGAGCCGTCGTCCACCAGCAAGCCCTTTCAGCGAGGAGGCCGCGCGTGAGCGACCGTTACGACGCCATCGTCATCGGCACCGGGCAGGCGGGTCCGGCGCTCGCAGTGCGACTTGCCAAGGCGGGCCGCAGGACCGCAATAATCGAGCGCAAGCTCTTCGGCGGCACGTGCGTCAACAACGGCTGCATCCCGACCAAGACCCTGATCGCGAGCGCACGAGCGGCGCACGTCGCCCGGACCGGCGGCGGCTGGGGCGTCGTCGTGCCACCGGGCGTCCGGGTCGACATGCCCGCGGTCAAGGCCCGCAAGGACGCCGTGGTCCGGAAATCGCGCGACGGCGTTGCCGACGGGCTCAACGACACGCCGGGCGTCACCGTCATCCGCGGCCACGCCCGCTTCGAGAGCCCGCACACCGTGCGCGTCGACGAGACGCTGCTCGAAGCGACGCAGATCTTCGTCAACGTCGGCGGGCGCGCGAGCGTCCCGGCGATCACCGGCATTGCCGACGTGCCGTATCTCGACAACGTGTCGATGATGGAGGTCGACACGCTTCCTCGCCATCTCATCATCGTCGGTGGCAGCTATATCGGGCTCGAGTTCGCGCAGATGTATCGCCGCTTCGGTGCCGACGTGACGGTGGTCGAGATGATGCCCCGGCTGATCGCGCGGGAGGACCTTGAAGTGTCGGCGGCGATCAAGGACATCCTGGAAGCCGAGGGCATCACGATCAGGCTCAAAGCCGAGTGTCTGGCGGTCCGGCGTCAGGGCGACGGCGTCGCCGTCGGCGTCGAGTGCGATGAGGAGCCGCGCGAGATCATTGGCTCGCATCTGCTGCTCGCGACCGGCCGCCGGCCGAACACTGACGACCTCGGGTGCGAGCAGGCGGGGATCGCGCTCGACAAGCGCGGCTACATCGTCGTCGACGATTTGCTGCAGACGAATGTGGCCGGGATCTGGGCCCTGGGCGACGTCAATGGCCGGGGCGCGTTCACGCATACGTCGTACAACGATTACGAGATCGTCGCGGCGAACATCCTCGACGGCGAGACGCGACGCGTGACCGACCGCGTTCCCACCTACGCGCTGTTCATCGATCCGCCGCTCGGTCGCGCCGGAATGACCGAGCGCGAGGTGCGCGACAAAGACATCAACGCGCTCGTCGCGACCATGCCGATGACCCGGGTGGGGCGGGCCAAGGAGCGCGGCGAGACGGCAGGGTTCATGAAGGTGCTGGTCGACGCGGACACGAAACGCCTCCTCGGCGCGGCGCTGCTGGGCATCGAGGGCGACGAAGTGATCCACACGCTGCTCGATGTCATGTACGCGCAGGTGCCGTACACGGTGATCCAGCGGGCGATGCACATCCACCCCACGGTGAGCGAGCTGATCCCGACGCTGCTGGAAGGCCTGGGGCCGCTGAAGTAGGGTCCGGGCGTTTGACATTCGTCGCGTGTTCCGGATAATCGGTTCTTGCGCCGATTTGAGCTCAGCTTGCGGGCGCATGACAAATGCCGCTAAAGCGAGGCCCGAAGCGCACTGGTCGGAGACCCGTCCCGATCGCCGCACGAAGCCCGTTCAGCGGAAGTTGAACGGGCTTTTCGTTTGGAATCGCCATGAACACGACTTTGCCTCCCCGCGGCTTCACCACCGCGATCCTTCACTCCGACCGCGCCGCGGCCATCGAGCACGGCGCGCTGCACAAGCCGTTGCATCTGTCGGTCGCCTACGGATATCGCGACGCGCGCGATCTCGCGGCGGTTTTCCAGGGGCGCGCGCAGGGCTACGCGTACGGCCGCCAGGGCAATCCGACCGCCGCCGCGCTCGAAGCCAAGGTGACGGCGATGGAGGACGGCATCGCGACCGTTTCGTTTGCGACCGGCATGGGCGCCATCGGCGCGATCCTCCTTGCGCTGACGCGTGCCGGCGACCACGTCGTCGCGAGCCAATACCTGTTCGGCAACACGGTGAGCCTGCTCAATACGCTGTCGACGCATGGCATCGAGGTGAGCTTCGTCGACGCGACCAACGTCGCGGCTGTCGAGGCGGCGATCACGCCGGCGACGAAGTTCGTGTTCGTCGAGACGATCGCGAATCCGCGCACGCAGGTCGCCGACCTCGCGCGCATCGGCGCGGCGTGCGCTGCGCGCGGAATCCTCTACATCGTCGACAATACGATGACCTCGCCCGCGCTGTTCCGGCCGAAGAGCGTCGGCGCCGGTCTCGTCGTCAACGCCCTCACCAAGTACATCGGCGGCCACGGCACCGCGCTCGGCGGCAGCATCACCGACACCGGGCTTTTCGACTGGACGCGCTTTGCCGGCATCGCCGACACCTACAAGACGGCGAAGCCCGCGCTGTGGGGCATCACTCAGCTGCGCAAGAAGGGCTTGCGCGATTTCGGCGCGACGCTCGCGGCCGTCGACGCGCATCACCTCGCCGTCGGCGCCGAAACGCTGGCCTTGCGGATGGAGCGCACGTGCGCGAACGCGCAGGCGGTGGCCGAGTTTCTCGCCGCCCAGCCTTCGGTCGGCGCTGTCCACTATCCGGGCCTCGCCGCGCATCCGCAACATGCGCTCGCGCGGGAGCTCTTCGGCGGCTTCGGCGGACTCCTTGCGTTCGAACTCGATCCGGCGCTCGATTGCTTCGATTTCCTGAACCGGCTGAAGATCGTCGTCTCGTCGTCGAACCTGGGCGACAATCGCACGCTCGCCATTCCGGTCGCGCACACGATCTTCTGGGAAATGGGGGCCGAGCGCCGGGCCGCGATGGGCATCGCCGACTCGCTGATCCGGCTCTCGGTGGGCATCGAGGACCGCGACGACCTGCTAGCGGATTTCGCGCACGCGCTGGGCGCATAGCCGGCCCCCCCGGGACCCTGCTCGCGGCTCGTCGGATCGGGCAGCTAGCTAAGCTAGCCGCAACTTTTGGCGGCGCGGATCATCCAAGATTATTGGCGGTAATCGGATGGCCCGAGGCCATGTTCTCGTGCAGCGCAAGGCACGCGTCCGTCTCGATGTGCCTGCAAGGGGTCAACCTTCGGCAAGCGCCGAGCGAGTCTTCCTCCGGTCACCTGGTGCCCATGTTCCTTCTGGAGGGCGCGATTATGACTGGAATGTCAATCAAGCACTGGGAAGACCCGGTGAATCTCATCCTCGGGCTGTGGCTGGTGATATCCCCGTGGGTCCTGGGATTCCAGAATGAACTGAACCCGATGTGGAGTATGGTCATCCTCGGGGCGCTGATCGGTCTTATCGCGGTGGTCGCGGTTTTCCGCGTCATGGCGTGGGAGGAGTGGGCGAATCTCCTCCTTGGACTCGGCGTCGCAGTCTCTCCTTGGATCCTCGGCTTCAGCGGAGTTGTCCTTGCGATGTGGAACGCCTTGCTCGTGGGCGCCGTCGTTGCGGCGCTCGCGCTGTGGGCTCTGGGCACCGACAAGGACATCGGGGGCTGGTGGAGTCACGCGACGTAGGCAGCACGGTTCGCCGGGCGCGCCTCACGTAGCGGTGCGTTCCCGCTGGTTACCCGGCAGGCGAAGGGATGTCGCGTGGCCGTCCCCCGGCCGCGTCGAATTCGACGTAGCTGGCGCGGTCGTACCAGTCGGCCAGCACCCACCGCTCGCATTCGCGGCCATCGACGACGAGGTGGTGGCGCGCCGGACGGTGGGTGTGGCCGTGGATGATTCGGGTGACGTTCGCGGCCCGAAACGCCGCGTCGACGGCCATCGGCTCGACGTCCATGATCTTTTCGGGCTTTCCCGCCGTCGCCGTACGGCTCCTGCCACGGAGCCAGCGCGCGATGCGGCGGCGCCACGCGTAGGGAAGCGCCAGATAGCGGCGCTGCCAGCGCGAATCTCGCACGATGCGCCGGAAGCGCTGATAGCCCGTGTCGGCGGTGCAGAGTTCGTCGCCGTGGAGCAACAGCGTCGGTGTCCCTCCGACGTTGACGACGATCTGCTCGGGAAGCAGCGTCACCCCCGACGCGCGTGCGAAGCGCTCGCACAAGAGGAAATCGCGGTTGCCGGCGATGATGCCGACCGGCACGCCGGCGCGAGTGAGCTCCGCCAGCGTCGCCGCTACCTCGGTGGCGACCGACTCGGAGAGCTGATCGTCACCGATCCATGCGTCGAAGAGGTCGCCCAGCACGTATACGCCCGCCGCGCTGCGCGCCGGGCCGCCGCACAACGCCCGGAACGCGGCGACGAGTGCCGGGCGCTCCGCCGAAAGATGCAGGTCCGACAGGAAGAGCGTCGGCTTCATCGCGGTCGCAGGGGAGCGCAGTCCGGCCCGGCAGGCTCCCCGGCGTTGGGGCAACGCCGCCCGAAGGCCGCACCGCTGCGTTACGCCGTTTCCTCGGCCCGTTCGATCACGACGTCGTCGCGCGGCACGTTCTGGTGAGGACCGCTGTTGCCAGTGGCCACGCCCTTGATCCGGTCGACGACGTCCTGCCCGCCAACGACTCGCCCGAAGACGCAATAGCCCCAGCCTTGCGGACTCGGCCCCTTGTAGTCGAGAAAGTCGTTGTCGGCGACGTTGATGAAGAACTGCGACGACGCCGAATGCGGTTCGGAGGTGCGCGCCATCGCGACCGTGTACTTGCGGTTCTTCTGCCCGTTGGCGGCTTCGTTGGCGATCGTCGCGCGGGTCGGCTTCTGCTTCATGCCGGGCCCCATGCCGCCGCCCTGGATCATGAAACCGTCGATCACGCGATGGAAGATCGTATTGTCGTAGTGGCCGTCGCGAACGTACTGGAGGAAATTGGCGACGGTCTTGGGCGCGTTCTCGGCATCGAGCTCGAGCCTGATGTCGCCGTGGTTCGTGTGCAGGATGACCATGGGGCGTCTCTATTTGGCGTCGACGATGACGGCCTTGGTGATAATCACCCTCTCGACCGGAACGTCCTTCGGGAACGGGCCTCCGCTGCCGGTGGGCGTTTTCGCGATCTTGTCGACGACGTCCATCCCGGAGACAACTTTGCCGAAAACGGTGTAGCCGATGCCCGCCTGGTCGGGCGAGCGGAAATTCAGGAACTTGTTGTCCGCGACGTTGATGAAGAACTGCGCGGTCGCCGAGTTAGGATCGGACGTGCGCGCCATCGCGATCGTGCCCGGAGCGTTCACGAGACCTGCCTTGCTCGATTGCTGAGCCTCGTTGACGATCGGAGGGCGCGTCGGCTTCTGCTTGAAGTCGGCGGTGAAGCCGCCACCCTGGATCATGAATCCGGGAATCACGCGATGAAACTGGGTGCCGTCGAAATGCTTCGCCTTGACGTAGTCCAGGAAGTTGGCGACAGTCGCTGGCGCCGCGTCGGGATAGAGCTCGACCGTGAACTTGCCCGCGGTCGTGTCGAACTCGACCTGCGGATTGGCCGCGGCGAAAGCGGGAAGCGCAAGGGCCGCCCACATCACGGCGGCGGCGATCAGAACGGTACGTCGCAACATCGAAACACTCCTCGGTGGTTGAGATTTGCTACTTCTTCGCGGCAAGCAATTCGCGAGCGAGCACGAGTTTCGCCGCCGCCGTCTTGTTGCCCTTGTCGAGCTTCGCCGCCCGATCGTACTCCGCGGCGGCGAGCCGCGTGTAGACGTCGCCCAGATTTTCGTGCGCGACGCCCCAATCGGGCGCCGTTTTGACGGCGGTTTCGAGCGCCACCCGCGCACTTTCGTATTCGCCCCTCTGCGCGCGCAATACGGCGAGGTTGTTCCACGGTTCCGGCAGTTCCGGATAATCCTCGGTGAGGCTCACGAAGGTCGCGATGGCGGCATCGATGTGGCCATCCTCGGTCTGCACCACACCCTTCAGGAATCGTGCCTGCGGTTCGCGCGGCCGCTGCGCGAGCAACACGTCGAGCTTTGCGAGCGCATTCTCGTATTGCTTGTCCTTGACGAGCGCCGTAGCCTCTTTCAATCCCTGCACGTAATGCCTGCGCGCTTCCTCGGTCAGGTCGCGGCCATCCTGGGCGTGGCCGATCGCGCCGACGAGCGAGAGAATGACGGTCGCAAGCAGGGCTGCGAAGCGCGACATCGATGCGGCGGTGGAACGAGAAGAGCGGCGTTGGAACACGGCGCGCAATTCTATCAGGATCGCAAGGCGCCACCTGCGAGCCGCGCGACCGTCGCATCGATCAACCGCCGCGCGATCGACACCTGCGTGGGCAACGAGGGCAACGCCTCCAAAGCGAACCACCGCGCGTCGGCAATCTCGCTGCGATCCGGATGGAGCTCGCCGCCCGCGTACTCGGCGGTGTAGGCGATCATCAGCGAATGCGGGAATGCCCACGACTGGCTCGCGAAATACGTGATGCCGGCGACATCGATGCCGACTTCCTCGCGCACTTCGCGCCGGATGCAGTCCTCGATCGTCTCGCCCGGCTCGACGAAGCCGGCGAGCGCGCTGTACATCGCGCCGGGGAAGCGATGCGCGCGCGCCAGCAGCAACTCGCGCCCGCGGGTGACGAGAACCATCATCGCCGGTGATACGCGCGGATAGGCGACGAGCCCGCATGCGGGGCACTCCTTCGCCCGCTCGCCGTCCTTGTCGCGGGTCGGCGTGCCGCAGCGGCCGCAATACCGGTGGCTGCGGTCCCAGTCGGCGATCTGGAAGGCGCGGGCCGCCAGCGCCAGCAGCGGCTCGGGCAGGGTGAAGAAAAGCGAGCGCAGGCCGGCATAGCGATGGCCGGGAAGCTCGGGCGCATCGTCCGGCAGCGCCACCGCGACGCACGACGCGCCGGCGAGCTCGCCCAGGTAGTGCATCGCGCCGGATACGCCGGCGCTCGCAAGCGTCGCCGCGATCGGCACCGTCGGCGTCTCGTCTGCGCCGGCCACGAGCAGCTTCGTGCCGCGATAGGCGAACGCCAGCGCGCTTTCGGCGAGCGGCTGCGGCATCACGTGCGACGGAACGAAATCGGCGGGAGTATGCATGAGAGATGACGGCGTCGTGGCCGATTATGGTCGCGGCAGCGCTGGAATGGGAGGGCCGAAGTGTTCGTCAACGTTTGCGCATCGCGACCCGCCGACCGAAGGACGCGGCGATCGCGAGTAGCGCAAAGCCGCCGCCGACGATGATCGGCGTCGTTCCGATGCGCTCGACGACGATACTGGCCCCGGCGACGCCGACCGACTGGCCGACGAAGAGGCAGGACGCGAACAGGGCAACGGAAGCGCCGCGTCGCTCGGGGGCCATCTGGGTCGCGTTGGTCTGCAGCGTATTGTGGATCAGATAGAAGCCCAGGCCGGCGAGGAAGGCGCCCGCGATCGCCGCCGCCCATGTCGTCGCGAGGCCGAGCATCAGGAACGCGACGCATAGCATGCCGCCGCCGGCGACGGCGAGACGCGCTTCGCCCAGCCGCCGGACCAGCAGGCGCGAGAGAGCGGCAAACGTGAGACCACCGGCGCCGAACAGCATCAGGGTCCCGCCCGCGGCCGAGAGTGAGAGTCCGAGCGTGCGATGCAGGTGCGTCGCGAGGAACGCGAACGGCCCGAAGAGCGCAGCGCCTTCGAGGAACACGGTAGCGAGCACGACGCGCGACCACCGCTGGCGGAGAACGTAGCCGAATCCGGCGACGAGCGATCGCGCGACGCCCCGCGCCGATTCATTGGCCGGCGGAACGACGGGCGTGTTTGCACGGTCCACCCGCAGCAACATGGCGCACGAGAGCGCGAACCAGATCGCGAGCGCGACGAAGGGCGAGCGCCAGTCGAGATGATCGGCGGCGAACCCGCCGGCAAGCGGGCCCGTCGCGAACCCGATGATCTGTCCGGTGAGGAAGCGGGCAAGCACCGGCTGGCGGAGTTCGTACGGAACGGCGTCGCCGATCCACGCCATCGACAGCGGGATGACCGCCGCGGCCGTGGCGCCGGCGAAGAAGCGAGCGATGACGAGCGTGCCGAAACCCGGCGCCAGCGCACAGGAGAGCGCGGTGAACACCGAGGCGCCGCAGGCCCAGGCGACGACGCGGTACTTGCCGAAATGGTCGCCCAGCGGCCCGTAGAATGCTTGGAACAGGCCATAGGCGATCGCGAACGCCGTGATGACCTGCGCCGCGCTGCCGAGACCGACGCCGAACTCGGCATCGAGCCGCGGGAGCAGCGCGTCGCACACCCGGATCGATGCGGAGCTCGCGAAGGCGGCGAACGAAAGGGCGGCGATCGCCCACGGCGAAACCGTCGCCGCTGCACCTCCGCCGGCGGCTTTCGCCGCGTGACCATCGCCGTCCGGCATCGGTGGAGCCGGCGATGGCGCTATGCGAGCTTGATCGGCAAATTGCGGATCCGCTGGCCGGTCGCCGCGGCGAGCGCGTTGGCGACCGCGGGCGCAATCACCGGAACGCCCGGCTCGCCCACGCCCGTGGGCTTGTCCGTCGACGCGACGATATGCACGTCGATCGCCGGCATCTCGTTGATCCGCAGCACCGGATAGTCGTGGAAGTTCGACTGCTCGACAACGCCGTCCTTCAGCGTGATCGAGCCGTAGAGCGCGGCCGAGAGTCCGAACCCGATCCCGCCCTCCATCTGCGCGCGGATCACGTCGGGATTGACGGCGATGCCGCAGTGGACGGCGCAGACGACGCGATCGACCTTGAAGGCGTTGTCCTCGCCGACGGTGACTTCGGCGACCTGCGCGACGATGCTGTCGAAGGATTCGTGAATCGCGACGCCGCGGCCGCGCTTTTCGCCCTCCTTGCCCGGCGCGAGCGGCGTGCTCCAGCCGGACTTGGCGGTGACCAGCTCGAGCGCCGCGAGATGCTTTGGATGCTGCGCGAGCATCGCCTTGCGAAACGCGACCGGATCCTTGCCCGCCGCCACCGCCAGCTCGTCGATGAAAGTCTCGGTGGAAAACGCCGTGTGCGTCGAGCCGACCGAGCGCCACCACAGCACCGGCACGCCGACGGTCGGCGAATGCAAATCGACATGGAGATTCGCAATCGCATACGGCAGCGTCGACGCGCCTTCGACGCTCGTCGCGTCGATCCCTTCCTTGACCATCGTCTTTTCGAAAGGCGTGCCCGCGAGGATCGACTGTCCGACGATCCTGTGCTGCCACCCGACGACATTGCCCGACGCATCGAGCCCCGCCTTCAGCGTGTGCAGGTAAAGGGGGCGGTAATAGCCGCCCTTCGTGTCGTCCTCGCGGGTCCATACGAGTTTGACCGGGACGCCCGCCTTTCCCTTCGCGCGAAGTGCCTTCGCGATCGCCGCCGCCTCGACGACGTAATCGCCTGCGGGATTCGCGCGCCGCCCGAAGCTTCCGCCCGCGTAGAGCATGTTGAGCTTCACCCGTTCGGGCTTCAATCCCACCGTCCGCGCCACCGAGAACTGGTCGCCGGTCTGGAACTGTTCGCCATTCCAGACTTCGCAGCTCGCGTCCGTGAGCTTCACGACGCAGTTGAGCGGTTCCATGGCGGCGTGGGCGAGGTAGGGGAACTCGTAGGTCGCTTGCAGTGCTCTCGCGGCGCCGTCGATCGCCTTCGCCGCGTCGCCATCGTTGCGCGCGACGGTGCCGGGCGTCGCGGCGAGCTCCCTGTATTGCGCGACGATGTCCGTCGACGAGGACTTGAAGCCCGTCGCGTCGTCCCATTCGATTGAGAGCGCGTCGCGGCCCTTCTTCGCGGTCCAGAAGGTCGTGGCGACGACCGCGACGCCGTTGGGAACCTCGACGACGTAGCGGACGCCGGGCACCGCCGATGCGCTCCTGGCATCGAAGCTCTTCACTTTCGCGCCGAACCGCGGCGGATGCGCGACCACGGCGGTCAGCATGCCGGGCAGCTTGACGTCCTGCGTGAACATCGCGGTGCCGTTCGATTTCGCCTTCGCGTCGGTGCGCGGCACGTGCTTGCCGATGAAGACGAAATCCTGCGGCTCCTTGAGCCTCACCTTGTCCGGCACCGGTTCCTTCGCCGCCGCGGCAGCGAGCTCGCCGAACGTCGCCTTCTTGCCATTTGAGTGGAATACGACGCCGTTCTTCACCCTGATCGAATCCGCGGGGACGTTCCACCGTTTCGCCGCCGCCGAAACCAGCATCGCGCGCGCGGCCGCGCCGGCCTGCCGGTATTGCTCGAACGAATTGGCCATCGCCGTCGAGCCGCCCGTCCCCTGCGCGTCGCCCCAGAACAGGTTGCGGTAGCGCTTCGCGTCGGCGGGCGCGCCGGTCGCTTGGATTTGCGACCACGAAGCGTCAAGCTCTTCGGCGATCAGCGTTGGCAGACCGGTGTACGTGCCCTGGCCCATCTCGAGATGCTTGACGACGACGGTGACGACGTTGTCGCGACCGATCGTCAGGAACGCGTTCGGCTCGAACGTGCCGGCCGCGGCGCTGCCGACGGTCTTGCCGGGACCGGAGGCTTGCGCAGCGGCGGCGCCGGTCCAGATGCCGAGGGTCAACCCGGCGCCGGCAGCCGCCGTCGCCTTGAGGAATACCCGCCGGTCGACGCCGGCCGTGGCTGGCGGAGGAGGGCGCATGCGCATCGGGTTCATCTCGAGTCTCCGGTTCAGGCGAGGTCCTTCGCCGCTTCGTGGATCGCGGCACGGATGCGGACGTAGGTCGCGCAGCGGCAGAGATTGCCGGCCATCGCGGCATCAATGTCGGCATCGGACGGTTTCCTGTTCTTGGCGAGCAGGGCGCTGGCCGTCATGACCTGGCCGGATTGGCAATACCCGCACTGGGGCACGTCGAGCTTCGCCCACGCGGCCTGCACCGCGTGCGCCTCCTTCGTCGTCAGGCCCTCGATCGTCGTGATCTGCGCACCCGGCTTGATCGACGACAGGGGGGTCTGGCACGAGCGCGTGGGCTCGCCGTCGATGTGCACCGTGCAGGCGCCGCAAAGCGCGATCCCGCAGCCATATTTGGTGCCGGTCAGGCTGAGGTTGTCGCGCAGGATCCACAGGAGCGGTGTGTCGCCGGGGACGTCCGCGCCGACATGGACACGGTGCTTGTTGACGAGAAGGGTGGGCATTGCGAACTCCTGAGGTGGAACAGCGGCACGGAACGCCGCCCCGAGCCGACCATGATAGGCGAAAACGCCGCCGCATCCCAAGCCGACTCACCGGAGACTCTCCGCGGGCCAAGGGCTTGCGCATGCCGTCAGCTATAATTTCGTATTGTCCCGAAGGAATTCCGTCATGGAAGCCGAACAAGTCAATCAGATCGCCGCCACGCTCGCGGGACTCAGAGACCGAACCGCCGACCTCCGGAGGTATCTTTGACTTCGATGTGAAGTCGGTGCGGCTCGAGGAAGTGGCGCGCGAGCTGGAAGACCCGAAGATCTGGGACGATCGGAAGCGCGCGCAGGAGCTGGGCAAGGAAAAGAAACAGCTCGAAATGGTCGTCGGGAAGATTCTCGCCATCGACCGAACGCTTCGCGATACTACCGAGCTTTTCGGGCTCGCCCGCGCCGAGTCGGACGACGCGACGCTGCAGTCGCTGCAAGACGACGTGGCCGGGTTGGAGCACGCCGTCGGCAATCTCGAATTCCGGCGCATGTTCGCCAATCCGCTGGATCCCGCCAATTGCTTCATCGACATCCAGGCCGGCTCGGGCGGCACCGAGGCGCAGGACTGGGCGGCGATGCTTCTGCGCATGTACCTGCGCTACTGCGAGCGCAAGGGCTATCGAAGCGAGCTGCTCGAGGAAACGCCGGGGGAGGTCGCCGGCATCAAGAGCGCGTCGGTGAAGGTCGAGGGCGACTACGCCTACGGCTACCTGCGGACCGAGGTCGGCGTGCACCGGCTCGTGCGCAAGAGCCCCTTCGATTCCAATGCGCGACGGCACACGTCGTTTGCCAGCGTGTTCGTCTATCCCGAGGTCGACGATTCGATCGACGTCGAGATCAATCCGGCGGACCTGCGGATCGACACGTTCCGCGCATCGGGCGCCGGCGGCCAGCACATCAACAAGACCGACTCCGCGGTGCGCATCACGCACCTGCCGACCAACATCGTCGTCCAGTGCCAGAACGACCGCTCGCAGCACCGGAATCGCGCCGAGGCGATGGCGATGCTGAAGTCTCGGCTCTACGAGTTCGAGCTCCGCAAGCGCCAGGAAGAGCAGCAGAAGCTCGAGGACAGCAAGACCGACATCGGCTGGGGCCACCAGATCAGAAGCTACGTGCTCGACCAGTCGCGGATCAAGGACCTGCGCACCGGCTACGAGGTCGGCAACACGCAGGCGGTCCTCGACGGCGATCTCGACGATTTCATCGCGGCGAGCCTGAAGCAGGGAGTGTGACGATGAGCGACAGGAACGACGAGCCGGCCGCCCCGGCCCCGCCTGCGGCAGACGACAACGCGATCGTCGCCGAACGCCGTGCGAAGCTCGCTGCGTTGCGTGCGCAGGGGCAGGCATTCCCCAACGACTTCCGTCGCGACGCACTGGCCGCCGACGTGCACGCGCGCTACGGCGCGAAATCCAATGAGGAACTCGAGCCGCTGCACGCGACGGTGACGGTGGCCGGCCGAATGATGCTGAAGCGCGTGATGGGCAAGGCGAGCTTCGCGACGATCCAGGACGTGAGCGGCCGCATCCAGCTCTATGTCACCACCGATGCCGTCGGCGCCGATGTCCACGACGCGTTCAAGCACTGGGACCTGGGCGATCTCGTCGGTGCGTCGGGCAGCGTCTTCAAGACCAAGACCGGCGAGCTTTCGATCAAGGCATCGGCGATCCGGCTCCTCGCGAAAGCGCTGCGACCCCTCCCCGAGAAGTTCCATGGCCTCTCCGACCAGGAGCAGAAATACCGGCAGCGCTACGTCGATCTGATCACGAACCCCGAGACGCGGCGCACGTTCATCGCGCGCTCGCAGATCGTGCAGGCGATCCGCGAGTTCTTCGTCGCGCGCGGCTATCTCGAGGTCGAGACGCCGATGATGCACCCGATCCCGGGCGGCGCGGCGGCGCGGCCGTTCGTCACGCACCACAATGCGCTCGACATGCAGCTCTACCTCCGCATCGCGCCGGAGCTGTATCTGAAGAAGCTCGTCATCGGCGGGCTGGAGAAGGTGTTCGAGATCAACCGTAATTTTCGCAACGAAGGGATCTCGACCCGCCACAATCCAGAGTTCACCATGCTCGAGTTCTACGAGGCGTATCAGGACTATCGCTACCTGATGGACCTCACCGAAACGCTGGTTCGCGAGGTCGCGCGGAAAGTCATCGGCACGACGACTGTCACCTACCAGGGGACGACGATCGATCTGGGTGCCGAGTTCGACCGGCTGACGATGGCCGAGGCGATCCACAAGTACCATCCGCAGTATCCGCTCGCCGAGCTCGCGAAACCCGATTACCTGCGCGTCGCGCTGGCGCCTTTCGACGTCGAAGTCTATCCGACCGATGGCGCCGGCATCCTGCAGCTGAAGCTGTTCGAGGCGACGACCGAGGACAAGCTCACCCAGCCGACCTTCATCGTCGCCCACCCGACCGACGTGAGCCCGCTCGCGCGCGCCAACGACGCGAATCCGGCGGTGACCGACCGCTTCGAGCTCTTCATCACCGGCCGCGAGATTGCGAACGGCTTCTCGGAGTTGAACGACCCCGAGGACCAGGCAGCGCGATTCCGGGCGCAGGCGCAAGCGCGCGAGGCCGGCGACGAAGAGGCGATGTACTACGACGCCGATTACCTGCGCGCAATGGAGCACGGGTTACCGCCGACGGCGGGCGAGGGCATCGGCATCGACCGTCTGGTGATGCTTCTCACCGACGCGCCCAGCATTCGTGACGTGATCCTGTTTCCGCAGTTGAAGCCGGAGAGTTGACCGGGGGCTCCGCATGGCAATGGACTTCCGCAGCGACACCGTGACGCGGCCGACCCCAGCGATGCGCGCCGCGATGGCGGCCGCGCCGGTCGGCGACGACGTGTTCGGCGACGATCCTTCGGTCAATGCGCTCGAAGCCGAGGTCGCCGATCTGCTGGGCTTCGAGGCGGCGCTGTTCGTTCCGTCGGGCACCCAGTCGAATCTCGTCGGCGTGATGACGCACTGCGCGCGCGGCGACGAGTACATCGTCGGTCAGCAGGCGCACACGTATCGGTACGAAGCCGGCGGCGCCGCGGTGCTGGGCAGCGTGCAGCCGCAGCCGATCGCCAACGCCGCCGACGGCACGCTGCCGCTCGACGACATCGAGGCCGCGATCAAGCCCGATGATTCCCATTTCGCGAGGACCCGTTTGATCGCCCTGGAAAACACGATCGGCGGCCGCGTGCTGCCTTCGGGCTACACCACCGCGGTGCGCGAGCTCGCCGATCGGCACGGACTCGCGATGCATCTCGACGGCGCGCGATTGTGGAACGCCGCGGTGAAGCAGCGCGTGGAACCCCGCGCGATCGCCCAGGGGTTCGATTCGGTTTCCGTCTGCCTGTCGAAGGGCCTGGGCGCACCGGTGGGCTCGGTCCTGTGCGGCAGCCACGTTTTCATCAAGGCCGCGCGGCGCTGGCGCAAGATGCTGGGCGGCGGTATGCGGCAGGCGGGAATCCTCGCCGGAGCGGGGCGCCATGCGATCGAGCATCACATCGCGCGGCTCGCCGACGATCACGCCAACGCGACGCGCTTGGCCGCCGGCCTCGCGAAACACCAGCCGCTTGCGGTCGCTGCCCCGCAGACCAACATGGTCTTTGTCGGGGTCCGCGACGCCTTGGCTGACGCCTTCGCGGCGCATCTCGCGCGAGAGGGCGTTCAGATCACCGGGACGAAGCAGCAGCGCTGGGTCACGCACCTCGACGTCTCGAGCGAAGACGTCGATCGTGCGATCGGCGTCGTCAACGCGTTCTTCCGCTAAGGTCAGGCGATGGACAAGCGCTACTCGTCGTTCCGCGAGTTCTATCCGTTCTATCTGTCCGAGCACGCGAACCGCGCGTGCCGCCGGCTGCATTTCGTCGGCACGGCGCTGGTGCTGGGGTGCGTCGTGGCCGCGATCGCCACGGGCAACCTTTGGTGGCTGGTGGCGGCGCCTATTGCCGGCTACGGCTTTGCCTGGATCGGCCACTTCTTCTTCGAGCACAACCGCCCCGCGACCTTCAGCTATCCGCTCTACAGCCTCGCCGGCGACTGGGTGATGTTCAAGGACATCCTCGTCGGCCGCGTTCGCTTCTGAGCCTTAAGCCGGCCGCGACCTGCGGATTGATGTGGCTCGGGCGTCGCAGGGGCGCATAAAAACGTCTGCCTACCGAAGCATCGCGGTTGAGCCAGTGATGGATGCGCCGCTGATGTTTGGCGCCCCGGGTCCAAAGGAGCACAGACCGTGCGCGCGGGCACGGTCTACGGGTTTCTCCGTTGCGGCGCGATCAATCCGCCTTCGCTTTCTCCAGCATTGCTGCTTCGAGCTTCTTCTTTTCCTCCGGCGACAGCTTGGGCCGATCGATCTTGATCGTCAGCTTGTTGAGCTTCGCGGTGAGCGGGAACGGCGGCGTGTAATCGGCATCGTTCACGCCGGTTAGCGTGTCGGAGCCGATGTCGAAGCTCTCGTCCCACTGCAGGATCATCGGCAGCGTGCGCTTCATCTCCTTCGTGTCGACCACCTTACCGTCGACCTTGAGCGTGCCGACACCCGGACGGCCGACGCCGCTGAAGTTGTTGTACGCGAGCGTCCCCACGCCCGCGCCGTCGTACTTGAACTCGAATTCGACGATGTGGTGCCCGGGCGACAAGGCTTCCGGACCCTCCCACTTCAAGCGCTCGAGGTCGACCATGTTCCACAGGAACACCGGCTTGCCCTTCAGCAGGTAGAAACCGTAGCCGGCGAAGCGCCCGCCCGAGGTCAGGATCATCCCCTCGGCGCCGCCCTGCGGCACGTCGATGTCGCCAGTGATCGTGTACGAGGTGTTGAGCAGCAGCGGCGAGTCGCCTTGCGGCAGCCCGACCATCGGCCGCGTATAGACGAATTCGGTCCGGCCCGCCGTGATGTTGGGACGCGGCGCGACGATCCGCGCTGCGACCGAGGCGTCCATCGGGAAGACCTGGTGCTCCTTCGCGACGGTGATGAATTTCGCCCGCATCGCCTTGACCTTCTGCGGATACTTCGCCGCGACGTCCTCGGACTGGCTGAAGTCCTTGTTCAGGTCGTAGAGCTGGAAGACCTGATTGTTGAGCGGGTCAGGGTTGGCCGGGCCGAACGCCTGCCACGGCGCGCGGTTGACTTTCGTGCTGAGCATCCAGCCGTCGTCGTACAGCGCCCACTGGCCGAACATCTCGAAGTACTGGAGCTTGTGATGCGAGGGCACCATGGCGTTTTTCGCATCGAACGTATAGAGGAAGCTCGTGCCTTCGATCGGCGCCTGCTTGATGCCGTCGACGTACTCGGGCGCCCGGATGCCTGCCGCTTCGAGGATCGTCGGAACGACGTCGATGACGTGGATGAACTGCTGGCGAAATCCGCCCTTGTCCTCGATGCGCGCCGGCCACGACACGACCATGTTCTGGTTGGTGCCGCCGAGCCGCGACGCATTCTGCTTGAACCAGTCGAAGGGCGTGTCGAAGGCCCACGACCAGCCGGCCGACATGTGGTTGTAGGTGAGGTCGGTGCCCCAGACGTCGTAGAACTTCATCTGCACGTCGACGGGCAGCTCGTTTAGGCCGTTGAAGAACGCGACCTCGTTCGGCGTGCCGAGCGGGCCGCCCTCGGCGCTGGTGCCGTTGTCGCCGTTGATGTAGATGATCAGCGTGTTGTCGAGCCGCCCCAGGTCCTGGAAATGCTGGATCACGCGGCCGATCTCGTGGTCATCGTAGGCGCAGTAGGCGGCGAAGACCTCCACCTGGCGGATGAAGAGCTTCTTCGCCTCGGGGCTGAGCGCGTCCCACGGCTTCAGGAGGTCCTTGGGCCACGGCGCCAGCTGCGTGTCCTTCGGGATGACGCCGAGGCGCTTCTGGTTCTCGAAGATCCGCTCGCGCAGCTTCTCGTAGCCGTCGTCGAACAGGTGCATCGCGTGGATCTTGTCGACCCACTCCTTCATCGGATGGTGCGGCGCGTGCGTCGCCCCCGGCGCGTACTTGATGAAGAGGGGCTTGCTCGGATCGGTCTGGTGCATCCGCGTCATCCAGTCGATGGCGTCGTCGGCCATCGCGGTGATGAGGTTCCAGGTGCCCGGCGCCTTGCCCGCGAACGGATAGATCTGCGTTGTGTTGCGGAAGAGGTCCGGCTGCCACTGGTTGGTATCGCCGCCGACGAAGCCGTAGAAGTACTCGAAGCCCATGCCGGTCGGCCACTGGTCGAACGGCCCGACCTGGCTTGCCGCGAAGGCCGGAGTGTTGTGGTCCTTGCCGAACCAGGAAGTCGCGTAACCGTTGTCGAGGAGGATGCGGCCGATCGTCGCCTTGTCCTTGGGAATGATGCTGTTGTAGCCGGGGAAGCCGGTCGACTGCTCGGAGATGACGCCGAAACCGACCGAGTGGTGGTTGCGTCCGGTGATCAAGGCGGCGCGCGTCGGCGAGCACAGCGCCGTCGAGAAGACGCGGTTGTAGCGCAGCCCGTCCTTCGCGATCCGGTCCATCGCCGCCGTCGGGATCACGCCGCCGAAGGTGCTCGGCACGCCGAAGCCGGCGTCGTCGGTGATGATCAGCAGCACGTTCGGTGCGCCCTTCGGCGGCACGACGCGGGGCGCCCACCACGGCTTCGACTGCAGGGCGTCGTCCTTGATCACGCCGCCGAACTTCGGGTCAGGTGGCGGAAGCTGCTTCCCGCTGATGCTCGTCGTGGCGCTCGGCGATCCAAGCGTGCCCTCGATCTGCTGCGCCGCTGCTGGCTGCACCGCCAGCAAGGCGCCGGCGATCGAAGCGAGGACGAACATCATGCACTGGGTCCTGGTCATCTGTCTTCCTCCCGGCTTGGGTGCAGCGATTTGCTGCTCCCGAGAAAACGCTGAGCACGCGGAGCGCGTTTGTGCCATTTGACCGATGCAATGTCAAGCCCCGCCTTCCGAAGTCTGCGCGGCCCGCAGTCGTCGATCAGCATCGATGCGTGCCTGCGACCGCGTCAGCGCCGGCGCGCGGCGCGCAGCCAGCCGACGGCGAGGAACGCGGCAAGCATTACCATGCCGGCGATCAGGCGTGGATCGGGAATGACGACTTCGGCCTGCACCGGAACCAGGGCGACCGAAAGCGACGCCAGCTTGTACGGCATCACGTCGAGGTAGGCGGGGTTGCTGATCAGTTCGAAGAACGCGCGTCGATTCGGATAGCGCACGACCAGCACCCGGTTCCAGTCGTCGACTTCGCGGTCGAAGGTGAGCAGGTTGCTGTGCACGCGGCCATCGGCGCTCCGGATCCCCGCCGCGGGCCCGCCGACCAGCGCGTAGCCGCCGAGTCGCGTGAGCATCGGCAGCACCGCGTCCTCGTAGTGGGCGTTCGCCTGCGCCGGCGTGCCCTGGAACGTTTCGATGCCGGGAATGCGCTTCAGCCGGTCGAAGTAACGCATGAGGTTGAGCATGTAGACCGGCTGGCCGTCGTCGGCCTGGCCCCAGGACCGGAAGCGAGCAAGCACTTCCGCCTTTTCCGCCGGCTCCATCGGCAGGTGCGGCTCGATCCGCCGCATGTAGCCGTCGATGTCGGCGCTCGTCAGCCTGCCGCTAGCGCCGGGCGTCTGCCACCACCAAAACGCGGCGAACAGTGCCACCAGCGCCAGCGCGAAAACGATTTCGAATCGGTACTTTCTCATGGTCATTCCGGTGTTCAGGACAGATGTTCGAGCAGCAGCGCGTTGACGCGCTCCGGGGCATCGAGCTGCAGCCAGTGGTTGGCGCCGTCGACGCGGACGTACTTCCAGCCGGCGTCGCAGAACTGTTCGGAGTTCCGCATCTGCGCCTCGGTGAGAAAAATGTCGCCGTCGCTGTAGATCCCCACCACCGGGACCTGGACTCGCGGGTACGAAGCCGGGAACAACAGACCGAAATTGGCGCGGTAGTAGTTGAAGCCGGCGGTCAGCCGCCCGGGCCGCGACAGGCGCGCCTTGATGTGCGGGAATTCGGCCGGGTAGCGCGACATCCACCGTAACGGCCGCCAGCCCAGGGCGCGCACCATGAACTCCGCAAATCCACGCAACTGGATCAGTGCGATGTAATAGCCCCTGAGCTTCTGTTCGATTCCGCCGCTGGCATACGCGCGCGGGTGCCCGACCGACATCGCGACATAGCGCTCGACACGCTCGGGGTGCCATAGCGCGAGGTGCCAGGCCTGCACGGCGCCCCAGTCGTGCCCGACCAGCTGCACCTTGTCGATGCCCAGCGCATCGAGCAGGGCCGCCAGATCGGCAACGAGTTGCTCGATCCTGAAGTCGGAGGTGCGTCGCGGGATGGCGCTTTCGCCGCAGCCGCGCGTATCGGGGGCGATCACGCGGTAACCCGCCGCCACCAGCGCCGGGATCTGGTGGCGCCAGACCGTGTGGTCATCGGGAAAGCCGTGCACCAGCAGCACGGCGGGACCTTCGCCTTCGATGACGACGTTGAGCTGCTGGCCGTTGACGGTCACGGTGCGGCGATTGAAGGTCATGGATGACTTCCTTGACGGAGAGGGCGGTCGGGCGGCAGCCGTCATCGCCTCGCCGCCGCTCAGCGCGTATAGGCTGGGATGCCGGCCGAGATGTAGTTCATCGTGTCGGCGCCCTGTTCCTTGATCATCTGGTCGACTGACGCCTTGATCCAGCCGGCGTCCATCGTGCCCAGGTAGGCGCCGCCTTCGGACGCGAAGTTGATGTTGGCGCCGGTCACGACAAAGAACACGTCGGTGTCCTCAGTGTTCTCCGCCGGCGTATTGAACTGGTGCACCGAGCCGCCGGGCTCGAACAGGTACGAGCCCGCGGTCTGCCTTTGCTCCGGATACTCGGTGTAGTACCAGCTGCCCGACATCGTGTAGGCATGCACCGTACCGGTGTGGAAGTGCAACGGCAGCGTGACGCCGGGCGCGAACCGGACACGCAGCACCCACGTGCCGTTGTGCGGATCCAGGAAAAGCGGGTAGACGCTGATGCCGGGGTGCAGCAGTCCTTCGAGAAACTTTGCGGCGTTCGTGTCGACGCACAACAGCTTGTCCTGGTGCGTGACGGTTTCGGGTGTGCTCATGGTTGCCTCGCTCGGGAAAGATGGTTCGGTTGGGTTCGCTCGCGCGGCCAGTCAGTGCGGCATCGACGCGGTGCTCGATGGATCGATGAGGATCTTGGCGTGGCGCTCGGGATCACCGAGCGCCGTGAATGCGGCGTCAACGCCGGCGAGGCCGACGTGTCCGGTGATCAGCGGCGTGCAGTTGATCCTGCCGTCGGCCACGGCGTGCAGCGCGTCGCGAAACTCCAGCGGCGAGTAGCCGAGCACGAAGCGCAGGTCGATCTCCTTGTTGATCGCGAGCGTGGGCTCGATCTGGTCCGGCTTCATGCACACGCCGACTACGACCACGCGCGAGTACAGCGGCGCGCCGGCGATGATGTTCTGCAGGATGCCGGGAACGCCGACGCACTCGAAGATCACCGGCCGCTTCGGCGCAAGCCCGACGCCCTCGGCGATGCGCCAGGCGTGCCACCACGGCAGCGGCAGCCTGCCGAGCTTCTCCCGCGTGTCGACCGCGAGCTCGAGGGCCCCGGTCAGGTCCCCGATGAAGCCATACTCCTTCCAGCTCGCGTACGGCGATTCGGCGGCCGGGTCGATCACGACATCGGCACCGCACTTGCGCGCCAGCTCGCGTCGGCCGACGGAAAAGTCGCTCGCCACAACGGTGGCGACGCCCTTCGCCTTCAGCGCCGCGATGACGCCGAGTCCGACGGGGCCGCAGCCGATGACGATCGCGACGTCCCTGTTCCTGACCTCGCCGCGCCGGACTGCGTGCCAGGCGACTGCCATCGGCTCCGTCAGCGCCGCCATGTCTTCCGACAGGCCGTCGGGCACCGGCAGCATCATCGACTCCTGCACCACAACGCGCTCCGCGTAGGCCCCGGGACTGTTCTCGGACAGGCCGATCAAGTCGATCGCTGCCGCCCGCCGCAGCAAGGGCAGCGCGCAGACGCGCGTGCTGGCCTTCACCGATTTGCGGCAGCCCGGACCGTGGTCGAGAACTTCGCCGCAGAACTCGTGACCGAACACGATGTCCTGGTCCGAGCGCATGAAGCCCTCGTAGCCGCTGCGCACCATCAATCCGCCGACGTGATCGCAGTGTTGGCGCGCATGCAGATCGGAGCCGCAGATCCCGCAGCGCAGGACCCTGAGCAAAACCTGGCCTGCGCCCGGACTCGGATCCGGGCGTTCGACGACACTGAGACTGCTTTGCTTGCAGACCACGGCCTTCATCGGCGACTCCACGGTCGGTAACGGCATGAAGCGGATGATGCAGGTTCGCCCCCGACGTGGTATTGTCATTTGGTGACCAGGAAAAGGCTTTGGGTGACAGGGGCGCGGGGTGGCGGATGCTGGTCCGGGCGCGGGCACTGACGGGCTTTGCCGAACTGGTGCGATCGCAAGGCGGCGACGTGGCCGGGCTGCTTCGCCGCGCCCGCCTGAAGCCCGGGATACTCGACCGGCCCGACGCCACGCTGCCGCTTGAAACCGCGGCCCGCCTGTTCGAGGATGCCGCGCGATCGCTCGATCTGCCGGACTTCGGGCTGCGCCTTTCCCGGCACCAGGACATCTCCGTGCTCGGTGTGATCGCGCTGGTCGCGCGTCACGCGGCGACCGTTGGCGATGCGCTGCGCGGCATCAGCCGCAACTTCTCCTACCACGTGGTGGCCGCCCGGATCCGCCTGCACGATGACGACCGCCCCCGATATACGCAGCTGCGCTACGAGATGGATAACGATCCCGGGGTGCCCCGCGGGCAGGTGGTCGAACTCTCGATTGCCGTCGCGCACCGGTTCCTGCGCTTCGTGACCGCGGACGCCGGCAAGGACTGGCATGTGGGCTTCATGCACCGCGAGAGGCTGAGCCTCGCGCGGTATCGGAGGTTTTTTGGCTGCGAAGTCGGATTCGCGGAAGAGGTCGACAAGGTGGTCTTCCCGACGCGGCTGCTCGCGGTTCCGATCGACGCGGGCAACCCGCAACTGCAGGCGGCGGCCGAGCGTTACGTCGGCAACCTGATCCGGCGCTTTCCGCTCGACATCGGGCAGCAGGTGGAGGCGCTGGTCGAGCGCCAGCTCGCTGTCGGCGGCAGCGGCATCGACAGGATCGCGGCGCAGCTCGGCATGCACCGGCGGACCCTGCAGCGGCGGCTCGAAGCGCAGCGCCTTTACTTCGAGGACATCGTCGACGTCGTGCGGCGCAAGCGCGCGGATCAGCTGCTACCGCATGCGGCGATCCCACTGGCAGAGATCGGGCAGCTGCTCGGGTACGCCGAACAGAGTTCCTTCAACCGGGCCTGCCGCCGCTGGTACGGCGACACGCCGCTCGCGGCGCGGCAGCGGTTGCGCTGAGGAGCGCACCACGGGGCCCACCCCGTGCACGTCGCCGTCGGTACCGGTGCCGGCATAGTCCCACTGGGGCGGAGCCTCGGTCGTTGTGCAGCGTAGAATCGGACTAAAGTAGCGTGGACCTGCGCGGCCGAAATTGCGGACCGCAGGAGTTCTTGTCACGACCGACAGCCCGATCGAGCTCTGGCTCACCGGGATGACCTGCGCCGCTTGCGCAGCTCGGGTCGAGAAGGTGCTGAACCGCGCGGAACGCGTGCGCGCGGCCGTCAAGTTCGCGACCGAGACGGCGCGCGTCGAGTTCGACGCCGACAAGGCGACGCCGCAATCGTTGATCGCACCGGTGCGCAAGGCCGGCGACGACATCGCGGGCCCACAATCGATCCTTTTGCGTTGCGGGGGCACGAGGCGCGCGAAGAAGCCCGCTGCTATCGATGGCAGCTCAGGATGTTCGCGCTTGCCGCGCTCCTGACGGCGCCGCTCGTCGCGCGAATGGCATCGAGCTAGAAGGAGGCGCCGCCCTTTGCCGTCGCCGTCGTGGCGATGGCATAATCAACCGTTCGGGGTGTAGCGCAGCCCGGTAGCGCGCTTGCTTTGGGAGCAAGATGTCGGAGGTTCAAATCCTCTCACCCCGACCATTCCCTTTCATAGGGTAGAAATGTCCGCCACTCAGGCGGCTTGCGGCCCAATCCGGGACGGCATCGGCGAGGCGGAACGTTACCAGCCCGCCCGGCAGCAAACCTACCGCGTGCCTGCCGAGCCGTTACTTGCCGCCCGTCGGGAAGATCACTTTCCAGTCGTTCTTCATGCTGAGGACGGTCCAGCCCTGCTTCTTGGCTTCGGCCGTGAGCGAGTCGCTGAGCGTGCCGATCTTCGACTTTGGTCCGTAAGCCCACTCATGTGAATTGATGCCGACTGGCTTGCCGGTCTTGTCGTCGATGAAGTCGACCGAAAGCTACGACAATCGCGCGGTCCCTGGCGTTCGCTCGCAGCGGCAGCACCTTTCATCGAGGTGCGATGGGCGCATCTTCCAGTCGTCACGGCGCTCGTGTCCGAACCGCGCGGCATCCGTACCAGGGCGATTCTCGCGTGTCGACAGCAGCACGCTTATGACGACTCCATCGCCACCCGACTAGCGGCTTCGCGCCAGCCGATGAAGCGCTCGGGTGGAATCGCCCGGCGACCATGCGCTCCGCGGCGGCGGTACGGCCGGCAGCGGTCAGCGCCATCAGCCAATGCGGCAGCGTGAAGGCGGATTGGCAATCGCCGATCCGCGCCTCGGCCTTGTCGGCCAGTTCCTCCCAGCGGTTGCCGACATCGATGCCGAGGCGCTGCAGACGAAACAGCATCGACGCCGCGTTCTGCACGTCGATGTAGACGTCCGGCGAGGCGACGGTGAGCGGCGCGGTGAGGTTGCGGAAGCGGGTGTCGTAGAGCTCGAGCGCAGCAACATGGTTGCCATGCTCGAGAATGAACAGCGCGCAGTGCCACCAGAGATGGTGCTGCAGGTTGTGGCTCCCCTCCCAGTTGGGCGCGAGCGTGGTGAGCCACTCGATGCCTTCGCTGCGGCGCCCCTGCATCTCCATCACATGCGCGACGGCGTGCGCGGCCCAGAGATCGCCGGGGTCGAGCTCGATGGCGCGCCGCCCGGAGGGCTCGGCGGCGAGGTAGTTTCCGGCCTCCTCCTGGGCGAAGCAGCGGCAGGCGAGTATCCCCGAATAGCCTGCGATGTCCTCCGACCAGTCCGGGATCACGCGCTCGACCGAGGCGACCATGTCCTGGGGGCGGCCGAGCCAGAAGTTGACGAAGTGGGCGAGACGGAACGCGACCAGATCGTGCGGATGTGCGCGCAGGATCGATTCCCAGGTGGCGAGG
The DNA here is from genome assembly GCA_963836265.1 of uncultured beta proteobacterium. Taxonomy (GTDB): domain Bacteria; phylum Pseudomonadota; class Gammaproteobacteria; order Burkholderiales; family Casimicrobiaceae; genus CAIWHR01. The sequence goes on from CAWIIO010000005.1 coordinate 547,334, forward strand.
GCACGGTCGAGCTCACCCTCGGCCCAGGCGGTCAGCGCGGCGATGTGGCTCCTCTCGCGCGGGGTGGCGCCGGCGGCGAGCGATTGCGCGGTGCGCGCTTCCTGCACGGCGACCGGAACCGCGGCCTGCTTGAAGGCGAGCATGGCGAAGTAGCCCTTCATGCAATGGGCAAGCGCGAATTCCGGGTCGGCTTCCAGCACGGCGTCGAGACGGGTCGGCGTGTCGGCTCGGTAGGTGAGATAGCCGGCGACGAGATGATCGAAGGCGGCCGCCGCCCTGCCGCTGGCGGTCGAGACGGGGAGGCCGCGGGCATCTAGATGCAGGGCGTTGTTCGTAGCCGACATTGCCTATCTACCCACCCATTCGGGAATCTTGAAGGCATGATTATGACCGCACCGCGGATTGGGCAAGATTCGGCACGGCCAACACCAAGCTGGAGGGGCGGCTGCCACCGGGGTTCCGCCTATCGCAGCAAGCCCGTCGTGCCGTCGTACAACAACTTCACTCCAATGCCAAGCAGAGCCCAATAGCTGATTTGGTAGAAGACTTTCTCATCCAGCTTGCCCTGGATGACGACCCCGACTTTGACGCCGATCGGGACGAGCGGCAGCAGCACGAACGCGGTCGCGAGATTGGTAAGATCGAGTTGTCCCAGAAACGCATACGGGACGATCTTCGCGTAGTTCGAGGCGAAGAAGAACCATACCGTCGTGCCGACGTAGACGTTTCGATCGAGCCTCTGTGGCAGCAGATACGCCATGATCGGCGCGGAACCCGCGTGCGCAACGAAACTCGTAAGTCCAGAAAGGCTCGACCAGAAAACGCCGCGCGGCCACGACGCTGTCGTAGGCGGTCGATTGCGCGCCCAGCCGATGATGTTGTTCAGCGCAAATGCGACGGCAATCGTACCAATTACGATTCGCATGATCTCGCGCGGTACCAGCTTGAAGACGAGCATTCCAACCACGATGCCAATGGCGAGGCCCGTCAGGAGGATTGGCATGTTGCGCCGGTCGTAGACGCCTCGGAACGCGCGCAGCCCGAAGAGATCGATGCAGCACAGGATCGGCAACATCAACGCGGCTGCCTGCAGCGGCGGGATGATGAGTGAGAGGAGCGGAACCGCCATTCCGCCGAAAAGACCCGGAATTCCGGTCTTGGATATTCCACTTAGCAGGACGACCGGAACGGCAATGGCGTAAAAGAGGGGATCGCTGATGAGCATCGCGGAGCGTGGCAAGGGGGCTTAGTTAGTTAGGAGCCTGTCGGGCGTGCTTTCACGTATGCGTTGCTGGGCCAAAAAGCGATGGCGGCGATGGCAGCGAGGCGAAGCGCCTATCGGGAATATGCGCGAGACTCGCAACGACGCGGACGCGCTTTTTGGCAGCAACCCGGAGGGACGGGGCGAGTTGGGCGCATTTCGGTGTTGCGCGCCCTCGCCACGCTGCCGGTATGCCTTCGGACGCGCGCCTTGAACTGCGCCCCAACTCGCCTCCGTCGCATGCGCGACAGCAAGCCCGACAGGCTCCGGGGACGGCTGGTCGCGAGCGACCTGCGCCAACCGTCGCCGGGACCTCTCCGGTGACTTCTTTCCGGCGCTTTGGGCAGCGACACCGAATGTCTGCGGTCGGTCGAACGGAGAGGGCGCTTCATTAGTGGGGGTCGTCGGGGTCCGAATTCTCAACACGAGGCCAGCGATGCCCATCGGGCCGTCAATTTCCGGTCCCGGAACGTCCCATTCGGCTTGCATTGAGATGGGTTGTGAATGTCCTCCAGCATTCGAGCACTCGACGCACGGGCGGCACCCGCATCTGCTACGAAGGTCGCGCGGCCTGCCTGCCGGTGGCCACGTCGGCCGCATAGCGAACGTGCACGTCCCGCTGCGGGAACGGAATCTCGATGCCTGCCTCGGCCAACTTGCGGAGAACCGCCATCCGCAGGTTGGTCTGCGCTTGCAAGCCGACATCGATGCTTTCGACCCACGCAAGGAGGCGAAAGTCGAGGGAGCTATCGCCGAATCCAGTGAAGACCGCACGCGGCTTCGGTGACGCCTGCACTTCGGGCGTCTCCGCCGCCGCGGATTCGAGCAGCAGCAGCACGCGTTCCGGATCGCTGCCGTAGGCGACTCCGACGTCAATCTCGTAGCGGCGCGCGGGATCGGACAGCGTCCAGTTGGTGACCTGCTTCGATGCGAGATCGGCGTCGGGGACGATCACTTCCGCACTTGGAACGTCCGAATTGTCGACGAGCGCACGCCGATGCGCTTGACTTCGCCAACCACGCCGCCCAGGTCGATCTTGTCGCCAACGTTAATGGGGCGTTCGAGCATCAGGATGAGTCCGGAGGCGAAGTTGCTCACGACATTCTGCAATCCAAGTCCGACGCCGATGCCGAGCGCGCCCGCAAGCAGCGTGACCTTCGTCAGATCGATGCCGAGAGCGGCCATCGCCAGGACGGCGCCGGTCACGACGAGCACGTAGCCGACGATCGTCGAGATGGCGATCGGCACGCCCGTGCGCAGGTCGAGTCGCGGCAGGATTTCGTGGTCGAGCACGAAGCGCACGAATTCAGGAGCTAGGTCAGCACGACGACGGCGAGCGCGGAGAGCATCGCGGTGAGCGTGATGGTCCGCCCGCCCCCCAGGCGAACAACACGGCTACCCAATGCAGCGTGCGCAGGATCACGTCCCCGCGCTCGCGCACGCTGCGCAGGCCCAGCGCCAGCGGCGACGCGAGCAGCCCGGCAGAGGTGCGATCGAGCATCCACGCCACAGCGGCGAACGTCAATGCATAGCCCGGGACGATCACCGTTGCCGCGACGAGCCCGCTCGCAATGCTCGCGTAACCCAGAAGGCCCACGATGACGGCAATCGCGAGTAGAACAATCACGACGCGCACCGAGCGATCCAGCAGCGCGCGATGCCATCGCGGCAAAAAGGCGGCTAGCGCGCCGCTGCGCCAATCGTGAACGAGCGCCGCCGCGAAAGGCGCGACCTGGACGACGAGAAGCAGCCAGTCGGCCGCAGGACTCAGCTCCGCGAGTGCCCGAAATTCGTTCAGGAATACGCCGAAGCCGAGCGTCCATGCGGTGGCCGGCACGGCTTTTGCGTAGCTGTGGGTCGCAACGACTGCGGCAAGCGGCGGGAAGAAGAACCAGACCAGGCGATAGAAAGCATAAGGCCCTGGCGGCGCGAACAGCGCGAGGAGAGGCAGGGCGACCACCAACGCGCCGCAGGCGGCGGTGGCTGCGGGAAGGGGCGTGGCGACCCGCTGCGCGGCGACGGCGACGGGCCGGCGGAGCAACGCGAAAACAACCGCCGCCAACACGACGAAGATCGCGCCCACGCGCTGGCCGTGCTGCTGGAAGTAGTCGGCGACCACCTCACGCATGAGGCGCGCGTTGGCGCCCAACTCGTCTACCGGAAAGCCTACCGCTCCCGGCTTCCAGACCGGAGACCCAACATCGGTGCGCAGGGCGGCCCTGATACCCTCGCGACGTTCGGCAACGCGGATACGCAATGCGTCGAGCTGCGATTGCAAGCGCACGGCCCGCTCGTAGGCGATGAGGAATTCGTCGCGGCGCGCGAGAAGGGGTTTGCGCAGCGCTGCGAGATCGGCGCCCACGGTCTCGATGTGACGCTGCACCTCCGCGGGTGACTCCCGTTCACTCGCGAGCTTTGCGCGCTGCGGCCACAGCGCCGCATCCCGATCGAGCCGATCGAGGTCGGCGACCAGCTTCTGCGCCAGGCGGCCCAATTCCGCAGTCGCCGCGGCCAGGCCGTGCTCGCGCTGCCGAATGTGCACGTCGAGGGCCTGCAGCTCCATGTACCGAACGCGGGTGGCAGCGTCGGGGCGCTCCTCGAGCGCTTGGAAATCGGGAGCGAGGACGGGCGCGTCCAGCGGCGCGAGCAGGGCTGCAAGCCGGGAGGCGTCGCGCAGCGTCGTCGCGATCTCGCGGCGCAAAGTGTCGGTGCGCGCGAGCTCACCGACGATGTCGTACAGCGTGGGGGGCGGCGGCGCGATGGCTTCGGCAGCGAGCGCAACAACGGGCACGAGCCACAACGCAACGCCGGCGGCGACACCTCCGTGGAGCAAGGCCGCGAAGGTCGCCACACGCATGGGGTCCCTGGAGTGTGCGACTAGCCGCAGGCACCCCCCAGCAATCCCGTCTTGATCTCGGGATTAGGCGGGTCGCCGAGCCAGATCGAGAGGAACGCCTTCGCGAAGTCGTCGCCCTTGATCGTCCCCTTCGCCGCGCCGTTGACGTGCACCTGAACGCCCACGCCCGGCGTAAAGACAAAGGTCATTCGCTGACCCGATTTCACATCGGCCATCCAGCCGGTGAGCATCGCGATCCGGTCCTTCAGCCCGGGAAGCTGCCCCTTCGCGTTCTTCTCGAAGCCTTCCTCCCACCCCTTGGAGATGTCGGCGGCGTCGACATCGCGGACGAATTGAAGGATCAACTCCTTCGGCGCGCTCGAAGCGAGAATGGCGTTCGGGTCGGTCGACGTCTTGGCGACGTAGAGTGCCGCCACATAGACGTTGACCTTGAACATCGTCGCCTGACGCAGGCCGAGGCCGTTGAGGTTCAGCGTCGCGCCGTCGACCTGGGCCGTTTCCGGAAACGTGACGCCCTTGCATTCCTTGCCCTGCGCGACACCGGCAGCCAGCGCGGCGGTCAACGCGACCAACAGCAGATTTCTTTGCATTGTCTTCTCCACGTCATCTCCGATCACGCCGTTCGAAGGCACAGGATTGCGACGTCACCGCCGCGCCCGGCGCCGAGTATTTCCCGTTTGCAGCCCCGGGTCAACCTCGCACCGCAGAACGACACGACGTTGCGTCGGGATTACTCGTCTGCGTAGCCGGCATCGTCTTCGTCTTCCCAGGTGTAACGATTGCGCGGTGGAATGTCCCGGCGTCGGAGCGCAACCGCCAGCACGAGGCCGATCAGCGCCGCGGCGAGATGCGTCTCCCAGGAAATGCCCGCTTCGATCGGCAACACGCCCCAGACCAGCGCGCCGTACATGAAGCAAACCAGCAGCGACGCGGCAATGGCACGCCGGTCCCGTCGGATCAAGCCGGCGACCAGGATATAGCTGACGAGGCCGTAGACCAGTCCGCTCGCACCCACGTGGGAAGATTCCCTGCCGAACAGCCACACCGCGATTCCGGGCCCCAGGTAGACGGCCGGCAAGACGGTGAGCGCCGAGCGCGGATAAAGGTACAGCATCGCCGTGCCCGATACCAGCAAGGGCAACGTATTGGCGAACAGGTGGGCGAAGCCGCCGTGCACGAGAGGCGCGAACAGAATGCCGGCGAGCCCGGCCAATTGCCGCGGACGGACCCCGAACTCTGCGGGTCCGAGCCCCAGCGCCGAGTTCAGCGACTGGATGAACCAAAGCAGGGCGACGAACCCCAGCGCGAGCTTCACCGCAAGGCGGAAGTTGGCGCGCGAGCGCTCTCCGCTCGTGAAAGCGGGGTCGGGCGTGTGAATCTGCATCGCGGCAGGATACCAGTCCACGCGGCATGCCAAGGACGGGTGCGCCCGACAACTCGCAGGCTGGCGCGACCCGGCCGCGCATCGCTTTTTCGAGTGGCGCTGCGTCCAACTGCGCGAGCCGTCGCGAAGCAACGCTGCCGGATGAAGTCGGCGAGTCAGCCGCCGAGTGCCTGGCGATCTTGTCGATGCCGACCTGCGCGCAGACCGCATCCTTGTCACCGCCCGGAGCGCCGGAGATGCCGATCGATCCCACCAGCGCCCCGCCGGCGAAGATCGGCAGCCCGCCTTCGAGCGTGGTGATCTTGTCCAGCAGCAGGAATCCAAAAAGCCCGGGCTGCGGCCGCCTGCCCATTTCGACCGAGGGTGCGCGCGTGGTGAACGCCGTGTAGGCCTTGCGCATGCTGTTCTCGACGGTGTGCGGATTCGCGCCGTCGTCGCTCAGCACGACGGCCGTCCTCGCGTGGCGATTCAATACCGTGATCGTCACCTTGTAGCCGTCCGCGCGAGAGCGCTCGAGGGCCGCCGTCGCCATCTCCATCGCGGCGCCAAGCGAGATCGAGCGCTCGCTGACGAGCGCCTCCTTGCGCGCAGTGCCGGGCGCCACCGCCGACGCGCCTGCCCGCATCAAGCTCCTCTTCATCTTCGTCGATTCTCCGTTGGCCTTGAACACACCTGCGACCGGGGCACGCCGGTTTCGATGAATCCGAGGCGGCGCCGCCGCTCACGCCTCGCCGAGTGTGCCAGCATTCGGCGGCCGCTCACAACTCCTGCGCGGCGAGAGCGCGGGCGCACGCGCGGGTCGCGCTAAACTCGCGGCGTGGCAACGCACGTCGCTTCGTTCTTCACCCGGTGGTTTTCCGCATCTCCATTGCGGCACGCCGCTTTCCGCCTGTTCTACATGGGCGCCGTCGGGGCTGCGCTGGGCTACGCCATGCAGACGACGATCGCCGCATGGTTGATGGCTACGCTCACGCCGTCGCCGCTGATGGTCGCGTCGGTCCAGACTGCAAGCACGGCCCCGTCGCTCCTCTTCGGCCTGGTCGCGGGCGCGCTCGCCGACATCGTCGACCGCCGCCGCGTCATCCTCGCGACCCAGCTCGTGCTCGTCGCCATGACGGCGTTGCTCGGCAGCGCCGCAATCCTCGGCCTGATCGGGCCGGCCGCGCTGCTTGCCTGCACGTTTCTCATCGGTGCGGGCTTCGCCTTCTATCTGCCCGCGCAGCAGGCGGCGATCAACGACCTCGTGGCGCGGGTCGAGTTGCCGCGCGCCGTCGCGCTAGGCGCGGTCGCCTTCAACGTCGCGCGCGCCGTGGGCCCGGCGCTCGCCGGGGCGATTGCCGCATGGCTGGGATCGGGCAGCGCATTGCTTGTGGCGTCGGCGTTCTTTGTCGTGATGGTCGTGGCAGTGACCCGGCAACGGAGGGCCGCCCGCCCAATTCCCGGCGTGCCGGAAACGATCCTGTCCGGTGTTGTCGCCGGCCTGCGCTACACGCGTCATTCGCTGCCGATGCGGGCCCTCATCACGCGCAACCTGACCTTCAGCCTTTGCGCGAGTGCGTTGTGGGCGCTCCTGCCGCTCGTGGCGCGCGATCTGCTCGGTCTCGGCGCGGGCGGCTACGGTACTCTGATGGGCTGCTTTGGCGCGGGCGCGGTCGTCGGCGCGCTGTCGCTCCCGCGGCAGCTCCGGCGCAGGTCGCTCAATGCGGTCGTGACGTCGGGATTCCTGTTGTGGGCGCTCGCGACGACGCTGGTCGCGTCGACGTCGATGCTGGCGCTCGCGATCGTCGGCGCGTGCGGAGCCGGCGCGGCGTGGGTCACGGTACTCGCGAGCCTTTCGGCCGGCACGCAAAGCGCGGCACCGGCCTGGGTGCGTGCCCGCTCGGTGGCGACCAACCTCGTGACCAACCAGACCAGCCTCGCGATCGGCAGCGTGATCTGGGGCTCCGTCGCGACCTATTGGGGAACTCGCATCGCGTTGGCCGCGTCGGCCGCCGCGATGCTCGCGCTGCTCGCGCTCAATCGGCGGGTCAAGGTCTCGCTTGCCGACGAGGCGGACGTCACGCCCGGCGCGCAATTGCCCGATCTCGCCATCGCGCTCGAACCCTCGCCCGACGACGGACCGGTTCTGATCCAGATCGAATACCGGATCGAGCCCGCGAATCGCGAGGCTTTTCTCAAGGCGATCTACCCGGTCGAGGCGACTCGGCGCCGCAACGGGGCGGCGAGCTGGCGCATCTATCGCGATCTCGAACAGGATGGCCGCTTCGTCGAGCGTTTCGTCATCGCGTCGTGGGCCGAATACATCCGGCTGCGCGCTCGGATGACAATGTCCGACCGCCGGATCCAGGAACAGGTGCAGCAATTGCAGCAAGCCGGCGTCCCGTTGCGAGTATCGCGTTTCCTCGGGGTGAGCCGCGACGATCTACCGATAAACTGAACCTCGGTGGGCTGCGCGTTGCCGGGGCAATGGGGGCGGCGACGTGGCGTTCGTCACGGCAGAGGAATCCATTCGTTTTCTCCTGGAATTCGCCCCATCCGCTGGTGCGTCCAGTCCTGCTTCGCGCGCTCGAGACGCGCTTCACTCGAGGCGACGAAGTTCCACCAGATGAGACGCGGACCGTCCAGCGGCTCACCGCCGATGACGGCGAAGCGCGCTCCTTGCGGGGCGGCGACGATCGTCGCGTCCGCGCCAGGCATGAGGACGGCCATCGCAAACGGCGGGACGGCCTCGCCATCGATCGTCAGCGGATTGTCGACGCTGTAGACCGCGCGCTCGAGCGCTGGCGCATCGCTCGAGGAGGACAACTCGAGGATCGCGCCGGCGCGCGCATCGACATCGAGATACAGCGTCGGCGCGAACGTCACAACGGGCGAGCGCCGGCAAGCGACTGGCATCACAGATCCGCGAGCGCGGATGTCGCGACGGACAACCGATTATCATGCCATGCGGGGCGGCGGGCGGTGAGATCGCGCAGGCGGTGCCCGAGCGGATGCAGGGTGAGTTAAACGATTCTGGGCGTTGTGATAGACTTTCCGCACTGCATTCGGGAGCGGGATGGGCGTTCCATCATCCCGATCTTCCATTGTGGCGCGGCCGGGGTCTTCCGCAGGCCGTCCGGTGCATCGTCCCGATCCGACAGGGCGCCCGTAGCTCATCTGGATAGAGCACCGGCCTTCTAAGCCGGCGGTAACAGGTTCGAGTCCTGTCGGGCGCGCCATAAATAGTTGCACCGCGGTGGCTGTAGCTCAGCTGGTAGAGTCCCGGATTGTGATTCCGGTTGTCGTGGGTTCGAATCCCATCAGCCACCCCATTCCTCCAGCGTTTCGGCGAGAGCATTTGCTAACTTTCACTACTGTCCGGTTAAATGACCTGTGCCGAGCCCGAGATCAAGCATTGGCGCGGGTTCCAGGCCGATTTCGTTTGGTGCCGATTTGAACTGCGTTTGCCAGGAATCGCGTAGTTTCCCCGGGTTGACCGCCCCGGGGAGCGCGCATGCATGTCGGCAAGACTTTGTTCGCGCAAGTCATGGAGTTCGTGCCGTGGACCAGCTTTGCGCGCATCGTGGAACGCTACTCGGGCAACGCCGGGGCGCGCACCCTGTCGTGCGCCGAGCAGTTTCGGGCGATGGCCTTCGCGCAACTGACCTGGCGCGAGAGCCTGCGCGATATCGAAGCGAGCCTGTCCGCCAATGCGGCCAAGCTCTACGCGATGGGCTTTCGCTCCGCGGTCAGACGCTCGACCTTGGCCGATGCCAACGAGCTGCGCGACTGGCACCTCTGGTCCGATCTGGCCGCGGTACTGATCCGTCGCGCGCGCAAGCTCTACGCGAACGACTCGCTCGGCGTCGAGTTGGACAACACCGTCTACGCGCTGGACTCCAGCACCATCGATTTGTGCTTGAGCCTGTTCGATTGGGCCCCGTTTCGCTCGACCAAGGCGGCCATCAAATTGCACACGCTGCTGGACCTGCGCGGCGCGATCCCCGCGTTCATCCACATCAGCGACGGCAAGCTGCACGACGTGAACGTGCTGGACCTGCTGGCCTTGGAGGCGGGCGCCTTCTACGTGATGGATCGCGGCTACCTGGACTTCTCGCGCCTGTACACGCTGCATCAGGCCGGCGCCTTCTTCGTCACCCGCGCCAAGTCGCCGATGGACGCACGGCGCGTGTACTCGGCGACCACGGACCGCACCGCGGGTGTGCTCTGCGATCAGCGCGTGATGCTCAACGGCTACTACTCGGCCAAGAAATATCCCGAGCATCTGCGGCGCATTCGATTCAAGGACCCCGAGTCGGGCAAGACGCTCGTCTTCCTGACCAACAACACGGCACTGCCGGCACTGACCATCTGCGCGCTGTACAAGAGCCGCTGGCAAGTCGAGCTGTTCTTCAAGTGGATCAAGCAGCACCTGCGGATCAAGCATTTCCTGGGCAACAGCGAGAACGCGGTGAAAACGCAGGTGTGGTGCGCCGTGGCCACCTACGTGCTCATCGCCATCGTCAAGAAAGAGCTTCACCTCGATGCCCCGCTCTACACGCTGCTACAGATTCTCTCAGTGTCGATCTTCGAAAAAATGCCGCTGCAACAGGCCCTTACCGAAAATGCTCATCCCGCAAACGACCTCATCAACCCCAACCAATTGAATCTGCTCGGGGTTTAACCGGACAGTAGTGGCTAACTTTGTAGAATAAAAACTCAGTTTGTAGAATATTTTGCGTTAGTTCGTCGCCTTGTCGCGCCTCGATAATCCGATGCTCAGGCGCCCCCGAGTTGACTGACCGAGTCCAGTCGGGCCCACAAAGAGTCTCAACTCGGAACCAAACGAGAACGCCGCGCGTGTGCGCTCACGGGCATCGCCAGATCGACACTGTTCGCACTGGTTCCGAGAGCAGGCAACTCAGCGCCGCTATGCGGGCGCCTCGGGTCGTTAATGCGATACCAGGGGTGAGACGCTACCTCGCGAGTTGACAGTGCTCCAGCGGCGCCATCGGTTTGTCGCCGCCGATCCGGCATTGTCGGAGCGGCGGGCTGGTGCTTTCCGCGATTTCTGTCGTCGCGCCTACTCTCCCGCGCTCATTAACTCGATCGTCTGCCTTCGACTCGGCGCCGACACGCGATCAAGACCACGCGATAGGCCGGACTCGCGACCGCGCCGACGGTCCGCTTCGCCGCGACAGCGGCCATTCAGGCGCCGCTCTTCAGCGGGCGCGTCCGGCCACAACCAGCCCGTCAGCCTTGCCCCTCAATTTGCCGAAAAGCGGTCATCGCAGATCGAGGCACTCCGCCCCGCTTGAGCACCGTCACGGCTTTGGTAGTCTCGCCCCACACGGACACGCGATTGCGATTCGGGCCTTTCACCGGGATTGAGTCCGGGCACCGCGTAGAATATTCGCGATTCACGTACGCCGGCTGACAGGAACGGGCCGGATCCGCGGTAGCCCCCGGAGGCCGCGCTTGATCGATGACGTGACTGGATTGCTGAGGCAGGCGTCATCGGGCGACGGCGCCGCCGCGGACCGTCTCTACACCGCGCTCTATCCCGAGTTGAAGCGCCTTGCGCGCGCTCATCTGTCCCGAGCGGGCACGCTCTCGCTGGATGCTCCGGCGCTGGTCCACGACGCCTATCTGCGCTTCAAGGCGCGCGGCGGCGCGATGTTCGCGGAGCGCCGGGTGTTCTTTGCCTACGCGTCCAAGGTCATGCGCAGCGTCGTGATCGACTATGTCCGCGAGCGCAGCGCCGAGAAGCGCGGCAGCGGCGAGCGGCAGGTGACGCTGACCACCGGCTTCGCGGGGGAAATCCTCGATGCGAGCGGGATCGAGCGGCTGCACGAGGCGATGACCGCCCTGGAGCGGGTCAGCGAGCGCGCGCACCGGGTCGTCGAGATGCGCTATTTCGGCGGGATGACCGAGGACGAAGTGGGCGACGCGCTCGGCGTTTCGGTGCCGACCGTCAAGCGCGACTGGCGCACGGCACGCGCCTTCCTGCACGAGTACCTGCGCGATCTGCGATGAGCGACGCTCCCGCCGACAAGACGACCGGAGAATGGCGGGAGGCTCTCGTATTGTTCGAGACGTGGCTGGCGGGCAGCGACGCGGACAAGGCCAGCCTCATCGACCGAGTGCGCGACGAGACGCCCGATCTGCACCGCCGGCTGCAGGCGCTGATCCGTGCCGATGAAGAGGCGCAAGCCCAGGGCTTCCTCGCCGGCGACGCACTGGCCGATATCGGGCGCGAGGAGTGCGCCAAGGCCCCGACAATTTCGAACTCGGCGGGCAGCGGCTCGGACCCTGGAAGCTGGAGCGATCCGATCGGGCCGGGCGGAATGGGCCAGGTCTGGCTCGCCCGCCGCGACGACGGACTGTACGAAGGTCTGGTGGCCATCAAGATGTTGCGCGTTGCCGTCGCCGATAGCGGCGCGAATCAGCGCTTCGCCCGCGAGGGGCAGTTTCTGGCGCGCCTGACCCATCCCCACATCGCCCGGTTGCTCGATGCCGGTTTTACGGCGGCCGGACAGCGTTATCTCGTCCTCGAATACGTGGTCGGCGAGCGTCTCGACCGCTGGTGCGACGCGCGCAAGCTGTCCATCGATGCGCGGATCGGATTGTTCCTGCAAGTGTGCTCGGCGGTATCGCATGCACACGCGAACCTGGTCGTTCATCGCGACCTGAAACCATCGAACGTCCTCGTGCAGGAGGACGGACAGGCGAAGCTGCTGGACTTCGGCGTCGCCAAGCTCCTCGACGCCACGCAGGATGACGCACCCACGCAGCTGACCGCGCTGGCCGGCGCCGCACTGACGCCGGAATATGCGGCGCCGGAGCAGTTGAGCGGCGCGCCGATCACGATCGTGACCGATGTCTATTCGCTTGGCGTGATCCTGTACGGATTGCTGTGCGGGCGGCCGCCGTACGGAAACGCTGGCGAGTCGCCGCTGCAGCGGGCGCGCCACGTCGTCGACACCGAGCCTGCACGCCTCTCGGAGGGGGTTGAGAAGGCTGGTGACGCTGGCGCGAGCATCGCCGAGCAGCGTTCGACGTCACCCGAGCGGCTCCGCCGGAACCTGGCGGGGGATCTCGAGACCATCGTGGGCAAGGCGCTGAAGAAGAACCCGACGCAACGCTACGCTTCGGTCGACGCGATGGCGCAGGACTTGAAGCGCTATCTTGCGCACGAGCCGATTTCCGCGCGCCCGGATACGCTCGGGTATCGCGCCCGGATGTTCATGATGCGCAACCGTCTTGCCGTGACGCTCGGAAGCGTCGCGCTCATCGGCGTGATCGGAGGCGCCGGCGTCGCGGCGTGGCAGGCGCACGAAGCGCGGCAGAAGGCGGCGATTGCCCAGGCCGAAGCGGCCAAGGCGGATGCGGTCAAGCAATTCCTGCTCGGCCTGTTCGAGGCGAACAGCACCGAAAAAAGCGGTCCGCGAGCACAAAACACCACGGCGCGCGAGCTACTCGACCTCGGCAGCCGGCAGATCGAAGCGCAACTGAAGGATCAGCCCGAGATTCGCGCCGAGGTGCTCGCCATGCTGTCGGAAATGTACTGGCAATTGGATGAGAAAGATCGCTCGGAAGTAATGGATGGGAAGCGGGTCGAGGTCATGCGGACGCTGAAGACTGTTCCACCGGCGCAATTGGCCGACGCGCTGTACAACTATGCACAGACGCTCGATCAGCTCGAAAGGAAGGCCGAAGCGTTCGCCAATGTCGGCGAGGCGTTGCAGATTCTCGACGCAGCGGGCGAGCGCGACTCGGAACTCTACGCCCGGGTGTTGCAACAACGGGGAGACAATCGCCGCAGTGATGCTCCCAGGGAAGCTTTGGCTGACTTGCAAGCGTCGTTCGACCTGCTGCTTCGGAAATTTCCGTCCTCGGCCGGGCTGTCCGGAGCGATAACCAGCCTCTCGGTGGTCTACGATGGGCTTGGCCGGTTGGACGACGCGCAGCGCGTGCTGACGCAGGGTGGGGAAGCCCTGCGAGCGCACCAGAGCGGCAATCGCGTTGGCCTCGCCAATTTCCAGGCGACGCTCGCGCTTCATGTGTCGAATTCCTATCGCTTCGGCGATGCGTTGCGCGCACACGAGGAAGCCTGGCGCTTGCACGTCGCGGCCAATGGACCGACGCACAACGAGACGCAGGCCGCACGGGCGAACTACGCCGCACTCCTGGCCCGCCGCGGCGACATGGCGCTGGGTCTGTCGCATCTCGACACGATCATCGCCGCGATGCCGGATGATCCGCACGGAAAGATGCTGTCCCGGATCTGGGGGCGGCCGTGGCTGTACAAGGCGGCGCTGCTCGCGGACGCCGGCGACCCGGCCGGCGCGAATGCCGCACTGGACCGGATCGACCGGCTCTTTGCCGAAGAGCTCGCCCGCACCGCCTTCTACCCGCGCATGCTGCTGGTTCGCGCCGAGGCGCGACGGCTCGAAGGTCGCAATGCGGACGCCTTGGCACTGGCGCGGCGCGCGCAGGCCGCAACCCAGGAGCAGGGCGCACCGTGCGTGGTTGGAGGATGGCAGGACGACGCGACGTTGGCGAGGATGCTGCAGGTCAACGGCGATGACGACGCGGCGCGCCCGCTCATTGCCGCCATTGACGCGTGTCAGGGTCGAGGGATCGACGACACGGTGCTTCGGGTCACTGCCTTGCGCCTCTGGGCGACCGACGCGCTGCACCGCAATCAGTTTGACCTCGCGCGGGAGCGGGCGGATGCGGCGCTGGATCGCCTCGCGCGCTCGCCGGATCGCGCCTTCTACGCGCTCGACGAGGCCGAGCTCCAGCGCATCGAGTCCGCCGCGCTGGCCAAGCAGGGAAACACACCCGAGGCGCGGGAGCGGCAGGAAGCGGCGATCGCGATTCTCGCTCATCGCCAGGTACCCACGAGCCCGACGCTGAAGGAGGCGCGCACTGCCTTGGCCGCGCTGCGCTGATCCGCTGCCGCGGATCGCAAAGCGGCCCCGGGCGGCCGTCGATGATCCCTTTCGCGGCGCGTTTGCGTCTTTAAGGTTGAAGACGCCATTTGCTGCGTCGACCTCTCGGAGGAGCGATCATGACCCACCCAAGGATGTCGGAACGGCTGATGCCTGCGCTGGCCGCGCTCGCCTGCGCCCTGCTCATTTTCGGTGCTGTGCCGGCATTCGCCGCGCAACCGCCCGAACCCGACCGCATCGCCTTCGGGCTGGTCGGCATCGCATTCGGTCAGGCGGTCCAGGTCAGCGTCGCCAACACGCGGCTCAGTGAGCCCCCCGAGCCGGAAGCGCCGCCGATCGCCGCGGAGATCGTGTTCCTGGACGGCGACGGCAGCGTGTTCAAGCGCTCGGTGCAGACGGTGGCGACGGGCCACTCGGCGACGCTTACGCTGGCACGCGGGGAATTGTCCCCCCGCGGCGGTCGGGCGATGGTGCGGGCGCTGGTGCGCTTCGGGCAACCCCCGGATCCGGATGCGATCGGTCGCGCCCTCCCGGTGGCCGCAACGCTGGAAGTGGTCGACGTCGTAACGGGGCGCACGAGCTTCGCGCTGCAGGCACCGCCCGAGCCTGATTGAACAACCGGCCAGCCGCTGCGAATCCGGTTGCCCCAAGACGATGGCTCTGATCGCGAGGACCTCATGAATACCCTCTGCCGTTCGCTGTCCTGTGCGTTGTGCGCCCTGTTTGCCGTGACATCCGTGTCTTACGCAACGGTCTCGCATCCGATGGATCCGCTCGAGGACACCGAGATCCTCGCTGCGGCCAACATCCTGCTCGCGGGTCATGCCGCGCAGCCGGGTGCCATCTTCCAGAGCATCGAGCTGCGCGAGCCGCCGAAGGATGCGGTGCTCGCCTTCCATCCGGGCGACCCGATCCCGCGCGCGGCGCAGGTGTTCTACCGGCAGAGCAAGAAGAGCTACAAGTCGATTGTCGATCTGACGCACGGCACGTTCACGCCGCCGGTGCTGATTCCCAAGAGTGACGGCCAGCTCGGGCTGACGATCGCCGAAGTGTTCGATTTCTCGTTCGCGTTCCAGGATCCGCAGTTCCTGCACGCGCTCGCGCGCCGCGGCCTCACCACGCCGGACCAGCTCGCGCACGTGTTCGTGACCCCGCTGACCGCGGGCTCGTTCGGGCTGCCCGAGGAGAACCGGCGCATCGTCAAGGCACAGATGTATTACACCGAAGGGGAAGGCATCAACCTGTACGCGCGGCCGATCGAGGGCATGCAGGCGATCATCGACCTCGACGACAAGGTGGTGTTGCAGGTGATCGACACGGGCGTGGTGCCGGTGCCGACGATGACGCACGACTTCGACGAGGCGACGGTCGCGGCGCGCTACGGCCTGCGCGCGCCGATGAAGCCGCTGACCGTGAGCCAGCCCGACGGCGCGAACTTCACGATGACGGGCAATTTCATCGAGTGGCAGAAATGGCGCTTCCACGTGCGCTTCGAGCGGCGCGCCGGAACGATCGTTTCACTGGTCACCTACGACGGGCGGCCGGTGATGTACCAGGGCTCGCTCGCCGAGATCTTCGTGCCGTATCAGGACCCGGACGCCAACTGGTTCTACCGCACCTACATGGACGCGGGCGAGTTCGGGCTGGGCCTGCTGTCCTCGCCTTTGGCGCCGGGTCTGGACGTGCCCTCGAACGCGGTTCTGGTCGACGCGCTGGTGGCGGCGGCGATTCCCGATCCGACAGTTCCGGTGGTGCCGCTGCCGCTGCCCAAGGTGATCGGTGTGTTCGAGCGGCTCACCGGCAATCCGGCATGGCGCCACTTCGAGCTCTTCTCGGGCGGCCTGTACGAAGGACGCGCCGACGTCGAGCTGGTGGTGCGCAGCATCGCGCAGGTCGGCAATTACGACTACATGATCGACTGGGTCTTTTCGCAGAACGGCGTCATTCGCGTGGAGGTCGGCCTGACCGGCATCGACGCGGCCAAGGGTGTGCGCAGTGGAGTGCTCAGCGACCCGATGGGCTCGGGCGACACCCAGTTCGGCACGCTGGTCGCGCCCAACCTGGTCGCGATCAACCACAGCCACCATTTCAACTTCCGCCTGGACCTCGACGTCGACGGGCGCAACAACAGCTTCATACTGGGGCAGCTCAAGACGCGGAGCCTCAACAACAATCCGCGCAACAGCGTCTGGGTGGTCGACGAGCAGCGGGTGAACCGGGAGCAGGACGCACAACTCGACGACGACAATTCCATCTGGCGCGTGATCAACCCCAGCCGGCGGAATGCGCGCGGCTACAACACCGGCTATGTCGTCGAATCGCACGCCAACGCGGACCCGCTGCTGAAAGGTCCGGATTTCAAGCGCGCACGCTTCATCGGTCACAACCTCTGGGTCACGGCCTACGATCCGGACGAGCGCTACGCTGCCGGCGATACCCCGAACCAGAATCCGGGCGAACCCGGGCTGCCCCAATACATCCGGAACAACCAAAGCCTGGTCAACACCGACATCGTGCTGTGGCTGAGCGTGGGATTCCATCACGTCCCGTGGACCGAGGACTTCCCGGTGCTTTCGCGCGAGACGCTTTCCTTCGAGATCAAGCCGGCGCATTTCTTCGACCGCAACCCGGCGCTCGATTTGCGTCGGGCGCCCTTCGAAGTCGTCGGACCCTGAGGGGTTCTGACAGCAGTCGGTCTCGACGGCCTTCGTCGATCCGCGCATTGACCGCCGTTCAAGCGGCTGCTTTCGTGTGCCGCACAAAGCCGCTTTCGGGTGGACGAAATT
>CAWIIO010000006.1:0-943362 GCA_963836265.1 uncultured beta proteobacterium
CTAATGCTGCTCCCAATCCTAGCTCTGATATTGAGCGCTGCAATCCTAGCTGTTGGGCGCTCACCGACGCGTGGCCCATTGCGTGCAGTCGTGTTGTGTCTGAGCATTTTTTGGATCACCCATGCTGCCGCACAGATAGGCGGCACGCCGGTCATTACAATTTCCCCCGTTACCCCGACGCCGAATGACGTCATCCGCGTAACGGTCGATACACAAAGCATTTGTTATCCGACGGCCCCAGCAGATGGACTAGCTGTATCCACCTTCGGTAATGTCATCCAAATCGTCTTGAGCGCTCCATGTCCCGATGTGGTGGGCGTTCCGCCACCGATACTAGAACCTATCTCAAATTCAGTTGAAAGATGAAGTTCATCGCCTACAATTGTGAATATGCAGCGATTGAGCGACGAGCATTGGGAACGGATTCGGGAGTATTTTCCCGAAGAGAACATTCCCGATGGTCGCCCCTGGCCGCAAGCCTGTGCCGGCGCGCCAAGTGTTGGACGCGGTGCTGTGGATTCTGAACACCGGCGCACAGTGGCCGATGCTTCCGCAGTGCTATCCGAACTACAAGACAGTGCATCGTCGCTTCCAGCAGTGGTGCGAACGCGAGATATTGCGCGAGATCCTTGCGAAGCTGGCCAACGACCTGCGTAACCGTGGCGAAATTGACGAGAGCGAGTGCTACATCGACGCGACGTTTGCGAGCGCGAAAGGTGGTGGTGCAGAAATCGGGCCGACACGTCGCGGCAAGGGCGTCAAGATTCTGGCTATCGTCGATCGTAACGGCCTGCCGCTGTCGGTGAGCACGCACGCAGCGAATCATCACGAGGTCACGCTGGTGCAACTCAGTTTCGACTTCTACATGCTGGAGGCGAAGCCGCAGCATCTGATCGGCGACAAAGCATATGACAGCGATCGGTTGGACGGCGAGCTGAAGCAGCAAGGGGTGGAAATGATCGCGCCGCATCGCTCCAATCGACACCTTAAAACGCAAGACGGCCGCCGCCTGCGCCGCTACGCGCGCCGATGGATTGTCGAGAGGTATTTCGCGTGGTTGCAATGGAAACGTCGCTTGCTGGTTCGTTGGGAGTACTACACCTCAAATTTCCTCGGTTTCGTGGAGCTGGCCTCAATCACGATGCTCCTGAAACGGTTTTGAGATAGGTTCTAGTCTTGAACGTAAATGTTGGACCGCTACCCGCGGGGGCGTACCAAGTTCAGTACAGCCTGAGTGTTCGTAGTGGCGGCGTATACCAGCCGCCTGCGCTTCTTGCCGCTCTGCCGTTTACGATTTTGGCCGCCGCGCCAGCATCATCCATACCAACAACGTCTGCCGGAGCACTCGTAATACTTACGCTTTTGGTATTGGCGTTAGCTTGGAAAGTCTTTCGTCGCATGAATGGCAGCAAGGGAGCAGCTCATATAGCGGTCCGCTCCCGGCTCGACATATAAGCCAGTGCGGCCTAACCTGTCGGTCAACACGGACGCCCCGCTGGCGGGGCTGCGCCCGCGCCGCGGGTCGCCGGTTGCCTTGGTTCGTAGGCGCCAAGCTCCGCGAGCAGTAGCACAATAGCGATGCCGATCATAACTTTTGGAGGGCCGCGATGGAACCGTTTGCATTCGGTGGAATATTCTGGCTCGTCATCTTTGTCTTCGGCCTCATTCTAGCTGTTGCATGGATCGTCCTGCCGCTCGCACTAATTGGCACCAAACCGTTGCTTCGTCAGCTTATTGCGGAAGTCCAGCGCACGAATTCGCTTCTCGAGCAACGTCGTACGCCATAACGGGTCGGTTGATTCCAAAGTGATTCGTTATGTCGCCTTGGCGCCTAACCTGGCGGTCAACACGGACGCCCCGTCGGCAGCGCTTCGCGCTCGCGGCGGGTCGCCGGTTACCTTGATACGTTGGACGTCACCACGCACCGTCGCCTTCCAGATGGTCAAACACACGATCCCGCAGACGATGTTTGCGTAGTCATGCAACTGATCGGGAGCATATGAACCGTAAGCGTCCGGTGAGCACCGTCTTGAATCAATTTTGAGCGGTGGCGAAGATGGTGTCCACCAAGAGGATAGTGGATACCAAAGATGGGCAGAGCGAAGCCGGATTTCGTTGACGGAGTCCGTACGAATCGTACCGGACGGCGAACGTATACGGAAGATTTCAAGCTGTCCGTCGTGCGTGAATGCAGTGAGCCCGGCGTATCGCTGGCGGCGGTAGCGATGGCGCATCGGATCAACGCCAATCTGGTCCGTCGATGGGTTCGACATCGGGGCATGCCGGACGCGAGGCGGAAGGAGGTGGCCAAGCTGCTGCCGGTCACCATCGAAGGCGAGGGCGCGACCCCTGGCGTCGACACTGGGAAGCGAACGAATTCGAACGCAGCCCTGATCGAGATCGAAGTTTATGGCGCTCGCATTCGGTTGCGCGGGGGCGTCGATGTCGCGTCACTGCGCAGCGTGCTCGACGTGCTCGCGCAGCGATGATTGGATTGCCGGTAGGAACCAAGGTCTGGATCGCCGCCGGCGTGACCGACATGCGCAAGGGCATGGACGGGCTTGCCGCACTGGCGCAGACGGCGCTCGAGCAGGAGCCGTTTTCTGGGCACGTGTTCGTGTTCCGCGGCCGCCGCGGCGATCTATTGAAACTGGTGTGGTTCGATGGCGATGGATTGTGCCTGTTCGCCAAGCGGCTGGAACGCGGCCGCTTCATCTGGCCGCAGGCGAGCAGCGGAACGGTGTCGCTGACGGCGGCGCAACTGTCGATGCTGTTGGAGGGTATCGATTGGCGACGACCGCAACGCACCTGGCGGCCGGAGGCTGCAGCGTAGCGCCTTGCATTGTGCGGAAGTCGACCTACACTGGGTAGGTGCCCGAGCTTGCTGCCCCACCACTTCCAAATGATGTCGAGGCGCTCAAGCGTCTGGTGCTCGAGCAGCGCGAAGCACTGGCTGCGCACACCATCGAGATCGAGCATCTGAAGCTCATCATCGCCAAGCTGCGGCGGCTGCAGTTTGGGCGTTCCTCGGAGAAGCTGTCGCGCGAGATCGACCAGTTGGAGCTGCGCCTGGAAGAACTGCAAACCGCGCAGGCGCAGGCGCCGACCGTAGAGCAGCCGCTGGCGCAGCCGGAGTGCGAGAAGCCCGCCCGTAAGCCGCTGCCCGAGCATTTGCCGCGCGAGCAGGTGGTGCATCAGCCGGCGTGCGCGTGTCCTGACTGTGGCGGCACCCTGCGCCGCATCGGCGAGGATGTCAGCGAAGTGCTGGAATACGTGCCGGAGCACTTCAAGGTGGTGCGCCATGTGCGGCCGAAGCTCAGCTGTGCCGACTGCCAGCGCATCGTACAAGCGAGCGCGCCGACGCGGCCGATTGCACGCGGCCTGGCTGGGCCGGGATTGCTCGCGCATGTCCTGGTGGCGAAATACGCTGATCACCTGCCGCTGTACCGGCAGGCGCAGATCTACGCCCGGCAGGGGATCGACCTTGATCGCTCCACGCTCGCGGATTGGGTGGGCGATTGCAGTCGGCTGCTCTCGCCGCTGGTCGACGCGCTCGGTCGCTATGTGATGACCGTGGAAAAGCTGCACGCGGACGACACCCCGGTGCCGGTGTTGGAGCCAGGACGCGGCAAAACCCGGACCGGACGGCTGTGGACGTACGTGCGCGATGACCGGCCGTGCGGCAGCACCGATCCACCGGCGGTGCTGTTTCGCTATTCGCCCGATCGCAAGGGGGAGCATGCCCGGCGGCATTTGAAGAGTTTCGGCGGCGTGCTCCAAGCGGACGCCTATTCCGGCTTCGGCGAATTGTATGTCGACGGCCGCATCCTGGAAGCGGGTTGTTGGGCGCACGTACGGCGCAAGTTCTACGACTTCCACGAGAGCACGCGCTCGCCGGTCGCGGCCGAGGCGCTGCGCCGCATCGGCGAACTGTATGCAATCGAGGAACCCATCCGCGGCCGCTCGCCAGCGGAGCGTG
Source organism: uncultured beta proteobacterium (assembly GCA_963836265.1). Taxonomy (GTDB): domain Bacteria; phylum Pseudomonadota; class Gammaproteobacteria; order Burkholderiales; family Casimicrobiaceae; genus CAIWHR01. The sequence continues at coordinate 3,980 of CAWIIO010000006.1, forward strand.
CCCGCGTGCGGGTCGAGCGTGCCGGACCGTTGCTGGACGCGCTCAAGAACTGGCTCGAAGTGCAACTCACCCGAGTGTCGAAGAAGTCCGAGCTGGCGGTGGCCATTCGCTACGCGCTGTCGCGGTGGACGGCGATGACTCGGTATCGCGATGATGGCCGGCTCGAGATCGACACGGATGTATTTGACAAGCCCTTTATGCGGGTTCTCGCTTTGCGGGCGCCCTCGGCTTTGGCGGGACGGCTTTCCACGCCGAGGCGAAGCGCCGATATTCGTCTTCGGCCATCCCGAGCCATGCGCGCTCCTTATCGCGAACCGTCTGCAGACTGTACTCGCGCGCGGGTCCCGGCTTGTTGCCACCACGGCGAGACGCGTGACCGGCCTTCAGCTCCAGCTCGCGCAGCTTCCACTGCAGGAGCGCCGGTCGTTTCCAGGCGTAGTCTTCCCCCTTGGTCAGCATGTGCCAGATAAGCACCGCCAGCTTCCGAGCCGTGGCTACCGCGGCGACTTGCTTCCCGCGCTTGGCGCTGACGCGATTGAAGAATGCGCGCAGCGGCCCTGGCGCCGCCGCAATCGACCAAACGGACTCCACCAGCATCGCGCGGGCATGACCCCGGCCCTGTTTGGTGATGTGACCGTGGAATGCCGGATGATCACCGGACTGGTGCACGCATGGGTTCAGCCCCAGGTAGCTGACCAGCTTCTCCGGGCTGGAGAAACGGGTGATGTCGCCGATCGCAGCCAGGACGCTGGCAGCGACGATGGAATTCACTCCACCGATCGTCATGAGTCGCTTCACGTTCGGCTGATCGAGTGCCCGCTGCGCCAGGTCCTTGTCGATCACCAGCAGCTCGGCGGCGAGTCGGTCGAGTTCATCGAGGTGACGCAACACCAGGCGTTTCTGATCGACGGGCACGGCCAACTGTTCGAGCCGGGCACGCCCCTTCTTGGTGAAGAGGTTGCCGGCCTCACGAGGAATCAAGTTGGCATGCAGGACGGATTGAACCCTGTTCTTCAGCCGAGTCGTCTGCGAAACAAGCTGGGTGCGTTCGGCGATGCACCGGCGCTCGGCCTGGACCGATTCGGGCGGTATCCAGACTTCCGGCAAGAACCGCGCGGCGTGCAGTCGGGCGAGAACCGCAGCATCGATCTTGTCGGTCTTGACCTTCGCCCAGGCGATGGCCCGCACCTGCAACGGGTTGGCTACGACTACGCGATGGACAAACGGCGTCAGAAGGCGAACGATGATCGCCGTGTTGCCGGTGGCTTCCAGCACCACGTCGTCGTCCCTGCTAAGCTCTTTGCAGAACTCAAGCACTGCCTCGCGATCCATGGCGAAGCGACCGTGGTCTCTCACCGTGCCGTGCTCCAAGATGGCGACCTGAGCGAAGGACCGATGAACATCAAGTCCGATTACTCTCATTTGGGATCCTCCTACAGTGAACACATCACAGCGGGAGCTCGCGGGTCACACGACAACTACGGATTCGCGCTCGCAGCGCATCCGGGCGAATCGAAGGGGCGGCCAGATAACAACTCGAGCTCGCAGCTCATTGTCAATTTCGGCCTGCCCGCAAGACATGCTCCCGTCGCCCCAATCCCGGCTTTGAGACGATACCCCTGTCGGAATATCGTTCACCGCCGCGAGGCGCGAGAGTGAAACATGCCAGATAACAACGCCGCCGAACGAGCGCTACGCGGCGGTTGCCCTGGGTCGGAAGAACTATCTGTTCGCCGGCTCCGACGCCGGCGGCGAGTATGCGGCCGCGATGTACAGCTTGATCGGGACAGCGAAGCTCAACGGCATCGACCCGGAAGCGTATCTGCGCACCGTCTTGGAACGCATCGCCGAACATCCCATCAATCGCATCGCCGAACTACTGCCCTGGGCCCTTTCGACCGAACATCAGACCGAGAACCGACTCGCCGCTTAACAGCACTCGCAGTCAAGACGGTATTCCCCGGACGCTTACGGCGAACCCACTCGATCGATTCTTTCTTGAACGCATTTCGGGACTGGGCCACCTGGAGACCTTTCCAAGCGATGTCCGGGACGCGATTGAGATTGCAGTGCGGAAGCGATCCGGCGCCTACCGGAGTGGTGATGCGTTCACAATGCCGAACCCAGCGATTCTTGTGTCTGCGGTCAAGTGAGCGCCGTCTAACAACGGCATGCAGCGGACGGCGCTTCGCGCCGCCGCTGATGCCGAGCGTTAGGCGTCGCAAACCATGAAGTCCTTCAGTCAGCGCAAAGGAATCAAGCCAGTTGCTGAAGTGGCCCAAATTGGCGCCATGAACGACGAACTGCGTAACTCGCTATGGAACGCACTGGACGCAGCGTTCTGGTCTACCGACGGCTTCGTCTACGGGCGGCATGGCGGCTATGGGGATATCGAGGACTTCAGTCGCGTCCTTTGGGCGCATTACTTCAAGAAGGCCGTAGATTCGAGGCCAGGATACGGCCACCAGAATCGGGGACGTCAGATCCTGGATCGGATCCGAGAGTACTTTTTCAACTGTGAATGGAACGAGGTCTACGACCTTCTCGAGTTTGTGGTCCGCGTCCACAGCAAAGAGAAGCCGCGCCTGCCAGACTTTCTGAATCAAGTTCTGGCGCGAGAGCTTGCTGGCTACAAATTCATTGATGGAATGCTCGTTGAGCCGGACGTGTCCGGCGGCGTCCTGCGGCGCGGCAGCGCCAGTTACTGTAACTTGGTTCCGTTAGGCCCTGGAAGTATAGAGGGAGAGCACGATGAGCAACGAACAGGTGGCACCTGAGACGAAAGGTGTTACGGTGAAGTTACTTGCAACGGTTGACCTTGGCCCTGAGATCGAGGGCATGACCGGGCGCCAACTTCGAATGCGTATGGTGACCATCGAGCCTGGAGGCGTCTTCGGCCCGATTCACGACCATAAAGACAGACCAGGCACCGTCTACGTACTGCAAGGAACGATCACTGACCATCGAAATGGAGTCGCTACCGACTATGGGCCGGGAGTGGGCTGGCCCGAGGATAGGCACACCACACACTGGCTTGAGAACAGAGGAACGATTCCGGCGGTGGAGATCTCGGTCGATATAGTCAGGCAAGAGTAAGCTCAGGCCCGACATCTAACACGGCCGGGCCCAACTAACACGCGGCTCAACCGGAGGCGCTTCACCCCGACCGGCCCCAAGCCCGCCAGCAGCTCGCGCCGCGACTGCCACCCCGCACCACCGCCGGCCGACCTTCCTCATCGCGACGCTCGGCGAATTGCGACAGAAACTCGTCGAACTCGCGGTTGAACTACCGTATCCTTGCTCATGGTCGCGTGTCTCCTTGTTGGTTGCTGAAATCCGACATCGACACTCGAATTCCAGCGGGTCACGCCGCCTTCTTCAACTCATCGTCGCACACCAGATTCAGTCATAGCTCGAGCCCGGCGGGAGCACTACGTGCCTGGGAGCTACTTTGCACTTAGCCGAAATCTTTAAGCTCCCGTTCGCGATCCCATTCTGGATCGTGTTCTTCTTTGCCTTCGTACGGGAAGGGCGCGTTATTCGCGGGTCATTTGCCGATGGGCCTTCTGAGCAAGATGCGGGCACCTTTCGCGCTCTAATGATTGGATCCCCGCTTGCCGTGGTTGCTGCCTGTGCAGCATCGTATATGCCATGGCTCACGATACCGTATCCGGTAGTCGCTGCGACGCTAGGAACAATGATGCTTATCGCCGGTGCAGTCCTTCGTCGTCACTGCTTCAATGCGCTTGGAAAGTCCTTCACGGGCACAGTTGTCGTTTCAAAAGACCAGCGAATCGTTCAGGACGGTGTATACCGATTTGTCCGTCACCCTTCCTATACGGCGGCGTTCTTGATGTTCATCGGCATCGGAATCGCGTTGGGTAGTTGGATCAGTGTGGCAATCCTCTTTTTCGTTCACTGCTATCTTTACGGTATCCGGGTGGCCGTTGAGGAGAGGGCTCTTCTCGAGACCCTTGGCGAGCCTTATAGGGAATACATGTCGCGCACCAAACGTTTCATCCCGTTTGTCATTTAGGTTGAATGCGCCTTCTCGCTCAACCTTACTGCTCGCCGGCGGCGCAGGCGCGTCGTCCGCTCGCAGCCGCTTAGCTCTGTTCGTTAGAGCGCTACGCCGATGAGCAGCAACATCCGCATCGAATGCTTGGCCGATCATCGCGATCTGGTGCGCGTCCTCGCGGTCTGGTTTCAGTCTGAATGGCCCGCGTACTATGGTGCCGGCGCGCTGGCCGAGGCAGATCTGCGGGCTTATTCCAATGGAAGTGCATTGCCTGTTGGGTTGGTCGCATTCCGCGGCAACGAGGTCTGTGGCGTAGCCGCGCTGAAAGCTCAATCAATCGCAAGCCGTCGCAATCTTGGGCCGTGGGCTGGCGCAGGTTTTGTTCTGCCGGCGCACCGGCACCAAGGCATCGGCGGCAATCTCCTGCGTGGTCTCGAAAGGGTGGCGAAGGAACTCGGGTTCCCTCGCGTATATTGTGCAACGCGCACTTCGGCCAGCTTACTCGAGCGCAACGAGTGGCACCTGTTGGAACGCGTCGCTCACGAAGGAGAACTCCTGGCCGTCTACGAAAAAGCGCTCTAAACTCCAGAGACGCCGATGTTCAACCCATCGCAAGTCCTGGGGCCGCGGAAGGGTCTGGGACAACAGAACGCAGAAATTCATCCGGGCAATGGAGGAAGCTCAGCGTCGGCCGAGGTACCAACGCCGATGTCAACCCGCGAAATCTCGAGCCTTCGAAATCGGGGTCGGTCAAGATTCGTCTGCTCGACCGTGCGAAGATCCGGAAATACCTAGCCGCTCCCCTCGAAACCGGATGTGAGATGAGCAATATCGTGAAAGTCAGCGCACAGCTGTTTGCGGTGCCATTACAGGAGGTGCTGGTCGACGCGTCCCACGGGGATCACACGCACTTTGAGCTCGTCACGGCGACCGTTGAGCTAGCCGATGGAAGCGAAGGTACGGGCTATACCTACACGGGAGGCAAAGGGGGGCATGCGATCAAGGCCATGCTCGAACACGATCTGGCGCCGGCGCTACTGGGGAGGAATGGCGTCGACATACCAGCGCTCTACGATTTCATGGAGCGGCACGTCCATTACGTCGGGCGCGGAGGAATTTCCTCTTTTGCTATTTCGGCGGTGGACATCGCGTTGTGGGACATCCGCTGCAAGCGGGAAGGCAAGCCCCTTTGGCTCGTCGCGGGGGGCGCCGGCCGCACATGCAAAGCCTACTTCGGCGGGATAGACCTCCACCTTCCGATCGACAGGTTGCTGCAGAACGTCCGTGGCTACCTCGATAGCGGCGCAGATGCGGTAAAGATCAAGATCGGGCGCAAGGATCTTGCCGACGACGTCGAGCGTGTTCGCGCCGTGCGGGCTTGCGTGGGCAACGATGTCGCCCTGATGGTCGACGCGAACTATTCCATGAGCGTTGCGGACGCCATCCGCGCGGCAAAAGCGCTCGCGCAGTTCAACCTTGTCTGGTTCGAAGAGCCGATCAGTCCCGACGACTTCACGGGGTACGCGCGCATAGCCGAGGCGACCGGCATGCCGCTGGCTATGGGAGAGAATCTGCACACCGCGCACGACTTCTCTCGGGCGTTCGAAATCGCAAAGCTCGCATACATACAACCTGATTCATCGAACTGCGGGGGCATCACGGGCTGGCTGCGGGTGGCTCGCCAGTCGCAATCCTTCGGCATTCCCGTCTGCTCCCACGGCACGCAGGAGCTCCACGTCAGCCTGGTGTCGTCACAGCCGAACGGAGGGTGGCTGGAGATCCACAGCTTTCCGATCGATCAATACACGAAGCGCAGGCTGGTCTTGGACAGGCATCGCGCCGTCTCGCCGGACACATCTGGCATCGGCGTTGAATTTGACTGGGACGCGCTTGCGCCCTACCGCGTGAGCGGTTCCCGCGCCTCCGCTAGTGTGCTGAGTCAGAAGTTCCGAAGATAAAGGAGCGGATGAAATCGGGCGTCAGGCAAGGCGCGAGGCCGAGACAGTAGCGCGTGCTACGGCGAGGCCGAGCAACGTAGCATGGCGCCCGATTTCGGCGCGAACTATCGGATGAATTTCTGACTCAGTACACTATCGGTTCGTGCTCATGACGCGGCGGCGGCCCATGGGTTGAGGCGGCCAATGGAATCCATCACCGTCACATCGATGCCTTTTCTTCTGCCAACGGCCGGGAGGCATCGTCCCGCGCCTACCTGCGGAGGACCACGCCGATGAACCCCGTGCAGCGCATCACCCTCGTCGCCACTGGGCTGGGCCTGTTCATGATCTTTCTGGACGCCCTGATCGTGAATGTTGCGTTGCCTTCGATCCAGACCAACTTCGACGTCGGGGAGGAGGGCCTGCAGTGGGTGGTTGCGGCCTACAGCCTCGGCATGGCGGTATGTATCATGACGGCGGCAACGCTTGCCGACCTGTATGGGCGCCGCCGCTGGTACGTGATCGGCATCACGGTCTTCACCCTCGCGTCGGTCGTCTGCGGCGTTGCTCCGTCGCTCCAAATGCTGAACGTCGCCCGCGGCGTGCAAGGTGTCGCGGCGGCCACGGTGAATGTGACCTCGCTTGCGCTCGTAAGCGCGGCGTTCTCGGAACCGAAACAAAAGGCGCGCGCCATCGGCGTCTGGACCGCGATCGCGAGCGTCGGCACCGCGATCGGCCCCACGCTCGGAGGCGTGCTGGTCGAGCAATTCGGCTGGCGCAGCATCTTCCTCGTCAACGTGCCGGTGGGCATTGCGGTCGTCTTTCTTTCGCTGCGCTACGTGACCGAGTCGCGCGACGAGCGGCCCCGGCAACTGGACCTGCCGGGGCAGGCGCTGTTCGCCGTGACCATCGGCGCGCTGGCCTATGCGGTGATCCAGGGACCAAAGGCCGGCTGGGACTCGCCGTTGATCGTCACGCTGTTCGCCATTGCGGGCATCGGCTGTTACGTGTTTGTGCGCGCCGAGCAGCGCTCCGCCGATCCGATGATGGACGTCTCGCTGTTTCGCGATCGCGAGTACTCTCTCGCCATCGGGACCATCTGCGCGGTGCTGTTTGCGGTCTACGGGACGCTGCTCGTCATCACCCAGTACCTGCAGAACGTGCGCGGCTACTCCGCCGCACAGACCGGGCTGATGCTGCTGCCCTTCAGTGCCGCGATCGCGATCGTGTCGCCGGTCGCCGGCCATCTGGTGGGGCATTTCGGTGCCCGTGGGCCGGTCCTCTTTGGCCTCTCGGCGATGATTCTCGGGCTGCTTGGGCTCGTGGCGGGCGGCCATGGCAACGCCACCGCCGTGATGGCGGGCTTCGCAGTGAGCGGGATCGGCACCGCCCTGTGCATGACGCCGCTGACGACGCTCGCGATGACGTCGGTGCCGCCGCAACGCGCGGGGATGGCCTCCGGCATCATGAGCGCACAACGCGCGATCGGATCGACGATCGGGTTCGCGGTGCTGGGCTCGGTGCTCGCGGCTTGGCTGTCGGCCACCCTCGACCCCGACCTCGCGTCGGTCGTTCCGGATGCCGCGGAGCGGCAGGCGATCACCGCGGCGATCGTGTCCCATGCCAATCCGCGCGCGCAGGTCGCGGAAATCGTGCCGCGGCGCCCGGTCGCGCATCGCGTTCCGGCACTCCGGGAGGCGATCATGGCGGCCGCAGACCGCGATTTCGTGCAGGGTATCCGTGCGGGCCTGTTGGTCGCGGTCGCAGTGTTGGCGGTCGTGCTGCTGCTCGGCTGGCGTGGGTTCCCGCGCGGTGGCGGCGCGATCCGAGAGGCCGGGCGCGAGGAAGTCAAGTTTGCGGCCTCCGAGGAATGATGGTCTGGCGGCCCGGCTTGCGTGCTCGGGATCACGGTATTCGTTCGCCTCGTCTTCTGAAGAAGGAGACGATCATCGGGCTCGCCCTACTGGGAGTGGCCACTTAACATACAGCTCCACGTTTGGTTGGGGCCCGGGCGAGCGGGTTTCTTCCGCCTCAGCTGAAGTAGCCTCTGCGTCATCGAAAGAGCCTCCATGCTTCGCCGACTCTTGCCCGAGCAAATGGACAATACCTATCGCGGTCACAGGCTCGCGCTTTGGCTCTTCGCGGTGCTCGTGGTCGTGAAGGGCGGCATCGGCCTAGGCACGATCTTCAACGGTCGTTCTGCCGCGACAACCGCCGACGGAATCCCCTTGGACACGTTCACGCCGGCGGGCGAACAAGCGTTTGTTTCCGTATTCGCTGCCTGGGGGCTTTCGCAGCTCGTGCTCAACCTGATCGGTTTGCTGGTATTGATCCGATATCGCGCCATGGTTCCTTTGATGTTCGCCCTGCTGTTGCTGGAACACCTCGGTAGGAAATTGCTCTTCTTGGTCCTGCCCATCGCCAGGGTCGGGACGCCACCCGGATTCTTCGTGAACCTCGTATTCGTCGCGGTGATGATCGTTGGATTGGTCATGTCGTTACGGAACCACGACGACCCTCGGCGACGGAAGTAGCGTCCCGTACCGGAACAAGACCGCGCTGTCCGCTCTCCGTCGACGTGAATGGCAGCGACACGAGACTCCTTTCTTGTTGGCTTCCGCGCATGCCGGAGAGCACAATGCAGCCTAACGGCACGCTCGGCGGGGGATAGCCGAGGTTCCCGCCGTTCGGCCCCGCGCCGGCGGGGCCGGTTAGCCGAGTTCGTCAGGCACCCCAATGCCCGTCGGAGTACCCATGAAGACACGCGGACGTCTCGTCTTTCTCGCCGCAACCTTCTGCTTAGGCTGCAGCGTTACATTGACCGCTGCGTCCGCACCCTGCGATACCGCAGCACATCGGGCGTTCGACTTCTGGCTTGGCGAATGGAAGGTCAGAACGCCTGACGCGAAGCTCGTGGGATTCAACCGAATCGAACGAGAGTACGGCGGTTGCGTCGTTCACGAGCGGTACAAGACCGATCGTGGCTACAGTGGCGAAAGCCTGAATATCTACGATGCCTCGCGCAAGGTTTGGCATCAAACGTGGGTTGACACGGCTGGCACACTATTGCTCCTCGAAGGCGGCATCCGCGAAGGAACGATGGTACTCGAAGGACAAACCACGGGCGCCGACGCGCAGTTGACCAAACACCGAATAAGCTGGACGCCCAATCCCGATGGAAGCGTTCGGCAGCTCTGGGAATCGACAGATGCCAAAGGCGAGTGGAGCATTACGTTCGATGGCTTGTACACGCGAAAGTGAGCTCCTGCCGAGCGAGCCTAACCCGGCGGCGCTCGACCCGGACGCGCCGCCTGCGAGGCTTCGCCTAGGTGCGGTATTTAGGGCCTGTTCACGCTTTGTCCGCAAATGCGAACGGGTGTCAAGGGGCGTCCATCGAGGCGCTCGGCGAAGCCAAGACGGGGCGTCTTGGCGCGGACGGCAACAAAGAGTGGCGCCCCCGGGGCGCCCGTTCCCTTCGGGTTGCTGCCACCAGCAGACCCTAGCGTGTTGGGTAGCGCGACGACCCGACATCGTTCGACTGAGGAGTACGACGAATGCCCGTAAGCAGGACGCTAAAGACTGTCGCCGGCATCGCCGCTTCGTTTCTCGGCATCGCGTGTGCGATCATATTTCTGTCGGCAATGGAAATAATAGGCTTCGCGATGACAAAACTAATGCTTGTCGCATTGTTGGGGATGTACGTCGGATTCGGATTTCTGATTGCCGTCTATCGCTTCATTGGCAGGCTTGAATGAGCGCACCAGCTGCGCGGCTTCGTCCGTGCGGTGGCTCGCCGGTAATCCGCGCCATCGCAACTTTTCATCGCCTGCCGTGCATCCACTATTCCCCGTCGTCCGCGAACCAATTGGCGAATGGGATCGAGTCCCGTGATCCATCTGCACGCTGATCCAACCCTTGATCGTCACGTGCGCCGCAGGACCGGCGCGAACCGCCGGGTTCGTGGGCGTTGGTTGTTTGATCCGATAGACCGCAACTTCGGAGCGTCGCCTGAAACCGCTCATCTTCGTTGTCGGCTGGTGCATTCTGTTCGTTCTGTCGTGGCCGCTCGCGATGCTGGTTCTCGTGCTTGCGCCATTTATTTGGCTGCTCGCACTGCTCTTGCGGCTCGTGGGAGTGTGCGTCGCCGCCGTGTTTGCGCTTTTGAAGAGCCTGCTGTTCCTGCCAGCGCGGTTGCTTGGGTATCGCGGCTGACCATGTGCGGTTTCCCGACGCCACGGCCCAAGGCAGCGCTCAACAGGGACGGCCGGGGATGGGCCTTTGGCCAAGGTCCGGCGGGTGACTAGCTGGGTTCTCAAAAGCGTTGGGGCACGATGTCAACCCACACGGCCACAATTCGATGGGAGCGCGGCGACCAGCCCTTTACCGACAGTCGATATTCGCGCGGCCATAGGTGGGTATTTGACGGCGGCATCGAGATCGGGGCCTCTTCATCCCCTCACTCCGTCCCGATACCCTTTTCGGTTTCGAATGCGGTTGATCCGGAGGAAGCGTTTGTGGCTTCCTTGTCAAGCTGTCACATGCTTTGGTTTCTCTCCATTGCTGCGAGGCGCGGATTCTGCGTGGACAGCTATCTCGACGATGCCGAGGGTGTCCTCGCGAGGAATGCCCTGGGCAAATCCGCAATGACGCATGTCACGCTCCGCCCAAGGGTTGTCTTTGTCGGTGCTCCGTTGCCAACGATAGACGAGATCGAGTCGATGCACCATAAGGCTCACGCCGAATGTTTCATCGCCAACTCAGTGAAAACCGAGGTCCGTTGTGAGCCAATCCATGCCTGACTCGGCGGCGAACGCGGGCGTCCTGCCTGCGCGCCTTCGCCGCCTGGCAGGCGCTCGTTTCCGCAGAGGGGCCCCGATTGCCTTGCTTTGTGATGCCTCGTCCGTGTCGCGGGCATGAGCTCCGCGACTCGGCGCGTCAGGCGGCGGAAGCGCAAATCCGACATGACGAGGAGCTGACCGATGGCGAGTCTGAGGTTGAACATCACGATGTCGCTCGACGGTTACGTCGCCGGTCCCCGGCAGAGCGTTGCGCATCCGCTGGGCGAGGGCGGGCACGCGCTCCACGGGTGGGCGTTCGCCGTGCGAAGCTTCCGCGAACTTCACGGGATGGAGGGCGGCACGACGGGTCCTGACGATGCCATCGTGAAAGAGTCGCTCCAAAACATCGGAGCGACGATCATGGGCCGCCACCTGTTCGGCGGCGGCGACGGCCCGTGGGAAGACAACCCGTGGAGGGGGTGGTGGGGAGAGAATCCGCCGTTCCACACGCCCGTTTTCGTTCTCACGCATCGCCCCCGCAGTTCGCTTGAAATGCGGGGTGGGACCACGTTCCACTTCGTCACGGAAGGCATTGACGCAGCGCTCGAGCGCGCCAAAGACGCGGCGGGAGGAAAGGACGTCGCCCTCGGAGGCGGGGCCGATGTCGCGCAGCAGTATCTCAAGGCCCGCTTGATCGACGAGCTGGAGGTGCACGTTGTTCCGGTTCTTCTGGGTAGCGGCAGCCGTCTCTTCGAGAACACCGACGGTCTTCAGACCGAATTGGAGTGCGTTCGGGTCGTCGGCTCGCCGTTGGTCGGCCACTACAAGTATCGACTGAAGCGGTAGGATTTGCCCGGTGGGTCAACGGCTGCGCGGACTCTCCGCTCGCGCGTTACCTTGCCTGGCCAGGCGCCCTCTGAACGATCGCTACGATTGGAGAGAATCCGATGGCTGTGGTCCGATATCTTGTCGGCGATGTCGATGCCGCGGTGGAGTTCTACGCCCGCGTCCTCGGCTTCGAACTCGTGGAAAAGCGGGGCCCGCCCTTTGCGATGGTCAAGCGGGCCGACTTGACGCTCTGGCTCAGCGGTCCCGCCAGCTCTGCCGCTCGTCCGCTTGCCGATGGTTCCAAGCCGCTGCCGGGCGGATGGAACAGGCTTGTGCTTGAAACCGACGACCTCGGGGCGTTGGTGGAGAGGCTGACGAAATCCGGCGCGCACTTCCGCAGCGAGGTGGTTTCGGGTCCCGGCGGGAAACAGCGGCTCGTCCACGATCCGTCGGGCAATCCCATCGAATTGTTCGAGCCAAGCCGCAAGTAGTGAGAGCACAACGTCGTGTCGGTCGGCCTACCCCTCCCCGACCGTGCGATAGAGGAATACCATCGAGAAGGCGCGAGGCCACCAACCCGGCCGGCCGGCGCAGCGGGGCCGCCGAAGGGCCTTGAATGGCACATGAGCGACGAGAAGATCACCGTCCGCGCGACCGCAACCGGCCAGACCCTGGACGTCGTGGTCTTGCACAAGCGCCTCGAGGCGATAGAAGTTGTCCTGGGCGAAGGGGTCCACAGCGTGCGGTGCCAACTCTCCCCGAATCGCCAAAGGACCGCCTACGTCGGTAGCGTGATGGGACGCGAAATCGTTTACGAACGAAGTTGCAATCAAGTCAAGGCCGACATCGACCGGGCAAACTCGGCCTTATTCAATTTCAAGCGGCGATGAGTTGCTACTGGACTGCCGTGTCCGCGGCTTCGCGCGTTTGACGCAGGCGCTCCGATCGGGCGGTCCGCTTGATCGCGGCGCCCCCGGCTTGGAAGCGCGCTGCCCCATCATCGGCGGCCCGAATTTTTCGAGGCAAGTCATGTGCAGAAACATCCGGATCCTCTTCAATTTCGACCCGCCGGTGACCGAGGCGGAGATTCGTGCCGCCTCGCTGCAATTCGTGCGCAAGGTGAGCGGCTTCAACAAGCCGTCGAAGGCAAACGAGGCCGCATTTCTTGCCGCAGTCGAAGAGATCGCGGCGGCCTCGAGCAGCCTCCTCCGGTCGCTTGAAACGAGCGCGCCGCCGAGGAACCGAACGGAGGAAGCCGCCAGGGCGCGCGCTCGCGCAGCGCTTAGGTTTGCCCGATGAACGATTTTCCACCGCCCGCGACGCCCGGCGCGAACGGCGCCTGATTCAGTCCGTCCGCTCCGAAGCAGAAGGGGCTTGAATGGATACCGACGTTCTGATTGTCGGAGCTGGGCCGACGGGGCTGATGCTCGCCAATCAACTCGGTCGGCGAGGCCTGCGCCCGCTGATCATCGATCGGCACGCCGGACCGTCGCTGCAGACGAGGGCGCTCGGCGTGCAGGCGCGCACGCTGGAGATCTACGCGCAACTCGGCATCGTCGATCGTGCGCTCGAGCTCGGCAAGCGCGGCACCGGCGCAAACCTCTGGTCGGAAGGGCGGAAAATGGCGCGCGTCCCCTTAGGAAAGGCCGGGCAGGCGCTGAGTCCGTATCCGTTCATTCTCATCCTCGGCCAGGACGACAACGAACGGATCATGGGCGATCGGCTTCATGACTGGGGGGTGCCGGTCCACTGGAATACCGAACTCACCGACCTCGAGCAGGAAACCCAACATGTCACTGCCACCCTCAAGCGTCCGGACGGTACGACCGGGGAGGTGAAGGCCCCGTGGGTCGCCGGATGCGACGGCGCGCACAGCGTGGTGCGCGAGCGCTGCGGCATCACATTTGCGGGCGCCCCCTACGAGCACGTGTTCTTCGTCGCCGATACGGAGGCCATGGGCACCATGGTTCAGGACGAAGTCAATGTCTACCTGTGGCGGGAGGGCTTTCACTTGTTCTTCCCCATGCGCTGGAAGGATCACTGGCGGGTCGTCGGCATCGTTCCCCCCAGCCTGCGGGACAGGGGCGACGTGACGTTCGAGGCCGTGATTCCGTCGGTGCGCAAGGAAGCGGGCGCCGGATTGTCCTTCAAGGGCTGCTCCTGGTTCTCCACCTACCGCATTGCCCACCGCAGCGCCGCGCGTTTCCGCGATCGCCGCTGCTTCCTGCTGGGCGACGCGGCACACATTCACAGCCCGGTCGGCGCGCAAGGGATGAATACAGGCTTGCAGGATGCGTACAACCTCGGATGGAAGCTCGCACTCGTCGTCAGCGGCCAGGCCGACGCTGCGCTGCTCGACTCGTACGAGGAAGAGCGCGTCCCGGTCGCCGAGCGGCTGCTGAACACGACCGACCGGGCATTCAGGCTGGTGGTGTCCGACAGCCGGATGGCCGGCTTGTTCCGCACCCGGATTCTCGCCAGGATCGCCGCGTTTGCGATGACCTTCGAGCGGATACAGCGCGTTGCGTTTCGCACCGTTTCGCAAATCGGCATCCACTACCGAACGAGCCCGTTGTCGCAGTCCATGGAAGGATTGCCGGCCGGCGCGCCGCGTGCCGGCGATCGCTTTCCGTGGCTGCGGCTCGAGGCGAGGGCGGACGGCGGCCTCGAGGATCTGTTCCAGAACCTCGACGACACGCGACTCAACCTGATCGTCGTCGGGCAGCCGCCGCCGCTTCCCGAAGGCACGCCGGACTTGGGCGACCTGGTGCGCATCCACGCGATCCCCGCGACCCCCGCCAATGACGCGACATTGGCGTGGGCGCAGATTCCGCGCCCGTCGTTCTACCTCCTCCGCCCCGACGGCCATGTCGGACTGTGCGGGGTCGGCGTGGAAACGGCAGCAATCAGCCGTTACGTCGCCGAGCGGCTGCGCTTGGGCGTCGAATTGCGCGGTCACCCCGCCCCATGAGCGGCCGCTTCACGACAGCGATCCGCTCGCTGGGCGCCCGCCCCGGGCGGTGCGATCGGTTAACGCGGAGTCGCCGTCGCTACCCGTGCGAGCCGATCCGCCGCCAATCATGAATCGAAGCGTCGACTTCTTCGAGACGCAATTTCAGCGCCAGACCGAATCCGGCGATTTCGCGCTGAACCCCTTCGAGAGGCTCGCCATTCCGTATCTGTCCGGCAGCGTATTGGACCTCGGATGCGGGCTCGGCAACCTCGCCATCGAAGCGGCGCAACGTGGCTGTCCGGTCGTTGCGCTGGACGCGAGCCCGGCTGCCATCGCGCACATTCGACGAACGGCCACGGCGGCCCGACTTCCGATCCGCGCGGAATGCGTGGATCTCTCGACCTACCGGATCGCCGAGATTTTCGACACCATTGTCGCCATCGGCCTGCTGATGTTCTTCCCAAAGCCCCGCGCATCGGAATTGCTCGAAGAGATCAAGGCGCACGTTCAGCCGGGCGGCAATGCGATCGTCAATACGCTGATCGACGGGACGACCTACCTCGCCATGTTCGAGCCCGACCATTACTGCCTGTTCTCGGAGCGCGAGCTTCGGAAGCGATTCGAAGGATGGGACGTGCGCGAATTCCGGCTTGATCGATTCGATGCGCCGGGTTCCACGATCAAGGCCTTTGCCACGGTGGTCGCGCGAAGACGGGTGGATGCGCAGCTCCACGATCTATTTCAAGGTGTCCGACATTCAATCGACTGACTCCGAGCCGGAGGCCAAAGGGGCGCGGTTCGTGGCAACGCCGCATGTCGTCAATCGGAGCCCGAAAGCCGAGTTGTGGCTCGCCGAATTCAAGGATCCCGACGGCAATCAATTGGCGCTGATGGCGAAGGTTGTGATTGACGGCTGAGAGGTTACCGATGGCGAGCGCACGTCCGGACGATGCCTGGAACAAGGGCGACCCCTACGAGTTGTACGTGGGGCGGTGGAGCCGTCTCGTTGCGGAACGATTCGTCGGCTGGCTCGATCTGCCGCCGGCGCTGCGCTGGCTCGACGTGGGTTGTGGCACGGGCGCCCTCTGCGCTGCGATTGCCGGGTCGTGCCAGCCGGCGCAGTTGATCGGCGTCGATCCCTCCGAAGGATTCCTGGCAAAGGCTCGGGAACGGCTGGGGAGCCGGGCAACGTTTCATCTCGGCACCGCGATGGATCTGCCTTTGGAAGATGCGTCGATCGACGTCGTGGTGTCCGGCCTGGTGCTCAATTTTGTTCCAGACCCGGCTTCCGGGCTCGCCGAGATGAAACGAAAGGCCGCAGCACGGGCAACGATAGCGGCGTACGTCTGGGACTATGCGGGGCAAATGGACCTGATGCGCCATTTCTGGGATGCCGCAGTCGAACTGTGGCCCGACGCCCGGCAACTCGACGAGGGGGTTCGATTTCCGCTGTGCGAGCCGGGCGCGCTGATGGAACTGTTTCGCAAAGGGGGCCTCAGCGACGTCGAAGTTGCGCCGATCGAGATCGCCACGTCCTTTCGGGATTTCGACGACTACTGGGCTCCTTTCCTCGGCGGGCAAGGGCCGGCGCCCGGCTATGCGATGTCGCTCGATGATTCGTCGCGGGGCCAATTGCGGGACCGCGTTCGCATGCGACTCCCCATCCAGCGCGACGGATCGATCCCGCTTGTCGCGCGGGCTTGGGCCGTCCGGGGCCGCATTCTCGTTTGAACGCGTGGTCGAATGCCGGTGCCGGTGACGATCGCCGTTCGACGCGGACCGATCCGGACGTCCTTCCGCGGCGAACCAACGCACGGCCGATGCCGTCTAAGTAGCTTCGTGCGACAAGAAGACGAGCCCGGCCGGCGCAGAAGAATCGTGATGAGCGCCCCCGTTTGATTCGCGCGCGTCCGGTTGCCTTCCCCTCGGTCGCGGCGGCGTTGGTCGAGCGACGCCGGGGACGTGATCGAAAAAGCCTGAGACAATGCCCTCAGCCCCGATTCTCGACTCGGTTCTGACCTGCCCGCGGTGCGGGTTCGCGACCGTCCTATCGATGCCCGTCGATGCCTGCGTGTACCTCCACGAGTGTTCGGCCTGCGGAGCGATTCTGCGGCCCAAGGCCGGCGATTGCTGCGTGTTCTGTTCGTACGGATCGGTCAGGTGTCCACCCGTCCAGCAGTCGCGCGACTGTTGCGGCGGTCGGTAACCGTGCCCGACTTCCGCGGCCAGCGCGTTTCGGGTGGAGAACGCCCATTCATGAGCGAAAATTGCGGGCATTTCGGCGAGATCCGGCCGCTTGCGCCGCGCGACCCTGTCTGTGAGGGTTGCCTCGCGCTCGGCGCGACCTGGACGGCGCTTCGGGTCTGCCTTACATGCGGCCACGTGGGTTGCTGCGAGGATTCGCCGCACGCCCACGCGCTGCAGCACTTCAATACGACCGGACATCCAATGATCGCATCGCTGGAGCGTGGCGAGTCCTGGTCCTGGTGCTACGTGCATCGTCGCTATTTCGATCTCGCGCCGGAGCTCTTGCCCAAACGACGATCGCGGCTCGCTGCGCTGTTCGGCCGCTTCGCTACCCGCTGAGCCTCGACCGAAGTCACCGATGACAGCAACAGCGCAACGCCCGACGCCGATGCTGATGCCGACCGACTCGATCGGTGTCCGGTCGCTTTGCCTCGAGCTCCGGGACTTTCTCAGCCATGCGAAGCACGCGGTCGACGAGGAGATTCGCGCCTATCCAACGCCGATCCCGCGCTGCGATGCCCAGTTCAACCACCTCTACGAACAGCGCTCGCGCGTCGCCCGGATGCTTGACCGCGCCAACGACGCGCTGGATCACGACGACGTTGCCGAGCTTGCGGCAACAATCGCCGAATTCGCCGCCGCGCCACCGATCGTCGATAGCGTGGCCGAACAGCGTCTGCGCGAGCGGACCCGTGTCGCGCTCGCCTCCGGGCAACCCGCGCCCGCAAGCGCCGCTCCGGCCGACGCGACGCCGTAGTTTTCCTCATATGCGCGTCGAACGGCCCTTCGCGGTGGCGCGGCCATGACGCGCTACGCGCTAGTGACGGACTGGCATCTGGACGCTCCGGTCGAACAGATCTGGGAGCGGCTCGCCGCGCCGGAAGACTGGCCGCGCTGGTGGCGCTTCGTGCGAGCGGTGGTCTTGATCGAGAAAGGGGACGCGCAAGGCGTCGGCGCGCTCAGACGTCTCACCTGGTCGAGCAAGCTCCCGTACCGGCTGACCTTCGAGATGCGGACGACAGCGCTCGCATGTCCAACCTTCATCGAGGGAATCGCGGTGGGTGAGCTCAACGGAACCGGCCGCTGGGAACTCCGTCGGACGGGTAACACCTCGCACGTACGCTACGAATGGACGGTGACGACTGCGCGGGGCTGGATGAACCTGTTCGCACCGGTGCTCGCGCCGGTGTTCGCCTGGAATCACGATCAGGTCATGCTCGAGGGGGGCCGCGGCCTCGCGCGGTCCCTGGGGGCCCGGCTCCTCGCCTTCCAGCGCTCGCGCTGACGACCGGCGGCTCGCCGTCGGGAACTCTTACGCCTGACGGCTCGATCGGGGCGGCGGCTCTGTCCGAACCACGTGCTCCCGGATGCAAACGCTGGGATCGCTCGATCCGTGATCGATCCGTGAAGGACGGACTCCCGACGACACACGTTCCGCGTGTCGGAAAATCTTACACCATCGTCGGGCGGCGTGCTCGAACTTGCGCAAGCTGCGAAAATTATCGAATCAACTCAGTGGCTTGCAAACATGATCGCGGGTTGGCTCGTTTCTTGCGAACCGATTGACGGTTGAGTCGACGTCGCGGATGTTCGTTTCCCGACGCCGTTGGCAGGATGCAACCCGTCGAGGAGGATGACCGTGTCCAACAAGAGCCTACGAATGCTTGCCGGTGCCGCGCTTGCGGCCGCTTTTGGAGCGTTTGGGTCTGCTGCCGAGGCGATTCCCTATTCTCTGGGTTTCGACCCGGTTGAATTCGCCGGTATTCTCACCGTCGACATCGCGCCCCCCTGTCTCAGCCCGAGCGATGACATCCACTCCTGCTCGGTCGATTTCCTCGCTCTCGATTTTACCGACACCCACGGCAATCATTGGGGATTGGATGCGCCCTATAGTGAGAGCGACCTGGTTCAGATCGATGATGGCGGCGAGTTTGTTGCGCTCGCCGCGACGATCGGGTTCCCGCATCTCGTCCTGCTTAGCGATTCCAAAGGCTGCGATGGCGGGACAGGCCTGGCGTTCGAGCTGCCGACGGAAGGCAACGACTTTCAAAACTTCGTGAGCTTTTCGTGCGGCGGCTTCCCCGACGACACGGGCACTTACACCGTCGCAAGAGTCCCCGAGCCCGCCACCCTCGCGCTTCTCGGCCTCGGCCTTGCCGGCCTTGCGGCATCGCGGCGCCGGAAACGGCACTGATCTCCAGACGCTCCGCAAGGACCCCGCCCGCGTGGCGGGGTTTTCGTTTTGGGCGAACCGACGATCCGGCAGCGCTTGCGAGCCTTTGGAGAGGGGGCGCCGGCACCATTCCTCAGGCGGCCGAGGCGCCCGGCGATAACCCCTCATTGCCAAGCGACGGCAATGCGCGACCTGCCGCCTCACACCGCCAGCGGTGAGCCCTTCGTCGACGCGAGGGCACGATCGATAGCGTCGGCAAGGCCCCACGTCCGCCCCGTCGACCACGCCGACTCGAATGCGCGCTCGCCAAGCGCGGCGCGCGCCGCTTCGATGCCCATCCGCACCTCCCCTTCGTGACGCGGCGACCGCGGCAGGACCAGCGTTTCGCGGGCAGCCGCTGCGGCGGCATGCGCTCGAACCGCGGTTTCGACCTGGCCAACCTGCTGCAGCAGATTGGCGTGGTCCTCGAGGCAGTCCAGGAGCTCCGAGTTCATTTCGAAGGCAAGCAACGCCGGCAGCGCTTCGGTCAGTCTGCGAGACGCAGACTCGCAGTTTCCGGCTGCGGCCTCGGTCTTGCCGATTCGCCACAGGACAATCGCTTCGCCCCGCTTGTCCTCCGCGTCCCGGCAGATCTTCAGCGCACGCGCGAATCGCGCCTGCGCGGCCTCGAGCTTTCCGGCAGCGAGCTCGAGTTCGCCGAGATTGCGCTCGCATTCGCTTTCCAATTCCTGGTGCCTGATGCTGCGGGCAATCGCCAGGCACTGCTCGATGAGTTCCCGGGCGCTGCCGTGATCTGCCTGCCGAACGGAGATGTCGCCGAGGTTGAGGAGCGCAATCGCCTCGCCGTACCGATCCCCGAGCTCGCGGAAGATGCCGATGGCTTGCGTCTCGTGTTCGCGGGCCTTCGCGAGGTCGTCCTGCTGCATGTGCAGCTCCGCCAGCATCGATAAGGTTGCCGCCGTCTCGCGCAGATCTCCCAGGTCCCGGCGAAGGCCGAGACATTCCGCAAGCATCTCGCCCGCTTCCGCGTAGTCGCTCTGGTTGGTCGCGAGCGCGCCACCCACATAGAGTGCGTGGGCGCGCGCGACGCTCGGCTCGCGGATGCCTGGAAGAGCGAGCGCGGCGCGCACGTTCCTGCGCGCCTCCGTCGAATATCCCCGAAGCCTGCGGAATTGCATCAGGGCGACTTCGAACTTGACCGCGATCACCGGATCGACTCCGCCCGCAAGCGCCAACGCGATCGCGCTGCGAAAATTGTCGAGCTCGACCTCCAGGCGCCGCATCCATTCCGCCTGCTCCGGCCCCTGCAACCCGGCGCGCGCGGCCTTCGCCACCCCGAGATAGTAGTCGCAGTGCCGCTTCGCCGTCGCGGCGAGATCGTCACGGTCGATCAGCCGTTCCTGGGCAAACTCGCGGATCGTTTTCTGCGTACCGTAGCGCCGAGTCGAATGCTCGCGGGCGAATTCGCGTATGGTTTCGAGCAGCCCGTAGCGCGAGCTGCCGTCTCCCTGCTCGACCATCACCAGGGATTTCTCGACGAGCGAGCTCAGCAGATCGATCACGTCTGCGGACTCGATCGGCTCGGCGCCGCAGACGGCCTCCGCCGCCTCCAGATCGAATCCGCCGGAGAAGACGCTCAGCCGGTCGAGGAGCATCTGCTCCCTTTCCTGCAGCAGGTCGTACGACCAGCTTACGAGCGCATGCAGCGTTTGCTGTCGCTCCAGCGCGACGCGGCTTCCCCCGGTAAGCAGCCTGAAGCGATCGTGCAGCCGCGCATTGATGTCGTCGATCGACAGCGAGCGCATTCGAGCGGCGGCGAGCTCCAGCGCGAGAGGAATGCCGTCGAGCCGCGCACAAAGTTCGGCAACGGCGGGGGCCTCCCGCTCGGTCAGATCGAAGCTCGGCTTCTGCAGCCTCGCGCGCTCGACGAACAGCTGCACCGCTTCCGACTGGAGGAGGCTCTCGAATCCCGCCTTCCAGTCGGGCGCCGTCATGGGAAGGACGGGATAGGTCTGCTCGCCTCGGATGTGCAATGCCTCGCGACTCGTGGCGAGGATGCTGATGTCGGGCGTGCTGCGGAGCAACGCGTCGGCCAGGGTCGCGCATGCGCTCACGAGATGTTCGCAGTTGTCGAGGATCAGCAGCAGCTTGCGCTGCTTGAGCTGCGCGCAGAGCGTCTGCGTCAGCGGGCGCCCCGGTTCTTCCCTCACCCCCAACACCTGGGCGGCCGCGCTCGCGACCAGCGAGGGATCGCGGATCGGAGCGAGATCGACGAACCACACTCCGTCCGGGTACGCGTCGAGCGCATCTGCACCGACCTGCAGCGACAGTCGGGTCTTGCCGAGCCCGCCCATCCCCAGCAGGGTCAGCAGCCGGGTGCGGGCGAGCAGCGCCTTGGCCTCGGCGAGCTCACGCTGACGCCCGATGAAGGAGGTGGTCTGTTGGGGGAGATTGGTCGGCGTGCTTTCGAGCGACCGCAGCGATGGGAAATCCTGTCGCAGCCGCGGGTGCAGCGCCTGGTAGACATGCTCCGGCGTCGCCAGATCGCGCAGCCGGACGCGGCCGAGATCGCGCAATGCGACGGGTGGTTCGAGGCGCTCGCCGATCCCGTCGACCGCCGCCTGCGACAGCAGCACCTGACCGCCGTGGGCGGTGCTCATGATCCGTGCCGCGCGGTTTACGGTGGTTCCGAAAGTGTCGTTGCCGCGCCGCTCGATGAGGCCCAGATGCAACCCGCAACGCACACGCAGGGGGATCCCGTGGGTTGCCGCCGGATCGGCAAGTGCGTGCTGCAGGGTGAGGGCGGCACGCAGCGCATCCAGCGGATCGTCGAAAGCGGCGTGCATCCCGTCGCCGATCATTTTAACGACCACGCCACGATGGTTCTCGACTGCCGTCCGGGCGAGGGCGTCGTGCCGAGCGAGCGCCACCGACATCCGATCCCCCTCCTCGTCCCACAGACGGGTGCTCCCCTCGATGTCGGTGAATAGAATCGTGGCGACGCCGGATGACCCTTGCACGACGGTGAGTTCCATGGGTGCGAGAACGAAACTCTACAGCCGTCGTCGCGCGATGCCAAATCGTCGCCGATCGCATCGACTCCAACCCGAACGAAGGAGGTCGCCTCCCCGCCCGTGGTACCGGTGGCGACGGATTCGATGCCGGCGCCACCGAAGGAACTTCGCGCGCCTCGCCCGGTCTTCCGTTGATCGCCCGCGACGCAAGAACCTCCTGCCGGAACGAACTGCGGATCCGCGGCGCTGACGAGGGCACATCGAGCTGGCCCCATGGCGGCAACCCTGTTTATCGGCGTGCTGGCAAGCGCCTTCGGAATGGCCTACCTGATCTACGGCAGGCGGCAGGGAAAATTCGCCCCGGCGATCGCCGGCGCTGGGCTGTGCGTCTTTCCTTATTTCATCGACAGCTGGGTCTGGCTCTGCGTCGTCGGCGGAGCGCTCCTGATCGCGCCATTCCTCGTCGAGTTCTAGGGATCCCTCCACAGACGGTAACGTCCTCCAGAGACGAACGCCGCAGCTCCCCCGATCGAAGGCCCGGCGGTCCGTAGACCTCGTCCGCCACGAGGTCTAGCATTGCCCGTTGCAGCGTCGAATGCGCGACCGCACGCTTTCGACGCCGGCGGACGACTCGATGAAACCTGAGCTTCGCGCGCTCGTGCCGCACCGGGGATCGCGACGGTGACGCGCCTTCGCTCAGTGCCGCGGCTGGACCGCGCAGGAGGTGCGAATGATCGCCATCGACATCCCGGGCTTCCGCGCACTGCGCCTCGAACACCTCGCCCTCGACTACAACGGGACGCTGGCTGCTGATGGCGAGCTGCTGCCCGGCGTGGCCGAAGCACTCACGACGCTCGCCGCGGAAGTGCGCGTCCATGTCGTCACCGCCGACACCTTCGGGCGTGCCGAGGCAGCGCTGGCCGGGCTGCCCATCGAACTCGTCATCGCGCCGACCACCGCACAGGCCGAAGCGAAGCGCCAGTTCGTTTCGGCGCTGGGCGCCGACCAGGTCGTTGCGGTAGGGAACGGGCGCAACGATTGCCGAATGCTCGAGGCCGCTGCGCTGGGGATCGCCGTGATTCAGTGCGAGGGTGCCAGCACGGAGTCGCTGCGCGGCGCCCATGTCGTCGTGACGAATATCCTGGACGCGCTGGAACTGCTGCGGCATCCGCGACGACTCGTCGCAACGCTGCGTTCGTGAACCGCGCGACGGGAAGGAGCCTTTGCGAGCCGGAAGCGACTGGAGTACCCTGTCCGTCACGGTTGCTTCCGCGAGGGACCATGGACTCGCATTCGCTTTCGAGCCTGCCGGCGCGACCCCGCTCGCGAACGAGCGGAGCGATGCGCACCGCTACCCCGGCGCCGCGCTCATCGGGCGCCGCAAACGCGCGTTGACCGCTCACTCGGACATGGCGCCGAACATGGAACCGCTGGTGATCCTGGTTTTCCTGCCGTTCGCGATCGGGCTCGTCTGCGAATGGGTTTTCCGCGACCGCAAACGCGCCATGTTCACCGCCGCGGCCTGCACGACGCTTGCCCTCTTTCTCACTCTGCGCCTGCTCGATTCCGAAGGCACGTGGAACTGGCTCGCGGCGCTCCTCGTTTCGCCGCTTGCGATCACTTTCGCGCTGTTCGCCGTCATCGTGACCTACGGTCGATCGCAGACGCCCAGGCGGCGGCATCGCCGCCAGGACGCCTGATCCGATTCCGGCATGGAAGATCGCCCACCCTGGCACATTGTCATCCGTGGCCCGCCACCCGAATCGCCCGGTTCGCGCGGTCGCGGACGAGAGTGGCGCGGAATCGATCATTCAGTTGCGTAGACATCGGTAGGGCCGCACCTAAATGTCGATGCAGCGCCCGCCCGACAACGCCCGTCTCGACCGCATCGTGGCCGAGGCCCGGCGCGCGCGCGAAGTTCGCGAACGGGGTTATCGCGAGCAGGCACTGAAGATCTACCCGTGGGTCTGCGGACGATGCGGACGCGAATTCGATCGGACGACTGTTCATCAGCTTACCGTCCATCACCGCGATCACAACCATGACAACAACCCTCGCGACGGCAGCAACTGGGAGCTCCTGTGCGTCTATTGCCACGACAACGAGCACCGGCGGGAGTTGGAGCACAGCGCCGGCGGCGAGGCCGCGGCCGGCGCACCCCGAACGCCGACCGCCACCCATCGGCCGTTTGCCGACCTGAAGGCGATGCTGAAGGACAAGCCGCGAACGCGGTGATCGATCGATCGCGCTGCCCTCGAATTGCCCGCGCCGGCAGCCCGCCCGCAGCCCGGCGGCGATAGCCGAAGCCGGGCCCACCATGATCGTGCGCCTCCTCGCCGACGCGGTGGTTGCGCTGCACGCCGCGTTCATCCTGTTCGTGATCGCCGGAGGTTTCCTCGTGCTGTGGCGCCGCAGCTTCGCCTTGGCGCACCTCCCTGCCGTCGCCTGGGCCGCCTGGACCGAATACACCGGCGCGATCTGTCCGCTGACGCCCGTCGAAAACGCGTGGCGGCGCGCCGCCGGGGACGCCGGCTACGCGGGTGGCTTCATCGAGCACTACCTGGTTCCGCTGATCTATCCCGCCGGACTCACGCCGCGCGTGCAACTATGGCTTGGCAGCGTGGTGCTGGTCGTCAACGTCGCCGTCTACGCCTTCGTGTGGTGGCGGACGCGGCGGCGCGGCAGGGCGCGGCCGACCCCGTAGTCGCGCCCGATTCGTTGCTTGCGCATATTCTCGACGGCATTGCGGCGGTTTGGAGGACAATGCCGGCCTGATGGCCGCGGCGGCGGGCCCGATGGCCGACCGGTTCGCCCATCGGTTTGCGGCACAGCCCGTGTTCGGAGGAGAAGACGCAATGACCGTTTGTCCCATCGCCATCGCCGTTGGCTGCAAGAAATGCCCGGTGTTCGCCGTGTGCCCGTTGAAGGGTGTCATCGGTGACTACCGGAAGGAAGGCGAGACCAAAGCCGCGCGGTCGACCAAAGGCAAGGCGGGCAAAGCGCGGAAGTAGCGGCGAGCCGGCGCGACATCGCCCTCCGAGACCCGGGCCCCGTCGGCGCACCGATATCGCAAGATCAGCGTCTCGACAACTTCGGAGTGAACGGGATGAATTACGCCGCGATCACCGGCTGGGGGAAGTGCATGCCGCCCGCCGTGCTGTCCAACGCCGATCTCGCGACGTTCCTCGAGACCGACGACACGTGGATCACGACGCGCACCGGCATCCACGAACGCCGGATCTCGCACGTCTCCGGGATCGAGATGGCGCACGTCGCGTCGGCCCGGGCGCTCGCCTGTGCGGGGCTCGCGGCCGCCGACGTCGACCTCGTCATCTATGGCAGCTGCTCGAATGACGAACTGGTGCCCAATTCCGCCTCGGGCCTGCAGATCAAGCTCGGCGCCGCGAATGCCGCGGCGATGGACATCAACACCGCGTGCACGAGCTTTCTCTACGCGCTCTCCACGGCCACCGCCATGATCCGCACCGGTGTGGTCAGGAACGCCGTGGTGGTCGGCGTCGAGCTGATCTCGCCGTTCATGGACTGGACGAACCGCGGCGTGGCCGTGCTCTTCGGCGACGGCGCCGCGGCCGTCGTCCTGCAGGCGTCCGAGCGCGAGGAAGGCGTGCTCGGCGAAAAGCTCGGCTGCTACGCCGACGCCCGCCAGACGCTGCGCGTGCGCGGGATGGGTACGACGTACGCCAATCGCGGGGTACCGTTCGGCGACACGATCTGGGACTTCGACGGGCAGGAAATCTTCAAGCACGCCGTCGCCGGCATGGCGGGTTCCGCGCAGGACGTGCTCGCCAAGACCGGGCACACGGTCGGCGAGGTCGATCTGGTCATCCCGCACCAGGCGAACCTGCGGATCATCGAATTCGTCGCCAAGCGGATCGGCGCGCCGATGGAACGGGTCTACCTCACCATCCAACGCTACGGCAACATGTCGGCGGCCACCGTTCCGGTGGCGCTGGTCGAGGCGCTGGAACAAGGTCGCGTCAAACCCCGAGCGCTGATCCTCACCCCCGCCTTCGGCGGAGGCCTCACCTGGTGCTCGCATCTTATCCGCTGGGGGGAACGCATCACGCCGCTGTCCACGACCGACGTCGAACTGCCGCCCTGCACGCAGAGCGCGCTCGCGAGGGTCCGCGATCTGATTGCGCTGAAGGCGCCGCACGGGCGCTCCGACGCGGGTCTCATGTCGGCGAAGCTTGCCGAAGTATCGGTGGCGACCGAGGGCAGCCGCGTCAATCAGCATTCCTGAATTTCCGAAACAGCGGCGACGGCCGCAAACGCGTCGATCATTCCCGCGAAGGCGCGAGATCAGCGCCTTTCGGCGGCGCCGACGAGCTTGCATATGCGGCGGCAACAGCGAGGCGCGTGCGCGTGGTCCGGAGCCCGATGTCAGGCGCGCTGAAAGTCGAGCGCCAGGCTCAGCGCCAAGGGCAGGAATGCGCCAATGCATGCCGCCGCCAATACATCGGTCGGCCAGTGCACGCCAAGCACCAGCCGCGAAAGACCGACGAGAAGAATCCACGGAAGTGCTATCGATAGCGCGATCCCGCGCGCCCCGGGCCGGATTCGAATGACACAAAGGACGACGGCCGTGGCGAATGCCGCGACGACGAGCGTATGCCCGCTGGGGAAACTGGAACCCCAATACCATTGCGTCTCCCACAGCTCCGGTCGAGCTCGGCCCACGATCTTCTTGAGGACGTAAACCGCGATCGCGCCGCCCAGCGCCGAAGCGGCAAGGAGCAGCGCCTCGCGGCCGTGCCGCAAGAGCAGCAGCGCGACGGTCGCGGCGGACACCAACGGAACCAGCACCCACGACGAGCCGGTAAACGTGACTGCCTCGAAGAACCGGGTCAGTGCGCTCGGGGTGTGGCGGTGAATGAACCCCAGGATCGCATTGTCGATGGGTCCCGATTCCCCGCCGAGTGCGTCTTCGCTTACCTTGATTGCACAGACGAGAAGCACCAGCGCGAGGAGAACGGCCATGCGGCGCTTCTCCATCGGGTCGACCGCTGCCTCGTGCGCACGGCGCACGTACTCGCCGAAGGCGAAGTACAGTCCGGCGACGATGAGCGCCAGCTTCGCGATGTCGCCGACAAGGTGGAACATCATTCGCAGCCCGACCCGGGGCGGGTATCAATCAACGACCGCTAAGGCTCTGGCAAGCCGTCGGGTGCCGCCGCCAGCAGTGCCTGCAGCTCCGTTGCGCCGATGATCGGTGGCGACGATGAAGCAAGCGATCTGCCCGACTGCAGGCAGCTGCCGCTGCACCTACGCCCGGCGCTTCATTGACCAGGGGGTGGCTCCCAAAGCTACGTATTGACCAGCTTCCGGTGCGCCTGCACGCTCATCAGGATGCCGAGCCCGATGAAGAGTGAGATGAGCGCCGTGCCGCCGTACGAAATGAGCGGCAGCGGTACGCCGACGACCGGCAGCATCCCGCTTACCATTCCCATGTTGACGAAAGCGTATGTGGAGAACATCAGCGTCACCGTTCCGGCCATCAGGCGCGCAAACATCGTCGAAGCGTTGGCCGTGATCATCATCCCGCGCCCGATCAAGAGCAGGTAGAGCAGGAGCAGCACGACGTTGCCGACGAGCCCGAATTCCTCGCCGAACACCGCGAACACGAAGTCGGTGTGCTTTTCCGGCAGAAAGTCGAGGTGCGTCTGCGTGCCGTTCAACCAACCCTTGCCGACTACGCCGCCCGACCCGAGCGCGATCGACGCCTGCGACGAGTGATAGCCGGCGCCCAGCGGGTCTCGCGTGGGATCGATGAAGGTGAGGATTCGTTCGCGCTGGTAATCGTGGAGATGCGACCAGACGAGCGGCGCGGCAGCGGTGCCCAGCGCCACGAGCCCGACGATGATCTTCCAGGAGAGGCCGGCGAGATAGAGCACGTAGAATCCCGACACCGCGATGAGGAGGGCGGTGCCGAGATCCGGCTGCCGTTTGATGAGCCACACCGGAACCGCGATCAAGGCCGCGGTCAGCGCAAAATCCCTCCAGCCGATGCGACCTTCGAACTTCTGGAAATACCACGCGAGCATAAGCGGCAGCGCAATCTTCATGAGCTCGGAGGGCTGAAAGCGCGCGAAGCCAATATTCAGCCAGCGCTTCGATCCGTTGACCGTGGTCCCGAAAAACGCCACGCAGACCAGCATCACGATCGCGACCGCATACAGCGGCAGCGCGGCGCGAGCGATCGTCTGTGGCGGAATATTGGCGACGACCCACATCAGCAACAACGCAAAAGCGAGGCTCGTCGCCTGGCTCGACATTCGCGCGACGCTTTGATCGGCTGCCGAAAACAGCGTCACGAGCCCGATGCCGGCGATCGCCATGGCGATACCGAAGAGAAAGCTGTCGACGCGGCGCGTCAGGAGCTCCCACGCGCGGGTGAGGAAGTTCGTCATCAATCGCTTTCGTCCTCGGCGCCTTTTGGCCCGGCCGCGGTCGGCGCGTCGCTCTTTTTCGCTTCGCCGGTCAGATAATAGTCGAAGACCTGCCTCGCAATCGGGGCCGCAGCTTGTGCCCCGAAGCCGCCGTTCTCGACCAGCACCGCGATGGCGATCGTCGGCGCCTCGACCGGCGCGTAGGCGATGTACCAGGCGTGATCGCGCAGACGCTCGTCGACCTTGTGCTCGCTGTACTTCTCGCCTTTGAGCGAGTACACCTGCGCCGTGCCAGTCTTGCCCGCGCTCGCGTACTTGGCGTCGCGGAACGCCATTGCCGACGTACCTTCCTTGGGCACGCCGGCCAGCGCGCGCTTGATCGTCGCGAGGTGCTCGGGCTTCACGTCGAGCCGGGAGGTCGGGTCGCTGACCATTTCGCGCACCGCGCCGGTCTTCAGGCTGTGGATGCGCTTGACGAGATGCGGCGGGTAGCCGACGCCGTCGTTGGCGAGCATCGCGATCGCGTGGGCCATCTGGATCGGGGTGAAGGCGTTGTAGCCCTGCCCGATCCCCGCCGAGATCGAATCGCCGAGATACCACTTCTGTTGCTCGCCGCGAAAACGCTGCCTTTTCCATGCCCGCGACGGAAGCACGCCGGTGACCTCGCCCTCGATGTCGATGCCGGTCGCCGCGCCGAAGCCAAGTTGGCTCAGGAATCGGGCGGTGTCGTCGATATCGGTGTCGTTCGCGAGCATGTAGTAATAGGTGTCGCAGGACACGACGAGCGACTTGTACATGTCGACCGTCCCATGGCCGCCGGGCTTGTCGTCGCGGAAGCGGTGCGCCTGTCCGGCGATCTGGAAGAATCCCGGGTCGAAAATCGTCTGCAGCGGTGTCCGCCGCCCGGAGTCGAGCGCCGAAAGCGCGAGGAACGGCTTGATCGTCGAGCCGGGGGCGTAGGTGCCACGGAGCGCGCGGTTGATGAGCGGTCGATCGGGCGATTCGTTCAGCTCCTGCCAGCTTGCCGGGTCGATGCCATCGACGAACAGGTTCGGGTCGAAGCCCGGCTTCGACACGAACGCCAGCACGTCGCCCGTCGAAGGCTCGAGCGCCACCAGTGCCCCGCGACGGTCGCCGAACGCCTTTTCCGCGACTTCCTGCAGCTTGATGTCGAGCGAGAGCTGCAGGTTGTCGCCCGACACCGGGGCCGTGCGCGAGAGCGTGCGTACCGCACGGCCGCCGGCATCGACTTCGACCTCCTCGAAGCCGGTCTTGCCGTGCAGCTCGCGCTCATAGGACGACTCGAGGCCCGATTTGCCGATGTAGTCGGAGCCCTTGTAGTTCGCCGTCGCTTCCCACTCGTCGATGCGCTTCACGTCCTGCTCGTTGATGCGGCCGATGTAGCCCACGACGTGCGAGGCGATCTCGCCGTACGGATACTGGCGGAAGAGCCGCGCCTTGATCTCGACGCCGGGAAAGCGGTAACGGTTCACGGCGAAGCGCGCGACCTCCTCGTCGGAGAGGCGGGTGCGCAGCGGCAGGCTTTCGAAGTTCTTCGACTCCTCGAGGAGCTTCTTGAAGCGCTTGCGGTCGCGCGGCTGCACGTCGACGACTTCCGCGAGGGCGTCGATCGTCTCGTCGAGGTTCTTGACTCGCGACGGCTGGATCTCCAGCGTGTAGGCCGAATAACTCTGAGCGAGCACCACGCCATTGCGGTCGGTGATGACGCCGCGGTTGGGAACGACGGGAACGATCGCGATCCGATTCGTTTCGGCGAGCGTCTGATAGTGATCGTGCTCGATCACCTGGAGGTAGAAGAAGCGGGCGAAGAGCGCGCAGAAGGCGACGAACACGAGCGCGCCCGCGACACCCAGACGGCGCCTGAACAGGAATACCTCGCGCTCGGGATTGCGCAGCTCCGGCGAGCCGAAGCCGCCGCCGGCTTCGAAGCGCTTGCGAGAAATGAACAGGAATCGGCCGGCCATGGATCAGTACGCGCGCGGATAGACCGTCAGAGCTTCGCAGAGGGGCGTTGCGGGCGCTGCGGCCATTGCAGCACGACCGACACGAATGGCCACAGCAGCGCGCCGACCAGCGGCGACACTGCGTAGGTCCAGCCCGGCAGCGGCGCCCCGCCGACGATGCGAATCAGCAGCACGAGCGCCGCGCAAAGCAGAAGCAGCACGGCAACCTGCGCGGCCTGTTGCCAAAGCGGGAAGCGCAACACACGACGGCGGAAGTATTCGGCGGCATACGCAAGAAACGCGTAGGCAAGCGCGTGCTGCCCGAAGACCGTGCCGTCGCCGACGTCCATCATGAGACCCACGGTCCAGGCGACGCCGACCCCGACGAAGCGCGGCTCCTGGATGCACCAGTAGAGGAGCACCAGCGCGAGAAAATCGGGCCGCAGCGCGAGCGCGATTCCGGTAAAGGGAAGGAGATTCGCGAATAGCGCGGCGAGGAGCGTGAGAACGACGAACCATGGCTGCGCCGGGCGCAGGATTTCCTCGGGGCGGGCGGGCGACAGCGGAATGTGGGGCAGCACCATCGCCATTCACGACCCCTTGCGCCTGCCCTTGCCGCCCTTCCTCGCGGGGCCGGCGTCGGTCGGTTCCTCGGGCCGCGGCGGCAGCAACGCCGTCTGCCCCAGGATCAGCAGATGCTCGCTGCGGTCGACGCCGGCGAGCGGTTTCGTCGTGAGGCGTGCGAATATCTGCCCGGTCTCGCGCTCGAGGGTTGCGACCCGCGCGACCGCGAGGCCCGGCGGATAGGTGCCGTCGATGCCCGACGTGACCAGGAGGTCGCCGACGCGGATATCGGCGTTCGGCGACATGAAGCGCAATTCGGGCGCGTGACCGGCGCCGGCGCCGAAGAGCACCGAGCGCACGCCGCTGCGTTCGACTTTCACCGGCACCGCCTGATCCTTGTCGGTGACGAGCGTCACTTCCGCCATGAACGGGAACACCCGCGTCACCTGGCCCACGATACCATGCGCGTCGATGACCGCCTCCCCGGGCACGAGCTCCGCGTCGGCGCCCTTGTCGACGAAGAGCTTTTGGGCAAACGGATCGCGGCCCGTATAGAGCACCTCGACGACGGTCGCGGCGCCGCCATAGCGCGCGCGCAGGTCGAGCAGTGATTTCAAGCGCGCGTTCTCGGCTCGCGCGAACGCGAGTTCTTGGCCGGCGGCGCCCTGCTCGACCAGTTGCCGCTTGAGCTCGGCGTTTTCCTCAGCGAGCGCGCGCTTGGCGCCGAAATAGCTGCGGACGTAGCCGATGCCCTCGCCGGGAAGCTCTGCGGCGCGCTGCAATGGATAGAGCACGATCGCCGCGACCTGGCGAACGTTCTCCAGATAACGGTAGCGCGTGTCGAGGAACAGCAGGGCAAGCGAGACCACGCCGAAGAAGGCGAGCCTCGCGAGCGGCGACGGGCCGTGGTGGAAGAACGCGGGCGGGTCAACCGGGATGTGGGGCATGCGTGCGTCCGACGGCCAGCGTCTAGCGTCCGGGGCGTCCGGTGAGCATCGCGGGGCCGACGGTCGGGTTCACGCTCGGCGCTCGACGCGGGACGCTTGGTCGCCCTTCAGTCGGACGTAAAGATCGTGGACAACCGGTCCATGTTCTCGAGCGCCTTGCCGCAGCCGCGCACGACGCACGTCAGCGGGTCGTCGGCGACGATCACCGGCAGCCCGGTCTCTTCCATCAGCAGCCGGTCGACGTCGCGGAGCAGCGCGCCGCCGCCGGTCAGCACCATCCCACGCTCGGCGATGTCGGCGCCGAGCTCGGGCGGCGTGCGCTCGAGCGCGCTCTTCACCGCCGAGACGATGCTGTTCAGCGGATCGGTCAGCGCCTCCAGGATCTCGTTCGATGAAACGGTGAAGCTCCGCGGAATCCCTTCGGCCAGGTTGCGGCCCTTCACCTCCATCTCCTTCACCTCGGAACCCGGAAAGGCCGATCCGATCGTCTTCTTGATCATCTCGGCCGTCGTTTCGCCGATCAGCATGCCGTAGTTGCGGCGGATGTAGTTGACGATCGCCTCGTCGAACTTGTCGCCGCCGACGCGCACGCTGCCCGAATACACCATCCCGCCCAGCGAGATGACACCGACTTCCGTCGTTCCGCCGCCGACGTCGACGACCATCGAGCCCGTCGCGTCCGAGATCGGCAGGTCCGCGCCGATCGCGGCGGCCATCGGCTCCTCGATCAGGTACACCTTCGACGCGCCCGCCCCAAGCGCCGATTCGCGGATCGCGCGCCGCTCGACCTGCGTCGATCCGCAGGGCACGCAGATGATGATGCGCGGGGAAGGCGAGAAGAGCCTCGAATCGAGCACCTTCTTGATGAACTGCTTCAGCATCTGTTCGGTCACGGTGAAGTCGGCGATGACGCCATCCTTCATCGGGCGGATCGCCGTGATGTTGCCGGGGGTGCGCCCGAGCATCTGCTTCGCGGCGAGGCCGACTTCCTGGATCACGCGCTTGCCGTTGGGGCCGCCTTCCTGGCGAATCGCGACGACGGAGGGCTCGTCCAGCACGATGCCCTTGCCCCGCACGTAGATCAGCGTGTTGGCGGTACCGAGGTCGATCGCGAGGTCGCTGGAGAAATAACCTTTGAAGAACTGGAACATGAAGGCGGTACCCTGCGAATGGGGGCAGCGCCGGAGGCCGGCGGCCGGAACTCGGGAAGAGCGCGACTCTCCGAAATTTATGACAATATGATACCCTATCGTCCTGCTTCTGCACTGATTTTGCGCGGAAAACCGTGGGAAATCCGGGCGCGGCATCAGTCCCCGGCGTCCGGGGTCGAAGGCCGCTCGAACGCCGGGGGAAGGCCGTCGGCCCCGAGCCCGCCGCGCGCTCCGCGCCCGCGCTCCCATCAATCGTCCACCGCCCGCTCCTGATGACGCTTTCCCTTGCCGACGTCGCGCGCATCGCCCATCTTTCGAGGATCGAGGTCGACGCAGTCGAAGCCGAAGAGATGCGGGCCAAGCTCGACGCGATCCTTACGCTGATCAACGAGCTCCAGGCGATCGACACCGAGGGCGTCGTGCCGATGGCGCATGCGCAGGACGTGATGCTGCCGCTGCGAGAGGACGAGGTCACCGAAACGGACCACCACGTGCTCTACCAGAGCGTTGCGCCGGCGCTCGAGGACGGGCTCTATCTCGTTCCGAAGGTGATCGATTAGGCGGAGACGTCCCGTTCGTGGCGCGGGCTGACCTCTCCGCCGCCAGCCCAGCGGCCGCACAATCCCCGTCCGTTTGCCAACGCGTGACGCCCGACCCCGAATGCACTCCGAGACGATCGTCCAGTTGGCGCGCGCGCTCCGCGCGAAGCGCCTCTCCAGCGTCGAGCTGACCCAGGGGTTGCTCGAGCGCATCGCGAAGGTGAATCCGCGACTGAACGCGTTCATCACCCTCGACGCCGAGCGCGCGCTCGCCGGCGCCCGCGCCGCCGACACCAGGATCGCGACGGGCACCGCCGGGCCGCTCACCGGGATTCCGATCGCGCACAAGGACGTGCTGATGACCGCCGGCATGAAGACCACCTGCGGCTCGCGGATGCTCGCCAACTTCATCGCGCCCTACGATGCGTTCGTCGTCGACGGGCTGAAGCGCGCCGGCACCGTGCTCGTCGGCAAGACCAACATGGACGAATTCGCGATGGGCTCGTCGACCGAGACCTCGTACTTCGGCCCGGTGAGGAACCCCTGGCACGCCGACTACGTGCCGGGAGGCAGCTCGGGAGGCTCCGCGGCAGCGGTCGCAGCGCGGCTCGTCGCCGGCGCCACCGGCACCGATACCGGCGGCTCGATCCGCCAACCCGCCGCGCTCTCGGGCATTTGCGGGCTCAAGCCGACGTACGGCATTTGCTCGCGTTACGGCCTCGTCGCCTTCGCGTCGAGCCTCGACCAGGCGGGCGCGTTCGCGCAGACCGCCGAGGATTGCGCGCTGCTGTTGAACGCGATGGCGGGGCACGACCCCCGCGACTCGACGTCGCTCGACCGCGCGCGCGAGGATTACGCGCGCGACCTCACCGCGTCGCTGTCCGGGCTGCGCATCGGATTGCCGAAGGAGTATTTCGGCGACGGCGTCGACGCCGATGTCGCCGGTGCGCTCGACGCGGCGATCGCCGAACTCGAGAAGCTGGGCGCGACGACGGTCGAACTAGGCCTCCCGAACGTGAAGCTTGCGGTGCCGGTCTACTACGTCATCGCGCCCGCCGAAGCCTCCTCGAACCTGTCGCGATTCGACGGCGTCCGCTATGGCCATCGCGCCGCGGACTACACGGACCTCGCCGACATGTACAAGAAGTCGCGGGCCGAGGGCTTCGGCGCCGAAGTGAAGCGCCGGATCCTGACCGGCACCTACGTGCTGTCCCATGGCTACTACGATGCGTATTACCTGAAAGCGCAGCAGGTGCGGCGCTTGATCGCCGAGGATTTCCGCCGGGCGTACGAGAAGTGCGACGTCATCATCGGCCCGACGACACCGTCGGCCGCGTTTCGGATCGGGGCGAAGACGGGCGACCCGGTACAGATGTACCTGAACGACATCTTCACGGTCGCCGCCAACCTGACCGGGGCGCCGGCGATGTCGATTCCGTGCGGGTTCGACCGCCGCGGGCTGCCGATCGGACTGCAGCTCCAGGGCCACTCCTTCGCCGAAGCGAAGATCCTGAACGTCGCGCATCGGTTCCAGCAGGCCACCGACTGGCACCGGCGCATGCCGGATGAAGATCGACTCGCGGGAGTTGCGTGATGGCGACGTGGGAAGTCGTCGTCGGCCTCGAGACGCACGCGCAGCTATCCACGGCGTCAAAGATCTTCTCGGGTGCGGCAACCGCGTTCGGCGCCGCGCCGAACACGCAGGCCTCCGCCGTCGACATCGCGCTTCCAGGCGTGCTGCCGCTATTGAACCGTGGCGCCGTCGAGCGCGCAATCTGCTTCGGCCTCGCCGTCGGCGCAACGATCAACAAGCGCAGCGTGTTCGCGCGCAAGAACTACTTCTACCCCGACCTGCCCAAGGGCTACCAGATCAGCCAGTACGAGATCCCCATCGTCCAGGGCGGCGAAATTCCCATCGTGTCGCCGACGCGCGGCGAAATCAGGATCGCGCTCACCCGCGCGCATCTGGAGGAGGACGCGGGCAAAAGCCTCCACGAGGACTTCCACGGCATGACCGGCATCGACTTGAACCGGGCCGGCACGCCGCTGCTCGAGATCGTCTCCGAGCCGGACATGCGAAGCGCGGAGGAAGCCGTCGTCTATGCAAAGGCGCTGCACGCGCTGGTGCGCTGGATCGGGATCTGCGACGGCAACATGCAGGAAGGGAGCTTTCGCTGCGATGCCAACGTGTCGGTGCGCCGCAAGGGCGAGACGAAGCTCGGCACGCGCGCCGAAATCAAGAACCTGAACAGCTTTCGCTTCCTCCAGCAGGCGATCGAGTTCGAGGTGCGCCGGCAGATCGAGCTGATCGAGGACGGCGGCACCGTCGTCCAGGAGACGCGGCTCTTCGATCCGGACCGGCGCGAGACACGGTCGATGCGCACGAAGGAGGATGCGCAGGACTATCGCTACTTTCCGGATCCCGACCTGCCGCCGCTCGCGCTCGACGACGCGTGGATCGAGCGCGTGCGGGCCGCGATGCCGGAGCTGCCGGCGATAAGGCGACTGCGTTTCATGGCGACGTCGCGGGCGGATTTCATCGAAACCGTCAAGCGCCAGGTGGGACTCGAGCAGGAAGACATCGACGACGAGCTCTTCGAGGAGAGCCTGCCCTGGCTTCAGGCGAGTGCTCTACTGCCGACCTACGGGCTCACGCCGCACGACGCGACGACGCTCGTCGGCAGCCGCGCGATCGCCGATTACTACGAACAGGTCGTCAGCGCGGCCGCGGTCGACGCCAAGCTCGCCGCGAACTGGGTCCTCGGCGACGTTTCCGCGGCGTTGAATCGCGCCGAAATCGACTTTGACGCGATTCCCGTCGGTCCACCGCAACTCGGAGGCCTCCTCGCGCGCATCGCCGACGGCACGATCTCGGGCAAGATCGCGAAGGAGGTCTTCGACGCGATGTGGGCGGGGGAAGGCGATGCCGACACGATCATCGCCAACCGTGGACTCAAGCAGATCTCCGACGAGAGCGCGCTCGAAAAGATCGTCGACGAAGTGATCGCCGCGAACTCCGGGATCGTCGCCGAATTCCGCTCGGGCAGGGAGAAGGCCTTCAATTCGCTCGTCGGCAAAGCGATGGCAGCGAGCCGGGGCAAGGCCAACCCGGCGCGCGTCACCGCGCTTCTGAAGCGGAGGCTCGGCGGGTAAGAGTCCGCTGAGTTCGTCGCGGGCCGCACTGGCGGCGCCATATGCTGCCTTACGCGCGGGCCATCCGCGCGCCCTTCAGGCGCTATGGGCGGCCCCGCCGAAAGTCCGGGGCGGCCGCAATCGTGTCATCGGCGCAGGCGTCCCGCGGGAGATCCCGTCCCTGAACGCTGTTCGGCCACGTCCGCAGATCGCGCAAGGCATCGCGAAGACGTCCGCGACCGCCGGCCGAATGCGGGGCACAGCACCCGGATGCAACCACGGCAACGTCCATCGCCGACTGCTTCGCCATCGGCAAGCACGCCCCGCACAGCCGGCAGGAAGAAGCCGGGGCGCCGTAACCGTGCCGGCACCCGTCGCATGGGTGGAGCTCCTTGCGGACACTCGCCTCGGGTTCGGTCGCACAGCAGGTGGCGATGGTCGGCAGCGGCCGGCGTCGCGCTGGCGCGTCGCGTCACCGCCAGCATGATGCGCAGGTCGGCGCTGAAGAGCCGAAAGGGGGAGCATCGCCAGCCGCCCGAGCCGGGAGCGGCGATGCTGCCCGGTCGTCGTCAAGGCGCCGACCGCAATTTGATCGCCGCCGGAGGTCGTGGCCGCCATGCCGACCATTGGTATGACGCGCGGCAGCGTTTGCTGCGGCAGGATTGGCCCCGGTACTCGGCGACGACTGATCGAAGTAGTGTCGACCGGATGCTCGGGTTGCCGCTTGGTACGCGAGGTCTTGACCTTGCCGCAGCACTTGCACGGCGCGCAGATTGCCGCCAACTTGAACGCGCGCGTCGCCAGAAGGGCTGACCGCTGGCGCCAGAATCATTGACCACAGGCTGCCAGTCGCTTGACCGGCTCTCAGCGTTCGCTTGCTGCAGGGCCGATGACTGCCTTTGTGCTGCCTAGCGAGAATTTGATGCAGCGTCAGCACGAGACACCGGAGCAACCGTTGAGCTCGTCCAGTCCTGCGCCGGGACCCGGCCACGCCACGTTAGCGGCGACCGGCTGCTTCCGGGTGGCTGCCCTGTCGTCGTCGCGGCATGGGAATTCGATGACGATCGGTTGGGGTCTCTCTGCTCTTGCATTGTTGACACAGAAATCTGTATCATCGCTCCATGAAGACCACCCTGGACCTCAACGATCAACTTCTTGCCGATGCCAAAGCACTTGCGGCCCAACAGCGCACCAGCCTGACGCGCGTGATTGAGGAAGGGCTGCAGTTGCGACTTCGCGTGAAGGCCGCTTCCGCAAAGCTGGGGCGGGTCCGCCTGCCCGTATTCAAGGGCCGCGGCGGTCTGGTGGCGGGTGTGGACCCGCTGAGTAACAAGGCCTTGCTCGAGGCCCTGGGCGATGACGCCTGATGTCAACGTACTGGTCGCCGCTTCGCGTGCCGATCATCCACATCATGCCGTGGCTCGCACCTGGCTCGAAGGGGCTGTCACCGCGTCCGGGGCGGGGGCGGCCTTCACGCTGATGCCGATGGTGTTGGCCAGCTTTCTGCGACTGGTCACCAGCCCGAAGATCTTCCAGCAGGCAACGCCGATCGAAGATGCCGTGGCGTTCGTCGATGCGCTGTTGGCATCACCCGGTGTGCAACTGGCGCCCTTGGGCCCGGAGTGGTCGAAGCTTCGGCAACTCTGCGTCGACAAGCAACTCGGCGGCAATGATGTACCGGACGCCTGGTTATCAGCCGCCGTGGCCCATCTGGGCGAGCACCTGGTCAGCTTCGATCGAGACTTCAGGAAGTTGCTTGCGCGCAGCCAGTTCACGTTGCTCGTACCTACCTAGCGGCAGCCGGCGTCTGCTCGCGCTGACCGCTGCCACGGTTCGTGCTGGTCACAACCGCCCTGCCTCGCGCAGAACCTGCCCCTCGTCCTGTTCGATCTCGGCATTGACAGCAAGCTGTGCGCTTGCGATCTCCTTAGCTTGCGCGTCCGCGACGTGTGCCACGGCGACCGGGTGGCAGGGCGCGCCATCGTGCTACAGCAGAAGAAGCAACGGCCGGTCCAGTTCGAGATCACCGCCGACCCGCGAAGTGGTGGCGGCGTGGATCAAGGATGCGGGCCTGAAGCCGGACAGCTTGATCTATCGCCGCACCAAGAACCTGCGGGCTGTTCAGCTCTTGCTCGGCCACACTAAACTGGACTATCTCCCGCGCCGAACTATGTCCCGTGTACGCCTGGCAGCCTGATTTGTCGCGGGTTGGCGTTTTCGGCGCGGGACATTGCAGCCCTCCTTGGTGGGCAGTTTCGCGTGCAAAGAGAGCATCTTCGAACGAGTCGGGAAGATCACGCCACCCAATGGCAAGCCGGCTTGTTTCGCCCGGACCATAAGCTCCTTGCGTTGCTGAACGGCGCCTGCAGTCCTGCCAACTATGTCCACTGCTGCCCACTCCCGCTCATTCGTGGTTGCGTGCCGGCGCGACATAGTTCGGCGCGGGAGATAGTCCAACCTATGTCCCGCGGGACATAGGTTGGAGAGCACGGTGCGTTACCTCGGGATCGAGGTCGATGACGCCCTGGAAATGGCTGAGCAAACGGAGGTGTAATCCCGTCGGGCAGGTCGCCGCGACGGGACGAAATGGAACTATCGGCCACGTGCAGGCATTGACGCTGGTGCAAGACGGCCCTTCCGAATGGCAGGCTCGGACTCCAATGCGGCTATTCGCTGCGGTGTGGCGCCGAGCTACGCATCACCGTCTTCGTCACCGAGGCGCCGGCCGTGCGCCAAATCCTCGCGTTTCTGAACGAAACCACTTTACTGCAGTACATCGCGCCGGTTCGCGGCCCGCCGCTGTGGGAGATGGCTTATGCCTGGCACGGCGAGTTCGACGCTCGAGCCCAACCCGCACAGTCGACACCGGATTGCGAATTCAATCAGCGCATCAGCGGCCGGTCGGGTGACCCCAGGCAGGGACGAGAAGGGCGATTCCTGCCGGCACTCAACACGAAAATCCCCCGTTGACCACGGCTGGCGGCGAAGAGAAAATCCCGGAAGTGCTGGAAGTGCCTTTGGAATTCCTTCCTTCCGGAGCCGCCGTCGCGTCGACCGGTCGCTCGAAGCATTTGACCTAGAATGCGCGCCATGGGCCAGCCCGTCCTGCTTGCCATCGACGACGATGAGAGCCTGCTAGGCGACATCGAACGCGAGCTGCGCGATCGGTACGCGCGGCACTATCAGGTGGTCTGCGTGCGATCGCCTGCGAAGGCTCGTGCGCACCTCGCGGACTTTGCCGCCTCGGGCATCGAGGTCGCCCTGGTGCTGGCCGGCCTGTCGACCGCGGAGGTGCCCGCCAGCAAGCTACTCGCCGAGGTCCGGCAGGTCCACCCGCGGGCCAAGCGAGCTTTGGTGGTGGCGTTCGGCGACTGGGGCCAGAAGGCGGTCGGCGACGAGATCTTCGAGGGGGTGGCCGACGGTCGGTTCGATCACTATGTGCTCCGACCGGGAGAGTCGCCCGACGAGCTGTTCCACCAGACGATCTCGAGCATGCTGCTCGAGTGGTGGGACGCGAACCGCGCCGCGCCGTACATGGTGCGTATCGTGGGTGAGTCGTGGACGGGGCGGGCCTACGAGCTGCGCGAGGCGCTCAAGCAGTGCGCAGTGGTGCACAACTTCTACCTGGCCGAGTCGGACGAGGGTCGGGCGCTGGTCGCCGCGGCCCCCGAGGGGGCCGTGCTCCCGCTCGTCATGTTCCCCAACGGCATGGTCCTCGAGAACCCGAGCAACGCCGAGTTGGCATTGGCCGCCGGCGGTGCCGTCAACCCTGAGCGGGTGGACTTCGACGTGATCATTGTCGGGGCCGGTCCCGCGGGCTTGTCGGCCGCGGTGTACGGCGCCTCGGAAGGGTTCCGCACGTTGGTGGTCGACAAGGGTGGCATCGGCGGCCAAGCCACGTCGAGCTCGCTCATCAGGAACTACCTCGGGTTCCCGCGCGGCATCAGCGGCCGGCAGCTGGCTCAGAGCGCGTACAACCAGGCGTGGGTGTTCGGGGCGGAGTTCGTATTCATGCAGTCGGTCACGGGGCTCGCCCGTAACGGTGACCAGCTCGTGCTCACGCTGTCCGACAGCGGCCCGGTGCGCTGCTCCGCGGTGATCCTGGCGACGGGCGCGAGGTATCGCCAACTCGACGTGCCGTCGCTGGAAGCTTTGATCGGGGCTGGCGTGTTCTATGGGGGGCCAACATCCGAGGCATCGGCATTCACCGGTCGCGATGTCTTCATCGTTGGCGGCGCCAACTCGGCGGGGCAAGCCGCGCTTCACCTTGCTCGGTACGCCCGCACCGTCACGCTGGTGGTGCGGGCCGAATCGCTCCGCGCCGGGATGTCCGAGTACCTGGTGCGCCAGATCGAGGCGACCGACAATATCGAGGCACGGCTCGGCTGCAAGGTGGTGGGCGGTGGCGGTGACGGACGGCTCGAGCAGCTGGTGCTGCGCGACATCGGGTCGCAGACAGAAGCCGCGGTCGAAGCGAACGCGCTCTTCCTCCTGATCGGAGCCCAGCCGAACACCGATTGGCTTCCGCCGGACATCGAACGGGATGAGTTGGGATTCGTCTTCACGGGAGCAGATGTCTCGCAGCGTCGCGCATCGCCTCTCGATCGCAGTCCGTTTCTCCTCGAGACGAGCATGCTAGGCGTGTTCGCCGTCGGCGACGTTCGCCACGGTGCGGTGAAGCGTGTCGCCTCAGCGGTCGGTGAAGGCTCCATCGCTGTTCAGTTCCTTCATCAGCTCTTCGCCGCTGAGCAGCGCCAGCCGCGCGGCCGATCCGAGGAACATCACAGCACTCTCGGCTCGGCCAGGGCAGTCCCCTCTCAGCCTCCGTAAGGCACCGTGATGATCTCCAGCGAGGCCGCGTCGGGGTCGGCCCAGTACCCCCCGGGCACCGATGCCGTGGGTGACATCGCCCCGCTGCTGGCCCACCGGGTCCGCGAAGTACTCGGGTGCGAGGACGCTGCAGAGCGCTCGGTCTGTGAGAGCGTCGAGCCGGGAGCGGCCGGCAGGCTGCTGAACATTGGAAAGCAGCCATTCGTCTGTCCGGACCCCGAATGCCTGTTTTGGGTCGGAAGGACCGCCCGAGATGGGCGGCAGGCTCTGTGAGCTGGTAATTGGCCGCCGAGCCTCGGTTATACCCCGTCAATGCATGAGCGGCTTGTAGCGCGGTCGGTGCGGTCGCGCGCCTTCCTCGCCCAGCCGCTTCTTCTTGTCGTCCTCGTAATCGCGGTAGTTCCCCTCGAAGAACACCCACTTCGCATCGTCCTCGGCGGCTAGGATGTGCGTGGCG
The DNA here is from genome assembly GCA_963836265.1 of uncultured beta proteobacterium. Classification (GTDB taxonomy): domain Bacteria; phylum Pseudomonadota; class Gammaproteobacteria; order Burkholderiales; family Casimicrobiaceae; genus CAIWHR01. The sequence continues at coordinate 45,922 of CAWIIO010000006.1, forward strand.
ATCCGATCCAGGAACCAGCGGTCGTGCGAGATCACGAGCACGCTGCCCGCGAATTCGGCAAGGGCGTCCTCGAGCGCGCGCAATGTCTCGACGTCGAGGTCGTTCGAGGGCTCGTCCAGCAGCAGGACGTTGCCGCCCTGGAGCAGCGTCGCGGCGAGATGCAGCCGCCCGCGCTCCCCGCCCGAGAGCGTGCCGACGATCTTCTGCTGGTCCGGTCCCTTGAAGTTGAAGCGACCGAGGTAGGCGCGCGAGGGCATCTCGAAGCGGCCCACCGTCAGGATGTCCTGGCCGTTCGAAATCGCCTGCCAGGCGGTCTTGTCGTTCGGCAGCGCCTCGCGCGTCTGGTCGACGACGGCGAGCTGCGCCGTCTGACCCACGACGATCTCACCCGCGTCGGGCTTTTCCTTTCCGGTGATCATCCGGAACAGCGTCGTCTTGCCGGCGCCGTTGGGGCCGATCACGCCGACAATCGCGCCGGGAGGCACCTTGAAGGAGAGCTCGTCGATCAACAGCCGCTTGCCGTAGCCCTTGCGCACCCCCTTGAATTCGATCACCTCGTTGCCGAGGCGCTCGGCGACCGGAATGAAGATCTCCTGCGTTTCGTTCCGCTTCTGGTGCTCGTAGGACGCGAGATCGTTGAACCGCGTGATACGCGCCTTGGCTTTCGCCTGCCGGCCTTTCGGATTCTGCCGCACCCACTCGAGCTCCTGTTTCATCGCCTTGATCCGCGCCGCTTCCTGCTTCGCCTCGGTTTCGAGCCGCTGCTCCTTCTGCTCGAGCCACGAGCTGTAGTTGCCTTTCCACGGGATGCCGTAGCCGCGATCGAGCTCGAGGATCCATTCGGCGGCGTTGTCGAGGAAGTAGCGGTCGTGCGTCACCGCGATCACCGTGCCAGGGAATTTCCTCAGGTACTGCTCGAGCCAGTCGACGCTCTCGGCGTCGAGGTGATTCGTCGGCTCGTCCAGGAGCAGCATGTCGGGCCTCGAAAGGAGCAGGCGGCAAAGCGCGACGCGGCGCTTCTCGCCGCCGGAAAGGTTCGCGACCTTCGCGTCCCACGGCGCCAGGCGTAACGCGTCGGCGGCGATTTCCATCTGCACGCCGGCATCGGCGCCGGACGCGGCGATGATTGCCTCGAGCTTCGCCTGCTCGGCGGCAAGCGCGTCGAAATCGGCGCCCTCCTCGGCGTAGGCCGCGTACACCTCGTCCAGGCGTCTCGTTGCGCCCAGGACGTCGCTCATCCCCTCTTCGACCGTTTGGCGCACTGTCTTCGCAGGGTCGAGCTGTGGCTCTTGCGGCAGGAAGCCGATCCGCAGGTTCGGCATCGGCACCGCTTCGCCTTCGTACCCGCGGTCCTCGCCGGCCATGATCCGCAACAAGCTGGACTTGCCCGAGCCGTTGAGCCCGAGCACGCCGATCTTGGCGCCCGGAAAGAACGAGAGCGAGATATCCCTCAGGATCACGCGCTTGGGCGGAACGATCTTGCCCACGCGGTTCATCGTGTAAACGTATTGCGCCATCGGTCGAATGCCCGAAACGTCGAAGACGCAATTATCGCAGGTGGCGGTCGGACCCTCCGGGAAAGGGCGAAGAGATCGGCGCCGCCCCCCGCTCGTTCGCGTTCGCGCCCGTGGCCTCCGCTCCAACGTGCTGCATCGTAGCGCCGCGATGTCGGCCGCTACTTCTTGGTCTTCGGCTGTGCGCCCGGATAGGGTTCGCTATCCACGACGGGGGGCGCGCTGCTCGCACCGCCCGCGGTCATCGCGGACTCCCCGCCCTTCGCAGCGACGAGAGCGCGCCAGCGCTCCTTGTCGGCGTCGTACTTGGTGTTGACCTGCGCGATTTCGCGCTTCTTCAACGCGATGAGCTCGGCCTGGCGTCCGAGTTCCGTGTCGATGCCTTCGAGCTCGCGCTCCAGCGCCGGGGGTGCCGGCTTGTCGGCGTATTCCGCCTTCTTCTTCGCCTCGAGCGCGGCTCGACGCTTGGTGAGTTGCTCGCTATACGCCTGCGCCGACTTGAGCACGCTGTCGATCGTCTGCAGCGATCGGTTTCGCGCGAGGTCGATTTCGCCCTCGCTCGTGTACGACGAAAGCAGCGCGCGGTCGCGCCGTTCCGTTTCCTCCTGCTGCTTCGCGAGCTGTCTTTGCCGCTCTTCCTCCAGGGCCTTCGCGCGGCGCTGTTCCGGTGTCGGCGCGGGCTCGGTCTTCTTGATGGGAATCCCTTGCTTGTTGAGCTCGACACTGGCCTTGTTCACCTCTTCCGGTGGCAATTTGTCCGTGTAGTGGATGACGCCCTTTTCATCGACCCATTTGTACGTCGCCGCGAGTGCCGGGCGTGCAGAGACCGCGAGCGCCGCCACGGCGAGGGCCGCTCCAGCGAGCGCAAGCACCGCGCACGGCCAGCCGCCGCCCGCTGCGCTGCGCCGTGCCCGCGCGCGATGTCGTGCGCCTATCCGCCGCCCGGCTGTCTCCGCCTTCATCCCGTATCCGCTGTGCATTCCGATCCTCGCCGATCCCCCGGCAACGAAACTACGTGTGCGCCATTTCCCGTCCCGGATCAGGCGCCGTATTGTTCGCGATACGCGGCGACCGAGCTTGCGAACTGCGAGAGCTCCGGACGCCTCGCGATAAAACGCAGCAGATCGTCGAGCGTCGCAATCGCCACCACGGGGATCCCGAATTCATCGCGGAGCTCCTGCACTGCGGAGCGCTTCCCTTGGCCGCGCTCCACGCGATCGAACGCGATCAACACGCCGGCGGGGTTGGCGCCATGGCCGCGCAAGAGCTCGATCGCCTCGCGCTTGGCCCCGCCATCGGTAATCACGTCATCGACGATCAGCACCCGACCTTTGAGCGGCGCCCCGACGATCGTACCGCCTTCGCCGTGGTCCTTCGCCTCCTTGCGGTTGAAACAGAACGGCAGATTGTGACCTTTTTCGGCAAGGGCGATCGCCGTCGCCGCCGCCAGGGTGATGCCCTTGTACGCCGGTCCGAAGAGTTGATCGCACGCGACCCCGGACGCGAGCAGCGCTTCCGCGTAGTAGCGCCCGAGACGCCACAAGCTCTCGCCGTCATTGAACAGCCCGGCGTTGAAAAAGTACGGGCTGCGCCGCCCCGCCTTGGTCACGTATTCACCAAAACGTAGCACGTGATGTGCCACCGCGAAGGCCAGGAACTCCTGGCGAAAATCCGTCATGGCCGCGTCTTTTCGGAGGTGTTTGCCTGAGTATACCCGCGGGGGACCGCGGCTCGCCGGCGCAGTGCGCGGGCCCGAACCAGGCGCTGGACGCGACGGCAAGGCGGACGTGTAAACTCGCGCTTTTTCGGGTAGTCGGGTGCGTCGCTCGACGCATCGGTTTCACGTGCGGATCATCACCCTCAACGTCAACGGCATCCGATCCGCCGAGCGCAAGGGGCTCGCGCGATGGCTCGCCCGCGTCGAGCCGTGGGACGTCGTCTGCCTGCAGGAGATCCGGGCGGCGCAGGCCGAAATTCCGCGTCCCCTAAAGGCGCCGCGCAAGGCGCATGCAGCGTTCCATCCGGCGACGCGGAAGGGCTACGCCGGTGTGGCGATGTACGCCAAGACTCCGCCGCTTCTCGCGACGCGATTCGGCAGCGGCGAGTTCGACGGCGAGGGACGCTACCTCGAGGCCCGATTCCCCGGCCTCACGGTCATCAGCGTCTACTTGCCGTCCGGGTCGAGCGGGCCCCATCGGCAAGCTTCGAAGTTCCGCTTTCTCGCCGAATTCCTGCCGCACCTGACGAAGCTGCGCCAATCAAACCGCGAGATCGTGCTCTGCGGCGACTGGAATATCGCTCATCGCGAAATCGACCTCCGGAACTGGCGCAGCAATCAGAAGAATTCGGGATTCCTGCCCGAGGAGCGCGCGTGGCTCACGCAGGTGTTCGACGAACTCGGCTTCGTCGACGTCTTCCGGCGCGTCGACCCGCGCCCCGACCAGTACACGTGGTGGTCGAATCGCGGCGCCGCGTGGGCGAAGAACGTCGGTTGGCGGATCGACTACCAGATCGCAACGCCCGGGATTGCCGCCACGGCGCACGCCGCGGCGATCTACAAGAATCGACGATTCTCCGACCATGCGCCGCTTGTGATCGACTACGACTTCGATTTGACGGCGTCTTGATCCGCCTCTCCAACCTCACGCTCGCGCGCGGCGCGAAACGCCTGCTCGACGGCGCGAACCTCACGGTCCATGCCGGGCACAAGGTCGGACTCATCGGTCCCAACGGCTGTGGCAAGTCGAGCCTGTTCGCGTTGCTGCGGGGCGAACTGCACCAGGACGCGGGAAACGTCGAGCTGCCTCAAGCCTGGACGATCGCGCACGTCGCGCAGGAGACGCCGGCCGTTCCGACGCCGGCGATCGAATTCGTCCAGGACGGCGACCGCGAATTGCGCGACGTCGAAGCCGCGCTCGAGGCGGCCGAGGCCGCGGCCGCGCTCGACCCGGAACTGGCCGGCGAGACGCTGGCCGAGCTGCATCATCGGTTCGAGGCGATCGACGGCTATGCGGCGCGGTCGCGTGCCGCGACGCTGCTGTCGGGGTTGGGGTTCCCTGACGCTCGTCACGGCGACGCGGTCGCGCGCTTTTCCGGCGGGTGGCGAATGCGGCTCAATCTCGGCCAGGCGCTGATGACGCGTTCGGATTTGCTGCTGCTGGACGAACCCACGAATCACCTCGACCTCGACGCGGTGCTGTGGCTCGAGGACTGGCTCATTCGCTACCCGGGGACTCTCATCCTGATCACGCACGACCGTGATTTTCTCGATCGCGTGGCCACGACGATCGTGCACGTCGATGCCCGGAAGCTCAGGACCTATACCGGCAACTACTCGCAGTTCGAGCGCGAGCGCGCGCTGCAGCTCGCGTTGCAGCAGGCCACTTACGCCAAGCAGCAGCGGCAGATCGCGCACCTGCAGGCGTTCGTCGACCGTTTCCGCGCCAAGGCCACGAAGGCGAAACAGGCGCAAAGCCGAATCAAGGCGCTCGAACGGATGGAGCGCATCGCGGCGGCTCACGTCGACAGCCCGTTCGAATTCGCGTTTCCGACGGTCGACATCGCGGCGCGGCAGCTCGTGCGGCTCGAAGACGTCACGCTCGGTTACGGCGACGAAAGCGAAGGGCCGCCGGTGCTCGTCCATCTCGACTGGAACCTGCTTTCCGGCGAGCGCATCGGCCTCCTCGGCCCCAACGGCGCCGGCAAGTCGACGCTGCTCCGCGCGCTGGCGGGAGCACTGCCGCCGCGTTCCGGTCGCCGCCTCGCGGCGCCGGGTCTGCGGATCGGCTACTTCGCGCAGCATCAGGTCGAGCAGCTATCGAAGGGCGAGTCGCCGCTCTGGCATCTCGCGCGGCTCGACCCGGCGGCGCGCGAGCAGGAATTGCGCGACTACCTCGGCGGCTTCGACTTTCGCGGCGACATGGCGACGTCCGAAGTTGGACGCTTCTCCGGCGGGGAGCAGGCACGGCTGACGCTCGCGCTCATCGTGCGGCAGAGGCCGAACCTGCTGCTGCTGGACGAGCCGACCAACCATCTCGACATCGAGATGCGCGAAGCACTTGCCGAAGCGCTGCAAGACTACGGCGGGGCGCTGGTCGTCGTCGCCCACGATCGCCACTTGCTTCGGGCGACTACCGACGCGCTGTGGCTCGTCGCCGACGGCCTTGTTGCGCCCTTCGACGGCGACCTCGACGATTATCGCGACTGGGTGTTGTCGCGGCAGCGTCGCCATCCGGGCGCCGCGGCGGCGGCACCGTCCGCCGCCAATGCGTCAACGGTTGACCGCAAGGTGCAAAAGCGCGCCGAGGCCCTGGCACGACAAAAACTCTACGCGCAGAAGAGGCCGCTCGCCGACCGCCTCGAGCAGATCGAGCGCGATCTGGCCACGTTCGGCCGGGAGATGCGCGACCTCGAGCTTTCGCTTGCGTCGCCGGACGCCTACCTCGACGCGAACCGGGACGCCCTGAAGGAAATGCTGGCTCGCCGGGGCGACGCGACGTGGCAACTCGCGCGGCTGGAGGCGGAGTGGCTCGACGTCAGCGCGGCGCTGGAAAGGATCGCCGCCGACGCGTCCGGCTAGAGCCTCGTCGATCGCTGCGGCGGCAATGAACCGGCCCGCTTCTATCGACGCCCGCGCGCGGCGCTAGCCGACCCGGGTGCTCGGACGGAAGAACAAGTAGACCGCGTAGCCCAGCGTGTCGCGCCCCCAGCGCAAATAGGCGTCGCGCCAGCGGCGGATGCGCTCGATCATCGCCGGAACGTCCGGGTCGTCCGGCATCTCGCGCGCGTAGCGCTCGATCGAGCGGCAATATTTCCACTCGTACTCGTCCCATTCATCCGGCGACGCCGTCGTCGCGTGCATCGGGATCAGCCCGGCATCGACGCCCGCCTGCACGTTGCCCCGATGGTCGAGATACTGGGTGTCGAGGCCGCCCAGCAGCGCCAGGTAGTCCGGGTGCGGCTTCTGCCGCCAGTAGCCTTCGCCGACCAGCACGTAGCCGCCGCCTTTGGTCCAGCCTTTGAGGCGGCCGCAGATGCCGGCCATGCCGCCGGCAATCCCGCCGGCGCCCATCATGACGGTCAGATGGAAGGTCTCGGGGTCGGCCTTGAACTCGCGGATGTCGATGTCGTCGAGATGGAGTTTGTGCAGTGCGCCGGTCCACTCGGCGCGCTCGCGCGCGGCGTCGAGCATCAGCGACGAATTATCGACGGCGATGACCGTCGAGCCGAAGCGCTCGATGATCCGCAGCGCGAGCTCGGCCCGGCCGCAGCCGAGATCGAGCGCGCGCGACGTTTCGTCGAGCGGCAGCAGATCCAGCACCCGCTCGATCTTCCCCGCGGAAATCGGGTTGCAGTAGTCGTGATCCCGGTGCGCGATGGCGCTGAATTTCTGGTGGTTCATCGCCCCTTCTCCTCCGCCGAGCGGTTGATCCAGGGCGCCACACGCAAGAGTAATGCCATGCCGGGCAGCGCGAGTGCGGTGCAGATGAGGAAAAAGGCGAACCAGCCCGTCTGCTCGACGATCCAGCCGGTCGACGCGTTGACAACCGTCCGCGGTACCGCGGCGAGGCTCGAGAAGAGCGCGTATTGGGTTGCCGTGTAGCGGGGATCGGTCGCGCGGGCGATGAAGGCGACGAACGCCGCCGTCCCGAGCCCCACCCCGAGGGCCTCGAAGGCGATCACCCCTGCCAGCAGGATCTTGTCGGGGCGGTTCTCGTGGGCGAGCCACGCGAACCCCAGGATCGACACGAGCTGAACGATCCCGAAAAGCCACAGCCCGCGATTGATGCCGATCTTCACCATCCACAGCCCGCCCAGCATCGCGCCGACCACGCTCGCCCACAACCCGGCATTCTTGGCGATCACGCCGATCTCGGTCTTCGTGAACCCGAGGTCGATGTAGAACGGCGTCGCCAGGGCGGTCGCCATGCTGTCGCCGAGCTTGTAGAGGAAGATGAACAGAAGCACCAGCAGCGCTTCTTTCCAGCCGGCGCGGGTGATGAATTCGTGGAACGGCTCGATCACCGCTTCGCGGAGCGTTCTCGGCGCCGCCCGCGACGTGACGGGCTCGGTCACGAGCAGCGTCATCGCGATCCCCGGCAACATGAAGAGCGCCGTGATCAGGTAGACCGACGACCACGGCAGCAAGTCGGCGAGTATCAGCGAAAGCGCGCCGGGGATGAGGCTCGAAATGCGGTAGGCGTTCACGTGGACGGCGTTGCCGAGCCCCAGCTCCCGGTCGGGCAGGATCTCGCGCCGGAAGGCATCGAGCACGATGTCCTGACTCGCCGAAAAGAAGGCGACGGCCGTCGCGAGGTAGGCGATCGCCCACAGGTCCTGCGCGGGATGAAGTTGGCCGAAGAGCGGCACCGAGACGAGCAACAACGCCTGTGTGGCGAGCATCCAGCCGCGCCGACGCCCGAGCAGCGGCAGGCTGTAGCGATCCATCAGCGGCGACCACAGGAACTTCCACGTAAACGGGAGCTGGATCAGCGCGAGCAGTCCGATCGACTTCAGGTCGACGCCCTCCGAGCGCAGCCACGCGGGGACCAGATTGATGAGCAGGTAAAGCGGCAGGCCCGACGAAAACCCGGTGAACACGCAGATCAGCATCCGCCGGTTGAGGAGCGCTTCGCGCCACGTCTCGCGCGCGGGCTCGGCGGCCGATGCGATGTCGGGCATCCGGCGATTCTATCGCGATGGCGTCGCCCTCCCGCATCGGGGCTCCGGGCGAGATCCAGTCCACGATTCGCCCGCGTTGCCGGCCTGTCTCAGTCGCTCGCGGAAGTCCCTTTGGACCCTGGCTTCGCCCCGCCCCCTTGTTCGCGTCGGAAGCGATAGATCGCGAGCTCGCCACGCAGGTTCGGCAGCACGGTCACCCGTTGTCCGCCGGCGAGGATGACCCGGTTCTCGACGGCGCAACGGCGCGCGGCCAGGAACGCGTCGAAGTCGGCGACGGTGCAAAGGTGGATGTTCGGGGTGTCGTACCACTGGTAAGGGAGCGACGTCGACACCGGCATCCGGCCCTTGAGGATCTGCCAGCGGTGCGAAAAGTGGCCGAAGTTCGGAAACGTGACGATGGCCTCGCGGCCGACACGCAGCATCTCGACGACGATGTCCTCCGTGTGGCGCATCGCCTGCAGCGTCTGCGACAGGATCACGCAATCGAACGACGCGTCGTCGAAGCCGGCGAGCCCCGACTCGAGGTCGCTTTGCAGCACCTCGATGCGGTTCGCAATGCTCGCCAGCACGCCCGCGTCGGCGAGCTCGATGCCGTAGCCGGTCGCGCCGCGCTCGCGCGCGAGGTAGGCGAGGAGGCTCCCGTCTCCGCAACCCAGGTCGAGCACGCGGGCACCTTGCGCGATCCACGCGGCGATCGTCGCGAAGTCGGCGCGGCCCGCCGCCGCCGCGGCCGAGGGCACGTAAATTGGGGTCAGAGACGACCTTGGGACCGCGCCAATCCCGGTCGGCGCGACCGCCGGAAAAGTCGTCTCTGACCCTACTTTCATCCGCTCGTAATACGCGCGCACGACGGCCATGTACTGCGGATCGTCGAGCAGGAACGCGTCGTGGCCGTGCGGCGCGACGATCTCGGCGTACGACACGTCGCGATGATTGTCGACGAGCGCCTTCACGATCTCGCGCGAGCGCGCCGGCGCAAAGCGCCAGTCGGTCGTGAACGCGACGACCAGGAACTTGCACGCCGCCTTCGCGAGCGCGCCCGCGAGATCGCCGCCCGTCGACTGCGCCGGATCGAAATAGTCGAGTGCTTTGGTGATCCGCAGGTAGGTGTTGGCGTCGTAGTACTCGGCGAACTTTTCGCCCTGGTAGCGCAGATACGATTCGATCTGGAACTCCGGCGCGAACGAGAACTTGAGGCCGTCGCGCAGCGCGCGGCCGAATTTCTCCTCCATCTGCTCGTCGGACAGGTACGTGATGTGCCCGATCATTCGCGCGACGCGCAGCCCGCGTCGCGGCTTCGTGCCGTGCGCGTCGAAATGACCGTCGTGGAAATCGGGATCGGTGAGGATCGCCTGGCGCGCGACCTCGTTGAAGGCGATGTTCTGCGCCGACAGATTCGGCGCGGCGGCAATGACGAGCGCGTGGCTGATGCGCTCCGGATAGCGGATCGCCCAATCGAGCGCCTGCATGCCGCCGAGGCTGCCGCCCATCACCGCCGCCCACCGGTGGATCCCCAGATGGTCGGCGAGCCGCGTCTGCGCATCGACCCAGTCTTCGACGGTGACCAGCGGAAAATCCGCCCCCCACGGCTGCCCGGTGGCCGGATTCGGGGTGAGCGGTCCCGAGGAGCCGAAGCAACTGCCGAGGTTGTTCACGCCGACGACGAAAAAACGACCCGTATCGAGCGGCTTGCCCGGCCCCACCATGTTGTCCCACCAGCCGACGTTGTCCGGCTCGCCTTCGTACCAACCGGCGACGTGATGCGACGCGTTGAGCGCGTGACAGATCAGCACCGCGTTCGTGCGCTCGGCGTTGAGCGTGCCGTAGGTCTCGTAGGCGAGATCGAACGAGGGCAGCGATACCCCGCAGGCGAGCGGCAGCGGTGCCGCGAAATGGGCCGACCGCGCAACGACGGGACCGACGGACGCGCCGGTCGCCGTAGGTGCGCCGCTCCCGGCGGTTGTTGCAGCAAACGAAGGCATTGAATTGGAAGACGCGTCGCCGCACCAATGAAAAAACCCGACCAGCCTGTCGCTAATCGGGTTGGCGCGGGTTGCCCCGTTTCCCCTCCGCTTTAGCGCATTTGTCGCGTACACCGTGTTTCGGCGTCCGCTCGCGCCCGCAAGCTGGCTCAAATCGGCGCAACGAGGCAAAGTCTATCGCGGTCCCGGCCTCCTTGGCTACCCGGAGGCCCTTACCGACCGTCAAAGTGGATTCTCATCCTGCCGTGCGGTCTTGCGCGGCCTCATGACGCTGGAATATTCTATGACGTTGGGATATCTTGCCGCGGGTCGCGCTTTGGCCGCGGAACCGTCCCACCCCAATCGGAGATCTGGATGAATCGCTTCGGCGCCTTCGGACTGATGTTGCTGCTGCTGCTGGGAGTCGACGCCTGGTCGTCGCTCGCCACGGCTACGGGGGCGCCGCCGCACGCCTGCACATTTGTCGCGGGCGACCACCCCGGCCATGTCGGCCCGCAGTGCGGCGATGCGAATCGAGGCAAGGCGCTCTACAACCAAATGTCCTCGCCACTGATCTCGATGCCGTCCCAGCCCTGGGCGTGCAACCAGTGCCACAGCGACAATCCATTGACCGATACGATCAACGTGCCCGTGGCCGCTCCGTCGCTCATCAAGGCCGCGCCCCGCGACCCGGGGTATATCCAGACGATGATGCACGTGCAGAAAGAGGCGGAGCCGATCATCATCGCCATGGAGACGTGCCCGAACAATGGCTGCCTCGCGGATCGTCCGCCCGACAACATCATGGGGGACCTCGGCGACATCGCCGAATTTCTCTACACGTGCGATCTCGGCGTCGCTCCCTGCGTCGCCGGGGGCGGAGGCGGAGGTGGGGGAGGCGGCGGCGGGGGGACCTCCCCCGGCGCGCTGCAAGGATCGGCCCCGATCAACTTCGGCAGCGTCAACCTTGGCGCGACGAGCGCCGCCGGATCGCTGACGCTCATCAACATCGGCTCGACGACGGTCAACGTCACCGGCGTGACGACGAGCAACGGGACCGAGTTTGCCATCGTCACCAGCGGCTGCGGGGCAGTCGCGCCCCTGGACGCGTGCGACATCGTGCTGACATTTCGCCCGTCGACGGCGGGAGTCCGGAGTACGACGCTCACCGTCAGCAGCGACGGTCTGGGGAGCCCGCAGGCGTTCACCATGACGGGTACCGGGGTCGCCGGTTCCAATTACGCCGGGCTGTGGTGGAAGGCGCCGGCGACCTCCGAGTCCGGCTGGGGGATCAACCTCGCCCACCAGGGCGAGGCCGTGTTCGCCACGTGGTACACGTACGACACCGCCGGCAAGCCGTGGTGGCTCTCGATGCTCGCAATTCGGACCACGCCCACGGGGAGCGCCTACAACGGGCCGATCTACACGGATACCGGTCCTCCGTTCAACAGCTTTGTCGGCGCGGGAGCGCCGACCCAGGTCGGCGCGGGAACGCTCACGTTTACCGACGCGAACAACGGCAGCTTCGAGTACACGGTGAACGGAACGACGCAGACCAAGGCGATCACCCGCTACGACCTGGGCACTGGTCCGCAGCCTGCGTGCACGTACAGCGCGTCGCCAAACTTCGCCGCCGCGAACAATTACCAGGACTTGTGGTGGGTGGCGGGCGGCGCTGAATCGGGATGGGGGATCAACTTCGCCCACCAGGGCAACAGCGTGTTCGCGACGTGGTACACCTACGACGCCGGCGGCGCGCCGTTGTGGCTGTCGGCGCTTGCGCCCCGAGTCGGCACGAGCAATGTCTACACCGGAACGCTCTACCGCAGCTCGGGGCCGCGGTTCGATGCTTACGACATGGTCCAATGGTTGCCCGTCCAGGTCGGCACGGCGACGTTTACATTCGCCGACGGCAACCATGCGATATTCGACTACACGACGAACGGCGCGGGAGGATTGCCGGCGGTGACACAAAGCAAACAGGTCACGCGTTACCTGTTCGCGGCGCCGGCGGGCACTGTGTGCAAATAGCGGGGTGAGGCTGGGAGCAGGGCCCCCGCGCGCCCAGCGCGGGGGGCGCCCGGGTCGAGTCGACGCCAGCGGCCGACCCCACGGGCGTCATCGCCGGCCCGACGCTTTGCCGCCCGCCGCCTCAGCGCATCACCTCGATCGCCGGACCGTGCAGTGATCCGTCCGGCGCCACGGCAACGTAGGCGAGCCCCTGGTCGCGCAGAAATCCTTCGCCGTCCTGCTCCCGCAGCATCGCGATCGTCGAGCAGCTTCCGGCGACGATGCAGAGCGGTGCGATCACGCTCACCGATTGCCAGTGCGCGACCGGCATTCCGGTGCGCGGATTGAGGATGTGGCAGTAGCGCCGTCCGTCGATCTCGACATAGCGCTCGTAATCGCCGCTCGTCGCGACAGCACCCGATTCGAGGGCGACCGCGGCGGCCACCGCGCCTTCCTCGCGCGGATGGCGAATGCCGACGCGCCACGGCGTTCCATCCGGCTGGGGCCCGATGACCCGCACGTCGCCGCCGAGATTGACGAGCCCGCGCGCGATTCCGTGTTCGATGCAGATCGTCGCGACGCGGTCGGCCGCGTATTCCTTGCCGATGCCGCCGAAGTCGATCTCCATCCCCGGCCGCGGCAGGCGGATCGTCCGCTCGTTCCACTCGACCCCGGCCCATCCGACGAGCGCCAGTGCCGCCTCCAATCGCTCTGCCGCGGGAACTCGGGGCGGCACGCGCCGGAAGTCCCACGCGCGCCGCAGCGCACCGGAGGTGAGGTCGAAGAGGCCGCCGCTCAACGCGAAGCAGCGATCGGCATAGGAAAGCAGCGCCGCCGTCTCGGCGTCGATCGCGACGGGCGCTCCTCCTGCTGCTCGATTGATCCGCGTGGTCTCGCTGTCATCGCCATAGCGCGAATACTTGGCCTCGATGCGCGCGACGTCGGCGATTGCGGCTTCGGCGGCCCGTCGTGCCAGCCCTTCGTCCGACGCGTGCAGCTGCAACTCGTTGTCGGACGCCATCGCGCGGAACGTGATGCGAACGAGCGGCATCGCCGTCGAGTTCTTCGGAGCGGAACGCGCGGCTTCAGAATGCCTTGCTGATGCCGGCAAGGAGCCACCGCGCCGAAAACGGGAGCATGCCCGTGCTGCCGCTACCGACGAGGCGCCAATTCGACTCCTGCCGATAATAATCGGCCCGCAGATCGACGCTCCAGCCGTCGGGAAGTGCCTTGGCGACGCCGACGCCTACCGTGACCGCGCCGAACGCGGACAAGCGCGTGTCCATCGTGAACGGCTGGCCGGCAACGCGGCCGCTGCCGGCCGGCGGGCCGTAGAAGAAGCTCGCCGCGCTTTGCGTGTAGTAGCGGAGCCGCGGCGCGAGGCTCCACCCCGCAGGCAGCGCCTGGACCCATGTCGCGCCGAGGGTGTTCGACGTGCTGCCGAACGAGTCGTGCAACAGCCGATAAGACAACCGCAGCGTGCCGTCCGGTTCGGCGAAATACTGGTTGTAACGCGTAAGCCACGCGACGATCGTGCGGTCCGCAGGCCGCTTGTCGAGCACCTTGTACGGATCATCGAAATAGCCATGCCCGTACGAGTAGGTGACGTTCGAATTGACGATCGAGGTGGCTGACAGCGCTTGCGTGATCCCGAGCAGAAATTCGACCGTGTTGCGCGGCGCGTTGGCCACGAGGCCATTGATGGGATTGACGCGGTCGCTCGCGCCGGCGACGCCGAACGCGTAGGTGCGGTTGCGATCGTCGGAAAAGATCCGCAGGTCGACGGCGCCACCGCGCGACAGATAGTCCTGCTCCGACGAGGCGACGCCGGAAACGCCGATCGCCCAGCCGCTGAAGTATTTGGTGATCTTGGCTTCGCCAGCGGTCCGGTAATCGCCGACGCCCTGGCCCGACGCGCCGGACAGCGTGTTGAAATAGAGCGGCGACGCGCCGGACATCGCATCGTAGACGACCGAGCCTTCGATTTCCACGGTGTCGCTCACCGGCACCAGCGTGTAGAACGACGGGCTTCTCACGCCCATCCGGTTGGCACCGGATTGCCAATCGCGGTAGTCGAGATACTTGAGCTCGATCCATCCCCGATCGTGGACGCTCTGCGCGTTCACCGCGGCGGGGAGCATCCCCGGCAGCGCAAGCGCCGCGGCAAGGAGCGCGCCGGACGAACGCGAGACGTCGTTCGCGCGCTCGGCGCCCCTATCGCCTGCGGGACGCCGATCGTCGCGCGTTGTTTCGGAGGTGTCCTCGTTTCGCAAGAGCCCCCGCGACGGACCGTTGCGCTCAGTTGCAGCCACAACCGCCGCCGCCGATACCGTAGCCTCCGGTCGCCGCTTCCTTGCTCGCATAGATGTGCTGCTCCACCTTGAGAGCGAGGGGATCGGGGTCGATCTGCATCGACGGCTTCGCGAGGTCGCCCTTTTCCCAGGGTTGCGGCGGCACTACCGTTGCGCAGCCCGCGACGAAGAGCATCGGCAGCAGGCACGAGAGCAAACGCATGAGCAATCTCCGGTTCGACAATCGAAGCTATTGGTGCGCGGCGAGGAGCGCGCGGATGCGCTCTTCGAGGCTCGCCTTGCGGTCGTCGAAAAACCCGGTCTCGACCGCCGCGACGTTGCCCTGCGCGTCGATCAGGTACGAGCTCGGCATGCCCTTCACTCCATAGGCGGCGGGTGCCGCGCCGGACGGGTCGAAGACGATCGTAAACGCGGCCGGCGTCTGCTGCAGGAAACGCTCCGCATCGGAGCGCTTCTTGTCGACGTTGACGCCGATGATCGTGAGGCCGCGCGCGCCGTATTTCCGCTCCATTTCGTTCATCCAGGGAAAGGAGCGCCGGCACGGCCCGCACCACGACGCCCAGAAATCGACGTAGACGACGCGCCCGCGCAGCTTGTCGAGCGCCACGGTCTCGCCGCTCGCCGTCGGCAGCGCGAAAGCCGGAGCGGCTTGGCCGACCTCGGCCGCGACAGCGCTCGCCGCGATCGACAACGCGACGAAGTGAAGCGCCATTCGCGCGCAAATGCCGACACTGCCTCCGCTCGCATTCATGTTCGTGCCGTGGTTGCCGCGGCCCTGATCCGATGCAACGGGATGGTCGGGCGCGCCGAAGCAAACCGCGCGCGCCGGCCGAAAATTCCACCCATTGCGCAACGACCGCGCCGTTATGCCAATGTCATTATGCCCCAAAGGCGGGGCGGGCGCACGTGCCGCCGCCTTGCCTTCCCCACCTCGACCTCTGGGCCACGCGTTTGCGCATTGCCCCTTGGAGTCGGCGGCCAACCGCATTCAGCGCCGCGCGCGTCGCGGGTGGCTTCGGTTTTGCCCGAGCGGGCCTCAGCCGTTGAGCTTGTCGATGAGCGCCATAAGCCGCCCGGGATCGTCGGTGCGGCGGATCCGCGCAACGATCGGCTCGCCCTGCGCCACGTCGGTCGTCAGCACCCGTTGCTTGACCGTCAGTACATGCGCCGGATGCATCGAGAGGTTGCGCAAGCCGAGGCCGAGCAGCAGGCGCGTCAGCCGCGCCTCTCCGGCCATTTCGCCGCAGACGGCGATCGCCACCTTCGCTCGGTTGGCCGCTGCGATCGCCATCGCGAGCAGCTTCAGCACCGCCGGGTGCAACGGATCGTAGAGATGCGAGACCGCGTCGTCGGCTCGATCGACGGCGAGCGTGTACTGGATCAGGTCGTTCGTGCCGATCGACAGGAAATCGAGCCGCTCGAGGAACGACGAGATCGCCAGTACGGCCGCGGGGATCTCGATCATGCCGCCGACCGGCACGCCCGAATCGAACGGCACTCCCTGATCGCGCAGCGCTTCCTTCGCCTGCGCGATCATCGCGAGCGTCTGGTCGATTTCGCCGACGGAGGCGAGCATCGGGATCAGGATCTGCACCCGACCGTAGCGCGACGCGCGCAGGATCGCGCGAAGCTGCGTCAGGAACAGGCGCGGCTCGGCGAGGCAGAAGCGCACGGCGCGCAACCCCAGCGCGGGATTGGGCGCGACGCGAACGAGCCCGTCGAGCCCCGAGAACGACTTGTCGGCGCCGAGATCGAACGTGCGAATCGTCACCGGCTTGCCCTGCATGCCTTCGGCGACGGTGCGATAGGCCTCGAACTGCTCGTCCTCGGACGGAAGCCCCTCGCGGTTCAGGAACAGGAACTCCGAGCGGAACAGCCCGACGCCCGTCGCCCCGCTCTCCAGCGCTTGCGCGAGGTCGCCGGGCAGCTCGATGTTGGCGTGCAATTCGATTTCGATGCCGTCGAGCGTGGTCGCGGGCTTCGACTTCAACCGCCGCAACCGCGCGCGCTCGAGCTCGAGCTCGCCCTGTTTCAGGCGGTATTCGGCGAGCACCGACTTGTCCGGATTGACGATGACGACGTGATGAGTGCCGTCGACGATCAGGAGCTCGTTCTCGCGGATCAGCGTGCGCGCGTTGTGCGTCGCGACGACCGCGGGCACGGCAAGGCTTCGCGCGACAATTGCGGTGTGCGACGTCGCGCCGCCGACGTCGGTGAGGAACGCCGCGTACCGGTGCCGCTTGAACTGGATCACGTCGGCCGGTGACAGATCGTGCGCGACCAGGATCGTGTGCTGCTCGGCGCCGCCCGGGCCGACCGCGCCTGGCTTGCCGAGCAGCCGCTTCAGGATCCGCTCGACGACCTGCACCACGTCGGCTCGCCGCTCGCGCAGGTAGGGGTCTTCGATCTGCTCGAACTGCTCGACCAGCACGTTCATCTGCTGGATCAGCGCCCACTCGGCGTTGCAGCGCTGCTCGGCGATGATCTTCTTCGGCGCCTCGGCGAGCGTCGGATCGGTGAGGATCATCCAGTGGACGTCGAGGAACGCGCCGAACTCAGCCGGCGCGTCACCGGACGTCATCGCGCTGTGCAGCCCCTCGAGCTCGCGCTGCACCTCGACGAGGGCGTTCGCGAAGCGGGCAATCTCGGCGTCGACGTTTCCGGGAGCGATCGAATAGTGCGCGACCTCCAGCGTCGCGTGCGAGACGAGCTGCGCCCGGCCGATGGCGATGCCCCCCGAAACGCCGACGCCGTGGAGCGCGAAGCTGGTCATCGTCGGCCCGGATCTCGCGCTACTGACCTTCGCCGAACAAATCGTCGATCAGCGCGACGATCGCCTCCATCGCCTCGGCTTCGTCCGGGCCGTCGGTCATCAGCGTCACCTTCGCTCCCTTGCCTGCGGCGAGCATCATCACGCCCATGATGCTCTTCGCATTCACTTTCCGGTTGTTGCGCGCCATGACGACGTCGCACTGGTACTTCGCCGCAAGCTGGGTAAGCTTGGCGGAGGCGCGCGCATGCAGCCCCAGCTTGTTCGCAATCTCAACCTCGCGTTGCTGCATAGACCGGGCCCGGATCGATGTGCATGACGCCTTCGCAGCCGCCGGAGATGGCCTTCTTGACCATCGTCTCCAGGCCCCGGTTGCGGTAGGTGAACGCGCGGACCAGCATCGGCAGGTTCACGCCGGAGACGCCTTCGACCCGCCCCGGCTTCAAGAGCTTCGCGGCCAGGTTGCAAGGTGTCGCGCCGAAGATGTCCGAGAAGACAAGCACGCCCTTGCCGTCGTCGAGCCTCGCGACGAGCTCGTGCGCCGCGGGCAGAAGCTGAATCGGATCGTCGGTCGCCGCCACCGACAGCACCTCGAATTGGGGTGGCCGGGTGCCGAGCACGTGGGTGACCGCGCGCACCAGGCTCTCGCCCAGGCTGTCGTGGGCAATGATCAGGATCCCGATCATCTCGAACCCGGGTAGGGATTCATGTGAGTCCGGCGGAGCGCACGCTCGCGCGCCGTCAAGCGTCGAGGATTATGGTAGCACGCCATTCGGCGGCGGCCGTCTACGCGCAAGCGGCGAGGAGCGCGTCGGCGAACATCGCGGCGACGTCGAATCCGGTCTGCTCGGCGATCTCGACGAAGCAGGTCGGGCTCGTCACGTTGACCTCGGTGAGATGCGGGCCGATGACGTCGAGACCGACGACCAGCAACCCCTCTTTCCAAAGCGCGGGGCCGAGCGTCGTCGCGATCTCGCGGTCGCGCGCCGTCAGCGGTCGCGCCTCGCCGCGGCCACCCGCGGCGAG
Organism: uncultured beta proteobacterium; assembly: GCA_963836265.1. Taxonomy (GTDB): domain Bacteria; phylum Pseudomonadota; class Gammaproteobacteria; order Burkholderiales; family Casimicrobiaceae; genus CAIWHR01. The sequence continues at coordinate 64,196 of CAWIIO010000006.1, forward strand.
GTTGCCGCGCGTCTCCCCCGGCTTGGGGATGCGCGCCAGGGCATAAGGCACCGGCTCGCCGCCGATCAGCAGCACCCGCTTGTCGCCGTCGACGATCTCGGGAATGAAGCGCTGCGCCATGACCGTCCGCTCGCCGTCGTGACTCACTGTCTCGATGATCACGTTGCGGTTCGGATCGTCGTCCCGAATCCGGAACACCGAAGTTCCGCCCATGCCGTCGAGCGGCTTCAGGATCGTGTCCTTGTGCGCATCGATGAACTCGTCGATGCGACCGGCGTTGCGCGTCACCAGCGTCGGCGCGATGAATTCGGCGAATTCCGCGATCGCCATCTTCTCGTTGTGATCGCGGATCGCGCGCGGCCGGTTGTACACGCGCGCCCCTTCGCGCTCGGCCGCTTCGAGCACGTAAGTCGCATAGACATATTCCATGTCGAACGGCGGGTCCTTGCGCATCAATACCGCCGCGAAATCGGCGAGGCGACGCTCCTCGGGCGGGCCTTCGGCGTACCAGTCGACATTGTTCGAGGAGAGCGTAAGCGGCGCCACCTGCGCATGTGTGCCCCGGAGATCCCAGGAAAGATCGGACGCTTCCAGCGCGAACACCGCGTGACCGCGTGCGGCGACGGCGCGCATCATCGCGATGCTCGTGTCCTTGTACGCGTTGAGCAGCGGCAACGGATCGAGGATGAAGGCGAAATCCATGACGGGGCGGTGGGTGCGGGTTCCGCGCGACGATGGTTTGGGCCGACATGCTACCGCATTCGCGGCGGCGCCGATTCCGTGGCGGGCTGCGACCCGACCCGCATCGACCGTCAGTGGAACCGGCCGATCCCGAACGCCCCCAGATCGATGCGGCTCGCGCCGTCGACGATCCATTCCGCCAGCGCCTCGCCGATCGCTGCCGAGTGCTTGAAGCCGTGGCCCGAGCACGGCGACGCGATGAGCACGCGCTCGCAACCAGGGTGCGCGTCGATCACGAAGCCGAAATCGGGCGCGACGGTGTAGAGGCAGGCCGCCGCGCGCAGGCATTTCGGGCGGATCGCCGGAACGTGCGGCGCGACGAGCGTTTCGTAGATGGCGCGCGCTTCGGCGGACGTGACGTTCCGGTCGACGGTTTCCGCCGTCGTCGTCGTCTCGAGCTGCTCGGTCGAGATCTTGATGCCGCCCCGCGGCCCGTCGATCGCCGGAAAGCCGTAGATCGCCTGTCTCGTTCCCTGCAGTTCCCAGATGAAGATTGGAAAGCAGTCGGGCGCGAAGCTCGCGGCGGATTCGCCGACATCGAACCAGAACACGACTTGGCGGGTCACCTTGAACCACCTCGCCCATTCCGGCCTCAGCAACCCCGGCAACCATGGGCCCGCCGCGACGAGCAGCCGGTTCGCGACATAGATCCCCCGATCGGTTATCACCGTCACCGCATTCGCCGAGGCATCGAAGCCCTGCACGGTTTCGTTCACGTGAATCCGTGCGCCATGCGCGAGCGCGAGCGCCAACTGCGCGCGTACGCATTCCTCCGGTCGAAGGAAGCCTGCGGATGGCTCGAAGTAGCCCACTTCGTCGTCACGCACGTTGAACTGCGGGAACCGGCGCCGGATTTCGCGGGCCGACAGCACGTCGTGGGCTATGCCGTAGCGCTCCGCTGCCGCGACCGTATTCGCGAAGAAACGATCGACGTGGACGACGGCTGCTTTCGCTGCGCTGGAAATGATGAGTCCGCCGTTCGTGGTGAGCAGCGTTCTGCCGGTGGCCCGTTCGATCTCGCGCCACAGCTCGTGGGCGCGCATGGCGAGCGGCGTGTACTGCGCGCCCTCGCCGATCGCGAGGCGCGTGATTCGCGTATCGCCGTGCGTCGATCCAAGGCGATGCGGCGGATCGAAGCGGTCGATGCCGAGGACCCGATTGCCGCGTTTGGCCAGCTGATAGAGGGCAGCGCTACCGGTCGCGCCGAGACCGAGCACGACAGTATCGAGCCTCGTCATCGCGAAAGTTTATCGCACGCACGTCGGGAAGTCGCGTTAACATCGGTACTCGAAACGCGCGCAGACGACGATGTCGATACCGCCGCTCGTGCCGAAGGGCGAAGCGCTCCGCCACGCCGTCGCGTGCCTCGCCGAACACGGCGCCTGGACGCATGGAGCTCGTCAACGAAGCCTGCCAGCGCTTCGACCTTGCACCGGCCGACGAGGCGTTTCTTCGCCGCGACTACCGGCGGAGGTGCGACAAGCGCTCGCGCATCGACCCGTCGCCCGGGGAATAGCCGCCGCATGCTCCGGCCGAGCGGAACGAGGCGGCGCGACGGCAACGAATGAATGGGAGGCGGCATGGCCACATCGACGATACCTACTTACGCCGGCGTCTTTCCCATCGCTCCGACGCCATTCGCAGCCAACGGCGACGTCGATCTCGGCAGTCAGCGGCGCGTGCTCGATTGCATGATCGACCAGGGAGTCGACGGCATCTGCATCCTCGCCAACTATTCGGAGCAATTCCTCTTGACCGACGACGAGCGCGACACGCTTACCGACCACTGCCTCGCCCACGTCGCCGGACGCGTGCCGGTCATCGTCACGACGAGCCACTTCAGCACGCGAATCGCCGTCGCCCGCGCGCGTCGCGCGGCAGCCGCGGGGGCGAGCATGCTGATGCTGATGCCACCGTACCACGGCGTCGGATTGCGCGCTGACGAGAAGGGGATGCTCGAGCACTTCGCGCGGGTCGGTGACGCGGCCGCGATCCCGCTGATGGTCCAGGACGCCCCGCTTTCCGGCCTGACGCTCTCGGTCGCCTTCCTCGCCCGTCTTGCCCGCGACGTTCCGCTCGTCCGCTACTTCAAGATCGAAGTCCCGCAAGCCGCCGCCAAGCTGCGCGCGCTGATCGCCGCGGGCGGCGACGCGATCGCCGGGCCCTTCGACGGCGAAGAGTCGATCACGTTGATGGCCGACCTCGATGCCGGGGCCACCGGGACGATGCCGAGCGCGTTGCTGCCCGATCTGATTCGTCCCGTGCTCCAGCACCATCGCGCCGGACGGCGCAGCGAAGCCGCCGCGGCTTACGCACGGATCCTGCCGCTCGTCAATTTCGAGAATCGGCAGTGCGGGCTGCGCGCCACCAAGGCCGTCATGATGGAGGGTGGCGTCATCGCGAGTGACGCCGTGCGCCATCCGCTCGAACCGCTGGATCCGGCCACGCGCGCCGGGCTGCTGGAGCTCGCCCGCGACGTGAATCCGCTGGCGTTGCAGTGGGGAAAATGAAAAGTGGCGGCAGAGACGATTTTCGAAAATGCTCGGGGCCTGCCTGCATGGCCGCCATTGACCGGAGCGAATCGGAAAGGCGTCGCTGACCCCACTTTTTTCGCGCGCGCGCCGCTGCGTCGGCCGCGGTCACTCGACGGTCACCGACTTGGCGAGATTGCGGGGCTTGTCGACGTCGGTGCCGCGGATCACGGCAGCGTGATAGGCGAGAAGCTGCAGCGGAATCGTGTGCACGATCGGCGACAGGTGCCCCGCGTGCTCGGGCAGGCGGATTACGTGGATGCTCTCGCTCGAGGTCAATCGGCTGTCGAGATCGGCGACGACGTAGAGCTCGCCGCCGCGCGCGCGGACCTCCTGCAAATTGCTCTTGAGCTTGTCGAGTAGCGCATCGTTCGGCGCGATCGCGACCACCGGCATCGTCGCGTCGACGAGCGCGAGCGGCCCGTGCTTCAGCTCGCCTGCCGGGTACGCCTCGGCATGGATGTAGGAGATTTCCTTCAGCTTCAACGCCCCCTCGAGCGCAATCGGGTAATGCAGCCCGCGGCCGAGAAAGAGCGCATGCTGCCTTTTCGCAAACTGCTCGGCCCACGCGATCACTTGCGGCTCGAGCGCCAGCGCCGCCTGCAGCGCGGCAGGCAGATGGCGCAGGCCGCGCATCCAGTACGCCTCTTCGTCGGCGGTGAGCCGCAAGCGCGTCTTCGCGAGCGTCAACGCGAGCAGGAACAGCGCGATCAGCTGCGTCGTGAATGCCTTCGTCGACGCGACGCCGACTTCGACCCCGGCGCGCGTGAGGAACGTGAGCGCCGTCTGCCGCACCATCGACGAGGTCGCCACGTTGCAGATCGCGAGCGTGCGCTTGTGGCCGAGCTCCTTCGCGTGCTTCAGCGCGGCGAGCGTGTCGGCCGTTTCGCCCGATTGCGAGACGACGATGACGAGCGCATTCGGGTTGGGCACGCTGTCGCGGTACCGGTATTCGCTGGCGATCTCGACCACGCAGGGAATGCGCGCCACCGATTCGAGCCATTGCCTCGCGACCAGGCTCGAGTAATAGCTCGTCCCGCAGGCGAGGATCAGCACGCTGTCGACGTCGGATAGAACGCCAGCCGCCTCGCGCCCGAAGATCTCGGGCCCGATGCCGGCGACACTTTCAAGCGTGTCGGCGACCGCCCGCGGTTGCTCGAAGATCTCCTTCTGCATGAAATGGCGGTAGGGCCCGAGCTCGATCGCTGCCGCGGACGCTTCGACGGTGGCGACGGCGCGCTCGACGGGCTCGCCACGCGCGTCGAAGATCGCGTAACCCTCGCGCCGGATGTCGGCGATGTCGCCTTCCTCGAGGTACGCAACGCGCCGCGTCACCGACAGGAGCGCCGCCGCGTCCGACGCGAGGAAATGATCGTCGCCCCCGATCCCGACGACGAGCGGGCTCCCTTGGCGTGCGCCGACGACGCGGCCAGGCTCGCGCGTCGAGATGACGGCGATCGCGTATGCACCGTGGAATTCCGCCACCGCCGCCTGCACCGCCCGCTTCAGGTCGCCACCACCGGCGCCGTGCCAGTGCGCGTGGACGAGGTGCGCGATGACCTCGGTGTCCGTCTGCGTCGCGAATTCGTAGCCCTGCGCCTGCAGCCGCTCGCGGAGCGCCTCGTAGTTCTCGATGATCCCGTTGTGGACGACGGCGATTTCGTCGCGGGACACGTGCGGATGTGCGTTGGCGGGCGTCGGCGCGCCGTGCGTCGCCCAGCGGGTGTGCGAAATACCCGTGATACCCGCGAGCTGGCGCGCCTGCGCCTGCGACGCGAGGTCGGCGACTCGCGCGGTGCTCACCAGACGCCCGAGACGCGGCTGCACGCCGTCCTCGATGACGGCGACACCGCTCGAGTCGTAGCCGCGATATTCGAGCCGCCGGATCCCGTCGATCAGGATCGGAACCACGTTGCGCGTCGAAGCCGCGCCGACGATGCCGCACATCGATGTGTCGTCCTTTCAGCGGCGATTGCCGCTCACTTCGGGGGCTGCTTCTTCACCGGCCGCTTCCAACCCGGGACCGTCGCGGCTCTCGCCCGCGCCAGCGTCAGCTCGCCCGGCGGCGCGTCCTTCGAAATCGTGCTGCCGGCGCCGATCGTGGCGCCGCGGCCGACCGTCACCGGCGCGACCAGCACGCAGTTCGATCCGATCGAGGCATCGTCCTCGATCACCGTGCGATGCTTGTTCGCGCCGTCGTAGTTCGCCGTGATCGCGCCGGCACCGACGTTGACGTTGGCGCCCACCGTCGAGTCGCCCACGTATGCGAGGTGGTTGGCCTTTGCCCCGCGCGCGAGCGTGCTCGCCTTGACCTCGACGAAATTGCCGACGTGGACGTCTTCGGCAAGGGTCGCGGCGGGGCGCAGCCGCGCGTACGGCCCGATGCGGCAATTCGCGCCGATGGCGGCGTGGTCGAGATGCGAAAACGCCTCGATGCGCGTGCCCGCGCCGACGGTGACGTCGCGCAGCACGCAATGCGGCGCAATCTCGACGTCGGCGGAAAGCACGACGCGCCCCTCGAATACGCAGCCGACGTCGATCCGGACGTCGCGGCCGCACTCGAGCGTGCCGCGGACGTCGATGCGTGCGGGGTCGGCGATCCAGGTGCCGGCTCGAAGCAGCGCTTCGGCCCCCCGCCGCTGCAGGATGCGCTCGATCGCGGCCAGTTGCGCGCGGTCGTTGACGCCAAGCGCCTCGTTCTCGTCGGCGGCGAGGTGCGCCAGCACGGTGGTGCCCTCGTCCACCGCGAGCTTCGCGACGTCGGTCAGATAGAACTCGCGCTGCGCGTTGTCGTCCCGCAACGCGGCGACGAAATGCCGGAGCAGCGGCGTCGGCGCGGCGAGCACGCCGGTGTATATCTCGTCGATCCTGCGCTCCGCCGGGCTCGCGTCCTTGTCCTCGACGATCGCCCGCACGGTGCCCGACCCGTCGCGGACGACGCGCCCAAGCCCGCGGGGATCGGACACGCGCGCGGTGAGCACGGCGAGGTGGCCGGCCGCGGCGAGGTCGGCAAGCGCGGCAAACGTCGCCGCCGGGACGAGCGGGCAGTCGCCATTGGCGACGACGGTGACGCCGTTGTCCGGAAGATCGGCAAGCGCAACCCGCACCGCGTCACCGGTGCCGCGCGGTGGATCCTGCACGACGATCGCGAGGTCCGGCGCCGCCAGCGCGTCGCGCACGCGTTGCCCGCCGTGTCCGATGACGAGACAGAGCGCATCGGGCGCGAGCGATCGGGCGGTGTCGAGCACATGCGATACGAGCGGACGGCCGGCGAGGAGGTGCAACGCCTTGGGGAGGGCCGAGTGCATGCGCTTCCCTTGCCCAGCGGCCATCACGACGAAGTAGAGCGGAGACGAAGGCACGGAACGTTCGAATCGGTCGACGGCGCGCGGGGCCACTGCGCCGCCAGGCTGCTCATGATACGGCATCGTGCCGGCGCTCGCCCATCGCGCAGCCGCGCGCGGCGCATCCGTATAATCGTTTCGGTGCCGCGAGCAGCTCCGAGTGCCTCGGTTGCCAGGCGAGACCCGAAGCCAGCCCGCGAATCGTACGCAGGTGCGGCGAGGGGCGCGTTTCACTTCCCGGCCGGGCGCGACCGAGCAATCGCGGCAGCCACTCTTGGGATCCGGTTCTGACGTTCTGACGAAATGACGGTCATCGCGGTATTCAACCAGAAGGGCGGCGTCGGCAAGACCACGACCGCCCTCAACCTGCTCGCCGCGATCGCGCAGCGCGGGCAGCGGCCGCTCGGGATCGACCTCGACCCGCAGGCACACCTGTCGCACGTGTTCGGTGCGAGCCCGAGGCACGCCGACGATTCGGTCTACAGTTTCTTCATCCGCCAGCGGCCGCTCGCCGACATCGCGCAGATCACCAAGAGCGGCGTCGTCATCTGCCCCGCGCATCTCGAGCTCTCCAAGCTCGATGCGGCACTCGGCAAAGGCGTGAACGTCGTGACAAGGCTGCGCCACGCGCTGCGCCACGCGAGCGACGTGCCGGGCCCGGTCGTGATCGACTGCGGACCGCTCCTCAACGTGCTGTCGTTGAATGCCGTCTTCGCCTGCGACTTGCTGCTCGTGCCCGTCTCCTGCGATTTCCTCGCGCTTCGTGGCGCGCGTGAGGTCGAGCGCGCGTTGAACGCGCTGGAGCCGGTCTTCAAGCGGCGGCTGCCGCGGCGCTATGTGCTCACGCGCTACGACATCCGGCGCAAGATGAGCGCCGAAGTCGTCGACCGCCTGGCGGGGTCGCTACGTTCCGAGGAGATCTGTGTCACCCGGATCCGCGAAAGTGTGAAGCTCGCGGAGAGTCCGGCGGTGGAGCTCGATGTTTTCCGGCATGCCCCGGAAAGCCGTGGCGCGCGCGACTACCAGGCGCTCGTCGACGAGTTAGTGAGTGCCGGCTTTGTTGCGTAGCCGGACGATGGGGGCGGGGGCGTCGTTCGCCGCAGCGAGCATCCCGGGGGGCTCGCTGCCGGTGATGATGCCGATCACGCCTTCGACGTCGAGCGTGTCGACGCGTCGCGGCACCGCCTGGGTGCTGCACTGCAGGATTTCACACTGTTGATACATCTGGCGCAGACGGCGCTCGGCGTCCGGTTGCGAGCCGGCCATGATGGAGATGTTCTCCACGCGTTGACCCGTGCGGGTCTTGATGCTGAAACCGAAGCGGATCATTGCGGTGCCTCCCGAGTGCTGCCCGCAGCCCTGGGCTATAGCCGTTGACGTCAAGCCGTTGGCAGTGGCGCTTGGAACACCCGGATCAAGAATCATGCCCATCCCTCAGGCGGCAAACGTATTCTTCCGAACGAGGCCCCGCGACGACGCTGCAGGCGCCTCGATATGACCTCGCCCGATATGGCTGCCCCTCACGAACCGCGGGCTCCGGTACTCCATGCCTTGCGTCGAATGGCGATAGCGAGCGCCCACCAACCGGTGATGCTGGTGCCGCTGGCCGGAGGGATCTCCTCCGACATCTACAAGGCAACGGTGGGGGGGCGTGTCGTGTGCGTCAAACGTGCCCTTTCGAGGCTCAAGGTTGCCGCAGAATGGCAGGCGCCGGTCGAGCGCAGCCGCTGGGAAGTGGAGTGGATGCGGGTCGCCGGGGCGATCGTCCCGGCGGCGGTTCCCGAGATCCTCGGCGAGGACCGCGAGACCGGCTGCTTCGCCATGGCCTTCCTTCCGCCGGACGACTACCCGGTGTGGAAGTCGCTGCTCGCGGAAGGTGCGATCGACGCCGCCGTCGCGCACGCGGTCGGCGACGTGCTGGGGCGCATCCACGCCGCGACTGCCGACCGGCCGGAACTGGCCGGGCGGTTTCGGACCGACGGCATCTTCGACGCGATCCGGCTCGAACCCTACCTGCTCGCGACCGCCCGCGCGCATCCGGATCTGGCGCCGCGGCTCGCTGCACTCGTCGAGACGACGCGAGCGGTCAAACGCGTGCTCGTCCACGGCGATTTCAGCCCGAAGAATCTGCTGGTCGGTCCGCAGAGCCCCGTGATCCTCGACGCCGAATGCGCCTGGTTCGGCGATCCGGCATTCGACCTCGCCTTCGTCTTGAACCATCTGCTGCTGAAGGGCGCGTGGCGCCCTCAGTGGCGGGGCCGCTATGTCGAGTCGTTCACGGCGCTCGAGGGCGCGTATCTCGCCCACGTCCGGTGGGAGCCTCCGGAGTGCGTCGCCGCGCGCGCGGCGGCGCTCCTGCCGGGGTTGATGCTCGCCCGAGTCGACGGCAAGTCGCCGGTCGAGTATCTGCCGACGCCCGGGGCCAGGGACGACGTGCGTGCCTTTGCCCGAGCCCTCCTGCGCGAGCCCGTGGCCGACCCGGGGCAGATCGCGGCTCGCTGGGTCGCGCGGGGCGGGCGATGAAGACAGCGATTTCCGCCGTGCACGCGCGCCGGGTGTGGGACTCGCGCGGCCGGCCCACGCTCGAGGCCGAGGTCACGCTCGCGGGCGGAAGCCACGGACGGGCGATCGCGCCCGCCGGAGCGTCGCGCGGCACGCGCGAGGCGATCGATTTGCGCGATGGCGGCCTGCGCTTCGGCGGCCTCGACGTGACCGCAGCGATCGCCAACGTCGACGGGTCGATCGCCCGCGCGCTCGTCGGCTTGGACGCCGCGGATCAGGCGCGCGTCGATGGCGCGCTGGTTGCGGAAGACGGCACGCCGAACAAGGCGCGCCTGGGCGGCAACGCGACCGTCGCGGTGTCGCTCGCCGTCGCGAACGCCGCCGCAGCGGCGCACGGAACTCCGTTGTGGCGGCACCTTGCCGCGGGTGCGCCGGTCGTGCTGCCGCTGCCCGAGATTCAGATCTTCGGCGGCGGCGCCCACGCGGGCCGGCGCATCGACCTCCAGGACCTGATGGTGATGCCGCTTGCGGCGACCTCGTTTGCCGAAGCCCTCGCGATTGCCGCCGAGGTCTATCGGGCCGCGGGGGAATTGATGCGCGAGGAAGGCAAGCTCGCCGGCGTCGCCGACGAAGGCGGCTACTGGCCGGCGTTCGACACCAACGAGCAGGCGCTCGCGACGCTCACCCGCGCGATCGAGCGCACGAGCTACCTGCCGGGGACCGATGTCGCAATCTCGCTCGACCTCGCCGCGTCCGAATTCCACCGCAATGGCCGCTACGCGCTCGCGCGCGACGCGCGCGCCCTCGATTGCGACGACTGGATCGACACGCTGCTCGGCTGGCTCGACCGCTATCCGATCGTCTCGGTCGAGGACCCGCTCGCCGAGGACGACGGCGCCGCCTGGATCGCCTTCACCCGTGCAGCGGGTTCGCGGGTGCAGATCATCGGCGACGACTACCTGACGACGAACGCCGCGCGGATCTCGGCCGCCGCGACGGCGCGGGCGTGCAACGCGGTGCTGATCAAGCCGAACCAGGCCGGCACGGTCACCGAAGCGCTGACCGCCCTGCGGGCCGGGCGGCAGGCCGGTTTCGGGACGATCGTCTCCGCCCGCTCGGGCGAGACCGAGGACGTGTCGATCGTCCACCTCGCCGTGGGCTGGAGCGCGGGGCAGCTGAAGGTCGGTTCGTTCGCGCGCGGGGAGCGAACGGCGAAGTGGAACGAAGCCTTGCGGATCGAGGAGGCCCTGGGCGCGAATGCGCGTTACGCCGGCCGCGCCGCGCTCGCGCCGATCGCGTCGCGTCTCGGCAGATCGGGTTCGGAGGAGCCCGCGGCCGGGTAATGCCGTCGCCACAATCGTCGCTGCCGGTGCCGCCGCCGCATGTGCGACAGTAAGCCCGACAGAGCCCGACAGGCTCGCAGCCTAGCGCGGCGGGTCGGGTACCGCGGCTGCCGAAGGAGCCGCTGCTGGCCGAGGCGCGAGCGCCGGCTCGCCGCGGACGACCTCCTTGACCCAGTGGCCCTTCTGCAGGGTCGGCGTTCGCAGAACCAACTCGGCCAGCATCCCGATCAGGAACATCAGTACCCCCATCAGGAACAGGAATACCGCGACGATCAGCAGCGGCCGATTCGTGAGTTGGAAGCCCCTCGTGGTGAAGAGCACGAACAGGATGTGGTTGAAGAGGAGGTAGCCGCCGATCAACGCGCCGAGAACGATGAAGGGAAGACCGACGAGACCGAAGAAATACAGCGGGCTCTGCGCGAACTTGGTGAGCAGGATCAGCGTCGCGAGATCGAATGCCCCCTGGAAGTAGCGCGAAAATCCGTACTTGCTCGCGCCGAACGCCCGCTTGCGGTGCCCCACGGTTATCTCGGCGATTTTCGCGCCGCGCCAGGACAGGACCGCCGGCACGAACCGGTGCTGATTGCCCCGGATCTCGAGGCCCTTCACGCACCAGTTGCGATAGGCCTTGAAGCCGCAGTTGTAGTCGTGCAGGTCGACACCCGCGACCTTTCTCACGATCGCGTTGAAAAAGCGGGAAGCGAGTCGACGCTCGAGCGGATCGTGGCGCTCCTTCTTCCAGCCCGAGACCAAATCGAATCCGCTTTCGATCTTTTCGATGAAGGCGGGAATCTCCTTCGGATCGTCCTGAAGGTCGGCGTCCATGGTGATGACGATCTCGCCCGCCGCTTCCTCGAACCCGGCCATCATCGCGGCCGACTTTCCGCAATTGGTCCGCAGCAGCACGGCCTTCACCCCGCGCCTTTCGCGCGCGAGCCGGGTCATCAGCTCGGCGGTGCCGTCGGCGGAACCGTCGTCGACGAGGATCACCTCCCACGGGTACCGGCCTAGCGTTTCCAGCACCGGGAGCATCTCGTCGACCAGCGCCACGATGCTCTCCGCCTCGTTATAGGCGGGGACGACGATCGACAGCGAGACGGCGGCGCTCACGGCGCGAGCCCTCTCGCGTGCAGCCATTTCTGCAGCGTAAACAGCACCCAGATCTGCTTGTACCGGTTGTGCCGGCCGGTGAAATGATCGTCGAGCAGTCTCGACACGTATGGCTCGTTGAACAATCCCTGCTGGCGGAGGTAGGCGCCGCCGAGGAACGTCAGAATCTCTTCCTTGAGCTCGCCCCCGATCAGCGAGGCCACGGGCGCCGTGAAGCCGACCTTGCGCCGCTTGACGATTGCTTCGGGCAGGATGTTACGCGCGATTGCCCGCAGGAGCGACTTGGGTTCCCTGCCCCGCATCTTGATCGAATCCGGGAGCGCATTGAGCGCCCGCACGAGCTCGGTCGCGAGGTAGGGGGTGCGCAGCTCGACGGAGCTCAACATCGACGCCCGGTCGGAATTGGCGAGTACGTAGTCGGGAAGATACTGCTGCTGGTAGAGATAGGCGAGGCGCCCGAGCGGGCCATCCGCGCGCTGCCAACGCGTTTGCAGCATGGAGAGTTGCCGGCGCAGATCCACGAATCGGTGCGCGCCGTCGCGCAGCAGCGCCGGCAATTCGCGATCCGAGAACGCGCAGGTCCAGTAGAAGTTGCGCAGATGGTCCGGCGCCGGAAAGCCCTTGGCGAACTGCTTGAGCCTGAGATCGAGGCTAAGGTAGCGGTTGCTCGCCCGCACCCGTTGCACGAGCGGCCTCACCACGTGCCGGTGCATGGCATCGGGCAGCGTTCGCGCGAATCGCGCAAGGCGCTCCGCCGTGAAAATCGCGTAGCCGTAGAAGAACTCGTCGCCGCCATCTCCGGTCAGCGCGACCTTCGTGGTTCGCGCGATCTCGCGGCAGATCATGAACTTGGGCAGGATACCCGGATCGGCCTGCGGCTCGTCGAGGAGGGCCGGGATTGCGCTCGCCGTTGCCGCAAGGGCGGCGGGCTCCGCGGTCAGTTCCGCATGCGTGCTTTGAAACGCGTTCGCCACGAGCGCTGCGGCAGCGCTTTCGTCGAAGGAGGAGTCGACGTTGCGGATGGTGAAGGTTCGCAGCGGCAACGCCGGATATGCTTCGCGCAGCAGGGCGAGCACGAGCGAGGAATCGAGACCGCCGCTCAGCAGCAATCCGGCGGGAACGTCGGCGCGGAACGTCCGCTTCACGGATTGACGCAGCAGCCGAAGCACCTCGGCCTGGATCTCCCCGATCGAGGCGCGCGCCGGCAGGTCGCACGGGACGGATTCGAAATACGGCGCGATTTCGAGCTTGCCCTCCGCGTAGCGCAGGCAGTGCCCCGGCGGGAGCTTGTGGACGCCGCGGATGATCGATCGATCGTAGGGGAGCGATTCGAAAGCGAGGAAATCGACGAGCGAATCGAGCTCGAGCTCGTTCCGGAACCCGGGGAGCTCGCCGAAGGTCCTGCATTCTGAGGAAAAGGCGAGGTGGTCTCGCCCCAAGTGGTAGAAAAAGGGCTTCTGGCCGTACGGATCGCGTGCGCAGAAGAGCTCGCCACGGCCCCGATCGTAGAGCGCGAACGCGAACATGCCGTCGATTCTCTGGAGCACCTCCCTGCCCCACTGCCGGTAGCCGGTCAGCAGCACCTCGGTGTCGGAAGCGGTGCGGAATGCGTGTCCGGCCTGGACGAGCTCTTCGCGGAGCTCGAGATAGTTGTAGATCTCGCCGTTGTAGGTGACGACGACGCGACCGTCGCCGGAGACGAGCGGCTGCGCGCCGAGCGCCGGGTCGATGATCGCGAGCCGTGTGTGGCCGAACGCGAATTGCGGATCGATCACGCAGCCGGAATCATCGGGTCCCCGATGCCGGAGGAGCGCCATCTGCCTGCGAACGACCGCTTCGACACCCGCGGGCGAGTCGATCCCGCCGACCTGGCCTACGATGCCGCACACTTACGCCTCCGCCACGTTCGCGACCGGCGACGGTACGCCCGCCGTCACGGCGATGGTCCCGGCTGCGGGCGCGCCGCCTCGAGCAGCGTGTAGCGGCCGTGGCGCGCAATCGGCGTCAGGCGCTCGGCAACACCCGGCAGCGCGTCCTGCTTCGAGTCCTTGAAGACGAAGAAGTCGCGCTCGCCATCGCGCAGCAAGCGTTCGAGGTCCGCGGTTGAGGCGGCCGTGGTCACTTTGCCGTGGGCATAGAATTCGGCCGACTGCGGCGCCTCCTCGAAGTACACGAGGCGCTGCGCGCCGCTCGTCCGCTTGGCCAGGTATTCCGCCACCAGCGCCTTCTGCGAGTGGTCGGGTGCGACGCGCGGAAGGATGAACGCCACCGCCAGCAGAAGTCCCACCGGCATCGTCAGCGCGGCGGCCTTCATCGACATCCATCGCGGCCGTTGATCGCCCGCCGCGACCCACGCCTGCGCGACGAGCAAGGCGAACGCCGGGAGCCCGGGCAGCACATAGGTCCACAGGATGTTGCCGGCAAAGGTGAAGAACACCGCCGGCGTCAGCGCCCACAGCCACAGATAGGCATTCCAGCCGTCGTCGTCGGGATCCGCCGGCAGCGGATCACGGCTACGGCGCCGCGTCCACAGCAGCCCGATCCAGACGACCGACCAAGGCAGCGTCACGGCGAGCGCGAGCGGCCAGATGATCCCGCGTGGACGCGCATGCGCCGTGCCGAACATGTCTCCCTTCCATCCGTTTTGCGTATAGCGCTTCCAGTGCTCGCCCACGATGAAGTAGTCGAGATAGCCCGGCGTGCGCGCCTCTTCGAGCAAGTACCAGGGAATGGACAACGCCGCGGCGAGAACGGAACCCGAAATCCACGGCAGGCGATTCCAGACGTTGCGGGTGCCGCCTTTCCACAGCGACCATACGCCGACGGGGATCATCGTCAGCACGACGCCGACCGGCCCCTTCGCCAGCATCCCGATCGCAAGCCCCACGAAGAAGGCGTAGCCCCACGCACGCCCCGCGCGCCCCGAACGCGTCATCGCCTGCCAGAAGCCCGCCATCGACAGCGTCGTTCCCAGGAACAGCGCCGGGTCCGTCATCACGGCGCCGGCCGAGATGTAGAACAACGGGGTGGTGCCGAGGATCACCGTTGCCCGGAGGCCCAAGCCGACGCCGCCGCGGCACACCGCGAGGATCCAGGTCATCCAGGCGACGCCGCCGCACGCGAGAAGCGACGGCAGCCGTGCCGCGAATTCGTTGACACCCAGGACGAGGTACGACACCGCCGTCATCCACATCGAGAGCGGCGGCTTGCTCCAGAACGGCACGCCGTAGTGGATCTGCGGCATCAGCCAATCGCCGGTGTCCACCATCTTGCGCGCCACCTCGGCGTAGCGCGCCTCGGTGTTGTCCATCAGCGGATAGGCGCCGAGCGTTGCGAGACGCACGACCAAGGCGAAGACGAGAAGCCCCAGCAGCCAACGCTCTTCACGCGAGATGGCCGGCGCGGTCATCGCGCGGAGGGACAACGCAGGGGCACGAACCGCTTTCGCACGAGGAGGCGATCACGCATGTGAGCTCGGCTATTGTATTTGACCCGCCGCTTCGCGTGCCGCTCGAGCTGCCGGATCCTGCGACGGAGCCGCCGAATCAGACTTCGAGCAGCGCCCGCGCGACCTCCGCGAACCCGGCCCCCGCCTCACGCTCCGTCACGTAAGCGGGCCAGGTTGCGATCCGGCCGGCGAATGCGCGGATGTTGGCGACACCCACCGAGTTACCGAAAAAGGCGAACATCGGCGCGTCGTTCGGCGAGTCGCCGACGAACACGTACCGCTCGCGCTCGCGATCGAGATCGGCGCCGAACGCCTCGGCGAACAGCATTCGCGTCATCGACAGCTTGTCATAGCCACCGAACCAGCCGTTGACGTGGATCGAGCTCACCTTTGCGGTCATGCCCTCGGCTTTCATCAGCGCGACGATCCGGTCGACGGCCTCGGGCGACAGCTCGGGCACGTCCTCGCGGAAGTCGATTGCGAGGTCGGCCTCGCGGTAGAGCTGGTCGGAGGCGAGGGCGCAGCCGGGAACCGCGGCCACGATCCGCCGGCCGATCGCGGCGAGCCGCACGCGATTCGCGCGGCGCGTCTCGTCGTCGACGCCGAAGCGCTTGACAAGCTTGCGCGCCGTCGCGTCGAAGCGCATCCAGAACGCGCCGTTCTCGCCGACGACGGCGTCGACCGGCCACATGCGCGCGATGTGGTCGCACCAGCCCGCGGGCCGCCCCGTGACGGGGACCACGCGCTTGCCGGCCGAATGCAAGCGCTCGAGCGCCGAGTACGCTTCCGCGGTGATCCGGCCGTGCGTGGAAAGCGTTTCGTCGATGTCGGCAAGAACGCCGCGGATCGTGCGCCGCGCGGCGAGCGGCATCCTGGCGAGCGGGCGCATCGACGGCGGCGCTGTCCGAATCACGCCGGGTTCGCAGCCACGGCCAGCGCGACGCAGGCCGCGACACGCGCCCGTGCCTCACCCGACAAGCCGAGCCCGCATTTCGACCGCCGCCAGAGCACGTCATCGGTCGTGCGCGCCCATTCCTCCCTCACGAACCATTCGACTTCGCGCGCGGTGAGCCCGTTGCCGAATTGTTGGCCGAGGTCGGCTGGCACCTTCGCGTCGGCGAGCACTTTCGGCGCGAGCGACCCGTGCCGGCGGGCGATGCCGCGCACGACGTCGGCGGGAAGTGCGGGATATCGCCGCTGCATCTCGGCGGTCCACGCCGCGACGCCGCCCGACGGCAGATCGCCCCCCGGCAGCACGACGTCATGCGTCCACGCCGGCTTCATCGGCGGGAGGTACGGCTTCAATTCGGCCAGCACGTGTTCGGCCAATTTGCGATACGTGGTGATCTTGCCACCATAGACCGACAGGAGCGGCGCGGCGGAGTTGCCGGCATCGAGCTTCAGCACGTAGTCGCGCGTGATCGCCGACGGGTCGCTCTGCCCGTCGTCGTAGAGTGGCCGGATGCCGGAGAACGTCCACACGACGTCGGCGCGGCTCAGCGGCTTTTCGAGATACGTGTTGGCGAGCTGCAACAGGTAGTCGATCTCAGCCGCGGAAATTTCAGGATGCTCGAACTCAGTGACGGAGACGTCGGTCGTGCCGATGAGCGAATAGCGGTCCTCGAACGGGATCACGAAGACGATGCGGTTGTCCTTGTTCTGGAGGATGTACGCGTGGCCCTCCGGATGCACACGGGGCACGACGATGTGACTGCCTTTCACGTGGCGCACGTTTTCCGTCGACGGCGTGGCTGCGAGCGTGTCGCGCACGACCTTGACCCAGGGGCCGGCGACATTGGCGATCGCGCGCGTCGCCACCTCCGTCGTCGCACCACCCGCCGTCACGAGCGTCGCGCGCCAGAGCTCGCCCTCGCGCCGCGCGCCGGCGAGCTTGGTGCGCACGCGAATGTCCGCGCCCAGCTCGCGCGCCGCCATTTCGTTGGCCAGCACCAGCCTCGCGTCGTCGACGCGGGCGTCGGCGTAGACGAACCCCCTGCGGAAACTGTGCTTGAGCCCCGCCCCCCATTTCGACGTCTGCAGGTTCACGCCGAACGAGCTCGGCAGCGTGACCCGCTGCGACAAGTGGTCGTACATGAAGAGTCCGGCGCGAATCATCCACGCGGGACGCAGGTGTGGCTCGTGCGGCAGCACGAACGAGAGCGGTTGTGCGAGGTGCGGCGCCTGGTGCAGGACGACCTCGCGCTCGGAGAGAGACTCGCGCACCAGGCGGAACTCGTAGTACTCGAGATAGCGAAGCCCGCCGTGGATCAGCTTCGTGCTCCACTGCGAGGTGGCCGACGAAATGTCGTCCTGCTCGACGACCAGCACCTTGAGGCCGCGGCCAGCGGCGTCACGGGCGATCCCCGCGCCGTTGATGCCCGCACCCACGACCGCGAGGTCGTAAACGTTCGCATTGTTGTTCGCCATTGAGGGAGTGGAACGGCAGCAGCGATGTCATTCTAGCCTACGATCGTGCGGTCCGCTTGCCACGACTGCGCATGATGTTTAAGCTCGAATTGATAAGCTGGCGAAACCCGCCGCGCGTCCCTTAAGGAAGCGCGCAGCGTCCATTGAAATGCCTTGGTGAATCAAGGAGAGGCCCGTGAAACTGGTCCCGGAAATCGCCGCGCTCGCCCCGGAGATGAAAGCGTGGCGCCGTCGCCTCCATGCGCATCCCGAGACAGCCTTCGAGGAAACCGCGACGAGCGCGTTTGTCGCCGACAAGCTGCGCTCGTTCGGGCTCGAGGTGCACACCGGGCTCGCGAAAACGGGCGTTGTCGGTGTTCTGCGTTGCGGTCGTGGCGCATCGGCCGAAGCGTGCGCCATTGGCCTGCGCGCCGATCTCGACGCCCTGCACATCCAGGAAAAAACCGGCGCCGCCCACGCGTCGAAAGTTTCCGGCAAGATGCACGCCTGCGGCCACGACGGGCACACGGCGATGCTGCTCGGCGCAGCCGCCGCGCTTGCCCGCCGCAAGAGCTTCGACGGCACCGCGTACTTCATCTTCCAGCCGGCCGAAGAAAACGAGGGCGGCGGCCGCATGATGGTCGAAGAAGGCCTGTTCCAGCGTTTTCCGATGCGCGCCGTCTACGGAATGCACAACTGGCCGCGCAAGCCGTTCGGCACGTTCGCGATGCGAGCGGGCCCGCTGATGGGCGCATTCGACATCTTCGAGATCGTCGCGACGGGCACAGGCGCACACGCGGCGATGGCCTACGCGGGAAAGGATCCGATGCTGTTCGCCGCCCACGCGATCTCCGCGCTGCAGACGATTGTCGCGCGCAACCTGCATCCGCTGGATGCGGGGGTGGTCAGCATCACGCAAGTCCACGGGGGCGACACGTGGAACGTGATTCCGCAGGAGATCGTGCTGCGCGGCACCGTGCGCACGTTCAAGCCGGATGTGCAGGATCTGATCGAGCAGCGAGTGCGCACGATCGTGGCGGGGATCGCCGCGATGTTCGAGATGACGGCGACGGTCCGCTATGAACGCCGCTATCCCGCGACAGTGAACGACGAGACGGAGACGAAACACGCGACCACCGCCGCGGCAGCGGTAGTCGGTCCGGCGAACGTGGACACCGATCCCACGCCGGAGATGGGAAGCGAAGACTTTGCCTTCATGCTGCAGGCGAAGCCTGGCTGCTACGTGTGGCTCGGGACGGGCCGCGGCGCGGACACGCCAAACGTGCACAACCCGCACTACGACTTCAACGACGACGCGCTCGCGATCGGCGGAAGCTATTGGGTGGCGCTGGCCGAGCAGCAGCTCGCTGCCGGGGCGGGGAGAAAGGCGGCGTAGGGCGTCATTCCCGCGCAGGCGGTAATCCAGTGTCTCACCCCAACGTCGCTGGGTCCCCGCCTCCGCGGGGACGACAGGCGTGTTCAGGCCTTCGGCAGCAAACGACCGCGCCGCTCGTGCGCGACGAGCTTCAGCACTGCGGTCGAGGCAAGCCGGGCGCGCACGTTGTCGGCGCGCGAGGTGAGGACGATCGGCACGCGCGTTCCGCACACGATTCCCGCCGAATCCGCGCCGGCGAGATACTGAAGCTGCTTCACCATCATGTTGCCGGCCTCGAGGTCGGGAACGAGCAGGATGTCCGCCTGTCCCGCGACCGACGAGTCGATCTTCTTCGTGCGCGCAGCCGCGGCCGAGATCGCGTTGTCGAAGGCGAGCGGACCGTCGAGCAGGCCCCCGGTGATCTGGCCCCGGTCAGCCATCTTGCAGAGCGCCGCGGCGTCGAGCGTTCCCGGAATTTTCGGATTGACCGTCTCGACCGCGGACAGGATCGCGACCTTCGGCTTCGTGATCCCGAGGATATGCGCGAGGTCGATCGCGTTCTGGCAGATATCGACCTTGTCCTCGAGCGTCGGGTACAGGTTGATCGCGGCGTCGGTGACGAGCAGCAGTCGCGGATACGTCGGCACGTCCATGACGAACACATGCGAAATGCGCCGCGCGGTACGCAAGCCGGTCGCGGACGGGACGACCGCGCCCATGAGTTCGTCGGTATGCAGACTCCCTTTCATCAACGCGTCGACGTGGCCGGCGCGCGCGAGCTCGACCCCCTTCTCCGCCGCGGCGTGGCTGTGCTCGACGGAGACGATCTGATACGGCGAAACGTCGATGCTTTCGGCACGGGCGACGGCGCGGATCTTCGCTTCGGGGCCGACCAGGACCGGCACGATCAGGTCGCGCTTGGCTGCCTCGATCGGCCCTGCCAGCGAATCGCGGTCGCACGGATGGATCACCGCGCAGGTTACGGCGGGCAGGCTCTCGCAGCGCTTGAGAAGGCGCGCGAACGCATCGTTGCGGCGCAGGATCAGCTCCGGCGTCGCCACATCGGCGTAGGCGATCCGCTCGGTCGGCGCCGCGACCGTCGCCACGCCATCGACCAGCACGTCGCCGTTCTGGTTCGTGCAGCGACAGTCGAAATCGATCCGGTGCTCCTGCGGGTGCCGCGCCTTGGCCGTCACCGTCGCGGTCAGCGTGTCGCCGACGTGGCAGACGCCCGCGTAGTGAAAGCGCGTGCCGACGATGGCACTGCCGGGGCCGGGAAGGCGGCGGTTTAGGAGACCCGCGACGAGCGCGACCGCAGCCGCGCCCTGGGCGCAACGGCGGTCATCGACGGTCCCGCCCTCCAGGTGAAAGCCTTCGACGTCGCCAGCGGCGAGCGCCAGAGCCTCGACGTCGGTGGCCGTCAGCGTGCGCGAGATCGTCGCGGTGGCGCCCACCGCGATCTCGTCGAAGGTGTGGTTGGTGAAGTCGCGCATGTTCCCATCCGCCGCGTCGTCGTCAGATGCGCGCCGCGCCACTCCCGTCCGTTCTGCGCGTGCGTACGGCATTCTTGCGCCCGGCCGGGTTGCGCGCAACGGCGCTCGCGCCTGCCGGCAACGGCAGCAGGGTCTTGAACTCCGCGACGAGCGCGCGCTGCCGATCGTCGAGTCGAAAGTGCGACAGCATGACGTCGAGCAGCGCATGCGCGTGCCGGCGGTCGGCCGCGGAGCGCAGGAGCTTGGGGAGCGCCCGCTTCGCCTGCGTCGGCTCGAACTCGACAACGATCGTTTCTTCGTGCATCAGGCGCCGGAATTCGTCCTCGCTCACGCGGTCGAGCACGTGCGCGGGGGCGACCAGCTCGCGCACGCGTTCCATCTGGGCGAGCTTGCGCTTGCCCCCGCCCGCCTTCGCCATCAGGAGCCCGATGCGGACGTATCCCTCGGCAGCGGTTCCCTGCTCGATCGTGTCGAGCACCTGCCGAACGGCGGGAACGGAACGCGGGTCGAAGCGGGTCGCGCGGCGGATCACGCGCTGCTGGTCGGCGACGTTGAGCGAGAGCAGGTTGCCGTAGACCTGGAAGAACGCAGCCTCGGCCGCCGCGTCGCGCAGGTCGCGGTAGAGATCGAGCGCGGCCCCCATGCACTCCGACGCCGCGTGCTCGACGCCGTTCATTGCGGCGGCGTGATATTGTCGCCCATCGACGCGAACACGATGATCGGCGACTTGATCGACTTGAGATCGAAGAAGCGGCCGGGCCCGAGCCGCGCGTCGCCGGCGGACAGCTTGTTGCCGACGAAGAGGTTGTTGACGATCCAGCGGATTTCGGCGTCGTTGAAGAGATAGAAGCCCCCCCACCAGCGCTCGAACTCGAGGAACCGCGACGCTTCGTCGTCGATGTTCTCGTACAGGTGGTAGTACTTCTCCCAGAGCGCGTTGGCCGGATTGAGGTTCTCGAAGTTGGCGACGAGATGCGCGCCGTCGAACTTGCCTCCGCCCAGGTCGCCCGCGAACAGGTTGATCCACGCGCCGCCGAACAGGCCGCCGTAGTAGCGCAGCGGATTTTCGGCGTCGTTGCCCGCCCAGTACGACATCGGCGCGCCGTTGATGACGCACGGGCCGGCGATGTCGGGGCGCGAGGCCGCAAGCATCATCACCGCCCAGCCTCCCTGGCAGTTGCCGACCAGCACCGGCTTCGGGCTATCCGGATGCCGCGCCGCGACCATTCGCACTAACTCCGCCTCGGCGTCCACGACGTCCGCCAGCGTCTGCCCGGGCTCGGGATCCGGAAAGAAGATCACGAAATAGACGGGGTGTCCCGCCTTCAATGCGACGCCGACCTCCGAATCCTCCTTGAATCCGCCGATTCCCGGGCCGTGACCCGCGCGCGGGTCGATAATCACGAACGGGCGCAGCGCATCGTCGATGCGAATGCCGTCGGGTGGAACGATCCGCACCAGCGCGTAATTGACCGGCCGCTCGAACGATCGCGCGTCGGCCAGCGGCTCCCATTGGTAGTGAAGAAGCGGCGGTTTTCCAGCCGCCTCGTGCGCGAGGTAGTTGTTGCCGCGCTCGCGCAGCGTGTCCCAGAAGAGCGCCGAGCGCTGGACGCTGTCGATGCCGTATTGCCAGACATCCTGCCACAGGTCGAGGGGCGTCTTCGGCGTCGACGATGCGGCGAGGTATCGGCTGCCGGCTCTCTGCACGCGCGCGGTGTAGCGCTCCATCGCGGAGCGCAGCCGGCGGTCGAGCGTGTTGGCGACGCCGCGCGAAATCTGGGTCGCGCGGTCGATCGTGGCGTTGAGATCGGTCATCGAGCCTCAACCTCAGGCTTGTTGCAATGCAGCATACTAGCAGACTGGGCCGGACGGACGTTTGGCCCAACGCAAAACACGGCCTCGCCCGGTCGAAAGAAGTGCCCGCGAAGCCGAGACAGGGGAGCGGGGGGCCGGCGACGGCAGCGCCGTCGATGCCGGATCCGAAGAAGGCCCGAACCGGGACCGATCAGGCCCGGTGGCGCATCTTGCGGATCGCCTCGAGCTGGGCGAGCGCAATGGCGAGCTCGCCTTCCGCCTGGGCGATTTCCTCGCGCGAGGTCTTGTTCTGCATCGCCTCCTCGGCGGCCTTTTTTGCTTCCATCGCCGCGACTTCGTCCAGGTCCTTCGCCCGGATCGCCGTGTCGGCGAGCACGGTGACGACGTGCGGCTGCACTTCGAGGAAGCCGCCCTGGACGAACACGAGCTCGTCGGCCGCCTGGCCGGGCAGCCTGATCCGCACGGCGCCGGGCTTGATCTGCGTGAGCAGCGGCGTATGCCGCGGATAGATGCCGAGCTCGCCCATGACGCCGGGTAGCACGACGAACTCCGCTTCGCCCGAGAAGATCTGTTCTTCGGCGCTGACGACGTCGACGTGGATGGTGGGGGTCATGAGCGGTAAGCCTATGGCAAGCAGCGGGAGAAAAAACCGTCTTCAGCGAAACGCATTCGAAACGTACGACGTGCGGGGGAGTTGAGCGTCGGCAAGCCGAACCACCCAAACCAATTCGCGCCCCGCAACGACGCCCCATCGAACCTGAGCGTCGGCGCTCGCCATTGGCAGGTCGAGCTTTTGCGGCCGCGGCATAGCCTCACTGCAGCGTCTTCGCCTTTTCGAACGCTTCTTCGATCGGCCCCACCATGTAAAACGCCTGCTCGGGGAGCGCGTCGCATTCGCCGTCGACGATCATCTTGAAGCCCTTGATCGTTTCCTTGAGCTCCACGAACTTGCCGGGCGATCCGGTGAAGACTTCCGCCACGCTGAACGGCTGCGAGAGGAAGCGCTGGATCTTTCGCGCCCGCGCGACGGCGAGCTTGTCCTCGGGCGAGAGCTCGTCCATGCCCAGAATCGCGATGATGTCGCGAAGCTCCTTGTAGCGCTGCAGCACCGACTGCACGCCGCGCGTCGTCTTGTAGTGCTCTTCGCCGATGACGTTCGGGTCGACCTGCCGTGACGTCGAGTCCAGCGGATCCACGGACGGATAGATGCCGAGCGCCGCGATGTCGCGCGACAACACGACGGTCGCGTCGAGGTGGCCGAAGGTCGTCGCCGGCGAGGGGTCGGTCAGGTCGTCGGCAGGTACGTAGACGGCCTGGATCGACGTGATCGAGCCGACCTTGGTCGACGTGATCCGCTCCTGCAGCCGGCCCATCTCTTCGGCCAGCGTCGGCTGGTAGCCCACCGCGGAGGGCATCCGGCCGAGCAGCGCCGACACTTCGGTGCCGGCGAGCGTGAAGCGGTAGATGTTGTCGATGAACAGCAGCACGTCGCGGCCCTCGTCGCGGAACGATTCGGCGATCGTGAGGCCGGTCAGCCCGACGCGCAGCCGGTTGCCCGGCGGCTCGTTCATCTGGCCGTAGACCATCGCCACCTTGTCGAGGACGTTGCTGTCCTTCATCTCGTGGTAGAAGTCGTTGCCCTCGCGGGTGCGCTCGCCAACGCCCGCGAACACCGACTGGCCGCCATGGGCCTTCGCGATGTTGTTGATCAGCTCCATCATGGTGACGGTCTTTCCGACGCCGGCGCCGCCGAAGAGCCCGATCTTGCCGCCCTTGGCGAACGGGCAGATCAAGTCGATGACCTTGATCCCCGTCTCGAGCAACTCCTGCGACGGCGAGAGCTCCTCGAAGGTCGGCGCGCTGCGGTGGATCGACATCTGCTTGTCGGCGCCGATCGGGCCGGCCTCGTCGATCGGGCGCCCCAGCACGTCCATGATCCGGCCGAGCGTCTTGGCGCCGACCGGAACCGTGATCGGCGCGCCGGTGTTGACGACCTTCATCCCGCGCCGAAGGCCGTCGGAGCTGCCGAGTGCGATCGTCCGCACGATGCCGTCGCCCAGCTGCTGCTGCACTTCGAGGGTCAAGCCGATCTCGTCCATCTTGAGGGCGTCGTAGATGTTCGGCAGCTCCGCCCGCGCGAACTCGACGTCGACGACGGCCCCGATGCACTGAACGATGGTTCCCTGGTTCATGTTCGTCTTCCTGTAATGAATCGCCGAATTCGTTGCGCGCTAGGCCGTGGCTGCATCCTGCGCCGCGTCACACCGCCGCCGCGCCACCGACGATCTCCGCCAGCTCCTTCGTGATTGCCGCCTGGCGGGTCTTGTTGTAGATGAGCTGCAGCTCGTCGATGATCGTGCCCGCGTTGTCGGACGCCGCCTTCATCGCGACCATCCGCGCCGACTGCTCGGAGGCCATGTTCTCGTTGACCATCTGGTAGACGAGCGCCTCGACGTAGCGGCGCAGCACCGCGTCGAGCAGCTGGCGGGCGTCGGGCTCGTAGAGATAGTCCCACGAGCCCTCGCCGACCTCCGCCTTGTAGACCTCGCCGCCCGGCGCGCGGAACTGCTCCGGGATCGGCAGCATCCGGCCGTGGCGCGCCTCCTGCTTCATCGTGTTGACGAACAGCGTCGAGAAGATGTGCACCTCGTCGAGCTCGCCCCCGACGTACTTGTCGAGCAGCACCTTCACCGGGCCGACCAGGCGGTCGACGTGCGGGCGGTCGCCGAGTCCCGCGACCTGCGAGACGACGTTCGCGCCCAGCCGCGCGAGGAAGCCCAGGCCCTTGGTGCCGATCGCGCAATAGTCGACGTCGAGCCCCTTCGCCCGCCACTCCTTGTGCTGGGTCAGCACCAGCCGCAGCACGTTGGTGTTGAGGCCGCCGCACAGCCCCTTGTCGGTCGTCACCACGATGGCGCCGACGCGGCGGACGTTCTCCCGCACGGCGAGGAACGGATGCTTGTACTCGGTATTCGCCTTGGCGACGTGCATCGCGATCTGCAGCGCGCGCACGACGTACGGCCTCGACGCGCGCATCCGGTCCTGCGCCTTCTTCATCTTCGACGCCGCGACCATCTCCATCGCCTTGGTGATCTTGCGCGTGCTCTGCACGCTCTTGATCTTGGTACGGATTTCCTTCGAGCCTGCCATCGATCGGTTCCTTCGCCCGGCGGTACGGCGATCAGTACGCGCCGTTCTTCTTGAAGTCCTCGACCGCCGCGGTGAGCTGCGTTTCGATCTCCGGCGTCAGGTCCTTGGTCTTCTCGATGCTCTCCATCAGCGCCGCGTACTTGCTCTTCATGTAGGCGCGGAGCGCCGCCTCGAAGGCGAGCGCCTTGTCGACCGGAACGTCGTCGTAGTAGCCCTTGTTCACGGCGAACAGCGTGAGCGCCATCTCGTTCACCTGCAGCGGCTGGTACTGCGGCTGCTTCATGAGCTCGGTGACAAGCCGGCCACGGTCGAGCTGTTTGCGGGTCGCCTCGTCGAGGTCGGAGGCGAACTGCGCGAACGCGGCCAGCTCGCGGTACTGCGCGAGCGACAGCCGCACGCCGCCGCCAAGCTTCTTGATGATCTTCGTCTGCGCATCGCCGCCGACCCGCGACACCGAGATGCCGGCGTTGATCGCGGGCCGGATGCCGGCGTTGAACAGGTCGGTTTCGAGGAAGATCTGGCCATCGGTGATCGAGATCACGTTAGTGGGCACGAAGGCGGTGACGTCGCCGGCCTGCGTCTCGATTACCGGCAGCGCCGTGAGCGACCCGGTCTTGCCCTTGACCTTGCCCTTCGTGAACTTGTCGACGTACTCCTCGTTGACCCGCGCGGCGCGCTCGAGCAGCCGCGAGTGCAGGTAGAACACGTCGCCCGGATACGCTTCGCGGCCCGGCGGGCGGCGAAGCAGCAGCGAGATCTGCCGGTATGCCCATGCCTGCTTGGTGAGATCGTCGTAGATGATCAACGCGTCCTGCCCGCGGTCGCGGAAGTACTCGCCCATCGTGCAGCCGGAGTACGGCGCGATGTACTGCATCGCCGCCGAGTCGGAAGCCGTCGCCACCACGACGATCGTGTACGCCAGCGCTCCTGTTTCCTCGAGCTTGCGGATCACGTTCTTGATCGTCGAGGCCTTCTGTCCGATCGCAACGTAGATGCAGATCAGGTCCTTGCCCTTCTGGTTGATGATCGTGTCGACCGCCACCGCCGTCTTCCCGGTCTGGCGGTCGCCGATGATGAGCTCGCGCTGGCCGCGCCCGATCGGCACCATCGCGTCGATCGACTTGAGTCCCGTCTGCACCGGCTGCGACACCTTCTTGCGCCAGATCACGCCGGGCGCGACCTTTTCGATGACGTCCGCTTCCGTGGCCTCGATCGGGCCCTTGCCGTCGATCGGCATGCCGAGGGAATCGACGACGCGGCCGATCAGCTCGGGGCCGACGGGAACGGACAGGATCCGCCCGGTGCACTTCACGGTGTCACCCTCGGTGATGTGCTCGTAGGCCCCGAGAATCACGGCGCCGACCGAATCGCGCTCGAGATTCAGCGCGAGGCCGAACGTGTTGGCCGGAAACTCCAGCATCTCGCCCGCCATTGCATCGGAGAGGCCGTGAACCCGGCAGATGCCGTCGGTGACCGAGACCACCGTCCCCTGCGTGCGCACCTCGGCGCCCAGGTCGAGGTTGGCGATCTTGCCCTTGATCAGTTCGCTGATTTCGGAAGGATTCAACTGCATGATGTCCTCGCGTCGCGCCGACGGATCGTGCCGCCGACGTCACGTAGTTTGTTAGTCAGGCCCGCAAGCGGGTCGCCATCGCCGCCAGCTGCGACGTCACGGTGCCGTCGATCACGGTGTCGCCGACGGTGATCCGCGCCCCGCCGATCAACGTCGGATCGACATTGACTGTTGCTTCGACCTTCTTGCCGAAGCGCTTTTCCAGTCCTGCGGTGAGCCCGGCAATCTGGGCGTCGGACAACGGAAACGCGCTGTCGATTCGGGCCTTGGCCAGGCCCTCGGCGCCGTCCTTCAGATGCTCGAACAGCGCCGCGATCTGCGGCAGCACGGCGATGCGATCGGCTTCGATCAGCACCCGCAGGAAATTGCGGCCCGGCGCGTCGAGCCTGTCGCCGGCGATCGAGAGGAGCAGCGCCTCCTTGTCGCCCGCGGTGAGCTTCGGGTTGTCGAGCGCCGCGGTGATCCGCGCATCGGCGACGATCCCGCTCGCGTAGCGCAGCATCTGCGACCATCTGGGCAGCGCGTTGGCGTCGCTCGCGACCCGGAACGCCGCTTCCGCGTACGGCCGAGCGATCGTCGTGAGTTCAGCCATCGAAGCGCCCGTCAGAGCTGCTTCTGGATCGCGCCGAGCAGGTCGGCGTGCGCCTTGGCGTCGACCTCGCGTTTCAGGATCTTCTCGGCGCCGGCGACCGCCAGATCCGCGACCTGGTTGCGCAGC
Organism: uncultured beta proteobacterium; assembly: GCA_963836265.1. GTDB lineage: Bacteria > Pseudomonadota > Gammaproteobacteria > Burkholderiales > Casimicrobiaceae > CAIWHR01. Next base: position 91,745 of record CAWIIO010000006.1, read on the forward strand.
GCCTCCTTCGCGCGAGCGACTTCCTGCTGGATTTCGGCCTTGGCGGCGGTAAGGATGCGATCGGCTTCCGCCTTGGCGTCCGCCTTCGCCGCCTCGATCGTCTCGCCCCTGAGCTTGTCGCCCTGGGTGATGATTTCGGAGGATCGCACCTTCGCTTCGGCCAGCATGTCGGCGATGCGCTTCTCCGCGGAAGCGAGGCTCTGCCGGCCCTGCTCGCCGGCGGCGAGCCCGTCGGCGATGTCCTTCTGGCGCGTCTCGATGGCGCGCATCAGGTGCGGCCATATGAAATGCGCGCAGAACCAGATGAACGCGGCGAAAGCGATCGCCTGCATCACCAGCGTGAAGTTGATGTTCATGGCGGTTTCCCTCGACGGCGACCGCTGCGCTTTCTAATGGATCACGCCGAGCAGCGGGTTGCCGAACGCGAACATCATCGCGATGCCGAGGCCGATGATGAACGACGCGTCGATCAAACCCAGCAGCAGGAACACCTTCGCCTGCAGCTGCGGCATGAGCTCCGGCTGCCGCGCGGCGCCCTCGAGGAAGCGCGAGCACATGATGCCCACGCCGACGCAGGCGCCGAGCGCGCCGAGGCCGATCATCAGGCCGATGCCGACGCCGGTGTACGCCTGGATCATCGCGAGCAGTTGCAGTTTCGGATCCATCAGGTTTCCTTTCGTTGGACGGATGAGTACGAAGAGGGCGGTCAGTGATGCTCGTGCGCCATTGCGATGTACACGACGGTCAGCATCATGAAGATGTACGCCTGCAGCACGACGATCAGAATGTGGAAGATCGCCCACGCCACGTTGAGCAGGGCCGAAAAAACGAACGTGATGCCCAGCCAGTGCAGCCCCATCTCGGCCGCGGCGGACGCGAGCAGCGCGATCAGCATGAAGATGATCTCGCCGGCGTACATGTTGCCGAACAGCCGCAGCGAATGCGACAGCGGCTTCGACAGGTACTCGACGGCGTTGAACAGCAGGTTGATAGGCACCAGCAAGGGCGCGGCGTACCAGGGCGCGGCACCGAATGGCGAGCAGAAGAGCTCGTGGAGCCAGCCGCCGATGCCTTTGATCCTGACGTTGTAGAAGATCATCAGCGCGAACACCGACAGGGCGAGCGCGAACGTCGTGTTGACGTCGGCGGTCGGAACCGGCCGCCACACGGGAAAGCCGATCAGGCGGAAGAATCCGGCCGTGATGTCGACGGGCAGGAAGTCGAGCGCGTTCAGCATCAGCACCAGAAAGAACGTGGTCAGCGCCAGCGGAGCGACCAGCGGGCTCTCGCCTTGGTAGACGCCCTTGACCTGGTCGTTGATGAAGCCGATGCAGAGCTCGACGAACGCCTGCGTCTTCGACGGCACGCCGGGGCTCACGCGCCGGGTGATGGCCCAGAAGAAGCCGAACACCAGCACGCCGGCGACGAGCGTCATCGCCAGCGTGTCAACGTTGACGGTCCAGAACCCGCCGTCGCCGCGGACCGGATGCGAGAAGAACGTAAGGTGGTGCTGGATGTACGACGTCGCGGTCAGCTCGTGCTCGGCGGCCATTGCGGTGATCTCGCTTTCTTCCCTAGTCGCGAACGAAAAACGCCATGCTGAACACGATCACCGTGACCACGAACGCCGTGAAGAATGCCGTCGCCACGAGGTCCCGGTACTGCGACAGCGCGAGCCACAGGCCACCGACGATCACCAGGATCTTGCCCGCTTCCGCGCGGAACATCGCCACCAGCGACGCCCCGGCGCTCGGCACCGGCGCGTCGCCGAGCCCAAGCCCCAGCAGGAACGCGTAGACCACGCCCGCCGACAGGTTGATGGTGCCCCCCAGCACCGCCGAGGCCGCCCCCGGCGCGCCGGCCCACCCCCCCGCGATGGCCGCGACGGCCGCCGTGGCGATGGCCTGCCACTTGAGAACGGTGCGAATCGGCTTGGTCTTGAGCGGGGAGATCACTCGGGCGCGACGCGCGCTCTTCCAGCAGAAGCAAACGGGCGATTATAGCCGTCCTTTGCAATGCGTCGCAACGGAGATGGTGCAATGCGACAAGGATGCGGCGGGGCCGCCGGGTCGATGCCCTTCAGCCCCCCGAGAGCGCACCGACGATCATGACGTCACTCTGCCGCCCCACGCGGGCGGCGAGGTCGCGGGTCAGCACCCCGTCGACGAAAAGCTTGATGTGCGGCCGCACCGCGCCCTGCTCGTCGATGATGCGAAAGCGAATGCCCGGGTGTTTTTCGTCGAGCTCGGTCAGCGCATCGGCGAGCGACGCCTCGCCGTCGGGAAGCTCGAGTGGCACTTGCTCGGCGCCGTTCGTGTACGAACGCAGGAGCCCGGGAATCCGCACCTTCAGCACCGATTGCGATGCCGCGTGCGGTGACGGCGCTGATGGCGAGGAAGACAAGTCAGACGGCTTCGACCGCGTAAATGTGCGGCAGGTGGGCAGCCAGACATTTCCACGTCCGGCCTTCGTCGCGGCTGCCCCATATTTCGCCGCTCGTCGTTCCGAAGTAAAGACCTACACTCGGTGCCTGATCGGCCGTCATCGCCTGCCGCTTGACCGTCCACCATGCCTGCAGCTTCGGGAGGCCGGTCGCCTGCCGCTGCCAGGTCTTGCCGCCGTTCACCGAGCGGTAGACCGCGGGCTTTCCGCCCGGCGACACGCGTGGCCACACGCGGGTCCCGTCCATGGGGAACACCCAGAGCGTGTCGGGATCGCGCGGATGCAGCACCATCGGGAACCCGATCGATCCGACCGACTTCGGCATCGCCGCACCGATCTCGGTCCAGCGGTCCGCCGGGCGGTCCAGGCGGTAGATCCCGCAGTGGTTCTGGTGGTAGAGGCGATCGGGTGCGAGTGGGTGGAGGCGCAGGCAGTGCGGGTCGTGGCCGAACTCGGGATCCGGGTTCGGCAGGAAGTCGGCGCGGACCCCGCGGTTCAGCGGCCGCCAGTCGGCGCCGCCGTCGAGGGATTCGAAGACGCCCCCGCTCGACATCGCGATGTAGAGATGTTGCGCATCGCGCGGATCGACGAGGATCGAGTGCAGCTTCGGCCCGTCGGGCGTGCCGTCCTGGTCGCCGCCGCACCATTCCTTGCGTCGAGGGTGGCTGTTGAAGCCCGCAACGCCCGCCCACGTGACGCCGCCGTCCGTCGATCGGAAGAGGCCTTGCGGCGACGTTCCTGCATACCAGGTGCCGCGCTCGCTCGGGTGCCCCGGCGTCAACCAGAACGTGTGGTCGACGGTGCGACCGCTTCCCGCCTCGAACGCCGGCGGCGCGGAAGCCTCCTTCCAGGTGCGACCGCGGTCCGTCGAACGAAAGATCGTCGGCCCCAGATGCCCGGTGCGCGCCGCCGCGAGCAGCGTCTTGCCGTCGCGCGGATCGAGCATCGCGTGATGCACGATGTTGCCGAGGAACTGGGGGCCGGCAAGCTTCCATTTTCGACGCAACGCGTCGGCCGAGAGGGACCACAGCCCCTTGCGCGTGGCGATCAGCAGCGTCATGTTTCGGGCCGGCCGCGCGCCGGCCGCGTTCTTGTTCTTCGGGGTGGGCATCGTCGTTCTCCGGACCGACCGGTCGAGCCGGTAACGCTACCCCGGTCGCGGACGCGCTGCAAGCGGCGGCAGCGTTCGGTGAGTTTAGCTCGGGGCCTTCGACAATTCCCCGCGCCGAAAAAGGGTTGCAAATACCGCGCCGGCCTGCAATTCTTCAAGATTCCTCTCACGACCGCAAGGGAGTGCGCATGACGATCAAGGTTGGCGACAGGCTGCCCGCCGGCACGCTGTCCGAATACATCGAAGTCGAAGGCAACGGCTGCACCGTCGGCCCGAACGAATTCAAGGTCGGCGAGCTCGTCAAAGGCAAGAAGGTCGTCATCTTCGGTCTGCCCGGCGCATTCACGCCGACATGCTCGGCAAAACACGTTCCAAGCTACGTGCAGAATCTCGACAAGCTCAAGGCGAAGGGAGTCGACGAGGTCGTCTGCATGTCGGTCAACGACCCGTTCGTGATGGGCGCGTGGGCGCGCGACCAGAAGACCGGGGGCAAGATCCGGATGATGGGCGACGGCAGCGCCGCCTACACCAAGGCGCTCGGTCTCGAAAGTGACCTGACCGCTCGGGGGCTTGGCGTCCGGTGCCAGCGTTTTTCGATGCTGGTCGAAGACGGCGTCGTCAAGGCGCTCAATATCGAAGCCCCGGGAAAGTACGAGGTGTCCGACGCGGAGACGATGCTGAAGCAGCTGGGCTAGGAGCCTGTCGGGCTTACTGTCGCGCATGCGACGGAGGCGAGTTGGGCGCAGTTCAAGGCGCGCGTCCGAAGGCATACCGGCAGTATGGCGAGGGCGCGCAACACCGAAATGCGCCCAATTCGCCCCGTCCCTCTGGGTTGCTGCCAAAAAGCGCGTCCGCGTCGTTGCGAGTCTCGCGCATATTCCCGATAGGCGCTTCGCCTCGCTGCCATCGCCGCCATCGCTTTTTGGCCCAGCAACGCATGCGTGAGAGCAAGCCCGACAGGCTCCTAGCTCCCGCGACTGCTGCTCTGCCAAGACGGCGGTCCCGCGGCCGCCGTCCTCATTTTCCGCCGCTGCGTCAGCGGCGAAGCCTCGCGAGAATCCCGTCCAGCTCCTCGAGGCTCGAATAGGCGATGACGAGCTTGCCTGCGCCGTTTTTCCTGGCCTCGATCGCGACCTTCGCACCCAACGTCTCGGCGAGCTCCTCGGTCAGCCGTGCGAGGTCGGGGTCGATGGACCGCGCGCCGCGCTTGGCGGCGTGCCGTCCGGGATGCGCGAGATGCTGGACGAGCCGTTCCGTCTCGCGAACCGACAGTCCCTGCGCAACCACTCGCGCCGCTGCGGCCGTCTGCGCGCCGGCGGACAGCGCGAGGAGCGCCCGCGCGTGCCCCATGTCGAGCGCGCCGTCCATCAGATAGTCCTGGACGGGCTGCGCGAGCTCGCGCAGCCGCAGCAGGTTGGTGACGGCGCTGCGCGAGCGACCGATCACCTTGGCAAGCGCGTCGTGCGTGAGGCCGAATTCGTCGATCAGGCGTTGCAATCCGTTCGCCTGTTCGAGGGGGTTCAGGTCTTCGCGCTGGATGTTTTCGATGAGCGACAGCGCGAGCGCCGACTGATCCGGCACCGACTTGACGAGCGCCGGGACCTCGGCCAACCCCGCACGTTGCGCGGCGCGCCAGCGACGCTCGCCGGCGATGATCTCGAACCGGTTCCCGTCGACCGGTCGCACCAGCACTGGCTGCATCACGCCGTGCTCGCGGATCGACGCCGCCAGCTCGGCGAGAGACGTTTCGTCCATCCGCGTGCGGGGCTGATACTTGCCGGGACGCAGGCGATCGATGGCCAGCGTCTGCAGCGATTCCTTCGCGCCGCCCTCGTCGGTGCCGGCGAGCAGCGCGTCGAGCCCGCGGCCCAGGCCTTTCGGTCGAATCATCGTGCGCCTCTCGCAAGACCTTGCCGCATGGGTTGCGCCCCCTCGCTAATGTCGCCCGCCGGGCGGGAGCTTTTCCAAGCGGCCTCCGCACCCAAGTATTTTTCGCGTTGCCGATCGGAGTCGGCCGCCGCCTGAAGCGGCCCGCGGGCGCTCATCCGGCGGCCGCGCGTGGCGCACTCGCGTCAACCTCCGCTTCCATCCGGCGCAGCATCTCTCCGGCGAGCGCAAGGTACGCCTGCGCACCTTTCGAGTTGCGGTCGAGATGCAGCGCCGGGATTCCATGCGATGGCGCCTCCGCGAGCCGGATGTTGCGCGGAACGACGGTACGGTAGAGCTTGTCGCCGAAATGCTTTTCGAGCTCCGCGGCCACGTTCAGCGCGAGCGTGTTGCGCGGGTCGTACATCGTGCGCAGCAGGCCCTCGATCTCGAGGCCCGGGTTCAGATGCGCGCGAACCTTGCGGATCGTCTGGACGAGATCGGAGAGCCCTTCGAGCGCGTAGTACTCGCACTGCATCGGGATCAGCACCGAATCGGCCGCGCAGAGCCCGTTCAGCGTGAGCAACGACAGCGACGGCGGGCAGTCGAGCAGGATGAAGTCGTAGTCCGGCGCGACTTCGGTGATCGCGGCGCGCATTTGCGAGAGCGCTTCGGCAAGCGCGTCTTTCAAGCGCATTTCGCGCTCGGGGAGGTCGACCAGCTCGACTTCGGCGCCCGCGAGCTCGCGGTTCGCCGGCACGAGGTCAAAGCCGCCGGACGGCGAGGCGACGCGCACATCGGCGATCTTGCGTTCGCCGAGCAGCACCTGGTAGACGGTCACCGGCAGCGCGCGCTTGTCGAGCCCCGCGCCCGTGGTCGCGTTGCCCTGCGGATCGAGATCGACCAGCAGTACGCGCCTTCGCATTGCGGTGAGGCTCGCCGCGAGGTTGACGGCGGTCGTCGTCTTGCCAACGCCGCCTTTCTGATTCGCAACGGCGATGATGCGGGTCACGTGCGCACCTCGGCGCCACGCGCCAGATTGCGCGCCGGATTCACTCGCGCCCTCCGCCCCGCCGGCACTCCATGATCACCAAATGTCGTTGGGCTTCGAGGCCGGGGATCAAAAGCGCCGGCGTCGCGACCACGCGCACCGCGGCGGGGAGATGCGCGATCTCTTCGTCCGGAAACACGCCCTTCATCGCGATCAGGCGGCCGCCCGGCGCGAGGTGCGGCGCGCTCGCGCGGGTGAACGTCGCGAGATCCGAATACGCGCGCGAGATCACGGCGTCGAACGGCGCGCTCGGCAGGTAATCCTCGACCCGGGCGGTGACGGCTTCGGCGTTCCGCAGCCCGAGCTCGATTACCGCCTGCCGCAGGAATGCGCCCTTCTTGTGACTGCAGTCGAGCAGCACGACGCGCCACTCCGGCCGCGCAACCGCGAGTGGAATCCCCGGGACCCCGCCGCCGCTCCCGACGTCGAGCACGGCGAGGCCATCGCGCGCCGGCAGATGCGGCAGCACCGCAAGTGCGTCGAGAACATGGTGCGTGACCATCCGTTCCGGGTCGCGGATCGCGGTCAGGTTGTGCGTGCGGTTCCATTTGTCGAGAAGCGCAAGATACGCGGCGAGCGTGTCGCGCGCGGGCGTCGGTAGCGCCACGCCGCCGGCCGCGAGGGCCTCGAGTCCCTCGTCGAGATCCGGTGTCGCGATCACGCGGAGCGGCGCGCGGGGGCAGCCGCCGCTGGCGGCGCTGCCTCGCGGGTAGTCGACGCGCCGAAGCCGCGTTTGAGATGCACGAGCAAGAGTGAAATCGCCGCAGGCGTGATCCCCGAAATGCGCGCCGCCTGGCCCAGGGTTTCCGGGCGATGCACGTTGAGCTTCTGTTGCGCTTCGGTCGACAGCCCGCGCACGCTTCGGTAGTCGAGATCGCGCGGGAGTTGCCGCTCTTCGTCCGCGCGATGCCGTTCGATTTCGTCGCGCTGACGATCGATGTAGCCGGAATAGCGCGCCGCGATTTCGATCTGCTCGGCGACGACCGGGTCCGCCACCGCTTCGCCGGCGCCCGGCAGCGTCATCAGCGTCGCGTAGCTGACATGGGGCCGGCGCAGCAGGTCGGCGAGCGAATACTCGCGCTCGATCGGCGCGCCGAGCACGCGCTCCGCCCCCGGCGCCGCGAGCATGTTCGGATTCACGTAGGTCGACTTCAGGCGCTCCTGCTCGCGCGCGATCGCGTCGCGTTTGCGGGCGAAGGCCTCCCAGCGCGCGGCGTCGACGACGCCCAGCGAGCGTCCGATCTCGGTAAGCCGCAGGTCGGCGTTGTCCTCGCGCAGTTGCAGCCGGTATTCGGCGCGCGACGTGAACATCCGGTAGGGCTCGGTGACGCCGCGGGTGACGAGGTCGCCGACCAGCACCCCCAGGTACGCCTCGTCGCGGCGCGGGCACCAGCCCTCCTGGCCGCGCACCAGGCGCCCGGCATTGATCCCGGCGAGCAGTCCCTGCGCGGCAGCTTCCTCGTAACCCGTCGTGCCGTTGATTTGACCCGCGAAGAACAGGCCGCGAATCGCTTTGGTCTCGAGCGTCGCCTTGAGCGCACGCGGATCGAAGTAGTCGTATTCGATCGAGTAGCCGGGACGCACGATATGCGCGTCTTCGCAGCCCTTCATCGTGCGCACCAATGCGAGCTGGACGTCGAAGGGAAGCGATGTCGAGATCCCGTTCGGATAGATTTCGGTGGTCGCGAGCCCTTCGGGCTCGAGGAAGACCTGATGGCTCGTGCGCTGCGCGAAGCGCACGACCTTGTCCTCGATCGACGGGCAATAGCGCGGCCCCACGCCCTTGATGACGCCGGTGTAGAGCGGCGAGCGATCGAGGCCCTCCCGAATGATCTCGTGCGTGCGCTCGTTGGTGTGGGTAATCCAGCACGGCAACTGGCGCGGGTGCATCGCGCGGTGGCCGGTGAAGCTCATCACCGGTGCCGGGTCGTCGCCGGGCTGCACGTCGAGCGTCGTGAAATCGATGGTCCGCCCGTCGAGGCGCGGCGGCGTGCCGGTCTTCAACCGGCCGACCGGCAGCGCGAGCTCGCGCAGCCGCGCGCCCAGCATCCTGGCCGACGGATCCCCGGCGCGGCCGGCTTCGTAGTGCTCGAGTCCGACGTGAATCAGCCCCGAGAGGAACGTGCCGGTCGTCAGCACCACGGCGGCGGCTTCGAAGCGGACTCCGATTTGCGTGACGACCCCGGTCACGCACGCGGCGGCGCCGTCGCCATCGAGCGTGAGGTCGTCGACTGCCTGCTGGAACAGCGTCAGGTTCGGCTGGTTCTCGAGCCGCGTGCGGATCGCCTGCCTGTAGAGTCCCCGGTCGGCCTGAGCGCGGGTCGCCCTGACGGCGGGGCCCTTGCTCGAGTTCAGGGTCCGGAACTGGATGCCGGCCTCGTCGGTCGCGATCGCCATCGCGCCCCCGAGCGCGTCCACCTCCTTGACCAGATGACCCTTGCCGATCCCGCCAATCGAGGGGTTGCACGACATCTGACCGAGCGTTTCGATGCTGTGGGTGAGCAGCAGCGTTTTGCATCCCATCCTCGCGCAAGCGAGCGCCGCTTCGGTACCGGCGTGGCCACCGCCGACGACGATGATGTCGAATCTTGTAGTAAAGTGCATGATTTAAATGGCTTTTTACAAGACCGCAGCCGGTTCGGTGTGAGGTAAAATGAGGCTCGAATCATACGTCAAACCCGCGAATCGGCAAAGCGATCGAACGATTGAGCTGCAGAGACGCGACCGTTGCGGGGTACGCGGCCGAGAACGGATGCTGATTCCCGGTTTCACGTGGAACCTTGCTTCGGGGCCCGGCGGGCGCGGCGAAATCGCCCATGGGACCTGTTGTTTCACGTGGAACCCTCCCCGGCGCATTCGGCTTTGTAGAGGCTCGATGCCACGTCGTTTCGTTCTCGACTCTGCGCGCTTCGTGCCGACGCCCGCTGATCGCAATCGTTCCCGGGCGCCGCATGTTGGCAAGGTGGCAACTTGGCGGGATAAGTCCCAAGAGGCACGAGTTGCTGTGCTGCTGCCCTGCGGAGGGGAACCTAGCCCATCACGGTGTCACGTTGTCCAAAGGAGCATCGCGCAAGATTCTCTCTTTGGAACACCGGACCTCGACTGAACAGCGACCAATTTCATTGGTTAGTGTGCGCTCACACTCATCGCAGGCCGGAAGAGGCGAATCGGCCCCCCAAGCCCCCGACCCTTTTGGCACGTCAAGCGCCGAGCCGCCCGCCCAGCCGTGCCCTTTCCGCCGTCAACGCCGCCGGGCGTTTCTGCCCCAGCTTGGCGAACAGCTGGTCGTGTGCGGCCAATTCCCGCGACCACATCTCGCGATCGACGCGCATCACCTGGGCGAAGCGGTCCGGAGGAAAGTCGAGCCCGGACCAATTGAGATCGCCATACGCGGGCTCGAGGCCGAGCGCCGTTTGGATGGCGTGACCGCGCCCGCGACAACGCTCGACGATCCACTGGAGCACGCGCATGTTCTGGCCGAAGCCGGGCCACGCGAACTTGCCCCGCTCGTCGGTGCGAAACCAGTTGACGTTGAAAATCTTCGGCGGATTCGGGACCGCCTTGCCCATCCGCAGCCAGTGCGCGAAATAATCTCCGACGTGATAGCCGCAGAAGGGAAGCATCGCGAACGGGTCCCGGCGCACTTCGCCGACCTTGCCTGCCGCCGCGGCCGTCGTCTCCGATCCCATCGTCGCCGCCTTGTAGACGCCCTCCTCCCACGACGACGCCTCGACCACGAGCGGCACGGTATCGGAGCGCCGCGCGCCGAAAACGAACGCGCCGATGGGAACGCCCTCCGGGCTGTCCCACTGCGGGTCGAGCGACGGACACTGGGTCGACGCCACGGTGAAGCGCGCGTTCGGATGCGCGGCCTTGCGTCCGCACTCCGGGGTCCAGTCGTGTCCTTTCCAGTCGATCAAGTGCGCAGGCGGCGTCCTGGTCAGCCCCTCCCACCAGACGTCGCCGTCGTCGGTTAGTGCGACGTTGGTGAAGATCACGTTTTCCGCGAGCATCTTCATCGCGTTCGGATTCGACTCCCACGACGTGCCGGGCGCCACGCCGAAATAGCCGGCCTCCGGATTGATCGCATAGAACCGGCCGTCCGCATGCGGCTTGATCCAGGCGATATCGTCGCCGATCGTCGTCACCTTCCATCCCTCGAAGCCCTGTGGCGGAATCAGCATCGCGAAGTTCGTCTTGCCACATGCGCTCGGGAACGCCGCGGTCACGAATGTTTTTTCCCCCGCCGGCGAAGTGACGCCGAGGATCAGCATGTGTTCGGCGAGCCACCCCTCGTCGCGCCCCATGACCGAGGCGATCCGCAGCGCGAAGCACTTCTTGCCGAGGAGCGCATTGCCGCCGTAGCCCGACCCGTAGCTCCAGATCTCGCGTGACTCGGGGAAATGGACGATGTACTTGCGGTCCGGGTTGCACGGCCACCGCGCGTCCTTCTGCCCCGGCGCGAGCGGCGCGCCCACCGAGTGCACGCAGGGCACGAACGGGCCGTCCTCGCCGAGCGCGGCGAACACCGTTTTCCCCATCCGCGTCATGATCCGCATGTTCGCGACGACGTACGGACTGTCGGAGATTTCGATGCCGATATGGGCGATGTGGCTTCCGATCGGCCCCATCGAGAACGGCACGACGTACATCGTCCGCCCGCGCATGCAACCGTCGAACAGGCCCGCGATCGTCTTGCGCATTTCGGCGGGCGGCACCCAATTGTTCGTCGGCCCGGCGTCCTCCTCACGTTCGCTGCAGATGAACGTCCGGTCCTCGACCCGCGCAACGTCGGAAGCGTCCGAGCGCGCGAGATAGCTGTTGGGTCGCTGGGCGGGATTGAGCCTCGCGAGCGTGCCGGCCGCAACCATTTCCGCACACAGCCGGTTGTACTCCTCCTCGCTGCCGTCACACCAGACGAGGCACTCCGGTTTCGTCAGCGCGGCAACTTCTGCCACCCAGGCGAGGAGCCGTCGATGACGGACGTAGGACGGCGCCGACACGCTGGCGGCCTGGCTTGGATTCGAACGTGGTTGGCTCATGCGGAACCTGCGGCAGGAATGGGTGAGACGGAGCCGTGGCGCGGCACCGACCGCGCTCGCGCCTCGCGGAGATTGCTTTTTTTCGAGTGTACACCCGCGCTTCGAGTTCACCGTAAGCCCCAACGCGCGGCCCGGTGGCCTTACCGATTTGCGCGCGTCGCGACGACGAACACGCGTCGAAACGCGAACAGCACCCGTCCATCCGCCTGCGGCGGATACGCGGCCGCGATCCGCTCGGCATACTCGGCGACGAAGGCGCGCTGCGCCTCGGCATCGAGGACGGCCAGGAATGGAGTGAGCGCCGTGCCCTTGGTCCAGGCAACGACCGGATGCTCGGCGTCGGCCGTCGGGGCCAGAACGTGCAGATATTCGGTCGTCCACGCGTCGATGGTTTCGGCGTCCGGCGCGAGCCAGCCAAAATAGCGGGCGGCGGCGGCGACCGGCGCTCGCCGCAACAGCGGGCGCAGGCGCGACCCCCACCGCGGCCCGGCGGCGATCTCGTGCAGGGCCACATGCGACGGCGCCTCGAAATTCGACGGCATCTGCACGGCGAGCACGCCGCCCTTCGCGACAGTCGCGAGCAGGCGCGGGAAGAGCATCGCGTGCTCGGGGAGCCAGTGCAGTGCGGCGTTGCTGTAGAGGAGATCGACGCTGCCCGGCGGCGCCGCCGCGGCCCACGCCGCCAGATCGGCCTCGATCCAGGCGACCTGCGCGTGGCCTCGAAGCGCGGCGCGCGCCGTCGCCAGCATCGCCGCCGAGTTGTCGACGCCGGTGATCCGCGCCGCCGGCCAGCGCTGGGCGAGAATTCGCGTCACGTTGCCCGCGCCGCAGCCCAGGTCGACGATGGAGCGCGGCGCCCCCAGCGAGACCCGCGCCATCAGGTCGAGCGCAGGACGCACCCGCTCGGTCGCGTATTTCAGATATTGCCCCGGGTTCCAGGTCATGCAAGCCTCCGCCACGCCGCCGCTGCGCCAAGGCCAGGCGGACGGCCTCGATCGAACGCTCCCCGGTCTTTCATCGCTCCCCTGCTTCCCGTCGCGCCCGCCGCCATGCGCGCGCCCGCGCGAACAGCGGCGCGGTCACGAGCAACAGCACGACCACGCGTGTCACGTGGAACGCCGTCACCAGCGGCACGCCCAATTGCAGCACCTTCGCGGTGATGCACATCTCCGCGATTCCTCCGGGCGCCATCCCCAGCACGACGGTGGCCGGATAGAGTCCGGTCAGCTCGGCGGCGAGCACGGCAACGCCGGCAGAGAGCCCGATGGCAACAAGGACGCTCGCGGCAACCGCGACGATGAACCGGTGCGCGCCTTCGAGGAAATCGGGCTCGAACCGCGCGCCCAGCGCACAGCCGAGCAGGCATTGTCCCGCGTTCGATGCGACAAGCGGCGTCGACGAGAAGTCGATCTGCGCCGCGGTGAGCGGAATCGCCACCGCGAGCGAACCTAGCACGAAGGCGTTCGGCAAACGGAGCCGCTGTGCGATGGCGCTGCCGGCGAGCGTCGCCGCCATCAGCAGCGCGTAACCCGTGCCGTCGAACGTTGTCGTCCCCGGCACATAGGCGTCCGCACCGTGGACGCCGAGCGCCGCGTAAGCGAGCGGGATGACCAGCACGACGATCAGGATCCGCAGGCTCTGCGCCGCCGCCACGCGGTCGACCCGCGCGCCGAAGCGCTCGCCCAGCACCGACATTTCCGCCGCGCCGCCGGGGACGCTTGCGAATACGCCGGTGGTGCGGTCGATGCCGGCGAGCCGCGCGAGCACCACGCCGCCGAGATAGCCCAGTCCGATCGCGAACATCGCGCCGCCCGCGATCAGCCACCACCAGCCGGCCACCTCGCGTACAACGGTGGGTGTGAAATACAGACCGAGCGCCGTGCCGATGATCCATTGCCCCACCTGCCGGCCGCCGGGCAGCGCACCGACACGCACGCCCGCGACGCGGAGGAAGGCGAGCGTCGCAAGCGGTCCCAGCATCCAGGGAATCGGCGCATGCGCGCGGCTCATCAGCCAGCCGGCGAGCGCCCCGACGGCCAGTCCGCTGCCCCCCTCGAACCATCGGCGCGCGTCGGGCGTCGTCACTTGCCGATGCAGAAGCGCGAAAAGATCGCCCCCAGCAGATCGTCGGCGGTGAACTCGCCGGTGATCGCCCCGAGCGCGACCTGCGCCGAGCGCAGCTCCTCCGCGAAGAGCTCGAGCGGCGGCCGCGCGGCGGCCAGCTGCTGCGCCGCGGCGGCGAGCCGCGCATCGGCGTCGAGCAATGCGCGCAAGTGGCGCTCGCGGGCGAGGAACGCGCCCTCCATGTCCTCGTGCGCGCCGACGAGCGTCAACACTTCCTGCCGCAGGAGCTCGATGCCGGCGCCGGTCTTCGCCGACAGCCAGACGTGGCGGCGGTCCGTAGCGGCCGTGCCTTGATCGCCGGCCGCATCATCGGCGCGCAGTTCGGATTTCGGCGCCGCAGCGAGGAGATCGATCTTGTTATGGATCACGATTCGCGGCAGCGTCGCCGGCAGCTGCGCGAGGATCGCCGCGTCGGCGGCCGCAAGCCGGGCGTCGCCCGCCTTCGCATCGACCAGCACCAGCGCCAGGTCCGCGCGGCCGATCGCCGCCCACGTCCGCTCGATGCCCAGGGTTTCGATCGGATCGTCGGTCGGGCGGAGCCCCGCGGTGTCGATCACCGACAGCGGGATGCCATGGATTTCGACGTCGCTTCGCACGGCGTCGCGCGTGGTGCCCGCGATCGCCGTCACGATCGCCACGTCATCGCCCACGAGCTGGTTCAGCAGACTCGACTTGCCCACGTTGGGTGCGCCGACGAGCACCGCGACAAGACCATCACGCAAGAACGCGCCCTGTTCGGCGCGCGCCAGCACGCCTGCCACCTGCGCGCGGATCCGCGCGAGCCCGCCCTGGGCGTCGGCGGCGCGCAGGAAATCGAGGTCCTCGTCGGGGAAGTCGAGCGTCGCCTCGGTGATCATCCGCAGCTCGGTCAGGGCCTCGACGAGCGTGCGGATTTCGCGCGAGAAAGCGCCCGAGAGGCTGCGCGCGGCGGCCCGCGCCGCGGTCGCGGTGGCGGCCTCGATCAAGTCCGCGACGCCCTCGGCTTGCGCGAGGTCGAGCTTGCCGTTCAGGAATGCGCGCTTCGTGAATTCGCCGGGCTCGGCGAGGCGCGCACCGAGCTCGAGGCAGCGGGCGAGTAGAAGCCGCAGCACCGCCGGCCCGCCGTGGCCGTGCAGCTCGAGCACATGCTCGCCCGTGTAGGAGCGCGGCGCCGGAAAGTGGAGCGCGAGACCCTGATCCAGCGCTTCGCCGCGGGCGCCGCGGAACGTCGTCGCCGTCGCGACCCGCGGCGGCAGCACGCGCGCGAAGAGGCCGGTGATGATCGCGGGCACCGCGGCGCCGGAAACCCGGATCACGCCAATGCCGCCGCGGCCCGCCGGCGTCGCAATCGCGGCTATCGTGTCGGGGGCCGGCGTCATGTCGCGAGACGAACAAAGCGCTCCGGCGTCGCGTGCGCCCCGACGAACGCTCGACTCAGCGCCGCTTCGCCGCCGCCGCCGCGGCTTCCTTCTCCAGCAGGTAGTTCATGTGCCATTGCTGGAAGATCTGGATGCAGTTGTTGACGAGCCAGTAGAGCACGAGGCCGGACGGAAAGAACACGAACATCACCGAGAACGCAATCGGCATGATCTGCATTATCTTGGCCTGCACCGGGTCGGAAATCGGCGTGGGCGAGAGCTTCACCTGCAAGAACGCGGTGATCGCGTAGACGATGGGCAGCACGAAATAGGGGTCCGGCGCGGAAAGGTCGTGGATCCAGCCGATCCACGGTGCATGCCGCAGCTCGACTGCGGACAGGAGCACCCAGTAGAGCGCGATGAACACCGGGATCTGCACCAGGATCGGCAGGCACCCGCCCAGCGGGTTGATCTTCTCCTGCTTGTACATCTCCATCATCTTGACCTGCAGCTGCTGCTTATCGCTCGCGTACTGCGCCTGCAGCGCCTTCAACTTCGGCGCGATCACCTTCATCTTCGCCATCGAGCGCGCGCTCGCGTGGTTCAACGGGTAAAACGCGCTCTTGATGAGAATTGTCATCGCGATGATCGCCCAACCCCAATTGCCGATGAGGCCGTGCAGCCACTTGAGGAGCCAGAACAGCGGCGCGGCGATCACCGTGAAGATGCCGTAGTCGACGGTGAGGTCGAGGCCCTTCGCGAGCTTCGCCAGCGCATCCTGGTCCTGCGGCCCGACGTAGAGCGGCACGTCGAGCCGGCCCGTCGCCCCCGGCGCAATGGTCTCCATCGGCACGACCACGCCCGCGGCGTAGGTCCCGTCGAGCTTCCGCGCGTAGAACTCGCGCGGAATCTTCTTTTCGTCGGAGGGGATCCAGGCGACGACGAAATAATGCTCGACCATCCCGACCCAGCCGTTGTCGGTGTTCTTCGTGAAGGGCGCCTTGCGGGTGGGGTCGGCCGCTTGCTTGTCGAGCTCGCCGAAGTCGACCTTCTTGTACTTGTCCGTCTCGTTGTAGACGACGGGCCCTGCATACGCTACCGGCGCCATCGAGTTGTGCGTGCCTTGCGTTTTCTTGTCGCGCACGAGCTGGAAGTAGGCGTACGGCGCGACCGGCGCGCTGCCGGCATTGGTGACGGCGTAGGTGACGTCGATGACATAGCTGCCGCGGTGGAACGTGAGGATTTGCAGCACCTTGTCACCGTTCGCCGCGGTCGCCTGCAACTTGAGCTCGACGCTGTCCGCGCCAGCGATCAGTTCGCGCGGACCGGGCAGCGCCTCGTACCGGGTTCGGTGATTGGGCATCCCCTCGCCCAGCAACCCCGATTCCGCAATGAACGTGCGCTCGGGCGTATGCAGGAGTGCGAGATAGGGCTTGGCCGCGTCGCCCGGATCGCGATGCTTGAGGAGCGCGACGTCCTCGATCACGCCACCATCGGTGTCGACCTGCGCCCGGTAGAGGTCGGTGGCGATCGTGACCAGCCGTCCCGCGGGCGCCGGCCCGGACTCGCCCACGGCGGCCGCGGGCGAAGCCCCCGTCGTCGTCGCCGATGGCGCGGCCGGAATTGCCGGCACGTCCGAGGCCTTGCCCGGAGCGCCCTGCTTTTGCGCCGCCGTTGCGGGCGCCGGCGGATGCTGCCCCTTTTGCCACGCCTCCCACAGGAACAGTGCGGACATCGAGAAAATGACGAACAGGATCAGGCGTTGCGTATCCATGATCACCCAGGGCTGACGGCGACCGCCGGAACGGCGATGGTGGAAAGAAGCGTGGCGGGTTCAGGGGACCGGGTCATAACCGCCCGGATGATACGGGTGACAGCGCAGGACGCGGCGCAGCGCGAGCCATACCCCTTTGATCGCCCCGTACTTGGCGATCGCCTCGCTCGCATACTCCGAGCAGCTGGGCGCGAACCGGCAGTTCGATCCGAGGAACGGCCGCAGCAGATAACGGTAGCCTTCGAGCGCCGCGAGCAGGATGGTTCTCATCGAGCGCAACCCTCACCGACGAGCGAGGCAATCAGTGCCGTCGCGTCGGCGGCCACGCGCGCGTATTCGCTCCGCGGACACCCGCGCTTCAAGCGCACGATCACGTCGTAGGCCTCGATCGCGGGGCGCGCGTCCCGCAGCGCTTCACGGAGCATTCGGCGGACTCGATTACGGTCGACCGCGAGCGGCAGCGCCTTTTTTCCGACGATCAGTCCGACGCGCCCCGGGCTCCTCGCCGCCGGTGCCGCCAGCAGTTGGAGGTACGCACCCTCGCGGCGGCGTCCGTGGCGGATGAGCGCCGCGAACGCACCGGCGCCGGTCAGTCGGAAGCGGCGAAGCCCGCGCGGAGCGGAATCGCCGGTCAGGGCGCGAGGCGCGCTCGGCCCTTGGCGCGCCGCGCCGAAAGCACCTTGCGGCCACCGACGGACTTCATCCGGGCTCGAAAGCCGTGCGTGCGCTTGCGCTTGACGACGGAGGGTTGGTACGTGCGTTTCATTGTGAACTGCCCAGGGTGAAAAAGCCTTATAGTTAAACGCGTTATGGGGCAGCTTGTCAACGGCGCTCATCTCGCGGCAGCCGCTGCGCTTTATCTGCTCCGCCGAGCACCAGGGCAAGCCGCCTGTGGATAACTCGCCTCGGACGCGCTAAACTGGCGGCGACGTCCGTGCGCGGCGCGGTGGGCGCGAGGGTTCGGACCTTCGAGCTCCCTCCATCGCCTCCCGCATTCGCGCGCCCGTCGGAACGACAATCCCCAAACCCCGAGCGCGCCGGCGAAGCGCGAGACGGGCCAATTTCGAGAGGGTCCTCCCCGCTTGGCACCACCAGCCCGCGCGACTCCTGCAGCATGACTTCGATTCCGCTTTTCTGGCAGCGTTGCCTCGACACCTTTCGCGAGGAGCTGACGCCGCAGCAATTCAACACGTGGATTCGCCCGCTCGCAGTCGAGGGAGCCGCCGACGGCTACCGACTGCTTGCGCCGAACCGCTTCGTCCTCCAATGGGTGAAGGAGCGCTTCGCCGACCGGATCGCCGAGCTCGCGGCCGCCGCCGAGGGCCATGCGGTCCTGATCGCCATCGGGGTACGCGACGCCGCTGTCGAGGCCCCCGCGATGAAAGCCGCGGCACTTACCGCGCCCGTAAGCATTCCGCCGCGGGCGCCCGCGGAAATCGCCCCGTTGGCGGCGCCGCCCGTCGCACTGCCCCGCCGCAACGAGCACACGAGCCTGAACGCCACGTTCACGTTCGCGTCGTTCGTCGCAGGGAAGGCGAATCAGCTGGCCCGAGCGGCAGGCATGCAGGTCGCCGAGCATCCGACCTCCTACAACCCGTTGTTCGTTTACGGTGGCGTGGGGCTCGGCAAGACACATCTGGTGCAGGCGATCGGCAACGAGATCCTGCTGCGCAATCCAAGCTCGAGGATCCGCTACATCCACGCCGAAACCTATGTCTCCGACGTCGTGCGCGCCTATCAGCACAAGGCGTTCGACGATTTCAAGCGCTACTACCGCTCGCTCGATTTGCTGTTGATCGACGACATCCAGTTCTTCGGGGGCAAGAGCCGCACGCAGGAAGAGTTCTTTTATCTCTTCAACACGCTGATCGAGGCGCACAAGCAGGTCGTCATCACCTGCGACACCTATCCCAAGGAGATCTCCGGCCTCGAAGAGCGGCTGATTTCGCGGTTCGGCTGGGGGCTCACCGTCGCGCTCGAGCCCCCCGAACTCGAAATGCGCGTGGCGATCCTGCTTTCCAAGGCGGCGGCCAGCGGCCTTGCCATCGACGAGCAGATCGCGTTTTTCATCGCCAAGCACATTCGCTCCAATGTGCGGGAACTGGAAGGGGCGCTGAAACGCGTCGCCGCCTATTCGAGCTTCCACGGCCAGGAGATCACGCTCGCGGTCGCGAAGGAAGCCCTGCGCGACCTCCTCGCAGTGCAGAACCGCCAGGTCTCCATCGAAAACATCCAGAAGACCGTCGCCGATTACTACAAGATTCGCATCTCGGACATGCACTCGAAAAAGCGTTCGCGGGCGGTGGCGCGACCGCGACAGGTGGCGATGGCGCTCGCCAAGGAACTCACCCAGCTGTCGCTCCCGGAGATCGGCAGCAATTTTGGCGGCCGCGATCACACGACGGTCCTGCATGCGTGCCGGCAAATCGGCAAGCTGCGCGAGACCGTTTCCGAACTCAACCACGACGTGAATTTCCTGCTCCAGGTGCTGCGCAACTAGCGGCGCGAGGCCGGGAGCGGGAGCCCCGCGCGCCGGCGATTGCAATGCGGTTCGGGTCGCGTTTAGCCCGATTTCAGGCTGGATAAGCGCGACATTATGGCCTATAATATGTGAGTTTAAGTGACACGGGGCCGAACTGACTAAAAAGCCCACAATCGATGCACCGTGCCGACCCGACTTGTCCACAGGGTTTAATGAATTTCAACTCACTGATGCATAAGTGTTTTTTTGATTTGTTATGAAATAGGTCCTTCTCCTCTTAGCTGTTGAACGGTTTAATCAATGCAACTCAAGCAAACCGCGCGGGATGTGCTGCTGAAACCTTTGCAGGCTGTCTCAGGCATCGTCGAACGCCGGCACACGCTGCCGATTCTTGCGAATGTCCTGCTCGAACGCAAGGATTCGCGACTGTACGTCACCGCGACCGATCTCGAAATGCAGATCACCGCGTATTCGGACCTCCCCGGCAAGGAAACGCAGGCGGTCACCGTCGCAGCCCGCAAACTTCAGGACCTGCTGCGTGCGCTCCCGGACGACGCGGTGCTGAACGTCGACGCCACCGGCGGCAAGATGACGGTCCGCGCAGGCCGGTCACGCTTCAATCTGCAGACACTCCCCGCGGCCGATTATCCGCGGATCGGCGTCGGAACCGACCAGGTGCAGGCGCTCACCCTCCCGCAGCGCGACCTGCGCGCACTTCTCAAATCGGCGGAGTTCGCGATGGCGCAGCAGGACATCCGCTACTACTTGAACGGCATGCTGCTCGTCATCGATGGCGACTCGCTGCAAGCGGTCGCCACCGATGGGCACCGATTGTCCTGGGCGAGCTTGAACATACCGGGCGACTACCAGCGCCAGGAAGTAATCCTCCCCCGCAAGACGGTGCTGGAACTGGGAAAGCTGCTGGCCGAAGTCGACGATCCCGTCACGATCGACATCCTCGCGAACCAGGTCCGCTTCGGCTTCGGCAACGTCGAACTCACGAGCAAAGTGATCGACGGCAAGTTCCCCGATTACAACCGGGTGATTCCGAGCGGCCACGCGAAGAAGATCGATCTCCCGCGGACCGAATTGCTGTCGGTCCTGCAGCGCGCGGCGATCCTGTCGAACGAGAAGTTCCGTGGCGTGCGGCTCGTGCTCGGTCCCGACCAGCTGAAGATCATCTGCACGAACAGCGAGCAGGAGGAAGCCGAGGAAGAGCTCGAAGTCGCGTACCAGGGCGATGCGCTCGACATCGGCTTCAACATCACCTATCTGCTCGATGTCCTCCAGAACATGGCCATGGAGCGCGTCGAACTCGCATTCGGCGACGCCAACTCGAGCGCGCTGGTCACCGTTCCAGGTCGCGACGACTACAAGTACGTCGTGATGCCGATGCGAATCTGACCCGACCGCATTTCGAAGCGGGGAGCCCGAAGCATCGCCCGCGCGCCCACTGCCATGCGGGCACGGATCTTCTATTGGCAGCAGCGCATAACCGAAAATCACGATGACCCCAGCAGAGCACAAGCCGAGCGTCAACGGCGAAGACTACGATTCGACCAGCATCAAGGTGTTAAAGGGGCTGGACGCGGTGCGCAAGCGCCCCGGCATGTACATCGGCGACACCTCCGACGGGACCGGCCTTCATCACATGGTGTTCGAGGTGCTGGACAACGCGATCGACGAGGCGCTCGCCGGCTGGTGCGACGACATCAAGGTGGTCATCCACGCCGACAATTCGGTGTCGATCGTCGACAATGGCCGGGGCATTCCGACCGACAACAAGGACGACGACGAGGAGAAGCGCTCCGCCGCGGAAATCGTCATGACCGAACTCCACGCGGGCGGCAAGTTCGACCAGAACTCCTACAAGGTGGCCGGCGGGCTCCATGGTGTCGGTGTCTCGGTGGTGAACGCTCTTTCCGAGTGGCTGAAGCTCAAGATCTGGCGCAACGGTCACGTCTACCAGATGGAATTTCGCGGCGGCGAAGCGGTCGCGCCATTGAAGATCACGGGCACGACCGATCGACGCGGGACGGAAGTGCATTTCATGGCGTCCACGGAGACATTCGGACGCATCGAGTACCACTACGACATCCTGGCCAAGCGCATCCGCGAGCTGTCGTTCCTCAACAACGGCACGAAGATCGAGTTGATCGATCAGCGCGACGGGAAGAGCGAGAACTTCGCCTATTCAGGCGGAATCCGCGGCTTCGTCGAATACATGAACCGCAGCAAAGCGGTGCTGCATCCGAAAATATTTCACGCGATCGGCGAGAAGGACGGGATGACGGTCGAGGTAGCGATGCAGTGGAACGACTCCTACGCCGAGAACGTGCAGTGCTTCACGAACAACATTCCGCAGCGCGACGGCGGCACGCACCTGACCGGCCTGCGGCAGGCGATGACCCGCACGCTCAACAACTACATCGAGAAAGAGGAGATCGCGAAAAAGGCCAAAGTCGAGACGACCGGCGACGACATGCGCGAGGGCCTGTGCTGCGTGCTGTCGGTGAAGATCCCCGAGCCCAAGTTCAGCTCGCAGACCAAGGACAAGCTCGTGTCCTCGGAGGTGATGCCCATCGTCCAGGAGATCGTCGGCGCCAAGCTCGCCGACTTCCTGCTCGAGCAGCCGGCGGACGCGAAGATCATCTGCACCAAGATCGTCGAGGCGGCGCGGGCCCGGGAAGCAGCGCGCAAGGCGCGCGAGCTGACCAGGCGCAAGGGCGTGCTCGATTCGATGGGGCTCCCCGGCAAGCTCGCCGACTGCCAGGAGCGCGATCCCGCGCAGTGCGAACTCTATCTCGTCGAAGGCGACTCGGCCGGCGGCTCCGCTAAGCAGGGCCGCGACCGCAAGTTCCAGGCGATCCTGCCGTTGCGCGGCAAGATCCTGAACGTCGAGCGGGCCCGCTTCGACAAGCTCGTGTCTTCGCAGGAGATCGTCACGTTGATCACGGCGCTGGGCACGGGCTTCGGTCGCACGACCGGGGACAAGGAAGAAAAGGACGAGTACAACGCCGACAAGTTGCGCTACCACCGGATCATCATCATGACCGACGCCGACGTCGACGGCTCGCACATCCGGACGCTGCTGCTCACGTTCTTCTATCGGCAGATGCCGGAGCTGGTCGAGCGCGGCCACATCTATATTGCGCAACCGCCGCTCTACAAGGTGAAACAGGGCAAGGACGAGGTCTACCTCAAGGACGAGCACGAGTTGAAGCAGCACCTGCTGCGCGTCGCGCTGAAGGGAGCGGAGCTCGTTCCGGGTCCCGGCAAGGCAGCGCTCGCCGCCGAGACCTTCGCGACGGTCGCCCGCGAATATCTGCTGGCCGAGGCGGTGATCGACCGGCTCGCGCGCGCCGTGGAACCGGCGGCCCTGCACGCGCTCCTGTCCGGCGTCAAGATCGACCTCGGATCCGACGACGCGGCGACTTCGAGCGCCCGCGCCTTGCAGGCGGCGATCGCCGATCCGGACATTCGTGTCGAGTCGCGCTACGACGCCGCGACCGAGACGCGCCGCCTCGTAGTCGTTCGCACGCGGCACGGAACGCCGCATGCGACGGCGATCGATGGCGATCTGCTCGCGAGCGGCGATTTCGCCCAGATCACCGCGGCCGCCGATGTGCTGCACGGGCTGATCCTCGCCGGCGCGACCGTCCGTCGTGGGGAGAGGCAGCTCGCCGTGAAGTCGTTCAAGGAAGCACTCGATTGGCTGCTCGCCGAAGCCCGCGGCAGCGTCTCGCTGCAGCGCTACAAGGGTCTGGGGGAAATGAACCCGGGGCAGCTGTGGGAAACGACCATGGACCCTGCCGCGCGACGGCTTCTCAAGGTCCAGATCGAGGATGCGATTTCGTCCGAGGAGATCTTCTCGACGCTGATGGGTGAGCAGGTCGAGCCGCGGCGTGCGTTCATCGAGACGAACGCGCTCGGCGTGCGCAATCTCGACGTGTGAGCAACGCCCGCATTGGGCTGCCGCACTCGTCCGCAGCCTCCGCATGGCCATGAACGACCTCGTCCGCCTGCTCGCGGCTTCGGGCGCTGCGCTCGTCGTCGGCTCGGCGCTTGCGCAAGCGGCACCGGGCGCGGAGACGGTCTCGCGCATCATCGTGAAGTTCCGCGACACGGGCTCCCGAAGCGCCCTTGCAACGTCCAGTCGTGTTGCGCGAATCGCTGCGGATGTCGGCGTCGCGATGTCATACCGGCGAAGCATGGCGCTCGGCGCGCAGGTGCTGACCCTCGATCATCCGCTGTCAAGGGGTGCCGCCGCGGCGCTCGTCGCCGGCCTCGCCCGACATCCCGACATCGAATTCGTGCAAGCCGATCGCCGTCGTCGTCCGGCGCTCGTCCCCAACGATACGTACATCGGCAGCCAGACCTATCTGCAGAACTCGCCGGGGGGTACGAGCGCCATCGCCGCGTGGGACGCGACCACAGGGTCGCCCAATACGGTGGTCGCCGTGGTCGATACCGGGTATCGCGCCCATGCGGATCTGGCGGGGCGCGTCCTCCCCGGCTACGACTTCATCAGCAACGCAAAGGATGCAAACGACGGGGACGGCCGCGACGCCGACGCGACCGATCCCGGCGACTGGGTCAGCACGGCGGACGCCGCCGACCCCGAATTTGCGGGTTGCGACCTCGCGAGCAGCTCCTGGCACGGAACCGGAGTGGCCGGCATCATCGCCGCGAACGCGAACAACAACCAATGGCTCGCCGGCCTCGATTGGGCGGCGAAGATCCTGCCGGTGCGCGTCCTGGGCAAATGCGGGGGCGACGACTCCGACATCCTGGATGGGATCGCGTGGGCCGCGGGATTGTCCGTTCCGGGCGTTCCGGTCAATCCCCATCCGGCGCAGATCATCAACGTGAGCCTGGGCGGGCCGGGCGAATGTCCCGCCGGCTACGTGAGCGTCTTCAGCGCGGCGCTCGCGCGCGGCGTCACCCGGGCGATTGTCGTGGCCGCGGGAAACGAAGGCGGCGATGTCGCCGACTCCGCGCCGGCGAACTGCCCCCAGGCAATCGCGGTGGCCGCGACGACCATGCGAGGTTCGCTCGCGGGCTACAGCAACTACGGCGCGGGCATCGCGCTCTCGGCGCCGGGCGGGACGGCCGTCAACAGCGACTGGATCTTCGTGCTTTCGAACACCGGGGCGACGGCGCCCGCGGACGATTCGTTCGCCCCGGAGGCCGGTACCAGCACTGCGGCGCCGATGGTTGCCGGCGTCGTCTCGCTGATGCTGGCCGTCGCGCCCAATCTGTCGGCGGCGCAGGTCCGCGCGCTGCTGAGCGCGAGCGCGAAGCCGTTTCCGGCGGGCTCGACCTGCGGTACGAGCATCTGCGGCGCCGGGATCGTCGACGCGGAAGCGGCAGTGCGCGCCGCGATAACGCTGACGGGATCGTCGGCGTTCAACGGTCAGGGTCTCTGGTGGGCAACCGGCGGCACCGAGTCGGGTTGGGGGATCAACTTCGCGCATCAGGGCGATCAGGTCTTCGGCACCTGGTACACGTACGACACCAGCGGCAAGGCGTGGTGGCTGTCGATGCTCGCCAATCGGATCACCGGCAACACGTACACGGGCGACATTCTCGCCACGACGGGCCCGCCGTTCAACGCGGTGCCGTTTTCGCCCGTCACCGCGCCGGCGACCAAGGTCGGCACCGGCACCCTCACGTTCACCGACGGCAACAACGGCAGTTTCGCCTACGTCGTGAATGGGACCGCGCAAACGAAACCGATTTCCCGCTACGATCTCGGGACGGGACCGCAGCCCATGTGCATCTACAGCTCGACGACCCCCAATTTCACCGCCGCCGCGAACTACCAGGACCTGTGGTGGGTCGCCGACGGCGCCGAATCGGGATGGGGCGTCAACTTCGCCCATCAGGGCAACAGCATCTTCGCCACCTGGTACACCTACGACTCCGACGGCACGCCGCTGTGGCTGTCCGTGCTCGCCCCGCGCGTCGGGACGAGCAATGCCTACAGCGGACACCTCTACCGCACCGCAGGACCGCGCTTCGACGCCTACGTCGGACCGCCGGCTTCGAGCATCGACGTCGGAACCGCGAAGTTCACCTTCGCCGATGGCAACCATGCGACGTTTGCGTACAGCACGACCGGCGCCGGCAACCTGCCGATCGCGAGCCAGAGCAAGCAAGTGACCCGCTTCCCGTTTGCCCCCGCGGGGGGCACCCTCTGCCAGTAGGAGCGGGCGGACCGCGATGAGCGCCGACGGGACAACGGGTCGTGCGGGCGTCCTTGCCCGGCTCGGCATCGGGCCCGACAACGCGGGGGCGTGTCTCGGGCCGGAGGAGTGGCGCGGCGGCGGCGAGGCGATCGCTTCGATCAATCCGGCGAACGGGCGCGAGCTCGCGCGGGTTCGATTGGCCGACGCGGCGGACCTCGATGCCGTCGTCGGCGCAGCGGTGATGGTGGCGCGCGCGTGGCGCGAGGTTCCGGCGCCGCGGCGCGGAGAGGCGGTCCGCCGTTTCGGCGAGCTTCTGCGGGCGCACAAGGATGCGCTCGGCACCTTGATTGCGCTGGAGAACGGCAAGATCAAGGCCGAAGGCGACGGCGAAGTGCAGGAGATGATCGACATCGCCGATTTCGCGGTGGGCCAGTCGCGGATGCTCTACGGCCGGACGATCGCCTCCGAACGGCCGCAGCACCGGATGATGGAGCAATGGCATCCGCTCGGCGTCGTCGGCGTCATCACCGCATTCAATTTCCCCGTCGCGGTCTGGGCGTGGAACGCGATGCTCGCCGCCGTCTGCGGCAACGCGACCGTCTGGAAGCCGTCGCCGAAAACCCCGCTCGCGGCGATCGCGGTTCAGCAGCTCGCCAATCGAATCGTGAGCGAGCTGTCGCTGCCGCCGCTCTTCCTGCTGACCGTGTGCGATGCCGAGCGCACGCGGCTCCTGGCGGCGGACCCGCGCGTCGCGCTGGTGTCCTTTACCGGCTCCTCCGCGGTCGGACGCGAGATCGCGACGACGGTCGCCGGTCGGTTCGGCAGATGCCTGCTCGAATGCGCGGGCAACAACGCCGTCGTGGTCGCTGCGGATGCCGATCTCGATCTCGTCGTGCCGGCGGTGCTGTTCGGCGCGGTGGGCACCGCGGGGCAGCGGTGCACGACGACGCGGCGGTTGATCGTCCATCGCTCTCGGGTCGCCGAGGTGACCGCCCGCCTGAAGGATGCCTACGCGCAGGTGCGCATCGGTGATCCGCTCGACCCGGCGACGCTGATGGGCCCGCTGATCGATGCGACGGCGGTCGAAAACTTCCGCCGGGCGATCGCGGAGGCAATGGTTGCGGGCGGGCGGATCGTCTGCGGCGGGAAGGTGCGGCCGGGACCGGGCTTCTGGGTCGAGCCGACGATCATTGCCGGCGCGCGCAACGACTGGCCGCTCGTGCAGCGCGAAACGTTCGCGCCGATCCTCTACATCATTGCGGTTGACACGCTGGACGAGGCGATCGACGCCAACAACGGCGTGCGCCAAGGGCTCTCGTCGGCGATCTTCACCGCGGATCTGCGCACCGGCGAAGCCTTCGTGGCCGCAACGGGCAGCGACTGCGGCATCGCCAACGTCAACCTGGGGACGTCGGGCGCCGAGATCGGCGGCGCGTTCGGCGGCGAGAAGGAAACCGGCGGGGGCCGCGAGGCCGGGTCGGACGCCTGGAAGGCCTACATGCGCCGGCAGACGAACACCATCAATGCGAGCCACGAGCTTCCGCTCGCGCAGGGCATTCGCTTCGGCGTCGATCCAGCACCGTCAGCGGGATGAGGCGACGCCGCGCGGCCGCCGCCTCACTTGCGCTTGGACGCGAGGCGCCTTTTTGCGAGTTTCGGTTTTGCCCGTGACGGGGTCTTTGCCACCGGCCGCGATCTCGCTTTGGTCTTGGGCCCGGGCGTCGCCGCCGGCCTCCCGGCGGCGGGTTTAGAGCGGACGGTCTTGACGGCGGCCACGTAACCGCGCGCGGGCTCGTTCGCCGTGCCCGCGGGTGCGCCGCGCTTGCGCGGCGTCGTGGTTCGCGCGCGAACCTTGCTGGTCGGCGCGGATCCGACCTTCGCCGCTCTCGCCTCGAGCAGTGCCAACGCGTCGTCGAGCGTGAGCGAGTCGACGCGCTCGCGGTCGGGCAGCGTCGCATTGACGGTGCCGTGTTTCACGTACGGACCGTAACGCCCTGCGTGGAGCTCGACCGGTTTGCGGTCCCTCGGGTGCAGACCCAGGACCTTGAGCGCCACGGCGCTGCGCGTTCCACGCGCGCCCCTCGCTTTGGTTGCATCGCGCGCCTCGAATTCGAACCCGATCTTGCCGTCGCTCTGGCGCACGAGGAACGCCGAGAATGGCCGGCGGGTTCGCGCCGACACGAACTGCAGCAGGTCGGTCTTTCCCGTCGCGAGCAGCTTGGCCATCTGCGCGCGCTCGACCGGCCGCTGCAGGATTACGCGACCCGAGCGGAAATCGCAGGTCTTGGCGGGACCGACCACCTTTTCGCACACATAGGCTTGCGGGAGCTCGAAGACCCGCGCCCCGCATTTCGGGCATGCGCCCAGCGCCTCCTGCGCCGAGAAATCCGGCGCTTCGCCCTCGTCGGCGCCGCCGTCGCCGTCGCCGAAATCGAACGTCACCTCGGATGCGTCGGTGAGTTTCAGCGGCGCGGTGAACAGACGGCCGAGCTTGCTCCGGAATCCTTCGAGGGGTCCGACGCGCCGGTCGCGCAGCAGCGCGTCGGCCTCGGCAAGATCGAGCTGCCGCCCGGCCATGATCTTCCAGAAGCCGAAGTCGCATTGCTGGCACTGGAATTTCTTGTAGCGCTCGTGGACTTCGCCGCCGCATTTCGGGCACCGCGCGGAAAGCACGCCGAAGTCGACGTCGATCGTGTCGCTCTCGTGGCCCCTGGCCTGGGCGACGATGTGCTTCGTCATCGTGACGATCTCGCGCATGAACGCCTCGCGCGCGAGCTCGCCGTGCTCCATCTGCGAGAGCTTGAATTCCCAGTCGGCGGTGAGCTCGGGCGAGAAGAGCTCCGGCACGCCGAGCCCGTGGAGCAGCGTGATGAGCTGGAAGGCCTTCGCCGTGGGGATCAGCTCCTTGCCTTCGCGATGGATGTATTTCTCGGCGATCAGCCCCTCGATGATCTGGGCGCGGGTGGCCGGCGTCCCCAGCCCCTTCTCGCGCATCGCCTCGCGCAAGTCCTCGTCGTCGATCAGTCTTCCCGCGCCCTCCATCGCCGAGAGCAGCGTCGCCTCGGTGAGCCGCGCGGGCGGACGCGTCGTACTGGCGACGACCTCGATCTTCTCGCTCGCCACCGTTTCGCCCGGCGCGACCGCGGCAATCGTTCCCTTCTCCCCCGGTTTCGCTGACGTAGCATCGGGCTCCGGCTCCGCCTCCTTGCCGTAGACCGCGAGCCAACCCGGCGTCACGAGCACCTTGCCCTCGGACTTGAACGGCTCGCCCGCCACGCGCGTGATCCGGGTCGTCAACAGGAACTCGGCCGGAGGGTAGAACGCGGCCAGGAAGCGCCGCACGATGAAGTCGTAGAGCTTCGCCTCGACCTCGTTCAGGTGCTTCGGGGTCACGAGCGTGGGGATGATCGCGAAGTGGTCCGATACCTTCGCGTTGTCGAAGATCCGCCTGTTGGGCTTCACCCACTTCTGCTTCAGCACCGCGGCGGCGAGCCGGCCGTAGCGCGCGGTGTCCTTGAGGACGCCCATCGTCGCGGTGACGGTGCCGAGGTAGTCCTCGGGGAGGGCGCGCGAGTCGGTCCGCGGGTACGTGATCGCCTTGTGCCTTTCGTACAGCGCCTGCGCGAGCGAGAGCGTCGTGCGCGCGGAAAAGCCGAAGCGGCCGTTGGCCTCGCGCTGCAGGCTCGTCAGATCATAGAGGAGCGGCGCACCCTGCGTCGACGGCTTCGACTCCTCGGTGACGGTGCCAGGCTTGTCGTCGCACTTCGCCGCGATCGCGCGTGCCTTCGCCTCTTCCCACAGCCGCTCGGGGCGGCTGTGCTCGTCGCCGTCCTTTTTCCTGAACGCTTCGTCGAACCAGCGCCCGGCGTACTCGCCGCCGCTTGCGCGAAACGTTCCCAGCACCTCCCAGTAGTCGCGCGGCACGAACGCGCGGATCTTCTCCTCGCGTTCGGTGAGGATCGCGAGCGTGGGCGTCTGCACGCGACCGACCGTCGTGAGCTGGAAGCCTCCTGACTTGGAGTTGAATGCGGTCATCGCCCGCGTGCCGTTGATGCCGACGAGCCAATCCGATTCGGACCGGCAGACCGCGGCATCGGCGAGCGCGCGCATCTCGCGATCGGCGCGGAGCTTCCCGAAGGCGTCGCGAATTGAAGCTGGCGTCATCGACTGCAACCACAGCCGGCGGATCGGTTTGGCGGTCTTCGCGTACTGGACGATGTAACGGAAGATGAGCTCACCCTCGCGGCCGGCGTCGCAGGCGTTGATGAGCTCGGCGACCTCCTTGTTCCTGATCAGCTTCAGCAGCGTCTTCAACCGGTTCTCGTTCTTCTCGATCGGCTTCAGCGCGAACTTCGACGGAATGGCCGGCAGGTGCGCGAACGTCCACTTGCCGCGCTTGACCTCCTCGTCCTCGGGCATCCCGATCTCGAGGAGATGGCCCACCGCGGACGACAGCAGGTAGCGCTCACTCTCGTAATAATCGTCGCGGCGAGTGAAACCGCCGAGCGCCCGGGCGATATCGCCGGCGACGGACGGTTTTTCCGCGATGATGAGGGTCTTTGACATCGGTGAGGTAACGCGAAGAGCGGCAGATAGTACCGAAGTCGCGGCGACCGGGGCAACAAATCGTTGAACGAGGGAGCGTCAACGCGCGCCGGCGCGCGCTCGCGCACGCGCCCACGTACGCGCGCGAGCGATCGCCAAGCGGGCCGCGCAGCCCGCCTCGCTCAATCGCGGCGTTGCCAGAGGCCGCCGGGAAGCGGCGCAACGCGCCCGGCGAGTTCGAGCGAGAGCAACGCCGCGGTGATCGTCTCGGCGGCGAGCGCGGTGCGGGCCGCGATCGCGTCGACGCCGGCCGGCGCGAACCCCAACGCCGCGACGACGCTGCGCTCGTCGGCGGTCAGCTCGTCGTCAGCCGTGCTCGCGTGCGATTTGCCGCGCGCGACCGCGGCCGAGGGCGGTGTGAACTTGAGTTCGTCGAGCACGTCCTGCGCGGTTTCGACGAGCTTCGCGCCTTCGCGCAACAGCTTGTGGCAACCTTTGGAAAACGGCGAGTGAATGGACCCGGGCAACGCAAAGACTTCGCGACCCTGCTCGCCTCCGAGGCGAGCGGTGATGAGGGAGCCGGAAGAGACGGTCGCCTCGACGACCAGGATTCCGCGCGCCAGGCCGCTCACGACGCGATTGCGCCGAGGAAAGTTTTGCGCGAGCGGCGGCGTGCCGGGGGTGAATTCGGAAACGATGAGCCCGTGCGCGGCGAGGTCGTGCGCGAGCGGGCGATTCGCCGCCGGATAGACCCGGTCCGGTCCCGTGCCGACAACGGCGATGCTACTCCCGATGCCGCGCAAGCCCCCGCGATGCGCGGACGTGTCGATGCCGAGCGCGAGCCCGCTCACGATCGTCAACCCGGCGTCGGACAGCGCCGACGCAAAGGCTTCGGCGTCGGCGCTTCCCTGGGGGGTCGCGTTGCGGCTGCCGACGATCGCGAGCGCCGGTCTGGCAAGAAGCTCTCGCCGGCCGATGCAATAGAAAACCGGGGGCGGGTCGCCGATTTCGAGCAGCGCCCGCGGATAGTCGGCGTCATCGAGCGCCACCAGCCCGTTCCCGGGCAGCGCAAGCCACGCAAGCGCGATCTCGAGCCGCTTTCGATCGGGGCCGGCCTCGAGCAGCCGCGCTGTCGGGGCGGGAACGACTTTCCGGCGTTGCGCGGGGCTCGCCGTCAGCACCGCTTCGGGCGTCCCGAACGCGCGGAGCAGGTCGACGGTCGGCCGCGGGGCGAGGCCCGTGACCTGAAGCCGCGCCCAGGCTTCCGCGCGCGCGTCGACCCTCATCGAAGCGGCCCGGCACCAAAGGCTCGGGCGCTACGGTTTGCGAACCTGATTTCCGACTTCGACCGGATCCGTCGTGTTGAGCACGAGCGCGTAGGACACGCGATCGAAAACGCGGAACACGAACATGAGGCCCAGGCGCTCGTCGGGAATGTCGAGGAACCGTTCCGGCTGGATGAACTTGGTCGGCTTCGAAAAGATGACGGCGAGCTCCGGCTCCGTCGGTGGCCGCGGATCCAGAATCGGGGGCACCGAATGATAGATCGCGAGCACGGTGCCCACGTCGATGCCGTCGGTGGCGCCCTTGTCGATGGTGACGATCCAGCCGCGCCCGACCTCGGCCGCGTCCCTGGCGAGCGCGATGATGTGACCGTCGACAGGATGCTCCGGCGCGTGCGGCGCATAGCTCAGCAACTGCTCGCGTGGCGACGGGATCAGTCGATCGCCGACCAGGATTTCCTCGCGCGCATTGACGATGCGAAGCGTCGATACCGTGTCGAAGCGCTCGACCCTGGCCGTGCCGAGGAAACGCTGCTCGTAGCCCAGCACGTCGAGGCCGTCGAGCGAAGTGAGCGTAGCGCCCGGGCGGTACAGCCGCCACAGCGTGCCGGCGTTCGGATCGATTCCGGTCACGTACACGATGTCGCCTTCGCCACGAACGACGCGGGCCTGCTCGCGGCCGGCGACGATCTCGGCGGCGTCCTCGAGGCCTTCGGGCCCCGTGACGAGCGGCCAGGACAGATACGGCTCGATGTCGCCCGGCGGGATCGACGGGATGGGTTCGACGCCCAGCGGAGTCGCCCGCACCTGCGGCGAGAGTCTCGTCGTAGCGAGCGAGAGCCGCCACTGTCCGTCCGCCGCCTTGTCGAGAACGATGACGTCGCCCGGATAGATCCAGTGCGGATTCTTGATCTGGTCCTTGTTGAGTCGCCAAATCTCGGGCCAGCGCCAGGGCTCCTTGAGGAACTTGCCGGCGATCCCCCACAGGGTGTCGCCCTTCTGTACCGTGTAGCGGTCCGTGGCGCGGTCGTTGAGGCGGAGTTCGTCGGCGCGCGCGAGACCGGCGCCGAGAACCAACATCGCGGCTGTCGCCGCGAGCACCCACTTCGGTGTGCTAAACTTCTGACGCATAAAGCCTCTTCCGGTAAAGGCGGGGCTTGCTAACGTCCTAAACCGCCGCAAAATAAGGGCTTGGAGCAGATTCTGCATCCCGAGTCTGCATTTTGCAAGTCGGGCGTCGAAAATGCCCGGCGCCCGGCCGCCCGGAGTACCAATCTGCCGACACGGCGAGGCGGGACGGTCTGAAAGGGTCACACGCGCGTTCATGGCACTCCTTACGATCCTCGAATATCCCGATCCGCGGCTGCGCAAGGTGGCGGCGCCCGTCGCCGCGGTCACCCCCGACATCCAGAAGCTCGTCCGGGACATGGCCGACACGATGTACGCGGCGCCTGGCATCGGCCTCGCGGCGACGCAGGTCGACGTCCACAAGCGCGTCATCGTGATGGACCTTTCCGAGGCACGCGACGAGCTTCGGGTTTTCATCAATCCGGAAATCCTCTCCGCCTCCGGCGAAGCCGAGCACGAAGAAGGCTGCCTGTCCGTGCCGGGCTACTACGACAAGGTGGCCCGCGCCGCCACCGTCCGCGTGCGCGCGCAGGACGAGCACGGGACACCGTTCGAAGTTGACGCCGACGGCATGCTCGCCGTCTGCATACAGCACGAAATGGACCACCTCGTCGGCAAGGTCTTCGTGGACCATCTGTCGCCGCTGAAGCGTGCCCGGCTCGCCGCCCGGGGGCGCAAGAAACAGCGCCTGGCGGGCTGACGGCACGTCGCGATGCGCGTGGGGTTTGCCGGTACGCCGGCGTTCGCCGCGACCGTGCTCGCCGCCGTTGCCGACGCCGGTTTTACGGTTCCGCTGGTGCTGACCCGGGCGGACCGGCCGAAGGGCCGCGGGTTGAGGCCCGGTCGCTCGCCCGTCAAGGCGCTCGCCCTGGAACAGGGTCTCGCGGTGTTGCAGCCCCCCTCGCTCAAGGCCGACGCCGATCGCCGCGCAGCGCTCGCGGTTCCCGTCGACGTCCTCGTGGTCGCCGCCTACGGCCTGCTCCTCCCGCCGGCGGTGCTGGCCTGGCCGCGGCACGGCTGCCTCAACCTCCACGCGTCGATCCTGCCTCGCTGGCGCGGCGCCGCGCCGATCGAGCGCGCGCTGCTTGCGGGCGACGTTGCGACCGGGATCACGATCATGCAAATGGACGCGGGGCTCGACACGGGTCCGATCGTCGACGTCGTTCCGATGCCGGTAGCGCCGCGAGAGACGGCGGCCACGCTCGCTGCGAAGCTGGCAGCCGCCGGGGCCACTGCGATGGTCGCCGCGTTGCGTCGTCTCGAGCGCGACGGCGTGCTCGCCTCGACGCCGCAACCGCGGGAGGGCGCCTGCTACGCGCCGAAGATCGAGAAGACCGAAGCGGCGATCGACTGGCGCGCGAACGCCGGTGCGATCGATCGGCAAGTGCGGGCGTTCGACCCCATTCCGGGCGCAAGCACCGTGCTTGCGGGCGAAACCGTCAAGGTGTGGAAGGCGGCGCCGTGGGTCCTCCCGATGCCGGCGGCCGCGCCGGGGACGGTGGTCGCAGCCGATCGCAGGGCAATCGTCGTGGCCTGCGGCGAGGGCACGTTACGAATCGAAGAAGTGCAGCCTGCCGGGGGTCGGCGAATGAGCGTCACCGCCTTTGTCGCTGGCCGCAAGATCGTGCCGGGCGCCCGTTTCGGCGGCGTGGCGGGGCAGGCTGTGACGGCTGGCGGCACCGGACGGCGCAACCTTTGAACTCGTCGGCGCAGATGTCGAGCGTCAATCCGCTTGCCGGAAGCGGCCCCGCCGCGTTGTTCAACCTGCGCTTGTCGACCGAAGAGCGCGTTGCGCGCCTTCGCGCCCTGGCGGTCTGACGTTCCTCGACCCCCGCGTGCAGGAAGCCCAGCGCCAGGCCGCGGTTGCCGTCCGCCATGTGCTCGGGGGCATGACGCTCCCGGCCGCGCTCGCCGCAGTTACGCCGGCCGGGGACGCCGGTGCCGGACGTCGACGCACGCTGGTGCAGGAGCTCGCCTACGGGGCGCTTCGCCATTGGGGAACGCTCGACGCAATCGTTCGGAGGCTCGCGGCAAGACCGTTTGCAGATCCTGCGCTCCCCTGCCTGATCGCGGTCGCACTCTATCAACTCGACCACACCCGCGCGCCACCGTTCGCCGTCGTCGACCACGCGGTCAGCGCAGCCGCGGCGATGGTGCGCCCCGCGGTGAAGTCGCTCGTCAATGCGCTGCTGCGCCGATACCTGCGCGATCGCGATGCGATTCTCGCCGACGTGCGCACCGACCCGGTCGCGCGCTGGTCGCATCCGCGCTGGTGGATCGACCGGGTCAGGCGGGAATATCCGGAGGACTGGGCGGGGATTCTCGACGCGGGCAACGCCCGGCCGCCGCTCGCGTTGCGGGTCAATCGGCGCGTCACGACGCGCGCCGCGCTGCTCGGCGAGCTCGTCGCCGCAGGTGTCGGTGCGACGGCGGCGGGCGAGGACGGCATCGTCGTCGATCCGCCACGCCCGGTCACGCTGCTGCCCGGCTACGCAGGCGGCGCGTTTTCGGTCCAGGACTTGGGTGCGCAACTGGCGGCGCCGTTGCTTCGCGTCGAAAGCGGCATGCGCGTGCTCGATGCCTGCGCGGCGCCTGGCGGCAAGACGACGCACATCGCGGAGCAGGCCGCCGTGGAACTGGTCGCGCTCGACGCCGATCGGTCCCGCCTTTCGCGCGTGCGCGAGAACCTCGACCGCCTTGCGCTCGGCTCGCAGCGAATCCAGATCATCTGCGGCGACGGCGGGGCGCCGGCAACCTGGTGGGACGGTCGCTTTTTCGATCGGATTCTCATCGATGTCCCTTGCTCGGCGTCGGGCGTCGCGCGTCGCCACCCCGACGGCAAGTGGCTGCGGCGCGAGTCGGATGTCGACGGATTCGTCCGCGCCCAGGCGCGGCTGCTCGCGGCGCTCTGGCCCTGCCTCGCGCGCGGCGGCGCGATGCTCTACGCGACATGCTCGGTCTTCGGCGACGAAAACGAGCTTCAGGTCGAGACGTTCGTCGCGAATCGCGAAGATGCGTTGCGCGAAACCCTCACCTTCGCACCGGCGATCGCTCACCGCGGCGGACAACTCTTGCCTTCGCTCCCCGGCGCAGGCCACAATCAGGACGGTTTCTTCTACGCGCTCCTGCACAAGGCCTGAGCGCGCGCGTGGCGGCGTTGAGCGCCGCCGCCGCAAGGGGGCGCTCGGATCAGAGCCACCGTCCGCCGCCGCTTCGCTCCCGCCTCCCGCATGTCCCTTTCGCTCCCTTCCGCCCGCGACGCCCTGTTCCTGCGCGGAGGCGGCGCCATGGCGCTGATTGCGGCGGCATTGCTGGCTGCGGTCGTGCTCTTGCCCGCCCCCGCGCGGGCCGACGCCATCGAGGTGAAGTCGGCCGAGCTGCACGCCGAAGAGGACGGGTACTACCTCAACGCGGAGTTCGATTTCACGCTGAATCCAACCCTGGACGAAGCGCTGCAGAACGGCGTGCCGCTCTACTTCCTCCTCGAGTTCGAGCTCGTCCGTCCGCGCTGGTACTGGCTCGACGAGAAAGTCGTCACCGCAACGACGCAGTACCGCGTCTCGTACAATGCGCTGACCCGCCAGTACCGCGTGTCGAGCGGATTACTCGGCCAGACCTTCGAATCGGTGGCGGAGCTTGAGCGTTTTCTGTCCCGCGTGACCTCGCGCGAAGTTGCCGCCCGCGATCAGCTCACCAAAGGCGTGCGCTACGACGCCTTCGTCCGCCTGCGCCTCGACGTCAACCAACTGCCCAAGCCTTTCCAGCTCACCGCGCTCGCGTCGCGCGAGTGGACGCTTCAGTCGCAATGGTATCGCTGGAGCTATACGCCATGAGCGGCCTCCTCCCGTCGCGCGGCATCCGCTGGCTCCTGCTCGTCCTCGCGTGCCTGGCCGCGATCTCGTTGTTTCTGCTCGCGACGGCGTCGGCGAATACCAGCCTCTTCGCGCGCCGCTACGATCTGCTTCTCGTGCTGAACGGCGCGCTCGTCGTGCTGCTGATGCTGCTGGTCGGCGTGCAGCTATGGCGACTCTCGCGCAACCTGAAGGCCGGCGTTTTCGGCTCGCGGCTCGCGGCGCGCCTCGTGCTGCTGTTTGCGCTGGTCGCGGTGCTCCCCGGAGCGGTCGTCTATGCGGTGTCGGTCCAGTTTCTGGGCAAGAGCATCGAAAGTTGGTTCGACGTGCGTGTCGACCGCGCGCTCGAAGGCGGCCTGAATCTCGGGCGCAGCGCGCTCGATTACTTGCTGAAGGAGACGACCAACAGGGCGGGACAGATCGCGCTCACGTTGTCCGAGGCGGGGCCGGGCAGCGTGTCGATGCGTCTCAATCGCGCCGCCGAGCAGGCGGGCGTCTACGAGGCGACGCTGTTTTCGGCGTCGGGGGGCGTGCTGGCGGTTGCCGGGGTGGGCGGCTCGCGGGCGCCGCCGGAACCGCCGCCGCCGCGGGCGCTCCGCCGGGCGCGACTGCAGCAGCCCACGGCCGCCGTCGAGCAAACCGGTGACGGCGGGCTCGTACTGCGCGTCGTGACCGCCGTCAACAGCGACGACCGGCTCGAGCCGTTCAAGGTGCTGCAGGTGCTCGAGCCGGTGCCCAAAGCGCTCGCCCAGGAAGTCGAAAAAGTCCAGGCTGGTTC
The DNA here is from genome assembly GCA_963836265.1 of uncultured beta proteobacterium. Classification (GTDB taxonomy): domain Bacteria; phylum Pseudomonadota; class Gammaproteobacteria; order Burkholderiales; family Casimicrobiaceae; genus CAIWHR01. Next base: position 128,750 of record CAWIIO010000006.1, read on the forward strand.
GCGCGACTACCAGGAGATTTCGTTCACGCGGCAATCGTTGAAACGTCTCTACGCGGTGACGTTGACGTTGACGCTGCTGCTCGCATTGACGCTCGCGCTCGGGCTCGCCGTCGTCCTCTCCGAGCGCTTTGCGGCGCCGCTCGGGTTGCTGGCCGAAGGCACGCGGGCCGTCGCGCAGGGCGATTTCACGCGGCGGCAACCGGTGACCTCGCGCGATGAGCTGGGCGTGCTTACCGATTCGTTCAACACGATGACCGCGCAGCTCGCCGAAGCGCAACAGAAGACCGAGGAGTCGCGCCGTGCCACGGAGACCACGCGGGCATACCTGGAGAGCATTCTGGGCAACCTGTCCGCCGGCGTGCTTGCGTTCGACGACGGGCTGCGGCTGCGCACCGCGAACGCGAGCGCGGCGGTGATCCTGCAGGAGCCGCTGGCCGAGCTGACCGGAATGGCGCTCGACGACTGGGGAGGCAGCATGCCCGCCCTCTCGAAATTCGCCAAGGTCGTCGCCGAAGGCTTTCGCGGCGGCCGCGACGGCCAGTGGCAGAAGCAGGCCGAGCTCGCGGTGGCGAGCCTGACGCGCGTGCTCCTAATGCGCGGCTCGCGCCTCCCCGTGACGCCGGTCGCCGGCTACGTCGTCGTGTTCGACGACGTGACCGATCTCGTTCAGGCGCAACGCGATGCCGCGTGGGGCGAGGTCGCGCGCCGGCTCGCCCACGAGGTGAAGAACCCGCTGACTCCGATCCAGCTTTCGGCCGAACGGCTCGCGGTGAAACTCGCCCCGAAGCTCGACGAAGCGGATCAGGAAACGCTCAAACGGGGCGCGCAGACGATCATCGCGCAAGTCAATGCAATGAAGCACATGGTCGACGATTTTGCCGTCTACGCGCGGCAACCGCGCCCCGGGGCGATGCAGCCGGTCGATGCCGGCGCGCTCTTGCAGGAGGTGCTCGCGTTGTACGACAATCTGCGGCCGCACATCTCGCTGTCACTGCCGCCCGAGCCGATCGTGATCCAGGGCGAGCCCACCCGCCTGCGACAGGTGTTCCACAATCTCCTCCAGAACGCGATCGACGCGCAGGCCGATGTGGCGGAGCCCCGCTACGAGATCACGCTTGCCTCGCACGGCGACGAGGTCACGCTTTCGCTCGGCGATGCCGGCCCCGGATTCGACGAGGATCTGCTGCGGCGCGCCTTCGAGCCGTACGTGACCACCAAGACGAAAGGCACCGGGCTCGGGCTCGCGATCGTGCGCAAGATCGTTGACGAGCACCGCGGCCGCGTCGAGCTTGCCAACCGGCGCCCGCACGGGGCGTTGGTGACGCTCGTCTTTCCGCGCAGCGCCGCGTTCGCGTAGGATGAGAGCGCGATGACTCCCGCGAATGAAATCCTGATCGTCGACGACGAGGTCGGCATCCGCGAGCTCCTCTCCGAGATCCTGCAGGACGAGGGCTATCGGGTGTCCGTGGCCGAGAACGCGACCGAAGCGCGCACCTACCGGGCGAAACAGCAGCCGGCGCTCGTGCTCCTCGACATCTGGATGCCGGACACCGACGGGGTGACGCTGCTCCGCGAATGGGCCGCGGCGGGACAGCTCACGATGCCGGTCGTGATGATGTCCGGCCACGGCACGATCGAGACGGCGGTCGAGGCGACGAAGATCGGCGCTTTCGACTTCCTCGAGAAACCGGTTGGACTCCAGAAGCTCCTCGGCACGGTCGCGCGCGCGCTGAAGACCGCACTCGCGAAAGAGCCGCGGCGGGTCTCGCTCGCCTCGCTCGGCACGAGCGCCGCGATCCGCGACGCCGAGCGCGCGATCGAGCAGCTCCTCGCGGCGCGAAAGCCGGTCCTGGTGCTGGGAGAGGCGGGCACCGGCCACGACCTCGCGGCGCGCGCGTTGCAGGTGCCGGGCGCCGCCTGGATCGCGCTCCCCGCCGGCTCGCGGCTCGCCGCGAACCCGCTCGCCGTGCTCGACGAAGCGCGCGACGGCACGCTCTATTGCGCGGAAATCGGGCAGTACACGAAGTCCGAGCAAAAGGGACTCGCCTTTCTGCTCCCCAAGCTCGAGCGCGCCAGCGTGACGCTCGTATGCACGAGCGCCGAACCGCTCGGCAATCTCGCCGCCGAAGGAAAGTTCGACCCGGCGCTGCTTGCCGCGCTGTCGATCGGCGCGGTGCTCCTGCCGCCGCTGCGCGCGCGGCGCGAGGATATCCCGATGCTCGTCGATCGCTATTGGCGCGACATCACCGCCGCGCAGAAGGACGCCGAGCGTGGGATGACCCGGACCGCCGCCTCGCTCCCTCCCGCGGCGATCAGCGCGCTTTCGAACGCCTATTGGCCGGGCAACGTCGACCACTTGCAAAACGTCGTGGCCAATCTCGCGCTCAACACCGGCGCCGGCGATATCACCCCCGATCACGTGAAGCGACTCCTGGGCGACGCCGCGGCGGCCAACCAGGCCGTCGCACCCGAGATCACGGCCCGATTCTTCGAGCTGCCGTTGCGCGAGGCGCGCGAAGCATTCGAGCGGATCTACTTCGAGCAGCTGCTGGGGCGAGAGCAGAGCAACATGAGCCGCGTCGCCGACAAAGCCGGGCTCGAGCGCACGCACCTGTATCGCAAGCTCAAACAGCTGAACATCCGCTTCGCGCGGCGCGGCGACGACGTCGCCGGAAACGGCAGCGACTGAGGACTCGAAACGAAACGCCGGCCCGAGAAGCTTGCGGAAGCCGGCGGTTCGGGGCGGAGCTGCGAGGCGCTTACAATCCGGTCATCTGCGTGCGCATCGATTTCAGCGCCTTGCTTTCGATCTGGCGGATGCGCTCGGCCGACACGCCGTACTCGTCGGCCAGATCCTGCAGCGTCGCGGCGTCGTCCTCGCGCAGCCAGCGGGCCTCGATGATGCGGCGGCTCCGCGAATCGAGCTTCGAGAGCGCCCGCGTGAGCCCGCTCCTGCGGTTATCCGCGGTTTGCGCCCGCTCCAGTATCTGCGCCGGCTCGTCTTCCGCATCGGTGAGATAGGCAATCGGCGAGACCGCGTTGCCCTCGTCGTCCGGCTGCGGGTCGAGCGAAATGTCGCGCCCCGAAAGCCTCGTCTCCATCTCGACCACTTCGTCGGGCTTGACGTTGAGATCGCGGGCAATCGCCTTCGCCTCGGCGACCGACAGCGTGGCCCCGGTCTTCTTCATGCTGCGCAGGTTGAAGAACAGTTTGCGCTGCGCCTTCGTCGTTGCCACCTTGACCAGGCGCCAGTTGCGCAGGATGTAGTCGTGAATCTCGGCGCGGATCCAGTGCAGCGCGAAGGACACGAGCCGCACGCCCCGTTCCGGGTCGAAGCGACGCACCGCTTTCATCAGCCCGACGTTGCCTTCCTGGATCAGATCCGCCTGAGCAAGGCCGTAGCCGAGATAATTCCGGCTCACCGCGACAACCAGCCGCAAGTGCGACAGCACGAGCTGCCGCGCGGCATCGAGGTCGTTGTCGCGCTGGAGCCTGCGGCCGAGCTCGGTCTCTTGCTCGGCCGTCAACAGCGGAAAGCGATTCACCGCCTGGATGTAATGGTCCAGACTCCCCAGCGACGCCGGGGTCGGGAAAGCCAGCGCAGTACCGCGCATCCTCGAATCTCCTTTTTGGGGCACCCGGCTCCGAATGCGGGAACCGATTCGCCCGAGGGAATTTTAGCACTCGTAAGATGAGAGTGCTAAGCCGGCCACAAGTTCCCGAGTGATTCAGTCGGATAAAGGTCGGATTTCTTATGCCCGGGCGTTCCTCGTTGGAGGCGCCCGACGCCGGTCGGGTTGCGTAGCCATCGTTGCCCGAGGAGGCGGCCGGGGGGCGGCGCTTGTATCGGCGAGGTAAGCGCTCACCCTTCAACCGATCAGCGCCTCGACGAATTCGGTGGCGACAAAAGGCTTCAAGTCCTCGAGGCCCTCACCGACCCCGATAAAGCGAAGAGGGACGGGATGTTCCTTCGCGATGGCGGCGACGGCACCGCCTTTTGCCGTGCCGTCGAGCTTGGTCAGGATGAGCCCGGTCAGCCCCAGAGCGTCGTCGAAGGCCCTCACCTGCGCGAGCGCGTTCTGTCCGGTGTTCGCGTCGAGGACGAGAAGCGTCTCGTGCGGCGCCGTCGCATCCGTTTTGCGGATCACGCGCTGCACCTTGCGGATCTCCTCCATCAGGTTCTGCTGCGTCGGGAGCCGCCCCGCCGTGTCGGCGAGGACGACGTCGACCCGTCGCGCCTTGGCCGCGGCGATCGCATCGAACATCACGGCGGCGGGGTCACCGCCGGCCTGCGCGATCACCGCCACGTTGTTGCGCTCTCCCCAGACGGTCAGCTGCTCGCGCGCAGCGGCTCGGAACGTGTCGCCCGCGGCGAGCAGCACCGACAAGCCGCCCGCCTGCAGATGCCGGGCGAGCTTGCCGATCGACGTCGTCTTGCCGGCGCCGTTGACGCCGGCCAGCATGATGATGAACGGTCGAGCGGCGCCGATGACGAGCGGCTTCTCGAGCGGGGTCAGGAGCTCGATCAGTGCTTCCTTGAGCAGAATCTTCGGCTCGCCTTCGCCGCCGCTGCGCTTCCACCGGGCCCGCAACTCGTCTACAAGATGGGCGGTCGCGGCGACGCCCACGTCCGCCGTGAGGAGCGCCGTCTCGATTTCCTCCTGCGCCGCCTCGTCGAGCGTGCGCTGCGAAAAGGTCGCCGCCAGCGCGCCGGCGAACTTGTCGCGCGAGCGGGCGAGCCCCGCGCGGAGCCGCTCCGCCCAGGGTCTCTTTTCCTCGGCGGCATCGGGGTTGCGATTGAACAGGTCGAACATCTTCGGAAAGAGGCGAGGAGGCGCGAGATCGCGGCGCGACGCAACGTATAATTTTACGCGCCTCTGCCGGGCGTCCCGCGCGGTTCCTCACGGCTTCGCGACCAAACCTTGCCACGGCCACACGCGAATCGTGTTCGCATCATCGGCGGCGCCTGGCGCGGACGCCGAATTTCCTTTCCGGCGATCGACGGATTGCGGCCGACGCCTGACCGCGTCCGTGAAACGCTGTTCAACTGGCTCGGGCAGGATCTGACCAGCCGGCGCTGCCTCGATCTCTATGCCGGAACTGGGGTCCTCGCGCTCGAGGCGCTGTCGCGCGGCGCGGCACTCGCGGTGGCCGTCGACAAGAGCCCGGTGGGGATCGCTTCGTTGCGGGCGACCGCGAGCCTGCTGGGGGCCTTGGCGCTGGAGGCGCACGCCGCCGACGCGCGCCGCTTTCTCGCCGGCGAGACGCGGACGTTCGACGTGATCTTTGTCGATCCGCCTTTTCGCGACAATCCCTGGCCATGGCTGCTGCCGGCCTGTGTGCAACGCCTCGTGCCCGGCGGCTTTCTCTATGCCGAAGCCCCGACCGCGCTCCCGCCACCCGTCGGCCTTGCCGCGTGGCGCTACGACAAGGCAGGCCAAGTGAATTATCATCTTTTCGCCCGCGCAAACGGCGCCGGGCGGTAGAGTGCGTCCTTACACCGTTACGCTCCGCACCGATGCTCAAGGTCGTCTATCCGGGCACGTTCGACCCGCTGACTCGCGGGCACGAGGACATCGTCCGCCGCGCGGCGCGACTCTTCGATCGCGTCATCGTCGGGGTCGCGGACAGCGAGGCCAAGCGGCCGTTCTTCACGACCGCGGAGCGGGTCGACATGGCGCGCGCGGTGCTGGCGCGCTTCGCCAACGTCGAGGTCGCGTCGTTCTCTTCGCTGCTGATGGATTTCGTCCATGCCCAGGACGCCCGCGTGATCCTGCGGGGCCTGCGCGCGGCGTCCGATTTCGAATACGAATTCCAGATGGCCGGAATGAACCGGAATCTCTATCCCGAGGTCGAAACGCTGTTCCTGACCCCTTCGGAAGAGTACATGTTCGTTTCGGCGACCATCGTTCGCGAGATCGCGACCTTCGGCGGCGATGCGTCAACCTTCGTCCATCCCGTCGTGCTTGCGAAGCTCAAGGCGAAGGTCGCCGCGGCGCGTGCATAACGCGATTCGGGCTCCCGCTTCCCGCCGGCGGATCGGCGCTGCGGCAACGCGATCGTCTGGCCATGGCGCTCATCATCACCGACGAATGCATCAACTGCGACGTCTGCGAACCCGAATGCCCGAACGGCGCAATTTCGCAGGGTAGCGAAATCTACGTCATCGATCCGAAGAAATGCACCGAGTGCGTCGGGCATTTCGATACCCCGCAGTGCGTCGAGGTGTGCCCGGTCGACTGCATTCCCGTCGATCCGGACCACGTCGAGACGGACCACGAGCTGCGCGCGAAGTACGAGGCGCTGACGGCGGCGAAGGCCGCGAAGTGAGCTGCGGCGTTGGCCGCCTGCGGCGACCTGCCCCCGGGCGGACCCGTTAGGCGTTTGCCGCCAGCTGCACGGCGTCGGGCTGCAGGACGATCGCCTCGATCGCGGCGATCTCGCGCGCGAGCGCACGCACCTGCGCGGCGAGCGCCTCTTCCTGCGCCACGAGCTCGGCCACGCGCTCCTCGAGCTCGCCGCTCGCACGGTGGATGCGCTTGATGCTTTCCAGGCGCCGGCGAAGCTGGAGGTGGTGCTCCTTCACCTGGGTCTCGAGCGGCGACATCAGCGCGCGAAGCCAGCTGTCGAGGTCGCGGTTCGCGATGTCGTAGACGTGCTTGACGCGCGATGCGATGGTCTCGAAGAAGCGCTTCATCAACGCGAACTTCGCCTTGCTCACCATGTTCCACAGCGTGTTGAAGTGCTGGTTGTAGGCGCGCTCGAGGCGGTCGATCTCCTTCTGGTATTTCATCATCGAGAACGGCGGCGGCGCGTAGCGCTCGAGCCCCTGCTCCTTGGCGAAGCGCGTGTACATCGCCTGCATCATGTCGTGGATCTCGGCCGATCGCCGGGCGGCATCCTCGAAGTCGCGGCGGATCGTCGCGAAAAAGTCGCTCATCGCCGTGCGGACGCCCTTGGTGAACGGGCTCCCTTCGATGTGGCGGCGGGTCCGGCCGGCGTTCGTGCGCAGCGCGTCGAGGCCGATCACGTCGAACAATTGATTCGTCTGCTGCGAGAACACGGTGCGCAGCGCCGTGAAGCGCTGCAATCCGCGCTCGAAGAGCTCCTTCTCCTGGCGCACCCGGTCCATCATGTGCTCGACGACGTCCTGGTTCTTTCCGCGCAACGCCCGGAGCTCGGCCAACTGCTCGGCGATGCCGCCTTGACGCGCGTCGAACAGCGCGCGCACCCCGGCGGCCAGGGCCTTGACTTCCGAGATCGTGGCTGCGCCCACGATGTCGCGCTTGGCCGGGATCAGCTTGCGCGACAGCGCGTCCTCGAGTACGGGGAGGCGGCTCTTCGCGAGCAGCGCATCGTCGCCGTTGACCTTGGCGAGGAGCGCCTTCTGGGCAGTGACCGCAAACACCTGGGCGGCCGAGATCCCGAGGAGCTGCGCCGAGGATTTCACCTGCCGATCGATCTCGGCGTCGACGTCCGCCTCGGACTTGAGCTCGTCCCACAGGCCGTCGATCTTGTTCAGGATCACGATGCGGCCGGACTTGGTCGACGCGTCCTCGCCCGCGAGATGTCGCGTCCAGACGTCGAGATCGGTCTTGGTGACGCCCGCGTCGGCGGCAAGGATGAACAACACCGCGTGCGCGTTCGGAAGGAGGTTCAGCGTGAGCTCGGGCTCGGTGCCGATCGCGTTCAATCCGGGAGTGTCCAGAATGACAAGCCCCTGCTGCAGCAGCGGGTGCGGGAAGTTGATCACCGCGTGTCGCCAACACGGGATGTCGACCGCGCCTTCGCCTTCGGCCTCGAGCGCCGCCAGGAAGTCCTCGTCCTCGTACAGGCCGTACCTCCGCGCGAGCGCCACCGGCACCCGCTTCACCTGCGAGACGCGAGAGAGCGCTTCGCTCATCCGGTCGGTCGAGGAGAGGTCGAGCGGAATCGTCACCCATTCGTCGGCGTAATTCTTGAACTCGGCGACGGTTGCGTCCCTCGAGCGCGTCTCGATCGGGAGCAGCCGGATCGACGGCGCGCGGGTGGTGTCGTAGAGGAGCTCGGTCGGGCACATCGTGGTGCGACCGGCCGACGACGGCAGGAGGCGCTGGCCGAAGTCGGCGAAGAAAATCGCGTTGATGAGCTCGGATTTCCCGCGCGAGAACTCGGCGACGAAGGCGACGACGAGCTTGTCCTGGTGCAGTCGCTCGAGAAGCTGCTGGACTTTAAGGTCGATCTGGGCGTCGGCGAGCTCTTGATCCGCCAGCCATTGGTGCAATGCAGAAATGCCGGACGACAGTCGGCGGCGCCAATCGCTGTAGGCCTCGAAGCGCGCGGCGAGTTCGCGGGATTGGGCCATGCCGTCGTACCGGGTCATCGTCTGCCTGCGGGGTCGCGGTTCGGGGATCGCGGCTATCGAATTTGACATGGGGAACAAAGCATTTCCCGTGCCGAGCCAAGGGCAGCGCTTCCAATAGCCGACGATCGGCAGATCACCGCTGGCACCGCGGGCAATAATAAGTCGCGCGGCCGCCGAGTCGAGCCGATCTTATTGCGGTGCGGCAAACGCGGCAGCAAAGCCCCCCGCGTCCGTAGACAAAATAGTCGAGCTGAAAATAACCCGGCTCGCCGCGGCTGTCGACGTAGTCGCGAAGCGTCGATCCGCCTTTGGCAATGGCCTCGCGCAGCGTCGCGCGGACCTCGGCGATAAGGTGCTCGAATCGGCGGTACGAGACGCGACGCGCCGCGATCGTCGGCCGGATTCCCGCTCGAAACAGCGCTTCGTTCGCGTAGATGTTGCCGACGCCGACGATCAGCCGATTGTCCATCAGCGCGAGCTTGACCGCCGCACGGCGTCGCCGCGTCGCGTTCCACAGGTGACGGGCATCGCAATCGGCGTCGAAAGGCTCGGGGCCCAGCGCCGCGAGCAGCGGATGGGCGTCGACCGGCGGGGGCACCCAGAGGATCGCGCCGAAGCGCCGAGGATCGTGGTAGCGCAGTGTCGTCCCCGACGCGAGCACGATGTCGGCATGATCATGAACCACGCGCGGCGGCGCGCGCGTGTACACGCGCAGGCTTCCCGTCATGCCGAAATGCACAAGCAGCGCGTCCTCGCCGAGCCGGAACAGCAGATATTTGCTTCTCCGGTCGAGTGCCTCGATGGTGCGGCCCACGACGGTCTTTTGCAGCGACGGGGGAACCGGCCAGCGCAAGCGCCGGTCGTAGATGTGCACGGCAGCGATCTGCTGTCCAATGACGTGTGGCGCGACACCGCGGCGCGTGGTTTCGACTTCGGGGAGTTCCGGCATTCGCAACCGAAAGAGGAAGTTCGGGGCGCACCGGCAACCGGGGCGCCCGACGGGCCGTTTGTTGCGCCGCCCAATATAACCTAAGATGACGCTCGGCCCGCGCTGCCGCGCACGCCGCGGGTACGGCCCGACGGGTCCGCCCCCACGCTGGATGTCCACTTTGGCCCAATTTCGTCCGGTTTCACCTGTTCTTGCGGTCGTGGCCGTGCTGGCCCTGTCGGCCGGGATCGGCCGCGCCCAAACCGGGTCGGGCCCCTCGCCGGAGGAAGGTTCGCCGCGGCAAGCCGCAGACGCGGCGCGTGGGGCCGGATCCGGGAGCCTGACCGCGGAGTTGATGTACCGGCTGCTGGTGGGAGACATCGCCCTGCAGCGGGGCGAGCCGGCGCTCGCCGCTCGAGCTTATCTCGAGGCTGCGCGCGAGACGCGCGACGTGACGCTCGCGCGGCGCGCGGCCGAGATCGGCGTATCCGCTCGCGCGAAAACCCTGACGCTTCAGGCGGCGAAGTTGTGGAGCGAGCTCGATCCGTCGGCGGAGCGGCCGAAACAGCTGATCGCAGCACTGTCGGGCAGCAACGCGGGCAAGGGCTTCGACGTTCCCGGTGCCGGAAGCGACCTCAAGGCCGAGCTCGAGCGGGTGCTGGCCGACGCCGCGCATTCGGGTCCCGCGCTGGGTGAGGCGTTCCTTCAGTTGAACCGCCTGCTCGCGAACGAGCCGGACAAGATGGCCACGTTCAAGTTGGTCGAGGCGGTCGCGCAGCCGTATCCGAATCTTGCCGAGGCGCAATTTGCGGTGGCGCTCGCCGCGCTCAACACGGGGTTGAAGGACATCGCTACGTCGGCGGCCGCCGCGCAAGCGGTCGATCGGGCACTCGCGCTCAAGCCCGGGTGGGAACGCGCGGCGATGCTCAAGGCCGAAATTCTGGCCAAGCGTTCGCCGGCCGAGGCCATCGGCTACCTGCAGTCGTTTCTCAAGGCCCAGCCGGAATCGAGAGCGGCGGCAGGCGCGCTCGCGCAGATTTTCGTCGAGCAGAAGCGCTATGCCGAGGCGCGCGCGATCTTCGAACAGTTCTGGGAAGCCGACAAGACCAATCGCGATTATCAGTTCGCCGTCGCGGCGCTCGCGGTGCAGATGAAGGACTGGGCGGTCGCGGAGTCGCTGTTCGAGGATCTGAAGCGCGCGCAATACGACGAGAATGGCGGCGTCGAGCTCTACCTGGCGCAAATCGCCGACGAAACGGGGCGCTACGCGCTCGCCTACGAGCGTTACCTGGCGGTGCCGGAGGGCGAGCGGGCGTGGCCCGCGAAGCTCCGCGCAGCGACGATGCTCGCGAAGCAGGGCAAGGAGGACGAGGCGCAAAAGTTTCTCGCCGATCTCCCCGCCGTGACGATAGAGCAGCGCGTGCAGGTGCGGCAAGCGGAGGCGCAGCTCCTGCGCGACGCCGGCAACAATGCGGGCGCGTATGCGCTGCTGTTGCAGGGGCTCGAAGAGCATCCCGACCAGCCGGAGCTCCTCTACGACGCGGCGATGGTCGCCGAGAAGCTCGACAAGCTCGACGTCGTCGAAGCCCACCTCAGGCGGTTGATCGAGGTCAGCCCCGACAACGCGCAGGCGCTGAACGCCCTGGGCTACACGCTCGTCGACCGGACGACGCGCACGAGCGAGGGTCTCGCGTTGATCGAGCGGGCGCTGAAGCTCGCGCCCGACGATCCGTTCATTCTGGACAGCCTCGGCTGGGCGTATTTCCGGATGACCCAGTACGACGATGCCGAAAGGTACTTGCGCCGCGCGCTGGCCGAGCGGGGCGACCCGGAAATTGCCGCCCACCTGGGCGAAGTGCTTTGGGCGCGAGGCGAGCACGTGCGAGCGCAGGAGGTTTGGCAGTCGCAACTGAAGGCGACGCCCGACAATCCGGTGCTGCTGGAAACGGTGAAGCGACTCGCGCCGTGAGAAAGGGGGGTCAGAGACGACTTTGACCCCACTTTCTCGGACTTCGACGGGAAGCCCGCTGCGGCCGGCCCTTGCGGTGGCCGCCGCAGTGGCGCTCATCCTGAGCGGCTGCGCGAGCATCCCCGCCGGAGCGCCGGCACGCGCGACGGCCGTCGATAGCCGCGCGCCGTTCAAGATCGAGGGCCGTCTTTCCGCGCGTCGCGGGGCGGAGGCGATGACCGCGAACTTCACCTGGATCCATGCGCCGCCGCGCGACGAGCTCGTCATTACGACGCCCCTCGGGCAGGAGGTCGCCCAGATCAGCGGGGACGCCACCGCCCGGCGGGTGGAATTGCGCGCCGCCGACGGACGCCTCGACGAGGCGGCCGACTGGTCGACGCTGACCGAGCGCACGCTGGGCTTTGCGCTGCCGGTCGCGGGGCTCGGTGCATGGGTGCGCGGGGCCCCCCACGACGGCGCCCCATTCTCGGTCGAACCCGACGCCGCGGGCCGCGCAGGCGTTTTGCGCCAGGATGGCTGGGAGATCGTCTATGGCTACGGTGACGGGAAGACGCGGGAGCCTGCGCGGCTTCGGCTGACGTATGCCGATCTCGAGGTACGTATCGTCATCGATCGGTGGATGTAGCGGCGAGAAGGGGCTCCGAGGGCCACCAGGGAAGGACCATCGCGAGTCGCGTCCGGAGGCCGCGGACTGACGCGACCGCTGGTGTCGCTGCGGCGGCACGGGCGACAATCCGGGCATGCAAACGCTGATCGTCCCGGCGCCGGCGAAGCTCAATCTATTCCTGCACGTGACCGGCCGCCGCGGTGACGGTTTCCATACGCTCGAAACTTTTTTCGTCGCGCTCGACGTCGGCGATACGATCACGCTTTCGCTCCGCGCCGACGGCGCGATCCGCCGCACCGCCGAGCTGCCCGGCGTTTCCGTCGATGACGATCTCGCGCTCCGCGCGGCGCGCACGCTCAAGTGGGCGACCGGTTGTCGCGAGGGCGTCGACATTGCGGTGGCCAAGAGAATTCCGCCTGGCGGCGGCCTGGGGGGCGGGAGCTCGGACGCGGCCTCGGTGCTGCTCGCGCTCAATCGCCTGTGGCAGTTGAATTTGCCTCGTGCCGAACTGATGCGCATCGGCGAGGGCCTCGGCGCGGATGTTCCATTCTTTGTCTTCGGCGCGCCCGCGTTTGGGCGAGGGGTCGGCGAGCAATGTCGGGCCGCTTCGCTGCCGCCGCTCTGGGTGGCCGTCGTGGTGCCGCCCGTCACTGTGCGGACCGCGGATATCTTCGCCAGCGCCGAATTGACACGAAACACGCCGTCGGCGAAAATGGATTTCTTTTCCGAGGGTTATGGCCAGAACGATCTGCAGGCCGTCACGACGGTGCGTTTTCCGGAGGTTGGGGCGGCGCTGGCGGGATTGGGCGAGCGTTCGCCGCTAACAAGGATGACCGGATCTGGCGGCTGCGTGTTCGCGCCGTTCGCTTCCGAAATTCAAGCCCGCGACGCACTCGCCGCGCGTCCGCGGGGAATGCGGGGATTCGTCGCGCGCACGCTCGCGCGCCATCCGCTCGCGGCGTTCGCGTGATCTTCGGGATTCGTTCCGCACAGTACCTTTCGCGGCCATTGCGGCGGCCGCGCCGGTTTTCTCCGCTGGGGAGTCGCCAAGTTGGTTAAGGCACCGGATTTTGATTCCGGCATTCGAAGGTTCGAATCCTTCCTCCCCAGCCACTCTTCGACGGGCAGGCGGCGGGACGGCGCGCGGTGTTCCGCGCCGTCCTGAACACGGGTTCGCCATGGCCTTCGAGCGGATGAGAGTCTTCACCGGCAACGCGAACCCCAAGCTCGCCGAGGCCGTTTGCCGGCATCTCAACATCAGCCTCGGCCGCTGCGTCGTCGGCCAGTTCTCCGACGGCGAAGTAATGGTCGAGCTCTTGGAAAACGTCCGCGGCCGCGACGTGTTCATCCTGCAGTCGACGTGCGCGCCGACCAACGACAACCTGATGGAGATCCTGGTGATGACCGATGCGCTGAAACGCGCGTCGGCGGCGCGCATCACCGCCTGCATTCCCTATTTCGGCTATGCGCGGCAGGACCGCCGTCCCCGCTCGGCGCGGGTGCCGATCACGGCCAAGGTCGTCGCCGACCTGCTCACCACCGTCGGCGTCGATCGGGCGATGGTGATGGACTTGCACGCCGATCAGATCCAGGGCTTCTTCAACATTCCGGTCGACAATATCTACGCGACGCCGATCCTCTTGGGCGACCTCTGGAAGCAGAACTACGACGATCTCCTCGTCGTCTCGCCGGACGTCGGCGGCGTCGTGCGCGCCCGCGCGATCGCGAAGCGGCTCGACTCGGACCTCGCGATCATCGACAAGCGCAGGCCCCGCGCGAACGTCTCCGAAGTGATGAACATCATCGGCGACGTCGCCGGGCGCACCTGCGTGATCATGGACGACATCGTCGACACGGCCAACACGCTCTGCAAGGCGGCCACCGCGCTCAAAGAGCACGGCGCGAAGAAGGTCGTCGCCTACTGCACGCACCCGGTGCTCTCGGGCGGGGCGGTGCCGCGGGTCGCGGGCTCCGAGCTGGACGAAATCGTCGTCACCGACACGATTCCGCTGACCGACGAGGGGCGGGCGTGCGCGCGCATCCGCCAGCTCTCGTGTGCGCAACTGCTGGCCGAGACGATGACGCGCGTGTCGAACGAGGAGTCGGTGAGCTCGCTCTTTACCGAATAGGCCCCGGCGCGCACAGCGCTTGGCAGCGATGCCCGATTCCGGTTAGAATTCAAAGCTTTCCCCGCGCGAGGCCCGAAAGGCGCACGGCGGGATGTCGCCAACCGCGGACGACCGCGGAACGATGGGGTCGGAGTCGACTTTCGTTGATTTCGAACGAGCGGACTCGAAGAAGAGTCGACTCCGACCCTGCGTTTCCTGCGGAAGGCCGCAGACATCGGGAGTCGCACCATGGCGATCGAATTCACCGCGTTTGCGCGCACGACCGAGGGCCGTGGCGCGAGCCGCCGGATACGCCGCGCCGGCAAGGCCCCGGGCATCGTCTACGGCGGCGCGGCAGCGCCGCAGCCGATCGAGCTCGACCACAATGCACTGTTCCACGCGCTGAGAAACGAAGCGTTCCACTCGTCGATCCTGATGATGAAGCTCGACGGTTCCGCAACCAAGGTGCTGCTGCGCGACGTGCAGATGCATCCCTTCAAGAACGAAATCCTCCACGTCGACTTCCAGCGGATCGACGAGAGCCGCAAGATCCACATGAAGGTTCCGTTGCACTTCGTCAACGGCGAAAACTCGCCGGCGGTGAAGCTGTCGGGCGCGATCGTGAGCCACGTGACCAACGAGCTCGACGTCGCGTGCCTGCCGAAGGACCTGCCGGGTTTTATCGAGGTCGACCTGATCTCTCTCGACGTCGGTCATTCGATCCACGTGTCCGCGCTCAAGCTTCCGCCGGGCGTGACCGTCGTCACGCGCGGCAAGACCGACCCGGTCGTCGCCGCCGCGGTGGTGCCGAAGGCGCACGTCGAGGAAGTCGTCGAGGCGGTGCCGGGGGCAGAGGTTGCTCCCGCCGCGGTGGCGCCGGAAGGTGCGGCGGCCGAAGCGAAGCCCGCCGAGAAGGGCGCCGAGAAGAAGGAACCGGCCAAGGAAGAAAAGAAGAAATAAGCCTTCGCGTCGGATCGGCACGAAGGCCCGCCGCGGGCGCCACGGCGGGCCTTTTTGTCGGGTCGTTTCGGTCTCGCAGCGCTTTGCCGCGTAAATCATCATGGATGCACCGATCCGCCTTCTCGTCGGCCTCGGAAATCCGGGCCGCGAGCACGACGCCACCCGACACAATGCGGGCTTCTGGTTCGCCAACGCGCTCGCCGAACGGCTTTCGTGCGCGTTCCTGAGCGAGGGCAAGTTTCACGGGCAGGTGGCGCGCGCCGGTGACGTGCGGTTGTTGAAACCCTCGACGTACATGAATCTCTCCGGGCGTTCGGTCGCCGAGGTCACGCGGTTTTTCGGGATCGCGCCCGCCGAAATGCTGGTCGTCCACGACGAGCTCGATTTGAGGCCGGGCGAGGTCAAGCTCAAATTCGGGGGCGGGCTCGCCGGCCACAACGGCTTGCGCGATATCGACGCGCAGCTCGGAACCGCCGAGTTCTGGCGGCTGCGCCTCGGAATCGGACACCCGCGCGATTCCTCGATCCCGCAGCAGGACGTCGTCGACTATGTGCTGCGCCCGCCGGCAGCCGACGAACGCGCCGCGATCCGCGCGGCCATCGGCAAGGGCCTCGACGCCTGGCCGGCGATCGCTGCCGGTGACTTCGAGCGCGCGATGATGACGCTGCACACGAAGGAATCGCCATGACCGCCGGCCAGGTGCTGCCATGAGCCTCAAATGCGGAATCGTCGGGCTGCCCAATGTCGGCAAGTCGACGTTGTTCAATGCATTGACCAGGGCCGGAATCGCAGCCGAAAACTATCCGTTCTGCACGATCGAGCCCAATGTCGGGATCGTCGAAGTGCCGGAGCCGCGCTTGGCCGCGCTCGCGGCAATCGCCCACCCCGACAAGGTACTGCCGGCCACCGTCGAGTTCGTCGACATCGCCGGACTCGTCGCCGGCGCATCGAAGGGCGAGGGCCTCGGCAATCAGTTCCTCGCCAACATCCGCGAAACGGACGCCATCGCGCACGTCGTGCGCTGCTTCGAGAACGACAACGTCGTCCACGTCACGGGCAAAGTGAATCCGGTGTCCGACATCGAGACCGTCAACACGGAGCTCGCGCTCGCCGATCTCGCGACCGTCGAAAAACAGCTCGCGAAGCACGAGAAAGCCGCGCGCGCCGGCGGCGACAAGGAGGCGCAGCGGATCGTCGGGGCATTGAAGAAGGTCGAGGCGGTGCTCGACGGCGGCCGGCCCGCCCGGGTCGCCGACCTCAACACGGCGGAGAGGGAAGTGCTGCGCCCTTATTTTCTCCTGACGATGAAGCCGACGATGTACGTCGCCAATGTCGCCGAGGGCGGCTTCCACGACAACCCGCTGCTGTCCGCCGTCGAGGCGCACGCGGCGAACGAAGGTGCGCCGGTCGTGCCGGTTTGCGCGGCGCTGGAGGCCGAAATCGCCGATCTCGACGGCGAGGACAAGCTCGCGTTCCTCTCCGACCTGGGACTGGCGGAGCCTGGGCTCGACCGGGTGATCCACGCGGGCTACAAGCTTCTCGGACTCGAAACCTATTTCACCGCAGGGCCCAAGGAAGTGCGTGCCTGGACAATCCACGCCGGCGCTACGGCGCCGCAGGCAGCGGGGGTGATTCACACCGACTTCGAAAAAGGATTCATCCGCGCCGAAGTCATCGCCTATGCCGATTTCATTGCCTGCAAGGGCGAACACGGTGCAAAGGAGCACGGCAAGATGCGGCTCGAAGGCAAGGAATATGTCGTTCGCGATGGCGACGTCATGCATTTCCGGTTCAACGTCTAGCGGGCGTGACGCGGGCCATGCCCAAGCTTTCCTTCACCAAGATGCAGGGCCTTGGCAACGATTTCGTCGTTATCGACGGCATCCGGCAGCGCCTCGACCTCTTGCCAGCGCAGCTGCGGCGGCTTGCCGATCGCCGCTACGGCGTGGGCTGCGATCAGATTCTCGTCGTGGAAGCGGCAACGCGGGCAGACGCCGATTTTCGCTATCGCATCTACAACGCCGACGGGGGCGAAGTCGAGCAATGCGGCAACGGGGCGCGCTGCTTCGTCCGTTTCGTTCGCGAACGCGGGTTGACCGACCAGCGCAGGATCCGGGTGGAGACCCAGGGCGGGATCATCACGCCTGAATTGGCCGACGACGGCGAAGTAACGGTGGATATGGGCGTGCCGCGCTTCGCCCCCGCCGACATCCCGTTCGACGGCGCGGGGGAGGATGTGATCAGGCCGCTCGACGTCGACGGGGAGAGAGTGCTGATCACGGCGGTGTCGATGGGCAACCCGCATGCGGTGCAGGTCGTCGCCGACGTCGACCGCGCGCCGGTGACCACGCAGGGCCCGAGGATCGAGCGCCACTGGCGCTTTCCGCAACGCGCGAACGCCGGCTACATGCAGGTGGTGGATCGCGCTACCATTCGGCTACGCGTATGGGAGCGCGGCGCCGGCGAGACGCCGGCATGCGGGACCGGCGCCTGCGCGGCGGTCGCTGCGGGCATCCGGCGCGGATTGCTTGACGGCGTGGTCCGCGTCGAGACCCGCGGGGGTTGGCTCACGATCGCGTGGCCCGGCGTGGGAAAGCCGATCGCGATGACCGGTCCGGCGGTGACGGTGTTCGAGGGCGAATGGGAGGTGCCGGCCGCGTGAATAGCGCTGACGGCATGGAAAGCAAATGGAGCAGCACCGGGACAGGATTGCCTCGATGGACGCCAACGCGGTTGCCGACTATTTGAAACAGAACCCGGTGTTCTTCGAGGACTACGCCGATGTGATCGCGGAGATTTTCGTCCCGCATCCGCATGGCGGTCACGCGATCCCGATTGCCGAGCGCCAGATCGTCACGCTGCGGGAGAAGAACAGCGAGCTCGAAAGCCGCCTGCGGGAGCTTATCCAGTTCGGCGGCGAGAACGATCAGATCAGCGAAAAGCTTCACCGCTCGACACTGGCGCTGTTCGCCGCACCCGATCTCGAAACGACGCTCGCCGTGCTCTACCACAGCCTGAAGGAGGACTTCGGCGTACCGCACGTTGCGAGCCGGCTGTGGGGTCGGGTCCCGGAGCAGTCGTATCTCCCCGAGCTTGCCGCCACGACGCACGAGCTGCGCGAATATGCCGACCACCTGGGAGCCCCTTACTGCGGGCCCGCTGCGCCGTTCGAGTCGCGCGACTGGTTCGACGCGGGCGAAGGCTGTCGTTCGTACGCGTTCCTGCCGCTGCGGACCGCCCACACGTTCGGCCTGCTGGGTCTCGCGAGCGAGGATGCCGGGCGGTTCTATCCCGGCATGGGCACGGTCTACCTGACCCGGCTCGCGGAGCTCGCGAGCGTCGCGACGACGCGCTACCTGCCGCCCGCCTGACCCGGCGCGGCTGCCGGGCGCCATGCGCAACACCTCGCCGACCGGCAACCCCGCCGCCATCGCGCCGAAGAACCTCGCGCTGCTCGAGGCATTCGCGCAGAGCCTTGCGACGCGCGCCGCGAACACGCGCTCCGCGTACGTGCGCGACGCCGCCGTGCTGGCGGCGCTCGCCGGAGATGCGACGCTCACCGCGCTTTCTTCGCCTCAAATCCGGCGTTTTCTTGCGACGCTGCATGGCCGCGGCCTCTCGGGCCGAAGCCTCGCGCGAATGCTGTCGTCGTGGCGAGCGTTCTATCGCTTCCTGCTCGATCGCGACGCCGCGGCGGGCGAAAATCCCTGCGCGGGCTTGAGACCGCCCAAATCGCCGCGCAGGCTGCCTGCAGCCCTGTCACCCGACGACGCCGTGCGCCTGGTGGAGATCGTCGGGGCCGATCCGCTCACGGTCCGGGACCGCGCGCTCTTCGAACTCGCGTACTCGTCGGGCCTGCGCCTTTCCGAGCTCGCGGGGCTCGACGTCGAACGGGTCGACTTGGTGCAGGGCGAAGTGAGGGTCTGGGGGAAGGGCGCGAAGGAACGGATCGTGCCCGTGGGCGCCGCGGCGCGCGCCGCGATCCGCGCGTGGCTTCCGGCGCGCGCGGCAATTCCCCGCGTCGACGCGAAAGCGATGTTCGTCGGCCGCAGCGGCGCGCGGATCACGCCGCGCGCGATCGAGCGTCGACTGGCGGCGTGGTCGGTGCAACGGGGATTGCCCCAGCACGTCCATCCGCACATGCTGCGGCATTCGTTTGCATCGCACCTCCTGCAGTCCTCGGGTGATCTGCGCGCGGTCCAGGAGATGCTGGGCCACGCGAGCATCGCCAGCACGCAGGTCTACACGCACCTCGACTTTCAGGCGCTCGCGAAAATCTACGACCAGGCGCACCCACGCGCCAAGCGCAAGCGGCGGTAATCGCCGCAGCAAACACCGTCTTCCGGTGCCACGCGAATCTCCCGCGCGAGCCCACGGCGAGCCGCACTCCCTTTTGTAGCCAACATTTGTGCTGCCGAGCGAGTGAGACGCGATCTCATCTACCGCTCGTCGGGTGATGCGCTTTCGGGGCCTCGAAGGGGATTGCAATTTATGCAAACGTCATGCACGCTACCTATGCAACTGTCATATCCGCGGGCTTCGTCCACGGTGTTGCCCGGAGCGGTGGGCAGGGTGGTCGAATTGGATTGGCGTTACCCGCTGGCGCCGGAGCGCAGCCCCGATCAATCGGCGGCGCGCTTCCTCCGGGAGGGAGGCTTCCGGGCGGCGCCGCGGTCATCGACACGAGGACGTTCATGAGGCAAGACACTATCCGTGCGCTTCGGCGCGCAGTTCCTTCGTCGTTGGTCCGACTGGCGCGCGGCGGTCTGCTCGTGCTGCTGGCACTGGGCATCGTCGCGCCGGCGTTCGCGGCGGGGCAGGCCGCGGTCGGCATCTATCGATGCAACAAGAGCAAGTTCTTTTTCGACGGCAACGCCGACAGCGCCATCGATCTCAAGGTCGTGTATCCCACGCCGGCGATCCCGTGCGGCGCGGCGAACAACTCCTACGGCCTCGCGGCGGACTTTGGCGGCTCCGGCGTGCGGAGCCCCCTGACCTACCTCAACGGAATCTGGTCGGTGGACCAGAACCGCGACGGCGTTGCGGACCTCACCTTCGGGTTCGGCGGCGTCCCGG
This sequence comes from uncultured beta proteobacterium, assembly GCA_963836265.1. Classification (GTDB taxonomy): domain Bacteria; phylum Pseudomonadota; class Gammaproteobacteria; order Burkholderiales; family Casimicrobiaceae; genus CAIWHR01. Next base: position 148,742 of record CAWIIO010000006.1, read on the forward strand.
GCGACGTCCCGCTGGTCGCCGACATGAACGGTACCGGCACGGACGTCCCGGTCCTCTACCGGAACGGAACCTGGTACGTCAGCTCGAACCTGACCGGCATCCCGACCGCGACCTATTACTTCGGCGGGGCGCCGGTCGACATTCCACTGATCGCCGACATCAACGGCGACGGCGTTCAGGATCTCATCGTGTACCGCAACGGCACCTGGTTCGCTTCCACGACGCGCACCGGTATCGCCGACAAGGTCTTCTATCACGGCGGCGCGCCCGGTGATATTCCGATGGCCTTCGATTGGGACGGCGATGGAATCGCCGACCTCGTCATCTATCGCAACGGCACGTGGTTCGTGTCGACCCACCGCGACGGCATCGCCAATGTGATCTACGTATTCGGCGGTGCTGCAGGCGACGTTCCGTTCTACGCCGGCGGCGGCGCAGTCTCGAGTCCGAATTTCGACGCCGCGCGCTTCCTGAACCAGGCTGCGTTCGGCCCCACGCCACCCGAAATCGTCAACGTGAACAACATGGGCTACTCGGCGTGGATCGACAACCAGTTCGCCAAGCCGGTGACGGCCCTCCCGGCGTTCGGCTGGCAGCCGGACAGCCAGGACGCGCTCTGCACGAGCCCGTTGAGCCCCGGCGGCCCCTACGACCCGTTCGGCACCAACTGTCCGCGCGATCTCTACTCGATCTATCACGTGCAGCGCTTCTTCTTCCTGAATGCGTTCATCGCGCCGGACCAGCTGCGCCAGCGCGTCGCGTGGGCGTTGTCCCAGATCATGGTGACCTCGGCGTCGCAGGATGCGATCGCCTATGCGAACCGCGACTACCAGCAGATGCTAATCGACAACGCCTTCGGCAACTTCCGCAACATCCTGTTCTACGTCACGGTAAGTCCGTTCATGGGCAACTACCTTGACATGGTCAATAACGCCAAGGCAACGGCGACCCAGCAGCCGAACGAGAACTATGCGCGGGAGATCATGCAGCTGTTCTCCATCGGAACCCTGGAGCTCAACGACGACGGATCGTATCTGGTCGACCTGCAGGGCCAGCCAATCCAGACCTACGACCAGACGGACATCACCGAACTGGCGAAGGTGATGACCGGATGGACGTACTACCCGGTGGGCGCGGCGACGTTCAAGTGGAACATGCCGATCAACTACCAGTACACGCTGCAGCCTTGCGAGGGCGCACTCAGCGGTTGCGGCGCGACTAACTATCACGAAACCAGCCTCAAGACCGTTCTCGGCTACACGATCCCGCCCGCGTTGCGCGCCGATGCCGACCTCGCCACCGCGCTCGATGTGATCTTCTACCACCCGAACGTCGGGCCGTTCATCAGCAAGCAGCTGATTCAGCACCTGGTGACGAGCAATCCGTCGCCCGCCTACGTGGCCCGGATCTCCGCCGTGTTCAACAACAACGGCTCGGGCGTGCGCGGCGACATGAAAGCCGTCGTCAAGGCCATCCTGCTCGATCCGGAGGCGCGCGCGCCGCGCAATCCAATCGGCACGTTCGGCAAGCTGAAGGAGCCCGTCACGCTGCTCAGCGGCTTCATCCGCCAGATGAGCTACTGCTGCGGCGCGTACAGCGACGGCATCGATCCGGCGACGAGGTCGAGGGCGATGGGTCAGGACGTGTACACGTCGCCGACGGTGTTCAACTACTACCCCGCGGATTACCTCATTCCGGGAACGACGCTCGCCGGTCCGCAGTACGGGATCTACGATCCGACGCTGCTGTTCGAGGGCACCAAGACGATCTACAACTGGACGCTCGGCGCCAGCTGCGGCGCGGCCCCCAACACCAACGTCTGCGGGCCCAACCCGGATGCGACGACGGTCGGGTCGCTCGGCACCAAGATCGACTGGACGTCGCTCGCGGCGCTCGCCGCCACTCCGGCGGCGCTCGTCGACCAGGTCAGTACCGTCCTGCTGTACGGCAAGCTTCCGCCGGGCCCGCGGCAACAGGTCATCAATGCCGTGACCGCGGTGACCGTGAGCACCCCGCCGACGGCCAACCAATTGCGCGACCGGGCCCGGACGGCGGTCTACCTGATCGCAACCTCGCCCAAGTACCAAGTGGAGTTCTGACATGAGCGGACCCTTCATCTACTCGCGACGCCGGTTCCTGCAACAGGCCGGCGCTTTCTCGGCGCTGTCTCTCGCCGGCAGCATGGACAAGCTGGGCCTCTCCGGCGCGGCCGCGCAGGCGCCCGGCTACAAGGCGCTCGTCTGCGTCTTCCTGTTCGGCGGCAACGACGCCAACAACATGGTGTTGCCGTTCACGGATTACGCGCAATACAACACCGCCCGCCCGCCCGGAAGCGGCATCAACATTGCGCAACTCGGCGCCGGCGCGATGCTCCAGATCAGCCCGTTGAATGCGGGCGGGAAGGTCTACGGGCTGCATCCGCTGATGCCGGAACTGCGGCTTTTGTTTCAGGGCGGCAAGATGGCGGTCGTCGCGAACATGGGCCCGCTGATCGAGCCGGTCACCCGCGCGCAGTACGTCTCGTCCGGCCACGGCGGCAAGAAGGTTCCGATCAACCTGTTTTCGCACAGCGACCAGCAGCAGCAGTTCATGTCGTCGGTCTCCCAGTCGACGCTCGGCGCGCTCACGGGTTGGGGCGGCCGGCTGGCGGACAAGGTCAAAGGCATGAACGGGCCGAACGCGACGCCGATGTCGATGTCGTTCTCGGGGCTGCAGACGTTCGGCAATGGTGTCGCCGTCAGGACCCTGGCGTTGCCAACCAGCCTGGTCTTCGGCTTCACCGGCGATGGAACGAACGCGCAGCAGACGGCGCGCAAGAACGCGCGCAACACGATCATGAAGACGTGGGACGCGAATCAGATGGTCGCCTCGGCGCAGCAGACGATGGCCGTCGCCATCGATTCGAGCACGCTGATCAACAACATCAGCACGATCCCCGCGACGGATCCCAAGATCGCGGCGATCAACACGGCGTTCACCGGCGTCAACAGCAGCCTCGCAAACCAGCTGAAGGCGGTGGCCAAGGTCGTCTCGCAAAGCGCCACGCTCTCCCACCAGCGCGAGATCTTCTTCGTCTCGATCGGCGGCTTCGACACGCACAGCGGCCAGGTCAACTCGCACGCGACGCTCTTCCCGCAAGTCTCGAAGGCGATCAATGCGTTCTACCAGGCAACCGTCGCGCTCGGCGTCGCGAACCAGGTGACGACGTTCACGATGTCCGACTTCTCGCGGACGATGAAGCCCAACGGCAGCGGCACCGACCACGCGTGGGCAACGCACAACCTGGTGGTGGGCGGCAGCGTCCTCGGCAACAATTTCTACGGCACCCCGGACCTTTCCGGCTTCTCTTATCCCAATCTGTCGATGGGGAGCCTCGGGGTCAACGATTCCGGAGGGCAGGGCCGCTGGATCCCGACGACGTCGGTGGAGCAATACGGCGCGACGCTCGCGAAATGGTTCGGCGCAAGTCCGACCGACATTGCGCAGGTCTTCCCGAATCTCGCGACCTACCAGGCGTCGCTGGCACCGGACCTCGGATTCCTCGCCTGACCGAATCCCCTCCGCGCGAAACGCGGAAGCCCCCAGGACTCTCCTCCCTGGGGGCTTTTTTCCGCCAGGAGAGCGAAGAGCCGCTCGTTCTTCCAGCGGTTGTAACGCGACATCAGCAGGCAGTAGTCGGGTGTGATCATCGACGCGAGGGGAACGGATAGCGGAGCGGCGACGGTAGTCGAAATCGGGTGGGGGCGGGATCACTCCCGCCGCCCTCCCACACCACCGGACGTGCGGTTTCGCATCCGGCGGTTGATGAAACGCGCTGGAGGCGCTGCACCGTATCGAGCAGCGACACCAGCCCCAGAGTATCGAACCAGGACTTCGGGAAGGCCGCGTGCATAGGGCTTGCGCCCGCGTTCCACCACGGGCCGCGTCCATTGGTGGCCGAGCGCCACGCACGTTGCTCCGTCAGCCCCCGCTTCATCAAGTTACGCGCGCTCGCGCATAGGGACGCTTCCATTGTCGCCACAGGATGCAGCGCATTTTGTGCCGTATCGATCCATCGCACTCGTGCAGCCGGCGCTTGGTTTCGGTCAGCTTGAAATACGCCGCCCACCCCCGCAGCACCGGATTGAGCCTCTGGACCGTGGCCTCAAGGCTTCGCCCACGCGCCCCGCACAACAGCGTGCGTACCTTCTCCGTCCCGTGGCCTCAAGGCTTCGCCCACGCGCCCCGCACAACAGCGTGCGTACCTTCTCCGTCAGCTTCTCCAAGCTCGGCGCCGCGATGCGCAGCTTCGGCTTCTGATGCCCCGTCATGCCGTAGCCCAGAAACTTGCGCTGCCACGGCCGCGCCACCGCACTCTTGGCCGCATTGACCTTGAGCTGAGCGCTCGGCCAGAAACACCGTCAGACGTTGCATCAGGGCCCTTCATGTTCGGCCCTTCGGCTCGTCCTGACGCCTACTATGGCCTCGGCTGACTTCTGACAATGCATCCCAACACCTCTCGATGTCGGTAGCCCCAAGGCACATCGCCAGATCTCCCCGGGTATTGCGCACGCACCTTCACGTTTATGCCTGTCGGATCTACGCCGCAGCGTTCCGTGCAAGTTTCGGGCCTCACAGAGATTGGCCTGCTCACCCCGCTGCGCCCCCTCTATCCGCTTCCTGTTCGTCAGGCCAGCGCTTTGCCTTCGGCTTCCTCCGGATTCGCGGTCACCCGCGACACCCTTGCCGTTCGGTTCACCTTGCCGGGCGTGTAGAGGACTTCCCCTCCAAGTACGTGCGCCCTGCCGGGCGCACCGAAAAAACGGGGCGCCCTTGTCGGCGCCCCGAAACCCACTGAGGAGAGATGCAAAGACCCAACAGCCCTCGTTCCGGGTTACTCCACGACGCGCTCGCCGTGGAGACTGATGTCAAGACCTTCGCGCTCCTGTTCATCGGTGACGCGCAGCCCGATGACCATGTCGATGATCTTGAGAATGATGTAGCTGCCGACCCCGCTGTACACCAACGTGGTCGCGACGGCTCCGAGCTGCACCAGCATGTCCGCGTCGGCACCGCTGATTTCCTTGACGTTGAAGACCCCCGTCAGAATCGCGCCGACGATGCCCCCGACGCAGTGGACGCCGAACGCATCCAGCGAGTCGTCGTAGCCCAGGGCTTTCTTGACACTCGTCGCGGCGAAGAAGCATATGACACCGGCCGCAATGCCGATCACGAACGCGCCCAGCACGCCGACGAAGCCCGACGCCGGCGTGATCGCGACCAGGCCGGCGACCGCGCCCGAAGCGATGCCGAGAACCGACGGCTTGCCCTTCACCGACCACTCGGTGAACATCCACGCGAGCGCGGCAACCGCGGTCGCGAGCTGCGTGACGACCATCGCCATGCCGGCGCGGCCATCGGCAGCCACGGCGGAGCCCGCGTTGAAACCGAACCAGCCTACCCACAGCAGCGCCGCCCCAGTCACGGTCAAGGTCAGATTGTGCGGCGCCATCGCCTCCTTGCCGTAGCCGATGCGCTTGCCCAGCACCAGCGCGCACACCAATGCCGCGATGCCCGCGTTGATGTGGACGACCGTGCCGCCCGCGAAATCGAGCACGCCCTTGGTGGCCCAGAACCCGGTGGGCTCCCACATCATGTGCGCGATGGGCGAGTAGACAATGACCGACCAGAGCCCCATGAACCAGAGCATCGCCGAAAATTTCATCCGGTCGGCAAACGCGCCGCAAATGAGCGCGGGCGTGATGATCGCAAAGGTCATCTGGAACGTCATGTACACCGATTCCGGAATGGACATGGCCAGGTGCGAGACCGTGAGCTTGCCCGCCTCCTTCTGGAACAGCATGCCCTTCAGGAACAGCCGGTCGAGGCTTCCGAAGAACTCGCCGCCCGGCATGAACGCCAGGCTGTAGCCGACGATGACCCAGAGGATCGTGACGAGACAGGTGATCGCGAAGCTCTGCATCATCGTCGCCAGGACGCCCTTCTTGCGCACCATCCCACCGTAGAACAGCGCGAGCCCGGGGATCGTCATCATCAGCACCAGCGCCGTCGACGTCAGCATCCACGCGGTGTCGCCGCCGCTGATCTTGTCCGCGGCGATGAGTTGCGGCTCGGTGGGCGCCGGGGGCGCGGCGGCCGGGGCTTCGGCTTTTGCCGGCTCGGCCGCCTTGGCCTCGGGTGCGGACGTCGCAGCGGGCGCCTTGGTGTCGGCTTGGGCGAGCACGATCGGCGCGGAGGATGCGACGCCGGCATCCGCTTGGACGCACGTGGCGGTGCCAAGGGCGAGTGCGCCTGCGATCGCGAGGAGTGTGAACAATCGTTTCATGTCGGTTCCCCTTACAGCGCCTGCGCGCCGGTTTCGCCGGTGCGAATGCGCACAACCTGTTCCAGGTCGAAGACGAAGATCTTGCCGTCGCCGATCTTGCCGGTGTTTGCGGCTTTCTCCACCGCTTCGATCACGCGGTCGAGGAGGTCGTCGGAAATCGCGGCCTCGATCTTCACTTTTGGCAGGAAATCGACGACGTACTCGGCCCCCCGGTAGAGCTCGGTATGGCCCTTCTGGCGGCCGAAGCCCTTGACCTCGGTGACCGTGATGCCCTGGACGCCGATCGCCGACAGGGCCTCCCGGACCTCGTCCAGCTTGAACGGCTTGATGATGGCGGTGACGAGTTTCATGTTTTCCTCGCGTGCGTGCGGCCGTGGATCAGAACGTCTTCTGGACGTAGGCGACGAACTGGCCGGCGGAGATGTTCTTGCCGTAGATGTTCGTGTATGCGCTGTCCTGCGCATTCGTGCCGGTGCCGTAGATGCCGACGGTCAGGCCGTAGATCTCGGTCGAGATGCCGGCTTTCCAGTCGCCGTAGTTGTAGACGCTGTTGGCGAAACCGTTGACGTTGCCTTCGTACCACTGGTGGCCGAGGTGACCGAAGATCGTCACCTTGCCGATCGCGTCGCTCACTTTGTCCACGACGTCGTAGCTCGCGGTGAGGTCGAGGTAGCTGCTGCCGCGCGAGTCGGCGACGCCGAACGTCTTGTTGTTCGCACTCCAGTTGTACTTGAGCGACAGGAATTTCCAGGTCAGCGCCGCATAGAGCTCGGTCGTGTCGGGCTTCGTGTAGCCGGGGGGCGCGTTGCCGTAGTTGCCCGGGTAGTAGTAGTAGAGGATGCCCAGGTCGTAGCCGAAATCAGCGGGCAGGCTTCCCTTGTAGCCGCCGTAAAAGTCCCACTCCATGCTGGCCGACACGCTGTTCGGCGGGGGCACGAAATCGGCGATCCAGTTGACGTTCGACGCCCAGGTGCCGACGTAGAAGCCGCTCTTGTGGGCGAGGTCGAAGCCGCCCTGCACCGCGGGTTTCTGGTTCGTCTGCGTCAGGCCCCGGAAGACGTACTGGCTGAAGAGCCCGACGTTGGCCGTGCCGCTCCAGTCGGGCTCGGGAGCCGCCGGCGCGGGTGTCTGGGCGAGCGCGCCGGAAGTGATCGAGGCGGCGGCGAGCGCAACCAGCCTTGCAGCGAGAGGGAGGGGTGCAGCCATGTTGAGTTCCTTTCCGATGTTGACCGACGGCCGGCTGACGGGATGAGCGCGTTCGCCGTGCTGTCAGCATTTCGTGTGCCACTGCAGCAAAATATTAAAAAACAAACGGTTAGAACACGACTGTCAACATCTCGCCGGGACTGGCAGCCGTTGGGCGCACGCTTTCGGTGCGATCGATCGACCTTGCGCACGACCGTGGGGCGAAGGGCATGCCGGTCCACGCAAAGTCGCGGTGGTCGGCCGAACGATCGAAGGGTCGACTGCCCAACATTTGCTAGACTCGATCGCATCGGTTCGCGCCGTGTTGTTGCGAAAGGAGGAAGCCGTGCTGAACAGCAAAGCGTTCGACGAGCTCGCCGCCAGGATTGGCCGGGCGATCGAGACCAGTCCCGCCAAGGACATCGAGAAGAATGTCCGTGCGATGCTGGCCTCCGGTCTGGCCCGCCTCGATCTCGTCCCGCGCGCTGAATTCGACGTGCAGGCGCAGGTGCTCCTCAAGACGCGCGAAAAGATCGAGGCGCTGGAAAAGCGGCTCGCTGAGCTCGAGGCCCGCCTGCCGACCGGCGGCGCCAAATAGGAAGCGCGGACCCGGATTCCGCGGCCGCCGGCCATTGCCCGCGGGCTTCGGCGTGCCGGCCGCCTGTGGAGCGCGATGTCGCTCGCCGTCGTCAACTCCCGCGGTCTCGCCGGCCTTGACGCGCCCCGCGTCACCGTCGAGGTGCATCTGGCCGGAGGCCTGCCGGCGTTCAATCTGGTTGGGCTGCCCGACACGGAGGTCAAGGAATCGCGCGATCGCGTCCGCGCCGCGCTGCAGAATGCCCAGTTCGACTTCCCTGCGCGCAAGATCACCGTAAATCTCGCGCCGGCTGACTTGCCGAAGGAGTCCGGCCGCTTCGATCTGCCGATCGCGCTCGGCATCCTCGCCGCGACGGGGCAGATTCCCGGCGATGCGCTCGACCGGTACGAATTCGCCGGCGAGCTCGCGCTCGGCGGCGCGCTACGGCCCATTCGCGGCGCGCTCCCGATGGCCCTCTGCGCGCGTCGCGACGGTCGCGCGTTCGTCTTGCCGGCGGCGAGCGCAACTGAAGCGGCGCTGGTTCGCAACGCCGTCGTCTATCCGGCGACGACTCTGCTCGCGGTCTGCGCGCATCTGGCCGGGCGGGTATGCATTGCTCCCCTTGCGCCGGTGGCGTCCGGCGCACCCAACGACCCCGGCCCGGATCTCGCCGATGTGCGCGGCCAGGCCCACGCGAAGCGAGCGCTCGCTATCGCTGCAGCCGGCGGCCATAGTCTGCTGATGATCGGGCCCCCTGGAACGGGCAAGTCGATGCTCGCCCGGCGGCTACCGGCGATCCTGCCGCCCCTCACCGAGGACGAGGCGTTGTCCACTGCAGCCGTCGCCTCGCTCGCCGGCCGGTTTTCGCTCGCGAGCTGGGGCGAGCGCCCGTATCGGGCGCCGCACCATACGGCGAGCGCGGTAGCGCTGGTCGGCGGGGGAAGCGATCCGCGGCCCGGTGAGATCTCGCTCGCGCACCACGGCGTCCTATTCCTCGACGAATTGCCCGAATGGGACCGCCGCGTGCTCGAGGTGCTGCGCGAGCCGATCGAGTCCGGTCAGATCCATATCTCGCGCGCCGCGCGCCAGTGCACGTTTCCAGCGCAATTCCAGTTCGTCGCCGCGATGAACCCGTGTCCCTGCGGCTGGCTCGGCCATCCGAGCGGTCGCTGCCAATGCACGCCGGAGCGCATCGCGCGGTATCGCGGCCGGGTCTCGGGACCGCTGCTCGACCGCATCGACCTCGGCATCGAAGTGCCGGCGCTGTCGGCGCAGGCGATGGCGGCGCCAGCGGCTGCCGGCGCCGTCCCCGAGGCGGGCTACGGGACCAGCGCCGGCGTGCGGGCGCAAGCCACCCGAGCCCGCGATCGCCAGTGCGCGCGTCAGGGCAAGCCGAACGCCCGGCTCATGCCGCGCGAAATCGATGCGCACTGCGCCCCCGACGCCAGCGGCGCCGCGTTACTCGCGCAGGCGATGGCGCGCCTGTCGCTCTCTGCGCGCGCCTATCACCGCATCCTCAAGGTCGCGCGAACGATCGCCGATCTCGCCGAGAGCCCGACCGTCGGCGTGGTGCACATCGCGGAAGCCATCGGCTACCGCCGCTTCGAGCGGACCTGAGCGGCGTTCGCGGCGGTGCCGTTAAGATACGGGCTTCGGGCCGCGGCTGCTCCGCCGCCACGGAATCTCCCCATGCGCGATCGCTACCTCGCCCACGCACGCCGGATCCTCGACGGGATCGAGGCCGACGGATTCCGCAAGGCCGAGCGGGTCATCTCGAGCCCGCAGGCCCCGGAAATCACGCTCGAGGGCGGCAGGCGCGTCCTCAACTTCTGCGCCAACAACTACCTCGGTCTCGCCGCCGACGCGCGCCTCGTCCGCGCGGCGAAGGACGGCCTCGACCACTACGGCTTCGGCATGGCCTCGGTCCGATTCATCTGCGGCACGCAAAGCGTGCACAAGGCCCTCGAAGCCGCCCTCGCGTCGTTTCTGCGGATGGATGATGCCATCCTCTATTCGAGCTGCTTCGACGCGAACGGCGGCTTGTTCGAAACGCTCCTCACCGAAGAGGATGCCGTCGTCAGCGACGAGCTCAATCATGCGAGCATCGTCGACGGGATCCGACTCTGCAAGGCGCAGCGGTACCGCTATCGCAACAACGACATGGCCGATCTCGAGGCGAGGCTCCGCGAAGCTGGTGCAGCTGGAGCGCGCTTCAAGCTGATCGCGACCGACGGCGTCTTCTCGATGGACGGGATCGTCGCGAACCTCGGAGCGATCTGCGATCTCGCGGATCGCTTCGGCGCGGTGACGATGGTCGACGACTCGCACGCGGTCGGATTCGTCGGCGAGGGCGGTCGGGGCACGCCAGAGCTGTGCGGGGTCGAAGGCCGCGTCGACATCCTCACCGGCACGCTCGGCAAGGCGATGGGCGGAGCGTCCGGCGGTTATGTTGCTGCCCGGCACGAGATCGTCGATCTCCTGCGGCAACGCTCGCGGCCCTACCTTTTCTCCAACACGCTCGCGCCGTCGATCGCCGCCGCTTCGCTCGCGGTTCTCGATCTGCTCGGTAGTCCCGAGGGCGCCGCGTTGCGCAACCGCGTGCGCGAAAACGGCGAGCGCTTTCGGCGCGAGATGACGGCGCTGGGCTTCGCGCTCGTGCCGGGGGCGCATCCGATCATTCCCGTGATGCTGGGCGACGCCGCGCTCGCGACGCGGATCGCCGAGGCGCTGCTTGCGGAGGGCGTCTACGTGATCGGTTTCTCGTACCCGGTCGTGCCGAAGGGCAGGGCGCGCATCCGTGCGCAGATGTGCGCGGCGCACACCGAGGCCCAGATCGCGCGCGCCGCCGCTGCGTTCGGCAAAGTCGGACGCGCGCTCGGCGTGGTGCATTGACCCGATGAAAGCACTCGCCAAGCTCGAACGCGCGCCGGGACTGACGCTGACGCGAGTGAAGAAGCCCGAGGTCGGGCACAACGACGTGATGATCCGCATTGCCAAGACCGCGATCTGCGGCACCGACATCCACATCTGGAAGTGGGACGAGTGGGCGCAGAGGACGATTCCGGTCCCGATGCACGTCGGCCACGAATATGTCGGCGAGATCGTCGAGCTGGGCCAGGAGGTGCGCGGCTTCGCGATCGGCGATCGCGTATCGGGCGAAGGGCACATCACCTGCGGGTTCTGCCGCAACTGCCGCGCCGGCCGCCGTCATCTGTGCCGCAACACCGTCGGGGTCGGAGTCAATCGCGAGGGCGCGTTCGCCGAATACCTGGTGATTCCGGCGTTCAACGCGTTCCGGATCCCGCCCGAGATTCCCGACGAGATCGCCGCGATCTTCGACCCGTTCGGCAACGCGACGCACACGGCACTCTCGTTCAACTTGGTCGGCGAGGACGTGCTGATCACCGGCGCCGGCCCGATCGGCATCATGGCGGCGGCGATCGCGCGTCATGTCGGCGCGCGCCACGTCGTCATCACCGACATCAACGGCTACCGGCTGGCCCTGGCGCGCAAGATGGGGGCGACGCGCGCCGTAAACGTCGGCAAGGAAGAGTTGCGCAGCGTGATGGGCGAGCTTGGCATGACCGAAGGCTTCGACGTCGGCATGGAGATGTCGGGCGTGCCGGAAGCCTTCCGCAGCATGCTCGAATGCATGAACCACGGCGGCAAGGTTGCGCTCCTCGGCATCCCGCCCGCGCAAATGGCGATCGACTGGAATCAGGTGATCTTCAAGGGCCTCGAAATCAAGGGGATCTACGGGCGCGAGATGTTCGAAACCTGGTACAAGATGGTCGCGATGCTGCAAAGCGGACTCGACCTCACGCCGCTCGTCACCCATCGCTTCGCGGTCGACGACTACGAGAAGGCGTTCGCGACGATGCTCTCCGGGGAGAGCGGCAAGGTCGTCCTCGACTGGGCGTAGCGGCGCGAGGCTTGGGAGCAGGGCCCTGCGCGCGGACAGCGCGGGAGGATTCGACTGCAGCGAATCGACGCACGAGCCCGCCGATTCGGCCGCCGCTATGTCGCGGCCTGCGCAGAGGCCGAGACGGCGGGCGCCGACGCCGGATGTTGCGGTGCGGTAAACTGGCTGGCGCCATGGACGTAGTCGCCGACCGGTTGCCCGATACCGCCGATACGCGCGCCGATGCTCCGCGGCTGCGCGAGATCCCGTACAACTACACGTCGTTTTCCGACCGCGAGATCGTCGTCCGCCTGCTCGGGGCCGAGATGTGGACGCTGCTTCAGGAGTTGCGTGGTGAGCGCCGCACGGGCCGGTCGGCGCGAATGCTGTTCGAGGTGCTGGGCGACATCTGGGTCGTCTCGCGCAACCCGTATCTGCAGGACGATCTTCTCGACAATCCGAAGCGGCGACGACTCCTCGTTGAAGCGCTCCGCCACCGCCTTGCCGAAATCGAAGGGCGGCGTGCCCTTCATGCGAACGACGATTCGGCGCGCGACGACAAGGTCGCCCGGTTGCTCGGCGCAGCCGATGCCGCGGTCGACCGCTTCGAGCGCTCGTTCGGCGACGCCGCTGCGCTGCGCAGGCGAACGCTGGCCGTGCTCTCGCGCCGCACGGCCAGCGACAACATCGCGTTCGACGCGCTGGCGCGGGTATCGCACGTGACCGATGCCACCGACTGGCGCGTCGAATATCCGTTCGTCGTTCTCCACCCGGACACCGAGGAGGAGGTGCGCGGCCTGGTCGAGGGCTGCATCGAGCTTTCGCTGACGATCATCCCGCGTGGCGGCGGCACCGGTTACACCGGCGGGGCGATCCCGCTGACCGCACGCTCGGCCGTGATCAATACGGAAAAGCTCGAGCGGCTCTCGGGCATCGAACGGGTCGCTATCGCCGGCCGCGCGGAGCCGGTGCCGACGATCGAATGTGCGGCGGGGGTCGTCACCCGGCGGGTGATGGATGCCGCCGAAGCCGCGGGCCTCGTGTTCGCCGTCGATCCGACGTCCGCCGACGCGTCGTGCATCGGCGGCAACGTCGCCATCAACGCCGGAGGCAAGAAAGCGGTGCTGTGGGGCACCGCGGTGGACAACCTGCTGTCGTGGCGAATGGTGACAGCGGACGCCGAATGGCTGGAGGTCACCCGCCTCGACCACAACCTGGGCAAGATTCACGACGCGTCCGTCGCGACGTTCGAGCTCGCCTGGTACGGTTCGGACGGCAAGTCGCGACTGCGCACGCGGACGCTGACGATTCCCGGCGCGACGTTCCGCAAATCCGGGCTCGGCAAGGATGTCACCGATAAATTCCTGGGCGGCCTGCCCGGCATCCAGAAGGAAGGCTGCGACGGCATCATCGTCGGCGCGCGCTTCGTGTTGCACCGGATGCCGCCGGCCGTGCGCGCCGTTTGCCTCGAGTTCTTCGGCCGCGTCCACGACGCCACGCCGGCGATCGTCGAAATCAAGCGCTTCGTCGACGGGCTCGCCGCCGCGACGAGTGGTGCGCGCGTGATGCTCGCCGGGCTCGAGCACCTGGACGAGCGTTACGTGAAGGCGGTGGGCTACGCGACCAAGGCGAAGCGCCACGGGCGGCCGAAGATGGTGCTCTTGGCCGATATCGTCGGCGACGCCGACGACGCAGTGGCGAGAGCCGCCTCCGCCGTGATCCGGATCGCGAATGCGCGCGGTGCCGAAGGCTTCGTCGCAGTCTCCGCCGAAGCGCGCAAGCGATTCTGGCAGGACCGCGCCCGCACCGCGGCGATCGCCCGGCACACCAACGCGTTCAAGATCAACGAGGACGTCGTCATTCCCCTCGAGCGGCTGGGCGATTACACCGACGGCATCGAGCGAATCAACATCGAGCTGTCGATTCGCAACAAGCTCTCGCTCTGCGATGCGCTTGCCGCGTTCTTCGCCGGGCCGGCGCTCGCGCAGGTCTTCGGCCCCGACGACGAAGCGCGCCCGGCGCAGGATCTCCTCCTCGCGAAGGTCGGCGCGGCCGGCGCGCTCGTCACCGCCACCCGTGCGCGGTGGCGGGAACTCCTCGACCAGATCGATACGACGTTCGCCGCCTTGCAGGATCGCTCGGTCGTGGTGTCGTGGAAGGCGGAGCTCAAGGCGCCGCTGGTCGAGATCTTCGCGGGCCTTGCGTTCGCGCCGATCCTCGCGCGGTGCAATGCGATCCACGAGGAGGTGCGCAGGAGCCGGGTGTTCGTCGCGCTGCACATGCACGCCGGCGACGGCAACGTGCACACCAACCTGCCCGTCAATTCCGATGACTACGCGATGCTGCAGGAGGCGAACGCGGCGGTCGCGCGGATCATGGCGCTCGCACGCGAGCTGGGAGGCGTCATTTCCGGCGAACACGGCATCGGAATCACCAAGCTCGGCTATCTCACCGCGCTGGAGCTCGCGCCGTTCGCGGCGTACAAGCGCGAGGTCGACCCGCACGGGCGCTTCAACGCGGGCAAACTGCTCGCCGGCGCGGATCTGGTTAACGCGTACACGCCGAGCTTTTCGCTGATCGGCCACGAGAGCCTGATCCTCGAAGCCTCGGCGATCGGCGACATCGCCGGCTCGATCAAGGACTGCCTGCGGTGCGGCAAATGCAAGCCGGTATGCGCGACGCACGTGCCGCGCGCAAACCTTCTCTATTCGCCCCGCAACAAGATCCTCGCGACCTCGCTGCTGATCGAGGCGTTCCTGTACGAGGAGCAGACCCGGCGCGGCGTTTCCTTGCGGCACTTCGACGAATTCGACGACGTCGCCGACCACTGCACCGTGTGCCACAAGTGCAAGAATCCATGCCCGGTCGACATCGATTTCGGCGACGTTTCGATCGCGATGCGCAACCTGCTCCGTCGCGAAGGCAAGAGGAAATGGAATCCGGGCGCGGCGGCGACGATGTTCTTCCTCAATGCCACGGACCCGGCGACGATCAAGGTTGCGAAGCGCGCGCTGATCGACTGGGGCTACCGCGCCCAACGGATCGCGCACGGGATCGCGAAAGCCGCCGGATTGATCCAGGCCCAGACGCGGCGCCCGCCCGCGACGGTCGGCAAGCCGCCGTTGCGCGCGCAGGTGATCCATTTCGTCAACAAGCCGATGCCTGGCGGGCTGCCCAGGCGCACGTCGCGGGCGCTGCTCGACATCGAGGACGACACGATCGTCCCGATCATCCGCGACCCGGCCCGGGGGAGCGAAGAATCCGATGCCGTCTTCTATTTCCCGGGCTGCGGCTCGGAGCGGCTGTTTTCGCAGGTCGGCCTCGCGACGCAGGCGATGCTCTTCCATCTGGGCGCGCAGACGGTGCTGCCGCCCGGCTACCTTTGCTGCGGCTATCCGCAGACGGCATCGGGCAACGCGGAGCGCGGTCAGCAGATCAGCACCGGCAACCGGGTGCTGTTCCATCGCGTCGCGAACACGCTCAACTATCTCGATATCCGTACCGTCATCGTGTCCTGCGGCACGTGCATGGACCAGCTCTCGAAATACGAGTTCGAGAAGATCTTTCCGGGATGCCGGCTCCTGGACATCCACGAGTACCTGATGGAGAGGGGCGTGCGGCTCGAGAGCGTCACCGGGGCGCGGTACATGTACCACGACCCCTGCCACACGCCCATGAAGACGTATGCGCCGCTCGCCGTCGTCAACGAGCTGATGGGCACGGCCGTTGCGCCGAGCGAGCGCTGCTGCGGCGAGTCGGGCTCGCTCGCGACGACGCGGCCCGACATTTCGACGCAGGTGCGCTTTCGCAAGCAAGAGGAGATCCGAAGCGGTGCGCAGGCGCTGCGCGCCGATGGCTACGAAGGCGACGTCAAGATTCTCACTTCCTGCCCGTCGTGCCTGCAGGGGCTGTCCCGCTTCGACGGCGACGCCGCCACGAGAGCCGACTATGTCGTTGTCGAGATCGCGAAGCATGTCCTGGGCCGCGATTGGCTTGAGGACTACGTCGCGAGGGCGAACGCGGGCGGGATCGAACGAGTCCTCGTGTAGGAGTCCGTCCGACCCTACGGTCGCGCCGAAAAAATCCCGGCGGCGACGGCCGGCACGCGAGGCCGGACGCGCCGCTCGGGCTGGAGGAAAGAGCGCCGCGGAGAGATGCCGCGGATGCTTCGGTCGCGCCGCCGGCTGCCGAAACCTTGGCTTCGAAGCTACGCGTCCCGGCGCGGCCGCGAAAGCGGACGATTCGAGCTCGGTCAGGCCGAAAATTCACGGCTTCGCCCGACCGGAAGCCACGACGGGGCGCCGCGCGGTAGGCCGTCCGCCGCCGCGTTTGTGCTATAAGCTCCCGATGACGCCGGAGGCGATTTCGAGCTCTCGCGGCGCTCCCGCCGGAGGATGCCGGCGGCTGATCGATGGCGACCGGGTGCGTTTTCTGCGAGGGAGAAGGGGGCAGGCGGCTCTGGCGCGACGCGCGTTGCCGCGCCGTGCTGACCGACGAACCCTTCGCAGGGTTCTGCCGCGTGATCTGGAATGCGCATGTGCGTGAAATGACCGACCTCGACGCTGCCGATCGCGCGCATCTGATGCGCGTGGTCTTTGCCGTGGAAGCCGCGCTGCGCGCGCGGCTCGATCCGGACAAGATGAACGTCGCGGCGCTCGGCAACATGACGCCGCACCTGCACTGGCATGTGATCCCGCGATTCGCAACCGACTCGCATTTCCCGCAGCCGGTCTGGGGTGCGCCGCAACGCACGGCCGCGTCGCATCGCCTCCCCGACGATTTCGCGTCCGTGCTGGCTCGCGATCTCGCGGACACCCTCGGGCCGGACGCAAGGCAATGACGACTGCCGCGATGAACGACTCGACTTCCCCCGCAATCGCAGGAGCGCCCATTGCCGCGGCTGCCGCGCGCCCCGGCACGTTGCTCCCGCTCGCGTTCGCCGACGCCGAAAGCGCCAAGCGCTGGGCCAACGCGTTGCCGCTCACCAACATCGCGCAGTTGTTCGACGCTGTGCACGGGCAGCTGCAGGCGCTCTCCGCGGCGAGCTTCGCTCCGCGCGAGCGGGCGACGATCGCCGAAGTGCTGCGCGAGCTGGTCGCTCATTTGCATACTGAGCTCGCGCGCCGCTACGCGGGCAAGCCGCAACCCCTGGTGGACCGGGAACTGGAGGCCGCCGATCAGGCGCTCGCGCTGTGGCAGATTCTGTGGGAGCAGTATTCGGCTTGCCTGAAGCCGTTGCTCGAAGGCGATCCCGAGTTGGCGGGTGTCAAACCCAAGCTGCTGCAGCGCGGACTCTACGTCGGCAAGCAGCTGGTACTCGTCCACGGCCTTGCGCGACGCGTGGCGCCAACGGCGCTGTGGCAGGAGCTGCACGCGTATTATCGTCTCGCCGAAATGCTCGAATGCGCGGTGACGTCGGTCTCCGACGAGCTCATGCCCAACGCGATCGGGATTTCCTGCTACTCGACCTACAGTCACGCGCTGCTGCTCGCGCTCGCGGACCCGTGCGCGATGACGATCCGGCAGATCGAGCTCACCGACCGCTGGCTCGCGATGTGGGCGCGCAAGATCTTTCCGTACGAGCGCCAGCGCGAAACCGAGGGCCCGGTGATCGTCGTCGATCTCGACAGCCCCGCGGGCGCGGCGCTGGTTGCGGTCGCGCCCCGGCATCCGCCCGCGTCCATGCGCTTCGCCTACCCCGGCAAGCTCGCCACGAGCGTCCGCGGGCGCCTGAAGCGGCTGCAGACCGGCGCGAATCCGGCCGAGCTGCAACTCGGCCACGATTGCAGCGTCGAGCAGTGCACGGCGTTGCTCGGCCATCTCGATGCGCGGTGGTACCAGGTGGCGAGGCGCGCGAGCGACAACCCTCACGCCACGATCGAGATCTGCGGCGGCGGTCTGGGCGCCACCTATTTCCGCGTCGGGGGCCGCACGTTCGACCGCAAGGATCCGCTGGGGCGGCTGTCGTTCCAGGGTGCGCAGCACCTGCAAACGCTGGGTGCGCTCACCGACTATGACCGCGGCCGCGAGGACGCGGAGCGCACCTGGGTATGGGAGCCCTGGGTCGGTGCCTACGGGTGGCGCGAAGCCTCCATTTCGCGCACGGCGGGGTCTCGGCACCGCTGGGCGCTCGACCAGCTCGTGACCGTGAGGGACGAGGAGCGCGTGCGGCTGGGATACGTCACCCGCGTTGCGCTCGACGCTCACGGCGAGCTCGCGCTGTCGCTGCGACTCTACTCGAGCGCACCGAAGGCCATTCCCGTGCGGCCGTTGTCGAACGCGGTGTCGGAGGATCCGCCGGTGCCGGCGGTGCTGCTCTCCGAAACCCCCGACGACAAGGAGAGCCTGATTCTGCCGCCGCGCACCTTCAACCCGAGCCGGGTGCTGCGCTCGCTCGACGCGGGCGCGGAGCGGCGGTTCCGGTTGACAAGGCTCCTGCAACGCGGGGCCGACTTCGAGCGCGTCGCATTCGAGGAAACGACGTAGGAGCCCGGTCGCCCCGGCCGCTTGGCAAAAAGCGCGGCCCGTCGTTGCGGCAGCGAGCGCATAGTCCCGAAATTCGGCTCGTCTCGCGCCCCGGCATCGATCGCGCGCGGCCCTTTCTCGCGCGTGAGGATGGGCCCGGCGGGCTCGCCGTTTCGCGGGCGAATGCGCCGCGGCACCCGCGACGCGCCGGAACTCGGACGAAAGGGCGGCAGTCGGATTGATTCGCGGCGTCGCGTTCAGCGGCGCCGGGCACTGCTCAGCGCACGCACCGCCACAGCCATGCCGAACCATCTCGCGGGCGAGACCAGCCCCTACCTCCTGCAGCACGCCGACAATCCCGTCGACTGGCATCCATGGGGTGAGCGGGCACTCTCGCTCGCGCGCCGCGAGAGCAAGCCCATCCTGCTGTCCGTCGGCTACTCCGCTTGCCACTGGTGCCACGTGATGGCGCACGAATCGTTCGAGGACCCCGCGGTGGCCGCGGCGATGAACGCGAACTTCGTCAACATCAAGGTCGACCGCGAGGAGCGCCCCGATCTGGACCAGATCTATCAGGCGGCGCACGCGCTCCTGACGCGGCGTTCGGGCGGCTGGCCGCTCACGATGTTCCTCACCCCTTCGGGAGAGCCGTTCTTCGGCGGCACCTATTTCCCGAAGGAGGGCCGCTACGGCTTGCCCGGATTCCTCGAGCTGCTTCCGCGCGTCGCGCAGGCCTACCGCGAGCAAGGCCCGGCCATCGCCTTGCAAAACGCGCGGCTCAAGGACGCGCTGCGGGCGCTCGAGCCCGAGGCGCCCGGCGATGTGGCGCTGCCGGCGGGCGCGCCTGCCGCCGCGCTCGCGGCGCTCGAGGAGAGCTTCGATGCCGAGCACGGCGGGTTCGGGACGGCGCCCAAGTTCCCGCACCCAACCGACCTCGAATTCTGCCTGCGGGCGGCACAGCGCAGCGGTGATGCGACGGCGCTCGACGTCGCCCGCGTCACCCTCTCGCGGATGGCCGACGGGGGAATCCATGACCAGCTCGGCGGCGGCTTCTGCCGCTACAGCGTCGACGCGGAATGGTCGATCCCTCACTTCGAGAAGATGCTCTACGACAACGGCCCGCTGCTGGGCCTTTACGCGGACGTCGCGCGCGTGACGGGCGAGCCGCGCTTCGCCGACGTCGCGCACGGCATCGTCGGATGGATGACCGGCGTCATGCGTGCCGCGGACGGTGCGTTCTTCTCGAGCGAGGACGCCGACAGCGAGGGCGAGGAGGGCAAGTTCTACGTGTGGACGCGAGACGAGGTGCGCGCCTTGCTTGCGCCCGACGACTATGAAGTCGCCGCGCCGCACTGGGGCCTCGACGGCGCGCCGAATTTCGAGGGCCGGGCCTGGCATCTGCGCGTAGCGCGCCCGCTCGAAGACGTCGCCACGGACCTCGGCCTCGCGTTGGCCGAGACTCGCGCGCGGCTTGCGCGGGCGAAGGCGGCGCTGCTCGCGGCGCGTTCGCAGCGCGTGCGTCCGGGCAAGGACGACAAGATCCTGACCGCCTGGAACGCGCTCGCGATCGCAGGGCTCGCGCGCGCTTCCCGCGCACTCGATGAGCCGGAGTGGGCCGACCTGGCGTTGAGCGCGGCCGACGCCTTGCGCGCGAGCGTCTGGCGCGAAGGACGGCTCCTTGCGACGCGCAAGGGCGATCATGCCCATCTCAACGCGTACCTCGACGACTATGCTTTCCTGCTGGCCGCGCTGATCGAGCTAATGCAAACGCGCTTCCGCGGCACCGATTTCACCTGGGCATGCGCCGTCGCCGACGTGCTGCTCGCGCAATTCGAGGATCCCGACCAGGGCGGGTTCTTTTTCACGAGCCACGATCACGAGCAATTGATTCACCGGCCCAAACCCGGGCACGACAACGCGACGCCATCTGGCAACGGCGTCGCCGCGCAAGCGCTTTTTGCGCTCGGCCATCTCGCAGCGATGCCGCGCTACGTCGAGGCCGGCGAACGGACGGTGCGCGCCTTTGCCGATGCGCTCGGGCGCGCGCCGGGCGGCTATGCGGTGCTGGAGGGGGCGCTCGAGGACGTGCTGAGGCCGCCCTCCTCGGTGCTGCTCGCCGGCGATCCTGCGACTTGCCGCCAATGGCATCGCGCGCTGGAGCGAACGCTGCGACCGTCGGTCCGGGTGCTCGATATCGCAGGCGCCGCGGCGCCCGCTTCGCTCGCAAAAGGCCCGGTCCCCGCCACAGGCGCCGTGGCGTGGGTGTGCCACGGAACCCGCTGCCTGCCGCCGCTCGGCGACCTTGCAGCGGTCGAGCGCGCGCTCGCCGCCCCCGCGCCGTAGCCGCGATCGATACGGCTGTCGCGGCGATTCGCCTTTGCAGCGGTGCTCAGCGCTCCCGGATCGCGGGCAAGTAGCGCCAAGGCGGCGCCTTCCTGTAGAATCCGCGGCCTGCCGTTCCGCCGGCCCCGGCCAGCGGGTCATTGACCCAACACCCCACCCTGGAGATTCGAATGAAGCTCATTCTTGCAACGATCGCGGGCGCCACCCTCGTCGCGGCGGGTTCCGCCCGGGCTGCGCTCGACAACGCCGCCGCCGAGGCGATGATGAAGAAGGACGGTTGCGCCGCGTGCCATTCGATCGACAAGAAGATCGTCGGCCCCGCCTACAAGGACGTCGCGGCCAAGTACAAGGGGAACGCAGGTGCTGCCGCGAAGCTCGAAGCCAAGGTGAAAGCGGGCGGTTCGGGCGTCTGGGGACCGGTGCCGATGCCGCCGAACGCGAATGTCCCCGACGCCGACATCAAGGCGCTCGTCACCTGGATCCTGACGCTCAAGTGATGTAACAAGGACGCCGTTCGAGAGGCCCCGCCGGCTTTTGACACGATCGCGCGCCGCCGGTAACCTTGGCGGGTTCCTGCAGGAGAGTGCGGCGTCCACGTATGCGGGCCGCCGCCGCCGAAGGCGCAACTCCCGAGAACCGCTCAGGCAACAAGGACTGCAGGGATAGAGGTCGGATCTGGAGAGCGGCCGCGTTTGCAACGGCCCACCGAAGGGGCATCCGGCGCCCGAGTCACCGCGCCGCAATCTCTCAGGTAAACGGACAGACGGGGCGAAGCGGCGCGACCGCTTCGCCCCTTTTTGTTTCATGCCGGGAGAGGCGCGCGTGCTCAAAAAGACTCCGCTCCACGCGATCCACCGCGCCGCCGGTGCGCGCATGGTCGACTTCGGCGGCTGGGAAATGCCCGTGCACTACGGCTCGCAAATCGACGAGCATCACGCGGTGCGCACCGACGCCGGGATGTTCGACGTTTCGCACATGCGGGTCGTCGACCTCGAGGGTGACGGCGCCCGTGCCTTTCTCCGCTATGCGCTCGCGAACAACGTCGACAAGCTGAAGACAGCGGGCAAGGCGCTCTATTCGTGCCTGCTCACGCCGGAGGGCACGGTCATCGACGACCTCATCGTCTATTTTCTGCGTGAGGATTTCTTCCGGATCGTCGTCAACGCGGGCACCGCCGACAAGGACATCGCGTGGTTCCGGCGGCTCATCGCCGAGCGTGCGCCGAAGCTTCGGCTCACGCCCCGCGAGGACCTGGCGATGGTCGCCGTGCAGGGCCCGAACGCCCGTGCCAAGGTCTGGGCGGCACTTCCCGGGAGCGGGGCCGCGACGGCGGGCCTGAAGCCGTTTTCGGCCACGACGATGGCATCGCCGTGGGGCGAGGTGTTCATCGCCCGCACCGGCTATACGGGCGAGGATGGCTTCGAGATCGTGCTGGGAGCGGCGCATGCGGGAGCGCTTTGGCGCTCGCTGGTCGCCGCGGGCGTCCGTCCCGCGGGGTTGGGTGCGCGCGACACGCTGCGGCTCGAAGCGGGCATGAACCTGTACGGCCAGGACATGGACGAGCGCGTGACGCCGCTCGAGTCCGGCCTTGCATGGACCGTCGATCTCGCGAGCCCGCGCGACTTCGTCGGCAAGGCGGCACTCGCCGCCCGCCCGCCGCAACGCCAGCTCGCGGGACTGCTGCTGACCGACAAAGGCGGGGTGCTTCGAGCGCACCAAGCGGTGCATACGGCGCACGGCGATGGCGAGATCACGAGCGGCACGTTCAGCCCCTCGCTCAACGGCTCGATCGCACTGGCCCGCCTGCCGCTTACCGCGGCGCCCGGCGACACGGTCACCGTTGCGGTCCGAGACAAGGCGCTCGCCGCCCGCGTGGTCAAGCCGCCGTTCGTGCGGAACGGCAAGGTTCTGGTCGGTTGAGCGATCGATCCAACCCTCATCCCCTTCGGAGCGCACATGAAGGTCCCCTCGAATCTCCGCTACACGCCGGCGCACGAATGGGCGCGCGCCGAAAGCGACGGCACCGTTACTGTCGGCATCACCGACCACGCTCAGGCGCAATTGGGCGATCTCGTCTACCTCGAGCTGCCCGCCGTCGGCCGCAAGGTCGCCGCAGAGGAGGCGTGCGCGGTGGTCGAATCGGTGAAAGCCGCCTCCGACGTCTACGCGCCGCTTGCAGGCGAGGTCGTCGCGATCAACGACGCGCTCGCGGGTACCCCCGAGCAGGTGAACCAGGACGCCTACGCCGCCTGGCTTTTCAAGCTGAAGCCGGCTGACGGCGCCGCTTTTGCGAAGCTGCTCGACGCCAGCGCCTATGAAGCCGTGATCGGCGCCGAATAGGAGGGCCGATCCGGCCCGCGTTTGCCCGTGCGCAACCATTTGCGCGGACCAGGAAGACCGCGATGAACAATTCCCGCCACCTGCCCCCGGACGCGACGTCGCTCGCGGCCCTCGAGGACCGCGGCGCCTTCATCGCTCGCCATCTCGGCACTTCGCCCGCCGACCAGGCCGCGATGCTCGAAGTGCTCGGCCACCCGTCGCGCGCGGGCCTGATGGACGCGATCGTTCCTGCCTCGATCCGTCGCACGACGCCGCTTGCGCTTCCTGCCGCGATGACGGAGGTCGAGGCGCTCGCGCGACTGCGCGCGATCGCCGCGAAGAATCGGGTGTTGACCTCGATGATCGGTCAGGGCTACTACGGCACGCACACCCCCGGCGTCATCGTCCGCAATGTGCTCGAAAATCCCGCGTGGTACACGGCGTACACGCCGTACCAGCCGGAGATTTCGCAAGGACGCCTCGAGGCGCTTGTCAATTTCCAGACGATGATCTGCGATCTCACCGGCATGGCGATCGCGAACGCCTCGATGCTGGACGAAGCGACCGCCGCCGCCGAGGCGATGACGCTCGCGAGACGGATGAGCAAGCACGCGAGCACGCGGTTTTTCGTCGCCGACGAAGTGTTCGCGCAGACGCGGGACGTCGTGCGCACCCGCGCGCAGCCGCTCGGCATCGAGATCGTGGTGGGCGCGACGGCGGACGCGGCGACGGCCGATGCGTTTGCGGTGCTCCTGCAGTACCCCGGCGCGAATGGCGAGGTCCGCGACCTGCGTCCGCTCGTCGATGCCGTGCACGCGAGCGGCGGGCTCGTCGTTGTCGCGGCCGACATTCTCGCGCTGACGCTGCTCTCCGCGCCCGGCGAATGGGGTGCCGACGTCGTCGTCGGCTCGACCCAGCGCTTCGGCGTGCCGATGGGCTACGGCGGACCGCACGCGGGCTACCTCGCGACGCGCGACGACTTCAAGCGCTCGATGCCCGGACGGCTGGTCGGCGTGACGGTGGACGCCGATGGCGGACGCGCCTACCGGCTCGCGCTGCAGACGCGCGAGCAGCACATCCGGCGCGAGAAGGCGACGTCGAACATCTGCACGGCGCAGGTGCTGCTCGCGGTGATCGCGAGCATGTACGCCGTCTACCACGGTCCGGCGGGCCTCGCCCGGATCGCCCGGCGCGTGCACCGGCTCGCGACGATCCTCAGGGCCGGATTGATGCGGTTGGGCTTCACCGTACCGGCGGCGACGTTTTTCGACACGATCACCGTGCCGACCGCCGTGCGCACGCAGGAGATCCTCGCGCGGGGTGTGGACGAGGGCATCAATTTTCGCTGCGTGGACGCCGAAACGCTCGGTATCTCGCTCGACGAGACGACGACGCGCGCCGACGTCGAGCGCGTCTGGCGCATCTTCGCGGGCGGCGAGGCGCCGTTCTCGGTTGCCGCGCTCGACGCTGCGACATCCGACCCGCTTCCGGCGGCGCTCGCGCGCACGACGCCGTTCCTCACCCACCCGACGTTCAACCGCTACCACTCCGAGACGCAGATGCTGCGTTACCTGCGGCGGCTCGCCGATCTCGACATCGCCCTCGATCGAGCGATGATTCCGCTGGGCTCGTGCACGATGAAGTTGAATGCGACGGCCGAGATGATCCCGGTGACGTGGCCCGAGTTCGCCGACCTGCATCCGTTCTGTCCGCCCGACCAGGCCGAGGGCTATCGCGAGCTCGTCGCCGATCTTGAGCGGATGCTGTGCGCGGTGACGGGCTACAGGGCGGTGTCGCTGCAGCCCAACGCGGGCTCGCAAGGCGAGTACGCAGGCCTCAACGCGATTCGAGCCTGGCACGAGAGCCGCGGCGAAGGTCACCGCAACGTCTGCCTCATTCCCGCCTCGGCGCACGGGACGAACCCGGCGTCCGCGCAGATGGCCGGGCTGCAGGTCGTCGTCGTCGGATGCGATGCCGGCGGCAACGTCGATCTGGCGGACCTCGAGGCGAAAGCGGCGCAGCACCGCGACCGTCTCGCCGCGATCATGGTCACCTACCCGTCGACGCACGGCGTGTTCGAAGGCGGCATCCGGAAGATCTGCGATATCGTCCATGCGCACGGCGGGCAGGTCTACGTCGACGGCGCGAACCTCAACGCACTGGTCGGGCTCGCCGCGCCGGGCGAATTCGGGGCCGATGTCTCGCACCTCAACCTGCACAAGACGTTCTGCATCCCGCATGGCGGCGGCGGACCGGGGGTGGGCCCGATCGGCGTCGGCGCGCATCTCGCGCCGTTCCTTCCCGGGCACCGCTACCTGCCCGCATCGGCGACCGCGACCGGCGCGGTGAGCGCGGCCCCCCACGGCAGCGCGAGCATCCTGCCCATCTCCTGGATGTACATCGCGATGATGGGCGCCGAGGGCCTGGCCGCGGCGACGGAATCGGCGATTCTCGCCGCGAATTACGTCGCCAAACGCCTCGCCGGCCACTATCCGGTACTCTATTCGGGGCCGCGCGGGCTCGTCGCGCACGAATGCATCCTGGACCTGCGGCCGGTGAAGGAAACCTCCGAGGTCGCAGTCGACGACGTCGCGAAGCGGCTGATCGACTACGGCTTCCACGCGCCGACGATGAGCTTCCCGGTGGCCGGGACGCTGATGGTCGAGCCCACCGAGAGCGAATCCAAGGCGGAGCTCGACCGCTTCGTCGACGCGATGATCGCGATTCGCGCCGAGATCCTCGCGATCGAGGAGGGCCGCGCCGACCGCAACGACAATCCGCTGAAGCACGCGCCGCATACCGCGCGCGCCGTCGCCGCGGACGATTGGAAGCACGTCTATCGGCGCGAGGTCGCGGCGTATCCGGTCCCCGCGTTGCGCGGCGCCAAGTACTGGCCGCCGGTCGCGCGCGTCGACAACGTCTACGGCGATCGCAATCTGTTCTGCACCTGCATACCGACCTCGGCGTACGCGGATGCGGACGCCACCGCGCCCGCGGAACTCGAGGCGCCGGCCTGAAGAGCCGGGGCGGATGCGCATCCTCGTCCTCGGCGCGGGCGTCGTCGGCGTTGCGGCCGCGTGGTACCTCGCTGCCGACGGCCACGACGTCGTCGTCGTCGACCGCGAGCGGGGACCGGCGCTCGAGACGTCGTTTGCCAACGGCGGCCAGATCTCCGCCTCCCACGCCGAGCCGTGGGCCAATCCGGAAGCGCCGTTCCAGGTCTTGA
Source organism: uncultured beta proteobacterium (assembly GCA_963836265.1). GTDB lineage: Bacteria > Pseudomonadota > Gammaproteobacteria > Burkholderiales > Casimicrobiaceae > CAIWHR01. The sequence continues at coordinate 175,083 of CAWIIO010000006.1, forward strand.
AATGGCTTGGCCGCGAAGACGCGCCGCTCCTGTTCCGGCTGCGCGCCGACCCGCGGCAATGGCGCTTCGGCCTGCAGTTCCTGTTCGAGTGCCTGCCGTGGCGCGCGCGGCGCAACACGATCCAGTGCGTCAACCTCGCGCTGTATTCGCATGCCCGCCTCAAGGCGCTGCGCGCCGAAACCGGGATCGAGTACGATCAGCTCGAGCGCGGGATCCTGCAGTTCTACACCGACGAGCAGGCATTCGCGCGCGGCGTCGCAACGGCCGCCGCGATGCGCGAATTCGGTTGCGATCGAGTGCCGAAGACGGAAGCCGAATGCGTGGCGATCGAGCCTGCGCTCGCACAATGTCGCGATCGGATCAAAGGCGGCATCTACACCGCGGGCGACGAGTCGGGCGACGCGCAGCGGTTCACCGCGGAGCTCGCGCGGCTCGCCGCGGCGCGCGGCGTCGCGTTCCGGTGGGACACCACCGTCGAGGCGCTCGTGGCGGAGGGCGACGGCCTCCGCGGTGCCCGCTGCACGGGAGCGGGGGGCCACGACGAGGTTCTCGTCGCCGACGCCTACGTGATCGCGCTGGGCAGCTACAGTCCGTTCCTCGTGCGGCCGCTCGGCATCGCGTGCCCCGTCTATCCGGCAAAAGGCTATTCGGCGACGATCGTGGTCGGCGCCCATCGCGGCGCACCGACGGTGTCGCTTACCGATCTCGAGTGGAAGATCGTGTTGACAAGGCTCGGCGACCGCCTGCGTGTGGCCGGCACCGCTGAACTCTCCGGATATGGCACCGAACTGAATGTCGTACGCTGCGAGGCCCTCGTCAGGCGCACGTTCGATCTCTTTCCGGACGCAGGGGAGCGCGCGAGCGCGACGTTCTGGGCGGGGCTGCGGCCGGCCACGCCGTCGAACGTGCCGCTGGTCGGGTGCACGCGCCTTCGCAACCTGTTCCTCGACACCGGGCACGGGACGCTCGGGTGGACGATGGCCTGCGGCTCCGGTCGCGCGCTCGCCGACGTCATCGCGGGGCGCAAACCCGAGGTCGATTTCGCCTTCACCGAGGGTTGAGCGCCCGCGGCGGCACCGCTAGAATCCGGCGCGATCGTTGGATGCTGCGCGCGCCCGATGACCCTTGCCTCGCTCGATCGCTGGAAGGCCGCCGGCATTCATCTCTGCCTGTCGGCCCTGATCGCCGCGACCATTGTCGTGGTGATGCTCGCTTTGTGGTATCCCGGCCCTTATTTCGAGGCGATGGGCGGGCAGACGCTGCTTGCGCTGATCGTCGGCGTCGACGTGACGCTCGGCCCGCTGCTGACGCTGATCGTCTTCAATCCGAAAAAAAAGGAGCTCAAGTTCGATCTCGCCGTCATCGCGGCATGCCAGGTGACGGCACTCGTCTACGGCGCCTGGGTCACCTTCGGCGCGCGGCCCGTTTACACGGCGTTCGTCAAGGACCGCTTCGAAGTCGTCTCTGCCAACGATCTCGACGCCGCGGATCTCGAGGCGGGGCCTGCTGCGTATCGGAGCCTCTCGCTCACCGGCCCCCGCCTCGTCGGGGTGCGGCTGCCGACCGATCCGAAGGAGCGATCCGATCTCATTTTCAGCGGCATCGCAGGCAAGGATGCGCAGAACTTCCCCAAGTACTACGTCCCTTACCCCGAGGTCGCCTCCGAGGCGATCAAGAGCGGCAAGCCGCTGGCCGCGCTCGTCGCGAAATATCCGGGCGCACGGGAAGACGCGCGTTCGCTGGCGGCCGACTTCGGACGTCCTGAAAGCGACCTCGCGTTCGTTCCGTTCCATGGCCGCGAGCGGATCATGACGGCGGTCATCGATACGCGCGACGGTCGCCTCGCCGGCATTCTTCCGGTCGATCCGTATTGACGCGGCGCGGTGCGGTTCGCGCTGCCGCTATAATTCGATTTCCTTTCCCCGACGCGTCTTCATGTTCGCTCGCCTTCTTGCCGCCGCGGGACTCGCGGTGGTCGCGGCCGTGCCGTCCGCGCCCGCGGTCACCGCCGCCGGCCCCGCCGCCGCCACGCCTGCCCCTGTCGTCGCCGCGGCGTCGTACTTGTTGCAGGACACCGCCAGCGGGCAGACGATCGTCGAGGAGAACGCCGACGCGCGGCGCGAGCCGGCGTCGCTGACCAAGCTCATGACGGCGTATCTGACCTTCGCGGCGTTGCGCGACGGCAAGCTCACCGGGTCGCAGATGGTCACCGTCTCGCCGGCGGCGTGGCACGCGGAGGGCTCGCGGATGTTCATCGAACCGCGCAAGGCGGTGTCCGTCGACGAGCTCGTGCGCGGAATGGTCGTGCAATCGGGCAACGACGCCTCGATCGCGCTCGCCGAGCAGGTCGCGGGCAGCGAGGCGGCCTTCGTCGCGCTCATGAACGCCGAAGCGCGACGGCTGGGGCTCGCCAACACGCACTTCGCCAACGCGACGGGCCTGCCGCACGCCGACCACTATTCGACCGCGCGGGACATCGCCGTGCTGACCGCCGCGCTGATCCGCGATTTTCCCGATTACTACCCGCTCTACTCGCTGAAGGAGTATCGCTACAACAACATCACCCAACCGAACCGCAACCGGCTTCTCTGGATCGATCCTTTCGTCGACGGCGTGAAAACGGGCCACACGGACGCGGCGGGCTGGTGCCTCGTGGCCTCCGCGAAGCGCGGGCAGCGGCGCTTGATCGCAGTGGTGCTGGGGGCGGCGTCCGACGCGGCCCGGGCGAGCGAAAGCCAGCGGCTCCTCAACTACGGCTTTCAGGCCTTCGATACCGTCCAGCTCTACCAGTCCGGCAAGCCGGTCTCCACGCTGCGCGTGTGGAAAGGCGCGGCCAACGACGTCGGCGCCGGCTTCATTGCCGATCAGTACCTGACGCTCCCGAAGGGCAAGGCCGACAAGCTGGAGCTGACGATGGCCGCTAGCGAGCCGCTGGTGGCGCCGGTCACCCGCGGCCAGCGGGTGGGTACCGTAAAGGTCTCGCTCGAAGGCAAGCCGATGGCGGAATTCGCGCTGGTCGCCCTCACCGAGGTGCCCGAGGCGAGCATCCTGGGGCGTGCGTGGGACAGCGTGCGGTTGTGGTTTCGCTAGCGTGCCCACCAGCGCGGAGCGCTCTCTCGCCCTTCCCTGAAAGCCTCCGATGACCGTCTACCTCAACGGGCAGTTTCTGCCGCTTGCCGATGCGAAGATCCCGGTGCTCGACCGCGGCTTCATTTACGGTGACGGTGTCTACGAGCTGATCCCGGTCTACCTCCGCACGCCGTTTCGGATGCGCCAGCACCTCGCGCGCCTGCAGCGCAGCCTCGACGGCATTCGGCTCGCGAATCCACACCCGGAAGCGGCGTGGGCGTCGATCATCGGAGAGCTGATCGCACGGCAGCCGTTCGCCGATCAGGGCGTCTATTTGCAGGTGACGCGTGGCGTCGCAAAGCGCGATCACGCGTTTCCGCAGGGAGTGCCGCCGACGGTGTTCATGATGAGCAACCCGCTCGCGACGCCGACGCTGGAGCAGGTCGAGCGTGGCGTCGCCGCCGTGACCGCCGAGGACAACCGCTGGCGGCGTTGCGACCTGAAGACGATTTCCCTCGTCGGTAATGTCCTGATGCGGCAGCTCGCCGCCGACGCGGGCGCCATCGAAACGGTGATGTTTCGCGACGGCTGGCTCACCGAGGCGTCGGCATCGAACGTGCTCGTCGTGATCGGCGGCCGCATCGTCGCGCCGCCCAAGGACAACCTGATCCTGCCCGGGATCACCTACGACGCCGCCGAAGAGTTCGCGCGCGAGGCGGGGCTGCCGTTCGACATGCGGCCCGTGGCGAAGGAAGAGGCGCTCGCGGCCGACGAAATGTGGCTTTCCTCGTCGACGAAGGAAGTGCTCGCGGTCACGACGCTCGACGGGCGGCCGTTCGGGGGCGGCGTACCGGGCCCGATGTTCCGCACGATGCACGCGCTGTTCCAGCGGCACAAACCGCAGCCGCGCTGAGCGGGGACCGGGCCCCTGCTTCCAAGCCCGCGTCGCTATTCGAGCGGGCGCGTGGCGCCGTAGCGGCTATGGTGGAAGACGAGCGCGGTGCCGCTCCTGCGCTCGCACGTCTCGACCTCGCCGATGAACAGAACGTGATCGCCCGCGCGCTGCTGCGCATGATGCCGGCACTCGAACCATGCGACGCAGCCTTCGATCAGCGGTGCGTCGGCCGTGCCGAGACGATACGGCACCCCGGCGAAGCGGTCGGCGTGCGGCCGCGAAAACCGCCGCGCGAGTTCGACCTGGTCGCTCGCGAGCACGTTGATCGCATAGCGTTGCGCCGCCTGGAACGCCTCGAGGTTCTCCGCTTGGCGGTTGAGGCTCCATAGGACGAGCGGGGGATCGAGCGATACCGAATTGAACGAATTGGCGGTGAAGCCGACGTAGCGGCCGTCCGCCCGCCGCACGCAAATGACGGTCACCCCGGTGGCGAACTGGGCGAGCGCGTCGCGGAAATGCCGTTCAGTGAGAACGCGGCCCGGAGGGCCGGCGTCGTCGCGGACGTGGGGCTTGGACAAAGAGAAAGGCCGCCAGCAGTGGACGGCGGGGGGAAAGGCGCGATGGTAGCAGTGCCCGCCTGCGGGTCAAAAGACCCGCCCGACCTGCCGGGCGTCGCGCGGCCGGCCTCTGCACCCCCGCATCGCCGCGCCGCGGCAACGTGCGTTGGCCGATCGCCGGCCTTCGCACCGCGGCGCCAGCGGACGGCCCCACGCCCGCACCCCGTACCGGCCAAGAATGCGCGCGCCGCGCTGTTCGCCCTCCGAACGCGGCCGACGTTGGCGCACATCCCCATGCCGTCGGCACGGGTTCCCGCTCGCGCGCTCGCGCCTCGCCGATTTTCCACGATCTCGCTAGAATGTGAAATTCGCGGTGCGGCCGCCCGGCCCGCCCCGAGCAGCGAGGCATACCCTTCCCTGCGACGATGACTGAACCGCTGCAGAAGATCATCGCGAGCCGCTACGAGGGGCGCGACCTCCCCGTCGTTCTCGTGCTGCCGAACGGTGGCCGCGTGCCGCTGTCGTCCGACGCCGAGATCGAAATCATCGCTCGCACCTGGAAGGGCCTGAAGGCGCTCGCGTCCCCGGTGCTGGGCAATCTCGCGCGCGCCTACGTTCGCTGCGACATCGATTTCACCGGCAGCACCCGGCGCGTGCTCGACGTCGCCGAGTCGATGGTCGGCGCGATTACGCACGGGCACGAATCGGCACGCGCCCGCTGGCGCGCGTTCCTGCATCAGCATCGCAGCAACAGGACCAACATCCAGCATCATTACGACGTCTCCGACGCCTTCTACCGGCTCTGGCTCGATTCGCGGATGGTCTATTCGTGCGCGTACTTCCGCACCGACGCCGACACGCTGGACGAAGCGCAGGCGGGCAAGCTCGATCACATCTGCCGCAAACTGATGCTGCAGCCGCGCGAGACGTTCCTCGACATCGGCTGCGGTTGGGGCGGCCTGATCTTCTGGGCCGCCGAGCACTACGGCGTGACCGCGACCGGCATCACGCTGTCGCAGCACCAGTTCGAGCACGTGCTGCGGGAGGTCGCCGCGCGCGGGCTCGCGGGCCGCGTCAAGGTCGAGCTCCGCGACTACCTCGACCTGCCGGAAGACGTGCGCTACGACAAGATCGCAAGCATCGGGATGTTCGAGCATGTCGGCGTGCGCCGCTATCCCGCGTACTTCGGGAAGATCTACCGGGTGCTGAAGCCCGGCGGCCTCGTGCTGAACCATGGCATCACGCACAACGTGCTCGGTGCCGACGCTCTGGGCAGCGGCATCGGGGATTTCGTCGAGGAATACGTTTTCCCGGGTGGCCAGCTCGCGCACGTCCAGACCGTGATCGAGGGGCTCGCGCGCGAAGGTCTGGAGCTCGTCGATGCCGAGGCGCTGCGCGAGCATTACGCGAAGACGCTTTGGCATTGGCTCGACGGGCTCGAAGGCAACGCGGGTGCCGCGCGCGCCGCCGTCGGCGAGGAAAAATTCCGCATCTGGCGGGTCTATCTCGCGGGGTCGGCGCACGCGTTCGAACGCGGCTGGCTGTCCTTGTGGCAGCTCCTTGCGGGCAAGCCGCTCCCCGACGGTCGCCTCCCGCATCCGCTGACCCGCGAGTACATGTATCGGCGCGGCGGCTGAACGAACCCGATTCCGCGCCGGGTTGCGGCCGCGCTGCGCCACCCCCATCTTCGGGACTTCCGGAGCCGCCATGCCCACCGTCCCTCCCGCCGCCCTGGAATCGGCGCTCAAGTTTCCATGCGCATTCCCGATCAAGGTGATGGGCCGCACGCAGGACGGCTTCGCGCAGGCGATCGTAACGGTCGTCCGCGATCATGCGCCGGATTTCGACCCGGCCACCCTCGAGATGCGGGCCTCGAGCGCGGGCAACTACCTCTCCGTCACCGCGACGATCCAGGCGATCTCGCGTGAGCAGCTCGACAACCTCTATCGGGACCTCACCTCGCACCCGATGGTCACGATGGTGCTGTGAGAGGACGCGGCCGGTCGGAGCCGGGATCGTCGAGTCCATCCGCCTCGATACCAGCGGGGCGGGCTTGACGCCACCTTGTTTCCATGGAAATATATCTCGTATGTTGTTTCTGCAGGAACGCTCGCTGTGCCCGCCGCGCTTGCCCGGAACCCGCAGCCCGCCGCCAGCGCCGACGCGGTGCTGAGCAAGGCCGTCGTGCGCGCGGCGCGCCTGCTCGGGCTCACCCAGCGCGAAGTCGCCGGCGTCCTGGGCGTGTCGGTGGCAACGGCATCGCGGTTGTTCGCCGACAGGTATCGGCTGTCGGCCGATCGGACCAAGGAGTGGGAGCTCGCTCGCCTCTTCGTCCGACTCTTTCGCGCGCTCGACGCGCTGTGGGGCCACGACGAGGCGGCGCGCCACTGGCTTTCGAGCGAGAACCTCGCTCTCGCGGCACGGCCCGTCGATCTCATCAGCTCCGTCGAGGGGATCGTCCGGGTCGTCAACTACCTGGACAACGCGCGAGGTCGGTTATAGCGACACAACGGGGCCGACGGTCGGTGATGGCACGCTGGAGCGGTGACGAGGCCGTAGCGGGCCAGCTTCGCCACGCGTTGTGGCGCGCGGTCGAAGCGCAGCACGTCGCATCGACGATGGCACTCGTCGATTCGATCGAGGAGCAGCACGTTCTGGAGCGGCTGCTCGACGACGCGAAGCCGCTCGTGCCGGCGGCCGCGGCTCATCTGCACTGGCTGCTGTTCACGCCGTTCCGGTATCCGCCGCCGCCCGGCGGGTCGCGCTTTCGCGGTCCGAACGACCCCGGGGTGTTCTACGGCGCCGACGAGGTCCGCACCGCGTGCGCGGAACTCGGCTATTGGCGTTGGCGTCACTTGCAGGACTCTCCCGCGCTCGGCGCGATGCCAACCAAGCCGCAGACGGTATTCCGCGTGCGGCTCGACGCCGCTACCGTCGATTTGCGCGAGGCGCCGTGGGTGCGCGACCGAGCCCGCTGGACCGACGCCAACGATTACTCGACCTGCCAGCAGCTCGCGCGGACAGCGCGCGCCGCCGGTGTCGGCGTCATCCGCTACGAGTCCGTGCGCGATCCGGGACACGCTGGCTGCGGCGCCGTTCTTTCGCCCGCTGCGTTCGCACCGCCCGTGCCGGTCGAGCAGCAGACGTGGCTGCTTTCGGTCACCCGGGAGCGAATCGTCTGGCGGCGAACGCAGGTGCTGCGCGCCGACGAGCACGAATTCGTCGCCAGCGCGTGGCAGACGCCCGCAACGCCGAAGCGCTCGCCGGCGCGCCGAGCGCGGCGCGCCCGGTCATGATCGCCGCCGGCGGCGCGCAAGTCGCGATTCGCGCCCTCGGCCGCACCGAATACGCGCCGACCTGGCGCGCGATGCAGGCGTTTACGGCCAGGCGCGTCACCGATACGTCGGACGAGATCTGGCTCACCGAACATCCCGCAATCTACACGCTGGGCCTCGCGGGCCGGCGCGAGCATTTGCTGCGCGCCAACGGGATCCCGGCGCTCGGCGTCGACCGCGGCGGACAGATCACCTATCATGGTCCGGGCCAGCTCGTCGCCTATCTGCTCTTCGATCTCAAGCGGCGCGGCCTTTCCATTCGCGCGATGGTCCGGGCGATCGAGGGGAGCGTGGTAGACTGGCTCGGCTCGATTGGGATCGGAGCTTACGGCAAGCCCCGGGCCCCGGGCGTCTATGTGATGGTCGACGGGGTAGAGGCGAAGATCGCAGCGCTGGGCCTGCGGGTACGCAACGGCTGCACGTACCACGGCCTCGCCCTCAATGTCGCGATGGATCTCGCGCCGTTCGCCGACATCGATCCCTGCGGATACAAGGGGCTGGCCGTGACGCAGCTCGAAGACCTCGGCGTGGCGCGGACCGTGGAGGAGGCCGGCGCGGAGTTGGCGCCGATTCTCGCTGCGCGGCTTGAGGGGCGCATGGGCGAGGGGCGCGCATGACCACCGGCACGCCGCCCGCCGCCGCCGCGATCGCCTCGGGCGTCAAGCAAACCGGCGCCGCGAAGACGGCGCGCATCCCGGTCAAGGTCGTCGCGGCCGAGCGCCTGAAGAAGCCCGAATGGATCCGCGTGCGCGCCGCGGCGTCGCCGCGCTTCTACCAAATCAAGGCGATCCTGCGCGAGCACCGCTTGCATACGGTATGCGAGGAAGCCTCGTGCCCGAACATCGGCGAGTGCTTCGGCAAAGGCACCGCGACGTTCATGATCATGGGCGACATCTGCACGCGGCGTTGCCCGTTCTGCGACGTCGGCCACGGTCGTCCCCTGCCGCTCGATGCCGACGAGCCAGCGAACCTCGCGCGGACGATCGCGGCGCTTGGCTTGCGCTATGTCGTGATCACGAGTGTGGACCGCGACGACCTGCGCGACGGCGGTGCGCAGCACTTCGTCGACTGCATAGGCGCCGTGCGCGGTCGCTCGCCGGCGACGCGCATCGAGGTGCTCGTTCCGGACTTCCGCGGCCGGCTCGAACGTGCGCTCGACGTCCTCTCGGCGGCGCCGCCCGACGTGATGAACCACAACGTCGAGACGGTGCCGCGCCTGTACCGGGAAGCGCGCCCGGGTTCCGATTACGCGCACTCGCTCCGGCTGCTCCGGGAGTTCAAGCGGCGCTTCCCGGATATTCCGACCAAATCCGGGCTGATGGTCGGCCTTGGCGAGACAGACGAAGAAATTCTCGCCGTCATGCGCGACATGCGTGCGCACGGCATCGACATGCTGACGATCGGCCAGTACCTGCAACCCACCGCCGGCCACCTGCCGGTGCGGCGCTACGTGCATCCCGACGTCTTCGGCGAATTCGAACGCGAAGCCTATGCGATGGGCTTCCGGCACGCCGCGGTCGGGGCGCTCGTGCGCTCGTCGTATCATGCGGACCATCAGGCCGAAGAGGTGCTCGCCGATTCGACGCCGCGGGCTGCCGAACGGTGACACGTCGGCAACGGTCAGGGTTTCGGCGGACCGGCGTCCCTCGGCCACAGCAGCCACATCCGGCCATCCTGTTTCATCCGCGCTGCCGCGCGGCCGGCACCGTCGCCGAAGCCCCAGAAGAAATCCGCGCGCAGCGCGCCGCGGATCGCCCCGCCGGTGTCCTGCGCCAGCATCAGACGCTGAAGCGGGGTCGTCGACAACTGCAGCGTGGTCGCGAGGAACACCGGCGCGCCGAGCGGGATCGACCGGGTGTCGACCGCGAGCGTACGGCCGGCAGCGAGCGGAACGCCGAGAGTGCCGATCGGGCCGTCGATCCGCGCTTCCAGCGTGCCGGGCGCCGGCGCGGGAACCTCGCGAAAGAACACGTAGCTCGGATTTTCGTCGAGGAGCGCGGGGAGCAGCTCTGGACGGCGGCGGCCCCACTCGCGGATTCCCTGCATCGACGCGCGGTCGGGGCTGATCTCCCCGCGGTCGATCAGCACGCGCGCGATGGATCGGTACGGATGCCCATTCTGGTCGGCGTAGCCCACGCGCATGACGCTGCCGTCCGCGAGGGCGACGCGGCCCGAGCCCTGGATCTGCAGGAAAAAAGCCGCGACCGGATCCTCGACGTAAACCAATACCTTGTCGCCGACGGGGGCCTTGCCGCTCTCGATTTCGGCGCGCGACCAGTACGGCACGACTTTCCTGCCGTCGACGCGGCCGCGCAGCCGCTTGTCCTTCAATTCCGGATAGAGCGCGACGAGATCGATCGTCAGCAAGTCGTCGGGGACGGCGTACAAAGGGACGGTGTAACGCGCAGTCTTCGTTCTGCTGCCGGCCAGCAGCGGCTCGTAGTAGCCGGTGATCGTTCCGGTGTCGCCGCCGTCGGCGGCAAGCACCTGGTATGGGATAAAATGCTCTTCGAAGAACGAGCGGACCGCCTTGGCGTCGCGTTCGTCGACGCTGGCGCTTTTCGTGCACGTCGGCGCCCACAGTGCGCGGGTCGCCGAATCGGGCTTGACGAGCGCTGCGCAGCCGATGCGGAACGCGGGCCATGCGTCCTCGATCGCGTCGGTGGACCAGCCGGGGACCGCGCTCCACTCGACGGCGCGATACGTCGCGGGCAGCGAAGGGCGCGCTGGGGGAGCGGGTGGCTTGGAAGGCGCTTCCGGCGGCCGGGTCGCGCAACCGGCAACGAGCACGACGAACGCAGCCGCAGCGCACGCGCGCCGCGATGCGCGGGTCCGCCAAAGGAGTTCCGCAGCCATGGGGTGGTTCCTGCTGGAAGTACTTGTGGCGCTCATGGTGGCGGTCGGCATCGTATGGTGGACGATGGGGCCGAAACGGCGCCCGCCGGGAGGCGAAGGCGGCCGGCGCGACGACGACGCGCGTTAAGCAACCTTAATGGAGGATTCGCGGCACCGAGAGCGTGAATGACGGGATGGATGCGTCGAAGGTGCGGCCGTCCTCGGCGACCATCTGGTAGGTTCCGCGCATCGTGCCTACCGGTGTTGCGAGGTGGGTGCCGCTCGTATACTCGAAGGATTCGCCGGGCTTGAGCAGCGGCTGCTGGCCGACCACCCCAAGCCCGCGCACCTCCTGGACGTGATGATCGGCATCGGTGATGATCCAGTGCCGGCTGATGAGTTGCGCGGCGACGGCACCGGTGTTGGTGACGGTGATCGTGTAGGCGAACACGTACTGGTTCTTCGACGGGTCGGATTGGTCGGCGATGTAGGCCGCGTTCGCCGCCACGGTGATGTCGTACTTCTTCGGATCGGCCATCGGTCCTGCCCCGCACAATTGCCCTGCCGATTATAACGCCATGCCCGACTACCGAATCGCTCCTTCGCTCCTGTCCGCCGACTTCGCGCGCCTGGGTGACGAAGTGCGCGCTGTCATCGACGCCGGTGCCGATCTGATCCATTTCGACGTGATGGACAACCATTACGTGCCGAACCTGACAATCGGCCCGCTGGTCTGCGAAGCGCTGAAGAAGCACGCAACGATACCGATCGACGTGCACCTGATGGTGAAGCCGGTGGATCGGATCGTCCCCGATTTCGCCAAGGCCGGCGCGGCGATCGTGAGCTTTCACCCCGAGGCTTCCGAGCATGTCGATCGCACGATCGGCCTCATCCATGACTGCGGGTGCAAGGCCGGGCTGGTGTTCAATCCGGCGACGCCGCTCGAGTGGCTCGACTACACGCTGGACAAGCTCGACCTCGTGCTGATCATGTCGGTGAACCCCGGGTTTGGCGGACAGTCGTTCATCCCGCTCGCGCTCGACAAGCTGCGCGCCGCACGCGCACGGATCGATGCGATGGAGAAGAAGTCGGGCAGGAGCGTCATGCTCGAGGTGGACGGCGGCGTGAAGATCGACAACATCGGGGCGGTCGCGAGGGCGGGCGCCGACACTTTCGTCGCCGGATCGGCGATCTTCGGCACCATCGACTACACGGCGACGATCGCGAAAATGCGCGCGGAGCTCGCGAAGGCCGGGTAGGTTCATCTCGCGCCGGAAAACGCTGTGGCTGACCGCGTCTTCGACGTCAGCGCCATCGCTTTCGACCTCGACGGCACGCTCCTCGACACGATCCACGATCTCGCCGCGGCGGTGAACGGGCTGCTCGCCGAGCTCGAATTGCCGCCGGTGCCGAAGGACATCCTGCGCACGATGGTCGGCAAGGGCATCGGCAACCTGGTGCGCAAGGCGCTCGCGCACGCGACCGGCGCGTCCCCCGAGGCGCTCGAGGAGGCCGAAGTGCGCGACGCGCTCGTCCGCTATCTGGCGCACTACGCGGCGCTCCTCGGCCGCGAGACCGTGCCGTTTCCCGGAATGATCGAGGGGCTCGACCGGCTCGCGGCGATGGGCTTTCCCCTCGCCGTCGTGACCAACAAGGCGACGCGCTTCGTCTGGCCGCATCTCGAGCGCGCGCACATCGCCCGCTATTTCACGCTCGCGGTCGGCGGTGACGATCTGCCTGCGAAGAAGCCTGACCCGGCACAGCTCCTGCACGCCGCGGCGATGCTGCGCGTGCCGGTGAGCCGGCTGCTGATGGTGGGCGACTCCGGTAACGACGCAAAGGCGGCGCGCGCCGCGGGCTGCCCGGTGCTGATCGTGCCCTACGGCTACAACGAAGGCGAGGCGGTGCAAAAGCTCGATGCCGATGGTATAGTGCCCACGCTCGCCGCGGTTGCCGACCGCGTCCGCTACGTGCCTCCCGACCCTTCATGAGCTTCGATCTCTTCGACCGCAACGACGCCCTCCTGTCGACCGGATGGCGGTGTGCGACCGGCTGGCGCCGCTGGCGTCGCTGACCCGTCGCCTCAGCGTCGTCCACGGAGCCGACGCGCCCCGAATGCCGTTGCCACCGTTGAAGCCCCTGTCGAAGCGCCATGACCGAAGCCGAATTCCGCGCCCTCGCGGCGCAAGGCTATAACCGCATCCCGCTGGTCCTCGAGTCCTTCGCGGACCTCGATACGCCGCTGTCGCTGTACGTGAAGCTCGCCAACGGGCGCGACACGTTCCTGCTCGAGTCCGTCGTCGGCGGTGAACGCTTCGGCCGCTATTCGTTCATCGGGCTGCCGGCGAGGATTCGGATTCGCGCGCACGGCACCACGATAGCCGTCGAGGACGCAGGCACGGTCGTCGAGTGGCACGACGGCGATCCGCTCGAGTTCACGCAAGCGTTCATGCGGCGCTACCGCGTCGCGCCGCGACCTTCGCTGCCGCGGTTCTGCGGTGGATTGGCGGGCATGTTCGGCTACGACACGGTGCGTCACATCGAGCCGAAGCTCGCCGCCGGCGCGCCGCCGGCCGCACCGGATCTCGCCGACGTTCCCGACATCCTGCTGCTTTTGACCGAGGAGCTCGCGGTCGTCGACAATCTCGCCGGCAAGATCTCGCTCATCGTCTACGCCGATCCTGGGGAGCCGGACGCGTTTGAAAAAGCGACGGCCCGCCTTACCGGGCTGCGGCGGCGGCTGCGCGAGCCGGCGGCGATTCCGTTTCAGACGGCGGCCGCGGTGACCGAGGCGGCGAGCGAGTTCGGCGCGGCGGGATTCCAGGCCGCGGTCGCGCGGGCCAAGGAGTACATCGCCGCCGGCGACGTCATGCAGGTCGTGCTCTCGCAACGGCTGCGCCGGCCGTTTGCCTCGCCGCCGCTGTCGCTCTACCGGGCGTTGCGCTCGCTCAATCCGTCACCGTACATGTTCTACTACGATTTCGGAGACTTTCACGTCGTCGGCGCGTCGCCCGAGATCCTCGTGCGCAAGGAGGGCACGAGCGTCACCGTGCGCCCGATCGCCGGCACGCGTCCGCGAGGCGTGACGCGGGAAGCCGACGAAAAGCTCGCGCAGGAGCTGCTCGCCGATCCGAAGGAGATCGCCGAGCACGTGATGCTGGTCGACCTGGGTCGCAACGACGTGGGACGCGTCGCGCGGACGGGCACCGTCGAAGTCACCGACCGGATGATCGTCGAGCGCTACTCGCACGTGATGCACATCGTGTCCAACGTCGAGGGAACGCTGAAGCCAGGTCTCACCAGCATCGACGTGCTGCGGGCATCTTTTCCCGCAGGCACGGTCAGCGGTGCGCCGAAGGTACGCGCGATGGAGATCATCGACGAGCTCGAGCCCACACGCCGCGGCACGTACGCCGGCGCCGTCGGCTATGTGAGCTTCCAGGACGACATGGACACCGCGATCGCGATCCGCACGGCAGTGCTGAAGGACGGAACCCTCTACGTACAGGCTGGCGCCGGCATCGTCCACGACTCGGTGCCGGCGTCCGAGTGGACCGAAACTTTGAACAAGGCGCGTGCCGTGCTGCGCGCCGCCGACATCGTGCAGCAGGGGCTGGACGCGGAGGCCTGAGCGATGCGGCGACCCATCGGGGCCGACCGGTCGAGCGCACGCGAGTGCGCCGGCCGAACCGCTCGCGTTCCCGAGCACACCCGCTGCCGCCGCGGGGCGCGATGAATTCGATCTCGCAAGAGCATGTCCTTCGTGCCTATCGTCGCTACGCGCCGCATTACGATCGGCTGTTCGGAGGCATTCTCGCGCCGGGCCGGCGCGCCTTGGCCGATGCGGTCGCCGCCATGCGGCCGACCACCCTGCTGGAGGTCGGCGTGGGGACCGGCCTCACGCTGACCGGCTATCCGTCGTCGGCAGCGGTGGTCGGCATCGACATTTCGCCGGAGATGCTCTGGCGAGCACGCGAGCGCGTACAGGGGCTGCCGGACCGCAACATCCAGCTCGCGCTCATGGACGCCGAGGCGATGACGTTCGCCGACGACTCGTTCGATTGCGTCACCGTGCCGTACGTGCTGTCGGTGACGCCGCATCCACAGCGACTGGTGGACGAAATACGCCGCGTCTGTCGTGGCGATGGAACGATCTTCATCCTCAATCACTTCAGCGGCAGTGGGTTCTGGTGGCTTCTCGAGCGCCTCGCTCACCCGCTCGCCGGCCGCGTCGGATTCCGGTCCGACTTCCGTCTGGCGCACGAAGTTTCGAGGCATGAGTGGAAGGTCGAATGGATGCGGGACGTCAACGTTCTGGGACTTTCCAAGCTGGTGGCGATCCGCAATGTCTAGCACCCGCCGTCGTCCTGGCCTCGGCGCAGGGCGAGTGACGCCATGCTGCTGATGATCGACAATTACGACAGCTTCACCTACAACCTCGTCCAGTACCTGGGCGAGCTGGGCGCGGACGTCCACGTGCATCGCAACGACACGCTCACGCTTTCCGAGATCGCCGCCTGGGAGCCCGAGGCGATCGTGATCTCGCCCGGACCCTGCACGCCGAACGAGGCAGGCATCTCGGTGCCGCTGATCAAGCGCTTCGCCGGGAAGATTCCGATCCTCGGTGTGTGCCTCGGTCACCAGGCGATCGGCCAGGCATTCGGCGGCCGCATCGTCCGCGCGCGAAGGGTGATGCACGGCAAGCTGTCGCCGGTGACGCATGACGGTCGCGGCGCCTTTACCGGGTTGCCGTCGCCGCTGACGGTGACGCGCTACCATTCGCTAGCGATCGAGCGCGGCAGCGTTCCAGCGGACCTCGTCGTGACCGCGACGGCGGACGACGGCGAGATCATGGGCGTCCGGCATCACGAATGGCCCGTCGAGGGCGTGCAGTTCCACCCGGAGGCAATCCTCACCGAGCACGGACACGCGCTGCTCGAGAATTTCCTCAAGGGGAAACGATGAAGCTTTCCGGTCTCGGCATCGCCTGCCGCATCGGCCCCGCGCGCGGGCGCAGCGAGACCTCCGAGTAACCCAACCGGAACGGCCATGCCCATCACCCCGCAGCAAGCGTTGCAGCGCACGATCGAGCACCGCGAGATCTTCCCCGACGAGATGCTGTCGATCATGCGGCGGATCATGGGCGGCGAACTGACGCCGGTGATGATTGCCGCGCTGACCGTCGGGCTGCGCGTCAAGAAGGAAACGATCGGCGAGATCGCGGCCGCCGCCGAAGTGATGCGCGAGTTCGCGACCAAGGTCGACGCGCCGGACCGCGACCATCTGGTCGACATCGTCGGCACCGGCGGCGACGCGTCGCACACGTTCAACATCTCGACTGCGGCGATGTTCGTCGCGAGCGCGGCCGGCGCGCGTGTCGCGAAGCATGGCGGGCGCTCGGTTTCGTCCAAGTCGGGCAGCGCCGACGTGCTCGAGGCGCTCGGCGCCAATATCATGCTGAAGCCCGAACAGGTCGCCCGCTCGATCGAGGAAACGGGCATCGGCTTCATGTTCGCGCCGTCGCATCATAGCGCGATGAAGCACGCGGCGCCCGTGCGCAAGGAGCTCGGCGTGCGGACGATTTTCAACATTCTGGGGCCGCTCACCAACCCCGCCGGCGCGAAGAACCAGCTCCTCGGCGTGTTCCATCCGGACCTCGTCGGCATTCAGGTGCGCGTGCTGCAGCGGCTCGGCAGCAAGCACGTGCTGGTCGTCTACGGCAAGGACGGGATGGACGAAGTGTCGCTCGGCGCGGCGACGATGGTCGGCGAGCTGAAGGACGGCGAGGTACGCGAATACGAGATCCACCCCGAGGACTTCGGCCTTTCGATGAAATCGAATCGCGGTCTCAGGGTTGCGGACGCGGCGGAATCGAAGGAGATGGTCATCGAGGCCTTGTCGAACATCGAAGGCACGCCGCGGGAGATCGTCGTGCTCAACGCCGGGACGGCGCTTTACGCGGCGGACGTTGCCGGATCGATCGCCGATGGCATCGAGCGGGCGCGCGAAGCGATCGCCTCGGGCGCGGCGATGGAGAAGCTCGCGCAGTTCGTCGCGGTGACGCAAAAGCTCGGCGCGGTAAACCCCTGACGCCGGTCTTGTCGATGTCCGACATCCTCGCGCGCATTCTCGCGACCAAGGCGGGTGAAATCGCGGCGGCGAAGCACGCCGTGACTTTCGAGGCGATCGAGACCGCTGCGCGGGCCGCGGCTCCACCGCGCGACTTCGAAGGCGCGCTTCGCGCCAAGATCGCAGCCGGCAGGGCGGCGGTCATCGCCGAGATCAAGAAGGCAAGCCCCAGCCGGGGTGTACTGCGCGCCGAATTCGATCCCGCAGCCATTGCCCGAAGCTACGACAAAGGCGGCGCGGCCTGTCTTTCGGTGCTCACCGATCGCGAGTATTTCCAGGGGCGGCCCGAGGACCTGCTCGCGGCGCGCGCCGCCTGCGCCTTGCCGATGCTGCGCAAGGATTTCATCATCGACGAGTGGCAGGTCGCCGAGGCGCGCGCGATGGGAGCCGATGCGGTCCTGCTGATCATCGCCGCGCAGGACGATGCGCGCCTCGCCGCGCTCGCAGCCTGCGCGCGCGACTTCGGGATGGCCGCGCTGGCCGAAGTGCACAACGCGAAGGAGCTCGATCGGGCGCTGAAGCTCGAGACCCGCCTTATCGGCATCAACAACCGCAATCTGCGGACGTTCGACGTCTCGCTCGCGACGACGCTCGACCTGCTCTGGCGGATTCCGGCGGACCGCCAGGTGGTGACCGAAAGCGGTATCCTCGCGCCCGCCGACGTCGCGCTGATGCGCGGGCGCGGCGTCCACGCGTTCCTGGTGGGCGAGGCCTTCATGCGCGCTGCCGATCCCGGCGCCGCGCTCGCGACGCTGTTCCCCTGATGTCGAGCGGGCCGCGGATGCCAGCGCGTAGCGCGACCGCGTCTGCGGCACGCTCGGCTGGGCGCGACCCGGTGCTATCATGCGCTGCCGTTGCGACGCGGCGGCCGCGAAGGAGGGGGCGGTGGTCGGAGACGGGGACCTAACCGCCGCGTTGCCGGGGAGCGCTTCCGTGTCGGCCATCGCCGCCGAAAACATCAGCAAGCATTGGACGACTGCCGGGGGCGCGGTCCGCGCCGTCGACGGGCTGTCGTTCGCTTTCGATGCCGGCACGTTGAACGTCCTGCTCGGCCCTTCGGGCTGCGGCAAATCGACGACGTTGCGCCTGATCGCCGGTCTCGAGCAGGCCGATGGCGGCCGCATCCTCATCGACGGGCGCGAGGTCACGAATCTGCCGCCATCGCGGCGCAACATCGCGATGGTATTCCAGTCCTATGCGCTGTTTCCGCATCTGTCGGTCGCCGAAAACATCGCCTTCGGCCTCAAGGTGCGCAAGGTGGCGACGGCGGAGGTGAGCCGGCGCCTCGCGCGAACCGCCGATCTCCTCGGGCTCGCAGCACTCCTCGACCGCAAGCCGTCGGAGCTCTCGGGCGGCCAGCAGCAGCGGGTCGCGCTGGGCCGCGCGATCATCGCCGAAGCGCCGGTCTGCCTGATGGACGAGCCGCTGTCGAACCTCGACGCGCAGCTGCGACAGGACATGCGCGCTGAAATTCGCCATCTGCAACGTGAGCTCGGCATCACGATGGTCTACGTTACCCATGACCAGGTCGAGGCGATGTCGATGGCCGACCGCGTCGTGCTCCTGAACCGGGGCCGGATCGAGCAGAACGCAACGCCGCCCGAGCTCTACGAGCATCCGGCCAACACGTTCGTCGCGCGCTTCATCGGTACGCCCCCGATGAACCTGCTGCCCCTCGAAGCGCAGCCCGACGGCACCGTCGTCGCCGGCACCGCAGGCCCGGCCGTCGGACCCGCCGGTTGGGCGGGATTGACGCTCGGCGTTCGGCCCGAGCACATCGCTCTCGGCTTCGAGCGCGGCGCGCCCGCCGAAGTCGCCGCGATCGAGTATCTCGGCGCCGATTCGATCATCAGCTGCCGCCTGGGCGTCGCGACGCTCGCGGTGCGCGTTCCCGGGTGCGTCGGTCTCGCGCGCGGCGACACGACGTGGTTGTCGTGGGCGCCCGGCGCCCAGCATCTGTTCGGATCCGACGGCACCCGTCAGGAAAGTGCGATTCACCGAGAGGCAGCAACGCTGGTCGCATGACCGCGCCGCCGCGCGCTGCCGATTCCAACCGAGGAGAGAGAGCCATGTTTCTGCAATCCATTGCGCGCACGCTGGCCGGCCTTGCCGTCGCAGTCGTCTCGCTCGCGGCGCTCGCGCAGGCGCCCGTCGAAGTGTCGTTCTATTACCCGGTGGCGGTCGGCGGGCCGATCACGAAGATCGTCGACGGCCTGGCTGCCGAATTCGAGAAAGAGAACCCGGGAATCAGACTGCGGCCGATCTATTCGGGGAGCTACCAGGAGTCGATCACCAAGGCGCTGACCGCGGTGAAAAGCGGCGAGCCACCGGTGACGTCGATCCTGCTTTCGACCGACATGTACACGCTGATCGACGAAGAAGCGATCCTCCCCTTCGACGGCTTCGTCAAGGCGCCGGAAGACCAAGCCTGGATCAAGAGCTTCTATCCGGCCTTCATGGAGAACAGCCAAACCGGTGGCAAGACCTGGGGCATACCGTTCCAGCGCTCGACGATCGTGCTGTACTACAACAAGGAGATGTTCAAGGAGGCGGGCCTCGATCCGAACCGCCCGCCCGCGACGTGGAAGGAGCAGGTCGAGTACGCTCAGAAGCTCACCAAGCGTGACGCGTCGGGCAAGGTGACGCAATGGGGCATCCAGATCCCGTCGTCGGGATTCCCCTACTGGCTCTTCCAGGCGCTGGCGATCGAGAACGGCGTGAATCTGATGAATGCCGACGGCACCGAAACATATTACGACCGCCCCGAAGTGGTCGAGGCGCTGCGCTACTGGGTCGATCTCGTGACCAAGTATAAGGTGCATCCGGAGGGCATCGTCGAGTGGGGCACGACGCCGAAGGATTTCTTCGAGCGCAAGGTGGCGATGATCTGGACGACGACCGGCAACCTGACGAACGTGAGAGCCAACGCCAAATTCGATTTCGGTGTGGCGATGCTGCCCGCGGGCAAACGGCGTGGCAGCCCGACCGGCGGTGGCAACTTCTACCTGTTCAAGAAGAGCACGCCTGC
Organism: uncultured beta proteobacterium; assembly: GCA_963836265.1. Lineage (GTDB taxonomy): Bacteria > Pseudomonadota > Gammaproteobacteria > Burkholderiales > Casimicrobiaceae > CAIWHR01. The sequence goes on from CAWIIO010000006.1 coordinate 194,931, forward strand.
GCAACAGCAGGCCGCGTTGCGGTTCATCAAGTGGGTGACCAGCCCGCAGCGCGCGGCGCAATGGGGCATCGATACGGGCTATATTGCCGTGCGCGCCGATGCGTGGGAGACGCCGGCGATGAAGAAGTACGTGGAAGGGTTTCCGGCGGCGGCGGTCGCGCGCGACCAGCTACCATTCGCCAAGGCCGAGCTGTCGACGCACGACAACCAGCGCGTCACCAAGGCGCTGAACGACGGGTTGCAGGCGGCGCTCACCGGCACCAAAACGCCCGAGCAGGCGATGAACGATGCGCAGCGCGAGGCGGAGCGGCTGCTGCGGCCGTACAAGAAATAGCGCGAAGGACCGGCACTCCGCGTTCCCGGCGCGAATGACCCGCGTGACGCAATGGCTCTACGGCTGGCTGCTGCTGCTGCCGGCGGCGGCGCTGCTCGCGCTGTTCACCCACTACCCGGCATTCGCCACCCTGTGGCACGGCTTCCTGTCGACACCGAGGGGCAGCCGACCGGGCGTTTGGGTCGGGCTCGACAACTACCGGCAACTCGTCGACGACCCGATCTTCTGGCAGGCACTATCGAACAATCTCTGGTACGCGCTCGGCACGATTCCGCTGTCGATCGCGCTCGCGCTGCTGATGGCCACCTGGGTCAACGGCAGCGTCGCCGGACGCGGCCTGCTCCGCCTCGCCTACTTCACGCCGACCATGTTGCCGATGATCGCCGTGGCCAACATCTGGCTTTTCTTCTACACCCCCGAGTACGGCCTGCTCGAGAAGGTGCTCGGGGCGTTCGGCGCGGGCAGTCACAACTGGCTCGGCAGCAAGAGCACGGCGCTCGGATGCCTGATGGTCGTCGCCGTCTGGAAGGAGGCCGGCTTTTTCATGATCTTCTACCTGGCCGCGCTGCAGTCGATCTCGCCGCATCTCGCCGAGGCCGCGGCAATCGAGGGCGCCTCGCGCTGGCACTTCTTCCGGCGGGTGACGTTTCCGCTGCTGATGCCCACCACGCTGTTCGTGCTGGTCAACGCGGTGATCAACGCGTTCCGGCTCGTCGACCATGTCGTGGTGATGACGCGCGGCGGACCGGACAACGCGACGGAGCTCCTCCTCTACTACATTTACGAGATCGGGTTCCGCTTCTGGGATTCGGCCTATGCCGCTGCATTGACGATGGTGCTGCTGGCGATCCTCGGTCTCGCCGCCCTGGCGCAATTCTGGTTCCTCGAGCGCAAGGTCCATTACCAGTGACGCACGTCTACAGAGCTCGCGGCGCCGTCCGGGGCGTCGAGACCGCCGGCGCGTGGACGCTCGGGCTCCTGTGGCTCCTGCCGCTTGCCTATGCGTTCTGGACGGCTTTTCATCCCACCGAATTCTCGACCCGCTTCATGCTGACGGCGCCGCTGACGCTCGAGAACTTCGCCAAGGCCTGGGCGGCGGCGCCGTTCGCGCGCTACTTCGTCAACACCGTGCTGCTGGTCACGATGGTGCTCGCCGCGCAGCTCGTGCTGGTGACCCTCGCCGCCTACGCGTTCGCGCGCTTCGAATTTCCGGGCCGCGGCATCCTGTTCGCGCTGGTGCTCGTCCAACTGATGGTGATGCCCGACGTGCTGATCGTCGAGAACTACCGGACGATGGTGCTGCTCGGCCTCAACGACACGATCGTCGCGATCGGCCTTCCCTACATGGCGAGCGCGTTCGGGATCTTCCTGCTCCGACAGACGTTCAAGACGGTGCCGCGCGAGCTCGACGAGGCGGCGCGGGTCGAGGGCTGCGGCCCGCTCACCGTGCTGTGGAAGGTCTACGTGCCCCTCGCGCGGCCGGTCTACCTCGCCTACGCGCTCGTCAGCGTCAGTTACCATTGGAACAATTTCCTGTGGCCGCTCATCATCACGAACTCGGTGGAGTCGCGGCCGTTGACCGTCGGACTGCAGGTGTTCTCGGCGACCGACCAGGGAATCGACTGGTCGATCATCACCGCGGCGACGCTGCTCACCACCGCACCGTTGCTGATGGCGTTCCTGTTGTTCCAGCGGCAGTTCGTGCAATCGTTCATGAGAGCCGGAATTCGATGAAGATCATCACCTGGAACACGCAATGGTGCTGCGGCATCGACGGCCGCGTCGATCCGGGCCGGATCGTGTCCGAGGCGAAGCGGCTCGCCGACTTCGATGTGCTGTGCCTGCAGGAAATCGCCGACAATTTTCCCGACCCCCGCCTCGCGGGCAGCGCGGGCGAGGACCAGTTCGCGGCGATCGCGGCGCTGCTTCCCGGCTTCGTCGCCGTGTCCGGCGTTGCCGTCGACCATCCGGCAGAGGACGGTCGGCGACGGCGTTTCGGCAACATGATTCTCTCGCGGCTGCCGGTCCGCCAGGTGTTCCGCCACCTTCTTCCGTTCCCCGTCGATCCGGGCGTCAACGGCATGCCGCGGATCGCCCTGGAGGCCGCGCTCGTCGCGCCTTTCGGCGAAGTGCGCGTGATCACCACGCATCTCGAGTGGTACTCGAAAAAACAGCGCACGGCGCAAGTCGAAGCGCTGCGCTCGATTCACGCCGATGGCAACGCGCACGCGCGGTTCGGTTCGATCACCGATACGTCGGGAGGTCCCTTTCACACGCATCTGCGCCCGGGTTCGACGATCTTCACCGGCGATTTCAATCTCGAGCCCGTCGATCCGCTGCACGCGAAGATGAAGGCGCCTTTCGCGGACGGCACCCCTGCATTGGTCGACGCGTGGGAGCGGGTGCATCCCGGCGTCCCGCATCCGACCACCTTCTGCCTGTACATGAAGATGGAACCGGGCGGCCCCGAGCTCCACTGCGACTTCTTCTTCGTGAGCGAGGACCTGGCGTCGCGGCTCCAGTCGATCCGCGTCGACCCGCACACGCAGGCGTCCGACCACCAGCCGGTGATCCTGGAGCTGGCTTAGGGGGCCGGCGCGGGTTCGGGTTCAGTCACCGGGCGGGCGACCCCGCAGCGTCCACCAGAGCCGGCGCAGCGGCAGCGTGAGCCACCAGCGCAGGCTCGCCCGCCGTTCGAGCTCGCTGCGGTGGCGCTCGACCTCCGCGGCGAGCCGCGCCCGCTCCGCGGCGTCGTGGGCGAGCGCCACGGCGGCGGCCCCGGCCTCGCGGATCGAGTCGGTCAGGCGCTCCGTGAGCGTGGCCGTTTCCCGCGCCAGCGCAGCGCTTTGCTTCTGGACCGCCTCGATTGCGCGGGTGACGCTCTCGTAGTCGCGATAGACGCATTCGTCGCGATCGGCGAGGACGGAGAGCTTCGGCGCGACGCGGGCTATGGATGCGGCGCTATTGCTTGCGACGACGATGAAATACAGAGGGCGCGTGTGCCCCGGCACCGGGGTGTCCGTGGAGGCCTCCGACACTTCGAAGATCTCGGCGCCGGCCAGGCCCGCTTCGGGCCACACGACGGAAAAGAAACCGGGACGCTGCCCGTACCACAACGCATGCGCGAAGCGCGGCGCCAGCAGCGCGGAAAGCTCGTCGCGATAGAGCTCGCGGAGATGGAAGGTATTGACGAAGCCGCGCTTGTCCGCGTATTCGAGCTTGTTGGGACAGGACAGGACGAAGAGTCCGCCGTCTCGCAGCACGCGGCGCGCCTCGTCGAGAAAGGCGTCCTGCGCGACCACGTGCTCGATCGTCTCGAACGACACGACGACATCGAACGACGCGTCGGCGAATGGCAACGCCGCGCAGTCGGCTTCGCGGAATTCGAGATTCGCCTGCGCCGCGTAACGTGCGCGCGCGTGCCCGATCGCGGCGGGTGCGATGTCCGCACCCACGACGCGCGCGGCGCTCCGGGCAAGAAGCGCGCTGCCATAACCCTCGCCGCATGCGACGTCGAGCACCTCGCGTCCGGCAACGAGCGGCGCGGCGAACAGGTAGCGATGCCAGTGCTCGTACCAGATCTCGCCGGCGGCGCCGGGAACGAAACGCTCGCCGGTGAATTCGAGTTCGTCGTTCATGGCGGAGAAGGGTCGCCACGCGGTGGCGACCCGTAATTCTACGCGTGGACGTCCGCCCGCCCGGCAGCGGGAGGTTGCTGACCAGCGGCGGGACCGTGGGAGGCGGCAGCGTCACCCCGCCTGCTAGAATAGCAACCCGGGCCGGCGTCGGCAGACGCCGCGCCATCGGCTTCGGCCCCTCCCCGCGCGAAAGTCCCTCATTTCATTCGACAAGACGGGCGCACCGGCATGAGATCCCGGCCGAGCCGCTAGCGGCGCCCCTTGTCGGCGCCATCCACCGATGAGCGAAAACACGGACCAAGCGCTTCGTTACGGCATCGACCGTCTGGTCACCCGGGGCAAGCGCCTGTTCGGCTGGGGCTGGGCCGCGCATCCGGCGCGCGCGATCGAAGCGATCACGCTCTCGTGCAAGGGCAACGGATGGGAAGCGCAGCTGCCGGTCAATCACGGTCTCGCCCGCGACGACGTGGGGAAGGCGTTTCCAGAGCTCGTCAATGGCAGATCGTCGGGCTTCGTCGTGACCGGATATCTTCCGCAGGTTCCGGCGCGCGAGCTCATGCTGGAGCTTGCATTCGACGATGGCGCCACGACGTGCGTCGACGTGACCCGTGCGATGGAAACGCGGTCGACGAGCCACCGCAAGCTTCGTGAGCTGCGCTGGCTTGCGCGGGCGGTCCTGCGCCGGATGCGGCAGGGGGATTTTGGCGGCATCCTCCGCCGGGCGAAATCGCAGAACTACGGCGCCCCCTCGCTCGATTCGCTCAACATCGTCGCGAACCTGCTGCCCCGATTGAAGGCGAGCCGTGCCGTGTCGCTCGTGTTCGACCACAGCATGGGGGGCGGCGCGAACATCTACCGCCAGGCCGTCATCGACGAACGGCTAGCGGCGGGGAAGACGGTGCTGCTGTGCACGTACAACCTTCCCACGCTCGACTACCGCCTCCATCTCTGCGCGCCCGGCGGCGAGGAACAGATCTTCCGGATCTCGTCGTTCGCCGTCCTCGAGCGGATTCTCGACAAGGCGCCGGTCGACGAACTGTTCCTCAACAGCCCGGTCTCGTTCGACGAGCCGCTGCTGTTCGCCGAATGGCTGGCCACGATGCGCGCGCTGCACCCGAAGGCGCGCCTCGTCGTCGCCGCGCATGACTACATTTCCGTCTGCCCGTCGTTCGTCCTGTTGAACGCCGAGGGTCGCTACTGCGGGATTCCCGAGATTTCCGAATGCACGGCGTGCCTGAAGCGCCATCGGGCGAGCTACCTGACCCTGTCGCCGCCCACCGAAATCGGCCCGTGGCGGGCGCTGTGGGGGCGCTGCCTCGCGGCCGCGGACGAGGTTCGGTGCTTCTCCGAATCGACGCGGCGACTGCTGCTGCGGGCCTATCCACGCCTCGACACCGGGCGCATCAGCGTCGTGCCCCACCGTGTCGACTACGTGCCCGCGCGGTTGCCGAAGGTCGATCATGGTGCGGCGCTCGTCGTGGGGATCATCGGTCACATCAGTGCGCAAAAGGGGGCGCTGATCGTGAGGGAGATCGTGGTTGAGATCGAGCGCGAGCGCCGTGACATCCGCGTGGTCGTGCTCGGGACCCTCGACGCCGCGCGCGACTCGTCGAGGCTCGTCGTCACCGGCAACTACCGGCGGCAAGACCTCCCGCGCCTGATCGAGGCGCACCGCATCAACATGTTTTTCTTCCCGTCGATCTGTCCGGAGACGTTTTCCTACGTCATCGAAGAGATGATGCTGCTGGGCTTGCCGATCGTGGCGTTCGATCTTGGCGCTCCGGGCGAGCGGTTGCGGAACTACGCGCCAGCGAGGCTCTGCGGCGAGGTCACCGCGCGGGCCGCGCTTGCCGCTCTCGTCGATTATCACGAGCAACTGGCGGCCACGCAGGCGACGCCGGCGTAGAACCGGCCCCGTCCGTCAACGGTTCCCGATGCCCGAGGCGTTGCACGTCTTCACCAGCGCGGCGGTCAACTACCTGCCGAAGGTCCGCATCTTGTGCCGGTCGCTGAAGGAGCACCATCCGGAGGCCGTTGTTCACCTTGCGCTCGCCGACCTGCGCCCGGCGTGGCTCGGCACCCGAGACGAGCCCTTCGATCGCGTCGTCGATGTGAGCGAGCTCGCCATTCCGAATTGGCGAGCGTGGAGCTTCACCCACGACGTCATCGAGCTTTCGACCGCGATCAAGCCCTTTGCGCTCAAGCAGCTGCTGCGTCTGCCGGATGCGGGAACGGTCCTGTATTTCGATCCCGACATGGTGCTGTTTTCGAGAGTCGACGACATCCTCTCGACGTTGATGGGCGCCAGCATTGCGCTGACGCCGCATCAGGTCGAGCCGGAGCGCACGCTGGAGGCGATCCTCGACAACGAGGTCGCAAGTCTCAAGCACGGCATCTTCAACCTGGGATTCATCGGCGTCCGCAACACCGACGAGGGACGGAGGTTCACCGAGTGGTGGGCGGACCGCGTCTATCGCCTTTGCCGGGCGGACGTGGAAAACGGACTCTTCACCGATCAGAAGTGGATCAATTTCGCACCCGTGTACTTCGACGGCGTGGCGATCGTCAAATCGGCGCGCCACAACGTCGCGACCTGGAACCTCACGACGCGCCGCGTGACCGGAAGCTTCGAATCGGGGTTCCAAGTCGACGGCGAGCCGCTCTCCTTCTATCATTTCACAGGATTCGACAGCGGTGCCCATCGGATCATGGCGGTGAAGAACGCGGCGACAAGTCCACCGGTGCAACGCCTGATCGCATGGTACGAGCGCGAGATCGCCGTTGGCGAGGGCGATCCCGTCAGCCAATGGCCGTGGGCGTTCGGACGTTTCTCCGACGGCACCGCGATCGCCGCCGCCCACCGATTCCTGTACCGCGAGCACCCCGACCTCCAGGCGGCGTTCCCCGACCCCTATGACGCCGCCCCCGACAAGGCGACCTTTCTCCGCTGGTGCAATACGGAGGGAAGGTTGCGCTTTCCCGAGCTCTTGTCCGCCAAGGGATTGCATTCGCCGCCCCGGGTGCCGATCCGCGGGGCCGTTTCGCCCGGCGCTGCGCTCCGACTGCTGTGGCTGATCCTCTCGCCCAGGAGCGGCAAGGCTTTGCGGGCCAAGGTCCTGGACATCCTGCGCAGCGAAGGATTCGGTGGCGTCGCGCGGCGACTGCATCCTCCGCGGTAGGCGATTCTCGTGATCGACGTCATCATTCCCGTCTACAAAGGCGCGCGCGAGACTCGCCGCTGCATCGACAGCGTGCTCGGCAGCGCGCAACGCGAGCCCTTCGATGTCCTCGTCGTGGACGACGCGAGTCCCGATGCCGACATCGCCGCCTACGTGAACGGGCTTGCCGCCGCGGGACGCATCACGCTGGCGCGCAATGAAAGCAACGCGGGATTCGTCCGGTCCGTCAACCGGGGAATGTCGATACACGCGGATCGTGACGTCGTGCTGCTCAACAGCGATACCGAGGTTGCGAACGATTGGCTCGATCGGTTGCACAGGAGCGCATCGAGCGGGCCGGACATCGGCACCGCGACGCCCTTTTCGAACAATGCGACGATCTGCACGTATCCGTTCCCGGGTTGGACGGGCGGGATGCCCGGAACGCTGGGGCTCGCCGCGCTCGATCGCCTGTTCGCGGTCGCCAACGCGCGGAAAACCGTGGAGCTGCCGACGGCGGTCGGGTCCTGCATGTACATTCGGCGCGCGTGCCTCGAGAAAGTTGGCGCCTTCGACGCCGAGCGCTTCGGCCGCGGCTACGGCGAGGAGAACGACTTCTGCCTGCGCGCGGCGAGGACGGGCTGGCGCCACGTGCTCGCCGGCGACGTGTTCATCTTTCACGAGGGCGCTGTCAGTTTTTCCGGCGAGCGTCGCGAGCTCGCGGCCGCCGCCGAGCAGGCGCTCCTCGAAGCCCATCCGGACTATTTGCGCCTGGTGCGCGAATTCATGCTGCGTGATCCAGCGGGCGCGTTGCGTGATGCAGTCGACGTCGCGCGAATTGCGCTCGGTGCGGATGAGGCAACCGAGGTGCTGGTCGAACGAACCGCGGAGCGGGGGCAGCTTGTCGCGCGGCTTGCCGAAGTCGAGGCATTGGCGGACGAACGCGCGGCGGCCATTGCGAAGCTCGGCGGCGGCCTCGCCCGCGCGGAAGCGCTGGTGGCGGAACGCACTGCAGCGGTTCGTGAGCGTAACGACGAGATCGCCAAGTTGCGCACCGGGCTTGCGCATGCCGAAGCGCTCGCGTTCGAGCGCTACGGGGAACTCGCTCGCATTCACCGCTCATGGCTGTGGCGCTGCGCGGCGCCGTTTTTCCGATCCAAGTCCTGATCCGTTCGGGCAATGCGCCTCATTTCGTCATGACGACGATCGCGGTCGGACACAGTCGACGCTTGAGCTCCGGCCCGATCGCGCGGTCGAATTCGCGCACCGCGTCGACCACCGCCGGAGGAATCGCGAGCGACGCGTTGCCGCTGTCGGCGAGCGTGCTGCGGAATGCGGCCTCGAAGACATGCGTCAGGTCCGCCTGCGCGGGGTGAACGTCGACCTTCGACATTCCGAGTACGCGCCCGAGCTCGACCAGATACGCCACGTCGAACACCCATTTGTCGTCGAGCAGCGCCGTTTGCGGCCGGACCGCCGGCGGGCCGATCCGGCACCGGATGTCGTCGCGGAACGCCCGCATGAGCCGCGCCAGCACGCCGTCGCCCTCGCGCAAGCGCTCGAGCTCCTCGAGCACACGTGCGTAGATCGTCGCGAGGACCAGCGATCCCGCTTCGAGCGGCTCGACGAAGATCATCCGTCCGCCGGGTTTCACGCTCGCAGCGACTTTGGCAAGCGCTCCGCGCGGATCGAGCAGGTGGTGGATGATCGCGGCGCCGATCACGACGTCGAACGCCTCGGGACGGAAAAAGCGGCGGTGCAGGTCGAAGCAGTACGTTCGCACGCGGCCCCGGAGCTCGTCGCGCGACAGAACGAAACGAGCGAGCAGCGCGAGGAGCTTCGGCGAGACATCGGAAGCGACGATCTCGGCATGGGGCAGCAGGCGGCCGGCGGCGAAGACGCTGCTGCCGCCTCCCGAGCCGATGTCGAGCACCTCAAGCGGCCGGTCGCGCTCGACGCTGGCGACCTCGAGGCAGCGGTCGACGAGGTCGACGAAATCGAGGCGGTCGAAATTTCGCTGGTGATAGCTGTTGGCATCCTCGATGAACTGGCTTGCGAGATGGATGGCCGAGAGGCTACGGTCGATCAGGACGGCTCCGTCGCGATAGACGCGCACGCCCGGCGCGAGCAGCGGGTCGTGTTCCGGCGCGTCCGGTCGCAGCATCCTACCGAGGACGAGGCGGACGTCGATCCGTGTGCGCACGATCTTGCGCAGGCGGGCTTCCCAGGGGCGCATGAGTGGTGGCCGGAGTCCGAACGGGTTTCGCCGGCTGGCGGCAGCGAGCCAGCCTAGTCTAGGAGCCTGTCGGGCTTACTGTCGCGCATGCGACGGAGGCGAGTTGGGCGCAGTTCAAGGCGCGCGTCCGAAGGCATACCGGCAGTATGGCGAGGGCGCGCAACACCGAAATGCGCCCAACTCGCCCCGTCCCTCCGGGTTGCTGCCAAAAAGCGCGTCCGCGTTAGGCGCTTCGCCTCGCTGCCATCGCCGCCATCGCTTTTTGGCCCAGCAACGCATGCGTGAGAGCAAGCCCGACAGGCTCCTAGGCTCGGTCGCACCGCCGAAAGATCGCGTCCCACACGCCGTGGCCGAGGTCAAGCCCCCGGGCTTCGAACTTGGTGAGCGGGCGATAGGCGGGACGCGGCGCGAATCCCGCCGCCGTATTCTCGAGCAACGGCTCGGCTGAGAGAGTCGCGAGCATTTCCTGCGCGTAGTCTTCCCAGTCGGTCGCGACGTGCAGATACGCGGCTGGCGCGAGGCGCAGCGCAAGCTCGCGCACGAACGCCGGCCTCATCAATCGCCGCTTGTGATGGCGCTTCTTGGGCCACGGGTCCGGGAAGAACACATGGATGCCGGCAAGCGAGTCGTGGGGGATCATCGCGCCGACCACCTCCACCGCGTCGTGCTGGATCACGCGGACGTTGGCAAGCCGGAGCTCGTCGACGCGCTTCAGCAGGCTGCCGACGCCGGGGCCGTGAACGTCGATGCAGAGAAAGTCGTCGCCGGGTCGCGCCTGCGCGATCGCGGCCGCGGTCTCGCCCATTCCGAAGCCGATTTCCAGCACGCGTGGCGCGCGGCGTCCGAAGACGCCGTCGAAATCGAGCGGCACCGCCTGGAAGGGCACGCCAAGACGCGGCAGCAGCGCCTCGCGCGCGCGCTGCTGGGCCGGCGACATCCGGCCCTGGCGTAGCACGAAGCTGCGGATCGGGCGGTGGCGCGGCGACGTCGAATCGGCTGTCATTGCGACACTGCGGCGCGAGAGCGATGCGGCGCACGCGTCACGGTGCGGTATAGCGTAGCCAGCCGGGGTCGGTCAGCTTGCGCTCGAGCGTTGCTTCCGTGCTGGCGCCTTGGCGCGTGTATTCGACGACGACGGTGTCGGCGTCCTTCCACGAAACGCCGGCGTCGGCCCACGCCTCCTTCGGCTTCCACGAATATTCCTTGCGCACGCCGTCGCGTGTCACGCGCCAGACCGCGAGCTCGTTGCCGCACGCCGCCGCGCAGAAGTCCGCCGTGGCGAGCCGTGCGCGGTCAGGCGACACCTTCGGCTCGGCCGGGAGCTCGACCTTGCGGCCGTTTGTCCGCTGCAGCAGCGTGAACGTCACGTTCGGGCCATCGGTCGTGAAGAGGATGACGGCGTTCAGCTCGTTGCTGTAGTCCCACAGGCTGTACGAGCGGCCGCCGTTCAACGCTTCGGTGTCGGCGAACGTCGCGGTGCCGGACGGATAGAGCGACACGGTAAGCGTCGCTCCGTCGCGCGTGGCGAGGTTCGGCAGCCGCTTCAGCTGCACGGCCTCGACCTTCCTTGCGCAATGCGCGGAGCCTTCGGTTTGTGCGCACACCGTCGCAAGCTCCTCCGCCGCGAGGGGGTTCGCCGCGGGGGCCGACGCCGACAGGACACCGGCGGCGAGCCACACGGCGAGCGCAGCGCGTGCGCTGCGTGAGGGGCCGACGTCGGCTGCCTTATTCAACCGATGAGGCCGCCGGTCGGAGAGCTGGGAGACGCCTCGTAGAGCTTGCGCGGCATGCGGCCGGCAAGGAACGCTTCGCGCCCGGCTTCGATCGCGAGCTTCATTGCGCGTGCCATGCGCACCGGATCCTTCGCCGCGGCGATCGCCGTGTTCATCAGCACGCCGGCGCAGCCCAGCTCCATCGCAATCGCGGCGTCCGATGCGGTGCCCACGCCCGCATCGACCAGCACCGGGACCTTCGCTTCGGCGACAATCAGCTTCAGGTTCCAAGGGTTGAGGATGCCCATCCCCGAGCCGATCAGCGAGGCGAGCGGCATGATTGCCACACAGCCGATCGCCTCGAGGTCGCGCGCGATGATCGGATCGTCGGACGTGTACACCATCACCTGGAACCCGTCGTGAACCAGCGTTTCCGCGGCGCGGATCGTTTCGCGCACGTTCGGAAACAGTGTGTGCGGGTCGCCCAGCACCTCGAGTTTGACGAGCGTATGGCCGTCCAGCAACTCGCGCGCGAGTTTCAGCGTGCGCACCGCGTCCTCGGCGGTGTAGCAGCCGGCGGTGTTCGGCAGATACGTGAACTCGGAGGGCGGCAGCGCATCCAGCAATGACGGCGCATGCGAGTCCTGGCCGATGTTGGTGCGGCGGATCGCGACGGTGACGATCTGCGCGCCGGAGGCAACGATCGCCTCGCGGGTCTCCCCGAAATCGCGGTACTTGCCGGTGCCGGCGAGCAGGCGCGAATCATAGGCGCGCCCGGCGACGAGCAGCGGATCGGCATGGGCGGCGGCGGGGTCGTGCGGAGCGTTCATGACGCCAATTCTACTTCAGCCGCCCCCGACGGCGCCGACGATTTCGAGCTTGTCGTCGTCGGCGAGGCGTGTCTCCGCGTACCGGCTGCGCGGCACGATCTCGCCGTTTCGTTCGACGGCGATGCGCTTGCCTTCGAGCCGCATCTCGCGGATCAAGTCGGCGATCGTCGCCGCGCCGGCGGGCAGCGCCCGCGGTCGGCCGTTGACGGTGATGGCGAGCATGATCGGAAGCGACGACGTCAGATGTTCGATTCTACCGCCGCCAACCCGCGCCGAACTGCCGGAACGCTACTGCCGATACGTGCGCATTGCCGCACGCAGGAAGCGCATCTGCCGGTCGAACCGCGTGCACCCGTCGCAGATGGCGAGATGCAGCCGCAGCTTGATCCGCTGCAACAGCGGCACCGGCGTATCCTGCATCTGCGACACGAGGCGCGTCGCTTCGCGGCACGAGAGGAAATGGGTCAGCTTGGGCATTGTCGTCCGCCGATCACGCGAGCCGCGCGCCGCCCGCCGCGAACCAGTTCTGCTCGAGACACAAGCGGAGCGCCATCCGGGCGCGGTACAGGATGACCCAAAGATTGTTCGCGGTAATGGAGAGCTCCGCGCAGATCTCGTCGCAATCGAGATCCATTACCTCGCGCATCATGAACACGCGGGCCGTGTTTGGCGGCAGCTTGTCGAGGCAGAGATCCAGCACGTCGAAGAATTGCCGGCGATTGACCGCCTCTTCGGGATCGCCCCAATCCGCGGGCGGGGAGTCCCAGTCGCCGTTGCTCTTGAACAGCGCGTCGAAATCCTCGACATCGAGCTCCGCGTCGAGCCCGCCGAACGACGCCACGGCGGCGGGTTCGCGCTGCTTCTTGCGGATCGCGTCGACGATCTTGTGCTTGAGGATGCCGGTGAGCCACGTCTTCAAGCTCGACTTGCCCGAAAACCCGCTGCCCGACAACGCAGCCGCCAGCGTCTCCTGGACGACGTCCTCCGCCAGCGCTTCGTCACGCAACTGCAGCCGCGCCACGCGGAGCAGATAGCCGCGGTGCTGGGCAAGCTCACCGGAAATGTCCGCAGCGGGCATGGGCGGGCGATGGGGCAACCGGATCATAAGGCAATCGCGGCGGTCCCGACAGGGGCGGTTGCCGGATCACTGCGCACTGCCGTTTTGGCGGGCAAGCCGCGCGCGAGGCGGGCCCTGGGAATTTGGTGGCGAACCAGGGACTCGAACCCCGGACCAAAGGATTATGATTCCTCTGCTCTAACCAGCTGAGCTAGTTCGCCAAGGGGCGTAATTATAGGCGAGGCCGAAGTCTCGGTCAAAGAATCCACGTACCGCACGAACGTGAACCAGGACGTCGGCGGGACGCCTTGGACGATCAGCATGCCCGCGGAACATTCCGGCGTCGTTCTCAACATCAGCGCGGTCGAGCGCGAAACGGGCCTCTCCAAGGACGTCCTGCGGATGTGGGAACGCCGCTACGGCTTTCCCAAGCCGCCGCGCGACGACAACGGCGAGCGTCAGTACACGCTGGCTGAAATCGCCAAGCTGCGGGCGATCAAGCGCCTGATGGACGTCGGGATGCGTCCCGGCAAGATCATCCACGCGCCCCTCGACGAGCTGAACGCGCTCGCCGACGCAAAGATCTCCCCGCGGCGCGTCGACGCGGCGCCGGCGGTCGAGCGCGACATCCTAGCCTTGCTCCAGAGCCACGACACGCCGGGCCTCCAGGGCGCGTTCGCCAATCTGTTGATGAAGCAGGGGTTACAACGCTTCGTGCTCGACACGCTGACGCTGCTCAATCGCGCGGTGGGAGACGCCTGGATGCGTGGCGAGGCTCAGATCTTCGAAGAACACCTGTACACGGAGCAGCTGCAGGTCGCGCTGCGCACGGCGATCAACGCCTTTCCCCGGCAGACGGGGACGCCGCGCGTCCTGTTGACGACGTTCCCGGGCGAGCAACATGGAATCGGCCTGCTGATGGTCGAGGCATTGCTCGTGCCCGAGGGAGCGCAATGCGTCTCCCTCGGCGTGCAGACACCGCTCGAGGACATCCGTCGCGCCGCGCTCGCGCACAAGGCGCACGTCGTAGCGCTGTCCTTTTCGGCAGCCTTTCCCGCGCGCCAGGCGGGCGACGGACTTTCGACGCTGCGTCGCCAGCTCCCGCAGACGACGATGCTCTGGGCCGGCGGGGAGACGACACGCCGCATCCGCAAGACGCTACCGGGGGTTGTGCTCATTCCAGATCTTGCTGGCGTGATCGGCGCCCTCAAGAGCTGGCGCGCCCACGCGTCGCAGACTCCGCCGCGGGCGACGGCCAGTCAGGGCACGCCGTAGACTGGGACGCCATGCTCACGGCGATCACGCTGGGCCTGGCGTATTTCGGCGGGGCCGCTGCGTACGCGCTGTTCGCGTGGCACGCGATCGGGCAGGGTGCCGCGCCCGCATCGCTCGTTGCCGGCGCCGTCATCATCTATTTCGCCGTGCCCGCACTTGCCGCGGCCTGCTGGTTCACCGTCGCCTGGATCTGGCGGAGCCCGCGACCACCGGCGCAGCGGATCGGGATTGCAGCGACGCTGAAGCTATACGGGAACGAAGCGCTGGCGATCACCCGCAACGGACCGCGGATGGCATTCTGGTGGTGGCGCCTGCGCGATCCGCCGCCGGCACCCGCCGCGGTCCCGGTCCTCCTGCTCCATGGCGTGCTGTGCAACGGTGGCGTATGGCGCGCATGGATTCCGCGATTGGCCGGGCGCGGGCTCGGGCCCGTCTACACACTGTCGTACGGCCCGCCGTTTGCGTCGATCGAGCTTTTCGCCGACCAGACGGCGGCAAAAATCGATGCCATCCTCGCCGCGACCGGCGCGCACAAGGTCGCGCTCGTCGCCCACAGCATGGGCGGACTCGTCGCCCGAGCGTACCTGCGACGCCACGGCGGCGGGAAGGTGCGCTGTCTCCTGACGCTCGGCACGCCGCATCACGGCAGCATGCACGCGTGGCTCTTTCCCGGCACCTGCCTCGCGCAGATGCGGCCGCGCGGCGATTGGCTCGCCGAGCTCAACCGCAACGAACCCGCGCCGGTACCCACGGTGTCGCTTTGGTCATGGCACGATTCGATGGTCGCGCCGCAAACGAGCTCGCGCCTGGCCGGCGCCGCGAACGTCGAGCTGACCGGAGTCGGGCACAACGCCCTGCTGCACGACGCGCGCGTCTTCGATCTCGTCGCGGCAGAGCTTGCGCAGGCCGCAACGGCGCCCGGCGCCGCAAGCGACGCTCCGGCCAGCGCGGCGCCGGTACGCGACGCGGCGTGAGCCCATCACAGGTCGCTTTCCCGAACGCGCGACAACGAGCCGCGAGCGCCGGCGGCGCTTCGAGGCGCCGTCATCCAAGCAGCCCTTTGCCGAACGGGGCTCCTAACAGGCGCGGCTCGCCGGGCGCGCAACCGCCGAGCGATCGCCCGCGCGGAAAATCGGGCTACCAATGGATCCCCTGCGTGAGCTGGGCAAAGGCCATTTGCTCGGGCGTGAGCTGCTGTTGTCGCGCTTCCTCGCCCTTCTTGCCCAGCGCGGCCGCCGAGTCGGGGAACATGTTGAATGCGGTGTTGAGCAGGATCTGGGTGAGCTTCGGCGCGATCGCGTGACAGACCGCGCCGAAGACGCCAAGTCGCGTCGCGATCCGCACCGGCTTGTAGACAATCGCTTCGACGACGAGATCGGCGGCCTGTTCGGGTGCGAGCGTCGGCACGTTTTCATACATCTTGGTCGGCGCGATCATCGGGGTGCGCACGAGGGGCATGTTGATCGTCGTGAAATGGATGCCCTTGTCGAGGAACTCCGAGGCCGCGCAGGCCGAGAAGGAGTCGAGCGCCGACTTCGACGCCACGTAGGCCGAGAACCGTGGCGCGTTCGACAGCACGCCGATCGACGAGATGTTGATGATGTGGCCGCGCTTCTGCGCGATCATGGCCGGCAGGAAGCCGAAGATCAGCCGCAGCGAGCCGAAATAGTTGAGCTGCATCGTTCGCTCGAAATCGTGGAACCGATCGAACGAATTGATGACGCCGCGTCGGATCGAGCGGCCGGCGTTGTTGACGAGGTAATCGCACGTGCCGTGCTCCTTCAGCACCCGCGCAACCAGCGCATCGCACGAGGCGAGATCGGAAATGTCGGCCGTACAGATCCAAGCTTTGCCGCCCAGCCTCTCGATCTCCTGCTTGGTCTCGACGAGCTTCTCTTCGCCGCGGGCGACGAGGATCACCTTCGCGCCGGCTTCGGCGAGCTTCAGCGCCGTCGCCCTGCCGATGCCCGACGAGGAACCTGTCACCACGACGACCTTGTCGCGGACGCGGCCTGAAAGGGTACGATCGATGAAGAGGTCGGGGTCGAGGTTGCGCTCCCAGTAATCCCACAGTTTGGCGGCATAGGTCTCGACGTGGGGAACCGAGATGCCCGATCCCTTGAGCGCCTTCGTCGCCTCGCGGTTGTCGTAGCGCGTCGGCCAATTGATGAACTGGAAGACGTCCCTGGGGATCCCGAGGTCGGTGAGCACCGCCTTCACCATCCGCTTGATGGGCGATAGCGAGCCGATGCCATAGAGGATCGGCGCCGGGATGAACCCGAACATCCGCGCGTTTACGCGCATCGTCATCTGCGGCGCGTGCCCCGCCCGGGCGAAGATGTTGAGGACTTCGCCGATCCGGTGCGGCGCTGGATCGGTCAGGTGGAAACACTTGCCGTCGAGCCCCTTCTTGTGGGCGAGGAAGTCGAGTGCAGCGGCGACGAAATCCACCGGCACGATGTTGATGCGCCCCCCCTCGATTCCGATCGTCGGCATCCACGGCGGCAGGGTCTGGCGCAGTTTCTGGATGAACTTGAAGAAATAGTACGGGCCGTCGATCTTGTCGATATAACCCGTTTTCGAGTCACCGACGACGAAACCGGGACGATAGATCCGATACGGGCGGGCGCATTCGCGGCGGACGATGCCTTCCGAGTCGTGCTTGGTCCGGAAATACGGATGATCGAGGTCCTCGGCTTCCTCGAACATGTCCTCGCGGAACACCCCGTCGTAGAGACCGGCGGCGGCGATCGAGCTCACGTGATGGAAGCATCCGGCCTTGATCGTCTCCGCGAACTCGACGGCGTTGCGCGTGCCGTCGACATTGGCTTTCTGCTGGTCCTCGGGGCTCGCGGTGAGGTCGTAGACCGCCGCCAGATGGAAGAAGTGGCGCACCTTTCCGGCGAGCTTTTTCGTGTCGTCTGCGGAGACGCCCAGGCTCGGCTTGCCGAGATCCCCGACAATGCCGATCACTTGCTTATCGGGCGCATGCCAGTAATCGTCCCGGAGTTCGGCGAGCTTCTTCGCCGAGCCCTTGCGCACGAGCACGTAGATCGGCTCGCCGCGCCGCAGGAGATTGGCGACGAGAAAGCGGCCGATGAAACCGGTTGCGCCGGTGACGAAGTACGCCATGACCTTCCTCCTTGCGGTGAATGGGCGGCGGCCACGGGACGGCAGCGCCGATCGGAGGGCGGCGTCGGCTTTGCCGCGGCCGCTTCCGCAGCGCCTCGGGCGGGCGGCGGCCCGTTTCGGCGCCCGCCCGATTATACCGGCGCGTTTTCCGGCGTCACGGCTGCCGGAGCAGGCTCCGACGCAGACGCAACGGCCTGCGGGCGACAGATGTTTAGTATGATTGCTCTAGCCGCGCGGCCTACAATCGTCAACGAGCCGGCGCCGGAGGCGAGCGCGGAGACGAGGAGAGCGGGCGATGCGGAAGAAGGCCAGGGCAGGCGCAACAAAGGGCGAAGCGGGAGCGGTCGGCGACCTGTCGCAGGCGGTGCTCGACTCATCACACCAGATCTGGCTCGCGGGGTTGGGCGCGTTCGTCCGTGCTCGACAGGGCGGCATGCGGGTGTTCGACACGCTGGTCGAGCAAGGCGAGCGGCTCGAGCACAAGACGCGACGGGTCGCCACCGAAACCGCGGCTGCCGCGCGCGGCGCCGCGACGGCGAAGGCGAAGGAGATGCAGCAAATGGCCGGCGGAACGTGGGACAAGCTCGAGCAGGTTTTCGAGGATCGGGTTGCGCGGGCGTTGTCGAAGCTCGGTGTGTATACGCAAAACGACGTGCAGAAGCTCGCAGCGCGCGTCGACGCGCTGTCGGCTGCGGTAAACGAGTTGCTGAAGGCGACGGGGACCGCGGCGAAACCCGCGCGCCAACCGGCTGCGAGCAAGACGCCCCGGAAGAAGTCGCGCGGGGCGACCGTGAAATCGACTGCGAAGAAGTAACGCCGCGGCGACGCCTCTCGCGCGTCGTTCCGCGACATGCGGCCGCTGGCGCGGCGCGCGAAGACAAGGCCGCAGGGCGCGGCAACTAGCGATTGCCTCGCCGTCGGTTCCTGCGACGCGCATTTGCCGTCGATGCCTGTTGCGCTCTTTCCCCAACCGGGCGTGGCGGCGCTCGTCGCGCCCTTCGCACCGCCGGGCGACATGCCGGGCGCCCTCTCTCCCTCGGCGGTTCGCTCCGCCGCTCTCGCTCAGTCACGATTGAGCTTGTCGACCTGTTTCACGTAATTCTGCATCGCGTCGTCGCGGCTCATACCCCTCAACTTGGCCCACGCGTCGTACTTCGCGCCACCGACGAAGTCGAATCCTCCGGGACGCTCCCCTTTTACGTCGCCGTCGGTCGCCTGCTTGTAATACGAATAGAGCTTCAGCAGCGTCGCGTTGTCGGGCTTTTTCCGCGTCTGCTTCGCGGCCGCGGCCGCGGCCGCGAACTTTGCCTTCAGGTCCTCCTTCTTCGGCGCGGCGGCCATTTGCGATCCTCCTCGCTTTCGGTTATCCGGTGCCGGGACATCTATGCTACTTTAGCGCGAAGCTGAAAACGCGCGCAAACGACCCCCGGCCGCCAACGCCAGCCCCGCGATTCGCTTTCTGCTACCCCGATGCCACGACGGGAAAAAATTTCCACGGTCGATACGGCCTGGTTGCGGATGGATCGTCCGAGCAACCTGATGATGATCTGCGGGGTGATGATCTTCCGCGAACGAGTGGATTTCAGGCGGTTGCGCGCGGTGATCGAAAAGCGCTGGCTTCGGTTCGACCGCTTCCGTCAGCGCCCCGTCCAGTCGGTCGCGGGCGCGTTCTGGGAAGCCGACGAGCGCTTCGACCTCGACCACCATGTCGTCCGCGTCGCATTGCGGGGGAAAGCCGGAAAGAGCGAGCTGCAAAGGCTCGTGAGCCGGCTCGCGGCGAGGAGGCTCGATCCCGCGCACCCGCTGTGGCAGTTCCACCTCATCGAGAATTTCGATGGCGGCAGCGCGCTCGTCGCGCGCATCCACCACTGCTATGCCGACGGCATCGCGCTGGTGCAGGTGATGCTGTCGATGACGGATGCCGGGGCGAAGGGGCCGCCCGCGATGCCACCGCCGCCTGCGCGCAAGCGGCGCGCAGCCGGCGACGACGATGCATTGGCACAGTTCGTCGCACCGCTCGCGGACGCGATGAGGACTGCGCTCAAGATCGGCTCGACGCTGATCGAAAAAGGCGTCGAGCTATGGGCCGATCCTGCCAGGGCCGTAGCGCTCGCCGAGCAGGGCGGAGCGCTGACGGCGGAGATCGCGAAGCTCGCGCTGATGGGCGAGGACTCGCGGACGAGGTTCAAGGGCACCCCGGCTGCCACCAAGCGGGTCGCCTGGGCGGAGCCGATCCCGCTGCCCGAAGTGAAGGCCGTCGGCAAAGCACTGGGGGCGTCGGTCAACGACGTGCTCCTCTCCTGCGTCGCAGGGGCGCTGCGTCAATATCTGGTCCGCAAAGGCGACCCGACGGAAGGCGTGATGGTGAGGGCATTGGTGCCGGTCAACCTGCGTCCGCTCGAGAAAGCCTACCGGCTCGGCAACCACTTCGGCGTCGTGTTCCTCGAATTGCCGATCGGCATCGAGAACCCCGTCGAGCGCCTCTACGCCGTGCGCGCCAACATGCGATCGCTCAAAGGGAGCTTCCAGCCGATTCTCACCCTGGGACTCCTCGCCGCGGCCGGGGCGGGACCGAAGCTCCTCCAGGACCAGCTCGTCGCCGTGCTTGCGCGCAATGCGAGCGCGGTGATGACCAACGTGCCCGGCCCGCAACAACCGCTCTACATGGCGGGCCGGAAAATCGGCCGTTTCATGTTCTGGGTCCCGCAATCGGGCGACATCGGCATGGGCGTGTCGATCCTGTCGTACGATGGAGAGGTCCAGTTCGCCCTCATCACCGACCGGGGGCTCGTCCCCGATCCCGGGCGTGTCATCGCCCACTTCGAACCCGAATTCGAGAAGCTCGTGTTGACGACGCTGCTGTCGCCGTGGCCTCGGGAGGGCGATCTCGACCCCGGGATCGCGGCGGAAGCGATGAGCGCTGCGTGATGAACATCGTTCCCGCGGAAGCGGGGGCCCAGCTCGTCGGCGAAAGCCACCGGATTCCCGCCTTCGCGGGAATGACGAATTAGCGGCCTACGGCCACGCCGGATACGTATTGGGGACGGAAAACGCTTCCTTGAGGAGCGGGCTCATGGGGACCGTCAGCTCCTTGGTCGTGAACCACTTCGCGTACAGCCGCCGAATCTCGCCGGATTGAAACAGGTCGATCAGCGCGCGGTTGACGATCTTCTCGAGCTGCGGCTCGTCCTTGCGCATCATGATGGCGTAGGGCTCGACCGACAGGTACTTGCCGACGACGACGAAATCGTCAGGCTTCGCCGCTTTGGAGATGAGTCCGTAGAGCAATACGTCATCCATCGGAAACGCGACAGCCCTGCCGTCCTCGACCGCCTTGAACGCTTCGTCGTGGTCCCTGGCCTCGATGATGGTGAGCTTCAGGAGCCGCTCCTCGTTCAGCTTCTTCAGCATCTTCTCGCTGGTCGTGCCCTTGGTGACGACGACGGTCTTGCCGCGGAGGTCATCGACACTGTTGATGTTCGCCGACGTCTTCGCCAGCATCTTGATACCGGCGATGAACGTCGTGTAGGCGAACGCGACCTGCTTCGCGCGCTCGCGCGTGTTGGTCGTGGAACCGCACTCGAGGTCGATCTTGTTCTCCAGCAGCGCGGGGATCCGGTTGGCCGAGCTCACCGGCACATACTTGACGTCGAGTCGCGGCATCTTGAGCTCGGCCTTGATGGCATCGGCGACCCTGAGGCAGAGGTCGACCGAGTATCCCTGCGGCTGCCTCTGCGCGTCGAGAAACGAAAACGGCACCGACGCTTCGCGTACGCCGATGATGATGGTGCCCGTGTCGCGAATGCGTTTCAGCGTGTCGATCTTGTCGGCAGCGACCCGCGTGTCCTGTGGGGAGGCTGGGCCGGCCGGTGTCGCCGCAGGCGCCGGCTTTGCCGGAGCCTTGTTCTGCGCGACGGCGGGCAGAGCTGGCAGGCCGACGGCGAGCGCCGACGCGATCACCACGAGCGAGAGCCTTGCAGCGGTCATCACAGCCTCCTTCGCCCGGCGTGCGGCGCTCCTAGCCGAGCCCGGCGCTGGCCTGCTCGACGTCGAGGCGCTCCATGGCGTCGGCTGGTTTGCAGGCGGCCGCTTCTCCGTAGAGCTTCTCCGCCTCGGCGAGGCGTGCCTTGCCGAACAGCATGACGAGACCGCGTGCGTATTCGATGCGGGCAATCGCCGATTCGGGATCGAGTTTCAATGCCTTCTGAAAATGCTCGATCGCCGAATCCCTTTTTGCACCGTACGTCATTGCGGCGACGATTCCACCGACCTTGTCGATGACCTCCGCCTGAAAGCTGCCGTACGCGGTGTGCGCGTCGGCGTGCTTCGGCTGGAGCTTGAGCGTCGTTGTCAGCGCTTCCTTGACCTTGCCGCCCAGTCCCTGCGCCAGCGCCTTGGCGACCGAGAGGCTCTGGCTGTAGCGGCCGAGCGCATAGGCGTAAAAATAATGCGCGTTTGGATCCTTGGGCGCTTCGCCGCGCCGTGATTCGGCCCAGCTCGCCGCCTCTTCGAGCAGCGCGAGCTTGATCTTGTCGTTCTTCTCGAGATTCGTCGCGTAGACGACCTGCGCCTTCACCGCCGCGTGGATCCCACCCCCACCCGCGGCAACACCCGCCTCGGCGGCCGGCGCGAAATCGCCCGCATGATAGAGGCGCCACGCTTCCAGCACTGCCGGGGATTTGGGCAGAGGCTCGCAGTCGCCCTTGTGCAGACGCGGCCAGTGCTTCTTCAGCGTCGCCGGGTCACGCACATAGGACTTGTCCGGAAAGGGGAACCTTGTCCACTTCTTCGCCACTGCGGGGTCTCCGTCAAAGATAGTCGGCGCCCAGCCGATCGATCAGGACGCGGGCATCGCCGACGAGATACGGTGCAATCAGCGCAAGCACCTGATAGGCCCCGCGGCCGGCGTCGGGCTCGCGGGCATCCTCGCCGGGGCCGTCACCGATGCGGGCGAACGACTGCCAATAGGTTGCCACGAGCACGACGTTTCTTGCGAGCGCCGCGATTTCGCGCTCGGTCGCCGTCATCGTTCCCGCCGCAACGAGGCCGCGACACAACTCTATCACGGTCGCGCCGCCCTGACGGAGCAGACGCCCGAACCGCACGCCGACCGCCCGATCGCGCGCGGCAAGCTCGTCCAGGTCCCGATAGAGGAAGCGGTATCGCCCCATCAGCTCGAACAGCAGATGCAGCCAGAGCCAGAGGTCCTCGATGTGGATTTGGCGGCCACCCGGATCGGCGAGCAGCGGCTTGAGCCTCGACTCGAACTCTTCATACAGCTCGCCGATGATCTCGCCCTTATTCCGAAAATGGTAATACAGATTGCCGGGACTTATGTTCATTTCGCCGGCGATGTCGGCGGTGGTGACCCGCGGCGCACCGTCCCGGTTGAAGAGCGCGAGGCTCGTCTCGAGAATCCGCTCGCGCGTGCGGCGGGGGCGTTTTTTTTCGGCCATCGCGCGTGCGGCGGAGGAGGTTCGGGCGGCGGCGCCGGCGGCGCAGATTTGCGGGCGCGGCCGGAATGTTACTACGCGGCGCTCCGTGGCTGGGCAACGGGCGTTGCTACGGGCTCGTCGCGAGCCAGCACTCGAGCTGATCGAGCACGTGTTTCAAGTCGCGGGCCGTGCGCCGCACATCGGCACCGGGCTGCGGATGGAGCGGGCGCGGATCCGTCAACGCGTCGATGATCCCGCGCACCGGATCGGCAAGGCGCTCGCGCCTGAGCGAGATGCCATGGCGCGCGAGCAGCGGCGCCAGCAGGTCGGCGCGGCCGAGGAGGTTCTGCCGCGTCTTCCCGTAGGCGGCCGCACACAGTCGCTTGCGCTGCCCGTAGCTGAAGATGTTCGCGAAGAACATGTCGGCGTCTTCGCGGTCCGGCTCGAACAGCACGACGTCGGCGCTCGGGTACTGACGCCGGTATTTCTCCATCCCGACCCGCATCCGCGAGTGGATGATGGCGCGGAACGTCTGCGACAACACGATCGGCAGCCCGCCCCGGTTCAGCTTCTCCACGGTGAGCCGTCCGCCGCGCGCCGCCTTGCTCGCGTCGAAGGGCACCAGGGGATTCACGCACAGCAGCAGCGCCACGCCTTCCTCGAGCGCGACCGATGCGTGCAGCGTCTTGTTGAGCGCGCCGTCGACGTAGTGCTCGCCGCCGATCATCACCGGTGGAAACATTCCCGGCAACGCGGACGATGCCTCGATCGCGACGGAGATCGGGACGCGATCTCGCCCCGGCGCGCCGAAAGTCACCGACTGGCCCGTGTCGAGGTTGGTCGCGACCAGGAACAGTTTGCGCTCGAGCCTGCGGAAATCATCGGTGCGGCCGGGGGCGGCGAACAGGCGGCGCAGGAAATCCCCGACCGCCGCGTTGTCGAACATGCCGGTCGGCATCGCGTGCGACAGCGTTGCGAACGACGCCATCAGTCCGTGCTGGAAGGGATCGCGCAGGTACTGCAGCGTTGCCAGCGCGAGGAGCCGCGGGAGCGAAGATGCGCGCAACGCGAACTCCGCGAAGGCCGGACGAAGGAAGACTTCCGGCGTCAGCGCCGCATCGGCGCCGTCGTCGATGAACAGTCGGTACATCTGCGCCGGCGAGATGCCGTTTGCGAGCGCGGCGGCGACGAAGCTCCCGGACGAGACGCCGACGTAGACGTCGAGATCCGCAAGGTCGATGCCCTCGAGCGAGTCGGTCAGCGCCAGCAGGGCGCCGACCTCGTAGATCCCGCCCAATGGGCCGCCGCCCGCCAGGGCAAGGCCCACGCGCGGACGCGGCCATCGCTGCCGCCGGTCGCGGCGCGTGCGTCCGGTTGCATTCGCTGCCGGCATCGAACCTCCCTCCAGCGATTTCGCGCCAACCGGCCGCCGCCGAGGTGCGAAGCGCGATCCCCGAGGGCGGCGTCGCCGCGAAACGTCCGCTGGCGCGGAGGACGGGTCCGAAACCCGGGCGGCGCGAATCTTACTGCGTCACCCGCGTTTCGTCGTGCGCCGGGCTGCGCGTTTCGTCCTGGTCGGAGCTTTCGCAGCGCGGGCCTTCACGGCCTTTTTCGCACGTTTCGCGGGGAGCATCGGCAACTCGATCTTCGGCAGCGACTTCGGCAGCGCCTGCTGCGCGTAATCGACCACATTCGTCGCGGCCTGTTTCACCGTCGATTCAACGCTCCGCCGCGTTTGCTTCCACACCGTGTTGGCGCGCGCGAGCGACGTTTCGAACTGGTCGCCGAGAAACCGGATGGCGCGCGACTCGACGACCGTGCCTTCCTTGACCAGCGTCTTGAACACGTGACCGGCCTCGCTCTGCACCCAGTCGCGAGTGACCACCGTTGCACCCAGGCCGGCGAGCCAGACTTGTCGCGACGCGGCGAGCGCGGCTCCACCGAACTGATACGGACGAAACTGGGAGGCGATTTGCTTTTGCATGATGCGTTCCTTTCAGGACGTGGTGAATCTCGAGGTCAATTTAGCGCAACCGGTTAGAGCAAACACACTAATCGCCGCGCCGCGGCGCTCCGTCGCGCCAGACGCCGGCCGCGCCGCGAGATCGGCCGCGAGTCCATCGGCAAGCCGGGCCGCGAACGCGTAAATGGAGAGCTGTGGATTGGCGCCGATCGAAGTCGGGAACAGCGAGCCGTCGAGAACATAGAGATTCGCCAGGTGGTGATAGCGGCCGCGCGGATCGACGGCAGCCTCGCGAGGATCCGGTCCGAACGCGCAGCCTCCCATCACGTGGGCGCTGACCACCGGCGTGACGAGCGGCGAGAGCGCCAGCCCGTCGATCGCGGCGCGCGCATCGGCAAAGCGCGCGTAGGCGAGTCCCTCGCCGTGGATGGGCATCACGCTCGCGGCGCCCGCGGCGAACTGGATCTCGGCCATCGTCCGGAACGCTCGGCGCACACCGTCCCACAGATAGGGCGTCAGCGGGTAGTCGAGGACCGGCGCGCCGTCACCGTCGACGGTGACCGTCCCTCCGGGGCTGTCCGGATGAAAGCCGTCGCGCAGCAACGCGATCTCGACGTGCAGATGAGGAAGTTCCCTCATCCAGCGCGCATGCGCGGCCCCGTGGCCCGGCAGCGTGATCGCCATCAGAATCGGATGCACCGGCGGGGCTTCGAGCTTGTAGCCGATCGGGCCGTCGACCGGGAGCGAGTCGAGAAAATGGTCGGAGTAGATCGTCTGCGGCGCGCCCGAATACGGCGCGATCACCCCGGGCATTGCCGCCGCCGAGACGACGGTGGGGTGGAGGAACGTCCGTTTGCCCACGACCCCGTGCGGGTCGGGAACCCGGCTCCGCAGCAGGAGCGCCGGTGTGCCGATGGCGCCGGCGGCGGCGACGTAGGCGCGGGCACGAACCGTGATTCGCCGCGCCGTCGTCCGCACGCCCGCCGTATCCATCGCGGCGCAGCGCAACGCCGTGACCCGCTCGCGCTGATGCACGAACTCGATTGCCCGCGCCCTCGTCACGAGGATCGCGCCGCGATCGAGTGCGCCGGGAATCGTCGTCACCAGCATCGACTGCTTGGCGTTCGTCGGACAACCCACCCCGCAATAGCCCAGGTTCCAGCAGCCCTTGACGTTGCGACGGATCGCAGCGGTTGGAATGCCGACGGCCGCCGCCCCTCGCGCAAGCGCTTCGTTGTTCGCGTTCGGCGGCACGTCCCACGGCCCGATCGCGAGCCGCGTTTCCATCCGCGCGAACCAGGGGGCCATCTCGGCAGCCGAGAACCCGGCGAGGCCGAAGGCGCGCGCCCAGTAGTCGAGCGTCGTTCCCGGTGTGCGGAACGAGCTCGTCCAGTTGACCGTGGTCCCGCCACCGACGCAGCGTCCCTGGAGAATGTTGATCGACTTGTCCTTCGTCTTGCGCGCCGCGGATTCCTGATAGAGCTGCGGATAGGCTTCGGATTCGAGCATGTGGAAATCGGTCGACGTCTTGAGCGGCCCCTCCTCGACCAGCACCACGTTCAAGCCGGCGCGGGCAAAGGTTTCGGCCGCGGTGCCGCCGCCCGCGCCAGTGCCGACCACCACGACGTCGGTCTCGAGATCGCGATCGCCCTCCTGCAGCGACGCGTCGAGCACCTGCCAGCCGCGCGCGATTCCCGCGTGCCAGGGATCCGGAAACAGCGGCTTGGCGGGGTTTGTCACGGTGAAAGGGCGGGCGGTCCGCCGTAGCCGATGGCGGGCCATGACCTGGGATTGCCGTACCAGGCGGCGAAGACGAGCTGGTGGAGCGCGTCGTAAGCCGAACGCAACAGCGTGAACCGGCTTGCCCGCCAGCGTTCGAGGAACGCGGCAACGTCGGTTTCGCCCGCGTGCGCCCACTCCCCGGTGACTCGGGTCAGCGCGAGCCGCGCGGGCGCGAAGTCGAGCAACGCGAAAAGCTCTCCGAGCTCGCGCTGCGCGGCGGGCGGCAGGCCGGAAACGGCGCGGGCGACACGGGTGACCGTCTCATCGACGGCGTCGGCGCGCGGCGCCGGATCGATCGGCAGCGCCCCGCCGAGCAGCACGGGAACAATGGCCGCGACGATCGCGGGCGCCCCAGGGTCGAGCGCGGCGAGCGGCTCGATTGGAGGCGTTGCGGTTCGCGTGTCGCGGCCGCTACGAAGCCATCGCGCGGCGACGAGCGCAGCGCCACCGGCGACGCCGGCAAGGATGAAAGTGCGGCGGGTGAGCATCGGGATCAGCGCGGTCGGACACAGCGACGCACCCTCGAGGTCATTCGGATCTGCTGCAATCCGCGACCACGACCCCAATCTAGCGCTCCCGTCTAGAGAAAACAATCTAATCCGCCTGCTAAACTTGCGGGAAAGCGCTGGGACGCCGCAAGCATGTTCTGCGCCCCGCGAGACAACCGCCCGCCCCATGTCCAACTCTTCGAAGCCGGCGCACGCGGCGCTCACGGACGGCCTCGCCCAGCTTGCCCGGCTGCACGCGGAACGCGGGGCGAACCCGATCCTTGCCGGCGCGCTCGAGCGCGTGCGCGACCTGGCAGGCGCGGCGACTGCGGATGACTTACGCCGATCTCGCCGCGCAGGATCGCTACGCCGACGCGATTTCCTTTTTCCAATCCGATCTCTACGGCGCCGACTTCGCGCAACGCGACGCCGATCTGGCGCGTGTCGTTCCGGTGATGGCACGAATGCTTCCCGAGCGCGTCATCGAGACGATCGGGAAGGCGGTCGAGCTCCACGTGCTGTCGCAGACGCTCGATCGATCGCTGCTCGCGCGGCTGCCGCGCGCGGACGGCCAGTTCAGCGTGGCCGAGTACTGCAAGGCCTATCGGCGAATGGGCAAGCGGCCGGAACGCGAGCGGCAGATTCGGTTGACGAGCGAAATCGGCGCCGCCCTCGAGGGCTACGTGAAGAAGCCGCTGCTCCACGCGGCGCTCGTGATGATGCGGCAACCGGCGCGGATGGCCGGGCTCTCGGCGTTGCAAGATTTTCTGGAGCGCGGCTTTGCCGCCTTCCGAAAGATGAACGGCGCTCGCGAATTCCTGGCGACGATCGAATCGCGGGAGACGGCGCTGATGGAGTCTGTCTATGCGGGCGAGACCGCGCCGTTTCCTGACCCGCTGCAACCGCAGCCTGCGGCCGCGCCACGACCGGCTCAAGCGTCCGCCTGACGCTTGCGGCGACGGCTTGTCTGCGGTCAGGCCCTTCCCTTGCCGAAGTACTTGTCGAAGTCGCGGTGCACCACCTGCTCGATCGTCGGCTTCAACATCGACAGCAGGAAACCCAGTTCGCAATCGAGACGCACTTCGCCCCTGCCGACGTGCAGCGTGCCGGCAACGCCCGGGCGCCTGAAGTCGATGTGATCGCCGTTCCACGTGCATTCGAGGTCGAAGCGCTCGGTCAGGTCGTCGGCGATCTTCTGCGCCGCCACCTTCGCCTTTTGGTGGGACAGGTGATGCTTTTTCGCGATTGCGACCGTAGCCATGGACCGCATCCTCCTCAGCATCGAAGTATAGCCAACTGCACGCGTGACCCGGCGCCTCGACGGGAAGGGCATGACCGCCAACATCGCTGATCTTTTCGCGCAGCACCTGGCGCGTCCCGACACCGTCCTCTATCGCCATCACGCGGCGGGGAGTTGGCGCGACGTGACGGCCGGCGGGCTCGCGAAGGAAATCGCGCGCTGGCAGGCGGCGTTCCGGCGCGAAGGCCTGGCACCCGGCGATCGCATCGCGCTTTGTGCGCGCAACGGCGTCGATTGGGCGGCAATCGACCTCGCGGCGCTCGGCCTGGCCCTCGTCGTCGTGCCGCTCTACGTCGAGGACAACGCTGAAAACATCGCGTGGTGCGTCGCCGATGCGGATGCCAAGCTCGTCGTGGTCGAAAACGTCCGGCTTTCGCATGGCGTGCGCAAGGCTGGGGCGGAAAGCGGACGGGCGCCGCGGATCGCCGTGCTGCGCGCGGAGGCGGCGCTGGCGGAGGCCAACGGCACCGTGACGGCGGCGCGGCTCCTGCCCGCCGACGGCGGCGAAGTCGAGATCCAATCGCTGCCGTCCGACACGCTCGCCACGATCTGCTATACATCGGGCACGGCCGGCCGGCCCAAAGGCGTGATGCTGTCGCACGGCAACATCATCGCGAACGTGATGTCGTGCCGGGCGACGCGAATGGCGCGACCGGCCGATCGCTTCCTGTCGGTGCTGCCGCTGTCGCACATGTTCGAACGCACCGGCGGCTATTATCTGCCGCTGTCGCTGGGCGCGCAGGTGGTGTTTGCCCGCGGGATCGCGCACCTCGCCGACGATCTCGTCACGCAGGCGCCGACGGCGATGTTCGCGGTGCCGCGGATCTTCGAGCGCCTGGCGACGCGCATCGACCACAGGCTTGCCGCGTCGCCACTGAAAAAGGCGCTCTTCGACCGCTGCGTCCACATGGGCTGGCGAATAGCGCAGGGCAATGCGTCGCCGATCGCGCGGCTCGTCTCGGGAGCCCTGCACGCGCTCGTCGCGCGACCGATCCTCGCGAGCCTTGGCGGGCGGCTGCGCCTCGTCGTCGTCGGTGGCGCGCCGTTCGATCCGGCGCTCGCACGGCGGTTCATCGGCCTCGG
Organism: uncultured beta proteobacterium; assembly: GCA_963836265.1. Taxonomy (GTDB): domain Bacteria; phylum Pseudomonadota; class Gammaproteobacteria; order Burkholderiales; family Casimicrobiaceae; genus CAIWHR01. The sequence goes on from CAWIIO010000006.1 coordinate 224,354, forward strand.
CCTTCCGCTGCTGCAGGGCTACGGGATGACCGAGGCGTCGCCGGTGATCTCCGTGAATCTCGAACGCGACAACGCGCCGGAATCCGTCGGTCCGCCGCTACCCGGCGTGCAAGCAAGGACGCTCGAGAGCGGCGAGCTCGTCGTGCGAGGCGCCAACGTCATGCTCGGCTACTGGCGCAATGACGACGCGACGCGCGCTTCGCTCGATCCCGACGGCTGGCTCCATACCGGCGATCTGGCCGAAATCCGCGGCGGCAAGATCTACATCCGCGGGCGGGCGAAGGACATCCTGGTCATGTCGAGTGGCGAAAAGCTCTCGCCGCAGGACGTCGAGCTTGCGTTGTTGCACGACCCGGTGTTCGAGCAGGTCATGCTGGTCGGGGAGGGCCATCCCTTTCCGGTGCTGCTGGCCGTGACGCAGGAGCGCGACGAGAAAGCGCTGCTGCAGCGCGCGAACGAGCAGTTGAAGGGTTTCCCGCGCTGGGTCCGCGTGCGCCGCGTGATCGCGACGCGCGAGCCGTGGGACATCGAGAATGGATTCCTGACTCCGACGATGAAGCTCAAGCGCCCGCTGCTCGCCGCATGTTTCAAGAACAGGATCGAGGCGGCCTACGCGATGCAGGCGCCGGATTGAGCGAGACGATGAGCCCACGGCGCTGGCGCCGGGAAGACTCCCCGAGATACAGCCCACACCATGAGAGCGAATACTTACATCACCGGCCGAATTAATTGCCTCCCTCCCTGCTCGATGCTTGACGAAGGCCGGTCACCCCGTTAGCATTTAAAACAAACGTTTGTTCCAAACGGATCGAACGGTGAAATTGCGGGTGCGGTCAAATGCGGGCGGACTCCGGACGCCTTCCGCGACCGCTGCCGTTAAGGAGACCCATGGCAGGAAGCGTTGTCGCGATGACCGACGCACGCGCGCCGCAGGCGACCAAGGGCAGGATTCTGGACGCTGCCGAAGGCCTGTTCATGGAACATGGCTTCGAGGCGACGAGCATGCGGGCGATCACCGCGGCAGCGGGCGTCAACCTCGCCGCGGTCAACTACCACTTCGGCAGCAAGGAAGAGCTGTTCCAGTCGGTGCTGACCCGCAGGCTCGATCCGATGAACCAGGCGCGCCTCGACCTGCTGACGCGCCTGGAGCGCGACACGGCGCCGCATCCGGTGCCCTGCGAGCGGATCCTGTCGGCGATGTTCATTCCGGCGCTTGCGCTCGCCCGCGACCCTGCGCGCGGCGGGAAGAATTTCCTGCGGCTCCTCGGCCGCGCGTACGCCGATCCGGCCCCGTTCATCCGGCGGTTCCTGTCCGGCCAGTACGCGGTGATGATCGCCCGTTTCAAGGCGGCGTTCGCCCGCGCGCTGCCGCAACTCCCGGCGAAGGAGCTTTCCTGGCGCCTGCACTTCATCATGGGCGCGCTGTCCTATACGTTGGCCGGCACCGACGCGCTCAGGCTGATCGCGGAACTCACGCCGGCCGAGTCGGGCAACGACGAAATGCTGCTGCGCCGCCTCGCGCCATTCCTCCTCGCCGGATTGCAATCGCCACCGGAGCTGCCGGAGGCGAGCCGGGTGCTCGATGGCGAGCTGCAGCGGCTCCGCTGATCGTGTCCTGCCGTGATCATCCCGCAAGGAGCTCTCGATGCTGACCCTGGTCTTCGTTGTCGCCGCCCTCGTCGGTGCGCTTGCGCTCGCTTACGTCAACGCGTCGGGCGTTCTGTGGAGCGCGGGCCTCGCCGTGGCGCTCGTCACCGCCTGGGGCACGAAGGCGCTTTCGGCGTGGCTCGTGCTCGTCCTCGCGGTCGTGTTCGCGCCGCTCGCGATTGTGCTCAACGTTCCCGCCCTGCGCCGCAAGCTCCTGAGCGATGGGGTGCTGGCCGCGTTCCGCAAGGTGCTGCCGCCGATGTCGCAAACGGAACGCGACGCGATCGAAGCCGGTACCGTCTGGTGGGATGGCGAGCTGTTCTCGGGCAGACCCGACTGGAAGAAGCTCCTCGCGGCGCCGCGCCCGACGCTCACGCCCGAGGAGCAGCGCTTCCTCGATCACGAGACCGAGGAACTGTGCGCGATGGTCACCGAATGGGAGGCCACGAACCTCCTGCGCGACCTCCCGTCCCCGGTCTGGCAGTACATCAAGGACAAGGGCTTCTGGGGGATGAACATCGCGAAGGAGTACGGCGGACTCGGCTTCTCCGCGTACGCGCATTCGCAGGTAATGACCAAGCTGTCCACTCATTCCGGCACCGTCTCGGTGACCGTGATGGTGCCGAACTCGCTCGGCCCCGGCGAGCTGATCGCGGAGTACGGCACCGACGAGCAGAAGCGCCACTATCTGCCGCGGCTCGCCAAAGGGCTCGAAATCCCGTGCTTCGCGCTCACCAACCCGAACGCAGGCTCGGACGCCGCGGCGATCCCCGACTACGGTGTCGTCTGCTGGGGCGAGCACGACGGCAAGCGCACGCTGGGTGTGCGCGTGACCTGGGAGAAGCGCTACATCACGCTCGGCCCGGTGGCGACGCTGCTCGGCCTCGCCTTCCGCGCCCATGACCCCGAACATCTCGTCGGCGACAAGGAAGACATCGGCATCACCTGCGCGCTCGTTCCGACGTCGCATCCCGGCGTCGAAACCGGCCGCCGACACATGCCGCTGACCGCGGCGTTCCAGAACGGCCCGACCTGGGGCAAGGACGTCTTCATTCCGATGGACTGGGTGATCGGCGGGCAGCCGATGCTGGGCCGCGGCTGGCGGATGCTGATGGAGTGCCTCGCCGCCGGGCGTGGAATTTCGCTGCCGTCCTCGTCGACCGGCATGGCGAAGCTCGCCGTGCGGGCGACGGGCGGCTACGCCCGCGTGCGCACCCAGTTCAAGACGCCGATCGGCAAGTTCGAAGGGATCGAAGAGCCCCTCGCGCGGATGGGGGGCAACCTGTACCTGATGGACGCCGCGCGCGTGCTGACCACGACGGCGGTGGATCTCGGCGAGAAGCCGGCGGTGATCTCCGGCATCGCCAAGCTGCATCTGACCGAGCGCGGGCGCCAGGTCGTCGCCGACGCGATGGACGTCGTCGGCGGCAAGGGCATATGCTTGGGGCCGTCGAACTTCATCGGCGCCGCGTACATGCAGGTGCCGATCATGATCACGGTCGAGGGCGCCAATATTCTGACCCGGAGCCTGATCGTGTTCGGCCAGGGCGCGATCCGCTGCCACCCGTACGTGTTGAAGGAAATCGAGGCCGCCCGCGAGGCCGATCGGACGAAGGCTTCGATCGCCTTCGATGCGGCGCTCTTCGGCCATCTCGGCTTTGCGCTGTCGAACATGGCGCGGACCTTCGTGACCGGCATCACCGGCTCGCATTTCGTCCGCGTGCCGTCCGACGTGGCGCCGGAGACGCGCCGCTACTACCAGCAGCTCACGCGCTACTCGGCTGCGCTCGCGTTCCTCGCTGACGTGTCGATGGGCTCGCTCGGTGGTGCGCTCAAGCGCAAGGAGAAGCTCTCGGCGCGGTTGGGCGACGTCCTGTCGCTCATGTACCTCTGCTCGGCGACGCTCAAGCGCTACGAGGACGAAGGCCGGCAGCAGGCCGACGCCCCGTTGATGCACTGGGCGATCTGGGACGCGATGTTCAAGGCGCAAACGGCCTTCGAGGGCGTGATCTCCAATTTCCCCAACCGGGCGATCGCCGCGCTCATGCGCCGCATCGTGTTCCCGCTCGGGCGCCCGTATGTCGTGCCCTCGGACAAGCTGGGCCACGAGGTCGCGAAGCTGCTGCTCGAACCCTCGGCGGCGCGCGACCGGCTGACGGCGGGCGTGTACGTCCCGGAGGCCACCGACGATCCGCTCGCGCTGATCGAACGGGCGCTGGTCGCGACGCTCGCGGCGGAGCCCGTCGAAGCGAAGATCCGCGCCGGGGCGAAGGAAGAACGGTTCGATGCGAAGCTTCCGGCGGGCGCGGGCATCGACGCGCTGGTCGAGCGCGCACGAGCCGCCGGAATCATCACCGCCGCCGAGGGCGCCGCGGTGCTCGCGGCGCGCGATCTCACCGCCAAGGTGATCCGCGTCGATGACTTTCCGCAGGACCTCGGCGTGTCCGACGCGAACGCCGGCCCGACGAGCGGCGCTCAATCGTCGCCGTCGCCGCCCGTCGTCCACAAGGCAGCCGCGTGAAGCGAGCGCGGTGAACGCGTCTGCACGGGAGGGCACGAGGATGATCGCATGAACGAGGCGATCTACATCATCGACGGCGCGCGGACGCCGTTTCTCAAGGCGCGCAACCGCCCCGGCCCGTTCGCGGCCTCCGACTTGGCGACCGACGCCGGCCGCGCGCTGCTCGTTCGGCAGAAGTTCGAGCCGCCGCAGCTCGATGAAGTGATCCTCGGCTGCGCCGCGCCGTCCCCCGACGAAGTCAACATCGGCCGCGTCGTTGCGCTGCGCATGGGCTGCGGCCGGAAGGTACCGGGGTGGACCGTGATGCGCAATTGCGCGTCGGGGATGCAGGCGCTCGATTCGGCGATCGCGAACATCCGCACCGGACGGTCGAACCTCGTCCTCGCCGGTGGCACCGATGCACTGTCGCGCGCGCCGCTGCTTTTCTCCGACGCGATGGTGGTCTGGCTCGCGAACTGGTATGCCGCGAAGACGCTCGGCCAACGCGTGGCGTTGCTGGCGAAATTCCGGCCCGGCTATCTGGCGCCCGTGATCGGCCTCATGAAGGGCCTCACCGATCCGATGGTCGGACTGCTGATGGGTCAGACCGCCGAAAACCTGGCGTATCGGTTCGGCATCACGCGGCGGGAGATGGACGAATTTTCGGCGCGCAGCCACCAGCGCGTCCTGGCCGCGCAGCAAGCGGGTCATTACGCGAACGAGGTCGTCCCGCTCTTCGACAGGGCCGGCAGGCTCTACGCCGCCGACGACGGCGTCCGCGAAGATTCCACGGTCGAAAATCTCGCGAAGCTCAAGCCTTTCTTCGATCGCAAATACGGCAACGTCACCGCCGGCAACAGCTCGCAGGTGACCGATGGCGCCGCCTGGCTCGTGCTGGCGTCGGCGCGCGCGGTCGAGGAACACAAGCTCGCGCCGAAGGGCCGCCTCGTCGATTCGCAATGGGCGGGGGTCGATCCCGCGCAGATGGGCCTCGGTCCCGTCCATGCGGCGACGCCGATCCTCAGGCGGCATCGCCTTGGTTTGAACGATCTCGATGCGTGGGAAATCAACGAAGCGTTCGCCGCGCAGGTGATCGCCTGCGAGCGGGCTTGGGCGAGCGCCGACTACTGCAGGATGGAGCTCGGCCTCGATGCGGCGCTCGGACAAATCGACGAGGCCAAGCTCAACGTCGACGGCGGCGCCATCGCGATCGGCCATCCCGTCGGCGCGTCGGGTGCCCGCATCGTGCTCCACGTCCTGAACGTGCTGGAGAGGATTGGCGGGCGCCGCGGGATGGCGGCGATCTGCATCGGCGGCGGACTCGGCGGCGCGATGCTGGTCGAGCGCGAATGATGGAACACTGGAAGCTCGCCCGCGATCCCGACGGCTTCGCCCGTCTCACCCTCGACAGGGCCGGCACGACGACCAATACGCTGTCGGCGGCCGTGCTCGCCGAATTGAACGAAGCGCTCGACGCGCTGGACCGCGAGCCGCCGAAGGGGCTGGTCATCGCGTCGGGCAAGCCCAGCGGCTTCATCGCCGGCGCCGACATCGACGAATTCGGCGAGGTGAAAACGGAGGCCGACGCGATCGCCCTGGTGAAGCGCGGCTGGGACACGTTCGAGCGGCTGGCGGCGGTCCGTTATCCGACGCTCGCCCTGATCCGGGGCTTCTGCCTCGGCGGGGGGATGGAGCTCGCCCTCGCCTGCCGTTATCGCGTGGCCGTCGACGAGCCTTCGACGCGGCTCGGCCTTCCCGAAGTCATGCTGGGCATCGTGCCGGCCTGGGGCGGAATGAAGCGGCTGCCGCGGCTCGCCGGCGCGCCCGCCGCGCTCGACCTGCTGCTCACCGGCAAGACGATCGATGCCCGGCGCGCAAAAAAGCTCGGGATCGCCGACGAGTGCGTCCCGCCGCGCATCATGGAGAACACCGCGCGCGGCGTGCTCGCTGCGGCGCCGCCGCCGCGCACCCTCGGGTTTCCGCTCTCGCTGACGCTGAATCCGCTGCTGAGGCGGGTCATCGCGGCGCAGGCGGAAAAGCGGGTCCGGAAGCGAGCGCGCCGCGAACATTATCCGGCGCCCTACGCGATCCTCGAGCTCTGGGCTAGGCATGACGGCAATGCGCTGGCCGCTCCGGCGTCGGATCCCGCGTCGGTGCCGTCGCTGCTGAAGACGCCTACCGCGGCGAACCTAATCCGCGTGTTCCGCCTGCAGGAGCGCCTGAAGTCGCTGGGCAAGGAAGGTGACTTCAAGGCGGCGCACGTCCACGTCGTGGGCGCCGGAACGATGGGCGGCGACATCGCCGCCTGGTGCGCGCTGCGCGGGTTGACGGTCACGGTGCAGGACCAGAACGCCGAGCGGCTCGCCCCGGCGTTCGGTCGCGCCGCAAAGCTCTTCGCCCAGCGGTTGAAGGATCCGCGTCGCGTCCGCGATGCGTCCGACCGCCTGATTCCGGACGTCGCCGGCGCGGGCGCTGCGCGCGCCGACGTCATCATCGAGGCGATCTTCGAGAATCTCGACGCCAAGCGCAGCTTGTTCGCGGCGCTCGAGGCGAAAGCGAAGCCGGGAGCGATCCTCGCCACCAATACGTCGAGCATTCCGCTCGAGGACATCGCGAGCGCGATGCGCGATTCGTCACGCCTCGTCGGCATCCATTTCTTCAATCCGGTCGCGCAGATGATGCTGGTCGAGGTCGTCGTCGGCAGCGAAACGCGGGCCGGCCTCGCCGCGGCGGCGTCCGCGTTCATCCGGCAGATCGACAAGCTGCCGCTGCCCGTGAAGAGCGCGCCCGGATTCCTCGTCAACCGCGTGCTTGCACCCTACTTGATGACGGCGATGCGCTGCGTCGACGAAGGCATCGCGCCGGAAACCGTCGACGAGGCGGCGCTCGCCTTCGGGATGCCGATGGGGCCGGTCGAGCTCGCCGATACCGTCGGCCTCGACATCTGCATCGCCGTCGGCAAGATGCTTTCGCCCGACGCGGCGCCACCCAGGAAGCTGACCGAGCTGGTCGCGGCGGGCCACCTCGGCCGCAAGGCGAAGCGCGGCTTCTACGATTGGAGCAGCGGGAAAGCGGCGAAGCAGGGCGCGGGCGTCGTGCCTCCGGGCCTCGCCGATCGATTGATCGACCCGTTCGTTGCGGAGGCAAAGGCCGCGCTCGCCGACGGCATCGTCGCCGACGCCGATCTGGTGGACGCCGGGGCGATCTTCGGCACCGGGTTTGCGCCTTTCCGCGGAGGGCCATTGCACTACGCCGACGGCGGTGGGACAGCCGGTCTTGCCGTGGCGTAGCAAAGTTGCATCGTGGCGCTCTCCCGCGCCGCCGGCCATGCGGACCATGGTGTAGCATTTCGATTCGGTACGGAGAACACGACGGCGACGCCTGAAGCGCCGCGCGGCATTCGTGGAATGCGGGCGCCGCAACCGAGAGCGGGAGGGCCACGCGTCGCGCGTGGCGGGGAGGAGGTCGTGGAAAAGATCTGGCTAAAAGCTTACCCGAAGGGCGTCCCCGCGGAGATCGACGTCAACGAATACGCTTCGGTGCGCGACGTGTTCGACGAAGCCATCGCCAAGTATGGCGCACGGCCGGCGTACACGTGCATGGGCAAGACGATCACGTTCGCCGAGCTCGACGTCCTGTCGCGCGCGTTCGGCACGTGGTTGCAGGCGAAGGGCTGCAGCAAGGGCTCACGCATTGCGCTGATGATGCCCAACATCCTCCAATACCCTATCTGCCTGTTCGGCGTCCTGCGCGCCGGATGCACCGTCGTCAACGTCAACCCGCTGTACACGGCGCGCGAGCTCGAGCATCAATTGAACGACTCGGGCGCCGAGACGATGGTCGTGGTCGAGAACTTCGCCCATACGGTGGAGGAAGTCGTCGGCAGGACGAAGATCAGGCAAGTCGTCGTGACCTCGATCGGCGAGCTGCTGGGATTCAAGGGGTTCATCGTCGACTTCGTTCTCCGGCATGTGAAGAAGATGGTGCCTGCCTGGGGGCTCCCGGGCTCGATCCGCCTCGGGGCCGCGCTGGCCGAGGGCCGCAGGGCAAAGCTCGACGACGTCCCGCTCGCGCACGACGACATCGCGTTCCTTCAATACACCGGAGGCACGACGGGCGTGGCGAAGGGCGCGATGCTGCTGCACCGGAACATCGTCGCGAATCTGCTCCAGGCGCGAGCGTGGGTCTCCCCCTTCCTCGCGCCGGACAGCCGCGAGATCGTCATCACGCCGCTGCCGCTCTACCACATCTTTTCGCTGACGGCCAACTGTCTCACGTTCATGACGCTCGGCGCCGAGAACGTGCTGATCCCGAATCCGCGCGACATCCCCGGCTTCGTGAAGGAAATGGCCAAGTTCAGGTTCACCGCGTTCACCGGCGTCAATACCCTGTTCAACGCGCTCGTGAACAACGCCGAGTTCGCGAAGCTCGATTTTTCGGCGCTGCGGATCACGCTGGGCGGAGGCATGGCCGTGCAGGAGGCGGTCGCGATCAGATGGAAGGAGGTGACCGGGCATCCGCTGATCGAGGCGTACGGATTGACCGAGACCTCGCCGGCGGCGACGATCAATCCGCTGGATCTCCCCGCGTACAACGGCTCGATCGGGCTGCCGATCTCCTCGACCGAGGTGATCCTGCGCGACGATGCGGGCCGGGAAGTTCCGCTGCGGGAGCCGGGGGAGATCTGCGTTCGCGGGCCGCAGGTGATGGCGGGATACTGGAACCGGCCCGACGAGACGGCGAAAGTCCTCGACAAGGACGGCTGGCTCGCGACCGGCGACGTCGGCGTCATGGATGACCGCGGCTTCGTCCGGATCGTGGATCGCAAGAAGGACATGATCCTGGTCTCGGGCTTCAACGTCTATCCGAACGAAATCGAGGCGGTCGTCGTCATGCATCCCGGCGTGCTGGAATGCGCAGCCGTCGGCGTGCCCGACGCGAAATCGGGAGAGGCGGTCAAGCTCTTCGTCGTCAAGAAGGATCAAGCCCTCAGCGCCGACGATGTGATGAAGCACTGCCGCGAGCATCTGACCGGCTACAAGTGCCCGCGCGAGATCGAGTTCCGCAAGGACCTGCCGAAGACCAACGTCGGCAAGATCCTGCGGCGCGAGCTTCGCGACGAGGCGAAGAGGGCCGCGGCGTGACGCGACGACGGAGCCGGCGACGGCCCCCGGGCCGCTGAACAGCATGGCCGAGAATGCCTCCCTTCCCGACAAGCCGCCGACGCTGCGCGTGGTTCCGATGCCCGCCGACGCCAACCAGCATGGCGACATCTTCGGCGGCTGGGTGATGTCGCAGGTCGACATCGCCGGCGGCGTTCTCGCGGCGCAACGGGCGCGCGGACGGGTTGCCACCGTGGCCGTGAACTCGTTCGTGTTCAAGGAACCGGTACTGATCGGCGATGTGGTGAGTCTCTATTCGGAGATCGTCCGGATCGGGCGAACCTCGATCACCGTCGACGTCGTCGTCTACGCCCAACGCAATCCGACCGACGTGATCTGCGTCAAAGTGACCGAGGCGAGCCTGACTTATGTTGCAGTCGGGCACGACCGGCGGCCGCGCGAGATCGAGCCCGAATAGGTTTCGGGGCGGGGCGCCTGCCCAAATACAACACTTCGGCCGCCGCCCGATTTGGCGCGAGCGCGAACGGGTGCGACGGGGGCGTCGGGGGGGTATAGTTTTGAGGGAAGTTGCTCGAGGGCCGACCGTAGCGGCCGCCGCAGCCCGGCACCCGCAAGACCTGTCCCAGCCGCGACGCCGGCGCCGAAAAAGAGATCCACACCAAGGAGAGAACCGTCATGACCACCCCCTTTGCCCGCACCCGGATCGCGACCGCGATCGCCGGCGTTTCCCTCGCCTTCGCCGCGGGCCAGGCGCAAGGCGCGGCATTTTCGCTGCAGGCTTTCTGCGGCAGCGCACTCGGCAACGCCTACGCCGGCGGCGCGGCGGCTGCGGAGGATGCGTGCACCGTCTGGTCGAACCCCGCTGGCATGTCCCACATCGGGACGAACCAGCTCGTGGGCGCGGTCACGCTGGCCCAGCCCTCGATCAAGTTCAGCAACAGCGGCTCGATCGCGGCGGCGAATCAGCCGCTCGGCGGCGAGGGCGGCGACGCCGGCGGCCTGCATGCCCTGCCGAGCCTGTTCCTGGTCGTCCCGATCGACAAGCAGTGGACCTTCGGTCTCGGCGTCACCGTGCCGTTCGGCCTCACGACGGAATACGACGACGGCTGGATCGGCCGCTTCCAGGGACTGAAGTCGGAAGTGAAATCGATCAACGTGAATCCGGCGGTGTCGTGGCAGGTCACGGACAACTTAGCAATCGGCGCCGGCGTGAGCTACCAGCAGATCAAGGCGACGTTCACGAGCAACGTCAACTACTCGGCGGCGATGGCGCAGGCGGCGCAGACCGCTGCCGCGGGCGGACAGATCACGCCGGCCACGGCGGCGGCGATCGTCGCGCAGACCGGCAATCTCAACACGTTCACGAGCGTCACCGGCGACGACTCGTCGTGGGGCTGGAACATCGGCGTGCTCGTCGACCTCAACAAGGACAACCGGATCGGCGCGTCGTGGCGCTCGGACATCAAGTACAACGTGTCGGGCAACGTCGACTTCACGAATCCGGCGCTGCCGACGCTCGTACCGGCCGCGCTGAATCCAGTAGGCGCACTCCTGGCGAATGCCGTCAACCAGAATCCCCTGCTGGCCAATGGCGGCGTAACCTCCGACATCAAGCTACCAGGCATCGCCAACATTTCCTGGTTTGGCCACGTGAGCGATCGCTGGGACGTCATGGCCGACGTCCAATGGACGCACTGGTCGACGGTTCAGGACCTGACGTTCGTGCGGACCACGGGAACCGTGCTGCAGTCGACGCCGGAGAATTTCAAGGACGTCTGGCGCTACGCGCTCGGGGCGAGCTACTTGTACGACCCGAACTGGAAGTTCCGGATGGGCGTCGCCTTCGACCAGTCGCCGGTTCAGCAGCAATACCTCACGGTGCGGCTGCCCGACAACGATCGCACCTGGCTCACCGGCGGTATCCAGTACGCGATGAAGAACCCGAACCTCAAGTTCGATCTGGGCGTGGGTTATGAGTGGGTGAAGAACATGTCGATCGCCCAGATCAGCACTTCGCCCGCGAGCGTGGCGCAGTACGGCTACGTGAACGGCAATTACACCAATAGCGTCGTCAACGTCGCTGGCCAGGTCACGTGGTCGTTCTGATCGCCTAGCGCACTTTTCCGCACGGCAAGGCGCGGCTGGGCTCCCGGCCGCGCCTTGCCGCTTTCGCCTAGTCGTCTCGCCCCTCCAAAGGCTGTCGAACTCTCCATGTCTTCGACCCCGTTCCGCGTTCGCAAAGTGGCCGTTCTTGGCGCCGGCGTGATGGGCGCGCAGATCGCCGCGCACCTGGCCAACGCCAATGTGCCCGTCGTGCTCTTCGACCTTCCGGCGAAGGAAGGCGATCCGAACGCGATCGTCAACAAGGCGCTCGACGGCCTCAAAGAGCTCGAGCCCGCGCCGCTCGCGACCCCTGACCGCGGCGCCTATATCGACGCCGCGAACTACGACCGCGATCTCGCGCGACTCGGTGATTGCGATCTCGTGCTCGAGGCGATCGCCGAGCGGATGGACTGGAAGCGTGACCTCTACGCGAAGATCGGCCCGCACCTGGCCGCGCATGCCATCGTCGCGTCGAATACGTCGGGTCTGTCGATCAACGCCCTTGCCGAAGCGCTGCCGGCGGCCGTGCGATCGCGCTTCTGCGGCATTCATTTCTTCAATCCGCCGCGCTACATGCATCTGGTCGAATTGATTCCCCAGAAGCACACCGACCCGGCGCTCGTGGACGCGCTGGAGACGTTCGTCGTCACGACGCTCGGCAAGGGCGTGGTGCGCGCCAAGGACACGCCGAACTTCGTCGCCAACCGGATCGGGATCTTCTCGGTGCTGGCGACGATGGCGCACACCGAGCGCTGCAACCTCGGCTTCGACGTCGTCGACGCGCTGACGGGGCCCGCGATCGGACGCGCGAAAAGCGCCACCTATCGCACCTCCGACATCGTCGGCCTCGACACGATGGCGCACGTGATCAAGACGATGCACGACACGCTGGGCGAAGACCCGTGGCACCCGCTGTTCCGGGTGCCGCCGGCGCTGGCCGGCCTGATCGCGCAGGGCGCGCTCGGCCAGAAAACCAAGGCCGGGTTCTTCCGCAAGGTCGGCAAGGACATCGAGGTTCTCGATCCCGCGGCGCGGAGCTACCGCAAGGCCGAAGGCGCCGTCGATCCGGCGGTGGCGGCGATCCTCGCCCTGCGCCATCCGGGCGAGAAGTTCGCGCAGCTCCGCGCGGCCGGTCATCCGCAAGCGCGATTCGTGTGGGCGATTTTCCGCGATCTCTTCCACTACAGCGCGGTGCATCTCGCCGACATCGCCGACAACGCGCGTGACGTCGACCTGGCACTGCGCTGGGGCTTCGGATGGACGATGGGACCATTCGAGACCTGGCAGGCGGCAGGCTGGAAGCATGTCGCCGGATGGATCGACGAGGACATTGCCGCAGGCAAGGCGCTCGCCAACGTGCCGCTGCCGAGATGGGTGAGCGAGGGTCCCGCTGCCGCCGGCGTGCACACGGCACAGGGCGCATTCAGCCCCACCGACGGGCAATTCCACGCCCGCTCGTCGCTGCCGGTCTACCGGCGCCAGCCATTTCCCGATCCCGTGCTGGGCGAGACGCGGCCTGCCGGCGCGACGATCACGGAGACGCCGGCGGTACGGATGTGGCACTTGGGCGACGAGGTCGCGATCGTCTCGTTCAAGAGCAAGGGCAACACGATCGGCGAGGACGTCCTCGACGGCCTGCTGGCCGCGATCGAGCGCGCCGAGCGCGATTGCGCCGGACTCGTCATCTGGCAGACGAAGGAGCCGTTCTCGCTCGGTGCGAATCTCGCCACGATCGAGCCGGCGATCAAGGCCAAAAAGTGGGACGAGATCGAGGCCGTCGTCGCGAAGTTCCAGCGCACCGCCTTGCGGCTGCGCGACAGCCTGATTCCGACGGTCGCCGCGGTGCGCGGAATGGCGCTCGGCGGATCGTGCGAATTCATCCTGCACTGCGACCGGACGGTGGCGGCGCTCGAGTCCCACATCGGCCTGGTCGAGGCCGGCGTCGGGCTGCTGCCCGCCGGCGGGGGCTGCAAGGAACTCGCGGTGCGCGCCGTGCAGGAGGTCGCCCGCGGCGCGAGCGGCGGCCAGCTCGACCAGTTCCCGTTCATCCGCTCGTATTTCCAGACGATCGCGATGGCGAGGGTTTCGAGGAGCGCGAGCGAGGCGAAGGCCCTCGGGTTCCTGCGCTCGGCCGATGTCGTCGTCTTCAATCCTTACGAGATTCTTCACGTCGCGAGGGCCGAGGCGCGCGCGCTCGCCGAAGCGGGCTATCGGCCTGCGTTGCCGCCGCGCAACGTTCCGGTCGCCGGAAAGACCGGCATCGCGACGCTGGAGATGATGCTCGTCAACATGCGCGACGGCGGCTTCATCTCGCCGTACGATTTCGAAGTCGGCCTCGGCATCGCCCGCACGCTCTGCGGCGGACCACTCGAGCCCGGCAGCACCGTCGACGAGCAATGGCTGCTCGACCTCGAGCGCCGCGAGTTCATGAGGCTGCTCGCCAACGCGAAGACGCAACAGCGCATCGCGCATACGCTCGCGACCGGCAAGCCGCTGCGCAATTAAGGTGACGCCCGTGACCAAGCAGATCCAGGATGCCTACATCGTCGCCGCCACGCGGACGCCCGTCGGCAAGGCGCCGCGCGGCGCGCTCAAATCGACGCGTCCGGACGCGCTGCTCGCGCACGTGTTGCAGAGCGTGCTGCTGCAGGCGCCGCAGATCGAGGCGTCGCGCATCGACGACGTGATCGTCGGTTGCGCGATGCCGGAATTCGAGCAGGGGATGAACGTGGCGCGGATCGGCGTGCTGCTGGCCGGCCTGCCCAACACGGTCGCCGGCATGACGATCAACCGCTTCTGCTCCTCGGGACTCAATGCAGTGTCGATCGCCGCCGACCGGATTCGGACCGGCGAAGCGGACGTGATGATCGCCGCCGGCACCGAGAGCATGAGCATGATCCCGATGCTGGGGCGCCTCGCGCCGAACATCGACGTGTTCGCGCGGGAGGAGAACCTCGGCATCGCCTACGGGATGGGCCTTACCGCGGAACGCGTTGCCGAACGATGGAAGGTATCGCGCGAAGACCAGGACGCGTTCGCGGTGGCATCGCACCGGAAGGCGCTCGCGGCGCAGGCGGGAGGCGAGTTCGCCGCCGAGATTTCGCCTTATCCGGTCCGCGAAAGCGTGCCCGATCTTGCGCACGGCGAGGTCGTGGTGAGGAGCCGCCGTTTCGAGCGCGACGAAGGCCCGCGTCCCGACACCACGGCCGAAGGCCTTGCGAAGCTGAAACCGGTCTTCGCGGCGAGGGGATCGGTGACGGCCGGCAACAGCTCGCAGATGTCCGATGGCGCCGGCGCGGCGATCGTGGCCAGCGAGAAGGTGGTCGGGGAGCTGGGATTGCAGCCGCTGGCGCGGTGGATCGGCTATGCCGTCGCCGGGGTCGCCCCCGAGATCATGGGGGTGGGGCCGATCGCCGCGATTCCCAAGGTGCTCCGCACGACCGGCATCGGCCAGGACCAGCTCGACTGGATCGAGTTGAACGAAGCGTTTGCCGCGCAGAGCATCGCCGTGCTCCGCGACCTCGGGCTCGACCCGACCAAGGTCAATCCGCTCGGCGGCGCGATCGCATTGGGGCATCCGCTCGGCGCGACCGGCGCGATCCGCACGGCGACGATCGTCCACGGAATGAGAAGGCGGAAGCAGAAATACGGCATGGTCACGATGTGCGTAGGCACCGGCATGGGCGCCGCAGGGATTTTCGAGGCCGTATAGGCTTCGCCGATCGGCGCCATGCTGCGTTACTCCTCGCTCGTGATCCTCATGTACGTTCGTGCGCATCCCGGTGCCATGTAGGCTCACACTGGCGGTCGATGCTCGATTTCTGGCCTTCCTGCGGTTACCGACTGCTGACCGTCGGCGCCGACGGGCGGCTCAATCTCACCGACGACTTCCTGCGCGCGTCGCTCGCGCGGCCCGAGCTCGCGCCCATTCCGGAGTCCTGCCCAGCCGAATGCGCGCTCCACGAGCAATTGATGTCGGCGCCACGGGTCGCGGTGGAACACGCGCAGCTCGCGTCGATCGCCGACCCCGATGCCCGCGAAAATTACGCGATCTGGCTGCGCTTCCGGCAGCGCCTCACGAAGGCGCCTTCGATCGAGGCGGCGTATGTCGCCTTCTTCCGCGACGGCGTCGACGTGCCGCCAATGCTGGTCCACGGGATCACGCAGGTGCTGTTGCGCCACGTCCTCGGCGGTGCCGCCGATCCGCTGCACGCGCGCGCGGCCGAGATGCTGTTTCGCCCGCAGAAGATCACGGTGCGTGACGACGGGGCGGTGATGGCCGCCGACGAGACGACCGTCGAGCTGTACGCCACGGCCGACGGGTTCGGCAGCCTCCCCGAGCTCCTCCAACGGAACCGAATGCTGCCGCGATCGGTCGATCTGGACGTGCTCGACGCCAACAACGCCGAATCGTACTGGAGCCGGGACGAGCGGCACGACCTCGCCATCAGCCTCAATCGCGGGCGACCCGCGCTCGCCGGCCTCTGCCGCGTGCTCGAGCGGTGGATTGCGCATTTCCTGGGCATCGCGGTGACGATCGAGCCGCAACGCGAGATCGTCGATTCGCGCTGGGTCTGGCACGTCGGCCTCGATGCGGAGGCGAGCGCGCTTCTCAACGATCTGTACAATCGCGCCGACATCGACGACGAGCGGATGCGGCGTCTGCTGTGCCTTTTCGAGCTGCGCTTCGCGAACGCCGGCGACATGCGTCCGGAAATCGCGGGCCGGCCGGTCTACCTCGCGATGGCGATGGACCGCGACGCGCGGCTCAAGCTCAAGCCGCAGAATCTCCTCCTCAATCTGCCTCTCGCCCACCCGTCATGACGCGCCCATCGTCCTTCCCGAATCTACATCCCCGACGCGCCGCTTGCGGCCGGCTGCGGGCCGTTTTGCTGCTTGCGTGCCTCGCGAACGGCGTCGCGGCCGCGCCACCGACCCCGGCTCCGCAAGCAGCTCCCCCAGACGCGGCGCCGGCCGTGACCGCCGACGCGCTGGCCTCCTTTTCCTGGCTCGAGGGCTGCTGGCGCGGCATGGTGAACGAGCGCGAATTCACCGAGCAGTGGATGCGCGCCCGCGGCGGCACGATGCAGGGAACGAGCCGAATGGTCATGGCAGGTGAATCGCAGGGCGGCGAAAAGCTGCGCCTCGAGCCGCGCGGTGACGCGATGTACTACGTGGTGGCGCCGGAAGGCCAGAAGGAAGAGGCGTTCCGTTTCGCCGGCAAGACGGTCGAGACGATCGACGGACGCAGCGACGAGATCTTCACGTTCGAGAACCCGGCGCAGGCGTTTCCGCAGCGCATCGTCTACCGGCACACCGCGGGCGGTGGGCTCTTCGCGCAGGTCGAAGGGAAGGTCAACGGTGCCGATCGAAAAGTGATCTATCCGATGCGCAAGATCGACTGCGCTCTCGCCGGTTCGGGCAAGCCGTGATGGCGGATCCCGCGTCTGCGGCGCTCGCCAATTTCGAGAAGATGCTCGCGGCCGGGAGAGATGGCGCGCTGTTGCGCTACTCCCTCGGGAACGAGTACTTGAAAGCCGGCGACGCGGCGCGGGCAGCCGAACACCTTGCGCGCGCGGTCGCGCTCGACCCCAGGTACACCGCCGCGTGGAAGCTCTACGGCAAGGCGCTCTCCGCCGCCGGCCGCAATGCGGAGGCATTGGTCGCGTTCCGCGAAGGGATCGCGGTCGCCCACGCCAGGGGCGACAAGCAGGCGGAAAAGGAAATGACGGTGTTCGCGCGCCGGATCGAACGCGTCCTCGACGTGCCTTAAGCTTCGTTGTAGCGCGGGTTCATTGCGGTACCGGCCCGGGCAACTCCTTCGTTGGCAAGGGCGTCAGCCCGATCGTTCTCGGGGTGGCCGTTGTGGCCCTTGACCCAGTGCCAACGGATCCGGTGCATCGCCGCCAGCGCGTCGAGCTCGCGCCACAGCTCGGCGTTCTTAACCGGCTTCCGGCCGCTCGTCTTCCAGCCGTTCTTCTTCCAGCCGTGGATCCAGCTCTCGATGCCGTTCTTGACGTACTGGGAATCGGTATAAAGATCGACTTCGCAGCCGCGCTTCAGGCTTTCGAGGGCGCGGATGACTGCGGTCAGCTCCATCCGGTTGTTGGTCGTCGCCGGCTCGCCGCCGAATATTTCCTTGCGCCGCGTTCCCGACACGAGCAGCGCGCCCCATCCGCCGGGCCCGGGGTTGCCCTTGCACGCGCCGTCGGTATAGATCGCCACCGATGCGCTCATCGTCGGCCTCCGCACCGCCGCAATCTCCATGACCGGCCGCTGCGTCGGCCCCGCTCGATCGCTTGTGGGCGAGCCCTTCGATGCGGCCTCCACGCCCCTGCCCCACTCATGCTACGGTTGCGCGCTCGATGCACTCTCGCGCTTGCCGCGGTGCTGTCGCGAGCCCATTGTTGCGCCGCTCCCACGCGGGGGTGATCACGCGCATGCCCAGGACCTTCTTGGTCGCGCGCAGGTAGTAGATGCCACCGGAGATCGGCCACCAGCGGTCGCCGGCCGCCTCGAAAAAACTGCACCGCGACAGCCATTTTTCCTGCGTGAACGGTGGCACGTAGCAGTCGAGCCCGCCGCCCGTGACCTCGAACCCGAGCAGCGCCAGCCAATCCTTCAATCGATACAGGGCGATGAAGCTCCCGTTCCACGGCGGGGACTGTCCGCGCCCGAAATAACGTCGCGCGCCGAAGAGCGAGAATGGATTGAAGCCCGCGATCAGGACCTGGCCTTCCGGACGCATGGCGCGGTACACCTCGCGCAGCAGCTGATGCGGCTCGCCTGCGAATTCGAGCGCGTGCGGCAGCACGATGAGGTCGAGCGAATTCTCCGGAAACGGCAGCCAGCACGGATCGGCCAGGACTTGCGCGGGAGCTGCGACGTCGACGGTCCATTGCGCCGCGATCCGGCTTTGCGCGAGAAACGGGCATTCGGGCAGCCCGACCTGGATCGCGTGGAAGCCGAAGATGTCGGCCACCGTGCGATCGAACCACGCCTGCTCGAGGGTGAGGAGGTAACGGCCGAGCGGCGTCCCAAACCATTCGGCGAGCGTCGTTGACACGCTCCCCGGAGCTCCGGAAGATGCTTCCATGCCGGCGATTATCCCCATCCCCGCCCTCACCGACAACTACGTCTGGGTCGTGCGCGAGGGCCGCCATGCGGCGGTCGTCGATCCGGGCGACGCGGTTCCCGTGCAGGCCTACCTCGACTCGGAGGGGCTGACGCTCACCGGCATCCTCATCACGCACCACCACTGGGACCACGTCAATGGCATCGGGGCGCTCGCCGCGCAGTTCCGCGCACCGGTGTTCGGTCCCGCGCGCGAAGAGATCCCCGGGCGGACGCATGCGCTCGCCGAGGGCGACACCTTCATCGTCCCGGGAACCGGGCTCGAGCTCGCGGTGCTCGACGTTCCCGGCCATACGGCGGGGCAAGTCGCCTATGTCGGCGCGAACAAAGGTCACCCGATCACATTCACGGGCGACACGCTGTTCGCGTGCGGCTGCGGACGTCTGTTCGAAGGCACGCCGGCGCAGATGGTGGCCTCGCTCGCAAAGCTCGCGGCGCTCCCCGGCGACACCCGCGTCTATTGCGGGCACGAGTACACGCTTGCCAACGTGCGCTTTGCGCTTGCCGTCGAGCCGGGTAACGAAGCGCTCGCCGAGCGGCGAAGGCGCGAGCAGGCGAAGCGCGATCGCGGCGAACCGACCGTCCCCTCCGAGATGGCGGACGAAATCGCGACGAATCCTTTTCTCCGCGCCGGTGAGCCGGCGGTGTTCGCGGCCGCGCAAGCGCATGCAGGTCGTCCGCTCGCCGACGCGGTCGATTCGTTCGCGACGCTACGCGAGTGGAAGAACAGCTTTCGGTAGCGAGCGGGGCGTCCGCCGGGTGCAAATCGCTTGCGGACGGATGCAGCGGTTGACGCCCGGAACGCCGGCGCCTACCATCGCCCGAATTTTACGCCACCCGGCGACCCCCATTGCGCCTACGCTGCCTCCCTCTGCTTGCCCTCGTTGCGCTGCTTGCCGCCTGCGCAACGCCCGGCCCGGAACCTCCCGCGGCCGCGCCGGAAGCAACCGCTCCCGCGCCACTGTCAACGCCCGCATCTGAGCCGGCCCCGCCCAGCGCCGAGGCTCCCGCCGCCGTCGGCCCGCCGAATCCGTTTCCGCCGTCGGCCGCGGAGGTTCTCGAGGCGCTCCCGCCTCCCGCCGACGATCTGTGGGTGCGCATCCGCAAGGGCTACGCGATGCCGGATCTCGATGGCGCGCTCGTCGAGAAATGGGAGCAGTGGTACGCCGAGCGACCCGATTACGTCGCCCGAATGATCGAGCGCAGCCGCCGGTATCTGTATTACATCGTGGTCGAGGTCGAAGAGCGCAACATGCCGAGCGAAATCGCGCTCCTGCCGATGATCGAGAGCGCCTACAACCCCACCGCGCTGTCCCGGAGCCGCGCCTCGGGCATCTGGCAGTTCATGCCGTCGACCGGAAAGCTCTACGGCCTCAAGCAGAACTTCTGGTTCGATTCCCGCCGCGACGTGGTCGCGGCGACCGACGGGGCGCTCAACTATCTGCAGAAGCTCTACGGCGATTTCGGCGACTGGCAGCTCGCCCTCGCGGCGTACAACTGGGGCGAAGGCAACGTTGCGAAGGCCATCGCGAGGAACGAGCGAGCCCGCAAGCCCACCGACTATGCGAGCCTCCGGATGCCCGACGAGACCCGCAACTACCTGCCCAAGCTGCAGGCGGTCAAGAACATCATCGCCGATCCCGAAAAGTACGGCGTCGACCTCGCCGACATTCCCGACGCGCCCTATTTCGCCGTCGTGAAGACCAATCGCGAGATGGACGTGAAGCGCGCGGCCGAACTGGCCGAGCTATCGCTCGACGAATTCCAGTACCTCAATCCGCACCACAACCGTCCGGTGATCGCCGGGGGCGACGAATACACGATCCTGCTGCCCATCGACAAGGCCGAGGTCTTCGCGGCGAAGCTCGATCTCATCGACCAGCCGCTGGTCTCGTGGCAGGCCTACCGGCTGCGCCACGGCGAAACACTGCCGCAGGTTGCCGCGAAATTCGGGATGCCCGTCGAGACGCTGCGGGCCGTGAACGGCATCGGCGCCAGGGCCAAAGTGCCCGCCGGCCACATGCTGCTGGTGCCGGCGACGCATCCGACGCAGGACACGGCGGACGGGCTTTCGGAGGCCGTGTTCACGACGGTGCCGCAGGGGCGCACGTTCTACTACCGGGTTAAACGGGGCGACACGCTCGCGCGCATCGCTGGGCGCTACGACGTCAGCGTGCAGGACGTCCGCCGCTGGAACGGACTTCCCAGGACCGCGGTGTTTGCCGGACAGCGGTTGCGCATCACGAGCGAGCTTGCGCCGAACGCCGGCAAGGCCAAGCGCGCGGGCGGCAAACGGGTGCTGTCGACGCATGCGAAAGCGACCCGGAAGAAGCCGGAGCCGCAAGCGACCCGCACCAAGCCCGCTCCGCGGCCGGCGGCAAGGAATGGCAACGGAACGCGCTCGGCGAAGAGCAAGACCGATCCCGGATCCTGAAGAGGGCTTGCGCGCGCCCCCTGGAAGCAAAACAGGCGACGCGTTGCGCGTCGCCTGTTTTCGTCCACCACACATCTGGGGCGGACCTTTTCGCCTCGAAAGGCTTACTTTTTGGCGGCCTTTCTCTTGGTCGCTTTTTTCTTGGTCGCCTTCTTGGCGGCCTTGCGCTTCGGGGCGGCCTTCCGCTTCTTGGTCGCCTTCTTCGCAGCCTTCCTCTTCTTCGGGGCGGCCCGCTTCTTCGCCTTCTTGGCGGCCTTGCGCTTCGTGGACTTCTTCGCGGCCTTCTTCCTCGTGGACTTCTTCGCGGCCTTCTTCCTCGTCGTCTTCTTGGCGGCCTTGCGCTTCGGGGCCTTCCTTGCCTTCTTCGTGGCCTTCTTCGGGGCGGCCTTCTTCTTCTTGGCCTTGCGCTTCGTTGCCTTCTTGGGCGCCGGGGCGGATGCCGCCGGCATCATCGACATAATGTCAGCCATTGCGTTTTCTCCTGTCTGAGTTGCTGTGACTGTTATGGTGCTTCTACTTCTTCGCAGGCATCGGCGCTTTCGTCGATCGGTATTGCGAAATTCCGCGACCTCTTGACAAACCCGCCGCTACCTGCTGGATGAATTCTAGCCACATTTTGTTGAATTGCAAGATTTCTTCGCCGATTCCGGGCCTTGCGTGCGCCGGTGTTGCGTTCGCGCACACGCGATTTGACGGGTTCGATCGAGCATGCGAGCGCTCGCGCGGGAATCGGCGCAACGCGCGCGGCAGGGTCACGGCAGCGTCGATTCTCGAGCGAACAGATCCCCAAGCGTCTCGCGCGGACGGACGAGATGGGTCCGATCGCCGTCGACGATGACCTCGCAGGCGCGAGGCCGCGAATTGTAGTTCGAGCTCATCGCGAACCCGTACGCGCCGACGGCGCGCACCGCGAGCAGATCAGCCGCCTCGAGCGCGAGATCGCGATCGTGCGCGAGGAAATCGCCGCTTTCGCAGACGGGCCCCACAAGCTGCCAGCGACGCGGCGGTTCGGCCCGCGGACGCACCGGATCGACGGGGTGCCATGCGGCATACAGCGCGGGGCGGATGAGATCGTTCATCGCCGCGTCGACGATCGCGAAATCGCGGCTCTCGCCCGGCTTGAGATAGAGGACGCGGGTCAGCAGCACGCCGGCGTGACCGACGAGGAAACGTCCCGGCTCGAATAGCAGCCGCTGCCTGCGCGAGCCGCGGGCGCGTCGCACGGCGCGCGCGTACTGGCAAAGGTCGATCGGAGCTTCGTCCCGGTAGCGGATGCCGAGGCCGCCGCCCAGGTCGACATGCGAAAGCGCGATGCCATCGGCCTCGATGCGGTCGGCGAGCACGAACATCTTTTCCGCCGCCTCCACGTATGCCGACAGGTCCGTGACCTGCGAGCCAATATGGCAATCGATCCCCCGCACGGCGACGTGCGGCAGCGCGCTCGCACGCCGATAGAGCGCCGGCGCGTCGGCATAGGCGATGCCGAACTTGCTTTCCTTGAGTCCCGTGGAGATGTAGGGATGGGTGCGCGGATCGACGTCGGGATTGACGCGAAACGAGACCGGCGCGACCTTGTCGGCCTTCGCGGCCACGCGATGCAGGACGTCGAGCTCGGCTTCGGATTCGACGTTGAAGCAGAGGATTCCGGCGGCGAGCGCCGCGACGATCTCGGCGGCCGTCTTGCCGACCCCGGAGAACACCATCTTGGCGGGATCGCCGCCCGCCGCGATCGCGCGCGCGAGTTCGCCGCCCGATACGATGTCGAAGCCGCAGCCGGCCCGAGCGAGCAGGTTCAGCACGGCGAGGTTGGAGTTCGCCTTCATCGCGTAGCAGACGAGGTGCGGCAAGTCCGCGAAGGCGGCGTCGAAATTCCGAAAGCCGGCTTCGAGTGCGGCGCGGGAGTAAACGTAGCAGGGTGTGCCGAAACGCGCGGCGATCTCGGCAAGCGGCACGGACTCGGCGTGGAGCTCGCCGTCCACGTACCCGAACGCGCCTCCATCTCGTGACCCCGGGCTTGCGACTGCCGCCGCTGCGCCGCCCTCCGAAGAGGAGCAGCTCGCGCCGCGCGGCGGCCTTGCGGCGCTCACGGTTTCCTTTCCGGATCTCCCGGTTCGGTGGCTCCGGACGGCGTCGGCGGGCTCGCGTCGGGCGTCGACGGCGTCCCCTGCGTCGCCGCCGCCGGTGGGGGCTTCAACGGCCCCTTGATGCCGCAGCCGGTGAGGGCGGCGACGGTGACCGCGACCACGATCGCGGGGACGATGGGTAGCGGGAGGACAAATCGAGCGGCGGCAAAATCGCGTAACATCGGACGGCATCGTAGCAAGGAAAGGCGACGCGAACCACTTTCTCCGATTTCCCCGACATGCTGACCGACTCCGAATTCATCGCCGCCGCCGATCGCACGCTCGCCGCGATTGGCGAGGCACTGGACATGGCGCTCGACGTGTCCGACGCCGACCTCGACTGGAGCTTGAACGACGGCATCCTCGAGATCGACTGCGGCGGCGGCGGCAAGGTCATCGTCAACCGCCACGTCCCGAATCGCGAGATCTGGGTCGCCGCGCGCGGTGGCGGCTTCCATTTCCGGCCGCGGGAGGGCGCTTGGCGGGATACGCGCTCGGGCGATGAGCTTGCGACGTCACTGGCGGCGCTCCTGCGGGCGCAGGCGCAACTGGTGGTCGTCCTGCCGCGCCTGCCGGCGCCCGCATGAGTAGGGTCAGAGACGACTTTTTGACGGATCCGGACCGAATTCGGGAAACCCGAAAAAGTCGTCTCTGACCCTACTTATTCGAGCAGCGCGGTCCAATCGACGAGCGCGCGCCGCGCCGCCGCATGGCCGGGAAACAACGTCTCGACGAGCGCCCAGAACCGCGGCGAATGGTTGAGCTCGACGAGATGCGCGACCTCGTGCGCGACGACGTAGCGGGCGAGCCGTGGGGGCAGGTGCACGAGCCGCCAGCTCAGCCGAATCTCGCCGTCGCGGTTGCAGCTCCCCCATTCGCTGCGGGCATTCGACAGCGCGACGGAAGGAGGCGAAGCCGTGACCCGCGCCGCGCTGGCCGCAACCAGCGGCAGGACGAGGCGCAGCGCCTCGTCCTTCAGCCACCTCACGACGAACGCGGCGATGCTCTCCTCGTCGTGCGGTGCCGGATGCAGCACCGTCAGGTTGAGCAGATCGGCCGCGATCTCCTGCCGGCCGGCCGGATGGAGCGCGAGGGCGAGCTCGCGGCCGTGGTAGAGAATCGGGGCGCCGGTTTTCCACTCGCTCGGAAGGACGTCCCGGCGGCGTTCCCGCCACCAGGCGAGCTGGTGGGCGATCCATTCGGCGTGTTGCGCGAGCGTCGTCTCGATTTCCGCGATCGTCACCCAGCGCGAGGCACGCACGGTGAGGCCGGACAGCCCGACGTTCATGCCGATCGAGCGTCGCTTGGCGCGCACCAGCCGGTAATCGATCGCCTCGCCCGCGAGGACGATGCGGCGCAACGGGCCGTCGGCCACGGTCCGGGCGCGAACGTCCGAGGGTTCGTCGGCCCGCAGGCGGGTGCGCGATGCTGCCGCCGTCACTCGGGGACGCCGAGGCGGGCGACCTCGTTCTCGATCCATGTCTCGACTTCGTTCGTGAGCTTTTGGGGATCCTTGTCGTCGGGCGCGATCGGCGTGCCGAACGAGATCGTAACAGTCCCCCCCGCTTGCCGAGAATCCCCTTTGGCCAGAGCCAGCCCGCATTGTGCGCGACGGGCACGATCGGCACGCCGAGCTCGCGCGCGAGACGCGCCCCGCCGGTCTTGTACTTCGCGCGCGTGCCGGCCTTGATCCGCGTCCCCTCCGGATAGACGACGATCCAGAATCCCTGGGCGAAGCGCTCGCGCCCCTGCTTGGCGATCTGCTGCATCGCGTTCATGCCGGCCTTGCGGTCGATCGTGATCGGCGAGGCGAGCGCGAAGCCCCAGCCGAAGAACGGGATCGACAGAAGCTCCTTCTTGGCGACGTAGGCGAGCGGCGGGAAGAACCACGTGAGCGCCAGCGTTTCCCAGGTCGAGCTGTGCTTCGACATCACGATGTGCGGCGCGCCGGACGGAATGTTTTCGGCGCCGATCACGCGATGGCGGATCCCGCAGATCCAGCGCGCGCCCCACAGATTCGTCTGGCACCACGCGGCGGCGATCCGGAACATCGACACGCGCGGGATCCAGAACAGGAGCAGCATCACCGCTGCGAAGAGCGGCGTGACCAGCGCCTGGAACGTCAGGAACAGGAGCGAACGGACGGTGCTCATCGGGCGGCCTCCGCACTGTCGTTGAACATTCGACCGCCGAGGCGTCGGCCGCCTTCAAGCGCCGGCGGCCGCGCCCTTCGATGCAGCCTCCGCGCCGTTTGTTTGTGCGTGATGCAACTTGTCGTCAGCCGCCGCCGACGCTCGCAGACACGCCCTTGTATGCTTGTTCATGTTGCCTTGTGTTCAGCCAGCGGTCGTCCGCTGGGCGATCTCGGACGAGGTTTTGCGAGTGCCGGCACAGCCCGTGCGCCCTTTGAGCTTCCAGCTCGTCCCGAAGCGTTGGGGCGTGCCGGTACTTGCGTTGGTCGCCAAGCCCGAACAGTTACCCGAATCAACTTCGTATCTTGCAAGGATGGGATATGACAAACGCTGCCGTTCGTAACACCGAAGCCGCGCCGCCCGTCTTCGTGAGCGTGGACATGGCGCAACAAACCTTCCAATGGGCGCTGCACGGCGCTCCGGACACGCACCGCGCGAGCAATGACGCGCACGGATTCCAGACCCTGTTCGACGCCCTGCACAGTCGCCACGTCGGCTTGCTGGTGCTCGAGGCCACCGGCGGCTTGGAGCGCCCGCTCGCCACGTTTTTGTTGGGCCATGCTTTGCCGGTGGCCGTGGTCAATCCCCGCGCCGCGCGCGAGTTCGCGCGCAGCATGGGGCACTTGGCCAAGACCGACGCAATCGATGCCATGGCCTTGGCGCACCTGGCCCAGACGTTGGCCACCAAGGCCACTCAGGCGGGCGTGGCGTTTGCCCCGCCGAGTATCGAGGTGGAGGCGTTGCAGACGCTGGTGGCGCGCCGGCACCAGCTGCTGGGCATGCGCGCGGCCGAACAGAACCGACTGGACGGGCCGATGCGCGTGCTGCACAAGAGCATCCAGGCGGTGATCAAGACCCTCGACAAGGAGATCGCCAAGCTGGACCGCGACATCGACAGCCACTTGCAGCGGCACTTCAAGGACCAGACCCAGCGCTTCACCGCGATCAAGGGTTTGGGTATCAAGACCTGCGCTACCCTCCTCGCCTTCATCCCCAAGTTGGGTAAGGCGAGTACGGCGCGCATCGCCAAGCTCGCCGGCGTAGCCCCCTTGAACCGCGACTCCGGCAAGGAACGCGGCCAACGTCATATCTGGGGCGGGCGCCCGATGGTGCGCTGTGCCTTGCACATGGCCATGCTCAGTGCCGTCCGCTACCACCCGGTCATCTGCGCCTTCTACGCCCGCCTGATTGCGGCGGGCAAGCCGAAGAAGGTCGCGCTCATCGCCTGCGCGCACAAAATGCTGCGCATCCTCAATGCGATGGCGCGAACCGGCCAGCCGTGGAACCAAGAACTTCACATGCCCACCCCTTGACAACCAACACAGTTGCTTCGGGCCTGCGCTTCGCCCCGCTCGCGCCACCGTCGTTCTTTCCCCGCTCGCTCATTCGCCGGCGAGCAGCGCCGAGGCGGCGAACGCGAGGTCGGGGAAGATCACCGTATTCTTGGGAAAGTCGCCCTCGCGCAGCGTCTTCTCGCCTTTGCCGGTCAGCACCAGCATCGGCTGTGCGCCGACCGCCTCGGCCGCCTTGAGGTCGCGCACGGAGTCACCGACGCACGGAACTCCGGTCATGTCGACGCCGAAGCGCACGCCGATCTCCTTCAGCATTCCGGTTTTCGGCTTGCGGCACTCGCAAGCCGAATCGGCGGTGTGGGGGCAGTAAAACAGCGCATCGATGCGCCCTCCCACCAGGGCGAGCGACCGATACATCTTGTCGTTGATCGCGTTCAGCGTCGCCATGTCCAGCAGCCCGCGGCCGATGCCCGACTGATTGGTGGCGACGACGACACGGAAGCCCGCGTGGTTCAGGCGCGCGATCGCCTCGAGGCTCCCTGGGATCGGCCGCCACTCGTCCGGGGACTTGATGAACTGTTCGCTGTCGCGGTTGATCACGCCGTCGCGGTCGAGCACGATCAGCTTGACCGGGCGGGTCTGGGCGACGCCTTCGGAGGCGAGCTGGACCATGATCAGTCAGCGCGCTTCGCGCTCACGGGTGTCGCGTTCACGCAGAAGGAGGCGGGGGTGGGCGGCGCCTGCAGCGGAACGTTGGTTCATCACGCCGCCAGTTTGGAGATGTCGGCGACGCGGTTCATCGTCTGCGCGACGCCACGCAGCAGCGCGAGCCGGTTGGCGCGAACGACAGGATCGTCGGCCATGACCAGCACGTCGTCGAAGAAGCGGTCGACAGCCGCCTTCGCCGTCGCGAGCGCCTTCAGTGCGGAGGTGAAATCGCCTCGCCCGCAATGTGCATCGACCGCAGGCTCGAGCTTCTGGAATGCAAGCCACAGGTCGTGCTCGGCCCCGGCCTCGAGCCGGCTGCCGTCGACGGCCGCCGCAGCTTCGGCGTCGGCCTTGCGCAGGATGTTGACGATGCGCTTGTTCGCCGCGGCGAGGGCCTCGGCCTCGGGGAGCTCGCCGAAGGATCGCACGGCCGCGAGTCGCGCGGGCAGGTCATCGATGGCTTCGGGCCGCGCGTCCACGACCGCCGCCACCTGCAGCGCGGTGTAGCCCTGCTCGCGCAGGTATCCGCGCAGACGATCGTAGACGAAGTCCTGCAGCGGTTCGCGTTGGCGCTTCACTGCCGGAACGGTGTCGAACGCGTCGTACGCGAGATCGATGAGGCCCCCGAGCGACACCCGCCGCTTGCGCTCGATCAGGATGCGGATTACGCCGAGTGCTGCGCGGCGCAGGCCGAACGGATCCCTGTCGCCGGTCGGCGCCTGGCCGATCCCGAACATGCCGGCGAGGGCTTCCAGCTTGTCGGCGAGCGCGACGGCTTCTGCGACGCCGCCTTCGGGCAGCGCATCGCCGGCAAACCGCGGCCAGTAGTGCTGCGCTATCGCGTCGGCGACCGTCGCCGGCTCGCCGTCGTGTTGCGCGTAGTAGCGGCCCATGACGCCCTGCAGCTCGGGGAATTCGCCGACCATGTCGGTGACGAGATCCGTCTTGGCGAGCAGTGCCGCGCGGTCGACGAGTGCCGCATCGGCGCCGAGCATCGGCGCGATCCGCGTGGCGACAAAGCGCAGGCGCTCCACGCGTTGCGCCTGCGTCCCGAGCTTGTGGTGATAGACGATGCCACGGAGCTTGCCGACCCGCGCCTCGAGCCTGGTCTTGCGGTCCTGATCGAAGAAGAAGCGGGCATCGGCGAGCCGCGCGCGCAACACCCGTTCGTTGCCCTCGACGATGGCCGCCGGATCGGCCGTGTCGACGTTGGCGACGACCAGGAACCGGTTCGTCAGCCGGCCGTCGAGCGAGGCCAGGGCGAAGTACTTCTGGTTCTGCTGCATGGTCAGGATCAGGCATTCCTCCGGCACCGTGAGGAACGAGGCATCGAAGGTGCCGGCGTAGACGGCGGGCCATTCGACCAGCGCAGTGACTTCGTCGACCAGCGCATCGGGCATGATCACTGTCGCGGCGTCCGCCGCTCGGAGTGCGGCAACGATCTGGGCGCGGCGCTCGGCGAAACTCGCGACGACCTTGCCCTCGGCACGAAGTGCTTCCTCGTACGCGCCCGCGGTAGCGATTTCGAGATCGCGACGACCCAGGAAACGGTGGCCGGACGTTTTCCGACCGGCCGCGAGGCCCAAGGCAGCGACGGGCACGACATCTGCGCCATGGAGGGCGAGCAGTCGATGCGCCGGCCGGACGAATTTCTCGTTGTTGTAGTACTGCCCGGCGCTGGCGTAGCTCATGACCTTGGGGATCGGCAGCTTCGCAATCGCCGTGTCGAGGGCGGTCTGCAGGGCCGAGCGAAGCGCCACGGCGACCGGCGGTTCGACGTAGAACAGGCGCTCGATCTTGCCGTCCTGCCGTCGTTCGAGGCGCTCGGCCGGCACGAGATCGAAACCCGCGAACCCCGCCTTGCCCTTGATCGCTTTTTCGAGGGCCTCGGTAGGCCTGCCATCGGCACCGAACGCCACGCTGATGGGCAAGAGCGGCACGGCGCGCGAGGGCTCGGTGACGGCAGCGGCGACGTTCGTGATCGCGACACTCAGCCGACGCGGTGTCGCGAAGGGCGTGACGACGGCGTCGGGTCCGAGGAAAGCTCGCCTGCGCAGCGCATCGGCGACCGCGCTGGCGAAGGCCTCGCCCAGCGTCTTCAACGCCTTGGGCGGCAGTTCCTCGGTGCAGAGCTCGACCACCAGTGTTGCCTCGCTCATGCGGCGCTCTTTCGCTGCTCCGGCGGCAGCATCGGAAATCCCAGCGCCTCGCGCGCATCGCAATAGGCCTGCGCGACCTGCCGCGACAGCGCGCTGATCCGACGGATATACACCGCGCGCTCCGTGACCGAAATGGCACCTCGAGCGTCGAGCAGATTGAACGTGTGCGCGGCCTTGAGGATCATCTCGTAGCCCGGGAGCGGCAGCTTCGCGTCGAGCAGCCGTTTGGCCTCGGACTCGAAGAAAGAGAAGAGCTCGATCAGCCGGGGTGCGTTCGACTGCTCGAAGTTGAAGATGGACTGCTCGACTTCGTTCTGGTGATAGACGTCGCGATAGGTGAGCTTGCGCTGGACGCCGTTCTCCGTCCACTCGGTCCAGACGAGGTCGAACACGTTTTCGACGCCCTGGAGGTACATTGCGAGCCGTTCGAGGCCGTAGGTGATCTCGCCCGTGATCGGGTTGCAGTCGAGCCCGCCGACTTGCTGGAAGTAGGTGAACTGCGTGATCTCCATGCCATTGAGCCATACCTCCCAGCCCAAGCCCCAGGCGCCGAGCGTCGGGTTCTCCCAGTCGTCCTCGACGAAACGGACGTCGTTTTTCCTGAGATCGAACCCGAGCGCCTCGAGCGAACCGAGGTAGAGATCGAGGATGTCCGCCGGCGAGGGCTTCAGCACGACCTGGAACTGGTAGTAGTGCTGCAGCCGGTTCGGATTGTCGCCGTAGCGGCCGTCCTTTGGGCGGCGCGACGGCTGCACGTACGCTGCGCGCCACGGCTCGGGCCCGAGCGCGCGCAGAAACGTCGCGGTGTGCGACGTTCCGGCGCCGACTTCCATGTCGTAAGGCTGCAGGAGCGCGCAGCCTTGGCGATTCCAGTAGTCCTGCAGCGCAAGAATGAATTGCTGGAAAGTGAGCATCTTCCGAAGCGGACGCCGCGCCAACTGCCTGAAAAATACGCAGTTTACCGGCTCCGACCCGTTCCGGGGCCATCGCGCCGGAAACCCCGGGCGACAATCCCTTCAGCGCCGCGTCCGTCCAGCCGCGATCGCCACCGCCAGCAGCGCGAAACCGACTGCGACGGGCGGCCAATCGCCGAAACGCACGTACGCGGTCGACCCCTGTCGTCCGGTGACCTCGACTTCGAGGATCCCGCGCGTGAACCACGGCAGCCGCGCAATCTCGCGACCGTCGTGGCCGATGGCGGACGTGATGCCGGTGTTGGTCGCGCGGAGCAGCGGGCGGCCCGTCTCGAGTGCGCGCATCGCGGCGATCTGATTGTGCTGCTCTGCGGCGAGCGAGCGCCCGTACCACGCATCGTTGGTCACGTTGACGAGCAGCGTCGCGTCCTTCGCCTGTGACCGGATGTCGGCGCCGAACGCGTCTTCATAGCAGATGTCGACGGCGACCTTTTCTCCGGCCACCTCGAGCGGGAGCTGGTCGGCGTCGCCCGCCGACTGGCTCGCGAGCGGGATCGACAGGATCGAGCGGATGAACCAGCCCACCACGGGCTCGAGTGGAATGGTTTCGCCGAACGGCACTAGATGCCGCTTGCGGTAGAGTTGCGGACGTGCCGTCCCCAGCGTGACGACGCTGTTGTAGTAGCGCGGCGCGCCGCTGCCGGGAAGGGGCGGCTCCAGCGTGAACAACCCGATGATCACGTCGCCATTGCGCGCGGACGCGGTGCGCACGAGCGATAGCAGGACCGAATCGGGCACGTCGCCCGCGAACTCGGGCAACGCGCTTTCCGGCAGCACGATGAGCCGCCCGCGCGTCCTCTTCACGAGCTCGGTGTAGAGATCGAACGTCCGGTTCCTGAATTCGGGGTCGAACTTCAGATCCTGGGCGACGTCACCCTGGACCAGCGATGCGGCCACGGGCGGTCCGGCAGGCCAAGTCCAGTCGAGGTGGCCGACCGCGGCGCCACCGGCGCCTATCGCGAGGATCGCCGCCAGCATCGCCGCGCCGCGCTTCTTTGCCGCCACCGCGAACGCATCGATCGAAAGCGCGAGCAAAGACGCACAAAGCGTTAAGGCGAGCGTGACCGCGAAGACGCCGCCGACCGGCGCGTAGCCCGCGAGCGGGCTCGCAGGCAACTGGCTGTAGCCCAAAGACAGCCAGCCGAAGCCCGACAGGATCCAGCTGCGCGCCCATTCGGTCAGCGTCCACGCCGCGGCCGCTGCCAGCGCGCGCGGCCACGTGCGCGGCGCCGTCCATCTTGCCGCCAGCCATCCTGCTCCCGCGGGATAGAGCGCGAGATAGGCGCAGAAGCCCGCCGTGGCAATCGCCGCCAGCACCGCCGGCATCCCCCCGAACGTGTTGAGCGCGATGTACACCCACGACACGCCGGCGCCAAAGAGCGCGAGCCCGAAGGCGAAGCCCAGCCATGCGGCCTCGCGTGGCGTCGATGCGTCCTCCCACAGGACGACGAGCGCCGCGAAGGCGGCCAAGGGAACCAGGCCGGAACCGATCGGCGCGAACCCGAACACCGTCGCCACTCCGGCGGTGAAGGCGAAGATGATGGGCAACGACGGGCCGCGGCGGCGAGTCGCGCCCCGTCTCACGTCAGTGCTCGGCCGGCGGCGCCGGAGTGCCTGCGGAGGCGGCCGCCGCGCCCTTGGGTTCGATTTGCAGTGTGTAGAGACGGCGGCTGTCGGCATGGACGACACGAAAACGCAGGTCGCCGATCGTCGTCGACTCGCCGCGCTTGGGAAGCCGCCCGAACGCCTGCAGCACGAGGCCGCCGACCGTGTCGAACTCGTCGTCGGCGAAATCAGTGCCGAAGTGCGCGTTGAAGTCGCCGATCTCGGTCTGCGCCTTGACCCGATGCCGGCCACCCGCCTCGGCGATGATGTTGTCCTCGGCTTCGTCGAAGTCGTATTCGTCCTCGATGTCGCCGACGATCTGCTCCAGCACGTCCTCGATCGTGACGAGCCCGGAGACGCCTCCGTATTCGTCGACCACGATCGCGATGTGGTTGCGGTTGGCGCGGAACTCGCGCAGCAGCACGTTCAGGCGCTTCGATTCCGGCACGAATACCGCCGGCCGCAGCGTGTCGTGCAGATTGAACGTTTCGGGGCTGCGGTACCAGTTGAGCAGCTCCTTCGCGAGCAGGATGCCGATCACGTCGTCCTTGTTCTCGCCGATCACCGGGAAGCGAGAGTGGCGCGTCTCCAGCACCAGCGGGATGAACTCCGACGGATCATCGTCGATCGACACCACGTCCATCTGCGCGCGCGGAATCATGATGTCGCGCACCGTCATCTCCGAGACCTGCAGCACCCCTTCGATCATCGACAGCGCGTCGCCGTCGAGGAGCTTGCGTTCGAATGCGCCGTGCAGGAGGTCGAGGAGCTCCTCGCGGTCTTCGGGCTCGCGCGTGAGGAACGCGGACAGGCGCTCGAGCAGCGTGGGCTTGTCCGCTTTGCCGGAGCGCTCTTCCATCATGGCGCTCGCACGCGGGCGCGGCCCGCATCGGCGTAGGGATCGGGTACCGCCAACGAGGCGAGAATGGCCGTCTCCAGCGCCTCCATCGCGCGGGCGGTGCGGCCGGTTCCGTGGTCATAACCCTGCAGGTGCAGCATGCCGTGGACGACGAGATGGGCGCAGTGGCGCTCGAGCGCCCTGCCCTGTGCCTTCGCTTCCTGCCGCAGCACGGGGACACAGAGCACGATGTCGCCTTCGAGCCGACCCGCGTCATCGTACACGAAGGTGAGTACGTTGGTCGCGTAGTCCTTGCCGCGGTAGAGGGCGTTCAGCATCTGGCCTTCGCGCCGGCCGACGAAGCGCAGCGTCACCCGCGCGTCGCGCGTGAGCGCCCTGCGCGCCCACCGCCGCAGCGTCGACGCGCTCGGCAGGCTCGCTGCCGACGCAGCGTACTGAACGGCGAGCGACAGCCGCGGCGCGCGTCTAGCATTCATCCGCATTTGCCGCTCCGCCAATCGCGTGGGGCTTGTTCAGAGGTTCCTACCGCTCGGGCTCGCCGGGTTTCTTTGCTGCAAGGTCGTGCTCGTAGGCGCTGATGATCTTTTGCACCAGCGGGTGGCGGACGACGTCGGCGCTCGTGAAGTGGGTGAACGCGATGCCGCGCACCCCGTTGAGGATGCGATCCGCTTCGATGAGCCCGCTTTTCTGGCCGCGCGCGAGGTCGATCTGGGTGACGTCGCCGGTGACGACCGCCTTGGTGCCGAAGCCGATCCGAGTGAGGAACATCTTCATCTGCTCGGGCGTCGTGTTCTGGGCCTCATCGAGGATGATGAACGAATGGTTGAGCGTCCGCCCGCGCATGTAGGCGAGTGGCGCGATCTCGATCGTGTTGCGCTCGAAGAGCTTGCCGGTCTTGTCGAAGCCCAGGAGATCGTACAGCGCGTCGTAGAGGGGGCGCAGGTACGGATCGACCTTCTGCGCGAGGTCGCCGGGAAGAAAGCCCAGCCGCTCGCCGGCCTCGACCGCCGGACGGACCAGCACCAGCCGCTTCACCGCATCGCGCTCCAGCGCGTCGACAGCGCAGGCGACCGCGAGATACGTCTTGCCCGTGCCCGCGGGGCCGATCCCGAACGTGATGTCGTGTTCCTGGATGTTCTTCAGGTAGAGCGACTGGTTGGGCGTGCGGCCGTGCAGGTCGGCGCGGCGCGTACGCAGGAGCGGCGTGTCCTCGTCGCTGCCGGCGGCGAGACCGCGGCGCTGGGTGCCGAGCTCGATCAAGCCGAGCTGGATATCGTCGACCGAAAGCGGCTTCTCGGCATGCGCGTAGAAACGCTGCAGCGCCGCCGCGGCACGGGCGTTCTGCGCCGGCGTGCCGGTCAGCGTGAACGCGGCGCCGCGATGCGCGATCGCGACGTCGAGCGCGGCCTCGATCTGGCGCAGGTTGGCGTCGAGCGGCCCGCACAGGTTGGCGAGCGCGCGGTTGTCGAGCGGATTGAGTGAAAGTTCGTGCCGCTCCCGTTTTGCCGTCATCCCTCCCCCGGGATTTGCGAGCGCCGCGCCGACGCGCGCGGCGACGCGCTGATGCGCCGTCACACCCCCTGGCGGATCATCGGGGCCTTCAGCGCCTCGTCCAGCAAGCCGGCGGCATCGGCAAGATGCGCGCGCGTCTCGCGGTCGCGGCGCCCGTTGCCGGCGGCCGCCTTGATTTGGGCCGAGAGCTGCCGCGCCTCTTCGCGCATCTGCGCGCTTGCATCGGCAGGTGTCGTCGGCGCCGGGCGGGTCAGCACCGTGACGATGCGGCGCAGATACTCCCGCTGCAGGTCGCGGCGCGGTCCCGGAATGGAGCCGCCCGTCTTGAGCTCGCTCCAGATCGCGTTGCGCAGCACCGCGAAGAGCTCGCCCAGCGTGAGCGCCTGATCGGCCTTGTCAACCTTGATCTCCGAATCGAGAAGCCGGCTCATGATGGTATCCGACAGGAGCTGATTGAGCGCGCCGGTCTGCAGCGCCAGCACGCGGCTCCGCAGGCTGAAGTCCGGATTGAGCTGCCTCGGCGTGAAACCGACGTTGAGATAGTCGATGCCCATGCTGCGGATGAACTCCGGCTTGAACTTGAAACTGTCGGCCGCGAAGACCTGCGTCGCGAGCAGCCTGAGCGCCGCGCGCTGCTTGTCCGGGGCCACCGGCGTCAGCGGCAGTTTGGCCGTCCCTGCGTAGTCGCGGACGTAATAGACGCCGCCCACGTATTTCGCGGTGAGCACCGCCGCGCGGCTCACCTGCTTGAAGCCGGCATCGAAGCTGCGCCGCAGCACCGCGTACGATTCGCCGGGCTTCAACCGGCGTGCTTGCAGGCGCTGCCACAACTCCTGCGAGATCACGAGGCGCTTCTGCAGGTACAGGAGCGGCTCGGTGCCGAGGTCGAACTGGCTTGCCTGCGGATCGAGCCCCGCGATCGCCTCCTCGTCGGACGAGAACGCCAGCAGCGGATCGGTCGCGCCGCGCGCGGCGATCCGCATCAGCTCCTCGGCTTCCGTTGCCTTCGGCAGCGGCTTGTACGCATATTCGATCGCCCAATAGTCGTAGGGGCCGATCGTCGGCTCGACGTAGGCACCCTGCGACTCGCCCTTGACCGCGATGTTGAGCGGGTTGTAATCCATGACCGATCCCGAGATCCCATTGGCCCTGCTGAAGGTCGGATCCGAGATCTTGGCGAGCGGGTAAACGGTGGAGCCGCGGAAGTTGTGCCGCAGTCCCAGCGTGTGGCCGACCTCGTGCATCACGACCGCCTTGAGCGAGGCGGCGACGAATGCGTCGGCTTCGGCGCTTCCGGGCGCGATTTCGCCTCGGGCTTCGAGAAGGTCGAGGCCGAACTCCATTTCCGCGAGTGCGTCCGCGGCGTACGTGCACGCGCTGCCGTCGAGCCCGAGCCTGGCCTTGTACGCGTCGAACGCGGGCCACGCGGAGGGCGCCTGCTCCGCGATGAATGTGCGATTGGCGCGCGACCAGGTCTCCGGAATCGCGACCTGGGCATCGAGGATCTCGCCGGTGCGCGGGTCGACGGTGGAGGGGCCGATCGCGAAGGCGGCGTCCTTGGACACGAACCAGCGCACCGTCGAATGCCGCGTATCGTAGGTGTCGAATGGCGCGTCTGCCTCCTGTTGTTTCACGACGATGGCGTCCTTGAAGCCGATCTTCTCGAAGGCCTTGTTCCATTCGAGGATGCCATCGCGCACGGCCGGCCGGTATTTTTCGGGAACATTGCGGTCGATCCAGAACACGATCGGCTGCTTCGGCTCCGAAAGCTCGGCGTCGGGATCCTTCTTTTCCAGCCGCCAGCGATCGACGACGTGCGTCTGGGGCGTGAAATTGGAGTCGGTGGAAAAGTCCCAGATCTCGCTTTCGAAGTGCCCGACGCGCGGGTCTGCCGTACGAGACGCCATCGGCTCGGGCAGCTTCGCGAGGTTGTAGGTGTAGCCGAGGAACAAGCTGCGCGCATCCGGAAGTGTGGTGAACTGCGGGAACGGGCTCGGCGGCGCCGCCACCGGGCTTGGCGGCGGCGGCAGCGTCGCCTTGGAATTGGAATAATGGGCCGAGACGACGAACGACGACTGGTCGGGCGAATTCCTGAGCGCCTCGAAGCTCGAATTCCTGGCGTCGAAGACGTAGTTGCGCATGTGGACGCCCGTCGTGAACCGCTCACCCACCGGGATGTCGGTGAGCAGCAGCGGGCCGGCGTCGACGAGCACGCTCTTGCGCTCCGGGTGCGGCTGGCTCGCGACCACGGTCGTCCCCACCAGGCTGTCAGTGAAGCCTTCCTTCACACCCTGTTCGATGGGCGCGTTCGTACCGCCGGTGAACGCGTAATTCTTCGCGATGAGCTGCACGTGGTTGCCGATGCGCTTGAACTCGACGATCTGGTCGGTGAGCATCATGCCGCCGTACACACCCTGCTCGCCGACGCCTCGGCTCAGGTTCGCCGTGAACAGGAACGGCCTGCGAAATTGATCCGGGGCGATCTCGATCCAGACTTTGTCGTCCTTCTGCCAGAGGGCGAAGAGCCCGGCCGTTTCCTTGGCGTCCTTGATCACATCGGCGAATGGCCGTGGCTGACCTGCGGCAACAGCCGCGGCGGCGGCGGCGGCGGCTGCTGCTGCGGCAGGCGTGCCCGTTCCATGCCCGTTCGGCTTGGACGTACCCGCCGACGCAGCCATCGCGGCGGCGACGCCGGTGGCCGCGGCATCGGCGGCAACGGTGCCCCCGTTCGACGGGAGGCTGGCGCAGGCCGCCAGAGTTGCAACAGGAACTGCGCAAAGAGCGACGCGCACCAGACGAACGAAGCTGTCGACCGACATCGGACTACCTCCTGCACACAGGCAAAACGCCGCACCGACGGCGGCCAAAAAGAGCTTCGACTTCCCTCACGCGGCGACAAGCTCGGCGCGCAACGAGTGCGGCTGCGCTGCCGTGATCGCTACCTCGACGTAGGTGCCGACGAGCGCCCCGTCGCCGGCGAAATTCACTACGCGGTTGTTCCCGGTGCGGGCGGCTAGCTCGTTTGCGTCGCGGGCGGCGCGGCCGGTCACGAGCACGCGTTCGTGGGTTCCGACCATCGCCGCGCTGCGATCGCGGTACTGGGCATCCAGGATCGCCTGCAGCGCTTCGAGGCGCGCCTGCTTGGTCGCCGCCGGAATCTGTTCCGGGAACTCGGCCGCAAGCGTCCCCGGCCGCGGGCTGTACGCGAAGCTGAAGGCGCCGTCGAAGCCGACCTCCTCGATCAGCTTCAGTGTCTTCTCGAAGTCGCTGTCGGTTTCGCCGGGGAAGCCGACGATGAAGTCCGAAGTGAGGGACAGCTCGCGACGCCTGGCGCGGAGCTTGCGCACGATCGACTTGTACTCGAGGGTCGTATAGCCGCGCTTCATTGCTGCGAGCACGCGGTCCGAGCCCGACTGCACCGGCAGATGCAAGTGCGAAACGAGCTTTTCCACGCGCGCGTAGACGTCGATCAGCGATTGCGTCATCTCCTTCGGATGCGAAGTCGTGTAGCGAATGCGCTCGATGCCGGGAATCTCGGCGACGTATTGGATCAGCGTCGCGAGATCGGCGTGTTGATCTCGCTCAAGCGGCGCGCGGTATGCGTTGACGTTCTGCCCGAGCAGCGTCACTTCCTTGACCCCTTGGTCGGCAAGATCGGCAATCTCGGTCAGCACGTCTTCGAACGGCCGCGAGACTTCCTCGCCGCGCGTGTACGGCACCACGCAGAACGTGCAGTACTTGCTGCAGCCCTCCATGATCGACACGAATGCGGCGGCGCCGTCGACCGACGGGGGCGGGAGGTGGTCGAATTTCTCGATCTCGGGGAAGCTGACGTCGACCTGCGGCGCGCCGGTCGCGCGCCGGTCGCGGATCAGTTGCGGCAGCCGGTGCAGCGTCTGCGGTCCGAACACGACGTCGACGTAGGGCGCGCGCATCACGATCGCCGCTCCCTCCTGGCTTGCGACGCAGCCGCCGACGCCGATGATGAGGCCCGGCTTTTGCGCCTTCAGCGCGCGCACGCGGCCAAGATCGTGGAACACGCGCTCCTGCGCCTTTTCGCGCACCGAGCACGTGTTGAACAGGATGACGTCGGCATCTTCGGGGCGGCCCGTGAGCGTGAGCCCATCGGTCGCGGCGAGCACGTCGGCCATCCGGGCCGAATCGTACTCGTTCATCTGACAGCCGAAGGTGCGGATGTAAAGCTTTTGTTTCACAGCGCGCCCCGGGGCCGGCGTTATCCGGTGGGGGCGATCCTCGTCGAAGGGACGGGATTATAGCAACAACGCGGCGCGGAGCGCATGCCGGCTGTCGACACCCTCCGCACCGCTGGTGCGTTGAACTGCGTCGGGCTGTCGGACGTCGGTCGAGCGCGCCACGACGACGCCGTTCGGGCGTTGGCGCGATCGTCTACCTCGCCCGCCGCGCTCACTCCCGCTACAATCTGTGCACGCAGGTGTCCGCCGCGAATCCCTCGCGGCGGGTGAAACGGGAACGTGGTGCAGCGCGGACGGTTTCCGCGCCAACCCGCGGCTGCCCCCGCAACGGTAAGCCCGTGCGGTCCGCTCAGATTGCCACTGTCCCGCGTCCAGGGACGGGAAGGCGGGCGGACAAGACCGGCGAGCCCGGAGACCGGCCTGCGTTCGGTCCGCGGCGTGCCTGCCGGCACGCGCGAACCGCGACGCTGCGGATGTCGCGACGCGCCGGCGCGTTCGCGGATCCCGGTCGCAAACGCCACGCGGGGTTGCGTGGCGCGCGCGGAGCCCCGCCATGCTCCATTCCGTGCTGTCCCTTCGCTGGGAGCGGTGGACCGCCGCGGCGCTTTGCTGTCGGTCGCTGCCGGTTCTCATCGTCACTGCCATGCTTTCCGCCGCGGCGCGCGCGCAGGAGGCGCCGGGGAAACCGCTCCCGCTCGAGCCGGTCGTGGTTACCGGCGCTCGCGCCGCGCAGCCGCTCGGCGAGGCGCTGGCCGATGTCACCGTCATCGGCGCCGAGGAAATCGCGCGAAGCGGCGTACAGGGCCTGGCGGCGCTGCTGCAGCGGCAACCGGGCGTGGAAATCGTGCAGAACGGCGGGCCGGGCTCGGTTTCCGGAGCGCTGCTGCGCGGAGCGAACCGCGGCCAGGCGCTGGTACTGATCGACGGCCTGCGCGCGGGCTCGGCGTCGGACGGCGCCGCGTCGCTCGAGGCAATTCCACTCGATCAGGTCGAGCGTATCGAAATCCTGCGCGGTCCTGCGTCGAGCCTCTATGGCGCCGATGCGATCGGCGGCGTGATCCAGGTGTTCACCAAGCGCGCGCAGGGCGCTGGCATCGTCCCCAACGCCACCGTCGGCTACGGAACGTACGATACCGGCGCCCTCGCCGCGGGGGTCGCGGGCGCAAGCGAGTCCGTACGCTATTCGATTCAAGCCGGTGGGCGGCAAAGCGAGGGCTTCAATGCGATCGTCGATCCGCGCAACGTCAGCTACAACCCCGATCGCGACGGGTATTCGACGGCGAACGCGACGGCGAATGGGGCGTGGACGTGGGCCGCCGGCCAAGACCTCGCCGGGCAATTCTTCTACAGTCGCCTGAACGCCCAGTACGACGGCAGCGCCGAGTTCGACGATCGGACCATCACTACCGTCGAGACGTGGTCGGTCACGAGCCGCAACGCGCTCTCGGACCATTGGACGTCCGCGCTCATCGCGGGCGAAGGCATCGACGATTCGGTCTCGCAGACGGCCTTCGGCAACTTTCCGTACAAGACGGCACAGCGGCAATACACCTGGCAGAACGACTTCGTGCTGCCGCAAGGATCGCTGGGCGTCATTCTCGAACGGCGCGAGGAGCACCTGACGACGAATACGGATTTCGCCGTCACGCAGCGCAACACGAACTCGGCGACGGGCGTCTACCAGCTTCGCCGCGCCGCGCTTTCGCTGCAGGCGAACGTCCGCAACGACGACTCGAATCAATACGGCGACAAGACGACCGGCGGTCTCGCGCTGGGCTACGTGCTGTCGCCGGCGTGGCGGATCACCGCCGGCGCCGGCACCGGCTTCAAGGCGCCGTCGTTCAACGATCTCTACTATCCGGGCTTTTCAAACCCGGGCCTCGTTCCAGAGACGTCGAAGAATGTCGAAGTCGGCGCCTACTTCAGTGCGAGCTACGCGGAAGTGCGGTGGGAAGCTCGCGTGATCGGCTATCGGAACCGGGTGAGCGATCTCATCGTGTTTGCCTGCGACGCGAGTTTTGTCTGTCTGCCGCAAAACATCGCGGCCGCAACGCTCGAAGGCGTCACGCTGGGACTCGACCTCGCCTGGCGGCAGACCAGGATCGTCGCCTCGCTCGATCTGCAGGATCCGACGGACGACGCGACGGGGAAGTTGCTGCCGCGGCGCGCACGCGAACATGGCGCGATCAGAGTGCTGCAGCAGGCGGGTCCGGCGCAGCTCGGCGTCGAATTCGTCGCCTCGTCGCGGCGCTACGACGATGCGGCGGACGTTCGCGCATTGGGGGGCTACGGGATCGTCGACCTCACGCTCGAATGGCCGTTCGCAAAGGGGTGGTCGCTTCTGGTGCGCGGCGACAACGTGTTCAACCGGAACTACCAGCTCGCGGCCGACTATTCGACGGGCGGCGCGACCGTGTACGCGGCGATCCGATGGCAGCCTTGAGACGGGCGGCTGCCGCCGTCCTGATCGGCGTTTCGGCGGCGATGCTCGTCGTCGCACGTTGCGCGTCCGCGGCGGTCGGCGTTCGCGACGACAGCGGCACCGATGTGACGCTCGCTGCGCCGGCAATGCGGATCGTGAGTCTCGCGCCGCATGCGACGGAGCTTCTCTTCGCCGCCGGTGCGGGCGCGCGCATCGTCGGCGTCATCGCGACGTCGGATTTCCCGCCGCAGGCAAAGGCATTGCCGCGGGTTGGCGACGCCACCGCGCTCGACTTCGAGCGGATCATCGAGGACCATCCGGACCTTGTCGTCACCTGGCCGTACACCGCCCCCGCGCAGGTGGCGGCGCTGCGAGCGCGCGGCATCGCCGTGTTCACGACCGACCCGAAGACGATCGAGGGCATCGCCGACGATTTGGAGCGGCTCGGCGTCCTGGTGGGGAACGAAGCGCAAGCGCGCACCGCGGCGCAGGCGTTCCGGCGGCGCCTCGAGAGGATTCGCGCGGACCATGTGCGGGCGCGGGACGTTGGCGTCTTCTACGAGATCTGGGGTGCGCCGTTGTACACGATCGGCGGCGGGCACCTCATCACCCGCGCGATCGAAGCGTGCGGTGGCCACAACGTGTTCGCGGCGCTCCGCGTGCCGGCGCCGACGGTCAGCATCGAGGCGGTGCTAGCGGCCCGCCCGGACGCGATTATCGCCGGCGCCGACGGCGGCGCCCGCCCGCCCTGGCTCGACGAGTGGCAACGCTTCCCGGCGCTGCCGGCGGTCGAGCGTGGCAACCTCTTTACCGTCGACGCCAACCTCCTCCATCGCGCCGGACCCCGCTTCGTCGACGGCATCGCCGAGCTGTGCGCGGCGATCGACAGCGCACGCGGGCGCTGACCCTGGCTACATCGGTACGAAGGTTCGGGCGTTGCCTTCGCCGACCGCGGCGAGGCGATGACCGAAAAGTGTCGAAAGCGCGTCGGGGGTGAGCACATCAGCCGCAGCGCCGGTCACGGCCCGACCCCCGCCCAGCGCCAGCGCATGATCGGCGTAGCGGAGCGCGAGATGCAGGTCGTGCAGGACCATGACGAGCGCCTTGCCGCGTTCGCGCGCGAGTGCGGCCAGCGCATCGAGGGCCGCGATCTGCTGGCCCAGGTCGAGGTGCGACGACGGTTCGTCGAGCAGCAATAGGTCGGGATCCTGCGCGACGAGCGCCGCGAGGGCGACGCGACGGCGCTCGCCGCCGGACAGCGTGCGGATGTCGCGCTGTTCGAAGCCGGCGACGCCAAAGCGCGACAGCGCGGAACGCGCGCATTCCACGTCGGCCGCCGACTCCCACTGCATGCGCGCAAGATGCGGGTGCCGGCCGACGAGCACGGTCTCCAGCACCGTCGCGGGAAAGAAGTCGACGCTGTCCTGCGGCAGCCAGCCACGCCTTCTCGCGCGTTCGCGCGGCGACAGCGCGTCGAGTGCTACGCCGTCGTAGGCGATGTCGCCGGCAGCTGCCGTGCGCAATCCTGCGAGTGTCGCGAGCAGCGTTGTCTTGCCCGCGCCGTTGGGCCCGACAATTGCCCAGCGCGCGCCCGCATGGACCTCGAGATCAAGACCTTCGCACAACACGCGTCCGCCAATGGAGAGCGCAAGACTGCGAGCGGACAATCGCGCGGTCGTCATGTGCGCGTCCCGCTCTTCGCGAGGAGGTAGAGAAACACCGGCACGCCGACGAGCGCGGTGATCACCCCGACCGGCAATTGCACGGGCGCAATGATGCTCCGCGCCAGCGTATCCGCGAGCACCAGCAGCGCGCCGCCGGCGAGCGCAGCGGCCGGAAGGAGCACACGCTGGTCATTGCCGATCACGAGTCGCAGCGCGTGTGGAACCACGAGGCCCACGAAGCCGACGCTGCCGGCCGTCGTGACGGCTGCGGCGGTGGCGAGCGCGGCCAGAGCGTGCAGCGCCAGCGTGACGCGAGGGACCTCGACGCCGAGCGCCGCTGCGATCTCCTCGCCGCGACCGAGCACATTGAGATCGCGCGCGAGTGCAAAGGAGGCGACGAGCACGATCGCCAGCGTCGCCAGCGCCGGCAACGGCGGCGGCACAGCGGACAAGTCGCCCAGCATCCAGAACAGCATGCCCTTTACCTGCGCGTCGGGGGCGACGGTGAGGAGCAGAGCGATCAGCGCGCTCCACCCCGCAGCGACGACGATGCCGGTCAGCAGAAGGCGGGTCGCCGTCCAAGGCACGCCGGCGGCGCCGGCGCGCGCCAGGCCGAACACGACGAGCGTCGAAACGAATGCGCCGACGAGGGCAACGGGCGCGACGAGCGCGGCGGCTCCCGCGATCATCGCCGCAAGCGCACCGACCGCCGCGCCTCCGGAGATGCCCAGGACATACGGGTCGGCGAGCGGATTGCGCAGCAGCACCTGCATCAACGCACCGGCGACGGCGAGCAGTCCGCCTACGGCGAACGCGGCGAGCGCACGCGGCAGGCGCAGGTCGACGACGATGATTGCGTCAGTGCCGGCGGCGCGGCCGAGGAGCGCCCGCACGATCGTCGACGCTTCGATCGTTACACTTCCCACCGAGAGCGCTACGGCAAGAGCCGCACAGCCCGCGCCCGCGAGCAGCGCGAGGATCATGACGGCGCGGAAGGCGGGCCGCGGCGGCGGCGAATCAGGCGCGGTCGATGAAGTCGGGGGTGCGGACATGGAAAGCGGCGGCGCGGACGGGCCCGCGCTCGCGAGGCCGCATCGATTATAGGGCTGCCACCGCGATCCTCGACGGAGCCGCCGGGCGCGATGTCGTTCCCGCGAACGGACGCCTATAATCAACAGTACGCCGCGGCCATCTGTCGACGCCGGCGAATGAAATGAACAAGGCATTCACCCGGGAATCGGAAACGCCTGACGACGACGAGCTCGAAGCCCCGTCGCCCCTGCCGGCCGGCGCGCGCAATTATCTGACGCCGGGCGGATTCGAGCGGATGAAGGCCGAGCTCGAGCATCTGGTGCAAAAGGAGCGGCCCGAGCTGGTCGCGACGGTCGCCTGGGCCGCGGGCAACGGCGACCGCTCCGAAAATGGCGACTACATCTACGGAAAGAAACGGCTGCGCGAGATCGATCGGCGCATCCGTTTCCTGGTCAAGCGCCTCGACCTCGCCGAAGTCGTGGACCCGGCGGCGCGGCGCGACGACGACGCGTCCGGCCGGATATTCTTCGGCGCCACGGTGACGGTCCGCGGCGCCAAAGGCGACGAGCGCACGTTGAGCATCGTCGGCGTCGACGAGATCGATACCTCCCGCGGGTACGTGAGCTGGGTGTCGCCGGTGGCGCGCGCCCTCCTGAAGGCAAGCGTCGGCGATACGGTGACGCTCCGCACGCCGGGCGGCGTCGAGGAGCTCGATATCCTCGCGGTTCGTTACGTGCCGCTTGCGACCCGCGATGCGCCGGCCGGCCGGCCGAGTTGACGCGGCGCGTATCGACCGGCTAGAGTGATCCGATGCTACAGGCGAACACGCCCGCGATGGGCGCGTCCGATTCGGCCATCGAAGCCGAAATCGCGACGCTCGAGCGCAAGCAGGCGTCCCTGATCGCACACACGCGCGCGCTGCGTGCGGCGAACGAGGCGCTACGACGCGACCTCGCCGCCGCCAACGCCCGCAACCAAGCGCTCGTCCAGCGGGTCGCCGAAGCGACGCAGCGGCTGGATGCCCTCCTCGCGCGATTGCCCGAGCCCGTCGAATGAGCGAGCGGCCGACGCAGCGGCCCGTCGCCCGAAGGGCGCCGTGCGGAAGGCGCAAATGACGATTCGTACGCCGCCTGCG
The DNA here is from genome assembly GCA_963836265.1 of uncultured beta proteobacterium. Lineage (GTDB taxonomy): Bacteria > Pseudomonadota > Gammaproteobacteria > Burkholderiales > Casimicrobiaceae > CAIWHR01. Next base: position 269,186 of record CAWIIO010000006.1, read on the forward strand.
GGGGGCGCTGTCACCCTCGACGTATCGCTGCTGGGCCGCGAGTACAGGGTCGCCTGCAATGAGTCCGAACGAGCCGCGCTCATCGACGCAGTCGCGTTGCTCGACCGACGGATGCGCGAGATTCGCGACGGCGGTAAAGTCGCGGGCTCCGAACGGATTGCGGTGATGGCCGCATTGAACCTCGCTCATGAGCTGCTGAACGAACGGCGGGCGGCGATCGCGCCGTCGTCCCCGGGTTCGCCGTCGGGCATTGACGATGCCGGATTGCGGCGTAGAATCGTCGATATGCAGACCGCCATCGATCAGGTGCTCGCGGGGCCGGACAAAGCCCACTAGCGAAGCGGCGGCAAGAGTTCAACGTTCCCTGCGGTGTTCGAGCGGCCCATACACTCTTTGAACCAATGCTACCTAGCGAGGTTGCCCTGCCTTCGATGAGCTGGTGTGCGCTCCCACGCGGAAGCGCCTGAAGGCTCCGGCGGGCGACCCTCTTGAACCTCAGGTTCAAGATGAGGGGCCGTACGGCACAGGCGGGGAACACCTATATCATTCGCCCGCTAAGCTCGCGGAGCGAGCGAATGAACGCGCTGCCGTAGCGAGAGCACGACAAGACCAACAATAGGCAGCACGCGCGCGGACGTTCGTCCCGCGAACTCCAGACAGGCGCGGCGCTGGCAACGGCGCCGCGATTTTTTCATGCGCTACTGGCTGATGAAATCCGAGCCCGACGAGTTCTCGATCGACGACCTTGCGCGGGCGAAGAACCAGTCGACGGCGTGGTTCGGCGTACGCAACTATCAGGCGCGCAATTTCATGCGCGACCAGATGAAGGTCGGCGACCGTGCGTTCTTCTATCACTCGAGCTGCCCGGAGCCGGGTATTGCCGGAATCGTCGAAATCTCGGCGCCAGCCTACCCGGACGCAACGCAGTTCGATCCCAAGAGCCCCTATTTCGATGCCAAGTCCACGAAGGAGGCGCCGCGCTGGGTCAACGTCGACGTGAAATTCATCGCGAAGAGTCGTCTCGTTTCGCTCGCGGAGCTGCGTTCGGAACCGGCACTTGCGCGGATGCGCGTCCTGCAGCGCGGCAACCGGCTGTCGATTACGCCCGTCGATCCCGCCGAGTGGGCGCACGTCGTGAAACTCGCCATGCGTTCTTCCTGACCGGATGGATCCGGCGCTGATCGTCGCCTTCGTGACGCTTGGCGCGCTCGTCGGCTTTCTTGCGGGACTGCTCGGCATTGGCGGGGGCATGACGATGGTGCCGCTCCTGACCATCGTCTTCAGCCGCCAGGGTTTCGCCATGGAGCACGTCGTACACCTTGCCGTGGCCACCGCGACCGCGACGATCCTCTTCACGTCGATCGCTTCCGCGCGCGAGCATCACCGCCATGGCGCGGTGCTCTGGCGCGTCGTCGCCGGCATGGCGCCTGGAATCGTCGTCGGTTCGCTCGTCGGTCCGCAGATCGTCGGCACGATGTCGACGTCGCTCCTCGCGGTGTTCTTCGGTGCGTTCGTCGCGGTCGCCGCCACGCAGATGCTCGCCGACCGCAGGCCCGCGCCGACGCGCGAGCTGCCCGGCTCGCCCGGACTGTTCGCCGTCGGTGGCGGCATCGGGCTCGTCTCGAGCATGGTCGGCGCCGGCGGTGCGTTCCTGTCGGTGCCGTTCATGCGCGCGTGCAACGTCCCGTTGCGCAATTGCGTCGGCACGTCTGCAGCGCTCGGGTTGCCCATCGCGGTCGCCGGCACGATCGGCTTCGTCATCGCCGGCTTCGGTCAGGCGGGGCTGCCGCCGTACTCGATCGGCTACGTCTACGTCCCCGCGTTGCTGGCAATCGCGGTGGGCAGCGTCATCTGCGCGCCGATCGGGGCGCGCGCCGCGCATCGCTGGCCGGTGAAGACGCTGCGCCACGCATTCGCCGTGCTGCTCTACGTGCTCGCCGCGTACATGCTCTGGAAATCGTGGAGCGCGTGGCAGCGTTGACGGACCCGAGCGCAACGACGCGAGGGCTTGGCGGGGTCGTATCGAAGCGTTGACGGCGTCGCCAGGCAGCCGATGCCGGTACGACGGCCTCAGCGACCGAAGCGCTCGCGCAGAATGTTCTTCTGCACTTTGCCCATCGAGTTGCGCGGCAGCTCGTTGACGACGAAAACCCGTTTGGGCACTTTGAAACTTGCGATTTCGGTCTTCAACGCGGCAATCACGTCGGATTCTCGCAGCGCATGCCCGGGCCTCGCCACGACGACGGCGTTGACGGCTTCGCCGAAGTCGGGATCGGGGACGCCGATCACCGCGGACTCGGCCACGCCCGGAAGCGCGTCGATCCTTTCCTCGATTTCCTTCGGGTAGACGTTGAGGCCGCCGGTGATGATCAGGTCCTTCGCGCGCCCGACGATTCGCACGTACCCGTTTTCGAGAATCGCGCCCAAGTCGCCGGTACGAAACCAGCCGTCGGCGGTGAAGTCCTCGCGGGTCTTCTCCGGCAGACGCCAGTAGCCGGCAAAGACATTGGGGCCCCGCATTTCGATGCCCCCGACCTCGCCCGCGGCGCACGCGTTGCCGTCGGCGTCGACGGCGCGCACCGCTATGCCCGGCAGCGGCGGACCCACCGTGCCGGCGATCCGCTCGCCGTCGAGCGGGTTGGACGTAATCATCCCGGTCTCGGACATCCCGTAGCGCTCGAGGATCGTGTGCCCGGTGCGCTGCCGGAACTCGTCGAAGGTCTCCGGCAACAGCGGCGCCGAGCCCGAAATGAACAACCGCATCGACCGGCAGTCGGCGGCCCCGAACGCCGGATCGGCGAGGAGCCGCGTGTAGAACGTCGGGACGCCCATCATCACGGTCGCGCGCGGCAGCAATGCCCGCACCTGCGCAGCCTCGAACCTCGCGACCCACAGCATGCGGCTCGCCGAAAGCAGCACGCAGTGCACGGCGACGAACAAGCCGTGCACGTGGTAGATCGGCAGCGCGTGCAACAGCGCGTCGCCCCGCGTGAAGCCCCAGCCATCGACCAGCGCGAGCGCGTTGCTGCCGAGGTTCCTGTGCGTGAGCATCGCGCCCTTGGCGCGGCCGGTCGTCCCCGAGGTGTAGAGGATCGCCGCGAGCTCGTCCGGCCCGGAGGTGACGGTGTCGAACGATTCCTGCCGCGTCGCAGCGCGATCGAGCAACGTACCTTCGCCGTCGGCGAGCGTCAGGACGGACGCCTCCGGCCGCAACGGCGCAACCGTTGCTGCTGATTCCGGCCGGCAGACGATGACGCGCGGCTCGGCGTCACCGAAGAAATACGCGAGCTCGCCTTTCTGGTAGCCGGTGTTGAGGGGCAGGAAGACGAGCCCGGCCCGCAGGCAGGCGAGGTAGAGGGCGAGCGCTTCCCAGCATTTGTCCACTTGCACCGCGACGCGGTCTCCGACCTGGCAGCCTTCGTCGCGCAACGCGTGGGCGATTTGCGCCGACACCGCATCGAGCCGGTCGTAGTGGATGACCGGCCCGTCCGGGATGAGGATGCACGGTTCCCCGAGGTGGTCGTCGAAGTGACGGCGCAGGAGCGCGTAGAGATTGGCGTTCATGCGGACGAAGCCGTTGGCCGTGCCGGCGCGCGGCGGCGCCCATTACAACACAACGCCCGCCCTGCCGGGTAGCTGGCCGGGGCGGGCGACGTCGCCTCGCCCGCGCTGCGCGCGTCGTCAGATCAGGCCGGCGCCGCGCGCCCACTTGTACTTCGCACCCAGCACCATCACCGGCATCTCGGTCGAGTACGGATACGCCGGGATCCCATGGTCGAACAGGTATTCAGCCGCTTCCTCGACCTGGACGTCGCCCGCGAGCGAGGCGACGACCGGTTTCTCGATCCCCTGCGCCTTCATTTCGGCGACGACTTCCGCGGCGAGCTGGGCGAAGACCATCGGCGGCGTGATGATCGTATGCCAATAGCCGAGGATGAGCGCGTGGATGCGCGGATCCTCGAGTCCCAGGCGGATCGTATTCTTGTAGGTCGTCGGCGGCTCGCCGCCGGTGATGTCGACGGGATTGCCGGCAGCGCCGAATGGCGGGATGAATTTGCGGAAGGCCGCGTCGAGGTCCGCCGGCATCGCCATCAGCTTGAGCCCGTTGTCGACGCAAGCATCCGACAGCAGCACGCCGGAGCCGCCCGCGCCGGTGATGATCACGACGTTCTCGCCTTTCGGTGTCGGCAGCACGGGAATCGCGCGCGCATACTCGAGGAGCTCGCGCAGCGCCTTCGCGCGGATGACGCCCGACTGGCGGAGGACGTCGTCGTAGATCTTGTCGTTGCCGGCGAGCGCGCCCGTGTGCGACGAGGCGGCCCGCGCGCCGAGACTCGTGCGGCCGGCCTTCAGCATCACGACCGGCTTTTTCTTCGACACCCGCTTCGCGACCTCGGCGAACGCGCGGCCGTCCTTCAGGTCTTCGCAGTGCTGGGCGATGATCCGCGTGTTGTCGTCCTGCTCGAAGAACGTGAGGAGGTCGTCTTCGTCGATGTCGGACTTGTTGCCGAGGCCGACGATTGCCGAGACGCCCATCTTCGCCGAGCGCGAGAAGCCGATGATCGCCATCCCGATTCCGCCCGACTGCGACGAAAGCGCAGCGTGGCCCTTGAAGTCATACGCTGTGCAGAACGTCGCGCAGAGATTCTTCCACGTGTAGTAGAAGCCGTAGATGTTCGGCCCCATCAGCCGGACGCCGTACTTGCGCCCGATCGCCTGGATCTCCTTCTGGCCCTCGACGTTGCCCGTTTCGGCGAAGCCGGACGGAATCAGCACCGCGCCCGGGATCTTCTTCTCGCCGCACTCGACCAGGGCGGCGGCGACGAACTTCGCGGGAATCGCGAACACCGCGACGTCGATATTGCCGGGGACGTCCTTGACGCTCTTGTACGCCTTGAGCCCCATGATCTCGTCGGCGGACGGGTTGATCGGATAGATCGCCCCCTGGTATCCGCCGTTGATCAGGTTTTTCATGACCGAGTTGCCGATCTTGCCGGTCTCGCCCGACGCGCCGATGACCGCCACCGCGTCCGGCTTCATGATCCGGTTCATGTCGCGGACGATGTCCTCGTGCTTCGGCCGGAAGCGTGGAACCGGCGGATTCGAATCGAGTACGATGCGCACATCGGCGGCAATCGCGCCCTTCTTCGACGCGAAGACCGGATTCAGGTCCATCTCGGCAATCTCCGGGAAGTCGCCGACGAGCTGCGAAACGTTGCGGATCACGGTCGCGAGCGCCGCGCGATTCACGCCTTCGGCGCCGCGCACGCCTTTCAATACCGCGGCCGCCGCAATACCGTCCAGCATCGACAACGCGTCGTCCTTCGACGCGGGTGCGAGGCGGAACGTGACGTCCTTCAGCACCTCGACCAGCACACCGCCCAGACCGAACGCGACCAGCTTGCCGAACGACGGGTCGGTCACCGCGCCGATGATGACTTCCTGACCGCCACCCACCATCTGCTGGACCTGCACGCCGAGGAGCTCGGCCTTCTTGTTGTATTTCCTTGCGCTGGCCATGATCGTCGCGAAGCCCCTGCGAACGTCCGCGGCGCTCTTCGCCCCGACCAGGACGCCGCCCGCCTCCGTCTTGTGCAGGATCTGCGGCGACACGATCTTCAGCACCACCGGGTAGCCGATCTTGGTCGCGAGCTTGGCCGCGTCGGAGGCGGTCGTCGCCACACCCTCCTTCGGCACCGGAACGCCGTAGGCGTCGCAGACTGCCTTGCCTTCCGGCGCGGTCAACGCCGTGCGGCCTTCCGCCTTCACCTGGTCCAGAATGCGCCGGACCGCCGTCTTGTTGTTCGCCATGGTTGGTCTCCGAGGGAGTTCGCTCACAGGCGACGCGATGTTTCGCCGCCGCAAAGGCCGACCGTCAGATCGCCTTTTCGGCGCGCAGCGCCGCGATCGCAGCCTTGTCGTAGCCGACTTCCGCCAACACTTCGTCGGTGTGCTCGCCCAGCAGCGGCGAGCGCCTCACGTCGCTCGGGCTGTCCGACATCTTGATCGGATTGCCGACCGACAGGTACTTGCCGCGCGTGGGATGGTCGACCTCGACGACGGTTCCCGTCTTGCGCAGCGACGGCTCCTCGGCGATCTCCTTCATCGACAGGATCGGGCCGCACGGAATGTCGTGCTTGTTGAGGATGTCCATCGCCTCGAATTTGGTCTTGGTCTTCGTCCATTCCTCGATTTCGCCGAAGATCTCCATCAGGTGCGGCAGCCGCCCTTTGGGCGTCGCGTAGCGGGGATCGGTCAGCCATTCCGGCTTGCCGATCACTTCGCAGATGTCCTTCCACACCGGTGCCTGCGTGATGAAGTAGATGTAGGCGTTCGGATCGGTCTCCCAACCCTTGCACTTGAGGATCCACCCCGGCTGGCCGCCGCCCGATGCGTTGCCGGCGCGCGGAACGGCGTCGCCGAATTTGCCGTTCGGGTACTGCGGGTATTCCTCCAGCACGCGGGTGCGGTCGAGGCGCTGCTGGTCGCGGAGCTTCACGCGGCAGAGGTTGAGCACGCCGTCCTGCATCGCGGCGAGCACCCGCTGACCGCGGCCCGACGTGTTGCGCTGGTAGAGTGCGGCGACGATCCCGAGCGCCAGATGCAACCCCGTGCCGGAATCGCCGATCTGCGCGCCGGTGACGAGCGGCGGCCCGTCGTCGAAGCCGGTGGTCGATGCCGATCCGCCCGCGCATTGGGCGACGTTCTCGTAGACCTTGCATTCCTCGTACGGCCCGGGACCGAAGCCTTTCACCGACGCCATGATCATCCGCGGGTTGAGCTCCTGGATGCGCTCCCACGTGAAGCCCATCCGGTCGAGCGCGCCCGGCGCGAAATTTTCGACCAGCACGTCGCAGCGCTTGACCAGCGCTTCCAGCACCGCCTTGCCTTTCGGGTGCTTGGCGTCGACGGTGATCGAACGCTTGTTGTGGTTCAGCATTGTGAAATACAGGCTGTCCACGCCGGGGATGTCGCGCAGCTGGCCACGGGTGATGTCGCCCTCGCCCGCGCGCTCGACCTTGATCACGTCGGCGCCGAACCACGCGAGGAGCTGGGTGCATGTCGGCCCCGACTGCACGTGCGTGAAATCCAGGATGCGGACGCCGTCCAATGCCTTACCCATGACCTCCCCCTATCCAAATGCCGTCATTGCGAAGACTTAAATCCGACTCGAGAGCAAAAATGGGGCGAGCGATAAAACGACAAGGTCGTCGGGCCGCGCAGCCAATCTTGCGTCACGGTTTCTTCTTCGCGGCCGGATTGAGACTCGTGATGCGGCCGCTTTCCGTGCCCGCCTTTTCGTCGATGACGGCGTTGATCAGGGTAGGCCTGCGCGAGCGGATCGCACCGTCCATCGCGTTGCGAAGCTCGGCCGGCGTCGTGGCCAGCACCCCCACGCCACCGAAGGCGTCCATCAGCTTCTCGTAGCGCGCGCCCTTGACGAACACCAGGGGCGACGGATCGCGTCCTCCGGTCGGATTCACCTCATCGCCGCGGTAGACGCCGTTGTTGTTGAGGATCACGACGCAGACCGGAAGGTCGTAGCGACAGATCGTCTCCACTTCCATGCCGGAGAAGCCGAAGGCGCTGTCGCCCTCGATCGCGATCACCTGCTCGCCGCTGACCACGGCCGCCGCGACCGAGAAGCCCATGCCGATGCCCATGACGCCCCAGGTGCCGACGTCCAGCCGCTTGCGCGGCTTGTACATGTCCACGATGCTGCGCGTGAAGTCGAGCGCATTCGCACCCTCGTTGACGAGGATCGCATCCGGATTTGCCTTGACGATGTCGCGCACGACGGAAAGCGCGCTGTGGTAGTTCATCGGCGTCGGATTCTTCGCCAGCATTTCCGTCATCTTCGCGACGTTTTTGGTCTTGCGTTCGCGAATCGCGTCGAGCCACTCGGCGGGCGGCGCAGGCCACGATCCGTCATTTGCGTTGATCGCGGCGAGGATGGCCTTCACGCACGAACCGATGTCGCCGACGACCGGCGCATCGATACGGACGTTGCTGTCCGCCTCCTGTGGCGAGATGTCGACCTGGACGAATTTCTGGCCGCCCCATTCCTTGGGGCTCTTGCCGCCCCATGTCTTGCCCTTGCCGTGCGAGAGCAGCCAGTTCAGGCGCGCGCCGATCATCATCACGACGTCGGCTTCCGGCAGCACGTACGAGCGCGCCGCGGCCGCCGACTGCTCGTGCGTGTCGGGCAGAAGGCCCTTGGCCATCGCCATCGGCAGGTAGGGGATGCCGGTTCTTTCCACCAGAGCGCGAATGTCCGCATCGGCCTGCGCGTACGCCGCGCCCTTGCCGAGAATGAGGAGCGGACGCTTGGCGCTCTTGAGGAGATCGAGCGCGCGGGTAACGGAGTCCGGCGCCGGGATCTGGCGCGGCGCCGGGTCGACGACCTTGATCAGCGAATTCTTCCCTGCTTCTGCATCGATGGTCTGCGGGAAGAGCTTCGCCGGCAGGTCGAGATACACGCCGCCCGGACGGCCGGAAAGCGCGGCACGGATCGCCCGCGCCACGCCCACGCCGATGTCCTCGGCGTGCAGGACGCGGAACGCGGCCTTGGCGTGCGGCCTTGCGACGGCGAGCTGGTCCATCTCCTCGTAGTCGCCCTGCTGCAAGTCGACGATCTCGCGCTCGCTCGAGCCGCTGATGAGGATCATCGGGAAGCAGTTGGTGGTGGCGTTGGCGAGCGCCGCCAGTCCGTTGAGAAAGCCGGGGGCGGACACCGTGAGGCAGATGCCCGGCTTGCCCGTCATGAAGCCGGCGATGGAAGCGGCATACCCGGCGTTCTGCTCGTGACGGAAGGCGATCACGCGCATGCCTTGTGCCTGCAACTTGCGTGTGAGGTCGGTGATCGGGATGCCGGGCAAACCGAAGATCGTGTCGATGCCGTTCAGCTTGAGGGCGTCGATGACGAGCTGGAAGCCGTCGGTTTGCTGCGTCTCGGGAGCAACCTCGCCGCCGCTGGCGGTCTTTGGCGTGTCGTTGGGTGGGGTTGCGGTGGTCTTGGGAGCTGGTTTCGCGGCGACGTCTTGCATGATTTCCTCCGGAGCCGGCGAGAGGGAAAAGAGGGCGGGGCGGGCGTCCTCGACTCCTCGCGCCGCCACGAGCCTCGATTGGATGCCGGCTACGGCCGGCGCTTGCGGGTTCGAACCCCCGAAAACGGTTTGGGCCGGTTCCGAAGACCCCGGCGCCCGACGATATTTCGCTTAATGTATTTGGTATATCATGGGAGGTCAACGAAAATTTTCATGCGAAATATCAGCGACTTGGTTCGTGGGGCTTCGCTCGTCCGCCCGAGCGCGGCGGCGCGCCCGCAGTCGCCGCGACGAAGGGGGTGACGATGGCGAGCGCGACCGCAATCGACGCCGTGGGCGTGCCGCTGACGCTGCGCAAGCTGACCGCGAATGTGAGCTTCCGCGACCAGGCGTACGCGGCGTTGAAGCAGGCGATCCAGGACGCCGACATCTACGGGCAGACCGCCGAGATCCGCCTCGACGAGCGGCAACTCGCCGACGCGCTCGGCGTGTCGCGCACGCCGATTCGCGAGGCGATGACGCTGCTCGAGCAGGAGGGATTCCTGCGCACGGAGCCGCGGCGCGGCGTGTTCATCGTCCGCAAGACGAAGAAGCAGATCGTCGAGATGATCGAAATGTGGGCGGCGCTCGAAAGCATGGCCGCGCGCCTTGCGACGCTGAACGCAACCGATGCCGACATCGCCGCGCTGCGCACGATGTTCGACGAGTTCCGGACGTCGACGCCGGCGGAGCACATTGACGAGTATTCGGAGGCCAACATCGGGTTCCACCAAGCGATCATCCGACTCTCGGGGTCGCACCTCATGGGCAAGACGATCGATAACCTGTTCGTCCATGTGCGCGCGATCCGCAAGATGACGATCGCGCAGAGCGACCGCGCCGCGCGCTCGATCATCGACCACATGCGGATCATCGAGGCGCTCGAGCGCCGCGACACCGAGCTTGCCGAACGGCTGGTGCGCCAGCATTCGCTCGATCTCGCGGCGCACGTCGAGAAGCACTGCGACTTTCTCGAATGAGCGAGCGGGGCGAAGCCGGGGCCCGAAGGGCGCGTCCGCGAGCGATTGAGCGCGGCCGACGGAGCGGTGGATCGTGCAAAGAGGAAGATGCGGAGGCCGCGGTGTGAGCGGCGGCATCTCGCACAAGACAGGAGCGGCATGGAGCAAAAGGCGGTAATCGACACGGCGGGGCTTGCGCGGCGCGCGAGTGCGCACGCACATCCGAAGGGCAGGCAGGTCGACGCGCAGGCGCTCTCCGAGGTCCGCGCGCTGCTCGGCGGCGCCCCCCGCCGCCGCGATCTGCTGGTCGAGCATCTGCACCGGATCCAGGACCGTTACGGCTGCCTCGCGGCCGCACACCTCGTCGCGCTGGCCTCCGAGATGAAGCTCTCGCTCGCCGAAGTCTACGAGGTGGCGACGTTCTACCATCACTTCGACGTGGTGAAGGAAGGCGAATCGCCGCCGCCCGAAATCACCGTGCGCGTCTGCGAGACGCTGTCGTGCGAGCTCGCCGGCGCCTCGTCGCTGCGGGCCGACCTCGCGCGGGCGTGCGGCGCGAATGTCAGGATCGTCGCCGCGTCGTGCATCGGGCGTTGCGAGCATGCGCCTGCTGCCGTGGTCGGAAAGAATCCGGTTGATCGGGCGACGGTCGCCGCGATTGCCGAGGCGGTGTCCAAACGTCGGCTGGCACCGGACATCCCGTCCCACGGCGGCGATGCGGCGTACCGCGCGGGCGGCGGCTATCGCACGCTCGTCGCCTGCGCGCGGGGCGAGCGCACCGCCGAGGCGGTGATCACGACGCTCGAGGATTCGGGACTCCGCGGATTGGGCGGCGCCGGGTTTCCGGCGGGCCGCAAGTGGCGGATCGTGCGCGCGGAGCCCGCGCCACGGCTGCTGGCGGTCAACATCGACGAAGGCGAGCCGGGCACATTCAAGGACCGCTACTACCTGGAGCGGGACCCGCATCGCTTCCTCGAGGGGATGCTGATCGCCGCGTGGGCCGCCGGCATCGACGCGGTCTACATCTATCTGCGCGACGAGTACGCCGCGTGCCGGGCGATCCTCGCGACCGCGATCGCCGCGCTCGAAGCTGATCCGCCGTGCCCGCTGCCGCGAATCGAGCTGCGGCGTGGCGCCGGCGCCTACATCTGCGGCGAGGAGTCGGCGATGATCGAGTCGATCGAGGGCAAGCGCGGGATGCCGCGCCTGCGTCCGCCGTATGTCGCGCAGGTGGGACTCTTCGGGCGGCCGACGCTCGAACACAACATGGAGACGCTGTACTGGGTGCGCGACATCCTGGAAAACGGCGCTGCGTGGTTCGCGGACCAGGGGCGGCGCGGGCGCAAGGGCCTGCGCTCGTTCTCGGTCTCCGGCCGCGTGGCGAAACCCGGCGTGCATCTCGCGCCAGCCGGAATCACCGTGCGCGAGCTGATCGACGAATACTGTGGTGGCATGTTGACCGGCCACGAGCTTTACGCCTACCTGCCCGGCGGCGCGTCGGGCGGCATCCTGCCGGCGTCGCTCGCCGATGTCCCGCTCGATTTCGACACGCTGCAGCCGCACGGGTGCTTCATCGGCTCGGCGGCGATCATCGTGCTTTCGCAGCACGACCGCGCGCGCGACGCCGCGCTCAATCTGATGCGCTTTTTCGCCGACGAATCGTGCGGCCAGTGCACGCCGTGCCGCGTCGGCACGGAGAAAGCCGTTCGGCTCCTGCAAGAGCCGAGATGGGACGTGCCGCTGCTCGACGAGCTGTCGCGGGCGATGGCCGACGCCTCGATCTGCGGGCTCGGGCAGGCGGCGCCGAATCCCGTCGCCTGCGTGATCCGCTATTTTCCCGAGGAGCTGAAATGAACTCGGCGGTCGTCTTTCACCTCAACGGCCGCCAGATCGCCGCGGCCGCCGGCGAGACGATCATCGACGCCGCGCACCGCCACGACATCGAGATTCCGCACCTTTGCTACACGCCGGGGATGCGCGCCGACGGCAACTGCCGCGCGTGCATGGTCGAGATCAAGGGCGAGCGGGTGCTGGCGCCCTCGTGCTGCCGCACGCCCGCACCGGGCATGGAAGTGTCGAGCGAAAGCCCGCGCGCGCTCCATGCGCAGAAGATGATCGTCGAGCTGTTGGCGGCGGACGTGCCGGCCAAGATCTACAAGCCCGACTCGGAGCTCGCGCACTGGAAGCGGGTGCTCCGCATCGGCGCCCCGCGGTTCCCCGCGCGCGCGGAGCCCGTGCCGGACCTCACGCATCCGGCAATGGCGGTCAACCTCGACGCGTGCATCCAGTGCACGCGTTGCGTGCGCGCCTGCCGCGAGCAGCAGGTCAACGATGTCATCGGCTACGCGTTCCGCGGTGCGCACTCGGCCATCGTCTTCGATTTCGGCGATCCGATGGGCGCGTCGACGTGCGTCGCGTGCGGCGAATGCGTGCAGGCGTGTCCTACCGGCGCGCTGGCCCCGGCGCACGGCGCCTATCTGATCGCCGCGGATCGGGTCGTGCCCTCGGTCTGCCCCTATTGCGGGGTTGGCTGCCAGCTCGACTACCACGTCAAGGACGACGCGATCATCCGCGTCGAAGGCCGCGACGGTCCCGCGAACCATGGCCGGCTGTGCGTGAAGGGGCGGTTCGGCTTCGATTACGTCAGCCACCCGCAGCGGCTCACAAGACCGCTGATTCGCAAGCCCGGCGTGCCGAAGACCGCGGACTTCGTCATGGATCCCGGCGATCCGCTTTCGGTGTTCCGCGAAGCGAGCTGGGACGAAGCGCTCGATCTCGCGGGCGGCACGCTCGCGCAGATCCGCGACGCGCACGGCGGTGGAGCGCTCGCGGGATTCGGCTCCGCGAAGGGCAGCAACGAGGAAGCCTATCTGTTCCAGAAGCTCGTGCGCACCGGCTTCCGCTCGAACAACGTCGACCATTGCACCCGGCTCTGCCACGCGTCGAGCGTCGCGGCGCTGCTCGAGGGCATCGGCTCGGGCGCGGTGTCGAATCCCGTGATGGACGTGCTGCAGGCGGACGTCGTGCTGCTAATCGGCGCTAACCCCGTCGTCAACCATCCCGTCGCGGCGACGTGGATCAAGAACGCCGTGAAACGCGGGACGAAGCTGGTCCTGGTCGAGCCGCGTCGCTCCGAGCTCGCCCGCCACGCCGCCCATTTCCTGCAATTGAAGCCCGACACCGACGTCGCGTTGCTGAACGCGATGCTGCACACGATCGTCGACGAGGGCCTCGTCGCCGAAAGCTTCGTCGCGGAACGCACCAGCGGCTACGACGAGCTGCGGAAGAACGTCGCCGGTCACAGCCCCGAAGCAATGGCGGCGGTATGCGGAATCCCGGCGCCGAAAATCCGCGAAGTCGCGCGCCTGTACGCGAGATCGCGCGGGTCGATGATCCTGTGGGGCATGGGGATTTCGCAGCACATCCACGGCACCGACAACGCTCGCTGCCTGATCGCGCTGTCGCTGATGACCGGCCAGGTGGGACGGCCCGGCACCGGCCTCCATCCGCTGCGCGGCCAGAACAACGTGCAGGGCGCGAGCGACGCCGGTTTGATCCCGATGATGTATCCGGACTATCGGCGCGTCGACACCGCGGAGGCGAAGGCCGCGTTCGAGGCGCTGTGGGGTGCGGCACTCGATCCGAGAACGGGTCTCACCGTCGTCGAGATCATGGACGCCGTGCACGCCGGGAAGATCCGCGGCATGTACGTCATGGGCGAAAACCCGGCGATGTCGGATCCGGACGTGAGCCACGCGCGCGCGGCGCTCGCGCGGCTCGAGATGCTGGTCGTCCAGGACATCTTCCCAACCGAAACCGCGTATCTCGCCGATGTGATCCTGCCGGCGAGCGCATTCCCGGAAAAGACCGGCACTTTCACGAACACCGACCGGCTGGTGCAGCTTGGACGGCAGGCGTTGACGCCGCCGGGCGAGGCACGGCAAGACCTGTGGATCATCGTCGAGATGGCGAAGCGCCTCGGGCTCCCGTGGCGCTACGCGCACGCGTGCGACGTATTTACCGAGATGCGCAGCGCGATGCCCTCGATCGCCGGCATCACCTGGGATCGCCTCGAGCGCGAGCATGCCGTCACCTATCCATGCGAGCACGAAGGCGACCCCGGAACGCGGGTCGTGTTCACGGCGCAGTTCCCGACGGCGAACGGCAAGGGCCGTTTCGTTCCGGCGCAGGTCATTCCGGCGGCGGAGCGACCGGACGATGCCTATCCGTATGTGCTGATCACGGGGCGCCAGCTCGAGCACTGGCACACGGGCAGCATGACGCGGCGCACCGACGTCCTGGACGCGATCGAGCCCGCACCGGTGGCGTCGCTCAACTCGCGCGACCTGGAAACGCTCGGCGTCGCGCCGGGCGGCGCGATCACCGTGGCGTCGCGACGCGGCAGCATAACGCTTTCGGCGCGCGCCGACGACGGCACGCCGCGCGGCGCGGTGTTCATTCCGTTCTGCTACTACGAAGCGGCCGCCAATCTTCTCACCAATCCCGCGCTCGACCCGTTCGGAAAGATTCCCGAGTTCAAGTACTGCGCGGTGCGCGTCACCGCCGGCGGCGCCATGAAGCAGGTGCGCGGTTACGGCGCCGAGCCGGCACGGGCGCACGAAGGCGCGTCCAGGTGACGCCTGGCGAGGCGTACGTGCGCGGGAGCGGCGGATGGTCGGGATTCTCGGCGACCAGCACCGCGACCTCGCTGCTTCGATGAACGCCTCGATCAACGTCCGCCCGCGGCGGCGGATCATCTTTCGCCCAGCCCTGTCGGCGTGACCACGCGCGAGCGGCTCGAGAGGTCGACGCTCGAATAGCCGCCGTGGTGCTTGACGATCTGCGGAAAGCGGAGCTCGCGTGCCGGACGCTCGACGTCTGCCGCGGTGCCGGCGAAAACGTGTCGCGGCGTGGCGATGCCGTCGCGCGAAGGCTCGTGAAGCCCGAAATCGCGCTCGACACGGGGCGCGAGGCCGCTACCTGCCCCTGAACTTCGCGATCACCAGTGAAATAAGCGGCCAGAACAGTATGACCATGCTGAGCGCCGTGATGCCGCCGACCAGCCCGTTCGACCAGAAGATCGACAGGTGGCCCTGCGAGCCGATCATCGCCTGGCGGAACGAGGTCTCGGCGCGACCGCCCAGGACGATCGCGAGCACCATCGGCGCCAGCGGATAGCCGAGCTTCTTGAACAGGTAGCCGATGACGCCGAACATCACCATGAAGATGAGGTCGGCGGGGGCGTTGGAGAGCGTGTAGGAGCCGATAGCGCACACCACGATGATGATCGGGGCGATGATCGAGAACGGGATGCGCATGATCGAGGCCCAGAACGGCACCGTCGACAGGACGATAACCAGGCCGACGAGGTTGCCGAGATAGATCGAGGCGATCAGGCCCCAGACGAAATCCTTCTGCTCGACGAACAGCAGCGGCCCCGGCTGCAGGCCCCAGATGAGCAGGCCGCCGAGCAGCACGGCGGCGGTCGGCGAACCGGGGATGCCGAGCGTGAGCATCGGCAGCAGCGCGCTGGTGCCGGCGGCATGCGCGGCGGTCTCCGGCGCCACCACGCCTTCCAGCTGACCGGTGCCGAATTTGTCGCCGTTCCTCGAGAAGCGCTTGGCGAGGCCGTAGCTCATGAACGAGGCCGGGGTCGCGCCGCCGGGGGTGACGCCCAGCCAGATGCCGACCACGGTGCCGCGCAGGATGGTGACCCAGTATTGCGGCAGCTTCTTCCAGGTCTGCCACACCACGAACGGGTTGATCTTGGCGCTGAGGCCCTCGAAGTGCAGCCCCTTCTCGATCGTCACCAGGATCTCGCCGATGCCGAACAGGCCGATGACCGCGATCAGAAAGTGGAACCCGGTGAGCAGCGTCTCCGTGCCGAAGGTCAGCCGCACGCCGCCGGTCACCTCGTCGGTACCGACCGAAGCGAAGGCGAACCCGAACATCATCGCGGAGATGACCTTGAACGGCTGCTGCCGGCCCATGCCAACGAAGCTGCAGAACGTGAGCAGGTAGACCGAGAAGTATTCCGGCGGGCCGAAATCGAGTGCGAAATTGGCCACGATCGGCGCGAGGAAGGTGAGCACGAGGGTCGCGATCAGCGCGCCGATGAAGGACGACGTGAGCGAAGCCGTGAGCGCTTCGCCGGCGCGACCCTGCTTGGCGAGCGGATGGCCGTCGAAGGTCGTCGCGACCGACCACGGCTCGCCCGGGATGTTGAACAGGATGGCGCTGATGCAGCCGCCGAACAGGGCGCCCCAGTAGATCGCCGCCAGCATGATGATGGCGGTGGTATTGGGCATCGAGAAAGTCAGTGGCAGCAGGATCGCGATGCCGTTGGCTCCGCCCACGCCCGGAAGAAAACCGAGCAGCACGCCGAACAGAATGCCGACGACCATGTAGCCCAGGTTCATGGGCGTCAGCAGTACCTCGAAGCCGTGCAGCAGGGAAAAGAACGCGTCCACTCTAGGGCCCGTTCCCTTCGGGTTGCTGCCGAAAACGCGCATCGCTGCGTTGCGCGGTCTCGCCGGGGGCCCGGCCCGCCTTCGCGCCTGGCGCTGCGCGTTTTCGGCCCTGCAACGCGTTAGTGTCCATAGCGTTCACAGGCCCTAGTAGCCGAGCCAGGCTTCGAAAGGCCCCTTCGGCAGCGGCACCAGGAACCAGATTTCGAACACGATGAACAGCACCACCGGGACGAGGATCGCGACCGGCAGCGTCTTGTAGATCGAGTAGTGGCCGTGCCAGATCATGAAGAAGCCGATGAACAGGACGGTCGAGATGTAGATCCCGATGTAGATCGACAGGATCACGAACACGGTCATCGGGACAACCACCTGGAGAATCGTCTTCAGCCCGGCGCGCGAGATGAAGCCGGCACGCCCCTCGGGGCGGCGCGACAGCAGGCTCTGGATCAGGGTGACGCCGCTCGCGACGAACAGGAACAACGCGACGTAGAACGGGAAATAGCCGGAATCCGGTCCGACGTCCTTGGCCCATCCGGCGCCGAGGCGATAGCTGCTGATCATGATCACCGTCGCGACTGCCATCAGCGCCACGGCGACCACGATATTCATGGTGCGGTAGGAAACGACGCCGGCTTCGGGGGTCTCGTCGGCGGGTGGATCTGCCATTGCGGGAGACTCGCGTTTGTCCGCGCTAAGCCGCTCCGGGGGCGTGGCGCTCATGGGCGAAAGAGGGTCCGGGGGACGAGCGAATTGCGGGGGCGCGATTTTGCGCCGGCACCCCCGCCAACCGCAGAAGCTACTTCTTCAGGAAGCCGGCCTTTTCCATCAGTTGCTGGTGCAGGGCAGCCGCATCGGTCAGCCACTTGTTGAACTCGGCGCCGGTCATGAAGCTCTGGTTGAACGCGCCCTTTGCCATGTAGTCCTTCCATTCCGGCGTCTCGCGGACCTTCTTGAGCAGGTCCACGTAGTAATCGACTGCGTCCTTCTGGACGTCGGGCGCCGTCATGATGCCGCGAAGCATGAGGTATTCGATGTCGAGTCCCTGGGACTTGCAGGTGGGAATGTTCTGCCATGACATGTCGCTGGTGACCTTTTCGGGGTAGGGCATCGGCTTCGAGTCGAAGACGCAGAGCGGGCGCACCGTGCCCGCGCGCCAGTGCGCCACGCATTCGATCGGATTGTTGACGGTCGAATCGATGTGCCCGCCGACGAGCTGGGTGCAGACCTCGCCGCCGCCCTTGTACGGCACGTAGGTGAACCTGGCGCCCGTCTTCTGCTCGATCGCGGCGGTGATGATCTGGTCTTCCTGCCGGGAGCCGGTGCCGCCCATCTTCATCTTGCCGTCAGCCTTCTTGACGGCGTCGATATATGCGGTCGGCGTCTTGTAGTCGGTCTTGGCGTTCACCCAGAACACGAACTCGTCGAGCGCCATCATGGCGATCGGGGTGTAGTCCTTCCAGGAGAAGGGCGACCCGGTCGCGAGCGGCGTGGTGAACAGGTTGGACAGCGTGATGATGAGCTTGTGCGGATCGCCCTTCGCGTTCTTCACGTACAGGAAGCCCTCGGCGCCGGAGCCACCCGACTTGCTGATGACCACCATCGAGCTCGGCATCAGGTTGTGTTTTTGGACGATGCCCTGGATCAACTGCGCCATCTGGCCCGCGCCGCCGCCGATACCGGCCGGAACGATCAGCTCGACGGTTTTCGTCGGCTCCCAGCCGGCGGCCGAGGCCGGAACTGCAAGGGCCATGGCGACGGCGGCGACGGCAGCCAGCAGGGTCGACGCGTAGCGACAGCGTCGCTCGCTATCGTCGATACGACGGTGCTTTCGGAGCGACGGGCGAACACATTGCGCGATCGGCATCGCAGCAGTCGAGAGGGCCATTTGAATTCCTCCAGATGAAGATACTCGGAAATTTTTCGCTACACCGCGCCAGCGAATTGCGGCGATGTGCGCCTCATTCGCGCGAGGCTGCGTAATGGTACGCCATTTTGGGCGGGCGGTAGGAGCCGCGGAACGCGTGCGCGACCCCAATGATCGTCAGTGCGATCCATTGCGGGCCCTACGAGACGGGCCCGGGGCCTGGGGATGTTGCGGTGCGGCACGCCGGCGGACGACTAAGTTATCATCATTGTCTGGGACGATAACGTGTGCTCCTCTTCCTCACCGTCGACGGCCACGGCGCTCCCGTTGCGACCGCTCGCGGCCGTCGACCGCATCGAGGCGATCGCTGACGCGGGCAGCGTCGCACCGGTGAGCGTCGCGCTGTCCGCACCGCGCCCGTCGCCGCATCTGGCGCGCTGGGGCATCGCTTCGCACGACGACGACGGCGTCGCGCTCGCGCGCGCGACGATTCGGGGCGCGCCGGTATTCATCGCGGCGCAGGACGAGCGGTTCCTCGGCGGCAGCGCAGGCGTGAACCATGCCGACGCATTGCGCGACCTTTTCGAGCGTGCGCGGGCCGAACGTCCCGCCGCCGTCATTCTGCTGGCTGCGTCGGGCGGCGTGCGGCTTCACGAAGCAAATCCTGCCGAGCTGGCGCTCGCCCGGGCGCTCGGCGCGCTTTGCGACCTTCGCATCGCGGGCGGGTGCGTGCTCGCCGTCGGCGTCGCGGATGTTTTTGGCGGCGCCTCCGTGCTGGCGTGCGCCGCCGATCGCACCGCGCTCCTGCCGGGCACGCGGTTCGGCCTGTCCGGGCCGAAGGTCATTGAAACGGCCTGCGGTCGCCACGAACTCGACGCCGGCGACGCGGCCGCAGTGAACGCGCTGTTCGGCGCGGAAGCGCGGGCGGCTGCCGGCCACATCGAGATCGTTCCCGACAACGCCGAGGCGATCCGCGACTGGATATTGCTGGCCGCGTCGCAGGCGGCAACGTTCGCGGGCCAGGTGGACGCGATGCAGGCCGAGCTTGCGACGCGACTCGTCGCCCGCCAGTTCGACCGACCGAGCGCGGCGGTGCAGACCATCGCGGAAGGGCTCGGCTCGCCGCGTGTGCCATTGCCCCGGCGGCTCGCCCCGATTTTCGCCGGGGCCGATCCAGTCGATCGGAACGGCTGGCTGTGGCGGATGGCCGACCTCCCGCTTTGGCTCACGCGACCGTCGGCGTTGGCTACCTTCGGGCCGACTGAAGCGCAGGCGCTCGACGCGGCATTGCTCGCGACGCTGGCAGATCGCGACCTGCGTGAGCGGGCAACGGTGTTCGTCGTAAGCGATTCCTGCGGCCACGAGATTTCGCGCTCCGCCGAAGCGCTTTGCATATCCCAGTATCTCGCGCAGCATGCCGCGGTGCTCGCGCTGCTGCGCTCGCGCGGCGTGCGCGTCATCGGGTTGCTGACGGCTGTCGGTCACAGCGCAGCGTTCTTCGTCAATGCGCTGCAGGCTTCCCGCGTCTACGCGCTCGCCGGGACGCGCGTCGTGGCGATGGAGCCCGAAGGCATCGCTCGGGTGACGAAGCAGGACGGCGAGCGCCTTGCCGCACTGATCGAGAACGATTCGTTGGTTGGGCAGCCGATACGCCACTTCGCGAAATGGGGCGGGATCGCGGAAATCCTGCCCGAATTGAGCCGCGACGGACTGGTGGCGCTCGCCGCGCGCGAGCACGGCGACGCCTCGTAAGATTCCGGCGGGCGCATTCGGCTGCGTTCGGTGGCGCGTGGCGTCGTAGCAGGCCGCCGGTTGCAACGGAGGAAGCCGTGGGTCGCTGGCGGTTGGCGTTGATCGTCCTGGCGGTCGCCTCGTCTGCGCTTGGTGCGCCGGCGATCGATTACGCGCGCGAGGAGCGCTGGGCGCAGGAGATCGTCCCGTCGCTCGTCGTAGGCGACGCAGTGTGGCTTGCCACCCCCGCGCGGCCGAAGGTTCTTGCGATCCTGACCGAGCCTTCGGCTGCGCCCAAAGGTGGCGTGATCGTCGTGCACGGCTTGGGCGTGCATCCGGACTTCGGACTCATTGGCGGCCTGCGCGCCGGCCTCGCCGATGCCGGCTACGCGACACTGTCGGTGCAAATGCCGGTCTTGCTCGCCGGGGCCTCGCGCGACGACTACACCGTGACGCTGCCCGCGGCGGGGGACCGGATCGCCGCAGCGATCGCCTTCCTGCGCGGCAAGGGGATGACGAAGATCGCGATCGTCTCGCACAGCCTGGGGGCGGCGATGACGAATGCATATCTGGCGAGCCCGAACGCCGCCTCCATCGCTGCCTGGGTGCCGGTCGGCATGCCGGCGGGCTTCGCAATCCTGCCGAAGGAGCCGGTGCTCGACGTGACGGCGGAGAGCGAACTGCCAGAGGTTGTCGCGGCGAAGCCGTTGCGCGCGCGCCGGCTTCCGAACGACGGATGCTCGCGGCAACTGACGATCGCCGGCGCCGACCACTACTTCGAGGCTCGGCAGAAGGAGCTCACGGCAGCCGTTGCGGCGTTCCTCGATCGCGTGTTCGGCGGCCGCTGCTGACCGGCTCGACCGCTGCTCCGCGCCGCGCCTGCATTTTCGAGCGCCGAGGAGCCGGTCGCCGGCATCACATCGACTCCGTTCCATCGCTACGCGCTACGCGCGCAGGCCTTGGCCCTCACCGCGTCCAAGAAGCGCGTATCGCGCCGCCGGCCCCGGAAGCCGACTCGCGAAGGCGCGCATCCGCGCGCCTGTCGCGTGCCCCCCGCTCACCGTTCGCGCGTTCGGCAAAGCTGCCAAGCGCGCGGGGCTAACTAATCCCGATCGTCGTCCTCGCCGCGCGCGGCACGGGCGAGACGGTCGCGGACGGCGAGCCATGTCTCGTCGTCCGGTACCCTTTCGATCAGGATTACGTCGGCATTGGCGGCATCGAGCGCGCGCAGGTTGGCGTAAAGGTCGTGCGCGTAGTTGGTGGCGCCGACGGGGGCCTGCAGCCAGACGTCGGCGAAATCGGTCGGTCGGGCAAGCGTGCGCGCGAGCACCGCGACGTCCTCGTCGCGCTCTTGCAGCTGCACCATCTCCGCGCGCAGCGCATCGGGTGAGACGAGGGTCGCGGGCGTCTTCGGCGCGTAGTGTGACGGCAGCGTGCCGGAGGCGCGCGGCGCGGATGCGTCCGGCGCACGCGGTACGCTTCCCAGCACCCGCGCAAGTTCCGCCGAGCCGATGCCGCCGGGACGCAGCAACACGGGATCGTTGCCGACAAAGGCGACGATCGTCGATTCGATGCCGACGGCGCAGGGGCCACCATCGAGGATCGTCGCAACGGCCGCGCCGAGATCGTCGGCGACATGGTGCGCCGTCGTGGGCGAGATGCGGCCGAAGCGATTCGCCGAGGGCGCTGCGATGCCGCCGCCGAACGCATCGAGGAGATCGCGCGCGACGGCGTGCGCCGGCACCCGCAAGCCGACGCTGTCCTGTCCGCCGGTGACGATGTCGGGCGTTTGCGGGGCACGCGGCAGGACCAGCGTGAGCGGCCCGGGCCAGAACGCGGCCGCGAGTTTTCGCGCAGCATCGGGAAACGCCCGTGCCCACCGGTCCACCTGCGAGGCATCGTGCAGATGAACGATGAGCGGATGAGCGGCGGGGCGAGCTTTCGCCGCGAAGATTCTGCGCACCGCGCTCACCTGCGTCGCGTCGGCCCCCAGCCCATAGACCGTCTCGGTGGGAAACGCAACCAGCTCGCCCGCGCGCAGCCGATCCGCCGCACGCGCAATGGCCACCGCAGTCGGGGTGACGATGGCGGTGCTCATCGATGTGGACCCCACACCGACCGTTGGAATCGCAGGCAAGCGGCGTCGGTCCCCACGATCGCGCGCCGACGTCTCGCTCGCGCCTTGGCTTCGCGCCGCGCGCTCACGGGTTCCCTCCCCCGTTCCTCATGGCGGCGAACTCATTTGCTCGCGCCGCGCGCGCCCGGCGTCGGTGCCCGACCCCACGGAAGGAAGGGTCGGCCCTACCGAGAAATGAGAGCGAAATCTGCTAGAATTCAAGCTTTTGCGCGACGCTCTTCCGGCGGCGCGTTCCGCGGGCGCGCAAGCGCGCTTCGATGCACCAGGGAGCGGCAATGAGCGATTTTCTGTTCACGTCGGAATCGGTGTCGGAAGGTCATCCGGATAAGGTCGCCGATCAGATCTCCGATGCGGTTCTCGACGCGATTCTAGAGCAAGACCCGACCGGCCGCGTCGCGGCGGAGACGCTGGTCTCGACGGGCCTCGTCGTGATGAGCGGCGAGATCACGACCGCACACAAGCACGATTTTGCACGCATCGCGCGGGATACCATTCGCCGGATCGGCTACAACGACCCTGAGCTGCGCTTCGACGCCGACGGCTGCGCGGTGATGGTCTGCTATGGCCGCCAGTCCCCTGACATCGCCCGGGGCGTCGACCACGCCTCGGACGAGTATCTCAACCAGGGCGCGGGCGACCAGGGGCTCATGTTCGGTTATGCGTGCGACGAAACGCCCGCGCTGATGCCGTTTCCGATCTATTACGCGCACCGGCTCGTGCAGCGGCAGAGCGAAGTGCGCAAGGACGGCCGCGTGCCGTGGCTGCGTCCGGACGCCAAGTCGCAGGTCACCGTTCGCTACGTCGAGGGGAGGCCGGTGGCGATCGATACCGTCGTGCTGTCCACCCAGCACGATCCGAGCATGAACGACCGCCAATCGGCGCTGGCCGAGGCCGTGATCGACGAAATCATCAAACCGGTGCTGCCGCCTGCGATGCTCGACGGCACGAAGTACCTCGTCAACCCGACCGGCCGCTTCGAGATCGGCGGCCCGCACGGCGACGCCGGCCTGACCGGGCGCAAGATCATCGTCGACACGTACGGCGGCGCGGCACCGCACGGCGGCGGCGCGTTTTCGGGGAAGGATCCGTCGAAGGTCGACCGTTCCGCTGCGTACGCCGCGCGCTACGTCGCGAAGAACATCGTTGCGGCGGGCATTGCGCGGCAGTGTCAAGTGCAGCTTTCCTACGCGATCGGCGTGGCGCACCCCATCAACGTGACCGTCTACACAGAAGGCACGGGCCGCATTCCCGACGAGAGGATCGCCGCGCTCGTGACCGCGCATTTCGACCTGCGGCCCAAAGGCATCATCCAGATGCTCGATCTGCTGCGGCCGATCTATTCCAAGACGGCGGCCTACGGCCACTTCGGGCGCGACGAGCCCGAATTCACCTGGGAGGCCACGGATAAGGTGGAAGAACTCCGGGCTGCCGCGGGGCTCTGACGTCGGCCGGCTCGACCCTCTTGGCGCCCGTTCAAGTCGCCCGGTTCGCCCGCCGCCTGGCGTCGCGCTGGGAGCCGGAATGCTGGACGGGGATCGTCGTGCGCGCGATTCCGGCGCGCCGGCTCGACAGCGCCGGTTCCGTGGTCTGCACCCCCGATCATTTCATTGGCGCCGCGTGGTCGGCGGCCGGCCGCGCCCCGGTGCGCTGGCCCGAGGCCGTCGTCATCGGCTCGCCCGCGGCTGCTAATGCCCTTGCCCTGTTGTTCGCCCAACTGCCCGAAGGCGCCCGGTTGTTCCTTGCCGGGGTCGACGAAGTCGACGCCGCACTGGTCGCGGAGATCCTGCTCGGGAGTGATCGCAATCTCGAACCCTATCAGCGCGACGCGCTTCGCGCCTTTATCGCGGCGGCCCATGAGCGAACGCGCGCGGTGATCGGCGCCCGTTATACCGACCGCGACCCCGGATTCGAGCGCTTCCGCGCGTGCCTGCTCGATCCGAACGACGAATAGCGCGTTTCGGACCAGCTGCGGCGGGATCGGCGTGTCGCTGCTCCAGCCGATATCGCGGCACAACCGACATCGTCCGTGAGCCGCGCGCCGGACGGCACCGAAGCGCCCCGATACGCCGGCGCTTTCCTCGTGTGGCGCATCCGGGTACAATCGGAAGCCTGCCAATAATCGAAGGTACGAAAGGGAGGTGGTGCTCATGGCCGAACGATCCCGCACCCGCCGCAACACGCTCGAGCGCCGCTGCCTGGGCAAGGCCTACAAGCGTCTTTTCGTGGGCTCGCAGAAGGGCATTTTCAAGATGCTCGAGAAAATCAAGAAGGCATAGCGTCCTTCGCCACGGCGCATTGCGCGCCGATTAGAGTGCAGGGGGCCGCGCGTAGCGGCCCTTCGCTTTTTGGTCTTCCCGATTACGCCTGGCGTCGCGCCGGGATTGCGCTCATGCCCTTCTCGTACTATGCCAAGCTGTCGCCGGCGCGACAACGGATCTATCGCAAGAGCGATGGAATCGAGACGCTGGCGCTGCCCGCTGGCGTCGCCGCGGGGCCCTGCGTAACGCGCATCCGCGACGGGCTCGCGACCGAGGACCGCGCCGCGGTGCTGCGCGCGTGCCAGGATCTGGTCGAGTTGCTGGTCACCGGTTATCGGGTTCCGCCGATCCGCGTCCGGGTGCTCGCGCAGCGTCCCGCGGACGACTACGGCGAGCTGCATGGCCTCTACGAGCCCGAAGAGGGGCGCACGCCGGCGCGAATCACCGTCTGGATGCGGACCGCCGCGCGCCGCAACGTCGTCGCCTTCAAGACGTTCCTGCGCACGCTCACGCACGAGGTCTGCCATCACCTCGACTACGAGCTCTACAAGCTGCCCGAGACGTTTCACACCGAGGGGTTCTACAAGCGCGAGTCGACGCTGACTGCTGCATTGATCGCCCAGGCGACGCCTCCTTCCGACCCTGCGCAGCGCTGATGCGCCTCTGGACTACTGTTGCGCGAGCGCCGCCGCGTTCCAGCCGCCGCCGAGCGCCTTGATCAGCGCGACGCTCGCCGCGAGGCGCCGGCCACGAATCCCGAGCGCCGTGCGCTCGTTGTTGAGCGCCCCCGCCTGAATGACGACGACCGCGATGTAGTTGACGATGCCAGCTCGATACTGATTGTTGACGATCGTCGCCGCTTCGCGCGCTGCCCTGACCGCGTCGTCCTGAACCCCCGCCTCTTCGCCCAGCACCCGCAAGGCGGCGAGGTCGTCCTCGACTTCCTGGAAGCTCGTGAGGACCGTTTCGCGATACGTCGCGACCGTCTGGTCGTAGGCTGCGACGGCCTGTTCCTTCTGCGCGCTGCGTAGGCCCGCGTCGAACACCGTCTGCGCGAGCAACGCGGGCCCGAGCGACCAGTAACGCGCCGGCAGCGTCAGCCAGTTCGCGAAGCTCGACGCCGCGAAGCCGCCGCCGGCGGAAAGCGTGAGCGACGGGAAGAACGCGGCCTGCGCGACGCCGATCTGCGCGTTGGCCGCGGCGACGCGGCGTTCGGCGGCCGCGATGTCGGGGCGTCGTTCGAGCAACTCCGACGGCACGCCGACCGGAATGTCGGGAAACGCGTAGTCGGTCGGCGTCGCGGCGATCGAAAATTCGGCGGGAGGCTTGCCGCTGAGAATGGCGATTGCGTGCTCGAGCTGTGCGCGCAGGATACGGGCGTCGAGCACCTGCGCCTGCGTCGCCTTGTATTGCGTTTCCGCCTGCACGACGTCGCCCCTGCCGACGACGCCGGCGGCATATTGATTCTTCGTCAACTGCAGCGACTTCTCGTACGCGGCCGCGGTCGTGGCGAGGAGATCGATCTGCGCATCCTGGACGCGGAGCAGCAAATAATCCTGCGCGAGCTCCGCCTGCGCGGAGAGCCTCGCGGCTTCGAGATCGGCGACACTCGCCTGCGTGCCCGCCTCGTTCGACTCGACGTTGCGGCGCACGCGACCCCAGAGATCGAGCTCCCAGTTGGCGTCGAGCGCGAGGTTGTAGAAATTACCGACCGCGCCACCGCTCACGCCGGTTCCGCTTCCGGCGGAGCTGCCGCCGCGCCCGCCGGCGCGGGTCGCGGAACCCGACGCGTTGACCGTCGGGAAATAGGCGGCGCGTGCTTGCTGCGTCAGCGCGCGCGCCTCGCGCACGCGGGCCTCGGCCGCCTTGATGTTCTGGTTCGAGAGATCGACTTGCGCCTCGAGCTCGTCCAACCGCGGATCGCCGAACACGCTCCACCAGGAGCCCCGCGGGACCTGATCCTTTGGCTGCGCCTGCTTCCAGCCTTCCGCTTCCTTGAATGCCAAAGGCGTTTGGGCGCCGGGCCGCACGTAGTCGGGGCCGAGCGTGCACGCGGCGAGTGCGACGAGCGTTGCTGCGACGGCGAGGATCCTGGGCGTGAACATGGCTTGCCAAACGACTGTCAATCTGCGCCCCGCGGCACCCATTTCCCGCGGTGGTCGCCTCGCGTCCACCGGCGCCGGCACCGGAGCCGAAAGCGGTCGAGATAGAGGTAGGCGACGGGCGTCGTGTACAGCGTGAGGAGCTGGGAGAGGATCAACCCGCCGACGATCGCGATGCCGAGCGGGCGCCGCATCTCGGCGCCCTCGCCGGTGCCGAGCGCCAACGGCAGCGCGCCGAACAGCGCCGCCATCGTCGTCATCATGATCGGCCGAAAGCGCAGCAGGCACGCCTCGTAGATCGCTTCGCGGGGCGTGATGTCGCGACTGCGCTCGGCGGCGAGCGCGAAGTCGATCATCATGATCGCGTTCTTCTTGACGATGCCGATCAGCAAGATCACGCCGATCAGCGCGATGACCGAGAATTCGCTGCGGAACAGCAGCAGCGCGAGCAGCGCGCCCACGCCTGCAGACGGCAACGTCGACAGAATCGTCAGCGGGTGGACATAGCTTTCGTAGAGCACGCCCAGCACGATGTAAACAGCGATGAGCGCAGCCAGGATCAGCCACGGCTGGCTCGCAAGGGAAGCCTGGAACGCGCGCGCCGTGCCCTGGAAGCTGCCGCGGATCGTGCCCGGGACGCCGATGCGAAGGAGCTCCGCGTCGATCGCGCGCGTCGCCTGCGACAGCGACACGCCGATTGGCAGATTGAACGAGATCGTCGAGGCGACGAACTGCGACTGGTGATTGACGCCCAGCGGCGTGTTGGTCGGCGCGTAGCGGGCGAACATCGAGAGCGGAACCTGCGCGCCGCCGGCCGCGCTGACGTAGACGTTGTCGAGCGTCTGCGGCGACTGCCAGTATCGGGGCGCCGCTTCCATCACCACGTGGTACTGGTTAAGGGGCTCATAGATGGTCGACACCTGCCGCTGCCCGAACGCATCGTTCAACGTGGCGTCGATCTGTCGCGGTGTCACCCCGAGGCGCGTCGCGGTGTCGCGATCGATGACGATCGAGGTCTGCAGCCCCTTGTCCTGCTGGTCGGTATTGACGTCGGCGAGCTGGGGGAGCTGGGCAAGCGCCTGCCGAACCCGCGGCTCCCACGCCCGGAGCTCCGCGAGATCGTCGGCCTGCAGCGTGTACTGATATTGCGCGTTGCTCTGCCGTCCGCCGACACGGATGTCCTGCACTGGGTTGAGGAACAGGTTGGCGCCAGGCTCCCGCGCGAGCTTGCCCCGCAATCGTGCGATCACCTGGTCGACGCTCGCGTTGCGTTCGGCGAGCGGCTTCAGGCCGACGAACATGGATCCGGTGTTGCGCTGCTGGCCGCCCGTGAAGCCGACGACGTTGGCGACCGCGGGATCGGCGCGGACGATATCGATGAAGTCGGCGAGCTTCTTCTGCATCGCCTGGAAAGAGATGCTCTGGTCGGCCTGGATGAATCCGACCAGCCGTCCGGTGTCCTGCTGCGGGAAAAACCCCTTGGGCACGATGACGTACAGATAGACGTTGAGGCACACGGTTGCGACGAGCACCAGCATCGTTAGCACGCCGTGGTCCAGCACCCAGGCGAGGCTCCTGCCGTAGCCGCCCCGCACCGCGGCGAATGCGCGCTCGCTCGACCGGTAGAAACGGCCGCGCGGAACTTCGCGGTCCGGGCGCAGCAGGCGCGAGCACATCATCGGCGTCGTCGTGAGCGACAGCACCAGCGAGACGAGAATCGCCGTCGAAAGGACGACGGCGAACTCGCGAAAATAACGGCCGATGATGCCGCCCATCAGCAGGATCGGGATGAACACCGCGATCAGCGAGAGCGACATCGACAGCACGGTGAAGCCCACCTCGCGCGCGCCCTGGAGCGCAGCCGCGCGCGGCGCCATGCCCGCCTCGAGATGTCGCGACACGTTTTCGAGCACGACGATCGCGTCGTCGACGACGAAGCCCGCGGCGATGATCAGCGCCATCAGCGACAGGTTGTCGAGACTGTAGCCGGCCAGATACATGACGCCGAAGGTCGCGATCAGCGACACCGGCACCGCCATGCTGGGAATCAGCGTTGCGCGCCCGTTGCGCAGGAACAGGAACACGACGAGGATGACGAGCGTCACCGAGATCAGCAGCGTGCGCTCGACGTCGTGGAGCGACTTGCGGATCGTGGTCGTCCTCTCCATCATCAGGTCCACGTTGATCGCGCTCGGGATCGACGCGCGCAGCGACGGGAGCAGCGCGGTGACACGATCGACGGTGGCGATGATGTTCGCGTTGGGCTGACGGTTGATGATGACCAGCACCGAACGCCTCCCGTTGGCGGAACCGGCGTTGCGCAGGTCCTGCACCGAGTCGACGACCTCGGCGACGTCGGAGAGCCGCACGGCGGCCCCGTTGCGGTAGGCGATGACCAGCGGCAGGTACTCGGCCGCGGACTTCGCCTGGTCGTTCGCGTAGATCTGCCAATGGCGGTCGCCGTCCTCGAGCGCACCCTTCGGCCGGTTCGCGTTCGTTGCGGCGAGCGCCAGGCGCACGTTCTCGAGCCCGATGCCGTACTTGTTGAGCGCCTGCGGATTGAGCTCAACGCGCACCGCTGGCAGCGCGCTGCCCCCGACCCTGACCTCGCCCACGCCTTCGACCTGCGAGAGCTTCTGCGCGATGATCGTCGAGGCCGCGTCGTACATCTGGCCCTGCGTCATCGTGTCCGACGTAAGCGCGAGGATCATGATCGGCGCGTCGGCCGGATTGACCTTGCGGTACGTCGGATTGCTCGGCAGGCCCGAAGGGAGGAGGTTCCGCGCGGCATTGATCGCCGCCTGGACGTCGCGGGCAGCGCCGTCGATGCTGCGGTTGAGGTCGAACTGCAGCACGATGCGCATCGATCCGAGCGAGGATTGCGACGTCATTTCGCTCACGCCGGCGATGCGCCCCAGCGCGCGCTCGAGCGGCGTCGCGACGGTCGCCGCCATCGTCTCGGGACTCGCGCCTGGCAGGCTCGCCTGCACGACGATCGTCGGAAAGTCGACCTGCGGCAGCGGCGACACCGGCAAAAGCTGAAACGCGAGAACGCCCGCGAGCGCGACGCCGAGCGTCAACAGCGTCGTCGCGACGGGCCGGTCGATGAAGGGCTGCGAGAAGTTCATCGTTTGCCTATTCGGCAGCCTGCGCCGCCGCTCCACGCCGGCCGCGCCGCGCCTCGATCCGGCGCGCCAGGCGATCGAAAGCGAGGTAGATCACCGGCGTCGTGAACAACGTCAGCATCTGGCTCACGATCAGCCCGCCAACCATCGTGATGCCGAGCGGATGCCGCAATTCCGCGCCCATGCCCCAACCGAACATCAGCGGCAGCGCGGCGAGCAGCGCCGACATCGTCGTCATCAGGATCGGCCGGAAGCGCAGCAGGCAGGCGCGGCGGATCGCGTCGCGCGGCGCCATTCCGTCCTTGCGCTCGGCGTCGAGCGCGAAGTCGATCATCATGATTGCGTTCTTCTTGACGATGCCGATCAGCAGGATGATGCCGATGATCGCGATGATCGAAAGATCCTGGCCCGCAAGCATCAGCGCGAGCAGCGCGCCCACCCCCGCCGAGGGCAGCGTCGACAGGATCGTCACCGGATGGATATAGCTTTCGTAGAGAACGCCCAGCACGATGTACATCGTGACGATCGCCGCAACGATCAGCCACACTTCGTTCGCGAGCGACGCGCGGAAAGCGTTCGCGGCGCCCTGGAAGCGGACTTGGACCGAGGCCGGCATGCCGAGCTCGCGCTCGACGCCTTCGATTGCGCGCACGGCGTCGCCGAGCGACGTCCTCGGCGCCAGGTTGAAGGATACCGTCGCCGCCGGAAACTGACCGAGGTGATTGACTGCGAGCTGGGCGGGCCCCTCGCTGATGCGAGCGATCGACGACAGCGGAATCTGCTGCGTACTCTGCTGCCCACCGGCGGGGCCTCCGGCCGTTGCCGACGGCGTCACGCCCGGAATCGGCGATGCCGATGCCGCGGCGCCGGCCGCCGGCGCGGGCACGTAGATTTCGCTCAATGCGGCCGGCCCGCGCTGAAAGTCGGGTTTTACTTCGAGCACCACGCGGTACTGGTTCGTCTGCGTGAAGATCGTCGACACGAGCCGTTGGCCGAATGCGTTGTAAAGCGCGTTGTCGACCATCGCCGGCGTGATGCCGAGACGGCTCGCCGTTGCGCGATCGATGTCGACGTAGGCTTGCAGTCCGCCCTGCTGCAGGTCGCTCGCGACGTCGGCGAGCTCGGGCAGCTCCCGCAGCCGGTCGACCAGCTTCGGCACCCACGCCGACAGCTCCTCGGCATTCGCGTCCTCGACGGTGAACTGGTATTGGGTGCGGCTCACCCGGTCCTCGATCGTCAGGTCCTGCACCGGCTGCATGTAGAGCCTGATTCCGTGCACGTCGGCGAGCGCCGTCTGCAACCTTCGAATCACTTCGACGGCGCTCGCGTCGCGCTTCGAGAGTCGCTTGAGGTTAATCAGCATCCGGCCGCTGTTCAGCGTCGTGTTGACGCCGTCGACGCCGATGAACGACGACAGGCTCTCGACGGCGGGATCCTGCAGCACGACCTGCGCCAGCGCCTGCTGCCGCTCGGCCATCGCGGCGAACGAGATCGTCGGCGATGCCTCCGATATGCCCTGGATCGCTCCCGTGTCCTGCACGGGGAAGAAGCCCTTGGGAATCACGATGTAGAGCAGCACCGTCAGCACCAGCGTGGCGATCGCCACGACCAGCGTGGCGCCTTGCCGCTCGAGGACCCAGTCGAGCGCGCGACCATAGCGGTCGATCACGCGCTCGAAGAGCTCACCGCTCCAGCGGTAAAAGCGCCCCTGCCGCTCCGGCGGCGTGTGGCGCAGGAGCTTCGCGCACATCATCGGCGTCAGCGTCAGCGAGACGACGGCCGAGATCAGGATCGCGACGGCGAGCGTGATCGCGAACTCGCGGAAGAGCCGGCCCACGACGTCGCTCATGAACAGCAGCGGGATCAGCACGGCGATCAGCGAGAAGGTGAGCGAGATGATCGTGAACCCGATCTGCGCGGAGCCCTTCAGCGCCGCCTGCAGCGGCGATTCACCCGCCTCGACGTAGCGGGCGATGTTCTCGATCATCACGATCGCATCGTCGACTACGAAGCCGGTCGCGATCGTGAGCGCCATCAGGGTCAGGTTGTTGATCGAGAAGCCGGCGAGGTACATCACGCCGAACGTGCCCACGAGCGAGAGCGGCACCGCGACGCTCGGAATCACCGTGGCCGCGACGTTGCGCAGGAACAGGAAGATCACCATCACGACCAGCGCGACCGCGAGCATGAGCTCGAACTCGACGTCGGCCACCGACGCGCGGATCGTCACCGTGCGGTCGGTCAGCATCGTCAGGTCGACCGCCGCCGGCAGCGACGCCTGCAACTGCGGCAGCACCTGCTTGATGCGGTCGACCACCTCGATGACGTTGGCGCCCGGCTGCCGCTGGACGTTGACGATGACCGCCGCGCTGCGGTTGGCCCAGGCCGCGAGCCGCGCGTTCTCCGCACCGTCGATGACGTCGGCGACGTCGGAGAGCCGCACCGGCGAATTGTTGCGGTAGGCGACGATCATGCTGCGGTACTCGTCGGCGGACTTCAGCTGATCGTTAGCGTCGATCGTCGAGGCGCGCGTCGGCCCGTCGAAGCTCCCTTTCGCCTGGTTGGTGTTGGCGTTGACGATCGCCGTGCGCACGTCTTCGAGGCCGAGCCCGTACGCGGCGAGCGTCTTCGGATTGACCTGGATCCGCACGGCGGGGCGCTGCCCGCCGCTGATGCTGACCAGACCGACGCCCGGCAACTGCGACAGCTTGGTCGCGAGCCGCGTGTCGGCGATGTCCTCGATCGCCGGCAGCGGCAACGTGCGGGAGACGAGCGCGAGCGTCACGATCGGCGAGTCGGCCGGGTTCACCTTGTTGTAGATCGGGGGGGCGGGCAGATCGGCCGGCAGGAACGTGCCGGACGCATTGATCGCCGCCTGGACTTCCTGCTCGGCGATGTCGAGCGACAGGTTGAGGCTGAATTGAAGCGTGATGACCGATGCACCGCCCGAACTGGTCGACGACATCTGGTTCAATCCCGGCATCTGGCCGAACTGGCGCTCGAGTGGCGCGGTGATCGACGAGGTCACGACGTCGGGACTGGCACCCGGATAGAGCGTGACGACCTGGATCGTCGGATAGTCGACCTCCGGCAGCGCGGAAAGCGGCAGCACGCGATAGGCGATCGTGCCGGCCAGCAGGATCGCGACCATCAGCAGCGAGGTCGCGACCGGCCGCAGGATGAACTGCCGCGACGGGTTCATGGATGGCGCGTGCGGGGCCGCACAATCATGGGCTCTGCGGCCGGCCGTTCGGGGTTCGCTCGCCGTGCGACCGGTCGCCGCGGGGCGAGCCGGGCGCGGCGGTGCCCGGAGCCCTGCTTCCCTGCGCCTCGCGGGTCACGAGCTCGACCTTCGAACCCTCCCGCAGCTTGTCGGCGCCGTCGACCACGAGCATCTCGCCCGGTGCGACGCCGCTGTCAATGGCCGTCACTTCACCCTGGACCGGGCCCAGGCGGACCGGCTTCACGCTCACCGAATGATCGTCGTTGACGACGAATACGAAAGTGCCGGGCGCGCCGCGCTGGATCGCTGCCGTCGGAACCAGCGTTGCGTCCGGGCGTGTCTCCACCCGCATCCTTACGTTGACGAATTGGTTCGGGAACAGCGCGCCGTCGTCGTTGGCAAACTCGGCCTTGAGCTTGATGGTGCCGGTCGCCGTGTCGATCTGGTTGTCGACGGTGATGAGCTTGCCGGTCGCGAGCTTCACCTTGCCGTCGCGGTCGAAGGCCTCGACGGGGATGGCTTCGGCTGCGGCGAGGCGCTTCATCACCCGCGGCACGCTGTCCTCGGGCAGCGTGAAAACGACGGTGATCGGCTTGAGTTGGGTGATCACGACGATGCCCGTCTGGTCGGAAGCGTGGACCATGTTGCCCGGATCGACCTGGCGCAGGCCCACGCGTCCGCCGATCGGCGCGGTGATGCGGCTGTAGGTGAGCTGCAGCTTCGCGTTGTCGATCTGCGCCTGGTCGGCCTCGATCGCTCCCTGGTACTGGCGCACGAGCGATTCCTGCGTGTCCACCTGCTGTTTCGAGATCGAATCCTGCGCAAGCAACGTCCGATAACGCTCGAGGTCGACTTCTGCGTTTGCGAGGAGCGCGTGGTCCTTCGCCATCTGGCCCTGTGCCTGCGCCAACTGAACCTGGAACGGACGCGGATCGATTTCCGCCAGCAGGTCGCCCGCCTTCACGGTGTCGCCTTCGCGGAAGGCGGCGCGGACGACCTGACCGTCCACCCGGCTGCGCACGACGACCGTGTTACGCGGCGTGACGGTGCCGAGACCGCTGAGGTAGACGTCGATGCTGCCCTTCCTCGCCGCGGCAGCGACGACCGGCAGCGGACGCCCCGCCTGATCAAGGCGCGCTCGTCCTGCTTGGGCCGGTGGGCTCGAGCCGATCGGCCAGCCGTACCAGACCCCGGCCGCGATCAACCCGAGCACGAACAGCGCCGCGATCCAGGGCCAGCGCCGCTTGCGGGTTGCGGTCACCGGCGACGAAGCCGTGGTCGGGAACGCGCGGTGGGAAGCGGAATCGTTGGGTGTCATTCTCTTTTTCGAAAGAGCAGGGTACCGGTGGGATTGTCCTTTTTTTGCGGGGTTTGTTGCATCCCAGTTGTAACCATCTGTAAGGACAGGGCAATGCCGGCACGGAGGGGGCGCGGGCCGACTTCGCGGTTCGCCGGACGTCGCCGGCGGCGCTGCGCAAGGGGCTATTTTTGGGTAGAATCGCCGCTTCCCGAGGAGCGTTGCAACGGCGGTCGCAGCCATCCGCCGCCAGGCTCGGGGTCGTCCAACCGCAACCGCGCTCGTTGAACCGTGCCCGCGCACGGGATGACGAGCGGGTCCCCCGCCCCTCCGCAGCGCGGTCACCAACGATGGAGTGACCGATGAACGCTGCAACCGATACCCGCAACTTCACCGATTTCAGGGTCGCGGACCTCGCGCTTTCCGACTGGGGCCGCAAGGAAATCGCAATCGCCGAGACCGAAATGCCGGGCCTCATGGCGATCCGCGAGGAATTCGCTCCGACCCAGCCGCTCCGGGGTGCCCGCATCGCGGGCTCGCTTCACATGACGATCCAGACGGCGGTGCTGATCGAGACGCTGCAGGCGCTGGGCGCCGAGGTCCGCTGGGCGTCGTGCAACATCTATTCGACGCAGGACCATGCTGCCGCCGCGATCGCCGCACGGGGGACGCCGGTGTTCGCGTACAAGGGGGAGACGCTGGAGGAATACTGGGCATTCACGCATCGGATTTTCGAATGGAGCCCGGCGGGCGGCCCGATCAGCACTCCGAACATGCTCCTCGACGACGGCGGCGATGCGACGCTGCTCGTGCACCTCGGCACGCAGGCGGAGGACGACCGCGCGGTCGTCGCGCATCCCGGCAACGAGGAGGAGTTCTGGCTCTTTGCCGCGATCGCAAAGCGGCTTGCGGGCGATCCGCACTTCTACTCGCGCATCAAGGGGAACATCAGGGGCGTCACCGAGGAGACCACGACGGGCGTGAAGCGCCTCTACCGGATGCACCGGGAGGGCCGCTTGGGGTTTCCTGCGATCAATGTCAACGACTCGGTCACCAAGTCGAAATTCGACAACCTCTACGGCTGCCGGGAGTCGCTGGTCGACGGCATCAAGCGCGCCACCGACGTGATGGTCGCCGGCAAGATTGCCGTCGTCAACGGGTACGGCGACGTCGGCAAGGGGTCGGCACAGGCGCTGCGCTCGCTCTCCGCGCAGGTATGGATCACGGAGATCGATCCGATCTGCGCGCTGCAGGCGGCGATGGAGGGCTACCGTGTCGTGACGATGGACTATGCGTGCGCCAAGGGCGACATCTTCGTCACGGCGACCGGCAACATCGACGTGATCACCCACGCGCACATGAAGCGGATGAAGCACAACGCGATCGTGTGCAACATCGGCCACTTCGACAACGAGATCGACGTCGCCGCGCTCAAGGCCTACAAGTGGGAGAACGTAAAGCCGCAGGTCGATCACGTGATTTTTCCCGACGGCAAGCGGATCATCCTCCTGGCGGAGGGCCGGCTCGTCAATCTGGGCTGTGGAACCGGGCACCCGTCGTATGTGATGAGCTCGTCGTTCGCGAATCAGGTGATGGCGCAGATCGAGTTGTGGACCGACGTGCAAACAGGCGCGGGCACGTATCCGGTCGGGGTCTACGTGCTGCCGAAGCACCTCGACGAAAAGGTCGCGCGCCTGCAGCTCTCCAAGCTCTCCGCGATGCTGACACCGCTCACGGATCGCCAGGCGCGTTACATTGGCGTGAACGTCGAGGGTCCGTTCAAGCCGGACACGTACCGATACTAGCGATCGAATGCGTGCGCCGCGCCACCGAGACCTCCCTCGTCCCGCTTGCCGGGAGAGGGCCCGGGTGAGGGGATAATCGCATGCGTATTGCGGTGATGGGAGCCGGAGGGGTGGGCGGCTACTTCGGCGCGCGACTGGCGCAAGCCGGCAACGACGTCGCGTTCGTCGCCCGTGGTCGCCATCTCGCGGCGATGCGCGAGCACGGGCTCAGCGTGAAAAGCGCGCTCGGCGACATCCATCTGCCGAAGCCGACGGTGAGCGACGATCCGGCGACGCTCGGCTGGTTCGATGTCGTACTGTTCGCAGTGAAGCTGTGGGATACCGAGTCCGCAGCCGCCGCGATCAAGCCGCTGCTTGCGGCGGGCGGCGTCGTGATCCCGTTCCAGAATGGCGTCGAGAGTATCGAACGGATCGGCAAGATCGTTGGCCCCGAACAAGTCATGGGCGGCGTCGCGTACATCGCTGCGAAGATCGCCGAGCCGGGCGTCATCGCGCATACCGGGACCATGGCGCGGCTCGTGTTCGGCCCGGTGCTGCCCGCGCAGCAAGCGTCGGCGGACCTGCTGCTTGGCGCGTGCAAGGACGCTCGCCTCGAGGCCGAGCTCGCCGCCGACATCGGCAAGGCGCTGTGGACGAAGTTCGTGTTCCTCGTCGCGTTGTCGGGAGTAACCAGCGCCACGCGGCAGCCGATCGGGGCGATCCGCGCCGACGCCGACATGCGGGCGACGTTCGAGGCGGCGATGCGCGAGACGTGGGAGCTCGGCCGCGCGCGCGGCGTCGCGCTTGCCGACGATCTCGTCGCCGAGCGGATGCGTTTCGGCGACGGCCTGCCCGCGGAAATGAAGGCGTCGATGCTGCACGATCTCGATGCCGGCAACCGGCTCGAGGCGCCCTGGCTTTCCGGTGCCGTCGCGCGAATGGCGAAGGAAGCGGGGTTTTCTGCCCCCGTCAATGCGACGCTCTACGCCGCGGTGAAACCCTTTTGCGCGGGTGCCGCGCCCTGATCGACCACCGCATTGGAGACAACCATGTGGCTTCTGCTCGTCTGGGGGATCAACGCGTTGGCGCTGTTCCTGTTGCCCTACGTCTTTCCCTGGGTCACGGTCGATACGTTCTGGACCGCGCTGATCGCGGCGCTGGTGCTGGGTCTCGTCAACACGCTGATCCGGCCGCTGCTCGTGCTGCTGACGTTGCCGGTCACGTTGCTGACGCTCGGCCTGTTCATCTTCGTGATCAACGGGTTGCTCTTCTGGTGGGTGGGCTCGTTCATCCAGGGTTTCCACGTCAGCGGCTTCTGGTCGGGGCTGTTCGGTGCGATTGTCTATAGCCTGATTTCGTGGGTCCTGTCGTCGCTCCTGCTCTCGAAACGGACCGATTGACGGTTGGCCGCTCGTCCGGCGGTGCGCAATGACGACCAAGCCAAAGCGCGTCTGCAGCCTCGAATTCTTCCCGCCACGGACGCCGGAAGGAATCGAGAAGCTGCGCGCGACCCGCAGGCAGCTCGCGCAACTGAAGCCCGCGTTCTGTTCGGTCACCTTCGGTGCCGGCGGGTCGACGCGCGAAGGCACGCTCGCAACGGTGCTCGAATTCCGCGCGGACGACCTGGAGGGCGTCCCGCATCTGTCTTGCATCGGCGGTACGCGCGAATCGATCCGCGACGTTCTCGCGCAGTACCGGGGCCACGGCATCCGGCATCTGGTCGCGCTGCGCGGCGACCTGCCATCGGGCGCCGGCGAAGCCGGCGAGTTCCGCTACGCGAGCGAGCTCGTCGCCTTCATCCGGCAGGAGACGGGCAACTGGTTTCACATCGACGTCGCCGCCTATCCTGAGTATCACCCGCAGGCGCGAAGCGCGCAGGAGGACCTCGCGGCCTTCAGGCGCAAGGTCGAAGCCGGCGCCGATTCCGCCATAACGCAGTATTTCTACAATGCCGACGCGTACTGGCATTTCGTCGACGCCTGCCGCGCGGCAGGGATCGATGTGCCGATCGTTCCGGGCATCATGCCGATCGGGAGCTTCGCGAAGCTCGCTCGCTTCTCCGATGCCTGTGGCGCCGAGATTCCGCGCTGGCTCCGCAAGCGGCTCGAAGGCTACGGCGACGATGTCGCCTCGATCCGCGCGTTCGGGCTCGATGTCGTCACCGAGCTTTGCGACGGACTGCTTGCACGCGGCGCGCCGGGGCTGCACTTCTACACGCTGAATCTCGCGTCCCTGACGACGACGATCTGGCAGCGCCTCGGCCTGTAGCGGCGCTGGGTAAAGCAGGGCGAGCGGATCGTGACGAGTTATCGTCGCGCGCCCGACGACGTGCTCGAAAGCGCGGATGCGATGGGCCATGGCTGCGCCTGGCGCTCCGAGCGCGCGGTCGTTCAAGCCGAAAGTGCGACACGCCGGTGCGGCAGCTCGCTCCCGGTCAGCGACCGTGGGTGTACGAAACGAGCTCCATGTCCATGTACTGCCCGGGATGATAGACGGCGGCGCCGTTTTCGCTCTTTTCGCGCCATTTGGACTCGTTGTGCTCGCGCACGGCAGCGCCGACGGCTGGCGCATACCAGACGACGTCGTTGCAACTCGTGGCCGAGCGCCAGAACGTTTCGTCGTCGAGGTCCATGATGACGCGCAAGCGCAGGGCGTCGAACGTTCCGGCCGGCGTGGTCACCTTCTCGTAGCCCTCGACGGCGACATGCCGCACGATGGGGCCGTACGGACCTGGCGGCTTGTTGAGGTCGCGGATCCGCTGGTTCCACGACTCGCCGACTTCGAGCGGGAACTTGTAGCGGATCAGCGGTGGATCGAAACGATCGGTTTGGTCCTCGTAGACGGCGCCCTCGACCACCACGCCAGGAGCCGGCCACTTCTCCGTCCGCACGACGTCGGTCGAGGGTCCCTTCGCCGTCACGCGCACGGTGATGCCTTCCGGCCCGATCGCGGTGATTTCGTGGGTCTCGTCCCAGACGGTTTTCTGCCGGTAGCCATCCTGCGCGTGATAGGTCCAGCGGTCGCCGACGCGGTAAGTCGGTGCGGCGGCGGGCGGGCCGTCGGCGACGGGGCCGATGCCCGCGCAGCCGACCAGCGAGACCAGCGCGACGGTCAACAGCGGCAGCGTCGAGGAGTGAAATGGGGCCGGCATGCGACCTCCGAGACGTCGGCAGTGCGTTAACAGCGCGGCCCCGACCTTGTTCCCGGGGCCGCTCCGGCGGCGCAGACCACGCGGCGCGGCGGCGCTGCGGCGCACGTCCGGGGCGCCGCCGCGACGTCATTCGACGCCAAGATCGGTGACTGCGCCCCGACTCGCCGTGGAGACGAGACACATGTATTTGGCCATCACGCCGCGCGTGTATCGCGGCGCCGGCGGCCGCCATTTCGAGCGCCGGCGCGCGAGCTCGTCGTCGGCGACGTTCAACTGGATCAGCAGCCTATGGGCATCGATCGTGATCGAGTCGCCCTCCTCGATCAGCGCGATCGTGCCGCCCACATAGGCTTCGGGTGCGACGTGGCCGACGACCATCCCCCAGGTGCCGCCCGAGAAGCGGCCATCGGTGATGAGCCCGACCGATTCGCCGAGTCCCTGTCCGATCAGCGCGGACGTCGGCGCCAGCATCTCCTGCATGCCCGGTCCGCCCTTCGGTCCCTCGTAGCGAATGACGATGACATCGCCCGGTTTGATCTTCTCCGCGAGGATCGCCTCCATCACGGCGGGCTCCGAATCGAAGACGCGCGCGGGGCCGGTGATCGCCGGGTTCTTGAGGCCGGTGATCTTGGCGACGCAACCCTCGGGTGCAAGATTGCCCTTGAGGATCGCGAGATGCCCTTGTGCGTACATCGGATCCGACCAGGGGCGGATCACTTCCTGGCCGGGGCGCGGCCCCGCCGGCACGCGCTCGAGCTCCTCGGCGATCGTGCGCCCGGTGATCGTCATGCACTCGCCGTGCAGACGATCGTGCGCGAGCAGCATCTTCAGCACCTGGGGGACCCCGCCGGCGGCGTGAAAGTCGGTGGCGACGAAACGGCCCGAGGGCTTGAGTTCGCACAGCACGGGAACGCGCTTCCTGATCCGCTCGAAATCGTCTATCGTCCACTCGACGCCGGCCGCCTGCGCGATCGCGAGATAGTGCAGCACGGCGTTGGTCGAGCCGCCGGTCGCCATCACCAGCGAAATCGCGTTTTCGATCGATTTCCGGGTGATGATGTCGCGCGGCTTCAGGTCCCGCTTTACCGCGTCGACCAGCACGCGCGCGGATTCGGCGGCGGAGTCGGCCTTCTCGGGATCGGGTGCGGCCATCTGCGAGCTTCCGAGCAAGCTCATGCCGAGCGCCTCGAACGACGAGCTCATCGTGTTTGCGGTGTACTGGCCGCCGCACGCGCCGACCGTCGGGCACGCGTTGCGCTCGATGCCGTCGTAGTCCTCCTTCGACATCTTGCCCGCGGTGTAGGAGCCGACCGCCTCGAACGGAGACACGATCGTCAGCTTCTCGCCCTTCCAGTGGCCGGGCTTGATCGTGCCCGCGTAGACGAAGATCCCCGGGACGTTGATGCGTGCCATCGCCATCATGCTGCCCGGCATGTTCTTGTCGCA
This sequence comes from uncultured beta proteobacterium, assembly GCA_963836265.1. Classification (GTDB taxonomy): domain Bacteria; phylum Pseudomonadota; class Gammaproteobacteria; order Burkholderiales; family Casimicrobiaceae; genus CAIWHR01. The sequence goes on from CAWIIO010000006.1 coordinate 309,819, forward strand.
GCCGCCCACGCAGAGCACGCCGTCCATCAGCTGGCCCTGGACCGCAACTTCGATCGAATCGGCGATCACCTCGCGCGAGACGAGCGAGTACTTCATCCCTTCGGTGCCCATGCCGATGCCGTCGGTGACGGTCGGAAAGCCGAAGACCTGCGGCATCGCGCCGGCCGCCCTGAGCATCGCCATTGCGCGATCGACGAGCGGCTGGATCCCCGCGTTGCACGGATTCATCGTGCTGTGGCCATTCGCGACGCCGACGATCGGCTTTTCGAAATCGCCGTCACCGAACCCGACCGCGCGCAACATCGCGCGATTGGGCGAGCGGGCGACGCCTTGGGTGATGATCCTGGAACGGCGGTTGGACGGCATGGGAGGCTCCCGCGGGGACGATGCGTCGAAGGTGAGTCCGCCAGGGAATTCGCGCGGGCTCTCGTATAATCGTATCGCCCGATTTTAGCGCGTCCCCCACGTTCGTCGCCTTTTCCGATGCTCGTTCATCCGCAGTTCGATCCGGTCGCGTTCGAGATCGGCCCCATCGCCGTTCGGTGGTACGGGCTCATGTATCTGGTCGGATTCGTGCTGTTCGTCGTGCTGGGGAAAATTCGCGCGCGCCAGAATCTGCTCACCGGCTGGCACCCGCGCGACGTCGACGACATGCTCTTCTACGGCGTGTTCGGCGTCATTCTGGGCGGGCGTCTCGGCTACGTGCTGTTCTACAAGCCGCTCTATTACCTCGCGCATCCGCTCGAGATCCTCGCCGTCTGGCAGGGCGGGATGAGTTTCCATGGCGGCTTCCTGGGCGTGCTCATCGCGCTGTGGCTGTTTTCGCGCCGGCGCGGCAAGCGGTGGCTCGACGTCACCGATTTCGTCGCGCCATTGATCCCGTTGGGGCTTGCCGCCGGACGGCTCGGCAACTTCATCAACGGCGAGCTTTGGGGTCGGGTCAGTCACGTTCCATGGGCAATGGTGTTCCCGCAAGCCGGGCCCGAGCCACGGCATCCGTCGCAGCTCTACGAGTTCGCCGCCGAAGGTCTGCTGCTGTTCGCCGTGCTGTGGTTCTACACGCGTCGAAGGCGGCCGCTGGGCGCGGCATCGGGGCTGTTCCTGATCGGCTATGGCACTTGCCGTTTCGCGGTCGAGTTCGCGCGCGAGCCCGACAGCTTTCTGGGCTTCCTCGCGCTGGGATGGACGATGGGTCAGTGGCTGTCGCTGCCGATGATCGTCGCCGGCGTGGTGATGATGGTATGGGCGTACCTGCGCGCCGGGAAATCAGAGCCGACCGTGCTCGATCGGTTGAAGTAGCGACGCGAGGCTGGGAGCAGGGTCCCCGCGCGCCCGGCGCGCGGGGTGCGACCGGGCCGAGTCGGCGCCAGCGGCCGACATCTCGGCCGTACGCCATTCGCAGCTGGAGCGGAGGTCGCGACGCGAGCCTGGGAGCAGGACCCGGCGCGCGGGGTGCGACCGGGCCGAGTCGGCGCCAGCGGCCGACATCTCGGCAGTACGCCATCCTCAGCGGTGCGGAGGCCGCGACGCGAGGCTGGGAGGCGGCCGATCAGTCGAGTCGTCGATATTCGCCGTCGAGCTCGCTGCCGCGCGAGCGCCCCGCCGTAGCCGGCTGCGGTTCGAACCCGCGCCCTACGTTGAGCGGCAGCGCAAGGAGCACCAGCGCGAACAGATCGCTCACCACGCCGGGCAGCAGGAACAGGAAGCCCGCCAGCACCTTGCGCCCGCTGTCGAGCAGGCCGCGCAATAGTGATTGCTCGCCGTGCATCGCTGCGAACGTCCTCGCCCGGAAGGAGAGGCGCTCGTTGCGCAGAAGGAGGAATCCGGCGACAGTCGACAGGCCAAGCCAGACCCAGACGGGCACCCCTGTCCAGCGCGCAAAGCGCAGGGTGACGAAGAGATCGAGCAAAGGGAAAGCCAGTACAATCGACAGCACGATGAAACGCATGGTGACTCCTTGGCCGATGCCGCGATTCTGGTGCTGACGCAGATGCCCGACCGCGTGTCGGCGCAAGCGCTCGCCCACGGACTCGTCGAGGCTCGGCTCGCCGCCTGCGTCAGCATTGGGGCACCGGCGGAATCACTCTATCATTGGCGCGGCGAGATCGAAACTGCGGCGGAGGTGCCTGTCGCGATCAAGACCCGTGCCGATCGGTACGCGGAGGTCGAGGCCTTCATCATCGGCCGACATCCGTACGAACTCCCCGAGATCGTCGGTGTCCCCTTCACCCATGGCCTTTCTCGCTATCTCGACTGGATCGCCGCCGAGACGGCTCCCGGCTGAGCCTCGAACCCGGGGCGCGCCGCGGCCGCCCGGCGTGATGGCGGCGCTGGGCGCCGCGATTCTCGTCTCGGCCGCGGGCCTGGCGCTCGCGCAGTCGGATCTCCTCCCGAACGAGCGCGCGTTCGCGTTCAGCGCCCGGGGGCTCGACGAACGCACCGTCGAAGCCAGATTTGCCATCGCCGACGGCTACTATCTTTATCGCGAAAAACTCAGGTTTGGAGTCGCTCCAGGGAAGCTCGCGGCGGTTTCGCTGCCGCCGGGTCAGATCAAGGAAGACGAATTTTTCGGCAAGGTCGAGACCTATCGCGAAGAGCTCGCGGTTCGGCTCCCGCTCGACGCGGCAGCCCCGGGCCGACCGGTGACGGTCGATGCGGAATCGCAGGGATGCGCCGATATCGGTGTGTGCTATCCGCCGCAGGTGCAGCACATAACGGTCACGCTGCCGATGGCTGGGGGGCGTCCCGGGCCGCTGGTCGAGGCTGTCCCACCGAAGAAATCCTGGTTCAAATAGCGTCGGCGGCAGGGACCGTTGCGCATGCTCCCGAGTCGTTCAAGTAAGCAAGCGCTCACCACTGGATAGGATTCGCATGACGATGCAGCGTCTGGGCCTCCGGGCTGTGTTGGTAATGCTTTGCGCCGTAGCGCTGACTGGCGGACTTTATTTCGGACGCCAAGCTTTCGTCGCCGACCGCGAGTCCGCTGCGCTCCGCGACGGGACGCCGTTGTTGGCACTCACGCTGCCCGATCTCAACGGGACCAACCAAGCCCTCGGACAATGGAAGGGCAGGGTCCTGTTCGTCAACTTCTGGGCGACTTGGTGCGCGCCCTGCCGTGAGGAAATGCCGGAATTCATCAAGGCGCAACGCGAATTCGGGACAGCCGGCCTGCAGTTCGTCGGAATCGCGGTCGACGACGCCGACAAGGTCAGGCAATTCGCCGCCGAGATCGGGCTCAACTACCCCGCGCTTCTCGGCGGCTATGGCGCGATCGAGTTGTCCAGGACGCTCGGGAATCGAGTTGGCGCGCTGCCTTTCACCGCGGTCATCGATCGGTCCGGGCAAATCGTTTATACACAGCTGGGCCCGATGAAAAAAGAGCAACTTGCCAGCTATATACGGCAATTGCTATGAACTGGCGTCAATTTCTGTTAATCTTGGCGCTCCTCAGTTCATCGATCTGAGTCCCCGGCGCTTCGGCCGTCCCGGGTCGGTGGCGCAGCAGCCTCGCTCGCTTGGTGCGCGATTCCTAACGATGCTTGCGGCCATCTTCCGCCAATCCTGGACAATTTGATGCGAACTGCGGCAAACTCGCCGATCCGAACGAGGCAACCGAGTTTTCCGAACACTCTGGCGTACGTGCACCGACCCCGAGCTCCCCGCGACGAAGGCAGCAGTCCAATGCGATCATGAAGCCAGCCGCTCAAACACGATTCATCGAGGCCTGGCTCCCGCCCCGCTTCGGGCTGACGTCACTCAGCCAATGGACCTCCGCAAACTCAAGACGCTGATCGAGCTGGTCGAAAGCTCGGGAATCGCCGAACTTGAAATTCAGGAAGGCGAGGAACGGGTCCGCATCACCCGCGCGGTGGGGCCCGGGCCCGCCAGTGCTGTTGGCGCTCCGGCCGGGCTCGTTACGCAGGTTACCGCCGGTGCCCCGCCTGCACCGGCCAACCCGGAAGCGCCCGCTGCTGCTGCCGAACCCGAAGGGCACCTGGTTAAGAGCCCCATGGTCGGCACCTTTTATCGGGCCGCATCGCCGGGCGCGAAGCCGTTTGTCGAGGTGGGTGACGCGGTCCAGGCCGGCGACACGCTGTGCATCATCGAAGCGATGAAGCTGATGAACGAGATCGAGTCGGACAAGACCGGCGTCGTGAAGCAGATCCTCGCCGAGAACGGCCAGCCGGTGGAGTTCGGGCAGCCGCTGGTCGTGATTGCCTAGTGCCATGGCCACGAACACGTCGCAGAGCCGAGAGTGCCAGACGCAAGCTGCAAGAAGAACGCAGGCCGGCTGCCCGGCGGGGCCTGGCGCCACCTCGCCCGCGGCTTTCAGCGGCAACCCGAAGGAAACGGGCGCCCTGCGGCGTCACGCGTCGCTCTCCTCGCCAAGCCGCCCGGTCCTGGCCTCGTCGAGCGCCTTGATTGGCGCCCCATGCCGCCCGTTCGCGTTTGCGGCCATGGCGTGAGCAGGCCCTGACTGCCGCTGCGTCCGGCATCGTCGCCCGTGGTCGCGAAGAACCCGAATCAGCTGTTCGGCAAGATCCTGATCGCCAATCGCGGCGAGATCGCGCTGCGCGTCCAGCGCGCCTGTCGCGAGCTCAATATCAAGACGGTCGTCGTCCACTCCGAGGCCGACCGTGAAGCGAAGTACGTGCGCCTTGCCGACGAATCCGTTTGCATCGGCCCGCCGCCGTCCGCGCTCTCCTACCTCAACGTTCCCGCCATCATCGCGGCCGCGGAGGTGACCGATGCGCAGGCGATCCATCCGGGGTACGGCTTTCTCTCGGAGAATGCCGACTTCGCCGAAAAGGTCGAACGGTCCGGATTCGTGTTCATCGGGCCGCGCGCCGACACGATCCGTCTGATGGGGGACAAGATCAGCGCGAAGGCGGCGATGATCAAGGCCGGCGTGCCTTGCGTGCCCGGCGCCGAAGGGGCGCTGCCCGAGGATCCGAAGGAAATCGTGCGCATCGCGCGCACCGTCGGCTATCCCGTGATCATCAAGGCGTCGGGCGGCGGCGGGGGTCGGGGAATGCGCGTCGTGCATACCGAAGCGGCGCTGCTCTCGGCGGTCACGCTGACCCGTGCCGAGGCGTTGGCGGCGTTCGGCAACCCGATGCTCTACATGGAGAAATTTCTCGGCAATCCCCGGCACATCGAAATCCAGGTGGTGGCCGACGAGCACAAGAATGCCGTCTATCTGTTCGAGCGCGACTGCTCCATGCAGCGTCGGCATCAGAAGATCATCGAGGAGGCGCCGGCGCCGGGCGTCTCGGCGCGCACGCTGATTCGCATCGGCGAACGCTGCGCCGATGCCTGCCGCAAGATCGGCTATCGGGGCGCCGGCACGTTCGAGTTCCTGTACGAGGACGACCAGTTCTTTTTCATCGAGATGAACACCCGGATCCAGGTCGAGCATCCGGTCACCGAGCTCGTCACCGGCATCGACATCGTGCAGGAGCAGATCCGCGTTGCGGCGGGACAGAAACTGCGCTTCCGCCAGCGCGACGTCGTGCGCAGGGGACACGCAATCGAGTGCCGGATCAACGCCGAGGATCCCTATTCCTTCGTGCCGTCACCCGGGCGGATCACCTCCTATCACGCGCCGGGCGGGCCGGGCATCCGCGTGGACTCGCACGTCTACCAGAACTACTTCGTCCCGCCGTATTACGACTCGATGGTGGGCAAGGTCATCGCCTACGGCGACTCGCGCGAACAGGCGATCGCGCGCATGCGGATTGCACTCTCCGAGATGATCGTCGAGGGCATCAAGACCAACATTCCGCTGCATCAGGAGTTGCTGCAGGATGAAAAATTCCTGCGTGGAGGCGCCTCGATCCACTACCTTGAGGAAAGACTCGCCAAGCGCAAGCTCGGAGGCTGACGCCGCGGCGGGCGGCGCGGCTCGTCATCACAGCGGCAAGGATTCGTGGCCTATCTCTCGCTTCGCTTCGATATCGATGCCGGCGCCGCCGACGCGTGGGGTGATGCGCTGCTGGCGGCGGGCGCGCTGGCGATCGACATTGCCGATCCGCGGGTCGGGAGCATGGACGAGATCGCGCTCTACGGCGAACCGGGGGCCCCCGCGGAGCGCTGGCCGGTCTGCCGCCTGACCGCGCTCTTTCCGTCCGGCGCCGAAGTCGACACGGCGCTGGCCGATGCCGGCACCCGGCTCGGCTTCCCGATTCCGCGCACCGAACTGCGCGCTGTTGCGGACGAGGACTGGGTGCGCCGGACGCAGGCACAGTTCACGCCGATCCGGATCGGCGAGCGGTTGTGGATCGTGCCCTCGTGGTGCGAGCCAGTCGATGCCGGGGCGATCAACGTCACGCTCGATCCCGGGCGCGCGTTCGGCACGGGCTCGCATTCGACGACGCGGCTGTGCCTCGAATGGCTCGCGCGCGAGCTTCGCAGCGGTGAAGCGGTGCTCGACTACGGTTGCGGCTCGGGGATCCTCGCGATCGCGGCCGCGAAGCTCGGCGCCGGCCGTGTCGTTGGCATCGACATCGACCCGCAGGCAATCGCCGCGAGCAAAGCCAATGCGGCAGCCAACGGTGTCGCCCTCGCCTTGAGGACGGCGGACGAAGCGGCGGCCCGCGCCGAAGAACCGTTCGATGTGGTCCTGGCCAACATCCTCGCCAACGCGCTGGTCGTCCTTGCGCCCACGCTCGCCGCCCGCGTGCGTCCGGGCGGGCGCATCGTGCTGTCCGGGATCCTCGCCGAGCAGGAAGCGAGCGTCGCCGCCGCGTATGCGCCGTGGTTTATCATTGCGGTCTGGAAGGTTGGCGATGACGGCTGGGTCGTTCTGGCGGGGACGCGCCGCGCGCCCGCGACGAGCACCTGAAGCGATCTCGATCGGAGCCGACGTTCGACTGTGCGCCGGTGCGTAAACCGCGCTCGCGATGCCCGAAGAAAAATACACCCGCTGTCCCGGCTGCAAGACCGTGTTCCGCGTGACCTCGCAACAGCTCGCGATGCGCGCGGGGCAGGTTCGCTGCGGCCATTGCAAGACGGTGTTCGACGGAAACGTCGCGATGGTTTCGCTCGCTCCGCGTCCGCAGGACGACGAACGCGACGACGCCGGCGGCGACGAGGCGGCCCTCGGCCCCCCGACGGTGACGCTGCGCAACGCGCAGGCGCTCGAGCCTGTCCCGGAGCACGGCGGCGCGCCGGCAGCGGCGGTTGCGCGCAGTGAGGACGTCACCGAGATCGCCTACGAGGAGCGTTTTGCGTGGGCAAATCCCAGGAAGAAGAGACGATCGTTCGGCGCGCTGTACGCCATTGCGATTCCCGTGCTTCTGCTGCTCCTCCTCGCGCAGACGCTGTTCCATTATCGCGACGCGATCGCCGCGTATTGGCCAGCAGCGCGACCGGTGGTGACGCGGCTCTGCGATGCCGCGGGCTGCGCGATTCGGCCGCTGCGCGACGTCGCGATGAACTACCTCTCGATCGAATCGTCCGATCTCCAGGCAGACCCGGCCCACAAGGGGCTGCTGATCCTCACGGCGAGCGTGCGCAGCCACGCTGCGTGGCCTCTGGCGTATCCTTTTCTGGAGCTCACGCTGACCGATGCCAAGGACGATGTCGTGGTGCGGCGGGCGCTCGGGCCGGCGGACTACGCGGGCGGAACGGCGGACGTCGGCCGCGGAATCGCGCCGAACGGCGAGGTCCCCATCAAGCTTTTCATCGACGCGAGCGCGACGGTCCAGGCGGGCTATCGGCTCTACATGTTTTACCCGTGACGCGACCCGCGGGCCGAAACCGTGAGGCGAGATCGTCTGCGGCGTCCGATCGCCGCAATGCACCAGCGAGGTGCGCTGGACGGTATCAGATAGCCATATAAAATCAAATGGTTGGATCAGGCGACTGGTGGGTCGACCGAATTTCCGGTCGATGCGTTAAAATTTCCTTTGCAGCGTTGACGCGGTGCATCAAGGCGTTGCCGAACGGGATCCGCCCGGTGCACCGTTTCATTCCACAATAGGCGCAGCTCGCACCAAAGTAGCGCTATCGTCGTTGGAAGAAGCTCTGTCGAACCTCGATCCGGCTTGCCGAGCGGACGTTTCCAAGGCTTTGCGCGATGGCATGGATATCGCTATTGGCTTACCGCGGTTTATTGCAACGCATCGTGGTTCCTTTCCCGTTTCGATCAGGAGATTCGAATGACCGCCCCCGCCGACGTGCTGAAAATGATCAAAGAGAAGGAGGTCAAGTTCGTCGACTTCCGGTTCACCGATACCCGCGGGAAGGAGCAGCACGTCTCCGTGCCCTCCAAAGTGGTGGGGATGGACAAGTTCGAAAGCGGCCACGCGTTCGATGGGTCGTCGATTGCCGGATGGAAGGGCATCCAGGCCTCGGACATGCTGCTGATGCCCGATCCCACGAGCGCCTACATCGATCCGTTCACGGACGAAACGACGCTCAACATCACCTGCGATGTCGTCGAGCCGATGGACGGCAAGGGCTACGAACGCGATCCGCGCTCGCTCGCCAAGCGCGCGGAGGCCTATCTCAAGTCGACGGGGTTGGGCGACGTCTCGTATTTCGGGCCGGAGCCCGAGTTCTTCATCTTCGACGCCGTCGAATGGTCGGTCGACATGTCGGGCAGCTATTGCAAGATCTTTTCGAGCGAAGCCCCGTGGTCGTCGGCAGAGAAACTCGAGGGCGGCAACATGGGACACCGCCCCGCCGTCAAGGGCGGCTACTTCCCGGTTCCGCCGGTCGATTCGCTGCAGGACATCCGCTCGGCGATCTGCCTCGCGCTCGAGCAGATGGGCGTCGAGGTCGAGGTCCACCATCACGAGGTCGCAGCCGCCGGCCAGAACGAAATCGGCACGAAGTTCGCGCCGCTGGTCCAGCGCGCCGACTGGCTGCAGCGGCTGAAGTACGCGGTGCACAACACCGCGCACGGGTACGGCAAGACGGCGACGTTCATGCCGAAGCCGATCGTCGGCGACAACGGATCGGGCATGCACGTCCACCAGTCCGTGTGGAAGGACGGGAAGAATCTGTTTTCGGGTGACGGCTATTCCGGGCTGTCCGAATTCGCGCTGTACTACATCGGCGGCGTGATCAAGCACGCGAAATCGCTGAACGCGATCACCAACCCGGGCACCAATTCGTACAAGCGTCTGGTGCCGGGCTTCGAAGCGCCGATCAATCTTGCCTACTCGGCACGCAACCGCTCGGCGGCGATTCGGGTGCCCTACGTGTCAAACCCGAAGGCACGCCGCATCGAAGTGCGTTTCCCCGATCCGACCTGCAATCCGTATCTCGGCTTCGCCGCGATGCTGATGGCGGGTCTCGACGGCGTGCAGAACAAGATCCATCCGGGCGACCCGATGGACAAGAACCTCTACGATCTCGAGCCGGAGGAGGCCGCCAAGGTCCCGCATCCCTGTGCATCGCTCGACGAGGCGCTCGATCATCTCGATCGCGACCGCGCGTTCCTGACCAAGGGCGGGGTGTTCACCGACGACATGATCGATGCCTACATCGCGCTCAAGATGGAGGAGGTCACGCGGTTCCGGATGACGACGCATCCGATCGAGTACGAGATGTACTACAGCCTGTAACGCGGATCATCGGACTCGCCGACGAGGGGCGTGCCCGCGGGGCTCGCCCCTTTTGCTTTTTGCGTGGAAGTCGCGAATTCAATACACTCGCGCAATGATGCTCGTTCCGAAACCGCCCCGGCGTCCCCGCGTTGTCGGGTGGTGCGCCGGCGCAACGATGTGGTGGGCGTTGACGTGCGCACTTCCCGTGGCTGCCTCCGCGATCTCGGAAAAAGCGAAGGAATCGGGCTGCGCGAACAAGCCGATCATCGTTGCCGGCGAGACGTACCGTTGTATCACCGCGTCGGGGATCATGTCCTACTTCAATGTTCCGGGAGCGCCCTACGCCAACCCACCCGACACCAGCGCACGCCGCAACGGTGCCGCAGCGCCATCGCCCGCGGGATTTCCGAAGGTCGATGCCGCGACCCAAAAGGGTCGCGACGACATGCGCCGCAGGGTGCTCGCCGACGAACTGGCGACCGAAGAGAAGCTTCTCGCCGAGGCGCGCGCCGCCTATGCCGGAGGCGCGCCGAGCGCGCTGCCGGAGGAGCGTGCCGACGTCGAGAAATATCGAGTGCGAATCGGGAAGCTGCGGGAGGCAGTCGGCGTCCACGAAAGGAATATCGAAGCGCTGAAGAAGGAGCTTTCCGCGAGCAAGTGAAGCTCCTGCCGAGCACATGGTGGCGAGCGGATGTTCCGGGCGCGGATATTGCTAAGGTAACGAGGCGCGACCCCGCCACGCGCTGTCCCGCCGCGCTTGGCACCCTACCCGAACGTGAAACCCCGTTTCCTGCACTCCTTCGCTCGCGACGAGACCAGGGGCGCGCATCCCGATCTGGAGATGCTCGCGACGGCAGTGCTCCTGCTCGACGGCACGGGGACAATTGTCTACGCGAACCCCGCTGCCGAGAACCTGTTCGAGCTTTCGCGCAAACATCTCGTCGGGCACGAGGTGGCCGAGATCTTCGGCGATGCGTCGAGCCTCGGGGGCGCGATCGACAAGGCCGTCGCTGGCGGTGCGACCTACACGGAGCAGGAGCTCGAGCTCGGCGTCAACGGCAAGGCGAAGCTGCACCTCGCGTGCACGGTTTCGCCAGTGGACGTGGGCGATGCGACGCTTCTGCTCGAGTTTCGCCACATCGACCAGCAGCTTAAGATCGCCCGCGAGGAGCGCCTGCTCGAGCAGCAGCAGGCGAACCGCGAGTTGATCCGGAGCCTAGCGCACGAGATCAAGAACCCGTTGGGCGGGATCCGCGGCGCCGCGCAACTCCTCGAGCGCGAGCTCGACCGCCCGCCGCTGATCGAGTACACGCAGGTGATCATCGGCGAGGCGGATCGGCTGCAGTCGCTCGTCAACCGCTTGCTCACGCCGCATCGCCTGCCGACCTACCGGCGCACCAACATCCACGAGATCCTGGTGCGGGTGAAGGGCGTCGTGCAGGCGGAGTTTCCGCAGGTGCGGATCGTGTCGGATTTCGATGCCAGCCTGCCGGAGTTCGACGCCGATCCGGAACAGCTCACGCAGGCGGTGCTCAACATCGTCCGGAACGCGGCGCAGGCGCTCGCGGGCACGACGGCCGATCCGCAAGTCGAGCTGATCACCAGGGTCGCCCGCTATGTGACGCTCGCCAGGAAACGCCACCGGCTGGCGCTCGCGCTGTCGATCGTCGACAACGGTCCCGGCGTCCCCGACGCGATCCGCGACCGGATCTTTTATCCGCTCGTCTCCGGGCGGGAAGGCGGCACCGGCCTCGGGCTGACGCTGGCGCAGACCTTCGTCGCGCAGCACAACGGAACGATCGACTGCGACAGCGCGCCGGGTCGCACCATGTTCACGATTCTGCTGCCGCTGGAGTCCGCGCGCGCCGGCGCGTAGATTGCGAAAGGACACGGATGCACGCGTTCGCCCATGAACCGCCCCAGGCGGCCATGAAGCCCGTCTGGATCGTCGACGACGACCGCTCGATCCGCTGGGTGCTGGAGAAGGCGCTCGCGCGCGAGGGCATTCCGTACAAGTCGTTCGCCTCCGCCTACGAGGTGCTGCAGGCGCTCGCGGTGAGCGAGCCGCAGGTGCTGGTCTCCGACATCCGGATGCCGGGCGAATCGGGCCTCGTGCTGCTGAACAAGGTGAAGGAGCGCTACCCGCAGATTCCGGTGATCATCATGACCGCGTATTCCGATCTCGACAGCGCGGTCGCGTCGTTCCAGGGCGGCGCCTTCGAGTATCTGCCGAAGCCCTTCGACATCGATCACGCGCTCGCCCTCATCCGTCGCGCGAGCGCCGAGACGCTCTCGACGGCGGACACGGCGGCCGCGCCCACCGAAGCACCCGAAATGCTCGGCCAGGCGCCGGCGATGCAAGAGGTCTTTCGCGCGATCGGCCGCCTTTCGCAGTCGAACGCCACGGTCATGATCACCGGCGAATCGGGAACCGGCAAGGAGCTCGTCGCCCGCGCTCTGTATCGGCACAGCCCCCGCGCGCCCGGTCCGTTCATCGCAATCAACACCGCGGCCATACCCAAGGATTTGCTCGAATCCGAGCTCTTCGGCCACGAGCGCGGCGCGTTCACCGGTGCACAAAGCTCGCGCCGCGGCCGCTTCGAACAGGCCGAAGGCGGGACGTTGTTCCTGGACGAGATCGGTGACATGCCGCCGGATCTGCAGGTCAGGCTGCTGCGTGTGCTCTCCGACGCCGAGTATTATCGCGTCGGCGGTCACGCGCCGCTCAAGGCCAACGTCCGGGTGATCGCCGCGACGCACCAGAATCTCGAGGAACGCGTGCGGCAGGGCCTGTTTCGCGAAGACCTGATGCACCGACTGAATGTGGTGCGGCTGCGTCTGCCCCCTCTGCGCGAACGCCTGGAGGACGTCGCGCCGCTCGCGCGGCATTTCCTGCAGAAGAGCGCGCGCGAGCTTGCGGTCGAGCCCAAAATCCTTGCCGACGAGGCGGTGAAGGCGCTCACGGCGTTTCCGTTTCCCGGCAACGTGCGTCAACTCGAGAACATCTGCCACTGGCTCACCGTGATGGCGCCGGGCCAGCGGGTCGGCGTCGCGGACCTTCCCCCGGAGGTGCGCGCTGCGCCGTCGGGGGGCGCCGCCGAAAGCGCCGGTGAAGCCGCTTGGCGCCAAGCCCTCGATCGCGAGCTCGCCCAGGCACTTGCGCGCGGCGAGCGCGCGGTTGGCGACCGGCTGGAACGGGAATTCGAGAGGACGCTGATCCTGCGCGCGCTCGCGCATACCGGCGGTCACCGAATGGAAGCCGCGCAGTGGCTCGGCTGGGGTCGCAATACGCTGACGCGGAAGATCCAGGAGCTGGGGCTCGAGCCGGAGCTCAAGAAAGGCGGGCGCGAAAGCGCCTGACCCGTCCTCGGCGGACAGCTCGGCGATCAGCGGTGCGTGATCGGACGGCTTTTCGCCTTGCTCGTTCTACGGTCGATGCAATCCCACCGCCAGCCAATCGCGAAACGCCACCCGCTGCGCGGTTCGCCTGCGCCTGTCTGAGAGTCGCCCGCGAAAGGACGCGGATCGATTTCGAACAGCATCGGGCCTTGCCGTCGTCGCCTTCCTTGATCACCGCGACGATCCGTGCATCGACGCGCGCCTTGACCGCGAGGGACGCGTAACGGCCCGACTGCCAATAGCCGGAATCGGGGCCCTTGCGACGTGAACACCATGCCACGTTTTGTTACACCTCGGGTCGCGAACGACTCGCCGCAGCGGCGGTCCGATGGGTGCGTATCGCAATGCGAAGGGAGAAAACATTGAGAAGTCGGAGCCGCTTCGGGGCGGCCCTGTTCTGCGCCCTCGTGCTGTTACCGATCCCGCTCGACCTCGAAGCCCAGAGCGTCGCGGCCCCCATTGGGACGGGGGCGCGCGTCATCGTGAAATTCAAGGCGGGCTCGCAGTTGTTGGGCCAGGCGGCGCTGGCAGCCCGCCGGGAATCCGCGGCCCGCGCCAGCGCGCTCGGCCAGCGGCTCCGACTGGCCCTCGCCGCCGGCGCGGCCGTGTCCGAGCGCGCGCAGGTACTCGTGGCTACCGGGTTGACGTCCGCGGAGTTGGCCCGGCGCCTCGCCGCGGAGGCCGACGTGGAGTATGCGGTGCCCGACGAGCGCCGCCGCATCGTGGCTGCCCCGAACGACCCGCTCTACGCCGACGGTGTTCCCGGAAATGGTCCGGCCGCCGGGCAGTGGTACCTGCGCCCGCCGACGACCTCCATCGCGTCCTCGATCAACGTCGAGCCCGCCTGGGACGTGACGCTCGGCATCCCCGGCGTCGTCGTGGCGGTCGTCGATACCGGGGTGCGCTTCGATCACCCGGACCTGCTGCGGGTAACCGATGGCGGCAATCTCCTGCCAGGCTACGACATGGTGAGCGACCCGGTCGTCGCGAACGATGGCGACGGTCGCGACGCCGACCCGTCGGATCCCGGAGACTGGGTAACGCAAGCAGAGCTGTCGCAAGTCGGCGGTCCGTTCTACCAGTGCACGGATTCGCCCGAGGACAGCTCGTGGCACGGCACCCAGGTGTCCGGCCTGATCGCGGCGCTGACCAACAACGGCATCGGCATGGCCAGCGTCGGGCGCAACGTGCGGGTGCTGCCGGTGCGCGCCCTCGGCAAGTGCTTCGGCTACGATTCGGACATCATCGCCGGCATGCGCTGGGCGGCGGGCCTGGCCGTCCCCGGGGCCCCCGCCAATCCCTATCCGGCGCGGGTGATCAACCTGAGCCTCGGCGGTGATGGGGTGTGCACGGCTGCCTATCAGGAGGCGGTGAACGAAATCCTCTCGGCCGGGACTGCAATCGTTGCTGCCGCTGGCAACGGCGCGGGCCATGCGGTGACCGTGCCCGCGGATTGCCCTGGCGTGATCGCGGTGGCGGGATTGCGCCACGCAGGTACCAAGGTCGGATTTTCCAACCTCGGGCCCGAGATCGCGATCAGCGCCCCGGGCGGCAACTGCGTGAATACGGCCGCGGGCTCTCCTTGCCTGTATCCGATTCTGACGACTTCAGATTCCGGCACCACTGTTCCGGCAGGCCCGATCTACACCGACAGCTTCAACGCGTCGCTCGGCACCAGCTTCTCGGCGCCGCTCGTGGCTGGCACCCTCGCGCTCATGATGTCCGCACAGCCCGGGCTCACGCCGCAGCAGGCAAGGCAGATGCTCCAGGCCACGGCCAGGCCCTTTCCCACGGGGGTGGCGGTCGCAACGTGCACCGCGCCGCAATACGACGCGTCCGGCAACCCGATCGACCAGCTGGAATGCGGGTGCACGACGACGACCTGCGGCGCGGGCATCGTCGATGCGGGCGCAGCGGTGCGGACAGCCGCCGGCCTAACGGCACCTGCGCTCAACGTCCAGGGCCTGTGGTGGGCGGCGGGCGGGACCGAATCGGGGTGGGGAATCAATTTCGCGCACCAGGGCGATCAGGTGTTCGCCACCTGGTATACCTACGACCCGACCGGCCGGGCCTGGTGGCTGTCGATGCTCGCCAACCGGAGCCTGCCAGCGGGTAATACCTACAGCGGCCCGATCTACGTCGACAGCGGGCCGCCGTTCTATAACTTCATCGGGTCCGCAACGGCGGCGCTGATCGGCAACGGGACGCTCAGTTTCACCGACGCCAATAATGGCAGCTTCGCCTACACGGTGAACGGGACGACGCAGAACAAGGCGATCGGCCGCTTCGACATGGGCACGGGACCCCAGCCGACCTGCGCGTACAGTGCGCGCACCCCCAACTTCGTCAGTGCCACCAATTACCAGGACCTGTGGTGGGCGGCGAGCGGTGCCGAGCCGGGCTGGGGAATCAACCTTGCGCACCAGGGCAACAGCGTTTTTGCGACTTGGTACACCTACGACGTCGATGGTGCGCCAGTGTGGCTCTCGGTGCTCGCAACGCGCGTGGGCGCGAGCAACGTGTATGCGGGAACGCTGTACCGGACCTCGGGGCCGCGGTTCGACGCGTTCGATCCGGCCAAGGTGGTGCCGGTCCAGGTGGGAACCGCCACGCTGACGTTCACCGACGGCAATCACGCGACGTTCGCGTACGCGACCAATGGGGCCGGCGGATTGCCTCGGGTGAGTCAGTCGAAGAGCGTCGTGCGCTTTCCTTTCGCCGCCGCGGGCGGGACGCTTTGCCAATAGCGAACGCCAAAAAGCACTCGGGCTGCGTCCGCCGTGCGCAACGTCCGGACCACCTTCGACTTCGCGTTTGCAGGGGCCGATCTGCCGGCCCCGTTATGGCGATGCGTCCGATCGCATCCCGATGCCCCGCGCGCCCGGTTCAGCCCCCGTCTTTGGGTGCGGCCATTGCGGGGCTATTGCTTCGGATACCCACCCGGGGCGGCAACTGTCTGCGCGGGCTCGTCGGGACGCGCGGCCGCTGCCGCGGCCGGCTCGGGCGGAGCGCGTCCGGCGGGCGAGCGGCGCGGCGCCGGAGTTTTCGGATATCCAGCCTGGTCGAGCGCGGCCTGCCATTGGGACTCGCTGTAGCCCTTGACGAAGGTCTTGTCGCCAACCTGCAGCACCGGCGCGCGCAACTCACCGGTCACCCGGGACAGCTCCTCAGCGCCTTCGGGCGTTTCGACGTTGACCACGGCAAACGGCACGCCCCGGCGGTTCAGCAGCGCCTCGGCGCTCGAGCAGACCTCGCCGCAGGAAAACGTATAGAGTTTGACGGGGAAGCGCTCCTGCGCCTGCTGGGCAGCGAGGGGCATCGCGTTGTTTTCGATCACGTTGGCGCCGATGCGCTTCGACTGAACATCCTTCGAGTCGCCGGGGGGCAGCCGGTCGGAATAAACGACGCGGCCGTCCTTGTCGATGTATCGGTAGACCTGCTGCGCCTGTGCAGCGACGCCCGCTGCCGCAATCGCAGCGACCAGACCGCACGCCATCGCGCCTCGCTTCGTCGCCTTCATGGGCCCCTCCTTATGCCGATGTCATCATGCCATTATGCCGCAGAAGCGCGTCGAGTTGTGGAGCCCGCCCGCAGAAGGCCACAAACGACTCCATGGCCGCCCGGCTGCCTCCCCGGGCCAGCACCTCGTCCCGGAACCGGGCCCCGGTGGCCGGCGAGAGCCCCCCGGCGTCCTCGAACAGGCTGTAGGCGTCGGCGGACAGCACTTCCGCCCATTTGTAGCTGTAGTAACCAGCCGCGTAGCCCCCGGCGAAAACATGGCCGAAGGACTGGATGAAGCGGTCATAAGAGGGGCGGCGGATCACTGTCCGCGCCGCGCGGAGCAGGCACTCGATCGCCGGCGTGACGTGCGCGGCGCTGATCGCATCGAATTTCGGCAGCCTCGAGAAATCGAGCAGCGGATTGACTTCCGGCAGGCGGCTGATCAGCGGTTCGCCTTTGGTCGTCATTGGGATCGGGTCCGGAGCGAGGCATCCAGCGCGGCCAGTTCACCGGGGGTGCCGACGTTGGCCCACGGGCCTGTGTAGAGCTCGCCGCTCACGATCCCGCGACCGATCCACTCGCGATACAGCGGCAGCAGTTGGAGCTTCCTCCCGCGCGGAAGTTCGCGGAAGAGCGCCGTGTCGTAGAGGCCGATGTTGCCGTACGTCGAGCGCGGTTCGCCGTCGAGCGCGAGCCGGTCTCCGCAGAGCGCGAAGTCACCGTGAGGATGGAACCGCGGATTGGGAACCATGACGAGATGGACGCGCGGGAACCGCGGATCGCGCGCCATGGCGGCGAGACGCGGGAGCAGCGTCGCATAGTCGAAAGCGGTCCAGATGTCGCAGCTCGCAATCAGCGCGGGGCCGCTCGGCAGCAGCGGCAGCGCGGTCGCGATGCCGCCGGCGGTCTCCAATGCTTCGGGCTCGAGCGACCAGCGCAGCTTCACGCCGAACGCGGTGCCGTCACCGAGCGCGGTGACGAGTCGATCCGCAAGATGCGAGGCGTTGACCACGATGTCACGAAAACCGGCGCGCGCGAGCGCCTCGATTTGCCACGCGATCAGCGCCTTGCCGGCGGCCTCGAGCAGCGGTTTCGGCGTCGCATCGGACAAGGGTCGCATCCGCTCGCCGCGGCCGGCGGCGAGGATCATGGCGCCGAACGTCACGAAGGCTTCACCGCGCGGACCCGCCGACGGGTGCGCGTGCTTCGAGCGTGTCGAGCAGATGCAGCAGCGGTTCCAGCGCCCGATACCTTGCGCAGGCGGCGCGCAGGTAGGCCATCACACGCGGCATGTCGGCCACGTACGCCGCCTTGCCGTCGCGGTGATCGAGACGCGCGAAGATGCCGAGCACCTTCAGTTGCCGCTGCACGCCCATCCATTCGAAATCCCGCCAAAAAGCGCCGAAGTCGCCACCGACGGGAAGCTGCGCCTGGCGCGCACGCTCCCAGTAACGCACCGCCCAGTCGATCTGCTGCTCCTCGTCCCAGGCAATGTACGCATCGCGCAGCAGCGACACGAGATCGTAGGTGATCGGACCGATGACCGCATCCTGGAAATCGAGGACGCCCGGGTTCGGTGTGGCGACCATCAGGTTCCGCGAGTGGTAGTCGCGGTGGACATAGACGCGCGGCTCTCCAAGGGCGTGGTCGAGGATCTGCCGGAACGCCGCCGCGAGCGTCGCAAGCTGCGCTGACGAAAGGTCGACGCCCAGGTGCCTGCCCACGTACCAGTCCGGGAACAGAGCGAGTTCGCGCGCAAGAAGCGCTTCGTCGTAGCTCGGCAATTCACCGTCGCGCGTCGCGCGCTGCCAGCGGATCAACGCGTCGATCGCATCTGAATAGAGGCCGGACGCCGACGCCGGATCGAGTGCGGCGAAGTACGTTCGATCGCCCAGATCGGTGAGGAGCAGGAACCCCTGGTCGAGATCTTCCTCGAGCACGGTTGGCGCGTGGAGCCCGGCTGCCCGGAGCAGCCGTGCGACGTGAACGAATGGGCGGCAATCTTCCATCGGGGGCGGCGCATCCATCGCGATCAGCGTCTGCTGGCCGTGCCACGACGCTTCGGGCGTCACTCTGAAATAACGGCGGAAGCTCGCGTCGGCAGACGCTGGCGCGAGCGCGAACGCGCGCGTGTCGAGGATCGACGCGAGCCACGCGCGAACGAGCGCGAATCGAACGTCGCGGACAGCGCCGGTTTCGGAAGCGGCAAGTGGCATCGTGAGGCGGGGCGCGAAAAGAGGGCGGCGACGCCGGCCCGTGGTCATCAGCTTCCCGGTCGCGGTCGCCAAGCGAGGGCCGAGTCGGAAGTCCGAAGATAGACGAGCAGTGCGCAATCGAGCGGACTTGCGACTCGGTACACTAGAATGCTGCATTTTATCATCGGGCCTTCTCCTTCGCTCCCGCGCATGCCCTTCCGCCTGCATCCGTTGGCAATTGCGCTGGCGCTCGTTTCGTTGCCCGGCATCGCCGCCGCCGAGGACGATGTTCCCGAGCTGCCGCCGACGGTGTTGAAGCCCGCGGAACAGCTGACGCCGCCGCCGTTGCGCCCGGTGCCGGGCCCCCAGCCCTCAGCTCAAGCAAAGGCACCCGGCACGACCCCACCTCCCGCGCCGCGTCCTCCGTTTGCGTCTGACAGCGGCGCGATCTTCTTTCGCGCCGACAAGGTCGAAGGGGTGTTCAACAAGGAGGCCACCGCGACCGGCAAGGTCGAGCTCCGCACGCGGCGCGAAACAGTACTGGCGGACTGGCTGCACTACGATTTCCTGAACGACGAAATCTGGGCGAAGGGCGACGTGTTGCTGCGGCAGGGGATCGACTGGGTTTCCGGCCCCGAGGTGCGGTTCAAGCGCGATTCCGCGACCGGCTTCTTCGCCGCGCCGCATTACTACGTCGGCGAGAACGGCGGGCGGGGGTCCGCTGCCGAAATCCGGTTCACGGGACCGGAGCACTACGAAGCGTCCGACGCGCGCTATACCACGTGCGTCGCGCCCCGCGAGGACTGGTACATACGGATGGACGAGCTCGAAGTCGACAGGTCGAGAATGGTCGGCACCGGCCACGATGCGACGCTGAACTTTCTGGGCGCGTCGGTTGCCTATCTGCCGTGGGTCGAGTTTCCTCTTTCGAGCGAGCGCAAGTCCGGCTTCCTGACCCCGGTGCTGGGCTCGTCGGGCACCCGCGGCTTCGACGCCTCGATCCCCTATTACCTGAACCTCGCGCCCAACTACGATGCGACCATCACGCCGCGGATCATGACCAAGCGCGGGCTGCAGATCGGGGCCCAATTCCGTTATCTCTTCGGCCCCGGCCAGGGCGGTGTCGAAGCCGAGGACCTGCCGCACGATCGCATCACGGGTACCGACCGCTACCTGCTCGCGTGGACGCACACCCAGAGCTTCGAGGCGATCCTGAGCGGACTGTCCGGCTACGTGAATCTCAACAAGGTGTCGGACGACACCTATTTCTCCGATCTCTCGGACCGCGTGTCGTTCACGTCGCTGACGACGTTGCCGCGCGAAGGCGGCGTGTCGTACCAAAGCGGCCCGTGGGGCGTGGTCGCGCGCGCCCAGGCGTTTCAGACGTTGCAGGATCCGAGCGCGCCGCAGCCGCCGCCGTACAACCGCGTTCCGCAACTGCTCGTTTCGCTGCGGGACACGGAGTGGCGCGGACTCACCTTCGCCGGCACCGGCGAATACGCGTATTTCCGCCAGCCGACGCTGACTACCGGGCAGCGCGTCTACGTCTGGCCAACGGTCGCGTGGTCGCGGCAGGGCGCCGCATGGTCATTCACCGCGAGCACCGGCGTGCACGCCCGTGAGTACGACTTGAACGAGATCCGGCCCGACGTCTCGAGCACCCAAAGCTATGTGATTCCGATCACTTCGGTCGAGGGCGGCCTCGTCTTCGAGCGCGACTGGGAGCTGGCCGGGCACAATTTCGTCCACACGCTCGAGCCGCGCGCTTTCTACGTCTACGTCCCTTATCGGGATCAGAGCAACGCGCCGGTCTTCGACACCGCGGTCGACGATTTCACCTTCGGCCAGCTTTTCAGCGTGAATCGCTACCTCGGCAACGATCGGATTGGCGACGCGAACCAGCTCACGCTTGCGCTGAGCTCCCGCCTGCTCGACGCCGAAACGGGCGGCGAGCGTCTGCGGGTCGCCGTCGGCGAGCGTTTCTACTTCAAGGATCAGCGGGTGGTGCTGAACGAGTCGCCGCGCGCGGCGGCCACGTCCGACGTCCTGTTCGGGGTCGAAGGACGCTTGAGCGATGCGTGGGCGCTCGTCGGATTGTGGCAATACAACTTCGACGCGTCACAGACCGAGCGGCTCAACGGCGGCATCCGCTATACGCCGGCGCCGGGCAAGGTCCTGAGTGCGACCTACACCTACAATCGCCAGTACTTCGATCCCGTCAGCAATCAGTCCCAGCTTAACCAGTTCGATCTCGCGGCGGAGTGGCCGGTCACCGAGGGCTTCACGCTGCTCGGCCGCTGGAATTATTCGATCCTCGGACACAAGACGCTGGAGGCAGTAGCGGGCGTCGAGTATAATGCGGGGTGCTGGGTGCTGCGGCTGGTTGGACAGCGGTTGACGACGACGACGCAGACGGCCACCAATTCCGTCTACCTGCAGATCGAGCTCAACGGCCTCGCGCGCTTCGGGACGAGCCCACTCGAGCTGCTGCGCCGCAGCGTCCCCGGGTACCTCAGGACGAATGACCCGACCGTGTCGCCGCGCGACCGTGCCGGCGATTACTTCCCCGAGTTTTAGGCGCCCCGGGCCCTTTGGCAGCCAACCCGACTTGTTCCGGATCCACATCTGATGAAGCTTTCCCGCTTTCTCGTTCCCGCCGTTGCGCAGGCCGCAATGGCGATCGCGCTCGCCGCCGCGGCGCAGTCCCCCGCCCAACCCTCGGCGGCGACGCCGAGGGCGACCCAGCGGAGCATTCCGCTCGATCGCGTGGTGGCCATCGTCAACGACGAGGCGCTCACCCAATACGAGATCAACGAGCAGAAGCAAGCCGTCATCGCGCAGATGAAAGCGGAGAAAGTGGCGCCGCCACCGGCCGACGTGCTCGACAAGCAGTTGCTCGAGCGGCTCATTACCGAGCGCGCGGTGCTGCAGTACGCCAAGGAATCGGGGGTGCGGGTCGACGACACGCAGGTCGAGCGCACGATCCAGCGCATCGCGCAGGACAACAAACTTTCGGCCGACGAATTCCGCAAGGCGCTGGCGCAGCAGGGCATGCCCTACGCCAAATACCGCGACGACATCCGCAACGAGATCCTCATTCAGAGGGTGCGCGAGCGCGAGGTTGACGCGCGGATCACCGTCAGCGACGCCGAGGTCGACGCCTTCCTCGCGTCGCAGAAGGTGCAGAACGGCGGCGATATCGAATACCGGCTTGCCCACATCCTCGTCATCGTGCCTGAGCAGGCGTCGCCCGAGCAGATCGAGGCCAAGCGCAAACGCGCGGAAGAGGCACTGAAGCAGATCAGGGCGGGCGCCGATTTCGCGCAGGTCGCCGCCGGCTATTCCGATGCGCAGGATGCGTTGCAGGGCGGGTCTCTCGGCTGGCGCGCGCCGGGGCGGCTGCCGACGGTGTTCGCGGAAAAGGTCGGAACGATGAAGGCGGGCGACGTCTCGGACGTCCTCCGTTCGGCGACCGGCTTCCATATCGTCAAAGTGCAGGAAACGCGCAGCCGCAACGCCCCGACGGTCGTCGAGCAGACGCGTGCCCGGCACATCCTGATCAAGGTGAACGAAGTCGTGTCCGAGTCGGAGGCAAAGGCGCGGGTGGAGCGGATCAGGGATCGGATCGAGACCGGCGCGAAATTCGAGGACCAGGCAAAGCTCAACTCCGAAGATGCGAGCTCGGTGAAGGGCGGCGACCTGGGCTGGCTGTCGCCCGGGGACACGGTGCCCGACTTCGAGACGGCGATGAACAAGCTCAAGATCGGCGAGGTCTCGCAACCGGTACGGACGCAGTTCGGTTGGCACCTTATTCAGGTCAACGATCGGCGGACGCAGGACATCACGGCCGAGCGCCGGCGCGATCAGGCCCGGATAGCGCTGCGCCAGCGCAAATCCGACGAGGCGTTTCAGGAATGGCTGCGTCAGACGCGCGACCGCGCGTACGTCGAAATCAAGGCCGAGGAACGGTAAGCGCTTCCTCGCGATCGACGGGGAGGAGCGTGCGACGGCGCTCCATCAGCAGCTCCGGCACGCCGTCCGGCGTTCGGATCGTTCGCACCAGAGCGAATCCCGCCTTGGCGAATGCGCGTAACGACGCCGTGTTGTCCGCGCGAGGTGTCGCGATGCAGCTCTCCGCGGCGAACGAAGCCCAGACGATGTCATCGACCGCCGCAGCGATGACGCGCGGACCCAGGCCGCGGCGAGTGTACTCGATTTCGCCGATCAGCACGTCGATCGCGACCGCGCCGTCGAAGCCCACGACCGTCGCCGCATACTCCGGAAAGTCGGCGACGCGATAGACCTGGACGTAGCCGATCGGAGTGTCGGCGACAGAGGCGACGAATCCACGCACCGGCACCGCACCGGTGATCCGCGGGCCGTACTTCGCCGCCACGTCGTCGTGCGAAGTCGACACGCGCGAGTAGCCGGCGACCACGTGCGGTGCATTGAGCCACGCATGCAGGAGCGCCAGGTCCGGCTCGCCAAGCGGCGCGAACGTGACGTGCGCGAGATTGCCGGCCGGGGAAAGCGCTGCGGGCATTGTGCGTTGCGGCTTCGACCGACGCCGGAATCGACGGGTCGCTAGGTCTGATACACGTAGGGAGGCTGCGGCACGCGGCCTTCGTCCATCACCCTTTCCAGCGCCAATTCGCGCGGCGGCTTGTCCCACCAGATCGCGCGGCCGGCGATCTGCTCCTGCACGATTTCCGGCCTCTTCGCGAGCAGCTCGCGGATGAATCTCGTGTGCTCGGACTCGTAATGACGGGAAGGGAGAAACATGGTCGTTCGCAAGCGGAGAGCAGCTGTCCGATCGATTGTATCACCGCACCTCGCCCGGCTCGGTTGACCTGATTCGGACCGGTCGCCCGGCGACGATGTCGAACCGGAACAACCGGCACTCGAGATTGCCGTTGTAAAGTGGCGTCCTTCGCGAGGGTTTCAGCCCGATCAGCTTCGCGAGCCGCAGATCGCCGGTGAGAAGACAGACCGTCCAGCCCGTGAAGTTTCGCTTCAGCGCGTCGCCGAGCCTTGGATAGAAAGCCGCGAGCCTCGCCGCGTCGTCCAGTCGCAAGCCGTACGGCGGATTCGCGATCAGCAGGCCCGAGGCGGCGGGCGCCGTGCGCTGCAGCACGTCCTGCCGCGTCAGGTCGATCCAATCGGCAACACCGGCTGCGGCACTGCTGCTGCGTGACTGCGCGAGCACGCCCGGATCGATGTCGCTCGCAAAGATGAACGGCGCGCGTGGCGCCGGCAGTACGCGATCGTACGCGCGCTGCCGGATTCGCTGCCACGCCGGGCCGTCGTACCAGGAGAGCTTCTGAAAGCCGAACGTCCGCGCGAGCCCCGGCGCGCGATTGGCGGCGATCATGGCCGCCTCGACCGCGATCGTGCCGCTGCCGCAAAGTGGATCGAGTAACGGCGTGCCGGGCGACCAGTCCGCGAGCGCGATCACACCCGCAGCGAGGTTTTCGCGAAGCGGCGCGGCGTCGACCTCGCGCCGATAACCGCGCTTGAACAGCGCTTCGCCGGACGTGTCGAGATAGAGAGTCGCCTCCTGTTCGGTCAGGTAGGCATGGACGCGGATATCGGGACGCTCCTTGTCAACCGAGGGCCGCTTGCCCGTAGTCTCGCGGCAGCGGTCGCACACGGCGTCCTTGATCCTGAGCGTCGCGAACGCGAGGCTCGCGAGGGGCGAGCGGGTTGCGGCGACGTCGACGCGCAGCCTGCGGTCGACCCTGAAATGCGTCGTCCAGTCGACGCCGTGCGCGAGACGGTAGAGGTCGTCGTCGCTGCGATAGCGCCCGTGCGCGACCTGCCACAGGATCCGGCTCGCGAGCCTCGACTCGAGGTTGGCGTGATAGGCGAGCTCGCGCGGTCCGCAGAAGCCGACGCCGCCGTCGGCGGTTGCGATTAGCTCGCCGCCGACCGCGGACAGCTCGGCCGCAAGCGCGGTTTCCAGCCCGCGCGGGCATGGCGCGAAGAAGCGTTCGGTCATCGGCGCCTGCGCATCGTGGGCGACCGGGTCTAGCGCAGCAGCCGCCGCCGCGTCAACAGCAGGGCAACGAGGTACGCGGCCACCGCGTAGGCGAGGAGAATGGCGAGGTGCAGCGCGATGTCGTCAGGTGCCTTGCCCGCCAGGAGCGGCCGCGCGAGGTCGATCGCGTGCTTGAGCGGCAGGAACGACGCGACGCCCTGCAGCGCCGGCGGCATCTGGTCGACCGGGAAGAACACGCCGGAGAGCAACAGCGTCGGGGTCAGCACCAGCGTGAAGAAATAGGTGAAGAAATCATAGCTGGGCGCGAGCGAATTCATCACCAGCCCGAACGCCCCGAACGTGAGTCCGACGACGAAGCCGAGCGGAATGATCCATAGCGCGTGCCATGTGTGGCCGAAGCCCAGCGCGATGATGACGGCGAGAATCGCCGTCGTCGACACGACCGCCTTCGACGCCGCCCAGATCCATTCGGCGAACAGGACGTCGTCGAGCGACAGCGGCGCATTGATGATCGCCTCCCATGTCCGCTGCACGTGCATGCGCGAAAACGCCGAGTACATGGCTTCGAAGCTCGACGTGAACATCGCGCTCTGGCACACCATGCCGGTGCCGATGAACGCGATGTACTTCATGCCGCTGACCTCGGGTACGAAGGCGCCGATGCCGTAGCCCAGCGCCAGCATGTAGAGCAACGGGTCGGCGATGTTGCCGAGCACGCTCGCGATGGCGAGCTTCTTCCACACCAGGAGGTTGCGCTGCCACACCGTGGCAAAGCGCAACGAGAGCTCGGGCGGCTTCCAGAGGCGTGTGGCGGTGGTCGTCATGGCGTTTCAGTCCCGCAGTTCGCGACCGGTGAGCTTGATGAACAGATCCTCGAGGTTCGCCGGCCGGTGCAGATAGCGAACGCCGGGCGCGCCGGCGAGCGCTGCCAGGAGCGGCGCCGGATCGGTCGCATAGCAGAAGGCCGTTTCTCCGGCGAGCTCGAGCCGCGCGGCAAACTTCCTCCCGTGTGCGTCCGCCCAGGTTCTCGCCTCGTCGCCGAAGACCTCGACAACCTCCGGCTCCACATGCGCGTCGATCAAGGCACGCGGTGTGTCGCACGCGATCATCGTCCCGCGGTCGATGACGGCAAGGCGAGTGGCGAGACGCTCTGCTTCGTCCATGAAATGCGTCGTCAACAGAACGGTCTTGCCCTGCCAAAGGAGCTGGCGCAGACCGTCCCAGATCAGGTGGCGCGCCTGGGGGTCGAGGCCCGTCGTCGGTTCGTCCAGAATCAGGAGCTCCGGGTCGTTGACGAGCGCGCGGGCGAGAGTCAACCGTCGTTTCATGCCGCCCGAGAGCGTGCGAAGTCCTGCGTCGCCCTTGCCGGCGAGTCCTGCGAAATCGAGCAGCCGCGGGATGCGCGCGGCGAGCGTCGCGCGGTCGATTCCGAAATAGCGCCCGTAGATCCGGAGGTTCTCGGTGACCGTGAAATCGGGATCGAGATTGTCGGCCTGGGGGACGACGCCGACGCGGATGCGCGCCTCGCGTGCCGCCCGCGGCACCGGAACGCCGACCATCTCGATGGTTCCGCCGTCCGGATCGACGAGGCCGAGGCAGCAGCGCAGCGTCGTCGTCTTGCCGGCGCCATTCGGTCCGAGGAGACCGAAGCACTCGCCGCGGCGGATCTCGAAGTCGAGCCCGCGGACGACTTCGTTCGCGCCATAGAACTTGCGCAATCCCGCGACGCGAAGGACGAAATCCCCCGTGGCGCGCGGCCGTCGATCGCTTCTTCCATCGGACATCGAGGCGACGCGGGTCCGGGCAGCGTTGGCGTCGCCATTCATCTCGTGCCTAGGCGCCGGGCATCACTGCCGGGCGCGCCGGCCACATGCCGGTCACGACGCGCTGCAGTTGCACCAGCCGTCCGTGGAAGAAATGGCCGCAGCCGGGGAAGACGACGACGGGCAACTCCTGCGGCCGCGCCCAGGCGAGCACCGCGGCGAGCGGTACGACGTCGTCCTCCTCGCCGTGGATGACGATCGTGTCGGCGCGCACCGATTCGCCGGTGAGCCGCCCGACCGCCGGGGCGACCAGCACCAGGCGCTCCGCGGCCACGGCCTTCGCGACGCGCGTCTGCACGAACGACCCGAACGAAAATCCGGCGAGGACGACCGGCAGGCGGTCCTGTGCGTCGATGTTCGCCTTCGCATGGGCGAGCGCGGCCAGGGCGTCGTCGGTCTCGCCGATGCCGTCGTCGAAAGCGCCCGCCGAGCGTCCGACGCCGCGGAAGTTGAGACGTACGCTCACGTAGCCCAACGCAAAAAAAGTCTTCGCCAGCGTCTGCGCGACCTTGTTGTCGAGCGTGCCCCCCTGCAACGGGTGCGGATGGGCGACGAGCGCAATGCCGCGCGGCGGGCGCTCCGGCGCGTTCACGGCGATCTCGAGGTCTCCGGCGGGGCCATCGATCAGGAGCCGCTCGGTCGACTTCGGTGTCACAAAAAATGCCGGGGATGACGTTTCGAGGGACGCGCGGGCTGCGCGCAGGACAGGCGGACAGGCGCGCCATTATAGCGGAGGCGCAACCTTGTCCGCGGCCGGCCGTCGGCCGGTGGGCCGCAGACGCTCCGATATAATCGGCCCCGCGAACGGACGACGCGCCGCTCGCTTTTCCCGCCCTCGACGCAAGTGAAGCTCTATCGCCGGCTGCTCCGCTACGTGCGTCCCTACCGCGGGGTCTTTGCATTCGCGATCGTCGGGATGCTGCTCGTTGCGGCGACTGACGTGATGATGCTGCGCATCGTGCAGCCGTTGCTGAACGATATCGCTTCGGTCACCGTCGAGAGCGCGAGATGGGTGCCGTTCATGATCGTTGGCGTGTTCGTGCTGCGCGGCCTCGGCAGCTACATCAGCGAATACGGCCTCGCGTGGATCGGCGCCCGTGTCGTCTTCGACCTGCGATGCGAGGCCGGCGACCATCTGCTGCGGCTGCCGACACCGTTCTACGACGCATCGTCGGCGGGCTTTCTCCTGTCGAAGGTGACGTTCGACGCGCAGCAGGTTGCGGCGACCGCCTCCGAGGCGATCACCGTGATGATCCGCAATACGCTGACGATCGCATTCATGCTCGGCTACCTGCTCTACATCAATTGGCAGCTCACGCTGATTGCGTTCGCCGCGTTTCCGCTCGTCGGCTTTGCGATCCGGAAGATCAACCGGCGGATGAAGCGGGTCAGCGTCCTCGTCCAGGAGCGCACCGGCACGTTGACCCACGCGCTGGAAGAAGCGATCAGCGCGCACCGTGTGGTCAAGGTGTTCGGCGGCGAGAAATACGAAAGCGGACGCCTGCGCGCGGCGGCCGACCGGCTGCGCCTCGCGATGGCGAAGCAGTCCGCTGCCGCCGCCCTCGGCACGCCGATCAACCAGATCATCGTGTCGATCGCCGTTGGTGTGATCCTCTGGGTGGCGATCCGGCAGAGCGCCGGTGGGAACTACGGCGCGGGGGATTTTGTCACCTACGTCTTTGCGCTGCTGCACCTCATGAACCAGCTGAAGACGCTCACCAATGTCACCGGCACGATCCAGCGCGGACTCACTGCCTCGGAAAGCGTGTTCGCGCTCATCGACGAGACGCCGGAAGCCGACACCGGCACGGCGACGCTCGATCGGGCGCGCGGCGGGATCACCTTCGAGCACGTCACCAAGCGCTATGGTCCCGACCGGCCGCCGGCGCTGGCGGGGGTCGATCTCGCCATTGCACCGGGCGAATCGGTGGCGTTGGTCGGCGGGTCGGGCGGCGGCAAGACGACGCTCGTCAACCTGATTCCGCGCTTCTACATGCCGACCGAGGGACGCGTGCTCCTCGACGGCGAGGACGTCGCGGCGATCCGTCTTGCCGACCTGCGCCGGCAGATCGCGCTGGTGAGCCAGGAGATCGTGCTCTTCAACGACACGATCGCCGCCAACATCGCCTATGGAACGATGGCCGGCGCGCCGCGCGACGCAGTCGAGCGCGCGGCGGCCGCGGCCAATGCGATCGAGTTCATTCGCGCGCAGCCGCACGGCTTCGACACCATCGTCGGCGAACGCGGCATCCGCCTTTCCGGAGGCCAGCGGCAGCGGATCGCGATCGCCCGCGCGATCCTCAAGGACGCGCCGATCCTGATCCTCGACGAGGCGACCTCCGCGCTCGACAACGAATCGGAGTTCCTGATCCAGGCCGCGCTGAACGAGTTGATGCGGGGGCGCACGACGATCGTGATCGCGCATCGCCTGTCCACCATCGAGCACTGCGATTGCATCGTCGTGCTGGAAGGCGGGCGGATCGTCGAGCAGGGTCGGCATGCCGAGCTTCTGGCCCAGCAGGGCGTCTACGCGCGGCTGCACTCGCGCCGGTTCGAAGAGGAGTAGCGGCGGGCACTGGGTCCAATGCTGAAGGCCTGCTCTCTCTAACCTGTTCTGTTGAAAAACTCGTTTGCGGTGTCTTGAGGGTCCGCGAAAAAGTCGACCCCCTAGAACGCGCTCAGAGCCACGCAAATTGATCGGGTGATAGTTTGAGCCTTCCCAAACCTCGGAAAGCAGCCGCGCTCGCGTCCGGCGCGGTCGGCGGCCGCGATGCGCATCGAGCCGTTCACGCAACAGCCACCGCCGTGTTGCCATTGCGACGCCATCCCCGCGCGTCATCGATCGGCAGCGGACCGGTCCGGCCCGCTGTCGATCGCGACGACCTTGGCGTGTCCGGATGTGCGGCCGGTTATTTCGCGCCCGCGGGGTTGTCTTTCGGATCGATATAGTTGATGTCGAACGGACCCTCGCCGCTCACCTGTACCACCGTCGCGGACTTCGTGAACGCGTAGTGGTGCTGTTTCGCCGGCAGATAGTGGTAGCCGCCGGTTTTCACCTCGTGAGCATTCTTGGCGACGGCCTTGTCGCCCATTCCGATGTAAAACGTTCCCGAGACGATCGTCAGATTCTCGGTCACCGTGTGCCAGTGCGGCGGGAGTTTGTAGTTCGCCGGGAATGACAGGCGCAGCGTGTACTGCCCAGGCTTGAAGGGATCGCCGTTCAGCACGGCGACCTTCGCCCCCTTGGGCAACACGGGCGGAGCGTCGCCCCATTTCAGGTCGCCCCTGTTGATGAACACCTCCTCGTCCGCTGCATGCGCCGTGGCGGCGAAGGCCGCCACAAGCGCCAATCCCAATAGGATGCTCGATTTCTTCATGAAACGATCTCCCCTGATGGATGGGTCGGAGCCGCTCGCCCACGTGGCCTGTTGCTTCGCCTTGATGACGCCAAAGGCGGGTTGTGCAGGCGGTAACTCGCGGGTAACCCGTGGAGGTTTCCGTTGCTTGAATAATGATCTCCTGGAAGGTGTGTCGATCGCCTCGATTGGCGACGTTGCCAATGTGCGGATCACACGCTCTCGTCCGCTTGTCTGCGCGTCGCCGAGAATTGATCGCGCATCCTTGATCGCAAGAACGGGCCTTGCGGTGCATACCGTAAGTCCGTCAAACTTGATCGCGCGTCTGGCGATCGTCGGCGAAGCGCCGGTGCACCTTGAAACCGGCGACATCGTTCTCCTTCGGGCACCCGGGCGAACGCATTGAAGATCGCCTGACGCCTTGTTCACTGTCCCATCAGTACAGCCGGATCGCCACGTCGAAGTACCAGGTTCGGCGGATCTCGATCACGTCGTACTCGCGGGCAAGGCTCGGCGGGAACACCTGGTAGGGCGTCTGGCCGTGCACCACGCGTCGTATCGCTTCGTCGAGAGCCGCCACGCCGCTGGATAGAACGAAGGCCACCGACTCCACCGAGCCGTCGCTACGAATGGCCACCCACACGATGGGATCGGTGTGAGGCTGCTTTGCCGCTTCGCGGACCGTGTCGAACGTCATGTTCAGCTGGATCTTCCGGGCCCAGGCTTCTGCGTACAGGATGAGTTCCGCGTTGGGGTCAGTGCGACCGAAGAGCCTGTATCGACGTGGGCTGCTCCACGGCGGGGGCAGCGCGCGTGACGCGCCTGCTGAAGCCGTTGCTGCTTCACGCCGGGCAGCTTCTTCGTCCAGCTGTCGTCCCATCGCCCGACGCGCTGCTTCCCGTCTCGCAGTTTCAACCTGTTCGGCCTCGACCCGTGCTGCCTCAGCCCTTTCGGTCTCAACGCGTGCAGCCTCGACGCGTGCAGCCTCAACGCGTGCAGCCTCAACCCGTTCAGCCTCAACGCGTGCAGCCTCGATCCGCGCGGCCTCGACGCGTGCAGCCTCAGCCCGTTCAGCCTCAGCCCGTTCAGCTTCAACGCGTGCAGCCGCGATCCGTGCAGCCTCGATCCGTGCAGCCTCAGCCCGTTCGGCCTGAACGCGTGCAGCCTCGATCCGTGCAGCCTCAACCCGGGCGGCCTCTTGCAGCTCGGTCGCCTGCCGTTCTGCCTCCTGGCGTTGGGCGTCCAGCCGCGCATTCTCGGCCTGCGCCGCTTCATGACGGCCGGCGTCCCGCGGTGCGGCCTCCGGCTGCTCCGCCTGCCGTTGCTCGTCGTGCTCGGAAGGATCGGGTTTGGCCAGTTCAACGGCTCGCTCCGACGCCTCTTGGTCGATTCGCGCGTGCGCTGCATCGCCAGCGTCTCGAAGCGACGGCATCGGGGTTTCCGAGATCGAGGCGCTTGGCGCCGCCGCGATTGGGGGCGTTGGCAGCGCTGGAGTGGCGGGCACGACCCACGTGGGCTCATCGGTCGGCGCCACGGCGATCACGGCCGGCGCAGGGATCGACGGGGGGGGCTTGTCACCGGGCCGATCAGCAGGCAAAGGCATTTGCGCAGGGGCGGCACCGGTCGCGGCGGCTGTCCTTGGATTGGCCTCTGCCCTCCGATCGGCCTTCGGCACGATCGCTGCTGCAGTTCGCTGCGGGGTTGGCGCACGGGACGCCGATGGCGTCGGCGTCGTCCTCCGGGCAACAGGCTGCTCGTCCGACGCCTCCTGCATCGGCTCTGCGGCCGGCGTGACCGCCGGCCCCGCGGCTGTGACCTGCGCCGGATTTAATACGACGCGCAGATGGGGGACCTCGATCCGTCGATCCGGCCAGAAGAAACTGAAGCCCGGAAGCCAAAGTCCTTGGCCACCGAAGGTCAGCCTCAGCAGCAACGTGTGGATCAGCAGCGAGAGCAGCAGCGCAGACGTCAGTCGCCTGCGCTCTGGGATCATGCGTGAGCTGTCGGCTCGTCGCCGGAACGTGCGACTCAAGCGTGCTCCGCTGTCGCTGCTCGGGGCACTTCTGCTGGCGCGGTACAGGATAGCATCATGTCCTGTGCGCCTCTCTCGACCTGACAGCCCACCGCTCATGACCGTGCTAAAGCACCTCCGAGCCATCGTGAACCGAATCCGGTCCGTTGTCACATCCACACCCGTCTGACTTGGGGGGTCGATTCCCACCTGTCCGAACGAACCGTCGGCGCCGTGAGGGCCATTGCGGACAGACT
The DNA here is from genome assembly GCA_963836265.1 of uncultured beta proteobacterium. Classification (GTDB taxonomy): domain Bacteria; phylum Pseudomonadota; class Gammaproteobacteria; order Burkholderiales; family Casimicrobiaceae; genus CAIWHR01. The sequence continues at coordinate 341,916 of CAWIIO010000006.1, forward strand.
TTGCGCGCCGACAGAAGCGTGCCGACTTGGCAGGGGGCAACGCCAACCATTACCTGAGCCCACCTCGCGTCGGGACGACACAACGGGGTGTGGCATCATTCTTGAAGCGGCCTCGATGCGCACCGAGTTGTGGACGGAAAAACCACCGCCATGTTTCCATTGCGTCGTCGGCAGATCCTGGTCGACAATCCGGCGCGGCTGTACCGCTTGCAACTGGCATAGGTGATTCCATGGTATCCGCCGTCGGATTGCTCGCCTTATCGGCAATGTTGTGCTGCGGTGCCGTCGCGGCCCGCCTAACGGAAGGCCTCGATGCACTGCGCAAGAACGACTATGCCACTGCGGAAGGGGAGTTACGGCCGCTGGCCGAACGCGGCGACCCGGAGGCGCAGTATCGAATCGGGCTGATGTACGAGTTCGGCAAAGGGTATCCGCGAGACAAGGCGCAGGGCATCGTCTGGTTCCGTAAAGCGGCCGGACAGAACCATGCGGCCGCGCAAACAGAGCTTGCGATCATCTACGCCACCGGAGACGGCGTGGCGCAGGACAACAAGCAAGCCGTCGCGTGGTTCCAGAAGGGGGCCGCGCTCGGCAATGCGACCGCGCAGTACAACCTGGGACTGTTGTACGCCAAGGGTCAGGGCGTGAAGCTGGACAATGCGCAGGCAATCGCCTGGTGGCGCAAGGCGGCGGCGCAAGGCATGACCGTCGCGCAGTTCAAGCTGGGTGTCGCGTACGAAAACGGCGAAGGCGTGACTAAGGACCCGCTGCTCTCCTACGTCAACTACGCGATCGCCGCACGCGGCGGCAACAAGGAGTACATCGAATACCGCGACGACATCGCGAGGCAGCTGACACCCGCACAGAAGAAGAGCGGCTTGGCGGCAGCCGACGCGTGGACGGTCGGGCAGCCAACGCCGACGAGTGTCGGGGCGTTCAATGCGGCGTCAGGTGGGACACCGCCGGCCAGCGCGCCGGTGAAGACCCGCTGTTCGGCGACTGGAACGATGGGCGGCGAGAGGTTCACCGCGACCAACTGTGTCGCGTCGCTGTACGGCGATCAGCGCAGCGTCGCGATCTGGTTCAACGAAGATCCCATCACGCCGCAGGAAGCGGAGAACTTCCAGATGTCGTCCTACGCCGATGGCGCGAAGAACGGCAAGCAGCGCACGATGGTAACGATCATGTTTTGCCCGGGCGGCGGTCAGGCAACGGCGTCCCCAGCGGCGGTCAGGTCGATCGACATCAATACGAACCACGCCAAGTCGCCGCTGGCAGGCATCCAGCGGGTGGTCGAGGCGCCCAAGGATTTCAAGGTCGAAAAGATGGCCGGAACCCTAAAGCCCGGCGGGACGCTGTCAGGCAAGATTGTCGGCAACCTCGACAAGACGTCGTTCAACTTCGACTTCGACGTGAACTTGCCCGTCAAGGACGCCGCGGCGGGAATGAGCTGCGGCAAGTAGTTCCCCTCTCGGAAGGTGCGGAGTCAGTCTTCCGTCGAAGCGCATTCGGGAATAGGATTTGCGCTCCTTCGGTGCGAGAGGATGCGAGGATGAAAACTCAATCGCGAGGTGCGGGACAGTTTCTGGCGGCATTGGCACTCGGGGCAGTCTCCACCTTTGCCGCAGTCGCCGCCGACATCGGCACCGGCTCGGTGAATTACAAGGGCCAGACCGTCGGACTCAAATACGCATGGCTGGTGAGCGGACCCAGCGACATGGAACCGGGAAAAACGGTTCGCCGCCTCGTCATGTCCGCGAGCGACATCGGCGCCAAATTGAAGGCGTGCACGGCTTTTTCCTGCACGGACGGCAGCGTGACGGAGGGCGTGACCGTCGATTTCACCGGCGGCCCGCGCCTCAATTACTGGATCGTGATGAATGGCCAGAAGGTCCAGTACTCGGGGACCGCGAGACCGGACGCCTTCGCCGTTGTCGCGAACGAACCTGCTCATCTCGCCGGGCGCTTGGCCGTCGACGACACGGGCGCCGGCGGCCCGAAGATCGACGCCCAGTTCGACGTCACGCTGCTCAAGGATTTCAAGGCCGCGCGCTGACCGGCGTCCGTGATTTGCAAAACCGGGGGCGAGCGCAGTGCGCGCAGAGGCAGGCCGGAATGCAACCTGCGATGTCCCAGCCCCGGTGATGCGCCCCGTCCGCGTGCGTCGCACTTGCGCTCGGGTTTACGGTCGCTTGCCGACCCAAAGGCGCCGCCAACAGTGCTCACGACCGGTCATAGAAAGGGATGAAAGCCCGCTGTCTGAAAAATGGATGGCGCCGCACAGTCTGAAGTTGGCCGGACTGCGACATCTCAAGTCGACCCGCTCCAGCCATTGAGCTACACGAAAACTGGGCGTTCGATGTTGGAGTTCGTCGCCCGCCGAAGGCAGTCCGCTGGCAAGAAGAGTTGGACGGGCCTCGTTGGTTCGTGATTCCGAAGTTAGGAAGCTTGGCGACGCGCGGCATAGCGTGCATCGTTCAACTCCCGACCAACCGGCTATCGCGATTTCAGTATCACGGTACAAAAGCCAGGAACAGGAAGGCCGCAAAGATCACGAGATGTACGGCCCCTTGCATCATGTGAGTGCGACCGCTCGCCAGGGTGACGGCACTGACGACGAAGGTGACCGCGAGTAGGACGAGATCCTTCGCCTCCAACCCAAGTACCAGTGGCAAGCTCAGGGTGAGCGCGACCAGCACGACCACCGGAATAGTGAGGCCGATGCAAGCCAGCGCAGATCCGATGGCGAGATTCATGCTGGTCTGCAGACGATCCGCTCGCGCAGCACGCACGGCGGCCCACGTTTCCGGCAGCAGAACCAGCAATGCGATCGCGATGCCGACCACCGCTCTAGGCGCGCCGGCTAACTCAACTGCGCGCTCGATCGTCGGCGAGAGCATCTTGGCCAAGCCAACAACTGCCACCAACGAGACGAAAAGCAATCCGAAGCTCGCCCATGCCATGCGGATCGTCGGCGGCTCCGCGTGCACCTCCAAGTTGGTCGCGCCTACGACAGGAATGAAATAGTCTCGGTGGCGTACCGTTTGAATGAAGACGAAGATTGCCCAAAGCGCGACTGATGTTACCGCTACGAACCCGAGTTGTGTGGAGCTGTACGTACCGCCCGGGGTGCTCGTTGTGAAGGCGGGTAGCACGAGCGTGAGCGCCGACATCACGATCAGCGCTGCGAGCCCAGCGCCGGCCCCTTCCGCGCGGAAGGATTGCTCGCGATGCGCAAGACCGCCCACCAGTATGCATAAGCCCACGACGCCGGTGCAGATGATCATCACCGCTGCGTAGATCGTGTCCCGCGGCAGGACGGCCATGTGGTCGCCACCCGCAACCATCATCGATAGGATGAGCGAAGCCTCAATCACCGTCACCGCCACTGCGAGGACCAACGTCCCGAATGGTTCTCCGACGCGATGTGCGATTACCTCGGCGTGGTGGACCGCAGCGATCACCGCCCCGATGAGTCCGATGCCGCACAGCCCGGCAAGCAAAGCGCCAACTCCCGCTATGCCTGCAACCACGAGCAGGCCGAACGACAACGCAGGTATCAGCCAAGTCCAGGCAGGCATGATTCACTCCCCTTCAGCGAGTCTCCGAAGCTGCAGGCGAACCGGATTCACCGTCTTGCCCCGAGAGGGCAAAGAGCGGCAGGCACGGGCACTGCGGCGCGCTAGATTGGGAGAGCGCGCCTCCTAAATGACAAGGTGCGGCGACGCTGAAAGATAATAGGCTACCATGATGCGTTTTAGTTCAAAGCCGCCGCTAACGAGCGAATCGCCCGAAGACGATGCTTGGTTCGGAGCCAGCCCGCTCTCGACGACCGTTCAACATCGACATGACACGTTCCTCCGCAGCTACTCCTGCCGCAAAGACATCGGCCGCCCATTTCGGCCGCTATATCGTCATCGGATTCTTCACCGTCGCGCCTTTGTGGGTGACATGGCTGGTGTTGGAATTCGTGTTCAGCCTTCTGGCAACGACCGGCGCCCCCATGCTGCGCGGCGTAGCCCGCGGCTTGCGGCCTTTGTCGGAAGCGCTTGCCGACTCGCTGCTCAACCCATTCGTGCAGTACATTCTCGCCGCCCTGTTGACCTTGGCGCTTCTCTATGGGGTTGGCCTGCTGACAGCAGTTGTTCTGGGGCGACGTCTGATCGCTTTCATGGAGCGTCAACTCGAGCGGCTGCCTGTGGTTCAGTCTATCTATGGCGCCACCAAGCGCTTCCTGAATGGCCTGCAGAAACCCCCCGTCTCGACCCAGCGGGTAGTACTGATCGCATTTCCCTCGCCAGAGATGAAGGCGGTTGGTTTGGTGACTCGGGTTATGCACGATCCGAACACAGGTCGCCAACTTGCGGCGGTTTACGTGCCAACATCGCCGAATCCCACCTCGGGCTACATCGAGATCGTGCCCCTCGAGGACCTCGTGCAAACGGATTGGAGTATGGAGGAGGCCATGGCCTTCGTAATGACAGGGGGCACCAATGCGCCGGACGAATTGTCATTCTCCAATCCACCGGGTTGCGAGACTTCCGGGGTATAGACACCAGGCTGGAGTCTTGCCGCAGCTTCCACACTCGCGCCCCTAGTCACGTCGCCTGACGATCGTATGACCAGCGATGACAAGCCAATGCGCCTTCGCGGGCCTCCTCAGTGCGCGAACGCTCTTTCGGCACGCGCATGCCAATCGGCCCAAGCCCCGGCAGCAGCTCGCGCTGCGGCTGCGAGCCGTTGCGCACCACCGCCAGGCACCCTTAGCGCAGCATCGCGCTCAACAGATCTTGGTCCTCTGGTTGACGCAGTTGAACTACCGCATCCTTGCCCAGGGCGGCGTGACTTCTTGCGGGGTGCTGAAATCCGACGTCGACACGCGAATTCCAGCGGGTCACGCCGCCCTCTTCAGTTCAGCGGAGGTGCATTGATGCCGTACTCGATTTGAGCGGCGGCTGCCGAGATCCATCGCTGTGGGTAGCCCGATGACCTACGAAGCGCTCATTGGTATCATGACCCAAGCGGACTACTGCCAAGGACGCGACGAATGTTCGACAACCTGACCCCGTTCCTGCTCCAGTGGGCCATTACGTCCCTCGCGCTTTGGGCGGCAAGCCACGTATTCAGCGGCATCCGCTTTGCCGATACCTCTTCGCTAGTCGTTTCCTCGCTGCTGCTAGGGTTTGCCAACGCCATCGTCCGGCCCCTGTTGATCCTCCTCACGCTCCCACTGACCTTGGTGACGCTGGGCCTTTTCCTGCTGGTGATCAACGCGCTGATGATGTTGTTGGTCTCGGCGATGGTTCGGGGTTTCACGATCTCAGGGTTTTGGACGGCCTTCTTCGCCAGCATATTCGTCTCGGTGCTGAGCTTGGTGATTGGCCTCTTCCTGGCCGGTAGCGGGACCCCATCGAATGTTCCGTGGGTCTGAGCCCATGCCGCAATTTGACCATGCCGACTACTGCGGTTTGCCGAAGCCATCGATGCGCTGGGAAGACGGTGATCAAGGCCGGTCGCGGCCTCGCCGCCTTACCTCCCGTGTTGACCACTTCGGGATTGTCGCGGTGTCGATCGGTCGTGTACTCAGGGGGGACGGGTTAGTTCTGGAGTAGCGGGCTCAATTGTGGTCGCACGGATGTGATCTGACGCGCACGATCATCTCCCGATCAATATGGCGAACCACGATTTCGTGACTCGGGCCTCGGAATCGATATCCAAGGTCGCGATACAAGTCGACCTCTCCGGTGTCTCTGATTATCAGGAAGCCCTAACTCCCCCCGCCAAGCCCAGCATCCGATGATTGTCGGCCGATATATTGCCGATACCGGGAGCTAGACGGCCATCTTGCTCCGAATCACTCGAGTCTACGGAGACAGTCGAACATTCCACGGTGAAGGTTGAAGCACTTTTGCGGCTGCAATCGTACGCGGCCACGAACCGTTCTTCCGCGGGTTGACCCTGGCGGCAGCTACAGCCAGGTCCACATCGTTGAACATGAGGGCAACCCAGGTGTCCAAAAAATTGCGCCGGCACCAGCCGCCGAACCCCGGGTTTGGAAGACCGGGCACGCTCGCCGCTCGAATCCCGGCGGGATCGCCTTTTCGGCCCGGTGAATGCCGGCCCCGACGTTACTTGCGAACGAATAGGAGGCGCGATGAAAAACTCCACTGTCGTCGAGGACTATTGGAGCAAAGGTAATGCCAATGTCTACGACTCGATAGTGTCCGCCCTTGACAAGATGTCGAAGCCGCTGGACGACCTGACCGTCGAGGATCTGGCGCCCGTGGATCATTTTCACGCGCGCGGCTTTCCCGCAACCGTCGACCTCGCCGATCGCCTTCCCATCGCAGCCGGCCAACACCTTCTCGACATCGGCTGTGGCCTCGGTGGACCTGCTCGTTACTTGGCCATGCGGTTTCAATGTCGGGTGACCGGGATCGACATCACACCATCGTTTGTCGAGACGGCGAACAAGTTGACGGCGCTGCTGGGAATGGAACGGCAGGTGAAGATCGAGCACGGGGATGGACAGCATCTCCCGTATCTCGATGGCGCGTTCGATGGCGCTTACACGCAGCACGTCACCATGAATGTTCCCGAACGCCCTGCGTTCTTCGGTGAAGCGTTTCGGGTGCTGAAGCCAGGTGCCTTCTTTGCGCTCACGGAGCATGGGTTGGGGCCGAAGGGCCATCCGTACCATCCCGTCCCCTGGTCAGAGGACGGGCGCGGCGCGTACCTGACCGCACCCGATGACACCCGCGCCATGCTGGAGGCGGTCGGGTTCGAGAACATCGCGGTCGAGGATACGGGGGCCAAGTATCTCGTCGCCTACAAGATGATGATCGAAAAAGCCGAGAAGGGCGCCCTGCCACCACTCGGGATCCACTTGGTCCTGGGCGACAGCGCCTTGCAGAAGACGCGCAATTCTGCCCGAAACATAGAGGAAGGCCGTACCCGCCCGGTACAGGTGTTCTGCCGCAAACCGCGCTGAACACGCGGGATCTTCGAGTCCCTGTCAGCGCAGGCTGGCCATTCGGGCAGACGACGTGGGGGAGACGATGACGCGCATGAGCGATCAGCCAAAGAATTTACGCGGACTTATCGCCGGCACTGTGGTGACCGCCAGTGGGGCTGGTTTCGACGATGTCCCGGCGGTGTGGAACGCCATGATCGACCGCCGCCCGCCGGCAGTGGTTCGCGCGGTGGGCGTCAGCGACATCGCCCCGACGATCGCGTTCGCCCGGCATGGTGACGGCAACGGAAACGCAGAAGCCGGAGCTGGACATGGTCAGAATTGACCATGCGCAAAAGCCGGAGATGTTGATCCGCTCGATGCGCCGGCTCCTCCATCTGGTGTTCGTGAAGGCGAACGGAAAAGGAGGCCTCGATGACTCAGCAGACATCCGCAGTGCAATTCAGCAGCAGCGCTCCGGAGAACTACGAGAAATACTTCGTGCCCGCCATCGCCGCGCCCATCGCCGCGGACCTCCTGGAAGCTGCGTCGATACAACCTGGCGAACGGGTGCTCGACGTGGCGTGTGGCACCGGGGTCGTGACTCGACTGGCGGCCGAGCGGGCGGGTAGTGGGGGGCAGGTGACCGGCCTGGACGTGAGCCCCGCCATGCTGGCGGTGGCGCGGCCACGCACTCCGACCGGAACGCCGATGGACTGGTATGAGGCCAGCGCCGATGCGATGCCGCTTGCCGTCGGCGGCTTCGACGTCGTGTTGTGTCAGATGGGATTGCAGTTCATGGCCAACAAGCGGCAGGCGCTGGCGGAGATGCACCGGGTTTTGCGGCCCGGTGGTCGCATTGTTCTGAACTTGCCCGGACCAACCCCGGCATTTTTCTCGGACTTCGCTCAGGCTCTCGCCCGGCACATCGACCCCAAGGCCGCCGGCTTCGTCCACGTTGTCTTCTCACTCCACGACGAAGAGGAATTGCGCTCGCTTATGAGCGCCGCCGGCTTCGAGGATGTGAAGATCGCGAAGGTCAAGAAAACGCTCCGGCTGCCGTCGCCACATGAGTTTGTATGGCAGTACGTGCACAGCACACCTTTGAGGGAACTGGTAAGCCCCGTCGGTGACGCGCAGCGTGCCGCTCTGGCTGACGATGTGGCACAACGCTGGCAAGAGGCGGTCGCCGACGGTGTCTTGACGCTCGACGTCGCCATGACCACCGTGACGGCCCGGGCTTGACCATCCGTTCGGGCTCGACGGGCGACGCGGTAGCCGAGCGTCCGCTTGCGAAGTTCGCTCATGTCCTTGCTCCTCGTTCGTACCGGACGATTTCCGTGCGCGCCTCGGATGAGAACGTCTAAAGATCGTCGAGTCTTCGGGGTCCGCAATCCGTTCTCCAGGCTGCTTAGTTAGTTAGCCTCGGCGATATGCTTCGCACGGAGCACCTCACGGCAGCATTGGCGACACAGATCATGTCGAGGTTCGCAAAGGCAATGTCCCACTCGAGACACTTTGCTCTTGTGCTATTGTTCCGCCTTGCCGTTTAAGCAGCTGAAAGGAGGAGGGGATGAGAGCGCCAGTAGCGAAGGGATTGCTGGTGTTGATGTTCTGCGTGGCTTCCGCTGCGACACCGACGCGCGCATTGGCAAGCGAGTGGCCGATGACTCCCGGGGACTTCTGGGAGGTGACCGGCGTCCATCTCAAGGACGGAGGAGCGCTCGCTTACGCGAATTTCCTGGCCACCGAATGGAAAGCCGACCAGGAGTTCGCCAAGTCCAAAGGCTGGATCAAGGGCTACATGGTCCTGAGCAACGCTTACCCGCGCAAGGGCGAGCCGGATCTCTACCTGATCGCCATCTCGGAGCGCCTCCCCAGCGGGCCAGAGGGAGAGAAACGCGACGACGAGTACACGGCTTGGAAGAAGAAGACCCAAGCGCAAATGCAGAAGGAGTCGGGCAACCGCCTCGAGATCCGCGACATCGAAAGCAACATGCTGCTTCAGGAGCTCAAGTTTCGCAAGTGAAGCGCGCGGAGCTGAATGGGGCGACGGGAAAATCACCGCTCTGCTCCCGAACCAAGCGTGAGCGGATCGTGCGGCGTAGCAGAGGCAGGTCCCGGCCGGTCAGCGACCGTCGAGAAGGAACGCGAGCAGATTATCCGTCGACGGTCGCAGTTCGGCCTTGCTGCCTGTCGGGTACCGAAGAAGTGGCCGTTCGCTGGCCGCGCTGAATCGCATTTTCGCAGGTTGGAGGGGCCGACACTACTTCGCTCCGACGATCGCCGGCGTGGCGTCCACCGCACCGCTCCCGCGCACCATGTTGTTGCCCAGCGATTCCATTCCGCCGTTCCCCTGGACCACGAGACCCGCGCCGGGGCCGCTGTTGACGATCGTATTGCCGGCGAGACGGACGACGCTGTTCGAATCGGCAACTACACCGTTGTCGTTGTGCGTCAACAGGTTGTTCTGCAGGTCCGCCGATGCGAAGCCGCCGCTACGCATATAGATGGCTTGGGCAGTGGCCCCGTTTTGGACGTTCCTGATGGTAGAACCTATCTCAAATTCAGTTGAAAGATGAAGTTCATCGCCTACAATCGTGAATATGCAGCGATTGAGCGACGAGCATTGGGAACGGATTCGGGAGTATTTTCCCGAAGAGAACATTCCCGATGGTCGCCCTGGCCGCAAGCCTGTGCCGGCGCGCCAAGTGTTGGACGCGGTGCTGTGGATTCTGAACACCGGCGCACAGTGGCCGATGCTTCCGCAGTGCTATCCGAACTACAAGACAGTGCATCGTCGCTTCCAGCAGTGGTGCGAACGCGAGATATTGCGCGAGATCCTTGCGAAGCTGGCCAACGACCTGCGTAACCGTGGCGAAATTGACGAGAGCGAGTGCTACATCGACGCGACGTTTGCGAGCGCGAAAGGTGGTGGTGCAGAAATCGGGCCGACACGTCGCGGCAAGGGCGTCAAGATTCTGGCTATCGTCGATCGTAACGGCCTGCCGCTGTCGGTGAGCACGCACGCAGCGAATCATCACGAGGTCACGCTGGTGCAACTCAGTTTCGACTTCTACATGCTGGAGGCGAAGCCGCAGCATCTGATCGGCGACAAAGCATATGACAGCGATCGGTTGGACGGCGAGCTGAAGCAGCAAGGGGTGGAAATGATCGCGCCGCATCGCTCCAATCGACACCTTAAAACGCAAGACGGCCGCCGCCTGCGCCGCTACGCGCGCCGATGGATTGTCGAGAGGTATTTCGCGTGGTTGCAATGGAAACGTCGCTTGCTGGTTCGTTGGGAGTACTACACCTCAAATTTCCTCGGTTTCGTGGAGCTGGCCTCAATCACGATGCTCCTGAAACGGTTTTGAGATAGGTTCTAGTGTTCTTGACCACGAGCGCGCCATAACCCCCTCCACCGACGTCCACGCTGATGCCCCGATTACCTCCCGAGCTGATGAGAGAATCTACGACGGTAACGTTCGTGACGCCGGAGCCCGTCACGCTCGCGTCGATGGCACGCTGTCCGAAGTTCTCGAGCGTCGTGCGGGCGACGTCGGCCTGGATGAAACCGCCGCCGGACTCGATCTTAATGTGATACGGCGAATACGCGATCACGCTGTCGGTGAGCGCGACCTTGCACCCGGTGTTCGCGACTGTATTCTGTGCTGCAGGAGCCGCGCCTCCGCGGGCGATGGCTGCGTCAACCGGGCGTGAGCAATTCGTCAGCCATCCGGGGGCGCCGTCACCTGGGAATTGTCGCCCCTCCCGTCGCCGGCGGACACGCGTCCAACGCGTCGCGCGCGGGAGTACGGCTCGCTCAGAGCGCGAAGAATACGACGCCGAACAAGCTGCCGAGCAGCAGCCACTTGAGGGTGTAGTAGGCAAGACGGTTCTTCGCCTTGATCCGCTTGCCGAGAAGGCGCACTTCGTAGACGACGGAAAAGATCCGGTTGAGGAGGCCGATCTTCTCGCCTTCGACGTTCGCTGTCTGCGCGGCCCTCATCATCGTGTTGCGCGTCCAGCGATTGACCGCGGTGACGACGCGGTTCGACAGTGGCCGCTCGACGTCGCAGAACAGGATGACCCGTGGTACGTCCGTGCGGTTCTCCGCGGTATGGATGAACGTTTCGTCGAAGAGCACGGCCTCGCCGTCGTGCCAGACGTAGGGCTCGCCGTCGACGATGAGCCGGCAGGCGGGAGAGTTCGGGGTGATGAGCCCCAGGTGGAAGCGCAGCGATCCGGCGAACGGGTCGCGGTGCGCGCCTAGCGTGCCGCCCGCCGGAAGGAGCGCGAACAACGCCGCGTTGACGCTCGGAATCGATTGGACCAGCTTAACCGTCCGCGGGCAGAGCGCGTTCGCCGACGGCAGCGGCGCGTCGTACCACTTCACGTAGAAACGCTTCCACCCCGTCTGGAAGAAGGAGTGAAATCCGATGTCGTTGTTCTTCGCTGCGGCGCGCAGATGGCCGTCCGCGATGAGCCCCTGCGCTTCGTCGCGGATCGTCTGCCAGTTGTTCGCCAGCGGGGCGAGCTCCGGAAACCGCTCGAGGTCCGCGTAGGGGCGGTTGGGGACCGCCGAGAACGCATACATCAGAACGCTATAGGGCGCGGTCACCGTCGAGTGATCGGAGAGCTGGCGAAAGAAGCGGTGCCGGACTCGGCCGCGGAAATGAACGTAAACCGCCGCCGCGGCATAGGCGTACAGAAGAAGGAACTTGGGAGCGAGCATGCTCGCCACAATTTCGGGCATGGGACGTGGCCGCGCCCTTCGACTTAAGCTCGCTCGCCGTCACGCGGCCGCCGCGCGGCGGCCGCTCGCGGTGCAACGGACTTCCAGCGCCGGTGTACCCAGTACCATTGCTCCGGCCGCCTCAGGATCAAGCGTTCGAGCGTTTCATTATAGGCGCGCGTGTTCCTGCGGATCGCTTCGGTCGCGTCCGCGCATTCGATCGGCGAAAGCGCGGGCTCGAAGCGCAGCACGTGCCGTCCGTCCGGTTCGCGCCAGCTTGCGGCCGGCACCACCGGCGCCCCGGTCGCGAGTGCGATGATCGCGAGGCTCTTGAACGTCCATGCGGGACGGCCGAAGAAATCGACTTCGATGCCGTCCGGCGGCGCCGCGTGCTGGTCGAACGGAAACACGATCATGTCACCGGCCGCGAGGCGCTCGAGGATGAAATCGAGCGAACCGCGCTTCGGGATCACGCCGAAGCCCGCCTTGTTGAACCGCCGGGTGAGGAACGCGTCGAGCCAGCGCGGCTTGAGCGCGCGCCGCACGAAATGAAACTGGCCGCGCCGTCCCGGGTATTGGTCGAGACCGGCGATGGTGGCGACTTCCCAGTTGCCGAAGTGGCCGGTCAGCACCAGGACGCCTTTGTTCTGCGCGAGCGCAGCGAGCAGCACATCGACGTTCTCGACGCCGATGAGCGCGGCCTGACGCGCGCGCGACATCCAGCGAAACCGGAGGAACTCGCCGGCGAGGCGCCAAAGATGGCCGTAATGCGCCTGCGCGAGGCGGATGATTTCGGCGCGCGGAACCGTTTCGCCGAAGACCCGGTCGAGATTCGCGAGAATCACGGCGCGGCGCAGCGGCAGCAGCGCGTAGATGAGCCTGCCGGCGAGCGGCACCTCGGTCGCCATGGGCTCGGCCAGCGCGACGGCGGACGCGCTGCCGGCATCGTGCGTGAGCGACAATGCGATCCTGCCGATCCGATGGCGCGCGAGGACGGACGCAGCGCGCGGCGTGCAGACCACCTGCGGCGCGCCGTAATTGTCGCGGGTCACGGAAAAATCCGGCGGCTCGACCTGCCAGAGCGCTGCTTCGCGCGGAAAGAGCTTGACGCACGCTTCCTTCGCGGCGAAGCGTGCGGCGAGACTTGCGGCGCGGCCGGGGCCGTCGCCGGCATGGGTGAGCTCCTCCGCGGAAAAGATCTGTGGCAGGTCGGACGCCGGCGTCTCGCGCAGGAGTCGCTCGATGCGCGCGATCGCGACCGTGTCGATGCCGCAGCGGTTCGGCGTGGCGCCGGCGTCCGTCATCCGCGACGTCTACTACGGCGTGCGGACGACGATTGCCGCGTTGGTGCCGGCGAATCCTCGTGACACGATAAGCGCAACAGGGCTCGTCGGCACCTGTGACGCCGCCGAGATGGGCAGGTCCGAGCAGTCGGGATCGCGTTCGGCAAACGTCGCGATACCGGGGACGACGCCGCGAGCCAGCGCGGCGAAGGCGAGCACCGTGTCGATGGTTCCCGCTGCGGCGAGCAGGTGGCCGAACGCCCACTTGAACGCGGTCACCGGCGGCGCCGCTGCGCCGAATACGGCACGGATCGCCGACGCCTCCGAGGCGTCGGACTGCGGCGTGCCGTTGCCGTGCGCGACGATCATGCCGACGTCGCCGGGGTCGATCCGCGCATCGGCGAGGGCGAGCGAGATCGCGCGCGCGACGCCGTCGCCGTCCTCGCGAATGCCAAGCAGGCCCTCGCCTTCCGTGGCGCAGCCGCCTCCCAGCACGTCGCCGAGAATCGCCGCGCCGCGCGCCGCGGCCGACGCTTCGGTCTCGATGGCGAGCGCCGCCGCGCCTTCGCCGAAGAGGCTCCCGTCCCGGCGCGCATCGAACGGCCGCAGCACGTCGCGGGCGAGCAGCCCGACGCGACCGTAGTAGAGCATCGTCTGGGGATCGATCGCGGCGTCATGGCCGACGGCGACAATTCGATCCGCTTCGCCCTGCCGCAATGCCTCCGTCGCCTCGATGACCGCGAGGGCGCCACTGATGCTGTGGTTGGTGATGCACGCGTTCGAACCCTTGAAGCCGTATTTGATGCCGATGTGGCCGAGCACGTTGTTCGGCAGCGTGCGCAAGAGCCACATCGGATTCACCGTGCTGGCGAGCTCGCGCCCGAACGTGGGCATGTCGCCGTTCGCCGCCGTCAGCAGCGGAAAAAAATCGTACTGGCTGCCGTAGGTCCCGCCGCCGGATCCCACGTACACGCCGGTGCGATCGCTCCATCCGCCGTAACCGCTCGCCCCGAGGGTCTCGCGGTGCGACACGAAACCGGAAGCGTCGATGGCGCGGCCGGCGGCGTACAGGCCGAAGAGGTCGGTGCGCCTGATGAGCTTGTGCAGCTTGCGATCGTCGACCAGGTCGCGGGGATTGAGCTCGGCCACCTCCGCCACCGCGCGTGTTGGCCATCCGTCCGCGTCCCAGGCCCCGATCGGCGCGATCGCCGAACGTCCGGCGAGAAGGGTGTCGAGAATGGTGCCCGGATCGCGTCCCGACGCGCAGACGGCGCCGGTTCCGGTCACGACGATGCGGGGCGGGGTCATGTTTCGCTAGCCATCGATTCGGACATCGTCCGGATGACGCAGGGCGACGCAGCTGTTCGAGCCGCCGAACCCGAATGAATTCGAGATCGCGACGCGAAGCCGCTGCGAGCGCGGCCCGCCGGTCACGATGTTGAGATCGCAATCGGGATCGGGCTCGCGCAGGTTCGCATTCACCGGCATCGTCCCGTGATGGATCGCGAGCGCGCAGATGGCGACCTCCACTGCACCGGCGGCGGCGATCAGGTGGCCCATCGAGCTCTTGGTCGAGCTCACGTTGACGCGCTTGGCGTCGGTGCCGAAGACGGCGTGGATCGCCGCACTCTCGCTGCGGTCGTTCATCGGCGTCGAGGTGCCGTGCGCGTTGATGTAATCGACGTCGTTCGGCGTCGCGCCCGCATCGGCCAGCGCTTGGCGCATCGCCTGGATCGGCCCGTCGCCGTCGGGCGGCGAGTCGGTGATCCGGTAGGAGGAAAGCGAGTTGCCGTCGCCGGCGAGCTCGGCGTAGATGCGGGCACCGCGGCGCCGCGCCGCTGTCCATTCCTCGAGCACGAGAAATCCCGCGCCTTCGCCCAGCAGGAAGCCGTTGCGCGTCGCGTCGAACGGCCGGCTCGCGCGTTGCGGCGCGTCGTTGTCGGCCGAAACCGCGGACAGCAGACAAAATCCCGCAAGGCCGATCGGGCTCACCATCGAATCGAAGCCGCCCGCAAGCGCCCAGTCGGCCGCACCGCGGCGGATCACCTTGAGGGCGGTGCCGAGCGCCTGCCCGCCCGACGCGCATGCAGTGTGGACCGAGGTTGCGTAGCCGCGAATGCCGTAGCGGCGCATGAGGAGCGAGAGCCCGGCTGTGGATTGGCTGCGGCAGAAGACCATCGGATCGGTCGCGCTCGCGTCGGTCAGCAGGCGGTGCGCATCGAGCGCGCCTTCCGGCGCACTGTGCCGATGCACGGCGGCGAGATCCTCGAAGTCGACCCCCATCATGCCGGTGCCCACCGCGCAGCACCACCGACTTGCGGTATTGGCGGTCGGCTTGACGCCGGCGTCGCGCATCGCTTGGTCGGCGGCGGCAAGCGCGAAGCGGTGCGAGCGATTCGCGAACTTGAGGAGCCTGCGATCGCCGATGGCGTCCTCGCCGAAGCCTTTCACTTCGGCGGCGATGCGCACCGGAAACCCGCTCGCGTCGAACACGCTGATCGTGGCGCCGCCGCTGCGGCCGGCAAGGAGCGCGTCCCACGTCGTCGCGACGTCGTTGCCCACCGGCGTGACGAGGCCGATGCCGGTGATCGCAACGCGCCGGCGAGATCTCATTCTCGTTCTCCAGGCGGGGTTCCGATGTCGACGCGCGAGGTCGCCACCATCCGGCCCTCTGCACGTGCGGAGAGCGACGCGACAGCGGTGTTCCCGTTGGTTCCCGACAACTCGGCGCCGATCTCCAGCATCTGCCCCGGCGGCGTGAAGGCCCGCACTTTGACGTTCGTCATTCGCAGGGGTGACAGCGTTGCCCCACGCGGCCAGTGCGGCGCTTCGCTTGCCAGCGTCATCGCCAGCCGGATCTGCTCGTTCAAGAGCAACGTCGCAGGAAACACCGGCCGCCGCGGAAAATGGTCGCGGAAAAAAGGTGCCTCGGTCGGGACGTACAGCATGGCGATGGCCGAGCGGCCGGGAACGCACTGCTGCGAAACGACCCGGGGCGCGGCCACGCCGTGAAAACGGCCCGGTTCGGCACCCGGTCCGCACAACAGGTCGAAGCGCGCGGCGAGCTCCTCGGGTGCATCGAACTCGCCGACCGGAAGCATCGACCCCAGGCAATCGTTGAGCTCGAGCACGCGGGCGCCGCCGACTTGAGCCCAGCCCCGATAGGCGACGGCTTCATCGTCGCAGCTTTCGATCTCGACCGCGAGATCGAGCGCGCCGCCCGGCTTCACCTCGCGCAGGAAGCGCGTCTCGCGGGCGAGCGCCGCGACCGGGCGGCCCCGATAGCCGACGTGCGCCATCGCCACCCAGGCAGCGAGCTGGCCCACGGCTTCGGCGACGAGACACGACGAAAAATCCGGAAGCTCGGCGGGCACGGCAAAGCGTCCGCGCGCGGAGATCCCCGGCACGAGCTCGGTGATCCGATCGACGAACGAGAAGGCGGCGAAGTGGTCATCCATGTGGTGGCGGAGCCACGTGAAACCGGCGCTCCATCAGCTGGCCGATTTGCCCTCGCGCTGCGCAGCGATGACGAGCTTGCAGAACGTCTCGGGCGTGAACAGCCGCGGGATGTCCTTGACCTTCATCGGATTGCGGAACCGCTCGGCCGGCACCTCCGACAGGTACGCCTTCAGCTGGGCCATGCCGACGTCGGTCACGAGGCCCTTCTGCTCGAACTCCGCTTCGGAGAGCGTGCCGCGGGCGTTCTCGACGACCTTGCCGCGCGGAATCTTGACCTTGAAGGCCCGCTCCAGGCGAAAGACCATGTCGAGAAAATCGATCGACTCCGCGCCCAGATCCTCGATCAGCGAAGCGTCAGGCTTCACGTCCGCGACTTCACAGCCGAGCGCGTCGGCCATGGTTTCGGCCACGGTGGGGAACACCGCGTTGATCTCTTCTTTCGTGATTTCGGTTTGCGCCATGCTCACTCCATCTTGAAGCCGCCGTCGACGGCGAAAATCTGTCCGGTCACGTAGCTCGCGTACGCGGAGGCGAGAAACCAGACGGCGTACGCAACTTCCTCCGCTGTTCCGTACCGCTTGAGGAGGATGCGGGAGCGCACCTCGTCGCCCGCCACGTCGCGCACTTCGGCCGACATCTCGGTTTCGATGACGCCGGGGGCGACGCCGTTGACGTTGATCCTGCGCGGAGCGAGCTCGACCGCCAGTGCCCGCGTGAACGCGTTGATCGCCCCTTTGCTCGCCGCGTAATTGGTCTGTCCGCGCCCGCCCTTCTCGCCCGCGACCGAGCTCACGTTGATGATTCGGCCCGCACGCTTGCTGATCATGTGCGGCGCAACGGCTCGCGTCACGTTGAAGACGCCGGTCACGTTGGTCTCCAGGACGACGCGCACGTCGTCGTCGGCGAACGCGGCAAGCGGGTTGTCGCGAATCACGCCCGCGTTGTTGACCAGGATGTCGATGCGTCCGCAACGCTCGGCGACCCGCTCGACGGCGGCTGCGCACGCCTGCGAATCACGGACGTCGACCTGCTCGGCGCTCACCTTCGTGCCGGCGGCGCGAGCCGCGGCGAGCACTTCGTCGGCAGCGTTCCGGTTGCCGCGGTAGAAGAACGTGACGTCGGCGCCCTCGGCGGCGAAAAGCAGCACGATCGCGCGGCCGATGCCCCGGCTGCCACCCGTGACGATCGCTGTCCTGCCGGCGATGCCTGCGTCCAATTCCATCCGCGCGGTCAACCCGAGATCGCGAAGCCGCCGTCGACGATCAGCGTGTGGCCGTTGATCATCGCGGCTTCGGGAAGGCAAAGGAGGTAGACGGCGCCGGCGACGTCGTCGGGCGTGAGCACGGGCCCCGCGGGCGCGCGCTGCGCGTAGTTCGCGAGCAGCTCCTCGCGGTTCGGAAAATACGCGAGTGCATCGGTGTCGACGACGCCGGCGCTGACGGTGTTGACGCGGATGCCGCGCGGCCCGAGCTCCTGGGCGAGCGCGCGCGCCAGCGCCTCGAGTGCCGCCTTCGACGCGCCGATGAAGCCGTAGCCCGGCATCGCCCGCGCCGCACCGAGACTCGAGAGCGCGATGATGCGGCCGCCGTCTTTCATCAGCGCGATGCCTCTCTGCGTCAGGAGGTTGAGCGCGAGCGCATTGGTTTCCATGCACCACCGCCAGTGTTTCAGCGTCATTTCCGTCGTCGGCTTCAGCACGCCCGAGGCGGCATTACTCACCAGGATGTCGAGTCGGTCGAAATGCCGGTGGAACTCGGCGAACATCTCGTCGACGCTTTCGGGTATCCCGACGCTCGCCTGGATCGCGTACGCCTGCCGCCCGAGTGCCCGTAGCTCCGTGCAAAGTACGTTCGCCTCGTCCGCGCTGTTGTAATAGTTGGCCGCGATGTCGCAGCCTTCTGCGGCGAGCTTGCGGGCGATGGCGCGGCCGATGCCGCGGGCGGCGCCGGTGACGAGCGCGACTTTTCCGGTCAGGACGCCTGGCATGAAGATCCGTGCTTCAGGTCGGGAAGGATGCCGCTCGTGGCGAGCGGGAGCGGGCAAAACTGTTATTTTAACCCGTCCGTCCGGCGAGCCCACGGCGATGCGAAGCTTTGAGCAGGACGCCCGGCGTTGGCGAGGAGGACTCGACCGGCTCAAGTGGCGGCGAACGCCGCGCGGAGGCCGATGGCGGCCCAATCCGCGGTCACTGCGGCGCGGGCGCCGATGCCATCCAAGCGCGAACGAGCCGCTGCGCTTCGAGGCACCAGTGCTTCTTCACGTCATACCAGACGTCGGCCGCCCACAGCAGCGCGTAGCCCTCCTCGCCGGGAGGGGGCTCCGCCAGCGTGTCGCCGGGGTGGTAGGCGTTGATCCAGCGGCGGGCGGTCTCGTCTTCGGCGAGCGGCTGGACCACGGGAATGGTGACGTGGTTGTACGCCGCGGGCAGGATCACGTTGCGCACGTTGGCCTTTCCGTTGCCCCGGAATTCGCTCGCTTCTTCGGCGCCCGGCACCGTCCATGCCACGAGATCGAGGTCGATCAGATAGCCGGTGAAATCCTTGACGGTATCGGGAATGGTCCGCAACCGCCCGATCATCGACCACTGATTCGGGAGCAGCAGCGCCGCGCCGCCGGCGGCGACGGCCGATGCGTAGGACAGCGTGAGGCCGACCACCGGCCGCTCATCCGCGGTAAAAGGGTCGACGATGGTGACCCGGTCCTCGGCCGCGTCGGTGAGCGGATTCCAGACGGGAATCGTTGTCGTGAATTGCCCGGCGAGTTCGTCCAGGATCTTGACCGCCTGGATGCCGCCCTGGCTATGGCCGATCAGCATCGGCGGCATCCCGTCGCGCTCGTACTGCCAGGCGACGATCCCCGTAAGATGCGCGCTGTCTTCATACGGACTGTAAGACCAGCTCGCGTCACCCGGATCGCGAATCCGGTTTTCCGGATAGCCCATCCGCACGAGGAAACGACCGAACGAGATCATCGCGAGATGGACCGGATAGATCCCGCCATGCAGCAATATGATGCGCGGCGCCGGGCCGTGCGCGAGCGTGTCGCGCACATCGTGGTCGGAAATGCGCTCGGGATCGAGCGCGAGAATGCGCGCCGCGAGCGCGCGATCGACGGGAACCGAGCGCAGCACGCTGCCGCGCGTCGGCGCGGCGAGAGACGCCGGGTCGCTTGGGGCGGCGCGCCGCGTGGCGCACCCCGCGTCGACGACGACCGCGGCGCAGAGCACGACGAAGAAAGCGGATTTCGGCCAACTCATGGGACGAGCGTCGCGATCCGATCGAGGACGTCGGCGCCTATTCTAGCGATGTCCTCACGGCTGAAGGCGGCAAGGCGAAAAGAAAGCCCGAGCGCAAGTCCCGCGCCGTCGGTCGTGGCGGCAACGACCAGCGGCGCGAGCGGTCCCGTGGAAACGATGCGCACGTACTCCGGTGAGGGCGCGTTTCCGCCCGCTCGCCGCCATAGCGAATTGACGTCGAGCGGTGTGATCCCGACCCACACCGGATAGCTTTTCGCATGGAAGACGGCGCGGCGTTCGGGCGACAGGAATCGCCACAGCACCCCCCCGACCCACATCACGAGCAACGCCTGCAGGTAGAGCTTGCCGCGCTTGACGCGCTCCGTTTCGGCGTGGACGTCCTGTGCAAGCTGCCGCAGGGGAACTCCGAGGGGCACCGGGTGCGAGAAGCGAAAGGAGCTCAGGAACTGGCCGAACGTCGCGTCGTCATCCGGCAGGAGATCGTGGCGCAGATTGACGATCGATGCGACGGCGAGCTCGCTCCGCCGCTGCCCGCGCCGCGCTTCTCCGACAAACGGCGAGAGTGCGACGAGCAGGATCGCGGTCAGCAGATCGTTGCGCGTGACGCCCCACGCCTTCGCGGTCCCCGCGAGGCGCGCGAAATCGTGGACGGTCACGCGGAATGCGGCCACCGCATTGCGCGGAGCTGTTCCGCCCGGAAATCGTGGACGCGCCGATTTGCGCAAGCTCTCGACCGTCGCGCCCAGGCTCGAAAGACCGCTCAGCGCAGCGCGCGCCTGGCGGCGGAACAGGCGGCCGTACGTGGGCGGGTAGCGCTCGGGTGGCGCCGCCGGCGGCGCGTCGTCGCCGCGATGGCGACCGACGATGCGCTTGAGCAATAGGACGATCGAATCGCCGCCGGCCACGACGTGATCATAGGCGAGCCCGAGGTGAAACGACGCGCCCGCGTCGACGGCGAAAAACCGAAACGGCTCGACGCGGCCTTCGCGCGGAAACGGCGCATTGAGCTCGCGTTCGATTTCGGCCTGCACGGTCACCCGAGGGTCGGAACCGCCGGCGACCTGACGCAGGTCGATGCAAGCCGCGCCGCCGGTGTATTCGTAGCGGCGACGAGCGATGTCGAGAACGAAGCCGGTCAAGCCTTGGCGGGCGAGCTCCTGCTCGATATCGGCGCGCAGGCGATCGCCATCGAGCGGCGCGTCGACCCGCACGACGTGGACGGCGTTGTACGGATGAAGGTCCCGCCAGCGCAGCATCGTCGCCTGGAACAGGTTGAGCCTCCCTTTCACGGCTGCCCGGGCCGCGAACCCCGTGACGTCGCGTTGGCGGCCATCCGCGAGCGCATCAGCCGCTGCGCCTCGAGGCACCAATGCTTCTTCACGGAATACCAGATGTCCGCGGCGTGCAGCAGGTTGCTCCTGTCGATCCCGCGCTCGTCCTCCGGCATTGTCACGGCCGATCCCGGTACGTAGGCGTCGATCCACGCGCGCGTGACCGGGTTCGCGGCGAGGTGCCGGGTGCGCGGGAGCCCGAGGTGACTGTAGCTCGACGGCAGCGTGACGGTGCGCACGATCGCGGTGCCGGATGCCGCATAGGGCTCGGCACCGGGAAAGGTGCCGGCGATCGGGTCCCATTCGATCAGGAACCCGGTGAACTCGTCCACCGTATCCGGCACCTCGCGCAGTTTCCCGAGCATCGTCCACTGGCCGAGCAGAAGCCGCGGCAACTTTCCGGTCGCGAGCGCCGCCGCATACGGGACCTTGAGTCCGACGACCGGCCGCGAGCGGCCGTCCGCGGGATCGACGATCTCGGTGCGCGGCAGCGTTTCGCCGGTGATGGGATTGCGCACGGGAATCGTCGCGCCAAACGCGCCGGCGAGCTCGTAAAGCGTCCGCAGCACGAGCATCCCGCCCTGGCTGTGGCCGATCAGCATCGGCATCATTCCGTCGCGCTCGTAATACCAGGCGAGCATGCCGGCGAGGTCCGTGCTGCTCCCGTAGCTGCTGTACCACCAGGCGCCGTTCGCCGGATCGCGGATGCATGCCTCGGGGTAGCCCATCGCGACCAGGAATCGTCCGAACGGCTCCATCGTGACGAGCGGCAGACTTCCCGAAAGCAGGATGATTCGCGGCGCGGGCCCGTGCGACAGCACGTCGCGGACGTCGCGTTCGGAAATCCGCGTCGGATCGAGTGCCAGTATTCGTGCCGCAAGCGCATCGTCGACCGCGCCGGGTTGGGTCGCGGCGAGCGGAGCCGGCATCTGCCTCGCGCCGGCTGCGGGCTGCGATCCCGGCGGCAGCGCAATCAGCGCCGCGGCAACGGCGATCCGCCAGGAGGCGCGAGGACGAGGACGTCTCACGATGGGGCGGCGAACGCGCGGCAGGCACGCGGCGCCGGTGGCGCCGGGCGCCGGCTCATGGGCCGAAGCGCGGGAAGAAGCGTCCCGTCCGCTCGACATAGCGTTGATAGGCGCCGCCGTGAAGGGAGCGCAGATGTCGCTCCTCGCCCCGGGCCTTGAGGTTCATCAGTGCGATATGAGCGGCAGCGACGGCGAACATCGGCAGCGTGGGAACGATCGCTGCGGAAGACAGCATCAGCAGCATCGAGAACGCATAGATCGGGTGGCGGATGCGGCGGAAGGGCCCATCGGTGATGAGCTCGGTCCTCGTCGCCACGCTGACATCCATCCGCCAGTTTCTGCCCATCCGCAGCCAGCATCGGATCGTCGCTGCCAGGCACGCGAGCGCCAGCAATGCCGCGACGGAGCGAAGCATCGCGTAGGCGCCTCCGTCCGCGGCGAATGCCGGGAGCGCGAAGATTCCGGCCGTCTTCGTGAGCGCCAGATAAGGCAGCGTGATCCAGGCGGAGACGAGCGGCACCCAGAGCAGCCACCTGAGCCCCGGCCGTTCTCGCAATCGCTCGATCCTCTCCGCAGGCGCAACGTCGGCCGTTCGTCGCGTTTCCCGCCGCACCCGGACGATCATCACCCCTACGCCGAGCCAGTAGGTCGAAATCGTTGCGGTCAGCAGCAAGAGAGGGAGGTCCCGCATAGCCTTCCGCGCCGCAGACTTTGGTGTGCAACCCGAGGGAGCGGGCTCAGAGGGCGCCGGCAGGCGCAGGGACGAGGCAGCGTGGGTTCGCCACCTGCCAAGTATATATTCATTTGCCGGCCGCACGCCGCGGGAAGGGCGCCCAAAGGAGCGCGTCCCGGATCCCGGCGCCGGGGCTACGGCGATCGAGCCCCGACGGTGAACGTGCGGTCCTGCCGCGCCGCGCCCGCACCGAGCGCCGCGCCGGTGAGCGACCAGAACAGCATTGCATTCTGGCGCACGAAAAAATCGTCGGTCAGATTCTTGAGAACGACACCGACCACGAGTGCGAGCCCCGCCGCGCCGATCGTCGCAATGCCGACGTCGTCGCTGCGCACCATGCGCCGGAACACGACGGCCACCGATCCCAGCAGCACGACGAACGCGGCGAGCCCCGGCAGTCCGGTCTCGAGCGCCCGATTGAGAAACAGATTGTGGGCGTGCAGGAGCATCGGATCGTGGAACTGCGCGTCGAACAGCGCGCGCGACGACCACTTGCCGATACCGGCGCCGAGGAGGGGATGCTGTGCGACCTGTTGCACGGCGAAGCGCCAGAGATCGCCGCGGGGATCCTCGGCGAAAAAGTCCCAGACGTCGGTGCCGGGCGCGGCCAGCGCAATGCGCGATTCGGACGCGAGCAGGACCTCGGTGATCGCGAGCGCGGCGACGACGGCGACGACGCCACCCATCCACAGCCCGCGACGGGGCGTCTGCCAGTAGCGGATCGAGCTCAGCGCGAAGATCATGATCTCCGCCGCCGCAGCGAACCAGAACATCCGGTTCAGCGTCAGGAACCCGGCGACCAGGCAGCCGGCGACGAGCGCGACTGCGCCAATGCGTTCCGTCGAGTGCGCCCGCGAGCGCAGCGCAAGAAACAGCAGCAAGGGAAGCACCGTCACCATGAAGGTCGACAGCGCGCCGACGTCACCATACTCGCCGAGATCGAACCATGTCCCGTGGTGAGCGTAACGCAACGCTCCGAGCGCGAACGCCGCAATCAGGACACCCACGAGCGTGTAGGCGAGCCATCGTGCGCCGCCGGCGTGTCGCGCGAGGACGTACCAGGTGGAGAACGCGGCGAACGTGTAGAGGATTTCGTGCGAGTATTCGTGGAGCGCGTGACGATCGTTTGCGAACGCCACCGAGGCCGCCGCGACGACAGCCCACGCGATCCATGCATTCCGGAGCGGAATCGTGCGCAGCTCGCGCCATCCCCCGGCGATGAACGTGAGCGCCGCCGCAGCGCCCATCGCGTAGAGCCGCATGGCGATCGTGTGCTGGAAGGCCAATGTCGACGCCCCGAGACAGGCGAGCGCGAGCGCGAGGATGCCGACGCGGGCAGTGAGCGCCGGGCGGGCGGCGGACGCGAGCATCATCGGCGGTGCGGGCACAATTCTCGAAGGTCGACGCCGCCACCGCATACCGGGGCCGCCACCGCCATCATACCCGACGGCTCGCTGGCCAGCGGCGCTCGCGCACTCGAATGAAGCGCTTCTTCAAGTCCGCGCGGCGAGTGCCGTGAGCTGCGCGAGCGACTCGTCGAGGATCACGAGTTGCAGCACCTGCTCGGCGAATCCGGCCCTGCCGTTCCGCCATGCGGCCACAAACGCATCGACGCGGAACGCGTCCAGCAGGCCGCCCGAAACGCCGGCGAGGCGGGAGCCGAGGTTCGCGAGCCGGGGCGCGAGGTCGCGTTCCAGCCAGCCGGCGAGCGGTGGATTGAAGCCGCGCTTTTTCCGCGCGAAGGGATCGAGGGCGCCGAGCGCCGCCATCGCCGGCGCGAGGAGCTTGCGCGGCGGCGTCGTGAATCGCAGCGACGGCGGCAGCGCCGCGACGGCGGCGACGAACCGGTGGTCGAGGAACGGCGCCCGCAATTCGAGCCCGTGGGCCATCGTGCAGAGATCGGCTTTGCGCAGAACGTAGTCGGGCAGATAGTTGAGTCGATCGATTTCGAGGAGCGTCGCCAGTTCGGCGCGATTCGTGTCGGGCATTCGCCAATAATGTGCGGGCGGCGCGCTATCGGGCGCGAAATACGCACGCTCGCCCGGCGTGAAGCCGGAGAAGCGCAGCGCGTACGCGGAGCGCCAGTCGAGACGCAGCTCCTCGACCAGCCGCTGCAGGCTTCGCCCCCCCACGGCCGCGGGCGCGGGAAGGCCGGGCAACACCACGCCGCGGCGCCAGCGCGTGCGCAGATGCTTCGCGTAGCGTTTGTACCCGCCGAACAACTCGTCGCCGCCATCGCCGCCCAGCACGACCTTGACGTGCTGCGTCGTCTCGCGCGCGAGGTACCACGTCGGGACGCTCGACGGATCCGCGAACGGGTCGTCGAGATCGGCGACGAGACGCGCGAAGTCGCTCCCGATGTCCGCCGGAATTGTCACCGCCAGGTTCGGGAATCCCAGCCGGTCCGCGCTTGCGCGGGCGAGCCGCGACTCGTCGAACGGCGTGCCGGGGAACGCCGCGGTGAAGCTCTGCAGCCGGTTGAATCCCATCGCGGCGAGCCGGCAGGCGATCGCGCTCGAATCGATTCCGGACGACAGGAAGAGTCCGAGCGGCCGATCGGCGACCGTGCGCATGCGGATCGCGCCGTCGAGTGCGGGCAGCCAGGGCTCGGACGACGGTTCGGGGCGCCAGTATTCTCGCTGCGCGAGTTCGCCGGTGACGAGGTCGTAGCGCAGCCAGTGCGCGGGCGGCAATCGCGACACGCCGCCGAAGACGGTGCGCGGCGCGGGAATCGTCCGGTGCGCGAGATAAGCGTCGATTCCTTCCGCTGAAAACGCGCGAGCGTCGGCAGGCAGCGAGGGCAGCAGCGCGCGCACGGTCGAGGCGAACGCAAAGCGGTCGCCGCGATGGGCGTAGACCACCGGTTTCAACCCGAGCCGGTCGCGGATCACGTACACCGCGCGGTGGCGCAGATCGAGGATGGCGATGGCGAACATGCCGCGCAGGCGTGCGACGAAGTCGATCCCCCAATGTTCGTAGGCGTGGAGGATGAACTCGGTGTCGGAGCGAGTGTGGAAGCGGTAGCCGGCGGCCCGCAGCGTTTCGGCGTCGGCGGACCACTCGTAGACCTCGCCGTTGTAGGCGATCCACACGTCGCCCGCGTCGTTCCCCATCGGCTGGTCGGCCTCGGGCCGCGGATCGATGATCGACAGCCGCGTATGCAGCAGCGCGTTCGGTGCGCCCTCGCGCGCAGGCGTGAAGTCCGATGCCCAGAAGCGCGCGTGCTCCGCGTCGGGGCCGCGCTGGCGGAGCGCAGCCATCATCCGCGCGGTAGCCTCCGGTGCGAGCGCGCGATTCCCGAAATAGCCGGCGAGCCCGCACATCGTCAGCGCTGCGCGAGCACGGCGCAGAACATGGCTTCCATGCGGTCGAGCATGCGGTCGATGCCAAAATCGCGGAGCGCGCGCACGCGGCCGGCCGCGCCGAACCGCGCGCGGAGCGGCGGATCGTCGCGCAGCGTCGCGAGCGCCGCGCCCAGTGCCGCGACGTCGCGCGGCGGGACGATGAGGCCGGTCGTGCGATCGTCGACCGCCTCGGTGATGGCGCCAGTGGTCGTCGATACGACCGAAATCCCGCACGCCATCGCCTGCATGATCGCCTGCGGTACGCCCTCCTCGCCCCAGGACGGCAGCGTGAAAAGATCGAGCGCATTGAGCCATGGGACGACGTCGTCCTGCTGGCCGACGAAACGTACGCGATCGGCAAGCCGCAACGCGGCAAGCTGCGCGTCGAGCCGTGCGCGATAAGGCCCGTCGCCAACGACCATCACGGTCCAGTCGCGCCAGCCGGCGCGGTCGCGCGAGAGCGCCGCAAACAGATCGTCGTGACCTTTCCAGTCGCGCAGCGTCGCGACGATGCCGAGCGTGGGTCGTTCGGGCAGGCCGAGGCGGGTGCGAGCGGCGGCTGGGTCGCCGGGGACGAAGCGGCCGAGGTCGATGCCGGTCGGAATCGACGTCATGTGCGCAAGCGGGATGTCGTTGTCGCGGGCGAGCTGGCGTTTGAGCGCTTCGCCCGCGGTGACGATGTGGGCGGTCGCCTTTGCGTAGAGCCAGCGGGTCGTCGGCCGGTTGCGGATCGTCGTCGACACGTGCCGGGTGCGCACGAGCGGCGGTGGCGCGGGGAGGCTCGCGAGCGCGAGCGCAGTAAGCCAGCTGTCGGTCGAGCTATGGGTGTTGACGATGTCGATGTCGGCACGGTGCTGCGCGAGCCAGCGGCGCAACGAAAGGAACGGCGCGAGCCGCTTGCGGCGGATATCGAGCCGAACGAGCGGAATGCCCATCCGTTCGCTGGCGGGCGCGATCGGCGCCTCACCGGGGGCGATCAGGGTGACGCGATGACCGCGATCGAGGAAGCCACGCGCTTCCGTCAGCGTGCGGATCTCCTGACCACCCCAGCCGCAGGAGTTCTCCGTGTGCACGATCGACAGCGGCCTCACTGGAGGACGAAATCCGGCTCGTAGCGCGCAAGCCAGCGCTCGAGGATCAACAGCACCCAAAGGCGCATCGCGTGATTCTTCCGGCCCGCCGCGTGCTCGGCGAGGAGCTTTCCGAGCGCCTCGGCGCGCACGAGGCCGCGACGCGCCAACCCGTCCTTGCCCAGTGCCCTGTCGACGTCGTCCCTGAGCTCATGCGCGAGCCAGCGCTCGAGGGGCATCATGAATCCCTGCTTTTCGCGACGAACGATGTCGGCGGGAAGATAGCGTTCCGCGAGCTCCTTCAATAGCACCTTTCGCGCGGCGCCGTCGACCTTGAGCGACGGCTCGAGTCGCGCGCACCACCCGTAGAACTCGTGGTCGAGATAAGGCACCCGCGCTTCGAGCGAGAATGCCATCGTCGCGCGATCGACCTTCGCGAGCAGGTCGTCGGGAAGCCACAGCCGCGCGTCGACGTGGAGCAGATGGTCGAGGTACGACGGCGAATCGCATTCCGCGTAGAAGGCCTGCGCGGAATCGGCGATCCGCGCCCGGGCAGCGGCAGCGAGCGCGGCGCTGAAATACTCATTGCGCAGCAGCGCGTCGAAGATGTTGGGAATGGTCGTGTACCGCCGTGCGAGCGGTTCGGCGGCCGCCTTGAGGATCCGATCGCGCGCAAGCCGCGGCGGCAGGCGGCGCGCCAGCCAGGGCAGCGGCGAGCCGCGGGCGCCGAGTACGCGCGTGAGGCGCTCCTCGCGCATGCGCTTGACGTAATTCGAGTAGCCGCCGAAGACTTCGTCGGCGCCTTCGCCGGTCAGCACGACGGTCACTTCGCGCCGCGCGTATTGCGCGAGCAGCATCGTAGGGAGCGCCGCCTGGTCGCCGAACGGCTCGTCGAACACGTCGACCCAGCGGTCGAGCGCGGGCAGGACTGCGGAGGGCGAAATCATCAGGCAATGGTGGCGGCTGCCGATGTGCCGTGCGACGCGTGCCGCCTCGTCGTGCTCGCTGCCGACGTCGTGCCCGGTGAAGCCGAGGTTGAACGTGTCGAGCGCGCGACCGGACAGCCGCGTTGCCAGCGCCGCGACGACGCCCGAGTCGACGCCGCCGCTCACGAAGGCGCCGAGCGGCACGTCGGCAACCAGCATCGACCCGACCGACCGCGAGAGCTCGCGCTCGAGTGCGTCGACGGCGGATGCCGCACGGTGCTCGTGTTTGGGCACGTAAGTCGGACGCCAGTAGGAGCCTTCGGTGAGCTTGCCATCGGCGAGCGACAGAAAGTGTCCGGCCGGCAGCTTGCGGATCGCCTGGTAGATCGTCCGCGGCGCGGGAATGTACTGGCATTCGAGGTAGAGCGCGAGCGCGCCGAGGTCGAGCGCGTGGGGGAGGCCCGGAAACGGCCGCAGCGCCTTCAGCTCCGAGCCGAAGGCGAGCGCGCCGGCGTGCCACGCGTAGTAAAGGGGCTTGACGCCGAGATGGTCGCGGGCGAGGAAGAGCTCGCGGCGGTCGCGGTCCCACAGCGCGAAGGCGAACATTCCCGCGAGGCGATCGAGCATCCGCGCACCCCATTGGCGCCAGCCATGCACGAGCACTTCGCCGTCTCCCTGCGTCGTGAACGCGTAGCCGGCTGCCTGCAGTTCGCGCCGCAGCGCGCGGAAGTTGTAGATCTCGCCGTTGAAGACGACGGCGATCGCGCCGTCGGCGGAGAAGAGGGGCTGCCGGCTGCCGCCGATGTCGATCACCGCGAGCCGGCGATGACCGAGGCCGACCGGGCCGTCGTAGTGGAAGCCGTCGGCGTCGGGACCGCGGTGCGCGAGAGCCGCGGTCATCGCGGGCAGCGCGGCGCGCGCCCGCGGATCGTCGCAGAAGTAGCCGGTGATGCCGCACATGGGGATGGCGAAGGCGCGGGCCGATGCCGTGCGGCGCCAGTGAGTAGAAAATTGATTATATCGCGGGTCAAGCGCCGAGCGACCGGTAGAGGTCGAGCAGTCTCGCCGTCATCGCTTCGGGGGTCAGCGCGGCAACCGCCTCGCGCGCGCGGACGGAAGTGCTCGCGCGCTCCTCCGTGTCGAAAAGCCGGCGCATGTGGCTTGCGAGCGCCACGTCGTCGTTCGCGTCGCAGAGGGAACCGGCACGGTGCGCGGCGACCAGCTCGCCCGCGCCGCAGCGCGTGCTCGTGACGACGGGCAATCCGCACGCGAGCGCTTCGAGGACGGCGTTGCCCAACGGATCGTAGAGCGTGGGCAGGACGAATGCGTCGGCGGCGCCGAGGAACGGGCGCGGGTCCTGCTGCGGTCCGGCGAAAGTCACGCGATCGCGCACGCCGGCGCGCGCCGCGAGCGCGGCGTAGCGCGCGGGGTTCTTGTCGCGACCGACGACGATCAGCCGCGCTTCGGCGGGAAGCCTCGCGAGCGCGCGGAGCGCCGCCGGCACGCCTTTGCGCGCGTACCCCGACCCCACGAGCAGGAACGCGACGTGGCGGTCCGCAAGATGCAGCCGGGCGCGGGTCGCCGCGCGCTGGACGCGGACGGCGGGGCCGAACTCGCGCGGATCGACCGCGTTGTGGATCACGTGGAGCTTTGCGTCCGGAACGCGGAAATGCGCGCGAATGTCGTCCCTCACCATCCGCGAGATGCAGATCACCGCCTTGAGCGAGGGATCTGCGAACACGCGGGCCTCGGCGTCCAGGATGTAGCGGTGATGCACGTTGACGGCGATGGCGAGACGCTCGGCGCGCCCGCCCGCGCGGATCCGCTCGGCGAGCCACGCGCGGTGGACGCCGTCGCCGGCGCGGAAGATGTCGCAGCCGTCGATCCGCTCGTGTGTCTGCACGAGGTCGGGCCGGTCGCGCGCGAGAGCAGCGCGCACGGCTCGCGCGAAGCCCGCGTCGCGCCACACGCCGCCCACATAGAACGGGTTGCAGATGACGGGCTCGAGGTGCGCGTCGCTTCCCGGCGGCCACGCCCGCGTGTAGATGCGCAGGCGCACGCCGCGGTCGGCGAGCGCGTCGATTGCGCGCGCGACGAAGCGCTCCGCGCCGCCGAACGGCGTGTAGCGCTGGCGGACCAGGCCTAGCCTCATCGCGGCGCGGCGGAGTCCGTCTCGGCCAGCAAGTCGGCGACCGCGGCGGCGACCGGCGCAAGCGGCAGCGTGATCAGGCAGTCGGAATTGTTGCTGCCGCCGCAGCCGTTGATCTGGCAGGGACGACACGGGAACACCGTCGACGTGACGACTCGGTGGGGCACGCGCCACGGACCCCAGACGCGTTCATCGCTGGGTCCGAACCATGCAACGACCGGCGTGCCCAGCGCCGAGGCCATGTGCATCGGGGCCGTGTCGCAGCCAACGAAAAGCCGTGCCGCCGCGATCAGCGCGCCGAGCTCCGGCAGCGTGAGCTGTCCGCTGAGATCGACGACCGGCGCGCGCATCGCCACCTTGACCGCGTTGACGAGCGGCGCCTCGGCGGGATCGGGTGCGCCGGTGATCACGACCGGCCACCCTTGGGCGACGAGGCCGTCGAGCAGCGCCGCGGTCGGTGCCGCCGGCCAGCACTTGAAGAGCCAGCGCGAGCCGGGATGGATCAGGACGAAACGACGGCGAGCGAGCCCGCGTGCAGCGAGAATCGTCGCCACGCGCGTCTCGGCGTCCGCACCCGGTACGAATACCAGCGCCTTGTCGCCGTCGTCGGGCCAGATGCCGATCCGGCGCAGCGCGTCGAGATTCGTCTCGACGGTGTGCCGCGGCGTCGCTTGCGGCAGCAGGTACCGGTGGGTGAAGCAGGCGCGCCAGAATCGCGCCTGGCGCGCGCGCTCGGGGGCGACACCGTAACGCGCGCCGGTCAGACGCGTCAGCCACGCGCCCCGCGGGTGGTCGGTAAGGTGGACGACGAGATCGTAATGCCGCGCGATGAGCGCGCGCCACAGCCGCAACTCGCCGGCGATTGCCGTCCCGCCTCGCGCGTTGCGGTCCCCGCCGATCGCATGGACGACGTCAATGGCCGGGTGGCGCTCGAGCATCGGCGCCGTCTCGCGGTAGATGAGTGCATCGATCGCCGCATGCGGGACCGCGCGCTTCAGCACGGTGAACACCGGCGAGGCGAGCAGGACGTCGCCGTGATGCCGCAGCTTGATGACGAGCGCGCGGCGGACGCGCGTCAGGTCGATCGCGTCGTCGACGGCCGGCGGAATCATCCGGGGGACGATAGCAGAAGCCCGATCGCGCACCAAGCGCTTATCCTGTCTCGCCCCAGTGTGGCCGGCCGGCCAGCGCAAACAGATAGGCGCTGGCGACCACCGGCCAGGCGAGCAGCACCATATGCGTGAGCCCGTTGAAGTTGAGCAAATGGCCGTACGACCACGAAAACTGCGAGAGGGGCGCACGTGCGAACAGGAGGTCCGGCGCGAGCAGCGTCGTGAGGAGCGAGGACAATAGGGCGACGGTCGCGGCGGCCACCTGCACGGGCCGCGGCAGCCAGATCGCCGCGAGCAGCAGCAGCGCGCCCACTGCGACGCCGGTCGAAACGCCCGGCGACAGCCAGTGCGACCACACGGTCGGCTTGAGCAACACGGTGGCAGCCGCGCCCTTGACGACGAATGCGGTGCCGATCAGCAGCAGGGTCGCGCCGCCGGCGAAACGCCGATCGCGCACGAGCAGCGCGAGAAACAAGCCGACACCCAGCAACTGAAAGCCGCTGTGCGCGCCCTCGACCAGGGCGCCAAAGCGATCGCTGCCAGCCAACGCTGTCGCGTCCGCGGCACCGCCTGGCAAAGACGCCGTGTCGAATGTCGTCGCGAACAACGGAATGCCCGGATTTACCTGGACCGCGAGCCAGATCGCAAGCAGCGCGAGCCCGAGATCGCCGATCCGCCCGGGAAGGAACCAGCGGTCGCGCAGCGAGGCCACCGTTCGCCTGGCCGCCGCCGAGCCCGCGAAGGCGGTCGCGAATGCCCCGCCGGCGGCGGCGCCCGCCGTGTTCGACATGAGATCGACCAGGCTCGCATCGCGCTGCGGCAGGTACATCTGCAGGGTTTCCATGGCAAACGACAGCGTGGCGCCGCCGGCGACGGCGAGAGTGAGCCGTCCCAGGGGACCTCGGCGGCGCGGAACGAGCGCGATGAAAAATCCGAGCGGGATGTAGGAAACGACGTTGGCGATCAGGTCGAATCGCGTACCGTAGATCGGCCACGGCGCCCACAGGAAGAATGGCGTGCCCGGCGCCGGCGCGATCCAGGGCGCGAAAGGCTGCAGGCTCGCATAGGCGATCGACACCGCGTAGAGGGCGGCGAGGAAATGCGGCAGCAGCGAGCGGTGCGCGGGCATCGTATGCGGGCGGGGATCGAGCGGCGGCAACGGTCGCCGCGTCGGAATCTACTCCGCTTCCGCGTGACGCACGAGCGGCTTCTCGAGCACGACGGTGTCGGCGACGAACGGCGGCGCCGCGGGTTTCACTTCGCCGGTTTCGCGGTGTCCCACGGAGCGCCAGAACGCGAGCGCCCCGGGATTGCTGGCGACGACGCCGACGCGCAGCGTCGTGATCTCCGGCCACGCGCCGATCGCCCCTTCGAGCAACGCGGCGAAGGCGCGACCGAGACCGCGGCGCTGCCACGAGTGTGCGATGAGCAACAGGCCGATGGTCGCTTTCTCCGGCGCATTCCAGCCCCTGACGACGTCGCCCGCGCCGACCATCGTCTCGCCGCAGTAGAGGCCCCAGACGCGTTTGTCGTCGTAGCTGCGGCCGGGAGGAAGCGCAGTGAACGTGCTCTGTGCTTCCGCAGGGCCGGGCGGCGTCCCGCACACTGCCTCGAAATAGCGCGGCGTCGCCTCGAACACGGCCTGCAGTCCGGCCATTTCCGATGGTTCCCCTGCGAGCAGCCGCAGCGACAGAGGAGAGTCGACTCCAAGCTTCATCGGGCCATCGAGGACAGCCGACGTAAAACGCCCGCCGCGCGGCGGGCGTTGCGGCCGACGCAAGGGCGACCGGCGCCCGAGATCAACGCCCGGCCTTGATCTCCGTCCACAATCTGTTCCGGAGCCGGCGCTGCGGGCCGGTCAGGTCCTTCAGCTGCTCGAGCTTCGCCTCCACGGCCTTGTCCGGGAAGATCGCCGGGTTCTTGAGAAGCTCCGGCTTGATATACTTGATCGCTGCCATGTTGGGGTTGCCCGAGCCGATCAGGTTCGTGAGCTCGGCCGAATTCTTGCCCTCGAGCAGGTAGTTCATGAACATGTGGGCGAGGTCCGGCCGCGGCGCGCCCTTCTGGATCACCATGTTGTCGACGGCGAGGACCGCGCCTTCCTTGGGCATCCCCTGCAGGATGTGGAACGGCCGCCCCGCGGCCTGGGCGTCCTGATTGGCCTGGAAGATGTCGTTCGAATAGCCGTGGACGAGCCAGATGTTGCCCACCGTCAGTTCCTTGATGTACGACGACGCGTTGAACGCGGCCCAGTACGGCTTCGCCTTCTTGATCACGGCGACGACCTCGTTCCAGTGCTTCGGGTCGACGTCGTTCGCCGAGTAGCCGAGATACTTGAGCGCTGCGGCGAAGAGCTCGTTCGCACTGTCGAGCACGGTCACGCGGCCCTTGACCTTCTCGAGGTACTTGGGGTCAAAGATCACCGCCCACGTGTCGGTGGGGAGCCCGAGCTCCTCGATCTTCTGGTCGTTGTACCCGATGATCGTCGTCGACATCGCATAGGGCACCGAGTACTTGTTGCCCGGGTCGAACGGCGTGTTGAGGTAGATCGGGTCGATGTTCTTGAGGTTCGGCAGCTTCGACTTGTCGATCGGCATCAGTTGGCCGCCCTTGATCAGCGCCTCGACCGCGTTCGACGTCGGCACCATCACGTCGTAGCCCTTCGCGCCGGCGGCGATCTTGGCGAGCAACTCCTCGTTGTCCGAATAGTACGTCTGGACGACCTCGCACTTGCAGAGATCCTCGAAGCGCTTGACCGTTTCCGGCGCAATGTAGTTGTTCCAGTTGTAGAAGTGCAGCTGGCCCTCGGCGATCGCCGGCGCGGCGATGAGAAGCGACAACAGCAGCGGCACGAGTCGTTTCATGGTCACTCCCGGTCGGATGAAAGCAGGCTGGGCGAAAGCCTCGAGGCGATGATGATGAGCGCTAACGTCAGCAGCATCAAGAGGGTCGACACCGCGTTGACCTCCGGCGTCACCGCGATCTTGATCATCGAGTAAATCTGCAGGGGCAGCGTGACCGTCCCGGCGCCGGCGGTGAAGAACGTGATGACGAAGTCGTCGATCGACAGCGTGAACGCCATCAGCGCGCCGGCGATCACGCCGGGCGTGATCAACGGCAGCGTGACGTAGCGGAATGCCTTCCAGGGCGTCGCACCGCAATCGCGCGCGGCCTCGATCAGGTCCTCGTCCATGCCGGCGAGCCGCGCGCGGACCACGATCGCGACGAAGCCGATGCAGAAGGTGATGTGGGCGAGCGCGACCGAGACCAACCCCAGCGTGAAGTTGACGAGCACGAAAAAAATCAGCAGCGACACGCCCATCAGGATCTCGGGAATCGCGATCGGAGTGAGCACCAGAAGCGGCAGCAGCAGCAGCCGGTAGCGGTACATGGCGACGCCGGACATCGTTCCCAGCACCGTCGATACCGCGCTCGCGACCAGCCCGATCGCGAGCGAATTGCCGGCGGCGGCGAGCATGTCGTCGTCGTGGAACAGCTTGTCGTACCAGCCGAGCGTGAAGCCGACCCATTCCGCGTTGAGCCGGGAGTCGTTGAACGAATAGACGACGACGATGACGAGCGGAATGTAGAGGAACGCATAGCCGGCCCCCGCCGCGAGCCACAGGCCGAGGGGGCGCCTATGCACGGGACGACTCGCTCGACGGCGTGCCGAGGCTGCGCCGGCCTATCCAAGCGGCGGCTGCCGCGAGGAGCAGCGCCGCAACGGTAAGCACGATCGACAACACGCTCCCGAACGGCCAGTCGCGCGTTTCGAGGAACTGCTGCTTGATCACGTTGCCGATCAGGCTGTCGTCGGGCCCGCCGAGGATGTCGGGAATCGCGAAGATGCCGAGCGCCGGGATGAACACCAGCGCGGCGCCGGCGTACACTCCCGGCAGCGACAGCGGAAACGTGATGCGCCAGAAGCGCTGCCAGTGCTTGGCCCCCAAGTCCTGCGCCGCGTCGAGCAGCGACCGGTCGTGCTTTTCCAGGTTCGCATAGAGCGGCAGCACCATGAACGGCAGGTGCACGTAAACGAGGCAGACGAGCACTGCGAAGGAGCTGAATAGCAGCGGAACCGGCTCGTGCCCGAATGCGGCGAGAACGCCGTTGACGGCACGGGCGAGCGCCGCCTGTGGCCCGAGAATGATCATCCAGGCATAGATGCGGATCAGGAAATTGCTCCAGAACGGCAGGATCACGAGGAGCAGCAGCAGATTCCGGTACTGCTTCCCGGCCCGGGCGATCAGCACCGCCAGCGGATAGGCGAGCGTAAGGCACAAGAGCGTCGTCAGAAGCGCATACCCGACCGACTTCAGGAAAATCTCGGCGTAGATCGACTCGGTGAAGAACCGGGCGTAGCTGTCGAGGTTGAGGTCGAGCCTGCCGGCCGGATCGACGAGCGGCGCGAGACCGCCGAAGTCGCCGGGCGTGCGAAACGACGCCAGCACCATGATCAACGTCGGCGCGGCGAAGAAGACGAGCAGGTAGAGGAGCGGCGGCCCGCCCACCAGCCACTTGCCCCAGCGCTGGGTTCGGTGCGCTAATCTCACTCGCGCCCTCCGCACCGTAGGTTGATCGCGATGCGCCGCGTTGTCGGCCGCTTTGCCTTGCGTCGGCCGCGCTCGATCGCTCGCAGACACGCCCTTGTATGCTTGTTCATGTTGCCTTGTGTTCAGCCAGCGGTCGTCCGCTGGGCGATCTCGGACGAGGTTTTGCGAGTGCCGGCACAGCCCGTGCGCCCTTTGAGCTTCCAGCTCGTCCCGAAGCGTTGGGGCGTGCCGGTACTTGCGTTGGTCGCCAAGCCCGAACAGTTACCCGAATCAACTTCGTATCTTGCAAGGATGGGATATGACAAACGCTGCCGTTCGTAACACCGAAGCCGCGCCGCCCGTCTTCGTGAGCGTGGACATGGCGCAACAAACCTTCCAATGGGCGCTGCACGGCGCTCCGGACACGCACCGCGCGAGCAATGACGCGCACGGATTCCAGACCCTGTTCGACGCCCTGCACAGTCGCCACGTCGGCTTGCTGGTGCTCGAGGCCACCGGCGGCTTGGAGCGCCCGCTCGCCACGTTTTTGTTGGGCCATGCTTTGCCGGTGGCCGTGGTCAATCCCCGCGCCGCGCGCGAGTTCGCGCGCAGCATGGGGCACTTGGCCAAGACCGACGCAATCGATGCCATGGCTTTGGCGCACCTGGCCCAGACGTTGGCCACCAAGGCCGATCAGGCGGGCGTGGCGTTTGCCCCGCCGAGTATCGAGGTGGAGGCGTTGCAGACGCTGGTGGCGCGCCGGCACCAGCTGCTGGGCATGCGCGCGGCCGAACAGAACCGACTGGACGGGCCGATGCGCGTGCTGCACAAGAGCATCCAGGCGGTGATCAAGACCCTCGACAAGGAGATCGCCAAGCTGGACCGCGACATCGACAGCCACTTGCAGCGGCACTTCAAGGACCAGACCCAGCGCTTCACCGCGATCAAGGGTTTGGGTATCAAGACCTGCGCTACCCTCCTCGCCTTCATCCCCAAGTTGGGTAAGGCGAGTACGGCGCGCATCGCCAAGCTCGCCGGCGTAGCCCCCTTGAACCGCGACTCCGGCAAGGAACGCGGCCAACGTCATATCTGGGGCGGGCGCCCGATGGTGCGCTGTGCCTTGCACATGGCCATGCTCAGTGCCGTCCGCTACCACCCGGTCATCTGCGCCTTCTACGCCCGCCTGATTGCGGCGGGCAAGCCGAAGAAGGTCGCGCTCATCGCCTGCGCGCACAAAATGCTGCGCATCCTCAATGCGATGGCGCGAACCGGCCAGCCGTGGAACCAAGAACTTCACATGCCCACCCCTTGACAACCAACACAGTTGCTTCGGGCCTGCGCTTCGCGTCGCTCGTTCATTCGCCGATGAAATGCCCGGCGGCGACCGGCCAGCTCATTTCGACGGCGTCGCCCACTTCGAAGAACTTGGTCCGACCGGATGCCGAGTTCGCGAGCAACGCTTCGATCTTCTGTCCGCCCGGCGTATCGACCTTGTAGACGGTGACATCGCCCATGTAGAGAAGATCGGACACGGTGCCGCGGTAGTGATTGTCGGAGCTGTCGGCAAGCGCGGATGCCCCGATCCGGATCTTTTCGGGCCGCAGCGCGACCGTCGCCGGCCGGCCGGGTGGGAGGGCGGTTTCCGCCGCGACCCGTACCGGACCCAGTCCGGCGACGTCGATGGTGACGATGCCGCTGCCGTTGCCGGCGATCGGGCCGGACAGCAGGTTGCAATGGCCGATGAAATCGGCGACGAAGCGGGTCGTCGGGAAACCATAGATCTTCGAGGGCTCGCCGTGTTGTTCGACCTTGCCCTTGTTCATCACGGCGATCCGATGCGACAGCGCGAGCGCTTCCGTCTGGTCGTGCGTCACGTAGACGAACGTGATGCCGACCTCCTTCTGCAGGTTGATCAACTCGAGCTGCATGTCCTCGCGGAGCTTCGCGTCGAGCGCCGCCAGCGGCTCGTCGAGCAAGAGCACCGTCGGGTGCGTGACGAGCGCCCGGGCGATCGCGACCCGCTGCTTCTGGCCCCCGGAGAGCTCGTGCGGGTAGCGCTTGCCGAGGCCCTGCAGCCGCACGTCCTCCAGCGCCGCCTCGATCTTCGGTGCGATTTGCGCGGCGGATGTCCTTGCCATCTGCAAGGGGAACGCGACGTTCCCCTCCACGGTCATGTGCGGAAACAACGCGTAGCTCTGGAAGACCGTCCGCACCGGCCGCGACTCCGGCGGCCGGTCGGCCAGATCCTCGCCATTCAAGAGGATGCGGCCGGCATCGGGGGTGAGGAAGCCCGCGATCATTCGCAGCAGCGTCGTCTTGCCGCAGCCCGAAGGCCCGAGCAGCGTGAAGAACTCGCCCGCTTCGATCGCCAGACTGACGCCGTCGGCCGCCGTGAAATCGCCGAAGCGACGCGATACGTTCTCGATTTCCAGGAGCGCCATCGGGCGGACCAGCGGCCGGCGTGCGGGAGAAACCAGCGCGGATTGTATAGCAAAACCCTGTTTTGCCTGCCTTTTGCCTCGAGGCTGGCGGGACGCGATGACGCGCCGCGCCGATCTGACGGCCCGGAATTTGCTTACCCGATCCTCGGCGCCCGCGCCGCGGTATAAGGTCGACCGTTCGACCGAGTGCGAACCCAAGGCGTACCCGGTAGAGTCCGCACCCATGAATGATTCGCCGCCGAAGCCATCGCTGCTCGAATCGCTGCGCCAGCGCTCGGACGCGGTGCGCAATGCGGACCAGGCGACGCGCCGGCCGCTTGGCGACGAGCTCAAGGAGATTGACCGTCGATTGCTGGCAGCGTTTCGCTGGCTCGACGAGGCGCTCGGGCACCTCGAAGTGATCCGGCCGCTGGTCGCGCACCGCTTCGCGATCGAGCCGGTGCTGACCATCGGGACGCCGCGCTACGACCGCGGCTTCGTGTCGTATCGCCGGAACGAATACCTCGGCATGGACCTAGTCGAGCGGGTCGAGCTCTTCTATCGTCTGGCGGGCGACAGGCCGATCCGGGTGAAAACGCAGCTTGGCGCCGCCGCGGCGATGGACGAGCGGCTGCGCGCCGCGCAGCTCGATTTTGATTATCGCGTCGAGCAGGACGAGACGCGGGGCGTCCGGTGCGGGGTCTTCAGCGTGACGCCGGCAGTGACGGCTTCGGCGCGCTTCGTCCCCGACTACAAGCGACTGACGGTGGCGACGACGTTGCGCAACGTCGATCGGCTCGAGACGGTGACCCTCGAGTTCCGCCCCGACGCTCTCGGCGAGCCGGCGCTCGAAGACCTCGTCCGCCTGATGCTCGGCGAAGCGAATACCTTCCTCAAGCGCGCGCCGCTCGCCGGGGTGGGCGCGAAGCCCGTCACTCCGGGGTCCGCCGCGCTGACCGGCATGCTTTCGCTCTCCCGCTACGGAGTGGCCGCGAAATAGGACCGCTAACGGTCTCCGGAACGACGGGCCGCAGATGCTGGTCAAACCAGCGTCGGCAACTGCGCGAGGGGGTCATCCGATGACGGCCAAACTCCGCTGGCAGGATTTTGCGAGCCTGGCGCTTGGGATCTGGATTGCGTTGTCGCCGTGGATCCTCGGATTCGCCGAGGAATTGCCGCCGGCGACCTGGAACGCGCTGATCCTGGGGGCGATCGTCGTGACGCTCGCCGCGGTGGACCTCGATGCGCCCGCCCGTTGGGAGGCTGCCACTAGCATCGGCCTCGGCGCCTGGACTGCCGTTTCGCCGCTGGCGCTCGGGTTCGCGGCAAATCGCGACGCCACGGTGAGCATGTTCGCCGCTGGTGTGGCGATCGTGGCGCTTGGCTCGTGGACACTCATCGTCGCCCGGCGCGAGGAACGGGGCAACGAAACCGTCCACGACCATTAGCGACTAACCCGGCCGAAAGAACAGCAGGGCGATCCCCACCACGAGCAGCACCGCGATGACGGCTAACAGCACGTTGCGCCTTCGTTGCGCGCTCGCGAGCTCGCGGGCCGCGTCGTCGATGGCAGGCGGCCTCGTCAGCAGCCACTGGTGAATGAGTCGCGGCAGCTCGGGGAGCGCGGTAACGATGTAGGGCGCCTCCGAAAAGAGCCGGCGCTTGAGCGCCGAAGGGCCGATTTGATCTTCCATCCAGCGCTCGAGAAACGGTTTCGCGGTCGTCCACAGATCGAGCTTGGGATCGAGCATTCGCCCGAGGCCTTCGATGTTGAGCAGCGTCTTCTGCAGGAGCACGAGCTGCGGCTGGATCTCGACGTTGAAGCGGCGCGACGCGCGGAAGAGCTGGATCAGCACGCGGCCGAGCGAGATCTGCGATAGCGGCCGGTCGAACGCGGGCTCCAGCACCACCCGGATCTCGGCCTCGAGCTCATCGACGCGCGTCTCCGGCGGCACCCACCCGGATTCGATGTGCGCCGTCGCCACCCGGTGGTAGTCGCGGCGGAAGAAGGCGAGGAAGTTCTGCGCGAGATAGCTTTTGTCGCGCTCGGAAAGCGTGCCCATGATCCCGAAGTCGAGCGCGATGTACTTGCCGAAATTGGCGGGATCGGTCGCGACGAAGATATTCCCCGGATGCATGTCAGCGTGGAAATAGCCGTCGCGGAACACCTGCGTAAAGAAAAGCTCGACCCCGGCTCGCGACAGGCGTTTCAGGTCGACGCCGGCCTCGACCAGCCGCTCGACCTGCGCGATCGGAATCCCTTCCATTCGCTCCATCACCATGACGTCGCTGCCGCTGTAATCCCAATGCACCTCGGGCACGAGCAATAGCGGCGAGTGACGGAAGTTGCGCCGGAGCTGCGAGCAGTTGGCCGCTTCGCGCGACAGGTCGAGCTCGTCGCGGATCGTCTTTTCGAATTCGGCAACGACCTCGCGCGGCTTCAAACGCTTGCCGTCCGACCACAGCTTCTCGACCAGCATCGCGCCGACCTGCATCAGCGAGATGTCGTGCTCGATCACGTGCGAGATGTTCGGCCGCAGCACCTTGACCGCGACCGGCGTCCCGTCGGGCAGCTCCGCGAGATGCACCTGCGCGACCGACGCGCTTGCCACCGGTTCCCGCTCGAAGGACTTGAACACGCGGTCCACGGGCTTGCCGTAGTTTCGCTCGAGCATTGCGACGACCTGCTCCGAGGGAAACGGCGGCACGCGGTCCTGCAGCTTGGCGAGTTCGTCGGCGATGTCCAGCGGAATCAAGTCGCGGCGCGTGGAGAGCATCTGGCCGAACTTGACGAAGATCGGCCCGAGGTCCTCGAGCGCCAGGCGCAGCCGCTCGGCACGCGGCGCCGACGTGTCGCGCCAGAACGTGAACGTGCGGGCGAGCGGGCGCACGGCACGGAAGCGCTCGTGGCCGGTCAGGAACTCGTCGAGCCCGTACTTGAGCGAGACGAGCCAGATCTTGGCGAGGCGCAGGAGGCGCATCCGACCGATTGTAAGGGATTGGACTGGCGCCTACGCCCGGCGCAGCGTTCGCGGCCGCGGACGGGTTTGCCTTGTGCGCGATAATCGGCCGTGACCCGGATCTTCTCCCGCTCGCTCACTGTCCCCGCGGAGGTCATCGACGCGGTCGGACACGTGAACAACATCGAGTACGTCCGCTGGATGCAGGACGTCGCGACCGACCATTCGGCGCTTCAAGGCTGGCCGCTCGAGCGGTACATGGAGAGTGGAGCGGGCTGGTTCGTCCGCTCGCATTCGATCGAGTATCTGCGTCCCGCCTTCGCGGGCGATGTGATCTCGCTCTTCACCTGGGTCGCCGACTTGAGCCGGAGCACGTCGCGGCGCAAGTATCTCTTCTACCGTGCCCGCGACGACGAGGTCCTGGCCAAGGCCGAAACGCTCTGGGTGTTCGTGAACTTCGGCTCGGGCGCGCCCGCGCGGATCCCCGAGGGCTTGCGCTCGGCCTTCGACCTCGTTCCCGATGACGACGAAGCGCTGCGATTCGCGCAGGTGGTCGGCGCGACGCCGTGAAGACATTCGCCGCCCTGTTCGTGCCGCTGCGGGCCGCCCGGTCGTACGGTTGCGCCCGGGACAATATTCGTCATCGCGTACAGGGTGTGCCGTACAGGGAGCTCATGCTCGACCGGGCGGCGGGCGCGTGACCACGCTCGCTGCGCGCGCGGGAGATACAGGACCCGCTGGCGCCACAAAAGGAGGGTGCTCGCTGCCGGTCGCCCGGGCCTGGGGTTCTTCCTGCGCGGACGTCTGACCCGCTCACCCACCACGACAACTTCCAGGACAACGTGCGGAACGTCCCGCCGACGCGCAGCCTTCATGGAGATGCGCGCTCGGCCCCGACGCGCACGCTCCAAGCTGCAAACGCATCGCCCTCCTCGCGCCGGTGGCCGCGCCCCGACAGGTTTCGAGGCTCAGCGACCGTCTCCAACAGGGCTGGAACGCTGGCACGCCGTATGCTTCGGCCGCGGTAGAGACGATCATGTGCGAACGCCCCCAATCGCTCGGCGAGGAACTCGCCAACTCGGTCAGTCACGCGATGGCGCTGATTGCGGCGGCGATTGCCGTCCCGTTCCTGATCTCGGCGGCGATGCGCAACGGAACCACCGCCAACATCGTCGGCGCGAGCATATTCGCGACGACGATGGTGCTCCTGTACATGGCGTCGATGCTTTATCACGCCTTGCCGCACGAGCGCGCGAAGCGGCTGTTCCGCAAGCTCGACCATGGCGCAATTTACCTGTTCATCGCCGGGAGTTACACGCCGTTCGCGCTCGGCGCGCCGTCGAACTGGTCGCTCGTCGGCCTGGTATGGACGCTCGCGGTGACCGGCGTCGCGCTGAAGGCTGCCGATCGGATATCGCATCCGGTCCTGTCCACCGGCCTTTATCTCGCGATGGGCTGGATCGTGGCGTTCGCGGCCGGGCCGCTGATCGAACGCATCGCGACGCAGGGCGTCGTCCTACTCGCTGCAGGCGGGTTCGCCTACATGCTGGGTGTGGTGTTCTTCGTGCTCGACTCTCGGGTGCGCTACGCTCACCTGGTCTGGCACCTGTTCGTCGTGGCCGGAACCGCTTGCCACTTTTTCGCGGTGCTCGACTACGCGACGTAGGTCACGCACCGTCGCGGGCGCGCTCAGCGCATCCGGGAGTGCTTGACGCGCGCCTCGGCGTCGGCAAGACGGTCGGCAAGCGCGTCCACGCGCGCGGCCAGCGCCCCGACCTGCTCCACGAACGCGCGTGCCTCGTCGCCTCGCGCGACCAGACCCGCTTCATCACGGGCGTAACTCACCACGCTGTCGCCGATGCGCTCGGCCGCGTACTCCGGAAAGGCGAGCAATACGCGCCCGGCATCGGCAACGCGCTGGCCGACGATCGGCCCAAGCGCCTGCGCAAAGGCCCGCTCGACGAACCAGGGGAGCGTTTGCGCGAGGTCTTTCAGCGTCGCCGCAAGTGCCGGATCGCCTTCGCTTGCGACGAAGCGGTCCCAACGCCTCGGGTCGGCGAGAAACGCGGGCAGTTCGAGGGGTGACAGTCCGAGCGTGAGATCGGGCGCCCCGTCCGAAAGCCGCCCCGGCTCGACCATCCCCGACGCATCGACGGCAAGCGCCGTGGCGACGGGCCCGACGGCGATCACGAACATTCTCCCGGCATGCGCGGACAACCGTTGGCGCGCCCACGTCTCCCCCTCGAGCACGCGGTTGGCAATCGCGCTCCCGATCGCGGCGGGATTCAGGCGCTTGGCGGCCACGGTCGCAGCACGGTCAATAGACGCGGCCGAGATGCAGCGCGACCACGCCGGCGGCCAGATTGTGCACGTCGACTCCTTCGAAGCCGGCCGCCTCCATCATCGCTTT
Organism: uncultured beta proteobacterium; assembly: GCA_963836265.1. Lineage (GTDB taxonomy): Bacteria > Pseudomonadota > Gammaproteobacteria > Burkholderiales > Casimicrobiaceae > CAIWHR01. The sequence goes on from CAWIIO010000006.1 coordinate 385,619, forward strand.
CAGCGCGGCCTGGTCCGGGTGCACGCGGATCGATTCGGCGAGATAACGGTAGCTCGCGTCGTCGCCGGCGACCAGCCGGCCAAGCCGCGGGATCACGTTGAAACTGTACCAGTCGTAGGCGGGTGCGAGCGGCTCCCAGACGCGCGAGAACTCGAGCACCGCCGCGACGCCGCCCGGTCTCAGCACGCGCCGCATTTCGGCGAGCGCCACGTCCTTGCGCGTGACGTTGCGAAGACCGAACGCAATGCCGACGCAGTCGAAATGCGCAGGCGGAAACGGCAGCTTCTCGGCGTCGCACTGCACCACCGGAATGGACAGCCCGGCGTTCAGTAGCTTGTCGCGGCCGGCGGCGAGCATCGCGCCGTTGATGTCGGTGAGCACGACCTCGCCGGTCGGGCCCACCTGGCTTGCGAAAAGCCGAGCGAGATCGCCGGTGCCGCCGGCCAGGTCGAGCACACGCATGCCCGCACGCACGGCTGTCGCGTTGACGGCGAACCGCTTCCATAGCCGGTGCAGGCCCGCCGACATCAGATCGTTCATCAGGTCGTACCTGCCCGCGACCGAATCGAAGACGCCGCGCACACGACGGGCCTTTTCGGCGGCCGCGACCTCCTCGAAGCCGAAATGGGTCTTGTCGGTCATGTGCGTTTCGTCGTGCCGGGATCAAACGGGAATCTTCGCGATCCTTCGCCGCCACATCACCTGGCATCCCGGCTCGCGGCCGCGGCCGTCATCCGTTCGAGATAGCGTTGCCACAACGCTTCCTGCCGGTCGCCCAGTTCGTAGAGGTAATCCCACGAGTAGATGCCGGTGTCGTGGCCATCGGAGAACGACGGGCGGATCGCGTAGTGGCCGATGGGCTCGACCTCGCGGATCGTCACCTCGCGCTTGCCGACCTGCAGAACTTCCTGGCCGGGACCGTGGCCGCGCACCTCGGCCGATGGCGAATGGACACGCAGGAATTCGTACGGCAGCCGGAACTCGCGGCCGTCGGAAAACGCGATTTCGAGCACCCTCGACTGCTGATGCAGCTTGATCGCGGTGGGCGTCGGGGTCGAGGTGTCGAGGCCGGACATGGCGGCGGTGCGCAGGCACGGACGAACCGTCATAGCCTAGCATAGCGACACGAGCGCCGTCATTCCCGCGAACGCGGGAATCCAGTGCGTTCGGCAGGGTCGTAAAGCCACTGGGTCCCCGCCGGCGCGGGGCGAGGTCAAGGCAGTGATCGTCGCTCGCGCCCTAGATCGTCCCTTGCGTGCCCTCCGGCACCATGTCGAGATTGCCGATGCCGGAGAAGATGTTGCGGTTTTTCGCTTCCTTGCCATGCAGCTTGATCTCGAGGCGCAGGTCGTTCAGCGAATCGGCGTTGCGCAGCGCGTCCTCGTAACTGATCAGACCCGCCTCATAGAGATCGAACAACGACTGGTCGAACGTCTGCATGCCGAGCTCGCGCGACTTCTTCATGATGTCCTTGATGCCGGACACGTCGCCCTTGAAGATCAGGTCGGAGATCAGCGGCGAGTTCAGCATCACTTCGACCGCCGGCACCCGGCCGCGGCCGTCGCGGCGCGGGATCAGTCTCTGCGCCACAAAGGCGCGGACGTTGAGCGACAGGTCCATCAAGAGCTGCGCCCGCCGCTCCTCGGGGAAGAAGTTGATGATCCGGTCGAGTGCCTGGTTGGTGCTGTTCGCGTGCAGCGTGGCAAGGCAGAGGTGGCCCGTTTCGGCGAACGAGATCGCGTAATCCATCGTCTCGCGCTCGCGTACCTCGCCGATCAGGATCACGTCGGGCGCCTGGCGCAGCGTGTTCTTGAGCGCGACCTGCCAGCCCTCGGTGTCCACGCCGACCTCGCGCTGCGTGACGATGCAGTTCCGGTGGTCGTGGACGAATTCGATCGGGTCCTCGATCGTGATGATGTGGCCGTAGCTGTTCTCGTTGCGGTAGCCGAGGAGCGCCGCCATCGACGTCGACTTGCCGCAGCCGGTCGCGCCGATGAACATCATGATGCCGCGCTTCGACATGATGACGTCCTTGAGCACCGGCGGGAGGCCCAGCTCCTCGAACTTCGGGATCTCGGTCATGATCGTGCGCAGGACCATCCCGACGCGCCCCTGTTGAATGAACGCGTTGGTGCGGAAGCGGCCGACGCCGGGCGGCGCGATCGCGAAGTTGCATTCCTTGGTCGCCTCGAACTCGGCGGCCTGCTTGTCGTTCATCACACTGCGCACGAGCTCGATCGTGTGCTGCGGCGAGAGCGCGGTCTTCGACACCGGCTGGATCTTCCCGTCGACCTTGAGCGCCGGCGGGAAGCCGGCGGTGATGAACAGGTCGGAGCCCTTCTGCTTGACCAGGAGCTCGAGGAGTTCGTGGATGAATTTGGTGGCGCGTTCTCGTTCCATGCGAAAGCTCCTTCAGCGGCGGCCAGTCCCGCCGGGCCGTCTCAACGGACTGGTCCGCCCCCACCGGGGGCAGCGAGCGCAGCGAGCGTGGGGGTCGTTCACCTAACCGCCCATGAACAGGTCCTTGTTCACCGCGCGGTTGCGCGCTTCGGCGACGTTGACCAGGTTGCGGCGGACCATTTCGACGAGGCATTGATCGAGCGTCTGCATGCCGGCCGCCTGGCTCGTCTGGATCGCCGAATACATCTGCGCGACCTTGTTCTCGCGGATCAGGTTGCGGATCGCTGCCGTGCCGATCATGATTTCGTGCGCCGCCACCCGGCCCTGGCCATCCTTGGTCTTCAACAGCGTCTGCGAGATCACCGACACCAGCGACTCGGACAGCATTGCCCGCACCATGTCCTTTTCCGCGGCGGGGAACACGTCGATGATCCGGTCGATCGTCTTCGCCGCCGAGCTCGTGTGCAGCGTCGCGAACACCAGGTGTCCCGTCTCGGCCGCAGTGAGCGCGAGGCGGATCGTCTCGAGGTCGCGCATTTCGCCGACGAGGATGTAGTCGGGGTCCTCGCGCAAGGCGCTCCGCAGCGCGTTGGGGAACGACAGCGTGTGCGGGCCCAGCTCCCGCTGGTTGATCAGGCACTTCTTCGATTCGTGCATGAACTCGATCGGGTCCTCGATCGTCAGGATGTGGCCGTACATCTCCTCGTTGACGTGGTTGACCATCGCGGCGAGCGTGGTCGATTTGCCGGACCCCGTGGGTCCGGTGACGAGGATCAGCCCGCGCGGCCGGTTGGTCATGTCGGCAAAGACGCGCGGCGCGGCGAGCTCCTCCAGCGACAGCACCTTGGATGGAATGGTCCGAAACGCCGCCGCGGCACCGCGCATCTGGACGAACGCGTTGACGCGGAATCGCGCGAGGTTCGGCACCGCGAAACTGAAGTCGCACTCGAGATTTTCCTCGTACGCCTTGCGCTGGGCGTCGCTCATGATGTCGTACACCATGGCGTGGACGTCCTCGTGCTCCATCGGCGGCAGGTTGATCCGGCGGATGTCGCCGTGGACCCGGATCATGGGTGGCAGGCCGGCCGACAGGTGGAGGTCGGAAGCCTTGTTCTTGACCGCAAAAGCCAGAAGTTCGGTGATGTCCATCTATAATCCCTGTTCCGCCCGCAGCCAAATCTGGTGAAATCCGGCGAAACACGAGGATGCATGCAATTCGCGTACCAACGGGAGCATCCTCATGCCGTCGTCATTCGATTATGTTCCACTACGAGAAGGCGTGGCAAGACGTCACCGCGCGCATCGAAGGCGCGGCCCGCGCCTCGGGCCGCTTGGGAGACAGCGTTCGGCTTCTCGCGGTCAGCAAGACCTTTACGCCGGCCGCGGTCCGGGCGGTGCGCGCCCTGGGTCAGCGGGCATTCGGCGAGAACTACGTGCAGGAGGCGGTGGCGAAAATGGACGCGCTTGCCGATGCGCCTGACGTGGAGTGGCACCTGATCGGCCCGTTGCAGAGCAACAAGACCCGGGCCGCCGCCGAGCGCTTCGCCTGGGTGCAGACGATCGACCGGCGGAAGATCGCCGAACGGCTTTCGGCCGCGCGCCCGGCGAACCTGCCGCCGCTCAACGTCTGCATTCAGGTCAACATCAGCGGCGAGGCGTCCAAAGGCGGCGTCGCCCCCGACGAGGCCGTCGGGCTCGCGCGGGCCGTGGCGGCGCTGCCGCGGCTCAGGCTCCGGGGCCTGATGGGGATCGCCGAAGCGACGCCCGTCGCGGCGACCCGGCGCGCTCAATACCGGATCCTGCGCGTGCTGCTGGACCAGTGCCGGGCAGCGGGCCTTCCGGTCGACACCCTGTCGATGGGGATGTCCGCGGACCTTGAGGATGCAATCACCGAAGGCGCGACGCTGGTGCGCGTCGGCACCGCGCTGTTCGGCGAACGCGAAGCGGCGCTCCACGCCGTGCCGGCCGCCCCTCGGGGGCACCTATGACGATCGTCTTCGTCGGCGGCGGCACCATGGCGAGCGCGCTCATCGGCGGGATGCTCGCGCGCGGCCGCGCCGCCGCGGATCTGCGTGTCGTCGAGCCTTCGTCGGGGCAGCGGGCGAAGCTCGCCGCGCGTTTTGCCGGCGTCCGCCTCGTCGCCGAGGCCGACGCTTCCGTCTTCGCGGACGCGCACCTTGTCGTGTTCGCGGTGAAGCCGCAGCAGATGCGCGAAGCCGCGCGATCGGCCGCCCCGCACCTCGCGGGCTCCGGCGCGGTCGTGCTGACGATTGCCGCGGGCATCCGGCTTGGCGACCTTTCGCGCTGGCTCGGCGGATTCTCGCGCCTCGTGCGCGCGATGCCGAACACGCCCGCATTGATCGGCAAGGGGATCAGCGGCGCTTACGCTGCGGGGAGCGTCGACGCGGCCGGCCACGCGCTCGCGTCAGGCGTGCTCGACGCCGGCGGCGAGGTCGTCTGGCTCGCGGATGAGTCGCTCCTTGACGCGGTGACCGGCGTGTCGGGCAGCGGCCCGGCGTACGTCTTCTATTTTCTCGAGGCGCTGGAACAGGCGGCGCGCGAGTTGGGCTTCGAGCCGGCGGACGCGCGCAAGCTTGCGTACGCGACGTTCGACGGCGCAATCGCACTGGCACAGGCGAGCGCGGAGGATGCGGCGACGCTCCGCGAGCAGGTCACATCGAAGGGCGGGACCACGGAACGTGCGCTCGCCATGCTCGAAGCCGATGGCGTCAAGGCGAAGATCGCGGCGGCGGCCAAGGCTGCCGCGCTGCGTGCGCGCGAGCTGGGCGATGCCCTCGGCAAGGATAAGTAGGCTCGGACACGACTTTCCCATCGCCATTCAACGGTCGGTCACTCGGCACCGAAACATCGTATCGGGCCTCCATGGATCAGGCACTCAAATTCCTGCTCGACACCGCGTTCGGCATCCTGACCTACGCGTTTCTGCTGCGGTTCGCGATGCAGTGGCAGCGCGCGCCGTTCCGCAATCCCTTCGGGCAGGCGGTGACTGCGCTCACCGACTGGGCGGTGAAGCCGCTGCGGCGCGTGCTGCCCGGCTTTCGCGGTCTCGACTGGTCGACGCTGATGCTCGCCTGGATCACGCAATTCGCGTGGCTCGTGGCGCTCGCTGCGCTGATGAGCCCATTCGGCTTCGCGGCCGCCGCCGTGCCGACGCTCGCGCTGCTCGCGGTTGTCGAGCTCGTCAAGGCGTTGATCTGGATCCTCATCATCGCCGTGCTGGTCCAGGCGATCCTGTCGTGGGTCGCGCCGGACGGCCCGCTGATGGGGCTGCTCAACGCGCTGACGTTCCGCTTTCTGGCGCCGATCCGGCGGGTCGTCCCGCCCCTCGGCGGCACGCTCGACCTGTCGCCGTTGATCCTGATCGTTCTCGCCCAACTCGTCCTGATGCTGCCCGTGCGCTGGCTCGAGGGCGCGGTCGTGACGCTGTTTCGCTGACGCCGCCATGGGCGGCGTTCCATGGCGGCGCGCTACAGGCGATGCGCTGATCCTGATGCTGCACGTCCAGCCCGGCGCGAAGCGCACCGAAGTGGCGGGGGCCCACGGCGAGGGGAGTCAAACGAGGTTGAAGGTCCGGCTCGCGGCGCCGCCGGTCGACGGCAAGGCCAATGCGGAGCTGATCCGCTTTCTCGCCGCGAGCTTCGGTGTACCGGCGCGCGCGGTCACGCTGCTCCGCGGCGAAACGTCCCGGCAAAAGACGGTGCAGATCGATCACCCGGCGCTGCGCCCCGATCTCGAGTGGGCCTGACCGGCGGCGAGCGCATTTGCGAGGCGCACGAAATCGGCGACCGACAGGGTTTCGCCGCGCCCGCCGGGATCGATATCGGCTGCGGCAAGGGACTGGGCGTCGCAGAGCGCCGCCACCGCATTGCGCATCGTCTTTCTCCGCTGGCCGAACGCCGCGGCGACGAGGCGTGCGAACAGCGCCTCGTCGGCGATCGCCGGCTTCTCGCTGCCGAGCGGGACCAGGCGCACGACCGCGGAGTCGACCTTCGGCGGCGGGACGAATGCGCCCGGCGGCACGACGAACAGTCGGGTCGTGCGGAACTTCGCCTGCAGCATCACGGAGAGCCGACCATAGTCGGGCGTCGCGGGCTTCGCCGTCATTCGCGCCACGACTTCCCGCTGCAGCATCACGTGCAGATCGCGCAGGAGCGGCTCGAACGCCACGAGGTGGAACAGCATCGGCGTGCTGATGTTGTACGGCAGGTTGCCGACGACGCGCAGTGCCGACCCCAGCGCAGCGAAGTCGAACTCGAGCGCGTCGGCCACCTGGAGCGAAAGTCTTTCCGGCGGGAACTCCGCGGCAAGGCGCGCTGCAAGATCGCGGTCGATCTCGATCGCGGCAAGGCGTTGCGCGCGCTCGATCAGCGGTCGCGTCAGCGCGGCCCGGCCGGGCCCGATTTCGACGAAATTGTCCCCAGGCCGCGGATCGATGGCGGCGATGATCTTCGCGACAAAGTTTCGGTCGACGAGAAAATTCTGGCCGAAGCGACGCCGCGGCACGTGCCCCGTCATGGGCCCGCTCACCCGATGCCCCCAACGCGAACAGAGGTCATGCGGCACCGATCAAGGCGTGCGCAGGTGGCACGGCGTAAACGGGCCTACCGCGACGCGAGCTCGATCGCGAGATCCACGGCGGCGCACAGGCTCCCGGGATCGGCGCTGCGCGCGGAATCGGGGTCGGCGGCGAGATCGAGCGCCGTGCCGTGATCGACCGACGTGCGGATGAACGGCAGGCCGAGCGTGACATTGACGCCATGACCGAAGCTCGCGGCCTTGAGCACCGGCAGCCCCTGATCATGGTACATCGCGACGATGGCGTCGAAACGCCGAGCGACGGCGGGCGTGAACACGGTATCGGCTGGCAGCGGCCCGTCGACGGCGATGCCTTGCGCGCGGGCTGCGGCGATCGCCGGGGCGACGATGTCGATCTCTTCGCTGCCGAGATATCCGCCTTCTCCGGCATGCGGATTCACGCCGCACACGGCGAGGCGCGGCGCAACGATGCCGAACTGATTGGCAAGTCCGGCCACGAGGACGGCGATCGTCCCTTCGACTGCCTCACGCGTGATCGCGGCGGGCACCGCGGCGAGCGGCAGGTGCGTGGTCACGAGCGCAACGCGCAACCCGCCGCCGACGAGCAGCATCACGACGCGCCGCGCGTGCGTGCGTTCGGCGAAGAACTCGGTGTGGCCCGAAAACGCGATGCCGGCGTCCTGCATCACGCTCTTCTGCACGGGGGCGGTGACCAGCGCCGCGAAGCCACCGGTCGCGCAGGCGTCGGTGGCCTGCAACAGCATCGCGCGCACGCTCGCGGCGTTCGTGGGATCCGGATGACCCGGCGTCACCGGCGCGGCGATCGGCTGGTGCCAGATCTCGACGGCGCCCGCGGGCGCGCCGAACGATGCCACGTCGTACTCGGCGTAGTGCGCCGCCGCGCCGATCCGTGCCGCCCGCCGCGAGAGGAGCTCGTGGTCCCCGATGACGACAAGCCGGGCGGGGAACGCCTTCGCGCGGTGACGCGCCGCGAGCATCGCCACGAGCTCGGGGCCGATGCCCGCGGGTTCGCCCGCGGTGATCGCAATCGTCGGACGCGCGCCGGAATCGCCCGTCATCGCGGGATGCGTTCGATGGTCAGCCCGGCTGGATCGCCGAAACGCTCGACCTTGATGCCTTCGGCGGCACGGATCGAGAACGTCCCGTCGGCAGCGGCGCTGATCGCGACTTGAGCGAATCCGTCGAGTGGACGGGTGGGTGTGCCAAACACCCAGACCTGCTCGAGCGGGCGCTCGGGATCGATCTCGCCGGTATGCTGGACGGCGCGGCCGAGCGGCAACGCGAAACCCTCCCGCCCGAATACCGGAAACTGGTCGAGTGAGGCCCTGTAACGGACGACGCAACCGCCCGCGACGCGCTGGCGCGAGTTGAGGTCGTACCAGGCGCCCGGCGGCAGCGCGATCACGATTTCGCTGCCTGCCTCCACGACGGGCGCGACGAGGAGCGCCTCACCGCACATGAACTGCGTGTCGTACGTTCGCGTGAGCGCGTCGCCGGGGAACGCGAGCGGCATCGCGCGCATCACCGGCATCCCGGTCGCGGTCGCTTCGTCGATCACCCGCTGCAGGTACGGCAAGAGACGGTAGCGGAACGTGAGCCACTTGCGCGCAATCGCCTCGGCCTCCGGGCCGAACGCCCACGGTTCGCGTTCGCCTACGCCGTGCAGATGCAGGTGCGAGCTGAAGATCGCCGCTTGCAGCCAGCGCACGAAAAGCTCGGGCGAAGGTTGCGCGGAGCCGTAAAAACCGCCGACGTCGGTCGCGTGGTACGGGCCGCCGCTCATGCCCCAGGAGAGCCCTCCGCGAATCGACGCCGCCAGGCCCTCCCAATCGCTTTGCGGGTTGCCGCCCCAATGGATCGGGTAGCGCTGGCTGCCCGTCCAGCCAGCGCGGCTCCACAGAACCGGCGGCGCGCTGTCCTGCCGCTGGAAGCGTCGGGTCGCGTCGTACACGCACTGCTGGTAGAGCAACGGAAAGACATTGTGCAGGCGACGGCCGCGGTCGCCGTTGAACGCGACGGCGTCGTCCGGAACGTGCTCGCCGAAGTCGGTCTTGATGGCATCGACGCCCTGGGCGAAGAGCTTCTCGTGGGCATCGCGCCACCACGCGTACGCGGCCGGATGCGTGAAATCGACGATGCCGGACTCCGGCAGCGGCGTCAGCACGTTGCCGAAGGGACTGGTGCCGGGCGCGGTGTCCCATCCGAAGACGTACGGGTCGCCGTCCGGCGTGGTGAGCAGGAAGCGGTGCGCCGCGAGCTCCTGGAAAAGCGGCGAGTGGATGGAGACGTATGGATATTCCCAGACGCACACGCGCAAGGCGTGCGCCTTGATCCGCGCGAGCGCCGCGTACGGATCCGGAAATCGTTCCTCGTCCCATTGGAAGTCGAAGCGGGTATCCAGTCGCCACGCGGCGCGGCCGTCCAACGCCAGCACGTCGCAGGGGATCCGCCGCTCGCGCAGCTTCGCCGCCACCGACGCGGCTTCCTCCGGTGTCTTGTAGAACGCGCGCGAAACCCAGAGCCCGAGACTCCAGAGCGGCACGGCCGGCGCGCGCCCGACGAGCGCCGTGTACTGATCGAGGATGCCCGCGGGCGTGTCGGCGGCGAAGAGGAAGAGATCGAGCGCCTCGTCGTCGACGAGAACGGCGTACGAGCGATGCGACCAGTCGGGATGACCGACGCCGTGGGTGACCATCCCCGGCGTGTGCACGAGGACGCCCCAGGCGCCGTGACCCGTTCCCGGGCTCCACGCGAACGGAACGTTCTTGTACGACGCGCCCGTATTGACGCCCAGCGCATCGACGACTTGCGAATGAATCAGCTGACCGCGCTTGTCGAGCGGGCCGAATTTCTCGCCGAGCCCGTAGACCGCCTCACCCGACGAAAGCGCGAAAGCAGCCGTCCATTGGCCGCCGTGCCTCACGCGGCCGAAGGTTGGGAGTCGCGTCCAGCCCCGGAAATGTTCGTCGGTAATCGAGCCGAGCACCGGCGCGCCGCGGTGCAATAGACGAAAGCGCAGCGGTGCGGCGGCGATCTCGAGGCCCGCATCGGCGGTCGTGAACGTGAAGCGGCCATCGTCCGCCCGGGCGACGGTGCACGCCTTGGTGCGGGCCTTGACGAGGCCATAATCGGGCCGGGTGTTCGGGCCGATGCGCAGCCGGAAGATGCCCGGGCCCTGGCAGGACACCTCGAGGATGTCGCCGGTCGACGTCGCGAATGCGGCGCCCGCTGCCGAAACGCCGAGGCTCTGCGGCGAGTCGAGCCGGAGGAAGGCGGCGGAATCGAAATGCACCGAGCGTCTCGCGGGTAGTCGTCAACCGGCGAACGGGGGTTCGGCGATCCCCGGCGCGTCGACCGTCAGCGCGAAGATCCCGCCCGAATGGGGCAGCCGCGCGAGCTCGTCGGCGGGGCGCAACTGTCGCGCGCTCGTTACGTAGAGCGTCCTCAGATCGGGGCCACCGAAAGCGCACATCGTCGGACACATCGCGGGCACGTTGATCGTCGCGAGCGCGTCGCCCGCGGGCGACATGCGCAGCACCTTGCCGCCGCGATAGAACGCGGTCCAGTAGCAGTCCTCGCTGTCGACGCTGCCGCCGTCGGGCCGGTCGGTCTCGTTGGCGAAGCGCGCGAACGAGCGCCGGCTTCCGGGCAAGCCGGTGGCAACATCGTAATCGTACGCATCGATCGCACGCGTCGGCGTGTCGGCGTGGTACATCGTGCGCCCGTCGCCGCTCCACGCAAGACCGTTCGAGATCATCATGTCGCCGAGGACCCGGGTGACGCGAAAATCGGGATCCATGCGGATCAACTCGGCGGTGTTCGCGTCGCGCCTCTCGTTCATCGTGCCGGCGAAAAAGCGCCCTTGGCGGTCGCAGCGGCCGTCGTTGAAGCGGTGATGGGTGCGATCGTACGGTGGCTCGGCGACCTTGCGCTCGAGCGTGCCGTCCGCCCTCGCGAGCCAGATACCGCCGCGCAATGCGACCACGAACCCGCCGCGCGCACGAAGCGCGACGCAGCCGATCGATTCGGGCATTGGCATCGCGGTGTTGCGGCCGGTGGCCGGATCGAAGCGGTTGAGCGAGGGCGCGTTGATGTCGACCCAATAAAGCGCCTGCTCGGCCACCGACCACAAGGGGGATTCGCCGAGGCTAGCCTTGATGTCGAGAACGCAGGCGAACGCCGAGGCGCTCGAGGAATCCGCAGACGTCATGTCGACATCGTACAAGAAGCGGCAGGTCCGTGCGGCGCCGTCAACCGGCGGCGGCGCGTACCTTGGCCAGGAATTCCTGGGCGCGGCTCACCATCATCGCCATGTCCGAGCTGACGGCGACCCACGAATAGCCGTAATCGAGGAATTGGGCGACGACCTCCGGATTCTGGCCGACGATGCCGCAGGGCTTGCCGAGCCGCCGGCACTCTTTTGCGGCGAACGCGACTTTCGCCTTTACGGCCGCGTTGCCCGTGTCGCCGACGTGGCCCATCGACGCGGCGAGATCGTTGGGGCCGACAAAAATCGAGTCGATGCCGGGAACGGCGGCGATCGCTTCGAGGTTCGAGAGCGCGGTCAACGTCTCGATCTGGACAATGACGCAGAGTTCGTTGGCGGCGACCTTCAGGTAGTTTGGAATCGTGCCGAAGCGGCTCGCGCGATGCGTGCCGGCAACGCCACGGACGCCTTCCGTCGGATAACGGGTGTGGGCCACCGCGCACTTCGCCTCTTCGGCATTCTGGACGAATGGCAGCAGCAGCGTCTGAGCGCCGGCGTCGAGTGCCCGCTTGATCATCACCATGTCGTTCCACGACGGGCGCACGATTGCCTGTGCCGGAGTACCGGCGATCGTCCGCAGGACCTCGATCATCTGCGGCACGTCGAGCGGCGTGTGCTCGGTGTCGACGACGAGAAAGTCGAAACCCGCGCAGCCCAATGCCTCCGCGGTCGACGGCGATGCGCTCGACAGCCAGGTGCCGACGGGTGTGGGGCCCGCGGCGATAGCGCGCTTGAACTGATTGACGGGGAGGTCCATGGTGTCCTTTTGCGAGTTTGGCATCACGGGAGCTGGGAGACGCGCGCCGTCGGATCGTCGTGCCGCGGACGTGGGGTCCCGGACTTTCGAGGCAAGGCAACTGACCGTTTTGGCGTCACTTGTGCGGTGATTATGCAAGAAGCGTCGAAACTAGGGTCAGAGTCGACTTTTCCCGGACTTTGCGGTTAGGCTCGCGGAAAAGTCGGCTCTGACCCTACTCTCGATGCGCCACCGCTTGCGCCGCCTCGTCGACTCGAACGACTTTCGCGCGGGCTTCGTCGAAATGCTGCCCGTCTGCGTGGGGTTGATCCCGTTCGGGGTCGTTTGCGGCGTCGGCGCGGAGGCGGCCGGCGCAAACTGGCTCGGCGCGCTCGGGATGAGCACCATCATCTTCTCCGGCGCAGCGCAGATTCTCGCCGCGCAACTCGTGGCGGCGGGGGCGCCGGTCCCGGTCATCGTCCTCACGTGTCTCGTGCTGGGTCTGCGCTTCCTGATGTACAGCGTGGCAATGGCGCCGTACCTGCTGCCATTGCCGCCGCGCTGGCAGAGGACGCTCGCCTTCCTCCTGACCGACTAGGCCTTCGCGGCGTCGATCCGCCGTTTCCACGCCGATGCGCCGCCGGCAGCGGCCGCCCATTTTCTTGGCGCCGGCACCGCATTGTGGAGCGTCTGGCAGGTGACCAACATGATTGGCTTCTCCGCCGGCAACGTCATTCCGACGCGGTGGTCGCTCGAATTCGTGGTGCCGCTGTGCTTTCTCGCGCTGGTCGCGCCATTGCTGCGCAATGTGCCGACCATCGTCGCGGCCAGCACCGCCGGGATCGCAGTGCTCGCGCTCGCCGGGCTGCCGATGCGGCTCAACCTGATCGCCGCCGGGTTGCTCGGGATCGTCGCCGGCACGCTCGCCGACATTGCGCGGGAGCGATGGACGCCACGCTGAAGCTCTGGGCGGTCATCGCCGTCGTCGGGTCGCTCAACTATCTCTCGCGGCTCTCGTTCATCGCGCTCTTCGCGCAACGGTCGATGCCTTCGCTCCTTGCGCGCGCGCTCAAGTTCGTTCCGGCCGCGATGCTGACCGCGCTCATTCTGTAAATGGTGGTCATCGGCCCGGTCGCGGAAGCTACGACCTGGACGGACCCCAAGGTGTCGGCCGCGCTGGCGGCTGGCGTCGCTGCATTCGTTACGCGCCGCACTTTGCCAACGCTCGGTATCGGGATGATCGCGCTCTGGCTGCTGCAGGCGGCGATTCGCTGATTCATCCAGCCGGAGCCCCTGGCACGGGAGCCCGGGCTGAAACGGCCGCGAGCAGAGGATACTCTCCCAGTGCCTTGTTTCGAGCCGGTAATTTACGTCGAAAGGGTCGGACCGGCGAATCCCCGGCGATGCAAATCGCGGGCGTGGTCGGGCCAAGGGCTGGCCGAAGGTGCAGAGTGCCGCGACGCTCGCATTGTCGCTGCCGCAGACGACGCTGGCGTGGATCGGCTAACATTTGCGGATTCACCAAGGAGTCCTCATGCGTTTCGAAGGCACCGACACCTACGTCGCCACGCCGGATCTGATGCTCGCGGTCAACGCGGCGATCGCGCTCGAGCGGCCGCTGCTCGTCAAGGGCGAGCCCGGCACCGGCAAGACGATGCTGGCCGAGGAGGTCGCGCGCGCGCTTTCGCGACCGCTGCTGCAATGGCACATCAAGTCGACGACCAAGGCCCAGCAGGGACTCTACGAGTACGATGCAGTTTCGCGTCTTCGTGACTCCCAGCTCGGCGACGAGCACGTCGGCGACATCGCGCACTACATCAAGCGCGGCGTGCTGTGGGAAGCGTTCGAAGCGCAAACGCCGGCCGTCGTGCTGATCGACGAGATCGACAAGGCGGACATCGAGTTCCCCAACGACCTCCTGCGCGAGCTCGACCGGATGGAGTTCTACGTCTACGAGACACAGCGGACCATCGTCGCGCGGCACCGGCCGCTCGTCGTCATCACGTCGAACAACGAAAAGGAGCTGCCGGACGCGTTCCTGCGCCGCTGCTTCTTCCACTACATCCGGTTTCCCGACCGCGAGACGATGACCCGGATTATCGACGTCCATTTCCCGGGCTTGAAAAAGACGCTGCTGGCCGAGGCGCTCGAAGTGTTCTTCGACTTGCGCGAAGTGCCGGGCTTGAAGAAGAAGCCGTCGACGTCGGAGCTTCTCGATTGGCTGAAGCTCCTGCTCGCCGAGGACATTCCCCCCGAGGCGTTGCGCAGCTCCGACAAGAAGGTCGTGATCCCGCCGCTGCACGGCGCGCTCCTCAAGAACGAGCAGGACGTGCACCTGTTCGAGCGGGTGGCGTTCATGTCGAGGTCGGGGAGATAGGCGTGGCGTTCGTGGAGCCCGTCGTGCTGAAGGGACGGCACGCCACGCTCGAGCCCCTGTCGCGGGCGCATGCAGCGGCGGTCAGCGGCGCGGCTGCCGACGGCGAGCTGTGGCGGCTCTGGTACACGAGCGTTCCCGCGCCGGAGACGACCGGTGCGTGGCTCGATGCGGCGCTCGACATGCGCGAACGACGGGGCGCGATGCCGTTCGTGGTCCGCGCCAACTCAACGGGCGAGATCGTGGGCTCGACGCGCTATTTCAACGTCGAGGCGGCGCACCGGCGGCTCGAAATCGGGCACACGTGGTACGCGAAGCGCATGCAGCGGACGCCGATCAACACCGAATGCAAGCTGCTGCTCCTCACGCACGCGTTCGAAGCCCTCGACTGCGTCGCCGTCGAGTTCCGCACCCACTTCTTCAATTTCGCTTCGCGCGCCGCGATCGAGCGGCTCGGGGCGAAGCAGGATGGCATCCTGCGCAATCACCAGATCCTTCCGGACGGGACGCGGCGCGACACGGTCGTGTTCAGCATCATCGACAGCGAGTGGCCGGTGGTGAAGCGCAACCTGATCTGGCTGCTTGGAAAGTAAGGTCGGAGCCGAGTTTTCAGGGTCCTCTTCGTTCGTCGCCGAGAAAGTCGTCTCTGACCCTACTTTTTCGATGCTGATCGACTTTTTCCTCCATCTCAAGGCCGCGCGGCTGCCGGTGTCCACGCGCGAGTTCCTCACGCTGCTGGAGGCGCTGGAGGCGCGCGTCGTCTCGCCCTCGCTCGACGACTTCTATCACCTGGCGCGCGCCGCGTTGATCAAGGACGAAGGGCAGTACGACCGCTACGACCTCGCGTTCTCGACCTACTTCAAGGGGGCCAACGCGATCTTCGATATTCGCGCCGAGATTCCCGAGGAATGGCTGCGCCGGGAGTTCGAGCGGCGCCTGTCCGACGAGGACAAGGCGAAGGTCGAAGCGTTGGGCGGGTGGGACAAGCTGATGGAGACCTTCAGGCAGCGGCTCGAGGAGCAGCAGGCGCGCCATGCCGGCGGACGGAAGTGGATCGGCACCGGCGGCACGAGCCCCTTCGGTGCCTACGGATTCAATCCCGAGGGCATTCGCGTCGGCCAGGCGGGCAGCGGCAACAGGAGCGCCGTCAAGGTGTGGGACGAGCGGAGCTTCCGCAACCTCGACGGCGACGTCGAGCTCAACACGCGCAACATCAAGGTCGCGCTGCGCAAGCTCCGCCGCTTCGCGCGCGAGGGCGTCCCGGAGGAGCTCGACATGGACGGCACAATCGAGGGGACGGCGAAGAACGCTGGCTACCTCGACCTGCATCTCGTTCCGGAGCGGCGCAACCGCGTGAAGGTGCTGCTGTTCCTCGACGTCGGCGGCTCGATGGATCCGCACGTGCGCGACTGCGAGGAGCTCTTCTCCGCGGCGCGATCCGAATTCCGCCACCTCGAGTACTTCTACTTCCACAACTGCGTCTACGACCACGTCTGGCGCGACAACGCGCGCCGGCGCTTCGATCGCATCCCGACCTGGGACGTCCTGCACAAGTACGGGCCGGACTGGAAGCTCATCTTCGTCGGCGATGCGGCGATGAGCCCTTACGAGCTGCTGCAGGCCGGCGGCAGCGTCGAATACGCGAACGAGGAACCCGGCGTGCTGTGGTTGAAGCGCCTCGCCTGGCACTTCCGCCGCGTGATCTGGTGGAATCCCGAGTCGCAGCGTTCCTGGGAGCACACGCGATCGACGCAGATCGTTCTCGATGCCATCGGCCCGCGGATGTTCCCGCTGACGCTCGCGGGCATCGCCCGCGGCATCGACGCGCTGCGGCACTGATGCTCACGGGGGACCGGAGAGCCGGCTGGAAGGCGGCCGCGGTCGATGCGATCGGAACCGCCGTCGGCACCCCGCTGTCGGCACCGCGCTGGGCGGCCTGCGGCGGCAGCTCGCTGAACGAGACGTGGCGCCTCGACGCCGGCGGCACATGTTACTTCGTCAAGGTCAACGGCGTCGCGCACCGGCCGATGCTCGAAGCGGAAGCCGATGGCCTCGCCGCGCTGGCGGGGGCGAGCGTTGTGCGCGTGCCAAGACCGGTGGCGCATGGCGTCGCTGCCGAAGCTGCGTTCCTCGTGCTCGAATGGCTCGACTTCGCCGGCGGCGGCCGCGATGCGGCGCTTGGGCGGGCGCTCGCGCTGCTGCATCGCGTGACCGGACGCGAGTTCGGCTGGCATCGCGACAATACGATCGGCACGACGCCGCAGCGGAACGCGATCGCCCGGGAGTGGACGACGTTTTTCCGCGACCGCCGTCTCGCGCCGCAACTCGCGCTCGCTGCGCAAAACGGTCACGGGGGACGGTTGCAGCGCGATGGCGAGAAGCTTTTTGGCGCAATGCCTGCCTTGCTCGCGGGCCATGTGCCACCGCCGTCGCTGCTCCACGGCGATCTGTGGTCGGGCAATGCGGCGCGGCTCGCCACGGGCGAGCCGGTGATCTTCGATCCGGCCGTCTACTACGGCGACCGCGAAGCCGATCTCGCGATGACCGAGCTCTTCGGCGGCTTCGACGCCGACTTTTACGCCGCGTATCGCGAAGCGTGGCCGATCGACGCCGGGTATTCGATCCGCCGCACGCTCTACAATCTCTACCACGTGCTGAATCACCTGAACTTGTTCGGCGGCGGTTATCTCGGGCAGGCGCAGGCGATGATCGGGCGGCTGCTCGCCGAGGCTTAGCTGTCGATCGTCAGAAGTTGTTCTCTAGAATCGCGTATATCTTTCGCACGTCGTTCCCGCGAAGGCGGGAACCCGGCGGCGTTATAACTTATCGGGAAAAGGGGAGACGCTGGGCCCCCGCCTAGGCGACGGCGACGATAATGAGATGTAATCACCACGCACAACTCGTCAGAAACAACGTATTGAATGTTTTCACCTAGCGCTTCGAGTTCCCTCCGGAGGACGGCCATGGAACGCATCACGATGTCGATCGACGCAAAGCTCGCGCAGGAATTCGACGCGCTGATCGCGAAACGCGGGTACGCGAGCCGCTCGGAGGCGATGCGCGACTTGCTGCGCCGCGAGGTCGAGACGAACCGCGTCGCCTACGAAGCGCGCTCGCATTGCGTGGCGAACCTGTCGTACGTCTACAACCATCACGAGCGCGAGCTTGCCGAGCGGCTGACCGAGGTCCAGCACGCGCGCCACGATCTGGTCGTCTCGACGATGCACGTCCATCTCGATCACGAGCACTGCCTCGAAAGCGTGATCCTCAACGGGCCGACCGCGGCGGTGCGCGCGTTTGCAAACGCCATCCAGGCGGAACGCGGCGTCCGGCACGGGCACGTGAACCTCGTGACCGTCGAGACGGGCGACACCCATGCGGGCCTCGCCGCGCATCGCCACCGCGGCCACATGCACCTGATTCCCCGCTCGTAGCCCGCCCAGCCTCCCGCGACTTTGACCGAGATCATGCCCAGGGCGTTGCCCCGCGTAGGAACTCGTGGCAAAGTCTGCCTACTGTCGTACCTTATCCTCCGGATCGCCAAGAGAGATGGATCAACTTCCCGCCACCTGGGCGGCGCTGTGCGCGCTGGCCTTCGCTCTGGGGGTCCGCCACGGCTTCGACGCCGACCATCTGGCGACGATCGACGGCCTGACGCGCTACAACGCGCGCGACAATCCGCGCCTCTCTAAGACGGCGGGCGCGCTGTTCTCGCTCGGTCACGGGATCGTCGTCGTCCTCGTCGCGCTTTTGGCCGGCTCGCTCGCGACCGGCTGGCAGACGCCGGATTGGCTCGAAGCGAGCGGCGCGGCGGTGTCCGTGGTCTTCCTGTTCGGCCTCGCGATCCTGAATGTACGCGCGGTGCTCGTTGCCGATCCGACGGCCGTCGTAGCCCCGGCCGGCTTCAAGGCGCGACTGCTTGGGCGCGTGCTCAACGTCCGGCGTGCATGGGCCGTCGCCGTGGTGGGGATGCTGTTCGCATTGTCGTTCGACACGGTGTCGCAGGCGGCGCTGTTCGCGCTTGCCGCGGGGCGATTCGGCGGGCTCTCGCACGCGATGTTTGTCGCCGGGCTCTTCGTGCTGGGAATGCTGACCATCGACGGTGCGAACGGACTCTGGATCAATCGGCTGATCCGGCGGGCGGATCGCACGGCGGCGGTCGCTTCACGCGTGATGGCGTTGACGGTGGCGGGCATCAGCCTGGCGGTCGGCGCGTTGACAGTGGCGAAGATCATCGTACCCGCGGTCGATACCTGGAGCGAGGGACGCGAGCTCTGGCTCGGCGCTGCGGTCGTGACCACGGTGCTGGTTACGTTCGCAAGCGCGATGCTGGCGGCACGCCGCCGCGCAGCCGTTTCCGTCCGCGCCTGACGTCAGGGGAGCAATCGTTCGACGTCAGTAGCGGTGTTCTTCCGGCGCTGGCTGCTCACGGCGCGATAACGAAGGTAAAGTCGCCTTCGGTGACATGCGTGTCGACGGACAGCACTCGCCATTCAACCCGATAGCGGCCTGGCGCAAGCGCCGGCAGCGACACCAGCAATGCCGTGGGGTCGCTGGGATCGATCTTCGCATCGTCCTTGTCTCGCCGCTGATTCGTCTCGTCGAGGACGCGAACCGTGCTGAACGCGGGCTCGAGCTCCTCGGTAAACCAAAGTTCGACCCCTGTGGGCGGCGCATGAACGGTGCTCCCGACCGCCGGCGTCGCGTGGTCGAGGAATGCGTGTGCGAATGCCGGCGCGGGCGTCCCCACCCACCACAAGCCAGCCCAGGCCGCGAGCAGAAGGGGCCTCATGTCAATTGCGAAAAACAGGCAGACCGATCGTCGACGGAAACAGATCGTCGAGATAGAAGTGCAGCTGCACGATCCAGCCGACCTGGCTGCCCGTGGCGCGGTTGACGGGGATCTGTGCCTCCGCCGCGACCTGGAAATAGCGGCCGGCCCAGATGATGCCCGGGTTCACGGTCCCGGTGGTCCCGCTCGCGCCGCGATTGAGCGCCGTCGTCATCGGGAATTCGACCAGCGGAATGAGTTGGTTGAATACCTGGTTCCATCCGGTTCCCTCGACGTTGGCATTGAGATATGGGAGGCTGTATTCGACAGCGAATCCCCACTGCAGCGTGTTGGGATTCTGCTCCGCGATGACGTCGCCGTCCTCGTTCACCGTGCTCGTGCTCGTGCGCGAAGGGATGCCGATGCCGACCGTGCCGGTGACGGCTAGGGGCCTGAGGTACTTTACGTCATCGGGAAGGTCGCCGAAGCCCTTGCCGAACAGCAGCGTCGGCGTGAACGTGCTGAACGACTCGGCGCCAACCCGCTTCGATCCGGAGTTGCCGATGTCCCAGTCGAGTCCGATGGACACGATCGATTCGTCCGGATCATTCTGGTAGAGCTTGTACTTGAAGCCCAGCGACAGGTTGTCGAACCCACGTTCCGTTTCGCCTTGATCCGGGCGCAGCTGCAGATAGCTCGCGCCGAATTCGATCCCGAAGTTCTCGGTGATGCGCTTGGCGACATCGAGCGAAAAGGCAGTCTCCCGCGTCGCGGGCTCCTCGTCGGTCGCCGGGTTATTGAAATAGGAAATCGTCGGCAACGACAATTCGTCGGCAACGAACGGATCGTCGGTAACGAGCGTCGCGGGAAAGAACCGCTTGCCGACGAGTCCGTGCGCCGCGGCGGGACAGGTCGTGAGCAGGCAGGCGACGAAAGCAAGTGCCTGTACCCACGGGACGCTCGCGCCGTCTACCCTGCGATCGCACCTTCGCCTTCTCCGCGAACACGATACGGAAACGATCGTTTGCAGCGACGCCGCGCGAGGTGGCCATGCACGTGCGATTGACGAGATGATCATGCGACCCCCGATGTGTTCAAGCCGAGCGTCGCAGCCGCGCCACCTTGCGGCACGTCGTGCGCGTTCGGACAACGGATCATCGGCGCGACCGAGACGATACCTCGATTCGCGCAATCTGCCGGACTGACTAGCCGGCGGCGACGGGGGGAGCACGAATCGGCGGGGTTGGTGCGACGCGAACGGCGCGCGGCGATGGAACGAATTTGGGCGGATCGGTGGGCTCCGCGTCCAGCGCCGGTACGGTAGGGGCGGCCGGACTGGGAAGGATGCCGCGTGCGAGGTATTTGAGGACCTGACAGTCGAAGCAGTCGTGATCCTCCGGGTGGAGCGGACTTCCGGGGATGTCGGAGGCCGCAAGTCCGTGCTCCGCGCCCGCGTTCTCGTGAACGTTGTCGACGTCGTCGGCAGCGTGCGCCGCATGGTGCGTAGCATCCGCGAGTGTCAACACCACCCACGGCAGCGGATCCAGCGCGTACCACGAGAACGCGAGCAGCAGCAGGCACGCTGCCCGCCTCCGCCAGCCCCGACGTTCCACGAGCCGAAGAGGAACTCGATATCCCATGATCGTCGAATGCGGCGCTCCGATCCGTCGCTGGGCGATCACGCTAACACAGCGGCGGCAGTGCCGAAACCGGGGTCAACACTGGCGGGTTCACGGTCTTCGGTGAAGTCCGACGGTCGGCAAGGCGTGGGACAAGCGCGCGGTTGGATCCATGACGCCGGCCCGCGTGTATATCATTGATGCGTCCGCACCCGAGCGACTTGGCCGCTCGTCGATGGGAGATGCCCGTGCCGGGACAGAAGAACTTGGCTTCTCGGGAGGTCCGGGTTGGCGGCGACTACAGGCGGGTCGCGCCGATAATGATAGTGATTTCTCATTATCATACTATAATGGCGACATGCGACGAGTGGTCCAGGGGTCGGGGGGACGGGCGACGCGGCAGCGCGACGCCATCAAGGCGGCCATCGAGACCGGGGAGCGGCCCCTGTCTCCGGGTGAGGTGCTGGACCGGGCGCGCGCGAGCGTGAACTCGCTTGGACTCGCGACGGTCTACCGCAATCTGAAGCTCCTGGTCGCCGAAGGCATCGTGCGGGTCATCAACCTGCCCCGCGACAGCCCCCGCTACGAGACGGCGCGCACGCCCCACCACCATCACTTTCAGTGCACGGCTTGCCGTCGCGTCTTCGACGTCGCCGGCTGCCCCGGGAATCTGCGCCACCTGGCGCCGCCTGGGTTCAGAGTCGAGCATCACGACGTGACGCTCTACGGGCGCTGCTCGGACTGCAGAAAGCGGGACCTTCGCGCTGGACGATGATCCGTCTTCAGCGACTCCGTTTCGGCTACGACGGCGGCGACGATGTGTTGAGGCTGGATGATTTCGTGCTGGAACCGGAGAGCAACGTCCTTGTCGTCGGGCCGTCCGGTTGCGGCAAGACGACGCTGCTGCACCTGATTGCGGGGCTGCTGCTCCCCACGGCCGGCTCGGTCGAAGTCGACGGGCAGGATCTGTCGACGCTTTCCCCTACCGCGCGGGACCGCTTCCGCGGACGCCACATCGGCATCGTGCTGCAGCAGTTCCATCTCCTGCCGACCCTGACCGCGATGCAGAATATGCTCGTCGCACAAAGCATCGCGGGGCTGCCGGTCGATCGGGCAAGGGCGCATTCCATGTTGCAAGCGTTGGGTGTGGACGAGCGGGTCGACGCGTATCCGCACCAACTCTCGGTAGGTCAGCAGCAGCGCGTCGCCATCGCGCGTGCCCTGGTGAATCGTCCCAGATTGCTGCTCGCCGACGAACCGACCTCGAATCTCGACGATGAATCCTGCGCCTCGGTCGCCGACCTGCTGCTCCGCGCAACCCGACAGCACGCGGTCTCGCTGGTCGTCGCCACGCACGATACGCGTCTCACGTCGAAAATCTCCCGCCAGCTGGCGTTGCCGCGGCGACCGAATCGAGTTAGAGCATGAATCTCCTTCAGCTGGCCTGGAGTTACCTCCGTGCGCGACCGCTCGGCACGCTCCTCAACGTGTTGTTGCTCGCGCTCGGCGTGGGAACGATCGGGTTCGTGCTGATCGTGAACGGCCAGATCGGCGATAGTCTCAACCGCGACGCCCAGGGCATCGACCTGGTCGTCGGCGCCAAGGGGAGCCCGATCCAGCTCATGCTGGCCGGGATCTTTCACCTCGATGTCCCGACCGGCAACATCCCGCTCAAGTCCGCGCAGGAGCTCGCGAAGAACCCCCTCATCCGGCGCGTCATTCCGCTTTCGATCGCCGACAGCTTCCGCGGCTTCTGGATCGTTGGCACGACACCCGACTACATCGATCTTTATCACGGCGCCCTCGCGTCGGGGCGGGTCTGGAACGACCGGATGCAAGCCGTCTTCGGAGCGACCGTGGCGGCGCACACCAAGCTCGGCGTCGGTGATCGCTTCGTCGGGTCGCACGGATTGGCGGAAGGCGGGCCCGTGCACGGCGATTCCGTGTACACCGTCGTCGGCGTTCTCAAGCCGACCGGCACCGTTCTGGACCGGCTGGTGCTCGTCAACTCGGAGAGTGTCTGGTTCGTGCATGAAGGCAACATCACCGATCCCGAGGAGAAGAAGGTCATCGAAGGAGAACGTCAGGTGACAGTGCTCCTGGTCCAATACGCTACCCCGCTTGCCGCGGTCTCGCTGCCGCGCAAGATCAACGCGGAGACCAACATGCAGGCCGCGTCGCCGGCCTACGAAACCGCGAGGCTGTTTCGCATGATCGGCGTCGGGGCAGACGTGATACGCGCCTTCGGCGGCGTCGTGCTGGCTACGGCAGCGCTGTCGCTGTTCATCGCGCTCTACCACGCCCTCAACGAACGCGCCTACGACATTGCCGTTCTGCGAACGCTCGGCGCACGTCCGGCAAGCATCGCGATGATGCTCGTGCTCGAAGCGCTGATACTGGCCGTGCTCGGCGGCGCACTGGGCTTGTTGCTCGCCCATGGCCTGGCCGCCGTTCTCGCCTGGTGGATGGTGCGGCAGGACAGCATTCCCATCAACGCATGGGCGTTTTCGGCGGCGGAGCTATGGCTGCTCGTGCCCTCCCTTTGCACGGCTCTGCTTGCGGCATTGCTGCCCAGTTGGCGAGCGGCGCAGGCGAACATCTCGGCGACGCTCGCGCGCCGAGCTTGACCCGGTACTCGAGGAGACACGCAATGAAGACACTGTTGGTTGCGTTCATGACATTCGTTGTCGTTCCGACATTGGCGGTCGCCGCGGACCCAACGGCGACCAAAGCGCCGGCGAAACCCGCCGCTTCCCAGGTCGATCCGGCGCTCGCAGCCGCGCACACCAAGGAGGATGTCAGGCGCCACCGGATCATTGCCGCCGCCCACGAGGCCGCGGCGAAGTGTCAGGAGTCGGGACAGGACGAAGAGGTTTGCGACGCCGAATTGCAGAAAGCACGCAAGGGCATCGCCTACGGCAAGTACTGCGGGATGAAACACCCGGACTAGAACGGGCGCTGGTCAATGGATGACGCCTGTGCAAAGCGGGACACGGCCGATGCGTAGGCTCATCGGCACCGGGCTGGTCGCGCTTGCCGCCGGCATTTCCGCGGCCCGCGCGGCGCCGATCGCGGTCGTCGCGGCGGAGAACGTATACGGCGATATCGCCGGCCAGATCGGCGGCGCCAATGTCGTGGTCACCAGCATCCTGAGCAATCCCGCGCAGGATCCGCACGAATTCGAAGCGAGCGCGGCAACGGCGCGGGCAATCTCGGATGCGAGGCTCGTCATCTACAACGGCGCCGACTACGACCCGTGGGCGGTAAGGCTACTGTCGGCATCGAGGTCGCCTTCGCGCGCGAGGATCGAAGTCGCCGGACTCGTCGGCAGGAAGGCCGGCGTCAATCCGCACGTCTGGTACGACATCGCGGCAGTGTCCGCGCTCGCGTCGGCTCTCGCCGCGAAGTTGACGCAACTCGACCCGGGGCACGGCTCGGACTACGCCGAGCGTCTCGCCGCTTTCGAGGCGTCGATGGGGTCGCTTCGCGCAAAGATCGCCGCGCTGCGCGGGAAATACGCAGGGACTCCCGTCACGGCCACGGAGCCGCTCTTCGACTACATGGCAGCGAGCCTGGGCCTCACGATGCGCAACGAACGCTTTCAGCTTGCGGTGATGAACGGCACCGAGCCCGGCGCGGCCGCGATCGCGGGGTTCGAAAAGGACCTGCGGATACGAAGGGTCAAGGTCCTGCTTTACAACACTCAAACCAGCCAAGCGCTGGCCGAGCGCATGCGCACCATCGCGACCGAGGTCGGGGTTCCGGTCGTCACGATCACCGAGACCGAACCCGACGGACAGCGCTATCAGCAGTGGATGGGTTCGCAACTCGATGCGCTCGATCGGGCGCTCGCCGGTCGATGAGTGCATGATGAGTGCGTACGCGATCGAGCTTGACCGCGTCACGCTTGCGCGCGGTCCGCGTGTCGTGCTCGCCGCCGTCAGCGCGGCCATAAAGACGGGCGAGTTCATCGGCGTGTTCGGCCCCAACGGCGCGGGCAAGACGACGCTCCTCCATGCGATCCTGGGGCTCGTCCGACCGGCGGCGGGCGAGCTTCGGGTTCTCGGCGCGACGCCGACGCGCGGCAATCGCAACGCCGGCTACCTGCCCCAGAACCGCGCTGCCGTCGACGACATTCGGCTGCACGGCCGCGATTTCGTTGCGAGCGCGCTTCGCGGCGAACGGTGGGGCCTGCCTCTGGCGGGCCGCATCGGCGCCGCCGAGGTCGATCGCGTGATCGCAGCCGTGGAAGCACAGGGGCTCGCCGCGCGGCCCCTGTGCGAGCTTTCGGGAGGCGAGCTGCAGCGGCTGCTCCTGGCGCAAGCGCTGCTCGGCAAGCCGAGGCTGCTCCTGCTGGACGAACCGCTGATCAGCCTCGACCCGCGGTTCCAGGAGACCGTCGTCACCCTGGTGAGAGAGATTC
This sequence comes from uncultured beta proteobacterium, assembly GCA_963836265.1. Lineage (GTDB taxonomy): Bacteria > Pseudomonadota > Gammaproteobacteria > Burkholderiales > Casimicrobiaceae > CAIWHR01. The sequence continues at coordinate 410,787 of CAWIIO010000006.1, forward strand.
AGAAGCGCGAAGGGATGACGGTGCTTTTCACCGCGCACGAGCTCAACCCGCTGCTCGGCGCAATGGATCGCGTGCTCTACCTCGGGCACGGCAGCGCCGCCATCGGCTCCGTGGACGAGGTCATCACGAGCGATGTGCTGTCTCGACTCTACGGGACGCCGATCGACGTGTTGCGCGTCAATGGCCGAATCGTCGTCGTTTCGGGCTACGGCGCCATCGAAGCCGATGCCCACCGGCACGATGCTTGAATACGAATTCATGCGCAATGCCTTCATGGCGGGCGGCGTCGTCGCGATCGTCGCGGGCGCCGTCGGATATTTCCTGGTGCTGCGCAAGTTGACGTTCGCGGGTCACGCACTATCGCACGTCGGGTTTGCCGGCGCGGCGGGCTCGGTGCTCGCGGGCGTTGGGCCTCTGTGGGGGTTGCTCGCCTTCACCCTCGCGGCGGCGATCGCAATGGGACTGCTCGGCGAGCGGCTGCGCGGCCGCGACGTCGCCGTCGGGATCATCCTGTCGCTCGCGCTTGGTCTGGGGGTGCTGTTTCTCTATTTCTATACGACCCACGCCACTCAGGCGACTGCGATTCTGTTCGGCAACGTGCTCGGCGTCAGCGTCGCGACCATCTGGGCGCTGCTTGGGTTGAGCGTCGTCAGTGTCGGCGTGCTCGCCTTCATCTCGCGGCCGCTCGTCTTCGCGACGCTGGCGCCCGAGCTCGCGGAGGCCAAGGGTGTCTCCCTGCGCCTCATCTCCGTGCTCTTTCTCGCCGTGGTGGCGATTGCGGTTGCGGAGGCAGCGCAGATCGTCGGCGTGCTGCTGGTCTTTGCCCTGATGGTTGGGCCGGCAGCGACCGCGCTGCGGCTGACGTCGCGCGTGGGCGCGGGCATCGGTGTTGCGGTGCTTCTCGCGCTGGCAGAGACCTGGCTCGGGCTGGCCTACGTAACGGACTGGCCAACGACCTTCTGGATCGTGCTGCTCACGTGCTGCGGATATTTTCTCGCGCTCTCTACCAGGTCCCTCCACGCGTAACCGGTGAAGGACGCGCGAGGCCGGAGTCGGTCGGAACCAAAACCTAGTCCGAAACAACCAACCTGGCCTCGGTCATTCGATAGAGCAGCCCATTGGGATCGTCCTTGAGCACGGCGAGCTTGCCTTCGAGGACCACGGGCTCGAATCCGTAGGTGACCGGCTTCTTGGCGAGGACCTCGACGACGGCGTCGGGGCCCGCCGGCAGGCAGAACGGACAGTGCGGCGGCACGGCCGAAATCAGGAAGTGTTTCTGCTTGTCGCCGAGGTCCATCGGCAGGATGAATCCCTGGATGCGAATCTGGTGCTTGTCGAGGCCGAGAATTTCCTTGGCGAACTCCGGCACCATCCGACCGTCTCGCTTGACCGGTTCGACTTTCGCCAGCGTCTTCCACGACACGACGCCCTGCTGCTCCGGCAGCAAGCTGGCACTGAACTGGGATGCGCTCGGCAATCCGGTAGCGGGGATGGAGGAATCGAACGCCGGGGCGGCAGACGCGACGACGGCCAGGGCTGTCGCAATGCAAGTGGTCAAGACATATCTCATGGGTACCCTCGGCGTACGCTGCGCATGGCCAGCGGATGATAATACTGCAATCAGGGGCGAGCCTGCGCGAGACTCGGACGTCGACCCATCCGAGGCTACATCCGGCCCCCGGCAAGCGCCGGCGCGAGGACTTCGCTCGCCGCGAGCGAGGGCTCCTTGATCGTGATGCGCCACAGCGTGCGCGGATCGCCCGGATCGACGAGCGTGGCCGAGTGGAGCAGCGACGCGTTGTCCCAGATCACCACGTCGCCGACGCCGTAGGCGAGGCTGTAACGGTACTTCTCCTGCGTCGCGTGCGCGGCTAGCTCGTCGAGCAGCGTCCGGGCTTCGTCTTCCGGCATGCCGACGATGCCGAATGAGCTGCCAGAGACCGCGTACAGCGCCTTGCGGCCGGTGACCGGATGCGTGCGCACGATCGGGTGGGTGATCAGCGGCATCTTCGCCTTCTGTTCGTCGGTCAACACCGAGGCCACCGTTCGACTCGCCTCGTCCTGGTCGTTGCGGTTGCCGTAATGGTGAATGCCGACCAGCGGCCCGATCCGCCGCTTCATCGCGTCGGGCAGATCGTCGTACGCCGCACACTGGTTCGCGAACAGCGTGTTGCCGCTGACCGCCGGCACCTCGATCGAGTAGAGCGTCGTCGCGCGCGCCGGCACGGCGAGATACGAATAGTCGGTGTGGAAGTAAGTGCCGGCATCGGCGAGGCCCTGCGGTTCTCCGTCGATGACGACGTTGGACAGGATCAGGATGTTCGGGTCGTCCGGATGGTGGAACTGATCGATCACGTGCGGTTCGGGCGAGCCGAACCGCCGCGCAAACGCGACGAACTGCGCCGGCGTCAGCGACTGCCCCCGCAGCACCAGCACCTGTGCGGCGAAGAACGCGCGCTCGAGCTCCGAGAACGCTTCTTCCGACAGCGGTTGCCCGAGGTCGACATCCGCCGTCTCGAGCCCGAAGCCCGGACAGAGGGGGGTGACGGCCAACATGACGCTATCGAACACCCTACGGCGTCCGCGGTCAAGCGTGCGCGGCCGGACGGCTGGCGGGAAAAATCAGTTCACGAACGCCGGCATCAGCTTGCGCGGCAGCCAGAGGATCAATTCGGGAAAGAGAATGACGATGACGAGCACCGAGAGCAGCGGAACGAACAGGATCAATGTGGCCTTGACCGCCGCCTTGATCTTGATGCCGCCGATCGAGCAGGCGATCATCAGGCACAGCCCGTAGGGAGGGGTGACCAGTCCGTAGGCGATCGAAATCACGCCGATGATCGCGAAATGGATCGGATGCATGCCGACCTTCTCCGCGAGCGGTGCGAGGATCGTGCCGACGATGATGATCGCCGGGATCGCGTCGATGAAGCAGCCGATGAACAGGAACGCCGCCGCGGTGATGAAGCCCACGCTGGTCACGCCTCCGCCCCAGGCGGAGATGGCGGTCACGACCAGCTGCGGGATGCGGAAGTAGGCGAGTATCCAGCCGAACGCCGACGCGGTTCCGATGCAGAACAGCGCGATCCCGGCGAAGCGCGCCGAATCGTAGAGCGTGCGCCGCAACTCGTTCCAGTCGAGCTTCCGGTAGACGATCGCTCCGAGTGCCATCGCATAGAGCACAGCGATCACCGAGGCCTCGGTCGGCGTGAAGAATCCGAACACGATGCCGCCGACGATGATCCCCGGCGTCAGAATCGGCAGGATCGCGGCTCCGCACACCGCCAGCAGCTCCCGCGCGCCCACGCGCTTGTACACCGGATAGTCGCGCCGCTTGGCGTGGATGTAGACCGCCGCCATCAGCGACAGGGCCATCAGCATGCCCGGCACCACGCCCGCGATGAACAGGCCGCCGATCGACACCGAGATCACGCCGCCCCAGACGACCATCAGGATCGACGGCGGGATGATGACGCCCATCACGGCGGCGCAGGCGACGAGCGCGACGGTGAACGGCGTTTCGTAGCCCTGCTTTTTCATCGCCGGAATCAGCACTCCGCCGACGCCCGCGGCCTCGGCGGTCGACGAGCCCGAAATGCCGGCGAACAGCATCGAGACCAGGACGCTCACGTGCCCCAGTCCGCCGGGCAGATGGCCGACCAGCGCGCGCGACAGGTTGATCAGTTTCTCGGTGATGCCCGCGCTGTTCATCAGGTTGGCCGCGAGCATGAAGAACGGGATCGCGAGCAGCAGGAACGAGTTGTACGCCTTCAGCATCTCGTTCAGGAGCAGGAACGGCGTCAGCCGGTCGTCGATGAAGAACACCGGCACGCAGGCGAGTCCCAGCGCGAAAGCCACGGGGACGCGCAAGACGATGAGGACGCCAAAGACGCTGAACAGGATCAGCGCGACTTCAAGCGGACCCATCGCGCCCGTCCACGTAGAGCTTGACGTCGTCGGCGATCTTCTCGACCAGGAACAGGAACCAGCAGATGCCTGCAAGCGGCCACGCCGCGTGGATCCACAGCATGTTGATGCCGGTCATCTCCGAGTTCTGGTCCCAGCCGAACATCGCGAAACGCCAGCCGAACGCGATGAAGTTGAGCGTGACGAGCAACATCGCGCCGTGCACGGTGATGCGGGCGACCGCCTTGCCGCGCGCGCTCTTCGGTGTCGGCAGCACGTCGACGTCGAAGTGCGTTCCGTCGCGCACCGCGATCGAGGCCCCCAGCATGATCAGCCAGATCAGGCAGAAGCGGGCCGCCTCCTCGGTCCAGATGTAACGCGGGATGAAATCGACGAACCGCGAGAAGATCTGCAGCGTCACGGGGACGATCATCACCGCGATCAGCAGCGTGAGCAGCGCGCGGAGTCCGCGGTAGATCAGTGCGTTGAGGGCCCGCATGCGAGGAGAGCTTGTCGTTCCCGCGAATGCAGCCCTGAGTCGCGGCAGGCGTAGCCAAGGCCCGCAGGGCGCGTCGCCCCGCGATGGGCCCGGCCGACGATTTGACGCTGAACGGGCACGATCGGTGCGAAGGCCGGGAACCCGGTGCCTTTCAGCGACACTGGATCCCCGCCTGCGCGGGGATGACGCGGCGGTTTCCAATCGCGCAACGGCTGCGCCGGGCGCTCTTGGACAGCCGCGTCACTTGATCGAGTTGACCTTGTTCAGGATTGCCGTCGCGTCGATTTCCTTCGCGTAGGCCTGCTTCACCGGCTCCGCAAGCTCGAGCAGCTTCGGCCGCTCGGTGAACACGACCAGGTGCAGCTTCCCTTCCTTCTCGAGCTGCTTCAACAGCGCCGCATCCGCCGACGATTCGAGGTCGCGGCCGAGTTTTCCGGCTTCGATGCCGGCCTTCAGGATGGCGGCCTGGAGGTCCGGCGGGAGCTTGCGGAAAGTCTTGCCGGAAAAGCAGAGCGGCCGCACGGTGATCGCGTGCTGGGTCTGCGAGATGTACGGCCCGACCTCGTAGAACTTCATCGCATTGAGGCCGGCCGCCTCGTTTTCCGCACCCTGGATCACGCCGGTCTGGATCGCGTTGTACACCTCGTTGTAGGCGATGACGGACGGCTTCGCGCCGATCGCGGTGAACATCTGTGTCTGGATCGGGGCGCCCATCACGCGCATCGACAGGCCCTTGAGCTCGGCCATGTTGTGCACGGGCTTGTTGGCGATGATGTTGCGCGTGCCGCCTCCCGCGTAGCCGATGATCATCACGTCCGCCTTCTTGCTCACGTCGTCGACGATCGGTTGGAAGGCATCCGAGTCGAGCACCTTGTTCCAGTGGTCGAGGTCGCGGAACAGGAACGGCATGTCGAGCAGCGGGGCGGCCTTGGCGAAAGTCGACATGTGCGCCGGCGACACGATCGCGTAGTCGACCGAGATGCCCTGGCTCATGTAGGCGAAGTAGTCCTTCTCGAGCCCCAGCTCGCTGTTGCGGTGGAGCACGAAGTTGATCGGCTTGCCGTAGTACTTGGCGGTCAGCTCCTGGAACTTCAGCAGCGCCTTGTTGAACGGGTGGCTGTCGTCGAACTGCACGGCGCCGTGCAGCGTGATCGGCTGCTGCGCACCGGCGGAGAGCGAAACGGCGAGCGCGAGCGCCGCGAGACAGCGCATGACTGCGCGAAACGGATCCTGCATCTTGAGCCTCCTGTGGGGGAATCGGGTCACCTGTCCGCGGCCGTCGGCGGCGGCCTGCGCTTTCTGGTCAGGTGGTCAGGCCAATTGAACAGGGTTGAACCTGCCGTGTCAACGCGAATCGGCTGCTGCTTTGCAGCAAGAGGCTGGAAGGCGGCGGTCGGTGCGCTCAAAAAAGGGCGGCGCGGAAGATCGCGAACGGCCCTCGCCGCGCGGCGGGATTGCGCTACTTCGCGGGCATCGTTGCGCCGGTCGTCAGCGCTTTCACCGGCACTTGTACTTCGACCGCCGTCTTCTTGCCGGCCCGGTCCTCGAAGGTGAGCGTCAGCGGCACGGTGTCGCCGGCCCGGAGCGTCCGGGTCAGCCCCATGAGCATCACGTGATAGCCGCCAGGCCTCAGCTCGACTGTCTTTCCGGCCGGCAGAGGGAGCTTCTCGACGGCGCTCATCTTCATCATGCCGCCGTCCATTTTCATTTCGTGGATCTCGGCGATGCTCGCGACGGGCGACGTCGCGCTCACGAGCGTCGCGTCCGCCGCCGCTTTGAGCTGCATGAATGCGCCGGTGGCGGTCTGACCGGCGACGGTGCCGCGGATCCACGCACCGCTGACGCTCACTTGCGCGGCGCCCGGTTGCGCGAAGGCAACGCCCGCGGCGAGCAGCAGCAAGACGGCGTGGCGAATCGCCATGGCGTCGGATTCTACACTTGCGCGCCGATGGCCCCGGGCGTTCCCGAAAACAGGTGAGCAAGCCTCGCTAACCCGTTGCCCCGAAAAATGATTCGGCGGCTACCAACCCTGTCTTTTCTTGACCCCGGTCAAGAAAAAGCCAACTGGTCGCCCGGAGCCGTTGCCAGCACCAGATCTTGCGGCTAGCCTCCGCAAACGCACTACATCTTGCGGTCGACGCCGATCCATCCCGCATTAGCTCCGGCAGCGATCGCCACAGGAGGAAACCTCATGCTCGTCGAGACGGTCGCGCCCGCGAAGGAGGCCCTGTCGACGCGACTTCTCGCGCCGGCGCTTCCGGCTCAGGTGATCAAGCGCGACGGCGCGCGCGTTCCGTTCGAGCTTGCCAAAATCGCCTCGGCAATTGCCCGCGCCGGCGCCGCGACGGGCGAATTCGATTCCGCCGAAGCGCAGGCGCTTGCCGAAGCGGTCGGCCGCGCACTCGCCCATCGCCATACCGGAGGCGTCCCCGACATCGAGACGATCCAGGACAGCGTCGAGCACACGCTCGCCGCGGCCGGGTGGTTCCGCACGGCGCGCGCGTACATCGTCTATCGCGACCGCCACGAGCGGCTCCGCGCGGACCGCAAGACGCTGGTCGACGTCGCGCAGTCGGTCGACGAGTACCTCGACCAGAAGGACTGGCGGGTCAACGCCAACGCGAATCAGGGCTACTCGCTCGGCGGGCTGATCCTCAACGTCTCCGGCAAGGTCGTCGCCAACTATTGGCTCTCGCACGTGTACGCGCCGGAAATCGGGCGGGCGCACCGCGACGGTGACGTCCACATCCACGACCTCGACATGCTCGCCGGCTACTGCGCCGGCTGGTCGCTGCGGCAACTGCTGCACGAGGGCCTGAACGGCGTTCCCGGCAAGGTCGAAGCCGGGCCGCCGAAACACATGTCGAGCGCGGTCGGGCAAATCGTGAACTTCCTCGGCACGCTGCAGAACGAATGGGCCGGCGCGCAGGCGTTTTCCTCGTTCGACACCTACATGGCGCCGTTCATCCGCTGCGACGCGATGAGCTTCGGAGCGGTCAAGCAATGCATCCAGGAGCTCATCTACAACCTCAACGTTCCGTCGCGCTGGGGCACGCAGACGCCGTTCACGAACCTCACCTTCGATTGGGTGTGCCCCGAGGATCTTCGCGCCCAGATCCCCGTGATCGCCGGCTGCGAGATGCCGTTCTCGTATGGCGATCTGCAGCCCGAGATGGACATGATCAACCGCGCCTACATCGAGGTGATGACGGAAGGCGACGCCAAAGGGCGGGTGTTCACGTTCCCGATCCCGACCTACAACATCACGCCGGATTTCGACTGGGACCACCCGAACTGCGAGGCGCTGTTCGCGATGACGGCCAAGTACGGGTTGCCTTATTTCCAGAACTTCCTGAACTCGGAGCTGAAGCCCAACATGATCCGGTCGATGTGCTGCCGGCTGCAGCTCGACCTGCGCGAGCTCCTGAAGCGCGGCAACGGGCTGTTCGGCTCGGCCGAGCAGACCGGCTCGGTTGGCGTGGTCACGATCAACTGCGCGCGTTTGGGCTATCTCCATGCCAACGACGAGATCGGCCTGTACGAGCGCATCGACGAGCTTTTGGGCCTTGCCAAGGACAGTCTCGAAGTGAAGCGCAAGGTGATCCAGCGTCTGATCGATCAGGGATTGTTCCCCTACACCAAGCGCTACCTCGGGACGCTGCGCAACCATTTCTCGACTGTCGGCGTCAACGGCATCAACGAGATGGTGCGGAACTTCACCCGAGGGAACGACGACATCACCACACCGTACGGACATGCGTTCGCCGTGCGGCTGCTCGATCATCTGCGTGCGCGGATCGTCGCGTTCCAGGAGGCGACCGGCCACCTGTACAACCTCGAGGCCACGCCCGCCGAAGGGACGACGTACCGCTTCGCGAAAGAGGATAGGAAGCGCTGGCCCGACATCCTTCAGGCCGGCACGCCTGAGATGCCGTATTACACCAACTCGTCGCAACTGCCCGTGGGCTTCACCGACGACCCGTTCGAGGCGCTGGCCCGGCAGGAGGAACTGCAGACAAAATACACCGGCGGTACGGTGCTGCACCTCTACATGAGGGAGCGGCTGACTTCAGCCGCGGCGTGCAAGGCGCTGGTGCGCCGATCGCTCGAGCGCTTTCGGCTGCCGTACATCACGATCACGCCGACGTTCTCGATCTGTCCCAGGCACGGGTATCTCGAAGGCGAGCACGAGTTCTGCCCCAGGTGCGACGAGGAGAAGCTCGCGGAAAAGCGGCGCAAGCTCGCCGCGTGAAACCGCACCCTCTTACGGAGGAAGCGATGGACACGATGACCGAAGCCCGATCTCTGACCGAACCAATCACGCTTGCCGACGACGAGCGCCAGCGCTGCGAGGTGTGGACGCGCGTGATGGGGTACCACCGGCCCGTCGCGTCGTTCAACATCGGCAAGAAGGGCGAACATTGCGAGCGCCGCTTCTTCCGCGAGGAACGGGCGCGCCCCCACCTGTAGGTCGAAATCGCGCGCACGAGGCCCTGATGCCCGATGGCACTGCCGGGTTGCGTGGTGCCGGACCCCCGGCAGCGGGGTCGCCAACGCTGCGCGTCGGCGGTTTCGTTCCGTTCACGTCCACCGACTATCCCGACGCGCTCGCGTCGGTCGTGTTTTGTCAGGGCTGCCCCTGGCGCTGCGGCTACTGCCACAACCCGCACCTCATTCCGCCGCGCGGTGACGACGAGCGCGACTTCCCGCGCATCGTAGCCTGGCTCGCGACGCGCAGGGGTCTTCTCGACGCGGTCGTCTTCTCGGGCGGCGAGCCGACCGCGCACGCGGGATTGGCGAACGCCATCGACGCGGTGCGCGCGCTCGGATTCGCGATCGGGCTTCACACGAGCGGCGCCTATCCGCGCCGGCTCGCACGCTTGCTGCCGAAGATCGACTGGGTAGGCATCGACGTGAAGGCGCCGGTCGCCGATTACGCGACGGTCACCGGCGTGCTGGGCAGCGGAGTCGCCGCGCTCGCGAGCCTCGACCTCGTTCGCGACGCGGGCATCGCCTACGAAGTGCGCACGACGGTGCACCCGACGCTCACGCCCCCGGCACTCCTCGAGCAGCTTGCACGCGAGCTCTCGGCCCGCGGCATCGAGCGCTGGATTTTGCAGGCGTTTCGCCCGACCGGATGCGCGAACGAAGCGGTCGTCGCGGGCGCTCCGGAGGGGGCGCCGATCGACCACGCGCTCATGACCCGGCTTTCGCTGCACGTTCCCGTGATCGAAGTGCGGCGCTCGGCGTCGATCTTGGGTGCGAATGCGGATCGCCCGTCGGCCCCGACGATTCGCCTCGGTTGGCCGCCCAAAAAAGGAAACCCCGCCGAAGCGGGGCATTGCTGAGCAGCCCGGTAGCCGCGTCCTAGTGCAAGCGGCGCCGAATCAGGCTGAGAGCGAACAGACCCAGTCCGAGCAATGCCAGCGTGCCGGGTTCGGGCACGACGCTCGTGCGGGTCGCGATCGTGGCGCAAAGGGCGGCCGTGTTGTTCGCGTTCTCCGTCGTCAGGTACGTGTTGGAAACTGATTGTGCACAATCGTTGGCAAAACCTACCAGGTTGAGCGTGTAAACGACGTTATCGACCGTAAAGCTGTCCGACGTATTGAGGAACGAAACCAGCACCCGGTCGGCACACCCATTGACATTGACGCCCTGGCCATTGGCGCCCCCATACGGGCACGGATCCAGGTTATTGGTCGTTTCGTCGTGATCGAAATGGAAGAAGAAATCGTGGACGCCGAGGTCGTTTCCGTCGACGATGATGTCGAAACTGATTCTCAGATCGATGCCGGTGATCGAATTCGGGCCAACGGGAAAGTTAACGTGCGTGAAATTGCCGATCTCGAACGGGGGCGTATTGGGCGGCACATTCTGAACAATCGGAACGGGTGGTGGTGGCGCCAGGTCCAGGTTGTAGCCGCTCTGACCGGAGCCTTGGTCGACCCCCCAGGTGACTTGCGGATTGTTCCCCGCGCCGGTATTGGTAAAGTTGGTGGGGCCACCCTGTTCGTTGAACCATTCACCGTCGAAAATGTTGAGCTGGATAACGGCGGCGAACGCGGTAGAGGAAATCGCCAACGCGGCCGCGGCAGCGATCGCTGGCAGGATTCGATTCGACATGATAAGTCTCCTCTCGACGATTCTCGAGCTTTGCTCAGGGTCGTAACGCCCTTACGTACAATCTATAGCCTCCGCCAAGCAATGCTCGCGCCAAATTTTATTTGTCTCTGTTTAATCATGATGTTGCGTTCATTTGTCGCGACGCATGAACCGCTCCTGCGGCAGAAGTGTAAGACGGGTCGACAGCCGTCAGCATGGGCGCCATGCCTTTTTTTCGCGCCCCTGAGGCGACGCAGCCCGCATGTCCCGGGCGCCTCGAAGGAACGCACGTCGCGTGCCCGGGGCGGGTGAATCATCGTCACATCGGCAAAACGCGGAGCTTCGCACCAAGCGACGAGCGTAAAATTTGCCGGTTGCGCGCCCTTCTCGGAAACCATGAAGACCCTATCGCTCGCTGCTGCATTCGTCCTCGCTTTGTTCGTGGCCGCCTGCTCGAAGGCGCCCGAACCCGCGGCGGTCGCGAGCGCGCCCATCGCTCCGCCCACGGCGGATCCGATCGCCACCAAAGGCGAGGCGAACAGCCCCGCGGAGGCGAGCGCCGAGCACGGGATCGCCTGGCAATCGGGCGACGTCGACGCCGCCTTCGCAAAGGCAAAAGCCGAAGGGAAGCCGCTATTCCTTTACTGGGGTGCGGTCTGGTGCCCGCCGTGCAACGAGGTCAAGGCGACGATCTTCAATCGCCAGGATTTCATCGAGCGGTCGCGCTTTTTCGTGCCTGTATATGTCGACGGCGACGCGCCGAGCGCGCAGAAGCTGGGCGCACGGTTCAAGGTCAGCGCCTATCCGACGATGGTCCTGTTCACGCCGGATGGAAAGGAGATCACGCGGCTGCCCGGCGAAGTCGACGCGGATCAGTACATGCAGGTGCTCTCGCTCGGGATGAACGGCGCACATCCGATCAGGGAGACGCTTGCGGCGGCGTTAACGCCCGGCAAGGCGGGAGCTTACGCGAAGCTCTCGGCGGACGACTGGCGAATGCTTGCGTACTACTCCTGGGAGACCGACGAAACGCAGCTCGTGCATGAAGGGCAATTGCCCGCGACGCTGCAGCGTCTGGCCAAGGCGTGCCCGGCGGATCAGCCGCGGCTTGCCACGCGGCTTTCGCTGCAGGCGCTCGCCGCCGCAGCGAGGGCGAAAGGCGCCAAGCCGCGCGACGACAGCGCCGCGCTCGCGGTGCTGCTTGCGGTACTGGCCGATCCCAAGCAAGGGCGCGAGAATTTCGATGTCGTCGTCTATTACGCCGACGAGATCGCCGGAAAGGTCACGCTTGCCGGCAGTCAGCGACGCGCCCGGCTCGTCGCCGCCTGGAACGCCGCGCTCGGGCGGCTCGCAGCGGACCCGTACATCTCGGCGCTCGACCGACTGACGACGGTGTCGGCGCAGGTTGCGCTCGCCAAGCTCGACGCGCCGAAAGAAAAAATTCCCGCGACGCTGCAAGAGCGTGTTCGCGACGAGGCGCAACGCGCGGTGCAGGAGGCACGCGACCCGTATGCGCGCGCGGCGATCGTCAGCGCGGCGGCCGAAACCCTGGCCGACGCCGACCTTCTCGCCGAGTCCGACGCGCTGCTCGAGACCGAGATCGCGCGCTCGAATACGCCCTATTACTACATGCTGGGACTCGCGCTCAATGCGAAGAAGCGTGGCGACAAGGCAGCGGCAGTCGACTGGGCCGAAAAGGCCTACGCCGCCGCGAAGGGTCCGGCCACGCGGCTGCAATGGGGCGTGCGTTACTTCACGCTACTGGTCGAGCTGACGCCGGAGGATGCGGCACGCATCGAGCGCGCCGCCGCGGACGTGATCGGCGGGCTCGAGCCGTCTCCCGACACGTTCTACGAGCGCAATCGCCGGTCGCTCGAACGGATGGGGAGGAAACTCGTGGCCTGGAACCGGGACCATCGCCACGACGCAGCGCTCCGGAAACTCCGTGCCGAGATGGCGGACGTCTGCGCGAAGGTGCCGACGGGCGACCCCGCACGCGCGACGTGCGACGGCGCGCTGCGGCCGGCCGCCGCTGCCAAGGCGTAATCGACCTCCCGCGCCGCAGGCGGCGCCGCCCGGATCAGGCGTCCAGTTTCCTCCCGGCAAACGCGAGCGAACCCCGACGCAACCGCTTTGCCTCGGCGACGAACAGACGGCTTGAAATCGGGTCCTAATTCTGTCGCCAGGGCGGCGCCGCCTGGCGCGGTCACGGATGGTTCGGCGGGAGCGTTGCCTTGCTGCATTGCAGCATAACGGGTACAATCAGCGGATCGATCTTGGCGATGATTCCTAAGTTGCTGTAATTGCGAACAAATAAGCAGAGTAGTTGGAAAGAAGAGGGAAGAAGCGCTGGAGTGACTTGAGGGCTCCGACCGCATCGGGGATCGCCGCAACCCACGGGGGCGGCCCCGGCCTGGCGGCCGGGACCGTACCTGGAGATCCTGATGGAGAAGCCACGACCCGCATTACCCGCGGCATCGCGTTCCCGATGTCGACGGCAAAACGAGCCCGGTCCCGGCCTGTATCTCGCCTTGGCGGGTGCGCTGATGGCGGCGGTCACGGCCGCTGCGGCGCCGGCTTTGCCCACCCGGGCACCTGCGCCAACCGCATCTCCCAACGTCGTCCTGGCGTCGCTTTCCCCGCCACCCGTCACCTCGACCCCCGCACGCAGCGCGGTCGAGGATCTCACGCCCGCCGCCGACTCGCTCGCCCGCGTGGTCGCGCGCCGGTATCGCGTTGCGCGCGAGTCGGCCCGGGAGCTGGTCCGCGCGGCGTTTCGCGAAGGCCGGCGCAATGGCGTCGATCCGCTCCTGATCCTGGCGGTGATCGCCGTCGAATCGCGCTTCAATCCGATCGCCGAAAGCGACCAAGGCGCAGTCGGTCTGATGCAGATCATCCCGCGCTTTCACATGGACAAGATTGCCGGCGCCGGCGCCCCCGCGTTCCTCCAGCCGCACGCGAACATCGCGATCGGCACGCGCATCCTGAAAGACGCCATAAGGCGTGGCGGCGGCGAGGTGGCCGGGCTGCAGCTCTACAACGGCGCCCCGGACGACGACTCGCGGGCCTACGCCAATCGCGTCCTCGGCGAGCGCCGCCGCCTCGAGGAAGCGTTACCGCATCCGCGCGGTCGCGCCTAGCGCCCCTCCGCCGGTTTGGGTCCCGTGCGCAGGGGCACGGCGTGGAGTAAATTGCGGGACATCGCGGACTCCGCGGGAGCATCGATGCCCTTCGAAGACAAGAACGTGCTCGGCGGAACGCTCGCGCCGTGCTCGACGTCCCCGCGCACCGGCTTCTATCGCGACGGCTGCTGCAACACCGGTCCGGAGGACCTGGGCCTGCACGTCGTGTGCACGCAGGTCACAGCCGAATTCCTGGCGTTCGCGCGCGCGCAAGGAAACGACCTCATCACCCCCGTCCCGGAATTCGGGTTTCCGGGCCTGAACCCGGGCGATCGCTGGTGCGTGTGCGCGGCAACCTGGCGCCAGGCGTTCGAAGCGGGCCTCGCGCCGCCGGTCGTGCTCGCGGCGACGCACGAGGAAACGCTCGCCGTGATCCCGCTCGACGCGTTGAAGCAGCACGCGCTCGACATGCATTAGCGACGGCACGCGTGCGCGAGATCGCCGCCGCGTGGGCAAGACGCGGCTCGCCGAGGAGTCCAGCTTGCCGGTCGGAACCGCGCAGTTCAGCGCCGACGGGCCCCGCGCGCCACCGTAGCGGCGAGCGCCGCGACGAGCAGAGCGGCAAGGCCGTTGTGCAGAACCGTGAGCGGCAATGAAGGGACCGCGGCGATCGCGGCGACGCCGGCGAGCGGCGTTGTGAGCGCGAGCGCGGCCAGCAGCCAGCACAATCGTCGATCGTGGCTTCGCACTGCGCGCGCAAGCAGCAGCGTGAACACCGGCACGACGAGGCCGAGCGTGCGGTGGATGACGTAGACGGTGGCGGCATGCGCCGGCGGCACCACGCGGCCGTCGACGATGGTGAGCGGCCGGAAAAGATCGAGCGCTGCGGTCGCCCGGAATTCGTCGAATGGAAACCCCGGGCACCTGCCCAGCGTCGGGCACGCCGTCAGCGCGTATTGCGCTCCGATCGATCCGCCGAGCGCCGCCTGCGCGAAAACGAGCACGAGCACGGCGAGCGCGAGCCAGCGAAGGAGCGTCCCCGGCATCCAGCCGTGCTGCGGGGCGGAGCTGCGGGTCGTCGTTGCCGCCACCGCCGTTGCCGCCAGCGCCGCGAGCATCAGATAGCCCCCGAGCAGATTGCCGAGCGTCACCGCCGGGAGCCTTGCGCCGGGCGTGACGATGCCAAGCACCGCAAGCGCCGCCGCCAGAAGGAGTGCAGCGATCGCGAGCGTGCCTTCCCTTTTCCACGCCGGTCTTTGTGTCCACGCGATCAACAGCATTCCGATGACGAGTGCGAGCACACCCGTCGCCGCGATGCGATGCGCAGCGCGGACGATGCGCACTGCGGAAGGCGCGCCATCGGTCGCCGCCGAGACGAACCTTCCGTAACATGCCGGCCAGTCCACGCACGCGAGGCCGACTTGCATATGCCGCATGAATGCGCTCGCGACGATGACGACGAAGGTCAGTGCGGCGGCCGCGAACGCCGTCCGTGAGAACAGCGTGCGCAGCCGCGCGGCGGCGTCGGGCTCGCCGACGTTCATCGATCGTCAATCAAGACGTGGCGGGCGCAACGGCAGGCCACGCTCTCCGGACCACCGCGACAATGACCACGGCGACGAACAGCATCCCGCCGATGATCGCGATCAATCCACCCAGTCCCATCAGTCCCATCCCGGCGATCTGGCCGAGCGAGCGTTCGATCATCGCGCCGTCGGCGATCTTGCGCTGGACGCCGTAGCCTCCCGACCACATCAGGCCGATGACGTGCATGAGCTGTCCGCCGCCGTAGACGTACGGCTGCCACTTCGCGAGCCGCGGCGACGGTGCCGCGAAGCCAAGCCGCGGCAGCAGCCAGTAGACCACACCCATCAGCGCGACCGTCACGCCGACGATGCAGCCGTGGTAGTGCGCGGGGATCGTCACGTTGCTGCCGTGGATCGTGAACCCGATCAGCCCGCCGACGCCGAAGAGCGCGATCGATGCGACGAGCGCTGCCTGCAGTGGCCGGGCGTCGACCGCGACCGGACGGCGCGACGCGTGCAGCCGGGAGAGCGCCCAGATCACCGCCAGCGCGACCGGCGCGATCGCGAGGCCGCCGCCGAAACGCATCAGCCACGTCTGCAGGCGGTGATGTTCGACCGAGGCGACGCCGAAGGCGAGATAGATGAGCGGCGTTGCGAACACGCACGCGAGCCCGATGCCGAACAGCAACGCGGCGACGCGCGATGACAACGGAACGCGCGCGCCGATCGCCTCGGCGAGAAGCAGCCACGCGACGAGCAGAATGAGGGTCCAGGTGAACTGCAGCAGATGGCCGCCGCCCCAGAACAGGAGCTCGTAGTACGCCTTGCCGTCGAGATCCCGCGGCAACGCGAAGTACGACCAGGCGAGCGCGAGCAGCGCAACGGCGGTGGCGACGATCGCGCCATTCAGGCCGAAACGCAGCGCGCCGACGCCGTCGAGCCGCATCCCGACCAACGGCGATGCGAAGAGCCCGCGACCGACCAGCAGCGCGAGGCCCAGTCCGAACAGGGCGAGGCCGCCGATGAACATCGGCGAGTCGATCACCGGCACGTAGTTCGCCATCACCGGTGTGCCGCCGCTGAAAGGCGATGCCGCGATCGTCGCGGCACCCAATGCCGCGAGGCCCAGCGCGGCCCAGCCGACGGGTAGAAGCCGCGGCGTGCTGTTGAGGCTCCACAGCGTGCCGGCGCACGCGACGAACCAGACGAGCACCGACAGGTCGACGTGCGCCACCAGTGCCGCGCGGAAGAAATCGGCGACCGGGAACAAGCGCGCGACGCCGGGCGTGCGCGAGAGCACGAGCAGCACGGCGAGGATCCCCGATGCCGCGAGCGCGGCAATGCCGAGGAAGAGCCAGCCCTGCGCGAGCCTCGATCGTGCATCGCGCGGCAGCGCCAGTGTGTAACCGCCGAAAGCGAGGCCGACATCGAGCCGCGTCCCCGCCCCGGCGGAGGGGGCGGTCGCTGTCACGGCGTCAGGGTCGTGCGGAGGCGTCATCCGGTTGAATCCTACTCGTTGCGAGTTCGAGCGCGCGCTTCGGTGGCGACGCGAACGCGTCGGTTTGCGTTGTCGCGGCGAGATCGGCGCGGAAGGTTGCAAGCGCCCTCGCGAGCATCCCCGTATCAGCGCGCCCGGTCCATGCGACGCGAACGCGATCCTGTGGAACCGCTGCGCGGAGTCGCGGCGCACGCGCGCCGGCGAGCCGCTCGGCGGTCCACCGATTGCCGAGGCGGTACGCGCAATCGCCGTCGCGGCATCCGGTGATGACCACGCCGTCGGCGCCCGCGCGCAACGCGTATTCGACGAACGACGGAGGCAACTGCGCCGCGCACAGCAGCGACAGCGTCGCCGTCCGCGCGTTTCTGAAGGGTGCGAGGTCAACGCCGCCGTTGTCGCTGCGGCAGCCGAAGACGACGATGCGCGGCGAGAACGGGACCGGCGGCACCAACGAAAGACGGACGAGTGCTCGTTCCAGATTCGCACGCAGCAACTTGATCGGCGCTTGCGGCATGTCGATGCCGGTCACCAGGTCAGCGATGGAACGGAACGGCGTGGACGACGGGCACGCGCCCGCGCAGATCCCGCATCCCGCGCAGAGATCGACGTCGACGACCGCCTGTCTCGGCAGATGCTTCGCATCGGTGCGCGGTTGCATCGTCACCGCGGCGTAGGGGCAATCAGCGAAGCAGCGTGCGCAGCCGTTGCAATTGGCGAGGTCGACAACGGCAGCCACCGGACGTGGCGCGCGCGCGGCGCGCGAGCACCACGGGAGTGCGACCAGCAGCAGCGTGAAGCCGATAACGGCGATCCACAATGCGATGGGGGAGGTCCGATCGGCGAATGCGTGGACGCCAAGGTAAAACCAATCCAGCGCGAGCGTGTTCGGCGCGACGGCGAGGTCTGCAGCAACGTCGCTCCTCACCGGCCAGGCAACCGAGAGCAGTGTCAGCGCGGCGAGCGTTCCCCAGGCGAGCGTCTTCGGCGGTTGGGCCTCCGGCCGGGACAACCGCTGCAAATGGACCCACATCACCGCGAGCAGCGCAAGCGGCAGACCGATGTGCAGGAAGATGAGCAACGAAAAGAGACGATCGCTGACCGAACCCGACACGATGAAATTGCGCATGAGCGCACCGTCGAACACAGGCAGCGCGTCGAGCCATTCGGTGGTCGCGATCAGGCTGTACTGCGCGATCCGGTCCCAGACGAGCCAGAAGCCGCCGATACCCGACGCGAACAGCAGCCACAGCGTGGCCACACCGGTGAGCCATGAAAAGCGGCGAAAGTGTGCGTAACGCGCGAGCGTCCATTCGCGGCCGAGATGCAGGAGCGCGATCAACACGAACGCGTCCGACGCGTAGCGATGGAGGCTGCGGCCGAGCGATCCTAGCGGAAAAGCATTCGACGTCAGGCGCTCGACCGACGCATACGCGCCGTCGGCGCGGGTGTCGAAGCCGACGTAGACCCAGATCCCGGTGACCGCGACGATCCAGAACAGAAAATAGGCGATCCCGCCCAGATGCCGCCACGGATTGGCCGCCTGGCCGAAGGCCCCGTCGAAGGCGCGCTCGGTCGTTGCGAACGTCGCTCCGAGGGCACGGCGAGCCGGGCCCGGTTCGACGATGTTCGTTCCGACAGTGAGGGTCGAAGGCGCACGCATGAGCGGAGGGTACCGCGTCGCGCAGCGGCTCGACTTGACGTGCGTTAACGCCCGCCATCGGCGCGTCCTCCGCACCGTCGATGAAAAATGCGTGATGCCGAGCTGTCGGCCGCGAGCGTCGACTCGCCCCGGTCGCACCCCGCGCACCGGGCGCGCGGGGACCCTGCTCCCAGGCTCGCGCCGCTACCCCCGAAACACCCAGCCGCCTTCCTTGGCGTTGAAATCGATGACGAGCACCCGGCCCGGCGCGAGGTCGACCGTGCGTTCGCCGACGTAGCGGAAGTCGCCGGTGACCGTGTCCTTCATCTTCGCGACGACGCGATGCGAGCCCGCCGGAACGGCGATCCGGCGGTAGACCGTCGATGCGCCATCCCTTGCGAGGCCGGTAGGTTTCGCGACCACCGCAAAGAGCGACTTGCCGTCCATCTCGATCTCCACTTGCACCGGCGAGCGCTCGCGCGGGCAGACGGAGGCTGCGCGCATGTTCGGGGCGAGCTTCGCGAGCTCCTCC
Source organism: uncultured beta proteobacterium (assembly GCA_963836265.1). Classification (GTDB taxonomy): domain Bacteria; phylum Pseudomonadota; class Gammaproteobacteria; order Burkholderiales; family Casimicrobiaceae; genus CAIWHR01. The sequence goes on from CAWIIO010000006.1 coordinate 429,611, forward strand.
GGCGTGCGCTCGTGGCAGGCTTCCTTGCGCTCGCCCGCGTGCTGGAACGAGAGCTTGACCAGCGCTTCGCCCGCCGGCAGATGGACGTACGGTGGCGACGTCGCGAAATAGCCAACCACCGCGATGAACGCCGCGTAGCAGACCGCCTGCAGCATGTAGCTCAGGATCGTATTGCGAGGCTCTGTGCCCATTATCGCGTCCTCAATCCGCGCCCCCGAGCTTGACCATGTCGATGTCGTCGGTCCTGTGCTGCAGATGCGGCGCGAGCCGGAAGGCGTCGGAGAAGCAGTCGTCCTGCGTGAGCCCGTGCGCCTTGAACGCGGGATGCGCCGCTTCGACCATCTTTGCCGAGCCGCACGCGTAGATCTGATGCCCGGCGAGGTTTGGAAAATCGGCGAGGATCGCCTCGTGCACGAGGCCCGTGCGACCGGTCCAGTGATCCTCGGGACGCGGCGCCGAGAGCACCGGCACGAACGTGAAATTGGCGTGCTCCGCGGCCCACTTCCGCGGCAGATCCGGAAGGTAGAGATCCGCGAGCGAACGCACGCCCCAGTACAAAAACATCCTGCGCTTCAGGCCGATCGCGAACGCGTGCTCGACCATGCTCTTCACCGGCGCGAAGCCCGTCGCGCCGGCGACGAAAATGATCGGCTTTTCCGAGTCCTCGCGCAGGAAGAACGAGCCCAGCGGCCCTTCGAAGCGGACAGCGTCGCCGACCTTCATTTGTTCGAACACGTGCGTCGTGAACCGTCCGCCTGGAATCAGCCGGATCTGCAGCTCGATCTCGTCACCCGCATGCGGCGCCGTCGCGAACGAAAAGCTTCGCTGCTCGCCGTCCGGGAGGATGACGTTGAGATACTGCCCCGCGTAGAAGCGAATCGGCTCGTCGTCGACTTCGAGCTTGACGATCATCACGTCGGCGCTCGCCTTCGACATCGCGACGACCTTGGCCGTGTACCCGCGCGGGCGGATGCCGCCCACCGGCGCTTCGGGCACGTACTCGAGCTCGATGTCGGCGAGCGCCGTCGCGCTGCACGCAAGCACGATCCCCTTCGTGCGCTCGTCGGCGGACAGCGCCGTCTCCTGGTGCGGCCCTTGCTCGACCGGTCCGTACACCACCGTGCATTTGCACTTGCCGCAGCCGCCGTTGCGGCATTCGTACGGGAAGGCGATGCCCTCGCGAAGTGCGGCCTCGAGGATCGTCTCGCCCGGTCGGGCCGGAATGATCCGGTTGTCGGGGCGCACCATCAGGTGCAGATCGTCCTTCGCCGCGCGCTTCGGCGGAAGCCATGGCAGGAGGAAAAGCAGCAGCGTGAGCGCCCCGACCGCGCCCCACACCGCGCCCGGCGACCACACGTAGATCAGCGGATAGACCGAAAGGTAGAACCAGTCGAGGGGAATCGTCGTGGGCGTCGCGGCGAGATTGGCCGGCGGTCCGGACAGCGCCGGCTTCACGAGCGAGAGCGCAAGGAGCGCAAGCGTCACGCCGATCGCGATCGGTCGCGGCGGGGATGTCTTGGCGCCGGGAACGCGTTGCGTATGCACCCATAGCAGCGCCAGCACGCCGAGCGGCAGCCCGATGTGCACGAAGGACAAGAAGGAGAACAGGCGGTCGTTGACGGCGTCGGGCGTGATGAAGTTGCGCACCAGCGCACCGTTGAAGACGGGCAGCCAGTCGAGCCACTCGGCGGTGGCGACGGTGACGAACTGGGCCGTCGCATCCCATGGCAGCATGTAGCCGTTGATGCCCGAGACGTACACGAGCCACAGCAGCATTACGCCCGAGACCCACGAGAACCAGCGAAAGCTCCGGTAGTTGTCGAATGCGTAGTGGCGGACGAGGTGCAGTGCCATCGCGAGCACCATCGCGTCGGAGGCGTAGCGGTGGAAGCTCCGCATGATTCCGCCAAGCCACCACTGCTCGCGGGTCAGGTACTCGACCGATGCGTACGCTTCCTGAACGCCCGTCTTGAAGAAGATGTACAGATAGAGGCCGCTCGCGACAACGACCCACAGCAGGTAATACGCGATCGCGCCGAGGTAGTAGAACGGATTCTGAGCGTCGCCGAACACGCGGTTGAACACTCTCTCCGCCGTCAGGAACGCCTTCTGCCCAGCACCCTGGATCCGTTTCAGCATCGGACAGTCGCGCGCCGGCGGCGGCGCCGATCGTGACGGGACACGTTGCGGCAGGCGAACATGTGCGATCCAATCGCCCACTGCCCGCTGGGCTGCTCAATACGCGGCATCGACAGCGGCTCCTCGAGAAAAGACGCGGAAACGACGGCGCAACGGCACCGAGGCCGGGGATAGAGCGGACGTTAGCCGGATACTAAGGCCCGGCGGGGTCCTGCGACATGGTGTGCATCAAGCGGGGCGACGCTCCGCGCGTCCGCGGCGCGCGCCCGCGATCAGATACCAGGCGGTGGCGCCGAGCACGCTCAGACCGACGAAAATCTCGATGAACAGGCCGTAGTTCAACCGGTATCTTCCAGCGCGTGGGTCGTAGACGGTGCACAGGATGCGAACTTTCTCGAGCAGCCCCGACAGGCTTTGTGCCGGTGCGCGCACCCCGGTCACGAGCTCCTTCAGCGGTCCGACGAACATTGGCAGCTCGAACGATTCACCGTAGATCTGGCGAAAAACGCGGCCGCCCCCATCGACGATCGTGGTCTGCGTCAAATGATCGAAACCGGCGCCGGTGGGCGTCCATACGAACCCCGTGTCGCGCGCAAGCCCATCGATCGTCGCAGCATCGGCGCCGAGGAACTCCCAGTTCGGCAGATCGATCCCCTGCTTCCGCTGAAACTCGCGCATCGCTTCCGGCGTGTCGAACGGCAGATTGAAACCGACGGTGACGACATGAAACGCGTCGGGTCCAAGCGCATGCTGCGCCTCACCCACTGCGCGCCCCAGAAATTTCGTCGTCGTCGGACAGACCTGGAAGCAGCCGGTATAGATGAACTGCACGACGAGCGGCTTGCCGCGGTACGCGGCGAAGCGCACCGTCTTGCCGTCGCGGTTGAGGAGTGTGTAGTCGCCGAGCGTCGTGCCGACAGCACGTTGCGAGATTTCGAGCGCTTCGCGCGGATCGAGCGCCTTCCCTGCCGGAAGCGCCTGGCCGAATGCCAGGCCGGCGATCAGCATCAACGCAAGCCCGACCGCCGCCGCAAGAAGCAGCATGTCGGGGTCGACATCGGGCTTGCGGGGGTCACGCATGGAGTGCGGCGTCGGCGACGGCAGCCACGAGCAGCAGCGTCAGCTGGATCAGCGACGCGTGAAAATTCACCATTGCCGAGCGACGGTCCGGCGCGAGCGCGAGCTGCGCGCTCTTCGTCAGCAGGTACGCACCGCCGCCCAGCGCGCCTAAGAGATAGAGCCAGCCCATCCCAAACGCTACAGGAACGAGCGATGCCGCGACGAGCATCGCGGCACCCGTCAGCACAGCACAGGCGGCGCGGGCGTTGCCAACCACCACCGGCAGCATCGGCACCTTCGCCGCGGCATAATCGTCGCGAAATGCGATCGCGAGGCTCCAGAAGTGCGGCGGCGTCCACAGAAAGAGCACGACCGCGAAGGAGAGCGGCAGCGCCCCGAGCGCGTCGGGCGCCACCGCCGCGGCACCGGCCAGCACCGCGAAGCTTCCCGCGAGCCCGCCGATCACGATATTCCACCACGTCCGGCGTTTGAGCCACACCGTGTAGACGACCCCGTACGTGAACGCCCCGAGGAACGTGTAGATCGCCGCCGGCACGTTGATCGCGATGGCGGCAAGCACGACGCCGACGGCACCGATTGCCACGATCGTCGCGAGCCAAGCCGGGCCCGCGGTGAGACGTCCGGTGACAAACGCGCGGCGCCTCGTGCGGCCCATGGCCGCATCGAGGTCGCGCTCGACATACTGGTTGAACGCGCCGGCTGCGGCCGAGGCGAGCGTCACGGCGAAGGCGAGCGATAGCACTTGCCAGCCGGGCAGCGATGGCCCGGGCGTGATCGCGAGGCCGGCGACGGCGGCGAAGCCGATCACAAGCCCGATCCGCAGCTTGAACAGATCGAAGAACAGGCGAAACCCGGCACCGCAGTCGCGCTTGGCCGCCCTCTCGATCGTCCTGGTTGTCATGGATGGCTTCCCCTTGGTCGTTGTCCCCGCGGAGGCGCGGACCCAGTGGCGTTCGGGAAACGACGCCGGATTCCCTCGCGGGAATGACGGCGCAATTCAGCTCAACGGCCAGACCGTCGACAGATATTTCCAGTTCACGAAGTAATAGAGGACGAACGCGATCAGGAACACGATCGCCAGCGTGAACGTCCCCGGCGCGACGAAGCCGGCGACACCGATGTTGGAGCCGTGCGCTTCGATTGCGACCTCGACCGGCCTTGTCGTCGGCGCGACGCCGTCCTTCGCCCTGACGTGCGCGAAGCCGGGCGTGGCGATCCTCTTGCCGAAGAACACGCTGCCGACCGTGATCAGCAGGTACATGATGCCGCCGACGATCGCGCCCAGGCCGCAGAGCGCCATCAGCGTCATCATCAGGTATGCGATGCCCGGGAATTCGTAGCCCAGCGAGTTGCCGGCGAACGTGAAGTCCCAGTGCCGGCGCGGCACGCCGAGCGTCCCCGCGCCCATCATGAACAGCGCGAAGCCCATCATGCCGAGGCCGAACAGGTATGGCTGCCACCTGGCCATCGCGGGGAACATCAGCTCGCGCCGGAACAGCGTCGGAATCAGGAAGTACGTTAGGCCCATGAATGCGAGCGTCGTGCCGATGACGACGGTCGCGTGGAAGTGTCCCGGCACGTAGATCGTGTTGTGGATAATGAGGTTCAGCTGCTCAGTGCCCATCATCACGCCGGAGATCCCGCCGAGAAATCCGAAGCCGATCAGCGAGAGGAACATCGCGACGAAGACCGGATTCGCCCACGGCGCCTTGCGCAGCCACTGGAATAGCCCGTTGTTGAAGCCCTTCTCGCGCTGCGCGACCTCGATCGAGCCCGGGACCGTGAGCCCGTGCACCATCGACGCGAGCACGGCGAGGTACATCGCGTAGCTCGTGTTGAAGATCTTCCAGTTCGAGGTGAGGCCCGGATCGGCAAGCAGGTGGTGCGCGCTCGCAAGCTGCAGGAAGAAGATGTAGAGCAGGAACGCCGTGCGCGAGACGCGCTCCGACATCGGCTTCGCGCCGAACACGACGGCCGCGATCAGGTACCACACCGAGACGTGGGCGGCGACGTTGATCTGCTGCGAGCTGTGGCCGAAGGCCCACCAGACGGTCCGATACATCAGCGAGTCGATGTGGTCGATCAGGCCGAGCGACCACAGGAAGGTCGGGATCAGGATGATCGCGCCTGACGCGATCGTGAACACCGCGATGATCGCGGCCGTGACGGCACCGAACGTGACGACGGGAACCGAGCCCTGGTAGGTCTTTTCGCTTTTCGCGACGACCAGCGTGCCGAAGAAGACGAAGCACCCGATGAGCGCGCCGACGGCGAACAAGATCAGCCCGAGGTAGAACGACCAGTGCGCCTGCATCGGCGCGTAGGACGTGAACATCACAGACGAGCTGCCGCTGAACACCGCGTAGTTGTTGACGAGCGCGCCTATGACCATCAGCCAGAAGCCGACCCAGGCCATCGTCGGCGTGGCGAGCCGGCAGCGAAGCAGCGTCGACGCGCAGAAGTACAGCACGGCGATCTCGAAGAAGATGATCCAGAACACGAGCATGTCGAGCCCGTGCGCGGTCAGCACAAGATAGAACCAGTCGGGCGGCAGCAGGTGCACCGCCTGCCAGCGGGTCAGGATGACCAACAGCGCGAGGATGCCGCCGACCAACAGCGACACGACGCCAGCGACGGTGTTCCAGCGGATCAGCTTCTCGGCCGGCTCGTGATAGGACAGGCCCGTCGCGGGGCAAATGCGGAACATCCGGTTGACGGCCATCGTCGTCTCCCTATTTCGGCTTCACGACGTAGAGCTTGCTCGCCATCGTGTGATGGTTGATGCCGCAGTACTCGTTGCAGAAGATCGAATAGACGCCCGCCTTGGTCGGCGTCACGGTGACCACGTGCTCGTAGTTCGGGTGCACCTCGATGTTGATGTTCTCGGGCTGCAGCGAGAAGCCGTGCAGCCAATCCATCGATGCGAGATGCAGGCGATAGGTCTTGCCCTCCTCGAGCTCGAGCATCGGCCACCATTGCCACAGCCGCGCGATCAGGTAGACGTCGCTCCCCGGCGGCGGGTGCACGACCGGGATCTTCTGCTCGGTCTCCTCGCGGACTTTGTACTTGTCGACCATCGCCTGCGTCTTCTGCTGATGCCATTCTGGCGTTGTCCGATATGCCTCGTTCGAGAGGTTCTGCTTACCGTAAACATGCCAGTACGGCATCATGAAGAACATGATGAGGCACCAGACGAAGGCGATCGCGATCCAGGTGCCTTCGACGCGGTCCAGCGGCTGCTTCCACCAGACGCGGCTCTTCGGCGGGGCAATGGCGCTCATGGACAGACGCTCCGTGACGATGATCGAGGCTTACTTGGCGACCGGGATGCCGACGATTTCCATCACGCCCCAAACGATGTAGAGCACGGTGGGCATCGCGATGCCGATGAAGAGCAGCAGGAACGGGTTGTCCAGCAGCTGCTGCATGACGGGAATGGGCTCTTCGGAGACGTCGTCGTCGGGATCGTTGGTCGTGTTCAGGGTTGCCATGGCGCAGCACTCCTCGTAGTCGCCCGGACTTGGGCTTGGTGGTCCAGGTCGGCAGAAGCGCGGCCCCTGTTGGCGCGATGCACGAGCCCTGCTTCGCCGGTTCGGCGGACTGTACGGCGCACTGCGGGCGCATGAAATTGATATGCGTCAAGGATTCTCGGACCCGATCCGGCGCTCCATCGCAACTTCGTGACCGCCGCAGGTGGCGTGCGCTGCCGACGTGGCAAAATGCGCGCCATGCAGGTTCCCGCTTCTTCGGCATCCGCCGCGCCGCGCGCCGGCGAAGCGCCATCGATTGCCGCCGTGGACAACAGCGCGATCGCGGCGTGGCTGTTCGTCTGCTGCGCGCTGGTATTCGCGATGGTCGTCGTCGGCGGCGCCACGCGCCTCACGCATTCGGGGTTGTCGATCGTCGAATGGCAGCCGATCATCGGCACGGTGCCGCCGCTCACCGACGGAGCGTGGCAGGAAACCTTCGCCAAGTACCGGCTCACGCCAGAGTACCGGCTCGTCAATCATGCGATGACGCTCGCCGAGTTCAAGGGGATCTTCTGGGTGGAATATTTCCACCGCCTGCTCGGGCGCGCGATTGGCGTGGTGTTCCTCGTTCCGCTCCTGTGGTTCGCCGTGCGGCGCCGCATTCCGGAGGGCTATGGATGGAAGCTCGCCGGCATTTTCGCGCTGGGCGGGCTGCAGGGGGCCATGGGCTGGTACATGGTGAAGAGCGGTCTCGTCGACGATCCGCGCGTCTCGCAGTTCCGGCTGACCGCGCATCTCGCGATCGCGCTCGTGATTTTCGCGGCGATGCTCTGGGTCGGGTTGTCGCTCTCATATCCGCGACGCGCGGTCATTGCGAGTTCGGCTCAGCGCCTCGTGCGGGCGCTTGCCTTCGCGGTAGCCGCGATCGTCTTCGTCATGGCGCTGTCGGGCGGCTTCGTCGCCGGGATCCGCGCCGGCTTCGCCTACAATACGTTTCCGCTGATGAACGGCGCCGTCGTCCCGCCCGAGATCTTCATGCTCGATCCGTGGTGGAAGAACTTCTTCTGGAACATGGCGACGGTCCAGTTCGATCACCGCGCGATCGCGTGGGTCCTGGCGCTACTCGTGCCTTTCCTCTGGTGGAAGCAGAGATCGACGCAGGGGCTGCCCGCTCGCGCCCGCATCGGCAGCCACCTGCTTCTCGTCCTTGTCGCGCTGCAGATTGCACTCGGCATCGCGACCTTGCTTTTCGTCGTGCCCGTGCCGCTCGCCGCCGCGCATCAGGCCGGCGCGGTGCTGGTCTTCGCGGCAGCGCTCAACGTCGCGCACGCACTGCGATAACCTGTGATCGCGGAGTTCCGAAGGCGCTTCGGGGGCTCCGGCGCTTTCGGCGAGCAGCGATACAGGCGGCTTCGTTGTTCTTGATGCGGGTCAAGGAGCGAGCCTACCGTGCTGCGAACAATGGCGTCATGAACAGGTCGGATCGACAATCGCTCGGGCGCGGGACGCGCTGATGCCGCGCCACGTGACGCTCGACGTGCGTGGCATGGAGCCGCCGCAGCCGCTCGAGCGCGTGCTCGAGACGATCGGTGACTTCCAGGCCGGCGACCGGCTGACGCTCATCATCGACTGCCACCCGACGCCGCTGTTCAAGATCCTCGACCGCAACGGGTATGGGTATCGCACCGAGCCGGGCAAAGAGTCGATCCACGAAATAACGATCTGGCGCAACGACTGACCGGTGCAACGACACTGCGGCTCGCGGGCTGCGTGTCACAACGGTCGACGTCCTCCGCGAGCTCGGTATCGAACCGGCGCCGAGTCTCGCCGACGCGCAGGCGCGGCTCCGGCACGACAAGGTCGCCTATGCCCGGGTGGCGTTGCGCCTTGAGGGACCGCGCCTCCCGCGCTTCGATCGCGCGTCGTAGATCGGCGAGCGTGGGGCCGTCAGTACGCTACTTCGGCGTCGCGGCGCGCATACCAGCGCCAGGTCCCCAGCACACAGGAGAGGTAGAACGGCGCTGAAGAAGATCAGTGCCCCCTCGGGGCTGCCCGTCAGCTTGATCGACGTGCCGTAGGCGATCGGAATGAAGGCGAGCCGAGTGCCGCGACGGCCGAGCTGAAGCCCAGCGTCGCAGCGCCCTCGGTGCCGCCGAGGCGGCGGGCCGCCTCCAGCGCCACCTTGTCGTTCGGGTCCTTCACCTCGCGCTCGCGTAGCGTACGAAAGATGATCGGGATCATGCGGAAGGTCGAGCCGTTGCCAACGCCCGGCGCGATGAACATTGCGATGAACGCGAGCGCGAACCCCGTGAGGCTGCCGCCCCCGCCCCCGCCAGGCAGGAAGAAGGCTGCGGCAAGCGGCGCGATCGTCATCACGACGAACACCCACACGGTGATCATCGCCCCACCCATGCGGTCGGCGAGCCAGCCGCCGATGGGGCGCACCGGGCCCCAAGCAACGGACCGACGAACGCGATGCTGAACGCATCGACTGCCGGGAATTCTGTGTTGACCAGCATCGGGAAGCCCGCCGCGAGCCCGATGAACGAGCCGAAGGTGCCGAGGCAGAGCCAGCTCATCCGCCACTGCTGCTTGTTGCGGATGATCGCCACCTGTTCGGCGAAGCCGGCGCGCACGCTCGCGATGTTGTCCATGCCGAACCACGCTGCAAGCACGGACAGCACGATCAGCGGCACCCAGATGAAGCCGGCGTTCTGCACCCAGACCGACACCGTCGCGCCTGCGACCTCGCGGGTCTGGGCGCTGCCGCCCATGATCAGCAGTGCGCCACCATACATGGCGAGCGGCGCGATGAGCTGCGCCAGTCCGACGCCCAGGTTGCCCACTCCCGCGTTCGCACCGAGCGCCGTGCCCTGAAGGCGCTTCGGATAGAGAAAGCTGATATGCGCCATCGACGACGAGAAGTTGCCCGCGCCCAAGCCGCACAGCAGCGCGATCGCGGCGAACACCGTGTAGTTGGTGCTGGGGTCCTGCACGGCGAAGCCGATCCATAGCGTGGGCAGCAGCAGCATCGTCGTGCTCCACACGGTCCAGTTGCGCTCGCCGAAAATGGGTACGACGAACGAATACAGCGCGCGGAACACCGCGCCCGAGAGTCCGGGCAGCGCCGCCAGCCAGAACAACTGGTTGGTGCTGAACGCGAACCCGATGTGCGGCAGCTCGACCACGATCACGCTCCACACCACCCAGACCGCGAACGCCAGCAGCAGCGCAGGCATCGACAGCCAGAGGTTGCGGTGGGCGATGCGCCGACCGGTCGTCGCCCAGAAGCCCTCGTCGTCCGGCCGCCAGTCGACGAGCACGTGGTGGCGGCGGCGGCGGGGCTCGATGAGCTCGGCGCCGGCCAGGGCCGCGCGCGCGTCGACGTGCTGCGCCAGGATCCCTTCGCGCTCGTTGCGTTCCGCGACCCACACCCAGATCATCGTGACGATCACCACGCCGGTTATCAGCATGAAGCAGCTGCTGCGCACGCCGATCACGTCGGCCGCGACGCCGAACATGATCGGCAGCGTGAATCCGCCCAGGCCGCCGATGACGCCGACGATGCCGCCGACCACGCCCATGCTGGTCGGGTAGTGGTCCGCCAGGCTCCGGTAGACGCTGGCCTTGCCGAAGCCCTGCGCCAGCCCGACGATGGAGATCAGCACGGTGAATGTCACCAAACCCACGCCGATGTCGACCGCGACGTCACCCTTGATCGCGTGGACGATCATCGTCGTCGGCGGATAGCTCAGCAGGAACATGCAGGCCAGGCTCACCCACATCACCCACCAGGTCACCGTGTTGCCACCCCACTTGTCGGACGCCCATCCGCCCAGCGCGCGGATCGCGCCGGACGGCAGGTTGAACAGGATGGACAGGAACGCACCGTGGCGAGCGGCAGCCCGGACTGGCCGACGTAGTACTTCGGCAGCCAGAGCGCCAGCGCGACGAAGCCGCCGAAGACGAAGTAATAGGACAGCCCAAACCGCCACACTCGCAGATCGAGGAGGGGCTTCAACTGTTCCCCGAGAGACAGGCGCTGGCGGGCGGCCGCGTCCTTCCGGTGCAGCGGATCCTCCGTGGTCAGGAACCAGAACAGGACGGCCATCACCAGCATGGCGACGGAATAGAGTCTCGGCACCATCCGCCACGAGGCCGCGGCCGCCGCCGCGATGATCAGCGGAGCGACGAACATGGTGATCGCGGAGCCCGCGTTGCCGGCGCCGAAGATGCCCATCGCGGTGCCCTGCCGTTCCTTGCTGAACCAGGCCGATGTGTAGGCGATGCCGACCGCGAACGAGCCGCCGGCCATGCCAATGAAGAGTCCGAGCACAAGGTACTGCCAGTACTCGGTCGCGTAGGACAGCAACCACGTCGGCACCACCACGGATAGCATCTGCAGGAAGTACACGATCCGCCCGCCGTAGCGGTCGGTCAGGATGCCCAGCGGCAGGCGAACCAGCGCCCCGGTGAGGATGGGCGTGGCCACTAGCAGGCCGAACTCTGTCTCGTTGAGGCTGAGCTCCGTCTTGATCTTGACGCCGATGACGGAGAACATCACCCAGACGGCGAAATTCACCGCAAAGTCGAGCGTGCTCATCGACAGCGCCGCGATCTGTTCGCGGGTGACGCCCGGCTTAGTTGCGGTGATTATCGTCACTTCGGTTCTCCCCTGAGCGGATCGAGATTGCGCGGACGGGCCACGCACGATTCGTATTGTCTTCTGCCGCAAGACCCGGAAATCGGCCGCCCCCGGTGTTACTGCACAAGCGGTGTGGTGGCGCCCTCGAGATCGACGCCCTCGATCGCCGCCGCACCGGCGAGCAGCTGCAGGAACTGGCGCAATGCCGTGACGAAGCCCTGCTGGCGCAGCGAATTCGCGACGCTGCCCCGAACGGCTTCGAACTCGGGCGGCACGCCCGGCTCGCGCGCCCGCACCTCGACCACGTGCAGGCCGAAGCGGCTGTGCACGAGCCGCGGCAGCACGCCGATCTCCGCCCTGCCGAAGATCTCGCGCGCAAACTCCGGTGCGCAGTCGTCTGCCGTCAACGCACCAAGATCACCCCCTTCGACGCCGCTGGGACAATTGGATAGCGTGCGCGCTGCGTCGGAAAAAACGTCGCCTGCCTTGCCGTCGTGGCAACGCACGTCGAGCAGCGTGGCCTCGGCGCGCCTGCGCAGCGCGACGACGTCCACGCCCGGTGTCACCGCAAACAGGATGTGGCGCACACGCACGCGTTCGCCTGTTGCGAACTTGCCCGTGTGCGTCGCGTAGTGCCTGCGGCACGCCTCGGCGGACGGTTCGGGGACGTTGAGCGCGCGCTCGAGCAGCGTATCGATCGCCGTCGTCGCGGCTTCGCTGACCGCGCCGTCGGTTCCGGGTGCGTCATCGGCAGCAAGGAGGCCCTCGCGCTGCGCCGCTTGTCGCAACAGCTCGGTACAGGCGCGCTGGCGGAGTATTCCCGGTGCGATGGTCTCGCCAGCCGCGTGCAACGCCACGCCGTTGACGCGGGCGACGGCGAGGGTGGCGGCGAATTCGGCCATGACGGGGACTCCTCAAGCGCCGGCGCGGGGCTGCCCCGGCAGGTTGCGGCCGGCGGGCACGTTCAAGCGACGGCTGCGCACGACCTGGTACGGGCGCAGCAGATAGACCAGCGCGGCGAACCCGCTCCACACATGCACGAGGCGGCTGAACGGGAGCAGCAGGAATATCGTCATGCCGAGCAACATGTGCACCTTGAATGGCCAGGCCACCGCCGCCAGCGCCTCGGCATCGGGGCGCAGCGTGGCGATGCCCTGCAGATAGCTCGCGAGGATCAGCATCGTGCCCGCGTCATGGCGATGCTCCCACGACAGCGGCAGCGTGATGAGGCCCAGGCAGAGCTGGACCCACAGGATCACGAGGATCGCGAGGTCGGTGCGGTGGCTGGTGAGCCGGATGCGCGGGTCGAAGATGCGCCGGTGCAGGAGCAGCGTCAGGCCGACGAAGCAGATCGCGCCCGCCACGCCGCCGGCGACGACCGCCAGCAGCTGCTTCTGCGGCGCGCTGATGAACGGCTCGTACATCCAGTGCGGCGTGAGCTGTCCGAACAGGTGCCCGAAGAACAGGAACAGGATGCCGACGTGGAACAGGTTGCTGCCCCACCGCAGCGTCCCGGTGCGCAGCATCTGCGACGAGTCGCTTTTCCACGTGTACTGGTCGCGGTCGAACCGGGCGAGGCTGCCCATCAGGAACACGGCGAGGCACACGTACGGATAGACGACGAAGGCGAGATTGTTTAGATAGGAACTCATGGCTGGATCCTCACGCTTACGGCTGACGCCGCCGCGGTGTTCGCGGCCGCTGCCGGCTGCGCCGTCCTGTGAATCACCTGGATCGGTTGCGGTGCGCCCGGACGTGCCTGCCCCTTCGACGAGCAGCCGTCGAATACCGGCGGCTCGGCCCACGTTTCGTCGAGCGGTTCCTCGACGTCCGTAGCGACCGGCTGCGCCTTCTCGCCCGCGAGCTCCAGCAGCGCGCCCAGCACGCTCGCATACGCGCTCTCGCGCTTCCGGAGAGCGCCGAGGATCGCACTCAGGATGTGCGCCATTTCGCCGAGGAATGCCTTCGCCTCGCGCGGCGGTTGCGTGGATGCGAACTCGAGCACGGCCGGCAGGAAGTCGGGCAATTCTCCCGGAGCGAGCAGCAGGCCCGCCGCCTCGTATGTACGCGCGAGATCGATCATCGCCGGGCCGCGGTCGCGCGAATCGCCATGCACGTGCTCGAACAGGTGCAGCGACGTGCCGCGGCCGCGGTCGAACAACTGCACGTACTCGGCCTCGGCGTCCAGCGGGTCGCTGCCGCGCAGCTTTGCAATCAACGCGTCGAGCTCGGCGAGCCGGCCGACCGGCAGCGCGCTCTCGCGACGAAGGATTTCCGGCATCTCGGGCAGATGGCGGCGCACGTATGGATCGGGATAGGAGAGCAGCGCGGCCAGCACGCGCAGCGTGCCGCGCGCGAAAACGGGTCGGGACAGTCCGAGCACGCTCATTGGGTAACCTCCCCCAGGCTTGCCCACTTCGTGGGCGGCGCCCCCCCCTCCGCGGGAGGGGGCGAGCGCCTTCGGGCGGCCGTGCGGCGCTCATACCTTCGCCTTGATCGGAATCGTCCGTTTCTTCTCGCTGCCGAAGAGGCTCGTCTCGCTGATGCCCTCGGAGCAGCCGTTGCCGAACGAGAAGCCGCAGCCGCCGCGCACGTTGAACGCGTTTTCCGCGTATTCGCGATGCGTGGAAGGAATGACGAATCGGTCCTCGTAGTCGGCGATAGCCATCACCTTGTACATGTCCTCCACTTCGGCCGGCGTGAGGTCGACCTGCTTCAGCGCGGCCAGATTGGCTTCGCCGTCCACGTGCTTCGCGCGCTGGTACGCGCGCATCGCGAGCATCCGCTCGAGCGCGCGGACCACGGGTACCGTGTCGCCGGCGGTCAGCAGGTTCGCCAGGTACTTGACCGGGATGCGCAGCTCCTTGACGTCCGGAATCTCGCCGTTGGTGCCGACCTGCCCCGCGTTGGCGGCGGCGGTGATCGGAGACAACGGCGGCACGTACCAGACCATCGGCAGCGTCCGGTACTCCGGATGCAGCGGCAACGCCACCTTCCAGGCCACCGCCATCCGGTAGACGGGGCTCTTGCGCGCCGCCTCCAGCCAGTTGTCGGGAATGCCGTCGACACGTGCCTGCGCGATGACGCTGGGATCGTTCGGATCGAGGAAGATCGACAACTGCGCGTTGTACAGGTCGCGGTCGCGCTCCACACTCGCCGCTTCGGCGATGCGGTCAGCGTCGTACAGCAGCACGCCGAGGTAGCGAATGCGACCCACGCAGGTCTCCGAGCACACGGTGGGCTGCCCCGCCTCGATGCGCGGGTAACAGAAGATGCACTTCTCGGCCTTCCCGCTCTTCCAGTTGTAGTAGATCTTCTTGTAGGGGCAGCCGCTGACGCACATGCGCCACCCGCGGCACTTGTCCTGGTCGATCAGGACGATGCCGTCTTCCTCGCGCTTGTAGATCGAGCCCGACGGGCAGCTCGCGACGCACGACGGATTGAGGCAGTGCTCGCACAGCCGCGGCAGGTACATCATGAACGTGTTCTCGAACTCCCCGTAGATGTCCTTCTGGATGTTGTCGAAATTCCGGTCCTTCGACCGTCCGGCGAACTCGCCGCCGAGAATTTCCTCCCAGTTCGGGCCCCAAACGATCTTGTCCATCTGCATGCCGGTGATCAGGCTGCGCGGCCGCGCGGTAGGCGCAGCTTTCATTTCCGGCGCCGACTGCAGGTGGTCGTAGTCGAACGTGAACGGCTCGTAGTAGTCGTCGATCTCCGGCAGGTTCGGGTTCGCGAAAATGCGCATCAGCAGCTTCCACTTCGCGCCCTGGCGCGGCTCGATGCTGCCGTCGGCCTTGCGCACCCAGCCGCCGTTCCACTTGTCCTGGTTCTCCCATTCCTTCGGATAGCCGATGCCGGGCTTGGTCTCGACGTTGTTGAACCAGGCGTATTCCATGCCCGGCCGGCTGGTCCAGACGTTCTTGCAGGTGACCGAGCAGGTGTGGCAGCCGATGCACTTGTCGAGGTTCAGCACCATGCCGATCTGCGCGCGAATCTTCATAGGGCCTCCCGCAGAGCCGCCTCAGGGGAGGCCAGCGCCCCCTCTGGGGGCAGCGAACGAACGTGAGCGTGGGGGTTCACACCGCCTCCCGCAGAGCCGCCTCAACGGAGGCCAGCGCCCCCTCTGGGGGCAGCGAACGAACGTGAGCGTGGGAGTTCATACACTTTCTCCATGCGCCTGAGTGGGACGGACGAGCTCCTGGCCCACCGGGGTGTCCAGCCAGTCGACTTTGGCCATCTTGCGCACGACGACGAACTCGTCGCGATTGGTGCCGATCGTGCCGTAGTAATTGAAGCCGTAGCTGAACTGCGCGTAGCCGCCGATCATGTGCGTCGGCTTCAGCACGATGCGCGTCACCGAATTGTGGATGCCGCCGCGCACACCGGTGATCTCCGATCCCGGGGTGTTCACGATTTTTTCCTGCGCGTGGTACATCATGACCATGCCGGGTCTGACCCGCTGGCTGACGACGGCGCGTGCCGCGATCGCGCCGTTGATGTTGAAGAGCTCGATCCAGTCGTTGTCGACGATGCCGACGCGCTTCGCATCGGTCTCGGAGAGCCAGATGCACGGACCGCCGCGGCTCAACGTGAGCATGATCAGGTTGTCGGTGTACGTGGAGTGGATTCCCCATTTCTGGTGCGGCGTGATGAAGTTGAGCAGGATCTCGGGGTTGCCGTTGCCCTTCAGGTTGTGGATGCCGGCGGTGGTCTTGAGGTCCACCGGCGGGCGGTAGCTCGAAAAACCCTCGCCGAAGGCGCGCATCCACGGATGATCCATGTAGAACTGCTGGCGGCCGGTGAGCGTGCGCCACGGGATCAACTCGTGCACGTTGGTGTAGCCGGCGTTGTAAGAGACGCTCTCGCTCTCGATGCCGCTCCACGTGGGCGAGCTGATGATCTTGCGCGGCTGCGCCTGGATGTCGCGGAAGCGGATCTTCTCGTCCTCGCGGTACTGCGCCAGGTGCGCGTGCTCGCGTCCCGTCTGTTTGGACAGCGCTTCCCACGCCTTGACCGCGACGTGGCCGTTGGTCTCCGGCGCGAGTTGCAGGATCACCTCGCAGGCGTCGATATCGGTCTCGATATGCGGCATCCCGCGGGTCGCGCCTTCCGCGTTGACGACGCCGTTCAGCTCGCCCAACTGCTTCACTTCGGTCTGCGTGTTCCAGGCGATGCCCTTGCCGCCGTTGCCGACCTTGTTCATCAAGGGCCCGAGCGCGGTGAAGCGCTTGTGGACATTCGGATAGTCGCGCTCGACCACCGCGATCTGCGGCGCCGTCTTGCCCGGAATGAGGTCGACCTCGCCGCGCTTCCACTCCTGCACGTCGAGCGGCTGGGCAAGTTCTGCCGGGCTGTCATGCATTAGCGGCGTCAGCACGATCTCGCGCTCCACGCCGAGGTGGCCTACGCAGATCTCGCTGAATTTCTTCGCGAAACCCTTGTAGATTTCCCAGTCGCTCCGCGCTTGCCACGCCGGATCGACCGCGGTCGACAGCGGATGGATGAACGGGTGCATGTCGCTGGTGTTGAGATCGTTCTTCTCGTACCAGGTCGCCGTCGGCAGCACGATGTCCGAATAGAGGCACGTCGTGCTCATCCGGAAGTCGAGCGTCACGAGCAGGTCGAGCTTGCCTTCGGGCGCCTTGTCGTGCCAGACCACCTCCTCCGGCTTCGTTTCCTGCGGTCCGAGGTCCTTGCCTTGCACGCCATTGCTGGTGCCGAGCAGATGTTTCAGGAAGTACTCGTGGCCCTTGCCGCTCGAGCCCAGCAGGTTCGAGCGCCACACGAAGAGGTTGCGCGGCCAGTTGTTCGGATGATCCGGATCCTCGCAGCTCATCTTCAGCGTGCCATCCTTCAGCGCCTTGACCGTGTACTCCTTCGGATCGGCGCCCGTGGCCTGCGCGTCGCGCACGACCTGCAGCGGATTGGTCTGCAGCTGCGGCGCGGAGGGCAGCCAGCCCATGCGCTCGGCACGCACGTTGTAGTCGATCATGCTGCCGCCGTAGACCTTGGCGTCGGCGAGCGGCGAGAGCACCTCGTCCATCGTGAGCTTCTCGTAGCGCCACTGGTCGGTGTGCGCGTAGAAGAAGCTCGTGCTGTTCTGCTGGCGCGGCGGCCGGATCCAGTCGAGCGCGAACGCCAGCGCCGTCCAGCCGGTCTGCGGCCGCAGCTTCTCCTGCCCCACGTAGTGCGCCCAGCCGCCGCCGCTTTTCCCGATGCAGCCGCACATCATCAGCATGTTGATGATGCCGCGGTAGTTCATGTCGCAGTGGTACCAGTGGTTCATCGCCGCGCCGATGATCACCATCGAGCGGCCCTGCGTCCGGTGCGCGTTTTCGGCGAACTGGCGCGCTACCGTGATGACCTGTGCGCGCGGCGTGCCGGTGATGCGCTCCTGCCAGGCCGGCGTGTACGGCGTGTCGTCGTCGAAGCTCGTCGCTGCCCGTTCGCCGGGCAGGCCGCGCGCCACGCCGTAGTTCGCGACCTGAAGATCGAATACCGTGGCGACGAGCGCCTCGCGCTTGTCGCCTTCGTCGCCGAGCGCGATGCGCTGCACCGGCACCGTGCGCACCAGCACGTCCGGGCTGCCGCCCGTCAGCGCGCTGTTCGGGAAATGTTCGCTCACGATGCCGCCGAAGTACGGAAAGCCGACCTTCGCGGTTTCATGGCTCGCGCTCTCGCCTTCGAGCACCGACAGCTTGAGCTTCACGTCATGACCGTGGTGCGCCTCCTTTGCCTCGAGGTTCCACTGACCTTGGTCGGCACGCCCATCCGGGCCCCAGCGAAAGCCGATCGCGCCGTTGGGCAGCACCACGTTGCCGGCCTCGTCGAACGCGACGGTCTTCCACTCCGGATTGTTCGCCTGGCCGAGCTTGCCGTTGAAATCCGACGCGCGGACGTAGCGATCGGGCACCATCACGATTTCGCCGCCTGGCAGCGTGTGCTTCTTCAGCATCACCAGCATCGGCATGTCCGTGTAGCGCCGGACGTAGTCGTCGAAATACGCGCTGCGCTCCTTGCCTTCTCCGGGGAAGTAGAACTCCTTCAGGATCACGTGTCCCATCGCCATCGCCACGGCGGCGTCGGTACCCTGCTTGGGGTGCATCCAGATGTCGGAAAGCTTGGCGACCTCTGAGTAGTCGGGCGTCACCGCCACCGTCTTCGTCCCCTTGTAGCGGACCTCGGTGAAGAAATGCGCGTCGGGCGTGCGCGTCTGCGGCACGTTGGAGCCCCATGCGATGATGAAATTGGAGTTGTACCAGTCGGCCGACTCCGGCACGTCGGTCTGCTCGCCCCAGATCTGCGGCGACGACGGCGGCAGGTCGCAGTACCAGTCGTAGAAGCTCATGCACACGCCGCCGATGAGGCTCAGATAGCGGCTGCCGGCCGCGTAGCTGACCATCGACATCGCCGGGATCGGCGAGAAGCCAACGACGCGGTCGGGGCCGTACTTCTTGATCGTGTAGACGTTGGCGGCAGCAATGATCTCGTTGACCTCGTTCCAGCTCGAGCGGACGAAACCGCCGAGGCCGCGCACGCTCTGGTAGTCACGGCGCGCGGCGTCGTTTTCGACGATCGACGTCCAGGCCGCCACCGGGTCGTGCGCAAGCCGTGCCGCGCGCCAGTTCTTGAGCAGCCGCCCGCGCACCATCGGGTACTTGACGCGGTTCGCGCTGTACAGATACCAGCTGTAGGAAGCACCCCGCGCGCAGCCGCGCGGCTCGTGGTTGGGCATGTCCCAGCGCGTGCGCGGATAGTCGGTCTGCTGCGTCTCCCACGTGACGATGCCGCCCTTGACGTAGATCTTCCAGGAGCAGGAGCCCGTGCAGTTGACGCCGTGCGTCGAGCGCACGATCTTGTCGTGCGCCCAGCGGTTGCGGTAAGCGTCCTCCCACGTCCGGTCTTCCCCGGTGGTCACTCCGTGCTCGCCGGAGAACGGCTCCTTCGGGTTCGAGAAATAACTGAGTCGGTCGAGAAAATGGCTCATCTTGGATCCCCGCAGCGACTGCGTCGACGATTGAGGAACGGAGGGGTCAGGGGTTCTTCACGTACGCGTTCTTGCGCAGGTAGAACCACCAGTTGAGGAAGAGGCACAGCGCATAGAAGATCGCGAAGCCGTACATCGCCGCTTGTGGCGTACCGGCCTTGATCTGCTGGCCGATGACCACCGGCGCGATAAAGGCGCCGTAGGCCGCGACGGCGGATGTCCAGCCCAGCACCGGGCCGGCCTGCTGGCGGTCGAAGATGATGCCGATGCTCCGGAACGTCGAACCGTTGCCGATGCCGCTGGCGGCAAACAGCACCACGAAGAGCAGCATGAATGGCAGAAAGTACTGCTCGGGGGTGGCCGACTGATAGGCTTGCATCATCACGTAGCCCACGGCTACCGAGGCCAGCACCATGGCCGCCGAGACCCACTGCGTGACAATCGAGCCTCCGACCTTGTCGGCTATCCAACCGCCCACCGGGCGAATGAGCGCCCCGACGAAGGGGCCAATCCAGGCGTAGGCCAACACCGCGGGCGCGTTCGGATTGCTCGCCGTGTGCTGCATCACGCCGGCGGCATCGGGCACGTGGCTGACACCGAAGATCACCTTCATCGACAGGGGCAGCGCCATCGAGAAGCCGATGAACGAGCCGAAAGTGACGATGTACAGAATGGTCATCGCCCACGTGTGCTTGTTGTGGAAGATCTCGAACTGCTTGGCCACACCTTCCTTCATCGGGCCGAACGCGGCGAGCTTCATCACCAGCAGCGCGAGGATGATGTCGAGCGGAATGGCCACCCACATGCTGAGCAAGCCCCTCCCCGTGGGCGCCGGCAGGTACAGGTACAGCATGAGGATCGACGGCACGAAGGCCAGCGTGTACAGGTAGGTGATCTTGCCGAAGGCGACGATTGGATGGCCGGTGGACGGCGAGATCGTCTTCAGGTTGTTCATCCCGAACCAGCACAGGATCGACAACGGAACCAGCGACAGCACCCAGGCGAAACCGGCGTTCTGGATCCACGTGGACGTGCCGGCGGGAATCTTGCCGAAGATCCAGCCGCTGTCCTTGATCAGGGTCTCGGGGGCGCCCCCGAGCGCGCCGAAGAGGCCGACCGTCATCACCAGCGGAATGACGATCTGCATGGTCGTCACGCCGAAGTTGCCGAGGCCCGCGTTGAGGCCCAACCCGGTGCCCTGCAGCCGCTTCGGAAAGAACGTGCTGATGTTCGACATCGAGCTCGCGAAGTTGCCGCCGCCGACACCCGACCACAGCGCCATCAGTTGGAACGCCCACAGCGGCCAGTCCTTGTGCTGCAGCACGATGCCGGTGCCGATGGCCGGCGCCAGCAGCATCGCCGTGGTCAGGAAGATCGTGTTGCGCCCACCGGCCAGGCGGATGAAGAACGACGCCGGAATACGCATCGTCGCGCCGGCAATTCCGGCGATGGCGGTCAACGTGAAGAGCTCGGCCTGCGTAAACGGGAAGCCGAGGTTCAGCATCTGCACCGTGATGATTCCCCACATGCCCCAGACGGCGAAGCCGCACAGCAGAGCGGGGATCGATATCCATAGGTTTCGATAGGCGATCCGCTTGCCGGTGCTCTCCCAGAACTCGCTGTCCTCGGGGCGCCAGTCGGCGATGTCCGCGCGGCTGCCCACCATGGGGGGCACAGCGGCGGCGGCGGAATTGGAAGTGGCGATCATGATTTTCCCTGGTTGATGTGTGACGCTGGCTGTGCACACGGAACCGCTGGTCCTCGCACCCATGAGTTCGGCGCCGCGCACTTCGGTCCGATACATCGAGATGAGTCTAGCGGGCGTGGCCGCGCGGCAATATCCCCCGGAGGGGCGCATGCGCGCGTGCGGAAGAACGATGCGGCCGGCGGCCGGCATCGTTCGGTAGAACTACGTCGACGTGAGAATCACCCGAGTTTGCGCACGATCAAACCAGGCCGTGCTCGGATGCGATAACGGCGGCCTGCACGCGCGAGCTCACGTCGAGCTTGCGCAGCACGTGCTGGACGTGGATCTTGACCGTGGTCTCGGCGATGCCGAGCGCGCGGCCGATTTCCTTGTTGCTCGCGCCGCGCGCGATCGCGCGCAGGATCTCCTGCTCGCGCGGCGACAGTTGCGCGAGCGGCGACGCCGGTTCCGCGGGCCCGGGTCCGGCACGCGCGGGCGCAGCCGCGGCGTCGCGGTACGCCGCCACAAGCTTGCCGGTCATTTCCTCGGCCACTACCGACTCGCCTCGCATCACGCGGATGATGGCGGCGACCAGCGCGTCGCCCTCGACCGTCTTCAGCAGATAGCCGCTCGCGCCGCCGCGTAACGCCGCAGCCAGATCCTGCTCGTCCTCGCTGACCGTGAGCATGAGGATGCGGACTCCCGGGACCGCCTCGCGCAATCCCAGCAGCGCGTCGACGCCGTTGACGCCTGGAAGATGGTTGTCGAGCAGGATGAGATCGGGCTGCAGTTCCTGCGCGCGGCGCAGCGCCTCACCGGCGTCGGCCGCGTCGCCCACGACGTGCAGGTGATCGTCGCGCGCCAGCAGCGCGGTGAGACCGCGCCGGAACAGCGTGTGGTCGTCGACGACCAGAATGCGAATCGGCGCGGCGGGCATGAGCGACATGGTGTTCAGTGCAGCGTCGCCATGTCGGGCCGGGCCTCAGCCTCGACGGGCTGCGCCCGCGCGGGCAACGGCAGTGTCAACACGACGGACGTGCCGCGTCCCGGCGTGGACAGCACGTCGAGCGCCGCGCCGATCCGCTCGGCGCGCTCGGCCATGATCCGCAGCCCCACGTGGGTTTCATCGCCCGTTTCGCGCGGATCGACGAAACCCACACCGTTGTCGCGCACCTCGAACCGCCATTGCGGCTGCTGCTGGATGTCCACCCAGACGCGCGTCGCCCGCGCGTGCTTGCGTACGTTGGACAACGCTTCCTGCACGATGTGCAGTACCTGGACCTGCAGGTCGGGCGACAGCGGTATGCCATGGCCCTGCATCTGCATCTGCGCCTTGAGGCCGGTCTGGTGCTCGAACTTGCGCAGCGTGGTCAGCAGGGCCGGCTCGATGTCCTCGCTGTTGGTGCGCGTGCGGAAATGGACGAGCAATTCGCGCACGTCGCCGTAGCTCTCGCGGACGCCGGCATCGATCTCCGCAAGCACCCGCAGCATGCGTTGCTCGTCCCCGCTGCCGAGTGCATCGCGCATCAGCTGCACCTGGATCTTGAGGAACGCGAGCGACTGCGCGATCGAGTCGTGCAGCTCGCGCGCGATGAACGTGCGCTCCTGCGCGACCGCCGCTTCCCGTTCGAGCGCGTTCAGGCGGAGGTTCTCCATCGCGCCGGCCAGATGTGCGGTGAGTGCCTCCAGCAGCGACCGTTCGGCCGGCGTCAGCTCGATCTGCGCGTGAAAGAAGAGGTCGACCTCACCCATCAGGCGCTCGTGCAAGCGGACCGGAATGGACACGAGGGTCGCGAACCCGGCGCGTGCGCAGTGCGGCAGCGCGGCCGGCGCCGTCGCCTCGATCGGAATGACGCGCGGCGCGTAGGGCTCGCTCATTGCACCGCAGCGGCATTCGCCCGCCCGCAGGCACTGCTCGCCCTCCGCCATCGATTGCGGCAGGCCTTCCGCCGCCAGCAGCAGGAAGCGCTCGTTCGACTCGTCGGACCAGCGCAGCGCGACGCCGTCGGCGCGCGCGACGCGCCCGACCCGCTGCGCAAAGCCGCTGGCCAATCCCTTGAGCGTGGTCGCCTTGGCCACCAGCGTCGTCACGTCGTACAGCGCCTGCAGTCGCTCGCGCTTTTCCTCGAGCTCCGACGTCTTCTCGGCCACGCGAGCCTCGAGCCCGCGGTACATCGACTGCAGGTGCTCGGCCATCCCATTGAAGCATTCGGCGAGCGTGCCGAACTCGTCGCTCGTGACCGGCTCCACGCGGGCACTGAAATCTCCGCTCTGGATCCGTTCCGTCGCCTGCTTCAGGCGCCCGACCGGCTCGAGCACGAACAGGTAGCCGGCGTAGAGGAGCACGCCGGCGCCGACGACCGCGAAGGCCATCATCGCCATCTGCAGCAGATGGAGCAGCGCCGTCCAGCGCACCATATTGCGCTCGATGCCGGCGACCAGCAGGTCGATGTCGGCGGCGAAAGCCACGACCTCGTTGCGCAATCTGGCCACGGAGTCCGGCCGCGCCGTCGTCCATTGGCGGCGAAATCCGTTCCAGTCCGTTTCGACCACGGCGAACCGCGCGCGCACCACGTCGTCCCACGGCACGAGCAGCGGACGCTCGAGGTCGCCGTGCCGCAGCAACGCGAGGCTGCGCTCGAACTCGGCAACTTGTTCCGGCAGCGCAGAGTCCTCGCCCGTGCCGACGGACAGCGAGAACCGGTACGCCTGCATGCGCATGCGCCCGGCTTCGTTGACGGCCGCCGCGCCGCCGTCGAGTTGCCAGGAAACCCACAGCGTCAGTGCGATCGACAGCAGCGCCAGCAGCAGGAAGGGCAGGCCGACCAGCGCAAGCTTGCCCCCCAGCCTCCGGTGTCGCGGATGGCTCATGTCGGCAATCTACCCGGTGTCCGGTTGGCATGGTTGACCGACATCAAGGTAGATCGAGTTGAAGCGCGAGACGCCGCGACGCTCGCCGGGGTGAAGCGGATCCCCGCGTCGAAACCGGTGGCCAGGTACAACGTGTACAACGAGGTCACGCGCGACGCGGGCACGAGTCACTAGCGTCTTGGGGGGGCCAAACTCGATTTTGCCAAGGCTGGAATTTCCAGGTCACGTGCCCTACCGAGCGAGCAGGACGCTCACGCGTGCTTGCGCAAAAAGACATGAGTCGCACGTTCGCCCGCGACGTACTTCGCGCATTCGTAGCCTAGGGCGCGCATATCGATGTCGTGCAGGAGTTGCTCGCCGGAACCGAGTAAAACAGGTCGGATGGCGAGATGCAGCTCGTCGATCAGGGCGGCGCGCAGATACTGCCGAATCGTGGATACGCCGCCGCCGAGACGGACGTCGCGGCCGCCCGCCGCTGCAGTGGCCTGTTCCAACGCGGCGCGGATGCCGCCGGTGACAAAACGAAACTCGCTGCCTCCCGCCATCCTGAGCGGCGCCCGCGGGTGGTGCGTCAGCACGAAGACGGGCGTGTGATACGGCGGGTCGTCGCCCCACCAGCCCTTCCAGCGGTCGTCCGGCCACGGACCCCGGACAGGCCCGAACATGTTGCGCCCGAGAATCCAGGCACCGATTCCGGCAAAGCCTTGCTCCGCAATTCCATTGTCGACCCCCGTCTCTCCATCATCGTGGCCGTGCATGCTCCGCCACACGCGCGTGTGGAAGAACCATTCCATCAACTCGGGGCCGTTGACGCCGAGCGGATGCTGCAGATCCTGGTTCGGCCCGGCCCCGTACCCATCGATGGAAATCGCGAAGCTTTGGACGCGGAGTTTCGACACTACAATCCTCGCTGCCGATGGGGATAAAGACGTCGCGAGTGACGGAGTTATGCGTCAATCTACCCTCAGCCGGTGTGATTGCGCAGTTTCGCGACGTCCTTGATCACCACGTCGCGGCCCTCGACCACGATCAGCCCGGCTTCGGCGAGCTCGTGCAGGATCCGCGAAAAATGCTCCGGCGTGAGATTCAGGCGCGAAGCGACGATTGCCTTCGACGTCGGCAGGGTCACCGAATAGGCCGCCGAGGCGCTCGCCTGCTCCTTGTCCTGGCGCAGCAGGTACCCGATCACGCGTTGCGTGCCCGATTGCAGCGAGTAGCTCTCCACGTCGCTGATGAGCCCGTGCAGACGCCTCGACAGTCCCGCCAGCATCCGCTTCGCGAAGCCGGGATCGTGCTCGAGTCCTTCGAATACCGCTTGCTTCGCCACGTGAAGAACCAGCGAGTCGGCAAGGGCTTGCGCCATCACGACGTAGGGCTTTTCCATGAACATCAGCGCTTCGCCGAAGGAAAAGCCCGGGCCGACGATCTCGACCACCTTCTCGCTTCCCTGCGGCGTGACGAACGACAGTTTCACCTGGCCGTAGATCACGAGATGGAACCCCGTGCACGGGTCGCCCTTGTTGAACAGGATTTCCCCGCGTGGCACGTGCAACTCGGTCGTCCCCGTGGCGATCCGGTCGATTTCGGCCGGCGCGAGCTCCTTGAACAGCGGCAGACTCGCGAGAAACGCCTGGGTCTTGATCTTCGGCGGCGGCATGACGCGGCATCTTTCAGGCGGCGGCTAGCGTATCACAGGCGGGCGAGGCCCGAGTTTTCGCAGCGGCCGCGCAAGGTCCAGTTGCGCGGAACGTCGCGGCAGGGGATCATGACGGGTTCCGACGCTGCAACCCGCGAATCCGGCCATGAGCGACCCCCGCGCCCTCGACGAACCGCTGACCGATGCCGAGCTCGACGAGCTCGAGGCGTTTCTCGCGTCCGACGCCGTGCCACAGGACTGCATGGACCTCGAAATGCTCGACGGCTATCTGACGGCGATCGTGTCGGGCCCGGATCTGATCCAGCCTTCGGAGTGGCTCCCGCAGGTGTGGAGCGAAGGCAGCAAGAGCGCCGCGCCCGCATTCATCGACAACGACCAGGCGCAACGAATCATGGGGCTCGTCCTGCGGCATTTTGTCGGCATCCAGCGCACGCTGGCCGAGTCGCCGACGCGCTTTCGGCCGCTGCTCTACATGCCCGACGAAAAGGCGGCCAAGAGCGAGCGGGCGCCGGCCGAGGCCACCGCGTGGTGCGAGGGCTACATGTCCGGCGTGAAGCTCCGCGACGACGAGTGGCAGCCGCTGTACGACGCACAGGATGCACGCGACTGGATCTTTCCGATCGAGGCGCTGGCGTTCGGCGACCGCGACGACGACTTCACCGAATGGGTCGACAGCGACGAAAAGAGAAGCGAGCTGATCGACGAGCTGCCGGTCGCCGCGGTGCTGATCTATCGCTTCTGGCAGGGGCGGCGCGAAGCAACGCAGGGGCGCGGCAGCGGCACCCGCCGCAGCGTGCTCGCCGACGCCACCCGCAAGTCGCGGCAGCGTCTACACTGAGCCTGGATTCCGCTGCCGGTTCGGGCAGCCCGCGCAAGAGAGGCTCTTTCCGTCGGGGCCGGTGACGCCGGGTCCCCCACACGAGCCGCGCAGGCACGGCCGGCGAAATATCACGCCGATGGCCATCGCCAGCACCCCGGCGCCGATCAGTGCCAGCACGACGACGAAGACCATGACCAGGGTCGACAAGTTCATCGTTGTGCCTAAGCTTGCGGCACGGCCCACGCGCCGAGTACCGCGAACGCCGGGGACATGAAGTCGGCGAAGCCGCCCCCTGGTCCGCGAATGATGAATTGCGCGGCGAGACCGTTCTTCGTCGCGAACGCGAGCCCGCGGTCGACGCCCATCACCATCAGCGCGGTGGCCATCGCGTCGGCAAAGCCGCATTCGCTCGCGACGACGCTGACCGACGCGAGGCCGTTGCGAATCGGCCGGCCGCGTCGCTGGATCGATCTCGTGGCAGTAGCGGCGCCCGTCGCGCTCGAAGTAGATCCGATAGTCGCCGGAGGTCGCCATCGCAAGCCCCGACAGCGGAACGATGAGGCGCGCCCGCTGCGGGACCGCGTCGGGCTGTTCGATCGCGATCCGCCACGGCGCGCCCGCGTTGTGGCCGCGGGTGCGCACTTCGCCGCCGGCTTCGATCATGTAGTCGCCGATGCCGAGCGCATCGAGCGCGAGCGCGGCGCGATCGACACCGTAGCCCTTGGCGATTCCCGACAGGTCGGCGGCAATCTCCGCACTCGCCTTGGTTGCCGTGCACGCTTCTCCGATCGAGCGCGATCCGGGTCCAGCCGACCCGCTGTTCCAGCGCGCCGGATTTCCGTCGCGTCGACGACGCGATAGTCGCGACCGGGTCCGAAGCCCCAGGCGTCGACCACCGGCGCGACGGTGACGTCGAACGCGCCGTCCGTGGCTGCGCTCACGTCGCCGGCGAGCGCGAGCACCGCGTAGCGTCTCTCTCGACAGCGCGAACGGCGCGGCCGCCGCGTGGCGATTGAAGCGCGACAGTTCCGAGGCCGCCCGGTGCGTCGACATCGCGGCATCGACGGCGGACAGGGCGCCGTGGACAGCCTCCTGTGCAGCCGCCTTCGCGACGGGCGACAGCTGCGCCGGCCGGCGATCTTCACCGTATAGGTCGATCCCATCGTCGGGCCGTGGAACTCGAACGACGCTTTGCGTCGCGCCGCTCGCCGCAGGCGCCGACGAGCGGGATCGCAGCGAGCGCCTGCAGGAGCGTCCGGCGGCGCGGGGAAAGGAGGGTGTCCATGGCGAACCTCCTGTGGGGCGATGAGAGAGCAGTGGGTCGGGTCATGGCGCTGCTGCGCTTCCTGGTGGCGGCAGCGGCGCGGACGCGTAGCGAACCGCGGCCTCGAATCGGCCTTCGCCGTGGCGGATCATCTGGGTGACCAGGTCGCGCATCGAGATGAGGCCGTGCACGCGCGGGCCGTCGATCACCAGCAGGTGGCGAAAGCGCAGCACGTGCATCAGCGCGAGCGCGGCCTCGATCGACGTGCCGGGCGACACGAAGCGGACGTCGCGCGTCATCACGAGCGAGATCGGCGTCGTCTTCGGGTCGCGGCCCGGCTGGACGACGCGGGTGAGCAGGTCGCGCTCGGAAAAGATGCCCGCGACGAGGTTGTCCTCGGACATGACCATCACGGCGCCGACCTCGCGCGCGCCCATCACGTCCACCGCCTCGGCGACCGTCGCCGCCGCCGGCACCGAAATCAGCTCGTCGCTCCCGCGTCGCGCACCACCGCTTCAACGGTTTGCTGCATCATGCCGCGTCCTTTCGATTTCCCTTTCCATCTTCGCCGCCGCCGTCAGCCGAAATCGTCGAGCATGATGTTCTCGCGCTCGACGCCCGAGATTCAGCAGCATCGCGATCACCGCCTTGTTCATGACGCCCGGACCGCACATGTAGTACTCGACGTCCTCGGGAGCCGGATGGTCCCTGAGATACTGGTCGTGCAGCACGTTGTGGATGAAGCCGGTCGGACCCGTCCAGTTGTCCTCGGGCAGCGGTTCGGACAGCGCGAGGTGCCAGCTGAAATTCGGGTGCTCGCGCGGCGAGCGCGTCGAACTCGTCGCCGTAGAACGCCTCGCGCAGGCTGCGCGCGCCGTACCAGAACGTCATCTTGCGCCTGGTGTGCAGGCGCTTCAACTGGTCGAAGATGTGCGAGCGCATCGGCGCCATGCCCGCACCGCCGCCGATGAAGCACATCTCCTTGTCGGTCTCGCGCGCGAAGAACTCGCCGAACGGTCCCGACACCGTCACGGCGTCGCCCGGCTTCAGGTTGAAGATCCAGGAGCTCATGATCCCAGGCGGGATGTCCTCGCGATAGCCGGGCGGGAAGGCGATGCGGATCGTGAAGAGCAGGATGCCCTTCTCGAGCGGGTAGTTCGCCATCGAGTACGCGCGCTCGACCGGCATCGGCACGACCGACCGGAAGCGCCACAGGTCGAAGCGGTCCCAGTCGTCGCGGAACGGCGGCTCGATGTCGAAGCTGCGGAACTCGAGTACGTGGGCCGGACATTCGATCTGCACGTAGCCGCCGGCGCGGAACGGCACTTCCTCGCCTTCGGGCAGCGCGAGCTTCAGCTCCTTGATGAAGGTCGCGACGTTGCGGTTCGAGATCACGCGGCATGTCCACTTGCGGACGTCGAAGATCTCCGGCGCGATCTCGATCTTCATGTCGCGCTTGACCTTCACCTGGCAGGCGAGACGGTGGCCGCGCCTCGCCTCGCCGCGCGAGATGTAGCCGGTCTCGGTCGGCAGCAGCTCGCCGCCGCCTTCGCGGACGACGACCTCGCAGACGCCGCACGCGCCCTTGCCGCCGCAGGCCGAGGGAACGAAGATGCCCGCGTTGGCGAGCGTGCCGAGCAGCGTGTCGCCGGCGGCGACCTTGAGCGTCTTCTCCGGATCGTCGTTGATCACGATCGCGACGTCGCCGGTCGCGACGAGCTTGCGCTTGGCGGACGAGCAGGACCGCCACCAGCAGCAGGATCACGCCGGTGAACATCGCGACGCCGAGGACGATTTCGGTCATGGCCCGCGCCTGCCCGTCACAGCTGGATGCCCGAGAACATCATGAATGCCACCGACATCAGTCCGGCGGTCACGAACGTGATGCCGAGGCCCTTCAGGCCGGCCGGGACGTTCGAATAGCGGAGCTTCTCGCGGATCGCGGCCATCGCCGACGATCGCGATGGCCCAGCCCAGTCCCGAGCCGACGCCGTAGACGACGCTCTCGGCGAACGTGTAGTCGCGCTCCTGCATGAAGAGCGACCCGCCGAGGATCACGCAGTTGACGGCGATCAGCGGCAGGAACACGCCCAGCGTCGTGTAGAGCCCCGGCGCGAAGCGATCCACCGCCATCTCGACGATCTGCACCGTGGCGGCGATCGTGCTGATGAACAGGATGAATGACAGGAAACTCAGGTCGACGCCGGCGAGCGCGGGCGAGATCCAGCCGAGCGCGCCTTCGGCCAGCAGGTAGTGCAGGAGCAGGTTGTTGAGCGGCACGGTCAGCGCCTGCACGAAGACGACGGCGACGCCCAGCCCAAGCGCCGTCTCGACCTTCTTCGAGCAGGCAAGGAACGAGCACATGCCGAGGAAGAAGGCGAGCGCCATGTTCTCGAGGAACACGGACTTCACGAGCAGGTTGGCGTAGTGTTCCATATGGCCCTCCGTCAATCCTCTTCCTGCAGCGCGGGCTTCCACGTGCGCAGCGCCCAGACCAGGAGCGCGATCAGGAACAGCGCCTGAAGGCGCGAGCAGCATCAGGCCGTTGCCCACGTACCAGCCGCCATCCTTCGACGAGCGGCAGCACAGCGTAGCCGAAGACCTTCCCGGCGCCGAAGAGCTCGCGGACAAAGCGCGACCAGCATCAGCACCAGCCCGTAGCCGAGGCCGTTGCCGACGCCGTCGAGGAACGACGCCCACGGCGGGTTCTGCATCGCGTAGCCCTCGGCGCGCCCCATGACGATGCAGTTGGTGATGATGAGGCCGACGAACACCGAGAGCTCGAGCGAAAGCTCGAACAGGTAGGCCTTCAGGACCTGGTCGACGACGATCACCAGCGAGGCGATGATCGCCAGCTGCACGATGATGCGGATGCTGTTCGGGATCCAGTTGCGCACGATGCTGACGGCGAGGCTCGCGCACGCGGCGACGATGGTGACGCCGACGCCCATCACCAGCGCCTTGTCGAGTCGCGTCGTCACCGCGAGCGCGGAGCAGATGCCGAGCACCTGCACGCCGATCGGGTTGTTGACGATGACGGGCGCAACGAGTGCGGTGCGCTCCGTCTTGCCGAAAATTCCGGTCGCTGCAGTCATGGGGTTGCTCCTTGCCGGAACTTGCGCAGGAACGGTCGGAAGCCGTTTTCGCCGAGCCAGAACGCCATCATCCGGGAAATGCCGTTGCTGGTGATCGTCGCGCCCGAGAGCCCGTCGACGCGGTACGGGTCCTTTTCCGGCGGTCCGGCACTTCCCTTGATCACGGCGATCCGCGGTTCCCAGCTCTCATCGTAGATCTTGCGCCCGCGCCAGTGTGCCTGCCACTTCGGATTGGCCGACTCTCCGCCCAGGCCCGGGCGTCTCTTTCTGATCGTAGAAGGTGAGGCCGCGGATCGTGTTGCCGTCGCGGTCGATGGCGAGAAAGCCGTACAGCGTGCCCCACATGCCGACCCCCTCGACCGGGATCACCACTTGCTCGATCCGATCGCCATCCATCACGAAATAGACGGCGGCGTAGGTTGGCAGCCGCGAGATCTGTGCGGCGTTGGGCGGTGCCGGACGGCTCATCTGCGGGTCGTTGCGGGCGTGCCGCTGGTCATAGCTCTTCTCGTCGATCTTTCCGGGTGGCAGGAGGTCGCCCGTCGCGAGGTCGACCAGCCGTACCTTGATGCGCGCGTCGAAGATCCGCAAGAGCTCTTCGTCCGAGAGCTTTTCGTCCGGGCCGACGATGCCCGCGGCCAGCAGCACGTTCTTCTGCTGATAGAGCCGGGCATTGATCTGCTGCCGGTCCCTGAGGGCGACCGCCGATACGGCGACCAGCAGCGCGCAGACGACGCAGACCGCCGTCGCGAACAGTATCGTGTAGCGGGTGGAATCAGTCCGCGGCACGGCGCTTCTGCCTCCGGCGGATGTTCGCCCTGACGAGGAACCAGTCGATCAACGGGCGCGACGACGTTCATGAACAGGATCACCAGCATCATCGCCTCGGGATAGGCGGGATTGACGGTGCGCACCAGCACGACCAGCGAGCCCGATCAGCCCGCCGTAGATCCACTTGCCGCGCTCGGTGAAGGGCGAGGTCACCGGATCGGTTGCCATGAACACCGTGCCGAACGCCCATCCCCCGGCAACCATGTGCCACCAGAACGGAATCGCGAAATACGGGTGCGCCGGGGTCGCCAGCGCGTTGAAGAAGAGCGACATCGCAATGGTGCCGCCGGCCACGCCGGCCATCGTTCGCCACGAGCCGATCCCGGTGCCGATCAGGATCACGGCGCCGATCAGACACGCGAGCGCCGAGGTCTCGCCCATCGAGCCCGGCTCGAGCCCGAGGAACGCCGTCGTCCACGAGTACGGGAGGTCGGCGAGCGGGCCTCGCCAGGTGCCGCATCTGCGCGAGCAGCGTCGCCCCCGAAAATCCGTCGACGGCGAAGCCCGGCGGCACCGCCGTCCACACCTTGTCGCCGGAGATGTCGGCTGGATACGCGAAGAACAGGAACGCTCGCGCGGCGAGCGCCGGGTTGACGAAGTTCATCCCGGTGCCGCCGAACACCTCCTTCGCGATGACGACGCCGAAAGTGATGCCGAGCGCGGCCTGCCACAGCGGCGTGGTCGGCGGCAGGATCAGCGGAAACAGGATCCCGGTGACGAAAAACCCTTCGTTGACCTCGAGCTTGCGCACGACGGCGAACAGCACTTCCCAGGAGAGCCCCACGACCATCGTCACGATGTAGAGCGGCAGGAAGTAGAGCGCGCCGTGGACGATGCGGCCGTCGACGCTGTCCGGCGAGTAGCCGACGCCCAGCGCACGGATCACGTCGTGCCGCCATCCCGGCAGCGCCGCAACGCGCGCAGGATCGAGCGCGAGATTCGCCTGCAGCCCGGTGTTGTACAGCGCCATCAACACGCACGGCAGCGCGGCGATCACGACGAGGAACATCATCCGCTTGAGATCCAGCGCGTCGCGCACGTGCGCACCGGAGCGGGTGACCGCGGATGGCGTGTAGAAGAACGTGTCGGCCGCTTCCCAGAACGGAAGAGGCGCTCGAGCCGGGCCCCCTTTTCGAAATGCCTGCCGATGCGGTCGAGGAATGCGCGAAGCATGGCTGGACTATGCTTCGTGTTCGATGCGCTCGAGCATCGTGCGCAGCAGCGGCCCGTATTCGTACTTGCCCGGGCACACGAACGTGCAGAGCGCGAGATCCTCCTCGTCGAGCTCGAGGACGCCGAGTGCCTCGGCCTGCTCGACGTCGCCGGTGATGAGCGCGCGCAGCAGGAACGTGGCAGGCAGATCCAGCGGCAGCACGCGCTCGTAGCCGCCGATCGGCACCATCGCCCGTGGGCCGCCGTTCGTGGTCGTCGTCAGCGGCAAGCGCAGCACGTGTGCGCCAGTGACCCAGCACGACGCCCCACAGCGAGAACTTGTCGGCGCCCGGAGCGATCCAGCCGAAGAGCTCGCGCTCGCGGCCTTCGGGCAGCGCGGAAATCTGCTGGTGATAGCGGCCGAGCCAGCCGCCGGCCTCGCCCGTCGCAGTGCGGCCGTCGAGAACCGAGCCGGAGATGATCCGCTGCTCGCCTTGCGCGAGCTCCCCGCGCGTCAGGGCGTCGGTCGATGCGCCGAGGCGCGTGCGCAGAAGCCGCGGCCGGACGACGCCCGGCCCTGCGAGCGAAACGACACGCTCGACGTCGAGGCGCCCGGTGGTCACGAGGTGTCCGATGGCGGCGACGTCCTGGTAGCCGATGTGCCATGCGATGCGGTCGTGGTCGACCGGGTCGACGAGATGGATGTGCGTCCCCGGCGCCCCCGCCGGGTGCGGGACCCGAGAATTCCTCGACCGTGACGCCGGCTGGCGCCCGAGTGACGAGTTCCGCGCCGGCGGCCCGGCAGACGTAGGTGCGGCCGGGGCAGAGCATCGCGGTGACGGCAAGCCCGGTCTCGAAGTCGTCGCCACGACCCTGCGAGCACGGCGCCGACATCCGGAGCGTGCGGATGCGTGTCCATCGCGGTGACGAAGACCGCGCGCGGCATCGTATCGGGCGCGGGCACCTTCGAGAAGGGCCGCGTGCGGAACGCCGTCCACATGCCGGACTCGACGAGCAGTGCGCGAAGCGCCTCGACCGAAAGCGCGGACGGCCGCCGGCCGTCGTAGCTCGAAAACGCGACCTGGCGCTCGGGACCATCGCCGCGATCGACGTCGATGACGACCGACTGCAGCGCGCGCCGGTCGCCCCGATGCACGGCAGCAATGGTCCCCGCGGCGGGTGCGGTGAACGCTACGCCCGGTGTCCTCTTGTCCTCGAACAGGACGCTCCCGCGCTCGACGCGATCGCCCACCTGCACGCGCAACGTCGGCTTGAGACCGATGTAATCGGCAGCGACGAGCGCCACGCGTGTCGCCTCGGGCGCTTCGTCGATCCGCTGCGTCGGTGCGCCTGCAAGCGGAATGTCGAGGCCGCGGGTGATCGCATGCACAGCCATTTCGATCCTCTGGTCGTCCCGTGGCGCGTCGCCGCGGCACTTCGCCTAGATGAAGCCGATCACCCAGCCGGGGAGCACCGAGATCACGATCGCGGCGACGAGGCAGATGAGACCGGCGGAAAGCGCGAGACGGCGGGAAGCCCGTTCACCCGCGGTGCCTTCGGCCGGGCTCATGAACATGTATTGGATGACACGCAGATAGAAATAGATCCCGAGGTAGCTGCCGACGAGACCCAGCACCGCGTAGATCGTGTAGCCGGCTGCGATCACGTTCCTGAAAATGAGAAACTTCGCGACGAAGCCGGGAAATGGCGGAATGCCGGCGAGCGACAGCATCGCGAGGCCGATCATCAGTGCAGCGTACGGGCGGCGCTGGTAGAGTCCCTTCAGATTGTCCAGGCGATCCCGTGCTGCGTCGTCGTCCGCGGGCGGCAACGAAGCGAAGGCCAGGAGGTTCATCACGCCGTAGGCAAGGAGATAGAACACGATGGCCTGGAAGCGGCCCGGCCCGTCGCCCAGGAGCGCATAGAACAGGTAGCCTGCGTGCGCGATCGACGAGTACGCGATCATTCGCCTGAAACTCTGCTGCCGCATCGCGGTCAGGTTGCCCCAGATCATCGAGGCGAGCGGCAACAGCGCGAGCAGATCGGCTATCGGTCGCGTGACGGGTGTCGTGCCGAACAGGCGGAGTACCGCCAGCAACGCCCCGGCCTTGACGATCGTCGCCATGTACGCGGTCACCGGGATGCTCGCGCCTTCGTAGGCGTCCGGGGCCCAGGTGTGGAAGGGCACGATGGCCGCCTTGAGGAAGAACGACAACAGAACCAGGACCACTGCCGCCAGTGCCATCGGATTGGGTCCGCCAAGCGCGGCTGCGAAACCTTCGAGCGCGAGCGAGCCGCTGCCGCCGTACAGCAGCGAGACGCCCATCAGGAACATCGCCGTCGCGGTCCCGCCGAGAACCAGATACTTCAACGCCGCCTCGGCGGATTCCGGTCGTCGAAATGCGAGCAACACGAGGACGTAGACCGGAATCGACATCAGTTCGAGCCCGAGGAACAGGGTGAGAAAGCTTTGCGCGGACAAGAGCAGGCAAAAACCGTAGAGCGAGGACAGCAGCAACGGATAGAACGGGCCGTCGGCAAAATCGTCGCGCGACACGAGCAGCACCGGCACGGCGAGCGCGACGACGATCGCCTTGGCCAGCGCCGTTGGCGGATCGACCACGAATTGGCCCGGAAAGGGCGTCGCGTTGTGGCCGCTGATGGCGAGCCAGGCGGCTGCCGCAGCCGCTGCGGCCACCGCGATGAGCGAGACGGTGAGCGCGCCGCGCGGGCGCGTCCACGCAGTCTCCATGCCGATGAGCACCAGAATCCCCGCGAGCAGCAGATGCTCCGGGAGCATTGCCGTGAACAGTTCTACCCAGCTCATTCCTTGACTCCAGACACGCGGACGGTCCCGGCGACCTGCTCGGTCCGCGACGCGCCTGCCAGTTGCTGGAACTCCTTCGCCGCAAGTTCGGTCTTGCGCATCGGCTCATCGGGGAAGAGGCCGAGCGCGAAGATTGCGACCACGATCGCGCCGAGGATGGACTTTTCGCGCAGGTTGAGGTCGAGGAGCGGCATGTGCGGCGCCTTCGCCTCTCCGTACAGGAAGCTTTGCGCGAGGCGCAGCATGTAGAGCGCGCCCAGCACGACACCGGTGACTGCGCTCGCGCTCATGACCACCGGATAGGCGTTGCCATGCAGGAAATGCGGCCACGCCGCGTTGAACGCTCCGAGCAGCACCAGGAACTCGCCGGTGAATCCGCTGGTCGTCGGCAGCCCGACCGAAGCGAGCGTCAGGACCATGAAGAAGACCGAGTACACGGGCAGAAGGCGGGCCAGGCCGCCGTAGGCCGCGAGGTCGCGCGTGTGGCAGCGCTCGTAGATCATGCCGACCATCAGGAAGAGTCCGCCCGCAACCAGCCCGTGGCTCACCATCTGGACCACGGCGCCCTGGATGCCGAGGAGATCGAGGCTTACGAGACCGAGCATCACGTAGCCCAGGTGGCTGATCGACGAATAGGCGATGATCTTCTTGATGTCGTCCTGCACGAGCGCGAGGCAGGCGCCGTAGACGATGCTCACCACCGCAAGCGCCATGATCACCGGCGTCAAGGCGCGGGTCGCGTCGGGGAACAGCGGGAAGCCCAGCTTCATGAAGCCGTACGTTCCCATCTTCAGCAGCACGCCGGCGAGGATCACGGAGCCGGCGGTCGGCGCTTCGACGTGCGCGTCCGGAAGCCACGTGTGCAGCGGCACCATCGGGACCTTGATCGCGAACGACAGCCCGAACGCCGCGAGCAGCACGATCTGGACCGACAGCGGGAGCTGCGCCCGATAAAGGTCCGCGAACGCGAACGACGTAATCCCGGCGCTCGCCTTGAGCGAAAGTACGAGATAGATCACCGCAGCGAGCATCAGGATGCTGCCGAACGCCGTGTAAAGGACGAACTTGAGCGTGGCGTAGATGCGGCGCTCCCCACCCCAGATGCCGATGATGAGGAACATCGGGATCAGCATCGCCTCCCAGAACAGGTAGAACAGGAACAGGTCCTGCGCGACGAACGTGCCCAGCATCGCGAACTGGATCAGGAGCACCATCGCGTAGAAGAGCTTCACGTCCTTCTTGATCGCGGTGAACGCGCCCGCAACGACCAGCGGTCCCAGGAATGCCGTCAGCAGGACCAGCAGCACGTTGTAGCCGTCGAGGCCGATGCGGTAGTAGACGCCCCAGTCGGCGATCCAC
Organism: uncultured beta proteobacterium; assembly: GCA_963836265.1. Taxonomy (GTDB): domain Bacteria; phylum Pseudomonadota; class Gammaproteobacteria; order Burkholderiales; family Casimicrobiaceae; genus CAIWHR01. The sequence goes on from CAWIIO010000006.1 coordinate 466,498, forward strand.
GGGACCGCGGAGGCGAATTGGGGCCCGGCGGTTCCGGCGTCGAACTCGACGTAGAGCAGGGCCGTAATGACGAGCTGCGCTACCGTCACTCCGAACGTTACCCAGCGGATCGCCCGTTCCGCGTGGGCGGGAACCAGAGCGAGCAGCACCATCCCCAGCACCGGCAGGTAGAGGACGACATTGAGGAGCAGCGCGTCATCCATGACGGAAGCTCCAGAGCAACGAGACCACTATTCCGCCAGCGACGAAGAGCGCGTACAGATGCACATTGCCGGTCTGGACCCGGGCCAGCACGCCGGCGGTCCGCTGGGCGACGCGCGCGAGACCATCGAGCGTGCCGTCGAGGAGGACCCGATCGCCGAAGCGCAGGAAGACTCGATCGGAAATCCAGTACAGCGGCCGGGCGAGGACCCGGTCGTAGAGCTCGTCGACGAAATACTTGCCGGCGAGGAGCGCGCGCACCGGCGCGAGCCGCAGCGCAACGCGGCTTGCGCGCTCGGCGTTGTGGCCGAAGAAGAGCGCGGCGCCGCCGAGGCCCGCGAGCGCGATCGCAATCGAGATCCACAGCAGAGGCATCTCGAGCCCCTCCGCCGCATCCCGCGGCTCGGGCAGCGCCGGCAACGCGGACAGGAAGTGCGGGACGTCGAAGTACCCGCCGATCGCCGAGAAGACCGCGAGCGCAATCAGCACGCCGGTCATCGACCACGGGGATTCGTGGACGTGGTGCTCGACGTCTTTCCCCATGCGCGAAGCGCCGAAGAACGTGAGCCAGAGCAGCCGGAACATGTAGAACGCCGTCAGGAGCGCCGTGGCGGCCATCACTGCCCACAAAAGCGGCGAGCCGCCGCGGCTGCTGCCGAACGCAAACCACAGGATCTCGTCCTTCGACCAGAAGCCGGCGAGCGGCGGAATTCCGGCGATCGCCGCGGTCGCGACCGCGAAGGTCACGAAGGTGATCGGGATCTTCCTCGCCAACCCGCCCATGTTGCGGATGTCCTGCTCGCCCCCGAGCGCGTGGATGACGCTCCCGGCGCCGAGGAACAAGCAGGCCTTGAAGAACGCATGCGTGTACACGTGGAAGATGCCGACGCCGTAGGCGCCCACGCCCAGCGCGACGAACATGAAGCCGAGCTGCGAGACCGTCGAGTACGCCAGTACTCGCTTGATGTCGTTCTGCGCGAGCGCGACCGTCGCAGCGAAAAAGGCCGTCGCCGCGCCGATTACCGTAATCACCTGCGAGGCTTCCGGCGCCACCGCGTAGAGTCCCGACAGCCGGGCGACGAGGTAGACGCCGGCGGTCACCATCGTCGCCGCGTGGATCAGCGCCGAGACGGGGGTCGGGCCCGCCATCGCGTCGGGAAGCCAGACGTGCAGCGGAATCTGTGCCGATTTGCCGGTCGCTCCGATGAAGAGCAGGATGCCGACGAGGGTCGCCGAGACAGCAGGCGGCGTCGGGCTCGCAAACGCCGCGTTGACGCGGTCGATGTCGAACGTGCCGAGCCCCCAATAGCACAGGAACAGGCCGAGCAGGAAACCCGCGTCGCCGATCCGGTTGGTGACGAACGCCTTCTTGCCGGCGCGCGCCGTCTCGGGATCGTCGAACCAGAAGCCGATCAGCAGGTAGGAGGCGAGCCCCACGCCCTCCCAGCCCACGAAGAGCACCAGGAGCGAGCGCCCGAGCACCAGCAGCAGCATGAAGAAGAGGAACAGGTTGAGGTACGCAAAGAAGCGCGCGTAGCTCTTGTCCTCCTTCATGTAGCCGGTCGAGTAGACGTGAATCAGCGAGCCGATGCCGGTCACGATCAGCGTCATCACCGCCGCGAGCCGGTCGAAATAGAAGGCGACTTCGAACGTGCGCCCGCCGATCGTCGCCCAGGTGTAGGCGACCTCGATCAGCGGCTGGCTTCCGCCTGCGAGTAGGTCGATCGTGCACCGGATCGCGAGCAGGAACGACGCGATCGGCAGGCCGCAGCCGACGACGGTGACGAACCGGTTCCCGAGTCGATTTCCCAGCGTTCCGTTGAGCAGGAAACCCGCGAGCGGCAATACGATGATCAGCGTGAGCAGCGGCGTCACCGGCTATCCCTTCAGGTCCGAGAACGCCGCGGCGTCCAGCGTGCGCTTTTGCCGCACGAGCACAAGCACGATGGGAATCGCAATCGCGATTTCGGCCGCCGCGACGACGAAGATCAGGAACACCAGCACCGCGCCCGCGGCCGTCCCCGTCTGCTGAGCGAACGTGACCAGCGAGAGGTTCACGCCGTTCAGCATCAGCTCCATGCACATCAGCATGACCAGCAGGTTGCGCCGGACGATCACGCCGAGAAGGCCCAGCGCGAACAGCGCGAGCGACAGCGCAAGGAGCGCCGAAAGCTTATCCACCACGCCCCCTCGATCCCTTGATGACGGCGAGCGCCGCGACGACGGCGGCGACGAGCAGCACGGAGGTCAGCTCGAACTGCAGCCAGTATTCGTTGAGGAAGGCGGCCGAGAACTGCTGCAGGCCGAACGAGACCGTCACCGTCGCGACCGCGTAGAGCCCGTGCCACAGCGCGTAGCCAAGCGCGCCGACGAACAGCAGGGCGGCGACGATCCCGGGAACGAGCAGTCCCGAGAAACGGCGCGTGAACGAGCGATCGCGCACGTCGAGCAGCATGATCACGTACACCATGAAGACCATCACGGCGCCGACGTAGATCAGCACCTGGAACGCCGCGATGAAGTGAACGCCCAGCAAGCCGTAGATGCCGCCCAGGAACACCATCGTCGAGATCAGCGCCATCGCGACCTGCATCGGATGGCGGAGCACGAGCATCAGCGCCGCGCCGAGGAGCGCCGAAACGGCGAACACGTAGATCAGAAGCGTATCCAGATTCTCGAGGAAGCTCTCGATCATGCCGCGGCCTCCTTGGACCGTGGTTGTGGCGGAACGGCGCCCTTCGCGGGATACGGTTTTGCGACGTCGCTCCGGGGGCTCCAGGTGAGGAGCTCGTCGAGGCCGAGCCACATCCGGTCGCGGTCGTGGCGCGGCAGGTTGGGGACTTCCTTGACCATCCGGATCGCGTCCTCCGGGCACGCCTCGACGCAGAGCCCGCAGAAGATGCAGCGCGAGTAGTCGATCTCGAACCGGGACGGATACTTCGGGTGGGCGGCATCCTCGGGGTCGAACGCCGCGTCGATCTCGATCACCTTCGCCGGGCAGACCGTCGCGCACATGTTACAGGCGACGCACTGGGGGGTCCCGTCGGGGCGCTGGGTGAGCACGTGCTTGCCGCGGTTGCCCGCCGCGTAGTCCCACCGCGTTTCCTCCGGGTAATAGGTGGTGAGCGCTCCTTTGCGCCGCGTCATCCACCGGCCCATGTTGCGCAGGAAGATGCCGCCGGTGATCAGCAGGCCGCGCACGATCTCGGGCAGGTAAGCCCGCTCCCACAACGTCATGGTCGGGGCGTTCCAGTACTGCTTGCGGACGTGCGTGCGCTTGGCCATCGCGTCAGTTCGACAGCCACCACACGGCGACGACGGTCACGACCAGGTTCGCGAGGGCCAGCGGGAACATGAATTTCCACGCGAACGCGAGGACCTGGTCGTAACGGAAGCGCGGCAGCGTCCACCGGATCAGGATCTGGAAGCTCGACATCAGCAGCACTTTGGCGAGGAACACGACGAGCTGGATGACGACGACCAGCCCGTGGCTCATCGGCACCGCGTGATTCCCGGGAAACACGAAGCCGCCGTCGTTCATGTACGGCAGGTTGTAGCCGCCCAGGAAGAGCGTCGTGAAAAGCGCAGCGATGATCGCGATCTCGATGAACTCGGCAAACATGAAAAGGCCCATCTTCATCGCGCTGTATTCGGTATAGAAGCCGGCGATGAGCTCCGATTCGGCCTCCGGCAGATCGAATGGGATGCGCTTGTTCTCGGCCATCGCCGCCGCCATGAACAGCGTTGCGGCGAAAGGCTGATAGACGATGCCCCACGCGGGGAGCACGCCGAGCACGATGCCCGACTGCTGCTGGACGATCGACGTCAGGTCGACGGAGCCGTAGACGACGATCAGGCCCAGCACCGTGAGCCCCATGATCAGCTCGTAGGAGATCATCTGCGAGCCGGCGCGCAGCGCGCCCAGCATCGAGAACTTGTTCGACGACGCCCAGCCGGCGAGCATCGCGCCGATGATCGTCATGCCGCCGAACGCGAACACGATCAGCAGGCCGGCGTCGAGCCGGGCGATCTGCAGCCGGTACGTGCGGTCGCCAAACCAGCCGGCGAGCGCCGGAAAGAGCTTGCCGGGTTCGAGCAAGCCGCCGAACGGGATCACCGCGAAGACGAGCAGCACCGGCGTGAACACGACCCACGGCGCGACCGCATAGGCGTACCAATCGTAGGATTTCGGCCGCCAGTCTTCCTTGACCAGCATCTTGAGGCCGTCGGCAAGGCCGTGGAAAAGGCCGAGCCAGACGAGCTTCACCTGAGTGAACGGAATCCGCACGTAGGCGCGATTGGCGCCGATGCGGTCCGACATCACCGCCGCCTGCTTGCGCTCGACCCAGGTGAGCACGGTGCCGAACGTCATCAGCACGGCGAGCGCGTAGCCGATGTACACGGCGTAGACGACGAGGTCCTGGATCATGCCGCGCCCTGCGCAACGGAGTTGGCGGGGGACTGCCGGGAATGCCGGCCTCCCGCAATCGCTTGGGAACGCACCCTTCGAGCCTTGGCTTTGCGCCGCTCGCTCATGCGTGCGCCTTCGCGGGCGCGGCGATCGCGGCGAACAGCGCCTCGGCGTCGATCACCGCCGGTGGTCTCGCGAAGCAGGGCTCGAAGCCGCTGATCGTGCCCTCGAAGTTCGTGTAATGGCCGGCGCGCTCGGTCTGGACGCTGATCGGAAAGAACACGTCGGCGTATCCGTTTTCGGGCTGGAGGTAGGAATTGAGAAAGATGACCCTGGCGCCGCGCGGCAGATCGCCGAATGCGAAGCCCTCGCCCCAGACCAGGACCAGGTCGGTGCCGGCCTCGAAGCGGATCGCATTCCCGCCAAAGAGCGCGCGCGCCGCCGTCGTATTCGGGTTCTTGTCCGCGCGGATCAGGAGCTCGTCCTCGATCGGCTCGCCCGAAACCGGAACATGGTCCGCCTTCACGAAGACGGAAAAGCGCGCCCCCAGCGATTTCTCGAATGCGGCGAGTTCTTCGTTGGAGCCCCAGCTCGACACCAGCGCGACCGGCTGCTTCGCGCTCGCGACGAGCGCCCGCGCGGCTTCGACGGCGTCTGCGAGCTCGACCGGCTTGCCCTTGCGCAGCGGCTGCAGCGCGCGCGAACGATCGAAGAGCTGCGCGACATCGCGGCCCTTGTTGCAGATCCAGGGTCCGTTCACCGCCGGGTTCTCGAGCGGGGTCACGCGTGCGATGCTCGTGTTCTGCCGCTGATCGAGCGCCTTCAGCCGCCATTCGGGCTTGCGGTGCCAGATTGCAACCGTGCAGCCGCGCGCACAGCCCGGGCAAATCGACGGCGTGGGCTGCAGATACCAGACGCGCGCCTTGTACAGGAAGGATCGCGACAGCAGCGCGCCCACCGGACAGATGTCGGTGACGTTGTCCGAATAGGGGTCGTCCTCGAACAACCCGCTTTCGACCGCGCGGACCACCGACACGTCGCCGCGTTCCTTGATGCCGAGCCCGTTCGATTTCGAGATCTCGCGCGTAAACCGAACGCAGCGCGAACACACGATGCAGCGCTCGTTGTCGAGCACGATCCGTTTCGACAGGGGAACGAACTTGGTCGACTGAACCTTGGCGTCGCGCGAGATCGACCGCTCCCCGTTGTACTCGAAATGATAATCCTGCAGCGTGCATTCGCCGGCCTTATCGCAGATCCCGCAGTCGACCGGGTGGTTCAGCGTGAGAAACTGCAGCGTCGCCTTGCGGTGTTCGCGCACGAGCTCGGAGTCGGTCAGGATCCTGAGCCCTGCGCTCACCGGCATATTGCATGCGATCTCGACCCAGTCCTTGCCTTCCTGCTGGACCACGCAGATCCGGCAATTGCCGGCGATCGACAGCGACTTGTGCCAGCAGAAGTACGGAATGAAGAAGCCATTGGCGAGCGCCGCCTGCAGGACGGTATCAGCCGGCTCCGCCTGGACCGGTTGCCCGTTGATGAAGATCTCAGGCATGCGCTTCTGCTCCCACGACTTCGAGATTTCCGCCGAGCCGCGAGTGCTTGTGCTCGATGAAGTAGTCGAACTCGTCGCGGTATTTGTTGAGGATGCCCACCGTCGCATAGCCGGCGGCATCGCCCATGCCGCAGATCGTCGTGCCGTCGTTCAGGCGCGATATTTCGTAGAGCCGTTCGATGTCCTCCGGGCGGCCTTCGCCGGTGACGATCCGATCGATGATCCGGTGCATCCAGCCCATGCCTTCGCGGCACGGCGTGCACTGGCCGCAGGACTCGTGATGATAGAAGCGCAGCATCACCTGCAGGAGCCGCACCATGCAGGTGCCTTCGGCGATGACGATCATGCCGCCGGAGCCGATCGACGATCCTGCGCCGTCGAGCGACTGCTTGTCGTAGGTGAGCGACTCGCATTCGGCCGCGGTCAGCACCTTGGTCGAGATACCGCCCGGGACGATGCACTTGAGCCGTCTCCCTCCGGTAACCCCGCCGCAGTCTTCATAGAGGAACTTCGAAAGCGGATAGCCGTACTCCACTTCGTAGACGCCCGGATGGTTGATATGCCCGGAGATCGACACCAGTTGCGTTCCCGGGCACTTCGGCGTGCCGACCTGCTTGAACGCTTCGGCCCCATTCGCGATGATCCCGGCGACGTTCGCGAGCGTCTCGACGTTGTTGACGACCGTCGGCCGCTGGTAGAGGCCCTTGACGGTGAGGCGCGGCGGCCGGTTGCGCGGATAGCCGCGCTTGCCCTCGACGGAAGCGAGGAGTCCCGACGCTTCGCCGCAGACGTACGAGCCCGCCCCCCGGATCACGTTGATGTCGCAATCGAAAGCCCGGCCGAGGATGCCTTTCCCGAGAAGCCCGGCGGCGTACGCTTCCTCGATGGCGCCGGCGAGCCGGCGGTACGGCAGATCGAACTCGCCGCGGATGTACACGAACGCGTGACGGACCTGCAGCGCGTGCGAGGTGATCAGCATCGATTCGATGAGCAAATGCGGCGCATGCTCGAGGATCCAGCGGTCCTTGAAGGTTCCGGGCTCGCCCTCGTCGGCGTTGGCGCAGAGGTAGTGCGGTTGTCCGTCGTCGAGCTTGACGACCGCCCACTTTCTGCCGACGGGAAACGCCGCGCCGCCATGACCCAGCAGGCCTGCCGCAGTCACCTCCTTGGTCACGTCCTGCGGCGGCAACGCGAGCGCCTTCGCGAGCGCCTGATAGCCGCCGCGCGCGCGGTAGTCGGCCAGCGTGTGCGACGAGGCGGTGACCGGAAACGTCATGATGAGCTGGCGGCCGGGCATCAGAGGCTCCTCAACTCCTCCAGCAGCCGGTCGAGCTTCTCGATCGTCATGTTCTCGTGATAGGTGTCGTTGACCATCACCACCGGCGCCGTCCCGCACGAGCCCAAACATTCGACTGTCGACAGCGTGAACCGGCCGTCGGCGGTCGTGTGGCCGCTCGCGACGCCGAGCTTTTGTGCCAGATGATCGATCAGCCGTTCGGCGGAAAGCATCGAGCAGCTCACGTTGCGGCAGCACTGGACGTGCCACCGGCCGATGGGCTCGCGGCGGAACTGCGTATAGAACGACAGAACTTCTTCGATCTGGATGCGGGGCACGCCGAGATACTCGACGAGGTCATCGATGTCGCTGTCGGCGACGTAACCGCGATCCTCCTGGATCCGGCGCACGCACGGCATCACGAGCGAGGACTCGAAGCCCGCCGGAAAGCGCGCCTTCCACTTGTCGAATTCGGGGATCAGGTGCCTCACCGGTCGCTCATCTGTCACATTCGCCGCCGATCATGTTGATCGAGCCGAACGTGGGGACGATGTCCGCGAGCTGGAAGCCGTCGAGCATCCGGTGCGCGCCGCCCATGTGCACGAACGACGGCGCGCGCACGTGAACCTTCCACGGCGTGCCTTCGCCCGTGCTCACGAGATAGAACCCGAGCTCGCCGTTGGGCGACTCGTGCGCGCTGTAGACGTCGCCCGCAGGGACCTTCGGACCGTCCATGATCACCTTGAAATGGTTGATCAGCGATTCGATCTCCGTGTACACGAGATTCTTTTCGGGCAGCACGCAGCGGCGGTCGTCGACGTTGATGGCGCCTTCGGGCAGCATGTCGGCGAGCCGGCGGATCATGTGCACCGACTCGTCCATTTCGCGCATCCGCACGTAGTAGCGATCGTAATTGTCGCCCTTGATGCCGACCGGGACTTCGAAATCCAGCTCGGCGTAGGCGAGATACGGCGTGTCCTTGCGCAGATCGCGGGGCGCGCCGGTCGAGCGCAGGATCGGTCCGGTGTAGCCCCAGTCAATCGCGTCCGCCGTCGTGATCGTGCCGACATTGCGCATCCGGTCGATGAAGATCCGATTGCGATCGACGAGGCCGTGGACGCGGCCGACGAAGTCCTCGTACTGGTCCAGGATCTCGGAGAGTCGCTTGAGCCATCCCGCCGGCAGGTCCCGCGCGAGGCCGCCGATGCGGCCGTAGGTGTAGGTCACGCGGGCGCCGGTCAGGTCGGCGAGGTGCTCGTACATGTAGTCGCGGATCATCACCAGGTAGAGGAACGCCGTCATCGCGCCCAGCTCCATCAGCCCCGCGGCAACGCAGGTCAGGTGGTCGACGATCCGTGAGTATTCGGAGAGCAGAGTGCGCAGGTACCGGCAGCGCGGCGTGATCTCGATTCCCATCAGCTTCTCGACCGCCTCGCAGTACGCGAAGTCGTTGATCAGCGCGGACACGTAGTTGAGGCGATCGACGTAGGGGATCAGGTTGTGCCAGGTGTGCGACTCGCATTCCTTTTCGAAGCCGCGGTGCAGGTAGCCCGGATGGATGTCGGTGCGCAGCACACGCTCGCCGTCGAGCTCGGCGATGATCTGCACGGTCCCGTGCGTGGCCGGGTGCGAGGGTCCGATGTTGACGATGACCGTGTCGTCACGCTCGTTCTTCGCAAAGGCCGGACGGACAGGGTTGGGCAGCTTCGTTTCCACGGCGCGCACCGTCAGCGGATGTAGGGCACGAGCGGTTGCTCGCGGTCCTTCGCGTAGTCCTTGCGCAGCGGGTGGCCGACGAAGCCTTCGTAGAGGAGGACGGGGCGAAGGTCGTCATTGCCGCGGAACCCGATGCCGTACATCTCGTGGCATTCGCGCTCCATGAACCGGGCGGCGCCGTAGAGCGGGACGAGCGAATCGACGGTCGGATCGTCGTCGGGCAGGCGGGCCTTGAGTCGAACGCGGAGGTGGCGCTGCGTCGAGTAGAAATGCCAGACGACCTCGAAGCGCGGCACCTGCGGCAGCCAATCGACGGCGGTGACGTCGAGGAAAAGGTCGAAGCCAAACTCGGTCCTGAGCTTCTTCACCACGTCGAGGAGCGCGGTTGGAGCGATTGCGAACACCGCGACGCCATGCGCGACCATGGCCTCGGCGGTCAGCGGGCGCAGCCCCTCCTGCAGACGCGGGACGAAGTCCGCGGGCACGGTCAGAAATCCTTGGTGACGATCGGGTGGCGCGAGCGAGCGATCATGTCCTGCAGCCGCATGATGCCGTCGATCACCATTTCTGGACGCGGCGGGCAGCCGGGGACGTAGATGTCGACGGGGACGATCCGGTCGATGCCTGCCACTGCCGCATAGTTCTGGTAGAAGCCGCCAGAGGTCGCGCAGACGCCGAAGGCCATCACCCATTTCGGCTCGCACATCTGGTCGTAGACCTTTTTCAGGACCGGCGCCTGCTTGTGGGAGATCGTTCCCACGACCATCAGGAGGTCGGCCTGGCGCGGCGAAAAGCGGGGGAGGGCGGCGCCGAAACGATCGGTGTCGTAGGGCGTGGAGCTCACCGCCATGAACTCCATCGCGCAGCACGCGGTGACGAACGGATAGGGAAACAGCGAGAACTTGCGCGCCCAGCCAATGAGCTCGTCCTTTTTCGTCGTCAGATACTCGAACGCCTGCGACTTTCCGCTGGCCGCGTGGATCGGTATCGTCGCGCCCATGTCGGATCCTATTCGGCCACGGCTTCGAGCAGCCGTGCCTTGTACACGTAGAGCAGGATCAGGACCAGCAGGAAGATGAAGATGCCGAACGTCGCCAGCATGAAGCCGGTGACCGGCTGCGCGCCCAGCGCCCAGATGAACAGGAACACGGTCTCCAGGTCGAACAGGATGAACACGATCGCGACCGCGTAGTACTTGATCGGCACCGCTTTCACGTTGCGCGCATCGACCGGCGTCGCGCCGCATTCGAACGGCTCGAGCTTGTTCGCGGTCGCGGCGGGCTTCGGGCCGAGAAACCGGTTCATCAGCAGCGTGACGAACACGAATCCCAGGATCGCCACCATGTAGAGCAGGAAGACGACGTAAGGGTTCATTGGGGAGGGCTGGCAGCGGGCGGATGCGTGCGGACGCGATCGGCGGAGCAGTCGGTGCTTGGAGACTAGAGGCACCGTGGCTGCGACAGGTTGACGCAGATCAACGGGCTACCAGAGTCGCCGCCCCCGCGGCACGCCTCATTGACCCCGGTCAGACCAGGGTCGCTGCTCCGAGGTCGACCGCGCGTTTCCGGCGACGCGCGGCCTTCCCGTGTGCTTTGTTAGCTCCCCGTTACGTAGGTCGCGTAGTGCGGGTCGTACATCTGCGAACGCACATAGGCGAGGAGGTCCGTGGGTTGCGCCGCGGTGGCGAGGCCTTCGCGGTACGCGACGTCTGCAACCGCGGTGGCGATTTGCGCCGACACCTCGCGGATCCTCGCGAGCGGCGGGTAGAGGCTTCCCTGTGCGAGGTCTGCTTCGGTGACCTCTCGGGCGAGCGTTTGCGCGGCGGTCAGGAACATCGCGTCGGTGATCCGCCGCGTCCGGCTTACGATCGCACCGAGGCCCACGCCGGGGAAGATGTAGGAGTTGTTGCCCTGTCGCGGCACGAACGTCTTCCCGGCAAGGGCGACGGGGTCGAACGGGCTGCCCGACGCGTACAGCGCACGGCCGCCGCTCCACTCGTAGGCCTGGGCCGCAGTGCATTCCGACTTCGACGTCGGATTCGACAGTGCGAAGATGATCGGCCGCTCGTTGTACTTGGTCATTTCCTGCACGACTTCCCGCGTGAACGTGCCGCCGACGGCGGCAACGCCAATGATGGCCGTGGGCTTCAGCGACTTGATGGCGGCGAGGAAATCGGCGGTCGGCGCGTGCTCGTGCGCATAAGGGCGTTTATGCTGGGCGAGGTTGTCGCGGCTCTTGACGACGAGCCCGTGCGAGTCGGTGAGCCAGCAGCGGCCGCGTGCGGCAGGACGCGGCACACCCGCCGCCACCATCGCTTCCACGACGAGATCGGCGATGCCGGTCGCCGCTTCGCCGGCGCCGAAGAAGAGCAGCTTCTGGGCGGCGAGCGTGCCCCCGCTGATCCGCAGCGCCGACAGGATGCCGGCGAGCGCGACCGCGGCCGTGCCCTGGATGTCGTCGTTGAACGTGCAGAGGCGATCGCGGTATTTCTCGAGCAGGCGAAACGCGTTGCGGTTGGCGAAATCCTCGAACTGGACGACGACGCCCGGAAATACTTCCTGGGTTGCGACGATGAATTCCTCGACCAGCGCGTCGTATTCCGCGCCCGCGAGCCGTGGCTGCTGCAGGCCGAGGTAGAGCGGATCGCGGCGCAGCGCCTCGTTGTTGGTGCCGACGTCGAGAATGATGGGCAGGCATTGCGTTGGATGCACGCCCGCGCCTGCCGTGTAGAGCGCGAGCTTGCCGACAGGAATGCCCATCCCACAGGCGCCCAGGTCGCCCAGACCGAGGATGCGCTCGCCGTCGGTGACGACGATGATCCGGACATCGTGGTAGGGCCAGTTGCGCAACACGCTCGCGATCCGGCCGCGATCGTTGGCGCCGACGAACAGGCCGCGCGGCCGCTGGAAGATGTGGCCGAATTGCTGGCACGCGAGACCGACCGTCGGCGTGTAGATGATCGGCATCATCTCGTCCGGATGGTCAATGACCGTCCGATAGAAGAGTGCCTCGTTACGATCGTGCAGCGCGTTGAGGTCGATGTATTTCTCGAGGTCCGTCGTCTTGCGGCGGAAATTCTCGAGCACCCGCGCTTCCTGCTCTTCCTGCGAGAAGACGTGCGACGGCAGCAGACCGCGCAGGCCGAGCGCGTCGCGCTCGGTATCCGTGAAGGCCGTGCCCTTGTTCAGCGTTGGCTCGCGCAGCAGCGACAAGCCCCTTGGAAGCCACGCCGGTGCGCCGGCGGGTGCATGATGTACGGATTGGTCCATGGTGTTCTCCTCGTTGATCTTGTGCGCGTGACGCGGAGCGGCCCGGCCTTTCGGCTACGAGGTCACGTCGTCTCCGGCACCATCTTGATCGCACCGCAAGGGCATTCCGACACGCAGATGCCGCAGCCCTTGCAGTAGTCGTAGTTGAACTCGAAGCGCTTGCCCGGGCCGAGCTTGATCACCGCGTTGTCCGGGCAGACGCCGTAGCAGTTGTCGCATTCGAAGCAGTTGCCGCAGGACAGGCAGCGCCGCGCTTCGAACAGCGCATTGGTCTCGTCCAGCCCGCTCACGACTTCGTCGAACGTCGACGTGCGCCGCGCGAGATCGAGCCGCGGGCGCACCATGTGCGGCGCGTCGGCGTAGTACCACGGATTGAGCTTGCCGAACTCGGCCAGCTCGTGCTTGGGCGGCGGCGCATACACGGCGCCGCGGAGCCAGGCATCGATATGGCGCGCGGCCTTCTTGCCGTGACCGACGGCGACCGTCACGGTACGCTCCGAGGGCACCATGTCGCCGCCCGCGAAGATCCCGGGATAGCCGGTCATCATGTTCGGCCCGACTTCGACGGTGCCGTTCTTGATCGCGAGCCCGGGCACGCCTTCGAGCAGCGACAGATCGACGTCCTGCCCGAGTGCCAGCACGAGCGAGTCGGCTTCGAGTGTCTGCAGCTCGCCGGTCGGCTGCGGAAACCCGGTCGCATCGAGCGTCATCTTTTCGACAGTGAGCGTGCCCTCGTCGGCCATGTTCCGGATCGTCGAGAGCCATTTGATCAGCACGCCTTCCTGCAGGGCTTCCTCGACTTCGAAATCGTGCGCGGGCATCTTTTCGCGCGTACGGCGGTAGACGATGATCGCCTCGGTGGCGCCGAGCCGCTTCGCTGTCCGTGCGACGTCGAGCGCGGTGTTGCCGCCCCCGTACACGACCACGCGGCGGCCGAGCATCGGCTTGTCCTCGCCCTCCATCCCGCGGAGCACCGACACGGCGTCGAGCATTCGCGCCGCCTCGCCGGCGGGAATGTACGCGCGCTTGCCGATGTGCGCGCCGACGGCGAGGAACGCGGCGTCGAATCCGCCTTCGCGCATCGTCGCGCGAATGTCCTCGACCTTGCGGTTCAGCACGAGCTCGACGCCCATCTCAAGAATGCGTTGCACCTCGGCGTCGAGCACGTCGCGCGGCAGCCGGTACTTGGGAATGCCGAAGCGCATCATGCCGCCCGCGAAGGGGCCGGCTTCGATCATCGTCGCGCGATGCCCGAGGCGGCGCAGGTGATAGGCGGCCGACAGCCCCGACGGGCCGGCGCCGACGACGAGCACCCGTTTTCCGGATTCGGCGGCAGGCGGCGCGAACTTCCAGCCGCGCTTGATCGCCTCGTCGCCGAGGAAACGCTCCACGGCATTGATGCCGACCGCTTCGTCGAGCTTGCCACGGTTGCAGGCGCCCTGGCAGGGGTGGTAGCAGACGCGCCCCATGATTGCGGGCAGCGGGTTGTTCTGCGTCAATGCGCGCCAGGCCGCTTCGTAATCGCCGCTCTCGGCGTGATAAAGCCAGCCCTGGATGTCCTCGCCCGCCGGGCAGGCGGCGTTGCACGGTGGCAGCCGATCGAGATAGACGGGACGCGAATTGCGCCAGGAGCCCGTCTTGTTCGCAAGGCTCGAGCCGACGTCCAGCGTGATCGCGAAGGGCTTATCCAACGGTGTTCTCCTCGCGCAGGCCGAAGCGGACGATGTTGCGATCGGCGATCGCCTGGATGGCGTCCTGCCGCGCCTGGTCGGGTTTGGCGCCAAACAGATGCGCGAAGCGCTTCTGCAGCTGCAGGTACTCGGTCACCGGCACGGGTCGCCTGATCTTCGTGCGTCCCGTGATCTCGCCATGCTCGGCCTCGAACAGCGGAAAGAGTCCCGATTCGACCGCCAGCCGCGCAACCTTGATCGTGTCGGCCGGCGCCGAGCCCCAGCCCAACGGACAGGGCACGTGGATGTGGACGTAGCGCGCGCCTTGGAGCCCCATCGCGCGCGTCACTTTGTATTCGAGATCGCGCAAGTTAGCGACGCTCGCCGTTGCAACGTAAGGGATCTGGTGTGCCATCGCAATCAGCGGCACGCTCTTGCCGGTGCCGAACACGTTCCCCGGCTCGCGGCCGACGGCCATCGTCGTCGCGGTACGCGCGGCCGGCGGCGTCGCGCTCGAGCGCTGGACGCCCGTGTTCATGTAGGCCTCGTTGTCATAGCAGATGTAGAGCACGTCGTCGTTGCGCTCGAACATCCCGGAAAGACACCCGAAGCCGATGTCGGTGGTGCCGCCGTCGCCGCCCTGAGCCACGACGCGGACGTCGGTGCGGCCCTTGATCCGCATCGCCGCGGCGACTCCCGACGCGACGGCAGCAGCATTGCCGAACAGCGAATGGATCCAGGGAATCTGCCACGACGTCTCGGGATACGGCGTCGAGAACACTTCGAGGCAGCCGGTCGCGTTGACGGCGATCAGCTGCTTGTTGGCGGCGCGCATCGCGGCGTCGATCGCGTAGCGCGCGCCGAGCGCCTCGCCGCAACCCTGGCAGGCGCGGTGGCCCGAGTTGAGCGAATTGGTCCGCTCCATGTTGGCCTGCACCGAGCGCTCGTTCTCGGCGAGCAGGCGGTTGCCGACGGTGAACGTCCCCGTCTGGTAGAACTTGACCGACTGCATCGGTGGCGGCGCGCGGTCGAAGGAGGTGCGATTGTTCATGGAGGTACTCCTCAGCCGATCCGCGACCCGACGGTGCCCAGCCGGCGCAGGATCGCCTCGGCCGTCGGTCCCGTCCGCCGCGTCTGCGCCTCGCGCTCGAGCTCGTTCGCGACCACGTCGGCATTGAGATCGAGGAACGTCACCTGCTCGAGCTCGTCGGCCGTCGCGTCCTCGAAGAGTTGCCGCAACGACGCCCGCGTGATCGCGCGGCCGCCGAGCCCGGCGATGACCGTGTAGCCGTGCAACTGGATGCCGGACAGCGACTTGCGCACGCCGTCGGAGACGATGCCGCCGAGACCCACGGCCAGGCATTTCTCGAGGACGACCACACGCTTCGCGTGCTGAAGCGTCTCGCGCAGTGCGAGCAACGGGAACGGCCGGAACGAGCAGATCGACACCGAGCCGATCGCCACGCCGCCGGCGCGCATTTCGTCGACGACTTCCTGCACGGTGCCATTGACCGAGCCCAGCGCGACGACGATCGTTTCGGCATCCGCGGTGCGATAGGGACGGATCAGGCCACCCGATGCGCGGCCGAACTGCGCCGCGAACGCGCTGGAGAGCTGCGGGATCAGCGAGAGCGCGCGCAGCTGCTTGTGATGGGCGAGGTAGCGCACCTCGGTGAACGCTTCCGGACCGACCATCGCGCCGATCGACACCGGGTCCGCGGGATCGAGGAGCTGCCGCGGCTCGAACGGCGGCAGGAACGCGTCGACCTGGCCCTGGGGAGGGATGTCGACCCGGTCGTAGGCGTGCGTGAGGATGAAGCCGTCCATGCACACCATCACCGGGCACGACAGCTCTTCGGCGAGCCGGAACGCCTGGATATGCAGATCGAGCGCTTCCTGGTTGGTCTCCGCGTAGAGCTGGATCCAGCCGGCATCGCGCATCGACATGCTGTCGGAATGGTCGTTCCAGATATTGATCGGCGCGCCGATCGCGCGGTTGCCGATCGTCATCACGATCGGCAAGCCCAATCCGGCCGCGTTGTAGACGGCTTCGGCCATGAACAGCAGGCCCTGGCTGGAGGTGGCCGTGTAGGTCCGCGCGCCCGCGGCCGACGAGCCGATCGCCACCGACAGCGCGGCGAACTCCGATTCGACGTTGATGAACTCGCACCCCACCAATTCGCCGGACTTCACCATCTCGCCCAGGCCCTCGACGATGTGCGTCTGCGGCGTGATCGGATAGGCGCAGATCACCTCGGGGCGGCAGAGCGCGATCGCCTCGGCGACGGCCCAGGAGCCTTCGACTTGCTTAAGCATGAATGGCCTCGTGCGAATTTTTCGCGAGCGCGTGGGCTTCGGTTGCCGCGAGCACGTTGCCCTCGGCGACCTTGCCCGGGAACTTCGACCGGATCGCCGCGACCACCGATTCGAGCCGGATCTGGCCGCTGACCGCGGCGAAGCCGCCGAGCAGCGCGGCATTGGGCACCGGGCGCCCGACGTGCTTCTGCGCGAGCTCGGTCGCCGGAACGAGGTAGACGCGGTAATGCCGCCGATCGGCGGCAAAATCCGCGAGGCCAAGCTCCGCGAGACCGCGCGTCGAGTTGAGGAGGATCAGTCCGCCCGCCTGCAACCCGTTGAACAGATCGACCTGGTGCAGCAAGGTCGGGTCCTGGATGATCAGCGCGTCGGGTTCCATTACCGGCTCGCGCAGCCGGATTTCCTTGTCGTCGATGCGGCAGAACGCCATCACCGGCGCGCCCATGCGCTCCGAGCCGAAGCTTGGAAAGGCCTGCGCGTGCCGGCCTTCGAGGAAGGCGGCCACCGACAACAGTTCGGCGCCGGAAACGACCCCCTGCCCGCCGCGACCGTGGATGCGGACCTGGAACATCAATGCCTCCAATCTGATCTGGTATGCGCACCGTTGCCCGCGCACGCGGGGACGGCGCCCCAATTTCGACGGTAGCGATCATGCTGCCCGGAATCGCCCGGAACCCATTGACGCAAATCAAGAGTGGTTCGTCCTGCTGCGCTCGGAATAACCCTTGCGAGGTAAGTCCTTCTTCTCTTGCATCGCAGTGATTGACGCACGTCAAGAGCGTCGTCGCTCGCGAGGCTATAGTGGCCGGCAGGCGCAATCGCCGAAAAGGGGAAGCGCGTTGCCAGACGATCGCGCCCGGTCCCCTTGCATGCGCACGTCGAGGAGCCGTTCCATGGACACGATGAATCCCGTTATCGCCGGCGTCGGTCTCGCCGGCGCGCCGCGAAAGAGCCGGTGGCCGGCGCGCCTCGACCTCGTGCAGAGCGGATCGGGACTGCTGATCGCGCTGTTCATGTGGGGCCATATGTTTTTCGTGTCCACGATCCTGATCAGCAAGGAGGCGATGTGGACGGTCACCAAGTTCTTCGAGGGCTATTTCTTCCTCGGCCGGTCGCACCCGGTGATCGTGTCGTTCGTGGTCGCCGGCGTGATCGCGCTGATCGTCGTGCATGCGTTCCTCGCGCTTCGCAAGTTCCCGATCAACTACTGGCAGTTCACGACGTTCCGCGGCCACATGAAGATGATGCGGCACGAGGACACGACGCTGTGGTTCTGGCAGGTGTTCACCGGGTTCGCGCTGTTCTTCCTCGCCGCGCCGCACGTGTACATCATGCTGACGCACCCGGAGCTGATCGGCCCGTTCGAATCCTCCGACCGGGTGTGGACGGGTCACTACTGGCCGCTCTACATCCTGCTGCTTCTCGCAGTCGAGCTGCATGGCGGGATCGGTCTCTATCGCCTCGCCGTCAAGTGGGGCTGGTTCGAAGGGTCCGATCCGAATGCGACGCGCAAGCGGCTGAAGGCGCTCAAGTGGGCGCTGACGGCGTTCTTTCTCGTGCTCGGTTTCGCCACGCTCGCCGCGTACATCAAGATCGGCATCGAGCACGCTCCCGATTACGGACAGCCGTACGTGCCGGTGTCGCTGCAGGCGCCGGGAGGACCGCGATGAAGATCCTCTATACCGACGTGCTCGTCATCGGCGGCGGCCTCGCGGGCCTGCGGGTCGGCGTCGGCGCCAAGCGGCGCGGCCACGACGTGGTCATCCTGTCGCTGGTGCCGCCGAAGCGCTCGCACTCGGCGGCGGCGCAGGGGGGGATGCAGGCTTCGCTCGGCAACGTGATCAAGGGACAGGGCGACAGCGAGGACGTCCATTTCGAGGACACCGTGCGCGGCAGCGACTGGGGTGCCGACCAGCAGGTGGTCCGGATGTTCGTCAACACGGCGCCGAAGGCCGTGCGCGAGCTCGCCGCATGGGGGGTGCCGTGGAGCCGCGTGCGCCGCGGCGACCGCGACGTCGTCATCAACGGCCAGAAAGTGACGATCACCGAGCGCGACGAGGCGCACGGACTGGTCGCGCAGCGGGACTTCGGCGGGACCAAGAAGTGGCGCACGTGCTACGTCTCCGACGGCACCGGCCACGCGATGCTGAACGTGATGAGCGACCGCGCGATCGGCGAGGCGATTCCCGTCCATGAGCGCGTCGAGGCCGTCGCCCTGATCCACGATGCGGGCCGCTGCTACGGCGCAGTCGTCCGCAATCTGATCACCGGCGAACTCGTTGCCTACGTGGCCAAGGCGACGGTCGTCGCGAGCGGCGGCGCCGGCCGGCTCTACCGGGTGACTACGAACGCGGTGATCAACGAGGGCATCGGCTGCGCGCTCGCGCTCGAGACCGGCGTGGCGGCACTCGGCAACATGGAGGCCGTGCAGTTTCATCCCACGGCGATTTTCCCCGCCGGTATCCTGGTCACCGAGGGTTGCCGCGGCGACGGCGGGCTGCTCAAAGACGCCGACGGCCACAGGTTCATGCCGGATTACGAGCCGGAGAAGAAGGAGCTTGCCTCGCGCGACGTCGTCTCGAGGCGGATGGAGGAGCACATCGCCAAGGGCAAGGCGGCGAAGAACCGCTTCGGCGACCATCTGTGGCTCGACATCACGCTGCTCGGCGAAAAGCACATCAAGCACAACCTCCGTGAGGTGTACGAGATCTGCCACTACTTCCTCGGCGTCGATCCGGTGAAGGATTTTGTCCCGGTGCGGCCGGCGCAGCACTACACGATGGGCGGCGTGCGCACCGACCCCACCGGGCAGAGCCGGACGCTGAAAGGCCTGTTCGCCGCCGGCGAAGCCGCGTGCTGGGACATGCACGGCTTCAACCGGCTCGGAGGCAACTCGGTTGCCGAGACCGTCGTCGCCGGGATGATCGTCGGCGAGTACGTCGCCGACTTCTGCGACAAGACGGACAACGACGTCGACATCTCCACGCGCGTCGTCCACGACTTCCTGCGCCGCGAGCAGCTCAGGCTCGACACGCTGATCGACGGGCGCGGCACCGAGGATGCGGCGGCGATCAAGGCGAAGATGCAGGAACTGATGACGGCGAAAGTGGGGATCTTCCGCCGCGGCGCCGATCTCGAGACGGCGGTGGACGAGTTGCAGGCGCTGCTGCAGAAGAGCCGCAATATCGGCCTCAAGTGCAAGGCGCGCGGCGCCAATCCCGAGCTCGTCACGGCGTACCGCGTGCAGAAGATGCTGAAAGTCGCGCTGTGCGTCGCCTACGGCGCGCTCACCCGGACGGAGAGCCGCGGCGCGCACTTCCGCGAGGATTTCCCCCGCCGCAACGACGCCGACTGGCTGAAGCGAACCCTGGCCACGTGGGCCGCGGACACGGACACGCTGCCGTCGCTCGGCTACGAGCCGCTCGACGTGACGCGGATGGAGCTCCCGCCCGGCTGGCGCGGCTATGGTGCCAAGGACTACATCGACCATCCGGACACGCCGGGCCGCGCGGCGGAGGTGGAATCCCTCAAGCAGAAAATGGCGGGCGCGCCGCGCTTCGCCGTGCAGGCGGCGCTGATGCCCTACGCATCGCTGCTGCCGGAACGTTATCGCGGCCGCAACGAGCGGATCGATGAGCCGTTCGACGAGAAAGCGCTGGAGGCCGCCGAATGAACGACGCTACGACCCCGGTGAAAGCGGTTCCCGTCGCCGTCCCCGTGCGCAACGGCGGCAACAACGGGCCGCACCGCCAGCTTTCGATCAGCGTGCTCCGCTACAACCCGCAGGAAAAGGACAGCGTCCCGCGGATGCAGACCTACCCGGTCGAGGAAGCCGACGGGATGACGCTGTTCATCGCGCTGAACGAGATCCGCGAGAAACAGGACGCCTCGCTGCAGTTCGACTTCGTCTGCCGCGCCGGAATCTGCGGCAGCTGCGCGATGGTCATCAACGGCCGGCCGACGCTCGCCTGCCGCACGCTGACCAAGAACCTGCCAGCCGGGATCACGCTCGCCCCGCTCCCGTTCTTCGAGCTGATCGGCGACCTCTCGGTCAACACCGGCAAGTGGATGCGCGGGATGAGCGAGCGGCTGCGGGGGTGGTTGCACATGAAGGACCCGAATCCCGACCTCCGGCGGCTCGAGGAACGGATGGATCCCGACCTGGCCGACAAGATCTACGAGCTCGACCGCTGCATCGAGTGCGGCTGCTGTGTCGCCGCCTGCGGCACCGCCCGCATGCGCCGGGACTTCGTTGGCGCGGTCGGTCTGAACCGGGTGGCGCGCTTCCGGCTCGACCCGCGCGACGCGCGCACCGACGCCGACTATTACGACGTGATCGGCGACGACGACGGCGTGTTCGGCTGCATGTCGCTCTTGGCCTGCCACGATGTCTGCCCGAAGAACCTGCCGCTTGCCACCCAGATCGCGTTCATGCGACGCAAGATGGTGACGTTGGGTTTCAAGTAACCGCCGGCATCGCGGCTGCCGGCGGCCGCGGCACCGACGAGCGCGTCGATCTCTTCGTCCTTGTCCCGCCACAGCGCGGCGAGCCAGCGCTGGAACGCCTTGCGGAACTTCGGGCTCGTCGTGTAATTGCCTCCGGCGAGTTCGGCCGGGATTGCGATCCGACGCGCCCGCACGACGACGGACGGCACCTCGCCGCAGAGGAAGCGCCAGAATGTCGGTGCGCCGTCGGGATAGACAATCGTGACGTCCAGCAGCGCGTCGAAGCGCTTGCCCAGGACCGCGAGCGAGAGCGCCAGCGCGCCCGCCCGCGGCTTCAGCAGGTGGCGATACGGCGAATGCTGCGCCAGGTGCTTCTCGCGCGTGTAGCGCGTGCCTTCGGGAAAATTCATCACGCTGGTCGGCACCAGCGCGAACTTCCGGCAGGCGCGTCGCGTCGCGTCGAGGTCCTCGAAGCGCTTCTCGGGGTGCGTCCTCAGGTGGGCGTCGGAGTGCCGGCGCATGAACGGGAAGTCGAGCGCCCACCACGCGAGTCCGATGACCGGCACGTAGATGAGCTCCCGCTTGAGGAAGAACTTGAGCAGCGGAATGCGCCGGTTCAAAAGGTGCTGGAGGACGAGGATGTCGACCCAGCTCTGATGATTGCAGTTGTTGACCATGTACCAGCCGCGTCGGTCGAGTCCATCGAGTCCGGCGACGTTCCAGCGCGTGCGCTGCACGAGCCGCATCCAGCCGCCGTTGCAGGCGATCCAGCCGGTTGCTACGGCGTTGAGCGCGCGGTCCACGCGCACCGAGGCCGCCGGAAAGACGAGCTTGACCAGCGCCAGCACGAAGACGAGGCCGCACCAGAACAAGGTGTTAAGGCCGAGCAGCGCGGCCGCGATGGCGCCGCGCACGACGGGCGGAAGGAAGGCGAGCATGCGACCGATTGCCGCGGGGAGGATGCACGCGCCGCCCAAGGGTTGGCGCGACTTCGCCTTGTCCGGCGGCAAGCAAGGATCGTAGAGCCGTGGCTGCGACGACGACTCGACGCCGGTCAAGCGAGAACGGCGAGCGACGGCCGGTCGAGGCTGCGCTTTTGAACTGCAATACAACGCGTCGACTGAGCGTGGTCGATGCGCGCGGCCGTCGGCCGCGGATACCGAAGGAAGGTGCCGGTGGGAAGGGCGGCCGTTCACACGACGGCCGAGGCGCATTACGGCGTGCAGACGCTGCCCGGGGAGGGAAACTTCCACATCACGGCCATCCCGTGTCGCTGGAGCCGAGCTTCGTCAAGGCGTTCGGCTACGTCAAGGAGGTGGCGGCGACCGGCTGATCGCGGGCGAGAGGCGCGACCCGTTCATCACGGACTTCATCCGGGGGCGCCGGCGCTCGACCCAAATCAACGCGAATGAAATGATTGCAAACCCCGCGCTCGCCGGCGGCCCCCGGCGATTGATTTGCATCAAAGAGGATCCGGCGCGCCCGACGTTCCCCCGTGGGTTGTCCGCATTCTTGATGCAAATCATGGCCTGAGCCGTTGGCGAGGTCGAGGCTCCAGGTAGCGCAACGACGCGCTCGAAACACCGAGGAGCCATGCATGCAAGCCACGCAGATATTGTCGGCGGAGCATCGGGTGATCGAGCGGTTCATCGCCGCGCTCGACGCGGCGGCGAATCGGCTCGAGGCAGGGGAGGTCGTGCGTTCCGGCTTCTTCGTGGATGCGGCCCGTTTCATTCGCGACTTCGCCGACGGCTACCACCACGCCAAGGAGGAGCGGGTGCTGTTCGAGGCGATGGCCCGCCACGGCATGTCGATCGATGACGGGCCCATCGGCATGATGCTGTACGAGCATGAGCGGGCGCGCGAGTTCACTTCGGGCCTGCGCACCGCGGCGGATGCGCTGGTCCAAGGCGATCGCAGCGTGGCGGACGCGGTGGTGGACTACGCGCGGGCCTGGGGCGAACTGCTGACGCAGCACATCTACAAGGAAGACAACATCCTGTTTCCGATGGCCGCGCACGCCATCCTGCCGCAGGATCAGGACGCGATCCTGGACGAATATGGCCGCGTCGAGCGCGAGCAGGCGGCGAATGGCTCGAAGGCGTTCTACCTCGACCTCGCACGAACGTTGTGCGACGAGATGGGCATCGGTTCGGACACGGCGCCAGTGCGCGAAGCCGCACCAAGGTTCGCGACGCCGGGATGATGGGTCCGGCAAGCAAGACGATGCAGCAGAACCTCGCAAGGGAGACGACGATGGGTTCAGTGAATGCCGGTGCCGTGACCGGAGCCGCACCGCCCAAGGTGACCGGTTCGGCCGATATCCCCGAGTGGCGACCCGAAGATCCCCAGTTCTGGGAAGCCGCGGGCAAGCGTGTCGCCTACCGCAACCTTGCGATCTCGGTCCCCGCGCTGCTCTGCGGATTCGCGGTCTGGGGCATGTGGGGCACCATCACCGTGTAGATGCTGAACCTCGGCTTCCCGTTCACCCAGGCCGAACTCTTCACGCTGACTGCCATTGCCGGAATCGCCGGCGCCACGATGCGCATCCCGGCGTCGTTCCTGATCCGCGTCGCCGGCGGCCGCAACACGATCTTCCTCACCACCGCGATGCTGCTCGCGCCGTCGATCGGCACCGGCATCGTCCTGCAGCACAAGGACTGGCCGTTGTGGGCGTTTCAGCTGATGGCGCTGTGGTCGGGCGTCGGCGGCGGCAACTTCGCGAGCTCGATGTCCAACATCAGCACGTTCTTCCCGAAGCGCCTGCAGGGCACGGCGCTCGGCATCAACGCCGGTATCGGCAACTTCGGCGTGACGACGGTGCAGGTCGTCATCCCGCTGGTGATGACGGTGGGCATCTTCGGCGCGCTCGGCGGCGAGCCGATGACGCTGGTGAAGGACAGCGGGTGGATCTTCGGAAAGATCTCGGCCGGCACGCCGACCTGGATCCAGAACGCCGGCTTCGCCCGGGTGCTGTCGCTGGTGCCGCTGTCGATCCTGTGCTGGTTCGGGATGAACAACCTGAAAACGGTCTCGCCGGACACCGGCAATCCGATCGCGGCGTTCGCCAAGATCACTTGGCTGTACACGCTGGCGTTCATACCGTCGATCCTCGGCCTGTATCTCTACCTGCCGAAGCCGACCGGGCTCGGCCTCATCAGCATGTGGGTGGCGATCCCGCTGGACGTGGTCGCCGCTCTGTTGGTGATGCGTCTCGCCGCGTTCGGGCCGATGAAGGAGGGGGTGGCGAAGCAGTTCGCGATCTTCCGCAACAGGCACACGCGGTCGATGACAGCGCTCTACATCGTCACGTTCGGCTCGTTCATCGGATTCTCGATGGCGCTGCCGCTTTCGATGAAGGTGATCTTCGGCGTGAGCCACGTACCCGACGCGAACGGCGTGATGCGGCACACGCTCAACAATCCGAACGCGCCGACCGTCCTCGCCTATGCCTGGATCGGCCCCTTCGTCGGCGCGGCGGTGCGCCCGATCGGCGGCTGGATCGCGGACAAGGTCGGCGGCTCCATCGTCACGCAGCTCGTTTCGGCGGTGATGGTGGCCGCCTCGGTGGCCATGGGCTACGTCATGATGGAGGCGTACGGCTCCGCCACCCCGGAGCAGTACTTCCCGGCCTTCCTCGGGCTCTTCGTCGTGCTGTTCTTCGCGAGCGGCATCGGCAACGGCTCGACGTTCCGCACGATCGGGGTGATCTTCGACCGCACGCAAGCGGGCCCGGTGCTCGGATGGACGTCGGCGATCGCCGCGTACGGCGCGTTCGTCGCGCCGCTGGTCATCGGCTCTCAGATCAAAGCGGGAACGCCGCATTACGCGATGTACGGATTCGCCGTATTCTACGCGCTGTGCATCGCGATCAATTGGTGGTTCTACCTGCGCCGCGGGGCCTATATCCGGAACCCCTGACCGCACTCGCGCCCGCGGAGCACCGCTTGCCCGTGCAGGAAAGGATAGACGATGAGCCATTTTCTCGACCGCCTGATCTACTTCACGAAGGAACGGCCGACGTTCGCCGACGGCTTCGGCGTGGTCACGCGGGAAGATCGCTCCTGGGAAGATGGCTACCGCAAGCGCTGGCAGCACGACAAGATCGTGCGCTCGACCCACGGCACGAACTGCACGGGATCGTGCAGCTGGAAGATCTACGTCCAGGGCGGCGTCGTGACCTTGGAGACGCAGCAAACCGACCACCCGCGCACGCGCCCCGAGATGCCCAACCACGAACCTCGCGGGTGCTCGCGCGGAGCGTCGTATTCGTGGTATCTGTACAGCGCCAACCGCGGCCGGGCAGCCGACCGTGTGCTCCGAGACCTGCGTCGGCCGCATCCGGTACCTCGGGGTGGTGCTCTACGACGCGGACCGGATCGAGCAGGCGGCAGCGACCGAAGACCCGAAGGCGCTCTGCCCCGCGCAGCTCTCGCTATTCCTCGACCCGAACGACCCCGCGGTGATCGCGCAAGCACGCGCGGACGGCGTGCCGGAAGCGTGGCTCGGGGCGGCGAAGGAGTCGCCGGTCTACCGGATGGCGGTGGACTGGAAGGTCGCGCTGCCACTCCATCCCGAGTACCGCACGTTGCCGATGGTCTGGTACGTGCCGCCGCTGTCGCCGATCCAGGCCGCGGCGAGCGCGGGCCAGATCGGCTCGTTCGGCTTGCTGCCCGACGTGCGGAGCTTGCGCATCCCGCTGCGCTATCTCGCCAACCTGCTCGCGGCCGGAGACGAGCGGGTGGTGGCGGTGGCGCTCGAGCGGATGCTCGCGATGCGTGCCTACATGCGCGACCGCCACGTCGAGGGGAAGGACAGTCCCGAGGTGCTGACGCAGGTCGGCCTGACCGTCGAGGAGGTCGAGCAGATGTACCGCTACATGGCGATCGCCAACTACGAGGACCGCTTCGTCATCCCGACGACGCATCGCGAGTACGCGGAGAACGCCTACGACCTTCGCGGCGGCTGCGGCTTCAGCTTCGGAAACGCCTGCTCCGATGCCGAGTCCGCGCCGAGCCTGTTCGGCGGCAAGGGAAAGAAGAGGAAGACGATCCCAATCAAGCAGGTTGCGTGACGGGAGCGATGGCGATGACGATCACGTTCAAGGCCTCAGCACCTCGACGGCGGCGAGATGGTCAAGCTGGTGACCTGGGCGCAGCACGTCGTGACGTTCCAGGGCGACGCGGCGAGCTACGTCGCCGGGGTCCACCCGGTCTTCAAGCTGCACCTGCTGCTCGGCATGACGATCTTCCTCGTGTTCCCGTTCTCGCGCCTCGTGCACGTCTGGAGCGGATTCGCTGCGCTCGGATATCTGGGCGCGCGCGTACCAGGTCGTGCGCTCCCGCTAGCCCGAGGTGCGCCCGCCGATCGAGGAGCGCGGGGCGTGGCCAGCGATCGGCGCCTTGCCGGATGCCGGCCATGGCGCCGCCCCCGATCACGATCCGCAGCTTGCCGAGCCGTTGACTCGCCGGAGCCACGAACATGCGCATGACAGACAAGGGTAAGCGCGTATCGGTCCTCGCGATGAACACGTTGGCCTTCACGGTCAACTTCGCGATCTGGACCATGTTCTCGGTCATCGGGATCAGGATCAAGAGCGAGCTCGGCTTGAACGAGACCGAGTTCGGCTTGCTGGTCGCCACGCCGATTCTCACCGGGTCGCTGGTGCGCCTGCCGCTGGGGGTGCTCACCGACCGCTACGGCGGACGCATCGTCTACTTCATCCAGATGCTGCTCGTGGCCATCCCCACCTACGGCCTCGCGTTCGCGACGCAGTACTGGCAGTACCTCGCGATCGGTTTGTTCGTCGGCGTCGCGGGTGGATCGTTCGCAGTCGGCATCGCCTACACCTCGGCGTGGTTCCCGAAGGAGAAGCAGGGGACGGCCATGGGAATCTTTGGTGCAGGCAACGCGGGCGCGGCCGTCACCAACCTCGTGGCGCCGCTGATTATCGTGGCCGCCGGCTGGCGCGCCGTGCCGCAGGTCTATTCGGTGTCGATGCTCGTCATGGCGGTCGTGTTCTGGTTCTTCACGTTTCCCGACCCGCGGCACGAGGAGCGCGCGCGGAACAAGCAGCACCCGACACTGGGTCAGCAGCTCGCGCCGCTGACCGACGCGCGGGTCTGGCGCTTCGGCCTTGCCTACTACTTCGTGTTCGGGGGCTTCGTCGCGCTCGCGCTGTGGCTGCCGAAGTACTACGTCCAGCAGTACGGGCTCACGCTGAAATCGGCTGCGTTCATCACGATGTTCTTCACGCTGCCTTCGGGGCTGGTCCGCGCACTCGGTGGCTGGGTCTCCGACCATTGGGGCGGCGCGACGGTCACCTGGTGGGTGTTCTGGGTGTCCATCGTCTGCCTGTTCTTCCTTTCCTACCCCCCGACCACGCTGACCGTCCACGGCATCAAAGGCGATGTCAGCGTCGAGATCGCCGTCGGGATCGTGCTGTTCACCGTGCTGGTGTTCATCGTCGGCGTCGCGCAGGGAATCGGCAAGGCGAGCGTCTACCGGAGCCTCGCCGATCACTATCCGGAGAACATGGGCTCGGTCGGCGGGCTCGTCGGCGTCATCGGCGGCCTGGGCGGCTTCTCGATGCCGATCATGTTCGGCATCGCCGCCGACGCGACCAACGTGCGCAGCAGCACGTTCATGCTGATGTACGCGATTCTCGCGGGCGTGATGATCTGGACCTGGGCGGCGGCGCGCAGCGAGCGTCAGGCGATCCTCGAGAAGGACAGCAAGCTCCGCGATCAGCTGGTCGAGGAGCAGCTGATCGAGGCGCAAGTCGCCCCTGGGCGCTGGCTCGTCGACTGGCGCCCCGACGACGAGGCGTTCTGGCGCGCGATCGGCCGCCGCATCGCGCTGCGGAACCTCGTCTTCTCGATGCCGTCGCTGTTCCTGTCGTTCGCCCTGTGGATGGTGTGGAGCGTGGTCGTCGTCGAGCTGCCCAAGATCGGCTTCGCCTTCACGACCGGGCAGCTGTTCTGGCTGGCCGCGCTGCCGGGACTCTCGGGCGCCGCGCTGCGGCTCGCCTACTCGTTCGTCGTGCCGATCTTCGGCGGCCGGAACTTCACCGTGTTCAGCACCGCATCGCTGCTGCTGCCCGCGCTGTGGATGGCGCTGGCGGTCCAGGATCCGTCGAGCAACTACGTGGTGTTCGTGTCGATCGCCTTGCTCTGCGGCCTCGGCGGCGGCAACTTCTCGGCGAGCATGGCGAACATCAGCTTCTTCTTCCCGAAGCGGGCACAGGGCACCGCGCTCGGGTGGAACGCCGGCGTCGGAAATCTGGGCGTGGGGGTGATGCAGGCCGTGGTGCCGGTGAGCATCTACGGCGGCGCGTTGGCCGTCATGGGCGGCGGTTCCCAACCGTACGGCGATCCCGCGACCAACGACGTATGGCTGCAAAACGCGGGGTACATCTGGGTGCCGTTCATCCTGCTGGCAACGCTCGCCGCGTGGTTCGGCATGAACAACATTCGTGGCGTGAGGGCAACCTTCCGCGAGCAGGCCGTGATCTTCCGGCGCAGCCACGCCTGGCGGCTCGGGTGGCTGTACGGCGGGACGTTCGGCTCGTTCATCGGATTCGCGGCTGCGTTCCCGACGCTGCTCGCGACCCAATTCCCGGGGTCCGGACTACTCAAGTACGCGTTCGTCGGCCCGCTGCTCGGCGCGCTGATCCGGCCGCTGGGCGGTTGGCTCGCCGATCGCTTCGGCGGCGCATCGGTCACGCTGTGGAACTTCGTCATGATGTTCGCCGCGGCGCTCGCCGTGTTCGGCTTCCTGCCTTCCGGTTCGACAGCGGGCGACGCCAGCGCCTTCTATTGGGCGTTCCTGTTGCTGTTCCTGACCACGGGCATCGGCAATGGCTCGGTGTTCCGGATGGTCCCCAGCGTGTTTCTCGCGCTACACCAGCTCGGCGCGGCCAAGGGCGAGGAGGCGATGGCGAAGGCCATCCGCGAGGGCGAGATCGAGGCGTCGGTTGCGCTGGGCTTCACCGCAGCGATCGCGGCGCTCGGGCTGTTCTTCATCCCGATGGCCGTGGGCATATCGCTGCAGGCGACCGGGAGCCCATTGGCGGCCTGGTACGTGTTCATCGCCTTCTACCTGAGCTGCATCGTCGGCACCTGGTGGTGGTATCGGCGCAAGAACGCGGAGCTTCGCTGCGAGTAGCGTGGCGCGATGCTCGGGTTGAACTCGGGCTCGGGTCGGCCAGCGGGCACCGGACTTCGTCGCGAGCGCGGGCAGGGCTGTGACGCCACCCGCCGCTCGCTCATGCTTCGTCCGCCCAGTAGTCCACGCCGCGGTCGCTGCGCGTCAGGTGGCGCAGGCCGCCGCCGAAAGCGCCGATTTTCTTCGAATCGGGGTATTCGCAGACCTCCGCCGGCAACATCGTGCTCACGGACAGGTAGGCGAGGAGGGCGTCCGAATCGTTGACGATCTGATGCGCCGTCTCCGGGCCGCCGGTCGGGCAGCAGATCACGTCGCCCGCGCGGATCTTCCTTGTCTCGTCTCCGTAGCGCAGCGTGCCTTCGCCCTTCACGATGAAGAACATCTCCTCTTCCCCGCGATGACTGTGGAAAGGGCACGAGCGCTTTCCGGGCGGAACGACGTCGTAGGAATAGCCGAGGTCCTTCGCTCCGAGCAGCGGCCCGATGCGCACGGCGTCGCACTCGAACTTGACGCCCTTCGCGAAATGCTCGAGCTTCAAGTCGGCGATGTTGACGACTCTCGAATCGATCACGCTCATCGGTCCATTCCTCCCGCGTCTCAGTGGAAAAACGAGAATTTCGGCGCCTCCGCGGCCGCCGGAGAACTCTATCACGAGCCCTCACGCAACCGCCCCCACGCGGCGTTCGCGCCACGGCGTGGCTTCGGAGCGCCTGCTCGCACCGCGGTGACGCTGCCGACGATCTGCGCCGACTGGCGACTGTTCCCCTCGGGATGGGACGAGGCCTTCTCGGTCGAAAACAGGATCCGCCCGCAGTTCAGCAGGTAATCGCGGCCCTGCCGCGGCAACTGCGGCAGATTGTCGCGGCGTCCTGCGTCACGGCGCGCCGTTTTTCGCGCGCCGTTGAGCGCGGTCAAGATCGGTTCATGGCATGGCGCGGAAAATCGAATCATCGCCCTACCGCGCATTTCCATCGACCATCCGCCGGAATGCGCCGCCGCCGATGCAGTCGCGGCCCCTTCCGGCCCCACCGACCGGAGGCTCGCCATGGCCATTACCGTCACCCCAGACCAACTACCCGTTTCGCCACGAACGCCGCAAGTCGCGGCGAACGCCGTCAAGCCGCCGCACGTTGCGTGGAAGGCGCTCGCGCCGCTCGGCGTTGCTGCCGCCATCGCGCTCACGCCGGTGCCGGACGGCCTCGCGCCATACGCCTGGTACTACTTCGCGATCTTCGCAGGCGTCATCGTCGCGCTGATGCTGGAGCCGCTGCCGGGCGCAGCGGTCGGCGTCATCGGCGTCACGCTCGCGACGCTGCTCGCACCGTGGGTGCTCTACAGCTCGGCGGAGCTTGCGAAACCGGGGTTCAATCCGGCGAATGCCGCACTCGGCTGGGCGCTGTCCGGATTCGCCAACAGCACGGTGTGGCTGATCTTCGCCGCGTTCATGTTCGCGCTGGGTTACGACCGGACCGGCCTCGGCCGCCGAATCGCGCTCGTTCTCGTGAAGATCATGGGCCGGCGCACGCTGACGCTGGGCTATGCGGTCACCTTCGCCGACGTCGTGCTGTCGCCGTTCACGCCGTCGAATACGGCGCGGTCGGGCGGCACGATCTTCCCCGTGATCAAGAACCTGCCGCCGCTCTACGGGTCGCTGCCGAACGATCCCTCGGCACGGCGGATCGGCGGTTATCTGATGTGGACGGCGATCGCCGCGACGTGCGTGACGAGCTCGATGTTCGTCACCGCGCTTGCACCTAACCTGCTCGCGCTCGAGTTCGCGCGCAAGATCGCGAAGGTCGACATCTCGTGGACGCAGTGGTTCGTCGCCTATGCGCCGGTCGGCATCGCGCTGGTGCTGCTCGTCCCGCTGCTCGTCTACTGGATCTACCCGCCCGTAGTGAAGGAAGGCAAGGAAGTGCCGGCGTGGGCGGCGAAGGAGCTCGGCACCATGGGCGGCATCACGCGCCGCGAGCTGATCCTCGCGGGGCTCGTCGTCGTCGCGCTCGCGCTGTGGATCTTCGGCGGCCAATGGGTCAACGCGACGACGGTCGCGCTCCTCGTCATCGCGCTGATGCTCGTAACGGGTATCGTCGGTTGGAACGACATGCTCGCCAACAAGCAGGCATGGAACACGCTGGTATGGTTCGCCACGCTGGTCGCGCTCGCCGACGGGTTGAACCGGGTTGGCTTCGTCAAGTGGTTCGCCGACGCGGTGGCCGCGCCCATGGGCGGCGTCTCGCCGACGGTGGCGCTGGTGGCGCTGGTGGCGCTCTTTTTCTTCACGCATTACCTGTTCGCCAGCATCACCGCCCACGCGACCGCGCTGCTGCCGGTCATCCTCGCCGTCGGCGCGACGATTCCGGGAATGGACATGCCGCTGTTCGTGACGCTGCTCGTGCTGACGCTCGGCATCATGGGGATTCTTACCCCCTACGCCACGGGACCGAGCCCGATCTACTACGGCAGCGGCTACATCGCGAGCCGCGACTACTGGCGCCTGGGTCTCGTCTTCGGCGTGATCTTCATCGCCGCACTGATCGTCATCACCGTGCCCTGGTTCGCGCTGATCAGGTGATTCGGCGGGCGCCCCGGCGCCGCACATCGCGGCGCGCGTGGTGTAGCCGGCGATCGCGACTGTCGGACCGGCCCTCGTGCCGGTCCGCCGCTTTCACGGGTGCTCGCGGAACCCGCTAGAATCACGGCGATCGCCTGGCCTGCACATCCTGCAGGCGAGGCTCGCTCGTCCATGACCACCCGTCTCGACGCAGGTCCCGGCTCCGCGTTCGACTTCGGCTTTGCCGGAAATGCCTCGGCGGCCGATCCGGGGCTCTCCCCGCTGCGGTGCCGCATCGCCGAGGCCTATCGCGCCGATGAAGCCGCAACGGTGCGCGCGCTGATCGCCGAGGCGCGGCTCACTCCCGAAGCGCTCGAGGCAACCCGGAAGCTCGCAACCGCGCTCGCCGAAGCCGTCCGTGCCGAGCGCTCGACGGCGGGCGGCGTCGACGCGCTGATGCTCGAGTTCTCGCTCGACAGCCGCGAAGGGGTGGCGCTGATGTGTCTCGCCGAAGCATTGCTGCGGATCCCCGACGCGGCGACGCGCGACCGGCTGATTCGTGACAAGATCGCCCGCGGCGACTGGCGGGCGCATGTCGGCGCGTCGCCGTCGCTGTTCGTCAACGCCGCGGCGTGGGGGCTGCTCGTCACCGGCAGGCTCGTCGATTCGCGCAGCGAAAGCGCGCTGGAGCAGGCGCTCGGCTCGCTCCTGCGCAAAGGCGGCGAGCCGCTGATCCGCAGAGGCGTGGACCTCGCGATGCGGTTGCTCGGGCGTCAGTTCGTGACCGGGCGGACGATCGACGAGGCGCTCGCCAATGCGCGCGAGCGCGAGGCCCGCGGGTACACGTTCTCGTTCGACATGCTGGGCGAGGCAGCGCTGACCGGCGCCGATGCGCAGCGCTACGTCGAGGACTACGAGCACGCGATCGATGCGATCGGCCGCGTTGCTTCCGGCCGCGGCGTTGCCGCGGGCCCCGGCATTTCGGTGAAGCTCTCGGCGCTGCATCCGCGTTTTTCGCGCGCGCAGCGCGAGCGCGTCGAGGCGGAGCTCCTGCCGCGCGTCGCCGCCCTCGCGCGGCGCGCGAAGCAGCACGACATCGGCTTCAACATCGACGCCGAGGAAGCCGACCGCCTCGACCTGTCGCTCGATCTCCTCGAGCAGCTCATGGGCGAGCGCGACCTCGCCGGCTGGGATGGCCTCGGCTTCGTCGTGCAGTGCTACCAGAAGCGCGCCCGGCCCACGATCGACTGGCTCGTCGCGCTCGCGCGGCAGAAGCGGCGGCGGTTGATGCTGCGGCTCGTCAAAGGCGCCTACTGGGACAGCGAGATCAAGCGCGCGCAGGTCGACGGTCTCCCGGGCTATGCGGTGTTCACGCGCAAGGGGCACACCGATGTCGCCTACCTCGCCTGCGCGAAGGCGATGCTCGCCGCGCCGGACGTCGTCTACCCGCAGTTCGCGACGCACAACGCGTTCACGATCGCGGCGATCCACGCGCTGGCCGGCGATGCGCGCTACGAGTTCCAGTGCCTGCACGGAATGGGCGAATCGATCTACGACCATGTGGTAGGCGCCGACAAGCTGGCGCGCGCGTGCCGGATCTACGCGCCCGTTGGCTCGCACGAAACGCTCCTTGCCTATCTCGTGCGGCGGCTGCTCGAAAACGGCGCCAACAGCTCGTTCGTCAACCGCATCGTCGACCCCGGCGTCAGCATCGCCGCGCTCGTCGCCGATCCCGTGGCGGCCGCCGAGCGGACGCGAGGCGCCCCGCATGCGAACCTTCCGGCACCGAACGCCTACATCCCGGGCCGGATCAACTCGCGGGGCCTCGATCTTTCCGATGACTCGGTGTTGCGTTCGCTCGCCACTGCGCTCGACGCGATGCAGTCGCCTCGGAGCGCGGCGCCGCTCGTGGCCGATCGGGCGCCGATCGCCGGGAACGACGGGGCCGCGATGGCGATCACGAATCCGGCCGATCGCGACGACCGGGTCGGCGCCGTGCTCGAAGCGACGCCGGATGACGTGGCGCGCGCAATCGGAATTGCCGTCGCCGACGGCGGCCGATGGTCGCGGGCGCCGGCCATGGACCGCGCGGCGTGCCTCGAGCACGCCGCGGACCTCCTCGAAGCGGAGCGCGCGACCTTTGTCTCGCTCGCGGTGCGCGAGGCGGGCAAGACGCTCGGCAATGCGGTGGCCGAAGTCCGCGAGGCGGTCGATTTCCTGCGCTACTACGCAGCGCAGGCGCGGGCCGAATTCGACGCGCCGGGCGTCGCGCCGCGAGGCCCGATCGTCGCGATCGCGCCGTGGAATTTTCCGCTCGCGATCTTCGTGGGCCAGGTCGCGGCCGCGCTTGCCGCGGGCAACCCCGTGCTCGCCAAGCCCGCCGAGCAAACGCCGCTGATCGCCTGCGAG
Organism: uncultured beta proteobacterium; assembly: GCA_963836265.1. Classification (GTDB taxonomy): domain Bacteria; phylum Pseudomonadota; class Gammaproteobacteria; order Burkholderiales; family Casimicrobiaceae; genus CAIWHR01. The sequence goes on from CAWIIO010000006.1 coordinate 500,487, forward strand.
GCGGTGCGCCTGCTGCATCGCGCTGGCGTGCCGGCCGCTGCGCTGCAATTGCTGCCCGGTCGCGGCGAGATCGTCGGCGCCGCGCTCGTCGGCGATCCGCGGATTGCCGGCGTCATCTTCACCGGCTCGACTGAGGTCGCGCGGATCATCCATCGGGAGCTCGCCGCGCGCGACGACGATCCCGTGCTGATCGCCGAGACGGGCGGCCAGAACGCGATGATCGTCGACAGCTCCGCGCTTCCCGAGCAGGTCGTCGTCGACGCCCTCGCGTCCGCATACGACAGCGCGGGACAGCGATGCTCGGCGCTGCGGGTGCTCTGCGTGCAGGACGACATCGCCGACCACGTGCTCGCGATGCTCAAGGGCGCGATGCGCGAGCTCAGGCTCGGCGATCCGCGACGGCTGTCGACCGATGTCGGGCCGGTGATCGACGCCGAAGCCCGCAAGACGCTGCAAATGCACGTCGAGCGGATGCGCGCGAAAGGATTCCCCGTCTTCGAGCTGCCGCTGCCACCGTCGTGCGCGCGCGGCACGTTCGTCGCGCCGGCGCTGGTCGAGTTCTCCACGATCGATGCGCTCGCTGAGTTGACCCGCGAGATCTTCGGCCCCGTGCTGCACGTCGTTCGCTGGCATCGCGCCGAGCTTCAAGCGCTGATCGCGAAGATCAATGCGATGGGCTACGGGCTCACGCACGGCATTCACACACGGATCGACGAGACCGTCGGCGAGATCCTCGATCGCGTGCGCGCCGGCAACGTGTATGTCAACCGCAACATGATCGGCGCGGTCGTGGGCGTGCAGCCGTTCGGCGGTCATGGCCTTTCCGGCACCGGACCGAAGGCCGGCGGGCCGCTCTACCTGCGCCGGCTCGTGCGCGGAGCGGCGACGCTCGCCGCTCCCGGCGCGCCGATTCCGCTGCCCGGCCCGACCGGCGAATCGAACACGCTCGAATTCCACCCGCGTGGCATCGTCGCCTGCATCGCCGACGACGAGCATGCGCTTATCTCGCAAGTGAGAGCCGCGCGAGCTACGGGCAACACGCCGCTCCTGTTGCGCGACGCCGCCCCGGCGCGCGCCCGCGATCGTCCGGTCGGCGTTCCCGTCGTCTATGCCGACGCGCTCGATCCGGCGACCATCGACGCCGTGCTGCTCGACGCCGGCGGAGACCGGGGCCGGCGCGTTCGCGGTGCGCTCGCCGCCGCGGAGGGAAAAATCGTTCCGGTCATCCTGCCGGACGGCGACGGCACCTACGATCCCGCGCGCCTCGTGGTCGAGCGGACGGTCACGGTCAACACGGCGGCAGCGGGAGGCAATGCCGTGCTGCTGTCGCTGCCCGAAGACCGATAGGGGCGTCGCGTGGTTCATTTCGACGCCGCGACGATCCGCGCGCGCCTGCCCTGGCCGCGGATGCTGGCCGCGCTCGAAACGATGCTGAAAGAGGACGTGGCCGCCCCGCTTCGCACGAGCCGGGCGATCGACGTGCCGGACGCTCCCGCGGCGACACTGCTGTTGATGCCGGCGTGGCGGGCGGGAAAGCGGATCGGCGTCAAGCTCGTCACCGTGTTTCCCGGAAACCGCGACCGAGGGCAACGTGCGGTCAGCGCCGTCTACGCGCTGTTCGACGCCACCGACGGCGTGCCGCTCGCGCTGTTCGACGGCGACGAAATCACCGCGCGGCGCACCGCAGGGGCGTCGGCGTACGCGGCGCAATTCCTCGCCCGGCGCGATGCGAGGCACCTCGTCATGGTCGGCGCCGGGCATCAGGCGCGCGGACTGATCGAGGCGCATTGCCACGTTCGGCCGATCGACCGGGTGAGCCTGTGGAGCCGCACCGCCGAGCACGCCGAAGCGGCGGCCCGCGCGATGAGCGAAGACGGTTTGCCCGTCGCCGCTGTCGCCGACCTCGAAGCGGCCGTTCGCGCGGCCGACATCGTGTCGTGCGCGACGCTGTCGGTCGACCCGCTCGTCCGCGGCGAATGGCTCCGTCTGGGCGTCCACCTTGACCACATCGGCGCGTTCCGCGCGCAGATGCGCGAGACCGACGATGCGGCCATGGCTCGAGCTGACGTGATCGCCGTCGACGATCGTGCGGCGGCGCTCACCGAAGGCGGCGATCTGGTGCAGGCGCTCGCGAACGGCACGATCTCCACGGCGCGCATTGCCGCGGACCTGCGCGACTTCGCGACGAGGTCACCGTGTTCAAGTCGGTTGGCTTTGCGCTCGAGGATCTCGCCGCCGCGGAGGCGGTGCTCGACAGCCGCCTAGACGCTGCGCGATGACGGCTGACGCGGAGCTCCCTTGCGGCGCCACGCGAAATCCGCCAGCGAGGAGTCGCGCGCTCTTACCGCGCCGATGCAGCGTCCGGGCGATGATGCGCCTCGTACTCTTCGATCAGCGCGACCAGCTCGTCGAAGCGGCGGCCCGCCGGCGTATCGGGGTCGGTCGCCATCAGGTCTTCGAGCTCGTCCAGCGCCGCGCGATACGCCGAGGGGGTGTCCAGTCGGCCGGGGTCGAGCAGGTGCGCCATCGCGTCCTCCGTGGATCTAAAGGCAGCCATGATCGACGCGCCGCCGATCATTGGCTATCGGACGGATGGATGACGCGGCGCGAACCGGGCGCAGCGGAGCGAGGCGAGCGCCTCAGAGGCGGAAGCCGTCGGGCAGCAGCGCGCGCGTTTCCGGGTGGCGCCTCATGTACGAGCGCGCAAACGAGCACCGCGGCTCGACCTTGAGCCCGTTCGCCGTCGCGTACGCGAGCGCCGCCTGAACGAGCTCGCCGGCGATGCCGTGACCTTCGAGCGCGCCGGGCACTTCGGTGTGGTAGATCCGCATCACGCCGTCGGCCAGCCGATAATCGGCGACGCACAGCAGCCCGTCGACGGTCGTCTCGAACCGCGAAGCGCCGGTGTTGTGGCGGACGTCGATCGGCGGCTTCTCGTCGTTCATGCCGGTACCTGCGCGAGCATCGCGCTTACTGCATCCGGACGTACGTGCCCGGCGCGTCGCACACCGGCGCGCATCCGGTCTGCAGCGCACCCATCGCGGGCGGCGCGACGGGCTCGCCCGAATGCGCGATCAGCCAATCCGACCACCGCGGCCACCACGAGCCTTTGTGCAGCGGCGTCTCGACGGCCCACGCGTCGGGGTCCACGTAGTTGCCATCGGCGTGCTTGCTCGCGACGCGGTAATGGCGGTGCGAATGGCCGGGCTCGGAGACGATGCCGGCATTGTGGCCGCCGCTCGTCAACAGGAACGTGATGTCGGTGTCGGTCAGCAGGTGGAACTTGTAGACGGACCGCCACGGCGCGACGTGATCGTGCTCGGTGCCCACGACGAACAGCGGCGTGCGGATCGCCGTCAGCGCGACTTCCTTGCCGCCGGTCCGGTAGCGGCCCTCGGCGAGGTCGTTGTCGAGGAACAGATGCCGCAGGTACTCGGTATGCATCCGGTAGGGCATGCGTGTCGCGTCGGCGTTCCAGGCCATGAGGTCGGTCATCGGTGCGCGCTCGCCCATCAGGTAGTCGTGGACGATCCGCGACCAGACGAGGTCGTTCGAGCGCAGCATCTGGAACGCGCCGGCCATCTGCTTGGTGTCGAGGAAGCCTTGCTCCCACATCATGTCCTCGAGGAACGAGAGCTGGCTTTCGTTGATGAAGAGCGTCAGTTCGCCGGCTTCCTTGAAGTCGGCCTGCGCGGCGAAGAAGCTCGCCGTCCGGAAGCGCTCGTCGTTGTCGCGCGCCATCGACGCGGCGGCGATCGCGAGCAGCGTGCCGCCGAGGCAATAGCCGACGCCGTGCACTTTCTGCTCCGGTACGATCGCGCCGACGGCGTCGAGCGCCGCCATCACGCCCAGCGTGCGGTAGTCCTCCAGCGACAGATCGCGGTCCTCGGGACCCGGGTTCTTCCACGAAATCATGAACACCGTGTGGCCGCGCTCGGTCAGGAACTTCACCAGCGAATTCGAGGGCGACAGATCGAGGATGTAATACTTCATGATCCAGGCCGGAACGATCAGCACCGGCTCCGGACGGACCTTCGCCGTGGCCGGCCGGTACTGGATCAGCTCGATCAGCCGGTTGCGGTAGACGATCCTTCCCGGCGTGACTGCGACGTTGCGGCCCACCTCGAAAGCTTCGGAACCGACGGGCGGACGGCCGCCGATCGCGCGCTCCCAGTCCTCGACGTAATTCTGCAGGCCGCGGACCAGGTTCATCCCCCCGTCACGCCTCGTGCGTTCCAGCACTTCCGGGTTGGTGAAGAGCGTGTTCGACGGCGAGAAGACATCGAGGAACTGCCGCGTCGCGAACGCGACCATGTCCTCGTCGCGCTTGGCGACCCCGCGAACGCCGGTCACCGCGTTGTGCCACCATTGCTGGCCGAGCAGGAACGCCTGGTAGACGTAATCGTATGGAGGGTTCTGCCAGGCTTCGCCCGCGAAACGCCGGTCCTGCGGAAGCGGGACGATGCACGGTTCGACGCCATTGCGATCGATGAGGCGCCGGCTCGCGTAGGTGGCGAGCCGCGTCGCTTTCTTCAGCGCCTTTTCGGCGAGCTGCGATTGCTTGCCCGGCGCCAACGCGAGGTGCGACGCCCAATCCATGTATGCGCCGATCAGCGCCATCGGCGAGAGCCCTGCGGTGAACCGTGCGGTGGCCGCGTGCACCGAACGGTCGACAACGTCGGCGAATGCGGTCGACGCGTACGAATCGCGGATGAACGACGGCTCGGGGGCGGGTGCGAAGGCCGGCGGCGCCGGCGGCCCGGCCGGCTTGCGCGCTTCCGGCTGCGGCAGCAGCGCGATGCGCTTCTTCGCCGTCCACGCGCGCCGGCGCGGCCGGGGCGCCCCGTCGCTCGCGGCAGTGGCGGCAGTGGCGGTCGTACGCGGAGGTGGGAGCGGGCGTTGCGCGTCCATGACAACTCCTTTACGCGCGGGGCGTAAGCAGTTGGTCTGACATCAATTTTCGTCCGATCGTTCGGGCCCGATTTGACGGGGGTCAGGGTTTGCCTCGATTGCGTCAGGGTCATTCCTGGCCTGGGCCCAGGAGCGACGACGTCCGGCGCCGGGGATGATCCGGGGTTTGAAGCCGGCGGCCGGGCGTGTTACGTTTCGATCTCGTTTCGATTTGAGCTCAAATGCTTGCGCGGGCGCTTTTCGGGATCGTGTTGGTCGCGTCGATGGCGGCGGCTTTCGCGCGCGCGGCGGAAGTGCTGCAGCCGTGGATGGGCGGACCGACGCCCGCGCTGCGCCTCAACAGCCTCGGCGGCAACGAGCTCAAGCTCGACGACTTCCGCGGTCGCACGGTAATCGTGAATTTCTGGGCGACGTGGTGCGAGCCCTGCGTGGCCGAAATGCCGGCGCTGCAACGGCTGCGAAACCGGCTCGCCGCACAGGGACTCGAAGTGATCGCCGTCAACTACCAGGAGAATGCGGGGCGCATCCGGGCCTTCGTCGAACGGCTGGGGCTTACGTTCCCCGTCGTGCGCGACCATGACGGCACCGCGCGCTCCGCGTGGCACGTCGACGTGTTCCCGGCAAGCTTCGTCATCGGCCCCGACGAGCGCATCATCTGGCGGGCCGTCGGCGAAATCGACTGGGACGATCCGCGCGTGGAATCGCAGATCCGCAGTCTGCAGTAGCAGCGAAATTCACGCCCGTCGCGCACGTGCGCACGGGTTCGTTTGGAAGGAGATGCCCATGGACCGCCGCACGTTTCTTGCCGCTTCCGCAGTGCTGCCGATCGCCGCTTCCATGCCCCATTCCGCGCGGGCCGAGGCCCGCACTTTCAGGCCCGTCCCCGGGCCGTGGCGGACGTTCGAAGTGACGACCCGGCTCGAGATCGCCGACGCCGGCGCGGGTACGCGGGCGTGGATCCCGATCCCCGTGGTGAATACCGACTGGCAGCAGTCGCTGGACAGCAACTGGTCCGGCAATCTGCGCGAGGCCACGCTGCAGGCCGATCCGGTGTACGGCGCGAAGATGGTGTGCGCGAACTGGGGCGACGGTGAAAAGTCGCCCGTGATCGAGGTCGTGAGCCGCGTCCGATTGCGCGACCGCGGCATCGACTGGGCGCAAAAGCGAGCGCCCAAGCCCGACGATCTCGAGCTCGCCCTCAATCTGGAGGGCACCGACTTGATCCCGATCGACGGGATCGTCGCCACGACGGCCGCGAAGATCGTCGCCGGAAAGACGGGCGATGTCGAGCGCACGCGTGCGATCTACGACTGGGTCGTCGCCCACACCTATCGCGAGCTGACGGTGCGCGGCTGCGGCGTCGGCGACATCAAGGCGATGCTCGAGACCGGCAACATGGGTGGCAAGTGCGCGGATCTCAATGCGCTGTTCGTCGGCCTTTGCCGCGCCTCCGGCATCCCCGCCCGCGACGTCTACGGGATTCGCGTGGCCAAGTCGGCTTTCGGCTATCGCGAGCTGGGCGCCGGCAGCAGCGACATCTCGAAAGCGCAGCACTGCCGCGCCGAAGTGTGGCTCGAGGATTACGGCTGGGTGGCGACGGACCCGGCGGATGTCGCCAAGGTCATGCGCCTCGAGACCAAGGAGTGGCTGCGCGACCCGCACAACGAGGTCGCGGCCCCCGTCTACAAGGCGCTGTTCGGCAGCTGGGAAGGCAACTGGATGGGCTACAACGACGCCCACGACGTCGTGCTGCCGGGGGCGTCCGGACCGAAGATCGCCTTCCTCATGTATCCGCAGGCCGAAACCCGCCGGGAGCGCATCGACAGTCTCGATCCCGAAACGTTCAAGTACAAGATCACGACGCGCGAGATCACGGCCTGACGGATCCAGCGCCGGCGCTGCGGCCTCGAAGGCGTCGACGACCTGTTCGAGGGTCGGCTTGCGCCGGGGCGCGTCTCGCGACGAGGACGGGTGGAAACGCCCCTCGACACGGTGATCCGCGGCGGTCGCCCGTGCTCGCCTTGATCCGGCAATCGACGATGGGATCCCGCGAGAGCGAGGTCTCGCGTCTCGCTGAACCTTTTTAGCGCCGCGGCGTCCCACCATCGACGAGGGCCGTGCGCCCTCGCGTTGTTTCCCCTTCTATTCCGAGGCCACCAAGGAGCGACCGAATGGTTTCAGCACGTATGCGCTTCATGCTGTGTTCGCTGTTTCTTGCCGCGGGGACGTCCGCCGCGAGCGCCCCTGCGCAGGTGGTCGGGGTCAAGCTCGAAGATGCGTCGACGGACCCGTCGATCCCACACATGCGCATCGTGCTCGATCACTCGACGCTCAAGCCAGGGCTCGTCACGTTCAAGGCGGTGAACGCCTCGAAGACGCTGACGCACGAGATCATCATCATCGACGACAAGGGCGCCGCGAAGCTTCCTTTCGACGCGAAGCAGGACCGTGTCGACGAGCGCAAGGTGCGCGCCCTCGGCGAGGTCTCGGACCTCGCGCCGGGAAAATCGGGCGCGGTCACGCTGAACCTCGGACCTGGCAAGTACACGCTGTTGTGCAACGAGCCCGGGCACTACAAGGATGGAATGGTCGCGACGCTGGACATCGCACCCTGACGCTCGTCGTGGCCACCGCACGGCCGGGTTGCCGACGGTGCGCCAAATCACGGCTTGCTCGCAGCGCGCGGGCGAAACAGGTACGAATCCATCGCCAGCGCGCCCGCCTCGAAGCCGGCGACGACCCGCTCGACCCCGGGCTCGCGTCCCGCGGCGCCCCACGCGACGAGGAGCGGCAGGAAATGCTCCTCGGTCGGATGCGCGCGGGCCGCCCCCGGCGCCTGTTCACGATAGGCAATCAGCGCGGCGGTGTCGTGCGCGAGCAGCCGAGCGCGAGTCCACTCGGCGAAATCCTGCGCATAGCGCATCGGTTCTTGCCGCCGCGGATTTCCGATCCAGTCGCGCAGGTTGTGCGTCGTGTGCCCGGAGCCGATGATGAGCACGCCGTCGTGCACGAGGGGTGCGAGCGCGCGCCCGAGCTCGACATGATGCGCCGCACCGAGCTCGGGCTGCACCGAGAGCTGCGTTACCGGCACGTCGGCCTCGGGGTACATCCAGCGTAGCGGCACCCACGCGCCGTGATCGAGGCCGCGACACCCGTCGACGCCGGCGGTCATGCCCGATTCCTCGAGCAGGCCGACCGCGCGCGTCGCGAGTTCCGGCGCGCCCGGCGCGGGATAGCGAAGCGCGTAGAGCTCGGCCGGGAACCCGCCGAAATCGTGAATCGTCTGCGGCCGCGGATCGCCGGTCAGCATCGGCACCGATGTTTCCCAATGGGCGGAAATCATCAGCACCGCCCGCGGCCGCGGCAGCGTGCGACCGAGCTTATTCCATGATCCGCCGACAATCCCCGCCTCGAGCGCATTCTGCGGCGAGCCGTGGGACAGGAAGAGCGTGGACAACGTAGGCATGTCGTCGTCAATCGTCGGTGCGTGGCGGTCGCGCAGGGCGCTCCGACGCGCGCTTCACGCGCGATGCAGCAGCGGCGCCGGTTCCGCCTTTCGCAGCGCGAACGCGCCGTCGCCCAGCAACGCCTGGACGATCAGCGCGACGGTCCAGAACGCCGGATATTCCCAGCCGCCCTTGGGCGAGGTGAACAGCCAGCCGTTTCCGGAATGCGCCCAGGTCGCGCCGAGCAACACCGGCAGCAACGCAAGCGCGACGACGCGGGTGCGCACGCCGAGGATCAGCAGGACGCCGCCGACCAACTCCGCGGCGAAGGTCGCATAGCCGAGGACGCCGGGCAGGCCGAGGGATTCGAAGAACTGCGCGGTGCCGGGCAGCGTGAAGACGAGATACTTGAGCAGGGCATGGGCGATGAACATCGCGCCCAGCGACACCCGCAGCAGCAGGGCTGCGGCGGCGCTCCGACGAGAATCGGTCATGAGGGCTCCTCTGGGGGAATGTGCCGGAAGGCGCGGCGGAGCCAATCTTGATGCTTGTGCATTCGTGGATAAAGAGGGCTACAATGGAAATATTGTTGCAAAAAGCGCAATAATACGGGCGCCCCTGGACCGCTTCCATGCCATCGCCGCGTTCGTCAAGGTCGTCGAGGCGGGCAGCTTCGCACGCGCGGCCGAGCGTCTCGGCGTCTCGGTGTCGTCGGTCTCGCGCCACGTCGCGCTGCTCGAGGCACATCTCGACGCGCGGCTCCTGAACCGCACGACCCGCCGCCTTTCGCTGACCGAGACCGGGCGCCAGTTCCACGAACGTTGCGTCCAGCTCCTCTCCGACCTCGAGGAGGCCGAGCAGTCCGCGGGCGCCGGCACCGTCACGCCGCGCGGCACGCTGCGCCTCACCTGCGGGGTCACCTTCGGCATCCGCCACGTTGCCCCCGCGATTGCCGCTTTCATGGCGCGCTTTCCGGGCACCCGGTGCGACGTCGAGCTGTCGGATCGGATCGTCGACATCGTCGACGAGGGTTTCGACGTCGCCGTGCGCATCGGTGGCGTCGGCACGCAGAACCTCGTCGCCCGCCGGGTCGGCGCGACGCGACTCGTCTGCTGCGCGGCGCCGTCCTATCTCGCGCGCGAAGGCGAGCCGCGCGCGCCCGAGGAACTCGCTGCGCACGCCTGCCTCACCTACGAATACGCGCCCCAAAGCGGACTGTGGCCGTTTCGCGACGGGCAGGGCCGCGAGCGCCGCGTGCGCATCGGCGGGCCGGTCCACGCGAACAACGGCCGGTTCCTCGAAGCGCTTGCCGTCGAGGGGGCGGGCATCGTCTACGAGCCCGACTTCATCGTCGGCCCCGACGTTCGCGCCGGCCGCCTCGTGCCGATCCTGCGCACGTTCGCGCCGCCGCCGACCACCATCCATGTCGTCTACCCGAGCCGCCGCCACCTGTCAGCGAAGGTGCGCGCCTTCACCGCTTTCCTCGGGCAGCGGTTTGCGAGCGCCGAATGGGCGCTCGATGCCGGCGGGGAGCAATCGGCGCGCCGCGCGCCAGGAGGCGAAACCAGGACCCGGCGTAGAAAATCCTGAGTCGAGCGCGGCCGAATCCTGAATTGAGCTCGGCTGATGAACGCGAGTGCGCTCAAGGGATCTGGATCTTGCCGCCACCGCCCAAGGGCCCCGTCGGCGGCAAGGCACCGGTCGGCGGAATGACGATCGACGAAGAGGCCTGTCGGCGCAATTCCATCAGCTCGCGCAACGCCCGCTCGACGCCGACCTTCGCGGCCTCGGCGTACTTCGCCACCGCGTCGGCCAGGCTCGACGCGTCGATATCGAAGCTGATCGGCAACGGGCCCATGTTGGTCAGCAGTTGCGCTTCGCCGCTGTACACGGTCGGGCGCGACGGATCGGGCGTGCCATCGCGCGTCACCGGCACCAGAATGCGCAGCGTGCCGGCCTTGCGGTCGGTGTAGATTTCCTCGCGGTACAGCGTGGCGGGGTCGAGGGTCGGTTCGCCGGCGCGGCCGGCGGGATCGGTGGCCATGGGCATCCTTTCTTGCCAATCGTCAGCCTCGATTCTAAGGCTCGGCGCTTCCCCCTGCTATCGGCCGGCAGCGCCTTTGCCGCAGACTCGAGGCGAGGGCGCTGGTCAGTCGGGCGTCCGACGCGGCGGGACAACACCGCTCATGGCGGTTGGGAGCGCTTGCCGGAGGGACCGTCGTCGCTCGCCATGGGCGGCGCCGTGCCGCTGCCCGCGAGCTGCAACGCGATCGGCGCGAGGCGGCGATCCGCGGTCCGCTTTTGCTCCGGCGAGAGGCCGGAATAGAGCGCCTTGCCGGCTTCGGCGATGTCCTCGACCGCAGTCATCCGGTTGTGTGCGACGTCGGCCAGGCGGTCGAGCTGCTGCAATGCGGTTTCATCGCCGGTCGTCCGGCGCGCGGCGAAACGGGCACGCGCGATATCGTCCGCAAGTTTCAGCAAGCGGTCCGAGTACGCGTTCCAGAGGCTCTGCTGAGCGGGCGTGAGCCTCAGTGCATCCTGCAGGTCTTCGAGTTGGATCTGCACCTCCCGCTGGAGATTCACCGGCGCATCGGAGACGCGTTGGTCGTGCCTGCCCTCCGGGAGGTGGGAAGGGCCGCCGCCAACGCTGCCCTTGCCGCCGCGGTTCCCGCCGGTCCCACCGCCGGGATATTGCGCCGAGGCCAGGGGCACGGCGAGTGCGAGCACGGCAATTGCCGCGGCTGCCATCCATTTCGGGTTCGTCACTCCTCACTCCAATTGGGTATCCCGCGTCCTGCAGGTTGTGCTGGGAGATGCCGCTTTTCGACCACGGGCAATCCTCGGTTGCGGGTCGGTACGCGCAACTTTTTTGTAACCAATCGTTGCAGGCCTCGACGCGGATCAGTGAAGCTTCGCGGGCGTTTCGCGCAGCGCCGTCGGCACCCACCGCGACGACGAAGCGGCTTCCGGGCCCCGCTAGCGATCGCGAAAAAGAAACCTGGCTTTGTCAGTCGGCTTTCTGCACTCCCGCAGCGCGCCGGCGGACGACCTGCCGCGCCAGTGGACGTGCAATTATGAGGTAATCTCGGTGGACCGGCCTCGCATCACCCGCATTCGATGAACCGAACCTCTTCCGGCTGGCGGCGGCTGCACTTCGCGCTCGTCGCCGCGATCGTCGCTCTGGCCGCGGGATGCATAACGTTCGAACACGGCGAGCGCGAGCTTACGTTTCGTCCTGTCCGCGGCGATGCGGGCTGGTACAGCGGGATGCCCGACGGGCTGCAGGACGTCTACCTCCAGGTTGCCGACGGCGCGCTTCAGCAGCGCATCCACGGCTGGTGGTGGCCAGATGGCGATCCGAATGCGCCGGTCGTTCTGTATCTGCACGGGGCGCGATGGAATCTCACCGGGCATCTGCATCGGATCGCCCGACTGCGGCGCTTCGGGTTCTCGGTGTTCGCGATCGATTACCGCGGGTTCGGCAAGAGCGACGGCGAGCTGCCGTCCGAAACGTCCGTTTACGAGGATGCGCGCGCCGCCTGGGACTGGGTCGTGCGCCACGAGCCCGACGCCTCGCGCCGTTTCATCTATGGTCATTCTCTCGGGGGCGCGATCGCCGTGGACTTGGCCGCGCATCTTGCGAGCAACGGCCAGACGGCGGGCGGGCTGATTGTCGAGTCGTCGTTCACATCGCTCGCCGAGATCGCCTCCGAGCTCACGCACGGCTGGCTCCCGGTGGCGCTGCTGTCACAGAAGTTCGATTCGATCGACAAGATCCGCCTGGTCCGGATGCCGGTGCTGGTGGTTCACGGTGCCGGCGATCGCTACGTTCCGGCAAGGTTCAGCATCGCGCTCTACGAGGCGGCGCCCGCGCCGAAGAAGCTGCTGCTGGTCGAAAACGGCAGTCACAACAACAGCCTCGTCGTCGGCGGCGCCGAGTACGAACGGGCGCTCTCCGAGCTGTTCGGGATTGGCGCCAGCGGGAACGGGAGCGAAACCGAGCAGCCCGCCGCGACGTACCGTTCGGCGACCAAGGGTTGACGGGGCGCCCCTGCGGGCACGCTCCCGTCAACGGAAGCACGCCGCGGGCGTTATTGTTAATGCAACGGCGGAGGGTAGTTTTTTCGGCGACGGTCCGGAAGAGGCCCTGAACTTGACCAGCGTGGCCGCGTCGAACGATCGGGAAACAATGGAGGCCAATCTATGAAGAAGCGAGCGCTCGCACTCGTTGCCGCGTTGGCTGCAATGAGCGTCATGGGTACCGCGGTCGCGCAGGGTCACGGCGGCGGGGGCGGCGGTGGCAGGGGTGGCGGGGGTGGCGGCGCGTGGCACGGTGGCGGCGGCAACTGGCATGGCGGCGGTGGCGGCGGCGCGTGGCAGGGCGGCGGCAACTGGCACGGCGGCGGCGGCAACTGGCACGGCGGCGGCGGCAACTGGCACGGCGGCGGCGGCTGGCACGGCGGCGGCTGGTATGGCGGCTACCGCGGGTATTACCCAGGCTGGCGCGGTTGGTACGGCGGCAGCAGCGTTGGGATCTACCTCGGCGGACCTTGGTACGGCTGGCCGTGGTGGGGTGGGATCGCCCCATATTACTACTACGGGTCCCCGTATGCGTACGCACCGTCGGTCGCCTACGTTCCGGACGACACGGTCACCTATATCGAACAGCCGCAGGCCGGACCGGCGGCTCCCCCGGCCAGCGCACCCGCATCGTATTCATGGTTCTACTGCCCGGATCCCGCGGGCTACTATCCGTACGTGCGGAGTTGCTCGAAGGCCTGGGTGAGAGTCACCCCGGAGCCGACGCAGCCGCCCCCGGCGCCCCAATAATCGCAGAACGATTGGACGAAGACATGGATGCGCGTGTGGCGGCGATACCCTTGGCGTGCCTGGTGCTCGGCGCGTGCGCGACGGTGCCGAGTGGACCGACGGTGACGGCTTTGCCGGGGTCCGGCAAGACGTACGACGCGTTCCAGCAGGATAGCTTCGCGTGTCAGCAGTTCGCGCAGGCGGCGATCGGCGGAACCACGCCGAGCCAGGCGGCCGCCGACAGCGCCGTTGGCAGCTCGGTGCTCGGGTCGGCGCTCGGCGCGGCGGCCGGCGCGATCATCGGCTCCGCATCGGGGCAGGCCGGTCCGGGTGCGGCGATCGGCGCGGGTGCGGGCCTTCTGTTCGGCGCCGCCGCGGGCAGCAACGCGGCCGGCGCATCGTACTCCGCGTTCCAGAGTCGTTACGACGGCGCGTACCTCCAGTGCATGTACGCGAAGGGGAATCGCGTCCCGGTGCGAACGAGCTACGGCGGGGCACCGCCCGGCTATGCAGCCCCGTACCCGGCGGTTCCGTATCCGGCAACGCCCAACAATCCGCCGCCGAACTACCCTCCGCCCAATTACCCTCCGCCCAACTATCCGCCGCCCAACTATCCGCCGCCCGACACGCCGCCGCCAAGAGGCTGATGACGGAGATTGCGCCGCGCGCGGCCGCCGCGGTCACGCCTCGTCAGGCGTGCGCGAGCCGCTGCCCGTGCTCGCGCGTCGCGTGAAAGCCGATCTTCGGCCAGCGCTCCATCGTCACTTGCAGGTTGTACTTGTTGGTCGCAAGGAACACCGGATTGCCGTCGACGTCGCTCGCGAGCGCGGCCGCCTGCTCGCGCTCGAAATTGCGCCGTGCGTTGTCGTCCGGGAACGTGAGCCAGCGCGCGGTGGCCACGTTCGCCGGGTCGTAGAGCGCGTCGACCTTGTATTCGGTCGCGAGCCGGTGCGCGACGATCTCGAACTGCAGCTGCCCGACGGCGCCCAGCAATAGCGTGTTGGCATGCGCCGACACGAACACCTGGATCGCCCCCTCCTCTCCCAGCTCCTGCAGACCCTTGGCGAGCTGCTTCGCCTTGAACGGATCGCGCGGTCGCGCCACGCGGAAGAGCTCCGGCGCGAAATACGGAATGCCCTTGTAGGCAAGGGTCTCGCCTTCCGTAAGCGTGTCGCCGATCTGCAGTTGCCCGTGATTGTGGATGCCGATGATGTCGCCGGCGACCGCGGCCTCGCTTCTCACGCGCTCGTTGGCCATGAACGTCAGCGCGTTGCCGATCTTCATCTCGCGTCCAGCGCGCAGATGCCGCACTTTCATCCCGGGAACATAGCGCCCCGAGCACACGCGGAAAAACGCGATCCGGTCGCGGTGCTTCGGGTCCATGTTCGCCTGGATCTTGAACACGAAGCCCGAGAAGGCGCCTTCCGCCGGCTCCACGATGCGCAGCGTGCCATCGCGTGACTGGGGCGGCGGCGCCCACTCGACCAGCGCCTCGAGGATCTCGCGCACGCCGAAGTTGTTGATCGCCGAGCCGAAGAACACCGGCGATTGGCGGCCCGCGAGGAAGCGGTCGAGATCGAACGGATGGCTCGCGTCGCGGATCAGCTCGACGTCGTGCCGCAGCGACGGAGTTTCGTCGGGGAAGAGCTCGTCCAGGCGCCGATTGTCGAGGCCTTCGATCGATTCGGACTCGCTGGTGAGCCGGTCGTCGCCCGGCGCAAACCGCAGCAGCCGGTCGTGGCGCAGGTCGAACACGCCCCGAAAGCGCTTGCCCATGCCGACGGGCCAGCTCACCGGCGCGCAGTCGATCGAGAGCACCGACTCTATTTCCTCCTGCAGTGCGAAGGGCTCGCGCACTTCGCGATCCATCTTGTTCACGAACGTGATGATCGGCGTCGCACGCAACCGGCACACTTCGAGGAGCTTGATCGTCTGTTCCTCCACGCCTTTCGCCGCGTCGATCACCATCACCGCGGCATCGACGGCGGTCAGCACCCGGTACGTGTCTTCCGAGAAATCCTGGTGCCCCGGCGTGTCGAGCAGGTTGATCGTGTGCCCCGCGTACTCGAACTGCATCACCGACGACGTGACCGAGATGCCGCGCTGCTTTTCGACCTCCATCCAGTCCGACGTAGCGTGACGAGAGCTCTTCCGCGCCTTGACGGTGCCGGCCATCTGGATCGCGCCGCCGAACAGCAGCAGCTTCTCGGTCAGCGTCGTCTTTCCCGCGTCCGGGTGCGAAATGATCGCGAACGTCCGGCGCTTGGCGACGTCGCGCACGAGGTCGGCGGGGAAGGGAGCGTCGTTCATCGGGTCGCAAAAAACAAAAGCCGCCGGCCGGGAGGGGCGGCGGCGGAGGCGAAGCGAGCGGATTATAGCAGCAGCGCCCGTCCGGTGGCCTGCCCGGCTATCCGCGAGCGCGTTCCTTCTGCGAATTGGGCGCGGCATCGACGCTGTCGCGCGCGTTGCGCTCGATCCATTGCGCGAACGCCTGCAGGAACTTGGCGACGAACTCGCGGGTCGACGTGTTGACAAGTGCGCCGTTGTCATCGAACAGGCTGGCGGCGTTGCCGATATAGGCCTCCGGCTGCGGCAGCGCCGGCATGTCGAGGAACACGAACGACTGGCGCAGGTGGTGATTGGCGCCGAATCCGCCGATCGCGCCGGGCGAGACGCTCATGACGGCGGCCGGCTTGCCGCTCCACGCGCTCTTGCCGTAGGGGCGTGACCCGACGTCGAGGGCGTTCTTCAGCACCCCCGGGACCGAGCGGTTGTACTCGGGCGTCACGAACAGCACCGCGTCGGCCTGCGCGATCCTTTCCTTGAACGCGCGTACTTCCGGCGGCGGATCCACCTCGTAATCCTGGTTGTACAAAGGAAGGTTACCGATCTCGACGATGGAAAGCTCGAGGTGCGCCGGGGCGAGGCCGATCAGCGCCTGCGCCATTTTCCGGTTGAAGGAGCCTTTGCGGAGGCTGCCGACGAGGACTGCGACCTTGCGTTGCGTGGCCATGATCACCTCTCTTGCGCAGGACGAAGCGCGCCGGGCCCTCGGAAATTCACCGCTGGCCGAAGGCTCTCACGACTTCCCCGCCTCGTACAGCGACGGCGTGACGCGCGCCCGCGCGAGGTATTCGCGCAGGTGTTGGACATCCTGGCGGCCCAAAGCGTTGCCGCCGTGCGGGCGATGCAGGATCCCTTCGTGGCCATTGAGCTTCACCCGGACCCGGGTCCCCGAGAGCGACTCGACGTCGGCGCCCAGGTGGCGCAGCAGCGATTCGATCTCGCGCCACTGGATGTTGCCGCTGATGGGATCGTGGAAGATGGCCTTGATCAGGTTGTCGTGTTTGTGGCTCATGGGGGCTTGAAAGGTGGAGTCGGTCGGACCGGGCGCGCGGTGACGGGTCAAACGTGGCGGGTGCGGGGGCGGGGCCGGCGCTTCGGGATTGGCGGAATCTTATCCTGCCGGAATCGTGGCTGCACATCCCTTAAACTAGCGGCGCCAATCTGCCCTGCCGGCGATGCTCCCCGAACCGCGCCTCGTCGCCCACCTCGACATGGACGCCTTCTACGCGTCGGTCGAGTTGCTGCGCTACCCGGAGCTCCGCGGGAAGCCGGTCGTGATCGGCGGCGGCCGCCGCCATCAGCCGGTCGCGACGACCGATCCGGAAACCGGCCACGTGGTGCGCGAGTTCGCGACGCTTCGCGGCTATGTCGGGCGCGGTGTCATCACGACGGCGACCTACGAAGCGCGGGCGTTCGGTCTCCACTCGGCGCTGGGACTGATGAAGGCCGCGCAGCTCGCGCCCGACACGATCCTTTTGCCCGTCGATTTCGACGCGTATCGCCGGTGTTCGCGGCAGTTCAAGGCGGCGGTGGCGGCGATCGCGCCGCGCATTCAGGACAACGGGATCGACGAGATCTACATCGACCTCACCGGCGTTGCGTTGCCCGAACATGCCGACGCGGCGCCAGAGGACGATCCGTGGTGGCGTGCGCGCGATGTCGCTCGCGCGATCAAGGATGCCGTCCGCACTGCAACTGGTCTCAGCTGCTCGATCGGCGTCGCGCCGAACAAGCTGCTCGCGAAGATCGCCTCCGAGCTCGACAAGCCGGACGGCCTGACGATGCTGCACCCCGCCGATATCCCCATACGCATCTGGCCACTTCCGGCGCGCAAGATCAACGGGATCGGCCCCAAGTCGGGCGCGAAGCTCGAAGCGCTCGGCATCCGGACGATCGGTGAGCTGGCGCAAGCCGATCTGCCGTGGCTTATCGATCACTTCGGGCAGCACTACGGCGGCTGGCTCGCGGATGCCGCGAACGGCCGCGATGAGCGGCCGCTGGTCACCGAAATAGAGCCGAAGTCGATCAGCCGCGAAACGACGTTCGATCGCGACCTGTCCGCCACCCGTGACCGCGAGGCGCTGTCGCAGATCTTCACCCGACTTTGCACGGGCGTCGCCGACGACTTGCGGCGCAAGGGCTACGTCGGCCGCACGATCGGGCTCAAGCTCCGCTATGACAATTTCAAGACGGTGACGCGCGACTCCACGCTTGGCGCGCCGACGGCCGATCCGCAAACGATCCGGCGTGCCGCGGGCGAATGCCTGAAGCGGGTGCCGCTCGAGCGGCGCATCCGGCTGCTGGGCGTGCGCGTCGGGTCGCTTTCCCGTGCCGATGCGGCATCATCGCTTCCGGTTCGTGGCGCAGCGGAGCCGACGCCGTCGCTGTTCGATTGAGCGGAGCCGCCGCGATAGATCAGAGCTGCTGCTCCGGCACGAACGGCGCCAGCAGCGCGTTTCGCAGCTGTAGCAACAGCGTCGCCTCCGGCTCGGCCACCAGCACGACCTCGCCCTCGTCGTCCATCGTCAGCCACTGCAGGCTCTCGCCGTCGGGTCCGAACCGCAGCCGGTACGCGCTCTGCAGTTCGCTCAGGCGGAGGACGCGGATCACTTCCTTCGCGAGCGGCGGGCCCTCGGCGATGATCCCGAGCTCGGTGTTCTTGCTCGCCGAGCGTGGATCGAGGTTCATCGAGCCGATGAAGACGATCCTGCGGTCGATGACCGCCGTCTTCGCATGCAGGCGGCCGATCGACATGCCACCCCACCCGAGGCGCGTCGCCCTCTGAATGCGGCTTGGGCTCAACTCGTAGAGATCGACTCCCGATCTCAGGAGCTCCACGCGGTGACGCGAGTAGCCGATATGGACGACCGGCTCGTCGTTCGAGGCAAGCGAGTTGGTGAGGATCGCGACCTTGACCTTGCGCTTGGTGAGGTCGCCGAACGCGCTCACGCCCATCAGGCCCGGAATGAAATAGGGGGACGAGATCATGACCTCAGCCTTCGACGCCGTCACGAGATCCATGACGTTCATCGACACGCTCATCTGGCGCGCCATCTCGTCGGAGGTCGCGGTCACCTTGGCCGGCGAATCGGCATACGCGTTGGCGGTGCCCCAGGCGAGGCCGAGCCGCCCCGCGCCCAAATCCTCGCGAATCGGGCCATAGCCCAGCACGTCGACGGGCGGCGGCGAGGCCGCCATCATCTGCTCGCCTTCGTCGACCAGCGAGTCGAACTCGTGCTGCAGTTCATCGCGGCTCTTCGCGGTGCGGACGATCGACTCCACGGGGTAGACCTGCGGACTGTTCCAGTAGACGTCGAAAATCGCGGAGAGCTGCGGCACGACGGCGCCGACGATCAGCGCGTCCATGTCGACGAAGTTGTCCCGATGCGCTGCGCATGAAGTATTCGTCGGCGATGTTGCGTCCGCCCGCGACCGCGATGGCCCCGTCGGCAACGAAGAGCTTGTTGTGCATCCGGTGGTTGAGGCGTCCGAAGTCGGCGAGCGAGGACGTGTACTTGTTGATGAGGCTGTCGCGGCCGCAGCAGAACGGGTTGAACAGACGAACCTCGACATTGGAGAATGCAGCGAGGCCGATGAACAGCGGGTCGCCGCCGGTCGTGCACAGGTCGTCGACGATGAGGCGGACGCGGACGCCGCGCCGCGCGGCATCGCGCAGGCTGCGTAGCAGCAAGCGGCCGGTCCTGTCGTTGGCGGTCAGTAGTACTGGACGTCGAGCGATTGCGTCGCGCGCTGCGCGAGCGCCACGCGGGTGTCGAGCGAATAGGCGCCGAGCGGCATCAGCCGGAATCCGGTGAGTTCCGGGCTCGGGAGCGAGTCTTGCGCGATGCGCACGAGCGGGCTCGTCGCCGTAGCCTTGATTGCGATGGAGGGCTGCCGCTCGACATTCGTCGGCAGCGTGCCACGGCCGGCTGTAAGGATTGCCGCGCCGAGCCCGACGAAACTGGTGCGCAGTCCGAGCGCTAGAATGCGTCCCGGGTTTCCAAAGGAGGTTGGCATGGCTCGATTGCTCGCCTGCTTGGTCGCGTTGCTAGCCTTGCCCCTTACGGCGGAGGCCGCGCTCGACGTCGGCGAGCGCGCGCCGGGCTTTGCGATGCCCGCGGCGCTGGGCGGCAAAGTGTGCCGGTTCTCGCTTGCCGAGGCGTTGAGGAAGGGGCCCGTGGTCCTGTACTTCTTCCCGGCGGCGTATTCCGAAGGCTGCTCGGCCGAAGCGCACGATTTCGCCGAGGCGATGCCGCAGTTCGAGGCGCTCGGCGCCACCGTCGTCGGTGTTTCGGGCGACGACATCGACGTGTTGACGAAATTCTCGGTCCAGGCGTGTCAGAGCAAGTTTCCGGTCGCTTCGGACGAAACGCAGGCGGTGATGAAATCGTTCGACGCGGTGCTGCAGACGCGGCCGGAGTACGCGAACCGGATCTCCTACGTCATCGCACCCGACGGCTCCATCGTGTTCGCGTATATGAGCTTGAACCCGTCGAAGCACGTGGAGAAGATGCTGGGTGCGGTCCGGGGCTGGTCGGCGGGCAAGGACAGGAAGTAACGGCTGTGCGCCTCGATCGCGCGCGCGGCGCCGTCAGGTCGGTGCGCTGCGCTTCGAGCGGTGGCGACGCCCCGCCCGCCCCGCGCCGGGTATCGGCGGTTCCGCCCCGACTTCCTCGCGGACCCACTGCCGGAAGGCGGCGACTTTTGGCGCGCTCGCGAGACGCGGCGGGTAGACCAGGAAGTACTTGCGCGGTGCGGGCACGACGATGTCGAACAGCCGCACGAGAACGCCGTTGCGCAGGTCATGGCCGAGCAGCGCGCTGCGGGCGAGCGCAATGCCCTGACCGTCGGCCGCCGCCTGCAGCAGGTGCGAGGAGTCGTTGAACATCGGCCCGCGCACGGGTTCCGCCCAGTCGAGGCCCGCCGCTTCGAACCAGGGTTTCCAGAACTCGCTGTCCGAGCGCAGCAGCACGTGGCGTGCGAGGTCCGCGGGGCGCGCCGGGAGCTTGCCGTTCGCGTAACGCGGACTGCAGACCGGAAAAACGATCTCGTCGAACAGAAACTCGGCGGCGAGCCCCGGCCAGTCACCGAAGCCGTAACGGATCGCCACATCGGTGTCCTCGCGATGAAAGTCGGCGAGCGCAAGGTTGGCGCGCACGTCGAGGTCGATCTCCGGGTGGGCCGCGAGAAACCGCTGCATTCGCGGCAGCATCCATCGCGCGGCGAACGACGGCAGCACGCTGACCCGCAACAGCCGTGGGTTCGTGTGGTCGGTCATTTCGCGCACGGCCGCGGCAAGCTCGGCAAAAGCAGCGCGAACGCGATGGGCGAAACGCTCGCCCTCGTCGGTCAAGCGAATGCCGCGCCCGGCGCGCTCGACCAGGCGAACGCCCAGGTCCGCTTCCAGCGCCTTGATCTGATGGCTGATCGCGCCGTGCGTCAGATGCAACGCCTCCGCCGCCTTGGTGAGACTGCCTTGGGTGGCCGCCGCTTCGAACGCGCGCAACGCCTGCATGGGGGGAAGCCGCAAATCCATTCCTGCCTCCGCTGAATGTGAAATTGATTCACATGTTCGCCGCAAAACAAATCGATTGTGCGCGCGTCGCCGCGATCCTACACTGGCCTCGCTGGCAGAAACAGCCCCTCCGGAACCTGGAGTCGATTATGAGAATATCGCTCGCATTTGGTTCGGCCGGTACCCCCGGTCGCGTGGCCACCGCTTCATCGCCGTCGGCACCGATCCGGCACGGCCCGCGCGCCAATACCCGTCGCTCGCCGCAGGCCGCGGCAGAAGATGTCGGACTCGAAGCGCTCGGACAGGTCCTCTCCGAGCCGGGCGGCTTCGTCTCCCGCGCGGGCGCCGACGGCGCGAACGACCCGAACGGCGGAGTTCCGTCGGGTACAGGTTCGCGCGCCGTAGCGCCTGCCGCGCGAAGCCGCGCGATGCCTCGGGCCCGCACGACGATCGCCGGCGGCTTCGAGGCGGCGATCGTGATCGCGCTGCTCGCCGGCGGAAGCGCGCTGGCGGGCTATCCGATCGTGCGCGCGATTGCCGACACGGCGCTGGTTCACGCAATGACCCGGCCGATAAACGCCCACGTCACGGAGACCGTGACCGCCGGCGGCGCGCGCGCCGTGGTGGAGACGACAATCCTGCGCGTGGAACGCCTCTCGCGCCCGTAGGCGCGCCTTCCCGGGACGGCGGCATCGCATTTCGCCGTCTCCCCGCGAGACGCGAGCAGGACGCCGGGCACGTTCCCGGACGAAGCGATGGCGTAAGGGGTGCGCTTGGCCTGCGGCGATCGCTTGGCGCGCCAGATGCAGCCGCGTCCCGCGCGTGGCAGTATGCCGATTCCATGACGACATCGGAATCGCAATACGCCCGCTTCGGCAGCGGCAAGTCGGTCAAGCGCGTCGAGGACGACGCCCTGCTCGCCGGCAAGGGCCGCTTCGCCGACGACGTAACGGCGCCTCGCCAGGCGTATCTCCAGTTCTTGCGCTCGCCGCACCCGCACGCGCGCATCGTGTCCGTCGACGCGACCGTGGCCGCCGCGATGCCGGGGGTCGTCGCGATCTTCACCGGCGAAGACCTCGTCCGCGCCGGCGTCGCGCCGATTCCCGCATCGGCGGATTTCAAGCGGGCCGACGGCGGCGCGACCGCATCGCCGCCGCAACACGCGCTGGCGATCGGAACCGTGCGCTTCGTCGGCGAAGCCGTGGCGGCGGTCATCGCCGAAACGCGCGTTGCGGCGCGCGACGCGGCGGAGGCGATCGACGTGCGCTACGACCCGCTGCCCTGCGTCGTTGATCTCGGCGACGCGCTCGCGGCTGGCGCGCCCCTCGTGTGGCCGGCGGCAACCGCCAACATCGCCTGCGAATTGCGCCACGGGGACGCCGCGGCGACCGCCGCGGCGATCGCGAAAGCTGCGCACGTCGTCGCGCTCGACCTCGTCAACCAGCGCGTCATTCCCTGCCCGCTCGAGCCGCGGGCGACGCTCGCCGACTACGATCCGGCGACCGACCGCATCACGCTCACGATCAGTTGCCAGACGCCGACCGGGGTGCGCGACGAGCTGTGCGAAGCCGTGCTCGGGATCGCCAAGGACAAAGTGCGCGTCCGCGTGGGCGACGTCGGCGGCGGCTTCGGGATGAAAACGACGCTCTATCCGGAAGACGTCGTCGCCGCGTTCGGGACCCGCGCCTTGAGCCGCCCGGTCAAATATTGCGCCGAGCGCATCGAGGAGTTCCTCGCCGCGAGCCATGGACGCGATCTTGCGAGCAAAGCCTGGCTCGCGCTCGACGCGAACGGACGGATTCTCGCGTTGCGGATCTCCTCGCATGCGAATCTCGGCGCCTACGCGACGCCGGCCGGCGTCGTCATCCAGCTGATGATCGGGCCATGGGTGTCGCCTTCGATCTACGACATTCGCACGATCGACATTCGCATTGCCGGCGTGCTCACGAACACGGCGCCGACCGGACCGTACCGCGGCGCGGGCCGTCCCGAAGCGATCTACATCATCGAACGGCTGATGGACGCCGCCGCGCGGCAGACGGGTATCGACGCCGTGGAGCTCCGCCGCCGCAACATGATCCGTCCCGAGCAGATGCCCTACGGGAACGCGATGCGCAAGACCTACGACACCGGCCGGTTCGAAGCGGTGATGGATCGGGCGCTCATCCTCGCCGACTGGCAGGGTTTTGCGGCGCGCGCGGCGGACGCGAAACGCCGTGGCCGGCTGCGCGGGCGGGGCCTCGCGACGTTCATCGAATGGACCGGCGCCGAAGTGTTCGAGGAGCGCGTGACGGTCACCGTCGCGGGCAGCGGCGAGATCGAAATCTTTTCCGCGACGCAGGCGTTCGGGCAAGGACTCGTCACGACGTACGCGCAGCTCGCCGTCGACGTCTTCGGCGTGCCCATCGAGAAGATCCGGATCGTCCAGGGCGACACCGATCGCGGCACCGGATTCGGCAGCGCCGGCTCGCGCTCGCTCTTCGTCGGCGGCTCGGCCGTCCACGTCGCCGCCGAGCGCACGGTCGGCAAGACGAAGGAGCTCGCCGCCGAGGAGCTCGAAGCCGGGATCGGCGACATCGACTACCGTGACGGCGTGTTCCGCATCGCCGGCACCGACCGGAACATCGGTCTCTTCGACCTTGCGCGGAAGCAGCCGCGAGAGCGCATCGTGCTGGAGTCGACGAGCTCGGTCGCCGATGCGACGTGGCCCAATGGTGCCCACGTCTGCGAGGTCGAAGTCGACCCCGACACCGGCGCAGTCGAGATCGACCGTTACTGGTCGGTCAACGACGTCGGCCGCGTCGTCAATCCGATGATCGTCGTCGGCCAGCTCGAGGGCGGCGCGACGCAGGGGATCGGCCAGGCGCTTTGCGAGCGCTTCGTCTACGATCGCGAGACGGGACAGGCGCTGACGGCGAGCTTTCTCGACTACGCGCTACCGCGCGCCGGAATGATCCGGCATTTCGAGATGACGATGGACGAGTCGACGCCGTCGCGCAACAATCGGCTGGGCGTCAAGGGCGTGGGGGAGCTCGGCACGATCGGCGCAACGCCGGCGGTGGTCAACGCCGTGATCGACGCGCTCGCGCGCGCCGGACTCGGTAGGCGCGCCGACGCGCTGCAGATGCCGTTCACGTCGGAGCGCGTGTGGCGCGCGTTGCAGGAGTCCGGGCAACATTCCGGTCCGGGAACGATCTAACGTGATCGCACGGCCACGAAGGAGCGAATCATGAGCACACGTGACGAACTGGAAGCAACGATCGCCAGGCTGACCGCCCCGGGCAAGGGCATCCTCGCCGCCGATGAGAGCCTTCCGACGATCACCAAGCGGTTCAAGGGGGTCGGCATCGAGTCGACAGACGAGTCCCGGCGCCAGTATCGGACGCTCTTGTTCACGGCGCCGGGGGCCGAGCAATTCCTGGCCGGCGTGATCCAGTTCGAGGAGACACTGGGCCAGGCGGGCGACGACGGCACGCCGCTCCCCGAGGTGCTGTCGCGCCGCGGTATCGTGCCCGGCATCAAGGTCGACAAGGGCACGACGCCGCTGCCTGGCGCCGATGGCGATCTTGTCACCCAGGGGCTCGACGGCCTCGCGGAGCGGCTGAAGGCATACAAGGATAGAGGCGCGCGCTTCGCGAAGTGGCGCGAGGTCTACGCGATCACCGATCACAACCCCACGCGCCTCGGGATCGAGGCCAACGCCGAGGTGCTCGCGCGTTATGCGGCGATCTGCCAGGGGCAGGGCATCGTCCCGATCGTCGAGCCCGAGGTGCTGATCGACGGCGTGCACACGCTCGAGCGCTGCCATGAGGTCTCCGAAGCCGTGCTGAACGCGGTGTTCCACGCCTTGCACCGCCATCGCGTGCTGCTCGAAGGCATGGTGCTGAAACCGAGCATGGTGCTGCCAGGCAAGGAAAGCCCGCCGAAAGCGCGGCCCGAGGTCGTCGCGCGCGCGACGCTCGAAGTGTTGAAGCGCACCGTTCCGGCGGCGGTGCCGACCATCAACTTCCTCTCCGGCGGCCAGGCGGCGGTCGAGGCGACCGCCAATCTCAACGCGATGAACGCCATGGCGCCGCACGCGCCCTGGATCCTGTCGTTCTCGTACGCCCGGGCGCTGCAGGAGGACGCGATGCGCATCTGGGCCGGTCGAGCCGAAAACGTGCGCGCCGCGCAGGCCGCGTTTTACAAGCGCGTGAAGATGAACAGCCTCGCGCGGGAGGCGAAGTGGAGCGAGGCGCTGGAGAAGCAGGGCTGACGGCGAAGTAGGAGAAGTAGGGTCAGAGAAGACTTTCGGGCGATGGCGCGGGCATTGGCATCCGTGCCATCGTTCCTGAATGCCGCGCCAGCCGCGTTTTTACTTCCCGGGAGTCGTCCTGCACGCCGTCCAGCGCGGCGACAACCGCGCCGCCTGCTTTTTTCGCCCTGCAGATTATCGGTTCCCGCTGGGCCGACCCTCGAAAGTGCCGGGAAGTCGTCTCTGACCCTACTTTCCACGCAGGACTTCAGCCTTTCTCCCCGTAGGCCAGCACGTCCATCATGGCGGCGAAGCGCGACCAGTCGATGCGCTTGCTCCGATGCCGGTTTCGCCCGTACCAGTAGAGCGATCCTCGCCCGATTTCCAGCTCGCCGATTTTCTCGTCGTTGGCGTAGATCTGGAGATTGAGAGACGAGCGCGCCTTGGCGAGCTCGAAGTTCGCGAGATCGGCCTTGACCTCGTGCTTGCGCAGGTTTGCGCCCTTGCGCGACGATTTCGCGCGTCGGATGGCCCGCGGGCCCTTGCTGCTTTTCGTTTTCTTCGTTGCGATCATGTCACCTTCCCAGAAGTAGGGTCAGAGACGACTTTTCGCTCAGCGGGCCGTGAACTCCGCGGAGGTGCTGGTCCTCAATTTGTCGGGGGAAAGTCGTCTCTGAACCTACTTATTACGCAGTCCGGCGGGAATGAGCCAACGCTCGCCGAACCGGAAGCCGGCCTCGAGCAGCAGCGCGAGCGCGGCCGCGGGAATGGCGCCGGCCAGCAGCAGCGTGTTGTCGTTGAGCGCAAGGCCGGTGACGATGCGCTCGCCGTAGCCGCCGGCGCCGATGAACGCGGCGATCGTCGCCGTTCCGACGTTGATCACCGCCGACGTCTTGATCCCGGCCATGATCGTTGGCGCGGCGAGCGGCAGCTCGATCTTTTGCAGGATCGTGCCCGCGGTCATCCCCAGCGATTGCGCCGCCTGGATCATGCCCAGCGAAATCTGGGTGAGCGCGGTATAGGTGTTGCGCACGATCGGCAGCAGCGCGTAGAGCGCCAACGCGATGAATGCCGGCACGGCGCCGATGCGCCCCGTCAACGGAATCAGGACGGCAAGCAGCGCGAGCGAGGGAATCGTCTGCACGACGCCTGTCGCGCCGAGAATCAGGCCCTCGGCAGCCGGTCTTCTGGCGGCGACGACGCCGAGCGGGATGCCGACGACGATGCTGGCCGAGAGCGAGAAGAACACGAGTTCCAGGTGCTCGAACGTGAGCCGGGCGAAATCCGGGCCGAAGAATTTGCTCCACAGAGTGCCCCCTGTGCCCGCCTTCGGGACCGCAGCCGCAGCGGTGGTGACGCCGGGAAGGCGGGCGATGAAATCGGCGGCGATGGCCGCAAAATCCTTGCCCTCGAGCTCCGCGGCGGCGTTCATCCGGCGCATTGCGGCATCGTCGATCGTTCCCTCCAGCCTTTGCAGCGAACGCCACGTCTTCGGCAGTCGCCGCGGAAGATCGGCGCGATAAAGCAGCACTGCGTCGTAGCGCGGAAAGTAATGGCGGTCATCGGCGAGCACGGTCAGGCCGTACCTGTCGAGCTTCGCGTCCGTCGAGTAAATGTCGATGACGTCGACCTGATGCTGCGCGATGGCCTCGTAGGCGAGCCCGTGATCGAGGCCTCGCGGCGTTGCGAACGGGAGCCCGTACGTTCGCTTCAACCCCGGCCAGCCGTCGGCGCGGCCGAGAAACTCCTGCGACAGACCCAGCCGCAGCTCCGGATGCATCCGGAGATCGGAGAGCTTCGCGATGCCCTTCGCGCGCGCGTCATCGGCGCGCATCGCGAGTGCGTACGTGTTGTTGAACCCCAAAGGTACCCCGACGGCGAGCCCCATCGGCGCCAGCTTGGCATCGAGCTCGGCGAGCGGAGGTACCGCATCGAGCTTCAGAATCTCTTTCGCGATCGTGCCGGTGTACTCGGGGTAGATGTCGATGTTGCCGGTCGCGAGGGCATTCTGCACGATCGCGGTGTTGCCGAGCCCCTTGCTGTGCGTGACGGTGGCCTCGCCTGCGAGCTGCGCCGTCTGCTTGACGATCTCGCCGAGAATGTAAGACTCGGTGAAGCGCTTGGAGCCGACGTTGAGCGTCGGCTCGGCGGCGAGCGCAATCGCGCCGACGGCGAGCGCCGTGGCACCCGCGACGCGCACAAGGGTTCCTGTTGGCATGGGAAGCTGCAATCGGGCGCCGGGCCAGGGCGCCAATGTACACCCGCCGCGCGCGAGGTCGCGCGATGACTCGATTGGAGAGAAGACGTTGACATCGGCGAGGGCGGGCCGGTCATGGCGCGCGTTTCAGCTCGCTGCGCTTGTCCGCGTTGCGTCGCCTTGCGACCGATCATCTGCAAGCCGCGCGCGCCGGCATGTCTCACTCCTGCGGCCGCCGCCGGTGCCAATCGGTCGCGTGCTGGAACGCCCGCCCGATCCGGATCAGCGTCGCCTCGCCGAACGGCGCACCGATCAACTGCACACCGATCGGCAGGCCGTCCGCCGAGAAGCCTCCCGGCAGCGACAGCGCACATGCGCCGAGGTAGTTGGCAGCGCGCGTGAACGTCGCGAGCGCCGTCGTGGCCTCGTCGACTTCGGCCACCGGCGTGGCGACGATCGGCAGCGTGGGCGTGAGCAGTGCGTCGCGCTTGCGCATCCAACTCGCGAATGCCTCGACTTCGCGGCGCCGGTGCGCGAGCTCGTCGATGTAATCGGCGGCACCGATCGACTTGCCCTCGAGGAGCCGCTTTCGCACCCACGGATCGATCTGCAACGACGGGTCTTCGACATAGGCGCGATGCACCGCGTAGGCTTCCGCGGCAATGATGCGACCGTTGCGCACCATCGCGTCGCCGAAATCGACTGGGACGGGGCTCTCCTCGACGATGGCACCCAAGTCGCGCAGCACCGCCATCGCCGCGTGCTGCGTGCCCACGACGTCGCGCGACGTGCAATCGGGAAACTGCTCGGCCGCAAGCGCCGTGACGCGCATGCCGCGGACGCTTGGTTGGCCCGCCAGCGCGGTTTCGGCGTCGAAGCCCGGCGCGGCGAGCGTAGCGGGGTCGCGCGAGTCCGCTCCCGCCATCGCGGCGGTGAGCCGGGCCGCATCTTCGACGGTGCGCGCGAGCGGCCCGATCGAGTCGAGCGTCGTCGACAGCGGCACGGCGCCGCGGAGGCTCACGCGCCCGTACGTCGGCTTGAGGCCCGTGAGTCCGCACAGCGCCGCCGGAATCCGTATCGACCCGCCGGTGTCGGAGCCGATCGCCGCAGGCACGAGACCCCCTGCGACGGCCACCGCCGAGCCGCTGGACGAGCCGCCCGCCACGCGATGCGTGCGCATGTCCCAGGGATTCCATGGTGCGCCCATCGGCTCGTTGCAGCCCCAGCCGCCGAAAGCGAACTCGACCATGTGGGTCTTGCCGAGCGGGATCATTCCGGCTGCGAGGAGGCGTTCGACCGCCGTGGCCGTGTCGTCCGAGATCCGCCCGAGCCAGCTCTTCGAGCCGGCGGTCGTTTGATGACCCTCGACATGGAGGAGATCCTTGAGCGCGATCGGCAACCCGTGCAGAGAACCGCGCGTTCGCCCCGCCGCGCGTTCGCGGTCGGCGGCGGCGGCCCCCGCGAGAGCCCCGTCGCGCCAAACGTCGACGAACGCATGCAGTCGACGGTCCCGGGCATCGATCCGGTCGAGGCAGGCGGCCACGATCGCGTGCGACGTGGATTCTCCCGAAGCGAGAAGGCGTTCGAGTTCGGACAGCGAGCGGAAGGGGAGGTCGCTTTGCATCGGACGAAGGTAGTCATGCTGGGAGGCGACGGTACCGCGGACGGTCCCCCCGGTCGAGACTTTCCTCCTTTCCCTGCCTCATGCTCAGGCGAGGGAGATTAAGCCGCGTCAAACTCGCCGCGGCCTTCCTGTTGCACAATGGGCGCGTTCCCCTATCGCGAGGGCGCCATGACGTACCGGTCCATTTTCGTCCACGTCGACGACACCGAGGCTTGCCTGCAACGGCTGGATTACGCTAGCCGCCTCGCCAGGAAGTACCCGGCAGAGTTGCTGGGCGGCTACATCGTCCCCCCAAGCGAGCTCACGCCATACGCCAAGGCCGTGATGTCGCAGGACTTGATCAAGGAATATGCTCGCAAGCTCGGCGCTTTGCGAAGCGCCGGCGAGGAGAACTTCCGTGCGGCGACCGCGCGCGCCGGCGTCGCCGCCGTCGAATGGCAGGCGCCGACCGGCAACGCGATCGGACAGGCAGTGCTGCATGCGCGGCATTCGGATCTCGCCATCATCGGCCAGCCGCCACGTGACGAGGCGCAAGAGGCATTTGCGGCCGAGCTCGCCAACGCGGTCGTGACCCGCTGCGGGCGGCCGGTGCTGTTCGTTCCGTCGGTCGGTGAATATCCGACGATTGGCGAGCGCGTACTGATCGCGTGGAAGGATTCGCGCGAGTCCGCGCGCGCCGTCGCCGACGGTCTGCCGCTGCTCAAGGATGCGAAGAAGGTATTTGCGGTCGCCGTCACGCCGAAGTCCGACGAGACCGCGCGCGAGAAGTTCACCGACGCGCAGCTCTCCACGTTCCTGCGCCGGCACGACGTCGAGGCCACGGTGCGCCGAATCTTCGCGGCAGACATCGATGCGGGCGAGCTGTTGCTGTCGCAGGCCGCCGATTTCGGCGCCGACCTGATCGTGATGGGCGCGTACAGTCGCCCCCGGCTGTCCGAGCTCGTCTGGGGCAGCGTCACGCGAGTGATGCTTTCGTCGATGACGGCGCCGGTGCTGATGTCGCACTGACGGCGGCGCGCCGCTACGGCGCGACCGGCGGTGGCGGCCGAATGACGCCGCGCGGCGTCCAGCCCGGGATGCGCCGCTCCATCATGCGCACGACGCTGTCGGTGAGCCGCTGCTCCAGTTCCGGCGTCGGCGGCAGCGGCAAGGCGAATTGCGCGCGCATCGGGGCGCCGGCCCCTTCGGCGGAAGCCGCGGCTGCCTGCGCCCTGGCTGCCCCGGCTGAAGTGACGAGCGAAGCGAAAACGTCGGTTCGATTGTTCGCGTCGCCGTCGTTCGTCTGCGCGTAGAACGGCACGAACGCATTGCCGATGCTCACGAGCGCCTGGTAATCCCCGACGAACAGGCCGAGGGCGTTCGGCGCGAGCGCGAGATCGAACGGCCCCGACACGCGGCTTTCGAGCCAGGTGACCGCGTCGGTCGAGCGCGCGAGCCAGATGTCGGTCGGCAATGTCGCGGGATCGGCCGTGTTGCTGCGCAAATCGTAATAGAGAACGCCGAACGTGCCGTCGCCGCGGACCGTGATCGAAGGGAGGAACGCCTGCACGCCGGGATCGCGGTTCACGCGCGCGGGTGTCGACCAGGTGAGCCCGCCGTCGACCGAGCGCGACAACGCGACGGCGTCGCGCTGACCGCCTGAAAAGCGCGAGTCCTGCCAGACCGCGACGAGCTCGCCGTGCGGGCCGGCGGCGGCCGACCCCAGGTTCGAGGCATCGCGGATCGCGGCGTGCGTTTCGGGATCACGCGCGCCCAACGACTGCATCGGCGACACCGTGATCGGCGCGGACCACGTGAGGCCCTTGTCGAGCGAGCGAATGACGGCGAGCGTCGCCGCGGTCCCGCCGCTGGGCGTCGTATCGAGTCGCGTGAAAAAGACCACCAGCGTGCCGTCGGTCAGCACGACGAGCTGGTTGTTGATCGTCTGGTTGTGCGCTCCCGGATCGAAGATCGCGCTCGCCGGTTCCCACGAGATGCCGCCGTCCGTGGTGCGGCTGAAATACGTCGGGCCGCCGCCCTGAGCGTTCACCCGGTCCCAGACCGCGTAGACGAGGCGGGCGTCGGCGGGGTCGGCGGTGATCGATTCCTTGTCGTTGAAAAAATCGGAGCCGTCTCTGATCAGCACGACCGGCGGGCTCCACGTGTTGCCGCCATCGGCGGAGCGGCTGACGAGGACCGCGCCCGACGAGCCGGCGGCGAGTGTCGCTCCATTGAACGCAATGGCGATCTGGTAGGCGGTGCCGTCCGGCGCCATCGTGATCCAGGGGTCGGATGCGCGCGCGTAGTCGCTGCCGTTGCCGGCGTCGCCGCCGGTGCAGCGCGAAAGCGCCGCCATGCGTTGCGCCCACGTGTGTCCGCCGTCGAATGAAACGCCGGTCAGAATTCCGCGCGCGCCGCCGCTGGACCAGCGGTCCTGTTGCCAGACGCCGACCAGGTTCGCCGGGTCGCGTGGATTGACCGCGACGTAGGGTTCGACTTCGGCGTTGACGTACACCGTGCCCGTTGCGGGCGCGCCATCGCATCCGGCGGCGAACGGCGAAAGATTCGACGCTCGAAACTGAGGATCGGGAGACGGCGGCGGCATCACTCCCGCCGGCGCCGATCCACCGCCACCGCCACCGCAGGCGCAAAGCAACGCGGCGCATGCGGCGACGACAGCGAATGATGCGCGCGAAGCGCTGTTTCGACGTGCCGCTTGGTCGCCGCCGCTCATGCCTGCCTCGCTGCGCTCCCGTTCGGGCGAAGCCGTGTCCGACGCGGGCCACGGCTGGATCGCCCTGTCTCGGGCATCCCTTGTGCGCGGGCATGTTACTACGGGTCTTGTTCGCGCCGTTCTCCCAACCCGCGGCGCGCGTCAGCGCACCCGGCGCGGTGCTCGCGACTTCCCCAACGGTGCCTCTTGGTGCACACTCCCGTATTGACAGGATCCCCCAAGGCGGGATCGTTAAAACCGTCCCCTATGGAACCGCTGGTATTGACCGTCGACATGGCCGGGCTCCCGCAGGCGTGGGTCGCGCTCGAGGAGGCCATCACGTACCACGCGAAACAGATGGTCGCGTGGTCGCTGGGCTACGAAGTGCGCGAGTTCCGCGGCGGCTGGCAGCGCAACGGCATGCGCTCGCGCATCGCGACCAAGTCGATCCTTGCGATCAAGGGCAGTATCACCGGACGGCACGTGCACGCGCCCGGGCTCACCAACGCGCTGCTGTTCGCCCGCGACCGCCACCTGTGTGCCTACTGCGGCGAGGCGCACATGTCGCGCGAACTGTCGCGTGACCACGTGGTGCCGGCGTCGAAGGGCGGTCGCGACACGTGGACCAACTCGGTCACCGCCTGCAAGAAATGCAACATCAAGAAGGCGAACCGGACGCCCGAGCAGGCGGGGATGCCGCTGCTCTACGTCCCGTACGTGCCGAACCGCCACGAACAATTCATCCTGCGCAACCGGCGGATCCTCGCCGACCAGATGGAATATCTGTTGGCCGGCGTCCCGCGGACGAGCCGACTGTACGCCGGGGCCGGACTCTCGTAGCGGGCTCCGCCGACGCCCCGTCGGCCGTGCGGAAGTCTCGTGCCAAGCCGGTCGATCGCTCGCTATCCGATGGCCCGGCGCCGGAGCGGCGCGCCGCCGTCGATTCGTCCCCCGGCCTTGCCCTCAGGCGGCCGTCGCCGCGGTGGCCGGCGCCGCCGCCTCGCGGTACCGCGCGCACGACTGGGCGACGTGTTGCTGGAGGATCTCGGCCAACCGCAGGGTGCCGGGCCCGGCAGCGTCGCGATCCGGGAGAATGAGGTAGAGCTCGACGAAGCGCTCGCCGCCTTCGGAAAGCGGCAGCGGCGCGAGGGCGCCGGTCGCGAGCTCCTCGCGGATCTTCTCCTCGGGGTACCAGGCGAAGCCGCAGCCCATGCGCGCGGCTTCGATCGACGTCGACAGGTTGCTCACCGTCCAGCGCTGATCGACTTCCACCGACACCGACCGGGGGTCGCGCAACAAGCCGGAATCGCGCACGACGAGATGGCGATGGGCGCGCAGATCGCGGACGGTGAGCTTGCGGCCATACCGATGCAGCGGATGGTCGGGGCGCGCCACGGGGATCACGCGCATCCGCATCAACGGATCGCCGAGAAAGCCGGTCGGCACCTGAGGCGAGATCGCGAGATCGGCGCGCCCGGAAAGAAGCGCCTCGGCCGTGCCGCCCATCACCGATTCGACGACCTCGATCCGCGTGTGCTGGCTCTCGGCCCCGAAGCGCTCGAGACACTGCAGCAGCAGCCAGGACGGGAAGAGAATTTCCGCGACGACCCGGATTTCGGCCTCCCAGCCGGCCGACAGGGTCCTGGCGGCACGCTCCAGCGCCCGGGCGTCCTCCAGCAAGGCCTTGGCGCGGCGGTAAAGGAGCCGTCCGGTCGGCGTCAGCATCGCCTTTCGGCCCCGGATTTCGAAGGCCTTCACCCCGAGCTGCGATTCCAGCTTCTGCACCGCGTAGGTCACGGCGGACTGGCTCTTGTGCAGGGTCTCCGCGGCCTGCGCGTAGCCGCCGGCGTCGACGACGGCCATCAGGGCTCGCCACTGCTCGAGCGTGACGTGCGATGCAGCCATGGCAATAGATCCAGTTATTAGATGGTATCGCTCAGTATCTTATGCTTTTTTATCATCTTAACAAATAGTTCAATGGAGGCAGCACCCGAGCCGAACACGAGGCGGGGGCGCTCGCGGGCGCGCAGCGGACCATCGGACAGCTGTCCATGCCGATCGTCGCTTGACGTCCGTCGCAACCGGCCACAGATTGGAGAAATAATGACCCCACGCACGCTGCAGCGCGTCCAGGACGCGATCCCAACCTCCGACGGCGCCGGCGTCAAGCTTCGCCGCGGCCTCGGGCAGTCGCCGTTCGCGCGGCTCGACCCGTTCCTGATGCTCGACCACTTCTCGACCGACAATGCCGACGACTACATCGCCGGCTTCCCGGATCATCCGCATCGCGGGTTCGAGACGGTGACCTACATGATCGACGGCCACATGCAGCACCGGGACCATCTTGGACACGTGGGCGACTTGAAGGGCGGCGGCGTCCAGTGGATGACCGCGGGTCGCGGCATCATTCATTCCGAAATGCCGCAGCAGGAAGCAGGCCGCATGCGCGGGTTCCAGCTCTGGATCAATCTGCCGGCAAAGGAAAAGATGAAGCCCGCCGCGTACCGCGATATTCCCGCCGACGAGATTCCCGTCGTGGCGCTTCCCGGCGGCGGGCACGCGAAAGTCGTCGCCGGCGCGCTTGCCGTCGCGGGCGTCACCACGGCGGGTCCGATCCAGGGGCTCACCACGGATCCGCTCTACGTCGACGTCGAATTGCCGGCGGGCGCGAAGTTCGAGCAGCCGCTCCACACCGGCTACAACGCGTTCGTCTATCCTTTCGAAGGCAGCGTGAAGATCGGCGCCGCGGGCGGCGTGCGCACGCTCGCCGCGCACCAGGCGGGCATCCTATCCGATGGCGACGGCGTTGTTCTCACCGCGGGTGCCGACGGCGCGCGCCTCCTGCTGCTTGCGGGCCGGCCGCTGCGCGAGCCGATCGTGCAGTACGGGCCATTCGTGATGAACACGAGCGAGGAAATCGAGCAGGCGATCCGCGATTATCAGAACGGCGAACTCACCCGCGTCGCGGCCTGAGTCGTTGCGCCGAGAGACAAAGACTCGCTCCCTGAATCGGCGGGCCACGATGCGCGCAATGCCCAACGCGCCCGCGCGATCCATGGGCGGCACGCTCATCGACACGCCGTCGACCGATGCCGCCACCGAATCGCATCGCGCGCATCGGCTCGACTCCACAAACGACAAGGCCAACGGATCGTCGCCGTTGGCCTCTCGTATTATGGTGGAGACGAGGAGGATCGAACTCCCGACCTTCGCATTGCGAACGCGACGCTCTCCCAGCTGAGCTACGTCCCCGGAGGCGAAGAATTATAGCCGGGTTGGGCCGATCCCGTAAACTCGAGCGCCCCGCCGGAAATTGGGGGTGGAAAGAATCCAGCTTGGGCCCCACGTAGCGGTTTCAGTGGCAATGAAAGCCTCGCATGAGCCAACTGATCGACCTCGTCCAGCACTACGGGCTCGCCTTCGTCTTCGTGAACGTGCTGCTGCTGCAGCTTGGCTTGCCCGTGCCCGCCTATCCGACGCTGATCGTCACGGGCGCCCTCGCGGCGCGCAGCCCGTATACGCTGCTCGGACTGCTCGCGACCGCGGTGGCGGCCTCGGTGATCGGCAACGTCTCGTGGTATATCGCCGGGCGCCGACTCGGCGGGCGCGTGCTGAAAACGCTGTGTCGGGTGTCGCTGTCGCCGGATTCGTGCGTGCGCCAGACCGAGACGATCTTTGCGCGCTGGGGGGCCCCGTCGCTGATGGTTGCCAAGTTCATCCCGGGGTTCGCATCCGTCGCGACGGCGATGGCGGGCATCGTGCATCTTCCACCGTGGCGCTTCGTCCTCTTCGATGCGATTGGCGCGGCGTTGTGGTCGGGGGTGGCGATTGCGCTTGGCTACGTGTTCCGCGACGCGGTCAACGAGGTGCTGCAGGTCCTCGAAGCGATGGGGGAGGTCGGGCTCGCGCTGCTCGTCGTCGCGTTCGTTGTCTATGTGATCGTGAAATGGGTGCAGCGGCAACGGTTCATCCGCCAGCTCCGGATGGACCGGATGACGGTCGACGAACTGCGCAGACTGCTGTCGACCGAAGGCCAAGCGACGAAGGTGATCGACGTGCGCTCGCCGATCTCCCAGGCGGTCACGGGGCGCATTCCCGGTGCGGTGACGGTCGATTCCAGCAATATCAAGGTCGACCTCCTCGCGATCGAGCCGGAATCCGAGGTCGTCGTCTACTGCGCGTGCCCGAACGAGGCGACGGCCGCCAAGGTGGCGAAAGCGCTTATCCAGCACGGCTTCAAGCGCGTGCGGCCGTTGGCGGGCGGCATCGACGCGTGGATCGAAGCGGGTTACGAAGTCGAGCGGTGAACGCGTCCGTGCTACATTCGTGGCGACGGGGCGAGGCCGGCAGCGGGCAGTCTGGAGGAATCCAATGCGCAAGGAAGCCATCACGTCGAAGAACGCGCCGGCGGCGCTCGGACCTTATTCGCAGGGCGTGCGCGCCGGCGACACCGTTTACCTGTCCGGCCAGCTCGGTCTCGATTCCGCCACCGGAAACCTGGCCGACGGCGTCGAGGCGCAGGCGCATCAGATCTTTCGCAACCTGCGCGCAGTGGCGCAAGCCGCGGGCGGGGAGCTCGACGACATCGTGAAGCTCACGCTGCTGCTCGCCGATCTCGCCGATTTCGCGAAGGTGAACGAGATCATGACCACCTATTTCAAGCCGCCGTACCCGGCGCGCGCGACCTACCAGGTGGCCGCGCTTCCGAAGGCGGCGCGCCTCGAAGTCGAGGGCGTGCTCGTGCTCTCGAGATAGCCGACCACGCTGCGCCTGGCGGAGCGTGCATTCGATCCGCTCGACGCGCTTCGCCACCTTCGTTCGTCACGGTGACACGCTCTGAAGAAATTGACTGGCAGAAAGGATGAAGCCGCGGCCGGAAGCACGGTCGCGGATCTGATCTCGCCGGCGAAGCCAGCGGCGGCGGCGGCGGAAAAGGCGAAGCCTGCTGGACGCGGGCCGCCGGATCTGCTGGCGAAGCTCGGCCTCAGTCGCGATCAGGACGTCGTGCTCCATCTGCCGTTGCGCTACGAGGACCACACGCGCGTGGTGCCGCTCGCGGCGCTGAAGTCCGGGATCGAGCAACAGGCGGAAGGCACCGTCGTGCGCACGGAGATTCAGTACCGGCCGCGCCGGCAGCTGATCAGTGTGCTCGAGGACGATGGCGACGAGGCGCGCGCGCAGCTCGTCCTGCGCTTTTTCCACTTCTACCCGAGCCAGCAGAAGGTTCTCGCCCGGGGGAAACGCGTGCGGGTGTTCGGCGAGGTTCGGGATGGCCACTTCGGCCGTGAAATGGTGCATCCGCAGTTCAAGGCGATCGATCCCGACGCGCCGCTCCCCG
This sequence comes from uncultured beta proteobacterium, assembly GCA_963836265.1. Classification (GTDB taxonomy): domain Bacteria; phylum Pseudomonadota; class Gammaproteobacteria; order Burkholderiales; family Casimicrobiaceae; genus CAIWHR01. The sequence goes on from CAWIIO010000006.1 coordinate 537,599, forward strand.
ATCGCTTGACGCCCGTCTATCCGACGACGGCGGGGCTCGCGCAGGAAACGCTGCGCAAAATCGCCGCGCGCACGCTCGCCACGAACCCCGCGCTGACGGCCGAAACGTTGCCCGGCTGGTTGCTGGACCGCCGGCAGCTGTGGAAATTCGGCGACGCCGTCCGATTCTTGCACGCGCCGCCGCCGCGCCAAAGCGAGCTCGTCCGGCACGCGCTCGCCGAGCGCACGCATCCTGCATGGACGCGGCTCAAGTTCGACGAGCTGGTCGCGCAGCAACTGTCACTGAAAGCGCATCGTAGAGCGCGTGCAGCGAAGCGCGCGCCGGTGCTGACCGGGACTGGCGCGCTCACCGGAGCGCTGCTCGCGCGAATCCCGTTCAAGCTCACGCGCGCGCAGGAGCGCGTGTGGCGAGAAATCAGCCACGACCTGAAACGCGCGACGCCGATGCAGCGGCTGCTGCAGGGCGACGTGGGCAGCGGCAAGACGATCGTCGCCGCGCTGGCGGCCTTGCAGGCGATCGAGAGCGGCCGGCAGGTCGCCTTCATGGCGCCGACGGAAATCCTGGCCGAGCAGCACTATCGCAAGCTCGTGCAATGGCTCGAGGGCTTGCCCGTCGAAATCGCATGGCTCTCGGGAGGCCTGCCCGCGAAGGCTCGCCGCAGCGCGCTGGCTGCGATCGGCAGCGGCCAGGCGATGTTCGCGGTCGGGACGCACGCGCTGTTCGAGGAGGAGGTCGTGCTGCCGCGGTTGGGGCTCGCAATCGTCGACGAGCAGCATCGCTTCGGGGTGGCGCAACGGTTGAAGCTGCGCGGCAAGGCGGTTGCAGAAGCGCATCAGCTCATGATGAGCGCGACTCCGATCCCGCGCACCCTTGCAATGACGTTCTACGCGGATCTCGACGTCTCGGTGTTGGACGAGATGCCGCCTGGCCGTGCCCCCGTCGCCACGCGACTGGTCAACAACAAGCGCCGCGCCGAGGTGATCGAGCGCGTCCGCCGCGCCTGCGCCGAAGGGCGCCAGGCGTATTGGGTGTGCCCGCTGATCGAGGAGTCGGAAAAGCTCGAGCTGCAGACGGCGGTCGCCCTGCACGCGGAGCTGACCGTGGCGCTGGCGGGTCAGGGACGATTCTCGGTGGGGAGCCCCGGGGCGATCGCCGGGAAAGTCGTCTCCGAGCCCATTTCGGTCGGGCTGCTGCACGGCCGCATGAAGCCCGACGAGAAGGCCGCGGTGATGGCGGCGTTCGTGGCTGGCACGATTCACGTGCTGGTCGCGACGACGGTGATCGAGGTCGGGGTCGACGTGCCCAACGCGTCGCTGATGGCGATCGAGCACGCGGAGCGCTTCGGGCTCGCGCAGCTGCATCAATTGCGCGGCCGCGTCGGCCGCGGCGCGGCCGAGAGCACGTGCTATCTGCTGTTCGAAGAACCGCTGACCGACACCGCCAAGGCGCGGCTCAAGGTGATCTACGAGAGCGCCGACGGCTTCGAGATCGCGCGTGCCGATCTCGCGATTCGCGGGCCCGGCGAGTTCCTCGGCGCGCGCCAGTCGGGCGTGCCGCTGCTGCGCTTCGCCGATCTCGACCGTGACATCGCGCTGATCGAGCAGGCGCGCGCCGCCGCCGCCGAGTTGCTGCAGAAGGACCCGGTCGCCGCAGAGAACCACCTCGCCCGCTGGCTCGGCGGCAAGCAGGAGTTCATCAAAGTGTGAAGAAGTAGGGTCAGAGACGACTTTCCGCTCACCGGGGCGTGGACTCCGCGGGAGGTTCTCCCCCTGAAGTTGCCCGGAGAAAGTCGTCTCTGACCCTGCTTTTTCCGCTAGATCGTGAGCCGGCTCCAGTGGTGCGCTTCGATCCGCCGGCAGACGGCGTGCCACGAGGCCGCGCCAAGGTTGTCGATGCTCACGTGCGTTCCCTGCCACGATCGCGCGTGGAGCCGGCGCTCGCAGCCGAGATCGGCGACTTCCTGCGATTCGGTCCAGAGCTCGCCTCCGCAGGTGACGATCAGCAGCGCGCCACGGTTGGCGAGTGCGCCGGCAAGGTCGAGCATTCGGGCGCGGCTCGGCAGGCGCAGCGTATCGTCGAACTCGGCACTTGCCCAAGGCGTGAGCGGCAGCGCCGCCACGCTGTTGGCGACGTGCTGTGCACCGAATGCGTCGATCACGCTGGCGAGGCGAGCATGCCAGACGGCGCGCAGCCGACAGGGCGCGTCCGGGTGCAGGAAGCCAAGCGGCCAGCCCCAGCGCTGGAACGCATGGTCCATCGGGACCGCGGTCTTGTCGTCTGTGGGGCTCGCGACCAGCAGCACGACCGGCGCGTGCTCGATGTCGCCCTCGTACGGAAGGGCGCCCAACTGGGCGCGCAGCCGGAAACGATCGGCCGCGCGGCGGTTATACGCGGCGAGTGCGTCCGCGTCTTCGATGGCGATTCTCTCGGCGAGCACTCGTCGCCGTGCCAGGGCCAGCATCGTGTCCAGTTCTCCACGCAGGTGCCCGTCCGCTGGCCTCGTGGGGGCGGCAGGTCCACGCAAAATGGTACTATCATAATAGTGACCATAGTATATCAATACCGAAAGAAGTGATCAAGGTATACTGGTTGCAGCTGACGTTCGGAGGGAACGAGGCGATGAGCGTCGTGGTGCGGGGCAAGCGCGGGCAGGTTCGACCGGATTCGATCCACGTCCTGCGGGGAAACGACACCCGGCGGCGGATCCTCGAGGCCGCCCGCCGGCGGATCCTCGCCGACGGCTTCGAGGCGCTGCATCTGGACGACCTCGCGCAGGACGCCGGCGTCACCAAGGCCGCCGTCATCAAATCGGTCGGCGGCAAAGCGACGATCCTGCTCGCGCTCGGGGAGCAGGACATCGAGAGCCGGCATGAGATCCTGCGGCACGCGCTCGGACTCCGAAGCAGGCTCGAGCGCCGCGTGGCCGACGTCGTCAACCGGCTGTTCGAGCTCGACGCGGCGCGACTGAAGCTCGTGCAGGCCTACATCGGTTATCTGTGGTTCTGGGCGGGCGCAGACCACGAGAGGGTCCAGGCCCACGTCGACAACACGCTCGCGTTGCTGCGGGATCTGGTGCGTTCCGCCCTGGGCCCCGCCGAGCCGGCCGACCGCCTCCGGACGCTGGCGTTGCGGATGATGGCCGGGTACGTGATCGCCTTGCGCGATCTGAACTACGGACGCTCCGACATCGCCGAAGCGACGCAGCTCGTCGTCGATTTCACTCTCGCTTGATCGCCCCGTCGCGGGGGAGACCGTCAACGAGGGCTCGCGACGCGCAAACGAGCGCACCTTTTCTGACCGAAATCAAGGTCTTGCCCTACCCTGCCGGCACGGGTAGGCTAAAATGCCGCAGCACGCGGAAATCCGCCCATGTCCCTCTATGCCCTCGGCTTGAACCATGCGACCGCGCCGCTCGATGTGCGCGAGCAGGTCGCGTTCTCGCCGGACGCGCTGGGGCACGCGTTGCGCGATCTCCTCACCCGACCGAAGGTCAGGGAGGCGGCGATCCTGTCGACTTGCAATCGGACGGAGCTCTACGTTCACGGACCGGAGCCGCAGCCGGTCGTGAACTGGCTGGAAGATTTCCATCGCATGCCGAAGGACTCGCTTTCCCCGTACCTTTACACGCTGCCGCGGGATAGGGCCGTCACGCATGCGTTCCGGGTGGCGAGCGGGCTCGACTCGATGGTGCTGGGCGAGCCGCAGATCCTGGGACAGATGAAGCAGGCGGTGCGCCACGCCGAAGCCGCCGGCACGCTGGGCCTCGTGCTGAACCGGCTCTTCCAGCGCACCTTCGCGGTGGCGAAGGACGTCCGAACGCAGACCGACATCGGCAGCGCGTCGATCTCGATGGCGGCGGCCTCGGTCAAGCTCGCGGAGCGCATCTTTCCGTCGGTCGGGGCGCAGCGGCTGCTTTTCATCGGCGCGGGCGAGATGATCGACCTCACCGCAACGCACTTCGCCGCCCACCATCCGCAGTCGATCACGATCGCCAACCGGACGCTCGAGCGCGGCAGGGAGCTCGCCGCGCGTTTTTCAGCCGAGGCGATTACGTTGAACGAGATGCCGGACCGGCTGCCCGAGTTCGACATCATCGTGACCTGCACGGCGAGTACGCTGCCGATCCTCGGCAAGGGGTTGCTCGAACGCGTCGTCAAGGCGCGGCGGCACGCGCCGATCTTCATCGTCGACCTCGCGGTGCCGCGCGACGTCGAGCCCGAGGCGTCCGAGCTGGACGACGTGTTCCTCTACAGCGTCGACGACCTCTCGAACATCGTGAAGGACAACCTGCAGATCCGCAAGGAGGCGGTGGCGCAGGCCGAAGAGATGATCGCGGCGCAGGCGCAGAGCTTTCTCCGTTGGCTCGAAGGCCGCACGGTCGTGCCGACGATCACCGCGCTCCACGGCCACCACGAGCAGCTCCGCGCCGGCGAGCTGGAGCGCGCGCGCAGGCTGCTCGCGAACGGCACGCCGCCCGAGCAGGTGCTCGATACGCTCGCCCGCGGCCTCACCAACAAGTTCCTCCACGCGCCGACGCAGGCGCTGAACCAGGCCGGGGACGCCGAACGCGCGGAGCTGGTCGCGATGTTCGAGAAGATCTACCGCATTCCCGACGCGGACGGGCATTAGCGGCTTCAGCTCGGGAGCTGCGACGCGAATCGCGCTCTCGCGGTCATTCCCGCGCAGGCGCGAATCCAGCGACGTTGGTCCCGAAAGACGCCGGGTTCCCGCGTACGCGAGGAACGACGGGCTCACGTGACAACCGCGCGCGCTTCCGCAAGCGTCAGCTCCCAACATGAAAGCCTCCCTCCGCAGCAAGCTCGACGCGCTCGCGCGAAGGCTCGCCGAGCTCGACGTCACGCTCGCGTCGGGCGACGCCGTGCGCGACATGGATCGCTATCGCGCGCTGACGAAGGAACGCTCCGAGATCGAGCCGGTCGTCGCGGGCTTTCGCGATTACCTCGCCGCCGAGGGCGACGTCGCCGCCGCCGAAGAGCTCGCGCGCGAGCCGCAGATGCGCGCGTTCGCCGACGAGGAGCGCGCCGTGGCGACGGCGAGAATGGCCACGCTCGAAGACAGGCTGCAGCAAATGCTGCTCCCCGCCGATCCCAACGACGAACGCAACGTGTTCGTCGAAATCCGCGCTGGCACGGGCGGCGACGAGTCCGCGCTCTTCGCCGGCGCGCTCGCCCGCATGTACATGCGCTACGCCGAGCGTTTGCGCTTTCGGGTCGAGATCGTGTCGGAATCGCCCGCGGAGCTCGGCGGGTACAAGGAAATGATCTTGCGCATCGTCGGCGCCGGCGCGTACTCGAAGCTCAAGTTCGAATCGGGCGGTCACCGCGTGCAGCGGGTGCCCGAAACCGAAGCGCAGGGACGCATCCACACGTCCGCGTGCACCGTCGCCGTGATGCCGGAAGCCGATCCCATCGCCGACGTCGACATCAGTCCAGCCGAGATCCGGATCGACACGTTCCGCGCGTCGGGCGCCGGCGGACAGCACGTGAACAAGACCGACTCCGCGGTGCGCATCACGCATCTGCCGACCGGCATCGTCGTCGAGTGCCAGGACGACCGGTCGCAACACCGCAATCGCGCGCAGGCGATGGCGGTGCTCGCCTCGCGGCTGCTCGACAGGGAGCGCTCCGAGCGACAGGCGAAGGAGGCCGCGCAGCGGAAGAGCCTGGTGGGCTCGGGCGACCGCAGCGAGCGCATCCGCACCTACAACTTTCCGCAGGGCCGCGTCACGGATCACCGGATCAATCTGACGCTCTACAAGATCGACGCGATCATGGACGGCGATCTCGACGAGCTCACGACCGCGCTCGCGCAGGAGCATCAGGCGGAGCAGCTCGCGGAGCTCTCGGGCGGCGAACCGTGACGGTGGCGCCCCCATCTCCGTGGCTTTCGACGCTGCGCCTCGACCTGCGCGAATTTGTCGCCGGCGACTTCGACGATATCTACCGTCTCGATCAGGATCCCCGGGTGATGCGCTATATCAGCGACGGCCGGCGCTCGACGCGCGCGCGGGTCGCGACGGCGATGCGGCGCATCTCTCGGAGCTATCGGCGCTACCCGGGACTCGGCACCTGGCGCGCGTCGCGCCGCGATACCGGCGCCTTTGTCGGGTGGTTCACGCTGAAGTACGTTCCGCGGACGGTGCAGGTCGAGGTCGGCTATCGGCTGCTGCACGAGGCCTGGGGCCTGGGCTTCGCGACCGAAGGCGCGCGGGAGCTCGTCCGTTACGGCTTCGACGATCTCGGCCTTTTTCGCATCATCGGGCTCACGCACCCCGAGAACGCCGCCTCGCAGCGCGTGTTGCCGAAAGCGGGGCTTGCCGAGGCCGGCTGGGGACGCTACTACGGGCAGCGCCTGCGCGTGTACGCGGCGGAAAATCGGGTGGAGAATCCGCGGCCGTGACGGGGGCCGGCACGATCCGCGGCGCGCTCGAAGCGAGCGGGCTAGTCCCGCTCGATGCGCAGCTCTTGCTTGCGCACGCGCTCGGCAGAGACCGCACATGGGTGGTTGCGCACGCGGGCGATGCTCTCTCGCGGGAGCTGGCGGAAGCGTTTTTCAAGCTGGCCAACCGCCGTCGCGCCGGCGAACCGGTCGCGTATCTCACGGGGGTGCGCGAATTCTGGGGACTGCGGCTCGCCGTCTCGCCCGCCGTGCTGATTCCGCGCCCGGAGACCGAGGCGCTGGTCGAGCTCGCGTTGTCGCACCTGCCGGAAGACTGCGATGTGCGGGTGCTGGATCTCGGCACCGGCAGCGGGGCGATCGCGCTCGCGCTTGCGCACGAGCGACCGCGGGCGCGGGTCCTCGGCAGCGACGCGTCGGCCGAGGCGCTCTCGATCGCGCGCGACAACGCGCGGCGACTGGCGATTCCAAACGTCGAGTTCGTCCAGGCGGACTGGTACGCCGGCTTGCCCGCCGCGCCGCATGGCGCGGGATTCGAGCTGATCGTCAGCAATCCGCCTTATGTCGCGGCGCTGGACCCTCACCTTGCCGAGGGCGACGTGCGTTTCGAGCCGCGCCGGGCGCTCACACCCGGCAGCGGCGGCCTCGAGGCGATTCGGCCGATCGTCGCCGGCGCACTCCCTCGTCTCGTCCGTGGCGGAACGCTCGCCGTCGAGCACGGTTACGATCAGTCGGATCCGGTGCGCGCTCTGCTCCTCGCAGAGGGATTTACGGCGATCAGCGTCGCGCGCGACCTCGCGGGCGTACTCCGGGTCGTGGCCGGGCGAACTCCCTGACCGCCGCCAACCGCGGATCAGTTGCCCGGCGAAGTGTCCGTCGTCACCCGCGGGCTCGGCTTGCGCGCGGTCAACGCCGTGGAAAGCTCGGGCGCCGGCCGGCGGCCGTCGAGCAGGTGGGCAATGGCCAGCACGGGATGACGCAGCAGCATCCGCGGCCCAGCGTAGCGCATGACGGCGCGAACCTGTTCGCGCATCGCCGTGTTGTAGCAATGGACGGTGCAGTTCGCGCAGGTGGGCTTTTCTTCGCCGAACACGCAACGGTCGATCCGTCGCGTGGCGTAGTGGACAAGCTCGCGGCATTCGTCGCAGGGGCCGTCGTCCTCGCCATGCAGGTCGTGGCAGTAGATCCAAACCATCGCCGAAAGCGTTCGGTGCTCTCGCGCGAGTTGGGCGGACGCGGCAGCACGCGCAAGATGCGGCACAGCGGATCCGGTGGCGGGCATGAACGAGTAACGTCTCTCCCGATTTCGATGTTGTAGCATGCAGCCTCGGCAACGTCGGGGCTTTGACCCGGATCAAGCGCCGGCGAGGTTCGTGCTCGCCGCAACGCATCAGCAGACAGGCGGCACGGGGACCGCCAGCCGCTCGGCCCATGACGCGAGCGCCGGCATGATCGTCGGGTAGAGCGCGATGCCGCGCTCGCGCTGCTCGCGCACCCGGCGCATTCCTGCTTCGCCCGGCAGCCTGACGCGCTCGATGCCCGGGCGCGGCTTCGAAGCGTGTGTCGCGCGCACCAGGTGATCCATCTGGCGCCGGAACGCGCCGAGCCCGCCGAACGCTTCCGGATCGAGCACCTGGACGAACACCGTTCCGCCCCAGCCTTCGACGGGATCGGCGCGGCCGAGACCCGCGAGCCCCGCCGTCAGCGCCTCGATCAGGAGCGCGAGCCCGAATCCCTTGTAGCCGGCGTCGAGGCCGCCCAACGGCAGCAGCGCGCCCTTCGGCTCGTTGAAGAGCGCGCCCGGATCGTCGGTCGCGTCGCCCGTGTGATCGATGAGCCACGGTCCCGGCAGCTTGCGGCCGGCGTTCATCTCCTGTTTGGCGAAGCCCATGCTGGTGATCGAGGTCGAGACATCGATCAGGATCGGGTCGCCCGACGTCGGCAACCCCGCGGCGATCGGATTGGGCGTCACGACCGGCGTGAGTCCGCCGTGCGGGACGACAGCGGCGACGATCGGGTCCGAGCTCTCGATGATCGCGATCAGTCCCCGCTCGGTCGCGCGCAGCAGATATGCGGCGAGGCAGGCGATGTGATGCGAGCGGCGGACGACGACGGTGCCGGTGCCGTGTGTCGCGGCCATCGCCTGTGCCGCATCGAGTGCACGCAGCGTGAGCCAAGGCCCCGGCAGCCGGTGGCCGTCCCACGTCTGCGTGGCCGGACGCGAATTGACGACGGTCGGCGCGCCGTCTTTCGTCATCGCGCCTTTGTCGATCTCGGCGAGATAGGGCGCGAGCAGCGCGAGGCCGTGCGTGGTGTGGGCGAGCAGGTCGCCGGTGACGAGGACGGCGGCGACGTCGTTCGCCATGTCGCCGCGCAAGCCCGCACGTTCGAGCAGGGCCGTCGCGAACGCCACGAGCGCGTTCGCCGGATACCTCTGCGGCGATGCGGGTTTGGCACTCATCGGCGGGAGCGGTGGAGAGGCGACGAAAAGACGGACGCGCGACGGTTGACGCGACCGCGCGATTCTCCGAGGATTCTACCTGACGGGCGACAAGCCACCCGTCTTCCGCCGTGCCTCGATCCTCGGCCGCGGCTCCCTACCCGTCGCCTCCACCGCCCCGAACGCCACGCCGTGCTGCCCTCCTCGCTGACGGTCAGCGTCGTCACGTTCCGCCCGGACACTGCGCTGCTCGAGCGCTGCCTGCGCAAGCTCGCACTCGCGATTGGTGCCGCCCGCGAAGAGGGATGTATCAGGAGCGTGGCGGTGGCGCTGATCGACAACAGCGAGGACCGCGAGGTCGCGGCGGAGGTGATCCGGCTCGGCAAGGCGCGCTTCGCCGATTCGGGCATTCAGGTCACCTATCTGCACGGCCACCTCAACATCGGCTACGGGATCGCGCACAACCTGATGCTCCACGGCACCGGCGCCGATTATCAGCTCGTGCTCAATCCGGACGTCGAGGTCGCGAGCGACGCGATCGCCAATGCAGTGCGCTGGCTCGACGTGCATCCGGACGTCGGCGCGGCAGCGCCCGCGGTGACGCGGCCGGACGGCTCGCCGGACTATCTCTGCAAGCGATATCCCGCGGTGTTCGATCTCTTCCTGCGCGGCTTTGCGCCCCGCTTCATGCGGCGGCTGTTCAGGCGGCGCCTCGAGCGCTACGAGCTGCGCGACTACATCGACCCCGCGAGCGACAAGCCGGTGCTCGGATTGCCGGTGATGTCGGGATCCTGCATGCTGGTCAAGCGCAAGGCGATCGACCAGACGGGCGGTTTCGATCCGAAGTATTTCCTGTACTTCGAGGATTTCGACTGGAGCGTGCGCCTGAATCGAGTCGCGCAGACCGTGTATCTGCCGTCGTTCCGCGCTGTTCACCACGGCGGGAACGCGGCAGGCAAGGGCCTGGCGCACATCTACTGGTTCGTGAAGAGCGGGTTTCGCTTCTACAACAAGCACGGCTGGCGATGGCTGTGAACGGGTTGCCGCAATGAGGGACGGGCTCGTGGTCGTCACCGGTGCCGGCGGCTTCATCGGCCACGCCCTCGTCGCGCACTTCCGCGAACACGGGCGAACTTTCCGGGCGCTCGTGCGCGACCACGGCGCCGCCGCGGCGCCGCCGGCGGCGCATCATGCGCTCGGCGATCTCGCCTCGATCCCGAACGCCGAGCTCGACGCGCTTCTCGGTGGCGCGACCGCGGTCGTGCATCTCGCGGGCCGTGCCCACGTGCTGCGCGAGACGGCAACCGACCCTGAAGCCGAATATCGCGCGGCGAACGTGATCGCGACCAAACGACTCGCGCAGGCGGCGCTTCGCACGGGCGTCGAGCGTTTGGTCTTCGCGAGCTCGGTCAAGGTCAACGGCGAGCGCACGCGGCCCGGCCGGCCGTATCGTCCCGAGGACGCCCCGGCGCCGCACGACGCATACGCAAGGAGCAAGCTCGAGGCGGAACGCGAGATCGCCTCGATCTGCGCCGGAACGCCGCTCGCGCCGGCGATCCTGCGCTTGCCGCTGGTGTACGGGCCGGGAGTCGGCGGAAATCTCCTGACCTTGCTGGACGAGATCGCACGCCAACGTGCGCTGCCACTCGGCGCGATCCACAATCGGCGCAGCGTGCTTGGCCTCGGCAATCTGTTCGACGCGATCGACGCGGTGCTCGACGCACCCATTGCGCCGCGCGGCGTGCACTTCGTCGCCGACCGCAACAGCGTATCGGTGCCGGATCTCGCGCGCGCGATCGCGGCCGCGCTTCGCGTTCCGGTGCGACTGCGCTCGATTCCGCTGCCGCTCTTGAGAGTCGCTGCGATGATCACCGGGCGGGGTGCGATGATCGAGCGCCTCGTCAATTCACTTGAAGTCGACCTGTCGTCGTTGTGCGCGGCGACGGGCTGGCGACCGACGCACACGCTGGCCGAGGGTCTCGACGCGACCGCGCGCTGGTGGCGGCTCCGGCATTCGATCTGAGCCGCCGCGCCGCTATAATTGCCGGCATGAGCATTCGTTCCTTCGGCCGGCCCGCAGACGCGCTGCGGCAGATCCGGATCACCCGCCACTACACAAAGCACGCCGAAGGCTCGGTGCTGATCGAAGCGGGCGATACGAAGGTGGTGTGCACGGCAAGCGTCGAGGACGGCGTGCCGGCGTTCCTCAAGGGCAAGGGAAAGGGCTGGCTCACGGCGGAGTACGGAATGCTGCCGCGCGCGACCAACGCGCGGACGCGACGCGAAGCCGCCGACGGGCGGCAATCGGGGCGCACGCAGGAGATTCAGCGGCTGATCGGCCGCAGCTTGCGCGCGGTGACCGATCTCGCCACGCTCGGCGAGCGGACGCTCAAGATCGACTGCGACGTGCTGCAGGCCGACGGCGGAACCCGCTGCGCGTCGATCACCGGCGCGTGGGTCGCGCTCCACGACGCCGTCGCGTGGTGCAAATCGAGGCGCCTCGTCGCCGGAAATCCGCTGACCGATTCTGTCGCCGCCGTGTCGGTCGGCGTCGTCGACGGCGTCGCGCTGCTCGACCTCGACTACGCCGAGGACTCTGCGTGCGACACCGACATGAACGTGGTGATGACCGGTGCAGGCGGTTTCGTCGAATTGCAGGGCACGGCCGAGGGCGCGCCCTTCACCCGCGCTGAAATGGACGCGCTGGTCGCGCTCGCCGAGGGCGGCGTGCGGGCACTGATCGCGGCGCAGAAAGCCGCGTTGAATGAATGACGGACGCATTGCCATCCGCCGCCTCGTGCTCGCGTCGAGCAACGAAGGCAAGCTGCGCGAATTCCGGCGGCTGCTCTCGCCGCTGGGCGTCGACGTGATTGCGCAAGCGGAGCTGGGGATTTCGGAAGCCGACGAGCCGCACGCCACGTTCGTCGAGAACGCGCTTGCCAAGGCGCGGCACGCGAGCGCGCGTGCAAAGCTGCCGGCGCTTTCCGACGATTCCGGTCTCTGCGTGCGCGCGCTCGGCGGCGCGCCCGGCGTGCAGAGCGCGCGCTATGCGGGCGAGCCCAGGTCCGACGCCCGCAACAACGCGAAGCTGATCGAGGCGCTGCGCGGCGTTCCCGAGCGGCGCGCGCACTATGCATGCGTTCTGGCGCTCGTCCGCCACGCCGACGACCCGGAGCCGATCATCGCCGAGGGCACGTGGCACGGCACGATCGTCGACGTTCCGCTCGGCGAGGGCGGCTTCGGGTACGACCCGCACTTCCTCGACCCCTCTACCGGCATGACAGGGGCCGAGCTGCCGCTCGAAACGAAGAACGCGCTGTCGCATCGCGGCAAGGCGATCCGCGCGCTGGTCGCGAGGCTCGGCGAAGAGCGATGACCGGCGCGATCGTCGCGCGGCAGGACGCCGGGTCGCTCGCGCGACCTCATTTTGCGGCGCTGCCGCCGCTATCGCTCTACGTCCACCTTCCCTGGTGCGTGCGCAAGTGTCCGTACTGCGACTTCAACTCGCACGAAGCGCCGGACGGGATTCCCGAAGCCGAGTACGTCGACGCCCTGTTCGCCGATCTCGAATTCGCGCTGCCGTCGATCTGGGGCCGCCGGATGGGGACGGTATTCATCGGCGGCGGAACGCCCAGCCTTTTCTCCGCGGAGGCAATCGATCGCCTGTTGGCGGGCGTTCGCGCGCGCGCGCCGCTCGCGCCCGATGCCGAAATCACGCTCGAGGCGAATCCCGGCACGTTCGAGCGCGAGAAGTTCGCGGGGTTCAGGGCCGCGGGCGTGAACCGGCTCTCGCTTGGGATCCAGAGCTTCGATCCGCGGCATCTGCAGGCGCTCGGCCGCATCCACGGCGCACGCGAAGCGCACGCCGCGGCTGCGGCCGCACTCGCGCTGTTCGACAACGTGAATCTGGACCTGATGTACGCATTGCCACGACAGACGGTGGCCGAGGCCGAGGCGGACGCTGCCGCGGCGCTCGCGTTCGCGCCGCCGCATCTGTCGTTCTATCATTTGACGATCGAGGCGAACACGCTGTTCCATCGCCGTCCGCCGCCGGTGCCCGACGAGGACACGGCGGCCGACATCGAGGACGCCGTGCACGCGCGACTCGCGACGGCCGGCTATCGCCACTACGAGACGTCGGCATTCGCGCAACCCGGCCGCGAGTGTCGGCACAATCTCAACTATTGGCAGTTCGGCGACTATCTTGGCATCGGCGCCGGCGCCCATTCGAAGCTGTCGTTTCCGGATCGCATCGTTCGGCAGGTGCGCTACAGGCAGCCCAAACAGTATCTGGAAAGGGTCGGCGCGGGAAATCCGCTGATGGAAGATGCCGAGGTGACCCGCAACGATATCGGCTTCGAGTTCATCCTGAACGCATTGCGGCTGACCGGCGGCGTTCCGGCGCGGCTGTTTGCCGAACGTACCGGCTATCCGTTGGCGTTGATCGCACGCGAGCTCTCCCTCGCCGAAGCACGCGGGCTCCTCGCGCGCGATGCGACAACCATCCGACCGACGCCGCTCGGCCGGCGATTCCTGAACGATCTGCAGATGATTTTTCTGCGCGAGCCCGACCACGATCGGCGGACCGGGCCGCGCGCGCGCCGGGAGCCCGTCCGCGACGGGGCGCCGCTCCCGGTCAAGGGCCCCGGGTGAAGCGCGCCAAGCGGCATCGCCTGCCGGCCCTTGCGAAGCCGCGCAATCCGGTCGCACGCTCGCCGCTGCTCGGCAAGGGCGGCGCGCACGGCAAGTCGGGGCGCGCGAAGCGCCGGCAGGCGAACGTGGAGCTCGCGCAGTTGAAGCGCGATCCGGATGCCTTCGAATGAAGCGCTGGCCGAACGACCCGAACACGCTGTGCCGCCGCGACCTGGAGCTCAATCGGATGCGCGAGCTGTATATCGCGGCGACCGATGCCGGGCGCGCTCTCACCGACGAGCAGCTTTCGGAATCGCTGACCGCGACGCTCGCCCGGAAGCCGAAGGGCGCAGGCTGGTGGATTTTCGCGTACGGGTCGCTCCTGTGGAATCCGCTGTTTCCGGTCGCCGAGATGCGACCGGCGACGCTGCGCGGTCTTCATCGCCGCTTCTGCCTCTGGTCGCTCGCGTCGCGCGGAACGCCCGCCGCGCCCGGGCTCGTGCTCGGCCTCGAACGCGGCGGGACGTGCCGCGGCGTCGCGCTGCGGCTGCCGGCGCCGCTGGCGCTGGACGAGCTGCACCTGCTCTGGCGACGAGAAATGGTCGTGGGCTCGTACGCCCCGCGCTGGGTCAGCGCCGATGCCGATGGCCGCGAGGTCACCGCGCTGACGTTCGTCGTGCGGCGCGACCACCCGCAATATGCGGGACGTCTTTCACTCGCGAAGCAGGTCGAGGTGCTCGGCTCGGCGCGCGGCGCGTTCGGGGCGTCGGCGGACTACCTCGAGCGCACGCGCGTCGCGCTCATCTCGCACGGGATCGTCGACCCGTATCTGGAGGAGCTCGCACTGCGCGTGGTGAAGGATCGATCGCGCTGAGGTCAGATCGCCACGTGCCGCCCGCCGTCGACGTTGATCGTCTCGCCGGTGACGTAGCTCGCATCCGCGAGCAGGAACTGCACGGCCTTCGCGACGTCGTCGGGCGTGCCCTCGCGCTTCAGCAGCGTGTGCGAAATGATCCGCTGCCGCGACAACTCGTCGAAGGACGCGTCGTCGGGCCACAGGATCGGGCCGGGCGCGACCGCGTTTACGCGCACTTCGGGGGCGAGCTCGCGCGCGAGCGAGCGGGTGAGCGCGACCAGGCCCGCCTTGGCGATCGAATAGACGACGTAGCTCTTCAACGGCCGCTCGGCGTGAATGTCGGTGATGTTGACGATCGCCCCCTGCGTCTTTTTAAGCGCCGCCGCCGCAGCCTGCGCGACGAACAACGGCGCCCGCAGGTTGGTCCCGATGAGATCGTCCCAGCTCGTCGACGTGATCTCGCCGACGGGGGTCGCGTAGAACGACGACGCGTTGTTGACGAGCGCGTCGAGGCGTCCGAAGCGCTGGACCGTCTGGTCGACGATCGACGGCAGCTTGTTGAGATCGAGCAGGTCCGCCTGGATCAAGGCGACCGAGTCGGCGCGGACGTGGTTCAGCTCGGCCTGCAGGAGCCGCGCTTCGCCGGCGGACGCGCGATAGTGGAGCATCAGGCTCGCGCCACTCGTGTGGAGCCGGCGACAGATCGCGGCTCCGACGCGCTTGGCGCCACCGGTGATCAGCACGATCTTGCCCTGCACGCCACTCCCCCGGGGGGTTAGACTTCGAACCAATCTAGTGTACTGGGTCGGAAATTCACTCGATAGTTCGCGGCGAAATCGGGCGCCATGCTACGTTGCTCGGGCTCGCCGTAGCATGGGCTACTGCTTCGGCCTCGCGCCTTGCTCGGCGCCCGATTTCATCCACTCCCTTATCTTCGGAACTTTTGACTCAGCACACTAGCACAACGACCGCCGGGTCGCACCGCGCCGTCGGATCGCGTGCGTCCGTTCTCCGTCATGGCTGACCTTCCGCTGCCCGATCCCGACGCCCGCGCCCACAGCGGTCGCGTTGTGGCGCACATCCGCGAGGCGATCGCGCGCGCGGATGGCTGGATCCCGTTCGCGCGCTACATGGACCTCGCACTGTACGCGCCCAGCCTCGGCTATTACGCTGCCGGCGCCACGAAGCTTGGAACCGCCGGCGATTTCGTCACCGCCCCCGAGCTCTCGCCGTTGTTCGCGGCGGCGCTTGCGACGCAGGTCGCAGCGATCCTCGCGGCAACCGAGCGCCGTGAGGTCGTCGAGCTGGGCGCAGGCGATGGCCGACTCGCCGCCGATCTGCTCAACGTGCTCTCGGCGCGCGATGCGCTGCCGACGCGCTACGCAATCCTCGAGCCGTCGCCGGATTTGCGCGAACGGCAGCGCGCGACGATCGCGCGCGAGGGCGTCGCGCATGCCGCACGCGTCGAATGGCTCGATGCGCTCCCGGGTACGATCGACGGCGCCGTGATCGCGAACGAAGTGCTCGATGCACTGCCGATCCACGTGATCGCGCGGCGCGGCGCGGACTGGTTCGAGCAGGGCGTGACGTGGGACAAGTCGAGCAACGCATTTTCATGGCAGGCGCGCCCTGCCGATCCGAGGCTCGCGGCAGCGGCCGCCCGACGCTTCCCCGCCGAAGGCGATTACTCGAGCGAGATCAATCCCGCGGCCGAAGCACTGGTCGCGGATGTCGGCACGCGGATCGTGCGGGGGGCCGCATTGTTCGTCGACTACGGCTTTCCCACGACCGAGCTCTATCATCCGCAGCGCCACGAGGGGACGCTGATGTGCCATTATCGCCATCGCGTGCATCAAGACCCGTTCGCGTGGCCGGGCCTGACCGACATCACCGCGCACGTCGACTTCACTGCAATGGCGGCGGCGGGCGAGCGAGCGGGCCTCGCGGTGGCAGGATTCGCGGCGCAGGCGCCGTTTCTCGTTGGCTGCGGAATCCTGGACGCGCTCGCCGGCGTGGGCGCGCCCGAATCGACGACGTATATCAAAGCGGCAGCGGCGGTGCAGAAGCTGCTGTCGCCCGCCGAAATGGGAGAACTGTTCAAGGTGCTGGCATTGGCGAAGGCGACCGACATCGCGTGGCCCGGGTTTTCGCTTGTCGACCATCGTCATCGACTCTGAATCGATCACGGAGTCCATCATGGATACACCGATCGCCACGCATAGCCTGGTGCTGGGGCCGCTGCTCGCGCGGCATGCGCGTTACCGTCCGCACCATACGGCCGTCGTCGTCGCTCCGCGGCGAGAAGGCGAACGCGAGATCCGCCTCACGTGGCGCGAGTTCGACGCCTACGTCAACCGCTGGGCGAATGCGCTCGCGTCGCTCGGCGTCGCGCGCGGCGATCGGGTCGCCACCGTGCTCGTCAATTCGCTCGAGCTGCTCGCGACCTACTGGGCCTGTGCGAAGCTCGGCGCGGCCGCGGTTCCTCTCTCCCCGCTGCTCACCGCGACGGGGCTCGCGTCGCTGCTCACCGACGCGCCGCCGAAGGTGGTGCTCGCGTCGTCGGACCAGCTCGCGGCGCTCGACGATGTGCGGCGGCGCGTTCCCTTCACCCCGGCGTGGGTGCTGATCGATGCCGCGGCCGACGACGAGGCGGTGGGGTATCGCGCGTTCGGCGTTCTGCAGGGGAGCGCGGGCGACGCCGCGCCGGTTGCGCACGTCGAAGCGGGCGATCTGCTCACGTTGATGTACACGTCGGGGACGACGGGCCTGCCGAAAGGCATCCAGCACACGCACTTCATTCGGGCGATGTACGCGACGACGATGGCCAACGCCTGGCGAATGGCGCCGGAGTCGGTGGTGCTGCACTCGGGCGCGATCGTATTCAACGGCGCGATGGTGACGATGTTCCCGGCGTTCATGCTGGGTGCAACGTACGTGCTGCAGCGAGCGTTCGACGCCGAAGCCTTCATCGCGGCCGTCGAGCGCGAGCGCGTCACGCACACGATGCTGGTGCCCTCGCAGATCATCGCGATCCTTGGCGCCAGGGGTTTCGATCCGGCGCGGCTCACCTCGCTCGAAATGGTGCTTTCGCTCGGCGCGCCGCTGCACAAGGAATACAAGGACCGCCTCACTGCGCTGCTGCCGCGCCGTTTCTACGAGCTCTACGGGCTGACCGAAGGCTTCATCACCGTGCTCGATCGCGACGACGCCGAGCGCAAGGCCGGGAGCGTCGGGGTGCCGCCTCCGTTCTACGAAATGCGGATCGTCGGCGACGATGGTCGCGACCTGCCGCAGGGAACGATCGGCGAGATCGTCGGCCGCGGGCCGATCACGATGCCCGGCTATTACAACCGGGTCGAGCAGACGGCGCAGGCGCTGCGCGACGGCTGGCTCTTTACAGGCGATCTCGGGTACCTCGACGAGGACGGGTTTCTCTACCTCGTCGACCGCAAGAAGGACATGATCGACAGCGGCGGGGTCAAGGTCTATCCGAAGGACCTCGAGGAGATCGCCGCGCACCATCCGGCGATCCTCGAGGTCGCGGTGTTCGGCATTCCGCACGACAAGTGGGGCGAGACGCCGGTCGCGGCCGTCGTGCTGCGCGAGAAGAACAGTGCGGACGCCGACGAGCTGAAGGAATGGATCAACGCGCGGGTGGCCGCGAAATACCAGCGGCTCGATCGCGTGATCGTGATGGACGAATTTCCGCGCAACGCGGCCGGCAAGACGCTGAAGCGCGAAATGCGCGCGCCGTTCTGGGAGGGGCGCGAGAAGAAAATCTGAAACGCCGACGCGATCGTCCGGCATGGGCAATCGCCCGGACCACGGCTACTCGATCTTCAGCAAGCCCCGGTGCGCCGACGTGGCCCCGTAGTTGGACAGCACCGGTCCGCCGCCGGGAATCGTGAGCGCGCCGTTCGTGAAGTTGTTCGCCATGAAACCGATCATCGGCAGGCCGAAATAGGTGACCGGAGGATTGTCGGTGGACACCAGCTTGTGCGCAGGCGAGGGCGCTGCGTTTGGCAGTGGCCCGATGTGCGCCCAGCCGTTCGGAAAGCCGGTGAAAAAGGAGACGCTGGCGTCCGACCCAAAGACACCCGGATTGCCGAAAGTGATGACGTTGACTGTCCAATATATTGTCAACCGCACGGCCGGCAACGGAACCCCAAAGCACGGGGCGGGGGGCATCGGAATCCCTTCGCGATCGAATGCCCCCGTGATGGCGAGCGTCGGATAGGAGCAAAGGGAAGGGGTGATGACGCCAAACGAATCGGGTGCTCCCCCTTTGGCGAAGCTCGACTCGAACGGCGTTGGCGGCGTCGAGCTTGCGCCGGCGACGCTCACGTAGCTCGGCTTGGTCGGCAGCGTCACGATCCAGTCGGTGCCCGATCGTGTCCCCGGGTCGAGCACGAAGAAGTTCAGCAGCTGGTTTTGCATCAGGACCGCGCTCACCGGGTCGGCGGCGCGAGCGCCCTTGGCAACATCCCAGGCCGACTGGTGGAGCGTCATGCCATCCAGCACGCGGCTCGTCTTCGGGTTGACGTCGTCGAGCGTCGGTGCCGACGCCGTGGACCGCGACCACAGTGCAACCTGGCTGAAGTCGTCCAGCGCGGTCGCGTCATAGGAGTAGAGCGTGCCCGCGTTCACGTTGACGAGGAATGCGCTTCCCATGAGTCCGCCCGTCGGCGGCCCGATTTTCGTCGCGTCGTCCAGCGAGACCGCCACCGCCGGCGGGCAATCGGGCAGCACCGGGAAGCTACGGACTGCCTGCAGCGCCGCAAGGATGGCTGGATCCTTGATCACGCCCATTTCGAAGACTTCGACGAAGCCTTCGCCGGCGCGCGCGAGGGAATCGTCCTCGAAATCCGCATTCGGCCCGGAGTATTGCGCGTTGCTGAAGGGCAGGATGTACGGGGGCCCCGGGGGTTGCGGGTCGATGCATGACTGGTCGTTCGAAAGCAGTTCCGGGGCCATCGAACCGGGGCTCGGCGGAAGGATTGCCGCGGTCCACGAATCGAACGGAACGAGGTAGACGTTGATGCTCGCCACCTGCCGCCCGTTCTTGCTTTCACGAGCGCGAATCCGGACGATCTTCGTATCCGCCGTCGTGTTCGTGACCACAAGCAACGAATTGAACGGGCCGCCGCTCGGCGTCGTGCGCGTCGTGTAGTAGGGATACAGCAGCACCTGTCCGAGACCGTGCTGATTCACGTGCACGGCGAACGCCGGTGCGCAGGCGGCCATGATCGCCGCCGTCCACAGCGCGTGGGCGAAGGTGGACCGACGAAGGTCGCCGTGTCTTCGAATGTGCTTCCACATGACATTCTCCCCGCAGGTGCCGGTTCGTTCGAGGAATGCGCTCGCGGGCTTCGCCGCGAAGTCCATCGACCATTATGTCTCCGCCCTCATCGTCGGGCTGCGGCAAATCGCCGCACCGCAGCGTTTTTTCTCGGTCGGATTGATCGATATCAGGCAGCGGTCCACCGCGAACGATGCCGCGACCGCAAGCGTGGAGATCGCGCCCGGATTCGTCCGGTTCTCGACGTCGGCCGGGGGCGGGGCATCGCGATGACGGGCGCTGCGGACGCCACCATCACCTCCTCCCCGCCGTTTCCTCCGGCGGGCGGACGGTCCGGAACGTTGCCAGCAACGACAGATCGTAGACGATCTTCAGGCCGCCTGCGATCAGGAGCGGCCAGCCGAACGTCGACACGCCCAGGAGGTACCCCGCGAGCAACGGACTCACTGCGGAGGCGAGGCTTCTCGGCACCGATGTGATGCTTGCGGCGGCGGCGCGCTCGCTCGGCGACACGACCGCCATCACGTACGAGCTCCGCGTGGGCACGTCCATTTGCGACAGCGCGGCGCGCGCGAGCAGCAGGACGATCACCCACGTCAGGCCGGGAACGAACGGGATGGCGAGCAGCAGCAGGCTCGAAGGCAAGTGCGTGAACACCATCGTGTTGACGAGGCCGAACCGATCGGCGATTCGCACCGCGACGAGATAGGAAAACGCCGACAGTGCGCCGGTCCAGAAGAAGATCGTGCCCGCGACCGCCGTCGACAACTGAAACTTCTGGTAGAGCCACAACGCAAACAGCGATTGGACGATGAAGCCGCCACCGAAGGCGTCGAGGCTGAACAGCGTTGCGAGCGTGTAGACGATGCGTTTCGACTGGCCGAGAGGCGCGGCGCGCCTTCCGGAGTCCGTGGCGAGCGCCGCCGGCAACTTGCGGTAGACCAAGCCCGACGCCACGCCGAGCAGCCCGTAGAGCACGAACATCGCCTGCAGCGCCGGCTTGGCGCCGATCCCGGTCGCGTGCGCGAGCGCCTCGGGGAACCCGGCGAACAATGCGCCGACTGCACCCACCAAGGCGCCGACCAGGCTGTAGCGCGCGAACACCGCGGTGCGCTCGCGGTCCCGGACAATCCGCGCGAGCACCGCCTGCTCGAGCGGAAGGAACACGCTGACGTCGCCGCTCGAAGGATTGAGCGTTCCCACGACCGCGACGATCAGCAGCGGCCAGAAGTCGGCGAACGCGGCGAAGGCGAGCCCGGTTGCCGCCATCAGCGCGGTGGCCATCAGCAGCAGGCGTCGATAGGGGAAGCGGTAGGCGTGGAGGCCCACGGTCAGCGTGACGACGCCCGATCCCAGCAGCGTGGCCGTCGCGATGACGCCGATCTCGAAGGGCGTGAGTCCCAGCGCCAGCAGATAGACCGGAAGCAGGAGGCTCACGTAGCCGTCGCCGAACGCGCGCAAGCTGCGGACCAGCAACAACCGGCGTACGTCGGGCGAGGTCATGGCGTGACCGCGACGGGCGACGTCGTACGGCCGAGCCGAGGCCCCGAGGGCGCAAGTCGCCGAAGACGGTGGCGCGTGCGGCTCTGGTCCAGGTGCCCACGGCGCGACGTCCGGCGACGTGCGCGGACCCAGGCGCGAAAAGGGGAAGTCCTACGCAGGGCATCCAAGACGCACTCCCATGAGGTCATCGACCCAAGCAAGGAGCAGAACTTGGACGCGAAAGGCGTCTTGACGCGGGGAGTCTGCGAGCGGTCCCCGGACAACAGTGCGGCCAAATCATAACGAAGTGCCGCGCCTGGAGCAAGCGAGAATCGGGGCGTGTCCTAACGGGCGCGGCGTTCCGCAATGGCCTTGCGTCCCCAGAGCCACACGTGTATTGAGCGCCCGACGCGACGACCGTTGCAAGGCAAATGAGGAACAGGGTCGCCATCCAACTGCCGCCGTCGACCCAGTTCGCGCCGAGCGCCATGGCAAGCAGAAGCGTGGCGAATTCGATCAGCGTGTTGAGCTTCGAGAGCGCAGTGGGCGCGATCTCGACGTGGCCCAGGGCTACGCGGTAGGCGAGCGCTCCCCCGGCGATGACGATATCGCGCGTCACGATTGCGATTGCGAGCCAGAGCGGCAGCAGTTCCTGCCACGCAAGCAGCACGGTGACCACCAGCACGTTCAGCTTGTCGGCGATGGGATCGAGCGTCGCGCCGAGTCTTGAAACCAGCTTGAATCTGCGCGCGACGTAGCCGTCTGCGAAATCGGTGAGGGCGGCGATCAGGAAAGTTGGAAGCGCGAGCCCGTACGCTCTCGCCACGAGGAAGTACGCCACGACCGGAATCAGCGCGAGCCGCGCGAGCGTGATGATGTTGGGAACGCTGAGCATCGGAGCAGCCGATCATCCCCGAGCGCGGCACCTTGGCGGCGCGGTGTGCAGCCGGCCCGGCAATTGTACCGGTCGGAACCTGCGGCGCGCTGGACGAAGCCGGGTCGCGTATAGAATTGCCCGATGTTCGCGAGCTCCCGGACGGCAGGCGCGACGAGTTCGAATCATGCGTGACTCGGCGCATCGCCTTTGCGTAGCCCCGATGATGGACTGGACCGATCGGCACTGCCGGTTCTTCCTGCGCCTCATCACCCGTCGCGTGCGGCTGTACACGGAGATGATCACCAGTGCCGCGCTGACGCACGGCGATGTCCCGCATCACCTCGATTTCGATCCGGCCGAACGTCCGCTCGCGCTCCAGTTGGGCGGCAGCGACTGCAACGTCCTCGCCCAAGGCGCGAAGCTCGGCGAACGGTGGGGCTACGACGAGATCAATCTCAACTGCGGCTGCCCGTCCGAGCGGGTGCAGAAGGGAAGCTACGGCGCATGTCTGATGGCCGAGCCCGCGCTCGTCGCGGACTGCGTCGCCGCGATGCGCGACGCCGTCTCGGTGCCGGTGACGGTCAAGCACCGGATCGGGCTCGACGGCGGCCATGAATACGGTTTCGTTCGCGACTTCGTCGGCACGGTGGCGGCGGCCGGGTGCGACGCGTTCATCGTCCACGCCCGAAATGCGGTGTTGAGGGGCCTCACGCCAAAGGAGAACCGCGAGGTGCCGCCACTGCGCTACGACTTCACGCATCAGCTGAAGCGCGATTTCCCGGCGCTGACGATCGTCGTCAACGGCGGAATCGCGCGATGGGACGCAATCGGAGAGCAGCTTGCTCGAGTCGACGGGGTGATGCTCGGGCGCGTCGCGTATCACGACCCGTACTTTCTGGCGCAGGCCGATTGGCGCCTCTACGGGGACGAACGCCCCACGCGCTCGCGGGCGGAGGTACTCGATGCGCTCGTTCCCTACGCCGCGACGCAGCTTGCACGCGGCGTGCACCTGCGCGCCATCGCCCGCCACGTGCTCGGCCTCTACCACGGGTGCCCGGGCGGGCGGCGCTTCCGGCGGATACTGTCGGACGCCACGAGGCTCAGCGATGCGGGGCCCGAGATCTTTCTCGAGGCCCTCGCGGCCGTCGAGCGGGTCGCTGTCGGCGCCGGGATGACTGTCTGATCAGGATCGTGGCATGTCGTGTCGGTTGGGGCGGACGCGAGGAAGGCGATGCTCGACGCCGCCCGGAGCGGGTGCTGAACACGAAGCTTCCCATCACGCCGTTGAACGTGCCGGTCTGGTCACTGCGCCCTGATCGACACCGACCACGAAGTAGTCGACGGTGCCGTCGCCATCTACGTCGACGAGGAATGTCGAACTCGTTGGTCGAGAGCGTTGGACCAGCGGTCGTACGTGTTGATGGCGAAGACGATCAGCTGGCGGTCGGGGTCCGCCGCGCTCGGGTTCGGGAACGACTGCACGCCGACGGCGCGGATGTCGTTGAGATACCTTGCCCTTGTTCTTCTTGTCCTCGAGGCCCCATGCGTAGAAGTCCGCGTCGCCGGGGATCACGCCGTGCTTGTTCGTCACCGTGGCGATCGTCGACGGGTTCGTGCCTTTCAGCTTGCCGATACGACGTCGAAGATGTCCGACTTCGCGCGGGGGACGAGATAGTAGGGCACGCGCAGGGTCACGTTGGCGTTGTCCGCCGGGGTGGCGGGTGTGAACTGGATGAGACCTGCGACCTCTCTGGAAAGCGCTCGAATCGCCCGCCGTTGACAGCGGGAACATCGAGTGTCATCACAACTTCGGCATCCCCACGGGCCGGGACCGTGACCGACCATTTGTTGAGGCTGACCGTATGCGGCGAACCCGACAGGCAGCGCCTGGGCGACGTTGAACGTCGCGGGCACCGAGCCCTTGTTCGTGCAGCTTGATGGACTCCTTCTTGCTGAAGTTGCTCTTCAGTTCCTCGAAACCGAAGTTGACGCTGACGCCGAACTTGATTGCCGTTGGCCACGGGCGGTGACCTGCGAGAGTGGTCGACATCGCCGGCTGGACGAGGCCCGTGCCGCCACGGCTCGTAGCGGTAGTTGAGCGACGCCGAGACGGGAAGTACGGTGTTGACGATCGCCGCCTTGATGTCCTGCGACTTTCCACGTCGGGTGGGCCTGACGCGTAAGCGCGCGACGCCGGCGACGTGTGGGGAGGCCATGGAGGTGCCGGAGAGTATCGCCGACCCGGTGCCAAGCCCGCTACCCGTCGAGACGACGCTCACGCCCGGGGCGAGTGATATCCGGCTTGAGCGAAGCTGTCGCCGGTACGCGGTCCGCCGACGAGAACGAAGCGAATGCCCAGGAAGTTGGGGTTCGGGAAAGTTCTCCGCTGGTGAGCGTGGCCATCGTTCCGGCGGTGGGACTGACAGGTTGTAGGAGTCCGTGCTGGACGTGGCAATAGTCGCCCGCGAATGCCGACAAAGGGAATGGTCACGGTGTACGGTACGCCCGTGTCCGGGTTAGACGCTGATCGGTCCCTCGAACGGCGGAAGTCCGGCAGTATTGTTGGCCATGACCAGCCGCGGACGCACCGCCTGCTGGCCAAAAATTGGCCTGGCGACGCGGGCGCACGCGCCGCGTGATGGCGACCGCTATCTGATTTCCACCGGGGACGATGCCGTTGTAGGTATACGCGCTGGGCGAGCAGCCCAGCGCTTCGTTCGCCGAGCCGATGAATCCGGGAGCGTCGGTCATCGTGGTCGGATCATCCTTGCAGTACGACCAACGGGCCGCTAGATACGGTCCGACGAAGTCGTACCCGTTCGCGTTGATCCCCAGTAGCGAAAGCGACGCCCCGCCAGCCGTTACAGATGCGGACGCCCGGGTGGAAGAGAAACGCTACTCGTTCGCCGCCGATTGCAATCGAGCCGTCTGCAGTGCCCGGCGAGCCGCGATGTATTGAGCCTGGGCCGCTAGTTGCCCGCCGACGTGACGACAACGACACCGGCCTTCGCCGCGTTCGTCGATGCTTCGGCCGAAGGGATCCTCGTTCGTGCCGAACAGCCGAGCCGAGCGACATGTTGATGACATCCATGTCGTTGTCGACCGCCCATTCGATCGCGTCGACGGTGACGTCGGTCGAACCGTTACAGCCGAACACGCGAACAGCGTAGAGGTCGGCCTTGGGGGCGACGCCCGGGCCGATGATGAAGCCGCTCCCCCGAATCTGTCGTCGCGTTGTAGGGGCCGTAGAATGTCGCGCCAGAGGCCGCGGTCACGCCGGAGCCCGCAGCGGTACCCGCCACGTGCGAGCCGTGCACCGTTGCAGTAGAGCGGATTTGGGTCCGGATGCGGAATGGGTTGGTACGTCGCGGAATTCGGGTCCGCGTCATAGCTGTCGCCGACGAGGTCGATGCCGCCTTTGACGCGCTGCGCGAGCGGGCCGAAGAGAGCAGCGGATCGGCGGGGGCGGTCTCGGCCGCATGAGCGGCGTCGTAGGCGGCCACGGTGCCGGGGCCGCCGAAGTTCGCGTGCGTGTAGTCGATGCCGGTGTCGATGACGGCGACCTTGATGTTCTCGCCACGGAGCGCGAGGTTTTGCCAGACGCTCGGTGCGCCGATGAGCGACACGCCGCGCACGTTATCCGGTCGCATGATCTGCAGCGGGCGACCGCCTCTCACGCCCGGCAGCGCGGCCGAGCTGTTCCGCCTTGTCGCGCGCGATTCTGACCTTGACGCCGTTATAGGCCGACTGGTAGCGCGCGTCGGCGATATACGCCCGGACGATGCTCTTGAAATCCGCATCGGCGCGCATTCCGAGAGAAGGTCCGAGCTTGGGCGCGAAGTTCGCCGGCCACGTCGAGACGATGCGATCGATCGCGGGATCGAATTGCCACTTCACGCGATCGGCGATCGCGGCACCGGCCACCTCGCGCAGCGCCGCGATCATGTCGCCGACAGCGACCAGGATGCCCGGCACGTTGACCGAGCGCGTGTGCGCAAATGCCGATGCCGGCGCTTCGTGACCGACGATCAGATTGTCGATCACGGTCGCCGGTGACGTCACCCACATCTTGGTCGTCGGCGCCACCGGGCACGGCGCGTCGACGCCGGAGAGAGGCTCGCGAATGATCCCGCTCGCGAACGAAGAGGCGGCCTTGTTGGGTTTCCCCGGACGCACGGTCACCGTCGGCAGGCGCAGGCTGCGCCCGTCGATGAATCCTTTGCGCGTCATGTCGTAGACCAGGTGCTCACCGATCGTCTTCTGGGTGCCGTAAGAGGTCTGCGGCGTCAATGGCGCATCGTCCGGGACCGGGTCCGCCAGCGGGCCGCCGAACACCGCGAGCGAGCTCGTAAAGACGAACTTCGGTCGCGTGGCAAGTTTGCGGCAACGCTCGAGCAGCACGCGCGTCGCGTCGAGATTGACGCGCATGCCGAGATCGAAATCGGCTTCCGCCTGGCCGCTCACGACCGCCGCCAGATGGAAGATGCTGGCGGTGTCCGGCGTTACGACCCGCTCGACGACCGCCGGATCGGCGAGATCGGCGGCGATCGTGTGCACGCGCGCATCGCCGAAATCCGGTGCTGCCGCGACATCGAGCAGCACGATTTCGCGGATCGCGCCGACGGCGCCGCGCGCGTCCGTGAGACGCCCGCGGGCGAGAATCGCGCGGGCGAGGCGCGTGCCGAGAAAGCCGGCGCCGCCGGTGATGACGATGCGCATGAGGCGTCGATCGGGGCGGTTGACCGCGCTATGATAACCGGCCGCCGCCACCGAGCCATCCCATCGAACAAAGCCGCGATTGCGCGCTACTGATGACGAATGACGCCACCGGGTCGGATGCCGCCACGCTCGACATCGTGCCGCGCGCAGTCGTCGCCGAAGTCGTCGCCGGCCTGGCCGGCCGTGGGCTGGCCGTCGCCCGCGATTTCCTGCCGCCGCGCGCGATCGCCGCCTTGCGCGGCGAAGCGCAGCGCCGCGACGCGGCCGCAGATTTTGTCCCCGCCGGTGTCGGTCGTAGCAACGCGCGTATCGTGCGCGGCGACATCCGCGGCGATCGCACCGGCTGGCTCGACGAGGGCAGTCCCGCACCGGCCGAGCGCGCGCTGCACGAGGCGCTGGCGACGTTGCGAGGCGCAATCAATCGCGACCTCCTGCTCGGGTTGTGGCGCTTCGAGGGCCACTACGCGCTTTATCCGCCTGGCACCGGCTACCTGCGGCACCGCGACACCTTTCGCGGCCCACGCCCGTCTGCCGGCGAGCGGGTCGTTTCGTGCGTCCTGTACCTGAACGAGGACTGGCGAGCGACCGACGGCGGCGCGCTGCGGATTCACTTCGGCAGCGGCGCGACGCACGACGTGCTGCCGGACGGCGGTACGCTTGTCGCATTCCTCGCCGCGGATTTCGAGCACGAAGTCCTGCCGGCGACGCGGCCGCGGCTCGCGGTAACCGGGTGGTTCAAAAGTAGGGGCAGAGACGACTTTTGAGTTTTGCAGCGCGAGACACGACGCTACAATGGAGAAACTGCATCGGGTCGGCGGCCCGGAAAGCCGTCTCTGACCCCGGCTATGAAAAGTCGTCTCTGACCCTACTTATGGCTCTTCCTGCCCCGCCGCGACGGCTCGCAATCGCGACGCGCGAGTCCGCGCTGGCGATGTGGCAGGCCGAGCATATCCATGCGAGGCTCGCGGCGCTCTATCCCGGGAGCGAAGTCGGTCTGATTGGCATCACGACCCAAGGCGACCGGATCATCGATCAGCCGCTCGCCGACATCGGTGGCAAAGGGCTGTTCATCAAGGAACTCGAAGTCGCGATGGCGGAAGGCCGCGCCGATCTCGCCGTTCATTCGCTGAAGGACGTGCCGATGGAGATTCCGTCGGGCTTCACGCTGGCGGCGATCGGCGCGCGCGAGGATCCGCGCGACGCGTTCGTGTCGAACCACTATCTCGATCTCCCGGGGCTGCCCGGCGGGGCGCGGGTGGGGACGTCGAGCCTGCGTCGAGAGGCGCAGCTTCGCGAACGCGATCCGCTGCTGCAGGTGCTGCCGCTGCGCGGCAACGTCAACACCCGGCTGCGCAAGCTCGACGAGGGCCAGTACGAGGCAATCATTCTCGCGGCCGCCGGGCTGAAGCGCCTCGGCTTCGGGCATCGGATCGCATCGCTCCTCGACCCGGAAGAGAGTCTCCCGGCCGTCGGACAGGGCGCGCTGGCGCTGGAGTGTCGAGCCGATCGCGCCGACGTGATCGCGGCGCTCTCGCCACTCGCCGATCGCGACACGACGCTCGCGACGACCGCCGAGCGCGCGTTTTCGCGCGCGCTCGCCGGCAGTTGCCACACGCCGCTCGCCGCGCATGCGGTGTTTCGTCACAGCGAACTATGGCTGCGCGGGCTCCTTGCGAGTCGCGACGGTGCCGAAGTGATGCGCGGTGAAAGGGCGGCAACGGTCGCCAGCGCGGACGCGGCCGAGGCACTTGGCCTGGTCCTCGCCGACGATTTCCTCGCGCGCGGCGCCGGGCGCCTGTGCGGCGCGTAGCGCCTGCGAGCGGCGAAATGGGGGAGTCGTCCGGCCGCGGCGGACCGCTCGCCGGCCGCGGCGTCCTCGTGACGAGGCCCGCGCGGCAGGCCGGAGGCTTCGCGCAGAAGCTCGCCGCCCTCGGCGCCACCCCGGTCATCTTTCCTGCGATCGCCATCCTGCCGCCGGCCGATCCGGAAGCGCTGTCGCGCGTGCACGCCGCGCTTTCCGACTACGATATCGCCGTGTTCGTCTCGGCCAACGCGGTCGAGTATGGCGCGCCCGATTGGCGCCGGTGGCCCGCGAAGCTGACGGCTTTCGCGCCGGGGCCCGGAACGGCGGAAGCGCTTGCCGCCGTCGGAATCGGTGGCGCCCGGGTTCCAACGACGACGTTCGACAGCGAGGGGCTCCTCGCGCTGCCGGAGCTTTCCGAGGTGCGCGGCAGGCGGGTCGTCATCTTTCGTGGCGAGGGCGGGCGCGAGCACCTCGGTGCGACGCTCGTCGCACGCGGCGCAGCCGTCGCCTACGTCGCCTGCTATCGGCGGGCGGCGCCCCGAGCGGGTGCCGCAGGGCTCGTGGAAGCTTTCCGCGAAGGCCGCATCGATGCCGTCACGCTCACGTCGAGCGAAGGCATGGACAACCTGTGGGCCTTGGCCGACGACACGATGCGCGCGGCGTGGCAGGCCGTGCCGACGTTCGTCCCGCATCCACGGATCGCCGCGCGCGCGAGCGAGCTGGGC
Source organism: uncultured beta proteobacterium (assembly GCA_963836265.1). Classification (GTDB taxonomy): domain Bacteria; phylum Pseudomonadota; class Gammaproteobacteria; order Burkholderiales; family Casimicrobiaceae; genus CAIWHR01. The sequence goes on from CAWIIO010000006.1 coordinate 566,850, forward strand.
CTTCGCGTGATCCAAACCGAAGGGGGCGATGCAGGACTCATCGCCGGGTTGCTAGAATGGTCGACCGCACGCCCAACGAAGAAAGCCTGACGCCATGCCGCCCGACATCATCGTCACCGCGCCGCTGCCGCCGTTCCTCTACGAACCGCTGAAAGCCGACTACCGCTGCCACGACTACGTGCAGGCGGCCGACAAGCCGGCATTCCTCGCCGCTTGCAGCGGCATCGTCCGCGGGCTCGTGCAAGGTGGCGGCACCGTCACGCCGACCGCGTTGCTCGACGCGTTGCCGAAGCTCGAGATCATCTCGGTGTTCGGCGTCGGCTACGACGGCGTGCCGGTCGACTATTGCCGGAAGCGCGCGATCAAGGTGACGCACACCCCGGACGTGCTGACCGATGACGTCGCGGATGTCGCGGTCGGATTGGTGCTGATGACCGGCCGCGGCTTCGTGCGCGCGAACCGCTTCGTCCACGCGGGCGAATGGCAAAAGCGCGGCGCCGAGCTCACGACCAAGCTCGCCGGCCGGACTGCCGGCATCCTCGGTCTTGGCCGGATCGGCAAGGCGATCGCGCATCGGCTCTCCGCCATGGGGATGCGGATTGCGTACACCGGGCGCAAGCCGCAGAGCGTCCCCTACACGTTCGTCCCCGATCTCAAGGCGCTTGCCGCGGCGTCCGATTTCCTGATCGTCGCGTGCCCTGGCGGCGCGGCGACGAAGAACATCGTCAACTCCGACGTCCTCGCCGCGCTTGGCAAGAAGGGCACGCTCGTCAACATCGCGCGCGGGTCGATCGTCGACGAGCCGGCGCTGGTCAAGGCGCTGCAGGATGGCGTAATCAAGGGCGCCGGCCTCGACGTGTTCGCCGACGAGCCCAACATCCCCGCGCCGCTCCTCGCGATGGACAACGTCGTGCTGCTTCCGCACGTCGGCAGCGCGACGCACGAGACGCGCCAGGCGATGGCCGACCTCTGCAAGGCGAACCTCGACGCGTGGGCCGCGGGCAAGCCGGTGCTGACGCTGATTCCGGAGCTGGGCTAGTCACGCGGATCCGAGACCGTCGAACCGGACCGGTCATTTTGGAAGTTGCGCCGGATCGACGTCGACGTAGCGCCAGATCGCGGACCGGACCGGATGCGGCTTGTAGTTCCGGATCCACGGCTGAAGCAGGTGGTCTTCGATCCGGTGCTCCATCAGCCGCCAGGGCGCATACGCGAGCACCAGCTCCGTCATCTGGTCGAAGAGTCGGGTGCGCGCGGGTGAGTCGGGTAGCCGGTGCGCCGCCTCGTAGAGCCTGTCGAACTCCGGCAAGCTGAATCGCGCGTGGTTTTCCTGCCCCACGTTCGGCCCGTACAGCAGCTGCATGAAATTCTCGGCGTCGGGATAGTCGGCGTTCCAGCCGTCGGTGCGCATCGGCATCCTGCCCTGCCGCGCCATTTTGCGCAGCTCCTGCAGCCGGTCCTTCCGGAACGCGATGTTGAGGCCGATCGCGTCCATGTTCTTCCTCCATTGCTCGTCCTCCTGTCGCGAGAGCGACGTCGGTGCCGACCAGCGCTCGAGGACGAGCGGCTTGCCGTCGGGCATCTCGCGATAGCCGTCGCCGTCGCGGTCCTTGTATCCGAACCTGTCGAGCAACGCCCGCGCCGCGGCGGGATCGTAACGCTGCGCCATGGTTTTAAGTGCCGGGTCGTAGCCGGCGATGTCCGGCGGAATCGGGCTTGTCGCCGGGACGCCGCGGCCCTTCAGGATGACGCGGATGTATTCACTCACGTCGTAGCCCATGCCGATCGCCCGGCGCAGCGCGATCTTCTCCGGCGTGTAGCCGCCGACCGTCGGATCCTCCATGTTGAAGTAAATCCACCGCGTGTTCGGCCGGAGCTGCACCTCATGCCGGATGCCCTTTGCCGCGAGGTCCGGCCGAAGCTTGCCGTTCGCGAGCGCCTCGTCGACGAACTCCGGCGGAAGCCGCTCCAGAAGATCGATCTCGCGATTGGCGAACGCCAGCCACACCGTCTGCCCTTCCTCGATGATCGTGATCTCGATGCGACCGACGCGGGGCAGCCGCTTTCCCTCGAGTGCGGCAGCGATCGGCTTCGCCGCCGCCGGCACCGGCCCGGCGGGCACGTAAGTCGTCTCGCGGAAGCCCGGGTTCGCCACCAGCACGATCTTCGCGCTGCGTCGGTACTCGCCCAGCATGTAGGGCCCGGTGCCGACCGCGTGCGCTCCGAAATCGAGACCGTACGCTTCGACGACCTCGCGCGCGATGGCGGCCGTGTTCGGCACCGCGAACACGTAGAGGAACCGCAGATCGGGCTCTTTGAGGCCGATGCGCAACGTGTAGCGATCGACGACTTCGAGCCCGGCGATCGGCGCGTCGTAATCGAATTTCCCGGACTTGAGGGCCCTTGCCCGGACCTCGTCCGCGCCGATGATCTTGCCCTCGATCAGCCACAGCCACGGACTTTTCACCGCCGGATCGAGCAGGCGCTTCAGCGCATACGTCTGATCGCGCGCGGTGAGCTCGCGCGGCTTACCCTTGAAGGCCGGGTCCGGCGCGAAGAAGATCCCGTGCTTGAGCCGGAAGACGTAAGTCGCGCCCCCGTCCTCGACTGTCGGCATCGTCTCGAGCGTCCGCGGCACGAGCCTCACCGGTCGCGCCAGGTAGTCGTAATCGAGCATCGAGTCGTAGATGTGGTCGATGATGCCGTCGGTGCCCGCGTCGGCGGAGAACTGGGGATCGAAGCTCATCTCGGCGCTGGAAAGAACGACGCGCAGCGTCTTCGCCGGATCGGCGGCCCCGGCGGATGGCGCAAACGACACGAGCGTGAAAAGCGTCGCCGCGAACGCGGCGCGCACGGCGCGACGGCGGCGCAAGGTTCGTGCGGAGTCGCACCTCGAACGCGGATCGGTGAACATCGGGCTTCCGAGGGTCGACTATAATCGAAAGGCTCCACTGGCGGCCGCCCTCGCGCACCTGCCGACGTGACCTCGCCTTCCACCGTGCCGACTCGAATCATCGACTCCCACACCGGCGGCGAGCCGACGCGCGTGGTCGTCAGCGGCGGCCCCGATCTGGGCGACGGTGACATGGCGCAGCGCCGCACGCGCTTTCGCGAGGCGCACGATGCGTGGCGGCGGGCGATCGTCAACGAGCCGCGCGGCTCGGACGTGCTGGTGGGAGCGCTCCTGTGCTCTCCGGTCGACGCCACCAGCACCTGTGGCGTGATCTTCTTCAACAACGTCGGCTACATCGGCATGTGCGGCCACGGCACGATCGGCCTGGTCGCCACGCTCTCGTACCTGGGTCGCGTGCAGGCCGGTCAGCATCGGATCGAGACTCCCGTCGGCACCGTCGCTGCAACGTTGCATGCCGATGGCGCGGTGACGGTGGCCAACGTGCCGTCCTACCGCCAGGCGACGCACGTGCGCGTGGACGTCCCGGGTCGTGGCGTCGTCCATGGCGACGTGGCGTGGGGGGGCAACTGGTTCTTCCTGTGCAGCGACCATGGCTTGCCGCTGGAAGCCGGCCGCGTCGACGAGATTTCCGCGTTCGCATCCTGCGTGCGCGACGCGCTGCGGCGACAGGGCGTGACCGGACTTGGCGGAGCGGAGATCGACCACATCGAGTTGGTCGGACCGCCGGCCGATCCGCGCAACGATGCGCGCAACTTCGTGCTTTGTCCTGGCGGAGCCTTCGACCGTTCGCCCTGCGGGACGGGCACGAGCGCCAAGCTCGCGTGCCTCGCCGACGACGGCAAGCTCTCGCCAGGGGCGATGTGGCGCCAGGAAAGCGTGATCGGCAGCGTCTTCACGGGACGCTACGAGCGGCCGCCGGCGACGCTTCCGAACGTGCCCGCGAACGCCGTGCTGCCGCTGATCCACGGTCGTGCGCACGTCACGCTCGACGCGCACCTGATCTTCGACCCCGCGGACGCGCTGGCGTGGGGGCTCGCCTGAGGCTCCCGCGAGCTGCTCCGGCGCGTGCGGCGCACGCTTTTGCCGGCCCTGCATGAAGCCGACCGATTCGCCGCTGCAGTCGCTGGCTGCCGCGGAACAATCGTGCGGCGTCCTCGTGATCGGCGCCGGCATCGTCGGTGTCGCGATTGCGCTGCGACTGCAGCGGGAAGGACAGGAGGTATTGCTGATCGATCGCGAGTGCGTCGCGGCGCAGGCGAGCCGCGGCAACGCCGGAGCGCTGGCGTTCTCGGACATCCTGCCGCTGGCGTCTCCCGGCATCGTGCGCAAGGCGCCGCGATGGCTTCTGGATCCGCTGGGCCCGCTGGCGATCCGCCCTCGTTATTTGCCGCACCTGGTCCCGTGGCTCGTCTGCTTCTGGCGCGCGAGTCGCCGCGGCCGCATGCGCGAAAGCACCGCGGCGCAGGCGGCGATGATGGACCTGTCCGCCAGCGAAACGCCGTTGATGCTCGCAGCGGCGGGCGCAAGCCACATGCTGCGAAGCGACGGCGCATTGCACCTCTACGAGAGCGAAGCCGAGCTGGAGGCTGCGCGCGATGGATGGCGGGCCCGCGCCGACCACGGCATCGCGTTCACGCACTTGCACAGCCGGCACGCGATTGGCGAGCTTCAGCCGGGCCTGAGCCCTGCGCTCGTGGCGGCAACCTTCGTCCCCGGCTGGAAGACCGTCAGCGATCCGTTGCAGGTAACGCTGGCTCTCGCGCGTCGGTTCGAGCAGTGCGGCGGCCGCATCCGCCGTGCGGACGCCGTCGCGCTGGCACCCGGCGCCGCCGGCGTCGCCGTGCAGCTGCCGGCAAGGCTGCCGCTCATCGCGCAGCGCGTGGTTGTCGCCGCCGGTGCGTGGTCGCACCGCCTCGCGCGCACGCTCTCCGAACGGATTCCTCTCGAGACGGAGCGCGGCTACAACACGACGCTGCCGGTGGGCGCCTTCGACTTGAAGCGGCAGCTGACGTTCGACGGCCACGGCTTCGTGGTCACGCCGCTCGCCTGCGGCGTGCGCGTGGGTGGCGCCGTGGAGTTCGCCGGACTCGATGCGCCACCCAACTTCGCGCGCGCGGCGACGCTGCTCGCGAAGGCCAAGCGGTTCATGCCCGGATTGCGCACCGAAGGCGGCAGCGAATGGATGGGCTTTCGCCCTTCGCTGCCCGACTCGTTGCCGGCGATCGGCCCGTCGGCCGCCGATGACCGCGTCGTCTACGCCTTCGGCCATGGTCACCTCGGTCTTACCCAGGCTGCCGCGACGGCGCGGCTCGTCGCCGACATCCTGGGCGAGCGCCGGCCGTCGCTCGACCTCGCGCCCTTTCGTCCGCAGCGGTTCGGATCGCGATCAGCCCCGCGCAAGGAAAGCTCATGACGACCTTCCGCACGCTCGCCGCCGTCCGCCATCACGGGATGGAATTGACCGACTATGAATTCGCGGTGCCGCTCGACCACGATCGGCCCTCGGGCGAGTCGCTATCGATTTTCGCGCGCGCAGTGAAGAAGAACGGCGAAAAACCGGGCGCCGCCCGGCCCTGGCTCGTCTTCCTGCAGGGCGGGCCCGGATTCCCGGGGCCGCGACCGCTCGCCAATACGGGCTGGCTCAAGCGGGCGCTCGACGAGTACCACGTGCTGCTGCTCGATTCGCGCGGCAACGGGCGGAGCAGTGTCGCGTTGCCGCAAACCCTGGCCCGGCGCGGTACCCCGCGCGCACAGGCCGACTATCTGATGCATTTCCGCGCCGACAGCATCGTGCGCGATGCCGAATCGATCCGTCGCCAGCTCGTCGGCGAAGAGGAGCCGTGGAGCGTGCTCGGCCAGAGCTACGGCGGGTTCTGCGCTGTCAGCTACATGTCCGCCTTTCCGCACGGCCTGCGCGAAGTCTTCATCACCGGAGGCCTGCCGCCGCTTTCGGGCAGCCCCGACGACTACTACCGGCACACCTACCCGGAGGTCCAGCGCAAGACGCGCAACTTCTACGCGCGCTATCCGGCGGATGAGGCGCTGTGCTGCCGCATCCTCGAACACCTCCACGCCCACGACGTCACTCTGCCTACCGGCGGGCGTCTCACGGTTCGCCGCTTTCAGCAGGTCGGCTTCATGCTCGGCTTCGACGACGGCATGGAGAATCTCCACTATCTTCTCGAGAGCGCCTTCTGTCCCGGTGCGAACGGCGACGAGCTGAGCCGGCCGTTCCTGCGCGCGCTCGAAAATTCACAGGCGTTCGAGACGAATCCGATCTTCGCCGTGCTGCACGAGATGTGCTACACGCAGGGGGCTGCCGCACGCTGGGCGGCGGAGCGGGTGCGCGCCGAGTTCCCCGGCATGGACTGGGCGCCGGGACAGCCGCCGTCGTTCACCGGCGAGATGATCTATCCGTGGATGTTCGACGATTATCCCGCGCTCAGACCGCTGCGCCACGTGGCCGAGCTGCTCGCAGCCGAGGAGCGCTGGCCGGCGTTGTACGATCCGGAGCAACTCGCCCGCAATGCAGTTCCCTGCGTCGCCGCGATCTACGCCGAGGACATGTACGTGCCGCGCGCGCTTTCCGAACGGACCGCTGCAGCGATTGCCGGCCTCAAGGTCTGGCTGACCAACGAATACGAGCACAACGGCTTGCGCAGCAGCCCGGCGGTATTCGAGCGCCTGCTCGCGCTGCGGCGGGATCAGGCTTGACAAGCCGTCGTCTCATTCCAAAACCACGGCTTGTCCGCAGTCGAGACCCCTGCTGCTGTTGAGCTTCACGCTCCCAAAGGCAGCAATGGCGCGACTCCGGATATTGCGATGAGCACGGCGGAAGTCTCTGTGCGGCCTGGAACAGTCGTACAGCGACGTCGCCGAAAGCACTCGTCCCGGGTACAGGTCGCGAGATACCTGCGTGACGCGCCGCGGCTGCCGTCGCCAGGCATTGGACACATCGACCGCGCAATAGCGCGATGTGGTTCTCCTACTTTCCGTGCACTTTAGCCAGACTGCTGGCGGCCTCGGCATCCTCAACTACGGGCGTGATCTGCACTTCCAGCAGATCTCCCCACACTGCCTCGAGTTCCGCCACTGCAGTGGCATCTCCCTCTACGACATGCCAACCGCAAGCCGAGCCCGGCGCGTGCCAGCGCCCAATCGTTTTCAGCCCCGCGGGATTGGGCGCGCCCGTGCTTAGAAATCTTCCCACGGCAGCCTTGTAGCAGCCAGGCGGGATCTTCCACTCAACCATGAACTTCATTGCTCTTCCTCCTATTTTGAACACACTCTGATTTCAGACTGGATTAGCTGCGCGATGATGACTGAATTCGGGAATGCAGAGGTTTGAAGAAGTCAGCGGTCCCGGCCGCCGCTAACGGACGCGGCCTTCGAAACAGCGCAACAACCCGGTGCTCATCCCCACCAAAGGCGACGAAAACACTGCTTGTCCGATGATGAGAAGAGGACGCAAACGTCTGTGCTGGGTGCATGACGGCCCCTGCAATATACCGGCAAGGTAGACCAAACTACCGGTCTTCCGCTCGTCAAATGCACCTGCCCAACCACTACGGCCCGAATCAGGTGGGGAATCCCCAGCTTGTGAAAGGGAATTATTCACGCAGTCCGACCCCCATGCGTGGTCCTCCGCCTACAACCCAAATGCATCTCCCCTGCGCCTGACGTGCCGTGACAATTGCGGAGAGTCGCACGCGGAGGCCGAGCGGCTTCGCAGAACTCCGGTCCTAATTTGGGTATGCAGAATTGTATGGCCCCCGCGATGGCAGCGGCAAGCCCCGCTTTGACCGGATGGTCGGCGCGGTGATATTGTTCTCGTTTGCGACGAGCAGTTGTTTCGATTCCTGATAGACCGAACTGGCTCGCGCTCGCCTTTTGGGGCGCGCTTCATGGTAGCCGGGGGCCATATGCCAACAAGACTCGATTACTCCGAACTCTCTCTGATGGACGCCCTCGATCTCGCCACTTTGATTGAGGTCGAAGCATCCAAGCGGTACACGGAATTCGCCGAACAGCTCGGAAGCCGTTATGACGATGACGCCGCGTCGGTATTCCAATCGATGGCCGTCAATGAGAATAAGCACGGTGAACAGATCGCCGAGCGCCGGCTTGCGCTGTTTGGCGACGAACGCCCGAAGGTCAAGCTCGACGACATCTTTGACGTGGAAGCCCCAGACTTCGGCGCATCCCGTCAGAATATGTCCCCGCTGGAGGCGTACCTGGTGGCGTTGTCCTCCGAAAAGAAGGCCTTCGCGTTCTACGACCTGGCCCTCCGCTACGTCAACCAGCCGGACGTCAAGGCCCTATTCGAGGGGTTGCGAGCAGAAGAGGCCGAGCACGTTCGCATGATCGAAGAGATCATCAGCAAGCTGCCCCCGGAAGCCAAGCTCGCGGTGGAAGATCAGGACGACACCTCGACGCGGATGGGCTACTAGAACATTCTGTCCGAGCAACGCCGATCGGCCGGGTGAATGGCTGCTTGAGCGCGATGCACTACGGGCGCAATTGGCCGCGAGCGGGTACCGGGCAAGATCGAAGCCATCGAGGACCTTCGGGCGCACCGCTAACCAAATTTCGCCTTCAGTTGTTGGGAGAACTTGGCGAGCTCGATGACTACGCGCTCGTGAGTACCCAGGCCGATCGCCTCGGCGCCTTCAGTCGCTCGGATTGTGAACTCGATGCGTCGCCCATCGATCTTGGTGACCTCCGCTTCGCCGATAACGCGCCGGCCCGCCGGTGTCGCAGAGATGTGACGAACGTCGACTCGCGTACCAAGCGCAGTTTCGCCGGCATCAAGGTAGGGTTTCATTGCATTGAGCGCTGCGTTCTCCATGACCATGATCATGACGGGTGTCGCCAGGACCGGGGGCAACATCGCGTCTTTGAATCGGTTGGCGAGGTGTTCGGGGGTCACGACGAGACTGAACGAGCCTTTGGCCCCAATCGGCATCCTTTGCATGGCATCCCCTTGTCGTGAAGCCGCTCACGGGTTGCGACGTTCGCAGGTCAACTGTGCTTCGTCAAGCCGCTTGAAGCCGGGCGGCTGGTCGACTTCTGCCCTTGGCTTGCCGCTGGCGTGCTGCGTAGCAGATCAGGGCCTTAAGCCTCGCCCTTGAGGCGGGCGATCAGGCCGTGGATGTCGCCAAGCACGAACAGGTCGCGCACTTTGGCACCCTCAAAGGTGAAGATCGGCATGCCCGTCCACCAAACATGCCGACCACTTGGTTGCACGCCGAACAATTCCTTGCGATGGAAGCCGTGGAATCGCATCTTGCCGCTGACACGGTTGCCTTCCTCGATCATCACCAGGATGTCGGTGGTGTATTGACCGAAGGCGCCGGTTACCCAGTCGACGTAACCCGCGAACCGATCGTGGCCCACAAGCGCAGGCCCCAGCGAGCCGCGGAATGTAAAGCCATCGTGGAAGATCCTCGGTATCAGGCTCTGGTCGGCGGGGTCCCACAATTCCTTGTAGAACTCGCGCACCGTTTCCTTCTGTGGCGATAACGCGATGCCTTCGAAGTCGAGCGCGGATTCATCCATGAAGGATTGCATCGTCAACTCCCGCGAGGTGCCAGCGGGTAACACTATCATGGGTTGACCGAATCGGGCCGGCGGGGAGATAGTCGGATCGGGCATGACTGTCGAGCATCCGCTTCGGAAAATGAGGCGCTGCGGCTGTTTGTGGCCGACAGCAGCTTGACCCGTGCCATCGAGCCCACCACAATCAACTATGCGCACGAACGTTGGTCTTGGCGACGGCTTCGAGTCCACGGTCGCAACTGTTGCGTTTGTCGATCTGGCGGGCTTCAGCGCGATAACAGATGTTTATGGAGATGCGTCGGCAATCGAGGTACTTGGGCGCTTCGAGGAGTTGGTGCATCAGGCACTCGGAGGGCTCGGGCAACCGATCAAGTGGATTGGCGACGAAGCGATGTTCGGTTTTCCCGATCCTGCAACCGCCCTTCAGGTGCTCGGGCGCCTACTTCCAGCTTGCCGAGCCGAGCCACGAATCCCGCTGACAAGGGCCGGCCTCAACCACGGACCGGTACTCCGCCGGGCGAACGACCTCTTTGGTTCGACTGTCAATGTCGCAGCGCGGGTCGCCGCTTTGGCGTCCCCTGGGCAATTGTTGGCGACCTTGCCTGTTGCCGACGTCGCTTCAGCATCTGGAATTGTTGTGCGGGACATCGGGAAGGTAGCGCTGCGATCGATTGCCGACCACGTGCCGCTTTATTCCATCGAGCTGGCGCCGGCCTTCGATCCCGACTGGATAGATCCGGTGTGCAAGATGCACGCGCCATATGAGGCGTACCGCAAGAACACGCCGACGGGACCGTGGTTCTGTTCTGAACGTTGTGCAGAGGCATATCGAAGGTCACCGGAGGTATACGATGGTCGATCGAGGGCCTCGGCATCGCGTAGCTCCAGCTGAGCGCCGGAGCGGAGGCTGGCGTCCACCCCTCGCTTCGTTGTGCCGCGGTCGTCCAAACACTTACGGTGAATGACCGCTTGTGGGCCGAAGGCCCCGGGCTCGACTCGGAGCGATGACCGTCAGACAGCTTGCCTGAGGCCCACATCGGGAAGCACCGGCCGCGTGGCCAGCGCACGCTTCATCACCGCCTCGATTTCGGCGGCCTCCGGCGGCGCGAGGGGCAGGCGCGGCGGCCGCGTGCGATGGCTGCCCCGTCCCATGATGTGCTCGCACAGCTTGATGCACTGGACGAGGTCGGGCCGGGCGTCGAGATGCAGCAGGGGCATGAACCACTGGTAGAGGCTCATCGCCTCGGCATACCGGCCCGCGCGGGCGAGCCGGAACAGCGTCTCGCCCTCGCGCGGAAATGCATTCGACAGGCCCGAGACCCAGCCGACCGCGCCGACCATGATGCTCTCCACGACGACGTCGTCGAGTCCCGCGAACAGCACGAAACGATCGCCGACCCTGTTGCGGAGATCGGTAAACCGCCGCGTGTCGCCGGACGACTCCTTGAAACAGACGATCGTTTCGCAATCGGCGAGCGAGGCCAGGATCTCCGGCGTGACGTCGTTCCTGTAGATCGGCGGGTTGTTGTAGACCATGATCGGCAGGTCCGTCGCCTTCGCCACGCTGCGGAAATGCGCCGCGGTCTCGTGCGGCTTCGACGAGTAGACCAGCGCCGGCATCACCATCACGCCGTCGAGGCCGATGCGCGCGGCTTCCCGCACCACATCGATCGCAAAAGCCGAGGTGAATTCGGCAACGCCGCTGACGACCGGGACGCGCCCACGCGCTACGCCTTTCGCGGCCTCCATCACCGCGATCTTTTCGTCTTTGCCGAGCGAACAGTTCTCGCCCACGGTGCCGCAAACGATGAGGCCCGACACGCCGTCGCGGATCAGGCCTTCCATGACACGGGCCGTGGCGTCCACGTCGAGCGACAAATCTTCGCGAAACTGCGTCGTCACCGCCGGAAATACTCCACTCCAGTCAGGTTTCAATCGCCCTCTCCCGAATGATCATCGGATCCTGCCCGCGACGGGCCCGCCACTTCGGCCGGTCGCGGCCGCCGTGAATGCAAGCGATGAATAGCATCGTTCTCTCTCACGGGTCAACGGGGAGGCCTCCACTTTCGCGAGGCGATTTCAATCGTCCGGCGCCATCGGCGCCGGCGGCGGTTTCGGCGCCCACAGCACCGCGATGAGCGCGGCGACGACGAGCGCGAGCGCCGCCCACTCGCCCGCGCCGGGCCGCTCGCCCAGCACGAGCATCCCCGCGAACACGCCGACGATCGGCACGGGCAGCGACGACATCGACGAAATGGCGACCGGCAACGTGCGCGCGAGCGTGAACCATGCCCAGTGCGCGAGCGTGCCCGCCAGAAAGATGTTGTAGACGATCGCAAACCAGCCGGAGGCCGTCGGCATGGGGAGCGGCCGCGATGCGAACAACGGGGCGAGGATCACCAGTGGCAGCCAGCCCAGCAGCATCATCCAGCCCGACAGCGTGTTCTGCGGCAGCGGCAGCTTCCACTTGCGCAGGAGCACGGTGCCGAAGGCCCACGCGATTGCCGCGCCCAGGATCAGCAGTGCGCCGGCCGGCGTGCGCTCGAAATGCCGGATGTCGTCGCCCAGCAGTACGGCCATCCCGAGCATGCCGAGCCCCATCCCGACCAGCTTGCGCGTCGACAGCGGCTCGTGCAGCAGCGCGAGCGAAAAGAGGACGCTCCACAAGGGCATTGTGTAGGCGAGGATCGCGCTGCGGCCGGCCGGGAGCTGTGCAACGCCGAACAGCACGAGCCCGTTCCAGCCGGCAATGTTGAACAGCGCGAGCGCGGCGACTTTCGGCCACAGCCGGCGTGGAATGCGGATCGAGTCGCCGGACAACCTCGCGACGGCGAGCATCCCCAACGCCGCGAAGGGCAGCGTGAGAGAGCGAAACGTCAGCGGCTCGAACTCGGTGACGCCCATCTTCAGCACCGGCCAGTTACAGCCCCACACCAGCGTCAACACGGCCACCGGGATCAGCGCCGCGGCGGTGATGTGCGGCGTTGCGGGCGCGTCGCGGCCGATGGGCGAGCTCATCGGCAGGGCTCGTACGATTCCGCGGAACCGTCCGTCATGGCCATCATTCGCTTGGATTCGAGAATCCAGGCGTTGCCTCGGCGGCACTGGCTCCCCGGATCAAGTCGGCCACGCCTCTGCGCAGGGACGATGGCAAAGGGCGCGTCACCCGCGCCCCCGCGCAGGGAGTTCCTCGCCGTACTTGCTCTGATGCAGTGCGCGCGCCTGCGTCACCCAGGCGTCGCGGCGGATGCGGCCTGGAAACTCCGGCAGTTTCGCTTCGAATTCGTCGATGTCGCGCTCCGTCCAGTACGCGATCTGGCGAAACGTCGCGACGCCGAGCTGATGCAGCATCCGCTCGAGCACGGGTCCAATGCCGACGATGAGCTTCAGGTCGTCGGGGGCGCCGCGGCCGAACAGCGGCGGCGGCGCGTTGTTCTCGAGATCGACGACGAGCTGCCGGTAGCGTGCTGTCTCCGCGCGCGAAACCGCGAGCTCGGCGAAGAGCTGCTGCCGATCCACCGCGAGCTCGCATTGCCGCCCGATCGCCGCGTCGCGATTGGCGAGCGCCTGGCGCAGCCCGTGGGCTTCGGCTTCGAAGCTTCGGAGCACACGCGCACGCTCGGCAATTGCGCCGTCGCCGGCGTCGGTGGGTGGCGGCGGGAACCCGCTCGCCTGCGGTGTCGCGGTGGCGCCGCTGGCCGCCGCTTCGCAAGCATTTCGCGGCGGCACCGCCGCCGCGCGACGATGCGCATTGCCGATCGCGTAGCCGACGGCAAACGCGACGACCGCAGCGACGATGGCAAGGATCGTGAGCACGCGAACAACTCCTGGACGGACGGCGGATGGCGGGTGGGCGGGAGAATCGGCGCCGCCGGCGGGGCGTTGCAGGACAATCGCCGCCGACGGTCACGCGATTGTAGTCGAGCGTGCGACGGTGGGCCATCGGCCGGCGCCGCGACCCCCTGCTAGAATGAACGATCGAACCCCGGTTCGAAAGCGCCATGTCCGATCCACTCGACCGCACGTCGCCGTCCGGCAACAATTCCGGTACCGAGCCGCCTCCAGGGGTTGCGGCGAGCCCGCCAGCGCGGTCGGTGGAAACGGCCGCGCCGCGCTCGTCGAGGACGGCCACCGCGTCGAGGATGTTGGTGGCAGCGCTCGCGGCGCTGGCGATCGTCGCTGCGCTCGCTGTTTGGTTCGACCACCGGCGCACGGAAAAGCTTCTGCGGACCGAGGTGGCGCAGCGGCTCGCGGAGGTCGAGGCGTCGACGCAGGCTGCGGCAAAGGCACAGGCGCAGCTCGCCGCCGATCTGCGCGACGCCGAAGCGAAGCTCACGCTCCTCGAAACCCGCCTCGCGGAATCGCAGACGCAGCAGGCGGCGCTCGATGCCCTCTACCGCGATCTCGCGCCGTCGCGCGACGAGATCGCACTCTCGGAAATCGAGCAGGTGCTTCTGGTCGCGAGCCAGCAGTTGCAGCTCGCCGGCAACGTCGCCGCCGCGTTGACCGCGTTGCAGATCGCCGATGCCAAGCTGCAGCGACTCGAGCGGCCACAGTTCGTGCCGTTGCGGCGGGCACTGTCGCGCGACATGGACCAGCTCCGCGCCGTTCCTTACGTGGACATCACCGGGGTGAGCCTGAAGCTCGATCAGGCGATCGCCGCCGTCGGCTCGTTGCCGCTCGCGATGGACGAACGGGTGCCGGTGGCGGCCGCGAACGTGGCCGCGCCGCCCGCCGACGAGCCCCCGTGGATGCGCTTGGCGCGCGACATGTGGACCGACGTCAAGCACCTCGTGCGCGTCGAGGTGGCGGACCGTCCGGCGGCGCCGCTGGTACCGCCGCCGCAGCAGTATTTTCTTCGCGAGAATCTGCGCCTGCGCCTTCTCTCCGCGCGCATCGCGTTGCTGAACCGTGACGCGGCGAGCTTCCGGTCCGACCTCGGCGCGGCGGACCAATGGGTGAAGGAGTATTTCGATACGCGGCAGAAGAGCGTGCAGACGTTGCTGCAGACGCTGAAGCAGCTCGCCGCAACCCCGATGGTCGCCGATTTGCCCGATCTGAACCGCAGTCTCGAGGCGTTGCGCGTGCTGCGGCTCGCGCAGGACCGCGCACCGGGTCGGGCCGCGGGCAGCTCCGCACCGCGCTGACGGCCCTTTCGTGCGGATTCTGTTCTGGTTCCTGCTGCTCGCCGCCGCCGCGGTCGGCGTGGCGCTCGGGGCGAAGCTGCTGCTGACGGGCTACGCACTGTTCGTCGCGCCGCCCTATCGCGTCGAGCTCTCGCTCAACTTCCTGCTGCTGCTGCTGCTGGCCGGCTTCGTCGCCGGTTACGCGCTGCTGCGGATCCTGTCGCGCACACTGGGCCTGCCGCGCGAGGTGCGGGTGTTTCGCCGCAAGCAGCAATTGGAGCGCGCCCGCGCGAAGCAAGACGCGGCCGTCGTCGCGCTGCTCGAAGGACGTTATGGCAAGGCGCGGCAGTTCGCCGAAGAGGCGCTCGCGATTCCGCACTCGAGAGCGCTGCCGGCGCTCGTCGCCGCACGCGCCGCGCTCGAAACACGCGATTTCGCCGCCGCCGAAGCGCTGCTCGCACGACCGGAGGCCCAGGCGCCGAGCCTTGCCGTGCCGCGGCTGATGCTGGAGGCGGAAATGAAGCTCGAAAGGGCGCGCCCGCTCGAGGCATTGCAGACGCTGCAGGCGCTGAAAAAGGAAGCCGGCGCCCACACCGCCGCGCTGCGACTCGAGCTCCGCGCGCTGCAGGGCGCCGGCCGCCACGCCGAGATTCCGTCGCTTGTCGACCAGCTCGTCAAGCGCAAGGTCTACGGTCCGCAGGAAGGGGAGTACTTGCGCGCTGCGGCGCGAGCGGGAGAGCTGCAGGGGCTCGCGCACGATCCGGCCGGATTGCGCGCCTACTGGAACAAGCTCTCCGATGCCGATCAGCGCATGCCGAAAATCGCGCGTGCGGCGGCGCAAAGCTTCAAGGCGCTCGGCGGCGACAGCGAGGCGGCTGCAATTCTCTCCCGGAGTCTCGAGCGCCGGTGGGAATCCGATCTCGTTCTTCTGTACGCCGAGTGCCGGGCCAGCGATCCGACCCGGCAACTGGAGCAGGCCGAGCACTGGCTTACCGAGCACAACCAGGATGCGGCGCTCCTCCACGCGCTCGGCGTCCTCTGCGTACGGGCGCAGCTTTGGGGCAAAGCCCAGACGTATTTCGAGGCGAGCCTCGCGGTCGAGGAGTCCTGCCGGACGCACGTCGCGCTGGGCGAGCTCCTCGCCAAGCTCGGTCGCGACGGCGAGGCGAATGCGCATCTCGCCGCCGCACTGAAGCTCGCCTTGGCGGAGCTCGACCGCGGCGGTGCGGCAGTCTAGCCGACTCCCTCTCGACCCGCCTCGATGCGCGCCGCGTAGGTGAAGCTGTCGGCGAAGAATTCGTCGGCGGGGAGACCGCGCGTTTCGATGAATGTCTCGCGTGCGATGTCGATCATCGCCGGTCCGCCGCACGCATAGACCTGGTAGCCCGAGAGATCGGCGAAATCGTCGAGCACCGCCTGATGGGCGAAGCCGATGCGGCCGGGCCACGCGTCGCCCGGCTCCGGTTCGGAGAGCACCGGGACGTACGTGAAATTGCCACCCTCCCGCCGCCACGTTCCCGGCAGGTCCGGCAGATAGAGATCGCGTTTTGCCCGCGCGCCCCAGTAGAGCACCATGGGTCGCGTCGCGTCGAGGCCATGGTGCAGCGCGTGCTCGATCACGCCCTTGATCGGCGCGAAACCGGTGCCGCCGGCGACGAAGATGATCGGCTTGTCGGACTCTTCCCGCAGGAAGAAGTTGCCGAGCGGACCTTCGAAACGCAGGATCTCGCGGCCCCTGAACTGGGTGAAGAGCTGATCCGAAAATAGCCCGCCGGGCACATGCCGGACGTGGATTTCGAGCAGCGCGTCGTCGTGGGGCGGCGTGGCGAGCGAGAAGCTGCGGCGATGGCCGTCCTTCAGCAGCAGGTCGATGTACTGGCCGGCGAGGAATTGCAGGCGCTCGTTGGCCGGCAGCTTCAACTTCACGATCGCGACGTCGGGCGCGGGCTTGTCGATCGACTCGATCCGGCACGGCAGCTTGCGGATCCGGATATCGCCGGCCCGGCGGACCTCCCTCACCTCGATGACGAGGTCGGTCTCCGGCTTTGCGCAGCAGAAAAGCGCGAGGCCTTGCCGCTTTTCGTCGTCGGTCAGGGTCGACGCCTGGTACAGGCCATAGTCGACGCGTCCCTCGAGGATCTTTCCCTTGCACGTGCCGCATGCACCGTTGCGACAGCCGTACGGGATCATCAGATCGGCGGCCATCGCCGACTCGAGCACGGTGTCGCCCTCCGGACAGGCGAACGCGTGGTCGCTCGGCTTTATGGTAATCTGGTGCGGCATGAGAACAGCGTCGCTCGAAGGTACTGCGCTGCGCGAGATGGCGGCGTGCGGTTCATGAACGGGCGGGGAGCGTGATCCGGGTACTGTTGATCGGCTGTGGCGATGTCGCGCTGCGTACCGCCGACCTGCTCCATCCGAAAGTCCGCCTCTACGGACTGACGCGTCGCGCCGAGGACGCCCCCCGGCTGCGCACGCATGGCGTCGTTCCCATCGTCGGCGACCTCGACCTTCTTTCGAGTCTTTCGCGATTGCGCGCGGCACCGTTCGCGGTGCTGCATTTCGCGCCGCCGCCGTCCGAAGGCCGCGACGATCCGCGCACCCAAAAGCTGCTTGCGGCATTGACGCGGGCGCGCAGCATACCACAGCGATTCGTCTACGTTTCGACCTCGGGTGTCTATGGCGACTGTGCCGGCGCGCGGGTGACGGAGGTGCGGCCCAGGCGCGCGCAGACGCCGCGCGCGCGGCGCCGCGTCGCGGCCGAGGACCGATTGCGCAACTGGGCGATGCGTCACGGGGTCACGCTCGCGATCCTGCGCGCGCCGGGCATCTACGCGGACACGCGCTTGCCGCTCGACCGCATCAAGCACGGCACGCCGGTGCTCGCCGACGAGGACGACGTCTTCACCAACCACATCCATGCGGCCGATCTCGCCCGCGCGACGGTCGCCGCGCTGTTCCGCGCGAAGCCCAACCGTGCGTACAACGTCACCGACGACGCGGAGCTCAAGATGGGGGGCTGGTTCGACGCGGTTGCCGACGCCTTCCACCTGCCCCGCCCGCCCCGAGTGTCGTGGGACGAGGCCGAGCGGCGCCTCGCGCCGATGCTGCTGTCGTTCATGAGCGAGTCGCGGCGTCTTTCCAACACGCGGATGAAGCGCGAGCTTAGGATGCGGCTTCTGTATCCGAACCCAACGCAGCTGCTTGCCGCGATCGCGCCGCGCGACCTGAAGAAGCAACTCGCGCTGCAGCTCTAGCGCGACAGGATCTGGCATGGGCGACGCTCCGCCGGTCCCCTCGGTGCCGATGACGCGCGAGCAGGCGCTTCGTGCCCGTCTCGACGCCTACGAGCGGCTCGTCCGCCTCGACAAGCCGATCGGCACGCTGCTGTTGCTGTGGCCGACGATGTCCGCGCTGTGGATCGCCGTGTTCGGCCGGCCGCCGGTGCACCTGATCGTGATCTTCGCGATGGGTACGCTCTTGATGCGCTCGGCCGGCTGCGCATTCAACGATTGGGCGGATCGTGGCTTCGACGCGTTCGTGAAGCGCACCGAAAAGCGGCCCCTTGCGGCGGGCGAGATCCCGCACCGGGAAGCGTTGGCCGTTGCCGCCGCGCTCGCGTTCTGCGCTTTCCTGCTGGTGCTGCCGACCAACGTCACGACGATCATGATGTCGGCGCCGGCCGTCGCGATCGCGATGATCTATCCGTTCCTCAAGCGCTTTTTCGTGCTGCCGCAGGCGTTCCTCGGGCTCGCCTTTTCGTTCGGCATCCCGATGGCCTATGCGGCCGTCTATGACGCGGTGCCGCTGCTCGCCTGGTGGCTGCTCGCACTCAACGCGTTCTGGGTCATGGCCTACGACACCGAGTACGCAATGGTCGACCGCGACGACGACGTGAAGCTTGGTCTGCGCACGTCTGCCATCGCCTTCGGTCGTTTCGACGTGCTTGCCGTGATGGTGTGCTATGCGATCTATCTCGGTGGAATGGCCTACGTCGGCCGGTACTGGCAAGCCGGGCCGATCTATTATGGCGGGCTCGTCGTCGCGCTCGCGTGCGCGCTCTGGCATTTCAAGCTGGTCCGGAACAGGGACCGCGACGGCTGCTTCCGCGCGTTTCTGCACAACCACTGGCTGGGCCTCGCGGTGTTCGCCGGCATCGCGCTCGACTTCGCCGTGCGCACCCACGCCTGGCCGCAGACGTTGTGACGTTCGCACTTGGCAGAGCTGCGCCGCGTGTCGTGCAGCGGGCCCGCTCGGATCGCAGGCACGGGTTGCCACCGGTTCTCGCGCGCGACGCGCGCGTCCTGATTCTCGGCAGCTTCCCCGGCGAGGCTTCGCTCGCGGCGAAGCAGTATTACGCGCATCCGCGCAACCACTTCTGGCCCCTCGTGGCTGCGCTCGTCGACGCGCCGCTTCATGCGCTTCCGTATCGCGAGCGGCTTGCCATCCTGCGCGCCCACCGCATCGCGCTGTGGGACACGATCGTCGCCTGCGAGCGCCGCGGCAGCCTCGACGGCGCGATCCGCAATGCGGAGCGCGCGGACGTCGCCCGCGTTCATCGGGTAGCGCCGGCGCTTGAACTCGTCTGCTTCAACGGCCAGACCGCGGCGCGCGCCGCGCCGATCTGGCGCGAGGCGGGCTACGCAACACTCGTGCTGCCGTCGTCGTCGCCCGCCTACACCAGACCGTTCGCGGAAAAGCTCGTGGTGTGGCGGGCGGTCGGGGATTTTCTGGGCGGCGCCGCGAAATCGCGCTAGGATTCGCGCTTTCGGCGCCCAGGAGCACTCGATGACTTTGCCTCACGTCCGGCTTGCTCGCGGCGCCGTCGCGACCCTCTTCGTTCTGACTGCCGGCGCGGGAATCGCGCAATCCCTGGCGCCCGACATCCTCGTGACGAGGACGATCAACGCACCGGTGGCCGACGTCTGGAGGGCGTGGACGACGGCGGAGGGCATCGAGAGCTTCTGGGCGCCGAAGGCCGCGAAAGTCGAGCCCATCCCCGGCGGCGCGTTCGAGCTTTGGTTTGGCGTCAGCTATCCGGAAGGCTCGCGCGGCAGCGAAGGCTGCAAGGTGCACAGTGTCACGCCGATGGAGCAGTTCGTCTTCGAGTGGAACGCGCCGCCGACGATTCCCGCCATCCGACCGCTGCGCACGCTCGTCTATCTCGATTTCAAGCCGCTACCGGACAATCGCACCGAGGTCACGCTGCGGAACTTCGGCTACGGCGACGGCGACGACTGGGCCAAGACGAAGGCCTATTTCCAGAAAGCATGGCCCAACGTGATGGCCGCGCTCGAAAAGCGCTTCGCCGCGAAATAGGTGCGGGCCGTGGACCTCGGGCTGGCAGAGCGCATCGTCGTCGTCACCGGCGCGAGCAAGGGCATCGGCTTCGCCTGCGCCGAAGCCTTTGCGCGCGAGGGCGCCCGCGTCGCGCTGGTGTCGCGCAGCGCGGCCAATCTCGAGGCCGCGCTCGCGAAGTTTCCGGCGACGCGGCACAAGCCCGTTGCGATCGTCGCCGATCTCACCCGCGCCGCCGATGCGCAGCGGATGGTCGAGCAGGCGGAAAGCGGGCTCGGGCCGATGGACGTGCTCGTCAACTCGGCGGGCGCCGCGCGCCGCTATGCGCCGGCCGACCTCGACGCCGACGCGTGGCACGCGGCGATGGATGCGAAGTACTTCAGCTACATCCATCCACTCGACGCCGTGCTGAAGCGCATGGTCGCGCGCGGCCGCGGGGCGATCGTCAACATCGTCGGCAGTGGCGGCAAGGTCGCGAACCCCGTGCATCTGCCGGGCGGCGCCGCCAACGCCGCGCTGATGCTGGTGACGGCGGGTCTCGCCGCGGCGTTCGCTCCGAAGGGCATCCGCATCAATGCGATCAACCCGGGGGCGACGTTGACGAGCCGCGTGCGGGAAGGGCTTGCCGTCGAGGCGAAGATGACCGGGCTCGGCGAAGCCGAACTGCTGAAGCGCAGCGAGGCGCGAATCCCGTTGGGTCGCCTCGGCACGCCGGAGGAAGTCGCGCGGGTCGCGCTGTTCCTCGCCTCCGATCAGGCGAGCTATGTGACCGGCGCGATCGTGCCGATGGACGGTGGGGCGAATCCGGTGATCTAGCGCAAGGGCCTCGCTCGATCCGGCGTCTCGCGCACGAGTAGCGTCATCAGCGCTCCGAACGTCGCCGCTCCTGCGAGCAGCAGCATCGCGCGATCCCACGCGCCCCCAACGTCGCCGTCGACCTGACCGCGATCGAGCATCCAGCCCACCAGCGGCTGCAGGATGCCAGCGCCGAGAAAGATCCCCACGTTGACGACGGACGTCGCTATACCCGAATGCTCGGGACGATTCACCTCCTTCGCGACCGTCCATGACAGCGTGAAACCCGGGATCAGAAGCCCCGTCAGCAGGAACCAGGCGCGGGTTGCCCACAGCGGCCATTGCGCGTGCAACACCCACGGCAGCCACGACAGCGCGTACAGGAGCGCGTAGACGCGCATCACTACGCGGCGGCTTCGCAAACGGTCGGCGACGACGCCGACGATCGTCGCGCCGAAGGCGACGCCGAGGAGCAACAGGCTCGCGTGCTGCGCGGCGCCGACGCGCGACATTCCGCACGTTTCCACGAGATACGGCACCGCCCACAACCCCGCGAACGCGAGATAGCTGCCGCCGATCCCAGCATTGGCGAAAAACCCGGGCCACGTCGCCGGATTCGCGAGCACGCGGCCGAGCGCGTGCATCCAATGCACAGGAACAGCGGATTCGGCAGAAGCAGTCGTGTGGACCGGCGGGAAGCCCATCTGCTCCGGCCGGTCGCGCACAATCCACCACGTCGCGACACCGAGCGCGACCGACAGCGCGGCCAGGGCGACGAACACCGCGCGCCACGACGCTTGCGTAACGACCCACGCGAGCGGCGCTCCGGCGATCACCGCGCCGAGATTGCCGGCGAACATCGTGACGCCATTGAGCGTCGCGAAGCGGTTGGCCGGGAACCAGACGGCGCTCAGCTTGAGGATCGCGATGAAGGCGACGGAGACGCCGATGCCGACAAGCGTTCGGCCCGCTGCAGCGATCTCCCAGACCGGCGCCAGCGCGAACGCGAGCGAGCCCGCGCCGGCGATCAACGATCCGGCCGCGAGGATGCGCCGCGGGCCCAGCGTGTCGGCGAGCACGCCGACCGGGATTTGCAGCAGCGTATAGACGTAGAAATACGTTGCCGCGAGCGTCCCCAGCACCGCACTGTTGATTGCAAACGCCTGCGTCAATTCGCCGGCGATCGCCGCCGGCGCGGTCCGGTGGAAGAAGGATAGAACGAAGCTCGCGAGCGCGATGCCGAAGACGAGGCGACGGGCGTTGACGAAGCGCGTGTCGTGGCGGGCGGACGTAATTCGCATACCCGGATTTTACAGACCGAACTTGGTCACCGAACTTGAGTGAATGAATCACATCCGGCGCAACCAAAATCACGGCGCGACGGCCCGCTTCGACACTTCGGTCCCGATTGCTTTGGCCCCCGATGCCGGTATGCGAAAATCACTTTCCAGCGATCGCGCGACGACGTACGATCGGGGAAAAATGAAATACGCCGACCTCCGCGACTTCCTCGCCCAGCTCGAACGGCAGGACGAGATGAAGCGCATTCGCACCGAAGTCGACCCGCGGCTCGAGATGACCGAGATCTGCGACCGGGTGCTCAAAGCTGGCGGTCCGGCGCTGCTGTTCGAGAAGCCCAAGGGTCACGCGATCCCGGTGCTCGGGAATCTCTTCGGCACGCCGCGACGCGTCGCGCTGGGGATGGGCGAAGATTCGGTCGACGCATTGCGCGAAATCGGCAACCTGCTCGCGTTCCTCAAAGAGCCGGAGCCGCCCAAGGGCCTGAAGGATGCCTGGCAGAACACGCGGCCCGTGTTCATGCAGGTGATGCACATGGCGCCGAAGGAACGCGGTTCGGCGCCATGTCACGAAATCGTATGGGAAGGCGCGGACGTCGATCTTTCGCGCCTGCCGATTCAGACCTGCTGGCCCGGCGACGTCGCGCCGCTCATTACATGGGGACTCACGGTGACGCGCGGGCCGCATAAGGCGCGGCAGAATCTCGGCATCTATCGCCAGCAGGTGCTCGCACCCAACAAGGTGATCATGCGCTGGCTCGCCCACCGTGGTGGCGCGTTGGACTTCCGGGACCACGCATTGCAATCCCCGGGCGCGCCATTTCCCGTCGCTGTCGCGCTGGGCGCCGATCCGGCAACGATCCTTGGCGCAGTGACGCCCGTTCCGGACACGCTCTCCGAATATCAGTTCGCAGGGCTGTTGCGCGGATCCCGGACCGAGATCGTCAAGTGCGTCACGCACGACTTGCGCGTGCCTGCGTCCGCGGAAATCGTGCTCGAGGGATTCCTGCGACCGGATCCCGACGATCCGACGGGGTACGAGACCGCGGCCGAGGGCCCGTTCGGCGATCACACCGGGTACTACAACGACGTCGAGCGCTTTCCCGTGCTGACGATCGACCGGATCACGATGCGCCGCGACCCGATCTACCATTCGACGTACACCGGCAAGCCACCGGACGAGCCTTCGGTGCTGGGCGTCGCGCTGAACGAAGTGTTCGTCCCGCTGCTGCAGAAGCAATTTCCGGAGATAGCCGACTTCTATCTGCCGCCCGAAGGCTGCAGCTACCGGATCGCCGTCGTGGCGCTGAAAAAGCAGTACGCGGGGCACGCGAAGCGCGTGATGTTCGGGGTCTGGAGCTTCCTGCGCCAGTTCATGTACACGAAGATCATCGTGGTCACCGACGACGACGTGGACATCCGCGACTGGAGGGAAGTGATCTGGGCGCTCACCACCCGCGTCGATCCGGCGCGCGATACTTTGATCGTCGAATCGACGCCGATCGACTATCTCGACTTCGCGTCACCGGTGGCGGGGCTCGGCAGCAAGATGGGGATCGACGCGACGAACAAGTGGCCGGGTGAAACGGCGCGAATGTGGGGCCGACCGATCGCGATGGATTCGGCGGTGAAGGCGCGTGTCGACGCGCTGTGGAAGGACCTGGGAGTCTAGCCCCGCCAGCCGCGCACGATGCGCAACGCGACGAGCGCGATCGACGCGAGACGCAGGAAGCGCGCGAGCCGGCGAAAGCCCAGCAGCGGGGCGACGACGGTGATCAGCGTCGCGGCAGTCGGCCGCAATCGCGCCACGCGCGCGGGGCTCGGTGGGGGCGCGACGATCGCCTTGATCTCATGGAGGGCGAGCGTGAGCCTTGCGCGGTCGAGCGCCGCGCGCGCGGCGAGCAGCGCCTTGCGGTCTTCGCGCGCGGCATGGGTCGCCTCGCTCATCGCGTGTCCCTCACCGGTCCCCGCCGTCGCCGGACCGTTCGGAGAGCCACTGCCGATCGCGCTCGAACTCGGCCAGCGTCGCGGCGAATGGCCGGGGCGCGTTGCGCTGCTGGACGTTGAGGCGCCACAGCGCCCCCAGGGCGATCAGCAGGTAGAGGATTGTCACGCCGGCCAGCGCCCCGAGCCGGTAGGTGTCCCAGTAGTACGCGACGACGAATGCGGATGCCGCGAGCAGGGCAAACGCGAACGCGATGGCAGCGACGCCGATCAGCAGCAGCTGGTCCTTCCTGCGCTCGTACTCCTCGGAGAATTCCAGCGATGCGAGCTCGACTCGCGTGCGCACGAGCTCGAGCGACGACTCGCCCAGACGCGCGAGGGCGCCGGAGAGACCGCCGGACGGCCCGCTGCTCACGCGACGACTGGCGAGATCAGCGGCGGTTGATGAGCAAGCCGACGGCGAGGCCCACTGCCGCCGCGATCCCGATCGCCTGCCAGGGGTGGTCGTGGACGTAGTCGTCCGTGGCGCGGGCCGCCTCCTTGGCCCGATCGACCGCCTGGCCCTGGAGCTCCTGCAGCCGCAGCTTCGCGGTCAACAGCTTGGTCTCGACCTGCGAGCGCAGATCCCGGGCCTTTTCGCCCGTCTCGGTTGCGGCGGCCTTGAGCATTGTCTCGGCCTCGGAGATGACATTGGTGAAATCGTCGATGATGGTTTGGCGGGGGGTATCGCTTTCAGCGGACATGACGGACTCCTCAAGAGACGACGGACGACAAGCGGTGGCGTTCGCGGCTGCGACTTATCCGAACATTATATGACTGCAATGCGACGGTGTGCGGGGCAACCTCTATCACCGATCGGGCGCGACCTCCCATACCCCGGCGCCGTGGTTCACGTTCGCGGATGGGGAGTGTAACCTTGCCGCGTCCGGCTGTCGGTACTATTCGGCCGCTGCGTCGCGGACCATGGTCGATCCAGGCGGACGCGATCGGGTGACTCGGCCACCCGGAAGGGCGTGGGCTCGCGAAGTTCGGCGCGAGCTTGGCCGCGGCGGGTCCCGGTGGGCAATCGGCGCCGCGACATTGGCACGGGCTCGGGCATTGACCTTCTGCGTTGCCGACCCCAGATTGCGATACGCGCCCGCGAACGCGCGGCGTTCTGACCGAGGAGACTCGAAACATGGCTGAATTCCCTGTCCCGAGCGGCGGCGCTGCAGGCAATCCGCCGACGGGTGCCGCGACCCTCGCCTACGTGTTGTTCGCCGTGGCCGTCGTCTCGGCGATCGTCTCGAACGGGCTCATCGTGTTCGCTCCGCTGGTCGGCATTGCCGGGATCATCGGCGTGATCGTCGCCTACGTGAAGCGCGGCGACGCGCGCGGAACGTGGGTCGCGTCGCATTTCACCTGGCTGATCCGCACGTTCTGGTGGTCGCTCCTGTGGGGCGTGATCGGCGCGCTGATCCTCGTCACGCTGGGGCTCGTCCTCGTCGGCATCCCGATTGCCGTCGCGATCTTTCTCGCGACGTCGATCTGGGGAATCTACCGACTGGTCCGAGGGTTCCTGCTGTTCCAGGACAGCCAGCCGGTTCCGGGAATGTGACGGCTACCGGCCCATGCGGGCCAGGATCCGCCGCCGATAGGCGTCGCCCCGCCCGAGTGCGCGCTTTCCGCTCGCTTCCAGCGCCATCTCGATCAGCGCAAGCCTCGCTGCGGCGCGTCCTCTTGCACCGTCGTCGGTCGCCACCGCAAGCAGGTTGCGAAGCTTCGCCGCCTCACGCCGCGCGTCGAGCTCCGGGGGCACGTAGCCGGAATTCCTGAGGATTCGGTACGCCATGCGCACATCCTCCGGGATCAGCCGGTCGTCGTCGAGGTGGAGCGGTTTGCCGGCGCCGGGGAGATTGTCGAACGCGCCCGCAAGCGCGGCTTCGGCCAACTTCGATTCAGCGATCAGATCGAGCGCGAGCATGGCTGCAATCGTCAAGGGTGCGGCGAGGACTTGCCCCACGTCGCGCCGTTACGATAGACCCACTGCACGACGAAATCCAGCGCGCCCTGCGCGCCCGCGGCAGAGGGGCCATTGACGATCGCCGCGAGCGCGAAGCGCCGTCCGCCGGCGCCGATCACGTAACCGGCGATGGCGCGCGCGCCGTCGAGGGTCCCGGTCTTGAGCAGCGCCTGCCCGGCGACGCTACCGTTCTGGAAGCGCCGCTCGAGCGTGCCATCCATGGCCGCCACGGCAAGCGAGCTCGCGAATTCGTCGCGTACGGGACTCGCGTCGGCGGCCAGCAGCAGGCGCACGAGGCTGCCCGCGCTGATCCGCTCGACCCGCGAGAGCCCGGAGCCGTTGTCCAGCACGAGCTCCGGCATCCTGAGCTTATTCGCGGCGAGCCAGCGCCGCACCGCGGCGGCCGCGCGCACGGTCGTCGCCGGCGGCGGACCATCTACGATGGCGAGCGTCAGGAATATCTGCCGCGCCATCACGTTGTTCGACAGCTTGTTGACGTCGCGCACGATGTCGTAGAGCGGCGGCGATTCCAGCGTCACGAACGGTGCCGCCCCCTTCGGCGCCGCCCCGGATCTCCAACCGCCTTCGAATCTGCCGCCCGCCTCCTGGAAATAGCGGGCGAACATCGCATGCGCGTACGCGGCATGGTCGAGAAGCGAGACCCACCATTCGCGCTCGCCGCATGCCACCGGATAGCGCCCGCCGAACGTCACTTCGGCGCTCGTTCCCCGATCGTCGACCGCCGCGCCGACCATCGCGCGCCAGTCGTTGCAGTCGCCGCCGGTAAGCCGCGGCGGCGCGCCGACCGCGACGTTGGGGAGCGTGGGCACGACCGTGAGCTGCGCCGCATCGCCAGTGGCATCCGGGGCGAACACGAACTTGACCGACTTGAAATTGACGAGCAATGCATCCGGTCCGACGTTGTAGGGCTTCAGCGGTTCGCCGTCGAACGCCGCCGGATCGTGCGCGATCGGCGCGAAGAACGAACGATCGAGGACGAGGTCGCCGTCGATGGCGGTGAGCCCGGCGGCCTTGAGCCCCCACATGAACGCCTGCCATCGCTCGACGGTGATCTTGGGGTCGCCGCGCCCCTTGAGCACGAGGTTGCCGCGCAGCACGCCGCTCTCGAGCGGGCCGTCGAGGTAGGCATCCGTCTTCCATCGGTAATCGGGTCCCAGCAGCTCCAGGGCCGCGAGCGTGGTGACGAGCTTCATCACCGAGGCGGGATTCATCGGTCGGTGGGCCCCGTGCGCAATGAGCGGGCGTGCCTTGCCGGTTTCCTGCACGACGACCGCGACCGCGCTCATCGGGACGCCCGCATCGCGGAACGCACGAGCCACCGGCTTCGGGAGTGCGGCCTGCGTCGCGACCGCGAAGGTCGCGGTAACGAATGCAATGGCGAAGACCAGGACGGTGCGGATGTCGGTCATGCCTGAATCACGCGGTCTCCACGATTTCGAGCGTGCGCGCCGCGAGCAGCGCGAACTCGTCGTCGGTCAGGATGTAGGGCGGCATGAAATAGACGGTGCGGCCGATCGGTCGCAGCAGCAGCTCGCGCGCAAGTCCCTCGGCGAAACACCACCGCGCGAAATCGGAGCGCGTCGTCTCGACGTCGAACGCCCAGATCATCCCCCGCTGGCGGAAGTGTCGCACCTTCCGATGCGCGCCCAGCGGCGCGGCGATCGCCGTCCAGCGCGCGGCTTTCGCCCGGTTGGCGGCGATGACGTCGTCGTCACGGAAGATGTCGAGCACGGTGAGCGCCGCACGGCAGGCGAGCGCGTTCCCCGTGTACGAATGCGAATGGAGAAAACCGCGCGCCACGTCGTCGGCGTAGAAGGCGTCGTAAACCGCATTGGCAGTGAGCACGCACGACAGCGGCAGATAGCCTCCGGTGATCCCCTTCGACAGGCAGAGAAAATCCGGCGCGGGCGCTTGCGCCTGCTCCCATGCGAACAGGGTGCCCGTGCGTCCGAACCCCGTCATGATCTCGTCGGCGATCAGCAGCACGCCGTGCCTCGTGCAGAGCTCGCGGGCGCGCGCGAGATAGCGGACGTCGAACATCGCCATGCCGCTTGCGCCCTGCACCAGCGGCTCGACGACGAGCGCCGCGGTCGTCGCGCGATGGGTGGCGAGATGCGCGTCGAGGGCCTGTGCCGCGCGCTCGGCCACGTCGCTCGCCAACTCTCCGCGCGCGGCGCTGCGCGCGTCGGGCGAGGGCACGATCGTGTTGCGGTGAAGGAGCGGGGCGTACGTATCGCGGAAGATCGCCACATCGGTCACCGAGAGCGCGCCGAGCGTCTCGCCGTGATAGCTGCCGGCAAGGCTCGCGAACCGGGTCTTGCCGGCTTCGCCGCGGTTCCTCCAGTAGTGGAAGGCCATCTTGAGCGCGATCTCGACGGCGGACGCGCCATCCGAGCCGTAGAACGCATGGCCCAAGCCTGCGGGCGCGAGCGCGGCAAGCCGCTCCGAAAGTTCGACGACGGGCTGATGCGTGAATCCGGCGAGCATCACGTGTTCAAGCTCTCCGAGCTGTGCAGTCAATGCCGCGTTGAGCCGCGGATTCGCGTGCCCGAAGAGATTCACCCACCAGGATCCGACGACGTCGAGATAGCGGCGGCCGTCGAAATCGTACAGCCAGCTTCCCTGGCCGCGCGCGATCGGCACCAGCGGCAGGGTCTCGTGGAGCTTCATCTGCGTGCACGGATGCCAGACGGCGCAGCGGCTCCGCGCGAGCCAGTCGGCGTTGGTTGACGCGCTTTCCCCGGGCGCGCTCATGGCGGGCGTCCGAGCATCAGGTAGAAGCTCGACGCGCCGCCGGTTGCGCGCCCGTAGGCGAAGTAGAACGGACCGAAGAACGTGTCGGCGGCAACAAAGACGCTTCCGGCCTTGACGAGGTCGTTCACCGATACGTCGCTCCGCTGCTGCCACGCGTTTCCCGCTTCGAGGGAGCCGCCGGCGAACACGCCGCCGCCAAGCCACGGAACCAGGGCGAGCCGATGGTAGTAGACGATTCGTCCGAAGCCCACGTAGCTGCCCGCAAGTTGCTGGTTGCGCAGACCCGACAAGTTGAGAAGACCGCCGAGCAGAAACGGGTTCACGAGCGAGGGATCGTCACGCGACAGGGCACCGGCGCGCGCGGCGACATTGACAAAATCGTCGGCGCCGAGCCCGATCCCCGCGTTGGCGTAGAGCTCGGCACGGCCGAGTCTCTTGCTCACCTGGTCCGGATCGGAACCGAGTCGCTGGGTCCGTTCGCCATAAAACACGTCGAGATCGGCGTGCAGGCCCTGGCGCGGAAAGAATGTGTTGTCGAGATTGTCCCATCGCGCCAGCAATCGCGCGCCGGCGTCGGTCTGGCGGGTCGTAGGGAACCCGGCCAGCGCGATCGTCGGCGATCCCTTGTAGAACGTGTAGGTGGGCCCGATCCGGATTTCGGCGGAGTCGCCGATCGGCACCCCGATGTCGAGGCTTGCGTTGTTGGTCTGCACCGCATACTCGGCCACGCGCTGCGAACCGGAGAAGATGTAGCGGGGAACGTCCTGCACCGAGCCTCGCGCCGAGACGAACACCGTGTTGCCGATGTCGAGCGGCTGGTAGAACTCTCCGGCGGCGCGAGCGATCCGGCCGACCTCGACCTCGGCCAGCAGCTGCGCACCAAGGCTGTTCACCCAGACGCGTTTGAGGCCCGCCAGCACCGAGAACGCCTGCTCGCCCTGGAAGTCGGTCGAGTATGTGAGACCGAAGCGCAGAAAACTGGGCCCAATTGCCTTCTCCTGCACGTCGACGACCAATCCGGTGCGCTCCCCCTCCTCGGCAACGTGATAATCGATACGTTCGTATTCGCCGGTGCCATACAACCGCGAGATGCGGTCGTCGACATCCTTGAGGTCGAGCGGCTTGCCGAGCGGGATCGCGAGCCGCGCCTCGAGCACCGCGGGATTCGCGTAATGCGTTCCTTCGATGCGAACGAACTCGATCGGTGGCGGGGCCGCCGCGACGATCTTCGGAAGCCCCGCCTTGTACGCGGCGTACGCCGGTTCCGGCAGCGAAAGCGCGGCGAGCCGCGGAGCAGCAGCGCGTGCTGCCTCTTCACCGAGGCGGATGAAATCCTTGCCCCGCTTGAAGTCGATGGCGCTCAATGCGCCGAGGTCGGGCGCGATGAGGACATCGTTCGGCTTGAGCGACTCGAGCTGCAGCCGCACGTTCTGCTCGGTCAGGATGTTGATCATCTGACCCGTCAGGCCGATGATCGACCCGAGCTGCTCGCGGGTCGCAAGCGGGGTCCCGATGTTGACGGCGATCACGATCTCGGCGCCCATCTTCCGCACGACGTCGACCGGAAGGTTGTCGACGAGTCCGCCATCGCCCAGGATCTGTCCCCCGACTTCGGACGGCGAGAAGACCCCCGGGATCGACATGCTCGAGCGCATCGCAACATACAGCGGTCCCGTCTCGAAGACGTAAGGCTTGCCGGTGACCATGTTGGTGGCCACGGCACGGAACGGGATCGGCAGGCGGTCCAGGTCTTTGATGCCGTCCGCCGAGCTGCTGAGCTGGTGCAGGAACAGCGCAAGATTGGCACCGGATAGGAAGCCCTGGAAACCCCGGATTTCCCCGTCGCGAATCCCGATTTCGAGCGGAAGCGGGAAGCGCCGGTCGATCTCCTTGTCGCGGACGGTCAACTCGCTCCGCGGCGGCGAATCGGAAAACAGCGTGGCCCAGTCGACCGTAGTGACGATGTGCTCCATGGCCGAGGGGGAGGTCCCCATCGCGTAGAGCCCGCCGACGATCGATCCCATCGATGTCGCGGCCACATAATCGACGGGGATGCGCATCTCCTCCAATACCTTCAGCACGCCGATGTGGGTGATGCCGCGGGCGCCGCCGCCGGACAGAACGACGCCGATTTTCGGGCGCGGCGTGGAAGCGACCGGGGCGCCCGGAGCGAGGGGCGGCGTCTGTCCGAACGTCGAAAGGGCGACCGACATCGCGGCCGCTGCAAGCGCCCAGCGCAAGAGTTTGCGCCCGTCCGGAACAATGTCCGGGCGAACGCTGTTGACAACCGGGCGCGCGGAATCGGGCACCGCTACGGCGCCTGCGCGCGTGGCGGCGTGCATGGCGGAGTTCGCATTGGAACGAAGCGGGTGGATGGAGCGCATCGCAGGGTCCGTTCGATTATAGCGGTGCCGAGGCAAACGCCCGAGCAGCGATTCGATGCGGCCCCGTTGACAGCGACGCGCCGCGCCCCTATGGTCGAGCGCACCGAAACGCGCGTGGGCGCCGATAATCGCAACAAGTGCATGCACGACCAGACTCCCTTGCACTACACCCGCACCGCGATCCTGCTGCACTGGCTTGCCGCGCTGCTGATCGTGTCCAATTTCGTCCTGGGGCTGTCGATGGTCGATTTGCCGTTCACCCCGCAGAAGTTCCGCTGGTACGGCTGGCACAAGTGGATCGGCATCACCGTGTTTCTGGTGGCGCTCGCTCGCCTGCTGTCGCGGCTCGCGTATCGCGCGCCTCCACCTGTGGCGATGCCCGAGTGGCAGCGCAGGGCCGCGCGGATGACGCATGCGCTCCTCTACCTGCTGATGCTGGCGATTCCGCTCTCGGGTTGGCTCTACAGCTCGGCGACGGGTGTCTCGGTCGTCTACCTGGGACTCGTTCCGCTGCCCGACGCCGTTCCCAAGGACAAGGCGCTCGCTGCCGTGCTGAAGGTCGTCCACGTGACGTTGAACTTCACGCTGCTCGCACTGGTCTTTGTCCATACTGGCGCCGCGTTCAAGCATCACCTCGTCGACCGCGACGGAGCGCTCGCACGAATGGTGCCGTTCCTGCGACAAACCTGAGAGGACCGATGAAAGTCTTGCGCTCGTTCGTTCCGCCCCTCGCGGCGATGTTGATGGCGGCCTCCGGAGGCGCATCGGCGCAGGGCGTGTTGATCGACAAAAGCGAGATTCGCTTCGTCTCGAAGCAGATGGGCGTCAGCGTCGAGGGTCGTTTCCGCAAGTGGAAAGCCAACGTCGATTTCCGACCAGAGGACCTTGCGCATTCGGCGGCGGAATTCGAAATCGAGCTGGCCAGCATCGACCTCGCGAGCGAAGAATCGGAGGCCGAAGTCAAGGGGCCGCTCTGGTTCGACGCGGTGAAATTCCCGGTGGCGAGGTTCCAGTCGTCGTCGGTCCGCGACCTGGGCGGCGGACGCTACGAAGTCGCGGGCAAGCTGGCGCTGAAGGGCACGGTCCGCGACGTGGTCGTTCCCGTGACCCTCCGGAAGGACGCCGCCGGCAACAGCGTTGCCGAGGGACAGTTCACGGTCAAGCGGCTCGACTTCGGCATCGGTCAAGGGTTGTGGGCGGATACGGGCACGGTCGCCGACGGCGTGACCGTCCGCGTGCGGATGGTGCTGCCGCCGATAGCCTGACGAACACCCGGAATGAACCGCCGACGCCGGCTGTTTGCGATCGGGTGCAGCTTGGCCGCCACCCGACGATTCGCGCCTCGGGCGCCCTCGCAATTGCCGCGCTCGTCGCGCTTTTGCCCGCGCCCGCCCTCTGCGCACGGGTCTACCGGATCGATTCCGAGCGCACGTCGGTCCGCTTCGAGGTGATGGAGCTCGGCGTCCCGCTTGCAACTGGCCGATTCGCACGAACGAACGGGCGGATCGACTATGACACTGCGGCCGAGACAGGCAGCGTCGAATTCGCTGTCGATGCGACTTCGGTGGAAACGGGCCGGGATCTTCGCGATCGGTTCGTGCGCGGCGAAAACATGCTCGACGCCGCTCGCCATCCCATGTTGCTATTCCGTTCGACCGGAATGACGTTCGTCCTGCATCGGCTGGTCGCGATCGACGGCGCACTCACGCTGCACGGCGTCACTCGTCGCGTCCGCTTCGATGTTCGGAACGTGCGCTGCGGGTCAAGTGCCGAGGACGGCGGCGAACGCTGCGCTGCCGAAATCGTCGGGCGCATTTCCCGACGGGCGTTCGGAATGGACTTCGCGTATCCACTCGTCGCCGACGAGGTCCGGCTGACGTTCGCCGTCAGTGCGTCGCGCGTCGCTGATAACGAGACCCGCCCCTAGCGCGCTTCCGCTGCGGCGAGCGCCTTCTTCGGATTGATCAACGTGCGGCGGCCATCGGCCGTCTTGTCCGCGGTGCCGCGGATTAGCGCGATCACCTGTGGCGGCGTGAGCTCGGGCTTCACGGCCAGGATCTTGGCCGCGAGATTCACCACTTGCGGCGCCGCCATCGACGTCCCCGATTCGGCGAGCCTCTCGCCGCCGGGAATGACGCTGTCGACCTGGTAGCCGTTGGCGTGCACGACGACGGTGGGGCCGTAGCTCGTAAACGACGCCTCATCGCCGGCCTTGTCCACGGCGCCGACCGTCAGCAGATTCGGCAGAACGATATCGGCCGGGATAAACTCGGCGAAGCTCGCATTCTCGTTGCTGTTGCCCGCCGCGGTGACGAACAGGATGTCAGGCGCGCCGGCGAGGGCCTTGGTGAGCGCATCCTTGCCGATATCGAAATACTCGCGCGCGATCGTCTGGCGCTCGCCGGGAGTCTTGCCGATGTGGCAGAGCTCCAGCGCGTTCTCGACGCCCTTCACGCTGCCGCCCCAGCTCATGTTGACCACGCGCACGCCTTCGCGCTTGAAGAAATCGACGTAGGCTTGCTGATTCTTCGCATCGCGAAGCGCGAGCTCGCGGGTCGGGCACGGATCGGGCAACAGATGCCAGTCGAATTCGATGCGACCGATCACGATGCGCGCATAGGGGTCGCCGGCGACGGCGATCCCGGCCACGTGCGTGCCATGCATCCAGTTGCCGGCAAGACCGATTTCCTCCACCGCCGCCTTGTACTCTTCCGGCTTCAGCGTGGAGAGGAACGTCTTTACTTCGCTCGCCTCGGGGCTGTCGATGTTGGACTGCAGGTCGGAAAAGCCCTTGAGCCGCGACTTGAGCTGGGGCACCCGGTCTTTCAGCGCAGCGGGGATGGGCTCGAGCTCGCCGGTCGCCGGGTCCGCGTAGCGATCGAAGGCGATGAGGGGCACCTTGCCGTGGTCGGAGGCCAGGAGTCCGGGGAAGAGCTTCGTGTCCACGCCGCTGTCCCAGATCGCGATCTTGACCGGCGTGTAGTCGGCGCCCGGCGGCAACGTGGCGGCGCGGGCCGCCCAGATGTCCGGCCGCTCGACCTTGTGCGCGGCGAGGTAGCCGCTCCACGTGTCGACGAGCGTTTGCTTCAACGGCAGCACGTAGGTCAGCGCGTACTGGATGCGAACGAGCTGGGGCGCCAGGTCGGAGGACAGTGCCCGGTTCTTGTCGACGCTCGGTTGCAGCACCTCGCGCACGTTGCCGATCAGGCGACCCTCGCCGAGCAGCTCGGCTCCGGCCTTGACCTCCTTTGCCTCGTTGCCGACGACGTCGTAGGGCAGCGGCGTCACCTCGGCGGCAAGCGCCCTGGCCACGGCCGCGCGATACGCAGCCGAGCTGCGATCAGGATTGGCGTGCACGCCGGCGATGATCGCGCGAAGAGTGATCCCGGACAGCAGCTTGTCGGCGGGCTTTTCCTCGAGCGCCTTGACCTGGGCGGCGCGGGCGAGTGCCGCGTCGTAGCGTCCGTCGAGCATGTCGAGTTGCGCGATTTCGCTCAGGAGTTGCCGCTCGGTCGTCTTGTCGGCGATGTCGTAGTGGGCGAGCACGCTCTCGACGTCGCTGCGCACGGCGGCGGCGAACGGCTTCCACTTCGCATCGTCGCGAAGCATGTCCTCGATGCTGCCGTCGAGCTTGTAGCTGAAGCGCGGCACGTCGGCCGCTCTTTCGATGCGCTTCTTGCTCTCCGCGGCAGCGCCGCCGGCGAGCACAAGGGTAAGGCACAGCACGAAAACGCGGGTGAACACGGCGAATCCCTCCGAGATGGCGCCGCTCGACGCGAGGAGCGCGAGGCGGCAACCGGCAGGCCATCGTACGCGGCCCGACTTAAGCGTTCATTAAATGGCGGGGAGCCCGCCGCCCTAGCGAATGCGCCCCTGCATCCGCTTCACGGCGGCGACCAGCTCGCGCGTGATCCCCGGCTCGCGCACCGAATGGCCGGCATCGGGCACTACGATGTACTCGGCCTCCGGCCAGGCGCGAGAAAGCGTCTCTGCGGTAACGGGCGGGCACACGATGTCGTAACGCCCCTGGACGATCGTGCACGGCAGGTGGCGAATGCGGTCGATGTTCGACAGCAGCTCGTCGTTCTCGAGAAACGCGCGGTGCACGAAATAGTGCGCCTCGATGCGGGCGATGGCGAGCGCTGCCGCATCGCTGTCGAATTTCGGCGTCGGCTCGTTGCCGGGCAGCAGCGTCGAGCAGGCGCCTTCGTATTGGTCCCAGGCGCGTGCCGCCGGCAGATGGATCGCGGGGTCGGGGTCGGTGAGCCGGTGGTAATAGCTGCCGAGGAGGTCTTCGCGCTCGGGCGGGGGAAGGAACTCCGCAAACGCGCGCCAGGCTTCGGGAAAGACGTTGCGCATCCCGTGCATGAACCAATCGAGCTCGGCCGCCCGCGCGAGAAAGATGCCGCGCAGCACCAGCCCGAGGCAGCGCTCCGGGTAGGCTTCGGCGTAGGCGAGCGCCAGCGTCGAGCCCCACGAGCCGCCGAATGCGAGCCAGCGCCGGACACGGAGATGCTCGCGCAATCGTTCGAGATCGGCAATCAGATTCTGCGTCGTGTTGCCGGCAAGCTCGGCGATCGGCGTCGAGCGGCCCGCGCCGCGCTGGTCGGTGAGCACGATCCGCCAGAACGCCGGATCGAAGTAGCGGCGGTGATGCGGCAGGCAGCCGCCGCCGGGCCCGCCGTGCAGGAACACGAGCGGCACGCCGTCAGGTTTCCCGCAGGTCTCGAAATACAACGTGTGGACGGCATCGACCGGCAATCGCCCCGCGGCGTACGGCTCGATCTCGGGAAACAGCACTTCGCCGCGCGTTGCGGGATTGTCGGGCATCGTTCTCGTGCCGCCGGTCAGCTTGCGAGCGGCGAGCGGAACCGGGCGTCGACGTCGACCCGATAGCCGTTGGAAAGACGATTGGTCTCGTTGGCGAGCGCGACGACCGCGAGGAGCTCGTGGAACATCTGGGACGTCAATCCCTTCGCGTGCGCCGCAGCGGTATGCGAATGGATGCAGTACTCGCAATTGTTGGTGACGCTGACGGCGATGTAGAGCATCTCCTTGGTCAGCGGATCGAGCGCGCCCGGCGCCATCACCTGCTTCACCTGAGACCAGACGCGCGTCAGCGTCGCCGGATCGTTGGCGAGCGCTTTCCAAAAATTGTTGATCCAGTCGACGTTGCGGGCGGCGCGGATGTCGTCGTAGACCGCCCGCACCTCGGGCGGCGCCTCATCGTATTCGACCAGCGGTACGAGGGCCATTGCTGTGTCTCCGGCGGAACTGCATGCCGGGGCGTCGTCCGGCCGCAGCGGCAAGTATGCAGCAAAACCCGCTGTTTCGAGCGCTTGCGCACGAGAACGGCCCGCGGCGCGACAGGCTCTATAATCGGAACTCGTCGAACGAGGCGGGAAAGCGATGGAACGAATGGCGAGCAGGCTCACGGCGGGGCGCTGCCTTCCCGAGGACCGCGAGCGTGCGCTCCTCGTCGGACGCGCATGGGATCCCCGCGTTGGCGGCCCGGTCCTCGTGCGCCTTGCCGGTGACGACCTCGTCGACCTGTCGGACGTCGCCGCCACGATGACCGGCCTTCTCGATCTCGACGACCCCGGCGGCGCGATTCGCGCCGCCCGGCTCCGCCCGCGGTTTGCGGCGCTCGGTGACGTGCTGGCGAATTCCGATCCGGACGGGCGCGATGCGCGGGCGCCTTGGCTCGTCGCGCCCTGCGACCTCGCAGCGATCAAGGCGGCGGGCGTCACCTTCGTGTCGAGCATGCTGGAGCGCGTGATCGAAGAGCAGGCGCGAGGCGATCCGGCGAAGGCGGAAACGGTGCGCCGCGCGGTGGTCGCGATCATCGGCGACGACCTCTCGCGCGTGCATCCGGGGTCGCCCGACGCGTTGCGGTTGAAGGACGCGCTGATTGCGCAGGGCGTCTGGTCGCAGTATCTGGAGGTCGGCATCGGTCCCGACGCCGAGATCTTCACCAAGGCGCAGCCGATGTCGGCGGTGGGAACAGGCGCCGAGATCGGGATCCACCCGAAATCGGCATGGAACAACCCCGAGCCCGAGATCGTTCTGGCGGTGAACAGTCGTGGACAGACGCTCGGCGCTACGCTCGGCAACGACGTCAACCTGCGCGACTTCGAGGGTCGAAGCGCGCTCCTGCTCGGCAAGGCCAAGGACAACAATGCATCGTGTGCGATCGGCCCGTTCATTCGTCTCTTCGACGACCACTACGGCATCGACGACGTGCGCCGCTGCGAGCTCGCGATGCGCGTCGACGGACCGGAGGGTTTCGTCCTCGATGGGCACAGCTCGATGGCGATGATCAGCCGCGATCCGCTCGATCTCGTGGCGCAGGCGATCGGTGCCAATCACCAGTATCCGGACGGATTCTTGCTGTTCCTTGGCACGATGTTCGCGCCGACCAAGGATCGCCACGCGCCGGGAGAGGGGTTCACCCACGTCGTCGGCGACGTCGTGACCGTCACCACGCCGCGAGTGGGCGCGCTCGTCAATCGGGTCAACCACTCGGACCGCATTGCGCCGTGGACGTTCGGCGCCCGAGCGCTGATGGAGAGCCTCGCACGGCGGAGGCTGATCTGACGCGAACCGGAGACCCGCATGGCTGCAACCTTCAGGAATCTCGTCGGCGGCGAATGGGTCGCCGGCGCAACGACCACTCCCAATCGCAATCCGTCGGATGTGAGCGACGTGATCGGCGAGTACGCGCAGGCCGACGCCGCGCAGGCCAAAGCGGCGATCGCGGCGGCAAAGGCGGCGTTCCCGGCGTGGGCGAGCGGTTCGATCCAGGAGCGCGCGAACATCCTCGACCGCGCGGGCGCCGAGATCCTCGCCCGCAAGGACGAGCTCGGACGGCTCCTCTCGCGCGAGGAGGGAAAAACGCTGCCGGAAGGCGTCGGCGAGGCGGCGCGCGCCGGCTACATCTTCAAGTTCTTCGCGGGCGAAGTGGTTCGGCTCGCCGGCGACAAACTGCCGTCGGTGCGACCCGGAATCGACGTCGAAGTCACGCGCGAGCCCGTCGGCGTCGTCGGGCTCATCACCCCGTGGAATTTTCCCATCGCGATTCCGGCGTGGAAGATCGCGCCCGCGCTCGCGTACGGCAACACCGTCGTCATGAAGCCGGCGGACCTGGTGCCCGGCTGCGCGTGGGCAATCGCCGACATCCTGGTCCGGGCCGGCGTTCCTGCGGGTGTCTTCAACCTGGTGATGGGCCGCGGCTCGGTCGTCGGCGAAACGCTGGTCAATCATCCCGACGTCGCGGCGATCAGCTTCACCGGATCGGTGGCGACGGGCCGCGCGATCGCGGCGAAGGCCGTCGCCCGGATGGCCAAGCTGCAGCTCGAAATGGGCGGCAAGAACCCCCTGGTCGTCCTCGACGACGCCGACCTCTCGACCGCCGTCGGCTGCGCGGTGCAGGGCGGCTATTACTCGACGGGGCAGCGCTGCACGGCGTCCTCCCGGCTCATCGTGACCGCGGGTATCCACGACCGCTTCGTCGCCGCGATGACGGACAAGCTCGCCACGCTCAACGTCGGCGACGCGCTCGCATCGGGCACCGACATCGGACCGGTCGTCGATCAAAGCCAGCTCGACACCGACCTAGGATATCTGGCGATCGGCAAAGGCGAGGGCGCGCGACTCGCGGTCGGCGGCGAGCGGCTCACCCGCGCCACCGAGGGCTTCTACCTGTCGCCCGCGCTGTTCACCGGCGCGACCAACGCGATGCGCATCGCCCGCGAGGAGATCTTCGGGCCGGTCGCGTGCGTGATCAGCGCGAGGGACTACGACGAGGCGCTCGGGCTCGCGAACGACACCGAATTCGGTCTTTGTTCCGGAATCGTCACGACGTCGCTCAAGCACGCGTCGCACTTCAAGCGGCACGCGCAGGCGGGGATGGTGATGGTCAATCTACCGACGGCGGGCGTCGACTATCACGTGCCGTTCGGCGGGCGCAAAGGCTCGAGCTACGGCACTCGCGAGCAGGGCCGCTACGCCGCCGAGTTCTTCACCACGGTCAAGACGGCGTATACGGCGCCGTAGGTTTCACTCGTCGTACTCGTCGTCCCCGCGAAGGCGGGGGCCGAGTGCAGTCTGACCGAGCCGAGCGGGCGGCTGTCAGCGGCGCCCCTTGAACGGCACGACCCGCTGCTTCTGCTCGCCGAGTCCGTCGATGCCGAGCGTGATCACGTCGCCTGCCTTCAGCCATTGCGGCGGTTTCATGCCGAGTGCCACGCCGGGCGGCGTCCCGGTGGTGATCACATCGCCCGGCAGGAGAGTCATGTAGCGCGAGAGATCGGCGACTAGCTGTGCGACGCCGAAGATCATCGTCTTCGTGTTGCCGGTCTGCCGGCGCGCGCCGTTGACGTCGAGCCACATGCCGAGCCTCTGCGGATCCCTTATCTCGTCGGTCGTGACGAGCCACGGACCCAGCGGTCCGAACGTGTCGCAGCCCTTGCCCTTGTTCCACTGGCTGCCGCCCTTTTTCAGCTGGAAGTCGCGCTCGGAGACGTCGTTGATCACGCAATAGCCGGCGACGCACTTGAGCGCGTCCCTTTCTTCGACGTAGCGCGCAGTCTTGCCGATGACGACGCCGAGCTCGACCTCCCAATCGAGCTGGGTCGAG
Source organism: uncultured beta proteobacterium (assembly GCA_963836265.1). Classification (GTDB taxonomy): domain Bacteria; phylum Pseudomonadota; class Gammaproteobacteria; order Burkholderiales; family Casimicrobiaceae; genus CAIWHR01. Next base: position 606,582 of record CAWIIO010000006.1, read on the forward strand.
TCCTTCGGCATCATCACGGCGTCGTTCGGGCCGACGATGCACGTCTGCGACTTGAAGAACACGACCGGATATTCGGGAATCGGATTGCCGGACTCCTTCGCGTGGTCGCTGTAGTTGAGTCCGATGGCGATGAATTTCGAGGGCGTCGCTACGCACGCGCCAAGGCGAGGCCGGCCCTTGACCAGCGGCAGCTTCTTCGGGTCGAGCTTCGCGAGCTCCTTGAGCTTCGCGGGCGCGAGCGTGTCGGCGCCGACGTCCTTCACCTTGCGCGACAGATCGCGAAGCTTGCCGTCGGCATCGATGAGGCCGGGCTTCTCCTTGCCGGCCGGACCAAAGCGCACGAGTTTCATGTCGTTCTCCAGTTGTCCATCCGATGAGCAGCGATACCGCACGATCGTCGTCCCCGCGGAAACGGGGACCCAGCGTCGTTCGTTGCAAGACACTGGATTCCCGCGTGCGCGGGGATGACGACTAAATTGTCATTCCGCCGTCGACCGAATAGACGTTTCCGGTCACGAACGCAGATTCGTCTGAAGCGAGAAAGATCACGATCGGAGCAATTTCCTCCGCCTTCGCGAGCCGTCCCATCGGCTGGCGGGCGATGAACGCCTTGCGCGCCTCTTCGGGGTTCTCGAATGCGGCGATCCGGTCATGCAGCGACGGCGTGTCGACGGTGCCCGGCGCAATCGCGTTGCAGCGGATCCCTTTGGCGACGAAATCGGCGGCCACGGACTTGGTGAGGCCGATCACCGCCGCCTTCGACGCGCCATAGACGAAGCGATTGGGGAGTCCTTTGATCGACGATGCGATCGAGGCCATGTTGACGATGCTGCCCCCGCCCATCGCGAGCATCTTCGGCAGCGCGCACTTGATCGTCACGTACATCGCCCGGACGTTGAGATTGAAGCTGAAATCCCAGTCCTTCGGCGCGCAGTCGAGAATCGTGCCGTTGTGGACGTGGCCCGCGCAGTTGAACAGGATGTCGAGCGGTGGCAGCGCTTCGATCGTCATGGCGATCGCGGCGCCGTCGAGCACGTCGAGCACGCTCGGCGTCAGGTTCGGCATCCCGCGGAGCGCCTCGACGAGCTTGGGATTGACGTCAGTCGCGTAGACCTGCGCGCCTTCGGCGGCCATTGCGAGCGCGGTTGCCCGGCCGATGCCCTGGCCCGCTGCGGTGATCAGTGCTTTCTTGCCCGCGAGGCGTCCGCTCATGAGCGTCTCCTGTCGATTCGTGAGGGCGAGCGCCGGTGTCGGCGCCCGCGGAAGAGTTCGGCGAGAACGAAACGCGTCGGGGTTCGCCGCCACGCATCTCGCCGGGTCCCGCATCGCCATCGGCGGTCCCGACTCACGATTGGCTCGCATTGTACGCGTCCGCGGTAAAATTGGTAATACCACTTGACCAATTTGGGGGCGGGGATTAGCCTTCTTAGGTACGTCGCCGTGCTTTCGCCGCGCGGGATCAAACGCGCGATCACGACTTCATCCATCCCCATGCCGTTCCAGAGCATCGAGCCGCGCCGCCTTTACCGCCAGATCGCCGACCAGATCCGTGCGCTGATCGGCTCCGGCGAGTTTCCCCCGGGCGCGCGCCTGCCGCCGGAGCGCGACCTCGCAAAACAGCTCGGTGTGTCACGCCCGTCGGTGCGCGAGGCGCTGATCGCGCTCGAAGTCGAGGGGCTGGTCGAGGTGCGAATCGGCTCGGGCATCTATGTACTCGGTCCGGCGGCGAAGACCGATGGCGAGAATGGAGGCGAGGTCGTCCACGCCGAGGCCGGTCCGTTCGAGCTGCTCCGCGCCCGCTACGTGATCGAAGGCGAGTGCGCGGCGCTCGCCGCCAAATCGGGGAGAAAAGCCAATCTCGCTGCGATGGAAGAGGCGCTCGACCAGATGCAGCGCGAGATGGAGGACGAGCGACAGCCGGTGGCCGGGGACAGGCTCTTCCATCTGCGCATCGCGGAGGCGACCGGCAACGGCGCGCTGGTGGCGGTCATCAAGATGCTGTGGGAGGAACGCGGCGGCCCGCTCTACAAGCAGCTCGAGCACCACTACGATTCGCCGGCGCTGTGGACGGCGGCGATGGACGAGCACCGCGCCGTATTGGCGGCGATTGCCGCGAAGGACCCCGCTGCGGCGCGCACGGCGATGCAGCGCCACCTCCATCATGCCTACAAGCGGTTCAACACGGGATGGGACGCGCTGCACTGAGCGCGGTCCCGACGCAAGGAGAAAGGTCGATGCTAGCCTGCCGAATTCACGCCAGGGAAGACTTGCGGATCGAGCCTGCCGAGATGCCGGCCGTGGGGCACGGGGAAGTGCTGTTGCGCCTGGGTGCCGGCGGGATCTGCGGCTCCGATCTCCACTACTATTTCGAGGGCCGCAACGGCAGCTTCGTCGTCCGCGAGCCGTTGATCCCGGGGCACGAGGCGTCGGGCGTCGTCGAAGCCGTCGGCGCGGGCGTCACGCGCGTGAAGAAGGGCGACAAGGTCGCGATTTCGCCGTCGCACGCCTGCGGCCGCTGCGACTACTGCCGCGAGGGACGCGAGCATCTGTGCGCCAGCATGAAATTCCTCGGCAGCGCGAGCCTCTTCCCGCATGTCCAGGGAATGTTCCGCGAGTATTTCGTGATGGGCGAGCGGCAATGCTATCCGGTCTCGGGTGACGTGACGCTGGGTGAGCTCGCCTTCGCGGAGCCGCTCGCGGTCGCGCTCCACACGACCAATCGCGGTCCGCAGCTGATCGGCAAGTCGGTGCTCGTGACCGGCGCGGGCACGATCGGCTGCCTCACGGTGATGGCGGCGCGGCTCGCCGGCGCGGCGTCGATCACCGTGTCCGATATCCTCGACCGGCCGCTCGCGAAGGCGCACGAGGTCGGCGCCGACGCGGTGCTGCGTGCCGATCGTGACGCCGACGCCCTGGCCAAGCCGCAGTTCGACGTCTGCTACGAGGTTTCCGGCAGCTTCGCGGCGCTCAAGACCTGCATCGCCGCGGTCAAGCGCGGCGGGGTCGTCGTCCAGGCCGGAACCCTGCCGCACGAGCCGCTGCCGTTCGTCGTCAACGACATCATGGCCAAGGAAATCGATCTGCGCGGCGTGTTTCGCTGGGGGATCGAGTTCGACTGGGCGGTGCGCTACCTGTCGTCGCGGCGCGTCGACGTCCGGCCGCTCCTGTCAGGGCAGTTTGCGCTTTCCGATGCGGTGGCCGCGTTTCACGCTGCCGCCGACAAGACGAAGAACACGAAGGTTCAAATAGTGGCGTGAAACCGGGAGCGGCAACGCGCGGTCGCGCGCCCCGGACCCCTGCCTGAAGAAGGAAACATCGTGCTCACCCGCTCTTCGCTTACGATCAGGCTCCATCCCGACGACGACGTGGTCATCGCCCGCGCACAACTCGTGAGCGGCACCCGGCTGCTTGACGAGAACGTCACCGTAGGCGGCCTCGTCCCACCGGGCCACAAGGTCGCCGCGCACGCGATCCGCAAGGGCGAGCCGGTGCGCCGCTACAACCAGATCATCGGTTTCGCGAGCCGCGACATCGCGGCCGGCGAGCACGTCCATCTCAACAACCTGCAGATGGGGGCGTTCGATCGCGATTACGCCTTCGGGGTCGACGCGAAGCCCACGCAATACGCCGATCCGCCGGCCACGTTCATGGGCATCGTCCGTCCCGACGGCCGGGTCGCGACGCGCAATTACATTGGCATCCTGTCGACGGTCAATTGCTCGGCGACGGTCGCGCGCGGGATCGCCGACCACTTCGGACGCGAGCGGCTCGCCGCGTTCCCGAACGTCGACGGCGTGGTCGCGCTGACGCATGGCAGCGGGTGCGGGATGGACACCCGGGGCGATGGGATGCAGCTCCTTCGCCGGACACTGGGAGGTTACGCCCGGCACGTCAATTTCGCCGGCGTGCTGGTGGTCGGCCTGGGATGCGAAGCGAACCAGATCGGCGCGCTGCTTGGCGCCGAGAGGCTGCAAGAGGGGCCGCTCCTGCGCACGTTCAGCATCCAGGACACCGGCGGCACGGCGAAGACGATCGCCCGCGGCGTCGCGATGATCGAGGAAATGCTGGCGGACGCGAACGAAGTGACGCGCAAACCGGTCTGCGCATCGCACCTCGTGATCGGACTGCAGTGCGGCGGCTCCGACGGCTACTCGGGGATCACGGCGAATCCCGCGCTCGGTGCCGCGGTCGATCTGCTGGTGCGGCACGGCGGCACGGCGATTCTCTCCGAGACGCCCGAGATCTACGGCGCCGAGCATTTGCTGACGAGGCGCGCGACGTCGCGCGCGGTGGGCGAGAAACTCATCGCCCGAATCCGCTGGTGGGAAGACTACACCGCGCGCGAAAAAGGCGAGATGAACAACAACCCGTCGCCCGGCAACAAGGCGGGCGGGTTGACCACGATCCTCGAAAAGTCGCTCGGTGCCGTGGCCAAGGGCGGCACGACGAATCTCGTCGACGTCTACGAGTACGCCGAACCGGTCATGGCGAAGGGCTTCGTCTTCATGGATACGCCGGGCTACGATCCGGTATCGGCGACGGGGCAGGTCGCGGGCGGCGCGAACATGATTGTGTTCACGACCGGGCGCGGCTCGGCCTACGGCTGTGCGCCGGCACCGTCGCTGAAACTCTCGACGAACACCCCGCTCTGGGTGAAGCAGGAAGAGGACATCGATCTCAATTGCGGCGAGATCGCGGACGGCACGGCGGGCATCGACGAGGTTGCGGCGAAATTGTTCGACCTGATGCTGGAAACCGCTTCGGGACAGCGCAGCAAGAGCGAGCGCCACGGATACGGGCAGAGCGAGTTCGTGCCGTGGCATCTCGGTGCGGTCATGTAGGACCGAGGGAGCGGCGGCGCATGCGGATAGGCGGGTGGCGGGGTCTTCGCGGCACGGCGTTCGCCCGTTGACACCGCCCCGGGGCGCCCGTACGCTGCGGAAGAGCTTGGGAGTTTGAACCACAACAAGCAGGCGCCACGCAAAAGAGGAGGAGTTCCATGAAGATGATGTCGAAGTTCGCGGTTGCGGTTCTTGCCGTCTCGGCGCTCGTTGCGGCCGGGCAGACGGCGGCGCAGGAAACGCTCACCGTCTGGTGGGTGAAGGGGTTCTACAAGTCCGAGGACGACGCGCTGTTCGCGGCGATCAAGAAGTTCGAAACCAAGACCGGGGTCAAGGTCGACCTGTCGCAGTACCCGGTGCAGGACATGATCCCCAAGACCGTCGCCGCGCTCGACGCCGGCACGCCGCCCGACGTCGCGTATGCCGACGTCTACGACTTCCAGGTCACCGGCAAGTGGGCGCACGACGGCAAGCTCGAGGACCTCTCCGACATCCTGTTGCCGATGAAGGACAAGTTCCTCAAGAACACCCTCGAGACGACCTACCTCTACAACGACAAGAGCAAGAAGAAGGCGTACTACGCGTTTCCGCTGAAGCAGCAGACGATGCACATCCAGTACTGGATCGACATGCTGGGGGCTGCGGGCTTCAAGGGGTCGGACCTTCCGACCGGGTGGAAGGCCTACTGGTCGTTCTGGTGCGACAAGGTGCAGCCGGCGTATCGCGAGAAGACCGGGGCGCGCGTCTACGCGACCGGGTTTCCGATGGGGGTGGACTCGAGCGACTCGTTCTATTCGTTCCTCACCTTCGCCGACGCCTACAACGTCAAGATGGTCGACGACAACGGCAAGCTGCTGGTCGACGATCCGAAAGTGAGGCAGGGGCTGATCGACGCGATGAAGGACTACACGGAGCCCTATCTCAAGGGCTGCACGCCGCCCTCGTCGACGTCGTGGAAGGACCCGGACAACAACGTCGCCTTCCACAACAAGACGATCATCATGACGCACAACGCGACGATCTCGATCGTCGCCAAGTGGCTCGACGATGCGAACAACGCGACGCTCACCGCCGAGCAGCGCGCACAGGCCAAGAAGAACTACGAGGAGCTGATCGCCACCGCCGGCTTCCCGAACAAACCCGACGGCTCGAAGATGGTCTACCGCGCCGCGGTCAAGACCGGCGTGATCTTCGAGGGCGCCAAGAACAAGAAGCGGGCGAAGGAGTTTGTCGCGTTCCTGTTGCAGGACGAAAATCTGCAGCCGTACGTCGAAGGCTCGCTCGGCCGCTGGTTTCCGGTGACCAAGTCGGGCGCCGCCAGCTCGTTCTGGCAGACGGACCCGCACCGAAAAGACGTATACGACCAATTCGCTGCCGGAACGGTCACGTTCGAATTCACGAAGAACTACAAGTTCACGATCCTCAACAACGAAAATGTCTGGGCGAAGGCGATGAACCGGGTCGTCACCGACAAGGTTCCCGTCGACAAGGCGGTCGACGAGATGATCGTGCGCATCAAGCAGGTGGCGGGCTGACGGAAATCGGCTCGCCACAACGACGGCGTAGCGCCGGCGAGGGGGTGCGGCCCGTTCGCGTCGGCGCAACGCGTTGAGCGGAGGAGCAGACGATGGCGACTGTCGCCCTTCCCGAGGTGAACGGGGCACCGTCCGGTCCCGCACGAAAGGGGCTGACCCCATGGCAGAAGTGGGGGATGATCCTCATCGCGCCGTACGTGCTCGTCTTCCTGGTGTTCGTGCTCTACCCGGTGGGCTACGGCCTGTGGATCGCGCGTCATCCGGCGAGCTACACGAAGCTGTTTGCCGATCCGATCTTCGCGCGCTCGGTCTTCAACACGATCGCGTTCGTGGTCGTCGGCGTCAACGTCAAGATGATCGTCGCACTCGTGCTGTCGGGATTCTTCATCCAGGCGCGGACGTGGATCAAATGGCTCTCGCTGCTGTTCATCCTGCCGTGGGCGGTGCCGTCGATCCCGACGATCCTGTCGGTCCGCTTCATGCTGAATCCCGAGTGGGGGCTCATCAACTCGCTGATCTTCCGCTTCACCGGTGCGGACGGCCCCAATTGGCTCAACGATCCGACGCTTGCGCTGTCGATGGCGATGGTGATGCATATCTGGAAGTCGCTACCGTTCTGGACGCTCATCCTGATCGCAGGTCGGCTCGCGATCCCCGCGGAGCACTACGAAGCCGCGTCGGTCGACGGCGCGACTCACTGGCAGAAGTTCCGCTTCATCACCTGGCCGTCGATGCGCACGCTCTACCTCACGTGCACGATCCTGTCGATGATCTGGACGATGGGCGACTTCAACAGCGTCTACCTGCTGACCGGCGGCGGCCCGGCCGACCTCACCCACGTGCTCGCCACGCTGGGCATCCGCTATTTGCGCCTCGATCAGGTCAATCTGTCGATGGCGGCGATCATCGTGGCGCTGCCGGCGATCCTGCCGCTCATCTACTTCATGATGAAGCGGTTGTCGAAATGAGCCCCCAAGCTCACTGCGTTCGCCTCCCCCCGAGGGGGATGCGGGCCTCCCTTGAGGCGGCTCGGCGGGAGGCCCGATGAAGCTGCGGACTGTCACGACCGAGGCGAAGCTGCTGCTGATCGGCATCCCCGTGCTGATCTGGACGATGCTGCCGATCTACCACCTGATCCTGTTTGCGATCTCGCCGAGGGACAAGGCGATGAGCGGCAAGCTGTGGCCGGACAGCCCCACGCTCCACAATTTCAAGGTCGTTTTTTTCGAGCAGCATTACTACCTCAACCACTTCTGGCTGCAGATGTGGAATTCGCTGATCATCGCGGTCGCGGTGGGTTTCCTCACGCTGCTCGTCGCCACCGGGGCCGCGTTCGCGATCAGCCGCCTCAAGGTTCGCGGCGGCCGCACGGTCATGAATGCCGCGCTGTGCACGTATTTCATCCCGGCCGCTTTCCTCGCGGTGCCGATGTACAAGACGATGGGCGTGTACGGGCTCCTCAACAGCCAGTGGTCGCTGATCCTGGCGATGACGACGATCGCCGCGCCGTACTCGATCTGGGTGCTGAAGCAGGCGTCCGACAAGCTGCCCTATGAGCTCGACGAGGCGGCGAAGATGGACGGTGCGTCGCCGTTGCAGCTGTTTCGGCTCGTCTACCTGCCGCTGATGACGCCGTCGCTGGTGGCGATCGGCACGTACGCGCTGCTGCTCGCGTGGAACGAATACCTCTACGCTTTCCTCCTGCTGTCGAAGGACACTCAGATCACGCTCGGCGTCGCGCTCGGCAACTTCCTCGCCGCGGACGACTCGCCGTGGGAGCTGCTGATGACCACGGGGCTCGTCTATGCACTGCCGCCGGCTGCCATCTACTACGCCTTCAAGCGTTACATGGTCGGCGGTCTCACGGCGGGCGCGGTGAAGAGTTGAGCCGTAATTCTGTGCGGGGTTGAAGTATGGCAACCGTTTCCTTCCAGAACGTCGAGAAGTCCTTCGGCAACACGAAGGTGATCCACGGCATCGGCTTCGATATCCACGACGGCGAGTTCGTCGTGCTGGTCGGCCCGTCGGGCTGTGGGAAGTCGACGCTGCTGCGGATGCTGGCCGGCCTCGAGGAGATCACCCGCGGCACGATCGCGATCGACGCCAAGGTCGTCAACGATGTCGAATCGAAGGACCGCGACATCGCGATGGTGTTCCAGAGCTACGCGCTCTATCCGCACATGACGGTCGCCGCTAACATGGCGTTCAGTCTCAAGCTGCGCAAGGCCGACGCCAAGGTGATCGAAGAGCGCGTCGCGAACGCATCGCGGATCCTCAATCTCGATCCCTACCTTGCGCGTTTTCCGCGCGAGCTTTCGGGCGGGCAGCGGCAGCGCGTCGCGATGGGTCGCGCCATCGTCCGCGATCCGAAGGTATTCCTGTTCGACGAACCGCTTTCGAACCTCGACGCGAAGCTGCGGGTGGCGATGCGGGCCGAGATCAAGGCCCTGCACCAGAGGCTCAAGACGACGACGGTCTACGTCACGCACGACCAGGTCGAAGCGATGACCATGGCCGACCGCATCGTCGTCATGCACGATGGCCGCATCGAGCAGATCGGTACGCCGCTCGAGCTCTACGACCATCCCGACAACCTTTTCGTTGCGCAATTCATCGGCTCGCCGGCGATGAACGTGCTGAACGGCAAGCTCGGTCGTGCCGGCGGGGCCGTGTACGTCGAGGCAGCGGGCGGTCTGCGGTGGCCGCTGCGGGCCGTGCCCGCGGCGGAGGGGCAGGCGGTGGCCTACGGGATACGGCCGGGCGACCTCGCGCTCGCTGGCGCGGGCGCCGACGGAGCGGTGCCGGCGGAAATCGTCGTCGTCGAGCCAACCGGCGCCGAAACCGAGCTCCTGATCCAGGCAGGTGACACGCAGCTCACGCTCGTCACGCATGGCCGACCCGACGTGAACCCCGGCGATCGGGTCGGGCTCGCCATCGATCCCGCAAAGGTGCACGTATTCGACCAGGCGTCGGGCGCGCGTCTCGCCGCATGAGCAAGAAGACCTCCAGAGCAAAGCGCGAGCTTCGTTCGCGCATTTGGTTCGGCAGCCACGATCGCGATGCGCTCGTCCACCGGTCGTGGATGAAAAACCAGGGCATCCCGCACGATCAGTTCGACGGCCGCCCGGTGATTGGCATCTGCAACACGTGGTCGCAGGCGACGCCCTGCAACGCGCACTTTCGCGAGCTGGCGCAGCACGTCCGCGACGGTGTTCTGGACGCCGGCGGCTTCCCGATCGAGTTTCCGGTGATGAGCCTGGGCGAAACGCTGATGCGCCCGACGACGATGCTCTACCGGAACCAGGCGGCGATGGATGTCGAGGAATCGATCCGCGCCAATCCCTTCGACGGCGTGGTGCTCCTGATGGGCTGCGACAAGACCACACCGTCGCTGCTCATGGGTGCGGCGTCGTGCGACCTGCCGACGATCGGCCTCTCCGGCGGGCCGATGCTGAACGGCAAGTTCCGCGGCGAGGACATCGGCTCCGGCACGCACGTGTGGAAGTTCACCGAGATGCTGAAGACCGGCGAGATGAAGTTCGCCGACGTCGTAGAAGCCGAGTCGTGCATGTCGCGCTCGGCCGGTCACTGCATGACGATGGGCACCGCGTCGACGATGGCGTCGATGGTCGAGGCGCTCGGGATGGGCCTCCCCACCAATGCGGCAATTCCCGCGGTCGACTCTCGCCGTCGGGTGCTGGCGAGGATGGCGGGCCGGCGCATCGTGGAGATGGTTCACGAGGACCTGCGGATGTCGAAGATCCTCACCCGCGACGCGTTCGAGAACGCGATCATGGTCAACGGCGCGATCGGGGGCTCGACCAACGCGGTCGTCCATCTGTTGGCGATCGCTGGCCGCATCGGCGTCACGCTCACGCTCGACGACTGGGATCGCCTTGGCCGCGCGATGCCCTGCCTCGTGAACCTGATGCCGTCGGGCAAGTACCTGATGGAGGATTTCTATTACGCCGGCGGGCTGCGCGTGGTGATCAAGGAGATCGGCAAGTTCCTGCACAAGAAGACGCTGACCGTCAACGGCCGCACGCTCTGGCAGAACAGCAAGGACGCGATCAACTACAACGCCGACGTGATCACGCCGCTCGCCAGGCCGTTCAAGCCGCAGGGCGGCATCGCGGTACTGCGCGGCAATCTCGCGCCCCAGGGTGCGGTGCTCAAGCCTTCGGCCGCGACGCCGAAGCTGATGCGTCACAAGGGCCGCGCCGTCGTGTTCGACGACATCGACGATCTGCACAGGCGCATCGACGACCCCAAGCTCGATGTCGACGCGTCGTGCGTGCTGGTCCTCAAGAACTGCGGACCGAAAGGCTATCCGGGATTCCCCGAGGTCGGCAATTTCGCGCTGCCGGCGAAGCTCCTGAAAAAGGGCGTCACCGACATGGTCCGGATTTCTGACGCGCGCATGTCGGGCACCGCGTACGGCACCGTCGTGCTGCACACCGCACCCGAGGCCGCCGCCGGCGGGCCGCTGGCGCTCGTGCAGAACGGCGACCTGATCGAGCTCGACGTCGCGAAGCGCAAGCTCCATCTCCACGTAAGCGACGTCGAGCTCGCCAACCGCCGCGCGAAATGGACGCCGCTGTCGCCGCACGCCGATCGCGGATGGGTGAAGCTCTACTGCGACACCGTGTTGCAGGCAGACCGTGGCGCGGACCTCGATTTCCTGGTCGGCAAATCGGGGGCGAAGGTGGGCAGGCCGAGCCACTGACGCGCCCCGAGAGGGTGCGCGAGGCGACAGGTGTGAACGCGCAGCGCACTCGACTGACGAAGTGGGGAGGAACGACAATGAATTTCGCCGTCTCCGCGTCCGTCATGGCCGTGATGTCGCTGCTGCTCGGATTCGTCGTGCACGGACGGTTGCTCTCGCCGGACTATGCGAAGCTCGCCAGCCTGTTCCGCCCACCGGCGCAGGCACAGGGCTACTTCGGATTCATGGTTCTCGCCCACGTGCTGATCGGGATCGGCTTCACCTGGATCTACCGTGCCGGACGCGAGGCCAAGCCGGTCCTTGCCCAGGGAGTGCGTTTCGGCCTCGCCGTCGCCGTTCTGTCGGTGATCCCCACTTACCTGATCTATTACGCCGTGCAGCCGATGCCCGGAGACGTCGTGGTGAAGCAGATCGCGCTCGATACGATCACCGTCGTGCTGATGGGCATCGTCTGCGCGTGGATCAACCGGGGGCCCGCGACCGCATAGTTCGGGCGCATGGGCCGCCAACCCGAGGGACGCCGGATGGCGACGATTCAGGTGCTCCTTCTCGTCATCGCCGGCGCGGGTGCCCAGGCGCTTTCGCAGGTGACGACGCCCGCGACTCCGATGGCGCCTCCGCCGGGCATGTCGCAGGGGGAGCTGCTGTACACCACCCATTGCGTCGCCTGTCACACGACGGAGGTTCACTGGCGGGCCAAGAAGCTCGCCAAGGATTGGCGCACGCTGATCGCGCAGGTGAGGCGATGGCAGACGAACAACAATCTGCACTGGGGCGAGGAAGAGGTTGTGGCGGTCGCGCATTATCTCAACGGCACCTTCTATCACTTCCAGGAACCGGAGGAGAAGAAGATCGGCGATGCCGCCGCCGACAGACGCGTCGCGCGCAAGGATTGAGAGGGCAAGCGGCCGGAAGGAAGATACAGTCGCCGTGACACCTACGCGCCCCGACACCTGGCACGAGGGCGTATTCGCGACGTCGGGAACGCAGCGCTTTTTCGACAAGCAGGGCGCCGTGCACGCGCGCGGCGGTCGATTTCGCGCGCGAGTTCGGCGCTGCTTGCTGGAGGCTCCGATCGAATGGCGCTGGCCGCGCGCGAGCAGTCACGCCGACTTTCGCGCGACCGTCGCGAGCCACGGCTGCTTTTCGCGCGGCAATCCCGGCGGCCGATAGTAATGCGTCAGCAGGACGAACCCGGCGTCCGACAGGTGGCGGCGCCACGTTTCCAGGTCGTGGTAGGCGCCGTAGCGACCGCGGCTCCAGCCCTCCTCGTTACCGCCATGAGGATTCGAGCTGAACAGCACCCCGCAAGGCTTCAGCGTCGCGCGCAACTCGGAGAGCACGCGCGGCAGTTCCTGCGAAGGCACGTGAAACAGCGCGGCGTTGGCGAACACGCCGTCGAAGCGGCATTCCGGAAGGTCGAGCTTCAGGAAATCCTGCTCCCAGACCTCGCAGCCGCTTCGGGTGCGAGCCATCGTAGCGAAAGGCGCAGCGCCTTCGAGGCCGATCGCGACGTGGCCGAGCCGGGTGAAGGTGGCGAGATCGCGCCCCGGGCCGCAGCCCAGATCGAGGATCGCGAACGGCGGCTCGCCCTCGATATGCGACAGCAGCGCGTCGATGTTCTGGCGGACGTCGTGGTCGCGCGTGCCTTCGCGGAACGCCTCGGCACGCTGCTCGTAATGCGCAAGCGTTTGCGCGGAGATCTTCGCCAGGTCCTGCGCGGTGAGCTTCACGTTTACTCCGAATGACGAGCAGGCTCTGCGCGCGGATGACGGCGGTCTTTATGGCGACCAGCACTTGATTTCGCCGCGCTCCCTTGCGTCGGCCGCTTCGACGACGCCTGCGGCGACGAAGGCGTCGATCTCGGCCTCGGCATAACCGCATCCGCGAAGGACCTCGCGCGTGTGCTCGCCCAGGAGCGGCGCCGGCCGGTCGATGCGCGTCGGTGTCGCGGAGAAGTGGACGGGGCAGCCGAGCGCCTTGGTCGCGCCTGCCTGCGGATGGACGATGTCGACACGCATTCCGCGCGCGAGGGTCTGCGGATGCGCGAGTGCCTCTCCGATCGTATGGACCGGTCCGGCCGGAACCCCGACGGCATCGAAGGCGTCCATCCACTCGGCTTTCGTCCGCGTCACCAGCACCGCGTCCATCGTCGCCGCCAGCGCTTCGCGGTTCGCCATTCGCGCCGAGTTGGTGGCGAAGCGCGGGTCCTCGCGCCATTCCGGGTGACCCAGCACGTCGGCGATGCGCTCCCAATTCGCCTGGTTCGCGCCGCCGATGTTGATCCAGCCGTCGGCCGCTTGATACGCCTGATAGGGCGCAGTCAGGAGATGCGCGGAACCCGTGGGACCCGGCGACTGGCCGGTCGCGAAGTGGATCGCCGCCTGCCAGTAGGTCTGCTGCAGCGCCGCCTCCATGAGGGAGGTGTCGACGATCTGGCCCTGCCCGGTCTTCTGCTTGTGCGCATACGCGGCCGCGATGCCCGCGCAGGCGAGGATGCCGGCGTTGATGTCGGCGACCGGATTGCCGGTTTTGACCGGCGGCCGGCCGGGTTCGCCCGTTACCGACATCAATCCCGCGAAACCCTGTGCGATGAGGTCGAAGCCCCCGCGGTCCCCAAGTGGGCCGTCGCGACCGTATCCCGATATCGCGCAATAGATGAGTCCGGGGTTCGCCTGCGCCAGCGTGTCGTAGCCGAGCCCGAATTTCTCCAGTGTGCCGCGGCGGTAGTTCTCGGTCAGCACGTCGGCGCTCTTCACCAGTCGCAGCAGAATTTGTCGGCCCTCCGATCGCTTCAGGTCGACGGCGATCCCCCGCTTGTTGCGGTTCAGCATCATGAACGGCGCCGATACCCCGTTGACGAGCGGCTCGCGATAGGAGCGCGCGTCGTCGCCGCCCGGCAGCTTCTCGACCTTGACGACGTCGGCACCCATGTCGGCGAGCATCATTCCGCAGGTCGGGCCGGCCATGATCTGCGCCAGCTCCAGCACGCGCATCCCGGCGAGGGGGCCGGTGTGGAGGAACGGCGGCGCCTGCGACGTGATCATTGGGTCACCTCCCCCGGGCTTGCCCGCCGCGTGCGCGGCACCTCCCGCTTCCGAGGAAGGCGCGAGCGCTTTTGGGGCGCCGTGCGGCGTTCACGCGACCTCCAGCGGATTGCGCCGCATGCGTTCGGCGCGGCGCCCGCTTCCCGATGCACCCGCCGCCGCGGTCTGCGGCCGTTGGCTTCGCCAGGCGCTCATCGTCCGACGAATCTCGGTTTCTGCTTCGCGAGAAACGCCGCGTAGCCGATGCGGAAGTCCTGGGTGTCGAAGCAGTCGAAGCACTCGTCGTGCTCCGCATCGGAAATCGGACGTGGATCGGCGAGCCGCCGCACGAACTTCTTGTGCCAGCGCGCGACCAGCGGCGCACCTTCTGCGATGCGCTCGGCGGCGGCACGCGCTTCGGCCGCGACATGATGATCCGGGACGACGCGGGTCACCAGTCCCTTCTCCTTCGCTTCCGTCGCGCCGAAGATCCGCCCTTCGAGCAGGATTTCGAGGGCGGCACCGGCGCCGACGAGACGCACGAGCGGCGCCATTTCCGGATACGCCATCACGAGGCCGAGATTTTTGATGGGCGCCCCGAAACGGCTCGATTCGCCGCAGATCCGCAGGTCGCAGAGCGCGGCGATCTCGAGCCCGCCGCCCACGCAGATGCCGTGGATCTGAGCCACGAGAGGATGGCGGCAGTCGGCCAACGCCTGCGCGGTGGCGTGCATGATCCCGCCGTATTCGATTGCCCGGACCTTGTCGGCGCGCGCGGTGGCAAACTCGCCGATGTCGTTCCCGGGTGAAAACGCCTTCTCGCCGGCGCCGCGCACGATCATGCAGCGCAGGTCCCCGTCGGCTGACAGCGCCGTGACCGTCTCCCCGAGCGCCCGCCACATCGACCGGGTCAGCGCATTGAGCTTTTCGGGACGATTGAGGACGACGGTCGCGATCGCGCCGTCGCGCTCGACGTGGACGAGGTCATTCATGTTCGGTCCTCACTACTGTCCGGCTAAATGACCTGTGCCGAGCCCGAGATCAAGCATTGACGCGGGTTCCAGGCCGATTTCGTTTGGTGCCGATTTGAACTTCGTTTGGCAAGAATGGCGTAGTTTCCTCGGGTTGACTGCCCCGAGGAGTGCGCATGCATGTTGGCAAGACGTTGTTCGCGCAAGTCATGGAGTTCGTGCCGTGGACCAGCTTCGCCCGCATCGTGCATCGCTACTCGGGCAACGCCGGTGCGCGCACGTTGTCGTGCGCCGAGCAGTTTCGGGCGATGGCCTTCGCGCAACTGACCTGGCGCGAGAGCCTGCGCGATATCGAAGCGAGCCTGTCCGCCAATGCGGCCAAGCTCTACGCGATGGGTTTTCGCTCCGCGGTGAGACGCTCGACCTTGGCCGATGCCAACGAGCTGCGCGACTGGCACCTCTGGTCCGATCTGGCCGCGGTACTGATCCGTCGCGCGCGCAAGCTCTACGCGAACGACTCGCTCGGCGTCGAGTTGGACAACACCGTCTACGCGCTGGACTCCAGCACCATCGATTTGTGCTTGAGCCTGTTCGATTGGGCCCCGTTTCGCTCGACCAAGGCGGCCATCAAATTGCACACGCTGCTGGACCTGCGCGGCGCGATCCCCGCGTTCATCCACATCAGCGACGGCAAGCTGCACGACGTGAACGTGCTGGACCTGCTGGCCTTGGAGGCGGGCGCCTTCTACGGGATGGATCGCGGCTATTTGGACTTCGCGCGCCTGTACGTGCTGCATCAGGCCGGCGCCTTCTTCGTTACGCGCGCCAAGTCGCCCATGGACGCCCGACGCGTGTACTCGGCCACCACCGATCGCACCACGGGCATGCTCTGCGACCAACGCGTGATGCTCAACGGCTATTACTCTGCCAAGAAGTATCCCGAGCATCTGCGGCGCATTCGATTCAAAGACCCCGAGTCCGGAAAGACGTTGGTCTTCCTGACCAACAATACGGCGCTGCCGGCACTGACCATCTGCGCGCTGTACAAGAGCCGCTGGCAAGTCGAGCTGTTCTTCAAGTGGATAAAGCAGCACCTGCGGATCAAGCATTTCTTGGGCAACAGCGAGAACGCGGTGAAAACGCAGGTGTGGTGCGCCGTGGCCACCTACGTGCTCATCGCCATCGTCAAGAAAGAGCTTCACCTCGATGCCCCGCTCTACACGCTGCTACAGATTCTCTCAGTGTCGATCTTCGAAAAAATGCCGCTGCAACAGGCCCTTACCGAAAATGCTCATCCCGCAAACGACCTCATCAACCCCAACCAATTGAATCTGCTCGGGGTTTAACCGGACAGTAGTGGTCGGCCCTAATGATAAAACAGCCGGACGAGGCCCATTCCCGTGCTTGGCACGTACGTGACGAGCAGCAGCACGGCGACAAGGACCG
This sequence comes from uncultured beta proteobacterium, assembly GCA_963836265.1. GTDB lineage: Bacteria > Pseudomonadota > Gammaproteobacteria > Burkholderiales > Casimicrobiaceae > CAIWHR01. Next base: position 623,127 of record CAWIIO010000006.1, read on the forward strand.
CGATGAACCAGACGTTCACCCGCGACACTGCCCAGACCGACTCCCTGGCGATCGAGCTCGCCACCATCAGCACGCTCGCCACCGGTGGCGTCTGCTGGCCGATGCCCAGGTTGACGGTGACGATGAGACCGAAATGCACCGGATCGATTCCGACCGCCTTGACGAGCGGCATCACGACCGGCACGACGAGAATGATCGCCGCGGCCGAGTGCAGGAACATCCCGAGCAGGAGGAACAGTACGTTGAGCAGCGCCAGCACCAGCCACTTGTTGCGCGTCATCTCGGCGACGGCGCGAGCGAGCGCCTGCGGCGCCTGAACTTCGGTCAAGTACGTGCCGAGCAGCGCGCTGGTGGCGACGAGCAGCATCACGACGGCCGTCTGCACCGCACCGTCGATGATCGCCTGCCGCAGGTGCGCCACGTCGAGCTCGCGGTAGATGAGGAGGCCGACGAAGATTGCGGCCGCCACGGCGAGCGCGGCGCCTTCGGTGGCCGTGACGACGCCGCCGAAGATCCCGCCCAGGATGATGATCGGGAGCAGGAACGCCCACAGCGCCTCGCGCGCGGTTTGCCGCACCCGCCGCCACGAAAACGCGTCCTCGCGCGGCAGATCGTAGCGGCGGGCAAACGCGTACGCCACACCCATCAGCCCGATGCCGCCGATGATGCCCGGTACGATGCCGGCGACGAAGAGCTGCACCACCGACGTCTCGGCCATCACCGCGTAGAGGATCATCGGAATCGACGGGGGAATGATGACGGCCAGCGTCGCTGCCGACGACATGACCGCCGCCGCAAGGGGCGCCGGATAGCCTTTGGCCTTCATGCCGGGAATGAGGATCGAGCCCAGCGCCGCGACGTCCGCCACGGCCGAGCCGGAGATTTCGGCGAAAAACAGCGAGGTGCCGATCGACACGTGCGCAAGTCCACCGCGGATCCAGCCGAACACCGACGACGCGAAGGCGATCAACCGGCGCGAGATGCCCGACGCGTTCATGATGGCGCCGGCGAGAATGAACAAGGGGATTGCGAGCAGCGGGAAGCTGGTCGCTCCGTTGTAGGTCACCACGGCGAGATTGGGAAGGATCGCGAGGCCGTGGCTTGCCACCATGGCGACAATGGCGACGACCCCGAGCGCGACCGCGATCGGAATGTTGGCAAGCACCAGCGCGAGCACCGCGGCGAAGAGGCCGAGCATGATCGTCATCGTTATGGCCCCGGCACCGATCCCGGGAATCGATGCGAAACGCAGGACGGCGCGGCGGCACTCATGGCCCGTCCGCGGGCGCTCAATGCAGCCCGTCGGCGAGCGCGACTCCGGCGGAGGCCTCCGGCGGCGCTGCGGCGACCACGAGATCGACGAGATGTGCGACCTCGGCGACGACGATCAGCGCCGCCGAAACCGGAACGACCGACTGCACGATGCCCATCGAAATCCAGGAGAGGCTCACGAGCGAATCCGAGGCGACTATCGGCAGGATCGATGCGCCGACGCCGCCGAGGAGCGCAAAAAAGGCGATCACGACCAACTGCGCCATGATGTTGACGGGCCGTCGGATCCGCCACGGAAGGGCGTCGACCAACTCCGGGCAGCCGATGTGCGCGCGGCGGACCGACGCCAGCGCCGCGCCGTAGAACGTGAGCCACGCGAGCAGGTGGGAGGCCACTTCGTCGTACCAGACGAGCGACGCTCCGAGCGAGCGAAACGCCACGCCGAGCGTCACTTCGACGAACAGCACGATCATCAGCGCGCCGACCGCCCATTCGAGCGCGCGACCGTAGCCGGCGCGGAACCGCCGCACGGCAGCGGCGAGCGGAGCCGCTCGCCCGGCGCTGCCCTGCGGGACGCTCACCGGCCTACTTTCCGAGCGCGACCGCGTGGTCGATCGCTTCCTTCGCGCCGGGAACTTCCTTGCCGAATTCCTCGTAGATCGGCTTGCTCGCAGCGATGAACGCGTCCTTGTCGACGTCGTTCACCTCCATCCCGGCCTGCTTCAGCTTGCCGAGCAGGTCGTCGTCGTCGGCCGCCGCGGTCTGGTAGACGTACGCTTGCGTCTCCTTCGCCGTGTCCTCGAGGATCTGGCGCACGTCGGGCGGCAGCGTTTCCCACTTTGCCTTGCCGACGGTGAGGTAGGCAGGCGTATAGACGTGCCCCGAAAGCGACAGGTACTTCTGCACTTCCTGAAATTTGGCTGAGTAGATCTGAGTGAAAGGGTTTTCCTCGCCGTCCATCACGCCCGTCTTGAGCGCCGTGAAGACCTCGGAGAATTTCATCGGGCTCGGGTTGGCGCCATAGGCCTGGAACATCTTGACCCGCCACTTGCCCGCTGGGACGCGAAGCTTGATGCCCTGCAGGTCGGCGGGCGTCTTGATCGGACGCTTGTTGTTGGTGATCTGGCGGAATCCGTTCTCCCACACGGCCAGGACCTTGAGCCCCTTCTTTTCCGCTTCCGGCTCGAGCTTCGCCCAGAAGATCTCCTTCTCGATGCGGCCCATGTGCGCGCGGTCCTTCACGAGGTAGGGCATCTCGAAGATGCCGAACAGGTCGACCTGCGAGCTCATGACCGTCGACGGCAGCGCCATGTCGAGCGTGCCGAGCTTCAGCTTCTGGATCATCTCGGAATCGCCGCCCAGCTGGCTCGAGCCGTAGGTGATGACTTTCGCCTTGCCCGCGAGCTTGGCGTTGGCGCGCTTCGCGAATTCGTCCGCGCTCTTCTGGAAGAGCGAGCCCGGTTCGCCGACGTGGCCGAGCTTGATCTCGAGCTGCGCGCGCGCGGGCGTGGCCGCGATCAGCGTCATCGCGCCGAAAAAGGCCGCCAATGCAATCCGGCGGAAGGATGCACTGTCACGTCGCAGCGTGGTGCCGGTATTCGTCATGTCGGTCCTCCGAAGGGTGTCGGTTGTCGTTGTGAAAATGGGGCGCGCTAGGGCATCGCGCCCGTGCACGCCGTTACGCCGCCCGCGCAAGTCCCGCGTTCGGGGTGTCGGCAAGATAGTCCATCGCCGCTTGGACGCCGCCTTTGCGATGCGCGACGGCGGCGAGGCCGAGGCCCATCTCGATGCCGGCAAGGGTACCGCAGAGCATCAGGTCGTTGAAGAACCCGAGATGACCGATGCGGAAAACCTTCCCGGCGACCTTGCCCAGCCCCTGTCCCAGCGACATGTCGAAGCGCTCCTGCACGATTTTTCGGAATGCATCGGCATTGTCGCCTTCCGGCATCACGACAGCGGTCAGCGTGGAGCTGTACAGCGCGGGATCGGCGCACAGGATCTCGAGCCCCCACGCGCGCACCGCGCGCCGCGTCGCCTCGGCGAGGCGCTCGTGGCGCGCGAAGACGCGATCGAGGCCCTCGGCGAACAGCATCTCCAGCGCTTGGTGCAGGCCGTAGAGCAGGTTGGTCGCCGGCGTGTAGGGGAAATAGCCCGCGGCGTTGATGGCGAGCATCTCGTTCCAGTCCCAGTAGGAGCGCGGCAGCCTTGCAGCCCTGGTCGCGGCAAGCGCCTTCTCGCTGATCGCGTTGAACGATAGCCCCGGGGGAAGCATCAATCCCTTTTGCGAGCCGCCGACGGTGACGTCGACGCGCCATTCGTCGTGGCGATAGTCGATCGACGCGAGCGACGAGATCGTATCGACCATGAGGAGCGCCGGATGGCCGATGCGGTCGATCACCGCCCGAATCGGCGGAATCCGCGTCGTGACTCCCGTCGACGTCTCGTTATGCACGACGCAAACGGCCTTGATCGCATGCGGCGCGTCTGCGGCGAGACGCGCCTCGATCTCGGCCGGCGGCGCGCCGTGTCGCCAATCGCCCGGCAGAAAGTCGACGACCAGGCCGAGGCGCTCCGCCATCCTCTTCCAGAGCGTCGCGAAATGTCCGGTCTCGGCCATCAACACACGGTCGCCCGGCGAAAGCGTATTGACGAGGGCAGCTTCCCAGGCTCCGGTGCCGGAGCCGGGATAGATCACGACCGCCCCTTCGGTCTTGAACACCTTTCTCATGCCCGCGAGCACGGCCTTTGCCAGCACGGCGAACTCGGGACCCCGGTGATCGATCGTCGGCTGGTCGATGGCCCGCAGCACGCGATCGGGAACGTTGGTGGGTCCGGGAATCTGCAGGAAGTGGCGGCCGGAGGGATGGCGGTCGAGCGGGATCATGAGGGGTCCGGTTCTGGTGAGGACGCCAAGGCGGTCGTGGCCGCCGGCATCCAAAGGTCCATGCTACTGATGTTTGGCGAATACCCGCAAGGGGCGTTTAGCGAAACATGTCCTACAATGGGTCGCCGCGATCGCGACCCACGCCCTACGTCGATTTGCCGTCTCGCCAACCCCCTGCGGATACCCATGAGCAAGGCCGCCGCGCCGCAAGCCCTCGCATTGCGCCCGACCCGCAACGGTGAGCTCGCCGCACGGCTCTCGTCCGCCGTCGAAGGCGACGTGCTCTTCGACCACGCGTCGCGGGGCCGCTATTCGACCGATGCGTCGGTCTACCAGGTCGAGCCGGTTGGCGTGTTGGTCCCGAAGCGGATGGAAGACGTGCGGGTGGCGGTCGACGTCTGTCGCGAGATGCGCGTGCCCGTGCTCGCCCGGGGCGCGGGGAGCTCGCAGTGCGGGCAGACCGTCGGAACCGCACTCGTCATCGACCACAGCAAGCACCTGAACCGCGTGCTCGCCTTCGACCGCGACGCGATGACGGTGACGGTCGAGCCGGGCATCGTGCTCGACGAGCTCAATCGCGGGCTCGCGCGCCACGGTCTCTGGTTTCCGGTCGACGTCAGCACGTCGGCGCAGTGCACGCTGGGCGGCATGGCTGGCAACAACTCGTGCGGCTCGCGTTCGATCGCCTACGGCAACATGGTGCACAACGTGCTCGCCGTCGATGCCCTCCTCGCCGACGGCACCGAGGCACGGTTCGGCCCGGCGCACGAGATGGAGGGGGGCACGCCGAGAGTGCGCGAGCTTCTCGGGCGGCTGCGCGCGATCGGCGCGCGCGAATCCGACGAAATCGAGCGCCAGCTACCGAAAGTGCTCCGCCGCGTCGGCGGCTACAACATCGATATCTGCTGCCCTCAGGGCGAACGGCCGTATACCCAGGACGGCAGCGTGAACTACGCGCACCTGCTGGTCGGCAGCGAGGGGACGCTCGCTTGGACGCGCGCTCTCACCCTGAAGCTCGTGCCCCCGCCGCGGCACCGGACGCTGGGAGTCGTCAATTTCCCCACGCTCTACAAGGCGATGGCGTGCGCTCGCGACATCGTGCAGCTCGGTCCCTCCGCGGTCGAGCTCGTCGACCGGACGATGATCGATCTCGCGCGCGGCAATCCGGCATTCCGTCCGGTGATCGAGGGGGCGCTCATCGGCGTGCCCGAGGCGATCCTGCTCGTCGAGTTCATCGGGGAGACGCGCGACGGCGCGGTGCGGCGCCTCGCCGATCTCGCCACGCTGATGGCCGATCTCGGCCTGCCTGAAAGCGTCGTGCCGATGAGTGAAGCCGGCGCCCAAAGGGCGCTGTGGGAAGTGCGCAAGGCCGGGCTCAACATCATGATGAGCATGAAGGGCGACGGCAAGCCGGTGTCGTTCATCGAGGATTGCGCGGTGCCGCTCTCGCATCTCGCCGACTACGTGGATCGGCTGACTCGCGTGTTCGCGAAGCACGGCACGCGAGGAACGTGGTACGCGCACGCGTCGGTTGGCACGCTGCACGTGCGGCCGATTCTCGACATGCGCCGCGACGGCGCGATCAAGATGCGCGCGATCGCCGAGGAAGCGAGCGCAATGGTGCGCGAATACAAGGGCGCCTTTTCGGGCGAGCACGGCGATGGCCTGGTGCGCAGCGAATGGGTCGCGTGGCAGTTCGGCCCGCGGTTGACGCGCGCGTTGGAAGAGATCAAGGACCTGTTCGACCCGTCCGGAGTCATGAACCCCGGGAAGATCGTTCGCGCCACGAGGATGGACGACGCGTCGCTCTTTCGCTTCGCGCCGGGCTATCGCACATTGCCGCTCGAAACGGCGCTCGACTGGTCGGCCTGGGACGTGCAGAACGACCCGCTCGCCGACACCTTGACCGCGCCGGGCACCGGCGGCGATCCGGCGCACGGCTTCGCGAAGGCAGTCGAGATGTGCAACAACAACGGGCACTGCCGCAAGTTCGACGCCGGGACGATGTGCCCCAGCTATCGCGCGACGCGCGACGAGCAGCACGTGACTCGCGGCCGCGCGAACACACTGCGGCTCGCGCTGTCGGGGCAGCTCGGTCCCGAGGCGATTGCTTCACAGGCGGTGCACGATGCACTTGATCTCTGCGTCAGCTGCAAGGGCTGCCGGCGCGAATGCCCGACCGGTGTCGACATGGCGAAGATGAAAATCGAGTTCCTCCATCACTGGCAGCGCGCGCGCGGGCTGTCCGTCAAGGACCGGCTCATCGCCCATCTGCCGCGCTGGGCGCCGTGGGCGGCGCGCGTCCCATGGCTCTTCAACCTGCGCGACACGCTTCCCGGGCTCCCGGAGCTCGGCGAACGGTTGCTCGGCCTGTCGGCGCGACGGTCGCTGCCGGCGTGGCGTCGCGACGCGTTCCTGCGGGGTCCCGACAGGCGCGGCGATGATCGTGGACAAACGCCCGACGTCTTGCTGCTGGTCGACACGTTCACCAACTATTTCGAGCCGGACAATGCGCGGGCCGCGCTCGCGGTGCTGCGCGCCGCCGGCTATCGTGTCCGTGTCGCGCGAGCACGCGTCGACGACGACGAGCCCGGGCGGCCGCTTTGTTGCGGGAGGACCTACCTTGCCGCGGGCCTGGTCGAGGAAGCGAAGCGAGAAGCGCGTCGCGTCGCCGCCGCCCTTTTGCCGCAGGCCGAGCGCGGCGCCGCGATCGTCGGTCTCGAGCCGTCGTGCCTGCTGTCGTTGCGCGACGAGTTTCTGGTGATGGGAATCGGCGATCCTGCGCGGCGGCTTGCGCGAAGCGCTTTCCTGATCGAGGAGTTCCTTGCGCGCGAGCACCGCGCAGGCCGGCTCCGCCTGGCGCTTTCGCCGCTGCCGCAGAAGCGCGCGCTGCTGCACGGCCACTGCCATCAGAAGGCGTTCGACACCATGGAGGCCACCCGGGACGTGCTGGGTCTCATCCCCGAGCTTGCCGTCGACGTCGTCGAATCGAGCTGTTGCGGAATGGCCGGGAGCTTCGGCTTCGAGGCCTCGCATTACGACGTGTCGATGCGGATGGCCGAGCTCGCGCTGTTGCCCGCCATTCGTGCGTCTGCCCCCGATACGCTGCTCGTTGCCGACGGCACGAGCTGTCGGCACCAGATCGCCGACGGCACCCGGGCGACCGGAAAGCGCGCGGCGATCCACGTCGCGCGCGCACTGGAACGCGCACTTCTTGTTATCCCAGTCGTCGGAGAATCCCGCCCATCTCCTCCTGAGTGAAGGCGCGCAGCGTCTGCGTCCGGACGTTGCCCGCCGAACCGATCGCCAATCCAAATGCCGTCATCGACGCATCATCAGGGGCATCGAATATCGCCACGACGTCGTAACTTCCAAGCGTCCAGAAAAAATCTCTCACGGTGACGCCGTATTTCTTCCCCAGTTCCCTTACCGCGTCTGCCCGCCTGGTTGTCTCTTTGGCGCTGCGAATGCCCTGGTCGGTGAAGCTCGTTAGAGAAATGTAGGTCGCCATGATTCGTCTCCTTGTGGCGAACGAGGCCCTTCCACGATACTGGGCCGCGGCACCGGCCTCCGGTTGTGCCGGGCCAACCCGAAAGTAGGGTCAGAGACGAGTTTCTCGCGCGCTCGATGAGAACCTGAAAAGTCGTCTCTGACCCTACTTTTTCGCGAGATACCTGCTCTCGACGTTGCGGCCATCGATGGCCTCGCCCGGCGCAATCTCGCGGAGCGCGACGCCGATCGGGCAGTCGTACTTGACGACGATTTCCCCGGCGGCGAGCCGACGTGCGGCGAGCTTTCCTCCAACCGCGACGTTGCGGTCAACCGTCAGCGCGACGTCGTCGAGTACCACCGTCTCTCCGGCCTTGAGCGCGCGCAGCGCGACGGCGACGTTGTCCTGCGGCGAGAGCCTCATCACGGCCGGCCCCTTGCGGTCAGCTGCCATCGCTCGGCGCGGACGTTCCGCGTTCGCGCGGACCCGGGCTCGCATGCTAGAACTTTCCGTACCGATTGTACGCCTCGACCGGGTCCATGCCGCCGACGAGCGCCCGGCGCATCTCGGATTCGGTGGCGACAACTTCCTCGGTTCTGGCGACGACCTCCTCGACGAGTGCGGCCGGAATGATCACGACACCGTCGCGGTCGCCCAGCAGCCAGTCTCCGGTCGCGATCGTGACGCTGCCGATCGTGACCGGCTCTCCGTAGGCATCCGGAATCCAGCGCTCGACGACATCCGACGGGGTGAGGAACGCGCAGAACACCGGAAATCCCTGCGCGAGGACGAGATCGGTATCGCGCGAGCCGCCGTCTACGACGTAGCCCAGCACACCGCGGGCGCGCAGCGTCTGCGCCGACAATTCCCCCATCAGCGCGATCTCGTGATTGTGGGGCTGGCAGACGATCACGTGGCCCGAAGGCGCCGAAGCGAGGAGGGTGCACCAGCCCAGCAGCGTCTCGTGTCGCGTTTTCGTCCGGTCGATGTGCCCCGACACGGTCCACACGGGTCCGGCGAGCGTCGTTGCGGGCGCGATTGCCTTGATTGCCGGCGGCAGCACGATATTGTCGTGCCCCAGCATCCGCAGCACGTCGTGGACTGCTCCCGTATAGCAGCGGCCGAGGCGCTCCGTCAACGCCGGTGTCGGGTCGGGTTGACTTGCGCTCCCGATCATTGCAAGCCTCCTGCTAGAGAAGCTCGAGCTGGCGGGATTCGCGCGGCGGCCGGAAGCGGGTCGTCTCGAGCGGTGCGTCGGGCTCGGTGTTGAGGCCGAGGCGCTTGCACGCGAGCGCGAAACGCTTGCCGATCAGGTCGGCAAACTGACCCTGCCCGTGCATGCGCGCGCCGAACCGCGTATCGTTGTCGCGACCGCCGCGAAGCTGCCGAACGATGCTCATCACATGTGCGGCGCGCAGCGGGTAGTGTGCGTCGAGCCACGCGCGGAACAGTGGCGCGACCTCGCGCGGCAGGCGCAGCAGCGTATAGAACGCATGCCGTGCTCCGGCGGCCGCAGCCGCTTCGAGGATCGCTTCGAGCTCGTGATCGGTGAGCTGCGGGATGATCGGTGCAACGTTGACGCCGACGGGCACGCCGGCGTCGGCGAGCGCCTTGACGATCGCGAGCCGCCGGTGCGGCGCCGCGGCGCGCGGATCGAGCTTCCGCGCGAGCTCGCCGTCGAGCATCGCGATGGAGATGAACGTGCGGACGAGGCCCTTCTCCGCCATCGGCGCGATGAGATCGAGGTCGCGCAGTATCAGGGCGCCCTTGGTCGTGATCGTTAGCGGGTGCTCGCACGCGGCGAGCACCTCGAGGATGCTGCGCGTGATCTTCCATGCGCGCTCGATCGGCTGGTACGGATCGGTGTTGCTGCCGAGTGCGATCGGCGAGCAGACGTACGCCGGCTTCGCGAGCTCGATCCTGAGCAGCTCGGCGGCATTCGGCTTGGCGAACAGCCTGGTTTCGAAGTCGATCCCCGGCGAGAGGTCGAGATAGGCGTGCGTGGGCCGCGCGTAGCAGTAGATGCAGCCGTGTTCGCAGCCCTGATACGGGTTGATCGACTGCTCGAACGGGATGTCGGGAGAGTCGTTCCGCGCGATGATCGTTCGCGCCGGCTGGATGCGCACGACGGTCTTCGGCGGCGGCGGGACGTCGTCTTCGGCGACGCTCTGCGCGATGGGCCAACCGTCGTCGACCGGCGCGCGCTGCTCGCGGCGGAACCGGTTTTCGGGATTGAACGTCGCGCCGCGGCCCTTGGCAGTCGCGGTCATCGCAATTCCGGGATTCAGGAGGCGAGCGCGGCGTCGAGCGTGACGGTGATCGACGGCGAAATCGCGCGCGAGATGACGCAGTTGGTCTTCGCGTCGCTCGCGATCGCGGCGAATTTCGCGGCGTCGATGTCCGGGACGCGCGCCCGCGTGATGAAATGAACCGCCGTGATCGTCGGCTTGGTTTCGATCTGGTCCATCGTCAGCAGCGCCTCGGTGTCGATCGCCTCGGCGGTGAAGCCGGCGTTGTTAAGCGTGAACGACAACGCCATCGTGAAGCAGCCCGCATGCGCGCCGGCGAGGAGTTCTTCGGGGTTGGTCCCCTTGCCGTCGCCGAAGCGCGCCTTGAACGAATACGGCGTGTCGCGCAGCGTGCCGCTCTGCACGGAGATCGTGCCGGTGCCATCCTTGGTGCTGCCTTGCCAGCGGGCGGAAGCCTTGCGCTGCATCGTCGTCTCCTGGTGAGCGCCGGGCGCGAGCGCTCCGGCGGGAAGCGAAGTTTAATCCACGCCGCACCGGGGCGATACCCGCTCCCATGCCTTCTCCTTGCGCTACCATACGCGAGGCGCGTTGCGCCGCCCCCCAGTTTTCCGTTCGCCGATGCCCAAGCCCAGGACCACGCATTTCGACACGCTGTCGCTGCACGCTGGCGCGAAAGTGGATCCGGCGACGGGCGCGCGCGCGACGCCGATCTACCAGACGACGGCGTTCGCGTTTCCCGATGCCGATCACGCCGCGGCGCTCTTCAACATGGAGCGCGCGGGACACGTCTATTCGCGGATTTCCAACCCCACCTGCGCCGTCCTCGAGGAGCGGATCGCCGCGCTCGAAGCTGGTGTCGGAGCCATCGCGACCGCGAGCGGGCAGGCGGCGATGCACCTTGCGATCGCGACGATCCTGGGTGCGGGGTCGCACATCGTGGCGTCACGCGCCCTCTACGGAGGCTCGCACAACCTCCTCGACTACACGCTGCCACGCTTCGGCATCGCCACGACGTTCGTCGACCCGCGTGACGTCGACGCGTGGCGCGCGGCGATCCGGCCTGATACGCGGCTCCTGTTCGGGGAAACGCTCGGCAACCCCGGTCTCGAGGTGCTCGACGTCCCGGCCGTGGCGGAAGTCGCGCATGAGCACGGCTTGCCGTTGCTTGTCGACTCGACGTTCACGACGCCGTACCTGATGCAGCCGTTCGCGCTCGGCGCGGACCTGGTTTTTCATTCGGCGACGAAGTTCCTTTCGGGTCACGGAGTCGTGATCGGCGGGCTCCTCGTCGATTCCGGGCAGTTCGACTGGGACGGCAGCGGCCGATTCCCCGCGGCGCGGGGAAAATTCCCGACGCTGACCGAGCCCTACGCCGGCTTCCACGACATGGTGTTCACCGAGGAAGCGACGACCGCCGCGTTCCTCCTGCGCGCGCGGCGCGAGGGAATCCGCGATTTCGGCGCGTGCATGTCGCCGTTCACCGCATTCCAGATCCTGCAGGGGATCGAGACGTTGCCGCTGCGGATGGCGCGCCACGTCGAGAACGCGCGACGGATCGTCGCCTTCCTGGAACAGCATCCGCTGGTCGGCGCGATCGGCTATCCGGACCTTCCGGGCCATCCCGACCATGCGCTGGCGCGGAAGTTGCTGCCGAAAGGCTGCGGCGCCGTATTCAGCTTCAACCTGAAGGGCACGCGCGCACAGGGCCGCCGCTTCATCGAGACGCTGAGCCTCTTTTCGCATCTTGCCAACGTCGGCGATGCGAAGTCGCTTGTCATCCATCCGGCGAGCACGACGCACTTCCGGATGTCGACCGCGGATCTCACGCGCGCCGGCATCACCGAAGGAACGATCCGGCTGTCGGTCGGACTCGAGGATCCGGGTGATCTGATCGAAGACCTGAGCCGGGCGCTGCATGCGGCGGGCAAGGAGGGGAGCTGAGCTCATGCGCCTGACGGTGGCGAGCACCGACGTCTACGCGTACACGGGCGCGCGCCCGACGATCGACGGCGGGCCGACGCTGCTGTTCGTCCACGGCGCCGCGAGCGACCATAGCATTTGGGCGCTTCAGTCCCGCTACTTCGCGTATCACGGGTGGAACGTCCTCGCCGTCGACCTGCCGGGCCATGGCCGCTCCGGCGGTGATGCGCTGCCGACGGTCGAAGATATCGCGGACTGGATCCCGGCGGTGCTCGACGCGGCGGGTGCGACCGAAGCCGCGCTCGTCGGCCATTCGCTGGGCGCGCTGGCGGTGCTCGAATGCGCCGCGCGCCATCCGGGGTGTGCAACCAAAGCCGTGCTCGCGGGCCCCGCGGCACCGATGACAGTCAGCGACGACCTCCTAGCGGCCGCGAAAGCGAACGATCACGTGGCCTACGAGCTAATCAATGGCTGGTCGCACAGCGCGGGCAAGATGCTCGGCGGCAACACGATGCCCGGCGTCTGGCTCACCGGCAACGCAATGCGCCTGCTCGAGCGCAACCGCCCGAACGTGCTGTACACCGACCTCCACGCCTGCAACGCCTACGCAGGCGGCCTTGCGGCGGCAATTGCCGTGCGGAGCCCCGTGCTGCTGATCCTGGGCGCCCGCGACATCATGGCGCCGCCGAAGAACGCGCAGGCGCTGATCGCCAACCTGTCGAACCGACGCGTGGTGAGCCTCGACGACTGCGGCCATGCGCTGATGACCGAGCAGCCCGACGCCGTGCTCGACGCGTTGCGCGCGTTCCTTTGACCGAGCGAGCGAGCTTTGGCGCAGGATACCGAGTTGCAGGCCGCTTCTCCGCCGGTGCGCGCCGTTGCGGCGACGGCGCCGTTCGGCTGGCTCGCAAAGGGGGCCCGGGACTATCGCGCCCATCCGCTCGCGAGCGCATTGTATGGCGCGTGCTTCGCGGCGATGGGCTGGCTCATCGCGTTCACGTTCCGCCATGCGTACGAATACGTCTCGGCGCTCGTCACGGGGTTCTTCCTCGTGGGGCCGTTCCTCGCGATCGGCCTCTACGACCTTTCGCGGCGCCGCGAGAGGGGCGAGGCGCAGCGGCTGGCGCCGACGCTCGTCGCGTGGCGCCGCAACGCCGGCGCGATCGGCGTGTTCGCGCTGGTCCTGACGGTGATCCTGCTCGTCTGGGCGCGCGCCTCGCTGGTGGTGTTCGCACTCTCCTACGAGGGCGAGATGCCGAGCGTGGCGGGCTTCCTCGGGCAGATGTTTTCGCTCGACAACCTCGAATTCCTGTTCGCGTACTGCTGCGTCGGCGGCTTCTTCGCGGTGTTGACGTTCGCCATCAGCGTGGTGTCGGTGCCGATGATGGTCGACCGCCCGACCGACGGTGTCGTCGCCGTACTGACGAGCCTCAGGGCGTTCGGCGCGAACGTGCCCGCGATGCTCGTCTGGGGGTCGGCGATCGTCGCGCTGACGACGCTGGGATTCGCGCTCGCCTTCGTCGGCCTCGTCGTCACCGTGCCGATCATCGGCCACGCGACGTGGCACGCGTACCGCGCGCTGGTCGACTAGAACCCGTCTGCTAGGCTGCACGGCCCGTCAGCTTTGTCGTGCCTGATGGCAAGACAAGGCTCGCCCCCGCTGTACGTCCCTCGAAACGAGCTAAATCGACGGCCGCTGCAGCCCGTCAACGATCAGCCGCGTGCCGGCCCGTTGAGCGCAGCGTCGGCATGGACCGTTTGTAGGAGATTCCGCATTCGACCCCTTGCTGCCGGTGAGCTGCACGCTGACACGGCAGCAATGCCGCGATTGCGGCCATTCAGGCGCCGCTCTTCAGCGGGCGCGTCCGGCCAACTGCAGTCTTATTAGGAAATCGCCGATAGCAGTCGTGTCTGCATTTGTGGGATCCAAAGCGGCCCAGGGACAGCGTGGGAACAAGTCATGCTCGCGACCTGGACGGATGCGGAAACGAACGGGCATAAGCGATTCGCCGATCACCTGACCTACTGAACCATTGCAGCCAAGCGGGGTACGTCGCTAACCGCCCTCTGCGCTACTGACACGCAATGCCTGCAACACGAGCGAGAATGCCGGTGAGGGTTGCCTTCGGCTCGGGTAGTACAAATGATAGCCCGCGAATTTGGGGCACCAGTCCGAAAGCACACGCACCAGCTTTCCCGTCTCGATGTGCGGCATCAGCTCATCCTCGGGCAACAATGCGATTCCCAGCCCGGCCAGTGCCCCGTCCACCTGCGGAGGCGTGGTGTTGAAGATCAGCGGGCCGTCGACGCGAACGTTGGCCTTCCGGCCTCGCCGCTCGAAGTCCCAGACGTATAGGCCCCCTGAAGTGGGCATGCGTTGGTTGATACAGGAATGACTCGTCAAGTCGTGCGGCGTTTTGGGGCGCGCGTGGCGCTCGAAATAATCGGGTGAACCCACTACCGCCATGCGCAGGGGCGGACCGATGGGTATGGCGATCATGTCTTTGGCGATAGTCCTGCCAAGGCGCACGCCGGCATCGAAGCGGTCGGTCACGATGTCGCGGAATCCATAGCTCACGTCGAACTCGAGCGTGATGTCTGGATACTCACGCAACACGGGCGTGAGCTTTGGCAGCAATACGGTGCGCAGCACGTTGTCGCCGCAGGTGAGGCGCACGGTTCCCGCCGGCTTGTCGCGCAGTTCCGTCAGCGCATCGAGCTCGGCTTCGATCTCGTCGAAACGGTGGCCTATGGCGTTTGCTAGGCGCTCGCCCGCTGGCGTGGGCGCGACACTGCGCGTGGTGCGCGTCAGGAGGCGAATCCGCAGCCGCTCCTCAAGCCCGCGGACGGCTTGACTCACCGCCGATTGGGTGACTCCCAGCACGGCGGCGGCGCGGGTAAAGCTGCCTTCGCGCGCCACGGTCACGAAGGCCATCAGGTCGTTCAAGTTGCGTCCCGCCATAGTCGGCACTCCGCTCTATTAGTTAGCTATTCTAATAGGCGGAATAAGCATTCATCAACTAGTCACTGGCTCGATACGTCGCCACAATTGCACTCATTCGCTGAACGGAATTGACCAAGGAGTACCGCTCATGAGCACCGTAAACTCTTTGCAGCAGCCACTTGTCCCGGGCGATGCTGAGCACGCACCGGAGCGCCGCCGCTTCATCAAGCAGGCCGGCACCGGCCTAATTGGGTTGAGTGGTCTGATCGTTGCGATTAGCGCGCCGGTGGCCGAAGCGCGCGGATCAACGCCTGCCCGGTCCTCTGCCAGCCGCACTCCTGCGGACGCGGACAACTTCTACCAAAGCCCTCGCGTGACGGTTCGAAAGGTCCGCTTCAAGAGTCAGTACGACATGGATGTGGCGGGCAATCTCTTCGTCCCCAATGAACTGAACCGTAGCAGCACCCATGCCGCCATCGTCGTCGGACATCCAATGGGTGCGACCAAGGAGCAGAGCGCCAATCTCTACGCCACGAAAATGGCCGAGCGGGGATTCGTGACGTTGTCGATCGACCTGCCCTTCTGGGGCGAGAGCGAAGGCCGTCCACGCAACCTAGTATCGCCGGACCTCTATGCCGAAGCTTTCAGTGCGGCCGTCGATTACCTCGGCACTCAGCCCTTCGTAGACCGTGAGCGCATCGGTGTGCTCGGCATCTGCGGCAGCGGCAGCTTCGCCGTCAGCGCGGCGAAGATCGACCCGCGCATGAAGGCCGTCGCCACGGTCAGCATGTACGACATGGGCGCAGTCAATCGTCATGCGTTGAACAGATCGCAGACGATGGCGCAACGCAAAGCCATCATCGCCGAAGCCGCGCAGCAGCGCTACGTCGAGTTCGCGGGCGGCGCAACGAAGTACACCAGCGGCACGGTGCACGCGATCACTGACAAGTCCGACCCCATCGAGCGCGAGTTCTACGATTTTTACCGCACACCGCGGGGCGAGTACACGCCGCCTGGCCAATCGCCTCTGCTGACCACCCATCCCACGCTCAGCAGCAATACCCGATTCATGAACTTCTACCCGTTCAACGACATCGAAACGGTCTCGCCGCGTCCGATGCTGTTCATCACCGGTACCGAAGCGCATTCGCGCGAATTTAGCGAGGACGCCTATAAGCGCGCCGCCGAGCCGAAGGAGCTGTACTGGGTTCCTGGAGCGGGTCATGTCGATCTGTACGACCGGGTTGGCCTGATCCCGTGGGCCAAGCTGACGACGTTCTTCAACGAGTACTTGGGGCGGCGCGCCACAGCAGCTGCCGGCTGAGACGAATGTTCGCGGCGGACCTCAGTCGATGAGGCGACCGCGCGATCAAGGAGATACGCATGATCACCCCTGACATCTTCCAGCGCGAACTAGCAGGCGAGGTGGTCGCGCTGAGCGACCCGGAGTACCCGAAGATTGCCGCGCTCATCACCGACGCGCAGCACATCATCGCCGAGATGAACACCGGCTACCGCGACCCAGGCGAGGTACGTGCGTTGTTCAACCGCCTGACGGGTACGGAGGTACATGATTCATTCTGGCTATTGCCGCCGTTCTACACCGACTTTGGCAGGAACATCCGCGTCGGCCGCAACGTGTTCATCAATCACGCGTGCGAGTTCATGGACCGCGGCGGCATCACCCTCGGAGACGATGTGCTCATTGGCCCCCGGGTGAACCTGATCACCATCAGCCATCCGCTCGATCCGAGCACGCGGCGATCGACGTATTGCGCACCCATCGTCATCAAGAAGGGAGCGTGGTTGGGCGCAGCGGTATCAGTGATGCCGGGCGTGACCATTGGCGAGAACGCAGTGGTGGCGGCAAACGCCGTGGTGAGCCGCGACGTACCCGACAACGCCGTCGTCGCCGGGGTACCGGCCCGCGTCGTAAAGCAGATCGATCCAGACCGGTCCGAGGCCGCGCCCGCGTCGACTGCTCCGACACGATCATTGCCGTCCGGCTGATGTCCACGAGCGACAGTAGCTGCTTATTGTCATACATGCGCCTACGCTCGTTAGTCGATCGCCCACGTCGCTCTTGCGCGGCTATCGCTTTGCTCGGCCTGGCACTTTCGTCTATCGGTGGCGCCGCTAGCGAGCTGGCTGCAGTCGACAGCACGCGGCAGTCCGAGGCGCCGATTGCATCTCAGGAGGGGCCCCCTATGTGGATGTCCGTCGGCACACAGCGCTTTGCCGTAACGCTGGAAGTCAACCCGACCGCGCACGCGTTGGTGCAATTGCTGCCCGTGACGCTCGAAATGGCCGAGCTGAACGGCAACGAAAAGCACGGCCGTCTGCCGCGCAGCTTGCCCACCGACGCCGTGCGTCCGGGCACCATCCGGACCGGTGACGTGCTGTTGTATGGCAATGACACGCTGGTGGTGTTCTATCAAACATTCCGGTCCAGCTACAGCTACACGCGAATTGGGCGCATTGAAGACAGCGCCGGACTCGCCCAGGCGCTCGGGCCGGGCGACCCGCGCGTGACATTCACGGGCCCCTGAGCGTAGGGACCCATCTGGGATGCGGGATGTTGCGCTGGTGCGAGCCGAAAGCGGAGGGCATGGTGCCGCCAGAGCGTGGCGTTCGACTGTCGAGCGGACCGGGCGCAATGATCGTTTACGTAATCGTATCGAACTGGAGGTAGTTTATGCGCGCAACCATCATGTATGCGGCCGGGGATGTCCGGGTCGAGAACGTTCCCGACGCAACCATCGTCGAGCCTACCGATGCGATCGTCCGCGTGACCCGCGCGTGCATCTGCGGCAGCGACCTGTGGCCTTACCGTTCGATGGAACGCACCGACGCCGGCCAGAGCATGGGCCACGAGGCGTTGGGTATCGTCGAGGCAGTCGGTCGGGCCGTGACCAAGATCAAGGCCGGCGATCTGGTCATCATGCCCTTTGCCTACTCGGACGGGCGCTGCGAGTTCTGCCACGAAGGATTACAGACCGCGTGCGTGCACGGCGGGTTCTTCGGCTACGGTGGCTTCAACGGTGCTCAGGCCGAGGCGCTCCGCGTCCCTTATGCCGACGGCACACTGTACGCAGTGGGCACCCGCGCTGACGAAGCCTTGATGGCCTCGCTGCTCAGTCTCTCGGACGTGATGGGTACCGGCCATCACGCGGCGCGTGTCGCGCGGGTGGGCCCTGGGCGATCCGCAGCGGTCATCGGCGACGGCGCGATGGGCCTTTGCGGGATCATCGCGGCCAAACGGCTCGGCGCGGAGCAGATCATCCTGCTGGGCCGGCACCCGGACCGGATCACGCTCGGCCGCGAGTTCGGCGCGACCGAGGTCGTAACCGAGCGTGGCGGCGAAGCGACGGAACGCGTGCTGGCGCTGACCGGTGGCCACGGGGTGCACTCGGTGCTGGAATGTGTCGGGACCGAACAATCGATGAACGACGCGGTTGCCATCGCACGCCCCGGCGGCGCCATCGGCCGCGTCGGCGTGCCCCACTATGAGGGCATTGCGGCGCTGCCGACCTTCTACAAGAACGTCATCGTTGGCGGCGGTCCCGCTCCGGTGCGGGGGTACATCGACGAGCTTCTGCCCCACGTACTCGAGGGCCGCATCCAGCCTGGGCGGGTATTCGACCGCGTGATCGGCCTGGAGGAGGTCCCCGATGGGTATCGAGCGATGGACCAACGCGAGTCCATCAAGGTCATGATCAGTCTCTGAGGAGTAGCACCATGCAACTCAAGCGCGCTGGCTCTCAGCCGTCCACCCGCGGTCCGGCCGAATGGTTTACCGGAACCGTCCGCATCGACCCTCTCCACAGCGCGCCCGAGCCGTCGCGCGTGTCGTGTGCCAGCGTCACCTTCGAGCCAGGGGCACGCACCAACTGGCACACGCACCCGCTCGGTCAGACACTGATCGTCACCTCGGGCTGCGGCTGGACGCAATGCGAAGGCGAATCCATCGTGGAGATCCGCGCGGGCGATGTCATCTGGTGCCCACCAAATCACAAGCATTGGCACGGTGGGTCGCCGACCACGGCGATGACGCACATCGCGATCCAGGAGGCGCTCAATGGCACCCCGGTCAAGTGGATGGAGCCGGTGACGGAGGAGCAGTATCTCGCCGGGCCAACAAACGCCTAAGAGTGGCGGCTCGCAATCAACCGATTTGCAGGACTGCTTTGAGCCGCTTGACGAGTTCGCAATGACCGCTTTACCGATGCGCGAGAGGCAGCAATGGGTCGAGGCTGTGCGGAAACGTTAAATCTGCGTGACCATGCCGCGTTAGCACGCGTGGAAGCGTTTGGGACAGCCGGTGCCACGCTGTGTGCAACCGCGCCGGCTGAGGATTTTATCGAGGTCGTATCGAAAGTTGTGCTGCAGATGCGCTTGGCAGTTCTTTCTGCGCGGTCTATCGCACGAGAATAGAGGGGCTCATGCCCTTATCGCCTGCATCAGCGGTCCGATGCCCAGGATCCGCATCACGCGTTTGAGGTTGTAGGCCAGCACATGCAGACTCATCTCGGTACTGACGCGAGGCAGCCGCTTGGTCAGGAAATGGGTCGCGCCCATCCAGGCTTTGAGCGTGCCGAAAGGATGTTCGACGGTTTGCCGCCGTAGCTTCATGGCATCGGGCTGGTGGTCGAGGCGCTCCTGCATCGCCTCGAGCACGGCCTCGTGCTCCCAGCGCGCGATGCGCCGGTAGATGCTCGTCGTGCATTGCGCTTTGAGCGGACACTTGGGACAAGCCGAAGACCAGTACTTGTGCAGGGTCATGCCGTTCTCGATGGTGGTAAAGCGCCGGATGGCGCGTTGGCCGGCCGGGCAGCGGTACTCATCGTCTTCGGCGATGTAAACAAAGTCACGCTTGTCGAAGCGACCATCGGCCTTGCTGTTGGAGGTCAGCGACTTGGGCACCAGCGGGGTCATGCCGGCCCGGTCGCAATCCAGAATCTCTTCGCCTTTGAAGTAGCCGCGATCAGCAACGACGGTCAGCTCTTCCTTTCCCGTCGCGCTGCGCGCCTGCGTGGCCATCGCGAACAGCTGGGTGCGGTCATGGCCGACGTTGGTAACTTCGTGAGCCACGATCAGGTGGTGCTTGGTATCGACCGCGGTCTGCACGTTGTAGCCGACGATGCCGGTGCCTCGGCCACTGGTGGCCATCGAGCGCGCATCTGGATCGGTCAGCGAGACTTGCCCGTCAGGTGCTTCCCGTAGTTGCTGGCCAATCTGTTTCAGGTGCTCCATGTGCGCCTTGACCGAGGCGACCTTCTCCTTGAGCCGCGAAACTCGGCCTTCCGTGACGAGGGTCGGGTCCCGATCCGCGCGGTTGAGCTCGGCCAGATAGCGGCCGATGCTTTCCTCCAGCTGATCCATCCGCTTCTTGAGCTTGTGGTCAGTGAAGTTCTTATCGCGGTTGTTGACCGCCTTGAACTTGCTGCCGTCGATCGCCACAATCGCTTCGGAGAACAGCTCGAGTCGGCGGCACAGTACGATAAATTCGCGGCAGACGTTACGGATCGCTTTACCGTTGTCCTTGCGGAAGTCGGCGACGGTCTTGAAGTCCGGCGTCAAGCGACCGGTCAGCCACATCAGCTCGACGTTGCGCTGCGTCTCGCGTTCCAGGCGCCGGCTCGACTGCAGGCGGTTGAGATATCCATAGACGTAAATCTTCAACAGCACCGCCGGGTGGTACGCCGGACGCCCGGTGTCCGCCGGCGCCACGCCCTCGAAGCCAAGACCCGTCAGATCCAGCTCGTCGATGAAGACATCGATCACCCGAACCAGGTTGTCCTCACCGACATAGTCATCGAGACACTCGGGCAGCAAGGTCACCTGGCTTCGGTCATCACCTTCGATGAATCGCTTCATGTCGCCGCTCCGAAGAATCTACCTTCTTCACTATAGGCAACATTCGCGTTTTCACACACCCTCGGTCGGGCACGGCCGCCCGGTCCCCAGCGATGAGCGGCGGTTCTACGATCTACACCGGCCGTTCACGCCTCGATGCCCGGTGTGGGTTGTGCAGCGGCCGTTCGTATCGGAAAGGTGGAAGTCTCTGACCGGCCAAAACCCGACATAAGTCGCTGGCCTTAAAGCGGACGTTGCAACCAGCTCTCGGGGGCGAGCCACCTCGGTCGGCGCGGTCTGACTCGGGATCAAGCGACCTCGAAAATGCGCCAGGTCCCATGCACGCCCTTGAGCCGGTGCGTGCCTCGATCGCGGAACTCAATGCCCGAGCCCGCAACGAGATCGCAGACCGTACGGGAGACTAGAACCTGGCCCGTCCCCGCAAGGGAGGAAATGCGGGCACCGATGTGAACGGCCACGCCTGATAGTGTGTCATTGGCGATCACACACTCCCCGGTATGGACGCCGGCGCGGACCTCGATGCCGAGCCCATTGACAGCTTCCACAATCGCCTTCGCGCAGCGAATCGCCCGTGCGGGTCCGTCGAAGCGAGCGAGGAAGCCGTCGCCCGTCGTATTGATCTCCTGACCGCGGAAGCGTTCGAGCTCGCGCCGCACAATTGCGTGGTGGCCCTCAATGAGCGAACGCCATCTCTGGTCGCCCGCGGCGTGAGCGGTCTTAGTAGAGTCGACGATATCGGTGAAAAGGACCGTTGCGAGCACGCTGTCGGGCTGAATCGGCTCGCGGACTCCTGTGATGAACTCCCGAATCTCGTTCACGATGTCGTCGCCGTCGATCCAGGGAACATGATTACGTCCCGGTAGCTCAATGTAACGAGCGTTCGGCATGTGCTTCGCCAGGAATCTGGCGTTCTCAACATGACAGATGCGATCCCCCTCGCGGTGGAGAATCAATGCAGGCGTCCGGATTGTCGGCACCAGGTCGCGAACATCGATCTCGAATGCCATCCGCATGTACGCCTCGGCGTCGCCTGGCGTCATGGCGTGAACCTGGAGCCGACCGAGCCATGCCTCCGCTTCCTTACCCGAAGGGCGGTCGGGTGCGAGCCATTTCATCCCGCCACCCTCGCCCCAGCGCGCCGCCAGCTTGGAGAGGGACTCCTCGAATTCTTCGTCGGTGGCTTCTCCCCGCGGCCAGTCCTCGGTTCGGCGCTCCTTGACCTCGGCTCCGCAGAGAATGAGGGAGTTTGCGCGCGCCGGAAAACTCGCCGCGAACAGCATAGACAGCGGCCCGCCTTCGGACTCACCGAGCACGCTGACCCTCTCCACCCCGATCGTGTCGAGAACAGCGCGCATGTCGTCCATCCGTTCCTCCATGGTCCGGTCCGAACGCGGTCCGAGAGTCCCATCCCGCGCTTGTCGAAGCGGATCAAGCGGCAAAAGGAGGCCACCGCTCGCAGAATCTGCGGTAATCCAAGTTCTCCCATTCGAAGTCGAGGTGGGTGTAGGACCCCTCGATGTAGACCAGGTCGGGCGGCCCCTCGCCAAGGGTTTGATAGGCGATGTGAACTTCACCGCTTTTGGCGTACCGGGTCTTCACTCGCCGAAGTTTGCCGCGCGCGACAGCTGCACGTCAAACTCCTACGGTTTCCACAGCTCTGATCCTTGAACTGAGCGGTCTGCGGCATACCCCAGCGCGCACGTCGCGATTTCGACGCGATTCAGCTGCTCCCCGACACGAATTCCTTCGCCGACGCTTCCCATCAGCCCAGCCCCAGCTCCTCAGCGCTTGCGAAGGTCGCATTGAATTTCCTATCCTTCCCGGAGCCGATATACTTCGCGCGCATGGGCAGCACGAGCACGGGACCCGGGCGTGCGGCATCTGCTGTATCGCGGCCGATGCCGGCGCGGGCTGCGGCCATCGCAATCCTCGCCGCGATCGTTGTCTCCATCGCGCCGCGGGGCGTCGCGGCCGACTGGGCCGATCACGCGAAGGTCCTGAGGATCGCGTTTCCAATCGACGTCTCGGGGCTCGATCCTGCCGGCACGCTGGAGACCTACGCGACCGCGGTCGAAGCGCGGATCTTCGACGCGCTCTACGTCTGGGACTATCTTGCGCGGCCGTTCAAGTTCGTTCCGAGCGTCGCGGCCGGCATGCCGGAGATCTCGCCGGACGGCCGAACGTGGACGATCCGCATCCGGCCGAACATCTATTTCGCCGACGACCCCGCGTTCGCCGGCAGGAAGCGCGAACTCACCGCGGCGGACTTCGTCTACGCGTGGAAGCGTAGCGTCGATCCGCGCGTGCGCTCGCCCGCCTCGGACCTGCTCGAAGGCAAGATCGTCGGGCTCGACGCCGCCGCGGCCAAGGCGAAGGCCTCCGGCCGCTTCGACTACGACGCGGAGATCCAGGGACTGCGCGCAGCCGACCGCTACACGATGAGGCTGGAGCTGACCGCGCCCGACTACACGTTCTTCCAGATCCTCGACAGCGCCGCGCTGCGCGCCGTGGCCCGCGAGGTGATCGAGAAATACGGCGATGAGAGCGGCCGCGCCATGCACCATCCGGTCGGCACCGGCGCGTATCGGCTCGAGGAGTGGCAGCCGGGGCGTCGCATCGTCCTCGAGGCCAACGCCGGTTATCGCGAGAAGCATTTTCCGCCGGCACCCGCAAATGCTGACGCGGCGATCAGGGCCGTTGCCGAGTCGATGAAGGGCAAGCGCCTGCCGCAGATAGGTCGCATCGAGATCGCGATCGTCGAGGAGACGAACCCGCGCCTGCTCATGTTCAACGCGGACGAGCTCGACATGCTCGACGTGCCTGCCGACGTCGCTCCCAAGATGATCGACGGCGGGAGTCTGCGGTCCGAGTTCACCGTGCGCGGCACCCGGCTCGAACGCGGGCCGGAGATCAACGTGACGTTCAACTACTTCAACATGGAGGACCCGGTGGTGGGCGGCTACGGGCCCGAGAAGATCGCACTTCGGCGGGCGATCTGCAGCGCTTACAACCTCCCCGAGGAGATCCGTGTGATCCGCAACGGACAGGCGCTGCCGGCCACGCAGCCCATCCCGCCCGGCGTCGAAGGACACGTGCCCGGATACAAGGGATTGTCGCCGTACGATCCCGCGACCGCCCGCGCGCTGCTTGACAAGTTCGGCTATCGCGACCGCGACGGCGACGGCTTTCGCGAATCGCCCGACGGCCGGCCGCTCACCATTCACCAGACCTCGGGCGTCGGGGCTGCCTACCGGCAATTCGACGATCTATGGCTACGCAGCATGCGCGAGGTCGGCATTCGCATGGATTTCCAGATTCAAACCTACACCGAGTCGTTCAAGGCCGCGCATGCCGGCAAGCTACAGTTCTCGGGCTTCGGCTGGAACGCAGACATCGCCGATGATTTCCTGCGGATTTTTTACGGCCCCTATGCGGGTGCGAGCAATCTCTCCCGATTCCGGAATGCCGAATACGACGCCCTGTACGAGAAGAGCCACCGCACCGCCGACGCCGCGGAACGCAAGAAGCTCTACGAAGCCATGACCAATATCATTTCTGGGCAGGCGCCATGGTGCCCGCACGCCTACCCCATCAGCAACACCGTCGTCGCACCGCAGCTTCGCGGCTACCGCAAGAACGCGCATTATTTCGTGACGCCGTGGGAGTATCTCGACCTCGACACGGCGGCGAGCGACGGCCGGCGGCGGTGAGTCGCTGCGTGGCATCGGTGTTCCGGTGACCGCTTCTCGACACGCGTAGGACGGCTCTGGGTCGGGCACGGCCGCCCGGTCCCCAGCGATGAGCGGCGGTTCTACGATCTACACCGGCCGTTCACGCCTCGATGCCCGGTGTGGGTTGTGCAGCGGCCGTTCGTATCGGAAAGGTGGAAGTCTCTGACCGACCAAGAACAGTCATCCAACGAAGTACATCGAAAGCGGTCACTAGCCTCCTCTCGTTTTGTCGATCCGGGTAGAATTTGCGGCTCTTGCCTGCCCAAACCCACACGCGTGGAGCTCTAAAGGCCGGCAGACCCGACATTCTGAGAGAGATGTGATGAATGCACGCAATGCCTTTACGTTATTGACCTCCGTTGTCGCGGTCGCCTCGTGCCTGGGATCGGCTTTGGCACAACAGGTGACTGGCGAGCTGGGTTCGCCCCACGCCACCACCACGCTCAGCGGCACGCAGCTTCCGCCGCCCGATCCGACGTTCGGCGGGGTGATCAAAGAAAAGGCGTCGGAGTCGAAAGCGTGGTGGCCGCCGCGCGTCGTGCCGCCGAAGGGCGCGCCCAACATCCTCCTGATCATGACCGACGATAGCGGGTTCGGCGCGCCGAGCACGTTCGGCGGCGTCGTCCCGACTCCGGCACTGGATCGCATCGCGAAGAGCGGGCTGCGCTACACGAATTTCCACTCCACGTCGCTCTGCTCGCCGTCGCGCGCGGCGTTGATCACCGGGCGCAACCACCACGTCGCCGGCTTCGGGGTGGTGGGCGAGATCGCGACCGGATTCCCGGGCTACGACTCGATCATCCGGAAGGAGAATGGCACCATCGGCGCCATCCTGAAGGACAACGGCTACGCGACCTCGTGGTTCGGCAAGGATCACAACACGCCGTTCTATCAGGCGACCTCCGCCGGGCCCTTCGAGCAGTGGCCGAACGGCATGGGCTTCGAGTACTTCTACGGCTTCGTCGGCGGCGACACCAGCCAATGGCAGCCGAACCTGTTCCGCAACACGACGGCCATCTTCCCCTTCCAGGGCCATCCGGGCTGGAACCTGACCACGGCCATGGCCGACGAGGCGATCCATTACATGAGGGAGTTGAAGGAGATCGCGCCCGACAAGCCGTTCCTGGTCTACTACGTTCCGGGCGGCACGCATTCGCCGCATCATCCGACGCCCGAATGGATCAAGAAGATCAGCGAGATGCATCTCTTCGACGGCGGCTGGAACAAATTGCGCGAGACCATCTTCGCCAACCAGAAGCGGCTGGGCATCATGCCCCCCAACGCCCAACTGACTCCATGGCCGAAGGACCTGCCCGAGTGGGATTCGCTCGGGTTTCTGGAGAAGAAGCTCTTCATCAAGCAGGCCGACGTCTTCGGTGCCTACCTCGCCTATACCGACCACGAGATCGGACGCGTCATCCAGGCGGTCGAGGACATGGGCCAGCTCGACAACACGCTGATTATCTATATCGCCGGCGACAACGGCGCGAGCGCCGAAGGGATGCTCAACGGCACGCCGAACGAGTTCACGACGTTCAATGGCGTCGAAGTCCCGGTCAAGGCTCAGTTTCTCTGGTATCCGTTCTGGGGCTCCGAGCGCACCTTCCCGCACTTCGCGGCCGGCTGGTCGTGGGCGATGGACACGCCATTCAAGTGGATGAAGCAGGTGGCGTCGCACTACGGCGGGACGGCGCAGGGCGTGGCCATGTCGTGGCCCGGCCACATCAACGATGCGGGTGGCATCCGCCGCCAGTTCCACCATCTCATCGACATCGCTCCGACGATCCTCGAAGCGACCGGCATCCCGGCGCCGGACACGCTCGACGGCATCAAGCAGCGCCCGATGGATGGCGTAAGCATGGTCTACACGTGGGACAGCGCGAATGCCAACGCCCCGAGCCGGCACACGACGCAATACTTCGAGATGCTCGGCAACCGCGCCATCTACCACGACGGCTGGCTCGCGGCGACGACGCCGGCGACGCTGCCTTGGGAACTCTCCACGAAGCCGCCGCCCGACGTGATCACCGGTTACAACTGGGAGCTCTACCACGTCGGTGATCTGCAATCGGGGGATCTCACCGAGTCCGACGACCTGGCCACGAAGATGCCGGAAAAGCTCAAGGAGATGCAGGACCTCTTCTACGCCGAGGCAAAGAAGTACGACGTGCTGCCGCTCGACAATACGACGCTCACACGCTGGAACGCGCCCAAGCCCAACCTCACCGGGGGACGCAAAGTCTTCACCTATTCGGGAGAGCCGATCAGCGCTCCCAACAGCGGCGCTCCGAACATCCTGAACAAGGCGTACACGATCACCGCCGAGGTCGAGATCCCCCCCAAAGGTGGCGCGGAAGGCATGATCGTCACCGACGGCGGTCGCTTCGGCGGCTACGGTCTCTTCCTGAGCAAGGGTGTGGCGGGCGTTCGTCGGGGCAAGATCGTGTTCCTCTACAACCTGCTCGACCTCAAGCGCACGATCTGGGCAGGGCCCGAGTTGAAAGCCGGCAAGCACACCATCGTCTTCGACTGGAAGCCCGAGGCTCCGGGCCTGGGCAAGGGCGGGACGGGCGTGCTCTCCGTGGACGGCAAGGAAGTGGCCAGGAATTCCATGGAGCACTCGACGCCGATCACGTTCCCCGAGGACGAGACCTTCGACATCGGCCAGGACACGCGCACGCCGCTGGCCCTCGTCGAGTATCGCTACGACGTTCCGTTCAACTTTACCGGCAAGATCGATAAGGTGACCTTCGACCTCGGGCCGCAGCTTCTCTCCGACGCCGATCGGATAAAGCGTCAGCAGATGGTCGAGGCGGCCGCCCGGGCGAGGGACTAAGGGGTGCCTGCGCGATGAAGACCGCGCTGGTTGTTGCCGCCGCGGCAGAAGCCGCCACCGGCGTGGCGTTGCTGATTGTTCCGTCGCTCGTTGGGCGGTTGTTGTTGGGCGAGGAACTCACTGGCGCCGCCATACCGGTAGCGCGCGTCGCCGGCATCGCTCTGATCGCGCTGGGAATCGCCTGCTGGCCGGGGCCGCCGCGAGCCGGCATGCTGATCTACGGCGCGGCCGTAGCGCTGTATCTCGCCTACCTCGGCCTCGTGGGCGGCTTGACCGGAGTCCTGCTGTGGCCGGCGGTCGTCCTGCACGTGATCCTGACGGCACTCTTGTTTCGCGCTTCAACGAGCGAAAAGGAGACGACGAAAACATAGAGGGACAGAGCGTGCCCGCCTAGTCGTATCCGACACCGCTCGCGTAGGATGCTCGCTACGTTCGTGCGCCTCGCACGAGACGTTTAGTGGGTGTCCGCTTTGCCCGCAACGGCAACTCTGCTTTGGATCGACGGCAGTAATTCGCTGGAGGTCGGTGACCTTCGCGTCGCGGCGGTTAACTACCTGATACGCACGCACTTCTGGGTCGGGTTGCGAGCCGGCGCAACCATACTCGAGATGCCCGGATAGCGGGAGCACGCGAGCGATCACGACAGGCACTTGCTAGACTGAGACGACCTCGCGCCAGTGCCCAGATTCATCCTGCCGGACGCGCCGATTAAACATGGGGCTGTTCCGGCGGACACATAGGTAGCACTTTTGCGGCGAAGGGACTGTCGACGTGTCCGCGTCGACCTGTCTCGTGATCTGCTGTTACCCACACCGCGAACTTCATGAACGGCCGCTTCTCTCGTACCCCTCAGTCAACTAAGGGTCGATGACGGCCGAATGAGGTGGCGAGGAATTTGGCCGGACCCGGCCAATTCTGTTGAAGAACGCGGCGTTTGAGGGAGACCGGGTGCCCGCGGATGTTTAGCGGTAGGCGGATCGGTGACTGAGGATCTGGTTTTTGATTTGGCGACAGTGTTCTTCGCCAATTCAGATTGCCATGCTGGTCACTTCTGGTTCTGCTGAGAACAAGCGCTTCGCCATTCGTCGTAAGTTTTGCGCGATCGCCGCCAGAAGAAACTCGTCGTGAGCACCGTTGGGCCCACGGCGGCGCAATCGATCGAGCCTCAGGATGCGCTTTAGGTGTGCGAACAGCATCTCGACCTTCTTGCGATCCTTGCGTGATTGCTTGTAAGCATCAGTCTTGGCAAGGTCGCGAGCGACATCGCGCGCCGATTCGGGGACACTGCGAGCGATCTTGCGCATCGGGATGTTCGGGCAGCAATGCGCCTTCATCGGGCAATTCGCGCAATCAGATTGGCTGGCTCGATAAATGATGGTGCCAGCCTTGGTGATGTGGATACGCAGGTTCTTGAACGTGCGCCGTTGCTTGCGCAGTACGTTTCCCTGTGGGCAGCGGTATTCGTCGGCCTGTTCGTCCCATTGGAAGTCGCTGCTGGAGAGCGTTCCGTCGTCGCGCTGTGTCTTGTCCCACACCGGCACATGCGGCGCAATCCCTTTGTCGTTGACCATCCAGCCCAGTAGCTCGGCATTGCCCTAGGCCATGTCGCCGATCAACCGCTCCGGCTTCAGATCGAACCGTTCCTCCACCCGCTCGATCATCGTCCGGGTCGCCTTGACTTCGGCCGTCTGCAACCTTGGCGTCGCCTCGACATCGACAATGATGCCGGCCTTCACATCGAGCAGATAGTTGGTCGAGTAGGCGTAGAACCATCCGCACCCTCGCGCGCCGTGCTGCGGCTGCGATTGGCGTCGGCCTTGATCACGCTGGCGTCGACGGCAAAGCCTTCGCCGCCAACCAGTCCGGCCTTCATGCAGCGCTCGACTACACCCTCGAATACCTGCCGAAACACATCGCTCTCACGGAAACGGCCGTGCCGGTTCTTCGAGAAGGTCGAATGGTCCGGTACTGCGTCCTCCAGGCCAAGGCGACAGAACCAGCGATAGGCCAGATTGAGATGAACCTCCTCGCACAGTCGTCGCTCGGAACGAATGCCAAAGCTGTAACCGACGATCAGCATCCGCACCATCAACTCAGGGTCGATCGACGGCCGCCCGGTATGGCTGTAGAACGGTGCGAGGTGATGCCTCAGCTCAGCTTCAAGAGCTTCACCGTTGCTCGCCTGCACTACGGCACGTTCGCCCGGGCCGTTGCGGACAAGCTGGGGTATGCACCCCCGCAGAAGGGGAAAGGCACGCCCTGCTGGTGGTTTACTCTCTCGACCGTTCGCGACGCCCCCCCGACACGGGGGATGGTCAATTCGAGTGGATCATGCGACCGGAATTGGTTGCCGCGCTTCGTGCGATGAAATGGGCTTGAACAGAGCCGGGGCCGGGAGCCTTGCCGGCTGGGTTCATGGAGTTGGGCCATGAACGCTAAAATATGTTTCTCAGCGGTAGAGCCCCACGCGCATTGCGTGACCGGTTTGTCACCGCGCTTGAGGGAGACGACTATGTGGCACTTCGGGCGCTGGCCGTCGATCTCGGAAGCTGCACCGACATTCTGCCGCGCGCCGCTTGCACGGCGCTTGGTCTACCACGCGGTAGTACGTACGCGTTAGCGGCAAAGACGATCGTCGCCACATGAAACGCGGCATCGACTCGATTTCTGCAACGGGTCGATGTGAGACCGCCGGTGAACAGGTCGCCTACGGGCCAGGGGCGGACGTTTGCAAATGCAACCCACGGTCAGCCTTCAGTCAGAGTTAGCAAGATGTCGGCGTACCAGGCACAGTTCAGCCCCAGTGCTTCGTCGATGTTCAAGTCGCGCGTTCCTACATCGATCACCGCGGAGTGCACGCCGAGGAGTATCCACGGCAGGTCGCGGTGCATCGGTTCTGGTTCCTTGGCGCGCATCACGACGGGCGCGCCACTCGTGCCGCGGTGGGTGCGCGCATCGGTAGGGAAATAGCCCTGAACCTGGAAGCGCAGCCCGAACGAAGACGCGACTACCGCGTAACGCACGACCGGCATATGGTGCAATGTGTCATGGAAGCCGAGCGGGAAACCCACCATCAGCAGCGATGTGCCGACCGCAACTTGGTCGAGCGGGCCGTGCAGGTGTTGGGGGGTGAAGGCGCGGTAGACCGCCGTCTCGGGCAGCGCAGCACGTTCGATCTCGATTACAGCCACGTCGATGGCTCCGGCAGCGTCGAGACCCTGGCGCCAGACGCTCTTGCCGTCGCGGTATAGAAGAATCGAGAATCCGGTGGACCTCGCCATGTTGTCCGCTTCGATGTGCAGTTCGATCTCGACGCGGTCTGGAAAGTGCTTGCTTGGTTCGTCGATCAGCACGGGCCGGCTCGTTACCAGGAATAGTCGTCCATCGCGCTCGAAGAAGAAACCGCTGGCATTGGTCAGCGGTTGCTGCTGCTCGAAGGTGAAGACTCGTGTCGCGGCGAGCAAGAGGGATTCGATCATCGGCGTGTCAGTACGTCGTGTACGAGCACTATGTACGTGCTAAGCGGCAGCAGTATCGAGGGGTGACCCTCCTGGATCGCCGCATTGTGCGCGAGCGATGATGAAGGTCTGTGCATCAGCCAATTCCCATCCTTGCGTCGACAACGTGACCGAATTGTCCAGGAACCTCCGTTAGCCAATCTCTTATGTGTTCGTAGACCGCAATGCGACTCAGCAGGTCCAAATGGCCCATGCCGTAGCCCACCCATCGGTGTGCTTCCGGAAGTTCAAGGTTCAGCGAAGCGTGGCGGCCTTGGCCGAGAGCGCTGCTTACCGGTACCAGCCCATCGCCGCGGATCCTGGCCCCGGACGAGTTGGCTCGCTCCTGCTTGCTCGCCGCTATCGCATAACAACGCACTCCTTCAGGTAGCGGAAGTGATGCGTGGGCGGTACGTACGGCGGCCGCGGGATACGCCTGCCAGTCCTCATCGCGCAAGTACCCGTGTCGCAAGTCCTTAATTCCGGCACTACGGACCTTTCCCAAGCGGGCAAACGGCGCCGTGTACGGGCTGATTCCCATCAGAAAGTCCACCCGGGCGCCAGCACGTTCCAGCGGCGCGCCAAGGTGGGGCGTCCCGAGGAAGATGAGTTCGTCGAGGCGCTTCGGCCAGGCATGGCCCGCGCGGGCGGCATAATGGCATGCGCTACGTGCCACTAACCCCCCCATGCTGTGGCCGATGATGACCAGCCGTTCGATGGGCTGCGGCCATTGCTGCAGCAGCGTTTCCATCAAGTCGCCGAATTCGTGGCCATTCGTGGAAATGTGCAGGCCCGTGTTGTAGCGCAGGTAGACCGGCGCGTAGCCAAGTTCGTGGGCGAGCGCCGCACCGTGATCGTGGCCCTTGCGAGCCCACTGCAGATCGTTCATGCACAGTCCGTGGACCAACACCACCATCTTGCGTCCTGACTCGGGGAACGCGCTGGCCAATGCGGCTCTGCTGATCGCGACAGGCACTCCGCCCCTACGCAGTCGCATTGGGACCGCTAAAGGATTGCCGGACGCCCTCAGATAGTCTCCGAGTATGCCGTTGAGCGCCGCCAGAATGGCCTCACGTTCCTCCGAGGATGGACGATCCCTGAGCAGCGGCGCGATTATGCCCAGCAAGGCATCGACGCCGCCTCCGACCAGGCGCGTGATGCCGCGAACTGACTTGTAAACGAAGCCCGTGATTCCGGCTGTCCGTCCGGTGCGTGCCTTGCCCAAGATGCCGGGCGTCCGCAGAACGGTGTGATGCATCGCTTCCACCAGGTCGGTCAATCCAACCGTGGCATCGTTGGCAAGCCGTTGGAAACCACGCAGATCAGATAAGCGAACGTGACCAGGCATTGGCATCGCCTTTAACGGGTGCATGGAAGGGTGGTGCGACCAGTATCCCCCAACGAGGCCGGAGTGGATCGCATCTATTGAATGACGGCCCGTGCCGCCACTCACCCTGATAAGCTGCTGGACGAGCCGCGGGCCAGCCCCTTCGCACGTCCGCCCGGGCGTAGGCCTGCGCACCACGAGACGTTGGCTTATAGTGATGGAGCGACATGATCCCGGCGATCCACAGGAGCGAACGATGTCTCATCAACCCCCGAAAGAAAACAAGAAGAAGCCACAGCACACGCCGAAGGAAAAGAAGGCGATCAAGCAGCAGAAGAAGCACGCGAGCGACGCCGTGCCCTTCATCAAGCACTGAGCGGCGGGACCGTGGCGACGTGCCGGGGTCTGCTTTCGGGCGACATGGATGTCGGTTCAGGTCGTTAGCGCTCGCTGACGACCGACTGTTGTCGGCCAAGCGCGGGGTTTGGTAAGGGCCTGGCGGTCGTGGATTCGTCGCCTCGCAACTGCTGCGCGCCGCAAGTCCCCGCGGCCAACCGGGATGTCCGCTTCCGCGCCGGCCGAGTGTCGCCAGTGGGTCGGATAGCGCCCGCCTGCGGCTCACAAAGAGGTGACCGCTTTCTACGCGGCTGATGGTTCGATCCGAGCGGACAGTGTCCGCCAGGTCTGATTCCAAGCAGGACAGCTCAAGGCTGGTACCCCATTTTCAGTACTCGGCCGCCGTACAAAGTACGACGCCCGGCCCCTACTCGAGCAGTCGCGCTCGCGTCGCGTCAAACGGATGATCGATCAGCGCCTCCATCCGTTCCACGAACCGGATAGTGCAGGGCAGTTCGGCGTGGACCTCGAACGCTGCTTCGTCCGTCCATCGCGAGTGGATCCAGAAAAGCCGCGGATCGCGTACGGAGCGATAGGCCCGGATGGCGAGGCAGCCAGGTTCGTCGCGCACGCCCGCGGTCTGCTCGCGCAGAACCGCCGCGACCGCCGCTTCGTGACCTTCGCGTGCATGGAAGCGGGGGCGAAGATGAACAACTCCATCGCTCCTCCTTCGAGGCACCTCGAACTGAGGGTGTTGCGGCCTGTTCGGTGCCAAACCGCCGCTGGAAACCTCTTCTTGACTGGTAGATTTAACGGTGCGACATTAGCGGCGCACTTCGGAGCTACACCTCCAGCGATGGCAACCCGTGGCTGCGAGGTCAGAGAGTCGGCCGATAACCGACAAATCCAAAGTCCGCTCACACGGGGATCCGTTGTGGGCAGCGCATCCCCGCGCAATATCTAGACGCGCAAACCTGAGGGAGGGATTACGCAATGAATCTCGATCGTAACCGGGGCCTCGTTCGTGCCTTGTTTCTTCTGAGCATGGGCCTTGTTGTCGTTTCGCAGGCGGCCATGGCCGCGAAACTGCGCGGCACTATGTCGCCTTTTCTGCGCCTTGCATCGCAGGAGTCTCTCGCGAATGTCCAGGCGGGCGCCGCAGGCCCGCAGTATGGCCTCTTCAGCTGCCAGGTTGGACTTAGCACGGGCGCCTGCTACGACCCGTACCAGATGCGAACTGCCTACCAGATCGACTCGTTGATCAACGCAGGGTTCGACGGTACCGGGCAGACGATCATCATCGTCGACGCGTTCCAGAATCCGAACCTGGTCGCTCAGATGAATACCTTCGACGCATTCTACGGTCTGCCGGCTGTGCAGCTGACCCAGATCGCGCCCCAGGGACTGACGCCATTCGATCCCAACGACGGCAACATGGTCGGCTGGGCTGAGGAGATCAGCCTTGACGTCGAATGGGCGCACGCCATCGCCCCCGGAGCGAAGATCCTCCTCGTTCTGGCCACGGACAACTCCGACGAGGCCCTCGCGAACGCGCTCAAGTACGCGGTCGACAACAACCTGGGCGACGTAGTCTCGATGAGTTTCGGCGAGAATGAAAGTTGCCTCGACTCGGCCACCCAGTCTGCATGGCACAACGTCTTTGCGGCGGCCACGATGAAGAACATCACGCTGTTCGCCTCCTCCGCCGACCAGGGTGCCGCACTGTCTACCTGCGACGGCAGCTCGTGGGTGAAAGCGGTTTCGTCGCCAGCCAGCGATCCGCTGGTGACAGGCGTAGGCGGCACCGAGCTGCACGCGGCGGATTACTGCCTCACCTCGCTCGGCTGCGATCCCGCCGCGAATCCGGCGCCCGGCACCTACCAGTCGGAGATTGTCTGGAACGAAGGACTTCCCTACGGTGACTATGGGAGTGTCTTCGGGTACGGTACGCTCGCCACCGGCGGCGGCTACAGCGTCGTATTCGATGAACCGCCCTACCAGCAGGGCACGATCCACGGCGGCAAGCAACGCGCCGTACCCGACGTCGGGTATAACGCGGCCGTGCTGCATGGGGTGTTAACCCGTCTCGACATTCCCGGCATTCCCGCAGGGTGGTACCGCTTCGGCGGGACCAGCGCCGGTGCCCCGCAGTGGGCCGCGATCACCGCGATCGCGAACCAGAGGGCCGCAGGGCGGCTCGGGTTCCTTAACTCGGCCATCTACCAGATCGGCAGGGTGAAAAAGGCGAATTCCGCCTCGTTCCACGACATTACCGACGGCACCAACTCGGCGGGCGAGTTGGACGCGCTGAACAACCCAGTGGACATCATCGGCTACAACGCGGGATCGGGCTGGGACGCGACGACGGGCGCCGGCACGCCGTTCAGCAGCGCGAGCCTCGTTGACAGCCTCATCAGGTATGTCTCGCCTGGCGACGGCGTGGCCGTGCTCGCGAATACGAAGCCGAAGCCGCATCCGAAGCCGATCATCCCGGGCAGCATGGACCCGCACTAGTATCAGCGGATGCATGACGACGGGGCCCCTCGCGGGCCCCGTTTTTTATGGGATCGACCGCGCACCGCAATGTTTGGCACACTGAACGCGCCGTCTCGTGATCGGACGATCGCTAGCCTGCGTCCCACTGCAAACAACCTGAATTCACGCTGGGGAGGCGGCGCGTGCTTACGGGCCACCTGAAGCCTCGACCTCAAGAGTGGTACCCAGGCGTCGTACAAGGCCGAGGCAAGGTCACCCTCTACCCCGCAGGGTGCTTGTGGATGCGCCTTTCAAGGGTGGTGACCAAAATCAAAGGGGGGTGCCTTGTGCCCCGCCTTTGTGCCCTGTGCGTCGTTCGTCGTTAGGGTGTGCAAGCGATCATTGCGAGAGCGCGATGCACCGGCGCGTGCTGGGGCTTCCAGAGAAGCGCACGGGCCTGGGCACCGGAAAGTGTATTGTCAGTAGCGCTGCGGGTCGCTACGTTCGTTTTTGCGTACCA
The DNA here is from genome assembly GCA_963836265.1 of uncultured beta proteobacterium. Classification (GTDB taxonomy): domain Bacteria; phylum Pseudomonadota; class Gammaproteobacteria; order Burkholderiales; family Casimicrobiaceae; genus CAIWHR01. The sequence continues at coordinate 658,485 of CAWIIO010000006.1, forward strand.
CCTGTAGAAGGAGAGCCGGCGTGTATCCGCGCAAGCTGCAGCAGGTCGAGCACATGACTGATGCATGCACAGCGTTTGCCGCAGTGGCGCTCCTGATTGTCGGACTGGCTGGGTGTGCCTCGGAGCTCACGCCGAGGCCGAACCGTCCCCCACCGGAGGCTGCGCCGTACGTGGGCGTGTTCACCGGGGAGTTCGTGGACGGGGAGCCACTGTATTGCTTCCCGAATATTGAGGTTGTGGGTTCGCGGAGCAGCATCGAGCCGGGCACGTGAGCTGGACGGCAGCGCTGGACACGACAACTGACCAATTAGTTTCAGAGCTCGCGTGTCGCACCGGGAGCGCGGAGATGGTCATATGCGGGAGGGTCGAAAGACATCTCGCCTTCCGCCAAACCCTTTGGCCCGTGCGGCGCTCGCCGTTAGGCGGCTCATGACCCGTTGCTGCCTTTCCCGCTGTGGCATGACCGAGTCTTTGCAGAACTTGACGAACACAACCCGCCCCCCGCGTCCCTCGATGCCCCAGGTGGATAGAACAACCGTCCTTCCATCGCAGGCCAATTCTTCGAGTCGGGCTGGGGGCGGGCACAATATAACTCTGCGCACCGTGCCGATTGTTATTTCAGCGCAGCGCCGGGGTGCAAGCCCATTATCTCAAGCGAGGCGCGCCCGAGGGGGCCGTATGGGTTCGCAAACGTTTCCGCGAACTCGAAGTGGTTGTACCCCGGCGCGACGATGAGCGTCACGTTTTTGCCCGCTGCTGTTAGCGCCGCGGCGAAATCGTCGCTCTGCCGTTGGAACTCGGGAGTTTCCTTGGTTCCGTGGCCGAGCACGACGGGGAAGTGAATATTGTTGATATGTTGAATCGGGCTAAGCTCGTTGATCGTCTCGTCTGTAAAATTCACGTAGAGGTTGCGCGCCGAAAGCGACACGGGGTACAAGTCGTACATGCCGCTGGCGCAGACTGCCCCCTTAATGAAATTCGCGGGCAGACCCCTCGCCGCCCAATCCGTTGTGATCACTACGCCGCAAAGATGACCACCGGACGAGTGGCCTGAGACGTAGATCCCATTGGGATCGATCCCGAGCGCCTTCGCATGCTGGTACACCCAGGCGACACCTGCGCGGACTTGTTCCGCCATCGTGATGAGGTTCCCGCCTGTTTGGATAACGTTGATGAAGTCGAGAACGACAAGGTTTGCTCCCGCTTCGACGAAGTTCTCTGCAAAATACCCATAGCTAGACGCCGAGCCCGCTCGCCACGCTCCGCCATGGATGAAAATCATGGTGGGCGCTTTTTTTGCCTGTCCTGGCGGGCCTATTACAGATCGATACAGATCGAGGCCCTCATTCGGATCCGGGCCGTACGCGTATCGTTCCGGCGCGCCGAAGCTAGCGATGAAGTTAGCGGTCAGCCAGGTGTCGCGCGACCCTGTAGCAGGAGGATCCTGCTGCCAGCACACCTGATCGTACACCGAATCCATTTGTGGCTTCGTATACTGAACCCCCTCGGGAGTCGTATATACGATCGGGTCGCCGTCTGGATCAGGTAACTTCCATGCGGGCCATGGGCAGTAAGTCGGTGACGCAGGCGGCGTGAACGCCCAACCCTGCGTAGCTATCGATGCAAATACGGCGAGAAGTGCCAATCGAAAGATGCTTCGCATACGTTCCTCCGTTCTTGAGGGGATGGCCACGAGAACTGACATTACGGCCGTCCGTTCTCTTGCGTTTTCATCATGTTCTCTTTAGCTCCAGATAATGGTCTGATTTACAAATGACTGCGCGCCGCGTGCTGAAGACAGCGCGCGGGTTGGAGCATTGGGTCAGAGGGTGGAGGAGTGCGGCGCAGAAGAGAACTCGCCGCAGGCACGCCCAGGGGCGCAACACGCCACTAGCGGGGGGCGGGAAAAGAACCGCAACGCACCGGCCCTAGCGCGACCCTACACCTAGTGCTTGCGAAGTCAAGAGACAGTGCGGCAACCCTTTAATACTGCTGTCGTGGTGAAATCCATCCCCCGCATCAGCGGTGATTAGTCTGGCGGCTCCAGTCCACGAAACGCTTGTCGTCGGGCTCGTGCTTCAGCGCCTGGACCAGCGGATGGCGCTCGGTCGCGCGTGTGACGACCGCTTCCGGACAAATCGGCTGGCGAGGCCGAAGGTCTGCAAGTGCGGACTGAGACACTCGATTTGAAGGACGTTCTGCCTCGGTCCGGCGTCTTGCTTTCAAAGCACTTGGCCGAAGTTCGGAGAACTCAGTACGCCGGCGAAGGACTCAGTTGCCGTTGGCCTCGTCGGATAACAAAGCGAGCCGAGTTTCACTCACCGACCGCGTTCGCCCACTGCTGCCAGTCGTGTAGCGGCAAAGCGGACGTTCGTGAATTTCGGTTCACGGCCATCAGTTGTCGTTGGCCGACGCCGACTTGCCGACCGCTTCAGACGGGCTGCGGCCGGTCAGGATCGCACCCTGAATGACCGTGGCCGCGGTAACCTGCCGTTCGCAGGTCGTCCGAACGAATGACCGCTGTACCTTGGAACCTGCCGGGACGTTCGCGATCAGATTGGCAACTTGGGCCGCCTCCGCTTGGGAGGGCCGGCCAGCGACAGCTTCCGCGGGTCGCCAACTGGTGGTCCCGACCCAGAGTTGACGTTCGGGTTGACGCCACCAATGGCGGCAACACCGCGTGTTCGGTCGGCGGCGGCCGCGTGTTCAGTTCACGGTCTCGGGCACATTGCAGTCGTCCAGACGCGATGGACCTCTCGGACTCATTGGCCGGTCTTGAGTGCACTGCTGACGTTGCCAGCGGACCCGCTGGCTGAGATCTCCGAACGTCTGCTGGCCGAGGCGGCGAACTGGACCTCCCGACCCGTTCCAGTCCGTCGAGCATCCGGGAAGCTGTCATTTAGTTGGCATCATCGCTTGGTCCCGACCACGACGCCGTAGCCGAGATGTCCGCTCAAGAACGCACGCTCCGATTTTAGGATGTTCCACACACCCTGCATGTCATGGCGTTTGGGACTGCCTTGCGAACAGTAGATAGTAAGGTTTTTGGTAAACACCGCCCCCCGCTTTGCTGTCCTTGACACTGTAGTAGCCAAAGCCCGAAAACCAATTTCCCCGCATCCCAGAACGGCGGACGGTGATATAGTCGCCCCAGCGCTTCAGCGCGGCGTCGCTCCCATTCTGAAACCACACCACGAAATCGCCGATAATTCCAAAAGCGGCGTCGGCAAAGTCACTCGGGCCGCCAAAGGCGACGCCCACCGCAACGTCTCCGTTAGCATTGATGGCCAGATCGGGAAATGCAAACGCGTAATCGGGATTCCAAATCTGCATCTCAGCAGTCTCTGTCCAATCGGACATCCGCACTGTCGCTACTCGAACGTGAGGGTTCTTGTATTCAAAGGCGGAAGGGGTCGCCTTGCCGCGTGAGGCTGTCCAGCCCAGCCAAAGCTCATCCCTTCGACGCACGAAAGCGTAGATGCCAGCATCTCCACCCGTGGAGAGCCAGTCGGTGCCGTCCGGGCATGTTGATTTGTAATCACCGGTATTGGGCCACGTGGCGGTCTTCACATCGTGGGTGGTGAATGATGCAGAATTATCAGGCCAGTCATAGATTCGGAGTGTCGAGGAATCTACGTGACCGGCCCACATCCCGCTATCCCCCGCCTGCTCACAGAAATTTGTGTAGCGAAGGCTGTCTTGAGGGATGTTCGTTTTGTCAATGAAAAGAAGTCCGGTATATTCCGCTGCGACCGAGCCTGCCGCCAAATCCTTGAGCGAGAAACGCATAAAAATGCGTCCTTGAGCTTCGGTTCCCGTCGTCACATAGAGAAACGTGTCGGTCGCCGCGATATCCGGAAAGTCGAAACCGACTCCCGGCAAACCGAAATCACTCGATAACCAATCATAGACCTGCCAAACCCCTTTGACCTTGGTTTGGAGGTCGCTTAGCTTCGCAAACGCGATCCGGAATGCCCCGTCTTTGCTCTTTGGGTCATCGCCATACTGCAAGTACCAGACGAAACACTGAATGCCAGGTACGAAAAGCATCACCTGATCGCCCTGCTCACCTCCGGCGAATTTATTGTCGATGACACCCGTATTGGCAAGAATCTTAAAGTTCTTCCCACGGTCCTTCGAGTATCGGATGTAATCATTTCCGGTCTGAAGAACGACTCCAGGCTCCGAATCATCACCGCTAGGATCAGGGGGGATATGATTGATGATATTGGTGTCCTTCGGAATGTCCTCTGGCGTGTAGGTCACGAAAACGACCGGATCTTCTCCACGATCCGGGCCTTTGCGGTTTCGCGCCGATGTACCAGGGCTTAGTTTTCCCTCGCGCTTAACCTTCGGCGGGCGCACTCGTATGGGGATGCGCTCCTGTTCATCACGACGACGCTTAATCTTCACGCCGGGAGGTGTGCCCTTTATCAGCTTGGCTTGTTTCTCCGGTGTTCTTTGGATTTTGAAACGGCCGGCGTTCTTCATTCGTGTTCTCCATTGTCCTTGGTTGGCTGTTTCTTGATAGATGTTGGTAGCCCTAACGACAGACTCTTATCCACCGTGCTGGCGCACGGGGGCCCAAATATCAAATACTATTGTCTGAAGTTGATGCTAATGAACCGCCCCGGATTTGCCGGAGGCTCCATTCCTTGAGAGGATGGAGCATGAGCAGACCTACGAAGTTTTCACCTGAAGTGCGGGAGCGGGCGATCCGAATGGTTGGGGAGAGCATCGGCGAGCGCGGTTCGCAGTGGGCAGCGATCCGGTCGGTCTCGGAGAAGTTGGGTTGCACGGCGGAGACGTTGCGGCGATGGGTGCGGCAGGCCGAAGTCGACCAGGGCAAGCGGGTCGGTGTCACGACATCGGATGGCGAACGGGTTAAGCACCTTGAGCGCGAGAATCGCGAGCTACGGCGGGCGAACGAGATTCTGAAGTTGGCCAGCGCGTTTTTCGCCCAGGCGGAGCTCGACCGCCGCACCAAGTCCTGATGGACTTCATCGACCAGCACCGCGACCGCTTCGGGATCGAGCCGATCTGCAAGGTCTTGCCGATCGCCCCGTCGACGTATTTTGCGCATGCTGCCCGTCGCCTCAATCCGGATCTGCGCAGTGACCGCGCCAAACGGGATGCTGTGCTGATTCCCGAGGTGCAGCGCGTGCACCGGGAGAACTTCGAGGTCTATGGAGTTCGCAAGGTCTGGCGCCAAATGCGGCGCGAAGGCTTCGACATTGCGCGTTGCACCGTGCAGCGGCTGATGAAGCATCTCGACCTTAAGGGCGTCGTGCGCGGCAAGGTGGTGCGTACCACTATTGCCAATCCGGCGACGCCTTGCCCGCTGGACCACGTCAACCGGCAGTTTAAGGCCACCCGGCCGAACGAATTGTGGGTGTCCGATTTCACCTACGTGTCGACGTGGCAGGGCTTCGTATACGTGGCCTTCGTCATCGATGTGTACGCTCGTCGCATCGTCGGCTGGCGCGCATCTTCGACTCCTCACACGGACTTCGTGCTGGACGCGCTGGAGCAAGCCTTGTACGAACGGCGTCCGCGAACGGGAAGCCGCTTGGTAGCGCACTCGGACCGCGGCAGTCAATACACGAGTATTCGCTACACCGAGCGGCTGGCCGAAGCCGGGATCGAGCCCTCGGTGGGCAGCGTGGGCGATTCCTACGATAACGCGCTGGCCGAAACGATCAACGGGCTCTACAAGGCGGAGATCATCCATCGCCGGCGTTGGCCCAACCTGGCGGCGGTGGAATTGGCCACACTCGAGTGGGTAAACTGGTTCAATCATCATCGGCTTCTGGAACCGATCGGCAACATTCCGCCGGCCGAGGCTGAGGCACACTACTACAAGCAACCTTCCGGGTTACCCATGGCGGCGTAACTCACATGACGGAGCCTCCGCGATTCCCGGGACGGTTCATAACAACAAACACCCTACCTCATGGCTGCCAGAACGGCCTTATTTGGTTTGGCTACCCGGCCGCTTGACGCAAAGCATGGAACTATCGTGGCTAGCATTCCAGCGGAATATTCACAGGTGGCCAGACGTACGCCAATGTCCGGAATTGAGCGTCGCCAGGGAGCGGCTGCTCATGGCCGGACTCGGGCATCCAAGCGATGTGACCGAGCGACCGCTGACTAGCGTGCTACAGCCATCCACGCGTGAAGGGCCGCTGCGATCATCGAGCCGCCGTTCCTCGCCGCAGATCGTTCGGCGGTGGACGACCCCGAGTTGACGTTCAGCGTGATTCACGGCGGCCGTTGAAAGGCATGGAACCGGCCGTTCACCTGACCGCGCGTTTTGCCCGAACGCGGCCATCGCTCAGGCGTTGGCCGGCCCCATCGGGGACCGATTGTCTGCCGGGACCGGCCGGGCCTTGCCACGGCCTCGACCCGGGACCAGAATCCGAGCCGTTTCGCCGCTGGGGCCGCACGGGCCTGACGCCAAGGCGCGCGCGTTCCACTTCAACCAAGGGGAGGAACCATGTCTACGCGCGTCTGGCAACCGATGGTGTTCATCGTCTTATCCTATGGTCTTGCATTTCTCCCGGTGCAGGCGCAGACGATGGGGCCGCTCGCGAATACGACCGTAGGTAATGCGCGGCTGATCGTGCCCGACGGCTCGTCGGTGCGGCAGAGCATCGGCGCCGGCGAGACGCGGTGGTTCGTGTTCGGGGCGGAACCGGGCAAGACCTACGTGGTCGAGGCGGTCGACCCGGACAGCGATCTGGTGTCGAACACGATCGGTTCGCTGCACGTCTATGCGGCTAACGGGTCGACGACGCCGCCCCCGGAGACCAACGTGGACTGCACGGCCAGCACGCAGGCGCCGGCGCTGGAGGTGCCGGTAGCGGTGGACGGGATGCGCTGTGTGGTGCGGGCGTTCCCGCCCACGCCGGGGAACACCCAGAACAAGCGCGGGCTGTACGTGGCGGTGGGCTCGGTGAGCGGCCCGAGCTTTGACCTCCGGGTGCGGGAGAGCACGATCTACGGGCGCTGGACCACCAACGGCTACGACTTCCACGTCGAGCTGGAGAACACGACCACGGACTCGATGTGCGCCGAAGTGATGTTGCTGCCCAATTCCGGCAACAGCTACGCGGGCACGTGGTCGGGCGCGGTGACGACGCAGACGCTGACGATTCCGCCGTTCGGCGCGAACAAGATGGTGTTTCCGAACGGGACGCTGGTGGGGAGCGATCTGCGGGGGCCGCTGCGCATTGGGGCCTGCAGCAATCCGGTGAACCTGATGCCGAGCGGGTTGCACGTCAGCACCTACGCGTTCAGTCCGGGGATCAAGCAGTACCTGTACTTCTTCACCACCGCGGCGAACAACGGTGCGGCGAGCAACAGCTGGTCGGCGGCGAGTAGCGCCGGCACCGTGACCAGCGTCGGCACCGGTCCCGGGCTCAGCGGCGGGCCGATCACCACCGCCGGCACAATCAACCTGGCGGCGACGAACTTGCTACCGACGGTCGCGTGCGCGACAAACCAGGTTCCGAAGTGGAACGGCAGCGCGTGGACGTGTGCGGCGGACACCAACAGTGGCGGGACGGTGACCAGCGTGGCCACGGGCAGCGGCCTGACCGGGGGCCCCATCACCGGCAGCGGCACAATCAACCTGGCGGCGACCAATCTCCTGCCGCTGGTGGCTTGCGCGGCGAACCAGATCCCGAAGTGGAACGGCAATGCGTGGAGCTGCGCGGCCGACAGCACCGGGCCGGCCAACGCGTTCGTGCAGGGCGGCAATGCGTTCGGGGCCACCGCGTTGCTTGGAACGAACGACAACCAGCCGCTGGACCTCCGGGTCAACGGCAGCCGGGTCATGCATTACGAGCCGAACGCCACCAGCCGCAACATCATCGGCGGGAATTACAATTCCTGGAACCCCACGCACGCCGGACAGACGATTGGCGGCGGCGGGCAGGCGGGTTCCAACTGCATCGAATCGAACCAAACTTCCACACGCGCTTGCTGGAATGCCACGGACGCCGATTTCGCCACCGTGGGTGGTGGTTATGCCAATCAGGCAAATGGTTTCAAATCGTTCGTCGGCGGAGGCGTGAGCAACACCGCGAGCGGACAGTCCAGCGTCGTCGGTGGGGGATCGGAAAATACCGCAAGCGGCCAGGGCAGCACTGTGAGCGGGGGCGAGGTGAACAGGGCGAGCGATCTCGATAGCACGGTCGGCGGGGGCACGAGGAATACCGCGAGCGGAGTCGTCAGCACCGTCAGCGGCGGAGCATTTAACAAAGCGAGCGGCTTGTCTAGTGCCGTTCCGGGGGGGGAAGGCAATATCGCGAGCGGCAACTACAGCTTCGCCGCGGGAGTGAATGCGATCGCCTCGCATCACCGTTCGTTCGTCTGGGGTGGGGATCCGAACAGCTATACGAGCAGCCAGGCCGACGGCGACTTCGTGGTGTACGCGCCAGGCGCGGTACGGCTGTTCGCCGGTCCGCCCCTGAGTGGCGGCTGCACGCTCACCGGTGGCAGCGGCTGGGCGTGCGCGAGCGATCGCGCGCTGAAGTCGGACGTCGTGGCGGTCGACGGCAGGGAGGTGCTCGACCAGGTGGTGGCGCTGCCGGTTGCGCGCTGGACGTTCGCGAGCGTGCCAGGGATCGAGCACATGGGTCCGATGGCGCAGGACTTTCATGCGGCGTTTGGGTTAGGTGACGATGCGACGCGGCTGGCGCCGATGGATGTGCAGGGGGTGGCGCTGGCGGCGATCCAGGGGTTGAACGCAAAGCTGGAGGAGCGAGTCGCAGACCAGCAACGCGAGATCGCCGAGCTGCGCGAGCGCGTAAACGCAGCCGAGAGCTTGCGTGGCGAGTTGGCGGCGCTCAGGGCCGAACTTGCAAATCTTCGGGAAACCCGCACGCAGATCACGGCACGCGCGCCCGCAGCGGCGGATAGCTTTCGAGCCGATGTGGCTCGCTGATCATCGGTAAGACTGATCCGAACGTCGGCTATCCGGAAATTTCGACCCTGGTGGCGTCTGACCGGTTGTGGCCGAACCAAGCCGTTCCCGCCTCGGGATATGCCGACCGAAGCAAAGCTCGGAACACACGAGAAGTGTTTATGAAGGCATATGGAGGATCGGTCGCCCTCATGCACGGCACGACGTCGCGCTCATTCGCCGCCGGTGATTCGGAGCGAGGCATAGAATTCCTGTGTGCCGCGCTGCAAGCGCAGCGTCACGGCCCCACCCTTCTCGAGGGTCAGGAGAAGAGCGTTCACTTGTGCGACGGTTTTCGCCGCGGTCGTCTGCCCCCGGGTCACGACGGCGAGGATGACGTCGCCGGGCCATACGTTGCCGCGGACAACGTCGGTGACGTCCTCGACCAGCACGCCGTTCGGTATTCCCAACTCCTTCTTCTGCGCGTTGCTGAGGTCCGAGAGGGCCAGGCCGATTCGATTGGGCTTCGCCTTCTCTATCGGCGCAGATTCTCCGCGGCGCGCCGCATTGACGGTGCTTTCATCCGTCAGCTCGGCGACCGTCGCCGCCATCTCCCGCTGCGCGCCCTTGCGCCAGACGAGGAGCGTCACTCTGGTGCCGGGTTTCACCGCCGTGATGATCCGGGGCAGTTCCGCCACGCCCTGAACTTCGCGACCGTCGACCGCGAGGATGATGTCCCCCGCCTCGACCCCGGCCTTGTCCGCCGGTCCGTCCTTCTCGACGGAGTTGACGAGCGCGCCTGCGGGCTTGGCCAGCCCGAACGACTCGGCGGCCTCCCTGGTCACCTCGGCGATCTCGATGCCGATCCGCCCCCGCGTGACGCGCCCCTTGTCCTTGAGCTGCGCCACGGCAGCCATCGCGATGTCGATCGGGATCGCAAACGAGATGCCCATGAAGCCACCCGATTCCGTATAGATCATTGATGTGATGCCGACGACCTCGCCCTTCAGGTTCAGCAGCGGTCCTCCCGAGTTTCCAGGATTCACCGCCGCGTCCGTCTGGATGAACGGTACGAGGTCTTCGTCCGGCAAGTCGCGCCCCTTGGCGCTAACGATGCCGGCGGTCATCGAGTTGTCGAGGCCGAACGGCTTGCCGATCGTGACCACCCACTCGCCGACCCTGAGCTTGTCCGGGTCGCCGATCGTAACGATGGGGAGACCTGTCGCGTCGATCTTGAGCAGCGCGATGTCGGCCAACTTGTCGGCACCGATGACCTTGGCCTTGAATTCGCGCTTGTCGGTGAGCTTGACGTTGACCTCGTTCGCATCTTCAACAACGTGTGCGTTGGTAATGAGGTAGCCGTCAGACGAGATGATGAAACCGGAGGCTTCCGAACGCTGCTCGATTTCCCGCGGCGCCTCGCGAGGCGTCTGGCCGAAACCGTGGCGGGGATCGATAGGCGGATGGTTCTTCGGCAACTGCATGCTGCCGGGATGCTTGATCAGTTGCGTGACGCTGATGGCGACGACGGCCGGCCCCCGCCTTTCGTAGAGATCGGTAAAGTCGGAAAAGGTGGACGCACGAACCTGCGCCGACGCCGCGGATACGAAAGCCGCCATCAGGATTGCACCGACGCCGGCTATGAAAAACGAGCGGATGAAATGAACCACAGTAGGGGCCTTCTTGTCGAGCGACAGATTAGCCATTGAAAGGCGGATACAAGAGCCGCCGGAGGACGGAATGCGAACGCCATTGGACTTTGCCACAAGCGGGGACTCGCTCGCTACTGTCCGCCGTTTCTGGCCGCCTCGCCAAGCTTAGCTACGACCGCCCGAAGTGGGGCTTCGTTGGCAGTGGCCCACTGCTCCTAAAATCACTCGTTCGGTGTGCCGGCGCAAACGGCCGCTCATGGAAAATTTCCGCGGCAACCCCGAACGACGGGAAGTGGCCGGTGACCGCCACTGCCCCGCGCCGGCCGAACGGCCGGTGTCCGTCTGAAGCGGTCACCCGGTCGGCTCTCATCGACGACTACTGAGGGCCGCTATCAAGCATCGGCGGTCGGGTTGCCGCCTAATGACAATCTCGAAGCTCGTTGCGGGCCCCCACTGGCAACGGGGATCTCGGGCCGCTCGCTGCGATTCCAGGCAGGTTCTGGTTTGCTCAAGCACGCCGCCACTTGATCGAGCAGCCGACCGACGGATGCTGCGTGGCGGGCGCCTGGCCGGTTCGGGCAACGCCGACCATCGCCTCGAACAGCTCGCGCCGCGCGGAAGGGTCCGGCGAACGCCCCGACGCGTCGAGTCGGCCGCGATAGGCGAGCTTCTCGTCCCGGTCGAAACCGAAGAAATCGGGCGTGCAGACGGCGCCATAGGTGCGCGCGACCTCCTGCGTCTCGTCGATCACGTAGGGAAACGGGAAGTCGTGCCGCGCGGCGACCGCCTGCATATTGTCGAACGAATCTTCCGGATAGTCGGCGGGATCGTTGCTCATGACCGCGATGCTGTCGACGCCATGCGCCGCGAGATCGCGCATGTCGCGGACGATCTTGTCGACGACGGCTTTCACGTACGGACAATGGTTGCAGATGAACATCACGACCGTGCCGTTCTTGCCGCGGACCGAATCGAGGGTGTGGCGTTTGCCGTCGGTGCCGGGCAGGTCGAAAGGGGCGGCTTGCCAGCCGAGCTGGCCCGAAGGCGTCTTGAGACTGACCATGGGAACCTCCTGCAGAACGAAAGACCAGTGTGCCAAAATCCTAGCACGATACCGCCGTCATCCCCGCGAACGCGGGGATCCAGTGACTTTCGCCGATGCACGTTACCCGCCATACCGATCCTGATGTTTTTCTCGCCGCAGCGACGCCGATCTCCGCGCGCGGTTTGGCATCGGCGAGCTTTTTCGTGGTCTACGCGCATTCGCTCAAGCGCACCCCGCCCGAGACGGACGCGCGCGTGTACCTTGCGACCTGTGCCGGCGACGGCGTCTGCGGAGTGGCGATGCAGCGCGACGACGGGCCGGTGATGGTCGGCCAGAGCGACCCGGGTGCGGCGATCGCCTTCGCGGAAGACCTCGCGCGTGACTGGCCCGCATTGCAGGGGGTGGTCGGCGCGATCGACCCGACCGAGGCTTTTGCGCGCCGGTGGCGCGAGCTCACCGGTCGCGGCCACGCACTGCGCTTGCGCTTGCGCCAGCACGTGTTGCACGAGGTGGCTGCAGTCCCACCGGCGTCCGGAGCGCCCCGCGTGGCGACTGCTTCCGATCTGCCGTGGCTCGTCGAGAGGCAGAACGCGTTCATCGTCGAAGTCGGCCTCCCCGATTCTCCGGAGCGCATCACGAGAACGATGGAGAAACGCGTCGATCGCGGCGATTTCTGGATCTGGGACGACGGAGCGCCGGTTGCGTTCGTCGGGTATAACGATGCGGCGCCCGAATTCGCGCGCATCACACCGGTCTACACGTTGCCCGATTGTCGCGGCCGGGGGTATGCGACGGCGCTCGTCGCGGCGCTCGCGCGCGAACTGCTCCGGCGGGGCAAGGCGACGCTCTTTCTCACGACCGATCTCGCGAACCCGACGTCGAACGCCCTCTACGCGCGGATCGGCTTTCGGCCCGAGAACGACGACTGTCACTTCGATTTCGTCGACGGCGCCTAAGCGATGGCACCGCGGTTTCACGTTGCACTCGATCTTGCGCCCGCGATGGCGGGCGAGATCGTCGGCCTGCCGGACGCCGTCGCCCATCACGCCGTGCGCGTCCTGCGGCTGTCCGTCGGCGACTCGCTGACGCTGTTCACCGGCACGGGCGGAGAATACGCGGCCACGCTCACCCGCAACGACAAGCGCGGCGCTGCCGTGCGCCTCGATGCGTTCGATCCGGTCGAGCGCGAATCGTCGCTCGCGGTGACGCTCGCGCAGGGCATCGCGGCCAACGAGGCCATGGATTACGCGGTACGCAAGGCTGTCGAGCTGGGCGTCACGGCGGTCCAGCCGATCGTGTCCGCGCGGAGCGCAGCACTGCCTTCCGGTGAGCGCGGGCTGCGGCGCCTCGCCCATTGGCGGCAGATCGCGATTGCCGCCTGCGAGCAATGCGCGCGCAATAGAATTCCGGAAATCGCGGCGGCGCAGACGCTTGGCGACTGGCTCGCCGTCTCGGCGGGACGCGGCTTCGTGCTCGCACCTTTCGCTGCGACGGCGCTGGCATCGTTGCCGCGACCCGCTTCGCCGCTCGCGCTGGTCGTCGGCCCGGAAGGCGGCTTCGAGCAGGGCGAGATCGATGCGGCCATTGCGCGAGGCTTCGCCGCCGTGCGTCTGGGCCCACGGGTGCTGCGCACCGAAACCGCAGCGGTCGCTGCGCTCGCCGCGCTGCAGGCGTTGTGGGGAGACCTGCGCTGAGGCCGACCTGTCCGGCGGCCCGCCATCACCGCACCCTTGACCGATCTCTCCGGTCGAAGGGATGATTACAGATCGGATCAAAAGTTCCGCCGTCGTGAACGATCAAACCCGCACGCCCGACACCGGCGCCGGGACGCCCCCGCGCCTGCCCGCGGGCACCATTGCTCTGCCGCCCAAAAGCACGATGCTCTCGCTTGTCCGCGACCTGGTCCGCCCGTATCGCGGCTGGCTCGTCGTGGTGTTCGCCGCGATGCTGGTCGAGACCGTAATGAGCCTCGCCGCGCCATGGCCGTTGAAGCTCGTCCTCGACGACGCGCTCGGCCACCACCACCTTCCAGACTGGCTCGCGTGGGCGCACGACTACGGGATCGACCGCAACACGCTCGGCGTGGCGCTGTTCGCCGGCGTCGCGACGATCGTGATCGCGAGCCTGAGTGCGGTCGCGACTTACATCGACAATTACTACACGGAAAGCATCGGCCAGTGGGTTGCGAACGACCTGCGCATCCGCATCTACGAGCACCTGCACCGACTGTCGCTCGCCTACTACGACCCGGCGCAGACGGGGACGCTGCTGTCGACGATCACCAACGACGTGTCGACGGTGCAAAGTTTCGCGTCGGCGTCGACGCTCGGGATCCTCGTCGACCTGATGACGATCGTCGGAATGTTGGGCCTGATGTTCTGGCTCAACTGGGACTTCGCGCTGATCGCCGTCGGCGTGACGCCGTTCCTGCTGTTCTTCGTCATGCGCTTCAAGAAGGCGGTCAAGGATGCGACCCGCAACGTGCGCAAGCGGCAGAGCGACATCGTCGCCGTGGTCCAGCAGGGGCTGGGGTCGGTCCGTGCGGTCCAGGCCTTCGGACGGCAGGACCTCGAGACCCACCGGATGCAGGATGCGAGCCATGCCACGGAAATCTCCTTCGACCACGTCGCGTTCGCCTACGGTGCCGAGGCTCCGGTGTTGCGCGACGTCAGCTTCACGATCGAGGCGGGCCAGGTCGTGGGCATCGTCGGCCCGACCGGCGGCGGCAAGTCGACCGTCGTGAGCCTGATTCCGCGGTTCTACGATCCCACCGGCGGCCGCGTGCTGATCGACGGCACCGACATTCGCAGCTACACGATCGCCGGACTGCGCCGTTAGATTGGCTTCGTGCTGCAGGAAACGGTCCTGTTCCACGGCACGGTCCGCGACAACATCGCCTATGGCCGGCCCGACGCGACGGCCGAGGAGATCGTCGCCGCGGCGAAGCTTGCCAACGCCGACGAGTTCATCGCCAGGATGCCGCACGGGTACGACACGATGGTCGGCGAGCGTGGCGACACGCTGTCCGGCGGCCAGCGGCAGCGGATCGGCATCGCGCGGGCGTTGATCCGCAACTCGCCGATCCTGATCCTCGACGAGCCGACGGCCGCGCTCGACACCGAATCCGAGCAACTGGTGATCGAGGGGCTCGAGCGGCTGATGAAGGGCCGCACGGTGATCATGATCGCGCACCGGCTCTCGACGATCCGCGACGCCGACAAGATCATCGTTTTCAAGGGCGGGGTTGTCGCCGAACAGGGTGCGAACGACGAGCTGCTGGCGAAGGGCGGGGTCTACGCCGAGCTCTACCGCGTCCAGTTCGGCACGCCGCAACCGGCGCACGCAACCGTCGCCTCCGCGGCAGACGCGGGCCACCGCTGAAATCGACCGCCATGACGCATTCCCTGATCGTTCTCCCCGACGACACCGCCAAGCCCATTCTCGACGCGGTCAACGGCGCGAGGCGCTCGCTCAATATCCGGATGTTCCTGTTCACCGATCCAACGCTGCTCGATGCCGTCGTCGCGGCGAAACGGCGTGGAGTCAACGTTCGCGTGATGTTGAACCCCGCGCGCCGCAGCGGCGAGGCCGAGAACGAAGAGGCGCGCAAAGCGCTCGCGGCGGCGGGCATCGAGGTTCGTGACAGCAACCCGGCCTTCGATCTCACGCACCAGAAGTCGATGGTGATCGACGACGAGACCGGATTCGTCGAATCGCTCAACTGGGAGACGCGCGACTTGACCGAGACGCGCGATTACGCGGTCGTGACCACGCGCAGGCACGAAGTCGGGGAAATGGTCGATTGCTTCGAGGCCGACTGGGCGCGGCACGACTTCGCGCCCAAGCCCGGCTCGCGGCTCGTCTGGTGCCCGAACAACGGCCGCGAGCGGATCGCCGAGTTCATCGATTCGGCGAAGCACACGCTCTGGCTGCAGAACGAGCGCTACCAGGACACGGTAATCATCGAGCGGCTGGTGCGCGCGGCCAACCGCGGCGTGAAAATCCACATCCTGGCGCGGCCACCGCATACGCTGAAGGTGGACAAGCTGGTCGAGGGCGTCGGTGGCTTACGCATCATGCGCGACGTCGATGCCAAGATCCACAGGCTCAAAAGCCTCAAGCCCCACGCCAAGATGATCCTCGTCGACGACGATCGTGCGGTGGTGGGCTCGATCAACCTCGCGCCCGGCAGCTTCGACGCGCGCCGCGAGCTTGCGATCGACGTCGATGGGCGTCACGTCGTCGAGCGGTTGAACAAGGTCGCGCGCCACGACTGGGATAATTCGCACCCGATCGATCTGTCCGACGAAGGCCTGATGGCCGATCTGGAAAAGCGCGGGGGCAAGGGCGCGCAGAAACTCGCGCTCGAGCCGCACCCAGCCAAGAAGAAAAACAAGGACTGAGCCCGTCGCGAGGGCGTGGCCGCGCGGCGTTCAACGCGCAGCGGCGGTGGAGGGAAGCGGAAGCGCCGGCTTTCCGGCGAACGCGAGCGCGATCGTCGCGAGCTCGTCCCACGCATTGCCGCGGCCGATGCCCTTCGAGACCGCATCGACGGTGGCGAGCGCGCGCAGCATGCGGAGCAGCGCGCCAGCGTCGACCCGCCGCGCCGCGCGCTCCATGGCACCCTGGCGCCGGCCCCAGACGCGTGCGTTGCGGACCGCCGTCGCGATCGGCGTCCCGGCGGCGGCCGCACTCGCGATCGCGGCGAGTGCGTGGAGATCTTCCGAAAGCTGCCACAGCAGCAGCTGGAGGCCCTCACCCTCGGCCTCGAGCGCCGCGAGAATGCGCACCGCGCGCGCGGCGTCGCCGCCGAGCCAGGCTTCGGAGAGCTGAAACACGTCGTAGCGCGCCACGTCCGCGACCGCGCGTTCGACGGCGTCGGGCGCGAGCTCACCGGGTGGGCAGATGAGACCGAGCTTCTCGATCTCCTGTTGCGCGGCGAACAGGTTGCCTTCGCACCGCTCGGCGAGGAACGCCAGCGTTTCTGGCGCGACACGCTGGCGCTGCCGGGCAAGGCGCGCGGCGATCCACGCGGGCAGCTCCTCGCGGATGAGCGGATAGACGGCGACGGTTGCGCCGGCGGCTGCAAGCGCCGCGAACCACGCCGACGACTGCGTCGCGCGATCGATCTTCGGCAGCGTGACCAGCATGCGCTGATCCGGATTGGGGATGGCCGCATACGCTTCGAGCGCCCGGGCGCCGTCGACGCCGGGCTTGCCTGACGGAATACGCAGGTCCACGAGCTTGCGTGCGCCGAACAGTCCCATGTTCGCGTTCGCCACGGCGAAGGCGTCCCACTTGAAGCCCGGCTCGACGACGAGCACCTCGCGCTCGTCGTAGCCGGCCTTGCGTGCGGCGGCGCGAATCGCGTCACCGGCCTCGATCGCGAGCAGCGGCTCGTCGCCGTGAACGACGTAGATCGGCGCGAGCGTGCGCTCGAGATGCGCGGCGAGCTGGGCGGGGCGGATGTCCATTGGAACCTTCAACCGCGACGGGCAGGATCCTGAGCGGCGGCGCACGCCGAGAGCACGCTGAAGTTCACGATAACCACCGACCCAGCGCAAAAGCTTCCCCGGAGGGGTGAACTTTCCCTCGGGCGTTTCACGCCTGAAGCCGACCCCTCGCCGAAAGCAAATCGTTGCATGGGATACCCTGTGTTCCCAGCGGGTCGCAGCCTTCCAATGCCTACGTCGGCCTCCTCGCTGCCTGCAGCCTGCGAACGATCTGCTGGACGGCGTCGGTCTGCATCTCTTTTAGCATCCGCGTTTCCTCGTGCTCGCGCGCCAGCACTTCCGATTCGCTGAAGGTGTAGCTGCGGCGGATCGTGATCTCGGCCGCGGGCAGCCAGTCGTGGCCCTCGCTGTCGTGCAGGCTGAAACCCACGCGCTTGGTGAGCTGGTACTCGCGGACCCGTCCGCCGGAAGTGAGCGACAGCACCTGCTTGTCGTCGGTGACGCCGGTGACGTCGAGCGTCACCGTCGCATCCTTCGCGGTGGCGACCACGCGTGCGCCGCCGGCTCCATCGATCGCGCGCGTAAGCTCATCCACGATGGGTGAGTTGGCGGGCGCATTCAAGTAGACCGTCGGGAACGCATAGGTCACGTCGCCGCGCAGATGGAAGCCGCAGCCGACGAGCGTTCCCGAGAACGCAACGCCGGCAATGAGGCGGACGCCGGCCAATCGGTGAGCGCGCTGGTCGTCCTCGCGGAGGCGCGGGCCGGGCGCCTCGGCGCGACGTCGCTCAGACCACGACATTGACGAGCCGCCCCGGAACGATGACGATCTTCCTGATCGGCGCGCCGGCGGCGTGTTTTGCAACCTCCGCGCTTGCGCGCGCGATCGTCTCGATCGCGGCGTTGTCGGCTGCCGCCGGGACCTTGATCCGGCCGCGGAGCTTGCCGTTCACCTGCAGGACGAGCTCGATCTCGTCCTGGTCGAGCGCCGCCGCATCCACCTCCGGCCACCGCGCGTCCAGCAGCGAGCCGAATTCTCCGGCGAACGCAAGATCGTCCCACAGCGCGCAGCCGGTATGCGGAACGACGGGATAGAGGACGCGAAGCAGGATCGACAGGCCCTCGCGCGTTGCCGCCGCCGCGCCGAGAGCATCGGCCGGCATGGCCTCCAGCGCGTTCAGCATCTTCATCCCGGCCGACACGACCGTGTTGTACTGGACGCGTTCGTAATCGTAGGTCGCCTGTTTCAAGGTCAGGTGTACCTCGCGGCGGGCGGCCTTCGCCGACGCGGCCGCGTTGCGCCCGTCGAACGGCCCCGCCGATCTCACCGTGTCCGCGTGCGCCTGCGCGAACGTCCACAGCCGCCGCAGGAAGCGATGCGCACCCTCGACGCCGGCATCCGACCACAGCGCGCTGTCCTCGGGCGAGCCGGCGAACATCACGAACAGCCGCGCCGTGTCGGCGCCGAAGCGGTCGATCAGCGCCTGTGGATCGACGCCGTTGCGCTTGCTCTTCGACATCGTTCCGATGCCGCCGTAATCGACCAGCTTGCCGTCGGCTCTCGCCGTGGCGCCGACAACGCGCCCCTCGGCGTCGCACTTCACATCGACCTCCTCCGGTGCGTAGTAGTCGATGCCGCCCTTCTCCGTGCGGCGGCAGAAGATGTGGTTGAGCAGCATCCCCTGCGTCATCAATCGCATGAACGGTTCGTCGAAGCCGACGAGGCCCATGTCGCGCATCGCCTTGGTCCAGAACCGCGCGTAGAGGAGGTGCAGGATCGCATGCTCGATGCCGCCGATATACTGGTCCATCGGGTTCCAGTAGTCGTTGCGGCCGTCGACCATCGACGCCGCGTCGGGACACGCGTAGCGCATGTAGTACCACGACGAGTCGACGAACGTGTCCATGGTGTCGGTTTCGCGCTTCGCCGGCTTGCCGCACTTCGGGCACGGCGTATCGACGAAATCCGCGCGCTTCGCGAGCGGATTGCCGGTGCCGTCCGGCACGCAGTCCTCGGGCAGCACGACGGGCAGGTCCTTCTCGGGGACCGGCACGTCGCCGCACGCAGGGCAGTGGATGATCGGGATCGGCGTGCCCCAATAGCGCTGGCGCGAAATGCCCCAGTCGCGCAGCCGGTAGGTCGTCTTCCTCTCGCCCAGCCCCTTGGCCGCGAGGTCGGCGGCGATGGCGTCGACGGCGGCGTCGTAGCCGAGGCCGTCGTACTTGCCGGAACTGACGCAGACGCCGCGCGTCTTGTCCTCGTACCAGGGCCGCCAGCCGTCGGCGGAGAACGTCTCGCCCTCGATGGCGATCACCTGTTTGATCGGGAGCCCGTATTTCTTCGCAAACGCGAAGTCGCGCTCGTCGTGCGCAGGCACGCCCATCACCGCGCCGTCGCCGTACGCCATTAGCACGTAGTTGCCGACCCAGACCTCGACCTTCTCGCCGGTCAACGGATGCGTGACGAAGAGTCCCGTCGGCATCCCCTTCTTCTCCATCGTCGCGAGATCGGCTTCCGCCACGCTGCCGCGCTGGCACTCGTCGACGAATGCCGCCAGCGCCGGATTGCCCCGGGCCGCGTGAATGGCGAGCGGATGCGCGGCGGCGACCGCACAGAAGGTCACGCCCATGATCGTGTCGGCGCGCGTCGTGAAGACGTGCATCCGCCCGTCGCCGATCGGCCTGCCGTCGGCACCGCGGACGTCGTGGAGAAACGCGAACCGCACGCCGTTGCTCCTGCCGATCCAGTTCGCCTGCATTGCACGCACCCGCTCCGGCCAACCCGTCATCCTGGGGAGATTGTCGAGCAGCTCGTCCGCGTAATCGGTGATCCGCAGGTAATACATCGGGATCTCGCGCTTCTCGACCGGTGCCCCCGAGCGCCAGCCTCTGCCGTCGATCACCTGCTCGTTCGCGAGCACGGTGTGGTCGACCGGATCCCAGTTGACCACGCCGGTCCTCTTGTAGGCGATGCCCTTTTCCAGCATCTTGAGGAAGAACCACTGGTTCCACTTGTAGTACGCGGGATCGCACGTCGCGAGCTCGCGCGACCAGTCGATGGCGAGGCCCACCGCCTGCATCTGCGCTTTCATCGTCGCGATGTTGTCGCGCGTCCACCGGGCCGGTGAAAGGCCGCTCTTGATCGCGGCGTTCTCGGCGGGCAGTCCGAACGCATCCCAGCCCATCGGCACGAGCACGTTGTATCCCTTCATCCGCAGGTGCCGGTACATCATGTCGCTGATCATGTAGTTGCGCACGTGCCCCATGTGCAGGATGCCGGAGGGGTAGGGCAGCATCGACACGCAATAGAACTTTTTCGCGCCGGCGCGCTCGACGGCGCGATAGACGTCGTCGGCCTTCCACTGCGCCTGCACGGTGGCCTCGATCGCGGCGGGATTGAAGGGTTTCATCGTCGATGCGGCCCGGGAGCCTCGTGTCCCGGCCGGCGAATTGCACAAGCGTCGATTATACGGCGCGACACGTCGGGGCCGCCTCAACCGGCGCTCGGCAAATCCGCCGCGAGCAGCGCGTACGCCCCCATCACCGCGAACAGCAGTGCCGCCGCGATCCGGACGGCTTTGAAAGGAATCTTTGCCGCCGCGGCGTTTCCGAGCAGCACGACAGGAATGTCGGCAGCGAGCATCCCGCACGTCGTGCCGAGCACGACGGCGACGAGCGACTGGAACTGCGCGGCCATCACGACCGTGGCGATCTGCGTCTTGTCCCCCATCTCGGCGAAAAAGAACGCGGTCACGGTGACGGCGAATACACCCCAGCGCGGCGCCGGTGGCGGTTCGTCATCGTCGGTCCGATCCGGCCGCAGCGTCCAGATCGCGACGGCGAAGAACGCGAGCGCGAGGAGCCAGCGCAGGATCTCGCCGGGAACGAATGCGCGGAACAGGTTGCCGAGAAATCCCGCGAGCGCGTGGTTGGCAAGTGTCGCAACCAGGATTCCGGCGACGATCGGCAGCGGCTTCCTGAAGCGCGCAGCGAGCAGCAGTGCGAGGAGCTGGGTCTTGTCGCCGATCTCGCCGAGCGCGATTACGCTCATCGACACGAGGAAGGCTTCCATCGGAATGGGGGCGCTCCGGGGGCTGTTCGCGAAAGAAGGATGGCCGCGGGGGCAAGCGAACGAGATCCGCCCGTCGGGTCGCGAGGCACGCCGAACCGCCGACGACTGGGGTTCGCACGCGTTCGGAAGGCCGAACGGTAGAATTATAGCGGGGGGAACCAAACGCCGCTTCGTCGAACCAACAGCGTGCATCGATTCGTCCATTGATAACCGTGCGCCCTAGATTTCGGTCCGTTGTCGTGCTCCGCGCCCTGCTCGCGACAGTGGCGCTTGCGCTCGCGTCATCGGTCGCGGCGACCGCGGTGCGCACGCAGCACGTCGAGGCCGAGCTTATCGCCGCCCGAACCGCGCTCGTCCCCGGCGAACCGCTCACGGTCGCGCTGCGTCTCGCGATCGACAAGGGCTGGCATACGTACTGGCGGAATCCCGGCGACTCCGGTCTGCCGACGACGATCGCATGGAAGCTCCCGGCCGGCGTGCTCGCGGGTCCCATCGAATGGCCGGCCCCGGAGGCGATTCCCGCGGGTCCCCTCGTCAATTACGGCTACGAAGGCGAAGTCCTGCATCTCGTCGATGTAGCGACCGATCGGACCGTTTCGCCGACGGGCAGCATCACGCTCAACGCGCGCGCCGACTGGCTGGTCTGCAAGGAGACGTGCATCCCGGAGGGCGCCGACCTCGCGCTCACGCTGCCGGTGGCGGCGAAGTCCGGTCCCGATTCGCGCTGGGGCGCGGCGATCGCGGACGCGAAGCGCGCGCTGCCACAGCCGCTCGCAGGGTGGGGGGCAAGTGCGGAGGGCAACGGCAAGACGGTCGCGCTGAAACTGGAGCCGCCGCTTGGCGCGGCCGATCCCGGCGAAGTGCGCTTCTTTCCCTATGCCGCCGATCGGATCGAGGCCTCGGTGCCGCAGACGTTGAGTCGTGACGGCAATGCCTACGTCCTTACGTTGCCCGTTGCCAGCACGTTCAGCGGCAACTTCGGCCGCGCGGCGGGCGTCGTCACCGCGACGCGCGGCTTCGGCGATGTGCGAGCGGCGACGATCGACGTGGCGGTCGACGGCGAGCTCGTTCCGGGCGCGAAGCCCCCGTCCGCGCCCGCGCCCGTCCTCAATCTCGCCCCGGCGCCGCCGGGCGGCGAGCCGTTGACGCTCGCGTTGGCGATCGTATCGGCGCTCCTGGGTGGAGTGATTCTCAACCTGATGCCGTGCGTGTTCCCGGTCCTTTCGCTCAAGGTGCTGGGCTTCGCGACGCATCACGACACGAAGCCCACACTGCGCCATGAGGCCGTCGCGTTTGCGGGCGGCGTCATCGTGACTTTCGTTGCGCTCGGCCTGCTGCTCACCGCGCTGCGCGCCGCCGGCGAGCAGCTGGGCTGGGGCTTCCAACTGCAATCCCCCTGGGTGGTGACCGCGCTCGCCATGTTGTTTTTCGTGCTGGCATTGAACCTGTCCGGCGTGTTCGAGTTCGGCCAGCTCGCCCCGTCGGCGGTGACCAACTGGTCGTCGAAGAACCGGTCGATCGACGCGTTCGGCTCCGGCGTGCTCGCGGTCGTCATCGCCTCGCCGTGCACGGCGCCGTTCATGGGCGCGGCGCTCGGCTTCGCGATGGCAAGCTCGACCGCCGTGCTTCTCGCCGTATTCGTCGCACTCGGGGTCGGAATGGCGCTGCCCTATGCGCTGCTCGCGTGGTTTCCCGGCTGGCGCCGCAGACTGCCACGGCCCGGCCCCTGGCTCGAGCGCTTCAAGCAGGCGCTCGCGTTCCCGCTCTACGCCACAGTGATCTGGCTCGCGTGGGTGCTGGGCGCCCAGCGCGACAACGACGCCGTCGTGCGCCTCTTGCTGGCGTTGCTGGGGCTCGGCTTCGCGCTGTGGGCGTGGCGAATCGTGCGCACCGGCGGCGCGCGGCCGTGGGGTATTGCGTGCGTCGCAGCGCTTGCCGCCGCCGCGGTCGTCGCGTGGCCGCTGTTCGCGCATGACGTCGAGCCGGCTCGCGCCGGCGGCATCAAGGCACCCGTTGCCGACGGTGACTGGACTCCGTACACGCCGACGCGCCTCGCCGATCTCTTGGCCGCGGGACGCCCGGTTTTCGTCGAATTCACCGCGGCGTGGTGCGTGACCTGTCAAGTCAACAAGCGGCTCGTCCTCGATACCGCGAGCGTCCGCGCTGCGTTCGCCCGCGCGAATGTGGCGCTCGTCCGCGCCGACTGGACCCGCCGCGATCCGGAAATCACGCGAGCGCTGGTGGCGCTGGGGCGCGACGGCGTGCCGGTCTACGTGCTCCACCGTCCCGGCAAGGCGCCGCTGTTGCTGCCCGAGGTGCTCCAGCAACAGACGATCTTCGACGCGCTCGCCACACTGTAGCGCTCCTTCCAGCGGAGGTTGCGATGAGAATGCCGTCCACCGTTCCGCTTTTCCTCGGGGTCGCGCTGGCCTCGAGTGTCGCATCGGCCCAGTTACCCGGCACCACCGCCCCCGCGTTCGCGCTGCACGATACTACGGGCAACGTAGTGAACCTCGCCGATTTTCGCGGCAAGTACGTCGTCCTCGAATGGACGAACCCGGAGTGCCCGTTCGTGCGCAAGCACTACGCGAGCCGCAACATGCAGGACCTGCAGAAGACGTGGAGCGCCCGCGATGTCGTGTGGCTGTCGATCAACTCGACGAACGAGCGCCATCCGGAGTGGAAGACGCCCATCCAGATGGCGGACTGGATGCGCGCGCAGGGCGCCGCCCAGAAAGCGACGCTTCTCGACGGCACCAGCGCCACCGGCCGCGCCTACGCCGAGAAAACGACGCCGCAGATGATCGTCATCGGTCCCGATGGCAACGTGCTCTACAACGGAGCTATCGACGATCGCAGGTCGACGAATCCCGCCGACGCGAAAGCGGCTTACAACTACGTGAACGCGGCGCTGACCGAAGCGCAGGGCGGCAAGCCGGTGACGGTTGCGAGCACGGTGCCGTACGGTTGCAGCGTCAAGTATTGACTTGCCGGATTGGGCGCCTGTCGGATCCGCTCCTGGATCGGCCGATCGCGGCCGCAACTTCGCGCGAGCATCGCGATCGCGGCAGCGTTGCCCGACGCTGTGGCCGAAGCGGCGGGCCCGCCGGCATCCTCCTGCCGCCCGCGGCTGCTGGCGTTTTCGGGGCACCGTAGGTAAGCTTGACCGCCCCACACCGAAGGAGCACCCACGATGGGCATGATCGAAGCATCGCGCCGTCGCGTCTCGGCATTGCCGGTCGGACGCTCGATTGCGTTCGGCGCGTTGGGGGCCGGCGCACGCGAGGCGTTACTGGTCGCAGGCGACGAGACGATCACTTCGGGCGACGCCGGCAAGCCGATGGCATTGCCCGGCCATCTCGCTTCGATGCGCGGGCAAGCTCGGTAGCAGCGTGCCGCGAGCCGGACGGGCCACGACGGCATCAGCGGTCCGCCAGCCGTCGGCGTGGACGTCGCTGCTCGTGCTCGCGCTTGCCGCGTGCGGTTCCGGTGAACAGCGCCCTATCCAGGGCTACATCGAAGGCGAATACCTGCGCGTCGCCGCGCCTTTCGCCGGTACCCTGCAACAACTTTCGGCGAGACGCGGGTCCGAGGTGACGGCCGGCGCGCCGCTGTTCGCGCTCGAGCGGGAGAACGAGACTGCGGCGCGGCGTGAAGCCGAGGAGCGTTTGCGCAGTGCCGAGGCACGGCTCGCCGACATGCAGACGGGCAAACGACCGCCCGAGGTCCGGGTCGTTGCCGAACAGCTGCGGCAGGCGCGAGCCGCACGCGATCTTTCACTTGCCAATCTCAAGCGACAGCAGAAGCTCTACAGCGACGGCTTCGTCAGCAGCGCCACGCTCGACGACGCCCGGACCGCGGCCAAACGCGACGAAGCCCGGGTGGCGGAGCTCGAGGCGAACGTGACGACGCAAGAGCTGCCGGCGCGCCCCGACGAAATCCGCGCCGCGGAAGCTGACGCGAAAGCCGCGCGTGAAGTGCTTGCGCAGAACGACTGGCGGCTCGCGCAGCGCGCGATCGCGGCCCCGGCGACGGGGCTCGTCCATGACACGTACTACAACCCGGGTGATTTCGTCCCGGCGGGAAGTCCTGTGGTCAGCATCCTGCCGCCCTCCAACGTGAAGGCGCGTTTCTATGTTCCCGAGCCCGAGCTCGCGCGACTTAAGGCCGGAACGCGGGTCACACTCGCCTGCGACGGTTGCGTGGCGCCGATCGCCGCCACGATCGACTTCGTATCGGACAAGGCCGAGTTCACGCCGCCGGTGCTCTACTCGAAGGACAGCCGCGCGAAGCTTGTGTTCCTGGTCGAAGCCCGCCCGGCACCGACCGACGCCATCAAGCTCAAACCGGGACAGCCCGTCGACGTCACGCTGCCTCCCGGGCCGAAATGACCGCCGTCGGGCCGCCGCCGGATCGAATTGCCGCCGCCTCCGCAGCGACGCTGGCAGGAGGGACACGACGATGAGCGCCCCTCCCGCGAACGACGTCGTCATCGACGTCCGCGGGCTCAACAAGCACTTCGGCGACAAGCACGTCGTGCGCGACGTCGCGCTGTCGGTGCGACGCGGCGAGATCTTTGGCTTCCTCGGCCCGAACGGGAGCGGC
This sequence comes from uncultured beta proteobacterium, assembly GCA_963836265.1. Classification (GTDB taxonomy): domain Bacteria; phylum Pseudomonadota; class Gammaproteobacteria; order Burkholderiales; family Casimicrobiaceae; genus CAIWHR01. Next base: position 684,220 of record CAWIIO010000006.1, read on the forward strand.
AAGACGACGACCATCCGGATGCTGTGCGGATTGCTGACACCCGACAGCGGCGAAGGCACCTGCCTCGGCTACGACATCCGGCGCGAATCCTACGAGATCAAGTGTCATGTCGGCTACATGACCCAGCGCTTTTCGTTCTGGGAAGACCTCACGATTCGCGAGAATCTGCGCTTCATCGCGCGCATGTACGGAATGCCGGATCAGCGCGCGATAGTCGACGCTGCGATCGATCGACTCGGCCTGGCCGCGCGCAGCGACGATCTCGCCGGAACGCTCTCGGGGGGCTGGAAGCAGCGGCTCGCATTGGCGGCGTGCCTGCTGCACGAACCACAGCTCTTGCTGCTGGACGAGCCGACCGCGGGCGTCGATCCCAAGGCCCGACGCGGGTTCTGGGAGGAGCTGCACAAATTTGCCGCGGCCGGGATCACCGTGCTCGTCAGCACGCATTACATGGACGAGGCCGAGCGCTGCCATAAGCTCGGCTACATCCTCAACGGACGGCTGCTCGCGCAGGGCACCGCCGCCGAGGTGGTCGCCGATCAAGCCCTCGTGGGCTGGACCGTCGAGGGCCCGGACCTCGCTGCGCTTGCGGACAAGGTGCGCGCGCTGCCTTCGGTCGAGCAGGTGGCGGCCTTCGGCGAGACGCTGCACGTCGTCGGACGCGACGTGGTGCGGCTCGACGCGGATCTCGCGCCGCTGCGTGCGGACGGCCGCTGGCGCTGGCAGCGCGTGGCACCGGGACTCGAGGACGTATTCATCCACCTGATGCGCACCGCCGAGCGCGATAACGGCAACACCGAACCATGAGCGCCGCCGCGCCGCCTCGAGGACGCCCGCGCGAGCATTGCGAAGTCGAAACCCGAAGGGCGTGTCCGCGAACCCGCGAAAAGCACGGCTGTGCGGAGGGCGCACGACATTGCTTCGCGTCGGAGGGCAACGCGGCGGCGGCCGCCCCAGGCGAGCGCGTACGCCCGTGAATCGTTATTTCTCGTGGTCGCGCTGGTGGGGCATCGTCGGCAAGGAGTTCATCCAGCTCAAGCGCGACCGGCTTACTTTCGGCATGATCGTCGGCATCCCGATCCTCCAACTCGTCCTGTTCGGATTCGCGATCAATTCCGATCCCAAGCACCTGCCCGCCGCTGTGCTCGACGTCGATCGCAGCGAATTCTCGCGCGGCATCCTGGCGGGATTGAAGAACAGCGACTATCTCGATTTCGTGCGCGAGGCGAAAGACGAAGCCGACGCGGACCGGCTGCTCGCGACCGGCGCCACGCAGTTCGTCGTCACGATCCCCGAGGGCTTCTCTCGGGCGCTCGTGCGTGGCGAGCGGCCGGCGATCCTCGTCGAGGCCGACGCGACGGATCCGGTGGCCACCGGCAACGCAATCGCTGCTGTCAATCAACTTTCGTCGAGCGTGCTGTCCCGTGAGCTCACGGGACCGCTCGCGAAAATCGCCGCGCCGCCGGGCCCCTTCGAGGTGCGCGTCCACGCCCGCTACAATCCCGAAGCGATCACCCAGTACAACATCGTGCCCGCCCTGATGGGCGTGATCCTCACCATGACGATGGTGATGATGACCGGACTCGCGATCACCCGCGAACGCGAGCGCGGGACGATCGAGAACCTGCTTGCGACGCCCGCGAACGCGTCCGAAGTGATGACCGGCAAGATCATTCCGTACGTGCTGATCGGTCTCATCCAGGTGTCGCTGATCCTGGTTTTGTCCCGGCTGCTGTTCGGCGTCCCGATCCAGGGAAGCCTCGCAGTCCTCTATCTCGCTGTGCTCCTCTTCATTGCGGCCAACCTTACGCTCGGACTCACATTTTCGTCGATCGCCCGCAATCAGCTGCAGGCGATGCAGATGACGTTCTTCTTCTTCCTGCCATCGATCCTGCTGTCGGGCTTCATGTTTCCGTTTCGCGGCATGCCCGGTTGGGCGCAAACGATCGGCGAGGTCCTGCCGCTCACCCATTTCCTGCGCATCGTCCGCGGCGTGCTGCTGAAGGGCAACGGCTTCGCCGAGATCGGCTCCGAGGCATGGCCGATCGCCCTGTTCATGGCCGTCGTGGTCGCCATCGGCTTGAGGTTGTTCCGCAGCACGCTCGATTGACAAGGGGGTCGAATCCCCGCCAATGCATCGTCCGGCACGCGACGGCCGAGCGTGCGCGAATCGGCGCTACAATGGCGAGCCGCAACCGGGCCTTGCCCGCGAATCGTGCCGCTCGCCACCTGGCTCGCTTTTTTCCTTGCTTCCTGGCTCATCAGCCTTTCCCCGGGGCCCGGCGCGCTCTCGTGCATGGTGGCGGGAATGCGTTACGGCTATGTGCGCGGCCTGTGGAACATTCTCGGCCTGGAAATCGGCCTGCTCGCCGTGCTCGCGATCGTCGGCGCCGGGCTGGGCGCCGTGCTTGCTGCCTCGACGGTCGCCTTTGCCACGATCAAATGGGCGGGCGTTGCCTACCTCGTGTGGCTGGGCATCGAGCAATGGCGGGCGCCGGCGGCCGTCCTGGTGCCGGACGGGGCCCACGGTCGCGGCGGCGCAATCCACGCGTTCGTGGCGCGCGGTTTTCTCGTCAATGCGACGAATCCGAAGGGCATCGTGTTCATGCTCGCCGTGCTACCGCAATTCATCGATCCTGCGAAGCCGCAGCTCGTCCAGTATCTCGTTTGCGCGGCGACGCTCGTGTTCACCGACCTCGTCGTGATGAGCATCTACACGGGGCTCGCGGCGAAGCTTTTGCGACTTCTACGGACGCCCGCGCACGTGCGTGCGGTGAACCGGACCTTCGGCGCATTGTTCGTCGCGGCGGGCGCGCTGCTCGCGACGTTTCGGCGAGCGGTCTGACTCTCCGGTGGCTTGACGCCGCGGCCGAATATCAGGCTGCGGGCGTCTGACCGCGGGCGCACCGGGCCCCGAATAGCGACCAGCGCCCCGATCTGGCACGTTCACTTGACGCAACTGGCGGGGCACGTCGCGGCGATGTCGGTTGCGTTGTTGCTGAACGTGTTGCCGTTGGTCGGGCACGCGAACGTCGTAGCCAGATTGTCGCAGGAGATCCCGAAATACGCCGGCGGGGGATGGTTCTTGAACACGTTCGCCTGACCCGCGCCGGTCCCGCCGATCGTTGCCGTCAGTGCGCGCGTCGTTCCGAGGCTGCGGGCGCCGTAGAATCCACCGACGGTGTTGGTGTCGAATACGTTGCCGTAGACGGTGAGCGTCGTGTCGGTCGAACTGGGAGTCCCGGCGTCGGTGCCGGCAAACGCGACCACGCCGACCCGGTTCGCCTGGAACGCGTTGCCGGTGAGCGTCAGCGTCCCGGAGCCGATGAAGATTCCGTTCTGCGTGTTCGCCACGAAGCTGTTTCCGGTGACCTGGTGGCTGCCGATGCAGGTGAGGTAATACTCGAGGCCGTTCCAGCCGGGAACGGGCTGCACCGTGCCGTTGCCGGCGATCCAGTTGCCCGTCAGATACGACGCCGTCGTGTCGTTGGCGGCGGCGCCGCACACGATGATTCCGTCGTAGCCCGAGGCGGTGATGGCATTCGACGTCAGCCGCAAAACGCTGCGGTTGATCGCGATCACGCCGAAGGTCAGGTTTGCGCGGATCAGGTTGCGGCGGGCGTCGATTTCGGAATCGTCGCGCACATCGAGCCCTTTGCCGGCATCCGGTGGTGGGGGTCCCGGAGCGATCGCGTAGCCGTTTTGTTCGACGTCGCTGTCGAGGACGCGCGCATACGAGTAGCCCCAGACGGACGCGCCGTGCCCCGCGCGGCTGCGACTGATTCGGCTGTCGCGGATGCGTACGTTCGACGTGCCTGTGAGCAGAACGTTCGTGCCGTCGCTCTCGATCGCGTCGACTTGCACGAGCGAAAGCTGGGGTCCGGGATGGGCGGCCAGCACCGAGCCGGGGCCGCCGGCGGTGACGATGCCGCGTCCGAGGCCGGGCGCGCCGGTGAATCGCATGTTGCGGACGACGTAGCCCGTGGCGGCCTGAAGAAAGAGCGCATCGCCCGCCGGTGGCGCGACGACCACGGTACTGCGCGAGACGCCGAGGAGCTTGATGTCGTTCTTGCCGAACTTGCCAGGCGCGTACTGGATGCCGGGATAGCTGAACAGCAGATTCTCCGGATACGTTCCCGCCGCGACCCGAATGGTGGAGCCGGCCGGCGCGTCCTGCCACGCGGCGGTGATCGTGCGATACGGATTTGCCATCGTGCAGTTCGACATGCACGGGCTGCCGGCCTTCACGAACAGCGTATTGCCGCGATCGAAGCGGCCCGCGAGCGGCCGATCGCCCACTGCGCCGCCGTAGCTGAAGATCGCCTGGACCGTTCCGTCGAGCCGGGTGTTGACGAACCACGTCCCGTTGCGGTAGATCGCGATGTCGCTCCTCCCGTCGCCGTTGTAGTCGAGCACCACCGGAATGTCGCCGGCCAGGCCGCCGTGATACACGACGATGTCGGCAATGCCGTCGCGATTGGTGTCGATGAACCAGATCCCGTTGCGATAGATGACGAGGTCGGCGACACCGTCGCCGTCGAAATCGCCGAGCAGCGGAACGTCGACGCCCGGAATGCCGCCGAAATGGTAGATCTGATCGGCGAACCCCGTCCGCTGCGTGCTGACGAACCAGGTCCCGTTGCGGTAGACGACGAGATCGTCGATGCCGTCGCCATTGAGGTCGCCGAGGAGCGGGACGTCGCCGGGCGCGCCGCCGAACGCCAGCATCTGGTCGGCGGCGCCGCCGTCGAGGTTGAAGTCGACGAACCAGAGGCCGTTCCGGTAGAGCACGAGGTCGGTGACGCCGTTGCCGTCGAGATCGCCGGCGAGTCCGATGTCGGTCGAGCCGCCGAAGTAGGGTTTGATGTCGGGCACTTTGTCGCCGTTGGTGTCGATGTGGAAGCGTGCATTCAGCGGCCGCCAGATCGCCAAATCCGACGCAAGCCCCGCTGCGCGCGCGGCGCTGAAATTCTGCCCGGCCTGATTTGCGTTCAGCGCGGCGTAGCCGCGCGACGCCGGCGACAAGCCGTAGCCGTCGCCATGCGCCGCAAGCGTCCCCGTCCAGTTCGCGGGCACCGTGCACGTGTAATTGCCAGCGCCGTCGCTGAGCGTGCAGTTCGCCTTGGGACCCATGATCGCGACGCTGGGGAGGCCGACGCCGCCGTAGGTCACCTGCCCGGTGATCGTCGACGCTGCGGCAGAGCCCGCGACGAGCGCGGCGGCCAACGTCAGCAGCCGGAGGGAGGAATTCAAAGGGTCACGCCTGCGGATGAAAATGTCCCGCATCAAGCAATATTCATGCCGCTGCTGACTGGCGGGCCCGATCGACGACCGTACGAAGCCGCGCGGCGATCGGCCGCGCTCGATCCGCGCCGGCTAACGCGATGTCATCGAGGGTCAGATTCCGGTCGCGACGCGCCCGACGACCGCCCCGCCGATGCCGCCGCCGCACCGGGCCGAGCGCCGAATTCCGTCTCCATTGCGCGGCGAATCCCGACGGCATCGTTCACCGGATCGAACGCGACGTCGTCCCAGCGCACGGGGTGATTCGCGGGGATCGCGCGTTTGAGCTTCACGCCGTGCGCGAGCCCGAGCGGCAGCCCCGCGAGCGCGAGCGATGCAGCGGCCGGCATCAGTTTCCCGTACACCGTGTAGCCGCCTTCGCCGTCGAGCGTCTCTCCGGCGGCGAGATCGCGCTTCGCCGTCGCAACGACGTCGCCACACCAGGCGATCGCTGCGCCCGTTGCCTCGCGCCGCAATCCGGCGGAGGCAACGCTGATGCCCAGCTCGAGCCCGATCGCATGAAAGGGCTTGTACATCGCCGCATAACGGCCCGACGGGTCGGTCGAGAATCCATATTCTCGGAAGCAGCGGTGGACGTAGTCTTCGCCCGCATTCCGGTAGCCTCCGGCGCCGGCGCGAAACGTCACGTAGACGCCCCAGCGCAGGTCACGAAACACGGGCCGGCCATCGCGCTCGACGCACGAGATCACCTCGACCTGCCCGACGTGGTCGAGATGTCCGCCGTCGGCGCGCGGCCGAAGCACGCGGGGCAGATCGTCGACGCCGCACGGCGGGAACTCGAGTCCTTCGGGTGCGGGCGTCAAGCCGGTGGCGTTGGCGACGGCCGCCATCTCGATCGCGGACTTGGTGCCATCGAGAAACGAATTGAACATCCGGGCATTGAAATCGCCTGCCGCGACCATCTCCGGCGTGAAGCCGTAGTGGGGCCACACGGTTTCGGGCGTGGAGGTATGGTATTCGGGCAGATATTTGGTCCCCTTGCCCGCGGCGACCACCTCGAACCCCGCCGTGCGGCACCAGTCGACGAGCTCACAGATCAGCGCGGGCTGATCGCCGTAGGCCAACGAATACACGACGCCGGCTTGGCGCGCGCGCCGCGCGAGCAACGGGCCGGCGAGCGCGTCGGCCTCGACGTTGACCATCACGACGTGCTTGCCCTGCTCGCAGCATGCGAGCGCGTGCCGGATACCGGCGACCGGGTTGCCCGTCGCGTCGATGACGATTTCGATCTCGGAGGCTGCGACAAGCGAAAGCGCGTCGTCGGAAACGAACGTCGTGCCGGATCTCGCGGCGTCGGCGAACGAGCGCGCGGCGCAGCGTTCCTTCGTCCAGCCGGTGCGGGAGAGCGAGGCCTTCGCGCGATCGGGCGCGAGGTCGGCGATGCCGACGATGTGAATGCCCGGCGTGTGCTCGGCCTGCGCGAGGTACATCGCGCCGAACTTGCCGGCGCCGATCAGGCCGACCTTGAGGGGGCGGCCCTCCGCGGCGCGCTGCTGCAGCATGCGATACAGGTTCATCGGTCCCGGTCCGCAACACCAACGTCAGTGTAACGCCAGCGAAAGCCCCACCGGCACGAACACGATCGCGAGCAGATTGCCGATCAGCACGATCGAGGCGACCTTGCCGGGTTCCTGGCCGTACTGCTCGGCCACCATGAAGTTGAGCACGGCCGGCGGCAGGCAGCCGAACAGCAGCAGCAGGCCCTGGTGCGCGCGGTCGAGGCCGAGGACCGGTGCGAGCAGCGCCGCCATCGCGATGCCCGTCAGCGGGCAGACGAGGCCGCCGACGACGCCGAGGCGCCAGCTCGACCAGGAAACGTCCGAGAGACGCACGCCGAGCGAAATCAGCATCAGCGGAATCATCGCATCGCCGGTCATCTTCAACGCCAGCATCAGGAAATCGGGCATTGGCGGATGGAACAGGGCGAACAGAAAGCCGGCGAACGTCGCGATCACCATCGGATTCCTCAGCAGGTTCGCGAATTTCGCGTGATGATCGAGAATCCAGACGCCCAGCGTGAAGTGCAGCAGGTTCGAGACGGTGAAGACCGCGACCATCGCCGAGAATCCCGGCTGCCCGAAGGCGAGGATCGCGAGCGGCAGCCCCATGTTGCCGCAGTTGTTGAACATCATCGGCGGCACGAAGGTGCGGCGGTCCTCGTGCAGCAGCCGCGCGAACGGCCACGCGAGCAGCCCCGATCCCAATACGACGCCGATGCTGCCGAGAATCAGCAACCGGTTGGCGACGAGATCGAAATCCTTGCCCGCGAGCGCAGTGAAGATCAGCGCCGGCGCGAGCACGTTCATGTTGATCCGGTTGACCCATGCCATGTCAGGCTTCGCCTTGCGGGCGTAGGCGAAGCCCAGCGCGATGACCAGGAACACCGGCAGGATGATGTCGACGATGCGCATGGGGTCAGAGCCGAATCTCGCGCCTCGATCCACAACGTTCCGGCGCCGAGGAAATTCGACTCTGGCCCCGATGACGCCGCTACAGGATGTACTGGGAGAGGTTGTCGTCGCCCGCGATGCCCGCGAGCCGCGCATCGACGTACGCAGCATCGATCACGAACGTCTCGCCGGTATGCGTGCCCGCATGGTAGGACAGGTCGTCCAGCAGCCGCTCCATCACCGTGTAGAGCCGGCGCGCGCCGATGTTCTCCTGCTTCTCGTTGACGGCGTAGGCGATTTCAGCGAGCCGCCGGATGCCGTCCGCGCGAAAATCGAGATGGACGTTCTCGGTGCCGAGCAGCGCCTCGTACTGGCGCACGAGGCAGGCGTCCGTCGCGGTGAGAATCTGCTCGAAGTCGGCGACCGACAGCGACGAGAGCTCCACGCGAATCGGGAAGCGGCCCTGCAGCTCGGGGATCAGGTCGGACGGTTTCGACAGGTGGAACGCCCCCGATGCGATGAACAGGATGTGGTCGGTGCGGATCATTCCGTATTTCGTCGACACCGTCGTGCCTTCGACCAGCGGCAGGAGGTCGCGCTGCACGCCCTGGCGCGAAACGTCGGCGCCCTGCATTTCCTGCCGGCTTGCGATCTTGTCGATTTCGTCCAGGAAGACGATGCCGTTCTGTTCGACCGAAGTGAGCGCCTTGCCCTTGATCTCGTCGTCGTTCAAGAGCCGTGCCGCTTCCTCCTCGGTCAGCGCCTTCATCGCTTCGGCGACCGGCAGCTTCTTCACCTTGCGTCTGGCGCCTCCGATCTGCTGGAACATGCCCTGGAGCTGGCTCGTGAGCTCCTCCATGCCCGGCGGCGCCATGATCTCCATCTGCGGCGACAGCATCGAAATCTCGACCTCGACTTCCTTGTCGTCGAGCTTGCCTTCGCGGAGCATCTTTCTGAATTTCTGCCGCGTCGCCGAGTCGGCGGGCTGCATCGTCTGGAAACTCACCTCGCGGGCCGGCGGAAGCAGCACGTCGAGGATCCGCTCCTCGGCAGCGTCGGCGGCGCGGTCGCGCACCTTGCGCGTCTCGGCCTCGCGCGTCTGCTTGACCGCCGCTTCCGCGAGATCGCGGATGATCGTGTCGACGTCACGGCCGACGTAACCCACCTCGGTGAACTTGGTCGCCTCGACCTTGATGAAAGGGGCGTCGGCGAGCCGCGCGAGGCGCCGGGCGATTTCCGTCTTGCCGACACCCGTCGGTCCGATCATCAGGATGTTCTTCGGCGTGATTTCCTGCCGCAGCGGCTCCGGCACCTGCTGGCGCCGCCAGCGGTTGCGAAGCGCGATGGCGACGGCCCGCTTGGCGTCGTCCTGGCCGACGATGTGCTTGTCGAGCTCCGAGACGATCTCGGAGGGGGTCATCGTGGACACGGCATTTCCGCGCAGGAATGAAGGCGGCCGCCCCCGCGGAGCGGCCGTGCAATAATTCTACGCTGTCCTTCGCTGCGACCCCGGCAATTCAATCGGGGATCTGCAGCGTCGCCTTGTGCATCAGGATCAGGTCGCCCGGCGGCGGATGGGCGGATATCGGCGGCACGTTCGCCGCCGTAATCGGGGGCCCTCCCGGTCCGCGCGGCGTCGTGCGGACGACTTGGCTGGGTGGCAGCGGCGCCCCGTGCCTCAGGTGCTCGTACATGATGTTGAGCGCCTGCGGCAGGTAGACGTGCAGGGGCACGTACAACTCGTTATAGCCGGGAAGGAGGTCGATGAAGGTATCGAAATGCTGCGCGTTGGTGACCTCGATATACCGCAGTTGTGTAGCGCCGACGGCGGTCAGCTGGTTCTTGCCGTAATACGCGCGCGAGGAATGATTGACCGGGACCAGCGTATCGGAGCGACCGTGCACGATGATCGCCGGCGTATTCTTCAGGCGCGCGGAGAGTTGTATTTCCGCCATGCCGCGGTTGACGCGTTCGGAAAGCTCGTGCAGCGGCCCGCTCAACGGCGCTCCGGTCACGATGTTCCGCCCCTCGAACAGGCTGCGATGGCAGATCGCGCCGTCGAGCGAGAAATCGGCCAGGCCCGAGGACGCCGAAATCCCGAGGAGGTCCAGCACCGGCCCCGACGTCGAGGCGTTGTAGACGATGTTGATGCCCGTTGTCGGCGGCACGCCGTTGCCGGTCCCGAAAATCCCCTCTTCGTTGGCCAAGACCTGGGGGACGACCAAACCCGCGGCGTCCGTGTTCGCAAAGCTGAAGCCGCAGATGTTGTCGGCGACGCTGAACCGTCCGTAGGCGTTCGTGTAGGTCACGGCGATGGCATTCGTCGCGAATCGATACATCGTCGGTTGCAACAGATCGCTCTCCGCCAGATAGCCGTAGGCGCGAAGCTTGTCGAGCGCCTCGGTGGCCTGTCCGACGGTCGTACCCGCGGTGAGCAATCCGTTGAGCTTGAGGGCGGCACAACGATTCGCGGCGCCGGCTGCGTTGGGGATTGCCAGGAAAAACGCCGAAGGTCCCGCCGCCGCCCGCGGGTCGAGCGCTGCGCAGGGCTGATACAGGTTGGCGAAAGTGAAATAGTCGAGCAGGGCGCGGCCGAAGATCGGAAACGTCGTGGTCCCCTGACGGATCGTCAACCGCGGGTCTGCGGGCGTGTTCAGGTTGGGTTCGTTGACCGCGACGCCGTCGATGAGGTTGTGCTGGTCCTGTTCGGCGGCCGTGACCGCAGCGCCGCCACCGTTGGATATCGCCGATGCGATGACCAGCGTATTGCGACGGTCCAGAACGATGCGCTTGCCTACGTGCGGTGCCGGCTTTCCGAACTTTTCGTTCAGCTCGTAGAAAGCGAAGACGATCGCCTGCAGCGTATTTCTGCCCCAGTCCTTCTCGGGATTCTGCTGCGAGTGCGCGTGCTTGTAGGCGACCCGATGGGGAGTCGCCGCATTGAACGCGGCCCGCTCGGCACCGGTCAGGTCCGCGGTAAACAAGGAATCGGTCCCGGCGACCTGCGCATCGGTCAGACGCCCGTCGACGCGGTTCACCAGGTTTGCCTGGAGATCATCGAGGCCGTTGCCGGTCCCCTTGTCGGTGTACGCGACTGCGCAGCCTTGCTTGAGTCCCCACTCGCCCGACGCACCGATGGCACCGTAGATGCCACGGGAGCCCGACGAGGTGGCGGTGACGATGCACGCATTTTCGGGGTCGAAGCTGTCCGGAACCTGGACCATCAAGGTGACGTTCTGCCGACCGAAGCCGTCGTCGACGGTCGCGATGTATTCCCAGCCGGGGATCTTGCCTTCGCTGGCGGTGACGACGCCGCCGTTGGTGACGTTCGGACCATAGAGCGTCCCGTAGCCTCCGTTCGCTGCGATATCGAGCACGGCTCGATAATTCGTGTAGATCGCGAGGCGCCGCAGCTGCGCGACGTCCTGGGGATCGGTCACCACGGGCGCCGCTCCCGCGAGGCCGGTCTTTCCCAATCCCGCGGTGAGCAGGTCGTCGCTGGTCCCGTTGTAATAGTTCGCCCGGACCGAGTCCGCAACGACGAAGGACGGCAATGTATTGGGCGTGTTGGCCATGCCGACGTTCAACTGATCGTCGGCGTACGCGGGCAGCGCCGACAGCGCTCCCGCAACGACCAGACCGAAGATGCTGATTGAAACGCGATGATGCATTCGAAGCCTCCTCAAGCGGTGGTTGTACTCGTCCGGCGTGCGTCGGGACCTTTTCCACCCGCAACGTGTCTCCTGCGTTGCGAAAGCTGTCCGACACTGCGCTGAGACCGCGACGGCGACCGTGAGTTGCCTGCCAACAGCCAGACGGGATCGGTCGTCGCCGGTACGTCCCCCCGGCGAGGCGCGCCACGGCGAAGCCGCGAGCGCGAAGGGGGCGACAGGGCTGCCGGTCGCGCCTTTGGCGTCGCGGCCCGGTTAGCTTATCATTCGTCACCTCGTTCGGCGGCATGCCGCTCCTCGCAGGCCGTCCCTTTCGGGAATTTCCATGAAACCCTCGATATTGCTTCCCGCAGCGGCCGTGCGGGCCGCGTGCGCAACGATGGCATCCGGTCCCGCGGCGCGACCGACGTGACCGGCAAGAGCGTGATCACCCACAAGGATCCCGACGACGACCGAACGCGGCCGACCGGAAACTCCGGCGCGCGCGGCGCCCGCGGCGCGATCCGCAAAGCGTGATCGGCCAGTTCAATTGCGGCGCGCTTCTGCTTTCGTCGCGGCGCCGATGAGCGACCGCGTGGCCGCGGCGGTCCGAGTCGTCGGGTCAGCGCTTGCGCTTCTCGCCGCGCTCGCCGCCTGCAGCTCGACAGGGGACAAGGAATCCCGGGTGCTGCTGACCGGCCCATCGATTGGCGCGCGTCTCGTGCCGAAGGCGGGCAGCACCGTGAAGGGGTTGATCCTGTTCCGTCAACGCGACGGCGGGGTGACGATGGTCGTGCAGCTCCACGATATCATGCCGGGGCCCTACCGCGTCGCCATTCACACGACCGGCAACTGCTCGTCGCCCAACGCCTTCTCGGCCGGCCCGCCGTGGTCGCCGGCGGGAGGCGTTGCGCAAGTTTACGCAGTTTCTGCGGGCAACAGCGGATTGCTGACGACGACCGAGAGCATGGATGGCGTCTCCATCGCCGGTCCGGATGGTATTCTCGGCAAGGCGGTCGTTGTCCACCAGGGAATGGCGGGTCCGCTCGACGCGCATCCCGGCATTCCCAACAATCGCCTCGCCTGCGGCGTGATCGAAAACATCGCCTCCCACGAACTCTGACCGCCGCCCCGGCGCCGGGCTGACGCGCCGCCCGATGCCTCCGGAGTCGCCATGGGCTTCCTCGCCGACAAGAAGATCCTGATCACCGGGATCCTCTCGAATCGATCGATCGCGTACGGCGTTGCGCGCGCATGCCGGCGCGAGGGCGCGCAACTTGCCTTCACCTACGTCAACGATGACCTCAAGGATCGCGTCGCCAGGGTCGCTGCGGAGTTCGGTGCGGTGCCGGTGTTCCGCTGCGACGTCGCGAAGGACGAAGACATAGATGCGCTGTTTGCAGGCCTGAAGGCCGAGTGGGGCGCCCTCGACGGCCTGCTGCATTCGATCGCGTTCGCGCCGCGAGAAGCGCTCGCCGGCGACTTTCTGGACAGCCTTTCGCGCAATGCCTTTGCCGTTGCCCAGGATATCTCCAGCTACAGCTTTGCGGCGCTCGCGAAAGGAGCGCGGCCGCTGATGCGGGGACGCCGCGGCTCGATGCTGACGCTCACGTACCTGGGGGCAGTGCGCTCGGTGCCCAACTACAACGTGATGGGCTTGGCCAAGGCGAGCCTCGAGGCCAACGTTCGTTACCTCGCCGCCTGCCTCGGACCCGAGGGCATTCGCGTCAACGGCCTGTCCGCCGGCCCGATCAAGACGCTCGCCGCCGCGGGGATCGGCAATTTCTCGAAGCTGATGACCCGGTTCGAGCGTGCTGCGCCCCTCCGGCGCAACATCACCATCGACGAGGTCGGCAACGTCGCCGCGTTCTACTTCTCGGAGCTCGCGAGCGCGATCACCGGCGAGATCACGTATGTCGACGCCGGCTACTCGACGGTGGCGATCAGCGTCGACGAGGAATAGGCCGAGTTAGCGGAGCGGATGCCTCACCGCAGGCGGTCGCGGCCGCGCTTTAGCGACGTCGTCCATGGATTCGCCGTGACTGCACCCGTTCGCCGCTTCGACGCCGTCATCATCGGCGGCGGTCACAACGGCCTCGTCTGCGCCGCTTATCTCGCGGGCGCGGGTCAGGACACCTGCGTGCTCGAGCGCCGGGGAGTCCTCGGCGGCGCCGCGGTGACCGAGGAGTTCCACCCCGGATTTCGCAACTCGACGGCGAGCTACACGGTGAGCCTGCTCAATGCCAAGGTGATCCGGGACCTCAAGCTCGCCGAGCACGGGCTCCGGATCGTCGCGCGGCCAATCGCGAATTTCCTTCCGTTGCCGGATGGACAGCACTTGCGGGTCGGTGGCGGGCTCGCGGCGACGCAGGCCGAAGTGGCGAAATTCTCGCGCCGCGATGCCGCCGTGCTGCCCGCGTACCACGCGATGCTCGAGCGCGTGGCCAATGTGCTCCGCGACCTGCAATTCGCCACGCCCCCCAACATCGGCGGCGGCATCGCGGCGCTGCTCGACGCGTGGCGCGTGGCGAAGCGCTTTCGCGCACTCGATCTCGCCGGCCAGCGCGACGTGCTCGATCTGTTCACCAAGAGCGCCGGCGACGTGCTCGACCGCTGGTTCGAATCCGAGCCGATCAAGGCTGCGTTCGGTTTCGACGCGGTCGTCGGCAATTTCGCGAGCCCGCACACGCCGGGGTCTGCATACGTGCTGCTGCACCACGTGTTCGGCGAGGTCAACGGCGAGCGCGGGCAGTGGGGCCATGCGATCGGAGGGATGGGGGCGATCACGCAGGCGATGGCCGACGAATGCGTGGCACGCGGCGTGACGTTGCGGACGAATGCGGCCGTCGCGCGCGTCGTCGTCAAGGCGGGCCGCGCCGCCGGCGTCGAGCTCGCCGACGGTGAAGTCATCGAGGCGGTGCGCGTCGTTGCCAACGTCGATCCGAAGCGCCTGTTCGAGACGCTCGTCGATCCTTCGCACCTGCCGGAGGATTTCCGCGCGCGAATTGCCGGCTATCGCTGCGGCTCGGCCACTTTCCGGATGAACGTCGCCCTCTCCGAACTGCCCGATTTCAGCGCGCTGCCCGGCAGGCGCGCGGCGCCGCACCACGCGAGCGGAATCATCATCGCGCCGTCGCTCGCATACATGGAGCGTGCCTATTTCGACGCCAGGACGCAGGGCTGGTCGCGCGCGCCGATCGTCGAAATACTGATTCCTTCCATTGTCGACGAAACCCTGGCACCGCCAGGGATGCACGTCGCGAGCCTGTTCTGCCAGCATGCCCATCCCGACCTGTCCTCGGTCGTGCCGGGTCGCACCTGGGACGATGCCCGCGAGGAAGTCGCCGATCTCGTGATCGACACGGTGAATCGGGCGGCACCGAACTTCCGCGCGGGCATCGTGGGCCGACGCGCGTGGTCGCCGCTCGATCTCGAGCGAGAGTTCGGCTTGACCGGGGGTGACATCTTCCACGGCGCGCTTACGCTCGACCAGCTTTTCTCGGCGCGGCCGGTGCTCGGCAACGCGAATTACCGCGCACCGATTCCCGGCCTGTACATGTGCGGCTCGGGCACGCATCCGGGCGGCGGGGTGACGGGGATTCCCGGCCACAACGCGGCGCGTGAAATTCTTCGCGACGCGAACCGGCGCCGCTCTTGATGCCGATTTCGGCGACCGGAAAGGCGACGCCCCACGGGTTGCCGCGGGGCGTCGTTGCGTCAAACCGAAGCCAGCCGATAAGCCGGGTTCTGTTACGGCGCATTTGCATGCGCTATGGCCGTCATTCCTCTAGGCCCATCGTTGCCGGTGGGCTCAAGCCACCTACCCGCGGACTAGACGAGCAGCCTGTGTTGCCAAATGCGCGTCCGCCTACTTGGTGTTGCTCCGGATGGAGGTTGCCGCGTTTCACCCGCGAAGGCGAGGCTTGACCCCGCCTTCGCGACTCGTCTCTGTGGCCCTGTTCCTCGCTTTGGTCGGCCGCGCTAGCGGCGACGTATCGCGGCCGGGCGTTACCCGGCATCCTGCTCTGTGGAGCCCGGACTTTCCTCTCCCCGAACCGGTTTGCACCGGAACGGGCAGCGACGGTCTGGCTGGCTTCGGATAAGTAGGATAGCACCGGACGCCCCGAGGTTCCTCCGACCGGTCCCCACGTCAATCGGCGACGCGCCAGCGCATCGTCTCGCCGGCGCGCAGCGGCACGACGGTTTGCGGGCCGAGCGAAAATTCGGCCGCGACCGTCCACGGCTCGCGCACGAGGGTTACCGTGTCGTCGTGTCTCGGCAGCCCGTAGAAGTCGGCACCGAAGTGGCTCGCGAAGCCCTCGAGGCGATCGAGCGCGTCGACGTCGTCGAAGGCTTCGGCGTAAAGCGGAAGCGCAATCGGTGCCGAGTAGCAGCCGGCACCGCAGCATGCGCTTTCCTTTGCGCCCCTCGCGTGCGGCGCCGAGTCGGTCCCCAAAAAGAATTTGGGACTGCCCGAGGTCGCGGCGGCGACGAGCGCCTGCCGGTGCGTCTCGTCCTTGAGAATCGGGGCGCAATACAGATGCGGCCGCAGTCCCCCTTCGAAAAGCGCGTTGCGCGACCACAGCAGATGCTGCGGCGTGATCGTCGCCGCGACGTTCGCCGGTGCCTCGGCGACGAACGCCGCGGCTTCGCGCGTCGTGATGTGCTCCAGCACGATCCGCAGGCCGGGGAAGTCGCGCACGATGCAGGTCAGGTGCCGATCGACGAATACGCGCTCGCGATCGAACACGTCGATGTCCGGGTCGGTCACCTCGCCATGCAGCGACAGGGTGAGCCGCCGCTCTTCCATCGCGGCGAGCGCCGGGTAGGCCCGCTCCATCGCCGTGACCCCCGCGTCGGAATGAGTCGTCGCGCCCGCCGGATAGTATTTCACCGCATGGACGAACCCCGATTCGCGTGCGCGCGCGATCTCGTCAGCGCGGGTGCTGTCGGTGAGATAGAGCGTCATCAGCGGCTCGAAGGTCGAGCCTGCGGGCAATGCCGCCAGAATCCGATCGCGATAGGCGCGGGCGAGCGCGGTGGTCGCCACCGGGGGCTTGAGGTTAGGCATGACGATTGCTCTGCCGAACACGCGGGCCGTCGCGGCAACGACGGACACCATGGCCGGACCGTCCCGGAGGTGCAGATGCCAGTCGTCCGGGCGCCTGAGCGTCAGGTTCGAAGGGCTGCTGCGGTTACCGGAAATCATCAAAGGGCCTTGTTTTTCCACGATTATACGACTGTCGGCCGCGGTGCGGCGCCAAGCCCCGTCGATCGGGGCCAAAGGTAGTGGCAGCTGCCGCAGGCGGGATATAATCGCCGATTTAGCGCGGGTGCGATTTTGCACTCGGGTACGCCGCGCCGGGGGCGAACAGGCCCGGAATAATGTGGGGATCGGCGCGCATGCCACCGTCTGCGGCCGTACGATGAAGGGTACAGGGGTCAGCATGGCAGCAAAGCAAGCAACCGTCAGCGCAACCGCGGTCAGGAAGCCCAAGGTGCTCACCGAGGAGGACCTCCTGAAGGCTCCGGACAAGGATTACATGAACGAAGCGCAGCTCGCCTTCTTCCGGCAGCGCCTCATCGAGCTGCGCGATCAGCTGCTGCAGAACGCCGATGACACCGGCGAGCACCTGCGCGAAAACGAAGTCACGACCGATCCGTCGGACCGCGCCACGCTCGAGGAAGAATACACACTCGAGCTTCGCACGCGTGATCGGGAGCGCAAGCTCCTGAAGAAGGTCGAGAAGTCGATCAAGCAGATCGAAGACGGCAGCTACGGCTATTGCGATGAAACCGGCGAGCCGATCGGCATTCCGCGACTACTCGCCCGTCCCACGGCGACATTGTCCCTCGAGGCGCAGGAACGGCGCGAGCGCGTGCAAAAGCTGTACGGGGACGACTGACTAGAACCAAGCCCACCTCTCTTTTCCGCGGGCGTTTGTTGCCAACGCCCGCGGCATTCCGCGCGAGCGCAGCGGTCGCCGGTTCAGAACGGATGATGCCAGCCGGTGGCCATGAAAAACAGCAGCGGGATCGACAACATCGTATTGGTTCGCGAAGCGAGGAACGCGACGCGCCGCGCCTTGTTCTTTTCCTCGTCGGTCGCAGGCTTCATGCCGAGGATCTTCTGCTGGTTCGGCCAGATCAGCGCCCACACGTTGATCAGCATGATCGTGCCGAGCCACGCGCCGATGCCAATCCCGGCCATGCCCTTTTGCAGTGTGAACGCGCTCCCGAACTGATTGCCGAGCAGCGCGGCGCCGGCGAGCCAGGTCACGACGGCCGACCAGCGAAAGTAGTTGAGCGCGCGCGGCGCAACGTGCTTGGTGATGCCAGCCGCGGTGCCATCGGCGGCAGCGGCCTTGAGGGCCGGAACCTGCACGAAATTGAAATAGTAGAGCAGGCCGATCCACATCACGCCGGCCAGCAAGTGAAGCCATCTTGCAAGAGGGGGAACGAGATCCATGATGGCGCCTCCCTCAAGCCAGCAGGCCCCGAACGGCGAAATACAGGATCGCCGTCAGGATCAGGCCGGAAATGATCGTGCCCCAAAGCGAGTCGAGCGGATTCTTCATCGTTCTCCTCCTTTTCTTCGTACGGTCGGGCGACCGCGATGTGCGCCGATTCTAGCAGGTGGCGTGCTTCGCCATCATGGCGAAAGTCCCTACCCGATCTCGCGGACGACAAACGCGAGATGAGGGGAGTCGGCCCAGCTTGAAGGATGCCTATGACGGGAACATAATCGACCTTCCGGTCTCCAATCGGGACCGGTGCGCTCGCAGCAGTGCGCCGATCCGCGGCAAACCGATTCCTCGGAACGTCAAACCACCCGATCCGATGGCCCTATTCTCGAAACCGCCGACCAAGAAGCCTGGGCACCCCGCGCCGCCGGGAAAGCCGCGGCCGGCGATGGCGGGACGACCGCCGTCGGCGCGTGATGTCGCCGCACGGCACGCCGATGGCACGGCCGGACGCGGCGCCGAGCGGCGCCCGATCGAGCCGGCCGGCGACATTACGGTCACTGGGGCGAGCCTCGTCGAATGGGCGTCGCCCGGCCAACCGAGCTTCGAAGTCGCGCAGGCGAATCCGGGCCTGTGCTCGGTCCTCGAAGACGCCGCGCTGCGGTTCGCGAGCGGGCATTCGCAGCAGGCGCGGTCGCTTCTCGAGGACGGCGTGGTGAACGACCACGACACGAAGCTCTCGCCGCTCGCGTGGCTCGCGCTCTTCGATTTGCAGCAACGCGCGGGCGATCGGGTCGCATTCGACCAGTTCGCGCTCAAATACGTCGTCCAGTTCGAGCGATCGGCGCCGGCCTGGGAGGCAGCGGACAAGCCGCCGAGCGGGCCGCGCACGACTGCCGGCGGCTACATCGGGCTCACCGGAAAGCTCACCGCCGCCGTCGCGGCGCAACTCGATGGTCTGAAGCGCGCGATGGCGAAGCCGCTCTTGGAGGTGCGGCTCGACCTGATGTCGGTTACGGGATTCGACGACGAGGGCGCGCGGCTCCTCGTTCAAGCGCTGGGCGACGCCCGGCGGGCGCGATTTCCGCTGCTGCTGCAGCGTGCCGAAAAGCTGAAGCCGCTGCTCGACGCCGAGGTGAAGAAGGGGCGGGACGGCGGCGAAGGCGCCTGGCTCCTGTCGCTCGAGCTCCTCCAGTGGGCGAACGCGCGTGCGGCATTCGAGGACCGGGCCGTCGAATACGCGGTGACCTTCGAGTTGTCGCCGCCGTCGTGGGAGCCGCCGGTGCTGCCGGAGGCAGTTGCCGAAACGGCCTCCGATGCCGTCCAGCCTGACGGAGACACGGAAATGCTGGCTTGGTCGGGCGTCATGGCCGGCTCGTCGGTGCCGCAGCTCAGCAGACTCACCGAGTTCGCCCAGGGCCGAGCCGTCGTCCCGGTCGACATGAGTCAGGTGGAGCGGGTCGATTTCGTCTGCGCCGGGGCGATGCTCAACGCGATCAACCGGATCGAATTGCAACGCCGGGCGGTCCAGATCGTCGGGGCGACACCGATTGTCCGTGCCCTGCTGCTGCTCATCGGCATTTCTCCCCGCCACTTCGTAAAGAAGGCACAGTAGCGGCGCGAGCCTGGGAGCAGGGGCCCCGCGCGCGGGTAGCGCGAGGGGATGCGACCGGGGCGAGTCGACGCCTGCGGCCGACCGCTTGGCGTAGCGGTTTCGAGGGCGGAGCGGAGGCCGCGGCGCGAGCTTGGGAGCAGGGGCCCCGCGCGCGGGTAGCGCGAGGGGATGCGACCGGGGCGAGTCGACCGCCTGCGGCCTACGGCCAACCGCTTGGCGTAGCGGTTTCGAGGGCTTGGCGTAGCGGTTTCGAGGGCGGAGCGGAGGCCCGGCGCGAGCCTGGGAGCAGGGGTCCCGCGCGCGGGTAGCGCGAGGGGATGCGACCGGGGCGAGTCGACGCCTGCTGCTGCTCGACGTGCCGATTTACGCTCACGGTTCGGCGGCCGCGGGACGAGAGGCGCGGGCAACCCGCCACTGGGGCGTCGGCGCACCTTGGACTCCAACTTATCTCTTTCGTCAATGGAAATCTTCCACGGCACGACCATACTTTCCGTCCGCCGCGACGGCGCCGTCGCACTGGGCGGTGACGGCCAGGTCACGCTGGGCAACGTCGTTGTCAAGGCGACCGCGCGCAAGATACGCCGCCTGCACAACGAACGGGTGCTCGCCGGCTTCGCAGGGGCGACCGCGGACGCCTTCACGCTGTTCGAGCGCTTCGAGGCGAAGCTCGACAAGCACCAGGGTCATCTGACGCGCGCCGCGGTCGAGCTCGCGAAGGACTGGCGCGCCGACCGCATCCTCCGGCGGCTTGAAGCGATGCTCGCGGTGGCCGATCGGACGGCGTCGCTCATCATCACCGGCACCGGAGACGTCCTCGAGCCCGAGTACGGCATCGTCGCGATCGGATCGGGCGGGCCGTATGCGCAGGCGGCGGCGCGCGCGCTTGTGGAGCGCACGGCACTTTCGGCGGCGGAGATAGTCAAAGCGAGCCTTGCGATCGCGGGCGATCTTTGCATCTACACCAACCAGAACCACGTGATCGAAGTTCTCGAGGCGACGTCATGAGCGCCGCGTGGCCCGCTCACCCCTTTCCGGAGTGGGCCGGGGCGCTGCTCGCGCAGTGGGCGAGCCTGAGGGAGGTTACCCGATGACCGCGCCGGAATTCGACGTGCTGATCGGCGGCGCAGGGCTGGTGGGACTCGCGCTCGCACCGCCGCTTGCCGATGCCGGTCTCAAGCTTGCGCTCGCCGATCGTGCTCCGCTCGTGCTGCCCGAACCGCTCGCCGAAACGCAATGGGACGCGCGCGTGTACGCGGTGAGCCCCGGCAGCGCAACGTTCCTCGCGAGGATCGGCGCGTGGCAGTCATTGGCGGCCGAGCGCCTCACGGCCGTCGAAACAATGCATGTCGTTGGCGACGATGGTGCGGCTCTCGATTTTTCGGCCTACGAGCTGGGGGAACGCGCGCTCGCATGGATCGTCGAGGAGCGCGTGTTGCGCGCCGCGCTCGTTGCACTCGTGCGGACGATGGGCGTGACGACGCTCGCACCACGGACCTTCGATTCGATGGCCTGGTCGACGGACGCGGGCCTGCTGCGCTTCGACGACGGCACGGAGGCATCCGCACGGCTCGTCGTCGCCGCCGACGGCGTGCATTCGTGGCTGCGGGAGGCGGCGGGTGTGTTCGCGGTCCCCCGGCGCTACGGGCAAACGGCGATTGTGGCGAATTTCGCGTGCGAGCGCGCGCATCATGGCCGCGCGTACCAGTGGTTCCGCCGCGATGGCAGCATCCTGGCGTGGCTGCCGTTGCCGGGACGCCGCGTATCGATCGTATGGTCGGCGCCCGACCTGCAGGCCCAGGCGCTGCTGGCGCTCTCCTCCGCCGAGCTCGCAACGCATGTGGCCGACGCCGGCGCCCACGCTCTCGGGGCGCTCGAATGCATTACCCCGGCGGCCGCGTTTCCGCTGCATTTCCTGAAGCTGCCGCACGTCGTCGCCCACCGCCTGGCGCTCGTCGGCGACGCGGCGCATGGCGTGCATCCGCTGGCCGGCCAGGGCGTGAATCTCGGCTTCGGCGATGCGGAGGCGCTGTCGAGCGTATTGCGCGAACGGGGCCCCGTGACCGATCCCGGCGTGCCGCTGCTGCTCGAGCGCTACGCGCGGCGCCGCGCGCTGCCGGTTGCCGCGATGCAGACGGTCACCGACGGTCTCGTGCACCTCTTTCGCGTCGATGCGCGCTGGGCCAGGTCCGTGCGCAATCTCGGCATGGCCGCCGTGGACGCGATACCGCCCGCGCGGCGCCTGTTGGCGCAATCCGCGCTGCGTTAAAATGTCGGGCCAAACTTTGGAGACCATGATGTCGCCTTCGACTCTAACGACGTTGCGCCGGCTGTCTGCCGCGGCGGCACTCGCAAGCGGCCTGCTTGCGGCGATCCCGCTCGCCGCGCAAACGGCGCCGGCGGCAAGCGGCGAGGCGGCGGTGGTGAAAAAGCTCGTCGAGCAGAAGTTCCCGGGGGCGGCGGTGCGCAGCGTCTCGAAAAGCCCGTATTTCGGCCTCTACGAAGTTCAGCTCGAAGACCAGATGCTCTACACGGACGCGAAGGTCGCCTATGTGCTGGTGGGCTCGGTCTACGACGCCAGCACGAAGAAGAACCTCACCGAGGCGAAGATGCGGCAGTTGAACCGCGTGCCCTTCGAGAGCCTGCCGATGGATCTCGCGTTCAAGCGGGTAAAGGGCAACGGCGAACGCAAGCTCGCGATCTTTTCGGATGCCGACTGTCCGTACTGCGCGCGGCTCGAGTCGGAGCTGAAGAACATCGACAACGTGACGATCTACACGTTTCTCTATCCGATCGACCAGTTGCATCCCGATGCCGCCCGCAAATCGCGGATCATCTGGTGCTCGGCGGACAAGGCGAAGGCGTGGACGGAGTTTTTCGACTCCGGCAAGCTCCCCGACAACACGGGCGACTGCGACAACCCGGTCGTCGCGACCGGCGCCTTGGGCGCCAAACTCAAGGTCACCGCGACGCCCACGCTCGTGTTCGCCGATGGCACGATGGTTCCGGGTGCGCTCCCGGCGAGCCAGCTCGAGGCCGAAATCGCGCAGGCCGAGATCGCTGCCGGCAAATTGGCCGCGGCGAAGAAATGACGCGAGTTTGAGCGTGCGGCGGAGACCGGAGCGAGCGGGGCGGCTCGGAACGAAAGGTGGCCACGATGGCGATCATCGATTTCCTCAAGAAACAGTTCATCGACGTCATCGAGTGGACCGACGATTCGCGCGATACGCTGTCGTACCGCTTCCCCGACGAGGACAAGGAGATCAAGAAAGGCGCGCAGCTGATCGTCCGCGAGTCGCAGACGGCGCAGTTCGTGTATCTGGGCGAGTTCGGCGACACCTTCGGTCCGGGAAAGTACACGCTCACCACCGACAACATCCCGGTCCTCACCAACCTCAAGAGCTGGAAATACGCGTTCGAAAGCCCGTTCAAGGCCGACGTCTACTTCGTCATCACCCGGGTTTTTACCGGCAACAAGTGGGGCACCGCCAATCCGGTGATGATGCGCGACGCCGATTTCGGCATCGTGCGGTTGCGTGCCTACGGCATCTACGACTTCCGCGTCGTCGATGTGAAGAAATTCCTGAAGGAGGTCGCGGGTACCGACGACCATTTCCGGCTCGACGAATTCAGTGACACGATGCGCTCGCGGATCGTCAGCGTCTTCTCCGACGCGCTCGCGAGCTCGAGGATCCCCGCGCTCGACGTCGCCGCGCGCTACGCGGAGCTGGGCGAAGCGCTCTTGCCGCTCATCAATCCGGCGCTTGGCGACAAGTACGGCCTCGAGATGACGAGCTTCGTCGTCGAGAACGTCTCGGTGCCCCCGGAGGTCGAGGCGGCGATCGACAAGCGCTCCTCGATGGCGGCGGTCGGCAATCTCAACGATTACGTGAAGTTCCAGATGGCGCAGGGGATGGAGAAAGGCGGCAGCAGCGCGGGCGTGGGCGGCATCGGCGCCGAAATGGCCGTCGGGATGGCGATGGCGCAGCAGATGATCAACCAGACGGGCGGGATCATGGGGCAGGCGACGCCCGGCATCGCCGCGCCGTCGCCGCCCTCAGGCGCCGCGATGGCGCCCGAGCTCCTCACGCCGTCGCAGGTGGCGAAGGCGCTGGGCGTCGGCGAGGCCGACGTCATGGCGAGCCTCGAGTCGGGCGACCTCAAGGGCAAGAAGATCGGCACGCAGTGGCGGGTGACGCGCGCCGCCGTTGACACCTTTCTGAACTCATGACGCCGGCGCCGCCGGCGTTCACCCGCCTGCGCCGCGCGCTGCTCCGCGCGCTCGCCGGCGCGCTCGTCGCTGCCGTGGCGCCTGCGCGCGCGCAGGATGCCAGGACGACGCTGGCGCAGACGGCGGCTCGCGAATGGCTCGCCTTGACGGATGCCCTCGATGCCGCGGGAAGCTACGCCGCCGCCGGGGCGCGGTTCAGGGTGGCGATCACCGCCGACGGCTGGGGCGCAGCGCTGCAACAGGCGCGCGCGCCGCTCGGCGCGCTCGATCAGCGGAGCATGCTCTCGACCCAGTTCGCCAACAAGCTGCCCGACGGACCCGAGGGCGACTTCGCGATGGTGCTGTTTCGAACGTCGTTTGCGAACAAGGCGGACAGCCGCGAGACGGTGACGCTCGAGCGCGAGGCCGACGGCACCTGGCGCGTGATCGGCTACTTCATCCGCTGATCGTTTCCCGCAGACCGACGTGGCGGAAACGACGGCGCTCTCCAAGTTCGCGTGTCCGGCATGCGGCGGCGAAGCGATCTGGAATCCGGCGAAGCAAAAGCTCGTCTGTCCGTTCTGCGGCACCGAGTCACCGGCCGAGCTCGACACCGGTGGCGCAATCATCGAGCACGATCTCGTGAGCGCATTGCGGGCCATCGGCGATGACGCCCGCGGCTGGCAGGTGGAGAAACGGCAGGTCAAGTGCCGAAGCTGCAACGCGATTTCCGTGCTCGATCCTTCGCGGCAGGCGCAGAACTGCGAATTCTGCGGATCGGCGCAGCTCGTGCCGTACACGGAAACGAAACCCGCATTCCGTCCCGAGAGCGTCCTGCCCTTCAAACTCGCCGAGTCCGCGGCACGCGACGCGATCCGCGCATGGTACGGCAAGCTGTGGCTCGCCCCCTCGGCGCTCAAAAAGAAGGCAATGACCGACACGGTGCGCGGCGTCTATCTTCCATACTGGACGTTCGACGCCCGCGTCGACGCGGCGTGGACCGCCGAGGCCGGCCACTATTACTACACGACCGAGACCTACGAGGAGGGCGGCCGCGTGCAGACGCGCCAGGTCCAGCACGTCCGGTGGGAGCCGGCATCCGGGCGCCTGCAGCATTTTTTCGACGACGATCTCGTCTGCGCTTCCGTCGGCGTTCATTCGGAGCTGTTGCGCGGCATCGAGCCTTTCCCGACGGTCGAGCTCGAGCCCTACGACGCCCGCTTCGTCGCCGGATGGATCGTCGAGCGCTACCAGATCGATCTCGTCGCCGCTGCGCAACGCGCGCGCGACGCGATGGACGCCAAGGTGCAGGCGCTCTGCGCACGGCAGATTCCCGGCGACACGTTTCGCAACCTCAGTGTGCGCGCCGACTATTCGGGCCAGACGTTCAAGCATATCCTCGCCCCGGTGTGGCTCCTCTCCTATACGTACGGCACGCGCGCCTTCCAGTGCGCGATGAACGGCGTCACCGGCTCGATTCGCGGCGAATACCCGAAGAGCCCTTGGAAGGTGGCGCTGCTGGTCCTCGTCATCTTCATCGTCGTGGCGATCGCGCTCTTGCTCGGAGGCAGGAACTGAACGGCAGCGACGCGACCCCGCGCGCCGGCGCGCACCCTGCCTTCGCGCCCTATGCGCGCTGGGTGACGCGTTCCCCCACGCTTGCCGCTCTCGCGCGCCGCCGAGGCATCGGCCCCGGCGGCGCGTTGCCGGGCCTTGCGCTTCTCAACGCGTGGGCGCGCGACGCCTTGCTCGCGCTGCCGGACGGCCGAGCGCTCACCTTCGTCGAATCGCCACGCCGGTCAGCGGCGCTCGGCTACGAAACGCGGATCGCGGAGCGCGCGGAGATCGCCACGCGCGCCGGAAACCTGCACGACGTTTGCAACGCGCTCGCGTGGCTTCTGTTCCCACGCACCAAGTCGGCACTCAACGCCGTCCACGTCAACGCGTCCCGCGCTGGCATGGCTGCGGCCCGCGGGGCGGCCCGCGATGCGGCGACGCTGCTCGACGAATCGGGTCTTCTCGTCGCCTGCACCGATGGGGAACTGCTCGAACGCTGGCGCGCGCACGCCTGGCGCGACGCATTCTGGGAGAGGCGCGAGGAAGCCTCGCTTGCCCTGCGCGCGGTCGTCATCGGCCACGGAATGCTCGCCAAGTGCGGTGCCCCTTTTCGCGCGATCACGGCGAAGGCGCTCGTCGTTCCGCTCGCTTCCGCCGCGCTTCCGGCAGACTCGTTCGAGCTTGCCCTCGCGCTCGACGTCGCGGCAGCGGCTCGGCTCAACGCCTTCGGCGCCCGCTTCGCGCCCCGCTCGCTGCTGCCGCTCCCGATTGCGGCGCTGCCCGGCTGGGACACCGAGCATCTCGGTCGCCGGCTCTTCGACGATGCCGCGGTCTTCCGCCCGCTGCGTGGCGGCGATCCGCGGCTCGGGGCGCTCTCGACGCAGCCCTGCTCTTAGCGGCTGCCGCTCGTGCTACGCTGCGATGCAATCGTGATCCGCGCCACACCCAACCCGCTGTCACGTTCCCTCGTGCGGCTGCTCGCGGGACTGGGAATCGCGGCTGACGCCATGCTGTTCGTGGTGAAGGCGCCGGCTCCGGTCGATGTCGGGATGTATGCGTTTGCCCTGTGGCTCGTTCTGCCGTGGCTCGTGGTGCTGCTGATCGCGTGGCGCACGCACGCGTCGGGCCTCCTTGCCGGCAGCGCGCTTGCCGCCGCGTTCGAGGCGCTCGCGTTCTACGTGACGTTCATCGCGCCCAGAGGGTCGACCGCGGCGCTGATCTACGCGGTGAAACCGCTGTGGCAGCTCGGATTGATCGGGGGCGCGTTGCTCGTCGGGACGCTCGTCGCTCGCCGGCGACAACGCTAGCAAACGAAGGAGAAGTGATGCACGCAGCGATTGTCACCGGAGTCTCGCGCGGCCTCGGCGAGGCGCTTGCCGGCGCGCTGATCGCGCGCGGCTGCACGGTAATCGGCGTCGGCCGGTCGGGCAGCGTCAGGCTCAGGGGCAAGCGGTTTCACCTCGCGGCCTGCGATCTCGCGCACCCGGCGCTGATCGCCGCGGCGCTTGCCCCCGCGCTGCGCGATCTCGTGGCTGCCAGGCCGACCGCGGTGACGCTCATCAACAACGCGGCGGTTGCCGCACCGGTGGGTCTGATCGGACGGCTCGACGCCGCCGAGATCGAGGCGGCGATCGCCACGAACATCGCCGCGCCGCTCGTGTTGGCCGACCTCTTCTGTCGCGCGTTTCGCGACGAGACGCTGCCACGGCGGATCATCAACATCTCGTCGGGTGCGGCGCAGTCGGCGATTGCGGGCAGTGCCGCGTACTGCATGTCGAAGGCGGCGCTCGAGATGCTGACGCGATCGATCATCGCCGATCATCCGTCTCCGACGCTCCAGTGCATCTCGCTGCGACCTGGCATTTTCGAGACCGGAATGCAGGCGTTCATGCGCAGCCGCGACGCCGCCGAATTTCCGAGCGTCGGCCTCTTCCGCTCGTTCAAGGAGAACGGGCTTCTCAAGGATCCGGCCGCTGTCGCGGCGGCCATCATCGACAAGATGGTGCTGGCGCCGGTGGAAAACGGACGGACCTACACGCACACGGATCTCTAGCGACGGGGTTCGACGCGCAATGGCGAGGAGGTCCCGGGCCCGGCCGCCGGGATCGCCGCAAGGGCAGCCGGCAGGTCTTCGGGGGTCGCCACGATGGCGTCCGCCCCGGCGGCTTCGAGCTCGGCGCGCGATCCGTAGCCCCACAGCACGGCAAGCGCCCGCGCCCCGTTGGCATGAGCCGCCTGGACGTCATGCTCGCGGTCGCCGATCATCACGCACTCGTTCGCCGCGAGTCCTTCGCTTTCGAGGAGCCACGCGACGAGCGTCGTCTTGTCGTCGAGCGTGCCGGCGAGATCGACGCCGTAGATGCCCGCAAAATGGGGGGCGAGGCCGAAATGCCCGACGATACGCTGCGCAAAGAGCAGCGGCTTGGACGTGCAGACATACAGGGTCGCGCCCGTGGCGGCGAGTCGCGCGAGCGTCTCCGCGATGGCGGGATAGACGGCATTCTCCTTCCAACCGAGCTCTGCGTAGCGCTCGCGATAGTGGGCAAGCGCGCGCTCGACCAGCGCCGCATCGTCGGTCGCGAGGAGTTGCGCGAGCGACGCCCGCAATGGAGGCCCGACGCAGCGGCGCAGCGCGGCGGGCCCGGGCTCGGCGACGCCGAGCAACCCGAGCGCGTGACGGATCGATCGGGCGATGCCCTCGTGGTTGTCGGTGAGCGTTCCGTCGAGATCGAAGAGAAGCGCGCGCGGAAGGCGGCCCGCGACTTCTGGTGATCTGCGGGAAGGCATCGCGACCGTTTCTCAGTGACGGGCGGGGCGCAGCCAGACGCGATAGTCGAGGAGCGCGCCTGCGGCGCCCGCCTCCCAGACGAGGCAATAGTCGCGGGCGAGCTGCGCAATGAAGACGCCGGCGTCCGCGCGGGTGGAGTCCCGCGCGATGGGGGCGACGACCGCATCGCCCTCGCGGTAGCGGATCTCGAAATTGACCCGCTCCGTTGCCTCGAACGTGTATTCCAGGCGGTCGCCCGGCACGAGCCGCACGCATTCCTCGTGGATCTCGTAAGGCGCAACTGCCAGCGCGGCGACCGCTTTCGGCTCGTCAGGGTTGATCGGCGCCGCACATCCAGCGAGGGCCGCGAGTGCCACGCACGCCGCGCGCGCGTGGACCGCGCGACGGCCTCGCACACCAGCCGTCACCGGGCCCTCTTGGTCCGCGCGCGCCAGTCCTCGACGGTAAGCGCGAGGCGCACGTGATCGCGCCAGCGGCCGGCGATCTTGAGGTAGCGTCGCGAATAGCCTTCGCGCATGAACCCGGCCTTGCGGACGAGCGCGATCGAGCGCCCATTCGCGGGCTGCACGTTGACCTCGATGCGGTGCAGCTTGAGGGTCCGGAACGCGAAGTCGAGCGCGAGCGCGAGGCCGTCCGACATGTAGCCGTCGCCAGCATGAGGCGCGAACGCGTAATACCCGAGGTAGGCGCTGCGGAAGGCGCCGCGGACGATGTTGCCGAAGTTGAACACGCCGGCGATCGCGTCGTCCTCGACGCGCCAGACGATGAGGCCCGCATGTGTTGCCGCCGCCAGGTCGCGCTGCGCACGTCCGCCATAGCGAGCGACATACTCGGTGAATCGGGCGGCCGTGAGCGGCGGCCGCACCCACGCGCCATGCAGCCGCCCACTCGCGCGCGCGGCCGCGAGAAACGTCGCCGCATCGCTCTTCCGCGGCGGACGCAGATACACCCGTGAGCCGCGACGCCGAACGACGAAGGCACGGCGGGGCGACGGGATAGGCATAATCGCAATTTTAACGTCTATCGACATGACCGCGATGAGCAAATGGGTGCAAGGTAAGGTCGTCGGCAAACGCGCCTGGACCGACCGCCTTGTTTCGCTCAAGGTCGAAGCGCCGGAGGTCGCGTTCGTTGCGGGCCAGTTCGGCCGCCTCGCCCTTCCGGCCGCGGCGGGTTCGAAGGAGGACATGCTGGGGCGGCCCTATTCGTTCGTGAACAGCCCGCACGAGCCGCCACACGAGTTTTACTTCAACGTCCTGCCCGATGGGCCGCTCAGTCCGCGGCTCGCGGCGCTTGCGCCCGGAGAGCCGGTCTGGCTCCTGCGCAATGCGAACGGGTTTTTTTCCATCGGCGAAGTGCCGGCCGCGGACGTGCTGTGGTGTCTGTCGACGGGCACGGGACTCGGGCCGTTCCTGTCGATCCTGCGCACCGCGGAACCCTGGGAGAAATTCGGCCGCGTCGTTCTCGCCCACTCCGTCCGGTATGCGAAGGATCTAACCTACGGCGACACGATCGCAGCGATCGGCGCGGGGCGTCCGGGCGCGTTCGCGTACGTGCCGATGGTGAGCCGCGAGCCGCACTCCGGCGCGCTCGCCGGACGTATTCCCGCGGCAATCGCCGACGGCCGCCTCGAGTCCCGGGCGAGCCTCGCGCTCGCCGCCGAGAACTCGCATGTGATGCTCTGCGGCAATCCGGCGATGGTCGACGACGCGCAGAAAGTGCTCGAAGCTCGGGGAATGCGTCGGCACCGGCGAAAGGAGCCGGGGCAGATCACGCTCGAGACCTATTGGTGAGGAGTCCGTCGCGGCCGTCGGCCACGACGGACTATTTCGCCGGATTGAAGCGGCGCGATGAAGTCGGTGCCGACCAGCGAACGCGTGCAGCGCGACGCCTAATCCCGCGCATCTTGTCGTGCGTGGCTTGCGATTTCGCGGCGCCTCTATCCGGCGATGCGTCAGCCTTTGACTTCCAGCAGCTCGACGTCGAAGAGCAGCGTTGCGTTGGGTGGAATGACGCTGCCCGCGCCGCGTTCGCCGTACCCCATCTGGGGCGGAATCACCAAGATGCGCTTGCCGCCGACTTTCATCCCGGCGACACCCTCGTCCCAACCCTTGATCACCCGACCCGCGCCGAGAGGAAAGCCGAAGGGGCTTTTGCGGTCGACCGAGCTGTCGAATTTCGCGCCGTGGCCATCGGGCACCGAGGGGTCATAAAGCCAACCCGTATAGTGGACGATCACGGTTTTTCCCGCGACGGCTTCCGCCCCATCGCCTTGTTTTGTATCTACTTTCTTGAGTTCTGTCACCTGGGCACCAATTTTGCTTGAGAGGAAAGGGGGCGGGATGTCGGCCGGGAGTCTCGCCGGTGTCTGTCCGGTCTGCGCGAGCGAGAGTGCGCACGCGCCCAACGCGGCGACCCCGAACACATGGGCAGCGCGCCTGACGCCGCGGCGGAAAAGAAGAGGATCGGGAGGCAGCAACATCGCGAGTCTCCGGGGGACGAAAGGGTCGATCGGTGGCGGGGCGACGGTTCACGCATTCACGCCCCGAGCCTAGGTCGACCGGCGTATGAATTGTAGCTGACACCAACGGCGTTTTGCGCCGCTTGAGAATTTGGGCTATAAATGAAAGTTCCACTCGGGTTTGCGACGTTTTCGAAGGGCCACGTGCGGCGGTTGGGACACGACGGGACGTCACGCGGTGTGCGCCGGCCGCGCGTCGGTCGTTTTTGGTCGTGGGGTTGCATTTGGCGATGTTCGGATTTCTGACGCAGCAAGCGCGCGATCATCCCGATCCGTTGCTGACAGCGAAGACCGCGTCGGCGTGGCTTCGTCAGCTGCCGTCGCTCGATGTCATCGGACGCCAGCAGCACGTGATGCGGGCCTTCGATGGCATGCGCCAGTCACGGCGGCTGCCGGATCTGAACCGCGTGGCCGCCATCGAGTTCCTCGACTCCGCGCTCGGTGCCGACCGGCGCCAGCTCACCAAGCAGTATGTCGAAAACGTCGACAGTTCGGCGCGGCTTGCCGAGCGCATCTGGCAAGCGCTCCAGGAGATGTGCCAGGGCTTCATCTTCGCGTACCAGACGGCGCTCGAGCACGCACTGCTGCAGACCGATAATCCGCGCTGGAAGACGGTCGTGCCGCGGCTGTTCTCGCGTCTCGTCCACTACTACGGCACCGACGCCAAACTGCGCGTGTTTCGCTACGAGCGGTGGATCCCCGCCAAGTGGATGGAGCTGCACCGCTTGTACATGCGGGCAACCGAGCTCGGCGTCGAACGCGTGCCCGCGGGGCTCGCTGCCGGCGCGTCCAATTCGACGCAATGGACGGTCGAGCAGGAATACCTGTTCGTGCTGCTGATCCATCAGCTCAACACCGGCAATCTTTCGCCGGCCGAGCTCGACTGGGCGAGCGCCCAGCTCCGCGCCTGGAGCCGCAAACTTTCGCTCGACGCGGTCCCGCGCTCGCCGGAAGGATTCTTTGTCGACGTCGCGGGCAAAGGCAGTCTCGTGCGCCGGACGGGCAACGATTCGGGCTCGATGCTGCGCTATCTCGACACGACGCCGATGGCCGAGCAGCTCGAGCGCGCGATCCATGCTCTGCGCCAGGCCGAGGCGACCGATCAGGGGCCGGCGGCGCCGATCAATCAGCAACGGGTCGCCATCCTCGAGAAGGTGCGCCCGGCCGTGTCGCCAAATCTCAATGCCGACCTGCGGCGCGATCCACGGATCGCGGTAACGGTCGCGGCGAAAGTGCGGGTCGGATTGGGCCGCATCTGCCGCGACCTCGCGGCGAAAGACATCAACGAGCCGGCGAACGACCCGAGCGCGAGTGCAGAGCAGATCGAAGTTTTCGCCGTCGCCGGCGGGCCGCGGGCGAAGCGATTCCCGGCGAGCGAGCACGACTCGCTTGCCGCGTCGATCTCGTCGTTCAGCGACCCGATGTGGCAGGTGAAGGACCGCAGCGTCGCGGGCTTGCGCATCGCGGCCTCGGGCGGCATCGGGCAGAGCCTCGCGCTCGGCGCGCTGGTCGCGGTGCGGCAATCCGACATCACCGATTGGGTGCTGGGCGTGGTCCGCAGGCTGAACAAGGTGTCCAACGACGAAGTCGAGGCGGGCGTGTCGATCATCGCCGAGCGTCTGGTTCCTGTCGTCTTGCACGCAAAGCGCGAGGCGAAGGAGGACCTCGGCATCATCGTCAACGGCATCGACGTCTCGACGATGGGCGCGCGGTTCGAGGGCCTGTACCTGCCGCCGCCGTCGCGTCCCGACAAGCCGCTTGCCGTAAAGACGCTGATCGTGCCGACGTCCGAATACGTCGAGGGCCGCAACATCATCCTGACGACCGGACGCTCCGTGTACACCGTCGCACTGCGGCAGTTGGTCGAGCAGCGCGCCGAATGGAGCTGGGCGGCAGTCCAGATCGTCGAGAAGAAACCGAAGGAAATCTGACCGGGCGGCGGTCGAAGGAGTGTGTCTTGATCGGCCCGCATCCGGCCGGCGTGTGGCCCGAGACCCCGCTGCGGGCGCCAGCCCTTTTCGAAACGTGATGTTGGTCGCGCGCTGCGCCATCGCGGCTGCACTTGCACTGGCCCCGCTGGCAATCGGAGGCGATGCCGCCGCGGCGCCGCTCAAATGCACGCTGATAAAGACCGCCGAGTGGCACGTTCGGGAAGGGGGCGGGCAGCCCGTCGTCGACGGCGCGATCAACGGTCAGAAGGTCGGCATCCTGCTGGACACCGGGTCGGCGCGGACGATACTGCTGCGCTCCGCGGCCGTTCGCCTGGACCTCGTTCGCCATGACGCCCGGACGAGTCGCATGGTCGGGATCGGCGGAGAGACCCCCGTCGAGACGACCGTCATTGACAGGTTCGAGGTCGGCGATGCGGTGCGCACGAACTGGCGCATTCTGGTCGCCGGGGAGCATGACTTCGGTGAGGTCGCCGTCGTTCTAGGCGACGATTTCTTCCAGCGCGTCGACGTCGAGTTCGATCTCGCCCACAACGCGGTGAGGCTGTTCCAGACGAAGGATTGTGAGGGCACGTCGCTCGCTTACTGGGCAAGCGGGGACATCGGCGTGGTCGAGCTCGACGCGGTCTTCGCGGCGGCGCCCACGATAGAGCTATCGGCCGCGATCAACGGTCGTCCGGTCAGAGCCCAGCTCGATTCCGGTGCGTTTCGATCCATCCTGACGAAATCCCAGGCAGCCTCCCTCGGGGTGACCCCGGAAACTCCTGGCGTGATTCCCGCAGGCTGCAGCGAGGGGGTCGGGCGCAAGCCCCTCGAATCCTGGATCGCTCGATTCGACAGCTTCGACATCGGCAACGAGCGGATCCGCGATCCCACGATCCGTTTCGCGGACATGTGGAAGGACGCGACCTTCGCGAGTACCGGGAGCCGACTGGCGCAAACGCTGGTCGAGCCGGACATGCTGCTTGGCGTCGATTTCCTGCGTGCGCATCGCGTGCTCGTCGCGCATAGCCAGCGGAAGATGTATTTCACCTACGCTGGCGGTACGGTGTTCCCGGCGGGCACCTCGAAGGCGTGCAATCCTTCCGCGATCCCCGAGGCGGGCGGGAAGTCCGCCACCGGCGGCAAGTGAGAGCAGCGTTCGTTTGTGCCGCCGCACCAGTTATGCCAAGCTCCGAGGGCGTTCCTCCAGGATTGCATACCGACTACGCAGCATGCATCGGGAATATCCGGCACTGTCGCGCAAGAGTACGCGCGATCCGCCGCTCCGTGAGCGAAGGACGGTATCGATTCGCTTGGCGCTGACCGTCTGCGCGCTTCTGTGCGGCTGCGCCGCGGGCACGGCGTTTCCGCCCGCTGCGCCGAGCACCGGCAAGAGGTCTCCTCCCTCCGACCGCGCCTTCCGCGCCTCCGATCTCGCCAAGTCGGACATCGACATGGTCGGGGAGCTGCACGTTCGGGAAAGCCTCGCCTCGGCGCGCCTGATGATGGAAAAGCTCTACCGGCGCAATCCGCGCGAGTGGCGCAAGGGCGGCGATGAAAGCGCCGAAGCAGCAATGGCGCGGGCGTTCGATCCTCGGTTCGAATTCAGTTTCCCCGAGCTCGGCCACGCGCGCGGGGCCCAGGCGATCCTCCTCGCGCTCAAGCCGGAGTACGGGGGCGACCGCGTGTTTGCATTCGGCGTGGGAATCTCGAGCATGATCTTTCTCGCCTACAACGGGAAGACCGAGCTCTACGTCACCGACATCCTCGACCCGCAGAAGCTCTACAACTGCGCGCGCAACCTCGAGATTGCAGCGTGGAAGCTCGCGGACGCGCGCGATGCGCGCGGCGACGCGTTGCTCTTGTCCAACGAGATGACGGGAGACGTGCGCAACCTCTCTTTCGAGCGCGAATTCGGCAAGATGATCGCCTATCAGGACGTGATGGCGCAGATTGTCGCGCAGCGGACGAACCGGACGATTCGCCACGTCGTTCAGAGCGTCGCGACCGCAGTGTTCCTGCCGATCTAGGCGTCGGGCAGGGTCCTAGTCCTGGGGCCGGAACTTGAGCGTCAGCGCGCGCTGGAAGAGCTCGGGACGATTGGGCCGCGGCAACGGCGAGGACTTCTGGATCGCGCGCTGCACCGCTTCGTCGTAGGCGCGCACGCCACTCGATTTCTTGAGCGTGGCATCGATGATCTCTCCCGTCGGCAACTGGACGACTTCGAAGACCGCTTCCGGATTGCCGACGAGATCGGGCGGCAGCGTGACGTTCCCTTTAACCTTGGCCTGGATGCGCCGGATGTAATCGGCCTCGGCGCGCGAGAGTGCGCTCGCCTCGGCCGCGAGCGCCAGCTGCCGTGCATCGCGG
This sequence comes from uncultured beta proteobacterium, assembly GCA_963836265.1. Taxonomy (GTDB): domain Bacteria; phylum Pseudomonadota; class Gammaproteobacteria; order Burkholderiales; family Casimicrobiaceae; genus CAIWHR01. Next base: position 719,017 of record CAWIIO010000006.1, read on the forward strand.
GCAGCCTTTTCGCGCTCTGCCTGCGCCTTCATCTCCTGCGCCTCGCGCGCCTGCCGCGCCTCGGCGAGACGCTTGAGCTCATCCTGCCTCTTCTTTTCGGCCTCCCTCCTTTCGGTCTCTCTCCTTTCGGCCTCCTTCTTTTCGGCCTCCCGCTTTTCGCGTTCCAGCCGTTCGCGGTCGAGGGCTTCCTTCGCCTTGCGCTCTTCCTCCTGTTTCGCCTTGCGGGCGATCTCGGCGGCTTGCAGATCCGGCGGCTCCGGCTTCGGTTCGGGCCGAGAGATCGCCTTCGGTGGCGGTGGGGGCGTCGGCTGCGGTGCCGGTACCGGAACAGGAGATGGTTCGACTTTCCTTTCCGGTTCGCGCGGGCGTTCGCTGACCGGCGCCTTCGCTGGAGGTGCGTAGAGCTCGGCGGTCACCGGCGCCGTGGGCCGGTTCTGCCAGCGTATCGAAAAGATGAGTACGGCGATGAATACGAGATGAACCACGATGGCGAGCAGCAGCGCCGGCCAGCGGCCCGCAACCTGCGAGGGCTCTCGTGGGCGATCGGAAGCCATGGTTCAGTTGCCGGGCGGTCGCGCCAACAGCCCGACCTTTTTTGCGCCGTTGCGCTGCAGGAGGTCGAGCACGCCCAGCACGTCCTCGTAGCGGGCCGATTTGTCAGCGGCGATCACCACCGGTTGGTCGGGAAACTTCGCCTGCTTGGCTCGGATGCGCAGGACCAGCTCGTCGCGCGACACGGGGACCGCCGGTCCCCCGGCCTGGCGGTCGAGAAGCAGCAGCGTGCGGTCGGTGCGCAGCGTGACTTCGAGCGGCTGCGCCGGCGCCGTCAGGCGGGAGCCGACCGATGGGAGCTCGATCTCGCCAGGATTGACGAGTGGCGCAGTGACCATGAAGATCACGAGCAGCACCAGCATCACGTCGATGTACGGAACGACGTTGATCTGGTTGATCGATTTGCGAGCGCGCCGCATCGTCTTCGTCTCAATGCCCGCCCGGCCGCCCGAAGGGCACTGAGCGCCCCCGCGGGGGGCAGCGAACGCAGTGATGAGGATGGTTCATCCTACCCCTGCCTTTGCAGGATATTCGAGAACTCCTCGATGAACGTCTCGTAGCGCACGGAGAGCCGGTCGACGTCGTGCGTGTAGCGGTTGTACGCGACGACCGCAGGAATCGCGGCGAAGAGGCCGATCGCCGTGGCGATCAGCGCCTCGGCGATTCCGGGCGCCACGGCCGCGAGCGTAGCCTGGCTCACGTTGGCAAGACCGCGAAACGCATTCATGATGCCCCAGACCGTGCCGAAGAGCCCGACGTAGGGCGACACCGAGCCCACGGTGGCAAGACCGGCGAGATGCGCGTCGAGCGCGTCGATTTCGCGCTGGTAGGCGGCCCGCATGGCGCGGCGTGCGCTGTCGAGGGTCACCGCGGCATTGCTGCCCTGCCGGCGATGCTTCGAGTACTCGCGAAAGCCGGCGGTGAAGATATGCTCGAGCCCGCTGCCGGTGAGCGACTGGCTCGCGCTCTGATACAGCGCGTTCAGGTCGCCGCCCTTCCAGAACTGGTCCTCGAACGCGTCGGTGTCGCGCGCCGTGCGTTTCAACTGAAACATCTTGAGGAAGATCCGCCACCACGACCACACCGACGCCGCGAACAGCAGGATGAGCACCGCCTGGACGACGACGGAGGCCTGTGCGACCAGCACGGCGAAGGAAAGATCCGGATGCAGGTTCAAAGCGGTGCCTCCATGCGAGCGTGAAGGGCAGCGGGAATGCGCGCCGGATGCCAGGTGGACCGATTGAGACAGGCGAGCCCGACGCGCGCCCTGGTGAGGATCTCGTTGCCGCGGCGGATGTCCTGGCCGGCACGAATACTCGCCCGACCGAGGTCGGTGAGCGTCATTGTGACGTCGAGCCGGTCGGAAAGTTGCGCCGGAACACGGAAATCGATCTCGAGACGATGGACGACGAACACAATGCCGTGCTCGCGTTCGATCACGGCGAGGTCGCACCCCAGCGCCGAGAGCCACTCGGTGCGCGCCCGCTCCATGAATTTGAGGTAGTTCGCGTAATAGACGACGCCGGCCGCGTCGGTGTCCTCGCAATAAACGCGGACGGGGAAGCGAAAGGTTTCGCGGGCGCCGTGCACCGTCATCAGCGGTCCCCCACGCGTGCGGCTGCAGCCGCGGCGCTGCCCAGGGAGGGGTGCCCGTCCGGACAGAGCGACGGCAAGGCCGCGGCTAGTTGTCCTCGTGCCAGCGCTGCGGCCCTCATTTGCCCGCAAAGAGGTCCGCCGGCGCGCCGGGCGTGGGTGGCGTCAGGCCGAAATGCCGGTACGAAAGCAAAGTAGCGACACGGCCGCGCGACGTGCGCTGAAGAAAACCTTGCTGGATCAGAAACGGCTCCAGCACGTCCTCGATCGTGTCGCGCTCCTCGCCGATCGCGGCAGCCAGGTTGTCGATCCCGACGGGGCCGCCGGCGAACTTGTCGAGCACTGTGCGCAGCAGCTTCCGATCCATGACGTCGAGCCCCGACAGATCGACGTCGAGCATCGCCAACGCGTCGCCGGCGACCTCGTGGGTGATCTCCCCGCCAGCGCGTACCTCGGCAAAATCGCGTACGCGACGCAAGAGCCTGTTGACGATCCGCGGCGTGCCGCGAGAGCGGCGCGCTATCTCGAGCGCCCCTTCGGGATCGATCGCGATGTTGAGCAGTCCCGCCGAGCGGGTGACGATGCGGGTCAGTTCCTCCGGCGTGTAGAACTCGAGCCGCGCAACGATGCCGAAGCGGTCACGCAAAGGGTTGGTCAACATGCCGGCGCGCGTCGTCGCGCCGACGAGCGTAAAGGGCGGCAGGTCGAGTTTAACGCTGCGCGCCGCCGGTCCCTCGCCGATCATGATGTCGATCTGGAAATCCTCGAGCGCCGGGTAGAGGATCTCCTCGACGACGGGCGACAACCGGTGAATCTCGTCGATGAACAGCACGTCGTGCGGCTCGAGATTGGTGAGGAGCGCCGCGAGATCGCCTGCGCGCTCGAGCACCGGGCCGGAGGTCTGGCGGAGGTTCACGCCGAGCTCGTGCGCGATGATGTGCGACAGCGTCGTCTTGCCCAGGCCCGGCGGGCCGAACAGCAGCACGTGGTCGAGCGACTCCTTGCGCTTGACCGCCGCCTCGATGAAGATCGACAGCTGGCCGCGGATCTTCTCCTGGCCGACGTATTCGTCGAGCGCGCGCGGGCGCAGCGTGCGTTCGACTTCGACTTCGGCACCGCCGGCAACCTTGCCGGCCACGAGGCGATTGAGCTCGTCGTTTTCGATCATGAAACGTGTGCTCCCACGCTCGCGGTCCGCGCCGCCGCGCGCCCGCCCGGGGAGGCGGGGCGATTCGTGCCTGGGTGCGGCTCGGCGGCGCTCATGCTCAAGCCTTGGCGAGTAGCTTCAGCGCCTGGCGGATTCCGTCGCCGACGCCGATCCCTTCGGGCAGCCGCTTGACTGCGGCGACGGCTTCCTTGTCGCTGTAGCCGAGCGCGAGCAGGGCGTTCAGGATATCGGACGAGACCGGGGGCGGACGGTGAACACCGACGGCCGTCGTGAGCTCGGTAGCGAGCTTGTCCTTCAGCTCCAGCAGCAGGCGCTCGGCGGTTTTCTTCCCGATTCCCGGGATCTTGGTGAGCCGGCCGGCGTCGTGCGTCGTCACGGCGTGCGCGAGCTCGGCGACCGAAAGCCCAGAGAGCACCGACAGCGCGGTGCGCGCGCCCACGCCGCTGATCTTCAGCAACTGGCGGAAGGCACGCCGCTCGGCTTCGCTGCCGAAGCCGAAAAGAAGGTGGGCATCCTCGCGCACCACGAGATGCGTGAAGAGCGCGATTCGCTCGCCGGTGGCCGGTAGGTTGTAGAACGTGCTCATCGGTACGTCCACCTCGTACGCTACGCCCTGCACGTCGAGCAGGAGCTGCGGCGGATTCTTTTCGACGAGGATTCCGGTGAGGCGGCCGATCATGGGTGGGGCGCGTTGTGCAGCGGATTATGGCATGCCCGCCCTCAATCGGCCGGCAGCGCCGCGAGGTGCAGGAGGACGTCGTGCAGCGAGGGCAGCACCAGAGGGCCGCCAGGCAACGCTGCGATCGGCGGGGCGTCCCCGTCCGGGACGACGATCGGCGACATGCCGGCTGCGAGCGCGCCCCGTACGCCAGGCTCGGAATCTTCCAGCACGACGCATGCGGCCGGCTCGACGGCGAGCCTCGCCGCGGCGAGCACGAAGATATCGGGCGCCGGCTTGCCGCGTGCAATTTCGTCGCCGCCGACCAGCACCGCGAAATGCTCGGCGAGCGCGCTCTTCGCGAGCTTGGCTTGCGCCCGCGACCGACGCGTCGAAGTCGCCACCGCCGTGCGAATCCGCGCTTCACCGAGCCAGGCAAGCAGCTCGGTGAGGCCAGGCTTCCGCGCAATCCCCTCGCGCTCGACGATCGCGTCGTAAGCGGCGTGCCACGCGTGCATCAGCACGTCGACGGGATAATCGTCGCCGTGGCGCGCGAGGAGCAGCGTCCGACAGTCGGGAAAATTGCGCCCGACGAGCTGCCGCGTCACCCCGCGATCGAAGGCGAGGCCGAGCTCGGCCGCGGCAATCGTCCAGGCACGCGCCGCCAGAGGCTCGGTGTCCAGCATCAGCCCATCCATGTCGAAGATCACGGCGGCGGGACGCCGTGCCCGATGCGCCGCACGCATCAGACGAGCCGTCCGCCGCGGACGCGCAGTCCCGCCCTGCGCAAGCCGGGGAATCCTTGCGCGCCGTGGGCGTGCGCGATTGCGCACGCGAGCGCATCGGCGGCGTCCGGCGACGGCACGCCGGGGAGATTCAGGAGCCGCCGCACCATGTCCTGCACTTGCTGCTTCGCCGCCTTGCCGTGCCCGACCACCGCCTGCTTCACCTGGAGCGCCGTGTATTCGGCGACCGGGAGGTTGGCGAGCACCGCCGCCGAGATCGCGGCCCCGCGCGCCTGACCGAGCAGCAGCGTCGATTGCGGATTAACGTTGACGAAGACCTTCTCGACGGCGACCTCGGTCGGGCGATGCCGCGCGATCACCGCCCCGAGATCGGTGAGGATGACGCCTAGGCGCTCCGGCATCTCGCCCCCGCTCGACCGGATGCAGCCGCAGGTCACGTAATCGAGGCGGTTGCCGGTGGCCCGGATGACGCCGAATCCGGTTACCCGCAATCCGGGATCGATGCCCAGGATGCAACGTGCGGACACGAACGCGGAGGCGCCGGTGCTTCCCAACGCCCCGTCACTCGTTGATGACGGCGTTGGTGTAGACGTTCTGCACGTCGTCGATGGCCTCGATCGCGTCGAGGAGCTTTTGCATTAGCGCCGCATCTTCGCCGGCCATCTCGACCTCCGTCGAAGGCTTCATCGTCACTTCGGCGAAGGCCGGCGCGAATCCCGCCTTGACGAGCCGCTCCTTCACCGCGACGAAATCGTGCGGACCCGTGATCACTTCGAGGCTGCCGTCGTCGTTTGCCACGACGTCGTCGGCGCCCGCTTCGAGCGCCGCTTCCATCAGTGCGTTCTCGTTGGTGCCGGGCGCGAAGACGAGCTGTCCGCAGTGCCTGAACAGGAACGCAACGGAGCCGTCGGTGCCGAGGTTGCCGCCGTGCTTCGAGAACGCGTGCCGCACGTCGGCGACGGTGCGGGTGCGGTTGTCGGTCAGGCAATCGACGATCACCGCCGCGCCGTTGATGCCGTAGCCTTCGTAGCGGATCTCCTCGTATGCGACGCCCTCCAACTCACCGGCGCCGCGCTTTGCCGCACGCTCGATGGTGTCTTTCGGCATGTTGTTCGCTGTCGCCTTGTCGATGGCGAGGCGCAGCCGGGGATTCATCGAGGCGTCGGCGCCGCCGAGCTTTGCAGCCACGGTGATCTCCTTGATCAGCCGGGTGAAAATCTTGCCGCGCTTGGCGTCGGTGGCCGCCTTCCGGTGCTTGATGTTCGCCCATTTGCTGTGACCCGCCATCGTCGCTCCGGTCGCATGCGCTGCAAGACAAGCCGAAATTATACCGGCTCGCAGACCCGCGGCCGTTGTGCTCGCTAGAGCAAGCCCTGCTGGTGCAGGAACTTCTGCAGAAGTTGCAGGCGCACTTCGCTGTCGTTGATCTCGAGCATCCCCTGCTTGACGGAGAGCGGCAACGGGAGGACCTCTGCCAGCCGATGACCGACCCACGAAGCGTCGTCGAAAGAACGAATCTCCGGAAACTGCCGCGTTCCGACGCGGCCCGCGAGGAGCTCGAGCAGCTTCGCCAGGGGTGCGTAGCCTTCCGCCAGCGCGACCGTGGGTTCCACCGGGATTCTCGTTGCTTCGGCGACGACGAGACCGTCGGGCTGCACGACGTGCGATTGCACCTGAAAGCGCGCGCTGCCAGTCGCCGTCACGTGCAGGATGCCGAGCTGCGGCATATCCCATCCGGACAATGTCGCCATCGTGCCCACCATCGCGAATTGCGGCGGAGCGTCACTGCTTCTCGCGACTTCCTCCCCTTGCGTGATCAGGCATACGCCGAACGGCGCGCCGTCCTTGATGCACGCCTTCGCCATCTGGATATAGCGCTGCTCGAAGACCCTGAGCGGCAGGACGCCGCCGGGGAACAGCACGGTCTTCAGGAGAAAGAGCGGCAGCGGGAACGGTCGGCGACCGGGCGCGTCCTTGAGGAACGAGAACATCACGTCCGTTGGATGCCCGGGGCGGGACCCGCATTGCGGCGGCCCCCGCCCCAGCGCGGTCCGAGCCCATGCGGCACGCGCAACTGGTCGAGAACCCGCGCAACGACGAAATCGACGAGTTCGGCAAGCGTTTGCGGGCGATCGTAGAAGCCCGGGGCCGGCGGGACGATCGCGGCGCCGGCGCGGGCGACTTTCAGCATGTTCTCGAGATGGATGACCGACAGCGGCGTTTCGCGCGGGACGAGCACCAGCGGGCGCCGCTCCTTCAGCATGACGTCGGCTGCGCGCTCGATCAGGTTGTCGGCAAGGCCACCGGCAATCGCTCCCAGCGTTCCCATCGTGCAGGGGCAGATCGCCATCGCGTCGGAGGCGTTGGAGCCGGACGCGATGGGCGCCATCCAGTCCTCGCGTCCGAACACCGTGAGCTGGCCATCGCGCGCGCCGTAACGCTCGGAAAGCAAGCGCGTCGCTTCGCGCGGCTGCGCGGGCAGCACGAGATCGCATTCCTGTTTCGCGACGACCTGGGCGGCCGGTGAGTAAAGCAGGGAGACGTGGCGGTCGGCCTCGAGCAGGCATTCGAGTAGGCGCAAGCCGTAGGGCATTCCCGATGCGCCGGTAAGCGCCAGCGTGATCGTGCGCGGCCCGGTCATCGTCGAATTCTATCCGATCCGATCGCTTACGATCCTGGGTCGCCGCCAAGCTCCCGGTGGCGGGTCAGCACCTGGTAGCGCGGGGAGAAAGCCCGCGCCAGCCGCTCGACGAGATAGACGGAGCGATGACGTCCGCCGGTGCAGCCGATCGCGACGGTCAGATAGTTGCGATTGTCGCGGGCGTAGTCGGGGAGCCAGCTCCCGACGAAATGATAGATGTCGGTGTACATGCGCTCGACCTCGGGCATCTTCTCGAGGAACGCGATGACCGCGACGTCCTCGCCGGTCAACGGCTGCAGCGCGGCCTCGTAGTGGGGGTTTGGCAGACAGCGCACGTCGAACACCAGGTCGGCATCGAGCGGAACGCCGTGCTTGAAGCCGAACGACTCGAACAGCAGGGTGAGCTTCGATGCGTCGACACTGATGAAATCCTTGATCCAGGCGCGGAGCGCCGCTGCGGGGAGCTCGCTCGTGTCGAACGCAAAACCGAGCGGGCGCACTTCGGCCAAGAGCCCGCGCTCGTACTCGATCGCCTCGGTCAACGTCCGCGCGTCGCTCGAGAACGGGTGGCGCCGGCGCGTTTCGGAGAAGCGCTTGACCAGGGCATTGGTCTTCGCATCAAGGTAGAGGAAACGCACGTTCCAGCCCGACGTGCGCAATCGCGCGAGCGTTTCGGGCAAGCCGGCGAGACCGGGCTCGGTCTTGACGTCGAGCGCGATCGCGACGCGGTCGCGGCCCGCGGCCACGAGGTAGTCCGCGGTCTGCGCCACCAGGGGCAACGGCAGGTTGTTGACGGCGTAGTAGCCCGAGTCCTCGAGCGCGGCGAGTGCCACACTCTTACCGGAACCCGAAACACCGCCGATCAGCAGCAGGTCCATTCGCCGCCATCAATGGGTGAAGCGCCTCGGTTGGCGACCAAGGGCGTCGCAGCAGTTTACGACGTCAATCGCCGTCTTCCATCAGCTTCTGCTGCCTTTCGATGAATTCCTTCGTGCTGTCGATCCCCCGCTGATTCAGCACGAAGTTGCGCACGGCGGCTTCGACGAGCACGGCGAGGTTGCGGCCGGCGGCCACGGGAATCGTCACCTTGCGCACCGGCACGCCGAGGATCTCCTGGTACGTCGCATTGACCTGCAGGCGGTCGAGCTCCGAAAACGCCTCGTTGCTATGGTCCTCGAGATGGACCATCAGCTTGAGGAGCTTGCGCGGTCGCACGGCTGTCTCGCCGAAGATCGTCCTGATGTTGAGAATGCCGATGCCGCGGACTTCGAGGAAGTCGCGCAGCACGCCCGGGCAGCGGCCCTCCAGCGTATCCGGCGAGATCCGATAGAGCTCGACGATGTCGTCGGCGACCAGGCCGTTGCCGCGGGAGATCAGTTCCAGCGCGAGCTCGCTCTTGCCGATCGCCGACGCGCCGGTGATGAGCACGCCCATCTCGAGCACATCGAGGAACACGCCGTGCAGCGTCGTCGATTCGGCGAGCACGCGCGACAGGTAGAGGCGGATGACCTCGACCAGATGCGGCGACGGCTGGACCGACGTGAACAGCGCGACATGGCGCGCCGCGCACTGCTCGGCAAGATACTGGGGCACCTCCTCGCCATTGGAAACGATGACCGCGACGAGCTCCGTCATGAACAGCCGGTCGACCGATTCCCTGCTGGCGGCAGCCGACAGTGCCCGCAGCCAGGCCACCTCGGCGGCGCCGAGGATCTGGATGCGGAATGGGTGGATGAAGTTCATGTGGCCGACCTGGCCGATCGTCGGCCTGAGTGAGGCGTCGCCGGTCAGCACGCGGTTGCCACCCTGACGCGCGGCGATCCACGTCATGCCGAGCCGCGCCTGGTTGTCGGCAAAGAATTTCTCGACGCTGACCTGCCGCATCATCGGGCCGTCCCCGGTCATCGCGCCGTCCCCGTTCATCCGGCCGCCTGCCAAGCGGCGTCGAGTAGCCGAGAACCGAGCCGTCGCTGGTGCGCCGTCGCGCGACGACGTGCCCTTCGTAGCGACCTCCGCCCCCGTGGACCTTCCGCGCGACACCTTGAGGTCGGCCACCCCCCGAGTTCGCGGACGCGCCGTTCGGGCCTTGGCTGCACCCTGCACACGCGGGCGTCCGCGGCTTCGCCCGTCGCGCTCATGCGCTCGCCCAGGTGCGGAAAATTTCGTGGACGGCAGGGGCGTCGGCGGCCGCGGCCAGTCGCTCCCGAAAGTGCTTTTCGGAGAACATCTGCGCGAGCTCGGACAAGAGTTGCAAATGCCGCTCGGTCGCGTGCTCGGGCACGAGGAGAACGAAGACCTGCGCGACGGGCTTGCCGTCCGGCGCGTCGAAGGCAATCGGCGCCTTGAGGCGGGCGAACCCTCCCTGCGCTTCGCCGAGGCCCTTGATTCGTCCATGCGGAATCGCGATCCCCTGGCCCAGTCCCGTCGACCCCAGTTTTTCCCGTGCGACGAGACTGTCGACGATCTGGTCGCTCTTCAACCCGCGGTTGGCTTCGAACATCCGACCGATTGCGCCGAAGAGCTGCGCCTTCGAGCCGGCGTCGAGATCGATCATGATATTCGCGGCCGGCAGCAGCTGGGCGATCTGATTCATCGGAAAGGTTGCTCCGTGGCGGCGCCGGCCAGTCCGGCGTGGGCCGGAAATACAGACGGGCGGGCGACCAGGGAAACTCGCCTGACCAACCACCGGCGCCAACAAGGCTGGCGGATTATACGCCGCGTGTTCGGCCTCCTCGGACCATGCTAGCGCGATGGTCTGCGGGTCGACCTCAAGCGTCGGCTCGCCTCGCCTGCATGCCCTCTCGCTGCGGGGGCTGTGCTCACGATGGCGCCGCTACCCGTTCGCCGCCCTCGGCGCTCCTGCAGTGGGGCCGGGCTGTGCCTCGCCGGCGGCGACCTCGCGCTTGACTGCGGCGCCCTCATGCCGGTGCGTCTCGCGCTTTTCCTTGTGCTTCAGCACTTGGCGGTCGAGCTTGTCGATGAGCACGTCGATCGCCGCGTACATGTCGGGCTCGGTCGCCTCCACGTGGATAGCCTTGCCTCGCGTGTGCAGGTTGACTTCGACTTTCTGGCGCAGCTTGTCCACCGACAGCACCACGTTCACGTCGATCACGTGATCGAAGTGACGCGTCACGCGATCGAGCTTCGCGACGACGTAGTCGCGCAGCGCGGGTGTGATGTCCAGGTGATGGCCGGTGAGGTTAAGATTCATCGAGCTCTCCTCTGAGGGCGTGAACAGGCCCTGGCTGCGGGTCCGCGCCAAAGAGCCTCACGGCGCCTTGCGCAGGTTTACGGGAGGTATCGACAGCGCCTCCCGGTACTTGGCGATCGTGCGGCGCGCGACGAGAATGCCCTGCTCCCCCAGCAGGTCGGCGATGCGGCTGTCGGTCAGCGGCATCTTCGGGTCCTCGGCGCCGATCAATTGCTTGATCAACGCACGGATCGCGGTTGCCGATGCGGCGCCGCCGGTATCCGTGGCGACGTGGCTGCCGAAGAAATACTTGAGCTCGTACGTCCCGCGCGGCGTGAGCATGTACTTCTGCGTAGTCACCCGCGAGATCGTCGACTCGTGCAGGTCGAGCATGTCGGCGATCTCGCGCAGCACCATCGGCCGCATCGCGACTTCGCCGTGCTCGAAAAACCGGCGCTGCCGCTCGACGATCGCCTGCGCGACGCGCAGTATCGTCTCGAAGCGCTGCTGGACGTTGCGGATCAGCCACTTCGCTTCCTGCAGCTGCGCGGCCAGCTGCTGGTTCGAAGCCTCGCGATTGCGGGTGAGGATATCGGCATAAATGCGGTTCAGCCGTAACTTCGGCATCGCCGCCTCGTTCAACGAGGCCATCCATTTGCCGCGTACCTTACGTACGACAACGTCCGGGATCACGTAGTTCGCCTCCGACTTGGCGAACGACGCGCCGGGGCGGGGACTCAAGCTCGTGATCAGGGCGCGCACCGCGCGGACCGCAGTGTCGTCGCAGTGCAGCAGGCGCTTCAACTTGGTGAAATCACGCGCAGCGAGCAGCGGCAGATGCTCGGCGACGACCTTGAGCGCGTCGGCGCGACAGGGCGTGGTTGCCGGCAACGCCTTCAGCTGCAGCGTGAGACATTCGGCCGCGTCGCGGGCTCCGATCCCGGCGGGTTCGAAGCTCTGCAAGTAACGCAGCGCGATGGAGAGTTCGTCGGGATCGAGCTCGAGCTCGTCGGGGAACAGCTCGGCGATTTCCTCGAGCGACGAATGCAGATAGCCGTCGTCGTCCAGGGCGTCGATCAGCGAGGCCACGATCTGGCGGTCGCGCAGCGGCAGGTTCAGCTCTGCAAGCTGGCAGAGCAGGTGGTCGCGCAACGAGCTCGCGGCGACCTGCTGCGGGAAAAAGCCGTCGTCGTCGTCGGTCGAGCCGGAGCCGCCCCAGTCCGACTCGCCGGATGAGTAATCGTCGAAGTCCGCGCGGTCGACCCCATCGGCGCGCTCCGCCGCGTCGGCCGCCCGCTCGCGATCGGGCGCCACGTCGCCGTCGTCACGACGTTCGGCGCGGGCCTCCGTTTCGGCGGCGGGGGGCGACGCGATGTGCGGGACCTCGGCGAGCGCCTCGTCGTCCCCTTCGGCCTTTTCGAGCAGGGGGTTCTCCTGCAGCATCCGCTCCACTTCGGCATTGAGCTCAAGGGTCGACAGCTGAAGAAGCCGAATCGACTGCTGCAGCTGCGGGGTCAGCGTGAGGTGCTGGGAAAGCTTGAGCTGGAGGGTCTGCTTCATCAGGAGCCTATCGCCCCGTCCCTTCGGGTCGCTGCCAAAAAAAGCGCCCGCGTCGTTGCGAGGCGTGCGCATATTCCCGATATGCGCTTTGCCTCGCGCCCGGCATCCCCAGCCTCTTGGCTTTGCAGCGCATACGTGAGAGCAAGCCCGCCAGGCTTCTAAAGGCGCGTGGGCTCAGAGACGGAAATGTTCCCCAAGGTAGACTTTTCGGACCGCTTCATTATAAACAATCTCCCCGGGCGCGCCCGACGCCAGCACGCGACCCTCGTTGATAATATACGCCCGGTCGCAGATGCCAAGCGTTTCCCGGACGTTGTGGTCGGTGATGAGCACGCCGATCCCGCGCTCCTTCAGGAATCCGATGATCTTCTGGATGTCGAGCACGGCAATCGGGTCCACGCCGGCGAACGGCTCGTCCAGCAGGATGAAGCGGGGCCTGGTGGCAAGGGCGCGAGCGATCTCCACACGACGGCGCTCGCCGCCGGAAAGCGACAGCGCCGGAGCGTCGGCGAGGTGCGATATCGACAGGTCTTCCAGCAACGCGTCGAGGCGGTTCGACAGGGCGTCGGCATCGAGGTCCTGCAGCTCGAGAATCGCGCGCACGTTCTCGGCGACGGTGAGCTTGCGAAAGATCGAGGCCTCCTGAGGCAGGTACGACAACCCGAGGCGCGCGCGGGCGTGAATCGGCATGCGCGACAGCTCGCGGCCGTCGAGCTCGATGCGACCCCCGTCGGCGCCGACGAGCCCGACGATCATGTAGAAGCATGTCGTCTTGCCGGCGCCGTTCGGGCCAAGGAGTCCGACGACCTCACCGCTTCCGACGCCGAGCGAGACGTCGTGGACGACCGTGCGCGCTTTGTATCGCTTTTCGAGTTGTGCGACTGCGAGCTCACTCATCCGGAGTCACTTGCCCGGCTTCGGCGCGATTTCCGGAACGGGCTTCAGCGTGATCGGCGGCGTGGCGGCAGGCGCCGGTGCGGCGTTCGTCGTCCCGTCCTTTGCGCCGTCCTTGCCCTTTGGGAGGAGCGGCGTCTCCGCCTTGGGCTGGAACACGCCGCGCACGCGGGCGCCCGGGCCTCCGAGATCCCCCGCCGTGGTTTCGCCGGCCCGGCCCTCCGCCTTGAACTGCTCGGTGCCCGCGTTGTACGAAATGAAGTTGCTGCGGATCTCGTCCTGCCCGCGACGCAGCAGTGCCCGGTCGAAGAGCTGGAGCAGCTCTTTCGAGCCGTCGTATTCGGCGCGCTGCGCGAAACCCTCAAAATACTCGTCGTAGCCATCGCGTTTCTGGCGGAAGCTCACCGGATTGCCATAGGCGGTCGCCGAGACCGAGTTGTCGGGGTTCTGCTTGAAGGTGATCCTGTCGGCGTGGATCGACATCGTTCCCTGGGTGATGACGACGTTGCCGGACAGCGCGCCGACCTTGGTCTGGTAGTTCACGTCGCCGGTGTCGGCCGAATAGTTGATTGGCTTGTCGCGATCGGCCTTTTCCGCATGCGCGAGCGAGGCCGCGGCGAAAATGGCTCCGGCCATCAGCAGGCGCGTCGTGGAAAGTGCGCGCCAGTGCAGGGCACGCCGAAGCAGGCGGTCGAACGCGGAGGCGGAAGTCACTTCGGAACCAGTTGCGGCGAGAGGGAGCCGTGGACGCCGGACTTGAGCCGGACCGTCTTGGCCGTGTTGTCGAGCACCATTCCGACGCCGTGGATTATTCCACGCGGTTCCTCGATCGTCACCGGGCCGTCCGTCTCGGCCAGGCCTTTTTTCGGGACCACGCGCAGCGACTCCGCACTGAAGGTCACCGGACCGGTGGGACCGTTGCCTGCGGCGACCCCGGCCGGAAGCGCTTCACGCACCCCGCGCACGTTGCCCCGGAACGTGACGGTCTCCCGGTCACCGGATACCGTGCCCGCGTCGGCAACAATCGACATCCGCGGCTGGCCCGGATCGGTGAGGGCGAGCGCCGGCGAAAAGAAATCGACGCTATCGTCATCGGGGTAATGTTCGGCGCGGCTCGCGGCGAGCGATTGGCGCACGCGGCCGTCGGCATCGAAGCTGACTCCACGGAAATTTTCGATGTAGAAATCCGGGTCGTGGCGCGACGAGCCGTCGATGCGTGGTGGCGGCTGCTGCACCTGCGCGTTGAGCCAGTACGTCAGCGCAGCGAGGCTGCCCAGCAGCAGCACCGGCGACCATGCCGTCAGCCGGTCCAAAAGAACGCGCCTGCGATTCATCGTCCGGATGGCGGCGGTTCAGGGGCCAAACGCCGCGAGCTCGCGTTCGAGCGCACCCTGGGCAAGCAGGATCAGCTCGCAGACCTCGCGCACCGCGCCGGCGCCGCCGTCACGCACCGTGACGTAGTGGGCGTGCCTGCGCACCGCGTGCGGCGCGTGCGGCACCGACACGCCGAGCCCGCAGCGCGCAAGGATCGGCATGTCGGGCAGGTCGTCGCCGATGTGCGCACACGCGGCCGGTTCGAGGTCGAGCTCGCGGCGGAGGGCTTCCCACGGCGACAGCTTGTCCTCGGCACCCTGCATCAGCCACGGGACGCCGAGTGCGCGCGCGCGATGTGCAACGGCCGGCGCGTTGCTGCCCGTGATCCAGGCGACCGCGATGCCGACGCGGGCGAGCATCTTGAGCCCGACGCCGTCGAGCGATGAAAAGGCCTTCATCTCGTTCCCGTCGGCGGTGTAATAGAGCCGGCCGTCGGTCAGCACGCCGTCGACGTCGCAGGTGAGAAGCCGGATCCCGCGGGCGCGCTCCGCGACAGCGCCGGTCATTGCGTCGATCATCGGCAAGGGATCCGTTCCGCAAGCAGCTTGCCACTGTCCTTCGCCGAGCACGCCACCGCGGAGGGAACGGCGGCGAAAGCGGCGCAACGCGCGAAGCGGATATCGGGGTTCGCAAGCAATGCGAATTGTCCGCCCTCAGGCAGGGCATTCCCGGTGCAGGACACTACAGCACCCGGGCGCGGAAAAGATCGTGGAGGTGCAATGCGCCTTCGAGGCGGCCGTCGCCGCCGACGACGAGCAGCACCAGGACTTTCGGCGGGGTCTCCATCAGCGTGACGCAGTCGATGGCGAGACGTTCCGGGGCGATCGTCCTCGGCGTTCTTGTCATCACCTCGGCGACCTTGACCGTCCTGATGTCGTGAACGCGATCGAGGCAGCGGCGCAGGTCGCCGTCGGTGAAGATGCCCGCGACGCGGCCGTTGGCGTCGACGATCGCCGTCATGCCCATTCCCTTGCCGCTCATCTCGACGAGCGCCTGCGAGAGCGTCGCGTCGTCGCCGACCGTCGGCAGGTCGCGCCCGCTGCGCATGACGTCGCAAACCCGTGTCAGCAACCGGCGGCCGAGCGAGCCGCCGGGGTGCGCCCGGGCAAAATCCTCGACCGAGAAGCCGCGGGCGTCGAGCAGCGCAAGCGCCAAAGCATCCCCCAACGCGAGCGCCGCCGTCGTGCTTGCCGTCGGCGCGAGCCCGAGCGGGCAGGCTTCGGCATCGACCGCCGCGTCGAGATGGACGTCTGCTTCCTTGGCGAGTGACGACGCCTCGTTGCCGGTGAGCGCGATGATGGCGGCGCCCTGGCGTTTGAGGTGTGGCATGAGCAGGACGAGCTCGTCCGTCTCCCCGGAGTTGGAGAGCATCAGCACCACGTCGTGCGGCGTGATCATGCCGAGATCGCCGTGCGAGGCCTCGGCGGGATGCACGAAAAACGCCGGTGTGCCGGTCGACGCGAGCGTCGCTGCGAGCTTGCGCGCGATGTGCCCCGACTTGCCGATACCCGACACGACCACGCGCCCGCGGCAATCCATCATCAGCGTCACCGCCGCCACGAACGGCGCGCCGATCCGCTGTCCGAGGCCTGCGATCGCTTTCGCTTCGGTGGCCAGCACGTCACGCGCGAGGGCGAGGGCGCGCTGCGAATCGACCCGCGCACCGGCGAGCGGCGCAGCGGGTGCGGTCCTGGCGGCCACGACTGCCGGAGGAGTGACGCCCATGCGCAGAGTATAACCGAGCGCCTCCGGCGCCGCGTCCCGGGCGCCGCCAACGGGCGCAACTTGTCGGGGCGTGCGCACGCAGCGGCGATCCCTGATGATGGCGCCGAAGACCCTGAATTCGTATGCTACATTCGTCCGGATCTCAATCGCATGACAGGCACCCAGCCAGCGCAATGCACCCGCGATGCCGCAGACGCTGCAACTGATTCTCGTCCTGCTCGGCGCGGCAGTGGTCGTGGTCGTCATTTGCCGCTTGATCCGGCTGCCGCCTGTCCTGGGCTACCTTGTGGTCGGCATCGCCGTCGGCCCGCATGCGTTGGCTTGGGTCGAAGACACCGCCGAAACACGCCAACTCGCGGAATTCGGCATCGTGTTCCTGATGTTCTCGATCGGGCTCGAGTTCAGCTTGCCGCAACTGAAGGCAATGCGGCGTGCGGTATTCGGCCTCGGCTTCGCGCAGGTGACGATCACCACGGCCGCAGCGGTGCTCGCGCTCAGTCTCGCGGGCTGGGGATGGCAGGCGGGATTCGCGCTCGGTGGCGCGCTGGCGATGAGCTCGACGGCGATCGTGTCGAAGATGCTCGCCGAGCGGATGGAACTCACCACGCCGCACGGCCGCGACATCATGGGGATCCTGCTTTTCCAGGACCTCGCCGTCGTGGCCTTCCTGATCGCGCTGCCATCGCTCGCGAAGAGCGGCGGCGATCTTGCCAACGCCCTTGCGATCGCCGCGGTCAAGGCCGCCGTCGCGCTCGCCGTCATCCTGTTCGCGGGCCAGAAGCCGATGCGCGCATGGTTCCATCTCGTCGCCCGACAGAAGAGTCCCGAGCTCTTCATGCTGAATCTGCTGCTGGTGACGCTGGGCCTCGCCGCCCTGACGGAACTCGCCGGCCTCTCGCTGGCGTTGGGCGCGTTTCTCGCCGGCATGCTGATCGCCGAGACCGAGTATCGCTACCAGGTCGAGGAGGACATCAAGCCTTTTCGCGACGTGCTGCTCGGGCTCTTCTTCGTCACCGTCGGCATGGCACTCAATCTTCGCGTCATCGCCGCGAACTGGGCGTTCGTGCTGCTGCTGCTCGTCGTCCCGGTGATCGGCAAGCTCGCGCTCGTCGTCGCGCTGTCGCGGCTTTTCGGCCAGCCGCCGGGCACGGCGCTGCGCACCGGTTTCTATCTTGCCCAGGCTGGCGAGTTCGCGCTGGTCATGCTCGCCGTCTCCGCGCAGGCGAAGCTCCTGCCGCAGACGGTTGCGCAGGTCGTGCTCGCCGCGATGGTGCTATCGATGCTGTCCGCGCCGCTCGTCATCCACTTCGCCGAGCCGATCGTGCGCAAGTTGACGGCGAACGACTGGCTGGCGCGCGCAGCGCAGGTGACCACGATCGCCGCGAGAACGATGGCGCGCCAGGACCACGTCATCATCTGCGGCTACGGGCGCAGCGGCCAGAACCTCGCGCGCCTGCTCGAAGCGGAGGACATTGCGTACATCGCGCTTGATTCCGACCCGCAGCGGGTGCGCGAAGCGGCCGGCGAGGGCAGCAGTGTCGTTTACGGCGAAGCGGGCCGCAAGGAAGCGCTGTTCGCGGCCGGACTCCAGCGCGCCCGCGCGGTCGTGATCACGTTCGCCGACACGGCGGTCGCGGTGAAGATCCTCCATCACGTGCACCAGGCCCGGCCGGAACTGCAAGTGGTCGTGCGCACGCTCGACGACACCGAGCTCGAACGCCTGCTCACCGCCGGCGCCGCCGAGGTCGTGCCCGAGGTGCTCGAAGGCAGCCTGATGCTGGCCACGCACTCGCTGCTGCTGCTGGGTGTTCCGCTGAACCGCGTGCTGAAGCGAATTCGCGCGATCCGCGAGGAGCGTTACAGCCTGTTCCGCGGCTTTTTCCACGGCGCATCCGATGCCGCCGACGCTGCCGACAACCTGCAGCCGCGGCTTCATTCGGTCTTGCTGCCGGGGCGCGCGCGCGCGGTCGGCCAGCCATTGTCCGCGCTATTGCTCGAAGGGTTGGTGGAAATCACCGGCGTGCGCCGCAAGGGCGCGCGCTCGCGGCTGCCCGGGCCGGACTGGGTCTTCGAGGAAGGCGACGTCGTGGTGTTGCTCGGTCGGCCGGAGAATCTCGCGATCGCGGAGCGGCGGCTGCTGCGCGGATGAGCGAGGCCTCGGCGCGAGGCCCGCGCGTCGAGGCCCCGCGCGGGGCCGTGATGCCACGGCGCCGAAGCGACCGCCCCAACTGACCGTGAGTCATTGTTCCGCGCGAGGTGACACGCTACAATCGCAACCCCCTCGTCCTTCGCGCCTGATCCCTTGATCCCGTCCGCCGGCGAGGCCGCCGTGTCCGCCTCCCCACCCCGCCCCGAGATCGCCGTCGAGCTCGCCGACGTGACGTTCGGCTACGACAACTCGCGCACCGTGCTCGATCGGATCTCGATGACGATCCCGCGCGGCAAGGTCGTCGCGATCATGGGCGGCTCCGGCTGCGGCAAGACGACCATCCTGCGTCTGATCGGTGGGCAACTGCGGCCCCAATCCGGCCGCGTGCTGGTCGCGGGAAAGTCGGTGCCGGATCTTGACCGTGACGACCTCTTCGCGCTGCGCCGCAAGTTCGGGATGCTCTTCCAGTTTGGCGCGCTCTTTACCGACATGTCGGTGTACGAAAACGTGGCGTTCGCGATTCGCGAGCACACCGACCTCCCGGAGGAGCTCACGCGCGACCTCGTGCTCATGAAGCTGCATGCCGTGGGGTTGCGTGGCGCCGCGCAGCTGATGCCCTCGGAGCTGTCGGGCGGGATGGCGCGGCGGGTCGCGCTCGCCCGCGCGATCGCGCTCGATCCGATGCTCGTCCTCTACGACGAGCCCTTCGCCGGACTCGATCCGATCTCGCTCGGCGTCGTCGGACAGCTCATCCGCAAGCTCAACGACGCGCTCGGCATCACTTCGGTCGTCGTCACCCACGATGTCTACGAGTCGCTCAAGATCGTCGACTACATGTACTTCGTTGCGGAGGGCAAAATCGTCTGGCACGGGACCCCTTCGGAGGTGCGCGCGTCAGGCGAAGCGTTTGTCCGGCAGTTCGTCGACGGCGAGGCGGACGGGCCGGTCCCGTTCCACTACCCCGCGTCGCCTTATCGAGCGGAGCTCCTCTCTCATGCCTAGCGCTAGCGCACAAGGCCCCGCCGGCGGGCTGCGCCGGCTGGGCCTGCTGACGTTCGCGGCCGTCGCGCGGCTGGGCTACGCGGCCCGGTTCTTCGTGGCGGTCGTCCGCAACACGCCGGCGGCGTTTCGCCGCATCCATCTGACGTTGCGCGAAATCTATTTCTCCGGCGTCCTCTCGCTCATCATCATCCTCGTCTCCGGCCTCTTCGTCGGGATGGTGCTCGCGCTGCAGGGCTACGACGTTTTGCAGCGGTACGGCGCGGACGAATCGCTCGGCGTCCTGGTTGCGCTTTCGCTCGTGCGCGAGCTCGGTCCCGTGGTTGCCGGTCTCCTGTTCGCAAGCCGCGCGGGCAGCGCAATCACGGCGGAAATCGGGTTGATGAAGGCGACCGAGCAGCTCTCGGCGATGGAGATGATGGCAGTCGATCCCCTGGCGCGGGTGGTGGCGCCGCGTTTCTGGGGCGGCGTCGTGTCGATGCCTCTGCTCGCTGCCTTGTTCTCGACGCTCGGCATCTTCGGCGCCTATGTCGTCGGCGTGAAGCTCATTGGCATCGACGTCGGCGCCTTCTGGGGCAACATGCATGCCGCCGTCGATTTCCGCTACGACATCGTCAACGGCGTGATCAAGAGCTTCGTCTTCGGCGCCGCGGTGAGCCTGATCGCCGTATTCGAAGGCTATGACGCCAATCCCACCGCCGAGGGAGTATCGAGCGCGACAACGCGTACCGTCGTCGAAAGCGCGCTCGCGATCCTCGCGCTCGACTTCGTTCTCACCGTCTTCATGTTCAGGGGGGTAGCGTGAGCGGGCGGACCGAAGCGAGGTTCCGGAGGACGCGTCTGCGAGCTCGCGGTGGCGGCCGACGGCGCGCCCTGCCGAGGGTGAGTGCCGAGTGTGGGGGGCGAGCTACATGAGCAGAGCAACGCTCGACCTCTGGGTCGGCATCTTCGTGGCGATCGGCATCGGCGCGATCCTCTTTCTCGCGCTGCGGGTGGGCAATCTGGTGTCGTTCGGGGCGACGCCCGGATACCGGCTCGAGGCGAGGTTCGACAACATCGGCGGGCTCAAGGTGCGCGCACCGGTCAAGGCGGCGGGCGTCGTCGTCGGCCGTGTGGAATCGGTGCGGCTCGATCCGCAGACCTATCAGGCGATCGTCGAAATGCGCATCGACAGGGGCTACGACTTCACGGCGGACACGATCGCGTCGATCTTGACCTCCGGTCTGCTGGGCGAGGTGTACATCGGACTCGACGCCGGGGGCGACACCAAGATGCTCGGCAACGGCGGCGTGATCGCCAAGACCCAGTCGGCAATGATACTGGAAAAGCTGATCGGGCAGTTCCTGTTCGACAAGGCATCGAGCGGCAACGACAAGCCGGCGGATGAGCGCGGCAAATGACGACGTCGCGCGCGCGCGTTGTTGCATCTGTGGCCGCCGCCGTGCTGCTCGGAGGCTGCGCGGCCGCGCCGTCGAAGGTCGATCCGCTGGAGCCGATGAACCGTGCGCTCTACCGGGTGCACGACGTCGTCGACACGAACGTCATCAAGCCGATCGCGCAAGGATACGTCGAGGTGATCCCGTATTTCATCCGCAAGGGGATCTCGAACGTCTTCAACAACATCGACGACGCCTTCTCGGCGCTGAACGGCACGCTGCAGGGCAAGTTCGACGAGGCAGGCAACGATCTCGGCCGGGTGATGGTGAATTCGCTGTTCGGTATCGTCGGCCTCATCGACATCGCCTCCGACCTCGGCATCGAGCGCGGGCACGAGGATTTCGGCCTGACTTTCGCGCATTGGGGCATCCCGGCCGGGCCTTACCTGTTCGTCCCGATATTCGGTCCGACGACGGTACGCGACGGCACCGGCGTCCTCGTGCGCATCGCCGCGGGACCCGTGGGCTTCATTCCGGACGTGCCGCTGCGCAATTCGCTTTATGGAGTGGGTTTCGTCGACCAGAGAAGCCAGCTCCTCGGCGTCGCCGAGATCGTCGACACCGCCGCGCTCGACCGCTACACGTTCATTCGCAACGCCTATTTCCAGCGGCGCCGGTACCTGTTCTACGATGGCAAGCCGCCACCTGAAGCAGAGGACGAATAGATGATTCCCGAAATCGAGCGCGGCCGCCGCGCATTCATCGTGGGCATGCTCGCCGTCGCCGCGGTCGCAGCATCCTCCGCGGCAGGCGCGCAGGAAGGCCCGGATGCGCTGGTGAAACGGGTATCGCAGGACATGCTCGCGACGATCAAGGGCGATCCGCTGATCCAGGCCGGCAACCAGGCGCGCATCCACGAAGTGATCGAGGCGAAGCTCCTGCCGCATTTCGATTTCACGCGGATGACCGCGCTGGCGATGGGAAAGAACTGGCGCAAGGCGGATCCGGAACAGAAGAAGCGATTGGAGGACGAGTTCAGGACGCTGCTCGTGCGCACCTACTCGGGCGCGCTCAACCAGTACCGCAACGAGTCGATCGAATACAAGCCGCTGCGGATGAATCCGGGCGATACCGACGTCACCGTGCACACGCTGGTGATCCGGCAGACCGGCCAGCCGGTGCAGATGGACTACAGCCTTGAAAAGACGCCCGATGGCTGGAAGGCCTACGACGTCATCGTCGGCGGCGTGAGCCTCGTCACGAATTACCGCGACGAATTCAACTCCCAGGTCGAGCGCGGTGGCATCGACGGGCTCATCAAGACGCTGGCGGAAAAGAACCGGGCACCCGCAGCCAAATGATGGCCGAGCGCGATGTGGCAGCCGGCGCGGACGACGGTGTCGCACGGATTACCGATGGAGAGCGGTGGACGCTCGTCGGGCCGCTGACTTTTTCCGATGCCGGACCCGTGCTCGAATCGTCGCGCACGCTCGCCCTGCCGGCGTCGGGCACCGTCGATTGCGGCGGCATCGGCACCGTCGACTCGGCAGCGGTTGCGGTGCTGTTGGCACTGAAGCGCCGAGCCGCTTCCGAGGGTCGGCCGCTCGCCTTCGCCGGCATCCCGACGGCGCTCGCGCTGCTCGCGGATCTGTACGGCGTGCGGGAAATCCTCGTTGCCTGAAGTGGAGTTGCCTTCGCGGCGCGCGGTACGCCGGCGCCGTTCCTGTTCAGTGGCTTCCGACACCTGACGCCCATGGCTGCCGCCGTCGAGGTCATCAACGTCGCGCGCCGTTTCGGCAGCGTCCAGGCGCTCGCAGGCGTCAGCGTCGAAGTCGGGGAGGGCGAGTTCTTCGGCCTGCTGGGGCCGAACGGCGCCGGCAAGACGACGCTGATCTCGATCGTCGCCGGGCTTACGCGCGCCGACCGGGGCACCGCGCGCATCCTCGGGCACGATGTAGTCCGCGACTACCGCGCGGCACGACGATCGCTGGGCGTCGTGCCGCAGGAGCTCGTCTTCGATCCGTTCTTCACCGTGCGCGAGACTCTCGAGATCCAGGCCGGCTATTTTGGGCTCCGCCGTCACGACGACTGGATCGACGAGATTCTCCATCATCTCGATCTGATGTCGAAGGCGAATGCCAACATGCGCTCGCTCTCGGGCGGGATGAAGCGACGCGTGCTGGTGGGGCAGGCGCTGGTGCACAAGCCGCCGGTGATCGTGCTGGACGAGCCGACGGCGGGCGTCGACGTCGAGCTGCGCCAGAGCCTCTGGGCGTTCATCCGCAAGCTCAATTGGGATGGGCACACGATCATCCTGACCACGCATTACCTCGAGGAAGCCGAGGCGCTTTGCGGGCGCATCGCGATGCTCAAGGCCGGCGCCGTGGTGGCGCTCGACACCACGCGCAACCTGCTGTCGCGGTTTGCGGGCATCACCGTGCGGCTCGTCGCGGACCGGGTGCCGGCGGAATGGCGGCCGCGCGTGCTGCGGGAGGAAGGCGGCATCGTCTTCGTCGGCCTCGATCGCTATGCGGACCTGGAGGGGCTGCTGGCATCGCTGCGCAGCGAGGGGATTGCCATCCGCGAGCTTGCGCTCCAGGAGGCCGATCTCGAGGACGTGTTCCTCCGCATCATGAGCGGCGAAGCGAGTGCCCCCGCGCTTGCCTCGTTCTGACCATGGATAACCGCGACTTGCTCGCCGATGCGGCCGCCGGCGCCGGCTGGCCGACGCTCCTCTACAAGGAGCTGCTACGGTTCTGGAAGGTCGCGTTCCAGACGATTCTCGCCCCGGTGCTGACCTCGCTTCTCTACCTCCTCATCTTCTCCCACGTGCTCGAATCGCACGTGACCGTCTTCGGGGGAGAGGTGCGATACACGGCATTCCTGGTGCCAGGCCTCGTGATGATGGCGGTTCTTCAGAACGCGTTCGCAAACAGCAGCTCGTCGCTGATCCAGTCGAAGATCACCGGCAATCTGATCTTCATCCTGCTTCCGCCGCTTTCCCCCGCCGATCTGTTCGCCGCCTACGTGCTGGGCGCGATGGTGCGCGGCCTCGTGGTCGGGATGGGCGTGTTCGTCGTCACGCTGTTCTTCGTGCCCTCGCTTCTCGTGATGCCGCATCCGGCGTGGGCAATCGCTTTCGCGCTTCTCGGCAGCGCGATCCTCGGAACGATGGGCCTCCTCGCCGGCATCTGGGCGGAGAAGTTCGATCAGCTCGCGGGGTTCCAGAACTTCATCATCGTTCCCGCGACGTTCCTCTCCGGCGTGTTCTATTCGATTCACACGCTGCCGCCGTTGTACCAGACACTGTCCCGCTTCAATCCGTTCTTCTATATGATTGACGGCTTCCGGTATGGATTCTTCGGGTTTTCCGATGTTCCCCCCCTGCATTCGCTCGCAATCGTCGCCGGCTGTTGCGTCGCGCTCGCTGCCCTGACCCTTGTCCTGCTGCGAAGCGGCTGGAAGCTGCGGCACTGAACCCCGATTCGTCGCGCTCTGCTAACCGATTCCGCCATGGCCACCGCCCAGTCCATTGAACATGCGATTGCCGAAGGGCTCGACTGCGAGCACGTCGAAGTTCGCGGCGACGGCCACCATTGGGAGGCGTTGATCGTCAGCGCCGCCTTCGAAAGGCTCTCCCGCGTGCGCGCGCACCAGCTCGTCTATGGCGCGCTCGGCGAGCGGATGCGCGAGGAGATCCACGCGCTGTCGATGACGACGCTGACGCCGGCGCAGTGGGCTGCCATGCCGAAAGGTCGCTGAGCGGGACGCCGTGGACCGGCTCGTCATCGACGGCGGCCGCCCGCTCGCGGGCGAGGTCCGCATCTCGGGCGCGAAGAACGCCGCGTTGCCGATTTTCTGCGCGGCGCTGCTGACGGCGGAGCCGCTCGTCCTGACCAACATTCCGCGCTTGAACGACGTGCGGACGATGCAGGCGCTGCTCGCGCAGATGGGCGTGCAGATCGACGCCGGAACATCGGACAAGGCCACGCTCGACGCGCGCCGGATCGACTGGCCGCTTGCGCCCTACGAGCTCGTCAAGACGATGCGGGCATCGATCCTCGCGCTCGGACCGCTCGTCGCGCGCTGCGGCGAGGCCCGCGTGTCGCTCCCCGGCGGCTGCGCGATCGGGCTGCGTCCCGTCGACCAGCACGTCAAGGGGCTCTCCGCGATGGGAGCCGAAATCGACCTCGAGCACGGCTACGTCAGCGCGCGCACCCGCCGCCTGACCGGCGCGCGCTTCGGATTCGACGTCGTCACGGTGACCGGCACCGAGAACCTGATGATGGCAGCGACGCTCGCCGAGGGCACGACGATCCTCGAGAACGCGGCGCGCGAGCCGGAAGTCGTCGACCTCGCGCGCTGCCTCGTCGCGATGGGTGCCAACATCGCGGGCGCCGGCAGCGACCGCATCACGATCGAGGGCGTGGCGCGCCTGCACGGAGCTACCCATGCGATCATGCCGGACCGCATCGAGACGGGCACGTTCCTCGTGGCCGTGGCGGCAACGGGCGGCGATGCGACGCTCACCGGGACGCAGGCCGACACGCTGGACGCCGTGCTCACCAAGCTGCGGGAGGCCGGTGCGGAGGTCACCGCGACCGGCGATGCGATCCGCCTCGTGCGGAACGGTCCGCTGGCGGCGTTCAACATCCGCACGGCGCCGTATCCGGCGTTCCCGACCGACATGCAGGCGCAGATGATGGCGCTCGCAGCGCGGGCGTCCGGGACGACGGTGATCACCGAAACGATCTTCGAGAACCGGATGATGCACGTGCAGGAGCTCGTGCGCCTGGGGGCCGAGATCGACGTCGAGGGCAATACGGCGATCGTCCGTGGCGTGCCGAAACTCACGGCGGCGACCGTCATGGCGACCGACCTCAGAGCCTCGGCGTGCCTCGTGATCGCCGGGCTGGTCGCCGAAGGCGAGACCACGATCGACCGGATCTATCATCTCGATCGCGGCTACGAGCGGATCGAGGACAAGCTCTCCGCGCTTGGCGCGCACATTCGCCGCGCTCGGCAATGACCGACCTCGGGGGTTCGCCGCTCGGGCACGCGACGACGTACGCCGACGCGTACGACGCCGGGCTCCTGTTTCCGGTCGAGCGCGCGCCGCTGCGCTCCGAGCTCGGCTTCGGTGCTTCACTCCCGTTCCGCGGTGCCGATTTGTGGAACGCCTACGAGCTGTCGTGGCTCGACGCAAACGGCAAGCCTGAAGTGGCGATCGCGACGTTCGAGGTCCCGGCGGAATCGCCGTCGATCGTCGAATCAAAGTCGGTGAAGCTCTACCTCACCGCATTCAACCAGACTCGCTTCGCCTCGGCCGCCGATGTCGCTGCGGTGA
Source organism: uncultured beta proteobacterium (assembly GCA_963836265.1). Classification (GTDB taxonomy): domain Bacteria; phylum Pseudomonadota; class Gammaproteobacteria; order Burkholderiales; family Casimicrobiaceae; genus CAIWHR01. The sequence goes on from CAWIIO010000006.1 coordinate 744,989, forward strand.
TCACGGGGGACCTGTCGGCGGCGACGGGCGCGCCGGTGACCGCAAAACTCGCGTCGAGGGCCGAGTTCGCATCGCTGCCGCACGCCGAGCTCGCCGGCGAGAGTCTGGATGAGCTGCCGCTCCGGCTCGACCGCTACGAGCCCGAACCGGAAGCGCTGGCGGCAGCCGGTCCGACCGTTTCCGAGCTGCTGCTCACTCGGCTCTTCCGGTCGCTGTGCCCGGTGACCGGCCAGCCCGACTACGCGAGCGTACAAATCGCCTATCGCGGCGCCGCGATCGAACGTACGGGTCTCCTTCGCTATCTCGTGTCGTTCCGACGTCATCCGGGTTTTCACGAGCACTGCGTCGAGCGCATTTTCGCCGACCTTTGGCGGCGCGCGCGCCCGGAGTCCCTGACTGTTTGCGCGCGATTCACCCGGCGCGGTGGGATCGACATCAATCCGTTTCGCACGAGCGGCGACGCGGCTACGCCTGCGAATGCGCGAACCGCGCGGCAGTGATTTCTGCAAGCCGCGCGGAAGCGATTGCGCGGCATCGCCCCCACGATGCCGCTCTTCGCGGCAAGCACGTGTTTGCGCTCATCGGATCCGGTTCGTCAGCGCGCGGCGCCGCCGGTGCACGCCGCGACGACGAGCTCGGCGAACGCGCGCGGATCGTCCGCCTGCATGAAGTGACCGCCGGAAAGCGTCGTGTGCCGCTGGCCGCAAGTCCCTGGAACGCGCTCCCGGAAGATCCGATCGATACTCTCGTGTGATCGGGTCGCCGTCGCTGTACCAGCGGATGAACGGCTTGTCCCGGCGAGACGAAACGAACCATCGACGCCAAAGTCGACGTAGCCGCGATCTTGCGCGCGGAAAGCTCACGCCATCGTTTCATTTGCAAGCTCCTAAGTCCCGCGAATGGACCAGCCGAGCATGAGGAGGCCGCTCGCAGCGATCCAGCTTCCTCCGACGCGCACGGCGATTCGTCCCCATTGCGCCCGCAACTGAACGACAAGCGCGGCGACGAGGACGACCAGAACGAATACCGCAGCAGCCAATCCGAGAGTGGCCGCGATCGCCTGCGTGGAGAGGCCCATTCCCGTTCCGTTGAGGTATCCGTGAACAAGACCAAGCAACGCACCCAGCGCCGTCATCGAACGCAGCGAGAGGTTCGCGTCGGCCACGACCAATCCACCCAGCAGCAGAAACCAGAGCGATGCCCCGAGGATGCCGGTGCTGGCCTGTGCAGCGGACAATCCGAAAAGACTGCCCAGCAACCACGCCGTCGGAAGCGTGAACATCGCCCTTCGTCCGTAGGGCGCGCCTCGCAGCCCCGCCAGCAGCGCCAAAGCCAGCGCAGGCACCAGATCCTCGGGGCTGGTTAGAAAGTGCATCAGGCCGTCGTATATCGGGCCCATGCCGGTTGGATTGAGGTGCGCATCCGCGGGACCACAGCCTAACGCGGCGGCGAATGCGGCGACCGAGCGCGCACGCAGATGCAACGCGCTCGCGCTTCTCATGCGGTCGCCCGCCACAGAAAGAACACGCCTCCCGCTGTGACCACCAGGCCAGCTACGCGCAGGAGTTGTCGGCCCCAGGTCCAGCGGTGGGCGGTGCCGATGCCGATGCCCACCGCGTGCAGGCATCCGGTCGCGATCACGAAACCCATGCTGTAGAGCAGTGCGCTCTGGCCGGCCGGAAGCTCGGTGCCGTGCGCATGACCGTGGAAGATCGCGAAGCACCCGACGACGAGTGCTGCAATGACCAGAGACGGCCGCACTTCGAAGGCGACTGCTGCTCCGAGGACGATAGCCGAAGCGGCTATCCCGTATTCAACACCCGGGATCGGGACGCCGAGAAACCCGAGCATGCCGCCCATCGCCATGACCAGCGGAAACGCCACCGGCAGCACCCAGATTGCAGGTGCGCCGAGCTGCGCGCCCCACAAGCCGACGGCGACCATCGCGAGAACGTGGTCCGCGCCGGAGATGGGGTGCAGGAAGCCCGTGACGAATCCGTAAGCTTCGCCCTGCAAGACGTGGCCTAGGGCGGACTGCGTCCAGAGCGCCGTCAGCAAGGCTACCGCGCGTATCGAACGAAGCCTTGGTGCGAGCGTCATCGCAGCGCTCCGATCAACAACGCGACGCGTTGGATCGTCCAGAACGCACCGAGCGTGCCGACCGTGTAGCCGGGCAACGCCTGCACCCAGCGCGGCCAGCGGACCTCGAGCACGCGGAATGAGCGCTCCATCGCGAGCACCAACGCAACGAAACCGAGTTGCCCTAGTTCGACGCCGATGTTGAAGGAAAGGAGCGCCAGCGGCAACTCCTGGCGCGGGAGTCCGGCGCCGGTCATCGCGGTGGCGAAGCCGAATCCGTGCAGCAACCCGAACGCGAATGCCACCACCCACGGGTGGCGGATCGTGAAGCTTGATTCGCCGCGCCACACACGGACGATCTCGGGTCCGAGAAAAAGGATGCTCAGGGCGATCGCAGCGTTGAGCGGCAGCGCGGGGGCGTCGGCATAGCCGAGCGTGGCGATGGCGAGCGTGATGCTGTGGGCGACGGTGAACGCAGTAACGGTCTTCACCAGCATCCAGCCACTCCCGACGATCAGCAGCAGCCCGAGCACGAACAGCAGGTGATCGGCGCCGAACAGGATGTGCCGGATGCCCTCGACGATATAAGTGCCCATCACCTCCCATTGTGATTGCGTGGGAGCGATCTCGACCCAGGGCTGCGAAGGGCGCGCGATGGTCTGCGCTCTCCTCCCGTCCAGCAATTCGACCCGAACCAGGGCGTCGGTGATCGTGTACTGAAGTCCAACGATTTCGATCCGCTTGCCGGCGAGCCCGTTCGGTCCGACATCGATCCATCGCCGCTCGACGAGGGAATCCGAAAGCTCCTGGACCTCGGGTTTCTTCAACTCCTTGACGTCGTCTGGCATCTTCAGCAAGAGCGGCAAGCGCATGCCAGCCAGCACCGGTGTGCGCCAAAGGACGGAGAACTGGCCGGGCGCGGTTTCCTTGAGCTCGAGGTAGGCGGGCCGGCTCTCGTGGGCGCGCGCCGCCGGCAGCCCGGCGAGCATGACGAGCACGACCGCCGCGACGTATCCGGCAATGCATCGCACGCTGATCACTTCGACATCACGCCTGCAGCCGCGGGCCCTTTCGGCATCTGCGAAGACGAAACGGCCACGGAACGCTCGGGCGGCGCTGGGAGCAGCACCGTGTACTTGGCGCGCATCCCCTTGTACGCCTTCTCCCAGGCAAACGCCTTCTGCTCGGAGAGCCATGCGGTCTTCACGTCGGGCTCGATTTCCTCGAACGCCGGCACGCGGCCGGGAATCAGGGTGTCGACGAAGACCAGATGCCAGCCGAAGCCGGACTCGATGGGCCCCTGCCACGAACCGGGCGGAAGCTTGGCCACCGCCAGAGCGAACGGCGATCCGAATTCCTTGCCGAGAAACTCGGGCGTGCGATCACGGTAGTAGTCCTGGGACATGAAACGGTCGGCGAGCGAGCTCGCAATATTCGCGTCGACCGGCTGGCCGGCAAGCTTTGCGAGCGCCTGCTCCGCATCGGATCGCGCGCGGTCGCCGCGCCGGTCGGTCGAAAAGTACAAATGCCGGAAGCTCAGCCGGGGCGGCTGCGCGAATCTGGTGCTGTTCTTCTCGAACCAGCTCCGAAGCTCGGCCGTCGTCGGCTCGTGCGCGGCGGCCACGTCCTCGGCCAGGAACTGCATCTTCTGCGCCATGCGGCGCTTGACGATCTCGTCGTCCTTGTCGAGGCCCATCGCGAGCGCCTCGCGGTAGAGGATTTCCTGCTGGACCTTGTTCTCGACCATTTGCTCGAGCTCCTGCGGCGTCGGCGTGCGACGCCACTGCGACTGGTACAGCATGGTGAGCCGGGCGATCTCGTCGAGCGACAGCCGGATCTCCTTCGACGGCGCGGTCGCGGGGCGTCCGGACCGCGTGAGGTCGTTGAGGCCGAAAAGAACCGCGCCGATCAGCAGAAAGTGAATGAGCGGTTCACGCAGCAGGCGCTTCATAGGATCGGAAAGAGACGTGGCAGGAGCAGAAGGCCCTGAGCTTTCCCGGCTCGTTCGGCCGATTGGCAAGCGCGATATTGCCATACCGCACCGGCGATCTCGGGCGACACCCGCGTAGAAGGGCACCCGTCTTCCTTAGCGGCGCGTTGCCGGCAAAGCCTGGGTCTGCAGGCCGAGCTCGCGCGCCTCCACGGAGGGACTTTGCCGCAGGTACGCGATAATCGCGAGCCGGGACAGGAACTGCTGCCGGACGTCGGATTTCATCAGCGCCACGTACTCCGGTACCGCGTCCCAGTACTGCCACGCTGCGAGGTCCTGTGCGACGTATCCGGCGATCTCCGGGTGCTCCTTCATGAACATCCGGTAGGACTGGATCACGCGCTCGCGCGGGATCACTCCGCTCGCGCTGCCATGCACCGAAAGCGCGAGCAGTGCCGCCGCGATCTCGGGCGCCGAGCGCTTGTGGTCGCGCAGATAACGCTCTTCGACCCAGGCCATGCGCGCCGCGCCGCGCAGCTCGAGGTCCGCGGCCAGCATCGATGCCAGATTCGTCGAATCGCCCGATTTCCGTGCCGCTTCCAGGCGCTGCTCGAGTGCGGCGGCGTCGCTCGCAGTGCCGGCAAATCCCAGCAGCAAGAGGTAAAGCCGGTTTCGCCCGGCGCGCTCCGGGCCTGCCAGCCACGCACGGACAGCGCGTGCGTCGAGGCGCGGCTTCGCCGTCCGCACCGCGGCGTATGGCGCGGCGGCGAGCTCGCCGTACGCGATCTCGGCAACCAGCGGCTCGGGATTCTCGAGATAGGGCAGCACGAGCGCGACGCGGGTTCGCCATTCCTCCGCGCTCCTTTCTTCGGAGCGCTTTCCCGCGGCAAACTTGCGCAGCCAGCCCGACTGCTCTTTGCCGATTGCGCCGAGGATGACCCAGGTGGGGAACGGGTCGTCCCGCACGAGCAGCAACGCCTCGCTCTCCGGGACCTTGGCGTCCGCCGCGGGACCGAAGCGAGGGTAACCGCCTTCGATGGTACTGGTCGAAGGCCGCTCGCCCTTGATGACTTCGATGACACGGAACCGACCCGCGTCGGCGGTCGGGACCGCGAGCACCGCCTGCGGTGCGGCGGCCAGTTGCTGTGCCTTGGTTGGCTGCCCCGCACCAAGACACAGCGGACATGCACCCGCCACGGCGCTCACGCACAGCAACACCGCGGCGAGCAAACCCCGCGTCCTTTGCCGCTCCCGGATCGCCGGATCCACGCTGACCGCCTTCCAACCTCTCAAGCGCTACTTGCGCACGTCGGCGAACCACGTCGACACTGCCGCTTTTGCCTTCTGCAGCGCCTGGCCGGCCGCCTCCTCGATAATCCGCCGCCGCAGCTGCTCGCGCATGGCCTGGAACTTCCGCTGCTGCTCCGGATTGAGCAGCGGCGAGATCTTTTCATCGAACGAGACGCCGAGCGTGCGCAGCGCCTCCGCTTTCTTCAGGCCGCTGAGCGTAGTGTCCTTCTTCAGCTCGCCGAGTTGCTTGATCTCCTGCTGGAGGATCGGAACGATCTGCTTCTCCTGCTCATCCGTCAGCCCCAGCCCGATCGAGAACTGGTTGGACAGATCGGTCAGCGGGTTCGCGGCGATCTGCGGTGCAGGAACGATCTCGTAGTTGGCGTAGCCGAACTCGTTGCTGCGCGCGGCGTAGTAGGTGTCGCCAAGCTTGTAGAACGTGAACGAGTACGGCTCTTGCGACACGAGGACGACGAGCTTGCCCCCCTCGATACTGTAGGCTGAGGTGATTCCTCTGTAGCCGTCTTGCTCGACACTGCCGAAAGCGCTCGGCATGGTCGCATTCGTGCCGACGCGGAACAGGATCGTCTGACCCTCGGTCGTGAAGTTCTGGCTGAACTGTTCCCCCGTCACGTTGTTGCGCAGCCAGAAGGCCTTGCCGACGATGAGCGCCTTCAGCTGCGCGTCATTCAGGGTGCTGGCCCCCTTCTTCTTCAGGTCGGTAACCGTCACTCCCGCCGGAGCGTTCTTGCGCGCTTCAGCCGACGGCGTGTACCAGATCGGCGAGCTCCAGGCGCGTTCCTGCCCCGTCAGCGGCACCACGTCGGGTGGCGGCAGCCCCGCCTTGACCGCCTGGATGAGGGTCCAGCGCGGCGTGGGAATCTCCAGCACGCGCGCGTAGTAGAACGCGTGCTGGCTCGCGTCGAACTCGGGATCCGTCCACACGGTCTTCAGTTCGGTCAAGCCCACGCTGTTGGTATAGGTGGCTTTGTCGAGGTCCACCGTGCTCTGGATGGCCGGCACGCGGCCGGACCACTTGTCGGGCTTGCGGTCGCCGGACCACGCAACGTCGTAGACCTTCTCGAAACTCTGGCCGTTCTGCGTCCAGCCCTTGATGACCTGGATCCGGTCGAGATTGGCCGAGGACGGGTCCTTCGCTGCCCATACGACGAATCTCGGGGCCGTTCCCTTGCCGCCCGAGGGCATCGGCGGCAGGTCCGCGCCCATCGGCACGCCGCCGGCGTAGGACTGCTTCACCCAGTCGCCGGCCTTGAGGATGTCGTTGCCGTAACCCCAGCCGCCGAAGAATCGCACCTTGATGCGCGGGCCGCTGACGCCAAATGTTTCCTTGCGGTACATCGCGTCCCACAGCGAAGCGCGGGTGTTTTCCTCGGCCCACACGCCGGTCAGCCCACCGGGGTTCTCCAGGCGCACGTCCATCGTGCCGCCGATCAGTACGCCGGCAAAGCGCCGCTCGACCGACCCGTCCGCATCGGCGTGCAAGCCGTAGAAGTTGTCCTGGCGGTACGGGCTGCCGGTATTGTGCGAGTCGGAGCCGCCGGCCATGCCGAACTTGTACGGGTTGTAGCCGCGCACGTCCTGCATGGCGAGGCCGTCCTTCAATGCCTGGCGCGCGTAGCTGCCCGTGATGCGGTCGATGCGGCCGACGTCGGCCGGAAGGCCTAGGATGGCCTCGTACATCTCGTAGCCGGCGAACTCGTCGTTGGGCGACAGCAACGGATGCGTCTCCGATTGTCCCTTGCCCTGCTTGATCTCGATCAGGCGCTCGTTGCGGTCGCGCGCGGCGGCCCAGGCGGCGTCGATCGGCCGCCCGGTGGTGTTGTCGACGTCGACCGGATACATCCAGCCGTCGCTGACGTTGGCGTTGTGGGAGATCGCGAGGAGCTCGTTGCCGGCCTTGCGCTGCGCGTCCATCCAGCTCCACAGTTCCGTGGGAAGCTTGGAGTCGAGCGCGCTGAACGGATAGTCGGGCACTTTGTCGCAGGCCCGGAAGAAGACGTTGCGATGCAGGTTGCGATTTCCGGGCATCGACGTCCACTCGTACGAGCAGAACGCGGTGAACTTGCCCGGATGGTTGTTCTCGTCGGCGATCTTCACGTTTTCCTTCCACACGGTGGACGTGACCTTCGGCGACATGAACGCCTTCACCGGCGCACTCGAGGCCAGCTTGAGCAGATAAGTGAAGACCTCATTCTGTTCGGCCGCGCTGTTCGGATCCTTCATGATCATCGGCTTTGCTTCGGGCAGCGTGCTCACGTAGGACCCTGGCGTGTTGGCCTCTTTGGTGACGCCCACATACTCCGAGTGATCGGTCACGCCCATGAAGTCGAGCGGCGTATCGATCTTGATGTCGAAGCCCATCGGGTGCTTGATCGTTGCGCCCTGGGCGTACTTGTAGGCGTCATCAGGTCCCGTGATGCGGTTGCCCATGACCCACGCGTCGACCGACCAGCTGGTATGGATGTGCGTCTCGCCGAAGTACGCGTTGCGTTCCGGGTTGGGCTGCGGGGGGGAACTCGGCGCGGGCGCCGCGGCGGGCTGCGCCGCGGGAGCGGTTGCGGCCGTCTTGGCCGATTCGTCCGCTCCGGACTTGGTCCGCATGGCCGGTGCGGACTCTTTTTGTTGGCAAGCTCCGAGCGCGAAAAGAGCGACGATGGCTAAGCTCGTTCCGAAATGGCGACAAGTCATGTTTACCCTCTGGGCCAATGACCACCACATTATAATAGGTGCATTCATGAACGGCGGCGTGTGACGGCCCGGTTGCCCCTACCCCGCCGAAAGGCCGATCTGCGTCAGCTGGTAGACGTACACGCCGGGCGTCACTGCGCCCGCGCCACTGAACATTTCTGCCTGGCCACGCCTCCGGGTAGCGCCTCGTGCACTTCCTGCAGCGGATCCCGGCGAAAAATCTGCGCTGCGATCTGCGGTGAGACGAGACAAGCGGGCAAGGCAAGCATTGCCAGGCATGTCTTCATTTCATTTCCTTCAGGAAGCCGTGAAAGCGAGGGCGGAGGGATTCGCGTGAAATGGCGAGAGCGCGTTGGAACGTCCGTAACGGCTTCGGCTCGAACTCCCCGGATCGGCAAGTCGCCGCAAGACAACCGCGGGCTTCGCAAGTCGACATCGCCCTCCTTTGACTTCAAGGCGACCTACTACCGATGGCGGTGCCGATCCCAGCAAGCAACGCTTCGTCGTTGACGGGCTTGCACAGATACCTTCGCGCCCAAATGAACGACCCGCGCTCGCGATTCGGGAGTGTCGTGTGCGGCGATGACAACCACCGGCACCGCCGCATGGTCGCTGGCGAGCGCACTTTGAACATCGAGTCCGCTCAGGGCATATGCAGGTCGAGCACGACACAGTCCGGTTCGTGGTCCTCGCTCGAGCGCATAAACTGCGCACCGGACGCGAACGTCTCGACCGCAAAGCCGACGGAGACAACGAGCCGCGTCAAGGCAACGCGCAAGTCCGCATCGTCGTCCACGACAGCTAGCAGCGGCACGTCGCCCACCATCCTAACCGCACGCTATCAAGCGCGGGCAATCGATCCAACTGGACCTTGGTCCAGGTATCGGGCTTGCTGGCCGTTCATCGCGTCGCATCCGTTGATCACGAAGTTCAGCAGCACCTACTGCGGCTGGTTCCGATTGCCGCTCACCGCCGGCAACCCTTCGGCGAGATCGGTGCTGACCCGTGCCTGTTGGTTCAACAGGTCACTGGACGCAGCGACTCCTCGATTTGGAGCCAATTCATCTCGCGATAAAGGCCGCAGGACTGCTCTTTGGCCGCGGGCGCCAAGCGTCGAAGACCGTCGCGGCCGGCAGATCCTCGACATGGCTTCTGTCAAACCGGCCGCCGAGCGCCCTCCGGTAGAATGGCGCGGTCCTTCGCGATCGTAAACAAACGTGGCCACGCTCACCATCGCCCTCTCCAAAGGGCGAATCTTCGACGAGGCGCTGCCGCTGCTCGCGGCCGCGGGCATCGCGCCAGCCGAAGATCCCCAGACCTCGCGCAAGCTGATCCTCGCCACGAATCGGCCGGACGTGACGGTCGTCATCGTTCGCGCAGCCGACGTTCCGACCTATGTCCAATACGGCGCCGCCGATGCCGGCGTCGCGGGCAAGGACGTGCTGCTCGAGCACGGGGGCCTCGGGCTGTACCAGCCGCTCGATCTCGACATCGCGACCTGCCGGATGGTGGTCGCAACCAAGCGCGGGTTCGATTGGACGGGAGCGATCCAGCGCGGCGCGCGCATTCGCGTCGCGACCAAGTACGTCGAGACCGCGCGCGAGCACTTCGGCGCGAAAGGCATGCACGTCGATCTGATCAAGCTCTACGGCTCGATGGAGCTGGCGCCGCTGATGGGACTCGCCGACGTCATCGTCGATCTCGTTGCCAGCGGCAACACGCTGAAGGCGAACGACCTGGTGGCCGTCGAGGAGATCATGCCGATCAGCGCGCGGCTCATCGTCAGCCCGGCGGCGCTCAAGCTCAAGCGGGGCATCTTGCAACCGTTCCTCGAGGCGGTGGGCAGCGCTGCTGCCGCACGGAGGAGGGCACGATGACGCAGGGCTCTCTTGCGCTGCGGCGCCTGGAATCTGCCGCTGCTGGCTTCGAGGACGAGCTCGCCGCGCTGATCGTCTTCGAAGCTGCGCAGGATCACGAGATCGATGCCGCCGTCGCGGCAATCGTCGCCGACGTCCGCGCGCGCGGCGATGCGGCGCTGCTCGAGTACACCGCGAAATTCGATCGCGTGGGGGCTGCCTCGATCGCGGGACTGGAGATCACGCCCGCCGAAATGCGTGCCGCTTTCGACGCGGTGCCGGACGAACAACGCGCCGCGCTCGTTGCGGCGGCGGCGCGAATACGCGCGTATCACGAGCGGCAGAAGATGGCGTCGTGGTCGTATCGCGAGGCCGACGGCAGCGAGCTGGGCCAGCAGGTGACGCCGCTCGATCGCGTGGGCGTCTATGTCCCCGGGGGCAAGGCCGCCTATCCGTCATCGGTACTGATGAACGTGATTCCCGCGCACGTGGCCGGCGTGCGCGAGATCATCATGGTCGTGCCCACGCCGGATGGCGTGCGCAATCCACTCGTGCTGGCGGCGGCGCACCTCGCGGGCGTCTCCCGCGCTTTTGCGGTGGGTGGGGCGCAGGCGGTGGCGGCGCTCGCGTACGGCACAGCGACGATTCCCGCCGTCGACAAGATCTGCGGCCCCGGCAATGCCTATGTCGCGGCGGCCAAGCGCCGCGTGTTCGGAGCGGTGGGCATCGACATGGTGGCCGGCGCCTCCGAAATCCTGGTGATTGCCGACGCGAGCGCACGTCCCGACTGGGTCGCGATGGACCTCTTTTCGCAGGCCGAGCACGACGAGCTCGCGCAGGCGATCCTCGTGACGCCCGACGCGGCGCTGCTCGAGGCGGTCGCCGCCAGCGCCGCCCGGCAGATCGCGGACATGCCGCGGCACGCGATCATCGCCGCATCCCTCGCGAACCGCGGCGCGCTGATCAAGGTCCGGGACCTGGACGAAGCCTGCGCGATCGCGAACCGCATCGCACCCGAGCATCTCGAGCTCGCGGTTGCCGACCCTGCGGCGCTGCTGCCGAAGATTCGCCACGCCGGCGCGATCTTCATGGGCCATCACGCGTCGGAAGCGCTCGGCGACTATTGCGCCGGCCCGAACCACGTGCTGCCGACGGGGCGCACCGCGCGCTTCTCGTCGCCGCTCGGCGTCTACGACTTCCAGAAGCGCTCGTCGGTGCTGAACCTCTCGGCGCAGGCGGCGCGCACGCTCGGACCCATCGCCGTCACGCTCGCCCGCGGCGAAGGCCTGATCGCGCATGCGAAGAGCGCGGAATTCCGGTTGCGGCCCGACTGACTCCGATGAACGAAACACCTCCGGGGGCACCCATGGCCGCACCGGCCGACATCGCCGCTCGCGTCGCGGCGACGATCCGCGCGGACGTGAGGGCGATGCGCGCCTACGCCGTCGCCAGGGCCGAGGGCATGATCAAGCTCGACGCAATGGAAAACCCCTACCGATTGCCCGCACCCGTGCGCGCGAAGCTGGCGGCCGCGCTCGCGGAAACGCCGGTCAATCGCTACCCCGATGGCGGGGCCGACGCGGTGAAGGCAGCGCTCGCGCGCGCGCTCGGATTGCCCGACGGCGTGGCGCTGGTGCTCGGAAACGGCTCGGACGAGCTGATCCAGATGGTCACGACGGCCGTGGCGGCGCCGGGCGCGGCGGTGCTCGCTCCCGATCCGACGTTCGAGATGTACCGAATCTACGCACAGCTCGCGCACCTGCGCTACGTGCCGGTCCCGCTGCGGGAGGACTTCGCGCTCGACGTCGACGCGATGGAAGCCGCCATTGCGCGGGAGGCGCCGGCGCTCGTCTGGCTCGCCTGCCCGAACAATCCGACGGGTAACCTGTTCGCCGAGACCGAAATCCTCCGGATCGTGCACGGGACGCCGGGGCTGGTCCTCATCGACGAAGCCTATTACGCATTTGCCGAACGCACGTTCCTGCCGCGGGTGCTGGAGTTCCCGAACGTCGTCATCGTGCGGACGGTCTCGAAAATCGGCATGGCAGGCATCCGGCTGGGCTATGCCATCGGGCATCCGGCATGGATCGGGGAAATCGACAAGGTGCGCCCGCCGTACAATCTGAATGCCTTCACGCAGGCGGCAGCGCCGGTGCTGCTCGCCGAGGAAGCTCTTCTCTCCGATCAGGCGGCATCGATCCGCACCGAGCGTGCCCGGCTCGTCGGGGCGCTGACGGCGATGCCGGGCGTCACCGCATTTCCGACCCAGACGAACTTCGTGCTGGCGCGCGTTCCCGACGCCGACCGGTGGTTCGGCGCGTTGCGCGACGCCGGCATTCTGGTCAAGAATCGGCACGGCGTGCACCCTTTGCTCGCGCAGTGCCTGCGCATCACCGTCGGCACGCCGGCCGAGAACGGCGCGCTGATCGCCGCCCTGCAAGCGCTCGCGGGCGGCTAGCAGCCTGCTAAAGTTGCGCCATGGACACCCCGCGCATCGCCAAAGTCGCCCGCAACACGGCTGAGACGCAAATCGAAGTCGAGGTCAATCTCGACGGCACCGGCCGCGCCGACGTCGCGACCGGGGTGCCGTTCCTCGACCACATGCTGGACCAGCTCGCGCGGCACGGGATGCTCGACCTCGCCGTGCGCGCGAAGGGCGACCTCCACATCGACGCCCATCATACCGTCGAGGACACCGGAATCGCGCTCGGGCAGGCGGTCAACCGGGCGCTCGGTGACAAGAAGGGGTTGATCCGATTCGGGCACGCATTCGCGCCGCTCGACGAGGCGCTGTCGCGCGTGGTCGTCGACCTTTCGGGGCGCCCCGGCCTCGAGTTCCACGTTCCGTTCGTCCGCGCGATGATCGGCGCGTTCGACGTCGATCTGACGCACGAGTTCTTCCAGGGGTTCGTCAATCACGCGCAGGTGACGCTCCATATCGACAATCTGCGCGGCGCGAACGCGCATCATCAGGCCGAGACGGTGTTCAAGGCGTTTGCGCGGGCGCTGCGCATGGCAGTGGAACGCGATGCCCGGGCGGGCGGCGCGGTCCCTTCGACCAAGGGGACGCTTTGAGCAGGTGACAGGCAACGGGCAACAGGCAGCAGTTAACGGCACGCAAACTGGCTTCGGTTCTCTGTTACCTGGCCTCTACCTCCGATGATCGCAGTCGTCGACTACGGGATGGGCAATCTGCGCTCGGTGGCCAAGGCGCTGAAGCATGTCGCGCCCGAGCGCACCACCGTGGTGAGCGCCGACCCCGCCGTCATCGGCAGCGCCGAGCGGGTCGTATTGCCGGGCCAGAGCGCGATGCCCGATTGCATCCGCTGCCTCGACGCGAGCGGGCTGCGCGACGCGGTCATCGAAGCCGCCCGGACCCGGCCGTTCCTAGGGATCTGCCTCGGGCTGCAGATGCTGTTCGACATGAGCGAGGAGGGGCCCACTCCGGGGCTCGGCGTCCTGCCTGGCCGCGTCGTGCGCTTCCGCGACGAAGCGATGGTGCTGCCGGGAGGCGAGCGGCTCAAGGTGCCGCACATGGGATGGAGCCCCGTGCGTCAGACGCGGTCCCACCCGCTCTGGGCCGGCATTCCGGACAGCGCCCGGTTTTACTTCGCGCACAGCTATCACCCGCAGCCCGATGACGACTCCGTGACCGTCGGCACCGCCGATTACCCGACGCCGTTTACTTGCGCGATTGCACGGGCTAATATCTTCGCGACGCAATTCCATCCGGAAAAGAGCCACCGCGCGGGACTCAAGCTGCTCGCCAACTTCGTCGCTTGGGAGGGGCACTGATTGCGCGTGTCTTCCGATCCCGGATTCCCCCTCGCGTCCGCCCGCTTCCTTTGCCCCCTCCCTCGTTGGCTTCAATCGCTCTAACTGGCGCTCATGCACATCATTCCCGCAATCGACATCAAGGACGGTCACTGCGTGCGCCTGAAGCAGGGGGAGATGCATTCGGCGACGGTGTTCTCCGAGGACCCGGCGGCGATGGCGCAGCACTGGCTCGAGCAGGGCGCGCAGCGACTGCACCTGGTCGATCTCAATGGCGCAGTCGCCGGCGTGCCGAGGAACGAGCTCGCGATCCGTGAAATCGTGAGCGTCATCGGCGAGGAGATCCCGGTGCAGCTCGGGGGCGGCATCCGCGACCTCGACACGATCGAGCGCTATCTCGACGACGGCATCACCTACGTGATCATCGGCACCGCGGCGGTGAAGAATCCGGGCTTCCTGCACGACGCGTGCTATGCGTTTCCGGGCCACATCATCGTCGGTCTGGACGCCCGCGACGGCAAGGTCGCGACCGACGGCTGGTCGAAGCTCACCGGCCACGACGTCGTCGACCTCGGGAAGAAATTCCAGGAATACGGCGTCGAGGCGATCATCTATACCGACATCGGCCGCGACGGCATGCTGACCGGCGTCAACGTCGAGGCGACGGTCAGGCTCGCGCGAGAACTGAAGATCCCGGTCATCGCGTCGGGCGGCGTCGCATCGATCGCCGATATCGAGCAGCTCGTTCCCTACGAGAAGGAAGGCATCATCGGCGCGATCGCCGGTCGCGCGCTCTACGAGGGCAGGCTCGATTTCAAGGCGGCGCTGAAGGCGGCCGGTCAGAAGTCGGAAGACAGAGGACAGAAGACAGAAAAAAGCTAGTCTCCGCGCAGAGTCTGCCGCGGCGCCTCTTCAGACATCCGGCATCCTGATTCCCGACTCCTGAAATGGGCCTCGCCAAACGCATCATTCCCTGCCTCGACGTCGCCCAAGGGCGGGTCGTGAAGGGGGTCCATTTCGTCGACCTTCGCGACGCCGGCGATCCGGTCGAAGTCGCGCGCGGCTACGACGCCGACGGCGCCGATGAGCTCGCGTTCCTCGACATCCGCGCCAGCATCGAGACCCGCGGCCTGCTCTATCACATGATCGAGGCGGTCGCCGATCAAGTGTTCATTCCGCTGACCGTCGGGGGTGGCGTCAACTCCGTCGACGATATCCGGGCGCTCCTCAACGCCGGCGCGGACAAGGTGAGCATCAACACCGCCGGCGTGCGCGATCCCGGGCTCTTCGAAGACGCCGCGGGACGCTACGGCTCGCAATGCATCGTTGCCGCCATCGACGCCAAGCAGTCCGCGCCCGAGGCCTGGCAGGTCTACACGCATGGCGGCCGCACGCCGACCGGGCTCGACGCGGTCGATTGGGCGCGCGAGGTCGTGGGCCGCGGCGCCGGCGAAATCCTGCTCACCAGCATGGACCGTGACGGCGCGAGGACCGGCTTCGACCTCGCGCTCACGCGCGCCATCGTCGACGCGGTCGACGTGCCGGTGATCGCGTCGGGCGGGGTCGGGTCGCTCGCGGACCTCGTCGATGGAATCGTCGAGGGTGGCGCCGATGCCGTTCTCGCCGCGTCGATCTTCCACTACGGCGAGTTCACGATCGCGCAGGCGAAAGCCGCGATGGCCGCGGCGGGGATCGAGGTGCGCACGTGAGCGGCGAGCAGCACCCGACAACCGCGCGCACCGCGACGAGCCAACGGTGCGGAGGGCACGAATGAGCGCATGGATCGACGCAGTCAAGTGGCAGCCGGACGGGCTCGTGCCGGCGATCGCGCAGGACCGCGACAGCGGGAAGGTGCTGACGCTCGCCTGGATGAACCGCGAGGCGCTCGACCTCACCGTCAAGACCGGCGAAGTCCATTACTGGTCGCGAGCGCGGCGCCGCCTTTGGCGGAAGGGCGAGCAGTCCGGTCACGTCCAGCAGGTACAGGAAGTGCGGCTCGATTGCGACAACGATTCGATCCTCGTGATCGTCGAGCAATTGGGCGGCATTGCATGTCACACGGGGCGCGAAAGCTGCTTTTTCCTCCGGCTCGAGGCTGGCCGCTGGGAGGCAGTCGAACCTGTGCTCAAGGATCCGGAGGCGATCTATGGCCCCGGCTGACGGCCCCGCGGAGGCCCCCGACGTCCTCGATCGGCTCGCGGCGACGATCGCGACTCGTCGAGGCGCCGATCCGGCCTCGTCCTACGTCGCGGCGCTTTTCGCAAAAGGCGACGACGCCATCCTGAAGAAGATCGGCGAGGAGGCGATCGAGGCGGTCATGGCGGCGAAGGACGGTGATAAAATGCGCATTGCCGCCGAGGTCGCGGATCTGTGGTTCCATTGCCTCGTCCTGCTCGTACGGCACGGCCTCGGGCCGGACGATGTGCGGGGCGAGCTCGTGCGGCGCGAAGGCACGTCCGGCATCATCGAAAAGGCGTCACGAAAGGCGTGACGCGCGGGGGCGTCCCGGCCGCTCGCGATTTCCCCTTGCGGCGGGCACGTCCGGCCGGATATCAACCCGAGGACCGGAGAAGCAATGGCGGAAGACTGCATCTTCTGCAAGATCGTTCGGGGCGAGATCCCGGCGAAAAAGGTCTACGAGGACGATGAGGTGCTCGCGTTCCACGACATCCGCCCGCAGGCGCCGGTGCATTTCATGCTGGTGCCGAAGCGGCACATCGGCTCGCTTCTCGAGGCGGCGATGGACGATGTCGGCGTGCTCGGGCGCATGATGGTGCTCGCCGGCCGGCTCGCTCGCGAGCAAGGATCGCCGGATGGTTTCCGGCTGATCGTCAACAACGGCCGCATCGGGCGGCAGGATGTGATGCACATCCACGTCCACGTGATCGGCGGTCCCAACCCGCTGGGGGCGATGCTGCCGCGGATGGCCGGGTGACGGATTCTAGGAGAACGAAATGGGTGGATTGAGCATCTGGCACTGGCTGATCGTGCTTCTGGTGGTGGTGCTGATCTTCGGCACGAAGAAGCTGCGCAACATCGGGCAGGACCTGGGTGGTGCGGTCAAGGGCTTCAAGGAAGGGATGAAGAGCGCCGACGGCGAGGCCGATGCGGCCAAGAGCGCCACCGACGCGCCGCCGCCGCAGCTCGGCGGCACGACGATCGAGGGCGAGGCGAAGAAGGAAAAGGCGGGTTGAGCGTCGAGCGTCACGCCCGGTCGCTGGACCTCGATGTTCGACTTCGGATTCAATGAAATCGTCGTCATCGCCGTCGTGGCGCTGATCGTGATCGGCCCCGAAAAGCTGCCGAAGACGGCGCGCACGTTGGGGCACCTCTTCGGACGGCTGCAGCGTTACGTCGCCGAGGTGAAGTCTGACATCAATCGCGAGCTGGAGCTCGAGGAGCTGCGCAAGCTGCAGCAGCAGGTCCGGACCGCGGCGAAGGATCTCGAGACGTCGATGACCGCCGCGGCCCGCGACGTCGAGGCCGGCGTGCGCAGCGTGGAGTCCGAGCTCAACGCGGCCGCCACGCCGGCGCCGACGGCCGCTCCGGAGGCCCGCACGCCATCGCCGGACCCGATCGAGCCCAAGCCGCTCGCGCCCGAGGCGGGCTCCACCTCGTCCGAGGCGCCGCGGCAAGCTTCGCTACCGGGCTTCGATCGGGGCTGACGCCCGTTTGAGCCGTCCGGAATGGCCGACTCTTCGCCGCCGTCATCCGACGCGCAGGAAACGTTCATCTCGCACCTGATCGAGCTGCGAACGCGGCTGATCCGCTCGGTTGTCGCTGTCGTTGTCGTGCTGCTCGCGCTGTTCCCGTTCGCGAAGAACATCTACGCGCTTCTCGCGGCGCCGCTGCTGCGGGTGCTACCGCAGGGCGCGACGATGATCGCCACCGACGTCACCGGGACTTTTCTGGTCCCGCTCAAGGTGACGCTGCTGGCGGCCTTTCTCGTGGCGCTGCCCTATGTGCTGTGGCAGGCCTGGGCGTTCGTCGCGCCGGGTCTCTACCAGAACGAACGCAAGCTCGCGCTGCCGGTGATCGTGTCGAGCTTCCTCTTTTTCCTGATCGGGATGGCATTCGCCTATTTCATGGTGTTTCCGATCGCATTCGGCTTTTTCGCGAGCTACGCGCCGGCCGGGGTGACGATGATGACCGACATCGACAAGTACGTCTCGTTCGTGCTGACGATGTTCGTCGCCTTCGGCATCACGTTCGAGACGCCGGTGATCGTGATCGTCCTGGTGCGCCTGGGCGTCGTCCCGCTGGACAAGCTGCGGTCGATCCGTCCGTACGTCATCGTCGGGGCGTTCGTCATCGGCGCGATCTTCACGCCGCCGGACGTCGTGTCGCAGATGCTGCTGGCCGTGCCGCTTTGGCTGCTCTACGAGCTGGGATTGCTCCTTGCCCGCTTCGTCACACCCCGGCAGCGCGAGGTGAGCGAGGTATCGGACGCCGGCGCGTCGTAGCGCTCCCCGCCGCTCACCCGCCGCCTTGGGGCCTTTGGCTCGCTTACGCTCGCCCGCCGCCGCTCACTCCGCTCGCGGCCGCTTGCCGACCGTCACGTCGACGTCGACGGTCCGGCGATCGCGCCAGATCTTGACCTTGGCGGCACTGCCTGGCGGCAGCTCCGCGATCCGCGCCAGCAGTTCCGAAGTATCGTGCGTCGGCTTGCCGTCGATTTCGACGACCACGTCCTTCACGTGAATGCCCGCGCGGTCCGCCGGCCCATCGCGCACCACGCCGCGAATCGCGACGCCTCCCTCGACCGCAAGCGCCTGCGCGGTTTCGGAGGTCAGGTCCTGGGGCTCGATGCCGAACCAGCCGCGCGTCACTTCGCCGTCCTTGATGATCTGCTCGAAAACCGTGCGCGCGATCGACACCGGAATCGCGAAGCCGATCCCGAGCGAGCCGCCGGATTGCGAGAAGATCGTGCTGTTGATGCCGATCAGGTTGCCGGCCGCGTCGACCAACGCGCCGCCGGAGTTGCCGGGATTGATCGCGGCATCGGTCTGGATGAAATCCTCGAAGCGGTTGATGCCGAGATGGTTGCGCCCCAGTGCGCTGACGATGCCCGAGGTCACCGTGTTGCCGAATCCGAACGGGTTGCCGATCGCGAGCACGGTGTCGCCGACCTGCACCCGGTCGATCGCACCGAACGTGATCGCCGGCAGGTTTTCACCGTCGGCCTTCAGCACTGCGATGTCGGACTCGGGATCGGTGCCGCGGACGCGGGCGGTCAAGCGTCGGCCGTCGTTCAGCACGAGCTCGATGTCGTCGGCGCCCTCGATCACGTGGTGGTTCGTCAGCACATAGCCCTCGGGCGAGACGATGACGCCAGAGCCGAGACTCGTGACGCGCTGGCGCGGAACGCGGTCGGCGAGGTCCGGAAAGTAGCGTCGCAGCAGCGCGTCGTCGACCAGGGGGCTCCTCTGGCGCATCTCCTTGCTCGTGTAGACGTTGACGACCGCGGGCATCGCCTTTCTCGCGGCGTCGGCGTGACTCGCGATCGTCGGCGTGGTCACGGGCGTCGATGTCTCCTGCGTGAGCACGACGCCGTCGCGACGCGTTGCCTGAGCGAGCAAGTCCGGACGCAACGTCGCGACAACGAAGAGCGCCGCCAAGCACAGCGTGCAGGCTTGCGCGAAAAGGAGCCAGAATTTGCGGAGCACGATGGATCGATCGGTGATGTGGGGTGCCCGATTATAGTCATTTGCTGCAGTGCAGTAAGCATCGACGCGCAATGTGACGACGCAGTCCACCGGAAATGAGGCCAATGCAATCAACGGCGTTCCCAACCGCCTGATTTGGATAGATTTTTAAGGGCTCGCTCGGAAATGCCCCTTTCGGCGGACGAGACGAATCCCTTATAATCGACAGGTTTGCGAGCCGGTGTCCCTCCTGAGGGCCCGCCGGAAGTTGACGGGGAGCGGGGCGAGATGGCGGAAGGAACGATCGGAGATCGCGAGATCGATGAGGGGAAGCGACGCTTCCTGATCGGCGCGACGAGCGTCGTCGGGGGAATCGGCACGGTGGCGGCGGCGGCGCCATTCGTGATGTCGTTCTTCCCCAGCGAGCGCGCGAAGGCCGCCGGCGCGCCCGTCGAGCAGGACATCGCCAAGATGGAGCCGGGCCAGCAGATCAGCCTCGAGTGGCGCGGCAAGCCGGTGTGGGTCATCAACCGCACGAAGCCGATGCTGGAGACGCTCCCCAAGCTCGACGATCGGGTCGCGGATCCGCACTCCGAAGTGGATCACCAGCCGCCCTACTGCAAGAACGAATACCGATCGATCAAACCGGAGGTGTTCGTCGCCGTCGGAATTTGCACGCACCTCGGGTGCTCGCCCACCTATCGTCCCGAAGTGGCGCCCGCGGACCTCGGCCCCGAGTGGCTCGGCGGCTTCTTCTGTCCCTGCCATCAATCCAAGTTCGACTTGGCCGGGCGAGTCTACAAGGGCGTCCCGGCGCCAACCAATCTGGTGATCCCGCCGTACCGGTTCGTCACCGACACCAAGGTCGAGATCGGCGTCGGCCAGGACGGCAAGACCGCCTAAGGGATTCGCGGCATGGAAAGACTTCTGCAGTGGATCGACGCGCGCTTCCCGCTGACGGCGCTCTGGGAAAGCCAGTGGGGCAAGTACGTCGCGCCGAAGAACTTCAACTTCTGGTACTACTTCGGCTCGCTCGCGGCGTTCGTGCTCGTGATGCAGATCGTTACCGGCATCTTCCTCACGATGAGCTACAAGCCCGACGCGACGAAGGCGTTCGAGTCCGTCGAGTACATCATGCGCGACGTCTCGTGGGGCTGGCTCATCCGCTACCTCCACTCGACCGGCGCGTCGATGTTCTTCGTCGTCGTCTACCTCCACATGTTCCGCGGCTTGATGTACGGCAGCTACCGGAAGCCGCGCGAGCTGACCTGGATCTTCGGCTGTCTCATCTACCTGTGCCTGATGGCCGAGGCGTTCTTCGGCTATCTGCTTCCGTGGGGCCAGATGTCGTACTGGGGGGCGCAGGTCATCGTCAACCTGTTCTCCGCAGTGCCGATCATCGGCGAGGACCTGGGCGTGTGGATTCGCGGCGACTACACGATTTCCGACATCACGCTGAACCGGTTCTTCGCGTTCCACGTCGTCGCGGTGCCGCTGGTGCTGCTGGGAATCGTCGCCGCGCATCTGATGGCGCTGCACGAAACCGGTTCCAACAATCCCGACGGCGTCGAGATCAAGAAGCAGCCGAAGGATCCTCGCACCGGGCTCCCGCTCGACGGGATCTACTCGCACCCTTACTACACCGTGAAGGACATCGTCGGCGTCGTCGTGTTCCTCGCCGTGTTCTCGGCCATCGTGTTCTTCGTGCCGGACATGGGCGGCTACTTCCTCGAAGCCAACAATTTCATTCCGGCCGATCCGCTGAAGACGCCCGAGCATATCGCCCCGGTCTGGTATTTCACGCCGTATTACGCGATGCTCCGCGCCGTACCGTCGTTCCTCGGCAGCCAGTTCTGGGGCGTGATCGTGATGGGCGCCGCGGTGCTGATCTTCTTCGCCCTGCCGTGGCTCGACAGGAGCCCGGTCAAGTCGATCCGCTACCGTGGCGCGCTGTACAAGGGCTGGCTCGCACTGTTCGTCGCGAGCTTCCTGATCCTGGGCTACCTCGGCGTCGTTCCGATCACCATCTGGGGCCAGTTCCCCGAGGGCTGGCCGGTGCTGGGTGCCGCCGATCGGGCGACGGTCGTCGCGCGGTTGCTGACCGTCATTTACTTCCTCTTCTTCATCCTGATGCCGTGGTACACCGCGCGCGACAAGACCAAGCCCGTACCGGAGAGAGTCCGGGGATGAACAAGATTGCGGTGCTGCTGGCTGTTTTGCTTTTCGGCGCTGTCGCGCCACCGGCCGGGGCGTCGATCGGCAGCGACCTGAGGCTCGAGCGGGCTCCCGTGAACCGGCTCGATGACGAATCGCTGCAGCGCGGCGCGCGCACGTTCGTCAACTACTGCCTCAACTGCCACAGCGCGCGGTACATGCGCTACAACCGGCTGACCGACCTCGGGCTCGACGCCGCGATGATCCAGGATAACCTAATGTTCGCGACCGATAAGATCGGCGAAACGATGACGGTGGCGATGACGGCGAAGGACGCCAAGGCGTGGTTCGGCGTGCCGCCACCCGACCTGACCGTCGAAGCGAGGATCCGCGGCGCCGATTGGCTGTACAACTATTTTCTCGGGTTCTACAAGGACGACAACTCGGCCACGGGCTGGAACAATCTCGTGTTCCCGAACGTGGGCATGCCACATGTGCTCTGGGGGCAAGCGGGTGTCAACCGGCTCGTCTCGACCGAATACCCGAGTCACGAGGACGCGTTGGCGGCCGCGATCGCGGTGAAGGGGCTCGTGCTGCTCGCGCCGGCGAAGGACAACAAGTTCGTCGTCGAAACGGTCACCCTGGACAAGAAGGGCGCACTGACGCCGCAGCAGTACCAGGCAATGGTCGCCGACCTCGTCAACTACCTGGACTACATGGCCGAGCCGGCAAGGAACAAGCGGATCAGCGTCGGCCTTGTCGTGCTCCTGTATCTCGTCGTGCTGTTCGTGTTTGCCTACTGGCTCAAGCGTGAGTACTGGAAGGACGTCCACTGATGCGAAGCTGCGGCGCGGGCCGGCTGCCTTGTAGTGTCCTCGCTCGGCCCTCGCTGCACCTATTTGTACTATCGCGGGCCTCGCTGCGGGCCGCCTAGCATCCGGCCCGCTCGCGACGCTTCGCATCGCGTTTCGGAGCGCCGGATCGAGGCCGGCGTTGGGGACCGATCCTCACCTTGTTGCAAGTCACCGTTGCCGCTCCCAACTAAAACGATCGACCGCTCGCGGGCGGGGAGAACCGAACCATGATGACGCTCTATTCCGGGACCACCGACCCCTTCAGCCAGCGTTGCCGCATCGTCCTGCACGAGAAGGGGATGGACTTCCAGATCATCGACGTTGATCTCGATCACAAGCCCGAGGACCTCGCGGTGATGAACCCCTACAACCAGGTGCCGGTGCTGGTCGAGCGCGATCTGGTGCTGCACGAATCGAACATCATCAACGAGTACATCGATGAGCGCTTCCCGCACCCGCAGTTGATGCCCGCCGACCCGGTGATGCGCGCGCGCGCGCGGCTATTCCTGCACCGATTCGAAAAGGAGCTCTTCGTCCATATCGATGCGCTGGAGGGGAACAACCAGAAGCAGATCGAGAAGGCGAGAAACCTCGTTCGCGACAGCCTGCTGCAGATCGCCCCCGTATTCGCGAAGCACAAGCATATGCTGGGCGAGGAATATTCGATGCTCGATGTCGCGATCACGCCGCTCCTGTGGCGCCTCGACTACTACGGCATCGCGATGCCGAAGCAGGCCGCTCCGCTGATGAAGTACGCCGAGCGGCTGTTCGCCCGGCCGGCATTCTCCGAGGCGCTGACTTCGGCCGAGCGCGGAATGCGGAAGTGACGCATACGTCCAGGAGCGGCCCGCCGCAGAGCGGGAGGCGATTGGAAACGGATGCGTCATCCCTGCGCAGGCGGGGATCCACTGTCTTGTCCACCCTGCCCGTCCGGCGGCGGCGAACCGACGTTCGACGGCGTGTCACTTGACCCGGCCCGCGCCGCGGGTAATATCCTCGTCCACCATGTCCGAGCAATCCGCCAAGCCGTATCTCGTGCGCGCCATCTGCGAGTGGTGTGCGGATAACGGCCTCACACCGTATCTCGCCGTCAAGGTCAACGCGCAGACGCGCGTGCCCGCGGCGTTCGTGAAGAACGGCGAGATCGTCCTCAACATCAGTAACTCGGCGACGCGACGGCTGACGATCGACAACGATTGGGTGCGCTTTTCCGCGCGCTTTTCAGGCACGTCGCAGGAAGTCGCCGTGCCGATGAGCGCCGTGTCCGGGATTTTCGCCAAGGAAACGGGCTACGGCTTCGCGTTCACCATCGCGCAGGATCCGGTCGCGGCGCTGTCCGCCGCGACGACGCCGGGAGCCGACATCGATGCCGCGCTGGACAAGGACGTCCGCGACGCCGCCGCCGAAGGCAAGGAAAACGGCAAGGGCAAGCCGCGCCCGTCGCACCTGCAAGTCATCAAGTGATCGCGGGCGCGCGGCGCCCACCCATCGAGCCCCGGACGGTACGGGTAAAATCCAGCCCGGGCCGGCATAGCTCAGTTGGTAGAGCAGCGGTTTTGTAAACCGTTGGTCGTGGGTTCAAATCCTACTGCCGGCACCAACGATTACAAGGGATTAGCGACCTTCGCCGATCCCTCTTTCTTCCCCAGCGTAGCCAAATCGTAACCAGCAAGCAGCGGATCGAGCCGGTTTGGCTGCATGCGCGAGATGGTCGGGCGCCAAATCTGCATAGGGTTCGACCATCAGCGTATTCGACAAGCTCAGGCGCTCTGATGCACTACGTGAACAGGATATGCGCGAGCAGACCCAGCGGTGAACAGACCGGACTCCGTCTTGCCCTGACCCTTTCTTGGAAGGGTGTCCGTGCACAGTTTCCAGGGCGGGTCCGTGGAAAGGCAACCGACCCCCAAGCAACGCGTAAGCGTGCAATGAAGGCTGCCCGCCGTCGGACGTACCCGTGCCATGAAACCCGCCTTGTCAGCTGCTCTAGCGACTCTTGCTCAATCTCTCCTCCGCTGGTGCCGCATAACGGCGGCGGTGGCGGCCAAAATTAGGAGCCCCAGCAATCCGAGCGCCCATTGCTGCAGGGTAGGGATGCTCGTCGCCGGCGCGGGCGGTGGCGCGATTCCGACAACGGTAATGCTCGCCGAGGCGGTGCCGCCTGTACCACCTTCAACCGAGGTCACCGCACCGGTCGTGTTGTTCTGCGTTCCCACGGCCGTGCCGGCAACGTTCACGCTGAAGGTGCATGAGGCACTCGATGCGAGCGTTGCGCTCGCGAGGCTGATGCTGCCCGATCCGGCGACCGCCGTAATCGTGCCCCCATCGCAGCTACCCGCGAGCGCGTTCGGGGTCGAGACGGTGAGCCCCGCCGGCAGCGCGTCGGTGAAGCCGATGCCGGTCAACGACGCACCGGCGTTGGGATTGCTGATGGTGAAGCTGAGCGAGGTCGATCCGTTCAGCGCGATGTTCGCTGCACCGAAAGACTTCACGATGGTCGGCGGCGCGATGGCAACGGATCCGGTGGTGATGCGTCCGATCCGGCCGCGGTCCGAGTGCGCTACCAAGCGGCTTCCCGTTCGCGGACGCCGTTCGTACAAGGCTTGCTCCAGCGCGTCCAGCACGAAGTCCGTGTGAGGAGTCGAAGATGCGCGCCAGCCGACGATGCGACGAGCGTACACATCGATGACGAAGGCCACGTATACGAAGCCCTGCCACGTCGACACGTAGGTGAAATCGGACACCCACAATTCGTTCGGCCGGGTGGCCTTAAACTGCCGGTTGACGTGGTCCAGCGGGCAAGGCGTCGCCGGATTGGCAATAGTGGTACGCACCACCTTGCCGCGCACGACGCCCTTAAGGTCGAGATGCTTCATCAGCCGCTGCACGGTGCAACGCGCAATGTCGAAGCCTTCGCGCCGCATTTGGCGCCAGACCTTGCGAACTCCATAGACCTCGAAGTTCTCCCGGTGCACGCGCTGCACCTCGGGAATCAGCACAGCATCCCGTTTGGCGCGGTCACTGCGCAGATCCGGATTGAGGCGACGGGCAGCATGCGCAAAATACGTCGACGGGGCGATCGGCAAGACCTTGCAGATCGGCTCGATCCCGAAGCGGTCGCGGTGCTGGTCGATGAAGTCCATCAGGACTTGGTGCGGCGGTCGAGCTCCGCCTGGGCGAAAAACGCGCTGGCCAACTTCAGAATCTCGTTCGCCCGCCGTAGCTCGCGATTCTCGCGCTCAAGGTGCTTAACCCGTTCGCCATCCGATGTCGTGACACCGACCCGCTTGCCCTGGTCGACTTCGGCCTGCCGCACCCATCGCCGCAACGTCTCCGCCGTGCAACCCAACTTCTCCGAGACCGACCGGATCGCTGCCCACTGCGAACCGCGCTCGCCGATGCTCTCCCCAACCATTCGGATCGCCCGCTCCCGCACTTCAGGTGAAAACTTCGTAGGTCTGCTCATGCTCCATCCTCTCAAGGAATGGAGCCTCCGGCAAATCCGGGGCGGTTCAACTCTGAGTCTTTTCCAATATGGTATGAGTCTGGACGGAAGCCCGTGTTTCCAACGAGGTATGAGCCTGAAGCGGGGTAGCTGGATCGGTCATCGGGAGCATGGTGATCGATATGAACGAAGACCGGTTGGTGACGTTGCCGCAGTTGCGGCAGTTTGTTGAGGGGACGACGGAGGTCGAGTTTCGACGATGCGGCAAGGACGAGGATCGCTACCGGCATATCGAGGGCGTCCTGCGCCGGTTCGGGTATGCCCGGCTCAAGCGGGCGGACAAGGGTCTGGTCGTGCGTTACCTGATGCGCACCACCGGCTACTCGCGGCCGCAACTGGTGCGGCTGATCAAGCGCGCCCGCGCGGGGGTGCTGAAGAAGGGTTATCGCGCGCCGGCGCACGGCTTTACCCGCCGCTTCGCCGAGGCCGACGTGGCCCTGCTGGCGGCGACTGACACGTTGCACGGTACGCTCTGCGGTCGGCCACCCGGCACTTGATGCAGCGGGCGCTGGCGACCTATGGCGATACCCGCTACACCCGCTTGGCGACGATCTCGACCGCGCATTTGTACAACCTGCGCCGGCGCACCGGCTATACCGAGCGGCGGCGGGAGCGGACCAAGACCCGCCCGACCCAGATCAGCATCGGCGAGCGCCGCGCGCCCACGCCCAACGGCCGACCCGGCTTCATCCGCATCGACAGCGTGCATCAGGGCGATCAGGACGCAGTGAAGGGGGTCTATCACATCAACGCCGTGGATTGCCTGACCCAATGGGAGCTGGTGGCCACCTGCGAGAAGATCAGCGAGGCGTATCTGCTGCCGGTGATCGAGTCCTTGCTCGCTGGCTTTCCCTTCTGCATCCGCGGCTTCCATGCCGACAATGGCTCCGAGTACATCAACCATCGGGTGGCGAAGATGCTCGATAAGCTGCGGGTGGAATTCACCAAATCCCGACCACGCCAGTCCAACGACAACGGCTTGGCGGAGACCAAGAACGGCGCCGTGATCCGCAAGCATCTGGGCTACGCTCACATCCCATCGGCCGTGCCTGTTCGCCGAGGAGATCACTGACCCGAAGGGCAAGATTCGCAAACGCTACCCGCAACGCCTGGTCATGACGTCGTTCGAAAAGCTGGCCACCGTCCCCAAGGTCCAGCGGCTCCTCGGCCTGACTCTCTGGCCAAACGACTCCAATCCAGTCAATCGCGCGTCGCCAAGGTGGAGGCCTCGGATCCCGGTGCCATCCGTCGATCTTCTCGTCCGGTCGTTGGTCAAACTTGGGGCACCCTGGCGACGTCGCGAACGCGCTGCGTCCGGGTCGCAGAGTCACAACTACGTGATGTCTCGTCGAGCCGGAGATTCAACCCGCGGTTTGCTTGTTACTGTCCAGATCCCCGCTACGCGGGGCCGACCGAGCCTTTGTCTGGGCATGAAGTTCGAGCGCCTTCTTATGGACGCGATCGACCTTCTCGCGAGACTCGACGTTCGGCGCGATCATGACTCCGTTGCCGATCGCGGCATCGCGTGGCATAGCGACCGCCGGCAGCGCGCCGGGGCGGATTGTTGACCAGGGTCAATCGCGCCGCGCAATCGATGCCAATGGCCGATCGCTGCTTCCGTTGCCGCGCTAATATCGCGGGCAATGAACGCGGACAGCGCACACTCGCAGGATCGGGCCTGGACCCTCGTCTTTGGCTGCTGGCTGGTTGCCGCCTCCGCCACGCTTGGCGCGCTGTTCATGAGCGAGGTGATGGATCTGCCCCCTTGCGTGCTGTGCTGGTATCAACGCATATTCATGTTTCCCCTGGCGCTGCTGCTGGCGGTCGGACTGTTCCCGTTCGATCGCAGGATCGTGCGCTACGCGCTGCCGCTGTCGGTGGTCGGGTGGTCGATCGCGGTCTTCCATGTCCTGCTCACCTACGGCCTCATCCCGGAGCGCATCAAACCGTGCACGCAGGGCGTGCCGTGCGGACAGAACCCGATCGTGTGGATCGGCTTCGTCAGCATCCCGCTGCTGTCGCTCGTCGCCTTTTCCGTTATCAACACGCTGCTTCTCGTGGCGCACTACAGGACGCCGAAATGAAACGAAAATCGCTCTTCATCACCGCCGTCGTCGTGCTGGTCGCGGCGTTCGTCGTCGGGGTGCTCGTCTACCAGAGCAGGACGGCCGATTCGGCGCAGGCGCACGCGCGGGAGGCGCTGCTCGTGCGCCCGTATGCGCCGACCGAGGGGCCGCCCGAGGCGAAGGTCAATATCGTCGAATTCCTCGATCCCGCGTGCGACACCTGCCGCAGCTTCTATCCGTTCGTGAAGCGGATGATGGCGGCGAACCCGGGCAAGATTCGCGTCACCATCCGTTACGCTCCGTTCCACAAGAATTCTGACTACGTGGTGAAGGTGATCGAGGCGGCGCGCAACCAGGGCAAGTGGCAGGAAACGCTCGAGGCGGTTTTCGCCGCGCAGCCCAACTGGGCGCCGAATCACTCTCCGCAGCCGGACCTCGTCTGGAATTACATCGCCGGGGTCGGGCTCGACCTCGAGCGCGTCCGCCATGACATGTACGCGCCCGACATCGCGCAGAACCTGGCGCAGGATGTCGCGGACGCCAAGGCACTGAACGTTACGCAGACGCCGGAATTCTTCGTGAACGGCAAACCGATGCCGAGCTTCGGTTACGAGGAGCTTGACGCCCTCGTCAACGACGCGCTCGCGACGGCGTACCGTTAGTCGGCACGGCGGGCCGTTCGCAATCCGCCCGATGAGTGCCGAGGTGCCTACGCGACCGGACGCTCATAGCGTGGCGACATCGGTCCGATCGACCTGCGCGGCCAGCTTGCGCGACAGCGTGAGGCGCGCCACCAAGCCGCCGCCTTCGCGGTTGCGCAGGACGACGTCGCCGCCGTGCCCACGGGCGATGTTGCGGGCGATGCCCAGCCCGAGGCCGGTGCCGCCCGTGGCACGGCTGCGCGACGACTCGACCCGGTAGAACGGTTCGAAGACGCGCTCGAGTGCGTCTTCGGGCAGTCCCGGACCTTCGTCCTCCACCGCGAGGGTCAGCAGCGCCAGTGTATCCTCGATGACGACCGTCGCCCGCTTGCCGTAGCGCAGCGCATTGTCGATCAGGTTGGTGAGACAGCGGCGCAGCGCAAGGGGGCGGCCGGCGTACGGCGCCGTCGCGCCCCCGCGGATCAGTACCTCGCCGCCGGTTTCCTGGTAGTCGTTCTGCAGACTCTCGAGCAGTGCCGCAACGTCGATCGGCTGCACCGGCTCCCGCGCGGTCGCGTCGCGCAGGTACTCGAGCGTCTGCGTCACCATCGCTTCCATCTCGTCGAGATCCCTTCCGAAACGGGCGCGCAGATTTTCGTCGTCGAGCAATTCGCTCCGCAGCCGCAGCCTCGTGATGGGCGTCTTCAGGTCGTGCGACATCGCGGCGAAGATCCGCGCGCGATCGGCGATGAATTGCGCGAGCCGCCGCTGCATCGTGTTGAATGCCTTCGCGGCCTGCCGGACCTCGACGGGTCCGCTTTCCGGCAGCGGCGGATGGTTGAGGTCCTCGCCGAGCTTGTCCGCCGCAGTCGCGAGCGTGCGCAGCGGCACGGTGACCCAACGCACCGCGATCAGCGACAACGCCACCACCGTGACCAGCAGCGCGAGCAGCGTCAGCGCGATGCGGACCGGCACCGCCGCGGCCTCCGGCGGGAGGTACGAGTCGAATGTGACGAGGCTACCGTCGTGGAGACCCACCTGGACCCGAAAGTTGTTGTCTTCGGGCGGAAACGGCGACAGGTCGCCCTCCATCATCGGGCGCCCCATCATCGATCCCATCATCGGCCCGGGCCGCCGCTGCCCACGCGGAGGAAGCGGTTGCGGGAGGGATGCCGGCGCGCGAGCAACCGTGACGGGCATGCCCTCGCCCACGCCGTAGCGGAGCATCGTCGCGAGCATCGCGAGCTGCAGGTCCGCCTCGGCGTCCGGGTCGGCGGCAAGCGGCGGCTGGTCGAGCGCGACGGCGAGCGGCGGTCCGTCGAACACGGCGGCGATCTTGCGGCGCTCCGCCGGGGTGATCGAGTCGAGAAGGTTGGCGAGGTCGGCGATGCGTTGCGCCACGTGCATGCCGCCGGAGCGATACAGCAGCCGGTCGCGCTCGCTCACGTTGATGTACAGGGTTGCGAATTGGGCGATGACGAGTCCGGCGAGCAGCACCAGGACGAGTCGTCCGAACAGGCTGCGGGGCAGAAGGCGCACTATCGCTTGACCTCGACCGGCACCGCGAGCACATAGCCTTCGCCGCGCACGGTCTTGATGATCTTGGGCTCGGACGGGTCGTCCTGCAGTCGATGCCGCAGGCGGCTCACCTGGATGTCGATGCTCCGATCCAGCGGATCCGCCTCGTGGCCTTTCGACAGCATCATCAGCTGATCGCGCGTCAGGACGTGGTTCGGGTGGCTAAGAAAGACCTTGAGCAGCTGAAACTCGGCGCCGCTCAGCGAGGTGATCACGCCCTCGGGGGACACCAGGTGGCGCCCGACGGGGTCGAGGCGCCAGCCGGCGAACGCGATTTCGCGACCCTCGTCGGCGCGCAGGTTGAGCGGCAGGCTGCGATAGCGCCGCAGCACGCTCTTGATCCGCGCCAGCAGCTCGCGCGGGCTGAACGGCTTGGCCAGGTAATCGTCGGCGCCCATCTCGAGCCCGACGATCCGGTCGGTCTCCTCGCCCCGCGCGGTGAGCATGATCACGGGCGTGTCGGAGTCGGCGCGCAGCTTGCGGCACAGCGTGAGGCCATCCTCGCCGGGCAGCATGAGGTCGAGCACGATCAGGTCGACGCGATTTCGGGCGAGGGCGACCCGCATGGCCTTGCCATCCGCGGCAACCGTGGTCCGGTAGCCGTTCTTCTGCAGGTAGGTGCCCAGCAGCGCCCGGATTTCGGCGTCGTCATCGACGATAAGGATATGGTCGGGCTGTTCCACGGGATCGATTGTCATCGCGACCTTGCGGGGGTGCGAAGCGGCTTTGTAGCGTAGCGTAACAATCGGGACATTCGCCACCGGAGGCTACCAAAAGCCTACGCGCCCGTTACCCGCGGGTGCTGAAATGGGAACCGATGCGGCAGAGCGAATGGAACCAACGCTGCAGAACCAAAGTTCACTAGAACGGAGAGATCATGAAAAGCACAACCAAGTTTGCGCTGGTCGGCGGCACTGCCGTGACGCTCGCGCTGGCAGGATTGTCCGTCAACGCGCATCCCGAAGGACCCTGGGGCGGCGGAGCCGGCGCCGATGGCGGGGCGCCGTGGTGCTACGGCGGCGGGCCTGGCTACGGTATGGGCGGGGGCATGGGGCCCGGGGCCGGGCACGGCTACGGCATGGGCTATGGCCATCACATGGGGCCCGGCTACGGCATGGGAGGCGGATACCCCATGGGTCCGGGTTATGGCAGAGGCTACGGCATGGGGCTCAACGGCATGACGTACGGCGGCCCCGGCGCAGTGGGTCAGCGCCTGAACGACCTCAAGGCGATGCTCGGCATCACCGACAAGCAGCAAAATGCGTGGCAAGGCTTCGTCGAGAGCCTCACAAAGCAAGCGGAGAACCGGCAGGCGTGGTTCGACAAGATGCACGACGCGCAAACCGCGAAGACCGCGCCCGAATGGTTTGCGCAACGGGATGCGGCGATGAAGCAGCACCAGGCCGACATGACCGCGGTGACGGCCGCACTCGGCAAGCTCTACGCCGAGCTCACGCCCGAGCAGCGGGCCGTGCTGGACCGCGGGTCGTTCGCGATGGGGCGGCGTCAGGCGTTGCGCTGACGGCAAGGCTGATTCGAACGGGCCGGGCCTGCTTGGCGGAACATCACCATCTGACCTTCGGCTCGCTCGATCCGTCGCGCGACCACGTCGATCAGCCTGCCGCGGCATCACCTCTCGCCAGTCGCCGGCGAATGCTCGCGCCACCAAGACGTCTCAGCCGACGCGCGACGAGCAGTAGCGGGACTAGCGTTCGTCGTCGAGAGAGTCCTGATGTTCCGGCGTAGCGTTGCGCCGCGGGAGAAGCTTCATGACGATCAAAAGCGCCACGCCCGCGAGGCCCGCCTCCGTTACCCTCTCCATGCCGCCCGTGAAGGCGGCCACGGGCGCCCACACCAGCGCCCCGCCGAGGAGCGCGGTTCCGGCCACGCCAAGCACGCGTCGCAGTTTCGGCACAACCGCATTTCGGCTCGATCGATCAATATCGCGGGGCGCTGATGGTTCCAAGATGGGCCACCTTCGCGAGGAGTGCGAAGGACAGGAAGCGGAGCGTACACCGAGCGCCAATCCCCGGGCGACAATTGCCGTTCCCGCCGCTGCGGTAATGGTCGGCGCGCGATTGCCAAGAGGCGGAGTGCCGATCCGGTTTTTAGGCGACATCACGATCTCATCCTGCCGATGAGATGCCGGCGCTCGAAGCAATGCAATGTCACTTCCAGCCGCTGGCGCGTCCCCAACTCATCGAGCCGAGGCTTGTCGCATCGTGCGGCTCACGCGCGACCGACCGTCGCCGGCGCCTTGGGCCACGTGCGCACGAGAAGGAGCGCCACGACGCCGTGCAGCACGACGCCCGGCCACAGCAGCAAGCCCCCAAGGTGTCCGACCACGAACAGATAAACGAGGAACAGCGCAATCAGCGCGTTGTAGATCAACATTCCGCGAAACGCCGGCGAGCCGCTTTGCGCATGCTGGCCCGCCGGCCAGCATGCCACGCCGAGCGCGAAGATCGCGATGCCGGGGAACCGGCCCATCGGAATTTCCGCGACGGGGGCGTTCGAGCCCACCAGCAGGGCCACGATGATCCGCGGAGCGATCATCAGGGCGACACCGGTGCCGATTTCAACCGTCGCGGCGAAGGTGAGGATCTTCTTCACAATGTCGGAACGGGTTTCGCTCATTGAGGCCATCCGGTAACGTTCGTCGCCCTCGACGTCGCGCTGGCACCGTGCGGAAATAGCGGCGGGGCGCCGCGCGAGGTGGCGCCTTCGCCCATCCGTTGCCCGCCGCTGCCTCGCAGTTAGTCTCGCGCCCTCGCGACCGCTTGCTGCACCGTCCTTTCGTCCGACGCCGACAGCTGTGAGACGCCGAGCTTGAAAGTGAGCTTGTCGATCTTGCCCGTGAACCGGAACGGTATCTTGTAGCTGCTGTCCACCGGCGTGCGGGTGTCGAGGCCGACGTCGAAGGTCTCGTCGGGCGGCAGCAGGAACGGAATCGTGTGCTCGAGCTTCTTGGTCGCGAGCTCCCGGCCGTCCACCTTCAACACGCCCGTTCCGCCCTTGGCGATGCCCGGACCGTCGTAGGTAAAGTCGAACGCGATCGTGTGCTTGCCCGGCTTGAGCGAATCGCCCAGCCAGTCGCGGGCACCGACGCCGCCGCCCCAGTACGTTCGCTTCAGATCGAGGAGGTTGTAGACGAAGACCGGCTTGCCTTTGAGCAGGTACAGGGCATAACCGCCGAAGCGCCCGCCGTCGGTGACGATCATCCCTTCGGCGCCGGCCTTGGGCACGTCGATCTCGGCGGTGATCGTGAACGACTTGTTCAGGATGCTTGGCGAGTTGCCGACTGGAATGCCCGCGTTCTCGCCGGTGTAGGTGAAGACGGTTTGCCCCGCCGTCGCGCTCGGCCGCGGCGTGATTGCGCGAGCGAACTGCGAGTTGTCGAGCGGAAGGACGCCGTACTTTTCGGCCTCCTGCTGGAACAACGCCTGCATCTCCTTCAGCTTGCCCGGCATCTTGGCGGCGAGATCGTCGGCCTGCGAGTAGTCCTCGGCGAGATTGTAGAGCTCCCACCGGTAATCGTTGATGTCGGGGAACTTCGCGTTCAACTCCCACGGCGGCACTGGTGGGTGCGTGTTGGCGTACCAGCCCTCGTGATAGATCCCGCGGTTGCCGGCCATCTCGAAGTACTGGGTCTTGTGCGTCGTGCCGGCGTTGGCGTTGGCCGCGTCGAACGTGTACGCCATGCTGACGCCTTCGATCGGCTTCTGCGCGATGCCATCCACCTGCTCGGGCGCCCGAATGCCGGTGGCCTCGAGGATCGTGGGCACGATATCGATCATGTGGTGGAACTGGTTGCGGATGCCACCCGCGTCCTTGATGTGGCCGGGCCACGAAATGGCCAGCCCCTGCCGGGTTCCGCCAAAGTGCGAGGCGACCTGCTTGGTCCACTTGAACGGCGTGTCGAACGCCCATGACCAGGCGACCGCCATGTGCGGGTACGTCGCCGCCGAGCCCCAGTCCTCGTAATGCAGCAGCTGCAGCGGCAATGGCACGTCCAGGATGCCGTTATAGGCGGTCATCTGGTTGTAGGTGCCCGACAGCGTGCCCTCGGGGCTGGTGCCGTTGTCGCCGCAGATGTAGATGATCAGCGTGTTGTCAAGCTTGCCCATGTCCTGGACCGCCTGGATGACGCGGCCGATCTCGTGGTCGGTGTACGCCGTGTAGCCGGCGAAGACCTCCGCCTGCCGCGTATAGAGCTTCTTCTGCAGGAAGGAAAGCGAGTCCCATTTCGGGAGCTCGTCCGGCCACGACGTGAGCTTCGCATTCGCCGGGATCACGCCGAGGCGCTTCTGGTTGGCGAAGATCTCGTCGCGCAACTTCTCCCAGCCCATGTCGAACTTGCCCTTGAACTTTTCGATCCACTCCTTCGTCGGCTGGTGCGGCGAGTGGGCGCCGCCCGGAACGTAGTAGACGAAGAACGGCTGGTCGGGCGCCACCGCGTTGAGGCCGCGCATGTGCTTGATCGCCTCGTCCGCGAGGTCGGTGGTGAGGTTGTAGCCGGGCTTCCCGACCCACGGGAAGATCTGCGTGTGATCGCGGAACAGATACGGCTGCCACTGGTCGGTCTCGCCGCCCATGAACCCGTAGAAGTACTGGAAGCCCATTCCCGACGGCCATTGATTGAAAGGACCGGATACGCTGTATTGGAAGCCCGGCGTGTTGTGATTCTTGCCGAACCACGACGTGGCGTAGCCGTTTTCGGCGAGGATCCTGCCGATCGTCGCGTTCTCCGGGCCGATGATCGAGTCGTAGCCCGGATACCCCGTCGACAGCTCCGAGATCACGCCGAAGCCCACCGCATGGTGGTTGCGGCCGGTGATCAGCGCCGCCCGCGTCGGCGAGCAGAGCGCGGTCGAGTTGAACTCGGTGTAGCGCAGGCCCGCCTTCGCGACACGATCCAGCGCCGGCGTCGGGATGACGCCGCCGAAGGTGCCGCTGACGCCGTAGCCCTGGTCGTCGGTCATGATCAGCAGGACGTTGGGTGCACCCTTGGGGGGCACGACGCGCGGCGGCCACCACGGCGTGGAATCCTTCGCGGACTCCTTGATCACGCCACCGAACTTCATCGGCGGCGGTGGCAGCTGCTCACCGTCGAGCGTCATCGTCGCGCTCGGCGCGCCCGCAGTGCCGTAGACGGTCTGCGCGAACGAGGTGCCTGCGACGAGAAACGTGAGTGTGCTTACCCCAAGCAACACGGCACTGCATTTGCGCATGGTAGGTCTCCTTTTTGGCGAATGAGCCTGCTGGCCCAGCTTCGGCGGGTGCGATTGGCGCGTGAGCGTGCCGGTTTCGCGGTCGCGCAGTGTATCAAGCTCCGCCGCCACTGGCTTGCGACTGCGAAGCTCCGGCCGCCTCTCGTTCAAGCACGGGTGCGGCCGTGGATCCGTCACCTTCGGCGCGCGAGCGCGTAGAAGCCCGCCGCGAGTGCTTCCCGCCCGACTGCGCCGAGGTCATCGTCGAGTTGCTCGCCATGCTCGCGCAACTCGCGAAGAAGTGTCTCCAATCGAACGCGCCACGTACCTTCGCGCATCAGCGGCAGCACGGCTTCGACCTGCATCGTCAGGCTCTTTGACGGCGCGTGATTGATCTTGACGCCGATGTCGAGGATGTCGAACCCTTCGAGGATGCGGCGCAATCCGGACATCGTCATGTTGAAGTAGTGGTCCGGATCGCCGTGCAATGGCTGCAGGAACGCGGTGTCCACGAAGAACAGGCCGCCGGGCGCCAGCACGCGCGCGACCTCCAGCGCCGCCGCGCGCGGGTCCGGCAGATGCTCGAACACGGCGAGACTCAACACGAGCCCGAACGCGCCGTCACGAAACGGAAGGCGCGGCGTGCTGCTGCAGACGTCGATGCCCGGAAAGTGGACGAGGTCGAGGTTGACGACGTTGTCGCGCAGCCGGTCGGGGGCCGGCACGCCGGCGCCGAAGTCGAGCCCGACGCCGCGAAGATCCCCGATGAGACGCTCGGCATAGGCGCCCAGCCGGTGCGTCGGTCGCGTGTCGAGCAGGCGGAACACCGGCAGCACATCGGCAGGATGGAAATGCGGCACGCCGGCAATGACCGGGACGGCTCGATCTCGGTCCGCGTGCCCGGCGTGATGCTCGCGCAGCATGAGTGGCACGCCGTCGGGATGCGCGAGGAATTCGCGCAGGTCGAACGCGCGCGGGCGAACGGCGGGCGGACGATGGGGTTCGGCAACGACGTAGCGCCGCTGGTGCAGCGTGCGCGTGTTGCCGGCAGCATCCTTCGCGCGCAGCTCGACCGTGATCGTCGCGCCCGCTTCGTGCTGCGGCGCAAGCACGAGATCGCCGACAAAGCCCGCTGCCGCCGCGTGCGGGACGTCCGGGCGCGCGTGGCCAAGATCGGGACGTTGCGCGCGCTGCATCGCCGCGACCGGCTCTCCATCGACAACAAGGAAAAGCGACTCGCCGGGCGGGCGCCGCCATTCGAGCCACCACCCGTTGAAGCGGGTGATCCGGTCGAGGTGGTCGCCGGCCGGCGTGTCGAGGAAGAACGTAGCGGGCGTCATCGACCGGCGGCCGTCGTGTCGATCGGACGTCAGACCTTGCGCAGGACGCAAACCGATTGCCCGATCGGCCCCAGCGTCGCTGTCCGCTCGAACCGTGGGCCTTCGGGAAACTCGATCGGATGCGGCAGCGCGACATGCGCCTCGTCGCCGGCGTGAATCGACTCGATGTTCACGGGGAGGTGCGCGGCCCACGCGTCGATGGCGTCGCGCGACAGGAACACGATCGCCGGCTGTGCATCGGCCCGCACGCGATCGAGCGCGGTTTCGAAAAACGACCAGTGTCTGCGCACGGCGAACTCGAGGAACGTGAACACGATGCGTCCGCCGGGCCGCGCGACGCGCACGGCTTCGCGCAGATAGCGAAACGAATCTTCGTGCGCAAGGTGGGTGAAGACGGAAAAGAAGCAGATGAAATCGGCACGGTCGTCGGCCTCGGGGATCGACACTTCCGTCACCGTCTCGAACCGCCAGTCGGGCCGCTCTGCAAGGTGTCGGGCATGCTCGACGAGATCGGGCACGATGTCGGTGCCCAGGTACGGTCCGGTGAGGTAGTCGCGCAGATGCTTCGAAAGGCGGCCGGCGCCGCACCCGACGTCGATCACGTAATGCTCGGGCGCGAGCCCGTTCTGGACCAGGAACGCGCGAAGAATCTCGCCGACCGGGTCGAAGTGGCGGCCGATCGCTGCCTGCATCGCTTTGTCGTGCCCGAGCTCGCGCGTCAGGCGCTCGATCAGATCGCGGTAACTGACGGGCGGCATGGCGTCTCAGAATAACAGAGCGTGTCGCGACGCGGCCCGCGGGCCGCAGCACTCACCGGGTCCGCATCGGCGCCGTTTCACCGACAAGGTCGCCCAGTTCCGCGCGCAGCGGTTCGAGATGCCGCGCGTAGTTCCGCCACCGGCCGGAAGAGCGCTGATAGAGCGGCTCGCGCACTTGCCACACGCTCGCCGTCTTGACCGCGTTTTCCACGCGATGAAACGAAAGACAGTCTTCCTCCCAGTCGAGCCCGCAAAAGGATAGCAGCTTCTGGACCGCCGGCCGTGGCTCGCGCACGAAGACATCGTAGTCGAAGTCCAGAATGTCGTCGGCGTAAAGCGACTTCCAGTGCGCCATCAGACGCCGGTATTGCCGGTAGTAGTGAGCGATGTCCTTGAGGTCGAGCGCATAGCCCATCGTGTGATCGAGATTGAGAAAGAAGATCGACAGGCAATTGTCCAGCGGGTCGCGTGTGGTGTGGACGATCCTTGCCTTCGGAAACAGGCTCTTGATGAGACCGATGTAGAGAAAATTATCGGGGCGCTTGTCGGTGACGTGCGGCGCGTGCGGAAACAGCTTCGCGAGCAGCGCGACATAGCGCGCAGCGAGCTCTTCCAGCCGCTGCGGCGCCATCTCCCGCATGCGTGCCGGAAACGGCGCGAGCTCCGTGCGCACCAGCGTCGGGACGAAATCCATTTCGCCTCCCGCCGTCACGCCCGAATGGCCGGCCAGCACCTGTTCGGCGAGCGTCGAGCCGGAGCGAAACATCCCGCAGATGAAAACCGGCGCCGCCGATGTCCTGGTTGCGGCGAGCGGCGATCGATCGAGCGGGAACGCCGCAATAAGCTGATCGACGAAGAGTTCCTGCCGCCGCCGGTCATAGAGCACCGCGCCCGGAGCCGCGATCTCGCGGCTCGTCCGGTTGGCCGCCGCGTACGCCTCGAAGGCCTGATCATAACTACCGCAGTCATCGAGAGTCTTGCCGAGCGCGAAGCCGAGGCTCGCCTTGTCCGGGGCTGTCACGTCAGGCCGGGCGAGCGCTTCCCGCAACTTGCGGACGAGGGGATCGTCGGGCCCCGAGATTGGCTTGAGATTCGCGTACCGCGCCAGCGCTTCGTGGCATCCGGGGTCGAGCGCGAGGATTCTTTCGTAGAGGGCGAGCACCACGTCCCGTTGGCCCAGATCGGACTTCAGGTTGGCGAGATTGAGGAGCGCCGGCACATAGTCTGGATTGAGCGCGAGCGCGGCGTTGAGCTCTCTTTCAGCCGCGGCTTCCTGGCGCAGACAGTCCGAAAAGATGACGCCGCGATTGAGATGGACTTCCTCGGGGCGGCGCACGCCGCGGTCGAGCGCCTGCTGGTACGAGGCCAGCGCGGCGTCGAAGCGCTGCATTTTGCGCTGCAGGACCGCCACGTTGTACCAGCTGTCCGGCAGATCGGGCCAGCGAGCGAGCAGCCGGTCGTAGACGCTTTGCGCCTCGGACATTCGCCCGGCGCGCTCGAGAAGCGTCGCCTCGCGGATCAAGGCACGAGCATCCGGGCTCGTCGTCACGGCAGCATTTCCCTCACGATCAAATCGCTTCCGATGCGCGGTTGCGCCCGAATATTGGCACATCCGCCGTCGCGAAATGCGCGGGCGGCGGGTTCGAAAAAGGCGCGGCGGCGGGCGAAGGAGAGATGGTCCCGCGCCACGGGACGATGTGGCACGCGCTTTGTAGTCTACGCCTGCGCGCCGGACGATAAGCGGCAAGTTATGGTCGGTTGCGCACGGTATCATTCCCGATTATCCGGGAGAGGATGGCGCCACCAGGTTTGGTCGCGTGAGCGCAAGCCGCCATGGCGCGCGGAACGTCGCGACCATCGCACCAAACACACGCGAGCCTTGCCTCGATGGTTGCGTTGCACCCGTATTGAGGAGGCGAGGGGGCATGCCGCTCGTGAGTTTCAAGCCGACCAAGGCGAGGCTCGTCATCGAGGAGGGCAAGGACAGCGTCCTCGTGATGAAAGTCGCCGTGGCCAAGGGCGAGACCGTCGAGCTGTCGACGGGCGGCAGGCTGGAGGCGCTGTCGGGCGTGCTGCGGATTCGCGAGCGCAGCACGAACTTCGTGCGCTCCAACGGCAGCGCGATCGGATCGCTGATTTTCATCGACGAGACGGGCTTCGGTCAGCAGTACAGCGCGGCGAAGTTCCAGATCAACCTGGGAATGGCGGCGGAAAAATTCGAGCCGCTGCTGCGCGTCGCGCTGTCCGGCCGACTGCCCAACAAGTTCTTCGTCGACGCGGGGGAGCGGGTCTCGTCGCGCGAGACGCGCGGCATGTCGTATGGATTGCGACGCGAAGTCAGGACCAAGATCTGGGACACGACGTCGTTCCGGACCCTTCCGGTGACCAATTTCGCGATGATCCTGCCGATCGACGTGCCGGAAGCGCGGGGCAACGGCGCCGATCCGGCCGCGCCCGATCCGC
The DNA here is from genome assembly GCA_963836265.1 of uncultured beta proteobacterium. Classification (GTDB taxonomy): domain Bacteria; phylum Pseudomonadota; class Gammaproteobacteria; order Burkholderiales; family Casimicrobiaceae; genus CAIWHR01. The sequence continues at coordinate 784,841 of CAWIIO010000006.1, forward strand.
ATCCGATCGAATCGATGGCGACCAACGCACAGGTAGCCGAGCTCGTCGACGATCTGCTCGTGTTCCAGAGCGAAACGCGCAACACGCTCTACGCGATCATCGCCGTGGTCGGCGTCGTCGTCGTGCTGGCGCTGATCTTCGGGCTGGTGCTGCTTCTCCGTTAGCGACCGGATCCACGAATCTGCGGGGGGATAGCACGATGAACGAGCTCGACTTCGGCAATCGCACCGCCATCGTCACCGGTGGCGCGGCGGGCATCGGGCTTGCCATCGCGCGGCGCCTCGCGGCGAGTGGCGCGACGGTCGCGCTGTGGGACCGCGACGCGGCGGCGCTCGCGGACGCGTGCATCACCGTGGGCGGCGGAGCGATTGCGCAGGCGCTCGACGTGGCCGATGCAAACGCCGTCGCACGCGCTGCCGTCGACGCGGCAGCGGCGCTCGGCCGCATCGACGTACTCGTCTGTTCCGCGGGTATCACCGGGCCCAATGCGACAACCTGGGAGTATCCGGTCGACGCGTGGCGACAGGTGATCGACGTCAATCTCAACGGCCTTTTCTACTGCAATCGCGCGGTCGTGCCGTTCATGCTCAAGAACGACTACGGCCGCGTCGTCAACATCGCGTCGGTGGCGGGCAAGGAAGGGAACCCGAACGCGCCGGCGTACAGCACGTCGAAGGCGGGCGTGATCGGACTCACGAAGGCGCTCGGCAAGGAGCTGGCGAAAACCGGCGTCCGCGTCAATTGCGTGACGCCGGCCGCAGTGCGCACCGCGATCTTCGACCAGATGACGCAGCAGCACATCGACTTCATGCTGTCGAAGATCCCGCTCGGGCGCTTCGGCCACGTCGACGAGATCGCCGCGCTCGTCTGCTGGCTCGCGAGCGAAGAGTGCTCGTTCTCGACCGGCGCGGTGTTCGACCTGTCGGGCGGCCGCGCGACGTACTGATCAGGTAACAGGAGGCTGGAAACGGGGATCAGCAAAGCGCGCGTGTCCCGATGCGCATGAGCGCCCCGGCGTTTTTTTCTGATACCTTTACCTGTTACCCGTTACCTGTCCTCTGACCTCGAGCATGATCTTGCCGATGTGCTGCGAGGTCTCCATCAGGGCGTGCGCCGCGGCGGCTTCGGCGAGCGGGAACGTGCGATGGATGACGGCCTTCACCTCCCGGCTCTCGAGGAGCGGCCAGACATTGCTCCTCAGTGACTCTGCGAGCTCGATCTTGCGCTCGAGCGGACTCGCGCGAAGCGTCGATCCGGTGACGGTCAGCCGCTTCATCATGATGTGCCGCCAGTCGGTCTCGATGCGGCTGCCATGCAGGAAGGCGATGATCACGAGTCGCCCCTCGAACGCCAGGCACTTCAGGTTCTTCTCGGTGTAATCGCCGCCGACCATGTCGAGAACCACGTCGACGCCGCGCTTTTCGGTGATCCGCGCGACCTCGGACAGAAAGTCCTGCGTGCGGTAGTTGAGGGCGTGATCCGCGCCCATCGCGCGGCAGAATTCGGCCTTTTCGTCGCTGCCCGCCGTGGTGATGACCATCGTGTCGATCTGCTTCGCGAGCTGGATCGCCGTGAGGCCGATGCCGCTGGTTCCACCGTGGATCAAGACGCTTTCGCCGCAGCGCAGCCGGCCGCGATCGAATAGGTTGTTCCACACCGTGAAAAAATTCTCGGGAAGGCTCGCCCCCTCGAGTTCGGTCAAACCCGCGGGCACCGGCAGGCAGCAGCCGGCAGGTGTCGTGCAGTATTCGGCGTAGCCGCCGCCGGGCGTCAGCGCGCAGACCTGATCGCCGGCGCGCCATCCGTGCGCGCCGGCGCCGCGAGCTACGATCGTCCCGGCGACCTCGAGGCCGATGATCGGCGACGCGTCGGCAGGCGGAGGATAGGCGCCTGCCCGCTGCAGGCAGTCCGGCCGGTTGACGCCGGCGTAACTCACTTCGATCAGCACCTCGCCGGCTTTCGGTTGCGGCACCGGACCTTCGACGAGCGACAATACGTCGGGCGGCCCGGCCTCCCGGGCGGCGACATAACGCATTGTGGCGGGCAGCGATTTTCTGGGCATGGCGGCTCCGACGGCGAATCGAACGGCGAATCGAACGGCGATTCTAGCCGAACCCGGGTGGGCTACACTCCCGGGCCTCGCACGATGCTTCCGAATCAACTCGGCACGATGCAGCTGCCCTCTCCGCATCATAACGTCGCCTCGCTGCTGTCGCGCACGGCGCGCTGCTGGCCTCATCTCGCGGCCGTGGCGCGCGGCGGCGCGACCGTCCACGATTACGCGGGACTCGCGAGCCGGGCGGCGCGGCTCGCCGGGGCGTGCGCGGCCGCCCGATTGCCCGCGGGCGAGCGTATCGCCATCGTCTCGCGCAACACGCCGGAGTACGTAGAGGCATTGCTCGGGTGCTGGTGGGCAGGGCTGATCGCGGTGCCGGTCAACGCGAAGCTCCATCCGCGCGAGCTCGCTTTCGTGCTCGCGAACAGCGGCGCGCGCTGGGCGCTCGTCGATTCCGCGTGGCACGCAGCCCTCGGCGCATTGCGCGACGGCGAGACGGCGCTCGAACGGTGCATCGAATTCGGCAGCGCCGAATATGCGGCGCTGTTCGGGTCGGAGCCGCGCGCGGAGCCCGCGCCGTGCGCGACCGACGATCCGGCGTGGCTGTTCTACACGAGCGGCACGACGGGGCGCCCCAAGGGCGTCGTGATTACGCATGGCAATCTGCTGGCGATGAGCCGCTGTTTCCTGTCCGACGTCGAGACGATCGCGGCGGGCGACGCGCTGCTCCATCCGGCGCCGCTGTCGCACGGGTCGGGTCTGTACGTGTTGCCGCACGTGCTTGCCGGCGCGGTCCAGGTCGTGCCCGAGTCGGGCGGGTTCGACGCCGACGAGATCTTCGCCCTGCTCGGCGCATGGGACCGTGCGTGCTTTTTCGCGGCGCCGACGATGGTCAGGCGTCTGGTCGCGGCGCCGGGCATCGGCGCCGCGCGGCTCGACCGGCTGAAGAGCATCGTCTACGGCGGCGGCCCGATGTATGTCACCGACTGCAAGACGGCATTCGCGACACTGGGCCCGCGGCTCGCGCAAATCTACGGGCAGGGCGAATCCCCGATGACGATTACGGCGATGAACCGCGCGCTCATCGCCGACGCAGTGGCGCGCGGCGACGATGCGCGGTTAGGCTCGGTGGGCGTCGCGCAGACCGGGATCGAAGTCAGGGTGGCCGGCGCGGGCGATCGCGCGCTCTCGCCGGGCGAAATCGGCGAGGTGCTGGTCCGCGGGCCGACGGTCATGCGCGGCTACTGGATGAATCCGGAAGCGAGCCGCGGGGCGCTCGCGAACGGCTGGCTCCATTCCGGCGACGTCGGCATGCAGGACGCCGACGGCTTCCTGACGCTCAAGGACCGGTCGAAGGACTTGATCATCAGCGGCGGCTCGAACATCTATCCACGCGAAATCGAGGAAGTTCTGCTGATGCATCCGGGCATCGTCGAAGTGGCTGTCGTCGGCCGCGCGCATCCGGAGTGGGGCGAGGAGGTCGTCGCCTGCGTCGTCGCCCGCGACGGCGTGCCGGCAACCCTCGAGGCAGCGCGCGCGCTCGAGGAATCGCTCGATGCCGTGTGCCTCGCCAGCATCGCGCGCTTCAAGCGGCCGAAGGCCTACTCCTTCATGGCCGAATTGCCGAAGAACAACGCGGGCAAGGTATTGAAGACGGCGTTGCGCGAGCGGGTTGCGCCGAAGCGCTGACCCCGCGGCACTTTGATCTGCGATGCGCCTCGGCGCGCGCCGGCAAGCCAGCCCGGCGCGGCCACGCGCGGGCGCGCCGGCTCAATAGACAACGCGAACGTTCTCGGGCGTGAGCCAGTCGCGGAGCCGCGCGATCAACTGGTCGTCTGGGTCGACCCGCCAGGTCTCCGGCAGCTCGAGCTCCCCGCCGACACCGCGGTTGCGGTACTCGACGACGATCGGGCAGCTGCCGTTGCGGAACGGCGCGAGCAGGTCGAACAGGCGCGATGCATCGGCGCCGCCGTTGCAGGCGAGGCGCAGGCCTTTCGCATACCGGCGGCGGACCGCGTTCAAGTCGTGGACGCTTTCGGCGACGACGCGCAGACCCTGCGTCTGCCCGTCGTCGGTCATCCGCGGCTGGACCTTCGCCTCGACGATCACGAGCTGATCCTCGCGCAGCTGGCTCCGTGCGGCGTCGTAGGTTTCGTTGAACACGACGATCTCGGCCGAGGCATCGCCGTCGTCCAGCGTGACGAACGCCATCTTGCCGCGGCGGCTCGCCTGCACGCGGAGTGCGGTGACGATGCCGGCAATCAGCACCGGCTCGCGCCGCGGCTGCAGCTTCGAAAGCGGCATCCTGACGAGGGGCGCAAGCTCCTGCGCGTAGCTCGCGTACGGATGCCCCGAAAGGTAATAGCCGAGCGTTGCCTTTTCGTGCACCAGCCGCTCGGCTTCCGTCCACTCGCGCGTCGCGACGAGCGTCAGTCCCGCGGCATGCTGGTCCTCGCCGAACAACGACACCTGTGCGGCGGAGGCTTCGGCGCGTTCGGCCTCGCCAAGAGCGATGCCGACCGACGCAAAAAGCGCCGCGCGCCGCGGGTCGATCGCATCGAAGGCGCCGGCGCGGACGAGCGCCTCGACCACACGCCGATTAACGAGCCGCTTGTCGATCCGGCGGCAGAAATCGAACAGGTCGCAAAATGGCCCGCCCTTGACCCGCGCGACGACGATGGACTCGATCGCCTGAAGGCCGGTGCCCTTGATGCCGCCCAGGCCGTAGCGAATCCGCCTGTCGTCGACGGGCTCGAAGCGATAGTTCGACGCATTGACGTCGGGAGCCAGCACGGCGAGCCCGAGCGAGAGGGCATCGTCGCGGAGCGCGCGCACCTTGTCGGTGTCGTCCATCACCAGCGACAGGTTGGCGGCCATGAACGCCGCAGGATGATGGGCCTTGAAATACGCGGTCTGGTAGGCAATCAGCGCGTACGCGGCAGCGTGCGACTTGTTGAATCCATAACCGGCGAACTTTTCCATCAAGTCGAACAGATGCGACGCCTTGGCACGGGTGAGCCCGTTCTTTTCGGCGCCGGCAATGAAGATGTCGCGATGCTTCGCCATCTCCTCGGCGTTCTTCTTGCCCATCGCCCGCCGCAGCAGGTCGGCGCCGCCCAGCGTGTAGCCGCCGATCGACTGCGCGATCTGCATCACCTGCTCCTGGTAGATCATCACGCCATAGGTCGGCCCCAGGATCGGCTCGAGGCGCGGGTCGGGATACTCGACGCGCTCGCGCCCGCTCTTCCGCGCGATGTAGTCGGGAATGAGCTCCATCGGCCCGGGGCGGTAGAGGGCGACCAGCGCGATCACGTCCTCGAAGCGCGTGGGGGGCGCCTGCTTCAGAAGGTCGCGCATCCCGCGCGATTCGAACTGGAACACCGCGGTCGTGTTGCCGTCGCGAAAAATGTCGTAGGCGGCCTTGTCGTCGAGCGGCAGCGTTTCCAGCGTCAGCGTGCCTGCGGGGTCGAGCTGCCGCACGTACCGGAGCGTCCAGTCGAGGATCGTCAGCGTCGTCAAACCCAGGAAGTCGAACTTCACGAGGCCGACCGCCTCGACATCGTCCTTGTCGAACTGGGACACCGCGCCGCCGGCGCCGGCCTGCGTGTACAGTGGGCAGAAATCGGTGAGCTTCCCGGGCGCGATCAGCACGCCTCCCGCGTGCATCCCGACGTTGCGCGTAAGACCCTCCAGTGCCTCGGCGAGCTCGAGCAGCTCGCGGACTTCCTCTTCGTTCTTCTCGCGCTCGGCGAGCAACGGCTCCATCTCCCGCGCCTGCGAAAGCGTAACGAGCTTGCCCGGCTGGAACGGAATGAGCTTGGCGATGCCGTCGCAGAAGTTGTAGCCGAGATCGAGGACCCGGCCGACGTCGCGGACCGCGGCCTTCGCCGCCATCGTGCCGAACGTCGCGATCTGCGACACCGAATCCGCACCGTACTTGTTCTTCACGTAGTCGATGACGCGGTCGCGGCCGTCCTGGCAAAAATCGATGTCGAAATCGGGCATCGAAACGCGCTCCGGATTGAGGAAACGCTCGAACAGCAGCGCGTAGCGCAGCGGATCGAGGTCGGTGATACCGAGCGAATAGGCGACGAGCGAGCCGGCGCCGGAGCCGCGGCCCGGGCCCACCGGCACGCCGTTCTGCTTTGCCCAGTTGATGAAATCGGCGACGATGAGGAAGTAGCCGGCGAACCCCATCTGCACGATGGTGTCGGCCTCGAAGCCGAGCCGTGCGAGGTATTCGGGGCGTCTCTGCTCGCGCACCGCGGGATCCGGATAGAGTGTCGCCAGGCGCCGTTCGAGTCCGGCCGCCGCTTCGCGTTTCAGATGCAGGTCGAGCGTGACGCCGGCGGGCGTCGGAAAGTCGGGCAGGTAGTTGCGCCCGAGGGGAATCGACAGGTTGCAGCGCATCGCGATCGCGACTGCGTTGGTGAGCGCCGCGGGCATGTCCGCGAAGGTCGCTGCCATCTCCGCCTGCGACTTGAAATATTGATCGGGAGTGAATTTTCGCGGGCGCCTCGGGTCGGCGAGCACATAGCCGTCGGCGATGGCGACGCGTGCCTCGTGCGCGCGGAAGTCTCCCGGGCGAAGGAATTGCACCGGATGCGTCGCCACGATGGGAAGCGCCAGGTCGCCTGCGAGCCGTCCCGTGGCGGCGACGAGCGCTTCGTCGTCCCCGTGCCCGGCGCGCTGCACCTCGAGATAATAGCGGTCGGGGAATTGGGCTGCCCAGCCGCGCGCGGCCTTGGCGGCGCCCGCGGCATTACCCTGCAACAGCGCCTGCCCGACGTCGCCGTCGCGCGCGCCGGACAGGGCGATCAATCCCTCGGTGCCTTCGCCAAACCACTCGCGCCGGAATTCGGGGCGGCCGCGATGCTGGTTGTTTCGGTACGCTCGCGTGAGCCAGTCGGCGAGCTTGAGATAACCGGCGCGCGACTGTGCGAGCACCAGCGCACGGAACGGCTGGTCACGCTCGGCGTCGTGGGTGAGCCAGACGTCGCAGCCGAAGATCGGCTTGACGCCCCGGGCCCGCGCCGCCTTGTAGAACTTCACTAGGCCGAATGCATTGGCGAGATCGGTGATCGCGAGCGCTGGCATCGCATCTGCGGCGGCTGCGTCGACCGCGGCGTCGATCCGCACCGTCCCGTCGACGATCGAGAATTCGCTGTGCAGGCGCAGATGGACGAATGCGGGCGCAGTCATGGGGCCGGTCGATGAATGCTAGAATTTTACGCCTTCATCGTCTGCCACTCATCGCCGTGCCGGTCTCCTCGCCACTTCCATTGCATGCACGCCGGCGCCGCACGTTGGCCGCCGTGGCGCTCGTCGTCGTTGCTGCCGGTTGCGCAACGACGGTCCCCCGGGGTCCGGAGCTGCCGAGCTCCGGGACGCCGGCGACGTCGACCGCCGAACCCCCGCCGCCGAACGTCAACCTTTCGGGATTTCCGCTGCCGTACCGACAGGGCTACGCCGACGGCTGCGCGAGCGCGACCGGCGGCGAGCGCAAGGACACGCTGCGCTTTGCCGCCGACGGCAACTATCGGACCGGCTGGCAGGACGGTCTCGCGATCTGCAGGAAGAAGTGACGCCGGAAGCGCCGGTTCCGAGGGGAGACCGCGCGTGAAGCCGGCGCAGCCGCTGCGGATTCCGCTGCGCGGACTTGATCACCACATACTGACCTGGGGCGATCCGCGCGCGCCGAAGCTTTTCCTGCTGCACGGCTGGATGGATGTCGGCGCGTCGTTCCAGTTCCTGGTCGATGCATTCGCCCGCGAGTGGTACGCGATCGCACCGGATCTGCGGGGCTACGGTCGCAGCGCCTGGCAGCCGCAGGGGTACTGGTTTCCCGACTACGTCGCCGATCTCGAAGCGCTGCTCGATGCGTTCGCACCGGGCGAGCCGGTGCGCCTCGTCGGCCACAGCCTTGGTGGCAACATCGTGATGCACTACGCCGGCGCGCGCCCGGCGCGCGTGCGCACGCTGGTCTCGCTCGAGGGCTTCGGCATTCCGGCGGAGGAGCCGGCCATCGCACCGAAAAAGCTTGCCGCCTGGCTCGATGCGCTGGTCGCGGAGCATGAATTCGCGCCGTACTCGGGATTGGACGCAGTCGCCGACCGGTTGCAGAAGAACAACCCGCGGCTCGCGCGCGACAAGGCGATTTTCCTTGCGCGCTATTGGGCGGCGCTCGGGCCCGACGGCGCGGCGCGCCTCACGTCGGATCCGCGCCACAAGCTGCCTTTTCCGACCGCGTACCGGCTGGAGGAAGCGTATGCCGTATGGCGCGCCATCACGGCGCCGGTGCTATGGGTGGCGGCGTCCGAGTCGAAGATCCCGAGCTGGCTCGACCAGCGTCCCGAAGGCGAGGCGGGCGCCGACACGCTGGCGGGCATCCGCCGGCGCCTTACGCACATCCCGCACGGACGGCTGGTCACGATTCCCGAAGCCGGACACATGCTCCACCACGATCAGCCGGCGGCGGTCGCCGCCGCGATCGAATCGTTTGTTGCCGCCTGATGCCTCATCGCATCGCCATCCAGTCGCGGCGCGGCGCTTACATCGCTCTCGTGGTGCTCACGCTGATCTGGGGCAGCAACTGGATCGTGATGAAGCTAGCGCTCGAACGCGCGGATCCCGTCATCTACAACGTCGAGCGCACGTGGGTCGCCGTCGTCGTGCTGTTCACGGTGCTCCTGTGGCGGCAGCGCCCGCTCAGTGGGGCGCCCTCGGAGCTGCGCACGCTGTCTTCGGGAAGGAGCCATTGGCGCTTGGGCCCACCTGGCGGGTTCATGCCCGCATCGTGGATTGCCGTGGTCGTGACCGGGTTTTTCCAGACGACCATCAACTTCGGCTCGACGACGATGGCGCTGGCCGGCGGGGGCGCGGGGCGCACGTCGGTGCTGGTCTTCACGATGCCGTTCTGGACGCTCATCATCGCCTGGCCCGTGCTTCACGAGCGCGTCCGCGGCAGCCAATGGGCGGCGATTGCGTTCGCGTTCGCCGGACTCGCGCTGGTCGTCGAACCGTGGAGCTGGTCCGGCGACTTGTCACCGAAGCTATGGGCGGTGCTGTCTGGCTTCGGCTGGGCGGCGGGGACGATCGCGACCAAGTACTACCAGCGCCGACACGACCTCGACATGCTGAGTTTCATCGCGTGGCAGATGCTGATCGGCGTCCTGCCGCTCACCGTGCTGCCGCTCGTGATGACGCTTCCGGGCGCGCAGTGGAGCCTTGCCTATGCGGCGTTGCTCGTGTGGACAGGTGCCGTTTCGACGGCGACCGGATTTCTGCTTTGGATCGCCGTGCTGCGTTTCCTGGCCGCCGGCACGGCATCGCTCAACATGTTCGCGATTCCCGTGATCGCGCTCTTGAGTTCGATGGCGATCTTCGGCGAACGGCTGTCGTCCAGCGAATGGACCGGCATCGCGCTGATCGGCGCCGGGCTCGCGATCGTTTCGCTGCGGGCGTGGCGCGCGAGCCGCCGCGGCGAGACGCTGGCGGCGGAGCCGACGCCGCTGGAGGGCGGTTAGGCCCCGGCGAAAGGAGGGTGTCCGCCGTGTTTCATCCGCGACAGGCGTCATGGGCATTCGCAGCGGCTCGCCGCCACGAGGCACGACTCGATCGGCGAGCGCGGGCGTAGCCAGCCCCGCGCGCGGTAGACTCGCAGCTTTGTTGCCCGGCCGCACATGAATGCACAGCCCGACCTCGCCAAGCTCAGGATCGATCGCGGCCTCGCGCCGATCCGGTCCCGTCGTCGCCGCAAGTGGCCGTGGCTCGGCGCCCTCGCGATCGTCGCGCTCGCCGGCGCCCTCTGGTACGTGGTCGAGCCGCATCCGGTCGCCGTGGAGACGACGCCGATCGTGACCACGTATCCGTCGCAGCAGTTCGTCGTGCTGAACGCAACCGGCTACGTCGTCGCGCAACGCAAGGCGGCGATCGCATCGAAGGCCACCGGTCGCCTCGAGTGGCTGGGCGTCACCGAGGGCTCGCGCGTGAAAGCGGGAGAGGTCATCGCGCGGCTCGATAACCGCGACGTCGTCGCCCAGGCGCAAAGCGCCGAAGCGAATGTCCGGGCGGCGAGAGCGATGCTGGCGCAGGCGCAGGCCGAGGCGGCCGACGCTGCCGCGTCGCTCAAGCGCAGCCGGGATCTGTTCGCCAAGGGCTTCGTTTCGCAATCGGCGCTCGATACGGCAACGATGCGCGAAGACAGCGCGGTCGCCGGGGTCGCCAATGCCCGGGCGGCGATCGGCGTGGCCGAGGCCAATGCGCGCAACGCGGAGGTGGCCGTCGACTACACGCTGATCCGCGCGCCGTTCGACGGCGTGATCCTGTCGAAAAGCGCGAACGTCGGCGACATGGTGACGCCGTTCTCATCGGCGGCGGATTCGAAGGGAGCCGTTGTCGCGATGGCGGACATGAGCACGCTCGAAGTGGAAGCCGACGTATCCGAGTCGAGCCTCGCCAAGATCAGCGTCGGCCAGCCGTGCGAGATCACGCTCGATGCGCTGCCGGACGCGCGCTTTCGCGGCCGCATCAGCCGGATCGTCCCCACGGTCGACCGCGCCAAGGCGACGGTGATGACGAAGGTGCGCTTCGACGCGATCGACCCGCGCGTCCTGCCGGAAATGAGCGCCAAGGTTTCGTTCCTGTCGCAGGACGTGACGCCCGAGCAGCAGAAGCCGCTGCTCGCCGTCACTCTGGATGCGCTTGCGGCACGCGACGGCAAAACCGCGGTATTCGTAGTCCGCGACGGCAAGGCGATCGAAGTGCCGGTGACGCCGGGCGCGCACATCGGCGAGCTCGTCGCGATCGCCGGGGCGGTGAAGTCCGGCGAAAAGGCCGTGCTGAAGCCGGGGCCGGACTTGAAGACGGATACGCTGGTGAAGGTCGCCGCGAAGTGATGGGACCATCGGACATGCCGCTGGCGCCTCGGCCGCACACCGGCGGCGAGCGAGCGGGGGCAACGGCTCCCACCGCGCGCGCGGGGGGCGCAATCGCCGAACCGCTGGTCGCGATTCGCAACCTGACCAAGTACTACGTGCGCGGCGGCCAGATCATCCCGGTGCTGATCGACATCGATCTCGACGTCCATGCGGGCGACTACTTTGCGCTGATGGGCCCTTCCGGGTCGGGCAAATCCACGCTGCTCAACCTGATCGCCGGCATCGACAAGCCGAGCGGCGGCGAGATCCGCGTGGCCGGCATCGACATCGCGCTCCTGTCCGAGGCCGATCTCGCCGCTTGGCGCGCGGCCAACGTGGGCTTCGTCTTCCAGTTCTACAACCTAATGCCGGTGCTCTCCGCGTTCGACAATGTCGAGCTTCCGCTGCTGCTGACGAATCTCTCCCGCCGCGAGCGCCGCGAGCGCGTCGCGACGGCGCTCGAGCTCGTGGGCCTTTCCGACCGCAGCGACCACTATCCGAACGAGCTGTCGGGCGGCCAGCAGCAACGCGTCGCCATCGCCCGCGCGCTCATCACCGATCCGACGATCATCGTCGCCGACGAACCGACCGGTGATCTCGACCGGACCACCGCCGAGGAGATCCTGGGACTTCTCGACCGGCTTAACGTCGAGATCGGCAAGACGATCGTCATGGTGACGCACGACCCGAAGGCGGCAGAGAAGGCGCATCGGCTGATCCATCTCGAAAAAGGCGTGCTCGCCGAGTAGCGGCCGCGCGGCTGTCTCGCCTTCCATCCCCGCCCGCGCCCGTGTTCATCGTTCTCCTCGTCGTGCGCAACGCGTTCCGGCACAAGCTGCGGACGCTTCTCACCATCGTCGGCCTCGTCGTCGCGATCGCGGCGTTCGGCGTGCTGCGCACGATCGTCGACGCATGGTATGCGGGCGCCAATGCAAGCTCGAGCGCGCGGCTCGTGACGCGAAGCTCGGTTTCGCTCGTGTTTCCGCTGCCGCTCAACTATGCGCAGAAGATCCGGCAGGTGCCTGGCGTGCAGTCGGTGTCGTGGGCCAACTGGTTCGGGGGGGTCTACCAGACCGAGCGCAACTTCTTCCCGCAGTTCGCAATCGACGCCGCGTCCTACCTCGACATGTACCCGGAGCTCGTCCTGTCCGATGCGGAGCGCAAGGCGTTTCTTCTCGATCGGAAGGGAGCGATCGTCGGCCGCAAGATCGCCGACCTCTACGGCTGGAAGGTCGGCGACCAGATCCCGCTTCGGGGCACGATCTATCCGGGGACCTGGACATTCAACCTGCGCGGGATCTACGACGGCGCCGACAAGGGCACCGACACCTCGACGATGTATTTCCATTTCGACCTGCTGAACGAGACCGTCAAGAAGCTCTACCCACGCCGCGGCGACCAGGCCGGGATCATGCTCGTCCGACTGCGCGACCCGGGCCAGGCGGCCGAGGTGTCGGCGGCGATCGACGCGACGTTCAGGAACTCGCTCGCCGAGACGCTGACCGAGACCGAGAAAGCGTTCCAGCTGTCGTTCGTCGCCATGACCGAGGCGATCCTGCTCGCGATTCAGGCAGTGTCGTTCGTCGTGATCGTCATCATCATGGCGGTGATGGCGAACACGATGGCGATGACCGCGCGCGAGAGGAGTTCCGAGTACGCGACGCTGAAGGCGCTGGGGTTTTCCGGGGGGTTCGTCGCGATGCTGATCTTCGCCGAGTCGATCGGCATCGGGCTCCTGGGGGGAGCGATCGGCATCGCGGTGACGTTTCCGATCGCCCGCGCGTTTACCGAGCAGATGGGCACGCTCTTTCCGATCTTCTTCGTCAGCGAACAGACCGTGCTGATGCAAGCGGGCGCCGCGGTGCTCGTCGGCGCCGTCGCCGCGGCATTCCCCGCGTGGCGCACCGCGCGTCTGCGCGTCATCGACGGGTTGCGGGCCGTGGCATGACGCTGCCGTTGAGCTACATCATCCGCAACGTCGCAGCGCGCAGGCTGACGACCGCGCTGACCGCCGGCGGCATGGCGCTCGTCGTCTACGTGTTCGCGACGCTGCTGATGCTCGCGGCGGGACTCGAACAGACGCTGGTCGCAACGGGGCAGGACGACAACGTCGTGGTGATCCGGCGCGGATCGCAGACCGAGGTGCAGAGCGGCATCGATCGGCGCCAGGCGGGAATCGTCGAAAGCCTTCCCGACATCGCCATCGGGCAGGACGGCGAGCGGCTGATCTCGAAGGAGCCTGTCGTCCTCATCAACCTTCCGAAGCGCGACTCCAACAAGCCGTCGAACGTGGTGATCCGCGGTGTAACGCCCGCGGGTCTCGTGCTGCGACCGCAGGTGAAGCTCGTCGAAGGCCGAATGTTCCGGCCGGGGACTTCGGAGATCATCGCCGGACGGTCGATCGCCAGCGGCTTTCAGGGGGCGGGGGTCGGTGAGACACTGCGTTTCGCGTCGCGCGACTGGACCGTCGTCGGCGTGTTCGACGCCGGCCATACCGGGTTCGACTCGGAGATCTGGGGCGACGCCGAGCAGATGCTGCAGGCATTCCGGCGGCTCGGCTTCTCGGCGTTGATCTTCAGGCTCGCCGACACCGATCGCTTCGACGCGGTCAAACAGCAGATCGAGTCCGACCCGCGGCTCACCCTGGAGGCGAAGCGCGAGCGGCGCTTCTATGCCGACCAGTCGGAGGCGCTGTCGAAATTCATCAGCTACCTCGGCACGTCGATTTCGGTGATCTTCTCGATCGGCGCGATCATCGGCGCCATGATCACGATGTACGCGAGCGTCGCTTCACGCACCGCCGAGATCGGTACGCTGCGCGCGCTCGGCTTTTCGCGTTCCGCGATCCTCGCCGCGTTCCTCGTCGAGTCGCTATTGCTGGGACTCCTCGGCGGCGTGGTGGGGCTCGTCGCCGCGTCGACGATGCAGGCGATCTCGATCTCGACGATGAATTTTCAGACCTTCGCCGAGCTGGCTTTCAGTTTCACCCTGACGCCGCGGATCGTCGCCGCGTCGCTCGCCTTCGCGCTCTTGATGGGCTTCGTCGGCGGTTTCCTGCCCGCGGCGCGGGCTGCGCGGCTGAAGATCGTCGACGCGCTGCGGGCCGCGTGATTCAGCGCCCGCCGATGCGGCCCGTTCCGCTCTTCCTGCTCTGCGCGCTCATCTGGGGCTCGACCTGGCTCGCGATCACGTTCCAGCTGGGTGCGGTGGCGCCCCAAGCGTCGGTCGCTTACCGCTTCGCGCTCGCCTCTGCGCTGATCGCCGGCGGCTGCCTCGCGACGAGGCGCTCGCTGCGCTTTCCGCTGCGCCGCCACGGGCTGCTCGTCGCACAGGGCGCGCTGTTCTTCGGTCTCAACTACATTGCCATCTATCGCGCCGAGCAGTACGTCGCGTCGGGGCTCGTCGCCGTGCTGTTCTCGACGATCGTGTTCACGAGCCTCGTCGCGACGCGGTACGCGTTTGGCACGCCCATCACCGCGCGTGCGCTCGCGGGCGCAACGCTCGGCATCGTCGGCGTGGGCCTCCTGTTCCTCCCCGAGCTCGCGGCGGCGGGTGCCGGTGGCGACGCGGCACTCGGCATCGGTTTCGGGCTCGGGGGCACGCTGCTCGCGACGGGCGGCAATCTGGTGTCGATGCGCATGCAACGCCTCCATCTGCCGATCGTCGAAACGACGGCGTGGGGCATGGGCTACGGCGCGCTCATCGCTGCGCTCGTGGCGACGCTCGGTGGGGTCAGGTGGTCGTTCGATGCGCGCGCAGGTTACGTCGTGTCGCTCGCGTATCTCGCGGTGTTCGGCAGCGTCGTCGCGTTCCTCGCCTATTTGACGTTGCTGCGGCAGGTTGGCGCCGGGCCCGCGTCGTACGTCGGCGTGGCGACGCCCGTCGTCGCGATGGTATTTTCGACGCTGATCGAAGGCTACCGCTGGAGCGTGCCCGGCGTCGCCGGCGTCGTGCTGGCCGTGATCGGCAACGTGCTGGTGCTGCGAACGCCGCGGGCTTCGCCGGCGCGGTCAACTAGACGCTGAGCTTCGCCTTCACGGGCCGCTTGCTCCCGCCGGCAAGCGGTGCCGGCTGCGGCTCCGGTCGGCGCGGCGAGGCGCGCGACGATCAGCCTCGGTCCGGATCCATGTCGTCGCCACGCTCAATCTTCGCCGTCTTTGCGGATGACGTCGACATTGTCGATCAGGCGAGTCGTGCCGAGCGTCGCCGCCGCAAGCACGATCAGCAGGTTCGGATGGTCGTAGCCCTCCGGGTGCGGGATGCGCAACGCGAGACCGTGGCGGATTGCGACGTAATCGACCTTCCACCCGCGATGCGCGAGCTCCATGCGGCCCGCAGCTTCGAGATTCGCGTAGTCGGTGCGGCCGGCGGCAATCGCATCGGCGATTTCGCGGAGCACGCGGTAGAGGTTCGGCGCTTCGTCCCGCTCCGCCGGGGACAGATAGCCGTTGCGCGACGACAGCGCGAGCCCGTCGGCGGCGCGGATCGTCTCGGCCGGGACGATCTGAATCGGCATATTGAACTGCTGGACCATGCCGCGGACGATCTTCAGCTGCTGGCGGTCCTTCTTGCCGAACACTGCGACATCCGGCTGGACGAGATTGAAGAGCTTCAGCACCACCGTGCAGACGCCGTGGAAAAACCCGGGTCGCGAGGCGCCCTCCAGCTCGTCGGCGAGCGGCGGTGGCTGCACGCGATAGACCTGCGGCGTCGGATACATCTCCTGCTCGCGCGGCGCAAACAGCACGTCGACGCCTTCGCGCTCGAGGCCGGCGCGATCGGCTTCCATCGTTCGCGGATACCGATCGAAGTCCTCGTTCGGTCCGAATTGAAGCCGGTTCACGAAAATACTGGTGACGACGGCGTCGCCGTGCGCACGCGCGATCCGGCACAGGGACAAGTGGCCGTCGTGCAGATTGCCCATGGTCGGAACGAACGCCACGCGGCCGGCGCCACTCAGATGGTCGGCGAGCTCGGCGGCGGTACTGACCACTTTCATGTGCAACCCCGTCGTCAGGATCGGTGCTCGTTGTCGTTTATTGCCGCCGCTTTCGGGGCGCGATCAAAAGCAATGCTCGGGCGCCGGAAAGGATCCGTCCTTGACCGCGGCGACATACGCGGACAGCGCGGCTTCGATGCTGTCGTTTCCGGTCATGAAGTTGCGGACGAAGCGCGCGGCGCGGCCGGGCTGGATCCCCAGCGCGTCGTAGATTACCAGCACCTGCCCCGAGCAGGCCGGACCGGCGCCGATGCCGATGACGGGGATGCGAGCCGCTTGCGTCAACGCCTCGCCCAGCGTCCGCGGAACGCATTCAACGACCAGCATCGCGGCGCCCGCCGCCGACAGCTCTCGAACGTCGGTCAGCAACGCCTCGGCGGCATCGGGCGTCTTCCCCTGGACACGGTAGCCGCCCAGCGTGTGGACCGATTGCGGCAATAGCCCGACGTGCCCGCAGACGGGGATGCCGCGCGCCGTCAGGAACGCGACGGTCGGCGCGAGCCACGCACCGCCCTCGAGCTTGACCATCTGCGCGCCGGCCTTGAGCGCCGCGGCGGACGCGGCGTACGCCGCGTCGGGGCTCGCCTGATAGCTGCCGAAAGGGAGATCGGCGATGACGAGCGCGTGCTTGCTGCCGGCGGCCACGCAGCGCGTGTGGTAGAGGACGTCGCCGAGCGACACGGGCAGCGTCGAGTCGTGCCCCTGGATCACCATGCCGAGCGAATCGCCGACGAGCAGCACGTCGACGCCGGCGCGATCGCAGAGCGCCGCGAAGCTCGCGTCGTAGGCCGTGAGCATCGCGATCTTCCCGCCGTCGCGCGCCATCGTCGCGAGGGTGGGCACGGTGAGCCGGGCGACGCGGCCAGCGGGCGGGGTCGGGGTGGTATAAGGCGTGTCCATGGTCAGGGCGCTGTTTGTCCGAGGTTGAAGAACTCGCGCGGTCCGCGCATCGAGCCGATCCGCGCAACCAGCAGAGACAGGTGGTCGGGGTCGTCGACGAAGTTCAGCCGCTCGCTGTTGACGATCAGGAGCGGCGCGGCCTCGTAGCGATAGAAATATCGGCTGTAGGCGTCGGCGAGCCGCGCGAGATAGTGGGCGGTGATCGTCCGTTCGTAATAGATGCCGCGTCGATGCACCCGCTCGATCAGCGTTTCGACCGGCGCCTGCAGATAGATGACGAGGTCGGGCATCGGCGCCTCGAGCTTCAAATCGGAGTAGACCTTCTCGTAGAGCTTGTATTCGGCGTCGGCCAGATTGAGCCGCGCGAAGAGCGGATCCTTGTCGAGCAGGAAATCGCCAACGGTCGCGCGCCGGAACATGTCGAGCTGTCCCAGGCCGCGCAGCTGGTCGACACGCTGGAACAAGAACGTAAGCTGCGCCGGCAGCGCGTAGCGCGCCATGTCCTCGTAGAAGCGCGCGAGGAACGGGTTCTCGTCCGGGCGCTCGAGCAGCTCCTCGCCGCCCAGGTGATGGGCGAGCTGGCGCGCTAGGCTCGTCTTGCCCGCGCCAATCGGTCCTTCCACCACGACGTAGCGGCATTTCTCCAGGTCCATCGGCTTTGTCTTCGGGAGCTACAGGACGCGGGTGCGGGTCCGGGCGATGCGCTGGTTGCGCACGCGGCCGACCAAGCGCCGCGCAAGCCCGCGCCCGGGTATGACGACAGTGCGGCAGAGCGCGATGAGCGGAAGCAGCACGAACGCGCGCTCGTGCATTCGGGGATGCGGCACGATCAATCCGTGCTGCCGGATGCGGCGGCGGCCGTATAGTAGCAAATCGAGATCGAGCGTTCGTGGCGCGTTGCGCTGCGTTTCGTGGCTGCGGCGGCGATGCTGCCGACGCTCGATGCGGAGCAGCGCGGCCAGCAGCATGCGCGGCGCGCGGCAGGTGGCGACTGCGACGACGGCATTGACATAATCGGGTTGCGGTTCGCTCCCGCCGATGGGCGCGCTCGCGTAGGTCGGCGAGACGGCGACGATCCGCACGCCCTGCAGCCGGCTCAGGCGCCGCAGCGCCCGCGCGAGCTGCCGGCGCGGATGGGCGAGGTTGCTGCCCAAGCCCACGAACGCGAGGGTGGCGCCGTGCGCTCGGCGCTTTCGGCCCTGCAGCGCGTTCGAGGGCATCGTCCTGGCGGGCTCCTAGGTCGGCGGTTCAGCGTCGGCCGAAGGCGGCGTCGTCGCCTCGCGACGCTTCCTGCCGCGACCGCGCGAGCGGTGCCTCTTCTTCGGCGTTTCATCCGGTCTCAGCATCGCGAGACGCTCGTCGTGCCCCGCGTTCGCGAAGCGATCCCACCAGTCGGCGAGGCCCGCGAGCTCGCCTTCGAACTCGCCGCTCTTGCAGCGCAGGTCGAGAAAATCCCAGCCGGCGCGATAGCGCGGGTGCTCGAGCAGCCGGAACGGCCGCCCGCCCGCCCGCTGCTGGAACCGCGGCTGCAGTGCCCAGATCTCCTTGATCGTCGCTTCGAAACGGCGCGGGATCGCGAGCTTCTTTGCCTGCCGTTCGAGCACCGCGTCCATCGCCGCGAAGAGTGCGGGGATCGGTGTTTCGCCGCGCGCCTTCGCTGCGTTCCACGTCGCGAGCACCTCGTGCCACAGCAGGGTCGCGAACAGGAAGCCAGGCGAGACGCCGCGCTCGTCGCGGATGCGCAGGTCGGTATTGGCGAGCGAGAGCTCGATGAAACGCTGGCCGAGCGGCTGCTCGATGATGACGTCGAGCAGCGGGAGCAGGCCGTGGGAGAGGCCGTGCGCGCGCAGGCTCTTCACCGTCTCGAGCGCGTGGCCGGAGAAGAGCAGCTTCTGCATCTCGTCGAACAGCCGCGCCGGGGGGACGTGTCCCATCAGCGGTGCGAGTCTGGGGATGGGCGCCGCGGTCTTCGGCTCGATCGCGATGCCGAGCTTCGCGGCCAGACGCACGCCGCGCAGCATGCGGACGGGATCCTCGCGGTAGCGCGTCAGCGGGGGCCCGATCAGCCTCAGCCTTCGCGCGCGGACGTCCTCGATGCCGCCGACGTAGTCCCAGACTTCCTCGGTCGCCGGGTCGAAGTACAGCGCGTTGATCGTGAAGTCGCGGCGCGCGGCGTCTTCCGCGTGCGACCCGTAGACGTTGTCCGACAGCAGCCGCCCGTGCTCGTCGGTCGCATCGTCGCCCACTTGCGCCGCGCGGAACGTCGAGACCTCGACCGTCTCCGCGCCGGAGTGCACGTGCACCAGCCGGAAGCGGCGGCCGATGATGAACGCGCGGCGGAACAGTGGCTTCACCTGTTCGGGCAGCGCGTCGGTTGCGATGTCGAAGTCCTTGGGCTCGATGCCGAGCAGCAGGTCGCGTACGGCTCCGCCAACGACGAACGCCTTGAAGCCGGCGTCGTGGAGTCGTCGCGTCACATCGAGCGCGCCACGCGAGAGCTGATTGCGGCGCAGCGGGTGGTCGGAAGGTCCGTACACCCGAGCCCGCCGACGGCCGATCCCGGACCTCACGGGAATGAGACGGGCGAGCAGGCGGCGGATCATCGCGCGGCGGGGGCGATGGAGCGGGGACGATCGGTAAGGGGAGCCGGCGGACGCAACGGAATACAAGGCGGGGTGCGACGACGGCGGGCGCCGCAGCGCGACGTGGATCGAAGCGGCGGCGATGATAATAGCACGCGCGGCGGCACCCGTTTCTTGCACACAGCGTCGCGTCCAGGGCGCGCGGGCGCCGCGGCGGTTCCGTTGCGGGGTGAAGTCGTCGACGTCCCGATCCCGGCCGTCATCCGCGACACCGATTGTTGACCTGGATCGATTCGTGCGCTCGCAGTGCGTGGCAGTATCACGCGAATTCGAGGATAATTAAGGGCTTGCGACATCCGTATTCGCACGTCCGCCATCGTCGGGCGGCGGCCCGAAAAGGAGATTCCATGTCCCATCAGCACGTCAAGGTCCCGGCCGGCGGCCAGAAGATCACCGTCAACAAGGACTACAGCCTCAACGTTCCCGACAACCCGATCATCCCCTATATCGAGGGCGACGGCACCGGCTTCGACATCACTCCGGTCATGATCAAGGTCGTCGATGCCGCGGTGGCGAAGGCCTACGGCGGCAAGCGCAAGATCCACTGGATGGAGATCTACGCCGGCGAGAAGTCGACGAAGGTCTATGGCCCGGACGTTTGGCTCCCGGACGAGACGCTCGCGATCCTCAAGGATTACGTCGTCTCGATCAAGGGACCGCTGACGACCCCGGTGGGCGGCGGGATCCGCTCGCTCAACGTCGCGTTGCGCCAGCAGCTCGACCTCTACGTTTGCCTGCGGCCGGTCCGCTACTTCAAGGGCGTGCCGAGTCCGGTGAAAGAGCCGGAAAAGACTGACATGGTGATCTTCCGCGAGAACTCGGAGGATATCTACGCGGGGATCGAATGGCTGGCCGAATCCGACGGCGCGAAAAAGGTCGTCGAATTCCTGATCAAGGAGATGGGCGTCAAGAAGATCCGGTTCCCCGAAACGTCCGGGATCGGCATCAAACCGGTGTCGCGCGAGGGCACCGAACGACTCGTACGCAAGGCGATCCAGTATGCGATCGACAACGACCGCAAGTCCGTGACGCTCGTGCACAAGGGCAACATCATGAAGTTTACCGAAGGCGCGTTCCGTGACTGGGGCTATGCGCTCGCGCAGAAGGAGTTCGGCGCCCAGATGCTCGATGCCGGACCGTGGATGACGTTCAAGAACCCCAAGACGGGGCGCGACGTCGTGGTGAAGGACGTGATCGCCGACGCCTTCCTGCAGCAGATCCTGCTGCGGCCCGCAGAATATGACGTGATCGCGACGCTGAACCTCAACGGCGATTACATCTCCGATGCGCTCGCGGCGCAGGTCGGGGGCATCGGTATCGCGCCGGGCGCCAACATGTCCGACTCGGTCGCGATGTTCGAGGCGACTCATGGCACCGCCCCGAAATATGCCGGGAAGGACTACGTGAATCCGGGCTCGGAAATCCTGTCCGCCGAGATGATGCTGGTCCACATGGGGTGGAAGGAGGCGGCGCAACTCGTCGTCAAGGCGATCGAAAAATCGATCCAGGACAAGGTCGTGACCTACGACTTCGCGCGCTTGATGCAGGGCGCCACCCAAGTTTCCTGCTCGGGCTTCGGTAAGGCGCTGATCGAGAGGATGTAGCGGCGCGAGCCTGGGAACAGGGGCCACCGCGCGTGGGGACGCGACGGGGGCGAGTCGACGCTGCGGCCGACGCTTCGGCGTCGCGATGATCACGAGCCGTGCGAAGGCCGCGGGCGCGAGCCTGGGGGCAGGGGAACGCACGAACGGCGAGCGGGGGTCCCGGGCCGCGAAGCGCCAAGGGGACGCGAGCAATCGGAAGCGCGTTCGGAGGTCGCCGGGCGAGGCCGGGATACCCGACCGCCGGAAGGGGGAACAAAAAAGCCCGCCAAAGGCGGGCTTTTGTCCAGGCGGCGCCGGGCAGGCGCGCCTCGAGAGAGGGGCGCAGCGTCAGGCGGCCTGGATGTTGCTCGCCTGCTTTCCCTTGGGGCCCTGGGTCACTTCGAAGCTGACCTTCTGGCCTTCCTTCAACGTCTTGAAACCCTGCATGTTGATCGCCGAAAAATGCGCGAACAAGTCCTCACCGCCGTCGTCCGGCGTGATGAACCCGTACCCCTTCGCGTCGTTGAACCACTTGACGGTTCCGGTTGCCATAGACCTACTTCCTTCCTGAATGAACGGGATGTTAGTGTTTGGACAGCAAGTACCACCTACGGCAGGTGCAGCGTCATTTGCGCGGACGAACCGGAACAGCAGCCACTTAGGAGCCAAACAACGCTTTTTTAAGCGCAGATTCGAGCCGGCGTCAAGTTTACGGGCGGTAAAGGCGCCTTCCACTTGAAAAATCTGTTGCAATCATCAAACATAGGGTCATCTGCCCTTTTCCCCATCCTTGCGGACGATGGCTAACCAGCAGCACGACGGCGGCCTGCTCGAGGTCGAGAAAACCCGGCTCAAGCCGCCACCGCTGTACAAGGTGCTGTTGCTGAACGACGACTACACACCGATGGACTTTGTCGTCGTGGTGTTGCAGACTGTTTTCGCGATGAGCCGGGAAAAGGCCACGCGGGTGATGCTGCAGGTGCATCGCGAGGGGATGGGGGTTTGCGGGACGTACGTGCGCGAAGTCGCGGCGGCGAAGGTCGACCAGGTGATCGACATCGCCCGCAAGCATCAGCACCCGCTGCAGTGCACGATGGAGGAGACTTGAGCGTTAAGGTCGCGAAGCCCCGTTGGCGCCGCAACCCGCGGTGGAACGGAAACGGCCGTGAGAGGCAACCGAAATGATCGCGCAGGAACTGGAAGTATCCCTCCACATGGCTTTTGTCGAGGCGCGGCAGAAGCAGCACGAGTTCATCACCGTCGAGCACCTGCTGCTCGCGATGCTCGACAACCCGTCTGCCGCCGAGGTGCTCAAGGCCTGCGGCGTCGATCTCGACGAGCTCCGCGGGGTGCTCACCGATTTCATCGGCGAGCACACGCCGCGACTTTCCCCTCATTCGGACGCCGACACTCAGCCGACGCAGGGCTTCCAGCGGGTGATCCAGCGCGCGATCCTCCACGTCCAGTCCTCCGGCAAGAAGGAGGTCACCGGCGCCAACGTGCTGGTCGCGATCTTCGGCGAAAAGGAGTCGCACGCCGTCTATTTCCTCAATCAGCGTGGTGTCACCCGGCTCGACGTTGTGAACTACATTGCGCACGGCATCACGAAGAATCCGCAGCAGAAGCAAGAGAAGGGCGAGGCGAAGGAAGACGGCGACGGGGGCAGCGAAGGCCAGGGCGCGCTCGACGCTTACACGATCAACCTCAACCTGATGGCGAAGCAGGGCAAGACCGACCCGCTGATCGGCCGCGCGCTCGAGCTGGAGCGCGTAATCCAGGTGCTGTGCCGCCGGCGCAAGAACAACCCGCTTCTCGTTGGCGAAGCCGGCGTGGGCAAGACGGCGATCGCCGAAGGTCTGGCGCGCCGCGTCAACGACGGCGCAGTTCCCGAGCTTCTCGCCGAATACCAGGTCTATTCGCTCGACATGGGCGCGCTGCTCGCGGGCACCAAGTACCGCGGCGATTTCGAGCAGCGGTTGAAGGCGGTGCTGAAGCAGCTGGCCGAGAATCCCAAGTCGATTCTGTTCATCGACGAGATCCATACGATCATCGGCGCCGGTGCCGCCTCGGGCGGCACGCTCGACGCGTCGAACCTGCTGAAGCCCGCGCTGTCCACCGGCGCGCTGAAGTGCATCGGTGCGACGACGTACAACGAGTATCGCCAGATCTTCGAGAAGGATCACGCGCTCTCCCGGCGCTTCCAGAAGGTCGACGTGCCGGAGCCCTCGATCGCCGAGACGATCGAGATCCTGAAGGGCCTGAAATCCCGCTTCGAGCAGCACCACGGCGTCAAGTACGCACCGGCGGCGCTGACGACCGCGGCCGAGCTTTCGGCGCGCTTCATCAACGACCGGCATCTCCCCGACAAGGCGATCGACGTCATCGACGAGGCCGGCGCGGCGCAGAAGATCCTGCCCAAGTCGAAACAGAAGAAGGTGATCAGCAAGACCGAGATCGAGGAGATCGTCGCCAAGATCGCGCGCATCCCGGCGAAGAACGTCACGTCCGACGACCGCAACGCGCTGAAGACGCTCGATCGCGACTTGAAGAACGTCGTGTTCGGCCAGGACCGCGCGATCGACGCGCTCGTCGCGGCGATCCGGATGGCACGCTCGGGGCTCGGCAATCCGGTCAAGCCTATCGGCAATTTCCTGTTCAGCGGGCCGACCGGCGTCGGCAAGACCGAGGTTGCGCGACAGCTCGCGTACTGCCTCGGCGTCGAGTTGATCCGCTTCGACATGTCGGAGTACATGGAGCGACATGCGGTGTCCCGGCTGATCGGCGCTCCGCCCGGTTACATCGGCTTCGACCAGGGCGGGCAACTGACCGAGGCCGTCACGAAACATCCATACAGCGTGCTGTTGCTGGATGAGATCGAGAAGGCGCATCCCGACATCTTCAACATCCTGCTGCAGGTCATGGACCATGGCACGCTCACCGACAACAATGGGCGCAAAGCGGATTTCCGCAACGTCACGATCATCATGACGACCAACGCGGGCGCAGGCGAGCTTGCCAGGGGGACGATGGGCTTCACCGGCAGTCGCGAGGCCGGTGACGAAATGGCCGAGATCCGGCGAATGTTCACGCCGGAGTTCAGGAACCGTCTCGATGCAACGATCAGCTTTGCGCAGCTCGACCACGCCGTGATCCTCAAGGTCGTCGACAAGTTCCTGCTCGAGCTCGAGAGCCAGCTGCACGAGAAGAAGGTCGAGCCGTCGTTCACGCCGCAGCTGAAGGAGTTCCTGGCGAAGAAGGGCTTCGATCCGCAGATGGGCGCCCGGCCGATGGCGCGCCTGATCCAGGACACCATCAGGAAGGCCCTCGCCGACGAGCTGCTGTTCGGACGGCTCGTCGCAGGCGGCCACGTGACGATCGACGTCGACGCCGACGACAAGGTGCGGCTCGTGCTCGAAGAAGCCAAAGAGCCGAAGGAGCCCGCGGCGGTCGAATAGAAAAGTAGGGTCAGAGACGACTTTCTTCGTATCGCTCAAATAAAACGACGCCCCTGGGGCGCCGTTGTTTTTATCGAGTTCGACTGGGAAAGTCGTCTCTGACCTCTACTTTTACGCGAGCGTGTCGGCCCAGATGTTCTCCGCCCACGCGAACGCGTACCGGCCTTCGAGTTCGCTCATCGCCGTGGACACCCCTCCGGCGCCGTGCACCGGCAGCAGCGTCTTTTGCTCCGCGTCCCACCGATGCACCGAGCAGACGTGCACCGAATCCTTGTCGGTGATCATGCTGTAGCAGGTGTTGGCGAGTACCGGCGTCGGATTCGGCGGCTGCCCCGAGAGCAGCGCGACGACCGCCGCGGCGCAGACTTTCGCCTGCTGGTTCGCCATGTGACCGGACTTGGGCATGGCGGGCGCCACCTGGATGGCATCGCCGAGGACGTGGACATTCTTCACCTGCACCGACTCGAACGTCAGGAAATCGACGTCGCACCAGCGGTCGTTCGCCGTCACCACGCCCGCGGCCCGGGCGATGGCGCCTGCCCGCTGCGGCGGCACGACGTTCAGCACGTCCGCCTTCACCGCGTCGTGGACCTCGAAGTTCGCCGTATTCGTCGCGACGTCGACGTCGGCGAGCACGTAGTCCGGCCGGTATTCGACAATCCCGTTGTATTCGTCGGCCCACGCCTTCCTGAACAGCGCGCCCTTCGAAGTCACGTCGCCGTTGCCGTCGAGGACCAGCACTTTGGATCTCGGCTTCGCGCGCTTGAAGTACCACGCGACCTGGCATGCACGCTCGTACGGACCTGGCGGGCACCGGTAGGGCGCCACCGGGATCGACAACGCGTACACGCCGCCGTCCGGCATCGCCTCGAGTTGGCGCCGAAGCGCGACGGTCTGCGGCCCGGCCTTCCACGCATGCAGGATCTTCGCCCGCGCGCCGGCGTTGTCGAGGCCGGGCACCTTGTCCCACATGAAGTCGATCCCCGGTGACAGGATCAGCCGGTCATACGGCAACTCGGCGCCGCTCGCGAGCTTGACGGCGCGCTTGGCGGCGTCGATCGCCGTCGCCGTGTCGCGAACGACTTTCACGCCGTGCCGTCTGCTCAAGTTGTCGTAACTCGCCGTCAGGAAGGCGAGGTCCCGACTGCCGCCCAGAACGAGGTTCGACATCGGGCAGGAAATGAATGCGCGGTTCGGCTCGGCCAACGTGACGTCGATGCGGCCGTCGCTCCACATCCGCAAATACTTGGCGGCGGTCGCGCCACCGTATCCGCCACCCACTACCACGACCCTGCCGGCCGAGCCGCCGCCCGTCGCCGCGTGGCCCGACACCGCCGCCCCCGCGGCACCCAAGGCTGCCGTCTTCAGGAACTCGCGCCGCTGCATTTTCATCGCGTCGGCCTACGCCAAGCCCTTCATTTCGGGACCTTCTGCGCTGCGAACCAGCCGGCGATGAGCTCGATCTGCTTGTCGGTATAACCCTTCGACAACTGGTGCATCACCGTGGCGGGTTTGTTGCCACTCTTGAACTCCTGCACCTTGCGCACGATGTCGGCTTTCGGCATGCCGGCCAGCGACTCGATCTCTCCCCGGCTCTCGCCGTTGGTGCCGTGGCAACTCGTGCAGGTCGCTGCGAGATCGCGAGCGAGGTTTGGATCAGCGCCCTGCGCAACGGCAGAACCGGTGCCGGCGGCGACGACACCCGCGACGATGAAAAGGATGGGACGCACGATGGCTCCTCGCTACCGGAGTCGCGCGAGGCATTGGCCAGACGTCGCGCGCCATTGCTCGAATACACGCCCGCCGCGTGATGCGCGACGGGCGGCAGAAGCCCCGCTGTTCGCGCTCCCGCGATCGAAGCGACGAACAGTTGCACCGCCCGCCGCGCATGTCAAGACCGGGACAATGAACCTGAACCGAGCGCGCCGTCGGTTCACCGGTCATCGTCGTTCCTGTTCCACGCCGTGCGGACGATGGTCCCTGTACGTGTCGGTGACCGCGGATGACGCTACAACGGTGCGCGACGGCGGCGCGAAAGCGACGCTCCGACACGAAAGCTGTCGCAGGGGTGGGTATCGCGATGCAGCACAGGTGGACCGAAATGCGGCTCGTCGTTTTCCGCATTGTGGAAATATATTTTAACTTCATGATTTTGTGAAATATTTACCATATTGCATTGCAGTAATTTAGCTTGTCACCGCGCCGTAACTTTGCTAAGTTGGGAACGTCACGAGTGGCCAACGGCGAACTCGACCGCGACCACAAGCAGGGCTTGGGTTCCACCCCATCCATGCCCGCCCGTTCGCCCGAGCGATCCTCGGCGGACCGTGCAGTGAAGCGCAGGCGGCTGGGCTCGCCTACCGTTTCACACTGTGGCAGCACGTGCGCGGATTCGCTGCGCGTGCGGCCGCTGACCAAGGTTCCGGGCGCGCGCGGTTCGACCGCGCGACACGCCGGATTGGCCATGACGCAAGATGGGAGCAACGATGAATTACGATCTCGAAGCAGCACGGCTCAAGAAGGAATGGGCGGAGAACCCGCGCTGGAAGGGAATCGAGCGCGGGTACACGGCGGAGGACGTCGTCCGCCTGCGCGGCTCGGTTCACATCGAGCACACCCTCGCGCGGCTGGGCGCGGAAAAGCTCTGGAAGCTCGTCACCGAGGAGCCCTTCGTCAATTCGCTGGGCGCGATGAGCGGCAACCAAGCGATGCAGCAGGTGAAGGCGGGGCTGAAGGCGATCTACCTGTCCGGATGGCAGGTCGCTGCCGACGCCAACATCGCCGGCGAGATGTATCCGGACCAGTCGCTCTATCCGGTCAATTCGGTACCGAACGTGGTCAAGCGGATCAACAGTACGTTCGTGCGCGCCGACCAGATCCAGCACATGGAGGGCGGCGATACGATCGACTATTTCGCGCCGATCGTCGCCGACGCCGAAGCGGGATTCGGCGGCGTGCTGAACGCGTTCGAGCTGATGAAGGCGATGATCGAGGCCGGCGCGGCCGGCGTGCATTTCGAGGACCAGCTCGCCTCCGTCAAGAAATGCGGGCACATGGGCGGCAAGGTGCTGGTGCCTACCCGCGAGGCGGTCGACAAGTTGATCGCGGCGAGGCTCGCCGCCGACGTCATGGGCGTGCCGACGGTGCTGCTCGCGCGCACCGACGCCGAGGCCGCCGACCTCGTGACGTCCGATATCGACGCCAACGACAAGCCGTTCCTGACCGGCGAGCGCACGGTCGAGGGCTTCTACAAGACCAAGGCCGGGCTTGATCAGGCGGTCGCCCGCGGGCTTGCCTACGCCCGCTATGCAGATCTGCTCTGGTGCGAAACGGGCAAGCCCGATCTCGATTTCGCCAGGGCCTTCGCCGATGCGATCCACGCGAAGTTCCCGGGAAAGATGCTCGCCTACAACTGTTCGCCTTCGTTCAACTGGAAGAAGAACCTCGACGACGCGACGGTGATGAAGTTCCAGACCGAGCTGGGCAAGATGGGCTACAAGTTCCAGTTCATCACCCTCGCCGGCTTCCACAGCCTCAACTACTCGATGTTCAACCTCGCACACGGCTACGCGCACGAGCACATGACGGCGTTCGTCGAACTGCAGGAAGCGGAGTTCGCGGCGATGGCGAAGGGCTTCACCGCCATCAAGCACCAGCGCGAAGTCGGAACCAGCTACTTCGACGCGGTGACGACGACGATCCAGGGCAGCCAGTCGTC
This sequence comes from uncultured beta proteobacterium, assembly GCA_963836265.1. Taxonomy (GTDB): domain Bacteria; phylum Pseudomonadota; class Gammaproteobacteria; order Burkholderiales; family Casimicrobiaceae; genus CAIWHR01. The sequence goes on from CAWIIO010000006.1 coordinate 813,112, forward strand.
GACGACCGCGCTGCGCAACTCGACCGAAGACGAGCAGTTCTTCGAGAAGCCGAAGACCGAGCTGCACGTCGCAAACGGCTGACGCGGTCACACGGCCCCGTCGCGCGCGAACCGCGCCGCCCGAAAGGAGGCGTGGTCTTTCTTGGCGAGGGCATTTTGCATGCGGGCGCGCTGGGGTCGGTCGCACGGATGCCAACCGGCCGCCCACGCCGGACAGGCCAGCGCAACACTATTCCGTGCGGTCAACGGCTTCTTTCTCCAGCACGCGTGACGCGGCGGAGCGCAAAGCGCTGCTGCGCACGTTCTTCGCCGCGTGGCCGGACGAGGCGACCCGTGGCGTCATTGCCGGCCTAGCCCACGACGTTGCAGTTCAGGCGGGGACCAAATCGCCGCCGCCCGCGAACCTTCATTTGACGCTCGCGTTCATCGGCGACGTCGCACCGGCGCGCCTCGCCGCGTTGCGCGAAATCGGCGCCGCGGTTGCACGTGCGGCAACGCCGTTCACCCTCGTGCTCGATCGCATCGACGGATTTCGCGACGCGGGCATCGCCTGGCTCGGCACCGACGCCGCGCCCCCGGAGCTCGAGCGGCTGGTCGCTCATCTGCGCGATGCGCTCGCCGCGGCCGGATTCCCGGTTGACGCCCGGGCGTTTCGCGTCCATCTGACGCTCGCCCGGCGGTGTCGCCAGCGCCTGCGCGCGACGACGCTCGCCGCGGTCGTCTGGCGCATCGACAGGCTCACGCTGACGGCATCGGACCTGGGGTCGGACGGCTCGCGCTATCGCGATCTCGCGGCGTGGCCGCTCGGTGCGGGTAGGCCGCGCTTCTCGGCATCGTAGTGTCGACTACGACCTGCGTCGCGGGTCGAGCATTCATCCGTATTTGCCCCTGCAGCGCAATCGTGTGGGACTTGTTCAGAGTTCCCTAATCCCCGCGCGCGACCGGCCGCGCCAGATCCGCGCACCATTCGCTCCACGAGCCGGGATACAGCCGCGAGCCTGCGAGCCCGGCGATTTCCATCGCCAGGATGTTGTGGCATGCGGTCACTCCCGAGCCGCAATGGTTGACGACCGCCTCGGGCGGTGCCGTCGCGAGAAACGCGTCGAGTTCTTCGCGCAGCTGAGCCTCCGGCTTCCAGGTCCCGTCGGCGGCGAGATTCTGCGTGTACGGCCGGTTCCGCGCGCCCGGAATGTGACCGGCGACCGGATCCATCGGCTCGGTCTCGCCGCGGAAGCGTTCCGGCGTTCTCGCATCGACGAGCAGCAGCGAGTGCCTATGGAGGCTCGCCAGCACGTCGGGAGTGCTCACGGTGGGGCCGACGCCGCGAATCTCGAAGCTCGCGGCGCGCGCGGCGGGTAACTCGGTCGTCACGGGCCGGGCCTCGCGCGTCCACTTGGCGAAACCGCCATCGAGGAGCGCGACAGCGTCGTGACCCAGCCAGCGCAGCATCCACCACGCGCGCGCCGCGAACATGCCGCCGCCCTGGTCGTACGCGACGACCTGTTTGCCCCGGTCGATGCCGAGTCGGCTGAACGTCGCTGCCGTGGTCGCCGGCGTCGGCAAGGGATGGCGGCCGTTGGCCCCGCTCTTCGGCGCGGACAGGTCGCGGTCCAGGTGAGCGAACCGCGCGCCGGGAATGTGACCGGCACGATACTGCGCTTCGCCCCAGGTGTCCGGCTGCGTCAGGTCGTGCCGCGCGTCGACGATCACGAGCCGCGGGTCCTCGAGCGAGGCGGCGAGATCGGCGGTGGAAATGAGCGTCTTGTACATCGGGCACCTCGCAATCGTCAGGGACGCGCCTCGCGTCAGTCGTTGGTGACCTGCGGCCCTGCGTCCGGCCTGGCGCCGGGCGCAAGCTGCACGGCGGAGATGCCGGCCGCTACGATCAACGCGATGCCGAGCCAGGAGGCGATTCCGAGCACATCGTGCCAGATCAGGATGCCGAGCGCACTCGAGAACACGATACCGCCGTATGACAGCGTCGCCGTAACGAGCGTCTTGCCGCGACCGTACGCGCGCGTCATCGCAAGCTGGCCCGCGGTGCCCATCACCCCGACGCCAACGAGCAGCCAGACATTCTCGAGCGTCACCGCGCTCCAGCCGGTGGGTGTCATCCAGACGAGCGCGCCCAGGAGCGAAAAGAGTGCGAAGTAGAACACGACCCGCTCGACGGGCTCGTCGGCCCTGACGAGCTCCCGCACGTTCCAATAGGCCACCGCGGACGTCCCGCCCGAAGCGAGGCCGATGAGGCCGGCGGTGAGCTCACCCCCGGAAAAAGTCGGTTGCAGCAGCAGCACCGTGCCGGCAAAGCCGAGCCCGATCGTCAGCGTCAGCCTGGCGCCGGGGCGCTCGCGCGCGAGCCAAGCGAGCAATGCAGCGAGAAACACGGGCGAGGTGTAGTTGAGCGTCATCGCCGTCGCGACCGGAAGCACGGTCAGCGTGTAGAAGAACATGAACAGCGAGACGAAGCCCGCGACGCCGCGATGCGCGTGCATGCCGAAGCGCACCGTCTTGACCGACATCCCCGCTTTCGCTAGCAGCGCCCACGTCACCGCGAGGCTGAGGAACGACCGGTAGAACACCATTTCGGCCGCGGTGAACTCCGCTGCGCCAAGCTTGACGAACACGCCCATCAGCGCGAAGCACAGCCCGGCGGCGAGCATCCACAGGGATTGCATTGGAGATTTTGATCGCCGTGCCAGACGCGGGCGCACCGCCCCGGCGCAGCCTTGCCGCGCCGGATGCGCGAAACGACCGGAGCCTCAGCGCGGCGCGATGTGCGGGTCGAGTTCGCGCCGGAGAAACTCGTGGAAGTGCTGCATCCCGTCTTCCATCGGCGACTGGTACGGCCCTTCCTCGCTCCTGCCCAGCCGGTAGAGCGCGCGGCGACCGGCGTCCATTCGCTCCGCGATCTCGTCGTCCTCCGCCGCCGTTTCCAGATACGCCGCCTGCTCGGCCTCGACGAATTCGCGCTCGAAGAGGGCGATGTCCTCGGGGTAGTAGAACTCGACGATGTTGGTCGTGCGGTCCGGCGCGCGCGGGATCAGCGTGCTGATGACGAGCACGTGCGGATACCACTCGAGCATCACGTTGGGATAATAGGTGAGCCAGATCGCACCGTGGCTCGGCATCTCGCCGCGATAGTAGTCGAGCACGGCCTTGTGCCAGCGCTCGTAGGTCTTGGTGCCAGCCTTGCCGAGGTTGGTGATTCCCACCGACTGCAGCGATGCCCACGGCGCGAATTCCCAGCGAAGGTCCTCGCAGGTGACGAAATGGCCGAGTCCCGGGTGGAACGGGGCGACGTGGTAGTCCTCGAGGTAGACCTCGAGGAACGATTTCCAGTTGTAGCGGCACTCGTGGATTTCGACCCGGTCGAGCATGAAGCCCGAGAAATCGAAGTCCTGCACGCCCAGCGTGGCGAGGTCCCCGCGGGCGTCGCGCTTGCCGTCGAACAGGAGTCCGTTCCAGCTGACGAGCGGCGAGCGCCCGAGGTTGAGGCAGGGCTTGTCCTCGAAATGCGGGGCGCCCAGGAGCTCCCCGCTGAGATCATAAGTCCAGCGGTGGATCGGGCAGACGATGTTGGGAACGTTGCCGCGGCCCGTGAGCATGATCGACTGCCGGTGGCGGCAAACGTTCGAGAGAAGCTCGATCCCCGTGGCATTGCGCACGAGTGCCTGCGCATTGTCGCGCCACTCGAGCGCATAGTAGTCGCCCGGCTGCGGAACCATCAACTCGTGACCCACGTAGCCGGGCGCGCGCGGAAACAGCAGTCGCTGCTCGACGTCGAAGACCGCGGGATCGCAATACCAGGAGACCGGGAGCTGCGAGATTGCGCGCTGCAACCGCCCCGCAGTGGCGAGATTGGACATGTCGTGCTCTTCCTTCTCGTGATGAATTACAACCAACCCAACCCAACAACCCGGGACGATTACGGCGGTTATTTGCCGCCCCGGACCGCCATGCTAAGTCGGCCGCACGAGTGGATCGTGGAAGGCCGCGTCGCCAAAACGTGTTAGTATAACGATCCCCGCCGAGCGGGGCAATATCGTAAGGAAATCAGAGACAAAGGACGGTTTCTTTCGGTCCGATTCGCGCCGGCGATGTGCTGCTCCGACGGGCCACCTCGCCGTCGGGGCGCTGCGAAAGCGCTGGATCGACACGACCGGAAACCCCCGAATTTCCATGGGTGAGACCCCCGACGCCCCCGCAAGTTTCGAAGCGGCACTCGCCGAGCTCGAGGCGATCGTCGCGACGATGGAAAGCGGGGAGCTGCCGCTCAAGGAATCGCTTGCCGCCTACAAACGCGGGGCGGCGCTACTCCAGTTCTGCCAGGCGACGCTGAAGGATGCGGAACAGCAGGTCGAGGTGCTGGAAAAGGGCGCGCTCAAAGCCTTCCAGTCCGCGGACGTCGGGGGCGCCGGCAACCATGAATCCTGATGTCGCCTTTGCCGTTTGGTGCGGCGAGCGGCAACGACGGATCGAGCACGTGCTCGACCGCGCGCTGCCCGCCGCGACGGCTCCCTCCGATTCGCTCCACCGGGCCATGCGCTACGCGGTGCTTGGCGGGGGCAAACGGATGCGGCCGCTGCTCGCCTACGCCGCGGGCGAGGTCACCGGCGCGAATCCCGACGTCGTCGATGCCGCCGCGGCCGCGGTCGAGTTCGTCCACGCGTACTCACTCGTCCACGACGATCTCCCTTGCATGGACGACGATACGCTCCGACGCGGCAAGCCCACCTGCCATGTCGCGTTCGGCGAAGCGACAGCGCTGCTGGCCGGTGACGCGCTCCAGGCGCTGGCGTTCGAAGTGCTGGCCGGCGGCAGCCTGCCGGACGCCGCGCGCGCCGGTCGTGTTCTCGCCGCGGCCTCCGGATCGCGCGGCATGGCCGGCGGCCAGGCGATCGATCTCGCCGCGGTCGGCGCGGCCCTCACGCTGTCCGAGCTGGAGACGATGCACGCGCGGAAGACCGGCGCGCTGATCCGGGCCGCGGTCGACCTCGGCGCCACGTGCGGCCGGACGCTCACCGGCGCCGAGGCGGCGGCGCTCGATGCCTACGCACTTGCAGCGGGACTTGCGTTTCAGGTCGTCGACGACGTGCTCGACGTCGAAGGCTCCGCCGCATCGCTCGGCAAGACCGCCGGCAAGGACGCGGCGCAGGGCAAGCCGACGTTCGTCTCGCTTGCCGGCCTCGCGCAGGCAAAGGAACGCGCGGAGGCGTTGCGCGTCGAAGCTCAGACCGCCCTGGTGTCGTTCGGGCCCGGCGCGCGGCGCCTGGCCGAGCTCGCCGACTGGATCGTGCTGCGCACGCGCTGACATGTACCCGTTGCTCGAACGGATCGATTCTCCAGAGGCGCTCCGCAGGCTCGACCGGGAAGAGCTGCCACAGCTCGTTCACGAGCTGCGGGCCTTCCTGCTCACCTCGGTGGCGCAGACGGGCGGGCACTTGTCGTCGAACCTCGGCACGGTCGAGCTCACCGTCGCGGTGCATTACGTGTTCGACACCCCGCATGACCGCCTCGTCTGGGACGTCGGCCACCAGACCTACGCGCACAAGATCCTGACCGGCCGGCGGGGCGCCATGAACCGGCTGCGGATGGCGGGCGGCCCCTCAGGATTCCCGCGGCGCACGGAGTCCGAATACGACACGTTCGGCACCGCGCATTCGTCGACGTCGATCTCGGCCGCGCTCGGGATGGCGATCGCCGCGCAGCGTCTCGGCGAAACCCGCCAGGTCGTCGCGGTGATCGGCGACGGTGCAATGAGCGCCGGGATGGCATTCGAGGCGCTGAACAACGCCGGCGCCGCCCACGCCGATCTGCTCGTGATCCTGAACGACAACGAAATGTCGATTTCGGAACCGGTCGGCGCGCTCAATTCTTACCTCGCGAAGCTTCTGTCGTCGCGCTTCTACAACTCGATGCGCCGCGGCGGCAAGGAAGTGCTGTCCAGGGTTCCTCCGGTGAAGGAGCTCGCCAAGCGCTGGGAAGAGCACATGAAAGGGATGGTGCTGCCCGGCACGCTGTTCGAGGAGTTCGGTTTCAATTACATCGGTCCGATCGACGGCCACGACATCGACACGCTCGTGCGCACGCTCGGGAACGTCAAGGAGCTCAAGGGCCCGCAGCTGCTGCACGTCATCACTCGAAAGGGTTACGGCTACGCGCGCGCCGAGGACGATCCGATCCTCTACCACGGCGTCACGAAGTTCGATCCGGCGGTCGGCTACGCGCCCAAGTCCGCGAGCAAGCCGCCGTACTCGCAGATCTTCGGCGACTGGCTGTGCGACATCGCAGCGCGGGACGAGCGCGTCATCGGGATCACGCCGGCGATGCGCGAGGGCTCCGGGCTCGTGCGCTTCTCGCAGGAGTACCCGGCGCGCTACTTCGACGTGGGCATCGCCGAGCAGCACGCGGTGACGTTCGCCGCGGGTCTCGCCTGCGCGGGGCTGAAGCCGGTCGTCGCGATCTACTCGACCTTCCTGCAACGCGCGTACGATCAGCTGATCCACGACGTCGCGCTGCAGAGACTTCCGGTCGTGTTTGCGATCGATCGCGCGGGCATCGTCGGCGCTGACGGCGCCACGCATATTGGCGCCTTCGATCTGTCGTACCTCCGCTGCGTGCCCAACATGACGGTCATGGCGCCCGCGGACGAAAACGAATGTCGCCAGATGCTCTACACGGGCTTCACCCTCGACACGCCGTCGGCCATCCGCTATCCACGCGGGGCGGGGTCCGGAGTGGTCGCGGCGGCGGAGATGACGGCGATCCCGATTGGCCGCGGAGAGATCCGCCGCGTGAGCGCGCGTCGCGCGAACCGCATCGCGATTCTCTCGTTCGGCGCCATGCTGCGCCACGCGCTCGCGGCAGCCGAGGATCTCGACGCGACCGTCGCGAACATGCGGTTCGTCAAACCGCTCGACGTGGCGCTGGCGGTGCAGCTCGCGCGCGAGCACGATGCGGTTGTCACCGTCGAGGAAAACGTGGTCATGGGCGGCGCGGGGAGCGCCGTTGCCGAGGCGCTGGCCGGCGAGGGTGTCGTGACTCCCGTCTTGCATCTGGGTCTGCCCGACGCGTTCCTCGACCACGGCGACCCCGCGCAACTCCTCGCCGAGTGCGGGCTCGATGCCGCCGGGATCGTGAAAGCCGTTCAAAGCCGGTTCGGCCAGCGCCGCCCGGAGGTCGTCCGGAAGCCCGCGGCGTAGCGGCGGGCCGTTCGTTTAGAATCGTCTCATGAACCGGCCGGAGCGCCCGCAGACGCTGTTCCCGATTGCCGACGTCCAGTCGGGGCGGGACGAGCGCAACATCGCAATCGACCAGGTGGGCATCCGCGGCCTCAGATATCCTTTGCTGTTCGTCGACGCCGACGGCATCGCGCAGCCGACGATCGCGGTGTGCAACGTCTACGTCGCGCTGCCCGAGAACCGCAAGGGCACGCACATGTCGCGGCTGGTCGCGCTGCTCGAATCGCGCAGTGCGCCGGGCGAACCGCCGCTGTCGGTTGCGACTTTTCGCGAGCTCCTCGATGGGCTCGTCGTGCTCCTCGAGGCACCGGGCGGACGGATCGAAATCGCGTTCCCGTTCTTCCTCAAGAAGTTGGCGCCGGTATCGGGGGTCGCGAGCCGACTCGACTACGAGGTACGTATCTGCGGCGAGCTCGACGGCGGCGAATTCCGACAGCTGTTGACGGTGGCGGTTCCGGTGACCTCGCTTTGTCCGTGCTCGAAGGAGATCTCCGAATACGGCGCGCACAACCAGCGCTCGCTGGTGACCATTTCCGTGCGGCCGGCGGCCCTCGTGTCGCTGACCGAGCTTATCCGTATCGCGGAAGATGAAGCCTCGTGCGAGCTCTACGGGCTCTTGAAGCGTGCCGACGAAAAATACGTGACCGAGTACGCCTACAACAACCCGAAATTCGTCGAGGACCTGGTGCGCGGCGTCGCGGCACGGCTCGCCGCCGATCCGCGGGTCGTCGGATTCGCAGTCGAAGCGGAGAACTTCGAGTCGATCCACAACCATTCCGCCTACGCGCGGATCGCGCGCGGCCTGTAGCGGAGCGCGTTCCGCCACGGCCTCCGCGCGGCCAAATCAATCGCGAGGCCAAGCCGTCGGCCGCCAGCGTCGTCGGCCTCCTCCCTCGCGGCGATTCGCGATTGCTCCGATCCCCTGCGCTTCGCGCTCGGGTCGCATCGCCATCCCGAGAGCGCCGCACTTCCGAGCTTACGCCGCGGTCTTCGAGCCGGCGCGAGAATGCGCAATCGGCACTGCACGGCGACTGATAAAATCCAGTCCAATCGCAGGCGCACTCCCCAGCCGACGCCGATGCTTCCCGTTGCTATCTTCCGTTTTTCGCCAACCGAGGGCCCCGCGTATTTTGCCGACTGGCTCGATGCCCGCGGCATTCCCTGGCAGACGATCGCGATCGATGCCGGCGCGCGGGTGCCCGCGGATCCGCGGGCTTTCGCCGGCATCGCGATGATGGGCGGGCCGATGAGCGTCAACGATGCGCTGCCTTGGCTCGAGCCTCTTTCATCGTTGCTGCGCGACGCGGTGGCGACGGAAGTACCGGTCATCGGCCATTGCCTCGGAGGGCAATTGCTGGCGAAAGCGATGGGCGCCCCGGTGATGCCGGCAGCGGCTCCGGAAATCGGCTGGATCGACGTGGCCGCGACCGATCCCGCGGTGCAGCGCGAGTGGTTCGGAGGCCGCGGCGCGTTCACGTCGTTCCAATGGCATTACGAGGCGTTCGGGCTGCCGGCGGGTGCCAAGCGCGTGCTGTCGAACGCCCACAACGAAAACCAGGCGTACGTGATCGACGAGCGTCACATCGGCCTCCAGTGCCACGTCGAAATGACGCAAGATCTCGTTCTGACCTGGCTTTCCACCGGGATGACCGAGCTGCCGCGGGACTCATCGGCGGCGGCGCAATCCGAGAGCGACATCCGCCATGACCTCGCCGCGCGCGTTGCCGCGCTCAATGCGGTCGCAAACGACGTGTATGCGCGGTGGGCGACGAGATTGCCGCGATAGACGATGCCGGCGATCCTCGCGCTCCCCGATCACCTGATCAACCAGATCGCCGCCGGCGAGGTCGTCGAGCGACCCGCGGCGGCGCTGAAGGAACTGCTCGAAAACTCGCTCGACTCGGGCGCGACGCAGATCGACGTCGATCTCGCCGGCGGCGGGATCCAGCGCATCCGCGTGGCCGACAACGGCGCGGGCATCGAGCGTGAGGAATTGGCGCTCGCCGTCGCGCGCCATGCGACCTCGAAGCTCGCGACGGCCGCTGATCTGGAAGCGATCGCGACGCTGGGCTTTCGCGGCGAGGCGCTCGCATCGGTCGCCGCAGTCTCGCGCTTCGTGCTCGCCTCGCGTGCCGCCGGCCGGCCGCACGCCTGGCGGATCGAAGTGGACGGCGGCAGCGTGGGGACCGTGGCGCCCGCGGCGCTCGCCGCGGGCACCACGGTTACGGTGCAGGAGCTCTACTACAACACGCCCGCGCGGCGAAAATTCCTGCGCACCGAGGCCACCGAGTGGGGACACTGCGATGAGGCGTTTCGGCGAATCGCGCTCGCGTATCCGGACGTCGGCTTCACGCTGCAGCACAACGCGCGCGTCGTGCACCGGCTGCTCGCGCAGGGACCCCGCGCGCGGGTCGAGGCGCTGCTCCCCGCCGGCTTCGTCGAAAGCGCCGCGCCCGTCGACGCCCGCGGCGGGCCGCTTGCGATCGCGGGCTTCGCAGTACGCCCTGCGTATGCGGCAGCGGCCGCGGGCCAGTACGCGTTCGTCAACGGCCGTTACGTGCGCGATCGCGTGCTCGCGCACGCGCTGCGTGAAGCCTACCGCGACGTGCTGCATCACGACCGGCAGCCGGTGTACGTGCTGTGGCTGACCGTCGATCCGCGCCTGGTCGACGTCAACGTTCACCCGCAGAAGACCGAGGTGCGCTTCCGCGAGTCGGGCGCGGTTCACGAGTTCGTCCGCCGTGCGGTGCAACGCGCGCTCGCGGCGACCGGCGCCCTGCAGCCCGCGGTTTCCGCCGCCGACAAGCTCGGCCTAGCGGCCGCGCGCACGCCGCCGCTCGCGCCGTCGACGCACGAGCCCGCCGCGCCGCTGCGGCCATTCTCCTACGTCGCGCCGCAACAGGGCGCGATGATGCTTCCGGCCGGCGAATCGACGGCGTTCTACGCGCGACTGTTCGGCAAGCGCGAGCCGGCCGTGGACGACGACGGGCCCGACCTCCCGGACACCGGTGACACCGAGCCGCTCGGATTCGCGCTGGCGCAGCTCCACGGCGTCTACGTGCTCGCGCAGAACCGCGCCGGACTGGTGCTGATCGATATGCACGCGGCGCATGAGCGGATCGTCTACGAGCGGATGAAGTCCGCGGAGGCCGGGCGGGTGCCGATCCAGCCGCTGCTCGTCCCGGCAACGTTCGCGGCAACGCCGCTCGAGGTCGCGAGCGCCGACGAGCATGCCGAGGCGCTCGACACGCTGGGCTTCGCGATCACCGCGATCGGACCTTCGACGCTCGCGGTGCGCGGCATCCCGGCGCCGCTCGCCGATGCGGACGCGGCGACGCTCGCCAGGGCCGTGCTGTCCGAGTTGCGCGAGTACGGCGGCAGCGAAGTGCTCGTGGCGCATCGCGACGAGCTCTTGTCGACGATCGCCTGTCACGCGGCGGTGCGCGCCAATCGCAGCCTCACCGTGCCGGAAATGAACGCCCTGCTGCGCGAAATGGAAGCCACCGAACGCGCAGGCCAATGCAATCACGGCCGGCCGACGTGGTATCAGCTCGCTCTCGCGGATCTCGACAAGCTGTTCATGCGCGGTCGCTGAACACGGCAGCGGCCCTGGCGCGGACGGCCCATGATTCCAGCGGTGTTACTGATGGGGCCCACGGCGTCGGGGAAGAGCGCGCTGGCGCTTGCGCTCGCCGATCGCTTTGCGGTCGAGATCGTCAGCGTCGACTCGGCGCAGGTCTATCGCGGGATGGACATCGGCACGGCGAAGCCCGATCGGGCGACGCGCGCGCGGATTGCGCATCACCTGATCGACATTCTCGACCCGGCGGAGGCCTCTTCGGCGGCGCGATTCCGTCGCGACGCGCTCGTTGCCATCGCCGCCATCCGCGCGCGCGGCCGCGTGCCGCTGCTCGTCGGCGGAACGATGCTCTACTTCAAGGCGCTCGTCGAGGGGCTGAGCGCGCTGCCGGCGGCCGATCCGGCGACGCGGGCCGCGATCGACGCGCGGGCGGCCGTCGAAGGGTGGCCGGCGCTCCATGCGGAGCTCGCGAAGGTCGACGCCGCGACCGCGATGCGCCTCGAGCCCACCGACGCGCAGCGGATCCAGCGGGCGCTCGAAGTGCACGCGCTGACCGGAACGCCGCTGTCCCGGCTGCAGGGCGCGCGCGAAGCCGGAGGCGCGCTCGGTCCGGTGCTTGCGACCGCGCTGCTCCCGTCCGATCGAGCGCGACTGCACGCGGCGATCGCCGAGCGCTTCGATGCGATGCTCGAAGCCGGTCTCGTCGACGAATTGCGGCGCTTGCGGGCGCAATACGCGTTGACGCCCGACCTGCCGTCGATGCGCTGCGTCGGCTACCGGCAGGCATGGGAGTTTCTCGACGGGCGCATCGACGCAACGACGCTGCGGGCCAAGGGTGTTGCGGCTACGCGGCAGCTCGCGAAGCGCCAGCTGACCTGGCTTCGCGCGATGCCGGCGGCGGTCTTCGACCCGCATGCGGATGGATTCGCCGACGCCGTCGCGGCGCTGCTCGAGGCGAACGTCCCGGCGTCGGCGGCGGTATAATCCGCGATCTCACGCGATCCGGCGTCGTTCGCGCCGGCCCGCTGCGACGATGCTCGCGCGCACCCTCTACGACAAGCTCTGGGACAGCCACGTGGTCCGCACCGAGGCGGACGGCACGGCGCTCCTCTACATCGATCGCCATCTCGTTCACGAAGTGACGAGCCCGCAGGCGTTCGAGGGGCTCGCGCTCGCCGGCCGCAAGCCGTGGCGGCCGAGCTCGATCGTCGCGACCGCCGACCACAACACGCCGACGCAGCACTGGGACCGCGGCATCGACGATCCGATCTCGAGGCTGCAGGTGGAAACGCTCGACGCCAACATCCGCGCCCACGGCGCCAAGGCCTACTTTCCGTTTCGCCACCAACGACAGGGCATCGTTCATGTGATCGGCCCGGAGCACGGCGCGACGTTGCCGGGGATGACCGTCGTGTGCGGCGATTCGCATACGAGCACGCACGGCGCCTTCGCCGCGCTCGCGTTCGGGATCGGCACCTCCGAGGTCGAGCACGTGCTCGCGACGCAATGCCTTCTCACCAAGAAGGCACGATCGATGCTGGTGCGCGCCGATGGCCGGCTGCCGGCGGGCGTCACGGCAAAGGACCTCGCGCTCGCCGTGATCGGGAAGATCGGCACCGCCGGCGGCACCGGGCACGCGATCGAGTTCGGCGGCAGCGCGATCCGTGCGCTATCGATGGAAGCGCGGATGACGATCTGCAACATGGCGATCGAGGCGGGCGCGCGCGCCGGAATGATCGCCGTCGACGACGCGACCATCGAATATCTGCGCGGCCGTCCGTTCGCGCCGACGGCCGAGCTCTGGGACCGCGCCGTTGCGCGTTGGCGGAAGCTCGATACCGATGAAGGTGCGACGTTCGATCGGGTCGTGACGATCGACGCGGCACAATTGAAGCCGCAGGTCACGTGGGGCACGTCGCCCGAGATGGTGGTCGCCATCGACGGTCGCGTGCCGGATCCGGACAAGGAAACGGATGCGACGCGGCGCGAAGGCATGGAGCGGGCATTGACGTACATGGGCCTCGCGCCGAACACGCCGATCGCCGACATCGCGATCGACAAGGTGTTCATCGGCTCGTGCACGAATTCGCGGATCGAGGACCTCCGTGCCGCGGCGGCGGTCGCGCGCGGACGGCGCGTGGCGGCCAGCGTGAAGCTCGCGCTGGTCGTTCCGGGATCGGGACTCGTCAAGGCGCAGGCGGAACGCGAAGGGCTCGATCGCGTGTTCCGCGACGCGGGCTTTGAATGGCGCGAGCCGGGCTGCTCGATGTGCCTCGCGATGAACGACGACCGCCTTTCGCCGGGCGAGCGCTGCGCGTCGACGTCCAACCGCAATTTCGAAGGCCGGCAGGGCGCGGGCGGTCGCACGCACCTCGTGAGCCCCGCGATGGCGGCGGCCGCGGCGGTCGCCGGCCATTTCGTCGACGTGCGCCGGGTTTCGTAGGCCGCGGGAGAATTTCGTAGCCATCGGGAGAGAACGATGCTGCAGAGGAAAATTGCCGCCTTGGTCGTGTTGGTGGGATTCGTCGCCGGTGCCGTCGGCTGCAACACGATCGAAGGAATGGGCAAGGACGTGAAGGCCGCGGGCGGCGCGGTCGAAAAGGCCGCCGAAAAGTCGAAGACCTACTGATGACCCCGTTCCGACTCCTGACCGGGCTCGTGGCGCCGCTCGATCGCGCGAACGTCGATACCGACGCGATCATTCCGAAGCAGTTTTTGAAGTCGATCAAGCGGTCGGGATTCGGCCCGAACCTCTTCGACGCTTGGCGCTATCTCGATCACGGCGAGCCGGGAATGGATCCGGCACGACGGCCGAAGAACCCCGACTTCGTGCTCAACGATCCACGCTACCAGGGCGCACAGATCCTGCTCGCGCGCCGCAATTTCGGCTGCGGCAGCTCGCGCGAGCACGCGCCGTGGGCGCTTGTCGATCACGGATTCCGCGCGCTGATCGCTCCTTCGTACGCCGACATCTTCTTCAACAACTGCTGCAAGAACGGCCTCTTGCCCGTCGTGCTGTCTGAAACCGAGGTCGACGCGCTGTTCGCCGCGGTCAAGGCGTTCCCCGGTTTCCGATTGACCGTGGATCTCGAGCGGCAGACCGTCATCGTGCCCGACGGGTCGCTTGCCTTCGGTTTCGAGATCGAGCCATTCCGCAAGCATTGCCTGCTCAATGGTCTCGACGACATCGGGCTCACGCTCGAGCACGCCGACGAAATCCGCGCCTTCGAGGCGAAGCGATTGACCGAGGAGCCATGGCTGGGGTGAAGCGAGCAGGAAAATCCTGACGCATGAAGGCCGCGAAGACACCCCGGAAACAGGCAAACCCCGGCGAAACGCCATCGTGGTTCCGGAGGCTGCGTGACATCCGGGGCCCCTGAGGTTCTCGGGGGCCGCCGTGTGCTCCCGTCGCTCAACGCCTTTCCGCCATGAAAATCGCAATCCTTCCCGGCGACGGCATCGGCCCGGAGATCGTGCGCGAAGCAGTCAAGGTTCTGGACGTGCTCCGGCGCGATGGCCTCCCGGTCGAAACGGAATCGTCGCCGATCGGCGGGGCGGGCTATGACGCGGCGAAGCATCCGCTGCCGGAGCCGACCCTCGCGCTCGCCCGTGCCGCGGACGCCGTGCTCCTCGGTGCGGTCGGCGGCCCGCAATACGACACGCTGCCGCGCGCGCTTCGTCCGGAGCAGGGGATTCTCGGGATTCGCAAGGCGCTCGCGCTGTTCGCGAACCTGCGTCCCGCGCTGCTCTATGCCGAGCTGGCCGCGGTCTCGACGCTCAAGCCCGACGTGGTCTCCGGCTTGGACCTGATGATCGTCCGCGAGCTGACCGGCGACATCTACTTCGGCGAGCCGCGCGGCCGCCGGAAGAATGCCGCGGGCGACGACGAGGGCTACGACACGATGCGCTACGGCGCGTCCGAGATCCGGCGCATCGCGCGGGTGGGCTTCGAGATCGCGCGCAAACGCGGGAAGCGGCTCTGCTCGGTCGACAAGGCCAACGTGCTGGACACGAGCATCCTGTGGCGGGAAGTCGTGACCGCGACGGCCCGCGATTTTCCGGACGTCGCGCTGACGCACATGTACGTCGACAACGCGGCGATGCAGCTCGTGCGCAATCCGAAACAGTTCGATGTCATCGTCACCGGCAATCTCTTCGGCGACATCCTCTCGGACGAGGCCTCGATGCTTGCCGGGTCGATCGGGATGCTCCCCTCGGCGTCGCTCGACGCGAGCGGCAAGGGCCTCTACGAGCCGATCCATGGCTCGGCGCCCGACATCGCCGGCCAGGACAAGGCGAATCCGCTCGCGACCATCCTGTCGCTTGCGATGATGTTCCGCTATACCTTCGGGCGCACCGATGTCGGCGATCGGATCGAGGGCGCCGTGCGCGCGGTGCTGCAGTCCGGAAATCGCAGTGGCGACATCGCGCTGCCGGGCGAGCCCGTGATCGGGACGCGCGCGATGGGCGACGCCGTCGTTGCTGCGTTGCAACATTACCGTTGATCCATGTTAGGATGTGACCTTATGAGCGATTGTTCCGCCGGCTCGTTGGCCCTTATCCCGCCGTACGCATGCGCGGGAGACGCCGGTGCTCGCACGGTCGCCAAGCGCGGCCGCAGCCCGAAAATCACGACGATCAAGACGACCTGACCGGTCGCCTGGGTCCGCTGTCGCCTCCGCGAGCGGTCCCGGGGGCAGGCCGGGACGCGGAGGCGACACACGGGCGGGGTGGGCGCTATGCGAGTCGGTTTCGTCGGTTGGCGCGGCATGGTCGGGTCGGTGCTCATGGAGCGCATGCGCGCCGAGCGCGATTTCGATCTCGTCGAACCCGAGTTCTTCTCGGCTTCGACCGTCGGCGGTAAGGGCCCGGAGATCGGCAAGGCGACGCCAGCCGTCAAGAGCGCGCACGACATAGAGGCGCTTGCATCCCTCGATGCCATCGTCAGCTGCCAGGGTGGCGACTACACCAACGACATCGCAGGGAAGCTGCGGGCCGCGGGCTGGAAGGGCTACTGGATCGACGCCGCGTCCGCGCTGCGGATGGCCGACGATGCGGTGATCGTCCTCGACCCCGTCAACCGCAACGTAATCGACGCGGCGCTCGCGAAGGGCGTCAGGAACTATATCGGCGGCAACTGCACGGTAAGCCTGATGATGATGGCGCTCGCCGGCCTCTTCCAGCGCGACCTCATCGAGTGGATGACGTGCACGACGTATCAGGCTGCGTCCGGCGCGGGCGCACAGAACATGCGCGAGCTCTTGCAGCAAATGGGCGAGGCGCACCTCGCGGCCAAGAGCCTCCTCGACGACCCGCAGTCGGCGATTCTCGACATCGACCGCGAAGTAGCCGGCATTTTGCGGGACGAGCGTTTTCCGACCGAGCATTTCGAGGTGCCGCTGGCCGGCAGTTTGATACCGTGGATCGACAGGGACTTGGGCGACGGGGTGAGCCGCGAGGAATGGAAGGGCGGTGCCGAAACGAACAAGATCCTCGGGCGCGAGCGTGCGCCGATCCCGGTCGACTCGATTTGCGTGCGCATCGGCGCGATGCGCTGTCATTCGCAGGCGGTGACGATCAAGCTGCGACGCGACGTTCCGTTGCGCGAAATCGAGCAGATGCTGGCGAGCGCCAACGACTGGGTTCGCGTCGTTCCGAACACGCGCGAAGAGAGCATCGCGCGGCTCACTCCCGCGGCCGTCACCGGCACGCTGGAAGTGCCGATCGGCCGCCTGCGCAAACTCGCGATGGGCGCCGAATATCTCGGCGCGTTCACCGTCGGCGACCAGCTTCTCTGGGGGGCGGCCGAACCTTTGCGGCGAATGGTTCGCATCTTGCTTGAACCCTGACGACCACCGGCCAAGCCTCGACGACCGGCACCCATGACACCCGTGACGTCCCTGCTGTTTTGGCCGGCTTCGGCAGGCGCGTGCGGGGCGCGCGACGTTTGAGCATGTTTTATGCATGGTTGGGCCGCGGCGTCGGGGCCCGCATCTCGTGCGGGGAGCCGCTGCGGCGCGATTGCAACAGGGCTCGGCCCGCGCATGGACCGTCGCCTGTGGGGGCCGGGCGGCACAATATCTTGTAGTGTGGCCGATTGCACCCGCTAGCGGTTGCGATCAGGGCTAGGATGGCGGCATCAAGTGGCTGGCGGACAAGAGACGAGCATTGGAGAAAAAGCGAGCTAATACTGAGGTTTAGCTTGCACGGCTAAACCCATGATGTTATGTTTGGTTGCAGAATCCGAAATCTCGGAGGGGCTGGGATGCCAAGAAAACCGATCCTTACGTTGAGCCTATTGGCAGCTGCGCTGGTCCTCCCGGGCTCGTCGGCGGCGCTCGGGCTGGGCAAGCTGACAGTCAATTCGGGACTCGGCCAGCCGTTGTCGGCGCAGATCGAGCTTACTTCCGCGGGGAAAGAGGATCTGGATTCGCTCGCCGCCCGTGTCGCCAGCCCGACGCTCTATCAACAGAACAACCTCACTTATCAGGGCGTGCTGTCGCGCGCGCGCGTGAGCCTCGAGCGTGCGCGCAACGGCGAGCCGTATCTCAAGATCACGACGCAAAGCGCAGTCAACGAGCCGTTTCTCGATTTGCTGGTCGAGATCAACTGGGCATCGGGTCGCGTCGTGCGGGACTACACCTTCCTTCTCGATCCTCCGGGAAGCGCCATGCCGGCGGTAGCGGTCGAGCCCACGACGCCGGTTCGCGCCGGCGCTGCCGCGCCGCGCGCCGAACCGATGACCGCCGCGCGCGCCTCTCAGCAGCCAGCGGGACAGGCGGGCGACACCTACACGGTCAAGCGCGGCGACACGCTGTCGAAGATCGCGAACGAATACCGGCCTTCGAGCGTGACGCTGGAGCAGATGCTGGTTGCGATGTTCAGGTCGAACGAAAACGCGTTCGACGGCAAGAACATGAATCGCCTGCGCACAGGTGCAATCATCACCGTCCCCAGCGCCGACGAGGCGGGTTCGATGCCAGCCTCCGAGGCGGTCAAAGTGGTCCGCGTGCAAACGACGGACTGGCGCGCCTATCGCGACAGCGTTGCTGCAGCGGCGCCGGCCGCCGAGGGTCCGGGTAGCCGGGCGGCAGGCGGAAAGATCGGCACGGTCGCCGAAGAGAAGGCGCCTGCTGCGCCCGCCGGCCGCGATCAGCTCAGGGTTTCGCGCGAAGCGGGCCAAGGCAAGGGCGGCGGCGCAGCGGCCGAGGAGGCGGTGGCCCGCGACAAGGCGCTGCAGGAAGCGCAAGCGCGTATCGCCGAGCTCGAAAAGACGGTGAGGGACTTGCAACGCCTGGCCGAGGTCAAGAGTCAGACGGGCGCCCAGCTCCAGGCGCAGGCCGAGGCGGCCAAGGGTACGGCCGCGGCGCCTCCGCCCCCCACCGCGGCGACGCCGATCACATCGGCGCCGGCGCCCGCGGAAAAGGCGCCCGAACCCGCGCCTGCGGCAAAGGCGCCGCCGGAACCTGCGAGTACCGCGGAGGCGCCGAAGGCCGAGCCTTCGCCAACCGCCCCGCCCGCCGCCGAGCCGCCAAAGGCCGCCGAAGCGGCGCCCGTTGCGGAACTGCCGAAGGCAGAGCCGCCGAAGGTTGCCGAAGCGCCCAAGCCGGCGCCCAAGGCGATGCCGAAGGCCCGACCGAAGGAGCCGCCGGGATTCTTCGACGACCTGATGTCGAACACGCCGTCGTGGGCGATCGGTGGTGGCGCGCTCGTGATCCTGGGCGGCGTCGCGGCGCTCGTCGCCGCCCGCAGGCGCAAGACGACCAAGTTCGAGGACAGCATCATCTCGGGCACCGACATCAAGACCAACACCGTCTTCGGCTCGACCGGCGGCGGTGTGGTCAACACCGGCGACAACTCGCTCGCGAGCGATTTCAGCCGCGAAGGCCTCGGCAACATCGATACCGACGAAGTCGATCCGATCGCCGAAGCCGAGGTGTATCTCGCGTACGGGCGAGATGCGCAGGCGGAAGAAATCCTGAAGGATGCGCTCAAGAAGGACCCGCAGCGGCAGGAAATCTATCTCAAGCTGCTCGAGATCCACGCGCAGCACAACAAGCCCTCCGCGTTCGAGACCGTTGCCGCAGAGCTCTATTCGGTCTCGCAGGGCCAGGGCGAAGTCTGGCAGAAGGCCGTTGGTCTCGGCCGCCAGCTCGACCCGAACAATCCGATGTTCACCGAGGGCGGTGCCGCCGCCGCAGCTGCCGCAGCCGCGACCGCCGGCAAGGTGGCCGCCGGGGAAGAGGCGCCGCCGACCGCGGCCGAGGCGCGGGCGAAGGCCGAACCGGCGCCCATTCCCGATTCGGGCGTGCCCGCGGACGTGGCAAGCGACATGGGCGACACCGGCGGCGGGCTCGATTTCAAGCTCGACGAGGAAATCTCGATCACGCCGTCGTCGGGTGCGCAACCGAAATCGCCGATCGACATTCTCGCCGGAGCGGAATCCGAGCTCGAGAAATCCGCAAAGAGCGGCGCGTCGTCGACGATGTCGGCGCTCGAATCGGCCGGCGACAAGGCGAAGGCCGCTGCCGCGGGGGCGGTGGCGTTCGCGAAATTCGGCGCCGACCGGGCAGCGTCCGCGGACAAAGGCGTGGTCGACACTTCGAAGCCGGCATCGATCGCGCACGAGATGGATTTTACGCTGGACGCCTCCGAAAAGCCCACGCCGCTGCGGCCCGTTGCGCCGAAGCCGGAGCCCGCGATGGCTGGCGCAGCACCCTCGCTCGCGCGCCCGCAGGCGGCGATCGACCTCGACAAGCTCGATCTGTCGTTCGACCCCGAGCGCTCGACGTTCGAGGACCCCACGCCGTCGGTGCTCGACGGGCAGTGGCACGACGCGGCGACCAAGCTCGACCTCGCGAAGGCTTATCAGGAAATGGGCGACGTCGAGGGTGCGCGCGAGATCCTGCAGGAAGTGCTGCACGAAGGGGACGACCAGCAGAAATCGGAAGCGCAGTCGCTGCTCTCCAAGCTCGGCTGATCGCGACACAACGCAGCAATGGCGGGCGGCGGAGCCAATCCGCCGCCCGCTTCCTTTCTGCAGCGAGCAGGGAAACAGGGCGTCATGCGGATCGCTCTCGGCCTCGAATACGCAGGTGCCGCGTTCACGGGCTGGCAATCGCAACCCGACGGGCGCGGCGTTCAGGACGCGCTCGAGCGGGCGCTCGCCGCGATCGCCGGC
Organism: uncultured beta proteobacterium; assembly: GCA_963836265.1. GTDB lineage: Bacteria > Pseudomonadota > Gammaproteobacteria > Burkholderiales > Casimicrobiaceae > CAIWHR01. Next base: position 833,117 of record CAWIIO010000006.1, read on the forward strand.
GTCCCCGTGCGCACGACTGCGGCAGGGCGGACCGACGCCGGGGTGCACGCGACGATGCAGATCGTCCATTTCGATATCGGCGCCGAGCGGCCCGAAACGGCGTGGGTCCGCGGCGTCAACGCGCATCTGCCCTCGGACATCGCGGTGCTTTGGGCGCGTCCCGTCGCCGCGGATTTTCACGCGCGCTTCGAAGCGACGTCTCGCCACTACACGTACTGGCTGCTCAGTCGCGACACCCGCCCGGCGCTCCTCACCGGACGCGTGGGCTGGTACCATCGTTCGCTCGACGCCAGGTCGATGCGCGATGCTGCACGGGCGCTCGCGGGCACGCATGATTTCTCGGCGTTCCGCGCCGCCGAATGCCAGGCGAAATCGCCGGTGAAGACGCTGTCGACGATCGAACTCACCGCCATCGGCGACTTCGTCCGCTTCGATTTTTCCGCCAATGCCTACCTGCAGCACATGATCCGCAACATCGTCGGCGCACTGGTGTACGTGGGCGCAGGCAAGCAGCCGGTGCGATGGGTTGCCGAGGTTCTCGCCGCGCGCGATCGCGCGCGCGCCGCGCCGACCTTCGCGGCCGACGGCCTGTATCTGACCGGCGTCGATTTCGATGCGAAATGGGGCCTGCCGCCGGCGCGGCGGCCGGCATTGCTGCCGCTCGCGTGACGGACGACCGGGAACGATATGCGCACTCGCGTCAAGATCTGCGGCATCGTCCGTGTCGAGGACGGGCTCGCCGCCGCACGTTCCGGCGCCGACGCGATCGGGCTCAATTTCTGGGCCGGCACGCCGCGCATGGTGACTGCCGAACGCGCGCGCGCTGTCGCTCTCGCGCTGCCGCCGTTCGTGTCGATCGTCGCGCTCTTTGTCGATCCCGAGCCGGCGCAAGTCCGAGCGACGCTGGCTGCAATTCCGATCGACGGCCTGCAATTCCACGGCCGCGAGGCGGCGGAATTCTGTCGCGCCTTCGGACGGCCGTATGTCAAAGCCGTGGCGGTCGCCGCCGGGGCCGAAGCAGGCGGTTTGCTAGAATACGCGGCGCGGTATCCGGATGCTGCGGGGCTCCTGTTCGATGCGCCGCCGGCGAGCGGACTGCCGGGCGGCACGGGGCGAACGTTCGACTGGGAAGCGCTGCCGAAAGAATTGCGGCGGCCGCTCATTCTTTCCGGGGGACTGACTGCCGCGAACGTCGGCGAGGCGATCCGTCGCGTGCGGCCATGGGCCGTCGACGTGTCGAGCGGAGTCGAAGCCCTCGACGCCGACGGACAGCCGCACAAAGGCGTCAAGGATCCTGCGAGGATCGCCGCGTTCATCGAGGAAGTGCGCCGTGCAGATGGGTGACATCCCGTACAACCTTCCCGACGAACGCGGGCATTTCGGCCCGTACGGCGGAGTGTTCGTCGCCGAGACGCTGATCCGCGCGCTCGACGAGCTGAAAGCGGGCTACGCGCGCTACCGGAACGCCCCCGACTTCATCGCCGAATTCGAAGACGAGCTCGCGCACTACGTGGGCCGCCCGTCGCCCGTCTATCACGCGAAGCGCTGGTCGGACCGGATCGGCGGCGCGCAGATCTGGCTCAAGCGGGAGGACCTGAATCACACGGGCGCACACAAGATCAACAACTGCATCGGACAGGCGTTGCTTGCCCGACGGCTCGGCAAACCCCGGGTCATCGCGGAGACGGGCGCCGGCCAGCACGGCGTGGCCGCCGCGACCGTCGCCGCGCGCTTCGGCATGGAATGCGTCGTCTACATGGGCTCCGAGGACGTCAAGCGCCAGGCGCAGAACGTGTTCAGAATGAAGCTCCTCGGCGCCTCGGTCGTGCCGGTCGAGTCCGGCTCGAAAACGCTCAAGGACGCGTTGAACGAGGCGATGCGCGACTGGGTCACCAACGTCGAGACGACGTTCTACATCATCGGCACCGTCGCCGGGCCCCATCCGTATCCGATGATGGTGCGCGACTTCCAGAGCGTGATCGGCAAGGAGTGCCTGATGCAGATGCCCGAGGCCGCGGGCCGCCAGCCGGACGCGATCATTGCGTGCGTGGGTGGAGGTTCGAACGCGATGGGCATCTTCCATCCGTACATTGCGCACGACGCCGTGCAGCTCATCGGAGTCGAGGCTGCCGGGGAGGGGATCGCGACCGGTCGCCACGCCGCTTCGCTGCTCGCCGGTCGTCCCGGCGTGCTGCACGGCAATCGCACGTACCTGCTGCAGGACGCGGATGGCCAGATCGTCGAGACGCACTCGGTCTCGGCCGGACTGGATTATCCCGGCGTCGGCCCGGAGCACGCCTGGCTCAAGGACAGCAAGCGCGCCGAATACGTGTCGATCACCGACGACGAGGCGCTCGCGGCGTTCCACGCCTGCTGCCGGATCGAAGGCATCATTCCCGCGCTCGAATCCGCGCACGCGCTGGCCTACGCGGCGAAGCTCGCGGCGACGATGGACAAGGAGCGGATCCTGCTCGTCAATCTTTCGGGGCGCGGCGACAAGGACATGAATACGGTGGCCGAGCGGTCCGGGCTCAAATTCTATTGTCGCCCCGAGTGCGATCCCGCCGTCCGCGGCGAAAAGCCCGCTTGAACAGGATCGACGCGACTTTCGCAAAGCTGGGCACCGGTGGCCGCACGGCGCTGATTCCGTACGTGACGGTGGGTGACCCATCGCTTCCGCTGACGCTCCCGATCATGCACGCCCTGGTCGCGGCCGGCGCCGACGTGATCGAGCTGGGCGTGCCGTTTTCTGACCCGATGGCGGACGGCCCGGTGATCCAGCGAGCATCGGAGCGCGCGCTCGGCCAGCATGTGGGTTTGAAGGACGTCCTGGCGACGGTCGTCGCGTTCCGCAAGACCGATACGGTGACGCCGATCGTGCTGATGGGCTACGCGAATCCGATCGAAGCGATGGGTATGGTGGCGTTTGCCGACCGCGCGCGCGCCGCCGGGGTCGATGGCGTGCTCGTCGTGGATTACCCGCCGGAGGAGGCAGGCGATTTTGCAGCGCTGCTCGGCGAGCGCGACATCGCGCCGATCTTCCTGTTGTCGCCGACGACCCCCGAAGCGCGCATTGCGGCGGTGGCGAGGATCGCTCGCGGCTACGTCTATTACGTGTCGCTCAAGGGCGTCACCGGCGCCGGACATCTCGACACCGCCGACGTCGCGCGCAGGCTCGCCGATATCCGCAAGCACGTCGTGCTGCCGGTGGGTGTGGGCTTCGGCATCCGCGACGCGGCGAGCGCACAGGCGATCGCTGCTCACGCCGACGCGGTCGTCATCGGCAGTCGCATCATCCAGGAAATCGAAACCGGCCCGGCTTTCGCGGCGCCGGACCGCGCCGGCGCGTGGCTCGCAGGAATCCGCAGCGCACTCGATTCGATGCCCAGGCGCGCCGGCCGGGAATCGTCGGCGAGGGGAGCAACGCGATGACTTGGCTGCAGAAGCTCCTGCCACCGCGCATCAAGAGCACGCCCGGCGGGCGCAAGACCGCGGTGCCCGAGGGCCTTTGGATCAAGTGCACCGCGTGCGAAGCCGTGCTCTACCGGACCGATCTCGAGAAGAACCTCTTCGTCTGCCCGAAATGCGCGTTCCACACGCGCGTTCCCGCGCGCGAGCGCATCGACCAGCTGCTCGACCCCGAAGGCCGATTCGAGATCGGCTCCGAGGTCGTGCCCGTCGACAGCCTCAAGTTCAAGGATCAGAAGAAATATCCGGAACGGCTCGCCGCCGCGCTCGAGGAGACCGGCGAAACCGACGCACTGGTCGTGATGCAGGGCAGCGTCAAGAGCGTGCCGCTGGTGCTCGCCTGCTTCGAGTTCGATTTTCTCGGCGGCTCGATGGGGTCGGTCGTCGGGGAGCGCTTCGTGCGCGGCGTGCGCGTCGCTTTTGATAGCCGCGTTCCTTTCGTCTGCATCGCCGCGTCCGGGGGCGCGCGGATGCAGGAGGGCGTCAACTCGCTGTTCCAGATGGCCAAGACGACGGCCGTGCTGCAGGAATTGACCAAGGCACGGCTGCCGTTCGTGTCGATCCTCACCGATCCGACGATGGGCGGGGTGTCGGCGTCGTTCGCCTTCGTCGCGGACCTGGTGCTCGCCGAACCCGGCGCGCTGATCGGCTTCGCGGGACCGCGGGTGATCGAGCAGACGGTGCGCGAAAAGCTGCCGGAGGGCTTTCAGCGCGCCGAGTTCCTGATCGAGAAGGGAGCGATCGACATCATCGTCGATCGTCGCCAGTTGCGCGACGAGCTCGCGCGGCTGCTTGCGATGCTGGCGAAAGAGCCGGCGCCGGCGAGCTAGCGTCGGTCGCCCAAACGGGGGAGATCGGGCTGATTCGCACTTCCCCTCCGGCACCTGCCGTTCGCGAATGTTCGCGGGCATTCGAGTTTGGCCCTCGATGAGCCGTCCCACCACGCTGGCCGCCTGGCTCGCGTACCTCGAGACGCTGCATCCCAAGGCGATTGCCATGGGATTGGACCGGGTGCTCGCGGTCAGCGCGCGCCTTCACGCCTCGCTCTCGTGCCCGATCGTCACCGTCACCGGCACCAATGGCAAGGGCTCGACCTGCGCGTTGGTGGAAGCGATGCTGCGCGGCGCCGGTTACCGCACGGGACTCTACACGTCTCCGCATCTGCAGGCCTACAACGAGCGCGTGCGGCTGGCCGGCCTGCCCGTCGCCGACGAGGCGCTCATCGCCGCCTTCAACGCGGTCGAGGACGCGCGCGCGACCGTCCCGCTCACGTATTTCGAATACGGAACGCTCGCTGCGCTATGGCTTTTCGCGCGCGCCGCACCGGATATCGCGGTGCTCGAAGTGGGACTGGGCGGTCGACTCGATGCCGTCAACGTCGTCGACGCCGATGTCGCCGTCGTCACGAGCATCGACCTCGACCACGTCGACTATCTCGGGCCGACGCGCGAGGACATTGCCCGAGAAAAGGCGGGCATCTTCCGCGCCGGCCGTCCAGTCGTGTGCGGGGAACCGAATCCGCCCGAAGCGCTGCTCGCGCACGCCCGCGTACTGGGGGCGCCGGTGTCGCTGATCGGGCGCGACTACGGGTACGCTGCCGCAGCTTCGCACTGGGAATACTGGGGACCTTCCGGGCGCCGCTACGGACTGCCGCATCCGGCGCTGCGCGGCGTGGTCCAGCTCGCGAATGCTGCGAGCGCGATCACCGCACTCGATTCGCTGCGGGAGCGCGTGCATGTCGGCGCCGGGGCCATCCGCGATGGCCTCGTCGCGGTGGAACTGCCGGGACGTTTCCAGGTGCTGCCCGGACGCCCGATAATCGTGCTCGACGTCGCGCACAATCCGCAAGCCGCGCGCGTATTCGCCGACTGCCTGGGAGCGATGGGATTTCATCCGCAGACCACGGCCGTGTTCGGAATGCTCGCCGACAAGGACATCGCCGGCGTCATCGATGCGGTGCGCTCGCGCATCGACCGCTGGCATGTCGCCACGCTTCCCGGCCCGCGCGGTGCGAGCGCGGCGACGCTGCAGGCGCTGCTCCTGCGCAGCGGGGTGGCGCCGGAGTCGATTCGCGCGTTCGACGATGTAGGCACGGCATTGCGCGCCGCGAGGGACGAGGCAGGCGAAACTGATAGAATCACCGCTTTCGGATCGTTCCTGACGGTCGGCGCGGCGCTTGCCGCATTGAAACCCGGAGCGACGGTGGCGGCAAGGCATGGGTGAGCGCAACGCTGACAACGCAGACCTCGCGGTCCTCGAGCTGAAGAAGAAGGCGCGCCGGCGCCTGGTCGGTGCGATCGTGCTGGCCCTCGCGGCAGCGGTCATCCTGCCGCTGTTGCTGGAAAAGGAACCGAAGCCGCTCGGCGACGACGTTTCGGTGCAGATCCCGCCTATCGACGAGGGCAAATTCGTCAACCGGCTGACGGGGCGCGCGAGCGACACCAAATCGTCGCCGAAACCGGCAACGAAGGTCGAACCCAAGGCGGAACGCGAGGCCCAAGCCAACGCAACAGCGAAGTCCGACACCGCCGCAGTCGGTACCAACACCCCGGCGGCTGCATCTGCGCCCGAGGCCGGTGTCGCGACGCCGGCACCCGCCGCAAAGGTCCCCGCGACGCCAGCCCCAAGCAACGTTGGGCCGCCGAAGAAATCGCTGAGCGAGGCCGAGCAGCGCGTGTTGATGCCCGCGACGAAGGCGACCGTCAAAGGCGAAGTCAGCGCCGAGGCGGCATCCGGGCCCGACGCCGCGCGAGGGGCAACGCCAATGCCCGCGGCTCCGGTCCCCGCGCTGGCTACCGCGGCGCCGTCGGTAACACCGCCGGCAGCGTCGCCGCCTCCGCTGGCGCCGAAAGCCGAGCCCGCCGGCGCGAGTCCGACGAAAAACGAAGGCTTCGCGGTCCAGATTGCAGCGTTTACCGACGACAAGGGGGCCAACGCCCTCGCCGCGAAGTTGAAGAAGGCGGGCTTCGCCTCCACCTACGTCGAGCCAGTTGAGACGAGCCGCGGCACGCTGTGGCGCGTGCGCATCGGCGGTTATTCGGCGCGGGCGGAGGCGGATGCCGCGCGCGCCAAGCTCAAGGCCGACGGCTGGAACGGCATCGTCGTGATGGCGAAATAGCGCCGGGTGGATCCCGCACGCGCGCCCGCGCAATGCAGAGCCGTCCGATGACCGGCTTCGACGTTATCGTGCTTGCGGTCCTGTTTTTGTCGACGTTGCTCGCATTCATTCGCGGCGTCGTCCGCGAGCTGATCTCGGTCGCAGCGTGGGTCGTCGGTTTCGTCGCTGCAGTGACGTATGCGGACGCGGTCGCACAGACGTTGTCGGGGCTGCCCGTGACGCCCGTCGCGCAGCACGTGATCGCGTTCGCGCTCGTCCTGGTCGTCGTGCTGATCGCAGGCGCTTTCGTCGCGTGGACGTTGCGGAGCGCCGTCCATGCAATCGGCCTGGGATTCGTCGATCGATTCCTGGGCGGTCTGTTCGGCCTGGCACGCGGGGTGCTTGCGGTAATGGCGTTCGTGCTGATCGCGGGATTGACGACAATGCCGAAGCAGGATTGGTGGCAGAATTCGCTGCTCGGCGCGCCGCTCGCCGGGGCGGCGCTGGCGCTTCGGCCGTATCTGCCGACCGAATGGGCGCAGCGCCTCGATTACTCGGCACCGGGAAAGCCGCCGCGTGCCGGGGCGATCACCGCTGCTGCATGGACGCTCAACGGAGAAGCCTGGCCATGTGTGGAATCGTAGGCGTCGTCGGACACACGCCGGTCAACCAGATGCTCTACGACGCGCTGCTGCTGCTCCAGCATCGGGGCCAGGACGCGGCCGGCATCGTGACCAGCGAGGGCGCGATGTTCCATATGCACAAGGCGAGCGGCTACGTCCGCGATGTGTTCCGCACGCGCAACATGCGCGATCTCAAAGGCAATCTCGGCATCGGTCATTGCCGGTATCCGACGGCCGGCTCGGCCTCCTCCGAGCTCGAGTCGCAGCCGTTCTATGTCAATTCGCCGTTCGGCGTCACGCTCGCGCACAACGGCAACCTGACCAACAGCGAGGCACTGAAGAGAGAACTCTTCCAGCTCGATTTCCGTCACGTCAACACCAATTCCGACTCGGAGGTGCTGCTGAACGTGCTGGCGCTCGAGCTCGAGCGAGCCGCGCACCACGCGCGGCTCGACGCCAACGCGATCTTCACCGCAGTGGCGGGCGTGCACAAGCGCTGCCGCGGCGCCTATGCGATCGTGGCGATGGTCGCAGGCTACGGCCTCGTCGCCTTCCGCGATCCCTTTGGCATCCGGCCGCTCATCATTGGCGTCAGCGAAGCGATGGGCGGCACCGAATACGTCGTGGCAAGCGAATCGGTGGCGCTCGAAGCGCTGGGATTCTCGGTGCTGCGCGACGTCGCCCCGGGCGAGGCGATCTACATCGATCAGGCCGGCCAGTTCCATGCGCGGCAATGCGCCGCGAACCCGGTCCTCGCGCCGTGCATTTTCGAATTCGTCTATCTGGCGCGGCCCGATTCGGTGATCGACGGCACCTCCGTCTACGAATCGCGCCTGCACATGGGCGAGCAGCTCGCGAACAAGATCCGCGGCATGCCCGAGGCGACCGACATCGACGTCGTGATCCCCATTCCCGATTCCAGCCGGCCGTCGGCGCTACAGCTCGCGAATACGCTGGGCCTCACCTATCGAGAGGGCTTCGTCAAGAACCGCTATGTGGGGCGCACCTTCATCATGCCGGGGCAGGCGCTGCGCAAGAAGACCGTGCGCCAGAAGCTCAATCCCATTGGAATGGAGTTCAAGGACAAGGTCGTGCTGCTCGTCGACGATTCGATCGTTCGCGGGACGACGTCGCGCGAGATCGTGCAGATGGCGCGCGAAGCCGGAGCGAGAAAGGTGTACTTCGCATCGGCGAGCCCGCCGGTGCGCTTCCCCAACGTCTATGGCATCGACATGCCGAACCAGCGCGAGCTCGTCGCCACCGGACGCAGCGAGGTCGAGGTCGCCAACGAGATCGGCGCCGACCTCCTCATCTATCAGGACCTCAAGTCGTTGAAGGCCGCAGTCCGCGCGGCCAATCCGAAGCTCACCCACTTCGAGGCGTCGTGCTTCGACGGCAAGTACATTACCGGGGACATCACGGCCGATTATCTGTCGCACCTCGCCTGCGAGCGCGACGTGACGCGAGGCGACATCGATGCCGACGCGGCGGAAGCCAAGGAGTCGTTGTCGATCGTCGATCGGTGATTGACGTCGCGAGCAACGGACGTCGAAGCCAAAGGCGCGGCCACCGAGCCGCGCTTTTCGGCTGCTTTCTTCGTACAGCGACGGCGATGGATTGTCGCTGCGCGGTAACGCAGCGGGGGCCTACTTCGCCGCGGCGACCATGTAATCGACGGCCGCCTTCACCTCGGCGTCGGTCAGATTCTTGTTGCCGCCTTTCGGCGGCATCGCACCCTTGCCGGTGAGCGCGACCTTGTACAGCGTGTCGATGCCGGACTTGATCCGCGGCGCCCATGCGGCTTTGTCGCCGAATTTCGGCGCGCCGGCCACTCCGGTTCCATGGCACACGACGCACGTCGATTCGAAGATCTTCTTGCCGTCGACCTTCGTCGCCACCGCCGCGGCGGTGGCAGGAGCGCTCGCCGCAGGCGCTGCCGCCGCCACTGGCTGCTCGGCCCCCGAATTCATCATGTATTGGACCGCGCGCCCGATTTCGAGGTCCGACAATTCCGCCATCCCGCCGCGTGCCGGCATTCCGGCGTGCCCCTTGAGTGCCGATTGGAGGACCACCTTGTACCCTTTCTTCGCACGCTCCCTCCACGCCGCGCGATCGCCGATCTTCGGTGCGCCGCCTTCGCCGGTCTGGTGACACTTGCCGCACGTGACCTGCACGACCTGCTCGCCGGTGCGCTCGCTGCTGGCGGTCGCGGCGACGGGTGCAGCCGCCGCGGGCTCCTTCCAGTTCGCCCCGGCCTTCCCCGCCATATAGACGACGGCGCGCTCGACTTCGATGTTTTCGAGATCCGGATTTCCGCCTTTCGCAGGCATCGCGCGGATCCCTTTCAGCGCATGATCGACCGCCACGGCCTGTCCCTGGGCAATCACCTTCGCCCAAGCGGCCTTGTCGCCGAACTTGGGCGCGCCGGCGAGACCGCCTTCGTGGCACGTCCTGCAGACCTGGCGATACACCTGCTCGCCACTGAGCTGCCCCTTCGGCCCGCTTTGCGCTGAAAGCACCACCTCGCCGACGGGCTGGATTCGCTTGACGATCGCACTCTCGTCTTCTTGCATGCCTTTGCTGCCGCTGGTGACCCATTGCGAAAGCAGCACGCCGAGCGTGATCGGGATCACGAAGGCAAGCACCAGGATGACGACGAGCTGCTTCCAGTTCTTGATCGGGGAGGCGTGCTGACCGTGTTGCTGCATGAGCGTTCCTGATCCGGGGCAGGTGCGGCGGGTCGGGGATTGGCGGAATTCGTTCAGGAGGGGCCGTGCCGCGCGGCGCTTCGGGGCCGGTCCGAATGATTTCGAATTATACCGACCCGCTCCCGAGTGCCCAAAACGCGAGTGGACGCTCGTTCGACGGCACGGTAAAATGCCAGTCCGCGCGCCCGTAGCTCAGTTGGATAGAGTGTTGGTTTCCGAAGCCAAAGGTCACAGGTTCGACTCCTGTCGGGCGCGCCATCGTTTTTCGGGTCTCATGGTCGGTCCTTCGGCCCGCCGTCCTTTCGGTGCCAGAAGGCCTTGCGGCCGGTCTTTGGCGAGATGTCTCGAGCTCGCCGCATGGCTCCGCCATCGTCTGGGCCTCGAGCCATTGCGCCACAAAGCGGCGCCGCTCATTGCTCCCGCCGCGAAACGTCGCGTTCCGCAGCGCATGGGCGTGAACCGTCACCCCTTCTCGGGGAAGTGAACTGAAGATCCGCTCGATGAACGCGTAGTCCGACGTTGCGACGATGAAGGCCGGCGGTGGCCCGAAGCGGCCGATCGGCGCCTACCCCTTCGCGGGTGGCTGCCACGCCGGCGCGACGAGCCCCGGCGCGCGCAGGACACGGAGCATCCGCACCGCAGTCTCGATGCCGCGATAGTAGCGCGGCACGCGGAACGTTTCCGCGAAACCCAGCGCCCGGTACATCGCGTGGGCCGGCGCATTGTCGGCGCGGAGCTCGACGTGGATCGACGCGACTCCCGCGATCGCCGCAGCGTCGACGAGCCAGCCCATCATCCGCCGCGCGATGCCCCGCCGCCGGTGCGTCGGACGCACGGCGAGCAGCACGAGGTGCGCGCGCTCTTCGCCGAAGCTCATGATCGCGAAGCCGATGGTATGTGCGCCTTCGCGGGTCACGAGCGCCACGGTCTCCGGGTCGCGGATCAGCTGGGCAACGCGCGGCGCCCGGTAGGTCCACCCGAGCCCGGATTCGACGAGGTCGCGCGACATCAGCGCGAGCGTCTGCGCGTCGCCCAGGCAGGCGAATCGGAGCTCGATCTGACGTTGGTCCACGCTGCGGATTGTGCCATCGGACGGCGAATCGGGGGAATCCCAGCGGTTGCGGCGCCGGCGCCGAGCGGCGAGAATCCCCCGTTACGGGAGGGGCGGTCCACCTGCAGCATCCTGCAAAGCGGAGGCGGTCATGACCGATGGCGATGGCAGCCACGACAAGCGCGTGCGGCACTTCCGGCAGATCCTGCTGTGGCCGCTGCAGTTGATGCCGATCCGGGTAGGCAGCCAGATCCAGCGCCACTGGGAAGTGCTGGAGCAGGGCGGCGCCGGCAATCCATGGCGCGAAGTCGCCGACGAGTTCACCGGCGATCCCGCCAAGTTTCAGACGCGCCACTACAACGAGTTCGTCACTTTCCTGCCGTACGTCCAGCGCTTCCTCTACGGTGAAGCCCGCTCGGAGCGCAAGAATGCCCGAGGCGAGCGGGCGGCCGCATCGCCGATGCGCGTTTTCCGTCGGGACGATATCGGTGCGGTGCGCCTGATCTCGCGCCCCGGCGACGCGCCTCTCGTGCTATCGATCGCCCATGTCGATCTGTATTTCTTCTACGACATCGATGTGGTGCTGCTCAACGTGGAGGTCCATGCCGACGACATTGCGCTCTATCAGGCGGAGGACACGCTCTACCGCTTCGGCCGCGCCTATCCCGCGGGCTGGGACGAGCAGGGTCAGGGCTTGCACTGCATGCATCGCGTCGAGTGGCTGGGCCACGATGGCGCCGTGCTCGCAGTCTCCGACGCCGAGCAGCGCGAGAAATTCCTGGCCTTCGTATGCCGGCATCGCGCGCCGTGCATCGGCGCGCATTGGGGGTTCCTCTTGAGCCCGCTGGTGCTCGATCACTCGGAAGAGAAGGGGCCGATAAGGTATCGCCAGATCGAGTACTACCGGATGCCGGTGATGGGGTATCTCGCGCTCGACAACCCACGGGCGCTGACGCGGGCGGATTTCATCCGGCTCGGACTCGTCACCGCCGCCGGCGGCGACGACACGCTCCCGTATTCGGATCGTCACGTCGCGGGCTTCGAGGAACGCTACTGCTTCGATCGTTTCTGGAGCGACGGCACCGAAGCGTTGAACACCCGCTACATGTGCTGCGGGCACGCGCTCGTCGTGGTCGGCGGCGCGCGTTCGTCGTACTTCACGGACAACGAAACCGGGGTCCTGGCGCAGTTCCGGCATCAGCATTTTCTGCTGTTCCTCATTGGCCATTTCCAGAAGGCCGCGCTGCTGATGTTCGCCTCGCGTCTCGTCAACGCGCTGATGGCGCTGGAGGTCGGCGACCCCGAATCGGTCAAGGGCTTCAAACGGGCGATCCGCCAGAACTTCGAGATCTTCCTGCGCTTCACCCATCGCTACTGGTTTCACGAGGTCGCCGATCAGGCGCAGGCCAAGGCGCTGTTTCACCTAATCGCAGGCCATCTCGGGCTCGACCGCCTGTACGCCGAAGTGAAGGAACGCATGTACGACATGATGGAATATCTCGACAGCGACAGCCTGCGTCGCCAGGCGAACACCGTCGTCCGGTTGACCGTGGTGACGACGTTCGGAATGATCGGCACGATCACCACGGGCTACTTCGGGATGAACATCCTCGCCGCGGATCTCCTCGGGACGGGCGATTACGTGCTTGCCTACAAGGTTCTCTTTTTCGCGGCGATCCTGGCGGCGACGATCCTGCTCCTGGTCTTCACCATCGCGCGGTCCAAGCGGCTCTCCGATTTCCTCGACGTGCTCTCCGACGACCGGCTGCCGGTCAAGGCAAAGGTCCTCGCGTTCTGGCGGGTGTGGGTCGGCGAGAAACCCGTGGCGCGGACCTAGGCGTAGGCGATTTCCAGCGGACGGGACGACGGTCGCGGCAAATCGCCGCACGCTGAGAGGCGCGCAATCGCCGCGGCGTTGACCTTCCGCAAAGCGGTCGAGCGGCGCAAGCGGGACAATACGCTACCAGACCGGGACATCCTTCCCGCCTGTCGTGCGGGGCTCGCTCGGTCCATGTCAGAACGGATGGGTGGGGAGGGCGCCCATCGCTTCGCGCGGGGTCGGAGAGAATCTTTGTGCCTCCTTGTTGCAGAGGGCCCGATATGCAGGCAACGATTCCCGATTTCACCGGTGCCGAGGCCCGCATCGTGGTGGAGTTGCTCACCCAGAGGTACGGCAAGCGCCTGCCGGTCGAGGCGGCCGAAAGCGAGTTGCAGCTCGATCCGGGCACCGATGCACTGACGGTCTGCCCAACGCTGTACTGGAACGAACGCGGCGCGAATTTCGTCGTCTGCAAGATCGGAGACGCCCGCTATCGCTGCCAGTTCTTCTACGCCGACGCCGATCACTATGGCACAGGGCGCGACGAATACGACGATCTGCGCACGTGCGTGCTGACGCTGCTGCGCGTCCAGGCCGATCACGAGAAGCTTTCGGCAGGGGTGTCGTCGGGCGCGACCGGCATCGACCTCCCCGACGACGACTACCTGAGCCCCGCGATTCTGTGACCCTCGACAAGGCCCGGCAGTTGCTCGAGACGCAGGCCGGCTTCGGCGGCGGGTACAACCGCAATGCCGCGCGACTGATCCTGGCCGAGGTCGCGCGCGAGCACGGCCCGCTGGTCGCCGATCAACTGATCCGCGACCTCGCGCTCGATCGGATCTTCGCGATCGAGCCGGGAACGTTTCGGACGCCGCCGGCCTCGTCCTGAGGCTGCGGACACCGGATTCGAGAATGAGAATCTGCATCGTCTCGGACAGCCACGACCGCGCACCGATGCTCGCGGCGGCGGTGCGAAAGGCAAAGGAAGCGGGGGCGCAGGCCGTCATTCACTGCGGCGACATCATCGGCGCGAATACGCTGCGGCCGCTTTCGGAGCTCGGGTTGCCGGTGCACGTCGTCCATGGCAACAATCTCGGCGATCCGGCTGCCTTGTGCGGATTGGCGGCCGCGTCGGCCGGCATGCTGTCGTACTATGGCCAGGACGCGAACCTGACGCTGGGCGGCCGGCGTCTGGCCGTGACGCACTATCCGCACCACGGACGCGGGCTCGCCTGCACCGGCGATTACGACGTCGTTTGCTGCGGCCACTCGCACGAGGCGGGCGTCGTCGAACAGCGCAACGTGAAGGGTGGGCGCACCTGGCTCGTCAATCCGGGAACCGTCGCCGGACTCGGCGCGCCGCCAACGTGGCTGCTCGCAGATCTCGCGTCGCTGACCTTCGAGATCCGGCGTCTCCAATGGGCTACGCCATCCGGGGAGTAGTCCGTGCCACGCCTTTGGTGTCTGATTAGCATAGGCGGCGCGGGCGGTCGCGTCGGCTCGCGTGTTCCCGAGTTCGGGGATCCATCCGCGGAGATTGCATGACTGCATCCATCGGGACCAACGAGACGATCCTCGTCGTCGGCGGCGGCATCAGCGGCATGACTGCGGCGCTCGAAGCTGCCGAGTGCGGCCGGCAGGTGGTCCTGGTCGAGCGCGGGCCTTCGCTCGGCGGCCGAACCGCGCAGTTGTACCGCTATTTCCCGAAGATGTGCCATCCGACCTGCGGGCTCGAGATCAACCTGCGCCGGTTCAGGGCCAATCGCGATGTCCGGGTCTTGACGATGGCCGAGGTCACGGCCGTCGCGGGCCGACGAGGCGCATACAAGGCGACGGTCAAGGTCCGCCCGCGCTTCGTCACCGAGAACTGCACGGCGTGCGGCGACTGCGCGCACGCGGTCACGGCCGAAATCCCCGACCCGCACAACTACGGCCTCGGCCGGATCAAGGCGGCCTACCTGCCGCACGCAATGGCGTATCCGCAGCGCTACGTGCTCGATCCATCGGTGCTCGGAACACCCGACGCGGACCGCGCGAAAGCCGCGTGCAGATACGGCGCAATCGATCTCTCCATGGCCGAAACGACGGTCGAGCTCGACGTCGGCGCGATCGTATGGGCGACGGGCTGGAAGCCGTACGACGCGGCGAAGATCCAGCCTTACGGCTATGGCCGCTACGCCAACGTGATCACGAGCGTGGAATTCGAGCGCCTCGCCGATCCCGCGGGGCCGACGGGCGGCAAGCTGCTGCGCCCGGGGGACGGCAAGGAAGCGCGGGACATCGCGTTCATCCAGTGCGCGGGCTCGCGCGACGAGAACCACCTGCGGCACTGCTCGCGGATTTGCTGCATGGCATCGCTGAAGCAGACGCAATACGTCCGCGAGGCGCATGGCGAGGCCGCCAAGTCGACGGTGTATTACATCGACATCCGCGCGATCGATCGCTTCGAAGACTTCTACCGGAAGGTTCAAGACGATCCGACGGTCAGGTTCGTCAAGTCGAAGCCGGCGCGGATCGCTCTGGATGCAAAGACCGGCAACCCGGTGCTGCACGGCGTCGACACGGAGGGCTACCATCGATACGAGAATCCGCACGATCTCGTCGTGCTCGCGATCGGCATGGAGCCGGAGAGCAACGGCATCGCGCTGCCGGACGAGGTCATCCGCGATTCGTCGGGCTTCATCGAGGGCGCGGCTGACGGCGGACAGATCGGCGCCGGCGCATCGTCGTCCCCCCTCGACGTCAACCGCTCGGGGCAGAGCGCGACCGCAGCGGCGCTGCGCGCGATCAAAGTGATCCACCAGACCTCGGCAGCGGAGACTTGAGATGAAACGACCCCCACGCTCGCTTCGCTCGCTGCCCCCCGAGGGGGCGGGTCAGTCCCTTGGGGCGGCCCGGCAGGACTGACATGGCCGACAACAAATACGCCGCTTATCTCTGCGCCGGGTGCGGCCTCGGCGACGCGCTCGACCTCGCGCAAATCGAAAAGATCGCCCTGAAGGAAGGCAAGATGCACGTCGTGCGCCGGCACGACTTCCTGTGCTCGGCCGCGGGGTTGCAGACGGTCCGCGACGACATCGAAAAGGACGGCGTCACCCACGTGATGATCGGCGCCTGCTCGCGGCGGGCGAAGACCGAGGCCTTCCATTTTCCGACGGTGGCCATGTCGCGGGCGAACTTGCGCGAGGGTGTGCTCTGGGTGGTCGCCGATGGCAGCGAGCACGACGAAGTTCGGCAGGAAATGGCCGACGATTACGTGCGGATGGGATGCGCCGAGCTGAAGAAGATGAAGGTGCCGGCCGGAAACCCCGATGCGGCGACCGACAAGCGGATCCTGATCGTGGGTGGCGGAATGTCGGGGCTCACCGCGGCGCTCGAAGCCGCGGAGACCGGCTATGAAGTCGTCGTCGTCGAAAAAGCGGCAGAGCTCGGCGGTTGGGCTGCCAGGCTGTGGAAGCGGGTGCCGTTCCGCGCGCCGTACGCCGAGCCGCAGGACACGGGACTTGCCGACCTCGTCGCGAAGGTGATTGCACATCCGCGGATCCGGGTGCATCTCAATGCGACGATCGCGGAAACGTCCGGCGCGCCGGGTCGTTTCGCGGTCAGGGTCGCGCAGGAATCCGGCGGCATCGTCGACGAAGCCGTCGGCGCGATCCTCCAGGCGACCGGCTTCTCGACCTACGACGTCGCGAAGCTGCCTGACCTGGGTGGGGGGCGGCCCGACGTCGTCGACCAGGCGGGGCTCGAAGCGCTCGCGCGGACCGCAAACGGCGGACCGATCAAGCGCGCCGATGGCAACGACGTGAAGAGCGTCGTCTTCGTGCAGTGCGCCGGCCAGCGCGACGACACCGGAACGCACCTGCCGTATTGCTCGGGCCACTGCTGCGCGACGTCGATCAAGCAGGCGATGTATTTCAAGGACGCGAACCCTGCGGTCGATGCCGTCGTGCTGTACGACGACCTTCGCGTGCCCGGCATGGGCGAGGATTTCTATCGCAGTGCGCAGGCGAAGGGCGTCACATTCACGAAAGGCAAAGTGTCGACGGTGGTGTCCACGGACGCGGGCTGTCGCGTGAATTTCCGCGATCTGATCCTCGACGAGGATACGGCGATCGACGCCGATCTCGTCGTACTCGCGACGGGTCAGGTGCCGAACTCCGGCGTGAACATCGACCTGCCCGACGAGGATTCCGCGAAGGCGCAACAGATCTCGATCCTCAATCTCGCCTATCGGCAGGGCAAGGACCTGCCGTTGTTGAAACACGGCTTCAACGACTCGCACTTCATCTGCTTTCCCTACGAAACGCGTCGCACCGGGATCTATGCCGCCGGTCCCGTCCGCCGACCGATGGACATGCTGCAGGCGACCGAGGACGCGACGGGTGCGGCTCTCAAAGCGATCCAGGCGGTCGAAAACGCGGCGAAGGCGCGCGCGGCGCATCCGCGCGTCGGCGATCTCTCCTATCCGATCGTGCGGCTCGAGGGTTGCACGCAATGCAAGCGCTGCACGGTCGAGTGTCCTTTCGGTGCGATCGACGAGGACGAGAAGCGCTTCCCCGTTTTCAACGAGTCGCGCTGCCGCCGCTGCGGCACGTGCATGGGCGCCTGCCCGGTGCGCGTGATCTCGTTCGAGAACTATTCGGTGGACACCGTCGGCAGCCAGATCAAGGCCGTCGACATGCCCGACGAATTCTCGGACAAGCCGCGGATCCTGCTCCTTGCCTGCGAGAACGACGCCTATCCGGCGCTCGACATGGCGGGCATGGCGCGCGTAGGCTACTCGGCGTTTGTGCGTGCGATTCCCGTGCGCTGCCTAGGCTCGGTCAACGCGATCTGGATCACCGACGCGCTCAACTCCGGCTACGACGGCGTGATGATGATGGGCTGCAAGAAGGGCGACGACTACCAGTGCCACTTCGTGAAGGGCTCGGAGCTCGCCTTCTACCGGATGAGCAAGATCGACGACACGCTGAAGCAGCTTGACCTCGAGACCGAGCGCGTCGTTACCCACGAGGTCGCGATCACCGACGGCGCGCGCGTTGCCAGGCTCATCAACGAATACGCTGCGCAGATCAAGGAAATCGGCATGTCGCCGATGAAAGGCTTCGGCTGATGGCTGCGCGCGAAGGCGGAACGGCGGGGGTGACGTTGAGCGACCCGAACACGGCCGCGCTCGCGCGCTATCGCAACGACTTTCTGGCGGAGGTCGAGGAGCGCGTCGAGGAAGGCCACTGGGTGAAGATGTGCATGCAGTGCGGCGTGTGCGCCGGCTCGTGCCCGTTCGGCCCGCACTGGGAGCATTCGCCGCAGAAGATCTTCATGATGATCCGCGCGGGCAAGCGCGACGATGTGCTCACGTCCGACTCGATGTGGATGTGCACCTCGTGCTACAACTGCGTGGTGCGCTGCCCGCGGCAGCTGCCGATCACGCAGATCATGCACGGTCTCGCGACGTATGCGCACCGACTGGGGCTTGCCCCGAAGATGCAGCCCACGCGGGACTTTTCGCTGCAATTCTGGGACAACTGCACGAAGACCGGCCGCGTGAACGAGCTGAGGCTCACGCTGGGCCTCTACTTCAAGGGCGGTCTCGTCGCCGGCATCAGGAAGGGCTGGAGCATGCGCAACGTCGCCTTCGGCCTGCTCTTGGCAAGGCGATTGAATCCGCTCGAGCTCTTCGGCGGTCACAGGTGCAAGGACCAGAAGGGCATTGCCGCGATGCTTGCAAAGGCGCGTGAAATCGAAGCGCAGCGAACGAGCGGCGCACGCCGAGGATAACCATCATGGCGAAGAAGGAATACGCGTTCTATCCCGGTTGCTCGTCGCAGCTCAAGGCCTCGGCGTCGAACTACCTCACGTCGACGAACGCGATGTGCAAGACGCTCGATGTCAAGCTGACCCCGATCCCCGACTGGAACTGCTGTGGCGCCTCGATCGGCTATGCGGGCGCCGGGGAATTGCCGCGCCACGTGATGAACGCGCGCAACTTCGCGCTCGCCGAGACGCACCTGCCGGGGCAGGACATCGTCGCCACCTGCGCGGCGTGCTGGCTCAACGCGCGCGAGTCGAAGGAAAAGCTCGACGGCAGTGCGCAGCTCCTGGCCGACACCAACGCGGCGCTGAAGGAAGCCGGGCTCGTCTACAAGGGTCAGTCCGAGGTTCGCCACATGGTCGAGGTGCTGATCGAGGATTTCGGCTACGATGAACTGAAAAGGCCGGTCGTGAAGCCGCTCGAAGGCGTCAAGTTCGCGGGCTACGTCGGCTGCCAAACCAACCGGCCGTTCGGGATCGCGGGCGAGTCGTTCGAGAATCCACTCTACCTAGACAAGCTGGTCGAAACGGTTGGCGGCGAAGCGCTGACCGGCTACGAGCAGAAGGTCACGTGCTGCGGCGGCGCGCTGGCGTTCTCGGAGCCCGAGAAAAGCCAGAAGCAGATCAAGAACATCGTCGAAGCGGCCTATGACGAAGGTGCCGACATGATCGTCACCCCGTGCCCGCTGTGCCAGGCGAACGTCGAGGTCTACCAGTCCGAGATCAACAAGCGCCACGGCACCAGGCTCGACATGCCGGTGACGTATTACAGTCAGCTCATGACGGTGGCCTACGGGGGCACAGCGAAGGAGGCCGGGCTCGACGGGCACTTGATCGAGCCGACGAAGCTGCAACAAATCGCGGCCAAGCCGGTCAAATAGCCGGAGCCGACGCGGCTGCGCCGGACGCGAAACGATCTCGGAGCGCGAGCGTGGAAAGAGTGGTCTACCAGCCGCTGCGGATGACCAAGATGCGTGCCGGCGTGGTTGCCCAGCCTCTGCTCACGGGGCCGAAACCGGTCAAGCTCGACTCGCCGGCGATCGAAGCGATGACCGACCTGCGGCAGGTCGCCGCGGCGACGATTCGGGCCGACGCCACGATTCCACAGGCCAACCGCGCGATGATCGCGCGCGGCGTGCGGCTGCTGCTCGTCGTGGGTGTCACCGGCGCGATCGAAGGCCTGATCACCGCGCGCGACATCGGCGGCGAAAAGCCGGTCAACCTGCTGCACGACCTGGGCGGAAGGCACGCGGAGCTCCGGGTTGCGAGCCTGATGGTGCCGAGGAGCGCGATCGACGTCCTCGACATCGACGACGTGCTGCGCGCCGAGGTCGGGCACATCATCGCCACCCTGAAGGAGAACGGGCGCCAGCACGCGCTCGTCGTCGACCGCGATCGACTGACGCGCGAGGAGTTCGTGCGCGGCATTTTCTCGGCGACGCAGATCGGGCGCCAGCTGGGGATGCCGGTCAGCACCTTCGAAGTCGCCCATACGTTCGCCGAGATCGAGGCCGAGCTTGGCAAATGAAACGGCTGCGGCGCTGACGAGCGCGCACGCCACGCGCTTCGATCGTGCGATTGCGCGCTTCGACGCGGCGAACGCCGAGGATCCCAACCGCGAAACCATCGCCGGTCGAGAGCGCCCGAAAGAGCTTGTCTACGCGGAACGGTTGACGTCGATGCTGCAGCGCTTCGCGCCCGAAGCGTCCGAGATCGTGCGCCTTGCGGTCCGCAGCCAGCACCTCCAGCGCTGGAAAATTGCGCGGACCGAGTATCCGATGGACCGGATCGGCTACCTCCAGTGGCGCAAGCGCCTCTACAAGTTCCATGCCCAGCTGGCCGCCGGGATCCTGCGCGACGTCGGCTACGACGAGGCGACGGTCGCCCGCGTGGGTACGCTCCTCAAGAAGGAGGGGCTCAAGTCGGACGCCGAGGTGCAGACACTGGAGGACGTCGTCGACCTCGTGTTCCTCGAGAGCTATCTTGCGGACTTCGTCGCCAAGCACGGCCAGTACGACGTGGCGAAGTTCACCGACATTCTCGCCAAGACCGCCAAAAAGATGTCGCCCCGCGGCCGCGAGGCCGCGGTGTCGCTGATCAACGCGCCCCCGGCGCTGGCGCCGTTGATCGAGCAGGTGATGCGCGCGCAGGAAGCCGCCAGCGCGTGAGACGGCTGCGGTGTCACCGGTTTCCGGCGGAAGCCGGCCTTTGCCAGGGCAGGGTTCGCCCGTCATATCTCCGTCCGATCGCGAGTATCGGCCGCTCGAACAGGTGCCACGACAGCATGGCCAGCGCGAGGGTGAGGCCGAGCGCGGTCACGAGCGTCTGCGGTGGGGTCATCGCGGCGATGGTCAGGCAATAGCGGATTGCGAACAGGTGCCAGAGGTAGATTCCGTAGCTCACGACGCCAAGATAGGTAAGCGGACGCAGCGGCCACGTCGTGGCGACGGCCGGCAGCTGCACGGCGGCGGCGACGACGCACAGGAAGAACACGCCGAGCGAAGTGCGCCAGAAGATCACCATCAGCGGCAGATCCCAGTAGCTCGAGTACCGCCAGTAGAGCGCGAAGCAGAGCGTTCCGGCGACAACGGCAGCGAGCAGCCACGCCGGCCCCGTCAGCGTTCGCCGCTCGTTCGCGGGGCCGTCGAGCATTCGGGCGAGGAAAACGCCGGCGCCGAACTCGTCGAGCGCGCCCGGCAGCTGCGTCACCGGCATGAACAGAAGGCGCGGCTCGAAGTGTCCGAAGACGGCGAACATTGCCCCGCGCCACAGCCATGCGATCAGGATGCAACCCAGCCACAGACGCCACGGCGACGCGCGCGCGATCCATGGTACGAGGACTGCGACCGCGAGGTAGAACTGCATCTCGATCGCGAGCGTCCAGTTGACCGGATCGATCGACGCGTACGTCCACGGAAAGAAAGTGTGCGTGAACGTCAGGTGCGTGATGATCTGCCCGAGCCATGCCGTAGTCGACTTGGTGAAGAAGTCCGGCATGAACAGCGCGATCCACAGCGCGCCGGTGAGGACGTAGAGCGGGACGATCCGCGAGAGCCGCCGTGCCAAATACCTGCCACGGAAGGTGGCGGCGTCCTGCCGCCACATCGAGAGGGCACTCCACGTGATCACGAAGCCGCTGATCACGTAGAAGAGGTCGACGCCGATCCAGCCGATCCGAAACGTGACCAGCGGCCCCTCGATCGGGAAGGCCGTCCACTGCTTGAGTTCGATGACGTGGTAGACGACGACCGCCGTCGCCGCGAATCCGCGGAGCAGATCGATGTTCTCGAAGCGATCGTTCACGGAGTCGCGAGTAGACGCTCGTCGGCGCGGTCGGATGCGAAGCGCGAAGTCTACACCGGCGCGCAGCGCCCGCCTGCCGTGCTACCCGTCGGTGGCGTCGTCGGCCAGGTCCTCGTCGCGGGCGCGCCGCTCCGCCGCCTCGCGCTCGAGCCGGGCGACCTTTTCGCGATAACGCGCGCGCCGGGCGGCTGCGGCTTGCTGCTTGATGGGAATCGTCTCCTCGCCGAACAGCACCTGGCGCAGGAAGCGAAACCCGAACAGCATCAGCTTGACGTCGTCGGCGAAGATTTCCGTCAGTTCAGCGGCCGGGAGATCGTAGACGCCGCTGAAGCCGTCGCTCGCGACGAATGCGCGGAAGCGGTCGACATCGTAGCAGGTCATGAAGAAGAGCTGCAAGCTCCGCTTCGACGGCTTGCCGATCGTGGGCCCCGCCGATTTCTTCTTGAGGATCAGCTGCCGCCAGCCGCGGGCGAGCTCGTCGTACTCCGGTAGCCCCTGCTCGGCGCGATATTCGTCGATCGTCAGCCTTCGCGGCTCGTCGTGGCCGAAGCAGTGCGGCTCCTTGACCATCGCATACGCGTCGCGGTCGGTCGACTCGCCCTGCTTGCGCAGCGCGAGGAGCGCGACGGGGTAGTAGCGACACGCGGTGGGTCGGAACGCGTAGACGCCGCAGCCTTCCGGTTGCATGAACTGGCACGCGGTGCCGGCTTCGACGGGCCGCAGCTTGACGCCGGCGATGCCGTCCTTTTCCATTTCGTAGGGCACCGTGTAGCGTGCGAGAAACTCGGTCGACGTAAGCTCGAGCCGGCGCTTCAATCGCAGGATGTCGTAAGGGGTGAGCGAGATGTCGATGTTGCTGCAGCAAGCGTTCCAGCACGCGACGCCGCGGTGGCAGCAGAACCGGATCGACTTGCCGCCGTCCATCATCGCCGGCAGCACGGGACTCTCGGGGAAGGGGACGTCCTGGTCGCTGGCCGCGCTCATCGAGGCTCGTCCCGAATAAGAACACCGGGCGCCCCGTCGCTTGGGGCGGCCGGCCGCTCCATAACAAGTGCTACTGCGTCACCACCGCCGCGGGCGCAACACCCTTCGGCGCCTCGGTCGGCTTCGGCGCCGCCGCCTTGAAGAGCTTCGACTTGTCGACCAGGTCGACGTGCTTGCGCTTGAAGCACGTCCACTTCTTGCTCGGCTTGTCGTAGACGGAGTTGACGAAGCAATGCCAGTTCTTTTCGTCGACGAAGTTCTTGTCGGTGCGATAGTAGAAGCCCGGATAGCGGGACTCTTCGCGGAACTGGATGTGCTTCATGTGCGCTTCGGCAGTGATGATCCGGTGGTAGTTCTCCCATGCGCGGAGCAGCTCGTGCAAGTCCTTGGCCCGCATCTTCAACGCGTCCTCCTTCAGCATTTCGAGCTTTTCCTCGGCGATCTTCAGCATCACGTCGTTGGTGTTGTAGTAGGTCGCCACGCCCGCGACGTACTCGTCCATGATCTTCTGCAGCCGGAACTGCAGCATCTTGGGCGTGATGTAGTGCGGGTTGATGTCGATCGCCGTCGTGTAGTCCTTGTGCTCGAGAAATGTGCGTACCGGCTTGTAGATCTCCTCGGCGAGTGCTTCGGGGGCGGTGTCGAGCTCGGGTTTCCAGTCCTTGTTGTCGAGCGCGAACTTGACCATCGCTTTCGCGGCAAGGCGGCCTTCGGCGTGCGATCCCGACGAGAACTTGTGGCCCGATGCACCCACGCCGTCGCCGGCGGTGAACAGTCCGTTGACCGTCGTCATCGAGCGATAGCCCCAGTTCCAGCCGCGCGGCAGGTGCGCCGGAACCCCGTCGAGCTCGCCATCCTCGGCAGTCGGGGCGCCGACGTCCTCGGGGCCCGACACCCAGATGCCGCAGCAGCCCGAGTGCGAGCCCAGGAGATACGGCTCGGTCGGCATCAGCTCGGAGTTCTTCTTCTCCGGCTCGATGTTCTCGCCGACCCAGATCCCGCACTGGCCGATGCACATGTCGAGGAAGTCTTCCCACGCCTCGGCCTCGAGGTGCCTTACTTCCTTCGGCGTGAGGCTTTCACGCAGTTTTCCGAGCGCGGCCACCGTGTCCATGTAGATCGGACCGCGGCCTTCCTTCATCTCCTTCAGCATCAGGTGATTGCGCAGGCACGACGCGGGAACGGCCGCCTGGCCGTACGGCGGATAGTCGTCGAGCAGCGCCTTGTTCTTGACCATGTAGTCTTCGCCGTAGGCGTTCGTCGCCTTGGCCTTGAACAGCAGGAACCACGCGCCCACCGGCCCGTAGCCATCCTTGAAGCGGGCCGGCACGAAGCGGTTTTCCATCATCGTCATCTCGGCGCCGGCTTCCGCCGCCATCGCGTACGTGCTGCCGGCGTTCCACACCGGATACCACGCGCGGCCGGTGCCTTCGCCGACCGACCGCGGCCGGAACAGGTTCACGCAGCCGCCGGCCGCAAGCAGGATCGCCTTCGCACGGTAGACGTAGATCGTGTTGTCGCGCACCGAAAACCCGACGGCGCCCGCGATGCGGGACGGGTCGTTCTTGTCGTTGACCAGCTTGACGATGAAGATGCGCTCCTGAATTCGCGACAGCCCCAGCGCCTTCTTGGCCGCCTCGGAGACGATCCACTTGTACGATTCGCCGTTGATCATGATCTGCCACTTGCCGGAGCGCACGGGCTTGCCGCCGTCCTTCAACGCCGGCAGCCCTTCGCGCTGCGATTCAGCGCCGTCGTGGCGGACGCCGTCGGCGTCGGTCTTCCAGATCGGCAGCCCCCATTCCTCGAACAGGTGCACCGATTCATCGACGTGACGGCCAACGTCGTACGCGAGGTCGTCGCGCGTGATGCCCATCAGGTCGTTCGAAACCATGCGCGTGTAGTCGGCCGGGTCCATGTCCGGGCCGATGTACGTGTTGATCGCGGACAGGCCCTGGGCGACCGCGCCGGAGCGGTCCATCGCCGCCTTGTCGACGAGCTTGATCTTGAGGTCGACGCCGGTCTCGGCCTTCGCGGCCTCGGCCCAGCGCATCAATTCGTAGGCGGCGCCGCAGCACGCCATGCCACCGCCGATCAGCAGGATGTCGAGGTCCTCCTGCACCACTTTCGGATTGCCAAACGTTCCTTCGGACATTGCATTCACCCTGATTCGTGAGTTAGGTCGAGGTAAGGTGGATGGCGCTCATCCGCGCCGGATCAGCTCGTCCGCCTTGCCCACGCGGAAGCCGCCCGACGCCGTGAAGAAGCCGGGCTTCGTGATGTCGGCGAGCTTGGGCATCGCCTTGCCGCCGTACGGATCAATCGAGCCTTCCGCGGTCATGCGCGTCGGGAACTTGAAGCGCTTGATCCCGCCGTTTCGGAACTTGATCGTCCACATGATCGAATCCGATCCGCGCAGCGGCTGGACCGACCCACCGAGCGGCACGATGTCGGCATAGTGCCGGACCTCGATGGCGTTCTGCGGGCAGATCTTCACGCAGGAATAGCACTCCCAGCACTGCTCCGGCTCCTGGTTGTAGGCCTTCATCGGGTGGCTCGTCACGGAGCCGTCCTTGTCGAGCATCATCAGATCGTGCGGGCAGATGTACATGCAGGCGGTCTTGTCCTGCCCCTTGCAGCCATCGCACTTGTCGGTGCGTACGAATGTCGGCATGCTTACCTCCTCATCAACGTCAAATCAAAAAGCCTCAAATCTCTATCGCAGTCATCGCGCCGAGTGACCGGCGAGCTTCACTTCAACCTTCTGCGACGCATCGAGCCCCGCGTAGTACTCGCGCAAAATCGCGAGCACTTCCGGCCGGCTGAATTCGGGCGGCACCTCGGAGCCTTCGGAGAGCCACTTGCGCAGCTTCGTCCCCGACACGAGGAGCCGGTCGGCGTCGTCGTGCGGACACGTGCGCGCGGACGCCATGCCGCCGCATTTGTAGCACCAGAACGTCCAGTCGATCTTGAGCGGCTGCGTCTCGAGCGCGCCCTTCGGGATCTGGTCGAAGATGTGATGCGCGTCGAACGGTCCGTAATAGCTACCGACGCCCGCATGGTCGCGGCCGACGATCTGGTGCGAGCAGCCGTAGTTCTGGCGGAATAGCGCGTGCAGCAGCGCCTCGCGCGGACCGGCATAGCGCATGTCGAGCGGATAGCCGGCCTGCACGACGGTCTTCTGTACGAAGTATTTCTCGGCCAGCACGGCAATCGCCTTCGTTCGAACCTCCGCGGGAATGTCGCCAGGCTTCAACGCGCCCAGCAGCGAATGGACGAGCACCCCGTCGCACACCTCGATCGCCACCTTGGCCAGGTACTCGTGCGAGCGATGCATCGGGTTCCGCGTCTGGAAGGCGGCGATCTTCGACCATCCGAGAGCGGTGAACAGCGCGCGAGTCTGCGCGGGCGTCATGAAGAGCGCACGGTATTTGGCGGCGAACTCGCCCGTCGACAGCACCTTGACCGGTCCGGCAAGGTTGACGTCGCCTTGCTCCATCACGAGCTTGACACCGGGGTGCTCGACATCGGTCGTCCGGAACACCGTCGCGCACTCGTGGGCCTTGTCGATCGCGTATTTCTCGGTGACCTTCATCGTCGCGAGGAGGGCGCCATCGTCGGGATCGACAAGCGCGATGTCGCGGCCGGTGACGATCGTCGCGGCGGGCGCCTTGTCGGCCGAAAGCGTGATGGGGATCGGCCAGAACAGCCCGCTCGCCGTCTTCATGCCGTCGCAAACGCCTTGCCAATCCGCGTGCGTCATGAAGCCCTCGAGCGGTGTGAAACCGCCGATGCCGAGCATCACGATGTCGCCCTTTTCTCGCGAGCTGACGCGGAGCTTCGGCAGCGCCATCGCGCGGCGCCGTTCGGCGGCGAGGGCGTCGCCCGTCAAAAGCAGCGGGCGCAGATCGCCGCCGCCATGCGGATTAACGAGCGGCATGATGGCTGTCTCCAGTGCATCGGGCAGGGCGGGCGGGCGAGGTGAGGCGGCGGGCCCGCGGGCGCCTTATGCCCCATCGTACTAACCTAATAACCATAGTCCTTTCGGGCAAAAAAAACTTGATCCACGTTAACGTCATGCGACGGCCTGGTAATAGAGGTTCTGCGGATGGTTCGCCTGCGCGAAGAAGAACCATCGCTCGGCGAGGAGGCCGAGGTATTGAACGACGAACGCCGCCAGCAGCGCCGGCATTGCCGCGCCGTGCCAGCCGGCGGCGAGCAGCACCAGCGGGATGGCGAAGGCGGCGAGCAAAAAGATCCATTTGACCGACCGCAAGACCGGCATCGTCTCGCCGTGAAAGAACTCCCGCGTGTTGAACGAGCCGCCCATGAATCCCATCGATTTCTGGACAATCCGCGGGTGCTTGATGCCGAGGGCGGTCTGCAGCGTCGACTTCGGCTTCAGGCGCTGGTTGCGGACGAGCGATGCCCCGCGGCTCGCGAATCCCAGCAGCGTCAGAACGATCGCCCAGCCGGCAAGGAAGCGGGTCACGTCGGGGGCGACCCAGCTCGAGAACGCGGCGGCGAGCGTGAAGCCGGACGCCCCGCCGAGCAGGATGAAGTTCGCCACCGTCAGCGGGCTCGCCCATTCGCGCAGGAAGGCGAGGCACGCGTAGATCATCGCCGTGCAGACGAAGAGGGCGAAGGCGAGGACGGTCGCGATGATTCCGAGGACGACGGTCGCGTCGATTGCGGCCCCTGAGGGCAGCGTCCAAAGGACCGGCTGAAAGCGCAGCAGATGCGCGACACCGAAGGGCAGCACGACGCCCACGAATGCCGGCAGCACGATCACCTCCCGAGAGAGCCAAGACGTGCGCCATTTCGCGGCAGCCCGCCAAGCGCGTTCGGGTCGCCCGAGGTGGAAGAACGACGCGATGAGACCGGCGATCAGGAAGACGAGCGCGATGACGCTGCCGTACGCGTAAAACGCGCGCCCATCCTGCGGCGGCAGCAGGCCGGCGAGCGCGTAGAGCTGGACGGTGAAAAGCGCGAGGAAAAGCCCCTGGCCGACGCCGATCAGCGTGGTGAGGAAGAGGACTGAGAAATCGGGTCTCATCTCGACGAATCTCGCATCACCAGGACATCACATCGTCGAGCGAGGGTTCCGACTTGGCCGGCTTGGGCAGCAGCCCGTCGACCTTCAGCGGGTTGTCGACGCGGGTCAGCTCGTCTTCGTGGATGTGCATCGGCGTCTTGCGCCGGGGCAGATAGTGGTTCGACGGATGCGTTCCCCATTCCGGCATCAGCGCGTAGCCGGCGTTTTCGCGGATCGCCTGCGAGACGACCGAGTCCGGATCGTGGATGTCGCCGAAGAGGCGCGCCGACGTCGGGCAGGCCATCACGCACGCCGGCTTGCGCTCGGCTTCGGCCAATGCGGGATCGTAGATCCGGTCGACGCACAGCGTGCACTTGGTCATCACCTTGCGCTCCGGATCGATCTCGCGCACGCCGTAGGGGCACGCCCACGAGCAGTACTTGCAGCCGATGCACTTGTCGTAGTCGACGAGGACGATGCCGTCGGAGGCGCGCTTGTAGCTCGCTCCCGTCGGGCACACGGGAACGCACGGCGGATCCTCGCAATGGAGGCAAGATTTGGGGAAATGAACCGTCTGCGTGTTCGGGTATTCGCCGACCTCGAATGTCTGCACGCGGTTGAAGAACGCGCCAGTCGGGTCCTTCCCGTAGGGCTCGAAATCGGCGAGCGGTCCGGCCGAGCCCGACGTGTTCCACTGCTTACAAGAGGTAACGCAGGCGTGGCAACCGACGCACACGTTGAGATCAATGACGAGCGCAAGCTGGGTCACGAGATACGACCCGCAAAGTAAGCGCGCCGGCGCGGCGTCGTGCCCGCACCCGGGGCCGCCGGCACCGCCGCGAATTGCGGCCACGTCGCCCTGGGCTCATCGGGGTCGGCCGGGTAAATCCGCACGCGGACGTCGTACCACGCCGCCTGTCCGGTAACCGGGTCCGAGTTGGAAATCGGTCCGTGCGCCGATGGTCCTGGCAGTTCCTCGGAAATGAGATGGTTCAACAGGAACCCGCGTTGCGATTCGTTGGCATCGGGGGACAGCCGCCAGGCGCCGGCCGCCTTGCCGATCGCGTTCCACGTCCACACGGTGCCGGGTTCGACTGCCTCCGAGTAGCTGCACAGGCAACGCACCTTTCCCCAAGGCGATTCGACCCACATCCAGCCACCGTCGTCGATGCCGGCAGTGCGCGCGACCTTCGGGTTGACGAACAGATGGTTGTGCGCGTGGATCTGGCGCAGCCATGCATTCTGCGAATCCCACGAGTGATACATCGCCATCGGGCGTTGCGTCACAGCGTTGAGCGGGAACTTGTGCAGGTCGGATTGCTGCGCTTCCAGCGGCTCGTAGTAGAACGGCAACGGATCGAAGTAGGTTTCGATCCGTTTGCGCAAATGGTCCGGCGGTTTTCGCGACATTCCCCTGCCTTGCGCGGCCAGGCGAAACTTCTGCAGCACTTCGGAGTAGAGGTGGATCAGGATCGGCTCGGCATAGCGCTGGATCCGCATCCGCTGCGACCATTCGAGGTAGCCCTTGTTCCAGTTGCGCATGTACTGGTAGGACGGCGGGAGCTTGTAGTGGTAGACGCAGTTGTTGTGCGCGTACATCTCCCACTGCCGCGGGTTGGGCTCGCCGCGCATGAACTTCTCGCCGCCCTTGCCGCGCCAGCCGGCAAGAAACCCGATTCCGGATCCCGGCTCGGTCTCGTAATTGACGACGAAGTCCGGGTAATCCCGAAACTTGCGCGTGCCGTCCGGCCGAACGAACGCGGGGAACTTGAGGCGGCCGGCGAGCTCGATCAGCACTTCCTGGAACGGCTTGCATTCACCGGTCGGCGGAACGACGGGAATGCGCACCGAATCGATGGGGCCGTCGAATTCCGAAATCGGCCGGTCGAGCATCGACATCACGTCGTGGCGCTCGAGGTACGTCGTGTCGGGGAGCACGAGATCGGCGAACGCCGTCATCTCGGACTGGAACGCGTCGCAGACGACGATGAACGGGATCTTGTACTCGCCATCCTCGCGCCTGTCGTTCAGCATCTGGCGGACGTTCGCCGTGTTCATCGTCGAATTCCATGCCATGTTGGCCATGAAGATCATCAGCGTGTCGATCGGGTACGGATCGCCGCGCCAGGCGTTGGTGATGACGTTGTGCATCATCCCGTGCACGGCGAGCGGGTACTCCCACGAGAACGCCTTGTCGATGCGCACCGGCGTGCCGTCGTCGTTGACGAAGAGATCGTCGGGCTCGGCGGGCCAGCCGAGACCCAGTCCGTCGAGCGGGTGATCGGGCTGGATCGCGAGCGGCGTGTTCGGCGTTTTCGCGCATGGCGGAATCGGCCGTGGAAACGGCGCCTTGTGCCGGAATCCGCCTGGCCGGTCGATGGTACCGAGGAGCGTCATCAGGATCGCGAGTGCGCGGATCGTGTGAAACCCGTTCGAGTGCGCGGCGAGCCCGCGCATGGCGTGGAATGCCACCGGATTGCCGGTGACGGTGTCGTGCTCCTTGCCCCACATGTCGGTCCAGGGAATCGGCAGCTCGATCTTCGCGTCGCGCGCGGTGATGCCCATTTCGTGCGCGAGGCGGCGGATCGCCTCGGCGGGAATTCCCGTGATACCGGCCGCCCATTCGGGCGTGCAGTTGTCGACGCGCTCCTTCAGAAGCTGGAACGCCGGCTTGACGGCGGTCCCATCGGCCAGCCGGAACTCGCCCAGCAGGAACGGGTCGGTGCTCTCGCTGTGCGTAACGACGGGGCGGTTCGTCGCGCGGTCCCACCACAGCTTGTTCTGCGGATCGAAGCAGCCTTCTTCCTTCGGCACTTCGGTGCGAACGAACATGCCGAACTCGTCGTTCGCCGCATTCACGTTCACGAGCTGCCCGGCGTTGGTATAGCGGACGAGGAACTCGCGGTCGTAGAGCCCGAGTGCGATCAGCTCGTGAATCAGCGCGAGCAGCAAGGCGCCGTCGGTGCCCGGCTTGATCGGCAGCCAGTCGTCGGCGATTGCGGAATAGCCGGTGCGGATCGGGTTGATAGAGATGAACCGCCCGCCGTCGCGCTTGAACTTCGAAATCGCGATCTTGAGCGGATTCGAGTGGTGGTCCTCGGCCGTGCCGATCATCACGAACAGCTTCGCGCGCTCGAGGTCCGGGCCGCCGAACTCCCAGAACGAGCCGCCGATCGTGTAGATCATCCCGGCCGCCATGTTGACCGAGCAGAACCCGCCGTGCGCAGCGTAGTTCGGCGTGCCGAACTGGCGCGCGAACAGACCCGTCAGCGCCTGCATCTGGTCGCGTCCCGTGAACAGCGCGAACTTCTTCGGATCGGTTGCGCGGATCTTCCCGAGACGCTCCGCCAGCATCGAGAACGCCTCGTCCCACGACACGGCGACGAACTCGCCCGCGCCGCGCTCGGCACCCGGTTTGCGCGCGAGCGGCTTGGTCAGGCGCGCCGGTGAATACTGCTTCATGATTCCCGACGAGCCTTTCGCGCAGATGACACCGCGGTTCAGCGGATGGTCGGGGTTTCCTTCGATGTAGCGAACCTCGCCGTCACGCAAATGCACGCGAATGCCGCACCGGCACGCGCACATGTAGCAGGTCGTGTTGCGCGTTTGCGTCGTCGCGTCGGGCAGGGGCGCAGTTCGCGGATCGTGAAGTGGGCGATCGGTCATGAAGTGGCTGCGGGTCCGGAGAGCGCGGGAGGAAGCGGGATTCGCGGCACATGGCAACACACCACCCTTCCCATCTCCCGGGCAGCCTCCATTACGGCAAAGTGGGTGTTTGGTGTCTATAGCCACCCCGGGGGAGACGCGGATACTCCGGATGGGTGATTCGGGGAGGCGATTCGATGAAACGGCGCGTTCCTTGCGCGTCCCGGGGGCTGGGCCCATAATTTTGCCGAGGGAGCAGCCCGTGTGCGCGAGTTGCTTGAGCTCAGAGAAGCGACGACGGCGCACGTTTCGGACGAGGAGGAGAGACATCGTCATGCCGCAGCAGGCGGGACGCGCCCGCAAGGCAACGAGCCACGCCGGCGAAACGCCCGGGCCACCCGCTCGCGTCGCCCAGCGCGCAGACGCACCGTCCGTCGACGCCCCCGTGCCGGAGCTCGAGGCGGCGTTGTCGCCGATGCTCGAAGCCGTGGTTGGAATGGCAGGTGCGGCCGCGGGAGCCGTTCGCGTCGTCGCCGCGGATGGCGTCCATCTCGAACCGGGCATCGCGTTCGGCCTGCCGGCGGGCATGGCTCGTACCGGCGCCGGCGCAATCGCGTTCTGGTGCGGCCGTTGCGACGAGGCGCGAAATCCCGACAGCGATTGCGTGAAGAGCCACCTGTGCGGGGCAGAAGACCGTTTCTCGATCGACCTCTCCGGCCCGGCGTGCCGTCACGTGGTCGCGGTGCCGTTACGGTTCCGGGGCGCGGCGGTGGGAACGCTGGACCTCATGTTTGAGCAGGAATGCGAGCTGCCGCCTGAAACGATGCCGCTGCTCCGCGCGACCGGCGAGCTGATCGGAGTCGCGCTGGAAAACGCGCGCCTCACTCGCGAGAACCTGCGGGCCAGTCTGATGCACGAGCGCCAGATGATGGCCAACGAGGTCCACGACTCGCTGGCGCAGGGCTTGACCTACATGCGCATGCGGATGAGCCTGTTGCGCGACGCGATCAAGCAGGGTGACGAGCTTCGCGCGTTCAAGTATTGGAGCGACGTCGACGGCTCGCTCACCGATGCGCACCATCGGTTGCGCGAGCTCATCACCTATTTCCGCAGCCGGATGGATCCGCAGGGCCTGCAGCACGCGCTCGCCGAGACCGCCGCGACCTATTTCGACCGCACGGGCGTCGCGCTCGCTTTCGACAATGCCGTTCCCGAGCTCAAGCTGCCGGTGGGACGCGAGGTCGAGGTGTTCCACATCGTGCAGGAAGCGCTCGCCAACGTGTCGCGGCATGCCAATGCGCGGCACGCACGGCTCGCGCTCGATCGCGCCGAAGGCGGGTACGAGATCGTTGTCGAGGACGACGGCATCGGCATGCCGGCCGAATCCGCGAACAGCGAGTCGGGCCATTACGGGATCGCCATCATGCGGGAGCGTGCCCGGCGTATGGGCGGAGAGCTTTCGATCGAACCGGGGGCGCCTGCCGGGACGCGCGTGCGGCTTCGTTTTCCGGCGGTGCAACCGCAGCGCGAAGGCAGGTCATGAGCGAAAACATTCATGTGGTCCTGATCGACGACCACGGCCTGTGTCGCCGCGGGCTCTCCGAGCTACTCGAGCAGCGCGCGAACATCAAGGTCAACGGAACGACCGGCAACCCCGACGAGGCCGTGCGGCTATTGCGTGAAACGCGGCCTGACCTCGCCGTCATGGACCTGCGCATGACCCCGACCGACGGCTTTACGCTGCTCACGCGGATCCGTGCCGAGGGCATCGACACCCCGGTCCTGGTGCTGACGATGAGCGACTCGCAGGAGGATCTCGCCCGGGCGTTCCGGGCCGGCGTCCGCGGGTACCTGCTGAAGGACATGGATCCGGACGATGTGATCGATGCGATCCGGCGAACGGCGCGCGGCGAAGTCGTCGTCGCGCCGATGATGGCGATCAAGCTCGTCGACATGCTGCTGCCGGGCGAGCCGAAGAAGTCGCGAGACAGCTACATGAAGCAACTGACGGAGCGCGAGCGCGAGATTCTCCAGCACTTGTCCCGCGGCAAGAGCAACAAGGCGATCGCGCAGTCACTGGCGATCAGCCACGACACCGTCAAGCTGCACGTGCGGCACATCCTGTCGAAGCTGGGGCTCACCTCGCGTGTGGAGGCTGCCGTGTTCGCCGTCGAGCACCGCGCGGCTTCCGATACGTCGCACCAGGCTTCGGGCTAGTGTACTGAGTCAGAAATTCACTCGATAGTTCGCGGCGAAATCGGGCGCCATGTCACGTTGCTCGACCTCGCCGTAGCACGGGCTACTGTCTCGGCCTCGCGCCTTGCCTGACACCCGATTTCATCGGCTCCCTTATCTCGGAGCTTCTGACTCAGCACACTGGCGGCGCCTGCCGTCCCGGCAAACGCGGGGACGGAGCCCCTTCGTGCAGAGTTACCGGATTCCCGCGTTCGCGGGAATGACGGTCTTTTGCATTTCAATCGACCCCGATGTGCCAGAACGACGGCGGCGGGCCCGGCAGATCGGGATAGCGCCGACGCAGATCGAGCCGCAGTTGTTGCGCGTGCCAGATTTCCTCGATCGACGCGGTCACGGGCGGGGTGAGGGCATCGCGGTACGGGAGGGGGTCGAGCTCGGTTTCGGTGGTCCAGTGCCTCATTTCCTGCTCCTTCGACTCCTCCATCACAATGCTGCGCCTGTTACGGACACCGTTGTTAGTTGCCGTGCAAGGGTTTGGCGAGCGCTGCGCACGGGTGAGAGAATAGCCGCGAATGCATCCGCGGCTTTGATCAGAATCAATTCGCGGATCGCCGGAGCTTCGTTTCCGCCGGCGGAGTTGACGTCGATCAAGCCGACGACACACGATGCCCGACACGACGCGTGTAGACAATCAGCCGTTCGGATGGCGGGCGCGTCGCACCAGGATTACGCTCGGCGCCTGACGCGCGGGCGAGCGGGCGCGACCGGAACGGATTGCGGGGCGTCCGCGATAAACCAGTTGAGGCGCTTGCGCAGGCGTACCACGTCGCCGATGATGATCAGCGTTGGTCCGCGCAAATCGGCGTCGGAAGCAAGATCCGGCAATGTCTCGAGCGTTCCCGCGACCACGCGCTGCGTTTCCGAAGTGCCCTGCTGGATGACCGCGGCAGGCGTGGCCGGCTTCATTCCGTGCACGACGAGCTGCGCGCAAAGCAGCGGCAGACCGGTGAGACCCATGTAGACGACGATCGTCTGGCGCGGCCGCGCGAGCGCGGGCCAGTCGAGGTCCATCGTGCCGTCCTTCAGGTTGCCCGTTACGAACACGCACGACTGCGCGCAGTCGCGGTGCGTGAGCGGAATTCCGGCGTAAGCGGCGACGCCCAGCGCGGCCGTGATCCCCGGCACGACTTCGAAGGGAATTGCGTTCTCGGATAGCGTGTCGATCTCCTCGCCGCCGCGGCCGAAGATGAA
This sequence comes from uncultured beta proteobacterium, assembly GCA_963836265.1. Taxonomy (GTDB): domain Bacteria; phylum Pseudomonadota; class Gammaproteobacteria; order Burkholderiales; family Casimicrobiaceae; genus CAIWHR01. The sequence goes on from CAWIIO010000006.1 coordinate 868,108, forward strand.
TGGATCGCCACCCTTCAAGCGCAGCACGCGCTTGCCGGCACGGGCGTGGTGGACGAGCAGCGCGTTGATCTCCTCTTGCCGCATCGTATGGTTCGCGCGCCGCTTGCCGACGTAGATCCGTTCGGCGGTCGGCGGCAGCAGGTCGAGCACCTCCGGCGAGATCAGGTTGTCGTAGAGCGCGATGTCGGCGCACTGCATCAGCTTCAACGCGCGCAACGTGAGGAGCTCGGGGTCGCCGGGACCCGCACCGACCAGGTAGACCTCGCCGTGTCCTTTCGGATGGCCACCGCCGTGCGCGCGAGCGGCGCGCGCAAAATCGGCGGGAGTGGGCAGGTCGGCGTGCTTGGTCATCGGGCGAAGTGTCAGGCGTTGCCGCCGGCGCAGCCGCAGTTTCCCGCGTCGCCCGCACCGCCACCGGGCGCGTGCTGTGCCCGGGACGCATCGTTCGGATTGATGAATATGAAGCGGAAATCGCCGGCCTCGTATTCGACGTAATCGAGCGTCATGCCATCGAGCAGATCGCGTTGCTGCGGCGAGACGACGAGCGCGATGCCTTCCGAGGTGACGACGACATCGTCGCCGCGCGCCTCGTCGAAACCCATCGCGTAGTCGAGCGATCCGTCAGCCGAGCGGCGAACCGCGATCCGCAAGCCCAGCTCATCGCAGTCGGATTCCGTGGCCGCGACCCGAATTTGTTGCGCGGCGCTGGGGGTGACGACAATCATGATGGCCTCACGGTTTGACCCTGGACTCCATGCGCAATAGCCAGGCGAGCGCACCGACGGCGAGTCCGCTGGCTCCCTCGAACCATTGGCGTGCCGGCGGCGTCGTCATTTGCCGATTGAGCACGACAAAGCAATCGAGCCGGGCAGCGAATTCCGCGATGAGGGGTTCTCAGTGTTCGCCCTTGGTTCGCAAGAGACCGGCGAGCCGGTTTCCCTGCTTCTGCGGTCCGCCGCGGGGAAACATTTCGTGCAGGTGATGATTCGAGCCGCGTTCCGGACCCCACGTCATCGAGAAATGCCGGATCATCGCCCGAACCTGCGCCTGAACGCCGTGCTCGAAATAATAGTCGCGCAGGAAGCGGATGACTTGCCAGTGCTCGGGCGTGAGCTCGAGGCCTTCCTCGCGCGCGAGCGCTTGCGCGAACTCCTCGGACCACTGGCTGCGGTCGACGAGATAGCCCTCGGTGTCGGTCTCGATGCGCCAGTCTCCGACGGTCAGCGTGCGGGTCAGCGCAATGGCGGCATTCATGGGTGTCACGGAAGGTTCCTCGCAGGTCCGGCTCAACGTTCGTCTCCGCCACCGCTCAGACGATCAGCGCTTCGCGGCCGCGCATCGCGTCGAGGTAGACAATGTTCCCCTCGCGCCGCTGCCGGTAGTCGCTGTGGCTGATAAACTCGACGAAGCGCGCCGCCCAGTCGCTGCGGTCCGTCGAGCGCCGATGCGCGAAGGACGCGAGCACGTTGCCGACGACGATCCCGTCGCGCTCGCCGTCGATGCCGTAGCCGCGCTTGACGGCGTACGCGTAGCGGACGTCCGGGCCGACGTTGTCGAGCGACGCATAATGGAATTCATGGGCGCGCAGCGCGCGCGACTCGTTCGGGCTCGCAGGCCAGGGGAACGCCGACGTCTCTTCGAGATGCACATAGCCGCGCCCCACCGGCCTTTCGCGCATCATCACATCGGCGGGGATTGCGCCGACCATCCGGTACGCGTGGCCTTCCTGGGTCAGCGAGCGCGCGAGATACATGAGCCCGCCGCATTCGGCGTAGACGGGAAGCCCGGCGTCGATCGCGTTGCGGATGCGCCCGCGCAGCGCCACGTTGGCCTCCAGCTCGCGCGCGTAGAGCTCGGGAAAGCCGCCGCCGATGAAGAGCGCATCCACACTCGGCAGGTGCGTGTCGGCGAGCGTGTCGAAGCGCACGAGCGTTGCGCCCGCGGCGCGGAGCGCGTCGAAGTCATCGGCGTAGTAGAAGCCGAATGCGCGGTCCTGCGCGACGCCGATCCTGATGTCCGAGTCGGTCGCCAGGTGCGGCGGCGACGGCGGCGCATCCGCCATCGTCGGGATTGACGGCGCTGCGCGGGCGACGGCGAGCAGCGCATCCAGATCGACCTGCCGCGCAATCAACGCGCCGATCTCGGGCACGCGGCGCGCGGCGTCGCCCGCTTCGTTGCTCGGCATGAGGCCCAGATGCCGCTCGACGATCGAGAGGCGCGGATCGTGATGGACGGCACCCAGGACCGCAACGTCGGTGTAATGCGCGATCACGAGGCGCAGCTTTGCTTCGTGACGGCTGCCGCCCAGGTTGTTGAGGATCACGCCCGCGATGCGGATGTCGGGATCGAACGCCTGGTAGCCGAGGATCAGCGGCGCGATGCCGCGGGTCATTCCGCGCGCGTCGACGACGAGCACCACGGGCAGGCCGAGCATCGTTGCCACCGCCGCATTGCTGTTGCTGCCGTCCAGGGCAAGGCCGTCGTAGAGTCCCTTGTTGCCTTCGACCAGCGCGACGCTGGCGCCGGCGCTGTGGCGGCGAAACGCGCTGCAGATTTCCGCGGCGTCGGAAAGATAGGGGTCGAGGTTACGGCATGCTCGCCCGGCGGCGACGGTGAGCCACATCGGATCGATGAAGTCGGGGCCCTTCTTGAACGGCTGCACCACGAGCCCGCGCGCCGTCAGCGCGGCCGCGAGCCCGAGGCTCACCGTCGTCTTTCCCGACGACTTGTGCGCCGCCGAGACGAGGAAACGCGGCAGCGTCGGGCCCATCATTCCGCCGCTGCGCCGCGCGATGCCTCGACGGCGTCCTCCGGGAAAAAGGCCAGCGAGCGCACGCCCGCCACGGTGATCAGGAACGCGACGCCGAGCCCGCCGACGCCGAGCCCAAGCTCCCAGCCGCTCGGCACGTAGTCATTGATTTGCCCGTCCGCGAAGCTGCTCGTCACGGAAAAGCCCGGGAAAATGTCGAGCGGATACGCCTGTCCGCCGAGGATGAACACGTAGAGCCAGGCGAAAGCGCCGGCGATTACCAGCAGGGCCGCGACCGTCGTCGCCCGCCGTGCCGCGAAGCGCGGATGCCAGAGCAGGACGAGCGGCACGAGACCGCCCAGGATCACGTAGCCGCCCCAGAACAGCAGCGGGTAGACGCCGCCGTCGACGAGCAGGAAGCGTTCGAACGCGAATTGCCTCGCGAAATACGCATTCACCAGATGGAAGACCGCGACGAAATACAGCGTGCCGACGACGAACAGCGCCAGCAGCTTGCGCATCCGGCTGTGGATTTCTTGTGGCACCGCGCGCCCGGTCCACGCATACATCGCCGCCTGCACGACGAGAAACACCGCGAGTCCCCACGCGAACGACAGCACGATGAAGAGCGGCGGCAGGAGCGCGCTGCCGTACGCCTGCCGCGCGACGAGAAATGCGAAGATCGCTCCCGTACCGGTCGTGAGGATGATCCGCCACGCGAACGCAGCGACGCCGGCTGCCTTGGAATAGACGCCCATCCGGCGTTCCATCAGCGTCCACAGGTAGACCGCGACGATCGCGTACATGCCGGAATACAGGAACACGTTCCACGCGAAAACCGACGTGAAGTTATAGCGCGTCGCCGCGACGACGAGCCGCTCGGGGCGCCCGAGGTCCAGCATGAGCACGAAGAGGCCACCGGTGAGAAGTGCGAGGCAAAGGAGCGCCGAGAGGGGCGCGCGCGGCTTGTACGCGGCCTGGCCGAACACCGAACCGATCGACGCGACGTTCAGCACGCCGGACGCAGCGACGATCATGAAGATCGCGAACACATGCGGCAGTCCCCAGACGATCTGATTGTTCATGCCGGTGACGATATGGCCGTGCTCCTCCATGACGAATGCGGCGCCGAGGCCGACGGCCGTCACGAGGGCGCCGAGCAGCGCGAGCGCCCAGAACGCGCGGGCGCTGCGGTGCAGCGGAGCGGCGTTGTCCATCGCCTAGAGTCCCTGGTAGCGCACGCCGGTGTCGAGCCGAAGATCGGCGCGCACCTGCACGGTCGCGACCGCGGCGATCCGCTGCGAGATTTCGCTTGTCGGATCGTTGAGATTTCCGAACAGCAGCGCCTTGTGGCCGGTGGCCGCGCAGGCCTCGACGCATGCCGGGATCTGGTCGCGGTCGATCCGGTGGACGCACAGCGTGCAGGATTCGACGCAGCCCTTGCCGCGCGGCACGTCGGTCTTCTGATCGGTGAGCGGCTCGTGGACGAACGAGCGCGCCTTGTACGGGCAGGCCATCATGCAATAGCGGCAGCCGATGCACGTATGGCGATCGACCAGCACGATGCCGTCGGCGCGCTTGAACGACGCGCCCGTGGGGCAGACGTCAACACACGGCGGGTCGGCGCAATGCTGGCACATCATCGGCAGCGAACGCGTCTCGCCCGTCGAGGCGGTCAGTTCGATCTTCCGGATCCATTGCGACGCCGTGGCGGTCTTGGCGCCCGACAGCCCGTTCTCCGTGTCGCACGCGACGACGCACGCGTCGCAGTCCGACGCACACCGGTTGACGTCGACCAACATCCCCCAGCGCACCTTGCTCGAGGCGGCTTCCGCCGGCGGGCGGCCCCGTGCTAGGTCGAACAGGGTGATGCCCGGCGCAATGGTGACCCCGGCCATCGCCGCGCCCCAGGCGAGGATCTGCCGCCGTCCGCGATCAACGCCGCTCATTCGTGCGACCTGTTGCCCGCGGCAGTAGCGAGCGCCGCCTTCGCCTTGTCCGTGTGGCACTCGAAGCAGTCGAGCTTCACGCTGGCGTAGCGGTGGCAGCCCTCGCAGAATGCGTCCTTGCTGCCGGTGACCCGGCCGGTCTCCTTGCTCGCGTGGCAGGCGACGCAATGGGCGAGGCTGTACCGCGCCGTGCGGATCCCCTCGTGCACGGTGAGGTCGCGCTGGTGCTTGAGCAACTCCATGTGGTTGCGCCGCATGAACGGTGTGTCCTCGACGCACTTGCCGGCTGGAACTGCGGGCATCGGCGCCAGCGACGAGGTGCCGGCGGCGCCGGCCGTCAGCGCGGCGCCGGCGAGCGTCAGCAGCAAGGCGAGGCGGGGAAGCCGCCAACGCAACGCATCGCGAAGGGCGTGCGATCGCATGTCGCTATTCGCCGAGCCCCATTTGGATGTACCCGGTCGGGCACACGTCCTTGCAGATGTGGCAGCCGATGCATTTGTCGTAGTCGGTGTAGACGTAGCGTCCCGTCGTCGCCTCCTTCTTCGGTACCCGCGCCACCGCCGTCTGCGGGCAGTAGACGACGCAGTTGTCGCATTCGAAGCACTGACCGCAGCTCATGCAGCGCTTGGACTCGGCGACGGCTTCGGCTTCGCCGAGCGGCGCGAGACGCTCCTCGAAGTTGCCCAGCGCGCTCTCGCGGGTCAGCGTCGTCACGGTGCGCCTGTGCCGCGGCGTGTACCCGAAATGGCCGAGGAAGAGCTCCTCGTGCGGAATCACGTAGCGGTCCGAGCGGTTGTCGTAGTTGTGGATGCCGACGTTGGTCTGGTCGGTGCCGCGGATCGGCTCGTGCGTCTCCTTGAACGCGAGCCCCTTCTCGACCATCTTGCGGTGGAGGTCGAACGCATGGACGTCGACCTTCGGCCGTTTCTCCTGATCCTCGCCGCGCAGAAAGCGATCGATGCCTTCGGCGGCGATCGCGCCGTGGCCGATCGCCGTAGTGAGCAGGTGCGGGCGGATGACGTCGCCGCCGGCGAAGGTGCCGGCCTTGCCGGGAATCTGATAGTTTTTGTCGGTCGCGACCGCGCCCTTGCCGATGTCGAACTCCTCGAGCCCGCTGAAGTCGACCGCCTGACCGATCGCCGAGACGACGAGATCGGCCGGAATGTCCTCCTCGGTGCCCTCGATCACCTTGATCTCGAGCTTCGGTCCGACGAACTTGGCTTCGCAGCGCGCGACAGTGAGCGCAATCGCCCGGCCGTTTTCGTCCTTCACGACCTTGACCGGCGCGAGCCCGCCGCGGATCGCAATGCCCTCGGCCAGCGCCTGCTCGATCTCGTGCTTGTTTGCCTGCATCTGCTCGACGTTGAAAACCGAGGTCAGCGTGACTTCAGCGCCCTGCTTCGCCGAGACCGATGCGACGTCGTGCGCCATGTGGCCGGCGATCGCGAGCTCGGGAAAATCGGTCGGCTTCGCGTGCCCGATGTGGCCCAACCGCCGGGCCACCGTCGCGACGTCGATCGACGTGTCGCCGCCGCCGATGACGACGACGCGCTTGCCGACGTGGCGCAGGCGCCCGTCGTTGAACGCCTTGAGAAACGCCGTCGCGGTGACGACGTTCGGCGCGTCGCCGCCCGGCGCCGGCAGCGGCCGGCCGGATTGCGCGCCCATGCCGAGAAACACCGCAGCGTAGTCGCGCTTGAGCTGCTCCAATGTGATGTCGGTGCCGACACGGGACTTCGGCCGCACCTCGATGCCGAGATCGACGATGCGCTGGATCTCCGCATCGAGCACTTCGCGCGGCGTGCGGAAGCCCGGGATCCCGTAGCGCATCATTCCGCCGAGCAGCTCGTGCTCGTCGAAGATCGTGACGGAGTGGCCCTTCTTCGCGAGCTGGTAGGCGCAGGAAAGTCCCGCCGGTCCGCCGCCGATCACGGCCACCTTTTTGCCGGTCTGCACCTCGGGCGCGGTGAACCTGAGGTTGTTGGCGATCGCGTATTCGCCGAGAAAATGCTCGACCGAGTTGATCCCGACGTGATCCTCGACTTCGTTGCGGTTGCAGCCGGTTTCGCACGGCGCGGGGCACACGCGTCCCATCACCGACGGAAACGGATTGGCTTCGGTCAGCCGCCGCCACGCGTACTCCTGCCACGACACTCCCGCCGGCGGCTTCTCGATGCCGCGAACGATGTTGAGATAGCCGCGGACGTCCTCTCCCGACGGGCAGCTTCCCTGGCAGGGCGGCGTCGACTGGATGTAGGTCGGGCATTTGTGCGACCAGCTCGCCTGGAAGATCTGCTCGCGCCACGAATCCCACTTGTCGTCGCCATCCTTGTAGCGGCGGAACGTGAGCTTCTCGACGCTGGGGCCCGGTGTCGTTGACATCGCGTGGTCTCCGAAAGATCGTCTTGCGTTACTGTTTGACGCCTAGCCGGATGGCCGTGCTGACCAACTGGTGCACGCCACCCACCATGCCCATCTTGAAACCGTAGTACGGCAGCACCTTCGAAAACTGCGCCTTGCAGATCGCGCAGATCGTCGCCATGAAATTGACATCGCGGCCGTCGGCGACTTCCCTGAGCGCCTCCATCCGCGGCAGCGCGCCCTTGACGCGGATGTCCATGAGCTCGTCGGTCAGCAGCCCGCCGCCGCCGCCGCAGCAGAACGTCGCTTCGTGCGTCGTGCCGGGCCGCATCTCGACGTACTTGTTCGCGACCGCGCGGATGATGGCGCGCGGAATCTCGAACTGGCCGCCCGGCGTGTCGCCCATCCGGGAGGCGCGCGCGACGTTGCATGAATCGTGGAAAGTGACCACGCGATGGTCGTTCGCGTCCTTGTCGAAGACGAGCGCGCCGCGTTGAATCAGGTCCCAGGTCAGCTCGCAGATGTGCATCGGCTGTCGGTAGCGGGAATCGAGCTGGCTCTGCAGCTGGCGCGCGAACGCGTCGGTGCCGCCCGCGCCGATGCCGGCCAGAGTGTTCCACATGCTGTAAGCGACGCGCCATGCGTGGCCGCATTCGCCGACGACGATCCGCTTGACGCCCAATTCCAGCGCCGCTTCGCGGATGCGCAGCGCGATCTTCTGCAGCTGATCGTAGCTGCCGATGAACAGGCCGAAGTTGCCGGCTTCGGATGCGTGCGACGAGAGCGTCCAGCGGATGCCGGCCGCATGGAACACCTTGGCGTAGCCGATCAGGCTGTCGACGTGCGGCTCGGCGAAGAAGTCCGCCGACGGCGTGACCAGCAGCACCTCGGCGCCTTTTTCGTCGAGCGGGAAGCGGACGTCGGCGCCGGTGTCCTCCTTGACGTCCTCTTCGAGGCCTTCCAGCGTGTCGGCGAGCGCGGGGCCTGGCAAGCCGAGGTTGTTGCCGATCCGGTGGACCTTGCCGATGACCTCGTTCGTATACTTGTGGCCGAGGCCAGCGGCGTCCATGATCTCCTTTGCCGCCATCGTCACTTCGGCCGTGTCGATGCCATAAGGGCAGAAGACCGAGCAGCGGCGGCATTCGGAGCACTGGTTGTAGTACGTGAACCATTGGTCCAGCGCGTCTCGGGTCAGCTCGCGCGCGCCGACCAGTTTCGGAAAGAGCTTGCCGGGCAGTGTGAAATGCCTGCGGTAGACGCTCCTCATCAGGTCCTGCCGCGCGACCGGCATGTTGAGGGGGTCCTGCGTGCCGATGAAGTAATGACACTTGTCCGCGCACGCGCCGCAATGGACGCAGCTGTCGAGGTAGACCTTGAGCGAGCGGTATTTTCCGAGGAGCTCGCCCATTTTGCCGAGCGCCTTCTCCTGCCAGCCCTCTGCGAGCTCGCCGGGGAAGCCCAGCGCCTGCTGCATCTTGTCCGTCGCGACGTAAGGCTTCGATGCGACCATCGCACCGGGGACGAGCGTCTGCGGCGCATCAGGGAACGGGCGCAGCGGCGGAGCCTTTACGTCGGCAGCCATCGTCAGCTGTTCGGGTCGAGTCGCGCCGCCCACGGCGCGAGATGCCGGTGCTCGCGCGAATCGTCGATCTGGTTGCGTGTGGGCGAGAAAAACAGACCGGGCGCGTGCAGCAGCTTGGAGAACGGGAAGATCAGAAGCAGCAGCGCGACCAGTCCGAGGTGAGCGTAGAGCAGGCCGTCGGCTGGCAGCGGCTGCCAATCGAAACGCATGAGCCCGAGGAAGAACGCCTTCACCGCGACGATGTCGGTGTGCGCCACGTACTTCATCGCGAGCCCGGAGACCGCAATCGCGAGCAGCAGCGCCAGCATCAGGTGATCGGACGGCGTTGAGATGAAACGCACGCGGGCGACGAACACCCGGCGGACCCAGAGGCCGGCAAGGCCCGCCGCCATGGCGAACCCCGCGTAGATGCCGAACGGCTGCAGCAGGGCGACCCAGCCCCAGACGGGCTCCTGGAAATAGCGCAAGTGCCGCAGCAACACCAACGCGAGGCCGGCGTGAAACAGCCAGCCGCACGCCCACGTCCAGAGGTTGCTCTTGAACAGGCTTTCGAACAGCACCACCTCGCGGGCGATCCGCAAGGCGACGCCGCCGCGCGTCACCGGCGCCGGCGTCGTCGGAATCTTGAGCGGTGCCGGCGTGCGGGCGTAGCCGTAGATCCGGACCGCGAGCCCGCCGGCGAATATCGCCGTCGCGAGATAGAACAGCACGCCGATGAGCACGGTCGCGGCCGACATCGCGATCTCCTCCTGTTCCGGGGGTGCCTTTAGCTACCGTCATTCCCGCGAACGCGGGAATCCAATGACTGTCGATGAGCGACGCTGGGTCCCCGCCCCCGATCGTGTCGGGGGCAGGCTCTGCGCGGGGACGACGATCCCCGCATCAGACGCAGCCCGTCGGCTTCGGCAGGCCGGCGATCTTGCACGCCTGCTTCGCCGGGCCGTAGGGGAACAGCTCGTAGAGGTACTGGCTGTTGCCCTTGTCCGGTCCGAGCTGCTTGCCGATTGCCTTCGTCAGCACCCGTACTGCCGGCGCGATCTGGTACTCGTCGTAGTATTTGCGCAGGAAGTTGACGACCTCCCAGTGGTTGGACGACATCTCGACGCTTTCGGTCTGCGCGATGTAGTTCGCGACGTCCTCGCTCCAGTCGGCCAGATTGACGAGGTAGCCTTCTTCGTCTGTTTCGTAGGGCTTGCCGTTGACTTCGATGGTGGGCATGGGGTCTCCTCGGGGTTGAAGGCGATTTCAATGGATCACAGCCAGGATTGACAGTTGTCGTGCTCCGCGACGAGGTCGACAAAGCCGCCGTAGTCGACGGTCGAGACGCCTTCGAGCACTCGGTCGGCGACGGCGCGCGCTTCGAGATCGGGCAGGAGCGCGTAGACCCGGTGCCGAGTGAGCGCTTCCTTCATCCGATTCTCGACCGCGGTACCTCGCGTCGCCGCGTAGACGGCATCTTCGATCAGCAGGATCGTCCCTGGCGCCGCGATGCGCAGGCAGGCATCGAGCGCCGTGCGCTCCAGCGGCGACTTGTTGACGATATGCAACATCGAGATTTCTATTCGCCTCAGAAAGACAGCACGACGTCCTGCGCATCCATGAGCTTGCCGAGATCGGCGGAGGGGAGCACGGTCACGTCGACGAGCAGGTCGTCCTCGGTCAGCCCGCGCTCTTCCATCGATTCGCGCTCGACGTAGAGCTTCTCGACGTCGTAGCCTTCCAGCGCGCGATAGGTCGGCGAAAAATTCTTGGCTTCGATGCCCTTGGTCTGCTGACCCTTCTTCAGCTGCCAGACGCCGTCCTCAACGAAGACGAGCGAGACGTCCTGGTCGAAGGCCGCCGAGATCAGCACGACCTCGAGCGACTCGAGCGCGTAGACCGATCCGTACGGTGCCGTCCGGTTGACGAACATGAACTTCTTCGCAATGCCTTCGCCAGACATGATGCAGCCCTCAATCGCCGAACACGACGAGCCGGTCGGATTGGATGCCGGTCTCGACGAGCTGGCCTAGCCCCGAGATGCGAAAGCCGGGCGCGAGATTCTCGTCGCGGATACCGCGCCGCAGTGCCGCCGCGACGCAAACGACCAGATCCACGCCGTGCTCTGTGGCGAGCTTCGACCAGCGGGCGACGATGTTGCGGTCGTCCTGCGGCGGTTCGGTCAGTCGCGTCGAGTTGTTGACGCCGTCGTGGTAGAAGAACACCCGGTGGATCGCGTGCCCTTTCGCGAGCGCCGCCTTGCAGAACAGGTAAGCCGAATCGCTGGCCTGGTGCTGGTAGGGGCCTTCGTTGACGAGGATGCCGAATTTCATCGATGCCTCACGAGTTCGTCATCGCCGCGAACGCGGGGATCCAGCGTCGTCTGCGTCGCGCGGTTTGCATCAAAACCGGATATGCGCCGACGCGTTGAGGTTCACCCGCGCGCCCCGCCAGTCGTCGATCAGATACTTGGTGAATGGCAGCTCCGTCTTTTCGAAAAAGCGCGGCCAGCCGATGCGTTCGACCCAGTCGGAAAGCCGTTCCCAGGGCCGCGCGTCTTCCTTGTAGACGCGGAGGATCCGCTTGACGACTTCGGCCACCTCGGGCCACCGCGGCGGGTGGTTCGGCAGCCCGGCGGCGACCATCTTCATGAACGTCGGCTTCGCGCGCGCGTTCGAGTTCTTGCCGCCGACCCAGATCGCGAGCTTCGAGTACTCGGGGTCGTTGATCTGCATCGGCGGGCACGGCGGATAGCAGGCACCGCAGCAGATGCATTTCTTCTCGTCGACTTCGAGCGACGGCTTGCCGTTGACGAGCGCCGGGCGGATAGCCGCGACCGGGCAGCGCGCGACGACGGCGGGACGTTCGCACACGTTGGCCACGAGGTCGTGGTTGATGACCGGCGGCTTCGTGTGCTGGACGATGATCGCGATGTCAGCCTGCCCGCCGCAGTTGATCTCGCAGCACGACGTCGACAGGTGGACGCGGTTCGGCATCTCCTCGCGGCGGAACTCGTCGTAGAGCTCGTCCATCAGCGCCTTGACGACACCCGAGGCGTCGGTGCCCGGGATGTCGCAATGGAGCCAGCCCTGCGTATGCGCGATCATCGACACCGAGTTGCCGGTGCCGCCGACGGGGAAGCCGCTCTTCTCGAGCGCATCGATGAGCGTGGCGACCTTGTCGAAGCTCGAGACCATGAACTCGATGTTCGACCGGATCGTGAAGCGGACGTAGCCTTCGGCGTACGTGTCGGCGATGTCGCAGAGCTTGCGGATCGTCGCGACGTCCATCTGCCGCTGCGTGCCGGCCCGCACCGACCACACTTCGTCGCCGCTGTGCGAGACGTGATGCAGCACGCCGGGCCGCGGCCGGTCGTGGTAGCGCCAGTTGCCGTAGTTCGCCTTGAACTTCGGGTGCAGGAACGGACGGTTGTCTGGAACGCCGCTCTCGATCGCCCTGCGCATTTGCGGTTGAGCCATCTCGTGTCTCCTCAGCAGCCGCCCGGTCGCGCGAAGGGCACTGTGCGTCCCCCGAGGGGGTGGCGACCGAAGTGAGCTTGGGGGTTCATATTCAGGCGACTTTCTTCGCGGCCTTGATCTTCGCGACTTCCTCGTCCCACCCGTCCATTCGGACGTACGGGTTGGTTCGCGGCGAGGCGACCATGTTCGGATCGATCGGAATCTCGAGCGCCTCGAGGAAGTTGACGATGCCGATACGCTCGATCATTTCGCCGGTTCGCTCGTGCTCGAGCGCGTTCTCGGCGAAGAAGTCAATGACCTTCTGGCCGAGCTCGACCAGCTTTGCGCGGTCCTCGTCGGTCTCGAGCTTCATGAAAGGCACGACGACAGTGCCCATCAGGTCGCCGATCTTCAGCGTCCGCTTGCCGCCGACCAGCACCGTCGCACCCTTGTCCTTGCCGGGGGCGAGCGCGCCGGTCATCACGTTGATGCAGTGCATGCAGCGCACGCAGTCGCGGTTCTCGATCTCGAGCCCGTGCGTGTCGCTCACCGCCACCGTCGACACCGTCGCGCCCGCCTTGAGGTCCGTCACTTCCCTCAACTGGATCGCCTTGGTCGGGCAGCGCGCGACGACGTCGTTGACGAGCTCGTTCATCCCGTGCTTGACGAACCACTTGCGCGCGAGCGCTTCGTCGGTACGGATGTTGTCGCGCCAGGTCCCGATCACGGCCATGTCGGCGCGTTGGATCGAGTTCATGCAATCGTTGGGGCAGCCGCTGAACTTGAACTTGAACTTGTACGGCAGCGATGGCCGATGGATGTCGTCGAGGAAGCTGTTGATCACCGTGCGGTGCGCGGTCGCCTCGTCGTAGCACGACTGCTCGCAGCGGGCGGCCCCAACGCACGACATCGACGTGCGCACCGCCGGCCCGGCGCCGCCCAGGTCGAAGCCGAGCTCGTTGATCTCGTCGAACGCCTTCTGCGTGTTTTCGCTGGTGACGCCCTGGAACATGATGTCGCCGGACTGGCCGTGGAACGCGATCAGCCCCGAGCCATGGCGTTCCCAGATGTCGGCCATCTTGCGCAGCACGTCGGTGTTGTAGTGCATTCCCGCCGGCGGCATCACGCGGAGCGTGTGGAACTCGGCTGCGTCGGGAAACACCGGCTTGCCGGCGTCGTCCTTGAGCTCGGTGAAGCGCGGAATGACGCCGCCGCCGTAACCGAACACGCCGACCGTGCCGCCCTTCCAGTAGCCCTTGCGCGTCCGGTACGACGTCTCGAGCTGGCCCATCAGGTCGACGACGTAGTCCTTGTCCTTTGCGAGCCGCTTCAGTCCCGTGACGAAGCTCGGCCACGGCCCGGTTTCGAGCTGGTCGAGGATCGGCGTCGGGTGCATCTTCTTGGCCATGGCTTAACTCCTCTTCGCTGGGTCAGCGGATTTCCGGGATCGCCCGGTCGCGCACCGTTCGCGGACAGCGGCGGCGCGGAGAGCTTCCGGAGAGCTCGCGCGACCAGTGTGCATGCAGCGCGAACATCGTGTTTTGACGACGGACAAGGATGGCATGCTAAGGGCACATTCCCGGCGGCCGCTATCCCTCTGGCCGGCTACTCTGAAGCTACCCGGATGGAGTATTCGTTTCGTATCCCCCCATGGCTATGGACGCGCCGGCGCGCCAAGCCGCTCAATACGGACTGGCAGAAGCCCTGTATCGAGATGGTCGGTACGGCCGGATTCGAACCCGCCGCGCTCCCGCGCGCGTGCGCGTGTCGATGGCACGGAGACGGCGCACAATGGGGGGAGCCGGTCCATTGGGTCCGGCGCAGAACCCATGAGCCTTGTCTGACTTGCTCTCGACCCCGAGGGACGCAGGCGCGACAGCAAGCCCGACCGGCTCGTAGGCGAGAGAAGACCATGCCGAAGATCACGAGCCTCGCACGGTTCAAGGTCCCGCTGGGCGGGCAGGAAATCGAGCTGGCTGAAGTCGTCCACGATGCCGGCGGCATGCGCTTCCTGCGGCTGCGCATCCGGGAAAAGAGCCGGTTCACGATTTTCGACATCGATCCCGTCACCGCGCGGCAATGGGCCGATGCGATGAGGCAGTGGAGCGATACGCAGCCGGCCGAGACGGCCTCCGTCGGCTGACCGTCGAGTGAAACGTGCGATCGGCGGCGTTTTGGTGCAACCGTTGAGGAGGGTGGATGGGGGTCAGCGCCGACGCGGCTGTCGACGTCGTGTTTGGACTCGAGGGCACGAGCCTGCCGCCCGAGTACGCCTATGACCTCTGGTGCGAAGTGCTTCGCCGGCTGCCGTGGCTCGCCGACGAGGCGGGTGCGGGAATCCATCCGCTGAAGACGTCAACCGGCGGCCAGAGTGTCGCGCTGCTCGCGCGCCGCGCGAAGCTTGTGCTGCGGGTCCCCGAGCGCCGGACGGGCGACGCGTTGGCGCTCGCCGGAAGCATGCTCGACGTCGGCGCCGGGCTCGCCGTTTCCGAAGGCGCGGCAAAATCGTTGCATCCTTGGCACACGCTGCACGCACAACGGGTTGCGACCGGCGCGCGCGACGAAGCGGCGTTCGGCGACGAGGTCGCCCGGTGGCTCGCGGCAAGGGCGGTCGTCTGCGAATTCATCACCGGGCGGCGGCGAACGCAGCGCGCGGGCACCCGCGAAATCGCCGGATTCAGTGTGGTGCTGCACGGTGTGAAGCCGGCCGACTCGCTTCCCCTTCAGTTCGAGGGAATGGGCGGCGAGCGCGGGCTGGGATGGGGACTTTTCGTCCCCTACAAGTCGATTCTGGCCGTGGTTTGACGCGGCGCCAGGCGGCGGCAGCGAACGTAGAGGAGGGTCGCGATGGGGTACACGGTCAACGGGGTCGAGGTCGCGACGGACGCGGAGGGCTATCTGCTCGAGCCGTCGACGGACGACGAGGTGGTCGCGGTGATCGCTGCAGCGGAAGGGATCACGCTTACCGATGCGCATTGGGAAGTCGTGCGCTACCTGCGCGACGAATACCAGGCCAACGGCCATACGCCCAACTTCCGGAATATGCTGAAGGGATTCCAGGCGATCCGCCCCGAGGCCGACAGCAAGTATCTCTACGACCTGTTCCCGATCGGGCCGGCGAAGCAGGGCGTGAAAGTCGCCGGCCTTCCGCAGCCCTACGGGAAAGGCGGCTACTAGGGCGCCAAACCGGGAACCCTCACAGGGAAAGCGACGATGACCGAAGACACGATGCTGCGACCCAACGTGACCCTCGACATGCGCGGCACGAGCTGCCCGGCGCCGCTGCTGGGCGCGAAAAAGCTGATCGACGACCTGAAGCCCGGCGAGGTGCTGGTGCTCCTGTCGGACTGCCCCGGGACGCAGGACGACCTGTTCGCCTGGGCGCGGTACACGGGCAACCACATTGCGCACACGGAGCGCCTGCCGGACGGCGCGCACGCCTACCACATCCAAAGGGGACGCTCGCGGCATCCCACGGCGAATGCCGTCCTCGACCTGCGCGGCGCGGTCTGCCCGGGGCCGATCGTCGAGGCGAAGAAGCTCTTGAACGGCATGCACGCGGGCGAGACGCTGAAACTCGTCAGCAATTGCCCGGGCATCAGCGCCGACGTCACCGACTGGGTGAGAGCAACGGGCTTGAGGCTCGTCGAATCCGAGGAGATCGGGCCAGGGGAATACGCATTCTACATCAGCAGGGCGAAGTAGGCGGGATCGCGTTCCGATGCGCGTCAAGAGCCATTGGTTCCGCGAGGGAACGCCGAAGAGCGCGGCCGAGATCGCGGGGGCCTGCGCGTTCATCGTCTTCCGGATCGCGCAGAATTCGCTCAAGAACATGAGGAACGCCCGCTTCGAGCTGCCGGCCGGCCCGCGCTACTTCGCCTTCCTGTCCGAGTTTCTCGCCTTCCTCACGCTCGCCGCCGACCGCCTCGCGCATCGCCGCGGCGACGAAGGGTGGCGAATCGAGTTCACGACGGCGCTCGCGAACCGCGTCGGCGAATTCCTGGCCGACAATGAGGCCGATCTGCTGCGCGTCGACGCGCGCGGCGAGTGCAAACGCCGTTTCGTCGCGCTCGTCAATGCGCGTTCGCCGGACTACGCGGAATGCGGCTGGAACGCTGACGGGCCCGACTACACGTTCGTCCGCTGTCTCGGGCACAAGGTGGCCGCAGTGATGGAAGAGCATGAGCAGACCTGGGCAGTGTCGCAGGTGATCGACAGCGAGGCGCCCGAGGCTGTCGAGATGCTGACGCGGGCGCTGGCAGGC
Organism: uncultured beta proteobacterium; assembly: GCA_963836265.1. Taxonomy (GTDB): domain Bacteria; phylum Pseudomonadota; class Gammaproteobacteria; order Burkholderiales; family Casimicrobiaceae; genus CAIWHR01. Next base: position 884,450 of record CAWIIO010000006.1, read on the forward strand.
CTCACCGACACGTCGCCCCGCCGGGCGCGTGCCACAGCGGGAACGCGGGGCGAGTGATGGCCGACGTCGCGACGGGCGTTCCGGTGCATGGCGCAGCACGGACTGCGAATCCTTTCGATCCGGACGACGACCGCGCGTATCGGCGATGGCGCGCGGCGAAGCTCGACCATTTCCCGGTCGACGCGCAGGCGCTGATCGTCGAAGTGGGCGATCCGCGCGCGCTGACCGAGGCCGAGCGCGCGGCGATGCTCGTGCGCTGTCGCGCCGCCAATTCGGTCGTCTACGCGAGCTCCGCGGGCGCGGCCGACAAGGCGATTGCGCGAAGACTCGGCGCGCAGTTCGGGCTCGCGAGCCTCGACGCGAACTGGCTCGCCGACGACGACGGTGTGAGCCAGGTGACCGTCGCCGGCGGGGCCGGCCGTGGCGAGTATATTCCGTACACCAATCGCCCGATCCGCTGGCATGCCGACGGGTACTACAATCCACCGGAACGTCGGATCCGGGCGATGGTGCTGCACTGCGTCGCAGCCGCGGCCGAAGGCGGTGTCAATGCGCTGCTCGACCACGAGATCGCCTACCTGTTGTTGCGCGACGCCGATCCGGCGCACGTTCGGGCGCTGATGCGCGAGGACGCGATGACGATTCCGGCGCGCACCGACGAGAACGGCATCGCGCGGCCGGCACAGACGGGTCCGGTGTTTTCGATCGACGCCGCAAATGGCAGCCTCCACATGCGCTACACCGCGCGCACGAAGAGCATCGAGTGGAAGCAGGACCCCGCGGTGCAGGCGGCGGTCGCCGCGCTCGAAGCCGTGCTGGCAAGCGATTCGACGTTCGTCCATCGACTGCGGCTCGAGCCCGGAATGGGCATCCTGTGCAACAATGTCCTGCACGATCGCAGCGGGTTCGTCGACGATCCGCGACGGCCGCGGCTCCTCTACCGCGCCCGCTACCACGAGCGCATCGCGGGGACATGACGAACCGTCGAGCCGCGACGCGGCGGCCCGTGTCCGGAGGCGAGCATGACCCAGTGGCTGACCCTGTCCCGCGCCGCGCGCCTGATCGGCGTTTCGCGGGGCGCGCTGCAGCGCCAGGTCAGGGACGGCGAGCTTTCGACCCACGATGGACGGGTCTCGACCGAAGGATTGCTGCGGCTCTACCCGCAATGGAGCCTCGAGGACTCGGGCGCGTTCGAGCGCGTCACGAGGCTCAAGGAAGAAGCGTTCGGGCGACGCGTGCAGGAGCGCGTGCTGCCCTCGCAGGAGGTGCTGGCGCAGCGCCTTTATGCGCAGAGCCGCGAGCTCGCCGACCTGCGCCGGCATCTCGCGCGCTATCACGCGCTGGTCGTCGCCGTGGGCGGGCGGATCGACGCGCTCGCGGGCTCCTCGCCGCGGGCGGAAATTGCTGAGCTCCGCGCCTCGCTCGAAACGGGCCTCGCAGAAGTCCTCGCCACCGAATCCGCCGATGCGCTCACGATCATGGACGACATGCTGAAAGTGGTTTCCTCCCACGTGACCGTGCGGCCGAGCGGTCACGAGTTCTTCGTCGAGGGCCGCGACACGCTGTTGCAGGCCGGGCTCAAGGCCGGCCTCAAGCTCAACTATGGGTGCGGCAACGGCAGCTGCGGCCTGTGCAAGGCGCGGGTCGTCGAAGGCGAGCTCGTCAAGGCGATGCCATTCGACTATCCACTGTCCGAAGCCGAGCGCACGCAGGGGTACACGCTGCTCTGCGCGCATTCGGCAGGCTCGTCTTCCATCGTCATCGAAACGTTGGAAGCGCAGGGCCCCGGCGAGATTCCCGAGCAGCAGATCGAGGTGCGGATCCGTGCCGTTTCGCCGCTTGCCGGGGAAACCCTGCTCCTGCATCTGCAAACACCGCGCGGCAGCCGGCTGCGCTTCCTCGCCGGGCAGAGCGTGACCCTCTACGGCGGCGCCGGCGGCATCGACGCGCAGGCGGTCTATCCGGTCGCAAGCTGTCCCTGCGACGACCGCAACCTCCATTTCCACGTGGCGCGCAATCCGCACGATACCTTCGCCATGCTGCTCTTCGAGGGTGCGCTGAAAAGCGGCGATGCGCTGACCGTGTGGGGGCCGAGCGGCGATTTCGTGCTGGCCGAGAGCGAGCGGCCCCTCGCGTTCGTCGCGTGCGACACGGGGTTTGCGCCGGTGAAGAGCCTCGTCGAGCACGCGATGGCCGTCGACGCGGCGGAGTCCATGTCCATCGACTGGCTGGCGACGCGGCCCGACGGGCACTATCTCGCCAACCAGTGTCGCGCCTGGGCCGAGGCCTTCGATCATTTCCGCTATGCGGCACACGTCGATAGCGACGCCGCGCGAGGCGCTCCACGCCTGGTCGCGGCGATGGCGAGCGAGTTGCCGCTTCCGACGCACGATGTCTACGTCACCGGCCCGGCGCCGTTCGTCGATGCGGCGGTTGCCGCGCTCGACCGCTTCGGCGTTCCTTCGACGCAGCGTTTCGCTGCCGTCGTCTGATGCGAAAGATGGGCGAGAAGGTTATCCCCATCGCCCCGGCAGGCGGCAGCGCCGGCGACTGCAGCGGCGCCGAGCCGTTCGCGCTCGTCGTGCTGGGCGACAGCATGGCGCCCGAGTTCGTCGAGGGCGAAGTGATCGTCGTCGAGCCGGAAGGACTCGCCGCCGATGGCTCGTTCGTCGTCGCCGAAGTCGGGGGCGAGTGGACGATGCGGCAGCTTGCCAAGAGCGACGGAGGCTGGGTGCTGCGTCCGCTCAACTCGTGCTATCCGGCGACGGCGCTCGCCGATCTGTCGTCGATCCGCGGCGTCGTCATCCAGAAGAGCAAGCCGGGACGGCGGCGGGCATCGAAGCGCTACGTCGAGTAGCCAGGGCCCCAACCCGCACCAGGAGACTTCCATGCCGTACTACATCTACCGCGTCTTCCCCTTCCGCCGTGTCGAAAGAGTGGACGCGGCGGCCGCGTTCGGACCGGCGTCGGCGCGGGCCAAGGCGCTCCGCGCGAGCCCCGACCTTCCGGCCGATTGCACGATCAAGGTGATCTTCGCCGCGAGCGAGAACGAAGCCGAGGATCTGCTCTCGCAAGTGCGCGAGCCAGCGCCTGGCGTCGTCGGCGACGAGTGACGCGCGGCAGCGGCGAGGCGCGGCCGGCGATGGACGAAGCGGCATTCCGGGCGCTGCGCCGTGCGGCCAATCCGCAGCCATGCGTATTTGAAAAGGCGCTCCTCGCGCGCTGCGCCGGCTGCGAGGTTGCGGTGCGCCGCGCGCTCGCCGAGCGCGAGGCGATCGCCTGTTCGTCGCCGATCGCGCGGACCAACTGCGACACCTTGCTCGCGATGCTCCGCGAGCGTTCGGCGTTTGCGTTGAAGCTCGCGCCCGGCGCGCCGTTGCCGCACGCGCTGACGATGAAGCTGCAATGCGGGGGGTTGCGCGGACTGCGGCAGGCGGTCGACTCCGGAGAGTCCGACGTCCATCGGCTGGTCGTCGCGGCGCATGGGCGTCATGATGGTCTCGCCCATCTGCCGTGGCAGGCCATCGTCGCAGCCGTTCTCGCCTGGCGGGGGCGGCGCCGCCACGTGGAGAACGGCACATGATTCCGCACTTCGACCGTCTCGTCGAAGCGGTGCAGGCGAACTGCCACATCACCGATGCGCGGCATGCGCGCAACATGACGCTGTGCACGTACCTGCTCGAAATGCGAGAGCTCTATCGCTGGGAGCATGGCGTCGCCCTTACCGCCCCGCTGCCGCGTGCCGACGTCGGGACCTGGCTCACGAGCCGGGAGGCGCTGTGGGCCGCGTGCGAGAAGGCTCCGTATCGCCCCCTTCCACTCGACGGCGGCCCCGTCGATCCGTTCGACGTCGAGACGGCCAACCGCGAGCTCGTCCCGACCGGCGTCGTCTACGGCGCGGGCGTCGGCCGGTTCGGCAAGCCGCAGTTCTTTCTGGGGGCGCTCGAGCGCGAGGAGTGGCGCGATGGCGTCCGGATCCTCGTGTCGCGCTGCGAGTACGCGCGCGACCTGTCGCCGGCTCCGGCGGCCGTTCGCGACGGCACCGTCTATGTCCGGCTCGAGTCGCTGCGGCGACTGCTCTGGGAAAGGGCCGAAGCATGGGAGCGCAAGCGCACCGATGGCGCGCTCGCCTCGGCGCTCTACGCGCATGGCTTCGCCGACGACCCCGACGCCGCGCTGGAGTCGATGGCGGCCGCCGAGGCCGAAACGCTGATCATGCACGAGCTGGGCGAGCACCGCGCCGCACAAACGCTGTCTCCCGATTGGGAACGGATGCTCGAAGGCTTCGAGCGCCGGGCCGAGCTTTTCGCGCGGGCCGCGCGCGACCACCTGGCCGATTGCACGACGACGTTGCCGACCCTCGTCGACCGCAACGCCGAGGCATCGCTCCATTTCTGGTTTTCCGGATTCGACGGGATGCGCCGCAAGCTGTTCCCGCGGCTCGCCACGGCTTACGCAGCCTGGTGTGCAGGCGATGGCGGCGTTGCGCTGCGTGCTGCGATCGCCGCGGGCGCGGACCACTGGGGCGCCGTCTGCCTGCGGATGCTTGCGTTGCACCGGAGCCGCGGCGCGCAGGCAGGAGCCGCCGTCGAAGCGCTTGCGGAGGCGGACGGAACGGCGCTGTAGAACCGACGCTGCGCGCATGATCGGCATGCCGTTGGGTATCGTCCCTCGACCCGCATCGGCCGCCGCTCGGAACCGGGTGTAGACTGACCTCTCGGTTTGCGCAGCGTCAGGCGAGCGGCGGGGCCCGGGAGCGGCTGCGCATCTTGCGTCGCAGGCCCCTTTCCTCGATGCGGGACTGCGCGGTATCAGACGGAGGAGGGCACACCATGAGCACAGAACCCCTCATCACGCTGCTCGAAAAGCAGCCGTTCGTTCAGGGATTCCAGCCGCACCAGGTCGAGACGCTGGCGACGCTGGCGAAGCGAGTGCGATTCGAGCCCAACCATGTGCTGTTTCGCGAGGGCGACGAGTGTTCGGAGTTCTATCTCGTCCTTTCGGGCCGCGTGGCGCTGGAGATTGCGCCGCCAGGACAAACCTTCCGCGTGGACACGTTGAGCTCCGGCGACGAGCTGGGGTGGTCGTCGCTGCTGGAACGGGGCAGGCAATTTCAGGCGCGCGCGCTCGACACCGTGGAGGCGCTGGTCTTCGAGGCAGCCGCTCTGCGTGCCATGTGCGAGGCCGACACGTCGTTCGGCTACGTGCTGATGCTCCGGCTGCTGGGCGTGGTCGCGGAACGGCTCCAGGTCACGAGGCTCCAGGTTCTGGATACCTTCTGGCCGGTGGCGAAGCGAGCCGGGGCCTGAGCGGCGTCGCACTCGGGGTGCAGGCCACGGCCGCTGCACACCGAGTCGACTTCGATTCGGATCGTCGCCGCGTCCGGCGGCGGCGCGACGCGCTGCATCGGGGCGCGGCGCGTGCGGGTCTGAGCCCACTACGCGATTCAGGGAGGCGGGCGGATTTGCCCCAGGCCAGCTCCCCGGGGCTCGCGCCGCTAGAACTTGCGGTTGTAGGCGATGCCGAAGAGATATTCCTTCATCTGGATCGTCTCGCTCGTCGTCGGCGGCGCGCCGAACGGAACGAAGAGACTCGTGCCGGTCACCGAGTTGTTCGCCGCGTACATGAACGCGCCGGTAATCTCCGACACCTTGTCGATCCGCCAGGTCGCGCCCACCGAGTACTGGTTCTGGACGACGCCCGGGGCGAGGATGTTGAACGTGACGTCCTGCGGCTGGATCGGATTGTCGGTGTGGTTGTAGCCCGCGCGCAGCGTCCACGCGTCGTTCAGGTCATATTGCACGCCGATCTTCCAGACGTCGACATTCTGCCAACCGAAACCGGCGCCGTTGTCGCCGCCCAGACAGTAGCTCGTCAACCCCGCCCCACCGAAGGACGGCGGGACGCAGTAACCGATGTATGAGCTCGGATTGTTGACCGATGGCGCGTCGTCGTAGTAGATCCGCTGGAAATCGACGGCGATCAGCCACTGGTTCGTCGGCCGCAGCGAGAAGCCGAGCGTGAAGTTCGACGGAATGTCGAAGCCGCCCTGCTGCGCGAACAGGCCCTGGTACTTGTTGAAATTCCCCATGCTGATCTTGCTCTGCCAGGCGCCTCCGATCGCGAGCCAATCGGTGAGTTGGCCCATGTAGCCGATGCGTACGCCCACACCCCACGAATCGTCGTAACCGTTGTTGGTGACGTTGCCGGGAGAGGTCGAGAAGACAGGATTGTCGAACACTTGCAGCCCTTCGGCCTTGAAGCGCTGGTAGGCGACGACCGGCGTGATGCCGACCGACTGACCCTTGACGAACTGCCATGAAACGTACGGCGCGATCATCAGCTGCATCAGGTCGACGCCGAGATTCCCTTGGCCGCAGAGCAGGTTGTAGGGGCCAACGGGATGGTTCTGCCAAAAGGCGGTGCACGCGCTCGCGTTCGAGATCTGTCCGCCCGGGTAATCGGTGTTCATCCCGCCGTTGCCGTATACGGTCAATCCCAGCGCAAGCTCGGGGCTGTACTTCCAGTTGATGCCGAACTCGGGAATTCCGAAGTTGTTGCTTCCGCTGTCGACGGAGGCGTCGATGTTGGCGATTCCCGAACCCTGGCGCGATGCGCTCCGGCGCGGGCTGAACCAGGCGGCGCCGAGCTGCCATTGGCTGTCGAGGAAAGACATCGCGCCGGGATTGATCGCGCCACCGAACGGCTCCTGCGCGACGGCGATCGCGGCGCCACCCATGCCGATCGCCTTCATCCCGTAGCCGTTGGCGAAATAGCCGTCCGTCGCCGAAGCGGCCTGCGAACCGAGGCCGGTCGCCGCGAGGGCGAGGCAGAGGGCCGTGAGTTTTCTTCGTGCCATGATTTTCCCTGTGGGTGGTTGAAATCGGGTCTACGGGGATCGAGCGGACTCGTCCCGGTCAAATGAACAGACTGACGTCGGCGTCCTTGGCCATCGGCAGGAACGTCGCGGCGCCGACATACTCCTTGACCTCCGGGATGAACTCGGAGGTTTTGTAGCCGAACAGGTCGACGGTCATCTGGCAGCCGATCAGGTTCACGCCAGCCTCGATACAAAGGCTGCGCAGCGTGCCGATCTCGGCAACCCCCTTGTTCTTGATCGTCTTCTTCATCATTTTCGTGGCGAAGGCCTCGTAAGCAGGAACGATCGATTGCATGGCGTTCGGGATGTTCCAGCGGATCGATTTGAACCACGCCGGACCCATCGGCATCTTCATCGGCATCGCGGGATTGCCGAGCGGACTCACCTTCAATTTCCTGAGGTCCTTCTTGAGCAGCTCAAGGCCGTAGAACGTGAAGAACATCGATACGTCCCAGCCGAGCGCCGCGGCCGTCGACGAAAGGATGAACGGCGGATACGCCCAATCGAGCGTGCCCTTGGTGGCGATGATCGTCATCGACGGCGTCTTTGCCGCCTTCAACTCGGCGAGCTTGGCGGCGAGCCGCTGATCGAGCAGTGCGTCGACCCGTTCGCGGATCATGCGATCGAGCGCGGCGTCATCTTCGACGAGGGTCCTGGTCTGCGTTTCCATGGCGTCTCCTCTGAGGCGGGGCCGGAGCCGAGGTGCGGTGCGGCCCTACTTCTTCTTCAGATAGAAAATGTAGGTCTTGTTCTCTTCCGTCGAGGACAGGAGCGCGTTTCCTGTCTGGCTGGAGAACGCCTGCATGTCCTTGATCGAGCCGGGGTCGGTCGCAACCACCTTCAGCACCTGGCCGGAGGCGAGCTCGTTCAGCGACTTCTTGGTCTTCAGGATCGGCAGCGGGCACGACAGTCCGCGTGCGTCGAGTTCCTTGTCGAAATTCATCGGGATATCTCCTCGGTTCGATTGCAGTTGGACCGCGACGTCGGGGCGACCAGGCACGTGGACAACTTCCCCGGCACGCCTACGTGCCGTCATACGGGGAATTGTCCGCTCTGCGCCTCGCGCCGCCTTGTCTGTGGTCAAGGTCCGGCGTCTCCGCCCGCGGCAAATCGCCGCTCCGCCGAAATTCCCGCATTAGGCGAAAGTTGGGTGCACCCGTCTATAGCCGATCCGGGTAATGATCCGCTACCCCACACGGGGAGCATCGTCTTGGTGCAACCGTGATCGCCGGCCATCGAAAGATATATTGGCGAAAGTGCATGTTTCGACAATCAGACGATCCGCCGCGCTGCGGCGGCGACGGCGTCGGGGGTGAAGCCGAAGTGGGGGAAGAGGGCGGTGGCGGGGGCGGACTCGCCGAAGGTGTCGAGGCCGACCACGGCGGCGTGCGGATCGTCGTTGGCGCCGACGTAGGCGTGCCAGCCGGCGGTGGCGCCGGCTTCGATGGCCAGCCGCGGGATCCCCGGGGGCAGCACGCTGTGGCGCCAGGCGGGGTCCTGGCGCTCGAAGACGCTGGTCGAGGGCAGCGACACCACCCGGGCGCTGATCCCCTCCTTGGCGAGGGTGGGGCGGGCGGCCATGGCGAGCGCCACCTCGGAGCCGGTGGCGATGAGCAGCACCCGGCGCGGGAGCCCGGGGTCGAAGTCGGCGAGCACGTAGCCGCCCTTGGCGATGGCGGCGCGCTGGGCGTCATCGCGCGGCTGGAAGGGCACGTTCTGGCGGGTGAGGATCAAGGCGGTGGGGCCGTCGTGGCGGGCGATGGCCGCCGTCCACGCCACTGCCGTTTCCACCGTGTCGCAGGGGCGCCAGACATCGAGCCGGGGGATCAGCCGCAGGCTCGCGGTGTGCTCGACCGCCTGGTGGGTGGGGCCGTCCTCGCCCAGCCCGATCGAATCGTGGGTGAACACGAAGATCGCGCGCAGCTTCATCAGCGCCGCCATCCGCAGCGCGTTGCGCGCGTAGTCGGAGAAGGTGAGGAAGGTGCCGACGTAGGGGATCAGCCCGCCGTGCAGGGCGAGGCCGTTGGCGATCGCGCTCATGCCGAACTCGCGCACGCCGAAGTGCAGATAGTTGCCGCCCTCACCCCGATGGATCGGAATCGAGCCCGACCAGTCGGTGAACACCGAGCCGGTCAGATCGGCGGCCCCGCCCAGGAGCTCCGGCAGCGCCGGCCCCAAGGCTTCCAGCGCCTGCTGCGAGGCCTTGCGGGTGGCCACGCTCGCCCCCTTCTGCGCCTGCGCGGCGATGAGTGCGGCGACCGTCTCGCTCCAGCTCGCCGGCAGCTCGCCGGCCATCCGCCGCGTGAACTCGGCCGCCAGCGCCGGATGCGCGGCGCGATAGGCGGCGAAGCGCTGCGCCCAGTCCTGCTCCTGCGCCGCACCCTTGGCGCGCGCGTCCCAGGCCGCGTAGAGGGGGTCCGGAATCACGAACGGCGGATGCGGCCAGCCCAGCGCCACCCTTGTTGCCGCCACCTCCTTCTCCCCCAGCGCCGCGCCGTGGGTCTCGGCCGTGCCAGCCTTGGTCGGCGCCCCCTTGCCGATCACCGTCTGGCAGATCAACAGCTGCGGCCGGCCGTGCTGCGCCCCGTCGGCCCGGGCCGCCGCCAGCGCCGCCGCCACCGCCGCCACGTCGTGGCCGTCGATCCTGGCTTGCACGTGCCAGCCGTAGGCGGCGAAGCGCTGCGCGGTGTCGTCGGTGAACCAGCCCCGAGTCTCGCCGTCGATCGAAATCCCGTTGTCGTCGTAGCAGACGATAAGCTTGCCCAAGCCGAGCGTGCCGGCCAGCGAGCAGGCCTCGTGCGAGATCCCCTCCATCAGGCAGCCGTCGCCGGCAAAGACGTAGGTGTGGTGATCGACGATGGCGTGCCCGGGCCGGTTGAAGGTGGCGGCGAGCAGCCGCTCGGCCAGCGCCATCCCCACCGCGTTGGCAAGCCCCTGGCCCAGCGGCCCGGTGGTGGTCTCCACCCCGGGCGTCACCCCGACCTCCGGATGCCCCGGCGTCTTCGACCCCAACTGCCGGAAGCGCTTCAATTCCGCCAGAGGCAGGTCGTAGCCGGTCAGGTGCAGCAGCGCATAGAGCAGCATCGAGCCGTGGCCGTTACTGAGCACGAAGCGGTCGCGATCCGCCCAGCGCGGATGCGCCGGATTGTGCTTGAGCGGCCCCCGCCACAGCGCCAGCGCGATCTCCGCCATCCCCATCGGCATCCCCGGATGCCCGCTCTTCGCCGCCTCCACCGCGTCCATCGCCAGCGCCCGTATCGCATTGGCAAGTTGCGCGGTATCGGCGCCGGCACCGATCGATTGATCTTTCATCGCTTCGTCCTCGGTATCAAAGTGTCAACGCCCGGCGCTTGCGATCCATGAGCTGCAGGATCATCGGAGTCAGAATCAGCTGCATCGCGAGGCTCATCTTGCCGCCGGGCACGACGATGATGTTGGGCCGCGACATGTAGGAATCGTGCAGCATCGAAAGGAGGTAGAGAAAGTCGATCCCCTGCGGCTTCGCGAAACGGATCACGACCATGCTCTCGTCGACGGTCGGGATGTCCTTTGCGACAAACGGATTCGACGTGTCGACCATCGGGACGCGCTGGAAGTTGATGTGCGTCTGCGAGAACTGCGGGCAGATGTAGTTCACGTAATCCGGCATTCGCCGCAGGATCGTGTCGACGACGGCGTCCTGCGAGTAGCCGCGCAGGTTCTGGTCGCGATGCAGTTTCTGGATCCACTCGAGGTTGATGATCGGGACGACGCCGATCAGCAGATCGGCATGGATTGCAATGTTGACCTCGCCGGTGACGGCGGCGCCGTGCAGCCCTTCGTAGAACAGCAGGTCGGTGCCGAGGGGAACGTCGGTCCACGGCGTGAACGTGCCGGGATCCTGGTTGAAGGGCGCCGCCTCGCGCGCGTCGTGCAGGTACTTGCGCACTCTGCCGGTGCCGCTCTCGCCGTAGGTCCTGAACAACGCTTCGAGCTCCGGCAACAGGTTGGCCTCGGGTCCGAAATGGCTGAAGTGCGCGCTGCCCGCTGCGCCGGCGTCGGCCATCTTCGCCTTCATCTCCTTGCGATCGTAGCGATGGAACGAATCGCCTTCGACGATCGCGGCGGTGATGCCTTCGCGCCGAAAGATGTGCTCGAACGTCCGGGTGACGGTCGTCGTGCCGGCGCCGGACGAGCCCGTGATGGCGACGACGGGATGCCGTTTCGACATATCAGGGCCTCTTTGACTCAGTTGGTCAGGGTGACGGCCCCGAAGAGCGACCGCTCGTTGAACAGCGGCGAGGAAAACGCGACCTCGCCACGATCATGCTCGGCGTGGTAGCGCGCGAGCCGCGTCACTTCGCTCTTCGAGCCGAGGATCACCGGCACGCGCTCGTGCAGCGTCGAGGGCACGACTTCGAGGATGCGGTCGCGTCCCGTCGACGCCGCCCCGCCCGCCTGCTCGATCAGCATCGCCATGGGGTTGGCCTCGTACAGCAGCCGCAGCCGTCCCGGCCTGGCGGCGTCCTTCGTATCCATCGGGTACATGAACAGACCGCCGCGCATCAGGATCCGGTGGACCTCGGCCACCAGCGAGGCAATCCAGCGCATGTTGAAATCCTTGCCGCGCGGCCCGCTCTTGCCGGCGATGCACTCCTCGACGTAGCGCTTGACCGGCGGCTCCCAGAAGCGCTGGTTCGACGCGTTGACGGCGAATTCCTGCGTTTCCTCCTCGATCACGAGGTTCGGGTGAGTGAGGATGTAGGCGCCGATCTCGGGATCGAGGGTGAAGCCGTGCACGCCGGTGCCGAGCGTGATCACGATCATCGCCGTTGGTCCGTACAGCGCGTAGCCGGCGCAGACCTGCTGCGCGCCGGGCTGCAGGAAGTCCTCCGCCCTGGGCTCGGCGACGCCCTCGGGCGCGCGTAGCACCGAGAAGATCGTGCCGACGGTGACGTTGACGTCGAGGTTCGACGAGCCGTCGAGCGGATCGAACAGTAGAAGGTAACGGCCGCGCGGATACCGCGCCGGAATGGCGTAGGGCTCGGCAAGTTCCTCGGAGGCCATGCCGGCGAGATAGCCGCCCCATTCGCAGCAGGAGAGCATGATGTCGTTGGCGATGACGTCGAGATGCTTTTGTTGCTCGCCGTGCACGTTGACAGCGCCGCCCGAGCCGGGTGCGTCGGTGAGCGCACCGCGGGCGACCGCACTCGCGATGTACTTGCACGCGGTCTGGATGTCGTTGACGAGTGCGATCAGCTCGGCGCCGCCTTCGAGTCTGCGCTGTTCCTCGATGATGAACTTCGACAGCGTGGTGCGGCCGTAGAACATGGTCAGGCTCCGGTGGAGGTCGAGAACACGCGGCTCGCGCGGATGTCGGCGGCCGAGATGGTTTGCAGCGCGTCGCGTGTCACCGGCGTCGCCGAGGCGAACAGCCGGTTCGCCTGGCGCAGCCGCGCGCGGTCGAGCGCGTTCCTGATCGAGCGGGCGTTGGCGAAATTCGGCTGCACCTTGCGCATCGCGATGTACTCGTGAAGCGCGGCTTCGGCCTCGACATCGAGCCGGTAGTCGAGCTTCGCGAGCATGAGTTCCGCGATCTCGTAGAGCTCGGCTTCCGAGTAATCGGGGAAGTCGATGTGATGCGCGATCCTGGATGCCATTCCCGGATTGCTGCGGAAGAACGTGTCCATCCGGTCCTTGTAGCCGGCGAGGATGACGACCAGATCGTCGCGCTGGTTCTCCATCATTTGCAGCAGGATCTCGATGGCCTCCTGGCCGTAGTCGCGCTCGTTCTCCGGTCGATAGAGGTAATACGCCTCGTCGATGAACAGCACGCCGCCCATCGCGCGCTTCAGCACTTCCTTCGTCTTCGGGGCGGTGTGGCCGATGTACTGGCCGACGAGATCGTCGCGCGTCACCGAGACGAGGTGGCCTTTGCGGACATAGGAGAGGCGGTGCAGGATCTCCGCCATTCGCAGCGCGACCGTCGTCTTGCCCGTTCCCGGATTGCCGGTGAAGCTCATGTGCAGCGACGGCGGCGCCCCGGTCAGGCCCAGCGTCGCGCGCGCCTTCGACACGACGAGGTAGGCGGCGATCTCGCGGATCCGCTGCTTGACGGGCGCAAGGCCGACGAGCTCGCGATCGAGCGCCTCGAGCACGTCGATGACGTTTGCCTCGCGCAGCAGCGCCTGGAGGTCGACGTGGGCGGGAGCGAGGTCGTTCATGGCGAGGGCCATCAATCCTGGTAGCGTCGGCTCAGTAGCGGCCGCCTTCCGGGCGGTCGACGGCGTAGCTCTCGACGGTGTAGCGAACCGCGCGCCCGGCGCCTTCCTGGCGCACGACGCGGAATCCGGGTTCGTTGCCGGGTCGATTGACGATGAACGACAATCGCGTCGTCTCCCATCCCTGTGTCGAGTCGAACGCGTTCACCTTGATGTAATGATCCGGGAACGCCTTGCGGCATGCGTTGACCTCCATCAATACGCCGCCCGCGTCCTTCAAGTCGAACATCGGCATTCCCCACATCTCCCAGTAGACGTTGCGGGGATGCGGGTCGTCGCTGTACTCGATCGACAGGGCCCAGCCCTGCTTCAGCGCGTACTCGATCTGCGCCCTGATCTCAGCGTCGGTGAGGTCGGGCAGGAACGAAAAGGTGCCTTGAGTGATGCGCATGGTGTGCTCGCTATCCGTTGTGGTTCATCGAAGTACCTTCGCGCTCATGCCGCGGTCGGCGTCGCGACGAAGTCGGGGGTGTCGGTCGACGCGTAGTTGAACGACACGTCCTTCCAGGTGTCGAGCGCCTGCGCGAGCGGCTTGCACGCGCGCGCCGCGGCCTCGAGAATCGCCGGCCCCTCGCGGACGAGGTCGCGACCTTCGTTCCTCGCCTTGACCATCGCTTCCAGCGCGACGCGGTTGGCGGTCGCGCCGGCCTGGATGCCCATCGGGTGCCCGATCGTGCCGCCGCCGAACTGCAGCACGCAGTCGTCGCCGAAAAGGTCGATCAGCTGGTGCATCTGTCCCGCGTGGATCCCGCCGGACGCGACCGGCATCACCTTGCGCAGGTTGGCCCAGGGCTGTTCGAAAAAAATCCCGCGGGCGAGATCGACGGCGTTCTTCTCCTCGCGGCAGACGTTGTAGAAGCCCTGGACCGTCGACGGGTCGCCTTCGAGCTTGCCGACTGCCGTGCCGGCGTGGATGTGGTCGACGCCGGCCATCCGCATCCACTTGGCGATCACGCGGAAGGAGACGCCGTGGTTCTTCTGTCGCGTGTACGTCGAGTGGCCGGCTCGGTGCAGGTGCAGGATCATGTCGTTCTTCCGCGCCCACTTCGCCATCGACTGGATCGCCGTGTAGCCGATCACGAGGTCGATCATCACGATCACCGAGCCCAGCTCCTTCGCGAACTCGGCGCGCTCGTACATGTCCTCCATCGTGGCTGCGGTGACGTTGAGATACGTGCCCTTGACCTCGCCGGTCGCCGCCTGCGCCTTGGCGACCGCTTCCATGCAATAGAGGAAGCGCTCGCGCCACGTCATGAACGGCTGCGAGTTGATGTTCTCGTCGTCCTTCAGGAAATCGAGGCCGCCCTTCAGGCCCTCGTAGACGACGCGGCCGTAGTTCTTTCCGGACAGGCCCAGCTTCGGCTTGACGGTCGCGCCCAGCAACGGCCGCCCGAACTTGTCGAGTCGCTCGCGCTCGACGACGATGCCGGTGGCGGGTCCCTGGAACGTCTTCAGGTACGCGACCGGAATCCGCATGTCCTCGAGGCGCAGCGCCTTGAGAGGCTTGAAGCCGAACACGTTGCCGATGATCGACGCGGTCAGGTTCGCGATCGAGCCCTCTTCGAACAGCGCGAGGTCATAGGCGATGTAGGCGAAGTACTGCTGCTCGGTGGTGGTGCCGGGCCCGGTGTGGGGTACCGGGTCGACGCGGTACGCCTTGGCGCGATAATTGTCGCAAGCGGTCAACCGGTCGGTCCACACGACGGTCCACGTCGCCGTCGACGATTCGCCGGCGACCGCCGCCGCCGCTTCGTCAGGATCGACGCCTTCCTGCGGCGTGATCCGGAAGAGCGCGATCAGGTCCGTATCCGCCGGCTCGTAGTCGGGCCGCCAGTAGCCCATGTCCTTGTACTTCATCACGCCGGCCTTGTAGCGCTCCTTGCCGGAGAGCTGTGCCTTGCTTGCGATATCGTTCATCGGGATTCCTTCGGGTCAGCACGGGTTGCGCACGGGGTCAATCGTAGTCTCTGCCATTGACAAGTAAAAGTTAATTGTTTTAACTAGCAACTTAAGCCTTTACTTAACATACGAATCACCATTCGACATGCGCGGCGTCACCATCCGGCAGTTGCAGATCTTCGCGGTGGCCGCAGGGCACCTGAGCTTCGCGCGCACGTCCGAACAATTGCATCTCACGCAAGCGGGCGTATCGCTGCAGATCAAGCAGCTCGAGGAAATGGCGGGTTTCGCGCTGTTCGAGCGCCGCGGCCGGAAGGTTGCGCTGACGGAGGCGGGCGAGGTCCTGCTGCGGTACGCTCAGCGCATTCTCGACGCGTTGAAGGATGCCGACGCGGCGCTCTCGGCGCTGAAGGGCCTGACCGGCGGCCGGATCCGCGTCGGCGTCGTCAGCACGGCGAAGTACTTCGCGCCGGCGCTCCTCGCGCGCTTCCAGAAGCGCTACGGCGGCGTGCGCGTCTCGCTCTCGGTCAACAATCGCGAGGTCATCGTCCGCGAGCTCGAACGCGACGAGATCGATATTGCCATCATGGGCCAGCCACCGCAGCGTCTTGCGACCGAAGCGGTGGCGATCGCCGACCACCCGCTCGTGATCATTGCCGCGCCGGGGCATCCCTTGGCGGGCGTGAGGCGAATTCCGCTCGCCGCGCTCGGGGGCGAAACGTTCCTGGTCCGCGAACAGGGTTCGGGCACGCGCTCGTCCATGGAGCGATTCTTCGCCGCGCGCGGATTCGAGCCGCGAATCGGCAACGAGATGAGCAGCAACGAGACGATCAAACAGGCGGTGATGGCGGGCATGGGGCTCGCGCTCATCTCGCGACACACCATCGGCCTGGAGTTGCAGGCGCGCCGGCTCGCCGTGCTCGACGTCGTCGGCCTGCCGCTGATGCGCCGCTGGTACGTCGTCCGCCGGGCCGGACGCTTCGTAAGCCCCGCGGCGGGCGCGTTCGTCGATTTCGTCGTCGCTTCGGCGCCGGCGCTTCTCGCGGAGCTGCATCCGCCGGCGGCGAAGGCGTCGTGGCGAAAGGTTGCTCCGGAGCGCACGACGCGCCGCGAACGCGCAAAGGCGCGCACGCTCAGTCGAACATCCGCCGGTAGTAGAAACCGACGCCGCTGACCGTTCCCGCCTCCGCGCGCAGCGTCAGCGATCCGGTGAGGTTGTATTCGAGGCGCAGCGCGTTGGTAGCGACCGTCAGGCCCTGCTCGTAGACGATCGACAGGTTCTCCGACAGCCGCTTGCCTACTGCCATCACCTGTCCTTCGGCATCGGGGCGGCCATTGCCGCGCGCCGCCCCCTGCCCGCTCTTGAGCGAGATCTCGTCGAGCCCGAAGCGTTGCGCGATCGTCTGCCCGACCGGCTTCTGGTTGGGGCCGAGCAGCGCGGCCGACGCGGCCTGGAGAGCGGCGATTTCGGCGCCTCCGGTCCGGTCGAGGCTGTGCCCGAGCACGAGCCAGGCGAGCTTTTCGGCATCGGGCACCTGCGGCCGTGACGTCAGCTGGACGATCGGAACCTTGACGGTGCCGGTCACGGCGACGCCCGCTTCGACGTCGAGATTCTTGCGCAGCGCGACGATGTCGAGTCCGGGGTTGTCGAGCGGCCCGTCGAAAATGAGGCGCCCGGGGTCGATGACGAGGCGCTGACCGTAAGCGAAATAGGTTCCGTTCACCGTGCGAATGGAGCCTTTGCCCGTGAAGCCCGAGGGACCGTTCGCGACGTGAAGGTCGCCGCGCAGGCCCGCTTCAAGGCCGCGGCCGGAAAAGCGCAGGCGCTCGCCGAAATCGACATCGAGATCGAGCGCCAGGGGAATGTCGGCTCCGGCCCGCGCTGCGGATTCCTTGCGCGGCCAGCCCTTGACGACGACGTCGTCGCCCAACGTCGCTGCCGGGTCCGTCTCGTAGACGATGCGTCCCTCGTCGGCAGCGAGCTTTCCGCGCAGCGCGAGCTTTCCGCTTTCCGACGCGACGGTGCCCGCGCCCGACACGACGAGGTGGAGATCGGGCCGGTTGAAAATGCGAAACCGCTCGGCGCGCCACGCGAGTTGCGTGACCGGCGGACTGCCACGCGCGGCTGGCGCGGCGACGGTTCCGGACGCGTGGAAGTTGCCGGCGCCTGCGGTAAGCGAGAGTTCCTCGAGGACGAGACTTCGCTCGGCGAAGCGCGCGCTGATGCGGCCATCGACGAAATGCAGCCCGTACTGGGGTGCGTCGACCCGCAGCGCTTCGCCTTCGAGGGAACCGGAGAGCGCGGCATTGCGCACCGAGCCCTTTGCCGCGACGTCCAGGCGCGCGCGACCATCGATCACTAGGAGAGTGCCGACCCACGGCTGCAAGGGGCGCAGCGTCGGCAGTTGCGCACTGATGGAGAGCGCGAGGGGGGCGTCGGGCGCGATCTGTCCCGGCGGCGCGCCGCCGACGGCGCCGATCTCGAGCTTCGCGTCGGCGGAACCCGCCCGCTCCGAACGAAGCTTCGCAGTGGCGTCGATCGCGTCGTCGCCGATGCGCGCGGCGGCCTCGAGCACGGTGATGCCCGCGGACGAAGCGCCCGCGTCCGGCGTCGCATTCGGTGCAAGCCACAGGTCGCCGCTTTCGCGCCGCAGCGCGACCGTGCCGCTCAATCGCGGCGTCGCCGCGACCGACCATTCGCCGCCGAGCGTCAGGGTCGACGCGAACGGCAGCGGCCTGCCGTAGAGGCGCGCGAGCGTTGCGACCGGAACGGCATTGATGCGTCCGTGTGTCGCGATCCTGCCATTGTCCCAGCCGAACTCGCCGATGTGCAGCGTGCCGTCGGCAACCATGAGCTGCGCTTCGCCCAGATGGATCTGTCCCCGCGCGACGGAGAGTGGAGCGGGCGCCGCAAGCCGCACCGCCCACGGGCCCCGGTTTTCGAGCGTCTCGATCACGCCCGACCACGATGCGCTCGCGAGGTCGGTGCCGCCGAGGTCGCGGAAGCCGCCGCGGGCCTTCGCGGCGAGATCGAGGTCGTCGCTGCGCACTGCGATCTCGATCGCATGCTGCGCGAGCGATCCGGCGATGCTGCCGTGCGCGCTTGAAAACTTGGTTGAAGCGGTCCGCGCATCCTTCGCGTCGATGGCGACGGTAAGGCTGCGCGATGCGAGCGCAGCCCCGGTATCGGTCGCGCTTCCCGGCGCGACGGTCGCGTGCGCGGACAGCGTACCGAGCGCGAGTGTCGGAGAGATCTCGAGTGCGCGAGCGCGGACGACGACGTCGACCCCGGCCCGAGGCCACGCGCCGCTCGATTCGGCCTTCACCTCGAGCGCGCCCGCGAGCGTGCGCGGAGCGGCCGCCGGCAGCAGCGGAACGAGCTCGGAGAGGCGCGGAGCGTCGAGCGTCGCGGTCAGGCGTTCGCCGGCGCCGCCGTAGCTGCCCCGCACGACGAGGCTTGCCGAACCGACGCGCAGCTCGATTGCCGCATCGCGGACAAAATCGCGCCCGGCGGTGCCGCGGGCGCTGCCGGCGAGCGCGACGCCTGCAAGGCGGCTGCCGGGGGCGATGGACGCGGCCGCGCGGATGCGCCACGCCGGCTGCAATGCGCCCGTTCCGGCGAACTTTCCATCGAGCGTCCCGGCCGGGAACGCCCCGAACCGCGAGGGATCGAGCCTCGTCGCCGTGGCTTCGACGGTGAAGGCGCGCTCGTCGTCGAGCGCGAGGCGACCGTGGGCATCGAATTCGGCATTGCCCGCACGGGCGCGGAAGCGCTCCACGCGAATGACGCGGTCCTCGATCGCGGCTGCGAATTCGAGCGCGAGACCACCGGCGATCTGCCGGTCGACGAGATCGCCGCGCAGCGTTCTTCGCGTTTCGCCGAGCTCGACCGCGATTTTTCCGCCCAGCCGCGTCGTCACCAGCGGCGCATAGATTCGCTGCAGGTCGAGGTCGTGCACGTCCAGGGCAAACGTGCTTCCGGCGGCATCGCCGGCGAGGCGAATCCGCGCCTGCCCGGCAGCGCTCGCGCCGCCCTCGAGCTCCGCCGCGATACCATCGAGCGTCACTGCGTCGTCCCGCCATGCGAAGCGTGCGGAGAGCGAGCGTACGGGAGTCCGGTCGGCATTGAGGTCGCCGGTAAGGGCGTTGGTCGCGGCGAAATCTCCGGCGAGTCCGTCGGCCACGGGATGCGCATGCGCGACGAGGGCGAGGCGCGTCTTCGGCAGCCGGCCATCCCACGCGTCGAGGTCGAGGTCGCGGAAGTCGACGGCGAGCTCGCGCAGCGGAACCGCCTCGAGCGGCGCGAAGGCTGCGTGCGCGGTTCCATGCGTGGTGCCGGCCTCGCCGCGCGCGTCGACGACGAGCGCCGCAAGCGTCCCGCTGAATGCGGCGTCGGCACGCGCTTCCTTTTGCCGCGCATCGCCGGCAAAGGACAGGCGTCCATCGACTGGGAACGGCGGACGGGCTCCGATCCTCGCCCCGCCCTTGAAGGCGCCACGCGCGGTCGAAAGCTCGAGACCGGTGATGCGATGCTCGAGTGCGCCGCCGCGGTAGCCGAGCGCGAGGCCTTCGACCGTGCCCTCCCGCGCGCCGAGCCGCCAGTGGAGCTCGCCCACGCCGAGCCGCTCGATGGTGACGTCGATCGGCAGCGCGAGCGAGTCGGGCAGAACGCTCGTCGCGCCGTCGCCGCCCGCGAAGTCGAGCGCGAGCCGTTGCGCCCCCAATCCTTCCACGACCACTCCGCGCGGCCACAGCAGCGACGGCCGCCACGTCAGCGCGACGTCGGTGGCGGTTACCGTGACGGTCGGACCGCGCCAGACGATGCGCCGCGCGCGCACGGTGTCGGTCAAGGTGCCGGTCGCACCCTCGATTTCGAGCGCGCCGCCGCTCCGGGCAACGAGCTCCCGGGTCAGCCAGTCGACGCCGGCGGGTTGCGAGAGGAGCGTCCAGCTCGCGGCGAGCAGGGCGATCACGACCGCGACGAAAATGAGCAGCCCGAGCGCAACGCCGCGCCGCAGCGATCGCGGGAGGCGCGGGGCGCGCCGTGCCGCAGGCAGCGGGTCCGCACCCATCAGAACGCGAGTCCGACCGAGAAGTGGATGCGCACGCGGTGGACGTCCTGCCCGTAGGCGAGATCGAGGCGGAACGGGCCGACCGGCGTACGCACGCGCAAGCCGACGCCATAGCCGAGGGCGAGATGGACGCCCGACAGCGAATCGGTGGCGTTGCCGGCGTCGACGAATGTCGCGAGTCCCCAGGCCTCGCCGATCCAGCGGATCGCCTCGGCGTTGAAGACTGCGTAGTAGCGTCCCGGGACCGTCGCGTCGCCTTGCTGGACCCCGAGACTTTCGAATGCGTAACCGCGTACCGTCGTATCGCCGCCGGTGCGAAACAGGAGCACCGACGGAATGCCCTCGCGCGTGGGCGCAAGCACCGCTCCTCCTTGAGCGCGCAGCTGCAACTCGCTCACGCGGTCGAGCGGCAGCCAAGTGGCAAACCGCCCGATCACGCGCCCGAAGCCGCGCGTGGAAACCCCGGGGATTCCGCCGCCGCCCTGCACGCTTGCGATCCATCCGGTCGACGGTGCGATCAGGTTGTCGACTCGTCGCCAATAGGGCTCGTATTCGCCGTAGAGCGCGTGGGAGCGCTCGAACGGCGCGCCCGCCGGCTCCTGCTCGTCGAGGTAGAACGTGGCCGAGACGGCCCGCTCGTCACGCTCCTCGATCGTGTGCCAGCGGGTGCCGGCGGCGGCGGTCCGGGTGACGAGCCCTTCGATGTCGGTGCGCTTTGCCTGGGCCGAATAGGTGGCGATCCAGCCGCTGTCGTTCGGCGGTTGCGAAAAACGGATCAGCGCCGATTGCACCTTGGTTTCGAGACGTCCCTCGACAAGGAGCTGCAGCCCGTGGTTGTCGATGTTGACGTTGCGATAGGTCGCGTCGGCACGGAACTGCACGTCGGTCGAATAGCCGACGCCGCCTTCGATCCGCTGCGTCGGCGCCTCGATGACCGCGACCTTCACCGTCGCATCGTCCGGGTGTTCGGAGCCGGGATCGATGGCCGCCTGGGCGCTTGCGAAGTAGCCGGAAGCGTTCAGCCGCCGCACATAGCGGACGAGCTCGGCCGCGGAGTACGGCTCGCCGACCTTGATCGTGCTGAAGTTGCGCACGAGGGGAGTCGTGTACTTGGAAAGCCCGGAGATCTCGAGGTGCCCGAATCGGAATTCGGGTCCGCTCGCGAGCTCGACCGAGAGCTCTGCGGAATGCCGCTCCGGATCGATGAGCGCCTCGCTGTTTTCGATCTTCGCTGCAGCGTAAGGACTCGCCGCCAGGGTTTGCACCGCATTGTCCTTCGCCGCCGACCACGCGGGCTGCCGGAAGATCGCGCCGACCGGAAGCCCCCATTCGCGCTTGAGCTTGTCGATGGCATCGGTACCGCGCGGAGCATCGGTGGCCGCCGGGCCGGTGACCTTGAGATGTACGGCGGTCACGCGCACCGGTTCGCCGAGCGTGACCGAGAGCGTCACCGCGGCGGGCTTTGCATTGCGGTCGACGATGACCTCGACGGAGGCGGAGAAATGGCCTTCGGCGGCGGCTGCGCTGCGCGTCTCGTCGATCGCCTCGCGCGCCAGACTGTCGAAAAGATCGGCAGTCATCTCGCTGTAGTCCTGCCAGCGCACGAGCCCGACGTCGCGCGCGAGCGTTTCCTTGAGCGGCGATGGCGCCTCGATGGTGACACGGTAGGCGAACGCGGGCTCCGTGGGCGACCCCGCGTCCGCGCGCGCGGCTTCGGCGAGCAGGCAACCGAGCGCGAGGATCAGCGCGACAAGCGGTGCACTCGATGTGCCGCCAGGCGCGCGGCCGCCGTCTCTACGCCTCCCGGGGAGGACGCGCCGTGCGCCTTGAGGGCGCCCGGTGGCGCTCGCGGTCCAGCGTAGCAAAGGCGCAGCACGATTCGGCACGGTCGAGATTATCGTCGATCGACGCGTCCGCGCCCTGTATTGCCTTGCGCGGCGGCCCGAGCTCGAGGTCGCGCGGCGCCGATGCGGGCGGCAACTCGCGCCGGGGTGCGGCCGGAAGGTCGGGCACCGGCTGGCGGGGCCAGTCGAGATTCCAGTGGACGCCCGGCGGATCGCCGAAGTTCCACAATCCGATTCCCACGCGCGACACGCCGGCGCTGTCGTAGCGAATTGCGCAGCCCGCAAGGGTAGCGGCGGCGGCAACAGCCGCAGCCACGATGGTGATACGGGTACTTTGCTGAGTCACGTGGTTTGCTGCGTCACGTCGGAAGCGATACCGAAGCGTCGTGCCGAGCGGGCCCGATCTTGCAGTTGCCTCTGTAGCACCCGGGGCCGTTCGAATCGTCGCCGGAGAGCTTGCCGGCGGTCGCGAGTGCGCCGTAGAAATCGAGCCGCGCCGCTTTCGTCGTCTTGTACGAAACACGCACGAACAGGGAGATGAAGCTGTTCCCTCCGTTGCCGTCGGGCAGCCGGGGCTTCGAAATTCCACGACTCGTGATCGTAGCGCACGACGAGTCGCGCGAAACCCATTCGGCGCGAAATATCCGCCGGGCGGCGGTGCGGCAATTCCAACCGATGTTGCACGCCGCCCCTGCGGCGCCCGCTCATTCCAATGGCATGAAGGCGACTCGACGCGCCGCTCCCGGCTCGTCCGGGCCGAAAGCGGCCGTTCCGCCGCGAGATTGCGCGGGCCCGATGACCGGGCGCCCAGCATGACTTCGTTCACATTTTCCTCCGGGGCACTCTTCGGGGCCCTGTTTTCGAACGTTCGTACGATCGCGCGGCCGGTTCCAACGGCCACTCTTCTTAAATTACTTTCGAACATCGCTCTAAGTATTTGTTTAATATAAACGAAGAAGCCGCTTACAACAAACGAGCTAAGTCATTGTTCGTAAACCGGAAAAAGGGTTGACCCCGCACGTTTTGTTCCCTATAGTGGCGCCGGGTGGGAAAAAGTGGGTTAGGGTGGGGCTTTTGCGGCGGCGGCAAACGGGTGGCCGAATCGTAAGTAAGCACCTACTCATGGCGGCTCAGCAGGAGGGGCGACGAGTGGCTCAGGGAGCGGGGATCTCGGCGACGGAATACGACGCCAGCGCCGTTTTTCGGGGCGTGACGCATCTTGCGCTCGACACCAAGGGTCGGCTCGCGATTCCGGCCCGCCATCGCGATGCACTCGTGCCGCGTCCTGCCGAGGCGAATTCCAGCGCATCCGGTGCATTGATTCTGACGGCCGATCCGTCGCGCTGCCTCCTTCTCTATCCACGCGGCGTGTGGGAGCCGATCCAGGCGCGGCTGATGGCGCTGTCGTCGTTCAGCGCTGAAATCCGGGGGCTTCAGCGGCTCATCGTCGGGCATGCCGATGACGTCGACATGGACGGCAGCGGTCGCATCCTCGTTCCACCCGCGCTGCGCCAGTACGCGGGGCTCGATCACCGTGTCGTGCTCGTCGGCCAGGGCAACAAGTTCGAGCTCTGGGACGAGTCGAAGTGGCAGGAGCAGACCGCTCGGATGATCACCTTTCCCGCTGGCGGCCTCCCGCCCGAGCTGGACGGATTCTCGCTTTAATGACCGATGGCGTGCACGTTCCCGTCCTGCTCGAAGAGGCCGTTGCCGCGTTGGCCGTCAGACCGGAAGGCACCTACGTCGACGCGACATTCGGGCGCGGCGGTCACTCGCGAAGCATCCTTGCGGCGCTCGCGCCATCGGGGCGCCTGGTCGTCGTCGACCGCGATCCCGCCGCGGAATCCGCGGCGCGCTCGATCGATGACCCGCGTTTCACTTTCCGGCGGGCGTGGTTTTCCGGCGTGCCGGCGGTGCTCTCGGGCCTCGGCATCGACGAGGTCGATGGCGTGCTCTTCGACCTCGGCATTTCCTCGCCGCAGATCGACGATCCGACGCGCGGCTTCTCGCTGCGCGCCGACGGACCGCTCGACATGCGGATGGATCCCACGCGTGGCGAGTCCGCGCAGGCGTTCCTCGCCCGCGCCGATGTCCCCGAACTCACGGAGGTGATACGCGATTATGGTGAAGAACGGTTTGCTCAATCGATTGCAAGAGCAATTGTTGCGGCTCGCGCGGTCACGCCCATCGTCCGGACGCGGCAGCTGGCCGCGATCGTGGCCCAAGCCGTCCGCACGCGCCCGCGGGGTGATCGGAGCCAGGATCCGGCCACGCGGACGTTCCAGGCTCTCCGGATTTTCGTCAATCGGGAACTCGCGGAGCTCGCGTTGACGCTGCCGCGCATCGTGCCTGTACTTCGTCCCGGCGGTCGGCTGGCCGTCATCAGCTTCCACTCGCTCGAGGATCGGATCGTCAAGCGCTTCCTCGCGTCGGCATCGCTGCCGTTCGGGGGCGACCCGCGTCTCGCGCGTCTGCCGATCGCCGCTGCGGCACTGCCGGGGGCGCCGCTCGCCGTGATCGGGCGCGCGATCCGGGCCTCCGCGCGCGAAGTATCGGCGAACCCGCGGGCGCGCAGCGCGACGCTGCGGGTGGCGATGCGCACCGCGCACCCGGTCCCGGCGGATTTCGCCCGTGCGGCGGGCGCCGGCTGAAGCGGTCGCATGGTGCGCGTGAATCTCCTGCTGCTCGCGGTACTCGTCGCCTGCGGGCTGTCGCTCGTGACCTCGCGCTACCAGGCGCGGAAGCTCTTCGTCGATCTCGAGCGCGCGCAAACCGAGGCGCGGAGCTTCGAAACCGAGTACGGCCAACTGCAACTCGAGCAATCGACGTGGGCACTGCCGGCGCGCATCGAGAAAATCGCCCGCGCGAACCTCCGCATGCAAGTCCCTGCCGCGACGCGCGTCGAAATCGTGCCGGCCGGAGGCGGCCGATGAGAAGCGCCGCTGCGGCGCTGCCAGGCGCGAGGCGCAACACGGCGACACTGCCGCGATTCCGCGCACCGCTCGTGTTTGGCGGGCTCGCGCTCCTGTTCGCGGCGCTGGCGCTGCGCTCGCTCTACCTGCAATCGATCGACAACGGTTTCCTGCAGCAGCAGGGAAGCTCGCGCTACAGCCGCGAAATCGAAGTGCCCGCGCACCGCGGCCGCATCCTCGACCGCGAGGGCGAGCCGCTGGCGATCTCGACACCGGTGAAATCGCTGTGGGCATTCCCGGCGCAAGTCGAGGCGACGCCGGCCCAGCTCATGCAGCTCGCGAACGTTCTCGAGCTGTCGCCACGGGTGCTCGCGCAGAAGCTCGATCCGAATGAGGACTTCACATTCCTTGCCAAGCAGGTGCCCCCGGAAACGGCCGACCGCGCGATGGCGCTGGGGATCAAGGGCCTGCACGATCAGAACGAATACCGCCGCTACTACCCGGCCGGCGAGTCGATGAGCCACATTTTGGGCTTCACCGGCGATCACGACACGGGTCAGGAAGGGATCGAGCTTTCCCAGCAGGCGTGGCTCGGCGGAAGTCCCGGCAGCCGCCGCGTCATCATCAATCGCCGGGGCGACGTGGTCGAGGACGTGGAGGCGATCCGCGCGCCGCAGGCCGGCCGCGACCTGGTGCTCGCAATCGACGCGCGCCTGCAGCACATCGCGTTTCGCGAACTGAAGGCGGCGATCGAGGCCAACCGGGCGAAGGCGGGCGGGCTCGTGATCCTCGATGCGCGGAGCGGAGAAATCCTCGCGCTTGCGAACTGGCCCACCTACAATCCGAACGCGCGCAACCGCACGGCGACCGGGAAGATGCGCAATCGCGCGCTGACCGACGTGTTCGAGCCGGGATCGACGTTGAAGCCGTTCACGATTGCGGCGGCGCTCGAGGCGGGGCGGATTCGTCCCGATACGGTGATCCAGACGGCGCCGGGCATGCTGACGATCGGCGCTGCGACCATCCACGATGCGCACGTTCACGGCGCGCTCACGGTCGAGCAGGTCATCCAGAAGTCGTCGAATGTCGGTGCCGCGAAGATCGCGCTCTCCCTCGCGCCGGAGACGATGTGGAACATGTTCTCGGAGTGCGGCTTCGGAACACCGCCGAAGACCGGATTTCCCGGCGAGGTCTCGGGAAGACTGCGTCCGGCGAAAACCTGGCGTCCGATCGAGCAGGCGACCATGGCCTACGGGCACGGCATCTCGGTCAACCTGGTTCAGCTCGCGCGCGCCTACACGGTATTCGCCGACAACGGCGAACTCAAACCCGCAACGCTGTTCAAAACTGCGGGGCCGGTCGCGGGGCGGCCCGTCATCAAGCCCGAAACGGCCGGCGCGGTGCGCAGGATGCTCGAGATGGCCGTCATGCCGGGCGGCACTGCACCTAAGGCCCAGGTTCCCGGGTATCGCGTCGCCGGCAAGACGGGAACCGCGCACAAGCTCGAGGGGCGCGTCTACGCCAACAAGTACGTGTCGTCGTTCGTCGGTTTCGCCCCGGCTTCCGCTCCGCGGCTCGTGATCGCGGTGATGATCGACGAACCTTCCGCGGGCGCGCATTACGGCGGCGAGGTTGCGGCGCCGGTCTTCTCGACGGTGACAGGCGCGGCGCTGCGGATGCTCGGCGTCCCGGCCGACGCGCCCGTCGACAACGTGATCCTGCCGCCGGACGGAAGCCAGGTCGACGAGGACACCTGATGGCGAGCGTGCCCGATCGTGCGGTCGACGTGCCGGCGCTGCTGGCGCGGCTGGGCGCGCGCCCCCAACGGATCACCGGCGACAGCCGGCAGGTGCGTCCGGGCGACGCCTTCGCCGCTTTTCGCGGCGCCCGCGGCGACGGCCGCACGTTCATCGCCGACGCGATCGCCCGGGGCGCCTCCGCCGTGCTGTGGGAGGCCCAGGGTTTTCAGTGGAATTCCGATTGGCGCGTCGCCAATCACCCGGTCGAGAACCTGCAGGCGAAGCTCGGCGCGATCGCCGATTTCATCTACGGCAGCCCGTCGCAGGCGCTGTGGGTAGTGGGCGTCACCGGCACCAATGGCAAGACGTCGTGCTCGCAGTGGATCGCGCAATGCCTCGATCGCTGCAGCCGGCGCGCGGCTGTCATCGGCACGCTGGGCAACGGCTTCGTCGGAGCGCTCGAGGCGGCGACGCACACGACCCCCGACGCCGCGCTCGTCCATGAAATGCTCTCGCGCTACAAGACGGCCGGCGCGCTGGCCGTGGCGATGGAGGTTTCGTCCCACGGGCTCGATCAGGGGCGCGTGAACGCCGTCGCGTTCGACATCGCGATGTTCACGAACCTCACGCGCGATCACCTTGACTACCACGGGACGCTGGCGGCCTACGGCGCGGCGAAGGCGAAGCTCTTCGCGTGGTCCGGGCTTCATGCATCCGTGATCAACGTCGACGATCCGTTCGGCCAGAGCCTGGTCGACGGCGCGAAGGCGCGCGGACGCAAGGTGCTCACTTACGGCCTTGCCGATGCCGACGTGACGGCGGCCGGTTTGGCGACCACGGCGCAGGGCATCGCGCTGTCGGTGGCGACGCCGTGGGGGCGCGGCGACGTGCAGACGCCACTCGTCGGCGCGTTCAATGCGGCGAATGCGCTGGGCTGTCTCGCCGTGCTGCTCGCGAGCGAGGTGCCGCTTGCGGACGCTCTGCCGGCGCTCGCCCATGTCGTGCCGCCGCCCGGCCGGATGCAGCGACTCGGAGGCGGCGAAAGGCCCGTCGTCGTCATCGACTACGCGCATTCGCCCGACGCGCTCGAGAAGGTGCTGACCGCGCTGCGGCCGGCCGTCGCCGAGGGCGGCGAGCTCGTCTGCGTGTTCGGCTGCGGCGGCGACCGCGACGCGGGCAAGCGGCCGGAGATGGGACGCATCGCCTCGGCGCTTTCCGAGCGCGTGATCGTCACGACCGACAATCCGCGGAACGAAGATCCCGCGACCATCGCGAGCGAAATCGTCCGCGGCATTCGCGACGGGGGGAATCGGCACTGGATGGTCGATCTCGATCGCGCGACCGCCATCAACGCGGCGATCTCGGGCACCGGCCCCGGCGACGTCGTGCTGATCGCTGGCAAGGGCCACGAGGATTACCAGGAGGTAAACGGGGTCCGCACCCCATTTTCCGACGCCGAAACGGCTGCCGCCGCGCTCGAAGGCCGGAGCAGCGCATGATGGACACGGCAACCGCTGCCCGCGCCGTCGCCGGCGACCTCTGCGGCGAGAGCGTCCCCTTTCTGCGGGTTACGACCGACACCCGCAGTCTCGTGCCCGGCGATCTTTTTGTGGCGTTGAAGGGCGAGCATTTCGACGGGCACGATTTCGTCGCCGCAGCGCAAGAGCGCGGTGCAAGTGCCGCCTTGGTCGCAGCCGACCGCGCCCGCGAGTTCCGCGGCAACCTGATCGCGGCACCGGATCCGCTGACCGCGCTGGGCGCGCTCGCGGCGCACTGGCGCGCGCGGTTCGCCATTCCGATCGTCGTCATCGCCGGCAGCAACGGCAAGACGACGGTCAAGGAAATGCTGGCCGCCGTCCTGCGCTGCCACTACGGCGCCGGAGCGGTGCTCGCGACGGCAGGCAACTTCAACAACGCGATCGGCTTGCCGCTGACGTTGCTCTCCCTGCGGCCGCAGCATCGCGCCGCTGCCGTCGAGCTCGGGATGAACCACCGCGGCGAGACGGCGGCGCTCGCGGCGATCGCGCGACCCACGATCGGCCTCGTCAACAATGCGCAGCGCGAGCATCAGGAGTTCATGGTGAACGTCGCCGACGTCGCCGCCGAGCATGCCGATCTGGTCCGCGCGGTCCTCCCGGGCGGCATGGCGGTGATCAACGCCGACGACGCGTTCGTCGATGTCTGGCGCGATGCCGCGCGCGGCAACGACTGCGCTGTCGTCGAGTTCGCGCTCGAGCGAGCGGCGGCCGTGCGCGGACGTTTTATCGCGGGCGGCGCCGGCGGGACCCTCGAGGCGACGACGCCGGCGGGCGATGCGACGCTCGCGCTTGCCGCGCCAGGCCGCCATAACGCAAGCAACGCCCTCGCGGCGGCGACTGCCGCGCTCGCCGTCGGCGTGCCCCTCGCTGCCATCGTCCGCGGCCTCGAATCGTTTCGGCCGATCGGCGGCCGCCTCGCAGTGACGCGAGCGGCGAGCGGCGTCGTCGTCATCGACGACACGTATAACGCGAACCCCGATTCGGTGCGCGCGGCGATCGACGTCCTGGCGAACGCGCCGTCGCCGAAATGGCTGGTGCTGGGCGACATGGGCGAGATCGGCGCGCAGGGGCCGGCGTTCCACCGCGAGGCGGGCGTCTACGCGCGCGCCTGCGGCATCGACCGATTGCTCGCGGCCGGAACGGCCGCCGCTGAGGCTGCCGCCGCATTCGGCGCGGGTGCCGAGCATTTCCCGACGGTCGAGGCGCTGGCCGATCACGTGAGGGCGGCGGCGCGGGTAGGAACGACGGTTCTGGTGAAGGGCTCGCGCTTCATGCGGATGGAGCGCGTCGTCGCCGCGCTCGCCGGCGGTGGGGTCCCCCCGGAGCATGCTTCGCATGCCTCCCCCCACGGGGGCCGCCGTCCTGGGGGCGGCCCGGCGGACGGCGCGGCGGGAGCGCACTGATGCTGCTCTTCCTGGCCGACCTCCTCGCCAAGGACGTCCGCGCGTTCAATGTGTTCGGCTACCTGACGCTGCGCGCGGTGCTTGCCTGCATGACGGCGCTCTTCATCTCGTTCATCGTCGGACCCAGGATGATCGCGTGGCTGTCGCGGATGAAGATCGGCCAGGCGGTGCGCGACGACGGCCCGCAAACGCATCTCATCAAGGCGGGAACACCGACGATGGGCGGCGCGCTGATTCTGGTGTCGATCGCGGTGACCACGCTCCTGTGGGGCGATCTCGCCAACCGCTTCGTGTGGGTCGTATTGCTCGTCACGCTCGGCTTCGGCGCCATCGGCTGGATCGACGATTACCGGAAGGTCGTCCGGCGCGACCCGAAGGGGCTCTCCGCGCGGCAGAAATTCTTCTGGCAGTCGGTGATCGGACTCGTCGCCGCCGTCTATCTCGCCTTCTCGGTCTCGGCACCCGACAACGTGCAGCTGCAGAAGCTCTTTTTCGCCTGGATCGGCAGCGGGTTCAATGTGAACCTGTCACCCAAGACGGACCTCATCGTGCCGTTCTTCAAGACCATATCGTACCCGCTCGGAATCTGGGGCTTCATCGCGCTCACGTACTGCGTAATCGTCGGCACCAGCAACGCGGTGAACCTCACCGACGGCCTCGACGGCCTTGCGATCATGCCGGCGGTGATGATCGGCGCGGCGCTCGGGATCTTCGCCTATGTAAGCGGCAATGCGATCTTCGCCCGCTACCTGCAGTTCCCGCTCATTCCCGGCGCCGGCGAGCTGGCGGTGATTTGCGGCGCGCTGGCCGGCGCGGGGCTCGGATTCCTCTGGTTCAACGCCTATCCGGCGGAGGTGTTCATGGGCGACGTGGGCGCGCTGTCGCTGGGCGCCGCGCTGGGGACGATGGCCGTGATCGTGCGCCAGGAGATCGTGCTCTTCATCATGGGTGGCGTGTTCGTCGTGGAGACGCTGTCGGTAATGATCCAGGTCACGTCGTTCAAGCTCACCGGCAAGCGCGTGTTCCGGATGGCGCCGATCCACCATCACTATGAGTTGAAGGGCTGGAAGGAGAATCAGGTCGTCGTGCGGTTCTGGATCGTCACGATGCTGCTCGTCCTGTTCGGTTTGTCGAGCCTGAAGCTGCGCTAGGATGAACTGCCCCCACGCTCACTTCGTTCGCTGTCCGCCGGGCGGGCACTGAAATGGACTATTCGGGGCGCAGCGTCGTCGTGCTGGGACTCGGGCTCACCGGGTTCTCGCTCGCGCGCCATCTCGCGGCGCGCGGGGCCGCGGTGCGCGTTGCGGACACGCGGGCCTCACCGCCCTTTGCCGACCGGCTCCAGGCCAAGCTGCCCGATGTGTCCCTGGCGACGGGTGCCTTCACCGAGGCGACGTTTGCCGGCGCCGACATGATCGCGATCAGTCCCGGCGTCGCCAAGGATGCCCCCGAGATCGCCTCCGCGGTCGCGCGCGGCGCCGAGCTCGTCGGCGACATCGAGCTCTTCGCGCGGTCGCTGCCCGCCGCGCAAAAGGTGCTCGCGGTCACCGGGTCGAACGGCAAGACGACGGTGACCGCGCTAACGGGTGCGCTGGTCCGCGCCGCGGGCCTGGACGCGATCGTCGCCGGCAACATCGGCGAGCCCGTGCTCGACGCGCTGCCGCGCCGCGGCATCTGGCCGGATGTCTTCGTGGTCGAGCTGTCGAGCTTCCAGCTCGAGACGACGGCTTCGCTCGCGCCGGCCGCTGCGACGGTGCTGAACGTCAGCGAGAACCATCTCGACCGCTACGCCGGCATCGACGCCTATGCGGCGGCGAAGGCGAGGGTCTTCGGCAGGGGCGGCATCCAGGTGCTCAATCGCGATGACCCGCGCTCGCTTGCCATGCGCATCGCCGGCCGTCTCGTGCAGACGTTCGGCGCGGGATTGCCGGAATCGGAAGAAGCGTGGGGCCTCGTCGATCGCGGCGGTAACGGCCGCGACGTGTGGCTCGCCCGCGGTGGCGCACTGCTGTTGCCCGCCGCCGATCTCAAGCTCGTCGGCCGCCACAATGCGTTGAACGCGCTCGCCGCGCTCGCGCTCGCCTCGGCGGTCGCGCCGGTCAAGCGCGACGTGCTCGCGGCGCTTGCCCGCTTCGAGGGCCTGCCGCATCGGATGCAGCGCATCGCGGAAGCAGGCAACGTGCTCTACGTCGACGACTCGAAGGGCACGACCGTCGCCGCGACGCGGGCGGCGCTCGACGGCCTCGATCGGCCGGTGGTGCTGATCGCCGGCGGCGACGGCAAGGGGCAGGACTTCGCGCCGCTCCTCCCCGCCGTCGACGCGCGGTGCCGGGCGGTGCTGCTGATCGGCCGCGACGCGCCCCGAATCGAGCATGCGCTCGCCCGGTCGCGCACGCCCATCGAGCACCTGGGGACGCTCGACGCGGCGGTGACGCGCGCGTTCGCCCTCGCCGAGCCGGGCGACGCCGTGGTTCTGTCGCCCGCGTGCGCGAGCCTCGACCAGTTCGAGAACTATGTGGAGCGCGGGCGGCGCTTCGTCGCCAAGGTTCGCGCGCACCTTGGGCTGGAGGCGACGCCGCATGCGTGACGGGATCGCAGCAACCACGGCCCGGGAGCCTCGTGGCGTCCCGGGGCGCGCCGGCTCGCTGTTCGCGTTGCCGCGGCATCCGAGGACGATGCTTGCCTACGATGCTTCGCTCGCCTGGGCGACGCTGTTGTTGCTCGCCGCGGGCATCGTGATGGTCTATTCGGCATCGATCGCGAGCGCCGAAGCGTCGTCCCACACCGGCTTTCGCGCGTGGTATTTCCTGCTGCGGCACGCGATCTTCGTCGCCGCGGGCCTCGCCGCTGCGCTGGTCGCGTTCCAGGTGCCGATGAGGGGCTGGCAGCACGCAGCCCCGTGGCTGTTCGCTGCGGCGTTCGCGCTGCTCGCGCTGGTCCTGGTGCCCGGCATCGGCCGGTCCGTCAACGGCAGCCGCCGCTGGCTGTCGCTCGCGGTGATCAATCTGCAGCCATCGGAAGCGATGAAGCTCGCCGTCGTGCTCTACGCCGCGAGCTATGCGGTGCGCAAGGCGGCGTTCCTCCACGGGCAGCAGCCCTTGAAGCAGACGCTGCTGCGCGGTTTCCTGCCGCTCTTCGCGGTGATGGTGGCAACGGGCGGTCTGTTGCTGCTCGAGCCAGACTTCGGTGCGTTCGTCGTCATTGTCGCGATCGCGTTCGCGATCCTGTTCCTAGGCGGACTCGACTGGCGCCTCTTTCTGGGCCTCCTGCTGCTGTTGCCGCTCGGTCTCTCCGCGATCCTGGTCGCAGCCCCGTACCGGCTGCAGCGACTCGTCGCTTTCCTCGACCCGTGGTCCGATCCGTTCGGCAAGGGCTATCAGCTTTCGCACTCGCTGATCGCGTTCGGGCGCGGCGAATGGCTGGGGGTCGGGCTCGGGGCGAGCGTCGAAAAGCTCCTCTATTTGCCCGAGGCCCATACCGATTTCCTGCTCGCGGTGATCGCCGAGGAGCTGGGCTTCGCCGGCGTGCTCGCGATCCTCGGCCTCTTCGTCTGGCTCCTCTTTCGCGCGTATGCGATCGGACGGCAGGCGGCGCGTCTCGAGCGAGCGTTCGCCGCGCTGGTCGCGCACGGGATCGGCATCTGGATCGGCGTGCAGGCGGCAATCAACATCGGCGTCAACATGGGGGTGCTGCCGACGAAGGGACTCACGTTGCCGCTCCTGTCGTTCGGCGGATCGGGAATCGTCGCCAATTGCGTTGCCGTTGCGATCCTCATGCGCATCGACTACGAGAATCGACGCTTGCTGCGGGGGTTCACGGTATGAGCGGCGCCGGACCGGCCGCAGGCGCGGGGGCCACGGCGACAACGGGCACCGTGATGATCACGACCGGCGGAACGGGCGGCCATGTGTTTCCCGGCCTGGCCGTCGCGGCGAAGCTGATCGCGCGCGACTGGCGGGTGTTCTGGGTCGGCTCGAAGAGCGGGATGGAAGCGATGCTCGTCCCGCAGCACCGAATCGCTTTCGAGGGAATCTCGTTCGGCGGCATCCGTGGCAAAGGGCTGCGCCAGCTGTTGCTCGGCCCGCTCGCGCTGCTCACCGGGTGTGCACAAAGCCTGAAGATCGTCCGCGGTCGGGCGCCCGACGTCGTGCTCGGGCTTGGCGGCTTCGCGTCGTTTCCCGGCGCGCTGATGGGCGTGGCGGCGGCGAGGCCTCTCGTGCTGCACGAGGCCAACGCGATTGCGGGCCTCGCCAATCGCGTTCTCGCCTACGGCGCCGACCGCATCCTGGTCGGCTTTCCCGATGCCTTCTCCGGCCGTCATGCGGCGAAAATCGAATGGGTCGGCAATCCGCTCCGCGATGCGATCTCCCGAGTGCCGCCGCCGGAAGCGCGCTTTGCCGGGCGCGAGGGTCCGCTGCGCTTGCTCGTCGTCGGCGGAAGCCTCGGCGCGGTCGGGCTGAATCAGCGGGTGCCGGCGGCGCTGGCGCTGCTTGCGCCGGCGGGGCGCCCTCGCGTCGTCCACCAGGCGGGCGAAAAGCACATCGACGCGTTGCGCGCGACCTATGCAGCCGTCGGTGTCGACGCCGAGTGCGTCCCGTTCATCGACGACATCGCCGCCCGCTACGCCGAGGCCGACGTCGTGGTTTGCCGTGGTGGCGCGATGACGATCGCCGAGCTCGCGGCAGCCGGGGTCGCCGCGATCATCGTGCCGTTGCCGGGCGCGATCGCCGACGAGCAGAGCGCCAACGCGGCGTTCCTCGTCAACGCCGGCGCCGCCTTGCGGATCGCGCAGGCCGAGCTGACGCCGCAGCACCTCGCGGAGCGGCTCTCAAAGCTTACGCGCGAGACGCTCCTCGCGATGGCGATGGCTGCGCGCGGCGTCGGGCGCCGCGACGCGGCGGATCGCGTCGCCGACGCGTGCATTGCGTTGGGGTCGAAGGCGCGATGAAGCACAAGGTCAAGCGCGTTCATTTCGTCGGCATCGGCGGTGCCGGGATGAGCGGCATCGCCGAAGTGCTCGCAACGCAGGGCTACCAGGTGTCGGGCTCCGACCTCGCCGCAAGCGCGGTCACCCGAAGGCTCGCGGGACTCGGCGCCACGATTGCGATCGGCCACGATGCCGCACACGTCGCCGCTGCCGACGCCGTCGTCGTGTCGACGGCGGTCGCGCCGCACAATCCGGAGGTCGTTGCTGCACGCGAGCGCGGCGTGCCCGTCGTCCCCCGCGCGCTCATGCTGGCTGAGCTGATGCGATTGAAGACGGGCATCGCCGTCGCCGGGACCCACGGCAAGACGACGACGACGAGCCTCATTGCCTCGGTGCTGGCCGAAGGCGGACTCGATCCGACGTTCGTGATCGGTGGCCGACTCCTGTCCGCCGACGCGAATGCGCGCCTCGGCAAGGGGGATTTCCTGGTCGCCGAAGCGGACGAGTCCGACGCGTCGTTCCTCTACCTGTCGCCGGCGCTCGCGGTGATCACCAACATCGACGCCGATCACATGGAGACCTACGGACACGACTTCGGGAGGCTCACCCGCGCGTTCGTCGATTTCGCGCAGCGGCTCCCGTTCTACGGCGTCGCCGTCCTTTGCGTCGACGATGCGAACGTGCGGGCGATCGCGCCTTCGATTGCGCGGCCGATCGTGAGCTACGGCCTCGCCGCCGAGGCCGGCCTGCGCGCCGTCGACGTCGCCAATTACGGCGGGCGGATGCGTTTCGTCGCGCGCGCGCGCGGCACGCCTGACCTCGCCATCGACCTCAGTCTGCCGGGCGTGCACAACGTCCAGAACGCGTTGGCCGCAATCGCAATCGCGCGCGAGCTTTCTGTCGCCGATCCGGCGATCGCGAAGGCGCTCGCGGAATTCCGCGGCGTCGGGCGGCGCTTCCAGCGTTACGGCGACGTAAAGCTCGCCGGGGGTGGAACGTACGCGCTGATCGACGACTATGGCCACCACCCGGTCGAAATGGCGGCGACGATCGGCGCCGTGCGCGCCAGCTTCCCCGGCCGCCGTCTCGTGCTCGCGTTCCAGCCGCACCGCTACACGCGCACGCGCGACCTGTTCGAGGACTTCGTCACCGCGCTGTCGACGGCGGACGTGCTGATCCTCACCGATGTCTATCCGGCCGGCGAGCAGCCCATCGTCGCCGCGGACGGCCGCGCCCTTTCGCGCGCCGTTCGCGTCGCCGGAAAAGTGGAACCGGTATTCATCGAATCCGTCGCCCAGATGCCGGACGCGATCAACGCCGTCGTTCGCGATCGCGACGTCGTCGTCACGATGGGCGCGGGGTCGATCGGCCAGGTGCCCGTGCACCTCACGTCCAGATGATGATGAACGAGCCGCGCCGGTTCGAAGCGCTCCGCGGCACGCTGACGCGCGGGGCCCCACTCGCCCGCTATACGAGCTGGCGCTGCGGGGGCGCGGGTGACCGTGTCTACGTGCCAGCGGACCGCGACGACCTCGCGGCGTTCGTCCGCCAGCTTCCGGGCGACGAGCCGCTGACCGTCATCGGGCTCGGCAGCAATCTGCTGATCCGCGACGGCGGCGTTCGCGGTACCGTCGTCATCCTTCACGCGGCGTTGAACGCGCTCGACTGGCGCCACGGGCTGATCCGTGCCGAGGCTGGTGTCGCGAGCCCGAAGGTCGCGCGCTTTGCGGCGCGTCACGACCGCACCGGCGCGGAGTTCCTGGCGGGCATTCCGGGCACTGTCGGCGGCGCGCTGGCAATGAACGCGGGCTGCTATGGCGGCGAGACCTGGCGCTTCGTCGCTCGGGTCGAGGTGCTCCGGCGTGACGGAACCTTCGAGGAGCGGCCGCCGTCCGCGTACGCGATCGGATACCGCACGGTTCGCCGCGCAGACGGCGGCGCGGCGGATGTCCTCTTCACCGCGGCGTGGTTCGCTTTTCCGCCGGGCGACGGCCATGCGGCGCGCGAGCGCATTCGCGCCCTCCTCAAGAGGCGCATCGCGACGCAGCCGCTCGACGTGCCGAATGCCGGAAGCGTGTTCCGCAATCCGGAAGGCGACCACGCGGCGCGCCTGATCGAGGCTTGCGGGCTCAAAGGCTACGCGGTCGGCGAGGCGCGCGTTTCGGAGAAGCACGCCAACTTCATCGTCAATCCGCACGCGATCGCGAGGGCCGCCGACATCGAGGCCATCATCGCGCACGTCCGCGAAACGGTGCGCGCAAAGACCGGCGTCGAGCTCGAGACGGAAGTGCGCGTCATCGGAGAGCCGCGATGACTGCGGCCGGCCCGTCCGCAAGACGAATCACCGCGGCCTTCGCGACGCCGCGCTCGTCGCGCTGCGTCGCGGCGGCGGCCGTTGGTCTTGCCCACCGCATGTTCACGAGGGCGGAAGAGGCCGACCAGTGAGCGAATTCGGCAAGGTCGCGGTCTTGATGGGCGGACCTTCGTCGGAACGCGAAATCTCGTTCCTGTCCGGCAACGCCGTGCTGAAGGCGCTGCGCGAGCGAGGGCTAGATGCGTACGCGTTCGACCCGGCCGAGCGCGATCTGTGGGAGCTCAAACGCGAGGGTTGCGACCGTGCGTTCATCGCGCTGCATGGTCGCTTCGGCGAGGACGGCACCGTTCAGGGCGCGCTCGAGACGCTGAAGATCCGCTACACCGGCAGCGGCGTCATGGCCTCGGCGCTCGCGATGGACAAGTGGCGGACGAAGCTCGTCTGGCAGGCGGTCGACATTCCGACGCCGGCGTACCGCACCGTCACCGCGGCGACCGACTGGATGCGGCTCGTCGCCGAGCTCGGTCTGCCGCTGATCGTGAAGCCGGCGCGCGTGGGATCGTCGATCGGCATCACGAAGGTGACCGGCGTCGACCACGGCGAGCTCGCTGTCGCATACGCGGCGGCCGCGAAGCACGACGACCTCGTGCTGGTCGAGGAGCTCGTCGCCGGCACCGAGCTCACCGCGTCGATCGTTGCGGGGCGGGCGCTGCCGTTGATCAGGATCGAGGCGCCGCAGGGCAACTACGACTATCACAGCAAGTACTTCTCCGACGAGACGAAGTACTTCTGTCCATGCGGGCTGCCGGAGGCGAAGGAGCGCGAGATCCGCGCCGCCTCGCTTGCGGCGTTCGACGTCATCGGCTGCAGCGGCTGGGGCCGACTGGACCTCATGCTTCGCGTCGACGGCTCGTTCTCGTTCCTCGAAGTGAACACGTCGCCCGGCATGACCGGGCATTCGCTGGTGCCGATGGCGGCGAAGGAAGCGGGGATCGCATTCCCCGACCTCTGTGTGGAGATCCTTCGGGGCGCCCATGTGGGATGACGCGCGACAGCTGAACACCATCGCGGCGGCTCTTGTGCTGATCGCGGCGTGCGCGCTCGCATGGGGGATGCTTGCGTGGCTCCTGCGGCAGCCGGCGTTCGAATTCCGCGAGGTCGTCGTCAGCGGATCGCTCGTGCGCGCGAGCCCGGCGCACCTCGAAGCGGTGATCCGCGACGAGCTCGCCGGCACGTTTTTCACGATGAACCTCGATCGCGCGCGAGCCGCGCTCGCGCGCGTGCCCTGGGTGCGCCGGGTCGCGCTGCGCCGCCAGTGGCCGCGGCGACTCGAGGTGACGATCGAGGAGTACGTGCCGCTCGCGCGCTGGAACGAAAGCGGGCTCGTCGACATCCACGGCGAGGTGTTCGGCGCCGATTTCGACGGCGAGCTGCCCCAATTCTTCGGGCCCGACGGGCGCGCGGCGGACGTGACCGCGCGGTATCGCGAATGGGGCGCCCTTCTCGCGCGGCTCCCACTTTCGGTGGCGGAGGTGACGCGTTCGGCGCGTGGCGGCTGGCGGCTGCGCACGACCGGTCCGGCAGGCGCGCTCGAGATCGAGCTCCCCCGCGACGAGGCCTACGACCGGCTCGCGCGCTTCGTCGACGTTTACGAGCGCACCGTCGGCGTGCTGCTGCGAACCGGCACCCGAATCGACCACGTCGATCTGCGTTACCGCAACGGCTTCGCGGCGCGAGTTCCGAATTTCCGGGAGCGGCCGGCGCGCAAATCGGCCGCATAACGCAAAGAGGGCAACGGAGGGGACGGTGGACGGATCGTGAGGGAAGCGAAAAACCTGATCGTGGGGCTCGACATCGGCACGTCGAAGATCGTCGCGATCGTCGCCGAGGTCACGCCGGAGGGCAGCCTCGACATCATCGGTCTCGGCACCCAGCCTTCGCGCGGACTGCGGCGCGGCGTCGTCGTCAACATCGAGGCAACGATGGCTTCGATCCAGGGGGTGCTGGAGGAGGCCGAGCTGATGGCCGACTGCCGGATCACCGAGGTCTACACCGGGGTCGCCGGCAGCCACATCCGCAGCCTCAACTCGAGCGGCATGGTCGCGATCAAGGAGAAGGAGGTCACGCAGGCCGACATCGATCGCGTCGTCGAGACGGCGAAGGCGATCGCGATCCCCAACGACCAGCAGATCCTGCACATCCTTCCGCAGGAATTCATCATCGACGGACAGGAGGATGTTCGCGAGCCGCTCGGGATGAGCGGCGTGCGGCTCGAAGTGAAAGTGCACATCGTGACCGGCGCCGTCTCGGCGGTCGAGAACATCGTCAAGTGCGTGCGCCGCTGCGGTCTCGAGGTCAAGGACGTGATCCTGCAGCCGCTGGCCTCGGCAATCGCGGTGCTGAACGACGACGAGAAGGAGCTCGGTGTCTGCCTGATGGACATCGGAGGCGGCACGACCGACCTCGCGGTGTTCGCGAGCGGCGCGATCCGGCACACCGCGGTGATCCCCATCGCCGGCGACCAGGTCACCAACGACATCGCGATGACGCTGCGCACGCCGACCAAGGAGGCCGAAGAGCTGAAGCTCCGCCACGGGTGCGCGCTGCGCCAGCTCGCCGACCCCAAGGACATCATCGAAGTGCCCGGCGTGGGCGAGCGGCCGCCGCGGAAGCTCTCGCGGCAGACGCTCGCCGAAGTGATCGAGCCGCGGATCGAAGAGCTCTACACGCTGGTCCAGGCGGAGCTGCGGCGCTCGGGCTTCGAAGAGCTCCTGTCGTCTGGAATCGTGCTCACCGGCGGCTGCGCACTGCTTGCCGGCATGACCGATCTGGGCGAGGAGGTGTTCCACCTGCCGGTGCGCGTCGGCGTGCCGGCGTATGGCGGTGGACTCGCCGACGTCGTCCGCAGTCCGCGTTACGCGACGGCGGTCGGGCTGCTGCTGGAGGGGCGCGACCAATACCTGGAGGCGCAGCAATCGCGAGCGCGGACGACGGGCATCGGCGGCGTCGCGGAACGGATGAAGCAATGGTTCAAGGCCAATTTCTAGTTGGATGTCACCGGCAACCGCGTGCGGCTCCTACTCGCCCGAATCGAGGCGGCGTCGGGCCGCCGCTTGATTCGGGCGGTCGAAGCAGAGATCGAGGATCGACGAAACAACGATGGGAATCAGGGAACAACCGTTGAAATACGAACACGACAGCGGCATTGGAGCAAATCATGGCGAAACGGACAGGAAAGGAGCGCACCATGTTTGAAATCATCGACGAGGCCCCGCAAGAGGGAGCGATCATCAAGGTCATTGGCATCGGCGGCTGCGGCGGCAACGCGGTGGAGCACATGATCCTCCGCGGCCTCTCCGGCGTGGAGTTCATCAGTGCCAACACCGACGCCCAGGCGCTGAAGCGGTCGACGGCGCCGGTCCAGCTGCAGCTCGGCAGCACGCTCACGCGCGGCCTCGGCGCCGGCGCGAAACCGGAAATCGGCCGCGACGCCGCGAACGAGGACCGCGACCGGATCATGGAGCTGATCGACGGTGCCGACATGTTGTTCATCACCGCCGGCATGGGTGGCGGTACCGGCACCGGCGCCGCGCCAGTGATCGCCGACCTCGCGAAGAGCATGAGCATTCTGACCGTCGCCGTCGTCACGCGGCCGTTCGCGTTCGAGGGCAAGCGGCAACGCGTCGCGCAGACGGGAATCGAGGAGCTCGCAAAAAAAGTCGACTCACTGATCATCATTCCCAACGACAAGCTGATGCAGGTGCTGGGCGACGACGTCTCCGTGCTCGACGCCTACGCGGCCGCCAACGACGTGTTGCACGGCGCCGTCTCCGGGATTGCGGAAGTGATCAACAACGCCGGGCTCGTCAATGTCGACTTCGCCGACGTGCGCACCGTGATGGGCGAGGTCGGCATGGCGATGATGGGATCGGCGACCGCCAACGGCGCCGATCGCGCGCGCCTCGCCGCCGAAGCCGCGGTGAAGAGCCCGTTGCTCGAAGACGTCAACCTGCAGGGCGCGCGCGGCGTGCTCGTCA
The DNA here is from genome assembly GCA_963836265.1 of uncultured beta proteobacterium. Taxonomy (GTDB): domain Bacteria; phylum Pseudomonadota; class Gammaproteobacteria; order Burkholderiales; family Casimicrobiaceae; genus CAIWHR01. The sequence continues at coordinate 925,275 of CAWIIO010000006.1, forward strand.
ACATCACCGCTTCCGCGGGACTGCGGATGAAGGAGTACCACGAGGTGATGAACACGATCAAGGAATTCACCGCCGACGACGCGATGGTCATCGTCGGCACCGTGATCGACGACGCGATGGAGGATCGGCTCCGGGTGACGATGGTCGCGACGGGCCTGGGTGGGGCGGCCGCGAAGCAAGCAGCGCACTCCCAGCATCACGCTGGTCGAGCCCGCGCAAGTGATGCAGCGCACCGGTACCGACAACGTCGGCGTGTCGGTCGAGAACATCAACTACGAGGATCTCGATCAGCCGGCGGTCGTTCGCCGTGGGCGGTCGCCGCCGGCCGGTGCGGCGCCGGCATTCGACGCGGCCGAGATTCCGGCCTTTCTGCGCAAGCAGGCGGACTGACGGAGACGCACCACGATGATGCCGGCATTCGGGTCGCGCCTCGGGCCCGAAGCCGCGACGATTGTCGCCACCGTTCGCGGTCGGCGGCGCGGTGTGCTAGACTTGAAAGGGTAAGTCCTTGAAGCGCTACAAAATTTCAACGCGATTGCCGCAATGCTGAAACAACGGACGCTCAGAACGACGATCAAGACGACGGGCGTCGGCTTGCACACGGGCGCGCGCGTCGATCTCGTCATGCGTCCCGCCACGGCGGACTCGGGAATCGTCTTTCATCGGATCGATCTTGCCCGACCCGTCACGATGCCCGCCGATGCGCTGCACGTCGGCGACACCCGCCTGTCCTCGGCTCTCAGCGTCGACGGCGCATCCATCTCGACGGTCGAGCACCTGATGTCGGCGCTGGCGGGTCTTGGAATCGACAACCTGCATATCGACGTGGCGGGTCCCGAGATTCCGATCATGGATGGCAGCGCCGGACCTTTCGTCTACCTGCTCCAGTCCGCCGGGATCGTCGAGCAGGACGCACCAAAGCGGTACTTGCGGATTCTCTGCCCGGTCGACGCGACGGACGGCGACAAATGGGCGCGGTTCGACCCGTTCAATGGCCTGAAGCTCGACTTCACGATCGATTTTCCGCATCCGATGTTTGGATCGGAGAACCGCCAGGTCGTCATCGATTTCGCGCTGCACTCCTATGTCAAGGAGGTGGCGCGCGCGCGGACCTTCGGCTTCATGCAGGATGTCGAGGCGTTGCGCGCGGCGGGCCTGATCCAGGGCGGCAGCCTGCAGAACGCCATCGTGCTGGACGACTTTCGGGTGCTGAACAGCGAAGGTCTGCGCTACGACAACGAGTTCGTCAAGCACAAGGTGCTCGATGCGATCGGCGACCTCTACCTGCTCGGGCATCCGCTGATCGGTCAGTACACGGCATTCAAGTCCGGGCACGGGCTCAACAACGCGTTGGCTCGGGCGCTTCTTGGCCGTCCCGAGGCTTTCGAGCTCGTCACGTTCACCGAGGAACGGGACGTTCCGACCGCATTCCAGGACTGGCAGCTGTCGATCGCTTGAGCAGCGGCGCAGGTGCGCCGGCGCGAGGCTCGAGGCACAGCTGACAGGGCGTGGAGCGGCGTCGAGGACAGCAGTCCGAGGGCGTAGCGCGCAGGGGATCGGAGCGATCGCGCGTGTGTCAGGAGGCCGACATCCGGCGTGACGCGGCGGCTAACGACGCATGAGGCAGGCGTTCGGCGTTCGAGCGTAGCGGCCGTCGCCCCGACCCGGCCGGGCATCGTGCACCAGTCGCTTCGCGCGCGAAAACCACACCCCGTCACCGGTTACTTCAGCTCGCACTGCCGACCCCGTGATCCTGGTTCGCTCGCTGCTCTTCCTCGCGCTGGCAGCGATCGGCGTCGCCGGACTCCTGTATCTGTACTCCAGGAATCGCGGCTATCTGCGGTTCATCGGGCAGGTGATCAAGTTTACCGTCGTCCTGCTCCTCGTCGTGCTGCTGTTCTTTGCGTTCGAGCGCCTGGTCGGGCCGTTCCGTTAGACGAAGCCGGGCTCCGTCTCAGCCGGCGCGCCGCACGAACCTCGTCAAAGCCGCCCTGAGCGGGCCGGCGGGCAGCTCGCGCGCGAGGCGTGCCAGCGGCTGGACGCATGATCTATCGATCTGTTTCCTATGCGTTTTCGGCGGCAGCTCCGGAGCCGGGCGAACTTGCACACGCACCCGGATTACAGTAAATTGACACCCCTCGCGCTGCAATGCCGCAACGAGGTCGGGGCTGCGTTGCCTGACCACCGCAGCGATCGCGCCCGCCTCGGCGGCGAGTACCAATTCGGTACCCTGGGCGTCGGCGACGTGGACGCGCTCGGCAAGTGGGCGGGGCAGGTGGCGGCGAACGATGCCGGTGAGCGCTTCCTCTTGCCGGCGGCGGGCGTCCCAGGGGCCCAGCATCGGGTCGGCGGCGAGAATGCGCTGCAGCGATTGCGGCGTAGGCGACATGGCAGATGGGCGGTCGGAGGCTTGGTCTCGCGCCTCACGGACGCAGCGCAACGCGGGAGGATCCGATTGAATATCATTCTGCTCTCCAGCGCCACCGCGCGCGCCCGAACATTGACGCTCGACTGGCGGCACTGGACCGCGGGCGGCATTGGCCTCCTCGTCCTGTTCGTCGTTTTCACCCTCATCTTCAACTTCGTCACGCTCCGATACGCGGCTGCCAGCCAGAACCGGTGGCTGCAGGCGATCGTGCTCGCCGACCAACGGGAAGAAGCGCAGAAGGCGCAGGAACTCGTCCAGGGCCATTTGAATGCGATGGCGCTCCGCTTGGGCGAGCTGCAAGCCCGGATGCTGCGGCTCGACGGTCTTGGCGAGCGTCTCGCGCGAATCGCAGGATTGAAGCCGCAGGAATTGCCATCGTTCCAGCCGGGGGAGGCTCCGGGACGCGGCGGCGCGGAATCGTCGCTACCTTCGCATCAGCTCTCGGTGCAGGAATTCTCCGCGTTGCTGGCGAGGCTCGCACGGCAGGTGGACGAGCGTTCCGACCAGCTCGGGGTGCTCGAAGCGCTGCTTGTCCAGGATTCGGCGAACCGCAAATTCCTGCCGACCTTGGCGCCGATCGTCGACGGCTGGTTCTCCTCGAACTTCGGTTACCGGATCGATCCGTTCACCGGCCTGCAATCGTTCCACGAGGGGATCGATTTTCCAACCGCGACCGGTACGGCGATCGTCGCCGCGGCGAGCGGCAAGGTCGTCTACGCGGGCTGGCATCCGCAGTATGGTAAGATGGTTGAGATCGACCACGGCAACGGGCTGGTTTCGCGCTATGCTCACGCCTCGCAGGTATTCGTGCGCGAAGGCGACCTCGTGGTGCGCGGCCAGCGCGTGGCAGCGGCGGGGTCGACCGGACGCTCGACCGGCCCGCACCTGCATTTCGAGGTCCGGCTGAACGGCGTACCGCAGAATCCGGCGCGCTTCCTGCAATCCTCGAATTAGGACCTAGCTCCGGCGACGCGCGCGCCGGACACGGCGGACGCAATAGAGGGGTGAGGCGGTCCTCACCCCTTGTTTTTTGCGTCGTCGCCGAAACATACCTCCGCCATGATCTCCAACATCCTTACCCGTATCTTCGGCAGCCGCAACGAGCGCTTGTTGAAGGAGTACGGCGTCACCGTCCGGCGGATCAACGCGTTCGAGCCCGCGATCTCCGCGATGACCGACGAGGCGCTCAAGGCGAAGACCGTCGAGTTCAAGGAACGATTCGCGAAGGGCGAAACCCTCGACGACCTGCTGGCGGAGGCATTCGCCGTCGTGCGCGAGGCCGGCAAGCGCGTGCTGCAGATGCGTCACTTCGATGTCCAGCTCATCGGCGGGATGGCGCTGCACAACGGCAAGATCGCGGAAATGCGCACGGGCGAGGGCAAGACGCTCGTCGCGACGCTTCCCGCCTATCTCAACGCGCTCTCCGGCGAGGGCGTTCACATCGTCACCGTCAACGACTATCTCGCCCAACGCGACGCGGACTGGATGGGGCGGATCTACCGCTTCCTCGGGCTCACCGTCGGCGTCAACCTGTCGCAGATGGACCACGCCGCGAAGCAGGCTGCCTACGGCGCCGACATCACTTACGGCACCAACAACGAGTTCGGCTTCGATTACCTGCGCGACAACATGGTGTTCGAGGCTTCGCAGCGGGTCCAGCGCGGACTCACGTATGCGATCGTCGACGAGGTCGACTCGATCCTGATCGACGAGGCGCGCACACCGCTCATCATTTCGGGCCAGGCCGACGACAACGTCGATCTCTACTACCGGCTGAACGAGCTTGCCCCCAAGCTCACCCGGCAGGCCGATGAGAAGGGTCCCGGCGATTACTGGGTCGACGAGAAGGCCCATCAGGTGCTGCTCTCCGAGGAGGGCCACGAGCACGCCGAGGGAATCCTCGCCGCCGCCGGGCTGCTGGCAGCCGGCTCGAGCCTCTACGATGCGCACAACATCGCGCTGATGCACCACCTGTATGCAGCGCTGCGCGCGCAGGCGCTGTTCCATCGCGATCAGCACTACGTGGTGCAGAACGGTGAAGTCGTCATCGTCGACGAGTTCACGGGCCGGCTGATGTCCGGGCGCCGGTGGTCCGATGGCCTGCACCAGGCGGTCGAGGCGAAGGAAGGCGTCCCGATCCAGCGCGAGAACCAGACGCTTGCGTCGATCACGTTCCAGAACTACTTCCGCATGTACGGGAAGCTCGCCGGCATGACCGGCACTGCCGACACCGAGGCCTTTGAATTCCAGCAGATCTATCATTTGGAAACGGTCGTCATCCCGACGCACATGCCGATGATCCGCCGCGACGAGAACGACCAGGTCTACCGCACGTTCCAGGAGAAGGTCGACGCGATCGTGGCCGACGTCAAGGACTGCTTCGGCCGTGGGCAGCCGGTGCTGGTCGGCACGACGTCGATCGAGAGCTCGGAGCTTCTGTCCAAGCACTTCGAGAAGGAGAAGCTCCCGCACCAGGTGCTGAACGCGAAGCAGCATGCCCGAGAGGCCGAGATCGTGGCGCAGGCGGGCAAGACGAAGGCGATCACCATCGCCACCAACATGGCCGGCCGGGGCACCGACATCGTGCTGGGAGGCGCGCTCGAGGCGGTGATCCTGAAGATGCGCGATGACGAGGCGCTCTCCGCGAGCGAGAAGGAGCGCGAGATCGCGAAGCTGCGCGCCGATTGGCAGCTGAAGCATGAAGCGGTCGTCGCGGCCGGCGGCCTGCACATCGTCGGCACCGAGCGGCACGAGTCGCGCCGGATCGACAACCAGTTGCGGGGCCGTTCCGGTCGCCAGGGCGACCCGGGCAGTTCGCGCTTCTACCTGTCGCTCGAGGACCCGCTGCTGCGCATTTTCGGCGGCGAGCGACTCGGCACGATCATGCAGAAGCTCAAGATGCCGGAGGGCGAGCCCATCGAGCACCCGATCGTCAATCGTTCGATCGCCAAGGCGCAGACGCGCGTCGAGTCGCGCAACTTCGACATCCGCAAGCAGTTGCTCGAGTACGACGACGTCGCCAACGACCAGCGCCGCGTCATCTACCAGCAGCGGAACGAATTGCTCGAATCGGCCGACATCGGCGATACGATCCGCAGCATGATCGCCGGTCTCATCGACGAGACGGTCCGCCGCTACGTGCCGCCCGAATCGGTCGAGGAGCAGTGGGACATCCCCGGGCTCGAAGCGGCGTTCGCGTCCGACTTCCAGATGACCGTCCCGGTCGCCGAATGGCTGAAGGAAGATCCCGACTTCACCGACGAGGCGCTGCGCGCGCGGCTGACGCAGCAGGCGCTCGACCGGTACGCGAGCAAGGAGGCGCAGGTCGGCCCCGAGCTGATGCGCCAGTTCGAGCGCAGCCTCATGCTGCAGACGCTCGACCAGCACTGGCGCGATCACCTCGCCAATCTCGACCATCTGCGCCAGGGAATCCATCTGCGCGGCTATGCGCAGAAGAATCCCAAGCAGGAGTACAAGCGCGAGTCCTTCGAGCTCTTTTCCGACATGCTCGATCGGATCAAGACGGATGTGGTGAGGATCGTCCTGACGGTGCAAGTGCGCACGCAGGCGGATGTTGCGGCGGTCGAGGAAGCGCCCGCGGTGTCCAACGTCAAATATCAGCACGCCGATTACGACGAAGCGCTGGCCGGCGCGGACGCGGACCCGCCGGCGGCGCCGGCGCCGTTCGTACGTGCAAGCGAGAAGGTCGGACGCAACGATCCGTGCCCGTGCGGATCGGGCAAGAAGTACAAGCACTGTCACGGGCGCCTCGCATGAAAGCGCTGCTCGGCGCCCGACATCACGACGACGCACTCGCCGCGTTGAACTCGGCGCTCCCGCGCCAGTTAACTTGGCGAGTGCGTCGCCCGGATTGAGGCAACGCCGAGAACGTGCCGATGCCGGTTCGATACACGCCGCCGCGCGCCGTGGATCTGTTGCCCGTTCCCGGGGTCACGCTCGGCACCGCGGCTGCGAAAATCAAGAACTGGGCGCGCGACGATGTGTTGCTGATCGCATTCGATGCGGGCACCGTCGCCGCAGGCGTATTCACGCAAAACCGATTCTGCGCGGCGCCGGTGATGGTCTGCCGCCGGCATCTCGCGATCTCGGGTCGGGTCAGGGCGCTCGTCGCCAATGCAGGCAATGCAAATGCGGGAACCGGCGAGCGAGGACTGGCCGACGCGGACGCAACCTGCGCGGCTGCGGCTTCGCTGCTGGGCTGCACGGCGCAGGACGTGCTGCCGTTTTCGACCGGCGTGATCATGGAGCCGCTGCCCGTCGCGAAGATCGTCGCGGCGCTGCCGGCGGCGAAGGCGGCGCTCGCGCCCGCTCGCTGGTTCGCCGCAGTCTCGTCGATCATGACGACCGATACGGTGCCGAAGGGCGCCTCGCGGCGGGTGACGGCGGGCGGCGCTCCCGTCACGGTAACGGGAATCGCGAAGGGCGCGGGAATGATCCATCCGGACATGGCGACGATGCTTGCATTCGTCGCCACCGATGCGCCAATCGGAGCCGATTTGCTGAATGTGCTCACGCACGAAATCGCCGACGTATCGTTCAACCGCGCCACCGTCGATGGCGACACGTCGACCAACGACAGCTTCGTCATCGCCGCGACGGGCAGAGCGCAACTCGCACCGATCGTACGCACCGACGATCCCCGTCTCGCGGAGATCCGCGCAGCGCTCACCGAAGTCGCGACCGAGCTCGCCAAGGCGATCGTCCGCGACGGCGAGGGCGCGACCAAGTTCATCACGATCGCGGTCGAGGGGGGAAGAGACACGACCGAATGCCGGACGATCGCGCTCGGCATCGCGCATTCGCCGCTGGTGAAGACGGCGTTCTTCGCGGCGGACCCGAATCTCGGCCGGATCGTCTGCGCGATCGGCAACGCCGCGCCGTCCGATCTCGATGCGGCTCGAGTTTCCTTCTGGCTCGACGACGTGCTCGTCGTCGAGCTTGGCGGACGCGCGCCATCGTACCGGGAGGAGGACGGAGCGCGCGTGATGAAGAACGACGAGATCTCGGTACGCGTCGACCTGGGCCGTGGCGCGGCGCGCGCGACCGTCTGGACGTGCGATTTCTCGCACGGTTACGTGAGCATCAATGCGGACTACCGGAGTTAGTGTCCCGTTCCACGGAAGGCCATGCACGGAAGCGGTCGACAAACGGCGCGAGAACATCTGCAAGTCACTTCCGGACGGAACCCCGGGACCTGACATGTTTTCGGCTGCAGACTTGAATGCTCTTTTCACGCGCCTCGAGCGGATCCTCGAGCGGGTCGAGGCGGTGCTGCCGTCGGTGCCGCCGGCGCCCGACTGGAGCGCGCATGCGTTCCGCTGGCGCAAGCGCGCGGGTCGCGGCTATTTGCAGGCGGTCGCCCACCCGCATGCCATCCGCCTCTCCGACCTCGTCGCCATCGACGCGCAGAAGCAGGTCATTGACGCCAACACGCGTCAGTTCGTCGGCGGCTTGCCGGCGAACAACGTGCTCTTGACCGGCTCGCGCGGTACCGGCAAGTCTTCGCTCGTCAAGGCGATGCTCGTGAAATACGCGGCGAAGGGGCTGCGGCTGATCGAAGTGGACAAGGCGGACATGGTCGACCTGCCGGACATCGCGGAGCAGGTCGCGCTTCGCCGCGAACGGTTCATCATCTTTTGCGACGACCTCACCTTCGACGCGGGGGAACCAGGCTACAAGGCGCTCAAGGTGATGCTCGACGGCACCGTCGCCGCGGCGTCGCCGAACATGCTGATCTACGCGACGTCGAACCGCCGGCATCTGCTGCCCGAATACATGAGCGAGAATCTCGAGACCAGGCACATCGGCGAGGAAGTGCATCCCGGCGAGTCGGTCGAGGAAAAGATCTCGCTCTCCGAGCGCTTCGGGCTATGGATCTCGTTCTACCCGTTCAGTCAGGACGACTATCTTGCCGCGGTGGCGAGCTGGCTCGACGTATTCGGCGTCGGCGCGCCGAAGTCCAGAGTCGACGCCGCCGGGCGCGCGCGCGACGCGCTTCAGTTTGCGCTGCAGCGCGGTTCGCGCAGCGGTCGCATCGCCTGGCAGTTTGCCAAGAGTTACGCGGGCGCAGCGGCGCTCAAACGCAGGTCTCCCGCGGCGTGACCGACGGCATCGTCGACGTGGCGGCGGCCGTCATCACGAGGCGCGACGGACAGGTGCTCCTCGCGCAGCGACCGCGCGGCAAGGCTTATGCAGGCTACTGGGAATTTCCCGGCGGAAAGCTCGAGCCCGGCGAAACGCCTCGCCATGCGCTCGAGCGCGAGCTCGCCGAGGAGCTGGGCCTGACGGTGCGGCGCGCGGCGCCATGGCTCACGCAGCGCTTCGTCTACCCGCATGCGCACGTGGAGCTCCATTTCTTCCGTGTCTTCGACTGGGTCGGCGAGCCGGTCGGCCACGACGGGCAGGCATTCGCATGGCAGACGCCGGGACGATTCACCGTGGCCCCGCTTCTCCCCGCGAACACCCGCGTGCTGCGCGCGCTCGTCCTGCCGGCGGTTTGCGGCATCACGATGGGTTCGGACCTGGGCGAAGGCGCGTTTCTCGAGCGCGCTCAAATCGCGTTCGAGCGCGGTTTGAGGCTCGTCGAATTCCGCGAAAAGGATTGGCCCGAGGCACGGCAGCAGGCGCTGTGCGCCGCGCTGCTCGCGCTCGCCCGTCGGCATGGGGTATCGGTGCTGCTGAACGGACGCGAGGAACGAGCGCGCGAATGGGGATGCGCCGGGGTGCACTGGACTTCCGCCGCGCTTTCCGAGGCCTCGTCGCGGCCCGGGGACCTGATGTGCTCGGCCTCATGTCACGCGCGAGAGGATCTCGCAAAGGCTGGCGAACTGATGCTCGATTTCGCGGTGCTCGGGCCGGTGCGGGCCACGCCTTCCCATCCGAACGCCGCGCCGCTCGGCTGGGAGCGCTTCGCGAGCGTTGCCGAGGGCGCGGCGCTGCCGGTGTTCGCGCTGGGAGGGCTCACAGGCGCCGATCTCGACATTGCGATCGCGCACGGCGCGCACGGCGTCGCGCTGCGGCGCGCTGCGTGGGAAGCATGACGGGAGCTGCCGGCCCGCGCCGGGTCGCCTGCGCCACGTCGCCCGCGATGGCGGTCGACGACAGCGACCCGTTGATTCACTTTCCGCGAGGTTTCGTCGTCTGCTCGTCGTCTTCGGCCGGTGGGGCGGCGGCGTCCGGTCCAGGCGAGTTCGCCATCGGGACGCGGTATGCCTCTGACGCCCAGGCACCAAGATCGATCAACCTGCAACGCTCGGAGCAGAAGGGCCGCCAGCGCGATGCCGGCGTCCACTCGACCGGTGTCCCGCAACGCGGGCAAGCTACAATGCGCGGCGACGGCATCAGCGATTGCGCAACAGGGGCGGGTTACGGTGCGGTGACCGGCCGAAGGAGGTGACGAATGGTAACGCGGGTTTCACCTGCTTTCTGATCCACCGAACACGATCCCGCCAAGCATGCAACAGATGCTTCATGTTTTCAATCGAGAACAAGGAATCGCAATGAAAGTGGCTTTCTCGTGGATCGCGGCGCTGCTCGCCGCGCTCGCAGTCGTTGGCTGCGGCGGCGGGAGCTCTGCGTCCGCGCCGACCAACGTCGCAGCCGTGGCGCACGACAGCAGCGCCACGATCCTGTGGGACGACGAGCCTGGCGTCGAGTACTGGATCTGGATCGCCATCGCCCCGACCGTCAGCTCGGGCGATTGCGCGAACACGGCCGGCTGCACAATCCGGCGCGGCGTGTCGTCGCCGTATGTGCTCACGGGCCTCGTCAACGGCACCACCTATTCGGCGGTCATCAACGGCAGAATCAACGGCGGCCCCGGCGGACCCGACAGCGAGCCCGTGACTTTCACGCCACAGCCTGCCGGGAGCACGTGGAGTGTCGGAACCCCGCTCGGTACCGACGATCTGCTCGGCGTCGCCTACACGCCTGTGACGACGTTGACCACCAATACGTACGTCGCCGTGGGCCAAGCGGGAAGCATTTTCTCGAGTTCCGATGCGCTGACCTGGACGGCCAGAACCTCGAACGTGACGGCGAATCTCCGGACCGTGGTGTTCACGGGTCCCCAGTTCGTCGCGGTGGGCGACGGCGGAACGATCGTGACCAGCGCCGACGGCATCACGTGGACGACGCAGACGTCCGGGACCGCGAGCAATCTCTATGGCCTGTCCTTAAGCGGAAGCTTCGTTGTCGCGGTGGGAGCCAACGGCACGATTCTCACCAGCACCGACGGTGGCACCACGTGGACGGCCCAGACTTCGGGCACGACCGCCGACCTTTACGGCGTGGCCGTCAGCACGACGTCGATATTCGTCGTCGTGGGGGCGCAGGGGACACTCTTGTCGAGCACGAACGGCACGACCTGGACGGTAGGCAACTCGCAGACGACGCTCGATCTCAGGTCCGTCGCCTGGGGGACGAGCAACCTGGTCGGGACGTTCGTCGCGGTCGGCGCCGCAGGCGTGCTGGTCACGAGCACCGACGGCACGACCTGGACCGTGCAGACGCCGATCGCCACGAATACCATGAACGCGATTGTCTTTGGATCGCAATGGGTCACTGTCGGCACCGGCGGCGCCATCTTCACCAGCACCAATGGCATCACCTGGCAGGCCGCCGTTTCGGGAACGACGAACGATCTGGACGCGGTCTTGTTCACCGGCACCTCGAGTTTGACGCTGCAGGTCGGCTATGTCGCGGTCGGGGCCACGGGGGCGAACCTCACGTCGTTCTGAGATCAGCCGCGGCTCAGAGATTGCAGAACATCAGCTTTGACAAATGCGACAATACATTGAATTAACGCACATTTTGTAACACGCACCAGAGTAAATGGGGCCAATCGTGGGGCCAGCCGAGGAAGGCACCCCCGCCGCTCGCCGAATTCGATCGTCGTCGCACAGAGCTAGAGTAGCTTGCGGAGCACTTGGCCGCCTTATCAGGCGCTCGGTCACGAGCGGTAGCCCACGGCGCTTTACACTTCGGCTACCGACTGAATGACGCCCAAGCGGCCCCACCGGGGAGGGCGTTAGCGCTACGTCTCGGCTGAAGGGGAGAACAACGCTTCCACGGCAGCGAGCTGATCGGCCATGTGCATCACCATCCCGCGGGCATGTTCGCCCGCCTGCGGGTCTTTGGCAAGTACCTCGTCGGCCAGATCAACAAGATCGCGGGCGAACCCCAGAACCTCGCGCAGCGGTTCGCCATACTCACCGGCCTGGGCAAGCCCGTACGCTTCCCGCAGGGCGTCCATCAGCGCACCCGAAATGCGGAGAAGTTCGGTTTCAGCCACGGGGGCGGTGCACCCGATGGGGGTTACGCGTTCGTGAAATCGAGGTACGGTCTAAAAGACTCGGGCAGCCGCTTCAACATAGCGTTCAGCGAGGCGCGTGCGGTCTCGATTCGATCAAGATGCGCCTTCCGGTTTACCCCTTCGTAAGTCGGAAGTTCGGCTTCGAGGGCGTCGAGTCGCGCTATTTGGCGCCATAGCTCGTCGGCGGCCTGGACCACATCGCTGCCGAACAGCATTGCCCTCGGCGCAGTTGCTTCAAGAAATTCGAGCTCCTCTTTGCGACCCAATCGGCCCATTGCGAGCCTTTGGCTGAGGTACTTCATCGTCGCTGTGAAGATAGTGTAGCGCCGCTCGAATAAGTCAAGCCGCAATTTACTGCGCGCGGTGGCTGCCTGTGTCGCCGCTATCGCGACGGCAAGGACAGCGATCAAGGGGGTCAGCAGCGCAGAAAGAGTCTGCATCAAATCCTGGGTCATCGCGACGTTTCCCTTTCTAATCGGTTAGCCCCATCGGTACGCAACTACAGTAACGCTGGCCCGGTAGCGGCTCGGAACGGCATGGCGCTTGACGCCCTACTCGTTCCATACCGCCGAACTCAGCGGTAACTCGTTCAACTCTGCCCTGGCCTCGCGCCATGATGGGTAGTGCTTGCTGATCAGCGTGAAGAACAGCTCGCCGTGAGAGGGTGCGACCAGGTGGAGTATTTCGTGGACCACCACGTATTCGAGCAAGTCCTTCGGCTTCTTCACGAGTTCGGTATTAAGACGGATGTCCGCGCCCCCCTTGCAGAAGTCCTACGTCCCGCAACGGCGTTATGCACCTTGGCGCGCTAAGGTAGGGACTCCAGCACGACCTTCGGGTCGAGTTCGAACCCTGGGTAATTGAACGCCCCCGACACCCGGTCGCAGTCAGCTTCGCTGGTGCCGTTTTCACGCAGCACGGCGTACCAGCGCGCACGTACCGTCGCCTGTATCTCGTCGACGATGGCCGTGGCCTCGTCCAACGACAACCTGAAACGCGCATGGGCAGATAGCAGGTTGGTGCGGTTGGCGTAGCGGTTGAAGTCTCCTATTTGAAGCGCGAGGTCGCGTTTTTCCGCGCTGATCATCGGATTGGGCGTTAGGTCGTACGCCGGCGCCAGATGAAAGTCACGCTTGGGCGCAATCAGCGCGTGATTGCGCGGGTGGTCGTCGGTGTTCGAGATGAGCGCGTTAAATACCATCCTGCGATACAACTCCACCACATCGACGGGGCTGCGGCGACGCAATTCGTCCGCCAGCAGAAGGTACGACCAGCTGTCGCGCGACTGGGCCGTATCCTCGGCACCTAGCACCGTCAACCCGCTGACCATGCGGTGGCGCAGGTAGCCGCCCTTGACCCGCTGGCGGTCGAAACGCTTGACCAACACCACGTCGCCAGCGCCGACGGTTACCACGCGCGATTCGGCGCTGGTGATGCCGCATTCGCGCGCTAGGCGCAACATCGAGTGCTCAACGCGTGCATTCGACCAACGATCGCCGCGATCGGGAAATTTCGCTATCCAGAGCCCATCGCCGTCCTCGACGACGTTCTTCGGCCGCGCGCCGCCGACCGATGTGCCTGGCCGCAGCAGGTGTTCCACCTGCGCACGGTTCGGGTCCTCTGCGGCAGCCGGCTCGTCGTTCATGACGCGCTCGGCGAGCGCAACCAGGTCATCGAGTTGGATCAGTTTGTTGTAGCCGCGGAAGGGGGCTGGCGGCTTTTCCCCGATGCCAAATGACAGCGCACCCGCCCGGTCATCCGGCGAGTGCAGCAGCAAGTCGGCGTCGTTGAGGCCCGTCTGACCGAGCTCGCGCTCGATGACGCGCCGGCCCCAAGCGTCGGGCAGCGCGTCACGTAGCGTGCCGAACATGCCCTTGAGCTTCACCGTGGTGAATTTGCGGCCGCCCAGGGGCAGCTCAAAGGGCTCGAGCGGGACCGCCTCGGCGCGTGCCAAGTAGCTGCGACCATAGCCGAAGGTTCCCTTGGGCACGCCATCGCCCGGCTCGAGTCGGTAATAGGCGGCGGTCACCACCTCCAGCGACCCCGGAAGCTGCAGGTAGACGAAGATGCGGTCAGAAGTCATCGTCGCTTGCGGAGGGGTGGCGGACGCGCTTCGGCAGGTTCACGATCTCGAGCGCACCGCCCTCGGTGTCGTCTTCGGGTTTCAGGAGGTCGGTGAACTTATGGTCGAGCCCCATCGCCCAGGCGTGCGCGAGATAGGCGCCGAGGCCGGTCTGGATATTTCCTTTTTCCACGGCGCGGGCGGTGTCGTAGGCGATGCCAGCTTTCGCCGCCACCTCGCGAAGCGTCAGACGGCGGCGTTTACGGGCAAAGCGTAGGCGGACCCCGAGGAGCCGTGCCAAAACATGCACGGCGGCGGGCGCGGTCGAGCCAAACTTGAGCGATGCGGGCATTCTAAAGCCATTTTAAAGTGAGTTAAAGACGGTTTGAGTATGCTAAACGCTAGAAGAATTGTCAACGGCTTAAACCACTCAAACCGTTCTTAACCGGTATAAGGATGGTTTGAGCCGCCTTTCATTGTCAGCTGAGGTCAGGTCTGCTGTCCAGCGTTAGGGCCCGCCAGCGCTCGCGGTCACCCCGGTGCGCGTGTGCGTGCTCTACGTCGACGAGACCAAGCCCCCGAGAGGTCGATTCGCCTTGGTCCCGCCACCCCCTCCCTCGTCGCCGCGATCAGTTGCCCTATGACACGAAGGCAGTCCTAATGTCGCTTTGGGATCACATCGGATTCGATCCACCACGCGCAGCCATCTACCAACACTTCTGAACAAGCCACGACTGCGCGTACTCGGTAAGCGTCCGGTGAGTACCGTCTTGAACTGACGCTTGTTGGCGCGCAAAGATGGCGTCCGCTACCAAATAGGCGGACGCCAATGGATCAGAGCGCGCAAGAGCAGCGAAGCGTGGCGAAGGCTCCCCAGCGAGCACGGCGCCGGCGGTACAGCAAGGCACAGAAGCTGGCGATCGTGCGCGAGTGCTTGGCCCCCGGCGCGTCGCTGGCCGGAGTCGCGATGGCGCACCAGGCCAATGCCAACATGGTGCGCAAGTGGGTGGTGAAGTTTCAGCGCGGCGGATTCGGCGAAGGTGCGGATTCCGGCATGGCGCTGCTACCAGTGGCGGTGCGCGAACCCATTGCCAACGGCGTCTCGGTGAAGGTGGGCGCGCCCGCGGTGACGCTGGAGATTGAAATGCCAAGGGGTGTGGTGCGCTTCTACGGAGCACCGACGCCGGAGGTGCTGCAGCCGTTCCTCAGTGTGCTCGCCGGTCGATGATCGGTTTGCCGCTCAACACTCGAGTGTGGATTGCCGCGGGGATCACGGACATGCGTCGGGGTATGGATAGTCTGGCAGCCCTGGTGCAGACGGCGTTGGGTGAGCAGCCGTTCTCGGGGGATGTGTTCGTGTTCCGCGGCAAGCGTGGCGATCTCATCAAGCTGCTGTGGTGGAGCGGCGACGGGATGAACCTGTACGCGAAGCGCCTGGAATGCGGAAGGTTCGTGTGGCCGCAGGCGAGCAGCGGCGTCGTGCATCTTTCCGCTGCGCAACTTTCGATGTTGCTCGAGGGCATTGACTGGCGCCGTCCGACGCGGACTTGGCAGCCGAGCGTAGCAGCGTAACAACAGTGCGACATTGATGCGACGCGTGATGCATTCAGCGGCATTGGAGTTCGCCAGCCGCGTCGCGTGCATCTCGACTGTTGCGAATGCCATCCGCGCCAAGCTGAACCCGAACCCGCCCGACATCACCCAGGTCATGGGACAGATCAATGCCCTGCTGGACACCTCAATCACTGGCCACGAAATCCGTGATAGCGGACCGCCTGCGCTCGACCTATCTACGATCAATTTCGAGGCGCTCGCCGAGCGGTTCGAGAAGTCTCGGTACAAGAACACCGACCTCGAAGTCCTGAAGGCCGCAATTCGGACCAAGCTGGAGAAGATGATTCAGTTGAACCGCACCCGCGCTGACTTCGCCGCGAAGTTCGAGGCTCTCATCGAGAGCTACAACTCAGGGAGCCGCAACATCGAGGAACTGTTCGAGGAACTGGTAAGACTCGCCAACGGCCTCAACGATGAGGAACAACGGCATGTTCGGGAGAACGTGAGCGAGGAAGAGCTTGTAATTTTCGACATCCTCACCCGGCCGGCACCCGAGCTGACGACCGAGGAACGTGCTGAGGTGAAGAAGGTTGCACGCGATCTGCTGGCCAAGCTCAAGACTCTGCTGGTGCTCAACTGGCGGCAGAAGTCCTCGGCGCGGTCACAACTGAAGCTGACCATCGAAGACGCCCTCGACACGGGCCTTCCCCGCGCGTACACGCCCGAGCTATACCGCCAGAAGTGCTGGGCGGTATTCGAACATGTGTATGAGAGCTACCCGGAGCGGAACGCGGGGGTATATGCGTGAGACTGTGCCTACCATCCTCGACCGCGCCTTCAAGGGAGAACTTATATGAGCAATGACACGATTGTCTGGGGCATTCATGGCGGCAGATCAGGGGAAGCCGACTCCCTTTTCCTTCAAAAGAACGTGATCGGCGTCGGTTGGACCAAGCTGGGCGATGTCTCGAAGCTGCAACCGTCCCGTGACACCTACAAGGCCGCATACGCGGAGGCATACCCCGACAAGAAGCCCGCAGCGGTTCCAACGATGGCTGGACAGCTATTTCGATTCGTCAACGAGATGCACGACGGCGACCTCGTCGTGTATCCGTCACGGACGGACCGGAAGATTCACCTTGGTAGGATCGAAAGCGCGTACCAGTACAACCCACAGTTGGACGAACATTTCCCGCATCAGCGAACGGTGAAGTGGTTGCGAGCGGTGGCGAGGACGCACTTTACTCAAGGTGCTCTCTATGAAATCGGTTCGGCGATGAGTCTGTTTCAGGTAAAGACCTATGCCGACGAATTTCGCACTGCGGCAGAAGGTAAGACGACGCCGCCGGTCGTCACCGAAGACCAGACAATTCCACAGGTCTCGGCGAACATTGAGGAGACGACACGCGACTTCATCATCAAACGTCTTGCTCAAGAGACCAAGGGGCATCCGTTCGCCGACTTCGTGGCCCATTTGTTGAACACGATGGGCTATCGCACGCGGGTATCGCCCGAGGGTGCGGACGGGGGCGTAGACATCGTCGCACACAAAGATGAACTTGGCTTCGAGCCGCCCATCATCAAGGTTCAGGTCAAGAGCACGGAGGGGAGCATCGGCGACCCGATTGTGTCGGCCCTCTATGGCAAGGTTGAAGTCCGCGAGCACGGCCTGATCGTAACCCTCGGCACGTTCACGCCTCCGGCGAAGAACTTTGCCAAGTCCAAGAGCAACCTACGTCTCATTGACGGTGATGATCTTGTCGCGCTTATCTTTGAGCACTACGATCAGTTCGACGCGCGGTACAAGGGATTATTGCCGCTCCGTCGTGTCTACGTTCCCGAGACAATCGAAGACGCGGAGGAATGATTGTCTCGTTGATCGGCTTAGATGGGGATGTGGCCAACATGCCCGACTTCCATGTCGTATCCCTGACTTACTCGGTCAAGACAGTTGATGGCGTTACCTACGATGCGCCGTTACCAGTCGAGTTTGAGACAGACGACGCACACTTTCACCTTGCGGACGGAAAGCTTGTGTGCCATATGAAGGTCCATTTCTCAACTGCGGCGCAGGCACGCTCCGTAGTCGATCCGATTCTCCGTGCGTGGGAACTTAGCGCTGACCTTGGACGCGGACGTGGGGAACTACGATTTCGTTATGAAGATGCAGAGCTAGTCGATAGGACTCCTCCTGTGCCGGGCACTGTGCGCGGCTATGTACTCGCCGCAGAGTCGGCAGACCTGTTGATGGCAACAGCGACTGCCTCTTTGAACATCATCCGCCGCACATATCCCGCGCCACCCGGTGATTTCAGAATCACGCCGGATGTCGCAGCTTTGTGGCAACGGCTTCAGGGGTATCTTGAGGGACAAGAACCCCTACCGACGATGGCGTACTTCTGCCTGACTGTATTGGAGACCGCTGCCGGAGGGCGACGTGAGGCGGCAGCGATGTACAACATCGAATATCAGGTACTCAGTAAGTTGGGAGAACTGACAAGTGCTCGCGGTGACCCTCGCACTGCTCGAAAGATGCCAACACCAGCTACGCCACCGTTGTCTGGGGCCGAGGCCGGATGGATTCAAGAGGCGCTCAAGCAACTGATCTGGCGTCTGGGTGATCGATGCAGCTTTCTGAGCTTGCCAACGATCACAATGGCCGACCTGCCGCCCATCTAAGCCATTAGAACCGGCGCGGCACCTGTGTGTG
>CAWIIO010000007.1:0-220745 GCA_963836265.1 uncultured beta proteobacterium
AACCGCCCCGGGATTCCAGGAGGCTCCAAACTTTGAGAGGATGGAGTCATGAATACATCAAAGAGGTATTCCCCGGAAGTCCAAGAGCGTGCGGTCCGGCTGGTCTTTGAGCACGAAGGCGAGCATGAATCGCAGTGGGCAGCGATCGGTTCGATCGCGGCAAAGATCGGCTGCACAGCGGAGACGCTGCGCAAGTGGGTGCGGCAAGCCGAGCGTGATCGCGGTCGGCGCGCGGGGCTGAGCACGACCGAGCGTGACCGGCTCAAGGAGTTGGAGCGCGAGAATCGTGAGCTGAAGCGGGCCAACGAGATTCTGCGCAAGGCGTCGGCTTTTTTCGCCCAGGCGGAGCTCGACCGCCGACCGAAGTGATGGTGTCGTTCATCGATGCCCACCGTGCCGAGTACGGGGTCGAGTCGATCTGCGCGCAGTTGCCGATCGCCCCATCGCAGTATTACGAGCACAAGGCGCGCGAGGCCGATCCGGAGCAGTTGCCGCCGCGGCTGCAGCGTGATCGTGCACTCACGCGGGAGATCCGCCGCGTCTACGACGATAATTTCGGCGTCTATGGTGCGCGCAAGGTGTGGCGGCAGCTCGCGCGCGAGGAGATCGTGGTTGCTCGCTGCACGGTGGAGCGTCTGATGCACTGGCTGGGTCTGCAAGGCGTCGTGCGCGGGCGCAAGTGTCGGACCACGATCCCCGACGACAGCGCGGCTCGGCCGCTCGACCGCGTCAAGCGACAGTTCCAGGCCAGCCGGCCGAATCAGCTGTGGGTAGCCGATTTCACGTATGTTGCGACCTGGAGTGGCTTCGTCTATGTGGCGTTCGTGATCGACGTGTTCGCGCGGCGCATCATCGGCTGGCGCGTGGCGCGTTCGATGCGCGCGGAGTTGGTGTTGGACGCGCTGGAGCAAGCGCTGTGGTCGCGCGCGGCGGTCAGGGGGGTCGTGCATCATAGCGACCACGGCAGCCAATATCTCTCGATCCGCTATTCCGAGCGGCTTGCCGAAGTCGGCGCTGAACCGTCGGTGGGCAGCGTGGGCGATTCGTACGACAACGCCTTGGCGGAGACGATCATCGGGCTCTACAAGACCGAAGTGATCCACCGCCGCGGTCCGTGGCGACATCTGGAAGCGGTCGAATACGCGACGCTCGAATGGGTTGACTGGTTCAACCATCGTCGGCTGCTTGAGCCCATCGGCAACGTGCCACCGGCCGAGCTCGAGATGGCGTACATCGATTCCGGCACGGCGAAGAAGGCGGCGTAGATGGACGGACGCGCATCGAGCAGTGGTATCATCGCGATACCACATACGAAGCGGTTCCCCTATGGCGATGACCTTGCGGCTACCCGAAGCGCTGGCCGAGCGCGGGCGTCGGTACGCGACCGAGTCGGGCATCTCATTGAACGGTCTTCTGGCTATCGCGCTGCGCGAGTATCTCGATGCAAGGGGATCCACACCTCGAGTGGCACCGCCATCGCGGTCACTCGCGCAGGCGATTGCCCGGCAAGTCAAGGCAGGACCCGTGCGGCGACGCCGATGAAGCCGCTGGGCATTATGAGTCAACGGGTCAGCTGCCGATCGCAGCTTGACTCAAACCCGGAGGTCTCCGGAAAAGCCGGGGCGGTTCAGTGTGAGCTATTGTCAGACCCATTGCCTCACCCCCTCGGGAAAGTGTCTTCCCGCAATGCTTCGGGCAGGTTGCTTCAGGTCAATGGCGGCACGAACGCCGCCCTGATCTCGTTCACTACAACCGACGCGCCTTGCAGGCACAGCTTGAAACTCTCATCGGCGCGGCGTAGTCTGAGATTGTGATAGTTGCTGATCGGTGCTCGCGGATCGGGTGTCAGTCGTGAGTATCGGTGATCGCGAGGACAGTGCCTCGCAGCCGGATACTCCCGCAGTTCGCAGCCGCGAGGTCGCACCGATGTTGTAGGCAATCACGAGCGAGAGGTATTTTATCGATGACACCTACTACATGATGTCCCCGAAGCCGGCCACCAACTGGCGGTGCACGTTGCGGTGACGCAACGAAATCCGATGTGTTCCTGTGAAGCCCCGCGATTATCGTGGGGCTTTGCGTTGGTACTCGGATCAGCATCTTTGCCTGCAATCTGCGGTCGAGTGAGCCTCGAAGTTGGCGGATAGCCGCGCTCCGTAGTGCTGGTTCCGAGCGCATCCAGGGTCGACGGCGCTTGGTCCGCAAGGGGTTGCCTTGTGGCGCCTCCAGTGATCGCAACACGACGACGCGACGAAGCTGGAACATGCAGCGAAAACGGTGAAGCGAAACATCGGCGCCGAAAACTTGTTACACTATAATTGTTTTGTCGCAAGTGGCGACCACCCGCCGCTGTGACGGGGCCACGAAAAGCGGATACGCCCGATCACTGTAATGTCGCAAGTCAAGCGCTCCAACCAGCCGACAACCCCTCCCGATCAGCAGGACGACCTCTTCTACGGGGCGCTGGTTACGGCATGGCTGAATACGAGGCTGGAGCGCGACAAGAGCATCCTCATTCTCTCGGCGGGCGGCGTTGGGCTGTTGGCCACATTGATGACGACGGTCGGACCGCATACCTACGTCGCGCTGGCGATGTACGCAGTCTCCACCGCCGCGTTCATGGCTTCGCTGGTGAGCGTTCTCGTTGTGTTCCATCGCAACGCGTCGCACTTGCAGAAGGTCGCTCGCGATCCGAAGACCCGCGATCCCATGCTTGCGAGGTTGGATCGACTGTCCTTTTGGGCGTTCGTAATCGGCGCCGTCGTGCTCGGCGGTCTTGGATTCATGGCTGGCGTGGAAAGGATTCATTCTCGGATGGAGGTAAGCATGACTAACTCGGACCAGACGAAAACCTCAACCCCGGCGAGCGGCGATACGCTCAAAAAGAGCTTTGACGGAATCAGCGAAATGCGACCGGTACAGACCCAACAGCCGACAACGTCACCACCGGCGGCGCCTTCTCCCGCCGCAACCCCGGCTGCGGCTCCGCAGACCAATCAGAGCGCGGGCACCACCGGTAAGAAATAGGTGAACCACATGCGCGACTACCTGCACCAGAACGAGATCGACAAGCTGCTGATCGCTACCACGGCATCACCCCGGTTTGGTCAGCGCAACTACCTTATGGTGTTACTCGCCCTGCGGCACGCGCTGCGCATCTCTGAGGTCGTCGATCTGCGCCTTGGCGACATCGACCTGACCGCCGGCCGCATCTTCTGCCGGCGTCTGAAGGGCTCGGTGAGCAACACTCACCCGATGGAGGGCGACGAAATCCGGGCCACTCGCAAGTGGCTCCGGGATCGTCCCGAGGCCGCACGAGACTTCGTTTTCCTCTCGGAGCGTGGTTCTCCACTTACTCGACAGGCGGCATGGCGGATCATCAAGGAAGCCGGTGAGCGAGCCGGGTTGGAAGTCGACGTCCACCCACACATGCTCAAGCTTGCTGATCGGCAGAAGAGGTGACACTCGCTGCGCCTTGTGAAGCCGATCGCCTTCGAGAAGATGAGGTTTTGGAAGGTTCTCGGCATACGCGAATGCGGTGGTCGGCCTTCCCCTGCGGCGGGAACAGCTCGTCGAACTTGAGCCCGAGCGCGCCGATGATTTCGTAGACCGCAGCCCGCTGAAGCAGTGTACCAGCACCCTCCCGCTCCAGCAGCGCCACGCGCTCGATGCCGGCGGTTCGCTCGCACTCGCCCAGCGTCGCGTCCTCGCGCACGCCACTGGAACTATTGTTACGGCGACGGCCAGCTTAGAGTCATACGTTAACGAGTTGTTCGTAGATCATGCTGAACTTCCCCGTCCCGTGCCATTTGCGATCGTCGGCAGGGATGCGCGGGTGTGTGGAAGTGTATGCTTTGGCAGGCGTAGGCGGGGAGAGATCGACATATGGAAGTCGGCGAGATAAGGCGGTGGCTGGATTTAACTGAGCTTTGCTCACGTTTTAGTATTGGCGAATGGATATTCCGGGGAGTACCGAACAGGAATTACCGATTGATTCCTGCCATTGGACGACCGGGCGCTCGACGTTCGCTGAATGGGTTGAGCCTTCCGTACGACCTTGAACAAGCTAGGTTGCTGTTGAAGGAATTCAAGCTCCGAGCGCGTCCTTATGTCTCGGCCGACAGGGGGCTAGACGACCTTGAATGGTTAGCAATCGGAAGACACCACGGCCTTCCTACCGCATTTCTTGATTGGACGCGGAGTCCGTTGGTTGCGGCGTTCTTTGCCTGTCAAGGCGTCGCGAACGACCAGCAAGAATTCGCGGCGATCTACGCAGCGAGAACGCCGCCGATTGTTTCAACGCTTGCCGAAGCCGAGGCTGCACCCGGGCCGGTAGCGTTTCTCCCACCCCATATTTCCCCGCGCATATCGGCTCAGCAAAGTCTACTGACTTACCACCCCGCGCCTGAGTTGCCTTGGGAGCCCGACAATCTGATTCGCTACGACATCATACCGGGCCAGTTCGCCTCGGCCCTCAGGGGGATATTGCATAAAGCGGGAATCAATGAATCCGTTTTGATGCCGGGATTGGATGGGATAGCTGCTGACCTAGCGTGGCTCTACGAACGGGAGTTCCTAAGGCGAGTAACCGTGTGGGAGGATCGTGTTCTATTTGGACATATGGGGCTAAGCGATGAACCTCTTGTTTATCGCATCAAAGCACCCGTCGCTGCCGCAAAACCAGACTTGCAACAAATTCAAAAGGACGATCCACCAACGAAAACATAGTCGCCAAAGGCAGCGTGTCTAACGCCGATTACACACGCCGGCAAACTGGTTGATCGAAATGCGATCCTCTGAAAAATGAGGGGTCGTTCGGGAGAACACAAATGTTCATCCGTCAGATCGTCAAGGTGGCATCGGCGTCGAGTGTGATCAGTTTGTTTTCCGCCGCTGCGCTGTTGGCGGTGCCCGCACCTGTACAAGCCACGGACGTAGCTGGCATTCGACGTCAACGTTGAAGGAGTGGGACAGCTCAGCGTGGAGGCGTGAAGGGACGGCAGTCTTTAAGACCGGTGAAAAGGTGAACGTCGTTGCTAATGGCACCAGCGACACGCTCAGCGAGAAGGGAGTGAGGCCCTACACGGCGCAGTACCTGCTTCGGTTCCACTATCACGATTCAAGTTGCAGGAAGGACGAGCACTCCTGTCCAGTAGCGAAGCGGCTGGCGCCACGCGTAGTGGCATACACCACCACATGCACGGCAGCTTACATGGCGCTCAGGTATGCCTTGCCCTCTTCTCCGGGGTTCGGCAATCCAGCAACTCGCCACGCTATGAGGCAGTAGCCGAAGAGGTCATTCACCTGCCGCCGCTCGATACCCGCGTCATGGCAGACGCGGTGCATCGAGGGTGCGACCCCGAGTTTCGCGTACTGTTCACGCATCGCGCGGACGATCTTCCAATGCGCTTCGGTGAGCGAGCCGATGCCGACATCCTGCGCGATCGCCTCCGCCAGCGACTCTGACCAAGAGGAAAAGTCGCGGACAAGACCGTCTTCGTCAAACAGTTCCGGTGTCAGAATTGTAGTTGTCGGAGGCATATAGATGACTTCGTCGATCGCCGCCAGTCGCCGGTGGTCCCGCGTCCCTTCCATGACTGCCGCACCCGGTCACATCATAGGCGGTAAGGCCAAGGTTGAGGGAGAGGTTAAACCTTCCACCCACCTTCCACCCATCCTTCCACCCATCCTTCCACCCATCCTTCCACCCACTCCTGCATCCAACGCAGACGACGAGCTGCAACGGATCGCCAAGAGCCTCCCCGGCTTTGGCGATGGCGGTACGCGAGGCCGCGAATGTTGGGAAAAGTCAGGCATCTCATGGGGTCAGGTTTTCTAGCTCTTCTCAGCCTTGCCGTCGGCAGATTAAGAGGCGGCAGTCGCCGCTCCTTGTGAAGCCCGGTCGCCTTCTAGAGTATGGGGTTTGGGGGTTCTCGGAATCGGCGAGTGCATCGGGAGCAAGCACCGCGATCTCGTAAGAAACTCAGCATTTCTCAGCATTCTCATGGGGTCAGGTTTTCACCTCGCTTAGGATGCTCGGTTTGCCGTGATGGACGACAGCGTTGTAGTCAAGCGTGCCCGAAGAGTTACGCCTACCCAATACGCTGCCTTGTCTGCCGCCCCTGCCATAGCAACCCATCGTGATCGGCTCAGAGGGTTGTTGACGAGCGAGCCTTCTCTACCTTTTAACTTCTTTAACCCCTTAAACCCTTAAAGTGCACAAACGCCCCGGCAAGCCTTTGTCGGCGCGGCTTCGCAACCGTAATGGCAAGCAGGTGATACGAATTTCATTGCACAGACGGCCTCGCCCACTCCGTCAGAGGCGGCCGGCCCGAAATCCTTCTTAGATGGTTTGCCCACGTCAGATACCGTTGCTGCTCCGCCTCGATGCCTCTACCCGTCTCTTGATCTTTGGCTCTGAACCTCGGCCGGAACACGCCGACCGGGTAGGCGCCAATTTTTGGAACAGCGACAAAGCGGAACCTGCCGCTACCAATCAGGCTGTCTTGGTGTCGCTGGAGCGAATCGAAGCCCATTTCTAACGGGTCGATGTCGCCCCGGTTGAGCGCCATGGAGTGGATGTCGCGCTGGAGATAGGGCTCCTGCTCGCGAGCGTGTCTGTCGAAGATGTACAGGGTGTAAAGAAGTTCGGCCTGTTTGGCCTTCTTCTTGTCCGCCCTGACCGGGTTGCCGCTCCACACGGTCAAGACCTCGTAGACAAAATCCAGCCTCAGCAGGTTGTCGAAGGCGCACCAGAACCGGCGCTCTCTCTCGACGGGGTCAGGCACATAGGCGAGGGCCGTGGCGGCGAACGACAGGAACACGGTGGCGGACTTGCCAGCTACCTCGTAGAGCGCCGCGTTGGTACCTTCCAGCTCCATTACGGGAGGTCTATCGAGCCAACCCTCAGTCGCATCATCGTCGACAACCGCCCACTCGCGATACAAGCCTGACCTTGGATCAACGCCGCCACATTCCTCTAGAGCGGTGTTGCGGTACAGGTGGACGAGCAATACTGTTGCGTCGAGGCGCGCCTGTTGCATGCCAATGCCGTTGTCGAAGTCCGGCTGCACGTCGTTGTAGATGCGGGTCAGGGGCGGATTGTCTTTGCCCTTCCCGATACCGTCGATCAGAGCATTGGCGAGGTTTACGGGGTCACCGCGAGCGCTCAACAACCACCGTACCTTGGTCGCGAGGCTATTGCTCCGGCCGAAATGCGCCGGCACGCGCTCCGGGCCGAAGCGCTCCCTCGCCTTCTCGGCCTCAACGATGAAATGAGCAGTGGACCCGTCCGGCAGTTCCGCCGAATTGTGACTGAGCCAGTCCAGTGCGGCTTCAGCCTTCCGACGCCCGATTCCAAGATTCTTCTGAAGCGCCAAACCTCCGGCGCATGTCAGCCTCCCCGCATGGGGCACCTTGACGGACGCATGCCGGGCCAAGACCAAATAGCCGAGGATGTCTTCTGCCATACCGCCTTGCGCGGCAATTTGGTCGATAGCCTGTACCGACACGGAGAAGAACCCGCCTTTCTTACTGGGTTGTTCCATCACCATCCTCGTGGCACTTGTAGCCTCTTTGATCGCGCCGTATGTCAACATTTGTCAACATCTTCATGGGGTCAGGTTTTCTACTCTTGACCGACGACGCGTTTGCGCGGCCTACCTCCCTTGCGGCCGTTCTCCGCCGATTGGCGGCGACCCTCCTCAGTTTTTGGTCCGGTACTCAGCCCGCCGTGGAACCTGCACCGGCCGTTAGACCAGAGCCCATGGCTTCGCATCTTGCACGGCGTCCCCGCGCGCGTGCGTGCGGCACAGGTGAACGCGTAGAACTCGGGCGGAAGGGGGTACTTGGCGACCCGCTGATACTCGCGTGCGTGCTGCGTGGTTATGCGCCTTGGCTTCGGCGGCGGTGGGCTATTTCTAGCCTGCTCCGCTTCAAAGTCGGCATTGACCTTGGCGACAAGGTCACGAATCCAGTTAGGCTTACGACCCATGATTGGTTCCTCTTCCTGTGCTGTCGCGACGTGGCAAGCCTCAACGGCCTGACGTTCGGGGACCGGGGGCCGAAAGCCCCCGGCGGCGGTCAGTCAGTCGCGTATTTGGCGTTGCCGAAGCCCCTAGCCAAATTCTGGTTGCCACGCACCCTTCTGGAAACTCGCGCCCGGCGTGCCTTCACACCCTTTCGGGGCGGGTACAGGTGCAGGTGCGAGTACTGGTGCTGGTGACGGTATTGCTGGCTGCGCCACATAGCTCACTCTGCACGGACAATTTCATCGATGGTCGAATAGCAGAGAACTTCGGGCGTGGCCTTTTGTTCATGGTTCTTGCGCACTGTGCGGGTCTTCACGCGGAATAACATCTGCTTGAGTGCGTGCAGTGAGACACGGTCGGCGCGAACTGTTATGCCGAGCAGCTTCGTCAGCACGGTGTACAGGTCGCTGCGAGCGCCCAGTACAAAGCGCCCATTTGGACCGGGGCGACCGTTCAGGCGCTTCACGCGAAAGGCCCGGAAGAGTTTCAGACCAAAGAACTCTCCCGGCTGGACGATAGAAAAGTGCAAGATCACTTTTGCCGCCCTGAAGATGAACGCCGTGTCGTGCCCCGTTAGCTTTGCCTCAAGCCAAATGCCCTCCGGCAGCAGCGGGCGAAAGCCCTCTACGACTATCTCCTCGCTCGTGCGCGAACCGGCGAGTGGTACAGGAATCTCGCTCGGGCTGGGGGCGTCTAAGCGTCCCAAGTTCACGGCGCCACCTTGCGGCTCGCCGCGATCTGCTGCTCGATCCAGTCGGTAATCGATTCCTCGATCCAACCGACGGCGCGCGCGCCGAGCGAGATTTGCTTCGGAAACGTACCGTCAGAAACCCGCTGGTAGATCGTCGAGCGGGAGAGCCCAGTGCGGGCCTTTACGGCGGGAAGCCGGAGAATTGAGTGTGCCATTGTCTGCGCCTCGTAATGGGTTGTGCTTCAGTTCCCATTGAAGCGCAGACGCTCCGTGGGCGACAGATCGCCACGGCGGCACAGCGGGTGCTCTAGCGGCTAAGAGGTCTCTGTGCCGCTAGCAGTACTTCGCCTGTGTTCGCGAAACCACTTCTCAACCACCCTCTCCGTCTTATTGACCCTGGCCCCAATAACCCGCGCAGCTTGCGCCTGGGACGTCCAAGTCTTAGACAAGTAAAGCTGGATAGCTTCGTCCTTCGCGGCTCGGTTCGAACTGTGACGTACATCGGACCCGCGCTTGCCGAGGGTCGAGACTACAGCAGTCTCCGCCGTCTGCGCCCACCTGACGGCAGTCGCCGTACCGTGGTATTCGGACGCGCGAGCCGCTGTTACGGCCGCCTTGAATGGTTCTTTTCGCCGGACATGCGAGAGAGCCGAGTCTATTGTCAATAGAGCCAGGAAATCGTACACGTGCGCCCAAGTCCAATCTTGCTCGACTTGCCAGAGTTCCTTGTTCTGAAGCCAATCATCCTCAACAAACTCAAAGCCAACCGTGGGGTCGGTGCTGACGCACCACCAGCCGAGTGGTGACAGATCGGCGTCGCTCTCCTCCGTTATCCGCATTCTTTGCTGTACGTCCCAGTGGCCTTGAACAATTTCGGCGGTCACGTGCTCACAACATCTAACAATCCCAGCCCTATCGTAGCCGAACAAGTACTCGTCAAACTCCCGCTGAACGACGTTGATCGCGTGCAACACATCCTGTTCTCGCTTACCCTCCTTCAAGAGCTCATACCAGATGTAGCGCGACAGCTGTCGCAGATGAAAGCGAAGTGGATAGCTTTCATCGAACCGATAGTTTTCTGTCTCGCTGTCCGAATCGATCACTTGGCCGAGTACCGTGGTGCGCTCCAAGCGATCCAGCAGCTCGCGAAACTCGTCGTTCATCACGTGTGGCATCAGATTCCCCTGAAAATCGCTAGCTGCATGGCCTCCTAACGACCGATAAGCGAAGCAAATCCCACGCCACTGATGCGTCCGACGAACTGCTTAACCGGCAGAGAGGGGGATGCTTACCTATCGACAGCGCGGCAGATTGGGTATCTGCTCGCCTTGCTGCGCCTGAGTTTGTCCTGAGCCAGATTCGGCTACCGGCGGCTAGGGCGGCTGTCACCCGTGCATTGTTGGCGACAGTACGTGCTGTACTGATGGGCTAACTGGGCGGGCTACGATCCGGCAATCCGCTGGACTGGGCCGGCGTTGACGTCGGTATCAGGCCGCGTACCGCTTCACGCCTCGCATCGGGACCGCGTTGGCAGCTGCAAGCGCCGCGAGATAACCGGCCCACTCCTGCATCATCTTCCGACGCGCTGGAAGATGCGCGTCAGGCTTGCCGCTTGCCCGGATTCGCGCGAAGCGGGATCACTTTCCCCTGTGCCAAGCCGTCGAGATAGTTAGCCCAGAATTGAAGCATGGCTCGGCGCTCGGGCGCATACGATGCCTTGTTGTAGATTCCACGAACGCCCTTGATTGTGTGGCCTAGTGCCTTTTCGATCACATCCGAAACGAAGCCGTTGCCGTGTAGCAATGTCGATCCGGTGCGGCGGAAGTCGTGCAGCGTGAAGTGCGGAATGTCGAGTAGCGCGGGCTTGCGATTACGCTTGCGTGTCAACTGCCACAGCGCCCAATTCAGAGACGATTCTGCCATCGGCTTGTCCCGGCGGCCTTCGAGGCTTGGCAAGACATAGGGCGAGCCTCCGGCCAACTTGCGAAGCCGTCCGAGCAGTGCCGTGGCTTGCAACGACAGCGGTACCATGTGCGGAATCGCACTCTTTTGATTACTCGGTGGAACGTGCCATTCGCGTTTGTCCAAATCGACGTGCTCCCACTTCGCGGCGATCAGCTCGCCCTTGCGGCAAAGCGTCAGTAGCAACAGGCGCAGAGCAATTGGGTGTGACGGAACCAGAAAGTCGGCGTGGTCTAGTGTGGCGAGCAGCTTGGTGATTTCCTCCGGCGTCAACGCGCGGTCGCGCGATCCGGCCGCGCCGATCAGCTTCAAAGGAATTTCGGACGCTGGATTCCGCTTGATCCGCTGCCGGGCGATGGCGTGCGCGAAGAACGACCGCGCTAGGATCAGGACGTGCCTTGCCTCTTGTATTCGCCCCTTCGCCTTGAGCGTGTCGAGGATCGCCAGCAAGTCGCCAGCCTCAACTTCCTCCAATCGCCGATTGCGAAGCGTCGGGAGCAGGTGCCGATTCAGACGACGGCGATTCGTGTCCGGGCGTTTCTGTTGCGAGACCACCTCAGTAACGAACCTCGGAGCGAATCCTCCTACGGTCGACTCATCCTCACCGCCGCGTGCCTTGTCTGCTTGCTTTTCACGCGCAGGCGATTTGCCGGCGGCAACCAAGGATTGATGCTCGGCGTGGTATGTGCGGGCGCCCTTGATCCTAAGTTTCTTTCGGTCCCCCTTGCCCTCGTATTGGTCGGCAATCGGAATCGCAGGGTAGGGGCCAATGGTCACCTTCTCTCGCTTGCCGTGGAGCCGATAGCGGTAGCGCCAGACCTTCGCCCCGCTGGGCAACACTTCGATAAACAGCCCACCGTCGTCGGCGACTTCGTACGGCGCCGTCTTGGGCTTGAGCGCCTTAATTCGTGTATCGGACAGTGACATCGTGGCCCCTAGCATCTGGCCCCATCGCTGGGTTTCATGGGGCCAACTATGGGGCCGCATGGGGCCGGCTGTCAATGGACGAGTTCGGGCACCGCAGGACTTCGCGAGGGCGTTTTCATAGAGAAAATGGAGGGAGGGGCGGACGTTGCCGGACGACAGAAAACAACGTCAAAGATTACAGAACATTAGCTCGAACTCGACATCGCGGTCATAGACCGATCCCCGATCCATCCCGGTAAGGCCGATGAACCGGATGTTGAGGGCGTATTTGTTCGCGCTGATCTCCGGGACGCATGGAAGGTCGCGGCCGACCGACAGGCGCAGGAGTTGGGCGACTTTCGAGGTCGTCAGCATCAGCTGGAACACGCCGCGATAGGCGATCTGCCGGCTGGCGCGGCCGTTGTCGCGCAACAGCCGCAGGATGATCGCGAGCCCGTCGTGGAGCGGCAGAAAGGGTTCGATCCACGCCTTGAGGTCGTTCTGGCGCGCAGCGGGATCGGCGTTGAGCCAGTAATGGTAGGCGGGCAGATCGAACTCGCAGACTCCGCCCGGAATCGCGGTGCGCTGTTTGATCGTCATCAGCCATTCGTTCTCCCGCAGGTGCCCTCCGGCGCGTCCGGCCTGTGCCAGCAGCGCGCCGCTCGCCTGGTCGATTTCGGCGAGCAGGGGTTCCAGCACCCGCGTCTCGATCGCCGGGTTGTTGCGCAGCGGCGAAAGCAGCTGCCTCTGCCGCTCCAGCTCCTGCAGCATGTCGGTCTTCAAGTCGGCGCGCGCGGCCACGTCGGTGATCTCGAATAACGCGAGCAGCGCCGCATGGTGGTCGGGCGCTTCGGTGCGCGCCGCAAAGAAACGCGCACGGTGGAAGAGATCCTCGAGCCGCATCAGCGTGCGGATGCGCTCGTTCAGCGGGTGCTCGTAGCGGATCACGATCAGCCGGAAATCGTCGGCGGTGCGCCAGGGCCGCATTCTGCGCGCTCCGCGGCCAACGCGCGATAACGGCGGTCGAGCTCCTCGACCTGAGGAGCGATGGCGGCGAGCGGGCCCGAGTTGTCGATCACGTCATCGGCGCGTTGGAGTCGGTCCCAACGCGCCAACTGCGTCGCCATGATTGCGCGGATGTCCGCAGCGGCGAGCCCGCCGCGTGCGGCGGCACGTCGCACCTGCCCGTCCTCCGGGCAGTCGACCACAAGGACACGTTCCACGATTCCGTGAAGCCCGCCGCGCTCGAACAGCAGTGGGACGACGAGGATGCCGTAGGGACTCCGCCACCCGGCGATTTCCCGCCGCGCTGCACGGCCGATCAGCGGGTGCAGGATCGCCTCGAGCTTCGTCCGTGCCGCAGCGTCGCTGAAGGCGAGCTTGCGTAGCCGGCCGCGGTCGAGCGTTCCATCGTCTCGCCGCATTGCAGTGCCGAAGGCCTCGAGGATCGCCGTGTAGCCCCGCTCGCCAGGAGCCGTCAGCGCGTGCGCGAGGCGATCGGTGTCGGTGACGTCGATGCGGAGCGCTGCAAAGGCGGCGGCGACCGCCGACTTGCCGCTGCCGATGCCGCCGGTAAGCCCGATCACGAAGCTCACGGCAGATACCAGCGCACGAGCACCGGTCCCCAGAAGAGCGCGATGGCGCCGGCGACGGCGAGATACGGCCCGAAGGGGATCGGGATCGTGTGGTCGCGACCCCTGAACACGATCAGCGCGATGCCGACAACGGCGCCGACGATCGAGGACAGCAGCACGATCAGCGGCAGCATCTTCCAGCCGAGCCATGCGCCGAGTGCCGCCAGAAGCTTGAAGTCGCCGTAGCCCATTCCCTCCCGGCCGCGGACGAGCTTGAACAGCCAATAGACGCTCCACAGCGAAAGATAACCCGCAACTGCGCCGATCACCGCGCTCCCGATCGGCGTGAAAATTCCCCACAAATTGGCGATGAGGCCGCCCCACAGCAGCGGAAGGGTGAGATCGTCGGGAAGGAGCTGCGTGTCGGTGTCGATGACCGTCAGCGCGAGGAGCGTCCAGAGCAGCACGCAGGCGGCGCCTCCCTTCGCCGTGAGTCCGAAGTGATAAATCGCGGCCGCGGCGAGCACGCCGCCGAGGATCTCGACCATGGGATAGCGGGCCGGGATCCGGGCGTTGCACGCGCTGCACCGACCGCGCAGCGCGAGCCACGACGCGACCGGGATGTTCTCGAGCGCGCTGATCCGGTGGCCGCAGGACGGGCAGGCCGAGCGCGGGACAACGAGGTTGTAGGTGGGGTCGTCCGGCACCGGCTCGTCGCGAAGCTCGGCGCACTGCGCGCGCCAGCCGCGCTCCAGCATCTTGGGCAGCCGGTGGATGACGACGTTGAGGAAGCTGCCTACACACAACCCCACGACGAGCGCGCCGGCGGTGTAGAAAAGCGGGTCGATCATGCGGAAGGCTCAGGCGTCGGGCATTCGCTCCGCACGAGCGCGGGATCGCCCACCGCGAGCGGCCTCACGCGGAACGGTCGTCACTCGCGGCGCGCCGCAATCGCCGGCTGCGCGCGCATTGAATCGCGGCGCCGAAGGCGGCGCGGGCTCCTCCTGCGGTCGCCGCGGTCAAACGACCTGGCCGAGCTTGAAGATCGGCAGGTACATCGCGACGACGAGGCCGCCGATCACCACCCCAAGGAAAACGATGATGATCGGCTCGAGCAGGCTGGAGAGCGCCGCCACCGCATCGTCGACCTCGCGTTCGAAGAAATCGGCAATCTTGCCCAGCATGTTGTCGAGCGAGCCCGATTCCTCGCCGATCTGCGTCATCTGCAGCACCATCGACGGGAACAGGTTCGTGTTGGTCATCGCGTTGGTGAGGCTCGAACCGGTACTGACCTCGGTCTGGATGCGCTTGGTCCCCGCTGCGTACACCGAGTTGCCCGCAGCGCCCCCCACGGCCTCGAGCGATTCGACCAGCGGCACGCCGGCCGCGAACATCGTCTGCAGCGTTCGCGTCCAGCGAGCGATCGTCGCCTTCTCGAGGATGGCGCCGATGACGGGGAGCCGCAGGGAAATGCGATCCACGAGGTAGCGAAAAGCGGCCGAGCGCCGCAGCAGCATGAAGAAGGCGATCAGGGCGCCGGTGATGATCAGGAACAGCAGCCACCACCACGCGACGACGAAATCGGAAATCGCCATCACGGCGAGCGTCGGAGCCGGCAGGTCGGCGCCGAAGCTCGAGAACACCTGCTTGAACGCCGGGATCACGAAGATCATGATCACCCAGACCACGACGGTAGCGACGACGATCACCGAAATCGGGTAGAACATCGCCGACTTGATCTTGGCCTTGATCGCGAGGATCTTCTCCTTGTAGGTCGCGAGCCGGTCGAGGATGGCGTCGAGCATTCCGGAGGTCTCGCCGGCGCCGACCAGGTTGCAGTAGAGGTTGTCGAAATGGGCCGGGTGCTCGCGGAACGCCTGCGACAGGCTCGAGCCGGTTTCGATGCGGCTCTTGAGGTCCATCACCAGGCGGGAGAAGCGCGCGTTGCTGTGGCCGCGGGCGACGATTTCGAACGCCTGCAGCAGCGGAACGCCGGCGCGCAGCATCGTCGCGAGCTGGCGGGTGAAGAACGTCATGTCCTTGTCGGTGATCCTCTTGCCGCCGCGGAACGCCTGGCGCTTGATCTTCGTGATCCGGATCCCCTGCCGCCGCAGGTTGGTCGTGACGACGGTCTCGGAAGCGCCCCTCGCCTCGCCCCGCGTCTGGCGATTGGCGCGGTCGACGCCCTCCCAGAGGAACGTGTACTCCTTGACCTTGACGTCTCTGCGTGCGGTGGTGGCGATGGCCATGGCTTGAACCTCGTGTTTGGGAAGCGCGCTGTCACTCGTTGGTGATGGCTTCGATTTCCTCGAGCGATGTGACGCCCAGCTTGACCTTGATGAGACCGGATTGACGAAGGTCGCGCACACTTTCCTTGCGCGCCTGGTCGGCGATGTCGAGCGCGGTGCCGCTCCTCATGATGAGCTGGCGCATCTCGTCGGAGATCGGCATGACCTGGTAAATCCCGACCCGGCCCTTGTAGCCGGTGCCCTTGCACCTGTCGCAGCCGACCGGACCGTACGGCTGCCACGTGCCGTCGATGTCCTCTTCCGCGAACCCGGCCTGGATCAACGCCTCCGGCGGAATGTCCTTCGGCTGCTTGCAGTTGGTGCAGAGGCGCCGACCGAGACGCTGCGCGGTGATCAGAATGACCGACGAGGCGACGTTGAACGGCGCCACCCCCATGTTGAGGAGCCGGGTCAGCGTCGTCGGGGCGTCGTTGGTGTGCAGCGTGGCCAGCACGAGGTGGCCCGTCTGCGCGGCCTTGATCGCGATGTCCGCGGTTTCGAGGTCGCGGATTTCGCCGACCATGATGACGTCCGGGTCCTGGCGCAGGAACGAGCGCAAAGCCGTTGCGAACGTGAGGCCCGCCTTTTCGTTGATGTTGACCTGGTTGATGCCCGCGAGCTGGATTTCCGCCGGATCCTCGGCGGTCGAGATGTTGATTCCCGGCTGGTTCAGGATGTTGAGGCACGTGTAGAGCGACACCGTCTTGCCGCTGCCCGTCGGCCCGGTCACAAGGACCATCCCGTACGGCCGGCCGATCGCGAACATCAGGTGTTCCTGCTGATCCGGGTCGTAGCCTAACGCCTCGATCCCGAGCTTGATGCCGGACGAGTCGAGGATGCGCATGACGATCTTCTCGCCGAACAGCGTCGGCAGCGTGCTGACGCGGAAATCGATCGCCCGGCTTTTCGACAGCACGAGCTTCATCCGGCCGTCCTGGGGCACCCGCTTCTCGGAAATGTCGAGCTTCGAGATCACCTTGATCCGCGAGGCAACCTTGTCCTTGATGACGAGCGGCGGTTGCGCGACTTCCGACAGGATCCCGTCGAGCCGGTAGCGGATCCGATAGTACTTTTCGTACGGCTCGAAATGGATGTCGGACACCCCGGCGTTGATCGCGTCGATCAGGATCTTCTGGATGTACTTGACGACCGGCGCGTCCTCGACCTCCTGGTTTTCCTCGTCGGTGAGCGGCACCGGGCCGCCCTGCTGGAGATCGAGCTCCAGGTCCTCCATCGCGGCCACTTCGCCGAGCGTCGCGCCGGTCGCCTCGACCAGCCTGGCGATCGCCTGCCCCAGCTTGTCGTCTTCGACGACGACCGGCTCGACCACGAGGTTGGTCTTGAAGCGGACCTCCTCGAGCGCCTGGAGGTTGGCCGGATCGGACGTCGCGACGTAGAGGCGGTTGCCGCGCTTGTGCAGCGGCAGGACGCGCCGCGCCGCGGCCATCTTGGTGTCGACGAGGTCCTTGTGAATCTGATCGAGGTCGAACGCCCCGAGATCCATCAGCGGCACGCCGAATGCCCGCGACCCGAACACCGCGAGCTGCGTCGCGGTCATTCGCTTGCCGTGGAGGACCTGCTCGACGAACGTGACGTTCGACTGCTGGGCCTGGCTTTGCAGCGTTTCGGCCTCGTACTCCGTCATCAGCCCGTGCTGCGCGAGGGCGCGCGCGAACCCGCTCAAGTTGCGTGTCGAGGCGGCGTGGGTGGCCATCGGGTGGCGTCGGCTAAGGTAGCGAAATGTTGACGAAAGGCGGTAGTCGCAGCGGCGCAAGCAATTTTCATGCCTTTTTCTTGCGTCCGCCCCTCCCCCGCGCGATATTCCAATCGCATAAAACTTAGCCAGTCGATGATGCCTGTCCGCCCGCGCTTTGTAAAGCCGCGGCCGGAGCGCGGCCCACCGGGGCCACGAGCCTCACCACTTTGACCGCGCGGTCCTGCGTCTGGAGGATCTCGAGCGCCTGCCCGGCGACCGCGACCTTGGTGCCCGCGTCGGGAATCTCGCCCAATTGTTCGACGATGAGCCCGTTCAGCGTCTTCGGCCCGTCGAGTGGAAACTGGGTGCCGAGCTTGCGGTTGAGCGTCCGCAGGAGGGCCATCCCGTCGACCACGACGCTCCCGTCGGCGGATCGCCGCCACGATTGCGCCGCGTCCGGCGCCTGGGTGGTGAAGTCGCCGATGATCTCCTCGATGATGTCCTCGATGGTGACCAGGCCCTGGAGCTCCCCGTATTCGTCGACGACGAGTCCCAGACGCTCGCGATCGGTCTGGAACTGCTGCAGCTGGACGAGCAGCGGCGTGCCGGCCGGAATGAAGTAGGCGCGACGCAGGATGGTGCGCAACGCCTCGGCATCGATGTCGCCGCCGTGCTGGAGACGCACGACGTGCTTCAGATGGATGACTCCGACGATGTTGTCGAGAGCATCCTCGTACGCGGGGAGTCTTGTGTGGTAGGACGTCGCGAGCTGCTCGGCCAGCAGCGCTGGCTTCGCGTTCAGGTCGAGCGCGTGGATCTGGTTGCGCGGGGTCATCACGTCGTCGACGCTGACCGCCTCGAGATCGAGCAGGTTGGCGAGCATCGACCGATGCTTGCCGCGGAAATATTGTCCCTCCAGAACCAGCGAGCGCAATTCTTCCTGCGTCAGCGTGGGGGCGGCTTGGGTGGTTGTGGGGATCCGCAGGAGCATCAAGAGCCCCCGCACGAACAGGTTGACGAACCACACGACCGGCGTCGCCGCCTTCAGCATCGGGGAGAGTACGAAACTCACGACGGGGGCGATGCGGTCGGCATGCGCCGCACCGACCACCTTGGGCGAGATCTCGGAGAACACGAGGATCGCGAACGTGATCGCGACGGTGCCCAGGGCGAGCGCGAGCTCGCCTTCGCCGAACAGCCGCTTGGTGATGACGGCGGTCAATGTCGCCGCCGCCGCGGCGACGAGCGTGTTGCCGAGCAGGATGACGCCCAGCAGCTTGTCGATCTGCGCGAGCAGCGCGATCGCCTGCCGTGCGCCACGCTCGCCGCGATGTGCGCGGTGGCGAAGCCGATGGCGGTTCGCGGCCATCATCGCGGTCTCCGCGATCGAAAAGAATCCGGAGGCTACGAGCAGCAGCGCCAGTGCAAGCGCGAGCGTGCTTAGAGATATCCGGTCCATTACCGCCCGAGCAGGACTTCGAGCACGAATTTGCTGCCGAGGTAGGCGAGGAAGACGAACACGGTGCCGGCGATGATCCAGCGCAGCGCGACGCGACCGCGCCAGCCGTAGCGCCAGCGGCCCCACAGGAGGGCGCCGAAGGTGAGCCAGCCCAGCACCGAGAACACGCTCTTGTGCGTGAACGGGATCGGGTGGCCGAACACCTGCTCCGCGAACAGCATGCCGCTCACGAGCGTCAGCGTGAGCAGCACGAATCCGGCCGTCACCAGCCGGAACAGGAAACGCTCGAGCGTAAGCAGCGGCGGGAGGTTGTCGCGGCCCGGATCCGGCAGCCGCTTGTGGAGCCGTTTTTCCAGCCCCATCAGGATCAGCGCTTGCACCGCGGCGACCAGGAACAGCGCATACGAAACCAGCGCGACCGCGACGTGCGCGGCCGCGAGCGGCTTATCGGCGAACGTGTAGTCGCGCGGATGCGCAAACACGATGGGCAACAGCACGGCGAGGGCGGCGACGGGCAGGACGATCGTCCCGATCGCCGGCAGCGTGCGCAACAGCCCCGATAACAGCGCAACCGCCGCTACGAGTCCGCCGACCACCGACACGGCGTTGGCGAGCGACAGGTCGAGTCCGTCGGCAGTGGCGACGTCGTTCCATCCGAGCCACGCATGCAGCAGCAGCGTGGCCGACAGCAGCAGCGTCGCCGGCCGCGCGCGGTGGGGCGGCGCAATCCTCGCGGCCGCCTGCTCCGCCGCCCCCTGCGGCCACAGCGCCCACGCCGAAAGCGCATACAAGGCGGCGGCTACAACGTGGAGTAAAATCATCGACCTTTGATCGCATGCGGCGGCGTTCCGCCGCTTGCCAGTGTACATCAGCAGTGCGCCCTGCCCGACCGCTCGGCGCCGCTCTCGTGGATTCCCGATGCTCGACAATCTGACCCAGCGGCTTGGCCGCGTCGTCAAGCAACTCCGCGGCGAAGCGCGGCTTACCGATGCCAACATTGGCGAAGCGCTGCGCGAAGTGCGCCTCGCATTGCTCGAGGCCGACGTGGCGCTGCCCGTCGTCAAGGATTTCATCGCAGCGGTCAGGACGAAGGCGCTGGGTCAGGAGGTGGCCGCTTCGCTGACACCGGGCCAGGCGCTGGTCGGTGTCGTCCATCACGAGCTCGCCGGGCTGATGGGCGGCGCCGCCACCCCGCTCGACCTCGCGACGCAGCCGCCGGCGGTCATCCTGCTCGCGGGCTTGCAGGGCTCCGGCAAGACGACGACCGCGGCGAAGCTCGCCCGCCTCCTGCGCATGCAGAAGAAAAAAGTTCTCGTCGTCTCCGCCGACGTCTATCGACCGGCGGCGATCGAGCAGCTGAAGACACTCGCCCGCGAGGTTGGCGTCGATTTTTTCCCGTCCGCGCCGGAGGACAAGCCCGTCGCGATCGTCGAGGCGGCGATCGACTGGGCAAGGAAGCACTACCACGACGTGCTGATCGTCGACACCGCCGGTCGGCTCGCGATTGACGACGCAATGATGCGCGAGATCGCGCTCGTGCACGCGGCCGTCAAGCCGATCGAGACGCTGTTCGTCGTCGACGCGATGCAGGGGCAGGACGCCGTCAACACGGCGCGCGCGTTTCGCGATGCGCTTCCACTCACCGGAATCGTCCTCACCAAGCTTGACGGTGATGCACGCGGCGGCGCCGCGCTTTCCGTGCGCCATGTCACCGGCGCGCCCATCAAGTACGTCGGCGTGGCCGAGAAGATCGACGGGCTCGAGGTGTTCCACCCGGAGCGCATGGCGTCGCGGATTCTCGGCATGGGCGACGTCCTGTCGCTGATCGAAGATGCGCACAAGACCGTCGATCTCGCGGAGGCCGAGAAGCTCGCGAAAAAGGTCAAGTCGGGCAAGGGCTTCGACCTCGAGGATTTCAAGGCGCAGATCGCGCAGATGCGCAAGATGGGTGGGCTTTCCGGGATGCTGGACAAGCTCCCGGCGGAGCTGGCGCGAGCGGCGCAGGGGGCGACGGCGGACGAGCGGAAGATGGCGCGGGTCGAGGGCATCATCGATTCGATGACGCGCGAGGAGCGCGCGAAGCCCGAGCTCCTCAAGGCATCGCGCAAGCGCCGAATCGCCGCTGGAGCGGGCGTCTCGGTCCAGGAGGTCAACCAGCTGCTCGGTCAGTTCGAGCAGGCGCAGAAGATGATGAAAATGGTCGCGAAGGGAGGGATGCAGAAGATGATGCGCGGGATGAAGGGACTGCTGCCGGGAATCCGCTGACCAGGGCGGGTGCGGCCGTCGGGACTGCGCCGATGCCAGGCGCGCAGTTCTTTGAGTAGGCGTGACGAAACAAGGGCTTGGCGAATCGAGGCGACGAGCGGCGGCTGCCGTAATCGATGGGGCCAGTTGAAGAGGCTTCCGTGGCCCTCAGCCGATTTACGTCGTATAATTAAAGACTTTTATCGACTTTCGAAAGAAGCACCATGGTCGTCATTAGGCTTGCACGCGGCGGCGCCAAGAAGCGCCCGTTTTTCAACATCGTCGTCGCCGATTCGCACAATCGGCGCGACGGGCGCTTCATCGAGCGCGTCGGCTTCTACAACCCGATCGCCAGCGAAGGCGAAGAGGCTCTGCGCATTGCGCAGGACCGGATCAGCTTCTGGCAGGCGCGCGGCGCCAAGCTGTCGGACACCGTTGCCGGCCTCGTCAGGAAATCGGCGAAACGGCCACAGTCGGAGTCGGCGCCGGAGTCTGCGGCCGCCTAGTTTCGATCGCGATCGTCCGTCATCATGCGGTCGGCGGCTACCGCCCCCGGCAGCATCGCCGTCATGGGACGGGTGCTCGCGCCCTTCGGCGTCCGGGGCTCGATCAAGGTTCGCCCGCTTTCGGCGACGCCCGACGCGCTGCTCCGCTTCGCGACGTGGTGGGTGCGTTCGGGCCGCGGCGATCCGGCATGGCGGGAGATGCGGCGTGTCGCGGCGCGCATGCATGCCGGTGCGCTGGTCGTGGAACTCGCCGGCGTCGACACGCGAGAAGCCGCGCTGTTGCTCAAGGGCAGCGACATCGGCGTGCCGCGCGCGGCGCTGCCCGCGGCGGAGGCGGGGGAGATTTACTGGGCTGATCTGGTTGGAATGATCGTCGTGAACCGGGAAGGCGTGACGCTCGGCCGGGTTTCCGAGGTCACCGAGCACGGCGCCCATCCATTGTTGAGGGTCGCGCGGCCGGGGGTGCAGGGTTCGGAGCGATTGATCCCGTACGTGCCCGCGATCGTCGAGCGCGTGGATCGCGCGGCGCGGGTGATCGATGTCGATTGGGGCGAAGACTATTGATGCGCGTCGACGTCGTCACGCTGTTCCCGGAATTGATCGCACATGCGGCGCGGTTCGGCGTGACCGGACGGGCGCTGCAGGGGGGGCTTTGGCGGCTCGGGACGTGGAACCCGCGCGATTACGCGACGGACAACTACCGGACTGTCGACGACCGGCCTTATGGGGGCGGGCCTGGGATGGTGATGCTGGCGGAGCCGCTCGCGAAGGCCGCGGCAGCGGCGCGCGGCGCGCAGCGACGTGAAGGGATCGCGAAAATGCGGACGATTCATCTGTCCCCTTCGGGCGCGCCCCTCACGCATCGGCGAGTCGCCGATCTCGCGGCGGCGGCCGATGAAACGGGCTACGTGCTGCTCGCGGGACGCTATGAAGGTGTCGACGAGCGCTTGATCGAGCGCGAAGTCGACGAGGAAATCGCGATCGGCGACTTTGTCGTGTCTGGAGGCGAGCTGCCGGCGCTGATGCTGATCGACGCGATCGTCCGGCAGCGGCCCGGCGTGCTGAACGACGCGGAATCGGCGGCGCAGGATTCGTTCGTGGCCGGGCTGCTCGATTGTCCACACTACACGCGACCCGAGCGCTACGAAGGCTCCAGCGTTCCCGACGTGTTGCTGTCGGGACACCATGCGGCGATTCGCCGCTGGCGGTTGATGCAGCAGCTCGGGCGCACGTTCGAGCGGCGGCCGGACCTCGTTCACGAACGAGCGCTGAGCGATGAGGAAGCAGCGCTGCTCGCACAGTATCGACAAGAGAAGGAGAGGCGGTAAGGAGGAGGAACGGGGCCGCAGTCCGGGCTCGCAACGACAATCACAATCCGCGCGCATCAGGGGGCGCCCTGCGCTGCGCGCCGTGTGCACCGCGTAAGATCGCGGGACAGCGCGGAACGGAACACGAGGCCCATCGGCCATCGATATTGGAGATTCGCGACATGAACATCATCGAAACGCTCGAAAAGGAAGAAATCGCCCGGCTGGGCAAGACGATCCCCGAGTTCGCGCCGGGCGACACCGTCATCGTCAACGTGAGCGTAGTCGAGGGCGAGCGCAAGCGCGTGCAGGCGTACGAAGGGGTGGTGATCGCCAAGCGCAATCGCGGCCTCAACTCCTCGTTCGTCGTGCGCAAGATCTCGAGCGGCGAGGGCGTCGAGCGCACGTTCCAGACGTATTCGCCGCTGCTCGCGTCGATCGAGGTCAAGCGCAAGGGCGACGTGCGGCGCGCAAAGCTCTATTACTTGCGAGGCCGCTCCGGCAAGTCGGCGCGGATTCGCGAAAAACTCGCCCATACCCACAAGGAAAAGCAGGGCGAGTAGTGGCGCGAGCAGCCGGCGAGGGGCCCCGTTGACGCGAAGCGCAAGGGGGATCGACGGCAAACGCGAGTCGACACACACGAGGCCGACGCGCACACCGTCGCGCCGAGGTGCTGCAACGTGGGGGGCCGGGCGAGGCGGGCGAGCGTTATCGAGCCAAGGCGCGCAGGGCGCGGCCGTAGCCACCGACCGCCCGTCGGCGCATAGCGTACGCTTGCGGGTGAAAGTCGCCGGCGACCCGCCGCGCTTCGAGAGCGACGCCACAGGAAGGGGCGGCCACGCGGTTCGCCCTTTGCGTTTCCGGCTGACAGGATCGTTGCCCCGCGTGCCGTTCGAATTCGGCCC
This sequence comes from uncultured beta proteobacterium, assembly GCA_963836265.1. Taxonomy (GTDB): domain Bacteria; phylum Pseudomonadota; class Gammaproteobacteria; order Burkholderiales; family Casimicrobiaceae; genus CAIWHR01. Next base: position 23,569 of record CAWIIO010000007.1, read on the forward strand.
GGTTCTTGCTTCGAGGATCCTTGCGTCGGGATGGGTCTTTTCCGAACCATTTCCGCGCTAAACTTCCCTTTTTTCAGGCGAACCGAGCCCGATAAGCGCGCAGCCCTGCCCAAGGCGCGAGTTGCTCTTCCTTGGAGTCGCGCGGCGGCGGTGGCCGCAGGCGTCGGGGACACATGAATGAGAGCGACGCTCTACGAAGCGTTGGGCATCCCGCAGACCGCTTCCGACGAGGAGGTCCGTGCCTCGCTGCGCCGCCTGATCCGGAAATATTACGCGAAGACCCGCGATGGCCAGGGCAATGTCGAAGAGGCCTTGCGATTCATCAATCATGCCAGTCGCATACTGAGCGACCACGATCGCCGCGTCCGCTATGATCAGGAGCTTGCCATCTCCGACGGCACGACCGAGCAACGGATCGCCCATGTCGTCAGCAACGCGATGGCCGAGGCGGGCGAGCAGACGGACGTGCGGCCCCCCGAGCCCGAGGCCGAGCCGGACGAGATCCTCGAAACCGGGCTCGACGGCGACGGGCCCCCGCCCGAGCGAAACTTCCATCATCCGGGACTGACCGAGCGGGTCGCCGCGTTCGGGCGTTCCTCGCTGATGACGGCCGCGCTGTGCGCGCTGTTCGCGGCTTTCATTGCGGCGGCCATCGTGTTCGTCACGCCTGACGACACGGTTCTGGTCGCGAAGCAGGTGCTGGTGTGGATCACGGTGACGTTGCTCGTGCTCACGATCGTCTATGGCGCCGTCCACGGCGTCGCCTACGCTCGCCGACGGCGTATGGCGCCCGGCCAGTTGCTCGTGCCGCAAACCGACCTTGCGATCCTCAACTGGCGGCGCGAAAAGAGCGTCTTCCTCGGCACCAACCAGCCGCAGGAGGACGCGAGCTGGATCTTCCAGCTGCGGATGGCCGAGCTCGAGCGGGCAAAGGCGGGACGAACCAGCGAGCCGCGTCCGTGGAACCGCCTCGCGGCACGGCTGTTCGATTACGCGATCTGGGGCCTCGTGCTCGCGTTGCTCCTGTCCGAGCTCCGTGGCATCGACGCGATGCCCGAATCGGTTGCACTGTGGGTCGGTCACCCGCTCGTCGCTCCGGTGCTGATCACCGGTACCTGGGTCCCGATCGAGGCGCTGCTGATCGCCGCGCTGCAGACAACCCCCGGGAAGTGGCTGTTCGGCTGCTACCTGCAGTTCTCCATTTCCGATGCCTACGCGCGGCGCGACACCCGCTCGCAGCTCGAGCGCGCGTTCAAGCGCGCGTTTCGAGTTTGGTGGGAAGGCGTCGGCTGCGGGTTTCCACTGCTCGCGCCCATCCTGATTGCGGTCGCTTACGAGAAGGTTGCGCAAAACCAGGAAACGGACTGGGATTTCGCGCAGGACTGCCTTGTGACCCACGGACCCCCCGGCGTCCTCAATGCGGTGACCGGTGTTTGCGGCCTGGCCGCGATGCTCTGGCTTTATGGCGTTGCCTGGCACCAGCCGATGGCGCAGGCGATCTCCTGGGCTCGGACCTCCATCACCGAGGCGCTGCCTACCGCGCAGTCGTTGTTCCCGAGTGGTTTCACGGGAAGCCGGGCGGTCACCGGAGTCAGCGGCGGAATCAAGCAGCCGGCGCCAGCGGCAGCGCCCTCGCCTCTGGTCGCGCTTCCTCTCGCGCGTCCGACACCCGCCGGCCCCATCGACGCGGACCTCGAGGCACAATTCGCCGAGCGGCACGCGCGCGCTGCCGTGCTCAAAGTCGAAGGACCGCGGATGCTTCAGGCGGGCAACTTTCGCCGCGCCACCGAGCTGTGCCGGACGTGGACCGATCTCGAGCTCGGCAATCCCGAGGCGTGGCGCTGCCTCGGGCAGGCGTTGCAGGCCCAGGGCTACCACCAGGACGCGATCGATGCGTTCCGCAAGGCGAAGCAATACGATCCGACCGATCGCTCGCTCGATGCGGCGATCGATCGCAGCCAGAAGGGGATCGTCGCGGATTTCCTGAACCGCAATCGCCGTTAGCCGACCGTCAGCCGATCCATGCGATCCACAGCGGCAGCGTGATCGCCGCAAGCAGCGTTCCACTCGATATCAGCAGCGCCACCGACGCGCCGTCGCTCTTCATTCGGGTCGCGAGAATATACGCCGACGGCGCTGTCGGCACCGCAGCCATCACCACCGCGATTTCTCGTTCGAGCGGCGAGAGCCCGGCGACGATCGAAAGCGCGAGCGCAGCGGCGGGCAGCGCGACGAGCTTCACGGCGTTCCACCAGACGAGGGCGGGGAGCGGCAACGCGCTCCGCGCCAGCGTAAGCCCGGCGCCCACCGCGAGGAGGCCCAGCGGAAGCGCAGCGCCCGACAACAGCTCGACGATGTGCGCGACCGGCGCGGGTAGGGGCACCCCAGCGAGCTTCCAGGCGACGCCGGCGGCACAGGCGAGCACCAGCGGATTGCGGAGGAGCTCCCGCGCGACACCGGCTTCCCGCCCGTGCGCCAGCATCCCCACGGCGGCGAGATTCACGACGGGCACCAGCACGCCGACCAGCAAGCTGATTGCGGCGAGCCCCGGCGCGCCCGCCACGCGGTTCGCGACCGCCAGCGCGATGTAGGTGTTGAAGCGAAAGCCGCATTGAAAGCACGCGGCGAAGGTCGGCTGCGGCAGCTGTCGGAACAACCGCCGTGCGAGTCCGGCGAGCAACATCCCCGCAGCGGTGAACCCCAACCCGACCGCGGCAAGCGAAGTTGCGTCGCCGAGCGCCAGCGGCGACGTGGCGAGCGAACGAAACAGGAGCGCCGGAAACAGCACGAAGTACACGAGGCGCTCGACGGCGGGCCAGAACTCCGCGCCGAATCCCGGGAGCCGCCGGAGAAGCGCGCCGCCGGCGATCAGCAGGAAATCGGGGAGCAGAAGAAGCGCGACGCTCACGATGGGAGAAGACTCGCGCGTGGAGCTCGCGGGCTCGCATCCGATTCGGCGCGCCGCGCGGCGTCAGTCGCCGCGGTCTTGCGCTCGGATCCGCCGCACCAGCGCGGTCGTCGAGCGATCGAAAGCAAAAGGGATCGCGACGAAACGTCCGCCGGCGGCCACCACTTCGGCAGCGCCCGCGGTATCGGCGGCGGTGTAGTCGCCGCCCTTGACCAGCACGTCGGGGCGGCACGCTGATGATGAGATCGCGCGGGGTGTCCGCGTCGAACGGCACGACCAGATCGACGGCGGCGAGCGCGGCCAGCACTGCCATCCGGTCTTCAAGCGGATTCAACGGTCGCTCGGCGCCCTTGTCGAGGCGCCGCGCGGAAGCGTCCGAATTGACCGCGACGACCAGCGAGGCTCCCAGCGACCGCGCCTGATCGAGGTACGTTACGTGACCGCGATGGAGCACGTCGAAGACGCCATTGGTGAAGACGAGCGGACGCGGCAGCGCGGCGATCCGGGACAGCGTCTGCGCGGCCGAGGCGATCTTCGCCGGGTGCACCGGTGCGGGGATTTTCACCCTAGTTCGTGTATTCGAAGACCTTGACGACGCGCGCGACGCCGGACGTCGTCGCGGCGATCTGCGCGGCATCATCGCCCTCCTGCCGCGAAACGATGCCCATCAGGTAGACGACGCCGCGTTCGGTCACGACCTTGACGTGGTTCGGCGCGAACTTCGCGGCCTCGACCATCCGCGCCTTGACCTTCGAGGTGATGTAGGTGTCGTTGGCGCGCGAATTGAAGTCGGCGAGCGCCCCGATCGTCGTGTCGTTCTCGACCGTCCGCACCCGGTCCGTGGTCTTCGCGAGCTGCACGATCTCGTCCTGCACGACGGTGCTCGGCACTTCTCCGGTCAGGAGCACGATCCCGTTGTAGCTCGTCGCGTTGACATGCACCGTGTTCCCATAGCGATCGGTGAGGGCCTTGGCTATCTTGAGCTCGATCGACTCGTCGTCGACCTGGGCACCGGCGGAGCGGCGGTCCGTGGCGACCATCACGCCCGCCCCCACGCCGGCGACGACCGCAGTCACGCAGCCCGTCAACGACGTCGCCGCGATGGCCGCGAACAGCACCGCCGCGAGGAGCGACGATGCGAAGAAGCCGGTCCGTTCGATCACGATTCGTCTCCGAGCAACGTATTGTCGACGGCGTCGCAAAGGCAGTGGATCATCAGCAAATGGACCTCCTGGATGCGTGCGGTCCGCTCGTGCGGAACGCAGAGATGGACGTCGCCGTCGCGCAGCATTGCGCCAATGCGGCCGCCGTCATGCCCCGTCAGGGCGATGACGCGCATTTCGCGATCGCGCGCGGCCTCGATCGCGGCGATCACGTTGGCCGAATTGCCCGACGTCGAGATTGCAAGCAGCGTGTCGCCCTTGGCGCCCAGCGCGCGCACCTGCTTCGCGAACACCTGCTCGAACGAATAGTCATTGGCGACGGAGGTCAGAATCGACGTGTCTGTGGCAAGCGAGATGGCCGGAAGTTCCGGCCGCTCGCGCTCGAAGCGGCCAACCATCTCCGCGGCGAAGTGCTGCGCATCCGCTGCCGAGCCTCCGTTGCCGCAGGCGAGGATCTTGCCGTCGGCGAGCAGGCATTGCGCGAGCGCCTCCGCAGCCTCTGCGATCAGCGGCGCGAGCGCAGGAGCGGCCTCCTGCTTCAACTTCGCGCTGTCGGCGAATTGGGCTCGAATGCGGTCGGCGGAATCCATGTCGGGTCGAAGTCGTTAAGCGATCGATTGTAGCAACAATTTCCGCTCGATCTCTCCGGACTGCGCCGATCAGGTTTCGATGACGTTGCGCCGCCAGTCGATTCGCGCGGGATCGAGCTTATCGAGCAGGATCGCGTCGAAGCGGCAGGGCGGCATGCGCGCGCTGCCGGAGAGGTAATGTCCGGCCGCGGCGATCATTCGCGCGCGCTTGGCGGCGGTGATGCTTTCGGCGGCGCCGCCGAAATCACGCCGCGTCCGCAACCGCACTTCGACGAACACGAGCGTGTCGCCGTCGCGCGCGATGAGATCGAGCTCGCCGCAGCGGCGACGATAGTTGCGCTCGACGATCGCGAGGCCGCGTCGGGCGAGGAATTCGGCGGCCATCGTCTCGGCTTGCGCTCCGGCGCTGCCGCGTGCCTTGGCCGCGATCAATGGACGTCGGCCGGCACGACCTCACCGGCGCGGAATTGCAGCAGGACGCCTTCGCGGATGATCTGCCGCGACCCGTCGAGGCGGAGGTGCCCAGTGGCGCCGTCGATTTCGAGCCTGTCGGGCGGGCCGTCGGCAAAAGTCTCCGCAACCGTCAGCGCGTCGATGCCGAGCGCGTAGAGCCGGTCGAGCGCCGCGTTCGAGTATTCGAAGCGAGGGAGCTTCGCGAAGATCGCGGCGTCGGGCTCCGCGAGCCATGGGATGTCGACGAAGCGGACGTCATCCAGATCGCGCAGCACCTCGGGCGGCTGGCGATCGTTGACCTGACTGCTCGCGTAGGTCGCGATGGTCCCGACGTAGGGTTTCACGAGCGCAGCATCCGGCGCGTCGAGCGCGAGCACCACGGCATCGACGTGCGTCCTGCCGAGCTCGCGGCGCAGGAGCGCGAGCATGTCCGGCGCGCGGTCGAAGCGCAGCGTCAGAGGCGGTCCGCCGCCCAGGCGGATCCATTCGTCGACGAACGCGTTCGCAAACCGCTTCTGCAGGGCATTTCCGGGGCCGACAACCGCGAGCGTCTGCGCGCCATCCTCGCGCGCACGACGGGCGAGCTGCACCGCGTCGGACTCGATCGCGAGCGTGAGCGTGTACACCTGCGGCGGCAGCGGCGTCCCATCGTCGAGCTGGTTCAGGGCGATCATCCAGGGGAGATCGACGTGCGCCGTCGCGACGGTGCGCAAGTCGTCGCGGAGCAGCGGTCCGACGATCAGGCGCACGCCCAGTTCCTTCGCCCTGGCGATCGCGGCCAGCACTTCGCCGTCGCCATGTCCGACGATGACGTACGGAATGCCCGCCGCTTGCGCCGCGGCCACGAAGCCGGCCCGCACGGCGTCCGCCGCGCGGCCGTAGGTCGGCGAAGCGAGCGGCAGCACGAGCGCGACGGGTGCTGCGGCGCCGGCCGTTACGAGGGGCGCCGACGGCACGGGGACCCCATCGGGCGCCGGGGATGGCGACTGCGCGGCGATCGGAGGCGACGTCTGCAGGGGCCGCGTCACGACCGGGGGTGCGGGCGGCGGCAGCCCCGAGGCGGGGGGTGCCGGTCGCACCGCGACGGGCGCGCGGGCGGGAGGTTCGGTTGCGGTGCGCTGGCGGCCATCGGACAATGGGCGCGGCCCGGCGCATGCCGACACGAAGGCGATCGCGGCGATCGCCAGGCACGCGCGAGCGCGGATCGAGGCGGAGCAAAACGGCATCGGGAGAGGATGGGTCGAGGTGACGGAACAGGAGACGTTCCAGGCGCTCGCCAGGACATTATATGTGGTCGCCACGCCGCTCGGTAATCTGCGCGATGTGACGCTGCGCGCGCTCGACGTGCTCGGCAGCGCAGATGTCATCGCCGCCGAGGACACGCGCGTGAGCGCCGTGCTGCTGCGCCACTACGGCATCGCGACGCGGCCGCTTTCTCTCCACGAGCACAACGAAGCGCGGCGCACCGCGCACATCGTCGAGCTGCTCCGCGGCGGCAAGAGCGTCGCCCTCGTGACCGACGCCGGCACGCCGGCGGTGAGCGATCCGGGCGCCCGATTGGTGGCGGCGGTGCGCGATGCCGGCTTCGCGGTGGTGCCGATCCCCGGCGCCAACGCTGCGGTCGCGGCTGTCTCTGCGGCGGGGCTCGTCGCCGAGCGATTCGTGTTCCTCGGATTCCTGCCGTCCTCGGGCAAGACCCGGCGGGAACTGCTCGCGACCGTTGCCGCGCTGCCGCTCGCGCTCGTCGTCTACGAGGCACCGCATCGCGTCCGCGACACCGTTGACCGGCTCGTCGATGCGTTCGGCAGCGAACGTGCGCTCGTCGTCGCGCGCGAGATCACGAAGAAATTCGAGACGTTCACGCGGCTGCCGCTTGCCGATGCGCCCGCCTGGTTCGCGGCCGAAGGAAACCGCGAGCGCGGCGAGTTCGTACTGATCGTCGACGCGCCGGCGGTTCCGGCGAGCGTGCCCGAGGCAATGACGCCGGACACCGATCGCTTGCTGCGCGCGCTGGTGGCCGAGCTGCCGCCGGCGCGCGCCGCGCGCGTGGCCGCTGCGGCAACGGGCCTCCCGCGAGACGCGCTGTACGCGCGAGCGCGGACGTTGAAGTCCGGCTCCGGCGACGCACCGTGAACGACGCGACGCCATCGTTCACCGTGCATGCGTGCGCCCCGCGCGGGAATGCCGCGCCGACCGACGCGATGCCGCGGCCCTGCGTGCCGTCGGCAAGCGGAGGCTGGGAGGCTGCGCTGACGCTCGGTTTCTCGAGGCGCGACGAACGCAGCGTATTGTCGAAGCGGGAGCACACGGGGCCCCTGCTCGTGCAGAAGCCTCTGCACCCGGAAGGCGCCGGCGTGTGTCAGACGATCGTCGTGCACCCACCCGGCGGGATCGCAGGCGGCGACCGGCTGATGCTCGCGATCGACGTTGGCGCCCGAGCGCACGCGCAGCTCACCACGCCCGCTGCCTCGAAGTGGTATCGCTCGACGGGCACTCCCGCGCGGCAGACGCTCGAAGCCCAGGTCGCGGCGGGCGCGACGCTCGAATGGCTGCCCCAGGAAGCGATCGTTTTCGATGGTGCGCGCGCGGTGCTCGCGACGACGATTGCGCTTGCCGCCGATGCGGCCTTCATCGGCTGGGACGTGGTCTGCCTCGGGCGCACGCACGCCGGCGAGCGCTTCGCAACGGGGGCGCTCACCCAATCACTGCAGGTCTCCCGCGACGGCATCCTGCTCTGGTGCGAGCGGATGGCACTCGATGGCGGATCGCGGGCGCTCCAATCCGGTGCGATCTTGAAAGGTGCGCCCGTGTTCGGGACGATGATTGCCGCCGGCAACGTCGGCGACGACGTGCTTGCGTCGTGTCGGCTCGTTTCGTGCGACGATGGCGAAGTGGCCGTCACGCGACTGCCGAAGGTGTTGATTGCCCGGTATCGAGGCGGATCGGCGCCGGCGGCGCGCATGTATTTTGCTTCGCTGTGGCGCGTGCTGCGTCCCGCGCTCGCCGGCCGCGCGGCCGTGCCGCCGCGCATCTGGAGCACGTGACGCACTCCCGATCCATACTGCGAAAACGACGTGGAACTCACTCCCCGAGAACGCGACAAGCTGCTCATCTTCACCGCGGCGCTGGTCGCCGAGCGGCGCCTCGCCCGCGGCGTGAAGCTCAACTATCCGGAGGCTGTCGCGTATATTTCGGCTGCGATCGTCGAGGGCGCCCGCGACGGCCGCACGGTCGCCGAGCTGATGGGCTACGGCGCGACGCTGCTGTCGCGCGCACAGGTGATGGACGGCGTGCCGGAGATGATCCCGGAAATCCAGGTCGAAGCGACGTTTCCGGACGGAACGAAGCTCGTGACGGTTCACCATCCGATTCCATGATCCCGGGCGAAATCATTCCCGGCGACGGCGACGTCGAGCTCAATGCCGGACGCGCGACGATTTCGCTCGAAGTCGCCAACACCGGAGACCGGCCGATCCAGGTCGGCTCGCATTATCACTTCGCCGAGACCAACGCCGCGCTCGAGTTCAACCGCGCGGCGGCACGGGGCTTCCGCCTCGGCATTCCGGCCGGGACCGCGGTCCGCTTCGAGCCGGGGCAGAAGCGCACGATCGAGCTCACGCCGTTCGCCGGCGATCGCATCGTCTACGGCTTCACCGGCGCCGTCATGGGACCACTCGACGCGAAGCCCAAGCGCACGCCGACCGGACGGCGCAAACCCGCAGCCGGCAGGCAACGCGGGAGCGGGCGATGACGATTTCGCGCCGCGCCTACGCGGAGATGTTCGGGCCGACCGCCGGCGATCGCGTCCGGCTCGCCGACACCGATCTCGTGGTCGAGGTCGAGCGCGATCTCACCGTCTACGGCGAGGAGGTGAAATTTGGCGGCGGCAAGGTGATCCGCGACGGGATGGGCCAGAGCCAGCGGAGCGCGAAAGACTGCGCCGATACGGTGATCACCAATGCGCTCGTCATCGACTGGTGGGGTGTGGTCAAGTGCGATCTCGCGATCAAGGACGGCAGGATCGCGAAGCTCGGCAAGGCCGGCAATCCCGACATCCAGCCGGGTGTGGACATCGTGATCGGCGCGAGCACGGAGATCATCGCCGGCGAGGGGATGATCGTCACCGCGGGCGGCATCGATTCGCACATCCATTTCATCTGCCCGCAGCAGATCGACGAGGCGCTGATGTCGGGCGTGACGACGATGATCGGCGGCGGCACCGGCCCGGCGACCGGCACGTTCGCCACGACCTGTACCCCCGGGCCCTGGCACATTCGGCGGATGCTCGAAGCCGCCGAGGCCTTCCCGATGAATCTCGGCTTCCTCGCCAAGGGCAACGCGAGTCTCCTGCCGCCGTTGATCGAGCAGGTCGAGGCCGGCGCGATCGGCTTGAAGCTGCACGAGGACTGGGGCACGACACCTGCGGCGATCGACGCCGCGCTCCGGGTCGCGGACCGGATGGACGTGCAGGTCGCGATCCACACCGACACGCTGAACGAGTCGGGCTTCGTCGAAACGACGCTCGCGGCGATCGGCGGCCGCACGATCCACACCTATCACACCGAAGGTGCCGGCGGGGGTCACGCGCCCGACATCATCAGGGTCTGCGGCGAGCCGAACGTCCTGCCCTCGTCGACCAATCCGACTCGCCCGTACACGGTGAACACGATCGACGAGCATCTCGACATGCTGATGGTGTGCCACCACCTCGACCCGGCGATCGCCGAGGACATCGCATTCGCCGAGTCGCGGATCCGGCGCGAGACGATCGCGGCCGAGGACATCCTGCACGATCTGGGCGCGTTTTCGATGCTGTCGTCCGACTCGCAGGCGATGGGCCGCGTGGGTGAAGTCATCATCCGCACGTGGCAGACCGCGCACAAGATGAAAGCACAGCGCGGCAAGCTCGCGCAGGATCCCGCCCGCCACGACAATCACCGCGTCAAGCGCTACATCGCCAAGTACACGATCAATCCGGCGATCGCGCACGGGATGAGCGACGTGGTCGGCTCGGTCGAACCGGGCAAGCTCGCCGACCTCGTGCTGTGGAAACCGGCATTCTTCGGGGTCAAGCCGTCGCTGATCGTCAAAGGCGGCATGATCGCAGCGGCGGCGATGGGCGATCCCAACGCCTCGATCCCGACGCCGCAGCCCGTTCACTACCGGCCGATGTTCGGCGCGTTCGGCAAGGCGCTGTCGACGTCGGTGACGTTCGTATCGAAGGCCGCGTTGAAGAACCCCGCGCTCGGCAAGCTCAAGCTCGGGAAAGCGCTGGTCGCAGTGAGGAACACCCGGCACATCGGCAAGCGCGACATGAAGGGCAACGACGCGCTGCCACGGATCGACGTCGACCCGGAGACCTACGAAGTGCGCGCCGACGGCGAGCTCCTTGTCTGCGAGCCGGCGAGCGTGCTGCCGATGGCGCAGCGGTATTTTCTTTTCTGATTCGATGCTGGTCGTGCAGACGAAGCTCGACGCGCCGGTGCGGCACGACGCGGAGCTCGTGCTGCCGTTCGAATTGCGGCAGAAGAGCCGACTCCGCGCCACGGTCGCGAGCGGCGAAGAGATCGGCCTTTTCCTCGACCGCGGAACGGTGCTGCGCGACGGCGATTGCCTCGGAGCGGACGATGGGCGCGTCGTTCGCGTCGTCGCCGCCGCCGAGAACCTGCTCGAAGTCCGGTGCGCCGACGCCGACGCGCTCGCGCGCGCGGCCTACCATCTCGGCAATCGCCATGCGCCCGTCCAGGTTGGCTGCGGATGGTTGCGCATCGCGACCGACGACGTGCTCGCGAACATGCTGCGCGGGTTGGGCGCAGCCGTCAGCGCCGTGCGTGCGCCGTTCGAGCCGGAGGCGGGCGCCTACGCGGCGGGCCACGCGCATTCGGCGGAGGCGAAGCACGCGGGAATCGTTCACGATTTCGCAGCGCGCGTCGCGACGGAAAAACGGTGACTAGGACCGGCGATTCGATTCTTCCGCTGGTGCGACTGCTTCAGCTCGCAAGTCCCGCGCTGCCGATAGGGGGCTTCAGCTATTCGCAGGGGCTGGAATGGGTCGTGGAGGGGGGTGCTGTCACGGACACAGCGTCGGCGCAGACGTGGATCGGAGATGCGCTCGAGCACGTGATGATGCGCGGCGAAGCGCCGATCGCCTGGCGTCTTTTCGCTGCCGCCGGCAGCCAGTGGCCGGCGTTCGTCCGCTGGAATGCGTGGTTCCGCGCCTCGCGCGAAACGTTGGAGCTCAGGAGCGAGACCGAGCAGATGGGCGGCTCGCTCGCGAAGCTCGCGGTCGAGCTCGGTCTGGTCGATTCGCCGGCGCATGCGGCAATCGCCGAGTGTGCGCCGATTACGCTTCCCGCGGCGTTCGCGCTGGCGGCGCGTGGCTTTGCCGTTGCCGCCGACGCCGCACTCGCCGGGTACGTCTGGGCGTGGCTCGAAAACCAGGTGCTGTGCGCGATGAAGCTCGTCCCCCTGGGTCAGGTCGCGGGGCAGCGGATGCTCACCGGGCTCGGCGCACGAATCCCCGCCGTCGTGGCCACGGCGATGGCGCTCGCCGACGACGAGCTCTCCACCTTCGCGCCCGGGATCGCGCTTGCGAGCGCGCGGCACGAGACGCAGTACACGCGCCTCTTTCGTTCGTGATTACGGAGGCTCTCGTGACCAGGTGGTTGGAACCGTCATTCTCGCGACGCCCGCCACCGAGTGGGGTGGTCGGGGGGCGCGAATCCAGAGTCTTTCATCAAACGACACTCGGTCCCCGCAGCCGCGGGGACGACGGAGTTCCATTTCCCCGCCTATGCAACAGCCAATGATCAATCCCCGCCAACCGCTGCGCGTGGGCATCGGCGGGCCGGTCGGCTCCGGCAAGACTGCGCTCACGCTCGCCCTTTGCCGCGCGCTGCGCGAACGCTTCGAGCTCGCGGTCGTCACCAACGACATCTACACCGAGGAGGATGCGCGGTTTCTCGTCCACAACGAAGCGCTCGCGCCCGAGCGCATCATCGGCGTGGAGACCGGTGGCTGCCCGCACACGGCGATCCGCGAGGACGCGTCGATCAATCTCGAGGCCGTCGACCGCCTCGTGCAGCGCTTCCCCGATCTCGACATCGTGTTCGTCGAGAGCGGCGGCGACAATCTGGCCGCGACGTTCTCGCCCGAGCTCTCCGACCTCACCCTCTACGTCATCGACGTCGCCGCGGGCGACAAGATTCCGCGCAAGGGTGGCCCCGGCATCACGCGCTCCGACCTTCTCGTCATCAACAAGATCGACCTCGCGCCGCTCGTGGGCGCCTCGCTCGAGGTGATGGACCGCGACGCCCGGAAAATGCGGGGCGAGCGGCCTTTCGTGTTCACCAATCTCAAGACCGGACACGGGCTCGACGCGGTCGCCCGGTTCGTGCTCGAGCGTGGAATGGTGCGCGCGCTTTCCGTCGGCGGGCGATGAGCTCCGACGGCCGCCGATGCATCACCTTGCGCAACTCATCTCCGAGCACGGCTACTGGGTCACATTCGTCGGCGCGTTGCTCGAGGGCGAAACGATGCTGGTGCTTGCCGGCCTCGCCGCGCAGCGCGGGTATCTCCATGTGACCGTGCTGGTGGCGATCGGCGCCGTCGGCGGCTTGGTCGGCGATCAGATCTATTTCGCGATCGGCCGCCGCAACGGGGCCCGGCTCCTCGGGCGGTTTCCGCGTTTCAAGCCGCGTGCCGCGCGCGTCACGGCGATGATCGAGCGGCATCCGGAGCTCACCGTGGTCGGCGTGCGGTTTCTCTACGGGCTGCGGTCGATCGGTCCGGTTGCGATCGGCATGAGCGGCATCGCGTGGTGGCATTTCGCCCTGCTCAATGCCGTCGGCGCCGCGATCTGGAGCGCGTGCTGGGTCGGTGCCGGCTATCTCGCTGGCGAGACCGTGGAGATGTTCCTGGGCGACCTGCGCCACGTCGAACGCATACTGTTCGGGGCAGCGGCCGCCGTTGCGCTCGTCGCCACGATTGTTCTGCATTGGCGGCGACGAAGGGATGCGTCGCGCGGCCCACCCGACGAGCGATAGGCGTTCGCGGCACGACGTCGTCGGCGCGCACGGAAGCGCTGCAAGTTGTCCAAACCGGTGCGCGATTTCGGCTCGCTGCACCGCTTTGGGATGAACGGGGTCGCGCCGATCCCGCTTTGTGCGCCAGCGGCATCCGACTGGCCGGCCCTGACCCCAACGATTCAACGGATTAACCCTTCCGCATCGCGCATGGCATGGATTGTGCGATGCAATACGCAGAGCCGCGTCGGCGCGCGCCTCGGCGCACGATCGAAGTGCGGCGGCTCGGGAGCGTAGTGCTAAACATTCGATACGGGGAAACTCCATGCAACGTAGAACTGTTCTGAAGCGAATCGCGCTGTCCGTCGCGCTCGCGACCACCGGCCTCGCGGCGGGGACGCAGGCGCTTGCCGCCGACACGATCAAGGTCGGCGTGCTCCACTCGTTGTCGGGAACGATGGCCATCAGCGAAACCGTGCTGAAGGACGTGGCGCTGATGACCATCGAGGATATCAACGCCAAGGGTGGCGTAATGGGCAAGAAGCTCGAGGTCGTCGTCGTCGACCCCGCGTCGAACTGGCCGCTCTTCGCCGAGAAAGCTCGACAGTTGATCTCGCAGGACAAGGTCGCCGTGGTGTTCGGCTGCTGGACGTCGGTTTCGCGCAAATCGGTGCTGCCGGTGTTCGAGGAGTTGAACAGTCTCCTGTTCTACCCCGTCCAGTACGAAGGGGAGGAGCTCTCCAAGAACGTGTTCTACACCGGCGCCGCGCCCAACCAGCAGGCGATTCCCGCGGTCGAATACCTGATGAGCAAGGAAGGCGGCGGCGCCAAGCGGTGGGTGCTGCTCGGCACCGACTACGTCTATCCGCGCACGACCAACAAGATCCTGCGCGCGTTCCTGCACTCGAAGGGTGTGGCCGACAAGGACATCGACGAGAAGTACACGCCGTTCGGCCATTCCGACTACCAGACGATCGTCGCCGACATCAAGAAGTTCGCGGCCGGCGGCAAGACGGCGGTCGTGTCGACGATCAACGGCGACTCGAACGTGCCCTTCTACAAGGAGCTCGGCAACCAGGGCCTGAAGGCAACCGACGTTCCCGTCGTCGCGTTCTCGGTCGGGGAAGAGGAGCTGCGCGGCGTGGATACCAAGCCGCTGGTCGGCCACCTCGCGGCGTGGAACTACTTCATGTCGCTCAAGAACCCGGCCAACCAAGGCGTTCAAGAAGGAATGGGCTGCCTACGCGAAGGCGAAGAAGCTCCCCGGCGCCGACAAGCCGTTGACCAATGACCCGATGGAAGCCACCTACGTTGGCATCCACATGTGGAAGCAGGCGGTCGAGAAGGCCAAGTCGACGGACACCGACAAGGTCGTCGCGGCGATGGCCGGGCAGAAATTCAACGCGCCCGACGGCTTCGACATCAAGATGGACGAAAAGAACCATCACCTGTGGAAGCCCGTGTTCATCGGTGAGGTGCAGGGCAACGGCCAGTTCAACGTGGTCTGGAAAACGCCGGGCCCGATCCGGGCGCAGCCGTGGAGCCAGTACATCGAGGGCAACGACAAGAAGAAGGACGAGCCCGAGAAGAAGTAGCGCGGGTCGCGTTTCCGACGCCGCGGACGACGGCTCCCGATCACTGGCTGTCATCCGCGGCGTTTTCACGAGGCTTGCGCGAGGTCGGAACGATGACGTCTCGTCCTTCATTGCCGCGCATCGCGCTTGCGGCGCTGGCATTCGGCGCCGTGCTCGCCGCAGCGAACGCGACCGCGATCGCCCCGGAGGCCGTCCGCGATCTCGCGCTGGGCGACTACGACGCCAAGGTCGCGGCGATCGAGGCGCTCAGTACGTCCGGCGACGCCGGCGCGCTCACCGTCCTGCAGGCGTTCGCCGATGGCGACGTGCAGGTGGCAGGCGACCGGGTGCTGCTCGTGAAGAACGGCCAGGCGATCGATCTTGCGACGGGCAAGGCCGTGGCGCCGCTGCCGGAGCCGCGCGACGACGTCATGCTGAGCAACCCCGTGCGGCGCGAGCTCGCGACGGCGATTGCGGCGCTCAGACTGACCGCAGCGGACCGTACCGTCCGGCTCGCCGCCGCCCAGGAACTGCAGAGCGGCGCCGACGAGTCGATGCTGCCCGCGATCGAGCGCGCGCTCGCGAAGGAGCAGGACGCCGAAATCAAGGCGCTGCTCACGCTGACCCGCGCGACCGTGCAGCTCGCGAGCAGCGACAAGGTGACACGGATCGGCGCGATCCGCGCCCTCGCCGAGAGCCGCGACCCGAATACCAAGATGCTGCTGCTGCCGCTCCTCGAGAAGAAGAACGGCCGGTTCGTCGAGCCCGACGCCGACGTGCGTGCCGAAGCCGACATTTCGCTCCGCGCAATCGAGAGCCGCCTCGCGACCGGCGAGATGATCGGCCGCGTGTTCAGCGGCGTGAGCCTCGGCAGCGTCCTCTTGCTCGCGGCCCTGGGCCTCGCGATCACCTACGGCCTGATGGGCGTCATCAACATGGCGCACGGCGAGCTGATCATGATCGGCGCCTATGCGACCTACGTCGTGCAGAACCTGTTCCGCACCTATCTGCCGGGAGCGTTCGATGCGTATCTCGTCGCGGCGGTTCCGGGCGCCTTCGCCGCGTCGGCGCTGACCGGCATGGCGCTCGAGCGCACGGTGATCCGCTTCCTCTACGGCCGGCCGCTGGAGACGCTGCTCGCGACGTGGGGCATCAGCCTGATCCTGATCCAGTCGGTGCGCACGGTCTTCGGCGCGCAGAACGTGCAGGTGGAGAATCCGGCCTGGATGTCCGGCGGGATCGCGCTGATGGCCAATCTGGTGCTGCCGTGGAACCGCATCGTCATCATCGGTTTCGCAGCGGCCGTGGTCGCCCTGATCGCGCTGCTGCTCACGCGCACGCGGCTCGGCCTGTTCGTGCGCGGCGTCACGCAGAACCGGCCGATGGCGAGCGCGCTCGGCGTCCCGACGGGCCGCGTCGACACCTACGCATTCGGGCTCGGCTCGGGGATCGCCGGACTCGCCGGCTGCGCGCTGTCGCAGATCGGCAACGTCGGGCCGGATCTGGGCCAGAGCTACATCGTCGATTCGTTCATGGTCGTGGTGCTGGGCGGCGTCGGCCAGCTCGCGGGGACGGTCTACGCTGCGATGGGTCTCGGCGTCGCCAACAAGTTCCTCGAGGCGGTATCGGGCGCCGTGCTGGCGAAGATCGCGGTGCTCGTGTTCATCATCGTCTTCATCCAGAAACGGCCGCAGGGCCTGTTCGCGCTCAAGGGCCGGATGGCCGATGCGTGATCTCGCCGGCGCCGAAAATCCCGCGATGAATGCCCCGCTGCCGCAACAGATCGCCGTGCGGCTCGGCGCGGGGCTCGCTGCGCGACGGCCCGTGCTGTTGACCCGCGGCGGCTGGGCCGCGCTGATCGCCATCGCCGGCGTGCTGTTCGTCCTGGTGCCGTCGCTCAACCTGCTGCTCCCGGCCGGCCATTCGCTGCACGTGTCCGACTACTTCGTGACGCTCGCCGGCAAGATCCTGTGCTACGCGATCGTCGCGCTCGCGATGGACCTGATCTGGGGCTATGCCGGAATCCTGTCGCTCGGCCACGGGCTTTTTTTCGCGCTCGGCGGCTACGCGATGGGTATGTACCTGATGCGCTCGATCGGCCGCGAGGGCGTCTATCACAGCGACCTGCCCGACTTCATGGTGTTCCTCGACTGGAAGGCCTATCCCTGGTACTGGAGCTTCACCGATCACTTCTGGTACGCCGCGCTGCTCGTCGTCCTGGTGCCGGGCTTGCTGGCGCTGGTGTTCGGCTATTTCGCGTTCCGCTCGCGGATCAAGGGCGTCTACTTTTCGATCATCACGCAGGCGCTGACGTACGCGTTCATGCTGCTCTTCTTCCGCAACGACACGGGGTTCGGCGGCAACAACGGCTTCACCGATTTCAAGCGCATCCTCGGCTTTCCGATCGCCACACCGCACGCGCGCCTGATCCTCTTCGCCCTTTCCGGCGCGACGCTGCTCGGCGCATTCCTCTTAGCGCGCTACATCGTCACGTCGAAACTGGGCCGGGTGCTGGCGGCGATCCGCGATGCCGAGAGCCGGGTGATGTTCTGCGGCTACAACCCGCTCTACTACAAGCTCGCCGTGTGGACGCTCTCGGCCGTATTGTGCGGAATCGCCGGCGCGCTCTATGTGCCGCAGGTCGGCATCATCAACCCGAGCGAGATGTCGCCGGCGAACTCGATCGAGATCGCGATCTGGACGGCGGTCGGCGGCCGCGGCACGCTGATCGGGCCGATCGCCGGCGCGTTCCTCGTCAACGGCGCGAAGAGCTGGTTCACGCAGGCGTTTCCGGAATTCTGGCTCTTCTTCCTGGGCCTCACGTTCATCCTCGTCACCCTGTTCCTGCCGCATGGGGTGATCGGCCTCGTTGGACGCTGGCGCAAACGCGGGCCATGAACGAGATCGCCATTCATTCCGACGACGGCGGCTCGGCCGGCCTCGAGCAGGCGGGGATGCGTGTCGCGAGCGCCGCCGTCGACACGGTACACGGACCGATCCTCTACCTCGATGGCATCACGGTCAGCTTCGACGGCTTCAAGGCGCTCTCCAACCTGTCGCTCACGATCGACGACGGCGAGCTCCGTTGCATCATCGGCCCCAACGGCGCCGGCAAGACGACGATGATGGACGTGATCACCGGCAAGACGCGCCCCGACGCCGGCAGCGCGTTCTTCGGCCAGACGATCGACCTGACGCAGATGACCGAAGCCGAGATCGCGCACGCCGGAATCGGCCGCAAGTTCCAGAAGCCCACGGTGTTCGAGCGGCATTCGGTGTTCGAGAACCTTGAGCTCGCAATGAAGGCCGACAAGCGCGTGCGCAAGGCGATCGGCGCGCGGCTCGGGCTCGCCGACCTGGACCGGATCGCGGAGACGCTCGCGCTGATCCAGCTCTTCGACCTGTCCGACCGGCCGGCCGGATCGCTGTCGCACGGCCAGAAGCAGTGGCTCGAGATCGGCATGCTGCTGATGCAGGAGCCCCGGCTCCTCCTGCTCGACGAGCCCGTCGCGGGAATGACCGACGACGAGACGATGCGCACCGCCGAGCTCTGCCAGTCGCTCGCGGGGCGGCATTCGGTCGTGGTGGTCGAGCACGACATGGATTTCATCGCGAGCATCGCCCGCAAGGTGACGGTGCTGCACGAGGGCGGCGTTCTGGCCGAAGGTCCGATGGACGTCGTGCAGGCCGATCCCCGGGTGATCGAGGTCTACCTCGGACGATAGCGAGAAATGGGTGAGTTCGTCGTCCCCGCGGAGGCGGGGACCCAGTGACGTTCGACGCAAGACACTGGATTCCCGCGTTCGCGGGAATGACGGTTGGATGTCGAAGCCCTGTTTAGAGATCGCCAACTCCAAAATGCTTACCGTTACTTCGTTGAACCAGTACTATGGCGGCAGCCACACGCTGCGCGACGTCGCGTTCGAAGCGCCGTCCGGCGCCGTCACGGCGATCCTCGGGCGCAACGGCGTGGGCAAGACGACGCTGCTCAAGTGCCTTGCCGGTCTCCTGCCTGCACGGTCGGGCGCAATCAAGTTCGACGGCACGGATGTGACCAGGCTCGCGCCGCACCTGCGCGCGCGGCTCGGGTTCGGCTACGTTCCCCAGGGCCGCGAGATCTTTCCGCGGCTTACCGTCGACGAGAACCTGAAGCTCGGCCTTGCGACGCGCCCCGCGGGCACGCCGATTCCGGCGCGCATCTTCGAAATGTTTCCGGTGCTGCGCGAGATGCTGCACCGGCGCGGCGGCGATCTTTCGGGCGGACAGCAGCAGCAGCTCGCGATCGGCCGGGCACTGGCGATGGAGCCCGAAACTGCTCGTTCTGGACGAGCCCACCGAGGGGATCCAGCCGTCGATCATCAAGGATATCGAGCGCGCGATCCGGCGGCTCGCCGCCGAGGGCACGATGGCGATTCTGCTGGTCGAGCAGTATTACGACTTCGCGCGCTCGCTCGCCGATCGCTACGTCGTCCTCTCCCGGGGGGAAGTGGTCAAGACGGGTGCCGGCGCCAACATGGACGCCGACGGCGTTCGGGCCTGCCTGACGGTCTGAGCGGGCGGCGCGACACCATACGCCGTCGTTCCCGCGAATGCGGGAACCCAGAGACTTTCGACGAACGCCGCTGGTTCCCCGCCCGCGCGGGGACGACGAGCCGGGGACCCTTGGCGGGCCCACGGTGCACGGTCCCGTTGATTTCGGTCAAGGCGGCCCGTAGCGGCGGCGGTCACAATCATCCTCATTCGCGGGAGTACGTCCGCTTATCGGGAGCTGCCATGGCCATTGCCGCTGCAGCCGACCTCGTCCTCGACACCGCCCTGGTGAAGAAATACGACGGCTTCGGTCCTCGCTACACCTCGTATCCCACCGCTGATCGTTTCCATGCCGGCGTGACCGCCGAGCACTACGTCAACGCGCTGCACGCACGCAACCAGGAGCGGCCGGCGGCACCGCTGTCGCTGTACGTGCACATCCCGTTCTGCAACACGATCTGCTACTACTGCGCGTGCAACAAGGTGATCACCAAGGACCACGGGCGCAGCGCCAAGTACATCAAGTACGTCGGCCGCGAGATCGAGATCGTGAGCGGGCTCGTCGAGGGCGGCCCGAAGGTCGAGCAGGTGCATCTCGGCGGCGGCACGCCGACGTTCCTCGCGCGCGACGAGATGGCGACGCTGATGGGGATGCTGCGCGGGCACTTCTCGTTCGCGCCGGACGCGGAAGTGTCGATCGAAGTCGACCCGCGCAAGGTCACCGCCGACGCCGTTGCATTCCTCGGGCGGCTGGGCTTCAATCGGATCTCGGTCGGCATCCAGGATTTCGATCCCGTCGTCCAGCAAGCGGTCAATCGGATCCAGACCGAAGCCGAGACGATGACGGTGATCGACGCTGCGCGCGCGAACGGCTTCGTCTCGGTCAACGCCGACCTGATCTACGGACTGCCGAAGCAGACGGTCGCCGGTTTCAGCGCGACGCTGGACAAGGTGATCGCCGCCGCACCCGACCGCATCGCGCTCTACAGCTACGCGCACGTGCCGCATCTGTTCAAGCCGCAGCGGCGGATCGACGTCGACGCGCTGCCGGCGCCGGAGACGAAGCTCGCGATCCTCGCACTCGCGATCGAGAAGCTTGGCAAGGCCGGCTACGCCTACATCGGCATGGACCACTTCGCGAAGCCGGGGGACGAGTTGGCCGTCGCGCAGCGCGAGCGCAAGCTGCATCGGAATTTCCAGGGCTATTCGACGAAGCCCGACTGCGACATGCTGGCGTTCGGCATCTCGGCGATCGGCAAGGTCGGCGCGGCGTACATCGCGAATGTCAAGACGCTCGACGAATACTACGCGCGGCTCGATGCCGGCGAGCTGCCGGTGATGCGCGGCGTCGAACTCAACGCGGACGACGTGATCCGGCGCGACGTGATCCAGAAGCTGATGTGCAACTTCGAGCTCGATTTCGCGTCGCTGGGCGCGCACTACGGCATCCCGTTCGCCGACTATTTCGCGCCCGATCTCGCGTCGCTCGCGCCGCTGGCGGCTGACGGGCTCGTCGAGCTCACCGACCGCGATCTCAAGGTGACGATGCGCGGCCGGCTGCTGGTACGCACGGTCGCGATGCACTTCGACCGCTACCTGCGGGAAGCCCAGCAGAAGGCGCAGTACTCGCGGGTGATCTGACAGGGCGGTGCGGCGCGATTTTTCGAGTGCGACGGCGCGCCCTGACTTGCGCTCTACAACCCGGCGTCCGAATCCGGCGCGGAGCGGCTACCGCACTCGAGTGTAGCTGCCGAAATCGCGGCGCGCTTCCGAGCGAGGGCTTCACTTGGCGTGTACAACATTGCGACGAATCGCCGGCGCCGTCGCGTCGCGCGCGGCGAATTATGATATTTGCATAACCGGCCAGCGCTGAAAAGCGGAATATTGCCGCAAGTCACTGAAAATTCCAGAGAAAAAACGTCGGTAAATCTTACAATCGGCGCTTGACAGGAATTTGCGCGAGAGTACAAATGCACGCTTCGATGGGGAATGCACGGAAATGCCCAAGGCGGCGCAAGCTCGCCGAGATCGTGTTTTCTGCCTTAGTCGTAGTTACGGGAGGTACCGGTAATGACTAGCCTGCGCAAAGTGCTCGCCCTTCTTGCGGTATTGACGCCCGCGGCTTTCGCGCTGCCGGCGAACGCTGCTAACAAGACGTTCACGATCACGCCGCCCGCATCGTTGGCACCCGGGACGCAGACGATTCAGGTGACCTTCACCAATACCGGCAGTTCGAACTTCAACTCATTCGAGCTCGACGCGACATCGGCTTACCTTCAGTTCAATACGCTCCCGGCCCCGAGCATCGTAACTCCGGGGATCACCGGGACCGTCAGCATAATCAACGCCACCACTTTGCAGTTTGTCAACACTACGCCGATCAAGAAGTCGGT
This sequence comes from uncultured beta proteobacterium, assembly GCA_963836265.1. Lineage (GTDB taxonomy): Bacteria > Pseudomonadota > Gammaproteobacteria > Burkholderiales > Casimicrobiaceae > CAIWHR01. Next base: position 45,204 of record CAWIIO010000007.1, read on the forward strand.
CACCGTGCAGGTCAGCGTCACGACGACGGGCAGCTGCGGATCGGCGAGCGCAACGTGGTTCGCGCACGCGTGGACAGGCTCCCCATCCAGTCCCAGTGAGACGTTCACGTTGACGCCTCTGCCTGCAAATACGGCGATCAATTTGAACTGCACGCTCACGTTCGTGAACCAGCCGGCCGACGCGCTTGCCGGTTCGGTCATCACGACCACCCCGTTCAACACTCCGGCGGGCCAGTACGTGAAGGTGCGACTGCTGGTCAACGGCTCGCCGCCTCCGACGACGACTGCGAACGTCGATTCGGATGCGTGCTTCATCCATGGCGCCGCTTCGACTGACGCGAGCGGCTATGCGGAGTTTTCCACGCTCAAAAGCACCGCCGCTGCAGATGTGTCGGGCTGCATTCTGACGGCCACTGCGAGCGGCGGCTATCCTCCGGCAACTTCGACACCCCCATTCAAGATCGTGCATCCGCTCGGCATCCTCGGCTGCATCTTCACCGGAGATGATCAGAACAATAAGGGGGGCAACCTCGACCCGATGGCGGACATGGCCTACGGTTTGCCGCCTGGAGAAACGCAGGATTGGGGACTGATCCGCGGGCCGAATACGGATGGTGGACCTTGCACTGAAATCCCGTATGCGTTCACTCTCAATCCCGACAACACCGCGAGCTTCATCGCGGACAAGCTCGGTCAGAAGGTGATGGTCGAGTACGTCGTGATCTGGGCGCCGGTTCCTGTCGACGCATTGCCGGCGATGTATCCGGGGGCTGGTCAGCAGAAGACCGCCGGCTGGACGCAGCGTCGCCCGGAATTGGCATGGGGGATGGGTACGCCTGGCCCGAGTGACTATGTCCCGGCCCTGGCGTGTGTTGTAGACGACGTGTTTAGCGGATTGGCGGCACTGCCCTTCATCCCGGACGTCGATCCTTTCCACGGTAATTCGCATTCTCAGTATGTGCCCGGGACGCAGGCGGCCATGTGCGTCGCGCAGCACGGATGGACGTCGGTTGGCGGAGGCAACGTCCAGTACTGGTCGAAGGTGATCGATACCGATGGCGGAGTAAGGCTGCCGTAGCGGTCCCGCGACCAGCAGCAAGCGGAGCGGCCCTGCGGGGCCGCTTCGTATTTGGTGATCTATTGCGCCGGGAGTGGCACGGGCGGGACAGCCCGGATCTTCCGGTTGGCGAGAAGTGCGCGGCTTTCGTTCACCATCTCGAGCGGCGGCTCGATGCCCTCGAGGCGGTCGAGTTCGATCAGCGAGAGCATCGTCAGGGTCGCCTCGAAAAGGTCGTTCCGCTCCCTGGCGGCCGCGAGGCTCGCCTCCAGCGCATCCCGTCCCCCCCACAGATCGCCTTGCTGGAGCAGCGCGTGGCCTTCTATGCGCTTGAGAAGCGGCGCGACCCTGGCAACGCTGTTCGACTCGGCCGCCCGGGCGAGCATGCCGCGCACCAGTTCGAGGGCAGCGTCCACGTTTCCCATGGCGACGCGGCACTCGGCAATCCGGGCGTCGACTGCGGGGATCTCCTTCTCCGCTCCAACACGCAGGAAGCTCACCTTTGCTTCTTCGAGGCGGACGACCGCCTCTTCGACGCGACCCGTACGCAGCAGGACGCGCCCGAGATATGAGAGGCAGAGTCCCAGGAAATAGTGATACTGGGACGCCTTCCAGAATGGCAACGTCTCCAGCAACAGCACCTCGGCTTCTTTCCACTCGCCGCGGTCGGTCAAGATTTCGGCAATGTTTATGCGCGCCACAACCGCATCGACGGCGCTGCCAATCTTCAGCGCCGCGTTACGGCTCTGCTCGTAGTAGGAGGCGGCATCGTCCCACCGACCCTGCCACTGGCAAACGACGCCGAGGGTCGACAGCACGATGACCTGCCTGACGAGGTTACCAGCGCGTTGGTGTGCTTCCAGCGCTCTCTGCAACAATCGTATCCCTTCATCCTCGCCGAGTTCGCCTTTGGCCCAGCCCAGAACGAAGTATGCATCGCCGAGCGCCTCCTGTTCGCCCGCGGCTTTTGCCTCAGACAGCGTCCGCTCCGCCCATTCCAATGCTTCATTCGTGCGGCCCTCCGCCTGAAGCAGCATGGCGTTCCACGCACTGGAACGCGCCAACTCTCGCGCGGCCTCCGGGCTCTGCAGTTCCTGCAGCACGCCGCGCGCCTGCTCGGTCCAGTGCAAGGCATCAGCGTACTTGCCGAGCTTTTCCTCCAGATGGGAGAGCTTGAGCATCAGTCCCGCGTCGAAGAGCGGATCGTTCACGACGAGCGGCCGGGCGGCCGTATAGGCCTCGGCGGCCCTGCGGAACTCGCTCGCCTGATACCACGAATCGCCGATCGACCGATGAACCGCCGCGATCTCCGGGTCGGGAACGTCCGCAAGGTGCTTTCCTGCCTCCAGTGCGCGCGAATACAGCTTGGCGGCGTCGACGTACGCGTAATCACCCTCGGCGCGCCCCGCGGCGACTTTCGAGTACCGCCACGCTGGACGGTATTCACCGGCTTCGAAGTAATGCAGCGCGAGCGTGCTCGCCGCGTCCTCCGGGAAATCGATCTCCTCCTCGAAGCGGACGGCGACGACGCCGTGCAACTTGCGCCGCAGCTTGTAAGGCAGCCCCTCGTAGGCCGCGTCGCGCAAGAGTGACCGGCGGAAGCGCAGATAACCGTCCGGCTCTTCGTCGAAGAGCTCGTGCAGCCGTTCCCACGTCGACGGTTCGGGTGCCTTGAACTCCTCCTCGCCGTCGAACCAGGAAAGCATCCGCGGATGGAACGTGTTCCCGAACACCGCAGCACGGCGCACGAGCGCGCGATCTTCGGGCGCCAGCGCGTCGATCTGCGCCATCGCCGCGGCTTCCGCGGAATCGGGCAGGTCGGCGGCGCCGCCCGACGCGATCGCGATCCGCAGGAGGTCGCGCAGGAATTGCGGATTGCCGCCGGAGCGCTTCGCGACGACGTCGAGAACGTGATCGGGCAGCGGCGTTTTCTCCGTCGCGAGTTGCGCGAGACGCAGCGCGTCGGCGGCCGCGAGTGCCCTCAATTCGACGCGCACGACGGTCGGCGCTTCCGGTGCGGTGAAGCCGCCGCCCGAGGGCCGGCGCGCCACGGCGAAAAGCCACGGTCGAACCTCGATTTCCCGCGCCAGATGCGACAGGAGCTCGGCCGAAGCCTCGTCCATGTGGTGCGCGTTCTCGATCTCGATCAGCGCACGCTCGGGGAGCATGATCTCGAGGAAGCGTCCGATCGTTTCGTGCAGTTTCGCGCGCCGGTTCTTCTCGGCCAGCATTTCGATTTCCGACGTCGGCGCGACCTCCAGGCCGAGCGCGATCGCGAGGAGCGGCAGCCATGGCACGAGGTCCGGCGCTTTCGCCGCGACCTCGTTTCGGAGCCGCTCGACGATGACGGCTTCGGGGGCGTCACGCCCGAATTCCATCAGCTCGCGCAGCAGCTCGTGCCAGAGCGCGTAGGGCGTGGCGACGGTGTACGCCTCGCACGCGGCATGGAGTTTCTTGAAACCGGCCGCGGCGTCGCGGAGCGCTTCGAGGAGACGCGTCTTGCCTACGCCCGCCTCGCCGACGACCTCGACCATCCGGCCGGCGCCCGAGCGCGCACTGGCGAACGCCTTGCGGATCACGCCGAGCTCGGCGTTGCGGCCGGTCAGCGGCAGCCGCGCCAGTGCCGCTGCCCGCGTCTTCGAGCTCTGCGCGCGTCCGAGCGACCAGGCCTGCACCGCTTCGGCCTTGCCCTTCACCGCAAAGGGCTCGAGCTTCGTCGTGTCGAAATGCGTCTTCGAGGGGTCGAGGACATCGGCGGTCGCGTAGATCATGCCCGGCTCCGCCTTCGCCATCAGCCGCGCCGCCAGGTTTACGGCGTCGCCCATCACCGTGTACGTGCGGCGATAGTGAGGGCCGATGTCGCCGGCAAACACCGCGCCGCGATGAACCCCGACCCGGATCGGCAGCGGGAGGTCGTCCTCGGCGATCTGCCGCAGCGCGAGGAGCATCCGCTCTTCGTCTTCGCCCGTGACCTTTGGTGCTCCCGCCGTCAGGATCAGCTTCCCGCCGTCGGCATCGACGTCGGAGGCGAGGAACGCGACGTCTCGCTCGTCGGCGGCGGCCTCGACGATGCCAACCAGTCGGCGGAGCGCCTCGGCTGCCGCGGCCGGACCTTCGCCGTCGATCAGCGCGTCGGTGCCTTCGAACCGAATGAACGCGACGGTGACGGGGCGGTGCTCGGGCAGTCCGCCGCCGGCCAGCACGCGGACGCGGATCGCCCGGGGCAGGCAGTGCACCAGCGTCTCCGCGGACATCGGCGGCCGCGGCCGCAGCGGCATCTTCTCCGCATCCCCCGGGGGCTCGCGCTCGAGCACCATGCCCGGCCCCGTCGCCGCGCCGATGCACTCCGGCGCCAATGTTCCCGCCGTCTCGGTGCCCACCAGGATCTCGTCGGCGGCGGCACCGTGCTCAATGGCGACCAGCCGGCTCCATGCGGGTCCCGTCGCGAGGAGCTCGAGATGAGACGTCCCGACCGCGAAGAAATGAAAGCGTCCCGAGTGCACGCCCTGCGCCATCCTCAGGACGACCGTAGCCCCCGGCGCCTCGATCCTTCCGATCTCGCGCAGCACCCGGCGCATGCGCACAGCAGTGCGGCACGCGCGCGGCGCGTGCCCGTCGCCCTCGAACCAGAGCAGCAGCGCGTCGCCGCCGAACTTCAGGAGGCTCCCGCCGTTATCGTAGGCGACCGCGAGCATCGCCTCGAAAATCCTGCCGATCACTTCGGTGATCTGCTCGGCGCCCTCCCGACCCTTGCGGGCGAGCTGCTCGGAAAGCTGCGTGAATCCCGACACGTCGGCGAAGAGCGCGCTGCCGTCGCCTTCCCAGAAACGGCCCGTCGGGTCGCGCACGACGTGCTCCTGGAGCATGCGCGGGACGTACCGGCTGGCGCGGTCTGGCGCTGCCGTCGCGGTCGCGGGTGCGGTAACCGTTTCGTTCACGAAGCGAAGGACATTGAGCTGGAGCGCCTGCGCGGGATTCCGCGCGCTCGGCCAATCGAAGAGTCTACAAGATCGCGGGGATCGCGCGGCAGCTACCTTTGGCAGCCGGCGGCTCGGGGTGGGCGACCGGCTAGCAAACGTGGCGATCGAACGATGCCGGCTTCGCTCCGCGCCCGCTGACGGGCACGCGATAGCGGACTTCGCAACGCGGTGGTTTATCCGGCTACCCGAGTATCTCGCCGATCCGCTTGCGGCGCTCGATCTCGGACTCGAACTCCTGCAGTTCGGGAGCGAGCGCGTCGCGCGCCGAGATCATGCCGACCGGGCGCCCGTCCTTGACGACGGGCACGTGGCGGAATCCGCCCTCGTGCATCATCAGCAGCGCATGTCCGATGGGCTTGTCTGGATCGATCGTCTGCGGATGACCGGTCATCACTTCGGCGAGCTTCACGGTCTTCGCGTCGCGGCCCTCCGCCGTGATGCGGAACAGCGCGTCGCGTTCGGTGAAGATGCCGACCAGATGGCCGGCTTCGACGATCATGATCGAGCTCACGTTGCGCTGCTTCATGTGCCGTGCGGCGTCGCGCACCGTCATCGTCTCGGGCGCCGTGAGAGTCCTCTGTCTGGCGATGACACTCTTGATCGGACGTTGGGGCATGACGGCCTCCTCTCGCGGGTGCGCTCGGACCGCAGACGAAAAGCGGCTCCGTTTCGCCTATTGCCAGAGATCGACGTTCTCGCCTCGCGCGCGCAGGCGCTCGGCGCGGGTCTGGATGTAGCGCTGGAACGAAGGCTCGTCGCGATACGCGCCGCTTGCGACGTAGTCGAGCGCCGAAGCGAGATGGAACGGGCGCAGGTACGCATCGATCCGGAATACTTCGCGCCCAGTGACGTCGAAAAAGACGACCGTCGGCGTGTAGGCGACGCCGAGATCCCGCGCCCATGCATCCGCCCTCACTTTCGCGCCCCGAGGGGTCGTGAGCCCGGTGCGCGCGCCGAGCCCGAAGCGGGCGACGTCGAAGCGCGCGAGCAGCGCTTCGACCTCGGGGCGCTGGAACGCTTCGCGATGGAGCTCGTCGCATGCCGCGCAAAACGGGGTCTCGAAAATGACCGCCAGCGGCTTCCCGGCGCCGCGTCGCCGCAAGTCATACGGCGGATCGACATAGAACGGTTCGTCCGCCAGCGTCGCGCTCGCCGGATCCGGCGTCTTCCGGGCGAGGTACGCCGCGAGCGGCTCCTGCTTCTCCCGCTTGGCCGCGACGTAGTCGAGGACCGCCTCGAACCGGTGCGGCGGGTAGTAGCCGTTCAGCCGCGCGACGACGCGCCCCTCCTCGTCGAAGAACAGGAGCGTCGGCGTGAACTGCACGTCGAGCACGCGGGCGAGAGCCTTTTCGGTCATCCTGCGCCCGTCGGTCCACGTCGTCTCGCGATCGCCGAAGATGTTGAGCGCGATCGCGACGAAGTGCTTGCGCGTCTTGTCGACGATCCGCCGCTGCGAGAAGTTGGTCACCATCAGCTGCTTGCAGTAGGGGCAGCCGTCCTGGCCGAAATAGACCATCAGCCGGCGGCCGTCCTTCGCGGCATCGGCGACGTCCTCGCGGAAGTCGAGGAAGGTCTCGGTGAACCACGGCGGGATGTCGATCGCGTACGGCGAGGCGTCCTGCGCGCGGGCCGCGGAGGTCAGCGCGGACAGCGCCAGGGCGACAATGGCGAGCCACTTCTTCATTGGCGGCGTTTCACTCCGTCGTTCCCGCGAACGCGGGAACCCAGCGTCTTTTTGCTCGACGACACTGGGTCCCCGCCTGCGCGGGGACGACAACCAATGGGATGGCTCGGCGGCGCATGCTATTTCGCGGGCTCGGTGCCCGGCTTCGCCGCCTGGAGTGCCTGCAGGATGTCGATCGGCACCGGAAACACGATCGTCGAGCTCTTGTCGCCGGCGATGTTGCCGAGCGTCTGCAGATAGCGGAGCTGCATCGCCTGCGGCTGGCGCGCGAGCATCTGCGCCGCTTCTAGAAGCTTCTCCGCCGCCTGCTGCTCGCCCTCGGCATGAATGATCTTCGCGCGCCGCTCGCGCTCCGCTTCCGCCTGCCGCGCGATCGCGCGCACCATCGATTCGTTCAGGTCGACCTGTTTGATCTCGACCAGCGACACCTTGATGCCCCAGGCGTCGGTCTGCGTATCGAGCACCTGCTGGATATTGAGGTTCAGGCGCTCGCGCTCGGACAGGAGCTCATCCAGCGCGTGCTTGCCCAGCACCGCGCGGAGCGTCGTCTGCGCGAGTTGGCTCGTCGCGACGAGGAATTGCGCGACCTGGATCACCGATTTCTCGGGGTCGACGACGCGGAAGTAGATGACGGCGTTGACCTTGACCGACACGTTGTCGCGGGTGATCACATCCTGCGGCGGGACATCGAGGACGATCGTGCGCAGGTCGATGCGCACCATTTGCTGGATCGCGGGGATGATCAGGATCAGTCCCGGTCCCTTGACCTTCCAGAAACGGCCGAGCAGGAACACCACGCCGCGCTCGTATTCGCGCAGTACGCGAAACGACGAGACGATCAGGACGGCAAGCGCAAGAACGACGACACCGCTGAAGCCCAGTCCGAGGCCCATTTCAGTCTCCCTTTGCAGGTTCTTCGAGCGGCGCGACGGTCAACACGAGCCCGTCGCGGCCGGTGACGCGCACCGTCTGCCCGCGCTTGAGCGGCACCGCAGAGCGCACGCGCCACTGCTCGCTGTGGACGCGGGCCCAGCCTTCGTCGATGAGATCGTCGAGCACGAGTCCGGCGCTTCCCACGAGCTCCTCGCTCCCGGACACGACCGGCCGCCTGCGCGCCTTCAGCGCCGCGCCGGAGACGACGAAGATGAACGCCGCGGTCGTAACGGTCAGGCCCGCGATGAGCGTGTACGGGACGCCTAACGCGGGCACGTCGGTGTCGATCAGCATCACCGCGCCGATGACGAACGCGACGATGCCCCCGACACCCAGCACGCCGAAGGTGCCGATGAACATCTCCGCGATCATGAACGCGAGCCCGAGCAGGATCAGCGCGAGGCCGGCGTAGTTGACCGGCAGCATGTGCAGCGCGAAGAGGCCGAGCAGGAGGCAAATCGCGCCGGCGACCCCGGGCAGCACGAAGCCCGGATTCATGAACTCGAAGAAAAGCCCGTAGATGCCGATCATCATCAGGATCAGCGCGACGCTCGGATTGGCGATCACGGCGAGGAAGCGGTTCTTCCAATCGGGCTCGATCGTCGTGACGGGAGCGTCCCGGGTCTCGAGCACCTGCTCGCCGGCGGTCGTCATCAGCTTGCGGCCGTCGACCTTCGCGAGCAGATCAGGTACGTCGTGGGCGATCAGATCGATCACGTGCTCCTTGAGCGCCTCGTCGGCGGAGAGACTGACCGCCTCGCGCACGGCGCGCTCGCCCCATTCGGCATTGCGTCCGCGCAGTTGCGCAAGCCCGCGGATGTAGGCGGCGGCGTCGTGCACCTGCTTGCGCGCCATCGTGCTCCCCTCGTCGGGCGCGGCGGATTGGTCGGATTTGTCGGCCTTGCCGGACTTGCCGCCATCCTTCCCCTTTTCGGGCGCCTGCGGCACCTCGCCGCCGATGCCGATGGCGACCGGCGTCGCCGCGCCGAGGTTCGTGCCCGGCGCCATCGCGGCGATGTGGCACGCATAGAGGATGTAAGTGCCGGCACTCGCCGCACGGGCGCCGCTCGGCGCGACAAACGCCGCCACCGGCACGCGCGAGGCGAGAATGACCTTGATGATTTCGCGCATCGAGGTGTCGAGCCCGCCCGGCGTGTCGATCTCGAGCACGACGAGCTCGGCGCCCTCCTTGTCGGCGCGGGCAAGTCCGCGCTCGACGAAATCCTCGCTTGCGGGGCCGATTGCGCCGGTGAGCGGCATCACGATCACCGGCCCGGAAGTGGCGATGGCGCCGATGGGCGTCGATCCGAGCGCCGCTACGAAGGCGATTCGAAGAAGCTTTGCCAGCGAGGATCCTGTTGCCCCGGCTCTTCGGCTTGCCTCGAGTAGGCGCGTGTGCATCGTTCGCGAGTCTGGCCGACATGCCCGATATTCGCGGCGCCTCGCTGCCGACGCATCGATTCGCTTTTTGGCCCAGCAACGCATACGTGAGAGCAAGCCCTACAGGCTCCGAGCCCCGCGGGTTACGGAAGATCCGTACCGGGGAAGACCATTATTGCAGAATTCCGGGCAGCGGCGCGAGCTTGGGAGCAGGCTCCCCGCGAACGGGCAGTGCGTGGGGATGCGACCCGAGCGAGTCGACGCTGCGGCCGGCTGCCGCGGAATCACGAACTTCAGCTATGGAACGGAGGCCGCGGGCGGCGACCCGGGCGCCGCGATCGGAGGCTGCGACCGGCGGCCCCGATGTCTGGCCTCGCGTCAGGCCGCGCGTTTCGACGCCCCCGTATCGATACGGCGTCGCGCGGCCATTTCGCTGCCGATCGCCGCGAGCGTCGCTGCGTCGAACGTCGCGGCGGCGAGCGGAAGCAGCTCGCCTTCTTCACGTGCGATGTGGGCAGCATAAGCGTTGCGGATGGCGATCACGTCGCGCGCGGAAAGGTTGGCGCGCGCGCCGGCGACGATGCCCGCGAGCAATGGGCGCAGCCGGCGCCACTTCGCGGCGAGCGCCTCGTGTTCGCGCGCGAGATCCGCGACCAGGCGCCCGGCACGGTCGGGCCGCGCCTGCAGCAGCCGCGGGAACAGGCTCGTTTCCTCGTCGGCGTGATGGTTGGGCGCCGCGGTGTCGAAATAGCGGAGGATGCCGCGGGCAGCCGCTCGCGCATCGACATCGGCGCCGTGCTCGGGAAGGTGGCGCTGCAGCCGGTCGAGCGTCAGGAGCGCCCGCTCGATGCGGCCGTGACACGCTTCGAGCATGCCGAGCGGATCGTCGAACGAGGGGGCGGTGTGATCGAAAACGAGGTCGGTACCCATCGGCATGGCGTCGTCGGCCGATGACTTCGACAATCACGGTGGCGCGAAGATTCCCAGTGGCGATTTGGTCACCGCCACCGAGACGATGTACGCGAACGTCGCAACGGCGCCGACAAACGCAGCAATCCGGATGCCGCCGGTCCGCCCGCGCTTGAGCGCCACCGTACCCAGCGCGATGTAGACGACGAGGGCGGCAATTTTCGCGCCGAGCCAGCGGGCGTTTGCGACGAAGCCGATCTGCCAGGCGAGCCAGAGCGCCGAGGCGAGGAGCACCGTGTCGATCAGGTGAGGGACGATCCTCACCCAGCGCTCCCGGAGGCGTTTGGACGCCGCGAGCATCCACCCGCCGCGAGCGACGAACAGCGCGAGCGAGAGCATAGCAGCGCCGACATGGATCGCCTTGAGGGTCGCGTAGTCGAGCGCCATCGGCGCGGCACCCGTCAGCGCGGCGCCGACGACCGCGATCGTTCGGGGCGTGCCGCCGGGGTCTCCGGCAGCAGGCTCAAGATCCGGAGGAAGAGCGAGTCGACCTCCCGCTTCGGGCGGATGCCGCGCAGCGGGTTGTCGTTTTCGAGGAAGGCGGCCGCGATCCGCTCCCAGTCGCGGGCGGCGAGCTGCTCGACCGCGAGGGGGAACACCACGCTTTCTTCCTTTTCCATATGCCGGCCGTGGAAATCGGCGTAGGCGCCAACGTCGCGCGCGAAGGCATCGAGCCCCTGCGGATCGCGGCGGTAGGTCTCGAGCGACGCCTGCAGCGAATCGATCAGCGCCGCACCGCGGGCGTGCTCGGCATCGAGCTCGTCGAGCAGCGGGCGGGCATGCGGGCAACGCGAGGCAAGCGCCGCGAACAGATGCCGGCTCTCCTTCGGGTGGTGCAGCCGCTCGGGAAAGGCAACGATGTAATCGAGCAGCGCCTGCAGCAAACGGAAGTCGGGCGCAACGTCGTCGCGAATCCGGCTGACGGCAAGGCGCAGGCCGAAGAGGACGGACGCGATCGCGAGATGCTCGTCCTTCAACGTCCGGATCGCCGTCGCCGCCGCGGGCAACGGCTCCGAAGAGGGTTGGCGCGCGCGTCGCACCCCGCGACCGGTGTTGGCGGCAATCGGCTTGACCGTGCGTACCATTAGTACGTTTCGACGTGATAGCGGCCGTTCGCGCGGAGCTCCGGGAGGAGTGTGCCCCAGTCCATCCCGTGGTCCCGGCACGCGGCGTGGAACGCGTCGTCCACGCCCTGCTCCATCCCCTTGAGGCCGCAGATGTAGACGTAGCAATTCTCGTCGGCGAGCAGGCGCGCGACGTCGGTGCTGCGCTCCCTGATGCGGTCCTGCACGTACCGCTTGGGCTCGCCCTGGACGCGCGAGAACGCGAAGTTGATGTCGATGAAGTTCTTGGGCAGCTTCAGCAGCGGCCCGAAATACGGCAGCTCGCCCTCCGACCTCGCGCCGAAGAACAGCGTCAACGCGCCGCCCTCCTTGAGCGCAATCCGGCGCCGCCGGCGTTCGGTCATCGCGCGCATCGGCGCCGAGCCCGTGCCGGTGCAGACCATCAGCAGGCTCGAGCCCGGATGGTTGGGCATCAGGAACGTCGTGCCATACGGGCCGACGACTTTGACCTGATCGCCTTTCGCGAGATCGCACAGGTAGTTCGACGCGATGCCCGTGACGGGCTTGCCGTCGTGATCCTCGGTGACACGCTTCACGGTGAGCGACAAATTGTTGTAGCGGGGCCGCTCGCCCTCCCGTGGACTTGCCACCGAGTACAGCCGCACGTGATGCGGTTTGCCCGATGCGTCGACGCCCGGCGGCAGGATCCCGATCGTCTGGCCCTCGAGTACAGGGAACGCCGCGCCGCCGAAATCGAGGACGATGTGCCGGATGTCGGCCGTGGCGCCATCGGCGGTGAGGCGGAAGTTGCCGGTGACTGTCGCGATCGCAGGCTTTGCGATCGCATAGAGATTGACGTACGGATGCGCCGCTGACCACGGCGGGCGGACCTCTCCGCCCTGGCCGGCTGTGGCGACCGACGTGATGCGGGCGACATCCGTGGGCATTTCCGCGGTTTCGACGGTCGGAAGCGTGCCCTGCGCGGGCAGGCTGTCCCAACTGAGCTGCTCGGCGAGCGTGTACGGCTTCGCCTTGTCGACCTGCCGCCAGTTGTCGATGGCGCCGGTGGGGCACGGCGAGATGCACTCGTTGCAGAAATTGCACTTCGCCGGATCGACGACGTAATTGCGCGCGTCATGCGTGATCGCATCGACCGGGCAGGTTTCCTCGCAGGTGTTGCAGCGAATGCAGATCTCGGGGTCGATGAGATGCTGCCGCAACACTTCCACGACGGCTGCGGTGGCGCTCATCTTCAGTTGAAGCGCACGTACTCGAAGTCGACCGGCTGATTGTTGATGCCGCGCGAGGGCGGCGCGATCCAGTTCGCAAACCGGCCGGGTTCGGCGACGCGTCCCATCAGCGACGTGACGAAGGCCCGATCTTCGGCAGATGGCAGCCAATGCGGCTGTCGCAGCGTCCAGTCGGACTCGGCCACGACGTTGCCCTCCGGATCGACACGAACCGAGGAGAGCGGCCCGATCCTGCGGTTGAAGGCCTTGTGCGGCGCGCGCAGCCGGAAGGCGACGCCGCTCTTCTCGACGATCTTGTTCCAGCGCTCGATGCCGGCCTGCGCGTCCCTTACATAATCGTCGCGGAGCTTTTCGTTGAGGGCGTTGAGCGCGGGCGCCTCGGTCGCGACGAGACGGCCGTCGCGCACTTCCAGCACCGGGTAGGTTGCCCCGGTTAGCAGGTGATCGTCACCGATCTTCGTCTCCTCGAAGCGGCCCTTGAGGCCGGTCGAATAGAACGTCGCGGCGTTCGACGAGACATCGGCGCCGAAGAGGTCCATCGTGACGCTGAAATGGAAATTCAGGTAGCGCTGGATCGTCGGCAAATCGATCAGGCCCAGCGCGCGGATCTTCGCCGGATCGTCGATCTTGTGCTGCACCATCGCTTCGCATGTGCGCTGGACGATGCGCCCCACGCCGGACTCGCCGACGAACATGTGGTGCGCCTCCTCGGTCAGCATGAAGCGGCAGGTTCGCGCAAGCGGATCGAAACCCGACTCGGCGAGCGAGCAGAGCTGGTACTTGCCGTCGCGATCGGTGAAATACGTGAACATGAAGAACGCAAGCCAATCGGGCGTCCTTTCGTTGAACGCGCCGAGGATGCGCGGGTTGTCGGCGTCGCCCGAACGTCGTTGGAGCAGAGCTTCGGCTTCCTCGCGGCCATCGCGGCCGAAGTAGGCGTGCAGCAGGTACACCATCGCCCACAGGTGGCGGCCTTCCTCGACGTTGACCTGGAACAGGTTGCGCAGATCGTAGAGCGAAGGGCAGGTGAGGCCGAGGTGCCGCTGCTGCTCGACGGAAGCGGGCTCGGTGTCACCCTGCGTCACGATCAGCCGCCGCAGGTTCGACCGGTATTCGCCCGGGACTTCCTGCCAGGCGGCCTCGCCCTTGTGCGCGCCAAAATTCACCTGCCGTCCCGCTTCCGCCGGCGTGAGGAAAATCCCCCAGCGGTAGTCCGGCATCTTCACGTAGTCGAAGTGCGCCCAGCCCTTCGGCTCGACACTGGTCGCGGTGCGCAGATAGACGTCGGCGGTGCTCGTGTTCTCGGGGCCCACGTCGCCCCACCAGTGCAGGAATTCCGGCTGCCAGTGCTCGAGCGCGCGCTGCAGCGTCCTGTCGCTCCCAAGCTCCACGTTGTTCGGAATCTTCTCGCTGTAGTCGATGGTCATGCATGCTCCGATCAGGTTGTCGTCCCCGCGCGGAGCCTGCCCGCGAGGGGGTGGTCGGGGGCGGGGAACCAGTGACTCACGCCGAAAGACGCTGGATTCCCGCGTGCGCCGGAATGACGTTGGCGTTGGATTGGAGCACTACACCCGCTCCCAATTGAATTTCGCCTTGCTGCCGCTGCCGAACACCTTGAGCGCGCCGGCTTCGCCTACGGCGTTCGGGCGGATGAAGATCCAGTTCTGCCAGGCGGTGAGGCGTCCGAACACGCGCGTTTCCATCGTCTCGGCCCCGGGGAAGCGCAGATTCGCCTCCATCCCGGTGAGCGCGTCGGGCGAGAGGCTTGCGCGTTCCTCCAAGGCGATGCGAATTTCGTCGTCCCAGTCGAGATCGTCGGGCGCGGCGGTGACGAGGCCCAAGCCCATCGCCTCGCCGGCGGCGAGCAGGCGGTCCATGGCATCCTCGGTTCGGTCGATAGGCTGCGCCTCGTCACAAAACCGCGTCGCGATCCGCGTGCGTCCATTCACCATCGGGTAGGCGCCGAAGTTCATCGCCGACAGCGCGATCTTCGGCGCGGCGGAATCTTCGGGAAGCGAGAGCATGTAGCTGCGATCGGCGGCAAGCGCGAGCTCGAAGAGCGTGCCCGCGAAGCACGACCCGCGGTCGATGAGCGCGTAGAGCGTACGCGAGGTCACGTCGAGTCGCGCGAGCGTTCGCCGCAGCATCCCGGTCGTTTCGCGCACGAACCAGTTCGAGGCGTAGGTCGAAAGGGCCGTGTCGGCGGCGAGGACCGCCGCCGCATCGCCCGCGGTTTTCAGGATCCACGTTCCGATGTCGAGCTCGTTGGTGCGCAGGAGAAGGATCGCATCGTCCAGCTCGCGTGCCAGCGCGAGCGGCCACCACGCTGCGCCGAGGGCGAGAATTCCGTCGAGAGCGGCGGGCAGCGGCGAGGGCGGCGCCGAAACGGTGATCGTCGCGCTGCGCGCCTTGCGGTCGATCTGCACGTCGACATAGCCGTAGTGGATGCCTGCCGCGTCGATCGTGCGCACGAGCGGCGTCAGCGCGACGCCCGCAGCATGGCGCGGCCGATCGCTCCGATCGGCCAGCGCGCGCGCACGCTCGCGCACCTTCTCGGCGAACTGCTGCGGCTTGACGGCATCGTCGACGAGCCGCCACTCCTTCGCCCGCTGCGCACGAACGCCTTCGACGAGCGTGCAGAAGACATCGGCGTGGTCACGGCGGACCTTGCGCTTGTCGGTGACGCGCGTGAGACCGCCGGTGCCCGGCAGCACCCCCAGCAATGGCACTTCGGGGAGGCTCACCGCCGACGACCGGTCGTCGATCAGGATGACCTCGTCGCATGCGAGCGCGAGCTCGTAGCCGCCGCCCGCGGTCGTCCCGTTGCAGGCGGCGATGAACTTGAGCCCGGAGTGCCGGCTCGAGTCCTCGATGCCGTTCCTCGTCTCGTTGGTGAACTTGCAGAAGTTGACCTTCCACGCGTGCGAGGAGACGCCGAGCATGAAGATGTTCGCACCCGAGCAGAAGATCCGATCCTTCGCGCTCGTGACCACGACGCTTCCCACTTCGGGGTGCTCGAAGCGGATCCGCTGCAGTGCATCGTGGAGCTCGATGTCGACGCCGAGATCGTAGGAGTTGAGCTTCAGCTTGTAGCCGGGCTTGATGCCCCGCTCCTCGTCGATGTCGAGGGCAAGCGTCGCGACGGATCCGTCGAACGAAAGCTTCCAGTGCGCGTACCGGCCGGGATGCGTGTCGTAGGTGATGTACGACGGCTCCTGCGCGTCGCGCGGGAAGGCGGCAGCCGCTTGTGCCATGAATTTCTCCTCCTCTGTTCCTTGTGACGGTCAGGCCCGTACGGCCTGGCGCAGCTTCATCAAGCTCTGGCCGGGTGCTTCGCCCGTCGTGTCGAGCGTCACGTCCGCCTTTCGGTAGAGAGGCTCGCGCGCTTCGAGAATCCGGGTCAGATCTTCCATCGCCTCGGCGTTGCCCTGCATCGGCCGGAAGTCTCCCTGCGCAACGACGCGCGCCATGTGCAGATCCGGCGCTGCCCGGACCCAGACGGTGAAGCAGTTGAGCAGCAGCAGGTTGAACGTTTCGGGCTCGGACACGATGCCGCCTCCGACCGTCATCACCAGTTCGGCATTCGCCTCCAAGAGTCGCTCGAGGCAGCGGCGTTCGATCCGGCGGTATCCGGTCTGGCCGTAGAGGAGGAACACTTCGGACAGCGTGATTCCGGCTTCGAGCTCGATCTCGCGATCGAGCTCGATGAACGGAAAGCCGAGTTCGCTTGCGAGCGCCGTCCCCAGCGTCGTCTTGCCCGCTCCGCGCAAGCCGATGAGCGCGATACGCTTGCGGCGCGCGGCCTCTTCCTGCCCGAAATCGCGCATCAGTCTGAACACGACGTCCTCGAGCCGATGTTCGGGGAGCCGCTCGAGGAAGCGGCGGATCAGCCGCTGCTCGACCGAGTTGTCGCGATGGTCGATGAGATCGGTGAGCGGCATCGCGAGCGCGCGGGCGACGCTGCGCAGCAGCAGCACCGAGGCATTGCCGTCCCCGCCCTCGAGCTGGGCCAGATAGCGCTCCGATACGCCGGCGTTCTGCGAGAGAACCTTGCGCGCCATGCCCCGGCGCTCGCGCGCATCGCGTACGCGCCGGCCCATCGCGGCCAGGAACTCGGCGTCGTCCGCGTCTTGCGGGGCGATCGCTGGCGTCTTGACTTCCGGGTGTTCCACCGCGGCCATCGCAATTTCCTCGAGAACCCGAAGCTAGAGGCTTGCAATATAGTGCATAGTTGCCAGCACGGTCAAGCACTTTATGTCAGTGGGCGTATGGTAGCGTCGTTGACGAGGGCTTTCTGGGTGACGCGGCTGCGATCAGCCCTCGGCGCCGGGGGCGCGGTCGCATATTGGTATGCTGTATTGTGCTTGACGCTATCTGAAACATGATCTAAAGTGCAGCGACCTCGGGCTGGATGGCCAGCGTCGTGGTCCGATGTCTTATAGGGACACCAATTGACTCAGGACCAGTTCACGAGCTTGATGGGGTCCATCACCGACCGCATCCGGGGCCGCACGCTCGACGGCGCGCTCGAAGCCGATCTGAATCGCGAGTACCCGGCTGACGGCGACGTGGTCCGTTCGGTCCGAGAGGCCTGCGACGCGGGGATCGCCGCCGGCTGGATGTGCAACCGCGAGCACGCCGGCATCAAGTACGGACGCATCGTAAAGCCGGGGGAGGCAACGCACGGATTCTCGGTCGACGTCGTGGAGATGGAGGATGTCGCGGGTGGACATCACCGCCATCCGACCGGCGAGATCGACCTCGTCATGCCAGTGCGCGGCGCGGCGAAGTTCGACGGCCACGGCGCCGGCTGGTTAGTATACGAGCCGGGGTCGGCCCACGTGCCGACGGTCGCCGGCGGCAAGGCATTGGTCCTGTACCTGCTGCCACAGGGTGCGATCGAATTCACGAAGGCATAGCTAACGAGGCGCGGACCGACGCCGTCGCGCCGTCATGCACGAAGAGGAGGGGGTGCCATGCCATCGCTCAGCACGGCCGACCACCGCGTGAGCCCGCCCCGCGTGGAGGTTCCGCGCGACTACAACGCCGCGCACGACTTGATCGAGCGCAATCTCGCCGCGGGCCGCGCCGGGAAGACCGCGTACATCGACGACAAAGGCACGTACACGTACGGCGATCTGGCCGAGCGCGTGAACCGCTGCGCGAACGCGCTCGTCCACCTGGGCCTCATGCCCGAGCAGCGCGTGCTGCTGTGCCTGCTCGACACGATCGACTTTCCGGCCGCATTCCTGGGCAGCATCAAGGCGGGTATCGTGCCGGTCGCCGGCAACACGCTGCTGACCACGAAGGACTACGACTACATGCTGCGCGACAGCCGCGCGCGTGCGCTGATCGTCTCGGCGCCGCTGTTGCCCGCGTTCGCGCCGCTGCTCGGCAAGTTGCCGCATCTGCGGCACGTGATCGTGTCCGGGACGGCCGACGCGAGCGGGGCGGGCAGCCACCTTTCGCTCGCCAAACTGACGGCTACCGCCGCAACGACGTTTACCGCGGCGGAAACCACGTGCGACGATGCCTGCTTCTGGCTCTATTCGTCGGGCTCGACCGGCGCGCCCAAAGGGACCGTCCACATCCACTCGAGCCTGATCGAGACCGCCGAGCTCTACGCAAAGCCCATTCTCGGGATTCGCGAGGACGACCTCGTGTTCTCGGCGGCGAAGCTTTTTTTCGCGTACGGCCTCGGCAACGGGCTCACGTTTCCGCTGTCCGTCGGCGCCACGGCGGTGCTGATGGCGGAGCGGCCGACGCCGCAGGCGGTGTTCGCGCGATTGCGCAAGCATCAGCCGACGATCTTCTATGGCGTGCCGACGCTCTTCGCCGCGTTGCTCGCGAGCCCCGAGCTGCCGGGACGCGGCGAATTGAAGCTGCGCCGCTGCACGTCGGCCGGCGAGGCGCTTCCGGCGGACATCGGCCGCCGGTGGACCGAGCATTTCGGCGTCGAGATCCTCGACGGGTTGGGCTCCACCGAAATGCTGCACATCTTTCTGTCCAATCGGCCCGGCGAGGTGCGCTACGGAACCAGCGGCACGCCGGTGCCGGGTTATGAACTGCGAATCCTAGGCGACGATGGCGCGCCGGTCCCGCCGGGCGAAGTGGGCGAGCTGCAGATCAACGGGCCCACCGCGGCGATGGCCTACTGGAACAACCGCGACAAGACCCGCGCCACCTTTCAGGGTCCGTGGACGAGGAGCGGCGACAAGTATTCGATCGGCGCCGACGGTTACTACCTCTATTCCGGCCGCAGCGACGACATGCTGAAGGTGAGCGGCATCTACGTGTCGCCGATCGAGGTCGAGTCGGCGCTGATCACCCATCCGGCGGTGCTGGAAGCCGCGGTGATCGGCAAGGAAGACGAAGAAAAGCTCGTCAAGCCCGTCGCCTACGTGGTGCTGAAAAGCGGCCGGCAGGCGTCGGATGCGCTGGCCGAGGAACTGCGCGCGCACGTGAAGTCGCAGCTCGCGCCGTACAAGTACCCGCGCTGGATCGAGTTCATCGACGAGCTGCCGAAGACGGCAACAGGTAAAATCCAGCGTTTCAAGCTGCGCGCGAAGGCGGCCTGATCGTGCGGGATCGAGCAGACCCACAGAGGAGGAGATGGTCATGAGAGGAATACCGGAATTCCTGCGCCGCGCTGGCGTCATCGCAGCGGCGCTCGTCGCGGTTGCTGCAATGCCCGCGAGCCCCGCATTGGCGCAAGGCAAGGTCAAGATCGGGCTGATGCTGCCCTACACCGGCACGTACGCGGCGCTCGGCAACGCGATCACCAACGGGTTCAAGCTGGCGATCGAGGAGAACGGCGGCAAGCTCGGCGGGCGCGAGATCGAGTACTTCGTCGTCGACGACGAATCCGCTCCGGCGAAGGCGCCCGACAACATCAACAAGCTCATCAAGCGCGACGAGGTCGACGTGGTGGTCGGTACCGTGCACTCGGGCGTCGCGCTGGCGATGGCGAAGGTCGCGCGCGACACCAACACACTGCTCATCATCCCCAACGCCGGTGCCGACGACATCACCGGGCCCCTGTGCGCCGCCAACATCTTCCGCACGTCGTTTTCGAACTCGCAGCTCGGGATCGCGATGGGCAAGGTGATGGCCGAGCAGAAGAAAAAGACCGCCGTCACGATCACCTGGAAATACGCGGCGGGTGAGGAGTCGATCGGCGGCTTCAAGGAATCGTTCGAGGCGGGCGGCGGCAAGGTGATCAAGGAGCTGTACCTGCCGTTTCCGCAGGTCGAGTTCCAGTCGTACCTGACCGAGATCGCCGCGCTCAAGCCCGACGTCGTCTATGCGTTCTTTGCCGGCGGCGGTGCGGTCAAGTTCGTCAAGGACTACGCGGCGGCCGGCCTCAACAAGACGATCGAGCTGGTCGGCCCGGGGTTCCTTACCGATGGCACGCTCGAAGCGCAAGGCGACGCGGCGCAGGGTTTGCTGACGACGCTGCACTACGGCGACGGCCTCAACAACCCGAAGAACAACGCCTTCCGTGCCGCCTACATGAAGGCGTACAAAACCGAACCCGACGTCTACGCGGTGCAGGGCTACGACGCCGCGCAACTGCTGATCGTCGGGATGAACGCGGTCAAGGGCGACATGAGCAAGCGCGCCGAGCTCGTGAAGGCGATGGAAACCGCGAAGATCGACAGCCCGCGCGGCCCGCTCGCGCTCAACAAGGGCCACAATCCGATCCACGACATCTACCTGCGCAAGGTCGAGGGCAAGGAGAACAAGGTGATCGGCGTCGCCATCAAGAACCTGACCGATCCGCCGCGCGGCTGCAAGCTCTGATCGGGTTACGTAGTAGACTTTCGCGCGGCCAGGCACACCGCCTGCCCGCGCGTATTTTTTTGCGGACGCAGCCGGCTCGACGATGGATTTCTACTCGTTCCTGATCCAGCTCCTGAACGGCCTCCAGTACGGGCTGCTGTTGTTCCTCGTCGCCTCCGGCCTCACGCTGATCTTCGGCATCATGGGCATCATCAATCTCGCCCACGGCAGCTTCTACATGATCGGCGCGTACATGGCGTTCTCGCTGTCGGCGCTGACCGGCAGCCTGTTCGTGGCGATCGTGCTCGGCGTCGTTCTCTCGGTCGCGCTCGGGGTCCTGCTCGAGTGGGGGCTCTTCTCGCACCTGTACCGGCGCGATCACCTCCAGCAGGTGCTGCTGACCTACGGGCTCATCCTCGTGTTCGAGGAGCTGCGGAGCCTGATCGTCGGCAATGACGTACACGGCGTCGCCGTGCCGGCGATCTTCAACTGGTCGATTCCGCTCACCGAGACGCTGTCCTATCCGGTGTACCGGCTGTTCATGTCGGCGGTGTGCATCGTGCTTGCGATCCTCCTCTACCTGCTGATCGCAAAGACCCGGCTCGGCATGATGATCCGCGCGGGCGCGTCGAACCGCGAGATGGTGCAGTCGCTCGGCCTCAACATCAATCTCGTCTACCGGCTCGTGTTCGCGCTGGGCGTGGCGCTCGCGGCGTTCGCGGGCATGATCGCGGCGCCCGTCTCGTCGGTGTATCCCGGCATGGGCACCGGCGTTCTCATCATCTGCTTCGTCGTCGTCGTCATCGGCGGGATCGGCTCGATCTGGGGCGCGCTGGTGGCGGCGCTGCTGATCGGACTCGCCGACACGTTCGGCAAGGTGCTGATTCCGGAAGCCGCGGGCGCCACCGTCTACCTCCTGATGGCGGCGATCCTGCTGTGGCGCCCGGAAGGATTGTTTCGCCGTGTCTAGCGGCGAACCGTCGCTTGCCGCCGCGCGCGGCCAGCGCGGTGGCTCCGGCTCGAAGCGCAGGAAGATCGCGCTTCTCGTCCTGCTGGCGCTGTTCGCGCTGTTCCCGTTCGCCGGCGCGACCTTCTACACCGAGCTCGTGACCAAGGTGATGATCCTCGCGATCTTCGCGCTCTCGCTCGACCTGCTGGTCGGCCATACCGGGCTCGTGTCGTTCGGGCATGCGGCGTTCTACGGCGTGGGCGCGTACACGCTGGGGCTCCTTGCGCCGAAATACGAAGCGGCGAACCTGTGGCTGACCCTTCCCGCGGCGATCGCCATCGCCGGCGTCGCGGCGCTTGTCGTCGGCATGTTCGTCGTCCGGGTGAAGGGCATCTACTTCATCATGGTGACGCTCGCCTTCGCGCAAATGTTCTATTTCGTGTTCCACGACACGGACTTCGGCCGCGGCTCCGACGGCATCAGCATGAACTTCAAGCCGGTGGCGACGATCGGCGGCGTGACGCCATTCGATCTCGCCAATGCGACACACGTCTACTATTTCGTGTTCGCGCTGCTCGTCCTCGTCTTTCTCTTCCTGCGGATGCTGCTGCGCTCGCCGTTCGGGCGAGCGTTGCAGGGGATTCGCAGCAACGAGCACCGGATGCGCTCGCTCGGCTTCCCGGTGTATCGCTACAAGCTTGCGAGCTTCGGCATCGCCGGAGCGCTGGCGGGGCTCGCCGGCTATCTGTCGGCACTGCAATTCGGATTCGTCAATCCCGAGCTCCTGTCGTGGCACCAGTCCGGCAACGTGCTACTGATGCTGATTCTGGGCGGACTCGGGAGCCTCTACGGCGCGGTCGCCGGCGCGTTCGCCTTCGCCGCCCTGGAGGAGGTCTATTCGTCGGTGACCACGCACTGGCAGCTCTTGCTCGGCGCGACGATCATCGCGCTCGTGATCTTCCTGCCCGGCGGCCTCGCCAGCATCATGAGCCGCTTCCAGCGCACGCTCATCGGCGAGCCCCCGAATGAGTGAGCGGAACGAGGCCGCAGGCAGAGCCAAGGCCCGGAGGACGCGTCCGCGAACGATCGAAAGCGGCCGACGCAGCGGTGCAACGCGGCATGAGGAGCGTGCCGAGGCCGCGAATGACTGACGCGATCCTCGCCACGCACGGCCTCTCGCGCCGCTTCGGCGGCCTGATCGCCGTCGGCAACGTTGCGATCGAGCTCGAACTCGGCAAGCTGCACGCCGTCCTCGGCCCCAACGGTGCCGGCAAGACGACGCTGATCAACCTGCTGTCGGGCGACCTGCCCGCATCGGGCGGCAGCATCCGCTACAAGGGCGCGGACATCACTCGCCTGCCGCCCGACCGCCGCTCGCGCATGGGGATCGGCCGCAGCTACCAGAAGACCAACATCTTCCCGGCCTTCACCGCTTTCGAGAACTGTCGCCTCGCGGCGCAGTCGCGCGCGCCGCGTGCACTCGCGATCGCGAGCGACGCGTCGCGCTACGTGCCCATATGCGATGCCGCGCAGCGCGCGCTCGATGCGGCCGGGCTCGGCAATCGCGGTGAACGCGTGGCGGCGACGCTGTCCCACGGCGAGCAGCGCCAGCTCGAAATCGCGATGGTGCTCGCGACCTCGCCCGAGGTTCTCCTGCTCGACGAGCCGCTCGCCGGGATGGGCGCGGAAGAGGCGTTGCGCATGGTCGAGCTCCTCAAGAAGATCACCCCGGAGCACGCGATCCTGCTGGTCGAGCACGACATGGATGCAGTGTTCGCCGTCGCGGACCGGATCACCGTGATGGTCAACGGCCAGGTGCTGGAAAGCGGCCTGCCTGCGCAGATCCGCGCGAGCCCCACGGTGCGGCAGGCGTATCTCGGTGATGGAGCCGAGCATCCATGAGCGAAGCTCTGCTCGAGGCGCGCGAGCTGCACGCGTATTACGGCGCCAGCCACGTCCTGCATGGCATCGACTTCCGCATCGATCGCAGCGAAACGGTCGGGCTGATGGGTCGCAACGGCATGGGCAAGAGTACGCTGATCCGCAGCATGCTGGGAATCGTCAAGCCGCGCCATGGCGAGGTGTTCGTCTGCGGTACGCCGATGACGGGCGCCGAACCGTATCTCGTCGCGCGCAAGGGCATCGCCTACGTGCCTGAGGGGCGCGGCATCTTCCCGAATCTTACCGTGCGCGAAAATCTGGTGATGGCCGCGCGCCCGGGCCCGGACGGTCGGCGCGATTGGACGTACGAAAGGGTGCTGGCGACGTTTCCGCGCCTCGCCGAACGGCTGGACCATGGCGGCTGGAAGCTGTCAGGCGGCGAACAGCAGATGCTGACGATCGGTCGCGCACTGATGACCAATCCCGACCTTCTCATCCTAGACGAGGCGACCGAAGGTCTCGCACCGCAGATCACGAAGGAGATCTGGCGGATCATCGGCGAGATCCGCCAGCACGGCATCGCGACGCTGATCGTCGACAAGAACCATGCGGCGGTGGCTGCCATCGCCAATCGCAATGTGCTCCTCGTCAAAGGTCGCGTGGTCTTCGAAGGCGACAGTGCGACGCTGCTCGCGCAGCCGGAGCTCCTGCATCGTCATCTGGGTGTCTGATGCCGTTCGTCGACATCCGCGGCCACCGCCTCGAATACGAGCGGATCGACGTGGGCGGCAAAGCCCGGCCGGCGCTGGTGCTGCTGCACGAAGGGTTGGGCTCGGTCGCAATGTGGCGCGATTTCCCCGGCCGGCTCGCGCACGCCACGGGCTGCGACACGCTCGTCTACTCGCGCTATGGCTACGGCCGCTCCGCGCGGCTCGACGCACCGCGCGGCGTCCGCTACATGCACGATGAGGCACTGCTCGCATTACCCGAGTTGCTGGACAAGCTGGCGATTCCGCGACCGATCCTCATCGGTCACAGCGACGGCGGCTCGATCGCGCTGATCCATGCCGGCGCCGGCGTGCGACCCGTCACGGCGGTCGTCACGCTCGCGGCGCACGTGCTGGTCGAGGATATTTCGGTGACGAGCATCGCCGCGGCGAAGACCGCGTACGAGACGACCGACTTGCGTGCGCGGCTCGCCCGCCACCACGCTGATGTCGATTCGGTGTTCTGGGGCTGGAACCGGATCTGGCTCGACCCGGATTTCCGGGCCTGGAACATCGAGGAGTATCTGCCGCGCATCACGTGTCCGGTGCTCGCGATCCAGGGCAAGGACGATGAATACGGGACGATGGAGCAGATGCGGCGCATCGGCGCGCAGGTGCCCGACGTCGACCTGCTCGAGCTCGAGGACTGCCGGCATTCGCTGCACAAGGACCAGCCGGAGGCCGTGCTCGACGCCATCACGCGCTTCGTCGATCGCGTCGTCGCATGAGGAAGGTCGAGCGAACGGGAAGGTAGCATTCAGCCCGGGGCGGGGTGTGTCCTCCGGCCGTACTCAGGGGGCATCGCAGATGATCGGAGCCAAACGATCGGAGCGAGCGCTCACCCGCTCTTCAACTGCGAGAGCACCTCTTCCAGAATTGCGATCGCGTCCGACTTGTCCTGCTTCGTCAGGTCGACGAGGACCCTGAATCCGTCGCGTTCCTGGAGAACGATCCGCCCGGTCGCGACGAGCTCGTCGTAGGCGCCGACGATCTTGTAAGTATTGATCGGGCGCAGAAATCCCTTGACCGTGATCGGGGGCTGTTCCTCGGTCAGGACGATATCCTGCACGAGGGCATTCGTCTCGTGCGACAGCAGGATGCTGCCGGGCTCGGCGACCGACTCGAGGCGCGCCGCGAGATTCACTTCGTTGCCGATGATCGTGTAGTCCATCCGGTCCTGGCTGCCGAAGTTTCCCACGGTGCAGAAGCCGGTGCTGATTCCCATCCGGATCCGGAACGGCCGTTCCAGCCCCCGGTCGCGCCACACCTGTTCGAGGTCCCGCATCCGTCGCTGCATTGCGATCGCCATCGTGACGCAGGCCTTGGCATCCTCCTTGACTCCCCGCGACTCCGGATCGCCGAAGAACAGCAGCATGGCATCGCCGATGAACTTGTCGATGGTCGCGCCGTGCTCGAGCGCGATCGCGGACATCTCGGTCAGGTAGTGATTGAGAACGTCGGTCAGGTCCTCCGATTCGAGGTTGTCGGTGGTCTCCGTGAAGGCCGCGATATCGGAGAAGAACACGGTGAGCTTCTTGCGCTTGGACGCGATCGCGACGTCCTGCTCACCGCTGAAAAT
Organism: uncultured beta proteobacterium; assembly: GCA_963836265.1. GTDB lineage: Bacteria > Pseudomonadota > Gammaproteobacteria > Burkholderiales > Casimicrobiaceae > CAIWHR01. Next base: position 70,479 of record CAWIIO010000007.1, read on the forward strand.
GGACCGGTACAGTTGCGGCGAAAGATATTTCGACAGCTTGGACGAAAGAGCTTCGAGCATCCGGTTCTTGTCCATCGCGAGCCGGTTCGCGTGCTCCGTTTGTTGCTTGGCCTCGAGCAGCTCGCGCTCGGCGTCCTTTTCCGCCGTGACATCGACGATCACCGTGACCACGCCACCGGCCTGCACCCGGCGGCGGCGGATCCGATAGACGCGCCCGTCCGGCGTGGCGTCTTCGAAGGTCCCGGCGCCGGGATTTCGCAGGCTCTCGACGCGTTTGGCGACGAGCGCGCCGACGTCGCCGTCTCCGTAATAGCCATGTTCGGCCAGATAGCGGAGGAAGTCGGGATACGGGCGGCCGGGCTCGAGCAGCTCGCGCGGCGCCGCGTACATTTCGCGAAACCGGTCGTTGCAGAACACGATGTTGAGCCCGTCGTCGGTGTAGGCCAGCGCGCCGGGCATGTTGTCGAGCGCGACATGAATGCGCGCTTCCCTTTCGGCCAGCTCGAACTCGACCTGCTTCTGGCCGGTGATATCGACGATCACTGTCACGACGCCACCCGCTTCGACGCGGCGGCGACGCACCTGATAGACGTGGCCGTCGGGCATCCGGTCTTCGAACGTCCGGTCCGACGGATTGCGCAGGCTCTCGATACGCTTGGCGATGAGCGCATCGACGTCGCCTTCCCCATAGTAGCCATGCTCGGCCAGGTAGCGAAGGAAGTCGGAATACGCGCGGCCGGGCTCGAGCAGCTCGCGCGGCGCCGCGTACATTTCCCGGAACCGGTCGTTGCAGAAGACGATGTTCAGGTCGTCATCGGTGTAGGCCAGCGCCCCCGGCATGTTGTCGAGAGCCACGTGCAATCGGACCTCGGCGGCTTCGAGCTGCCGTTCGCCGTGCCGATGCTGCTTGCCTTCGCGCATCACGAATGCCCTACAACGAGGGGAACGATAACCCTACCACGGCGCAGGGCGGAGCGGTGCGGGCTTGCGCGAGGGGCCGAAAAGCCGCCCGGACAAGCGCACCGCTTCCGGGGGCGGGCCGCTAGCGCATCGTCATTCCGCCGTCGGCGGCGAGCACCTGGCCCGTGACGTACGCCGAGGCATCGGACGCAAAGAACACGAACACCGGCGCAATCTCGTCGGGCTCGGCCCAGCGCCCCATCGGGATGCGGTCGAGATACTTGTCCTTGAAGCGCTCGTCGGTGCGGATCGTTTCGGTCATCGGCGTCGCGGCGCCGGGGGCGATCGCATTGACGGTAATTCCATGCTTCGCCAATTCCTTCGCCGCCGACATCGTGAGCCCGAGGATGCCGGCCTTGGCGGCGCTGTAGTTGATCTGGCCGATCGTGCCGATGACGCCTGCCGCGGACGTCACGTTGATGATGCGGCCGTAATGCCGCTCGATCATCCCCGGTACGACCGCCTGGAGGCAATTGAAGCTGCCCGTCAGGTGAACGGCGAGCACCTCGTCCCATTGCACCGCCGTCATCTTCGAAAGCATCGCCGGGCGGATGATGCCGGCGTTGTTGACCAGGATATCGATGCGGCCGAAGCGCGCGTTGACCGCCGCGGCCATCGCCTCGACTTCATCGCGTCGGGCGACGTTGCAGCCGATGCCGACGGCGTCCCGACCCAGCGCGCGCAACTCGGCGGCGACGCTTTCGGCACGATCGGACGCGCGATCCACGACACCGACGTGCGCGCCCTCGCGCACGAACGCCCGCGCGACCGCGGCTCCGATGCCTTGCGCGGCGCCGGTCACGATCGCGATCTTGCCATCAAGCTGCATTGGGCACCACGGCAGTCGCCTCGAGCTCGATCTTGCCGGGGCTGTCGAGCAGGTCGGATACGAAGATCATGCTCATCGCCGGATAGTGCGATCCCATCAGCCGGCGCCAGATCGCGCCGAGCTCGCCTCGCGCCGCCAGATAGGCCGGCTTGTCGCAGCAATAGGCGGTCACCCGGCAGATGTGGCGCGGTTCGCCGCCCGCTTCCGCCAGCACCGCGAGCACGTTCTCCAACGCTTGCCCGAATTGCGGGGCGAGCTCCCCGGACTCGAACTTCTGTTGCGCGTTCCAGCCGACCTGTCCGGCGATGAACACGATCCGCCCCGCGTCGACCGCGATGCCATTCGCGTAACCGACGGGGCTTGCCCAGCATTCGGGGAGCAAGACCTTCACCGCAAGCCGCTTCAGTCGGTGTGCCGCGGCGGATCGGGATCCTCGGCCCAGTCGCGGTCCGGCTTGGGCACCCTTTCCATCCACGCCAGTACCAGCAGCACGTGCTCCTCTTCCTCGGCCCGCAATTCGCGTGCGGCCCGGCGCACCGCGTCGGTCGGAGCGATGCGCGCCAGCTCGGCGAAAAATCGTTCGGCGCGCCTTTCCGCGGCGAGTGCCAGCTCGAGCGCGTGATACGGCTGCATCAGATAGTGCACGTCCTGCATCGGGGTCACTTCCGGCGGCTCGGTCCCCGGCCATCCACCGTCGCGCGGCGTCAGCGGCGGCGCTTCGGACCAGCCCATCGCCGCCATGATGTCGTCGGCGTGCTTGCTCTCGTAGTTGGCCATCGTGCGGAACATCCCGGCCACTTCGACGTTGTTGTGGGTCTCCATCGCGTCGGCGAGGTCGGCATAGCGTCGCGATGCCTCGACTTCCATCGCCCACGCTTGCGCCATGAACTCGGCGAGCGAGCGCAGCGATGCGACGCTCCGCTTGCCCGTGGCGGGTGTTTTCTTCTGCGGCACCGTCTTCTTTGCGGCGGGGCTGCGTTTCGCCGCGGCCGGACCTGCTTTGGTCGTCCGGCTCGTTGCACGATTCATAATTCGAACTCCGCTTTGAGGTCGGAAGGCGATTGGGTCGCCGTGCCTACGAACGCCTTGTACGGCGCGCGGCTTCCCGCATAGAGCACGCCGATGTTGAAGCCGTCGTCGGTCATGATGCGGCGGGCGGCGCGCGCCGGGTCGTCGGTTGCCGCCACCGGCGCCGGATGTGCGAGCTGCTTCCACTGACGCTGTTCGGGCCGGAATGTCACGCACGGGCTCAGGATCTCGACGAACGAAAATCCCGGGTGCCGAATCGCTTCGGCGATCAAGTCAGCGGTGCCGTTCGGATCGCCGGCGAACGCACGGGCGACGAAATTGGCCCCCGAGGCGAGCGCGATGACCAGCGGGTGGAACGAGCGCACGCCGGTTCCGCCGGGCGCAAGCTTCGAATCCCAGTCCGGCTCGGTCGTGGGCGAAGGCTGGCCTTTGGTCATTCCGTACACGTGGTTGTCCATCACAATGTAGGTGAGATCGACGTTGCGCCGGCAGGCGTGCAGGAAATGATTGCCGCCGATCGAATAGCCGTCACCGTCGCCGCCGGTCACGACGACGACAAGGTCGGGGCGGGCGACTTTCAATCCCGTGGCAGCGGGGAGCGAACGGCCATGCACGCCGTGGAAGCCGTAGCACGTCGTGTAGGCGGGAATGCGCGAGGAGCAGCCGATGCCGGAGACCACGGCCACTTGCTCCGGCGGGGTTCCTATCTTCGCGAGCGCCTTGGTGAGCGAGCTCAGGACCGAATAATCACCGCAGCCCGGACACCAGATCGGCTTGTAGCCCGACTTGTAGGCGGCTGCCGTGAGCGGACGAGGCGCGGCCAGATCGTTCATCCAGTCGCCTCTGAACGGATATTGGCGCTCGCCGCGCGTGGCCGTCGACCACGCGCAGCCGCTCGGCGACGGGGCCATCGAGCCCTGATTTCGCCCGATTTGTTCATGCGGATACCGCTTCCCTGTCAGTGGCACCGGCCCAGTCGACGATGGCCTTGGCAAGTTCGCCAGGGCGCAGCGGCAGCGGACCCGGGCGATGGAAGCTCGTGGGCCGGCCGGGCAGATCGTAGACCGAGCGCAAATAGCGAAACAGCTGCGCGCTGTGGTTCTGCTCGACGACGAGCACGCGCGTGACGCCGGTCAGCGCCGCATCGAGCCGCTCGGGTTGCGCAGGGGCGAGCAGACGCAACGCAAGCAGCCGCACGTCGACGCCCGCTTCACGTGCACGCGCGATCGCTTCGCGCACCGCGGCGGTCGACGAACCGAAGGTGATCACCGCGGCATCGCCTTCGCCCTCGAGGTCGGCCCACCACGGGCCGTAGTCATGCCGCAGCAATTTGCGCGCGCGCTTGTCGAGCTGCAGCCGATGATCGCGCGCGCCGCTGCTGGGAATCCCGGCCTCGGTGTGCTCGAGGCCGTCGGCGGTGTAGACAACGCCCGGCGTGCCCGGAATCGCCATCGGCGACACGCCCGATTCGGTGTCGCGATAACGCTTGTAGTCGGGTGTGTTCGTCGCGGCAGTCACGCGTTTGCTGGCGAAACGAAGCTCCGCGGGACGATCGATGATCGCGCGCGACTGTCCCATGAACTGATCGGACAGCACGATCGCCGGCGCCTGCAGCGCCTCGGCGAGCTCCACCGCCCATTGCGTCGTCGCGAGGCAGTCGGCGATCGACGTCGGTGCGAGCACGAGCCGCGGTGCATCGCCGTGCAGGCCGGAGACCGCGAACGAGAGATCGCTCTGCTCGCTCTTGGCGGGAATGCCCGTCGACGGACCGCCGCGCATCACGTCGACGATGACGATCGGCACTTCGGCGGCGACGGCGAGTCCGATCCCTTCCGTCATCAGCGCGAGCCCCGGTCCCGCAGTGGCGGTCAGCGCAGGCACGCCGCCGTACGACGCGCCGATGATCATGTTGACCGACGCAAGTTCGTCTTCGGCTTGCAGCAACGTGCCGCCGACCTTGGTCAGTGCCGGCGCCATCCATTCGAGGAGCTCGGTCGCCGGCGTGATCGGATAGGCGGCGACGAAACGCACGCCGCCCCGAATCGCGCCGTAGCCCGCGGCTTCATTGCCGCTGATGAGCCATCGCTTGCCGCTCGTCCCGTCACTCGCGGGGAGTGTCGGAACGCCGTCGATCCCCGCAGCGGCGTCGATCCCCGCGCGGAGCGCAGCGAGATTCGCTTCGAGCGCGGCGACCTCGCGTGTCCACGAGCCACGCACCGCGGCTTCGAGCGCCGCGGCGGGAATGCGCGCCAGCGCCCCGGCGAGGCCGAGCGCCACCATGTTGGTCCAGCTGCCAGGAACGCCTTTCGCGGTCTTCTTGAGCGATCGCGGCACGAAACGCGCACCGGTCGACTTGAACGCGTCGGGCACGTCTCCTTCGTCCGGGTCGCCGATCAGGATGCTCGACGCGGCCAGCGGAATTTCGTCGGCGAAGCGATTGACGTTCTGCCAGTCGATCGCAAGCAGCAGATCGAAGCGGTCGTCGAGCGTTGCCACGGGTGCGCGCGCAAGACGCACGAGCGCCGCGGCCTCGCCGCCGCGGATCTGCGGGCCGCTGGTGCGCACCATCAGCCCATAGAGGCCTGCCTTCGCCGCGGCGTCGAGGAGCAGCGTCCCCGCCGTCATCACGCCGCTGCCGCCGCTGCCGGCGAGCGCGACCGAGAGACTCGCGGGAGTGGTGCCCGAGAGCGCTCGCTGGGACCGGGGCAGGACTCGCGCCGTCGTCCTGGTTGCGGGGGCTTGCACGTCGTTCCTTTCTTCGATCTGCGCAGTAAACCGGCTCCGCGCGATGTTGCAGTTGACGCAGATCAAAGCGCTCGCAATCGCGCTCGCGCAATATGATTTATCGCAAAGCGGTATTACGGTACTGTAATACCAGAATAGCGCCGCCGGGAGTGCGGGTCAAGCAAGCGGAACGCGCTTTCGCTTCTGGATCCGGCCGAGGAGGAAACGACTGATGGCAATCGAAGCCCGCCGCTGGCTGATGACCGCGGTGAACGCGCCGCTCGAACGCGCGGCGTTCAGCGCCGAGCCGGGACCGGACGAAGTCGTGGTCGCCGTCGCCGGCTGCGGCGTTTGTCACACCGATCTCGGCTATCTCTACGACGGCGTGCGGACGAATCATCCGCTTCCCCTTGCGCTCGGCCACGAGGTCAGCGGCCGGGTGGTCGCGGCCGGCGCCGGCGCGGAAGCCTGGCTCGGCAAGGCGGTGATCGTCCCGGCGGTACTGCCGTGCGGCGAATGCGACCTCTGCCGGCGCGGGCAGGCGCCGATCTGCCGCGCGCAGAAGATGCCCGGCAACGACATCCAGGGCGGGTTCGCCACGCACATCGTCGTGCCGGGCCGCGGGCTGTGCAAGGTGGACGAATCGCGCCTGGCCAAAGCCGGTCTTGCGCTCGCCGATGTGTCGATTGTCGCCGACGCGCTCACGACGCCGTACCAGGCGGTGCGGCGTGCCGGGGTCAAGCCGGGGAGCCTCGCCATCGTGGTAGGCGCGGGCGGAGTCGGGGGCTATTGCGTGCAGATTGCCCATGCGTTCGGCGCGAAGGTCGTCGCCATCGACGTCGACGCCGACAAGCTTGGGGCGATCTCGGACCACGGTGCCGCGCTGACGCTCGATTCGCGTTCGCACGACGGCAAGGCGATGAAGACGGCAATCGGCGCATTCGCGAAGCAGAACGGCCTTCCTCCAACCGAGTGGTTCGTGTTCGAATGCTCCGGCACCGCGGCCGGCCAGCTCACTGCCTGGGGGTTGCTCGTCCACGGGGCGACGCTGTCGGTCGTCGGCTTCACGATGGACAAGGTCGAGGTCCGGCTTTCCAACTTGATGGCCTTCGATGCGCGGGCACTCGGCAACTGGGGCTGTCCGCCCGAGCACTATCCCGCCGCCCTCGACCTCGTGCTCGATGGCAAGGTGGCGATCAAGCCGTTCGTCGAACCGCATCCGCTCGACGACATCAACCGCGTCCTTGCCGCCGTCCATCGGCGCGAGATCAAGAAGCGCGCGGTGCTCGTTCCGTGAGGCCAGTCTCCATGATGAATGCTCTGAGTCAGCCTTCGTCGTCCCCGCGGAGGCGGGGACCCAGCGGCGTTCGTAGCAAAGACCCTGGATTCCCGCGTTCGCGGGAATGACGACCCTACACAGAAGGACTGCCACGATGAATGCTCCCGACGCACTTTCCGCCGTTCGCGAACTCAAGAACCACGATCTGGTCGAGGACACGGCGAAGCCCGGCGTCCGCTACGAAAAGCGCCCGGCCACGCGGCCCGACGGCACCGCAGCCGCCGGTCTCTACAATGCGTGGATCACGCTCGACAACCCGGCCCAGTTCAACTCCTACACGACCGACATGGTCAAGGGCGTGATTCTCGCGTTCCGCGCCGCGTCGAACGCTCGCGACGTCAGCTGCGTGGTGTTCACCGGTGCCGGCGATCGCGCGTTCTGCACCGGCGGCAACACCAAGGAATACGCCGAGTATTATGCGGGGCACCCGCAGGAATATCGTCAGTACATGCGTTTGTTCAACGACATGGTCTCGACCATCCTGGCCTGCGACAAGCCGGTCGTTTGCCGGGTCAACGGCATGCGCATCGGCGGCGGTCAGGAGATCGGGATGGCCTGCGATTTTTCCGTCGCGCAGGACCTCGCGCGCTTCGGCCAGGCGGGTCCCAAGCACGGCTCGGCGCCGATCGGCGGCGCAACCGATTTCCTGCCGGTCATCGCGGGCGTCGAGCGGTCGATGGCCGCATGCGTGCTGTGCGAACCGTTCTCGGCGCACAAGGCCTATTTCCTGGGCCTTCTCACCGACATCGTCCCGGCGCTCAAGGTGAACGGCCGGTACGTCGCCAACCCGCTGGTCGAGACGCAGCGGATGACCGACGAGTTCGGGCGCTTCGTGTTCGGCGAGCCGAAAACCGGCGAAGCGGCGAAGGCCGGCAAGGCGTTGCTTGCGAGCGGCACGGTCGACTTGACGCTGCTCGACGAGAAGGTCAACGAACTCTGCGCGAAGATGCTGCTCACGTTCCCCGACTGCACGACGAAGACGCTGGAAGAACTGCGCAAGCCGAAGCTCGACGCGTGGAACCGCAACAAGGAGAACTCGCGCGCCTGGCTCGCGCTCAACATGACGACCGAGGCGCGCGCCGGCTTCACCGCGTTCAACGAGGGCCCGAAAGACGACCGTGAGGCCGACTTCGTGCTGCTGCGCCAGAAGCTTGCCGCGGGCGAGAGCTGGGTGGGTCCGCTTCACGACGCGATCCAGCCCCGGAACAAGCGCAAGGGGTAAAACCGTGCCGGGAAAATCTCCGCTCAAGGACCGGATCGACCGCGACGGCGGGTTGCTGCGGCTCACGCTGGCGCGGCCGAAAGCCAATCTCATCGACGCGGCGATGATCGCCGCATTGCACGGCGCGTTGGTCGCCTACCGCGGCAGTACGGAGATGAGCGGGCTCCGCGGCGTCCTGCTCGATGCCGAGGGCCCGCATTTCAGTTTCGGTGCGAGTGTCGAAGAACACCTTCCCGACCGTTGCGCCGCGATGCTGTCGTCGCTGCATGCGCTGATCCTCGCGATGCTCGAATTTCCCGTGCCGATCCTCACCGTCGTCCGCGGCCAATGCCTCGGCGGCGGGCTCGAGGTGGCGCTCGCCGGCGGCCCCATCTTCGCCGCGCCCGACGCGGAGTTCGGCCAGCCGGAGATGAAGCTCGGCGTGTTCGCGCCGGCTGCGTCCGTATTGTTGCCCTACCGGATCAACCAGCCCGCAGCCGAGGATCTGCTGTTCTCGGGCCGATCGATCGGCGCCCCGGAGGCGAAGACGATCGGCCTCGTGCAGATCGTGTTCGCGGACCCCGAGGCCGCCGCGCTCGCGTATTTCGACCAGCACCTCGCGGGGAAGAGCGCCGCGGCGCTCGCCTGCGCGGTTGCCGCCGCGCGCGGGGAAATGATCCGCGACGTGCGCCACCGGCTCTCCGACGTCGAGGGGCTCTATCTCGACAGGCTGATGCAGACGCGAGACGCGAACGAGGGTCTGCTCGCGTTCCTCGCCAAGCGCAAACCCAACTGGGAGCACCGTTGATGGCCACGATCCCACCCGTCGTCCAGATCGTCGAGCGCTGCCAGGCGCTGTTCGAAGATCTCGACTTCAACGCCGTCAAGGAGTGGAAAGCAGCGGCACCCGGCCGCAAGGCGATCGGATACCTGCCGGTCTACGTGCCGCGCGAACTGATCCATGCGGCGGGCATGCTGTCGGTCGGCATTCTCGGCGGCGGCGACCAGATCGAGGTGATCCAGGGTGATGCCTATTACCAGAGCTACATCTGCCGCATTCCGCGCTCGACGATCGAGCTGGGGTTGAGCGGCCGCCTCGACTGCCTCGACGGTCTGCTGTTTCCGTCGATCTGCGACGTGATCCGTAACCTGTCCGGCATGTGGCAGCTTCTGTTCAAGGACAAGTACGTTCGCTACATCGACGTTCCGCAGAACTACGTCGATTCGATCGGCGGGGCGTTCTATGTAAGCGAGCTCGAGGTGCTGCGCGAGGACCTCGGCAAGCTGCGTGGCAAGCCGATCACCGACGGCGAGCTCAACGAGGCGATCCGGGTCTTCAACGAAAACCGTGCCGCGATCCGCGAACTATATGCATACCGCTCAGAAAAGCCTTGGCAGGCGCCGACTTCCGAAGTCTATCTGGTGCTGCGGTCGGGCATGGTGCTGCCGCCCGAGGAGCACACGAAGCTCGTCCGCGAGTACATCGCCGCGGCCGACGCGCTGCCCCGGCCAAAGCGCGACAACGCGCGCATCGTGCTGACCGGGGCGTTCTGCGAGCAACCGCCGCTCGGCCTCATCAAGTCGATCGAAATGGCGGGCTGCTACATCGTCGACGACGACTTCATGCTGGTGACGCGCTGGCTGCTCGACGACGTCCCTGCCGACGGCGTTCCACTGGAGGAGCTCTCGAAGGCGTTCCTCCACCGCTCGGCGACCACCGCCGCCAAGTACGAGACGACACGCGAGGAGAAGGGCGTTTTCCTGCTGAAGCAGGTCAAGTCCCGCGGCGCCGAGGGCGTGATCTTCGCCGCGCCGTCGTTCTGCGATCCGGCGCTGCTCGAGCGGCCGATGCTGCAGGACGTCCTCGCGAAGCACAAGGTGCCCTATACGGCGTTCAAGTACGCGGAGAACACCGGCCAGATGGCGCCGATCCGCGAGCAGGCGGGGACGTTCGCCGATTCGATCAAGCTGTGGAGCGCGGCGTGATGCGCCCGTATGCAACGCAGTTCTTTGCCTCGTCTGCGCGGAGGAGCCGTGAGCGCGGTGGGCGAAGCCAAGGCGCGGGGCGCGCGTCGCCCGCGCGATCGACGTGGCCGACGACACGATCGGTGCCTCATACGAGGTGTTGCGGAGGCCGCGGACCCAGCGGCGTTCGTCGAAAGACACTGGATTCCCGCGTTCGCGGGAATGACGGAGGAGTGAGATGACTACCACCGCCGCGATGCCCGCTAGCGCGAAAAAACCTCAGAACGTCCACAAAGAGGACGCGATGCTGCTGCAGAAGGAGCTCATCAACCGCAACTACATGGAGCTCGCGACCGCGCGAGCGCAGAACCGCAAGGTGTCGGCGACGTTCGTGCCGGGCAACCTGAACGAGCTCCTGATGTGCTTCGACTTCGCGCGGAGCCTTCCCGAGACCAACGCGCTGCAGAATGGCATGCGCAAGAAGTCCGGCAAGATGATCATGGACGCCGAGCGCGACGGCCAGTCCGAGGACGTCTGCACCTATGTCAAGGCCGATCTCGGGATGATGATGGGCGGCGAAATCGGCCCGACCGGCGACCCGCTGCCGAGGCCCGACATCCTGTTGCTGTCGTACACGGGCTGCTTCACGTTCATGAAGTGGTTCGAGCTGATCCGGCACAAGTACGGCTGCGAGACGGTGATGCTGCATGTGCCGTATCAGGGCGAGGGCAAGATCGCGCCCAACATGCGCGAGTACGTCGTCAAGCAATTGAAGGAGACGGTGATCCCGGCGCTCGAGCGCGTCTCGGGCGTCAGGTTCGACATCGATCGCCTGCGGCAGTACATGCGCGAATCGCAGAAGGCCGAGGAGGATCTGGTCGCGGTGCTGCAGTCGGCAAAGAACCGGCCGTCGCCGATCGACGGCTACTTCGGCGCCGTCTATTACATCGGCCCGATCTTCACCGCGTTCCGCGGGACGCCCGAGGCGACCGAGTATTACCGCGTGCTCCGTGCGGAGATCGACCAGCGCGTCCGCGAAGGCAAGGGGCCGGTCACGCCCGAAGGCGAGATGAAACAAGAAAACTATCGTCTCGTCGTCGAAGGGCCGCCCAACTGGACGAGCTTCCGCGATTTCTGGAAGATGTTCTACGACGAAGGCGCCGTCGTCGTCTCGTCGACGTACGCGAAAGTCGGCGGCCTCTACGATTTCGGCTTCCGCCACGACGCCGACCGGCCCCTGGAATCTCTGGCCGACTACTGTCTCGGCTGCTACACGAACCTGAACCTGCCGTCGCGCGTCGACATGATCTGCAAGTACATCGACGAATATCAGGCCGACGGCCTGCTGATCAACTCGATCAAAAGCTGCAACAGCTTTTCCGCGGGGCAGCTCCTGATCCTGCGCGAAGTCGAGAAGCGCACCGGCAAGCCGGCGGCGTTCATCGAGACCGACCTGGTCGATCCGCGCTACTTCTCGGCGGCGAACGTGAAGAACCGGCTGGAAAGCTATTTCCAGATGGTGAAGGCGAAGCGCGCGGCGACGGCCGCCGCGCACTGACATGTACAATCCCCCGAGCTCGCTTCGCTCGCTACCCCCCCGAGGGGGGTACTCAGCGCCCTTCGGGCGGCCGTGCGGGCACTGAGAGACCCATCATGCGCTGCTTCATCGGCATCGATCTCGGGTCGACGACCACCAAGGCGGTCGTCATGGACGAGAACCAGAACGTGCTCGGGCGAGGCATCACCAACTCGCGCTCGAACTACGACACCGCGGCGGCGATCGCCAAGCAGGAGGCGCTCGTCAACGGCCGCTTCTACCTGTTTCGCGAGGCGCTCTCCAGGACGAACGCGCTGAATGGCGCGCTCGACGGATTCCTGGGTCAGCTCGAGCGCGACTTCCGCTCCGAGCAGTATCTGGAGCAGCTTGCCGACCTCGAGGCCACGTGCCAGCGCAATCTAGGTACCGCCAAGTTCGGCGACAGCACGAAGTCGGTGGGTGTGGCGCTGGGCGAAGTGTTCAAGCGGCTCGCTACCGAGGCGCCGTCGCTGTTCGCGCCCGGCGCCAAGCGCAAGAGCGACTTTTTCCGCGACATCGCCGGCAGCCAGTATCTCGCCACCGGCGAGGCGGTGGCCAAGGAATCGGGGATCCGCTACGACTTCCTGCTCAATGTGTTCGATCGCTCGATCATCGAGGTCGAGAACCGCGTCTACGGCGACTCGATCAGGCGGCATCTGCTCGCCGCACTCGAGCGCACCTTCGTCGCGTTGCCGGACACGGCGGGTCGTCGGCAGCAGGTCGAGGCGCCGATCAAGGGCATCCTCGATCTCCCGATGGAGGAAACCTACATCGTCGGGACCGGCTATGGCCGAGCGCGGCTGCCCTTCTCGAAGGAGCACGTGCGCTCGGAAATCCTGTGCCACGGCCTGGGCGCGCACGTGATGTATCCGCACACCGCGACGGTGCTCGACATCGGCGGCCAGGACACGAAGGCGATCCAGGTCGATCCGAACGGCATCGTCGAGAGCTTTCAGATGAACGACCGTTGTGCGGCGGGCTGCGGGCGCTACCTCGGCTACATCGCCGACGAAATGAACATGGGGTTGCACGAATTGGGCCCGATGGCGATGAAGTCGACCAAGACGATCCGCATCAACTCGACGTGCACGGTGTTCGCCGGCGCCGAATTGCGCGACCGGCTGTCGCTCGGCGACAAGCGCGAGGACATCATGGCGGGGCTGCATCGCGCGATCATCCTCCGCGCGATGTCGATCCTTGCACGCTCCGGCGGCATCCGCAACGAATTTACGTTCACTGGCGGCGTAGCGAAGAACGAGGCGGCGGTGAAAGCGCTCGATATGCTGGTCAAGGAAAACTACGGCGAGCTCACGCTCAACATCAATCCCGACTCGATCTACACCGGGGCGCTCGGCGGCGCGACGTTCGCGTGGCGCGCGGTGGTCGAGGAGGGCAAAACCGCCGAAGCGCGTGCTGCGTGAGGATTCGACATGACCATCACCATCGGCATCGACATCGGCTCCGGCGCGGTCAAGACCACGCTGTTCCGGACGGAGGACGGAAAGCAGGACTGGCTCGCCAAGCGCTGCGAGCGGATCCGCCGTCGCGACCCGATGATGCTCGCGCAGGAGGGGCATGACGGCGTGCTGCAGGACGCCGGGTTCGAGCCCGACGACGTCGACTACATCGCGACGACCGGCGAAGGCGAGAACGTGAAGTTCGCGACCGGGCACTTCTATTCGATGACCACGCACGCCCGCGGCGGCGTCTTCCTGCGGCCGGACGCGCGAGCCGTCGTCGACATCGGGGCGCTCAACGGCCGCGCGATCTACGTCGACGAGCGCGGCAAGGTGCTGTCCTACAAGATGACGAGCCAATGCGCGTCGGGCTCCGGGCAGTTCCTCGAGAACATCGCGCGCTATCTCGGCGTTGCCGTCGAGGAAATCGGGCCCCTGTCGAAAACCTCGCAGCATCCGGAGAAGGTGAGCTCGATCTGCGCGGTGCTGGCGGAGACCGACGTGATCAACATGGTGTCGCGCGGCATCGCGACGCCGGACATCCTCAAGGGCATTCACCTTTCCATGGCGTCGCGGATCGTCAAACTGCTGAAGGTGACGGGCATCAAGGACGGCACGGCACTCCTGACTGGCGGACTTGCGCTCGACGCCGGGCTGCTGGCGGCGATCCAGGAGGAGATGGTCAACGAAAAGGTCGGCGTGATCGCGGTGAGCCATCCCGATTCGATCTATGCGGGTGCGATCGGGGCGGCGCTGTGGGGCGCCTTCAGGCACGGGAAACTGCACGAGCTAGCGCAGCGTGCGGTAGCGTGAGCGAGCAGGAGACGAACGATGGCTCTACTGGTCAACGATAACTGCACGGCGTGCGACGCCTGCAAGCCGGTGTGTCCCAACGAGGCGATCAGCGTCGGCGATCCGATCTACGTGATCGACCCGATGAAGTGCACCGAGTGCGTCGGCGCCGAGGACGAGCCGCAGTGCAAGCTCGTCTGTCCGGCCGACTGCATCGTCCCGAATCCCGACTTCGAGGAGACCCCCGAGCAGCTGATGGCGAAGTACGAGTCGTTGCACGGGTGATCGGCAATTTCCCGTAAGGGGTTCGCGCCCGCGCAACCGCAACCCGGGCGGTGGCCCGACGCAGACGGCCGGCGGCCCTCGACCGGCAAAGGTGCGGCGCGTCAAGCCGCCGCGACTCGCTTCGCATCGTCAGGTCCGATCGGCTTCGGGCAATTGCGGCAAATTCTCCACGCGATCAGAGGTTGTGTTGACCCCCGTCCGGGTCGCGGCGTAGATTGACGGATCGTTTCCGCCGGCTGCGACACGTCTTCTGCGGGTCCACCCTGCGGTTCCCGGATTTCATCGTTTATCGGACGTCCACGGTCGTCCGCACTTCTACAATTTCGAGGAGCGAATGACATGCGGCGCACGATCCGCGACCTGACGATCCTGAGAGACGGGACTTCCATCAGCGGCGACGTATTGATCTCAAGGTTCGTCCTGAAGCTGAAGTTCGGCACGCTCAAGCTCGCGAAGTCCGATATTCTTTCGATCGAATACAGGAATCCGCCGTTCATCGACGTCGATGAAGTTCGGGTGAGCGCCGGTACCCGCCTTCACGGAGACCTGTCGCCGGAGGTCATCCGGATTCGCTTTGAAGACACCTCGCAGGTCCTGAACATCCCGAAGTCCGACATTCACTCCATCGTCCTGTTCACGGGCCGCGCGAGCCGGGTTTCGTGGTCGACGCGAAAAGGCCTGAAGGCGGTTGTGCGACCGTGAAATCATCGATCCCGACGATGTGTGACTCGGCGCTCAACGCGCGGCCGCAGCGCCCGGCTGCGCGTCCGCGATCGGCAATGGGGGGCCGATGACGGTCGAAGACGTCGCCACGTTCGACGGCGGCTGCGACTGCCGCCACGTGCGCTACCGGATGGTCGGCAGACCGATGTTCGTGCACTGCTGTCACTGCCGCTGGTGCCAACGCGAGACCGGCGCATCGTTCGCGCTCAATGCGATGATCGAAAGCGAGCGCGTCGTGCTGCTGCACGGGGACGTCGAAGTGGTCGACACGCCGTCGAACAGCGGCAAGGGGCAAAAGATCGCGCGCTGTCCGACGTGCCGCATTGCGGTGTGGAGCAATTACGCGGGCGCGGGCGACGCGGTGCGCTTCGTGCGTGTCGGCACGCTCGACGAGCCCGACCGCCTGCCGCCGGACATCCACGTCTTCACGGCCTCGAAGCAGCCGTGGGTGGTGCTGCGACCCGGTGTGCCGGCGGTCGCCGAGTACTACAGGGCAGCGGACTACTGGCCGAGAGAAAGTCTCGAGCGCCGCGCCGCGCTGCAGTCTCGGCGGGACTGACACCGAGGCGATTTTCGGCTTGCCCCCCGAGGTGCGCGTGTGAACGACGCCTATCTCGTCCTGAACAAGGCTGCATGTCGTCGGAGCTGTGATCTTCTTTGCGCAATATCATCCTCGCGGGCCGGTGGAAGGTCATGGCCGAGCGGACGGGAGAGCGCGGGATCGCCGCCTTTGCCTGCTGGTTGACCGCGCATAGGGCGCGGCGTAGATTGGAAACCACCGCACAATTTGGCGACGACCGAAAATCACCGTGAGTCGACAGGACCGTCCGACTTTCCGTAGGACCCCTCGGTTCAAAAGCATCGCCATCCAAAAGCATCCGGGACCGAGGCCGTGACCAACATCCTCGTCGGCGTCTTTGCCATTGCGCTGTGCCTGATCAACGCCGTCGTCTGGACGGTGATTTCGGAGATGCCGCTCGCGGGTGCCGGCTGGATTGGCGCGGCAGTGGCCTGCATCTGGCTGCAAAAATGGTCGCGTGGAAAGTAACGGCGATCTGACGCGGAAGATAATCGCGATCTGTCAATGGTCGGCGGGCAGCCCAACCCGCGGGGACAAGTCCGTCGAGCACCGCGCTCACGCGAAGGAGACTGAGAAATGAAGGTCGGTGTCCTCGGTTCAGGCATCGTCGCGCAGGTTCTCGCCGGCGGTTTCCTCAGGCACGGCCACGACGTCATGATGGGCACGCGCGATCCCGCAAAGCTCGCTTCCTGGGCGGCGAAGACTCCGGGTGCGAAGACCGGCAGCGTCGCCGACACCGCCAAGTTCGGCGAGATCGTCGTTCTCGCGGTGAAGGGCGCGGCCGCCGCCGAGGTCGCTCGTGCGGCGGGCGGCGCTAACCTGGCCGGGAAAGCCGTGATCGACGCCACCAACCCGATTGCCGACCTTCCTCCGGTCAACGGCGTCCTGCGTTTCTTTACGAGCCTCGACGAGTCGCTGATGGAGCGGCTGCAGGTCGAATTTCCGGACGCACGCTTCGTGAAGGCATTCAACAGTGTCGGCAACGCCTTCATGGTGAATCCGCAGTTCAAGGGCGGCAAGCCGACGATGTTCATCTGCGGCAACGACGAGGCGGCGAAAAAGGAGGTCGGTGCGATCCTCGATCAGTTCGGGTGGGAGACCGCGGACATGGGCAAGGCGCAGGCCGCGCGTGCTATCGAGCCGTTGTGCATTCTCTGGTGCATACCGGGTCTGCTCCGCGGCGAGTGGTCGCACGCGTTCAAGCTGCTCCGCTGAGCCCGGCGCGGCGTTTGCCGCCAATGGGTGAAAAGTAGGGTCAGAGACGACTTTCCCGCCGCGTCCGGATTCATGTTGCCCGTGCCGAAAAGTCGTCTCTGACCCTATTTCCAGCCTCCTGCATCGCCATCGGGCATCGAAGCGGTCATCGCAGCGTCTTGCGGAACGGAATCCGCTGCGACGGCGCAAATCCAGCGTCATAGAGAAAGCCGAGCAGGGCGAGGTCCCGCGGCGTGACGACCGTCTCCACGCGCTCGATGCGCAGCGCCCCCAGGTTGGCAAAGAGCTGCGACAAGAGCGCGCGGCCTATGCCCCGATGCGCGTAGTCGGGATCGACGCCGATCGTGTCGATGACGGCCACCGGCTCGGTGCGCCCGTAGTCGCCCAGGTCCACGCGGGCCATCAGGAAGCCGACGATCGCGTCATCCCGACGTGCGGTCAGCGACACGCGGATCGCGGAATCGGCCATCGCCTCATTGAGCTTGTGCTGCATGTAGACCTCGCGAGCGCGTCCCGTGATGCCGCGATCGATGCGCACGATGTCGGCGAGGTCGCCCGGCCCCATCGAGCGCACGTCGGCGGTGTCGCGGGCCAGCCGCCCGAAATCGTTGCGGGACTGTCCGTCGAAATTGATTTCGGGCGCCGGGCTCTCGGCGGTCGGCGCTGTGACCGGGTCGTCGCGCGCCGGAAGATACTCGCCGCCCGCAACCGGGGACTCGACGACGTGGTTCGGCGCGACGACGAAACCCCTCGCGTCGAGCCAGTGCAGCATCGCGTGATCGTTCCACGCGGACTGGGTGTGCACGTCGCTGATCCCGTGACGCCGAGCCCAGGCCGCGAGCGCCTCCAGCAACTGCGTTCCCACGCTCTGGCCGTGGAGGTCGCGGCGCACGCCGATGATCTCGAGCCGCAATTCCGCTTCACGTCCGAACTCGCCTTCGAGGACGCGCGACAGGACGTAACCGGCGAGACGCCGTCCGTCGGTCGCTGCGAACTGCGCGTGCAGCCGGGGCTCGCGCAATGCGGCGCCGAGCCGTCGCTCGAAGTACGCGCGGCGCGACCGACCTTCGAGTGCCGCGTCGATCGCGACGACGGCGTCCAGATCGGCGCTTGCCAGCGGACGGATCGTGAGGCCCTGAATGGTGGCCGCCATCAGTCGTTGCTCCTCAACAGGCTTTCGGCAATTTTCAGCCTGTCGCGCAGGTGAGCGCAAGCTGGCGGTCCACTTCATCGTCGAGCGACTGCTCGATCGCGGCGCCGAAACAGCGGAAGGGGGTCGACGCCGGCAGCAGCCGACTCGCTGTCCCGACCGGAAGCGCGGCGACGGGGCCGGTCACGGCGCACGCTCGAGCTTCAACCTCACTTCCCCGGGCTCGCCTTCGGTCCGCGCGGCCGTCCAGCCGAGCTCGGCCAATTCCGGATAGAGCATCGTCGGATCCCGTTCAAGGTGAACGATCACCGGCGTGTGATTTTCGATCGACTCGAGCAGCTCGATGATCGCCACCATCGGCCCCGGTGGCGCCAGACCGCGGACGTCGATGTGCAGGCCTGCGGCGTCGGTCCAGCGGCGCCATTGCCCGAAGGGACTGTCGGTCAGCGGATTACACGGAGGCGTGATGCCTTCGGCCGTCATGGGGGAACGCAGCAATCGGTCTACTCGCAGTCGGTGGATTCCGTCGAATGCGCGAGCGCGCGCACGAGCCGCTGCGCCAGCACCGCCGCCACCTGGCGCCGGTAGTTGGAGTGCGTCACCATCGTGCGCATCGGGCTCGCCTGCTTCTGCACGAGCTTGCCGATTCTGCCGAGCGTTTCCTCGTCCACCGGACGACCGATGAGCATAGGGGTGCCCTCGAGCAGCAGCGGCCGCGAGTTGGTTCCGGTGAGCGCGACGGCAAGTCCCGCAAGCACGCCGTCGTCGAGGGCAACACGGGCGGCAACGCCCGCCAGCGGAAAGTCGATCGCGCCGCGGACGCGGGCCTTTCGATAGCCGGCATGCGCGTGCGGCGGCTGCGCAGGCGCGTGGACGGCCGCGACGATCTCGCCCGGTGCGAGCGTCAAGTGCTTCGCGCCGTCGTCGGCATAGAGCGCGACGAGGGGCGTGCGCCGCGCGCCGGGAGATCCGGCGATCTCGACTTCGGCGCCGATGACCAGCAGCGCCGGCGCGAGGTCGCCGGCAAACGCCGCGTGACAGTGCTTTCCTTGCGGGGCGACGTGACAGGATTCGCCGCCGTGCTTGAGGCAGTAGTCATTCGACCGCCGCCACCACTCGCTCTGGTTGTAGAACACGCAACGCGTGTCGAGGCAGAGATTCCCGCCGACGGTGGCAACGGTGCGGTGCGCCGGCCCGGCGACCGCGATCGCCGCCTCGGCGAGGACCGGCAGCGTGCGCCGGATGCCGGCATCGGCCGCGAGCCGTGACAGCGTGACGCCGGCGCCGATCGTCGTGCCGCTTTCGGTCACCGCGATGCGATCGAATCCCGCGATGCCGCTGAGATCGATCAGCGTTCGCGGTGTGCCGAGCCCGTCGCGCAGGTTCGGCAGCAGGTCCGTGCCGCCGGCAAGCAGCCGCGCACCGGGTGTCCCCGTCAATAGCGCAACGGCCTCCGCGAGGGTTGCGGGGCGTGCGAGCGCGAACGGAGCCATGCGTTCCACTTCACGCCTCGATCGCCGTCGCGCTCTTGCCCGTGGTCTTCTTCAGACGCTGTGCGCGCCGCCGCGCCGTGATTGCTTTCTGCAGCCGATCCGGCGACACGGGCAATTCGGTCAGCCGCAGTCCGGTCGCGTCGGCGACGGCGTTGGTGAGCGCCGGCAGGAAGCCCGACAGCGCGCCTTCGCCGGCTTCCTTCGCGCCGAACGGACCGTTGGGATCCGGCGCCTCGACGATGTAAGTCTCGATCGGCGGCGACTCGACGATCGTCGGCACCCGATAGTCGAGGAGGTTCGCGCGGAGCGGCAGGCCCTCGTGGTATTGCGTTTCCTCGCAAAGCGCCTGCCCCATCCCCATCCAGACCGACCCCTGGATCTGGCCTTCGACGGCGAGCGGATTGATCGCGCGGCCGCAGTCGTGCGCGACCCAGACGCGCTCGACTCGGACCATGCCGGTCTCCTCGTCGACGGCCACCTCGACGACTTGCGCCGCGTACGAGAATCCGGGGCTCGAGCCGACCGCGGCGCCTTTGAACTTGCCGCCCTGCGTTTCCGGCGGCGTCGACCAGATCCCCTTCACCGTCAGCGTGCCGGTGTCGGCAAGCGCGGTGGCGACGACCTCCTTGTAGCCGAGCGTGCGATCGGTGCCGGCGACGCGAAAGCTCTCGCCGAGGCACTCGACGTCGTCGACGGCGACTTCGAGCCGGCGTGCGGCGGCGGCAACGAGCACCTGCCGCAATTCACGCGCGGCGCCGATCGCCGCGTTGCCGACCATGAACGACACGCGCGACGAATACGAGCCGTTGTCCTTGGGCGTCACGATGCTGTCGTTGGCGACGACGGTCAGCCGGTCGAGCGACAGGCCGAGCACTTCGGCCACTGCTTGCGCGAGCAGCGTCGACGATCCCTGCCCGATGTCGGCGGCGCCAGTCAGCACGGTGATGCCGCCGTCGAAATCCAGCTTGAGGTTGACGACCGCGTGCGGTTCGCCCGTCCAGTGGACGGGTTTGGCCGAGCCGCTCACGTAATGCGAGCACGCCATGCCGATCCCGCGGCCGGGCGGAAGCTTCCCGCGCCGCTCGCGCCAGCCCGATGCACGCTCGACGGTGTCGAGGCATTCGGGCAGCCCGCACGAATTGACCTGGAGGTCGTTGGTCGTCCGGTGGGGGATCGACAGCAGATTCGCGCGACGCACCGCGAAGGGATCGAGCGCCAATTCGTCGGCCATCCGGTCGAGCATCGTCTCGAACGCGTGCCTGACGTCCACCGAGCCGTGGCCGCGCATCGCGCCGTTGGGCGGCGTATTGCTGTAGACGCGCAGCCCGTGGTACTTGCATGCCGGGAGTCGATAGAGTGCATGGAGCAGCGCGCCGGCGTAGAGGATCGTCACCAGCCCGTAGCCCGCGTAGCCGCCGCCGCGCTGGACGACTTCGCAATCGACGGCGGTGATCGCGCCCGCTTTCGTCATCCCGATCTTCAACCGGACGTCGGTCTCGGGCCGGCCGCGGTGGGTGAGGAAACATTCCTCGCGCGACAGCTCGAGCTTGACGGTGCCGCCGGCGGCGCAGGCGAGCAGCGCGGCGATCACCTCGAAGTTGAGCGTCTCGGTGCGATGGCCGAAGCCGCCGCCGACGAACGGCTTCACGACGCGAATTCGCGACTCGTCCATCTCGAGGCAGCGCGCGAGCGCGAGATGAACGTAATAGGGGACCTGCGTGACCGAATGCAGCGTCAGCCGATCGCGCTCGGGATCGTACTCGGCGAGCGCCGCGTTGGGCTCCATCATCGCGTGCGTGACTTCGGCGTAGTGGAAGCGTTCCTCGCGCACCAGGTCGGCGGCGGCAAGGGCGGCATCGACGTCGCCGAACGCGTGATCGACCTCGCGTTCGACATTGCCGGGCTTGTCCGTGTGGAGTTGGATGGCGCCCGCCGCGCGCGCGGACGCCGCGTCGAAATACGCGGGAAGAGGTTCGATGTCGAGCTCGATCAGGTCCAACGCTGCGCGCGCCGTCGCGGCGTCGTCGGCGGCGACGGCAGCGATCGGCTCGCCGCGGTAACGGACGCGCCCGCGCGCCAGCGGAAACTCGTTCTGCGCGACGGGAATGACGCCGTACGCGATGTCGCAGTCGTCGCCCGTGATCACCGCACGCACGCCTGGCAGCGCGCGGGCTGCCTCGGCATCGATGCTGTGGATCGTGCCGTGCGCGACGGGGCTTCGCAGAATCGCGCCGACGAGCGCGCCCGGTGCCCGCAGGTCGGCGGTGTAGCGCGCGCGGCCGGTTACCTTCTCGACGCCGTCGATCAACGGCTGGCGCACGCCGATCGCGGCACCCGGCCGGACGCTCGGCGATGCCGGCGAAGAGTCGAACGAACGGCTCATCGCTCTTCCGTCGCGGCCATCGCGGCGGCCTCGACCGCTTCGATGATCTTCACGTAGCCGGTGCAACGGCACAGGTTGCCGGAAAGTGCCTCGCGGATTTCGGACTCGCTGGGCGTCGGGTTCCGGCGCAGCAGCGCTTCTGCCGCCATGATCATCCCTGGCGTGCAATAGCCGCATTGGGTGCCGAGCTTCTCGTGGAACGCCGCCTGCAGCCGGCTCATCCGACCGCCTTGGGCGGAGCCTTCGATCGTCTCGACGTGCTTGTCGGCACAGCGGGCGGCGAGCGTGATGCACGCAAGCCGCGGCTCGCCGTCGACCAGCACCGTGCAGGCACCGCATTCGCCGCCGTCGCAGCCTCGCTTGGTGCCGGTGAGTCCCAGGTCCTCGCGCAGGTAGTCGACGAGCAGCAGCGAGTCGGCGATCGCATCCTCGCGGGCGAGCGCGTTGACCGTCAACGTGACGAGGCGCTTCGCCATGGCGTCGTTGCGCGTCCTAATTCGCTTTCGGCCGCAGGTCGCGTACGCGGACCGCCTTGCCCTGAGACCGCGGAATCGCGCCGGGTTCCTTGACCTCCACGTCGGTCGTGATGCCGATCAGCGACTTGACGTGATGGGCGACGCGCTGGGCGATGCGCTCGAACGCGCGCGGCTCGACGCCCGGCTGCGCTTCGACTTCGATTCTCACCGCATCGAGGCTGCCGCGGCGCTCCACGACGAGTTGATAGTGCGGCGCAATGTCGGGGAGCCCGACCAGCACCGCCTCGACCTGCGATGGATAGACGTTGACGCCGCGGATGATCAGCATGTCGTCGTTGCGGCCGGTGATCCGCAGGAGGCGCAGATGCGTGCGCCCGCAGGCGCACGGCGCCGAAGTGACTTTGGTGATGTCGCGCGTCCGGTAGCGCAGCATCGGCAGTGCCTGCTTGGTCAGTGTCGTGATGACGAGCTCGCCGGCCTGTCCCTCGGGAACCGCATGGCCGGACTCCGGATCGATCACCTCGAACAGGAAGTGATCCTCCCAGCCGTGCAGGCCGGCCTTGCAGTCGCATTCGCACGCGACGCCGGGCCCCATGATCTCGGACAGGCCGTAGATATCGACGGCGTGGAGACCCAGGCGCGCCTCGATTTCGCGCCGCATCGCGTCGCTCCACGGCTCTGCGCCGAAGAGGCCGACTTCGAGCGCGCTCTGGCGCAGATCGACGCCCTGCTTTTCGGCGACTTCGGCGATCGCCAGCGCGTACGACGGCGTCGCGCACAGCACGCGCGCGCCGAAATCGACGATCAGCGCCACCTGCCGTTCCGTCGAGCCGCCCGACATCGGCACCACGACGGCACCCAATCGCTCGGCGCCGTAGTGTGCGCCGAGGCCGCCAGTGAAGAGGCCGTAGCCATAGGCGTTGTGGACGATGTCGCCGGGCCGGACGCCGCCGCATGCCATCGAGCGCGCCATCAGCTCCGCCCACGTCGCGAGATCGTCGGGCGTGTAGCTGACGACGATGGGCTTGCCGGTCGTGCCCGACGAGGCGTGCAAACGCGCGAGTGCAGCTATCGGCCGCGCGAACATCCCGAACGGATAGTGGTCGCGCAGGTCGGACTTCTGCGTGAACGGCAGCCGCCGGACGTCGTCGAGGCTCGCTAGGTCATCGGGCACCATGCCGATCGCATCGAACCGCGTGCGGTGCAGCGGGACATGGTTGTACGCGTTGCGCACCGTCGCGCGCAGGCGCTCGAGCTGCAACGCCGCGAGCCGCTCGCGCGGCAGCGTCTCGACGTCGGGCTGGAACGAATGGCGCGTTGCCAAGCCGGCCCCGATCCCCACTTCCGTCATCGTCGTTGCGACCATCGAGCCTCCACGCTTCGGTGGTTTTCAGGAACGCACGCCGCGCACCGGCAGATGCGCCAGCCCGAAGCCCTGATTGAATCCGGCGCGCGTCACCAGCGTGAGCTTGAAATACGAGCCCGCGACGAGCGCCGCAAGTCCGGCCACCATGGCCACGACCAGAATCTGTTCGCCGGCAAACGCGCCCGCGCCGATCGCCACGATCAACACCAGCGGCGTCAGCGTTCCGGCGAGCTGCAGCACGCGTCCGGCGCGATCGAGCGCCCCATTCGCGCCCGGCGCAAGCTTGCCGTCGAGGCGACGGCGATACGCGAGCCAGACGAGCACGCGCACGATCACCAGCACGCCAAAGATTGCCATCAACGATTCGGTCGCGGCGCCATGCAGCCGGGACGTGAGGAGGAACGCGCCGCCACCTTCCGTCAGGGCGGTTGTCACAATCAGCGGCGCGAGCAGCGGCTCGCGCCACGCGGGGATGCCCTTGGCGGCCTGCAGCATCCGGCCCTGGCAGAAGACAAAAATGATTGCAAGCGTCGCGGCGATCGGAACGCACGCGGAGACGCCCGCCGCCGCGCCGAGGCCGACGGGAAAGAGCAGCGCCGCGGCGAAGGCTTCGCGGGACATCCACGACGTGCGCGGATTGAAGAGCACGTTGATCGCCCGCCACGGCCGGCCGAGCTCGAGAAAGACGCAGAGAAGGCCCGCGCCGACGAGCGAGAGTCCGCCGAGCATCAATCCCGCCAACGCCGGCCCCTGCGCACCCGAGACGGCCGTGAACACGATCAGGCCAGCGCCGCCGCCGCCGCCGATGAAGTTGCCCGCGGCGCGGGCGTCCCAGCTCGTCTGTGGCCAGGGGACCGGTCCGAAGCTCATGCCATTTCCTTGTCCCAGATGTAGTAGAACCCCGGCCCGGTACCGAGCTCCTCGTGCATCCGAAAATGCTTGTTCCTCGCGAGCACCTGCGACACGGGACTTTGCGGATCGTCGAGGTCGCCGAACGTCATCGCCTTCGAGATGCAGGCGTTGACGCACGCCGGCGTCGCTTCCGGATCGACGCCGGGCACCTGCTCGTTCGCAATCCCTGCGTCGATGCGATCGACACAGAACGTGCACTTGGTCGCGACACCCAACCGCCCGTCGTCGTGGCGCGTCGTCTCGCTGGCGGTTGGTGCGCCATACGCGAACGTCGCCTTCACCGTTTTGTAGCGCGCCTGGTACGGACACGCGACCGCGCAGTACGCGCAGCCGATGCAGAGGTCGTAGTCGATGGTGACGATGCCGTCGGCGCGCCTTTTCGTTGCCTTGCTCGGACAGACGTCCAGGCAGGGCGGATCGTCGCAGTGCTGGCAGCCGACCGGCACGAACGCGCGATGGACGTCGGGATACTCGCCGAATTCCATGTCGAGCACTCGCCGCCACTGGACCGAAGGCGGCGTCGCGTTGGCATGCCGGCACGCGGCCGTGCACGTCTGGCACCCTACGCAGCGGCGCAGGTCGGCGACCATCGCCCAGCGGGTCATGAGGCGACCGCCTCGTTGCCTCCGTCGTTCCCGCAAACGCGGGAACCCGGTGTCTTTCGTCGAACGCCGCCGGGTCCCCGCCTGCACGGAGACGACGTACGAAAAAATGTCGTGCGTTCCATCAGTGTATTGGCGCCGAACTCTTGGTCACCTTCACCCGCACGATGTCCGCGCCGGAGCCGGTCGCGTCGGTCAGATCGAGCGACATTTCCGCGAGCGAGTTCATGCTCGGCACGCCGAAGTCCTTGGCGAACGGCGTCGCCCAATGATCGAACTGGCCGATCATCAGCACAGTGTCCGGGCGGATACCCTGGCGCAGAACCGCCCGGCCGCGCACGCGATGTCGCGGCGTCGCGATCTCGACCTGATCGCCGTCGGCAACGCCGAGCGCCTTCGCCGCCTGCGTGTTCATGATCACGCCGCGATGGCCGGCGACGTTGTCGGCAACCTCCTTGATCAGCTGCATGCCGACGTTGCCGCCCCACGCGTATTGCATGCTGCGCGCCGTCAGCAGCCAGAACGGATAATCCTGGGGCTTGCCGCCGGCTTTCTCGAGCGCCGCGACCCACGGCGCGGCGAAGTCCTTGCACACCGGAAGCGCCTGATATTCAGGCAGCTGCTGGTCCCACCAGTGCATGTCGCGTTCGTGCAGCCGGCGCGCAAGCTCGACGCCGACGCGCTGCAGGCGTTCCTGGTACGGCAGCTCGAAGCGCAGGCCTTGCGCCGCGAGCCGCGGGAAGAGATACCAGTCGGTGCGCGGAAACGGTTTGGTCGCAAGGCCGTTTTCCTTCCACCAGTCGAGGCCGTTCTTTTCGCGGCCGCCGGTCAATTCCGCGCTTGCCGCGCGGCAGACGGCGTCCCAGATTGCCTCGCGCGAATGCGCGCGCCCGGGGTCGAGCTCGAAATCGCCGTGCGCATTCTTGAGCGGGATGCCGGCAGCGCCGCGGTTGATCGCCGCGTTGTACTTCGCGAGCAGGCCGGTGCGCCGCGCGAGCTCGGTGGCGATGTCGGTGAAATCGCGGGCGTCGCCGCGGGCCTCGACGGCGGGCTGGCGCAGCGCGTAGCCTTCGCGGTCCCAGAACTGCTCGACGTACTTCGAGCCCCCGATCCGGATCAGCTGCAGGCTTTCGAGATCGGTCGCATCCGGCAGCAGCACGTCGGCGTAGTGATTGGTCTCGTCGCGCGTATAGGCGAACGCGACGACGAACGGCAGCCTCGCCATCTTGTCACCGAGCGCTTGCGTGTCCCAGAACGAGATCGCCGGATTCGTGCGGTAGATGAACCACACATCGGGCAGCGTGACGCGCGGCAACCCCTTCGGCGTGTCGTCCATGAACAGCCACGAGAAATGGGTCGGCCCGAGCGCCTGGCTCCAGGCGCCGTTGCCCGCGAGCGGCACCATCGTCCGGTAGGCGTTGCGGATGTTCGGATTCGGCGACCACTGCGCCTTGTCGGTCGGGTTGAACGTGAAAGCCATCAGCCCGTCCGGCCCGGGTGTGACGCTCGCGAGGCGGTCCGAGTGGCGCCAGTTGAGGCGCACCGTCGTGCCCAGCGTGCCGCCGGGAACCTCGAGCCCGCCGACGAGCGCGGCAAGCGTCGTGCGCGCCCATACGCATTCGTAGCCGCCCCAACCGTTGTTGACGGTCTTGCCGAGACTTACCGCGACCGGGCGATACGGCAGGCGCTCGCCTTCGATCTCGATCGTCTCGCCGACGTGCGCGTGATCGATGAATTCGCGCGCAATCTTGCGGATGGTCGCGGCGGGGACTTCGCAAAGACGCTCTGCCCATTCGGGCGTGTACGGCGCGACGTGCGCAACGAGCTTCGCGAACGCCGTCTCGCCTTCGAGCGTTCCCTCGGCGAGCACTTCGTCGTCGGGACCGATCTCGACGGCGTCGACGTCATGACGCCCTTCGAGCGCCTCCTCGATACCGATCGCGTCGAACGCAGCGGCGTTGCGCGCGCGGGCATCCCAAACCAGCGGTTTCCTCGTATTTCGTTCGCGCAGGAAGTAGCCGCCGGGCCCGACCAGGTAGGGAGACGTCGTGTGGCGGGCGAGGAACGCGACATCGAGCCTCTCGCGCGGAATCTCGTGCAGCAGCACGTGGATCAGCGCGAACAGGAACGCGGCATCCGTCTTGGGCCTGATCGGCACCCATTGCGCCGAGCACGCGCCGGTGACCGACAGGTGCGGCTCGACCTGGACGCGTTTCATCCCGCGCTCCCGCGCTTCGGCATGGCGCCAGACGCCGGCGACGCCGCCGGACGCCTCGACGTTCGCGCCGCAGGAGATCAGGTATTCGGTGAGCGGGGTGTCCGGCGAGACCGTGAACGCGCGATGCCAGAATTCGCCGTACAGGTGCTCGGAGTGATAGCACTTGACGCCCTGGCCCGACCCCATCCCCATGTCGATCGGACCCCAGGCGGACAGGAACGCCGGCAAGGTGCCCATGTACGACTGCGGCGTTCCCCCGCCCCCGAAGCTCGCCGCGACGCGCGGGTAACCCGATTCGTCCTGCAGGCCGGCTGCCCGCACGGCGTCGAGGCGCGCGGTGATGAGGTCGTAAGCTTCGTCCCACGAGATGGGCACGAAACCGGGATCGGCGTCGCGTCCCTTTTTCGGGTTGGTGCGCTTCATCGGGGTCAGCACGCGATTCGGGTTGTACGTCTTCTGAACGAGGCCGAACGCCTTGACGCAGACCCTGCCACCGCCCGGATGCACGCTCGCAGCGCAGAAGTTCGGCTCGACCTCTGTGGCGACACCGTCGACGACCTTGACGGTGAGCAGATCCGGTCCCGCGACGCACTGGTAGCAGTACGTCGGAACGCGGCGGATTTCGGGGCCGGCCATCTCAGGCGACACCGGCCTTCTGCGCCTTGGCCGCAAGCCTCTCCTCGGTCTTCTTCACGTCGACGATGAAGCGGTTGTGCTTGCCGCGGCAGATGAGATCGAGGTTGTCGCGGCCGCTCACTTCCAGCATGACCGACCGGCCGTTGACGACGGCGACGGTGATCGTCAGCTCGACCGGCATTCCCATCAGCGTCGCGGCAAGATGGTCGAGCTCGATCCGGGTCCCGACCGAATCCTCACCCGGCTCGAGATGGTGCAGCAGCAGATCGCGCGAGGCGAGCTCGATGTCGCGCACGAGCATCGGCGTCGCGTACACCCGGGCCTTTTCGCCCATGAAGTCGATCGTGCGCCCGCGGTCGACGGTGAGCGTGGACGTCGTGCTCACGCCTGCGGTGAGGCTGGGTTTCATCGGCTCCTCCTACGTAACGGCGCGAGGGGACCGCGGCGTCCGGAATTCCCGGCAGGCGCCCTATCGTGGTGGCGCTCCCGCGGGGGCGAAACGCAAGATCTCGCCCGAGGGACTTGTCCGGAGGTTCCGTACCCGCTAATCTGGCATCGGAATGCGATTATCGGTTTGATCTGCGTCATTCTTTTTGGGGACGCGTTTGGCCACGGGAAGGCTGAAGCGACCGCGGGACAAGAACGAGGGCAGCCGCAGCGGCGCCGGCCCGGTCGCGAAAGCGATCGCGGGGCTCGCGATCCGCCCCGTGCGGCAGGGCGACCTCCCGGAGGTCATCGCCATCGATGCCAACGTCACCGGACTCGAGAAGCGGGGCTACTGGCGCTCGATTTACCGCCGTTACGGCGTCACCACGGAGGCGGGGCGGCAGTTCCTCGTGGCCGAGGCCGGAGGGCGGGTCGTCGGCTTCATCATCGGCGAGGTGCGCGACTGGGAGTTCGGCTCGAGACCCTGCGGCTGGGTATTCGCGATCGACGTGCATCCGGAGGCGCGCCTCGCTGGCGTCGGCGCCCGGCTGCTGGAGTCGATTTGCGCTGCGTTCCGGCGCGCCGGGGTTCGCACCGTTCGCACTATGCTGTCGCGCGACAACACGCTGATCCTGTCGTTCTTTCGCAGCCAGGGGATGATGGCCGGACCGTTCATTCCGCTGGAGATGGATCTCGCATGAACGGCACGAGCGGGCGGAGCGGGAATCGTCGCGAGGCGCGAGACAGTGCATCCGACGCACGGCGAGTGCTGCGCGAGGACGCGACACAGCGGACGCGCCGCGCAGTCGCTTCCCGATGAAGCTGCAGAAGAACACGTCCCTCGCGCTATACAGCGTGCTCGAATTCGCGGGCGATCCGATGCGCCACATCTCGGCCGCCGAGATCGCCGGGAAGTACGGCGTGTCGTCGCACCATCTTGCCAAGGTGCTCTCCGAGCTCGCGCGCGTCGGCATCGTGGAATCGGCGCGCGGCGTGGGCGGCGGCTACCGGTTCGCGGGCAATGCGCGGCGGCTCACGTTGATGGACGTGATCCTGCTGTTCGAGGATTTCGGGGCGCCTTCGCCCGATCGGCGTGAGCCCGGCGAGCGGACGCCGGTCGGTCAGGCCCTTTCCGCGGTGCTTTCCGAAATCGACGAAATCGCGAAAGCGACGATGAGCTCGATCACCCTCGCGACGATGCTGCGCCTGATCGAGCGACAGCAGCGCGGCGAAAGCCACGCAGCCGCGAAACGCGGCGCCCGCGCGGCGCGGGCCTGAGCGAGCGCCGTCCTCGTGACTAGCCGCGCGCGAGGCCGGCCAGCGCGGCGCGATCGACGATGCGGATCCGCTCGCGACCGAGATCGACCCAGCCGCGGTCCTCGAAGTTGCGCAGGAGCCGCGAAACGATCTCGCGGACGCTGCCAAGCTCGTCGGCGAGCGCCTGGTGCGTCGCATGGATTTCGCCGCTATCGTGATCGCGGTTGACGAGGAGCGCGGCGAGGCGCTGGTCGAGCTTCTGGACTGCGATCGCTTCCACGACCTGCATCAGCGCGGACAAACGCTCGCCGTACAGTGAGAATACGTGCCGGCGGAACGTCTCGTCCTCGGCGATCAGGCCCTGGAATGCAGCCGGCGGAAGGATCAGCAACTCGGCGTCGGTCTCGGCGATGCCGGACGCTTCGTAATTCGTCTGCCCGAGGAGGCAGCTGCCGGAAAGCAGGCAGGATTCTCCCGGCTTCACCCGGTAGAGCTGGAGCTCGCGCCCGTTCGGATAGCGCTGCAGCACGCGGATCGTTCCGGCGAGCACCAGAGGGAAGCCGCCGCAGGGCGAGTGCGCGCTGAACATCACGGTCCCCGCTGGCACCTTGCGGTGGATCCCCTCGCGCGCGATTCGCTCGAGCGTAGCGCCCGGCGCGTCTGCGAGCGTCGGAAAGGTCTGGCCAATGCGTGCGGCGAGCGGAGAAAGGGCGGCGGCGTCCATGACTGGCGAGATTGGGGTACCCGGGCGATTCTACAATGGCCCCATGGATCCGCTCGGCGTGACCCTGCCGACTCCCTGGACCGCCGCGGGCTGGGCGCTGGCCGTGGCGATCGTTGCGCGCGCCGCACAAGTGGCCCCGTGGCGGCGATTCTCCGCGAGCGAGCCGGTGCACGTGTGGTATGGCGCCATCCTGTTCGTCCTGATGCTGTGGAGCCTCCAGGCGACCGTCGGCGAGGGATTCACGTTCCACCTGCTCGGCGTGGCGGCGCTGACGCTCGTGGTCGGACCGGCGCTTGCGCTCATGGGCTCCGCGGCTGCCGTCGTGCTCCTCCTCGTCGTGCATGGCGGATTGTGGGCCAACGCCGGAGTCGCGTGGGTGACGATGGCAGCCGTGCCGGTCGCCGTGACGTGGCTCGTGCTGCGTTTTGCCGAGGCCCGCCTGCCGCCGAACTTCTTCGTGTATGTGTTCGTGGTCGCGTTCTTCGGCGCGGGAACGGCTTATGCACTCGCGGGGGTTGCCGGTGCCGCGGCGCTTGCACTGGGTGCGGGGAGATCGGCGGCGCTCGTGTTCGGCGAATACGCGCCGTACCTCGTCTACCTTGCCTTCGGCGAGGCGACGCTCACGGGCATGGTGCTGACGCTCGCCGTCGTCTACCGCCCGCAGTGGGTCGCGACGTTCGATGACGCGAGATATCTCGAGGGACGGTGACGGCGTCGGCCGCGGGTCGCGGCTTTGTTGCGAAGATGGGCGGCCGGCGGCTGCCGGCGGACGGGTTCCGCGGTGCGCTCAAACCCGCGATGAGGCGCAAACTTCCGCCGATTTTGGCGTTCCAACGCGGGAGCCCTATGGACGATGCCGGCGGGGCGCGGCATAATCGCGCCCCGGTGCAATCCAGGTGACTCGGACTGGGCGGCGCTCGACGATCAACCCCACTCGCCAGGAGAACGACCGATGAACAAGCTCTTACCGATGCTCGTTGCCTCTGTGTTTGCACTCGGTAGCGCCTCCGCGCTCGCCGCCGATGCGCCCGCGAAGGACGCGGCGAAGGATGCCGCCAAGATGGCGCCGGCGAAGCTCGAGAAGCCGGCCGACGTGACGCAGGCCGCCTGGAACAAGATGTCGGACGCCGAAAAGCAGAAGGCGGTCGACAACGCCAAGGCGGCGCCGAAGACAGCCGCGAAAAAGCAAAAGAAGGGCGGCTGCTGAGTTCTTCCGTTCGGCGGGCGCGAAACGGGGAGCCGCGGCTCCCCGTTTGTCCCTTTGCGGCTACTTCACCAGCGCATAGCCCGCCTTCGCCCAATCGTCGATTTTCATGTCGACGGCGGTGACGTTGGTGAGGCCCAGGTCCTGCAGCGATTTCGCGGCGAGGGCGCACCGTCCGCCGGTCCGGCAGTAGAGCGTCAGCTTTTTCGCCATGTCGGTCTTGTCAGGGAAGCCGACGTAGGTCCAGACGGTGAACTCGAGCACGCCCCGCGGGATATTGACCGCGCCGGCGAGATGACCGTCGGCGTACTCGTCGGGTTCGCGCACGTCGATGATGACGCCGGCGTCCCCCCGGTCGAGCGCCGCTTTCAGCTCGGCCATGTTGATCGTCTTCACCTGCTTCTTGGTCGTGGCGACCAGCTGGCCGACCGCGGGCGGATAGTTCTGCGCGGCAACCAACCCCGGGGAAGCGAGGCCGAGGGCCACGACGACCGCGAGCACGAATGCGTTCTTCCTGATCAGCATGACGAAGTCTCCTTGGGGCTGGTGACAAAAAAGAGTTCTGCAGACAACGGGCGAGATCCGAGTTCGAAACGTCAGCCGGCGAGTGCCTGAACGACGTGGCTTGCCTGGCCTGCGTTGACCATCACCCAGCGCAGCACGAACCCGCCGACGAGCACCAGAACCGCCGGCACCACCGTGTGCGGAATCGCGTGGCGCAGCTCGAGCCCCTGCAGCGCGAGCGGGACGAGGATGCCGAGTCCGACGATCACGCCCCAGAAGACGAGCGCGTAGGGGCCGCTGACGATGAGCGCCGCCGCGGTCGCGTGCGATGCCGACGACGTGTAGAGATTCGCGAGCAGCAGTCCGATCAGCACGAGCTCGATGGCGAGAAAAGCGAGGTCGGCGCGGAGCAGAGAATCGACGGTGCGCTCTTCGGGCACCGCGCTGCCGAGCGGCTGGCCGAGGGTGGCCGCCAGTGCGCCGCCGACGAGCGTCGGCGGTGCTGGCCGTCTGCCGCGGACGACGGCGGCGAGGTGCACCGTCGCGGCGCCGGCCGACAGCCCCGAGAACAGAAACAGCGGCCCCAGGATCGCGCTGTTCCAAAGCGGCCTCGCGACCATCGTGTCGAGCAGGATCCCCGTGTAGATGCCCAACGCGACGCCGAGCACGATGTTTGACCACGCGAGTGCTTTGACGAGCGGGGGCCGCGCGACGAGTGCGTCCGACCAGGCGGCGAGCACCGGAAAGCGCCGTCCCGCCCAAGGCCAGCCTTCCGGCAGGCGGATCAGCGCCGAGGCGAGCAGGACTGCATAGACGACGAGCAGCACCCACGAGCCCCAGGACATCGGCGAGGACGGCTGGAACGTCAGGTACACGCGCCAGACGTA
This sequence comes from uncultured beta proteobacterium, assembly GCA_963836265.1. Lineage (GTDB taxonomy): Bacteria > Pseudomonadota > Gammaproteobacteria > Burkholderiales > Casimicrobiaceae > CAIWHR01. Next base: position 103,392 of record CAWIIO010000007.1, read on the forward strand.
GAGCTTGTGCGTGAGGTCGAGAAAGAGCGCGCCCATGCCCAGGTTGATCAGCACGAACGAGAGGAGTGGCGTCTGCACCGAGAAGAAGCTCCTGCCGTCCTCCCCGCGCGCGATCCGCAGCATTGCGGTGCCCGCGAGCACCATCATCCCGGCGACGAGGCCGCCCAAGAACAGGTAGACGGGAATTTCCCAGCTCCAGATCGCAAGGTTCGGGTCGATCAGGGGGTTGTGACGGGTCGTCGTGAGCTCGAGCATGAAAGTGGTCTCTTACGTCAGATAGAAGACCCGCGGGCCGGTGCCGGCCTCGGAACGCAGCGCGTGGAACTTGCGCGTGCGCAGGAGCTCGCGCACCTTGCCCTTCGGATCGTCGAGGTCGCCGAATTGCATGGCGCGCGCCGGACACACCGATACGCACGCCGGGTCCTTGCCGTCCTTCGTCCGGTGGTAGCAGAACGTGCACTTGTCGGCGTAGCCCTTCGGGTGGATGAAGCGCGCGTCGTAGGGGCACGACGCGATGCAGGCTTTGCAGCCGATGCACTTGTTCGCGGTCACGAGCACGACCTTGCCGAATTCCTCGACGTGGCTCGCGCCGGTCGGGCAGCACGACACGCAGGGCGGGTTGTCGCAGTGGTTGCAGCGCTCCGAGCGGATTTCGAGCGAAAGATCGGGGAACTCGCCGCGCACCTCGGTCGTGATCCAGTCGCGGCAGTAGCCGTCGGGAACGTCGTTCTCCGTCTTGCAGGCGACGACGCAATCCATGCAGCCGACGCACTTGCGCGTGTCGATGACCATTCCGAAGCGGGCCATCTCAGTGCCCCCTTGGCTGCCCGCACGGCGCTCTGCGCCCCCTCGGGAGGCAGCGAACGAAGTGAGCATGGAGGTCGTTCATCTCACGATTCCTTGACCAGGGTGACGAAGTTGCTGTGGATGCTGGTGCCGCCCATCAGCGGGTCGGTCACGTATTTCGTCGTGAGCTGCGCCGCGCTCGCGCCCTTGAGGTACGCACGTTTCTGCTGCGGCGCCGTATGGCCGAAGCCGTAGACCAGATAGACGCAGTCCGGTCGGATGCGCTGCGTGGCCTTGACCTTGACGCGGTTGCTGACGACGCCGTCCTGATTCCTGAGCTTGACGTACTGCCCGTTGCCGATGCCCTGCTTCTTCGCGACATCTGCGTTCACCCAGACTTCGTTCTCCGGCATCAGGTCGGCGAGCAGTGGATTGTTCTGCGTGCGCGTGAACGTGTGCACCGGCGCGCGCCCCGTGAGCAGGCGCAGCCCGCCTTCGGGTCCGGCGACCGGCGGCCGGTACTTCGGCACCGGGTCGAAGCCCTTGGCCTCGAGCTGGTCGGACCAGAACTCGACCTTGCCCGACGGCGTGTCGAACGTGAGCTCGAGCCCATCCTCGACGAACACCGGCTCCCGCTTGCCCATGATCACACCGTCGCGCTTCAATTCGTCGAAGCTCAACCCCGATTTCTCGACCCGATAGCGGAGGTACTCTTCCATGTCGGCGAACGGCAGGCAGGCGCCGACGCCGAGTTTTTCCGCGAGCCTTTTCGCGATCCACCAGCCGGGCTTCTGATCCGCGGGCGGGTTCATCACCGGCTGCCGCAGCGCGACCCAGCCGGTGCGGCCCCACGCCGTCGACAGCTCGTCATGGCGCTCGAGGAAGGTCGCTTCCGGCAGGACGACGTCGGCGTAGCCCGCGATCTCGCTCGGCATCGTGTCGACGACGACGAGAAGGTCGAGCTTGTCGATCGCCGCGAGCGTCTCGGCCGGGTTCGGAAGCGCACTCATCAGGTTGGTCGAATAGACGAGCCAGCCCTTGATGGGATAGGGCTTGCCGGTGAGCGTCGCTTCCCGCAATCCGGTCGTGACCGCTTCATCGGCAAACGGATACCTTTCCCCGTTCGGGTTGTCCGCTTTCGGCCGCGCCGATTGCGGTAGCTTCGGCAGCGGGTACGGCGCGATCCTGATCCCCGCCGAAAGGAACAGCCCTCCCTTGCGGCCCCAGTTGCCGAGAAGCGCGTTGAGAAGCGCGACTGCGCGGCTCCGCTGCGTGTCGTCGCCATGCCAGACGACGCGGCGCCCCGGGTGGATCATCGAGGCCGGCCGGTGGCTTGCGAACTCGCGTGCCGTCGCCCGGATCAGCGTCGCGTCGATGCCGGTTTCCGGCGCTGCCCACTCGGGCGTGTACGGTGCGATCTCGGCGACGAACTTGTCGAAGCCGTGGCCGTACTTGTCGACGAATGCCTTGTCGTAGCGCTCTTCGGTGACGAGCACGTTCATCCAGGCGAGGAGCAGCGCCAAGTCGGTGCCGGGCCTGATCGGCAGCCAGTACTTCGCCTTGCTCGCGGCCACCGAAAACCGCGGGTCGACGACGATGATCGGGATCCGCCGCTCGACTGCCTGCGCGAACTCCCGGACCTGCGTGTTGTGCATGTTCTCGCCCAGGTGCGTGCCGATCAGCACCAGGCAATCGGTATTCTCGATGTCGGTCGGCTCGGGCGACCCGATGCCACTGCCGAACGTCAACGTGAAGCCGATGTCCCTCGGTCCGCGGCACTGCGCGAACGACGAGCCGGCGAAGTTGATGGCGCCCCACGTTCCGAGCACCTGCTTGAACATTGCCTGGCCGATGCCGTGCATGAATCCGGCCATCGCTTCCGGGCCGTGTTCCGCCTTGATCTTCTGCATCCGCTCGGCGATATGAGTCAGCGCCTCGTCCCACGTGACGGCCGTCCATTCCTCCTTGCCTCGTGCGCCGCGCCGGATCAGCGGCTTCTGCAGCCGGTCGGGATCGTAATACGCGCCGACCGCGGCGGTGCCGCGCGGGCACAGGCGGCCCTTCGAGGCCGGGTCGCGCGGATTACCTTCGAATTTCCACAATTTTCCGTCGCGGACGTGGGCGATGCCGGCGCAGCGCCAGAAGCACATGTCGCAGAATGTCGGCATCGTCGTCTCGCCGCTCGCCGGCGCGTCGGCGGCCGCAGCGATGCGGGCGACGGATCCCAGCTGCGGCGTCATGGTCAAGGCGCCAAAGCTCGCGGCGGAGATCTTGAGGAAGCGTCGGCGCGAAAGATGTTCCATCGGATCGTCGTTTTCGATGTGGGCCTACCGGACCGCCGAACGGACGTCGCGCCCGCCGGGAAAGTCGCGTTTGTCTTCATGCACGACGCCATTTGAGCGTGGATCCCGAGCGACGAAATGTGACTCACGTCACAGTACGTCGGGGCCCCGCGTCGATGTTTGCGCTAGCGCAAGATTCGCCGCGCGGTGCGCGGCGTTTTGTCGCAGGCGGCGGGCCGACGTGCCGGCAACAACGGGCCGCCCAGCGTCCGCAAACCGGAAAACTTGCCCGACCAGGCAACTTGCCGGTTCGCTGCAAAGAGGGGCGGCGAATTGAGCGGCCTCGTTGGCTCCCGCGAGGCGCCCCAGGGGAACCTCACGCTTCAAGCGTTCCTGAACTCCGGGGTTGGTCGGCGATCAGGTCACGGCGCCGGGTTGAAAAGAACCAAAGCGTTGTGCAGCTTCCAGCTCTCGGTCCACTTCACGCCTTCTGGCCAACTTCGAAATTGCTCATCAGCTCCAGCGCCCGCACCATTGCGGAATGGTCCCATGCCCTGCCTCCGTGCGCCGCGCAGGCATTGAAAAGCTCCTGCGCTGTCGCGGTGTTGGGAAGCGAAATCCCGGCAGATCGCGCGCTCGACAGCGCGAGATTCAGGTCCTTCTGGTGCAGCTCGATGCGAAAGCCCGGATCGAAGCTGCGCTTGATCATGCGTTCGCCATGGACTTCGAGGATGCGCGACGAAGCGAACCCGCCCATCAGCGCCTGCCGCACCTTTGCCGGGTCGGCGCCCATCTTGGAGGCGAAGAGGAGCGCCTCTGCCACCGCCTCGATGTTGAGCGCGACGATGATCTGGTTGGCCACCTTGCACGTCTGACCGTCACCGTTGCCGCCGACCAGCGTGACATTCTTGCCCATCAGCGCGAACAGCGCCTTTACCTTCTCGAACGCGGCGTGCGGGCCGCCGACCATGATCGTCAGGCTCGCCGCCTTGGCGCCCACCTCGCCGCCGGATACCGGCGCATCAAGGTAGTCGCATCCGAGCGCATTGATTCGCTGCGCGAAGACCTTGGTCTCGACCGGGGAGATCGAGCTCATGTCGACGACGATGTTTCCCGGCGACAGCCCTTCCGCGATGCCGTTCGGATCGAACAACGCCGCCGCCACATGGGGCGTGTCGGGCACCATGATGAAGACGATGTCCGCGCTGCGCGCCGCCTCCTTGCCGGACGCGCAAGCCCGGCCGCCGGCCTGGACCAGCGAAGACGGAACGCTGGGGATGCTGTACAGGTACAACTCGTGCCCGGCCTTGATGAGATGCTCCGCCATCGGCGTGCCCATGATGCCAAGGCCGACGAAACCGATCTTGCTCATTGCCTGTCTCCCATGATGTGAAGGTGCGCCGTCCCTGAATTGCAGCGTACCGATTCGGCTCTCGACCGTGTCGGGCGTCGTGATCTTTGCCGGCACATCGGGTGCGTACTTGGGCACGACGAGCGGTGCGCCGCTGGCGCCCGCGCTTCGCTTGCGGCGGCCCCGATTGCGAACGCCGCCGCCTAGGCGATGCTGGAAACGACTCGGGTCCGCGTGCTCATCTCCTGCCGGCTCCTTTCGTTCGTTGAATCAAGCGGCAAACTTGTCGTCACGTCGAATATAGGGTGGCGACGAAAACCACGACATGGTACGCCTTGAGAATCACGTATAGCATCGCGACTAGGGTGATTACCGTGAGCACCCGCCGCGGCCTCGACAAGCCGAAGACTGTGTTGAGCGCGACGTAGAGGTACCAGCCAAGTACCGCAGCTTCCAGGCTTGATACAACGAGATCCATCGAATGATGCCATGGCGCCGGCGCGCCGCTCGGCGTAATAAAGTGCGATACGATAGCAAGCGCCGGGAACAGCGCGCACAACCAAATCAACGCAAACGCAAAGAAGTGCATAGCGAATGTTAAAGAATTCCTAAAGAGTTCGCGCCGATCGATCAGCAGCGCGCTCAGCGCTATCGCAAATGCGGGCACCATCACGATCACCAGCGACTTGGCATGCACCGCTTCGAGCGTGTTGAAAACTTGCTCGTAAGCAGCGGTCGACGCTGCAACATAAGGCCGATGTTGGGCAAACAACCGTGTCGTGATCCAGGCGATCGAATCGTCCGAGAGGTGGGATCGCAGGGGCCAGCTCAGAATACCGAGCCCGCTGGCCGACTGAACGAAAAAAAAGGCGACGTTAGTCCAGAGGAACAGTGACAGCGGCGCGAGGTAGCCAACACGCACGCCGTGAATCCAGTCGGCAGTGAGTCGCCCCGGGGGCGATGCGAGCGTGCTCAAGCTGGAGCGCAGACGGCCAACGAACGAGCGCCTCGGGCCAGTCGCTGTCCTGTCGCCCGCGATTGGAGCGACCGCAACATTTCTTTCCTCCCCGCAGGCGCCGCAGAAGCGAGCCGTCGCTGCTGACCCACAGCTCGGGCAGATCCACGAGGATTCCGGTGTCTCCATGTATGGCGTTCCAGCCCGGGTGTCTCGTGCCGACGCCCAAGGCAAGATCGGCCGAATTGTAATCTCTCACGTTGAAGCTGATGTCGCGGCGGATTGCTGCGGAACACCTCCTTCTTGTCGGAAGCATGCCGTCAAGTGTCCGCCATCGGACAGCGCAAGAAATGGCGGCTTGTGGCCGGGTGCCGCCGAATGGCCGTCGCCGTCATTCGGCAGAAGACGACGCTGGCGGTCCATTGACCTTCCGAGAAGCCGACAGTCGATGGCGAGAAGCGGCGATTCAACGCCGTAGGTCGGAGCGCACCAAGCCATCCGCTGCACATGCTTGTTGGCGGGCGCCCATAGCAAAGGTCGCGGTTCCGAGACCTGATTCGCGATGTGGTCCACATTCAGCACGGCCGAATTCCTGTGGGCACGATTCGCGACCGATTATCGTCGCTGGTCAATATCGCCACCGACTGTTTCGAGGCAGCCTTGCATCAGCTCCATGGCACGTTCGCGACGAAGCGGCTGCGGATTGAGCGCAATGTCTGCGACCCGATCCCAGTAGACGTCGAGCTGATCGGCATAATCCGCGACGCGCGGCTCGATGCGCCGTTTTCGACGCACGACGCGCGCGACCGCTGCTGCGTCGTCGATCAGCGTAACGCTGTCAAACCCCTCGAGGATTTCGTACTTTCGATCGCTGGCAACCGGACCGACCTGAGCGCGCACAACCGGCACGCCGTAACAAAGCCCCGTGATGCACGCATGCAGGCTGGAGGCAATCACGAACTCCGCATGACCGATGATTTCGGCCAAGAGCCTTGGTGGAAGCCAGGCGTCGCATGGAACGATTCTACCTGCGAAAGCGGGAAATCCTTTCGCCCGGTCCCCATGGCACCAGCACACAGGAAGAATGACCACGGCGACATCGCCCATCGCCCGCAAGATCGATTTGATCGCGGAGCGGTATTTCCCGATCGCATGGTTCGCTTGAATCACGACGTGCGGGCGATCGATGCCAAGCGATTCGCGCCAGCTCGCGTAATCCGTACTTTCGCGCTGCAACGGCCAGTAGCGCTCCAGCGAGAAAGCCGTGTCCGGAATGAAGCAAACGGGGGCGTCGGCGGCGCACCTTGCGAAGTGCTTTTGCGACGCGTTGTCGCGAGCGCCCACGAGATAGCTTGCCGACAAGACCTTGCTCAGCACCTCATCGTAACGCGGTGCGCGGGGAGAGCCCGTCCACACGCCAACTCCGTTCCAGACAACGGGTTTGCCGGCGGTGGCCGCAATCAGCGCCGGCACCAGCCAATACGCAATCGGCAGATCGACGCCGGGTGGAGTCGCTACCGGATACGACTTGTCGAAGCGAACGATCTGGCCGCCGCCAATCAGCATGGCCGCAAGCTTCGCGATGGAGCCCGGAATTTCCCCTGTCGAGCGCACCTCGTACGGCCAGGACCGCTCCGATCGTTCGTTCACCGAAAACGGGACCACGCGCATGCGCGGATCGCGGCGGGAAAGCGCCTCCTGCGCGATCAAGGGGAAGAGGAGGTCGCCATAATTTTCGACGTCGAACGTGCCGACAATCCCGATTTCGACGGCGGACCCGCCGGACGGCGCGTCGCTTGGGCAAGCTGCCGGGTAGCGATCGTCTTGCTCACTGCGTAAAGTCATAGGCAAGCGTGCTGTCAGATTATCAGTTTCTTGATGACTGCCTTTTGGCGGGCTCGCGCGTTGCCATCCGACCCGCTCGTGGCAGCGAATCCGGTCGAGTGTGGAGCATACCTCGCTAGCATCAAACCAAGAGCGTTGCCATTCGATAGGGCGGCCTGACGAGCGGGTGTCCCCATGGCCCAGGACCGCCACATGCAGGGACACGATAGCCCCCCAGAATGCGGTGACCGCCGCTGACCCGCGTCCGCTGGATGGCTGCTTCTATGAAGCGGTCGATCAGTTACCGTCGGCCGACGGCAATTGTCTGCTCGGCAGCCGCCGTATGGCCGACGCCTTCACTCGACGGAAAATGGCCCCAAGCCGACTCCAGACCGGCCATTGAAACCCTATGGAAGCGGACAATCAACGATCGGGTGATGGACCGCCGAAGCACGGTGCGACGGAGCCCGATTCGGCGACGCCCAACAGCAAGCGCAACTCCTCCGCCCCCCACCTTCGGGCAGACGGCGCGTTGGGTCGCCACCGGCAGCCCTGACCCGTCTTCGCAGCGGCCTGCGCTTGTTGGATTCTTACCCTCAGGTCCTGAATGCTGCCCGCACTGGCGGATACGTGATTATCGAATCGCAACGCCCGCCGGCGCGCGACACGGCGCTCGCCTTGGCGCATTTCGAGAGGCGAGTCGAGGCAGTGTGAACGGGCATTGCCCCGTCAATGCTGGTCCGGCGCCGGACCTTGCACGACCTGCACCAGGTGCTGCGGGTGCAGGTATTGCTTGAACGCGGCCTGCACTTGGTCAGCGGTCAGGTCGAGGTAATACCTCGCCGCCACCATCGGCTGATCCAGCGGTTCGCCCTTGTAGCTCCAGTTGAGCAGCGAGCGTGCGATGCGATTGATGCTCGCGACCTGCAGCGGAATCGAGCGGATCTGATACTGGCGCGCATTGTTCAGTTCGTCATCCGTGACCACCGCCTGCTGCATTGCCTTGATGCTGTCCAACACCATCACATCCACCGGGGCCACCTTGTCTGGATCGCTTCCGTACTTCACGTAGAAGATCGAACGCGAGCGGCCGAACTTCAGGCCCGACCCCGCGCCGTAGGCGTAGCCGTGCTTGACCCGGATGTCCACCATCAGTCGCGAGGCGAAACCGTTGCCGCCGAGCACGTCGTTGCCGAGCTGCAGCGCGTACCGATTCGAATCGTGCAGATCGAGCTCCAGCATCTGGCCCATCAGCACCTGATCCTGGGATGCATAGGCATTCGGCACCATGGTGTAACTCGGCGGATTGATCGGCACCCTGGGCGGAATCACATCGGGCTTCGGACCTTGCGCTTTCCAGTCGCCGAAATATTTCTCGACCGTTGTTCTGGCCTGCTCCGCAGTGACATCGCCGACCACCACGATGGTGGTAAGGTCCGGACGGTAAGTGTGATCGAAGTAGCTCCTGACATCAGCGAGACCGAGCTTGCCGACCGTGGCGGGCGTCGCTTCGCGCAGGCTGGAATCGCCGGCGGGCAGCAGGCCTTGTTTGAGCGCGCGGGACATTTTGTATTGCGGCGATTGCAGTTCGCCGGCGAGCATATCCGCCAGCGTTTTCTGCTGGATCGCGAACGCCGGCGGCGGCAACGCGGGGTGCAGTTCGTTGTCGGCCAGCAACTGCATACCTCGATCGAAGTCGGCGCTGGGTACGGCGAGACTGAAATCGTCACCTCCCGTCTCGCTCGCCGCGATCGCATCCAGCGCCTTGTGGAACGCCGCCCGGTCGAGCGTGGCAGTGCCGTAATCGAACAACGAGCCGAGCAGCCGGCCAACGCCTTCCTGACCGTCGGGTTCCTGCAGTCCGGCATCGTGGTCGATGTGGCCGACCACAGTGACGGTCTTGCTGACCGTCTCGGGCTGCACGATCAGGGTGATCCCGTTGGCGAGCTTCATCGGCGTCGGATTGAGTGTCCAGTGCGGCAGCTCCAGCTTGCCGAGGGCCTTGGCCGCCCAGTCGGGGAGCGGCACGTCCAGCTTGTCGTCGCCAGAGAAGGATTCGGTGCCGCCGAAACCCGAGCTGTTCGGCGGGCGCTTGCCGTTGGGGGCGGCGGTCAGCACGATGGTTACGCGCGCGTCCGGCTTGAGATAGTCGCGGGCGACGCGGTTGACGTCGTCTAGCGTAACGCGCCGGATTTGCTGCTCCATCGCCTCGGGCGAGTCCAAGCCCTGCCAGGCGAGCGCCTGGGACCACGCACTCGCAAGGCTCACCGCACTGTTCTTGTTGAATTCGAATTGCGCGAGTTCAGAGTGCTTGGCAGCTTCGACCAGATCGAGCGACGCGCCCTCCTTGAGCAGCGCTTCGATCGCCCGGCTGAGATGCGCCCCTGCCCGCTGCGCGTCGCCGCCCTTCGGAAAACCGACCTCGACCACGCCGATGCCGCCGTGACTGAACGACTGGATTTGCGCATCGGCGCTCAACACTTCACCTTGCGCCGCCAGCTCGGACAGCCCGCTCCGAGGATTGTTGAGCACGTCGATCAACACCTGTGCCGCGGCATTGTCCTTCGACATCGTGCCCGGCATGCGATAGAGGAACTGCACCGAGCCGGTGCCGGAGGGAGTGGTGCGCGCGATCGTTTGCGTCCTGAACGGGCTGAGGACCAAGGGCTTGCGCGCGGGCGTCGGCCGGGATGGGATCGAGCCGAACAGCGCCTTGACGTTGGCGAGCGTCGCCTGAGGATCGACGTCCCCGACGATCACGAAGATCGCGTTGTTCGGCTGATACCAGTCATCGTAGAACTTGCGCAGCATCCTCGCGGTGGTCTGATCGAAGGAGGGCCGCGTGCCGAGCGGATCCTCGGCGTAGCCGGTCCCGGCGTACAGGATGTTCTCGGCGTGCTCGAACGCCACAAAGCCCGGGTCGGAGATGTCGCGGGAAACTTCCTGCTCGATTGCACCCTTCTCGAGGTTCCAGTCCTGGTCGGCAAGGAGCGCGCCGCGCATGCGGCTGGCCTCGATGTGCAGCATCACGTCAAGGTATGCGGCCGGTGCGACGATGCTGAACTGCGTGGCGTCATTGGTCGTGAACGCGTTGCTGTTAGCACCCATCTTGCCGGTCATTTCGTTCAACTGCGCGCCCGTCAGCTCCTTGCTGTCGCGGAACATCATGTGTTCCAGCGCGTGCGCGGTGCCAGGAAAACGTTTTGGAGTCTGATAACCGCCGGCAAGGTAGGTCATCTGGGTGGTGACCATCGGCGCCAGCGTGTCGCGCACGATCACCACGCGCAGGCCGTTGCCGAGGGTGGCACGCAGCACGTTGTCGGTCGGCGGGACCGGAGCCGTCGTGGAAGCGGCCGCTGCGCGAACGGGAAACGGCCCCGCCAGCAGTCCGAATGCGAACAGGGCGTTGAAGGCCAGCCATTTGGCAGTGCGGGGGGTCATGGATGTCGCGTCAGCCCGGATTTCGGTCGGAGACAATGGGCCCCGATACTTAGGGCAGACTTAAGGCGGGCAACGCCTACCCCACCGAACTACTGCCCCATGTCCCGAAATGCTGGTGTAAGTTGAGAGCCGCGGAGCTGATACGAACGTCAAGACGGGTCGGCAAGGCTTTTCCGCCCTGGGCCGAATGTCCGCTCTATCGCCGCGCCGCTGACCGACCGGTCATGGCCGAATTGAGAGGTTCGCGAGATATGACACGGCTGCCTGATCAATCCTGATTGGGGGCAGCTCAGAAGCGCGATGCCGTGAGCGCAACGTCCGCGTGGCGCCACGCCGCGTTGAAACGCGTTTCGGTCGCGCGCGCCGCCTCGTCGTGTCCCTGCCTTCGCTGCGCCTGCGCGAGGCCGACGAGCGACCAGCCGTTCTCGGGATAGCGCCGCAGGTCTTCGCGATAGATTCGCTCCGCTTCGGCGGGCTGTCCAGCCGCAAGCAGCGCGGCGCCGAGCGCGTGTCGCGTCGGCGCGAGCCACAGGTGCGGCTCGTCGTGCGCGAGCGCATCTTCGGTGGCCGTGGCTTCGCGCAACGGCGCAATCGCATCGGCGGCCCGGTCCTCGGCGATTGCGATGTCGGCAGCGAGGGTGAGCGCTGCGATGCGCACAAGCCCGCTCGCGGGATTGACGTTCTTGATTTTCACGGCGTCGAGCGCCGGGAGATTCGCAAAGCGTTGGACCTCCGCCAGCTCGCGCTGTGCGTCGGCGACGCGGCCTGTCCGCGCGAACGCGGTGCCGCGCGCGTAGTGCCAGATCGCGAGCGGATAAGGCTCGCTCACGTCGGGCGGCAGCGTTTCCTCGACGATCTCGCGCCAGCGCCCGAAGCGAACCAGCGTGTAGAGCGGCAGCACGTAGTAGTGTTGGAGGATGCCGGTGCCGCGGTTTGCGGGGCGGGGCCCGCATGCCGCCGGAAAAGCAGCGCGCGCGGCGGCGAGTGCCTCTGCACTGCGCCCCTCCATCGCCGCCGCGGCCCACAGAAAGTGCTCGTTGTGCGCGACGTAGCCGACGCGGTACGCCCCGGCAGCGTCGACCGCCGCCAGATACCGCTTGTCCGCGGCGATCGCCGCTTCGTTGGCCGCGACCGCGTCGGCGTAATGTCCGACGCGCATGTCGATGTGCGACGGCATGTGCAGCAGATGCCCGGCGCCGGGCACGAGCCGGCGCAGCCGATTCGCGCTGGCGAGGGCGGTCTCCGGGTGGCCCGAACTCTCCATGACATGGATCAAGTAGTGATTGGCGCCCGGATGATCCGGCGCAAGCGCGAGCGCTCGCGTGAGCCGCGAAGTGATTGCAGGCGTCCACGGTCGGGACGCGCCTTCGGCATCCCACCAGTCGTAGGGATGCAGGTTCATCATGGCTTCGGCGGCGAGCGTCTGCACGTCGGCGTCGGCCGGATAGTCGCGCGCGAGGACGCGCATGCGTTCGGCGTACGCATCTTCGTCGACGGCACCGGCGGCCGGGTGGCGTATCGCCAGGGCCATGACGAGCGCACGCGTGCGGGGTGAGGCGCGGGGCGCGAGCGCGGTGGCGCGGGACAACGCGTCGTGAACCCGCCTTGCCGCGCTCGCCTCCATGTCCGAATTGATAGTGGGCCCGAGGGACCAGGCCAAGCCCCACAGGCAGAGCGCGCAGCCGGGATCGATCGAGATCGCCGCTTCGAACGAACGCGCCGCTTCCGCGGGATTGAAACTCCAGCTCAGCGTCATCCCCTGATGGAAATAGCGTTGTGCCGCAGGAACGCGGCTCGCCGTCGGTCCGCGATCGGGACCCATGCCCTCGAGAAGCGGGGCGACATGGCGGCCGATGTCCGCCGCACCGGCCCCGATTGCCGCAGCCATCGCCGCGGTCAACAGCAGCGCGCGTGCGACGAATTGCCGCAGCCGCGATCTGCGCGGCGCCTGCATTTTGTTGGCCTGGATCAAACGAATGCCTCGGCGACCGTGTGCGCGCCGTCGTGTGTGACTCAGGTCACAGTAAGCGCATACGCGTTGGATAAGTCTTGGCACCAGGGCGTCGCCGTTGATCCGCGCGCCGGTTTCGCAAGGACACGGGGCGCAGCGAAGAGGAATCATCGCATATGAGCCGGACCCTTACCGATAGCGGGCTCTACCTCGAGCCCAAGATTGCCGCGCGGATCGCCGCGAAGGCATTGTGGAATCCTTATGCGGCCGGCGTCCTGCTCGGCTTCGTCCTCCTTGCGACGTACGCGATCACCGGGCGCGGGCTTGGCGCAACCGGTGCGTTCGGCGCGATCGATGCATGGCTCGCGAATCTGGTTGTGCCTGGTCACGCGAGCGCCAACGCCGTACTGGGGCGGTACTTCAACGACGGCGCGCCGCTCCTGTCGTGGACGCTGTTCCTCATGGCCGGCGCGTTTGTTGGCGCGCTCGTTTCCGGCGCGCTCGGCCGTCGGCTGCGGATCACCGTCGAGCATGGCCCCAACATCACCGCCAACCGCCGATTGATGCTCGCGTTCGTCGGCGGCTTCGTCGCTGCTTATGGCGCCAAGATCGCCAAGGGCTGCACGAGCGGGCAAGCCCTGACCGGCGGCGCGATTCTCAATGTCGGCAGTCTCGTGTTCATGCTGGCGGTGTTCGCCAGCGCTTATGCTCTCGCCTGGTTCGTCCGCAAGGAATGGCTATGACGCTCCCGCTCTCGTCCACCATCGAATTCAGCGTCGGCGTCGATCTGGCGCTCGCGTTCGTCCTCGGCACCGGTTTCGGATTCGCGCTCGAGCGCGCCGGCTTCGGCAGCGCGCGCAAGCTGACTGCCGTCTTCTATCTCTATGACATGGCTGTCGTGAAAGTGATGTTCACGGCGATCGTTACCGCGATGGCGGGACTTGCCGTGCTGTCGGGCGCCGGCGTTCTCGATCTGGGTCAGCTCTACCTCGAGCCGACCAGCCTTGCCGCGCAGGCGTTGGGCGGCGTCGTCTTCGGCGCCGGATTCATCGTCGGCGGCTATTGCCCCGGCACGTCGATCGCGGCGATCGCCACCGGACGCAAGGACGGGATCGCATTCGCGCTGGGAATGCTCGCGGGCGTCCTCGCCTACGCCGAGCTGACGCCGGGCATCGACGACTGGATCAAGGCGAACACCCAGGGCGAGATGACGCTCCCCTCGATCACCGGCATATCGATGGGTTGGTATGTGCTGGCGTTCGTCGCCTTCCTCGGCTTTGCAGGCTGGGGCATGGCCAAGCTGGAGCGTCGCTTCCGCCATCTGCATCCCGGCAGCTGACGCCGCGCGCCCGGGTTCGGCGGCGAGCACGGTACCCGCTCAACCCGGAAGCCCGCCACACTGACGGCGACTCCTTCCTGCCAGCGCGCAAGCGGCAGGCGGCGAGGGCTGTGTTCCGGGAAATGTGATGCAGATCACAGATTTCTCCGGGCTGCGGCCCTATCTTGTCGGTAGTCCTTCCTTTCCCTTGAGTCGCGAGGTCGTCATGCTTCGGAACGTGGGTGGTATCGATCGTGCGCTGCGCATCGTCATCGGCATTGCGCTGCTTGCCTGGCTGGCCTTCGGACAGGGCGATGTCCGCTGGTGGGGGCTTCTCGGTTTCGTCTTCCTGGGCACGGGTTTGTTTGGCCGCTGCCCACTGTACGTGCCGTTCGGAATCCGCACCGGCCGCGCGCACTAGCATGGTTCCGCGTTGCATCGGAAGCGGCGGGGCAGCCCGCACGGCGATGCTCGTCCCGCTGGCCGCGATCGTGTTGCTCGTCGGCGCGGGAATCGCCGGTGCGCAGTCGGTCGCGACGTCCATTCCTGCCTTGAGGGTTGCCGTGCGCGACCTGCCACAGACGATCACCGCCGAAGGCGTCGTCGAGGCCGTGAAGCAGGCGACGCTCGGCGCGCAGGTCGCAGGACGCATCGTCGAGCTCAACGTCAAGGCCGGCGACACCGTGCACGCCGGCCAGGTGCTCGCGCGCATCGACGCGCGGACCGCCAACGAGGCCGTCGTGGCAAGCTTGTCGCAGGTCGCGGAGGCCGAGGCGAATCTCGCCAACGCCAAACGCAAGCACGAGCGCAACCGCGATCTTCTCGCCCAGAAGTTCGTGAGCCAGGCGGCGGTCGACCAATCGGAGGCCGAGTACAAGGCTGCGAAGGCGCAGCTCGCCGCGGTGAAAGCCAACGCCGGACAGGCGGTCGCGGCGCAGTCGTTCAACACGATCACGGCGCCGTACGCGGGGGTCGTCGGCGCAACCCATGCACTCGTTGGGGACATGGCGCAGCCGGGACGGCCGCTCATCACGGTCTTCGATCCGCGCGAGCTGCGCGTCACGGCCACGCTGCCGCAGGCTGCGCTCTCGACGCTCAAGCTCTCGCTGCCCGTGCAAGTCGAGATTGCCGCGCTCGGCAAGACGTTGACCGCGACCAGCGTCACGGTCATCCCGATGGCCGACGCCCGCACGCACACGACACCGATCCGCCTCGACCTGCCGGCAGCGGGCGGCGTGCTGCCCGGCCAGTTCGCCCGTGCGCGGTTCGTCACCGGCACGATGCCGGCGCTCGCCATTCCGGCCGCGTCCGTCCTGAGGCGCGGTGAGGTGACGGCCGTCTACGTGATCGACCGCGACGGGCGCGCGCAGCTGCGCCAGATCCGCACCGGCGAGACGGTCGGCGACGGGCAGGTCGAGGTCCTCTCGGGCCTGAACGATGGCGAGCGGATCGCGCAGAACCCGGTGCAGGCCGGCATGGCGACGGCGGCATTGAGCGCCGCCGCGACCCGGTAGATCGGCGAGTCCCGTCCGAGGGCGGCAACCAAAAGGAGGAATGATCCATGGCACACATCGTCGTTCTTGGGGCGGGGCTCGGCGGCATGCCGATGGCCTACGAAATGAAGGAACAGCTGCGCTCCGGCGACCGGATCACCGTCGTCGGCAACGGACCCAACTTCCATTTCGTCCCGTCGAACCCGTGGGTTGCCGTCAACTGGCGCAAGCGGAGAGACATCGAATTCCCGGCGGCGCCCTACCTTGAAAAGAAGGGGATCGGCTACGAGCCGCGCGGTGCGAAGCGCCTGCACCCCGAGAAGAGCCAGCTCGAGCTCTCCGACGGCACGATGGTCGATTACGACTACATCGTCATCGCCACCGGGCCGAAGCTCGCCTTCGACGAGGTCGAGGGTCTGGGACCCGCGGCGCACACGAGCTCCATCTGCCACGTCGACCACGCTGAAAAGGCGGCCGGCGCGTGGGACGTTTTCGTCAAGGAACCCGGCCCGATCGTCGTCGGCGCGGTGCAGGGAGCCTCGTGCTTCGGCCCCGCGTACGAGTTCGCGTTCATCATGGACCGTGACCTGCGCACGCGGAAGATCCGCGATCGCGTGCCGATGACGTTCGTCACCTCCGAGCCTTACATCGGGCATCTCGGCTTGGGTGGCGTCGGCGACTCGAAGACGATGCTCGAATCGGCGATGCGCGAGCGGCACATCAAATGGATCTGCAACGCGAAAGTTACGAAGGTCGAGGCCGGCAAGATGAACGTCACCGAGCACGACGACGCCGGCCAGCCTCGGAAGCAGCACGAGCTGCCGTTCAAGTACTCGATGATGCTCCCCGCGTTCAAGGGCATCGATGCCGTCTTCGGGATCGACGGCCTCACCAACCCGCGCGGGTTCATCGTCGTCGACGCGAACCAGCGCAACCCGAAATTCAGGAACGTCTACGCGGTGGGCGTCTGCATCGCGATCCCGCCGGTCGAGGCCACGCCCGTGCCGACCGGGGCGCCCAAGACCGGTTTCATGATCGAATCGATGGTGACCGCGACCGCGCACAACATCCGCGCGGAGCTCGACGGCAAGACGCCGGTGGAAAAGGCGACGTGGAACGCGGTGTGCCTGGCGGACATGGGCGACACGGGCATCGCGTTCGTCGCGCTGCCGCAGATCCCGCCGCGCAACGTCAACTGGTTCGCCGAAGGGAAGTGGGTCCATCTCGCCAAGATCGCCTTCGAGAAATACTTCATCCGCAAGATGAAAAAGGGAACCTCCGAGCCGTTCTACGAGAAGTACGTGATGAACATGCTCGGCATCGTCAAGCTCAAGTCGAAGTAACGGGAGCCGCGTGACGGACCGATCGGAAATTCCACTCGGCGTCTCGGGCCGGATCGCCCGCTTCTTTCTCTCGTCCCAGCTCACGCCGCTGATCGGGCTCGTGCTCGCGCTGGCCGGTGCCTTCGCGCTGATCGTCACCCCGCGCGAGGAGGAGCCGCAGATCGACGTGACGATGGCGAACGTCTTCGTGCCGTTTCCGGGCGCGTCGGCGGCCGACGTCGAGCGGCTGGTCGCGGTTCCAGCCGAGCAGGTGCTCTCCCAGATCCAGGGCCTCGAGCACGTGTGGTCGGTGTCGCGGCCGGGGCAGGCGCTGATCACGGTCCAGTTCAAGGTCGGCGTCAAGCGCAACGATGCGGTCGTGCGCCTGCACGACACGATCCTTTCGCACCAGGACTGGCTCCCGCCGGAGCTCGGCGTCGGCGATCCGCTGGTCAAACCGAAGGGGATCGACGACGTGCCGATCCTCGCGGTGACGCTGTGGACGAAGGATCCGCAGCGCGGCGCCTATGAGTTGGAGCGCGTCGCCCATGCGGTCGAGGTCGAGCTGAAGCGGGTCCCCGGTACCCGCGAGGTCACCACGATTGGCGGACCGGGCCGGGTCGTGCAGGTGCAGCTCGATATCGAGAAGCTCAACGCTTATGGGCTCGCGGCCGCCGATCTGCGCCGGATGATCGCCAGCGCGAACACGGCGCTCCCCGCCGGCGACCTCGTCCGCGGCAACGAGACGATCCTGGTCGAGACCGGTGCCTTCCTCGAGTCGGCAAAGCAGGTTCGTGAGCTCGCCGTCGGCGTTCACGACGGCCGGCCCGTCTATCTCTCCGACGTCGCGCGCGTGGTTGACGGACCGCCGCCGCCGCAGCGCTATGCCTGGCATGGCGTCGGCAAGGCGGGCGCTGCCGGGGCGACGGCCGACTCCGAAGCCGGCGCCACGTATCCTGCGGTGACGATCGCAGTGACGAAGAAGGCCGGCGAGAACGCCGTCGACGTCGCCGAACGGGTCCAGCAGCGCCTGACGCAGCTCTCGAACACCGTGATTCCCGCCGGCGTCGAGACGACGGTCACGCGCGACTATGGCCAGACGGCAAACGACAAGGCGAAGCTCCTCATTTCGAAGCTGGTGTTCGCGACGCTTTCGGTCGTTGCGCTGGTGTTCGTCACGCTCGGCCGGCGCGAGGCGGCGATCGTCGGGGTCGCGGTGATGCTGACGCTCGCGGCGACGCTGTTCGCTTCGTGGGCATGGGGCTTCACGCTGAACCGCGTGAGCCTCTTTGCGCTGATCTTCTCGATCGGCATTCTGGTCGACGACGCGATCGTCGTCGTCGAGAACATCCACCGTCATCGGCTGCTCGAGCCCGATGCGCCGCTCGCCTCCCTCATTCCCGGTGCGGTCGACGAGGTCGGCGGACCGACGATCCTCGCGACGTTCACGGTGATCGCGGCGCTGCTGCCGATGGCGTTCGTCACCGGGCTCATGGGTCCGTACATGAGCCCCATCCCGATCAACGCGAGCATGGGGATGCTGATCTCGCTCGGCGTCGCGTTCATGATCACGCCGTGGCTCGCGGCCAAGCTTACTCCCGCCCATGGCCACGCGTCGCACGCCGAGAGCCGGCTCGACCGCTGGCTCGCGGCCACGTTCACGCGGCTGCTGACGCCGTTCGTCGACGCCGTGCGGGGCGCCCGCCGCCGGCTGTGGCTCGGCGCCGGGATCGTCGTTGCGATTCTGGTGTCGGCTTCGCTGGCATTCGTGCAGCTCGTCGTGTTGAAGATGCTGCCGTTCGACAACAAGAGCGAGTTCCAGGTGATCGTCGACATGCCCGCGGGAACGCCCGTCGAGGCGACGGCGGCGGCGCTTGCGGACCTGGGGGCATACGTCGCGACGATCGACGAGGTCGTCGACTACCAGGCCTACGCGGGCACTGCGTCGCCGATCAACTTCAACGGCCTCGTGCGTCAGTACGATCTGCGCCAGATGCCGGAGCAGGGCGATCTGCAGGTCAACCTCACCGATCGCAAGCACCGGTCGCGCAAGAGCCACGAAATCGCGCTCGCGGTCCGCCCGAAGCTCGAAGAGATCGGCGCGCGGCACAAGGCGAAGGTGAAGGTCGTCGAAGTACCTCCGGGGCCGCCGGTGCTCTCGCCGATCGTGGCCGAGATCTATGGCCCGGACGAGGCGGGCCGACACGCGCTCGCCAAGGGCGTGCGCGCCGCCTTCGGCGCGACGCCCGGCATTGTCGGCATCGACGACTCGGTCGAGGATAACGCCCCGCGCGCGCTGGTGCGCATCGACCAGCGCAAGGCGGCGCTCTCGGGCGTGACGCCGGCCGATGTCGTCGCCGCGCTCAAGATGGCGCTTGCCGGCGACGACGTGACGGCGCTCCACGATGGACAGGCGAAATACGGCGTTCCCGTTCGGATCACGCTGCCGCCTTCACGCCAGGGCCGGCTCGACACACTGCTCACGATGACGGTGCGCGCGCCCGATGGCGCCAACGTGCCGCTCTCGGAGCTCACCGAGGTGCGACCGGCGTTCCGCGAAAAGACGATCTATCACAAGGACCTGTTGCCGGTGACCTACGTCATCGGCGACATGGCGGGCGGCGCGGACAGTCCGCTCTACGGGATGTTCGGCGCGCGCAGCCGGGTGGCCGATATCGCGGTCCCCAACGGCGGCACGCTGGCCGAGCGCTTCATCTCGCAGCCGGCGGAGCATTACCGAAGCTATGCGCTCAAATGGGACGGCGAATGGCAGGTCACCTACGAGACGTTCCGCGACATGGGCATCGCCTACGCGGTCGGCCTGGTGCTGATCTATCTGCTCGTCGTCGCGCAGTTCGGCTCGTATCTGACGCCGCTCGTGATCATGGCGCCGATTCCGCTCACGATCATCGGCGTCATGCCCGGCCACGCGCTTTTGCACCAGCCGTTCACCGCGACGTCGATGATCGGGATGATCGCGCTCGCGGGCATCATCGTGCGCAACTCGATCCTGCTCGTCGATTTCGTCAACCTGCAGCTCCGCAGGAACGTGCCGTTCGCGCAGGCGATCGTCGACGCCGCCGCCGCGCGCGCCAAGCCGATTGCGCTCACCGGCCTCGCCGCGATGGCGGGCGCGTTCTTCATCCTCGACGATCCGATCTTCAACGGCCTCGCGATCGCGCTGATCTTCGGGATTCTCGTGTCCACGCTGCTGACGCTCGTCGTGATCCCGGTGCTCTATTACGCGGTCAACCGGCGCAAGTACGACGCGGCCCGGCGGACTACGCAGGCGCCGGCGCCGGCGGCGCCGCGTGCTTCCGGAGCTTGAACGCCAGCACCACGAGCAGCGCGCCGTAGGCCACGGCGAAAGCGCCGATCAGCCACAGGACCGCCAGCGCTCCGGCGCCCGGGCTCGCGACCAGCAGGCAGCCGAACACGACCGACAGCGCGCCGGACAGGATCAGCAGCCACTCGTTGGCGATCTCCTTGCGCAGGCGAATCGCGGCGGCGATCTGGAACACGCCGGTGACGATGGCCCAGGCGGCGATCAGCAGCAGCAGCGCGATCGCGGTGATGCCCGGCCATGCGAACGTGAACAGGCCCGCGGCGATCCCGAGCACGCCGATGAGGACGACCTGCCACATCGGCTTGCCGCCGTCCTTCGCCTGCCAGCCCGCCCATAGCGCGGCGACGCCGTCGACCAGTGCATAGGCGCCCCAGAAGAGCACCAGCGTGATCAGCGTGGCGCCGGGCCACGTCCACGCGAGCACGCCGAAGACGATCGCCGCGATCCCCCGCAGCAACACGAGCCACCAGACACGTCCGAGCGTATGGAGCAAGGTGACGTCCATGTTTCCCCCTTTTTGAACGTTGACCACGTCGCGACGGCGGTCGAGTGGATCATTGTAGGGATGCGCCCGGACTCGCGCAATGACGCGCCAAGGGCGGCTCAAGGGGGCGGCGTCGCGTGCGTGGCGATCGGCTGAAGAGGCACGCGCGCCGATTCTCGATCCGCCGTCGCGCTCGGAAGTCGCTGGAATTCGTTTTGCTAGAATGGCGCCCGACGCGGCGACGAGCGACCGACGATGCCCCTCACGGCGGCTACGATGACCGTCTTCGCTGTAAAGGAGAGTTTTGATGCTGCCACCCGACCGGGCCGCGGCATTTCCGTCGGACCTGCAACGTACGCGACCGTCGCGCTTCACCCGCGACGCCGGCTCGCGTGTGCCTGCGCCGGTCATTGCTTCGGCCCGCCAGCCGACGCAGGCGCGCACCCCGTGACCGACTCGCACGGAATCGCGGGCGATCAAGAGGATCGCTGACTCGCAGACACTGTTTCGCGCCGTCCTCTGGGGCTATCCGGCGTTGGTGCTCGGCTACTGGCTCCTGGCCGAAAACCACGGCATCTTCGGCGACGAGGGCTGGCATCTCATGTTCCTCATTGACGCATGGCAGAAGCCCGCCGCGTCGACGCTGCACCGCCTCTGGAATCTTTACGTCTTCAACGATCAGTATCCGCCGGTCTTCTACCTGCCGTCGGTCCCGTTCTTCTTCCTGTTCGACAACCATCTTGTCGGCGCACGCCTTTACAGTGCGACGCTCGCCGCGATCGCGATCGCGATCTTCTATCGGATTCTGCGGCTCCACGTCGGGCGGTGGCTCGCGGTCCTCGGCGTCGTTTTGCTTTTCTCGAGCGGGGTCTTCATCGAGGCGACCCGCTACTACCTTCTCGAGATCGGGCTGCTGGTCTGGCTCCTCGCCTTCTACCTGCTCGTAGCGAATTATCTGCGTGCCGCGTCGACCGCGAAAGCGGCCGGTATCGGTGCGATTCTCGTCGCGGGCCTTCTCACCAAGCCCAACTTCGCGATCTACGCATTCCCCATCGGCCTGCTGCTGCTCTACGGCATCGTCGTCCGCGTGCGCTCGGCGCAAATGGGCAAGGCGCAAACAGCAAGGCACGTTGCCCTCATGTCCGTGCCGGCACTCGTGCTCGCGCTTCCGTGGTACATCGTCAACCTGCTCAATCCGACCAATCTGCTTCTGACGCTGCGCCGGGTGCGCCCCTCGGGCGAGCTCGTGCCGGTCTACGATCCGGTCGAGATGGCGCGCTTCACCTGGGCCTCGCTGCCGGAATTCTTTCCGTCGTTCTTCTATGCCGCGCTTGTCGTCTGCGCGCTGCTGGTCGGCGTGGCGCGCCACTTCCGGCCCGAGCCTGCAAGCGCCGATCCGGCCGCGCGCGCTCGCGGTCGCGCCACGGCGTTCTTTCTCGGCTACGTCGCCTACCTGACGATCGTCCTTTTTCCGCTCGGGCTCTATTACGCATTGCGATGGAACCTGTCGTACGCGTTCCTGGTCGCCGCGATGGTGTGCCTTCTCGCAAGCCTTCCGGCAAGGCCGCTGCGAATCGCATTCTGCGTGACGCTCGCGGCCCTCTCGCTCACCTACACGTTCAACAACTTCTTTCGCCAGTTTACGGCCTCGCCCCTGTTCACCTGGGGAAGGGTCGCGTACTGGAACCCGAGTGCGCTGCCGACCGGCGCCAAGGAGATCGCCAGAATCATCGATCGGGAAGAGCGGCAGTCGCGGGCCCCGGGCAGCGGAGCGGACGTCGCGATCCTGGCGCAGGTTCACGGCGGCTTGCACGCCGGGGCTGCCAATTACTATCTGCGCACCCTGGGCAGTCCCCTGAAGTCAACGTCGATCGGCTTCTTTGACAACCCCGTCGACGTCGACTTCCTCACCGGCAGCCGATACATCGTCGTTCCGTCGGTGGCGGCGAGCCCGCACGCTCCGCCGGTGACCTACCGCTACCAGGCCGTTGCTCAGCGCTGGCTTCCGAGGCATCCCGAGCTCTTTCATCCGATCGGACGTGTCGCGAGCCGATACGGCGAACTCGACGTCTACAAGCGGACGACGGCCGCGGTGCCGGTCGGCGCCGAGGACGACCTGATCCGGATCGGGACGGAGCTCGAGCGCGGGACGGCGTTCGAACCGTTCTGGAAGCTTGCACGTTTCCGGCTCGGAGCATCGAGCGGCCGGTTGACGCCCGCGCTGGCGCAGGAGCTCGACGCGGTGTCCTCGCAGGTTTCCTCGCTGCAAGGTCGGCTCGACCCGCCGATCCTCGAGCGGCTGAAATACCAAGTGCTTCAGGCGCAGCAGCTCGAGCGCGCGATCGCCGGCCTCAAAGAGGCGCCGCTGACGGAAGCCGTCGTATCGACCGGGGCCGATGGCTTCGTCGAAGACGTGCGCCGGGCATCGCAATGCATGCTGGTCCGGGGCTGGATCGTGCCTTCGGACCACGCGGGTCCCATGAAGGCGATCCTCGTCGTCCATGACGGGATGGTGCTTGCCGAGCTCGAAGGGCTCAACGAGCGTCCGGACATTGCGAAACACTTCGGGAACCCGGCGCTCGGGCGGAGCGGATTCTTGCTGTGCATTCCGCTCGAACGGCTGCGCGACGGTGGCGCCGAGTTCGAGCTGGTCGGGCGCGCCGCCGACGGAACCCTCCATGTGCTCGCCAAGCGACGGATCCCTCGAGATTGACGTCGCGAGACACCCGTGACCCTGGACGCGCCGCAGGCACGCTCGATGGCCGATCGCCCGGAGGTCGCGGCGATGCCGGTGATCGCCGTCGTCATCCCCTGCTATCGGGTGAAGGAGCACGTGCTCGACGTCGTCGGCCGTGTCGGCGCCGAGGTCCGGGACATTTTCGTCGTCGACGATGCGTGCCCCGACCGCTCGGGTGCGCACGTCGCCGCGCACTGCCGTGACCCGCGCGTACGCGTGCTCTACAATGAGCGGAACCTCGGCGTTGGCGGTGCAGTGAGCGAAGGCTATCGGGCGGCATTGGATGCCGGGGCCGAGATCGTGGTGAAGATCGATGGCGATGGCCAGATGGATCCGGCCCTGCTGCCGCGTCTCGTCGCGCCGATCGTCGCCGGAAAGGCGGATTACACCAAGGGCAACCGCTTCTTCTCTCCGGAAAACCTGCGGGGCATGCCGCCGCTGCGCCTGGTCGGCAACGCGATACTCTCGTTCGTGAACAAGCTCTCTTCGGGCTATTGGGACGTGATGGATCCGACGAACGGCTATACGGCGATTCACACGACCGCGCTTTCGATCCTTCCGCTCCGAAAGATCGACCCGCGGTACTTCTTCGAGTCGGACATGCTTTTTCGTCTGGGGACCCTGCGCGCGGTCGTCCGCGACGTGCCGATGGTCGCGCGGTACGCGAACGAGCACAGCAGCTTGCGCATCCGCAATGTCGTTCTCCGGTTCCCGGGCAGCTACCTTGCGCGTTTCGTGAAGCGCGTCTTCTACCTCTATTTCCTGCGCGACTTCAACGTGGGCTCGCTCGAGCTCGTTGCCGGGTCGCTGCTGCTCGGCTTCGGCGCGCTCTACGGCGGCTACCATTGGCTGTATGCGCTTTCGACGGGGCCCGCCCCGACGGGCGTGATCATGCTTGCCGCGCTGCCGGTGATCATCGGGTTCCAGCTATTGCTGGCCGCGATCAGCTTCGACGTCGGCAATGTGCCCCGGACGCCGCTGCAGGAGCTCTACGCGGCGCCCGATGGCGTCGCGAACGGTCTTCGGTGATGCACTCGCCGGGCGAGCTTCGCGATGACCAGCCGGCTCCCGAAGCATCGGAAGCGATCGCGACGGGCCGCGACGCAGATGCCGCAGGCGACGATCCCGCGTGGCTCGAAATGCGGCGCCGGTTTGCCGACGTCTACGACGAATCGAACTACGCGGAAGGGCTGCAGGGATTCGTGATGCGGGCCGGCCATCGGTTCTCGGAGCGGCGTTTCGGGCCCGCGCATCGTTTCGAGCGCGTGCTCGAAGTGGGGGCCGGCACCGGCGCGCACTTTCCGTTTGTCCGCCATGCGTTCGGCGAGTATTACGTGACCGACCTCGACGCGAAGGCGCTCGAAGTTGCCGAGAAACGCGCGGCGCCGGGCGCGCGAGCCGGGATCCGGGTGTTCGAGACGCAGAGTGCCGCCGAGCTCGATTATCCCGACCAATCGTTCGACCGGCTCGTGGCGACCCACGTCCTCGAGCATCTGTACCATCCACATGCGGTGCTCCGCGAGTGGCGCCGGGTCGTCCGGGCAGGTGGCGTGATCAGTGTGCTGCTGCCGACGGATCCCGGATTTGCGTGGCGGGCCGGGCGACGCTTCGGACCCAGGCGCCGGTCGCAGCGACTGGGCCTCGACTACGACTACGTAATGGCGCGCGAGCACGTCAACCCGCTCAACAATCTGATCGCGTTCCTCCGCCATGACTTTCCGCGGCGGACCGAAGGCTGGTGGCCATGGGGATTTCCGTCGATGGATCTCAACCTGTTCTACGTGTGTCACGCCATCGTGGGGCCGAAGTGAAGGAATGGGCATGCTGACGTACGGGTTGCCGCTCCTTTGCGTTGCGGGCATCGTTGCGGGCCAGTTGCTGTTCAAGGCCAGCGCATTGGCGTGGCAGGCCGAGGGCACACTGTTCGGCGCACGGCCGCTGCTGATGTTCGGGATGGCGGTCGCCCTGTTCGGGCTCGCGTCGATCGGCTGGGTGTGGGCGCTGCGCCGCGGCGAGCTGGGCCGCCTGTATCCGCTCATGGCGCTGGCGTTCGTCGCGGTGCCCATTGCGAGCTATTTCACCTTCGACGAGCGCTTCGGCAGCAGCTATTTCATCGGTGTCGCACTGATCGTCGCCGGCGTCATCGTCGCGCTGCGCAGCTGAAACCCGAAGTGACCTGGATTTGCGTGCCGTGTCGGTTCGCGGGCCGACCCATCCTAGCCCTGCGCAAACGCCCACCGCAGTGCACGCTCCGCCGGCACCCGCGGCGGATAGGCGAGCGTGTAATTCTCGCGGTCGAGGGCGAGGTTCGGGTTGTAGAACGGGTCGGCGCGTACGCCGTTGCCCCACTTGCCAATGAGGTAGCCGAGCGCGTCGCGGTCAGCGGCCTCCTGCTCGGGCCGCAGGTAATAACCGCGCGACGCCGACTCGAAATGATGGACGAGCGGCCGGTTGACGACGATGTTGTAGCAGCCGCGCGCTCGGGCGGCGAGGCACAGGTCGATATCGTTGTACGCGGCCGGCAGCTTCTCGTCGAAGCCCCGAAGCGCGTCGAACAGCTCGCGCCGGATCACCGCGCAGGCGGCGGTGACGGCGCCGACTGCGTGCGTAAGGAGCCCGCGGTTGTGATAACCGCGAAAATCGGCGGGCCGTCCGCGCAGCAGATGATGGGTGAGCGCAAACGCGCCGAGCAGGACTCCCGCATGCTGGATCGTGCCGTCCGCGTAGAGGAGCCGGGCGCCGACGACGCCGACGTCGGGCATCAGCGCCAGTGCGGTCATTTCTTCGAGCCAGTCCGGCGCGATGACCTTGGTGTCGTCGTTGAGAAAGCAAAGCACGCCGCCCTCGGCGTGCCGCGCCGCGAAATTGTTGAGCCGCGCGAAATTGAACGGCAGCGGATCGTGGAGCACGCGCACGCGCGGCGCGCTCTCTAGACGCGCTAGCAGCGCCCGCGCGTCGGCCGCGGTGCTGCCGTTGTCGACGACAATGAGCTCGACGTCGGGATACGACGTCTGCGCGAGCACGCCGTCGGTTGCCGCAGCGAGCAGGTCGGCGTGATCGCGCGTCGGAACGATCACCGTGACGCGCGGTGCCGGCGACGGCAATGGCAGCCGCAACCGCCACGTCTGCGCGGCAACGGGCTCGAACAGCGGGGCGATTCGCTGCCGTTCGAAATGCCGGTGCGCCGGCGACCTCGCCGCGGCGTCCGGCCGGGCCTTCGGCTTGCGGTGGAAGAGCACGCGGGGCAGGTGCGCGATGCGTTGCGATCCTGCCGCCTCGGCGATCCGCCACAGCAAATCCCATTCCGATTCCGGGGGCGCTCCCGCGAGCGCCGCGGCTGCCGCGTCGCGGCGCACGAAGGCGCTCCGCACGAGGTAGGGCTGCTGCGCGAACAGGTACGGGTCCCAGCACGGCTTGAAATCGGGACGCGCCCGCGTGCCGTCGCCCTGGATTTCGTCGTTGTCGGCGTAGACGAGGGCGGTCGTCGGCGCGCGCGCAAGCTCGAGCGCGAGCTCCGCAAACGCGTGCGGCGCGAGCGCGTCGCCGGCACCGACGATGCCGAGATAGTCGAGATCCGTGCGCTGCGCCAGCTCGCCCAGCGCCGCGAGACCCGCGGCGTCGCCCGTCGCGCATTCGCAGATCGTTGCGCCGTGAACCTGCGCCGAAAGCGAGGCAAGCGTCGCCGCGCGGGCGGCGCCATCGGCATCGGCCTCGTCGACGACGACGATTCCGAATCGCAGCGCCTGCGGCAGCGCGGTGACGCGCTCGCGGAGCAATGCCAGCGAAACTTCGCTCCGGATGTCATGCTCGGCTGCCCACGCGGCGTAATCTGAAAACCAGTCGGTGCGCATCCGGTTGCGCTCGATCATCCGGTCGAGCCGTCCCCCGCGCACGACGCGCCAGGCTTTGCCGGCAAAGGACGGAAGAAGCCGCGGATCGTCGCGTACGCGCCGCCATTGCTGCGCGAACGCTCTGCGCAATGCGCGGAGTCGGGAGACCCGAGGCGAGGCCATGGCTATTCGCGCCGAAGCATGCAGAGAATCTCTGTTCCCGTGAACTCGAAATGGCGCACTTCGAACGAAGCTTCCAGGTAGGTGCGCGAGCGAACGAGAAACTCGAGCCACGCGCTCGAATCCCATACGTGGAAGTGGATCGAGTAATGGGACGCAAGCGTTGCGCGGGCGAACTTTTCCGCGGCCTCCACGCCAACGACGTCGTTGACGAGCGTCGCCCATTCGAGGTAGTGGCCGAAGCGCGAAGCCTCGCCGCCATCGCGATCGTCGGCGACCAGATGCTCGAACGGCGTTACCTCGCGCTTGCGATCGAACGTGACCCGCCGGTCCGGTACGGCGTAGAAGAGCCAGCCGCCCGGACGCACGACCGAGAGATGCCGCCGCAGCGTCCCCAGGGGATTCTCGCAGTGCTCGAGCATCTGGTTCGCGATGATGAAGTCGACCGAGGCGGTCGCGAACGTCGTCAGCCGCTCGGCGTCGTCGATGACGTCGATCGGGACGAAAGTCGAGGCGTCGATTTCGGGATACTGCTTGGCAAGCTCCGGCGCCGAGCGGAAGTCGACGTAGCGCACGCGCGTCCCGCGCGTAAGCGGCGTCGGCGAATCGAGGGCGCCGATCTCGATCCCGTGGCACTGGCCGAGAAACATCGCGGCAACGCGCGCACGCGCGGCATTCACATGGGCGGGGATCGGCATCTGGTTCCAGCGACGATTGGCGGAGATTGAAGTGATGCAAGGAAGTCCGACGCCAGCGTCGGCCGGCCCTGCTCAGAGTGCGGCTGCTTCGACGAAGAGCGCGCCGTAGCGATCGACCATGGTGTCGAAGTCGAGCAGCGCGGCGAGCGCAGGCCGCGCGTTGTCGGCAAGCTTGCCGCGCCAGGCGTCGTCGGCGATCAGCCGGTCGAGTGCCCGAGCGAGCGCTGTCGCGTCGCCCGGCTCGTAGAATACGCCGTTGACTCCCTCACGCACCTGCTCGCGAATGCCGAACACCGGCGTGGTGACGATCGGGAGCCCGAAGGCCATCGCCTCGAGGATCACCCGCGGGTAGCTTTCGACTCTCGAGGTGCAGGCGAACACATCGGCTGCCAGGTAATAGCGTACCACTGCGGCTGTCTCGGGGACTATGGCTAGGCGCGCGCGCAACGCTTCGGGCAGCGCGCCAACCGCCGCGTGGAGTTGAGCGCTGTAGACGCTCGGCCGATCGCCGACGATGAATGCTCGAACGCGCGCCGCGCTGGCAGGCGCGAGCGCGGCGAGCGCGTGCACGAAATCGAGCTGGCCCTTGCGCTCGCAGACGGTGCCGACGATCAGCACGACGATCTCGCCGGCGCCGATCCCGAGCTCTGCGCGCAGCGCTGCGCGGTCGAGGCCGGAAGCCGCTTTTTCGACTCGCCCGCGCTCGAGGCCGTCGTGGATCACGGTGAAGTTGTGGCGCGTGTCGAGGACGGCGGAGCCTGCTGCAGTTGCTTCGGCAACGAAGATAACGCGGTAGGGCAGCCGGTAGCACGCGAGCGCGCGCGCCGCGACGGCGTCGGGGTACTGGCGAAAGTAGTCCTGCCATGGCTCGCTCTCGCGCGGATTCCACAGCGACGGCAAAGCGAGGCGCTGCGCGGCGTCGATGGCGTAGAACGTCTGCAGCGTGTTGCCGTAGACGACTTCGACATCCAGGGCGCGGATCCATGCCGCGAAGCGATCGAGCGCCTCGTCGTACGCGGGGCCCGTCGTGACGCCGACGAGGGGATGGTCGATGACGTGCACGGCGATGCCCTCGGCTTCGTAGGCGGCGCGCAGCGGGCCGTCAACGGGCGAGTAGACGACGGGATCCAGGGTGCCGCGACGCTTGAGCGCGGCAGTCATCTCGAACTGACAGTAGGGCGCACCTTCCCAGTTGAGGTTGAAGGCGCACATCAGCGCGCGCACCGGAGCGGGCGGCGCGGCGGCGAACATGCGCCGCGGCAGAATGGCGAATCGCTCGTCGGCGAGCGAGAGGTTGGGGTTGTAATAGCGTTCGGTGCGCGCGCCGTATTGACGACGGTAGGCGGCCGCTTCCCGCGGATCGTCGGAAAAACCGCGCGAGTGCCCCTCGTGGTGCAGCAGCTCTGCGCCCGCCGCGTAGACGCAGCGCCAGCCCGCGGCTTCGAGGCGAAAGCCGTAGTCGACGTCGTTGTACGCAACGGCATACCGCTCGCCGTCGAAGCCTCCCTGTTCGAGAAAGAGGCGGCGCGGCGTCAGCATGCAGGCCGCCGTCACGGCTCCGTAGTTCCGCGTTACGACGGCATACGATAGGTAGCCGTGGTCGGTCGCGGGCGCGAGCTTGAATGCCGGTCCCGGCAGTCCGCCGTAATAGCCGTGCAGCACGCCGGCATGCTGGATGCGCCCGTCGGCGTAGAGCAAGCGGGCGCCGACTGCCCCCACGCCCGGCAGCTGCGCGTAGCCCATCATCCGCGACAGCCAGCGCGGGTCGCGCACCTCGGTATCGTCGTTGAGGAACAGCAGATAGTCGGCGTCGACCTGCCGCGCGGCTTCGTTGTTGACGTGCGCGAACGAGAACCGCGGTCCCGGGTTGGAGACGCGCAGCACGCGATGGGGAAGCCGGCCGAGGTAGTCCCGCGTCCCCGGGTCGTCGCTGTCGTTGTCGATGACGACGACCTCGTAGTTCCGATACGACGTCCTGGCAAGCGAGTCGACGCAGCGTGCGAGCATGTCGTGATGGTTCTTCGTCGGAATCAGCAACGCGACCCGCGGGCCGTCGTCGCTGAATTCGTGGCTGAAGACGCCGACCCCCGCGCGTACCGCCCACTCGGGACGCGCGACCTCGCCGCGGCTGCCGCGCTGGGAAAGCGCCTCGGCCACCGCCCGCTCGCCGGCGGCGAAGCTTGCCGGCTTGGCCGCACCGGACGACGCCGTCGAGCCGGGTAGCGCGCGCCAGTGGTAGAGGATCAGGGGCACGTGCGCGACGCGCCGTGCGTGCTCCGTGGCGCGGAGCGCGAAATCGTGGTCCTGCGAGCCTTCGAAGCCCGCGCGGAAGCCGCCCTGCGAGGCGAACAGCGTCCGGCGCACGACGAATGCGTGCGAAATGTACATGTACGAAAGGAGGAGCTCCGGCGACCAGTCGGGCTTGAATTGCGGCGCGTAGCGCTTACCGGTGACGTCGATCTTGTCGTCGTCGGTGTAGAGGATGTCCGCGTCGGGCGCGGCGGCGAGCGCCAGCGCGATTTCGCCCAGGGCGTCCGGGGCAAGCTCGTCGTCCTGATCCATGAACAGCAGGAAATCGCCGCTCGCGAGCGCTGCCGCCGAGTTGGTCGCGAGGCTGATGTTCCCGTTCTCGGCGCGGAACGTTACCTTGATGCGCGGATCTTCGGCGGCGAGGTCTCGCAGGGAGGCAGCCAACGCCGGATCGCCGCTTGCGTCGTCGGCAAGGCAGAGCTCCCAGGCTCCGTGCACCTGGGCCCGGATCGTGGCGAGTGCGCGCTCGAGCCAGCGCCGGTCGGGCCGGTAGACCGGCATCACGATCGAGATCGTCGGCAGCGCGGAAGCCGCCGCGAGACGCGTCCTGAGCCACGCCGCCCGGCGCTCGGTGAAACGATTGAGCTCGAGCCAGACGCCGTAGCGGTCATCCGTTGCGGGCACTTCGAAGCCGCCGGGCAGCCCGAACGCGCGCGGCGCTGCCGCCGCCGCACCGAGTTGCAGCGCCTTCCGCGCGAGCCGCGGCCAGTCCCGCGGGTGCGGCCAGTGTCCGCGTCGCGCGACCCAGCGGCGACCTTCCGCGGCAATGACGGCCAATGCGCGAGCGTAGCGCCGAAGCGCTCGCGCGCTGCGCGCCGCGAGGGGTTCGGCGATGACTAGGATGGCGCCGAATTCCTTTTGCACGGTTTCGCCTTCGTCGGTGCGGCCGCGCAGGACCACCTGATGGCGTCCCGGCGCCGCGTCGACGTCGACGACGAATCCGCTCTGCCCGGCGAGCGGCAGGTCCGCAAAAGCGGCGGCAACGTCCGGGCGCGCGGCCGGATAGTTGCAATCGTTATCGGTGTCCGCGACCCGAAGCGTGAGATGCGTGACGCGCATCTTCGGATGAAAACACCAACCGGAAAAGCGCACCCGCCCGGCGACGACCGGCGCCGGTCCGGGTGTTTCGATATGGCCTTGCAGCGCGAAGGAGCCGATCTCGATCGTGCGCTCGAGCAGGACCACCGGTGGCGCACCGCTGCGCCGCGCCCGCAACATTATTTCGTGTCGTCCGGGCGACACCTTCAATGCGACGCGAAAGCCGCTCGTGGCGGCGCCGTCGAGCCCAGGATGATGCAAGGCGACGTCCGGGCGGGCAAGTCCGCGCTGTGCCGGGTGGATCCCGCCGTCGACTTCCGCGTCGATGGCACAGATCGGCGTGCCGATGCCGACGCACCAGCCGGCGAGGACGATCAGCGGTTCGTCCGATCTCCATTCGTCGGCCCCGTCGAGCGCATACAGGACTTCCGTGTTCAAGGGCAACGCATCCATGCGGGCCGGGCCTTCAGCGTCGCCGCGCGAGCCTGCGCGCGAGTCGCCCGTACCACGTGGCCGACAACCGCGCGAGCTCGGCGGTGTTGGCCTTGTCGCGCTCGCGCAGCGCGTGGACGTCCGATTGCAGCGCCGCGATGCGTCCGTCGAGCAGCGCGCCGCGCTCGCGGGCGCCGCGCTCGAGTTGCGCCAGCCGATCGCGATCGGCGGAAATCGCAGCGGCGGCCTCCTGCGTTTCGCGCAGCGCCGGGGCCAGCGCGTCACGCTCGGAGCGAAGCGCCCCGGCCTCCTCGCTCAGCCGTTGCATGTCGCTGCGCAGCGCCGCCTCGCGTCGTTCGCGCTCGACCACCTGGCGCGACGTATCCTCGAGGCTCGCCACGAGGCTCTCGAACTGCAGTTGCCGGCTTTCGGCGCCGCGGCGGGCGACCGCGATCTCCTCGCCCAGCGCCTCGATATGACTGCGCGCGGCGTCGAGCTGCTGCTCCTGGTCGAGCGCCCCGGCACGGGCGATCTCGAGCTCGCCGAGCAGCGCATCGATGCTGGCGCGGGCGGTCTCGAGCTCGCCCACCAGCGCGTCGATGTTCGCACGCGCGGATGCGATCTGCTGCTGATGGTCGTCCGCCGCCACCCGGGCCATGTCGATCTCAGCGACGAGCGACGCGATCGTGGTCCGCTCGTCGGAAAGATCGCGCTCGGACCGCGCGACCTGATCGCGAAGCGCCGCCTCGAGCTGGTCGCGCGCCGAGTGCGCCGCGCGCGCGGCGTCGACCTGGCCCGCCAGTTCCTCGAGGTGTCGCTGCGCCGTGCAGATTTCCGCCGCGTGCTGCTGTCCGAGCATCTGCGTCGCGGCCAGTTCCTCGGCGAGCCATGGCGGCACCGCGGCAGCCAGGGCCGAGCGTGCCGCCGCGGCAAGCGTCTCGACTGCGCCGCGCGGGTCCTTGCCGGACGGCAGGGCGACGAGCTTGACGTAGCCGTCCTCGAGCACGATGTCGAGTCGCGATGCCAAGGTCTCGCGTGACGGTTTTTGCGTTCCGTGCTGCTGCCGCTTGAGTTCCGGCCGGACGACGTCGACGGCAGCCTTGCGCTGCGCCGCCTCGGGCTTCAACGGAAACGACACGTCATCGCACGCGCGGCTGAACGTGCCCTCGGGATCGGCAAGCAGCGCGTCGTAGGACACGATGGTGCGTGGCAGGCCCCGTGAACCGCGTTCAGCTTCGACCAGATGCGCGAGCCACAGCGCGAGAGACTTTTCCGGGGCGAACTGATCGCGCCGAGCGAGCGAAGCGGCAACCTCGGCCGGCCGGCGCACCATGAGCACGCACGACACTGCATAGTCGGCGTCGGCGAGTATCTCGAGCCAGAACGGAAGGAGGCGGCACATCCGCGGGTCCTTCAGCACCGCGAGCCTTGCTTCCGCGAACTCCGCGCCGATGATGCCGAGCGCCTCCGGCCGCCGGGTCTCCACGGCGGGGAGGGTGGTCCAGCCGTCGGGAAGCGGCACCACGCCATCCCAGCGCGCGCCGACCTGCGTCAGCAGCCGGTCGTTGAAACGCACGACGGGCGCGCACTCCCAGTAGCCCTGGGGATTGTCCGCGGTCTGCGGCATCAGATGCGCACCGGGAAAGGCGCCCGCCTTTGCCAACGCGCCGGTCAGTGCCGAGGTGCCGCTGCGGTGCATTCCCAGAACGAGAAGGAGGTGCCGATGCATTCCGCTATGTTACCGGAACGATCGGCGGGGCCTCGCCGCTTCGCTCTCAGGGCAGTCGAAAGATCAACGGCACCTCGAGCGTTCGGCGATGATGGATCCCGTGCTCCCACAGACCGTCTTCGCCCCAGCAGTCACCGTGGTCCGCGCAGACGACGACGGCAGCATCGGCGAAGGCTTCGAGCAAGCTCGCCAGTTCGCGATCGACCCACTCGATGCATGCAATCTGCCGCCGCCGCGCCTCGGCGGCATCGTTGGCGCTCCCGAATGGAACGCAGGGGTTCACGGCTGCGT
Source organism: uncultured beta proteobacterium (assembly GCA_963836265.1). Lineage (GTDB taxonomy): Bacteria > Pseudomonadota > Gammaproteobacteria > Burkholderiales > Casimicrobiaceae > CAIWHR01. Next base: position 137,190 of record CAWIIO010000007.1, read on the forward strand.
CCCACGGCGCACTTTCGTGCCAATACGGAACGTGGGTCTCGGCGAGATTGAGGAACGCGAACGGCGGGACGCCACCGGCGCGCGCCGCACCGACCTCGTCGAGGAGCCACGCGCATTGCCTTCGCAGCGCCGGACCGCCGCCGGTGTACAGGAAACGGTCGAAGTCCGCCGTCAGCGCGCGCCCCGTTTCGGTCGCCGGGTCGAACCAGCCGACGGCGCCGGTGCCGAGCGTCCGGTAACCGCGTCGCTTGAACCCGTCGATGACGTTGTGTCCGTCGAGCTCGATCCACGGCGACGCCGCGCCGCGATGCCCTCCGCTCGTCATTCTGAATATCTTCCCGTACTTCGAATTGACGAAAGGCTCCCGCCGCGACGGATCGCCCGGGGTGAAGCCCATGAAGAACGCGGCGTGCGCGCCGTAGGTGAAGTGCGATGGAGACCACGCGCGGACCAGCGGACCGATCCGGTTGAGATTGGGCGCCACCGCCGCGGCAAACGCGTCGTAGCGGCAGGAATCCAGCGTGATGAAAAGGACGTCGGGCACGCGGTTCATCGCGCGGTCCGAACGGCGCTCGCGGTCGTCGCAATCGCCTTGCACTTGATCGAGAGATCGACGTACCCGATGAAGGCGTCGCGATCGGGCTGCGCAATTTCGAACACCAGCGCGCCGACCTGCTTGTCGATCGGAAACGCGAGTTGTCCGGAGCGGCGGTTCTCCAGACGCAACGTGATCGAGTAGGGGCCGGCCCCGACGCGCGCACCGAGGCTGCAGCGCAGGGTCGTGCGGCGCCGGCCGAGAGCCGCAGCAGGCTTTTCGACGGGGAAGAACGCGCCCCCCAATTCGCGCGCGTGTCGATCGTAGACGATCACCGACAGGCACGGCTGCGCGACGTGCTCCGCGAGCTCGACGTCGACGTCGAACACCAGATCGTCGCCGTACGCCGACGATGCGCGTGTCGTGCCCGTCGCTTCGAACGCGGCGGCGACGATCCGACCTTCGTCGGTGCCGAAGGCGATGCCGTCGCCCTCGCCGATGAAGGGCTTCCGCGTCACCGCCTTGCCGCTCTGCGCGCCTTCGGCCTGCCGGGTGTCGAGCGCGTAGAGCTCGGTGATGACGTCGGGCGAACCCTGCGCCTTCAGGCGTCCACGCTCGAGGTAGAGCGCGCGCTGGCAGAAGGCCTTGACGAGCGTGACGTCGTGCGACACGAACAGCATCGTGACGCCGCTGCTGGTCAGTCGCTCGAGCCGGTCGACGCATTTCAGCTGAAATGCCGTGTCGCCGACGGCGAGCGCCTCGTCGATGATCAGGATATCGGGCTCGACGTTGACCGCGACCGAGAATGCGAGCCGCATCAGCATGCCGCTCGAATACGTCTTGACCGGGCGATCGATGAATTCCTCAAGATCGGAGAATCTGACGATGGCGTCGAGCCGGCGGTCGATCTCGTCACGGGCGAGGCCGAGGATCGCGCCGTTTAGGTAGACGTTCTCGCGCCCCGTGTATTCGGGGTTGAAACCGCTGCCGAGCTCCAGCAGCGCGGCCACGCGACCGTGCACGGCCACGGTGCCGGTCGTCGGCGTCAGCGTTCCCGCGACGAGCTGCAGCAGCGTCGATTTGCCCGAGCCGTTGCGGCCGATGATGCCGACGGTCTCGCCGCGCTTGACGTCGAACGACAGATCGGTGACCGCCCAGAATTCCTGGAAGAACCGGCGGCGGCCCCGGAAGATGGATTGGAGCAGGCGATCGCGCGGCTGCGCATAGATCTCGTAACACTTTCCGAGTCCATGCGCTGCGATGGCCACGTCGCCAGCCGAAACGATGGGGGCCGGGGCGGCGGTCTCGACGGCGGCGTGCATGACGCAACTATACCGTGTCCGGATCGCTCCGGGCTGCCGCCCGACAACGCATGCGCGAGAGCAAGCCCGACGGACTCCAAAGGCGTTTCGTCACGCCCCCCGGCTATAATCGCGTCGATGCCAGGCGCTCGATTTCCGACGACGTTGCCCTCGTTTGCGCGAACGCTGATCGCGCAGCACGAGCTTGTCGCCGAGCTCGTGCGCAGCGACATCGCGGGGCGCTACCGCGGCTCGATGCTGGGAATCCTGTGGTCGCTCGCGTCGCCGCTGCTGCTGCTGGCGGCGTTCACCTTCGTGTTCGGCACCGTCTTCAGGGCGCGCTGGGGCGGCGCGGTGACGAGTCAGGGCGAATTCGCGCTGGTGTTGTTTCCGGGCATCCTGCTGCATGCGTTCCTCGCCGAGTCGTTCAATCGCGCGCCCAGCGTCGTCACCGCGGTGCCGAACTACGTCAAGAAAGTCGTATTTCCCCTCGATCTGTTGCCGCTCGTTGCCGTCATCACCTCGGGGTTTCACGCACTGATCGGCTTTGCCGTGCTGGTGGGGGCGCTCCTGCTCGCGCACGGGAACTTGCCGCTGACGGCGATCGCGGTTCCGGCGATCGTTGCGCCATTCGTCGTGCTGATCCTCGGCGTGACATGGTTCCTTGCGGCGCTCGGCGTGTACCTGCGCGACATCGCGCAGGTGATCGGGCTCGTCACGATGCTGCTCATGTTCCTGTCGCCGGTGTTCTATCCGACGAGCGCGCTGCCTGACGCCTACCGCGGCTGGCTCGCCCTCAATCCGCTCACGCTACCGCTCGAGGCCACGCGCGGAGCGCTGATCTGGGGCCGATGGCCGGATTGGAGCACGCTGGGCGTCTACACGATCGTCGCGATCGCCGTCGCCGGCGCGGGCTATTGGTGGTTCCAGAAGAGCCGCAAGGGATTCGCCGACGTTCTGTGAGCGAGACGTCGCTGCTGCGAGGGGCGGCGATGAGCTCGGGGTGCCCGATCACGACTACAATGTCCGAATGCTCGGGCGGCCGCGAATAGCAGCATCGCATGCGAAGAACTGCGGCAATGGCGCGGCACGGCTTCGGATCGACACGACCACTTGTGCATTGCTTGAATCTTCCCCCGAAAGGCGTTCGTGAAGGTTCCTCCGCCCGAGCTCCTGATGCAGGTCGCGAACGACCCGAGCCCCGACAATTATCGCAATGTCGAGCAAGTCCGGGTGAGCATCGAGAAGTTGCTGGGCGCGGCCGGCTACCAATTCGCGGACTTCGACCGGATACTCGATTTCGGCTGCGGCGTCGGCCGCCTGCTGCAGGCGCTCAACCTTTCCCGCCGTGAGGGACAGGAGCTTTGCGGCTGCGACGTCAATGAGGCCTGCGCGACCTGGTGTCGGGAGAATCTCGATTTCGCCACGGTGCTGCACACCGCACTCGAGCCGCCGCTTCCGTATCCGGAGGACAGCTTCGACCTGGTGACCGCGATTTCAGTGTTCACGCACCTCTCGCGGCCGCTTCAGGTGGCGTGGGCGCGGGAGCTGATCCGCGTCCTTCGCCCCGGCGGCGTCGCTTTCATCACGAGTTGCGGCCTTGGGCTCCTTGCCGACGTGCTCGCCATCAACGAGCATTGGAACCGGCGCGAGCTCGCATTGCTTGGTGCGACCGGCAACTTCTGCTGCTTCGCCGTTGGAGACGAGAGTGCGCTGGAGGGACAGCGGGAGGTCATCGCGCTGTACTCCAGCGACGCGATGGAGCGCATTTTTGCGCCGTTGCGCCTTGCGTTCCATGCCGACATCACCACCGTGGCGGCGGGTCAGGACGCCACGGTGTTCGTCAAGCCGCAGAGTGGTTGTGCGGTGATCGTGCCCGCGGCTTCCTCGATGGCCGCGGATGACGTGAGTGCGGAAGTCGGCCCGGCGATCGTGCCTGCCGCTTCCGCGGTACCGGCGGATGGCGTGAGCGCGGAAGTCGGCACGGTGACCGTGCCCGTCGCTTCCTCGACGGCCGCGGATGGCGTGAGTGCGGAAGTTCCCGCGGGTGGAACGGCTTCGGACAAAGTCACGCACCGATTCGAAATGGGGCGCGCCGGTCTGGCGCGTTTCAGGTGCTATGTGGCATTCGCCGAACGCCGTTTCGATCTCGTGCACCTGGCGGTCGAGTGTCGCGTGAAGGACGCGGCCACGGCGCGAACGGTTGCGCGCGGACTTTTTGCGTTTCCCTCGTCCGTTGCGCTCGGGCCCAATCACTACGTGCCATTCGCGATCGACTGTCCTGTCACCCCTTCCGTCGACGTCGAGCTGGCATTGCTCTTGCGGCGCGACCCGTGGCAGCCGGACCCGATTCGATTGCGGTGGTGGGACGCCCGCTTCGAAGTTGGCGCGAGCACGCCGGGGCTTGGCGACGAGCCGCGCACTCCGGGCGGCGTCCGGCGCGCCGACCTCGAAATGGCGCGCCTGAACGAACCACTGTTCGCCGCTTCGCGGTCGGTGCCCGCGAAGCGCTCAGCCTGACTTCGGGAAGCGATTGCACCGTGGCGCCCGGTGCCGCGCACTCGAGAAACGCGGGATGGCGCGCCGGGCGCTAGGTTTGCTCAGGCTCTCCCTGCCAGAGCATGTCGTAGCCGAGCTCCTCGCTGTCCGTGCAGTATTGCGCGAGCGCCGCGAACTTGTCTCTGAACGTTGCGTCGGCATGGGACTTCTCGTGCTCTTCGAACGAGCGCCAGTAGGTGACGATCGCAAGGTGTTCGTCCGCGGCGCGCGATGCCGACAGCGAACCTTCGTCGGACACGAATCCGGAGAAGCGGAAAACCTGCCCGGCGATGAAACCGCCCTTGTCGCCGCCATAGGTGTCCTTGACGACGTTGCACATGTCGCCCAGCGCGAGCTCGACGTCGTCCATGCTGACGCCGGGCTTCAGCTTGACGGTGTTGAACAGGAGCTTCGCTCCGAACGGGATGGTCACGGGCGTGAACATGGGATGATCTCGTGGTCGATGGCAGCGCCCCGCTCGCGGTGGCGCTGATGCCTATTCTAGCCGCCCGGGCGCGTCCGGGCGGCTGGTGAGGTGGGGCTCAATGGGCCGCCCGTTTCCTCGCCAAGCGAGGGGCAGAGTAGGGTCACCCGCATTCGGTTGTCGGGGCGGTTGGGGCCCTACCGCGGGACGGTTCCCCACGAGAGTCAGGGCGCAACCGTCTGCACTGCCGGACCGGGATGGACTCGGGCCCCCGCCCCGGTAGGCAACGCCGTCGAGCGCCCTGCAGACCCCGTGAAAGGCGACCTGAACGCGGATCGACGAACGTGTTCGACTGCGCTCGACAGCGTGAGGTTGAGCAGGTCGCGCTGCGCGTGGCTGCCGCCGATGCGATGCGCCTGCGCCGGAAGGCTCGCCAGCAGGTCGATCGCGCATCGGTAGTCGCCGCGGCCGAACGCCACCAACCCGCGGCAGGCTGGCAAACCGACCTGCCGGGTCGTATCGCCATATCGCGTGCGCTGCGCGTAGCGATGTCGGAGCTCGCGCTCGAGGCGCCGCGCGCGATCCCAGTCGCCGGCGCCGATGAACGAGATCATCGCGTGCAGGTCGTTGAAACTGCAGAAGCCGTCGCCGATATGCGGGGCACAGGCGGAGGCGAGCTCGCGCCATCGCGCACTGACCTCGCCGCCGAGCAGATGGATGCGCCACAGCAGGGCGGCAGCATCGATCATGTCGGAGATCGCGGTCGAATGACCGGCGCGCACGCGGTGGTCGTAGAGTGCCAACGCACGCGCGTCGGCGTCGGCCTCGCGAAGCTGTCGGACGTCGCGATCCGGGGTCAGGTAGGTCAGTGTACGCATTTCGCTCCTCGCAATAGAATCGCAGCGTGCGCCTGCGCGGCGCGGTGTTCTTCTATGTCAGCGGGTCCGACGACTGGGCGGCGGAAGCCCCGGCTTCCCCTGAGATCGCTCCGCTCCTGATGCGGGGCGTGGACCACGTGATGGAGTACCACCTTGTCGCCCAGGGCGAATGCTGGGCGGCGATACCGGCTGGCCCGGCCGTGCGGCTCTCGAGGGGCGACATCGTGATGTTCCCGCATGGCGATGCGCACGTGGTCTCGAGCGCAAAGGGCATGCGCGGCGATCCGCCCGACCTGCGTTGGTTCGGCGAATCGGCCATGGAACGGCTGCCGATCCGCGTCGCGTACAACGGGTCGAACGCACGATCGATGGCACCTTCGGAACTCGAAGGCGAAACGACGATCGTCTGCGGGTTCCTCGGTTGCGATCTGCAGCCGTTCAATCCGTTTATCGCGAGCCTCCCCACCTGCTGCATCTGCGTGCGCCGGGGGACGGGGGATGGATTGGGCACTTCATGCAGCATGCGGTAAACGAGTCGCGCGCCCGGCAGCCCGGCAGCGAGGCGATGCTCGCGCGAATGAGCGAGATGATGTTCGTGGACGCGGTGCGGCGCTACACCGCGAGCCTCCCGGCGAACAGCCGCGGCTGGCTGGCGGGCATGCGTGATCACCTCGTCGGGCGCGCCCTCGCATTGCTGCACGGGCAGCCCGCGCGGAACTGGACGATCGACGAGCGCGGGCGCCGCATCGGCCTGTCGCGCTCGGCGTTGCACGAGCGCTTCGTCCAGTTGATCGGCGTCCCGCCGATGCAATATCTCGCGCAATGGCGGATGCAAGCGGCAGCGCACCTGCTGCTCGACACGCGCTCCACGATCGCGACCATCGCCCTCGAGGTGGGCTACGACTCGGAGGCGGCGTTCGCGCGCGCGTTCAAGCGGCTGGTTGGCCGGCCCCCCGCAGCGTGGCGCCGCGAACGCAGCGCCGAGACAGGATCGGGGGCAGGCGCGCTCAGTGGCTGATCCCGGTGCGCTTCTGTCCGGGGCTCGGCGCGGGCGGCGAATGGGGCGGCGCGGTGGGCCAGCTCGATCGTCGCACATCCACGACCTGCGGGACCTCCCGCGCGAGCTCAAGGTTCTTCCCGTTGTCTTCGACCATCAATATCGTCATGGCCTGATGGGAATCGTGAAGCTGAAAGTCGACCCCTTGCCAGGCTCGCTCTCGAGCCAGATCCTGCCCCCGTGGAGCTCAACGAAGCGCTTGGCGAGCGCCAGGCCCAGGCCGGTCCCCTCCTGCTTCTTCGTGTAGTCGCTTCCGACCTGGCGAAACTCCTCGAACACCGCATCCCGGTCCTCCGGCGCGATGCCGATGCCGGTATCGCGCACCGCGATGACGACCTGATCGGTGTCGCGCCGCGCGCTCACGTCGATCCGCCCGCCTTCCGGAGTGAACTTGACCGCGTTCGACAGCAGATTGAGCAGGACCTGCTTCAGCTTGCGCTCGTCGGCGGTCACCTCGCCGAGGTCCGCACCGAGGTCCAGCCCGAACGTGATTTTGTGCCGCTGCCCGCGCTCGCGCACCAGCGTCAGCGCGTTCCCGATCGCCGCAGGCAGGTCGAACCGGCTGATCTCGAGCTCCATCCGGCCCGCCTCGACCTTCGACAGGTCGAGGATGTCGTTGATCAGCAAGAGGAGGTGCCGCCCCGAGGCGTGGATGTCCTTCAGATAGTCCTCCTGCTTCTCGTTGAGCTCGCCGAACATCCGCTCCAGCAGCACCTCGGAAAAGCCGATGATCGCGTTGAGCGGCGTGCGCAGCTCGTGCGACATGTTGGCGAGAAACTCTGACTTGTGCTGGCTAGCGGCTTCTATCTCACGGTACAGTCTGCCCAGCTCGGCACTGGTCCGGTTGAGATTCGCCGCCAGCTCGCCCAGCTCGTCACGATTGGGAACCTCGATGCGCGTCGAGAAATCGCCGGCGGCCAGCCCGTTGAAGCGCGCGTCCATCGACTGCACCGGACCGATGAGCGACCAGGAGATCGCGTAGCCGAGACCGAGCGCAAGAAGGATGCTTCCGAGGGCGAAGCCGATGACGAGTCGGCGCGAGGTCGCGAACCGCTCCCGGCTCTCTTCGATTCCGGCCACCATGTCGGCCTCGGCCTTGTTCACCAGCTCGTTCGTCAGACGTTCGAGCCGATCCGCGAGCGGTCCCGCGTCGCCGGTTTGAAGCTTTAGGGCTTCCGCCGTCTTGCCTTTCCGGATGAGCTCGATGACCTCGCCGACCACGGCGGTAAACGATTCGTGATCGGCGCGCACCCGGGCAAGGATTTCCGCTTCGTCCTTGGCAACGAACTGCAGCCGGTCCAGGTCGTAGCCGAATTGGCCGAGCTGGCGCAACGTCGATTTGAGCGTCCGCTCGTCTGGCACCAGCAGCGCCGAGGCGACGCTGTAGAGCTGCAGCGTCGCATCGTGCTGGATCTGGCGGTAGGCGGCGATCTTGCGCTGGAGCTTGACGAGATCCTCCGCCTGCCGGGTGACGTGGCCCAGCTGCCACACGCTGACCGTCCCCACGACGAACAGCAACCCGACGATGGCAAGGAAGCCGAGGAGAAGCTTGCGATGGATCGAGGCGGGCGCACGCGCGACCACATCGGGCAGCCATCGCAGCAGTGACGGTTTCACTCGCGCAGCAGCGCCCGCAGATCCTGAAGCATCTCCTCGGGCTTGAACCGGTAGCCAAGGTATTGCACCCTGATCCGCCCCTGCCGGTCGAGCAACGACGTCAGGAACAGGTGATCGACGCTGCCACGCGGGGTTCGCTTGGCGAATGCCCCGTACGAGCGGATGACGCCGTCGATCACCGAGGGTGTACCGGTGAGGAAGCTCCAACCGGCCAGGTTCGCTCCGTGGGCCTTCGCGTAGCTGCGGAGCACCGCCGGTGTATCGACTTCCGGGTCGACAGTGATCGAGACGAAGCGCACGCGTGCACCGAAATCCGTGGCGAGTGGGCGTTGCAGCGAAGCCATCTTTGCGGTGAGCAATGGGCACGTATCGGTGCAGGTCGTGTAGATGAACGTGACGACCGCCACCTTACCGCGCAGGTCCCCAAGCGTGAACCGAGCGCCGTTCTGATCCAGGAGTGCGAACTCGGGCGCCGGACCGACGATCGGCAGGCGCGCATCTTCCTTCGCCGCGTGCGCCCACGCGCTCGCCGAATTCGCTGTGAGCAGCGCAACGCACAGCACCAGGCAGAAATGCGGAAGCGGGGTCATGTCAGACCTTGAGTTCCCGCTTCAGCTCATCCAGAAACCGCCAATCGGTACCCTGCGCGATCAGCTGCTGCGGTGTCGACTTGATCATGCCGACCTCGTGCAGGCGCAGCGCATAGAAGCGCAGCGTATCGTTCGGATCGAAGGTGCGCCACGCGTTGTAGGACACCTCGGTGACGACTTCGAACGCGATGTCGTAGCTGGGCTCGTAGTCCTTCTGCACCATGTACCGGGCCGCTCGCTCGGGCTCGCTGGCGCAGATATCGGTGCCTTTGAGGATCGCGCGAAGGGCCCGCTTGGTGGCCACAGGGTATTTGCGGACGAACGCCCGGTGCCCGGCAAGCATGCAGCAGAAATACTGCGACCAGGGCTTGTCCTGCGATGTATTGACGATGACGCGGCCGATCTCTCTTGCCCGAAGCTGCTGCGGCTGAGGAGGGAACGCCATGAACGCGTCCGCCTTTCCGTCCACGAACAGGCGCATGGCCTCGTCTGGCGCTTTTGCCTCGAGCCAGGTGATGTCCCTGCGCGGATCCATGCCGACGTACAGCATCATGCTGGCCAATAAGATGTGCTCGCCGGTTCCGAGCGAGCTGATCGCCGCGCTTTTTCCCTTGAGATCGTGGATCGTCCGGACGCGCTCGTTGCCGAACAGTTCGTAGCAGCCGCCGTGAATTCCGGCCAGGATGACCATTGGCTGGCCGTTGTCGAGCCGCGGGACCAGGGCGGGGGCGGCATCCAGGGTGAAATCCGCCGCGCCTTCAGCCAGGAAGTCGAGCTCGGAAGCCGGTGCCCGCACATACTCGACCTCGGAGAATCCTTCGAGGCGCAACAACTCTTCGCCCACATACTGGGGCGCCAGGCAAGCGGCCGGATCGTAGATGAACCTGATCCTTGGCGTTTCGGGAGGCGGCTCCGCGGCTGCGGACTTCAGGTCGTAGCCGAACAGGCCGGTGGCGCCGGCCACGGCGGTGAGGCGCTGCACGAACCTCCGCCGACCGCGATGCACGCATTCGGGATCGTCACGCGCAGCAACGGCTCGATCGACCGACAGCTTGTTATCGCCGTTCATAACGGAGCCTCCTCAGGCGACCGAGGGCGGGTCGAACGGGCACAGCATACACCGGCCGAAGCGGACGCTGCGCGCGGATGGCCCTCGCCGCTCGGCGGAGCGAGCGAGCGGGGGCGCGGCGTTCAGCAGGTGGAGATGAAGGCACGTTCAGCTCGCATGCCGTTCCCGCGTCGTCAACAAGGTGGGCCGCGGCAGGGTATTCAGGTTGCGGCTGACGCCTGGCCCCGGAATGTTGGTCCGGAATCCTTGCGCGGCCATGTTCGCTTTCGGTCTCCTGATAGATAGCCCAGTCGTCGGCCGTATCACCGGAATCGTGTGCCCCACTACATCCACGATAAAGCCGCAACGATTCGTCGCAGCACAGGAGTGAATATTATTGATCGGGCGCCGAAGCGACGCCGCCTATTTTTTCACTAGTCGAGGGGTGGAGTACGTGACCCGCATTTTGTTGTCCGGGCGGTTGGGGCCCTGCTCGATCGCGAGATGGATTCCGGAAATCAGCAGCGGTTGCGACGTCGGCCGCGTCGCCGTCCAGCCAAGCCCGGGCACCGAGTTGTTGTCGATGCACTGGAACAATCCCCTGAGCGGAATGCTGTAGTTCAGCGCGACCCCCACCGGGACGCCATCCATCTTTTGAACGCTGGCGTCTTGCAGGGTGCAATGCGAGACGAGGTCGTCGATCGAAATGAAATTCAACTCCGCACCGGGATAGAAGAACGACGGGGACACGTTCCAATTCCAATGGGCCCGCCCGGTCGCCTGCGACTGGAGCGAGACTCCGATCATGCGCTTTGCGCCGTCCCACATTCCTTCGATGTAAGCGAACATCGCGTGGTACGGATTGACGGTTCCGGCTTCGAGGTTCTTGGTCGCACTGAATTCGAGGTACGTGTCCGGGCCGCCGGGATCGACGAACGCCAACGGGCCCGAGCTGCCGCGTCCCATCTGCGCGCCAATGGAAAGGTATGGCGTTGCGCCGTTGACGAAGACGTTTCCGTAGGTATCTTTCGGCGTCTGTGTATTGTCCGCACCCAGCACGAACCCGTCGCCCGTCGCACTGAGCGAATACACCGCCCCGACGTTGAGCGGCATGCTTTGGTTGGGCGGGCCGCTATTGAGTTGGCTGTAGGCCGGTTCGTTGTTCGCGCTCACCACCCAGAAGTTGCCGGTCGGCCAGGACGGTGCATTGGTTGCCGAATTGGATTGCGCCCATGAGGAGGGCGGGTTGGCCTTCACGGTGTCGTAGGTGATGCACCAGTTGGAAGGTGTGGCAAATCCCAGCGGGGCCGAGGGGCCGTAACGCCAGGTGGCGCCCGCGGTGAGCCATAGCGGGTCGTCGTTGACGTCGCCCCGCTGGTTGGCGCCGAGGAAGGGCCAGACGCAACTCACAAGCGCCGGCGACCTGAGGTTGGGATCGTCGAAATCCGTGCGCCAATAGCCGGAGGTCGGCAGGCCGCTTTCGGAAAAGCCTACCGCGCGGCCCCCGCCGCCGAGAAGCTGGCCGCTCGGTCGGTGATACGCATACACCGAGTAGCTCTTGTTCGGGGACCAAGGATGGCGTCTGGGTAAACGGCGAGCTCGAACCCGTGATAGTTGCTTTCCAGGCCGCCGCCGCATTGCCCTGACCTGCCGACGTCGGTCTGCTGCTTGTCTGCGGCAACGGTCGTGATGTACACCCAGCCGTCGGTCGATGCATCGATCGCCCACAGCTCGACGCTGAGTTTGGCATTGGGATCGCCGGAGTAGCACGCCCATCCGCGAACCGATTGTTGGTCGACCGCATCGACGCTCCCCAAGAGGGATGGATTCGTGCCGGGCGTGCCGGGTGGCGGGGGCGGGGACAGCGCATTGTCTGTGCCAGACGATCCGCCGCCTCCACCACAGCCGGAAATCAGTACTGCAGAGGCGAGCCCAACAACCAAGAGACTGCATCGCCAGTTGCGCTTCATCGTGGCGTTGAACATGCTCCCGCTCGACTAACCTACCATCACATCGTGCGTGTCTTGGCGTTCAGTAACCGAGTGGGCCCGGCTGGATTCGAACCAGCGACCAAAGGATTATGAGTCCTCTGCTCTAACCGTCTGAGCTACGGGCCCGGCATGCGAAAGCGAAAACGACCGCGATCGCATATCGCAATGCGAAATGCCGATCCGGCGGACGTCATCCGCGAAAAGTATATCCGACCCGGTCGATGCCTCAGTCGAGGCACGACGGACAGCGAGCGCCCGCCTACTCAAGTTGGGCATGACGCGATAAAATCGCAGCCGGCCGGCAACGGCGCCGGGATGGGCACGCTGGATGCGCACGTAGCCCGCGAGCGCTGGATCGGAAGGGGAACCACAACCAAAGGGCTGCCGTCCCGGCCGTTCGCCGCATGTCGAATCGTCGGCGCCGCATCGACGCATGATCAGCCTGCACCACTACCTGCATCCGCTGTTGATGCCGGCCTCCGTGGCCTTGGTGGGCGCCACCGGCCGACCCGGCTCGGTGGGCCGTGTCGTATTCGAGAATCTGCTCGATGGCGATTTCAAGGGCGACGTACATTTCGTCAATCCGCACCATCGCCGGGTGCTCGGCAAGCGTTGCCATGCGTCGTTGCATGCGATCGGCAAGCCGGTCGAACTCGCCTTGATCGTCGTGCCCTGCGCTGCGGTGCCGGGCGTCTTGGACGACGGCGCGCGGGCGGGCGTCAAAGCCGCAATTCTGTTTTCGGCGCCGCCCGTCGACGACGGCGACGCGCGGCGCTGGGAACGCGACCTGATCGCCACCGCGAAGAAGCGGCGGATCCGGCTTCTCGGGCCGCATGCCTTCGGCGTGATCCGCACCGATGTCGGGCTCAACGCGACGATGGGCGCCGCGATTGCGCGCCCCGGACGGCTCGCGCTCATCGCGCAATCGGGTGCGGTCTGCACGGCGATGCTCAACTTCGCCACACCGCTCGGCATCGGTTTTTCCACGGTGGTCGCGCTCGGCGGCGCGTACGACATCGGCGTCGGCGAATTGCTCGATGCGCTGCTGCGCGATCCCGGCACCGACGGTATCCTGCTGTACGTGGAAACCGTGCGCGATGCGCGCGGATTTCTTTCGGCACTGCGCGCGGCCGCGCGGACCAAGCCGGTCGTCGTGTTGCGTGCGGGGCGGTCGAGGGAGGGGCGAGCCGTCGAGCCGGACGCGCCGCGACCCGACGCCGTCTTCGATGCGGCGATGAAGCGTGCCGGCACCGTGCGCGCGATGACGTACACGCAGCTCTTTTCGGCTGCGCGGATTCTCGCGATGGGCAGGATTCCGCGGAGCGACCATCTGGCGATCGTCACCAACGGTCAAGGACCCGGCACGCTCGCGGCCGACAGCGCAGCCGATCGCGGGGTTCCCCTCGCGGTGCTAACGCCCGAAACGGAGGCCGCGCTTGCAAGGGTGCTCCCTGCGCACCTCCCCTGCTCGAATCCGGTCAACATACGCGGCGACGCACCCCCGGAACGCCTTGCCGCGGTCGTCGCGGCGACGCTCGCCGACCCCAACGTCGATGCGGTGCTGGCGCTTCACGTCGACCGCCCGTTGACCGGCGCGACCGACGCTGCGCGGGCGGTGGCGGCCGTCGCCCGCAACGCGTCCAAGCCGGTGCTGGGCGCGTGGCTCGGCGCCATCGAGCGGCGCAACGTTCGCGACGCATTGGAGGCGGGCGGCATTCCCGATTTCTATACTCCGGAGAACGCGGTCGAGGCGTTCTCGTTCCTCGCCGCGTATCGGCGCAATCAGGCATGGCTGCTCGAAGTCCCGCCGTCGCAACCGGAGCCACGACCTCTCGACATCACGATGGCCGAGCGGATCCGCGACCAGGCCGCCAGCGCGAACCGGACGGTGTTGACCGACCTGCAGACGCAGCAGCTGCTCGGCGTGTTCCGGCTTCCCGTCGCGCCGGCCGAGGCCGCCGACACGCTGAAGGAGGCCTTGGCGATCGCGCGCAGACTTGGCTACCCGGTGACGCTGAAGCTCGATGCGCCGGGCCTGCCGGCGAAATCCCCGTTCCCGCACGCGCGGACGAATCTACGCGACGGACGGATGCTGACGCGCGCCTACGGCGAAATGCAGCACGGCGTGCAGCGTGCATTTCGCCGTGCGGACACGCACGCCGGAGTGATCGTGCGCAAGGAGCGGCGACTCGCGGACAGCCACGACGTCGCGATCGCCGTGCATACCGATCCGATGTTCGGGCCGGCGATCACGTTCGGCAACAGCGGCGCGGCAGCGCTCTCCGACCGCGAGCGCGTCGTGCTGCTGCCGCCGCTCAACTACCGGCTGGCGCTCGACGCGATCAGCGGCACGCGCACCGCCGACACGCTGCGCGCGGGACGGGAGGCGACAGCCACGTTCGAGCCGTTGGTCCAGGTGCTGCTCCAGGTTTCGAGCCTCGTATGCGCGCTGCCGTGGGTGCGCACGCTGACGCTCGACCCGGTGCGCGTCGCCGAGGGCGTCACGGCGATCGCCGGCGCGCGCGTGGTCATCGATCCGAAGCGCAAGTTCCCGGCGACCGGCTACCGCCACATGGCGATCCACCCGTACCCGATCGAGCTGGTTGCCGACGTTCATCTGGGCGATGGCACGCCACTGCACGTGAGGCCGATCCGGCCCGAGGATGCAGAGCTCGAGCGCGCGTTCGTCAACGGGCTCTCCGAAGAGAGCCGCTATTTCCGCTTCTTCTATCGGCTGCATGAGCTTACTCCGGCGATGCTGGCGCGGTTCACCCAGGTCGACTACGACCGCGAGCTCGCGCTGGTGGCCATCAACGGGAGCGATGGGCAGTCGAAGTTCGTCGGCGTCGCGCGCTACATCGCGAATCCGGACCAGCAGAGTGCCGAATTCGCCATCGTCGTCACCGATGCCTGGCACGGCCGCGGCGTGGGCCGGATCCTTATGCAGCGACTGATCGAGTACGCGAAGCGGCGTGGACTGTCGCGGCTCGAAGGTGCGGTGTTGCGCAGCAACGCCAACATGCGCCATTTCACCGAAGCGCTCGGCTTCGTGTCGCACGACGATCCGAACGAGCCGGAGCAGGTGAACATGGTGCTCGATCTCACCTGAGAGCATCGGTTCGCGCTAGACTAGATCGAAACGCGCCGTGCACCGCGATGGCTCCGCCCATGAAAATCCTCGTCGCCGTCGACGGTTCTCCACCTTCGCTGGCGGCGGTTGCGTCGCTCGCCGATCGGATGCACTGGTTTCGCGACGTGCCGGCACTGACGCTGCTGCACGCCCATCCGCCCATTCCCTACCGGGCGGCCGCCGCGTGGGCGGGCCACGAAGCGGTTTCGAAATACTATGACGAGGAAAGCGAAGCGGCGCTCGCGCCGGCGCGAACGCTGCTCGATTCGCGCCGGATCGCGTACGCCGTCGAAAAATGCGTGGGCGAACCCGCTGCGGAAATCGTTCGCCACGCGGTTTCCGGTGCAGCCGACCTGATCGTCATGGGAACGCACGGCCACACCGCATTCGCGAGCTTGGTGATGGGTTCCGTCGCGACCAAGGTCCTCGCCGGGAGCAAGGTCCCGGTGCTTTTTCTCCGGTGACGGCGCAAGTCGCGCCACGAGCCCGGCCTTCCCGAAATGCGAGCGTCGGCGTCGCGGATGCGAGCGCCCAAAAAAAACCACGTCCGGAGACGTGGCGAGTACAAACACAGGAACCGATCAGCCGGGCGACCCCGTTGCGCGAGTCAAGCCGTGACGCGGCGCCGCCGCGTCACGAGCACCATCGTCGCCAGCGCCATGCCAAGAAGCGTCAGCGACGCTGGCTCCGGAACGAAGCGCTCTGGCTTCGCGCCGGTGACGAAGTCCTGATGCTCGCGGTTGGCGAGCAGGGTGAGGTCGTAGTTTCCAGGCGGTTTGAGTCCGGCGAGCCACGTGTCCGCAAGATTGATGGCGGTCATGTTGCCCGTGGTCGCCTGGAACGTGCCGGTCTTCAGACTCAGGTCGTCACCGGCGAGGATTTCCCAGACCGCGAGCTGGAACGCCGCGGAATCGGTCGCGTTCATCAGCGACGTCGTATACGCTTCGTCGAACAACGCGGCCAGGGTGGCGTTCGCGAGGGGAGAAGCCGTGTAATCCGGATACTGCGTTCCAAAATGGAAGGTCTGGGTCAGCTCGGCGCAATAGAACGTGATGGGATTTGCGGTGTCTCCGTCCCAGATCCCGGTGAAGGCGCCAGCCGAGACATTGTTATACCCCGTAACGTTGAAAAAAAGCGGGCTGCCGGCGACCGCCCAACCCGTTACCTTGAGCGAGGTGCCTTCTGCAGCGGGCACCACCGTTAGGGTCGCGCAGGCTGCGGCGACGAGCAGTCCATGGTGCAGAATTGATCGGATCTTCATTTTGTCGCCCCCTGTGCCCGGAGTTTCGTCGAATTCACTCCGCGGACTTGGCGTGACTTGAGAAGCATCTCCCATGCCACCGCGAGCACGAGTAAAATAGCTGATAATATTCAGTAAGTTGGATTAAATCCGTGTTTCTCGCGCTCCGTATCCTACAGGATATGTAATAAATTCCGACAGCGGAGTGCAAAGATGTTCCGACGACTTACGCGCCACACGATTTCTCACAAGGGATTTGGGCGGCAGGACGCGCCCGCACGCCTGCGTCGACAAACGCTTCCAAGGGAATCCAGGCCGAGACGCGGCTGACCTCGGCGCACGCCGGACCCTTGGCGGATCCGGCGTGACGCCGCAATTGTCGGGCGCCGCCCGCTCCGCTTGGGCGACCCGCCCTCCTGGCCTTGGACTCGGCTCGCGCCTCGTCCGCGTCCTCACTCGCCTTCGACGAAGCTCCGGAGCTTTTCCGACCGTGACGGATGGCGCAGCTTGCGCAGCGCCTTCGCCTCGATCTGGCGAATGCGTTCGCGCGTGACGTCGAACTGCTTGCCGACTTCCTCGAGCGTGTGGTCGGTGTTCATCTCGATGCCGAAGCGCATCCGCAGCACCTTCGCCTCGCGCGGGGTGAGCGTGTCGAGAATGTCCTTGCACACGTCGCGCAGGCTCGCGTTGACCGCGGCGTCAGACGGCGACACCGTGGCCAGGTCCTCGATGAAATCGCCCAGATGCGAATCGTCGTCGTCGCCGATCGGCGTCTCCATCGAGATCGGCTCCTTGCTGATCTTCAGGATCTTGCGGATCTTCTCCTCGGGCATCTCCATCTTCTCGGCGAGCAGCGCCGGATCGGGCTCCTGGCCGGTCTCCTGCAGGATCTGCCGCGAGATCCGGTTCATCTTGTTGATCGTCTCGATCATGTGCACCGGAATGCGGATCGTGCGCGCCTGGTCGGCGATCGAGCGCGTGATCGCCTGCCGGATCCACCACGTCGCGTAGGTCGAGAACTTGTAGCCGCGGCGATATTCGAACTTGTCCACGGCCTTCATCAGGCCGATGTTGCCTTCCTGGATCAGGTCGAGGAACTGCAGCCCCCGATTCGTGTACTTCTTCGCGATCGAAATCACGAGCCGCAGGTTCGCCTCGGTCATCTCGCGCTTGGCCTTGCGCGCCTTGGCCTCGCCCGTCGACATCTGCTTGTTGATCTCCTTCAGGTCCTTCAGCGGGATCATCACCCGCGACTGAAGGTTGAGGAGCTTCTGCTGCTGCTCGACGATCGCCTGCCGGTACTTGGCGAGCTGCTCGCTGTAGGGATGATGCGCAGCGACCTCGCGGTCGATCCAGCGCAGGCTCGTCTCGTTGTTCGGGAAGTTCTTGATGAAATCGGGGCGCGGCATGCCGCCCTTGTTGACGACGAGGTCCTGGATCTTGCGCTCGATCTGGCGAATGCTGTCGACTTCGCTGCGCACCGAATCGCACAGCCGCTCGACCTGGCGCGCCGCGAAGCGGATCTGCATCAACTCCCCCGAGATCTTCTTTTGCAGCTCGAGGTACTTGGGCGCCTTGTGACCGTCCTTCGTCAGCACGACCAGCATCCGCGCGAAGAGCTTGCGAATCGTCGCGAAACGCTCGAGTGCGGCGACCTTCAGCCGCTCGAGGTTCTCCGCGGCGATCGCGCCGGCGTCGCCTTCATCCTCTTCTTCCTCGGTCTCGTCGTCGGAGTCCTCGAGCGCGTCGAGCTCCTCGTTGAAATCCATCAGGCCGTCAACGAGGTCGTCGATCTTGAGCTCGTCCTTCTCGATGCGGCCCGCGAGCTCGAGGATCTGCGCGACGGTCATCGGGCAGGCCGAAATGGCCATGATCATGTGCTTCAGGCCTTCCTCGATCCGCTTGGCGATCTCGATTTCGCCTTCGCGGGTGAGGAGCTCGACCGAGCCCATTTCGCGCATGTACATCCGCACGGGATCGGTGGTGCGGCCGAATTCGGAATCGAGCGTGGAGACCGCGGCCTCGGCGGCTTCCTCGACGTCCTCCGCCGGCGCGGTCGGCGCCGCGTCCGACATCAGCAATGTTTCAGCGTCCGGGGCCTCGTCGTAGACCTGGATCCCCATGTCGCCGATCATGCTGATGATGCCCTCGATCTGTTCTGCATCCAGGACATCGTCGGGCAGGTGGTCGTTGATTTCGGCGAATGTGAGGAATCCGCGCTCCTTGCCGAGCACGATCAGGCTCTTGAGGCGCCGCTTGCGCGCCTCGACGTCGGCGGGCGTCAGCACGCGCGGCGCGATTTCGGCGTGCCGGCCGTTCTTGCCCTTGCGGTTGGCGTCCTCGGCGCGCTTGCCCGCGATCTTCGCGGCAATCTCGCCGGCCGTCGGTTTATGGCCCGGAATGCCCGCGGGCGCAGCGCCCTTCGCCCCCTTGCCTGCGGGGACGGGGGCGGGTGCGACCCGGGCGGGAAGCCCGGGCGCGGTCTTGGGCGCCGGCTTGCTACCGGGGGTAGGGGTCTTCGCCAACGGCTTGCCCTTGGCGGGCAACTTCGCAACCTTGGCCTTGGGAAGCGGTTTCTTGCTTCCTTTCTTTTTCGCCGCGGCCATGGTACCGGGCTTGCGGGCGGCCGGCTTCTTCGGCTTCGCTGCCGGGCGCGTGCTCTTTTTCGGCACCGCCTTCTTGCGCGCAGGGCGCGCCGCTGCCTTCGCCTTGCCGTTCAGCTTTTTCTTCGCGGCGGGCTTGCGCGGTTTTGCCTTGGCAGGGGACTTGCGAATGGGCTTCGCGGGCTTTTTGGCCATGGGGGTCCTGGAGTTTCGAATGCCGTCGGTTCGAATATCGGGGCGATTCGGGAAAACCTCAAATCATATCATCTGCTTATCCGTTACGGCGTCCGCAGCGGAACAGAGGGCGCCAAAGCTGGCTGCGCAATGGCCCGTTAAACTCATGATCGCCTCGCCGGCGACGAGTTTCCGGCCGGCCCGCGCCGGACCATTTCGAGTTGCCGCAGCCTTTCGGCTTCCTCAGGGGTCGTCCCCGCCGCGGTCTCGGCCCGGGCGTCGCCGGCGACGGGGCGCCCGGCGCGCTGCGCCTGTTGCCAGTAACGGCCGACTCCCGCCCTGAGGTGTTCGGCGGCTTGCTCGGCCGTGATGCCGTGGTCTTCGGCGGTCACGAGCGCCTCGGTGAGGACTCGCTCGTGCGGGCTGCCGACGAAAGCCTGGATGACGCCAGCCGTAGTCAGTGGATGCTCACTATGGGCGCAGAACACGGCCAAAGCGGCCAACGCTGCGCCGTCCGCCGTGCCGTCGTCGGTTTGCGGTAACGCTACCGCACGCGCGAGCTCGGGTTGGAGCAGCAATCCCTGGATCAGTTCGCGGATCAGCGAGGGCGGACGCCGCGCGCCGCTCCTGCCCCGCGCGGCCGCACGCGGCGGCGCCTGCTCGTCGCCCCCGAAGGCCGTCTGCCCGAGGCGTGAGCTGCCGGGGCCGGCCTGCCGCAGCAGCGTGCGCAATTCCGTCTCCGGCAGCCCGGTCAAGTCGGCGAGGCGCTGCCGCAGGAGCGCCGACAGGATCGGAGCGTTGAGCTGCGCGAAATACGGGCGGGCGGCCGCGACCAGCGCCGCGCGCCCCTCCGCTGTCGCGGGCGGATGCAAAGCGGAGAGCTCGGCCAGCAGAAACTCGGACAACGGCGTCGCGCGGTCGATCGACGCCTCGAACGCGGCTTTGCCGTGGCTGCGCACGTGGTCGTCGGGATCTTCACCTTCCGGCAGGAACAGAAAGACGGCGTTCTTGCCATCGGCGAGAGCCGGCAGCGTGTTTTCGAGTGCCCGCCACGCGGCCTTGCGGCCGGCGGCGTCGCCGTCGAAGCAAAAGACGACCGTGTCGGTGAGGCGGAAGAGTTTTTGCACGTGCACGGGGGTCGTGGCCGTTCCGAGCGTCGCGACGGTGTAATCGACGCCATGCTGGGCAAGGGCGACGACGTCCATGTACCCTTCGACAACGACGACCTTGCCGGCCTCGCGGATCGCGTTTCGGGCGAGAAAGAGCCCATAGAGCTCACGCCCTTTGGAGAACAGCGGCGTCTCCGGCGAGTTCAGATACTTGGGCTCGCCCTCGCCCAGCACGCGTCCGCCGAACCCGATGACCTGGCCGCGGTTGTCGTGGATCGGGAAGATGATCCGGTCCCGAAAGCGGTCGTAGCGCTTGCCGCCGTCGCCGGCGATGACGAGGCCCGCCGTCTCGAGCTCCGGGGCGTCATACCGGTTCACCGCCGACGCAAGCGGCTGCCATGCATCGGGGGCGTAGCCGATCCCGAAATGCGCCGCGACGGCGCCGGTGAGCCCGCGCGCCTTCAGGTATTCGATAGCACGCGGCGCGTCCTTCAACTGCGCGCGATAGAACTTCGCAGCCGCGAGCAGCAGCGACGAGAGATCCTGCGCCTGCTCGCGCCGCTCGGCCTCGCCCGGACGCATTTCGACGCGGGGAACCTCGAGGCCGGCGTCGCGGGCAAGTTCCTCGACGGCGTCCGGAAACCCTCGTCCGCCATATTCCATGAGGAAGCCGATCGCCGTTCCGTGCGCGCCGCAGCCGAAGCAGTGATAGAACTGTTTCGACTGGCTGACGGTGAAGGAGGGCGTCTTTTCGCTATGGAAGGGGCAGCAGGCAACGTAATTCGCGCCGGCTTTCTTCAACGGAACATGGCGGTCGATAACGTCGACGATGTCGATACGGGAGAGCAGCGTCTGGATGAAATCGTTCGGAATCATCAGGTTAACTTGACGCCACCCGTCCCGAGCAAGGCATCGCGGCCGGCCCGCAAGCAGCGGACCGGCCGGACGCGCCACACGGCAGGGAACGTTCGAATTATAGGCAAGCCCCGCCGCAGCGAAAGGCTTTCCCGTCGAACTTTGCTGCCTTCGGTGCGCCGATGCCTAGGAGCCTGTCGGGCTTACCGTCGCGCATGCGACGGAGGCGAGTTGGGCGCAGTTCAAGGCGCGCGTCCGAAGGCATACCGGCAGTATGGCGAGGGCGCGCAACACCGAAATGCGCCCCAACTCGCCCCCGTCCCTCCGGGTTGCTGCCAAAAAGCGCGTCCGCGTCGTTGCGAGTCTCGCGCATATATTCCCGATAGGCGCTTCGCCTCGCTGCCATCGCCGCCATCGCATTTTGGCCCAGCAACGCATGCGTGAGAGCAAGCCCGACAGGCTCCTAGCCCCCGAGCCTGGCCTTGACCCTGGAGGAAACCGCGGCCAGGTCTGCGCGCCCCGCGAGCTTCCCCTTGACGATCCCCATCACCCTGCCCATCGCTGCCATTCCGGCCGCGCCCGTGGCGGCGATCGCGGCCGTGATTTCGGCGTCGATCTCGGCATCCGAGAGCTGCCGCGGCCGATAGGCGGTCAAGACCGCAACCTCTGCACGTTCCTTGTCCGCGAGATCCTCGCGGCGCCCGGCGACGAACTGGGTGATCGAGTCCTTGCGCTGCTTCACCATCTTGTCGATCACCGCGACGACGTCGGCGTCGGTCAACTCGATGCGCTCATCGATCTCGCGCTGCTTGATCGCGGCGAGCAGCATCCGGATCGTCGACAGCCGCGCCGAGTCGCGCGCGCGCATCGCGTCCTTCATGTCTTCGGTGATGCGGGTCTTCAGCATGGGGTCAGAGACGATTTTCGCTGCAAACGTAAGATGGGGATGGCTGCGGGATTCGCAACGCGGAACGAAAATCGTCTCTGACCTCAACGAAAAGGGGCGAATCGCTTCGCCCCTTGGTGTGCGACGGGAGTCGCTCAGTACAGCTTCGGCGGCAGCTGCTGGCTGCGCAGACGCTTGTAATGGCGCTTCACCGCGGCGGCGAGCTTGCGCTTGCGCTCGGCGGTCGGCTTTTCGTAGAACTCGCGAGCGCGCAGTTCGGTAAGGAGGCCGGTCTTTTCGATCGTGCGCTTGAACCGGCGGAGCGCCACTTCGAAGGGCTCGTTGTCGCGGACGCGAACGCTGGGCATGAAGACGAATTCCTCGGGTTACATTGGGTTACAGGTGCTTCCGACAACTAAATAGTATAGCAGCGCCCGCGTCGACGCGCAAGCCCACGACTATAATCCGACGAGATTTGGCCGCGACCGTCTTCGGGACGCAGACGCCGCAGTCGGGCCGCGCGTCACCGGAACACCTTTTCACCGTTTTCCTTATGCGCGTCCTCGGCATCGAAACGTCCTGCGACGAAACCGGCCTCGCCGTCTACGACACGGCGCGCGGACTGCTCGCGCACGCGCTGCACTCGCAAGTCGCGATGCACGAGGCGTACGGCGGCGTGGTTCCGGAGCTTGCCTCGCGCGATCACATCCGGCGCGTCGTCCCGCTCGCGGAGCGCGTGCTGGCGGAGGCGGGATCGACGCTGCGCGATCTCGACGGCATCGCCTACACGCAGGGACCGGGGCTCGCGGGTGCGCTGCTGGTGGGCGCGAGCGTCGCGAATGCGCTCGGCTACGCGCTCGGCAAGCCGGTCGTCGGCGTCCATCACCTCGAGGGGCATCTGCTCTCGCCGCTCCTCGCCGATCCGAAGCCTGCATTCCCGTTTGTCGCGCTGCTCGTCTCGGGCGGCCACAGCCAGCTCTTCGACGTCGCGGGAGTCGGCCGTTATCGGCTGCTCGGCGACACGCTGGACGACGCAGCGGGCGAGGCGTTCGACAAGACGGCGAAGCTCCTCGGGTTGGCCTATCCAGGCGGACCCGCGCTCGCGGAATTGGCCGAAGAAGGGCGCGAGGGTGCCGTGTCGCTGCCGCGACCGATGCTCGCGAGCGGCGATCTCGACTTCAGCTTCTCCGGGCTCAAGACCGCGGTGCTCACCGTGGTTCGGCGCACCGGGGCGGGGGGGGCGCTCGACGCCGGACGCAAGGCCGACATCGCGCGCGAGTTCCAGCATGCGGTCGTCGACGTCCTGGTCGCCAAGGCGCTTGCGGCGCTGGGAGCAACCGGGCGTTCCTCGCTGGTGGTCGCCGGAGGGGTCGGCGCCAATCGTGAATTGCGCGCGCGGTTGGCGTCGGCCGTCGGGAAGCGCCACGGCACCGTGTATTTTCCGGACCTCGAATTCTGCACCGACAACGGCGCGATGATCGCGCTCGTCGGGGCGATGAGGCTCGCCGACGCGACGGCCGACGGCTGCGCGTTCGCCGTCCATCCGCGATGGGATCTCGGCGCGCTCGCAGCGCCGGGCGCCGCGGCGACAACGCGTTGAGCGCCTCGGCTGCTCAGGAGGAAGCTTGAGGTACGAGCAGAAGGTGATGGCGACCGGGGGAACGTACTCGAGGCCCTGCAAGAGCCTCCGCACCGACGATTGCGGTACGTTGCGGACGAGCGTCAAGTAGCCGCGCGGCCCGGATCCGCCGGCGGCTATCCACCGATCGATCGCTCGCGGCCTCGAAGCAACTGCCGGATGTTGGTGCGATGCCGCCAGAACAGGAGTGCTGCGATCGGCAGCCAGATCCACGCCGTGAGCGTGTTGCCGAACACGTAGAAGGCGCCGATCGGTGCCAGCGCCGCTGCGGCAAGCGCCGCAAGCGAGCTGATCTTGAACCCGTAGGCCATGACGAGCCAGACGACCGCGAGGGCCAACCCCAGCGGCCAGGAGAAGGCGAGCAGGATGCCGGCGGCGGTGGCCACACCCTTGCCGCCCGAGAAATGGTGAAACAGCGGAAACAGATGTCCGACGAAGACGGCGAGCGCGACCACGGGCACGACTGCGTCGGCGACGCCGAACGACGGCCCGAGCGTCTGCGCGAGGAACACGGCGCACCAGCCTTTCGCGCCGTCGCCCAGCAGCGTCAGCGCCGCCGCCGCCTTGTGGCCGGTACGAAGCACGTTGGTCGCGCCCGGATTGCGCGAGCCGTAGCTGTGCGGATCCGGCAGCCCGAAGAGCTTGCTCGTCATGACGGCGAACGACACCGAGCCGATCAGGTACGCGGCGACAACGAAAGCGAGCGAAGCGAGCATCGCGAGAGGGAATCAAGGGGTGTCGGTTAGAATGGCGCGAGTCTGTCGCCCCGTTCCTTCGGGTCGCTCCCGATGGGTGCGTCCGCGGTTGCGAGGCGCGCGGCCATTCCCGATATTCGCTTCGCTTCGCCGCCGTCGCATCGATCGCTTCCTGGCCCTGCCCCGCGCACGTGAGAACAACCCCGACAGGCCCCCGAGCATTCTAGCCGATGGATACGATCTTCATTCACGACCTCCGGGTCGAGACGCGCATCGGCATCTGGGATTGGGAGCAGAAGCTGCCGCAAACGCTGCGCCTCGACATCGAGCTCGGGCTTGCATCGGACAGGGTGTTCCGCTCGGGCGAATTCGCCGACGCGCTCGATTACTCGGCGGTGGTCGCGCGTCTGCAGGCGTTTGCCGCCGACCATGAGCACAAGCTGATCGAACCGTTCGCACAGGCGATCGCCGATATTCTTCTCTCGGAATTCGGCGCCCCGTGGGTCAGGGTGCGCGTCGCCAAGCTCGCCGCGATGAGGGGCGTGAAGGAGCTGGGGGTCGCGATCGAGCGCGGAGGAGCGCGATAGCGCGCGCCAGCCGGATTTCAGTTTGTCGTGGCGACGTCGACCGCCACGGGCTTCGCCACGTGGATCAGGTTCGTCGGCGAGATCGAAACGAGTAGCCGCGCCTGCCGCCATTGGGGCGAAGCTGGTCCTTTCCCATTGCCGTCAGCCGCGCGGATGATGCTGCGCATGGAGCTGCTTCAGCCGCTCGCGCGCGACGTGCGTGTAGATGGTCGTCGTCGTGATATCGGCATGTCCAAGCAACAGCTGGACGACGCGGAGGTCGGCGCCGTGGTTGAGAAGGTGGGTCGCGAACGCGTGCCGCAGCACGTGCGGCGACAGGCTCGCGGCCGGAATGCCGGCCTTGGGCGCATGACGCTTGAGCAGCGCCCAGAACGCCTGCCGGGTCAGGGGCCCTTGCCGCGCAGTGACGAACAGCGCATTGGTGCGGCTTCCGCCGAGGGTCGTTCGCGACGAGGCGAGATAGCGCTTGAGCCAGACGATCGCCTCCTCGCCGAGCGGCACGAGCCGCTCCTTGCCGCCCTTGCCGAGCACGCGTACGACGCCCATGTCGAGCGACACCTGCGAGAGCGTGAGGCCGGTCAGCTCGGACACGCGCAGCCCCGTCGCATAAAGCGTTTCCAGCATCGCGCGGTCGCGCAATCCGAGCGTCGTATCCGGGTCGGGTGCGGCGAGCAACGCTTCGACCTGCGCTTCGCTCAAGTTTTTCGGCAGCCGCCGCGGCAGCTTGGGCGCGCGGATCCGCGCGGTGGGGTCGCTGCGCGTCGCGGCGTGTTGCATCTGCAAGGCGTAGAAGCGCCGCAGCGACGACAGGCGGCGCGCGATCGACGTCGCCTTGGCCTTCGCGCGATACTGGTCGGCGAGATAGGCCTCGACGTCGGCGCGATGCGCGGCGACAAGCCCGGTCCCGCGCGCTTCGAGCCACGCCGCCCACTGCGTCAGATCGCGCCGATAGCTCGCGAGCGAGGCGGCGGCAAGACCGTCCTGAAGCCAGACCTGGTCGCAGAACGCATCGATCAGCTCGGTGGAGGAAGCCGTCATCGTCGCTCGAGGGCTGGGCTTCAGGCGCCGAAGCGGTAGCCTTCGTGCGTCAAGAGCCAGCGCTTGATTTCGATCGGGCCGCCGGCGGTCGCGCCCATGAAGCCGCCGAGCGAGCCGTGCGTGCCGACGACCCGATGGCACGGGATGATGAGGGCAATCGGATTGGCGCCGCAGGCGCCGCCGATGGCGCGCGGCGCCGTGTGCAGCGCTCGTGCGAGCTCGCCGTAGGACCGCGACTCGCCGACCGGTATCGTTTGAAGTGCCTGCCACACACGGCGGCGAAAATCCGTTCCTTCGGGCGCGAGCGGGAGCGTGAAACGAAAATGCGGATCGTCGAGCCAGCGGCCGAGCTCGCGCACGGCGCGCGCCGCGATCGCGTCGGCGGGGTCGCTCGCACGTTCGTTCTTCGGCAGATAGACAACCCCCGTGACCGCATGACCATCGGTGCGAATGCCGAGCACGGCGAACGGCGCGCGCATCTTCGCGACGAATCCGGATTCGCCGTTCATCGACCCATCATCCCATTTTCATCTGTTTCGGCAGCGCGGTGACGAGCTCCGGGAAGATCCAGATCGCGAGCGCCGCAACGGCCATCAGGCAGAACATCGGCAGCGCGTTCCTCGCGATCCACGTGATCTCCTTCCCGGTCATGCCCTGCAGCACGAACAGGTTGAAGCCGACCGGCGGCGTGATCTGCGCCATCTCGACCACCACCACGACGAAAATCCCGAACCACAGCAAGTCGATGCCGGCCGACTCCACGGTCGGCAGGATAACGCCCATCGTGAGCACGACCATCGAGATGCCGTCGAGGAAACAGCCGAGCACGATGTAGAACGCCATCAGCGCGACGACGAGCGTGAAGGGTGCGAGGCCGATCGCTCCGATCCACTCCGCGAGGCGGCGAGGCAGCCCCATATAGCCCATCGCGAGCGTCAGGAACGCGGCCCCGGCGAGGATCAGCGCGATCATGCAATACAGCCGGGTGGCGCCCATCACGCTGGCCGCGAACGTGCGCCGGTCGAGCGTCCGCTGCGCGGCGGAGATGGCGAGCGCGCCGACGACGCCGAATGCCGCCGCCTCCGTCGCGGTGGCGACGCCGGCGTAGATCGACCCCAGCACCAGACCGATCAGCCCCACGACGGGAATGAGATGCCGTGATGCGCCGAGCTTTTCCGCGAGCGTCGTCCGCCGCGTCGCGACCGGAATCGCGGCCGGATGGAGCGCTGCCCACGCGACGATGTAGCCGGAGAACAGCAGTGCGAGCAGGATGCCGGGAACCACGCCGGCGATGAACAACTGCGCGATCGACACGTTGGCGCTGACCCCGTAGACGATCATGATGATCGACGGCGGGATCAGCAGGCCCAGCGTACTCGCGCCGGCAAGCGTTCCCACGGTGATGTCTTCCGGGTAGCCGCGCGCCTTCAGCTCCGGGAGCGTCATCTTGCCGACCGTCGCGCAGGTGGCGGCCGAGCTTCCCGAGACCGCGGCGAAGATCGTGCAGCCGATGATGTTGGTGTGCAGGAGGCGTCCGGGAAGCCGTTCGAGCCACGGCGCGAGCCCGCGAAACATGTCTTCCGAGAGCCGGGTGCGAAACAGGATCTCGCCCATCCAGACGAACAGCGGCAGCGCGGTGAGGGTCCACGATGCGGACGAGCCCCAGATCGTCACCGCCATCGCGTCGCCTGCGGGCCGCGACGAGAAAAGCTCCATGCCGATCCAGGCGACACCCGAGAGCGCGAGCCCGATCCACACGCCGCTCCCCAGAAGCACGAACAGCGCAATGACGAGAAGGGCGGTGATCAGTGCGTCCACACTCGTCGTCCCCGCGCAGTGCGGCGGACGAAAAGACGCTGGAATCCCGCGGTTGCGGGCGTGACGGCGATTGGGTCGCGCGCGTCACTCACTGTGCAGCGCCTCCGCCGGTGATGCTGCGCGTCGACGCCGCCGCCACTCGAGCGCGAGCTCGTCGACGAATGCGACGAGAAGCACCCACGAACCGGCGGCCATCGCGAGCTGCGGAATCCATAAAGGCGTCGCGTCGCTCGCGGTGGAGACGTCGTTGAATTGCCACGAGTCGAAGGCAAGCCGCGCGCTGTAAAGAGCGAGGAGCGCTGCAAGCAGCGTCGCGATCGCGAGCGAGAGGAGCTCGAGCGCGCGCCGAGGCGCTGCGGCCAAGTGCGTGAGGATCAGCGTCACGCGGATGTGCTCGCCGCGCTTCAACGTGTGGGCGAGGGCGAGGAATCCGCAGCCGGCGGTGCAATACCCGGCGTAGGCGTCGGTGCCGGGGACGTGAAACCCCAACAGGCGGCCGGCGATCCCCAGCCACACCATCGCCAGCGTGCCGATCAGTAACAACGCCGCCACATACGCGGCGGCGTCGAAAAGGGCGTCGAGCAGCCGGCGCATCACATCGCGCGGTAGGCGTCGATCACCTTGCGGCCGTCGCTTCCGGATTTGCGCAACCACTCGGCCAGCATGTAGTTGCCGACCTTGCGCAGGTCGGCGTTGAGCTCCTCGCCGGGAACGACGATGGTCATGCCCTTGGCCTTGAGCTGCGCGAGGTACCAGCCGTTCTTCTCCTCGGAGGCCTTCCAGCCCCGCGCTTCGGCGTCGGCGGCGGCCCTCTGCACCGCCGCCTGGGTCGCCTTGTCGAGCGCGTCGAACGCCTTGCGGTTGACGATCACCGCGTTCTTCGGCAGCCACGCCTGCGCGTCGTAGAACCGCTTGAGGTGCTCGTAGGTCTTCGAGTCGTAGCCCGTCGCGCCCGACGACATGTACGAATCGATGACGCCGGTGGCGAGCGCCTGCGACACTTCGGCCGCCTGCACGGTCATCGGCTGCGCGCCGACGAGCTCGGCGATTTTCGCCGTGGCGGGGCTGTACGCGCGCCACTTCAGCCCCTTCATGTCGGCGATGCTGGTCAACGTCCGGTTGGTAAAGATGCCCTGCGGCGGCCACGGCACCGTGAACAGGAGCTTCATGCCCTGCTTCGCGAGCCGCTCGTCAAGCGGCTTTTTCGATGCCTTGTACAGCTTCCATGCCTCGGCATACGACGTCGCGAGGAACGGCACGCCGTCGACGCCGTAGAGCGGGTCCTCGTTTTCGAAGTTGACGAGAAGGATCTCGCCCAGCTGCGCCTGCCCTCCCTGGACTGCGCGCTTGATCTCCGGCGCCTTGAACAGCGATGCGTTCGGATGCACGGTGATCCTGAGCTTGCCGCCCGTGGCTTGTTCGACGTCTTTTGCGAATTGCTGGATGTTCTCGGTGTGGAAGTTGGCCGCCGGATAGGCCGTCGGCATGTCCCATTGGGTCTGCGCGGCAGCGGGGAGCGCGAGCGCGGCGAAGGCGATCGACACGGCGATCGGTAAGAGGCGGGGCATCGGGATCTCCGAAGGGACTTAGGGAGCAATCGCGGCCGCGACGGGCGGCAAATCGCGGCGTGCGCCGACTGTTCGCGTTTTACCACAAATCGCGCATGGCGTGGCGCGCGCCGACGCCGTCGCAGACCCCGCCGCACCGCGCAAACGCGGTGTCGAGGACGCGAACGCCGACCTTCGTGAATCGGAACTCGAAGCCGAAGCTCGGGGGCGCGGTGTCGCATCGCCCGCAAGGCGCCGACGCGCGGCATCGTCACCGGATGCGCCTATGATAGCGGTGCAAGACCATCGGGGCGCGTTTCTACTCTCTTACTCTGTTACCGGGCACCCGAATGTGGCAATTCTGGATCGACCGCGGCGGTACCTTCACCGACATCGTCGCGCGCCGCCCCGATGGGACGCTCGTCACGCTCAAGCTCCTGTCGGAGCACCCGGGGCGCTATCGCGATGCCGCAGTCCATGGCATTCGCGAGTTGCTCGGACTCTCCGCCGATGCCCCGCTCCCGGCGGAGACGATCGACGCGGTGAAGATGGGCACGACGGTCGCGACCAACGCGCTGCTCGAGCGCACGGGCGAGCGAACGGCGCTCGTGATCACCCGCGGCTTCGCCGACGCGCTCCGGATCGGCTATCAGAACCGCCCGAAGCTCTTCGTGCGCCGGATCGCGCTGCCGACGCTTCTCTACGAGCGCGTGATCGAAGTCGACGAACGGATCGGCGCCCATGGCGAAGTCGTGCGGCCGCTCGATCTTGCGCAGGCGCGAGGCGGTCTTGAAGCGGCGCGTGCCGCGGGCGTCGAGGCGGTTGCGATCGTGCTCGTGCACGGTTACCGCTTCCCGCAGCACGAGCGTGCGCTCGGCGCGCTCGCGCGCGAGCTGGGCTTCTCGCAGGTGTCGATCAGCCACGAAGTGAGCCCGCTGATGAAGCTCGTCTCGCGCGGCGATACGACCGTCGTCGACGCGTACCTGTCGCCGATCCTGCGGCGCTATGTCGGCCACGTCGAGCGCGAGCTCGGCGGCGGCAGGTCAGCAGCCGCGGCGGGGATCGCAACCAATGCCGGGCTGCGAGGAGGAGACGAAGCCGCGAATGCATCTGCGCGGGCTCCGCCCAGGCTGCAGTTCATGCAATCGAATGGCGGCCTGACCGACGCGCACCGCTTCCGGGGCAAGGACGCGATCCTGTCGGGGCCCGCCGGTGGTGTGGTCGGCTGCGTGGAAGTCGCGCGGCGCGCGGGCTTCGGCAAGATCATCGGCTTCGACATGGGTGGGACGTCGACCGACGTCACGCATTACGCCGGCGAGTACGAGCGGGCGTACGTCACCGAGGTCGCCGGGGTGCGACTGCGGGCGCCGATGATGCGCATCCACACCGTTGCTGCGGGCGGCGGGTCGATCTGCATGTTCGACGGCTCGCGATTTCGCGTGGGTCCCGAATCGGCAGGCGCGAATCCGGGCCCGGCGTCGTACCGGCGCGGCGGACC
Source organism: uncultured beta proteobacterium (assembly GCA_963836265.1). Taxonomy (GTDB): domain Bacteria; phylum Pseudomonadota; class Gammaproteobacteria; order Burkholderiales; family Casimicrobiaceae; genus CAIWHR01. The sequence goes on from CAWIIO010000007.1 coordinate 167,988, forward strand.
GCTCACGGTGACCGATTGCAACGTGATGGTCGGCAAGCTCGACCCGGAGCTCTTTCCGAAGGTATTCGGCAGCAGTGGCGACCAGGCGCTCGACGCGGGAATCGTGCGCGCGAAGTTCGTGGCGCTCGCGGCGGAGGTCGGAGCGCGGACCGGGCGCCAACGCTCGCCGGAGGCGCTCGCCGACGGGTTTCTCAAGATCGCCGTCGCGAACATGGCGAATGCGATCAAGCACATCTCGGTCGAGCGCGGCTACGACGTCACCGAATACACGCTCACCTGCTTCGGCGGCGCCGGCGGCCAGCACGCGTGCCAGGTCGCCGACGCGCTGGGGATGACGCGGGTGCTGCTGCACCCGTTCGCCGGCGTGCTGTCGGCGTACGGGATGGGGCTCGCCGACGTGCGCGCGCTGCGGCAGCAGGCGATCGAGGCCCGGCTGTCCGAAGCGACGCTCGCCGAAGCGCTGGCGGTTGCAGCGGCGCTGGAGGCCGAGGCGAGGGACGACGTCGCGGCGCAGGGCATCGCGCGCGAGCGCATCGCGGTGACGCGGACGCTGCATCTCAAGTACGAAGGCACGGACAGCACGCTCGAGACCGCGATCGGCGAGATCCCGGCGATCGTTGCCGAATTCGAGCGCAGGTACCGGCCGCAGTACGGATTCCTGATGCCGGACAAGGCGCTCGTCGTCGAGGCGATCGCAGTCGAGGCGGTCGGCAAGGGCCATGCCGAAAACGATGCGCCGCTCACGTCGCCGCCGCGCACGGGTCCGCCGGCACCGCTGCGGACGAACCGGATCTACGCCGACGGCGCGCTTCGCGATGCGGCCGTCTACGACCGTGATGCGCTGCGGCCGGGCGATGCCATTCGCGGGCCGGCGGTGATCCGCGAGGACAACGCGACGACGGTCGTTGATCCCGGATGGCGCGCGACGTTCACCGCGCGCGGCGACCTCGTGCTCGATCGCGTCGAAGCCCCGCGCCGCCCGCACGCGATTGGAACGACCGCCGACCCCGTGCTGCTCGAAGTCTTCAACAACCTGTTCATGGCGATCGCCGAGCAGATGGGCGTCACGCTCGCGAACACCGCGTACTCGGTCAACATCAAGGAGCGACTCGATTTTTCGTGTGCGCTGTTCGACGCCGACGGCAATCTGATCGCCAATGCACCGCATATGCCGGTGCATCTGGGCTCGATGGGCGAATCGGTCCGCACCATCATCGATCGGCGAGCGGGGACGATGCGGGACGGCGACGTGTTCGTCCTCAACGCCCCGTACAACGGCGGCACGCATCTGCCCGACGTGACGGTGATCGCGCCGGTGTTTCTGCGTAGCTCGTCGTTCCCGCGAACGCGGGAACCCAGCGACTCTCACGCAACGACACCGGATCCCCACCTTCGCGGAGATGACGATAGCGAGAGCGGGCCCGAGTTCTACGTGGCGGCGAGAGGCCACCATGCCGACATCGGCGGGATCACGCCCGGCTCGATGCCGTCCGATTCGACCCGCGTCGACGAGGAAGGCGTGCTGCTCGATAACGTCCAGCTCGTCGCCGAAGGCCGCTTCCTGGAGTCCGAGATGCGCGCGATCCTGGGTGGAGGCAGGTACCCGTCGCGAAACGTGGATCAGAACCTCGCCGACCTCCGCGCGCAGGTCGCCGCCTGCGCCAAGGGCGCCCTCGAGCTCTCGAAAATGGTCGCGCATTTCGGTCTGCCGGTCGTCCGCGCCTACATGCGGCACGTCCAGGACAACGCCGAGGAGGCGGTGCGCCGCGTGCTCGACGTGCTCACCGACGGACATTTCGAGTACAGGATGGACAACGGCGCCGCGATCGCCGTGACCATCGCCATCGACAAGGAGCAGCGATCGGCCACGATCGACTTCGCCGGGACGAGCGCAGTGCAGCCGACCAACTTCAACGCGCCGTCGGCCGTCTGCAAGGCCGCCGTGCTCTACGTGTTCCGCACGCTCGTCGACGACGAGATTCCGATGAATGCCGGGTGTCTCAAGCCGCTGAAGATCGTCATCCCCGAAGGGTCGATGCTCGCGCCGCGCTATCCCGCCGCAGTGGTGGCCGGCAATGTCGAGACGTCGCAGGCGGTGACCGACGCGCTGTACGGCGCGCTCGGCGTGCTCGCGGCGTCGCAGGGGACGATGAACAACTTCACGTTCGGCAATGACGAATATCAATACTACGAAACGATCGCCGGCGGCGCCGGCGCCGGTCCCGACTTCGACGGGGCAAGTGCCGTCCAGACGCACATGACCAACTCGCGGCTCACTGACCCGGAGGTGCTCGAATGGCGTTTCCCGGTGCGCCTCGAGTCCTTTTCGATCCGCCGGGGGAGCGGCGGCGCGGGGCGCCATCGCGGCGGCGACGGCGCGGTGCGGCGGATGCGGTTCCTTGCGCCGATGACGGCGGCGATGCTCGCGAACCACCGGCGTGTCCCGCCGTTCGGCGTCGCGGGGGGCGGCGCCGGGGCGGTGGGGCGCAACTGGGTCGAGCGCGTCGATGGACGGCGCGAGGATTTCGGCGCGACGTGCACGGTCTCGATGGACGCAGGCGACGCGTTCGTGATCGAGACGCCGGGCGGCGGAGGTTTCGGCTCGCCCTGAGGCCCCGACGCCGTCACGCCCCGTCGCGCGCGGACCGCCGCGGGGGCATAATCGCCGTCATTGCTTCGGAGGAAAGGGTCATGGCCGGCATCTACGATTTCAGCGTCGACGACATCCACGGCAACAAGGTGAAGCTCGACGTCTACAAGGGCAAGGTGCTGCTGATCGTCAACACCGCGAGCAAGTGCGGATTCACGCCGCAATACAAGGGCCTCGAGGCGCTCTACGAGAAACTTCGCCCCAAGGGCCTCGAGATCCTCGGGTTCCCGTGCAACCAGTTCGGCGCGCAGGAACCGGGGAGCGAAGAGGAGATCGAGTCGTTCTGCGAGTTGAATTACGGGGTGACGTTCCCCCTGTTCGCCAAGATCGACGTCAACGGCGAAGGCGTGGCACCGCTGTACCGGCACCTCAAGAAAGCGAAGCCGGGGCTGCTGGGTTCGGAGGCGATCAAATGGAACTTCACCAAGTTCCTGGTCGATCGCAACGGCAAGGTCGTGGAGCGCTATGCGCCGAAGACCGAGCCGGAGAGCATCGCCGGCGACATCGAGAAGCTTCTGTGACGCCGTTGCGGGTGTGCGGAGGCGCGTTCGCGCTGGCGCTCTGCGTCGCCGCGGCGACCGCCGGCGCCGCCGACATGAACAAGACGCTGCGGGTCGCTTTCCCGATCGCGGAGACGGGATTCGATCCCGCGCCGGTGGGCGACATCTACTCGCAATACGTCAATCGCGCGATCTTCGATCCGCTCTACAGGTACGACTATCTTGCCCGCCCGTACCGGATCGTCCCCAATACGGCCGCGGCGATGCCGGAGATCTCGGCGGACGGCAAGACGTGGACGTTCCGGATCCGGCCGGGCATCTACTTCGCCGACGATCCGGCGTTCAAGGGCAGGAAACGCGAGCTCACCGCGGCGGACTACGTGTACTCGTGGAAACGGGTCATCGATCCGAAAATGCGCTCGAACAACGTGCAGGTCTTCGACGGCAAGATCGTCGGCGCGGACGCGGTGGTCGCCGCGGCGAAGGCGAGCGGCAAGTTCGACTACGACGCGCCGATCGAGGGTCTGCGGGCGATCGACCGCTACACGATACGGCTCGAGCTCAACTTCCCGTCCTACGAGCTGATGGCGGATCTCACGACCTCGCCCACGGCGGCGCTCGCGCGCGAGGTGGTCGAGGCGTACGGCGACGAGAACGGCTGGACGATGGCCAACCCGGTCGGGACGGGGCCGTATCGGTTGAAGGAATGGCGGCGCGGACAGAAGATCGTCCTCGAAGCCAATCCCGGCTTTCGCGACGAGACGTTTCCCGAAAGCTCGGCTGCGGACGATCGCGCCCTGGTGGCGAAGATGCGCGGCAAGAAGCTGCCGATCATCGGCCGCGTCGAGATCAGCATCATCGAGGAATCGAATCCGCGTCTGCTCGCGTTTCAGAAGGGCGAGCTCGACTACGTGACGGTGCCCTCGGACCTGGTCACCAAGGTGCTCGGGCCCGACAACGCGCTCAAGCCGGAGCTCGCCCGGCAGGGAATCGTGCTGGCCCGAGGCGTGCAGCCCGCGATCACCTACACCTATTTCAACATGCAGGATCCGGTCGTCGGCGGCTATGCCAAGGAAAAGATCGCGCTGCGGCGCGCGATCGGGATGGCGTACAACGTCGACGAGGAGATCCGGATCCTGCGCCAGGGCCAGGGCGAGCCCGCCACGCAGCCGATTCCTCCGAATGTCGCGGGCTACGATCCGAACATCAAAAACGGTGCCCGGTACGACGTCGCCGGCGCGAAGGCGCTGCTCGACAAGTTCGGCTACGTCGATCGCGACGGCGATGGCTGGCGCGACCTGCCGGACGGCAAGCCGCTGAAGCTCATGATCGGCTCCGATCCGTCCGCGCTTTCGCGGCAGTACGACGAGCTGTGGCAGCGCAGTCTCAACAGCGTCGGAATCCGGGTCGAGTTCGTGAAGCAGAAATGGCCCGATTTGCTGAAGATGGGTCGCTACGGCCAGCTCCAGATGTGGGCCCTGGGGAACATCAACACCACGCCCGAGGGTTTCGCCTTCATGTCGCTGCTCTACGGTCCGCATGCCGGCTTCTCGAATCTTTCGCGCTTCGACCTGCCCGAGTTCAATCGGCTCTACGAGAAGGCGCGGAGGCTCCCTGACGGCGCCGAACGCACCAAGCTGTTCGGGCAGATGTCGCAGCTCGTCAACGCCTACGCGCCGTGGAAGCTCCACGCGTACCGCTACGAGAACATTCTCGTCCAGCCCTGGGTGCTGGGCTACAAGCACACGGTCTTCGACTGGCATCCGTGGAAGTACTACGACATCGACGTGGAGCGCCGTCGCGCGCAAGCTCGATGACGTTCCCGCTGCGCGCACTCGCGGCGCTCGTCGCGCTGATCGCGTGGCCGGCCTTTGCCGCGCCGACGTGGGCCGACCCGGCGAAAGCGCTGCGCGTGATGTTCCCGATCGCCGCGACGGGCTTCGATCCGCAGCCGTCGCAGGACTACTACTCGAACAACGTCAGCCGGCAGATCTTCGACGCGCTCTACGAGCCGGATTATCTCGCGCGCCCTTACCGCTGGGTGCCCAACACGGCCGAGGCGCTGCCCGACATTTCCAAGGACGGATTGACGTGGACGATCCGCGTCAAGCGCGGAATCCGCTTCGCCGACGATCCGGTGTTCAAGGGCACCGCACGCGAGCTGACCGCCCAGGACTATGTCTATTCGTGGAAGCGGCTGGTCGATCCGCGCGTCCGCTCGCCGAATGCCTACTTCATCGCCGGCAAGCTCGTCGGCCTCGATTCCGCAGTCGCGAAGGCGAAGGCGGCGGGGAAGTTCGATTACGACGCCGAGATCGAGGGCCTCCGGGCGATCGACCGCTACACGATCCGGTTGAAGCTCACCGAGCCCGATTACACGCTGTTCGGATTTCTCACGCAGACCGCGATGGCCGCGGTGGCGCGCGAGGTCGTCGAAGCTTATGGCGATGCGAGCAGCTGGGTGATGGCGCATCCCGTCGGCACCGGCCCGTACCGGCTCAAAGAGTGGCGGCGGGGACAGAAGATCACGCTCGAGGCAAACCCGAATTATCGCGAAGAACGCTTCCCGGCCGCGCCTGCGAGCGCGGATGCGGCGACCGACGCAGTCGCGGAACGGATGCGAGGCAAGCGGCTGCCGCAGATCGGTCGGATCGAAATCGCGATCATCGAGGAGTCGAATCCGCAGCTCCTCGCCTTCAACTCGGGCGAGCTCGATTATGTCAACGTCCCCGCCGATCTCGTCGCCAAGGTCCTCGATGCGAACAATCGCCTGCTCCCTTCCTACGCGAAGGAAGGCGTGACGCTGCATCGCGCGGTCCAGCCGGCGCTGCAGTACACGTACTTCAGCATGGAGGATCCCGTCGTCGGCGGTTACACCACCGAGAGGATCGGGCTTCGCCGCGCGATCATGATGGGCTTCAACACCCCCGACCTGATCAAGGTCTGGTACCAGAATCAGGCGACGCCCGCGACGCAGCCGGTGCCGCCCGACGTCAGCGGCCACATCGCGGGCCTCGACGTTCATGTGCCCTTCGACCCCGCGACGGCGCGAGCGCTGCTCGACAAGCTCGGCTACAAGGATCGCGACGGCGACGGCTTTCGCGAGCTTCCCGACGGCAAGCCGCTCACGCTGACGATGGCCTCGCAGCCGACCAGCCGCGATCGCGAGCGCGACGAGCTGTGGAAGAGGAGCATGGATGCGATCGGCATTCGCGTCGATTTCATCAAGCAGAAGTGGCCGGATCTGCTCAAGATGGCGCGCGCCGGCCAGCTCCAGCTCTGGCAGGTCGGCTGGATCACCACGGCCGGCGACGGCGACGCCTTCATGCAGCTCCTCTACGGACCGAACGCCGCGCAGTCGAACCTCGGCCGCTTTCGCAACGCGCAGTACGACGAGCTTTACCGGAAGAGCAAGGGCGTCCCGCCGGGTCGCGAGCGGGAGGAGCTCTACGCGAAGATGGATCGAATCGCCGCCGGCTACAGTCCGATGGATCTCGGCGTCTATCGCGTCGAGAACACGCTCGCGCGGCCGTGGCTCGTCGGCTACAAGAAGAACATCTATGTCGAGCACGGGTGGAAGTACTACGACATCGATCCCGCGCGGCTGAAGGCGGGGAAGTGATCCGGCGCCTCGCGCGCTCGGACCGGCGTCCGCCGTTGCATTCGCGCGACAGGCGGTCGATCTCCGGCGCCGAAATACGGTGCGGCGCATTGCCGCGAGGCGTACGACCGCGTACGATTGCAATCACGATCAAGACCAAGACCCGAGCCCTCGCGGCAGAGCCCATGATCAGCGCACAAGCCAACGTTCCGTTCACGACCGCCGCGGCGGTCGCGTTCGTCCGTGGCAGCGGCATGATCCGATGGCTGCCGCGGATGGCGGATCGCCCCGCCTCGTTCGCGGCGATCCTCGGCATCGACCGCGGCGTCACGCGGTAATCGCCTGGCCGATATCCCGCCAGGCAGCAGGCGGGAAACGGTCCCCTCGCAACACCGCCTGTTCTTTGCGTTCTTGCCGCGTGTTGCGGCACGTACCGGCTTTGCCGGCGACGGCAGAAAAGAAACAGGCGTCGATATGTCTTATCTCAAGCACACGTTCGGCCGCGTCTTCGGCGGTCTCTGGCGAAGCCCCGACTTCCTCAAGCTCTGGGGGTCGCTGACGATCACGTCGTTCGGCGCCCAGGTCACGAACCTCGCGTTGCCGCTCACCGCCGCGGTGCTTCTGCACGCGACGCCGTGGCAGATGGGCGTGCTGGTCGCGCTCGAAACGCTGCCGTTTGCGCTGGTGAGCCTCCACGCGGGGGTGTTGATCGATCGCGTGCGCAAGCTGCCGATCGTGATCGCCGCCGACCTCGGACGCGGCGCCGCGCTGCTCGCGATTCCCGTCGCCGCGTACTTCGATGCCTTGTCGATGAACATCCTGTTCGCCGTCGGCTTCGTCTGCGGCGTGCAGAACGTCGTCGGTGGCGCGGCCTACCAGGTGCTGCTCGCGCAATTGGCCGGCCGTGCGCGGCTGGTCGAGGCGAACGCGAAGATCATCCTCGGCGAGACGTCGTCGGCGTTGATCGGACCCGGGCTCGCGGGGGGCCTCATTCAGCTGCTGACCGCGCCCTTCGCGATCCTGCTCGATGCGCTCGCCTTCTTCGCTTCGGCGCTGATGCTGCGCCGGGTGCGCGCGCCGCACGACGTTGTCCATCCGGGCCCGAACGCGACGGTCGGTGCCGAGATCCGCGAGGGTCTGAAGCTCGTCCGGCGCAACCCGACGCTGCAGGCGCTTGCATGGCTCGCGGGGCTGTGGCAAGTCCTTCACCACATGCAGGTCGCAGTGCTGATCCTGTTCGCGACCCGCGAACTCGGTTTGTCTCCCGGGGCGATCGGCCTGACGTACATGTTCGGCGGCGCGGGTTGCGTGCTGGCGGCGGCGTCCGCGCAGCGGCTTTCCGCCCGCTTCGGCGTCGGCCCGGTCATCGTCCATGGGCTGATCCTGACGGCGCTCGGCTGGCAGGCGTTCGGGCTCGTTTCGGGACCCGCCTGGGTCGCGACGCTGGCGCTCGGGTGCGCGATGCTGGTGTTCGACTTCGGCGCAATCATCTATGCGATCAACTACCTGTCGTTGCGGCAGGCGATCACGCCCGACCGGCTCCTGGGGCGGATGACGGCGACGATGCGCTTCCTGACGATCGCCGCGGCGCCGCTCGGGTCGCTTGCCGGCGGCGCGCTCGCAACCGCGGTCGGATTGCGCGCGACGCTCCTCACGGTGGGCGTCCTCGGGCTCGCGCTGACGGTAGGCGCGGTGGTCTGGTCGCCGGTGCGACGCCATCACGAGCTGCCGGCGGCGGCGAGCGACTGATGCCGGCCGACGCAGGCGTGCGCGGGGCCGCGCTGCCCGCCATCGCGGCGCTCGCGATCGTTGCGCTGGCTGCCGGGTGCGACGCGGTGACGTCGGTCGCCGAGCGCGCGGGCGTCGTCAGCTTCGAAGCGCGTTGCGAGCGAAAGCTGCCGAAGACGGCGATCGACGTCGTCACGACTCCGATCGTCTACGCGACGAATCGCGATCGCTCGTATACCGAGCTTACGCAGATGAGCGGCGAGGGGGGATCGGCGGTTCTCGCGCTCGGGCTGACGACGGCGGAGATTTCTCAGCACGCTTCTCTCGAAACGGCCGGCATCGAGGACACGAAGAGCGGGCGAATCTGCGTGCGCCCGGCGATCAGGGTCGAGCTTTCGATGACGCCGATGACGGTATACGTCGGTCGGGAGGTTGCGGGCGACCCGTGCCGCGAAGCGGCGATCCTCGAGCACGAGATGAAGCACGTCGCCGTCTACCGGCAACGGCTCGAGGAAATCGGGGCCGAGGTGCGCGCCGCTCTCGTCAAGAGCTACGGTAGCCGGGTCTTCTACTTCAGTGACCGGGCCGGGGGGCAGCGGCAGATGCAAAAGGCGCTGACCGACGAACTCGACACGCTGCTGGGCGAGAATGCGCGGCAGATAAAGGAGCGCCAGCGGACAGTCGATTCGCCGGAGGAATACGCACGCGTGGCGGCGGCCTGCGGCGGCATGCTCGTGACCCGGTAATGGCGCGCTGCTTCGGCCTCATCCGCCATCGAGCTGGAACGCATGGACCGCAGGCAAGCGCAGGATTCCCGTGAGCTCGTCGAGCGCGCGCCGCGATTCGTCGAGAAGTGCCGGGTCGCCCAGATCCTCGGGCGCGAGCCGATCGCGGTAATGGCGCCGGATCCACGCGTCGAGCTCGGCGTCCAGCGTCCCGTCGAGAATCACGCGCGCGCCGAGCGCGCTCCGCTCGTCGGCCGTCAGCGTGACCGAAAGCCGCAGGCAGGCGGGTCCGCCACCGTTTTGCATGCTCTGCCGCAGGTCGAACGTCAGCACTTCGGCGATCGGCCCGCCACGGGCGGTCAGACGCTCGACAAGGGCGCCGACCGCGCGATGCTCGCGGCATTCGGCGGGCGCGACGAGCAGCAGCGCGCCGTCGGGCTGTTGCAAGAGCTGGCTGTTGAAGACGTACGTGGCGACGGCATCGCCAACGCTCACGTCGGCATCGTTGACGACGATCGGCGTGAACGCCGGACCGATCCTGCCGGCGAGTTCCGCGAGCAGCGCGTCCTGATCGAGGTATGCGCGCTCGTGGCAGAAGAGCACGTTGCCGCAGGCGACGGCGATCACGTCGTTGTGGAACACGCCGGCGTCGATCGCCTTGGGATTCTGCTGCGCGAACACCGTGCGCACGGGATCGAGGCCATGACGCCGCGCGATCGCGGCGGACGCCTCGCGGGTCTGGCGCGCCGGGAATTTCTGCGGCGCCGGCGCGGCCGCGTCGTAGGCGGTGCGCCCATAGACGAACATCTCGACGCCGGGCGAGCCGGCCGTCCCGGACAGGCGCAGGTGATTCGCCGCGCCCTCGTCGCCATACTGCGCTGCCGCGGGCAACGGATCGTGAACGACGAAATGCTCCGCGGCGGAGAAGATCGCGCGCAGCACGCGGGCGGTCGTTCGCGCTTCGAGCGAGCGATGGAAATGGCTGACGAGATTCGCGGGCGTGAAATGGACGCGGCGATCGGCGGTGTCGGCGGACGGACTCACGGTCGCGGCGTTCGCGGCCCACATGGCGGCAGCGGACGAGCACGCGGCGAGGACCTGCGGGGCCTCGGTTGCGGCGCGCCGGACGATGTCCGCGTCGCCGCCGGTGAACCCGAGCGCGCGCAGGGCGCCGACATCGGGCCGCTCGTGCGGCGGCAGGACGGCCTGGGCAAATCCGCGCGCGGCGAGCGCGCGCATCTTCGCCAATCCCTGCAGTGCGGCTTCGCGGGGATTGGCGATCCGGCGCGCGTTCCTTTCGGCGGCGAGATTGCCCCGCGCAAGCCCCGCGTAGTTGTGCGTCGGCCCCGGGATGCCGTCGAAGTTGACGGGGCCGGTGACGAATTTCCGCGGCGCGCCGTTCGCGATGGCCGGAGCCGGTTGGGGGAAATTCGTCTCTGACCCCATCTATCGGTCACGCGGCGAGAGCGGGACGGCGCGCACCGTGTCGCCTTCACCCACGCGGAGTTGCGCGGCCGCGTAGGGAAGGAGCGGCAGGCGATCGACGCGCGCGGACGCCTGCACGAGCACCGTGCGGAAATCCTCGAACCGCCGGTTGGCGATGAGCCATGGCACGTCGTCGGTCAGGCTGTCGGGGACCGGATCGCCTTCGCCCAGCGTGACCGGCAGCACCACGCTCTGCCGCACCGCGTGAATGTTGTCGCGAAAGCATTCGAGCGTAGGCCCCGCGTCGAAAATGTCGACGTAGCCCTCGTAGCGGAAGCCCTCCTGCTCGAGGAGCGCGCGCGCCGGTTGCGTGTCGTCGTGGACGGCGCCGATCACCGCGCGGGCGGATTCGGGCAGCAGGTTCGCGTACACCGGGTGCCGGGGCATCAGTTCCGCGACGAACGCTTTCTGTCCGATGCCGGTCAGGTAATCGGCGGTCGAGTATTCCATCGCGAAAAAGTGGCGGCCCAGTCCTTCCCAGAACGGGCTCCTGCCATCGGAATCGAGCTTGCCGCGCAACTCCGCGATCACCTTGGGCGCAAAGCGCTTGGCGAATTCCGCGATGAACAGCAGGCGGCTCTTCGCGAGCAGCGGGCCGTTCCTGCCGTGGCGGAACGCGGAATCGAGAAACAGCGAGCAAAGCTCGGTGTGACCGGTATGGTCGTTGGCGAGGAAGAGCGTCGGCACGGCCGTGTAGACGTCGAGTGCGCGCGAAGCGTGGACGAGGGTGCCGACGTGGTAGTTGTACCAGGGCTCCATCAGCCCGACGGCCGCCTCGATGGCGGCGATGCCGGCGACGCGCGCGTCCGCGGAGTCGACGAGCACGAACACGTAGCAGGCTTCGGCGCGCGTCGCCGTCCCCGCGAACGATGCGAGCGAGCGGTCGATCCGCGAGGACAGCCGCTCGCGATCGGCAGGCAGCGTCGTCAAGCCGCGTCCCGTCCGCTCGGACAGCGCGAGCACCGCCGGCAGGTCGTCGCGCGCGATCGGCCGGACGAAGAACATCACGGAACCTCAGGTCAGCGCGCGATTGAGCGCGACCTCGAGGCGTGCCAGGCCCTCGAGGATTTCGTCGAGGCCGATCACGAGCGACGGGGCGATCCTGACGACATCAGGGCCCGCGACGAGCACGATGACGCCCGCTTCATAGGCGGCATTCACGACGTCCATCGACTTGCCCTTCCACGCCGGGTCGAGCTCGGCGCCGATCCACACTCCTTCGCCGCGCAGGTCGGCGAACACGTGGCGCCGCGCGTTGATCGCCTTCAGGCCCTCCATGAACAGCGCATGACGCGCTCTCACGCCGTCCAGCACCTCGGTCGTATTGATCACGTCGAACACGGCGCCCGCGACCGCGCAGGCGAGCGGATTGCCCCCGTAGGTCGTGCCGTGCACGCCCACCGAAAAGACGCCGGCGACCTCCGCCGTCGCCAGCATCGCACCGACCGGAAAGCCTCCACCCAGCCCCTTCGCGCTCGTCATGATGTCCGGCACGATGCCCTTCTGCATGTACGAGAACAGCGTGCCGGTGCGGCCCATCCCGCTCTGGATTTCGTCGAGGATCAGGAGCGCGTGATGCGCATCGCACAGCTTCCGTGCCGCCTGCAGGAACGCCGGGGCACCCGGCACCATGCCGCCTTCGCCTTGCATCGGCTCGAGAATCACCGCGCAGATGTCGTCGCCGCCTTCGTCGCGGAACGCGGCTTCGAGCGCAGCGACGTCGTTGTACGGGACGTGCGTGAAGCCCGCGGGGTTCGGCCCGAAGCCGCTCGCGTATTTCGCCTGCCCGCCGGCGGTCACCGTGAGGAGCGTGCGGCCGTGGAACGCGTTCAGCGTCGAGATCACGCGGATCTTGTCCGGCCCATGGCGGTCGTGCGCGTAGCGGCGCGCGAGCTTCAGCGCCGCCTCGTTGGCTTCGGCGCCGGAATTGCAGAAGAACGTCCGCTCGGCGAACGTCGCGTCGGTGAGCCGCTTCGCGAGCCGCAGCGCGGGCTCGTTGGTCATCCAGTTCGAGACGTGCCAGATCTTTCGCGCCTGCTCCTCGATCGCCTTCACCATCGCCGGATGGCAGTGGCCGAGCGCGGTCACCGCCACGCCGGCGGCGAAGTCGATGTACATCCGGCCGTCCTGGTCCCAGACGCGCGAGCCTTCGCCGCGGACGGGGATGAACGGCGCCGGCGCAAAGCACGGCACCATCACTTCGTCGAACGTCGCGCGCGTGACGGGCAGGCTTGCCGTCGCATTCGCGCCGGCGGCGAGAGCCCGCTGCGACGTCGTCGCGATGACCGCCTTTGCGGACGATGACAGCGGCGGGAACATGGCGGCGGGACGCTCGCGGGGCTTACGCGGGAATCGGGACCGCCGCGACGACCTGGATCTCGACCCTGTACTCGGGGAGGGCGAGCGTCGCCTGCACCGTGGCGCGCGCCGGCGTGTGTCCCGCCACGACCCAGCGCTCCCACACGGCGTTCATCATTGCGAAATCGGCCATGTCGCGAAGGTAGATCGTCGCCGACAGAATTTTCGTCTTGTCGGAACCGGCTTCGACCAGGAGCTCGTCGATCTTCGCCAGCACCTGCTGCACCTGACCGGTGAGGTCGGCCTTCGGATCGGCGGGAACCTGGCCGGCGAGATACGCGGTGCCGGACGCGCGATTGATGACGAGGTCCGACAGGCGCTTGCCGACGTTGCGGCGCTCGATGGTCACGGTGCTATCCTGCCGTGGGCGCGCCCGGCGGGCGCTGACGGCGAATTGTAAGCGAAATGACCTCCCGACTTGCGGTTTTACTCGCCGCAGCGTTCCTGCTCGTGGCGGTCGCCGCCGGCGCGTTCGGTGCGCACGCGGCGAGAGCCTCGCTCGCGCCCGCCTCGATGGCCGTCTACCAGACCGCCGTTCAATATCAGTTCTGGCATGCGCTCGGATTGCTGGCCGTCGGCATCCTCCTTCTGCACGAGCCCGGCAACCGAGCGCTCGCCGCGGCGGCGTGGATGCTGGCGGCCGGGATCGTCCTTTTCTGCGGCAGCCTGTACGCGCTGGCGCTGACCGGGGCTCACGGCTTCGGATACGCGACGCCGGTCGGCGGCGTCGCGTTGCTCGCGGCATGGGCGATGCTCGCGTGGGCGACGTTGTGGTGGTGATTACGCTTGTCGTCCGCGCGGACGCGGGGGTCCAGAGTCTTTCCTGCACATGAAACGCCACTGGGTTCCCGCGTTCGCGGGAACGACGTTGTCTCAATCGAATTTCGCTCCCGACTCTTTGACGACCTTCGCCCATTTCGCGGTTTCGGTCCGGATGAGCTCCGCGAAGTCCTCGGGTGTTCCGCCCGCGGCGTTCGCGCCGATCGCGGCGAGCTTCTCCTTGGCGTCGGGGGACGCGAGCCACTCGCCGATTTCGGCGTTGAGTTTGACGACGACGGCCCGCGGCGTCCCGGCGGGCGCCAGCACGCCGAACCACGACGACGCGTCGAATCCGGGCAGGCCGGCTTCGGCCATCGTCGGCACCTCGGGTAACGCGGGCGCCCGCGTGGCCGAAGTCACTGCGAGAGCCTTCAGCTTGCCGGCCTTGATGAGCGGCAGCGCCGACGGCAGGCGGTCGAACATCAATTGGACCTGGCCTCCACGCAGGTCCTGCATCGCCGGCGCACCGCCCCTGTACGGCACGTGCGCAATCCGCACGCCCGCCATCGCCTCGAAGAGCTCGCCCGGAAGATCGATCGACGACGCGCTGTTGCTCGATGACGCGGAGTTGAGCTTGCCGGGGTTCGCTTTCGCGTAGGCAATGAGCTCGGCGACGGAATTGACAGGCACCGACGGATGCACGACCAGCACGTTGGGCATGCCGGCGACGAGAATCACCGGCACGAAATCCTTGACCTGACCGTAGGGCTTCGCGCGGAGACTCGCGTTGATTGCGGGCGTGCCCACCGCGCCCATCTCGAGCGTGTAGCCGTCCGGCGCCGCTTTGGCGACGAGCTCGGCGCCGATGTTCCCGCCCACGCCCGGCCGGTTGTCGACGATCACCTGCTGGCCCCAGGCCTCGGTGAGCTTCTGCCCGACGTTGCGGGCGAGAAGGTCGGTCGCGCCTCCTGCCGGGAAGGGGACCACGAGACGGATCGGCTTCGCCGGGTACGCTTGCGCGGATGCGCCGGCGGCGGCTAGCGCGAGCAACGACCCAAGGAGCCCTCTGTGCAGCGGGGCGATCATCACGTTCCCCCGTCAAGGTGACGCAAGCGCGACCTCTCCATCGCTGGCCGACGCGCCCTCGGTGCGGCGTCCGCACCTACGGCTTCCATCCGTTCCACGGCGAGGTCCGCCCCCCGTGCTCGCAGACGCGAGCTTCGCTGCTGGCGTCGCCGTGCTCGCGCAGGCGCCCTCGTTTCGCACGCACTCGCCGACGTTGCTCAATCGACCTTCGCCGGATGCTTTCAACATCGGCGCGTGTTTCCAGAGGGAATCCGCAAATTCTAGCAAGGTCGCCCAGAAGCCTCGCGGGCGCGCTGCCGCCGACGGCGCGCCCGTCGTCCTGGGTGACGACCCGGCGAGCGTTTGCGGCCCGCGCCACGGCCAGCGCATAATTCGCCTTCTTTCAATAGGCTGCGACCGACGCTATCGGGGTCGCGCGTTCCCACCTTGCGATGAACAAGACGGTCTTGGGTGTGCTGGCCGTGGTCGTCCTGGCGCTCGCCGCCGGCGGCGGCTACTGGATGGGGCACGAGCGCTCGGCAGCGGCGCCGGGCAAAGCCGGCGGCGGGACGGCGGCCGGTGATCCGCCGGGGGAGGTGAGCGTCGAGGCCGTCAGGATTACGACGGTGCCGATGCCGCAGACGATCACTGCGGTCGGCAGCCTGCGTTCCGACGAATCGATCACCGTCCGGCCCGAGGTAGCCGGGCGAATCAGCGCAATTCAGTTCAACGAGGGCCAGCGCGTGTCGAAGGGCGCGACGCTCGTCAGGCTCGATCCGTCGATCAACGCGGCCGACGTGCAGCAGGCGCGCGCGAATCTCAAGCTCGCCCAGTCGAAGTTCGATCGCGCGGTCGACCTCGCGAAAAGCAACTTCATTTCCGGCCAGGCGAGGGACGAGGCCGAGAACAACCTGCGGGTCGCCGAGGCGGCCCTGCAGCTCGCCGAGGCGAAGCTCGCCAAGACCGAGATCAAGGCGCCTTTCTCGGGGATCATTGGCCTGCGCGTCGTGTCGGTCGGCGATTACGTGAAGGAAGGCTCCGACGTGGTGAACCTGGAGTCGATCGATCCGCTCAAGGTCGATTTCCGCATCCCCGAGATCTACCTGAAGCAGGTCCAGGTCGGGCAGATGCTGCAGATTTCGCTCGACGCGCTGCCGGGGAGGACGTACGAAGGCAAGGTCTTCGCGATCAATCCGCTGATCGATGCCGCCGGGCGCGCGATCGTGATCCGGGCGATCGTGCATAACGCAGACACCGCGTTGCGGCCCGGCATGTTTGCACGAGTGCGCCTGATCACCCGGGAAGAACGCAACGCACTGGTGCTGCCGGAGCAGGCCGTGGTGCCGCAGGGCGAGGACCAGTACGTGTACCGCGTTTTCGATGGCAAGGCGGTGCGCACGAGTGTCGGCGTCGGACAGCGCCGTGACGGCCGCGTCGAGATCGTCAAGGGGCTGGTCGCAGGCGACATCGTCGTGACCGCCGGCCAGCTCAAGCTTCGGGACGGCACGAGAGTCACCGTTGCCGACGTTGGCAGCGCGACCGCGGGGACGGCGGCGAAAGCGGACAACGGAAGGGGGCTGCCTGCGAGAGCGGATCCTCCGTCGCCACCCGCGAAGGCCGAAAGCGCCATCCCGACGCGCGCGCCGAAGTCCTGAGCCGGCGAGCGCGCAATGCAACTTCCCGAAATCTGCATCAAGCGCCCCGTTTTCGCGACGGTGTTGTCGCTCGTCATTCTGCTGGTGGGCGTGATCTCGTATACCCGGCTGCCGGTGCGCGAGTACCCGCGGATCGACGAGCCCGTGGTGAGCGTCTCGACCAACTATCGCGGAGCATCGGCCGAGGTCGTCGAATCGCAGGTCACGAAGCCGCTCGAGGATTCGCTCGCCGGCATCGAGGGTGTCGAGGTGATGACCTCGCAGAGCCGCTCGGAGACCTCCCGCATCAACGTCCGCTTCACGCTGAAGCGCGACCCGGACTCGGCCGCCGCCGACGTCCGCGACAAGGTGGCGCGCGCCCGCGGTAAGCTGCCCGACACCATCGACGAGCCGATCATCTCCAAGGTCGAGGCCGACGCCAATCCGATCATCTACATCGGCGTGGAGGCGGGATCGCAGACTACGCTCGAGGCGTCCGACTACATCAAGCGTTACGTACAGCCGCGGCTGTCGGTGTTGCCGGGCGCGGCCGACGTGCGCATTTTCGGCGAGCGCCAGGTGTCGATGCGCATCAACATCGATCGCACGCGCCTCGCTGGCTACAAGCTCACGGTGCAGGACGTCGAGGACGCGCTCCGCAGGCAGAACGCCGAGATTCCGGCCGGCCGCATCGAGTCGCAGGCGCGCGAGTTCACGGTCGTCGCCGAGACCGACGTCAGGACGCCCGAGCAGTTCAACAACATCATCGTCGCCAACGTCGGCGGCTACCCGGTGCGCATCCGCGACATCGGCAACGCCGAGATCGGAGCGGTCGAGGAGCGGATCATTTCCCGCTTCAACGGCCGGCCATCGCTCAACATCGGCGTGATCAAGCAGGCGGTGGCCAACCCGCTCGAGCTGTCGCAGGCGGTGCGGGCCGAGGTCGTGAAGATCAACGAGAGCATGCCGCCCGGGATGAAGCTCGTCGTCGCCTACGACACGTCGGTGTTCATCGACCGCTCCATTTCCAACGTGTTCCGCTCGATCGGCGAGGCGATCCTGCTCGTCGTGCTGGTGATCTTCTTCTTCCTGCGGAGCTTGCGCGCGACGATCATCCCGATCGTGACGATCCCGGTGTCGCTGATCGGCGCGTTCGCGCTCATGTACGTGCTCGGGTTCACGATCAATACGCTGACGCTCCTGTCGATGGTGCTGGCGATCGGGCTCGTCGTCGACGACGCGATCGTCATGCTGGAGAACATCTTCCGGCACATCGAGGAGGGCCTGCCCCGTCGCGAGGCTGCGATTCTCGGCGCCCGCGAGATCGGTTTCGCCATCGTGGCGATGACGCTCACGCTCGCCTCGGTCTTCGCGCCGCTCGCGTTCGCGACCGGTCGCACCGGGCGACTCTTCATCGAGTTCGCGCTGACGCTCGCGGGCGCGGTGCTGGTGTCGGGGTTCGTCGCGCTGACGTTGTCGCCGATGATGTGCTCGCTCCTGCTGCGCCACCAGGAGCGCCACTCGTCGATCTACAACCTGATCGAAGGCTGGATCGAGTCGCTGACCCGCGGCTACCGCCGCGCGCTCGGCATCGTGCTGGAGCACCGCGGCTACATCGTGGTCGCCTGGACGCTCGTGCTCGCTGTCGGGGCGCTCTTCTTCACCCTGCTCAAGTCCGAGCTCGCGCCGATCGAGGATCGCGGGATCATCTTCGCCCTCGTCAGCGCGCCGCAGGGTTCGACGCCGCAATACACGGCGGACCAGCTGCGGCCGATCGAGGAAATGTACGCGCAGATTCCCGAGGCCGCGGCCTACACGGCGATTTCCGGCTTCCCCACGGTCGTCGACGGCATTGCCGTCCTGCGGCTGAAGCCGTGGGAGCAGCGGACCAGGAAGCAGCAGCAGATCGCCAACGAGCTGCGACCGAAGCTCATGGCGATACCGGGTGCGCTCGCGTTCCCGATCAATCCGCCGTCGCTCGGGCAATCGTTCCGCTCGACGCCGGTCGAGTACGTGGTGATGTCGCAGGTGCCGTATCCCGAGTTGCAGCGGATCGTCGATCGCTTCCTGGACGAGGCGCGCAAGTACCCGGGCATCCAGAACCTGCAGACGGACCTGCGCCTCAACACGCCGGAAGTGCGCGTCACGATCAATCGCGACAAGCTATCCGACATCGGGATTCCGGTCGAGACCGTCGGCCGGACGCTCGAGACGATGCTGGGCGGCCGCCAGGTGACTCGCTTCAAGAAGGACGGCGAGCAATACGATGTGATCGTCCAGGTGGCGCCGGTGGACCGGTCGACGCCCGCCGACATCAGCGACACCTACGTGCGCGCCCGCGACAACGGCATGGTGCAGCTGTCCAACCTGGTCGCCGTCAAGGAAGGCGTGGCGCCGCAGTCGCTCAATCACTTCAACCGGCTGCGCGCGGTCAAGATCACCGGCACGCTGCAGCCGGGCTACACGATCGACGAGGCGTTGAAGGCGATGGACGCCGCCGCGAAGGTCGCGCTCCCGCCCACCGCGCAGACCGACCTCGACAACCAGTCGCGCGAATTCCGCAACTCGGGGAAGGAGATCTATTTCACGTTCGTTCTTGCGCTGGCGTTCATCTATCTGGTGCTGTCGGCGCAGTTCGAAAGCTTCGTCCACCCGTTCGTGATCATGCTATCGGTGCCGCTGTCGATGACCGGCGCGCTCTTCGTGCTCTGGCTCGCCGGCGGCACGCTCAACATCTACAGCCAGGTCGGGCTGGTGACGCTGGTCGGCCTCATCACCAAGCACGGGATCCTGATCGTGGAGTTTTCCAACCAGCTGCGCGCCAAGGGCGAGAACCTCCATGACGCGGTCGTCGATGCCGCAACGCTGCGCCTGCGGCCGATCCTGATGACCACCGGCGCCATGGTGCTGGGCGCGGTGCCGCTCGCGCTGGCGCACGGTGCGGGCGCCGAGTCGCGAATCCAGATCGGGTGGGTCATCGTCGGCGGGATGGCATTCGGCACGCTGCTCACGCTGTTCGTCGTCCCCACGGCTTACACGCTGCTCGCGGGAGCCAAGGTCCGGCTTCCCCACGGCGAAGTGCCGGCGGCAGCGATTCCGCGCCCCGGCGCGGCGGACTAGGCATCGCGCGATGGCATCGTTCGTCGTGGAACCCCGTTCGTATCGGAGGCGCGGGCGGCTTCCCGGCCTATCGACGCACGTCGCCGCCGATTTGCAATAGAATCACCGTTTAAAGGCGGCAGGATGACCGTCTCGTCTTTTCACCAAGGAGAAATCATGTCGCACAAATTGTCGGGCCTCCGGCGCTTCGCGCTGGCGGCGGCCCTGTTCGGATTTGCGGCGTCGGCGCAGGCCGTGGTCGAGATCCAGTGGTGGCATTCGATGGCGGGCAAGCTTGGCGACAAGGTCAACGAGATCGCCCAGAAATTCAATGCCTCGCAGTCGGACTACAAGATCACGCCGGTCTACAAGGGCCAGTACGACGAGTCGATGGCCGCGGCGATCGCCGCGTACCGCGCCGGCAACCCGCCGCAGATCGTCCAGGTCTTCGAGGTCGGAACGGCGACGATGATGGCCGCCAAGGGCGCGATCAAGCCGGTGTACCAGCTGATGGCGGAAGCGCGCGAGAAGTTCGATCCGAAGGCGTATCTCGGCGCGGTGTACGGCTACTATTCGGACACCCAGGGCCGGCTGCTGTCGATGCCGTTCAACAGCAGCTCGCAGGTGCTCTACATCAACGACGACGCGTTCAAGAAGGCCGGTCTCGACCCCGCGAATCCGCCGAAGACGTGGCCCGAAGTGGAGCAGGCCGCCGAGAAGCTAAAGGCGTCGGGCGCCAGTTGCGCCTTTACCACGGGCTGGCAGTCGTGGGTCCAGCTCGAGAGCTTTTCCGCCTGGCACAATGTTCCGATCGCGACGAAGGAGAACGGCTTCGGCGGGCTCGACGCGCGCCTCGAATGGAACGAGCCCGCTGAAGGTCCGGCACATCCAGAACCTGGGCGACTGGGCAAAGAAGGGGCTGTTCACCTACGCCGGCCGCAAGGACGAGCCGCTCGCCAAGTTCACGAGCGGCGATTGCGCGATGATCACGACGTCGAGCGGCTCCTATGCCAACATCAAGGCCAACGCCAAGTTCAACTGGCGCGTCGCGCGGCTGCCGTACTACGCGGACGTCAAGGGCGCGCCGCAGAACACGATCATCGGCGGCGCGACGCTGTGGGTGCTGACCCAGAAGGATCCGGCGGTCTACAAGGGCATCGCCAGGTTCTTCACGTTCCTGTCGTCGCCGGAGATCCAGGCCAACTGGCATCAGTCGACGGGTTATGTTCCGATCACGATCGCGGCCTACGAGCTCACCAAGAGCCAGGGCTTCTACGAGAAGAATCCCGGCTTCGACATCGCGATCGACGAGCTCACCAACAAGCCCCCGACGGCGAACTCCAAGGGCATCCGCCTCGGCAACTTCGTCGAGATCCGCAACATCAACGACGAGGAGCTGGAGCAGGTCTGGAACGGACAGAAGACCGCCAAGCAGGCGCTCGACGAGGCGGTGAAGCGCGGGAACGAGCAACTCGAGAAGTTCCAGAAAGCCAACAGGTAGCCGCGCGAGCCGGCCGCTAGACTCCGGGGCAGCGAAGCCGGCACGCGATGGAAGCCGATCCGGGAATTCGCGGCGGGGTCGCGGGCGCCCCCCGCGTTCCCGCGCCGCGCCGCTGCCCTTCTTTCCCCCCTCGCCGCGCGCGTGCTGCCGCGGCGGCGTCAAGGCGCAAGAGAAGGCGTGGTGGAGGACCGCGCCGTCTTTCGCTCGCGCTGGCTCCCTTACGCGCTGGTCGCGCCTCAGATCGCCATTACCCTGATCTTCTTCTTCTGGCCGGCGGCACAGGCGCTCTATCAGTCGGTGCTCATCCAGGATCCGTTCGGGGCGCATACCGAGTTCGTCTGGTTCGACAATTTCGAGGCGCTGTTCAACGATCCGCTCTACCTGCGCTCGTTCCGGGTCACGGCTGTCTTTTCGGCGCTGGTCGCCGTCATTGGGATGTCCATTGCCCTTTTGCTCGCCGTGTTCGCCGACCGCATCGCGCGCGGCGCCGCGATCTACAAGACGCTGTTGATCTGGCCCTATGCGGTCGCCGCGGCCGTCGCCGGGGTTCTGTGGCTGTTTCTGCTCTCCCCTTCGATCGGCGTCGTGACGTTCGCGCTGCGGAAGTTCGGCGTCGACTGGAACTATTTCCTGCACGACGGGCAGGCGCTCACGCTGATCATCATCGCCGCGGTGTGGAAGCAGATCAGCTACAACTTCCTGTTCTTCCTGGCTGGGCTGCAGTCGATCCCCAAGTCGATGATCGAGGCCGCCGCCATCGATGGCGCGGGCCCGATGCGGCGCTTCTGGACCATCGTATTCCCGCTCCTGTCGCCGACGACGTTCTTCCTGCTCGTCGTGAATGTCGTCTATGCGTTCTTCGATACGTTCGCAATCGTCGACGCCACGACGCAGGGCGGTCCCGGCCAGGCCACGCAGATCCTCGTGTTCAAGGTCTACCAGGCCGGGATGCAGACCCTCGATCTCAGCGGATCGGCGGCACAGTCGGTCATCCTCATGCTGATCGTGATCGCGCTCACCGTGGTGCAGTTCCGCTACGTCGAGCGCAAGGTCCACTATTGATGGGTGCGCGATGATCGAGCGCCGCCCGTGGCTTTCCGCCTTCCGGCATCTCGTCCTCGTCGCCGGCGTCGCGATCGTCGCGTTTCCGATCTACGTGGCGTTCGTCGCTTCGACCCTCTCGCTCGACCAGGTGCTGGAGGTGCCGATGCAGCTCGTTCCAGGCACCCACCTGATCGAGAACTACCGTGCCGTGCTCGCGCATGGGAGCGAGCGCGGTTCCAGCGCGCCGGTCGGACCGATGATGTGGAACAGCCTCGTGATGGCGCTGGCGATCGCGATCGGCAAGATCGCCATCTCGATCATCTCGGCGTTCGCGATCGTCTATTTCCGCTTTCCTCTGCGCAGGACATTCTTCTGGATGATCTTCGTCACGCTGATGCTGCCGGTCGAGGTCCGGATCTTCCCCACCTACAAGGTCGCCGCCGATCTGGGCTTGATCAACACCTACGCCGGCCTGACGCTGCCGCTGATCGCGTCGGCGACGGCGACGTTCCTGTTCCGGCAGTTCTTCATGACGGTGCCGAAAGAGCTCGCCGAGGCGGCGCGGATCGACGGCGCGGGACCGTTGCGGTTCTTCCGGGACGTGGTGCTGCCGCTGTCGCGAACCAACATCGCGGCGCTGTTCGTCATCATGTTCATCTATGGCTGGAACCAGTACCTGTGGCCGCTGCTCGTGACGACCGACGAGTCGATGTACACGACGGTGATCGGCATCAAGCGGATGATCACCGGCGGCGACGCCATGACGGAATGGAACCTCGTGATGGCAACGGCGCTGCTCGCGATGCTGCCGCCGGTGGCGGTCGTCGTGCTGATGCAGAAGTGGTTCGTCAAGGGACTGGTCGACACGGAGAAATGACGCGGAAACAGCCGTCATCCCCGCGAACGCGGGGTCCAGCGTTTTTGACCGGTAGGCAGTCAACGACTTTGGGTTCCCGCCCCCGACCAAACCCTCGAGGGCAGGCTCTGCGCGGAAACGACGAAAGAAATGGCGAAAGTCGAGTTTCACCACGTCTCGAAGAGCTTCGGCGCGGCAACCGTCGTGCAGGGCATCGACATGGAAGTCGCCGACGGCGAATTCATCGTCATTGTCGGCCCGTCGGGCTGCGGCAAATCCACGGTGCTGCGGATGGTGGCCGGGCTCGAGCCGATCACCGAGGGCGAGATCGTCATCGGCGAACGCGTCGTCAACAACCTCGAGCCCAAGGACCGCGACATCGCGATGGTGTTCCAGAACTATGCGCTCTACCCGCACATGAGCGTGTTCGACAATATGGCCTACGGGCTCAAGATCCGCGGCATGCCGAAGTCGGAGATCGGCGAGCGCGTCAGGCGCGCCGCCGACATCCTCGAGCTCGAGCCGCTTCTCGCGCGGCGGCCGCGCCAACTCTCGGGCGGCCAGCGCCAGCGCGTCGCGATGGGCCGCGCGATCGTGCGCGAACCCGCGGTTTTCCTCTTCGACGAACCGCTGTCGAACCTGGACGCGAAGCTCCGCGTGCAGATGCGCTTCGAGATCCAGAAACTCCACCGGCGGTTGAAGACGACGAGCCTGTACGTGACGCACGACCAGGTCGAGGCGATGACGCTCGCGCAGCGGATGCTGGTGATCAACGCCGGACGCGCCGAGCAGATCGGTACGCCGATGGACGTCTACGAGAACCCGGCCACGCAGTTCGTCGCCGGCTTCATCGGCTCGCCGTCGATGAACTTTCTCGCCGGCCGGTCCGAGGGCGGCGGCAGGATTGCGCTCGACCACGGCGGCGCAGTCCGCCATGCGAACGGCGCAGCGGAGGCCGGGCGCGCAGTGACCGTCGGCATTCGTCCGGAGCACCTCGAGCCCTGCGGCGCCGACGCAGCGCTCTTTTCGGCCACCGTCGAGATGGTCGAGCAGCTCGGCGCCGACACGCTCGCCCATCTCTCTCGCGGCAAGGATCTGGTGACGGCGCGGCTGCCACACGGAACCCGGCTCGAGGTCGGATCGACGCTGCACCTCGCCGCCGATCCCGAGCGGGTGTATCTTTTCGACGCCGCGACGGGGATGCGGATCCGCTGACATGTCGATCGATATCGCCAAGGACTGGCCGTATCCACGGCTCATCGCTCATCGGGGCGCGGGCAGGCAGGCGCCCGAGAACACGCTGACCGCGATGCGCGTCGGGCACGCGCACGGCTACCGGATGGTCGAGTTCGACGTGAAGCTCGCCGCCGACAACGTGGCGTTCCTCTTGCACGACGCGACGCTCGAACGCACGACGACCGGCCGCGGCCGCGCCGATGCGCTGCCATGGCGCGAGCTCTCGCGCCTCGATGCCGGCGGCTGGCACTCGGCGAAGTACGCGGGCGAGCCCGTGCCGACCCTCGCGGCGATCGCTCGCTGGGCGCGCGCACACGGTGTGGCGTGCAACATCGAGATCAAGCCCACGCCCGGGCGCGAACGCGAAACGGGCGCCGCGGTCGCGCTCGACGCCACCGCTCTGTGGCGCGACACCGACGTTCCGCCATTGCTGTCGTCGTTCTCGGAAGACGCATTGGACGCGGCGCGCGCCGCAGCGCCGGCGTTGCCGCGCGCGCTGTTGCTGGACGAATGGCCGGCGGACTGGCAAAGCCGCCTCGCGCGCCTCGGGTGCATTGCGCTCGTGGTCGACCACGAGGCGCTTTCGGCGTCGACCGTCACGCACGCCCATCGCGCCGGGTATCGCGTGCTGACCTATACGCCGAACGATCCCGAGCGGATCGGCGATCTCGGCGCCTGGGGTGTGGACGGCATCATCACCGATGCGGTCGATCACGTCGCCGCGGATTCGCTGCCGCCGGCGCCGCCGCTGTAGCACCGTCGTCCCCGCGGAGGCGGGCTTCGCGGGAATGCCGACCGCTACGCCGCGGCGGCCACCCGGCGGTCGATTTCGCGCTCGTCGATCGGCAGGTTGATGATGGCGGCGACGACGCCGAGTGCGATCGACAGGTACCAGACGACGTCGTAGCTTCCCGTCGTGTCGTAGAGCTTCCCGCCGAGCCACGCGCCGAGGAAGCTGCCGATCTGGTGACTGAAGAACGTCATGCCCGCGAGCATCGCGAGATAGCGCACGCCGAAGACCTGCGCGACGATGCCGTTCGTCGGCGGCACCGTCGACAGCCACAGGAGCCCGAGCGCGACGGCGAACGCGTAGACGGACAGTGGCGAGAGCGGCAGGAAGAAGAACAGCGCGATCACGACGGCGCGGCCGAAATAGATGAACGACAGGATGTAGCGTTTCGGCATCCGGCTGCCGAGCCAGCCGGTGGTCCACGTGCCGACGATGTTCAACAATCCGATGAGCGCGAGCGCGGTTACGGCGACGTGCGGCGGCATCCCTTTGTCGGCGAGATACGCCGGCAAATGCACGCCGATGAACACGACCTGGAAGCCGCAGACGAAAAAGCCGATGGTCAGCAGCAAATAGCCGCGATGGCCGATCGCTTCGACGATGGCCTGACCCGCGGACTGCCGGAACGC
Organism: uncultured beta proteobacterium; assembly: GCA_963836265.1. Classification (GTDB taxonomy): domain Bacteria; phylum Pseudomonadota; class Gammaproteobacteria; order Burkholderiales; family Casimicrobiaceae; genus CAIWHR01. Next base: position 193,648 of record CAWIIO010000007.1, read on the forward strand.
GTGAGCGTGGCCGCCGACGCGGTCGTACATCACGACGGCGAGCGGCGCCATCAACAGGGCGATCGCCGCGAGCACGACGAGTGCACCGTACCAGCCGAGCGACGACAGCAACACCTGGGTGAGCGGCAGCAACGCGAACTGGCCGAACGATCCCGCGGCTGCCGAAATGCCGAGTGCCATGCTGCGCTTTTCCGGCGGGTAAGCGCGCCCGAGCACGCCCGCGATCGTCGAGAACGTGACGCCGGAAAGTCCGATTCCGATCAGCACGCCGGCGGTGAGCGCAAGGCCGAGCGGCGTGCTCGCGTGCGCCATCGTCACGAGGCCCGCTGCGTAGAAGAAACCACAGACGAGAGCGACGCGATGCGCGCCGAAGCGATCGGCCAGCATGCCAGCGAACGGCGTCGCCGCCCCCCAGACGAGATTCTGCACCGCTATCGCGAACGCGAACGTCTCGCGCCCCCAATGCAGATCGGTGCTCATCGGCTGCAGGAAAAGCCCGAAGCCGTGCCGTACGCCGAGCGACAGCATCAGCGTCAGGCTGCTCGCAACGAGAACGACGGTCGGCGTGCGCCAACCGGAGCGGGTAACGATGGACATGGGCTCTCCGTTGCGTCACCCGTGGCGCCCGGTGGGCGCAGGATGAAGCGTCTCGATTTCGGCCAACGTGGCGATGAGCGCGGCGAGCTTCCGCCGTCCCAGCCGCTCGGCGACGCGCGCCTGCGCTCGCTTCCAGTGGGGCTCGGCAGCGCGGATGGCCGCAGTGCCGGCGCGCGTCAGCGCAACCTCGCGGGTGCGGCCGTCGCGTCCCGGAACGATCTCGACCAAGCCCCGTTCGACGAGGGGATCGAGATTGCGGGACAGCGCCGTCCGGTCCAGGAGCGCAGCCCCGGCAAGCGCCGTGATTCGCTGGGGTCCCAGCCGGGCGAGCGTACGCAGCAACGAGAACTGGGTGACCCGCAGCCCTGCCGGCGCCATCGCGTCGTCGTAGAGCTGGGTGAGAGCGCGGCTTGCGCGCCGCAAGCGGCCGCAGGCGCAGGGAACCAGGGAATTCATCGTTGAGTCGAGAATGCGTGCATATGCACTCAAATTCAGTTTAACCCGGATTTCGGCGCAAGACAAGGTTCGGAACGCGGCGCTGGCCTGGACTTACCGTTTCGGTGACAATGGGCGCGGAAGCCCCGTAACTGAAGCGTGATGATCTCGAACGAATACCTCATTGGCCTCGCCGGGCTTGGGCGGCTGCTCGAATCCGGCATCGATATTTCGGTGCTTGGCCCGCAGCTGCAAACCCGTCTTGCGAACGATCCGTCCGACGCGAACGCGATGCTCGACGTATCGACGCTGCTTTTCCTTACGGGTCACGCCGGCAATCGACCATTCGCGCTCGACTACCAGCGGCTCGCGCTGCAGATGCGCCAGGTCTACCGCCTCGCGCCGCCGCGCGATCCCAACTTCCGGCTTCTGGTTCTGATGGCGCCCGGCGACATGACGTCGAACACACCCGTCGACTGCCTCCTAGAGGATTCGGACATAACGGTGACGCTGCTTTACGTTCTACCCGGCCGCCCGCTTCCGGCGCCGCTGCCCGAGCACGACGTGATCTTCGTTGCCATCGGCGAATCGAGTCAGAACCAGACGCTGCTCCGACAGCTCGACGACCTAGCGCTGGCGACTACGAAGCCGATCGTCAATGCGCCGGATCGGATCGCGCGTATCGTCCGCGATCAGGCCGCCAAGTTGCTCGGGCGGATTCCGGGCACCGTCATGCCGGCAACGGTTCCCGTCGTGCGCCAGGGACTAACGATCGTCGCCCAGCGCAACCAGCCAATCAGCGATGTCCTTGACGGGGGACGCTTTCCCATCATTGCTCGCCCGATCGATTCGCAGGGTGGCAAGGATCTCGACAAACTCGACAACATCGATGACCTCTCCGCGTACCTCGCCCGGTTGCCGAACGATGCGTTCTTCGTCTCCAACTTCATCGACTATCGTGCCGCGGATGGGCAGTTCAAGAAACTCCGCGTCGTGCTTGTCGACGGACGGCCTTTCGCGGCTCACATGGGCATCTCCTCGCACTGGATGGTCCATTATGTCAACGCTCGCATGGACGAGAGCGCCGACAAGCGCCGCGAGGAGGAGCGGTGGTTTGCCACGTTCGATCAGGATTTCGCCGTGAAGCACCGGGAGGCGCTGGCCGCGATCGGCGACCGGATCGGCCTGGACTACGTCACGATCGATTGCGCCGAGATGCCCGACGGGACACTGCTGATCTTCGAGGTCGACAATGCCGGTGTCGTGCATGCACTCGACGATCCGAAGATCTTCCCGTACAAGCTGCCCGCGATGCGCAGGGTGTTCGATGCGTTTCGCGCGATGCTTGTTGCCCGCGCGACCGATGGCGCGGGCAACGCGCGCATCGAATGAGGACTGGCATCACGCTGCCGAATCAGCTCAATGTACCTACTGCGGTCTGATTCGGCCAACAGAAGGTCGGGGACGTCGCGCGGCTCGTTCCGCTCGACACGAGCCGCGATTTGCGCAAGAACGCGGCGAAGCAGCCAGACCGGGTCCGCCGCGCGGTCGGGGCGCGCCCGCCCTAACCGCGTGGGTGACATCAAACGCCCGGCTTCTGTGCCCAGAACTTGTACATGCCGGCGAAGGTGTGCGGGAAGTCGGACTCGAACTCGTTCCAGTGATCCAGATCAGTCTGCGGCTTGTCGCCGGGAAAGCGCGAAGCATATTGTCTGGCGACATCGGGATCGAGAGAAAACGCCTTGAAGTCCAATTTCGTGCTGCGGAGAAGTTTCTTGATGCGCGGAAGCGTGAGCTGGTGTTCCTGAACGTGAAAGAGCAGATCCCGACAGTCGCTCATCGTGTAAAAATCTCCGGACGCGAGCAATTCAGCGAATTGTGGCCCGCGTTCGATCAGGTCCTGGCGGCAGCGACGAATGTCGGGTGCACTCGGGGCATAGCCATGCTTGCGGATTAACTTTCTCGCGGCTACCACGGTCTTCCGGGCACGTTCACTGTATAGGCCCAGATGGATGACCCCGCGGGGCCGGAGCAGCAATGTCAACTCGTGCAATCCTGCCACCGGGTCGTCGAGATGGTGTAGCACCCCGACGGAAATCATGACGTCGAACGTCCGGCCAATCGATCGCAGGTTCATGATGTCTGCCTGCGCATATTCGATGTTGGTCAAGCCAATTTCGCGAGTCTTTCTCTTTGCATAGGCTAGACTCGCGAGGCTTAGATCGACCGCGAGTATTCGCGCGGTGGGAAATTGTTGCGCGGTTGCAATTGACTCCTGGCCTGTACCACATCCCGCGATTAGGATGTCGATATCACGACCCTTGGCAAGCGGTCGAAATGCCGCGCTTGGAAAACGCTGACGCAAGTAGTCATCGATCTGCAGCACCTTGCCGGCCGGCGGCAATTTCATCCATCTCGGGTATGGATTTTCCTCGTATTGTTGCCGCACCGAGCTCGAAACGCCGCCCTCAATGGCGGTGAGCCTGGGCATCGTATCGTGGTAACGCCGTTCTTCGAGCGGCTCGGCGATTTGTTGAACCAGCAGCGCGGCTACCGGTTCCGAGCACGGTCGATGCATAACCATTTCGGCGCCAGGTATCGACAGTAACGGAAAATACGAGGCAATCGTCGCGACCCACAATGCCGGAACCGCACTCCCGGACTTGAGCGTCGCAACGGTTTGATCTCGCAGCGCCGTTGCGCGGGCGAATTCTTCGTCAGCGGCAGAAAAGACGTATTCGTTGATGAAGCATTGGCGGGCGAGGGCGCAGTAGAAAGTCAACGTCTCGGGCGCAATGTTCGCATCCGCGTCCGGTGCCGTGGCGGCATCCAGCATCGTCCGCCTGACCATGGTGAGGCATCGCTCCAGGTCGACGTCGCTGGCGGGCGAATTTTCGAGCAGCGTTCGGAGGAGCACATCGTGCGCCAGGGCAGTCGGACCGGCAGACCCGAACAGCTCCGCGCTGGCCAGTCGTCTGGGCCACGATTTCGATGCGCGCGCGACGCATCCCCCTGTCTTGATATCGGCTTTGACGAGGCTGATGGTTGCCCGCGTCAGCTCCCCTCTTCCGGCCCAGGGCTCCGCTATCGCTCGGGCAACGAGGCGGCGGACTCCGGCGTCGTTCGTGACCAGCACGCGGTTCTTGATGCACCGGACAAAATTCGTCTTGAACTCGGGCGCCTCATTGAGCTCGAGCGCACGCCGGTAGCTCGCCACCGCGGCATCGAACAGCCCGAGCTCATTGAGGACGACGCCGAGATTGTTGTGTGGTTCCGCAAAGTCAGGTTTGATCGAGATCGCATGGCGGTAGCTATCGACGGCCCGATCCAACTGGTGTTGAACCTGGAACACGAGTCCCAGATTGCAGTACGCCTCGGCAAAGTCCGGTTTGAGGCAAATCGCGGTGCGGTAGCTCGCGATTGCCTCTTCCGATCGACCCATGACTCTGAGGACGTTCGCAGCGCTGTAGTGCGCTGCGACAAGGTTTGGCTGGAGCTCGGCCGACTTGCGGTAACTCGCGACCGCTTCGTCGAGTTGACCGAGCTCGTTGAGTGCATTCGCGAGATTGTAATGGGCAACGACGAGATCGGGCTGCAACGCGAGTGCGCTGCGGTAACTCTCTACGGCTTCGGCGGGTTTGCCTTGCTGGTGTAGCGTCGCCGCCAGTTCGACGAGCGCCTCTGCGAAATCTGGCTTGAGCGTCAGCGCCTGGCGATAGCTCGCGACCGCCTCGTCGAGCTTGCCTTGCGCTCGCAGCGCATTGCCGAGGTCGTGGCAACGCTTCGGATCGGATGGATTGCCAGTCCCGGCGCCATCGTCACGTCGTTTCCCCGCCTGTGTGTGGCACCAGTGCTGCCACATGCGGCGATAGCTACTTTCCAAGGCTTTTGCGAAATTCTCCACGTCCATCAATGACGACAATTCAAGGCGCGCCCGAAGCGACGAACGAATTTCGCGGCGCCATGGGAGATCCTGCGCGAGACGCACGTTCCTTTCGACGTACTCGGCAAGCGTCGTCGCGATCAGTTCGGGCGTCTGAAGGGAGCGCAGGATGCTGTAGGTTCCACGCGCGATGGCCCGGTTTCCTTGCAATCCGACAATCGGCACGCCCATCCAAAGTGTATCGAGCGTGGTCGTCGCCCCATTGTAAGGGAAAGTGTCAAGTGCAACGTCCACGTCGCCGATCGCGCTGAAGTACTCGAGAATCCCGATGCGGCCATGCAGTGATACGCGTGCTGGTTCGAGTCCACGGCGCCCCAGCCGCTCGAGGAATGACGATCGCGTTCGGCCTTCGGGAATTCCGTATACTCGCAGCTTTGCCTCCGGTAGCGTTGCCAGCACGTCGCACCAGGTTGCGAGGCAGGCGTCGCTGATTTTCGCGAATTGGTTGAAGGACCCAAAGACCACTGTGTCGGGATCTTCGGCGTGGGGTTGGGCGGGGACCGGCACCGAGTAAACAGGGGCATAGCACCATTGGCTGTTCGGGAGGCGGATCAAGCGTTCCGTGTGCAATGTCTCCGCGGACGGAGACGGGTCTGTATGCGAATCGCAGAGCCGGTAGTCCATCGTCGCCAATCCCGTCGTGTTGAGATATCCCAGCCACGTGACTTGAACCGGGGCGGGCCGATGCGAGAAGACGGGGAGCCGCGATTCCGCGGTGTGCCCGGAAAGATCCACGAGGATATCAATCCCGTCTTGCCGGATCCGGTCGGCGACGACCGCGTCTGCGAGCCCGACAATCGAATGCCATTGCGGGACGGCGTGCCTGAGGGTCCGGGTCAGGTCGTCTTCGATGGCATTGTTGGCGTAACAATGCACCTCGAAATGTTCGCGATTATGACGCTCGAGGATCGGACGAAGAAAGAGGCCCACCGGATGCTGGCGAAAATCCCCGGAGACATATCCAATCCTGAGCGGTCGATCAGGATCGGGTCGATTGGCGAATGCGGTCGGAACAGGCCCGGCAGACGCATCGATCATCGCGCCGATGCGCCGATGTTCCCGAAAGACCGCTTCCGCGTCGAGATCGTCGCGCAAGTTGAGCGAAAAAAGGAAGACGCTTTCGGTTTCGGGCGACCTGTCAGTCGATGCGATGGCCGCGCGAAGAAACGGTTCGGCCTCCCGCGCACGGCCCGTCTTGACGTAGATCAAACCAAGCATGCCGTTCAAAGGGGCAACGTCCGGATTCAACGATTTCGCTCGACGAATCACGTCTTCTGCATCGTCGACGTGCTCCCGTTTGATCAGAAGACCCGCCAGGTTATTCGCGGCAATCGGCGATTTCGGCCTTAGCTCGAGAGCACGGCGAAGCTGCTCTTCAGCCTCGTTCATGCGGCCCGTGGTTGCCAGGACGTCCGCAAGAAAAATTGCCGCATCGGCCATTTCCGGCCTGAGACGAAGCGCTTCGCGCAGCGACCCCTCGGCACGCGCCCAGTTGCTCTTTCTGGCGAGCAGTGCGCCGAGGTTGTAATGCGCCGGCGCACTGTCCGGAGCTAATCGAAGGGCCGTTTCCTGCGCGGGGATAGCCTCGTCGATCTTGCCCATCAGCTGAAGCGCATTGCCAATATTGACCCAGGCACGCGCGAAGTCCGGCGCGATGCGCGATGCCTGGCGATAGCGCTCTAGCGCCAACTCCAAATCGCCACTGTCTTCAAGCGTGTTGCCTTGTGCGATCAACTCTTCGGCGCGCTGAATCGATTGCGTCGCAGTCGCTTCGTCCCCTGGCTTTGTGGGCGCGGTAGCGTCCTTGCGGCCAAAGGGCCATTGTTTCAGGCCGACCATTTGCGCACCTTGCCTCCTCCGGTTAATAATCGTGCGAATCTACCATCTATCGCGAGGCCTGCCCAGATGATACGTAAATGGTTTGACGCTACTGCGGCAGTCGAGTTTGGCGAACACATGGCGGAAGAAGTCGCCAGGATCGTCCCCCTCGAGGCCAGCCGCAGCTCGCGCAAGGGCGCGAGCAAGCAACTGGACAAGTTTCAGCGTGCGATTATGCACGCGAGCGACCTCAAGGCGAGGAGCCCTCTGAACGTCTACAAGAAGGCGCGCTGCGCGAATACCCTGCGTTGGGCGCTGATCGACAAAGGCTATCCGAAGCCATTCGTCGAGGAGGTCGTACGGCTGGTGATTACCAGGCTGTGACCAGGTCGAGTCACGCCCAAGCCTTCGCTCGCGCAACGGCCTTCTCCCAACCTGCGCGCAGCTCGCCCGCCCGATCGCGCGACATCGCCGGTTCGAAGCGGCGATCCACCTGCCAGTTCGCCGCGACGTCGGCGGCGTTCTTCCAGTACCCGACGGCGAGTCCCGCGAAATAGCCGGCACCGAGCGCCGTCGTCTCCAATACCTTCGGCCGAACGACGGGCACGCCGAGAACGTCTGCCTGGAATTGCATCAGCAGGTCGTTGGCTGCAGCGCCGCCGTCCACGCGCAGCTCCGCGAGCGTCATCCCGGCGTCGCGCTCCATCGCGGCCAGGACGTCGGCGCTCTGGAACGCGATCGCTTCGAGCGCCGCGCGCGCGACGTGACCGCTCGTCGCGCCGCGCGTCAGGCCGAACATCGCGCCGCGCGCGTAGGCGTCCCAATGCGGCGCGCCCAGGCCGGCGAATGCCGGCACGAGATAGACGCCGCCGTTGTCGGGGACCCTCGCGGCCAGCGCCTCGACCTCCGCCGCGGAACGGATGAGGCCGAGGCCATCGCGCAGCCACTGCACGACCGCGCCGGCGATGAACACGCTTCCTTCCAGCGCGTAGACGAGGCCGTTGTCGCGCTGCCACGCGACGGTCGATACGAGATTGTTGGTCGAAGCAACCGAATCGCTTCCGGTATTGAGCAGCATGAAGCAGCCCGTGCCATAGGTGTTCTTGGCGAGGCCCGGCGCATGGCACGCCTGGCCGAACAGCGCCGCCTGCTGGTCGCCCGCGATTCCGGCGATCGGGATGGCGACGCCGTCGACGTCGGCTTGCGCACAGATGCCGGACGAGCGCACGACGCCCGGCAGCACCTCGCGTGGGACGTCGAGCAGGCGCAGCAGCTCGTCGTCCCACTCGCCGGTGCGCGTGTTCCAGAGCATCGTCCGGCTCGCGTTGGAGGGATCGGTGACGTGAAGCGTGCCCCGGGTGAGGCTCGACCAGCGCAACTGCGGCCGCAGCCAAGCCGCACGCCAGCAACCACCTCGACCTTCGCGCAACACGACATCGCACCTGGGGCGAGGACATCGAACACTTGCGAGAGCACCTCGGCATCGAAGAAGTGGTTGGTGCTCGGCGGTTCCTGGGGCAGTACGCTGGCCCTCGCGTACACGGAGGCATGCCCGGCCCGCGTCTCGGCGTTGGTCCTGTTCGGAGTCACGACGGGACGGCACAGCTGGGTCGACTGGACTTTTCGCGGCGGGCTGGCCCGCTTCTTCCCTCAGCAATGGCAGGCGCTCGTCGAAGCCTTGCCACCGGATCAGCGTGATGGCGACATCGTCGCGGCCTACGACCGCCAGCTCAACAAGCCCGACCCTGCCGTGCGGCAAGCAGCCGCGGAGGCGTGGTGCCTCTGGGAGTCCGCAACCCCTACATGGCCACCGACCTCGGACCTGGAACGGCGGTTCGCGGACCCGCGGTTCGCGATGGCGTTCGCACGCATCGTCACGCACTACGCGCACCACGACCTGTGGCTGCAGGATGGCGCCCTGTTGAACGGAGCGAGTGCGCTGCGAGGCATCCCGGGCCTGCTGATCAACGGCCGTTTCGACTTCAGGCCCGTTTCGAGAACGCCTGGGTGCTGAAGCGAGCGTGGTCCCATGCGGAGCTCGTGGTCGTCGACGATGCCGGGCACACGGCGCGGCATTCCGGCATGGCACGAGAGATCGTGCGCGCTACGGACCGTTTCGCGCCGCTGGCCTCGAATGCCAGCGTGTTCAAGAGCTCCGTCCTGCTTTCGGTCGCCTTCTGGGTGGTGCTCCTGGGGGCACTTCGTGTCAGCATCGTGCCGCCGGAGTCGTGCGGGAAGAGCGACATGGCCTCGATCGACGCGGCCGCACGAGGCGCGGTCGCGTGGATCATGCGCAACCAGCACTCCGACGGCAGCTATACGTACCTCTACCTGCCGGACACGAACACCGTGCCGGACGAATACAACATCGTTCGCCACGCCGGGGTCACCCTGGCGCTCTACGAAGCGGCCGGCTACTACAAGGACCGCCAGATCCTGAGCGCTGCCGACGCGGGCATGGACTGGCTGACCGGCACACTCGTGCAGCGGCACGGTTGGAGCGCGCCGGTCATGGGCGACGAGGCCATCCTCGGCACCGCCGGACTGATGACCGTCGCCCTCGCGGAGCGGCGTCTGGTCACCGGCGACGAGCAATACGACGACCTCATGCGCTCGCTGGGGCGCTTCATGCTCGCCCTGCAGCACGATGACGGCAGCTTCGACGTGTCGTGGGGGCTGGACGGCGACATGCCCTTGGCGGGGACGTCCCGCTACTACCCTGGCGAGGCGCTCTGGGCGCTGGCGTTGCTGGCGAAGGCGTTCCCAAACGAAGGCTGGGACACGGCCGCGCGCCTCGATCTCGATTACCTCGTGACGAAGCGAGATCAAGCGGACGACATCTCCTTCCCGCCTCTGCTCGATCAGTGGCTCGCGTACGGGTTCGCCGAAATGGCGGACTGGGACCTCACAGATAGCCAGGTCGAGTACGCAGGCAGGCTGGCGGCTCGCTTCGGCTTGATGGCGCGAACGGAGGCCCAGCGCCAGGGAAGCTTCTACGGCCGCCTGTTTCACGGACCTGAAGCCAGGGGTGCAGGTTTCGGTACATGGGTAGAAGCGCTGGGGTCGATGTGGCGCCTCGCGGCGACAGACCCGCGCATGGCAGACCAGGCCGCAAAGCTCAAGGAGAGGCTGATCTGCTCCGCCGGCATCCTGGCCGCGCGCCAGTATGATGCCGAAGACGCAAGCAAGACGGGCAGCCCCGGCCTGGCGGAGGGCGCCTGGATCCAGCGGGGCGAGACGCGCATGGACGACCAGCAACACTCACTTTCCGCACTCCTCTACACGCTTCGGGCCATGCAGGGCTCTGCTGAGCGCGTCGCGGCGACGCCGGTGTTGGCGGGACCATGACCGACTTCTCCCGCGTAGCCGTCGGCCTCTTTCTGGTGCTGAACGCGCCGGGAGCGCTGGGCGCATTCGCCGCCATCGCGCCCCGGGATGCGCAGGCGCGATTGCGACTCGTGGGCGGCGTGCTGGCGATCGCGCTCGGCGCATTGGTCGTCGCCGCGGTCCTCAGTGACCCCTTCCTGGACTGGCTCCACATATCACCGGAGACTTTTCAGGTCGCGGCAGGCATCGTCATGCTGACCCTGGGTCTGCGATTGCTCTTCTTTGGCGAAATGGGGCCGCCATCCGCGACTTCGCCCCTGCCAGGCGCGCTGTCCCTCGTCCTGGGTCCCGTGCTGATCGTGGCGATGCTGAGCTACAGCCCGCGCTTCGGCACCGGCACGTCGCTCGGCGCCGCGGTTCTCGCGGTCGTCGTCTCGGGCTGCCTGCTGACGGGCGCCGGATGGCTGTCGACCCGGATCGGAAGCGCCGGGCGATCGGCTGTCGCCCGATTCAGCGGGGCGCTGATCGTCCTGCTCGCTATCCAGCTAATGGTGGACGGTATCCAGAGCGTCAGCCGGCCTCGAAGGTGGCGATGACGGCGCGTGGTCGGGCGGGACTTCGTCGGCCCGCAGGTTGGGGTTCTCAGCCACAGAGATCAGTCCGTCGGCAAAGTCCACGTCGCAGTCCACGGCGGGAAGGCGGCGGTGATTATCGGGTTGAACCGGCAGCAGGGTGTCCGAAGCGAAAATCTGGTCCAGCAGCTCCCCGACGCCGTTGTGAATGCGGGAGAAGTCGTGGCCCGCGGGCAGCAGAGGCGCGAGATTGAACAGACGTGCGTCGTCGCCCTTGTCCGGCCGGTCGAAGCCCCCGGTTTCGATCTCGCTGCCGGGCGGGCCGGTGAGGATGAGCGAGGTCTGGGCCTGGGGCCCGTCGTTCATGTCACCGAGGACAATGAGCCGCACCTGGTCGTTCCCTCGACCAGCTCGTTGGCGCGAATGCGTACGGTGACGGCCTCGGCTCAGCGGCGCATGAGAGCGAGCCCTGCCACCTCGGCCCGCTCCTGCTCGTTGGTTGGCGTGAAGCTGGTACCCCAGGGCCGCGGGAAGCTGAGCAGCTTCGACTTGAGGTGCGCCGTCATGACATCGATAGCGGTGCCGTCCTTCGTAACGCGGATCCTCAGGACGCCGCGGCCCATGCGGGTGTGCGGCAGGCCAGCGCCCATGCTGAAGACTGCGCCGGCCGGGAAGTCCGCCAGGTTCACCTCGTCGTCAAGCGTCAGTTTCGAGAGGAAAGCGACGCGAATACCGCGGGCGTCCGGGAACAGTGACACGGCCGCGTGAGCGTAGTCACCCATGAGCGCTGCCTGGAGGTCAGCGATGGGCTCTTCGCCGCCAACCTCCTGCAGGGCGATGATGTCTGGGGCGTGCTTCTGGATCACGTCACTGAGCAGGGTGAGCTTGGCGGCATAAACGGCGAGGTCGTCCTCGCCGGCGTTGGGCTTGGGACGAAAGAAGTTCTCGACGTTCCAGGTCATGACCTTGAAGCTGGGCATCACACGACCTCCACGGACGCAACGAGCGCCAGGATGCGCTAACGCTACGCGCGTCCGATGGAGTTTTCAATTCAACAATTTGTCAACGACGAGACAAAGAGTGCCCCTTCGCCTCCGAAGGCGCAGGGGTACTTAACTACTGCATTCGGACGCCCTGAAATCAGGACACCGGTGTCTTCGAGCGCTCGGCCCAGATGCGGTCCATCTCGTCCAGGATCTCCTGGGGTTGGCCGTAAAGGTGCCGGTTGCGCGGCGCATTGCCCCCGTTGGCGCCAAAGTTGACGTTGGTCACGCCGCCGACCCGCGGTAAATGGATTTTCTGGTTCTTCTCGGGGTCGCGGATAACAGCCTTGGGCTCGCCGCCGTCGCGACAAGCTCGGCCTGCTCCATCATGTTGCGGCGCATCATGATCATGCCGCGGTCGCTTTCGCCCAGGTGCTCCTGGGTGCGGTCGGCGACCTGGCCCTGGCCGACCCAGGCGATGAAGTCCTGGTTCATGACGTGGCTGCCGATCCAGCGGCCCGTCTTCTCGTCCTTGTCGGCAGTACCAGTACGGGATCTTGTCCTGCTAGAAGGGCTCGTCGCCGGGAACGGGGTTGTTGAAGTCGGCGATGCTGAAGGTGTTGTCGTCGTCGATCGGCACGCGCCACTCGAAGAAGCCGGTGTACAGGGCGTTGGGCCAGAAGCAGACGCGGCCCGTCGTCCACAGCTCGTCGTCCTCCGTCGTGTCTTCGCGTACGCGGCGATAGACGAAGCCGTGCTCGAACTCGTCGAAGCCGAGCTTGAGGTGGGTGGGAGCGCGGTCGCCGCCGCCCTTCATCGCAGTGCTCCAGTTCGAGTGCAGCCACTCGAAGTGCACGGGGTCGATGCTGTTCTCCTGGCACTGCATCCAGTTGCAGGGAATGTAGGACATGATCACCTGCTTGTAGCCGTTGACGTGGTAGTAGTCCCAGTCGGGCACCAGCGGCGCGGGGTCCGGCCCCAGGTAAGCCCACAGGATGCCCGACTTGGGCTCGATCCTGTAGGCCTTGATCTTGATGCGGTCCTTGTAGTTCGCCTCCGGGTGGGCGACCTCCTCGAAGGGCTGGTCGATGCAGTTGCCCTCCTCCTCTACGGCGCCTGCCGCGGCATTTACTCCTCGCGGCGGCTGCAGCAGGCCTGCGAGGACCACATTGCCTTCCGGTATCTCATGGCCGGGCTCCAGCCCGACTTCCACACGATCTGCGAGTTTCGCCAGCGTTTCCAGGCGGAGCTTGCAAGCCTGTTCAGCCAGGTACTGCAGATGTGCCGCCGGGCAGGCCTGGTGCGGCTGGGCCATGTCGCCATCGACGGCACTAAGGTGCGGGCCAACGCCTCCAAGCACAAGGCGATGAGCTACGAGCGCCTCTTGAACAAGCGCAAATCCTACGAAGAGGAATCGCCAGCTGGTTCGAGCGGGCGAAGCGCGAGGACGCCGAAGAGGATGAGGCGTACGGGCCGGACGACGACGGCTGGAGCCTGCCCGAGGGCTGGGAAGAGACACTGAGGCGTGGGTGGTCGAGGACGCCCAGGCGCGCTTCGAGGAGGAGGCGAAGGAGAAGGTAGCACGGGCGGGCAAGGACCCGTCCGAGGCGAAAGTCCATCCCAAGGCCCAGGCCAACTTCACCGACCCCCATCGCGGATCATGCACACGCCGGACGGTTTCCAGCAGTGCTACAACGCCCAGGCGGCGGTGGACGCCGAGAGTCAGGTCATCGTCGCCCAAGAAGTGTCTCCGGCGCCGCCGGACGTGCAGCGTCTACGTCCCATGCTCGGGGCAATCATCAAAGAGAACCGGCGCATCCCTCGGGAGCTGAGCGCCGATGCCGGCTATGCCTCGGAAGCCAACTTCCAGGCGTTGGACGACGCCGGTATCTATGCCGTCATCGCCCTGCGGCGCTACCGGCGGGACGAACCGCCGGACGCGACCCCGCTCCCGCGCGTTCGAGCGGCCGTTGGCCGCAACGCAACCTGATGCGGGAGCTGTTAGCCACCCAGGACGGCAAAGCCATCTACAAGCTGAGGAAGCAGACCGTGGAGCCAGTCTTCGGCCAAATCAAGGCGGCGCGTGGCTTCCGCCAGTTCCTCCGGCGTGGCCTATCGGCGGTTGAGGCAGAGTGGAGTCTCATCTGCACCGCCCACAACCTGCTCAAGCTCGGCCAGGTGTGGGCGACAGGCTAAAGAAGGCCCGCCCTGACCAGGTTCCCCACCCACCAATAACCCTCACCGCCCCGATAAGCCCTCTACCCCTGCTAAAACCGACAGGCTCCTAGTGGCCGTGGGCGTACTGGCCCTCGTAGCCAGCGCCGCCAGCAGCCTCTCCTCCGCCTCTCGCATCGCCGGCTCTTCCGCCTCGCCCAGCTCGTGGTCGTGGCCGAGGAGGTGTAGCAGGCCGTGCACCAGCAGGTGCGCGAACTGGCCCTCGACCGATCGCGACGCCGCGTTCGCCGTCCGCGCCTGCGCTCGACGAAGGGCACGAAACGATGACCTCACCCAGCGACGGCGCCTCGTCCGGCGCGTCGAGGAACGCCTCGCCCTCCTGCGCCGCGAACGAGAGCACGTCGGTCTCCTCGTCCTGGCCCCGATAGAGGCGGTTGAGGTCGCGCACGGTGTCGCGTCGGCCAGCACGAGCTCGACCTCGACCTCCGGCGCCACCTTCTGCGATCGAGCACGTGGCGCGCGATGCGGCGCAGCTCACCGACGCGGCAGACGGCCGCGCATGCCGGGCAAGAACGTAACGGCGACGCATCGGGCCACGGGCGATGGCTACTGCGCGAAGACGGCGGCGGCGTCCTTGGCGGCGTGCAGCAGCGGCGACGGCACGACGCCGACGAAGATGATGCCTGCCGCGCGACCGCCAGCGCCAGCTTGAGCGCGCCGAGGTCGGCAGCGACTCCTCGCTGGCCGGCTCGCCCGGGAACATCATGCCGGCGACGCGCAGGTAGTAGAAGGCGGAGACGACGCTGTTGAGCACGGCGATGACGACCAGCCAGATCAGGTCGCCTGCACGGCGGCGTTGAAGATGTAGAGCTTGGCGACGAAGCCGGCCGTCGGCGGGATGCCGGTCAGCGAGACGAGCGCGAAGCGCCAGCGCCCCGGCCAGCAGCGGCGAGCGCCGGACCAGGCCGGCGTAGTCGGCGATCTGGTCGCTGCCGGTGCGGTCCGAGATGGCGATGACGACGATGAAGGCGCCGAGGTTCGTCAGCGCGTAGGTGGCGAGGAAGAACAGCACGCCGCTGGCGCCGAGGTTGAGCCCGTTGTCCACGGCCGAGACCGCGGCCAAGCCCGACCATGAAGTTGCCGGCCTGCGCGATCGAGCTGTAGCCGAGCAGGCGCTTGATGTTGGTCTGCACGAGCGCGAAGACGTTGCCGACGGTCATCGAGATGGCGGCGACGATGGCGAAGATCAGCGACCAGTTGTCGCTGATACGGGGTCCGGCAGGCCCTCGAAGAAGATGCGCAGGACCACCGCGAAGGCGGCCGCCTTGCTCGCGACGCTGAGGAAGGCGGCGACCGGCGTCGGCGCGCCCTTCGTAGACGTCCGGCACCCACATCTGGAACGGCACGACCGCCATCTTGAAGCCGAGGCCGGCGATCAGGAGCACGGACGCCAGCAGCAGCCCGGCGCGCATGTCGGCGCCGTGCGCGGCGATCGCGGTGGCGATGCTCAGCTCGCCGTCCGGCGCCACCAGCGCGTCGTGCCGGTGAGGCCGAAGAGGAACGCCATGCCGTAGAGGATCACGGCGGACGCGATCGCGCCGAGCAGCAGGTACTTCACGCCGGCCTCGGTCGAGCGCTCGTCGCGCTGCAGCGCGGCCATGATGTACTGCGTGATGCTCGTCAGCTCCAGCGCGACGAAGATCAGGATCAGGTCGCGGCTCTCGGCCAGCAGCATCATCGCCGCCGTGGCGAACAGCAGCAGCGCGTAGAACTCGGCCTGATAGCTGCCGAAGCGCCTCGCGTAGTCCTGCGAGGCGAGGATGACGGCCGCCGCGATGCCGGCGAAGAGGAAGGTGAAGAAGAAGCTGAAGTCGTCCAGGACGACCGAGTTCGCGAACGCGAAGCCGCTCTCGTCGCGCGAGAGCAGCGAGAGCGCCCAGAGCGGCCGCGAGCAGCGGCCCCAGCAGCGCGAACACCATGAGCGCCTTGCCGCGGGCGGCCGGGAAGGGCTTGCCGCGCGGCAGGAAGTCCCAGATCAGGATGAGCGCCGCAACGCTGGCCATCGCCAGGACGGGGCCGATGCGGTCGAGGTCGTCCAGCATCGCTTTCCCTAACCCAGCGTCCTGCGAACGCCGTTCTCGATGCACGTCGACGATCGTCGCCGGGTAGATGCCGACGCCGATGATCACGGCGACCAGCGCCGCCATGCTGAGCTGCTCCCACCAGCGTCGTGTCGGGCAGTGGCCCAGCGCTCGCGGCGGCCCGAAGAACACCCGCTGCACCGTCCAGAGGATGTAGCCGGCCGAGAGCAGGATGCCGAAGACCGCGACGATCGTCGGCGCTTCGAAGCGCGTCGAAGCTGCCGAGGAAGACGAGCAGCTCGGCGACGAAGCCGGACATCGTCGGCAGGCCCAGCGAGGCCAGGCCGGCGATCACGAAGACCGTCGCCGCGATCGGCATGTAGTGCGCCAGGCCGCCGAGGTCGGCGATCTGGCGCGTGTGGGTGCGGTCGTAGACCAGGCCGACCATGACGAAGAGCAGGGCCGTGATCGTGCCGTGGGTGAACATCTGCAGCGCCGCGCCGGTGAGGCCGACCTGGCCCAGCGCCGCGACGCCGAGCAGCACGTAGCCCATGTGGCTGACGCTGGAGTAGGCGATCAGGCGCTTGAGGTCGGTCTGGCGCACGTCATGACGGCGCCGTAGATCACGCTGACCGCCGCCAGGACGCGCGAGGTAGACGTCGAAGTTGTCGAACTGGTCCGGCAGGATGCCGACGAGGATGCGGATCAGGCCGTAGCCGCCCATCTTCAGCAGCACGCCGGCCAGGATCACGCTGACCGCGGTCGGCGCGTCGGTGTGCGCGTCCGGCAGCCAGGTGTGCAGCGGGAACACCGGCAGCTTGATCGCGAAGGCGGCGAGGATGAGGAAGAAGACGGCGTTGAGCGAGATCGCCGCGCTGGTGATGTGCATCTGCGCCAGCTCCTCCATGTCGAAGGTGCCCGCCGAGAAGCCGAGCACGAGGAAGCCGACCAGCATCAGGGCGCTGCCGGAGAGCGTGTAGAGGACGAACTTCATCGCCGAGTACTCTTTGCGGCCCGTGCCCCAGATCGAGATCAGGAGGAACATCGGGACCAGCTCGAGCTCCCAGAACAGGAAGAAGAGGATCAGGTCCTGCGCCGCGAAGACGCCCATCACGGCGGTCTCGAGCACCAGCAGCCAGGCGAAGTACTCGCGCGGCCGCAGCTCGACGTTCCAGGAGATCAGCGCCGCGACGACGAAGAGCAGCCCGGTCAGCAGCATCATCGTGGCGCTGAGGCCGTCGACGCCGACGAAGTACTGCACGTCGAAGCCGGCGTCCGCCGGCGTCGATCCAGGTCTGGCGCTCCGTGAACTGGAGGGCGCTGTCGAGCTGGTCGAAGCCGGCGTACATCGCCAGGGCCAGCGCCAGGTTGACGCGCGGCCACGATCGCGGCGATGTACCTTCGCGTTCGTCTCCTGCGCGCGCGGCAGCAGCATGACCGCGACGGCGCCGAGGAGGGGCAGGAAGATGAGCAGCGAAAGCAACAGCAGCTCCTACAGCGGGCTCAACACCAGGACGACGATGGCGGTAACGACGAGGCCGCCGAAGGCGAGCGCCCCGTAGGTCTGGAACTGCCCGGTCTGGGCGTAACGCAGAACGCCGGCGCCTGGCGCGCGACGCCTGCCCGACGCCGTTGACGACGCCGTCGACGACGATGCGGTCGAAGGCCGCGAGGGCGCCGCCGAGGACCTCGTAGAACAGGAAGCCCGACGATGACGTGCTCGTAGAGCACGTCGAGGTAGTACTTGTTCTCGAGCAGCACGTGCAGCGGCCGGAAGACGCGCGCCAGCGAGCCGACGGGCACGATCTTCGCGCCGTAGATCACCCAGGCGAGGGCGATGCCGCCGAGCGCCAGCGCCGTCGACACGATCGCGACGCCGAGCGGAACTTCGCTCTCCTCGACGTCCAGGCCGGCGGCAGGGCGCCGATCAGCAGGTGCTCCACCTCGTGGTCGAGTCCGAGGAACTTCCAGGCAGGTTCGACGAAGCCCGCGACGATCGCCGGCACCGCGAGGATGAGCAGCGGCAGCGTCATCACCAGCGGCGACTCGTGCGGCGCGTGCTCGTGGTGGCGTGCTCGGGCTGCTCCTCGTCAGCCCATGCTCCGTCGCGTCCGGCGCCGGCTCGCCGCCCGGTACTCGCCGTAGAAGGTCAGGAAGATCGACGCGGAACATGTAGAACGCCGTCAGGCCGGCCGTGACAGCGCCGATCCAGAACAGGTACGGCTCGTGCGCCCAGGCGTCGCCGAGGATCTCGTCCTTGCTCCAGAAGCCGGCGAGCGGGAAGACGCCCGAGAGGCTGAGGCTGCCGATCACGAAGGTCCAGAACGTGATCGGCATCGACTTGCGCAGGCCGCCCATCAGGCGCATGTCGAAGGTGTTCGTCGCGTGGTTGACGGAGCCGGAGCCGAGGAAGAGCAGCGCCTTGAAGAAGGCGTGCGTGAAGAGGTGGAAGATCGCCGCCACGTAGCCGCCGACGCCGAGCGCCAGCATCATGTAGCCGAGCTGGCTGATCGTCGAGTAGGCGAGCACGCGCTTGATGTCGGTCATCACGAGGCCGATCAGCGCCGCGCTAGATCGCCGTGATGCCGCCGATGGCGCCGACGACGTGACATCGCGTCCGGCGACGCGTCGAACACCGGGAACATGCGCGCGACGAGGTAGACGCCGGCCGCGACCATCGTCGCGGCGTGGATCAGGGCGCTGACCGGCGTCGGGCCCTCCATCGCGTCCGGCAGCCAGACGTGGAGCGGGAACTGGGCCGACTTGCCGGCGGCGCCGGCGAAGATGCCGAGCGCGAACAAGGTCAGCGTCGTGCCGCCGAGCGTGCCGGCGATCGCCAGCTCCTGGATCGCGCGGATGTCGAAGGTGCCGGCCTTGCGTAGATCAGCAGGATCGCCAGCAGGAAGCCGAGGTCGCCGAAGCGCGTGACGAGGAACGCCTTCTTCGCGGCGGCGGCCGCCGCCGGCCGGTCGAACCAGAAGCCGATCAGCAGGTAGGACGAGAGGCCGACCAGCTCCCAGAAGACGTAGATCATGAGCAGGTTGTCGCAGAGGACGAGCCCGAGCATCGAGGTCGTGAACAGCGACATGTAGGCGAAGTAGCGCCAGTAGCCGCCGATCGCCCGCCATGTAGCCCTGCGAGTAGATCTGGACGAGGAACGACACGCCGGTGACGACGACGAGCATCATCGCCGTCAGGCCGTCGACGTTGAGGCCGACGTCGATCGTGCAGGTCGCCGACGCGCAGCCACTCGTGCGGTGCGAAGCCAGCCGCTGGCCGTCGGCCTGGAAGGCGCTGTCGAGCACCCAGAGCGAGAGCAGGAAGGCGGCGCCGATGCACAGCGCCGCGATGTGGCCCGCGTACTTCTCGCATCGAGCGGGGCAGGAACGACGATCACGACCAGCGAGACCAGCGGGCAGGAAGAAGATCGCCCAGACGACGCGCTCTCGGGTACCGTGACCGAGCAGCTCAGATCTTCCTCATGATCTCGACGGCGACGTGGGTCTTCGAGTCCGGCACCCAGATCTCGCGCGGCTGGCTCATCGAGTGCGCGCCGCTCAGCGGCGGCACGACGCGGCACGCGACGCCCTCGGCGTCGTAGAGCTCCTTCCAGACGCGCGCCACGTAGCCGTTCTTCACGGTCATGAACTTAGCCCACATCGCGCCTCACCACTTCAGCAGTGTTCAGCTGGTCGACGTCGATCGATCTGCGCGCAGGCGGTAGACGGACACGGCCAGCGCAGCGCCACCGCGGCCTCGGCCGCCGCGACCGTGATCACGAACACGGCGAACACCTGCCCGTCGATCGGCCGTCGGCGAATCGACGAAGCGCGAGAACCCGACCAGGTTCAGGTTCACGGAGTTGAGCATCAGCTCGACGCCCATCAGCACGCCGACGGCGTTGCGCCGCGACAGCGCCACGTAGAGGCCGATGCTGAACAGCAGCGCGCCGACGACGAGGACGTGCTCGAGGCCGATCATCGCGGCTCCTCCTCCGTCGCTGGGCCGCACCAGGATGATCGCGCCGACCATCGCGACGACGAGCAGCACCGACGCGACCTCGAACGGCAGCACGAACGGGTCGAGCAGCGCCTTGCCGATCGGCGGCCGCGGTCGTGCTCGAAGCGGTCGCCGCTCGACCGTCGCGCCAGTCCGTCTTCAGCGCCACGAAGACGATGATCGCGCCCGACGAGCCCGGCGACGACGCTGATCGGCGCCGCTGTAGGACACGGCGGCGTTGTCGCGCGCCGAGCGCGGCGTCAGCAGGATGGCGAACAGCATCAGCACCGAGATGGCGCCGGCGTAGATCAGCACCTGCACCACGGCCACGAAGTCGGCCGACAACGTCATGTAAAGCCCGGCCACGCCGACGAACGAGAGGATGAGGAACAGCACCGCGTGGACCAGGTCGCGCACCATGCGCGACCATCAGGGCGCTGACCAGCGTGAGCGCCGCCAGCACCCAGAACGCGATGATGACGCGCAGGCTGTCCATCACGCCTCCCCCACGCCGGGCTCCGCCGGCGACATCGACAGCGCCGGCGCCGGCAACGACGGCACCGAGATGTCGTGCACCAGGCGCACGCGCCGCGGCAGGCGGTAGTAGTCGCGCGTGACCAGCGGAAGAAGAAGCCGACCAGGCCGACGGCCAGGACGATGTTGATCGCCGACGTAGGCGGCCAGCACCCAGTTCGTCAGCTCGAGCTCGCGCCAGATGCAGCACCTCGGTCGCGACGACGACGATGTTGATCAGCGCCAGCGGGATCAGCATCTTCCAGGCGAACGCCATCAGCTGGTCGATGCGCAGGCGCGGCAGCGTGCCGCGCAGCCAGATCAGGCCGAAGTAGAAGAAGTAGATCTTGCCGATGAAGATCATCCACGGCGGGATCCACTTCTCGAGGCCGAACAGCGACCAGCCGCCGAAGAACAGGCTCGCCATGATGCCCGACACCGCCAGCGCGTTGATCAGCTCGACGGCGTAGAACAGGCCGAACTTCATGCCCGAGTACTCGGTGTGGAAGCCGGCGACGATCTCCGACTCCGCCTCGGCGATGTCGGCCGGCGTGCGGTTCAGCTCGGCGGTCGCGGCGATGGAGTAGATGAACACCGGCAGCGGCAGCAGGAAGACCAGCCAGATGTGGTGGTCCTGCTGCCACTCGACGATCCCGGGATGTCATCGTGCCGGCGAACAGCACCGGCGCCAGCAGCGCCAGCACCAGCGGGATCTCGTAGCTGATCGCCATCGCGATGACGCGCATCGCGCCGAGCAGGGCGTACTTGTTGTTCGAGGACCAGCCGGCCATGAAGATCGCCAGCGACGTGACGAGGACAGCGCCAGCAGGTAGAGCACGCCGACGTTGAGGTCGGCGTAGACCATGTCGGGCGCCCAGGCGAACACGGCGAAGATCAGCATCGCCGGGATGAAGACGAGGATCGGCGGCAGGTTGAACAGCTTGCGCGTCGCCGCCGCGGCTGCAGCACTTCCTTCTGGATCAGCTTGATCGCGTCGGCGACCGGCTGCAGCAGGCCGAAGGGCCCGACGCGGTTCGGTCCGCGCCGCACCTGGATGCGGCCGATGATGCGCCGCTCCAGCCAGACGTTGATCGAGCGCGCCAAGGCCGACGAAGGACAGGATGCCGACGGCGCCGATGACGCCGCTGACGACGTAGACGACGTCGCCGGAGGTGTTGTCGCGCAACCAGTTGTAGCAGCGCAGTGAAACGGGTCGAAGTCGTACCAGGCAGCGAGCAGGGCGCATCATCGGTCGATCTCCCCGACGTTGATGTCGATGCTGCCCAGCGTGACGATCGCGTCCGCGATCGAGAGGCCGACCGTCATGTCCTTGAGCACGCTGAGGTTGATGAACGAAGGCGAGCGGACGTGGAAGCGGTACGGCGCCGGGCCGCCGTCGCTGACCAGGTAGAAGCCGAGCTCGCCCTTCGGCGACTCGACGCGCGCGTAGGCCTCGCCGGGCTCGGCGGCGCAGGGCCAGCGGCACCTGCGTGCTGACCGGGCCGCCGGGCAGCTGCGCCAGCGCCTGCTTGATGATGCTGCACGCTCTGGCGCATCTCCTCGAGCCGCACGATGAAGCGGTCGAAGCAGTCGCCGTTGTAGCCGACCGGGATGTCGAAGTCGAAGCGGTCGTAGACGCAGTACGGGTCCGCCTTGCGGATGTCCCAGGCGATGCCGCGCCGCGCAGCATCGGCCCGCTGACCGAGGCGTTGATCGCCACGTCCGGCGTAAGCACGCCGACGTCGCGCGCGCGCGCCAGGAGGATCTCGTTGTCGAGCAGCAGCTCCTCGTACTCGGCGATGCGGTCCGGCAGCTCGTCGATCAGGCGTTGACCGCCGGGTACCACTCGTCCGGCACGTCGAAGGCGACGCCGCCGATGCGCATGTAGTTCGTCGTCAGGCGCGCGCCGCAGGTCATCTCGAACAGGTCGAGGATCTTCTCGCGCTCGCGGAACATGTACATCAGGGGCGTCTGCCAGGCGCCGCAGTCGTTGACGAAGGTGCCGTTCGCCATGCAGTGCGAGGCGATGCGCTGCAGCTCGGCGAAGATCACGCGCAGGTAGGAGCCGCGCTCCGGCACCTCGATGCCGGCCAGCTTCTCGACCGCGAGGCAGTAGCCGAGGTTGCCGGTCATCGCCGCGAGGTAGTCCATGCGGTCGGTGAACGGGATGTTCTGCGTGTAGGTGCGCTCTTCGGCGAGCTTCTCCATGCTGCGGTGCAGGTAGCCCAGGACCATCTCGGCGTCGATGATGCGCTCGCCGTCGAGCGTGACCTTGAGCCGGAAGACGCCGTGAGTCGAAGGGTGCTGCGGCCCGATGTTGACGACGTAGGGAGGCGTGTGGAGTTCGCTCACGCCTGCTCCTCCCGTCTTGCCGATCGGTGCTCTGTCGGTCTCTTCGGACGCGCGGCCGTCGCGCCTCTCCACCGGCGTCCGTCTCGGTCTGAGGCGCCGGGTTCGAGAGCTGCGGCACGATGGTGCCGCGGCTCGGCGGCGATGCGGCGTCTCGGTGTCGAGCCGCCGCCGCGCACGCCGAGCTGGCCGCCGGCGGTCTCTTCCGCCGCGGCTTGGCCCGGCAGGGGCTGCACCAGACGCGGCACCGCGGGCGCTGCGGCCCGTCCGGCGCCGCGAGGTTGGGATAGGCGCGCTGGCCTCGGGAACTCGTAAGGGAAGCGCTGCAGGCCGGGCTTGTAGCCGCCGGGCAGGGCGAGGAAGTCCTTGCGCAGCGGGTGTCCGGGGAAGCCATCCCAGAGGAAGATGCGCTTCAGGTCGGGGTGGCCGCTGAAGGCGATGCCCATGAGGTCGTAGACCTCACGCTCCTGCAGGTCGGCGCCCTGCCAGACGCCGATGACCGAGGGCACAACCGGGTCGTCGTGCGCAGCGCGCGCCTTCGAGCGACAGCGTGTGGTTCTTCGCCAGGGACGACAGGACGTAGACGACGTCGAAGTGCTCCAGCCAGTCGACACGCCGAGCAGCGTGTTGAGGTACTTGCAGTCCAGTTCCTCGTCGTCGCGCAGGAACAGGGCCACATCGGCGATGCGCTCCGGCGGCGAACGGTGACGGAGTCTGCCGTGGCTTCGATTACGGCGCCCGGGAAGGCCGCGTTGATGCGTTCGGCAACGTCGGTGCCGGGGATGACAGTCGTGGTCATCGCCACTCCAGAGCATGCTTGCGCCAGGCGTAGATGTAGCCGATGACCAGAATGCCGATGAAGGTCATGCGCCTCCACGAAGCCCACGACCAGCTGCTGCCGGGAAGGCGACCGCCCAGGAGTAGAGGAAGACGACCTCGACGTCGAAGACGACGAAGATCAGCGCGACGAGGTAGTAGCGGAAGTTGAACTGCACCCAGCTATCGCCCTCGGTCTCGACGCCGCACTCGTAGGTGTCGCATCTTCACCGGGTCGGGCGCGTCCGGGCGGATGTTCAGCTGCCGGAAGAGGAACGAGATCATGAGCGGCAGCGACGGAAAGAGCACCGCGAAGGCCAGCAGGATGGCTATGTAGCCGAACTCGTTCAGCACGACCGCACCCGAAGAGCGCTTGTGAATTATGTCCCTAACGCCGCGACTATAGCACCGCCCCTATATAGGAACAAGGCAACCCGAGCCATTCTTCAGATTCGATTTCGGCGTCTCCCGGCCAACCCGGGCGCAACCTCCCAGGCGGCGCCACGCGCTGATCAGCCAGGCTCCAGCGAATCGAGATAGGCCTGCCCCACTTCGCTGAGCTCGTAGCCGACCGTCAGGCTGATCGTGAGCCCGAGGGCCTTAAGCTTGCGCACGTTCGCCTTGAATTCGTCTCTGTACAGGCCTACCTCTTGTGCGAGGATGCGCGCCGGGACGGCCGGGTTCTCTTCGATCAGGCGCAGCGCCGTCAGTGTCCACGAGACGACAAGGTCCCCCTTGTCGAGCCTTCCAGCCTGGCGCGATTTCGTCCAGCGTGTACTGCGGCTTCGGCGGCTCCTCCGGCTCGTAGTGGAACTGCACGCGATAGAGGTCCGTTCCGGTGAACGGCTCGGCCGGTATGGCTGCGGGCGAACTCGACCAGCGCCTCCGCGTCCGGCATGTCCGCTCCCGCGCATCGGCGTCGGTCACGTCGCTTACCCGCACCGCTCGTACGTCGTCGACGGCGATCGCGCCGCCGAAGCCAATGGCGTAGAGCTGCCGGGCTTGACGTGCGCGTACTTCCAGAGCCGCCACGTGACGTTGATCCCGGCGATGCGCCCGTTGATAATCGTCCGACGAGAATAGACCATGCGCCTCCGGTTATCTGAAGTGCGTGGCGTACAATGGTAGCCAGGAGGACGGACGGCCGCCTTTCCGGTTGACGGAGGGGAGGAAAGTCCGAGCTCCACCGGGCAAGGGTGCTGGATAACTCCAGGCGTGGCGACGCGACGGAAAGTGCCACAGAAACAGTACCGCTGGCATCTGGCGAAGTGGTGCCTGCGCCCCTTTAGCGGGGCTGGGGGTGTCCCCCCGTTCAATGTCAGTAAGGGTGAAAAGGTGCGGTAAGAGCGCACCAGCGGGCGGGTGACCGGCCGGCCGGGCAAACCCCACCGGAGCAAGACCATGTAGGGGGGCAATGGGAGCCCGGCTCGCCCTCGGGTTGGTCGCAAGAGGCCCCGGGTAACCGAGGCCCCAGATGGACGGCCGTCGGTCCTCCTTCGGGAGGACCCGCACAGAACTCGGCTTACAGTCTTCCTGGCAAATTCAGCAGCCCACGGGCGGCTCGCAGTTCATCCGGTCTCCGGCCTCAACTGCGAAGCCGTCCGCGGCTCTGCGTTCTTCACGAGCCAAGGCAAATGATCCAGGCGTCCTGACTTTGGGTGGGTCAGGCAACGTCAGCAGTACAGGCAGATCGACGCGCTCAAACCGGAGCGCCCCATCGACTTCCCACACTTTCACGTTGATGCCGGCGCGCTTGGATGCCCTCCGAACGCGAGCCCTGGCTTGAGCAAAGGTCTCCTCAGGCTTGAGGGCCACCTCACCGGCAGCCTGCTCTGTGAGTAATTCACCCAGCGGCTTCATCTTTGTCCGGATCCAGCTATCGAGAAGCGGCACCCGGTTCCGTCAAATCGACGGCCTGAGCCGCGGCGAGAAGGGAAGCCGCGTCGGATCCATCCGGAGGACACATTGCCAGGGCAATGTCCGGCGACTCCAGCGACTGCAAACGACCGAGCAGGCGCCGGATCGCCGCACGCGCGTTTTGCTCGTCCGAATGCATCAGACACAGCGCCCGTACACATGCCGGGATCGATCTTCGCCGCGAGGTCACCCGTCCGAATGGTGCGCACGAATAGCTGGGCCGTCGTATCTTCGGGCGCCTCATAAGAAGTATTGGGCTCAGCAGCCGGGTCGATCTGGACGAATAGAACCGCGATCTGGAAACCATGGCGACGGCAGCGCTCCGACTCCTCGGCAAGGCGCAGATCGAAGTACCAGCGCTGGAGCAACGTGGTTTGAGGATCGATGATCGCGAGCTTTCTCCCTGGCCTCACATGGCTAATCAGCTGGTTGACATCGATCGCGTCAATGTCCTCGGTCACCCCAGAAATGCCGAACGACATACACGAGCAGCGCTCCCGCCATCGCCCCCGTCCAGAGGGACATCGGAACGCTCGTCAGATAGACGACCACGAGAAATGCTGCGAGGCTAAACAGCAGGATTGCTGCCGCGCGTACTTCTCTCCTTGGGAAGGTTTTTAGCATTTCACGTTCATGCCGGGCATTTGAAGGTCTGTAGTCATAGAGTCCTGGATACACTTTCATCATCGGTCGGCTGCGCTTAGCTCTGAAGCGCAAGCCTGATCAGCCCGTCGCCCCGGGCCCCCGAGCATTGCTTCGGAGCGCGTTCACATTACGGCCATCCCGATCGCGTGTAGTAGGGAAACACGTTGAGCACTGCCTCGATCTGGTGGATGGTCAGGGCGACGACCTTTGAACAACTCGGCGACCATCATGCTATTCAGCTTTGTGTAGCGCGTCGGGTATGACGCGTTCGTCACGGGTCCGGGATGGTCGAAGAGGAAGATGGCGAAGACGAGGCCTCTCTCTTCATCCATGATCGGTATACGGCGGTCGCTCGCGGCTTCGATATCCTTGAACACGCCCGTGTTGACCTGTGCCCGTACACCGAGTGCCGCGACCGCACTGCCGCGGTCCGGATTCAGCACGGTCTGCGTGCCGTTTTCGACTCTGATGCACGCGTCCAGCACCGGAATCATGTCGCCGTTGGACGAGAGGATGCCGTCCAGATACAGGTCGGGCATGCGAAGTAAATCCTCGCGCGACGTGCGCTGCTCCGGCGCCACGACCTGGCTGAAGATTCGGCTTTGGCTCCACCATGTTCTCCGGGTTGAAGACGCAGGGCTGCCCCGACTCGTCCGGATTGCGCGCTATGAGGACCTCTATCTCCCGTACCAGGCCATCTTCGACCTTCATTTGCACCGATAGCACCGACGGCCTGCCGCCCTCATGCACGACCCCGAGGTAAGCGACCTGCCCGGCTGGCGGCTCGACTATGTCGACGAATGATTATGCACCCGATGGAGCGTGCCGTTAGCCCACAAACCCTTGCCTATCGGCACCGTCTAGCAGTTCTTCATCTGGCACATCCCCGGCGCCATCGGCAGGCGAGATGGGTCGTTGTGGCCCACCG
>CAWIIO010000008.1:0-316732 GCA_963836265.1 uncultured beta proteobacterium
GTGAACACGTCCATCACTACCAACACCCAGTGACTGCGTAGGAGAATGGATTCGCAGCGGAAGAGGTCGGCGCTCCACAGGCTATTGTGCTCCGCAAAAACTCGATTCCGCTCGACCTGAGCTGGTGACGCGGCTATTGGCCGGCTGTGGCATCATCGCAGCGTGGTCGTTCTGCTTCGCATCGTCCTTCGGTTGCTAGCCGACCTGGTCGGGCTGATCGCGCTCTCGGTCAGACCCCGGCGGGCCATCGAAGCCGAGAACTTGGTGCTGCGTCGTCAGTTGGCGCTCTTCAAGGAGCATGAAACCCCGGCGCATCGATGCCGCGACGCGCGCGAGCCTGGCCTTGCTGTCGCAGTTGTGCGATTGGCGCTCTTGCCTGGTGGTCGTCCGTCCGGAAACCGTGCTGCGCTGGCACCGAGCAGGCTGGCGACTATTCTGGCGCTGCAAGTCGCGACCGGGCCGTCCGCCGATTCCTCTTGAACTGCGGCAACTCATACGGCGCGTGGCCACCGAGAATCCGCTGTGGGGCGAGGAGAGAATTGCCAATGAGCTATTGGTCAAGCTCGGGATCCGGGTCTCACCGCGTACCGTGCGCAAGTACATGCCAAAGCCACCGCTGGGTCGCCCGCGCGGTGATCAGCGTTGGTTGACTTTCCTGCACAATCACGCCAAGGCGATCGTCGCATGCGACTTCTTCGTCGCGGTCACGGCGACATTCCGACTGTTCTATGTCTTGGTTCTGATCGAGCACGGCTCGCGTCGGCTGGTGCACTTCAACATCACCCAACATCCGACCGCGGACTGGACGCTGCAACAGCTGCGGGAGGCGATCGGCTGCGGGAACGCTTATCGATACCTTCTCCACGATCGCGACAGGATCTTTGCGAGAAGCTTGGACGAATCGATCAGGAATCTCGGGTTGACCGTGCTCAAGTCACCGCCGCATAGCCCCAAGGCCAACGCGATCTGCGAGCGCGTGATCGGAACGATTCGACGCGAGTGCTTGGATTGGTTGATTCCGCTATCGCAATCCCACTTGCGATGGATCCTAAAGTCCTGGGTGGATCATTACAACCACGGACGCCCACACATGGCGCTGGGTCCGGGCGTCCCCGACCCTTCATCAGAGGTGGCGCGCCCTCCGGCTCAGCTATCCCGGCATCGAATGGGCGGGCGCTTGGTGCTGCGCGTCAAATCGATAGTGGGCGGCTTGCATCACGAATATTCGCTAGCGCCCGCAATGGCCTGATCGAGTATTTGCGGAGGACACCCATTTATCCTATAACATTTTTGTCCACGGTCATGCCTCGCCGCGCCGCTACGGGATCCCGCGCCATGTCGTCGCCGCGTCGCTCGCGCTCTTACCCGCCGTTCTCGGCGTGGGCCTCGGCGTGCCTCGCGCTGGGCGCGTCGGCGGCGGTTCGCGCCGAAGAGCCCGCGCCGGCACAGCTCAATCCGATCGTCGTCACGGCGACGCGCACGGCGGAACGCGCCTTCGAGCTGCCGGTCGCGATCGACACCGTCGGCGCGGAGCAGATCCAGCGGGGACAGCTGCAGATCAACCTGTCGGAATCCCTGCAGCGCGTGCCCGGGATGTCGATCCAGAGCCGCTGGAACTATGCGCAGGACCTGCAGCTGTCGATCCGCGGCTTCGGCGCGCGGGCGAACTTCGGCGTGCGCGGCGTGCGCCTCTACCAGGACTACATTCCGGCGACGATGCCCGACGGCCAGGGTCAGACCGGCAGCTTCAGCCTCGTCTCGGCGCAGCGGATCGAAGTGCTGCGCGGGCCTTTCTCGTCGCTCTACGGCAATGCGGCGGGCGGCGTCATCTCCGTGTTCACGGAGGACGGACCGGCTACACCCGTGCTCAACGGCCAGCTGATCGGCGCCAGCTATGACACCTGGAACGGCATTCTCAAAGGCGAGGGGCAGTCGGGCTCCGTCAATTACGTCGTCGCGGCGAACGACTTCACGACAGGAGGCTACCGCGATCACAGCGAGGCCTCGCGGACGATCGGTAATGCCAAGCTCAAGGTCACCCTCGGGCCGGATACGACAATCACGGTGGTCGGCAACGACTTCGACCAACCGGACGCCCAGGATCCGCTCGGCCTCACCCGCGCGCAGTGGGAGGCGAACCCCCGCCAGGCCGATCCGGCGGCCGTGCTGTTCGACACGCGGAAGAGCGTGAACCAGACGCAGGGCGGCGTCACCGTCGAGCAGCGCCTCGCCGACCGCGCCGATATGCGCGTTACTGGCTACGTCGGCTCGCGTACGGTCCGCCAGTTCCTCTCGTTCTCGGGAATCGGAGCGGCCTCTTCGGGCGGCGTGACTGACCTCGACAATACCTACGGCGGCGTCGACGGACGCCTGAGCTATCGCTTCACGTTCGCCGACAGGCCGGGTACGATCACCGTCGGCGCCGATTACGAGACGCAGCGGCAACAGCGGCGCGGGTTCGTCAACAACAATGGTACGCTGGGTGACCTGCGGCGAGACGAGATCGACACGGTGAGCAACACCGACGGCTATGTGCAGCTCGAATTCTCGCCGTGGGATCCGATCAGCCTCTTCGCCGGCCTTCGCTACAGCGATGTCCGCTTCGATTCGTCCGACCGATACGTCACCGCGCAGAATCCCGACGACAGCGGTTCGCGCCACTACAGCGACGGCATGCCGGTGGCAGGGGTCGTCTGGCACGTGACCGAGTCGCTCAACGCCTACGCGAACTACGGGCAGGGCTTCGAGACGCCAACGTTCACCGAGCTCGCGTACCGCCCGGTCGGATCCGGCCTGAACCTCGCGCTCGAGCCTTCGCTCAGCGACTCGTACGAATTCGGGCTGAAGGCCCTGCTGCCGCGCTCGCAGCGTGTCAATCTCACAGCGTTCAATACCGACACGTCGAACGAGATCGTGATCGACACGGCGACCGGCGGCCGAACCAACTACAAGAACGCGGCGAAGACGCGGCGCCAGGGAATCGAGGCGGCGTGGCAGGGCGAGCTCGGCGCGGGCTTCGCGGGCTACGCGTCGTACACGTATCTGTCCTCGAAGTTCACGACGGCCGCAGCGACCGGCTCGCCGCCGCAGCCCGTGCCCGCAGGCGCGCATCTTCCGGGCGTCCCGCAGGCGAACGCGTACGGGGAGCTCTCGTGGTCGTATCCTTCCGCCTGGGGCCTCAATGTGGCGCTCGAGGTGCAATACGCGGGCAAGATGTACGTCAACGATCGCAACACCGATGCCGCGCCGGCGTACACCATCGGCAACGTGCGGGTCGGCCTCGAGCAGCGCGCCGGCGCGTGGCTTCTGCGCGAGTTCTTCCGCCTCAACAACCTCGCCAACGTCAACTACGTGGGCTCGGTGATCGTCGGTGACACGAACGGCCGCTACTTCGAGCCCGCGGCGACGCGCAACTACCTGATCGGAGCCAGCGCCAGTGTCAGCTTCTGAGAGCGAGGAACGCTACACGCGGACGGCGATCGCGCTGCACTGGCTGATCGCGCTGCTGGTCGTCGCGCAGTTCGCGTGGGGCTGGTGGATGCAGACGATCCCGAAGCAGCCGCCGGGGATCCGCGCGGATGCGTTCAACCTCCACAAGTCGGTCGGCCTCACGATCTTCGCGCTGATGGTGCTACGACTCGCGTGGCGGCTGCGCCATCGCGCGCCACCGCTGCCGCCGATGCCGCGCTGGCAGGCGGGCCTCGCGCGCTGCACGCACGCTGCGCTCTACGCGGCGCTGCTGATCCAGCCGCTGGCGGGCTATCTCGGCAGCGTGTTCAGCGGCTACCCGGTGAAGTACTTCGGGATGACGCTGCCGGCGTGGGGGATGAGGCACGAGGCGCTGAAGGACCTGCTCTCCGGCGTGCATCTCGCCGTGAGCTGGATCATCGCGGCGCTCGTGCTGCTGCACGTCGCGGGCGCACTCAAGCATGCATGGATCGAGCGCGACGGCTTGCTCGCGCGGATGGGACTCGGGCGGTTGCCCGCGGCGCGGCCGGACCTAGGGAAGCTCTGAAAATCTCCTTGCATATCTGCGGGCTGTGGCTAAGTTGAAGCCAACGGATTGCACGGAGGACCGATGAGAAGCAGAGCAAGAAAAGCGGCGGCTGCTGAATCGGGGACCATCGTGGATGCGACCATCATCAGTGCGCCCAGCTCGACCAAGAACGAGACGAAGAACCGCGATCCCGAGATGCAGCAGGCCAAGAAACACGGCCAGTGGTACTTCGCGATGAAGGTACACATCTGCGCGAGCAAACAGGGCTTCGTGCACAGCCGTAACGGGACGAGCCGGCGAGGCGGACATTACAATGCTCGATGAGCTGCTGCATGGGCGAGTGCGCGAGCTCTACTGCGATCAGGCGTACTGCCTGCTCGCGTTGACGCGTCGTCCCGTTGGATCGGAGGCGCGGTCGGGCTCGGCCCGTCCGGCGACCGAGTCGCCCGGACACCCGTGCACATAGGGACTTGCAACCGTTCCCCGGCGGGAGCAGCATGTACCGCCTGCGCCCACGAATTCAGGGGAGCCAGCGGTGCGAGTCTCGATGAGACCGCAGCTCAACCGGAATCGACTCTCGAAAGGAGCTGCACGATGTCGAAGTTCAGCCAAGAACGACGGGACGCGCTGAAGTCCACTTGCAGGCTCGTAACGGTGACGGCACTTGCGTCGGGGCCCGGCGTGAAGGCGTTCGCGGCCGGTGGTGCGATGCCGCTTCCGCAGTCCAAGGGTGTGCCGCAGGTCGGCGACACCTTCGTCTTCTCTGCTGGCCCGAACAAAGGCAAGGAGGTCATGGTCGCCGACGTGGCTCTCGATGCGCGGCCGCTGATGGCGGTGGCGAAAGATCCGAGCACGGGCAAGCTGGAAGAAGACGCCGGAGAGAACGATCACGCCACCGTACTTCTCTACAGGGTGGCGCCGGATAGCTATCCGGCCGACATGAAGGGCGACACGGTGGAGGGCATCTCGTGCTACTCGGCCGTGTGCACCCATCTCGGCTGCTTGCTCTCCGACTGGGACGCGTCGGGAAAACTGTTCAAGTGTCCCTGCCACGATGCGACTTTCGATCCCGTGAAAGAGGGACAAAACATTAGCGGGCCGCACGTACGCGAAATTCCGCATATCCCCATCAAGGCAGTGGGTGGGAAGCTGGTGGTGGCTGCCAAGCCCACGGGCTACATCGGCGTGAAGAGAGGTTGAAGCTTTGTAGCGGCGCAGTATCAGGAGACACTTTAGCTAGGAGGCGAAATGGGCACGACAAAGAGAGCTTTGCTGGGCGTAGTCGCATCGGCTCCGCTCCTGCTGGCGATTGTATCGGGACCTGCGTTTGGCCAAGCGGACGCCTCCAACCGGCCCTTCCGTCCGGTCACGGCGGACATGTTGAGCCGTCCGCCTGCTTCGGACTGGCTTCAATATCGTCGCACCTACGACGGACAGGGTTTCAGCCCGCTGGGAAAGATCACGAAGGCGAATGTCAGCAATCTGGTGCCGATCTGGGAGTTTTCGACCGGTTTGACGAAGGGCCACGAAGTCGTTCCGATCGAACACGACGGAGTGCTCGTGGTCTCCGCCTCGTACAATGTGTTCTTCGGGTTGGACGCGCGCAGCGGCAAATTCCTCTGGAAGTACGAGCGCGACCTTCCGGACAAGGCATTGGCCGTCGTTTGCTGCGACGTGGTCAACAGGGGCGGCGTCTTCTACGGTGACAACGTCTACTTCGGCACCATCGACGCACACGTCATCGCGTTGAATGCCAAGACCGGCAAAATCGTCTGGGATACGAAGGTTGCGGATTACTCCGATGGCATCACGATCACCGGCGCTCCGCTGGTCGTGAAGGGCAACATCATCACCGGGATGACCGGAGGCGAATTCGGCGCCCGTGGACGGTTGATCGCCCTAAACGCCGAGAGCGGAAAGATCGTCTGGACCACCTACACGATCCCCGGACCCGGCGAGCCCGGCAACGACACCTGGGGCGGCACGGACACTTGGAAACGCGGCGGTGGAACCACCTGGACCACAGGCGCGTACGACGAAAAGCAGAACCTGATTT
The DNA here is from genome assembly GCA_963836265.1 of uncultured beta proteobacterium. Classification (GTDB taxonomy): domain Bacteria; phylum Pseudomonadota; class Gammaproteobacteria; order Burkholderiales; family Casimicrobiaceae; genus CAIWHR01. Next base: position 6,054 of record CAWIIO010000008.1, read on the forward strand.
TCTGGCCGACCGGCAACCCCGGCCCATGGAACGGATCGGTTCGCCCGGGTAAGAACATCGGCACCTCGTCGATCATTGCCTTCGATGGCGACACCGGCGCGATCAAGGCCCAGTTCCAGTTCGTGCCCCACGACATGTGGGACTACGACAACATCGCGCAGCCGATGCTGGTCGACTTCACGAAAGGCGGCACGAAGGTCGAAGGACTCTTCCAGTCGCAGAAGAACGGCTACGTGTACCTGGTCGAGCGCACCAACTTCGGTCCCGGCACCGTCGAAAACATGAAGTTCGTCTACGGCGAACCATTCATGCCGATCACGGTGTGGAAAGACCTGGACGCGACGGGCCACCCGGTCTTCGACCCGGAGAAGGACCCGACGAGCGGCAAGCTGGTCGATGTGTGCCCGTCGTTCCTGGGCGGCACGAACTACATGGTTCCCTCCTACGACCCCGGCAGGAAGACGGCGTTCATTTCGGGCAACTACTGGTGCGAAACGCTCAAGAGCCTTCCGCCAGAGCCCTGGAAACCGTATGCCGCGTACGTGGCGGCCGAGTTTCACATGCACGTTCAGCCGGGGATCGACGGTGCCGGCGGCTTCGTGAAGGCGATCGATGTCACCACCGGCCATACGAAGTGGACGCATGCGATGCCTGACGCGAACTGGGGTGGCCTGATGTCGACCGGCGCCGGGTTGGTCTTCGGTGGCGGTACCGACACCCGCGAACTGTTTGCTCTGGACGAGGATACGGGCAAGGTGCTCTGGAAGCACCGCGCGAACTCGGGCTTGGCTGCCGCCCCGATCACCTATGAGATCGACGGCCAACAGTATGTTTGCTATGTCGTTGGCTTCGGCGGCGCGATTCCGATCTGGTCCGGCGAGATCAAGGACAAGTATTACCAGAACACGCCGCAGGGCGGTGTGGTCATGGTGTTCGCCCTGAAGTAGCCTGTTCGGATCGCCGACCGAAGGGGAGGCGGAAAGGCGAAAGCCTTGCCGCCTCTCTGTCAGTTTCGTGCGGGTTGGCCGACGCCGCGGCAACGCCACGCAGGTCGTGCACAGGGGGCACGGGGCGGTCGGGACGGCGCCCGAAAGAAACTGTGCCAAGCCCGGCTGACATGCCGGGTAGAGCAAAGCGCGAGTCTATTCGCCGGCGCAGCGGAAGCCCGAGAACGTGCGCGCCCTGTTAGCGACATCGAAGCCGCGAATCGAGACGCGCATGCTCTTGGCCGAGGTGAACCAGGAGCCACCGCGCATTGCTACGTAGATCGGGTCCTCGGGCTTGTACGGATCGTTGGTGAACTCCCAGACGTTGCCGAGCATGTCGTAGAGGTGGAAGCCGTTGGGCAACTTCGTGGCCACCTCGTGCGTTCGGCCACCGCTGTTGTCCCGGTACCAGGCGATCGCGTCGAGGGTGCCGTAACGCGCCGCTGGGTTACCGCCACGGGCAGCGTACTCGTACTCGCGCTCGGTGGGAATTCGCATTCCGATCTCGGTGCAGTATCTCAGCGCGTCGCCCCATTTCACGCGCTCGACGGGTAATTGGTCATGGCCTTGGTGGAAGCTTGGATTCTTACCCATGACGCGCCGGTAGGCGGCCTGCGTGACGAGGGTCTGTCCGATCCAGAAGCCCTTCGCGATCGTGACCTCGCGCTGCGGAACCTCGTCGCTGTCGCAAAGGGTGTCGCCCGGCGAGCAGCCCATCATGAATTTGCCCGGAGGAAGCCAGACGTACGTGAGCCCATCCTTGGGATTGACCATGGTGGTCAACGCCGGCGTATTGGGATCGGTTGCAGCGGCTGATTGCGCCGGCGCGTCGTCCGCGGAGAAAGCAGGGCGAGTCGAATCGGGTTGCTCCTGCGCCGGGAGCGCCCGGGCGAGCATAAGCGCCGATGCGGCAGCGGCTGCAGCTGATCGAAAAGACGCACGTTTCATTGAATCTCGCACTCTACTTTGCGAGGCATCGCGGCACAAGGGGACGGTGGGTAATGTGTCGATCGTCGGTGACCAACATTTTCTTTCTCGGCGCTGAGCCGGGCGTGCTCCTGCCTCAAACGGCTCAGTTTCGCTTGCAGCTCCGATAGCGGCTGCACCATGCGCGGCTTGACCAGCGCCTGCCCCTTGCGCGCCAGATACGGTCAGTTGGTCAGTGTCTTGCTCGACTCTTCTACGCGGCGCTCGTGGTGCAGCCGCTCTGGTTACCGCGGCTCCGAATTCTCAGGGCGCCCGGTCAAGCGATCGCGGCGAGCGGCCGAATCATTGCGTCGGGGATCGAAGCCGGTCCAGGCGATGAAGACGTCCAGTGTGGGCTAGGGCAGCCGGACGAAGGTGTGACCGACGCGACTCTGGCCAGGATTCAGTTTCAGCGTCGGGGCGTGGTGGGTGTCTGTTCCCCGAAGGCTTTGTCTGCTTTCGGGGCTTGCGAGGGTCCGATGTCGACCGGCACTCGGCGCCGCAGACCTCGTCCGCCTTCGCAGCAACAGCACGAGGGTGCGACGAAAATGCAACGTGGTGAGCATTTCCTCCACGCTAGACCTATACTAGGCCACAAGACGGCAGCCACGGTTCCGTCTTGCGCCGCCATATCGGGCTCATCGGAATCCCTGCGATGAACTTCCAACTCCAGAATGGTTTGCGCATTGCGCCCTTCAACTCGCACCAGCTTGACTAGCTCGGTGAGGCGTGCTGCCTTGTGAGGAACCGCTTGAAATACGTGCTGATCGGTGCCGGCCCGGCCGGCGTCCAGGCGGCAGAGGTCATCCGCCAGGAGGATCGAGACGGCGAAATCACGCTGGTCAGCGGTGAGCCGGGTGAGCCCTATTCGCGCATGGCTATCCCTTATATCCTGAGCGGCCGCATCGACGAACAGGGTGCCCGGTCGCGCAAGACCGCCGACCACTTTGCCAGCCTTCGCATCCGCTACCGCAACAACAGGGCCGTCAAGGTTCATGCTGGGGCCAGCGGCGGCATGGTCGATCTCGATGACGGCACTAAGCTCGCGTATGACAGGCTGCTGGTGGCCACCGGCTCCTCGCCAGTACTGCCGCCGGTCCCCGGCACCGACCTGCCCGGGGTGGTCACCTGCTGGACACTTGAGGATGCCCGCATCATCGCTGCCAAGCTGCAACCCGGTGCCCGGGTGGTGCTGGTCGGCGCCGGCTTCGTCGCCGGCGTATGCATGAAGTCGCTGGTGGAAAGTGGTGCGCAACTGACCGTCATCGCCGGCCGCGTCGGCCAGATCCTGCGCTCGATGATGACGCCGACCGGCAGCGCGCTGTTGCAGCGCTGGCTCGAGGGTCAGGGCGTGAACGTCATTACAAAGGGGCGCATCGAGCGCATTGAACCTGGTCCGCGGGTGGTCATGGACACGCAGGACTTCGATGCCGACTTGGTCATCCTCGCCACTGGCGTGCGACCCAACGTCGCCTTCCTCGAAGGCACCGGAGCTGAGATCGACCAGGGAATCGTCATCAACGACCGCATGGAGACCACGGTTCCCTGCATCTACGCCGCCGGCGACGTAGCCCAGGGCCGCGACTTCTCGACGGGCGAGTGGATCGTTCACGCGCTGCAGCCGACCGCCACCGAACATGGTCGCGCAGCCGGCCTCAACATGGCGGGCAAGAACGTGCCCTACCGCGGCAGCCTCTCAATGAACGTGCTCGATACCGTCGGCCTGCTCTCGTACACCTTCGGCCTGTGGCAGGGTCGCGAAGGCGGCGATACGACAGAGAGCGTCGACGCCGAACACTTCCACTACAAACGACTCTGTTTCGATGGCGATGTGCTCGTCGGCGCCATCAGCATCGGCCGAATCGATCACGTCGGCGCCATCCGCGGCTTGATTCAGACCCGGCGCCACCTCGGACCCTGGAAGGAAAAGCTGATGAAGGACCCGAACCTACTGATGGAGGCATTCGTCGAGCTGACTCGCAATCCGAGCTGAGGTGCGAGCCGGACGGCCCTCGTCAGCCACCGGTGGTCGCTTCCTCAAGCTCATCACCCGCAGGATGGCAACGCCGATCTGTGCCATCGGTGGAAGCTCGGCAGGCGACCTTTGCGGTTGCTAAGGATAGTGGGCACCCCGACCACGGCATGCCACATGGCGTCTGGGCGGATGCGAACATCGCGAACATCAGGGTCATCACCCTCCGCTCACGGGGACAAAAACGGCGCATGACCTTCGCGAAGGGTGCCGCCGGAGGCAGCCACGTCGTCGCCAAATGGCCGATCCCGACTGCCCGGAAGCCGGGATCGCTCGCTCTATTGACGGATGCTGCGCCCGGGGGTAACGTCGTCGCAGTCGCTTTTGTGAGTAGACATCATGCTGGGCCCACCCAGCCGACTTCCTACATGGGCTGTCGCATCAAGCCTAAGGGGGTCCTCCACTCCGCAATGTTGAAGACGTCGGGTCGATGTTCGATCTTGACTATTGCACTTGCAGGATTGAAACGCAGCGCGATTGAGCATTCCAGGAGGAAACGTGCAAAAGTCCCTCTATATCAACGCCGACAAATGTACGGGCTGTCTGCAGTGCGAAATGGCGTGTAGCTACGAGAACTACGGTGTATTCAATCCCGCGAAGTCGCGCATCAAGATCTTCGACTTCGACCATTCCGGGAGGAAGGTTCCCTATACCTGCACCCAGTGCGATGAGGCTTGGTGCCTGCATGCGTGTCCGGTTGACGCGATCAAGATAGATCTAGCAACCGGCGCCAAGGTCGTGCACGACGATGTGTGCGTGGGCTGCAAGGTATGCACGATCGCTTGTCCCTTCGGGACGATCAATTATGTGCAAGACACCGGGAAGGTGCAGAAGTGCGACCTCTGCGGCGGCGATCCCGCCTGCGCCACGGCCTGCCCGACCGGTGCCATCACCTATGTCGACGCCGACTGGACCGGACTCGAGCGCATGAAACTGTGGGCGAACAAAGTCGGCAACCAGCCTCGCGCGTAAGGAGGAGGACGATCATGGCCTGGACTGGAAAGATCCTGCGCGTCAATCTTGCCGAGGGAACCTGCATCGCGGAGCCCCTGAACATGAAATGGGCACGTGATTACATTGGTCAACGGGGCCTGGCGACCAAATACTTCACCGAGGAAGTCGATCCGAAGGTCGATCCGCTGTCGCCTGAAAACAAGATCATCTGGGCCACGGGTCCGCTCACCGGAACGATGGCTTCAACGGGCGGGCGCTATTCGGTCATTACCAAGGGCGCGCTCACGGGCGCGATTGCCTGTTCGAACTCGGGAGGTTATTGGGGCGCCGAACTCAAGATGGCAGGCTGGGACATGATCATCTTCGAAGGCAAGGCACCCAAGCCCGTCTATCTGCTCATCGAGAACGACACTGCGCAATTGCTCGACGCCGGCTGGCTTTGGGGCAAGTCGGTGTGGGAGACCGAGCCTGCCCTCAAGGCAAAGCATCACGATCCACAGATCCGCGTCAGTTCCATTGGGCGCGCCGGAGAAAACGGCTGCCTGTATGCCGGCGTGATCAACGACCTGCACCGGGCCGCGGGACGCTCAGGGGTGGGCACGGTGATGGGCAGCAAGAATCTCAAGGCGATTGCTGTGCGCGGCACCAAGGGAGTGGGCAATATCCGCGATCCCAAGGGCTTCATGAAGGCAGCCACGGCCGCCAAGAAGGTGTTGGCCGACCACGCGGTGACCGGGCAGGGCTTGCCCAAGTTCGGTACGCAAGTGCTGATGAACGTGATCAACGAAATCGGCGCGTTGCCGACGCGTAACCATCGGGATGTGCAGTTCGAGGGCGCAAGGGACATCTCCGCCGAGGCGATGCACGAGCCGCGCAAGAGCGACGGCAAAGCGAATCTCGTCACCAATCAGGCGTGCTTCGGCTGCACGATCGCATGCGGCCGCGTCTCGAAGATCGACGAGACCCACTACACGGTGGTCAACAAGCCGAAATACTGGGGCGCATCGGGCGGCCTCGAATACGAAGCGGCCTGGGCGCTGGGCGCAGCCAACGGCGTCAACGATCTCGAAGCGCTGACCTATGCCAACTTCATTTGCAACGAGGATGGCTTCGATCCGATCTCCTTCGGTGCCACGGTTGGGGCCGTCATGGAGCTCTACGAGATGGGCGTGCTGAAGAAGGAGCAGTTGGGCATCGAAGCTCCGTTCGGTTCAGCCAAGGCGCTCACCTATTTCGCGGAGATCACCGCCCGAGGGGAGGGCTTCGGCAAAGAGATCGCGCAGGGCTCGAAGCGGCTCGCCGCCAAGTACGGTCATCCGGATTTGTCGATGAGCGTCAAAGGTCAAGAGTTCCCCGCCTACGACTCGCGCGGCATCCAGGGCATGGGCCTCGCCTATGCCACGGCCAACCGCGGTGCCTGCCATTTGCGCGGTTACACGGTAGCCTCCGAGGTCCTTGGGATCCCGGTGAAGACTGATCCGCTCGTCACCGAGGGCAAGGCCGGGCTGGTCAAGGCCTTCCAGGACGCCACGGCCGTCTTCGATTCGGCCGGCATCTGTCTATTCACCAGCTTCGCGTGGACGCTTGCCGATGTCCAGCCGCAACTCGCTGCGGCCTGCACGGAAGAGTTCACGCTCGAGGAGCTGGGCCTGATCGGCGAGCGCATCTGGAACATGGAGCGCGACTTCAACAATCGCGCCGGGTTCACCTACAAGGACGACACGCTGCCGAAGCGATTGCTTACCGAGGCGGCGAAGACCGGGCCGGCCAAGGGGCTCGTCAACGGCCTGGACAAGATGCTGCCGGAGTACTACCAGCTTCGCGGCTGGGACGACAAGGGAGAGCTAAAACCGGACACCCGAGCCCGCCTCAGCTTGTAAGCCGAGACGAGCGCGCCGCGTCGCGAATGTTCGGACTTGGGCGGTTCCTAGTGAACCGCCCTTTTTGCTCGTGGAGAGATCCTCGTGAAACACGTCATTCTCGGTAACGGACCCGCTGGTGTCATCGCGGCCGAAACGATTCGCAAGCAGCGACCCGAAGACGACATCGTGATCGTCGGCGACGAGCCCGAACCGCCCTATTCGCGCATGGCGATTCCGTATCTGCTGATGGGCGACATCGGCGAGGAGGGAACTTATCTGCGCAAAGACAAGGAGCATTTCGCACGGCAACGCCTTCAGATGCTTGCGGGACGGGCGCGCACGGTCGACGTGGACACGCACCACGTGCAGCTCGATGACGGGACGGTTCTTCCATTCGATCGCCTGCTGATCGCTACGGGAGCGACCCCCGTTCGCCCCCCGATCCGCGGCATGGACCTGCCTGGCGTGCATCCTTGCTGGACGCTCGCCGATGCGCGGAAGATCATGGCGCTTGCCAAACCCGGAGCACGCGTGCTGCAGATGGGAGCGGGTTTCATCGGCTGCATCATCATGGAAGCCATCGCCGCCCGCGACGTGGAACTTACCGTCGTGGAAATGGGCGATCGCATGGTGCCACGCATGATGGGCGAAGGGGCCGGCGGCATGATCAAACGCTGGGTCGAGAAGAAGGGAATAACCGTCTACACATCGACGCGAGTGGAAGCCATCCACCCCGGGACACCCCTTACCGTCCGGCTGTCCAACGGCAAGCAGTTGCCGGTGGATCTGGTGATATCCGCGACGGGGGTCCAACCGAATATCGGGTTTCTCGAGAACTCCGGCATCCTGTGTCTTCAGGGCGTTCTGACCGACGAACGCCTGCAGACCAACAGCGAAGGAGTCTACGCAGCGGGTGATTGCGCCGAAGCGTTCGACGCGGTTACCGGCAAGACGATCGTCAGTGCCATTCAGCCGAACGCTGCCGATCAAGCATATATCGCCGGAATGAACATGGCCGGGAAACGAACCCAGTTGCGTGGAGTCACGCAGATCAACGTGCTCGACACGCTGGGGCTCATCTCGACCTCATTCGGACGATGGGAAGGAGTGCCCGGGGGCGAACACGCCGAGCTAACCGACGACGCCAACTTCCGGTACATTCGCCTGGAGTTCGAGGGAGATGTTTTGATCGGTTCGAATGCGATCGGTCTGACCGAGCATGTCGGTATTCTGCGCGGGCTTACGCAATCGCGCACCAGGCTCGGCGCGTGGAAGGACCGTCTGCTGCGCGACCCGTTGCAGCTTCCACAGGCGTATCTTTCCAGCGCGCAGGCGCAGCATGCAAGGGGATCGAACGTCGCCTGAGGGACGACGGAGGCAAAGCTCGGCTGTGGAGATCACCCTCAAGCTTTTCGCCACGCTTGGCGACTATCTGCCGCAGGAACTCAACGGCAGGGCGCGCGTGTATAACCAGCTTGCGGTTGACGTCGCCGAAACGGCGACCGTGCAGGCCGTAATCGAGCAATTCAATCTGCCGCCGGCGATGGCCCACCTTGTGTTGGTGAATGGCGTCTTCATCCCACGCGACGCGCGCGCTACGCGGCTGTTGCGCCTCGGAGACGAAATGGCCGTGTGGCCTCCCATCGCGGGCGGCTAGGCGGCATGGCGGACGTGTTTCAGCTGCATCGTGAGATGGGCTGCACGCGGGCCGAATTCATATCGTGGCTGCCCGGCGCGACCCGTCGGGCCCCATTCCAGATCGACGGGGAGGTGGTGACGGTTACGACCCACGGTGGCCGCGTTCGGATCTCAATCGAAGAGAGGCCACCACGGCGCATAGGGCTGATTGCACTGCCCGTGCTTGGCGTCACCTTCTGTTTCCACGGCCTGGACGAACTGACACGCGACGATTTCCTCGCCCATTTCGACTTGTACACCAGGCGCGGTGGAGGCTAGCCGCACGTCTTCATCCGCGCTAGATTTCGAGCGTCCCCTCTCGGCAGTCCTGTAATTCGGGTCGATAGCCCCACTTCGCCAGTGGCGACGACCGGTCGCTCCCGTCTGAACCGGCCACCCGGGCAGGGGCGGCCATGAGCGGCGGTCGCGCCTCGTCCTTCTCAGCGCCTGCTTACGGGCAACGCCACACGACGCGCCCGCCGTACTCGTCGGCCCGGTCGCGTCGAGCCGTGATAACCTGAACTGATAGGGAATGCGTAGTGCATGCTCAAGCTCTACACGCGGCGCCATCAAGGGTCCACCAGAAGGGTGGATGAAATCCGCTTCGAGATGGCGGGCGCGGAAGCAAGCCGCAACCGTCCAGCGCTCGGTCCCCCCTGCTGGTATCCGTCAGCGAGCGACGTCCAGACTGCCGTTCGCGTTGGGATAGGTCACTGCTCCCCACGGCAGCTGCAGCCCGGTGATCTCCTTCTTTGTCCGATAGTTCGCGGCATCGATGACATACACGCTGTTCGAGCGCCCGCACACGTCCAGAACGCGGGCCCCGCCTGGAGTGAAGGTGAAATGCCAGCAGCGCTTGCCGACAGGAATGGTCGCGATCAGGCGATAGTCGGCGGTATCGAACACCTGCAACTTCCCGCCGCGCGCCGCGTCGACCCAGAGGCGCCGGCCGCCATGGTCGAACGCCACACCGTAGGGGCCTGAGGCAGTCGCAACGGTCTTGATGACTTTGAAGTCCGGATCGAGGATGAGCACCTTGTCCGAACCCTCCATCGTGACGGCGTATTCGTGCTTGTACGGCGAAAATTTGATGCCTCGCGGGCGATTGCCGTAGGCGCGAATGTCGACCGTTTGCACTAGCTCTCCGTCGGAAAGGTTGTACACGGTGACGGTGTTGTCGGCTTCATTGGCGACTGCGAGATGCTCCCCGTCCGGGGTGAACTCGATGCCTTCGGTCTCCAGACCGGCCATCAGGCGCCGGGTCACTGTGCCCCTATCGAGATCGATGACCGCCACTTCAGCGGGCGTCTTGTTGCCCTCATCCTCCTCTTCTTTTCCCCCGGCCTTCGGCGGACCGCCCTTCGCCGAGGGTTCATAGGTAACGAACGCTGTCTTGCCGTCGGGACTGACGCGCAGAAACTCGGGATTCTTACCGACGGGAATACGCCGCACCACGCGGTCGTTGCTGGTATCGACGACGGAGACGTCGCCGGTATGCTGGTTGGCGGTCAGCAGCTGCTTTCCGTCCGGTGTGACGGCGATGCCTCGCGGTCCCTTGCCTCCCACGTCGATGGTTTTGACGGGCTTCAAACTGGCCAAGTCGATCACCGTCACGCCGTTGTCCTGGTTGCTCACATAGGCCACATCCCTGGGAACGTCCGCCCAGGCGCTCACGAGGGGGGCAGACACGACTCCGACCGCCAACAGACTTAGCGCTTTGTTCCGCATTGTCCATCTCCTTTGTTGTTGCGTCGGTTTTCTCCAGCCACAAAGCTTGCACCGCCTAGACTAGGAACGCCGAAAGCCCCAAGGGTTCATCCGCTGGAGGCAACGGGCCATTCATCGCCGTATACCTCGAGGCAATTGACAAGCTAGGGGCTTCTCCAGAAGCTCATTGATAAGCGACGTATCGCTTGCCTGGGGGATGGTTTTCGGTTTTACTGAGATTTGAATAATACCGTGACATCAGATCGGCAGCTGCGCCTGAATCCAGCAAGCGGTGATGATGCGTGGCCGGTGCTGGGAGCGACGCAACTTGTTGCGGGCGAACTGGGAGAGCTCGACGAAGTGTTTCGGGCAGAAGTTCGCCAGCTCATGCTGCTTCCAGTGCGCCCAGAGAAACTCGACGGGGTTGAGTTCCGGGGCGTACCCGGGGAGCTGCTCGATTTGGATGGCACCCTTGGTGGCATCGACGTAATCGCGCACGACGCGGCTGCGATGCGCGGGCAGCCCGTCCCAGATCACCAGCAAGCGGCGCTTGATTTGGCGGCGCAACTGGCGCAGGAAGTCGATGACCCGTGGCCCGTTGAACGAACCGGGGACGAGCTTGAAATAGAGGTTCCAGAACGTCAGGCCCGCGATCGCCGACAGCTGGTGCCAGTTGAAGTGCATCTGCAGGACCGGGGTCTGGCCGCGCGGAGCCCAGGTGCGCACTCGGTGCGGACGTTCCGAAAGACCGGTCTCGTCGATGAACACTATCGTCTGCCCTCGGGCCTTGGCGTTTTTTTAGCATTGGCCAGCGCTTGCGTTTCCACTGCTCGATGCCAGCCTCGTCGCGTTCGAGGGCTCGTCCCACGGGTCGCTGGCAACTGAACCCCAGGTTCGCCAGCACGTGCCAGACCCCCGACTCGGAGTACCGCAAGCCGGTGTCTTCCGCGATGAGCCGGCCCACACGCTTCAACGTCCACAGATCCGTTCCATATCCGGCCGCCAGCGCCCCAGCCTTCAACGACTCGATCAACTTTCTACGCTGCCCTTCATCAAGCCCGGGTCGCCGTCCAGCGCGGCCGGCCTTTCGCAGCCCGGTTGGCCCTTCCGCTTCAACCGTCGCCGCCCAGCGCGATACCGACTGCCGCGATACACCCAGCTTGGCCGCAACCTGCGCCTGCGTGAAACCATGTCGCAGCAGGTTCGCTGCTCGCATACGTCGCTTTTGCAACGCGTCGAAGTCTCGCCTCTTGCTCATTGCCGAACATCCTCCTGAGATGGATGATGTTCTTCATTATAGAACTGTAACTGTATTATTCAAGGCTCAGTAGAACAGAGGTCAGCATCCAATCGGTTATCGATGATCGCACGGCGACGAGCCAACCCATCGTCGGCAACGCGCCCTACCGCGATACCCGCTCATTCTGGCGCTCGCCATCGGTGCCCATCCGCTAGGTTCGGCTGTTAGTTAGACGTCTGCTATAACCGCAAAATTCCGATCTACTCCCGGACGGCCGGTCCTGGGCCGACTGCCGCCGATGAACTCCGCCGAATGGCGCCACGAAAGCGAAGGCTCGGGGATGGAGCAGCGAGGATCTACATGACTGCGTCCGTTAGCGTCAGATCAAGTCTGGAGCTACCTCAGTCGAGCCAGCGCCACGGTCTCAACCCATCGGTGCTCAGATTTGCCCGGTTTGGCGAGCCAATTCAATCAAGATCTTGTGCGCGCTTCCGCGTTTGGCGCGGACCCGGGTGTGCCCAAAAATGTGCCCAGCCTTTTTCGCGGCGGCGCGCAGTTGCTCGCGCGCGAAATGCGCGTGGCGCTTGACCATCAGTTTTGACTTCCACGCGCCGAACTCCTGCAACTCCGCAATCGGGATCCCGGCCATGACGTGCCAGGTGGCCCAGACACGCCGCAGGTCGTGCTAGCGGAAGTTCACGATGCCAGTGCGTTCGCCCGCCGTTCGCAGGCTGTTCGTTGCGCTGGTTGACCGCGTCGGCCGTGGCGAAGTGCGTCAAGCTCGTTCTCACGCTGTTGTTCAATGTTGCAGCGCCCCCTTTTGCCTTTGCCGCGATCCGAACGTCAGCTTCCATCGTGTTCAATGCCCGCTTCCGGTTCCGCGTTATGTCGGAAGTGGGTCGACTCTTGCCGATGGTGATTCTCGTTAGTTGACGTTGCGGCAAGCGACAGCTTCCGAGATGCGCGACCGGCTCTTGCCGACCCACTGCAGACGCGACCGTCCGCCCGAAGCGGACGTACGATGGCGTGCAACCGGACACTCAACGCTACAACTTCCAGCCAAGGGGAGCGCGCTCGTTCAGCGCCGGTCCGCGAGCAACCCGTTCTCCGTCGCAATCTGAATCAGTTGGACGGGTGTCTGTGCACCAAGCTTCTGCCGAATGTTCGACTGGTGGTTGGCGACGGTCTTGTGATTGAGGCAGAGCTTTTCCGCGATTGTCTTTACGGAATGACCCGTCGCGAGTAGCCGGACGATCTCGAACTCGCGTGTGGACAGCGCGTCGAGGGCGGTGTTCCTTCCGGAGACGCCCTGCAGCGCGAGGGTGTAAGCGATATCGGGACTCAGGAAACGTTCACCACGCGCCACGGTCCGGACCGCGTCTACCAGCACTTCCGGCGCGCTGGCCTTGGTGACATATCCAGCCGCCCCAGCCTTGAAGGCACGGCTCGGAAATATCGCTTCGTCGTGAATGCTGAACGCGAGGATTCGTGCGCCGGGCTCCCGTAAAAGCAATCGTCGCATGCCCTCGATTCCGCTCACGTCCGGAAGTGATATGTCCATTACAACCACATCGGGGTTCACTTGGCAGAAGACCTGATATGCCTCGGCTGCGGTAGCTGCCTCGCCGACGACGCAGATATCGCGCGACCGTTCAAGCAGGCGCCGGTAGCCCTCGCGCACGACGGCGTGATCGTCGACCAGGAGTACCCGAAGGCGATTGTGCGGGCTCATCCCGTCCTTGTCCGCTGAACCGGCAACCACGCCGTAAAGCCGAACCCACCTCGACACGTCGGGGTGAAATCGAAGCGACCGGCCAGACCCTCGACACGTTCCCGCATGCCGACGATTCCGAGCCCGGATTCCGCCACCGCCTCCCCCGTTCCGACCCCGTTATCCTGAACCGTCAGCACAACCTCCGGAGTACCAACATCCGTGGTGGATCGCTGGTGCATCACGATGTCCACGCAGGAGGCGCGCGCATGCTTTGCCACATTGGTCAGCCCCTCCTGTATGAGGCGATACAGGGTGATGTTGGTCGCCTCGTCAAGTTGCCCGATTTCCTCCCCGACCTCCACCGTGAACTTGACGGACGGGAGCCGCCGCCGCCAGCCATCGACACAGCTCTCAACCGCCGCGGCAAGCCCGAGCTCGTCCAATCCGGGAGGCCGCAGGCGTCGCACCATGTCCCGCACCACACTCTCAAGGTGGTCGGTCATACCCACGATGGCTACCGCACTGGAACGGACTTCAGGGATGTTTCCGGCGGCGCCGTTGCGGAGGGATACCGCGTCGATCTTGAGCGCGTTCAGATATTGTCCAAGTTCGTCGTGCAGCTCACGCGCGAGAGTTCTGCGCTCGTCTTCCTGGACTCGTAAGCTCGCCTGCGCGAGTTCCCTATTCTGGAGAAGGACCGCGCGCAACTTTGCCTCGGTTCGCTTACGCAGATCGAGTTCCACGCGCGCTTCCCGAGCGCGTCGCCACGCGTACCACGTCAACGCCACCGCCAGAAACAGCAGGACGCCAGGCAGCTCGTCCAACTGGAATCGTTCGTATGGCCGTGTCCAGGCCAGCACCGCCTCCGAAAGTTCGAGCCATACGCAAAGAATCGCAAATCCTCCGGTCATAGCCACGATCCAGACCAAGTCGTGCCGCGCCCGCGTCTGGTTGGGGGCAGGTGCTTCCATCACAGTTCCTCCTCGAAGCCCCGCACGGGCAATCCGCGGGCGCAGCGCCGTCGGGAAATATTCCCGGGAAAATCGGGAACCGCGCGCGGGGCGAAGCCAGCCTAGCGGTGCGATCCTATTGGCTGCGGTTCCGACCGCGCTTGCCGATGCGGCGGGGGAGCTTGAAATATAAAGCAAAAAGGGAGCGACCGAAATTGGCGATGATACGTAGCAAGTTCCGCCGTAGGACCGTGCCTGCGGTAGTCATCTTATGGATGGTTAGCGCCGTGCCGGCGTTCGCCGGCGATGAGACTATTGATCTACCCAAGATCGAGGTGATCGGCACGGTACCGCTGCCTGGTCTGGGCACTCCGCTCGAACAGGTGCCGTCGAACGTGCAGACATTTGGCGCCCGCGACCTGGGGCAGCAGCGTACCGGCGGCGTCGCCGAGTTCCTGAATTTGAATGCCAATAGCGTCTCGCTCAACTCACCCACGGGCAATGCCTTCCAACCGGACGTGAGTTTTCGCGGCTTCACGGCCTCCTCGCTGCTCGGCACGCCGCAGGGCCTGTCGGTGTTTCAGGACGGGGTACGCATCAACGAGGCATTCGCCGATGTCGTGAACTGGGACCTACTCCCGAAAAACGCCGTCTCCTCGATGCAACTCCTGCCCGGCTCCGATCCGGTCTTCGGTCTAAACACCCTCGGCGGCGCGCTGACGATCAACATGAAGGACGGTTTCGCCTATCCCGGCGCCAGCGTTTCTGCGTCCACGGGCTCGTTCGGGCGGACCGAGGTCTCCGCGGATGCCGGTGTCAACGACGGGACGTTCGGGTTGTTTGTCGCCGCCGAGGGCATCCACGACGACGGCTACCGCGATCATTCCTCCACGCGTATCCAGCGATTGTATGGACGGGCGGACGCCCATGCGGGGCCGGATCAATTCAACCTGGCACTCACCCTCGCGGACAACCATCTGGAGGGCACGCAAGCGCTTCCGGTCTCGATGCTCGTGAACCCGAAGCAGGCGTACACCTGGCCCGACACAACCGACAATCACCTTAACTTCGTCAGCGGCAATTGGCAGCATGCGTTCGCCGAGGACACCCTACTCGCCAGCAACGTTTACTATCGCCAAATCACGACCAGCGGCGTCAACAGCAACGTCAACGGCGACTATTCACCTCCCGACCAACCAAATGAGGCGTTCAATCTATTCACGGCCTCGACCACCAGGTCCTGGGGCGCTTCGCTGCAATTGACACTGCAACGCACACTGTCCGCCATGGCGCACCAGATCGTGTTTGGCGCGGCGTTCGATTCCGGCAATACTGACTTCACCCAAAGCGGACAACCGGCGACGTTTGTAGCAGACCGAGACACCATTGGCACCGGCGATTACGTACTTGAGACGAACGTCTCGACCAAGAACCGCTCACTGGGATTCTATATCTCCGACACGATAACGGTCGCACCGCAGTGGAGTCTTTCGCTGGCCGGCCGATACAATGCGGCGCGTATCGCCACGCAGGACCTGACCGGCGAATCGCCGGCCATCGACGGGACCAACACTTTCCGACGATTCAATCCCGCTTTCGGCCTGACCTGGACGCCCAACGCTCGTATCAATGTTTTCGGCGGTGCCAACCAAGGCACGCGCGTCCCGACGGCCGTTGAATTGACCTGCGCAGACCCAGCTGCTCCGTGCACACTGCCCAACATCTTTGTCGCCGACCCGCCGTTGAAACAGGTCGTTGCGACCACCTACGAGGCCGGCGTGCGGGGTCGCGTCGGCGCGACTGGATTCTACAGCGCAGCGATCTTTCGCACGGACCTCGCCGACGACATCCAATTCATCAGCGCCGGCAGCGGCGCGGTCAACGCCGGCTATTTCCAGAACGTAGGCAAAACACGGCGCCAAGGCGTGGAACTCTCAGGTGGCGCCACCTTGGGCGAGGTTCGCGTCGTCGCGCGGTACAGCTTGCTCGATGCCACGTTCCAGACGGGCTTCGTCGAGAGCAGTCCGAACAATTCGTCCGCGGACGCTGACTGCCTGATCTATGTGCAGCCCGGGAATCGTCTGCCGGTGTTGCCCCGCAATGCCCTGCGCGTCCGGGCGGATTGGACTCATGGTCCCTTCGCCTTCGGCGCATCGGTTCTGGGCGTTGACTCGCAGTATGCGCGCGGCAACGAGAACAACGCCGATCCGTCCGGCAAGGTCGCTGGCTACGCGCTCGTTGCCCTGGACGGTATTTGGAATATCACGCCGGAGTGGCAGGTGTTCGCTCGCGTCGACAACCTGTTTAACACGACGTATCAGAATTTCGGCATCCTTGGCGCCAACTATTTTCGCGGCCCGGGTAATACGTTCGATGCCGGCCTCGCGGGACCGGAGGCGTTTCGCTCACCCAGCGCAACATTCGGCGCGTGGATCGGCGTTCAGTACCGTTTCGATCGCGGCGGGAGTCGGTAGATGGTGTCCTTTCCATACACGCGTGGTCTCGAACCCATGCGAGCCATGAATGTCTGGTTTGCGGCAACTTGGGCGATAGAGCTGGTCGACCGCAACTGGCCGGACGCGCCCGCTGAAGAGCGGCGCCTGAATCGCCGCTGTCGCGGCGAAGCGGACGTTCGCCGTCGTCGGACGGATGACCGAGAAGGGTCGAGGCTGTGCGGAAACGTTAAATCTGCGTGACCATGCCGCGTTAGCACGCGTGGAAGCGTTTGGGACAGCCGGTGCCACGCTGTGTGCAACCGCGCCGGCTGAGGATTTTATCGAGGTCGTATCGAAAGTTGTGCTGCAGATGCGCTTGGCAGTTCTTTCTGCGCGGTCTATCGCACGAGAATAGAGGGGCTCATGCCCTTATCGCCTGCATCAGCGGTCCGATGCCCACGATCCGCATCACGTGTTCGAAGCGACCATCGGCCTTGCTGTTGGAGGTCAGCGACTTGGGCACCAGCGGGGTCATGCCGGCCCGGTCGCAATCCAGAATCTCTTCGCCTTTGAAGTAGCCGCGATCAGCAACGACGGTCAGCTCTTCCTTTCCCGTCGCGCTGCGCGCCTGCGTGGCCATCGCGAACAGCTGGGTGCGGTCATGGCCGACGTTGGTAACTTCGTGAGCCACGATCAGGTGGTGCTTGGTATCGACCGCGGTCTGCACGTTGTAGCCGACGATGCCGGTGCCTCGGCCACTGGTGGCCATCGAGCGCGCATCTGGATCGGTCAGCGAGACTTGCCCGTCAGGTGCTTCC
Source organism: uncultured beta proteobacterium (assembly GCA_963836265.1). Lineage (GTDB taxonomy): Bacteria > Pseudomonadota > Gammaproteobacteria > Burkholderiales > Casimicrobiaceae > CAIWHR01. Next base: position 23,395 of record CAWIIO010000008.1, read on the forward strand.
CGTAGTTGCTGGCCAATCTGTTTCAGGTGCTCCATGTGCGCCTTGACCGAGGCGACCTTCTCCTTGAGCCGCGAAACTCGGCCTTCCGTGACGAGGGTCGGGTCCCGATCCGCGCGGTCGAGCTCGGCCAGATAGCGGCCGATGCTTTCCTCCAGCTGATCCATCCGCTTCTTGAGCTTGTGGTCAGTGAAGTTCTTATCGCGGTTGTTGACCGCCTTGAACTTGCTGCCGTCGATCGCCACAATCGCTTCGGAGAACAGCTCGAGTCGGCGGCACAGTACGATAAATTCGCGGCAGACGTTACGGATCGCTTTACCGTTGTCCTTGCGGAAGTCGGCGACGGTCTTGAAGTCCGGCGTCAAGCGACCGGTCAGCCACATCAGCTCGACGTTGCGCTGCGTCTCGCGTTCCAGGCGCCGGCTCGACTGCAGGCGGTTGAGATATCCATAGACGTAAATCTTCAACAGCACCGCCGGGTGGTACGCCGGACGCCCGGTGTCCGCCGGCGCCACGCCCTCGAAGCCAAGACCCGTCAGATCCAGCTCGTCGATGAAGACATCGATCACCCGAACCAGGTTGTCCTCACCGACATAGTCATCGAGACACTCGGGCAGCAAAGTCACCTGGCTTCGGTCATCACCTTCGATGAATCGCTTCATGTCGCCGCTCCGAAGAATCTACCTTCTTCACTATAGGCAACATTCGCGTTTTCACACACCCTCGGTCGGGCACGGCCGCCCGGTCCCCAGCGATGAGCGGCGGCTCGACGATCTGCTTCAGCCGTTGACGCCTCGATGCCCGGTGTGGGTTGTGCAGCGGCCGTTCGTATCGGAAAGGTGGAAGTCTCTGACCGGCCAGCTCCGGCCGTTCGCGGTTGCGCGGAAATGTCCGCTGAGCGGCCGTAGCGCACTGTGGTCCATAGCAGTCTCCGTGGATTTGGACGTGTGGGTGGCGAATTTGTAGTATGAGGAAAACCGCGGGGTCAGGGTAGTCTTGCACCTGACGGCATACATGGTACCGTCCGACCATGCGCGATTTGCTCATCCTCGCCGTCCACCTCCTGGTGACCTTTGCAAAGTTGCTTCGCCCTGGCGGCTTACGCGCCGTGGCGGCAGAATCGCTTCTCCTTAAGCACCAGCTTCTGATCAGCAATCGATTCAGGCTGCGCGCGCCGAATCTGACGACGCTCGATCGCTTTGTCCTCGGACTGACCATGCTATTCGTCAGTCCGCGCCGGATTTCCAAGCTTGGCGCAGTCATCAAGCCGGCAACGCTGCTCAAATTCCACAAGGCCTTGGTCCATCGGAAGTATCGCTTGCTTTTTACTTCGTCCTCATCACCTCGCCGCAAGCCAGGTCCTAAAGGTCCTGCTGCGAAACTCATCGCAGCCATTGTTGAGATGAAGCGGCGCAATCCCAGATTTGGCTGTGTGCGCATCGCCCAGCAGATCACTCATGCCTTCGGCATCGACATCGACAAAGACGTTGTGCGCCGTGTGCTGGCGAAGCACTACCGCCCAGACGGCTCCGGAACGGACGGCCCCTCTTGGCTGACCTTCATCGGTGACATGAAGGATGGCCTGTGGAGTGTCGACCTATTCCGCTGCGAATCCATCCTTCTGTATAGTCACTGGGTGCTGTTGGTCATGGACGTCCACACGCGCCGGCTGGTTGGCTTTGACGTCGAACGCGCAAATATTGACGGAGTCTCGGTTTGCCAGATGTTCAATCGGGCCATTGCTGGGCAGCGACTACCGAAACGTGTCAGCATGGATCACGATCCGCTGTTCCGCTTCCACCGTTGGTTGGCCAACCTACGCGTGCTCGCGATCGAGGAGGTCAAGTCGGTTCCGTATGTGCCAGTTTCGCATCCGTTCATCGAACGGCTAATCGGCACCGTCCGCCGCGAGTATCTCGATCACGTGTTTTTCTGGAACGCGATCGACCTGACGCGGAAGCTGGACGCCTTCGCGGATTATTACAATGAGCATCGCGTTCATCGCGCACTCGCCGGCTCGACGCCAGCCAGACGCGCCGGAACGCCCGCCGGCGCTCCTGCTGCCATTAATCACTACGCTTGGCAGCAGCACTGTCGAGGCCTATTTCAGACCCCGGTCATGGCTTGAACATGAATTCGCCACGAGACGGGCGCGTCGTCAGGTTTCAGGTGCGGCAAGGCACGAAACGGCGATCCATCGTAGCGTCGAAACGGATCCGGCTGATTCGCCCAGTCCATGTAACCGAGCGAGCGCGGGTAGCGAAAGAAATGATGTTTCGTCTCCTGGTGGTAGTGCATCACCACGTCCAGGGCGTTTCGCGCTGCAACAGCACGAAGAGGGTCTTCCTCCGGCGGATCGTTCACGGACAACGCGCTCCGTATCGCGGCGTCCGCGGGGCTCCTTCGGTCATCACCTTCCCGTCGCGGGCGCCGGCGGCTGTTGAATGAACGAACGCATCGGGCGGCTCACCACGCGCCGTGGTTTCACCGGACACCACTGAATGTTCTCATTCCTCGCCCCACAATGGCTTGCTCAATGCCGTCGTGAATGCGGAAAACATCAGGTTGAAACTTACGCTGACGCGGGTCTCGCCGCTGGCGTTGGCATCGACCGAGTGGTGCAGGTACGAAGGGAAGACCAGCAGGGTGCCGTTTCCGACGCGCACCACGACCTGATCGGTGTTGGTGGCGGTGAGCTCCGTGACCGGCGGCCGGATGACGCCGGTCTGGCTGCGCGGGTCGTTGAAGTTGATGCTGTCCGCGCCGGGCCAGGTGCGGACGTAATACACGGCGCTCAAGTAGTTATTGGGGTGGTTGTGCGCACGGTGGATGGAGCCCGGTGCGTACAGGTTCGCCCAGCAGCCGGTGATTTCAATCCCAGCGTCGCCAATTTTGAGGAACTGCAGCACGCTTGTCGCCGCACGGCTGACGCAATCGCAAAGCCCGCGCAGTTCTACCCGCTGCTGCAGCGCATGACCCGACTGCCAGGCTTCACCGGTCTTCAACTCGGGCAGCCCCTGCCGCAGCGAATGCAGGAGGCTGAGGACGCCGGCGTCGATCGCGTCATGCACCTCGGCGCGAAGCTGGATCTTCCAGACCAGCGTGGGAAACAGCGACAAGACGTCCGAATTTTCGATCCACGCGTGCATGCCCGATAGCCCCCGGAGTTCCGCGTGCCGGTGCACACCACACCCGCCTTCGATCCGGATCACGACTCCGGCTTGGTTGCGGACACCTGCCTCATTCGGAGGGCGAGCAGGACACTCAAGGCGACCTACGCGACTTCGCTAAAGAGACGGCCATCGCTCCGTTGGTCCTGACTCGTTCCCGAGGATAGCCCAATACGCCATCCGAAATCGACCCTGCGGCGATCGGGGTAGAATTCACGTAGCCTGTACGCTGACACGCAGGGAAGTCACTGCCCACAAACCCAGGTCATCGGCAATTCGGCTTGAATCTCGACGGCGAGGTTGGCGTGGGCCGCGCGCAGCGCCGCTTCGGCGGCTTCCGGTTCAACAGCGCGGGAGAAGATGAAACCGAGGTAACCTGAGCTTTCCGGCGGCGGGGCAACCATTTGCCCGGGTTGGGCGGTGATCCGAATATCGCTGATGCCCGGCACCGCACGCGCTGCCATCAGCCCGGCCGCATGGTGAAATATGCCGCGTGCGGGTACCGGAATCATCATCACGCCGGACGCGTCATTGCTGCCAGACGACGGAGCGGGCATGTCGAGCGCATGACGCAGGATCAATTCTTCGAGCGACATACCGAGTCGGTGATTGAGTGCGCGTCCACACAGGCCGCCGATGGACCGGGCCGCCACTTCCAGTAGCCAGATGCCCCGGTCGTTGACGCGCATTTCCGCATGCACCGGTCCGCTGGTCAGGCCGGCCAAAGCGCAGGCGCGTTGCACGTCGGCGGCGATTGCCCTTTGCGCGTCCGGACCCAAGCGCGAGGGTGTGACGTAAATGGTTTCCTCGAAATACGGGCCGTCGAGCGGGTCCGGCTTGTCGAACAGCGCCAGTACACGTAACGCACCATCTTCCAGCAAACCTTCGAGCGCAAACTCGGGACCAGGGATGAAGGCTTCGACGATGAGGCCAAGTTGTGCGGCGTCACGATCGGCGAAGGCCTGGATGCGGTGCACGCGGGCAACCGCTTGGACAAACGACGCTGCGTCATCGGCGCGGACGACGCCCCGGCTGGCGGACAACCGCTTGGCTTTCACCACGACCGGATATTGCAATGACGAGGCGAGGCCCAACGCATCGGCTTCGCTGGCGGCGGCCCGGAAATCCGGACAATTGAAGCCGTTCGTCTGCTGCATTTGCCGGAAGGCAAGCTTGTCGCGAGTGGCGCGCACCGCCTGCAACGGATTGCCCGCAAGCCCGAGTTTCTTGCGCAGTAGCGCGGCGAGTTCCAAGCCGTGATCGTCCACCGCCAGCACCGCGTCCACGCTTCGCCCCAGGGAAACCAGCGCTTGCTCGGCCGCGATTTCCAGTTGGTCGAACGGCAATGAAAGGATGGGGCTCATGCCCATGAGCGGCGCGAGCCGGTGGCAATAATCGGCGGCGGTTATCACCTCCACATCCAGCTTTTGCGCCGCAGAGAGAAAATCCTCGTTGCGATAGCCGGCGGCAGGCAGCAGCAGCAAAACGCGTGGCATGGTCAGAACGATTGCAATTGCTGATTGGTGGGCTCTGCGCAGCAGTACCACGGCTCGGACAGGCGCGGGACAGGTTGGCCGGGATCCGCGCCGTCGAGACTCGGCGCTTCGCGGCCGGCGGCGGCGTGCGCGAGCCGCCAAATCTCGCGGAACGCTCCCGCGCGCGACGCGCTTTCCGTTCGCATGGCGGCAGCCTGCACCTCCTGCTGTAGCGCGTCCACCCGAGCGTCGGCATGGCGCCACGGATAACCCAGAAGCTTGGGGTCGAATGGTTCGAGCATCTCGGCGAATCCCGGCAAGTGCAGCAGATACGATCCCTGCGGCACCAACAGTCGGATGCCAAGCTGCACGGGTGGCACCGCCTCCTGGAGATTCAAGCGCGCCAGTTCACGCAGCAGATCGAGATAGCCATCCAGTGTCGTCCACGGCGTGAAGGGGACAAAGGTGGGCGCGAGCGAAATGTTGTTGGCACGGCACAACGTCAGTACGCGCTCGAAATCAGCGCGAGTATGGTGTTTATCGAGATAGCCCAGGATCCTATCGTCCACCGATTCGACGGCCGAGGTGACGAACAAGCAGCCACACTCGCGCAGTATCGGCAACAGCACGGCGTGGTCGAGCAGATGCTGAATCTTGATCGTGGCGTCGAAGGTCAGCTGCGGAAAGCGCAGGTGCATGGCCTTCAGCACCTTGAGCGCGTGAGTCGGTCCGTTGAAAAAATCCGGGTCGCCGAATGAGACATGTTCTGCGCCCATCGCGACTTGCTGCGCGATGTCCGCGAGCACCACGTCCTTGTCCACTGCGCGGAACTTCCCCTGGTACACCGGGACCACCGGACAGTGGCGGCACACGTGCTTACAGCCGCGTGTCGTTTCGGTAAAGCCCGTGATCTTGCGGCCGCCACGCGGCAGCACCAGATGGGCGTACCGCGCCAACTCGGGCAGACCCGTTCGATCGGGCGTGACGAAGGCCACGCGTGACAATTTGACGAGCGGCCCGCGCTGCACGCTGTAGTCGCGATCGCGCAGCCGGCCGGCCAGGGCGACGAGGCCAGGTTCAAACTCGCCGCCCAGAAGCGTTTGTACGCCCATGCCGCGCAGCAGCCGCTCGTTCATCGCCGCGTACAGGCCGTACATGCAGACATGGGCGGAGGGCGCCAGCGCTCGAATCGTGGGCAGCGCCGCGACGGCGATGCGGGTCGCGGTGTGCATGCCCAGATGGACGGCGACCAATCCCGCACCGTGCAGGGTATCGGGATCGAGCTTTTGCAGGGCGAGGTCGACGCAGACGACTTCGAAACCGGCGGCTTTCAGAAGCGCGGCGGGCGCGGCCAGGTTAAACGATTGGCGGCCCAGTTCGTACGGGTTGATCAGAACCGCCTTAAACGCCAGTTCCGCAGAAGCATACGCATCGCGAACGATGCCATGCGGGGCATTCACTGCCGCATCGTCACTTGGATTTCGGGCGTTCCGGCGCGCCGGCCAGAGGTTCGCGCGAAGCGCCTGCCGCTTCCATCCGGCTCACATAGCGATCCCATAGCGCGACATAATTCTCGCCCAGCTCGTAGAGGTAATCCCAGGAATAGATACCGGTGTCGTGCCCATCGGAGAAGGTCAGCACTACCGCATACGAGCCCACCGGTTCGATGCCCTTGATCGCGATGTTCTTCTTGCCGACCTGCAGGACCTCCTGACCGGGTCCGTGTCCGCGTACCTCGGCCGACGGTGAATACACCCGCAAGAACTCGTACGGCAGTTCATACCGTACGCCGTTACTGAAGGCGATTTCGAGCTTGCTGGAAACCTGATGCAGCTTGATTTCCGTGGGGACGGGGGTAGTTTTATCGAGTTCCGACATTCGGATTAACGCGCGACCACTCGCCGGGAAAATGCGTCACGATGGGCGGTGAGTCAACCTGATCACGCACCCGCTCATTTGCTGCCGGGTTTCACGTAGCCGGCCGCCGCTTCGGCGCCGGCGCCAAAAAAATGTGCTTCCATTTGTGCGGCAAGATATTTGCGCGCCGCGGCATCGGCCAGGTTCAGACGATTTTCGTTCACCAGCATCTTCTGATGCTCGAGCCACGCTTTCCACGCTTCCTTGGAGACGTGTTCGAAAATCCGCCTGCCGAGTTCGCCCGGATAGGGCGGGAAATCGAGCCCTTCGGCTTCACGGCCGAGCTTTACGCAGTTCACGGATCTTGCCATGTCCTTACGCCTAAAATGGTTGCGGTGCAAACCCTCACCCGGGCCCAACTTTCACCCCGGCGATCTCCGCCATCGGCAGGATAGCCGCGGCCAGGCCCTTTGCGCCGTGGCCAAGATCTGCAGCTTCAATATAGCATTGCCGCGCAAGCGTCGACAGCAGCATGGGCACCGCGACCGATTGGACAGATGCCGTCACGACCGATAGGTATTTCAATCGTGTTGCCGCGCCGCGCGACGGTCCGCTCTTTGGCAACGCGACCGGCCGGTTTGGGCTGCCGATCCCGCGCCTCGGGTGTTTACGCTTCATAGGACACTCGCTACCTTTCAGGCGTTGCGTTACCAGTCGAGGCGCCTGCTCGCTACCAGGCTTCACACCTCCGGAAAGGTATCGACCAGCTCCTTCATTCGTAACTTAGCGTCGTGGAGGATCGACGCCCCGTCGCCGAAGAGCAGCGTGTCGAATTCCAGGTCGAGAAGCTTGTATACGCTTTGCCTCAAGCGCACCGGATCATCCATCACCTTTTCGCGCAACAGGGCGCACTGTCCCGGCGGATTCCCGATCACTGCGTCGCCCACGATCAGGAGCCCCCGCTCTGGTCAATGGAGCACGACCTCGCCCGGGGATTTGCCAGGGGCAGCCACGATCATCAACGGGCCGCTCTGCGCGCCCACGGTGAGATCCCCATCAATTTCAGCGCCCTGACTCTTGGCATGCGCTGCGTCGTCCGGATGGATGAAGGTCTTCGCGCCGGTGCGCGCGCGCACCGCGTTGGCCGCCCGCGAATGGTTGCGATTGGTGAGCAGAATGCTGGTGACGCCCATCCTAAGGATTTCGGCAAGGTCTGCGTCGCCCGGCGGCACCGGATCGATGCAGAGGTTGCCTTTGGAGTGACGCACGAGGTGACCGTTGAAGTTGTACCCGTGCGGTTCGGAAAACCACGCCCACGTAAAAATATCGGTGACGATTTCGTTCATGTGAAGATCTCCGCTCAACGATCGCGGGTTGCGACGTTGGCTGCCAACATACTGCCGCTACGAGCCTAGCTTGTAAACGCCGGCGGCAGTGCTGCCGAACATAGGTGCGCCGCAACGGCCGTAGTGATGATCATTGGAACGCTACCTCTGCGAAGCTTCTGAGTTTCCGGCTATGCAGCTGTTCCGGCCGCTGCTGCCGCAGCAACTCGATCGCGCGCATGCCGATACGCAAATGCTGATCCACCCGCTCCCGGTAGAACTGGTTCGCCATGCCAGGCAGCTTGATCTCTCCGTGCAACGGCTTATCGCTCACACACAGCAGCGTGCCGTAGGGAACACGAAAGCGGAAGCCGTTGGCCGCGATGGTCGCGCTCTCCATATCCATGGCAATCGCTCGGCTTTGGCTGAAACGGCGTATCGGCGCACGCTGCGGCCGCAATTCTCGGTTGCGATTGTCGGTGCTGGCCACCGCGCCGGTGCGCATAATGCGCTTTAGTTCATACCCCGTGATGTCGGCCACGGCGCCTTCAAGGGCCAGCTGCACTTCGGCCAGTGGCGGGATCGGCACCCACAGCGGGACATCTTCGTCGAGCGGTGAGTGTCAGGTGGCGGTTCATGGCATGATAGGCGCATGGTTGCGCTCATCAAGATCGCTGTCCAATTCCTCGCAGACGCCGCCTGGTTAGCAATTCTCCTATTTAGATTGACCCAGGCGGTGCAAGCGGAGGTGAGGCCACCGTTCCGAACAGGGTCCCGACGCCTGCGGTCAGTCCCATGGCAAGAGCGCCCCAAAACGTGACGCGCATTGCGCCCATCGTCACGCTTGCGCCGCCCACCCGCGCAGCCAGCCCGCCCAGGATCGCGAGGAACACCAGCGAAGTTCCGGAGACGACGGGAATCAGACTGGACTCAGAGACCACGGCAACAGCCAGCAGCGGCATGGCTGCGCCAGCGGAAAAGCAGGCCGCTGATGCAAACGCCGCCTGAATCGGCCGCGCCCTGAGCGTCTCGGAGATGCCGAGTTCGTCGCGGGCATGCGCGCCCAGCGCGTCATGGGCCATGAGTTGCGCGGCAACCTGCTTCGCTAGCGCGGTATCGACGCCGCGGGCGACGTAGATCGCTGCCAGTTCCCGGCGCTCGCCTTGGTCGTCTGCTTCGAGTTCCGCGCGTTCCAGGTTGAGCGCGGCCTGTTCGGAATCCGCCTGGGAGCGGACCGACACGTATTCACCGGCAGCCATCGACATGGCTCCCGCGACCAGGCCGGCGATGCCCGCGACCATCACGTTGCTGTGAGTCGCCCCCGCGGCTGCGACACCGAGCACCAGGCTCGCTGTCGAAACGATGCCGTCGTTGGCACCCAATACCGCCGCGCGTAACCAGCCGATACGGTCCGTGCGGTGCCATTCCCTGTGGCGCACTGCCATTCTCGGGCGTCTCTTTGATGTGGGAACCGGTGGACCGTCGAGCGGGTTGCCTCAGGTCAATGCAGGGTGGGGGAGGGCTTCACCCAACCCGCGGGTATCGGCGACATGTGCCGCGGACGCCAGTATTACCAATTGTTTTTTCAGGCGGAGCAAACGGTCATACTTCCATTTGACGACCGCATATGTACTCACATACCCGTGCTTCCAATTGGGGGCGATCGAGTTAATTGCCGTGCTCACTACCGTAACTGTGATCGCGGTAAGTAACCGTAGCCCCGGTTGTATCACGCTCCGAGGCAGGCACACGTTCTGTTCGCATTGGTCGTGGCAAGACCCCAGCGGTATGGCGCCCAAAAAATGGCACGGTGCGGATTCTGCCACTCACGCCCGACCTACTGTCGAAATCCGAGCGCTAACGCTTTACGAGCAAACGGGCCAGTGCGGCGATGCACAAAGAAGGACGACGCATTGCCGTCGGGGCATGTAATGGGTCGATTTTATGCGGGACTTCTGGCGGGAGTTTGTGGTTAACCGCGATGGAACTCCCAAACAAATTTGTTGACTAAATTAATCAGGTATTATATAGTTGATTAAATTTGTCAGTTATTAACTATGGACCAACGCAGGCCATTGATTTATAAGAAAGGAATGCGATGAGGTTGACGACAAAAGGGCGCTTTGCTGTCACGGCGATGGTCGATCTCGCGACGCAGGAGGGCGCTGACCCCGTGACGCTCGCGGAAATCAGCCAGCGCCAGAAGATTTCGCTTTCGTATCTCGAGCAGTTGTTCGCCAAGTTGCGCCGCCGTGCGATTGTCGACAGCGTGCGCGGTCCGGGTGGCGGCTATCGGCTCGCCAAGGATATGGCGCAGGTGTCGGTGGCCGATATCATCCTCGCCGTCGACGAACCTATCGACGCGACGCAATGCGGCGGCAAAGAAAACTGCGACGACGACAAGAAATGCATTACCCACGATCTTTGGGCAAAGCTCAATGAGCACATCCTGGACTACCTGGGCGCCGTGACGTTGCGGGAGCTTGTCGATGCCCAGAAAACGAAGGTAACGGACGTTACGCCAGTGCAAGACATGCGGGAGAGCGTCCCGAAGCGCGACCGCACCACGGTTTCCGCCTGATTTCCCGAGACAATCGATCATGGCGGTCACATTGACGGAAAGCGCGGCAAGGCAAATCAAGGCGCAGCTCGCGCGGCGTGGAAAGGGATTGGGTTTGCGTGTCGGCGTGAAGAAAATCGGCTGTTCCGGCTTTGCCTATACGTTCGACTACGCTGACGAAATGTGGAAGGGCGACCGGTCATTCGAGTCGTATGACGCCACCGTTGTGGTCGACCCCGAAAGCCTCACGTTCCTCGACGGCTCGCGCCTCGACTTCGTCAAGGACGGGCTCAAGCAGATGTTCGCTTTCGACAATCCCAACGTCGACAACACCTGTGGCTGCGGCGAGAGCTTCAGCCTGAAGGAAGCGACCAAAGCCTAATCACAATGACGCAAGGCAGATTCGGATTCTGGAAGGTGTCGGAGCGATTCCAATGAGCACGGTATTGCAAAATCTCGTCAATCAGCCCTACAAGCACGGGTTCGTTACCGAAATCGAATCCGATGTTGCGCCCAAAGGACTCAACGAAGACACGATCCGTTTGATTTCGATCAAGAAGGACGAACCCCAGTGGCTGCTCGAGCTCCGCCTCGAGGCTTATCGACAATGGCTCAAGATGGAAGAGCCAAAGTGGCCGAACGTCCACTATCCGAAGATCGATTTCCAGGCGATCAGCTACTACTCGGCGCCGAAGGCGAAGCCGAAGCTGAACACCATGGATGAGGTCGACCCCGAGCTTCTGCGCACCTTCGAGAAGCTCGGCGTGCCGATGAACGAGCGGGCGGTATTGGCGGGGGTCGCTGTCGACGTGATTTTCGATAGCGTGTCTGTGGCCACCACCTACAAAAAGAAGCTCGCCGACGTCGGCATCATTTTCTGCTCGATCTCCGAAGCTGTTCAGAAGCATCCGGAGCTAGTGCGGAAATACCTCGGCACGGTGGTTCCGGTAGGCGACAACTACTACGCTGCGCTCAACTCGGCCGTGTTCACCGACGGCTCGTTCTGCTTCATCCCCAGGGGCGTCAAGTGTCCGATGGACCTGTCGACCTATTTCCGCATCAATACCCAGGATTCGGGGCAGTTCGAGCGCACGCTGATCGTTGCCGAGGAAGGCGCATCGGTGTCGTATCTCGAGGGCTGTACCGCGCCCAAGTTCGACACCAACCAGCTCCATGCGGCGGTGGTCGAGCTGGTGGCGCTCGACCGTGCCGACATCAAGTACTCGACTGTGCAGAATTGGTATGCGGGGGACGAGAAGGGCGTCGGCGGCATCTACAACTTCGTCACCAAGCGCGGACTGTGCAAAGGTGTCGACTCGCGGATCTCCTGGACGCAGGTCGAGACCGGCTCGGCCATCACCTGGAAATATCCGAGCTGTGTGTTGCTCGGCGACAACTCGATCGGCGAGTTCTACTCGGTTGCGCTCACCAACAATTACCAGCAAGCCGATACCGGTACCAAGATGGTCCACATCGGCAAGAACACGCGCAGCACCATCGTCAGCAAGGGCATCTCGGCTGGCCATTCGAACAACAGCTACCGCGGACTGGTCAAGATCGGGGCGAAAGCCGACGGTGCGCGCAACTACTCGCAATGCGACTCGATGCTGATTGGTGGTCGATGCGGCGCCAACACCTTTCCGTATATCCAGGTGAACAACAACAGCGCCACGGTCGAGCACGAGGCTTCGACGTCGAAGATTGGCGAGGACCAGCTGTTCTACTTTGCGCAGCGCGGCGTCGGCGCCGAGGAAGCGGTGTCGATGATCATCAATGGATTCTGCAAGACCGTGTTCCAACAGCTCCCGATGGAGTTTGCGGTCGAGGCGACCAAGCTGCTCGGACTAAAGCTCGAAGGAAGCGTCGGATGACTCGGCAGAACGGCAAGACGCTGCTCGAGGTGCGCGGGTTGTGCGCGAGCGTGAATGGCATCGACATACTCAAGGGCATCGACCTCACGGTCAGAAGCGGCGAAGTGCACGCGCTCATGGGGCCGAATGGCTCCGGCAAGAGCACTTTTGCCAAGGCGCTTGCCGGCCATCCCGCTTACGTTGTGACTGGCGGCGCGGTCTTCTATGAAGGCAAGAACCTGCTCGAGCTCAAGCCCGAGGAACGTGCACGTGCCGGTGTGTTCCTCGGTTTTCAGTATCCCGTCGAGATTCCGGGCGTTGCCAACGGCCAGTTCCTGCGTCTCGCATACAACACGGTGCAGGCACAGCGCGGCAAGGACGAACTCGACCCGCTGGAGTTCGACGACTTTGTGCGCGTGAAGATGAAGGTGCTCGAAATGAATCCCGATTTTCTCGACCGGAGCGTGAACGAAGGCTTCTCCGGCGGCGAGAAGAAGCGCAACGAAATATTGCAGATGGCGCTCTTGGAGCCGCGTCTCGCGATTCTCGACGAGACCGATTCCGGCCTCGACATCGACGCGCTCAGGGTCATCGCCGGCGGCATCAATCAGCTTGCCACGAAGGACAACGCGATCGTGCTGGTGACGCACTACCAGCGGCTGCTCAACTACATCGTCCCTGACTACGTGCACGTGATGGATGTGGGCCGGATCGTCAAGACCGGCGGCAAGGAACTCGCGGTCGAGCTCGAAACGCGCGGATATGACTGGGTCGGCGCCGAGCACGAGGCTGCAAAGACGACCGCATGAGCGCAACGCCAACTTTTGCCGCGGACTACCTCGAAAGCCTGCTTGCCGGACAGCCACGGTTGCCCACGAGCCCGTTGCCGTGGCTTAACGAGCTGCGCGCGGAGGCCGTCGACTGCGTCGGCGTCTTGACAGTCCCTACGATCCGCGACGAGGAGTGGCGCTTCACCGACCTCTCACCGCTCACAAGGCTATCCTTCCAGCCTGCGCGCACGCACGCCGGTTTGAAGGCTGCGGACGACGAGCGTTTTCGTCTCGAGGAAGCGACAACCCGACTGGTGTTCATCGACAGCATCCACGCGCCGGAACTCTCGAGCGTCGCTGGCGACGGCGGTCTCGTGGTTGCGAACTTGTCGGCTGCGGGGGCCGCGCACGCAGCGGCGATCGACCTGCACCTGGGCCGCCATGTGAAATTCCGCGACAGCGTGTTCGCCGCGCTCAATACCGCGTTTCTGCACGACGGCGCATTGGTCGTCGTGCCACGCGACGTGTCGGCTGCGGCGCCGGTGCATCTCTTGTTCATCGCGACGCAAGAGGGCGCTGCAAGCTACCCACGTTGCCTGCTGGTTGCCGAGTCCGGCAGCACCGTCACGGTCGTCGAGGACTACGTCGCGTTGCAGCCGGAGCCCTATTTCACCAACGCCGTAACCGAGATCGTGCTCGGCGATCGTGCGCATGTCGACCACATCCGGGTACAGCGCGACAGCGGCCAGGCGTTTCATATCGCGAACTGCGCCGTATCGCTCGGGCATGCGAGCCGCTATCGGTCGGTCAGCGTGGCGCTTGGCGCGCGGATCTCGCGGTACGACCTGAATGTGCTACATACGGCCGAAGGCGCCGAGTCCACGATCGACGGGCTCGCGCTGATCGGGGAGCGCCAGCTCGCCGATACCCATACCTGCATCGACCACGCGAAACCGCACGGCACCAGCCGGCAGCTGCACAAATGCATTGTTGGCGGTGCCGCGCACGCGGTGTTCAACGGCAAGATCATCGTGCGCCCGGACGCCCAGCGCACCAACTCTTCGCAGTCCAGCCGCAACCTGCTTCTGACTCCGAAAGCGCACGTCGACACCAAGCCACAGCTCGAGATTTTCGCCGACGACGTCAAGTGCGCGCATGGTGCCACCGTCGGCGAGCTCGACACGGAGGCGGTGTTCTATTTGACCAGCCGCGGGCTTTCCGACGCTGCGGCGCGCAACCTCCTTACTTATGCGTTCGGCGCGGAGATCATCGACCGCATTCCGGTCGCCTCGCTTAAGTTTTGGCTCGAGCGCGCCGTGTTCGAACAAACCGCACGCAAGCTATGACCGCAATCCAGACCGCACTCAAAGCCCGACCGGCGCCCGCGTTCCCCGTCGAGCGCATCCGGGCCGACTTTCCGATCCTCAAGCTCGAAATCGACGGCAAGCCACTGGTGTATCTCGACAACGCGGCCTCGAGCCAGATGCCGCAGCCGGTCATCGACCGCATGGTCCGCTACCAGACGACGCAACACGCCAATGTCAACCGCGGCGTGCACTACCTGTCGGAGACCGCGACCTCCGCCTACGAAATGGCGCGTTGCAAAGTGCAGCGTTTCATCAATGCGCGCGAAGACCGGGAAGTGATCTTCACCAGTGGCACCACCGACGCGATCAATCTGGTGATGCATAGCTACGGCTGGAAATTCATCGGCGCCGGGGACGAAATCATCCTTACCACGCTCGAACACCATTCGAACATCGTCCCGTGGCAGATGCTGGCGGAAGCGAAGGGTGCGAGGATCCGCGTGGCGCCGATCAACGACGCCGGCGAACTGTTGATGGACGACTACCAGAAGCTCTTCAATACGCACACGAAGCTTGTCGGCGTAGCGCATGTCTCGAACGCGCTCGGTACAATCAACCCGATCAAACGCATGGTCGCACTTGCGCATGCGCACGGCGTTCCGGTACTGGTCGATGGCGCGCAGGCGGTGCCACACATGAAGGTCGACGTGCAGGATCTCGATTGCGACTTCTACGCGTTCTCGGGCCACAAGCTTTGCGGCCCGACCGGCATCGGCATACTTTATGGCAAGGCAGTGCTGCTTGAGCGCATGCAACCCTTCAAGGGCGGCGGGGACATGATCGTGTCAGTGACGTTCGAGAAGACGACCTACAATACGATTCCGCACAAATTCGAGGCCGGAACGCCGCCGATCGCGGCGGCGATCGGGCTCGGCGCCGCGGTCGACTACCTGTCGTCGATCGGCATGGACGCTATCGCCTCCCACGAACTCGAATTGCTCGACTACGCGACCGAGCAGATGGCTCGCCTCCAAGGCGTGCGGATCATCGGTACCGCCGCGAAGAAGGCCGCGGTGCTGTCATTCGGCGTCGACGGCGTGCATCCACACGACGTCGGCACGCTGCTCAACGAGGCGGGGATCGCCGTGCGGACCGGACATCACTGCGCGCAGCCCGTGATGCAGCGTCTTCACGTGCCCGCCACCTCGCGCGCGTCGTTCGCGTTCTACAACAACATTGCCGAGGTCGATGCGCTGATCACCGGCCTTCGCGCGGTGCAGAAAGTGTTTGCGTAATGGCCGACTCCAAAGCGCTGTATCAGGAGGTCATCCTCGACCACAACAGGAAGCCGCGCAACTACGGCGCGCTCGAGCACGCGAGCCACCATGCGGAAGGCGACAACCCGCTGTGCGGCGATCACATCAGCGTGACGCTCGATCTCGATGGCGAGCGCATCGACGGCATCGCGTTCCGGGGGGAGTCGTGCGTAATCTGCAAGGCGTCGGCGTCGATGATGACCGTCGCCGTCAAGGGCAAGATGCGTGGGGACGCGGAAATGCTGATAGGGGAGTTTCGCGATATGGCGACCGGAAAACTCGACCTTGCCGGACCTCACCACATCGGACGGCTCGCGGTATTCGCTAGCGTGCGCGACCTGCCGACCCGCGTCAAATGCGCGATCCTGCCGTGGCATACACTGCACGCTGCGCTCAACTCCGTGGCGAGCACATCGACCGAGGCGGAAGACGATCCGATGCACGCATCGATTGGCGACGCCTGATCGCGGACCGTCAGATGCCGAAAATCGCCGAAATCGAAGGCACACCCAATCCGAACGCGCGGAAGTTCGTCCTCAAGGAGCCTTTGACCTGGGGAATAAAGCGTTCGTACGACAACGCCGAGGAGGCGAAGGACGACCCGCTCGCGGCGGCATTGTTCGACATCGGACATGTGACGAACGTGTTCTACATCGATCATTGGCTCACGGTTACCCAGGACGGCGGCGCCGCCTGGCAGGAGTTGACGCGAAGGGTTGCCGAGCCGATCCGCGCCGCGCCAGCGGCGAATGCGCAGACTGCCGCCACAGTGGCGGCGGCGACTACGGCGATCGCCGACTTGAGTCCCGAGGACCAGCAGCGCCTCGACATGATCAACGCGCTGCTCGATGAGCACATCCGTCCCTATTTGCAGGGTGACGGCGGCGACCTGTACGTACTCGGTCTCGAGGGCAATCGGCTTGCCGTGCACTACCAGGGGGCGTGCGGCAGCTGTCCGAGTTCGATCTCGGGAACGCTCCAAGGCATCGAGAATCTGGTGAAGTCGATCGAACCCGATATCGAAGTTTTCGCGGTGTAGCCCCTATCGAAGCTGCGGACGGGCGTCGATCCGTTCCGGTTTCCTGAACAAATGAGTGAATGGGTGACGGTGGCGCGAGTCGGGGAGCTCGCGCCGGGCGAGTGGCGGGTCGTGGACGTGGACGATGCGCAGATCGCTGTATTCAACCTCGATGGCGAGTTTCATGCGATCGCAGACGTCTGTACTCATGACGGCGGACAGCTCACCAGCGGCACAGTCGAAGGCGACCAGATCATTTGCCCGCGCCATGGTGCACGTTTCTGCATTCGCACTGGCGCCGCCCTGTCCGCGCCAGCTTACGAGCCGACCGACACCTTCCCCGTGCGCGTTGAGAATGGGGAGATCCAGGTACGCGACGACCGCTGGGATTGATTCCGGCACCGAATCCGTCGAAGAACGGGACTTCTCACGGCAGGCTTGAGCGAGGATGCTCCGTCCCCCACGGAAATCAAGCTGCATTAAGCATCGCGCGTGCTGGAAATCGCGTTTTCCGACGGCAAGCGCTTCAAGTTGCCGCATGTGTGGTCCGCAATAATTCGCTCACGGGGGCTTCGGCGGTTGACGCCTGCGAACGCGGGCTGACTCTGGCAAGATGAGCACATGTTGCAGGTGGCGCGAGCGACTGTCGGAGTAGCCTGGGACGTCCTGAAGGTGGTCGTCTCGTTCTTGCGCTCGTCCAGAGCAATCCGGGCTGAGAATCTGGTTCTTCGCAAGCAGCTCGCGAGTTATATCGAACGTGGCGTCAAGCCCAGACGCGTGGATCACGCGACTCGGGTTAGCCTGGCACTGTTTTCCAGACTCTTCGATTGGCGCGATGCTGTGATCACCGTACGACCGTCGACCATCGTGCGCTGGCACCGGATGGGCTGGCGGATCTTCTGGCGCCTGAAGTGCAGGGCGGGCCGACCACCGATCCCGCTGGAAATTCGGAGCCTGATTCGCAGGATGGCTGTAGAGAATCCGTTATGGGGCGAGGAGCGCATCGCCAACGAGCTGTTGGTCAAGCTCGGCATCCGGGTCTCGCCCCGAACGGTCGGCAAGTACATGCCCAAGCGACCGCCGGGGCAACCGCGTGGTGATCAGCGCTGGTCCACCTTCCTGAGGAATCACGCCAAGGCGATTCTCGCGTGCGACTTCTTCGTTGCGGTCACTGCGACGTTCCGGATGCTGTACGTGTTTGTTGTCATCGAGCATGACACGCGTCGACTGGCCCACATCAACGTGACGGCGAACCCGAGCGCGGACTGGACGTTGCAGCAGTTGCGCGCGGTCGTCGGGGAGGAAGGCGCGCATCAGTACCTTATCCATGACCGAGACAAGGTTTTCGCCAAGCATGTTGATGAATCGATCAGGGCGTTGGGTCTGGAAGTGTTGCGATCACCGGTGGCGAGTCCGAAGGCCAATTCAATTTGTGAACGCGTGATCGGGACGATTCGAAGAGAGTGTCTCGATTGGATGATTCCGCTGTCGGAGGCACATCTGCGATCAATTCTGAAATCGTGGGTCGAACACTACAACCGCGGCAGACCGCATAGTATGTTGGGCCCTGGTGTGCCGGATCCGCCACGAGGAGTTGTGGTAGACCCGAAGTCCGAATCCCGACATCGATTGGCGGCGGGTGCGCTCGTACTCGCGAAATCGGTCCTGGGAGGCTTGCATCATGAGTATTCCATCGCGACTGTGGTCGCGAGTGCGTGATCGCTTGATAAGGGCAGGCTGCAAACAAGGACGGCGCGAATAGTTGCGGATCACACGCCTTGTGTCTCGGCGTCGGCAGTCGTGGGATAGGGCCCCGCAACGCGCACTTCTGCCAGGCGAACCCTACATGGCACGGCCTCGCGTTGCTCGCCACTGGGCCGGCGTGGTTCCGCTCCAACGCCGGAATGCACGCCCAAACGCACTCGCGTCGGCATAGTCGAGCATCGCAGCGATCTGGTGCACCGCTGTAGCAGAGTTCTCGAGCATCTGCCGGGCGATCTCGAAACGTCCCTCGTCCACGAGTTCCTGGAAGCCGGTGCCGTAGTCATTCAGACGGCGATTCAGCGTGCGGGCGTGCATCGAGAAGAGCGCGGCAATCTGATCCGCCTTGGCGCGACCTGAAACGAGCGCTGCGCGCAGCACACTGCGCACCTGTTCCGGGAAGTCATTGCCGTGCCGTGCCGCGAGCGCGTCGACCTGCGTCTGCAGGACGCGGCTCAACTCGGCATCGGTATCGGTCAATCGTCGATTCAACCAGTAGGTCGAGAACACCAGCGCATATTGCTCGGCGTCGAAGCGCAGCGGGGCCATGAAGAACTGCCGAAACGGCCCGACATCTTTGGGCTTGATGTGGGCAAACCGCACCTCGGCGGGCTTCCAGTCGGGGCCGCACAACGCTCGCATGATGTTGAACAACACGGCCACTGCGCCGTCGCCGATTTGATCGGTGCCCTCGACGCGCAGTTGATGGATTTCGTAGCTCAGCATTGCCGAGTTGCCGCTGACCTCCAATGTCGTGGCCGCGCCGCGAACGTGGAGGTGTGTATAGCGTATGAAGTTGCGCAGCGCTGTTTCGACGTCCGGCGAGTACTTCACCAGTAAGCCCATGAGCCCCAGGGACTGCAGGCCACCCTGCTGGCCGATAAGGAGGCCCAAGTGCCGGCAGCCGGTCCTGGCCACACAGCGACTCAGAAGGTGGCCTCGTGCAGCGTAGGTGATCAGATTCTCGGGATCGTCGAACAACGTCGGATCGAACCCTTCCTCGGCCAGCACCTCGGCCGGGTTCGCGCCCAGGCTCCGTAGAACCGCAGGAAGCGCCATCGTGGCGCCGACGCGCAGCGTCGCCTCAGTGGGTTTGCGCCTTCTGGGTTTCTGTCCCGTATGGGGTTTTGTTGATTTCACGCAAGAACAATAGTCGGTGATGTCCAAAAAAGTATACCGCATGTCCGAAATGATCCAACGCATCCAGCTGTGCGCATCGATACTGGCGACAGTTGAACCAACAGGAAGCGCCTGTCGACGAAGGTGACCCTCGGCAGGTTGGCTCGTCCTTTCCCCCTTCATGATGGAGTCCCCGATGAATACCAAATCGACATTCGCGGTTGCCTTGATTGCGGCTGCCTTAGCTACGACCGCGCTCGCGCAGCAGCCCGGCGTAACGGGCGGTACTGCCGTTGCGAGCGAGCCGGGCAAGGCGGCGGTTGTCCGTGCGGCGGAGATTTTCGCTCAAGTCGTCGGCATCGAGAGGGCGGCGCGCACGGTGACGCTGAAGGGGCCGAAGGGCAACGTCGTCGATCTCGTCGCGGGCGACGAGGTCAAGAACTTCGACCAGATCAAGCTCGGCGACTTCGTCGTTGCGCGTTACGCCGAGGCGCTCACGCTCGAATTGCGGAAAACCAAGGCCGCCGCCGGCGACCTCGCCGTCCGCGAGGAGGCCGCGAAAGCCAAGCCCGGCGAGCGGCCGGCCGTGGCCGGCGCGCGACAGGTCACTGCCATTGCCAACGTCATTGCGATCGATAGGAAGAAAAGCACGATCACCCTCAAGGGGCCGCGGGGCAACGAAGTGACGCTCAACGTGCAGAACCTTGATCAGTTCAAGGTCGTGAAGAAGGGCGACCAGGTCGAGGTCACCTACACGGAGGCGCTCGCGCTCTCCATCGAGCCGGCGCCGAAGGCGGCGGTGGCAAAGCACAAGTAAGCACCGTCGCGATCGGCCTTAACGCAAGGACAGGACGCTTTAGGCCGTCACGAATTCGCAAAAACGTCGACCCAGGACACCTTCCCCCCACGTCGTCCTCATTGGGTCGATCTGGTTTCCAGTTGGGCAACCGAATACGCGCTGAGGAGTTGCAATGCGTAAGGCAGCGGTATCGAAGGCGGAATCTTCGTCCGGCGTTCAACTCTGGTACAGCTACTGTCCTGTCATCCATGCGGGCAACGTTGACGATGGCCTTGGCTGGATCAAGGATGAATTGAAGCGGAAGGGCGCGAAATTCAGGTACTTTCGCTCGGTTCCCGAGCACGACTACTACCCTCATTTCATCCATAACCTGGAGAACCTCTTTCGTTTCGGGGGATGCTCGCCGGCGATCCACGTAAAGGCCGACATTCGCGGGACCCGGCTGCTCGGGCTGCAGTGGCTCCACGAAGGCGGTGCGATGCTCGCGCGCGTCGGCGGAGGCGTCCACCGCATGAGCGATCTCAGAGGAAGGAAGATCGGCATTTCTAGGAGCCTCAACCGTGCCAAGAACGACTGGTGGCGTGTTACCGAAGAACGCGGCATCGAACTTATGCTCGAGCTGAACGGGATGACGCGCGGGGATGTGCAGATGGTGGACTTCCCCTATGCGGACGACTGGTATGACAAGAAGGACATGCTGGCGCCGGTCGAATTCGCATCCGACTTGTGGCTTTCCCGCGGCCACAAGAAGGATCTCGCGTTCCGTCCGCTCGAGACTGCGTTGGAGCATGGCCTGATCGACGCATGCTATACCGCCGATCCATTCGCGATGTCGCAGGAGACGTTGGGCACGTTCAAGATCATCGAGAGCCTGACCAGGTATGTGGATTGGACACTGCAGGTGGGGAACTGCCCCTACACGCTTACCTGCACCGACGACTTTGCGGACAAGCACCCCGATCTCGTCGTCGCGTACATGAAAGGCATGATCAAGGTGGGACGCTTCTGCAATGCCAACCGGCTCGCCGCCGCGACGATCCTCGACCGAGATGGCTTCTACCCTGACGTGAGTTTGACGCACAAGTGGATCGGCGATGTCGATTTCGTGCCCAACCTGTCGGGCCGAAATCTCAAGGCAATCGAAATCGCGAAGAACTGGATGCTTAGCCACGGTTACCTCGAGCACGATTTCGCCGTGCACGAGTGGGCCGCGCCGGAGTTCGCCGATGAAGCGGCGAGACAACTGGTCGAGGAAGCCTTCGCGGAGGTGACGAGTGAGAAGCGCGACGCGAACGAGGCGACCGATCCGATCAAGGGCAGCCTGGAGGAAGCGCAGCGCAGGGCCTGTGCCCTGGGGGACCTGGCCAAGGCTCCAAGAAAGAATCGCGCCTCCAGCGGTCGCGCTTCTGAAACTCCCTGAACGAAAACCGTTCGGCCAAAAGGAGCCATCGATGAAACGGCAAAGTCTGTACTCGGTTCTATTCGCTGCGGCGCTGATCGGAAATGCCGGCGCCCAGCAATATGTGTATCCCGCCAAGGGACAGTCGCCGCAGCAGCAGAAGAGCGATGAGGCAGCCTGCCATACGTGGGCGGTCCGACAATCGGGATTCGATCCCGCGAAGCCGCCACCCGAGGCGGCTGCAAAGCAGCCGACGACGGCGACGGGCACGACACCGGGCGCGGGCGTTCGTGGCGCGGCGCGCGGCGCCGTGGTGGGCGAGGTCGTCGGCGGCGACGCGGGCGCGGGTGCCGCGGCGGGTGCGGCGGTCGCGCGGAGCCAGAGCCGCAAGCAGAACGCCGCTGCTGCCCAGCAGGGTCAGCAGCAAGCGCAGGCGGCCACGCAACAGCAGCAGGCCGCGTTCGGCAAGGCCCGCGCCGCGTGCCTCGAGGGTCGCGGGTACAGCGTCAAATGAGCCACCGAAGCTTCGGGTAGGTCGCGGTTGGTCGCCGGAACGAACGCCGTGCAACAACGAATTGGAGCACGCATGATGAACTGTTATCCCATATTCACCCGTTCGGATCGCGGCGGCTTCTCGCGCTGGCTTGAACGGCTGGTGGTGGTTGTCCTGCTGGTCTTTGCGATCAATGCCATCGCGCAGGCGCCGGCGGCCTCCGGCGGTGCGGGATCTCCGGCATCCGCCGAGGAACTGGGGAAGCTCGTCGGGCCAATCGCGCTTTATCCGGACGACCTGGTCGCCATCATCCTGCCGGCCTCGACCAATCCGCTGCAACTCGTGCAGGCCGATCGCTATCTCGACAAGCGGAAGGCGGATCCCAAACTTGCCGTCGACGACAAATGGGACGACGCCGTGAAGTCGCTGCTCAACTATCCCGACGTCGTGAAAATGATGAGCGGCGACCTCGACTGGACGAGTGCGCTGGGCGAAGCGGTCGTCGCCGATCAGGGCGCGGTGCTGGACGCTATCCAGGCCTTTCGCCGGCGCGCACAGGCCGCCGGCAACCTCAAGTCCGACGGCAAGCAGGTCGTGATGGCCCAGCAGCAAGTCATCACCATTGTCCCTGCCGACCCGCAGGTGATCTACGTGCCGCAATACAGCCCGGCCACCGTCGTCGTTGCCGGCGCGCCTGCCTACGCCTACTACCCCACGCCTTACCCGTCGTACTACTACCCCTATGCACCCGGCGCTGCGCTCGCCGCCGGCGTGGTGTGGGGCGCCGCGATTGGGGCCGCCTGGAGCGGCAACCATTACGGCACGAACTACAGTGGGAACGCCAACATCAACGTCAACCGCAACACCAACGTCAACACCGGCAACACGAACATCAACCGCGGCGGCGGAGCGGCCCAGCAGCCGGCGGGCGGCACCGCGTGGAAGTCCAACAAGCAGCCCGGCCAGGTGAGCAACTCTGTCGGCAAGTCGGCGCCGACTGCGCGTGCGGGCGACGCGCGCGCGGGCGGGGGCTACGGGTCGGCCGGCGGTGCGGCCGGTCGCGCATCGGCACCACCGACCGGCGGTGGAATGGGAGGTGGTGCAGCGTCGCGCAACGCGCCGGGGGCGATCAGCGCATCGCCGCGCGACACCTATGGCGGCAGCGCCAGTCGGGGCGGTGGTTCAGGCGGTGACGCCTTCGGCGGCTACGGTTCGGGGCGGCAGACACAGATGGACAGTTCGCGCGGCGCGTCGAGCCGCAGTTCGATGTCCGGCGCTGGTGCGTCGCGCTCGTCGATGCCCAGCGGCGGCGGCGGCGGTGCACGTGGTGGTGGCGGTGGCGGCGGGCGCGGCGGCGGCCGTCGTTGACGGCAGGAGCCTCGTCATGCACCTATTCACTTCAATCGAAAGCAAGGCATCAGCCATGAACATCCATCGCCTCTGGTCGTTCTTGCGTCAGCTTGCGCTGGCGCTGCTCCTGGCCGTTCCGCTCGCCGCCGCGGCCGCTTCGCAGGAGACCTTCGCGACGCCGGAAGCCGCGGTCGACGCGCTGATGGCGGCACTCAAGGCCGACAGCGATCCGGCGATGATCGCGATCTTCGGCGAAGCGCACAAGGACCTCGTTGTCAACCCGGATCACGCGGCAGCGAGCGCCACCCGCGCGAAGATCCTCGCAGCGCTGCAGACGCTGCACGTGCTGCAGGCGCCGAGCCAGGATCGCCGGGTGCTGGTGATCGGCGACCAGGCGTGGCCGGTGCCCATTCCCATCGTGCGGACCGGCGATCGCTGGCGCTTCGCCACCGAAGAAGGCGAGGATGAGATCGTCAACCGCCGCATCGGCGGCAATGAGCGCGACGCCATCTACGTGCTGCGCGCCTACGTAGCCGCGCAGCGCGCGTACGCCGCGCGCGATCGCGACGACGACGGCGTGCTCCAGTACGCGCAGAAGCTGGCAAGCGCACCGGGCAAGCACGACGGGCTCTATTGGCCCGCCGACGACGCCAAGGGTGAAGAGGCGAGCCCGTTCGGGCCGCTGATCGCCGAAAGCGCGGCCTACCTCAAAGGCCACGCGGCGGGCGACGCGTACCGCGGCTACCACTTCAGGATCCTCACGCGCCAGGGCAAGAATGCCCCGGGCGGCGCCTACAACTACGTGATCAACGGCCGCATGATCGCCGGGTTCGCGATGATTGCCTATCCCGCCGAGTTCGGCAGAAGTGGCGTGATGACGTTCATCGTGAGCCACAACGGCAAGGTCTACGAAAAGGACCTCGGCAAGGACTCTGCCGCGATCGGCGCGAAGATGTCGACGTTCGATCCCGGTGCAGGCTGGAAAGCGGTGGCACCATAGATGAAAGGACGTTTCGTCAATGGCTCGTTGCGGGCCACGGTGGTGGCAATCCTTGGCGTCGCGTCGCTGGCGCCGTGGCGTGGCTGGCCGGGCTGAACCCAGGCGTCCTCGAGGTCGTGCGACACGCGGGTTGGACAAGCGCCTTGGCCGCGAGCGCTTGTTATTCAACGCGCGTGAGGTGATCGAGCACTACCAGGCCCTCGAAAGCGTCGCCAACGGAGCGATCAAATGAGCCGCAGACTGCCGTTCGTCCTCGCCGCACTCGCGGTAGTGATAAGCGGCTGCGCCAGCCTGCCCACGCCGCACACTTGCACCCGATGGCGATAGCCTGCTGTGGATCGAGCGGACCGCATCCGGCGAAGAGAAGCGCTACGACCACGATCCGGAAACGGACACATTCAAGCGTGCTCGTGTGCAGTTTCTGTCGATCCTGCCGATCGAGTGGCTGCTCTGGTCAAATGCGGGAACGCCACCCCCGTCCAGAGCGGAAAGTCGCTCTTGTCCCAGCTGCAGGCGATTCGCTCGGCCGGTTTGGCCACCGGTCGGTAGACACGGCGCAGCAGTGCGCGCAAGGCGCACAAGGTGCACTGGAGCCCTTCGCCGATAACCCGAAGCGCGTCGGGACGCAGGTTTCAGGATGGCACTTACGTGGGTTTTCGTCTCGCCGTTTGCCGTGCCGAACCGCCAAGTGACGGTTCATTGATCTCGCGCAAATCAGGCCATCTCGCGCTGTCAAAAAAGGCACAGTCGATGTCTGCAATTGTCCAGTGCGGCTCAGCGCCATCCGGGATAATCAAGGATGAAATGAGCGGCAGAGTGACGAGGATGCAATCAAGAATCGCTCGACTCCTTGCAGGCTAATCGGCCCGCGAACATGCGCTTCGCGCCCTTGAAGTTGCGTTCGAACCAGACTGGTGATCCCGATGACGAAGTCCCGTACGATCCCCGCGCCGAAAGCCGCTCGTGCCATGACGGGCTTCGTGGCGCACGAACACCGCATTCTGTTACTGCAGGGCGGAGGCGCCTTGGGCGCGTACCACGGAGGGGTTTACGGGGGTATCGCCGAAGTCGGGTTTTCGCCGGACTGGGTCGTCGGCATTTCGATCGGCGCGATCAATGCCGCACTGATCGCCGGCAACCCGCCGGAACGCCGCACCGAGCGTCTGCGGGAATTCTGGAACCGGGTCTCGGCGCACGCGCCGTTGGTTCTGCCCGCCGAAATGGACTTCGCGCGCCCCATGATGAACAAGATGGCCGCTGCCTCGGCGATGTTCTTCGGCATCCCGGGATTCTACGTACCGCGGGTGCCGGGGCCGCAATTCGCTCCGGAAGGAACGCTGGCGGCCTTGAGCTATTACGACACGGAGCCCTTGCGGGCGACGCTCGACGAGCTGGTCGATTTCGACCGCATCAACGCCGGCGACGTCCGGCTGTCGCTCGGATCGGTCAACGCGCGCACCGGCGAATCGGTCTACTTCGACACGACGACCCACACGATCACGTCGAGCCACGTCATGGCCAGCGGCGCGCTCCCGCCGGGCTTCCCACCGGTGGAGGTCGATGGCGAGTACTACTTCGACGGCGGGATCATGTCCAACACCCCGCTGCAGTACGTCGCGAAGGACTTCCGTCTCAACGCGCTCATCGTAGCGGTCGACCTCTTCAGCGGCCTGGGCGAGTTGCCGAAGAACATCGCCCAGGTGTCGGAGCGCGTGAAGGACATTTCGTTCCAGAGCAAGACGCGCTTTTCGCACGACCAGGTCCGCCAGATCGAGGCGCTGCGGAGCACGCTCGCCGCCGTCCTCGCCAAATTGCCGGCAAACCTGCACTCCGATCCGCAGGTCAAGAAGCTGGAAGAGGTGAGCCGGCGAGGTCCTCTGTCGCTGATCCACCTGGTCAACCGGCATGACACGAAGTCGTCCGACTTCAAAGATTACGAGTTCTCGCGCGCGACCGTCGATGACCTCTGGGCAGCCGGACACGACGACGTCCAAAAGGTGCTGAAGCACCCGGACACGTGCCGGGTCACTGAGCTGGGCAACGGCGTGCGCGTCTTCGATCTCTAGATTCACGCATCCAAAGGAATCCCCCCATGAACGAAGCCGAAGTCAAGAAACGCGCATTCGCGATGCCGCTCACGAGCCCGGCGTATCCGCCGGGTCCGTATCGCTTCGTCAACCGGGAGTTCTTTATCGTCGCCTACCGGACCGACCCAGACGCGTTGAAGGCGGTAATCCCGGCGCCGCTCGAGTTCACGGAACCAATCGTCAAGTACGAATTCATCCGCATGCCCGACTCAACTGGATTCGGCGACTACACCGAAAGCGGGCAGGTGATCCCGGTGAGCTTTCGCGGCGAGAAGGGCGGCTACGTCCATTCGATGTACCTCGACTGCGACCCGCCCATTGCCGGCGGGCGCGAGCTGTGGGGATTTCCGAAGAAACTCGCTTCGCCCATCTTCAAGGTCGAGAAAGACACGCTCGGCGGCGTGCTGCGGTTCGGCCCCGTGCCGGTTGCCGTCGCCACGATGGGCTACAAGCACCGCACGTTGGACAACGACAAGGTGCGCGAGTCGGTGGAGGCGCCGGGCTACCTGCTGAAAATCATCCCACACGTCGATGGCACGCCGCGCATTTGCGAACTCGTGCGTTACCGGTGCGGCGACGTTACCGTCCACGGCGCATGGACCGGACCAGGTGCGCTGGAGTTGTTCCACCATGCGCTCGCACCGGTCGCCGACCTGCCCGTGCTGGAAGTCATTTCGGCCACCCACATCCTGTGCGACCTCACCCTGAATTTGGGGACCGTGGTGCACGACTATCTAGCCAAGTAAAAGGAACGACATGAAGCTCAAGGATAAGGCTGCCATCGTGACCGGTGCCGCGAGTGGCATCGGCAAGGAGATCGCACTCGTGTTCGCGCGCGAAGGCGCCAAGGTCGCGATTGCCGATCTGAACAAGGCAGCGGCGGATGCCGTGGCCGCGGAGATTCGCGCCAGCGGCGGCCAGGCCATCGGCGTTGCGATGGATGTGTGCAGCGAAGACGCGGTCAACGCCGGCGTGGCGGCGACCGTCGCCACGTTCGGCGGCGTGGACGTTCTTGTCAGCAACGCGGGCATCCAGATCGTGCACCCGCTCGAGGAGTTCAGCTATGCCGAGTGGAAGAAAATGCTGACGATCCATCTCGACGGCGCCTTCCTCACAACGCGCGCCTGCTTGCCACATATGTACAAGTCCGGCCGCGGCGGCAGCATCGTCTACATGGGCTCGGTGCACTCGAAAGAAGCCTCCAAGCTCAAGGCTCCGTACGTGACCGCCAAGCACGGCCTGATCGGCCTCGCGAAGGTGGTCGCGAAAGAGGGTGCCCGGTACGGTGTGCATGCCAACGTGATCTGCCCCGGGTTCGTTCGCACACCTCTCGTGGACAAGCAGATTCCCGAGCAGGCCAAGGCGCTCGGGATCACCGAGGGCGAAGTGATCAAGAACGTGATGCTCAAGGAAACGGTAGACGGTGAGTTCACGACCGTCGCGGACGTGGCCGAGGTCACGCTGTTCTTTGCGGCGTTCCCGACCAACGCGCTGACGGGTCAGTCGCTGATCGTGAGTCACGGCTGGTTCATGGAATGAAGCAATCGGCACGAAGCCTTCTGCACAGCAGAATCGAGACAAGGAGACTGCAATGACTTCGACCATGGCACCGAACGTGCGTGGCGTAGGCGCTCCCGGCAAGCGGACGGTCTACAGCATGTGCGGCATGTGCGCGGTACGCTGCCCGATGGAAGTCACGGTCGAGGACGGTCGTGTCACGTGGCTGCAGGGCAATACGCACGACAAGGCCCTCGGCGCCAGCTTGTGCGCCAAGGGCGCGGCCGGCATCGCATTCGAGCACGACGACCAGCGACCGCAGACGCCGCTTATCCGCACCGGCCCGCGCGGCGGTGGCCAGTGGCGACGCGCGTCGTGGGACGAGGCGCTGGACTATATCGCCGACAAGCTGAAAGAGACCATCGCGGACCAGGGCCCGCGCGGCGTCGCGCTGTCCGACCGCGGCGGCTTCTTCAACGACCTGGCGCGCACCTTCGTGAAGGCGCTCGGCTCGCCGAACTACTTCAACCACGACGCCACCTGCGGCGGCAACGTGCACAATGCCGCGCGCTCGATCCTGGGCTTCAGCCATGCCGGGCTCGTGCCCGACTTCAGCCGCGTCAAGCATGTGGTGCTGTACGGGCGCAACATCGTCGAATCGCTGATGGTCAAGGAGGTGAAGGCTTTCATGGCCGGCATGTCGGGTGGCATGCGCTGTACCTACATCGACCCGCGCGCCAGCGCCACGGCGGCCAAGGCCACGCGCTTCTGGCAGGTGCGCCCGAACAGCGACTATGCGCTGAACCTTGCGATCATTCACGAGGTGCTGAAGCAGGGGGCCTACGACAAGGTCTTCGTCGAACGCTTCGTCACCGGGATGGACGTGCTGCGTGAAGCGGTCAGGGACACCACGCCGGAGTGGCAGACGCCGCACACCGGCGTCAGCGCCGCTGAACTGCGCGACTTCGTCAAGGAGATCGCCGGCCAGGTGCCGCACGTAATTTTCAACCCGGGCTGGATGACGGCGCGCCATAAGCAGTCGTTCTACGTCAGCCGCACGGCGCTCATCCTGAACGCGCTGATGGGCAACCTTGAGACCCCCGGTGGTTTCATCATCGCCAAGCGGCCCGAGTACTACAATCGCAAGAGCCTGAAGCCGCTGGCCGGTCGCGTGCCGGCCGTCACCGAGCCGCGCGTCGATGGCGCCGGCACCACGCACCCGACTTGGGACCCGGCGATCGGCATGCTGCACCAGTTGTTCGCGGCGATGGAGACCGCGCAGCCCTACGGCATCGGCGCCTACATCGCGTACCGGCACGACCCGCTCACGGCGATGCCCGACGCCGAAGCGGTGAAGCAGGCGCTGGACAAGCTCAAGCTGCTCGTCTCGATCGACGTGCGTTATTCGGAAACGGGCTGGTATTCCGATGTCATCCTGCCCGAATCCACCTACCTCGAGCGCGCCAACATCCTCGCCCAGTTGCCCGGCCCGGTGCCGGTGTTTGTGATGCGCGACCAGGCGATGGCGCCGCGCTTCGATAGCCGCCCGGCGTGGTGGATCTTCCGCGAGATCCTGCGCCGCATGGGCCAGATGGAGGCGCTCGATTTCGAGACCATCGAGGAGATCTGGAACTACCAACTCGAAGGCACCGGCGTCACCGTGGCCGAGATGCGCGAGTCGGGCGTCGTTGGTTTGGCGCCAGCGCCTAAGCTCGCGCCGCGCGAGTCGTTCAAGGTACTGACGCCGTCGGGCAAGATTGAGATCGACAGCGATCTGCTGAAGAAGGCGGGCCTGCCTGCCTTCCCGCCCTACGAGGTCAAGGCGGCGCCCACCGGCGACCAGTTCACCCTGCTGTTCGGGCGGCCGCCGACGCTCGCGCATGGCCAGTCGCTCAACAACCCGATCCTGCGCGAGATCGCTCCCGAGCAATGCCTGTGGATCCACCCCGACCGGGCGACGCCGCTGGGGATCCGCGACGGCGACGAGGTCGAGGTCAGCGGCGGTGGCAGCTATGTCGGGCAGCTCAAGGCGAAGGTCACGCCGTGGATCCACCGCGAGGCAGTGTTCATGCTGCACGGCTACGGCGCCCAGGTGCCTCTGGCCACGCGCGCGTTGGGTGTCGGCGTCGCCGACCAGCGCCTGCAGCACGGCAAGCTGTATGAATTCGATCCCGCCGGCGGCGGCAACGCGCTGACCGAAACCATCGTCCGCGTCAAGCCCGCGGCTACGCAAGGAGCAACCGCATGAGCATCTATGCCCTGCGCCACGACGAGGCCAACTGCATCGGCTGCAAAGCTTGCGAAGTGCATTGCACGAGCAACAAGGGCCTGGGCCCGGGGCCTTCGCCGTGCAAGATCATCACCACGGGCCCGATCGACGTCGGCGGCATGCCGCGCGTGCGCCACACCTTCATGCCCTGCTTCCACTGCGAGGAACCCTGGTGCGTCAAGGCCTGCCCGACCGGGGCGATGCAAAAGCGCGAGAAGGACGGCATCGTCTTCGTCCAGGCCAGCCTGTGCATCGGCTGCAAGAGTTGCATCACGGCCTGCCCTTGGGGCACGCCGCAGTGGGACCCTGGTACGAACAAGGTGGTCAAGTGCGACTACTGCATGGACCGCGTCGATGCCGGGCTGCGGCCGGCCTGCGTCACCAAGTGCGTGACGGGCTGCCTGTCCTTCGGCCTGGCCAACGAAGTGCCCGATCCACGCCGCGAGCGCTATGCATACTATCTGCTCGCCGAACCCGTGCGCAGCGAGTGAAGGAACGGCCATGAGCGAACTCCAGCAAGCGATGCTGCCGAACTGGCTCGATGCCGATGCGGCCGCGCTGTCGGGCGCCGTGGCGCCCGCCGCGACCCTGGCCGCGGCCCTTCCGGGACTGGCCCGCGCCCAGTCCATGACACCGCTGCAGCGGCTGCAGCATGTCCAGCATTCCGGACTCGCCGAATGCGGGGCCGCGGGGGAACCCGTCCACCTGGCCTGGCGCCGCTTCATCCGTGGCCACGGGCCTGCGACCTTGGTGATCGACGCCACCTCGTTCGACCAGCGCGCGCTCGGCCCGGCGGCGGTGCTTGACCGTGCGCCCTGGCTGCTGGCCGAAGGCGTGCTGATCGCGGCGGGCCTGCGCGACAGCCTGACGATCGAGATGCGCCTGCCCGCCGAGCTGACCGGCAGCGAAGCCCCGTTGCTGAACGCCGCCGATGCCATGCGTTCGCTTGCGAACATCCAGGTGGCGCAGCGGCGGCTCGACATCCAGCGCAATTGCAAACCTACCTGCTGGGCCGAGCCCCCCACGGACGACGCGTCAAGGCTGGTGCACACGCCGGAATCCTGGTGCCGCATCGCGCTGCTGTTCGCCGGCGCATCGGGCCTGGATGCGTCGCTGCTGACGCTGCGGCGCGGCCTGCGGCAGCGCGGCTTGGTCGAGTTCGACCGCTCCGGCAACCTGCACCGCCTGATCGAAGAATGGGGCGGCGGCATCGAGGTCGAAGGCGACGACCCGGTGCTGGTCTTCGACGACGGGCTGAGCGGATTCCTGCCGCTGTCCCAGGCCGACCTGTCGTGCGAAACGCTGGCTTTCACGGCGGCGGGCATCGCCCCGTCACCGTCCACCCTGATGGTCATGGCCGCCGGCGTGTGCGTCGTCAAGCAGACGCGGCGCGCACTGTACCGCCACTGGCAGCTGGCCGACGGCGAGCGACCGGAGGTGCGCGGCCTGCTGGCGCGCGTGGCGCGGTTGACCACCGAGATCACGTTGGGCCGCGGCGACGCCGGGCATCTGGTGGCGCTCGACGAACTGGCGCTCGATCTCGCGACGCAAGGCTTGGCCGCGGCTTGGCCGCTGGGCAGCTCGCTGCGCCACTACCGCGCGCAATGGGAACAGCATGTGCGGCGCGAGTCGTGCCCCGAGGGGGTGTGCCTGGATCTGCCGCACCACACAGCGCCGTGCCACAGCACCTGCCCGGCGAACATCGACATCCCGAGCTTCATGGCGCACCTTGGCAATGGTGACTATCGCGCCACCATCGAGGTCATCCGGCGCGACAATCCGCTGCCGTTGACCTGCGGCCTCGTCTGCCCGGCGCCGTGCGAGTCGGCGTGCGTGCGCAGCGGCAGCGACGGCGCCGTCTTCATCAGGCCGTTGAAGGCCAAGGCAGCCGAACACTGCCTGGCCAACGGTGGCTACCCGCGGCCCGAACTCGCGCCCGACACCGGCAAGCGCATCGGCATTGTCGGCTCCGGGCCGGCGGGCCTGACCGCCGCGTACTACTTGCGTACCCACGGGCACCGGGTCGAGATCTTCGAGACGCAAGAGCACGCCGGCGGAATGCTTCGCTATGGGATTCCGGCCTATCGTCTGCCGCCCGAGTGGCTCGAGCAGGAGATCGACCAGATACGGTTACTGGGTATCCCGATCCACACGAGCGCCACGGTCGGCAGTCTCAATGACTTCCGCAAGAACCACGACGCCGTGTTCCTGGGCTTGGGCACACAGACCGCGCGACTGCTGCCGATACCAGGCGCACACCATCCCTTCGTGCTGGGTGGCATCGACTTTCTGCGCGCCGTGCGCTGCGGCGAGGCGGTACGCGTCGGGCCGCGGGTGGTCGTCATCGGCGGCGGCAACGTCGCCATCGACGTTGCCTTGACGGCATTGCGGCAGGGCGCGAAGAGCGTCGAACTGGTGTCGCTCGAGAAGCGCCGCGACATGCCGGCCAGCCCGCACGAGATCGAAGCCGCGGCCGCCGAAGGTGTGCAGTTGCGCCCGGGCTGGGGCCCGCTGCGCATCGAGGAGGAAGGCCAGGCCGTCTTCCAGTTCTGCGAGCGGGTCAAGGACGAGAAAGGCAAGTTCGATCCGAAGTTCGACACCGCCCGCCTGCTCACGCTGGAGGTGGACCACGTCATCCTGGCTACCGGTCAGGGCACCGATCTGACCATGCTCGAAGGCAGCGGCGTCGAGACGGTGCGCGGCTTCATCACCGCGCACCCGAAGACGCTGATGACCAACGTGCCGGGTGTATTCGCCGGTGGCGACGGGCAGCAGGGCCCGCGCACCGCGGTGGAAGCGATCCGCGCCGGCAAGGTCGCCGCGGCCTCGATCGATGCCTGGCTGCGCGGCGAGGCCATGGATGCGACCACCGGCAAGCCGGTTCGCCGCGCCGAGGTGATCCCGCTGGTGGTCGAGGCGCGCGATCGCACCCATCGTCGGCGTGCCTCGATGCCCGAGAAGAGCGTCGAGGAGGTTCTCGGCGAGGGCAACTACGTGCGCATCGAAGAGGGATTGACTGACACGATGGCGCAAGACGAGGTCCGCCGTTGCTTGCGCTGCGATGTCTGCATCGGCTGCGGCATGTGCATGGCGGCGTGCAGCGAGATGGGCATCGAGGCACTGCGCATGGGCGACACCCACGCCGGCCGGCTGGCCTATTTCGACTTCGAGCGTGCGGCGCAACTGTGCATCGGTTGCGGCGCCTGCACGCAAGTGTGCCCGACCGACGCGATCCGCATCGAGGATAGCGACGGCGTGCGGCGCACGATTATCACGGGCACGGTGGTGTGCGAACAGCCGCTTCTCAACTACCGCGAGAACGGTATCCCGGCGCAAACGCCGGCCCATCGGGAGTACATCCGCAAGCGCCTGCCGCCTCACATGGCGGCCCATCTGGATCGCGAGATCAGTCCGTCATCTGCGCGGCAGCGGGGCGATCGCCCCGGCATGCCTGCACCCGCTGCCGCCAGAGATGCTGCGAAATGAAAGTCCGATCAAGGCAAGGTTCGTCCCGCGCGCTTAAGCGTTCGCAATGACTGAGACGCTGAACACCCTGTTGAAGATCTCGCTGGTGATCTTCATGGCGGGCAACCTGCTGGATATGGGCCTGCGGCTGAAACTCCAGGAAACCCTGGTGGGGCTGCGGAACCTGAGTTTCGTTACGCAGAGCGTGCTGTGGTGCTTCGTGCTGGGCCCGGCGGTCGCCTACGGGCTCACCCGGGTCATCCCGCTGGAGCAGCCCTATGCGATTGGCCTCATCCTGATCGGCATGGCGCCGTGCGCGCCGTTCCTGCCGATGATGGTGGAGCGGGCCCGCGGGAACGTGGGGTACACGGCGAGCTTTATGCTGCTAGCGGCCGTAGGCATGGTCGCGTACATGCCGTTGGCGGTGCCGGTGCTGGTCGAGGGTTTGAGCGTCAGCGCCTGGGCCATCGCGAAGCCGCTGCTGAGCGTGGTGCTGGTGCCCCTGGGGATTGGCATGGCGATTCTGCGGGCCGCGCCGGCCATTGCCGCCCGAGCGCAACCGATCGTCAAGAAGACGACGGGCGTGGCCACGATCGCCATGCTCGGGCTGTGCGTCGTCATCTATGGCAAGGCGTTCATCGGGTCGGCGGGGAGTTTCGCGACCCTAGCGCAGGTCATCTTCTACGCCGTCGTGACTGTGTGCTCGTACGCGCTCGCCTTCCGTCTGCCGCAGACCCAGAAGAGCGTCCTGAGCCTCGGCGTCTGCACGCGCAATCTGGGGGCGGCTTTCGCGCCGTTGTTTGCCGTCTCGGACGTCGACGAGCGAGCCATCGTCATGGTGGCGCTCGGGGTTCCGCTGCAGACGATCGCAGCGGTCGTTGCTGCGCGCATCTTTGCTCGTCGTGCGCCCAACGCCACCGTATCCCGCGGGACCGACGTGGCAGGCGAAGTGCGACCGTGAACGCACGGTTGTTTTGGTGCTGCACCGTGCGATCCACGCGATGACGCCGTACGTGTTTTCGCGAGTACCGTGAGATGCCAGTTGGATCAAGCGCAGCACGCGTCCATCGCCTTCGCTCGGTTCAGTGGATCGGCTTGACGCTGGTACTCGCGAGCTGCACGACGGTGGGCCCCGACTTCGTGCAGCCTAAGGCACCGGCGCTCGAACAGTGGCAGGAGGCGGACAGCGCAGCCGTAACGCGCAAGCCCGTCGAGCAGATCCGGTGGTGGAACGATTTCCACGACCCGGTGCTCGGCAAGCTGATCGAGATCGCCTACCGGAACAACTACGGCCTGAAGGTCGCGGGCCTCAAGGTGCTGGAGGCGCGGGCCCAGCTGGGGATTGCCGTGGGCTACCTCTATCCGCAGGTCCAGCAGGCGAACGGCAGCGTGAACTATACGGCGGCCAGCAAGAACGCCGCCAACACGGCGGCCGGGGACCTGGGCTTCTGGGAATACAACGTCGGAGCAAGCGTCGGCTGGGAGCTCGATTTCTGGGGTAAATTCCGGCGCTCGATCGAGTCGGCTGATTCCAACCTGCTGGCGTCCGTCGCCGGCTACGACAACGTGCTGGTGCTGCTCGTCGCACAGGTCGCGAACACTTACGTCGCCATCCGAACCGCGGAGGAACAACTGTGGGTCGCGCGCGAAAATGTCGCGATCCAGCAGCGCGCCGTTCAGATCACCGAGGCAAGGTTCCGCGGCGGCGATGTCGGAGAGCTCGACCTGCTCCAGGCGCGCACCCAGCTGCTAGGGACTCAGGCGACGATTCCGCCATTGGAGACGGGGCTGCAGCAGGCAAAGAACGCGCTCAGCACCCTGCTGGGCAGACCGCCGGGCGACATAGCGGAAATTCTGGGCACGCAACCGGGCGTCATTCCGGTGGCGCCGCCGGCGATTGCCGCGGGCGCCCCGACGGATCTGCTCCGGCGGCGTCCGGACGTCCGTCAGGCGGAACTCGTCGCGGCAACGCAAAGCGCGGCGGTGGGCGTGGCCGAGGCCGATCTCTATCCGAGCTTCGGGTTGAACGGCGTTCTCGGCGTGGTCGCCGCCGACGGAACGAATACCACCCGCACCGGCAACAGCGGCTTCGGCCAGCTCTTCAACGCCAACTCCCTCACGTTCTTCGGCGGGCCGTACTTCAGCTGGAACATTCTGAATTACGGCCGCATCCGCAACAACGTCCGGGTCCAGGACGCGCGACTTCAGCAAACATTGGAGAGCTACCAGAGCACGGTGCTCAACGCGGTTAAGGAGGTGGAGGACGGCATGGTCGCGTTCCTGCGCAGTCGCGACCAGGAGCGAATCCTGGCCGAAACCGAAATGACAGCCCAGCGCTCGCTCGCCATCGCCGACATTGGATACCGCGAGGGCTTTTCCGACTTTCAGCGCGTGCTGGATGCTCAGAACTCCTTGCTGCGGACACAGCAACAACTCGTCACGGCGCGCAGCACGACCGTCAGTAGCGCAATAGGGATCTATCGGGCGCTCGGCGGTGGCTGGGAGATCCGCTCGACCGACGGCTTCGTGGACGCGGCAACCGTGGAAACCATGCGCAGGCGCGTGGACTGGGGCGATCTCCTGCAACCGAACGCAACCGAGCCGCCGTTGAAAGGTCAGGGCAGCGGCTGGCCGTCGCCGGACTGGTAACACCGCAAATGCGAACGTAGGTTGGTAATGAGCGAAAAACAGCAATCCCCGCAAGCAGGGCAGGAGCCGGGAAAGCCGGCCGAGAACAAGCCGACCGGGCCGCCGGAGAACGCGCCCGCAGCTGGCGGTGTTTCCGCCAAGCCGGAAGCGCCGCATCCGCCGCGGCGGATGGACCCGGTGCGCAAGTGGGTCCTGATCTTCGGTGCATTCTGTCTGTTCCTGCTCGTCTGGTACATGGCCGCCGACCGCTACACCCCGTTCACGACGCAGGCCCGCGTCAACGCCTTCGTGGTGCCAATCGCGCCACAGGTGGCGGGAGAAGTCCTCTCGGTCGACGTGCGCAGCAACCAGACGGTAAAGAGGGGTGATCTGCTCGCCCGCATCGAACCGGCACGCTACCAATTGGCGGTTGCTTCCGCCGAGGCGCAGCTCGCGCTCACCCAGCAAAACCTCAAGGTCGGGAGCTCGACGATCGATGCGGCCGCGGCCGCGCTCGATGCCGCGAAGGCCGCGCTGATCAAGGACTCGCAGAACGAAGTTCGCCTGAAGCGCATCGACGCGGATGTCCCCGGCGCGATTTCGCAACGATCGCTGGAGGCGGCGACGACATCCCGCCTCGAGGGTGAGGCCCAGGTCGCGAGCGCCAAGGCCAACCTGCAGAAGGCGATCGAAGCGCTCGGTCCGCGCGACGAGAAGAATCCGCAGCTGCTTGCCGCGCGCGCTGCATTGGACAAGGCGAGACTGGACCTGCAGTACACACGCCTCATCGCGCCCAACGACGGGTTGGTGACCGACCTGCGCGTCGACGTCGGCAACTTCGCGGCGACCGGCCAGCCGTTGATGACCTTTGTCGCGGTCCAAAAGCTCTGGGTCGAGGCAAACCTCACCGAGAACAACCTGGGCCACATCAAGCCCGGAGACGCGGTCGATCTGGTATTGGATGTGTGGCCGGACAAGACCCTGCGCGGGCGCGTCCGCAACGTCACCTACGGCGTCACCGGCGCCGAATCCACCTCGAAGCCGGGCACACTGCCCACGGTTCAGAACGCGCGCGACTGGCTGCGCAATGCCCAGCGCTTTCCGGTGCTGATCGATTTCGAGAATCCCGCGGAGGCCACGCAACTCGGCGCGCGCGTCGGCAGCCAGGTCAGCGTGCTTGTGTACACCGGCGACCATCCGATCCTCAACGCGTTGGGTCGGGGCCTGATGTGGCTGAGCGGCCTCATGTCGTATGCCTATTGACGCAACCGCCGCGACGGCAGCGCCGAAGGTACGGGCACTCGACGTCCCCAGGGTGCGGCGCATCCTGCGTTTCGTCATCGGCGTCACTCTTGCGACCGCCTACTGCAGCTACATCAATTGGCCTTTCTCGTTCATGCTGGTGGCGCTGGTGATCGCCCTGATGGCGCTGCCCGCGCCGGCGCCGTCGCTGCGGTTCGCGGTGTGGACGGTGACCAAACTCATCTTTTTCAGCGGGCTCGGCGTGGCGCTGATGCTTCCCTTGCACAGCTATCAGCTCATCGGGCTCGCCTTGGTCGCGCTCATCCTCTTCGTCACCTTTTACCTCCAGACTGAGGGCCGGATCGCGAGCCTGAGCGTCATCTTCGTGATCGTCGGCGTGACCCTCATCCCCGCGTTCGGGCAGAACAATATGGACGTGGGGGTCGAGTTCGCGAAGGGCTTCTCGCAGAGCGCCCTGGCGCTGTTTCCCGTCATCTGGATCGCCTTCGCCGTGCTGCCCGAAGGTGTGTTCCCGGGCCTGCCGAATGCGCCCCGGGTCGAAGGCACTTCAACGGACCGGGGGACTCTTGCGTTGCGGCCGGTCGTGGTGCTGCTGCCGCTCTTTGTCTACATGCTGAGCAGCGACAACAACATTCGCTACCTGATCGGCTACTACCAGCCGGCCATGATCGCGCAGCACGCGAGCCGGGCGACGGCGCGCAAGCTGGCCGGCGACCTGTTCCTGGCCACGATCATCGGTGCCACGGCGGGTCTCGTCATGTGGTGGCTGATGAAACTGTGGCCGTCCTGGTTCTGGTTCGTCCTGATGATGGTGCTGTTCTCGTTCTTTTTCGCGACCCGCATCTTCGCCGACGGTCCTCGCCCGCTGACGCCGAACCATTACCGGTGGAGCTATGGTCTGTCGACGCTGGTCTTCATCGTCTTCCCCGACGCCCTGACGCAGGGGTTCACGGGTGACGATCCGAACATGAAGTTCTACCAACGCATCCTCGACTACCTTCTCGTCACCTCTTATTCCGTCTTCGCAGTGCTGGTCTTTGACGCGGTCGTGGATCGCCTGTCCGCCTTGCGCAAACGAATTACAACGTGATCGGATGCCGACGAAGGAGGGCACGATGCGCTGGAATCTGCAATACACGATCAGGAGCTACATCAGCGGCTCCGCGATTGACTCGTGGCTGTCGAAGGAGGCCATCGATGAATGCCGAACAAACCCGTCTTGAAGAAGCAAAGACGAAGAATGCTTCCTGGAAGAAGTGGGGGCCTTACCTGAGTGAGCGTCAGTGGGGAACCGTGCGCGAGGACTACAGCGAAGGGGGTGACGCGTGGAATTACTTCCCGCACGACCACGCGCGCTCGCGCGCTTATCAATGGGGGGAAGACGGCCTGGCCGGCATCTCGGATGAAAAGCAGCGGTTGTGCTTTGCGCTGGCTCTCTGGAACGGCAACGACCCAATCGTGAAGGAACGTCTCTTCGGCCTCACCGGTCCCGAAGGAAATCACGGCGAAGACGTCAAGGAGTATTACTTCTATCTGGACTCGACGCCCACGCATTCCTACATGAAGTACCTCTACAAATACCCCCAGGCGGCCTATCCGTATGAGGATCTGGTCGTGACCAACCGTGAACGCGGCCGCGGCAAACCGGAATACGAACTGCTTGACACCGGCGTGTTCGAGCAGGACCGCTATTTCGATGTCTTCGTGGAATACGCCAAAGCGTCACCCGAGGATATGCTCATCCGGATCACCGTTCATAACCGCGGGCCGGAAGCGGCCACGCTCCAGCTTCTGCCCACCCTCTGGTTTCGCAACGACTGGTCATGGGGAGATGGCGTGGCCCGCCCCGCCATGCGTCAGCTGGCCCAGGACAAGACCGGCGGCATCGCCGCGCTGTCGCATCGCGAGCTTGGCGAACGCTACTTTAGCGCGGAAGGCGCGGCGGCGCTCCTGTTTACGGAGAACGAAACTAATACGGAGCGGCTGTTCGGCACGGCCAATGCCTCGCGGTACGTGAAAGACGGCATCAACGAGTTTCTTGTTCACAGTCAGAAGGACGCGATCAATCCCGGGAAAGAAGGGACGAAAGTCACTGCCCATTACCCGCTCACGCTGGGTGCCGGAGAGTCCCGCACGATTCGCCTGCGGCTCAGCGATCAGCCGGCAAAGAAATCTCAAAAGGCGCTGGGCGATTGTTTCGGCAAGGCGTTCGAGTCCGTGTTCAAGACGCGCGTCGAGGAAGCCGATGCGTTCTATGCGGCGCTCATTCCCGCCTCGTCTAGCCCCGACGAAGCGCTGGTGATGCGTCAAGCCCTGGCCGGCATGCTCTGGTCCAAGCAGTTCTTCAACTATGACGTCGGCCGCTGGCTCAGGCAGCATGGCGTCCAGCCGCGCAAAGCGAATCAGCGCTCCATGCGCAACGACCGCTGGGGGCACATGAAGAATGCGGACATCATTTCGATGCCCGACAAATGGGAATATCCATGGTACGCCGCCTGGGATCTGGCCTTCCACGGCACGGCTCTGACATTGGTCGATCAGGACTTCGGCAAGGAACAACTGGAACTCGTGCTAAAGGGCCGTTACTTGCACCCCAATGGTCAGATTCCCGCGTACGAGTGGAACTTCGGCGACGTGAATCCCCCGGTCCACGCGTGGTCGACGATCTACACCTACCTGATCGAGAAGGCGAATTCCGGGAAAGGCGATATCGCCTGGCTGGAGCGCTCGTTTCACAAGCTGCTGCTCAATTTCAACTGGTGGGTGAACCGGAAAGACCGCGCCGGAAACAATGCGTTCGAAGGGGGATTCCTGGGGCTGGACAATATCGGGGTCTTCGACCGGTCCGCCCCTTTGCCGACCGGCGGATATCTGGAGCAGGCCGATGGCACCGCCTGGATGGTGCTCTTCTGCCAGAACATGGTCGAGATCAGTGCCGAGCTGGCGATGGCCAATCCGGCCTATGTCGATCTCACGATGAAATTTGTCGGACACTTTCTCATGATCGCATCAGGCATGATCCGGCCGAGCGAGGAATGCGGAATGTGGGACGAGCAGGACGGCTTCTTTTACGATGTGCTGCGCCTGCCTGACGGGCGCAGCGAACGCCTGAAGGTCCGCTCCATGGTCGGGCTGCTGCCCTTTTGCGCGGTGACCATTTTCGAAGGGAAGCTGACCGAGAAATACCCCGAGATCGGCTCGACGCTGCGCACGCGTCTGCAGGAATTCCCCGAACTGACGGCCTTCATTCACGACCCGATGCAACCCGGCCATAAGGAGCGGCGCCTGGGATCGATACTAAACGAAGCCAATCTGCGCCGGGTGTTGACGATCATGCTCGACGAGAAGGAGTTCCTGGGTCCCTATGGCATCCGGGCCCTCTCGCGCCTACACCAAGATCACCCTTACACCTATCGGGTCGGCGACCAGGAGCTGCGGGTATCGTACGTCCCGGGCGAAGGGGACAGCGGCATGTTCGGCGGCAATTCGAACTGGCGCGGCCCGGTGTGGATGCCGGTCAATATGCTGATTCTGCGCGCGCTGCTTCAGTATTACCTGTATTACGGGGATGCGTTCACCATCGAATGCCCGACGGGGTCAGGCAAACAGATGAACCTCTACGAAGTGGCGCAGGAAATCGGGCGGCGGCTGTCCAGCATCTTCCTCAAGGACGAGCAAGGAAGGCGGCCGGTGCACGGCACGTCGAGTAAATTTCAGGACGATCCCCATTGGAAAGAGTACCCCCTGTTCTACGAGTACTTCCACGGCGACACCGGTGCCGGGGTTGGCGCGAGCCACCAGACGGGATGGACCGGGGCGATTGCGCGGCTCATGCATACCTTTGCGACTTTTGATGCGCAGACGCTGCTCGATCAGGGCAAAGCAAAATCCGTGGGCGACAAGGCTAAACCGACGAAGTAGTAATGATGGAAGTTCTTCATCCGACCCTTTATCAGGTCAACACGCGCGTCTGGTTGACTTCGCTGGCGGCGACACTGGGACGGCCGGCGCGGCTGGACGATATCCCGGACGCCGAGCTGGACCGACTGGCGGAGAGGGGCTTTGATTGGGTCTGGTTCC
The DNA here is from genome assembly GCA_963836265.1 of uncultured beta proteobacterium. GTDB lineage: Bacteria > Pseudomonadota > Gammaproteobacteria > Burkholderiales > Casimicrobiaceae > CAIWHR01. Next base: position 65,250 of record CAWIIO010000008.1, read on the forward strand.
TGAGCGTGTGGCAGACCGGCCTAGCGGCGCAGGCGATCTCGCGCGCGAATCCCGAATGGCGTCGCGAGTTCGCTGCAACGTTGCCAAACTTGCAGGACGAAGACATCGCCGGCTCGGGGTTCGCCATCCAGGGCTACATCGTGCATCGCGATCTGGGCGGCGCTGCGGCCCTCGCACGTTTGCGACAGCGGCTGCAAAAGCGCGGGCTGAAACTGATGCTCGACTTCGTTCCGAACCACATGGCGCCGGATCACCCGTGGATCGACGCGCACCCGGATTATTTTGTCCATGGCCGCGAATCCGACTTGGCCCGTTCACCGCGGAACTACTGCCGCGTGCAGACAAGTAGCGGCCCACTGGTGTTCGCCTACGGCCGCGACCCGTACTTCGAGGGCTGGCCCGACACGCTGCAGCTCGACTACGGCAACCCGGACTTGCAGCAGGCAATGATAGGCGAGCTGGAGAGCATCGCCGGGCAATGCGACGGCGTCAGATGCGATATGGCCATGCTCGTCTTGCCCGACGTATTCGAAAGCACTTGGGGCATACGGGCCGAGCTCTTCTGGCCCAAGGCAATCGAGTCCGTGCGGCGAAAACATCCGGACTTCCGGTTCATGGCCGAGGTCTACTGGGACCGGGAATGGACAATGCAGCAACAGGGATTCGACTACACCTACGATAAGCGGCTCTACGATCGCTTGCGCGAGGGCCACGCCCGGGCGGTGCGCGAGCATCTCCACGCGGCGCTTGAATATCAGATCAAGCTCGCGCGTTTTCTGGAGAACCACGACGAACCCCGCGCTGCAGCAACATTCGATGCCCACGTCCACAAGGCCTCAGCGGTGATCACGTACTTCATACCCGGCCTGCGCTTTTTTCATCAGGGCCAGTTCGAGGGCCGGAAGAAACGAATTTCGCCGCATCTGGTTCGGGCGCCTGAAGAATCTCAGGATCCGGAGATCGAGGACTTCTACGAAAATCTGCTCGCGATCCTCGCTAAGCCCGCCGTAAGAAGCGGGGAATGGCAGCCGCTTGCCTGTCGGCCGGCCTGGGATGGTAATGGCACCTGGGATGCCTTCGTCGCCCATGCGTGGACGGGGCCCGACAATGAACGGATGCTGATTGTCGTGAATTACGCATCCCATCCGAGTCAGTGTTATGTGGAGCTGCCTTTTCCAGAAATCAAAAACCGTTCGGTACAGCTCGGAGATTTGCTCGGCACAGACATCTATGTCCGCGAAGGAAACGAATTGTCCGGGCGCGGACTATATCTCGATATGCAACCCTGGTCCTATCATGTCTTCGGTCTGGAGCTTAGCCAATGAAAGCGATTACCGTAGAACCCAAGAAGCCGGGCAGCGCACGATACGACGACGTTCCGGAACCCGATGTCAGCAACGGTTCGGTGCTGGTGGAAGCGATCGCCGTCGGCGTCTGCGGGACCGACGTCGAGATCGTAGAGGGGAAGTATGGCTGGTCCCCCCCCGACAAAGGGCGCCTGGTCCTGGGCCACGAATCCCTCGGTCGCGTGCTCGACCCGGGCGCGGCAGGCGGGCTCAAGAAGGGCGATCTGGTGGTGGGCATCGTGCGCCGGCCCGATGCCGTGCCCTGCCCGAACTGCGCGGTGGGCGAGTGGGACATGTGCCGTAACGGTCAGTACACCGAGCGCGGCATCAAGGAAATCGACGGTTATATGTCCGAGCGCTGGAGGATCGAACCCGAGTACGCAATGAAGATCGACCCTAGGCTCGGGCTTCTCGGTGTGTTGCTCGAGCCCACGACGGTTGTCACGAAGGCGTGGGAGCAGGTTGTGGCGGTCGGGCAGCGCGCCTTCTGGACGCCGCGGACCTTGCTTGTAACGGGCGCCGGTCCGATCGGTCTGCTCGCGGCCCTCGTCGGCACGCAGCATGGGCTCGATGTCCACGTCCTCGACCGGGTCGAATCCGGGCTCAAGCCGGAACTCGTTCGCGCGCTTGGCGCGACGTATCACTCCGGGAGCGTTCTCGATATCGGTTTCGAGCCGGACGTCATCATCGAGTGCACGGGCGTTGGATCGGTGATTGCGGAATCGATCCAGAAGATCGGGGCGGGCGGGATCATCTGCCTCACGGGAGTCGGAGCGGGCGGCGTCGCCAGCCGGGCAGTAGCCGATGTGGCGGCCGCAGTGGTTCTGAAAAACAATGTTGTCGTCGGCAGCGTCAACGCGAACAAGCGCCACTGGTACAAAGCGGCCGAAGCTCTGGCGCGCGCGGACCGCAAGTGGCTGAGCCGCCTGATCACCCGTTGTGAAAAGCCGGAGAACTTCAAACAGGCACTGGAGAGACAACCCGACGACATCAAGGTCGTGATCCAGTTTTCCGAAGTGTGAGCGCGGGATTGGTGGGCGCCATGGCTGGTTTCACACGTGATGAATGATCAGGACGGTGGCCAATTCCCCTGGCCGGTTTTCCTGTCCGAGCTGATCGGTACGGCGCTGCTGGTGCTGGTCGGACTGTCATTGGTCATCTTCATGTTTGGATCCGGCACGCCGATGGCGCGCCTGATTCCAAGCGAGGACCTGAGGCGCCTGATCACCGGATTTTTCTTCGGAACAACGGGTGCGCTGATCGCGCTGTCCCCCGTAGGGATGCGCAGCGGGGCGCACATCAACCCGGCCGTCACGCTCGCCTTTCGCTTGATGGGGAAACTCGATTTGAAAACGACCCTCGGATATATCGCGGCGCAATTGGTCGGCGCGGTCCTGGGGTCCCTGCCGCTGCTTTGGTGGGGAAACATGGGGGAAAGCGTCGCATTCGGCGCGACCTTGCCGGGACCCGGCACCAGCCACACGACGGTCCTTCTGGGCGAAGCGATCACCACGTTTGCGATGGTAACCCTGCTCTGTGTCTTTCTCGGTTTCCGCGCAATCCGGCCCTACACCCCCGCGATCTTCCCCCCGCTCTACGCGATCATGGTGTGGGCAGAGTCGCCGATCTCCGGTACCAGCACGAACCCCGCACGCAGCCTCGGTCCCGCAGTCATCTCCGGGCAATGGCAGGACTGGTGGGTATATTGGATAGGGCCAATTGCCGGAACGTTATTGGCCGTCCTCGCCTGCAGTTTTCTCGCGAAACGCATCGAAGTTGCCAAACTGTACTACTTCGATAGCGATCACGATCGCCTGTTTCGCCGTGGTCTCCGTCCGCCCGGCTTGGGCGAGAGGTCCCTTGAAACCGGCCGGATTGCGTCCGAGGAACGCTGCTCACCAGCGGGAGACCGGTAGGGAGCATGGTCAGTGAGGAGTTCGTATGACCAGAGTTCCCAAGGCGCCCCTCAATCCGAGAGGTCGGCAAACACAGTGTCGAGTTTGCCGAGGACTGGGGACAGCTTCTCAACCTTTTCGTGTTCTTCCTCTTCGGGCTGCTCGTCGCGCGGGTCTGGACGCAATTCAGCTTCGCAATCGTGCTTTACGCCGTCCTGAGCTTGACGTTGATCCGCATGGTGCCCGTGGCGATCGCGCTGAGCGGAACCGGGCTCAGTCGGGCGACCCTGCTCTTCATGGGCTGGTTCGGCCCGCGGGGGCTCGCGTCAATCGTGCTCGGACTGGTCTATCTCGAGAGCGAATCGAATCTACCGGGAGAATCGACCGTTCGGCTTGCGGTCATGGCAACGGTGCTTCTGAGCATTCTCGCGCACGGCCTCACCGCGGTGCCCGGGATCGAACGCTATGCAAGAGCAATCGGCGCGTTGGACCCAGCCGGGCCCGAACATCAGGCGGACGCTTGCAACTATCCTTGAGATGGATAGGCTTGAAATTCCAGGCGTAGGTCAGCCGAATGCAGCGAGTTCTAGTTTTCAAGGGAGCAATTGGCATGAGGGCCGCGGTTTGGTGTGCAGTGATGGCGCTGATGTACGCCGCCGATTTAGGAGCCGCCGACTTCGGGACCAAGGGCGGGCCGGAACCTGCCAACATCGACGAGATCGCGAGCGTCCTGCGACAGGATCCGTACGACATGGAGTTGCTGATCAGCTACGGCACTTCAAAGGGCGGCTCAGCGGGACACATAGCCCTGGCTATTCGCGACCTGGTGCCTGGCGATGAGCTGGTCTACAGCGCCAACTTCTACGCCGACCGAGCGCCCAAGCACGCCAAGGGCTTCTACAACGACGATCTCATGGTTAGTGTCCCGAAGAAGGAGTACCTGTTCAAGACCGACTCGTCGCTCGGTGACACGGCCTCGTTCGGCCTCGACTTCGGCGAGATCTACAAGCGATCGGTCATCGGCGTGCGCGTCTACGGCGTCCCTGCCGGGGAGAAGGAAGCTCTTGCGGCATTCTTCCAGCGTATCAACGACGACTATCACAACCGGGTCAGGAACACCGAGTACCACAGCGGCGAGGTACGGTACGACTACCTGCGCCTCAACTGCGCGAAGACCATCGGCGCCGGCTTCAAGTACGGTGCCGGTTACCAGGACCTCGAGGTCACGAGCGCGAGGCTTCTTTCCGGGCGGAGGTTGGTCGCAGCTGCCAACGCCAACATTCCCACCGAGATGGCGATAAAGCTCCTCAAGGCGTGGAACGCGCGCGGATACAGGTTGGACGTGGTGTGGTACAAGAAGTACGACGGCTCGACCTACGTGGACCCGCACGAAGAGGAGAAGGTGGCGTTCAAGGACCTGCCGAACCGGTTTCCTTCAGTCCTGTCCAGCGACTTCCGGAAGGAACAGGATCATTACGAGGACGTCGACAATCTCTTCGCGATGTACCTCCTCTACAACCTGAGCAAGTACCGCGTGCGCGTGAATGACGAGACGAAGCTGCTCGAGATTGACGAGAGCAAGATCCCTATGGCCTATACGGAGGCAGCCGAGGTCGCCACCCAGAGTGCCAAGTCGGATAGCGAAAACCTCCGTCGGCGCGTGCCGTTCCGGCGGCAGGGGACGGAGATCGGGGAAGCCATCGACGAAAGCAAGAAGAGGACCGTGCCCTAAGCGCCCGTACTCGACGACATGGGCGATGTAGGTCTGGTTAGCAGTGCCCGGCCGGACATCAATGAACCGTGAACAGAGGAACGAGAGATCCATATCCATCGGTCGACTGAATGTCCGCTTCTCTTACGCGCGAAAAGCAGGAACGTCAATCTGAGACGGTCAGTGTTGCAGGCTAATCGTTCCGCTAGCAGCCGATACACCCCGGCAAATTACGGTGGGAAGTGGAAAAATATTGCGTGAGCATCGCGTGAATCGGTCCGGCTTGTATCTTAGTGTCGACCGGCGCGGTACAGTCCAATCGCCGTTGTGGCGACTGGACCGGACCGTGCAGCCTGGAGTCGGCTCGGGTTTGTAAGCCCGTCACTGAGTAAATCGCGCACGGAGTCCGCGCTGGTCTTCTCGAAGCCCGAACGGGCACAAGCAAGGGATCCGAAGATCATGTCCAAGTCATCCGTGGTGGTAGGGGTCGACGTGGCAAGCAAACACTTCGACGTCGCAGCGCTCGCGGACCAGCTTCCGGCCACACGCTATGCCAACGATGCTGATGGTCATACGGCGCTGGTCCACGCGTTGGCGCCGCTGGGCGTGGCGCTGGTGGTCATGGAAGCGACCGGCGGTTACGAGGCGGCGTTGGCCTGCGCGCTGCAGGCCGCCGACGTGCCGGTGGCGGTGATTAACCCGCGGCAGGCGCGCGACTTTGCCCGATCTCTGGGCCGGCTTGCGCAAGACCGATCGCATCGACGCTCAGGCCCTGGCGGAATTGGCGGCCACCTTGGTGCGCCGACCCGACTGCGCCCGCTTTTTGCGTCCACGCTCCAGGGCCGAGCAGCAGGACTTGGCCGCCTTGGTTACCCGCCGCCGTCAGCTCACCACCATGCTGCTCTCCGAGCGACAGCGGCTGCGGCTGGCGCGGCCCAAGGTGCGGCCCAGCGTGGAGGCCCTCATTACGGCGATCAAGGCACAGCTCGATGAGGTTGAAGCGCAGATGGTTGGCCACGTGCAGAGTCACTACGCCGAACTCGATGCGTTGCTGCGCTCGACCGGCGGCATCGGCCCGGTGGCCAGCGCGACGCTGCTCGCCGATCTGCCCGAACTCGGCAAGCTCAATCGCCGCCAGATCAGCGCGCTGGTCGGCGTCGCTCCATTCGCGCAAGACTCTGGTTCGACGCACGGTCGCCGACGAGTAAGCGGTGGGCGTTTCGAGCTGCGCCGAGCGCTGTACATGGCGACGCTGACCGCCACTCGCCATAACCCAGTGATTCGCCATTTCTACGAGCGCTTGGTCGCCGCCGGAAAGCTCAAAAAGGTCGCCCTCATCGCTGCAATGCGTAAGCTCATCACCATCCTCAACGCCATGGTCCGCGACCAGCAGAAGTTCAACGTCAACACATCACCTCTTGACAAAGGAGACGGTTACTCAGTGGCGCTCAGTACGGAAGAGGTGCGAGGGCCGCCGTAGGCGCAAGTTGTTGACGATAAAAACCTACGAACCAGGGGGTCGTGGGTTCAAATCCTGCCGGGCGCGCCAAATAAACCAAAGGGTTAGATCGATGCGGTCTAGCCCTTTTTTCTTGGCGTTAGGGACTTTTTGGGGACTCGGCTCACGCCACCACCAGTTTCTTCGCTTCCAACTGCAACATCTGAAGCGTCTTGTTGGCTCTGCCGTGCTCTGACCTTGCCTCGATTTGACGTACACCAGGCTATGCAGCCATGAGCCGCGATTCCATGCGTGCCGGGATCTCGTACCCGATCGACGAGTGGAAGCGTCGATGATTGTAGAAGCCTTCGATCCAGTCAACGATGTCGAGGCGCGCCTGGGCCCGGGTTTGGTATCGAAGTTGATAGATGCGTTCGACTTTCAACGTCTTGAAGAAGCTCTCCATCGGCGCATTGACGCTCCTATGTCAAGTCGGGCGTGCCGATTCTGCCAAGTCTGCCAGGATCAGCGGATACAGCTCGCGAACAATGTAACGCTTGAGGCAACGTTGAATCTCCTTTGTGGACAATCCCTCGGCCGTCCGGCGCCCAACGTACGCACGCGTCCGAGGATCGCTACGCATACGAACCATCGAGATCGTCCACAGGGCATTATTGGCGGCCCGATCGCCGCCCCGGTTGAGCCGATGTCGGGTGGTCTTTCCCGAGGATGCTTCCAACGGGCTTGCACCGCAGAGCGCCGCCAATGCAGCCTCGCTGCGTAGCCGATCAGGATTGTCGCCGGCCGTTACCAACAACGTGGCCGCGGTTTGCGGCCCAACGCCAAATCGTGCGAGAAGCCGGCGGCCTGCCCGTTTGGTGAGCTCCGCTAGCGCGGTGTCAAGCTGATGGAGTTCTTTCGCCAGGCTCATCCAGCGTCGTGCAAGCAGGCGCAGCGTACTGGTTAGCGCCTTGAGCAGCGGTGTATCGCCCAGCGATTGCAGCCGAGCGCAACGGGCCACGCATTGTTCTGGTGTCACCCTCCAGAGCGTGGCGCGTATTGAACCGCCCCGGGATTCCAGGAGGCTCCAAACTTTGAGAGGATGGAGTCATGAATACATCAAAGAGGTATTCCCCGGAAGTCCAAGAGCGTGCGGTCCGGCTGGTCTTTGAGCACGAAGGCGAGCATGAATCGCAGTGGGCAGCGATCGGTTCGATCGCGGCAAAGATCGGCTGCACAGCGGAGACGCTGCGCAAGTGGGTGCGGCAAGCCGAGCGTGATCGCGGTCGGCGCGCGGGGCTGAGCACGACCGAGCGTGACCGGCTCAAGGAGTTGGAGCGCGAGAATCGTGAGCTGAAGCGGGCCAACGAGATTCTGCGCAAGGCGTCGGCTTTTTTCGCCCAGGCGGAGCTCGACCGCCGACCGAAGTGATGGTGTCGTTCATCGATGCCCACCGTGCCGAGTACGGGGTCGAGTCGATCTGCGCGCAGTTGCCGATCGCCCCATCGCAGTATTACGAGCACAAGGCGCGCGAGGCCGATCCGGAGCAGTTGCCGCCGCGGCTGCAGCGTGATCGTGCACTCACGCGGGAGATCCGCCGCGTCTACGACGATAATTTCGGCGTCTATGGTGCGCGCAAGGTGTGGCGGCAGCTCGCGCGCGAGGAGATCGTGGTTGCTCGCTGCACGGTGGAGCGTCTGATGCACTGGCTGGGTCTGCAAGGCGTCGTGCGCGGGCGCAAGTGTCGGACCACGATCCCCGACGACAGCGCGGCTCGGCCGCTCGACCGCGTCAAGCGACAGTTCCAGGCCAGCCGGCCGAATCAGCTGTGGGTAGCCGATTTCACGTATGTTGCGACCTGGAGTGGCTTCGTCTATGTGGCGTTCGTGATCGACGTGTTCGCGCGGCGCATCATCGGCTGGCGCGTGGCGCGTTCGATGCGCGCGGAGTTGGTGTTGGACGCGCTGGAGCAAGCGCTGTGGTCGCGCGCGGCGGTCAGGGGGGTCGTGCATCATAGCGACCACGGCAGCCAATATCTCTCGATCCGCTATTCCGAGCGGCTTGCCGAAGTCGGCGCTGAACCGTCGGTGGGCAGCGTGGGCGATTCGTACGACAACGCCTTGGCGGAGACGATCATCGGGCTCTACAAGACCGAAGTGATCCACCGCCGCGGTCCGTGGCGACATCTGGAAGCGGTCGAATACGCGACGCTCGAATGGGTTGACTGGTTCAACCATCGTCGGCTGCTTGAGCCCATCGGCAACGTGCCACCGGCCGAGCTCGAGATGGCGTACATCGATTCCGGCACGGCGAAGAAGGCGGCGTAGATGGACGGACGCGCATCGAGCAGTGGTATCATCGCGATACCACATACGAAGCGGTTCCCCTATGGCGATGACCTTGCGGCTACCCGAAGCGCTGGCCGAGCGCGGGCGTCGGTACGCGACCGAGTCGGGCATCTCATTGAACGGTCTTCTGGCTATCGCGCTGCGCGAGTATCTCGATGCAAGGGGATCCACACCTCGAGTGGCACCGCCATCGCGGTCACTCGCGCAGGCGATTGCCCGGCAAGTCAAGGCAGGACCCGTGCGGCGACGCCGATGAAGCCGCTGGGCATTATGAGTCAACGGGTCAGCTGCCGATCGCAGCTTGACTCAAACCCGGAGGTCTCCGGAAAAGCCGGGGCGGTTCATATCGATTCGGGCGCTGTCACCAGCAGCGCTCGCAATTGATTGATGGCTTGGGTCTTTGCCTTCACCGCGCTGCGCCTGGCCATACTCACCGCCCGCATTGCTTCCACCACGCCCGACTGTGCTTTCGGGATGGCATTGGCTTCTCCGGCCAGTACTGCTCGCGCCGCGTTTTCGGCGTCAGTGGGATCATTCTTGCCGCGCAAGCGCCGCCGTGAACGATCTGGCCGGTTGATCTCGAGCACCTGGACGCCATGCTCTTGCACTCGTCGCGCAAGCGCCGCGCCGTACGTTCCAGTGCCTTCAATTCCGGCGCGGGTGAAACGACCAAATCCGCGTACCCATTCGATCAGTTGTTCGTAGCCTAAAGCCGTCGTCGGAACAGATGTCGTCGCAACGACGCGGCCCACCACGTCGATCAGCACCGCCACATGCACGTCGAGGTGCGTGTCAACACCGAGAATTACTTCGCGCTCTTCAGCCAGGTCACTCATTCGGTCCTCCTGCATGCGTAGGGATGCATTGCCAACCCGTTCGCAGGACAGGACACTCACGGTGCAGAACAAAGCTCCTATCAGGTCACAGACGCGCGGCCCGGCAACGCTCGGGGAACGCCGGGCCGCAGTCGACAAGTCAACGCCAAGGCACGTTGGCCAATCCCAGCACGAGTCAGGCTGGGCCGGTCGTTCAACGTCATCGTATATTGAGTGTCCCAACAGTTGGCGTTGCGGCTCATCGACTGCAGCATTCGGAAATCGGCAATCAGCTTGCGGTGGCGAACGCTCGCGTATTGGCTGCCACGGTCGGAGTGCATGATCAGTCCCGGCCCCGGCTTACGTCGCCAATAGGCCGCCTGCAACGCGTGGCAGACCAGTTCAGCGTGCAGTCGTGCACTCATCGACCAGCCCACAACGCGGCGACTGGCCAGATCCATCACGATCGCGAGATACAACCAGCCCTCGAGCGTGCTGATATACGTGATGTCGGAGACCCAGGCACGATTGATGTTCCAGCCATCGAAGCGGCGACCGAGGACGTTGGGCGCCACTGGCTGGCGGTGGTTGGATTCCGTCGTCACCCGATAAGGGCGCTTGTAGGCCGGTCGCAGTGCTTGCCGTTGCAGGCTGCGGCGAACCCGCTCCGGACCGACATGCAGGCCTTGCTCGCGCAGCCCGCGAACGATGCGCGGACGCCCATAGCTGCCTTTGCTCGCCGCGTGCAGCGCCGCCACCTGTGCATCCAGCCGCGCATTGGCCTGCGCACGGACACTCAGCGGACGACGCCGCCATTGCAGATAGCCGGTACGCGACACCTCCAGCAGTCGGCACATGCGGCTCGCCGAATAGTCGTCGCGATGCTGCTCGATCCAGGCGTATCTCACCGCGACTCCTTCGCGAAATACGCCGCCGCTTTCCTAAGAAACACCCGCGACCTGCTGCAAGGTATAACCGAATTCCGCCGCCCGTCGATGGAGATGCTTGATGACACGCTCGCGATATCTGCGCTCGTATTGATCGGCACCCAGATCTCGGTAATCCCTGCCGAAGCGCATGGCGTTGTAGAACAGAATAGCGATCTTTCGCGCCGTCGCGGTTACCGCCTTGGCCTTTCCGATGCGGGCAGCGAGCCTGCGATAGAATGCGCCGAGTGCGGTGCTGGTCCGTCCGACCGTGACCGCTGCCAAGCGCAGATGCGCGGCTAATCGGTTGGTCGTTTTCCGTGTCCGTGCCGACAGCACCTTGCCGCCGCTGATCTTGCAGCCCGGCGCAAGTGTCAGCCATGAGGCGAAATGCTTGGCCGAAGGCCACTTGCTCAAATCAGTGCCACATTCTCCGATTAGGCGCAGCGCCAAGTGTGGACCGATGCCGTGGATCTGCGTCAAATCGAGTCCGGTCAGTTGGTACAGCACCGGACGAAGGTCGAAGTTGAGGTCGCTGGGCTGCTTCGTTCGATGGCGTGGCTGGGGCAGCGGCGTGGCGGGGTTGGGTTTGCCGGCCGTCAGCGCGGCCAAGACTTGCTCGATCTGCGCATCGCACTCATCGATCCGTGACTGGTAGAAGTCATACAACGCCAATGCTTGTCTGAGCGCAAAAACATGCTCCGGCTGATAATTGCCGGTAAGTGCGCCACGAATGGTCTCCGTACTCGCCTTGCAGCGCACGTCGCGCATGGCGGCCAACACTTCCAGATCTCTTTCGCCGCTGACAATCGCGCGAATGATCTTCATGCCCGTGACGCCGGTCACATCACTGACGACATGGTGCAACTGCAGGTTCATGAAGGTCAGCGCCTTCTGCATGTGTTGGATGTGGGCGGCTGCGTAGTCGACAAGTCGCTCTCGAAGCCGCAGATAGACCCGGAGCGCGGCAATGTCGCGTCCTGGACGGAAACTGGCCCGCAACAGTCCGCACGCATGTAGCCGCTGCAGCCATTGCGCATCATTCACATCGCTCTTGCGACCCGGCACCGCTCTCGCCTCGCGCGCATTGGCCAAGATCACGTCGAGGCCACGGCTCTCCAGCACTTCGAATGCCGGTACCCAATAGACCCCGGTCGATTCCATTGCCACCGTCGTTATGCCAAGAGCGATCAGCCAGTCCGCCATTCGCACAAGATCAGCAGTGAAGGCTTGGAAGGTCTGTACCGGTTCATCGGTCAGATTCGGTGCAACCGCCACGACGTGAAATCGCGAACCGATGTCTATTCCGGCCGCTCGCGCATGCACCACTGGCAATCCCGACTGCGTGCTCACATTCTTCGACATCTCATCCTCCTTCCGGTTGAGCGCGTCGGACGGGGACTCGGAATCGATCACTTTCCTAAACGGGGTCACTCATCGTGCCACCACAGTTGGGTCCGTAGCTTCCCCTGGGCCAGGTTTTTTGACGGGGACGATGCCTCCAAAAAGCATGCGACCACTCTCCGAACGCCCGCCCAGTGTAGGTGCCGGGTGTTTCTACGCATAGGGGCGCGGAAAGCCGCGAGGGCGGTTTTTTACGATCTCCAGGTCAAGCTTGGCGCTCGCCAGCTCACGCCGCAGTCGCGCATTCTCGGCTTCCAGCTCCGAGACCGGACGCTTGACCGGCGCTGCCGCGCGCTCGACTGGATCTGACGATCCTTCGCGAGTCCGCCGAACCCAATTCGTCATGGTCGACTGCGGAATTCCCAGCCGTTTCGCCGCCGCATTGCCCCCTGTCGACAACGCCAACCTGACCGCCTCAGTCTTGAACTCGTCCGTGTACCGCCGATTCGGAACCGACTCCTTCTTTCCCATCTCGCCCTCCGTTCATCAGAAAGTTACCAACATTCTGATGTACGTGAAACCGGGGCAGGGTCACTCGTCGGCGATGAGGTCCAGCGCGGCAACCAACTCGTCGATCTGCGCTACAGAGCAGTGCCTGGTTATGTGCCTGTGCTTATGCCAGAGGATCTCTGCGCCGGTTCTCGCGCAAATTGGCCGCTCGCGGCCGCATCCCGACGGTGTGCCGCAGATCGTGTGCGTGCAAGTCGGCCCAATACGGATTTTCCTTACCGGCCGCGCGACGTCCGTTCTGCCATGCGGTGTTGCTCATCGTCCGGATTGGATGACTTAGAGAAGCAAAGACGTGCGTCGTGTGGGTTCTCCACAAAGGAGTGAGGTGATTCTGCCACCAGCGCACGCGTGGATCTGGCGCGAGCCCGTGTTCGACAAAGAGCAGCCGGCCCCTTTTTCTGATGACGCGGCGCATTTCGTGCAGCGCCTTGATGCCATCGGGGACGGAGCACAAGGTCCATGTCGTGACCACAGTATCGACGCTACTGTCCTCGACCGGAATCGCTTCCACCGATGCCTCGACAAAACTTACCGGGATGGTCGTGGCGCTCGCCGATCGCTGCGCCATGGCGACCAGTTCCCGCGTCGGGTCGAGGGCCAGTTTCCCCCTTACACGAACGCCATAGAAAGGCAGGTTCAGGCCGGAGCCGACGCCGACTTCGAGCACCCCGCCAGAGCCTGAATCTTGGTTGGGGCTCGTCGATCCCCCTGACGATGAAGGAGTTCAGATCTCATTCAAGGACATTGCCAGCGGCAACGATAAAACTCCGACAAGCAGCGGCGTCGGCAGAATACGCTCGATCAGCGTGCGAGCACGCCGCCATTGGGAAGAACAACCACGGTTCGAAGTACCAGGTTGGCCACCGGCAGGCGGTCGAGCAGGGCGCGAATTTCCCTCTGCGGTGTGCCAATTGTGCGCCCCGATACGCGCCCTTGCCGCCGTCGCGCCCTTTCTGCGGGTACAGGAGACTGCGCCGATTCAGCAGTCCAACCGCGACGCGCTTGCGAGTCACCCGCCGTATCCGCGCAACGCCGACCGCTGGTCGGTCGGGGACGAAGCAGTGTGCAGTAAGCGAGATGGTGTAACCGAAACTGCGGTCGGCAAAGGGCAGGGCCTCCGCATGCCCGAGGCAATAGTGTTCGGTGTGGCGGCTGCGGTCTCGAGCGAACTCAAGCCAACTGAAATCTGGGTCGATCCCGACGATGCGCAACCGGCATTGATCGGCAAACCGGCGGGTGAAGTATCCGGTACCGCATCCAACGTCGAGCAGCCGCTCGCCGGCTTCGGGCTGCAGTTGTCGGCGCAGCAACCCGAATTCGATATCGCCGATCCAGGCGCCTCGCGGCGTGTCGTACCACGCGTCGTACGCGCCCGCGTCCACGCGAGTATCAGCTACCGCCGCATCTTCAGCCGGCGGCAATCGGTGGGGCGTCTGCTGCGCGTTCTCCGTCCACGGTGAGCCAGCCGGCGATCCTCTCGCGAGTTGGCACGCCGCCCGAGTGCACGACCTTACCGTCGACGACGACGCCGGGCGTGGCCAGAATCCCGTAGCTCGCGATGTCCGGGATTGCTTCGACCTTTTCCAAGGTGATCGGCACCCCCAGATCCTTTGCCACCGCCTCGACACGCTGGGTCGTCGCACGGCAGTTTGCGCACCCTGTTCCCAATACCTTGATCGCTTTAATGATGCTGTCCCATTGACCTACAACACAGCGTTGAACACGTAGCCCACCAGCAGGATGCCGCTTGCCACGACGGCGGCAAAGGTGGCGATGAGCCGCATCTTGAGTACTTTGCGCAGGATGACCATCTCGGGCAGCGACAGCGCGATGACGCTCATCATGAACGCCAGCACCGTGCCGAGTGCGGCGCCCTTGGCTAGCAATGCCTCGACGATGGGGATGATTCCGGCCGCGTTCGAATACATCGGCACGCCGATCAGCACCGCGAGCGGCACCGACCACCAGACGTCCTTGCCCATCAGGCCGGCCATGAAGTCCTCCGGCACATAACCGTGGATGACGGCGCCGATGGCAATCCCCGCGACGACGTAGGGCCAGACCCTTCCCACGATTTCGCGCACCGACGCAAACCCGGCCTGTACGCGCTCGGCCAGAGTGACCGCGTCGGCGCCAACCGCTATTTTCAGGCGCGGCATGTTCCTGACCCAGTCCTCGAGGTGCGCTTCCATGTGCAGCCGTCCGATCACCCAGCCCGAGACGATGGCCACTGCAAGGCCGAGGCCCAGATAGAGCCCGGCGATCTTCCAGCCGAAAAGTCCGAGCAGGAGCGCGAGCGCGACTTCGTTGACCATCGGTGCCGAGATCAGGAACGAGAACGTGATGCCAAGCGGCACTCCCGCCTGCACGAAGCCGATGAACAGCGGCACCGCGGAACAAGAGCAGAACGGGGTGACGACGCCGAGCGAGGCTGCCAGCACGTTGCCTACGCCCTCGGCGCGGCCCGCGAGCAGCGCGCGCGTTCGCTCCGGCGTGAAGTACGAATTGACCATGCCCATGACGAACACGACGCCGGCGAGCAGCAGCAGAACCTTCGGAGTGTCGTAGAAGAAGAACTGGAGCGCGCCGCCGAGGTGGCTGTCGCGATCCACGGGCAGCGTCGCCGTCAGCAACTCCGACAGCGGCGTCAAAGCCTGAAAGGCGATGAACCAGAGCGCGGCCGCGACAAGCAGGAAAAGCCGAGGTCGTTGATTGGGAAGCGTGAGGACTGCATTCATGCGACTCGCCCGATGGCACGCGGCGGCCGACCCGGGAACGCCGCGAGGCGCTTTCGCACATCGCGGAGGATCTCTGGCGGCACTCCACCGCCAACCAGCGCGTCGACCAGCGTGCGGGACCACTTGGGCAGTCGCGCCAATCGATAGTGCATCCACGTGCCCTCGCGGCGGGACGCGATCCAGCCTCCCTCACGCAGCAACGCGAGGTGCCTGGACACGCTCGGTTGGAGATCTTCCAGCGCTGCGACGAATTCGCATACGCACACTTCCCCTTCGACAGCGAGCAGGGCAAGCATGCAACGCCGCGTCGAATCACCGAGGAGGTCGATATTCGGGTTCACAAGTCGTAATATAGCGCGAACGTTATATATACGGACACAGATAAACTTGATCTGCGTCAAAGCGGCCGCGCTCCAAGACGAAGCGGCACTTAACAACTGGGTTAGATTCGCCCCGGCGTCGATTACGCGACGAAGGTGTCACGGAAGACTGCTACAAAACGTCGGGTGAGATTCGGGTAAATCAGTCCGGCTTGTATCTTAGTGTCGACCGGCGCGGTACAGTCCAATCGCCGTTGTGGCGACTGGACCGGACCGTGCAGCCTGGAGTCGGCTCGGGTTTGTAAGCCCGTCACTGAGTAAATCGCGCACGGAGTCCGCGCTGGTCTTCTCGAAGCCCGAACGGGCACAAGCAAGGGATCCGAAGATCATGTCCAAGTCATCCGTGGTGGTAGGGGTCGACGTGGCAAGCAAACACTTCGACGTCGCAGCGCTCGCGGACCAGCTTCCGGCCACACGCTATGCCAACGATGCTGATGGTCATACGGCGCTGGTCCACGCGTTGGCGCCGCTGGGCGTGGCGCTGGTGGTCATGGAAGCGACCGGCGGTTACGAGGCGGCGTTGGCCTGCGCGCTGCAGGCCGCCGACGTGCCGGTGGCGGTGATTAACCCGCGGCAGGCGCGCGACTTTGCCCGATCTATTGGCAAGCCGGCCCATCGGCGGTTACCCGCTCCGCCGTCGGCGAGCGCGCATGCGGATCGCATCGACGCTCAGGCCCTGGCGGAATTGGCGGCCACCTTGGTGCGCCGACCCGACTGCGCCCGCTTTTTGCGTCCACGCTCCAGGGCCGAGCAGCAGGACTTGGCCGCCTTGGTTACCCGCCGCCGTCAGCTCACCACCATGCTGCTCTCCGAGCGACAGCGGCTGCGGCTGGCGCGGCCCAAGGTGCGGCCCAGCGTGGAGTGACCCTGCCCCGGTTTCACGTACATCAGAATGTTGGTAACTTTCTGATGAACGGAGGGCGAGATGGGAAAGAAGGAGTCGGTTCCGAATCGGCGGTACACGGACGAGTTCAAGACTGAGGCGGTCAGGTTGGCGTTGTCGACAGGGGGCAATGCGGCGGCGAAACGGCTGGGAATTCCGCAGTCGACCATGACGAATTGGGTTCGGCGGACTCGCGAAGGATCGTCAGATCCAGTCGAGCGCGCGGCAGCGCCGATCAAGCGTCCGGTCTCGGAGCTGGAAGCCGAGAATGCGCGACTGCGGCGTGAGCTGGCGAGCGCCAAGCTTGACCTGGAGATCGTAAAAAACCGGCGTATTTCGCGAAGGAGTCGCGGTGAGATACGCCTGGATCGAGCAGCATCGCGACGACTATTCGGCGAGCCGCATGTGCCGACTGCTGGAGGTGTCGCGTACCGGCTATCTGCAATGGCGGCGTCGTCCGCTGAGTGTCCGTGCGCAGGCCAATGCGCGGCTGGATGCACAGGTGGCGGCGCTGCACGCGGCGAGCAAAGGCAGCTATGGGCGTCCGCGCATCGTTCGCGGGCTGCGCGAGCAAGGCCTGCATGTCGGTCCGGAGCGGGTTCGCCGCAGCCTGCAACGGCAAGCACTGCGACCGGCCTACAAGCGCCCTTATCGGGTGACGACGGAATCCAACCACCGCCAGCCAGTGGCGCCCAACGTCCTCGGTCGCCGCTTCGATGGCTGGAACATCAATCGTGCCTGGGTCTCCGACATCACGTATATCAGCACGCTCGAGGGCTGGTTGTATCTCGCGATCGTGATGGATCTGGCCAGTCGCCGCGTTGTGGGCTGGTCGATGAGTGCACGACTGCACGCTGAACTGGTCTGCCACGCGTTGCAGGCGGCCTATTGGCGACGTAAGCCGGGGCCGGGACTGATCATGCACTCCGACCGTGGCAGCCAATACGCGAGCGTTCGCCACCGCAAGCTGATTGCCGATTTCCGAATGCTGCAGTCGATGAGCCGCAACGCCAACTGTTGGGACACTCAATATACGATGACGTTGAACGACCG
Source organism: uncultured beta proteobacterium (assembly GCA_963836265.1). Classification (GTDB taxonomy): domain Bacteria; phylum Pseudomonadota; class Gammaproteobacteria; order Burkholderiales; family Casimicrobiaceae; genus CAIWHR01. The sequence continues at coordinate 82,697 of CAWIIO010000008.1, forward strand.
GCCCAGCCTGACTCGTGCTGGGATTGGCCAACGTGCCTTGGCGTTGACTTGTCGACTGCGGCCCGGCGTTCCCCGAGCGTTGCCGGGCCGCGCGTCTGTGACCTGATAGGAGCTTTGTTCTGCACCGTGAGTGTCCTGTCCTGCGAACGGGTTGGCAATGCATCCCTACGCATGCAGGAGGACCGAATGAGTGACCTGGCTGAAGAGCGCGAAGTAATTCTCGGTGTTGACACGCACCTCGACGTGCATGTGGCGGTGCTGATCGACGTGGTGGGCCGCGTCGTTGCGACGACATCTGTTCCGACGACGGCTTTAGGCTACGAACAACTGATCGAATGGGTACGCGGATTTGGTCGTTTCACCCGCGCCGGAATTGAAGGCACTGGAACGTACGGCGCGGCGCTTGCGCGACGGGTGCAAGAGCATGGCGTCCAGGTGCTCGAGATCAACCGGCCAGATCGTTCACGGCGGCGCTTGCGCGGCAAGAATGATCCCACTGACGCCGAAAACGCGGCGCGAGCAGTACTGGCCGGAGAAGCCAATGCCATCCCGAAAGCACAGTCGGGCGTGGTGGAAGCAATGCGGGCGGTGAGTATGGCCAGGCGCAGCGCGGTGAAGGCAAAGACCCAAGCCATCAATCAATTGCGAGCGCTGCTGGTGACAGCGCCCGAATCGATACGCGCCACGCTCTGGAGGGTGACACCAGAACAATGCGTGGCCCGTTGCGCTCGGCTGCAATCGCTGGGCGATACACCGCTGCTCAAGGCGCTAACCAGTACGCTGCGCCTGCTTGCACGACGCTGGATGAGCCTGGCGAAAGAACTCCATCAGCTTGACACCGCGCTAGCGGAGCTCACCAAACGGGCAGGCCGCCGGCTTCTCGCACGATTTGGCGTTGGGCCGCAAACCGCGGCCACGTTGTTGGTAACGGCCGGCGACAATCCTGATCGGCTACGCAGCGAGGCTGCATTGGCGGCGCTCTGCGGTGCAAGCCCGTTGGAAGCATCCTCGGGAAAGACCACCCGACATCGGCTCAACCGGGGCGGCGATCGGGCCGCCAATAATGCCCTGTGGACGATCTCGATGGTTCGTATGCGTAGCGATCCTCGGACGCGTGCGTACGTTGGGCGCCGGACGGCCGAGGGATTGTCCACAAAGGAGATTCAACGTTGCCTCAAGCGTTACATTGTTCGCGAGCTGTATCCGCTGATCCTGGCAGACTTGGCAGAATCGGCACGCCCGACTTGACATAGGAGCGTCAATGCGCCGATGGAGAGCTTCTTCAAGACGTTGAAAGTCGAACGCATCTATCAACTTCGATACCAAACCCGGGCCCAGGCGCGCCTCGACATCGTTGACTGGATCGAAGGCTTCTACAATCATCGACGCTTCCACTCGTCGATCGGGTACGAGATCCCGGCACGCATGGAATCGCGGCTCATGGCTGCATAGCCTGGTGTACGTCAAATCGAGGCAAGGTCAGTTTGACCAAAATAAAGCCACGAACCAGGGGGTCGTGGGTTCAACCTGCCGGGTGCGCCAGTCATTGACGAAGCTGGGCACTTCACCCAGCTTTCTCTTTTGCATGACGCCGATGGCGTTGGCTACCCTGCGTGGTTGCCCCGAACGATCAGCTCGTTGCCGTCGAGTCTGATTTCATCGACGAGCAACGCGCCACCACCAAGGAACCTACCCAATGAATTGCAGCCTCCGTCCAAGCCCTTGCCGGCCTTCCTGGTTGCCCCGCTGTGGTGCATTCGCTCTCGAGAACCGCAAATCGACAACGATGATGACCGACTACGTTAAAATCTGAACGCGACGCACCGCAACTTACCACGCGGTCAACATCGTCGGATTCAGCGGTCAACTTCGCCGGAATACGCACGCAGCCTTTCGGCGGGCGCAAGGACCTCCTGGTCCAGCTCGTGGCTCGATGCGCTGCGCCGCCTACTCGGCGAGTAGTACAAGACGCGTATACCTCGGTTGCGCGGGTGTCCTTGCCGGCGAGGATCAGCCAGACGGCATGAATTCCACATTCGCGTCGGGCGCGATTGCGCCGCTGACGAACCGCTTGCCCTGTGCAAATTCCGCAGCCCTGCTTCTTGTCCGACCCTGTCCGACCCTACTGAGATTTGAATAATACCGTGACATCAGATCGGCAGCTGCGCCTGAATCCAGCAAGCGGTGATGATGCGTGGCCGGTGCTGGGAGCGACGCAACTTGTTGCGGGCGAACTGGGAGAGCTCGACGAAGTGTTTCGGGCAGAAGTTCGCCAGTTCATGCTGCTTCCAGTGCGCCCAGAGAAACTCGACGGGGTTGAGTTCCGGGGCGTACCCGGGGAGCTGCTCGATTTGGATGGCACCCTTGGTGGCATCGACGTAATCGCGCACGACGCGGCTGCGATGCGCGGGCAGCCCGTCCCAGATCACCAGCAAGCGGCGCTTGATTTGGCGGCGCAACTGGCGCAGGAAGTCGATGACCCGTGGCCCGTTGAACGAACCGGGGACGAGCTTGAAATAGAGGTTCCAGAACGTCAGGCCCGCGATCGCCGACAGCTGGTGCCAGTTGAAGTGCATCTGCAGGACCGGGGTCTGGCCGCGCGGAGCCCAGGTGCGCACTCGGTGCGGACGTTCCGAAAGACCGGTCTCGTCGATGAACACTATCGTCTGCCCTCGGGCCTTGGCGTTTTTTTAGCATTGGCCAGCGCTTGCGTTTCCACTGCTCGATGCCAGCCTCGTCGCGTTCGAGGGCTCGTCCCACGGGTCGCTGGCAACTGAACCCCAGGTTCGCCAGCACGTGCCAGACCCCCGACTCGGAGTACCGCAAGCCGGTGTCTTCCGCGATGAGCCGGCCCACACGCTTCAACGTCCACAGATCCGTTCCATATCCGGCCGCCAGCGCCCCAGCCTTCAACGACTCGATCAACTTTCTACGCTGCCCTTCATCAAGCCCGGGTCGCCGTCCAGCGCGGCCGGCCTTTCGCAGCCCGGTTGGCCCTTCCGCTTCAACCGTCGCCGCCCAGCGCGATACCGACTGCCGCGATACACCCAGCTTGGCCGCAACCTGCGCCTGGGTGAAACCATGTCGCAGCAGGTTCGCTGCTCGCATACGTCGCTTTTGCAACGCGTCGAAGTCTCGCCTCTTGCTCATTGCCGAACATCCTCCTGAGATGGATGATGTTCTGCATTATAGATGTGTCACTCTATTATTCAAGGCTCAGTAAAATGACAGATTGGACTAGAGGCTCGATCGCAGCAGTTCCAACGCGGTGACACTGGATTGATCGAGGTCCCGAGCATGGAACATCTTGGCGAGTGGGTCTGGTTGGCGTTCGCGCTATGCTTGGCGGTGATCGGCTATGCCGGGGTCAAGCTGTCCCGCTACGGCGACGTGATTGCGGAAAAGACGGGCATGGGCGGTACCTGGATAGGCCTGGTGCTGGTGGCGGCGGTCACCTCGCTGCCGGAGCTGGTTACCGGGGTGAGCGGGCGGCCGTGGCAGCTGCGCCGGAGATCGCGGTGGGTGACGTGCTGGGCAGCTGCGTTTTCAACCTGCTCATCATCGTGGTGCTCGATTTTCTGCATCGCGGCGAATCGGTGTATACGAGGGCGCGCCAGTCGCACGTGCTGTCTGGCGGCTTTGGTATCGTGTTGATCGGATTCGCCGGCTTCAACGTCCTGCTCGCCCGCGGCGGCTTCGGCTTGGCCCTGGGTCACGTCGGTGCCTACACCCCGGTCATTCTGCTGCTGTCCGCGATTGCGATGCGTACTGTCTTTCGATACGAGAAAGAGCACCGGGAAGCCTTTGTCGCCGCTGCGCCGCGCTATCGCGGGCTGACGCTGAGTAACGCTGCAGTGCGCTATAGCGCCGCCGCCGCGGCAGTGGTGATCGCCGGCACCGCATTGCCCTTCGTGGGCAAGCAGATTTCACTGCAGATGGGTTGGCATCAGAGCTTCGTCGGGACCCTGTTCGTTGCTTTCGCCACTTCGGTACCGGAGATCGTGGTGACGGTCGCCGCGTTGCGGCTGGGTGCGATCGACATGGCTATCGGCAATCTGTTTGGCAGCAATCTGTTCGACATCGCCATCCTTGCCGTGGACGACTTGTTCTACCGGCCGGGGCCGTTGCTGGCCCATGTCGCGCCCACGCACGCGGTGTCCGCGCTGTCCACCATGATAATGACCGGCGTGGCCATCATCGGTCTGCTGTATCGACCCAAGACGCGGGTGCTAAGGACCGTCGGCTGGGGCAGTCTTTTCCTGTTTTGCATTTACTTGCTCAACACGCTTGCGATCTACCTGTATGCCGAGTAGCGGCGCGCATCGTGCAGTTCTGCGCTCGGAGCCTGTCTGGCACGTTCTGGAAGCCGAACAGGTCGCGCGGCGGCTCCATGTAGACGCGACGCGGGGGCTGTCGGCGCCCGAAGCGCAGGCGCGCCTGGCGCGCCACGGCCGCAACGCGCTGCGCGAGCAGCGTCGGCACGCCCCGCTGACCATGCTGCTTGGGCAGTTCACCGATTTCATGATCCTGGTGCTGCTCGCCGCAGCCGTGATTGCGGGCACCGTCGGCGAGTTGCAAGACAGCGTGGTGATCCTGGTGATCGTCATTCTCAACGCGATCTTCGGTTTCATTCAGGAGTATCGAGCCGAACGCGCCATCGCAGCTCTCACGGCAATGGCGGCTGTCAGCGCGAACGTGCTGCGCGACGGACGGTCGCAGCAGCTGCCGGCGGCCGACATCGTGCCGGGCGATGTGGTGCTGCTCGAAGCGGGCAACGTCGTGCCGGCGGATTTGCGGCTCATCGAGGCGGTGCGCCTCAAGGTCGAAGAGGCACCGCTCACCGGCGAATCGGTGGCGGTGGACAAGGGCAAGCAGGCGCTGGAAGCGGCCGAGCTGCCCCTGGGTGACCGCCGCAACATGGCCTACAAGGGGACCACAGTCGGCTACGGACGAGGGCGTGGTCTCGCCGTAGCCACCGGCATGGATACCGAGCTGGGCCACATCGCTACCCTCTTGCAGGAGAACGTCGAGCTCAAGACGCCGCTGCAGATGCGCCTGGCGCAGTTCGGCCGCCGCCTGGCGTACGCGGCGATCGCCATCTGCGGCATCGTGTTTGGCGTTGGGCTGCTCCGCGGCGAGCCCCTGGTGCTGATGTTTCTGACCGCAGTGAGCCTGGCGGTAGCGGCCATTCCGGAGGCATTACCGGCGGTCGTGACGATCTCGCTGGCGCTGGGCGCGCGCAAGATGGCCCGGCGGCACGCGCTGGTGCGGCGCCTGCCGGCGGTGGAAACGCTGGGTTCCGTCACCTACATCTGCTCCGACAAGACCGGCACCCTGACCCAAAACCGCATGCGGCTTGGAGCGGTATTTGTCGATGGGGGACAGAGCCGCGACTGGTCCGGACGGGCAGGGCAGGAGCCGTGGTGCAGCCTGTTTCGTGCCGTCGCGCTGTGCAACGACGCGCAACCCGCACGGCATGACAAGATCGTCGGCGAGCAGACGGAGGTTGCGCTGTTTACTGGCGCCCGCGACGCGGGTTACGACAAGGCAGCGCTGGAACAAAGTCTGCCCAGGCTCGGCGAGCTGCCGTTCGACTCGGAGCGCAAACGCATGACCACGTTCCACCGTAATGGGGACGAGGTGATCGCCTTCACCAAGGGCGCGCCAGAGACGGTTGTGAGGCGTTGCACCCAGATGCTCCACGCCGCGGGAGCTGCGCCGATCGACCGTCACTCGGTGGCACGCGAGTCAGAGCACATGGCAGCGGAAGGCCTGCGCGTGCTGGCCGTCGCTTCGCGCGCGTGGCCCCAGCTACCGGCGGCGGAAGACGCCCTCGAGCGCTGCGAGTCCGAGCTCACGCTCCTCGGCCTGGTGGGGCTGATCGATCCCCCGCGGGATGAGGCCAAGGAGGCCGTCGCGTTGTGCGGCTCCGCCGGCATTACCCCGGTCATGGTCACCGGCGATCACCCGGCCACCGCGCGCGCCATCGCTCTCGAGCTTGGCATCCTGGGGGAGGGCGGCGACGGTGTGATGACGGGCGCCGAGCTCGCGAAGTTGCCGCAACGCGAGTTCGAGCAATGGGTGGAGCACGTGCGGGTCTACGCGCGCGTCGATCCGGAGCAGAAGATCAAGATCGTCAAAGGACTCCAGGACAAGGGACAGTTCGTCGCCATGACCGGCGACGGAGTAAACGATGCGCCGGCGCTGCGCGCGGCCAACATCGGCATTGCCATGGGTAAGGGCGGAACGGACGTAGCGCGGCAGGCGGCGCACATGGTGCTGCTCGACGACAATTTCGCCACCATCGTGCACGCGGTGCGCGAAGGCAGGCGCCTCTTCGACAACATCCGCAAGTTCATCCGCTACGCCGTAACTACCAACTCGGCCGAGATCTGGACCATTTTTGTCGCCCCATTTCTGGGGTTGCCGATCCCGTTGCTGCCGATCCACATCCTGTGGATTAACCTTGTCACCGACAGCCTGCCTGCACTGGCATTGGCGGCGGAACCCGAGGAAAAGGACGTGATGCGACGCCCGCCACGCCCGCCCAGCGAGAGCATCTTCGCCCATGGCATGTGGCAGCACATGGTGTGGGTCGGATTCCTGATGGCGGGCGTCACCTTGCTCACCCAGGCGTGGGCCTACCACACGGGCAACGCCCACTGGCAGAGCCTGGTGTTCACGGTTCTGACACTGTCGCAACTGGCCCACGTCATGGCAATCCGTTCCGAACGCAATTCGCTGTTCGAGATCGGCCTGTTGTCCAACCGCCTGTTACTGGCGGCGGTGGCGGTCACCTTCCTGCTGCAGATGGCCACGCTCTATGTGCCGCTGCTCAATCGCATCTTCCACACCGAGCCGTTGAGCATGAGCGAGCTCGCGGCCTGCATTGCGGTCTCGCTGATAGTCTTTGTCGCGGTCGAAACGGAAAAGTTGTTGACCCGGCGCGGGCTGCTTTACCGAGAGGCGCCGTCGGGTCCACCGCCATGATCGCGCGTTGACGAGTCCTTTATTGGTTCCGACTGCCTGCGTCCAGCACGACGTGTCGCGCGCTCATCGCTATTTCACCAGCGTTAGCGCCATCGTAGCCAAGCGCACGACTTTGTAAGCTGTCGAGCCGAGCACTACGTTGGCTATCGCGCGCAAGCCCCTGTCCTCGTCACGATCTTCGCGCTGAGATGTTCTTCGGCCAACCACAGCCAGGCACGTGCATCGCGGCTTGAAAGAAAGGGAACACCCAGCTCGGACGGGATAACGCTGTGCCGGAGGCGATTTCAGTGGCGGCAGTCGAACGCTGCACTGACATAGGGGCCAGGTTCTGTTGTTCTCAAAACTCGAGCCCACGAACACGTGCAGCGACATCGACGGAGGGGATGGCCTCGGCTCTCGCTGACTCGGTCGTGTGCTCCTGCTGCGCGTCCCCGGGCCAGGCGCAAACCTCGAACCAGAAGGTCAATGCATCGGGGATGAATCGGCTGCGCGACGCGTAAACGTGCCGATCGCCGTTGGCGATCTGGTGACGAACGAAGAATCGTTGCGGCACCGTCAGGTGCAAGTCGTCCTTCGCACGGGTCATGGCTACGTAGAGGAGTCGCCGCTCCTCCTCGACCTCTTCCGCGGTGCCGGTGGCCATATCGGACGGGATGCAGCCGTCGACGACGTTGAGCACGTGGACGGACTTCCATTCCTGGCCCTTGGCCGAATGAATTGTCGACAGGATCAGGTAGTCGTCATCGCGCCCCGGGGCACCGGCCTCGTCGCTGGTGGCGTCCGGTGGGTCGAGCGCCATTTCGGAGAGGAACCGCTCTCGCGAAGCGTACGTTGAAGCGATTTGCTGAAGCGCCGCAAGATCGCCTTCGCGCACCAACGCATCATCGTAGATTCGATGGAGCTGCGGCGCGTACCAGCGGGTCACGGCCTCCAATTCCGCCGGCCACTCGGACGCCGTGGCACGGAGCGCTCGAAAGACCTGCAGGAACGCGACCCAGTCCGTCGCGGCAACGGCGGGAATCGCGAAGGTGGCGATTGCCGAGAGCGCATCGGTCGTGGCTTCGAGCGCATCGAGGAGCTTCACGGCCGTCGAAAGCCCGATGCCGGACACGAGCCGCGTGGCGCGAAAGCCCGCAATCCGGTTGCGGGGGTTGTCGGCCCAACGCAGCACGCTAAGGACGTCCTTGACATGCGCCGCTTCCAGAAACTTGAGGCCACCGTATTTCACGAACGGAATATCGCGCCGTGCGAGCTCGAGCTCCAGCTGCGCGCTATGGCTGGAACTGCGGAACAGCACCGCCTGCGATCTCAGCGCGATGCCGTTCTCCCGCTGCTCGAGCACGCGCTCGGCAACGTAACGCGCCTGGTCGGCTTCGTCGCGCACCGTGACCAGCCGCGGCTTTCGCGACGAAGCGCGCTCCGTCCAGAGGTTCTTCGTATAGCGCTCTTTCGCGAGGCCGATGACGGCATTGGAAGCATCGAGAACTGGACGTGTGGAACGGTAATTGCGATCGAGGATCACCGCGCGCGCCGGGGGGTCGAACTGCTCGGAAAAGTCGAGGATGTTGCGCACGGTCGCCGCGCGAAACGAATAGATCGACTGCGCGTCGTCGCCGACAACCGTCACGCCGCGCCCGTCTGGCTTGATAGCCCGGAGAATCGACGCCTGAAGGCGATTGGTGTCCTGGTACTCGTCGACCAGCACGTGGTCGAAGCGCGCTCCAATTTCCTCCGCCAGCGCGGGCTCCTGGAGCATCTGCGACCAGTAGAGCAGCAGATCGTCGTAGTCGAGCACGTTCTGTGCCTGCTTCGCCGCGACATAGGACCGAAACAGCTTTCGTAACTCCGCCTGCCATTGTGCGCACCACGGGAAGTTGCGCGTCAGTACCCCGTCCAGCGCTTCCGCGCCGTTGACGACGCGGGAGTAGATCGCAAGACATGTTGCTTTGGTGGGAAACCGCTGCTTCGCAGCCGAGAACCCAAGGTCGTGCCGTACGAGGGCCAGCAGATCTTCGGCATCGCCGCGATCGAGGATGGTGAAGGATTCATGCAGCCCGACCCGTGCCGCGTACGCACGCAGCAGGCGGGCGGCCACGCTGTGGAACGTCCCTGTCCAACGGAGCACTGGCGGTCGCGCCTGCGCGGTAGCGCGGAGTGCGCAACTCAGGAACTGGCCTGCACGCTGCTCCATCTCCGCCGCCGCCCGACGCGAGAACGTCAGCAGCAGGATGCGCTGCGGGTCCGCGCCGGTGAAAACGAGGTGGGCCACGCGGCACGCCAGCGTGTTCGTCTTGCCTGACCCCGCGCCCGCGATGACCAGCAGGGGCCCCGGACCGCCGGGGTGGAGCGTGCCGATGCCATGCTCTACTGCGAGCCGCTGCTGCAGGTTGAGCGAAACGAGGTGAGCGTGCGCAATCTCGGGCGAGGATCGTGCATCGCACGATTCGGGTGTCGACATTTCGAGTCGGGAATGAAACATGGCAGCCGGTATCATCCGTAGAACGAACGTTCGATGGAGGATAGCACGGGCCTTCCGAATGCGCGAGGCGCTAAGCACGGGGACAAGGCATAGGGCGCGAGGCGCAGGCCGCAGTGCGCCGAGACGGTACACTAAGATTCGAATGGGGGCGACGCGCGATCATCGCGCGGCCGAATCGTTTGGTCGCAAAGGAAACGATGGGGGGCCGATACGGGAGCGCCATGTCAAAGGGACGTTTATTGAGCGAGTCCGGGCCGACGCAGTTGAGGCCGCCTCCTTCGCCATGTCCAGGCCCGGCGAGTTTCGCTTGCTGCCAGCTGCGCGTCCGGAGCGATTCCTCCGTCGCTGCGACCGCCCGTTGACAAGATGATTCGATGACGACTCGTCGCAACCTGGTCGTGAGCGCCAACCGGGTGATCGAGTAATGCGCGGCCGTCGATGACTGCTCGCCTCTCCTTCGATGCGGAAGCGCCGGTCCGGCACACCGGCCGCCGCGGCCGGCTGTTCCACAAGTACCTGCTGCTGATCCTCACGCTCGTCACGGGAGCGCTGCTCGCCTCCGGCGCGATCAGCGTCTACTTCGCCTACAAGGAGAACAAGGATGCGCTCGCGAGCCTGCAGCACGAAAAGGCGGTCGCGGCGGCCTCGCGAATCGAGCAGTACATCCACCAGATCGAGCAGCAACTCGCCTACGCGGCGTTGCCTCAGCTTAGCGCGGGCGACGTCGAATTGCGCCGGATCGAGTTCCTGAAGCTCCTGCGCCAGGCACCGGAGGTTACCGACATCGCCCAACTCGATGCCACGGGCCGCGAGCAAATCGCCGTTTCGCGCCTCGGGATGGACGTCGTCGGCTCCGGCAAGAACCGGGCGGAGGAGCCGGCGTTTCGCAATGCGAAGCGGGCCAAGCCCTGGTTCGGGCCCGTCTATTTCCGCAAGGAAACCGAACCGTACATGACGATCGCCATCCGCTCGGGCGGTGACGGCGGGCCGGTGACGGTGGCCGACGTGAACCTCAAGTTCATCTGGGACGTCGTGTCGCGCATCAAGATCGGCAAGAAGGGCAAGGCGTACGTCGTCGACGGTAACGGTTTTCTCGTCGCGGATCCCGACATCGGTCTCGTGCTGCGAAAGATGGATCTTTCGGCGCTCGCCCACGTGAAAAACGCGCTCAACGGATCGAACACCGGCGAGGCAACGATTTCGACCGATCTTGCGGGGGAGCAGGTGTTGGCCTCGGTCGCCCCGATCGAATCCCTTGGCTGGAACGTGTTCGTCGAGCAGCCGGTCGCCGAGGTGTACGAAAAGCTCAATGCCTCGATCGTTCGCACCGGACTGCTTCTTCTCGGCGGGCTCGTGATATCGGCACTCGCAGCGTTGGCGCTTGCGCGGAGCATGGTCCGCCCGATAAGCGTCCTCGACGAGGGGGCACGGCGAATCGGGGCGGGCGACCTCAACCAGAAGATCGACGTGCGCACCGGCGACGAGCTCGAGGGGCTCGCCGACCAGTTCAATCGCATGACCGGCAGGCTGCGCGAGTCCTATGCCGGCCTCGAACGCAAGGTCGACGAGCGAACCAGGGAGCTCACGATCTCGCTGGAGCAGCAAACCGCGATCACCGAGATCCTGCGGGTGATCTCGAGCTCGCCGACCGACGTGCAGCCCGTGCTAAAGGCTGTCGCGGAGCGGGCCGCGCACCTGTGCGATGCACCGTTTGCGTTCGTCGTTCTTGTCGAAGGCGCCGAACTGCGCCCGGGTGCCGCCTATTCCGTCGAATCTGGCCCCGACAGCCTTCGATACGAAAATCCGGCCGAGATGGAGGGGCCGTTCCCGCTCAAGCGAACCTACGTCATCGGCCGCGCGGCGCTCGACCGCCAGACGGTTCACGTTGCTGACATCCTGCCCCTCCTCGACACCGAATACCCCGACGCGCGGCCGGTGCAGGAACGATTCGGATTCCGGGCGCTGCTCGCCGTTCCGCTGATGCGCGAGGCCGGCGTCTATGGTGTCATTCTCATCTGGCGTCGCGAGGCCCGAGCCTTTGCCGCCGATCAGATCGCGCTGCTAGAGACCTTTGCCCGACAGGCCGCCATCGCCATCGACAACGTGCGGCTGTTCAACGAGACGAAGGAAGCGCTTGAGCGGCAGACGGCGACCGCCGAAGTCCTCAAGATCATCAGCCGCTCGACATTCGAGTTGGAGCCCGTGCTCCGGACGCTCGTGGAAAGCGCGACGCGGTTGTGCGAAGCGCCACACGGTTTCCTGTTTCGCGCCGACGGCGAGGTCTATCGCCTTGCGGTCGATTACAACGCACCACCGGCATTCAAGGCATGGCGCCTGGAACATCCGATCCGGCTCGATCGCAGTACCGTGACCGGACGGACGGCGATGGAACGTCGGCCCGTGCAAATTCTCGATGCCCAGGCCGACCCCGAATACCGCTCACGTGAGTCTCTGGAGCTGGGCAGGGTCCGGACGATGCTCGGGGTGCCGTTGCTTCGGGAAGGCGAACCGATCGGCGTGATCGGGATGTGGCGAGACGAAGTGCGCCCGTTCTCCCAAAAGCAGATCGAACTGGTGACCACGTTCGCCGACCAGGCCGTGATCGCGATCGAGAACGTTCGCCTTTTCAATGAGACCAAGGAGGCGCTCGAGCAGCAAACCGCGATCAGCGAAGTCCTGCGAGTGATTTCGAGCTCCCCGGGCGACGTTCGGCCGATGCTCGACGCTGTCGCCGAACGGGCGTTGAGACTCTGCGATGCAGCGGAGTCGACCATCGTCCTGGTCGATGGAAACGCGCTCCGATCCGCGGCCCAATTCGGGAGCACGCCGACGCTGGCGGAGGGCGAGGTCATGCCGCTGACGCGCGGCTCGGCAACCGGCCGTGCCGTCATCGATCGCGCAGTGATCCACATGGAAGACCTGGCAGCGGCACCGCAGGAAGAATACCCGCTGGGCCGTGAACTGCAGCGACGGATCGGGCACCGCGCGATCCTGTCGGTGCCGCTGATGCGCGAGAACCGCGCGATCGGCGCGATCGCCCTCTGGCGCATGGAAGCGCGGGCCTTCACCGACAAGCAGATCGCGCTCGTGAAAACCTTCGCCGATCAGGCGGCGATCGCGATCGAGAACGTGCGTCTGTTCAACGAGACCAAAGAGGCGCTCGAGCAGCAGACGGCGATCAGCGAAGTCCTGCGAGTCATTTCCAGTTCCCCCGGCGATGTGCGCCCGATGTTGAATGCCGTCGCCGAGCGCGCCTTGAGGCTTTGCGATGCGGCGGAGTCGGGAATCTTTCTGGTCGATGCGGACTCGCTTCGGTTTGCCGGCGGCTGCGGCAACACGCCGACCTTTGACGAGGGCGAAGTGTTCCCCCTGAATCGCGGTTCAATGACCGGCCGCGCGGTCATCGACGGGATGGCAATTCACATCGAGGATCTGGCAACGGCCTCCGCGGAGGATTTTCCGCTCGGCCGGGAGATGCAGCGGCGAATCGGCCATCGGACGGCCCTGGCTGTGCCGCTGATGCGCGAGAAACGGGCGATCGGTTCATTCGCGCTCTGGCGCATGGAAGCGCGCGCGTTCAGCGAAAAGCAGATCGCACTGGTGAAGACGTTCGCCGACCAGGCGGCGATCGCCATCGAAAACGTGCGCCTCTTCAACGAGACGAAGGAGGCCCTCGAACAGCAGACAGCGATCGCGGAGATCTTGCGCGTGATCTCGGGCTCGCCCACGGACGTCCAGCCGGTGCTCGACGCGATCGCTGAGCGAGCCGCGCGGTTGTGCGACGCGGCATCCGCGTCGATGTTCCTGACCGAGGGCAACGTGCTCCGCCATCTCGCGTCCAAGGGTCCCGAAGCGGAACCTATCACGCACCTCGAAGCCTTTCCGATCAATCGTGATTCGATTTCCGGCCGTGCGATCCTCGACCGCAAGACGATGCAAATCCACGACCTGCTGGCCGAGGCGCACCAGTACCCGCTGAGCGCCGAGATCGCGGATCGCCTGGGGCATCGGTCGGTCGTCGTGACGCCGCTGTTCCGCGAGGGAAAACCTTTTGGGACGATCCTGCTGCGGCGGCATGAAGTGCGGCCGTTCAGCGAGCGCGAAGTCGCGTTGCTCGGCACCTTCGGCGACCAGGCGGCGATCGCCCTGGAAAACGTGCGCCTGTTCAACGAGACGAAGGAGGCGCTCGATCAGCAGCGCGCGGCCGGCGAAGTTCTCGCTGCGATCAGCAGTTCGATCGCGGATACGAAGCCGGTGTTCGAGCGGATCCTCACGAGCTGCGAGCGGCTGTTCGAGGGTAAGCTGGTGCAGATCAACCTGGTCGGCGAGGACGGCCTCGTGTACCTGGGGGCCTACCACGGCTCCGCCAGGGAGAGGATCGAACGGATATTCCCGTTTCCCGTGGACGAGAACAGCGCAACCGGCGTGGCGATCCTCCGCCGCGCGGTCGTGCATTTCCCCGATGTCGATCGCGCACCCGATGTGCCTGAACGTGCGCGTGCGGGCTGGCGAGTGCAAGGCGTCAGGGCGGCGATCGGTGCGCCCATGATGTGGGAGGGCAAGGGCATTGGAGCGATCCTCGTCGGCCGTGATTTCTCCGGCCCGTTCTCCGAAAAGGATATCGCGCTGCTCAGGACCTTTGCGGATCAGGCCGTGATCGCGATCCAGAATGCGCGTCTTTTCAATGAGACGACGGAAGCACTCGACCAGCAGCGGGCATCCGGTGAAGTGCTCGCCGCAATCAGCAGCTCGATCGCGGACACGACGCCGGTGTTCGAGAAGATCCTGGTGAGCTGCGAGCACTTGTTCGCGGGCAGGGTGATTGCAATCAACCTGGTCGACGAGGAGCAGCGTTTCCAGATGGTCGCGTACCACGGCCCCGACCGGGAAAAGCTTCAGGAAGCCCACGAGAAGGCGGGAGTGCCCTACCACGAGACCGGCACCGCGCTGGCCATCGCCCACCGCACCGTACTGCATTATCCTGACATCGCGAAGGGCGAGGACGTGCCCTTGGGGATTCGCGGGGCCGCGGCAGCTACGGGGATGAAGGCATGCATCGTTGCGCCGATGCTCTGGGAAGGCAAGGGCATCGGCGCCATCCTGGTGAGCCGTGATTACGTCGGCCCGTTCTCGGAGAAGGAAATTGCGCTCCTCAAGACCTTCGCCGACCAGGCGGTGATCGCCATCCAGAATGCACGATTGTTCCGCGAAATCCAGGACAAGAGCCGGGAGCTCGAAGTCGCGAACAAGCACAAGTCCGAGTTCCTGACGAACATGTCGCACGAGCTGCGCACGCCGCTCAACGCGATCATCGGTTTCTCCGAAGTGCTGCTCGAGCGGCTGTTCGGCGACCTCAACGAAAAGCAGGAAGACTACCTCAAGGACATCCATTCCTCGGGTCGGCACCTGCTCACGCTGATCAACGACATCCTCGACCTGTCGAAGGTGGAGGCCGGGCGGATGGAGCTGGAGCCGTCGACCTTCGACCTTGCCTCCGCAATTTCCAATGCGCTGACGCTGGTGCGCGAACGCGCTCAGCGGCACGGCATCGTTCTTGGGCAGCAGGTGGATCCGGCGCTCGGCGCGATCACCGCCGACGAGCGCAAATTCAAGCAGATCCTGCTCAACCTCGTCTCGAATGCCGTCAAGTTCACCCCCGACGGCGGGCGGATCGACGTGACCGCGAGACACGAGGACAATAGTGCGGTCGTCGCGGTCCACGACACGGGCATCGGCATCGCCGCCGAAGATCGGGCGGCGGTATTCGAGGAGTTTCGCCAGGTTGGACGGAGCTACACCAACAAGCAGGAAGGGACGGGCCTTGGCCTCGCGCTGACCAAGAAATTCGTCGAATTGCACGGTGGCCGCATCTGGCTCGACAGCGAGCCGGGCAAGGGCTCGACTTTTACCTTCACTCTTCCACTGCAGCGATGAGCCTGATCCTGATCATCGAAGACAACGAGAAGAACCTGAAGCTCGTCCGCGACGTGCTGCAGGTGAAGGGCTATGCCACGATCGAAGCGGGCAACGCCGAGGACGGCATCAAGCTCGCTACCGAGCACAAGCCCGACCTCATCCTCATGGACATCCAGTTGCCGGGGATGAGCGGGATCGACGCGCTGGGGGTCTTGCGCGGCAATCCCGGAACTGCCCGCATTCCCGTCGTGGCGGTCACGGCCTCCGTCATGCAGCAGGACCGCAACAAGATCACCGAAGCGGGATTTGACGCCTACGTCGGCAAGCCGATCAACCTCAGGGAATTCCTGGACACCGTGCGCCGCGCGCTCGAAGGGACGTAGCGATGAGCGCGATCGAGCGAACGAGCACTCCCGCCAAGGTGCTCGTCGTCGACGACACGCCGAACAACGTCAAGCTTCTTGCCGACGTGCTTGGCGTCAAAGGGTTCGCGGTGGCGACCGCCGCTTCGGGCGAGGAAGCCTTGGCGAAGATCGCCTCCGAGCCGCCGGACCTCGTGCTGCTCGACGTCATGATGCCCGGACTGTCCGGGTACGACGTGTGCCGCCGGATCCGGGCCGATGCGCAGACGGCGCTGCTCCCGGTCGTGCTCGTCACGGCGCTCGACCCCGAGCACGAGAAGATCAAGGGGATCGAAGCCGGCGCCGACGATTTCCTGTCGAAGCCCATCAACCAGGGCGAGCTCTTCGCGCGCGTACGCTCGCTCTTGCGCGTGAAGGCGCTGCAGGACGAAGTCCGCCGCCAGGCCGAGGCGCTCAGGGAATGGAACGCCAAGCTGGAGGAGCGCGTCGCCGAGCAGGTGGCGCAGCTCGACCGCCTGAGCCAGCTCAAGCGCTTCTTCGCACCGACGGTCGCGGACGCGATCGTCACGGCCGGGGAAAAATCGGTGCTCGCGCCGCACCGCCGCGAGATCTGCTACGTCGTCGTCGATCTGCGTGGCTTCGTCGCGTTCACCGACGCCGCCGAACCGGAGGAAGTGCAGGTCGTGCTGCACGATTTCCATGCCGCGATGGGCACGCTGGTGACTCAACACGGGGGGACGCTCGATCGCTTCGCGGGCGACGGCATCCTGATCTTTTTCAACGATCCGTTTCCGATCGACGAACCTGCACGGCGCGCAGCCGAAATGGCCCTCGCGATGCAGCAGGGCTTTGCGCCGCTGCGGGCACGCTGGGAAAAGCAAGGCTACGACCTCAACCTGGGGATCGGAATCGCATTCGGCTACGCGACGCTCGGCGCGTACGGATTCGAGCAGCGCTTCGACTATTCGGCGATCGGCAGCGTGGTCAATCTGGCCGCGCGGCTTTGCGGCGAGGCGCAAGGCGGCGAAATCCTGATCGACCGGCGCACCCGCGGTGCGCTGGACGATGCCGCCACGGTCGAGCCGGTCGGTCCGCTGACGCTCAAGGGTTACGCGCAGCCGGTGCCGGCGTTCCGGCTCGAGCATCTCGATTCTGCGAACTGACCATTCTCGCGAACTGCCTTCGATGGATACGACCCGCCTCGCCACCGCCATCGCCAGTCAATGGGATGCCGAAATCGTCCCCCGACTCGTCGATTACATCCGCATTCCCGCAAAGTCACCGCACTTCGACCACCAGTGGAAAAAGAACGGCCATATCGAGCGCGTGATCGGACTCGCCGAAACCTGGGCGAAGGCACAGCCCATCCGCGGGCTGGCGGTCGAAATCGTCCGCCTCGACGGGCGCACGCCGCTCCTTTATTTCGATGCTCCGGCGACCGCCAGGGCCAAGGGGTCGCCGACGGTGCTGCTCTACGGGCATCTGGACAAGCAGCCGGAGATGACCGGCTGGCGCAGCGATGCCGGCCCGTGGTCGCCGTTGCTCGAGGACGGCAGGCTCTACGGCCGCGGCGGCGCCGACGACGGTTACGCCGTGTTTGCGTCGCTCGCGGCCATTGGCGCGCTCGACGCGCAGGGCATTCCGCGGGCACGCTGCGTTGGCATGATCGAAACCTGCGAGGAGAGCGGCAGCTACGATCTCCCGGCGTATCTGAAGGCGCAGGCGCCACGGATGGGCGAGGTCGATTTCGTCGTGGGGCTCGACTCGGGCTGCGGCGACTACGAGCGGCTGTGGGCGACGACATCGCTGCGTGGGATCGCCGCCGGGACCCTGACGGTCGAGGTGCTGACCGAGGGCGTGCACTCGGGCGATGCGAGCGGCGTCGTGCCGTCGTCGTTTCGCATCGCGCGCGCGCTGCTCGACCGGCTCGAGGACTCGACGACCGGCCGCATCCTGCCGCCGGCGTTTCATGCGCCGATCCCCGACGAGCGCGGCGCGCAGGCACGCGCCGCGGCGGACATCCTCGGCGACATCGTGTTTCGCAAGTATCCGTTGGCGGGCGAAACGAAACCGATGGTCGCCGGGCGCGCCGAGGCGCTGCTCAACCGCACGTGGCGTCCGGCGCTTTCGATCGTCGGCGCGGATGGGCTGCCCGCCATCGCCGATGCCGGCAACGTGCTGCGGCCGCGGACCGCGCTCAAGCTTTCACTGCGCTTGCCGCCCTCGCTCGACGGTGAACGTGCGACGGCGGACCTGAAGCGGCTGCTCGAAGCCGATCCGCCCCACGAGGCCACGGTGCGCTTCGACCCGGATCAAGGCGCGACCGGCTGGAATGCGCCGCCGAGCGCGCCGTGGCTTGCGCAGGCGTTGGACGAGGCCTCGCGCACGTTCTACGGCAAGCCGGTCGCCGCGATGGGCGAGGGCGGCACGATTCCGTTCATGGCGATGCTGGGCGAGCATTTTCCCGACGCACAGTTCCTGATCACCGGCGTGCTGGGCCCGAAATCCAACGCCCACGGCCCCAACGAGTTCCTGCACATTCCGTACGCGCAGAAGCTCACCGCGTGCGTGGCGCAGATCGTCGCCGCGCACGCGGCGCGGTAGGACCGGGTTGGTCGTCGGCTCGCGACCCGATCGCGCTCGGCCGTTGCCGATAAATCCCTAGACCGGTAAGGCAGAGCGTTCGTCGCTGTTTCGCGGCAGCATCGGGTCGCTTCGCAAAAATGCCGCGAGCAGGGCAACAAGCGCGGCGATATTGAAGATTGCGCTCAACGCGTGCCCGAGTTCCCACCGCGTGCGCAGCGCGTCCCAGTCGACGGGGATGGCCGTCCAGTTTTGCGTTTGCCGGTTGCCGGGGAACACGAGCGTCCAGAAGATGAACTGGGTGGCGAGAAGACAGATCAGCGCGATGAGCGCGGGCGGGAACATCGCGCGCGAATGACGCACGCACCAGGCAAGAATCGCCGTCGCGGCAATGCCGCCCCGCACCAGCACGCCAAGGTAGGCCCAGCCGCGATACGCCTGTTGCGCGACAAAATAATCGGCTGCATTCATGTCGATCTTGTTAGGCAGCGCGAGCAGGTGAGCGCCCGCGGGCATCAGCATGAGCGAAGTCAGCAGAGTGCTGACGAAGAGCATCCAGCGAGAGTGAGCATCGTGGAACTCCTTCCCGGCCGGGTAGCCAGCCCAATCGTATCCGCGCGAAGCCCCGCGGATGTCGGTCGTTTTCCCAACCGTATGTAGGAAATGAAGGATGTGATGCGCCGCGCGAGGCGAGCCTTCTGGCAGGGCGACGACGTCGACCGCGAGGGGGCGGCACTTAGGGAAGCCGCGAACCTCGAATGGAACGGCGGCGGGCGCGACCGGTCCAAGCAGTCGTTCCCCAACGGAGGTCACATGTCACAGTACTTCGACGCCATTGTCATTCCCGTTCCCCGAGCCAACCTCGATACTTACAAGCGCATGTCCGAGGAATGGGGCAAAGCCCATCTGCGCCACGGCGCTCTCTATTACTCCGACTCGATCAGCGACGACGCTCAGCCCGGCAAGGTCACGTCGTTTCCGCAGGCCGTGCAGCTCAAGGACGGCGAAGTGATTGCGTTGGCGTGGGTCGTGTATCGGAACAAGGAGGAGCGCGACCGCATCAACAAGGCGGTTATGGAGGACCCGCAACTCAAGGAGTCGATGGACCCCTCGAAGATGCCTTTCGACGGCAAGCGCATGTTCTGGGGTGGCTTCGAGTCCATCATCGGCCTCGCCGCCGGCCATTAAGAACTCGAAGGGAGGACCGACCGCCCTCAGTGCCTCGGCCGCAGGGCGATTGCGGCCGATTTTGAACCTGCTCGCCGTATTCGAGCGCGGTACGCCGGAAGGTGCGCCTTTCGAAGCGTCTGCCTTAGCCGAGCGCGCGCACGTCGTGCCGCCCTCGGGCGAGCGTGCGCACCAGCAGCCGGCAGATGTCGGCGTCGAACACAGCCTGCGGCGGCGCGTCGACGAGGCGACCGAACTCGCCCTCGTCGCTCGCAGTGCCGAGCCAGCACCAGTCACGGATCACGTGGACGTCGGTGCGCTCGGAGAAGGGCGCACGCTCGCGGATCGCAGCGAGCCCCGGATACGGCCACCGCGGCACGGCGTAAGGCGCAAGCGCGAGTTGGAGGCGCGCATGATGGGCTGCGGCCGATTCCTCGCCGATGCACGCGCCCGCGCAGCGCCGGACCTGCCGCGAGAAGCACGGGCCCAGGCGCTTTTCGAGTCCCAGCATCTTCCAGCACAGCCGGTGTTCGGCCGCGAGATGGCGCAGGGTTTCGCGCGCCTGGCGCTTCGACGTGAATGGCCCGTAATGTCCGGCGAGCGCACCGGGCTCGACGCCCACGGCGGCCACGAAGCGCGGCGGGCCGGGGTCCGCCGGCAATTCCAGCACGCCTGATTCGGCTTTTCGCCGCAGCGCGTGGTTGTACGCCGGCAGCATCGACTTGACGAGCGCAGCCTCGCGCAGCAGCGCACCGATTTCGCCGGCGGTCTCCTCGAATTCGATCCGCTGTATTTCTGCCGACAGCCGGATGTCCGTCGGCGACCGGTAGTCGGCCGAAAAATGCGCGCCCGCGCGCTCGCGCAGGTTGCGGCTCTTGCCGATATAGAGCGGCAGCGCATTGAGCCCGTAGAAGAGGTAGACGCCCGGCGCTTCCGGCAGGCCGTCGATGGCGTCGGGCGCGAGCTGCGGGGGCAGGCTGGGCGTCCTCAGCACCCGCTTGGCCGCGAGCTCGATCGCCTCGGGCGCGAGATCGCGATAAAGCGTCTGCACGAACGCCCACAGCGCGCGCGCGTCGCCCAGCGCGCGATGGCGATCGGATACGTCCAGTGCGTGGCGCGCGATGACGCTGTCGAGATTGTGGCGGTCGGCGTCCGGAAACAGCCGGCGCGACAGGCGCACCGTGCAGAGCACGCGGGCGGTGAACGAGCGCCCGAGCCGGGCGAACGCGTGCTTCAGAAAGCCGTAATCGAAGCGCGCATTGTGGGCGACGAACAATGCGTCGGCGGTGACGGCTGCGACCTCGTCGGCGACGGCGGCGAACGGCGGGGCGTCGCGGACCATCGCATCCGTGATGCCGGTCAACGCCTGGATCGCCGGCGGAATCGGGACGCCCGGGTTCACGAGCGTGCTCCATTCGGTGATCGAGGGCGGTGCGGCGCCCGTCGGATCGGCTTCCACGCGGACCACCCCGATCTCGGTGATGCCGTCCTCGGCCGCGGCCGTCCCGGTCGTCTCGAGGTCGACAAAGGCGAGGGCGGGGGCGAAGAGGCGCATCGGTGGAAACCCGCGCGGCGCCGTCATTCCCGCAGCACCGGGGGCTTGACGGGCGAACGCTCGTTCGCTATCGTACCACCCATGTCGAACGATCGTTCCTACCTGGCGCTGCTGCAAGACTACTATGCCAAGCATCGGGCGCTGCCGTCGTACGCCTCGATCGGCAGCCTGCTGGGGCTCAAGTCCAAATCGTCGGTTGCCGCGATGGTCGCCCGGCTGAAGCTCGCCGGGTTCATCGATTCGACGCCCGACCGTCGTCTCGCGCCGACGAAGCGTTTTTTCGAGCGCCCGCTCGCAAAATCGCCGGTCCATGCGGGGCTGCCCAATCCGGTCGAAGATGCGCCGGGCGACGCGCTGACGATCGACGACTACCTGATCGAGCATCCGTCGCAGACGGTGCTGATCCGGGTCAAGGGCGATTCGATGATGGACGCCGGCATCCTCGACGGCGATCTCGTCGTCGTCGAAAAAACCGCGGCGGCCGAGCGTGGCGACATCGTCGTCGCGATCGTCGACGGCCAGTTCACGCTGAAGACGCTCGACCTCGAGCGCGGCCGCTTCGTCCTCAAGCCCGAAAACAAGGCCTATCCGGTCATCCGTCCCGAGGGCGACCTCGAGATCTTCGGGGTGATGGTCGGGCTCGTGCGCAAGGTCTGACAACGCATTTGCCCTCGTCCCCGCGCAGGCGGAATCACGAATGAGCCTGCAGAGCCGGGCCTTCTTCCACTTCCACCAGGCAATCGTAGAACGTCGCGCCGCGCCCCAGGTCGGTGAGCGCCTGGCTCGTGACGGCGTTCGCGTTGGCGCCGTCGCCCGACAGCTTTTTCCACCAGATCGACGGCGCGACGGCGACGCCCGGACGCGCGCGTTCGGTGACGCGGGCCCGTGCCTCGAAGCTGCCACGATCGTTGTAGATCCGCACGAGATCGTTGCTTTCGATGCCTCTCGCCGCGGCATCCGCTGGATGGATGTCGAGCGTCGGCGTCTTCTCCGCGGCCGTGAACCGGGGCAGGTTCGCGAACGACGAGTTGAGGAAGTTGCGTGCCGGAGGCGACAGCAACGCCAGCGGAAAGCGACGGGAAAGCGACGGGTTGCTCGCGACCGATTCCCGCGGCGCGACGAAGTCCGGCAACGGGTCCTGACCTTGTGCCGCAAGTTTCGCGGAGTAGAACTCGCATTTTCCCGACGGGGTCGGGAACCGGCCCTGCGCGAACGGAGCGTAGGCCGTCGGCACCGCCAGTCGCTGAAAGCCTTTGGTCTTGAGCGCGTCCCAGTCGATGCCCGCCGCGCGCGGGTCCGACGCCTTGTACGCGTGCCGCGCGAGGTCGTCGTCGCGGTCGAGAAAGCAGGGCTCGTCAAATGCCATTCGCGCGGCGAGCAGCCGGAACACTTCCGTATTGGGCTTGGCCTCGCCCAGCGGGGCGATCGCCGCATTGTTCGCCAGAACGTACAGGTGACCGTAGGAGCTGTGAATGTCGGTCTGTTCGAGCTGGGTCGTCGCGGGCAGCAGGATGTCGGCGTAGTCGGCGGTGTCGGTCTGAAAGATTTCGTGGACCACGCAGAAGAGGTCTTCGCGCGCAAAGCCGGCGGCAACCTTCGCCGACTCGGGCGCCACGGCAACCGGATTCGAGTTGTAGACGTAGATCGCGCGAATCGGCGGGTCCCGCGCTTCGAGCAGCGCTTCGCCGATCGCGCTCATGTTGATCGTCCGTGGCGTGCCGCGGATCAGATCGGGTCGCTCCAAGGCGGCCACGTCGACGGGATACGTTCCGGACGAGGACAACAGCGCCCCCCCTGCCGGATCGCGCCAGGCGCCGATCAGTGCCGGCAGGCACGCGACCGCCCGCACGGCATTGCCGCCGCCGGCGTGGCGCTGCATTCCATAATTGAGGCGAATCGCCGCCGGCTTGATCGTCCCGTAATCGCGGGCCAGGCCCGCCACCTGCTCGGCGGCGAGTCCGCAGATCGCGGCAACGCGCTCCGGCGGGTACTCCGCTGCGCGCGCGGCAAGCGCGTCATAGCCGATCGTGTACCGCTCGACGTAGTCGCGGTCGACGAGCGCTTCCGCGATCAGTACGTGCATCATCCCCAACGCCAGCGCAGCGTCGGTGCCCGGCAGGAGTGCGACGTGCTCGTGGCACTTGTCGGCGGTCGCGCTCCGATAGGGATCGATGGCGATCAGCTTTGCGCCGCGTCGCTTCGCCTCCTGCGCGCGCGTCCAGAAGTGCAGGTTCGACACGACCGGGTTGCTGCCCCAGATCAGGATCAGCTTGCTGTTTTCGAACTGCTCGACATCGGTCCCGATCGAAGCCCCGACCACCGCGGCCCAGCCGGCCTTGCCTGCCGTCGAGCAAATCGTGCGGTCGAGGAGCGACGCGCCGAGCCGGTGGAAGAAGCGACGGTCCATCGAGCCGTACTGCAGAAGCCCCATCGTCCCGGCGTACGAGTAGGGGACGATCGCTTCCGGGCCCTCCGGCGATTCGCTGATCGCGCCGAACCTTGTCGCGATGGTGGCGAGCGCTTCGTCCCACGTAATTCGCTCGAAGCGGCCTTCGCCCTTCCTTCCGACGCGTCGCATCGGGTGAAGCACCCGCTGATCGGAATAGGTGCGCTCGAGGTAGTGGGCGACTTTCGTGCACAGCGCGCCGCCGGTCGGAGGGTGATCGGGCGCACCGCGAATCTCGACGGCGCGACCGTCCTCGACGGTCACCAGCATCGCACAGGTGTCCGGACAATCGTGCGGGCAGGCGGCGCGAACGATGCGGGAAGGGGAGTCGTCGGGCATCCGATGCGAAAATCTCGCGTTGGGGATGAGGGCAGCGAACCGCACGGGCGGCTCATGTCGAAAGGGTATTCTACTCGCGTCCCGCTACTGCGCTTGCGGCGCTCTGCGCTATCCTCGAGTGCATGACTGCGAAGCATCGGCAACCTCTTCATCCCGTTTCGTTTCCGGATGGCGCGATGGTTCCGGCACTGGGGCAGGGCACGTGGACGATGGGCGAGAAGCGAACGCGCGTCGCACAGGAAGCGGCGGCGCTGACGCTCGGTGTCGACCTCGGCATGACGCTGATCGACACCGCGGAGATGTACGGTGACGGCGGGGCGGAGAAAGTGGTTGCGCGCGCGATCGCGGGCCGGCGCGACGAGGTGTTTGTAGTGAGCAAGGTGTATCCGCACAACGCCGGCCGAAAAAGCGCCATTTCTGCCTGCGATCGAAGTCTTGCGCGACTTGAGATCGAGCGGCTCGATCTTTATTTGCTGCATTGGCGCGGGCGCATTCCGCTCGCGGAGACGGTGGATGCGTTCGAGCGGCTGCGCGCCGACGGGAAGATCGCCCGCTGGGGCGTGTCGAATTTCGACGCGCACGACATGCGCGAGCTCTTCGCGACTCCCGAGGGCCGCAATTGCGCGACGAACCAGGTTCTCTACCATCTCGGCGAGCGCGGCATCGAGTGGGAGCTCCTGTCGTGGATGCATGAGCATGCGCTGCCGGTGATCGCGTATTCGCCGCTCGGCAAGGGCGCGCTCGTTCGCAACCGCGAGCTCGCCCGCATCGCGAAGGACCTCGGCGCAACGGCGCCGGCCATGGCGCTCGCGTGGCTGCTGCGACAACCCGGCGTGATCGCGATCCCCGAATCCTCCGACTTGGATCACGTGCGCGCGAATCGGGCGGCCGCAGCGCTCGCACTTGACGAAGCAACGCTCGCGGATCTCGAGGCGGCATTTCCGCCCCCTGCCGGCCCGACACCTCTCGCCATCATCTGATCCGGCAGAAACCGGTTCGCGCGATTCTCGCGCCGGCGGGCTCTGTTCTGTACATCGCGGCTCGCCATCGTTGGCGCGGCCGCCAAAGTTTCGCAATAACAATGCAGTAGGACATGACGCCGCGATCGCTCCGGGCGGTGGCACGGTTGCTGCTTAGCATTCGGTGACGCTCTGCGGAACGCCGCAGAACAAGACGAGGAGGCAGCCGTGGACTACACGTATTACGACTACCTTGAACTGCCGCCGGGTGCGAGCTCAGCGCGCATCGAAGCGGCATACGCGCAACTTCTGGAACGATTCGGCTATGGCGACACCGAGTTGGGCCAGGATCTCGGCAGCCTCGTGCGCATGATTCACGCAGCCTACGAGGTGCTCTCGAATGCCGACGCGCGTCGTCGCTACGACGCGCAGCTCGACCAGGAAGCGGCGATGGCCGACGCCGAGCTCAAGGCGGCGCTCGATCAGCAGTCGAAATGGATGCCGCGTCATTCCCAGGACGTGCCGGCGCCGCTGCAAAGCGTGCTGCGCGCGCTCGCCGCCTGACCCAACCCGCGACGGATTCCACGGTCGCCGGATATTCATACTGCAAACAGCGATGCGGTCGGCGGCCGTCTTTTTCTCGAAACGCCACGCGCTCCGCGCGGGCCAGGGCTCGCGCAGCGCGGAGGCCAAATCGCGTCGCTCCTCGGCCGCGATTCCACGCGCCGATCGCCGCGCAGAATTGCGGCCCGCGCGCGCTGCATTGCCGGCCGCGCGCGTTCGTGCGCGCGTCGCGCATCGCCCGCAAACGCGTGCGCGGCCGACGTTGCTCGTTCCCCGCGGCTTCCTGCCGCTGCGGATTCACTGATCGTTCGTCGCGCCGGCCCGCCCGACGCCGTCGCGTCGTGCGCTGTCGCGTGATTGCGCTCGACAGGTCCCCCTAGCGCTGCCGCCGCCGGCGATTGGGTCGTTTCCACCAGCGCCATCTCCCGACAGCCATGACGCAACGGGTCGCGCCAGGGCGCTGCGACGAGCGATCTGCCTGCGCCGGCGATCGCAATGCGGTTTCGCGAGTCCTGGCAAAGATCTTGCTGTACCTAGGGTGGGAACAATTGCCTGCGTCTTGTGCGACAAGCGCAGCGTCACCTGGAGGATGCGACGTGGAAAAATGCATGAGCTGCCAGTATTACGATCGCAAGCACGCGAAGGCCTCGACGGGCGGAGCGCCGCAGTGGGGTCAGTGCCGGCGGTCCTCCCCGATGCTGAATCCGGTCAACGCGAAGTCTTATATGATCGAGGGCGTCTGGCCAACGGTCCGTGACGACGACTGGTGCGGCGAATGGAAGTTGCTCGCCCGCCGCGTCGACGCCCGCGTCGCCGAAGCGCTCAACGCACCGCTGATCAGTGCCCAATCGGTGTCGCCGCAGCCGCGCATCAACAGGTTGACGATGACAGCGGCGCCGGCGCCAACGATTACGCCCGTAGTGCCGTCAACGGCGGCAGTGGGGCATTCGGGAAACGACTGAGGAGATCGCGGGCGCGTTGGCGAAACGGCGCGCTCGCGCCGGTCGCCGAAGCACTCACGCGCCTTCGACGGCGATCATGCTCATTCGCGCCGCGCCTGCGCGCTTGGCGCGTGCGGCGGCGTATTCCGGTGATGCGTAGAACCGCCGGATCGCGGCGCCGTCCGGAAATTCGAGCACGACGATGCGGTGCGGCTGCCATTCGCCTTCCAGAACCGAAGTGGAGCCCCCGCGCACGAGATAGCGTCCGCCGTACTTCTCGACCGCGGGTTTAGCGAGCGTCTTGTACTCCTCGTAGCGTTCGGGATCGGTAACTTCGCTTTCGACCAGAATGTAGGCGGGCATCGCGTCCTCCTCCGGTTATCTCTGCTACAGTCTGCAGCCTGCGGGAGGAGAAGGCAATCCGACGATGCCCGCAAAGCATCGCTCCGATGCCGCTGCTACCCGATCCCATTCAGAGCGCATTCGCAACCGGCGCGACCGTCGTCACGCCGAACCGGCGCCTCGCGCGAGCGCTGATCTCGCTTTACGACCTGGCGCAGCGCCGCGCCGGGCGGGCGGCATGGCCGGCGGCGAGAGCGCTGCCCTGGGACGCGTGGCTGCAGGGGCGCTGGCTCGACGCGCTCGAGGCCGGGGTCACGGGCAGTCTTACGCGCCTGCACTCGCCGCTTCACGCAGGCCACTCCTGGAACCGCATTGTCGACGCCTATGCGGCTCCGTTGATTGACGCGCGCGGCGCGGCGAGCCTCGCCGCCGAGGCGTGGAAGCTCGCGCACGCATGGGGCGCAGGCGGCGAGAGTTGGCGCGGCTGGGCCGCCACGGCAGACGGAGAGAATGACGATCCCGCCGCGTTCGCGCGCTGGGCCGACGATTACGCGGCGCTTCTATCAAGCATGGGGGCGGTCGACGGCGCGCAACTTGCGGATCGGCTCGCCGGCTGGGCGGGGCAGCTGGCCGCCTCGCGCGGCGCACGAATCGTGCTCGCGGGCTTCATCGAGTTTTCGCCGCAACAGCAGCGCCTGCTTGCGGCGCTCGGGTCTGCCGGAGCGCACGTCGAACGACTGGACGCACTGCCCGACGGGTGCGGACGAATTTGGCGAGCGACGGGCCTCACCCCACGCGACGAGCTCGCGCGGGCGCTTTCGTGGGCGCGCGCCCGCGCGCTCGCCAATCCCGACGCCACCATCGGCGTCGTGGTTCTCGACCTCGCGTCACGGCGCGCCGAGGTGGGGGCTCTCGCCGACGACATCCTGTGTCCCGCACTGCAGTGGCCGGGGCACGAGGAAGCAGCACGACCCTACGACCTGTCGCTCGGTGGCGCGCTCGCCGATGTGCCTCTCGTTGCCGCGGCGCTCGACCTGGTTGGGCTCGCCGGTGCGCCGCTCCCCCTTGGGCGCGCGGCCGCGCTGCTGCGCACGCCGTATCTCTCCGGCGCACCCGATGCGTGGATGCGCCGGGCGCAGCTCGAGGTCGACTGGCTCAAGCAGGGTCGCCGCACGCTGTCGGTCTCCGAAGCGACGACAGCGCTGAACGAGGTCGACTCGTCGCTGGCGCAACGCTGGCGCCAGGCGCGCGCGGCGCAGCGATTGCCGGCGAGTGCGTCGCCACGGGAATGGACGCAAGCGTGGCGCTCGTGGCTGGATGCGGCGGGATGGCCCGGAACGCGGGCGCTCTCGAGCAACGAGTACCAGGCGCGCGCGGCGTGGGACGACGCGCTCGCCCGGTTTGCGACGCTCGCCCCGGCGGTAATGCGGCTTTCGCGCGCCGACGCGCTTGCGGCGTTGCGCACGCAACTCGCAGCCGAAGTGTTTCAGCCCGAGTCGATCGCGCCGCGGATCCAGATCCTCGGCGTGCTCGAAGCCGCCGGCTTGCCGTTCGACGCATTGTGGATCGCGGGTCTCGCGGCCGAATCGTGGCCGCCGCCGCCCCGTCCCAATCCGCTCCTTCCGCTATCGTGGCAGCGCGAGCGCGACGTCCCGCGCGCAACGGCCGCGCGCGAGCTCGCGTACGCGCGGGCGCTGACCGGCCAATTCATGCGCGCGGCGGGCGACGTCGTCTTCTCGCATCCATTGCACGAAGACGACCATCCGCATTCGCCGTCAGCGCTGCTGCCGGGCGGATCCGCGATCGATGCTGCCGTCACCGTGGGTGCCGATACGGCGGGCGTGCAGTTCACCGGCAAGCCGGCACTCGAAGCGATCGTCGATCGCCGCGCGCCCGCCCTGCCGTGGGGGAGCCGGGCGCCCGGCGGTGCGCGTCTGATCGAGGCGCAGAGCGATTGCCCCTTCAAGGCGGTCGCCGCCTGCCGACTCGCGACCGAACCGTGGGCGGGGCCGATCGATGGATTGTCGCCGCTCGAGCGGGGCACGTTGCTGCATGCGGCGTTCGCCGCGTTCTGGCGCGACGTCGGCGACCAGCGCACGCTCGCGGCACTCGATCGCGAGGCGCTCGCCGCCAAGATCGAAGCGGCGGTCGCGGTCGCGCGTGGAGCACTTCCCCCGCTTCGCTGGCGCGCATTGTCGCCGCTGATTGCGGCCGGCGAATCGACGCGCTTGAAGAAAGTCGTCGAGGTGTGGATCGCCGCGCACGAACGTCCGCGGCCGCCGTTCAGCGTGCAGGAGGTGGAAGGGTCCGCCGCGCTCACGCTGCAGGGGCTCGCCTTTCGCTTGCGCCTCGACCGTGTCGACGCGCTGGCCCCCGACGGCGGAACCGTCATCATCGATTACAAATCCGGGCGCACGATGCCGCCGGACGCCTGGTTCGATGCGCGCCCGCAGGCGCCGCAGCTCGCGCTGTACGCGTTGGCGCGGCGCGCCGCCGTGCCGACGCGACCACTGCGCGCGGTCGCCTACGCGCAACTGAAACCGGGCGACATCAAGGTGCAGGGCCTTGCCGCGGACGACGATGCGTGGCCCGGGTTGAAGCTGCCCGGAGATCTCAGACGCGCCGGTCTCGCCGATTGGCCCGCCGTCGAAGCGCGCTGGGCCGAATCGATCGGCGCCCTCGCCGCGGAAATTGCGGCGGGGGAAGCGGCGGTCACGCCGCGCGACATCGGCACGACGTGCAAGCAATGCGGCCGCCAGGCGCTTTGCCGGATCCGCGCCCGATCGCTCCGCGACGACAATGGCGACGGCGATGGATGAGTCGGCTCCTCCGAGGGGAGGCAGCGACACCGATGCCGCGGCCCGCGATCGGGCGCTCGACGTCACGCGCTCGTTCATCGTGCAGGCGCCCGCCGGCTCGGGCAAGACCGGGCTCCTGGTGCAGCGCTTCCTCGCGCTCATCGCTCTGGTCGATCGGCCCGAGCGCATCGTCGCGATCACCTTCACGCGCAAGGCGGCCGGAGAAATGCGCGAGCGCATCGTTGCCGCGTTGCGCGATGCCGAGGCGAACACGGCTTGCGCGTCCCCGCACGCGATGCGCACCCGCGAGCTCGCGCGGGCGGCGCTCGCGCAGGACGCGCGCCACGGCTGGCAGTTGCTGCTGCATCCGGCGCGGCTTGCCGTGTGGACGATCGATGCGTTGTGCGCCGGGCTCGCGCAGCAGGCGCCGGTTGCGACGCGACTCGGCGCGGCGCCGCGCTACGAAGAGTACGCCGACGCGCTGTATGTCGAAGCGGCGCGCGAGGCCCTTGCTGCCGCCGCTGCCGACGATCCGCACTGGCGCTGCCTCCTCGACTATCTCGACAACGATGCCGCCGCGACGGTGCGGCTCCTCGCCGCTCTGCTCGGCAAGCGGGATCAATGGTTGCGGGAGCTCGACTACGACGAGCCGCAGCGCTTCCGCACCGTGCTCGAATCGACGCTTGCCGCGGAAATCGCGGGCGAGCTCGGCGAAATCGTCGCGGCCTTTCCGTCGTCGCTCGCTTGCGCACTCGTCCCGCATCAGCATTATGCGGCCGTGCATCTTGCCGCCCATCCACAGACGTCCGCTCTGGGCGCGCGACTCGCCGCCTGCGCCGGGGCGGGCGGCCTGCCCGCGGCGACCGCTGGCGCACGCGACGACTGGGTCGCACTGGCATCCTGGCTCCTCGTCGCCGACAGGCCGCGGTTTCGCATGACCCTCAGCGCCAGCGGCGGCTTTCCGCCGAAGGGATCGGGCCCGGGCGCCGAGGGACGCGCGCGACGAAGTCAGGACATGGCGGGACTCCTGCGCGAGCTTGCGGCGGTGCCGGGCCTTGCGAGCCTGCTCGATATCGCGCGCCGCCTCCCGCCGCCGCGCTATGACGACGAGGCCTGGACGTTCATCACCGCGCTCCTCTCGGTGCTGCCTCGACTCGCGGCGCATTTGACGCTCGCATTTCGCAGCCGAGGCGCCGTCGACTTCACCCAGGGCGCGATGGCCGCGCTCGAAGCCCTGGGAACCTCGGACGCGCCGTCGGAGCTGCTGCTGAAGCTCGATTTCAGGATCGAGCATCTGCTGGTGGACGAGTTCCAGGACACGTCGTTCACACAGCTGGCGCTGATTCGACAGCTCGCCGCAGGGTGGCAGGAAGGCGACGGACGTACGCTCTTCGCCGTGGGCGATCCGATGCAGTCGATCTATCGGTTTCGCGAGGCGGAAGTGCGCGTGTTCGTCGAGGCGCAGCAAGAAGGGAGGATCGCCGGCGTGCCGGTGGAACGTCTCGGCCTGTCGCGGAACTTCCGGGCGCAGGCGGGATTGGTCGAGTGGGTGAACGCCGTCTTTCCGCGGGTGCTGGACCCGCGCAGCGATCCGTGGCGCGGGGCAGTCCCTTTCGCGCGAGCGACGCCGGTCGATCCCGCGCTCGGGGGCGCCGCTGCCACGCTCGATCTCGGCCGCGACGCGCAGGAGGAAGCCGGCATCGTCGTCGAACGCATTCTCCGCGCTCACGGCGAGGGTTCGCAGTCGATCGCCGTGCTCGTTCGCGCCCGCGCGCATCTCGACCGCGTGCTGCCGGCATTGCGCGACGCCGGCATCGCGTTCACGGCGATCGACCTCGATGCGCTCGGCGAGCGCCAGGCGGTGCAGGATCTCGTCTCGCTCACCCACGCGCTCTCGCAGCCGGCCGATCGGCTCGCCTGGCTTGCCGTGCTGCGGGCCCCATGGTGCGGACTCGCGCTGCCCGATCTTTTCGCGGTCGCGGCGGCAGCCGATGCGTCGCCGTCCCGCTCGCTGGCGTCGCTGCTGGATCGACCGGACGCGGTGGCCGCGATGTCGGCCGACGGGCGGGCGCGCTTTGCGCGGCTCGCGCAAAGCCTTCAGCCCGCGGTTTACGCGCGCGGTCGGGCGACGCTCGCAACCCGCGTGCGCGGCGCGTGGCTTGCGCTGGGTGGCCCCGCGACGCTTGGCGAGGCGGTCGACCTGGCGGCCGCCGAGCGGTATTTCGCGCGGGTCGCCGAACACGAGACGGCGGGCGAGATCGCCGACTGGGACTCGTTCATTGCCGCGCTCGACGTGCTGCGCGCCGAGCCGGACGCCGTTCCGCCGGGCTCCGTCCAAGTGATGACCCTCCATCGCGCGAAGGGGCTCGAATTCGACACGGTCATCATTCCCGGTCTTTCGCGATCCCCGACTCGCGGCGACGCCCCGCTGCTGCGCTGGCGGCGGCGGCGGCGCGGGCTGCTCTTCGCCCCCGTCGGCGCAAGGGGCGGCGAGCGCGACGCTGTCTACGAATACCTCAAGTTTCTCGAGGCAGAGGAAAAACGTGCGGAGTTGTCGCGGCTGCTCTATGTCGGCTGCACGCGGGCGAAGCGGCGGCTCAACTTGGTGGCGACGTTGCCCGCGATCGGGCAGGACGGTTTGCCGCCCGCGTGGAAACCGCCGCCGGCGGGCTCCTCGCTCGCGCGACTCTGGGGTGCGCTCGGCAACTCGATCCCGCAGCCGGAGACGGGCATTGCCGCCATGTCTTCGGCGCCCGCGCGCACGCCGTTGCTGATGCGCCTGCCGTCGACGTGGAAGATGCCGATGCCCGATCGCGGCGTCGCGCCCGCACCGATGGCCAAGATCGCGCCCGCCGACGCGCTGCCGTTCGACTGGGCCCGCGAAACGGCGAAGCACGTCGGCGTCGTCGCGCACCGGCTGTTTGCCGAGATGGCGCGCGAGGGCGCTTCGGCGTGGAACGCGCAACGGATCGCGGCCGCCACTCCGCGGATCCGTGCGGCGCTCAGCGGCGAGGGCGTCGACGAACGTGACCTCGACGCGGCGCTTTCACAGGTGCAGACGGCCGCCCGCCACACGCTCGACGATGCGCGCGGACGCTGGCTCTTCGCGTCCGACCACACCGAGGCGGCGAGCGAATGGGCGCTTGCCGGCCAGGAGGCCGAAGCGATCGTCCACGTCACGCTCGACCGCACGTTCGTCGCCGCCGGCGTGCGCTGGATCGTCGACTTCAAGACGGGCACCCACGAGGGCGGCGACGTCGAAGCCTTTCTCGATCGCGAAGCCGATCGCTACCGCGCCCAACTCGAGCGCTACGCGCGGTTGGTCGCTGCCCTTGACCTGCGGCCGATCAGGCTGGGGCTCTATTACCCGCTGTTACGCGGCTGGCGCGAATGGGGCTTCGACGCGTAAGCGAGGCTGCGGGGCAACCGGGAATCCGCTAAAATTCATCGTTTTGCCGGATCGAGGCACCAATCGTGCGGATTTTTCGAGGCTTGCCGGCGGAAGCGGACCAGGGCGTCGCGCTGACCATCGGCAATTTCGACGGCGTCCATCGCGGCCATCAGGCGATGCTCTCGCGGCTCATCGAGGCGGCGGAAGACCTCGCGCTGCCGCCAGCCGTCATGACGTTCGAGCCGCATCCGCGCGAATTCTTCGCCCACGAATCGGCGCCGCCGCGGCTGTCCACGCTGCGCACCAAGCTCGAGCGCTTCGCCGAGCTGGGCGTGGAGCGCGTCTACGTCGCCCGCTTCGACGCGACGCTCGCCGGGCTTGCTCCGGACGCGTTCATCGACGATGTTCTCGTCCGCCGCCTGGGCACGCGCTGGCTCCTCGTCGGCGAGGATTTCCGGTTCGGAAGAGGCCGCAGCGGTGACTTGAGCACCTTGCACGCCAGGGCGCGCGCGTTCAGCGTCGAGGCGATGCGCACCGTGGCCGTTGAAGGCGAGCGCGCGTCGTCGAGCGCCGTGCGCCGTGCGCTGGCCGAGGGCAACCTCGGGCACGCCGAGGCATTGCTCGGCCGCCCCTTCGCCATCGCCGGCCGGGTCGCCCACGGGACCAAGCTCGGGCGCGATCTGGGGTTTCCGACGGCGAATGTGCGGCTCCGGTGGAAGCCTCCGGTCTCCGGCGTGTTCGCCGTACGTGTGCACGGGCTCGACCTGGCGCCGCATTCGGGCGTCGCGAGCGTGGGCGTGCGCCCCACGGTCGCCGCCGCGGGCTCGCCGCTGCTCGAAGTGTTCATCCTCGATTTCGACGCCGTCATCTACGGGCGCCGCGTCGCGGTCGAATTTCTGCACAAGCTGCGCGACGAGGAGCGCTACCCCGACCTCGAATCGCTCGCTCGCCAGATCGAAAGCGACGTTGCGCAGGCACGCGGCTTCTTCACCCGGCACGCGCCCGCGGCGTCGCCGGTCGCCCATCGCTAGCGAACCCTGCCGCGCGATCTCTCCGTCCCGCTCGCATGCCCGACGATCCGAAAACCGATTACAAGAAGACGTTGAATCTGCCGGACACGCCGTTTCCGATGCGCGGCGACCTCGCGCGGCGCGAGCCCGGCTGGGTGAAGGAATGGCAGGAGCGCAACGTGTACGGGGCGATCCGCGCGGCCTCCCGCGGTCGCCCGCGCTTCGTGCTGCACGACGGCCCGCCGTACGCGAACGGCGAGATCCACATCGGCACGGCGATGAACAAAATCCTGAAGGACATCGTCGTCAAGAGCCGCACGATGGCGGGCTTCGACGCGCCGTACGTGCCGGGCTGGGACTGCCACGGGATGCCGATCGAGGTGCAGATCGAGAAGACGCACGGCAAGCACCTGGCCGTTGCCGACACGCAGCGGCTCGCGCGCGCCTACGCGACCGACCAGATCGCGCGGCAGAAGAAGGATTTCCGCCGGCTGGGCGTGCTGGGCGACTGGGATCATCCGTACACGACGATGGCCTACAAGAGCGAGGCGGACGAGATCCGCACGCTCGGCCAGATCCTGCAAAAGGGTTACCTGTACCGCGGCCTCAAGCCGGTCAACTGGTGCTTCGACTGCGGCAGCGCATTGGCGGAGGCAGAGGTCGAGTACGAGGACCGCCAGGACATCGCGATCGACGTCGGCTTTCCGTTGACCGACCCGGCCGAGCGAGAGAAGCTCGCGCGCGCGTTCGGTCTGCCCCACGCGCCGGACGGCCCGATCGGCACGGTGATCTGGACGACGACGCCGTGGACGATCCCGTCGAATCAGGCGCTGAACGCGCATCCCGACTTCACCTATGCGCTTGTCAAAACGCCGCGCGGTCATCTGGTGCTGGCGCAGGACTTGGTCGAATCATCGTTGGAGCGGTTCAAGCTCGAAGGCAGCGTCGTGGCGACCGCCAAAGGAAGCGCGCTCGAGCACGTTGCCTTCCGGCATCCGTTCTACGATCGCGCCTCGCCCGTGTACGTCGGCGACTACGTGACGCTCGAGCAGGGCACCGGGATGGTCCACAGCTCGCCTGCGTACGGCGTCGACGACTTCCTCTCCTGCCGCCGCTACGGGATGAAGGACGAGGACATCCTCAATCCCGTGCAAGGCGACGGTCGGTTCGCGTCCGACCTGCCGCACTTCGGCGGACAATCGGTCTGGGACGCGAATCCCAAGATCGTGGAAAAGATCCGCGAGGGGGGACAACTCTTCCACTCGGAAAAGATCACGCACAGCTACATGTACTGCTGGCGCCACAAGACGCCGGTAATCTATCGGGCAACGACGCAATGGTTCGCCGGGATGGACGACGTGCCGGGCTACCGCGGCGTCAAGCCGAAGGAGACGCTGCGTACGACGGCATTGCGGGGGATCGAGAACACCCGGTTCTATCCGAGCTGGGGCAAGTCGCGGCTCTATTCGATGATCGCCAACCGGCCGGATTGGACGCTGTCGCGCCAGCGTTCGTGGGGCGTGCCGCTGACGCTTTTCGTCGACAGGGAGACCGACGAGCTTCATCCGGACACGCCGGCGCTGCTGGAGCTCGCGGCGAGCAAGGTCGAGCGCGGAGGCATCGAGACCTGGTTCGAGGCGACACGCGAGGATTTCGGCGTCGACCCGGCGAAGTATCGGAAGCTCACCGACACGCTCGACGTCTGGTTCGACTCGGGGTCGACGCACCAAACGGTGATGGGCGGCCCGGACGGGCGGAAGACCGGCGCCGGCTCGCATCCGCAGGAGACCGGCTTTCCGGCCGATCTTTACCTCGAAGGATCCGACCAGCACCGCGGCTGGTTCCATTCGTCGCTGCTCGTTTCGTGCATGAGAAACGGCGTGCCGCCGTACAAGGCGCTGCTGACGCACGGGTTCGTCGTCGATGGGGAAGGCCGCAAGATGTCGAAGTCGAAGGGCAACGTCGTCGCGCCGCAGAAGGTCTCCGACACGCTGGGGGCGGAGATCCTGCGGCTCTGGACGGGCGCCACCGACTATTCGGGCGATCTTTCGATTTCCGACGAGATCCTGAAGCGCGTCGTCGAAGGCTACCGGCGCATGCGCAACACGCTGCGCTTCCTGCTCGCGAACACCAGCGATTTCGACCCCGCGAAGGATGCGCTTCCGGTGAGCGAGCTGATCGAGCTCGACCGCTACGCGATCGCGCAGATGCGCGCGCTCGTAGAGGCCTGCCGTGCCGATTACGATCGCTACGAATTCCATGTCGTCGTGCAACGGTTGCAGACGTACTGTTCCGAGGATCTCGGCGGCTTTTATCTCGACGTCCTCAAAGACCGGCTGTACACGGCGGCGGCGAACAGCCGCGCGCGGCGCTCGGCGCAGACGGCGCTCTTCCACATCCGCGATGCGCTGCTCGAGCTGATGGCGCCGATCCTGTCGTTCACCGCCGAGGAAGCATGGCGGATCGTGCATCCCGAGGAGCCGACGATCTTCGCGCGGACATTCGCGGGCGCGCTGCCCGAAGTGCCGGATGCCGCCGCGCTGCTGACCAAGTGGCCGCGCATTCTCGCTGTGCGCGCGGCTGTGCTGAAGGAGCTCGAGACGCTGCGCCAGGAGGGCCGCATCGGCTCGTCCCTGCAGGCCGAGGTCACCATTTCGGCGCCCGACATCGAATACACGGCGCTCGCGACGCTGGGCGACGACCTCCGCTTCGCGCTGATCACGTCGGCCGCGCGGATCGAACGCGCCGAGGCCGGTGGGGCGCTCGCGATCGCCGTCAACCCGATCCCGGCCCCGAAATGCGAGCGCTGCTGGCATTACCGTGCCGACGTGGGCGCCGATCCCGCGCATCCGGCGCTCTGCGGCCGGTGCCTGACCAACCTGTTCGGTGCCGGCGAGCCACGGCGCTTTGCCTGATCCGCCCGAGCCTGCATTGAATTCCACCGCAACGGCCCGCTGGTCGCGCTGGCTCCTGGTGAGCGCGGTCGTCATCGCCGCTGACGCCGCGTCGAAGGCGGCGATGATCGCCGCCTTCCGTCCGGGCGAGGAACTCTCGGTCACGAACTTTTTCAGCCTGGTGCTGACGTACAACACGGGTGCGGCATTCAGCTTTCTCGCAGGCGCGGACGGCTGGCAGCGATGGCTTTTCACCGTCATCGCGATCGCCGCCGCCGTGCTCATCGTATGGCTGTTGCGGCGCGGAGGCGACCCGATGCATTGCCTGGGTCTCGCGTTGATCCTCGGCGGCGCGCTCGGCAATCTGTGGGACCGCCTCACGCTCGGCAAGGTCGTCGACTTCCTGCTGTTTCACTACGATCGCTGGGCGTACCCGGCGTTCAACGTCGCCGACAGCGCCATCACCATCGGCGCGGCGTTGCTGATCCTCGACAGCTTCCGCGGCCGGCCGTCGCGCGGCAGCCTGCCGGAACGCAACGGGAAAGGAGCATGACGATGGACGTGCTGCTCGCGAGTCCGCGCGGCTTCTGCGCTGGCGTCGACCGTGCGATCGCGATCGTGCTGCAGGCGCTCGCTCAGTTCGGTGCGCCCATTTACGTGCGCCACGAAGTCGTCCACAACAAGTTCGTCGTCGACGACCTGAAGGCCAAGGGTGCGGTGTTCGTCGACGAGCTCGACGAGGTGCCGGCCGGCAGTACCGTCGTGTTCTCGGCCCATGGCGTCTCCCGAGCGGTGCGCGCGGACGCGGACGCCCGCGGGCTCACGGTCTTCGATGCGACGTGCCCGCTCGTGACCAAGGTCCATGTCGAAGTGGCGCGGATGCGCGAGCACGGACGCGAGATCGTCATGATCGGTCACCGCGGGCATCCGGAGGTCGAGGGGACGATGGGCCAATGCGATGGCGGCATCCATCTCGTCGAATCCGTGGCGGACGTCGCGCGGCTCGCCATCGGCGACCCGTCGAACCTCGCCTACGTGACCCAGACGACGCTGTCCGTCGACGACGCTGCCGACATCATTGCGGCACTGAGGGAGCGCTTTCCCCGAATCGTGGGTCCGAGGAAGGACGACATCTGTTACGCGACGCAGAATCGCCAGGACGCCGTGAAATTCATGGCACCACAGGTCGACGCCGTGATCGTCGTCGGCAGCCCCAACAGCTCCAATTCGAACCGGCTGCGCGAAGTGGCCGCGAATCGCGGCATCCCGGCCTACATGGTCGACCGCGCGGAACAACTGCGGCCCGAATGGGTTGCAGGCAAGGCCCGCGTGGGCGTCACGGCGGGCGCCTCCGCACCGGATGTCCTCGTTCGGGAAGTGGTGGGGCGCCTGAAGGCGCTCGGGGCGGGAAGCGTTCGCGAGCTCCCGGGGGCGTCCGAGCACATCGTGTTCCCGCTTCCCAAAGGGCTCGCCGCGCCGCACGCAGCGTCCGGCTGACCGTCTCGCCGACGCTCCCTACCGCACGACGAGTTCCGTCGCGCTGCGAAGGCGGGGCGCGATAAGCGAGTCAGCCGACCGGGGCGAAATCGTAGAGCTCGAACCCGGGTCCCTGTTCGACGAGCTTCAGCAGGACCGCAAACCCGGTCTCGCTCCCCCGGCGCAGCGACACACCTTGCTCGACCTGGAACGAGCCAGCCGGCACCAGCATCTGCGGGGGCGGGGCCTCCGGACCTGGGGCGCCACGCTCCTCGGGCAGCACGACGACCGGAGCGAGGCTCCCTTCCGGCGCATTTTCGGCGGCTGCGGCGGCCGCTTCCGGGCTGTCCGACAGAAGCTCGCAGCCGAACTCGAGACCGGCGCCTTTGAGGGTGTTGCGGAACCACCGCACCATCGCGACCTGCAGTCCCGACCGACCTTCGACCCGCAACGCGATCAGGTCGCCGATGCGCAGGGCCGTCGGATTCGGATCCACCTGGCGCAGCGCATAGCCGGCCGGCGTGTGGTTGATCACCTGGCAACCCGTCATCGGCGGCAGGCCCGTGGGCGCCTGCGTGACGCCCGCATGCACGCCCCGGCTGTATTGCCAGACACCGGACAAGCCCGCGCACATCACCACCCGCGCGCGCGACGGCAATCGGTTGAACTGCCGCGCCGGGGGAATCGCCCATTGGCGGAGCAATCGTTTCAGCAAGGCCACATACTGAAGCCGGGACGCGGCATCCCTGCCGATGCCCGCCGGAACGTCGGCGCCCGCTTCGAGCGCGCGGAGCTGCTCCTGGATCTGGAACGCGAGATCGAACGTCAACAGGAAAATCTTGCTGCCGTCGATCGAGCCGCCCTTGTTCGCCGAGAACGGCGGGAAGTCGTGGCCGACCGGGATGATCGCGACCGCCTTCGCCATCCGGTGCACCGGCGCTACATCGGTCAGTTTCGCCCAGTGGCAGAACTCCTGCAGATAGCGCACGACCGTATTGAGCTGACCGGGGAGGAACCCGTACGGATTCGCGAGCGCCAGCAGGAGCGCCTGCAGGTAGACGCGCTCGGGCGTCATTTCGGGCTGGTCGTGCGCGATCGCGTGCTGGTGCAGCGCCCGCTCGCGCGCAAACGCGTAGATCGAATGGGCATCCAGCCACGTCTTCGGCGGGACCGGCGAGTACGACAGATAGCTGTTGATCAGGATGCGCGCCGTGCATTGCAGCGTGCGATGAATCAGCGCGACGAGCAGCCGGTTTCCCGCGAGCAGGATCCGCCGCTGCGATTCGTGGACGAGCAGACGCTTGTACGCGACCGACAGCTCGTGCGCGAGCCCAAGCGCGGCCTTCGCGGCCTCGAGCGGCTCGCCGGACAGCGGGTGCGATGCCTTGGCGAACTGCTTTTCGAGGAGCGGCCAAAGGGTGGTTGCGGCCGTCCAGTAGCGCTCCGCCAGTTCGAGCCGCCGCGAATCGCTCATCGTGACGCGATTGATCGCCGCCAGCGAATCGCCGATCACCCGGGTCGCGTCGACGGGGTCGCGCGCGAGCAAGTCGTCGAGCCAAGGAAACACCTTGG
Organism: uncultured beta proteobacterium; assembly: GCA_963836265.1. Lineage (GTDB taxonomy): Bacteria > Pseudomonadota > Gammaproteobacteria > Burkholderiales > Casimicrobiaceae > CAIWHR01. The sequence continues at coordinate 122,481 of CAWIIO010000008.1, forward strand.
CCGGACGCGTTTCCGGCGGATTCGCCGGTCGCGGGTCGAGAGGAGGCAGGCTGAGGATTAACGGCATCGGGGAGCGCGGCGAGGCGACGACGATTGTATGCGACGGACGCCGGTTATAACCGGCCGGCCCCGACCGGACAAGCAAGTTTCCGGCCACGGATCCGCTGCCGGCCGAGCCCGCCGCCGAGACCCGCGGGCTTTATTCGGCCAGGAAGCGGACGACGGGGTCGATCTGGTCGGCCGAAAGCAGCGCCGGCGCGTGGCCGACGCCGGCGAATTCGAGCACGTCGGGCTTCGGACCGCGGGCCGCCATTCGAGTCGCGGTGGCCGCGGACAGCAGGTCGGACTGCGCACCGCGAAGCACGAGCGTCGGACACCCGACCGCGTCCCACAGCGGCCAGAGGTTGGGCGGCGCCGCCGCGGCGGTCCTGAAGGGCACCGCAATCCCCGGATCGTAGGCGAGGCCCCAGCGGCCGTCCGGGCGCTCGCGGACATTGGTTCGCGTCAGATGGTCCCACTGGTCGTCGATCAGCGGGCCGAATGGCGCCGAGACGGTCCGAACGTACTGCGCGATCTCGTCGTAGGTCCCGAAGGTCGGGTCGAGCCCGAAGTAGCCGCGGATGCGCTCGAGGGCGGCAGGCTCGATCGTGGGTCCGACGTCGTTGACCACAAGCCGCGAAATCGGGCTATGAGGCTGGGCCGCCATCGTGATGCCGAGGAGCCCTCCCATCGACGTGCCCACCCAGGCGACGCGTTCGGCGCCACTGCGCGCCACGAGTGCGGTCAGCGTCGTGAGGTACGTCGCAAAGACGTAATCGTTCGGGTCCGCGAGCCAATCGCTCTTGCCGCGGCCCGGCATGTCGACTGCGATGACCCGATGGGTCGGGGAGAGCGCGCGGGCGAGAGCGTCGAAGTCACGGCCGTTGCGGCCGACGCCGTGAACGCAGACCACCACGCGATCGTTCGCCGGATCGCCCCAGTCGTAGTAGACGACGCGATGAAAGCCATGCGGCGAAAGGCCCAGCAGACGGCATTCGCGGCGTTCGTCCGGCATGTTGGCTGTGACTTCGATCCGAAGCGAGGCGGCCCATCGTCGGGGAATTCGTCTACCGCGTCAATGCATTATGAATCTGGCCAGCAGCCGGCATTCGATGGAAAATGAACGCCTTCACAGCCATGGAGGAGCAGCGATGAGGTTCACGATCGGCCGCGCCGTGCCCGTTTTGCTGGCATTGGCGTGCACGGGCGCGCTGTCGGCGTGCGCGCCGGACGCATGGAACAACGTTCAGGCGACCGGCTATGACGCCTTCCTGAACGAGATCGCCACGAAGTGCAAGCCGCTGCTGATCGGGTCGCGCGACATGAGCTTCAAGATCCTGCACAACGACAGCGGCGACGACAGCAATTACAACTACTTCCTCGACATCACTTCGGAGCTCTACTACGGCCGCACGTCGCCCGAGGCGTACCGCAGCGGCATCTCGGGATTCCTCGGTGGCGGCGCCGACACCAACCGGTCGCTCGACTGCATCATGGCGACGCTACACGCGCGGCGCGCCGCGACTTCCGGCGCGCCGCCGCCGCCGCCCAAGCTCGTTTACTAATTTGCCTTCAGCGCGGCGCGCGCAACGTCCGGTCGAGGATCAGCAGCATTGCCGCCGTCGCGCCCCAGATATAGCGCTCGCCGTAGGGAATCGCCCAGAAATCGCGGCGCACCGCGCCGAGCATCCGGAAATGGCGCTGCTGATGCGCCGGATCGAGCACGAACGCAAGGGGAACTTCGAACACGTCGGCCACTTCGATCGGGTCGGGCGCCAGCGTGAACGGCGGCTCGACCCAGCCGACCACGGGTGTGACCCGATACCCGGTCACCGTTTCGTAATCGGAGAGATGGCCCAGCACCGACACCTGGGGCGAGAGCAAACCGACTTCTTCGGTCGCTTCGCGCAGCGCCGCCGCGTCGATGGACGCGTCGCCAGGCTCGACGCGCCCACCCGGAAAGCTGATCTGTCCCGGATGGTCGGGCAGGTCGTCGCTGCGCTGCGTCAGCAGCACCTGAAGACCGTCCGGACGATTGACGAGCGGCACCAGCACCGCGGCGGGCTTCGGGGTACCTTCGCGGCCGGGCAGGCGAAAGCCGTCGGACAAGTTCTTCGCCGACGGCGGGGCAGGGCGGGAGAGCGCCTGCGCGAGCCAATCGCGTTGGGCCGGCGGCGGAAGACGGAACAGCGGGAGCGGCATGCGATGGCACGGCTCGACGCGGGGAACCGCGAGCGGAATTATACCGCCAGCCGGAAGACACCCGTTTCCGGCACGCGTGCCGCGAGCGTGCCGCCAAGCCGGATTCCAGCCAATGGTCGAGCAGCGCGACCTGAATCCGTCCGCGGCCCATCTGACCGTCGGGTCGCGGAAGCGTCCCGGCACTTGACGCAGTGCATGGTCGAATTCGCTGTGGCGGAATATCGAGCCATGAGGTAGGTTCAACCGGCAATATCTTCGACCGAGCGCACATGATCGTCCGATCGACTTCCGATGCCGCCGCGCGTGCAATCGTCCTGTTCGCGCACGGCGCCCGTGACCCGCGCTGGGCCGAGCCCTTCGTGCAGGTTGCCGAGCGCGTGCGCCGCGCCGCACCGGATCGGCGCGTCGAACTCGCGTATCTGGAGTTTCTCGCACCGGATTTGCCCGAGGCCGCGCGGCGCCTAGCCGCCCAGGGCGCAACCACCATCCGGGTCGTGCCGTTGTTCTTCGGCCGTGGCGGCCACCTGCGTGACGCCGTGCCCAAGCTGATCGCGAAAATCGCGAAGGACATCCCCGCTGTCTCGTTCGAGTTGGGAAACGCCGCAGGGGAGGACGCCTCCGTGATCGAGGCCATCGCCGATTATTGCCTGCGAGCGGCTGACGACGTGCCTGGCGCATCGGAGCACTGACGGGCCGGACGGTTATAACCGACAGCGGCCGGGACCGGTCGGGAGTGTGCGCGCGAAGGCCTGCCGTCCGTCGGCAAATGCCCCCGGGCGGCGCTCGAGGCATTGTAAATTCGAACAGCGCGGGGGTGCCGCACGGCAGAACCTACCAAACGACGGTCCGGTCGAGCGATGGACCCGGCCACCAAGGTCGTCCGGCGCGCCAAACAGCGTGGGTTCTAATGCGGGGTGCCCGAAATCCCGTCCCGGTTCGACGAGGTGTGGAGCATCAGGCGTGCGGCCGCCGCTACGGCGCCGATCAGAAGGGCCAGCACCAGCAACAGGCCGAACGCGTGGAATCCGATCAACAGGACCCCTTCGGCAGAGCGAAGAACGCTAGGTCTCGCCAGAAGTTCGATGCCGGATTGGGCAAAATCCGCATACACTGCGTACAGTGCCAGCCAACAGAACGCACTGAAGATCAGAGCGCCGATCGCCGTGTAGTTGGTCTCGCCTTTCGCTGTCGGTTTCATGGTCTGCCTCGCGCATCAATTGCCGGGCTAACGTACCAAGCTCCGAGACCGCCGGGCCGGTGCCAGGCGTCCTTACCGACAGCAAGCAGAAAACGTGCCTATGCGGCCGCGACGACGGCCAGACGGGCCGGGCACGGGCGCTTCTTGCCGGAGTCGCTCACATCCGTTCCTTCCAGCCTTCGCGGATCAGCCAGGCGTTGACGGGGTATGACGTCAGAAATCCGACCAGCATCGCGATCTGCATCATGAACCAGAAGAGCGGATCGCTCTTCGAGAGCTCCCGGTCGAAGATCGCAAACACGGCGATTGCCATCCAGCCGTACATGCCGACCTGCCATGCGGTCAGCGACATGGCGTCCGCCTTCAGCGCTGCCTTGAGCCCCGCGCGGACGGAGAGGTTTCGCATCGGCTTGATCGTGAAGTACTGGAAGGCAATGCCGAAGAGAAACGCCAGCACGAAGTCGAGGACCCACGTGCCAAAGATGGCGCGACCGAACAACGACAACGGAAAGACGACCACGAACGTCTCGGCGACCAGATCGCCCAGCGTGCAGCCGCTGCCGCAATGGGTGGTGCCGAGCACGACCGATCGCCAGAACGGCCGTCGCTGGTCGTGCGCGCCGTCGCGTTCGTGACGCTGCTGACGGTGGGCTCGCCCCAGAAAAAAATACGCTCCCAGACCGATCGGGCCGGCGTAGAGCACCGTCAGCGGCCAGACGACGTTCATGATCCACATTCGTTGACGGCGACCTGCCGCGATATCGAGCAGCACGATCCCGGCGCACGCGAGCGCGAGGATGATTGAGATCTTGGCAAGCCAGACAAGCCACATCGATGCCACCAGGGTCGGGGGTCGGGGAAAGGTTGGGCGGTGAGGCAGAAAGGCACAGCAGATGATGCCGGCGCGCGCCGAACCCCGTGAGCAGCGCCGAATCCGGTTGGCGGAGTTGGACCCGAACGCGCCACCCGAATTCAATGCAACCGCGTTGTGGCCCTCGGGAAGCCGATTGGGTAGTGGGGGCAGGCCGGCCGAGCGGCGGGGGCGGAGGCCGACGGGGCGTGACGCGAATCCGATCCGTAGCGACCGCCATGCGGCGTGATCCCTGGAACATTTGACATAATACAAATTATGCGACATCAGGCACGACGCATCCGGGTCACATCACAGTGGCAATTGCTGCGGGGGCGGCGTCCGTGGGAACCAAGGAGAACCTCGTGCCCCTCGCGCAGAAAATTACTCCCTTCCTCTGGGTTCGACCGCCAGGCGGAAGACGCCGCGAAGTTCTACACGTCGATCTTCCGCAATTCACGGATCGTGACCGTGACCCGGTACACCGAAGCCGGCAAGGAAGTCCATGGCCGGCCGCCGGGCTCTGCGATGACCGTGGCGTTCGAGCTCGAAGGCCAGCCCTTCACGGCTCTCAACGGTGGGCCGGTTTTCAGGTTCAGCGAAGCCATCTCGTTCGTCATCCACTGCGAGACGCAGGACGAAATCGATTACTACTGGGGGAAGCTCACGGCCGGCGGCGATGAGAACGCGCAGCAATGCGGCTGGCTCAAGGACCGGTTCGGCCTGTCATGGCAAGTGGTGCCGAGGATGCTGCCCGAGCTCTTCGCCGACGCTGCCTCGCCCGGTGCGCAGCGGGCCATGCAGGCGATGCTGCAGATGAAAAAGCTCGACATGGCCGGCCTCAGGGCTGCGTACGAAGGCTGACGGCTCGAGCACTGAAGGCGGGAAAGCTCGGCATCTAGTCGCGGAGCATTTGCAGCGCCTGTTCGACGCGAGAGGCCGCCAATATACTAGTAGTTTCAATGTCATGCCTAGGCCTGTTGAGACTTGGGATTAAGAATTGGCGGAATCCCAGCTTCACCGCTTCTCGAATCCGATCCTGGCCGCGCTGCACCGGTCGGATCTCGCCGGCCAAGCCGACTTCGCCAAAAACGAGCGTCTTCGCGGGCAAGGGACGGCCGCTCAGCGACGAATGGACCGCCAGGAGGATGGCGAGATCGGCGGCCGGCTCGTTGATCCGAACGCCCCCCACCGCGTTGACGAAAACGTCGTAGCCGGCCGTCTCCACGCCGCCGTGCCGATGCAGGACGGCGAGCAGCAGCGCAAGCCGCTGCGGGTCCAGGCCGACCGACAGACGGCGTGGAGTTCCGCCCTGGATCGGGTCGACCAGCGCCTGGATCTCGACCAGCAAGGGCCGGGTCCCTTCCAGCGTGGCCACGACGGCCGTCCCGGGGACCGCTTCTGCGTGCTGCGTGAGGAACATCGCCGAGGGATTGGCAACCCCCTTCAACCCGCGCTCGGTCATCGCGAACACGCCGAGCTCGTTGGCGGCCCCGTAGCGGTTCTTGATCGCCCGGACCAGGCGGAAGCTCGAATGCGGATCCCCCTCGAAATAAAGGACCGTGTCGACGATGTGCTCCAGAACCCGCGGACCGGCGATCGCGCCTTCCTTGGTCACATGACCCACGAAGAGGACCACGATGCCGCGCTGCTTCGCGAGGCGCGTCAGCTGCGCGGCGCATTCGCGGACCTGCGCTACGCTGCCCGGCGCCGAGGTCAGCGCCTCGGTGTACGCGGTCTGGATCGAGTCAATGACGACGACTTCGGGGGACGCCGCCGCGATCGTCGCGATGATCGCTTCGAGCTGGACCTCGGCCAGCAGCGAAACCGGCGCATTGACGAGGCCCAGGCGCTGGGCGCGCAACGCGATCTGTTCCGCCGATTCTTCGCCGGTGACGTAGAGTGCGGCCTTGGCCGCACCGATGGCGGCCATCGCCTGCAACAGCAGCGTCGACTTGCCGATCCCGGGGTCGCCGCCCAGGAGGATGACGCCTCCCGGCACGAGACCGCCGCCTAGCACGCGGTCGAATTCGGGGACGCCGGTCGGAATGCGCGGGGTTCCCCGCACCTCGACGCTCGAGAGGGGGCGCACGGCGCTCGGATTTCCGGCGACGGTCTGAAAACGCGTAGGCGCCGGGGCCGCAATGGCCTCGACCAGCGTGTTCCAGGCGCCGCAATGCGGGCACTGGCCCTGCCACTTCGGGCCTTGGCCGCCGCATTCGGTGCAGCTGAAGACCGTCCTGGATTTCGCCACGTGCGGAGCGCGGCGCGCTACCCGAGCTCGTCGGGCGTGACCACCGCCGTGCCGAGCTTGCCGACGACGACGCCCGCCGCCTGGTTCGCCAGCCGGACCGCGGCAGGGAAATCCGCGCCCGCGCCCATCAGCACGCCGAGCGTGGCGATCACCGTGTCCCCGGCGCCCGAGACATCGTAGACCTCGCGCGCCACGGCCGCGATGTGCTCGGCGCCTTGTGCGGTATAGAGGCTCATCCCCTCCTCCGACCGCGTGATGAGCAGCGCGTCGAGATCGAGATCGGCGCGCAGCGTCTGCGCCTTGACCGCCATCTCGTATTCGTCTCGCCAGCGGCCTGCAATGTCGCGGAATTCGCTGCGATTGGGCGTCACGAGCGTCGCCCCGCGATATTTGGTCCAGTCCTCGCCTTTCGGATCGACCAGCACCGGCTTGCCGACGCTGCGCGCGCGTCCGATCATCGTCGCGATGTGGGCGAGCCCCCCCTTGCCGTAGTCGGAGAGCACGACCACGTCGCAGTCCCCGAGCAGGCGGTCGTAGTCGGCGAGCTTGCCGGCCAACACTTCGTGCGAGGGCGCGGTCTCGAAATCGATGCGCAACAGCTGTTGCTGGCGGCCGATCACGCGGAGCTTCACCGTCGTCGCAAGCGCCGGGTCGCGGTGGAACGACGTGCGGACCGCGTCGGAGGCGAGCAGACGCTCCAGTGCCGCACCGGCTTCGTCATCGCCGGTCACCGACAGCAGCGCGACCTTGGCGCCGAGGGCCGAGGCGTTGCGCGCGACGTTTGCCGCACCGCCGGGGCGCTCTTCGCTGCGCGCGATCTTCACCACCGGGACCGGCGCCTCCGGCGAGATCCGCTCGACGTCGCCGAACCAGTAGCGATCGAGCATGACATCGCCGACCACCAGCACGCGCGTGCGCGCGACGCGGTCCGTCCACGTCGAGAAGCGCGTGCTCTCGTCCCTCATCCTAGTGCCGCCCGATCGCGAAATATTCGAGCCCCGCCGCGCGCACCGCCGCGGGCTCGTACAGGTTGCGCCCATCGAAGACGAGCGGTCGCGCCAAGGCGCGCCGGATCGCGTCGAAATCCGGGCTCCGGAACTCTTTCCATTCGGTGACGACCACCAGCGCGTCGGCACGGTCGAGCGCAGCCATCGGTGACGCGGCGTAGGAAAGCGCGGGCACAGCGTCGAACGCGGCCTTCGCCTCGGGCATCGCCACCGGGTCGTAGGCAACGATCTTCGCCCCGCGCGCCGTCAGGGCCGCGACGATCGTGCGCGACGGCGCTTCGCGCATGTCGTCGGTGTTGGGCTTGAAGGCGAGCCCCCACATGGCAAAAGTCCGGTCGGCGAGGTTTTCACCCAGCCGCGCGACGATCTTCTCGACGAGGCGCAGCTTCTGCGCATCGTTGGCGGCCTCGACCGCCTCGAGAATCTTGAGCGGACGGTGGTGCTGGTCCGCCGCGTGCCGCAATGCCTTCACATCCTTGGGGAAGCAGCTGCCGCCGTAGCCGACACCCGGATACAGGAACTGGTAGCCGATGCGCGGATCGGAACCGATGCCTTGGCGCACGTGCTCGATGTCGGCGCCGAGCTCGTCGGCGAGGTTGGCGAGCTCGTTCATGAACGATATCCGCGTCGCCAGCATCGCGTTCGCCGCGTACTTGGTGAGCTCCGCCGAACGCACGTCCATCACCAGCAGCCGCTCGTGGTTGCGCATGAACGGCGCGTAGACCGCGCGCATCGCGGCGATCGCGCGCTCGTCGCCGGCGCCGATGACAACCCGGTCGGGCCGCATGAAGTCGTCGACGGCGGCGCCTTCCTTCAAGAATTCCGGATTGGAGACGACGGCGAAAGGAATGATCGCGCCGCGGGAGTCGAGCTCTTCGGCGATCGCGTCGCGCACGCGGTCGGCGGTACCGACCGGCACCGTCGACTTGTCGACGACGATCTTGAAGTCGGTCATTCGTTGCCCGATCGCGCGGGCGGCGGTCAGCACGTATTGCATGTCCGCGGAGCCGTCTTCGTCCGCCGGCGTGCCGACGGCGATGAACTGCAACGCGCCGTGCGCAACCGCGTCGTCGATGTCGGTGGTGAAACGAAGCCGGCCCGCTTCGACGCTACGCCGGATCAGCGCCTGGAGGCCCGGCTCGTGGATCGGCACGCCGCCGCGCTTCAGGATGTCGATCTTCGCTGCGTCGACATCGAGGCACAGCACGTCGTTGCCGACTTCGGCCAGGCACGTTCCGGTGACGAGCCCGACGTAGCCCGTCCCGATCATGGTGATCTTCACGCGATCCCCAGCGAGGCATTGATCGACGCGAGCGCCGCGACGGGATCGGCCGCTTGCGTGATTGGCCGTCCGATGACCAGATAATCGGCACCGTTCGCGATCGCCATCTCGGGCGAGACGATCCGCGCCTGGTCGTGTTGCGCGATGCCGGCGGGGCGGATGCCCGGCGTCACCAGCCTGAAGGCCGGACCCAGCGCCGAGCGCAACGCGGGCGCCTCGACCGCCGAACAAACGACGCCGTCGAGACCGCAGCCGGCGACGAGCCGCGCGAGCGTCACGACCTGCTCGCCCAGCCGGGCGGAGACTCCGGTCGCCCGCAGGTCGGCGTCGTCGAGGCTGGTCAGCACGGTGACCGCGATCAGTAGCGGGCGAGGCCTGCCCTCCTCCGCCGCGGTGGTTTCGACCGCGGCGCGCGCGGACTCGAGCATCGCCCGGCCCCCTGCCGCATGCACATTGAGCATCCAGACGCCGAGCCGGGTCGCGGCCGCGCAGGCCTGCGCGACCGTGTTCGGGATGTCGTGGAACTTGAGGTCGAGAAAAACGCGGAACCCGCGCGCGATCATCCAGCGCACCGGTTCCGGCCCGGCGATCACGAAGAGCTCCTTGCCGACCTTGAGCGCGCAGGCTGCAGGGTCGAGGCGGTCGGCCAGCGCCAGCGCGTGCATCGGGTTGGCGAAATCCAGCGCGACGATGACGCGCGGGTCAGCGGCTGTCATGTCTCACGCGAACCAAAAGAAAAACCCTGACCCGCGGGGTCTGGAGAAGACATCGCGGAGTCTTCCGGTCATCGCCGGCCTTCGCATATTGATTGCCTGCATCGTTGCCCATTTGATCGCTTGTCTTTCGCTGCCCTCTCCGTGGGTCGGTATCTTCCGGTTCGAATCACACGTACCCGTCCGGCGTTTCGGTTCGCCGCGGCGAATACGTCTCCCACTTACCGCAGCCGGGGCAGCGCCAGTAATACTGCTTCGCGCGAAAGCCGCACTGTTCGCACTTGTACATGCCGAGCCGCTTGACGTGCGCTCCGACCAGCCCTTTGACGAGCTCGAGGTCGTGGCGCCGGTCGGCCGGCGCCGACAGGAGCTGCGCTTCGAGCAGGCGATCGAGCCCGAGGAGCGTGGGATTTCGTGCCAGCTCGTCCTTGATGAGCTGCCCCGCCGCCGCCGGACCTTCCTCGGAGAGCGTGAGCGCGAACACGGCATTGAGAAGGTCGAGCGACGGATATTGCGCCTGGTAAGCGCGCAGCACGCGGAGCCCCTGCGCGACGTTACCCGTCTTGCGATAGGCATCGGCGAGGCGATCGGCGACGAGCGCGAGGAACGCCGGGTTTTGCGTCTCGATGCGTTGCCACGCGGCAATCGCGCCCGCGAGCTCGCCCTGTTGCGCTTCAATGTCGCCTTGCAGCATCGTCGCCCGGGCGCAGGCGCGGTATTCGGCGAGCGCTTCGTCGACGTGCCTGCGTGCCCCGGCGAAATCGGAATTGAGGAGCGCCGCCTGCGCGAGCTCGCAGCAATAGTGCGCAATCTCCTTGAAGTAGGGCTGCTTCGCGAGTGCCTCCATCCGCCGCGTGACGCTGATCGCCTTGCGCCAATCCTTCTCCTGTTCGTAGATCGAGAGCAGCGAACCGAGCGAGGGATGCTCGAACGGCGACCCGTCAAGCTTCGTGAACAATTCTTCCGCGCGATCGAGGAGCCCGGCCCGGTGGAAATCCTGCGCGAGCTCGAACACGGCGGCCTGGCGCTTGTCTGCAGGCAGGTCGGGCCGATCGAGCAGGTTTTGATGCATGCGGATCGCCCGATCGATTTCGCCCTGGCGGCGGAAGAGACTCCCAAGCGCGAAGTGCAGATCGACGGTCTGCGGGTCGACCTTGACGACCTCGATGAACGACTCGATTGCCTTGTCCGGCTGTTCGTTCAGCAGGAAGTTGAGGCCGCGGAAATACGACAGCGGCAACGCGCGCGACTCGCGCAGCAAGTGGCTGATGTCGATGCGCGCCGCAATCCACCCCAGCGCGAAGAAGACCGCGGGAATCGGCAGCAGCCACCAGAGCTCGAAATCGGGGGACACGTGAGCTCGACGTCGGACGGGATCGGCGCGGGACGCGTGCGAGACGCCGCGGCGCCTCAGGCGTCGTCGACGGGACGATCGTCCCTGCCGCGGAGGGCCGGCGGCGTGTCGCGCGGGCGCTCGGCGCGACGCATCCGGCTCAGCTCGCGCTTCAACCGCGCCGTGCGCATTGCGCCGACGGCAAGGCCCGCGGCGACGCCGACCGCGAAAGCGATCAGCACGACGAAAATGAGCGGCGCCTGCCAGCTCCACCACCGATAGAACTTGAGCGTCACCAGATCGGCGTTCTGCAGCGACAGGAACAGGAGCGCCAGGAATACAGCCGCGCCAACGATCCAGCGAAGCACGCGCATCATGGACTCCGGCAAGGGGGAAAGGGGACAACGTCAGCGCCGGCACGGACGCGCGGTCGCCGCGGGTGGCCTCGCCCGTGCCCCGTCATGCCTTGAAATCGACCCGCTCGCGCAATTCCTTGCCGGCCTTGAAGTGCGGGACGTGCTTTTCCGGCACCTGCACCTTGTCGCCCGATTTGGGATTGCGCCCCGTCCGCGGCGGCCGATAGTTCAGGCCGAAGCTGCCGAACCCGCGGATCTCGATGCGCTCCCCCTTCGCCAGGCTTTCGGCCATGGCGTCGAGAATCATCTTGACGGCGAGCTCGGCATCCTTCGCGACCAGCTGCGGGAACTGCGCCGCAAGGCGGTCGATCAGCTCCGATTTGGTCATCACGCGATTCCGGCTACTCGTTGGTCTTGTTGTCCATTTTCGCGCGAAGGAGCGCACCGAGATTCGTGGTGCCGGTGGTCGCCCCCGCGGTGTCCGCCTTGACGTTCTGTATCGCCTCAGTTTCCTCGGCGTGGTCCTTGGCCTTGATCGAGAGGTTGATCGCGCGGTTCTTGCGATCGATGTTGATGATCATCGCCGTCACCGGATCGCCCTCCTTGAGATGCGTCCGGATGTCCTCGACGCGGTCCCGGGCGACCTCGGAGGCGCGCAGGTAGCCCTCGACCTCGCCGTCGAGCACGATGACCGCACCTTTGCCGTCAAGCGAGCGCACCGTGCCGTTCACCACGTTCCCCTTGTCATGGGTCGCCACGTAGTTCGTGAACGGATCGCCGTCCAGTTGCTTGATCCCGAGCGAGATGCGCTCGCGCTCGACGTCGATCGCGAGCACGACCGCCTCGACTTCCGCGCCCTTCTTGTAGTCGCGCACCGCGGCTTCGCCGGGGAGCGTCCAGGAGAGATCGGACAAGTGGACGAGCCCGTCGATGCCGCCGGGAAGGCCGACGAAGACGCCGAAGTCGGTGATCGACTTGATCTGGCCCTTCACGCGGTCGCCCTTCTTGTGGTTGGCGGCGAACTCGTCCCAGGGGTTCGGCATGCATTGCTTCATGCCGAGCGAAATGCGGCGGCGGTCCTCGTCGATCTCGAGGATCATCACCTCGACCTCGTCGCCCAGCTGCACGACCTTGGTCGGATGGATGTTCTTGTTGGTCCAGTCCATTTCGGAGACGTGAACCAGGCCCTCGATGCCGGACTCGATCTCGACGAACGCGCCGTAATCGGTGATGTTGGTGACCTTGCCGAAGAGCCGCGTGCCCGTCGGGTACCGGCGCGACAGACCGACCCAGGGGTCCTCGCCCAATTGCTTCATGCCAAGCGACACGCGATTCTTCTCCTGGTCGAACTTGAGAATCTTCGCCGTCACCTCGTCGCCGACGGCGAGCACTTCGGACGGGTGCTTCACGCGGCGCCAGGCGAGATCGGTGATGTGCAGCAACCCGTCGATGCCCCCCAGGTCCACGAACGCGCCGTAGTCGGTGATGTTCTTCACGATCCCCTTGACGATCGCGCCTTCCTGAAGCGTCGACAGAAGCTTCTCACGCTCCTCGCCCAGGCTCGCCTCGAGGACCGCTCGGCGCGAGACGACGACGTTGTTGCGCTTGCGATCGAGCTTGATGACCTTGAACTCGAGCGCCTTGTTCTCGTAGGGCGAGGTGTCCTTGACCGGCCGGATGTCGACGAGCGAGCCGGGCAAAAACGCGCGGATGCCGTTGACCATCACCGTGAGGCCGCCCTTGACCTTACCGGTGACCTGCCCGGTGACGACGGTGCCCTGCTCCATCGCGGCTTCGAGGTCGTGCCAGGCCTTGAGCCGCTTCGCCTTGTCGCGCGAGAGCTTGGTCTCGCCGTAGCCGTCCTCGAGGCTTTCGATCGCGACGGTGACGAAATCGCCGGGCTTGACTTCGACTTCGCCGCGATCGTTCTTGAATTCCTCGATCGGAATGAAGCTTTCGGATTTCAGGCCCGCGTTGACGACGACGATGTTGTAGTCGACGCGGACGACTTCGGCGGTAATGAGCTCCCCTTGGCGCATTTCCTGCCGGGTGAGGGATTCTTCGAACAGTGCGGCGAAATTTTCTGGGGGAGTTGGTGACATGCTCTGCGTGGCAATAGCCATTGGGTTGGATCCTTCTGTCGGTAATCACCGCCCTCGCGAGAACCCTGTGTCTCGCTGAGGCGGGCTGGTTGTCGATATCCGCCCGGGAAGCGCCGGCCAAAGCGCTCCCGAACGACTTTCTTGCACTCGCCCTGCGCCCGGGCGCCCGTTCTCCCCCGGCGCGGCCCTGGCCCGGAGGTCTAGCGCGCGCTCGGCGCCAGCGCCTTGTACTGCTCGAGCACAAAGCCGATCGCGGCGTCGATCGTCATGTTCGTCGTATCCAGGATCACCGCGTCGGCCGCGGGCCTGAGCGGAGCTGCCGCCCGACTCGCGTCGCGCGCGTCGCGTTCCCGGATATCGCGCAAAAGACTCTCCAGTGTAACCGAGATTCCTTTTTCGATCAACTGCTTATGCCGGCGACGCGCCCGTTCCTCGGCGCTCGCCGTCACAAAGACCTTCAGCACGGCCTCGGGAAACACGATGGTCCCCATGTCGCGGCCGTCGGCGACCAGCCCCGGCGGGCGCCGGAACGCACGCTGCCTGACGAGGAGCGCGCCGCGCACGGCGGGATGGACGGCCACGTGGGAAGCGGCTGCGCTGACCGCCTCGCTGCGGATCGCCTCGGTCGCGTCGCGGCCATCGAGGAGCAGGCGGCCGTCGCGGAATATCGCATCGAGGCCTGCCGCGACGTCCGCCAGCGCCGCCTCGGCGTCCACCGGGATTCCCGCCTCCAGCGCTTCCAACGCGACGAGCCGATAGAGCGACCCGCTGTCCAGAAGGTGAAAGCCGAGCGCTCGCGCGACCGCGGCGGCGACCGTCCCCTTCCCCGAGGCGGCGGGGCCGTCGACGGCGATCACGGGGACCGGAGCCATCGCGTGCAGTTACGCGGGCTCGCGCTTCGGCGCGATCGCGCGAAAAGCCTCGAAATATCCGGGGAACGTCTTGCGGACGCAATCGGGATCGTTGATGCGGACCGCGACGCCACCGAGCGCAGCCAGCGAAAAGCACATCGCGATCCGGTGGTCGTCATACGTGTCGATCGTCGCCGACCTCAGCGTCGGCGGTGGGACGATGCGCAGATCGTCGGCGCCTGCCTCGACCGTCGCGCCGAGCTTCGCGAGCTCCTTCGCCATCGCCGCGATGCGATCGGTCTCCTTCACGCGCCAGCTGCCGATGCCTTTGAGCGTCGACGGTCCCGTGGCGAACAGCGCGACCATCGCGAGCGTCATCGCGGCGTCCGGGATCGCCACGCAGTCGGCGACGATGCCGCCGAGAGCGCGACCTGCGCGGGCCTCGATCCAGTTGTCGCCGTAGCGGATGTCGGCACCCATGCGCGAAATGACATCGGCGAACGCGACGTCGCCCTGGATCGAGTTCCGGCTCACGCCGGTCACGCGGACGGGGCCGCCGCCGATGGCCCCCGCGGCCAGAAAATACGACGCGGCGGACGCGTCGCCTTCGACGTGAAGGGCGCCCGGACTCGCGTAGAGCGAACCGCGGGGCACCCGGAACGCGCGCCATTCGTCGCGCTCGACCGTCACGCCGAAGCGCGCCATCAGGCTGGTCGTAATCGCGACATACGGCCGCGAAATGAGCTCGCCGACGACATCGACGGTCACCGTACGCTGTGTCCGCGCGGCGACCTGCGGCAGCGCCATCAGCAGCGCGGAGAGAAACTGGCTCGACACGTCGCCACGCACGGCCACACGGTCGGGTACCGTGCTCGCGCGGCGGCCGGAGCCGATCGCGAGCGGGGGGAACCCCTGGTGGCGGAGGTAGCGGATGTCGGCGCCCAGCGCGCGCAGCGCGTCGACGAGATCGCCGATCGGCCGCTCGTGCATCCTCGGTGCGCCGCGGAGCTCGTAATCGCCGTCGGCGAGCGCCAGCACCGCGGCCAGGGGCCGGAAGGCCGTTCCGGCATTCCCGAGGTCCAGCCGCGCGGCCTTTTGCGGGAACGCGCCGCCGCAGCCATGGACGATGCAGTCGCTCGGCGCGTTCAGCCGATCGATGCGCACGCCCAGCTCGGCCAGCGCGTCGCGCATCCGATCGACATCGTCGGCGTCGAGGAGGCCCGAGAGGCGGGTGTCGCCCGCCGCCAGCGCGGAAAGCAGCAACGTCCGGTTGGAAATCGACTTCGAGCCGGGGAGCGCCACCGTGCCCTCGGCGTGATCGATCGGGACGAGGTCGATGAAGCCGGATGCGGTGGGGGCGCCGGTCATCGGAGCCATTTCGATTCAGGATTCGCGTGTCCGGTCGGCCGGCACCGAGCTGCCGCCGGCGCTGCGCTGAGCGTCCCAGGCGCGGCGCGCCGCCCGCGCATTCGCGAACACCGCTTCGAGCGCCGCACCGTCGCCCGCCTCCACCAGGGCGGCAACGCGATCGAGCTGAGCGCGAAATGCCTCCAGTTCGGACAGGAGCGCGGCGCGGTTCGCGAGCGCGATGTCCCGCCACATTTCCGGCGGGCTCGCCGCGATGCGCGTGAAATCACTAAAGCCGGTCGCCGCGAACCGGAACAGGTCCTCGGCATCGGGGCGCGCCGCGAGCTCGTCGACGAGCGAGAACGCAAGCAGATGCGGCAGGTGCGAGACCGCGGCGAAGATCCGGTCGTGCGCGACGGCATCGAGCGTACGCACGCGTGCGCCGCAGGTCTGCCACGCCGCCGCCACGGTCGCGATCGCGAGCGGATCGGTTTCCGGAATCGGCGTCAGCACGACGTTGCGATCGGCGTACAGCGTCGAGAACGCGGCTGCGGCACCCGACTGCTCGGTGCCTGCGATCGGATGACCGGGAACGAAGCGTGGCAGCACGGCGCCCAGCGCCGCGCGGGCAGCCGCGATCACATCCTGTTTCGTACTGCCGGCGTCCGTGACGATCGTGTGCGGCCCGAGGTGCGGCGCCATTGCCCGCAGCAGCGCGGGATATTGCGCGACCGGCGCGGCCAGGAGCACGAGATCGGCTGCGGCGACTTCGGTGGCCCAGTCGCCGTCGAGCGGCACGAAGCGATCGACGATCCCGAGGTTCGCGGCTTCCTCCAGGTTCATCCGGCCGCGGCCGACGCCCACCACCGTGCCCGTGCAGCCGGCGGCCTTCTGTGCGAGCGCGAACGAGCCGCCGATCAGACCCACGCCGACGACGACGAGTTTGTCGATCCGGTGCGGCACGGTGGTCACGGACTGGGACGCGCCCGATGCGTCAGCCAGCAAGCGCCGACGCCAGCGCAGCGAGGAAGCGGTGGTTTTCCGCGGCGAGGCCGATCGTCACGCGCAGCCATTCGGGCAGCGCGTAATTGGCGACCGGCCGCACGATGACGCCCTGCTCCAGCAGGCGCTGATAGACGCGGCCCGCATCGCCGACCTTCACCAGGATGAAATTGGCGTGCGAGTGGAGCCACGTGAGCCCCATGGCGGCGAAGCCCTGCTCCAGCGCGCGCATCCCCTCGCAGTTCAGCCGCCGGCTTTCGTCGACGTATGCGGTGTCGGCGAGCGCGGCGACCGCCGCGACCTGCGCGAGCCCGTTGACGTTGAACGGCTGCCGCACCCGGTTCAGCATGTCGGCGACCTTCGCGTGCATGACGCCGTAGCCGATCCGCAGCGCCGCGAGGCCGTAGGCTTTCGAGAAGGTCCGCGTCACCACCAGGTTGGGATGGCGGGCGATCCAGCCGGTGCTTGCGGTCTGCTGTCCGGGGTCCAGGTACTCGTGATAGGCCTCGTCGAGCACGACGATCACATCGTCGCCGACGGCGTCGAGAAAGGCCTCGATCGCCGCCGCCGGCAGCCAGGTGCCCGTGGGATTGTTGGGGTTCGCAATGAAGACCACGCGCGCGGAGGTCGTGATCCCGGCGCGCATCGCCGGCAGGTCGTGGCCGAAGTGCCGTGCGGGGATCTCGATGCCGGTCGCGCCCCGCGCCTGGGTGGCGAGCGGATAGACCGCAAACGCATGCCGCGAGTAGACGGCGTGATCGCCCGGCCTCAGGAACGCCTGGGTCACGAGCTCGAGCACATCGTTCGAGCCATTGCCCAGCACGATCTCGCTTGACGTCACGTGATGGCGTGCCGCGAGCGCGGCTTTGAGCTCGAAGCCATTGCCGTCGGGGTAGCGGGAAAGATCGTCGATCGCGGCAGCGATCGCCGTGCGGACCGCGGGACCGGGGCCGCGCGGGTTCTCGTTCGACGCGAGCTTCACGATCTCGCGCTCGGCCAACCCGAACTCGCGCGCGAGCTCAGCCGTGGGCTTGCCCGGAAGGTACGGCGCGATCTTCCGGACGTATTCCGGCGCCTGCATCGACGGATCCCGGTGATGGACGGCGGGGGCGGGCACATTCATGTTAATCTTAATAAACAGCTGCAGGATACGATCCTAATACCTTGAGAAAAGGAGCTTTTTCTCGCAGCTCTGCCAGCGCGGCCGCTACCGGTGCGTCACTCTGGTGACCGACGAGATCGACAAAAAACAGGTACTCCCAGAGCCCGGTGCGCGCCGGCCGCGATTCGAGGCGTGACATGCTGACGCCGTGCTTCGCAATCGGTTCGAGCAGGCCGTAGACGGCGCCGGGACGATTCGGCGCTGACATCACGAGCGAGGTTTCGTCGCGCCCGGAGGCCGGCACCGACTGATTTCCCAGCACCCAGAACCGCGTCGTGTTGTTGGGCTCGTCCTCGATATGCGGGACCAGGACGCCGAGTCCATAGATCGCCGCCGCAATTTCTCCCGCGATCGCTGCAGCACCCGGCTCCCCGGCCGCCATGCGGGCCGCTTCCGCGTTGCTGGCGACCGCGACGCGAGCCGCCTGCGGCAGGTGGCGAGCGAGCCATTGTACGCACTGGGCGAGCGACTGCGCATGCGAGTAAACGCGCGTCACCTCGTCGACCGTTGCCGCATTGCTGAGCAGGTTCTGCCGGATTCGCAGCCGGATCTCGCCGCAAATGGACAGCGGCGTCTGGCACATGAGATCGAGGGTGCGACCGACCGCACCCTCGGTCGAGTTCTCGACCGGGACCACCGCATAATCGGCCTGGCCGGCTTCGCCGGCACGAAAGACCTCGTCGATCGTCGCGCAGGGCTCCGGCTGGACGAAACGGCCGAAGTGCTTGGCGACGGCTGCGTGCGAAAACGTACCGGCAGGCCCGAGATACGCAATGTGCAGCGGCTGCTCCAGCGCGAGACACGCCGACATCACCTGGCGGAAGACCTCCGCAATCGCTTGATCCGACAGCGGCCCGCGGTTGGCGGCCTGCAGCCGCGACAGGACTTGCGCCTCGCGCTCCGGACGGTACGCCGCTCCGCCGGCCTTCAGGGCGCCGACCGCCTGCGCGTGCGCCGCGCGGGCATTGAGCGCTGCGAGGATCTCCTGGTCGATCGCGTCGATGGCGGCACGGCGCCGGGCGAGCTCCGGCTCACGGTCGTCGTCGGTAGGCGCAGGGGCCATCGCGCGGCTGCCCTCAGGGCTCCCACCGAGCCGCCTCAAGGGAGGTCTGCATTCCCCTCGGGGGGAGGCGAACGAAGCGAGCTTGGGGGCCCATTGCGACCTCCCGCCGAGCCGCCTCAAGGGAGGCCTGCACCCCCCTCGGGGGGAGGCGAACGAAGTGAGCTTGGGGGCCCATTTTCACTCCTCGTCGTCCTCGCGCTCGACCACGCGCTCGAGGCCGGCGAGCTTCTCGCCCTCGCCAAGATTGATCAGAGTGACGCCCTGCGTCGAGCGGCTCATCTCGCGGATCGACTTGACCCGGGTGCGGATCAGCACGCCGCGGGTCGAGATCAGCATCACCTCGTCGTCGGGCCGCACCAGCGCCGCGGCGACGACCGTGCCGTTGCGCGCGGTCTGCTGGATCGCGATCATCCCTTTCGTGCCGCGGCCGTGGCGCGTGTATTCGACGATCGGCGTGCGCTTGCCGTAACCGTTCTCGGTCGCGGTCAGCACCGACTGGTCCTCGTCTTCGGCTACCAGCATCGAGATCACGCGCTGACCGCGGTCGAGCATCATCCCGCGCACGCCGTGCGCACCGCGGCCCATCGGCCGCACGTCGTTTTCGTCGAAGCGAACGGCCTTGCCGCCGGAAGAGAACAGCATCACGTCGTGGGTGCCGTCGGTCAGCGCAGCCCCGATGAGCGCGTCGCCGTCGGTGAGATCGACGGCGATGATGCCCGAGGCGCGCGGCCGCGAAAATTCCGACAGTGGCGTCTTCTTGACTGTGCCGAACGCGGTCGCCATGAACACGAACTGCACCTCGGTGAATTCCTTGACCGGCAGGATCGCGGTGATCTTCTCGCTGTCGGTGAGCGGCACCAGATTGACGATGGGCTTGCCGCGCGCGGCGCGCGTGCCCTGCGGCACGTTGTAGACCTTGAGCCAGTAGACGCGGCCACGGTTGGAAAAGCACAGGATGTAGTCGTGGGTGTTGGCGATGAACAGGCGGTCGATGAAATCGTCCTCCTTGGTCGACGTCGCCTGCTTGCCGCGTCCCCCGCGCTTCTGTGCCCGATACTCGTCGAGCGGCTGCGCCTTCATGTACCCGCCGTGCGACAGTGTGACGACCATGTCGGCCGGCGCGATCAGGTCCTCGAGCGACAGGTCGGCGCCCTGCGCGACGATCTCCGAGCGGCGCGCGTCGCCGAACTGGTCGCGGATCGCGGCGAGCTCGTCGTGGATCAGCGTCGTGACCCGCGCGGGCTTGCCGAGAATGTCGATCAAGTCGACGATCTGCGCCATCACGTCGCGGTATTCACTGATGATCTTGTCCTGCTCGAGCCCGGTCAGCCGCTGCAGCCGCAATTCGAGGATCGCCTGCGCCTGCGCGTCCGACAGCTTGTAGCCGTTCGCTTGCTCCTGCCAGCCGAAATCGAGCGGCAGACCTTCGGGACGCGCGGCGTCGGCCGCCGCGCGCTGCAGCATGTCCTCGACCAGCGGCGAGCGCCAGGTTTTCCCCATCAGCGCGATCTTCGCGTCCGACGGGGCGGGCGCCGCCTTGATGAGCGCGATGATCTCGTCGACGTTCGAGAGCGCGACGGCGAGCCCTTCCAGGATATGGCCCCGCTCGCGCGCCTTCCTCAGCTCGTAACGCGTGCGCCGGACGATGACCTCGCGCCGGTGCTGCAGGAAGAACTCCAGGAATTGCTTGAGGTTGAGAAGCCGCGGCTGGTTGTCGACCAGCGCCACCATGTTCATCCCGAAGCTATCCTGCAGCTGAGTCAGCTTGAACAGGTTGTTCTGGACGATCTCGGCGACTTCGCCGCGCTTGAGCTCGATCACCACGCGCATGCCGGACTTGTCCGATTCGTCGCGCAGGTCGGAGATACCCTCGAGCTTCTTGTCGCGAACGAGCTCGCCGATCCGGATCAGCAGGTTCGCCTTGTTGACCTGGTAGGGAATCTCGTCGACGATGATCGCCTGTCGCTCGCCCTTGCCGATGTCCTCGACGTGAGTGCGGGCCCGGATCACCACCCGCCCGCGCCCGGTCCGGTAGCCTTCGCGGACGCCTTCGGTCCCGTAGATGATTCCCGCGGTCGGAAAATCCGGCGCCGGAACGATCTCGATCAGCTCGTCCAGCGTAATTCCGGGACTCGCGAGCAGCGCGAGGCACGCGTTCACGACCTCGGTGAGGTTGTGGGGCGGAATGTTGGTCGCCATTCCGACTGCGATCCCCGACGACCCGTTGACGAGGAGGTTGGGCAGCCGCGACGGCAGCACCGCCGGCTCCTGCTCCTTGCCGTCGTAGTTCGGCACGAAATCGACGGTTTCCTTGTCGATGTCGGCGGTGAGCTCGTTCGCGATCTTCTGGAGCCGGCACTCGGTGTAGCGCATCGCCGCCGCGTTGTCGCCGTCGACCGACCCGAAATTGCCCTGACCGTCGATCAGCGGGTAGCGAAGCGAGAATTCCTGGGCCATCCGCACCAGCGTGTCGTAGATCGCCATGTCGCCGTGCGGATGGTATTTCCCCATCACGTCCCCGACGACGCGGGCGCATTTGACGTACGGCCGGTTGAAAACGATGTTGGCCTCGTGCATCGCGAACAGCACGCGGCGGTGGACCGGCTTCAACCCGTCGCGGACATCCGGCAGCGCACGCCCGACGATCACGCTCATCGCGTAATCGAGGTAGGAATGCCGCATTTCGGCTTCCAGGCTTACCGGCAGGGTTTCTTTGGCAAACTGCTCCATGGGCGGGGATTTCTTTCCGGAACGGCGTTACTTGACGGTCGTTGGGGGATTCGGGGTGCTCTGGGGCAAGACACCGGCGGCGGGAACGCGTCTGCGGGCCGTATTACCGAACGTTGGCGGGGCCTTCCGCAATCGCGGGCCGATGCCGGAGGGTCTTGAAAATGCGTCATTTTATCACGGCGTTGCATCGCCGCGACACTCGCCGGGCCACTGTTGCCGAAACCCCACTTTCTTTTGCACCGCCGAAGACCGCTGTGCTATAGTTTTTGTGGAAATATCGATTCGGCGCGTCACCGCCCTCGGCGGCTCCGCTGGGCGACGCGGGAATTTTCCGGGTTTGCAGAAAAACTTCTTCAATACCAAAGCCAAAGGGGTGAAACAATGACTCGTCGTCTCGTTACCGGCGCGATTGTCGGTTTGGTTGCCGCGATGTTTTCCGCCGGCGCCGCCGCCCAGACGGACAACAAGGGCGGATATGTTACGTCCGCCGGCACGCCTCAGAACAACATTGTCCGGAACAGCAACTTCGGCAACCCGAAGATCGGCAATCTTTGCTACCGCACCGGGTACTGGGCGCCGAGCATGGCGATCGTGGAGTGCGACCCCGACCTCGTTCCCAAGCCGCCACCGCCGCCGCCGGCCGTAACGCCGCCGCCGCCGCCACCGCCGCCGCCGCCGCCACCACCGCCGCAAGTGCAGAAGATCACGCTCGCGTCGAAGGCGCTGTTCGATTTCGACAAGGCGGTGCTGAAGCCCGAGGGCAAGGCTGCGATCGACAGCGAGATCATCTCGAAGCTCGCAGGTGTCCAGAAGCTCGAGCTGGTCCTGGTCACCGGCCACACCGACCCGATCGGCACCCAGGCCTACAACCAGAAGCTCTCCGAGCGCCGCGCTGACGCCGTTCGCGACTACCTGGTGTCGAAGGGCATCGCCAAGGACAAGATCGAAACCCTTGGCATGGGCAAGACGCAGCCGGTTCCGGGTGTCGTCTGCAAGCAGAAGAACATGAAGGAACTGATCGCCTGCTACGCTCCGGATCGCCGCGTCGAGGTCGAAGTCAAGGGCGAGACGATGAAGAAGTAGGTCCGCCGCTGGAACCAGAAAAGCCCCGCCGCCGCGCGGGGCTTTTTTTCGTCCCGCCGATACGCATAGACTGCGACTCCCATGCGAGCCGTCGATCTTCGTCTCGATGCCGGCTGGATCGTCCCGGTCGAGCCCGCCGGCGCACTCCCCGGTCATGCGCTCATTGCCGATGGCGGGCGCATCGTCGCGATCGTGCCGGTCACCGAAGCGCAACGCGCCTTCGCGTCCGGCCTGCACGTTGAGCTACCGGGTCATGTGCTGTTGCCGGGCCTCGTCAACGCGCACACGCACGCGGCGATGAACCTGTTCCGCGGCATCGCCGACGACGTGCCCCTCGACGTCTGGCTCGAGCGGCACATCTGGCCGCGCGAGGCGCAATTCGTCGCTCCGGACTTCGTCTACGACGGGACGCGGCTTGCCGCGGCGGAGATGCTCCGCGGCGGCATCACCTGCTGCAACGACATGTATTTCTTCCCCGACGCGAGCGCGCGGGCGTTCGTCGAAGTTGGAATGCGGGCGATGCTCGGCCTGCCGATCCTCGATCTTCCGACGCTGTATGCGGCCGACTCCGACGGCTACCTGCAGCGCGGGCTCGCCGTGCGTGACGAATGGAAGCACGAGCCCAGGCTCTGCTTCGCGCTCGCGCCGCATGCGCCCTATACGGTTGGCGACGCGACCTTCACGCGGATCGTCACCTACGCGCGGCAGCTCGACCTGCCGATCCAGACGCATCTTGCGGAAACGGCATCCGAGATCGCGCAAAGCCGCGAACGATTCGGCCAGACGCCGCTCGCGCGCCTGCACGCATTAGGGGCGACGGGCCCCGGCTTCATCGCGATCCACGGCGTCCACCTGAGCGTCGAGGACATCGAGCTGCTTGCGACCCACGGGGGGCATGTCGTCCATTGCCCGGCGTCCAACATGAAGCTCGGCAGCGGGATTGCGCCGATCGGCCGGCTGCAGCGCCGCGGCATCAATGTCGCGCTCGGGACCGACGGCGCCGCCTCGAACAACCGGCTCGATCTCTTTGGAGAAATGCGGCTCGCCGCGCTCCTCGCGAAGGTCGCGACCGGCGATGCCGCGGCCCTGCCGGCGGCGCAGATCCTCGCCAGCGCGACCCTGGGCGGGGCGCGAGCGCTCGGGCTCGAGCGCGAGATCGGCTCGCTCGTGCCGGGCAAGGCGGCCGACGTCGTCGCCGTCGATCTCGAAACCCTCGACGCCGTCCCCTGCTACGATCCGATTTCGCACGTCGTCCATGCGGTGGGCCGCGAGTCGGTGACCGACGTGTGGATTCAAGGGCAGCGGGTCGTCGCGGGCCGGGCTTTGACGACGGTGGACGAAGCGGCTATCGTGACACGCGCCCGCCTCTGGCAGGAACGTCTGCGATGACCGCACCCGCCCCGCCCGCCGCCGTGAAATCCGTCAACGTCGATCCCGGCGAGCTCGCCAAGTTCGGTGCCCTTGCGCATCACTGGTGGGATCCCGATAGCGCGATGTTCGGGCCGCTGCATCGGATCAATCCGCTGCGGCTCGACTGGATCGATCGCGTCGTCGGCGGCCTTGCCGGCAGGAAAGTCGTCGATGTCGGCTGCGGCGGCGGGATCCTGAGCGAGGCGATGGCGGAACGCGGTGCCTCGGTGCTCGGCAGCGACCTGGGCGACAAGGCGATTGGCGTCGCACGCCTGCACCAGCTCGAATCGGGCACCGCCGTCGACTATCGGCTGGCAGCCGCGGAGGAACTGGCGGCCGAGATGCCGGGCGCCTTCGATGTCGTCACGTGCATGGAACTGCTGGAGCATGTCCCCGATCCCGGTGCGCTCATGGCCGCCTGCGCCGCGCTCGCGAAGGCGGACGGTGTCGTCGCGATCTCCACGATCAATCGCAATCCGAAGGCCTACGCCCTCGCTATATTGGGTGCCGAGTATGTGCTGCGGATGCTGCCGCGCGGCACGCACGACTACGCGCGCTTCCTCACCCCGGCGGAGGTCGCCCGCTTCGCGCGGGATGCCGGTCTCACGCCGGTCGAGATCACGGGCCTCATCTACAACCCGTTCAGCCGCAAGTTCAGGCTCGGGCCGGACACCGATGTCAATTACCTGATGGCGTTCTCGCGCATCGCCGATGCCTGACGCCGCACGCGGGTGTCCACCGCGCGTGCTGCCCGTCGACGCGGTGCTGTTCGATCTCGACGGGACGCTCGTCGACACGGCGCCGGATCTCGGCACCGCGTTGAACCGGGTCCGCGCCGATCACGGTCTGGCGCCGGTTCCGCTCGAGCGGCTGCGTCCGTTCGCCTCGCACGGCGCGCGCGGGCTGATCGGCGAAGGCCTTGGCGTCACGCCGGTCGACCCCGCCTATGCAGCGCTGCGCGACGCCTTTCTCGCGCATTACGAAGCCGCGCTATGCGTCGAATCGGCGCTGTTCGCGACGGCCGACGCTCTCCTCGACGCGATCGAGGCGCGCGCGCTCCCTTGGGGTATCGTGACCAACAAGGCGACTCGCTACGCCGCGCCGCTGCTCGAGCAGCTACGGCTCGCGTCGCGGGCGCGCGCCATCGTCTGCGGCGACACGACGCCGTTCGCCAAGCCGCACCCGGCGCCGCTCGTCGACGCGGCGAGGCGTCTGGGGCTCCCGCCGGAGCGCTGCGTTTACGTCGGCGATGCGGAACGCGATGTCAGCGCGGGAATCGCCGCCGGCATGCATACGATCGTTGCGCGCTACGGCTATCTGCGCCCGGAGGAACTCCCGGAAACATGGGCCGCCGACGGCATCATCGACAGCCCCGACGAGCTGCTCCGGTGGCTGCCGCACGAGCTGCAGCGTTGAGGTACGCGCAGCGCTCCCGCGACCTCAGCCGGGACAGGCGCCGGCGTTCACGAAGAGCCACTCCGCCGGCCTGCCACCGCGCGTGCCGGTGACGCGAACGGTCTGGCTCGCGAGGAGCGGCTTGACGACCGCCGTCAGCACGTCGTCGATCCCCGAGAGCGCAATGCCGTTGGCGACGGCCATCCGATCGCCGGCCTTCATCCCGAGCATGACGGCGAATCCGCTTTCGTCGCGCACCGCGAGTCCCCCCGCGCCCGGCACGAGGAGCGCTTTCCAGCTGTCGGGCTGCGAGGCGATGCCGGTCAGGAGTTCCGCGTTGAGTCGATACACCGGTCCCTTGTACCCCGGGGGGGCCGCGCATCCCTGACGGGCGGCGGCGAGGCGCGCGTGGTCCGGAGCGGGTGCCCGCGGCGCTGCCGCGGCAGGCGCCGGACGCAGCACGATATCGCGCACGTCGCCGTGATCGCGAATGCGCACGCCGTCGGGTCGGACGGTCTCGAGCGTCACGTCCCTCGCGATCTCCTGTCCCGACTTCACGAGTACCGGGCCCCGATCGAAAAACCGGAACAGCGCGTAACCGCGCCCTTCGCGCTCGGCGAACACCCCCAGCAACCGCGCGTCGCCGCCAAGTACTTTCGCCGGCGGCTCGACGTCAAGCGCGCGCGTCGTCACGGCGCGCCCGAAGAGCGGTGCCGCGGCAATGGCCTCCGTCCACCGCTCCGGAGTCTCCGGCGGCGGCAGCGGCATCGCCACCGGACCGAAAGCCCGCCACCCCCAGTAGGCGAGGACCGCGGCCAGAATGACGCCCGCCGCGAGCGTCGCGAGCACCGACGCGGCGCGCCACCCCCAATGAGGCGACGCGGAAGGCAAGCGGTCGATTCCGATCATCGGGGGGTGCTCCGACGACGGTGCCGCGCGCGGGCCCGTGGCGACGCTTCGCTATAATCGGGCTCCGCCGAAACCGATACGAACCGTGCGCGCGCGGTAGCGGCATTTGCGCGCGGGGCGGAACCGCCATTTCGCGCGCTTTTTCGCCGACGTCGCCCCACGTGAATCCCCGCCTTTCCCGCCTGCAGCCCTATCCCTTCGAGCGGCTGCGGCAATGGTTCGCCGACGTGACGCCGAACCCGTCGCTCGCGCCGATCAATCTCTCGATCGGCGAGCCGAGGCATGAGACGCCACGCCTGATCCTCGATGCGCTGGCGGCGGGCGCCGCCAGCGTGGCGAATTATCCCACGACGATGGGGACGCCCGCGCTGCGCGAGGCGATCGCGAGCTGGCTCGAGCGCAGACACAACATCGCGCTCGATCCGGCCACGCAAGTCTTGCCGGTGCTCGGAAGCCGGGAGGCATTGTTCGCATTCGGGCAGACGGTGATCGACGCCAGCCGTGCCGGCGCCACCGTGGTGATGCCGAATCCGTTCTACCAGATCTACGAGGGCAGCGCGCTGCTCGGCGGCGCCGAGCCGTATTGCGTCAACGCGCTTGCCGGGAACGGCTTCGCGCCCGCTTGGGGCGACGTCCCGGAGGCGGTCTGGGCGCGCACGCAGCTCGTCTACGTCTGCTCGCCGGACAACCCGACGGGACGCGTCGCGACGGCGGATGAATGGCGGTTGCTGTTCGAGCTCTCGGACCGGCACGGGTTCGTCGTCGCCGCCGACGAGTGCTATTCGGAAATCTACTTCGACGAAGCGCGGGCTCCCGTCGGCGCGCTGGCCGTCGCGCGCGCGCTCGGGCGCGAAGGATTTCCGCGCCTCGTCTCGATCGGCAGCCTCTCCAAGCGTTCGAATGCACCCGGGATGCGCTCGGGCTACATCGCCGGCGACGCGAGCCTGCTCAAGGCGTTCCTGCTCTACCGGACCTATCACGGCTCGGCGATGTCGCCGGCAGTCGCGGCCGCCAGCATCGCCGCCTGGAACGACGAAGGCCACGTTCGCGCGAACCGGGCCGCCTACGCGGCGAAATTTGCGGCCCTCCAGCCCCGGCTCGCCCCGGCGCTTCCCTGCGCGATGCCGGATGCCGCGTTCTATCTCTGGGCGCAGACACCGATCGACGACGCCCTTTTCGCGCAGCGTCTGTTCGCCGAAAAGGCCGTGACGGTGCTTCCGGGCAGCTACCTTGCCCGCGATGCGCAGGGGACGAATCCCGGCCGCGGGCGGATTCGCATTGCCCTCGTCGCCGCCGGCGCGGAGTGCGCCGAGGCCATCGACCGGATCACGACCTTCGCCCGCACGCTCTGACGGTCTCCGCGAACCCCTCCGGGGCGCGGTCTGTCGTCGCCCGCCGCATCCTGTCGCCCCGCCCCGCGCGGTGGCGGCACTGCCCGTAGAATTCCGGCCATGACATCGGCCAGCGCAAAATCGGGCACGCGCCTCCAGCACTCGTGGGAGCTGGTCAGCACCCGACCGCTTGGCTTCTCCTGGCAGAGGCTCGCCCTCCTTCTGGCGATCAACACCGGGGTCGCAGCGCTTCTCTATATCGAGGAAACCCGGCCGTTCTGGCATCCGTTTATCTCCGCCCAAGCCATCGGCCTGTCGATTGCGCTCGCCGTCAAAGCCGCGGCCCCATGGCGCAACGCCCGCCCCGTCTGGCGGCTCGTCGGCGCGGTCGCAGTCGGAACGGTAGCCGGACTGGTGGGGGTGTTCGCGATCAAGGGCTATCTGATTGGCGACGCGCACTACCGGCTCGGCACCGGGCAGATCGAAATCGGCCAGGTCGTCGGGACCATCATCGGCGCGATGATCATAGGGGTCTGCATCAGCCTCTTCTTCCTTCTCCAGTTTCGCGAGGCGCACGCGCGCGCGCAGATGCTCGAAGCAGACGCCGACCGAAGCAAGCTGTCGAAGCAGGCGATCGAGGCGGAGTTGAAACTGATGCAGGCCCAGGTCGAGCCGCACTTCCTTTTCAACACGCTCGCGTCGGTCCAGTTCCTCACCGAAACGGACCCGCCGAAAGCCGGTCGGATGCTCGGACACCTGCTCGCGTACCTGCGTGCGGCGCTGCCGCAGCTTCGTTCCGCGAGCGCGACGCTCGGCCAGGAGATCGACCTCGCGCAGGCGTATCTTTCGATCATGCAGATGCGCATGGGGCCCCGGCTCTCGATGACCATCGACGTCGCCGATGAGTTGCGCTCCCATGCGTTCCCCCCCGTGCTCCTGATCACGCTGGTCGAGAACGCCGTCACCCATGGCATCGAGCCGCGGGCCGAGGGCGGCTCGATTCGCATCGATGCGCGCCGCGACGGCGACCGTCTGGCACTCTCCGTTACCGACACCGGGCGCGGCCTGTCCGCAGGCACTGCGACCGCGGGGAACGGCGTGGGCCTTTCCAATGTCCGGGATCGCTTGGCGGCGCTGTTTGGCTCCGGAGGCCGTTTCACGCTGGAAGAAGTGGCGCCGCACGGCGCCCGCGCGACGATCGAAGTTCCGTTCTCCGGGACTTGAACGTGCCCACCGCGCTGATCGCCGAAGACGAGCCGATGCTGCTCGCACAGCTCAAGGCGCGCCTTGCCGACGCGTGGCCCGAGCTCGAGATCGTCGCCGAGGCGGTCAACGGCGACGAGGCGCTCGCGCTCGCAGGCGAGCACAGGCCCGATATCGCGTTCCTCGACATCCGGATGCCGGTGCGCTCCGGCCTCGATGTCGCGCGCGAGCTCGACGGGAGCTGCCACATCGTGTTCGTCACCGCCTACGACGAGTATGCGGTCGCCGCCTTCGACGAGGGCGCCATCGACTATGTGCTGAAGCCGCCGGCCCCCGAACGCGTCGCGAAGGTCGTGACGCGCCTGAAGTCCCGGCTCGCGGCGGCGCCCCTCGATCTCAGCGCACTGCTCGCGAAGCTCGCCGCGCGCGAGGGCGGACCCCTCAAGTGGATTCGCGCCTCGCTCGGAGCGTCGATGCGAATGATCGCCGTCGACGACATCCTCTATTTCCAGGCCGGCGACAAGTACACGCGCGTGGTCACGCGTGACGGCGAGGCGCTGATCAGGAAGCCGATCAAGGAGCTCCACGACGAGCTCGATCCCGATGCCTTCTGGCAGATCCATCGCGGGACGATCGTCAACCTGCGCGCCGTCGCCCGGGTCGACCGCGACTGGCGCGGCGAGCCCGTCATCCTGCTCACGGGGCGCGACGAGAGGCTCCCGGTCAGCCGCACGTTCGCGCATCGCTTCAAGTCGATGTAGCAGCACGGCCGCCTTGCGCGGCGGCCTCCGCGAAGCGCTGCGTTCGCACCGCGTCCTCCCCGCGCCCTGCCGCACACGCCACGGCAAACCCTTCGGGCAGGGTAAAATCCTCGTTTTTCGCGCTTTCGTCCCCCCATCGTCGCCATGACCGATCTGCAGCAGACGATCGACGCCGCCTGGGAGTCGCGCGCTTCGCTCGCGCCGGGTTCGGCGTCCGCCGCGGTTCGCGATGCGGTGACGCACGTGATCGCCGAGCTCGACGCGGGCCGGCTGCGCGTCGCCGAGAAACTGGATGGCGCCTGGACGGTCCACCAATGGATCAAGAAGGCGGTGCTGCTGTCGTTCCGGCTTGCCGATAACGTCGCGATGCGTTTCGGGCCGAGCGCCGGCAGTGCGGAGCCGTTCGCGTTCTACGACAAGGTCCCGACCAAGTTCGCCGGGATGTCCGATGACGCTCTCGTCGCCGCCGGCGTGCGCGTCGTGCCGCCCGCCGTGGCGCGCCGCGGTGCGTTTATCGCCCGTGACGTCGTCCTGATGCCGTCGTTCGTCAACATCGGGGCCTATGTCGACGCGGGCACGATGGTCGACACGTGGGCCACCGTAGGCTCTTGCGCGCAAATCGGCAGGAACGTCCATCTCTCGGGTGGCGTCGGCATCGGCGGCGTGCTCGAACCGCTGCAGGCCAACCCGACGATCATCGAGGACAACTGCTTCATCGGCGCGCGCTCCGAAGTCGTCGAAGGCGTGATCGTCGAGGAGAATTCGGTGCTCGGGATGGGCGTGTTCATCGGCCAGAGCACCAAGATCTACGACCGCGCGACGGGCGCCGTGAGCTACGGTCGCGTGCCGGCGGGTTCGGTGGTCGTGTCCGGCAGCCTGCCTTCGGGACCACGCGGTTGCCAACTCTACTGCGCCGTCATCGTCAAGCAGGTCGACGCGAGGACGCGTGCGAAGACGAGCATCAACGAGCTGCTGCGCGCATGAGGCGCAACGCGCGGGGCTGAACATCATGCCGGTCACGATCAAGTCCCCCGAGGACATCGAGAAGATGCGCGTCGCCGGACGCCTTGCCGCCGAGCTGCTCGACTGGCTCGCGCCGCAGGTGCAGCCCGGCGTGACGACCGGCGAGCTCGACCGCCTCGCGCACGACTACCAGGTCAACGTCCAGCACGTGGTTCCCGCAACGCTCAACTACCAGCCACCCGGACACGTGCCGTATCCGGCGTCCATCTGCACGTCGGTCAACCACGTCGTCTGCCATGGCATACCCGGCGACAAGAAACTGAAGCTAGGCGACATCGTCAACATCGACGTCACCGTGATCAGCCAAGGCTGGCACGGCGACACGAGTCGGATGTTCTGTGTCGGCACGCCGTCGATCCAGGCGAAACGCCTGGTCGAAACGACCTACGAGGCGATGTGGCGCGGCATCCGCGCGGTGCGCCCCGGCGCGCACCTCGGCGACGTCGGCCACACGATCCAGAAGTTCGCCGAGGGCCATCACTTCTCCGTCGTCCGCGAATTCTGCGGGCACGGAATCGGGCGCGCCTTTCACGAGGAGCCGCAGGTGTTGCACTACGGCCGTCCCGGCACCGGCCTCGTGCTCCAGCCCGGCATGATCTTCACGATCGAGCCGATGATCAACGCGGGCCGCGCCGCGATCCGCAGCCTCGCCGACGGCTGGACGATCGTCACCGCCGACCACTCGCTGTCGGCGCAGTGGGAGCACACCGTGCTGGTGACGCCGGCGGGCCACGAAGTGCTGACGGTCTCGCCGGGGATGCCGCCGCCTGCGGCCTGACGCCGATCATGGGAACCACGGCGCCCGCTGCGGCGCGGGTGTCGGAGTGTGCGGCCGATTTCATCGATCGCTGGCGCCAGGAGCTGCGGGCAGGCCGCGCCGCGCTCGCTCGTGCGTTCCATGCCCGCCCCGACACGCGGCGCCTCCTGCGCGAGCACGCAGCCCTTGTCGATCGCGCACTCGTCGCCGCTTGGGTCGAGCTTTCGGCGCCCACGAACGCTGCGCTCATCGCGGTGGGCGGCTACGGCCGCGGTCAGTTGTTTCCCTATTCCGACGTCGACGTCCTGATTCTGCTCGCGGACTCGCTCGACGCTGCGGGTACCGTTTTTGTCGAGCGGTTCATCGGTCTGCTGTGGGACATCGGACTCGAAATCAGCCACAGCGTACGCACGATCGCCGAATGCGAAGCCGAAATGGCCGGCGACGTCACGACCAGGACGAGCCTCCTCGAGCACCGCCTCGTCGCCGGCTCCCGTGCAGAGCACCGCGCATTCGGGCGCGCGTTCGCGGAGAGGATGGACGTACGCCACTTCTACGAAGCCAAAGTGCTCGAACAGCAGCAGCGTCACTTGAAGTACCACGACACCGCCTACAACCTGGAGCCGAACCTGAAGGAAAGCCCTGGCGGCCTGCGCGACCTGCAAACCGTGCTCTGGATAGCGCGCGCGGCGGGACTCGGGCGCTCATGGCGCGAACTCGCCGAGGCGGGGCTGCTCACGATGCAGGAAGCGCGCACCGTGTCGAGACAGGAGCGCTTCATCGGCGTGTTGCGGGCACGGCTCCACTACCTTGCGGGCCGGCGCGAAGACTTGCTCGTCTTCGACCACCAGCACGCGCTCGCACGCGAGCTCGAGCTCGCCGACACGCCGGCGAGGCAGGCAAGCGAGCAGTTGATGCAGCGCTATTACCGGGCGGCGAAACTCGTGCGCCAGTCGAACGTGATCCTGCTGCAGAACCTTCACGCGCGCCTGTTCCCGGTGCCGGCGGAGCCCGTCCCGGTCGACGACGAGTTCGTTGCCGTCGACGAGCTGCTCGACCTCCGCGACGAGGCGCTGTTCGAGCGCCGCCCTGCGGCGATGCTCGATGCCTTCCTCACGATGCAACGCCACTCGGAGCTGCGAGGCATGTCGGCGCGCACGCTGCGCTCGCTCTGGCGCAACCGGCACCGGATCGACGCCCGCTTTCGCCGCGACGCGGCCAATCGTGCCCGCTTCCTGCAGATCTTCCGCGAGCATCGCGGCGTGACCCACGAGCTGCGGCGAATGAACCAGTACGGGATCCTGGGCAATTGTCTGCCGGCATTCGGCCGCATCGTCGGCCAGATGCAGCACGACCTGTTCCACGTCTACACGGTCGACGAGCACATCCTGATGGTGATTCGCAACCTGCGCCGCTTCACCGAGGCGCAGCACGCGCACGAATACCCCCTTTGCTCGCGTCTCATCACCGATTTCGAGCGCAAGGAAGTCCTCTATCTCGCCGGGCTGTTCCACGACATCGCCAAGGGGCGCGGCGGAGACCATTCGGCGCTGGGCGCGCGTGAAGCGCGTCGCTTCTGTCGCGTCCACGGGGTTCCCGACGACGATACGGAGCTCGTTTCGTGGCTGGTCGCCCACCACCTGGCGATGTCGGTGACGGCGCAGAAGCAGGACGTCACCGACCCCGATGTCGTCACCGCCTTCACTCGCAAGGTTGGAACCGAGCGACGCCTGATCGCGCTCTACCTCCTCACCGTCGCCGACATCCGCGGCACGAGCCCCAAGGTGTGGAACGCGTGGAAGGCGCGCCTCCTCGAGGACCTCTTTCACGCGACGCGTGCGCGGCTCGCCGGTGCGTCGGCTCCCGTCACGCTCGCCGACAGCCTTCAGCAACGGCAGAGCGAAGCGCAGCGCCTGCTGCGTCTGTACGCGGTGCCGGACGGCGCCGAGCGCAAGCTGTGGTGGCACCTCGACAACGTCTACTTCCAACGCCATTCGGCCGACGAAATCGCGTGGCACGCGCGACAACTCTACTGGCGTATCGACCGGCGTGAACCTGTCGTGCGGGCACGGTTGTCGCGGGCCGAAGCCGGGTTGCAGGTGATGATCTATCTTCCCGATCAGAAGGACCTCTTTGCGCGCATCTGCGGTTATTTCGGGCGTCGCGGGCTGACGATCATGGAGGCGAAGATCCACACGACGCGCCATGGCTATGCCCTCGACACCTTTGCGATCCTCGATCCCGCGAACCCGGACATGTCGTACCGCGACACGATCCAGCAGATCGAATTCGAATTGAAGGAGCTGCTGGAGTCGCACCCGCCGCTCGAGCCGCCGGTCGCGGGACGCGTGAGTCGGCGGCTCAAGCACTTTCCGCTGTCGCCGTCGGTGCAGATCTCACCCGACGACAAGGGAACGCACTACATCCTCGAGATCGTGGCGGGCGACCGCCCGGGCCTCCTGGCACAGATTGCCTATACGCTCGCGCGCGCGAACATCAACGTCACGAGCGCGAAGATCAACACGCTGGGCGAGCGCGCCGAGGACGTCTTCCTGGTCGACGGTGCGCGCCTTCACGACGAGCACGCGCTGTTGAAGCTCGAAACCTCGCTCTACGACCAGCTACGGGTGTAGTCGCTCCTCTGCGGCCGCGGCGTCGGGAAACAGGATGTCCGTATAGCCGAAGTGCCGGAAATCGCGCATCCGCATCGGGTAGAGAATCCCGAGCAGATGGTCGCATTCGTGCTGGACGACGCGCGCGTGAAAGCCGGTCGCTTCGCGCCGGATCGGCTGCCCGTGCGGGTCGAGGCCCTCGTAGCGAATCCGCGAATACCGCGGCACCACGCCCCGCAATCCGGGCACGGAGAGACAGCCTTCCCAGCCGTCCTCCATCTCGTCCGAAAGCGGTGTCAGCGCCGGGTTCACGAGCTCGGTGTAGGGCACCGGCTCGGCCTCGGGATAGCGCGGATTCTCCGCGAATCCGAAGATGACGACCTGCAAGGGAACCCCGATCTGGGGCGCCGCGAGCCCGGCGCCGTTTTCGGCAGCCATCGTGTCGCGCAGATCGGCGAGCAGCAAATCGAGCGCCGACGTGCGAAAAGCGTCGACCGGCCTCGAGGCTTCCCACAGCCTCGGGTCGCCCATCCGCAGGACGTCTCGAATCATGGCTCGGCCTCCGCGCCCGCCTTTGTTCTCGATTCACCGAGTGGTCTGCCTCCGGCCATCGCGTGCGGACGCGCCCTTCGATGCGGCCTCCGCGCTGTTGGAGGCCCTCCGTTAAACCGCGGTCTCGGCCGCCGCCCGCGCTCGCAGACGCAAGCTTCGCTCCTTGGCTCCGCCCTGCTCGCGCAGGCGTCCTCGTTTTCGCCCCGGGCACTCATGGTGCTATGTGCTCCAGCAACGCGCGGACCCGATCCATCGCGGTTTCCAGCACGCGCGCGATGCCTGCCATCGAGATCTGGTCCATCGAATCGCCGCGCCCGGCCGCATGATTGACCACGACGGCGATCGCCGCATAGGGAAGATCGAGCTCGCGCGCGAGCGCCGCTTCGGGCATCCCCGTCATTCCGACTATCGTCGCGCCGTCGCGTTCCAGGCGGTCGATCTCGGCGGCGGTTTCGAGCCGCGGCCCGGAAATGGCGGCGTAGACACCGCCGTCGGTCAGCGCAATCCCGGCGCTCGTTGCCGCCGTCAGGCACTTATGCCGCAGCCACGGCGTGTACGGTTGCGTGAAATCGACGTGCACCACGCGCCGGTCGCCACCGTCGAAAAAGCTCGACGCGCGGTCATGGGTGTAATCGATGAGCTGGTGAGGCACGACGAGCTCGCCCGGCACCACGCCCCGGATCCCCCCAACCGACGCCACCGCCATAACGGCGGTTGCCCCGCGTTCCTTCAGGGCCCACACGTTGGCCCGGTAATTCACCCGATGTGGCGGTATCGTGTGGCCGTGCCCATGGCGGGCCAGGAATACCGCGTCGCGGCCCGCGATCTGTCCGAACAGCAGCGCCGACGACGGCTCGCCGTAGGGCGTGCGCACGACTTCGCGGTGGGCCACCGCGAGCGTCGAAAGCCGGGTGAGGCCGCTGCCTCCGATGATTGCGAGCATGGAACTTGCTTCGGATCGGGATCGAGGCCAGAGTGCCGGTCGTCGGGAGCCGATTGCCGCCCGAACCAGCCCGCGGAACCGCCCGTCGGCCCCCAAATCGGGTCTGGCGCTGGAACTGCCCGTCAATTCATGACATTATCATGCGCACCTGAGGCGCCGGCCGAAAATGCCGGCGCGCCACGATTGTAGCCCGGGACGCCCGACATGTATCTCGACCGACTGTTCAGACTGATGGCGGAGAAGCAGGCATCCGACCTGTTCATCTCCTGCGGCGCGCCGATCAACATCAAGATCAACGGCGTCGTTTCGCCGATCTCGACGCAGCCGATGGACCTCGAGACCGTGCGCCGGATCGCCTACGAGCTGATGTCCAAGGAGCAGACCCGGGAGTTCGAAAACGAGCTCGAGATGAACCTGTCCCATCTCGACCGTGCGGTCGGCAACTTCCGGATCAACATCTTCCGTCAGCGGGGGACGATCTCGATGGTGATCCGCTTCGTGCGGAGCCACATCCCCCCGTTCGCGGAGCTGAGATTGCCGCCCGTGCTCCTCGACATCGTGATGGAAAAACGCGGCCTGGTGCTGATCGCCGGGGCGACGGGCTCGGGCAAGTCGACCACGCTGGCAGCGATGATCGACCACCGCAATTCCAACAAGTCGGGTCACATCCTGACGATCGAGGATCCCATCGAATACCTGTTCGAGCACAAGCAGAGCATCGTCAACCAGCGCGAGCTCCACGTCGACACGCAAAGCTATCAGACTGCGCTGCAGAACGGGCTGCGCGAGGCGCCCGACCTCATCATGATCGGCGAGATCCGCGATCGCGAGACGATGCAGCAGGCGCTGCTGCACACGCTGACCGGCCACCTGTGCCTGTCCACGATCCACGCCAACAACAGCTATCACGCGCTCTCGCGGATCATCAACCTGTTTCCGTACGATGCGCGTTCCGGCGTGCTGTCTGATCTTTCGATCGGTCTCCGCGCGATCATGTCGCAGCGGCTCGTCCGCAACAAGGAAGGCGAGCTGCAGCCCGCCGTCGAAATCCTGCTCAACACGTCGCTCATTGCCGAACTCATCAAAAACGGCGAGATCACGCAGATCAAGGAGGCGATGGAGCAGTCGCTCTACCCGGGATCGCAGACCTTCGAGCAGGCGCTGTGCAGGTTGCACCTCGACGGCCAGATCGGATATGACGAGGCGATGATCGCGTCGGATTCGCCGACCAACCTTGCCTGGCTCATCAACCAGAACTCGCCGACCGCCCGCGTCGATTCCATGGCGCAGCAAACCGGCGATGCCGCGCCGAGGCGTCCGCAGAGCGATTTCACTGCGTTGCAAATCGACGCGGAGATGCTGGACCGGCCGCATTAGGCGGCCCGGTGGTGACCGCGGCTCGCGAAGCCGCGACGCGGCCGAGGCGCCGCGTCTTTGCCGGCATGCGCCGAGCGTGCGCGCAGGACGCCGCGGCCACCGCCGTGTTTGTTAACATTCGGCACATGGCAACCGCCGCGCGCCCCGTCGTTTCCCGGGCTGTCGATCCGACGCTCGAGCTCGCGCGAACGCTGATCGCGCGCCGGTCGCTCACCCCCGCCGACGCGGGCTGTCAGGCATTGATCGCGGAGCGTCTCGTGCCGCTGGGCTTCCGCTGCGAATCCCTGGTCTCGAACGGGGTGACCAACCTGTGGGCGCGGCGCGGAAACGCGCGCCCGCTCTTCTGTTTTGCCGGCCACACCGACGTCGTCCCGGCCGGACCCCTCGACGGCTGGCAGTCTGATCCGTTCACGCCAAGCGAGCGCAACGGCTACCTTCACGGGCGTGGCGCGGCCGACATGAAGGGCTCCCTCGCGGCGTTCGTCACGGCGATCGAGGACTTCGTCGGCGCGAATCCGCAGGCATCCGGCTCGATCGCACTCCTGCTTACCTCCGACGAGGAAGGCCCCTCGGTCGACGGCACGGCCAAGGTCGTCGAGAAGCTCGCCGCAGCCCGGGAGACGATCGACTACTGCATCGTCGGCGAGCCGTCGTCGCTGACAACGTTGGGCGACACGATCAAGAACGGCCGTCGCGGCACGCTGTCCGCGACGCTCACGATCAATGGCGTACAGGGCCACGTCGCGTATCCTCATCTCGCGAAGAATCCAATCCACCTCGCAGCGCCTGCGCTGGCGGAGCTCGCGGCAACGCACTGGGACGACGGAAACGAGTTCTTCCCGCCGACGACTTGGCAGGCATCGAACATCCATGCGGGGACGGGAGCGAACAACGTCATTCCCGGCACGCTCGAAGTGACGTTCAATTTCCGGCATGGGACAGTCTCCGCGCGCGAATCGCTGCAGCAGCGCGTCGAAGCGATCCTCGCGAAGCATGGCCTCGCCTA
This sequence comes from uncultured beta proteobacterium, assembly GCA_963836265.1. Lineage (GTDB taxonomy): Bacteria > Pseudomonadota > Gammaproteobacteria > Burkholderiales > Casimicrobiaceae > CAIWHR01. The sequence continues at coordinate 160,334 of CAWIIO010000008.1, forward strand.
CGACCTCGTCTGGACCGGTTGGGGCAAGCCGTATCTCACGCCACGCGGCAAGCTCGTGGACGTCGTGACTGGCGTCGTGCAGGAAACCGTCGGCATCAGCCCCGGGGTCTCGTGCACCGGAGGGACGTCGGATGGCCGGTTCATCGCCGACATCTGCTCCGAGATCGTCGAACTGGGGCCGGTAAGCACGTCGATCCACAAGCTGAACGAGTGCGTGAACATCGCCGACCTGGCGATCCTCGCGACCGTCTACCGCCGCATTCTCGAGCGCCTTCTCCTTCCGGGCATCGGTCCATGAACGCCGCAAGCGGCGGGGCGGGTCCATGAGCACGCCGGCCCACGATCTCGAAACGCTGCGCGATTGGCTGCGCTACGCCGTCACTCGTTTCGGCGAGGCCAGGCTCTGGTTCGGCCACGGCACCACCAATGCCTACGACGAGGCCGCCTATCTGCTGCTGCACGCGCTGCACCTGCCGCTCGACCGGCTGGAGCCCTTTCTCGACGCCAGGCTCACGCAACCCGAGCGGCTGCAGCTCGCGCAACTCCTCGAACGGCGGATCGATCAGCGTGTGCCCGCGGCCTATCTCACCCACGAAGCCTGGCTCGGAGGCTTCCGCTTCTACGTCGATGAACGCGTGATCATTCCCCGATCGTTCATCGCGGAGCTCCTGCCGGACAACCTCACCCCCTTCGTCGGCGAGCCCGAAAGGGTCACGGCGGCACTCGACCTGTGCACGGGCTCGGGTTGTCTTGCGATTCTCCTCGCGCATGCGTATCCGGAAGCCGATATCGACGCGGTGGACATCTCTTCGGACGCGCTCGCCGTCGCGCAGCGCAACGTTTCCGACTACGGCCTCGCCGATCGGATCAACCTCATCCGCTCCGACCTCTTTTCGAACCTGCCGGAAAAGAGCTACGACCTCGTCATCAGCAATCCGCCTTACGTGACGGCGATGGCGATGGAAGAGTTGCCCGCGGAGTACCGACACGAACCCGGGCAGGCACTCGCGGGCGGCGACGATGGCCTCGACGCGGTGCGCACGATCGTCAAGGACGCGCCCCGATTCCTGGGTCCAGGCGGAACGCTGGTCGTCGAAATCGGCCACAATCGGGCCGCAGCCGAGCTTGCGTTCCCACGGCTGCCGTTCGTGTGGCTGGAAACCGCCGCCTCGTCCGACAGCGTGTTCCTCCTCAGGCGTGAGGAACTGGTCGCTTGCCGCTAGTGTGCTCGGAAGCTTTGGGTTACTTCATTCCGAAGAATGCCTTGATGCTGCGGACCAGCTCGGCGGTGCGGTTCGACGCCTGTCGCGCACGGGCGTCGGCCGACAGCGCCTGGAGCCGCGCGTCGTTGGCGGCCTGGCGCGCAACGACGGCGCTCGACATCGCCTCGACCAGCTCGGGGCGCGCCTTGAGTATGGCATCGAAGCCCGACTTGCCGAGGCGATAGCACAACACTTCGTCCTGCGCAATGATGGTCGCACCGCGCGCCTGGCCCATGAGCAGTCCCATTTCACCGAAGTATGCGGGCGCATCGAGCGTAGCGAGGCGATCACGCGCGCCGGTTCCGCCGCTGCTGTCGTCGAACACCGCCACGCGGCCGCGGGCGAGGATGTAGAGCGAATCGGCCGCCTCGCCCTGGCGCGCGATGACATCGTTGGCGACGAAAGGAAAGTTCGCCAGCTCGTTCGCGAGTGCGCGCCGCTCGGCGTCGGTCAGCGCCGCAAACAGCTCGATCTGCGCGAGCGTTTCGCAGCGCGCCGCGAGCTCCTGCTCGTGCAGCTCCGGCGCATCGCGCCCCGTCCCGGGGATCATCACGCGCCGAGGGAACGGGATTTCCATGTGATGCCGCGCGAGGGTCGCCTGGATGTGCAGGCGCACCTGCGAATCGGTCCACAGATCGTGCAGGAGATCGGTCAGGCGGTAACGGGCGATATACTGGATCCCGCTGTCGCCGAACCCCGTGCACACGACACTCGCGTGCGGCGTCGTCGCCACGTTGCGGATTTCCGCTCGCGCGAGCGCGGCTTCGACCACGGCGATGACCCGCGACGGCGGCACGTCGTAGGCTACGGAGAAGTCGATGTCGCGCCGCCAGTGGATCCGCTCGTCGCCGCGGCGCGAGAGCACCGTCACGCGGTTCTTCATCAGCTGCACGTTGGGAACGATCACCGTTTCGCCATTGTTGGTCGCGACCGACGTGCAGCGCCAGCGGATCCCGACCACCTGCCCCGTCACGCCTTCCATCTTGATCCAGTCGCCGATGCGACAGGTGTTGTCGAGCTGCAACGCGATGCCGCCCCACAGGTTCTCGAGCGGTTCGCGCAGCGACAGCGCGATCCCGCCGGACACGATCGCCGAGGTCGTGATGATGCTTGCCAGGTTGACGCCGACGACGTTCATCCGGTAGAGCCCGTAGACGATCAGGATCACGACAATCAGCACGTCGGCGAGAATGCGCGGGATCGCCAATCGGGCGAGCACGCCCTGGAGCACGAACATGACGGCGATGCGGGCGAAGCCCACGGCGATCAGCAGCAGAAGCGCTTCGCGCACAATGTGAACGAGGGTGGCGTCGTGAACCCCGCTTCCGAACTGCAGCAGCGCCGCAAGGCCGGCAAGCGCCATCGTCATCAGGATCGCCATGCCGACCATGTTGCGGCGAAGGTCCCGGCGCAGCCAGAGAGTCGCGAGCGCGAGCGCGAGCCCGGCGGCAGCGAACCGCGCGGCGTCGACGATAAGCTCGTACGTAGGCATGATGAGGACCAAGCAGACGGCGTTGAGGCAAATGCCGGCGATTATAGGGCCTGTTCGCGCGATGTCCGAACGAGCCCTAGAATGTCTCGCGCGACCGCCCGCCGGTCGCGCCAACGCCAGGGAGGACCCTTGTCAGCACCATCCCGCACCGGCGGCGAGATTCTCGTCGCCAACCTCGTCGCGCAAGGATCGACGCATGCCTTCTGCGTCCCGGGCGAGAGCTATCTCGCAGTGCTCGATGCGCTGTACGACGCGCGTGACAAGCTGTCGCTCATCGTCTGCCGGCAGGAAGGCGGCGCCGCGTACATGGCGGAAGCGTACGGCAAGCTCACCGGGCGGCCCGGCGTCGCCTTCGTGACGCGCGGCCCCGGCGCTTCGAACGCGGCGATCGGGATCCATACCGCGGCGCAGGACTCGACACCGATGATCGTCTTCGTCGGCCAGGTCGGCGCCGATTTCACCGATCGCGAAGCATTCCAGGAGATCGACTATCGACGGATGTATGGCGGTGTCGCCAAGTGGGCGGCGCAGATCGAACGCGCCGAGCGCATCCCCGAATACGTGGCGCACGCGTACCGGATCGCGATGTCGGGCCGTCCTGGGCCCGTGGTGCTCGCCCTGCCCGAGGACATGCTCGCGCGTGAGGCAAGGTGCGCCGACGCACCTCGCGTAGAGCCGGTGGAGGCGTCGCCCGGTGCGGAACAAATCGCCGCTGCACGCGACTTTCTCGCGACCGCCAGCCGACCGCTGGTGCTGGTCGGAGGCAGCCGCTGGGACGAAAACGCCTGCGCCGCGCTGCGGTCATTCGCAGAAGTGAACGAACTCCCCGTCGCCTGCAGCTTTCGCCACCAGCATCTGTTCGACAACCGTCACGCGAATTATGCGGGCGATATCGGCATCGGCGTCAACCCCGGGCTTGCCACGCGGGTGCGCGATGCCGATGTGCTGCTGGTGATCGGCGAGCGTTTGGGGGAAATCACGACCGGCGGATACACGCTGCTCGACGCTCCGTTGCCGGCGCAGACGCTGATCCACGTGCATCCGGGCGCCGACGAACTGGGACGGGTCTATCAGCCGGCCGTCGCGATCGCGGCGACGCCGGGCGCGTTTCTCATCGCGATGAATCAGGCGGCGCAACCGCGGCCCGATCCCACCGCGCGCGCGGCCACCGCGCACGCGGAGTACGAAGCGTGGCGGGCACCCCGACCGGTTCCCGGGGACCTCGACCTGTGGCAAGTCGTCCGCTGGCTCGATCGGCGCCTGCCGGACGATGCGATCCTCGCGAACGGCGCGGGCAACTATGCGACGTGGCTGCACCGCGCCTACCGCTATCGCCATTTTCGCACCCAGCTTGGCCCCTACTCGGGGGCGATGGGCTACGGCGTCCCTGCGGCCATCGCCGCGAAGGTCCTGCACCCGGGACGCATCGTCGTCTCGTGGAACGGCGACGGCTGCTTCCTGATGAACGGGCAGGAACTCGCAACGGCCGTCCAGTACGGGCTCGACATCGTCTTCGCCGTCGTCGACAACGCGATGTACGGGACGATCCGGATGCACCAGGAGCGCGCTTATCCGGGGCGGGTCTACGGCACCGCGCTCGCCAATCCCGATTTCGCGGCCCTCGCCCGCGCGTACGGCGCCCACGGGGAGACCGTCGCGCGTACCTCGGAATTCGCGCCGGCGTTCGAGCGGGCGCTGGCCTCCGGAAAACCCGCGCTGCTGCATCTCGCCCTCGACCCGCAGGCGCTGACGATGAACGCCTCGCTCGACGAACTGCGCGCGCAGGGACTCGCTGCGCGCCGGTGAAAGGCGCGCCAGGGTCCCGCATCGCCCCGGCCCCCGAGAGCGGTGCCCTGCGCAATACTGCAGGGTCAGTGTTCCGGCACGACGCGCGTGCTCGGACCGCTGCCCTCGATATAGACCTTCTGCCCCGGTCGCAGCTCAGGATTGATCGGTTGCGTGATCGCGATGAGGACGCCGCTGTTCAGGCGAACGATCACCTGCTGCGCAGGTTGAGGCTTGTCGTAATACTTTTTTTGCGCGTAGTTGCCGCCGACGGCACCGGCGATCGCGCCGGCCGCGATCGCGACCTCGCGGCCCGTGCCGGCCCCGATCAAACTGCCGAGGCCCGCGCCTGCGACGCCGCCGAGGATCGCACCCAAACCCATGTCGTGATTGCTCTTCACTTCCGTCGGATTGATCTGCTCGATGACCCCGGCGCGAACCTCCGTTTCGCCCGGCCCGGGACCCGGCGACGCACAGGCACCCACCAGCAAGGCCAGCGCTGACGCCGCCACCACTCTGACCATCTGTTTCATCGTTCCTGCTCCTCTTTTGTCTGCCTCGATCCTCAACCGAGCACACCGCAGCCGCGCGTCGTGCCGGACTGGCGTGGGCGCGATTATCGCCGATGGGGCGTGCCGGTGCCATCGCTGGCAAGGGCCAACGGTAGGTCACTCTTTCATGAGCGCCAGGCGAGCGGCCGCGAGCTCGCGCTTTTTCGCCGCGTCGATCTGCGGGTACGCGAGGTCGAGGCGTTCGAGCGTGTCGACGATCGCCGCGGCGACGACGAGCCGCGTGTACCACTTGTTGTCGGCCGGGACCACGAACCACGGCGCGTGCTTCGTCGCGGTGGCGCGGATCGCTTCGTCGTAGGCCTTCATGTAGTCGTTCCAGTGGCCCCGCTCCTTCACGTCGGCGGCCGAGAATTTCCAGTTCTTCTCCGGCGAGTCGAGGCGATCGAGGAACCGTCGCTTCTGCTCCTTGCGCGAGACGTTGAGGAAGAACTTGACGATGACTACGCCGTTATGCGCCAGGTAGCGCTCCAATGCGGCGATGTCGGCGAGCCGCTCGTCCCAGATGCGCTTGGTTACGAGCGCGGGAGGGATCCGCTGCCGCTCGAGGAGGTCCGGATGCACCCGAACGACGAGCACTTCCTCGTAGTACGAACGATTGAAGATCCCGATCCGCCCGCGCTCGGGCAGGCAGCGCATCGAGCGCCAGAGAAAATCGTGGTCGAGCTCTTCGGCAGAAGGCTGTTTGAACGAATACACCTGGCACCCCTGGGGATTCACCCCCGACATCACGTGCTTGATCGTGCTGTCCTTGCCTGCCGCGTCCATCGCCTGAAAGACGAGCAGCAGCGATCGCCGGTTCTGCGCGTAGAGCTTTTCCTGTTCTTCGGCGAGCCATCGCACGCCTTCTTCAAGCAGGTCCTTCGCCTCTGGCTTCTGCTCCGAACCGAGGCCACCCGTGTCGCCGGCGTCGAAATCCTTGAGGCGGAACCCCTTGCCCCGATCGACTCGGTACGGCTTGATGAGCTTGCCCATGCGCCCGATGATTTTATTGCGTGGCACTTTGACCCCCTCCCACCGCGACAGGCACGAGTTTAGCTTGCCGCCGGGGTCGCCCGCGATCCCTCGCGTTCGGACCGCGCTGGCGTGCGCTCAGCGCGAACGGATGAACGTGTCCGCCGCCCAGGCGTCGGCCGTGGAAGTCGCCAGAAGGCGTCGGAAGAATGCGACCGCCGCATCCAGATGGCGGCGAGCGGTCCGCGTGATCGGCGCGCCGAGCTCGAAGCGCCAGCCACGGATCGCAAGCACGAACGCAAGTGGCGCCGGTCGGCCGAACGCGTCCGCGTAGGCCGCGAGCAGCGCCGCGGGACTCATCGCATGCGACGTGAACGTGCGATCCCGGAGGGCGGCGGCGCGATCGAACGCAAATGGCGGTGGCGCCGCGACGCTCGCGTCGACGAACAGCACGGCATCGCGCTCGTGAAGATCGACCGCGTGCTCCGGCGATAGCTGAAAGTCCGTATGCGTCTCGACGACGTGCATCGCATTCGTCGCGAGGCCTTCGACTCGCTCGGCGAACAGGGGCCCGAGTGCGTCGTCGCCCCGACTCGGATTGCCCAGGCCCAGCACAAGGATGCGGCTCATCGATGCACGGTGCCATCGGCGTCGCGGACGAGCGCGTCCACGCGGCACCCTTCGCCGTCGAGGACCTCGATTTCGAGCGGCATCCGTCCCAGGGCATGTGTCGCGCACGACAGGCACGGGTCGTAGGCGCGGATCGCCACCTCGATGTGATTGAGGAGCGCCTCGGTGACTTCCGCGCCATCGAGATACTGCAGCGCGACCCGCCGCACCGCCTCGTTCATCGCCTGGTTGTTGTGAGTCGTCGACACGATCAGGTTGGCGCGCACGATCTCGTCGTCTTCGTTGACCCGATAGTGGTGGATCAGCGTCCCGCGCGGCGCCTCGACGACGCCGACGCCGCGAAAGGTCGGCGTTCCCCGCACCAGAAGCTCGCCCGCGAGCAGAGCAGGGTCGCGCAAGAGCTCGCGCAGGCTTTCCGCCGCGTGCAGCATTTCCACCATCCGTGCCCAGTGATAGGCGAGATTGGCTTGCGTCGCGCTGCCGCCATCGAAGCCCTTGAAGGCGATTCGCTCGGCATCGGCCTCGGGCGTCGGGATGAAGTCGCAGGCGTTGACCCGCGCCAGCGGCCCGACGCGATACCATCCCTCCTCCGGCCCCAGCGCCGTCAAATACGGGAACTTCATGTACGACCAGGTCTTGGTCTCCTCGAAGATGTAGTCCCAGTAGTTCGCGTATCCGGCATGGTCGAAGATCGTTGCGCCACGCTCGTCGCGCGCCCGCAGGCCCCCGTGGTAGAAGTCGAGCGCGCCGTCGCCGCGGACGAGGCAGAGGAACGATGAACGAAATGCGCCGAACCCGTTGTACGCGTCCTTGCGCTCCGTATAAAGGCGCTTGATGAGCTGGACAGCCTCGCGTGACCACTCCACGATCTGCTCGATGTCGGTTTGCAGGTAGTCGCGCTCCGCCGGCGTCAGATGCTTGTTGACGCCACCGGGCACCGCGCACGAGCCGTGGATGCGCTTGCCCGAGGTCACCCGGATCACTTCCTGGCCGTACCTGCGCAGCAGAATCCCCTTCCGCGCGATGTCGGGGTAAGCAGCCGCCACTGCGACGATGTTGCGGTCCGTTGGATTCGCGCCGAACCCGAACAGCAGATCGGGCGAGCAGAGATGGAAGAAGTGAAGCGCATGCGACTGCAGGATCTGTCCGTAATGCAGGAGGCGGCGGATGCGTTCCGCGGTTGGCGTCAACTCGGTTGCGCCCACGATCATGTCCATCGCCTTCGAGGCCGCCAGATGATGCGAAACCGGGCAGATGCCGCACAGCCGCTGCACCAGCATCGGTACTTCCCAGTACGGGCGGCCCTGCACGAATTTTTCGAAGCCGCGAAACTCGACGATGTGCAGGCGCGCCTGCTCGACATGGTTGTTCCGATCGAGCAGCAGCGTCACCTTGCCGTGCCCTTCGACACGGGTCACGGGTTCGATGACGACGCGCCGCAGATTGGCGGCGGTCGTGCGCGCAGTCTCCAGCGAATGCGTCATGCCGTCAGTCGTAACGGATGAGCTCCGGCGCGAGCCTTGGTGCGCGCCCCGCGCCGAGGTCGGTCAGGAGCTGCGCGAAGGCAGCAGCCGGTGGCGGGCATCCGGGCAGGTAATAGTCGACGCGCACGACCTCGTAAATCGGGCGAACCTGGTCGAACGGCAGCGGCAGCTCCGGATCGTTCGGAATGGTCTTGCCGGCGGTTCCGGGCTCGTACTGGTAGACCTCCTGAAAGCAGTCCCACAGGTCGAGATGGTTGCGGAGCGCCGGCACGCCCCCGGTAATTGCGCAGGCGCCGACCGCGACCAGAATTCGGCAGTTCTTGCGATACTCCCGCAGCACGTGGACGTTTTCGGCGTTGCACACCCCGCCTTCGACGAGACCCACGTCGCAGGGGCCGCAACGCTTGATGTCGGTGAGGGGCGAGCGGTCGAACTCGACCACCCGCGCGAGGTCGAGCAGGCCGAGGTCGATATCCAGCAGCGACATGTGGCAGCCGAAGCAGCCGGCGAGCGACGCGGTCGCGACGCGAAGCTTGCCCTCAGCCATGCTTCCTCCTCCACGCCGCTTCCAGCGCGATTTCGCTGATCGAATGGCCGTCGTAGATGCGCCTGCCGATCGGCACCCGATACGCCTCGCGCTTGACGAGGATGGCGCCGACCGGGCAGACGCGGGCCGCGGCATCGTCGAGCGAAAGGTCGGTATCGCCGAGACGGCCGGACGACGCGTTGACGAGGAGCCGCGATTCCAGTCCGCGTCCGCCGATCGCGAAGACGTTCTTGCGGTCGACATCACGGCTCGCCCGCACGCACAGCGCGCACAGGATGCAGCGGTTGCGGTCGAGCACGAAGTCCGGATGCGAGGCGTCGAGGTCGCGGGGCGGATAGAAGTGATCGAAGCGAAGGGCCGTGACCTCCAGGAAGTAGCCGAGCGCCTGCAGCTGACAGTTACCGGTCGCTTCGCATGCGGGACAGATGTGATTGCCTTCGACGAACAGCATCTCGATGAGCGCGCGCCGGTCGTCGTTCAACGCCGGAACATCGTTCCCGACGGCGATTCCCGTTTGCGCGCGCGTTGTGCAGGCCGCCGCCGGCCGCCCGTCCACGAGCACCGTACATAACTTGCAACTGCCGTGAGGGACATATCCGGGCTGATGGCAAAGATGCGGAATGTAGATCCCCGCCGTGGCGGCCGCCTCCATGATCGACTGCCCGTCGCGAAAGGCGACGGACTTGCCGTCGAGCGTGAAGTTCGACCCAACCCCGCTCATCTGCGGCCTCTGCGCCGATTACGAGGTGGCGGACGATTGAGCCGTGGGCCGTGCCTGGCGGAACCGGCCCTCGGGCCCTGGCTCATGCCCCCGTTGCTCATGGCCCCTCGCTTCCGACGTGTGCCCACGCGTCGTCGCGGCCGGTGATCTGACGCGCGGTCGCGAGCGCGCCATCGAGGTCGAAGGCCGGCGCGAAATCGAGCACCTTCAGCTTCCGTTCGTAGGCATCCGGGAATTTAGCCATCGTTTCGACGACCGGCTTCGCGGCCGTGTGGCCGAGGCCGCAATGGCTCATTGTCAGCATGATGTGCATCAGCCGCTGCATCTGCGCGAGATCGTACGCACTGCCCTTCCCCGCCGCGAGCTTGTCCATGTGGTTGCGCAGGAGCGACGTGCCCACGCGACACGGCGTGCAGAAGCCGCAGCTCTCGTCGGCAAAGAAATGCGTGAAGTTGCGCGCGACCTCGAACATGTCGCGGTCCCGCCCGAACACCATGAACGCGCCGGCGGTCGGAAGATCCTCGAACGCAAGCCGGCGATCGAATTCTCGCCACGGAACGCAGGTCCCCGACGCGCCGCCCACCTGCACGGCGAGCGCCCCTGCCCCGCCGCAATCCGCGAGCACGTCGCGCACGCTCACGCCGAACGGATATTCGTAGACCCCTGGGTGCGCGCAGTCTCCGGAGACCGCGAGGAGCTTGGTGCCCGTCGACTCGGGAGTGCCCGTTGCGGCAAACGGCGCGGCGCCACCGACGGCGATTTGCGCGGCACAGGCGAAGGTCTCGACGTTGTTGACCAGGGTGGGCGCTCCCCGATAGCCGCGCGTGTCGGGATATGGCGGTCGATTGCGCGGTCGCCCGGGCTCGCCCTCGAGGGATTCGATCAGCGCGGATTCCTCGCCGCACACGTAGGCGCCGGCGCCCAGGCGGATCTCGATGTCGAAGTCGAAGCCGTCCTCATCGAGAATTTGCATCCCGAGCAGGCCCTCAGCGCGCCGGCGACTCAGCGTTCGCTCCAGCGTTTCGACAAGATAGAGGTACTCGCCGCGCAGATACAGAATCCCGGTGTGTGCGCCGACGACGTGCGCGGCGACCGTCATGCCATCAAAGACGAGATCCGCATAACCCTGGAGCAGAACGCGGTCTTTGAACGTGCCGGGCTCGCCCTCGTCGGCATTGCAGATCACGTAGTGCGCATCGCCCGCGGCATGCCGGCACGACGCCCACTTGACCGCGGACTTGTATCCGGCGCCGCCGCGGCCGCGCAGTCCGGAAGCGTCGAGCTCCGCGAGCATTCCTTCCGCGCCGAGCTCGACGGCGCGCCTGATGGCGAGCCCCGGTGCCGGCCGTTCGCCGAGCAGACCGCCGGTGCGCCGGACATTCTGCGCGACCTCGAACAGCATCCGTGGCCACTCGACCAGTGGTTTCCCATTGCGGATCAAGCCGGCGACAAGATCGAGGCGCGTGCGGTCGAGCGACGGCAGCGCATGGCCGTTGACCAGTGCCGCCGGCCCCTGGTCGCCCAACCCGACGTCGGAAGTGCTGCCGACATAGACCAGACCGTCTTCGGAGACCTTCCCCGCCTCGAGCCACATCCGCTCGCACAAATACGCCATCATCTCGGCCTTGCCCTGCATCCGGTCGACGATGTTGTCGGAAAACAGGATTTCGTAGACGCCGCGCGAGCGCGTGTGCAGCAGATGGTGGAATGTCGCCACAGCCTCCACACGTACGCGCGGGATGTGCAACGCCTGCGCGAGCGCGTCGATCGCCGCCGGGTCAAGCGCGCCATGTGCCGCCTGCACGTCGCGCAGGATCTGCACGAGGCGGGTCGCGTCGCAGCCATGGCGCGCGGCGCATTCGCTGGCAGTGAGGGTCGTACTCATCAGGGTGCCGCGACGTTCCGCGTCGGCGGGACGTCGCTACCGATATGATCGACAATTGATGGAATCGCCCCGTTGACGCACGTCAACCGGCGGCTGATACCGGGCGATACGCGCCCGCAAGACTCACCCACGCCCTCGGACCGCCCTCGTGCGCGGAGCCCGTGGTCCGCCTATTTGGGAGCGACGCCTTTGAGCTGCTCGACCAGGCGTTCGTTGGCGGGGTTTTCCGGATCCAGATCGTGCAGCACCTCGGCGTAGCGGAGCGCCGCCTTCCGATCCCCGGCCTGTGCGGTGAAGTAGGCGAGGCCCGTGAGCAGGTCACGATCGTACGGATGGCGTTTCTTCGCGGCGGCAAGCACTTTCAGCGCATCGGCATTCTGCCTGGCGTCGTTGAGCGCCACGGCGTAGACATACGCGAACCGCGCGTCGTCGGGCGCGAGGCGCGACGCCTCGCGCAGCGCCTTCAACCCCTCGGCCATCCGCTTCTGGCGCACGAAGGTCAGTCCCAGCGCGAAGCGCAACGCCGCCGCCTGCGGATTGCGCGAAATGCCTTGCCGCAGCACGGTTTCGGCGTCGCCGTCGGCTCCTCGCGCCCGATAGAGATCGGCCAGGTTCGCGTAGGCGGCGGGAAACGTCGGATCGAGCTCGATCGCCTTCCGGTACTCGGCGATCGCACCGCCGGCATCACCGCGTGTCGCATAGAGGTTGCCCAGTCCGAGCCGGCCCTCCGGGCGATCGGCGTTGTACGAATACGCCGCGATCTGCTCGGCGAGCGCCGATTCGAAGCGCGCCCGCTCGTCCGGCGCGAGTTCGCGCTCCGCCGGGCCCGCCAGCGCGCGCGCCGCGCCGATGCGCACGCCGCGCACCGGATCGTCGAGCATGCGCGCGAGATACTGGTGCCGCACGGGGGGGTCGGTGTTCGCGAGCGCGTCCACTGCCGCCATCCGGACCACCGGATCGGGGTCGTTGAGCGAGCGGGTGACCGCGTCCAGCGTGGCGGGCGTGAGCAGGCGGCCGAGTCTGTCGAGCGCACTGGCTCGGGCGAGGGCGGGCTGCGTCTTGTCGTCGATCAAGGTGATCAGCGCCCCGCGCGCGCCGGGCGCGCCAACCGACCCGGCGTGCAGCGCTTCGGAAAATTTCTGAAAGCCGTGCGGCGGCTCGCCGGTCCATTTCGCGATCGCATCGGCTGCCCACTGCGCCGATTTCGTCGGATGACAGCTGTTGCACGCGTTTGGCGTGCCGAGCGTTACCGAGAGGTCCGCACGCGGGATGCGCAGCGAATGATCATGCCGGGGATCGACGACCATGTACGTCCTCGCCGGCATGTGACACGCCGTGCATGCGGCGCCGGCGCTCGCCTGCTTGTGGTGCGTATGCGCCGCCGTGTCGTATTTCGCCGCCGCGTGGCAGCCGGCGCAGACGGCGTTGCCGGGCGCGCGCAGCTTCAGCGAATGCGGCTCGTGGCAATCCGAGCAGGTGACGCCCTTCGCGTACATCGCGCTCTGCACGAACGAGCCCCAGCTGTAGACCTCGTCGCGCATCTGGCCGTCGTCGAAGTAAAGGCCTTCGCCGAGGAGCGCGGGGCGGTGCGAGTCGAGTAGCGGCGCGCCGTGCACGTAGTCCTCGGCAAATCTCCCCGTGCGGGCGTGGCAGCGCGCGCACATCTCGATCTCGCGCGCCGATTGCCGCGGCACGCTGCGCCGCGCATTGCCGGTATTCGGATCCGGCGTCCATTTCACGCCCTTGCGCTCGTCGAGCGCCAGCGCCAATCCCTTGCCTGCCGCGTAGGTCTTCGGGTCGCCCTCCTTTTTCGCCCACGCGAGATGCAGCGACCCGGGACCGTGGCAGGCTTCGCATGCGACGTCGAGTTCCGACCACGTGGTCTTGAAGGTGCCGGACCGCGCGTCGAAATTCTTGCGCAGATTCGTCGAGTGGCACTCGGCGCACTGGTAGTTCCAGTTCTGCTGGATGCCCGTCCAGTGGAGCGGGTCGCCGGCCTTGAGGCTCTGCCCGGGATACAGATGGAACCAGCGCTGCCCACCTTCCCCCCTCGGCCGCGAATCCCAGGCGATGCCGAACGCCTGCATCCGGCCGCCGGGCAATTCGATCAGATACTGCTGCAACGGGTGCACGCCGAACGTGTACTTGATTTCGAAGTCGGCGTTCTTGCCATCCGGGCCGTCGGTGTTGACGAAGAACTTGCCGTCGCGCTTGAAGAAGGTCGACGTCGTCCCGGCGTAGACGAATTTCGTGCCGCCGAACTTGCCGCGCACCGATTTGTCGGCTGCGACTTGCATCGCGAGGTCGTGATCGGAACCTTGCCACGCCGCGTGCTCCTTCGCGTGGCATTCGGCGCAGGCCTTGCCGCCGACGTAGCTCGCAGCCAGCGCCCGCGTCGTCGACGCGCCCGGTGGGGCCGCTGACGCCGCCGTTGGGTTCTCGCTCCCGCGATAGCCGAGCCAGCCGAGCGCCAGCACAAGCGCCGCCCCCAACGCGACCATCGCGACGTTGCGCAGTTTCATTCTTCAGGTAGTCGACACGGAGAATCCGCGATCCGGCGCCGCGGCACCGGCGTTATCGCCGTTTGCGCGCCGGTCGCCTGGTTGACCGGCGCCGTGTTCATTGTATAGGAATGCCGCAGCGCGGCACGCTGCTGTGCCGGTTTTGGCTGCGCCACTCGCGCGGCGTTGCAGCACGTGCCGACGAAGTTTCTGTCGTTCATCGCCGCCATCCGCGCGTTCGTTCTCGCACGGAGGTGGAGCTCGCCCTAGCGAACGACCTTCCACCGTCGCGCCACCAGCAGCCTGAGCTTCTTGCACTCCGGCTCGGCGAGCTCCTCGGCCTGTGCCCGCAGCGCACCTTCGACGTTGTCGAGCGCCCCCCGCGTCCGCGCCGCCTCCAGTTGCGTCTTGAGCATGTAGAAAAGCGGCGAGTATTCGCCGCGCAGCTCGCTCATCACCGGGAAAGACATCCGGTGAATCGCCGACGGCCCGAGGCGCTGCAACGATTCGCGATGCCCGGGCGTGCCGTAGCCCTTGTGCGTCGCGAATCCGTAGCCGGGATATTCGCGATCGAGCGCCTCCATCATTCGATCGCGCTCCGTCTTGGCGATGATCGACGCACTGGCGATCGTGAAATTGATCCCGTCACCCTTGTTGAACGGATTCTGCGGGACGTCGAGGCCCGGAACGGTGCGGGCGTCGACCAGCACGTGCTGTGGACGGCGCGGCAGCGCGTCGATCGCGCGCCGCATCGCAAGCAGCCCGGCGTGATAGATATTGAGGCGGTCGATCTCGTCCACCGACGCCACGCCGATGCCGAGTCCCGAGGCCCTGGCGCGGATCTCCAGCGCGAGGACCGATCGCGTTTCTGGATCGAGCCGCTTGGAGTCGTCGACGCCGGGGATCGCGGTCCCCGGTGGGAACATCACCGCGGCGGCGACCACCGGACCGGCGAGCGGACCCACGCCGACCTCGTCGACCCCCGCGATGTCGCGCACGCCGGTCTTCCAGAGCAGGAGCTCGAAGTGCCGCATCGCCTCCAGGCGAAGGCGTTCGTCGCGATCGCGCTCGAAGCGCCTTTTCAGCGCCTGGTAGAGCCGCTGCGCCCCGTGCCGTGGATCGCGCAGCAACCGCGTCAGGATTCGGGGCGAGACCGGCGCCGCATTCTCGAGGTAGCGCTGCCGAATCTCGTCGATCGAAAGGTCTTCCAGGCCACGCGCCATTCCGCAGAGAGCTCCCGAGGATTGCCGGATTGCGGCCGCCCGTCGAGGACGGCGCGATGTATTTTATGCGATCGGCGAGGGGGAGGAGCCGAGAAGACGAACCCGGCGGCGATCGCGGAGCGACCCCGCCGATCGCAGGAGAGTTCTTTCGCTCGGACGGGGAGGCGAGAAATCCGGAGAGGCGATTGCAGCGAATGACCTATCCGGGTCCACTCAGCTTGCGAAATGCGCTCCAGTGGCGCAGCGCTTCCTGCTGCAGCCCGCGCGCCTCGCACAGGCGGGCGAGGTTGAAGTGCGCGTCGGCGAGATCGGGCGCGATGACGAGCGCCGCGCGATAGCTGTCCGCGGCGTCCTGCGGCTTCCCGAGGTCTTCCTGCACAATGGCCAGATTGAAAAGCAGCGTCGCGTCGGCGCCACAGCGTCGAAGTCCATCCCGGTACGTGGCTTCGGCTGCACTCAACCGTCCGCGCTCGTGCAACAGGCGGCCGAGGTTCACGTAGGCATCGCGATCTTCATCGTCGGCGTCGAGCGCGCGCCGGTAGGCGTCGCAGGCCTCGTCCGGGTGCGTCGCCTCGAGCGCCAGCGCACGCTCGAACCAATCCGCGGCGGAACCGGCCTGCTGCGCCGCCGATGGCTCGAAGAACGCGAGCTGTCCTCCCGGCGACGCCACCTGAAACTGGAGCACGTACTGGCCGTTGTCGGGCCGCCACTGCGTTTGCCCTTCGCTGACGACCACCGCATCGCCCACGGCCTCGATGCGCAGCCCCGCAAGCGGCATCTGCTGCGGCAGCTTTGCTCGCAGCCGGCGCAACGACCGCAGGATCCGCGAAGGCGGGATCTTGGCTTGCGCCAGTCCCTGCGCTGCGCGCAGCACCACCAGGTCCTGGAAGGTGAAGCGGTATTCCCGTCGCCGCCCCCGTGTCGGCGCGACGAAACCCGCTTCGATCAGTCCGCTCACGACGGTGCGAGGAACTCCGAGCAGCCTTTCGACCTCGCGCAGCGAATAACCTTCAGTCACGAAGACTAGCCATCAAACCCTACCGCTTGCCGACCTTTCGACGGGTCTCCGGCTCGGCGGCAATCTTCCGCGGCGGCTTGCGTTGTCCGGCCTTGAGCGCCGCGGGCGCGGGTTCCGGCGCCGGGGCGGGCTTCGGCGCTCCGCGCTTGCCCGCGGTCTTCTCGAGGCTCGCGCGAAGCGCTTCCATCAGATCGATCACCTGCGCCCCGGTTTCCGGCGCGCTCGGCGAGATCGCGATCTCCTCGCCCTCGACCTTCCTCTGCACTGCGGCCTCGATGCGCTTCTTGACCTCGTCCTCGTAGCGCGTCGGATCGAAAGCCTTCGACGAGATCTGGCCGATGAGCTGCTTCGCGAGCGCGAGCTCGCTGTCCCGCACGGGCGCCTCCTCGATGCCGACCTCGGCGATCGTGCGCACTTCGGGGGCATAGAGGAGCTGCTGCATCACGAGGCCGCCCGGGATCGCGCGGAGCTGCACGATGTACTGCTTGCCACGCGCGGCATAGCGTCCCACGGCGGTCTTTCCGGTCTGGCGCATGCTCTCCGCGAGCAACGCGTAGGGCTTCGCGCCGCCCTTGTCAGGTCCTAGGAAATACGCCTTGTCGTAATAGATCGGATCGATGCTCTGCGCGGGTACGAATTCGCTGATCTCGATCGTCTGGGTGCCCTTTTCCTCGAGCTCCTTCAGCTCCTCCGGAGTGAAGGTGGCGTATTGATCCTTGGCGAATTCGTAGCCCTTGACCATATCGGCGCGCTCGACGACGACGCCTTCGCGGGCGCACAGATACTGCTGTTTCAGCCGCGAACCGCAACCGCGATGCAGCAGATTGAATGAAATGCCCGCCTGCGCCTGGGTCGCGGTATAAAGCTTGACGGGAATGGCGACCATGCCGAAGGTGACGGTCAGCGAAGCCAATGCGCGAGCGGCCATGAGGCGCCTCACGGTTCTGGGGGCGGAACGCGCCGCCCGGGGCCGCTATCGTGCCAAAATGGCGCGGATCCTTCAACTGCGCGCCTCTTATGGCTGTTGCAGAAAGTTTCGGGTGTCTCCTTTTGGGTCGGAGACGACCGGCACCACATAGCCGAAATCATGGCACTCGAGCGATACCGGCAGAAGCGCGACTTCAGGGTGACGCCAGAGCCCCCTGGCAGGGTGGGCAAGCGCCGGGCGAAAGGCCTTGCCTTCGTCGTCCAGAAGCATGCGGCTACCCGCCTCCACTACGACTTTCGGCTCGAGCACGGCGGCGTGCTGCTCTCCTGGGCGGTGCCGAAGGGACCGAGCCTCGACCCCAACGACAAACGCCTCGCGATGCACGTCGAGGATCACCCGCTCGAATACGGCGAATTCGAAGGCGTGATTCCGCCGAAGCAGTACGGCGCGGGAACGGTCATGGTGTGGGACCGCGGCACTTGGACCCCGAAGACCGATCCGGAGGAGGCCTACGCCAAAGGACACCTCAAGTTCGAGCTTCGCGGAGAGAAATTGGAGGGCGTCTGGAATCTGGTGAGGAGCAAGAGCGGCAAGTACGGCGGCGACAGTTGGCTCCTGTTCAAGGAAGCCGACGACTTCGCCCGCCTGGGCGCGCAGGCGCAGATCACGGACGACCGGCCGGACAGCGTCGTCACCGGCCGCAGCATCGACGAGATCGCGGCGCAGAAGGATCGGCTGTGGAATTCGAACCAATCGGTGGCGGCCAACGTGGAAGGAGGTGCGATCCGCACGCGCAAGCCGCGAGCCCGCCCGGCGCCCGCCAAGCTCGAGGGCGCACGGAAGACTGCGCTGCCGGACATCATCGACGCGCAACTCGCGACGCTCATGAAATCGCCGCCGTCCGGCCCGAACTGGGTCCACGAAATCAAGTACGACGGCTACCGGATGCTCTGCCGCATCGTCGACGGCGATGTGCGCATCGTGTCGCGTAACGGCAAGGACTGGACCGCCAGGTTCCCCGCGATCGTCCGCGCGCTTGCCCGCCTGCCCGTAAAGTCGGCCTGGCTCGACGGCGAAGCGGTCGTCGTCGACGACAAGGGGCGCACGAGCTTCCAGGCGCTGCAGAGCGCGCTCTCCGACGCGACCACCGGCAACCCCGGCTATTTTGCGTTCGACCTCCTCTATCTCGACGGCGTCGACCTCCGCGGCGTCGCGCTCGTCGAGCGCAAGCGCCTGCTCGAGGAGTTGCTGTCGAGCATGCCGGCGACCGTAAGGTACAGCGAGCACTTCGCGGTGCCGGGCCCGGCGTTCCTGCAGAACGTGAGCGCGCTCGGCCTCGAGGGCATGGTATCGAAGCGCGCAGACCTCCCCTATCAGGCCGGCCGCGGACCTGGGTGGCAGAAGACCAAATGTGCGCGGCGGCAGGAGATGGTGATCGGCGGCTTCACCGACCCCGAAGGATCGCGCGAAGGCTTTGGCGCGCTGCTGCTCGGTGTCTACGAGCCGGGTGGAAAGCTGAGCTACTCGGGCAAGGTCGGGACCGGCTTCACCGCCGCGTCGCTCGCGCAGATCCGCCGCGCGCTCGCACGCCTCGAGCAGAAGGAACCGCCGTTCCACAACCCGCCGCCGGGCGCCGAAGCGCGTCGTGCGCACTGGGTGAAGCCCGTGCTGGTCGCCGAGGTCTCGTTCACCGAATGGACGGACGACGGAACCTTGCGCCACCCGTCGTTTCAGGGACTTCGCACGGACAAGCCGGCGGCCGAAGTCGTGCGCGAGCGCGCGGCAAGCGCGGGCGACGGCGATGCCCGCGAGGAAGCGGCGCCGCGAACGACCGCGCGGTCGCCGGCGAGCGCCGAAACGAAAGACGCCATTGCCGGCGTGGTACTCACGAATCCCGACAAGCTGCTCTATCCGGAGGCCCGCCTTACCAAGCGCGAGCTCGCCCTCTACTACGCGGCGATCGGCGAGTGGATGCTGCCGCACCTTCGCAATCGGCCGCTGACGCTCGTGCGCTGCCCGAACGGCTGGGACAAAAAGTGCTTCTATCAAAAGAACGCCGACGACAGCATTCCCGACGCCATCTCGCGCGTGCGGATCGACGACGGCGACGGGGGGCATTCGTTCTACACGATGGCGAACTCGATTACCGCCATCGTCGCTTTGCTGCAGATGGGCGTCCTCGAGATTCACCCGTGGGGATCGCAGGCCGGCAAGCTTTCCTTCCCGGACCGGATCATTTTCGACCTCGACCCGGACGAGGATCTTCCATGGGCGGACGTGAAGCAGGCGGTGGCGGTCGTCAGGACGCTCCTCGACAGCATCGGGCTCGCCGCGTTCCTCAAGACGACGGGCGGCAAGGGATTGCACGTCGTCGTGCCCATCGAACCGACGGTCCGCTGGGACCATGTCAAGGGATTCACCAAGGCGGTCGCGGAGCTCCTCGAGCGAACCTTTCCCGACCGTTTCACCGCCAAGCTGCTCAAGGTCTCGCGCCGCGGCAGGATTTTCATCGACTATCTGCGTAACGCCGAAGGCGCCACGGCGGTCGCCGCCTATTCGCTCCGCGCCAAGGCCCGCGCCCCGGTATCCACGCCGATCCATTGGGAAGAGCTCGCCAAGGACGTACGCTTTGCTCATTTCAACGCGCGCAACGTTCCGGGACGACTCAAGAAAATCAAGGCCGATCCCTGGCGCAAGCTCGGCGAACAGGCGGTGCCGCTGACTGCGGCCGTCATGGCGAAGGTCGGCTACAAGGTAAGCTGACCAGGTTTTCGGAGAGCAGGCCATGCGATTGCTGACCGGAACGAGCGGCTATTCGTACAAAGAATGGCTGGGCCATTTCTATCCGGAAAAGCTCCCGGCGAGCGAGATGCTCCGCTACTACGCCCGGCACTTTCCGACCGTCGAGATCAACAACACGTTCTATCGGATGCCGGCCTCCGCGATGCTTGCGCAATGGTCGGCGCAGGTTCCCGAGCAGTTCACGTTCACGTTGAAGGCGCCGCGCCGGATCACTCACGAGCAGCGCCTGCGCGAGTCCGAGTCCAGCGTCACCGCATTCTTCGAGCGCGCGATGGTCCTCGGGCCCAAGCTCGGAGCGCTGCTGTTTCAGCTGCCGCCCTTCCTCAAGAAGGATCTTCCCCGCTTGCAGGCATTTCTCGACCTGTTGCCTTCCGATACGCGGATCGCCTTCGAGTTCCGCAACGAGTCGTGGCAGGACGACGAGGTGTACGAGGCCCTTCGGCGCCGCGGCGCGATGCTTTGCGTCACCGACACCGACGAGGGCGACACGCCGTTCGTCGTGACCTCCGACTGGGGTTACGTGCGCCTGCGCCGGACCCACTACGACGACGCCGACCTCGGCGCTTGGGCCGCACGGATCGCCGGAAAAGCCGTCGAGCGAACCTACGTCTATTTCATGCACGAGGACGAGGCGTTGGGGACGCGGTTCGCGCGACGGCTGAACGAGCTGTGGACGGGGCCCGGCGCCGGGCGCTCCTGAGCACGCCCGGTTCGTGCGCGCCGTTGCCGCGCCCCCAACCCTGCCCCCTTTCATCGTAGACTGCAGGCGGGCACGACTAGGCGCCGCGAAGAAGCCCAAAGGCGCGGGCGCCAACTTCGAAGGAGGAGACATGAACGCAACCTTTCGCATCGGCACCGCGCTGTCGGTAGCCGCGCTCGCCCTCGTCGCAGTGGCCGGCTGGGCGCAGGAACGCTATCCCTCGCGCCCCGTGGAGATCATCGTGCCGTGGGGCCCGGGCGGCGGCGCGGACCAGCTTGCCCGTCTTACGGCGACGCTGATCGAACCCATGCTGAAGACGTCGTTCCCGGTGATCAATGCGCCGGGCGCAACCGGCGCGACAGGAATGGCGAAGCTGCTCTCCGAGCCCGCCGACGGTTACGCGATGGCCGTGTACATCGCGGATTCGAACGCGCTGCTCGCCGGCCCGTCGCCGCGCTGGTCGCTCTCGGACATCCAGCCGGTGGCCGTGATGATCCAGGGCCCGTCGTTCCTGTTCGTCGCCGAGAACAGCCGCTTCAAGACCTGGGCCGATTTCGAGAAGGAAGCCCGTGCCAAGCCGAAGACGCTCAAGGTCGCCACCCTCGGGTTCGGCAGCGTCGACGACATGACGCTCTCCTATCTCGCGGCAAAGGGAATCCACGTGGTCGAGGTCCCCTACGCGAAGCCGAGCGAGCGTTACGTCTCGGTGATCGGCGGGCACGTCGACGCGCTCTACGAGCAGGCGGGCGACGTGCGCCAATTCGTGGACAGCAAGCAGATCCGGCCGATCATCCTTTTCGGCAAGGAGCGCCTGCCTGCGTTCAAGGACGTTCCCGCGTCCTACGAGCTCGGCTACAAGATCGCTCTCCCCCAGTTCCGCTCGTTCGTCGTCAAGGCCGGAACGCCGCCGGATCGCGTCAAGATCCTCGCCGGCGCGCTGGCCAAGGCGGCGGCAACGCCCGAGTACAAGAAGTTCCTGAGCGAGCAACACGCCGACCCGAACAGCTTCGTCGATGCCGCGGCCTCGATCCCGTTCCTCAAGGCGCAGCTCGAGGACATGAAGGCGGCGATGACGGCAACGCAGTAGGCCCCGCTCGCGCCATGTCCACGAGCGCGCCCCACGGCAGCAACCCGAACGGAACGGGCGCGTTGCGCCGCCCGTACGCGTTTGCGGACATGGCGTGAACGGGTCCTGATGCGCCTCGGCGGAAGGGCAGCCATCCGGATCCGCAAGGGGATCCCGTACGCGATGCTGCTGTGCGGGGCCGCATACCTTTACGTCAACGCCGGACAGTTCGCGCGGATCGCAAGGAAGGGCGAACTTGGTCCGGACGTCTGGCCGCGGGCCATTCTCGTTCTGCTGATCGTCGTATGCGTCGGCGCCGTGCTGCGCGCCCTGCTGGTCGCGCGCCCGGCGGCCGACGAGCGAGGCGGCGGCGCGACGACGGACAGCACGGACAATACCCCGGCCGTGCCGGAGGACACGCCCGCGACCGGTATGTATCGGCTGCTCGCCGGGATCGGATTGTCGGCGGCCTACGTGGCGGGGCTCGAGTGGCTCGGATTCTTCGTCGCCACCGCACTCTACCTGGGTCTGTTCATGGTGCTTGGACGCTACCGCCGCGCCGGGGTGGTCGCGTCCACCAGCGTGCTCGGCAGCCTCGTGTTCGTGTTCGTGTTCATGAGGATCGTCTACGTGTCGCTGCCGCTGGGGGCGGGACCGTTCCAGGCGCTTTCGATCGCGATCCTGGCCGCGCTGGGCGTTCGCTGAGAGAGGCCGCGCATGTTCGACGTGCTGCAGCAACTCGCGCTCGGATTCATGCACCTCTTCGTCCCGGCCAACGCCCTGGCACTGACGATCGGGCTCGTGGTGGGCATGCTCGTCGCGGTGCTCCCGGGATTGACGCTGGTGATGGGCGTGGTGCTCGCGCTTCCGTTCACGTACGGCATGGCCGTGACGCCTTCGATCGTGCTGCTCACGGCGATGTACCTGTCGGGAACGTATGGCGGCGCGTTCACCTCGATCCTGTTCCGCATCCCCGGGGAGCCGCTCGACGTCCCGCTCCTGTGGGATGGCTACACGATGGCCCGCCGCGGAGAGCCCGCGCAGGCACTCGGCTGGACGCTGCTGGCCGCGCTGTGGGGCGGGCTGATCACGGCGGTGTCGGCGGTGACGCTCGCCGTCCCCTTCGCAAAGTTCGCGCTCCGCTTCGACGCGCCGGAGTATTTCGCCGTCGTGATATTCGGTCTCTCCGGCGTCGTTGCGCTCGGCCAGACGTCGATGGCCAACGCCCTCGTGAGCTTGTGCCTCGGACTACTGCTTGCAACCGTCGGCGTCGACCAGACCTACGGCGCGAGCCGTTTCACGTTCGGCGTTCCGATCCTGATGGACGGCATCGAATATCTCACCGTCATGGTCGGCGCGTACGGGCTGGGCGAGGTCCTGACCCGCATGGAACAGGGATTCGGCAGCGTGCCGATGGATCCGGGCAAGCGCATCGAGACCCGGCTGCCCGGTTGGCGCGAAATCTGGAGCCTGCGCTCGACGATCGGCCGCAGTTCGCTCATCGGGCTTCTCTGCGGCATCGTGCCGGGGGCCGGCGCCACGGTCGGCTCGTTCGTCGCCTACGGGACGGAGGCACAGTACGGAGCGCGGCGAGACAAGCTCGGCACCGGCATACCGGAGGGGATCGTCGCCCCGCAGGTCGCCTCGACCGCGACCGTCGGCGGCCACATGGTCCCGCTGCTGGCTCTCGGCATTCCGGGCAGCGGCGCAACCGCGGTGATCCTCGGCGCGTTCCTGCTCCACGGCGTCCAGCCGGGGCCGCAGATCTTCAGCACCTCGCCCGACATGGTCTACACGATCTTCGCGTCGATGTTCGCGGCCGTGATCGGCATGTGCGTGCTCGGTTACTTCGCCATCAAGCCGCTCGTGCGCGTGCTTCATCTTCCTGAAGCGGTCACCTCGGCCTTCGTTGCGCTCTTCTGCTTCGTGGGCGCGTACAGCGCGCGCAACAGCGTCACCGACCTGTGGATGATCGTCGCCTTCGGCGTCGTGGGCTATCTGTTCGAGAAGTTCCGGTTCCCGATCGCGCCGATGGTGCTGGGCTGCATACTCGGCCCGGTCGCCGAGACGTCGTTCATGACCAGCATGATCGCGTACCGGAACGACTGGACGGTGTTCTTCACCCGGCCGATCAGCGGCACCGTCATGGTCTTCACCGCTCTCGCGCTCGCCTATCCGCTGTCGCGCGCCATCGGTCGCCGGACGCGAAGCCAGCGGCCCGCGACTCGGGCGCGCGAAGAAACGGCATGAAGGCCCAGCGCGCGCAACGGGTCCGGCGCGACGCCTGAAGGACGATCGGCCCCGGGTCTCGGGCGCGAACGCGCCGATCCGGTCAACGCCATCGAGCGGCGCTAGCGTCCGGGCGCGCTCGCCTCCTCAGACAAGGACCCCTTGGCCAGCGATTGAAAGCGGCGCGATGCGACGATCGTGCGATCGCGGGCGTACGCTTCGTGGTTGCGCTCGACGCTGCCGAGGTGGTAGACGTAGTTCACCATCACCCCCGCGGATTGCCGGATGCCCGCCGCGGACGTGTCCCCCAGCCAGTTGAGACGCTCCAGCCGCGCGCCATTCACAAGGTGGAAGCGCGCTACCGGATCGGCAGGCTCCTGCTCCTGCTTCGCGTGCAGAAGGTAGTGCGCGCACAGTGGGGCGAGCCGCTGCTGCAGCTCGCTCGACAACGCCTTGTCCTCGAACCAGCTCTGCCGCTCGAGCTGGGCCAGCAAAGCGCCGATCTCGGCGCGCGCCGGAACGCCGTGCGGCGCGTGCGCCACGCTCGCAAGCCAAGCGCGAAAACCGGGAACCGGCGACAACGTCGCGAACGACTTGAGGCGTGGAAGTTCCCGTCCCAGATCTTCGACGACCTGCTTGATGAGGAAATTGCCGAAGGAGACGCCGCGCAAGCCCTGCTGGCAGTTCGTGATCGAGTAGAAGACCGCGCAATCCGCGGCGGCAGGATCGAGGATCGGCGAATCGGGATCGAGCAGCGGCTGCACCCGCGCGCTCATCCCCCGGGTCAACGCCACTTCGATGAAGATCAGCGGCTCGTCCGGCAGCGCGGGATGGAAGAAGGCGTAGCACCGCCGGTCGGCCGCGAGCCGTCGGCGCAGAGTCCTGCCAGCCCTGGATCTGGTGGACCGCCTCGTACTCGATCAGCTTTTCCAGGATCAGCGCCGAGGTGCGCCAGTCGATGCGCTGCAGCGTCAGGAAACCGCGGTTGAACCAGGAACGCAGGAGGTGCTCGAGGTCGGCTTCGACGCCCCGCCAATGCGGGTTCGCCCCGAGACCGAGCAGGATCTGCCGCCGCATCTCGACCAGCACGCCCGTGCCTCCGGGCGCCATGTTGAGCCGGCGAAACAGCTCCTGTCGCGGCGGCTCGACTGCCTGCTGCAGGAGGATCAGGTTCGCCGGGGACGGTTCACGGCGATAGGCATCGGCGAATCCGCCCAGCACCTCGGGATCGGGCGAGAACTCGTCGACCAGGAGCTCGAAGAACACGCCGGCCGCCGCGCTCTCGAGCGCCTGATAGGCGGCGAGCGCCTCGCGTGCCAGTCGCGCGCCGGAAACCTCGCCGCGTTCGGACATCAAGGCATGGCCCAGCGAAATCGCGCGACGTGCGTCGCGCACCGCGCCACGCGACGGCGCGGTGCCCGTTGCGCCGGTGCCGGCGCCAAACAGGTGCCGGAAGGAAAAAGGTCGCTTCATCGGCCTTCCGCGGTTGCTCCGGGTCTGCCGCCGCGCGGCGCCGGCGTACCGAACCACGCCGCGCGCAGCTCGGCGACGAGCTCCGAGGGCCGGTCCTGATAGCGAGGCGAGAAGTGGAAAGGCGTGACGGCCTTGGCGCCCACCCGGCGGGCGATCTCGCCCGCGTGGCGCGCCGTCAGGTGATTCTTGCGCACCGCGTGTTCGATGTCCTCGTCAAGGAAGACGCTTTCGATGAAAAGCAGGTCCACGCCCGAGAGCAAACCGCAGAGTGCCTCGACGTTGGCCTCCGTGAAGCGCAGGTCGGTCACGTAGCCGATACGCTGGCCGGGGACGACGTCGAGGATCAGGTGGGAGAGCTCGCTCACCGGCCGTGTCATCGCGTGCTCGCCGCCCCGGTCGCGCCATTGCACGTGAACGGGCGTGGCCTCCGGTGCGCCCGTCAGGACCGCGTGCTTCAGCTCGCGAAGCCAGGGGCCCGTCGACACCCCGAGCGCGGCGAGGCGGTCGTTCGCGACGTTGACGTGAACCTTCTCTTCGATTGCGTAGGCGAGACACGGCACATCGTGATCGACGAGGCGTCCGCGAACGCGAAAGGTCGCTTCGTCATGAAGAATATCGTCGACCAGCTCGAACGAGCCGACCGATTCCCGCGCGAATGCGCTCCGGCTCGAAAATCGCGCCCGCAGCCCACGCCCGTTGGCGCCGATCTCGCACACGTCGATCATCAACTCATCGTAGCGATGGACGACATTCCAGGTGTATGCGCGGAGCTTGTGCTCGACCTGCGCGGCGAAGCCAGGCCCGCCAACCAGGACCACGCCGGGCTTGCGTCCGAGCACGACGCGCAGCAGGTGATCGAAGCCCGCGAAGTGGTCCATGTGCGTGTGAGTGACGAAGACGTGCGACAGACGCATCAGCTTGCGCGGCGGCAGCCCGGTGATGTCGCCGAGATCGAACAGCAGCGCCCGCCGCTCGTCGCGGAAATCGACGTACAGCCCCGGATCGCCAAATGCATCGTTGACGAGACGCGGCTCGAAGAGGCAACGCACCTGTCGTTCCCGAAGAAATGCGGACATTACATCCGGCCTGTCCGCGGCCCGCAAGCCGCGGTCAGCGGCGCGCCCGAGGCCCGCCGGCGTCGACCTGCTGCGCCAATTGGTCGAGAAAGCCCCGCTGGCCGGCCAGTATTCTTTCCTTCGCCGCCGCTATCGTGAACCAGGCGCCTCGATCGATCTCCGGGAATTCCTGCATCCTGCCGGATCGCGGCGGCCATTCCATCCGGAAAGTATTGCTGGCGATCGACGAGGCGTCGACATCTCCGTTGACGGCCCAGGCATGGACGAGCTTGCCGCCGGGTTGCCTCAGCGGCGTCAGCGGAACCAAGGGTCCGGTCACCGTGGAGCCGGTTTCCTCGAGGAATTCACGCTGCGCCGTCGTCAGCGGGTCGGCATCCTCCTCGAGCTCGCCCTTGGGAATGGACCAGGCACCGGCGTCCTTGTTCTGCCAGTACGGGCCCCCCGGGTGCACGAGGAAGACCTCCACCGTCCCGGCACGAATCCGGTAGAGCAAAACGCCCGCGCTCACCGACCTTTTCATTCGGCGGACTTTCTGAACGGCGGCACGGGGAGCCTCTTCCCCGCCGCCTCGACCGCGAGCCCTGCCGCGCCAAGCTACTTCGGCGCCAGTTGCCTGATTGGGCGCACCTCGATGCTGCCGACGCGCGCCGGAGGAATCTTCGACGCCAACTGGATGGCTTCGTTCAAGTCCCTGGCTTCAACGAGATAGAACCCGGCGAGCTGTTCCTTCGTTTCGGCGAACGGACCGTCGGTCACGGACACCTTCCCGTTTCGAACCCGCACTGTCGTTGCCGTCCGAACGGATTGGAGCGCCTCGGCGGCGATGGAATGGCCACTTCTCCTGAGGCCCTCCCCATACGTGATGCAGTCGCTGTCGAGAACGGCGTCGAGCACTTTTTCGTCGAGGTAGACCAGGCACAGATATTTCATGGCTCGCTCCTGAGGTTGGCGGAAAGCAAGGATTTCGATCCCCCCCGGGCCGCGGCGCGAACGCTCTCGATCATGAACTTCGCGGCCTCTGCCGCCCATGACCGCCGGCGCCCCGGGCCCGGATTCCGGCGTTGATGGACGAAGAGCAGCAACGCGAGCAGGGTTCCGCCCGGCATGAGGATTTCGAGCATGAGATAGGGACCCAGCCGACCGACGAAACGGCCCAGCGATGCCACGCAGCGGACAACTTGTTGCATTTCCGGCTCCTGTTGGTCTCGAGACGGCCGAAAGATCCGCGAGGCCGTCACACCCTGGTCGATCGGGCGCCCCCGAAATCGACACGCCGCGTGGCGGGAGCCGTCCGCAACGGCTTTTCGATTCTCCCGGATCGTGGCTTCAGGCCGTCAGCTCGGCAAGGCGACGCTCCAGAAACCGTCGCTCCGGTTCCTGCCGGGTGAGCGAAAGAGCGCGTTGGTAGGAGGCACGCGCGTCCGCGGCCCTGCCGAGCCTCCGGCACAGATCCGCCCGCGCCGCGTGCGCAAGGTAATAATCCTGCAACTCGCCACGGGCGAGGATGGCATCGACGAGCTCGAGACCGGCTGCCGGGCCGTCGCGCATCGCGACCGCCACGGCGCGGTTCAGCTCGACAACGGGCGATGGGTCGACGCTCCGCAGGACGCCATAGAGGCCGACGATCTCGCCCCAGTCGGTGGCGTCGGCGGTGGCCGCATTGGCATGCACCGCCGCGATCGCCGCCTGGAGCGTGTAGGGGCCGAAACGGCGTGACGCGAGCGCCGTCTCCACGAGTGCCGACCCCTCGACGATTTGCGCCCGATTCCACAGCGCCCGGTTCTGGTCGGCGAGCAGGATCAGATCGCCCGCCGGCGACGAGCGCGCGGCGCGCCGCGACTCCTGCAGAAGCATGAGGGCAAGCAGTCCGATCGCCTCGGGCTCGGGCAGCAACTCGATCAGGAGCCGTCCCAGACGGATCGCCTCGCCCGACAGATCGCGTCGGGTCAACGCGGGGCCGGACGAGGCCGAATAGCCTTCGTTGAATACGAGGTAGATCACGCGCAGCACGTTGTCGAGGCGCTCGGGCAGCTCTTCGGGCGTCGGCACTCGATAGGGGATGCGCGCGTCGCGGATCTTCGCCTTGGCGCGTACGATCCGCTGGGCGAGGGTCGGCGCCGCACTGAGGAACGCCTGCGCGATCTCCTCGGTCGTGAGGTCGCAGACTTCCCGCAACGTAAGCGCGACCTGCGCATCCGACGACAGCGCCGGATGGCAGCAGGTGAAGATGAGCCGCAGCCGATCGTCCTCGATGCTGTCGGGGTCCCACGCCGGAGTCTCGTCGGCGATCGCCTCCACTCGCTCGGCTACGTCGTCCATCGAGTCCATCGAATCGAACCGCACCTGCCGGCGGATGCCGTCGATGGCTTTGAAACGACCGGTGGAGACCAGCCACGCCCGAGGGTTCGCCGGCACGCCATCGCGCGGCCATTGTTCGAGCGCCGCCCGGAAGGCGTCGTGCAGTGCTTCCTCGGCGAGATCGAAGTCGCCGAGCAGGCGGACGAGCGTGGCGAAGACGCGGCGCGATTCGGTCCGGTAGACGGACTCCGCCGTTTCGCGCGCGCGCTCAGACAATTCGTCGCTCACAGGCGCCTCCGGCGGCGAGGACGGTCGAACTCTTTTTCGGATCTTGATGCGGGATGGCGATCGCGGGCCCTGCAACACCCGCCGGACTCGCGGGCCCGGGGTGCCGCGCCCCATCGACCTGTGGCCGCCATCGCGGCAAGCATCGCGGGCGTCGATCCAGCTGTCAACGTCCTATCAAACGGGGCTCGATCGCGGTGACTTCACCGCCGTTGAGTTCAGGACTTGGCGGCCGAGTCGCGCGACTTGTTGCCGCGATGGAATCGCGGGAGCCGTCCTAAGCCACTGATGTCAATCGGTGACGGGGGCTTGCAAATGACGATGCGCTCCTCCGTGGATGCAATCATGTTGCACCGCAGCGGGATCCCGGAGCGACATGGCCCGAGCGACCGGGGAAAGCGCGGCCCGGCGATTTGTCTTCGCCTAGTTTCGCAGTATCATCGGGCCAGCCATGCGAGGGGATGGCCTCGGGGGATGCCAACTGTGCTCGTGACCCGTTCGGGTTGATGCCGCCGATTGCGGTTGCCCCGGATTACGCTTCGCCCCAGACCGATTCATGCAGCCGATACGTGCAACGAACGCGATACTAGGAGTACGTCAGTTCAATAACTCGAAAGGAGGCAGCGTATGACTCACGATTCGGAGGGGTATTGGAAAGCCACGCTGAGACTGCTCACCCAGGTCCTGATCGTCTGGTTCCTGGTGTCCTTCGGCGCCGGAATCCTTTTCGCAGATTGGCTCAACGGGATCCACCTGGGTGGCTACCCGCTCGGCTTCTGGTTCGCGCAGCAGGGATCGATCTATATCTTCATCGCGCTCATCTTCTACTACAAGTGGCGGATGGACATCATCGATCGCCAATTCGACGTTCACGAAGACTGAGGGCGACGCCATGAGCCTGCAAACCACCATATACGTGATCGTCGGCCTGAGCTTCGCGCTGTACATCGGCATCGCCATCTGGGCGCGCGCCGGATCGACGAGCGAGTTTTACGTCGCCGGGGGCCGGGTCAACCCGGTGATGAACGGCATGGCGACGGCAGCGGACTGGATGAGCGCGGCGTCGTTCATTTCGATGGCCGGCCTGATTTCCAACATGGGTTACGGGGGCGGCCTGTTCCTGATGGGCTGGACCGGCGGTTACGTGCTGCTGGCGATGCTGCTGGCGCCGTACTTGCGCAAGTTCGGCAAGTTCACCGTGCCGCAGTTCATCGGCGACCGCTTCTACTCGAAATCGGCCAGCACCGTGGCGGTGATCTGCCTGCTGGTCGCCTCGCTGACGTACATCATCGGCCAGATGACCGGCGTCGGGATCGCGTTCGCGCGCTTCCTCGAGGTGCGCAGCGACATCGGCATCTACGTCGGCATGGGCATCGTGTTCGTCTACGCGGTGTTCGGCGGCATGAAGGGGATCACCTACACCCAGGTTGCCCAGTACATCGTGCTGATCCTCGCCTACACGATCCCGGCGATCTTCATCTCGCTGCAGCTGACCGGCAACGCGCTCCCGCAACTCGGCCTGGGGGCAGAGCTGTCGGGACACAACGTGTCGCTGCTCGCCAAGCTCGACCAGGTCGTAAACGAGCTGGGCTTCGGCACCTACACGACTTCGCTGCCGGGCAGCAAGCTCAACATGTTCGTGTACACGCTGTCGCTGATGATCGGCACCGCCGGCCTGCCGCACGTGATCATGCGGTTCTTCACGGTCCCGAGCGTCAGGGACGCGCGTTCCTCCGCGGGGTGGGCGCTGGTGTTCATCGCCATCCTCTATACGACCGCCCCCGCCGTCGCAGCGATGGCCAAGACGAACCTGCTGCGGACCATCACCCCCGGCGTCGTGATGTCCAACGCCGACCCGTTCGCCAAGGATTCGGCGATCGAGTACGACAAGCGGCCCGACTGGATGAAGCGCTGGGAGAAGACCGGCCTGCTGAAGTTCGAGGACAAGAACCACGACGGCCGCATCCAGTACTACAACGACAAGACCAAGGATCCCGAGGTCTTGAAGAAGGCCGAAGCGGCCGGCTGGAAGGGCAACGAACTGTCCGTCAACGCCGACATCATCGTGCTGGCCAATCCCGAGATCGCGCTGCTGCCCAACTGGGTGATCGCGCTGGTCGCGGCGGGGGGCCTCGCCGCGGCGCTGTCGACGGCGGCGGGACTTCTGATGGCGATCTCGGCGGCCGTGTCGCACGACCTGATCAAGAACGTGTTCGTGCCCGGCATCAGCGAGCGGGGCGAGCTCCTCGCGGGCAAGATATCGATGGCGGTCTCGATCATCGTCGCCGGCTACCTCGGGCTCAATCCGCCAGGCTTCGCGGCGGGCACCGTGGCGCTGGCGTTCGGCATCGCGGCGAGCTCCCTGTTCCCGGCCATCATGATGGGCATCTTCAGCAAGAAGATGAACAAGGAAGGCGCGATGGCCGGCATGCTGTCGGGACTGTTCGTCACGCTGTTCTACGTGTTCGCGCACAAGGGCATCTTCTTCATCAAGGGCACCGAGTACCTCGGCCTGATCGGCGGCGCAAACAGCTTCTTCGGCATCACGCCGGAAGCCTTCGGTGCCGTCGGCGCGCTGGTGAACTTCGTCGTCGCCTATATCGTCGACAAGGTGACGGCGGAACCGCCGGAGCACATCCAGCACATGGTCGAGGCGGTGCGCATTCCGCGCGGAGCCAAGGCAGTGGACGGCGCGCATTGACCGCGGCGTTCGCGTGACCTGAACGACCCGGTCCGGTGTTTCGGACCGGCCGCCGGACCCAGGGCCCCGTCAGCGGTGTTGGCGGGGCCCTTGTTTTGGCGCATGATCGCTCGCGCAGGGATTGCCCATGGCCGCCACGTACTTCAGCCTCGCCCTGAACTGGATCCTGTTCCTGGCCCTGTTCCCGATCGCCTTCTTCTGGCTCCGGCGCGCCTACCGGATTCTGGTCCGACGCGATTTCTCCGAAGTCGCGTTGAAGGGCGGACGACCGCCGGCGGATCCCGCCAAGTGGGCGCCGTACGAGATGGTGTTCAACGGCATCGCCGGAGTTGTCATCGTGCTGGTGATTGTCTGGGTTGCGGTCGCCGGCATGCCGTTCGCAAGCTGGACGGCCATCGCCGGCAGCACCCTCTGGTGCAAGTTCTTCGCCAGTTTCGCGCTCGGCCGGCACGCGCACGCGTTCGGCGGTAAGTCGAAAGCCTGAGGGCCTCATCGTGCCAAGCGAATTGCTGCAGCAGCGCTTGGTCGGCTTGTTCGCGCTCGCGCTGCTGCTATTCAACTTTCCGCTGCTGGCGGTCTGGGACCGCGACGTGCTGCTCTTTGGACTGCCGCTGTTTCCGGCGGCCCTGTTCCTGGTGTGGGCGCTGCTGATCGCCGCGCTCGCGTGGCTGCTGGAGCGCCCTTCGGAGTGATCATGCGTCGCCGGCCCCATGCCGCCGTCCAAGCGCAGCGATCGACAGCGTCCGTGGCAGCAGCACCGAGCCGCATCTCCCACTCGACCCGCACCGACCGCGCCCCGACGGGATCGGAGCGGCAACGGCGAGGCTGACCATGCTGTCGCCGTCGCTCGTGCTGAGCGCCTCTTTCGCCTACCTGCTGCTCCTGTTCGTCGTCGCCTGGTGGGCCGACTTGCGGGCGCAGCAGAACCGCTCGGTGATCGGCAATGCCTGGGTATACGCGCTGTCGATGGCCGTGTACTGCACGGCGTGGACGTATTTCGGCAGCGTTGGCCGCGCCGCGTCGGGCGGCGTCTGGTTTCTCCCCATCTATCTGGGTCCAACGCTGGCGATGATGCTTGCTTGGACCGTGCTGCGCAAGATGATCCGCATCGCGCACACGTACCGGGTCACGTCGATCGCGGACTTCATGGCCAGCCGCTATGGCAAGAGCCCGGTGCTGGCCGGACTGGTGACGCTGATCACGGTCGTGGGAATCGTCCCGTACGTCGCGCTGCAGCTGAAGGCGATCGCCAGCGGCTATGCGCTGCTCACCACACCGCTGGGCGCGCCGATCACGGAGCGCGTGATGTGGTGGCGCGACGGCACGTTATACGTCGCACTGGCACTGGCCGGCTTCACGATGGTCTTCGGCACGCGCCACCTCGAAAGCACCGAGCGCCACGAAGGCATGGTCGCCGCGATCGCGTTCGAGTCGGTCGTGAAGCTGGTGGCCTTCATTGCGGTGGGTACCTTCGTGACTTGGGGCCTGTTCGGCGGTCTCGGCGACCTGTTTTCCCGTGCGATGGCGGTGCCCGACCTCAAGGCGCTTCTGTCGCCGGCGCAGCATGGCAGCCCGTTCGCGTACGCGCAATGGTTCGCGCTCACCATGCTGTCGATGCTCTCGGTCGTGTTCCTGCCGCGGCAGTTCCAGATCATGGTCGTCGAAAACGTCGACGAGCGCCATCTCAAGCGGGCGGCCTGGGTCTTCCCCGCCTATCTGCTCGCGATCAACGTCTTCGTGTTGCCGATCGCCATCGGCGGCCTGCTCTACTTCGCGGCGGGCAGCGCCAATTCGGACACGTTCGTGCTGTCGTTGCCGCTCGCCGCCGGGCGCGAATGGCTGGCGCTGGCGGCGTTCGTCGGCGGCCTGTCGGCGGCCACCGGCATGGTCATCGTCGAAACGATCGCCGTATCGACGATGGTGTGCAACGACGTCGTGATGCCGCTGCTCCTGCGGCTGCGGCGCTTTGCGCAGCGTGGCGACCTCACCGGCCTGCTGCTTGCCATCCGGCGCGCGGCCATCGTGGGCGTGCTGGTGCTGGGCTATCTGTACTTCCACCTCGCCGGCGAAGCCTATGCGCTGGTCAGCATCGGCCTCATCAGCTTCGCCGCGGTTGCGCAGTTTGCGCCGGCGATGCTGGGCGGCATGTATTGGAAGGGAGGAACGCGCGAGGGCGCGCTGGCCGGCCTCATCGCCGGGTTCGCGCTGTGGATCCATACGCTGATGCTGCCGTCAATTGCCAAGTCCGGCTGGTGGCAGACCGATTTCGTCGCCCGCGGGCCGTTCGGCATCGAACTGCTGCGGCCCGAGCAGCTATTCGGACTCACGAGCCTGGACAACCTGACGCACTCGCTGTTCTGGAGTCTGCTCGCCAACGTCGGTCTGTACGTGGGGGTTTCGCTGCTGCGCACGCCATCGGCGCGCGAAACGAGCCAGGCGTTGCTCTTCGTGGACGTCTTCGACCGCACGCAGGGAACACGACCCGTTTTCTGGCGCGGCCGCGCCAAGGTGAACGACCTGCTGGCGCTGGCCGGGCGGATCCTCGGCATGGCGCGGGCGACCAAGCTGTTCGAGGATTATGCGCGGCGCCGGGGCGTCTCCAACATCGCCCGCATCGAGCCCGACGCCCGGTTGGTGCAATTCGTCGAGACGGAGCTCTCCGGTGCGATCGGCGCCGCGTCGGCGCGCGTGATGGTGGCGTCGGTCGTCGAAGAGGAAACGCTGGACATGGACGACGTGCTGCGGATCCTCGACGAGGCGTCGCAGCTCCGCGCCTACTCGAAAGCCCTCGAGAAAGCGACGGAGGAACTGCGCGCGGCCAACCAGCGCCTCGAGAGCCTGGACCGCCTGAAGGACGACTTCATGTCGTCGGTCACTCACGAACTGCGCACGCCGCTGACCTCCATCCGCGCGCTCGCCGAACTGATGGTGGACGATTCCGACATGCCGGCCGAGCAGCGCCAGCGATTCCTGGGCATCGTGGTGACCGAGACCGAGCGGCTGACCCGCCTCGTGAACCAGGTGCTCGACATGGCCAAGATCGAATCCGGCAATGCCGAGTGGCACAACGCGGACGTCGATCTCGTTGCGCTCCTTAGGCAGGCGGCGCAGACCGTCCAGGAGCTGCTGCGCGAGCGCGGCGCCGAGCTCGTCATGCGGCTACCCGCGCGCGTGCCGACGCTGCGCGCGGACCCGGACCGCTTGATGCAAGTCCTGATGAATCTGCTGTCGAACGCAGCCAAGTTCGTCCCCGCGCAAGGGGGGCGCGTCGAACTACGTCTCGTCGCCGACGGCGAGGGAGCCACCGTCGAGGTGCAGGACAACGGCCCGGGGGTTCCGAAGGCGCAGCGCGCCCTGATCTTCGAGAAGTTCCGCCAGGGCGGCGACGTCTGGAACCGGCCACAAGGCACGGGCCTGGGCTTGCCGATCAGCCGCCAGATCGTCGAGCATTTCGGCGGGCGCATGGAACTGCGCCCCGACGCGGGCCGCGGTGCCTGCTTCGCCTTCATGCTCCCCTGGAACACCAGGCAAGAGCCGGCGCGCGAGGGCGCACTGACGGCCGCCGAAGGAGGCCGCAGATGACGATCAAGATGCTCATTGCCGACGACGAACCCAATATTCTGATCTCTCTCGAGTACCTGATGAAGCGCGAAGGCTACGACGTGCACGTCGCACGCGACGGCGAGGAGGCCCTGAACCTGGTGCGGCGCGAGCGGCCGCGCATCGTGCTGCTCGATGTGATGATGCCGAAAAAGACCGGCTTCGAGGTTTGCCAGGAGTTGCGTGCCGATGATGCCGTGAAGGACACTCTGGTGCTCATGCTGACGGCCAAGGGTCGCGACACCGACATCGCCAAGGGGCTCGCCATGGGTGCGGACGCGTACATGACCAAGCCCTTTTCCACCAAGGACCTGGTGCAGAAGGTGCGTAACCTGCTGGCTTCGCCGGCGCCGGACGCGTGAGGCGCAATCGCGGACTCGTCATCACGTTGGCCGTCACGGCGGCAGCCGCGGCCTCGCTGCTCGCGATCTTCGCCGTTGGCGGCGGCACCCTGGTATGGCTGACCTTGTCCGAGCCGGAGCGTGCCGAGGTCGCCGGCACACTCGGTCCGCGCGTGCCCTTGCTGTTCCTCGTCGCGGTCGCCGCGATCGGTGGCTGCGTGCTCGCCGTACACCCCATCTATCGCCGCTGGATCGCGGCCCCGGCGCGGCTGCTCGAGCGGGCCCGGATGCTGCTGACCAACGGCACGCAGCGTGAACTTTCGGGCGGCGACGGCACGGCAGCGGTTCGCGGTCTGGCCCAGGTGCTCGGCGAGCTTGCCCGGCAGCGCGACGAACTGAAACGCGACATCGCGCAGGAGGTCGCGCAGGCGAGCCGAGGCGTCGAGCAGGAGCGTAGCCGCCTGGCGGCGCTGATGAGCGAATTGACGCAGAGCGTGGTGGTGTGCAACCTCGATGGTCGCATCCTTCTGTACAACAATCACGCGCGAATGCAGTTTCGCGAGCTGTCGGAAGCGCCGACGCTGGCAGGCGGCGCCGAATTGATCGGCCTCGGCCGCTCGATCTACTCGGTATTCGACCGCAAGATCGTCGCCCACGCGCTCGAGAACGTACAACAGCGCCTGCGGCGCGGCGCGACCAGCCCCAGCGCGCAGTTCGTGACCGTCACCCGCACCGGCCAGCTATTGCGGGCCCAGATGACGCCCGTGCGCGGCGTCGTTGCCCAGGAGCCGGGGGCAAAGGCGGACGCCGCGCCGATCACGGGGTTCGTGCTGATGCTGGAGAACATCACCGTCAGCTACGAGCAGGAGTCGGCTCGCGAGCGTCTCCTGAACGACCTGACCGAGGGAAGCCGAGGGTCGCTGGCCAACCTGCAGGCGGCGGTCGAGATGCTCGAGGACGACGATCTCGACGCGGCGATGCGCGAGCGCTTCCGTCGGGTGGCGCGCGAGGAAGCGCAGGCGATGTCGCGGCGCATCAACGAGCTCGCCACGCAGAACGCGCAAGCGCTCGTCACCCGCTGGCCGCTCGAAGAAATGCTTGGCACCGATTTCGTGCAGGCGGCCCAACGCCGGATCGAGGCGTCGACGGGCGTGCGCTGCGAAGCTCCGGACATGGACGCGACGCTGTGGCTGAAGCTCGACAGCTTCTCGCTGCTGCAGACGCTGTCCTATCTCGCGCAGCGGCTGAGCAACGAGTTCGAAATCAAGGCGCTGAGCCTGCGCTTGACGGCAGACGGAACGCAGCGCGCTCGGCTCGACCTGGTGTGGGCCGGGCGAGCCATGAGCACCGAGACCGTGATGAGCTGGGAGATGGACGCCATGTCCACCAGCGGCGAGACGACCTCGTTGACGGTGCGCGACGTGGTGCAGCGCCACGGCGGAGAGTTCTGGTTCGAGCGGGACCGGGTGCGCCAGGAGGCCTTCTTCCGTTTCCTGCTCCCCCTTGCGTCGATGGGAACCGCGCACAAGGAGCTGGACGCCGCCTTCGTGCGCGCGGGCAGCCGGCCCGAATACTACGACTTCGACCTCTTCGCCATCACGGAGAGCAGCCGCGCCCAGGATGACCGGCGGCTGACGGAGCTCGTCTACACGGTGTTCGACACCGAGACCACCGGCCTCGATCCGGCCGCGGGCGACGAGATCATCCAGATCGGGGCGGCGCGGATTGTCAACGGCAAGCTGCTGCGGAACGAGTGTTTCGAGCAGCTGGTAAACCCGCTACGCCTGATTCCCCCGGCGACGATCCCGATCCACGGCATCACGCAGGAGATGGTCGCTGGCAAGCCGACCATCGACGAGGTCCTGCGCGCCTTCCATGCGTACGCGCGCGAAACGGTGCTGGTGGCCCACAATGCCGCGTTCGACATGCGTTTCCTGCAGCTCAAGGAGCAGCAGACCGGCGCGCGGTTCGACCAGCCCGTGCTCGACACGCTGCTCCTGTCCGCGGTCGTGCATCCGAATCAGGAGTCGCACCGCCTAGAAGCCATCGCCGAGCGCTTCGGCATCACCGTGATCGGCCGCCACACGGCCCTGGGCGATGCGATGGTGACGGCAGAAGTGTTCCTGAGGCTCATCCCGCTCCTGGCGCAGATGGGCATCCATGCGCTCGGGGAGGTACGCAAGGCGGCGCAAGCGACCTACTACGCGCGTCTCAAGTACTGATGCCCCGAAGCTAGCGATAACGCTGCGCCAGCACGCTTTGCAGCGTATCCACGATGCCGAAGGCATCTTTCAATTGCCCACGCTCGAAGTTGGAGAGCTCGGCGAGCGAGAGGAAATTGTCTGCGGCCCTGCCCCGCGCGAGCTGGTTCGCCTGGTGGCGGATGCGGAGGCCCGCCATGAATTCCAGCGCGTCGCGCAAGTCGTGCGCGCTCTGCTCGGTGATCTCGTTGCTTTGTGCAGCGATCGCCAGCCGGTCGTAGGTGTTGACTTGCGCATGGCCGCCGGCCAGCGCATAGATGCGCGCCAAATCCACGATCGGCACGATGCCGCCGTGCTTCAGGTCGACGGCGTCGCGAACGTCGCCGGCACGCACGGTCGAGATGCCTCCGAACAGGCTCAAGGGAGGCTGGTGCGTGAGCGCGTTGCCCACCATATAGGCGAGGAAGATGCTGTTGTCCCGCGTCTGCCGCAGCACGTCGCGCCGGAGGTCGTCGAGCAGCGGAGCGTAGCCGTAGATCATCCTCATGTCGAAGAAGACACAGGTCAGCATCAGCGCCTTCGGCTCCGGCGTCTCCGTCCAGCGGTGAAAATAATCGGCCCAGCGCCGCTGCGGCTGCCGCCATTCGTCGCTGCGCGCCATCATCTCGCCGGGACAGTAGACGTAGCCGCTGGTATTCATGCCGTCGTTGACGAAGTTCGCCAGCGCCTTGAAATAAGGACCGTGCCGCGATTCGTCGTACCTGTCGTCGAGGACCATGCAGTTGTCCTGGTCGCTCTTGGCGGTCTGTTCGCTGCGCGCCTGCGAGCCGGCCGCGACCCAGGCGTAGTTGACCGGCGGCGGGCCGAGCTTCAATTCGCCGAGCTGCAGCAGACGTGTCGTGATGGCGTCGGTAATCGCGGTGACGATATGTCCCGTGCTGTAGGCGCTGGCCCCGGCTGCTGCCAGATTGCGCTGCAGCTGCTTGACCCGGTCGGCGGCCGCCGCCAGGCCTTCGACCGTGGACTGCTTGTAGATGTCGCTCGCGAGATAGACCGCGGAGGTGCTGTGCTGCTCGGTCAGGTCGGTGGCCGTGATCATGCCGGCGACGCGCTGGCCGTCGAGCACCGGCACGTGATGGACGTTCTGGCGCGCCATCAGCAGCAACGCCTCGAAGGCCGGCTGCGCGATGTCGATCGTGTGCGGCGCCACGGTGGCGATCTCGCAAATCGGCGTCGCGGGATCGATCCCTGCGGCGAGCGCCCGGTTGCGCAGGTCGCGGTCGGTCACGAGGCCGAAGAGATGGTTTTGCTCCAGCAGCATTACCGACGACACGCGCTGGTCGCGCATGGTCTGCGCCGCTTCGAGAATCGTCGCGTTCGGAGACACCGTGACCGGCGGGCGCTTGAGGAGTGCGCCCATGGTCGTCGTCATCAAGCCGAGATGCGGGTCGGCCCCACGAACAGGTACCGCCGGATCGGGAGTCGCGGGCGCCAGGAAGACCGCCATCGCCGGCTGGTCAGCGCATAGACGAGCCATCTCGTCCGCTGGCAGGAAAGCGATTTCGGTCGGGCCGTCGGCCACTGCCGACCATCCGGCGCCGCGATCGCAGGGTACCGCGCCGGCGCCGAACAACTCCGTGCTTTCCAGGACGACAGCGTGGGCTTTATCGCCGTCCCTGGTCAACGCCACGCGGCCATCCAGAACGACACCCAGCCGCTCGCTCAAGGCGTTGCCGAAGGCAACCGTCTCGCCGGTTGCAAAGCGCTCGCGCTGGAATCGGCCTGCGAGATCGGTCCGCGTCGCCTTGTCCAGGCGTCCAAAGATGCGGTGCCGCCGCAGCAGGCTGGGAAGATCCCGGGCGGCGGAGTTCGTGGCGGGCATGGATTGAAGGTGCGATGCGGATCGATGCGTGTCAAGCCCTGCGGGTTCGACGCTCCATGAACCCGACGGCTGCGGCCACCCAGGACGGGCCAGACATGGGGGTCTTTGCAGTTGGGGTCGAAGCATGATCCTCCCGCGCACGCAAGCACTTTGCGTGCTGGCCGCGACCCCCGCTTTGCCGTTATGCTCGGGGCACGAGTCCGGCGCGATCGCGCCGGGCTGATCCCGGTGCGGAGGG
Organism: uncultured beta proteobacterium; assembly: GCA_963836265.1. Classification (GTDB taxonomy): domain Bacteria; phylum Pseudomonadota; class Gammaproteobacteria; order Burkholderiales; family Casimicrobiaceae; genus CAIWHR01. The sequence goes on from CAWIIO010000008.1 coordinate 200,225, forward strand.
CTCGGCCGTGAATCAAGGCGCAACGTTTGGCGACGAGTTGGCCGGGATCGTCGCGATGACGGTGGATCGCGTCGTTCAGTATCTGCCGAGCATCGTGGGCGCGCTGCTGCTACTGCTCGCCGGCTGGGTGCTGGCGAAATTCCTGCGCGCGTTGACCGGCCGCATGCTGACGCTGCTCGACGGCGGGCTGCGCGGCCTGCTCGGGGCGCGGTTGGCCGAGCGGGTGCGCCTGGCGCGATCGGCCGACGTCCTGGGGGCGATCGTCTTCTGGGGGGTACTGCTCTTCTTCGTCGCGGCTGCGACGGATGCGCTGGGGCTCGAAACCTTCACGCACTGGCTGGCGCGACTGCTCGACCAGCTGCCGACGATCGTCGCCGGCCTGCTGATCATCGTCGTCGGCTACATCCTTTCACGCGTCGTCGCCGACCTGATCATCGGCGCGAGTGCACCGCTCGCGCCTGCGCAGCGACAGGTCGTCGCGCGTGCAGCACAAGCGACCGTCCTGGTCGCCGCCATCCTGGTCGGCGCCGACCAGATCGGCATTCGGGTGACCTTTCTCGCAATCTTTGTCGGCATCGCCGCGGGAGCGATCGCGGGGGGCGTCGTCATTGCGATCAGCCTCGGTGCCCGGGTGCACGTGGCCAACCTGATCGGGGCACACCAGCTGCGACGAGATTACGACCTCGGCCAGCGAATTCGCGTGGCCGGCTTCGAGGGACGCATCCTGGAGCTGACGGCGCAGGCCGTGGTGCTCGAGACGGACGAGGGCCGGGTCTCGCTGCCGGGACGCCTCTTCAGCGAACAGCCCATTGTACTGATTGCGCAGGGGGGCCGCGATGGCTGACCCCGATGTCCTGACCAACGCCTTTCTGGCGAGGCATCCTTCCGATGCCGCGCGGGTGCTGGAAAGCCTGCCGGCCGAGGAAGCGGCGGTGCTGTTCGAGCGTGTCCCGGCGCGGCTCGGCGCGCCGGTATTGGGTTCGATGCTGCCCCACGCGGCGGCCCGTTGCCTGGTGCGCATCGACGTCTCGCGCGCAGCCATGCTGCTTGCGACGATCAGCGTACCCACGGCCGCCGCCCTGTTGCGAAACGTGCCCGAGGCGCAGCGCACGCCGCTGCTCGATGCGCTGCCCACCGCAATCGCGCTCGGCTGCCGAGCGTTGCTCGGCTACCCGGAAGATTCCGTCGGCGCCTGCGTTGTCACCGAGGTGATCGCGTTGTCGCCCGACAGCCGCGCGCTCGACGCGTTGTTGGCGCTGCGCGCCGCGCGCGTCATGCCAACCGGCCCGGTATACGTGGTCGACGGCGGACGGCGCCCGCTCGGACAGGTCGAATTGCCCGTGTTGCTGCGCGCGGGCGCGACGGAACGGCTCGACCTGCTGATGGGCCCCACGCCCGTTTCGCTGCCGGCGGTGACGCCGCTTGCCGGTGCCGCCGTGCATCCCGTCTGGCGCGACGCCGATGCGGTGCCCGTGGTCGAGCGCGGCGGTGGGCTGGTCGGCGTGCTGCAGCGGCGCGCGCTCCAGCGAGCGCAACGAATGCGCGAGACGGGTGGCAGGCCGGCGCCCGAATCGTTGGTGGCGATGCTTGCGGTCGGCTACTGGCAAGCGGTCGCCGGCCTGGTCGAGGCCGCGTGGTCCGTGCTCGCCGCGCCGAGACGGGGCCCATCGTGAGCGCCGACGTCATTCCCGCGGTGGCGGCGTTGAGTCGCCGCTATCTGCTCGACTACCCCCGCGAGGCCGCACGCCAGGTCGAGAAGCTCGCGCCCGACGAGGCCGCGGCGCTGCTGAGCCCGCTGCCGCCGAACGTCGTGCTGCCGGTGTGGCAGGCGCTCACCCCCGACGTCGCCGCCGCAACATTGCAGGTCGTGTCGCCGGAAACGTCGCGGCAATGGCTGAGCGAGGCCGAGCCCGCGATCGCGGCAGCCGCACTGGGGCAGCTCGACGAAGCGCAGCGGGCGCAGCTCTGCGGGTTGCTCGAAGCGCAGGTCGCGAAGGAATTGCGTGACCTGCTCGATTATCCGGAAGACGCGGCGGGTCGGCTGATGGACTCCAACGTCACGCCTCTGCGAGCGGATCTTTCGGTGGGCGAAGCGTTGACGCGGTTGAAGACGATTCGCCGTCACGGCCTGCGGGAACTCTTCGTCATCGACGACGAGGGCCGGTTGATCGGTCGCGTCGAGATACAGGACCTTGCCACGGCCGATCCAGAACTGCCCTTGCGCGAAATCACGCGCCGATTGATCGCTGCGGCGAAGGATCTCGATCCGCGCGAGGAATTTGTTTCCATCCTGCAGCAGCAGCCGATCACCGAGTTGCCGGTAATCAACCTCGACGGCCGCTTCGTGGGCGTGATCCGGCAGTCCGCGCTGGTCGCGGCGATCGCGCAGGAAACGAGTGTCGACATCCAGACGATGGTCGGCGTCGGCCGCGACGAGCGTGCGCTGTCGTCGCCCGGATTTGCGGTCGCCAAGCGCCTGCCGTGGCTGCAGATCAACCTGCTGACGGCGTTCCTGGCGGCAGCCGTCGTCGGCCTGTTCGAAAGCACGATCGCGAAATTCACCGCGCTCGCGGTGCTGCTGCCGGTGGTCGCGGGACAGTCGGGCAACGCCGGCGCCCAGGCTCTGGCCGTGACGATGCGCGGTCTCGTGCTGCGCGAGATCAGCCTGCGCCACTGGCCGCGTGTCGTCGGCAAAGAGGCCGCCGTGGGGTTGATCAACGGGCTGGCGGTGGCAGCGACGACGGCGCTCGGCGTCTATGTGTGGAGCCGTTCGCTCGGCCTCGTGGCCGTGTGCGCGATGGCGATGGTGATCTCGATGATCGCGGCCGGACTGGCCGGCGCGCTGACGCCAGTCCTGCTGCGCCGTTTCGGTCAAGATCCCGCCACCTCGTCGTCGATCATCCTGACGACCATTACCGATGTGGTCGGCTTCTCGTCGTTTCTCGGCATCGCCACGCTGCTCGCGGGCCTGCTCGAGGCCACACCGCCGGGGTGAGGGCAATGGCGTCCGTGCGCCGGGCGGCCCGGTCTCGACCTGCCGCGCATGGGCCTCCTGCAGTTCTGCGAGCCTGCGCAGCAGCGCCGCCGGGGCCGGCAGCGGTATCAAAGCCGCCGCGTGCGCGTGCAGCATCTCCCGCACCGCGTAAATCTGCTCGACCTCGTCGCGGGTGAAATCGCGGACCACCGCGCTGCGCCCACGATTCCCCACGACCTTGACCTTGCGCTCCAGCTCAACCAACGCCACGCGGACGACGTGTCGAGTTGCGCCGAAGCGCTCGATGAGCTCGTCTTCAACCAGTCGCTCGCGGGTGCGCAGGCGACCAAGGAGGATGTCTTTCTCGAGCGCACCGACGATTTTCGAAAGTGACGTCGGGGAGCGCGCCATCGCGAGAGTATCGCGCGGGGTCCGCGAATCGGCAATCGCCGCTCTTGCCGTGCCGGCCGCACTTCGCTGCTGCGACCTTCGCCATTCTTGGACGGGTATCGACCCGAAGTGCCTGCCCGCTCGGCGGGTCGGTCGCCTCGTGCCTGCTGGCAGGACGTCAGGATTCGATCCGCTCGAAGGTGCGCACCGTCTTCCGGACCACCCAGCTCCCGACCCGTGCATCGAAGGAACGGAAGTGCGAGGTCGCAAGGTGAGCCTCGAACGCCGCGCGATCGGCATAGACCTCGTAGAGGAAGATCGTGGCCGGGTCGTCAGGCACGGCGCACACGTCGAACTGCCGGCAACCCGGCTCCGCGTCGCACGACCTCCGGGCGTTGGCGGCTACCTCGCTGCGAAACGCCGCAGCATGTTCCGGCCTGACGATGAACTCGACGGTCACCACGTACATCGCGATCTCCCTGCGTCAGCGCGCGAACCGCCGCGCGATCTCGGCCACCTCGTCCGCGGTCAACGGTCGCAACCGCTCGTGGCGCAACAGCAGCCAAAGCCGCGCGGTGGCCTCGAGCTCCTCGATCGCATCGACGGCCGCCGCCAGCGACATGCCCGACACCACCGGTCCGTGATTCGCGAGCAACACCGCGTTGTGGCCCGCGGCGATGGCGCCGATGGCCGCCGCAAGCGCCGCGTCGCCCGGTGGAAAGTAGGGCAGCATGGGGAGCTTGCGGATACGCATCGCGTAGTAGGCCGTCAGCGGAGGCAGCGCGTCGTCAGGGTCGGTATCGGCGAGCAGCGACACCGCAACGGAATGGGTCGAATGGAGGTGGACCACCGCGGCATCGTGCGGGCGCTCGCGGTACATTGCGAGGTGCAGCAGCGCTTCCTTGGTTGGCGCGTCACCCTGCACGTGCACGCCGTTCGCGTCGAGAACCGCGAGCCGCGCCGGATCGAGCTCGCCCAGCGAGGCGCCCGTCGGCGTCATGAGAAAGCCATCGCCGGAGCGCACCGACAGATTCCCCGTGCTGCCGTGCGTCAGTCCGCGTTCGAACAGCGAACGTCCGAGCGCGCAAAGGGTTGCACGAAGGGAGCTGTCGCTCACGGGAGGATCGTCCCGCGTGCGACGAGCACCGCGGCGTGGCCGCCGCTGCCAGTTCCAGCGTTCACGGCGGCAGCAACGCGAGCGACTTGAGGAAGAAGTCGGCGGTGCCGAAATTGCCCGACTTCAACGCGAGCGCAAGCGGCGTCGGGCCGCTCGTTGTGGTCCACGGCACCCCGGGATCGATCTGCGGCCCGATCGCCAGCGCGGTGACCCCGAGCGCTTGCACGACGGCGCCGGACGTTTCACCGCCGGCGACGACCAGCCGGCGCACGCCCCGCGCGACGAGCGCGCGCGCCAGCGTCGCGAACGTCGCCTCGATCAGCGTCGCGGCGCGCCCGGATCCCAGCGTGTTCTGCACTTCGGCGACGCGGACGGGGTCCGCCGTCGAGTAGATCACGAAAGGGCGCCCCGCTTCGAGATCCGAAGCGACGCTCGCCAGTGCCCGCTCGGCGATGGTTTCGGGATCGTCTGCTGCCAGCGGATCGAGCGCGACGGCGGTGTGCGTCTTAGCCATCTGCGCGACCTGCGCGCGCGTCGCTGCCGAGCACGAGCCGGCGAGCACCGCGGGCTTGCCCGCGACCCGCGGCGGCGTCGCCGCGTTCGGACGCTCCGGCAGGAGGCCCTGCGCGCGAAAGTTCTGCGGCAGGCCCAGCGCGATGCCCGAGCCGGCGGTGACGAGCTCGAGATCGCGGCACGCAGCGCCGATCGCCAGCAAATCGTCGTCCTCGAGGGCATCGACCACCGCGTGCCCGAAACCAGCGGCGGCGAGGTGCGCGAACTCCGCGCGGATAGGCTCGGCTCCGCGCCTGACCACCGGCCACGGCACGAGACCCACGCGGCGCTTCGCCTGCCGCCCCAGCACGCGCACGAGGTTGGCGTCGCGCATCGGGGTGAGCGGGTGGTCGCGCATCGGTGAATCCGAAAGCAGCGCATCGCCGACGAAGAGGTGGCCGAGATAGATCGTGCGCCCGTTCACCGGAAATGCCGGGCAGGCGATCGTGAATGCGGTATCGAGCGCCTGCATCAGCGCTTCCGCCACCGGGCCGATGTTGCCGGCGTCGGTGGAGTCGAACGTCGAGCAATACTTGAAATAGATCTGGCGCGCGCCGTGCGCTCGCAGCCAGTCGAGCGCGGCCAGCGACTGCGCCACCGCATCGGTCGCGGGAACGGTCCGCGACTTGAGCGCGACGACCACTGCGTCGGGCGCCCCTTCAACGCTCGCCGCAACGGGAACGCCGATCGTCTGCACCGTGCGCATCCCGACGCGGACCAGCATGTTCGCAAGGTCCGTCGCGCCGGTGAAGTCGTCTGCGATGCAACCGAGCAGCATCGTCAATGGAATGCGTGGACGAGTGCCATGCCGACCGCGGGCACGTAGGTGATGATCATCAGGATGCACACGCTGATCATGAACTGCGGGATCAGCGCGTTGACCACGGCACCCATGCCGACACCCGCGAGCCGCGCGCCGACCATCAGTGTCCCACCCACCGGTGGCGTGTACAAGCCGATCGCAAGGTTGCAGGTCATGATGAGGCCCAGATGCACGGGGTCAATCCCGAAGGGGATGGAGAGCGGCACCAGCAGCGGCGCCGCCAGCAGCAGCGCCGGCACCGGCTCGATGAAGCAGCCGAGCGCCAGCAGCGAGAAATTGACCAGCAGCAGGAACGTCCACTGCGACGTCGCGTACTGCTTGACGAGGCCGGCGAGCTGCACCGGGACCTGCTCCACGGTGATGAGCCACGCGAGGCACGACGTCGCGCCAATGACGACCATGACCACGGCGCTCGTCGTGAACGACTTGAGCAGCAGCGCCGGCAGGTCGCGCGGGCGCAGGTCCCGGTAGATCACCATCGACACGAACAGCCCGTAGGCCGCGGCGACGGCCGCAGCCTCGGTCGGCGTGAAATACCCGGACCAGATGCCGCCGAGGATGATGACCGGCATCAGCAGCGCCGGAAAGGCCGAGACGAAGGCCGACCCAATTTCGCGCGCCGGCGCCCGCGCGCCGCCGTTGTCGCAACCGGTGCGCTTGCCGGTCCAGACGCAGTCGATCGACAGCCCGACTGCGAACGCGACTGCCGGGACCACGCCGGCGAGGAACAGGTCGCGCACCGACGCGCCCGAGACGAAGGCGTAGACGAGCATCGGGATCGACGGCGGCATGACGACCGCGAGGGTGCCGGCGGTCGACATCAGCGCGCCGGCGAAGGCAGGCCTGTAGCCCTTGCGGACCAGGGCCGGCGTCATGACCGAGCCGATCGCCGCGGTGTCGGCAATCGCCGAGCCGGAGACGCCGCCGAAGATCAGGCACGAGGTCACCGTCGCGATCCCGAGGCCGCCCGGCAGGAAGCCCAGGAGCTTGGTGGCAAAAGTCACGATGCGCATCCCGACGCCGCCGCGGGACAGGATTTCGCCCGCCAACATGAACAGTGGCACCGCGATCAGCACGAAGGGCTCGACCCCCCCGATGTAGCTCAGGAACACCGACGTCAGCGGATGGCCGAGATCCTTCCACCAGATCATGCCCGCCGTCGAGAGGAGCAGTCCGTAGACCAGAGGCACGCCCAGCAGCGTCGCCACGATGAACAGCCCGAAGGTCTCGAAGAGGATCATGGATGCGCTTCGCCGTAGCGCTCCGCGTAGGTCCGGCCGCGCAGGATCTCGATCAGGTCCCAGCCGACGAACACCATCGTGACGGCGGAGGCGACTGGCAGCGCCACGTACTGCGTCGTCATCGGCCAGCCGAGCACCGTGAGCTCGTTGGTCCGGCCGGCGTCGGCGATGCCGATGCCGTACCAGACGAGGAGGCCGAGAGTCACCAGCACGACGGTCTGGATGGCGGCATACGCAAAGCGCCTTGCAGTGGCGGGCAGGCTGTTGACCAGCTCGGCGATCACCATGTGCGCGCCGCGCCGCGTCGCCGTGGCCCCGCCGAGAAACGTCACCCAGACCATCAAGAGCTCGCAGAACTCGGTAGTCCAGGCGATGTCACCGTTGAACACGTCGTGCACGATCACGTTGGCGAAGACGAGCGACGCCATCGCCGCGCCGATCAGCACCACGCTCCAGTCCACGATCCGGGCGAGCCACCGGACCGGCGCAGGCGCCGGCGGCCCGGCGGGGAGCAGCGGCGCCGCCGCTGCCCGCGCATCCGGATTCGCCGAAGCCCCCTTCATCTACTTCGCCGGCAGCGCCTTGCGCACGGCTTCGGCGTCGGCGATGAATGCATCTACATCGGCACCGTACTTCTCCTTCGCCTTTGCGTAGACCGGCTTGACCGCCTCGCGGAACGGAGCGAGGTTCGGCCGCGCGATCTTGGCACCCTTCGACTGCATCTCCGCGAGCTGCCGGTCGTCGTTGGTGCGGATCTCGTTGCGGATCCAGGCCGCGGTTTCCGCGCCCGCCCTGACTACCGCCGCCTGGTCAGCGGGCGCAAGCTTCTGCCACGTCTTCTCGGATATGGTCAGCGGAATGGGGCTGTAGACGTGATGCGTCAGCGTAACGTTCGGCGCGACCTCGTAGAACTTGTTCGCGTAGATCGTGTCGATCGGATTTTCCTGGCCGCTGACCGCACCCTGCTGGATCGCAAGGTAGACCTCCGGAAGCGGCAGGATCACGACGTTGAAACCGATCGCTTCCAGCGTCCAGCGCATCATCTCGTTGGGGAAGCTGCGCAGCTTCTTGCCCTTGGCATCGGCGGGCGAGGCAAGCGGGTCCTTCGTGGTCATGTCGCGGAAGCCGGCTTCCCAGGTGGCGACGAACCGGAAGCCCTTGGCGGGCGCCTTCGCAAACTGCTCTTTCAACCACGCCGATTCGTCGTACAGCTTCCATCCCTGCTCGTAGTTCTCGACGAGATAGGGCAGCAGCGACAAGTTGAGCGTCGACAGATGCGTCGCATAGGTGCCGGTGCTGGAGACGGTGAAATCGACGCCGCCAAGCTGCAGCTGCTCGACGGCCTTCGGGTCGTTGGCGAGTTGGCCCGCCGGGTAGACCTGCACCTTGTAGCGGCCCTGCGTGTACTGCTCGACCTTCTGCGCGAACAGTTCGGCCGCCTTCTGCCGGGCGCCGCCGGGCTGATCGGTATGGCTGAACTTGAGAATGGTCTGCGCCTGCGCGGCGGGCATCAGCGCGAGCATTGCGGCCAATGCGGCGGCGACAGCAAGTTGCTGCACAAACAGTCTGCGTTTCATCTAGTTCTCCTCCTTAGGTATCGTCATGCGGGACTGCGCCGGCGCGGACCACGTCCGGCTGCAGCGGGTCGAACGAAGCGAGCTCGATGCGGCGACCCTCGGCCGCGGAGCGGTACACCGCCTCCTGCACGCGCAGGTTGGCGAGATAATCGCGCGCCGTGTTCTCGAGCGGCGCACCGGAAACGAAATGGGCGACGACGTGCCGCTGCAGCGATTCGCAGGCGCCGCCGCCGAACGTGTCGTCGGGACCGCGGTCGTAGCGATGTGGGATTTCGGGCTGCTGGTGCGGCTTCCACCACAGGCGCGCGTCCCCGTCGACGCGCAGCACGCCGGCCGAACCCTCGAGCCAGCATTCGCCCATCGTTCGCCGCGGGTTGCTCGCCACGTGGTCGTTCAGCCGATTGCCGTCGAACAGGCCCGTCGCGCCGCTCGCGTATTCGAAGACGATGTAGCCGGCGTCCTCGCCTGCGATCGCCGGGTTGATCCGGCGCAGCCGAGCGTAGACGGCGACAATCTCGCCCATCAGGAAGCGGAACGTGTCGATCCAGTGGATCGCCGTTTCCGTCACCAGGAAGCGCGGCATGTGCTGGAAATAGGGCTGTCGATCGAGGTACGCGCGCGGGCCCTGCCCGTCGCCGGGCCGAAGGCGGAAGGCCACGCTGTGCAACGTCCCGAGCACGCCGGCGTCGATCAGTCGCCTCGACTCGCGGTACCAGGGCTCCCAGCGGAAATTCTCGTGGATCACGAGCGGCACCTGCGCGCCCTCGGCGAGCTCGGCGATCGCGACGGCGTCGGCGTACGACGTGCCGAAGGGCTTCTGGCAGATCGTCGGAATGCGGCGCGCGACCATCTTGGCGACCAATGCGCGGTGCGTCGGCGGCGGCGTGATCAGGTCGACGAGGTCGGGCTTCACGGCGTCGAGCGCCGCCTCGAGATCGCCGTACACTTCGGGAATGCCAAACCGGTCGGCAAGCGCGCGCGCCTTCGCCTGATCGCGGTTGACGATTGCAACGCAGTCGGCGTCCGCGATGTTGCGCCAGCCGAGATACTGGAACTGGCTGAAGTAGCCCGCGCCGACACCCAGTACCCGCAGCCTGCTCACGACGGCCTCGTCACAGGTTGGAAGCGACGGCGGCGGCGATCGACCGTGTGCCATCGTGGCCGCCCAGTTCGAACGGCCGTACGCTGCCGGACGCGTACACGGCGTCGACGGCGCGCTCGATCCGGATGGCGTCCTGCGCAAGCGCGTCGATTCCGCTGCGCTCGGCCAGCCAGTCGAGCATCATTGCCGCCGACAGAATCGTTGCCGTCGGGTTCGCCTTGCCCTCGCCGGCGATGTCCGGCGCCGAGCCGTGACACGGCTGGAACAGTCCGTGGGCATCGCCGATATCGCCCGATGGCGCCATGCCCATGCCGCCGACGAGCGCCGCAGTCAGGTCCGAAAGGATGTCGCCGAACATGTTCTCGGTGACGAGAACGTCGTAGTCCCAGGGCTTCCTGATCATGTCGAGCGCAGTGGCGTCGACGTAGTTGCGGCGTGCGTCGATCCCGGGAAAGCGTGCGGCGCGCTCGTCGAAGATCTTGCGGAAGAATGCCATCGACCGGAAGACGTTCGCCTTGTCAACGCAGGTGACACGCCCCGGACGTCCGCGCCGCTGGCGGCGCTGCGCGAGGCGGAAGGCAAAATCGTGGACGCGCTCGGAGCCCGCACGGGTGATCACCATCGTGTCGCGCGCTTCGCGATCGTCCGTAACGACGCCCTTGCCGCGCGAGGCGAAAAGCCCCTCCGTCGACTCGCGGACGACGACGAGATCGATCGCGGCGGCGCGTGGGTCGGCGAGCGGAAGCGCGATGCCCGGGATCGCCCGCGCCGGGCGCACGCCCGCGTACAGCTCGAGTTCGACGCGCAGGTCGAGCTGCGGTGCGATCTCGGTGCCGTCGGGATAGCGGATCTCAGGCCAGCCCATCGCGCCGAACAGCGTTGCGTCGGCGGCACGCGCGGCGGCGAGCGTGGCCGGTGGCAGCGCGAAGCCCGTCGCCTGGTAGTGCAGCGCGCCGGCCGGGTGCGACGCGAAGCGTAACGTGTACGGCGCGTTCCGCGCGAGCTTCTCGAGTAGCGGCACCGTGGCGTCGATCACCTCCGGCCCGATGCCGTCCCCGGGCAGCACTGCGATGTCGAGGACACGAGTGGTGGCGGCGGTCGTCATGGTGTTCTCACAGATTCCTGAGCCGGTAGTGTTCGAGGATCGCGAGGAGTTCGCGGCCGCCGCGCTCTCGGTGGGCCCGGTGCGCCTCGAAGGCCCCGCGAGCGTCGCCCGCGCGGATCTTGTCCACGACCTGCATGTGCTCGTGGGTCGAAGGCTTCGGCTTGGGGCGCATCCGCAGGGTCACCATCCTCGCGCGGTGCGCGCGGTCCCAGCAGTTCTGCACCGCATCGATCAGCAGCCGATTGCCGGACAGCGCGACGAGCTGCTGGTGGAACCGCTCGTCGGCGGCGGCCCATGCTTCGAGGTCGTCGGCCTTGAGTGCGCACGCCATGTCGCGCGACGCGTCCTGCAGCGGTTTGAGTTCCCCGGCGCCCGGACGGCGGCGCACCGCCAGCTCGGCGGCCATCGACTCCAGCGCGGTCAGCATCTCGTAGATGTCCCGCATGTCGTCGGCGGAGATGGGGAGCACGCTCATCCCGTGGCGCGGGACGACTTCGACCAAGCCCTCCTTCTGCAAGCGGATCAGCGCTTCGCGCACCGGCGTGCGGCTCATGCCGAGCTCGAGCGCGAGCTCCTGCTCCAGCGCGCGGTGGCCGGGCGGCCACACGTTATCGAGGATGCGTCGGCGCATCGTCTGGTACGCCGATTCGACGAGCGACCCGCCGGTGGCGCCAGAATCGGCGATCTTGTCCGGGCGCGATGACATTGCCCGCCCGCGACTCACGTTGGCCAGGTCCAGTGCGCAGGAGCGAGCCCCGCGACGGGGGAACGGAACGTGTAGATCGCATCGTCGAGCAGGCAGCCGAGGTACGCGGTGCGCCGGTCGTGGCCGCCGAACGCGATGCTGGAGATGTTTTTCAGCATCCTGCTCTTCACGGTGTCGAGGTGCAGTCGGCCCAGCTCGCCGGCGAGGTACGCGTGCTCGACCCAAGCCAGGTGCTGCGGATCCGAGTCCTCGACGATCGTGGCGACGGAGCGGTCGGGAGCGACCCGCAGCACCCGGTTGCTGATGATCGACACGATCCACAAGTGGCCGTTCTCGTCGAACGCAATGCCGTCCGGGAAAGTTCCCGCGCCGTATTCGACGAACACCTCTCGCCGCCCGAGGCTGCCATCCCGATGCACCGGAAACCGCGACGTCCGCCGCGCGAACGTCTCGTTCACGTAGAGCCATTCGCCCCGCGCATCGAGGACCGCCTCGTTGGTGTAGCCGAGGCCGTCGGCGACGATCCGCGCACCGCGGCTGTCCACCTGCACGACGAACCCGTCGGCAACGTCGCGACAGTAGCCAAGCGCCCGAGGGACGCGTCGGGTGCTGACGGTGATCCACACACGCCCGTTCGGTTCCTCGAACACGAAGTTCGACGGCGGTAGCGCGACGCCATCCACGTCCGCGAGGAACGGGCGGACGGTCCCGTCGCGCGCGAGCGCGAACACGCCGCCCAGCTCGGCGCCGAGGTCCGCGAACAGGAACGAACCGTCGCGGCGCAACGCGATCCCGTTTGGCCGAGCCGGACGCTGGTCCGGAAGCTCGCAAACATAAAGCGCCTGCATGCCGCCGTCGGGTCGAATGTGCGCGACGCCGCCGCGCCAATCAGCTGTGTAAAGATCCCCCCGCGCATTCGCGAGCACGCATTCGGGGCGATTCAGACCCGTACCGATACGCCCGATCGAGGCCAGATCGAGCGTGTCGTTGCGGCAAGGGACCGTCATTGGGGGACTGCTCCTCCTGGAGAATCCCCGGCAGAAAACCGGGATGACATCTGCGTGTACGTTAATGTATACGTTATATCCTGAGGCGCAACATGTCAAGACCGCTGCATCGACGACGGCCAAGCCCAGTCGTCCGATCGCCGCGCGGACTACGAATCGGAAGCCCCCGGCGCTGCCGCTTGACCCGCAAATGGAGCACCCGGCCCGTGTCGGCGACGTTCATTTCCCCCCGACGCAGTATGCTAGCGTCTTGGCGCATCTCCCTGCGTACCGTTCAGTCGGTCGCAGCGGGCAGCGTCGCCGCTGTACGAAGCGAGGATGTCCGTCCCGCACGCAAACCAAGTGCCGTTCAAGAGTCGGAAAAGCCGCCTATGAACAAGCTGACCATCGCGCTCTGCGCGAGCGCGTTCGCATTCAACTCCGCGTCGGCGCAGGCCGACGACGGCAGCAAGAATCCGCCGGAGGAAAAACCCGCAGCGAGTCAGCCGGTACCCAAGAAGGATTGGCCCACGCGCAAGGAAAAGCAGGAGGCGGCGGCTGCGGCAGCGCGAGAGCGCGCGGAACGCGTAGCGCCGAAGGAGCGCCCGTTGGTCGGCGACTTCGGGCCACCGAGCGCGAACACCCCCGACCGGTCCAGAGCGAAGCCGAAGGCGCCAAAGACGGAAAAGGAGAAGAAACCAACGCTTCCGGCGGCAGAGTTGAAAGAGCCCGTGGATAAGCCTGCGACGGGGGCACCGTAGGCATGTCGCGCCATGCCGGAACCGCCCTACGCACCTCCCCTCCTTGTTTTGCATCCGCCGAGGCTCAAGTCGGTAAGTTAGAGTCGCGGCACGCGGCAGCGGTTAAAGGATCGTCTGCACATGGTCCTGCGCGGCGCGGCGTCGCGTAGCCTATGCGGCGCCGGCACCATCAACCCTTGCGCATGCCGCCATGAGTTGGGTCGTCATCGTCTGGAGCATGATGGCCGCGTCAAGCCTGACGCTCGCCGTCATTCATCTGTTCGTCTGGTTCTGCCAGCGCGGGGACCCCAGCCATCTGCTGTTCTCCCTTCTTGCCGCATCGGCGGCCGTGTTCGGCTGCTTCGAACTGTTGCTCATGCAGTCGCCCACCCCCGAGGCCTACGCCATAACCTTGCGCTGGGCGCACGTGCCGCTGTCCGCGTTCGTGCTGTCGATGGCGGGATTCATCTACTTCTACTTCAGCGCGGGCGGTGCCTGGCTTGCGCTCGCCACGGGCGCGACCCGCCTCGTGGCGCTCGTGCTCAACTTCACGACCGGCGTCAACATCGACTTTCGCCAGGTGACGGGACTCGACCGTATCGCGGTCTGGGGCGGCGAGTGGGTGGCGGCGCCCGTCGGCGTGCCGAATCCGTGGGTCATGGTGCCCCTGCTCTCGAACGTGATGCTGGTATTCCTCGTGATCGCCGCTGCCGCCACGGTGTGGCGTCGCGGCGATCCGACGGCGCGACGGCGTGCAATGGTCGTGGGCGGAAGTCTCGTGCTCTGCGTCGGCTTCGCGGCGGGGCTCGCCACATTGATCATCACCGGCGTCGTGCACGCGCCGACGGTCGTCATGCCGAGCGTGTTCATCGTCGTCGTCGCGATGGGATCCGAGCTCGTGCGGGACGTCATCGCCTCGGCGCAACTATCGGCGCAACTTCGCGCCAGCGAGACGCGCTTTCGCGCCGTCGTGCAATCGGCACCCAACGCGATCCTGCTCGTCAGCGAGCAGGGCTCGATCACGTTTGCAAACGCCCAAGTCGATGCGGTGTTCGGCTATGCGCCGGACGAGCTCGTGGGCAGGCAGGTCGAAGAGCTCGTGCCTTTGCAGGCGCGCGTCGCGCATGAAATCCATCGCCGCGAATACATGGAGCAGGCGCAGGCGCGCAGCATGGGCACCGGACGCGAGCTCTTTGGACGCCGCAAGGACGGCACCGAGGTTCCGATCGAGGTGGGGCTCAATCCGATGCACACGGCGGACGGTCTCCTCGTGCTCGTCTCCGTCGTCGACGTGTCGCAGCGCAGGCGCATCGAGCAGGCGGCAGCGCGCCAGCGCGACGAAGTGGCGCATCTCTCGCGCGTCGGCATGCTGGGCGCGCTCTCCGGATCCCTCGCGCACGAGCTCAATCAGCCGTTGACGGCGATCTTGAGCAACGCGCAGGCTGCGCAGCGGTTCCTCGCGCAAACGCCGCCCCGGCTCGATCAGGTGGCCGAGATCATCGACGACATCGTGAAGAACGATCGGCGCGCGGCCGCGGTTATCCAGCGGCTGCGGGTGCTGCTCAAGAAAGAGGATGCGGAGCATCGGCCGGTCGACGTGAACGAGATGGTGCAGGATTCACTGCGGCTCATGCACAGCAATCTTCTGAGCCGGCACGTCGAGCTGGTCGCCGACTACGAGCCGGGCCTGCCCCCGATCTCCGCCGACCGCGTGCAGCTTTCGCAGGTGATGCTCAACTTCGTGATGAACGGCTGCGAGGCAATGGAAGAGGCGAACGGGCCGCGCCGCCTCCTGGTCCGCACGCGACGCGCCCCGTCGGGCAACGTCGAAGTTACGGTGGCCGATCGGGGGCCCGGGATCGAGCCGGCGGACCTCGAAGGCATCTTCGAACCGTTCATCACGACCAAGCGCCATGGCATGGGACTCGGTCTTGCCATCTGCCGGGCGATTGTCGACGCGCACCGCGGAAGGATCTGGGCGACCAACAATCCGGAGGGAGGAGCAACCTTGCACTTCGAAATGCCCGTCTTGCACAAGGCGAATCTCGATGTCGACGTCCGCGACCGTATACGTGGTTGACGACGACCAGGATGTGCGCGACGCGCTCGCGCGCCTCCTGATGTCCGCGGGCTCGAACGTCGTCACCTTCAAATCACCGCAGGCATTCCTCGATCGCTTCGATCGCCGGGCGTGCGCATGTCTCGTGCTCGATCTCGCGATGCCAGGCGTCGACGGCCTCGAGCTGCAGCGCCTGCTCGAGCGCGAAGCGCCCGCGCTGCCGATCGTGTTCCTCACGGGCCGAGGCGATGTGACGTCGAGCGTGCAGGCGATGAAGCGCGGCGCGATCGATTTCCTGCAGAAGCCGGTCGACGGCGAGGTCCTCCTCGCAGCGGTTGCGCAGGCCCTGGCCACGGCGCAATCGACCCGGGCAGCGGAGGAGGAGCGGCGACAGCTCGCCGAAAACATCTCGGCGCTCACGCCGCGCGAGCGGCAGGTGCTCGCGGGGGTTGTCGCCGGTCGCCTGAACAAGCAGATTGCCGCCGAGCTCGGCACCGTCGAGAAGACCGTCAAGTTCCATCGCGCCAACCTCATGCGAAAGATGAAGCTGCGCACGGTCGCCGACCTCGTGAAGGTCGCCGAGCGCGCCGGCATCGGGAAGACACCCGGCACCACCGGCGCCCTCTCGCACCTGGGCCAAGGTCCAGTACCCCGGCGCCGACTGCGGCGGTAGCTTAGCGGCAATGTCCGCTGATCCGCCGTTTCTTGCGGTCGTCGACGACAATGCGGACGTACGCATCGCGTTGGTGCGCCTCGTCACTTCCGCGGGATTCGCAGTGGAAAGCTTCGCAACGGGCGCCGAGTTCCTCCTTTCGATCGAGCGACGCGTGCCAGACTGCCTGATCCTCGATTTGCACATGGCCGGCATGAGCGGCTTCGACGTGCAGGCGGCGCTCGCGCGCAATCCGCACGTGCGGATTCCGGTCGTGGTGATCACCGGTCACGACTCGGCCGAGTCGCGCAGTCGGGCGCGCGACCTCGGCGCGAGCAGATACCTGCCCAAGCCCGTCGACCACGAGGCGCTGCTCGCGGCCGTCGAAGGCGCCATCGGCGATCGCCCGCATTGAGCATCGGTTGCGCGATGGCGACGTCTGATCTCGGATCTCCTTCACCACGCCCGGCCGCGGAGCGCGCGGCGATACTCGTCATTGCGCTCGTGTCGACCGGCGAAATGGGAGTCGCCGTGATGATCCTGGCGCTGCCGCGCGAAGTGGCATTGCTTCTGCTCGACGCCGCCCTCGATTCGCGAGGGGTCCTCGTCGCGCGCACGTTGGGCGTCGCCGTCCTGGCGCTCGGCGTCACGTGGTGGACGGCGCGCGCCGAGGCGGCCCGGCTATCGCGGTATTCGGCAGGATTCATCGTCTACGGCGTCGGCGTCGGCGCGCTCTTCGGCTGGGCCGCTCTCGCCGCCAGCCAGCCCGCGCTTCCCTGGATCTTGTGCGTCGTGCATCTGACGGCGGCCGTGACCTTCGGGATGCTCGTTCGGCACAGTCCCCGCTGATGCGATCGGGCGCGATGACGGAATCGATTCTGCGCACACCGGAATCCCGCTTCACCGGGCTGCCGGACTATCCGTTTGCCGCTAACTACCACCAGACGACCGGCGGAGTGCGCCTTCATTACGTCGACGTCGGGGCGCGCGATGGCCCGCCCATCCTCATGCTGCACGGCGAGCCGACGTGGTCCTATCTGTACCGCCACGTGATTCCTCCGGTGGCCGCCGCGGGCGCTCGCGTCCTGGCGCCCGATCTCGTCGGCTTCGGAAAGTCGGACAAGCCGACCCGGCGCGAAGCGCACAGCTATGCGGGCCAGGTCGCATGGATCCGGCATTGGATCGAGGCGCTCGACTTGCGCGAGATCACCCTTGTGTGCCAGGACTGGGGGTCGCTCATCGGACTGCGGCTTGCCGCGGAAATGCCGGAGCGCTTCGCGCGAATCATCATCGGCAACGGAGGATTGCCGACCGGCGATACCCCGATCCCGATTGCGTTTCGAGTGTGGAAGGCGTTTGCGCGATTCAGCCCGTGGTTTCCGATCGGACGAATAGTTCAGGGCGGCACCAAGCGGCGGCTCACCCCCGCCGAGCGCGCGGCCTACGACGCGCCGTTCCCCTCCGCCACGTACAAGACGGCGGCGCGCGTCTATCCCTTGCTCGTCCCGCTGACGCCGGACAACCCGGCGAGCGAGGCCAATCGCGAGGCGTGGCGGGTCCTGGAGCGCTGGGAAAAGCCTTTCATCTGCTGCTATAGCGATGGTGATCCGATCACGCGCGGCATCGATCAGATGTTTCGAAGCCGCGTACCCGGGACGCGCAATCAGCCACACACGACGCTGCATGGCGGTCATTTCATGCAGGAAGACGACCCCGGGAGGCTGGCGGACCTCGTCATCGCCGCCTGCGGTCGTGCCGACCCGCCGCAGCCATGAGCGCCGTCGGCGCGAAATCGTCCCCCGAAGGCAAGCGACTCGTGCGCGGCGCGGGCGCGCGTTCTGCGCCTGCGAGCAGGGCCCTGATGCAATCCGTAAAGAAAGGAATGACCGTGAAAGCAAGCGTTGCCATCCTGAGCGCCGTCGCGCTGCTCGCCCCCTCGCCGCTGTTGGCCCAGCAGTGGTCCTGGGATCCGCTGCAGGCGGTCGAAAGCGTTCTGCCCGAAGGCGTCCCGAATGAAGGCAAGATCATCCAGGCGCGGCTCCAGGTGCGCGAGATGGCCCAGGATGCGCTTGCCACGCTCTACGAAATCGCACCGGGGACCAAGCGCGCGGTCGAGCAATCGGCGGGCTACGCGGCGTTCAGCACGTTCGGAATAAAGCTCTTTTTCGCGGGCGGCACCTCGGGCAAGGGCGTCGTGGTGAACAAGCGCACGGGCCGGCAGGCGTTCATGAAGATGCTGCAAGTCCAGGGCGGCTTGGGCTTCGGCCTCTCCAAAAGCCGGCTCATCTTCGTATTCGCAAACGAGCGCGCACTCCACAACTTCATCGACCAGGGATGGGAGTTCGGCGCACAGTCAAACGTCGCCGCGATGGCACGCGGCGCAGGCGGCATGTTCGCCGGCGCAGCCGTGATCTCGCCCGGCGTCTACGTGTACCAGATCACCGACACGGGCCTTGCGGCGACGCTGACCGTCGCCGGCACAAGGTTCTTCAAGGATCCGCACATGAACTAGGAGCCTGTCTGGCTTGATCCCCTAATTGCGCCAATGCGCTGAGGAGAAACATGAACAAGGTCATTCGTCGGCGCCGGTGGCTCGCGAAGCCGATGGCTCTCGCTGCGGGCCTGCTCGCGGCGGCCGCCGTCGCCGCGCAGACCCCCCCGCCCGACGCAAAGGGTCCCAAGCCCGCCGCGAAGGCGGCGAAGTCAATGGCGAGGGCAGCGCCGGCCGAGTTCAGGCTGGTGCTCGAGCCGCGAGCGATGGAGCTCCTCAAGGCCGCGAGTGCGCGCCTTGCGGCGGCGAAGTCGATGTCATTCACCGCCACCGTGAGCTACGAGTATCCGAGCAGGCTCGGACCGCCGATCGAATACACGGTGCGCTACGACGTGACGATGCAGCGGCCCGACAAGCTCAGGGTTGTCGTGCCAGGCGACGGGCCGGCGTCGGAGTTCTACTACGACGGCAAGACGATGATGGCGTACGCGCCGGCCGAGAACCTCGTCGCGGTGGCCGATGCGCCGCCGACGATCGACGCGGCGCTGAAGGCCGCGTACGACACGGCGGCCATCTACTATCCGTTCAGCGATCTCGTCGCCGCCGACCCGTATGCGGCGCTGACCGACGGGGCGATCCTCGCTTTCTACGTCGGCCCCTCCGGCGTAGTCGCAGGCGTGAAAACCGACATGGTGGTGTGGGCCAACGACGACGTGTTCCTGCAGATCTGGATCGGCGTCGACGACAAGCTGCCGCGGCGGATTCGCGCGATCTATCGTACGGACCCGTTGGAGCTGCGCCACCAGATGGACCTTTCGAACTGGCAGCTCGACGGCGCGCTCGCTCCGGATGCTTTCACGTCGCCGAAGGGGCAGGCGGCCAAGCGCATCGCGTTCTCGAGCCCGGTCGCCCCGCCGCCGCCCCCGGGCGCCAAACCGATGGCCAAAGAGAAGTCGTCCACGACCGCGCCGGCCGGCAATCAACCGAAGCCGCAGTGACGAGGCAAGCAGGATGAAGACGATCGTTTCGATGGTGATCGCGGCGTTGGCCGCGGCGGTGTGGGCGGACCAGGCGCTAGGCTGGGCGAGCGCCAATCGTTTCGGCGGCAGCACCAGCCACAGCTGGGGCTCGACGAGCCACGAGAATCGCTGGGGCGGCAGCTCGAGCCATACCTGGGGCGAAGGCACGTCGCATACGAACACGTACGGCGGCAGCACGTCGCACTCGTATTACGGCGGGACCTCGCACACCAACGCCTACGGCGGCAGCACGTCCGGCGCGTACGGATCGGGCTGGTCGCACACCTATCCTTCGGGTGCGACCGCCTATCATCCTCCCGGCTACTATCCCTACCCGACGCATCCCGCCTACCCGGTGTATCCGACCTATCCGGTCTATCACCCGCCGGTCGCGGTGCCGTACTACTCGTCGGGCTGCTATGGTTGCGCAGCAGCCGCGGGCGCGATCGCAGGCGTTGCCGTCGGTGCGGCAGCGGCATCGGCAAATACGGCGGCCGCGACGTCGAGCGCGTACTCGGCGGGCGTTGCTGCCGGCAGCGCCAGCACCGCCGCCGCGACCAGCGCGGCTTACAACGCAGGAGTTGCCACCGGGGCTTCCATCGCGAGCGCGCCCGCGTCGGGCACGTACGTGACGGGCGTCAACTACGCGAGCCTGCCGGCGGGCTCGATGACGATCGACAAGAACGGTGCAACCTACTACTTGAGCGGCAACACGTGGTTCCAGCCGGCGTACGGGGCCAATGGAGTGTTTTACAAAGTCGTGCCCGCGCCTTAGGTCCCTGCTCGTTGGAATGAGCCCGCCAGCTCACGAACGGGCTGGATTAGGGCTTGCGCCTGCCGCTACCATCGGCCGCGTCGTTCGTCGGCACGGCTTTTCCCGCTGAGCCAGCCTGCGGCGGTGGTCTGGCAGCAGATGCCGCCGTGGTGCCCGCAGGCGGATAGACGATGGAGCCGCGGATCTGGCCCGCCTGTTCCGGCGAGAAATTCGGGAACGGGAGGGAGCCTTGCTCCCGCCAGGCCCGAACGTCGGCTTCCGCAGCGCGCGTCTTGGTCTCATCCGCACCGGGGTCGCGACCCAGATACAACGTCTGCGAGGGAAACGCGATCGACGCGCCGCCCTGCTCGACGATTTCCATCACCCGCAGCAAGATGTCTTCCCGGATGCCGAGAAATTCCGCCCAGTCCCGGGTCGTCACGTAGGCGTACACCTCGATGTTGAGCGAGCTGTCTCCGAAGCCGACGAAGCGCGCACGTGCGGGGTCGGGGTTGACACGCGGATGGCCGAGCAGCATTTCGCGCAGCTTGACCAGGACGTAACGCAGCTGCTCCGGCGTGGTCTCGTAGCGCAGGCCGATGACGGTCTGGATCAGCATCTGGTCGCGCCGCGTGAAGTTCACGATCGGCATCTTGGCGAGCACCGCATTGGGAATCGTCGTGAGCGTGCGGTCGATGCCGCGAATTCGGGTCGAGCGAAGGCCGATCGCCTCCACTATCCCAAGCCCGTCACCGTATTTGCAAAAGTCGCCGACGCGGACGGGCTTGTCCGCGAACAGGCTCAGGCCGCCGAGCAGATTCTCGATCGTCGGCTGGGCGGCGAGAGCGATCGCCAATCCCCCGACGCCCAGCCCAGCGACGATTCCATACACCGGCACGCCCAGCCGGTTGGCGCCCACGGCGAGCAGCGCCATGCTGCCCGCGATCCCCAGCAGGCGGGCGCCAACGCGGATCAGGTGAGCGTCGATGCTCTCGGTCGCGATTTTCGGCGAAGCGATGATCGCTTCGGCCACCACCGGTGCGAGACGCCACGCCATCCAGGCCGCCGCGAGCGTTTCGACCGCCGCTGCCCCGACTTGAATCGCACTCCCCACGCCGCCGATCACGTTGATCTGGACGAGAGCGAAGTACGCCGCGACGGGCGTCGCGACGATAACCCAGGTCGGCAGCGCAAACTGCGCCAACGCCCGCAGGAACAGGTGCCGCTCGTCGCCGAGCTGCGATACCCGGTACGCGCCCCACACGAACAGACCAAATGCAGCGCCGATCACGACCAGGCCGATCCACTTCCACGCCGACTCGCCGGCGATCGGATTGCGCAGGAACGCCGGCAACGCGGCGATCCAAGCGTGCGGGATCATCCAGCCCCCCTCCGCGATGAAGAGGTCGTGCATGTTTGCCAGCGGAACCGGTCGGATATAGGGCAGTTCGCGCACGCGATCGTAGAACTCGACCGCCCGGGCGACAGTTTCGGCGTCGAACAGGAACTCGCCGGTGCGTGGCCCGCTGCTCACCCGCTCTAGTGCAATTTCGGTGTTGGGGATCACCCAGCGCGTCGGTTCCTTGCCGACGGGCTGCTTGAATTGAGCAGCGTCGGGGATCTCTTCCAGAGGCGGCAACGGGATCCGGCTCAGGACTTCGTACAAGGCCGCCGCCGCTGCCGCGCCTGTCTTCAGACGTGCCGCCGGCGGCACTTGGCTCAGATCGAGGCATTGGACAGCTATCGAGGCCAGCGAGCGCAGGCGGCGGGCCCGCGCGAACGAAGGGGACGGCAGGTAATCCCGAGCTAGATAAGCGGCGAGAGCGTCGCCCGAATCGAGAAACGTCTTCAGCGTGGCGCGCGGATTCAATCGGTCGGGAGGTTTGAGCGGATAGTCCTGAGTCTGACCGAGCGTGCTTGCGGCAAGCAGGAAGAGCGCGGATGCGGCGAGCCCGCGGAGCAGGCGGCCGACGCCGCAGGATGTTCGATCGAGCGGTGCGGGGAAATCGACGCGTGGACTGCCGGTGCGTGGGCTCATGGGGTGGAGATGGGAACGGGGAGCGGGGACGCCTGCCGTGTCCGCCAAGGTGAGCAGCATCGACGAGAACGCGCGCTTGGATCGCCTCTCGTCGTTTTCGACCTGGAACCATCCCCTTTTCGTAGGATACCGCAACCTGATCGACCTGGTGCCTCGCGCCTGGGCTGACCGAACGATTGCGCGGGCCATTGAGCGAACGCCACGCCCGTTTCGAGAATGAAACTGGCAAAGTCCGACTGCACCCGTGATCCATCTCACGCCGACTTCAGCACGCGTTTGAGAACCTTGCCGGTTGCCGTCATCGGCATCGCGTCGACGATTTGGACGATCCGCGGATACTTGTAGCCGGCCATCCGCTCCTTGCACCACGCGATGATCGCCTCCGGCGTCTCGTCCCCGCCCGTCTTCAGCACGACGACCGCCTTAACTTCCTCGCCGTGCGTCTCGTGCGGCACGCCGATGACCGCGACCTGCGCGATTGCCTGGTGCGTCATCAGCACTTCCTCGAGCTCGCGCGGATAGACGTTGAAGCCGCCGCGGATGATCATGTCCTTGAGGCGGTCGACGATGTAGAGGTTTCCTCTGCCATCGAAGCGACCGATGTCGCCCGTATGGAACCACCCGTTGCGGATCGCCTCGGCGGTCGCTTCCGGTCGCCGGTAGTAGCCCTTCATCACGTTGTGGCCGCGAACGACGACTTCGCCGTCCTGACCCGTCGGCAGCGGCTGCCCCTTGTCGTCGACGATCCGCACTTCGACGCCGGTCACCGGCTGCCCGACGCTGCCCGGGATGCGGTCGAAGTCCATGTGGCTGAACGTGGCGACGGGGCTCGTCTCCGAGAGCCCGTAGCCTTCGAGGATCGTGACGTCGAACTTGGATTCGAATTGCCGAATGACTTCCACCGGCATCGCGGCCCCGCCCGACACCCCCAGGCGGAGGCTATGGGCGATCGCTTTCAGGTCGTACCGCTTGGCGGCACCGGGCAGGTTGAGCAGCGCGATGTACATCGTCGGCACGCCCGCGAAAATCGTGACCCTGTGTCGCTGCATTGCGGCGAGCACCGCGTCCGGATCGAACCGGGCGAGCAGCACGATCGACGCGCCGCACATGATGGCGGTGTTCATCTGCACCGTCTGGCCGAACGTGTGAAACAGCGGCACGGCGAGAAGCTGGACGTCGCGGCTGTCCTGCTTCATGAACCCCTGGCAGATCTGCGTGTTCATCGCCACGTTGGCGTGCGTGAGCTCCGCCCCTTTCGGCGTGCCCGTCGTCCCCGACGTGTAGAGAATCACCGCCGTGTCGTTCGCGTCGGTGGGCGCCAGCTCGCGGACGGGTGCCTCCCCCTTCATCAGCATGGCGAGCGTTTCGCCGCCGGCGATCCGATCCGGCGCCGCGGGATCGGCGGTGATCATCCAGAAGTGCGCGCACGTCCCGGCCTGCCTGAAGCCGTCGAAGCCGGCCTGACCGACGGGTAACTCAGGCGTTCCCTCGAAGCACAGAAATGCCCTGGCCTCCGAGTCCTTCAGGTGATAGGCGATTTCCGGCGCCTTGAGCAGGACGTTGATCGGCACGACGACCGCGCCGAGCTTCAGGATCCCGTAGTACGCGATGGGGAAATACGGCAGGTTGGGGCACGAGAGGACGACCCGGTCGCCTTTGGTCACGCCTCGCCTGGCGAGACCATTCGCCACCTGGCTCGCGGCGGCGTCGAGCTGTGCGTACGTGAGGCTCGTCTCGCCGAAATGGATTGCCGCCTTGCCGGGCAGTAGCGCTGCGTTACGCACAAGATTCGCGACAATGTTCAGCATGCGACCCACTCCTTCGGCTGTTGTTCACGCTCTGCACCACACCGGGCGCTGGGGTACCCTTCGACCACGGCGGTCGGCTGAAGCCATTGCCCGGTCATTGCCCGGTAAAGGCCGGCGCGCGCTTCTGCAGAAATGCGCTCACGCCTTCGACGAAATCATGGGAACGCCCCAGCTCGCGCTGCAACGCGGCTTCGACGCCGATCTGTTGCACCAGCGTGTGATCGGCCGCCCGGCGGATCGCGCGTCGCGTTGCCACCAATGCCCGCGTCGGAGCGTCGGCAAGCTGCTGCGACAGCGAACGGACTTCGGTGTCGAAAGCATCGTCGTCGACACACTTCCAGATGAGCCCCCAGCGCTCGGCCTGCTCCGCACTGATCGGCTCGGCCAGCAAGGCCATGCCCAGGGCACGGGCCTGGCCCACGAGGCGCGGCGAAAACCAGCTGGCACCCGCATCGGGCGCGAGGCCGATGCGCGTAAACGAATGGATGAACTTTGCCGAGCGCCTGGCGACGACCAGATCGCAAGCCAGCGCCAGACTGACGCCCGCGCCGGCGGCCGTGCCGTTCACCGCAGCAATCACCGGCATGGAAAGCGTCTGCAGGCCGAGGATGATGGGCTGGTAGCGATTCAAGACGATGTCGCCGAGGTCGGGCGCGGCCGCGCCGGGCACGACGTCGCCGAGGTCGGCGCCGGCACAGAATCCGCGGCCGTTTCCAGTCACGATCAGCACGCGCGACGGGCCGTGATTCACGGCCTCGATCGCCGCGCGCAATTCCTGTGCAAGCGCTGGGCTCAAGCAATTCAGGCGCTCGGGTCGGTTGAGACAGATCGTCGCGATCGACCCGTCGAGGGTCAGGGTAAGAGTCTCGTAGTCCATGCGTTGCCTTTCAGCCAGGAATCGGAGGTGATTGTTGGGGAACCGGCGCCGTGCCGATCCGCATCTTGCAAGCGCTTGCAGCAGCTACTTGCCGCAAAACGCCGGCGGCCGCTTCTCGACAAACGCCCGCAGCCCCTCGGCCTGGTCGCAACTTGCGGCGCAGCGAAGCACGGCCCGGCGCTCCTCGGCCAACGCGTCCTCGAGGGTTGCGCCCCCTGCTCCGACAACGCATTGGAGCACTCCCGCAACGGCGATCGGAGGCCTTTCCGCCAACTCCTGCGCCAGCGAGTGCGCCGCCGCCTTGAGTCGTTCGATCGGATGAAGCGAATGCGCGAGGCCGACGCGCACGGCCTCGGCGCCATCGATCTTGCGCGAGCGCAAGATCATGTCGAGCGCTCGATCGCGGCCAATGCAGCGCGTGAGGCGCGCCGTCCCACCCCAGGCGGGCATCGTACCGAGATCGAGCTCGGGCAAACCGATCCGAGCGCCTTCGGTGGCCGCAAGGCGAAAGTGACAGGCGAGCGGAAGCTCGAGCCCGCCGCCCAGGCAATGACCGAAGAGCGTAGCAATCGACGGCTTGCCCATCGATTCGACGGCGGCCAGCACGCGCTGCCGCTGATCGAGGATGGATTCCAGCCCGTCTCGCCGATCCCCTTCGTTCATCAGTTGCTTGAGGTCCATGCCGACGGAAAAATTCTCGTCTCCGGCGGCGGTGAAAACCAATGCCCGAACGGTCGGATCGGCGGCGGCTTCGGTGACGGCTTGCTCGAGCGCGTCGATGTACTCGAAACTCATCCGGTTCCACGGCGGATCGTTGTTGATCAGCGTCAGGATGGCCCCATCGCGTTCGATGCGCAGACGATCTCCGGTTGTCATGAGGTAGCTCGAATGTCTCGAAGTTTGACGTGACCGGCGAACCAATCCGGGTTGGCCGGCGCCGGCGGCGCGGTTGCGCCGCGGCCATCGAAATATTCCTAGGGCACCGGCACGACCGATGGCGGTACCCAGGTGCGGTCCAGCAGAGGTTGCTTGGGAATGTAGTTGCGCAGGTTCATGTAGAAGGTGGCCTTGGGCGCCGGCAACCAGTTGGCTTCGCGCTCGGGCCCGGGCGAGTCGCTCTGCACATAGATCGTGATGCCGCCGTCAGCATCGCGTTTCAGGGGACTGCGATCCCCGAGCGAGTAGCGATTGATCGGATTTTCGACCAGGTTGTAGTCCGTGCCGTACATGGTCAGCGACCAGAAGGCATTGACCGGTGGAAAGTGGTCGGGGGCGAAGCGAACCTTGTATTTCCTGCTGCCGTCGAGCTTGTCGCCGTTGACGTCCTCGAAGGCCAGTATGTACATGGCCTCCTCCGGCTCGTTGCCGATGACGCCCGCCAGGCATTGCGGACCGGCGCGATTCAGATATTCGCCCGCCAATCCGGCCCGCCCGTAGGTCCTGGAGGTAAAGTGCCAGCCGTTGATCTTGGTACCGCCGTAGAAGACTTGGATCGAGGCCTTCAGCAAGTCCTTGCCCGTGACCGCGGCGCGCGCCAGACCGCGCTTCGTGGCCTCGTCCATCTTGTCGACGTCCATGCCGGGACCCACGCCGATGTCCCTGAACGTTTTCATCAGCACCGCCTGCTCGCCGACCGGTGGGTCTTCGGTCATTGCCCGGTTCATCGTCTTCCATTCGCCCAAGGGATCGGTCTTGGGGCTGACCGGCGCCCATACGTTGCGATCGTCGACGGGCGTGTACTTCTTTCCCCATTGCGACAAGGGCGTCAGCCGATACTGCGCCTGAATCGCATGTGCGGCCGGGAGATCGTCCGGCCCGCTGATCAGGGTACGGCCGAAGATCAGCACGGCATTGGTGCGCGATGGCGGCAACGGCTTGACGCCTCCGGGCAGTTTGCCTTTCCAGTGCGGGCCGATGATGGCGTAGTTGCCAGCGTGGCTGCCGGTGGTGCGCATGCCGACATAGGCGAAATTGTCGCCGTCGAGCGAGGCCATCTGCATCGTGTAGTAGCGCTTGCCGGTCTCCGGGACCGAGAGGATCAGCGGTTCCTTCGCCAGGTCGAGCCAGGCAATGGTGTACAGCGTGTCGTTGTTGGCGCCGCCGCCGTCCTTGTAGCTGGCGTCGGCCAGTGCGCGCAGATGCCAGAACTGGTTCAGCGGCACATAGGGTATGCGTTCGGGGTTGCGCGGCTGCGTCACCCACAGCCAGCGCAGCGTCGGCAGATAGACCCAGGGGTAACCAATGACATAGGCATGGATCCCCAGCGCGTAGGCGTATTCCTCGCGCCAGTCCACCGTTTGAGCGGCGCTTCCCGTGCCGACGGTGATGGTCGGCTGCACGTCTTTTGTTTCCTGCGCCAGGGCGGGCAGGCTGAGCATGCCGGTCAATGACGACGCGGCGAGCAGTTTCGTCATGCGCTTCATCGTCGTCACGGTCTGTTTTCCTTTCTCAGAGCTTGCGCAAAAAATCGAGCAGGGCGGCGTTGAACTCGGCCGGCTTTTCCTCAGGCGACATGTGCGCCGCCTGGGGTATGAATACCTTGCTGCGCAATCCGGGCATGGTGGTTTCCAGCCCGTCGATGGCTTTCTTGGCCCATTGCAGGCCCGTGTCTTCGCTGCCGGCGACGAACAGGGCGGGCTGATGCACTTTGGCGCCGGCGAGGAAGGACGTCAGTTCCCAATTGCGATCGAAGTTCCGATACCAGTTCAGTGCTCGCGTGAAGCCGCTGGCAGTGTACTGGGCGACGTAATAGTCGAGGGCGGTTTCGCTCAACCAGGGCGGCAACTGCTTCGGGTTGGCAATCTTGCGCGCGTAGGGGTCGCTGACGTTATCCAGCGACGACTCGCCCGGATTGAAGAGGACGCGCCAGCCCTCGCCAGGCGCGACGTCGGCGGACAGCGAATACAGCGCGCTGCGCATCGTGCGGTGCGGGTCGCGCTCCATCTCCCGGTCGGCCTTGCCGATTTCCTGGAAATACTGCTGGTAGAACACCTTGCCCTTGAAGGTGGCCTTCCATATGGCCGATGGGGGAACCGGCGTGCGCAGCGAATACGGAGCACTGACCAGGACCACGGCACGGATCAGATCTGGGCGCAGCAGCGCAGCGTGTGAAGCGACTATGGTGCCGATGTCCCAGCCGACCACGACCGCCGATCTCTCGCCCAGCGAATCCATCAAGCCGACGATGTCACCGACCAGGTGCGTGACGTCGTAGCTGTTGACGTCTTCGGGACCGCCGGTCTGTCCATAGCCGCGCTGGTCCGGGACCACCACGCGGCAGCCGGCTTCGACAAGCGGCGCGATCTGTTTCCGCCAGGAATACCAGAGCAGTGGAAAGCCGTGCAACAGTATGACCAGCGGTCCCTTGCCGGCTTCGACGTAGTGCATGCGAATGCCATTGAGGTCGGCAAAATGGTGGTTGTATGAAGCCGGGTCGTCGACCGATCCGACGGTCGCAGCGAGTGCAACCCGCGGCCATGCCGCTGCTGCCAGCAGCGCCGCATTGGCACTCAGAAACGTTCGTCGTTCCATGGTCGTATCCTCCTTGAATTGCGGAAACCCTCAGCGAGAGACCCGCGTAGGCTGCGTCGCCGCGCTCTTGGGGTTGATCAGGATCTTGGCGTGCGTTTCCGGATCCTTCAGTGCGGTGAACGCGTTGTCGACACCGGCCAGGCCGACTTCGCCGGTGATCAGCGGCGCGCAGTTGACCTTGCCTTCGGCGATCATGTGGACGGTGTCGCGATACTCGAGCGGCGTGTGGTTGACGACGAAGCGAAGGTCGATCTCCTTCATGATCGCGAGCGCCGGCTCGTAGCGGTCGACCTGCATGCAGACGCCGACCACGATGACGCGCGACATCAGCGGCGCGCCGTCGATGATCTGCTGCACGATGCCGGGCACGCCGACGCACTCGAAGATCACCGGACGGGCGGGCATCTGGCCCAGCGCCTCGGCAATTCGCCAGATGTGCCACCAGGGCAGCGGCAGCTTGCCGAGCTTCTCGCGCGTGCCGAGCGCGAGCTCGAGCAAGCCGGGCATGTCCATGAAGAAACCGTATTCCTCCCAGCTCGCGTATGGCGAGGTTTCGGCCGGATTGATCACGACGTCGGCGCCGCACAGCGTGGCGAGCTCGCGCCGGCGCGCGGAAAAGTCGCTTGCCACGACGGTCTTCACGCCCCGCGCCTTCAGCAGGCAGATGACCGCCAGGCCTACAGGTCCGCAGCCAATCACGATGGCCACGTCCTTCTTCGCGATCTCGCTGCGGCGCACCGCGTGCCAGCCCACCGCCATCGGCTCGGTCAACGCCGCCATCTCGGAAGACAGGCCGTTCGGCACCGGCACCAGCGTCGCTTCCTGCAGCAGCATCCGTTCGGCATAGGCGCCGGTGGCGCGGACGGAAAGTCCGGCCATGTCGATGTCCTTGCCGTTGCGCAGCATCGGCTGCGCCACGATTCGCGTTCCCGGCTTGATCTTGCGGTTGCACCCCGGTCCGTAGTCCAGAACCTCGCAACAGAACTCGTGGCCGAAAACCACCGGATCGGCGCTGCTTGGAAAGCGGTCGGCGATACCGAGTCGCCCCATCAGCGACTTCATGTGGTCGCAATGGTGTCGCAGGTGCAGGTCCGAGCCGCAGATCCCGCAGCGCAAGACCTCGACCACGACCTGGCCCGGCCCCGGTTTCGGCTCGGGCAGATCGACGACCTTCAATTCGGCGTTCTGGCAGACGACGGCTCTCATGGCGCTGTGCTCCCGTCCAGGAATCCCGACTTGCGCGCAAAGTCGAGCGTCGCCGCGCGAATCAGCTTCAGCGAGACGCGTTTGAGGTGCCAGCCAAGGGCGGCCTTCGGGCCGACGTTCACGATCTCGCGATCGCTGCGCACGGCCGCGACCATGGCCTTGGCGATCACGTCCGGCGAGCAGCCTTCGGTGGCATAGTGGTTGCGCAGCTTCGCCAGCGTTGCGTCGCTCACGCTTGGGGAAACGCCCAGGTTGCTGCGCACGATCGCGGTGTTGACGACGCCAGGGAGCACCGTCGCGACGTGCACGTTGCTGCCCGAGAGCTCCATCTTCAGCGCTTCGTTGAAGTTGATGACCGCCGCCTTGGACGCGCCGTAGGCGCTCATCGCGGGCGCCGGGAAACCGCCGGACGGCGACGCGACATTGAGCAGGTGACGCGGCCCGCCGGCGGCGAGCATCATCGGCAGGAAGAAGTACGAGCCATGCACCACGCCCATGACATTGACGCCGAGCACGCGCTCCCAGTGCTTGAGGTCGCTTTTCAGGAACAGGCCGAGATAGCCGATGCCGGCGTTGTTGACCACCACGTGCGGGGCGCCGAAGCGCGCCTTCACAGCCTCGGCGAAAGCCTTCATCGCCGCCTCGTCGGCGACATCGACGGCATGGGTCATGCAGCGCACGCCAAGCGCTTCGATCTCCTTCCGCAGCGATTCGAGCGCTTCGGTGTTGAGGTCGGAGGCGACGATGTGGGCGCCCTCGCGGGCGAAGGCGAGCGCGGTGGCGCGACCGATGCCGGAGGCCGCGCCGGTGACGACGACGACCTTGTTCTTGAAATCGGTGATTGCCATGAACGAGCTCCCGGATCGGTTATTGATGAAAGTGAAGCGCAGATTTCAGCGTCGACCGGCGCCTTCGGCATAGGGCTTGAGCCCCTGGCTCAGCATCTTGTCGAGCATCTTCTGCATGACAGGTCGCAGCAGGCCGCCCAGGAAGGGAATCTTGCTGCGACAGCGAATCGTCCAGTCGACCACGCAACCGTCGCCGTCGGGACGCAGCGCGACCTCGCCGTTGTGGAACACGATCGGTCCGCCCTCGATGACCCGGTAGCGGATCCGCCTGCCCGGCTCGACGCCGGTGATCTGCTCGACCACGGTGCCCGGCTTGCCTTTCATGCAGCGCTCGGCGCCGTAGCCGTCCGCGTCGGGCCTGCCGTCGCGGGTCCGGCGCACGGTGTCGAAGCCAATCCACTGCGACATGGCGTTCTGGTCGCACAGTATTTTCCACACGTGGTCGGACGGGGCGGCGATGCGCGCGCTGCCGGTCACGCGGAGCTTGTCGTGCAGCGGCCTCTGGTTGCGCGGCAGAGCCTCGAAGCCATACTTCACGTCTTTCGAGCCCTCGGGCACGCAGACCAGCTCGACGGAAAAGCGGAGCGGGTCGTTCATGTAGACGACCCCACCGCCATCGAAGTAGAAGGGTTTGCAGTTCGGCCGCGCGCCGAATGCGGTCGCGCGGGCAAATATCCGCTTGTGATCCGCCTGATGGCGCGTTCCGTAGGCGATGTTCAGGATCCCCTGGTCGCAGATGCGGTAGCCTTGCGGCCACGGCTTGCCGACGGGGTCGAGGTACTGGACGACCTCGACCAGGATGTCGCCGGAGTGGAACACGGCGCTCTTGCAGGTGGCGCCGGGAAGGCCCCAGATCGCTTCGTGCTCCGGTGCGTGCAGATCGATTTCCTCCGGCGCCTTGCCACTGATCGCCGTCAGGTAGGCGACCGAGGCATCCAGATCGGGCGTGCTCAGGGTCACCGAACGCATCGCCACCCGGCAGGCGCTTCGCTCGCTTCCCGCAGGCCGCGGCAGCGGATCGTCTTCCATGATCTCGACATAGACGCCGTCGGGATTGCGTACGCAGGCGCGGCGCCGCCCGCGCTCGCCAACGGGTGGGGCGAGCGGCGCGCTGCCCAGCCGGGCGAGATTCGCCAATGCCGCGTCGAAATCGGCGACATGCACGCCGATCCTCGTGTAGCCGATGTCGCAGGGGCGGAAATCGGCCGGCATCAGCTTGGCGATCGGCCGGCGAAACTGGAACAGCTCGATCTGGAACCAAGGATTCCGGCCGACCATCCACCAGGCGCAGGAGGCGGCGCCGGAGACGCCCTGGACGCGCGCGGCGATTGGCCCGCTCATCATGAAGATGCTGCCGCCGGCGGGCAGGAAGCCCAGCCCGTCGTGGAACCAGGCTTCGGTGCGGTGCAGGTCGACCACCGAGAAGGCGATCTGGTTCAGCGGCGGTTGATCGGTTCGTGCATCCATGTCTGCTTCAGATGCGTTGGGGTGCGGTCCTGAGCGCGTTTGCGGCGCGGCGCCAGAGGATCAGCAGATAGACGACGAGGAGCAGACCGCCGACGATCCAGCGCAGATCGGGCACGACCATTTGGGCACCGATGGGAAGCAGGACGACGTCCGCGGCAGCATGCTTGTAGGGCACCGTCGGGCCGTAGTCCGGATCGGCCATGAACTCGATGAAGGCGCGGCGGCTGGGCGCGCGCATGACCACGACGCGCGTCCATTGATTGGCGCTGTCGGCATCGGAGGCGGTCAGGCTGCGAGCCTGCGCGTCGCCGCCGATCAGCGGGTACTCGCCGCGCTTCAAGGCAAGCGGCGCGACCAGCGACTCGTAATGGGCATTGGCTTCCTGCGGCGTGCCCTGGAACTT
Source organism: uncultured beta proteobacterium (assembly GCA_963836265.1). GTDB lineage: Bacteria > Pseudomonadota > Gammaproteobacteria > Burkholderiales > Casimicrobiaceae > CAIWHR01. The sequence goes on from CAWIIO010000008.1 coordinate 232,691, forward strand.
GATGTTCGGCGGCAGTTCGCCGAGCTTGTCGCGATAGCGCATCAGGTTGACGAGCAGCACCGGCCGGCCGTCGTCGCCTGCCGCCCATTGGCGCACGCGGGCGATGAAGGCGGCCTTGTCGGCCGGCGGCTGATCGATATGCTTTTCCAGCTCGGCGGCATAGCGGTCGATGTCGGCCGGGCTCATCGGGCGATTCCACAACCACGGGGTCTGCCAGAGCACGAAGGCGGCGAACAGCGCGAAGAAAACGGTACCGAGCGCCCAATTGGAGATCTTGCGCTTGGTGAAGCTGATGGCCGATTGGCCGGCAAGTGCACGCCCCGCAGCTTCTTCGAGCTCGATGACATTGCCGAAAGGATCGCGGCCATAGACACTGCGCACGCCCGGCGCGACCTTGGTCGGCACGCCGTCGAAACGCATGCCGGCGGCGCGCAGGCGCGCATACTCCTGGTCCAGATCCTGAACCGCCAGGCAGATATGGGTGATGCCGTGGTCGATCACCGGACGGTCGGGATCCTGCGCCCTGGCATTGCATTCCCTGAACTGAAAGACTTCGATCAGCATGTTGGAGCCGCGCAGATGGGCGGCATCGGCCGCCGTTCCCGCGATCCCCGTGAGCTTGGCAACGGCTTCCGAGATTTCCGAATCCGCCTTCCAAGACGCCTGTTCGACTTTCTCGAAGCCCAGCAGGTCGCAGTAAAAATGGATGGCCTTCCCGAGGTTCGGGACCGACATGGCGATATGGTTGACGCCCTGGATCATTTTTCCGACCTCCGCGCGTATTACTTCAGGTAATCGAGCAACAGCGGGTTGAACTGCTCGGCGCCGCTCAGCTGCAGCCAGTGATTGGCGCCTTCGATGCGCTCGAAGCGGAACGGCGCGTCGACGAATTTGGCCGAGGCGCGCATCTGCCCCTCAGCCAGGAAGCGGTCGCCGCTGCTCCACACGCCGAGCACCGGGACCTTGCACGGCGGGGAGTCGCCGGAAATGAACATGCGCCAGTTGGCCCGGTAATAGTTGAGCCCGGCGGCCAGGCGTCCCGGTCGGGACTGCTGCGACAGCCATTGCGGCACTTCCTCCGGGTACCCGGTCATGGTGCGAAAACCCCACCAGTTGCCGCCGCGCAGCAGCAGCTCGGCGAACCCGGGTATCTGGAACAGCAGCGTGTAGTAGCCCTTGAGCTTCTGCTCGAAACCGCCGCGCCGGTAGGCATTCGGGTGGCCGGTCGACAGTGCGACATAGCGGTCCACCCGCTCGGGATGATGGATCGCAAGCTGCCAGCAGATCCCCGCGCCCCAGTCGTGCGCGACGACGCGCGCCCTGGCGATGCCCAGCGCATCGAGCAGGCCGACGAGATCGGCCATGAGGTTGCGGACCCGGTAGTCGGATCGCGCGGGTGAAATTTCGGTCTCCCCGCAGCCGCGGGTGTCCGGCGCAATGACGCGATACCCCGCCTCGACCAGCGCCGGTATCTGCTTGCGCCAGACGTGGTGAGTGTCCGGGTAGCCGTGCACGAGCAGGACATCCGGACCCTCCCCGGCGATCACGACGTTCATATCGATGCCGTTGACGCGCATTTTCCTGGCTTCGTTGTCCATGCCGTCTCCCAGCACTTCGCGCAGCCGCGGCTACGCCAGCACCAGCACGTAGTCGCTGCGCCGCATCGGCCGCGCCAGTTCGATGGCCATCATCGCCTCGCCTCCGTTGCGCTGCACCAGCGCCGCAAACCGGGCTGCCGGCTCGCCTTCGAGCGCGCGCGCGTGAGCCGCCGCCTTGTCGAAATGCCACAGCGCGTGCGGCGCGCTGGCGCGGCGGATGGCACAGCCGCGCATCGTGTATTCGACCGGACCCAGCGTCGGGTGCACCACGCGCTCTTCGTCAGCCGACACCAGACGCCCCGAGGGCAGCGCCGGATGGGCCTGGACCCAGGCGTTGTACAACGCGGCGTTCGCGACGAGCTCCGGCCCCCAGTCCCGGAAGATGAGCCGCAGCAGGGGCTCCAGCGTCGGGGGAATCGCGTCGTCGGCGAGATAGGTTTCCGGGCAGTCGGGAAACTCGCCGTCGGCGATCGCGGCGAGGTTCATCCGCTCGGTCCAGCGATAGACGTTCGGCGCGCGGTTCTTCATCAGCGTCGACGGCACCGGATCGCGCGCCAGATGCGCGTACAGCGGCGCCATCAGGCCGGCGTCGGCGATGCTCGGTCGCCCGCCGAGCGCGTAGGGGTAGCGCTGGAAATGGATGTCGAGCGCGTCGAGCAGGTCGAGATAGGCCATCTCGATGGTCGGCACCGTTTGCGGGGTGATGCCCAGCGAGGGCAGAAAGTCGTTGAAATAGCCCATCAGCTTCAGGCCCGCGGTGAGCCGCGCCTCGCGATCGGGACCGGCATGCACGACCCGCCCGAATTCGGCGCGCAGGAAATGCTCCTGCTCCGCACGATAGGTCCAGCGGTAGGACATGGCGGCCGGCAGCAGCCCTTCCGAGCCGAACGCGCCGACGAGCCAGGCGACGGCGCGTTGCACCGGCGTCCCCGGAATCATCGGCGGCCGCGGAAACGCCGCTTCGAGGTGCAGGATCATGTCGGTCGTATCCTGCAGGATGCGGCCGTCGGGCGTCTCGAGGATCGGCGCGACCTTCAACCGCACCGCGGGCCGGATGTGGGCGCGATAGCGCGGATGCGGCGGAAACTGTTCGCGGAACGGCACGCCCTTCTTGATCAGGTACGCGCGAATCTTGCCCGTATAGAGCGAATGGGGGGTTCCCCACAACGTGTAGATTTCACGCGCGCCCGCAGTCGTCGGCGTCGCTGCCGCGGCCTTCGCGTCGGCGGTGATTTCCAGCGTCATATCGGGCCTTTGCCTTCCAATCGTCGATGACTCAACCGGGACTATAGAGCCCACCACCGGAAAAAAACTTGTGGGTTTCCAACAATCTTGACTACGATAGGCGTCGGCGTCCCGCACCACCCATCGATATGCCGATTCGCAGTCACACCGTCCCGGTCCGTTACGTCGCTTCCGTCTGTTCGTACGCCGAGTCGCTCGGAATCGACCGGCGGAGACTGCTTCGCGCCGCGGGACTCGCCGGTTCGCTCCTCGACGATCCCAGCGTCCCGCTGACGATCGCGGACTTGGGGGCGGTACTCGCCGCCGTAAGCCGCCTTGCGGGGCGCTCCGACGTGGGCTTCGAGTTCGGGCGCCAGATGACCATCGACATGCACGATGCGTTCGGTCGCGCCATGCAGCGCTGCGCCGTCGTCGACCATGCGCTGCGCCTCCTCGCGCGCTACTACGCGCTCATTACGCCGAGCTTCATGGTGGAATACCGGCGCGGGCCGAAGCAGGCCGAAGTTTCCTATCGCCCGACTGTCGGCATGGCGCACGAGACGCTGGCGACGCTGAACGAGATCCACGCCGTATCGTTTCATTTCGTGCTCCAGGCCGTGGTCGAGCGCTCGTTTCCCGCCTACGACATCTACCTGCCGGTGCCCGCGCCGCCCCATGCGCGGCGCTACCGCGAGCTCGCGCCCGCGCGCGTTCATTTCGGCACGATGGACCTGCCGGAAATCCGCATCGTGATCGATGCGGCGCTGATGGATATGCCGATGGCGCTGCGCGATCCGCAATGGGTCACGCTGACCGAGGACCGCCTCAAGGAATCGCTTCCGGCCGGCGACCGCAAGTGCCCCTGGAGCGACTGGGTGCACCTCATGCTGCACGAGGCCGAGGATTGCCGGCCCACCCTCGCGCAGCTTGCTTCGCTTCTGCGGTTGCCTCCGCACACGCTGGCACGGCGCCTCGCGGACGAAGGCTGGAGCTTTCGCGAGCTCTCGAACCTCGTGCGACACGACCGCGCCTGCAGCATGCTGCATCATCGCGCGGTCCCGATCTCGCAGATCGCCTTTCGGCTCGGCTATTCCGATGTCGGCAACTTCAGCAACGCGTTTCGCGCGCAGAGCGGGATGAGCCCCCGACGCTACCGGGCGTCGATGGCCGCGATCGCGTAGTGCGCGTGGCCGGACATCGACTTTCGACGCGGACGTCGACCCGATTTCGCCGCGCAGGGTGCGGAACCGTTCACGCCTGGAACCACTCGTCGCGCATGTCGAACGGGACCGGGTTCGTGCCGCGCAACAGATCGAACTGGCTGCGGGTGACCGGCAACTCCCACTCGAGGTAATAGCGCGCGGCCTGCACCTTGCCCCGGTAGAAACAAGCGTCGGCCTCGGTGGGCGATGCGGCGAGCCCGCGGCACGCCACCGTCGCCTGCCGCAGCCAGACCCACGACGCCACGACGCGGCCGAACGCATCGAGATAGAGCGTCGCATTGGCGAGCGCGCGATCGGCATCTTCGGGCAGCATCGAAGTCAAGCCCTCGGTGCACGTGCGCAGTCCTTCCACGCCTTGCGTCAGCGCGTCAGCAAGGTGGCGAAGCTCGGCGAACTCTGCGGCGTCACGCACTGCCGCGCCCACCGCGTCTTCGAACACCCGGCGCCCCGCACCACCGCCCTGCTCCATCTTGCGCCCCAGGAGGTCGAGCCCCTGGATGCCCTCGGTCCCCTCGTGGATCGGATTGAGACGCTGGTCGCGGTACAGCTGCTCGAGCGGATACTCGCGCGTGTAACCGTATCCGCCCGCGACCTGAATCGCGAGATCGTTGGCCGCGCAGCCATATTTCGACGACCACGACTTGACGACCGGCGTCAGGACGTCGAGCAGCAGCGCCGCGCGCTCGCGGGAGGTCGCATCCGGGTGCGTGTGCTGGTCCTCGAACAGGCTGCTTGCGATCAGGCAGAGCGCGAGGCCACCCTCGGCATAGGCCTTCTGCGCGAGCAGCATTCGGCGGACATCGGCGTGGGCGACGAGCTTCACCTGAGGTGAAAGCGGGTCCCGGCACGAGGGCAGCCGGCCCTGCGGCCGTTCGCGCGCGTAGGCAAGCGAAAGGTTGAAGCCCCGATAGGCGATCGATGCGGCGGTGAGCCCGATGCCGATGCGCGCTTCGTTCATCATCTGGAACATGTGGGCGAGGCCGCGGTTCGGCTCGCCGACAAGGTGGGCGAAGGCGCCCTGTCGTTCGCCGAACGACAGCGCCGTCGAAGTCGTATTGCGCCAGCCCATCTTGTGCAGCAGCCCAGCGAGAGCGACGTCATTGCGCTCTCCCCGCGAGCCGTCCGGGTTGATGCCGAACTTGGGAACGATGAACAGCGATATGCCTTTCACCCCGGGCGGCGCCCCCTTGATGCGAGCGAGCACCATGTGCGCGATGTTCTCGGTAAACGGCTGGTCTCCGCCGGAAACGAACATCTTCTGCCCGAACACGCGGAACGTGCCGTCGTCCATCGGCACCGCATAGGTCTTGATGTCGGCAAGCGCCGAACCCTGGGCGGGCTCCGTCAACGCCATTGTCCCGGCGCAGCATCCGTCGCCCATTGCCGGCAGGAAACGAGCTTTCTGCGCCGCAGTGCCGAAGGTCCGGATCAGATTCGCCGCAGCGATCGTCACCAACGAGTACGTGCTCGTCGCGACGTTAGCTGCCAGGAAATGCGCGAGCGCGCCCCGCAGCACGACTTCGGGCAACTGCAGCCCGCCCTCATCGAAATCCCAGTGCGCGCCGAGGAAGCCGGCGTTCGCGAACGCGTCCCACGCGAGCTTCGTTTCCGGAACGAGCGTGACGCCACTGCCGTCGAACGTCGGTTCATTGGCGTCGGCCTTGGCGTTATGGGGCGCGAAATATTCCTCGGCGATTCGCCGCGCCGTGGCGAGCGTCGCGTCGAACACCTCGCGCGAGTGATCGGCGTACCGCGCGCGCCGGAGCAGCGCTTCGGTGTCCAGAAGCTCGTATAGGTAAAAGGCGAGATCTCGATCGTTGAGCAGGGAAGCCATGGCCGTCCTTGCGATCGTCGATCAACCGCCTCGGCAAGATCCGCCGGCAGGATTGATCGCGATCGGCGCGCGCTTCCGGAAGAAACCTGTCGACGCGTCCGGTCCGCGCAGGTCGAATCTGGTCGCGACTATAGCGATCGGCGCGGGGAAAGACTTGTGATTTTCCTACAATCTCGACGACGGAGTCGCGGTCTGAAAGTCGTAAGCACAATCTTGCGTCGCGCGGTTCCGGCTCGGCCCACCCGTCCGATCACGGCGCTTGCTGCAGCGGCAGGAATCAACCTCGAGACGATCCTCCTCGTCCAGCGCGGAGCTGGGCGGTGTGGCGAAGGTTCGGGCAAGGGTCCGCGGCGTCACCGACGCCAGCGCGGTCCAGCCCAAGGTGCCGATGAGCTGCCGGCGGCAGCGCGAGACTCTCGCTGTCGCCGGCGGCCGCGGTCCGATCCGCTCGTCGGTCACTCGTCGCAACAGTTGACCAGCTTGTTCACGATGTCCCGCAGGGTCCATGGCTTCTCCTCGGCGGCAACCTCTCGCAGCTCCGCGGTATCGATGAGCTTGAGCCGCAGCGCCCAGAACATCGAGTACATGCGATAGGCGCGCTCGAACATCGCCTTCGCCTCCACCTTGTCGACTGCACGCAGCTTGGTGCCGACCTCGAGCAGGCGCATCGTCGTTGCCAGCAGATGCTTGCTGACGCACCAGGTCTCCCCTTCGTGCGTGTCGACAAGCTTCGCGAGCAGCGCCTTGCGCGTCGCTCGCACCTCGTCCAGCAGGTCGAAGTAATGGTCGCCGCCGGTCCTCATTCCCGTGAAGAAGAAGTGCTCCTCGAGGCTGACAAGATTCATCACGGCGATGCTCAGGTCCTCGTCGGCAGAGAGATCGATGCTTCCCGATCGCTTCTGGCTTTCGACGCGCTCGAGCAGCACCTCGAAGCTTTTCTGTTGTGTCGTCATGGCTGCCTCACAGCGCGAAGATGATCGAACCGAGACCGACCATCGCCAGTCCGCCGGCGACGCGCAACAACCGGTTCTCTCGCTTCTTCCACGCCTGCACCTTGTCGATCAGCGCCTTTTCGCTCGCGATCAAAAGGATGATCACCAACGGCACGACGAAGACGAAGTTGTAGAGGAAGAGGTAGCCGAGGCCGACCGCGTGCGTGGTCCGATCGTGCAGAAGGCCCAGCACCATCAGGTAGGGACCGCCGGTGCAGGGAAACTCGCACAGGCCGACGAGGCCGCCGAGCGCGAACGCCGACGGCAGCGACGCCTTCTCCATCAGCCCGGCCATCCGCTGATGCGCCGATTTTGGAATGCCCAGCCTAACCGGCAACGCCGGCGCATACTGCTTGGCAAGACCGATGGCCCCCATGACGATCAGCATCGCGGCGCCGACCTTCGCCATGAAATGCGGCGTGTCGAACAGGTGCAGCGTCTGCAGGATGCCCAGGCCGATGAGCGAATAGACGACGAAGATGCCGAGGACGTAGGTGGAGCCGATCTGCAGCACGCCCGCGCGCTCTTTGCCGACACTGAACAGAAACGCGATCGTCACGATGAGGATCGAGAAAGCGCAGGGATTGATGCTGTCGAGTACGGCGGCCACGAGTACCAGCGGCAGCAGCCACTGCCCTTCGTTCGACCAACGCCACAGGGCCGTCGTGCCGCCGCTCCCTGTTTGGAGGAAGACGACCGTCACGACGAGCAGTGCACCGAGCGCGACCAGAAACGATAGTCTCTTGTTCATCTCGTTACGGCCTGACCATTGCGGTGAACGCGAGCTGCAGCGGCGCGCCAGCGTCGTTCTCGATGGTCACGGTCCTGTCGATTTGGCCGACGCCGGCGGGCCCGTGGGCCGCTGGATCGAATACGACGTCCACTTGGGCCATCTCGCCCGGCCCGAGCCGTTCTCGAATGATCGGAATCGGGGCATGACCGGGCATACCGAAGGGGCCACGCCTTGCCGAAGGCGTCACCAGCGTCGCCGTCGTGCACATGCACGAGGTAAACAGCTTCGTGATCGTCACCGGGGCCGAGCCGAGATTGCTGACCGTGTAGCGATGGGCCACATTGCCCGCTCCCATCGAAACGGTGCCGAAGTTGTAGTACGGCGCCATCGAGGCGAGCGCAATTCCGCCGGTCGGCCGCCCACTCGAAGCCGTAGCCGCCTGGGCTTCGCCGGATTGCGTGAGCGTCGTTTGCGAACTGTAAATCCCGAAGCCGATCGCCGCGACGGAGATCGCGATGACTCCGTAGAGCATCTTGCGTCGATACGTCGGCTTCACCGTCGCTACCTGGTTGTCTCGGAGCTTCGAGGAGGCTTCTCGCGTGTTCCTATGGTGCTTGCGTGACATGATCGTTTCTCCAGTCTTATCGATGCCATATTCGAAATGGACGACGACCTCTTCACTTGACCGTCCACCGGAATGTCCTGGGCGCGGTTTCCGTGGCGCGCTGAATGCGCAAGTCGATCAGCGCGGGGCTGGGCGACATCGGTGCAAAGCTAAGCACGCCTCTGCGGTGGTGTCCGCCCGGCGGATCGCCCTCCCATCCAAGCGCCCGCCGTGGCTTGCCCGCGGCGTCGAGGATGAACGCTTCGGTGGCAACGTCGTCGGCGAGGTTCTGGCTATGCGTGTTGAGCGCGACCGCGAACTTCCACCCGCTCGCCGTCGCGGCGACGTCGATCGGCGTCACCTGGATCGCGACACCGTCGGCTTGCGAGGTTTTCGGGCCGAGTTCGGCTGCATTTGCAGACAGAGCAGCGAACGTCGACGCCGTGGCGGCCGCCAGCAACAGGGACTTCATGATCAAACTGCCCATCTTGATTGCTCCTTTGATCGCCTTTCACGAGAGCGCCACCCCGCAGTCGGCGCGGCAGATTGCGATGCCGTCGGTACCGGCGCGAGCCGTGCCGGGGCGCTGGCTACAGGACTACGAGGGGAAGTGGCGGTGGCGACCGGGTTGACCCGGTGCCATGCTGCGGAGCGCGAAGCCGCGCTCCTGGGGAGCGATCAGAGTCGCAGACGTCCGGAGGTAACGAGCAGCAACGCCGCACTGGCGATGCGCTCACCGCGCAACGGCCGTGGCATTTCGAGAGCGCGCAGGAGGGCCAGGACAAGGACGGTCGCCGGGGCGATCGCATCGAGCACGTCGGCCGACGATGCGGCGGTGCTGAAGGACTGCGCGGATGCGGTCTGCAGTGCGCAGACCTGGCTGTAATGGTGGCCGTGGTCGTGCGCAGCCACACCGTTGGCGGGCAGCGGGCAACTGCCGGAGCCGAGCCTGCAGGCTTCGCCGGCGATGGCGACCTGGGCAAACGCGAACAGGCACAGAACGCCCACCACCAGCGCTTTGCGAAGCACCCTGGCGTTACGGCGCATCATCGACGTGGTCGCAGCCGCATGGTCCCTGAACCATAGCCATCAATCCACGCCAGGGTATTGACGTGCGTCAACCTCGAACCGCGACCGTTGCACGTTCATCCTCGCAACCGAACCGTCCGTCGTCCCGCGCGTGCGCAAACGATCGCGATGCCGACGCGAGCCCATCGTTCGGAAGGTGCCGCACCGCCTGGACGCGTGGGTTGCGTCGGATAACGACAGACATTACGGGATTGTCGCCGTCCTGAAAGCCGTGCACATGGCGGGCGATGAGTCTACCGATTGTCCCGTCCCCACCTATCCGCCGATTTCGCGCCCCATACCGTCCCAGCCTCCGATACGACGAAGTTGACGCGCTTTGCCCGGCCCGCTTCGCGTGTACCTGACTTGTGCTCATCCAGCCGCATCGTTCGCGCTCAACACATCGCGGACCGCCGCAGGATCACCGGAGGCTGGTTCTGCAAGGCGCGCGAGGGCCCCTTCATCGCGCTGTGACGACGCTGTGCGCTCCGCGGCAGGCCACGTGATCTCGAATCGGGTCTTGCCGCCCGACGATTCCGCCCGAATGCTTCCCTTGTGCGCCAGCACGATCGATTTCGTGATCGCCAACCCGAGTCCCGCACCGTCGCTCGTTTTCTGGCGCGAAGCGTCGACCCGGTAGAAGCGGTCGAAAAGGCGGGGCAGATGCTCGGCGGGAATCTCGCCCGGGTTTTCGACGGCGAGCCGCACCTGACCGGAATCCAGCGTGTGGATTTCCACGCGTACCTCGCCCCCTGCTGCCGTGTGCCGGACCGCGTTGGAAAGAAGATTGCTGATCACCCGGCGGACCATCAGCCGCTCGCCACGGATGCCGCCGGTTCCTCCCAGGGCCAGCGAGACCTGGCGCTCCTCGGCAAGTGCGGCGAAGAATTCGAACAGCGCGCGTGTTTCCGCCGTCAGATCGACCGCCTCGGTTCGCAGCATCGTGATGCCGTGGTCGGCCTTGGCCAGGAACAGCATGTCGGAGATCATGCGGGTGAGGCGCGCGTATTCCTCCAGACTCGAGTAGAGCACCTCCCGGTACTCGTCGGCCGTCCGCATGCGGGACAGCGCGACCTCGGTCTGGGTCACGAGATTGCTGACCGGCGTACGCATTTCATGCGCCAGATCGGACGAAAAATCGGAGAGCTGCCGAAAGGAGTCGGCAAGCCGCGCAACCATGTCGTTGAAGGCCTGTGCCAGCCCGCGGAGTTCGGCGGGAACGCCCGCGAGCGGCACGTGCGCATCGAGACGCGTCGCGGAAATATCTTGTGCGACCTCCGCCATCTTGCGCACCGGCGCCAGCCCGCGGCGCGCCGCAACCCAGCCCAAGGCCGCCGTCAGCAAAGCACCGAGCGCGACGCCAAACCAGAGCTTTTCCCGCAGCGCCGCCAGGAACGTGCCCTCATGGTCGATGTTCACGGCGACCCCGACGGTGTAGGGAGATGTTCCGACGATGCCGGTGGGCGAGCTCCCCGCGATGTCTCGAAACGCGTGGCCATCGCTTCGCCAGACCGAGGGCTGCGGTCGCTCCGCGCCTGCACTTTCGAGTCTTCGCTGCAGCTCCGCAGCCGGCAATGTGGCATCCGACGAGGCGAAGAAGATGCGCCGATCCGGCCCCATGACGACGATCGACAGGCCCGGGTGCCCCACCAGCGCGTCGTCCAGCGCCTGCGGTACCGCATCCAGATCAGTCCGTGATTCGGCGCGCGAAAGCAGATGGTCAACCAATTGCAGCTTGCCCTCCAGTTCGACCCGATCGAGCTCGACGAAATGCGCTTCCACTGCAGCGGAGACGAGGTACCCGACCGCAAGCAGCACGAGGCTCGAGGCGATCGCGAAGAACACGGTCAGCCGCAGCGTGATTGATGGCGGTCGCATCATGCTTCCTGCATCACCTCGAGCACGTAGCCCATACCCCGTACCGTATGGATGAGCTTCGGCTCGAAGGGATCATCGACCTTGGCACGCAAGCGGCGTACGGCAACATCGATTGCATTGGTATCGCTGTCGAAATTCATGTCCCACACCTGCGAGGCGATGAGCGACCGGGAGAGCACTTCGCCCTGGCGCCGCATGAGCAGCTCGAGGAGCGCGAATTCCTTGGACGTCAGGTCGATGCGTTCGTTGCCGCGGAGCGCGCGACGCCGCAGCAGATCGAGCTCGAGGTCGGCGACCTTGAGCACGGGGGCTTCCGTGATCCGCCCGCGGCGCAGCAGTGTGCGCACTCGCGCGAGCAGCTCGGAAAAGGCGAAGGGCTTGACGAGGTAGTCGTCTGCACCAAGCTCCAGTCCCTTCACGCGTTCCTCGGTGCGATCGCGCGCGGTGAGAAATAGCACCGGCGTCTGTTTGCCCTCGCGCCGAATGGCCTGCAGCACTTGCCAGCCGTCGAGGCCCGGCAGCATCACGTCGAGCACGACGAGGTCGTAGGTTCCCTCCGTGGCGGCGTGCACGCCGTCGTTTCCGTCGCGCACGAGATCCGCTACAAAGCCGGCCTCGGACAGACCCTGCTTCAGGTAGTCGCCTACCTTAGGCTCGTCTTCGACAATCAGGAGCTTCATAGACCTCGGCTCGGTATTTCTGGGGCTCAATTATCCGCTACTGCGGTGCGGCGAGCCCTCGATGACGAATTTGTAATCGTCCCGTTAGTTTGCCGTCAAGTTTCCTGCCAGGAACAGCGGTTTCTTTCGGTCGGACACGGCCTTCGGTGTCCATTACGCAGACGTAATCATCGGGTCACGTTCACGTGCGGTCGCCAAGGCCAAAATGAACGCGACAGAGATCGAAAACTCGTGGAGGGATTGCTCGAACCGCTTCTCTTCGGCCGGGGGGCGTCACGGCGGACCTGCGGACGTCCATAGACAATCATCTTGAGGAAATTTGTCATGAGACAGACAAGACTTCGCAGGATCCTGGCGGTCACGCTGTTGGCAAGTGCCACCTCGGTTGGAATCGCTGCCACGGCCTCGGGACAAGGCACGGGCATGGGTTCGGGCATGATGGGCGGCAGCGGTGGCTACGGCATGGGTGGGGGCATGATGGGCGGCTTTGGCGGCGGCTACGGCACGGGCGCCGGCGCGCTGGGTGGCGACCGTGGCAGCTACAATCCGGGATACGGCGCGGGCCCGGGAGCAACGCGGAGCTACGATGGCGCGGACTACGACAGCCTCCGTCTCACCGATCAGCAGCGCGCGAAGATCGACGCGATCCAGGTGCAATCGGCGCGCGAGCACGCGGCACTCGTGAACGCGATGCGTAGGCAGCAAGACCGCCTGCAGCAGTTCTACGCGTCGGGAAGCACGGACGACGCGAGGGCTCGCCGGATCTACCGGTCGCTGTCCGACGCCCGCAAGGAATTGTTCGAGCAGTCACTCGATACGCACAAGCGGATCGACGCGGTGCTCACCAAGGAGCAGCGCTTGCAGCTCGCGCAGGCCCGAGCGGGTGACCCGCCATTGCCCGAGAACGGGGACCCGCGATCCGACGCGCCATGAGGTGTGGGCGCGGTCGAGGCAGACTCACACGGCCGCTCCTTCTCGGCGCACAATCGCCATGCGACGCGGCGGATTCCTGCGCTCGATGAAGGGTTCGCGCAGCGAGCTGGAGCCCTGACGGATTCAGGCTCGCCAGCAGCGGTCCGCCGCCACCCGCCTTCCTGTCGGAGAATTGCCGTGACCACCCAGTACACTTTTGGAAAGCCCGTAGCGATGCGCTTCGACGAAGCCCTTGCGCGGGTGATCGCCGAGCTTGCGAACGAGGGGTTCGGCGTGCTGACTGAAATCGACGTCGCTGCGACGCTGAAGAAGAAGCTTGGCAACGACATGCCGCCCTACAAAATCCTCGGAGCCTGCAACCCCCAGTTTGCGCATCGTGCGCTCGAAGTCGAGCCGCAAATCGGTGCCCTCCTGCCCTGCAATGTCGTAGTGCGCGAGGACCAGGAAGGCAAGGTCATCGTCGAGATCATGGATCCGCGTGCCGTGCTGAAACTGGTCGAGCGGGACGAGATCGCCGGAATCGCCGGCGAGGTGCGCGCGCGCCTGGAGCGGGTCCTCGCGCGTTTGTGAGCTGCGCATCGCGTCGTCAGGCGGAGGCCTTCGCCAGCGAAGGAGCATTCACCGGTGAGCGAAGGCGCGATGCTTCTATGGTTCGTCCTGACCGGCCTCTCGGTCGTGTTTGTCGCTGTCGATATTCGACACACGCCTGCCCATCCCGTCCTGAAATGGTCCTTCGTAATCTTGACCTTGTTTAGCGGCCCCCTCGGAGCGTTCTTCTACGTGCTGGGTTGCCGTGAGCCGCTTCGCGGGACACACGAGGCCTACGTTGCGGTGCGGTGGCGTCAGGTGCTCGGGTCGACGATGCATTGTGCCGCCGGAGACGGCCTCGGCATCATCGCCGGCGCGGTGATCGCGCTCCATTGGCACCTGCGGGGCGGAGCAGACTCCGTCCTCGAATATCTCCTCGGGTTCGGGTTCGGGTGGGCGATTTTTCAGTCCCTCGCCATGCGCGACATGGCGGGAGGTTCGTACCTGCGCTCGCTGAGGCAGACCTTCCTGCCCGAGTTTCTGTCGATGAACCTGCTGATGGCGGGCATGGTGGTCACGATGCTTTACCTCATGCCGCACATTGCCGGCGGGACCGATCCGCTCGCCGGCGGCTTCTGGTTCGTCATGTCGATGGCGCTCATCGCCGGGTTCCTCCTCGCGTATCCGATCAACTGGTGGCTGGTCGCCAACGGGTTGAAGCACGGCATGATCACGGTCCGCGGCGCCGCTAACCCCGCCAATGTCTCGATCGGCGCAAGGCAACCTCGCCTCTCGCTGGAAGCACCCGTGGCTGCTCATCGCGGCCACGGCGGGACGCATCAGGTCCCAATCACTGCCAAGGCGTTGATGTCGGCGCTGACGCTGGGAGCGTTGGCTCTGGCCGTCGTGCTCGGGAATCGGATCGGGTACTGAAACTTCCGACTCCCTGGACACGCTCCGACGTCGCGCTTGGTGCGGACGCGGCGTCGAGCGTCACTGAGGCAGCCTCTGCACGAAGGCAAACAGGTCACGCAAGTCCGCCTCGCTCATCTGCCAGCGGGGCATGTCGCGCGACAGCGCCTCACCGTCAGGATGGTAACCTTGTTCTACCGCCGTGCGAAAGTCATCGAGATCGTAAGGACGGTTCCGGCCACGTACTTCGGGCATCGTACTGAGGGCCGCATAGCGAATGTCCGGCGCCTTCATCACATACATGTGCATCGCGTGGATTCCGCCGCGGCGTTCCGGACCGTGGCAGGAGGCGCACGTCAGGTAGGCGCCCATCATCCCCATCATCATCCCTCCGAACTGCGGTCCCCCCGTATACGCAATCGGACCGTCTCGGCCGCTGACCGCCGTGAAGTAGATGCGTCCGCCGTTGTTCGGGTCCGGCGTCGCTGCGTTCATGGCCGCCAGAGCACCATTGAAACGCACCTCGAGACCCCATCCAGTCAGCAATGCTCCAGCGAAGACAAAAGGCAACGCCTTTCGAGGTGCGATCATCGCGCCACCTCCTCAAGAAGAACGATCGACCACTGACCTCCTTCCGCAGTTTCCTTTCACGCAGCAGCGGAACCGGCCGCGCCGCGCACTCTCGCGCGCGGATCCACCTTCCTGACGTTGAGCGACAGGCCATCGATGCCGACAACCTCGATCTCGTCGCCAACGCCAAGCGGCCCGTCGACCGCAAGAGCGGACCGCGCGCCACCCAGACCGTGCCTTGCCGGCCGTCGGCGTGGCGCACGTTGCCGGTTGCCCCGTGAAGTGGCGCCGTTCCCGTCAGCACGGGGGCGTGCCGTTCGATCACCACGCGTCGGGTTGAATTGTCGTCACGCGACCGCCGGGAAGCCGGACCGTCGCTGCATTCGGCGAGCTGAACATGATCGTGAACGCGCCGTCGTTGCCGGTCATCGACGGCGGCTGGTACATGCACGAAGCCCACTGTCCGCCCCGGAACTTGTCGAGGGTCCCGGTGACCGCCACCCTGGCGCCGGCGTTCGCCATCGGGCCCACGCCGAGATACCAGATCGGGTCGCCGCCCGCGGTATAGCTGTACATCGTTAACACCAGCATGCCGCGCTGGACCTGGATGTTGTACCCCGAGCCCGATTCGCTCGGGTTCCACCACAGTCCGGTTGCGGGGGTGAACGCAAGAGGCGCCGCACCGCCGCCCGGTGGCGGCGCGGCACCGGGAATCGTGTACCCGGTCAACACCGCCGCATTGGTTCCGTCGTTCACCGCGACCAGGCCCACACCCGGGGCGTACCACACATCACGCGCATAACCGTTACCGCGCTGCTCGTGAACATGCAGCGCATTGGCGAAGGTGCCCGCGGGTGTCGTCACCGTTTCCAGCGCCAGCGCCTGGTAGCTGCTCATATAGCTCTGCTCGCCCATCATGCTGGCCGAGCCCATGACATTCGCCTGCCAGCTTTCCATGTTCTGGTAGCCGCCTCCCGCCATCATCGTCCCCGGCGCGACCGGATTCTTGAGCATCCATTCGGGACTGGTGTAGGTCATCATCGAGTACTGGGTCCCTGCCGGATCTGCGCCCATCCCGCCGAAGTAGTGCATGCCGTCAGGATCCATTCGGTAGAAATCGGTGGCGTCGGGAGCGCAAATCGCGCCCACACTGCAGACGTAGGTCGTGTGCATCGCGGTGAGCTCCGCGACTCCCGCCCAGCTCTGACCGGTGTGCATGACGGCGGTGGACGTCGCCCACGGCCCGCGCGTGTACATATAGTCGTAGCGAGCCCCATCGACCAATGGAAAGTACTGCGCCGTCGAGATCGACCCCCCATCATTTGGCCGAGGCTGGTTCCCGACATCACTGCCATCACGCTGGCCAGCAAGAACTTGGTCTTGGTCATGACGCTCAATCCTGTTGCCAACTTGCCCCGATTCTCGCGGCTAGGCGCGTTGGCCGTGCCATTCCGCCTATCCGCCGATGTCGCGCTTCTTCTGCTCGAACTCGTCCTTGCCGATCTCACCGCGCGCATACCGCTCCTTGAGTATGTCGAGGGCGGTCCTCTCGCCGCCACCCGCCCCCGGCCGCCGGAAGAAATAGAGACCTGCCACGACGATCAGCGCCAGCGGGATCAACCACACCAGGATCATCGTCAGCCCGCCGCCAAACATCCAGCCGCCGTGTTCGTATCCATACATTCTTGTGTCCTCCGTCGGTTACGATGCGGCGCGCTCCGGACGCGTTCGGGTGGCAAGACCGCCCGTCGGGCGTGCATCAATATCCGTCACGTCGCAATTGCTGGCGCTGCTCCTTCGTGAGAACGCCGTCCATCTGCTTGCGCGCGGCGGTGGCGTTGCTGAGCATCTGCTGCTGCAAGGCGGCGATCTGATCATCGGCCTTGTTGGCTGCGGCGTCATCGCTCGCCTGCGCCCGGCGCGCATATTCATCCTGCATCTTGCCCATGAGGTCCCATTGCTTCGAGCGAAGATCCTGCTGGATCTTGTCGATCTTGCTGCGCTGCTCGTCGGTCAGGTTGAGTGCTGCCCAACCGCCGTAACGGCCGGGGCCGTTCCCATAGCCGTACATCATTCCGGGCCCCATGCCATAGCCGCCGTAGCCGCCCATCATCCCCGGCCCCATGCCATAGCCGCCGGGGCCATTGCCGTACCCGTACATCATTCCCGGCCCCATGCCATAGCCACCGTAGCCGCCCATCATGCCCGGCCCCATGCCATAGCCACCGTAGCCGCCCATCATTCCGGGTCCGTAGCCGTAGCCCTGTCCCGGCTGGGCCAGTACCTGCGCGGAAGCTATGGCGAGCGTCGCGCCAGCCAGCGCAGCGATGAGTGTCTTGCGCGTCTTCATAATCAATCTCCTAATGGATCAAGTGTTGCCGAGGGCTCACGCCGCGGCGCCGCGGGCCGGACGGCCCGCGCTGCACCGGGCGCGCGTTTGAAACCGAAGTGTCATCGTCGAATACCTATCGCATGCTGTCTAGCCCGCCTTGGACGTGCCCGAGGCCGCTGCACGCACGCGGGTGCATTTCCGTGCACCGCACAGCCGGCGCCCGGCGCTGACTCGCGGTTGGCGCATTGCGTCGTTTGATACGGTTCGGACAATCGCGGCACGAGATGACCTCGCCGTTCGCGTCACGCAAGACTGGCCCGCCGCAGGAGCCACGCAGGCACTTGCGCTTGAACACCGCGCCTACCGCCATCGCCAGCATCGCCACCCCCACCACGGCGGTGGTGAGTGCAAGCAGCAACGGGAAGGATCCGATCTCCATGGTAGATGTCCGGTAGATTCCGGCAGATGTCCGACTGCCGATGGCGACCCGACACCGAAGCTCGTCTCGCGTGCCAATACGATGGCGTCCGCCGTGCCACCACGTGCAGTATGGCGTCGAAGAGGCCACCGGAAGGTGACACGCAGATTACTTTTCCGTAATCCCGACGACGCCGCCGCCGGCGTTTGACGCCGATCAACTCGTGGCCAAAAGAGTTGACCTTACAGTAAGCTATAAGGTCTATACTTCGGAAGACGCCGAGAAGAGGGAAACCAGATGCAAGAGCTGACTATCGGAAAGCTTGCGAAGGCGACGGGGATCGGCGCCGGCACGTTGCGCTATTACGAGCAGCTCGGCTTGCTCGCCCCGGCTCCGCGCACGCCGGCGGGCTACCGGCTCTATGGCGAGGGCGCCGCGCGACGCCTGCGCTTCATCCGTCGCGCGCAGGCGCTCGGCTTCTCGCTCGACGAGGTCGCCGAGCTGCTCGCCCTCAGCGACAACCCCCGCGCCGGCGCGCGCGAGGTCAAGAAGGCCACGCGGGCGAAGATCGCCGACATCGACGCGCGCATCGAGGCGCTGCGGCGCATGAAGCAGGGACTGGAGGCACTCGCATCGCGCTGCAACGGCCACGGCTCCACGCACGAATGTCCGATCCTCGCCGCGCTCAATCGCGACGACCAGTGACACCTGACCTATAGAGCAAGAGACATGCGAACGATCGAGATCGGAATCGAAGGAATGACCTGCGCCAATTGCAGCGCGCGGGTCGACCGGGCGCTGCGCAAGGTCGCCGGCGTCGCCGATGCCGCGGCGAACCTGGCGACCGCGCGGGCGAGCGTGCGCTACGACGAGGCGGTGACGACCGCTGCTTGCCTCGCCGACGCCATCAAGGCCGCGGGATACGAGCCGCTCGAGCGCGAGCTCGAAATCGGCGTTGGCGGAATGACGTGCGCCAATTGCGTCGCTCGTGTCGAACGCACGCTCGCGAAGCTTCCCGGAGTGCTCACAGCGACGGTCAACCTCGCCACCGCGCGCGCAGCCGTCCGTTATCTTCCAGGCACGCTTGGACCCGACGACATCGCGGGCGCCATCGCCGAGGCCGGCTATGAACCACGGGTGCTGACCGAGCAGGACGACGGCGACGCCGAGGCGAGCGTCCGCGACAAGGCGCTGCGGGCGCGGCGCCGCGAAACGGCGATCGCGGCGCTGCTCACCCTCCCGATCGTGATGCTCTCGCTGGGGGCGATGGTCGCCCCGGAAATCGACCGCATCCTCGCCGCGATCGCGCCCTCGCCTAAGTTCTGGGACTGGATGCAGCTCGCGCTCGGCAGCGCGGTGACATTCTGGCCGGGGCGCCGCTTCTTCCGTGCCGGCTGGGCCGCGTACCGGCATCTCTCGCCGGACATGAACAGCCTGGTGATGACCGGTGTCGGGGCGGCGTACCTGTACAGCGCGCTGGTCGTCATCGCCCCGCAGGTCTTTCCGCCCGAGGCGCGCAACCTTTATTTCGAATCGGCGGCGGTGGTCATTACGCTGATCCTGATGGGCAAGTATCTGGAAGAGCTTTCGAAGGGCCGCGCCGGCGCGGCGATCAAGAAGCTCATCGGGCTGCAGGCGAAGACCGCGCGCGTGCTGCGCGACGGCGGGGAGAAGGACGTGCCGATCCACGACGTCGTGCGCGGCGATCTCGTCGTCGTCCGTCCTGGCGAGCGCATTCCCGTCGACGGTGAGGTGCGCGATGGCGAGAGCTACGTCGACGAGTCCATGCTGACCGGAGAGCCGATGCCGGTGGCCAAACGTGCCGGCGAACGCGTCGTCGGCGGCACGGTCAACCAGCACGGCCTGCTGCGCATCCAGGCGCGGCAGGTGGGCAAGGAGACGATGCTCGCCCAGATCATCCGCATGGTCGAGCAGGCGCAAGGCTCGAAACTGCCGATCCAGAAACTGGCCGATCGGGTGGTGAGCGTGTTCACGCCGATCGTTCTCGCGGTCGCCGCCGTCACCTTCGGCGTCTGGCTCGCCTTCGGTCCGCCGCCCGCCATCACGATGGCGCTCGTAAGCACGGTCGCGGTGCTGGTCGTCGCGTGTCCGTGTGCGATGGGGCTCGCGACGCCTGCCGCCATCATGGTCGGCAGCGGCCGCGCGGCGGAGCTCGGCGTGCTGTTCCGCAAGGGCGAGGCGCTCGAAGCGTTGAGCCACGTCGACACGATCGTGTTCGACAAGACGGGTACCCTCACCGTCGGTCGGCCGCAGGTCACCGACATCGAGCCCGCCGCGGGCTGCGATGCGGCGGCGGTGCTGCGTTACGCGGCAAGCGTGGAAGCCGGCAGCGAGCACCCGCTGGCGAGCGCGATCATCGCCGCCACACAGGCTCGCGGCTTGGAGACCCCGGCCGCTGAAGCGTTCAAGGCCATTCCCGGCTACGGCGTCAAGGGGCGTGTCGACGGCCACACCGTGCTGCTCGGCGCGCAGCGCCTTCTGGATCGGGACCGAGTCGACGCCGGAGAGCTCGTCGACAAGGCGGCGACGCTTTCCAGCCGCGGCAAGACGCCCGTCTATCTCGCCCTCGACGGCAAGGCGTGGGGCGTGCTCGGCATCGCCGATGCCCTCAAGCCCGAGTCGGCGGCCGTCGTGGCGGCGCTGCGGGGCATGGGCCTGCGGGTCGCGATGATCACCGGCGACAGCGGGCGTACCGCGCAAGCGATTGCGCAGCAGGCGGGCATGGACGACTACGAGGCGGAGGTATTGCCATCGGGCAAGGCCGAGTCGGTCAAGCGGCTCCAGCAGGGTGCACGCCGCATCGCATTCGTGGGCGACGGCATCAACGATGCACCTGCGCTCGCGCAGGCCGAAGTCGGGATCGCGGTCGCCACCGGCACCGACATTGCGATCGAGGCAGCGGACGTGACGCTTACGCGCGGCGATCTGCACGGACTGGTGAGCGCACTTCAGGTCGCGCGACGCACGATGCGCACGATCCGCGCCAACCTGTTCTGGGCCTTCATCTACAACATTCTGCTGATCCCGCTTGCCGCCGGCGTCCTGTATCCCGCCTGGGGTATTCACCTCAACCCGATGCTCGCGGGTCTCGCGATGGGGCTGTCCAGCGTCTTCGTCGTCACGAACAGCCTGCGCCTGAGGCGACTCGAGCCGGTGGTTGCGAAGAGCGCGAAGCTGAACGAAGAGGCCGCGACGGCTGGGCGAATGGTCGCGGCAGAGACGGCCCGGTAAGTTGAAACGCGATCGCTTCCGATCGCTCCCGGAACCAACCGAGGAGACAACGATGAGTTCGACGATTCTCAAAGTCCGCGGCATGACGTGCGGCCATTGCTCCGCGACGGTGGCGAAAGCCTTGAAGCAGGTGACCGGCGTTGAATCGGCCGAGGTCAATCTCGACCGGGGCGAGGCTGTCGTGACCGGCCGGGCAGACGTCAAAAGCCTGATCGACGCAGTCAAAGAAGAGGGTTACGAGGCCGAGGCAAAGACGTGATTCTGCCTTGTGCGTTCGTCAGTCCGCCAGCCGGCGGCGGCGTCAGGATATTCGCGTGCTCTTCAACCTTTCACCGTGGTGAAGGTGAAGCCCGCGCGCCGATCGCCTGCATCTCTTCTCAGGGTTTGCACGGCGACCGGCCCCGCATGATCCCTACGATCAGTACAGAATCCATGGCGCCCTCCTGAGTCGCTCGAGCTTCAGCGCGCCAAAGCAGCATCGCCGGCCTTAGTCCATCGTCCCAATGCCGTTGCGACGGCTCAAAAAGAAAGTGGGTGAAGTGCCCAGCTTCGTTAATGACTGGCGTCCCCAAGGGGATTCGAACCCCTGTACTCACCGTGAAAGGGTGATGTCCTAGGCCTCTAGACGATGGGGACCCGGTGCTGCGGCAGCCGGGCAACGACTGCGATGATTGTGTGGTGGAGGTAAGCGGGATCGAACCGCTGACCTCTTGCATGCCATGCAAGCGCTCTCCCAGCTGAGCTATACCCCCACGGCCAACGCGAAATTATACCGGCCGGTCACGAGGTTGGCAAACCGAGACCCTGCGAACATTGCGCCGGCGCGCGCACGTGATTGAGCTATCATCGCCGCCGCTCGCTCGGCGTGCGGCGCGGTGCGGACGCACGGCCGCAAACTCGCGCATTTTCTTCCGACCAGGCACCCGTTCCTCCGATGCCCCTGCTTCCTCCGACCGCCGCACCGTCGATCGACTTCTCCGGCCGCGCGATCCTCGTCACGGGCGCGACGGGCGGCCTCGGGCGCGCGATCGCGCTCGCCTGCGCGGCGCGCGGCGCAACGGTCGTGCTGCATGGGCGCGTCGTGCGCAAGCTCGAGGCTCTCTACGATGAGATCGTCGCGGCGGGCGGTCCGCAACCCACGATCCTGCCGCTCGATCTTGCAAAGGCCACCTCCGATGATTTCAGCTCCGTCGCGCGCGCGATCGAAAGGCAGCTCGGCCGGCTCGAGGGTCTCGTGCACACCGCGGCGTTCCTGGGATCGCTGGGGCCCATCGAGCATCAAGCATTCGACGCGTGGCAAACGGCGTTGCGCGTCAACGTCGCTGCGGCAATGGCGCTCACGCGCTCGACATTGCCGTTGCTCGGCGCCGCGCCCGACGCGGCGATCGTATTCACGCTCGATTCCCGCGGCGACGATCCGCGTGCGTTCTGGGGCGCTTATGCGGCATCGAAGGCCGCGCTCGCCGCGCTCGCCGCCACGCTTGCCGACGAGTTGGAAACCCGCGCAAACCTCCGCGTCAACGCCGTCGTGCCAGGCCCGATCCGGTCGCCGCTGCGCATGCGCACCCATCCCGGCGAGGACAGGGATGCACTGCCGCCCCCGGAAGCGCTCGCGCCGCTGTATCTGCAACTAATCGCCGCCCAGCCCAAGGCCGAGAGTGGCGTACGCATCGACGCGCGGGCGTGGCTTGCCGGTCACGCGGCGTCGACGCCGCTCGTCCGCGCCTCGGCCGCCGGCCGGCCATAGCGCAACACGACGCGCAGCCGCCGGAAATCATCCGCAGGAAGCGTGTCGGGCAGGATCAGGATCGATCGCGAAGGCGCCCACCAGAATGTCCCGTCGGGACGCCAGACGATGACGGTGAGATGGGCGCCGACGTACGTGTCGTCACGGATGCTGCCCTCGCGCGAACGGCCATCACGACCACTGACGGTAATGCGCCGATCGGCGCCGACATGGAGCAGCGCGGGCACGCCGCGGCCGGTGCATTGCCGGAACCCGCGCACGGCGACTGCGCCGATCATCATCGCACCCATACCGGAGAGCCAGAGCGGTAATGGCAACAGGCCGATCAGCACGGTAATCGTTACATGGGCAAGCGCGATGAACGCGCAGGCGATGCGCGACGGACGTGGTTCGAGTCGAAGGCGCGGGGGCGGATGCATCGCCGCCCATTGCAGGCTGATTGCGGCGTCCGGCCAATCGGCCGGACGGCTGAATCCGCTCGGCTGCCGGATGTCGGTCATCGCCGCGAACGCGGGGATGCAGCGACTCTCGACGCAAGACACCAGGTTCCCGCTTCCGCAGGAACGACGGACCGGGTTCCCGCCCCCGTTGGAACGACGGCATTACGTGCAATCGGTCTCTGGATCTCGGAAGCGTCAGCCCCCGCACCGGGTCAAACCGGCTTCTTCCCCGCGAGCAACAGCCACGTCTCGACGACGGTATCGGGATTGAGCGACATGCTCTCGATGCCTTGCCCGACCAGCCACTGCGCGAGATCCGGATGGTCCGACGGCCCCTGGCCGCAGATGCCCGCGTACTTTCCCGCCTTGCGGCAGGCCTTGATCGCCATCGAGAGCATCGCCTTCACCGCGTCGTCGCGCTCGTCGAACGTCGGCGCGATCGGACCGCCCGAATCGCGGTCGACGGCGAGCGTGAGCTGCGTCATGTCGTTGGAGCCGATCGAGAAGCCGTCGAAGTGCTCGAGAAAGCGATCGGCGAGGATCGCATTGGACGGGATCTCGCACATCATGATCACCTTGAGCTCGTTCTTTCCGCGTTTCAGTCCTTCCTTTTCCAGGAGCGCGATCACGCGACGGGCCTCGTCGAGGGTCCGCACGAACGGGATCATCAGCTCGACGTTGGTGAAGCCCATCGCGTCGCGGACCCGCTTCATCGCCTCGCATTCGAGGGCGAAGCAGTCGTGGAACTCCTCGGCGATGTAGCGCGAAGCGCCCCGAAAGCCGATCATCGGATTTTCCTCGTGCGGCTCGAAGTCCGCTCCGCCCAGCAGGTTCGAATATTCGTTCGACTTGAAATCGGAGAGCCGAACGATCACTTTCTTCGGCCAGAACGCGGCGGCGATCGTCGCCACCCCTTCGGCGATCTTGGCGACGTAGAACTCGGTCGGGCTGGGGTAGCCGGCGATCCGCTTCCGGATTTCGCGCTGCAGGTCGGCAGGCTGCCGCTCGAGCTCGATCAACGCCTTCGGGTGGATGCCGACGTTCTTGTTGATGATGAACTCGAGGCGCGCGAGGCCCACGCCTTCGTTGGGCAAGCGCCGGAACTCGAACGCGAGCTCCGGGTTGCCGACGTTCATCATGATCTTGGTCGGGGCCGGCGGCATCCGGTCGAGCGCGACTTCGACGACCTCGACGTCGAGCTTGCCCTTGTACACGTGCCCGGTGTCGCCCTCGGCGCACGACACGGTGACCTCGTCGCCGTCCGGCAGCACATGCGTGGCGTCGCCGCAGCCGACGACCGCCGGAATGCCAAGCTCGCGGGCGATGATCGCCGCGTGGCAGGTGCGGCCTCCGCGATTGGTGACAATCGCCGCGGCGCGCTTCATCACCGGCTCCCAGTCGGGGTCGGTCATGTCGGCGACCAGCACGTCGCCCGCCTGCACCTTGTCCATTTCGTCTGCGGACTTGACCAGCCGCACGGCGCCCTGCCCGATCTTCTGGCCGATCGCGCGGCCGGCGGCCAGCACCTCCGACTTCGACTTGAGCCGGAACCGGCGCAGCGTCTCGCCGCTTTCGCGCGATTTCACCGTCTCGGGCCGCGCCTGCAGGATGTAGAGCTTGCCGTCGGCGCCGTCGCGCCCCCACTCGATGTCCATCGGGCGACGGTAGTGCTTTTCGATGCTCACCGCGTAGCGGGCGAGCTCCTCGGCTTCGGCGTCGGTGATCGAAAAGCGGTGGCGCTCGTCCTCGGGAACTTCCGTCGTGACCGTCGATTTGCCGGCGGTCCGCGTGGCGGCGAACGTCATCTTGATCGCCTTGCCGCCGACGCTCTTGCGCAAGATCGCCGGCCGGCCCGCCTCGAGGTTGGGCTTGTAGACGTAGAACTCGTCCGGGTTGACCGCACCTTGGACGACCGTCTCGCCGAGGCCATAGGACGCGGTAATGAAGACGACCTGGTCGAACCCCGATTCGGTGTCCAGCGTGAACATGACGCCTGCCGCGCCCGAGGTCACTTCGCACCATCCGCTGGACGCCGGCGGAAAGCGCCACCTCTTTGTCTGCGAAGCCCCGATGGACGCGATACGAGATTGCCCGATCGTTGTAGAGACTCGCGAAAACCTCCCTCACTGCGTTAAGAATATTATCTAGTCCATTGATATTTAGGAATGTTTCCTGTTGACCAGCGAACGAGGCCTCGGGCAGATCCTCGGCCGTCGCCGAGGATCGGACAGCCCAGGATCCCTCGGAATCGCCAGCCGCCAGCGTCGTGTAGGCCTCGCCGATTGCCTGCTCGAGCGCCGGCGGCAGAGGCGCGGCCGTGATCCAGCTCCGGATCTCGGCGCCCGCGTTGGCGAGCGCGCCGACGTCGTCGACATCGAGCGCCGAGAGCCGCGCGGCGATGCGCGCACCGAGCTGGTTGTGCGCGAGGAATTCGCGAAACGCGAACGCGGTGGTCGCGAAGCCGCCCGGGACGCGAATTCCCGCACCCGCCGAGCTCGCCGATCATCTCGCCCAGCGATGCGTTCTTGCCGCCGACGTCCTCGACGTCGCTCGTTGCGCAGCGCATCGAACGGAATGACCCTTGGCTTGTCGCTCATGCGCGTCCTCTCGAGCCATTCGCGCGTGGCGATGCGCAAAACAGCGGGGAAAGCCGCGATTTTACAGTCCGCCCCCGTGTTTCCGCGAAAGCGACGCACCAGAAAAACAAGAACCCGCCGCGGCGGGTCCCGGACCTCGAACGTACGCGCCGCTTCGGCGACGCGCGCGGAAAAGTCAGAGGGAGTGGGTGCCTTTGTCGCCGCCGCCGGCGGGAACCTCGAGCGCCTCGGCCGGCTCCGCCGCTTCGCCGATGCCCGCTTCGTCGAGGGACAAGCGGCGCGCCACCCGCCCGATTGCGCCCCTTCACGGCCCGGCGGAGCGTCCGGTACAGATCCGGATGAGCTTCCTTCAGATAGCTGATGATCTCGAAGTCGACCCGCTTGACTTGCGACAGGTCGATCTGCTCGACGTGCACCAGGCGCAGCAGCTCGCGTACGGGTTTGGGCATTTCGCGGCCGCTCTCGTAGCGCGAGCCGCCGCTTTGGGTGACGCCGATCTGGGTCCAGAACTGCTCCTGGTTCAACCCAAGCCGGCGCCGGATTTCACGGGGATTGAGGACGCGGTCGAAAAGTTTCACGGGTTCGCTCGCCTTGTCGGTTCGCCCGCGGACGCCCGCGTCCGCACGGCCCTGCCTTTACTGTATACCTCTGCGCGATGCTCGATGCGGTATGCCCTGTCCTATACCATTGGCATATTTTCGACCGAAAAGTTCCCTCGGCGCAAGCGCCATTCGTCCGGCGGGCCAGGCCGGCCCGCCGCTTTGTTGCGGAAGTCAGCCTTTCTAGCGGGGTCGGCGGATCGCTTGGCGGGTCAGGCGGGACCCTGCGCCGCGAGATGGTCCTCGTAGTTGCCGGCGAAATGGACCGGTTTCGGGCCGCCCAATTCGACGATCTGCGTCGCCAGCGCCGAGACGAATTGGCGGTCGTGCGACACGAAAACGAGGGTCCCGGCGTACTTCTCGAGGGCGAGCTGCAGCGACTCGATCGACTCCATGTCCATGTGGTTGGTCGGCTCGTCCATCAGGAGCACGTTGGGCCGGGTCAGCATCAGCTTGCCGCAGAGCATCCGGCCCTTTTCGCCGCCGGACAACACCCGCACCTTCTTCGCGCCGTCGTCGCCGGTGAAAAGCAGCCGGCCCAGCGTCGCGCGCACGATCTGCTCGTCGTCGCCGTCGAGCGCCCACTGCCGCATCCAGTCGAACACCGTCAGCTCCGAATCGAAAACCTCGGTCTGGTCCTGCATGCAATAGCCGAGCGCTGGCCTTTTCCGCCCATTTCACGCGGCCGACGTCGGGCCGAGCTCGCCCGCCAGCGTGCGCAGCAGCGTGGTCTTTCCGGCGCCGTTGGGTCCGACGATCGCGAGCCGCTCGCCGGCTTCGAGCATGAGGCTCAGGTTCGCGAAGAGCTCCTTCGGCTGTCCCGGCCAGCCTTTCGCGAGGTGCTCGATCTCGACCGCGTGCCGATGGAGCTTG
The DNA here is from genome assembly GCA_963836265.1 of uncultured beta proteobacterium. Classification (GTDB taxonomy): domain Bacteria; phylum Pseudomonadota; class Gammaproteobacteria; order Burkholderiales; family Casimicrobiaceae; genus CAIWHR01. The sequence continues at coordinate 259,726 of CAWIIO010000008.1, forward strand.
CGCTTCGCGTCGAGATCGAAGCGGATGTAGGGATTCTGCCGCGACGACGGCTTGACGTCCTCGACCTTGATCTTCTCGATCTGCCGCGCGCGCGAGGTTGCCTGGCGCGCCTTCGACTTGTTGGCCGAGAAGCGACGGACGAACTCCTGCAGCTCGGCGATCCGTTCCTTCGCCTTCGCGTTCGCGCTCAGCACCTGCGCGCGCGCCTGCGTCGATGCGATCATGTAATCGTCGTAGTTGCCGGGATACACGCGCAGCGTGCCGTAGTCGAGGTCGGCCATGTGCGTGCAGACGCTGTTCAGGAAGTGCCGATCGTGCGAGATGATGATCATCGTGCTCGTCCGCTCGTTCAACACGCCTTCGAGCCAGCGAATCGAGTTGATGTCGAGATGGTTGGTCGGTTCGTCGAGCAGCAGGATGTCCGGATCGGCGAAGAGCGCCTGCGCGAGGAGCACGCGAAGCTTCCACCCCGGCGCGACCGCGCTCATCGGTCCGGCGTGGAGGTCGAGGGCGATGCCGGCCCCCAGCAGCAGCTCCCCGGCGCGCGCCTCGGCCGTGTAGCCGCCGAATTCGGCGAATTTCGCTTCCAGCTCGGCCGCGTGGACATACGCGTCCTCGGTCGCGTCGGGATCGGCGTAGATCGCGTCTTTCTCGGCCTTCGCGCGCCACATCGCCTCGTGGCCCATCAGCACGACGTCGAGAACGCGGACGTCCTCGTAGGCGAACTGATCCTGGCCGAGCTTGCCCAGACGCTCGCCGCGATCGAGCGCCACATTTCCGGCAGACGGCTCGAGCTCGCCGCCCAGGATCCTCAGCACCGACGACTTGCCGCAGCCGTTGGCGCCGATCAGACCGTAGCGATTGCCATCGCCGAACTTGACGGTGACGCTCTCGAACAGCGGTTTCGCGCCGAACTGAAGCGTGACGTTGGAGGCGATGAGCACGTGAATCGCGGGGGCAAATGGTCCATTCTGCTAGAATCGATCCGTTGGCTCAAGGTCCGCATTCGGTCCGCATTCGACCCGACGACTGCCGGTCACCGGCGCCGGATGCGCCCGCCGCAGGCGGCTCACTTCATGCCTCGTTACGATCTGCACTGCCACTCGACGTGCTCCGACGGCCTGCTCGCGCCGGCCGCGGTCGTCGAACGCGCCGCTTCTCGCGGCGTCGACGTTCTCGCGCTGACCGACCACGACGAGGTCTCCGGCCTCGCCGAAGCCATCGATGCGGCGCGCCGGGTAGGCATCGGGCTCGTCTGCGGTTCCGAGCTCTCGGTGAGCTGGGAAGATTTGAGCATTCACATCGTCGGGCTCAAGATCGATCCGGAAAACGCCGCGCTGGGCGCGGGTCTCGAGGCCATCCGCTCGGGACGCACGACCCGGGCACGGCGAATCGGCGACGCGCTCGCCGCTGCCGGCATCCCCGGCGCTTATGAGGGTGCGCTGAAATACGTGACTAGCGAGCGGCTCGTCACGCGCGCGCATTTCGCGCGCTACCTGGTCGAAGCCGGCTACGTGCGCGAAGTCAAGGACGTGTTCAAGCAATACCTCACGCCCGGCAAGCCCGGACACGTCCAGCACGAGTGGGCGACGCTGTCGCAGGCGGTCGACTGGATCCATGCCGCAGGCGGGCAGGCGGTGGTCGCGCATCCGGGTCGCTACCGAGTGAGCGAGAGCGGCATGCGGCGCCTGCTCGCCGAGTTTCGCGACGCCGGCGGCGACGCGATCGAAGTGCTTTCCTCGTCGCACACGCCTGCGCAATATGCAAAGTACGCAACCCTGTCGCGGGTGTTCGGGCTAGCCGGTTCCTGCGGCTCCGACTATCACGGCCCGGGCGAATCCTGGATCGATCTGGGCGACCTGCCGGAGATGCCGGCCGGCGTCGTCCCCGTATGGAAAGATTGGTAGTGCGGCGGCGGGGGGTGCCGCTTCCGGCGCTCACTCGCCCGCGGCGGCAGGCGGTCCGGTGATCGTTGCGCCGATGTCCGACCGCCGCACCGTCTTCTTCGTTTCGGATCGCACCGGCATCACCGCCGAGATGCTCGGCAACAGCCTGCTCTCCCAGTTCGAGGAATTCACTTTCGAGCGGCAGACGATTCCGTTCGTCGACACGCCGGAGAAGATCGACGCCGCCATCCGCGAAGTCAACGAGACCGCCGCCCGCGAGGGCAAGCCGCCGATCGTGTTCAGCTCGATCGTCGACGAGGCGATGAGCGCGACGGTCCGGCGCGACGCGACCGCCCTGACGCTCGACCTGTTCCAGATCTTCATCGCGCCGCTGGAGATCGAGCTCGAGGCCAGGAGTTCGCACGCGGCCGGCCGTTCGCATGCGATCGCCGACAACCAGGAGTATTTCGCGCGGATGGAGGCGATCAACTTCACCCAGGCGCACGACGACGGCGCCGCCACGCGCGGCCTCGGCAAGGCGCAGGTGATCCTGGTCGGCGTCTCGCGCTGCGGCAAGACGCCGACGTCGCTCTACCTTGCGCTGCAATTCGGCATCCGCACGGCGAATTTTCCGCTGACGCCGGATGATTTCTCCGACCGCAGGCTACCGGCGTCGCTGCTGCCGCACCGCGACCGGCTCTTCGGCCTCACCATCGATCCCGAGCGCCTGCAGAAGATTCGCGAGGAGCGCCGACCGGGAAGCAAATACGCGGCGCTCGAGAACTGCCGCTACGAAGTGCGCGAATGCGAGCGCTTGATGGAGCGCGAGGGCATTCCGACGCTCGATGCGACCGCCAAGTCGATCGAGGAGATCGCAACGACGATCGTCCACCGGGCGAGGCTGAAGCGCCACGCCTACTGAAGGACGAAGGGACCGTAGGCGCGACGACCGGCCGACGCTCGCGCAACGCCCGACTCGCCGCGTCGGCTCAACCTATTCCAAGCCATAGAACCGCCGCGCGTTGCCGCCCATGATCGCCGCCCGCTCGGCAGCGGCAAGACCCCTCAGCAGCGCGTCCGTCGCCGCCATCCAGCGCGCGTAGCCGCCGCCAAGGTTCACGACCGGCCAGTCGCTTCCCCACAGCAGGCGCATCGGCCCGAAGCACTCGAGCAGATGGTCGACGTAGGGTGCGAGCGCGCCGGTCGTCCATTCCGCCGCCGCTTCGGTCACGAGACCCGAAAGCTTGCAATGCACCCTCGGGTGCTGCGCGACGGCGGCGATCAAATCCGCCCACGGCTGCCATCCGCCAGACGCGATCGGCGGCTTCGCGCCGTGATCGACGACGACGTCGACCTCCGGATGGCGCTCGAGCATCCGCAACAGCGCCGGCAGGTGCGCGGGCTTGGCCAGCGCGTCAAAGCGCAGGCCAAGGCCCGGCAGCGCGGTCAGCACCGCGTCGACATCGGGCCGCAGGATCCATTCGGGGTTCGGCAGATCCTGGAGCATCGGGCGGACGGACTTGAGCAACGGATCGCGCGCGAGGATCGCGACCGTTGCGACGGCATCCGGCGCGCTCAGGTCGGCCCAGCCGACGACGCCGCGCACGATGCCGTCGCTCCCGCGCGCAACGCGCAGCAGGAATTCCGTCTCGGCGACCGTGGGCGCGGCCTGGACGACCACCGTCCCGCTGATCGCGGCGCCCACCAGCAGCGGCCGCAAATCGGCGAGGCTGTAATCGCGGAAGATCGCGCCCGAATCCGGCGTAAGCCAGCCGTAGTCGCCACGCTCGATGCGCCAGACGTGGTGATGCGCATCGATGCGGGGCGCGGACGCGGAAGTCGCACCGATCATGGGCGATCTCCGCATCGCGGTTTGATCGCGCAGCGCCCGGCGGGCGGGCGCTCCTCGATCGCGCGGCCACGCACCTCTTGGGCCCCGGCTCCCGCCGCGTTCATTCGGCGTCGCCCGGCAATGGCGCGTCCGCTGCGATCCATCCTCCGGAGCGCAAATCGCGCCAGAACGCCGGCGGGATCGTCCACGCGGCCAGCGCGAGATTCTCGTCGAGCTCGCCGCTGGAGCGCGCGCCGGCGACTACGCAGGCGACTGCGGGATGCCCGCGCGGAAATTGCAGCGCTGCCGCTTTCAGCGGAACGGCGTGCGCCGCGCACAGCGCCTCGACCGCGGTGACGCGAGCGACGACGTCGGGGGGCGCCGGCGCATAATCGAAGAATGCGGGGCGCCCGTCGGTCGGATGGGCCCCCGTCGCAAGAATGCCGGAGTTGAACGGTCCGCCGAGCACGACGCGCGTTCCGCGCTTCACGCACAACGGCAGCAGCTCCCGCAGCGCCGACTGGTCGAGCAGCGTGTAACGGCCGGCAAGCAGCAGCACGTCGAAGTCGGCATGGGCGAGCGCGTCGACGCACACTTGGACCTCGTTGACACCCAGGCCGAAGCCCGCGATCGTGCCCTCGCTCCGGAGCCGCGAGAGCGCCGGGACGGCGCCGTCCATCGCTTCGCCGAAGCGTCTCGGCGCGTCGTCGCCATGCGCGTCGCGAGCGACATCGTGGATGTACACGTAATCGACGCGCGGGAGCCCGAGCCGCTGCAAACTGTCCTCGATGCTGCGCAGCGTCCCCGCGAACGAGTAATCCCAGCGCTGGACGAACGGCAGGACGTCCACGTAGCCGTTTTGCTCGCGCGGCGCCGCCGCGTCGGGGACGAGCAGGCGGCCGACCTTCGTCGACAGCAGGTAGGCGTCGCGCGGGACTTCGCGGAGCGCGTCGCCGATCCGGCGCTCGGAGAGCCCATTGCCGTAATGCGGCGCGGTGTCGAAATAGCGGACCCCGCGATCGAGCGCTTGCCGGACCAGCGCCGCGGCGGCGGCGTCCCCGACCGGTGCGTACAGGTTGCCGAGCGGGGCGCCCCCGAAACCGAAGGCCGCGGCGTCGATAGAACGCGGCGGATCCGAAGCCTGTGCAATCATCTCAAGTTTGATCGCCACGACGCGTTGTCCTTCCGCATATTGCTCCCGTGGGCGCGCAACCCACGCTCCTTTACAGCCGACGCGTTGAACAACTAGAACCTATCTCAAAACCGTTTCAGGAGCATCGTGATTGAGGCCAGCTCCACGAAACCGAGGAAATTTGAGGTGTAGTACTCCCAACGAACCAGCAAGCGACGTTTCCATTGCAACCACGCGAAATACCTCTCGACAATCCATCGGCGCGCGTAGCGGCGCAGGCGGCGGCCGTCTTGCGTTTTAAGGTGTCGATTGGAGCGATGCGGCGCGATCATTTCCACCCCTTGCTGCTTCAGCTCGCCGTCCAACCGATCGCTGTCATATGCTTTGTCGCCGATCAGATGCTGCGGCTTCGCCTCCAGCTGTAGAAGTCGAAACTGAGTTGCACCAGCGTGACCTCGTGATGATTCGCTGCGTGCGTGCTCACCGACAGCGGCAGGCCGTTACGATCGACGATAGCCAGAATCTTGACGCCCTTGCCGCGACGTGTCGGCCCGATTTCTGCACCACCACCTTTCGCGCTCGCAAACGTCGCGTCGATGTAGCACTCGCTCTCGTCAATTTCGCCACGGTTACGCAGGTCGTTGGCCAGCTTCGCAAGGATCTCGCGCAATATCTCGCGTTCGCACCACTGCTGGAAGCGACGATGCACTGTCTTGTAGTTCGGATAGCACTGCGGAAGCATCGGCCACTGTGCGCCGGTGTTCAGAATCCACAGCACCGCGTCCAACACTTGGCGCGCCGGCACAGGCTTGCGGCAAGGGCGACCATCGGGAATGTTCTCTTCGGGAAAATACTCCCGAATCCGTTCCCAATGCTCGTCGCTCAATCGCTGCATATTCACGATTGTAGGCGATGAACTTCATCTTTCAACTGAATTTGAGATAGGTTCTAACCTCCTGCCACCCGTGTCGACTTTTGGAACGTTCTTGTTGCCCGAGCGACAAGTTGGACGGGTTGGCGGGCGACCAGGAGGGGAAAACCGGAATGCTCAAGGGTTTCGACCCGCTGCTCGTCCCTGATCTGCTGCACGCGCTCGCCGCCATGGGTCACGGCGACGAGATCGCGGTCGTCGATGCGAACTTCCCTGCCGCTGGCATCGGGCGCCGGGTCATCGAGCTGGCCAGCGCCTCGGCACCGGACGTGCTCGCCGCGATCCTCACCGTATTTCCGCTCGACTCCTCCCTCACGCCCGCGGCACTCACGATGCAGGTCGTCGGCGATCCGGCGGCGGTTCCGATGCCCGTCGCCGATTTTGCCGCGGTCTTCACTGAACAAGGGCTCGGCGATTGCGAGATCGGGCAGCTCGAGCGCCACGCCTTCTACGAGCGCGCGCGCGATGCGTATGCGCTCGTTCGCACCGGCGAATTGCGACCCTATGGCAACATCGTGCTGGTCAAAGGTGTCGTCAATCGTTATCCACCCCGGAATTGATGGCGAGGTAGAATTGAGCCCCTTCATCCACTCATTCGACCCATTCGCCATGCGCCTTGCCCGCTACTCGCTCGTCGCCCTCCTTCTTTTCGCTCTCGCCACCCTGTCCCTGCCCGCGCGTGCCACCGATTACACCGATCTCTGGTGGACGACTGGCGGGGTCGAAAGCGGCTGGGGTGTCAACATGGTGCAAAACGAGGACGTCCTGTACGCAACGTTCTACGTTCACGACAAGGCAAAGCAGCCGACCTGGTACTCGTCGCCGATGTTCGTCGACGCGAGCGGCAATTACAGTGGAACACTTTATCAATCGACGGGATCGTGGTTCGGCGGGCCGTGGAATCCCGCCGACGTCGTTGCGACCAACGTGGGAACGGCGACGTTCGTGCCGAGCTCGGCAACGACCGGCACTTTGACCTACACGGTCAACAACGTTCCGGGTACGGGCAATGTCGTCGTCACCAAGAACATTCAACGCTCGATGTTCCGCACGATCCTGCTCGGGGGCACGTATGCCGGGACCGGAGTCGTCGTGGTGTCGGGCTGCTCCGATAACAGCCTCAACGGAACGACCATTTTCGACGTCGATCCGCAGATCACGCAGTTCACGGACGGCCAGGTCGAAATTGCGCTCGCCTTCGGAAGCACCGAAACCTGCACGATCGCCGGCCAGTCGGCCCAGGAAGGCCAGCTGTTCCGGATGCCCGGTGCAAGCTACGTCTGCAAGAGCGGCAGCACGACCACGCTCAACACAACTGCAACCGTCTACGAACTCAAGGCGACCAGCATCGGGATCGAGGGCCGCTGGTTCTCGAGCACCGGAGGCGGCTGTCAGGAGAACGGTCGCTTCGCGGGCGTCCTGCTTTAACGGAACCTCTGAACAAGTCGCGCACGGTCGCGACGGGTCATTTTCGGGATGGGATGCGCGAAGCGAGGCGCAGCGAAGGGGGGCCCCTTCGCAAGCCGAGCGACAAGGCCCGAACAGCCCCGTCCCTTCGGGCTGCCACCAATCGCGTGGGGCTTATTCAGAGGTCATCTAACGGCGACGGACCCGGAATCGCGAGGCCGCCGGACGAATCGGGGCGATCAACCGCCCCTCGGCGCCCTACGCTGCCGCACGCACTCGAACAGGCACACCGCAGCCGCGGCCGCGGCGTTGAGTGATTCCATGTCGCCGGGCATCGGGATGGTCACCCGCCGGGTCGCAGCGGCGGCCAGCGGCGCCGACAGTCCCGCGCCTTCGTTGCCGATCGCGATCGCGACGCGGCCCGTGAGCGGCACCGAATAGAGGTCCTCCCCGCCGGCGGCGACCGTCGCGACGATTGCGCCGCCGGCGGCGCGATACGCGCTCGCCCAAGCGACGAGGTCCACGTTCTCGTGGATCTCGAGATTGAAATGCGCGCCCTGCCCCGCGCGCAGCACCTTCGGCGACCAGGCGAACGCGCAATGTCCGGAAAGCATCACCTGCGCCACGCCCGCCGCCGCCGCGGAGCGCAGCACCGAGCCCACGTTGCCGGGATCCTGGACGTCGTCGAGCAGCAGGCAGAAGTCGGCTGCCGCCCCCGCGACGGGCCGTGGCACCGGCACCACGGCGAGCACGCCGATGTCCGCTGGGAGCACGGCGATCTCCCCGAGCAGCTTCGCCGAAACGACCACGGCGCGGTCCGCGTGACGCTCCGCGAGTGCCCGCGCCGCCGGCCGCTCGAGCCACTCGTCGGTCACCAGCAGCGTTTCGGGCGCGCCATGGCGTTGCGAATACACCGCGACCAGATGCTCGCCTTCGAGCACGCATTTGCCGGCTTTCCGGCGATCGCGCGCCGACGTGATCAGCCGTTGAGCTTCCTTGAGCCGCGGGTTCTGCCGGGACGTGGCACGCTGCATGTTGCGATTCGGCAACCCGTGACGGCACTCGGCCCCGCATCTCGGTATGGAGACGGGTCAGCGCTGCCCGGCAGAGGGAGGCGCCGCCTGGATCGACATGGGCTCGGAGGCCGGAGACTCACCGGCAACCGGAGCGGGGGCCGCCGCGGACGACTCGATCTGGAAGAACACCTCGTCGTTCTTCACCATCCCGAGCTCCGAGCGCGCGCGCTCCTCGATCGCTTCGGTGCCGGTCTTGAGGTCGCGTACTTCCGCGTCGAGCGCGTTGTTGCGCTCCTTGAGCTTCGCGTTGGCGGCGCGCTGCGCTGCAACCTGCCGGTCAAGCTCGCGCACGGACAGCCATCCCCCCTTGCCGAGCCACATCGGATACTGCAGCGCGGCGATCAGGACGACGAAGACGAGGGCGAGCCAGCGCACCGCTTACTTGAGTTGAAAGAATGCGCCGCGGCCCGGATACGCCGCCGCTTCGCCGAGATCCTCCTCGATCCGGAGGAGCTGGTTGTACTTGGCTATCCGGTCGGAGCGCGACAGCGATCCGGTCTTGATCTGGCCGGTGTTCATACCTACGGCGATGTCGGCGATCATGCTGTCTTCGGTCTCGCCGGAGCGGTGGGAAATCACCGTCGTGTAGCCTGCGCGATTTGCCATCGTGATCGCAGCAAACGTTTCGGTGAGGGTCCCGATCTGGTTGATCTTGATCAGCACCGAGTTCGCGATGCCCTTGGCAATCCCCTGCCTAATGATTTTCGTATTGGTGACGAAGATGTCGTCGCCGACGACCTGCACTTTCTTTCCGAGGCGATCGGTCATGAGCTTCCAGCCGTCCCAATCGTGCTCGGACATCCCGTCCTCGACGGTGATGATCGGATACTTGTCGCACCAGGTCGCGAGCACGTCGACCATCTGCGAGCGGGTGAGCTTCGCCTCTTCGGACGCCAGGGTGTAGACGCCGTCCTCGTAGTATTCGCTCGCCGCACAATCGATCCCGAGCGCGATGTCGGTGCCGGGCGTGTACCCCGCCTTTTCGATCGCCTCGACCAGGAGCTGCAGCGCGGACTCGTTCGACGGCAGGTTTGGCGCGAATCCGCCCTCGTCTCCCACGGTCGTCGGCATTCCCCTGGCATCGATGATCTTCTTCAGCGTATGGAAGACTTCGGCGCCGTAGCGCAGCGCTTCGCGGAACGAAGGCGCCCCGAGCGGCACGAGCATGAATTCCTGGACGTCGATCTTGTTGTTGGCGTGGGCGCCGCCGTTGATGACGTTCATCTGCGGCACGGGCAGCTGCATTTCGCCGGCGCCGCCGAGATAGCGGTACAGCGGGAGCGACGATTCGTCGGCCGCGGCTTTCGCGACGGCGCAGGAAACCGCGAGCATCGCGTTGGCGCCGAGCCGCGACTTGTTCTCGGTGGCGTCGAGCTCGATCATCGTCTTGTCGATGAACGACTGCTCGGAAGCGTCGAGACCGATGATCGCCTCGCAGATCTCGGTGTTGACGTTCTCGACGGCCTTCAGCACGCCCTTGCCGAAATAGCGGGCGGTATCGCCATCGCGGAGCTCGATCGCCTCCTTCGATCCGGTCGATGCCCCCGAGGGCACCGCCGCACGGCCGGATACGCCCGATTCGAGCACGACGTCGGCCTCGATGGTGGGGTTGCCGCGCGAATCGATAATCTCGCGGGCGATGACGTCGACGATGGCGCTCATATCGGGTCGCTCATTTCAGGTATCCGAGGTCGGAGATCGGGAATCGGTGGTTTGCCTGCCACGCTCGCGTCACGCATGCGCTCCCTGCATCATTTCGTTTTCCGGAAAGCCGGCGCGCTTGACCGCAGCGTCGAGCGCCTTGAGCGCCTCGAGGAGCGACTGCATCCGCCCAAGCGGCCACGCATTCGGTCCGTCCGAGAGGGCTTGGTCGGGATTCGGGTGCGTTTCCATGAACACACCCGCGACGCCGGCGGCCACGGCTGCGCGCGCCAGAACGGGCACGAACTCGCGCTGCCCACCGGAAGATGTTCCGCTCCCGCCCGGAAGCTGCACCGAATGCGTTGCGTCGAAGACGACCGGGCAGCGGGTGGCGCGCATGATCGCGAGCGAGCGCATGTCGGACACGAGATTGTGGTAGCCGAACGAGGCGCCGCGCTCGCAGACCAGGATGTTGTCGGCGCCGCTCGCCGCCTTCGCCTTGGCGACGACCTGCACCATGTCCTCGGGCGCCAGGAACTGGCCCTTCTTGATGTTGACCGGCTTGCCGGCGCGCGCGACGGCCTCGATGAAATCGGTCTGCCGGCACAGGAATGCCGGCGTCTGCAGCACGTCGACCACGGCGGCCGCTTGCGTAACCTCGTCTTCGGTATGCACGTCCGTCAGCACCGGGACGCCGATGCGGCGCTTCACTTCGGAGAGCACGCGCAAGCCCTCCTCCATGCCGGGTCCGCGGAACGATTTCCCGGAGCTGCGGTTCGCCTTGTCATACGACGACTTGAAGATGAACGGAATTCGCAGGGCTGCGCAGATTTCCTTCAACTGCCCGGCAACGTCGATCTGCAGCCCCTCCGACTCGACGACACAGGGTCCCGCGATGAGGAAGATCGGCTGGTCGAGGCCGATTTCGAAACCGCACAGGTTCATGTCAGATCGACGCGACCAGCTCGGCGACGGCGTCGGACGCTCCGCGCCCCTGCCGTCGAAGCTGTTGCGCGAGCGCAGCGCGGACGAAGTCGATGAACAGCGGATGGCCGCGGCGTGGATTCGACGTGAATTCGGGGTGGAACTGGCAGCCGAAGAACCACGGGTGCTGCGGCAGCTCGATCATTTCGCAGAGGTCGCCGGCGGTGGCGTTCTTTGCCCGGGCACCAACGGCAAGGCCGGCAGCCTCCAGGCGCGGCAGATAGTGATTGTTGACCTCGTAGCGGTGCCGGTGACGCTCGGCGACGGTCGTCGCACCGTAGATCTTGTGGGCGAGCGATCCCGGCACGACGGCGCAGGGCTGCGTGCCGAGGCGCATCGTGCCACCCAGATCGGAGCTCGCGGTCCGCTTTTCGATCGAGCCGTCGCGGTTCTGCCACTCGGTGATCAGCGCGACGACCGGATGCGGCGTTGCCGGGTCGAACTCGGTGCTGTTCGCCTCGGCCAGACCGGCCTTGTGCCGCGCGTACTCGATCACCGCGAGCTGCATGCCGAGGCAGATGCCGAGGTACGGGACGTCGTTCTCGCGCGCGTAGCGGATCGCCTTGATCTTGCCCTCGACGCCGCGCTTGCCGAACCCCCCGGGAACGAGGATGGCGTCCACGCCGGCGAGGCATTCCACGCCGTCGCGCTCGACGACTTCCGAATCGACGTAATGGATCTGGACTTTGCTCCGGGTGTGAATCCCGGCATGCGTCAACGCTTCGGACAGCGACTTGTACGATTCGGTCAGATCGACGTACTTGCCAACCATCGCGATGCGGACGGCGTGCTCGGGATGCTCGAGTGCGTCGACCAGCTTGTTCCATGTCGCGAGGTCCGCGGGCGGCGGCTGCATCTGCAGTTTCTTGCAGACGATGGCGTCCAGTCCTTCGGCGGAGAGCGCCGACGGAATCTTGTAGATCGAGTCGGTATCGAGCGCCGGGATCACCGCCTCGGGCGCGACGTTGGTGAAGAGCGCGATCTTGCGCCGGTCGCCGTCGGGCAGCGCCCGGTCGGCGCGGCAGAGGATGATGTCGGGCTGGATCCCGATCTCGCGCAGCTCCTTCACCGAGTGCTGCGTCGGTTTGGTCTTCATCTCGCCTGCGGTCGCGATGAAGGGCACCAGCGTCAGGTGGATGTAGCAGACGTTCTCGCGGCCGAGGGTGATTCCCATCTGCCGGATCGCTTCGAGAAACGGCAGCGATTCGATGTCGCCGACAGTGCCGCCGACTTCGACCACCGCGACTTCGGCGTCGTCTGCGCCGGCCGCGATCCAGCTCTTGATCTCGTCGGTGATGTGCGGGATCACCTGCACCGTCCCGCCCAGGTAATCGCCGCGACGCTCCTTGCGGATCACGCTCTCGTAGATCTGGCCGGTCGTGAAGTTGTTGCGCTTGTTGGTCCTGACGTCCGTGAAGCGCTCGTAGTGGCCGAGGTCGAGGTCGGTCTCGGCGCCGTCCTCGGTGACGAAAACCTCGCCGTGCTGGAACGGGCTCATCGTTCCAGGATCGACGTTGATGTAGGGATCGAGCTTGAGGTTGGTGACGCGGACACCGCGGGACGCGAGGATCGCAGCCAGTGACGCGGCGGCGATGCCCTTCCCCAACGAGGAAACGACGCCGCCGGTCACGAAGACGAACTTGGTCATGTGCGGCCAGTCCCGGAAATTTGCATTCTACACGGATTCCGGCCGCTGCAACTCGCTCGCGCAAGACGACGCGGACGCTCCGCGGCGGTCCAAGCGAGACTCACTGACTGTCGGCCAGGCCCGCCGCAAGCCGTGCCCGCGTCGTCTCGCGGCCGAGCAGAGCGAGCACCGCGTCGATGGCCGGCGTCTCCTTCGTGCCGCAGACGATGACGCGCACCGGCATCATCACCAGCGGCGGCTTGAGGCCGTGCTTCGCCGCTGCCGCCTTGAGTGCGGCGCCGATCGCCTCGCGGGTCCACGGCACCGTTGCGAAGGTCGAGAGAAGCTCGACGAGCGCAGGGATGTTCCCCCGATTGACCTGTCCGGCGATCACTTCCGCCGGCGGGTGCGGCGTCGCGTAGAAGTAATGCGCGGCATCGGCCATTTCCGTCAGCGTGGCGACGCGGTCGCGCAGCAGCGTCGCCGTCGGCCCGGGCGCCGGGCCGGCGGCGGGATCGAGGCCCGCTCGCTCGAGATAGGGGATGAGGCGGCGCCCGAGCTCATCGTCGGGCAACCGCTTCAAGTGCTCCTGGTTCACCCATTTCATCTTGTCGGGGTCGAAGCGCCCCGGCGCCGACGACAGTCCGGCGAGATCGAACCAGCCGACGAACTCCTCGCGGGTGAAGATTTCGTCGTCGCCGTGCGCCCAGCCGAGTCGCGCGAGATAATTGACGACCGCCTCGGGAAGGTAGCCGTCGTGGCGGTATTGCAGCACGGATTTGGCGCCGTGGCGCTTCGAAAGCTTCTCGCCTTCGGGTGTGAGCACCGTCGGCAGGTGCGCATAGACGGGCGTGGCGCCCCCCAGCGCGCGGAGGATGTTGATCTGGCGCGGCGTGTTGTTGACGTGGTCGTCGCCACGGATGACGTGCGTGACGCGCATGTCGAGGTCGTCGACCACGACGCAGAAGTTGTAGGTCGGCGTGCCGTCGGGCCGCGCGAGCACGAGGTCGTCGAGCTCGGCGTTCGCGATTTCGATCCGTCCCTTGACCGCGTCGTCCCATGCCACCGTTCCGCCAAGCGGATTGAGGAACCGGATCACGGGCGCGACACCCCGCGGCGGCGCGCGCCCGGCCGCGTTCTCCGGGCGCCAGCGGCCGTCGTAGCGGGGCTTCTCGCCGCGCGCCATCTGCGCCGCGCGCAGGTCGTCGAGCTCCTTCGCCGACATATAGCAGTGGTAGGCGAGACCGCGCGCGAGCATGTCGGAGAGGACCTCGCGGTAGCGCTCCATGCGCTCCATCTGGTAGTACGGGCCTTCGTCGTAGTCGAGGCCGAGCCAGCCCATCGCGTCGATGATCGCCTGAACCGCCTGCGGGGTGGAGCGCTCGACATCGGTGTCTTCGATGCGCAGGATGAAGACGCCGTGATGCTTGCGTGCGAACGCCCACGGAAACAGCGCCGAGCGGATGTTGCCGAGGTGGATGAAGCCCGTGGGGCTGGGCGCGAAACGGGTGCGTACCGTCATCGGACCGCCGGTTGCCACCGGAGATCGAGCGTCGTCGGCGTCGCCGGATTCGGCGGCTCGTCGCTCAACTTCATTCCGCCCGGCGTGTGACCGTGCGCCCAGAAGCGCGCATGGCGGCGCGCTTCGGCCTCGTTGGCATTGACGGGAAACGTGTCGTAGTTGCGTCCGCCGGGATGCGCGACATGGTAAGTGCAACCGCCCAACGAGCGCGCGGCCCACGTGTCGACGAGATCGAATACCAGCGGGGCCTGGACGCCGATCGTCGGATGCAGCGCCGACGGCGGGCTCCACGCCCGAAAACGCACGCCGGCCACGTATTCGCCGGGGACGCCGGTCGGCGCGAGAGGGAGCCCGCGGCCGTTGCAGCCGACGCGGTGCCGCTCGCCGGTCATCCCCGTCACCTTGACCTGCAACCGCTCGACGGACGAGTCGACATAGCGCGCCGTGCCGGTGCCGCTCACCTCCTCGCCCAGCACGTGCCATGGCTCGATCGCCTGCCGCAGCTCGATCGTGATGCCGTCGTAGTCGACGGTGCCGAAACGAGGGAAGCGGAACTCGATGAACGGCGCGAACCATTCCTGCGCGAACGGGTAACCGAATGCGGCGAGATCGGAGATGACGTCGTTCATGTCGGCGGCGACGAAATGCGGCAGCAACCAGCGGTCGTGCAACGCCGTTCCCCAGCGGACCAGCCGCCCCGGATAGGGCTGCTGCCAGAAACGCGCGACCAGCGCCCGCAGCAGCAGCATCTGCACGGCGCTCATCCTCGCATGGGGCGGCATCTCGAAGGCACGGAACTCGAGCAGCCCGAGCCGGCCCGTTGCGCTGTCCGGCGAATAGAGCTTGTCGATCGAGAACTCGGCGCGATGCGTGTTGCCCGTCAAATCGGTCAGCAGATGCCGCAGCAGCCGGTCGACGAGCCATGGCGCCGGCGATTCCGCGCCAGCCTTGTGCTTGCGGCTCATCTGTTGGAACGCGATTTCGAGCTCGTAGAGACGGTCGTCGCGCGCTTCGTCGACGCGCGGCGCCTGGCTCGTCGGCCCGATGAAGGTTCCCGAGAACAGATACGACAGCGCCGGATGGTTCTGCCAGTAGGTGACGAGACTCTGCAGGAGGTCGGGCCGCCGCAGGAGCGGGCTGTCCGCGGGGGTGGCGCCGCCCAGCGTGACGTGGTTGCCGCCGCCGGTGCCCGTGTGGCGGCCGTCGAGCATGAACTTCTCGGTGCCGAGGCGGGAGTGCGCGCGCTTCCTCGTAGAGCGTCTCGGTCGTCGCGATCAATTCGTCCCATGCCGACGCGGGATGGATATTGACCTCGATGACGCCGGGATCCGGCGTGATGTTCAGGACCTTGACGCGCGGATCGCGCGGCGGCGTGTAACCCTCGATTGCGACCGGCGTCGCGACGGCGAGGGCCGCCGTTTCGACCCTCGAAAGCAGCGCCACGTAGTCCTCGAGGCGCGGCAGCGGCGGCATGAACACGTAAAGATGGCCGTCGCGCATCTGGACGCACAACGCGGTCTTGATCACGTCCTTGGGCGCGACCACCGCGTCGCTGCGCTTGAACTCCGCTTTGGTTGCGGTGAGCACCGCAGCGTGAGGCAAGTCGCCGCGCGGCGCGAAGGGATCGACCGGTACATCGGGATCGACGTCCTCGGCCGGCACGTCGGGCAGCGATTCCAGCGGCAGCCGCAGCCCAAGCGGCGAATCGCCGGGAAGCGCATAGAGGCGCTCGCGCTTCAGCGGCCACGGGCTGCTCTCCCAGCGAGCGACCGGCTCGTCGTTGTTCGCGACCGCCCGCAACGGCAGCACGAAGCCGGCGGGACGATCGAGTCCCTGCTGCAGCAACCGCGCCAGACGGGCGCGCTCGTCGGCTTGCGTCAGGTCCGCCTGCAACGGATCGGCGTTGAGCGGCAGCGCCGTTTCCGCGGCGAGCAGCCGCGGCACGTCCTCGTGGGCGGTGATGACGAACGACGGATCGAGGGAGAGCTCCGCGGCGAGCGTCGTCGCGAGCCGATGCGCCGCGGCAACGTCCGCATTCCCGGGCGTGCGCGTGTCGGCGAGCAGCGCCGGGTCGTTCCACAGCGGCTTGCCGTCGGTGCGCCACCAGATCCCGATCGCCCACCGCGGCAGCGGCTCGCCGGGGTACCACTTTCCCTGGCCCGTATGCGGGAAGCCCCCGCGCGCGAAGCGGCTGGCAAGGCGATGCAGCAGCGTCTCGGCGAGCTCGCGCTTTTTCGGCGACAGCGCCGTGTAGTTCCACTCGGCGCCGTCCATGTCGTCGCTCGACACGAACGTCGGCTCGCCGCCCTGCGTCAGCCGAACGTCGTGCCGGGCGAGCTCGGCGTCGACGCGACGGCCGAGATCGCTGGATCGCACGCCACTGCGCGTCGCCGTACGGCTTGGTCACGCGCGGATCCTCGTGCACGCGGGTCACGCTCATCGCGAAGGAGAACTCGACGGTGCAGGGATCGGTGAAGCCGATCACCGGTGCGGCATTGCCTGGATCGGCGGTGCACGCGAGCGGAAGGTGGCCCTCGCCCGCGAGGAGCCCCGACGTCGGGTCGAGCCCGATCCAGCCCGCGCCGGGCAGGTACACCTCGGCCCAAGCGTGGAGGTCGGTGAAATCGTGATCGGTGCCCGCCGGCCCGTCGAGCGGCTTGACGTCGGCGACGAGCTGGATCAGGTAACCGGAGGCGAAGCGCGCGGCGAGGCCGAGATGGCGGAGGATCTGCACCATCAGCCAACCCGTGTCGCGGCACGAGCCGCATGCCGAGCGCCAGCGTCTCCTCGGGCGTCTGCACGCCGGGCTCCATCCGCACCAGGTACTTGATCTCGTGCTGCAGCGCCTGATTCAACCGCACCAGCATGTCGACGGTCTTCTCGTCCGGCTTCACCGTAGGCGCGGAAGCGCTCGACCCACGCCGCGAGCCGCGGTCCCGACCGGCGACTTCTCGAGGAACGGGATCAGCTCCTTCGCGAGCGCCGGCGCGTAGTCGAATGGAAAGTGCTCGGCATAGGGCTCGACGAAGAAGTCGAACGGGTTGACCACCGTCATGTCGGCGGTCAGGTCGACGACGATATCGAGCTCTTCGGCCGGCTCGGTGAACACCAGCCGCGCGACCCAGTTGCCGTAGGGATCCTGCTGCCAGTTGAGGAAATACTTGTCCGGCGCGACGTTCAGCGAATAGCCCAGGATCGGCGTGCGGCAATGCGGCGCGGGCCGAAGCCGGATCTCGTGCGGCGACAGAGTGACCACGCCGGTCGAAGCGATACGTGGTCGGTGCTGCAGCGCGACGCGAATGGCCACGAATGCGTCGCTTAGCGGTTCACGTCCAGTCGGGATCGGCAAGCTGCGCGAATACGCGGCGCAGCCCCTCTCCCCACTGGTTGTGGACCATCAGGAAGTACGGATCGGTCTCTTCGATCCGGCGCTGCATCTTCACGTCGAGCGCATCGGTTTCGTAGACCAGCAGGTCGATCGGAAGGCCGACCGAGATGTTCGAGCGCATCGTCGAGTCGAACGAGACCATCGTGCACTTGGTCGCGTCGATCAGCGAGGTCCCGCGCTTGATGACGCGGTCGATGATCGGCTTGCCGTATTTCGTCTCGCCGATCTGGAAATAGCAGGTTTCGTCGGTCGCCTCGATGAAGTTGCCTTCGCTGTAGACGTTGAACAGGCGCGGCGCCTCGCCGCGGATCTGGCCGCCGACGAGGAAATTGGCACCCGTGTCGATGTTGTTCTGCGCCAGGTACGGCCCGTCGCGGGACTTGATGTCGCGCAGCGCGTCGCCAAGGAGCCGCGCCACCTCGAACATCGACGTCGCGTTCCACAGCGTCATCGGCACTTCCGGCGCGCGCGCGCGCTGCTCGAGAATGTTGATCGCGTTCTGGGTGAACGACAGGTTGCCCGAGGACAGCATCACGATCACGCGCTCGCCGGGCCGCGACGAACGTCCGCATCTTCGAGAAGCGCGACACCTGATCGACGCCGGCGTTGGTGCGGGAATCCGAGGCGAAGATCATCCCGGCATCGAGGGACATCGCGACGCAATAGGTCATCGTGCGGTCGGCCGGCGAAAAAAAATGATTCTACCCTGTCCCGACCGAACGCCCCGCGGCGAGCTCAATACGCGGGAACGAGAAAATGCCGGCTGATGTCGTCACCGAGCGCCGAAACGCGCTCTAGGAAATCCATCAGATACTCGTGCAGGCCGAATCGGATGATGTCTTCGGTCCTGCCGTAGTGAAGCTTCGCGTGCAGCTCGCCCGCGGCGCGCTTGATCTCGCTGCTCCCTTCGTCGCACAGTCTTTCCAATGATTCGAAGATGAAGTTCATGCTGGCGTGGAGCGAGCGCGGCATGTCCTCGCGCAGGATCAGGAGCTCCGCGACCCGGCGCGGCGTAATGACGTCGCTGTAGATCTTGCGATAGGATTCGAACCCCGACACCGAGCGCAGCAGCGCGCCCCACTGGTAGTAGTCGACCGCGCCCCCCACGTCGGCCGCGCTCGGCAGCAGCGTGTGGTACTTGACGTCGAGGATCCGCGCGGTGTTGTCGGCGCGCTCGAGGTGGGTCCCGAGGCGGATGAAATGGTAGGCCTCGTCGCGCAGCATCGTGCCGAACGTCACGCCACGGAAGAGGTGCGAGCGCATCTTGACCCAGTCCAGGAACTCCGAGACGCCCCTCGCCTCGACCGCCGCATAGTCGAACCAGCGCATCTCGAGCCAGGCCGAATTGAGGTCTTCGTACATCTCCGAGGTGATCGCGCCGCGGACCGACCGCGCCGATTCGCGCGCCGCGCGCAGGCAGCAGTAGATCGACGACGGGTTGTCGCGGTCGAGGATCATGAGCCGCAGGACGTTTTCGGCGGAAAGCTGGGGGAAGCGCTGGTAGTAGAGCGTCGCAAGGCCGGAGGTGACCAGCGGCACGGCCCACGGCTCGGCCCAAGCGAGCCCGGGCTCGACGCCCTCGTAAGGAAGGAGCGACATGCGGTAGGTGACGTCGAGCATCCGCGCGGTGTTTTCGGCGCGCTCGATGTGGCGCGCCATCCAGAAGAGCTCGTTGGCGGTACGGCAGAGCATGAGCGATCCGCCCTATCCCGCGACGACCCAGGTATCCTTCGTGCCCCCGCCTTGGGACGAGTTCACGACCAGCGACCCTTCGCGCAGCGCGACGCGCGTGAGGCCGCCGGGAACCAGGTTCACGTGCTTCCCCGACAGCACGTAGGGACGGAAGTCGACGTGACGCGGGGCGAGCCCCGACTCGACGAACGTCGGGCAGGTCGACAGCGCGAGCGTAGGCTGCGCAATGTATTTGTCGGGCGTGGCGACAATGCGGGCGCGGAACTCCTCGCGCTCGGCGGCGGTCGACGCCGGCCCGACCAGCATGCCGTAGCCACCGGCGCCGTGGACCTCCTTGACCACCAGCTCGGCGAGATGCGCGAGCGCGTAGTCGCAGTCCTCCGGCCGGTGCAGCCGCCACGTCGGAACGTTGGCGAGCACCGGCTCTTCGGACAAGTAGAAGCGAATCATGTCCGGCACGTAGGGATAGATCGACTTGTCGTCGGCGATTCCGGTGCCGATCGCGTTGGCGAGGGTGACGCGACCCGCCCGATAGGCGGCGAAGAGGCCCGGGACGCCGAGCAGCGAGTCGGGGCGGAAGGCGCGCGGGTCGAGGAAGTCGTCGTCGACGCGGCGATAGATCACGTGAACCCGCTGCGGCCCCTTGGTGGTCCGCATGTAGACGGTATCGCTTTGGACGAAAAGGTCCTGTCCCTCGACCAGCTCGACGCCCATCTCCTGGGCGAGGAACGCGTGCTCGAAATACGCGGAGTTGTACGCGCCGGGCGTAAGCACCGCGACCGTCGGCGCCTCTTCGCCGGCTGGCGCCAGCGCATGCAGGTTCTCGAGCAGCAGGTCCGGATAATGCTGCACCGGACGGATCGCCTGCGTAGCGAAGAGCTCTGGAAAGAGCCGCATCATCATCTTGCGGTTCTCGAGCATGTAGGACACGCCGGACGGCACGCGCAGATTGTCCTCGAGCACGTAGTACTCGCCTTCGCCGGCACGGACGATATCGACGCCTGCGACGTGCGCGTAGATCCCGCCCGGCACGTCCATCCCCTGCATCTCGGTGCGGTACTGAGCGTTGCCTAGCACGCGGTCGCGCGGCACGATGCCGGCGGCCAGAATCGCCTGCTCGTGATAGACGTCGCGCAAGAATGCGTTCAAGGCCTGCACGCGTTGTCGCAATCCGCGCTCGAGGATCCTCCATTCGTCCGCGGGAATGATCCGCGGCACGATGTCGAACGGAATCAGGCGCTCCGTTCCGGATTCTTCACCATAGACTGCAAACGTGATTCCGACACGGTGGAATGCGTGATCGGCTTCTTCCCGTTTCTGCGCGATTCGGGCGGGCGAGGTCCGGTCCAGCCAGCCGGCGAAAGCCTGGTAATGGAGGCGGATTGCCCCGTCGCAGGTCCGCATTTCGTCGTAGGGGAGACGGGACATGGAAGATTTCCGGAGCGGACGGCAACCGGTGCCCGACGGGAGGCAATTCCCGGGCCAATCGGGAAAGTGCCATTGCCCTAGAGAGTTACGGATTTCGCTCCGGCCCTCGCGTTTCGGCCGTCCCCAATTGGGGGCGTCGGCTGCACTCCTGGCGTGCATTTTATGTCCAGGACATGCTACTACAAAGGAGCGGCGCCGGTTTGACCCTGGTCTCGGCCGCGTGTTTAAATCACGGCTCCTGTCTGGGTTCGCGGGGCGGTTAGCTCAGCGGTAGAGCACTGCCTTCACACGGCAGGGGTCACAGGATCGTACCCTGTACCGCCCACCAAATGAACCAAGGGGTTACGCGCAAGTGTAACCCCTCTTTTTTTTTCCGCGCGCCTACCCGTTCCCCGCACCTTTGCCGCGTGGTTGCAGCGCAGCGTCACTGGAGCTTTGCGATGTCCGAATCCCTTCCGCTTCTCGCGATCGACGCGCTGGTGTTCGATGCCTACGGCACGCTGTTCGACGTGCATTCGCTGGTGCAGACGGCCGAACGCCTCATTCCGGGTCACGGTGCCGTGCTGTCGCAGCTGTGGCGAACCAAGCAACTCGAGTACACCTGGTTGCAAAGCCTCATGGAGGTGCAGCCGCGCGAGGATTTCGCTGCCATCACCGCGCATGCGCTCGATTACGCGCTCGCCGCACTCGACCTTTCGCTTTCGGCTTCCGACCGGCACCGGCTGCGCGATTCCTATCTCACGCTCGAACCTTTCGCCGACGTTCCTTCGGCTCTTGCCGCATTGGCGCCGCGGCCGCGGTGGATCCTGTCCAACGGCACGCTGGCGATGCTGCAGCCGCTGCTCCGCGCGAGTGGTCTCGACCGGGATCTCGCCGGCGTGCTGTCCGTCGATGCGGCGGGCGTCTACAAGCCGAGTCCACGCGTCTATCGGCTGGCGACGGAGCGGTTGCAGTTGGTCGCTCCGCGCATCGGCTTCGTGTCGTCGAACGGCTGGGACGCGACCGGGGCCAAGGCCTGCGGCTTCACGACGTTCTGGATCAACCGGACCGGAGCGCCCGTCGAGCGGCACGGACCTCCTCCCGACCGGATCATCGCGACCCTCGCCGAGCTTCCATCGCTGCTCGCGTGATTGTCCCTCCCGAGGCCGCGTGGGAGAGATTCACCTCGCCGGAACCTCTCGCAGAATCCCGGTGAACGGCCCGCGAGCCTCGGTTGCCAACTTCGCACGACAGAGCTCGGGACGCGCAGCCAATTTTGCAAGAGTTTCTAGGGCATGTACTGGCCGCCGTTGACTTCGATGACCTGGCCCGTGACGTAGCCGCTCAGGGCGTCCGACGCGAGATAGACGAAGGTTCCCGCGCATTCGTCGGGAGTGCCGAGGCGGTTCATCGGGATCATCGCCTGCATCGCCTTCAACTGCTCGGCCGTCGAGTAGCGCTCGTGGAAGGGCGTGGTGATGACCCCCGGCGAGATGGCATTGACGCGGATGCCGTCGCCGACGACTTCCTTGGCCCACCCTCGCGTCGCGGATGAAATGAAGCCTTTTGCACCTGCGTAGATGATGGCGCCCGCCCCCCCGCCGTGACGCGCGGCGATCGACGTGACGTTGATGACGTTGCCTTTCTTCTGGCCGCGCATGAGGGGAATGACCTCGTGCATGAACATCGCGACGTGCATGACGTTGAGCGCGAGGACCTCGTGAATGTACGTTTCGGTGTAGTCCTCGATCCGGGTCCGGCCGACGAGGCCGCCGGCGTTGTTGATGAGGACGTCGATGCGACCGAACCGCGCGAGCGACTCGGCGACGATGCGCTTTGCGGCCCCGCTTTCGGTGACGTCGCCCCCGACGAGCGCTGTTTCGCCGCCCAGCGCGTTGCAGTCGGCCGCCACGGCCTCCGCGGCGTCGCGGCTCGCGTTGTAATGGATGACCACGCGACTCCCGAGGCGCGCGAACGCCCGCGCGGCCGCCGCGCCGATTCCGGTCGATGCGCCGGTGACGAGAACCGCCTTGCCTTTGAGATCTGCCGTCATGAGTTGCTCCCGAGATTTGGAGGGAGCCGCGGCCTGCAGCTCGCCCGGGCGCGCCTTCGCCGAACTCTGCCGCTGGTTTCCGCGCCAGCGCGACGCGCGAGTTCGCCAAATCGCCGGCGCCCTGATGTCGACGCGTGATTGCTCGCATCCCCTCCGCTAGCCACCCCGCCTCGCCGCCCGCGCGCTCCCCCTCCGCCCCGCCTCCCGTCGCTCCTTCTTTGCCCGACAGAGCGCCACTGCGTCGCGGATCGCGCGGATCGCCTGCGGACGCGGAAAGCTTTTCCGCCACGCGAGCGCGATGTGGCGTGACGGCGCCGGCCGCGAAAAGGGGATCGGCACGACCAGCTTGCTGTGGTATTTGGGCGTCATCGCATCGCGCGGCAATACCGACACGCCGAGTCCCGACGCCACCATGTTGCGCACCGTCTCGAGGGAGTTGGTGCGGCTCACGTGCGCCTCGGCTCGGTTGAGCTCGGGGCAGGCATCGAGCACCTGGTCGCGGAAACAATGACCGACGTTGAGCAGGATCGTATGCTCGGTCGAGAGCTCGTCCGGGTGCACCGACTTCCGCTTGACCCAGTGGTGGCCGCGCGGTACGACGATCTCGAACGGCTCCTCGTACAAGAAATCGGTAACGACGCCGGGCGGCGCGAAAGGCAGTGCAACGATCGCGGCATCGATCCGTCCGGATTTGAGCGCCGCCTCGAGATTCTCGGTCAGGTTCTCCTCGATGTCGAGCGGCATTTGCGGCGCCAGCTCGTGCAGCGCCGGGATCAGGTCCGGAAGGAGGTAGGGCGCAACGGTGTAGATCGCGCCCAGCTTGAGCGGCCCGGCGAGCTGGTTGCGGCCCGTCTGTGCCATCTCGCGGACTCGGGCGGCTTCTTCGAGCACCTTCTGCGCCTGCTCGACGACGCGTTCGCCGACGGCGGTCACCGCAACCTCGGCCTTCCCGCGCTCGAACAGACGCGCTCCCAGCTCCTCTTCGAGCTTCTGGATCGCGACCGAAAGCGCGGGCTGGCTGACGAAGCACTTCTGCGCGGCGCGCCCGAAGTTCCGCTCGTTGGCGACGGCGACGACGTAACGAAGCTCGTTCAGCGTCATCGCAAAAGGCGATCGGCGCGCTGGCGCAGAAAGGCCGCAAAATCGTCGGCCGTCTCCGGATGCTTCAACCCGAAATCGACTCCCGCTTCCATGTAGCCGAGCTTGCTCCCGCAATCGTAGCGGCGGCCTTCGAACGCATAGGCGAGCACCCGTTCTTCGGCAAGCAGCGCCGAGATGCCGTCGGTCAGCTGGATTTCTCCGCCGGCGCCGGGCGCCATCGCGCGGAGTCGATCGAAGAGTCGCGGCGTCAACACGTAGCGGCCGACGACTGCGAGCGTGGACGGAGTCGTTCCGGGCTTCGGCTTCTCGACGATGCGGGTGATCGGAGCGGCACGATCCACCATATCCCCCGTCTCGACGATGCCGTAGCTGCCGATTTCGCCGGCCTCCACCGTCATGACGCCGATCACCGAACACCCGTCGTGGGCCGCGACAGCGGTCATCTGCTTCATCACCGGCACGTCTGCGTCGATTAGGTCGTCCGCCAACAGCACCGCGAACGGCTCGTCGCCGACGACCGGGGCCGCGCACAGCACCGCGTGGCCGAGACCCAGCGCCTCGGTCTGGCGAATGTAGATGCAGTTGATGCCCGGCGGCGTCGCCGCCTGCACGAACTTCAGGAGCTCGGTCTTGTTGCGAAGCTCGAGCTCGGTCTCGAGCTCGTAGGCCTTGTCGAAATGGTCCTCGATCGCGCGCTTGTTGCGGCCGGTGATGAAGATCATGTCGGTGATGCCGGCGGCGGCCGCTTCCTCGACCGCATACTGGATCAGCGGCTTGTCGACGACCGGCAGCATTTCCTTCGGGCTCGCCTTGGTCACGGGGAGGAAGCGCGTCCCGAGTCCCGCCACCGGAAATACCGCTTTCGTGATCTTGCGCATCGTCATGGCTCTTCCTGGCGTGTGGATGAATGGGTGACGGGGCCGCGAGCGAGCAGCCGTTGCAACCCGCGTTCGTCGAGCACGGGAATGTCGAGCTCTTTCGCCTTCGCGAGCTTGCTGCCGGCCTCCGCGCCGGCGACCACGTAGTCCGTTCGGTGCGACACGCTGCCGGCGACCTTGCCGCCTGCGGCCTCGATGGCCGCCTTCGCGTCCTCGCGGGTCAATGTCGGCAGCGTTCCGGTGAGCACCAGCGTGAGCCCGGTAAGCTTGCCGCGTGCGGCCCGCTGCGGCGCGGACTCGGTCCAATGAATGCCGGCCTTGCGCAGCGCGGCGATCACGTCGCGATTGTGCCGCTCGCCGAAAAAACGAGCGATGCTTTCGGCCAGCACGGGGCCGACATCGGTTGCCTCCTGCAGTTCCGCTTCATCAGCCCGCATCAGCGCGTCCAGGCCGCCAAAGTGGCGCGCGAGGTCCTTCGCCGTCGCTTCGCCCACGTGCCGGATTCCAAGCGAAAATATGAACCGGGCGAGCGTCGTATGCTTGCTCCTGGCGATCGCGCTGACGACGTTGGCGGCCGATTTCTCCGCCATCCGCTCGAGTCCGGCGAGCGTTTCCGCAGGGAGTGCATAGAGGTCGCTCGGCGTATGGACGAGGCCGCCGTCGACCAGCTGATCCACGAGCTTGTCGCCGAGACCCTCGATGTCCATCGCTCGGCGGGACGCGAAGTGCAGGAGCGCCTGCTTGCGCTGGGCGGGGCAGACGAGCCCACCGGTGCAGCGCGCAACGGCCTCGTCGGGGAGCCGGACGACCGCCGAGCCGCATTCGGGGCACTTGCCGGGCATCACGAACGCCTCGGCGCCGCGCGGCCGCTTTTCCGCGACGACCCTGACGACCTCCGGAATCACGTCGCCCGCGCGGCGCACGATCACCGTGTCGCCGATGCGGACATCCTTGCGCCGAACCTCGTCCTCGTTGTGCAGCGTCGCGTTCGTCACCGTCACGCCGCCGACGAACACCGGCTTCAATCGTGCGACCGGGGTGATCGCGCCGGTGCGTCCGACCTGGACGTCGATGCCCACGACCTCGGTCGCCATTTCCTCGGCCGGGAACTTGTGCGCGACCGCCCAGCGCGGCTCGCGACTGACGAAGCCCAGCTTCTGCTGCAGGTCGAGGCGGTCGACCTTGTACACGACACCATCGATTTCGAACGGAAGCTCCGCCCGCCGCGTCGCCACGTGCTCGTAGAATTCGGCAAGCGCCGCCGGTCCCCGTGCCCGACGCCGATCGTGATTGACCGGCACCCCGAGCCTTTCGATCGCGTCGAGCAGCGCGCTTTGGTTGGCCACGCCGTCGAAGCCCTTCGTTTCGCCGATGCCATAGGCAAAAAAATGCAGCGGGCGCCGCGCCGTCGCGGCAGGGTCGAGCTGGCGCACCGCGCCGGCCGCCGTGTTGCGCGGATTGATGAAGAGCTTCTGGCCAGCCGCGCGCATCCGCTCGTTCAACGCCTCGAATTCGCGCCGCGTCATGTAGACCTCGCCGCGTATTTCGAGCACGGCGGGAGGATGGCCGCCGCCCAACCGCTGTGGAATCGCGCGGATCGTGCGGATGTTGCGCGTGACATCCTCGCCGACTTCGCCGTCGCCCCGCGTCGCCGCCTGAACGAGCGTGCCGTTTTCGTAGCGCAGGCTGATGGCGAGGCCGTCGAACTTGAGCTCCGCCATGTAGTCGATCGGCGGTTCCTCGGGTCCCAATCCCAACTCGCGTCGGATCCGCGCGTCGAACTTGGCGCCGGCCCCGACGCTCGTGTCGGTTTCCGTCCGGATCGACAGCATCGGCACCCGATGCCTGACCGGCTCGAACGCTTCCGCCGGTGCCCCGCCCACCCGCTGCGTCGGGGATTCGGGCGTGACGAGCGCCGGGTACTGCGCTTCCAGCGCCTGCAATTCGCGAAACAGGCGGTCGTATTCGGCGTCGCTGATCGTGGGCGCGTCGAGAACGTAGTACCGGTGGTCGTGCTCGGCGATCTCGCGCCGCAGTGCCGCTGCCCTCGCAACGATTGTCGACGGCGCGTCTGCGGTCGACTTGGCGGGACGCGCGGCGTTCATGGGTGGGTCCCCACGCCTGCACCTATCGTGACCAACCTGTCAGCCGCCGAACAGCGCCAGCGCGCGCGGGCCGCCGGGATCGATGTGGACCTCGCGCAACGCGGTGGCCGTGGCATGCACTTGCTCGCGAATCGCGGCGAACGCGGCATCGTCGAGCGGACGGCGGTTGTCGTCGACGACTGTCGCATCGAGCGTTTGCGCCATCCGGCGCGCCGCGAGCTTCATCTGGTCGAACACGCGCACGGGGTCGGCCACGCGCGGCACGTCGAGCAAGAATACCGCACCCGGCGTCGACGCCACGCGCAGCGCATCGGCGGTAAAGGGTTCGGAGCGATAATTGGTCAGAGAAAAGAGCACGGCCCCGGTCTCGTCCTGTATCCAGTCGAAACGGCCGCCCTCCGCGAGTCGGAAGCCGGCGGCCTCGGCTACGCCCCGGAGCCGGGTGCCGGCAATCGTTGCCGGTCCCGCCTTCAGCACCGTGAGTCCGATCTGCACGTCGAGATCGGCACAGATCCGATCGAGCGCTTCGGCGCGTGCTGCTTCGCGCGCCGGGTCCGGCGGCACGTAGCCAGCCGGCAACGATGACGCGACGTCGCCGGCAAGCCGCGCGAACCGCTCGAGCAGCGGCTGCGTAGCCGCCCCGGAGCGATCGGCGAGCAGCAGGCAAGCCGCGATCTGGGTGAATTCACCCGTCGTGTCCGACCTGAGCAGCTTCCAGGGTGTGGCCTCGTCGCGCCGACCAAACCAACGCAACGGCTTGCCGAGTCGCGCATGCAACCCCGCGGCAAGCGCGCCCGCCGTCACCGCGCGCACCGGTTGCAGCGTCACCATGCACTCGATGTCGGGATCCGGTTGCGGGGCGTGACGCAGGCCCGTCGTCGCTCTGGCCATGCCAAGCGCGGAGTCCAGGTCGCGCGCTGTTTCCTGCGCCGCCGACGATGGCGGATCGGACTGATTTGCTGAAAAATCGGAGACGATCCGAGCCTGTGGTTCGACGGGTGGCTCCCATGCGGCGGCGGACGCCTCGTCTACGGCCGCGCTGGGGCCCGGTGGATTTTCCGGCGCCCGGAACGTCGCTGCGTCGTCGCCGCCGCTCGCGGAGAAGGTGGGTTCCACGCGCTCCGACCTGCGCATCGACGCGTCGTCTGCCGGACCGTCCGTGGGGCGAGCGTTGCTGAACGTCGAGTCGATCCGGCGGCGGATGCGGCGCTCCTGCAGCCAGTTGTAGACGATGACGCCGACCACCAGCGCGACGCCGGCGACGATGAGGCCGAGTTGCAGGGAAGTCATCCGCGATTGACGTACTTACGGTAGAAGCTCGGATTGCGGTCGCGCATCATGCCGGCGGAGCTCGCCCGCGACCCGGCGCGCGCGTCTGGATTATAGCGCGCGATGGATCAATAGCCTCGACGATGGGGTCGACCGCCGGGCGCGCAGCAATCAACGTCGGACGCCGTCCGACGCGATCACTCGGATGGCACGCGTCAAGCCGCCGCGGCTCCGGTCTCCGCGAGCTCCAGCGCTTCGGCGATGTCGACGGCGACGACCCTTGACACCCCGGGCTCGGACATCGTGATGCCGACCAGTTGGCTCGCCATCTCCATCGTGATCTTGTTGTGCGAGATGAACACGAATTGCGTCTCTTCCGACATCGACTTCACCATCCGGCAAAAGCGGTCGGTGTTGGGGTCGTCGAGCGGCGCGTCGACTTCGTCCAGCAGGCAGAACGGCGCCGGATTCAGCTGGAACAGCGCGAACACCAGCGAAATCGCGGTCAGCGCCTTTTCGCCGCCGGAGAGCAGGTGAATCGAGGTGTTGCGCTTGCCCGGCGGCTGCGCGACGACTTGGACGCCGGAGTCGAGGATTTCCTCGCCGGTCAGGATGAGCCGGGCCTGGCCCCCGCCGAACAGCGTCGGAAAAAGCCGTGCGAAGTTCGCATTCACGCTATCAAAGGTCTGCTGCAGGAGCCCCCGCGACTCGCGATCGATCTGACGGATCGCATTCTCCAGCGTGGCCATCGCTTCGGTAAGGTCGGCGGCCTGCGCATCCAGGTATTGCTTGCGCTCGGTCGCGATCGAAAGCTCGTCGAGCGCTGCGAGATTCACCGCGCCAAGCTCCATGATCGCCTGCTGCAGTCGCTCGATCTCGCCGGGCAGCGCCGCTCTGCTGCCAAATGCCTTCAATTTATCCGGCAAGGCGGCCAGATCGGCGCCCGCTTCGGCGAGCTGCTCGGCGAACTGCTGCGATTGCAGCGCCGCCGCCTGCTCTTTCAACCGCATGTCCTCGATTCTTGCGCGGACCGGTTCGAGCTTCTGCTCGGCGGCGAGCCGCGCCTCCTCGGCCGCGCGGAGCTCCGCTCCCAAGCCTTCGAGCCGGTCGCGCGCCGCCGCAAGCGCGTGCTCGGCCTCGCCGCGCGCGCCAAGCTGTCGCTGCAACGCCTGGTCGACCGGCGTCCAATCGATCGCGGCACGCTCCGAAGTAAGCTCGCCGAGCAGCGCTCGCTGTTGGTCGACCTGCGCCGCCAGCGACTCGCGGCGGCGATCGAGCTCGGTGAGCCGCTCGCGGCAGCTCCGCTCTGCGAATGCGGCTTCCTGCGCCGCCCGCTCGGCCAGGCGAACGCGCTCGCGGCCGCGCGCCTGCGCAGCTTCGGCTTCGTTCATCGCCTGCCGCGCGGCGTCGCGCCGGCTGCGCTCGTCATGCAGCCCCGACTGCGCGTCGGCAATCTCCCGTGCCAGGGCACGCCCCTGCTCTTTGCCCGCGGCTTCCTCGGCGGTGATCTCGGCCACCTCCCTGTCGATCTGCGCGCTGCGCTGGGCGGCGGCCTCGGCCGCCTGCCTGAGCTGGAGCAGCTCGAGCTCGAGCTCGTGACAGCGCCGCTGCTGGGATGCGAACGCCATGCTTTCGGCGTGATAGCGCTTCTGCGACTCGTCGAGGAGCGCTTCGACCGCCATCTGCGCGTCGCGTGCGGATCTCGCCGCTTCGGTAGCGTCGGCGAGAGCGCGCCCGAGCGAGGCGAGCTCGCGCTGCCGCGCGAGCACGCCGTGGAGCTCGCTGTCCGGCGCGAAAAAGGAAATCGACTGCGCGCCGATCAAATGGCCGCGGGGGGTGACGAACGCTTCGCCGACGCCAAGGTCACCCCGTGTGCGCATCGCTTCGGCGACGTCGACACGACAGCGCACGCCGCGCAGCCAGTCGGCGAGCAGCCTCGCCGTTCCGGGCTGGGTCGAGCGCAGCTTGGCGAGCAGGGCATCGCCGGGTCCATCCGCAGCCGGCGTCGGCGAACCGGCGTCCGGCGCGTAGACGGCAATGCGCCCGGGCAGGTCCGGCGCCTCGCGTCCTTCATCGACCCAATCGACGACGGTGTCCAGTCGCTCGAGCTCGATCGCATCCAGCCGCTCCCGCAGCACCGCTTCCAGCGCGTCCTCCCACGGCGGCTCGATGTCGAGTCCCTGCCACAGGCGGAGCGCTCGGGTCAGGCCGCGACGCTCCAGCCACTCCCCGCTGTCTTTACCCTGACCGATCTTGGCCTGGAGCGCTGCGAGCGCCTGCGTGCGCGCGTCGAGATCGGCGTGGCGACGGCCGGTCTCCTGGGCGGCGTCACTGGCCGTTCGCTGGCGCTCCTGCAGACCCTGGACCGAATCGCGCAACGCATTGAGCCCGGTTTCCTTCGTGGCGAGCTCGACGCTTTCCTGGCGGAGCTGGTCCCCGACGTCGGCAAGTTGCGCGGTGACCGGCGCTCCGAGACTCCGCACTTCGTCTTCGAGCCGCTCCTTTCGCTGCGCCAGCTGGACGAGAGCAGCGGCGAGATTCTCCCGCCGGGTCTCGATCACCCCGATCGCCTGCTCGAAGCGGGCGATCCGGTCGGTAAGCTCGGCGCTCTTCGCCGCCGCCTCGCGCACGGCGACGTCGAGCGGAGGCAACGCCGCGATGGCCGCCTGTTCCTCCGTGGCTGCCCCTTCGCGTGCGGTCAGTGCCTCTGCGAGCGCGTTTTCGGCAACGGTGCGCTCGGCGTCCAGTCCCGCTTCCTGCTCGCCGAGCGCGCCGATCTGTTGCGTCAACTGCGCCGCCTGTTGCTCAATCCGGGTCTCGCTCTCGCGTGCGAACGTGAGCTGTTGCTCGAGGCGGGTCACTTCGGCGTTTGCCGCGTAGTAGCCGCCCTGCTTTTCGTGCAGCGCGTCGCCGGCCGCGTAATGCTCGGCGCGCAGTGCCTCCTGCTTCGCCTCCAGCGCGCGCACTTCCGCCTGCAGTCCTTCCAGCGCTACGGCAAGGGTCCCGATCGTCGCCGTATGCCGGTCGCGGGCGTTGGCCGCATCCTGCTGCTTGGAGAACCACAGCAGCTGCTGCGCGGTCTTCAGACGCGCCTCGTGCTCGCGATACTCGGCGGCAACCCGCGCCTGCGCCTCGAGCTTTTCGAGCTGGCTGCCAAGCTCGATGCGGATGTCCTCGACGCGCGACAGGTTCTCCCGCGTGTCGGCGAGGCGCCCCTCGGTCTCTCTGCGTCGCTCCTTGTACTTCGAGACGCCTGCGGCTTCTTCAAGGAAGATCCGCAGCTCTTCGGGCTTTGCCTCGACCACCCTCGAAATCATCCCCTGCTCGATGATCGCGTAGGCCCGGGGGCCGAGGCCGGTACCGAGGAAGAGGTCGTGGATGTCGCGGCGGCGAACCGGGATGCTGTTGATGTAGTACGTGGAATCGCCGTCGCGCGTCAGCACCCGCTTGATCGACAGCTCGGCATACTGCCCCCATTGCCCGCCGATCCTGCCGGCGCTGTTGTCGAAGAAGAGCTCGACCGACGCGCGTCCCACCGGCTTGCGCTCGCCGGCGCCGTTGAAGATTACGTCCTGCATCGATTCGCCGCGCAGCGCCGAGGCCTTCGACTCGCCGAGCACCCAGCGCACGGCGTCGATGACGTTCGACTTGCCGCACCCGTTGGGACCGACGATGCCGCACAACTGCCCGGGCGTGGCGATCGCCGTCGGGTCGACGAACGATTTGAACCCGGCGAGCTTGATCTGGGTGAGGCGCAATTGGGGTTCGGGATATCGGGATGCTTGGACGGGGTCGGCGCGACCGCCGCGGCTGACGCGCTCGCGAACGGCATCGACGTCAAATGGCAAATTATAGCGGATCGGCGCTATCGACTCCGGCTCGTGCGGCGACGAACATGGTTATCCGGAAACGACGTCCGCGGTCGGGAGCCGCCCCTCGGCAATCGCATGGCAAGCCACCGTGCCGCCTCCCGCAACGGGCGCGAGCTCGGGACGTTCGGTGCGGCAGCGGTCGTTTGCATACGGGCATCGCGGATGGAATGCGCATCCCGCCGGCGGGTCGAGAGGATTGGGAACTTCGCCCGCGACGGCGATGCGCGGCTTGCCGGTCCGCGAAAGGTCGGGCACCGCGGCCAGGAGCATTCGCGTATACGGATGCTGCGGCGCGCTGAAAAGGCGGCGCGTCGCCGCGAGCTCGACGATGCGCCCAAGGTACATCACGCCCACGCGGTCGGCGATGTGGTGCACCACGGCCAGATTGTGCGAGATGAAGAGATACGTGAGTCCGAGTCGGCGCTGCAGATCTCGCATCAGGTTGAGGACCTGCGCCTGCACCGAGACATCGAGCGCCGAAGTCGGCTCGTCGCAGACGAGAAAGCGTGGCTGCGTCGACAGGGCCCGGGCGATCGAAATCCGTTGCCGCTGGCCGCCGGAGAACTGGTGCGGATAGCGCCTGCCGTCGGCGAGGGTGAGACCGACCTGGCCGAGCAGCGCCGCGACCTTCTCATCGACCTCCGATTTCGACTTGCCCGGTTCCTGCGCGACGATGGGTTCGGCGACGATGTCGGCAACCCTCCAGCGAGGGTTCAGGCTCGCGTAGGGATCCTGGAAGATCATCTGCATGCCCCGGCGCGCGCGCCTCCCTGCCGCGGTCCCCGTGGCGGCCGCGCCCGCACCCTCGAGCACGGCGGCGTCGAAGGTGATGGTTCCCCGCGTCGGGGCCTGGAGCCCCACGATCAGCCGCGCCACGGTCGATTTGCCGCAGCCTGATTCGCCGACCAGGCCGAGTGTCTCTCCTGCGGCGATCGAGAAGCTCACGCCGTCGACGGCTTTGACCAGCACGCGGGGGCGGCGCTCGAGAATCCGGTTGAGCCACGGCGGCGAGACGTCGAACGTCCGGGCGACGTCGGTCAGCGTCACCAGGGCATCAGCCATTGCAGTCCGCCTTCAATGCGCCGCGCTTTGCGCGCGCCAGCACGCGGCCTGCGTCGCACCGACGGACTCGAGCTGCGGCAGCTCTTGCGAGCAGCGTTCGAATGCAACCGGACAGCGCGGATGGAACGGGCAGCCGACGGGGACGGCATCCAGACGCGGCATCGCGCCATCGATCTGCGTGAGCTGCGGGCGCTCGTCGGTGATCGACGGAATCGCGCCCATGAGACCGACCGTGTACGGATGCGCCGGCCGTTGAATCACCGCGGCGACGGGGCCGATTTCGACGATGCGTCCCGCGTACATCACGGCCACGCGGTCAGCCGTCTCCGCGATCACGCCCATGTCGTGCGTCACCAGCATCACCGCGGTGCCGTGCTCCCGGCACAGGCGCTTCAGGAGCTGGATGATCTGCGCCTGGATCGACACGTCGAGCGCCGTCGTCGGCTCGTCGGCGATGATGAGGCGGGGGTTCCCGGCGAGCGCCAACGCGATCACCACGCGCTGGCGCATCCCGCCGGAAAACTGGTGCGGATACTGATCGACGCGCTGCGCGGCGCCGGGGATCCCGGCCTCGTCGAGCAGAGCGATCGCCCGGCTCCGCGCTTCAGCCGGCGAAAGCGGCAGGTGGGTACGGATGGTTTCGGTGAGTTGCCGGCCGACGGTGTACAGCGGGTTGAGCGAGGTCAGCGGATCCTGGAAGATCGCGCCGATCTCGCGTCCGCGCACCTTGCGCATTTCGTCGTAAGGCAGTTGATCGATGCGGCGGCCGCCGAAGCAGATCGTGCCCGCGCTGATGCGGCCCGGCGGATCGATGAGCCCGATCACCGCTACGCCCGTGAGCGACTTGCCCGCGCCCGATTCGCCGACCACGCCCAGCACTTCGCCCGGCGCGATCGTGAACGAAATGCCGTTCACCGCCCGCAGCGCGCCGTGCCGGGTCAGAAACTCCACGCAAAGGTTCTCGACGACGAGGAGCGGCTCGCGAGCGGGTACGGCGGTCACCGTGGCCTATCGCAGCTTCGGATTGAGCGCATCGCGCAACCAGTCGCCAAGCAGATTGATCGCAAGCACCATGACCACCAGCGCCGCGCCCGGAAATATCGTGATCCACCACTCGCCCGAAAACAGGTAGTCGTTGCCGACGCGGATCAACGTCCCGAGCGATGGCTGCGTGGGAGGCACGCCGACGCCGAGGAACGAAAGCGTCGCCTCGGTGATGATCGCCGTCGCGATGTTGATCGTCCCCAGGACCAGGACGGGCCCGAGCACGTTCGGCAGCAGGTGGCGGCGCATGATGCCGAAGGACGAGATTCCGATCACGCGCGCGGCCTGGACGTACTCGCGGTTTTTCTCCACCATCGTCGAGCCCCGGACGGTTCGCGCGTACTGGACCCAGTTCGCCGCACCGATGGCGACGATCAGCACGAACAGCGCCACGCTCGAATGGGCATCGCGCGGCAACGCGGCGCGGGCGACGCCGTCGATCAGCAGGGCGATCAGGATCGCCGGGAACGACAACTGGATATCGGCGATCCGCATGATGAAGGCATCGATCTTGCCCCCCGCGTATCCCGCGATCAGCCCGAGCGTAACGCCCACCAGCACCGCGAGCGCCACCGACGCGAGGCCGACCAGCAGCGAGATGCGGGCGCCGAACATGATCGCGGACAGCACGTCGCGACCCTGGTCGTCGGTGCCGAGCAGATAGCCCGCCTTGGCGCCAGCCTGCCATTCGGGCGGCGCGAGCGCGTCGAGCAGATTGAGCGTCCGGAGATCGAACGGGTTGTGCGGCGCGAGCCATGGCGCGCCGAGTGCGGCGGCGAGGCACACGAACAGGACCATGGCCGCGACGATCGCCACCGGCGAATGGCGGAAGCTGTAGGCGAGATCTCCTCGCCACGCGGCGGCGAGCCGTTCGCCTGCCGTGGGGGCTGCGGCGACGGAATAGGCGAACTCGCGCATCTTGCTCGCGACCTCGGTTCAGCTTTGAAGATGCGGGGCCAAGTGGACCAGCGCCTTCAAGGCCGCTTCCTTCGCCTGCACGTACACCTGCTCCTTCCAGTCGGCGGCATCGACATAGAAGGCGTCGCGCATCTGCCGCCGGATCGTCGCGCGCTGTTCGGCGCCCGCATCCGGATGATTGTGCAGCCAATGGTCGGCGCGCAATGCCTGAAATACTTCGCGGAGCGGCAGCGTGCCGTACTCGAGCGCGATGCCGACGTATTCGACGCCCGGGCACTCGTCGTAGGCGGCGTTGTACATGACCCCGGTGAGCGGCGCCGACGACGATGAGCCGTCCTGGTAAGACGTCACGCCGGCGCCCCACCAGGCCCGCGCCCGCTCGAGGTCCGCGGCGAGGTCGCGACCGGCATAGATCTTCTCGCCGTGGCCCCGCGGTCCGAGTCCCGTGTGGAAATCGATCCAGGCAAGTCGCGTGCGCGCTGCACCGTGCCGCCGCAGCACCGCGCGCAACACGACATTGCTCCACGACGCGACCGCACCGCCGTAGAACATGCCGTCCGGGAATTCGTACTGACCGCCGCTCACGGCTGCCTGGTAGGCGCGCTCCCCGTGGGTTGCGATGAAGCCGGCGATCTTCGCCTCGTTTTCGGCGGGCGGCGGCCACGTGGCGGGGATGAGCAGCGGGTGGACCGCGGCGTACGCGGGGTTCGGCGGTACCGGCGTCCGGAAATCGCGAAAATTGCGGTTGAGGTCGGCGTTGTCCTCGTTGACCCGCCGCCCGTGCGAAAAGCCGTACGGGTTGACCGCGTGCACGAACAGCACCGCGGCGGCGGCGGCGCGCGCCGAGCGCACGAACGCTTCGTCCCGCAGCAACGCGATCTGCGCGCCGGAGCCGCAGTAACCTTCGATGCCGTGCGTCGCCGAAGTCAGCACGAGCAGGCCCTTGGCATCCGGCGCGCCGAGCAACGCGACGTCGATCGCCAGCGCTTCGCCGTCGATGCCGTGGTAGCCAGCGAGGGCGTGCGACTCGAGGGCCAGGTGGCGCTCGCGCGTGGCCGCGACGAACTTCGCACGCGCTTCGGCGTAGCTCCCTGAAAAATGGCCCACGGGATCCATATGAGCGCTCGGTCAGCCGCCGAGGGGCATCGCCCTTTCGGCGAGCGCCGCCAGATAGCCGGCCCCCAGCGGGATGACCGCGTCGTTGAAGTCGTAGGTGCTGTTGTGGAGAAAACAGCCCCCTTCGGCGCCGCCCTGCCCCAGCCGCACGTATGCACCGGGTCGCGCTTGCAGCATGAACGCGAAGTCCTCCGCGCCCATCGACGGATCGAGATTGCGCACGACGTTGTCCGCGCCGATCAAGGATTCGGCCACGCCTGCCGCGAACTCGGCCTGACGCTCGTGGTTGATGGTCGCCGGGTACAGGCGCTCATACCTGAGGGTCGCCGTCGCGCCGAAGGCCGTCGCAATCGCCGGGATCAGTTGCGACAGGCGCCGCTCGATCATGTCCTGCGTCGCCGGCCGGAAGGTGCGCACAGTGCCCACGAGCTTGGCGTGGGCGGGGATCACGCTCATCGCGCCGGGATTGCCGGCCTGCATCGCGCAGAGGCTCACCACCGCGGTGTCTATCGGACTCACGTTACGACTCACCACCGACTGCGCCGCGGTGATGATGTGCGCGGCGACCAGCACCGGGTCGACCGCCATGTGGGGGTGCGCGCCGTGGCCGCCGCGGCCGTCGATCGTGATCTCGATGCGATCCGCCGCAGCCATCGCCGGGCCCGCCGTGACGCCGATGCGCCCCGGGGCAAGCCCCGGCCAGTTGTGGAGCGCGAACACCTGCTCTGCCGGAAAGCGCACGAACAGCCCGTCGGCGATCATTTCCTTTGCGCCGGCGTACCCTTCCTCGCCGGGCTGGAAGATCAGATACGCGATGCCGTCGAAGTTGCGCGTCTCGTGCAGATAGCGCGCCGCCGCCAGCAGCATCGTCGTGTGGCCATCGTGGCCGCACCCGTGCATCCGCCCGTCGTAGCGCGATTTGTGCAGGAAGGTGTTCTCCTCCTGCATCGGCAGCGCGTCCATGTCGGCGCGCAAGCCAACCGAGCGGCCGCTCGCCGTGCTGCGCCCGCGCACCACGGCGACGACACCGGTCCGCCCGATTCCCGGGTGGTGCTCGATCCCCAATGCCGCCAGGCGCTCGCAGACGACTTTCGCCGTTCGGTGCTCGTCGAAGCCGAGCTCCGGGTGCATGTGCAGATCGCGACGCAGCACGGTGAATTCGGTCTGCCAGCCACGGATGTGTTCGACGGGATTCGGCATGCAGCCTTTCAAACTGCGAACCGCTCGACCCGCAGGCGCGGATCGACAGCATAGTATAGGAGGTCGACACCCAGGTTTATGAGCACGAACACAAACGCGATGAAGCACAGATAGGCCGCCATCACGGGAATGTCGGCGAAGTTCACCGCCTGAATGAACAGCAGGCCCATCCCGGGCCACTGGAATACCGTCTCGGTGATGATCGCGAACGCGATGATCGCGCCCAGCTGCAGGCCCGTGATCGTGATCACCGGCACCAGGGTGTTCCTGAGCGCGTGGCCGAAGTGGATGGCCCGGTCGGTGAGGCCGCGGGCGCGCGCGAACTTGATGTAGTCGGTGCGCAGCACTTCGAGCATTTCGGAGCGCACGAGCCGCATGATCAGCGTCATCTGGAAGAGCGACAGCGTGATTGCCGGCAGGATCAGCGCCTTCAGTCCGCTCTTGGTAAGCAGCCCGGTGGTCCACCAGCCCAGCGCCACCGTTTCACCTCGCCCGAACGATGGCAGCCACCCCAGCATCACCGCGAAGATCAGGATCAGCAGGATGCCGATCAAGAACGTCGGCAGGCTGACGCCGATGAGCGATCCGGCGAGCAGCAGATGCGAGAGCCAGCTGTTGCGGCGCAGCGCCGTGTAAACACCGAGCGGAATCCCGACAACGAGCGCGAGCAGCGCGGCGGCGATCGACAATTCGAGGGTCGCGGGGAGCCGCTCCTTGAGCAGCGTCGACACCCGGCGTCCCTGGCGCAACGACAGTCCGAAATCGCCATGCACCGCATTGCCGACGAAACGCGCGAACTGGACCGGGAACGGCTGGTCGAGCCCGAGGTCGGCGCGCAACCGCGCCCGGTCTTCGAGCGTCGCATCCTGTCCCACCATGAACGCGACGGGATCGCCGGTGAAGTTGAAGAGCCCAAACGCGATGAACGACACGACCGCCATGACGGCGATCGATTGCGCGATGCGGCGAAGGATGAAGGCTGACAACTCGGGCTGTCCCCGCGCGGTAGGGACCGGACGTCCGCGCACGCGCCGGGACGGCTCCGGGCGCGCCGATAATGCCGAAACCCCCGTGGGGCGTCAATGCATCCGGCGTCTTCCGAGTGTGGCGAAGTGGATTTGTGGTTCAATACGCTGCCCGCGCCGGCAGGGAGGATCGAGGCCCGTCAACGCGGGCCGAGCCGTCAGCCCTCCGCAATGCTGCGTTTCCTGCTCACCCGGTTTTCGCTCATTGTTCCGACGTTCATCGGGATGACGCTGCTCGCGTTCTTCCTGATCCGGCTCGTTCCCGGCGATCCGATCGAGACGATGGCGGGCGAGCGGGGTATCGACGCCGAGCGGCACGCGGCGCTGCTCAAGGAATACGGCCTCGACCGGCCCGTGCTGGTCCAGTACGGCATCTACATCGGTCGCGTGCTGCACGGCGATCTGGGCAGGTCGATGATCACGCAGGCGCCCGTGCTGTCCGAGTTCGCGACGCTGTTTCCAGCGACGATCGAGCTCGCGCTCTGCGCGATCGTTTTCGCGCTCGCCGTCGGCATCCCCGCTGGCATCATCGCGGCGGTGCGGCGGAACTCGGTGTTCGACCACGGCGTGATGGGCGCCTCGCTCACCGGCTACTCGATGCCGATCTTCTGGTGGGGCCTGTTGCTGATCCTGCTCTTCTCGGTCCAGCTGGGCTGGACGCCGGTGTCGGGCCGCATCGACGTCAAGTACTACATCGAGCCGGTAACCGGCTTTCTCACGATCGACACGCTGCTGTCGGGGGAGAAAGGCGCCTTCAGGTCGGCGTTGTCGCATCTGATCCTGCCGACGATCGTGCTCGGGACCAACCCGCTCGCGATCATCGCCCGGATGACGCGCTCGGCGATGCTCGAGGTGCTGGGCGAGGACTACATTCGCACTGCCCGGGCCAAGGGCTTGTCGCGGCTGCGGGTGGTTGCGCTGCATGCGTTCCGCAACGCGCTGATCCCGGTCGTGACGGTGATCGGGCTGCAGGTGGGCGTACTCTTCACCGGGGCGATCCTGACCGAGACGATCTTCTCGTGGCCCGGCGTAGGCAAGTGGCTGATCGAGGCGATCAACCGTCGCGACTACCCGGTCCTGCAGGGTGGCCTGCTGATGCTGGGATTCGTCGTGATGGTCGTGAACCTGCTGGTCGACCTCACCTACGGCGCGATCAACCCGCGCATTCGCCGCGCACGATGACGAACGAATCGCTCGCCGCAACGGTTGCCGTCCCCGCACCGCCGGGACCGCTGCGCGAATTCTGGGTCTACTTCAGCGCCAACCGGGGCGCCGTCGCCGGGCTAGCGGTCGTCGTCGTTGTGCTGCTGCTCGCCGCATTTGCGGACGTCGTTGCCCCCTACCCGCCGGATCTCACCAACAACGCGGCGTTCCTGAGGCCGCCGGCGTGGCAAGCCGGCGGCTCGCACGAGTATCTGCTCGGCACCGACGCGATCGGCCGCGACATTCTTTCGCGCCTGATCCACGGCGCACGGTTGTCGCTACTCATTGGCATCGCCGTCGTCGCGCTGTCGATCGTGGTTGGCATCACGCTTGGACTCGTCGCCGGATTTGCGCGCGGCGTGACCGAGATCGCGATCATGCGGCTGATGGACATCATCCTGACCCTGCCGAGCCTGCTGCTGGCGATCGTCATCGTCGCCATTCTCGGGCCGGGACTGATGAACGCGATGCTCGCTGTGGCGGTCGTGGTCCTTCCGCATTACGTACGCATCACGCGGGCTGCCGTGATCTCCGAGACGGCGAAGGACTACGTCACGGCCGCCCGCGCGAACGGCGCCGGGCTGCCGCGGCTCATGTTCGGCGAAGTCCTGCCCAACTGCGCGGCGCCGCTGATCGTCCAGGCTTCGCTCGGCGTCTCCGTTGCGATCCTCGACGCCGCCGCGCTGGGCTTCCTCGGCCTCGGCGCGCAGCCCCCCACTCCCGAGTGGGGCACGATGCTGGCCGATGCCCGCGAGTTCGTGCTCCGCGCCTGGTGGGTCGTCACGTTCCCGGGAATCATGATCCTCATGACCGTGCTCGCGTTCAACCTGCTGGGCGACGGGTTGCGCGACGCGCTTGACCCGAAGCTCAAGCGCTGAGCGTTCGCGATGCGGTTGCTCGAAATCGAGGATCTGCACGTCGACTTTCCGACGCAGGGCGCCGTCATGCGCGCCGTCGAAGGCGTCTCGCTCGCGCTCGACGAGGGCGACGTGCTCGGCATCGTCGGCGAGTCGGGGTCGGGCAAGAGCGTGACGATGCTCGCGCTGTTGGGGCTCGTCCCGTTCCCCGGCCGAGTCCGCGCGCGGCGGCTCGCCTTCGCCGGCCACGATCTCGCGACGATCTCCGACCGCGACCGCCGGGCGCTCGTCGGCAAGGACGTGGCGATGATCTTCCAGGATCCATCGACGAGCCTCAACCCGTGCTTCACCATCGCCTTCCAGTTGTGCGAAACGCTGCGCCTGCACCTCGGACTCGACGGCAATGCCGCTCTGCGCCGCGCGACCGAGCTGCTCGAGCAGGTGGGCATTCCCGCCGCGTCGCGTCGGCTGCGCGACTTTCCGCACCAGCTTTCCGGCGGCATGAACCAGCGCGTGATGATTGCGATGGCGATCGCCTGCAATCCGCGGCTCCTGATCGCCGACGAGCCGACGACCGCGCTCGACGTGACGATCCAGGCGCAGATTCTCGATCTCCTGCGCGGCCTGCAGAAGGAGCGCGGCATGGCGCTCATCCTCGTCACGCACAACATGGGCGTCGTCGCCGAAATGGCCCGGCGCGTCGCCGTCATGTACGCGGGCCAGATCGTCGAGGAGCGCGGCGCCGAAGCGCTGTTCGCGGCGCCCGAGCATCCGTACACCGCCGCGCTGCTCGCCGCGATGCCCGAACGCAGCATTGGAGAGAGCCACCTCGCGACCATCCCGGGAATGGTGCCCGGCCTCTACGATCGGCCACAGGGCTGCTTGTTCGCGCCGCGCTGCCGGTACGCGACGCGCCGCTCGTGCGACACGCGGCCCGACCTGAGGCCGTGGGCCGGCGGATCGATCCGCTGTCACTATCCGCTGGGCGATCCGCAGCGCGACGCGGCGATTGCGCGCGACGGCCTCGTGGCGACCGTCACAACATGAGCACCGCAAGCGTGGGGACTGGCCATCCCTTGCCGGTCGTCCGCGCGCAGCATCTGTCCCGCGTCTACCAGATCCGCCGCGGCCCGCTGCGGGCGGCCGCGAAGTTGCATGCGGTGGGCGGCGTATCGTTCGCGATCGAAGCGGGCCGCACGCTGGCCGTGGTCGGCGAATCGGGCTGCGGCAAGTCGACGCTTGCGCGGGTGGTGGCGCTGATCGAAAGACCCAGCGGCGGCGAATTGCACTTCGCCGGCGCCGACGCCGTCCACGTGGCGCCGGCGGAGCAGCGCAAGCTGCGCAAGACGGTCCAGATGGTATTCCAGAACCCTTACGGATCGCTCAATCCGCGCAAGAAGATCGGCGCCATCCTGGAGGCGCCGCTCGCGATCAACACCGACCTCGCGCCGCCGCAGCGGGCCGAGCGCTCGCGGGCAATGCTGGCGAAAGTCGGCCTGCGCCCCGAGCATTACGTCCGCTATCCGCACATGTTCTCGGGCGGCCAGCGCCAACGGATCGCCATCGCACGCGCTCTTATGCTGAATCCCGCGCTGGTCGTCGCCGACGAGCCGGTCTCGGCGCTCGACGTCTCCGTCCAGGCGCAGGTATTGAACCTGCTCGCCGACCTCCAAGGCGAGCTCGGCCTCGCCTACCTCTTCATCTCGCACGATCTCGCCGTCGTGCGCCACATCGCGCACGAAGTGCTCGTGATGTACCTCGGGCTCGCAATGGAACAGGGCAGCAAGGAGCGGATCTTTGCCCGCCCGCTCCACCCTTACACGCAGGCGCTTCTCGCTTCGACGCCGGGGATCACTCCGGCAGACCGCCGGGAGCGCATCGTGCTCAAGGGCGAGCTGCCCTCGCCGCTCGATCCGCCGGCGGGGTGCGTGTTCTCGACCCGCTGCCCCCACGCGATCGAGCGCTGCCGCGTGGAGCGCCCGGTCCTGCGCGCACTCGACGGGAGGCAGGTATCATGCCACCTTGCGGAGCGCTTTCTGGAACCCGGTCGTCCGGATGCGGGCGATCGCGTGCTGCGGGCGGCGCAGCCTCACCAAGGAGGATTACTCACATGACGAAGCTCGATCCGGCTACGCGCCGCCCCGCCAGCGCCCGCCGCGCGCTCTTTCTCGCACTTGCGTTGCCGGTCCTGTTCGCCACGGCGGGCGCC
The DNA here is from genome assembly GCA_963836265.1 of uncultured beta proteobacterium. Classification (GTDB taxonomy): domain Bacteria; phylum Pseudomonadota; class Gammaproteobacteria; order Burkholderiales; family Casimicrobiaceae; genus CAIWHR01. The sequence continues at coordinate 302,162 of CAWIIO010000008.1, forward strand.
GCAGCGAAGACCCTCGTGTTCTGCTCCGAAGGAAGCCCGGAGAACTTCTATCCCGGCATCAACACGACGGGCACGTCGTTCGACGCCAACAGCCAGATCTACAGCCGCATCGTCGACTTCGAGCGCGGCGGCACGAGCGTCGTGCCGGGTCTCGCCGAGCGCTGGGACATTTCCCCGGATGGCAGGGTCTACACCTTCCATCTGCGCAAGGGGGTGAAGTGGCACAACCACCGCGCGTGGAAGCCGACGCGCGACTTCAACGCCGACGACATGATCTTCGCGATCGAGCGGCAGTGGAAGGAGACCAACCCGTACTTCAAGGTGACGAGCTCGAACCATTCGTATTTCAACGACATGGGGATGCCGAAGCTCCTGAAGTCGGTGGAGAAGGTCGACGACTACACGGTCAGGATCACGCTCGAACACGCCGAAGCGCCGTTCCTGTCCGACCTGGCGATGGAATACGCGGGCGTCCAGTCCAAGGAATACGCCGATGCGATGCTGAAGGGGGGGACGCCCGAAAAGCTCGATCAGGAGCCGATCGGCACCGGGCCGTTTTACCTCGTCCAATACCAGAAGGACGCGATCATCCGCTACAAGGCCTTCCCGCAGTTCTGGGGCGGCAAGGCCAAGATCGACGACCTGGTGTTCGCCATCACCCCGGACGCGGCGGTCCGCTGGGCGAAGTTGCAGAAGGGCGAGTGCCACGTGATGCCGTACCCGAACCCGGCCGACCTCGACGCGATGCGCAAGGACCCGAACGTCGTCGTGCTCGACCAGCCGGGATTGAACGTCGGCTACCTCGCCTACAACGTCACCAAGAAGCCGTTCGACGACGTCCGGGTGCGCAAGGCCGTCAACATGGCGATCAACAAGAATGCGATCATCGACGCGGTCTACCTCACGACCGGCATCGCCGCCAAGAATCCGATCCCGCCGACGATGTGGTCGTACAACGATTCGATCAAGGACGATCCGTACGACCCGGCCGCAGCGAAGAAGCTCTTGGCCGAGGCTGGTTATGCGAATGGGTTCACGACCGACCTGTGGGCGATGCCGGTGCAGCGCCCGTACAACCCGAACGCGCGGCGGATCGCGGAGCTGATGCAGGCCGATCTTGCCAAGGTCGGCATCACCGCCGAGATCAAGAGCTACGAATGGGGCGAGTACAGGAAGCGCATGCAGAACGGCGAGCACCAGATGGGGATGCTCGGCTGGACCGGCGACAACGGCGATCCCGACAACTTCCTGCACAATCTGCTCGGCTGCGACGGAGCGAAGCCCGGCGGCAGCAACGTCTCGAAGTGGTGCTACCAGCCTTTCGACGACCTCGTGGTGAAGGCGGTGACGCTGACCGATCAGAAGCAGCGCGCCGATCTCTACATGAAGGCGCAGGTCGTCTTCAAGGAGCAGGCGCCGTGGTTCACGATCGCGCATGCGGTGCAGCTCAAGCCGGTGCGCAAGGAAGTGGTCGACTTCAAGCTCTCGCCGTTCGGTCGCCACACGTTCTACGGCGTGGACATCAAGGAAGGATCTTGACGCGAGCGACCAGCGCGCACGAGTCGACGAAACGCCTCGCCCAACGACGCGAGGCGTTTTTCCTGCGCGGTCTCACCGCCGCGCCGCGCGTGCCCGGCGTGCCGCAAAGAGGCAGATGCCGGCGGCTACCGATACGTTGAGACTTCCGACGCTACCCGCAATCGGGATGGCGACCACGCGGTCGCACAGCTCGCGCGTGAGGCGTCGCAGGCCCGCGCCTTCGGCCCCGAGTACCCACGCGACCGGGCCGGACACATCGGCCTCGAACAGGCTTTCACCGCCGGCATCGGCGCCGAGAATCCACACGCCCTTCTGCTTGAGATCGCGCAGGGTCCGCGCGAGATTGGTGACCGTGATCACCGGAATGGTCTCCGCGGCGCCGCTCGCGGCCTTCGCCACCGTAGCGTTCACGCCGACTGCCCGATCCTTCGGCACGATGATCGCATGCGCGCCGAACGCATCGGCGTTGCGCAGGCAAGCGCCGAGATTGTGCGGATCGGTAACGCCATCGAGCACCAGCAACAACGGCGGCTCGGACAGCGGCTCGAGCACGTCCTCGACGGTGACGTGAGGTGCCGCGGCATCGACGATCGCGACCACGCCCTGATGGCGGTCGGTGCCGGCGATTTCGCGCAACCGCTCGTCGGCCGCCGCGTGGACCGGGCAATGCGCCGCTTCGGCGCGGGTGACGAGGTCGCGCAGGCGCGCGTCGTGCCGCCCTGCCCCTATGTAGAGCGCGCGGATCGACTGCGGCTGCTGGCGGAGCCTCGCAGTGACCGCATGAAAGCCATGAAGGGAACGGGTTGCCGGCGACACTCTCGAATCCGCTGCACGATGCGCCCGGAAGGCGAGCGCGCCCAGTGTACGCGAGCGACTTACCGCGGGGCCTTTTCACCGGCGGCCCTGCGTGCAGCCGCCTGTCCTTCGATGAACGCCTGGTTGCCCGGCGCCTTCTGCAGCGCCTTCCCAAACGCGTCGACCGCCTCAGGGTAGCGCTTCAGGTAGACGTAGCTCCTCGCGAGCAGCGCCCAATCGTCGCCGGTACCGTCCTTCTCCTTCAGTCGTTGCGCGAGGCGCTCGGCGGCGACGTCGATCGACGGCGCAGCGGACGTCGGGTCCGGCGACACAGTGGGTGCCGCGGTCATCGGGACGGCGCCCGCCACCGGCTGCGGCACGGTGCGCGACGATAGCTTGAGGTACATACCCAGGCCGCTCACCAGCACAGCGCTCGCCGCGACGGCGACAACCGCGTACCGCCAACTGCGCGTTCCGGACACCATCGCATTCGCTCCGTCGGTCAAAGATCCCGGCGCCAGCCGACATCATAGACGACGGCGCCGCGGGCACACATGCATTCGGGGGGCGCAGCCGAATGTCGTGTACTCTTGCGGTCGGTTGTCTCCGGCTACGCCGACGGGCCGGGGATCCAAGCCCTGCCCCGCGCGATCCATGACCCTCGAATTTCGCCAGATCGTCGAAGGCGCGCTGCTCGTGTTCGCAGCGCTGTTGCCGATCGTCAACCCGTTTGGCGGCGCTCCCGTCTTTCTCGCCATGACAGCCGACTGCACGCCCGAGCTGCGGGCGACAATCGCGAAGCGGATTGCGGCGAACGCTTTTCTGCTACTGCTCGCATCCGCCTTGATCGGCACGTACGTGCTCGATTTTTTCGGTCTCTCGGTTCCGATCGTGCAGGTCGCAGGTGGCATCGTCGTCTGCGCCGCGGGTTGGGAGCTGTTGCGCGCCGAAGGCGTGACGCGCGAACCACCGACCTCGCCTCCAGGCGCAGCGGAAATTGCGAGCCGTGCGTTCTATCCGCTGACGCTGCCGATAACCGTCGGCCCCGGCACGATCTCGGTCGCGATCACGATCGGCGCCAACCATCCGCGCGAGGTGCAGGCGCTGCTCGTGAACGGTACCGCCGACGTCATTGGCGCGACGATGATCGCGGCGACCGTGTTCGTCTGCTACCGCTACGCCGACCGCGTGCTGCGCCTGCTCGGCGAGACCGGAACCAGCGTCCTGGTGCGTCTGTCCGCGTTCATCCTCTTCTGCATTGGCGTGCAGATCTTCTGGAATGGGGCGACGACGCTGCTGTCGACGATCCCCCGCTGAACCCGCATTGAACCGAGGTTCACGTCGTTTGCAGGTTGGCAACGAATGGAGGATTCGGCTATAATTTTCGGCTCGCTTGCGACCGGCGGTGATCAATCGCGTGGCGCGCAATTTCATTGGTCCGTGCCGGTGTAGCTCAGTTGGTAGAGCAGCGCATTCGTAATGCGAAGGTCGAGGGTTCGACTCCTTCCACCGGCACCATAACATCAAGCACTTAACGCATAAACCGAGAGCCCGAGCGCTCCCAGGAAGTGCATAGGGAAGTGCACAGAAGGCGCGAAAAAAACTGCGGGGACGATGGCTTCCGATGTCGTCCTTCAATGCTTGCGCGCCCTGTTGAAATGCCTGCGGCATTGATGCAGCTGTGGCAGGCGGCGGCACAAAGCCGTGAAGCGCTGTCGAGTGTTCGACTTACGGGCGCTGACCCCGTGCTGCCCTCCTCCTTCGCGGTCGGCACGGCAGCGCAAGCGAGCATCGCGGCGTCCGCGCTGGCGGCGGCCGAATTGTGGCGCCTGCGGGGCGGACGGCACCAGGTTGTCTCGGTCGATATGCGCCATGCGGCCATCGAGTTCCGGAGCGAGCGCTATTTTCGCGTGGATGGAATAGCGCCCGACGAGTTCCGGGACAAGATCGCAGGCACTTACCGCTGCGGTGACGGACGGTGGGTTCGTCTGCACACGAATTTCCGGCATCACCGCGACGGGGTGCTGGCGCTCCTCGCGAGCGATTACGACAAGGCGTCGGTGCAACAGGCGCTGCTCAAGTGGCGCGCAGAGGAGTTTGAAGAGGCTGCCGCCCACGCGGGACTCGTGGTCGCTGCGCAGCGATCGTTTGAGGAATGGGATCACCACCCGCAGGGCAGAGCGGTTGCCGCGCTGCCGGTCTTCTCAATCGAGCGTATCGGCGAGGCGCCGCCTCAGCCGCTTGCCGGGGCGGCGCGCCCGCTGGGTGGAGTGCGCGTGCTCGATCTCACGCGAATCATCGCTGGCCCGGTGTGCGGCCGAACGCTCGCGGCCCACGGGGCGGACGTGCTGCTGGTTACGGCACCCCATTTGCCCGCGATCGAACCCTTGGTGATCGACACCGGACGCGGCAAGCTTTCGTGCCAGATCGACTTGCGCGATGCCGCCGGGCGGGCCACCTTGCATGCATTGGCACGCGACTCCGATGTATTCGTCCAAGGCTACCGCCCCGGCGCACTTCAATCGTTGGGATTCGGTCCGGAGCAGATGGCGCAGATTCGTCCGGGTATCGTTTACGTATCGCTCTCAGCTTATGGCCACGTCGGACCTTGGGCCGCTCGGCGCGGTTTTGATTCACTCGTACAGACCGCGACCGGGTTCAACGTGGCCGAGGCGCAAGCAGCGGAAACCGATCGACCGAAGCCGTTGCCGGCCCAGGCGCTTGATCATGCCGCCGGCTACCTGATGGCCTTCGGCGCCATTACGGCGCTCGCCCGTCGATGTGCCGAGGGCGGAAGTTGGCACGTGCGGGTGTCGCTCGCGCAAGTGGGAAACTGGCTGCGTCACCTCGGTCGAATCGAGCGAGGCCTTGCTTGTGATGACCCTGGGTTCGATGATGTTCAAGACTTGCTGGAAGAGCAGGACTCAGGATTCGGGCGCCTGACCGCGATCCGGCATGCGGCGCAACTTTCAGAAACGCCGACGAGATGGGCGCGTCCCTCAATGCCGCTGGGGACTCATCGCGCCGTATGGCCGGAATGACGCCGGGCTCGCTGACGAACGAGGTTGATCGGTTGTCCTCAGGCGACGAAAGCCACCTGGGACTCGGGGGTGCGCGTATCCATGTTGCGGCCGCGATTCAGATGGTCGTCGATCTCGGCGGCGGCGCCGATCATGCGGCCGTAAAGGAAGACGGTGAAGGCTGCCGTCTCGAGGTCGCGCTCGGTCAGCTCGCCCGCCGTGTAGTCGGTCCACAGCAGCGCCAGCAGCAGGGCTGCAATCACGGCGTCGATGTTCACGCAGAACACGTAGGGTGTCGCGCCCACGTCGTACAGCGCCTGCGCCAGCTCGCGATAGAACGCGTGGAACACGTTGTACTGCCCGCGCCCAGCCATGAAGGCCGCGATGAAGCGCTCGCGCGGATCGTGGTTGACCGGCTTGCCCTTGAACACCGGGTGGTGCACGCCCGGCAACGCGCGAAGCTCCTGCCCCGCTTCCTTGGCGGCACTCTTCTCGATCTTATAGGACTGCGCAAAGGCCGTGGCCATCGCCTTGAGGTCGAGTCCATGCCCCGGATCGGTCGGATCCTTGAGGGCGTGGCCCTTGAACTGCCGAAGCAGGAAAGCCATGCCTTCAAAGCCGTTGCCACCGTGGCTATAGCCGGTGTGCGTGAGGAAGCCGACCATCGCCTTGTTGATCTGCACCCGCGCCGGGGTCTGCGGGCCGTCGGCGGAGACCGCGCCCTTGGCGCCTTGCGCGGAAATCGAGCCCGGTCCGTTTGAAATCAGCAGGCCGATCAGGATCTGCAAGGGCAGCGCCTGTTCCGTGCTCGGCTTCTTGCCCGTCATCGCCAGGTAGCACAGGTCGGCCATGGTCCACGAGCCGTAGCGTTCGGCCTGCGAGATGCCGGCGAGCATGCCCCACTGGTGGCGTTCGGCGGGGATCGTGGCGCCGACCATCACGCCGTACAGGCGCAGGTACCAGGGCAGGGTCTCCGCCGTCAGCCGGCTGATGCGCTTGCGCATCAGCGGGCCCCAGGCGATCGTCGTGGCGATGGCGGCGAGAATGGCGTCGCGCGAAAGCCGGAGGTCCATGCGCAGCAGGAAGTCCAGGAACACCGATTTCGCGCCGCGCGCCTTCACCGCCTTCAGTATCGCGTCGGGGTGCGTGTCGCCGGCCTCGTCCTCGCGCTGCATGAACAGCGCACGCGTTGCGTCGTCGATCCGGATCCCCGAGTGGTCGAACTCGACGTGGTGCCCTTCCTGCAGGCCCGAGCCGGCGAACGCGTCGATCAGTGCCCGCGTGCAGGCCAGCGCGCGCTCGACGCGCTTGGGGCCGACGATCGCCGCCGCGGCGGCCATCACCGTGTTCGGCGAATTGCCGGCTTTGCGCGCGGCATCGACAGCGACCAGGATCGGGTCGCCGACCAGGTTGACCTCGGCCGCCACGGCGATGTCGAGCATCGCTCGGTCGTTCGGACCGGCCGCCTCATGCACCAGCGGCAGCGCGAAGTTGGCCTGCAGCGGCTGTAGCGCGAGTTCGAGCACCGCGTGACCGTGCACCGACGTGACCTGAGTCTTCGGGTCCATCTGCGAAGCGCCCGAGCGGTCCTTCATGTTCTGGCGCGCGATCACGGCGCCGACCTGCGCGGCGAGCCCAGCGAGTTGTCCCGCATAAGGCTCGAGCGCCATCACCGGCTTCAGCGCCAGCGATGGGGGCAGCTCGATGCCCTGGTCGTTGGCCATCCACGGCTTGAGAATCAGGCTGCCGCGCGGCGGGAAGTCGGGCCTGGCGCCGCTCGCGGCCATCATCGCGGTCAGCGCTGCCGGAATATGCGCGATGTTCGTGACCACCGCGCCCTTCTTCGACACCACCGGGTTCTCGGGCGTGTAGATTCCCTCGACGCCGAAGGCCTGAATGAACCAGCGCTCCTTGTCCTGCGCGCTGTCGCCGCTGCCGGCCATCGCGCCGGCATGGCCGACAGCGCGCGTGAGCTTGCTCTTCCAGCGGCCGACCACGCAGGCCACCACCGGCTTGCCGAAGTCGACATCCCTCTCGTAGTAGCCGCCGGGCTCGGAATACAGCACCGCAGCGCGCGAGCGGCCGTCGTTGCGCAGCGCGTGCGCGAAGTCGCGCGCGGCGTAGTGGATGTAGACGTCCTTGCCCGACGAGACCAATGTCGTCGTGCCCCAGCCCTCGGTCGCCAGGTATTGGGCGATCGTCGTCGTGAAGCCGCCCGAATTGGAGAAGATCGCCACCGTGCCCTGAATCAGGGTCTCGTCCGGGTGATCGCCGCCGAGCGCGCCGCCGATGCGCACGCGGCTCCACGAGTCGGCCACGCCCAGGCAGTTGCCGCCGATGATGTCGACGCCTGCGCCCTGGGCCATGGCGCGGATCTCGCGCGCGTCGTGGACCGCGATCTTCTCGGTCACGATGACGATCTTCCTCAATCGCGGATTGACGCGGATCAGCTCGGCCACGCCGTCGCGCACGCCCGACGGCGGCAGGTAGACGACGCCGGTGTTGAACGCGTGGCCGGCGTTCATCCCTTCGCGCACGTTGTTGAACACCGGGATGTCGCCGGCTGCGGTCTTCAGCACCTGGCCGCCGCGCCCCGGCGAGGTGCCGAAGACGACGTTGCCTCCGGAGAAGACGTGGCTCGTGGGCGTGACCTGGCGCGATTCGCCGCCCAGAATGTTGAGCACGCAGACGCGGTCGCCACGGCTCGCAAGGTCGGACAGCGAATCGACGCCGAGGTAGTAGGGAAAGCCGGGCAGGCCCTGGGCATGCATCGTGCTGTCTCCTCAGGTGCTTGTCTGCAGGCCGAGCCGGCGCGCGATGGCTTCGCGGCCGCCGGCCTTCATCCAGTCGTCGATCTTCTTCGCATAGTTCACGACCTCGGAGATCGCGCTGTCGAAGCCGAAGAAGCGATAGGGCAGGCCGAGCGCGTCGCAGGTATCGGCGAGCGCGCCGAAGCCACGGATCAGGTTCGGACCGCCGCGGCCGACGACCACATACAGCGGCGTCGCGCCCTGGGTCGAGAAGTGCTCGCGCAGCGCGTCGCCCATCGCGCGCAGCGTCTCGTGGATGTCGGTGTTGTTCGACTTGCCGCCGATGATGAATAGCACGTTGGACTGCTTGAGGAAGTGGCGGTAGCAGATGCGCGCCACCTCCTTCATTTTCTCGTAGGGCGGGTTGCCGCCGAAGTCCGAGCTGATGCTGGCGGCCTCGCCCAGCACCTCGGTGACCAGGCTGTTGGCGCCGCCGCCGAAGGTCGGCGCCAGGATCGTGCCCTGCTCGTTGATGACGAACACGTCGGACTGGCCCTGGTGCGTTCTCAGCTCGTTGACCTCCTGCTCGAACGCGCCGACGTCGGCGGCGAACAGGTGCTCCGGCAGCCCGAGCCGCGCCACGCGCGGATCGTCGCGGTCGAAGCCGCACTTGAAGTCGCACGCGACCGGCATCAGCCGGCCCCTTGCCGTCGGGACGCATGCGAATCGGGTTCAGCTCGAGCGTGGTCATGCCGTAGTGATGCAGCAGTTCCCACAGCTTGGGCAGCTGCTGCACCAGCGGCGAGACAATCTCGCGCGGTGCGCCGATGTCGGCCAGCGCGTTGGCGACGACGAAGGCCTTGAGGCCGGTGAGCGCGTCGAAGGGAATGGTGACGATCTCGGACTTGTCGAGCTCCTCGATGTCGACGCCGCCGCGGTGCGTAATGGTGATCGTCGGCGCGCGATAGCGGGTGTCGTCGGTGATCGAGAAGTAGACCTCGTGCTCGGCGGGCACGCCGCCCTCGAAGGTCACGCCGTTGGCTTTGGCGCGGACGTTGCCGTGGCGATGCTCGGCGAAGTAGAGGCGCTCCTTCTCGGCTAGCGCCCCGCGCAGATCGGCAGCGCGGCCGATCAGGCCCGATTTGCCCTTCTTGCCGACGCCGCCCTTGAACAGCGGCTTGATGAAGACCTGGCCGTGGCGCTTGATCAGATCCCGGATCTGGTCTTCCGATGCATCGGGGCCAAGCACCTCGGCGGTCGGAAAGTCGACGTGCTTGAGCAGGGGCGCACCATGCAGCAGGCCGGTCAGTTGCATGGGATGGGCTCCAGGTTCAGGCCGCCGCGGCGGCCGGATGGCGGCGGGCGCGCAAGCGCATCAGCGGGGGCACGACGACCATCGCCACGGCGCCGATCCACAGGCCGATCGAGATCGGGCTCTCGACCAGGATGCCGAGCTCGCCGTTGGTGATCGACAGCGCGCGGCGCAGGTTCTGCTCCATCAGGTCGCCGAGTACGAAACCGAGGATCAGCGGCGCCATCGGCAAGCCCTGCTTGCGCAGCAGGTAGCCGGCCACGCCCAGACCCGACATCAGCATCAGGTCGAAGGTGGTGGCATGCACCGAGTAGACACCAACCGCGCTGACCGCCAGGATGCCCGGCACGAGCGCCCAGTTGGGCAGCCGCAGCACCTTGGTGAACACGCCGACCATCGGGATGTTGATGAAGAGCAGCATCACGTTGGCGATGAACAGCGACGCGATCAGGCCCCAGACCAGGGTCGGGTTCTGCGTGAACAGCGCCGGGCCGGGCGTGATGTTGTAGAGCGAGAGCGCGCCCACCATCACCGCCGTCGTTCCCGAGCCGGGTACGCCGAGCGTCAGCATCGGGACGAACGAACCCGCCGCCGACGCGTTGTTGGCCGCCTCGGGCGCCGCCACGCCGCGGATGTCGCCTTCGCCGAAGTGACCGTCGGGGCCGGCGAGGCGCTTTTCCATCGAGTAGGTCATCGCGCTGGCGATCGTCGCGCCGGCGCCGGGCAGCACGCCGACGACGAAGCCGACCACCGACGAGCGCACCGTGCCCCACCAGGTCAGCGCCAGCTCCTTCAGGTTGAACAGCTTGCGGCCGCTGACCTGGATCAGGCCGCTGCTGCTGTGGTGCTGCTCGAGCATGAGCAGGATCTCGCTGACCGAGAACACGCCGATCACGACGACGATGAACTGGATGCCGTCGGACAGGTGCACGTCGCCGCCGGTGAAGCGGTAGACGCCCGAGTTCGAGTCCAGCCCCACGGTCGACAGCGACAGGCCGATCACCGCGGCCAGCGCTGCCTTCACCGGCGCGTCACCCATCAGGCCGGTGATGCAGGCGAAGGCGAAGCACATCAGCGCGAAATACTCGGCCGGGCCGAAGGCCAGCGCCCAGCGCGCCAGCAGCGGCGCGAACAGCACGATGCCGGCGGTGGCGATCACCGAGCCGATGAACGAGCTCCAGGCCGAGATCGACAGCGCGACGCCGGCCAGGCCCTTCTTGGCCATCGGGTTGCCGTCGAGCGCGGTCATGATCGCGCCGGCGTCGCCGGGCACGTTGAGCAGGATCGACGAGATGCGGCCGCCGTATTCGCAGCCCATGTAGACCGCGGCGAGCAGGATCAGCGCCGTCTCGGGCGGGAGCTTCAGCGCAAAGGCGAGCGGCATCAGGATCGCGACGCCGTTGATCGGCCCGAGGCCGGGCAGCATGCCGACGATGGTGCCGATGAAGGCGCCGATCGCGGCCACCATCAGGTTCTCGGGTGTCAGCGCGACGGCGAAGCCGCTGAGCAGGAATTGCAGCGTGTCCATCAGCGGCCTCCGAGGATGAACGAGAGCAGTCCGGTGGGCAGCACGACGTCGAGCAGCTTGTCGAACATCAGGTAGAGCACGAGCCCATCACCACGCCGCCGGCGAGCGACTGCTTCCAGCTGCCGCCGAAGGCCATGCCGACCGGCACCGCCATCACCGCCGTCGCGAGCGGAAAGCCGAGGGTCTCGAACAGCGCGGCGTAGGCGAAAACCGCCACCACGGCCAGTCCGATCGGCTTGAAGTGCTCGCGGGCGAGCCCGAAGCCTTGCGGCCCGGGCCGGGCAACCAGCCAGGCGCCGGCGAGGGCCATCAGCCCGGCCAAGAGCAGCGGGAAGGCGCGCGGGCCGACCGGCTCGTACGAGATCGGGGCAGCGTAGTCGTGTGCGGCCCAGGCCATGCCTGCGCCCGCGACCACGCACACCGCACCGAGGATGCGGTCACTCATGCGATCTCCTCCTGGGTTGGCCGGCGGGGTCATGGCCCGCGCGCTCGTGGACCGGTCTACTTGCGGCGTACGTTGAGGCCGAAGTCGCCGCCAGCGTGCGGTAGTAGGCGACGCGCTGCTTGACGTAGGCGTCGAGCTCGGGGCCGGTCTTGTCGAACGGGAACAGCCCGCGCTCGGCGCGCAGCTTGTCGAAGGCCGGCGTGGCCATCATCTTGTTGAAGGTGTCGGCCCAGATCTTGTAGTCGGCGTCGCTGACCTTCGGGCCGAGGTAGAAGCCGCGGATGATCGGCCACTCGATGTCGAAGCCCTGTTCCTTGGCGGTGGGAACGCCGGAAGCTGCCTTCCAGCCGCTTGTCGGACATCACCGCGAGGACGCGGATCTTGGCGCCGGCCTTGATCTGCTCCTCGGCCTCGGACGCGTCGCCGGAATAGACCTGCACGTGGCCGCCTTGCAGCGCGGTGATGGCCTCGCCGCCGCCTTCGAAGGCGACGAAGCGCATCGACTTCGGGTTCAACCCGGCGGCTTGGCGGTAGTGCAGCCTTCATCCAATCCTGGCTGCCGACGGTGCCGCCGGCGCCGAAGACGACCTTGCTCGGGTCGGCCTTGACCGCGGCGACCAGGTCCTTCATCGACTTGAACGGCGAGTTCTCGGCGACGATGACGGCGCCGAAGTCGCTGCCGACGGCGGCCAGCCAGCGCACGTCGTTCTCGTTGTAGCGGCCGAACTTGCCCTGCGCCAGGTTGAGCAGCGAGCCGCCAGAGAAGGCGACGATGGTGTTGGCCTCGGCCGGGCGCTGGGCGACGATGGCGTTGTAGGCCACCGCGCCGATGCCGCCCGGCATGTAGGTGATGCGCATCGGGTCGGCGATGTACTTGCCTTCCATCAGGGCGGATTGCGCGAGCTTGCAGGTCAGGTCGAAACCGCCGCCGGGCTTGGCGGGGGCGATGCATTCGGTCTTGTCGAGCGGGCCGGCCAGCGCGGTCGCGGCGGCAGACCAGGAAAAGGGTCACGAGGGGGGCTTTGCGGTTCATCGTTGTGTCTCCTTGGTTGGGAATCGCTCCTGGCCGTGCGATGCGGTCGAGCGATGGAGTCACTTGTTGGCGCCGACCGAAAATTGACCCAGTTAGCGGGGTGATGCCGATTCAAAACTGACCCGGGTGTTCAGCCTACTCTGCTGCATTCTTGAGCAGAGGAAGAGGAGTGAACCGCCCCGACTTTTCCGGAGATCCCCGCGTTTGAATCAGGCTGCGATCGGCAGCTGACTCGTTTAATGATAGTACGACGCCTCGAGCTCCGCTGGTGGGATGTTACCGATCGGTTCCAGCAACCGACGGTGATTGAACCAGTCGACCCATTCGAACGTGGCATATTCCACCGCCTCGAGATTGCGCCACGGCCCGCCCCGGTGAATCACTTCAGTCTTGTAAAGCCCGATGATCGTCTCAGCGAGCGCGTTGTCGTACGAATCGCCGACGCTGCCTACCGATGGCTCGGCACCCACTTCAGCGAGGCGTTCGGAATAGCGGATCGACAGATACTGCCCGGACTCAACCGGTCGTCGCAACACCGCTTCGATGTGCAGAGCGTAACACTTCATTCAATGCTTCGGCTGGCGTGCGCCAACTGAGTGTCTTCCTCGGCCGCGTGTTCAATGCAAGCGCCACCGCGTGCAGATCGCACGGGCGGTAAGTGCTGAGATCCGTTCCCTTTGGGAAGTACTGCCTCAGCAGTCCGTTGGTATTCTCGTTGGTCCCCCGCTGCCAAGGACTTTGTGGGTCGCAGAAGTACACCTTCAACCCTGTGTCGATCGCGAGCTGTGCGTGCTGACTCATCTCTGCACCCTGATCCCACGTCAATGAGCGTCGCAGCTGCGTCGGCAGCGATGCCATGGCCTGCACGATCGCATCGCGTACCGCCTCGGCGCCGTGTCCTGCAAGTGCGGGCCCGTGTTTTTCGCGTGGCTGCTGCCATGCCCTGGAAGCGGCGGCAGATGCAGCAACATCGTGAACCGCGTGGTTCGCTAGACCAACGTTCCAATAGCGGAGCTGCACAGCCCCAGGATGAGGTCACCTTCCCAGTGACCAGGTATGGCGCGATCTTCCACGATGGCCGGACACTCGCTGATGAGGATTTCCGGCGTGATGAAGGACTTCCCTCGACCGCGCGTTCGCTCTCTAGGCACACGCAACGCTCGTCCTGTTCGCAAGCACGCGGTGAACTCGCGTCGAAGGGCACCGCGCCCTTGGACGTACAGTGCTTGGTAGATCGCTTCGTGGCTGACGCGCATCGAAGTATCTTGCGGAAAGTCGATCGGCAGACGGCGAGAGATCTGCTTCTCGCGGCGATACCTCTCGCTCGATTCTGGGAGCCGCTTAGCGTTCCGCGGTGCGCAGATCGTATGCGGCCTGAAGGTTGAGCCAGAATTCCGGCCAGTTACCGACAGCATGCTCGAGACCCGCTGAAATTCGCTGAGCCGATTCTTTCTGCTAGGCCGGGACAGGCTCGGCGCGAACGGCAGAATCGGCTTGCCGGTCCTTCGCCACGGGTTTGATCTTGGACCAGATGGCGTACAACGCCGGCAGGAACACCAGAGTGAGAACCGTCCCGCCGAAGGTCCCGCCGATCAACGTGTACGCCAGCGTTCCCCAGAAAACGGAATGGGTGAGCGGAATGAACGCCAGCATGGCGGCGAGCGCGGTCAGAATGACCGGACGGGAGCGCTGCACGGTGGCCTCGACGACGGCATCGAATGGTGCCAATCCGTCCTTCTCGTTGCTGCGGATCTGACCGATGAGGATGAGCGTGTTGCGCATCAGGATTCCGGAAAGCGCGATCAGCCCGACCAGCGCGTTGATGCCGAACGGTTGCCTGAACAACAGCAAGGTCGGGATGACGCCGATAAGGCCAAGCGGTGCGGTTGCGAACACCATCGTCATCAGCGAGATCGAACGGACCTGGAACATGATCGTGATCAGCGTGAGCACGATCATGATTGGCAACAGCGGCGCCAGGGCGCGGTTTGCCTTGCCGGATTCCTCTATGGAACCGCCCTCCTCGATTCGGTAGCCCGCGGGGAGTCGGGCGATGATGGGCTGGAGTTCTTTCCACACGGCGGTGGACACGTCCGGCGGCTGCAGCCCCTCGGCAATGTCTCCACGCACCGTGATCGTCGGCGTGCGA
>CAWIIO010000009.1:0-243636 GCA_963836265.1 uncultured beta proteobacterium
ACCGCTCATCCACCTCTCCGGACCGCGCATTTTACCCGACCGGACAACCATCAACCCCGGCACCGATGTCGTGATGAGCTGGCGACGAATGCCCGCAGGCAATCGGACGTCTGGCGCCGCCTATCCATTCCGGCCACCGACTCGCGCAGGGCACTTTTCGTCGTTCCGGGGTTCTACTAACAGGAAACACCCGGCGTGATGACGAAGATTCAACAGGGAAGCGCTGATCCGGCGATGACCGCGAATCCGGAACCGGTCACCTTCGCCGTCGACGACGCACACCGCGTCTCGGGGCTGCTGCAGATCCCGCCGATGGTGCGCGCCTGCTACGTGATGGCGCATGGCGCCGGCGCGGGCATGGCGCATCCGTTCATGGCGAGCATCGCGGCGCACTTGGCCGAGCGCGGCATCGCGACGTTTCGCTTCCAGTTTCCGTACATGGAGCGCGGCTCGAAGCGGCCGGACGCGCCCCGGCTCGCGCAGTCGGCCGTTCGCGCCGCCGTCGCAGCCGCGGCGCGCCTCGTCCCCGAGCTTCCCCTTTTCGCGGGCGGCAAGTCCTTCGGGGGGCGCATGACGTCGGAGGCGCAAGCCGTGTCACCTCTGCCGGGAATCCGCGGCCTTGTGTTTCTCGGGTTTCCACTGTACCCCCCGGGGCAACCGGCCGACGCGCGCGGAGATCATCTCTCCAAGGTGCAAATTCCAATGCTGTTCTTCCAGGGAGCGCGCGACGAGTTTGCCGACTTCGCACTCCTGCAGAAGCTCGCCGGCAAGCTTGGCCCACACGCGACGTTCTGGATGTTCGAGGATGCCGACCACTCCTTCCACGTTGCCGCGCGAACGGGACACACCGATGCGGAAGTCAGGGGGGAATTGGCGAGCGCATTGGCCAAATGGATCGACAAGACCTTGGCGGCAATCTCTTCGTGACCATCACGGCGACGAACGGCGCCAGTGTGCTGAGCCAGAAACTTTCGAAGATAGGAAAGCGGACGAAACCGGGTGGCAGGCAAGGCGCGAGGTCGAGGCAGCGCGCCCATGCTGCGAAGCCGCGCGAGACAACATGGCGTCCGATTTCGGTTCCGATCTGTCGGGCCGGAATCCACTAAATGCTCGAGGGTCCGCTGCAATCGCCTGTCGACGCAAGCCGCCCCGGAACGATTGATCCTTGCCGCAGTCCCTATAAACTCGGCCCGATCGGACCTGCGACACGTCGGGTTGCAGCCGACGCCGCTGTCAAAGTCTGGCGCACAAGGTCGAGGCTTCGATTCACTGTCCCTTCGGCTGGGAAATCCAGGACCGGATGTTTGACCCGTTCGCCGCCGCACCCCGTCGCCGGGAAGACTTCGTCACCATCCCCCGCGTATGGCTGACGCTCGCACTGTCGGTACTGATCCATGGCGTGGCGCTTTGGCTGATCGTGCCGCGGTTGCCGCTGCTGGCACCGGGGACGGAGGAGCAAGCACAGGCGACGGACCGGTTGCAGGTGCGGCTTGCGGCGCTGCCCCCGCCCGCGGCTGCACCGGCGCCCGCACCCGTACCGTCACCCCCGCCCAAACCATCCGCACCTGCACGCGAGGCGCGGGCAATCCTGTCGGCACGCGCGCGTCCGCGCAACGCGCCGCACCCCGAGGCTCCGCCGGCGCTGGTCGTGCCGACCCCCGAGCCCCCCAAGATGCCTCCGCCGCCGGCCCCTCCCGCCGCTGCCGAGCCGCCGCAGCCCGCTCCGCCCGTCGCAGCCGATCTGTCGTCGTTTATCGCGGCGCGGCGCCTTGCGCGTGGCGAGTCGGCCGCGCCGGGCGAGAGCGACAACGAGCGTCGAGACCGCATCGTCGCGGCCGGCATGCCGGCAACGCAGAGCCCCATCGCCGGGCGGCAAATCAAGCGAGGGGGCGGCCTGTTCGAAATAACGCGGATGGCCTACGACGATGCCCGGTTCCTCTTCTTCGGCTGGAACAAGGACGCGGGCACCCGGACCACGCAGGCCTACGACGTGCGACTGGGCAACAACAGCGACATGCGCATCGCCGTCGTGCGCAAGATGATCGCGATCATCCGTGAGCAGGAGCGGGGCGATTTCGACTGGCAATCGTGGCGGCTTGGGCGAGTCGTCACGCTGTCCGCGCGACCGGACGACAATGCAGGCCTGGAGGAATTCCTGCTGCACGAGATGTTCGACAGCGCCCCGGCGACGTCGCCGCGTTGAGGCGCGCCTGCGCGTCGCGCGCGCCGTCTTGCCGGACAAGCCGCCGACACGTTCGCGAGCGTGGTAGCATCGCCGGTGAGGGCAGACGAGGGGACAGGGATGGATCAGCGGCTTGACTGGATCGCGCGGAACGGCGTGTTCGCGGCTGCGCTGTATCTCGCCATCGTCGGGCATGCCGATTGGCTCGGCTACGCCATCGCGGCGTTCGTCTGGTGGACGCTCGTCAGCGGCGTGTGGTCGATTCCGGACGCCACGGCGTCACGGCGCCCCGGGCCGGTCGCGGTTTCGCAGCTCGCGTCGATGGCCTTCGATCTCGCCGTCCTCGCGTCGATGTTCATCGCGCACTGGTACTGGACCGTGTTTGCGTATGCGGTTTCGCGCGGCTGCGTCGTACTCGTGCAGGCGCGTGCGACCAGCAAGCCGTAGCGATCATCGCGACGCGCTGACCCGCCCGCGGCAGCCGTTCAGGAACAGGGCGACGACGTCGCGCGCCCAGCCGTCCAGTTCGGCGGGCGTCATCGGCACACCCAGCCCGATTGCCCGGCGTTGCGGCAGCGTGATGACCATGTAGAGAAACTGCTCGGCGGCGAACGCCGGATTCTCGATACCGAGGTTGCCCGCGCGCCTTTCGCCGTCGAGGATGCCGCCGATGAGACGAATCGCTTCCTCGGTCGCGCCTTCCTTCGTCAAGGCAGCGGCGAGTTGCGGGAATCGCGCTGATTCGGCGACCATCAATCGATGGAGCGCGATCGCCTGCGGCGACAGCGCTGCGCGCAGGATGAGCCCCGCCAGCCGCTCGAGGATTTCTCGAAGATTGGCGCCGGAGAGCAACGGCCGATCGGGAGGCGGGCGCAGGCGATCGATGATGCGGTGAACCACGGCGCCGAAGAGCGCCGGCTTGTTGTCGAAGCGATGGTAGAGCGTTCGCTTTGAAATTCGAGCCTGTCGCGCGACCGCCTCGATGCTCGTCGCTCCGTAGCCATGCGCCAGAAACAAATGGGTCGCGGCATCGAGAATGCGCTCGCCCAGTTGCTCCGACTGCCTCCGCGATGGGCGACCGCCACGGGACGTCCGGGAGGCCGCACCGGCAACCGTTCCCCCGCTACCCGTTCGCGATACCGAGCCGCCGGGCGCCGACAACGTCATCTCGCGACGCGATCAATTCCCGTAGTCGTAGCGCGCGGCGGGCGATGGTTGCCTGCGATAATCCGGCACGTATCGGACTGGCTGAGGTGCGTAGTACGCCTGGCGCGCGGCGGAATACGCGGGTGGGGGCGGGTTGTAGTAGTAGGGACGCGCCGGCGCAGCCCTGTAAGTCGGGACCGGAGGGCGGTCAGCCTGCGGTGCGGGATAAGCGCGAGCCGGAGGCGCGTAATAGGCCGATGCCGTGGGCTCGTCGTCATACGTGGCCGCCGCGGGGGTGCTGTAGTAGCCGGGGGCGGCAGGCGCGCTGTAGTAGGCGGGCGCCACGGGCGCGCTGTAGTAGGCGGGCGCCGCGGGCGCGCTGTAGTAGGCGGGGGCGTCAGGCGCGCTGTAGTAGGCGGGTGGCGCGTAAGACACGGGTGGCGCCGCATAGGCCGGTCCGTAATACGGTGCGTTTGCCGCTGCGGCAGCGATCGCTATCGGCGCGGTCACGATCGCGGCGGCAGTGCCGACGACGGCGGCGGCCAAGCCGAACAGGGGCCAGGCGCCGTAGCCATATCCGTAACCATGGCCACCGTGCCCGTAGCCGTGCCACCCTGGGCCGCCATAGCCGTGTCCTGATCCGCGATGACCCCAGTGGGCCTGGCCGCCGTGACCCCAATGGCCGCCCCGATCGGCGAACGCGGATGACAGCGGCGCAAGCGCAAGCGCAACGCCGACCAGACTGCCGAGTACGGCGACTTTGAAGCGGGTCATCGCGGGGTTCCTCCTAGGTGACGCGGACGAGCCGAATCCCAACGCTCAACTTAGCACGTTGCCTAACGCAACGCAACCGTATCGTTTCGCATATTCCGGGCGCGATTTGCCGGCGCCCGGCGTTGCGCGGCTGCGGCAGGGTACGCGGCGAGGACGCGCGCCCCGGGGCTCAGCTCTCGTCGAGGCCCAGCTCGCGCAGAAAGGCGCGCCGGTCCTGCGTGCCGACATGGCCGGCAAGGATGTGGGCGAAGTCCTCCTGGCCTTTTGCCTGTTGCGCAGCCCGTTTCGCGACGACCTTGGCGATGGGACCCAGGTAAACGGTCAGGCGCGCGGTCGTCAGATCGATGAACGCCTGGTCCAGCGGACGTTGGTGGCGAGTGGGGGGACCCGTGGTGCGCGACCGGTCCGGCGCCGACCGAACGGAGTGACCGCCGGTGCTGCTCGCGTGTCCGCCCGTGCGCACGCTTGCGTGGACCTTCGACACGCTCGCTTCGACGGCGTGCGACTCGGCTGCGAAGCGCTCGCGTTGCTCCGGATCACCGATGCTCGACGCCAGGATTGAATAGAGCTCGCCGACATCGGTGGCGTGGGTCGCCGCTTGGCGCACGAGCACCTTCGCCAGCGGCCCTACGAAGCGCGCGAGTTGCTTCTCCACGGTGGTGAGCAGCGTGTCGTCCCACACGATCCCTCCCGGCGGGGGCAGTTCGACGTCGGCCAGGTTCATGAGCGTCGCCTCCGCGTCGGAGCCGGCGGGCACGGCAGCGCCCGCCGCCCGCAGCAGCGCGTCCTGAAATTCGCGCGCGCTCTGAAAGCGCGCCTCCGGTGACTTCGCCAATGCCTTGCTGAAAACGTCGTCGATCGCGGGCGGCAGCGGGACCGCCGAAAGCTCCGACGGCGGACGTGGCTCCACGTGGCAGATCTGGAGCATCAGCGCCTCCATCGTGCCGGAGAACGGCCTGCGACCCACCAGCAGCTCGTAGAACACGACCGCCGCGCTGAAGAGATCGGAACGGTGATCGCTCGGCTTGCCCAGGCATTGCTCGGGCGACATGTAGGCGGGGGTGCCGAGCACCGTGCCGTCCAGCGTGAGCTCGGACGTATCGATGCGCGCGATCCCGAAATCGGCGATCTTGAGTTCGCCGCGCGTCGTCATGATCAGGTTCGACGGCTTGATGTCGCGATGGACGACCCCGCGCGCATGCGCGAAGTCCAGCGCTCCCAAGAGCTGGCGCATGATGTTGAGAACGTGCCCGAACTCAAAGCGCGCCTTCCGCTCGAGGTACTCCCGCAGGCCCGTGCCTTCGACGAATTCCATCGCGATGTAGGCGACCGTTTCATCCTCGCCATACTCGTAGATGGCGACGATGTTCGGATGATGGAGGCGACCGACCGCTCGTGCCTCGTTCTTGAAGCGCGCGGTGTATTGCGCGGCGAGAACCGGATCCAGAACGCCTTTGCGGACGGTCTTGATCGCGACCGTGCGCTCGATGTGCGGGTCGTAAGCCTTGTAGACAACGCCCATCGCGCCCCGGCCAAGGACGCTTTGAACCAGGTACTTGCCGAGTTGGGTCGGGTCGTCCATGACTGCGTCTGCGGAACGGGAACGTGATGGCAGGCGCTGCGCGACGGCCCGCCGTCAGCTCTCCAGCATCTTCATTGCCTGCACCAGACTTGCCTTCATCCTCCCGAGCGCCTCGGTCAGCACGCCGATTTCATCCTTGCTGCGGGTTCTGAATTCCCCTGCCTCGAGATTGCCGAGGCTCACCTGGTCGGCGATCGCAGCGAGCTTTGTCACGCGACGGATCACGATCGTGTGCAGCATCACGTTGAGCAGGACGAACGTGGCGAAAAAGACCGCGGCGAGCGACAGCATGAAGGTTCGAAACGTGGCGCTCGCCCGGGCGACAGGCACCGACATCGGGACCGACACCACCTGGGCGCCGATCACTTCGTTCATTTTCCAGCCAAAACCGTTGCCGTCGCCATAAAGGGCGAGCATCGTCTTCGGCGCAGCGTCGGCGGTGCTATGGCAGGCGAGACAGGCGCCGCTCTTGACCTGGATGGGGCGGGCGAGGTAGAGCGAGCGCCCCGTGGGCGTGTCCCGTTCGCCGATCACTTCCTGAGTCTCGGGCGCCTGGCGGAAAATCTGCACGACGTCGGCTTCCCAATCGGTGGCGCGATCGCGGGGGTTGGTGGGGTTGAGCGTCGCCTCCTTGTACGAGTAATCCTTGTGGGTCTTGCGCAGGTCGTCGAACTGCTCCGTTGCGGCGTAGGCGGGCACGGTCTGCGGCAGGAACGCGTACTTGAGTTGGGTTTCGAGAAGCGGCTTCACCTGGGTGTTCGTGTAGTTGCGCGTCGCGAGCGCGGCTTCCATCATCAACCGCGCGTGCTGCAGGACCTCCTCGCGCGCGTTTGCCTGCAGCACGCGATACGACACGTAACCTGAGATCGCGAGGCCGAGGACGAAAATCCCCAGTAGCACCAGATTGAATTTCCATATCAGCTTCACGGTTTGCTCCCCGAGAACAAGGATTTGCTGCGCGAGCGCTTCATTTCGTTTCGGCCGGAACCTTCGGCAGGTACTTGTCCGGGTGCAGGATGCGATCCCACTCCGGATAGCGGGCGATCCGCGCATCGACGGCGGCGCGGAATTCGCGATCGCGAAGTCGCGGCGCGAATTGCTTCAGGAACGTCCGGCGGTAAGGGCCGGCGAGCCACGGCTCGGCTTCGGCATAGTCGATCTCCCTCTCGGCCACGAGCGTCGGCGCCGCCTTGTACCTCTTGGCAAGGCTCGGCAACGCGTCCTGCATCGGGCGAGGCATTGCCGCGACGAACGGCCGCGGTGGGTGCGGCTCGACCCGGAACGGCCAGTCGCCGGATCGGCCTCGGTATTCGCCGGCTACCGCGTCCAGCACCGGACCCGCCCGGCCGCCGGCATCGAGAAGCGCGACCTTCGCGACCCCGGATTCCATGAAGAACTCGCTCGCTTCCGTGGTGCCGTGGATGACGATGACCGCATCGGTCGTGTCGAGGACCGCGCCGGAGAACCGGACCCGCACGCCCGTCGTCGGGGCTTTGGCGACGAGCTTCAGCCAACCGTTCGCGAGGTCGAGATCGATTGGACCCGCAAGCTTCTCGCCGGCGATCGGAAGCGACGCGGCGTAGAGCGTTGCCGGGCCCCCCAGATAGAACGTGCCGCCGGCGCGGAGCTCGACCTGGACGTCCGCCGCGTCGATCGCCTCGATGATGTCCCCTTGCCGGACGCGCGCGCCCGAAACCACCTTGTACCACGTCGTGTCGCGCAGCAGCCGGACGCGGCCGTCGACAATCGTGACGGTTCCGGCATCGGCCGCCTGCGCCGAGGCAACCGGCAATGCCGAGCAAAACGCCAACCAGATCAGGGCGAACTTCACCGGGCGGCCGAGGACTCACGGGTCGGGATCGACGACCGGTGATACTAGGCCGCGCCGACGGCGTGCGTCAACGCGAATAGTCGTCATGAAACGTGTCGACTGTCCGCCGCTGTCGAATTGCCGCCGGGGTTCTATACTTGGCGCCATGGACCACTCTATCTCCGGCCCGTGAACACGACTGCCACCGAGGTCGCGGTGCTGTTCGCGGACGTGAGCGGGAGTTCGCGGCTCTACGAAGCGCTCGGCGACGCCGAGGCGCTGGCGACGATCGACGGCTGCCTGTCGCTGGTCCGCCGCGCCTGCGAGGACCACGGCGGCCGCATCGTCAAGACCATCGGCGACGAGGCGATGGCGGTGTTCCCGGGGGTGAACCAGGCCGCGCAGGCGGCGACCGCGATGCAGCAGACGATTTCCGGGCAGCCGCCGGTCGGACGCTCCCGGCTCGCCATCCGCGTCGGCTTCCACTTCGGCCCGGCGATCGAAGCCGATGGCGACGTGTTCGGGGATTCGGTCAACGTCGCCGCCCGCATGGTTGCCCTTGCCAAGGGCGCACAGGTCATCCTGTCGGCGCAAACAGCAGAGTCGCTGGCGCCCTGGCTGCGCACGCGAGTCCGCGAGGTCGACCTTCTCACCGTCAAGGGGAAGCTCAAGGACATCGGGATCTTCGAGCTCAACTGGCAGGAGACGGAGGACGAGCTCACCCAGATCAGGACCCGCGTGAAGCTGGCCCCGGCCCGCATCCGCTTGCGCCACGGCGAGACCGAATTCGAGCTGGGCGAAGCGGACGCGGCGTTGAGTCTGGGCCGCGAGGCGCAGAACGACGTCGTGATCGCCGACCGCATGGCCTCCCGCGTGCACGCCCGGATCGAGCGGCGCCGCGACAAGTTCGTGCTGATCGATCAAAGTTCGAACGGCACCTATGTCACGATCGAGGGCGAAGCCGAGATCCACCTGCGGCGCGAAGAGCTGAGGCTGCGCGGACGCGGCCACATCAGCTTCGGCCATGCCTACCGGGACGACCCGACCGAGGTGCTGGCGTTTTCGTGCGTGGATTAGCGCGAGCACCTGACCGTCATTCCCGCGGAGGCGGGAATCCGGAGTCTTTCGTCGAACGACGCCACTCTGGATCCCCGCGTTCGCGGGGACGACGGCATGCTACAGCGCCGTCTGCATGCGCCGGATGAGCACGTCGATCACGTCTTCGCCGGCGGGCGACCTGAGCCGATGCTCGCGCAGTGCGCTCACCAGCGTGGGGCTTGCGATCGCCGCGTAATCGGAGCGAATCAGGACGCCGGCAATGGCGCGCTGCACGTCGAGCGATTTCGCGCGCGGAAACAACCGCATCAGCTCGCTCAGGCTTTCGCGATCGGAGAGCCGATAGGCGGCGAGCGTCTCCAGCGCCCGCACTTGCGCATCGGAACCCTTCATGCGGGCGATTTCAGCCGTGACGGCGCGGAGCGCGTCCGCGTCGGCGAGCGGCCGGTGGTGCAGGTAGACCCGCGCGATCTCGACGTCCTCCGTGTTCCCGCTCGTCAACGCGCTCAAGACCCGCGCTTCGCCTTCGACGCTGTCCAGGCAGGCGAGGATAGCCGCCCGTGCCGTGCTGTCGCGCCACGCCGCCGACGCGGAAAGGGAAGGCAGTTCGCCGCGCAACGCATGGTTCTTGTTGAGCGAGCAGACGAGATCCACGTCGGCCGAGCCGACCGAGTCTCCCGCGAGCCGATCGCCGATCATCCGCATGTACTCCGCGCGCTGCTCCGCTGGCGTGAGCCAGCCCATGTCGTGCGCGAGCGCGATCATCCGCGCACGAATCGCCGGCTGGTCGGCGTCGCGCGCGAAGGCCAGATAGCGCTCGCGGGCCGCCCGATCGCTCGCGATCCTGTCGAGCGCCCGGGAAACCCCGGGCGCCTGCCGATCCGACGGGCCGAGCGACGACCAGTATTTCTCGATGTGATCGAAAAACATCCGGACTACGGCCATCTCGCGGTGAAGAAGCTCATGGACGAAGCCGATCTTCTGCACCGGTGACAGCCGGTCGTCGGCGAAGCGGCAGACGTCGCTGCGAAAAACGGCCTGCGGGTCGGAATCGTCGAGGCCGGCGACGACGGTCATGGAACTCGGCGCGAACAGGGCGAGCAACTTGGGGCTTGCCCGACCGCTGCCGAAGTCCCCGTTCGCTTCGCGCAGGTAGCGGTCGAGGCTCGATGCCGCGGCGGGGCCGAGCGGCGCCTTCGACGAAAACCCGTAGATCACCGGCACGCCCTTGAAGACCTGGCGCATCCGATCGCGGTTGCTTTCGGCGTACCGCTCGCTCAACAGGCGCGACAGGCGTTCGGCATCGGCAGGCGAGTGCCCCGAACGAACGAGGCTGCGCGCGATTTCGGCGGACGCGCTTCGCATCGCCTCCGGGTTCAGCGTCTTGCAGCCGAACAGATAAACTTCCTTCAGCTGCGAGAACAGGCCGGGACAGGAGTCGCTGCAGGCGACGCGCTCCATCTCGTCGACGGGCAGAAACTCGCGCTGGTCCAGCCGATCGGTGTAGAACTCGGTGCCGCCGTCGAAATGGCCGGAGATCAGCAACACGTCGCAGCGAACGCCGGCGCGGCAGGCGGACTCGAGCCAGTCCGCGCGACCGCGTTCGACGAGCTCGACAAACCGAAATTCGTCCTTGGGCAAGCTCCGCCGGATGACTTCCTTTTCGTCGGGTGAATTGACAGTGATCGTGCAGACGGTCTTCGGCTCGGCGCTGGCGTCGTGCGCGCAGACGCCGGCCAGAATCGCGGCCAGAAGAACCATCTTGGCGGAAAGGGACATGGACCGGGAGCGGCGATCAATCGGGCGCGCAAGTATTGCATGAGGTCCACGTGCAGGAAAAGTGTCCGCGGCGGCGGACGGCCGTTGCCCGCTTGATCGAAGTCAAGCGAGCGGCAGATTACGGCCCGGGACGTCGGTCGCCTACCGGGCTTCGAGTCGGCGAATGAGAACGTCGATCGCGTCCGTGCCGCTCGCCGTCTGGAGGCGGCTCTGGCGCAGCGTTCGGACGAGCTCGGGGTCGGTGATCGCATCCGCATCCGCACGGAGCAGGACGCCTGCGATCGCCGTCTGCACGCCGGCCGACTCGGCGAGAGGGAACAGGCGCGTCAGCTCTTCGAGGCTTTCGCGATCGGAGAGTCCGAGGCGGGCAAGCGTCTCCAGCGCGCGCGCCTGCGCTTTCGGATTGCTCATTCGCGCAATCTCCGCGGTGACCGCGCGAAGCTCGTCGACGTCGGCGATCGGCCGATGCCGCAGATAGACCTGGGCGATCCGCACTTCATCGTCGCTTGCGCTCGCGAGCGCCTGCACGACTCGGGCGTGCCCCTCGGGGTTGCCCAGGCAGGCCAGCACTGCGGCGTTGGGCACCGCGCGCGCCTGCGCGGGCGTCATGCGGAGCCGGGGCGATTCGGTATCGAGCTCGCCGCCCTCGTTGAGCGAGCAGACCAGGTCGACATCGTCGGGGCCGACGGCATTGGCGGCGACCTCCTCGTCGATCATGCGCATCAGCTCCGCCCGCGTTTGCGCCGGCGTGAGCCACCCCATGCGTTGCGCCAACGAAAGCATGCGGGCGCGAACCGCCGGGGGCTCCGTGTTGCGCGCGAACGCCAGGTAGCTTCCGCGCGCCGTCTGGTCGCGCGCGATCTCGTCGAGCGCCCGCGATACGGCGGGCGTTTGGCGCTCCGTCTCGGGGAGCGAGACGACCAAGTTTTCGAGGCGATCGAGAAACAACCGCGCTTCCGCCGGGTCGCGGTCCAGCAGCCGATGGACGAACCCGAGTTTCTGCGCGGGCGACGATCGATCGTCCGCGAATTGGCAGACGTCCTGGCGATGGGCGGCGCCCGGATCCTCGGCGCTCAAGCCGCGGGTCACGGTCAGCGAATGGCCGCTGAACGTGCCGAGCAGCCGGGCGCTGGTCTGGCCGCTTCCGATCTCTCCGCCGCCGCCCGATCGAAAGTAGCGAGCGAGGATCGATGCTGACGTGGGCCCGAGCGGCGCGACCGACGAAAAGCCGTAGATCGCCGGCACATCGTCGAAGATCAGTCGCATGCGATCCCGGCTGCTCTCGCCGTGCCGCGCGCTCAACGTGCGCGCGCGTGCTTGTGCATCCGCGCGCGCAATGCCGGAGCGCACGAGCGTCCGCTCGATCTCACCGGCGGCGCTCCGCTGCGCTTCCGGGTTGAGCGTGTTGCAGCCGAACAGGTAGACTTCCTTCAGCTGCGAGAACAAGCCGGGGCAGGAGTCACTGCACGACACGCGCTCCATTTCGTCGACCGGCAGGAATTCCCGCGCCTCCACGCGATCGGAAAAGAACTCGTGGCCGCCGTCGTAGTGGCCGGAGATGACGAGCACGTCGCAGCGAACGTGCTGCTGGCAAGCAGAGGCCAGCCAGTCGGGGCGGCCGTGCTCGACCAGCTCGACGAACCGGAATTTGTCCGCTGGCAGGTAGCGCCGGAACGTCTCCTTCTCGTCCGGCGAATTGACGGTGATCGTGCAAACAGTCTTCCTGTCGGCGCGGGCATCGTGCGCCCACGCCGCCGCCAGGAACAGGGCCAGGAAGAGAAGCTTGACGGAAGTACCCATCGATCAGGTACGCCAATGTGCCGCAGGCGCGGCGACCGACGCTCGACAATTCGACGCCGCGAAGCGCGCGCCGACCGTCGGACAACGCGTTCATTTCGCATCGGCCGGACGCTGATTTTTTCGTAGGAGATCGGCCGACGAGGGCACGACCGTTCTCTCTTCAGGGCCCCTAGCTCGCGAAGCGCGTCCCCGTGCGCGTGGCCGGTTGCAGCGATCCCGGCTTCACGTTGAGGAAGATGTTGGCAGCGAAGACGAGCACTCCCGCGGCGGCAACGATTTCCGATCCGGCGAGGAACGGCGCGACCGCGGTATTGCCGAGCAGCAGCAGGGTCAGCGACGCCATCATCACCGGCAGCGCAGCGTTGTGAAGCCAGAAGTGAATCTTGGCGAGGCGGCTTTCGCCGGCCCCGGGGAAGACGCTGTAGATCAGCCCCGCGAGCGCTCGGGCGCGAACAATGGCAGGGACGCCGCCTTGCCCGCGAGCTCTTGCGCGGCGAGGCGAATGTAATGGACGAATGTCGCCGGATCGGCATCGCCGACATCGACCTGATACCAGAGGTGACGGAGCTTGCGCGCCTCGAGATAGCTTGCGACGAGCGTGGTCTTGCCCGCACCGGGCGGCGCACACACCCAGACGATCGGGCGCGCGGCCGCTTCGTCGAGGAGCGCGTAGAGGCGCGGCCGCGGGATCGCGTCGTAGAGCTTTGGCCGCGTGAGTTTGGCGAGGGCGGGCGGGCGGATGGGTACGGCGCTACGGACGAGGCTTGCGACCGGGCCCGCCCCACTCGATGACGAATTCGGCGAGGTCCGGCGGGACCGGCGGCGGCGCGGGAACGGCAGGGGTGCCGAGATAGAGAAAACCCGCGATGCTGTCGCGCGCGTCGAGTCCGAGCGCCGTCTTGACACCGTTGTCGTAGGCCGCCGGCCCGGTGCGCCAGAATCCGCCGAACCCCTGCGCGTGCGCGGCGACCAGAATATTCTGCGCGGCGGCGCCCGCCGAGATGATCTGCTCGACGGCGGGGATGTTCCTGTGCTCGCGAAGCCGCGCCGCCACGACGACGATCAGTGGCGCGCGCAGCGGCTTTGCCCGCTCCTTCGCCACCGCTGCGTCCGGGGCAGCGGGATCGCGGGCTTTGAGCGCGGCGGCCAGCACGTCGCCCAACGCCGATCGCGCGGCGCCCCGGATCACGACGAAGCGCCATGGCTGTAGCCGCCCGTGATCGGGCGCCCGCACCGCGGCGCGCAGCATCGCGTCCAGCGCGGCGCGATCGGGCGCGGGATCGGTGAGCTGCAGCGGGCTTGCGCGCGTGGTCAGGGCTTCCAGTGCATCCATGAGCATAGCTCTCGGCGGTTTGGCGGCGTGCGTGGTTCGCGATTCACGTTGGGGCAGCGCGAGGCTCGCGATCGGCGTTCGCAGCGCGTGGATCGGGGATCGAAATTCGACTGCACGGAAGCATCAGCGCGCGAGCGCGATTTCCACGCGCCGGTTGCGTCGGCCTTCGCTGCGGACCCGCAGCACGCGAACGGCGCCGATTTCGGCGATGTTCTTCACGTGGGTGCCGCCGCAGGGTTGCAGGTCGATACCCGGAATCCTGAGCAGGCGAACGCGGCCCGCCCCCCGGGGCGGCTTCACGCTCATCGTCTTGACCAGCTCGGGCCGGGCGCCGAGCTCCGCGTCGGTGATCCACACGGTTTCCGTCTCGACGGCGCGCGCGATCAGCGCGTTGGTTGCCTTTGCGATTCGCTCGGCATCGAGCATGCTCATCTCGATATCGAAATCGAGGCGCGCCTTGTCAGGGGAGATGTTGCCGCCGGTGACAGGGGCGACGACCACGCAGGAAATCACATGCAGCGCGGTGTGCAAACGCATGAGCGCGTAACGGCGCTCCCAGTCGATTTCGAGCGTAAGCGATTCGCCCGGCTCGGGCTGCGGCGCTCCCGCCAGCGGGACGTGCAGCACGCTGTCGACCGCATCGCCCTTGCGGGTGTCGGTGATCGGGATGCGCTCGCCGTTCTCGCGGCGCAGCACGCCTGTGTCGCCCTGCTGGCCGCCGCCCAGCGGATAGAAGATCGTGCGAACGAGCTCGATGCCGCCTTCGCGTACGGCGTGGACGCGCGCGCTCGCGGTCCTCGCGTAGGCATCATCCCTGAACAGCAACGCGGTGGGCATGGATGGAACCGGATAGACGGGGAGTCGGGCCATCTTAGCATCGGGCGGGGAAGGGCGCGGTCGTCACCCCGACCGCCGGATGCCCGACGAACCTGACATCTGCTATCGTCGCGTCCCATGCAGGCGACCATCTCCGTATCGAATCTGTCGAAGACCTACGCGTCCGGGTTCGCGGCGTTGAAGAGCGTCAATCTCTGCGTCCGGCGCGGAGAAATTTTCGGCCTCCTCGGGCCGAATGGCGCCGGCAAGACGACGCTGATCAGCATCATCTGCGGAATCGTCAATCCCACCGCCGGCACCGTGCTCGTGGAGGGGCACGACATCCGCGCCGAGTATCGGCTTGTCCGCTCGATGATCGGCCTCGTGCCGCAGGAATTGACGACCGATGCCTTCGAGTCCGTGTGGGCGACGGTCTCCTACAGCCGCGGGCTGTTCGGCAAACCGCCCGCACCCGCGCACATCGAAAAGGTGCTGCGGGACCTGTCGCTGTGGGACAAGAAAGACAGCCGGATCATCACGCTGTCGGGGGGCATGAAACGCCGGTTGCTGATCGCCAAGGCCTTGTCGCACGAGCCGACGATCCTCTTTCTCGACGAACCCACGGCCGGCGTCGACGTCGAGTTGCGGCGAGACATGTGGAACCTGGTGCGCTCGCTCAAGGAAGCGGGCGTGACGATCGTCCTGACGACACACTACATCGACGAGGCCGAAGAGATGGCCGATCGCGTCGGCGTCATCAACAAGGGCGAAATCATCCTGGTCGAGGACAAGGTCGAGCTGATGCACAAGCTCGGCAAGAAGCAGCTGACACTCCAGCTTCAGGCTGCGCTCGACCGCGTTCCTTCGCGGCTCGCGGACTATCACCTCGAGCTGGCGGGCGGCGGGAACGAATTGATCTATACGTACGACACGCACGGCCAGCATGCCGGCATCGCCGCGCTGCTCAGGGACCTGGGCCAGGAGGGAATCGAGTTCAAGGACCTGCAGACGACGCAAAGCTCGCTCGAGGACATCTTCGTGAGCTTGGTGAGGGAAAGGCAATGAATCTGCACGCGGTGCGCGCGATCTACCGGTTCGAAATGGCACGCACCGGACGGACGTTGATGCAGAGCATCATCTCTCCGGTGATCTCGACCTCGCTCTATTTCGTCGTCTTCGGCGCGGCCATCGGCGGACGCATCGAGCAGATCGGCGGAGTCAGCTACGGCGCTTTCATCGTGCCGGGTCTGATCATGCTGTCGCTCCTGACCCAGAGCATCGCCAACGCGTCTTTCGGCATCTACTTTCCGCGGTTCACGGGAACGATCTACGAGCTCCTGTCGGCGCCGGTTTCCTATTTCGAAATCGTGCTGAGCTACGTCGGCGCGGCGGCGACCAAGTCGATCATCCTCGGCCTCATCATTCTCGCGACCGCGGGTCTGTTCGTGCCATTGCACGTCGCGCACCCCGCGTGGATGCTGCTGTTCCTGCTGCTCACGGCGGTGACCTTCAGCCTGCTGGGCTTCATCATCGGCATCTGGGCGGATGGGTTCGAGAAGCTGCAGCTCGTTCCGCTGCTGATCGTCACGCCGCTGACTTTTCTGGGCGGCAGCTTCTATTCGATCGACATGCTGCCGCCGTTCTGGCAGAAGGTGACGCTGTTCAATCCCGTTGTCTACCTGATCAGCGGCTTTCGCTGGAGCTTCTACGGGATCGCCGACGTGAGCGTCGCGGTCAGCCTCGCGATGACCGCGGCGTTCATGGCGGTCGCGCTCGCGATCGTCGCGTGGATCTTCAAGACCGGGTATCGGCTGAAGAGTTAGCCGACCGCCCCGGCAAGAACGGGGCCTGGAATTGCCGGGCCCCTGTTCGGCGGATCGTCTGCGCCGGACGCCGGATGGCGTTCGAACCTCAGTCTTCGTCGTCCCAGTGGCCGGCGCGATAATGCCATTCGTCGCCGTCCCGCGCGAGGACGTAAGGTACCCAATGATGTCCTTCGCGGATCTTGTGGTATTCACCGTCGATCCAGACGTAGTTGTGGCCATCCCAGCCGTAGTGGCCGGGCTCGTAGATGTAGCCTTCGCGGTGGCCGGGCGGCGCGAAGTCGATGCGTCCCGGAAGCGACGGCGGCGCTTCGCCGATCTCGACGTCGACGACTTTCGCCGCGTGCGCCATCGTGGCCATGCCGAAGGTCCCGATCGCCAACGCCAATGCACAAGCAATGATTCGCGGATTCATGGCCTCTCCTTTTCCAATGGTTCGCGGATTCATGGTGTCTCCTTCTCAAGTGATGGTTCAAGGCGGCGCTCAGTCCGGCGAGTCGCCCGTTTACTCAGCCGCCCGCGTCGCGCGAGGTCTCCGCGCATTCCGCATGACCGCAGCCGCAGCTTCCCGAGGCGCCGGCAATCTCGACGTCCGTCGCCGGATGGCCGGCCCGGTCCTCGCAGTGATCGCTGCAGTACTTTTCTGCCGGCGCGATCATGCAGTTGCACGGAGCGTGGTCGCACTTGTGATTGGTGAGCGCGCTCGCGGTTTGCATTGGTCACACCGGAAAGCCCGGCCGCAACGGGGCCTCGTTGCTGCGGCGCACATCGGCTTCGGTCGCGGGCGCACGCGTTGCGGGCTGCGCTTCGGGTGGCTCGACGGGCATGTTGCCGATGCGTCGCCAGACGCCCCGGGGTTCTTGTGGTGCGTCGGCATTGCGAGACGGCTTCGCGCCCACCCGAGCCTTCCCCATCAGCCCGATGATCAAAAGGCCGATCGAGGCGGAGAGCAGCAGCGTTGGCCAGTTAAAGGCCGTGAAATTGACGGCAGAACGAAAGTCGGGCATCGGAATGGCCGCGGCAGCGGGGGTCGCCGCCAACAAGGCCGGCGCCAACGCTGGCGCCCACGAAGCCCGCGCACGTCGCATTGCAAAGCGTTCTCTCATCACTCGCTCCCGCAGGTTGAACCGATGGCGTCAATGTGGGCCGATCGGGACCGGCCCGGTATCGGGGATGTCCGATTGAGGCGTCGGACGTCGTCCGAAGGTCCGGTCAACGGATGGCGATCCGCATGCAGGACGTCGGTGGCGCCCGCGCTTCGAGCGGCCACGCACGTGGCAAGCCGGGCAATGGCGCGGCGCGCCCGCCAAGCCGTCGGGCGTGTTTTCACGCGGAGAGGCGCGGGCCCGGTACCATGTCGGTTTTGAAATCGGGGCGATGGACGCGTCAAGAATCTACGACGTCCTGATCTTGGGCGGCGGCAACGCGGCACTGTGCGCGGCGATCACGGCCCGACGCATGGGGCGGAGCGTGCTCGTGCTCGAGTGTGCGCCGGCGCATTTCCGCGGTGGCAACAGCCGGCACACGCGCAACCTGCGGTGCATGCACGACGCGCCGGCGGACGTGCTGACCGAGAGTTATCCGGAAGAAGAATATTGGCAGGATCTCGTCAAGGTCACGGGAGGCGAGACCAACGAGCGGTTGGCGCGGATGACGATCCGGCACACGGCGACGTGCCGCCGCTGGATGGTTGCGCACGGCGTGCGCTTCCAGCCTTCGCTCGGCGGCACGCTGCACGTCGCGCGGACGAATGCGTTCTTCCTGGGCGGCGGCAAGGCGCTGATCAATGCCTACTACCGCGCGGCCGAAGCGCTGGGCGTGGACGTGAGCTACGACAGCGAGGTGACGGACTTGGTCATCCGCGACGGGCGCTTCGTCGCGGCCATCGTTGCCTGCCGCGGCGGCCTGCGCGAGATCCGGGCGCGGGCGGTCGTCGCCGCCGCCGGCGGATTCGAGTCGAACCTCGCCTGGCTCAAGGAGGCCTGGGGTCCCGTCGCCGAAAACTTCATCGTTCGCGGCACGCCGTACAACACGGGGCGGGTGCTGCGCCTCCTGCTCGACCGCGGCGCCAAGTCCATCGGCGACCCGGCGCAGGGGCACTGCGTGGCGATCGACGCGCGCGCGCCGAAGTTCGACGGCGGCATCTGCACGCGCGTCGATTGCGTGTCGCTCGGCATCGTCGTCAACGAAAACGGCGAGCGTTTCTACGACGAGGGCGAGGACTTCTGGCCCAAGCGCTATGCAATCTGGGGTCGCCTGGTCGCCGGTCAGCCGAACCAGATCGGCTACTCCATCATCGACGCCAGGGCGATGGGGAAGTTCATGCCGCCGGTGTTCCCGCCGGTGACGGGCCCGTCGATCGGCGAGCTCGCGACGGCGCTCAAGCTCGATCCGGCGAGGCTCACCTCGACTGTCGCGCAGTTCAACGCGGCGGTGCGCCCCGGACGCTTCGACCACACGATCCTCGACGACTGCGCGACCGAAGGGCTGCGGCCCCCGAAGACGCACTGGGCGCGAACGATCGACACGCCGCCGTTTTTCGCCTGGCCGCTGCGCCCCGGCATCACGTTCACCTATCTCGGCGTCGCCGTGAACGAAAAGGCGCAGATGATCCTGCAGGACGATTCGCCGGCGGACAACATCTATGCGGCGGGCGAGATCATGGCGGGCAACGTGCTCGGCAAGGGCTACCTCGCCGGCATCGGGATGTCAATCGGCACGACGTTCGGGCGCATCGCGGGTGAGGAGGCCGCGCGCCGTGCCGCGGCGTAGAACGATCCCGCTGGCGCTGGTCGAGGAAGGTCAGCGGATGGCCGCCATCTGCAATGCCTGCCGCTACTGCGAAGGCTTCTGCGCGGTCTTCCCCGCGCTCGAACGGCGATCGGCCTTCGCCGAGGCCGATCTCGCGTATCTCGCCAACCTTTGCCACGGCTGCGGCTCGTGCTATTACGCGTGCCAGTACGCGCCGCCGCACGAATTCGAGCTCAATTTTCCGAAAATGATGGCCGCGATCCGCGGCGAGAGCTATCGGACCTACGGGTGGCCCGTATCGCTCGCGCGGGCGTTCGAGCGCAATGGTCTCGTCGTCAGCCTCGCCGCGGCCGCGTGCCTCGCGCTCGTGCTCCTGGGGACGGTGCTCGCCGTCGATCCGACGGTGTTCCTCGCCGCCCATTCCGACGACGAAGGCGCGTTCTACGCGGTGATTCCGCATCGGGTGATGGCGTATGCTTTCGGCGCGGTTTTTCTATTCACGGTCCTGGCGCTGTTCATGGGCGCAACGAGATTCTGGCGCGACAGCGGCGAGGACACGAGCGCGTTCGTGAATCCAGGGCCGTTCGCGCAGTCGGTGAGCGACGTCGCGCAGCTCAAGTACCTGGGCGGCGGCGGGGACGGCTGCACGTATCCCGGCGACAGGCCTTCACACGCGCGCCGGTGGTTCCACCATTCGACGTTCTATGGCTTCGCGCTGTGCTTCGCGGCGACGTGCGTCGCCACCGTCTATCACTATGGCTTCGGTCGGCCGGCTCCCTATCCATTCTGGAGCGTGCCGGTGGTCCTGGGCACCGTCGGCGGCATCGGGATGGTGATCGGTCCGCTGGGCTTGCTGTGGCTCAAGGGGCACCGCGACCGAGCCTTGTCGGCAGAGACGCAGACCGGGATGGACGTGGCGTTCCTGATCCTGCTCTTTCTTGTCAGCGCGAGCGGTCTCGCCTTGCTTGCGCTCCGCGAGTTGGCGGCGATGGGTGTGCTGCTGGTCGCGCATCTGGGCTTCGTGCTGGGGCTTTTCGTCACGATGCCGTACGGAAAGTTCGTGCACGCCGTTTACCGCTTCGCCGCGCTCGTCCGCTTCCACGTCGAACGGCGCCGGCCCTTGCCGGAGTGGGGCGCGGAATAAAAGATGCGGAAGACCCCGCAGGCCCCGGCCGGACGTTCCGGCGCGACCTTGAAGCAGCAGGAGGAAATGCATTCAGATTTGCATGATCGCGAGATCGGCAAGCATCTCGATCGCGATGAGCTCGCCGAGCTTTGCGACCCCGTCCATTACCGGGGCGAGGCTGGAACGAGGGTCGATCAGGTAGCGGGGAGATTGACCTAGCCGGAACCCGCAGCCGCCTTTGCCGCTCCAACGCGCACGACCTCAACGGTCATCCGGGTTGGCGCCATGGGCACACGGTTCCCGCGTTGGTTCGCGGCAAGCGCATTCGTTGCACTGGTGGGCCTCGGCATCGCGCCGGCGCGCGCCGATCCGTCGCTGGTGCTGCCGCCGCTGCCGCTGCCCGGCCCTTATCCGGTCGCCTGCAGCAATGTCAGCCAGGACTTCACGCGTCTCGCCCCCGGAGAGGACGTGCAGACGTACTGGGAGGGCGTGCCCCGCGCCGATGGCTCGCCGCGCTACGTCACGGACCTGCTGTCCGAGGCGGGAAACACGCTTTCGGTCGTGGTCAACGCGCCGACCGACGGCAACGTATACGGTTCATTTGCCGGTCGCGCCGTCCCTTACGTCGTGCTGGTCTGCTATCCGACCGCCGGCGACAATCCGCGACCGGATTATGTCCTCCCGACAGGGCGAACGGTTCCGCACATGCAGCGCGGCGGCGACCTGCCGCTGTGGCCCGACGCGACGACCCGGTTCCCGCTGCTCGTGTTCTCTCATGGCTACATGGGGAGCCCGATCTCGAACGACTACGTCACCGCAGTCGCGGTGCTGGCGAGCTTCGGCTACGTCGTCGCCGCGCCGTTTCACGGCGATCCGCGGATTGCTCCCGATCTGGCGCTCGACAACGTCGGCGACCTCGTCTACCTGATCCTGCACCTTCGCGATTTCCTGGCGCTGCAGGCGCTGCGGCCGCTGTCGGTGTCGGCGACGATCGACCTGCTCCTCAACGAGCCGCCGTGGCGCGACCACCTCGACGCGACGAAGATCGGCGGCTTCGGCGCGAGCCTCGGCGGAGAGACGATGCTGCTGATGGCGGGGGCGGGCCTGACGACGTCGATCGGACTCGCATGGTCGCCGGTAGAGACCGATCCCCGGCTCAAGGCGGCGGTCGGCTACGTGCCGTATTTCGGCCAGCCGATCTTTCCCGCCTTCGGACGCGACCAGCACGGGCTCGATGGCGTCACGCTTCCGTACCTCGCGATCAGCGGCACGGCCGATACGACGGCGCCGATCCTGATGACGTACCTGGGGCTCACCAGGCTCGCCGGGCCGCGCGAGCTGGTGGCGCTCAACGGCGTGAAGCACGGCTTCGACATCCCGTCGACCAACGATATCTTCACCTGGACGGTGACGTTTCTCGACGCCGAAGTCCGCGGCGACGCGGCGGCCCAGGCAAGGCTCACGCAAATGGCGAGCGTGGCCGGCGGCGGCGACGATCACGTCGTGTTGCCGTGGAACGGCGCGGCGCCGATCAATTACGGCGGACTGTGGTGGAACGCGCCCGCGGGATCGGAGCCCGGCTGGGGGCTCACCGTCGCCCACGAAGGTGATCTCGTCTTCGCAACGTGGCTGACCTACGATCTTTCCGGCCGGCCGCTGTGGCTGTCGATGATAGCGCCGCGAATCACCGGCAGCACGTACAAGGGAACGATCTACCGAACGACGGGCCCGCCCGTCAATGGGGTCCCGTTCGATCCCGCCGCCGTAACCGTGACCGCAGTCGGCTCGGGTACGCTGACCTTCGCCGATGCGGCCAACGGCACCTTCGCCTACAGCGTAAGCGGCGCGGCGCAGACCAAATCGATCACTCGCTACGTCTTCGGGCCCCTGCCGACCTGCGTGTTCGGAGCGCAGCCGAATCTGGCGCTCGCCACCAACTATCAGGACTTGTGGTGGAACGCGCCCTCCGGTTCGGAACCCGGCTGGGCGATCAGCGTGATCCAGCAGGGCGACACGCTGTTCGCGGCGCTGCTCTCGTACGATCTCGACGGTGCGCCGCTGTGGCTCACCACAACCGCGCCCAAGACCGGCCCGGGCATGTACGCGGGAACGCTGTATCGAACGACCGGGCCCTCGTTTGCCGCCCCCGTCTTCGACCCCTCCCAGGTCAAGGCGATGCCGGCTGGCAGTGCCAGCTTCGCCTTTGCCGACGGCAATCTTGGCACGGTCGCGCTCACGGTCAACGGCGTTGGCGTGACGAAGCAGATCACGCGGGACGTGCTCGTCGCGCCCGGCACCGTCTGCCAATGACAGCAGTCGGATGCGTGTCCTACATGGCGGCGGCGACGCAACCGACACGATAATCGGCGGTCCGGCAATGGCACCGTTCCGACGGCGCGGCGACGATGGTGTCGTCACGGCGGGTAGCAGCGGGGTGCGCTCGCTTCTGCGGCGACTTCATCATCGAGAACGGGTAGAGACTGATGCTCAAGAAAATTGTGCTATGCATCGCCCCGCTGGCGTCGCTCGCGCTCACCGCCTGCAATACGATGGAGGGGATGGCCAGGGACGCCTCCGCTGCCGGCCGATCGGTTTCGCAAGAAGCGCGGGAACACAAGCACTACTGATCCGGCAAGATCTGCAAAAGCGTGGCGCGCGCACGCCGCCGGCTTGCGGCGCTGCGCGCAATGGTCACGCGTCGAACGCAGCGTGACGGTCGGCGCCGCGCCGCGCTCGTCGTTGATCGCCGTTGGAGGCGTGGGTGCGGCTCGTTGGGTACGAGTGGTTTGCGCAGGCGGTTGGTCGGAGCCGTCGAGTCTCCGCGCGGGATCGCCCGTCGCGGAGCGCGCGACCCGGCCGCGATCCCTGTTAATTCAGTGGTCGGTCAGCGGCCGGAAATCGAGCCACGCGCAGAGGGCATCCTTGAGCGCGACGCCAGCGCGCCAGAATCCCGCATCCCGCGGGTCGAGCTTCGCGGCGTGGCGGAGGATCGTGTCGTAGGCGTGCTTCTTGGTCTCGAAATCGACGGCCGGATCGCGTATCGCCTCACGAAATTCCTCCACTTCGGAGACGAATTCTCCGGAAGCAATGCAGTTGTCTTTCATCTGGACGGGCATTCGCATGGGTGCCTCCATTTCCAGCCCGAGCGGTACAGCAAAACGGGTGGCGTCTTGCCGCCTGTCGCCTCGAGTCTTGCCCGTGCTCACGCAAGGACCGTACCAGAACGATTAAAGGTTCCGCCAGCCGCGTCATAGGCCTCGAGCCGACGCGGTCGTGTCCGGAAGCCCTTGCGGGAATTCGCGAAATTGGCGGGGGCACCGAAACGGGACGTCGGCCGGCGGGCCGCGCCAGTCGGGTGACGCGGGACGTCGGTTCGCCCAATTGCAACGCCGGTAGGAAAGGTTTACGAAGTCGGCCGGCCCCGGCAGCAGCGGTTGCTGCGGTAACCGCCCTCCACGATCAGCCTACCGAATACCCGCCGCGCCATACCGTCAGCGGCCGGGCGGCCCGGGGTCGGCTTTCGGGACCAGCGCCTGCAATGCGGCCGCGAGCGCCGCGAGCGCCGAGCGATCGAGCTTGCCCGCCACTGTCTGCGGAAGGTGCGATACGTAACAGACTTCGCGGGGCTGCTTGTACGGCGCGAGCCGCGCCGCGAGGTAGTCGAGCAGGACCCGGTCGGAGGGTCGATCGGCATCCGGCACGAGCGCAGCGGCAACCTTGTGCCCCCAGACTTCGTCGGGAACTCCGAACACCGCTGCGGCGGCAATGCCGGGGCAGCTTTCCAGCACGCGCTCCACTTCCGCCGGGCAGACGTTTTCGCCGCCGGTGACGATCAGGTCCGTTCTTCGCGCGCGCACGTGCAGACGGCCGTGGGCATCGACGATGCCGACGTCGCCGGTATCGAACCAGCTCCCCGGCGCGAGCGGCGCTTCGTTCCAGTAGCCCGCCATCACCATCGGGCCGCGCACCTGAATGTGACCGTCGACGACGCGCACGTCGACGCCGGGCAGCGGCGGGCCCGCGCCTTCGGGTGCCGGCTCGAAGCGCGCTGCATACGGCGTCGCCGTCACTTGCGAGCAGGTTTCCGTGAGGCCGTAGGTGATGACGATCGGCAGCCTGCGTTTCGCCGCGCGCTGCAGCAATCGCGACGAGGCCGCGGCACCGCCGACGAGGATCGCGCGGAGGCGCTCATGCCCGTTCCACGCGGGATGCGCGTCGAGAACGCGGGAGAGCATCGTCGGCACCAGCGAGACGAGGCTCGCCTGCTGTGCCGCGACCAGGTTCGGCAGGGCGTCGGCGTCGAAACCCGGCGCCAACGCGACGCAACGGCGCGCGGCGAGGCAACGCGTCAGGATCGACAGGCCACCGACGCGCGCGACCGGCATGCACAGGAGCCAGCAGTCGTCGGCGTGCCATCCGAGGTTGGCCGCGCTCGCCTGCGCCGACGCGGCGAGCGCCGAATGCGTCAACACCGCGGCCCGCGGGGCACCCGTCGTGCCGGACGTGTATAGGATCGCCGCGGCGCCGGAATGCGCAACGGGGCCGGAGCGCTCGGCTGCCGCGAGCAGGCTCTCGCGTTCCGGAGCCGTGAGCCGTGGGTGGAGGAGCAACGCGGGGATCCGGCGCTCGAACAACGCGTACAGGGTAACGATCGTCTCGAGCGAATTGGTCCCGACGACGGGATAGGGTGTGTCGTCACGCGCGTCGCCCTCGAGCGAGGGAAGCCGCGCTCGAACCCTCTCGGCGAGTCGCGCGAACGAATAGATGCGATCGCCCACGCGCAGCGCCGGCGCCGTTCCCGCTTCGTTCGCCGCATCGAAGACGGAAAAGGGCTCGCTCATCGCCGGCCGTTCACGGCCCTCGCCGCGTTCGCTGGCCGGGGTCGATGGCGCGGAAGCGCAGATGTTCCGTCAGGGGAAGCGCCGGAACTTGCGAAAATCCGGCTTGCGCTTTTCGACGTACGCGTTCCTGCCTTCCTGTCCTTCCGCCGAGAGGTAGTAGAGCAGCGTCGCATTGCCTGCGAGCTCCTGCAAGCCGGCCTGGCCATCGCAATCGGCGTTGAGGGCCGCCTTGAGGCAGCGCAGCGCGATCGGACTCAGCGCGAGCATTTCGCGGCACCACTGGACCGTTTCTGCTTCCAGCCGCTCGTACGGGACGACGCGGTTGACGAGGCCCATGTCGAGCGCAGCCTGCGCGTCGTACTGGCGGCAGAGGAACCAGATCTCGCGCGCCTTCTTCTGCCCGACGATGCGCGCCAGGTACGAAGCGCCATAGCCGCCGTCGAAGCTGCCGACCCTCGGACCCGTCTGCCCGAAGCGCGCGTTGTCGGCCGCAATCGTCAGATCGCACATCAGGTGCAGGACGTGGCCGCCACCGATCGCGTAGCCCGCCACCATCGCGACGACCGGCTTCGGCAGCGTCCGGATCTGGCGCTGCAGATCGAGCACGTTGAGTCGTGGAACGCCGTCGCTGCCGACATAGCCGCCTTCGCCGCGGACGCGCTGATCGCCGCCCGAGCAGAACGCTTCCCGGCCCTGGCCGGTGAGAATGACGACGCCGATTCCGGGATCGTCGCGCGCGTCTTCGAACGCCGCCCGCATTTCCTGCACGGTTTCCGGCCGGAACGCGTTGCGGACCTCGGGTCGATTGATCGTGATCCTGGCGATGCCCTCGTCGGCCTTGGCATAGAGAATGTCGCGATAGCCGCCATGCGGCTTCCAGACCGGGCTCGGCGGCCGCGAAGGTGCGTTCATCGGGATCTCCAGCCGATTGCGGGGAGGGGATTTGCCTGCGATACGTCGGCCACCGGGTGCGCCGGCACTGCGGTTCAGTCGATCTTCGCGCCGGAGCGCTTGACGACCGCCGCCCATTTCTCGGTCTCCGCCCTGATGTGGCGCGCGAAATCGGCGGGTGTACCGGGCACGGGCTGCGCGCCGCTCGCCTGCAGCTGGGCGATGAGCTGCGGGTCTTCGAGCGCCTGCCGGATCGCCGCATTCAGCTTGTCGATGATCGCGGCCGGGGTGCCCGCCGGCGCGAGGATGCCGTCCCACGCGCTCACGTCGAATCCAGGGACGCCGGACTCCGCGATGGTCGGGAATTGCGGCGCCGCGGGCGAGCGATGGGCCGTCGTCACGGCGAGGCCCCTCACCTTGCCGCCCTTGACCAGCGGGTAGGCGTTCGGCATGACGTCGATCATCATCTGGACCTGGCCGCCGATCAGGCCGAGGGCGGCCGCGGCGCCGCCGCGATAGGGAATGTGCACGATGTCGATGCCGGTCATCGAGGCGAAGAGCACGTCGGCGAGATGCGAAGTCGTCCCGTTGCCGGCGGAGGCGAAGTTGACGACGCCCGGATGCGCTTTCGCGTAGTCGATGAGGGTGGCGACGGAATGCACCGGAAAATCGAGGTTCACGATCAACATTGCCGCAATCTGCGTCATCCGCGACACGGGCGCGAAATCGCCGATCGGATCGAACGGCAGGCTGGCGTAAAGGCTCTTGTTGATCGCGTGCGTGCCGTTGGTGCCGTAGAGCAGCGTGTAGCCGTCCGGTGCCGCACGGGCGACGATCTCGGCGCCGATGTTGCCGCCGGCGCCGGGCCGGTTGTCGATGACGATCGTCTCGCCGAGGATCTTTTCCACGCGCGGCATGATCATCCGCGCGAGGTGGTCGGCGCCGCCGCCCGCGGGAAACGGAACCACGAGGCGTATCGGCTGGTCCGGATACTCGGCCGCGACGGGGGAGGCCCCAAGGGCGCTTGCGACCGCGAGACAGGCGGCAAGGAGCGACGGTGCCGAGCGGCGAAGAAACGAGATGAACGTCTTCATGCGGCGCGCATTTTACCCGACAGCCTGGTCTTTCCAGGCGGGACGGCTATTATGGGTAAAAACAAGACGCACGTCGCGGTCGCCCGCTCCGCTGCGGAGCGCGGCCGGAACTGGAGCGAGTGGCCCTTGGAGGAAGTCGGGATTCACGCCACACCCCTGACGCGGCTTGCGCAACGAGCCTATGCCCGCCGTGAGGACCTGGGCCTCGCGCGGGGCGAATTCGCGGCCCTGCGGCGGCTCGCGACGCCGCAGAAGATCCAGCGCTTCCTGAACGACCTCCCGATCAACCACGAGCTCGAGGGCGAGACGCTCTTTTCGGTGCGCGGCGTGCTGCGGCACGGCCAGGCGCTGTGTATCGAAGGCGCTTTCGTCGCCGCGTGCGCGCTGTGGATCCACGGTGAGCCGCCGCTCGTCCTGCATCTCGAATGCGATGCGACCGACCACGCGCACGTCGTCGCGCTCTTTCGTCGCCGTGGCCGCTGGGGCGCGATCTCGAAGACCAACGGCGCCGTGCTGCGCTACCGCGATCCCGTCTATCGCTCGCTGCGCGAGCTCGCCTTGTCGTATTTCCACGAGTACTTCAACACGCGGGGCTACAAGACGCTGCGCAGCTATTCGATGGCCTTCGACTTGCGACGCATCGATCCCGAGCTGTGGGTGACGCACGAGCGTGCCTGCCGCGAAGCGAACGATCGTCTCGCCAGTCTCCGGCACTACCCGCTCCTGGCAAGAGGGCAGGCGAGCGTCCTTGCCCGCCGCGACCCGTTCGAGCGCGAAGCGGCGAAGATGGTTCAGTACCCGAAGCCCTACCCGCGGCGCGCCAGGTGATCGTCGCCCCCGCGGCGGCGGGGACCCGTCCCTCCGGGTCGCGGCGCAGGCGCCGCTACGTCGCCGCCTCGCGCCTTGCGGCCGGGCTTTCTGACCGGCAAACGCATCCCGCGGCTGATTCCCGCATCCGCGGGAATGACCTGCATCGTCGTGGCGCGTTCACCTCTGCTAAGCTCGCCGCGATGTTGTCGATTCGCAAGCTCACCAAGTCGTACGCCGGCCCGCGGCCGCGCACGATCCTGAACGCGATCGATCTAACGCTGTTGCCGGGCGACTACGTCGCGGTGATGGGCGAGTCGGGCGTAGGCAAATCGACGCTTCTCAATCTCGTCGCGGGGCTCGACCGGGCCGACAGCGGATCGATCACGCTCGATGGCACGGAACTGACGACACTCGACGACGATGCGCTGACCGCGGTGCGTCGCGTCGCAATGGGTTTCGTGTTCCAGGCCTTCCACGTGCTCCCCTATCTCACCGTCGCACAAAACGTCGGGCTGCCGCTGTCGCTCGCCGGCGCCGATGCCGCGGCGATCGCGCAACGGGTCGCCGAAGTGCTCGCGGCGGTGGGCCTTGCCGACCGACAATCGAGCATGCCGCGCGAGCTCTCCGGCGGCGAACTGCAGCGGGTGGCGATCGCGCGCGCACTCGCGCACGGCCCGCGTGTCGTCCTCGCCGACGAGCCCACCGGCAACCTCGATCCCGACAGCGCCGCGCAGGTGCTCGCGTTGCTGCGCGATCAGGCGAAGGCGCGGCATGCGGCCGGAATCCTGGTGACGCACTCGCGTGCCGCTG
Organism: uncultured beta proteobacterium; assembly: GCA_963836265.1. Lineage (GTDB taxonomy): Bacteria > Pseudomonadota > Gammaproteobacteria > Burkholderiales > Casimicrobiaceae > CAIWHR01. The sequence goes on from CAWIIO010000009.1 coordinate 28,425, forward strand.
CGCAGACCGCCGACCGCATCCTGTTGCTGACACCGGAGGGGCTCCGTGACCTGGGCGCCGTCTAGCGTCGGCGCGTCGATTGCGCGGTCCGTGGCCGTCACGCCGATGACCGCGCTGCTGCGCGGAGCGCTCGCCCAGAACCGATTCCGCACGGTGCTGGCCGTGCTGGCGATCGCGCTCGGGGTCGCGCTCGGCTACTCGGTGCAGCTCATCAACGAAACCGCGGTGAACGAGCTTGCCCAGGGCGTGCGTACCCTATCGGGCGATGCGGATCTCGAGGTGCGAGGGCCGCGGTCGGGATTCGACGAGCGGCTCTATCCGGAACTGGCGAGAATGCCCGAGGTGGCGGTCGCGAGTCCCGTGGTCGAGGTCGACGCGAAGCTCGCCGCTCGCGACGACTCCCTGCGCATCCAGGGCCTCGACGCATTCCGTGCGGTCGGGATCCAGCCGGCGCTGATCGCCACGACCGCCGATCGTCTCGACACCCTGCGCCCCGACGCGCTGTTCGTGAGCGCCGCCGCAGCGCGCTGGCTCGGCGTTGCGACGGGTGACGTCGTGTCGTTCCAGGTCGGGCTTTCGGAGCGTCAATTGCGCGTCGCCGGCAGGGTCGCTGGAGGCGGACGGCGCTTCGCGGTAATGGACATCGCCGGCGCGCAGGCCGGGTTCGATCGCCTCGGGCGAATTACCCGCGTCGATCTGCGCCTGCGCCCCGGCGTCGACGTCGCCGCGTTTCGCCGCAAGCTGGGCGGGCTCCTGCCGCCGGGCGTTGCGGCGGAGCCGCCGGAAGCGAGCGTCGCCGCGAGCGCGAGCCTGTCGCGCTCGTATCGCGTCAATCTCGACGTGCTGGCGCTCGTCGCGCTCTTCACCGGCGGCCTGCTCGTATTCTCCACGCAAGCGCTTTCGGTCGTCCGCCGGCGTGCGCAATTCGCGCTGCTCCGCGTGCTCGGCATGAGCCGCCGCCGACTGGTGGCATCGATTGCAGCCGAAGGCGCGCTCGTCGGCGGCGCGGGCAGTCTCGCCGGTCTCGCGCTGGGATACGCGTTCGCGCACGTCGCGGTGCGCACGATCGGCGCCGATCTGGGGTCCGGCTATTTTCCGCGGCGTCGTTCCGACGTTGCGGCTCGATCCGCTGATGGTCGTCATTTTTTTCGCGCTGGGCGTTGCGACGGCGACGCTGGGAAGCCTGGCGCCGGCGGTCGAGGCGGCCCGCGCGGCCCCGGCCTGGGCGCTCAAGGCCGGTGACGAGCAGCGGGCATTCGCGCGCCTTTCCTCCCCGGTGCCGGGGGCCGTTGCCTTGACGCTCGGAATCGCGGCCACGGCGTTGCCGCCGGTCGGAGGATTGCCGCTGGCAGGCTACGCCGCGATCGCGCTCCTGCTCATCGGGACGCTGACGCTGATGCCGCGCGTTGCGGCCGCCGCACTGTCGGTCGTCCCCATGCCGAAGCGCTCCGCGCCGCACCTTGCGCTCGCGCAGCTGCGCGGCGCGCCCGGCCAAGTGACCGTGAGCCTCGCGGCGATTGTCGCGAGCGTCGGCCTCATGGTCTCGATGGCGATCATGGTCGCATCGTTCCGCGATTCGCTCGATGCGTGGCTCGAGCGCATCCTGCCGGCGGACCTCTATTTCCGCGCCGCCGCCGGCGGCGACACCGCGTACCTCGCGCCCGACGTGCAGGCGAGGATCGCCGCGTTGCCTGGCGCGCGCCGCGTGGATTTCCTGCGCGAGCAGCAGCTGATGCTCGACCCGTCGCGCCCGCGCGTGGTCTTGCAGGCACGCACGATCGACAGGGCGAACCCCGCGCGCAACTTGCCTCTCGTCGGCGCGGCGATGCCCGTCGCGGCTGGCGGGTCCCCGCCCATATGGGTGAACGAGGCCGCGGCCGATCTCTATGGGTTTCGCCGGGGCGCCGTGATCGAGCTGCCCCTTGGCGCCAGAAGCGTGGCCTTCACCGTCGCCGGCGTCTGGCGCGACTACGGGCGGCCGCAAGGCGCCGTCGCGATCGAGCGCGACACGTATGTGGCGGTGACCGGCGATCGCAGTGCCACCAACGGCGCCGTCTGGCTCGCGCCTGGCGCCGATCGCGCCGCGGTCGAGAACGCACTCCGCACGGACGTTCCCGGCGGCGACCGGCTCGACATCGCGACGCCCGGCGAAATCCGCGACGCGTCGCTCAAGATCTTCGACCGCACGTTCGCGGTCACCTATGCGCTCGAACTCGCGGCGGTCGTCATCGGCCTCGCCGGACTTGTCCTCGTCGTTCGGTGCGCTCGTGCTCGCGCGACGGCGCGAGTTCGGCGTATTGCGGCATCTCGGGATGACGCGGCGGCAGGTCGGGCGCCATGCTCGCGACGGAGGCGCTCGCGGTGAGCGGCATCGGCCTCGGCGTCGGGCTCGCCCTGGGGTTCGTCATCAGCCTGATCCTGATCCGCGTCGTAAACCGGCAGTCGTTCCACTGGGGAATGGAGCTCACGCTGCCGTGGCCGGTGCTCGCGGGATTCACGCTGATCATGCTCGTGCTCGCGGTCGTTACGGTGCTCGCGAGCGGCCGCCAGGCGACGAGCGTCGATGTCGTTCGCGCCGTCAAGGACGATTGGTGAGCGCGTGCGACGCAGCGGAGCCGCTGCGATGAGACGCCGCACGTTCATGGCCGCGCCGCTGCTCCTTCTCGCCCGGCACGCCGCAGCGGACGCCGATGACGGCTATCCGCCCGTCACGCCGGGCCACGCGCTCGCGTTTCCGCGCGATCATGGCAGCCATCCCGAATTTCGGAGTGAGTGGTGGTACGTCACCGGCTGGGTTGCCGATGCCGCCGGCGTGACGTACGGCGTGCAGGTGACGTTCTTCCGCAATCGGCCGCGTGTCGCGGAAGGCAATCCGAGCGCCTTCGCGCCACGCGAGCTCGTCTTCGCGCATGCGGCGCTCGCCGATCCGCGCTACGGCCGGCTGCGGTACGCCGAGCGTGCCGCGCGCGCGGCGTTCGGGCTCGCGGGTGCCGATCCGGAGACGACTCGCGCATGGATCGACGACTGGTCGCTCGCGCTCGTCGACGGCGTCTACGTCGCGGCGATCGCGGCGCGCGATTTCGCGCTGCGCTTGCGCTTTGCGCCGAGCCAGCCGCTGCTGCTGCAGGGCCGGGCAGGCTACTCGCGCAAGGGACCCGATCGGCTCGAGGCGAGCTACTATTACAGCGAGCCCCAGCTCGCCACGAGCGGCACGATTGTCGTCGCGGATCGCGAGGTGACGGTGCGCGGAACCGCATGGCTCGATCACGAGTGGTCGAGCGACTATCTGACGCCGGGCGCGGTGGGCTGGGACTGGGCCGGCATCAACCTTGCCGATGGCGGTGCCCTGATGGCGTTCCGGATTCGCGATTCGACAGGCGGGACGCTGTGGGCGGGCGGAGCGCATCGGGCAGCGGGCGGCGATGCGCGCGCCTTTGCGCCGAGCGATGTGCGCTTCGTCGCCGCGCGTTCCTGGCGCTCGCCGCGCACCGGCATCTCGTACCCGGTTGCAATGACCCTCGCGACGGGCGAGAGCGAATACGCCCTGGAACCGCTGCTCGACGATCAGGAGCTCGACGCTTCGGCGAGCACCGGCACGATCTATTGGGAAGGCGCGGTCCGCGCGCTTTCGAGCGGCCGCGAGGTGGGCCGCGGATATCTTGAGCTCACCGGCTATGGCGCGCCGCTGCGCTTGTGAACGCGCAGGTCCGGCGTGCAGCGTCCCTTTGCGCGCGCACCCACGATCGCGCCGGGCATCTCGCCCACAGGCAATCTCGAGCACCGCGCCGACCCGCCGACGGCGCCAACTTCGTAAAATATCCGGATCGCAAGTAGAATCGAACGCTCAAATGCCGTCAATCCCCTAAAGGTGGGGAGCAACGGCCCGCGTCGCTGACCGAGGAAGGCATCGTGGACAGAAAAGTGATCGTCGCCGGCGTCGGGATGATTCCCTTCGCCAAGCCGGGGGCGAGCGCCGCGTACGACGAGATGGGCGCGGAGGCGACGGTCGCCGCGCTTGCCGAGGCCGGCGTCGCCTATCCCGAGGTCCGGCAGGCTTACGTCGGCTACGTGTACGGGGATTCGACCGCCGGCCAGAAAGCGCTCTATCGGGTGGGCATGACCGGGATTCCGGTCGTCAACGTCAACAACAACTGTTCGACGGGCTCGACCGCGCTTTACCTCGCGCGTCAGGCGGTGGAAGGCGGGGCCGTCGAGTGCGCGCTGGCGTTGGGCTTCGAGCAGATGGCGCCGGGCGCGCTCACCGCCAAGTTCACCGACCGGCCGACGCCGTTCGACGACTTCGACCGCGAAACCGACGCGCTGGTCGGGCAGCCCGACGTTCCACTCGCGATCCGCTATTTCGGCGGCGCGGGGCTGTCGCACATGAAGAAATACGGCACCAAACTCGAGACGTTCGCGAAGATCCGCGCGAAGGCGAGCCGGCATGCCGCGCACAACCCGCTTGCGCTCTTCCGCACCGAGTTGACGGCCGACGACGTGCTGGCGTCGCCTTCGATCATGCCCGGGGCGATGACTCGATTGATGGCCTGCCCTCCGACCTGCGGCGCGGCGGCGGCGATCCTCGTTTCGGACGACTACGCGCGCAAGCACAACCTGAATGCTGCGGTATCGATTGCGGCGCAGGCAATGACGACCGACACGCCGCGAACGTTCGACGCGCACGACATGATGCAGCTCGTCGGCTACGACATGGCCAAGGAAGCGGCGCGGCAGGTCTTTGAAGCCGCCGGCATCGGACCGGAGGACGTCGACGTGATCGAGCTTCACGACTGCTTCGCGCAAAACGAGCTCATCAGCTACGAGGCGCTCGGGCTTTGTCCCGAAGGCGGCGGCGCGAAGTTCGTCGACGACGGCGACAACACCTACGGAGGCCGCTACGTGACCAACCCGTCCGGCGGCCTCCTCTCGAAAGGCCATCCACTCGGGGCGACCGGGCTCGCGCAGTGCTACGAGCTCGTGAACCAGCTCCGCGGCACCGCGGAAGCGCGTCAGGTCGATGGCGCACGGGTCGGACTCCAACACAATCTCGGGCTCGGCGGCGCCTGCGTCGTCACGCTGTACCGGGCGATCTGATCGGTTGTCCCGAAGCGGGCACTCGATGGTCGACCGCAGTCAATCGGACATCGGGTGCCAGGGCATTCCGCCGCCGTCGAGCCGGGACGCCTGCGGCTGTTCGCGAAGGCGATCGGGGAGACACGGCCCGAATACGTCGACGAGGCAGCGGCGAGGGCGGCCGGCCATCCGGGATTGCCGGCGCCACCGACATTCGCGCTGTGTCTCGACCTCGAAGTGCCCGAACCGTTCGCGTGGCTGGCGGAGCTTGGCGTCGACATCGCGCGGATCCTTCACGGCGGCGAGCGATTCCGCTATTTCGCGCCCATTCATGCGGGCGACCGCCTGACGTTCGCGTCGCATATCGCCGACGTCCACCATAAGAAGGGGGGCGCGTTGACGTTCATCGTCAAAGTGACGGACGTGACCAATCAGCACGGCGAGCGCGTCGCCGAATTGCGGGCGACCATCATCATCCGGGGCAGCGCAGCGGCGAGCGTCGCAAGCGTGGCGGCCCATCCATGAGCGCCGCCGGGCTGTCCCCCCGAAGAGTTGGGGGCGCCTCCGCGGCGACCGACGGCCCCAGCTTCGATTCGGTCAACGTCGGCGACCTGCTGCCCTCGCTCGTGCTGCCCCCGGTGACGCGCACGATGCTCGCTCTCTACGCCGGCGCGTCCGGCGACCACAACCCGATCCACGTCGACATCGACTTCGCCCGTGCGGCCGGGATGCCCGACGTTTTCGCCCACGGCATGCTATCGATGGCCTGGCTCGGCCGGCTCATCACGAATTGGGCGCCGCAGGAGCGCCTGAGCGAGTTCGAGGTGCGGTTCACGGCGATGACGCAGGTCGGCGAGCGCATCACGTGTACGGGGCGCGTCACCCGCAAATTCGAGCGCGACGGCGAGCGGCTGGTGCAGGTCGAAGTGGCGACTGCCAACGAGGCGGGCGGGATCAAGCTCGCCGGCAGCGCCTTGTTCGCGCTGCCCTGAAGGAAATCCGATGGAGCCTTACCGCTCGCCCTGGCTCGACGACGGGCTCGAATCGTTCCGTGGCACCGTCCGCCGCTTTGTCACCGACGTGCTCGCTCCGCGCGAGCCCGCATGGCAGCAAGCGCACCGGGTGGATGCAGGATCGTGGCGCGAAATGGGCGCCATGGGCCTGCTCCTGTGCGACGTTCCGGAAGAATACGGCGGCAGCGGCGGCACCTTCGCGCACGACTGCATCGTCTTCGAGGAGCTCGCCTATGCCGGCGTCGCAAGCTTCGGCAAATCCGTGCACAACATCTGCGCGCATTACGTCGCCGCCTACGGGACGGAGGAACAGAAGCGGCAGTGGCTGCCGCGCCTCGCAAGCGGCGCGCTGGTCGGCGCCATCGCAATGTCGGAGCCGGCCGCAGGCTCGGACCTGCAGGGGATCCGCACGCGTGCGGTGCGCAGCGGCGACCGGTACGCGCTCAACGGTTCGAAGACGTTCATCACCAACGGCCAGGTCGCGAACCTGATCATGGTAGTGGCGAAGACCGATCCCGACGCCGGAGCGAAGGGCATTTCGCTCTTCATGGTCGAAACCGACGGACTTGACGGGTTTCGCCGCGGCCGCACGCTGGACAAGATCGGCATGCCCGGACAGGATACGTCGGAGCTCTACTTCGACGACTGCCCGGTTCCCGCCGCATGCGCGCTCGGCGGCGCCGAAGGCGAGGGCTTCGCACAGATGATGGACGAGCTGCCGTACGAACGCACGATCGTCGCGCTCTACGGCGTCGCGGTGATGGAGCGCGCTGTGCGCCTGACGACCGACTATGCGCGTGAGCGCCGCGCGTTCGGCAAGGCGCTGATCGAGATGCAGAACACGCGCTTCAAGCTCGCCGAGGCGAAGACCATTGCGCACATCGGCCGCGTGTTCATCGACTCCTGCATCGTGCGCTACCTCGCCGGCACGCTCGACACCGCCACCGCGTCGATGGCCAAGTGGTGGCTCACCGACATGCAGTGCCAGGTCGTCGACGAATGCCTGCAGCTCCACGGCGGCTACGGCTACATGCGGGAGTATCCGATTGCGCAGATGTACGCCGATTCGCGCGTCCAGCGGATCTACGGAGGGTCGAACGAGATCATGAAGGAAATCATCGCGCGGACCCTGTAGTCCCGGCGCGCGACGCCATGCCGACGCCGTATCCGCATCTGCTCGCATCGCTCGACCTCGGCTTTACCACGCTGCGCAACCGCGTGCTGATGGGCTCGATGCACACGGGCCTCGAGGAAGCCCCCGCCGGCTACGGGCGGATGGCGGCCTTCTACTCCGAGCGCGCCCGCGGCGGCGTGGGCCTGATCGTCACTGGCGGCATCGCGCCGAATTTCGCCGGTCGGGTCGAGCCACGCGCGGCGCAGCTCTCGCTTTCGTGGCAGGTTTCGCGCCACCGGCTGCTCACCGACGCCGTGCACGCGGCCGGCGGGAAGATCGCGCTGCAGATTCTGCACGCGGGCCGCTACGCGTATCACCCGCTGTCGGTTGCGCCCTCGGCGCTGCGCTCGCCGATCACGCCGTTCCGGCCGCGCGCGCTCTCGCGCTGGGGAATCCGCAAGACGATCGCCGCCTACGTGCGCTGTGCGCGCCTTGCGCAACGCGCAGACTACGACGGCGTCGAGATCATGGGATCGGAGGGCTATCTGATCAACGAGTTCGTGGCGCCGCGGACCAACCATCGCGACGACGAATGGGGCGGGGCGCTCGAAAACCGTCTGCGGTTGCCGATCGAGATCGTGCGGCGCACCCGCGCGGCGGTCGGCCGCGCCGACGAGATCAACACCTGCATCGGCTGCAACCAGGCGTGTCTCGACCAGATCTTCGAGCGCAAGGTCGCCTCTTGCCTCGTCAATCCCCGCGCCTGCCACGAGACCGAAATCGTCGTCAAGCCGGCGGCGCGAAAAAAGCGCATCGCCGTCGTCGGCGCCGGGCCGGCGGGTCTCGCTTGCGCCACGACGGCCGCGCAGATCGGACACGCGGTCACGCTGTTCGACGCGGCGGCGGAGATTGGCGGCCAGTTCAACCTCGCGAAGCGCATTCCCGGCAAGGACGAGTTCGCGCAGACGCTGCGCTATTACGGGCGGATGATCGAGCGCACCGGAGTGGCGTTGGAGCTCGAGCATCGCGCCGCGGCATCCGATCTCGCGGGCTTTGACCACGTCGTGCTCGCCACCGGCATCGTCCCGCGCACGCCGGCGGTTCCGGGAATCAATCATCCGAAAGTTGCGAGCTATGTCGACATCGTCCTCGGGCACCGGGAGGCGGGCACGCGTGTCGCGATCGTCGGCGCAGGCGGGATCGGTTTCCACGTCGGCGAATTCCTGACCCATCATGGAGGCCACGACGAGCTGGGCGAATACCAGGACGAATGGGGCATCGACACGGCCTACGCCGAGCGCGGGGGCGTGAAGGTGCCAGTGGCAGGGCGCTCGCCCCGCGAGGTGTGGCTCCTGCAGCGCAGGGCGGCGAAAGTCGGCGACGGCCTCGCGAGGACGACCGGCTGGATCCGCCGCACGCTGCTCAAGCGGCGCGGCGTGCAGATGCTCGGCGGGGTGGTCTACGAGCGCATCGACGACGGGGGCCTGCATTTGCGCGTCGACGGACAGCCGCGGCTCCTCGACGTCGACACGATCGTCATCTGCGCTGGACAGGAACCGCAGCGCGAGCTCGCCCCGCCGCTGCTGGGCTCGGGCGTTCCGCTTACGCTGATCGGCGGCGCCGACGTCGCTGTGGAGCTCGACGCGCGGCGCGCGATCGCGCAAGGCACGCAGGTCGCGCTCGGACTCTAAAAGCCAGTTCTACGTTCCCGAGGACCTTGACGCTCCGTACACGAGCGCGCCGGCCGACAAGAGCAGGCCGAACGCTACTTCGAGCATCACGGTGCGGAACAGCAGCGCGTTCTGCGCGGCACCGGGTGCGGTCCGGCGAAGCTCGCGCCGCAGGCGCCACGCCCATGGCGATGCCGAGAGCGGCAGCGCGAACCAGGCACTGCCTTCGATCCAGGCGAGGACGGCGGCGAGCACGAACGGCGCGAGGGCGAGCAGCGTGTACAGACGCAGCGCGGCCGTCTCGCTGAGCGCGACCGCCAGCGTCCGCCGCCCGGTGCTGCGGTCGTGCTCGCGGTCGCGGCAATTGTTGACGAGCAACACCGCGGACGCGTGCAGCCCGATCGCCGCCGCCGCAATCGCCGTGGCAATGCCGATCGCGCCGACCTGCACGTAATACGAGCCGCACACCGCGACCAGCCCGAAGAACACGAAGACGGTAAGTTCGCCCCAGGGCGTGTAGGCGATCGGCCGCGGGCCGCCCATGTACGCGTAGGCCGCCGCCGTCGACGAGACGCTGGTCGCCACGATCGGCCAGCCACCACGGATCATCAGCGGCAGCGCAACGATTTGCGCCACCGCAATCGCCGCGACGATCGCCCACTTGACCTTGACTGGTGCGAGCCACCCGTTGGCCGTCGCCCGCGGCAGGCCGACGCGCCGCCCGGTTTCGCCGCCGCGCTCGGTGTAGCCGACGTCGTTCTGCAGGTTGGTGACGACCTGCATCATCATCGCCGAGTTGAGGGCGACGAAAGCGATCCACGGATCGAAGGCACCTTCGAGCGACCAGGCGAGGCAAGTCGCGACGATCACCGGGATCGTCGCGATCCACAGCGTCCTTGGCCGCAGCGCGACGCGCCACGCATCCCAGGATCCCGGACGGATGGAAGGGAAAGTGGCGGCGTCGGGGCGGGGCACGGAACGCGGAGCGGATCGAACGAATTCAGGGCGGGATTATAGGGGCTCCCGGGCATGGCCGCACGGTCGATGCGATGTCGGCCTGATTCCCGTCAAGGTGCGCTCGCGCGGCTGCGGTATGCTCGAACGGGTCGCCGCAAGCGCAGAATCTAGCCGTCAAGAGCCCGCATGCAACGCACGCCGGCGCCGGTGCAAAGGGGAAGAGCAATGATCTTTCGCGATCGAAACGACGCAGCGATGCAGGTCGCACACGCGCTTCGGCAATGGCAAGGAAAGAATCCGCTGGTGCTCGCGATTCCGCGCGGTGCGGTGCCGATGGCCAAGGTCATCGCCGACGCGCTCGATGGGGATCTGGATGTCGTTCTCATCCGCAAGCTGCCCGCGCCGGGCAGCCCGGAATTCGCGATCGGCGCCGTCGACGAAACCGGCTGGAGCTACGTTGCCAACTATGCGTCCGAGGCAGGCGCGACACCGGAATACATCACGCGCGCGACCGCCGCGGAGATGGCAACGATGCGGCGCCGGCGCGCACAGTACACACCCGTGCGCCCGCCACTCGATCCGGCGGGGCGGGTTGCAATTGTCGTCGATGATGGGCTCGCAACGGGTGCGACGATGATCGCTGCGCTGCACGCGGTGCGCGCACGAGGGCCCGAGCGCCTGATCTGCGCGGTGCCGGTCGCGTCGATCGAGGCCGTGGAAACGGTCCGCGCGCACGCAGACGACGTCGTTTGTCTGCAGACGCCCGCGTTTTTTCACGCTGTCGGGCAGTTCTACCAGGATTTTCGCCAGGTCGGCGACGATGAAGTGATCGCGCTGCTCCGCGCGGCGGGGTCGGCAAAGTAGGGGCGGAGACGATTTCTCCGTCGAGCCGGATCCAAGGCTCGACCGCCAGCGAGAAGTCGTCTCCGATTCTAGGGGACGAGCCAGCGCTGGAACCAGGCGGACGCGGCGGACGCCGCCTGTTCGAGCGTACCCGCTTCGTCGAACAAATGCGTCGCGCCGGGGACGATCGTCATTGTCTTTTCGCAGCGGAGATTCGCGAACGCCGCACGATTGAGATCGATGACGACATCGTCGCGCCCGCCGACGATGAGCAGCGTTGGCGCCGTTACGCGAGCGAGCGCATCGGCGCCGGCGAGATCCGGCCGGCCGCCGCGCGAAACCACGGCGGCGATCCGGTTGCCGGCCGCTGCGGCTGCGGCGAGTGCTGCGGCGGCGCCGGTGCTGGCGCCGAAGTACCCGGGCGCAAGATCGGCAACGTCAACGTCGTTGCGCGTCCATTCGGTCGCGGCGAGCAGGCGCGAGGTAAGGAGCGAGATGTCGAAGCGTGACTGATGCGCGCCGTCTTCCACCGCCGTCAGCAGGTCGAACAGCAGCGTTGCAATGCCGGCCTCGTTCAGCACGCTGGCGACGTAGGCGTTGCGCGGGGAGTGCCGCGAGCTGCCGCTGCCGTGTGCGAACAGGACGAGGCCCGCGGCGTTGGCGGGCAGCGTCAGCACCCCGTCGAGGCGCACCGCGCTGGTAGCGATGACGACATTCCTGACCCGCGGACGCGGGGCCGAAGGATTGGCCGTCATCGTCGATCTCGTCGGGGCGGAGACAAAGCAGCAGCCCACCGGCGAAGTTCAGCGGCGCCAGCGCGCGCGCAGTGAGTACTTGTTCTTGCCGTACTCGAGCTCGAGCTCGCCCTGATAAGCGTGCCTGACCGCTTCGCCAATCCGGCGCGCGAGGTGGATGTCCGTCGTGGAGACGCCCAGGCGCGCCGGGCCCTCGTCGATGGCCATGATCCGGTGCAGCGGATGCTCGGCCTTCTCGCGCGTCTCCTCGTTGAACGCTGGCCGTGCCAGTTCTTCGCGGTGCGCGTCGACGAACGCGCCTTCGAGTGTCAGCGTTCCCGCCGGCAGCTTGTCGCGAATGCGATGGCACGCGGGACAAAGCACCTCCTGCGCACCCGCGCGCGCTTCGCCCCAGGACCAGCGGCCGCGGTGGAACACCGCGCCGCAATCGCCGCGTCGTGCGGGCTCGCGGTACTTGCCCTTGGCTTCGTAAGGGTCGTGTCGGAGCTCGTCATAGACTCGCGCGCCGTGGCGCACGATTCCGCCGGGCGGCGTGAGGGATGCCGGCGTTGTCTTGTGGCTTGTCATCGTCTCCCCCTATCGGTCAAAGGATCGACTCGACGGTGAGACGCGGCGGAGTGCGTCGAGTTCCAGCGCCGCTTGCCTGCCGGGGCGGGGCGGGAATGCTCGAGGACATCGGGGCTCGCGCGCGCTCCGCTGCTCCTGGAATGCCATTCGCGAGCCCGGAGGCCGGAAGGCAACTCAGGTCTGCGCGTCGATCTCGGCCGCCAGCGCACGGAGCGCGGGCGCGACCTCCACCTGATAGGGCGGAGCGTCATCGAGCGCGCGCAGGTCGTCCGGGAGACGCGCCAGCTCGGCGCGGGCACGCTCGCGCGCGTCGCCAAGGCCGCTCGGTCCGGGCACCGTCGCACCTCCGCGCATCGCCGGTGCAAGCAGCGGCACGGCGCCGGCGGGCGCCGCATCGCTCTCGAGCGTCAGCACGTCGCCCGCGAGGCGCCCCTGTCCATCGTAGCGCCGCCAGATCTGCTTGCGGCCCGGCCACGTCGCCTTTCCCTGCGAGCGCTTCCGCCGGGGCATGCCCTCGTATTCCTCCAGCTTGTAAGCGCAGTCGGCGTAGGGCGCGTCGGCGGAGGTATTCATCCGCGTGCCGATGCCGAAGCCGTCGATTGGCGCGCCTTGCGCGATCAAGTCGGCGAGCCGCTGCTCGTCGAGATTGCCGCTCGCGAAAATCGTGATGTCGGGAAAGCCGCCGGCATCGAGGATGGCGCGCACGCGGCGCGCGTGCTCGCCGAGATCGCCGCTGTCGATGCGCACGCCCTTGAGCGCGATTCCCGCCGTGCGCAGGCGCGTGGCGAGCGCGACGACCTTGTGCGCCGCGCGCTCGGTGTCGTAGGTATCGATCAGCAGCACCGCATTCTCCGGGTGCGCCCGCGCGAAGAAATCGAAGGCCGTCGCTTCATCGGCGTGGGCCTGCACGTACGAGTGGGCCATCGTGCCGAACAGAGGAATGCCGAATTCGCGGCCGGCCTCGACCGTCGCCGTCCCGGTGAACCCGGCGAGATAGCTTGCGCGGGCCGACAGCAGCGCCGCTTCCGCGCCGTGCGCGCGGCGAAGGCCGAAATCGACCAGCAGACGATTGGGCGCCGCCAGCACCGAGCGCGCAGCCTTGGTTGCGACGACGGTCTGGTAGTGGACGAGATTCATCACTCGGCTTTCGACGAGCTGTGCCTCGCGCAGCGGCGCGACGATCCGCAGGATCGGCTCGTCGGGGAAGAACGCCGTGCCTTCGGGCAGCGCGTCGACGTCGCCGGTAAAGCGCAGGTCGGCGAGCGATTCGACGAACGCGGGCGTGAAGCGCCCGCATTCCGCGAGCCATTGGAGCTCGCCGGTGGTGAAGCGAAGCCGGGTGAGGAAACGCAGCACCTGTTCCTGTCCGGCGGCAAGCAGGAAATTGCGGTGCGGCGGCATCTTGCGCACGAAGAGTTCGAACGCCGCAATCGCGTTCATCCGCTCCTCGAAGTACGCTTGGAGCATCGTGAGCTCGTAGAGATCGGTGATGAGCGCACCGGGGATCATGGGGACCTCTCGCGCGACAATCGCGCCGGGGCGAGCATCATCGCTCATTTTGTCCGCGTTCGGGGCGGCGCCCGCAACCGAACCGGTGCGACTCGCCCGGACTGCGCAGCGACTCGAGCGAATGTGCAAAGATGGAAGGCGGGGGTGCTGCCTCGGATGGGGGTCGCGACGATGTCATGGGAGCATTTCGCGCATGGCGCCGATATCGGCGTGCGCGGGTTGGGGGCGACGAAAAGCGAGGCGTTCGAGCAGGCTGCCCTGGCGTTGAGCGCGGTGCTGACCGACCCCGCCTGCGTCGAGGCGACGACGGCGGTCGGGATTCGTTGCGAAGCGGTCGACGACGAGTTGCTGCTGGTCGACTGGCTCAACGCGGTGAATTACGAGATGGCGACGCGCAACGTGGTGTTCGCCCGCTTTGCCGTGACGATCACGGGTAACGTCCTGAGCGGTACGGCGTGGGGCGAGCCGGTCGACCGCGCCCGGCACCATCCGGCCGTCGAGGTGAAAGGGGCGACCTACACGGCGCTTCGGGTCGGCCGCCGGAAGGACGGCGTCTGGGTCGCGCAGTGCATCGTCGACGTATGAATTGCGCGTGGTGATGGCGAGCGAGATGGAGGGCATCCGATGGACCCGTCGCGGTTGATCCGGCGGTCGGCGCATGAGTGGGAGATCCCGCGCCACGGTGCGATGCGCGTGCCTGGCGTCGTCTTCGCCGACGAGGCGCTGATCCGCGTGATGGACGACAAGGTGTACGGGCAGGTCTCCAACGTCGCTGCGCTGCCGGGTATCGTCGAAGCCTCGTATGCGATGCCGGATGCGCACTGGGGTTACGGCTTTGCGATTGGCGGCGTCGCGGCATTCGATCCCGACGACGGGGGCGTCATCTCGGCCGGGGGCGTCGGATTCGACATCTCCTGCGGGGTCCGCACGTTGCTTGCCGGCGTCACGCTCGCCCAGCTGACACCCGTGAAAAAGATGCTCGCCGATGCGCTCTGCGAGGCGATCCCCGCCGGGGTGGGCAGCACCGGCGCGCTGCGCCTCGCGCCGTCCGAAATGGACGCGATGCTCGACGGCGGCGCACGCTGGGCGGTCGATCGCGGCTACGGCCGGCCGGAGGACCTCGAGCGCATCGAAGAGCGCGGCGCGATGACCGGCGCGCTGCCGCAGTGCGTTTCGGAGCATGCCAAACGGCGCCAGCGCGACGAGATGGGAACGCTCGGCTCGGGCAACCACTATCTCGAAGTGCAGCATGTCGCCGAGATCTTCGATCGGGCGGCGGCGGATGCGTTCGGCCTCGAAACGGGCGCCGTCGTCATCAGCATCCACTGCGGCTCGCGCGGCCTCGGCCATCAGATCGGCACCGAATTCCTGCGCGAGATGGTGCTGACGGCGAAGGTCGCCGGCATCGATCTGCCGGACCGCGAGCTCGCGTGCGCGCCCATCCGCTCGGCGGTCGGCGAGCGCTATCTCGGCGCGATGCGCGCGGCGATCAACTGTGCGCTTGCCAACCGGCAGATCCTGACGCAACTCACGCGCGACGCGGTGCGCAACGTGCTGCCCGGTGCCAAGCTGGCGCTCCTCTATGACGTTTCGCACAACACGTGCAAGGTCGAGGAGCACGTCGTCGACGGGATCAAGCGGCGTCTGTTCGTCCATCGCAAGGGCGCGACGCGCGCGTTTCCGCCGGGTCATGCGGACTTGCCGTCGGCGCTCTCCAAAGCCGGGCAGCCGGTGCTGATCGGCGGCAGCATGGGGACGGCGTCGTACATCCTCGCCGGCGCAAGCGAGAGCTGCGCCCGAGCGTTTGCGTCCGCCTGCCATGGCGCCGGCCGCAGCATGAGCCGCCATGAGGCGACGCGTCGCTGGCAGGGACGCAAGGTGGTCGACGAGCTCGCCGCGCGCGGCGTGCTGATCCGCAGTCCGTCGCTGCGCGGCGTCGCCGAGGAGGCCCCAGGCGCCTACAAGGACGTCACCGCGGTTGTCGACGCCGCGGAGGCGGCGCATCTCGCGCGCAAGGTGGCGAAGCTCGAACCCGTCATTTGCGTCAAGGGGTAACTGTCTTGCATGGCGCGGTTGAGCGAGCGCCGGCTAAGCACTGCCGTCATCCCCACGCAGGCGGGGATCCAGTGGCTTTCAACGCAAGACGCTGGGTTCCCGCTGTCGCGGGAACGACGAGATCGGCCTACTGCCGCAGCACGCATTTGTTGTACAGATCGGGCAGCGCGCCCGCGGGATCGTAGCGCGCCTTGAGCGCGGAATAGGCCGCGCGGTCGAAGACGCTCCAGAACTCGTCCTTCGTATAGTAGGAATCCGAATAGAGCGACTTGAGGCCGTTGAGCTCGGTCACCTTGCGTTCGATCAGGCGATTACGGAAACCGGGCGCGTGGGACTCGCGGTCGCGCACGACGTCCCAGAAGCCGAAATTGATGTAGAGGGTCCCGGCGTGCAGCGGGTAAAGCGCGAAGCGGGCAGGGGACGCCGGCACTCGGATCGGGCACAGCCAGATGGGGAGGATCCCGATCTCGCGCATCATGAAATCCAGGAAGTCCGCAGCGTGATCGAGCGGGATGTCGACGTCCTGGATCACCGACTCGGAGTGCCGCCCGCGCAACCGGTCGAGCCCGCGGGTGACGCCCCAGCGGCTGTTCCAGCGCATGATCCGCTGGTAGGTGATCGAATTGAGCCGCTCGCGACCGAGGAGCCGGCGCACGAGCGGATGCTGCGCGCCGATGTTCTTGGAGCACCAGAACCAGTCGGTGTCCCAGCGCCAGAGGTAATCGCGGACGGTGAGGAAATCCGTCTTGCGCTCGCGGATCGAGCGGTAATAGATTCGCTCGAATGTGTAATCGCTGGTGTAGGGCGCTCGGTCGACGAAGCGGCCGAGGGTGAGGTAGATCTCGTCCGGCGCGAAGACGACGCCATCGAGAAAGTCGAGTCCCGGGTCGTCGCAGCGACGGGCGATGGCGGCGAAGCAGGATTCGGCCGTTTCGTGCCGGATGTGCTCGAGGGCGACGAACGGCTTGACCGGCGTCGTCCGCGCGGTCACCGCCAACGCGTAACCCAGCGTCCCGTAGGAATTCGGGAAGCCGAAGAAGAGGTCGCGATGCTCGTTGTCCGGCGTGCAGCTCACGATGCGTCCGTCGCCGGTCAGCACTTCGAGCGCGGCGACCGTGTGGTGGACGAGGCCCCACCGGAACGACGACGCCTCGATGCCGACACCGGCGAGCGCACCGCCGAGCGTGATCGATTTCAGCTGCGGGACCACGGCCGGCATCGCACCGTCCCGGAGCGTGGCATCGACGAGCGCCGCGTAGGTGGCCATCCCCTCCGCCTCGACGACGCCCGCGGCGGGATCGACGCGGATGATATCGTCGAACTGCGCGAGATCGACCCTGGGCGAGGCTTTCGCGGCGCGGTCGCGGAACAGGTTCGAGGTCGTCTTGGCGAGCCCGATGGCGCCCGCGGCCCGGGCTTGCGTCGCGGCGAGGTCGGCCACGAGCTTCGTTCTCTTTTGCGCGTAGGCGTTCACCGATACAGGAACGATCGGCTCATCGGATAGTTGCTGCCGACGCTTTCCTTGCTGACGGTGACCTGGAACAGGTCGAGTTGCGGGGTCCTGGTCCGGAACACTTCCGCGCACGACCACAGATAGGTGCGCCAGACGCGGCGGAAGCGCTCATCGAAGCGCTTCGGATCGAGCGCGCGGATCGCCTCCCAGCTGCGGTCGAAGCGCTCGGCCCAGACATCGAGCGTCAGCGCGTAATGGCGGCGCAGGTTCTCGACGTCGAGAATCTCGAGCCCGCAGCGCTCCATCCAGTCGAGCGCCTGCGAGAGGCTCGGGATCCAGCCGCCGGGAAAGATGTACTTGCGGATGTAGAACTCGGTGTCGCGCCTGCCGACGTGACCGATGAAGTGGATGACGCCGAGGCCGCCGGGCTTCAACGCCGCCGCATGCGCGCGCACGACCTCGGGCAGCTGATCGCGTCCGGCATGCTCGAGCGTGCCGATGGAGAGCAGCTTGTCGTACTGATCGGGAATCTCGCGGAAGTCGCAGTCGATGACCCGAATCTTGTCGGCGAGCCCGCGGCGATCGATCTCGTCCTGCGTCTCGCGCACCTGCTCGGTCGTTGCGTTGACGCCGGTCCCCAATGCGCCGTATTGCTCCCACGCGTGGAACAGGAGTCCGCCCCAGCCCGAGCCGACGTCGACGAACGTCTCGCCGGCCTTGAGCTGGACCTTGCGACACACGTGGTCCATCTTGTTCCGCTGCGCTTCTTCGAGCGTTCTCGTGCCTTCTTTCCAGTACGCGCACGTGTACATCATCGCCTGCGCGTCGAGCCACGGCCGGAAGAACGCCTGACCATGCCCGTAATGGAAGCGCGCGTTTGCTTTGGCCTGGGCAAGCGAGCGGTTTGAGTACCTGAGCTCGTGCCACTGGTTGCGGAGCCAGACGAGCGGCATCTGGACCTGATCGAAACCGCCGTCGAAGCCGGCCCGGAACGCAAGCGCAAGGTCGCCATCGATGTCGACCGTCCCATCGAAGTACGCTTCGAGCAGGCCGACATAGCCGAAGACGACGACGCTCCGCTCGGCGGCCGCGGTGCGGAACGTGAGCGTGAATGCGGGTGGGACGTCGCGCGCCTGCACGACGGCGCCATTGGACAGAACGACCCGGAACGGAATCGCGGTCGCCGCCGCAACCGCGGCGAGCTTGCGGACCACCGCCTTGGACGGCGTCGCGGGCGGCAGCGCCGCCGAAGAATCCCTGATGGCGTGGTTGTGGTTGCTCATTTTTCACCTTGTGGGGTAGCGATCCTGGCGTCGAACGGAAGCCTCCGAGCGAATGCGGGCCCTTTGCATGAGCCTCTCTCAAAGGTCGAAATCGGTAGTCCTCTCTCGGACGGCCGGGCGCCGATCCGCAGCCTCCAGCAACCGGCATGCCTGTCAAAAGACCTTGATTCGGCGAGATAAGTTGCCTCCTGGCGGCGAGAAGCCACGTAGGAATTACCGCCCATGAAGTCAAGAATTACAGAGCGTCCCGCCGACGATTGCCGATCGGCGGTAACATCGTACACCTCGTCATGAAGCCGATTGCGACGCCTGAATTGCACTCCCTCGCTGCCGACGGCGACGGACCGCCGCGGGCACTTGGCTTCGCCGCCGCCGAAAACGGCGTGGTTGCTTCGCCCCCCGGCGTCGCCACCGGTCCCGGTGACGACGACGAGGAGGAGGACGAAAATCCGGGAACGGGCGGCAGCGGCGGCGGCAACATCGAACCCGACGATGACGAAGACTTCGACGAGGACGATGACGACGAAGACGAGGACCCCTTGTGGGCGGCGCCGGGCGCCGCCGGAGATCGGGCTTCGCTGCGCCGCAGCATCGGCGTGCTATAATCCGCTCCGCGCAGCGACCCTGCGAGGTTTTGACGGTCGCCCGCTGCGCGCGGTATCTCCGGGGCGACCGGATCATCGGCTTCTAATCTTCCGGACCTCCTTTGCGAAGTCCCGGGTTCATTCTCCCGGCAGTTCGAGTCTGAGCAGCGGCAGCACGGGTTAGCGACGATGGAAATGCAGTCTGTCGACCCGGTTGCGGTTGTTTGCGCGCGTCCGCGGCGTCCCTCCTGACGGCGAGTCCCGCCTTCGGTTGGCGCCCGCCGCTCGATTCGTTTTTTCCCGCCACTCCGGATTTCTGGGCACGGCCCGCGCTTTGGCGAGGCGACCTTGCCCGCGCTTCGAGCGACGCCACGAGCGCCGCGAGGGGCATCGCGTAGGAAACGAGCATGACATTCGAAGAACTGAAACTGGCCACGCCGCTGCTGCAAGCGATTGCAGCGTGCGGTTACACGGAGCCGACGCCGATCCAGGCGCAGGCGATCCCCGCGCTGCTCGATGGCCGCGACCTGATCGGCTCGGCGCAGACCGGGACCGGAAAGACGGCGGCGTTCGTGCTGCCCGCGCTCCAGCGTCTCGCCGCGTCTCCCGCGACGGCGCACGTGCCTCGGCGCGGGACGACGAGCCCCCGGGTGCTGATCCTCGCGCCGACGCGCGAGCTCGCGCAGCAGGTCGCGACGCAAGCGGTCCTCTACGGCCGGAGCCTGCGAACGAAGACCGTCTGCATCTACGGCGGGGCCCCGTATCCGGTGCAAAATCGCGAACTCGCGCGGGGTGCCGACGTCCTTGTTGCGACCCCCGGCCGGCTGATCGACCATCTCGAGCGCGGCCGGATCGACCTGTCACGCCTCGATGTGCTCGTGCTGGACGAGGCCGACCGGATGCTCGACATGGGCTTCATCGACGACGTGCAGCGTATCGTGGCCCTGACGCCGAGAACGCGACAGACCGTATTGTTCTCGGCGACGTTCGATGCTGCGGTCGCGCAACTCGCCGGACGCCTGCTGCGCAACCCCGTGCGCGTCGACGTCAAGGCGCACAAGGCGGCGCCGCCCGCAATCGAGCAGCGCGTGCATTTTGCCGACGATCATTCGCACAAGCACCGGCTGCTCGACTACCTGCTCGCAGACACGGCGATCAGGCAGAGCCTCGTCTTCATCGCCACCAAGCGCGACGCGGAATCGCTCGCGCTGCGCCTGCGCGGCGAAGGCCACGCGGCGGCTGCGCTGCATGGCGACATGAACCAGCGCGAGCGAACGCGCACGTTGCAGGAAATGCGGCACGGCCGGGTGCGTACGCTGGTCGCGACCGACGTCGCGGCCCGCGGGCTCGACGTTGCCGGGATCAGCCACGTGATCAACTTCGATCTGCCGCGCCAGGCGGAGGACTACGTTCACCGGATCGGCCGCACGGGCCGTGCCGGCGCAATGGGAATCGCGGTGTCGCTCGCGCATCACAGTGACCGCGGCGCGCTGCGCCAGATCGAGCGCTACACGGGCAAGGCGATTTCCGCGCAGGTCATTCCCGGGCTGGAGCCGCGCGCACGCCGTGCGGGCGGCTCCGAGCCGCCACGCGGGACCGCGAAGCAAGCGTACCGCGGCACGCAACGTTTCGGGGCGCTCGAAGCGGCCGGCGGGTCGCCGCGCGGCAACCCTGCGGGGAGGCGCAGGCGTTCCTGGTAGCCGCCCTCTCGGAGCACCAGGACCGACTTGCCGTCCTGCCGCCCCGGTGTCGCCTGGGCGGGCATCGTCGCGAAGAGCTCGTTGGCACTACGCCGGCTGGTCGGCGACGAGCGACACACTCTTGACGCCGAACTTCCGGCTCGCCGCCTGTGCATTATCGGAAATGAACCGGTAACTCGGATTGTCCCGCGCCGTGCGGATCCACAGGCCCGCGGCTTCGATCGCCGACCGATAATCGTCCTGCTGCATCGCCCCACCGATGCACGCCGCCCACAACGTCGAGTTGCAGACGATGCCATCCGGCAGCTGCACTTCGGTGACGATATCGGCGAGCGCGAGACGCCCGCCGGGCTTCAGCACGCGCGCGGCCTCCTGGAACACTTTCGCTTTGTCCGGCGACAAGTTGATCACGCCGTTGCTGACGACCGCGTCGAAGGAGGCACTGTCAAAGGGCAGCGACTCGATATACCCCTTGAGGTACGTGACGTTGCGCATGCCGCTCGCGTCGCGCAGGGCCTCGGCCTTCAGCCGTTGCGCATCGGTCATGTCGACGCCGGTTACCCGCCCGTCGGGCCCGACTTTCAGGGCGGCGACGAACGTGTCCATGCCCGAGCCGCTGCCGAGGTCGAGCACCGACTCGCCCGCGCTGAGCTCCGCGAGATCGAAGTAGTAACCGACGCCGGCGAACGAGTCGATCGCCTCGCGCGGAATGCGGTCGAGATCCGCGGGTGAATAACCCAGCCGTTCGGCGAGCGCACGCCCCATCTCGAAATGGAACTCGCCCTCCGGATGCAAGGCACCCTGCTGGTACATGTCCTGGACCTTGGTTTCGAGCTCCGCGCGATTCACCGTTGTGGTCGTCGCCATATCGTTCTCCTCAACGTGATTCGGAGCGCCGGTCGCGACCCCCATGGGGAGGCCGGCTCACGGGCGCATTCATGCGGTTCATTATAGGGGTCTTCAAACGTCCTTCTTGAGCAAGAGCGATACCGAAACCGAAGCCGGATCATCCTCACGATGACCCGCTTCAGTTGCGTGGCTTTGTCATGGTCTCAGCTCGTAGCGAGTTCCCTTGCGGCCAGCGTCTCGCTCATGCGCAGCGCGGCGATCACGCCGGAGCCGAAAGTGACGGCCGCGACGAGCCACATCGCCGCAGCGAGCCCGAGCGCGTCCGCGACGATCCCCGCGAGGAGCGCACCGATTGCGTAGCCCAGATCCCGCCACAGCCGGTAGACGCCGACCGCCGACGCCCGCCAAGTCGGGTGCGCGACGTCGCCGATGGCGGCCAAGAGCGTCGGATAGACCATCGCCGTTCCCGTTCCGAGCAACAGAGCGCCAAGCGCGAACATGGCGAAGCTCGACGTCAACCCAGTCACGGCGATGCCGGCTGCCTGCACCCACATCCCCCAAACGATCAGCCCTTTGCGGCCGACCCGATCCGACCACGCACCGGTGAACAACTGCATCACGCCCCACACGGCGGGATAGAGTCCGGCCAGCAGGCCGATCTGCTCGAGCCCCATGCCGGCCGCGGCGAAATACAACGGAAAGATCCCCCACGCCATGCCGTCGTTCAGATTGTTGACGAGCCCGGCCTGGCTCACGCTCGACAGATTGCGATCCGTGAGCGTGGTACGCCAGAATACCTCGCGCTGCGAGAGCGTCCCCTCAGTTATATCGGTCGCCCGGAGGTTCGACTCGTGGGCGACATGGTGCCTCGTTTCCCGAACCATCAACGCGGACAGCAGCAGCCCAAAGGTCACATACCCAATGCCGAGATAGAACGGTTGAGGCCGCAAGCCGTAATGCGCCGCGATCCAGCCGGTGGCGAAGGCGCTCGCCGCCACCGCGACGTACCCCGCGAATTCGTTGAGCCCCATCGCGAGCCCGCGTCGCTTCGGGCCGACCAAATCGATCTTCATGATCACCGTCGTCGACCAGGTCAGTCCCTGGCTCACGCCGAGCAGCACGTTGGCCGCGACCACCCACGCCCAACTCGGACCCCACATCAACATGAAAGGCACGGGGATCGCGACCAGCCACCCGGCGACAAGCACATGCTTGCGACCGAATCGATCGGCAAGCCGGCCGGCGCCATAGTTGGTCAGCGCCTTGGTGATGCCGAATACGACGATGAACGACAGGATCGCCGCGCGCGCAGCGATGTGAAACTCCTGCTCGGCGATCGCGGGCAAAATGCTTCGCTCGAGGCCCACCATCGCGCCCACGAAGGCATTTACGACGACCAGCAGCGAGAACTGGGCGAGGTTCTCGCGCAGGCCGAGGCGGATGACGCCCGCGGCCATCGGCTTACGGGGTCAGGCCGCGGTTGATGCGCACCATGCGCTCCATGTCGGCGGGCTTCGGCGGCACCGCGCTGACCGCTGCAACGAACTCGTCGCGTTCCTTCGACAGCAGCGGGTTCCAGCGCTTCTCGAAGCCCAGCGTCGAGGACGGCTTGCCGGACAAGTCGGCGCCGCAGACGCTTCCCACCTGGTGCCCCGGAAAGATCTCGATCTCGTCGGGCAATGAGAGGAGTTTCGCGCAGCGTCTCGTAGAGCTGCGCGGCCATCTCGGTTTCGCTCCCCAGCAGGTCGGGCCGTCCGACTGCTCCTACGAATAGCGTATCGCCGGTCACGACGAACCATAGCGCTTCGCCTCGGCGCAGGTCGGTGACGAGCAGGCAGACGCTGTCCGGCGCGTGCCCCGGAGTGTGCAGCACCCTGACTTCACGTTGCCGACGTCGAGCAACTGGCCGTCGGCAAGAGGCAGGAAATCGAAGCCAACGCTGCCGCGGTTGCTCTCGTGCAGGCAGTAGGGTGCGCCGACCCGCTCGGCGAGCTTCCGGCCGCCCGAGTAGTGGTCGGCGTGGATGTGCGTGTCGATGACGTAGGCGAATTTGACCTTCGCTTTGCTCGCTTCCTCGATGAATCGCTCCTCGTCACCGGCAACGACATCGACCGCCACGGCCTTGCCGGCAGTTGCGCAGCCGAAGAAGTAGGAAAGCGAGGCTTCCGTCGTTGCAATTTGCTTGAAGAACATAAAACGTCTCCTGTATTTCGGCTATGCAAGCGCGGGAGGTCCGCTATTGATCACCTACCTCCAGCGGCAAGCCAGCGGCAAGCCATTCGCTCACGCCATCGGAGAGCTTGGAAGCGTGGAAGCCGCGCTTGCCTAGCAGCTTCACCGCTTCATCGGACATCAGGCAGAACGGGCCGCGACAATAGGCGACGATCGGCTTGTCCTTGGGCAGCTCGGCGAGCCGCGCGCGCAGCTCGGTCAGCGGCAGCGAGCGCGCGAAGGGAAGATGCTGCTGCGCGTATTCGCTTGGCGGGCGCACGTCGAGCACCACGACTTCGCCCTTGCGTGCCTTGCGCAGCAGCGCCTGGCGGTTCTCGCCGTGCCATGCGCTGTCGGGCGCGCCCAACTCGCGCATCGCCTCCTGCAACTCGAAGAGGCGGTCCTCGGCGAGCACTCGGAGTGCCACCCAGAAGCGCGCGATCTCCGGGCTGGCAAGGCGGTAGATCACGTTCTTGCCCCGCCGTTCGCGCTCGACCAGCCGGTTGGCCCTCAGCTCCTTCAGGTGGGCGCTGGCGAGCTTGACGCCGATCTCCGCTTCGCGGGCGAGTGTATCGACCGACTTCGGCGCTTGGCAAAGTAGTTCGAGCAGCTCCAGCCGCTTCGGGCTCGCCACCGCTTTGGCGATACGCGCCACGAGCTCGTAGAGCGCATTCTTGATTTCACGGCTGCTGGTCATGGTTCGGGGACGCCAATCACGTGAAGGTTGATCCGCATCAATACGGCCAGATACTAACATTCGTTAGAATGTATGTAAATAGCAGCGGGATTGGCGTTGGGGCTTTCAGCTAAGGGGAAGGAGCGGTCAGATGAAGATCTTGTTCATCCTCAACGACGCGCCGTACGGCAGCGAGCGGACGTACAACGCTGTTCGGCTGGCAGGATCGCTGGCGAAGGCCCGCGGGGAGCAGGTGAGGTGTTTCTGCTCGGCGATGCCGCCTCTAGCGGCAAGGGCGGCCAGAAGGTGCCGGAGGGTTTCTATAATCTGCAGCTTATGCTCGGCCGCGCCGTGCGCAGTGGCGGCGAGATCGGCGTGTGCGGGACGTGCATGGATGCGCGTGGCATCGCCGAGGCGGAGCTATTCGAGGGCGCGCGCAAGAGCACGCTCGCGGAACTCACGTCGTGGACGCAATGGGCGGACAAGGTGATCGTCTTCTGAACGGCGAGTCGCCCGCGGCTGCTGGGCGAGGCCCGTGGAGAGGCACTGTGTTCAACGGGTTCGGCGGCGGATGGGGAATGGGCTTCGGCCGGTTTGCTCTCTCGCGACGCATTTCCCCATCAGACGAATGCGAATGTTGCGCGGCCAGCGGGGCAGTCGTATAAAGAGCGTGCGGGTCCCGCGGTCCCGCCGCGGGCGCGCTGTCTCCCAATCTCGTTACGATCTTCCAGTTGAAGGAGCACAACATCATGAACGCGCACCGTTGGATGCAGTGCGGGTTGTGGATTCTCGTTGCCGGTTGCGCGCTTCAGGCCGAGGCGTGGATTCGGAGCCCGGCCGTCGCTTTCGCCGAGCTTCCGGCGGGTACCGCCTATCCGGAAGGCATCACCGCCGATCGCCAAGGCAATCTCTACGTGGCCGACTTCGATGTCGGAAAGGCGGCAGGACCGGGCAACATCGTCGCCTTCAGCCACGCCGGCAAGCTGCTGCGCAAGCTCGATGTCGCCGGCTCGAGCAATCTTCTGCTTGGGTTGGCGTTTCGGCCCGGGACCAACGCGCTGCTGGTGCTCGATCTCGGCGGCCCCAACGTCCTCGAGGTCGATCCGTCGACCGGGGCATCGAGCGTCTTCGCCGCGCTTCCTCCCGGCGCCGGTCCCAATGCGTTGACCTTCGACACGGCCGGCAACGTGTACGTCTCCGATTCGTTCCTCGGGACGATCTGGCGGATACCGGCAGGCGGCGGCGTGCCGGTCGCGTGGGTCAGCGATCCGCTGCTCGCCACGTCCGGCGTCCCTCCGTTCGGCGCCAACGGACTGGCCTTCAACAATGCGCACGACGCGATGTTCGTGGCCAACACCGGGAACGACACCGTGGTCAGGATCCCGGTGCAGCCAGGATTCGTTGCCGGAAAACCCGAGGTTTTCGTGAATAGCGTCAACGGCGCCGACGGGCTCATCATCGACGGCGCGGATAACGTCTGGATCGCCGCCAACCAGGCCGACGAGATCGTGGTTCTCGATCCGTCGGGTCGCGTCATCGCCAAGCTCGGCGACTTCGACGGCCTCGGCCCGCACGGATCGCCCGAGGGGCTGCTGTTTCCGGCGAGCCTCGTCTTCAGCGGCGGATTCGTGTACGTGACGAACCTGTCGCTCGACCTGCGGCTTTTCGGCTTCCCGGCCGTCGATTCGCAGTGGGCGGCCGCGACCCGGCATTTCACCATCGCCCGGATTCGCGCGCAGATTCCACCGGCGAGATAGGCGATAGCCGGAGATCGGTGACGATTCCGCTTCCGCGAATCGTGATCTGTTCCCCACAAGATGTTGGCCGCAGCGCAGCCCGTTCGTCATCTTGCGATTGACCGGGAAATCGGTATTGCGCGAAGCTGCGATGGTACGGACCGGCATTTCGTGATGACAGAAGGGGTCTGCCCCCCGTTCGATCGTGAACCGCAGTCACGGCTTTCATCGAGCGCTCGAGAAGAACATGAAGACACGCACCTTGGTCTCGAACCAGATCTACTTCGGCTTGGAGCCGTTGATCCTGCGGCGGGGAGCAGAGCGCACGCTCGAGCGCCTCGCCAGTCAGGCGGCTGAAAGCGCGAGAGTAAGCGCGGAAACCCTGCGCGACGATTTCCAGCTGGACGCCGCGGAAACGGGCAAGCTGTTGCAGGCCTTTGTTGCGGACCGACTGCTGGAAGCCGATGGCTGCAGGGGCGATTACCGGCCGACGGAGCGCTTTCGCGAGCTCGCGGCGGCGAAGGTGGTTCCTCCGTTGCATCGCGAGGAAGCGAAGCAGCTTCTAGAAGCCGCGTGCGAACTCGCGGCGCAGCTCAATGTCGAGGGCACCCGCAATCCGCTCCTGATCGACATGATGGCGGTGTCGGGCGACTATGTGAGTGCCGGCGACAGGATCGGCAAGCTCGTGCTCTGGCCTGTCGTGCGGCACCGCGATCGGCGCGCGCGTCGGACATCGATGACCGATACCGAAGGCGCACAGCAAATCCGTGCCGCCATGCGCGAACTCGGTCCGTTCATCACGGCCCGTGTCGTCGCCGACGCCGCATCGGTCGATCGCCCCTTCAGTGTGCCGTTTCACGCCGACAACAACGCGCTAGCGCAATCGTCGGCGGCCGCGACGTTGTGGGAGCGGGCGGTGTCATTTGGACGGTGGTCCGCCGGGCGCTGAAGCCGTCTCGGCCGGCCGAAACCCTGGGGGCGGGGACTCAAGCCGGCGCGACGTTGTGATAGCCATCTTGCGCGGAAGGTGAACGAACACCGGCGCCAGAGGCGGGTCCGTCTCCTTGGCGAATCGAAGTTAGCCGTCGAGCCCGCCGAACCGCCGGTAGAACGCGGCATTGGCGCGCGGCAAACGCCCGCGCGGACCCTCGAGCATCGTCGTGAGATGCCGTTCCGCCGACCGGCGCGTCAGCCGGTAGAAGTCGCGGCAGAGCGTGTATCCCGCAGCGCCGGGCCAGTCGAGCGGCAGCAGCGCGGCAGGTAGCTGCGGATCGCGCAGCAGCACGCGCCGGTAGGCGTGAATCAGCAGCGTGCGCACGACGAAGCACTGTTCGGCTCGGTGCTCGCCATCGCCGGCGGCGCGAAAGCGATCGATGACGCCGCCGAATCGCCGCAGGAAGCGGCGGTAATCGGCGGCGACGCGGCCAAGACGCCACGCTCGCGGCACGGCCTGCGCAAGAGAAGCCCCGCCGAGCGTCGCGTCGTCGCAGGCCCGCACGGTGATGATCCGCGTTGCCACGCCGAGCGCTTCGGCGATCCGCGGCACGGCGGACCGCTCGGGCGCGGGCCGCACGTAGGCGCCGGGCGCGAGCGTGCCGAAACCTTCCCACCCGAGCTCCTCGCGCAGCGCGCGGCGCTCGGCCGGGGCGAGACCGTCGGCGACGACGAGCTCCCACGTGTCGTCCCAGTGCTGCACCGCTGGCGCGTAGATCCGGCGGTAGGCCTGCTCGAAGCGGCGCGCACCGGCGGAGGTGAGCCGGTAGAGGCTGCGGCGCCCGACCGGTGTCGCCGTGAGCCAGCCTTCCCTCGCGAGGCGGAACACCCCGGTGCGAACGCGCCGCTCGTTGAGACCGAGGGGGGCGAGCAGCCGGAACAGTCCCGGCAGCATTACCGCCCCGCCGTGCGGCGCAATGGCATCGCCCCAGACGGTGATGATCAGCGACGGTGCCCGCAACCGCGCGGCCCGGAGCTCGCGGGCGATCCAGCGCCGGACTTGCGCATCGGATGGGAGGGCGGGGCGGGGCGCAGGCATGAAGGCGATGACGAGGAGCAGCTCAACCTGATACACACTTTACATCGGTGATCGAGAAAGTGTATCATTTCGATTCGCGCGCCGGCCACGGCCGACGCCGCCGCGGCGGTACGGGCTGCCGCGGCAAAGGAGGAGCGGATGTACGCGCAGATGGTGGATACCGGCGTCAAGTCGGTGCAATCGCGCGCCGAGATGACGCCCGCCGAGAAGGCGTTTCAGGCGCGCATCGACGCCGACATCCGGATCGAGCCCAAGGACTGGATGCCGGAAGCCTACCGGAAGACGCTGATTCGGCAGATTTCGCAGCACGCCCACTCCGAGATCGTCGGCATGTTGCCGGAGGGCAACTGGATCACCCGTGCGCCGACGTTGAAGCGCAAGGCGATCCTGATGGCGAAAGTCCAGGACGAGGGCGGACACGGCCTCTATCTCTATGCCGCGGCCGAGACGCTCGGCGTGTCGCGCGACCGGATGGTCGCCGACCTGCATGCGGGCAAGGCCAAGTATTCCAGCATCTTCAACTACCCGACGCTCACCTGGGCGGACGTCGGCGCGATCGGCTGGCTCGTCGACGGCGCGGCGATCATGAATCAGATTCCGCTTACCCGCTGCTCGTTCGGCCCGTACGCGCGCGCGATGGTGCGCATCTGCAAGGAAGAGAGCTTCCACCAGCGGCAGGGCTACGACATCATGATCGCGCTCGCGCACGGCTCCCCCGCGCAGAAGGCGATGGCGCAGGCGGCGCTCGATCGGTGGTGGTGGCCGTCGATCATGATGTTCGGACCGTCGGATGCCGAGAGCGTGCACAGCGCGCAGTCGGCCGCGTGGAAGATCAAGATCCTGTCCAACGACGAGCTGCGCCAGCGGTTCATCGACCAAACGGTCCCGCAGGCCGAGTATCTCGGGCTGACCGTTCCGGATCCGGACCTCAAGTGGAATGCCGAGCGCGGCCACTACGATTTCGGTGCAATCGACTGGGACGAGTTCCACAACGTGATCAAGGGCAACGGCCCCTGCAACCGGCAGCGGCTCGCCACGCGGGTGAAGGCGTGGGAGGACGGGGCGTGGGTGCGCGACGCGGCGCTGGCGCATGCGGCCAAGCGCGCGGCGCGGGCGAAGGCTTCACCGGTTCGTCATTCCCTCGAAGCCTGCCCCCGAGCGTTGGAGTCGGGAGGCGGGAATCCGGCGTCGTTCGCCGAGAGTCGCTCGGTCCCCGCCTCCGCGGAGACGACGGAGGTACGCAAATGAGCGCGGAATGGCCTCTCTGGGAAATCTTCATCCGCTCGCAGCATGGGCTTGCGCACAAGCACGCCGGCAGCCTGCACGCCGTCGACGCCGCCATGGCGATCAAGAACGCGCGCGACGTCTACACGCGGCGCAACGAAGGCGTATCGATCTGGGCGGTGAAGTCCTCCGACGTCGTCGCGTCCTCGCCGGGCGACAAGGAGCCGCTGTTCGAGCCCGCCAACAGCAAGGTCTACCGGCACCCGACGTTCTTCCCGATGCCGGACGAAGTGAAGCATCTGTGAACGACCCCCGATGCTCGCTGCGCTCGCCTCCCCCGGAGGGGGCGGGTCAGTCCGTTGGGGCGGCCCGGCGGGACATGAACGACCGCCGATGCTCGCTTCGCTCGCCTCCCCCAGAGGGGGCGAGTCAGTCCCTTGGGGCGGCCCGGCGGGACTGATATGGCCGACGACCGACAATTGTTCGAGTATCTGTTGCGCCTCGGCGACTCGCCGCTGGTCCTCGCGCAACGCCTCGGCGCGTGGGTCGGCAAGGGACCGATCCTCGAGGAAGACATCGCGCTCGCCAACGTCGGTCTCGATCTCCTAGGCCAGGCGCGGCTGTGGCTCGCCTACGCGGGCGAAGTGGAATCCCGGTTCGCGGGTAACGGCCGCTCCGAGGACGCGCTCGCCTTCCTCCGCGACGGCCCCGAATTCCGCAACCTCCTTTTGGTCGAGCAACCGAACGGCAATTTCGCCGACACAACGGCCCGCCAGTTCCTGTTCGATTCGTGGCACCTGCTCGCGCTGCAAGCCCAGTCGCGCTCCACCGATCCACGCATCGCGGCGATCGCCGCGAAGAGCGCGAAGGAAGTCGAATATCACGTCGAGCGCTCGGGCGATTGGGTGATCCGCCTGGGCGACGGCACCGACGAGTCGCACGCGAAAATGCAGGCGGCGATCGACACGTTGTGGCCGTACACCGGCGAAATGTTCGCGCCCGATGCCGGCGAGCTGCCGCTGATCGACGGGGGAATCGCCGCCGACGTCTGCGCGCTCGAGGCGCCGTGGCGCGAGCAGGTCGGCGCAGTGCTGCTCGAGGCGACGGTGACGGTGCCTGCGAACGTCTGGATGCAAGGGCTGCCCGCGAAAGGCGGCCGGCAGGGCGTGCACACCGAGCATCTGGGTTATCTGCTCGCCGAGATGCAATTCCTGCAGCGAGCTTATCCCGGCGCCAGCTGGTAACGCCCTTGATGACCGCTCCATGGTGACACCCGAGCAACGTGCCGTCGCAGAAACCGCCGCGGCCGCGGCGATGACCGCGCCGCGACCCGCGTTGCCGGCGATCTGGCGCGCGCTCGCGGGCGTAGCCGATCCGGAGATCCCGGTCGTGTCGGTGGTCGAGATCGGCATCGTGCGCAGCGTCGACTGGGACATTGCCGATCCTGCGGTGCTCGTGGTTCGCGTTACGCCGACCTATTCGGGCTGTCCTGCGACCGAACTCATCATGGCCGGCATTCGCGCCGCACTCGCCGCGCTCGGCGTAGCGCGTGTGCGCGTGGAAACGCAGCTCGCGCCGCCGTGGACGACCGACTGGATTACCGCCGAAGCGCGCACCAAGCTGCGCGATTATGGCGTCGCCCCGCCGACGGGCACGGAGCCGGCCGTGGGTGCCGGCGACATTGTCGCGCGGGTCGACGTCGCCGGCATCAGCCCCTTGAGGCGCGCTCACGTCGTCGTGCCGTGCCCGCGCTGCGGGTCAGTCGAGACGCGGCTGCTCGCGCAGTTCGGCTCGACCGCATGCAAGGCGCAATACCGGTGCGCCGCGTGCCTCGAGCCGTTCGACTACTTCAAGCCGCATTGAATCCGTGACACGCGGGACGGCCGTCATTCCCGCGAAGGCGGGAATCTAGTTTCTATTGAGCCGCTGGGTCCCCGCTTCCGCGGGCACGACAATCTGCTGACATGAGCAAATTCCATCCGCTTTCGGTGGCGAAGGTCGAGCGTGAAACGCGCGACGCGGTCGCGATCACCTTTGCCGTTCCGATGACGATCGGTACCCAGTTCCGCTTCGATGCCGGCCAGCACCTGACGCTTCGCGCGACGATCGACGGTCAGGACGTGCGCCGCTCGTACTCGATCTGCTCGGCGGTGCAGGACGGTTGTCTGCGAATCGCGGTCAAGCGCAATCCGAGCGGACTGTTCTCGACGTGGGCGAACGAGGCGTTGAGACCCGGCGACACGCTCGAGGTGATGCCGCCGCTCGGCCACTTCGGCGTTCCGCTCGACGCGAAGAGCCGCCGCCGCTACGTCGGTTTCGCGGCGGGCAGCGGAATCACCCCGCTCCTTTCGATCGTCAAGACAACGCTCGCGGTCGAGCCCGAGAGCGAGTTCACGCTCTTCTACGCCAACCGCGCCTCCGGCACGGTGATGTTCAAGGAGGAGCTCGCAGCGCTCAAGGACGAGCATCTCACCCGCTTCAATCTGGTCCACGTGCTGTCGCGCGAGGCGCAGGACATCGAGCTCCTGCACGGCCGGATCGACCGCGCGAAGGCCGAGGTGCTGCTCGCGCACTGGGTCGATCTCGCCGCCGTCGATGCCATATTCGTCTGCGGTCCGGAAGGCATGATGGCGTCGGTCGGCGAGGCGCTCGCCGGCCTCGGCTATCCCCGATCCAGGATCAGGATCGAGCGCTTCGCGACCAGCATCCCGAAGCACGAGCACCAGCCCGGGCCGGCGCCCGAGCCGGGACACGCCGAATGCCAGGTGACGGTGATCCTCGACGGCGCTGCGCGCACCTTCGTCGCCGAAAAGGGCCGCGAGAGCATCCTCGAAGCCGGCCTGCGCCACGGCATCGAGCTGCCCTATTCGTGCAAGGGCGGAGTCTGCTCGACGTGCCGCGCGAAGCTCGTCGCCGGCGAAGCCGACATGGACACGAACTTCGCGCTCGAAGACTACGAGGTCGCGCGCGGGTTCGTGCTTACCTGCCAGAGCTATCCGGTGACGGACGAGGTGACGGTGGATTACGATCAATCGGGATGAAAAGCCCTTCCGCTACACTAGCGCCGACGAGAGAGAACTCCAAGGAGTCCGCCGTGCCGCATCCGCTGTTCGAACGCCATCGCGCGACGCTCGACCGCGCATTGCAGGCCATCGCCGAACGCGGCTACTGGAGCCCGTTCCCGGAATCGGCGAGCCCGAAGAACTACGGCGAAGGCGCCGCCGAAGCCGGCAAAGCCGCGTTCGATGCGCTGCAGGGACAACCATTCCCGATCGAGCAGCCCGGCACCGTCGGCACGGTGGGCGGTGAGAAGTCGCCTTACGGATTCGCGCTGGGCGTCACCTACCCGAAGGCCGACCTCGAGCAGCTCTTCCCGGCGATCGAAACGGCGCGAGCTTCCTGGCGCAACGCCGGCCCCGACGCGTGGGTCGGCGTCTGCCTCGAGATCCTCCAGCGGATCAACCAGCAGAGCTTTCTCATCGCCCACGCGGTCATGCATACGACCGGCCAGGCGTTCATGATGGCGTTCCAGGCCGGCGGGCCGCACGCACAGGATCGCGGGCTCGAGGCCGTTGCCTATGCGTGGGACGAGATGCGGCGGATCCCGGACAAGGCGCTCTGGGAAAAGCCGCAGGGGAAGAGCGAGCCGCTGAAGATGGAGAAGCGGTTCCGGATCGTGCCGCGCGGCGTCGGTCTCGTCATCGGCTGCTGCACGTTTCCGACCTGGAACGGCTATCCGGGGCTGTTCGCCGATCTCGCCACCGGCAACGCCGTCGTCGTGAAGCCGCATCCCGCAGCGATCCTCCCGCTCGCGCTCACCGTGAAGATCGCGCGCGAGGTGCTCGCCGAAGCGGGTTTCGATCCGAATGTCGTCACGCTGGTCGCGCACGCGGCAGGGGATGACGTCGCACAGCGGCTCGCGCTCAAGGCCGAGGTGAAGCTGATCGACTTCACCGGCAGCGCGGCGAATGGCAACTGGCTCGAAGCCAACGCGCGGCAGGCGCAGGTCTACACCGAGAAATCCGGCGTCAACCAGATCGTCGTCGACGGGACGTCCGACTTCAAGGGGCTCGTGCGCAACGTCGCGTTTTCGCTCGCGCTCTACACCGGCCAGATGTGCACTGCGCCGCAGAACATCTACATCCCGAGTAACGGGATCGACACGGCGGAAGGCCATCTGACGTTCGACGAGGTCGCCGCAGCGCTGGCCGACGGCGTGAAGAAGCTGCTCGCCGACCCGGCGCGGGCGGTCGAGTTCCTGGGTGCGGTCGTCAACGATGGGGTCGAGCAGAGGCTCGAAGCGGCGCGCGCCCTCGGACCGATCGTCCTCGACACGCAGGCAATCGCGCACCCGCAATTCCCGAACGCGCGGATCCGCACGCCCGTGATCGTCAGGCTGACGGCCGCCGAAGCCGACAAGTACCTCGAGGAATGGTTTGGCCCGATCGCGTTCGTGATCGCGACCAAGGACACCAACGAGAGCCTTGCGATCGCGAGGAACGCGGTGCTGCGCAAGGGCGCGCTGACGCTGTCGGTGTATTCGACGCGCGACGGCGTGATCGACCGCGCCGTGGCGCTCGCCGAAGACGCGGGCGTTGCGCTTTCGATCAACCTGACGGGCGGTGTCTACGTCAACCAGTCGGCGGCATTTTCCGATTATCACGGCACCGGCGCGAATCCGGCGGCCAATGCGGCGCTCACCGACGCGGCGTTCGTCGCGAGCCGGTTCCGTGTGGTGCAGCACCGGAGACATCTCTGAAGAGGCGGCGAGGACCCCTCCACTGCTTGACCTCGGGCCGATGAGCTACGAAAGCATCCTGTTCACGCTGAAGGACGGCGTCGCGCGGCTGACGCTCAATCGGCCGGAGCGGTTGAACAGCTTCACCGACGCGATGCATGCCGAGGTCCGCGACGCGCTCGGCGGCCTTGCCGATTCGGGCGCGCGGGTGCTGGTCATCACCGGCGCCGGACGCGGCTTCTGCGCCGGGCAGGACCTGTCGGATCGTGCCGTCGCGGCGGGTGACGCACCCGTCGATCTCGGCGCGTCGATCGAGCGCAACTACAAGCCGCTGGTGCTTTCGCTGCGCGCGCTGCCGCTGCCGGTCGTCTGCGCGGTCAACGGCGTGGCGGCCGGCGCCGGGGCGAACCTAGCGTTCGCCTGCGACATCGTCATCGCCGCGAAGTCGGCGAGCTTCATCGAAGCGTTCTGCAAGCTCGGGCTGATCCCCGATACCGGCGGCACGTACTTTCTGCCTCGGCTGGTCGGCACGGCCCGGGCAACCGGCCTCGCGCTGCTGGGCGACAAGGTCTCGGCCGAGCAGGCGGCGGCGTGGGGGCTGATTTGGCAGTGCGTCGAAGATGCCGAGCTCCCGGCGGCCGTCGATCGTCTGGCCGCGCACTTCGCCACCGCACCGACGAGGGGGCTCGCACGCACCAAGCATGCGCTTCACGCCAGCTTCGGCAACACGCTCGCCGCGCAACTCGATCTCGAGCGCGACTTCATGCGCGAGCTCGGCATGAGCGACGACTATCGCGAGGGCGTCGCCGCCTTCATGGCGAAGCGCGCGCCGCGGTTCACCGGGCGCTGAGAGGCGGCGAAACTCATGACCGGACCTCTGCCCGCCGGGTCGACGGTCGCCGTGATCGGCGCAGGCGCGATGGGCGCCGGGATCGCGCAGGTTGCTGCGCTCGCCGGCCATCGCGTGCAGCTGCACGACGCGCGCTTCGGCGCGAGCGAGGCAGCGAAGCGGGGGATCGCGGACGCGCTCGGCAAACAGGTCGGCAAGGGGAAATTGCAGAAGTCCGATGCCGATGCCGCCGTCGGCCGGATCACGAGCGTGGTGACGCTGCCTGACGCATGCGTCGCGCTGCTCGTGGTCGAGGCGATCGTCGAAGAGCTCGAGGCCAAGCGCGAGCTCTTCGCACGGCTCGAGAACGTCGTCGGACCCGAATGCATCCTGGCGACGAACACGTCGTCGCTGTCGATCACGGCGCTCGCGGCCGGGATGAAGTATCCAGGACGCCTCGTCGGCATGCATTTCTTCAATCCGGCGCCGCTGATGCCGCTGGTCGAAGTGGTCAGCGGTCTCGCGACCTCGGAGATCGTTGCGGAAGCCGTCTTCGCGACGGCCACCGCGTGGGGCAAGACGCCGGTGCACGCGACCTCGACGCCGGGATTCATCGTCAATCGTTGCGCGCGGCCATTCTATGGCGAGGCCCTGCGGCTGCTGACCGAGGGCGCCGCCGATCCGGTCACGCTCGATGCGGTGATGCGCGACGCGGGCGGCTTCCGGATGGGGCCGTTCGAGCTGATGGATCTCATCGGGCTCGACGTCAACTTCGCGGTCACCCGGAGCATCTGGCAGGCGTACTTCAACGACCCGCGCTACGCGCCTTCGCTGCGCCAGCAGGAGCTCGTCGCCGCGGGCTTCCTCGGCCGCAAGTCGGGTCGCGGGTTCTACGATTACGCGTCCGGCGCCGCGCCGCCGGAACCCGGATGCGAAGCGACGTCGACCGTTCCGGAAAGAGTCACCGCCCATGGCGATCTCGGCGTTGCCGCCCCGCTCGTGGACCGGATCGCTGGCGCGGGCATCGCCGTCGACCGCGTACGCTCCGATTCCCGGTTTCCGGCGGGCGCGCTCCACGTCGCCGGCGCTGGGGGCGGCGCCTGGATCGCGCTGACCGACGGGCGCACCGCGACGGCGAGGGTCGCAGCGACCGGCGTGCGCAACCTCGTGCTCGTCGACCTCGCGCTCGACTTCACGACGGCGAAGCGGCTTGCGGTGGCCCGCGCCGACACCTGCGACGCCGCCGCCTACGCCGCGGCCGTGGGCGCGCTCCGCGGCTCGGGCATCGCCGTCTCGCCGTTGGGCGACGTGGCCGCGCTGGCCGTGATGCGCACCGTCGCGATGCTTGCAAACGAGGCTGCAGACGCGACGATGCAGGGCGTTGCCTCGCCCGCGGCGATCGACCTTGCGATGCAGCAGGGCGTCAACTATCCGCGCGGGCCGCTTGCGTGGGCGGACTCGCTGGGGGCGAGTTGCATCCGCGACGTGCTCGCGCACCTGGCTGCGCACTACGGCGAGGATCGCTATCGCGTTTCGCCTCTGCTCGCGCGGCGCGCGGCGACCGGCGGGAGGTTCCATGGCTGAACGCCAGGCGCCGCCGATCCCGGTGGCGCTCGATCCGCAGGCGCTTGCCGAGCGCGTCGCCGCAGCGATGTGGGCGCGGGACATCGCCTCCCAGGCGCTCGCGATGCGGATCGTGCGCGTCGGGCCCGGTCATGCCGAACTCTCGATGGCGGTGCGCGCCGACATGCTGAACGGGCACGCGATCTGCCATGGCGGCTTCATCTTCACGCTCTGCGACAGCGCCTTCGCGTACGCGTGCAACAGTTACAACGTCAATACCGTCGCGTCGGGCTGCGGAATCGATTTCCTCGCGCCGGCGCGCGAGCACGACGTGCTGACGGCGATCGCGCAGGAGCGCAGCGCCGCCGGCCGAACTGGCGTCTACGACATCGAGGTTAGCAACCAGCGCGGCGAGCCAGTCGCGCTGTTCCGCGGCAAGAGTTATCGCATAAAAGGGCACGTGATCGACGTTGCGCACGCTTAAGCGCCACACGGTCGCCCGAAGGCGTTCGCCTCCTCGGGATGGGGAAGGCGTTGTCCACGGAGTGGGCAAGCGCTGGGGAACTCGACGAGGCGGCGGCTAGGCGGCGCGCGACGCTCACGCAGCTGCAAAGAGGAGGCCGCATCATGCCGGTCAGGACACCCCTCGCCGACGAGCTCGAGGCGATCGAGAAGGCGAGCCGCGACGAGCTGCTCGCCCTGCAGTTGAAGCGCGTCAAATGGTCGCTCGCGCACGCCTACGAGCGGGTGCCGCACTATCGCCGCAAGTTCGATGCGGCGGGCGTCCGTCCGAAGGATTGCCGGACGCTCGCGGACCTCGGCAAGTTTCCGTTCACGACGAAGGATGATCTACGCGACACGTATCCATTCGGGATGTTCGCGGTGCCGCGCGAAAAAGTGGTGCGGATCCACGCATCGTCGGGCACCACCGGCAAGCCGACCGTCGTCGGCTACACCGCGAAGGACATCGACACCTGGTCGCTGGTGATGGCGCGCTCGATCCGCGCGGCGGGCGGTCGCGCCGGGGACATCATCCACGTCGCGTACGGCTACGGCCTGTTCACCGGCGGCCTCGGCGCCCACTACGGTGCGGAGAAGCTCGGCGCGACGGTGATCCCGATGTCCGGCGGGATGACCGAGCGGCAGGTGCAGCTGATCCGCGACTTCAAGCCCGACATCATCATGGTGACGCCGTCGTACATGCTGGCGATCGCCGAGGAGATGGAGCGGCAGGGGATGGATCCGCGGAAGAGTTCGCTCGGGATCGGAATCTTCGGCGCCGAGCCGTGGACGCCGGCGATGCGCACGGCGATCGAGACGAAGCTCGATCTGGACGCGATCGACATCTACGGGCTTTCCGAGATCATCGGGCCGGGGGTCGCGCAGGAATGCATCGAAACCAAGGATGGCCTCACGATCTGGGAGGATCATTTCTACCCGGAGATCATCGATCCCGAGTCGGGTCGGGTGCTGCCGGAAGGCGAGAAGGGCGAGCTCGTCTTTACGTCGCTCACCAAGGAAGCGCTGCCGATGATCCGCTACCGCACGCGTGACCTGACGCGGCTGCTTCCGCCGACCGCGCGGTCGATGCGAAGGATGGAGAAGATCACCGGTCGGTCCGACGACATGCTGATCATCCGCGGCGTCAACGTCTTCCCGACGCAGGTCGAGGAGCTGATCCTGAAGGACAAAGCGCTCGAGCCGCATTACCAGCTCGAGATCACGCGGCCGACCAGCCTCGACGAGATGACGGTCGTCGTCGAGCGAGCGGGCGGTGCCGGCGCAACCGACGGCGACGCGGCCGGCGCGAAGCTCGCGCACATGATCAAGTCGCTGATCGGCGTGACGGCGGAGGTCCGGGTGGTCCCGCCGGGAAGCATCGAGCGCTCGCTCGGCAAGGCGAAGCGCGTCGTCGACAAGCGACCGAAGGGGTGAGGCAGGCGAACCATCGTGGCCGCAGCCTGTCGTACCCGGGGCGGCCACGGACCAATGAGGTGAGACATGGATGGCAATCGAGGCCTTTTCGAAGTTTGGGCGCCACGCCTTTTGAGCGTGCTCCGCATCGTCACGGCGCTGCTGTTCATGATGCATGGCACCGCCAAGCTGTTCCAGATTCCGCATCTGCCGATGTTCGACAACCTCCAGCTCATGTCGCTCATCGGCATCCAGGGCATCCTCGAAGCCGGAGGGGGTTTGCTCCTGCTGATGGGGCTCTTCAGCCGACCGGTGGCGTTCGTCCTGTCCGGCGACATGGCGGTCGCTTATTTCATGGCGCATGGGTCGAAAGGCTGGCTGCCGCTGCTCAACGGCGGCGAACTCGCCGTTCTGTACTGCTTCGTGTTCCTTTATCTGTGGGCCGCGGGTCCGGGCCCCTGGAGCATCGATGCGCAACGTCGACGATAGGGGTCGAGAGCATGTCGGCATTCAGCACGCGCCTGCGTTATGGCGCCGTAGCGCAAATCTTCCATTGGGCGACGGCCGTTCTCGTCGTCGCCGCATTCGTCTACGGCCCGGGCGGGTCCGAGCAGCGGGTCTACTCGCCCGCCAGGGATTTTGACCGGCAGCTCCACGAAACGCTGGGCGTGACCGTGCTCGCCATCGCTCTGCTGCGAATGGTGTGGCGGGTAGTCGACGCGGCGCCGGACGAGCCGCCCGCGCCCTCGTGGATGAGGCGCTCGTCGAAGACCGTCCAGGCGACCATTTACGTTCTTTTGCTGATGGTTCCCCTGACCGCGATCCTCGGGGCCTGGCTCGAAGGTCATCCGCTTACCCTGCTCGGAAACGTGCGCCTGAATCCACTGCTTGGCGAAGCCCACTCCGTCGGAAGCACCATCGCGTCGCTTCACACGTGGCTGGGAGACGCGATCCTGTGGGTCGCCGGGGTGCACGCCGTCGCGGCTCTGTTCCATCACTTCGTGCTGCGCGATGGCGTGCTGCGATCGATGTTGCCCGGCTAGTCGAGAACGTGGCGCCCGGCCCGCCTGCCCGTGGCGTTACAGATTGGCGATGATCTCGTTCACGAGGTCACGAATGGAGATCATGCCGACCAGCCTGCCGCCATCGATCACGGGCAGGTGGCGAAGGTGGTTTCTCGCCATCAGCGTCATGCAGTCCTCGCTGGTCTGGTCCGGGCGGACGTGAATGACGGCCGAGGTCATGATGTCGCGCACCGGCGTCGTCCTCGACACTCGCGACTGGAGCGCGATCTTTCGCGCGTAATCGCGTTCGGTGACGATGCCGACGACCTGGCCGCCTTCGATCACGACCAGCGCACCAATCCGCTTGTCGGCCATCAGACCCATCGCATCCAACACGGACGCCGTCGGCTCGATCGTGTAAACGACCGGATCGGGTCTTGCCCTGAGTATATCGGCAACGCGTTGCATCATTGGATCAGGCGCCATGGCGATCCGGCGATGGTAGCCTCGCGGACCCTCGTTGGTGACAGCCCGGCACCGCTCCCCGCTGCGGTATTGAATCGCAATTTGAGCTAGATCAAATTGCGTCCGTCGCGGCGTGCGCGAACGAGATGCAATATCAAACCGGAGTCATGGCCGGGTGCGGAAGTGGCGCACGATCCGTTTCGAGTTGCGCTTCGGCCCTCGGCGCCGATTCCGCTGGACGCGCCCGTCCGTGGTGCATCGCCGCCTGCCTGCTGGGGCGCACGGGCCTTCAGGTTACCTCTCGCCGAACAGCGCGACGATCCGTTCGCGCAGCCAACGCGCGCCAGGATCGCCCGCGTAACGCCACGACCAGTGGACGCTCACGTCGAAGACGGGGAGCCCGACCCGTGGACGCCAGACGGCGTATTCGCCCATCTCGAGGAACACGCCGGCGAGGCGCGCGGGCATCACCACCGCGAGATCGGTCTCGGCGAGGATGCGCGGCAGCACCAGGAAATGGGGCATCGAAAGCCGGATGTTGCCGGACAGCCCGAGGTCCTTCAGCGCGCGCGCGGTTGCGCCGTGCGACCTCACGACGGCGTAGTGCAGCTTCCCGAGGGCGGCCCGCGACGGCGGGCAGCGGGCGAGCGGATGGGCAGCGCGCATCA
Source organism: uncultured beta proteobacterium (assembly GCA_963836265.1). Classification (GTDB taxonomy): domain Bacteria; phylum Pseudomonadota; class Gammaproteobacteria; order Burkholderiales; family Casimicrobiaceae; genus CAIWHR01. The sequence continues at coordinate 68,910 of CAWIIO010000009.1, forward strand.
GCACGACATACCGTTCGGAGAGGAGCGGCGCCCGCTCGACGTCCGTCAGCGTCGGAAGGTAGCCGAGCGCCAGGTCGATGCGACCGCTTTCGAGCGCCGGAGCGATGCCCTTGTCGTCGAGCTGGAAAGTCTCGAGGCGCACGTTCGGCGCCTCGACCGAGAGCACCTTCATCAGCCGCGGCAGGAACACGGTCTCGCCGATGTCGCTCATGTGCAGGCGGAACGTCCGCTCGGAGGCCGCCGGATCGTAGCGCTCGCCTTCCTGGATCGCGACGTCGAGCACCCGCAGCGCGTGGCGCACGGCCTCGGCCAGGCGATCGGCTTTGGCGGTCGGCGCCATCCCCCCCTGCGTGCGGACGAAGAGAGGGTCCTTGTAGAGGAGGCGCAGCCGCTTCAAGCCATGGCTCACCGTCGGTTGCGAGCACCCGAGCCGCTCGGCCGCACGGCTGACGCTCCCTTCGGCGTGCACGGCGTGAAACGTCTGCAGCAGGTTGAGGTCGACGTCGTCTGTATTCATATAGAGAATGAACGAAATCAAAACTATGCTATGGACAAATAGTACGGCCGCGACTAGATTTGCGCCAGGGCGGTGTTGAAGGGGCGACGCAATGGAAGTCTCGTTCAGCAGGGAAGCCCGGGCGCTGCGCCTGGGGGCGGGCGACGTCTTCCATGGCGAGGGGATCCTCGCGATCACCAAGGCGCTGCTGCAGTCCGGCGTCGCGTACGTCGGCGGCTACCAGGGGGCGCCGGTGTCGCATCTGATGGACGTGCTGGTCCAGTCCAGGGATTACCTGGCCGGGCTGGGCGTCCACGTCGAGGCCTGCGCGAACGAAGCCTCCGCCGCGGCGATGCTGGGCGCGTCGATCCACTACCCGCTGCGCGGCGCAGTGACGTGGAAGTCGATCGTGGGCACCAACGTCGCCGCCGACGCCCTGTCGAATCTCGCTTCGCCGGGCGTGACCGGCGGCGCGCTGATCGTCATCGGCGAGGACTACGGCGAGGGCGCGAGCGTCATCCAGGAGCGTACCGCGGCCTTCGCACTCAAGTCGTCGCTGGTGCTGCTCGACCCGCGTCCCGATCTCGCGCACATGGTGCGGCTGGTCGAGGAAGGGTTTGCGTTGTCGGAAGCGTCGAACACGCCGGTGATGCTGCAACTGCGCATCCGCGCGTGCCACGTCCGCGGCAGCTTCGTCTGCAAGGACAACGTCGCGCCGGCGATTTCGGCGAAGCACCTGCAGGACGCGCCCGCCGCGTTCGACTACGGCCGGCTGTCGCACCCGCCGTCGACGTATCGCCACGAGAAGCTCAAGACGGGCGAGCGGATCCCCGCCGCGCGACGCTACGTCGTCGAGCATCAGCTGAACGAGCTCTTCCCCGGTCGGCGCGACGATGTCGGCGTGATCGTGCAAGGCGGTCTCTACAATTCGCTGATCCGGGTGCTGCAGGAATTGGGGCTCGCCGACGAGTTCGGCGGCAGCGCGCTGCCGCTGCTGGTGCTGAACGTGACCTGTCCGCTCGTGCCGGACCAGATCCGCGACTTCTGCCTTAGCAAGCGCGCCGTCCTTGTCGTCGAGGAAGGGCAGCCGGAGTTCATCGAGCAGGAGATCATGGCGATCCTGCGCCGCCTCGATGTCAACACGCAGGTCAACGGCAAGGACATGCTGCAGATGGCCGGCGAATACACGATCGAGGTGATCGCGCGCGGCGTCGCAGCGTTCGCGGCGCGACATGCGCCCGAGCTGGCGCTCGAGGCCGGGCGGGCGTGGCTCGACGGAATCACGACGCGTCGCGAGGCCGTGTCCAAGCAGCTCGCGCAACCGCTGCCGGCGCGACCGCCGCAGTTCTGCGTCGGCTGCCCGGAACGGCCGGTGTTCGCGGCACTCAAGCTTCTTCAGCAGGACATCGGCCGCGTGCACATCGCCGCCGACATCGGCTGCCATTCGTTCGCGTCGTTCGAGCCGTTCAACTCCGGCCACACGATCCTCGGCTACGGGATGAGCCTCGCCTCGCGCGCCGGCGTGTCGCCGGTCATGCGCCGGCGCGCGCTCGCGATCATGGGCGACGGCGGCTTCTGGCACAACGGTTTCCTCTCCGGCGTCCAGTCGGCGCTGTTCAACGGCGACGACGCCGTGCTCGTCATCCTCAAGAACGGCTACACGTCGGCGACCGGCACGCAGGAAATCCTCTCGACGCCGGACGAGGAACACAAAGTCCACGCGCCCGACAAACACGAAAGCCTCGTCCACACCAACGTCGCGATCGAGCGCACGCTCAAGGGCATCGGCGTTCGGTGGCTGCGCAACGTCGACAGCTATCGCGTCGACGAAATGCGCCAAACGCTGCGCGAGGCCTTCACGACGGACTTTTCCGGCCTCAAGGTCATCGTCGCCGAGGGCGAATGCCAACTCGAGCGCCAGCGCCGCGTCAAGCCCTGGCGCGCGGATCTCGCCAAGGCGGGCAGGCGCTCGGTGCGCGTCAAATACGGTGTCGATGAGGATGTGTGTTCGGGGGACCACTCGTGCATTCGGCTTTCCGGGTGTCCGACGCTGTCGTTGAAGGAGAGCGCCGATCCGTTGAAAGTCGATCCGGTTGCGACGGTGCTCGAAGGCTGCGTCGGCTGCGGCCTGTGCGGCGAGAACGCGCACGCGGCGGCGCTCTGCCCGTCGTTCTACCGTGGCGAGGTCGTCCACAACCCCAATTGGCGCGATCGTCTCGCCGCCTGGCTGCGGCATTCGGCGATCCGCGTGCTCCAGGCCGCGTAGGGGATGCGCATCGTGCCCCGTCCGCTCACTCTGCTGATCGGCGCACTCGGCGGCGAAGGCGGCAGCGTGCTCGCGGAGTGGCTCGTCGCGGTGGCAACCAAGGCGGGGTACGTGGCGCAGAGCACGTCGATACCCGGCGTCGCGCAGCGCACCGGTGCCACGACCTATTACGTCGAGATCTATCCGGAGCCCGTGACCGCGCTCGCGGGCCGCCGGCCGGTGCTGAGCCTGCTCCCGGTGCCGGGCGGCATCGATCTCGTCGTCGCCTCCGAGCTGCTCGAGGCGGTGCGCAGCGTGCAGAACGGGATGGTGAGCGCGGAGCGGACGACGCTGATCACGTCGGTGAGCCGTACGCTGACGACCGCCGAGAAGATGCCCCTCGGCGACGGCCGCTTCGATTCGGAATTGCTGCAGGACGTCGCGCGCCGCCACAGCCGCCGCCTCGTTGCGTTCGACATGGCGCAAGCCACCCGCGACGCAGGTACCGTTGTGAGCGCGGTGATGTTCGGCGCAATCGCGGCGTCCGGCGTGCTGCCCTTCGGCCGCGACACGTTCGAGGCGGTGATCCGCGATTCCGGCCGGGGTGCGGAGGCGAGCCTGGCCGGCTTCGCCCGTGGTTGGGACGCGGTGCGCGCGGCGATGACCGGCGCAAGCGGCGCGGTCAGCAGTGTATCCACGGCGTCGGATTCCCCCGCGGCACCGACGGCGGCGTGGACCGACGCGCTGCGCGCGGCTTTCCCCGCGCCGACCCACGACATCGTCGAAATCGGCTACGCGCGCCTGCGCGACTACCAGGATCGCGCGTACGCCGATCTGTACGTCCGGCGGCTGGCGCGGATCCTCGCGGCCGAGCACAAGGTCGACGTCGTCGGGGCGCACGGACATGCGCTGACCCGCGAGACGGCGCGCTTTCTCGCGCCGTGGATGGCGTTCGACGATATCGTCCGCGTCGCCGACCTGAAATGTCGCGCGAGCCGCTTCGCGCGCGTGCGGCGCGAGGTCGCGGCGGACGAGGGCGACGTCGTCCACATCGTCGATTATTTCAAGCCCGGTGTGCCGGAGCTCGCAGCGCTGCTGCCGCCGGCGCTCGCCCGGCGGCTTGCCGCCCGGGACCGCCGCCGCCAGGCGCGCGGCAAGACCCCGCTGGCGTTTCCACTCTCGGTCGCCACCGACAGCGTCACCGGTTTCCTCGCGCTGCGCATGCTCGCCGGACTCTCCCGGCTGCGCCGGCACGGCGCGCGCTTTGGGGAAGAACAGAAGGCCATCGAGCGTTGGCTCTCGGCGATCGAGGGGGCCGCCCGTGACGATTGGCAGCTCGCGTTCGAGATTGCGCTCTGCGGGCGCCTGATCAAGGGCTACGGCGCGACCAACGAGCGGGGCAAGGTGATCCTTCGCCACATCGTCGATCATCTCGCCGGCGACGCCGCGTGGGCCGCCGGCGAACGTGCGGCGGCGATCCGGGCAGCGCGCGAAGCCGCGCTTTCTGACGAAGGCGGCAAGGCGCTCGATCAGGCCTTGGTTGCCCATGGCGCGCCACCGCGGCCGGCGAAGGCGCAGCCGGTCGTCTGGGCAAAGCGGGCAAAGGGTGAGGGCGGGTCCGCCGTGGAACACGCATCGTGACCCGCCGCCATACGACGAACTTCACCGTCGAGTTCGGCGACTGCGATCCGGCCCAGATCGTGTTCTATCCGAACTTTTTCAAATGGATCGACTCGGCCGCGCGGCATTTCTTCGCCGCCGCCGGCGTTTCGTCGTGGTCGGAGATGGAAGCCGCGACGGGCATCATCGGGACTCCGCTGGTCGAAGTCTCGATGCGCTTCATTCGACCCGCGACCTACGGCGAGGACATCACCGTCGAATCGTGGATCGACGAATGGCGGGGCAAGAGCTTCGTGATGAAGCACGTCGTGCGCCGCGGCGACGACGTACTCGTCGAAGGGCAGGAGACGCGGGTGTTCGCGCGTCGCCACCCGGACGATCCCAAGCGGATCCAGGCCGTCGTGCCGCCGGAGGAGGTCCGCCGCCGCCTCGAATGACAGCGCCCCACTCGGGCCCGGCGGCGGGAGCGCGCACCGGGAACTGCGTGGGACGGCGTCCGGACTCGCCGGTCGCCGCCGCGATTTCCGGCAACGGTCGGATCGGTTACCATTTCAGGCCCGCACCGTCCCGGAAACGCTCATGAGCGAGAAGAAGTTCGCATCGCAGGCCGACCTCGTCGAAAAGAAGGTGAGCTTCGACAGGCTCTCCGACCACGCCTACGCCTACACGGCGGAAGGCGACCCCAACACCGGCATCGTCATCGGCGACGAGGCGGTGATGGTGATCGACACGCAAGCGACACCGGTGATGGCGCAGGACGTGATCCGGCGCATCCGCGAGGTCACGGCCAAGCCGATCCGCTACGTCACGCTGTCGCACTATCACGCCGTGCGGGTGCTCGGCGCGTCGGCCTACCGCCCCGAGCACATCATCGCGAGCCGCGACACGTACGACCTGATCGTCGAGCGGGGCGAGGCCGACATGAAAAGCGAGATCGAGCGCTTCCCCCGCCTTTTTCAGGCGGTGGAATCGGTCCCCGGCCTCACCTGGCCGACGCTCGTGTTCGAGAAGCGCCTGACGCTGATGCTCGGCAAGCTGCAAGTCGAGATCATGCAGCTCGGCCGCGGCCACACGAAGGGCGACACCGTCGTCTGGCTGCCGCAGGACAGGATCCTGTTCTCGGGCGACCTCGTCGAATACGGCGCCACGCCCTACACCGGCGACGCCTACCTGACCGATTGGCCGGCGACGCTCGACGCGATCGCCGCGCTCGAGCCGGAAAAGCTCGTCCCGGGGCGCGGTGCGGCGCTCTCGACGCCGGCGCAGGTGAAGGCGGGGCTCGACGGCACGCGCGCGTTCGTCACCGAGATGTTCGATGCGGTCAAGCGGGGCGCCGCCGCGGGCAAGGACCTGCGCAGCGTCTACCGCGACACGTACGCGCTGCTGCAGCCGAAGTTCGGCCGCTGGGTGATCTTCGACCACTGCCTGCCGTTCGACGTCTCGCGCGCCTACGACGAGGCGACGCAGCACAAGGATCCGCGCATTTGGACCGCGCAGCGCGACAAGGACATGTGGGAAGCGCTGGAAGGCTGAACGGATTGTCGTCGCCCCGGCGCGGGCGGGGGCCCGGTGTCGTTGGAATGAACCACAACGTCGCTGGTTTCCCGCGTTCGCGGGAACGACGGCGGAGCGATTTCGTTCCGATGGTTGCCATCGATGGCGATTCGCGGCAATGAAAACCTATACCAACCCCGTCTACGCCTACGAGCGCTCGCCCGACCAGGACGCGCCGCCCGGACGCCGTCCGCTGATCGTCGTCGGCGCCGGGCCCGTCGGTCTCGCGGCGGCGATCGACCTCGCGCAGCGCGACGTTCCGGTCGTCGTGCTGGACGAGGACAACACGGTCAGCGTCGGCTCGCGCGCGATCTGCTACGCGAAGCGCGCCCTCGAAATCCTCGATCGGCTGGGCTGCGGCGAGCGCATCGTCGCCAAGGGCGTCGAGTGGAAGACGGGCAAGGTCTTCTTCAAGGATCAGCTCGTTTACGCCTTCGACCTGCTGCCGGAGACGGGCCATCGTCGGCCCGCGTTCGTGAACCTGCAGCAGTACTATTTCGAGGAATACCTGGTCGACCGCCTCGCCGAGCTGCCGTCCGCCGAAATCCGCTGGCAGCACAAGGTCGTCGAGGTCGCGCCGAAGGTGGACGGCGCGGTGCTGCGCATCGCCACGCCGGACGGCGAATACTGGCTGTCCTGCGACTGGCTGATCGTCGCCGACGGCGCGCGCAGCCCGGTACGCACGATGTTGGGCCTCGAGGCCGAGGGGCAGGTGTTTCGCGACCGCTTCCTGATCGCCGACATCTACATGAAGTCGGATTTTCCCTCGGAGCGCTGGTTCTGGTTCGATCCGCCGTTCCACCCGAACCAGTCGGCGCTCCTCCATCGGCAGGCGGACGACGTGTGGCGGATCGACTTTCAGCTTGGCTGGGACGCGAACCCGGAAGAGGAGAGGAAGCCGGAGAAGATCCTGCCGCGGCTGCGGGCGATGCTCGGCGCCGACGCCGAGTTCGAGATCGAATGGGCGAGCGTATACACGTTCCAATGCCGCAGGATGAAACGCTTCCGTCATGGCCGCATCGTGTTCGCCGGCGACGCGGCGCACCTCGTGTCGCCGTTCGGCGCGCGCGGTGCCAACAGCGGCATCCAGGACACGGACAATCTCGTCTGGAAGCTGAAGCTCGTGCTGGACGGTCTCGCGCCCGAGCGGCTGCTCGACAGCTATGACGTCGAGCGCATCGCCGCGGCCGACGAGAACATCCTCAATTCGACACGCGCGACCGATTTCATCACACCGAAAAGCGCGGTGTCGCGCACGTTCCGCGACGCCGTCCTGGCGCTCGCCAAGCACCACGCATTCGCCCGCAGGCTCGTCAACAGCGGCCGGCTTTCGGTGCCGCACGTGCACGTCGAGTCGCCGCTCAACACGCCCGACCGTCCGGGCGAGACTTTCGCGGGCGCGATGGTGCCCGGCGCCGCCGCCGCCGATGCGCCGGTGAGGGGCCCTGGCTCGACCTGGCTCCTCGACTATCTGCACAACGGCTTCACGTTGCTGACGTTCGGCGACGCGGTGTCGGCCGACGCGGCCGCGGAGCTCGCGCGCGCCAGGATTCCCTGCCGGATCGTGCAGGTCGATGGCCGAAGGGCCGAAGACCGCATTGCGATCCGCGACAGCGCCGGTCTGTTGTCCGAGCGCTACGACGCGAAGTCCGGCACGTGTTACCTTCTCCGGCCCGACCAGCACGTCTGCGCGCGCTGGCGGAGCTTCGACGCAGCCCAAGTGCGCGCGGCGATTGCGCACGCCACCTGCAACGACTGACGGGAGTCACGAGATGGCGACGCTCATTACCGCGCCCAACCTGCCGGCGCCGGACGATTTCTACCAGGCGCTGATCGCGCTGCATCGCGACCTGACCGAGGAACAGAGCGCGCTCGTCAACGCCAAGCTGATTCTGCTGCTCGCCAACCACATCGGTGACCCGGCGGTTCTCGTGGCGGCACTGGAAGCCGCACGCGAGGACATCGTCGGCCAAGAACATCTGCAAGTCACTTCCGGAACGGAACATTCCCCATGAAGCATTACATCCGCTTTCCGCGCGCGGAGGGCACGCACAGCCGGCAGGCGCATGCCGACCTGCCCGAAGGAACGTTCGAGCGAGAAATGGGCAAGGAAGGCTTTTTCGGGCCCGCCGCGCATTTCCATCATCGCCATCCGCCGACCGCGTGGGAGACCTTCAGCGGCACGCTCAACCCGCATGCCTACGATCTGACCAAGCTGCCGGCGACGGGCGCTTCGCCGTGGGACGCCACGGCGTTCATGAGCAACGGCGACGTCAGGATTCGCCACTGGAAAACCGAGCGCGCGATGGACCACCTGGTCCGCAACCAGGATGGCGACGAGCTCCTGTTCATCCATGAGGGAGCCGGAGAATTCTTCTGCGACTGGGGTCATCTCACGTATCGCGATGGCGATTACATCGTCATTCCACGCGGTGGGATGTGGCGAGTTGCGCCGACGATACCGACGACGATGCTGCTCGTCGAATGCACCGAGGGAACGTACACGATGCCGGAAAAGGGCATCGTCGGGCCGCACGCGATCTTCGATCCCGCTGTCCTCGACGTCCCGGCGATGGACGCGGCGTTCCGCGCGCAGCAGACCGACGACGCCTGGACGGTCGTCGTGAAGCGCAAGGGCGAGCTGTCGACGATTCGGTACCCGTTCAATCCGCTCGATGCCGTAGGCTGGCATGGCGATCTCTGCGTCGTGCGCCTCAACGTCCGCGACATCCGGCCGCTGATGAGCCATCGCTATCACCTGCCGCCATCCGCGCACACGACGTTCGTCGGGAAGAACTTCATCGTCTGCACGTTCGCACCGCGCCCGATCGAGTCGGATCCCGGCGCGCTCAAGGTCCCGTTCTATCACAACAACGACGATTACGACGAGGTGATCTTCTACCACCGCGGCGAATTCTTCAGCCGCGACAACATCAAGCCGGGCATGGTGACGTTCCATCCATGCGGCTTTACGCACGGTCCGCATCCGAAAGCGTTCGCGACCGGTGCCAAGCATGCGCGCAAGGAAACCGACGAGTACGCAGTGATGATCGACACCCGGTTTCCGCTGGAGGTCGCGCCCCTGCCGGACGGCATCGAGAACGTCGCCTACGTCGATTCGTGGAAGAACAAACCGGCGTAACACGTCGCAGGCCCGAGACCAACGACGGGAGGGAGGCTTGGCATACGACGATCTGATCGCACGCGCGGCGGAAGTCGCCGTTCTGTTCCGGACGTCCGACCACTGCGATGCGGGTCTCGTCGGCGCGGCCGTGCTGACGGCGTCCGGTGCGGTCTACACGGGCTGTTCCGTCGACCTGCGCTGCGGCATCGGCTTCTGCGCCGAGCATTCCGCCGTTGCCGAGATGCTGAAGAACCACGAGGCGCGGATTCGTGCGGTCGTGGCGATCAACGACGACGGCACCGTGCTGCCTCCCTGCGGCCGCTGCCGGGAGCTCATCTACCAGATCGACCCGGCGAATCTGGATACGGACGTCGTCGTCAGCCGCGAAGAGATCGTGAAACTGCGCGATCTGCTGCCGCATCCCTGGCAGCCGCGGCATTGGCCAGCGTAGGCGGCCGATCCACTACTCCAGCGTGCGCGATGTCCGCCCGCGGAAGCTCGAGCAAAAGGTGCGTCGCGGAGTGAATGCCGCGACGCACTTGGTCCGTCACTTCGTCGGCTTCTCGACCCACAGCGACCAGTTCGCGCACGGCCTGTAAGCCGGGTGGCAGACGCTGCCGGCAGGTACGTAATCGAACACTCCGACCGCGATGTACGGCTTTTCGGCGCTTGCGCTCGGTGGGGTCGCCGGACGCGGCGGCTCCTTCTGGCAGGGACGATACGCCGGATGGCAGACCGCCGTCGGCGAATCGGCGAACGCCTTGTCGTCGTTCACGTCGGCGGCGACGACACCCGATGCGAACGCGAGGCACGCGGCTGCAGCGAGCGTCGCGGTAACGTGCTTCATGGGACTGTGCTGCGACATGATGAGCCTCCTTGTCAAAACGCGGTTCGTTGGGGCCGGCATCGTTGCCACGTGGTGCCGGTCGATCCCGAGTGGTCGGCGAAGTGGCGGTGCTCACTTGCTCTTTCCGCCGCCTCGACCGCCCGCTCTGCTCCGAACCCTAGAGTGATTTCATCGTACCCAGAAGGCAGATGCGGCGAATCGGCAAAGTCACGCGCTGAAGGCGGAATATTCACGGACAAGTGGGGGCGACCAGGTTCGTCCCGAATGACACCATAACGTGCACGATGCTGATTTCCCGCGCGCGCGGAAATCCGGTGACCTGCTGGCGAGGTCCTCGGGGTCTCGCGTTCGCCCGGATACGACGGCTCGCTCGGAGCCGTCTCCATTCTGCGTCGAAGGCGCGCAATCGAGCGTGTCGATTGCACAGAGACGTGCGGGTTGGTGCCGGAGTCATCGGCGCACCCGACGGTTTCGCGCACCGATTCGGGGGAATCGTCGCTTCCGCCTTGGAACTCCGATCCGTCGTGCCTACGATGCACTCCTCCGCGCGATTCGCGCGCGGCGACGCGGAGCAGCATCGACAGCAAGGGTTTCAGGACTCTGCGTTCAACCAATCGCACCATTCGCGTGGGGAGAACACACATGAAACGCTACCAATCCTCGACTCCGCGTGCAGCCGCCGCGATCGCTGCGGTGGCCATGACCGTGATCACGTTCGCAATCGCGATCGTGGTACCGGCGATGCTTTTGCCTGGCGACGAGGTCCAGCGCGTCCAGGCGACGCACGAGGTCTTCCCGGCCGCGATCGATCGAATCGGCGTCGCCGCGAACGACGAACTTCGGCGGCGCGGCTAAACGGCGTCTCGCTGGTCGGGGGCAGCACGCGGGACGTCCCCGACAGTCGGCGACGAAGAAGCTCCGACGATCGATCAGCCCTGGTCCAGATCGACCTCGACGGTTTCGCTCGGAATCTCCACCACGATCGTCTCGCTTCCTTCGCCGGCGCCGGGTACAAGCTCGGGCAGCGCCATCGCATCGGGCAGGTTAGGTCGCCGCCCCGAGCTTGCGCAAGCGCGCGTCGAGCAGGGCCACGAATCGGCCCGCGAGGGCGGGGCACCACGTGCCGGTTCGGAGACGGTCCGGTTCGATCTTCCAGGTCCGGGGCGAGAACTTGCATCACCCGCGGAGCATCGTAGAATTGTCGTGTTTGCAACGAGCAAGCTTCCCATGGCCTACGAGTACATCGTCGTCGACACCCGCGACCGCGTCGGCGTGATCCGGCTCAATCGCCCGCAGCGGATGAACGCGCTGAACGATGCGCTGGCGGTCGAGCTGTCACATGCCCTCGCCGCGTACGACGGTGATCCCGGGATCGGCGCGATCGTGATTACGGGCAACGAAAAGGCTTTTGCGGCGGGTGCGGACATCGGCGCGATGGCCGAATGGGACTACCAGAAGGTCTACGCCGACAACTACATCACGAAGGACTGGGAGGACGTTCGCAAGACGAGGAAGCCGGTGATCGCCGCCGTCGCGGGCTACGCGTTGGGCGGCGGCTGTGAATTGGCGATGATGTGCGACCTCATCGTTGCCGCCGACACCGCTAAATTCGGGCAACCCGAGATCACGATCGGGACGATGCCCGGGATGGGCGGAACGCAGCGGCTGCCGCGCGCGGTCGGCAAGGCGAAGGCGATGGACTGGTGCCTGACGGGACGGATGATCGACGCGGCGGAAGCCGAGCGCAGCGGGCTCGTCGCCCGGATTGTTCCGGCCGACAGGCTGGAGGAGGAAGCATTTGCGCTTGCTGCGAAAATCGCGTCGTTCTCGCTCCCGGTCGTGCTGAAGATCAAGGAGGCGATCAACCGCGCCTACGAATCCTCGCTCGCCGAAGGCTTGCTGTTCGAGCGACGCGAGTTCCACGCGACGTTCGGACTCGAGGATCAGAAGGAAGGCATGCGGGCGTTCGTCGAGAAGCGCAAGCCCACGTTCAAGAACCGATGAGCCAGAATTTTCGAGGGCGAACGACACTGGATTCCCGCCTTCGCGGGAACGACATGGAAACAAGGGAATTCCATATGCAAACGCGCATTCTCCGACGCGTCGCTCTTTGTGTCGCGGTCCTGCTGGTCGCAGGCTGCGCGTCGACGTCGATCCGCAACGCGTGGTTCGACACCAGCTACAAGGGCGGGCCGTTCCGCAAGATTCTCGTCGTCGGCTTCGGCGACAACATCGCCGATACGCGCGTGTTCGAGGACATCTTCGTGCAGAAGCTCCAAGCCGCAGGCGTCGACGGCATTCCGGGCTATCTCACGCTGCCGCAGGGAACGCCGCCGGGCGATTCGGCCTGGAACGCCGCGGTCGAAGGGTCGGGCGCGACCGGCCTGCTTGCGGTGCGGCTGCTGCGCGTCGACACCAAAACGCAGATCAACACGGTGATGATGCCGGCGCCGATGATGTGGGGGCCCTACGGCGGCTGGTACGGGCCAGCGATGGTCGCGGTGCCCCAGGTGCAGCAGTACGACGTCGCGACAGTCGAGACGAATCTCTGGGACGTGAAGACGCGCCGTGTGGTGTGGGCGGCGACGACCGACACGTTCAATCCGGCGTCGGTGGCACAGGAAACGCCCGGCTTCGCGGACGTCATCATCGGCCAGCTCGCGGCGCGTGGGCTCATCCCGGCCAGCAAATAGCTGATCCGTCATTTCCGACGAACGTGGGAATCCAGCGTCGTTCGTCCGAAAGTTGAGTCCCCGTGTTCGTGGGGACGGACGACCCAAAAGCACCTAAAGCAGAGGACTCATGAGCCGGGCCAGGTTCCACGCGACCTGGCGCGCGAGCGGCGCCCTGGCCCACGCCGCGTCGTCCAGCCACTCGCCGTCGCGAAAATAGCGTTCCTGCTCGGCTTCGAGCAGCGCGCAAACCCGGGCGTCGTACGCGAGCAGCGTCACTTCGGCGTTGAGTACGAACGAGCGGAGATCCATGTTCGACGATCCGATCCACGCGACCTCGCTGTCGATCGTCGCCTGCTTCGCGTGCAGGAAGCGCTTCCCGTAGCGGCAGATCTTGACGCCGCTCGACAGAAGCTCCGCGTAATAGGACTTCTGCGCCAGGCAGACGAGAATCTGATCGTCCTGTGCCGGGACCACCAGCCGCACGTCGACGCCGCGAAGCACCGCCGTCGACAGCGCCTGCAGAAGCGCCGCGTCGGGAATGAAGTAGGGCGTCGTGATGACGACGCGCTTCCTCGCCGCGTGAATGAGCGCGACGATCAGCCGTTGGGTATTCTCGTGGGGAAACGCGGGACTCGCCGGCAGCACCTGCGCGGCGACGTCACCGGCGATGGCGGGTTCCGGAAACGTCTCGGCGTCGCCGATCAGCTCGCCGGTCTCGATGAACCAGTCGGCGACGAAGACCGCTTGCAACTCGAGCACCGCGGGGCCGGTCACGCGCACCATAAGCTCTTCGTACGTGAGCCCGGGCTTGAACGTCGAATCGACGATGTTGAGCGAGCCGGTCCAGCCGACACGGCCGTCGAGCACGGCGATCTTCCGGTGATTGCGAAGGTCGAGGCGGGCCGTGTGGCGGCGGAGAAACCCCACGGGCAACGTCTCCGCCGCAGCGATTCCCGCGGCGGACAGACGCGGCAACATCTTGCGAAACGCAGGCCGCGAGCCCACCGAGTCCGCGAGCACGCGGCACGCCACCCCGCGCTTGACGGCATGGGCCAGCGCATCGACGACGCGCGCCGATACGCCGTCGTCGGCGAAGATGTAGAACAGAAGATGGACATTGAGTTGCGCTGCGTCGATGTCGGCGATGAGCCGGTCGATGATTCCCTCGTAGTCGGTCAATACCTCGACCGCGTTGCCGCCGAGGATCGGCATGTCGCCCAGGGCTTCGGCGAGGCGCACGGCGGGGGCGAGCTCGGGGCCGGGTTCCGGGTGGTAGATCGCGGGACTGCGTGCGAGCCGCCGATAAATGGGCTCCGCGATCGCGATGAACTCCTCGGAGCGCTCGCGGCGCAATGCGGGCAGGCGCGGACGACCGATCAGCAGATAGAGCGCGATCCCGACCGTCGGCTCGAAAAAGATGAGCAGCAGCCAGCCTTTTGCCGCGTCGGGGCTGCGGCGGAACGGCACGACGACCAGCATCCCGATCCGGACCACCCATTCGGCCGCAACGAACAACTTCAGCCAGACGTCGCGATCGGTCAGGAAGTCGAGCAGCAACGCGTTTCCCGTCCGCCGTCGCTTGCCGGCATCACTGGCGTGTGGTCGTGAAGCGCATCGAGCCCGAGTCGACCTTGAGCGTGAGGACGAGATCGTTGCCGCGGAAGTGTTGGCCCGAGACGGCGGCGAGATTCTTCACGAACTCCGTGTCGCGCGAACCGGGTGGGCACGCGGCGCGGGTCAGCGCGATCGGGCCGAAATTCAGCGCGTTGCCCGTGAGCACGTAGCTCGTGGAGCCGCGATTGCAATCGGCGCGGACGTTCACGTCTCCGCCGGGCTGGAACTCCAACGTGTAGCGCTCCGGCGCGTCGGGCGTGATCCGCGTACCGTCGCGCATCTGCGTGCCCTGCCATGTCCATACGGTACCGGTGAGCAGCGAGTCGCCGGCGACGTCGATCGCCGGCGGCGGCGCGTTGATGTATCCGGGAAGCGCGGGGGGCTTCGGCTCGGCCGGCGCGCAGGCGACGAGGACGAACGCACACGCGGGAGCAAGAAGACGGGAAACACGCATCGGAATCTCCTGTTAGCCGCGAGCAGCGTACCGGGTGACGGAGGCGACCTCGTTACCGTTTTTTCGCGAGCGCTGCGCGCCTCGGCCCGGACCTCCGACAGCCGTGCGCTCTCGCGCGAAGGGGTGGCAAACACGAGCGCGGGGTCACGATAAAGAAGGACGTCGGCCCGATGCTGCCGGAGCGCGGCGGCGACGATTCTAGCACCGGCGTTCGCGATTCTGAAAATGGCTTCGACATATTCGGCAAATATTTCCGGGCCGCCGTTGCGGCGCTCGATATCCGAGCGGACGCGCAGGCGTCTCTGCGTTCGCGGTGCTCATCGGTCGTCGCGCGGCGGTGCGACGTGCGAAGCGCCAAACCGGCGTCGTATCGCATGCGCCGATCGCCGCTCGCGCCAGCGCCGCCACAGTCGTGCGAGGGTCCACGGAATGCCGACGATCACCAAGCTGCCCCACACCATCGTAGCGGTGTCGGAGGGCGGGGGCGGCGGCGGCAGCAGGTCGGGGTCGCGCAGCGCGTCGGGAAAGGGGCGTGCCGGCACGGGAACGATCTTCGCCATTGCCGGATCGCGAGGCAGCCGCGCTCTGTATTCCTTAACCGTCGCGGCGGGTGCGTCGCCCCACGCGCGACTGGACGGGAACTGCGGGAAGCGGACGAAGACGAGCGCGTCGAGGTCGCGCGCCAGCATGTGCGCCAGCGGACCGTCCCGTTTCGCCTTCGCGCCGGAAGCCGCAGCGAGCGAAAGCAGGCTACCGAAAATCTCCTCCGCCGCCGCGGCAGGCAGCAGGCGAGTCCGGTCGGCGCAGAGATAATCGAAGGCAAGCTTCGCCTTGGCGACCGAGCGCTCCTTCAGCGCCAGCACCGGAAAGCCCGCCCACGCGAGCAGGCGACTCGTCGGCCCGCGCGCCGGCACGTCCCATCCCAGCGCTCGCAGCGTGTCGATGGAAAGACTCGTGCAGTTGGTCGTCGGGTGATAGTAGACGATCTGATGGCGGTAGAACTGATTGTAGACGCGCCCCAGCGCCGATTGCATGAGTGTCGCGGCGCGCCCGGCGGACAGCGCGGCGACGATCATGTAAGACGGCCGATACCAGTTCTGTCCCGCGTTGAGGTCGCCGAGATAGTCGTCGAGCGGAACCGGCGCGGCGACGATCCCCTTTTCGCTTTCGGCGTCGAGCGTGTAGAAATTGTTGACGAGCCAGTCGCCGATTGCTCCGTCGCTCTGCACGCGGCCAGTGACGAGCGCGAAATGGCCGGCGTGCGCCTCGTCGTCGTCGCCCTGCGCGCCGTTGATCATGAACGCGAGGACGGCGCGTCCCCGCAGGTCCGGGTTGCTGCCTGCGCGCTGCCACAGCGTCTCCACGGTGTAGCGGCCCGTCGCACCGCCGTTTTCCTCCGCGCGCATCCGCTCGCGCAACGCGGCGGCGGGCGGCGTATCGGGAGGCAACGGCCGCGCGGGCGGCGCAACGGCCAGGCGAAAATCCTCCGGCCAGAGCGTGCGCGCGACGATCGCGCCGTTCGTCACCACGCCGCGCACCTTGATGTCGCGCCCGGCAAAGAACCGCGCCGAGGACGCGTCGAAGTACGAGCGGTTGAGCGGGATCTTCGGCGCCAGCTTGAACTGCAATCGGCCGCCGCGGCTCACGAGCTCGGCGAGATCGCCGGTGAGGCGCGCGCCGGAGACGAGATGTGGGGCGGCGATCCACACCAGCGGAGGAAATTCGAGCAGCGCGCGCTCGTCCCGCGCCGCGAGCCACGCGCGAAGATCCGCGTCGAACGGCAGCCCGCGGACGAAGCGCGCGACGGGGCGCCCCTCTTTTGCGACGGCGATCGTCTCGCGCTCGAAGTACCACAACGCCTGGCGGATCGTCGGACAATCGGTGCAGCGGCCATCGGTGATCCTGAAGTCGGCGGCCGCATAGAGTCCCAGATCGCCCGCCGCCGCCACGGCGGCGGGCGGAGTTGTCGCGCGCGGGGAAGGTTTGGCGGACATCGCTCGAGGCGCGGAAGGAATTCGGTCGGAGCGCCGCGCGCCGCGACGGCGGCACCGCATCCCGCGGATTATGCCGCAAGACCTGCGGGCGGCACGCTATCATCGCGCGTTCCTGCCGCCCATCGTTGCGCCCATGCCCGGATACCGCCTCGTCCACCGCCTCGCCGTCGATCCGGTCGCGGAGCGACGCGCGCTCGTAGAGGGCCTTCGCACGACGCCGGCCGGCATTCCGCCGAAGTACTTCTACGACGTGCTGGGCTGCGCGCTCTATGGCGCGATCTGCGAGCTGCCCGAGTATTACCCTACGCGGACCGAGCGTGCGATCTTTCACGAATACCGCGCCGAGATCGCCAAGGCGATGGGCCGCGATGGGCAGTTCGTCGATCTCGGCGCCGGCGATTGCCACAAGGGCGAGGACTGGCTCGCATTCGTCGCGGCGAAGCGCTACGTCGCGGTGGACATCGCCGCGGAGGCGATCAATCGCGCGCTCGCGCGCCTCGCGCCGAAACATCCGGACGTCGAAATGCTCGGGGTCATCACCGACTTCACTGCCGGGCTCGATCTCGCAGCCGACCTCGACGACCTGCCGACGACCTTCTTCTATCCGGGCTCGTCGATCGGGAACTTCACGCCGGACGAAGCCTTCGACTTCCTGCGCGCCATCCGCCGCCATTGCATCGTGCCCGGCAGCGGCCTCCTGGTCGGGGTCGACACCCAGAAGGACCAGGCACGGCTCGACGTGGCCTATGACGATCCGCTTGGCGTCACCGCGGCGTTCAACCGCAACGTGTTGAACAATGTCAATCGCGTGCTGGGGAGCGATTTCGTCCCGCATGCCTTCGCGCATCGTGGCTTCTACAATGCGCGGGCCGGCCGGATCGAGATGCATCTCGAGGCAACGTCGGCGCAGACGGTGATGCTCGACCAAGCGCCGCGCATCTACGTCGCCGGCGAGCGCATTCACACGGAGAATTCCTACAAATATGCGCCGGCCGGATTCCGCGCAATGCTCGAGCGAGCGGGATTCGGCGCGGTGCGTTGCTGGCAGGATGCGCGCGGCGACTTCGCGGTGTTCTACGCCGCGTGACGCGATGGCCTACCTAGTGTACTGAGTCAGAAATTCACTCGATAGTTCGCGGCGAAATCGAGCGCCATGCTACGTTGCTCGGTCTCGCCGTAGCGCGGGCTACTGTCTCGGCCTCGCGCCTTGCCTGACACCCGATTTCATCCGCTCCCTTATCTTCGGAACTTCTGACTCAGCACACTAGCGCGGATCGCGCGCGAGCCGCAGCCCGGAGAATTGCCAGCGTGCTTCCGGCGGGAAGAAATTACGGTACGTCGCGCGAATGTGCGGGCGAGGCGTCGCGCAGGAGCCGCCGCGCAGCACGTACTGGTTGCACATGAACTTGCCGTTGTACTCGCCGACTGCGCCGGCGGCGGGCCTGTAACCCGGGTACGGCGCGTACGCGCTGCGCGTCCACTCCCAGACATCGCCGTAGAGTTGCGCCGGCGTGGCGGGGAGAGGATCGGCACGCGACGCGAGCGGGTGCAGCATCCTGCTCTCCTGGAAGTTTCCGTCGATCGCGCAACCCGCTGCCGCGATCTCCCATTCGAACTCCGTCGGCAGGCGGGCTCCCGCCCATCGCGCGTAGGCATCGGCCTCGAAATAGCTCAAGTGCGTCATCGGCGTGGCAGGATCGATCTCCACGCGGCCGCGCAGCGTGAACGTCGTCCACCGGCCGTCGCGCTGTTCCCAATAGAGGGGTGCGGACCAGCGTTGCGCCTGGACCGTATCCCAACCGAGCGACAGCCACAGCTCCGGACGCCGGTAGCCGGCGTCGTCGATGAACGCCCGAAAATCGCCGTGCGTCACCGGGTGCGACGCAAGCTCGAACGGGACGAGGAGGACTTCGTGGCAGGGCAGCTCGTTGTCGAAACAGAAGCCGGCACCCGTATGGCCGACGGCGACGAGCCCGCCGCCATAAGCAATCCAGCGCGACTTTTGCGGCTTGATCGGCGTCAGCGGCCACCGCTCCAGATAGCCGGGCTGAAGCGGGTTGCGCGACAGCAGGTGCTTCACGTCGGTGAGGACGAGCTCCTGATGCTGCTGCTCGTGCTGCACGCCGAGCTCGAGGAGCGCGGCGAGCCCGGCGTCGTCGTCGGCGCGGGCGAACAACGACTCGAGATGGCGCTCGACGTGCGCACGATAGGCGTGAATCTCGTCGAGCGAGGGCCGCGACAAGAGCCCGCGCTCCGGCCGCGGATGCCGGTCGCCGACCGCGTCGTAATAGGAGTTGAACAGCACGCGAAACCGCGGCTGGAATGGTTGATACCCGCGGACGTGGCGCTCGAGCAGAAAGGTCTCGAAAAACCACGTCGTATGCGCGAGATGCCACTTGACGGGGCTCGCGTCGGGCATCGACTGCGCCGCGCAATCCTCCGCCGACAGCGGCGCGGCGAGCTGCAGCGTGGTTGCCCGCACCGCGTCGAAGCGCTCGGAGAGCGACGTCGGCGACTCACGGGCCGCCCCGACATGCCGCCGCGGATTGCGTGCGCGCGAGGCCGGCATGCGACTCAGGCGAAGGTGACCCGCGATGCGCCGGCGACGATGGTGCCGATGACGGCTGCGCGATCGAAGCCTTCGGCGCGAAACAGTGCCAGAACTTCGTCCGCCGACTCCGGCGCACAGGCGACGAGGAGACCGCCGGACGTCTGCGGATCGGTGAGGAGCGCTTGCTCGACGTCGGTGGTCCCGGGCTCGAGCGTGACCTCGCTTCCGTACGATGCCCAATTACGGCGCGACGCGCCGGTGACGTGCCCCGCACGCGCGAGCTCGAGCACGCCCGGATGCAGCGGGAGTTGCGCGAAGTCCAGCGTCGCACCGACCTGCGAGCCGCGGCAGAGCTCGAGCAGATGGCCGAGCAGACCGAACCCGGTGACGTCGGTGAGTGCGTGCACGGACTCCATGGTGCCGAGGGTGATGCCCGGCGTGTTGAGCTGGGTCGTGCTGGCGATCATCGCCGCGTACCCGTCGGGTGACAACTTTTCCTTCTTGAGCGCCGCGCTGTAGATTCCGATGCCGACCGGCTTGCCGAGAATGATGACGTCGCCGGGCCGCGCGCCGACGTTGCGCTTCAGGTTCTTCGGATCGACGACGCCGAGGGCGACGAGACCGTAGATCGGCTCGACCGAATCGATCGTGTGCCCGCCCGCGATCGGGATTCCCGCTTTCGCGCAGATCGCCTCGCCGCCTTCGAGGATCTTGCGGATCGTCTCCAGCGGCAACTTGTCGACCGGCATGCCGACCAGGGCGAGCGCGAACAGCGGCGTTGCCCCCATCGCGTAGACGTCGGACAGCGCGTTGGTCGCGGCAATCGCGCCGAAGTCGGCGGGGTCGTCGACGATCGGCATGAAGAAATCGGTCGTCGCGACGATCGCCTGCGAGTCGTTGAGCCGGTAGACCGCCGCGTCGTCCGCCGTCTCGATGCCCACCAACAATTCCTTCGGCACGAGCGATGGCCCCACCTTGGCGATGATCTGCTCCAGCACGCCGGGAGCGATCTTGCAGCCGCAGCCGCCGCCGTGACTGAACTGGGTGAGACGGAGCGGGGGCCGATCAGGTGCGTTCATGGAAGCGTCCAATCCGGGTGGCTCCGGGGCCGAACATTGTACCGGTGTCGACGGTCTTTGCCGCAAGCGCCCGGCCGATTGCCGTTTCCAGCGCCGACCGCTCGGCCTCTGCGGCAAAAAGGGACGCGCGGCTCGTGCATTGCGCGGCGAGGCGGTTTGACAACGCTGGTTCGCGGACGATCCGCGCGAGGAGCCGAGCGAGCACAACCGCGTCGCCGACAGGGAAATAGCCGGCATAGCCCCGACCCAGCATCCCGAGGTTGCCCGACATCCGCGACGCGACGACGGGTGTGCCTGCCGTGATCGCCTCGACGACGACATTGGCGCCGCCCTCCATCTTCGAGGGACAAAGCAGCAGATGCGCCCGCTTGATCGCCTGCCGTGTCCAGGCGTGGGGCCGCGGGCCCAACCAGCGCACGCGCCGATCCGAGGCGGCGAGATCGCGGGCCGCCCGCCCGAGCGCCCGATCGAGTGCCGACCCGATGACTGTCAGGGTGACAGGAAGATCGGCGGGCAGTAGCCGCCATGCGTCGAACACCGTGCGAGGATCCTTCTCCTCGCGCAGATGGGCGACCAGCACGCAGTGCAGCCGATGGGCGCGTTTGCCGCCCCACGGCTTCAGCGCGCGAGCCGACTGGTAGACCACGTCGACCTTGTCGCGCACGCCGGACGGAACGAATTTCCGCGCGTCCTCCTGCAGCACGATCAGCCGATCGGCATCCTGAAGCGACGCATGAGCGTCCGCGTCGCCCGCAGGGATATCGCGATAGAGGTCGGTACCCGTCAGCGCGACGACGAGTGCGCGGTCCGGATACGCCTTGCGCCAGGCTGCGATCGCAATCCGACTGCGGCGCGCATGCAGTGCAACGAGGGCAATGGCGTCGTCGCGCGGGCGGCCGGTCACCGATGCATCGGCCGCTTGTACAATCGTGCGGTAACGCGGTGCGAGCAGGCGGGACCAGCGCGCGGCGGTGCGCCAGTTGCCGTTGTTCGCGCTCGCCGAATAAGGAGTGGCGATGACGAGCTTCGGAGCGGTGGAGCGGGAGATCGCGCGCACGGCGGATTCCGGGGCGGGCGCGGGCTTGCCGGCGCCGCGGAGCGCGGCGGAGGTCGCGGCAGCGTTGCGCGATGCGCGCGATTATACGCTCGGGTTGTATGCGCACCTGACCGAAGCCGAGCAGCGCTTTCCCGAGATCGCGATCGTCAATCCTCCGCGGTGGGAGATCGGCCACATCGGCTGGTTCCAGGAATTCTGGTGCCGCCGCTATCGCCCCGACGATCCGGCGGGTGCGGAAACGCCCTCGCGGATCGCCAACGCGGACGCGCTGTGGAATTCGAGCACCGTTCCGCACGCGACGCGCTGGAGCCTGCCGCTGCCCGATTGGGGCCGGGTCCACGCGTACCTCGACGCAACGCTGGCCGACACGCTCGAAACGCTTGCGGCGTTGCGCGACGGCGACAGCTACTACTTCGAGCTCGCGCTCTATCACGAGGACATGCATGCCGAGGCGTTGCTGATGACGCTGCAGTCGCTTGCACTGCCCGCGCCGCCGGCCTTTGCGGAGCCGCGCTCGCTGCTCCCGGCCGCAGGTTCGTCCGCGGCGGCGGGCGACGTGGAAATGCCGGGCGGGGATTTCATGCTTGGCACGGCGCGCGGGGTCGAGAAACGGCGCTTCGTGTTCGACAACGAGAAATGGGCACACGTCACGCGCCTGCCTCCGTTCGCGATCGCGCGCCGCTGCGTGACCAACGCCGAGTTCGCCGCCTTCGTGGACGCTGGCGGCTACGATCGAGCGGAGCTGTGGTCGGCCGCGGGTCGCGTGTGGCTCGCCGCGGCCGGACGCACCGCACCGGCATATTGGCGGCGCGACGGCACCGCGTGGCAGACGCGCCGTTTCGATCGCTGGCGGCCGCTCGACGACGATGCCCCGGTGCAGCACGTTTCCGCACACGAGGCGGAGGCCTATTGTCGTTGGGCGGGCCGGCGGCTGCCGACAGAAGCCGAGTGGGAATGCGTTGCGCGCGCCGGCCTGCCTGCAGATGCCGACGATCGTCCGTGGTCGACCGCTGCCGGCAATGCCAATCTCGATGGCGTTGCCGGAGCGCCGGTTGCGGCCCATCGGTTTGCCCTCGCCTCGCCCCGGCGGCCCGTGCAGATGCTGGGCAACGTCTGGGAATGGACGGCCACGGCATTCGTTCCGTATCCCGGCTTCGGGCCCGATCCTTATGTCGACTATTCGGCGCCGTGGTTCGGCGACCATCGCGTGCTGCGCGGCGGCTCGTGGGCGACGCGCTCGCGGCTCGTCCATCATCGCTTCCGCAACTTCTACCGCCCCGACCGTCACGATCCTTTCGTCGGCTTCCGCACGTGCGCATGAGCGGCCGAGGCGAAGCCGAGGACCGAAGGGGGCATGCGCGAGCCATCGTGTGCGGACGACGCAGTCGCGCAACGGAAAGAACGATGCGACGGGCCTATGGGCGGCGCGCCGCTGCGACATTCCGCCGCAATTTCGCGGGCAAATGTGATGCAGATCAAAGGTCTCGCCGCCGCAGGCTGCCCCGCCGGCGTAGCATTCGTCGTACGCGACCGCGTCCCGAAGCACACCTCAAGGCAGCGCGTATCGCGCGGGACCTTCGGGACCGCCGCTGCACGCGGAGGATGTGGCTTGAAGACGATGCACGGAGCGCACGCCGACGACTTGCCGCAAGTCGTGCGTCGGTCATCGCCTCTCGAACCGCCGCCATTCCAGTCGATCACGGGTCACCGCTGCCGCCGGGCCCGAGCAACCGGGACCTGATGTGAAAACGGAGACATCGTATCCATTCGAAGTCGTGGCGCGCGAGGACTTTTCTGCCGTCACCTACCTGCTCGAAATCCGCCATCCGCTGCTGGCGAAGGCGGCCAAGCCCGGTCAGTTCGTTATCGTGATGGCCACCGAGCACGGCGAGCGCGTCCCGCTGACGATCGCCGATTTCGACCGCGAGCGCGGCACGATCACGCTCGTCATCCAGGCGGTGGGCAAGACGACGAAGGAAATGCAGCAGAACTGCAAGGTCGGCAGCTCGCTGTTCGCAATGGTCGGCCCGATGGGCGTGCCGAGCCAGCTCGGGCACGCGAAGAAGGCGCTGTGCGTCGGCGGCGGCCTGGGTGTCGCGCCGACGTTCCCGCAGGCACGCGCATTCCAGGAGGCGGGCGCCTACGTGATCGGCGTCATCGGCTTTCGGACCAAGGACCTCATGTTCTGGGACGACAAGTTCCGGTCGGTGTGCGACGAGGTGATCGTATGCACCGACGACGGCTCGGCCGGCGTCAAAGGCACCGTCGCCGAAGGCATCCGGCTTGCGATCGCCAAGCATCCCGACATCGACGAGTGTGTGGCGATCGGCCCGCCGATCATGATGAAGGGTTGCGCCGAAGCGACGCGCCCGCACGGCATCAAGACGATGGTGAGCTTGAATCCGCTGATGGTCGACGGCACCGGAATGTGCGGCGGCTGTCGGGTGAAGATCGGCGATCAGATCAAGTTCGCCTGCGTCGACGGCCCCGACTTCGACGGGCACAAGGTCGATTTCGACGACCTGATGGCGCGGTTGAAGCGCTTCACCGCCGAAGAACGGATGGCGCTCGAACACTGGAACGACACCTGCCGGCTGATGAAGCAGGCCGACGAGATGGCGGCGGCATCGAGCAAGTCCGACCCGGAGCTCTACTAGCATGGCGGCGAAGAAAAAGACGATCCGGACGATTCCACAGGAGCGCACGCCGGCGCGCGAGCAGGACCCGCACGAGCGCGCACGCAATTTCTCGGAGGTGTCGCTCGGCTATGGCGTCGAGGAAGCCCTGGTCGAGGCCGAGCGCTGCCTGCAGTGCGCCGACGAGCCCTGCGTTCGCGGCTGTCCGGTCGGCATCGACATCCCCGGGTTCATCCGCAAGATCACTGAAAAGCACTACCACGGCGCCTACGACATCATCACCGACACCAATCTGCTGCCGTCGATCTGCGGTCGGGTGTGCCCGCAGGAGAACCAGTGCGAAGGCGTGTGCACGGTCGGCGAGACGCTCGAGCCGGTCGCGATCGGCCGGCTCGAACGCTTCGTCGGCGACACCGCGATCAAGGAAGGCTGGGCCAATGTTCCGTACATCGAATCCTCCGGATTTCGGGTGGGCATCGTCGGCGCGGGTCCGGCGGGGATGGCGTGCGCAGCCGACATGGCGAAGGCCGGCTGCGAGGTCGTGGTCTACGAGGCCTTTCACCAGCCGGGCGGCGTGCTGAAGTACGGGATCCCGGATTTCCGGTTGCCCAACGAGGTGATCGACGCCGAGATCGACAAGTTGAGGCAGCTCGGCATCAAGTTCGAGTGCAACACTCTGGTTGGCCGCCTGTTCACGATCGAGCAGATGGTGACCGAGATGGGGTTCCACGCGGTCTTCATCGGCACCGGCGCGGGCTATCCGAGCTTCATGGGCATTCCGGGCGAGTCGCTGAACGGCGTGCTGTCGGCGAACGAGTTGCTGACGCGCTGCAACCTGATGCGCGCGCGCGACTATCCGAACTTCGACACGCCGCTCAGGCCCGGCAAGCATGTCGCGGTGATCGGCGCCGGCAACACCGCGATGGACGCGCTGCGCGTTTCGCTGCGGCTCGGCGCCGAAGCGGTGCACTGCGTCTACCGCCGGTCCAGGAAGGAAGCGCCGGCGCGGATCGAGGAAATCCACCACGCCGAGGAAGAAGGAGTGGATTTCAACTGGCTCGCGAGCCCGATCGAGATTCTCGGCGACCAAAACAACAGCGTGCGTGCGCTCCGCTGCGTGAGAATGGAGCTGGGTGAGCCCGACGAGTCGGGCCGTCGGCGTCCGGTGCCCGTTCCCGGCAGCGAATTCGAGCTCGAAACCGACATGGTGGTGTTCGCGATCGGCACCAACGCCAATCCGATCCTCGGCCAGACGTCGAAGCTGAAGCTCAACAAACGGGGCTACATCGCGACGGACGAGAGCCTCGCCACATCGATCGTGGGCGTCTTCGCCGGCGGCGACATCGTCACCGGTGCGGCGACCGTCATCGAGGCGATGGGCGCGGGTCGCAAGGCTGCGCGCAGCATGAAGGCGTACCTCGGGCTGCGCGACACCGAATCCGTTTACGAGTCGGCCACGGGCGGGACGCGCTTCGGCATCCCGCGCGAGGAGCACGGCTTCGCCCGCGTGCGGCTCGCCTGACCGCCGGGCACTATTGCACCGTCAACAGAAGGTACCCCGATGAGCGACGCCGCAGTCGTCGAACGCCCCGTCAAACCGGGTCCAGCCAGCGCCAAGCGCGCGAAGATCCTCACCGAGCACATCGTCGAAGTGATCAGCGACTCGGGCGAGGGCGCGCAGCGCTGCGGCCAGTCGCTGGGCGCCATCGCCGCGCGCAGCGGCAACGGCATCTGGACCGTCGAGATCATCCCGGCCGAGATCCAGCCGCCGGCGCGCAGCGTCGCCGGGGCCTCCGGCATCCGCATTCGGATCGGCGCCAAGCCGGTCACGAATGGCGGCGATCACACCGATCTGGTCGTCGCGTTCAACGAGCAGGTGCTCTTGGGCCGCGTCCGCGCGGGCGAGCTCAAGCCCGGGGCGACGATCCTGCTCGAGTCGACGTGGCGCGAGCACAAGGATCCGCAGATCGTCAAATCGTACGTGGAGACCGTGAAGTCGCTGCAGGATGCCGGGTACCGCCTGATCGAGATTCCGCTCGAACGCGAATGCCGCGCGCTGATGACCGACGCGCGCCGCGGCAAGAACATGTTCGTGCTGGGGATGCTCTGCAGCATCTACAGTCTCGATCTCCAGCTCGGCCGCGAGCAGGTCGCCCGGATCTTCGGCAAAAAGGACGAGAAGGTCATTGCGACCAACGTGAAGCTGCTCGAGGCGGGCTTCGCGTGGGGCGAGGCGAACCTCGACTTCAAGTACGCGATTCCGGCCGAGAAGTCGCCGGTGCCGCAGATCGTCGTCAATGGCAATACGGCGATCGCGCTCGGCGTCCTCGCGTCCGGCATGGACATCTGCGCGATGTACCCGATCACGCCGGCGACATCCGCATCGCACTACCTGTCCGACGTGTTCGAGAAGGTCGGCGGCCTCGTGCATCAGGCCGAGGACGAGATCGCCGCCTGCGCGTTCGCGATCGGCGCGTCGTACGCTGGCCGCTGCGCGGTCACGATCACTTCGGGGCCCGGCTACTCGCTGAAACAGGAAGGGCTGGGTCTTGCCGTGATGGCCGAGATCCCGCTCGTCGTCGTCAACGTCCAGCGCGGCGGTCCCTCGACCGGCCAGCCGACCAAGGTCGAGCAGGGCGATCTGCTGACGGCGATCTACGGCAGCCACGGCGACGCGCCGAAGGTCGTCCTCGCGGTGTCCGACATCGAGGACTGCTTCTACTCGATGATCACCGCTCGCAAGATCGCGGAGACGTTCAATACGGTGGTCGTTGTGCTGTCCGACGCGAGTCTCGCCACCGCGCAGGCGCCGTTCCCGCGCCCGCGCTTCTCCGAGGACTGGCTCGCGCCGCCGCTCGACCAATCGCCGGTACCGGAAGGCGCCAAGCCCTACGACTGGGACCCGGTCACGGGCATCGCGCACCGCTTCATCCCCGGGCAGCCGGGCGGGATGCACACGCTGACCGGGCTCGCCCACGATCGGCTGTCCAAGGTCGCATACGATCCGACGATCAACGAGGAAGGCCTGCGCGCGCGGAGCCTCAAGCTCGCCGCGTTGCAGAAGACGCTGAAGACGCCGCCGGTCCACGGCGATCCCGAGGGCGACCTGCTGCTCATCGGCTGGGGCAGCAACAAGGGCGTGATCGAGGAGGCCGTCGACCGCGCGCGCGCCGAGGGGCTCAAGGTCTCGTCACTGCACTTGAGGTTCATCCAGCCGATGCCGTCGGGGATCCGCGAGATCCTGCGGAAATTCGGCAAGGTCATGACCATCGAAGGCAACTGGTCGGACCGTCGCGAGGACGAGCTGATCGATGAGGACAACCGCCGCTACTCGGCGCTAGCGCTGATGCTGCGCTCGCGCTTCCTCGTCGACATCGACTGCTGGAGCGAGGCCCGCGGCCAGCCGATCAAGCCCGGCGACGTGGTCCTGGCGATCCGCGCGAAGCTCAACGAAAGAAAGTGACCCATGGCCATTCCCGTCACCCAGTGCATCATCAAGCTCCACGAGGAGCACCATAACCTCGAGGACTACCAGGGCGGCGTGCCGCGCTGGTGCTCGGGCTGTGGCGACAACGCGATCCTGGCCGCGGTGCAGCGGCTGTGCCGTGACGAGGACTTGGCACCCGAGCGCACGGTGTTCGTGTCGGGCATCGGCTGCTCGTCGCGCTTTCCGCACTACATGAAGACGTACGGCTTCCACGGCATCCACGGCCGCGCGTTTCCGATCGCCGAGGGCGTCAAGATGGCGCGCCCGGACTTGGCCGTGTTCGTGAACACCGGCGACGGCGACTGCTGCAGCATCGGCGCCGCGCACTGGATCCACGCGATCCGCTACAACATGAACCTCACGGTGCTCCTGCACGACAACCACGTCTACGGGCTGACCAAGAAGCAGGCGTCGCCGACGTCCCCGCACGGGATGAAGAGCAACACGACGCCACGCGGCGCCGTGCTCGAGGCGATGAACCCGCTGACGGTGACGCTCGGGGTGCAGAACGCGTCGTTCGTCGCACAGGGCGTCGACTGGATCCCGGAGCTCCTCTACGACATCATCGCCAAGGCCTATCGGCACCGCGGCTTCTCGTTCATCCGCGTGATCCAGCGCTGCCCCGAGTTCCTGCCGAAGATGTTCGAGCCGTGGCTGCACGACCCGGCAAAGACGCTGCTCCTCACCCACAAGAACGGCCTGCAGCTTTCGCCCGAGACGAGCCGGATCTACAAGAACCAGCGCGAGCACGACCCGCTCGACATCCACAAGGCGCGCGAGATCGCCTCCGCCGAGGATCCGATTCCGGTCGGCATCCTCTACCAGAATCCCGACATCCCCTGCTACGAGGACTTGCGCAGCGCCGGGCAACCGCGCACGCCCGAGCGGATCCGCGCCGGCCTCGAGGCGGAGTTCGACAAGGTCACGATCTGGCCGGACGAGGGCGCCCGCGCCCGCGCAGCCTGAGGCCGGCGGCGACACGCACCAGCGACATCCCATGGACATGGCGGCTAAATTCCAGGACCAACGCGTCTTCCACATGACCGGCAACCGTGCCGGCGACGGCCTCGCGCCGGTCGACATCGGCTCGCTGCGTCCGGCGCTCCTCGCCGGCTACCGCGACCTCGCGCGGCTGCGCTACGACTTCCCGCTCGTGCTGCCGGAAGCGGCGGAGGGCGGCGAGTACGTCCATTCGCTGTCGGGTGTCGTCACCGCGCTGCTCACGCTGCTTGCCCCGCACGGCATCGAAGGCGAGCGGCTGCGCAAGCACGTGCTGCGCCTCGAGCGCGAGCTGCGGACGATGGTCGCCGCAGGCGAGAAGGGGACGCTGTCCGAGCTCTGGACCCGCGCTGCTGCACACGTGAGCGCCGGGGCCGACGCAACCGTCGCACAAGTCCTCGCGCAGGCGGCTGGCTCCCTGCCGGTCGACGGCGATCTCGCCGACTGCGACCCGGCGCTACCGGTGCGATTGGTCAAGCAGGCATGGCGACACGCGCACGCGCAAAAAGCGCGAGAATTCCAGACGCTCGTCGACATGCTGATCCGCAAGCTCTCCGACATCCGGCGCGCGGCGTTCGCGCGTTCGGCGGCTGGGCAGCAGCCGGCGGCGCTCGCGGCCACGATCGGCAGCGGGCATGCCGACGTCTTCGACTTCTCCGTCATGTCGAAGCTCGTCGCGCGGAGCGCGCCGAAGGACGAGCTGCCCCCGGCCCGGCGTGCGCGCATCGAGTGGGCGTTGGGCGTCCTCGGGGCACAACCGTTCTATGCCGATCCCAACGACACACCCGCGGCGGGTTGGGGCTTCGTATTCGCGGACTGTGCGGCGGCGGCCGCGGCCTACCGGGAGCGGCTACCGCGTCTGACCGAGATCGTCAAGGCGATCGCGATCGCGGAGCTCGAGGCGAACGGCGCCTACGTCGAGGGTGACCACGACGCGTTCTTCGAGCGCTACGACGAGAATGCGCTCACGCCGGACGATCTCGCGCTGTTCCCCAACTACCTCGTCTGCATTCCCCCGGGGTGCAACGACGCGCCCGAAAATGCGGGGCTGATCGAGATGCTGTCCTCCGGGCTGCCGGTCAAGGTGCTCGTCTTGCAGACCGACCTGCTCGAAGAGGCTTCGATCGGCACCGGCCACTTCGCGTTCGGCGTGCGCAGCGCGCGGCTCGCGACGACGGCGATGGGCCTCGGCGGGATGTTCGTGCTGCAGGCAACGAGCGCCGATCTCTATGGTATGCGCGCGCGCATCGAGCGCGGTCTCGCGTGTCGCGAACCCGCGCTGTTCAGCGTGTTCGCCGGCTCGCCCGCCGCGGCCGGCGATCTGCCGCCGTATCTCACCGCGGCGGCGGCGCGCGAGGCGCGAGCGTTTCCCGCCTTCGTTTACGACGCCGCGGCCGGCCCGAACTGGGCGACGCGATTCTCGCTCGAGCACAACCGCAATGCGGACGCCGACTGGGCCGCGGACGTGCTCGAGTATTCGGACGAGGCCGTCCAGCGCGTGCGCGAAGACACGACGTTCAGCTACGTCGATTTCGCGTTGTGCGATCGCCGGTACGCCGCCCATTTCGCCGTCGTGCCGCGCGAGCGCTGGAACGCGGCGATGCTGCCCGCGGCCGACTGGCTCGCGCTCGAGGAGCGCGCCGCGACGGAGCGCGTCCCGTATGTATGGGCAGTGGACGCCAAGGACGGGCTGCATCGCGTCATCGTCGACGCGCGCCTCATGCAGGCGGCGCGACGCTGCCTGCTGCTGTGGCACCGGCTGCAGGAACATGCCGGCATCCACGATTCGCATGCCGAGCGGCTGCTGGCCAGGGAGAAGGCCGCCTGGGAAGCGGAGCACCAACAGGCTCAGGAGGTGGTGCTGCAGGCCGCGTCCGTCGCGAGCGCGGCGGGCGCGGCAGCACCTGCAGCCGCGACGGCGGCCGCACCGGTTGCGGAGCCCGAAGCCGCGCCGCCGCCGTCGGACGAGGCATGGATCGAGACCTCGCGCTGCCCGAGCTGCAACGAGTGCCAGAACATCAACGACCGGATGTTCACGTACAACGAGAACAAGCAGGCCTACATCAAGGACATCACCGCCGGGACGTACCGCCAGCTGGTCGAGGCGGCCGAGGTCTGCCAGGTCGCGATCATTCACCCCGGCAAGCCGCGCGATCCGAACGAGCCTGGCCTCGAAGAGCTGATCGAGCGCGCGAAGCCGTTCCAGTAGGCGAGCTCCCTGCCTCGCGCCAGTCACGCCCGCGTTCTGGAAAGAGCGATTTCGGCGACGGTCGGAACAGCATGACCGATAGCACGCCGCGCCCACGGGGGGCCGACGCGATGGCGGTATTCATCGTCCCGGCGCCGACCTCTTGCCATGTGCGGTACCGCTGCGAAGGCAGCAGCGACATCGCGAAAACGGGCAAGCAACGTCAGCGCTTCACCGCACGTAACAGGGCGCGTAGCTTGTTAACGGCCTGCGACGATTGATCGGCACACATCTCGATGCCGGCCCGAGAAAGGTCGGTTTCCATGAACTCCTTGGCCCGCGTGGCGTCGGTCAGCGGCACTTTGCGCGAGATCTCTGCAAATTGCTCGCCGCCAGGAAGCTGCGAGATATCGATGTCGTGAAGCTTACCCGTGGTGCGGTATGTCCGGACTTGCATCGGACCGAGCGCACGTAGTCCCGGCGGCAGCGGTCAGATTGCGGCCATTTCGCGCAGATATCTGATTTGCGACACGCTGAGCGCCTGTGCCGGCGCCATGCGTCCGGCAAGCAGATCGTGCGTGCTCTTTGCATCCAGGCTGCGGGTAAGGGACACAGCGCCGGCCCGGCTCGTGCCGTACACGTCGTATTCGCACTTGCCCTCACCCGGCGGTATGAGCTTGGCGTCAACCCGCATACAGTCCTGGTCGGCCACCTTCAGCGTGAATTTGGAGCGACCGTCCGCGGCTACCCGAAGGCGAAGGCGCAGCCCATGTTCGAACAAGACAAGGGCCGCATCATCGAACTGCTACACTTTGATGGGGGTGCCGCGCGGGCGCAGATCAAGCGCTTGCACGATCTGGTCAGCGGGCGCGCAAAGTCCGATCTGGATTTCGGCCTGCGTTCGCGTTGCGCCCGTCGCGTTTGCCGCACTGGCTTGTAGCGCGATCACCGCCGTAGCGAAGATCATGACCGGCAGCGCGGTCGCATTGCGACTCGTGCGAGTCATTGGAGGGCTCGGGCGTGCGCTGTTATGGGCGTCTTGCTACCCGCTCGCCAAGCAATGACGAGCGGGCGTGAACTGCGCGCCATGCCCGGCGGAAGGGGTAATGAGGGTAATGTGCGACGACCGCCGCAAACAGCACCCGGAAAACAGGATGACTCGGCAGCATTGGCTCGACTTTCTACTCAAGCGCGAACACGACATGGAGGCAGAAACACGGCACTTTCTCGGGATAAGGTCGCTCATCGCGCGGTGAATCCCGGGGTACGGGTCATCGCCCTCATTCAGTGTGAACCTGCCGCATCATGGCAGACGCCGTCGTCGCCGGCGCCGGGTTGAAGCTTCCCCCGAGCACCAGATACAGCTGGACGCGGTTCACCCGCTGCAGACTCGTGAGCTTGATCAAATCGGCTTCATTGGCGAGCTGACTGGCCTGGAGTTGCGAGACCCACAAGAGGTCTCTGCGCCCCGCCTTGTACTGCACGGTAGCGATGCGCACGGCCTCGGTGCGAGCGACGAAGGCACGCTGGTCCAAAGGTAGTCGTTTCGCCAACAACCGCTCGTTGGCAAGTGCGTTCTCGACCTCGCGAAATGCCTTCAGCACCACGCTGCCGTAGCGTGCGACCGCCTGCGCCTGCTGCGCAGTCGCGATCTTGACTTGGGCCCGCAATGCGCCGCCTTCATAGATCGGAATGGAAGCGCCGATCGCCGCGGAGGCGAGCCACGGATTGAGATGCAGTATCGAGAGAATCGGATCGCCGAGACGCCCGCCAATCAACGAGAAGGAGAAATTGGGTAGCAGCGACAGCTTCGCCGCTTCCTCCTGGCGAAAGGCCGCCAGTACTGCGCGCTCTGCGGCAACGATGTCGGGCCGGCGCTCGAGCAGCGACGCCGGCGCCCCGGTTGCCGGGGCCACGGGAAGGATCGGATAGGCGGCCGCCACTTCGATCTCTGCAGCTGGATAGCGTCCGAGCAACACCTCGAGAGCGCGCCGCGCTTCGCCGTACGATTCTCGTGCCCGTTCGAGGTCGCTCATCGCGGTCTCGAGTTTGGCGCGCGTATCGACCACGTCGAGGTCCGAGTCCTTGCCGGCTTGGCGCCGATTCGTCACCAGTTGGAGCAACTGGCCGTAGACCTCGACGGCTTGCTCCGCGAGTGCCAAGAGCTGCCGCGTCTCCGTCGCGAGGTACCAGGTCTTGCACACGGTTGCAGCGAGTGACTGGCGCGCATACGCGTAGTCGAGCGCAGTCGCCGCATAACCCTCGACGGCGGCGGCGCGCTGGGCGCGGAGCTTCCCCCACACATCGATCTCCCACGACACGCCGGCATAAGCGAGCGTCACGTTGGAGTTGGTCGCGTGACCCTCGTCGTTCGTGGTGCGCCCGCCGAGCGCCGCGCCGACCTGCGGCAACAGTTGGGCGCCGACCACGACTACCGATTCCTGCGCAATCGTCACCCGCTCCGCGGCCTGGCGCAGGTCGAGGTTGTTGGCGATCGCCTCGGCGACGATCGCATCGAGGAGCGGGTCGTTGAGTGCCTTCAGCCAATCATCGGTCACGGCGCCGGCTTCCGCCTCGGCCTTCCACGCCGGCGGGACTGTCGTTCCCTTGGGCAGCGCTCGGTCCACGACCTCGCCATGTTGCGGCAGCGGCGCAAGCGCGCAACCCGCGACGAGCGCGGAAGCCAGTGCGCCGACGAGAGGCCGAGCGCACACTAGCCGGAGAAGGGATAGAGGAAGTTGTACCATGTATAAGAGCGGATTGCTATCTTGCGCAACACGACGAAGCTGCTGCTCGGATTGGTATAGATCGCAGCCCGCCCCTGAGTGCCGATCGGGAACTTGGACTGGTCGGGATCGTCCATGGTGATCGCCACGACGAACTGGCCCTGCGGAATTTCTGCCGGAACGTAGTTGAAGCTTGGCAACGTGCCGCTCGGCAACATCTGTCCCGCGCCGCTCCCCTGCCAGATCGCCTCGACCTTGCCGGGCCAGATCTGGCCAGGATACAGGTCCAGCGCCACCTCTACCGGTTGTCCCGGCTTCACATATTTCAGGTTTTCCTGGAAGAAGTTGGCCAACAGGTAACGATTGGCATCGCAAATGAACGACGCGATCGCTCCGAAGCGAACGTCGCCGGCTACCATGCCGGGCCGGACCTGCAGATTCATGATGTAGCCATCCTCCGGCGCCACGATCAGCGTGTTATCGAGATAGAAGCGCGCCTGGTCGAGCTCGGCCTGGGTCGCCGCCACTGCGGTGTTCACGCCGCCGACCTCGGATTGGTACTTTAGCCGCGCGCGCTGCTCCTCGGCCTGCGCTTCCTTGATGGCGGCGTTATCGGCTGCAACCTGCGCGCTCCACTTCCGAGCGTCTTCCTCGGGGCCGGAGCCCGTCTTCGCCAGATCGCTGGATAGCTTTTCCTGATATTGGGCGTACTGAAGCTCGCTCTTGAGCTTCACCACCTTCTCGCTCGCCACCTGAATGTCGGCATTCATGATCAGCACGTTCTGCTTCGCCTGGGCGAGCTGCGCCTCGAGCTGCTGCACCTTGGCTTCGTAGATACGCCGATCGAACTGGAATAGCCGTGTGCCTTGCTTGACGTGCACATTGGGCTCGACCAGCACCGCCGTGACCAGCGTCGGTTCCGAAAGACGCGGGGTGATCTGGATCGTGTGCTGGATAACGCGAGCCTCGGTCGACGCCGGCGCAACGTAACGGAGGCCGAGCAAAAAGATGATCCCGAGGTGCAGCACGAAGAACGTCGAGAAGAAGCCCCAGGCGATGGTGAACTTCAGCCATCTGAACTTGAAGAAGACGAGCCATACGATCAAGCCGTAGGCGAACAGCAGGACGAATCCGAGCAGCATCGATTGCTCCGCTCAGCCCGTCGTCCCGCCCTGCGGTGGACTCGGCGGTGCCAACGCGTCGCGGGGCGGGACCGCGGCATCCGTCGCCTTGGCGTGGTCGGCAGCTTCGCCCTTGAGACGATTCATGTCTTCCTCTATCGCCTTCGCCTCCTCCCTCGGAAAGCGCCGGATGTCGACAATGTCGGTGGGTTTGAACGCCCAGATCAGGGCCTGGACCCACGGAAGAACGGTTGGCAACAATCCGGCCCACCCCATCAGCTTGACCGCTTCGGCCTCCGGGTGGTTGCGCGCGAGGGCGATGCGCCCGGGCAATCCCGCGATAAAGATATAGATGAGAATCCCCGCGCCGCCCGCCAGGAAGGCCGTGGCAAAGGTCGCGTAGTCCCAGAAATCGAGTTCGAAGCCGAGCATGGCTCTTCTCCTATCGTGAGGTCGTGCCCGCGAAGCTCGCGTAGTACGCGGCGAGCATCGCGATCTCCTCGCCGGTCAGCGGGCGAGCAACGTTGCGCATCTGCTCGCTGATGTCGTTATGTCGGTTGCCGGACTTGAACGCCTGCAGCTCCTGTTCGAGATAGGCGCGCTGCTGGCCGCGCAGTTCCGGCGCGCCGATCGTCAGGCCCAGCGGCCCATGACATGCGGCACACGACGCAATGCCTCGCATCGGGCTACCCACTTCGATCAGGTTCCGCGCCGCCGCGTCGGTGGAACCTGGCATGGCCGTGGCCACGGCGAAGGGGCTCGGCAGCGATGCAAAGTATGTTGCGAGGTCGAGGATTTGTTGCTGCGACAACGGAGCGACGTACACGCCCATGATGGCCGTGGCGCGCTTGCCGCTTTTGTAGTCTTCGAGTTGCTTGTAGAGCGCGGCCGCGCTTTGGCCGGCCAGACTCGGAAACGCCGCGTCGGCGCTGATCCCGTTGGCCCCATGGCAACTGTTGCAGGGGGTCGCGAGCGCAGCTCCGCGCGCCGCGTCACCGTGCGTCAGCAGGCTGCGCGTCGCCGTCGTCCACGCAACGTCCGAGGCCGGTTGACCTTTCCCCCGCACGGAAGCATCGGTGCTTTCGATCGGCAAGCCGACCGCGCGGCAGATCGTGGTCCAAAGGTCGGCGGCTGCACTGGTTTGGGCCGAAGGAAGCCAGACGAAGCCGATCACCCCCGCGACGAGGAACAGGACGACGGTGCCGCCGATCCAGGCCGCGAATCGCGGATCGCTCTTCATCGCACCTGGACCGGATACGCCGCCACGCCGGTATTCTTGAGCAGCAGCGACTGCGCCACCGGGTAGCCGTAGTTCGCGACGGTCAACGCCACCACGAGCAACACCCACACGCCGAAACCGTTGAGCGAGCGCGGCAGGCTGCGCGGCGGATGGACCGCGAGCGAGAACGTGAGCGGCGAAACGGCGGCCGCGGGCGCGCGATGCGAGGCGAGCAGGATGCCGATCAACAACACCGCGGAGAACACGAGCACGAATCCGCCGATTGCGGATACGCTGACCCAGATGGCTTGCGGCGCCAGCGCCGGATCGGCGTAGTCGTAGTAGGCCATGCGCCGCGGCTGTCCCATGACGCCGACCACGTGCCAGGGTAGCGTCGTGACCAGCATGCCGACGAACCAGGTCCACAACTGCCAGCCGGACGAGCTTCGGCGCAGCCAGCGGCCGGCCGGTGAGGCGCGGCCACAGTTCGTACGCAATCGCGAAGTACATGATCACGATCGAGCCGCCATAGATCAGGTGGAAGTGCCCGGTGACCCACTGCGTGTTGTGGACGGTCGAATTCATCGCGTAGCTCATGTTGATGAGACCGCTCGCCCCGCCGAGTCCCAGCATCACCAGCGAGAATGCCGACGCGAGGACGAACGGACGGTCCCATGGCAACGCGGCGATCCAGCCCAACAGTCCGCGGCCTCCGCGCAGGCGTCCGGCGATCTCGAGCGAAGCGCAGATCGTGAAGATCGTGAGCAGCGTGGGCACGGCCACCATGCCGGTGAACACGGCATGGATGAACTTGAATCCGGCACCGATCTGCGGATCGGCAAACAGATGATGAAAGCCGATGGGCATGGAAAATACGAGCAGCAGCAGGAAGGCGACGCGGCCCATCCGGTCGCTGTAGAGGCGCCCTCCGGCGGCCTGCGGCAGCAGCGTGTAGAACGCGATGTAGGAAGGGATCAGCCAGAAGTAGACGATGGCGTGCAGCGTCCAGGAGAACAGCACGCGGGCAAGCCCGGCATCGACCGTCGCGGTCCAGCCGAAGGCATTGGGCAGGATCAGGAACACGATCTCCGAGCCGACGCCGAGCGACGTCCAGGCCCAGAGCAGTGCGCCGGCGGTGGTGGCGAACATCGCGAGCGGAACCGGGAGACCGGGATGGTCGCGCTTCCAGCGCGCAAAGTGCGAGACCATCAGTCCGATCCAGATCCACGAGCCGACGACGGCAACCAGGACGCCGATGTAGTAGAAGGGGCTCCCCTCAAGCGGCGGATAGAACGTGTAGAGCACGGTCGCGTCGCCTGCCGCAACCGTCGCCAGCGCGATCGCCGCGCCCGCGATCACCAGCCAGAACGCGAGCCACGCGAGCCGCATGCCGTGCATCGGCCGGCCGAGCGAGACGGCGCACACGGCATAGCCGAATCCCATCGCGACGAGCGTCGGAAACACGTAGGCGAGCGTGGTGCCGTGCGCCGTGACGGCGCGGTAGTAGTGCTCGGGTTCGACCCATCGATGCAGCGGGCTGCGCACGAGCATCTGCCAGGCGCCGAGCGGGATGGCGAGCGCGAAGGCCGCGAACGCAGCCCAGAAATGCGCGAGAACGAGGCGATTACTGCCGTACACAGGACGCTCTCGGCTGCCCGGCGTAAGTGCGGGCGAACTCCTGGCGGTCGACGACCTTGACCCGCGCCCACATGCCTTCGTGTCCCACGCTGCAATACTCGTGGCACGGCATCGCGTGATCCCCCGGCTTGTCGAACCGCGTCCGTACCTCGGCGACGAATCCGGGAACCACCATGCTGTTCACATTGGTCCCCGTGACGAGGAAGCCGTGCACGACGTCGGGACTCGTCACGCGGAACACGACCCGCGTATCCGTGGGCACCACGATGCACTGCGGCACGAAGGAATACTGCTGTGCGATGACGCGCACGACCGCCGATCCGTCCGGCAGAAGCTCTGTCCCGAGGTTCCCCTCCATGAACTCACCTGAGAGATGCAGTCGGCTCGCGTCGATCGCCTCCACGTTCGACGGCGGCTGCGCGGCCCAATGCACGCTGGCCAGGATGATCACCGCCAGCACGAACGCGACCACGCCGCCGACCACGTACGACCAGCGTCGCTCGGCACCGTCGACGACATCGGGAGGCGCCGCGTTCGAGAGCTCAGCCAACCGCGCCTCGCGGCAGGAAGACGAAGACGAAGAACGCGAGCCAGATCGCGAGCAGGATCGCGACGGTCAGCCCGGCGAGCGCGAGCGCGCCGCGCGGGCCCCTCGCGACAATCTTGCGCATTTCGTCCTTGTCGCCGAGCAAGGCCACGTTCTCGGGCCGAAACGCCGACGAAACGTGGTCCTCCACACCAGGCACCAGCTTAGATTCCTCGGACATAACCGGGAAGGTGCTCGCATGCGCTTTTGAACATCGAGTCGAAATACAGGTGCGACAATGGACCGCCCGCCGCGACCGGGATGCGCGGCTCGATGCCAACTCGGTAGGTGAAGCGCGTCCTGCCGGGCGCCGTCTCCTCCAGCAGGTAGTCCTCGGCCAGCGCGTGGGCCAGCGGCATCGACGTACCGGTGAGGTAAAACGAGCACCTGCGATCCGGCTCCCAGCGGAAGAAGTGCTCGAACAAGGTGGCCGCCGCGAGCGTTACGGTGCGGGTCGAGCCGACACCGTGCGGTCGCGGACTCGTCCATTCGACCTTGTGGATGGCATGAAACCACTTGGGCCACGAATTCTCGTCGTCGAAGATAGCAAACACCTTGGCCGGTGTCGCGTCCAGATCGACTTCATGCTGGAAGCGCATCGGCGCGGTCTCGAAGAACGACGCATCGACAGGGTGGCAATCGAAGTGCATGACGGGTGACCTCCTCGTAGCGATTCAACCAGCTGAACACGGGCGCGACAGCGCGAAACAACGGGCTAGTTTCGTGGCGTGGCGGAAAGCGCGGCGAGCACCACCTCGGGTCGAAACGGCACCGACCGCAGCCGCGCTCCCGTCGCATCGAACACGGCATTCGCGATGACCGACGGAACCACGGACGTCGTCGGTTCGCCCGCGCCCCAAGGAACTTCTGCCGGCCGGTCGATCAGATCGATCACAACCTCGGGCACGTTGGGAAACGTCAGGATCGGATAGCTTCCCCAGTTGAGGCTGGTGACCGCGCTGCGGCTGAAGGTCAGCTTCTCGACGAGGGTGCGGCTCAACGCCTGTACGACATTGCCTTCGATCTGGTTGCGCAAGCCGTCGGGGTTAATGATCTGACCGCAGTCGTGCACGACGAACACGCGCTCGACCTTGACGTGTCCCGTCTTGCGATCGACCGTCACGTCGGCGACGATGCCCACATACGTGCGGACGAGTTCGTACTTCGTGTAGCTCACGCCACGGCCGCGTGCGATGGGGCCGACATCGCGCGGCTTGGTACCTCGCGGCTCCCACTTGGCGAATTGCCGCAGGCGCTCGAGCAGTTCAAGTCCACGTGCATCGGTGAGGTATCGCTTGCGGATCTCGAAAGGATCGACATTCGTTGCGGCCGCAATCTCATCGAGAAAGCTCTCGTTGCCGAACGTGTCCTGCATGCGCCCCGGCGCGCGAATCCACGCCGCCGGTAACGGCGTGTCGACCAGCCAGTGCGCGGTAAACTTGTTGTTCGGGAGCGCGTAGGGAATGCCGAGACCGATGTTGTGCAGCGGAGCGCCGGGGGGTCCGTACTTCGGCAAGTTCGCGAGTTTTGCTGCGAGCAACGTGACCCCCGAGCGTCGCATCGGCCGCTCAGGCCCGAAGATGTCGGACTCCCACGCGGCGATTCCGCCCTGGTCATCGATCCGGGCGCGGTAGTCGAGCAGCACCGGCGGGCCCTTCGGATCCCAGCCGTGCTCGTCCCAGCGCATCCATTGCAGGCGGACGGGGCGGCCGATCTCCCGGGAAATCAGCGCCGCTTCCGAGGAGCAGTCGTCGGAACCGTTGCGTCCATAGCATCCGGCGCCTTCGACGTAAATGCACCGGACGTTCTCCGGCTTCAACTGAAGCATGGTCGCGAGCTGCTTGCGCAACAGGTGGCTCGCCTGCGACGGCGTCCACACCGTCAGTTGGCCCTTCTTGTAATCGGCGACCGCGCAGGACGGACCGATCGACCCATGCGTGTTCATCGCGAGGTCGTACGTCGCCTGCAGCGTTCGGCCAGCCACCTTGAACGACTCGGTCGTATTGCCTACGCTCTGGAACACGTCCGTGCGCTCGATCCTGGAGTTGCGCACGTACTCGAAGAGCTGCGACTCCACCGGCAGGCCGGCCCAGTCCGACCACTTCGGGACGATCGTGGTAGAGGCGCTGATCGCTGCCCATTCGTTGGTCGCGACCACCGCGAGGAAGTCGCCCTTGCGCACAGCGCGCACGTAGCCCTTGATCTTCCGGCACGCGGCATCGTCGAAGCTCAACAGCGTCGAGCCGACCCCGGCAGGGTGAACCACCCGCGCGTGCAGCATGCCCGGGACCTTCACGTCCTGCACGAAGTCGAAGGTCCCGAAGATCTTGGCCGGAATGTCGAGCCGCGGTACCGACTTGCCGACAATCGTATAGTCCTTCGGATCCTTTAGAGGCGCCGCTGGGTTCACCTTGATCGTGAGGTTACGATCGCCTACGAGCTCGGCATACGGCACCGACTTGCTGCCGCCGCGCAGACTAACGATGCCGTCGCGAATGACGAGCTCGGCTTTCGCGGCACCGAGCTTGCGCGCGGCCTCGTCGAGCAGCGCGTCGCGTGCCGTCGCCGCCGCGCGACGGATCTGCATGCCACCGTCCTGGATCGAGAGGCTGGCAAACGTCGGGCCCTGGTTCGGCGTCAGTGCGGTATCGCCCTGGATCGTCGTCACGCGCGCAAAAGGCACCGACAGCTCTTCGGCGGCGATCTGGGTGAGGGCGGTCAACGCGCCAGTGCCGAGCTCCACTTTGCCCGAGTAGAGGGTCACCACGCCCTTATCGTCGATCGCGAGGAACGCGCCGACGTCGTCGGGGTCGACGCTCTTGTCGGCATTGCGACTGGCCTGCGCATCGGCGAATCGCGGTGTGAGCGCGAATGTCACCACGAACGAGCCCCCTGCCTTCAGGAAGGCGCGACGCGAAAACTCGGTATCGAGCATCGGAGCCTCCGACTTCAAGCCATCTTCTCGGCCGCACGCATCACGGCGCGCAGGATGCGCACGTGCGTGCCACACTTGCACAGGTTGCCGGCGAGCGCCTGTCGCACCTGCTCTTCCGTCGGGTGCTTGTATTTGGCGAGCAAGCCCGCCGCCTGCATGATCATGCCGTTGATGCAATAGCCGCATTGCGCGGCCTGCTCGTCGATGAATGCCTGCTGCAGCGGATGCGGCTTGTCGGGGGTGCCGAGCCCTTCCAGCGTGACGACCTCGGCACCGGCCACCGCCGAGATCGGCATCACGCAGAGCGCAACGGCTCCCCGTAGTAGTGCACGGTGCAGGCCCCGCACTGCGCGAGTCCGCACCCGAAGTGAAGTCCGTGCAGGCCGAGCTCGTCGCGCAAGGCGTACAGCAACGGCATGCTCGGATCCTCTGTGTGCAGGACCTCATCCTTGCCATTGACTTTCAGATTGATGGCGGTGGTCATGGCATCGATCCGTCAGCGCCAGGCCGCACGCCATGACGAATTGATCTGCAGCCAGACGTCGTTGCCCGAATCCGCCGCACCGTCCCAGCCATCGATCCGCAGCACCGGTGCCTCCGTCGTCGCCGCCGTGGCGGTCGCCGGAGCGATCGGGGTCGAAGTCGCACCGAAGAGCGGGAGCGAGAGAGCGGGCGCGGCAACCGCGCCTGTGCATGTGATCAGGAATGTTCTGCGGTCGGGCATATCTCGTCTCCAAGGCGGTCGCAAGCGGCCGCATACAGGTCGATGGCCCTTGCCGTCGGCCGATTGTCGCGATTCAGGCGCGCGAGCTCGATGGCTCGCCTTGCATCGTCACCACTGCCGAGATAGAACTCGGCCGCGTGATCCGCGAACGCGAGAGGGTGTTTGGCCAGAAGCGCCTCGAAGCCGGTGCGCGCGGTCGCGAGTCGGGACGTAGCTTCTTCTTCGTTGCCCGCTGCGGTGGCCACATCGGCGAGGCGCCACGAGACTTCGGGGTCGCCACTTGCGACGACGGGCAACAGCAGGTCGCGAGCCGCGGGGAGATCATCATCGTCTAGAAGGATCTCCGCCATATGCACGCGCGCCTTGACGTAGCAGGGAAGGTGGTCGATCGCCCGGCGATACCACCGCGCGGCGCGCTGCGGCTCGGGCGTGTCTAGGCTCTCACCCCACAGCGCACCGAGTTGAAAGCACACCCAGGCAAGCGCGAAGGGGGACACGTCCGGATATTCGCGCAACGCGCGCAGATATGTGCGATCGGCTTCCTCGAACTCGCCAAGGTCTGCGAGCAGCGCACCCAAGGGCACGAGTTCTGCCCATTGCCCCGGTCGATCCGCTCGCGCGCGGCGTATTGCAATGACACCCCGGAGGTTGCAGCCCGTGGCTTGATCGATGGAAAGCGCAAGGCGGTCAGTGTCGCTTGCGGGTGCTCCCGCGCACAGGGCCTGTTCGAGCGCGGCCCTGGCTTGCGCAAACCGATGCGTCGCGCAGGCGACTTGCCCTACGATCAACGCGGCGCGTCCAACATCCGGGCCTGCACGGGCGAATTCGTCGACCATCGATTCGAGCCGTTCGAACGCCGCGAGATCGCCAACGAACTGCGCCGTCAACTGTTCCTGCTCGACGATCAGTTCCGCCGTTCCCCGTCGCGTAGGTGCGCGCCAGAATTGGCTCCATGACTGTCGGCGCGCGCTTTCGAGGTTGATGGCCGCAATCTCGCCGTCCGTTACCGACACGAACTGATGCACGACGTCCGAGGCGTCGCTTGCCCAGCGCAAACCATGCCCGTCCTCTCGTCTCATTGGACCGGTGGCTTCGCCCATGGCGAGTTCCCTGTGACAGCGTTCGGCGGGCCGCCGAAGGGCGTGACGCGGCCGGCTTCTCCCGGAATGGACTTGAGATACTCAACCAGCGCCCAGCGTTGCTCGTCAGTCAACCTGGGACCGATGACACCGTTGCCCAACGGACCGTCCTCGAACGAGTGGCCTGCGTTCGAGTTGCCGCGCTCGCTCGTGTCCACAAGAAAGCCGCTAGCCCCGCTGATATCGAGCCCGACCTTGACGGGATCGAATTCGCGCCCGACGTAGAACTTCTTAGTGCGCTCCGCGGCCGGGAGCAGCATCTCGTAGAGGTTCGGCACCGAGCCATTGTGCATGAACGGCGGTGTGGCCCAGACGCCGTCGCGCGGGGCCGCCTTGTAAACGTCACGCGGCGGAGGCTCCAGTGGGAACGCCCGATAGCCGTGGATCTTGACGGCTTCCGTCTCGGTCAGCTTCAGCTTGTCAAGCGCAGTGACAAGAATCCTTTCCTGCAGGTTGACGTAAAGATACCCAGTCGGAATGATTGGCTTGTCCTTGAACGGCGGCTCGAGATACGGCGCGAGTTGGAGCGTGATCGCGTAGGGCCGCAGGTCGTCGAATTGCCCACGGTCGGTCCCGACATAGGGCTGCGGCACAAGGCCGACCTCGATCCAGCGCTTGCCATATTTGTTGGCCGGGGTC
This sequence comes from uncultured beta proteobacterium, assembly GCA_963836265.1. Classification (GTDB taxonomy): domain Bacteria; phylum Pseudomonadota; class Gammaproteobacteria; order Burkholderiales; family Casimicrobiaceae; genus CAIWHR01. The sequence continues at coordinate 112,257 of CAWIIO010000009.1, forward strand.
CAGGTGTACGGCCACATGTTGTGACAGCTTGCACAATGGTTGACGAACAAGGCCTCACCCGCGCGCGCCTTGTCGCGGTCGATCTTGCCGAACACCTCCTCGGGCCACTTGGGCGGCGCGAGACGGTCGAGCGCGTCTTCGATCGTCTCGAGATTGCGCAATTGCGCGACCGAATCGAACAACCCCTGCTCGGGCTTCTTCGAGCGCAGGTCCATGAACATGAACACGCCCATGGCCTCGACGGCGTTGCGGCGAATTGGGTCCTGCTGTGAAGCGCGCCATTGCACCCACGAACTTTGCGGGCTGTTCCAGAGGAAGGGGATCTTGGTTGGCGCCAGGGGAGTGGACCAGTTCTGGTCGATGCCAGGCTCGGTCGAGGTCAGGCGATTGACGATGGCCCCAATGGCGTCGATACGATGGGGGCCCCATTCGATAGGCGTGATCAGCGTGCGCGTCCGGTACGCGTGGATCAGGTTGGCTTCCAACTCCGCGCGCTTGCGCAGCGCGGCGTTCGCTGCGGGCGAAACTGCGCCCAGATTGTTGGCAAGCCGGTTGAACTTGGCCTTGTCGGCAAGCGTTGCCTGCATCGCGTCATCGAGCGCCTTGATGTACGACATGAGGTCGAACGCGCTCACACCTCCGTCGATGCGGACGCGCTTGCCCTTGTAATTGAGCTGCGAATTGTGGCAAGCGGAGCAGGTCAAGCCGGCATATGTGCCCTTCCATCGAGCCTGTGTCACCACCGTCTTGCTCACGCCGACCGGCAAACCGTCGGGGTTGGTCCGCGGATTTGCGGGCTGGATGGTCAGGCCGTATCGCTCGCTGTTGGCGTTCGAGGCAAAGCGTTCCTGGCTGCCGGCGACTTCCAGCTTCAGAAAGATGTCATACGACAACGCGGTCGAGCCCTGCGAGGTCTGGTAGTACATCTCCCGATCCGCTTGCGACCATCCTTGATCGAGGTAGATGACGGAGTCATCCGGCGTTTGCGCTGTGGCCGGAAGTGAATAAGGTGTCGCCGCGGCGATGGCCAGCAGAACCATGCACGTCCCACGGGCGAAGGTCGTTTGATAGCTTCCATGTTGCATAAGGTTCTCCTGGGTTCGGCTCGGTGTGTCACGTCTACTTTGCCGCGCCGAAGCGCGATTTTAGGCTTTCGAGTCCCGCCTTAAAGAGCGTGGAGACCATCACTTTCACCGAAAGCTCGGGCTGGTTGTTGGCGCGGAACTGCGCACGCCACTCGACGGTGCTGCCGCCAGGCCTCGGCTTGACTTCGAGCACACCCGTGTAGTGCGACACGGGAATGCCGCTGATGTTGCTATAGCGATAGAGGTGCTTCGCGTTGTCCATCGCGTCAAGCCGCTCGATCAATACCTTGCCGTCAACTGTCTCGATCGTGCGCAATTGTCCGACGCCGCTGCCGGTCAGTCTGATATCCGCAATCAGTGGATGCCAGCTGCCACCGAACGCACCGATCAACGCCCAGACTTTTTCCGCAGACGCGGTGAGGTCGACACGCTCGATGACGCTTTGCAATTCGGTATTGGGCGACGCGAAGTATGGGAACGTCCTAATCCCTGGCTTGGTCGCCCCGGTGGCCCCGCCCTGCAGGAACTCGCGATCACGATTCACGAGCCACGTGAGCAGGATGTCGATGACGTTGGCGTCGACCGTGCGTCCACCTCCCGTCTCGTAGGGCTTGCCGTTCAGCGTGCTCCGCTCGATCTCCAGGTGGCTCGCATCCGTGATCGGTTTGGCGACGTCGAACAGCAGGAAGTCGTCCAGGAAGACACGGGCATTGGCATCCAGCGCAGCCGGGGTCCAGTCCTCCTTGCCGTCGCGCATGTCCCAATTCCTGAAGCTGAGCTTCAACCGCTGCAGGAATAGCGGCTGCAGGGTCTCGGGAATGCCAAACGGGGTCTGCTGGTTCCAGAGGTCACGCATGTCGTCCGTCCCAGCAAGCGCGGGATTGGTGAGGCGCATGTTCGTGTGCTCCGGGCGGCCTACCCAGTCGATGCGAGGGACGGAATGGCCGATGAAGCTGCCCGGTCGCTGAACCGGAACCGTTTCGGCGATGACGCCAAACAGCGACCCCTTGTCGGGATCGAGCACGCGGCGCGTATCGAACTCGACGACAATGCACAGAGCGTTGTCGTGGAGCAGGAGATTTTGAAACTTGCGTAGCGACTCAAGCAGCCACGCGAGGTAGAACGGGTCCGAGCGTAGTCCGGCGAATACGCGGAAGGCGCCGTCCGGTGTCGAGGCACCCTTCGTGTCGTTCACGACGAATCGCAACGCTTGGCCGCCGGGCAGCGTGCAGGTACCGCGCTGCAGCGGCTTCCCGTCGACCCGGGCCTTCTCGAGATTGTCGAAGTGAAAACTGAAGCGCACTTCGGGGTCCGCCGTGCGAAACTTCGCCGCATCCCCGAGACCGGCAACGCTGGCGCGACGCACGACGATCGCGTAGTCAATCGCGTTAGAGAATATGGCCTCCTCGCCCGCGAACGGAAACACGTTCATGGCAAGCACCGCGCGACTGGAATTCTCAGGACTGGTAAACGCGAAGAGGTCGATCACGTCGGCGGCAGGGTCGCCGATCGATCTGGGTCCATCAACATGGTCCGACATGGCTGGCTCCTTGAATCGTTCTCGTCACGCGGCGGTTGTCGACTGGTAGCTGACCGCCACCACATCCACCAGGTGCATGTCCGGCATGCCGCCCAGCAGCGTCAATGCGTGCTTGGCCAGCTCGCGCGGCACGTGGCCGGTCATGTGCGCGAAGCGCGCACCGTTGTCCGGGAAGACGTCGAAGATGCCGAAGTGGCCGGCGTCCAGTTGCAGCGCGAACCATGCGCGCGTGCCGGGTTCATCGTCGACGTAGCGCTGGGCGTCGCGCAGAAACTGCGCGACCTGTTCTTCGTGCCCCTGCCTGGCCTGGAACGTCAGCACCAAACCCTTGGTGACGTCCTTCAGCCCGCCGGCGTCCGGCAGCTTGCAGGCCAGCACGTCCAACTGCTGGATCGTTGGCGCACCGTCCAGCGTGGTTTGCCGCGCGTCGACCAGAGCCTTTGCCACGGCGCCGTTCAGATGCGCTTGCCGGCCGGCCTCGTCGGCAAACGCGTCGAAGATGCCGTAGTCGCCGCGACCGTAGCGCAGGCCGAACCAGACCGCAGTCGCCGGCTCGCGTTCGACCAGCGGCCGCGCGCCGGCCAGCAGCCGTTCGATTTCATCGTCCCGTCCGGTGCGCGATTCGAACCGGGCGAGCAACGCCTTGGCGATCATGTCGGGCTCCTGGGCCTATTTCGCGCCGGGTCCGCCAAACGGCGTTACCTGGCCCGGCTTCTCGGGGATGGATTTCAAGTATTCGACCAGCGCCCAGCGTTCCTCTTCGGTGAACAACGGGCCGATGACGCCTCGTCCCCGCGGGCCGCCCTCGAAAGAATGTCCTCCGTTCGAATTCCCGCGCAGCGCGGTGTCGACTTCAAAGGCTCCGGGCTTGCAGCTCGTCTCAAAGCCCACCTTGACCGGATCGAACTCGCGGCCGTAGCAGAATTTCTTCGTCCGCTGGCTCGCAGGGAGCAGCATTTCGTAGAGATTGGGCACCGAGCCGTTGTGCATGAACGGCGGCGTCGCCCAGACCCCTTCGCGCGGCGCGGCCTTGTAGACTTCCTCCGGCGGCCGTGCCAACGGGAATTCGCGGTAGCCGTGCAGGTCGAGCGTCTGCGCCTCCGACAACTTGACCTTGGCAAGCGCCGTGCCGAGGATCTCCTTGACCAGCGTGTAGTAGAGCTCGCCCGTCGGAACGAGGTCCTTGTCCTTGAGCGGCCCTGGCAGGTTGGGGCCGAGCTGGTTGGTGAGTGCGAGCGGCCGCACTTCCCTGAACTGCTCGGGATCGGTCCCGACGTAGCTTTGCGGCGTCAACCCGACGAGAACCCATTGCTTGCCGTATTTGTTGGGCTCGGTCCAGCGGTACGGCCAGATGTTGTGACAGCTCGCGCAATGGGTCATGAACAGCGCCTGGCCGGCCTTGGCCTTGTCGCGGTCGATCTTGCCGAGCACCTCTTCCGGCCAACTCGGCGGGGCGAGGCGGTTCAACAGGTTTTCGACGATCCGCAGATTGCCGATCTCCGCGTTCGACTCGAACAGGCCTTCGGCACGGGTCTTCGAATGCAGGTCCATGACCATGAACACGCCCATGGTCTCGACCAGGTTGCGCTCGATCGGATCCTGCTGCACGGCCCGCCATTGCGTCCACAACCCCTGCGGCGCATTCCACAGGAAGGGTGGCTTGGTCGGCGCCTGCGGCGTGGTCCAGTTTTCCGGAATGTTCGGCATCACCGATGTCAAGCGGTTGATGATCAAGGCGATGGCGTCCATCCGTGCCGGTCCCCACGGGTTCGGCGCGACGGTGCGGGTACGGAACGCGTGGACCACGGCCGCGTCGCTTTCAAATCGCTTGCGCAGCCGCGCCTTCCCGTCCGCACTTGTCGCTTGCAGCTTCGCCGTCAGGCGATCGAATTTCGCCGGGTCTTTCAGGGTGGCCTGCAACGCGTCGTCGAGCGCTTGAAAATACGCCATGAAGTCGAACGTATTGGCGACGCCGCCATCGATGCGGATTCGCTTCCCCTTGTAGTTGAGCTGGGCGTTGTGGCACGCCGCGCAGTTCGGGCCCACGTACACACCCGGCCCGTCTCCCTTGAATCGCGGCACACTGATGACTGTCTTCGCCAGCCCGACCGGCAGGCCATCCGGGTTGGTGGAAGAATTCGCCGGTTGCGGGATGAGGCCGTAGCGCTCGCTGTTCGCGTCCGAGCGGAAGAGCTCCTGCCCACCAGCGACTTCCAGGTTGAGGAAGATGTCGTACGAGAGGATCGTAGACCCCTGCGAGAACTGGTAGTACCACTCGCGTTCGGCCTGCGACCACGCCTGATCCAGATAGATGACGCCGTCGCTGCCGGTTGTCTGCGCCGATGCGGGCTTGGCCGGCAACAATCCAAGCGTGCAGGCGCCGGCGATCGAAACCATCAGCGCGGCGATTGTCCAGCCAGTACCAGAAGGTTCGCGCATCGTGATCTCCTCGAATGGTTAAAACGAATCCTGGACGTCAACGAGTCGGCGCTTCAGTCGCGCTCGCGTCGAGGCAAAGTGGCGGTCCGAACGACGGTCTCCAGCCAGCCTCGCATTCGAACTGCGAGCATTCATCGGCACTCTCCGAATGTCATTTGGGAAACATGAGCTGGACTTGCGCGCGGATCTGCCAGTTGGGGCCGAAGTCCGGGCGCACCACGTTGTAGTAGGCGGACAGTTGCGTATTCACCGGTAGTTTGCCCAAGTGGAAGATCTTGCCCACGCCACCCCCCAACGGGACCGTCCATTGCTGGCCGCTGTCGGCCTTCCAGTCGACGGTCAGGATCGGGGCGGACGTGACGTAGAAGCCACCTTCGAAGTTGTAGTTGACGAACGGCTGGATCAGGCCGTTGTTATATGACCCGCCCTGCTTGTCGCTGGTCAGCGACCAGATGTTGTTGACCAGCGCGCCGTAGACCCAAGGGTCGCCATGCTTGATGTGCAACAGTACGGCCGACGGACCGAGGCCCCAGTTCTTGTTACCCAGCTCCGCGGTGCTGTTCGTGGGCAGTTGGACCACGGGTCCCGCACCCCAAATCCACTCACCAGGATTGGCCGGTGACAGGAATGCGGTGAACACCGTGTCGCCGATGCCGTTGGTGCTGCCGATGTCTGGACCGAGCGAAGGCATCGAGATCACCGGCACGATCGTGCGCGTGATGATGTTCCAGTCCTTGTCGACCGAGATCGGAATCACCGGCTGGATGTTGAGAACGTTCTGCGTCCCCTTCTCCGGCCCGAAGTTGAGATTCGTATTGTTCTGGAACGGCAGGCTGATCAGGTTGCCGACGGGGTTCTGCGCAAGCTTGGCGAGCTCCTCGGCGCTCAGCTCTGCGTACGCGCGCGCGGTGGCCAGCAGCGTCGTCGCGGTGAACACAGCGGCCAGTGCGAGCGGCATCGAAAGACTTCGCATGAATACCTCGTGAATTCGATCGGAGTCGAGCTCCAATCTCAGTTTTGGGGCGGCGACAGGCTCTCCAGTTCCCTCAAGCGTTTCATCGCCTGCATCGCCTGCAGCGTGTTGTAGTTGATGCCGGCAGCGTTGAGGCTGCTGCCCTGCTGGAACGGGTACTCCGGCAGCGTCGTGAGAAACGCCTTGAGCTTTTCCTGCACCGGCACGAAGAGCCAGATGTTGTCCGCGTACCAGCGCAGATACAGCCCTGACTCGTGCGGCGCCTTTTCATACGGATCGGCCCGCAGGTTGACGATTTCCGGCCAGCCGGGCACATCCCGAACGGCCGTCGCGATGTTGCCATTCTGCACCGCGAAGCTAACCTTCCAGTCCTTCCAGCGAACCGCATTCAGTTCGCCGCCCTGGCCGAAGTAGAAGATCTCCTCGCGCGGGCCCTTCTTGACCTCACCCTTGAAGTACGGCAGGAAGTTGTAGCCGTCGAGGTGGACCTTCCAGGTCTTGCCGTTGGCCTGGTAGCCCGTCTTCAACTTCGCGACGATATTCGGCTCGCCCGCGGCCGCCAGCAGCGTCGGCAACCAGTCTTCCTGCGAAAAAATCTCGTTGACGATCGTGCCCGGCTTGATTACGCCCGGCCAGCGCACGAGCATCGGCACGCGGAGTCCGCCTTCCCAGGTCGTTCCCTTCTCGCCATGGAAAGGCATGGTTCCGCCGTCCGGCCAGGTCCCTGTTTCGGCGCCGTTATCGGTCCCGTACACCACGATGGTGTTGGCGGCAATGCCGAGATCGTCGAGTCGTTTGAGCAAGCCGCCCACCATGTCGTCGTGCTCCACCATGCCGTCGGGGTAGAGACCGATGCCGGTCCGTCCCTGGGCCGAAGGCTTGAGATGAGTCCAGACGTGCATGCGCGTCGTGTTGAACCAGACGAAGAACGGCTTCTTCTCTTTCAGAGCGCCGTCGATGAACTTGTTCGCGGCATCGTAGATCTCGAGATCCACCGTCGGCATGCGCGCGCGGGTCAGCGGACCGGTGTCCTCGATCTTCTGCCCGCCCTTGCCGTCCGACCAGGTATGGAGAACACCGCGCGGGCCGTACTTCTTCCTGAATTCCGGATCCTTCGGGTAGTAATACGTCTCGGGCTCCTCCTCGGCGTTCAGGTGATAGAGGTTGCCGAGAAACTCATCGAATCCGTGAACCGTCGGAAGGTGCGAGTCGCGGTCGCCCAAGTGGTTCTTGCCGAACTGGCCGGTGGCGTAACCCTGCGCCTTCAGCAGATCGGCGATGGTCGGCGCCCAATCGGGAATGCCTTGCGGCGAACCCGGCATCCCGATGGTGAGCAAACCGGTGCGGAAGGGATGTTCTCCCAGAATGAACGACGCGCGGCCGGCGGTGCAACTCTGTTGCGCGTAGGAGTCGGTGAACAATGCGCCTTCCCTCGCGATGCGGTCGATGTTCGGCGTCTTGTAACCCATGATGCCCAGGCTGTATGCGCTGATGTTGTCGCGGCCGATGTCGTCGCCCCAGATGACCAGGATGTTCGGCTTCGTCGATTGCGCGAGCGTCGGGGCACACGCGCCGATGGCGACCAGAAGAAGAGCGATTTTGCCGAGTAGCTTCGTCATGGCGGTTCTCCGTTGTTCCCGTGCTACTGCTCGAATGTGAAGATGCGCTTGCCGGCGCCCCATGGTCGTACCTCCTCGTCGAGGGTCGACTGCTACGCGCCGCGCAGTGCGGCGAATCGCTGCGCGAACACCGCTGCCCATTTGTCGAAGGCGTCCTTGGCGTAGCTCCACTGCTTGAATGACTCCATGTACCCGTTCACCCAGGCTTCCGCCGCACCCGTTGCGCCTGCGTTGAGATCGGCGGCGTACTTGCGCCCGATCTCGGTGTCGGCGCACTCGGCTATGACCTTGCCGGACGCCCCATCGCGGAACTTGACTTCCATGCCGGTCTGGCCGAGATACGGCGTCGAGCCCGCCGGCCGGCCGGTCGCCGCGCCCGAGCCGATCTCCGCCACGAAGCCATAGGGGACCGCGGTTCCGACGAGACTGTCCACCGTATTGGTCGCAACGAGGCTGGTGAGCGCGATCTGCACGCGGAGGACGCCCGGTGCGGCGGCACTGACGACCTGCGCTTCGGGTTTGATCGCCTTGACGAGCGCCCCGTGGAAGTAATCGATCAGCATCTTGAGGTCGGTGGGATCGACCGGCTTCTGCGATCCAGGCGCGATGTAGACCTGGATGCGCTCGAAGAGGACCTTGTCGTAGCTTTTCCAGGGGACGTTGGCGTCGCGCCAGCACAGCATTCCGCCGCCTGCGGGCGCGGGCCTCAGCCTCGCGTAGTCGGTTAGGAAGCCCACGTGCGTGACGTTCGACGCTGTCGTTTCAGAGGCGACGATTCCGGCGCTCCCGCTCGATCCCCCGCCGCCCGGCGCCGCACAAGCTGAGAGGAAGGCGGCAAGGCCCAGCGCCGACAGGCGCGTCACATGGATGGCACACAAGGAACTACCGATCATTGTCAGCTCTCTTGGAGGACGGCGCCGGAATGCGCAATCCGGATGTCAATCTTCAACGCGTTGTTTCCGAGTCAAATGCGGAGAACCCGCCACCAAAAACTGAAATCGCGGCGGGTACCCAGCTCACCTTCATTTCATTTCTCCACGAGCGCTCCTCGCGTCGCAGTCGGCACGTTTCCATCACTCGAACGTGAAAATCCGTTTCCAATCGTTCTTCATGCTGATCACGGTCCAGCCCTTCCTTCTTCGCTTCATCGTACAAAGTCTGCGGGAAGGCGCCGACCTTGGTGTCGCGCAGTCCCTGCGCCGGGCCGTAGGCGTATTCCCGCTTCTCGTCGTCGTGCAGCACAAGCATCATCAGCCGCGCGCCGTCGCCCGCTCCGGTGTACTCCAACATCTGCCGGTCGCCGGCGGAATTGCCGAAGGCCGCATACGGCCTGCGGCCGATCATCAGGTGAATGCCTTCGGGCTTGCCGGCGTTGTTGTCGTTGAGCAGCAGCTTCGGTTCCTTGGTCAGGAACGGCTTGCCGTCCTTGCCGTAGCCGTACTTCGTCCCGCCCGCAGTGCCAACGACCTGCTCGGGCGGAATGCCGTAGGTATCTTCCGAATACGCGCGCACGAAGTCCTGACCGCCGCCGGTGACGATATAGGTCTTGTAGCCGTTGTCGCGGAGATACTTGAGCACTTCCTGCATCGGCAGATAGGTGAGCTCGGTGTACGGTCGCTTCCAGCGTGGATCCCTGGCCTTGGCGAGCCACTTCTTCGCGTCGGCTTCGAACGTCTCGACCGACATGCCGGTCAGTGTCGCGGCAAGGATCTTGATCAGCTCCTGCTTCGGTAGTTTCGCGATCGCCTCGCGGTTACCCGACATCACCGTCTTGAACGGTTCGACCTTCGCGAGTTCCGGTTTCGCCTTGACCAGCACCGGGACGCGCTCGAGGCAATACATCACCTGCGAGTACATCGGGTGCTCGACCCACAACGTGCCGTCCTGGTCGAACGTCGCAACGCGTTCGGCCGGCGGCACGAAGTCGGCGCCGCCCTGCGTCGTCGTCGCCTGGACGAACTCGATGATCGCCTTCTTGGCGGGGCCGTCGTTCCACGACGGAAAGCGGATCGCTCTGCGCCGAGGCGTGCGCCGTAAGGATGAGCGAGGCAGCGAGAACCAGGGCGCCCGCAACCATCGAAAGCGCGCGACGTTTCATCACAATCTCCTGCCGAAATGCGGGCGACCCCTTCGCGCCGCCCCGCTCAAAGATCAATCACGCTTGCTTTCGGCGGCTACTCACCCGCGTGACTGGCCGTATGCATCTCCCGGACCTGCTGCATAACCTGCTCCAAGTTGTAGCTCGCCGGGTTCTGCAGCGGCGGGTATTTGACGTAGGTCTCGAGCTCCTTCAGCCACAGCTGTTGGCCGAGCGGCAGCATGTTCCAGTCGTAGACGTAGGCGGTCACCGGTCCCGCGAGCGCGCCGCCCATGGCGAAGAGCGTCTTCGTGTGGGCCCCGATGGACGTCTCGAAGGGATCGCGTTTGATGTTGACGACCTGCGTCCAGTGATACGGCAGTACGCCGGCGGTAAAGCCCTCCGCGCTCTGGGACACCATCGCAAAGTACATCTTCCAGTTCTTGTAGCGGACCGCCGAAGGATCCTTGCCGGAATAGTAGAAGAAGAAATCGCGCGCGGACTTTTCGGATTTGCCCGTCAGGTAGTCGATTTCGTTGACACCGTCGAGCGTGGTCTTGACGATGCCGGGGTACTTTCCTGCCTCGATCTGTTTCTTCAGTCCGTCGCCCTTGGGCCCGCCGGCGACCTCGACGAACGTGGGCATCCAGTCGAGCGATGCGAAGATTTCGTTGAAAATCGTCCCCGGCTTGATGACGCCCTTCCAGCGAACGACGCATGGAGCGCGCATGCCGCCTTCCCAGGTGGTGAGCTTGCCTCCCGCGAAGGGGGTGACGCCGCCGTCGGGGTAGGTGATCGTCTCGGCGCCGTTGTCGGTGGTGAAGACGACGATGGTGTTGTCGAGCTGGCCCATGTCCTCGAGCTTCTTCAGCACGTAGCCGATGTTGTCGTCCATCTGCTTCATGCCGGCTTCGTTGACGCCCCAGTCCTTGCCGCCGCGTGTGCCGACCATGGCCAGGTACTTGTCCGACAGCACCGTCGTGATGTGCATGCGCGCCGGGTTGTACCAGACGAAGAAGGGCTTGCCGGTCTTCTTGGGATCGTTGCGATCGAGGAAGTCGACGACGTGGGAGGAGATCTCCTCGTCCACGGTCTTCGAGCGATCGAGCGTCAATGGGCCCTGATCCTGGCAGGTCTGGTTCTTCTCCGTGCCATCGGAGGACTTGCACCAGAGCACGTTGCGCGGCGGGGTCAGGCAGATCGTCGTCTTGGGATCCACGGCGCCGGGGACTTCGGGGACGCCCGGGATCGGCGTGTTCTTGCAGGGCGGTGCAACACCCTGCTCAGTCGGCGTCTTGTTGATATCGGGGAAGCTCACCCCTTGCATCGCGTCGAGGTGATACAGATAGCCCCAGTATTCCTGAAAGCCGTGCGCGGTCGGCAGGGCGACCGTGTGATCTCCGAGATGGTTCTTGCCGAACTCTCCGGTGGTATAGCCGAGGTCGTGCAGGAACTTGGCCAGCGCCGGCGTGCCAGGCTGCAAGTAGGACGGGCTCCCGGGAATCTCGGGCAGGAGCATGCCGGCGCGCAGCGGCTGCATACCGGTGAAGAACGCGGTGCGTCCCGCCGTGCAACTCTGCTCGGCGTAGTAGTCCGTGAACATCGCGCCTTCGCGCCCGATGCGGTCGATGTTGGGCGTCTCGCCGACCATCAGGCCGCGATGGTAGATGCTGGGCTGCATCCAGCCGATGTCGTCGCCCATGATGAACAGGATGTTGGGCTTCTGTTGCGCATGGGCAGGCAACGCTGTCAGGAATGCGAGCATCAGTGCAGCGATGAACTCGGCGAAAAGCTTTCGAATGCTCATGCGATGACTCCCAATCGTTGTAACGGAATCGAAATCTTGCTCACGCGCCATGGTCATGCATCCGCAACAGTTCGGTCCGCCCGAGGCACGGAACATCTTTTACCGCCGGACGGCCAATGTAGGCTACTAACCTTTGGTTCAGTCCAACACGAGTGTATGGACCGCAATGTGACGTTCATGACGCATCGCACGCCTTGTTCCGAAGCGCCGCGCCCACGGCCACGAGCAGTGCATCGTTGGAGAACGGCTTGCGGAGGAGCGTCGCTCCCCCGGCCGCGAGCACCTTCTGGTCGAGCGTGACGTCGTCGCTGGCGGTGATGAACACAACCGCAACGTCGCTGCGCGCAGCGCACAGCCGCGCCTGAACGTCGAAGCCGGAGAGCCCCGGCATGTGAATGTCGAGAATCGCGCAGTCGGGAGCGTGCGTCGCGAGGGACGCGAGAAAGTCCTCGCCTGATGCAAAGGCGGTGACTTCGTAGTCGGCGAGACGCAGCAACCGTCGGAGCGCGGTGCGAACCGACGCCTCGTCATCGACCACGGCGATAAATTGACCGTTACTGGTCACGCGACGAACGTTACGGCGTCGCGGCTCGGACCGTAACTAATCTTTGGGTTAGTGCCCCAGGGCCAGACCCGGCTTGCCGGAGTTCTGCGTGGAATCAGCGGAAGAGGCGGCAGGCGTGGCTGGCGCCGTTGCGGGCTCGATCCCGAGCCGCCCGGCGATGTGCATCAGCTCGGCGATGGTCTTCGCCTGCATCCGCTCCATGATGTGGGCGCGGTGGAACTTGATCGTCTGCTCGACCACGCCCAGGTCGGCAGCGATCTGCTTGTTGAGCCGGCCCGCCGTCAGTGCCGCCAGCACTTCGCGCTCGCGTGGAGTGAGGCTCGCCAGTCGTTGGCGCAGCTCCGCGGTCTCGGCAAGTGCCTGACGCACCGAGGCGTCGTGATCGATCGCGGCATGCACGGCGGCGACCAGCACCTGGGCCTGAACCGGCTTGGTCAGGAAATCCGTCGCGCCCGCCTTGATCGCCCGCACCGACATCGGAATGTCGCCGTGCCCCGTGACGAAGACGATCGGCAGCGACGCGTCGACCGCGGCGAGCCGGCGTTGCAATTCGAGCCCGTCGAGTCCCGGCATGGTTACGTCGAGCACGAGGCAACCCTGCGCTTTCTGATCCCGCTGCGCGAGGAACGCTTCCGCGGACTCGAACGTCTCGACGGTCCAGCCCTCTTCTCGCAGCACGCGCGAGAGCGCCTTCAGCACGCTCGGGTCATCGTCGACGAGGAAGATCGTGGGCTTGACGACGGTCTCTTTCACGTCGGATGTCTCACTGGCAAGGTGACGCAAAACGTCGCTCCGCCTTCGCTGTTGTTGGCTGCCGTGATGCGACCATGGTGCGCAGCGACGATTGACTGGCAGATTGCGAGCCCGATGCCCATGCCTCCAGGCTTGGTGCTCCAGAAGGCGTCGAACACGTGTTTCAGGTCATTTTGGGCGATGCCCGGTCCATTGTCGGCGACGGACAGTTGCACATCGGCGCCGGTCGATTCGCTGCGGATCGTGACGGTTCTGGCCTCGACGTCGGCCGCGGTCATCGCGTCAGCGGCATTGAGGATCAGGTTGAGCAGCACCTGTTGCAACTGCACCCGCCCGCCGTCGATCATCGGCAGCGCCGGCGCCAGGTCGGTTCGCGGGACGACATGCCGGGTCAAGAGCTCGGCGCGCAGGAGTTCGAGTGTCTCGCCGATCAGTTCATTGAGTTCGAGCGGCTCCATTTTCATGTCGCCGCGCTTGTAGAGCGCCCCGAGGCGGCGAATGACCTCCGCCGCCCGGTTGTCCTCGGTCACGATGTCGTCGCAGATCTCCCGCAGCTCGACGAGATCGACCCGCTCGCGGCCCAGCATTTTTCGGGCCGCTTCGGCATTCCCGAGGATCGCGGCAAGCGGTTGGTTCAGCTGGTGCGCGATCGAGGCGGAAAGCTGCCCCAGCATCGATACGCGGGTCATGTGCCGCAGGGCGGCGCGGTCTTCCACGGCTCGCAGTTCGGCCAGCCTGTGCTCCGTGATGTCGAGAGCGACGCCGAGCAGTCGCTGGCCGTTTCCCTTCTCCGCCCGTCCGCGCGCCGCAATCCAGCGCACGTCGCCATCGGGGCTTGCCAGGCGATACTCGACATCGAGCTCTTCGCCTGTCGCGAGCGCCTTTTCAACGGCTCGGTTAAGTTCCTCCCGGTCCGCCGGATGCGCAGTCTCGAGGACGTCTTCGAAGGCGACCGGTTGTGCATCCGGCGGGCCGGCTCGTCCGCGCGGATAGGTGGTTGCCCAGATCCGGTCGCGGGCCACGTCCCAGGCCCACAGGGAGAGGCGCGCCGCGCGCGCCGCCAGATTCATGCGCTCCTGGCTTTGCTCGAGCGCGACCGCGGTCCTGTGACGCGACCTGCGCTCGACGAGGAGCGCGGTAAGGAGTCCCGCCTGAAACAACAGGATGGCGATGGTGGCAGAAATCTCCGGCCAATAGGTTTCCCACACCGTCGGCTCCCGGAACATCACCACGGTGTCGGCGGGCAGCAGCCGCTCGTCGACGCGCCAGCGGCGGACCTGGCGCCAGTCGACCATCGGTATTCGGGCAACGGAGGCTGGCGCGATCTCCGCCGCGGCAGCGCCGTTCAAGAGTCGCACCACGAGCGCACCCGCTTCCTTCGCCTGGTCCTCGTATCGCGTCATGTAGCCGCCGACGATGCCGCTACCCACGAGCGTATCGAACGTGCCGTAGACCGGGACGGAAGACGCCCGGGCGATGCGTTCGACCGATTGGCGCGGCGTGCTCACCTCGCCTGCCCCATCGACGAAGTAGCCGGGGGTAAACACCACCGTGCCGGACGCCAGCGAGTGCACGCGGCGCAGCACTTCCGCGGTTGGAAGACCGGAAAGATATTCAACCTCGAAACCATCTCCAATGCGTTCGAGCGCGGCGCGCACCCGAGCGTCCCAGAGGCGATCCCGTTCGGAGGCTCCGCGGATGACGACGAGGCGAGCGGCGTTCGGATGCAGCTTGAGGGCGAGCTGCAGCGTCGGCGTCGGATCGTGGTTCTCGGTATTGCCGACGATGTCCCTGGCCAGCGCCAGCCGTTCCAGCCTGTCCCGCGCCACCGCAATGTGAACGATCGGCAAGTCCGGAGCTATCTGATCGCGGTACCTGGCCGCGAACTGAAGCGCGGGAATCCCGTCCGCGACAATGACGCGAATATTGCGCCTGCCGTATTTGTTCCGGAGCAGATCGGCTGCCACCGCCTCGTACGTTTCGAAGGCCGCCCATTCGTCGTCGAGATATTCGGAAAAGATCCGGACCGGCCGCCCGAGGGCTTCGGGTACGACCTCCCGCAGCGTGTCGTCGATCACGACCTGCGCCGGCGTGGGCCGCTGGTTGCTGTGGAGGATCAGCACGCCGGGCGCGGGCACGGCAGCGCCCGCGCGTCCGGCGAGCACCGCCGAAAGCAGCACGAACGCCACACGGGCCGCCGCTTCGCGAAGATCGATGGACAAGGGCCTCAAGCCTATGGGGAAGCTATCAGTATGACCGATCGTCGTTCGTTGCGGGTTACAGAGGCCCTCGACACACGCCCCTCGGTGTCGTAACGCGTTCGCCCCCATTCCGGCTCGCCCATCCCCGGCTACGATGGGTTTCGACCCACCTTGGCTACGAGCAACCTCTGCTGGCTCGAAGGCGCATGACACGCTACTGGGGAGAAGCTAGAATGACGCTTCTGTCTAGACAGAGGCGACGATGGAACGGATCGGCATCTATGACGCACGGGCAAAGCTGTCGGAGCTCATCGAGCGTGTTCAGTCCGGCGAAGAAGTGGTGTTGACTCGGCACGGCGAGCCGGTGGCGCGACTGGTCCCGGAGAAACCCCGGCGAAGGCGATCGCGCGCCGCCGCGGTGACGCGCATTCGGGCGCTTGCTAGAAAGCTCGATATTCGCGAGGTCGACGTTCGCAAGCTGATCGAGGAAGGTCGCCGATAATGGCGCTGGTCGTCGATGCTTCAATGGTCGTCGCCTGGTTCGTCATCGGCCAGGCGACGGCACAAACCCGAAAGGTGCTCGCTCGCGCGGGACGGGAAGTCCTGCATGCACCACCGCTTCTGCAAATCGAGCTTGCTAGCGCACTGGTTAAACTTGCACATCGTCGCAAGATAAGGCCCGCCGCGATCGGCGACATTCTCACCGAGTTCGAGGCGCTCGATCTGGTGATCGACAGAACGCCGCCGACAGCCAGAACCATTGCCTCGATGTGTCGGCGCTACGCGCTATCCGCGTACGATGCCGCCTATTTCGAGCTGGCGATGCGGCTCGAACTCCCGTTGGCGGCAAAGGACGGTCCGCTCGTCGAAGCGGCGCGAAAGGGTGGAATCGCGTTTGCGTGAGCCCGGCAGCCTGACGCCACGATCTCCGTCGTTAGTCGCTCGGCGGGATCGGGCATGCCCATAGTGCAGTACATTTCTTCGGCTTCGCGCAGCCCGGCGCACAGGCGTGCCGGATCGTTTGCGGCCGGCCATTCGCACCTCCGCCTCGCGCAGCCGCGGCAGCAGCGCATTGCCGCCGGTCTTGCGCACCAGCTCGCGTGCCTCGGAAGTCACGGCGGCAATCGCGGCATCCGACGCGCGCGCGTTCGTCGGCGGTAACTTCCCGCAGCAATGAAGCTGTCACTATCTTTCCTTTCTTGGCTGTGCGACCGTTTCTCTTGTGGTCCATTTCAAGCTGCAGCCCCTTCGCGACGGGAGTGGCTTCGCTTATCGGCTCTGGCCAAGCACTCTAACAGTGCTGGTGAAAGCAGCAAAAGGCGCATGCGACGCTTGGGCGGAGACGGAGATAAAGCCCGCGAAATCGGGCGGGATCTCCCTCACCGCAGCCTCGCCCCAGCCGACCGCTAACCCATGCTGCCAGTACGCCTTTCCCTGTCAGACGGTGAGGCGTAGCATTCGCCGCAGCGCATGTTGGTCCGAATTTGAAACAGGCGTGAATCCTGCTTCCAGGTTTGCGTCCAAGGACAACCAGGACCGATGGCCGCCACAGGAGCGTCTTGTTGAAGCCCACCGATATCGCGAATCCCGACTATTTCCACAAGGTCGTCGATTGCCAGTGGGCCTGCCCGGCTCATACCCCCGTTCCCGAATACATCCGGCTGATCGCCGCGGGCCGCTACGGCGACGCGTACATGGTCAACTGGGAGTCCAATGTCTTCCCGGGGATCCTCGGGCGCACGTGCGACCGCCCCTGCGAGCCGGCCTGCCGGCGCGGCCGGGTCGAGGAGGGCGGCGACAGGAAGGGAAAGCCCGAGCCCGTCGCGATCTGCCGGCTGAAGCGCGTGGCCGCCGACTACAAGGACGACATCCGCGACCGGCTGCCGCAACCTGCGCCGGCGAAAAACGGCAAGCGGATCGCCCTCGTGGGCGCGGGGCCCGCGTCGCTGACCGTTGCCCGCGACCTGGCGCCGCTCGGCTACGAATGCATCGTGTTCGACGGCGACACTCGCGCCGGCGGCATGATCCGCAGCCAGATCCCGCGTTTCCGGCTGCCCGAATCGGTGATCGACGAGGAAGTGGGCTACATCCTCGATCTCGGCGTCGACTTTCGCCCCGGGAGGCGAATCGACAGCCTCGAGGCACTGCTCGCCGAACGGTACGACGCGGTTTTCATCGGCTGCGGCGCGCCGCGCGGCCGCGACATCGAGGTGCCCGGGCGAGCCGATGCAGCCGCGCACGTCCACATCGGCATCGACTGGCTCGCCAACGTGTCGTTCGGCCACGTGACGAAGATCGGCAAGCGTGTGGTCGTGCTGGGCGGCGGCAATACGGCGATGGACTGCTGCCGGAGCGCTCGGCGCCTGGGCGGCGAGGACGTGCAGGTCGTCGTGCGTTCGGGCTTCGACGAGATGAAGGCGTCGCCCTGGGAGAAGGAAGACGCGATGCACGAGGGCATCCCGATCCACAACTACCTCGTGCCCAAGGCGATCACGCATGACGGCGGACGGTTGACCGGGGTCATGTTCGAGAAGGTCGCCGCGCGGAAGGATGCGAAAGGCCGGCGCCAGCTCGTGCCGACCGCCGAGCCCGATGTCCACTTCCCCTGCGACGACGTGCTGGTCGCGATCGGGCAGGAGAACGCGTTCCCCTGGATCGAGCGCGATCTCGGGATCGACTTCGACGAGTGGGGAATGCCGGTCGTCGACAAGACGACGATGGCTTCGACGCGCGCGGGTGTGTTCTTCGGCGGCGATGCGGCGCTCGGACCGAAGAACATCATCTGGGCGGTCGCCCACGGGCACGAGGCCGCGATTTCGATCGACCTCCTCTGTCGCGGCGAGGGGGTCGCCAAGCGGCCGCCGCCGCACACCAGCCTGATCTCGCAGAAGATGGGCATCCACGAGTGGAGCTACGACAACGCGATCGTGCCGGCGCACCGCTTCCGCGTGCCGTTGAAGGAGACGAAGCTCGCGTTGAAGAACATCAAGATCGAGGTCGAGCTGGGCTTCGACCCGAAGCTGGCCTTCGCCGAGGCGCAGCGCTGCCTCAATTGCGACGTGCAGACGGTGTTCACCGACCGGCTGTGCATCGAGTGCGACGCCTGCGTCGACATCTGCCCGATGGACTGCATCAACTTCACGGCCAACGGCGACGAGGACGAATTGCGGCCGCGGCTGCGGGTGCCCGCCGACGACCGGGCCCAGGACCTGTACGTGTCGGGCGCGCTCAAGACCGGCCGGGTGATGGTGAAGGACGAGGACATGTGCCTGCATTGCGGCCTGTGCGCCGAACGGTGCCCGACCGGCGCGTGGGACATGCAGAAGTTCCTCATCGACATGGCCCGCGCCGACGATCGCTGCCGCGCGCACTCCAATCCCGCGGAGTACCGGCGCAAGGCGGCGGCGGATCTGAATCCGCAGGCGGCCGAGTGAACGGAGCCTAGCGATGGCCAAGCCCGCGAAAGCGCCGATCGCGCGCGTCAACGATTTCGTCGTCAAGTTCGCGAACGTCAACGGTTCGGGATCGGCGTCGGCGAACGGGCTGTTCGCCAAGGCGATCCTGCGCATGGGCGTCCCCGTTTCGGCGCGCAACATCTTTCCGTCGAACATCCAGGGCCTGCCGACGTGGTACGAGGTTCGAGTGACCGAAACGGGCTGGCGCGGCCGCCGCGGCGGCGTCGATCTGATGGTCGCGATGAATCCGCAGACCTGGGACAAGGACGTCGCCGAGATCGAGCCCGGCGGCTACCTGTTCTACGACTCGACACGCCCGATGCCGCCGTCGAAATTCCGCGAAGGCGTGACGGTGCTCGGCTTGCCGCTCACCGCCATCTGCAATGCCGAATACAGCGACGCGCGCCAGCGGCAACTGTTCAAGAACATCATCTACCTGGGTGCGCTCACCGCGCTGCTCGGCATCGATGCCGCGGAGGTCGAGAAGCTCTTCTCCGAGCAATATCGCGGCAAGGAGACGCTCCTCGAGCCGAACCGCAAGGCGCTGCGCCTCGGTCACGACTATGCGCTGAACCAGTTCGAGTGTCCGCTGCCGATCCGCGTCAAGCGCGCCGATGCGGTCGGCGATCGGATCTTCATCGACGGCAACAACGCCGCGGCGCTCGGCTGCGTCTACGGCGGCGCGACAGTCTGCGCGTGGTACCCGATCACGCCGTCGTCGTCGCTCGCCGAAGCATTCCAGAAACATTGCCGCAAGTTGCGCGTCGACCGCGCAACCGGCAAGCACAAATACGCGATCGTCCAGGCCGAGGACGAGCTCGCGTCGATCGGCATCGTCATCGGCGCCGCGTGGAATGGCGCGCGGGCGTTTACGGCGACCTCGGGTCCCGGAATTTCGCTGATGCAGGAGTTCATCGGGCTCGCCTATTTCGCCGAGATTCCCGCGGTGCTGTTCGATATCCAGCGCGGCAGCCCCTCCACCGGCATGCCGACGCGCACGCAGCAGGCGGACATCCTGCTCTGCGCGTACGCCTCGCACGGCGACACCAAGCACGTGCTGCTGTTCCCCGAGGATCCGACCGAGTGCTTCGCGATGGCCGCGACCGCGCTCGACCTTGCCGACCGGCTGCAGACGCCGATCTTCGTGCTGTCGGACCTCGATATCGGAATGCAGGAATGGCTGACCGCGCCGCTCGCGTGGGACGATGCGAGGAAGCTCGACCGTGGCAAGGTGGTGGGCCGGGACGAGCTCGAATCCGGCCGCGAATTCGGGCGCTACCTCGACGTCGACGGTGACGGAATTCCGTATCGCACGTACCCGGGGACGCATCCCACCAAGGGCTCGTTCTTCACCCGCGGCACGACCAAGGACCGCTACGCCCGCTACACCGAGGAAGGCCCGGCGTACGTCGACAACATGCAGCGCCTGCTGCGCAAGTTCGAGACGGCGAAGGCGCTCGTGCCCGCGCCCGTGATCGAGAGGGCGGCGGTGCCGTCGCGAACCGGCGTGCTGTGGTTCGGCTCGACCGGCGCGGCGATGGCCGAGTCGCTCGCCGCGCTCGAAGCCGACGGCATCCACCTCGACCGGATGCGCGTGCGCGCGTTCCCCTTCGCCGATGCCGTTGCCGATTTCATCGCCGCCCACGACCATGTCTTCGTCGTCGAGCAGAACCGCGACGCCCAATTGAAGATGCTGCTCGTCAACGAGTGCGGGATCGACCCCGGCAAGCTGATCTCGGTGCTGCACTACGACGGCACGCCGGTCACCGCTCGCTTCGTCACCCGTGAAATCGCCGAGAAGGCTGCGCTCTTCAACGTGACGCCGTTTCCCGTCCGAGCGCAGGACCAGGGCGTTCGCGACCAGAAGGCCGGCGACTGATCCCCGATTCCTGATCCCTGATCCCTGAAAATGACCTATCTCGCCAAGCCGAAGCTCCACCATCCGGACCTGCCGCGGAACAACCTGGGCTACACGCGCCGCGATTACGAGGGTGCGATCTCGACCTTGTGCGCGGGCTGCGGCCACGACTCGATTTCGGCGGCGATCGTCCAGGCATTCTTCCAGATGGACATCGCTCCGCATCGGGTGGCGAAGCTGTCGGGGATCGGCTGCTCGTCGAAGACGCCGACCTATTTCCTCGGCAACTCGCATGGCTTCAACAGCGTGCACGGACGCATGCCGTCGGTGCTGACCGGCGCCAACCTCGCGAACCGCGACCTGATCTACCTCGGCGTGTCCGGAGACGGCGACTCGGCCTCGATCGGCATCGGCCAGTTCATGCACGTGCTGCGCCGCGGCGTCAACATGGTCTACATCGTCGAGAACAACGGCGTCTACGGTCTCACGAAGGGCCAGTTCTCCGCCACGGCGGACAAGGGCTCACGCGCGAAGCGCGGCGCGGTCAACAACGACGAACCGATCGACATGGTGATGCTCGCGCTGCAAATGGGTGCGACGTTCGTCGCCCGCAGCTTCTCCGGCGACAAGGCGCAGCTCGTGCCGCTGATCGAGGCGGCGGTGCTGCACAAGGGCGCCGCGTTCATCGACGTCGTCTCGCCGTGCGTCGCCTTCAACAACCATCCAGGATCGACCAAGAGCTACGACTACGTTCGCGAGCACAACGAGGCGGTGAATTTCCTCGACGTGATGGTCCCGCGCGCTCCAATCACGGCCGAGTACGGCGCCGGCAGCGTGCAGGAGGTCGCGCTGCACGACGGCGGCACGATCCGCCTGCGCAAGGTGCACGCGGACTACGATCCGACCGACAAGATCGCGGCGATGAACTACCTGCAGGAGCGTGCCGCGGCGGGCGAGATCGTCACGGGACTCCTCTACGCGCATCCGGACGCGCGGGACCTGCACGACGCGCAGGACACCGTGGCCACGCCCCTGGATGCGCTCGGCGACGCCGATCTCGTTCCGGGCAGCGCCGCGCTCGCCGCGATCAACGCGAGCCTGCGGTAGCGGGACGCCTCGCCGGACCCGCGGCAGCGGGGTAAGATTCGGGCATGCGGATCTTCTGGACGATACTCGGGATCGCCGGCGGCATCGTCCTGGTGGTACTCGTCGGTGTCGCGATCGCCGTCTGGACGATCGACGTCAATCAGTTCGTCGGACCGATCGAGGCGCGCGTAAGGAACGCGACCGGGCGCGACCTGACGATTTCCGGCGGCATCGAGCTCGAGCTCGGTCTGGTGCCGAAGCTGGTCGTGAAGGACGTGCGTCTGGGCAATGCGCCCGGGGCGAGGGAGCCCCAGATGCTGAGCGCGAAGCGCGTCGAGGCGCAGGTCGCGCTCTTGCCGCTGCTGCGGCGGCGCTTCGAAATCGTCCGCCTGAATCTCGTCGAGCCCGTCATCGCGCTCGAGACGGATGCCCACGGCAAGGGCAACTGGCAATTCGGCGCCGCGGCGGGCGCGGCTGCCGGGGCGGCGGCGGCCGGCAGCCCCGCTGCGGCGCTGGCCGCGTTCGGCATCGGCAACGTCGAAGTCACCAACGGGCTGCTCACGTACCGCGACGGCGCGTCCGACGCCCTCACGCGAGTCGCGATCGACCGCTTTTCCGCACAGGCGCGCAGTCCGGCTTCGCCGATCAACGCCGAATTCACGGGCAAGATCGACGATGTGCCAGTGGCCCTGACCGGCAACCTCGGTCCGCTCGAGACGCTTCTTTCGAAGCGCACGCCGTATCCGATCAGTGTCGAAGGAAAGGTCGGCGGGCAGCAGACGAACGTCGCGACCAAGATGCGCGTGGGCGAGAAGGTCGTCCAGTTCGACGATGTCGACGTAGGCCTGGGATCGAGTAAAGCGAAGGGTCAGGCCGTGGTGGCGACGGGCGGAGCGCGCCCGAAGCTCTCGCTCACCCTTGCGTCGACGGCGTTATCGCTGGCGGACCTAGCGTTGCCGGTCGGTGTCGCAGTGGCCGCTCCGCGCGCCGCTGACACCGCAGCACGGCCCGCGCGCATTTTCAGCGACGCCTCGATCTCGTTCGCCGCGCTGCGCTCTGTCGACGTCGACGGTGACGTTTCGATCGGCGAGCTGCGATTGCGCAATGGCAGCCACCTCGAGCAGGTCCGCGCGCGTTTCACGGTGCAGGACGGCCGCCTCGACGCGCCGGACGTGACGGCGTCGATGTACGGGGGCACGGTGCGGGCGAAGCTGACCGTCGATGCTTCGCGCGCGGCGGACCCGATGCTTGCCTTGTCGCTCGATGCGAAGGGCCTCGATTTGGCGGCGCTGTTTGCCGCGGCCGGCACGCCGCGCGAGATCAAGGGCGGCAAGACGGACGTGGCTGTGAATCTGACGATGCACGGAACGACGCCGCGCCAATGGGCGAGTGACGTCAGCGGCACGGTGATGGCCGTCGTGGGTCCGGCGACGATCGCCAACGTCAAGCTGGATCCGACGTCGCCGCTGAACCAGCTCGCCCAGACGGTGAATCCGTTTCGCGACCGCAGCCCGACGACCGAGCTCGTGTGCGCGGTCGTGCGCCTGCCGTTGCACGACGGAGTCGCCCGGATCGACCACACCGTGGCGGCGGAGAGCAGGGAGGTCGGCGTCGCGGCGAGCGGAGTGCTCGATTTGCGCACTGAAACCGTCGACCTCGCGTTCGCGCCACACGTCAAGCAGGGGATCCCGATCAACCTCGCGCAAGTCGCCGATCTGGTTCGCATGCGCGGACCGCTCGCCTCCCCCCACGTCGAGGTCGACGCCGAGGCGTCGGCCGCGGCCATCGCCAAGTTGGGCGCCGCGGCGCGAGGCGGCGGCCTCGCGGCGCTCGGTGCCGCAATGCTGAACCAGCCCTCCGACAACGGCGCCAACGTGTGCGACGTGGCGCTCGGGAAGGCGCGCGCCCCCGCGGCGCCCGTTGCGGCGACCGCCGCGCAACCTCCTCTCCCGGCGGCAATCCCCGCAGACCTCGGCAAGGCGCTCGGGCAAATCTTCGGTCGCTGAAGTCCGTGAGCAGGCTGCTCGCGGGCCATGCCGCACCAGCGGTGGCCCGCGCGCCCTGAGTCCCGGACGTCAGAACAGCGATTCCTGCTCCGGTGGGCGCGGCGGCTCGTGCTCGGGCAGGCTATCGGCGGCCATCGGCTCGGCGCGCTCGATGAGCAGCGCGTCGTCGTGGCGAACGTTGTTGACCCGTGGTGAGATCGGGTAATACGCCATCGCGTCGGAAGGGTAGGGCGCGATCAGCTCGGCGACATCGGCATGTGCGGGATCGAGCCAGCGCTCGTAATGCTCGGGCGCGACGATCATCGGCATCCGATCGTGCACCGCCTCGAGCAGGCCGTTCGCCGGGGTCGTGATGACCGCGCAGGTGTCGAGAACGTCGCCCTCGGGCGAGAGCCAGCGCTCGTAGAGACCGCCCATCGCGAAGAGCGAGCCATCCTTCATCCCGATGTGCAGCGGCTGCTTGCGCGGCTGCCCGGCGATCGCCGCCCATTCGTAGAAACCGTCGGCGGGAAGGAGACAGCGGTGGCGGCGATACCCCATCGTGAACGATGGCTTGTCGGCGATCGTCTCGCCGCGCGCGTTGATCATCCGGTTGCCGATCGACGTGTCCTTCGCCCACCGCGGAACGAGCCCCCAGCGCATTCGGACGAGCTCGCGCTTGCTTTCGGCGTTGACGCGCACGATCGGGACCTCGGTCATCGGGGCGATGTTGTACCGCGCACGGACCTCCGGCGGATGCGCAAGCCCGAATGCGAGGGCGATCGTCGCAGGATGACTGTGCAGTTCGTAGCGGCCGCACATGAGCCTAGTGCGTAGCGTTTTCGGGAGCGGGTGGTTGGGGTGGCGATTCGAGCAGGCGGCGCGCGGTCTTCGCGACCTGCAGCGTGTCCCAGTACGCGTAGGCGCCGACGGCCGCCGCGCCTGCGAGCGGAACCCAGCGGCTCGCCGCGGTTCCGGCGATCCGTTGGGTCACGCTGACGCCGAGCCTTCTGAGGAGGTTTGCGAGCGCACCCGCCGAGAGTTGCGCGACCATGGCGCGCTGACCCGCGCGCACCACGACGTCGCGCAACACGTGGCTCGCCAGATGCCGGAACAGGCAGTAGAGCAGGTGCGTCGCGGTGAGCTCGGCGGAGCGGCCATGCAGCGCGAAAATGTCGGCGACCATCTGTCGCTGCACCTTCCAGATGAGAAACAGATCGGGCAGCACCGTCAGCATGCCGAGCGGTCCCGGCGGCAGCGCCAGCGAGCCCGACAGCACCGCGGCCTTTTGCGCCGCCTCGCGCGCGACCTTCGTAGCCTGTCGCGCGGCATCGGAGACCGCGTGCGTGCGCGGGGCCGGCACCAGAGCGATCACGCGCCCGATCGCCGCCGAGAGTTCGTCGGGGCCCGCGTCGGCGTCGCCGGCCGGAATGGGCAGCTGCGGTCGAGGGGCGTCCATGCGGGTCGCGGCGGTGCTGCGAGACGAATTCAAAAGATGAGCTTAGCCTTGCCCGTCGGCCCTGTCGACGTCCGGTCCGAGGCTTGGCGAGGCGTGCCAGTAAAATGCCGCCGAACGGAGAAATACCAATGCGCATTTTCGGGTTTGCCGGCTGGTCCGGCAGCGGCAAGACCACGCTGATCGAGCAGCTCATTCCGCGGCTCGCCGCGCGCGGCCTCCGGGTTTCGCTGATCAAGCACGCGCACCACACGTTCGACATCGACCAGCCGGGCAAGGATTCGTATCGCCACCGTCACGCGGGATGCGCCGAGGTGCTGATCACCTCCGAGGCGCGGTGGGCGCTGGTTCACGAGCTTCGCGGCGCCGCGGAGCTGACCGTCGACGAGGCGCTCGGCCGCCTCTCGCCGTGCGATCTCGCGCTGGTCGAAGGATTCAAGGCGTGCGCGATCCCGAAGCTGGAGGTCTTCCGGGCAGCGGTGGGAAAGCCGCTCCTGCACCTTGCAGATCCTCATATCGTGGGCATCGCCACCGACAGCCCGGATGCCCTCCCGGCAGCGGCGGTCGCGCGGCTGCCGGTGCTGCCGCTCGACGACTATGACGCGGCCGCAACGTTCGTCGTCGCCCATGCGCAACCGGCGGTCGATCAGGATTGACTTGGACATACCCAGCGAGTAGTTTGAAACTAGCCTTGGCGCCCGCTGCCCAACGTGCCATGCGGGCGCGACGGCAGGCCGAAGGGTGAAGGGCACGTTGTCTGGCCTATGGTTTGGGTGATCGCAGTCGATATAATTATAATGGAAATTCAGAAGCTTACATTGGCTATCTCGATTTTGCTTGCACTTGGGATCGTAACCCGGGCGCAGGCAAGCGCCGGCACGGACGCAACGCCAGCCAACGGCTTTTACGGGGGCGTGTCCGTCCGCGACGCGACTGCCGAGGGCATCGGCGTCCACTTCGGTCCGGCGGCCGCCTCGACCCTCAGCCGTTATACCGTGGCAACGTTCGACGAAACCCCTTCGGCCGGTACGCTTGTCTTCGGGGGCTACCGCTGGCAGAACGACCTGGCAGTGGAAGCGTCGTTCAGCGCCCGGGACAAGTACGCGCTGCGCCCCCTCGCCGACGGACCCGTGCGACGCGGCATCGGGCTCACGTTCGGATCGACTGCGGGCGACGTGCCGTCCCGCAGCTGGAATCTCGACGTCATCACGAGCTGGACGGTCTACAAGGCGGTGGCCCTGTACGGCCGGCTCGGCTATGCGCAAACGGAGCCTCTGCCGGTCCAGGGGCTCGTGCCCGTCGCGATCTCCACGGCACGGGGCTTGCGCGACGGCATGAACTACGGCGTCGGCGTGCGCTACGACATGAATTCATCGCTCGGCCTTCGTGTCGAGTACAGCCGCTTCGGCCGCTTCGCCGGCGAATTGGGCACCGGTCTGCCCGAGACCGATCAGGTCACGTTCGGGCTGCAGCTCAGGTTCTGAAAAGTAGGGTCAGAGACGACTTTTCGCTGTCGGGCGAGCCATGGGTCCGGCTCGAAGGAAAAATCGTCTCTGACCCTGCTTTCTTCCGCTGCCATGCATGACACTGTAACCGCCACGCTGACGCTCGTGTACCTCGCACGCTTGCGCGAAGCCTTTGGCATCGCGCAGGAGCGCATCGAGATCTCGCGCGACGTGACGACGGTCGCGGCGCTCCGTGCCCGGCTCGCCGCGCGAGGAGGGGCGTGGGCGGCCGAGCTCGCCCCCGGCCGTGCGGTTCGCATTGCCGTCAATCACGAGCTCGCGCGGCCGGAAACCGCGATTCGCGCCGGCGACGAGATCGCGCTGTTTCCGCCGGTGACCGGCGGCTGACGCGAGGCAGGGCGCCGATGACCGTCCGAATCGATAGCGCCGACTTCGACATCGCGCGCGAGCTCGCTGCGTTGCGCGGCGGCGATCCGCGCGTGGGCGCCGTCGCGGCATTCATCGGCACCGTGCGCGACGTCAACGGCGCCGCGTGCGTCGAGACGATGACGCTCGAGCATTATCCGGGGATGACCGAAAAGTCGCTCGCCGCCATCGTCGATGAGGCGAAGGCGCGCTGGGACGTCTACGACGCGCTCGTGATCCACCGCGTCGGCGAATTGAAGCCCACCGACCAGATCGTGCTGGTTGCAGTGACGAGCGCGCATCGCGGGGAGGCGTTCGCCGCCTGCGAGTTCATCATCGACTATCTGAAGACCCGCGCCCCCTTCTGGAAGAAGGAGCAGACGCCGGGAGGCGCGCGCTGGGTCGAGGCGCGGGCAACCGACGACGAAGCCGCGGCGCGCTGGCAGGCGCCGGGAAAGACGGCGGTCTGAGCACTGCGGGCGGCACCGCGTTGGTCGGCATCGACTGGGGCACCACGTCCGCACGGGCTTATCGACTCGACGCGGGCGGCAACGTCGACGACGAACGTCACGCACCGCTCGGCATCCAGCAAGTCCGCGACGGCGCGTTTGCCGCGGCGCTCGACGCATTGCTCGGCGACTGGGTGCAGGATCCCGCGCCCCGGCTCGCGTGCGGCATGGTCGGCAGCCGGCAGGGCTGGCTCGAGGCGCCGTACGTCGAGTGCCCGGCGCGGCTCGACGCCTTGGCGCTCAGGCTCGCGCGCACCGCGGACGGCGCCCTCGCCATCGTGCCCGGCGTTCGCGACCGCGACGCGCAGGGCATTCCGGACGTGATGCGCGGCGAGGAGACGCAAATCCTGGGCGCGCTGGCCGACGATGCCCCGGCGACCCTCGTCCTGCTGCCCGGCACCCACAGCAAATGGGCGATCGCCGGCGGCGGCAGGATCGACGCGTTCGCGTCGTACATGACCGGCGAGATTTTCGCGGTGCTGAAGGAGCACAGCATCCTCGGGCGGATGATCCCGGCCCCGACGCCGGGGCCATCCGAAGCGGCCTTCGCGCGCGGAGTGCGTTGCGCTTGCGCACCCGGCGCGCCGCGCGGCGCGTTGCTGCATCAGCTGTTCGGGGCCAGAACGCTTGCGCTATTCGGCGAAATCGCCGGCGACGAGGTCGCCGATTACCTCTCGGGGCTGCTGATCGGCGGCGAGATCGCCGCCGGGCGCGAATGGGCGATGCGCCAAGGTCTTGCGCCGGACGCGGTCACGCTCGTCGGCGCGCCTGCGCTTTGCGATCGCTACGCCGCCGCGCTGCGGGTGGACGGCATTGACGTCACGACGGGTCCGCGCGACGCCGCCGCGCGCGGGCTGTGGCGGATTGCGCAGCGCGCCGGGATTCTGCGCTGACCGCAGCCAACGTCGAACACCCGCGCTCACCCCGCGCGAGCGCGTTACACTGGCGCACCCGCGCCGATGCACCGGCGATCCGCTGCGCCTCCCGCGACCAACCCGAAAGTCACCCGTGGCGGCCCCGCTTTCCGGCACTCCGGCCATCGTCGCTTTGGGCGAGCCGATGGTCGAGTTCAACCAGGCGCGAGTGGACCTGCCCGATCACTATCTGCGCGGTTTCGGCGGTGACACGTCGAACATGGCGATCGCAGCGGCACGACTTCTCCCCGAGGCCGGGCGCGTCGGTTATGCGACCGCCGTCGGCGATGACGCGTTCGGCCGGATGCTCCTCGAGCTGTGGCGGCGCGAAGGCGTGGACACGCGCGGAGTCTCCTGCGATCCCGAAGCCACCACCGGCGTCTATTTCGTCACCCACGGCGCGCAGGGACACGAATTCTCGTATCTGCGCGCGGGTTCCGCCGCGTCGCGCATGCGTCCGGAAACGCTGCCGCACGAGGTCATTCGGGGCGCACGCATCCTGCATGTTTCGGGCATCAGCCAGGCGATCAGCGCGTCGGCCTGCGACGCGGTGTTCGCGGCGATCGAGGCGGCGGAAGCCGCGGGCGCGCTCGTCTCGTACGACCCCAACCACCGCGGGAAGCTCTGGCCGCTCGCCCGTGCGCGCGCCGTCATCATGGCGACGATTGCACAGTGCGACTGGTTCCTGCCGAGCTACGACGAAGCAAAGACGCTTTGCGGCTACGCTGACGTCGGCGGCATCATCGACTGGTGCCACGCGCTCGGCGCCCCCGTCGTGGCGCTGAAGTGCGGGCTCGAGGGTGTCGTGGTCTCGGACGGGCGCACGTCCGAACGCATCGCGGGCCATCGGGTTAATTGCATCGACGCCACCGGCGCCGGCGACTGCTTCGACGGCGCGTTCGCGGCGCGGATGCTCGAAGGCGACTCGCCGTTCGACGCCGCCCGTTACGCGAACGCTGCGGCGGCGCTCGCGACCACGGGCTTCGGCGCGGTGGCGCCGCTGCCGCGCGATATCGACGTGCGCGCGATGCTGCAGTCGTCCGTGGCGCCCTGCTGACGGCGGCATGAACGGAGCAACGTTCTGCGAGAATTTGCTGACGGGCCGGGTGGCGTTGATCTCGGGTGGAACCGGCGGCATCGGTGCCGCGATCGCCGACGCCCTCGCGGCGTGCGGCACCGTCGTGACCGTGACCGCCGAGACCGGGGCCGAAGCCGACGCCGCGCGTACACAACCGGCGTTCCGGTGCCGCGATGCGGTGGCGCTCGACGTCCGCGATGCGGCGGCCATCGGCACGCTCGTCGGCAACCTGCCGCGCCTGGACATCCTCGTCAATTGCGCCGGCGTGATCCGCCGCGATGCCGAGCACGATCCGGCGGTGTTCGCCGAAGTGCTCGACATCAACTTGAACGGAACGATGCGCTTGTGCGCGACGGCGAGGCCACTGCTCGCAAAATCAAGAGGATGCATCGTCAACATCGCGTCGATGCTCGCCTTCTTCGGCGGCGGGCGGGTGCCGGCGTACAGTGCGAGCAAGGGCGGCGTCGCACAGCTCACGAAATCGCTGGCAATTGCCTACGCGGAGGATAAAATCCGCGTCAACGCCGTCGCGCCGGGCTGGGTGGCCACCTCGCTCACGCAGGCGTTGCAAGACGACGACGAGCGCAGCGCGGCGATTCTCGCGCGCACGCCGCTCGGACGCTGGGGGAAACCGGACGATGTCGCGGGAGCCGTCGTATTCCTGTGCTCGCCCGCGGCGGAATTCGTGACCGGCGCAGTGATCCCCGTAGACGGAGGTTATCTGGTCGCGTGATGGAGGAGGAGGAACCGATGCGCGTTACACCGACGACGAAAACGGTGCGTCAGACACCGATTCCAAAAGTGGATCAGCCAACGCCGATCGAAAGAGCGGCGCGCCATCTCGACGCGGGCGAATGGAAGGCCGCCCATGAGTTGGTGCAGAAGGACGCCTCGCCGCTCGGCTGCTGGGCGCACGGGATCGTCCACCTGATCGAAGGCGATCTCGAAAACGCGAAATACTGGTATCGCCGCGCGCGCCGCCCGCTGCCGCACGGCAACACCGCGGCCGCCGAAATTGCCGCGCTGAGAGCCTCGCTCAAGGCAGGCGAGTGAGGGAGGCGGGCGAGCTGGCGAACCGAGGCCCGAGGGCGCGTCGCCGAGCGATCGACAGCCCCGAGGACGCCGGCGCGCGCGGCGCATCGAATCGTAAGGAACGCCGGGAGTCCGCAGTGACGGGGCCGCGGGTGGAAGGCGCACACGGCATCAAGCCTGAGATCGCGGTTCTCGCGATCCCCGACGACGAGCGCGTCTGGGTGCCGCAAGCTCCAGACGTTTCGTTCCGTCCGCTGCTGCTCAACACCGTCGCCGGCGGCTGGTGCAATCTGCTGCGCGTGCGCCGGTCGGGCGTCCTTCATCGCCACCGGCACCCGATGGTGGTCACGGGTTACGTGATCAAGGGACGCTGGAAATACCTCGAGCACGAGTGGACCGCCACCGAAGGGAGCTTCGTCTACGAGCCGCCGGGCGAGGTCCATACGCTGACCGTGCCGGCCGACTGCCCGGAGATGATCACGTTCTTCAACATCAGCGGCGCGATGATCTATCTCGACAACGAAGGCCGCACGATCGGCTACGAGGACGTCTGGACCAAGATCGAGATGTGTCGCAAGCATTACGCCGACATCGGGCTCGGCGCCGATTACGTCGACCGGTTCGTTCGCTGACGCGCTACCCGCTACTCCCCGAACCGAACCTTGCGGGCCGCTGCCGGAATCCTTATACTCGGCCGCACGGAGATGGCATTCCTCCCGCGGGAACTCCGGTTCCCGAACCGCCGCAAGGCTGATGATGCCTACAGCGTAGCACCGGGTTCGCGGTGACACTGTGGGCGTCTTCCTTCAAGACCTCCCGCTGTCGTCGTGTGTTCAATCGGCGCCGACATGGGCGCGGTGCGGAGGCGTTCATGCCTTGGAGTGGATTTCTCGCCGTAGGAGCGGGTGCGGCCGCTGGCGCCTGGGTGCGCTGGTGGCTCGGCGCCGCGCTCAATCCGGTCTTCCCGACGCTTCCTCTCGGCACCCTCGCGGCCAATCTGGCCGGCGGCCTGCTGATGGGCGTGGCGATGGAGGTCCTCACGCGCCACGCGCTGCTGTCGCCGGAGGCCCGGCTGCTGGTAACGACGGGCTTCCTCGGCGGCCTTACGACGTTCTCGACATTCTCGGCCGAAGTCGTCACGCTGCTCCTGCGCAAGGAGTTGCTGTGGGGCGCGATTGCAATTGGAGGCCACGTCGTGGGCTCGGTGACGATGACCATCGCGGGCCTGCTGCTCGTCCGCGCGCTTTACGCCTGGGGGGCGTCATGAACGGAACGCTGTTGCGCTTCTACATGCACGAGAATCGCATGCATCGTCATCTCGCGCTCTATGAGTGGCTGCTCGAGCAGGCGAAGAAGATGGGCATCCACGGCGGGTCCGCATTCCGTGCGATCGCGGGCTATGGCCGCCACGGGGTCCTGCACGAGGAACACTTTTTCGAACTCGCGGCGGAACTGACCGTCGAGGTCGAGTTCGTGGTGCGCGACGAGGAGGCGGCGCGGCTGCTCGACCTTCTGCGCCGCGAGCGCGTGAGCATCTTCTACGCGAGGGTTCCGGCCGAGTTCGGCGCGATCGAGGGCGATCGCTGACTGGATCGCAACGGGGCGCGCCGGACGGTCGCCGCGAGCGCAATACCGGAGCAACCTCGGAGTCGGTACACTATTCGAATTCAACGGTTTCCGGAGAATCCCCATGCCACGCGCCATTCGCATTCACGCCACGGGCGGTCCCGAAGTGCTGCGGTGGGAGGAGGTCGCGATCGGCGATCCTGGCCCCGGAGAGGCCCGCATTCGTCACACGGCGATCGGCGTCAACTACATCGATACCTACCATCGCAACGGGCTCTACAAGCTGCAGCTGCCGACGGGCCTCGGGAGCGAAGGGGCGGGCGTCGTCGAAGCGGTGGGCGCGGGCGTCGACTGGGTCAAGCCCGGCGATCGCGTCGCCTATTGCGGCGGGCCGCTCGGCGCCTACAGCGAGTCGCGGGTGATGCCCGCCGAGCGCCTGGTGCAGCTCCCCGACGGCATTTCCGAGCGTGCGGCGGCCACGCTGATGCTGAAAGGGCTGACCGTCCAATATCTCTTTCGCCAGACGTACAAGCTCAAGTCCGGCGACACGATTCTGTTCCACGCGGCGGCAGGCGGCGTCGGGCTCATTGCCTGCCAATGGGCACGGGCGCTCGGCGTCATAATGATCGGCACCGTCGGTTCCGACGAGAAGGCAGCATTGGCGACGGCGAACGGCTGTACGCACACGATCGTCTACACGCGCGAGAATTTCGTCGAACGCGTCAAGACGCTGACCGGCGGCAAGGGCGTCCCCGTCGTCTACGACGGCATCGGCAAGGACACCTTCCCGGCATCGCTCGACTGCCTGTCGCCGCGCGGGCTGTGGGTGAGCTACGGAAATGCGTCCGGGGGCGTTCCCGCGTTCGACATCCTGCTGCTGTCGCAGAAGGGCTCGCTCTATGCAACGCGTCCGACGTTGTTCACCTACGCGGCCAAGCGCGAGGACCTGACGGCGATGGCGGGCGAGCTCTTCGATCTCGTGCGCGCCGGCAAGATCGTGAGCGAGCCGCGGCAGACATTCGCGCTCAAGGACGCGGCGGCCGCGCATCGCGCGCTGGAGTCGCGAGCGACCACGGGGGCCAGCGTGCTGCTGCCCTAACGCGCCGAATTGAGGAGACGGCGCGCCGCCGGCAGCAGCTCCGCGGCGGTGAGGCCGAGGGGCCCGTGCCCGGCCGCGACGCAAGCGTCGGCGGCGGCGCCATGGAGGCACACGGCGAGACGCAGCGCCGCCTTCGCGCCGATGCCCTGCGCGAGCAACGCGCCGGCGAACCCGCTCAGGACATCGCCGGTGCCCGCGGTGGACAACCCCGGATTGCCGCTCGCGTTTATGTCAAAGCTGCCGTCGGAATGCGCAATGACGCTACCGGCCCCCTTGACGACGACCGAGGCGTTGAGCTTCGTTGCCAGCGCCTGCGCGGCGCCGAGGCGATCCGCCTGGACGTCGGCGATGGACGTGGCGAGCAGGCGCGCCGCTTCGGCAGGATGAGGGGTGGCGAGCGTGGGTGCCGTACGCTTCGAGACCGCGGCGGCGAGCGACGGATCCGCGGCGATGAGATTGAGGGCGTCGGCATCGAGGACAAGCGGCGCGGACTCGGCGAGCGCCCGCGCGACGAGCGATCTCGCCGGATCGCCGGTCCCCAGGCCGGGCCCGCAAACGAGCGCGTCGGCGCCCGCGCCCAGGACGCGCTCAGCGGCGCGCAGCATCAACTCGGGCTCGCCCCAGTCGACCGCTGGGTAGTCCGCGGCCGCAAAACCCACCCAAACCTTGCCGGCGCCGGCATGGAGCGCGGCGCGGCCGGCGAGCAACGGTGCGCCCGTCATGCCCGGCGCACCGCCGACGATGGCAAGCGTGCCGAACGTGCCTTTATGCACGTTGTTCCGGCGGCGCCGCAGCACGTCGGGCAGTGCCGCGGCAAGCGCGCTCCAGTGGAGCCGGTGCCCCTGCGCGGGCACGATCGTTTCGGGATCGAGGCCGAGCGGGTGGACCGACAGCGCGCCGCAGCAGTCGACGCCGTCGCCGGTCAGCAGTCCCGGTTTCAGCGCGATGAACGTCGCGGTGGCCGCCGCGCGGATCGTCGGGCGAAAACTGACGCCGGTCTCGGCATCGAGGCCGCTCGGCACGTCGAGCGCGAGGACCGGGACCGCGAGTGCCGTGACTTGGTCGACCAGCGCCGCGTAATCGGCGGACAGCGCACGCTTGAGTCCGATGCCGAACAGGCCGTCGACGATGAGCGTCCCGTGCCAGCCGGAGGGGATGTCGGCGAGCGTCGCGCCATCCGCCGCGACGAAGGCGCGATATGCGGCTGCGGCGTCTCGCGGCAGCTTCGCCGGATCCGCGCGAAGCACGACGGTTGTCTCGTAGAACCACTGGCGCAGCCAGCGGGCGACGACCAGCGCATCGCCGCCGTTGTTTCCCGGGCCGGCGAGGATCAGGACCTTGCCGCCGCGATCGCCGGCGATCGCTCGCGCAGCCTCGGCGGCTGCGAGCCCGGCACGCTCCATCAACGGCAGCGTGCGTGCTCTTTCCTCGATGGCGCGCAGGTCGGCGGCGCGATAGACGGGCGCGAGCGCGGGCGGGAGGGCCATCGCCGAATTATAGGCGGTCCGCCTGACCCTTCCGGGGCCGCGACGGGCGTCAAATGGACAAACGCGTGGCACCGCCGCTACACTACCCCGCCGACAATGCCGGCGCTGCGCGATGGAACGCGGCGCGCGGACGCCCTTTTTCCCACCGCTATCCCGCACGAGCCGAATCGGGCTCACTCAAGGAGGAAGTCCATGAAACTGCTGTCCAAAGCCGGCTTCGCGATCCTCGCCGCCGCCTTCGCGCTGACCGCGCACGCTCAGGAACTCACGGGCACGCTGAAGAAAATCAAGGACACCGGCGCCATCACCATCGGCTATCGCGAATCGTCGATCCCGTTTTCCTATCTCGACGACAAGCAGCAGCCGATCGGCTATGCGATGGACCTCTGCATGAAGGTCGTCGACGCGGTCAAGGCCGAGCTCAAGATGCCGAACCTCAAGGTCAACCTCCAGCCGGTGACCTCGTCGAACCGGATTCCGCTGCTGCAGAACGGAACGATCGACATGGAGTGCGGATCGACGACGAACAGCGTCGAGCGTCAAAAGCAGGTGGCGTTCGGCCCGACCTACTTCGTGATCAACGTCACCGCCGCCGTCAAGAAGAATTCGGGCATCAAGAGTCTCGCGGACCTGAACGGCAAGACGATCTCGACCACCGCGGGCACGACGTCGGTGCCGCTGCTTCGCAAATACGAAAAGACGAAGAACGCCGATATCAAGTCGATCGACGCCAAGGATCACGCCGAATCGTTCCTGCTCCTTTCGCAGGACCGCGTGTCGGCGTTCATCATGGACGACATCCTGCTCGCCGGCCTGATCGCGAGCTCGAGCAATCCCGGCGACTATATGATCCTTACCAACGAGTCGCTGCGCACCGAGCCCTACAGCATGATGCTGCGCAAGGATGATCCCCAGTTCAAGGCGCTGGTGGACAAGACGATCGGCGGCGTCATGAAGTCGGGCGAGATCAACAAGATCTACGCAAAGTGGTTCACGAGCCCGGTTCCGCCGAAGGGCGTCAATCTGCACTTCGCGGAGACTCCGGCGATCAAGGCGGCATTCGAGAATCCGAACGACAAGGGCGTCGAGTAGGCCCACGGACGGGGCTTCGCCCGCAGCATGTTACGGGCCGGAGGGCGATCCGCCGCTTCCGGCCCGCGTCGTTTCTGAAGCCTGCGTCGACGCGCGGTCGCAGCCGGCAGTCACGACACAAGCTCGCGGCAGATCGCCGCCGACGGGGGAGGAGCGATGAGCAAGCTCTTGGATTGGGGCGTCTTTTTCCGGGAGCTTCCGGGAGGAGGCGAGGAGTACTGGCAGTTGCTCGTCTCGGGCGTCTACTGGACGCTGGCAGTGTCCGCTTGCGCCTGGATCGTCGCGCTCGCGGTCGGGTCGGTCATCGGTACGATCCGCACCACCGCGACGCCGTGGATGGTACGCGTCGGCAACGCCTGGGTCGAGCTGTTCCGCAACATCCCGCTGCTGGTCCAGATGTTCCTCTGGTATTTCGTGATCCCGGAGTTCATCCCGCCGCTCAAGGCCTGGATCGTCCGGACCGACCCCGCCAACGCCCAGTTCGTGGCCGCGGTGCTGTGCCTTGGCTTGTTCACGTCGGCGCGGGTTGCCGAGCAGGTGCGCGCCGGAATCCAGTCGCTCGCACGGGGGCAGCGCCTCGCTGGCATGGCGCTAGGGCTTACCCAGCCGCAGGTCTATCGCTTCGTGCTTCTGCCGATGGCGTTCCGGATCGTGATCCCGCCGCTCACCAGCGAGACGATGAACCTGATCAAGAATTCGTCGATCGCGCTGACGATCGGGCTCGCGGAGCTTACCTATCGTTCACGCGAGATGGGGGAATACACGTTCCGCTTCTTCGAGGCGTTCTCGGCGGCAACGATCATCTACATCGTGATCGGCATGACGGTCAACCGGGTCATGGCTTTCGTCGAGCGCAAGGTTGCGGTGCCGGGCTATATCGTCGGCGGCGGGAAATAGACAGCGCAATGAACCTCGACTTCGACGTCGTCTGGCGCACGCTGCCCTACCTGTGGACGGGCTTTATGTACACGGTGCAGCTCACCGCGGTCGCAGCGCTCGGCGGACTCTTCTTCGGTACGCTGCTCGCGCTGGCGCGACTGTCGCCGCTCAGGCCGCTCGCGCTCGTCGCCGCCGGCTACGTCAACCTGATGCGGTCGATTCCGCTCGTGCTGGTGCTGTTCTGGTTCTTTTTCCTGATGCCGCAGGTGCTGCAACTCCTCATCGGAGGCGAAAGACCGCCGCAGATCGGCGCCGAGCGCACCGCGATCATCACCTTCGTCATGTTCGAGGCGGCGTATTTCTGCGAGATCATGCGCGCGGGCATCCAGTCGATCCCGAAAGGTCAGGTCCATTCCGCTTACGCGCTCGGCCTGACTTACGGGCAATCGATGCGCCTCGTCGTACTGCCGCAGGCGTTCCGCAACATGATCCCGGTGCTCCTGACGCAGACGATCATCCTGTTCCAGGACACCTCGCTCGTCTACGTGATCTCGGCGACCGACTTCACCGGTGCGGCGTCGAAGATCGCGCAGCGCGACGGCCGGCTGATCGAGATGTATACGTTCGTCGCAGCCGTGTATTTCGTGCTCTGCTATACGCTGTCGTACGCCGTCAAGCTGCTGCAGAAAAGGATCGCCGTCATTCGCTGAGGATCGCGCCATGCCCATGATCGCCATCGACAACGTCTCCAAGTGGTACGGACAGTTCCAGGTGCTGACCGACTGCACGACCAAGGTGGAGAAGGGCGAGGTCATCGTCGTCTGCGGGCCGTCCGGCTCCGGCAAGTCGACGCTGATCAAGTGCGTCAACGCGCTGGAGCCGTTCCAGAAGGGGCAGATTTCCGTGGACGGCGTCCCGGTGCACGATCCGAAGACGAACCTGCCGAAGCTCCGCGCCCGCGTGGGGATGGTGTTCCAGCACTTCGAGCTGTTCCCGCACCTGTCGATCACCGAGAACCTTACGCTTGCCCAGATCAAGGTCTTGAACCGCAGCCCCAACGAAGCACGCGAGCGCGGGCTGAAACTCCTCGACCGCGTCGGTCTCAACGAGCAGAAGGACAAGTTTCCGGGCCAGCTCTCCGGCGGCCAGCAGCAGCGCGTCGCGATCGCCCGCGCGCTGTCGATGGATCCGATCTGCATGCTGTTCGACGAGCCGACCTCCGCGCTCGATCCGGAGATGATCAACGAGGTGCTCGACGTGATGGTGCTGCTCGCGAAGGAGGGGATGACGATGATGGTCGTCACCCACGAAATGGGCTTCGCGCGCAAGGTCGCGAACCGCGTGATCTTCATGGACCACGGCTGCATCGTCGAGGACGCGTCGAAGGACGACTTCTTCGGCAAGCCGCGCTCGGAGCGCGCGCAGCAGTTCCTGGCAAAAATCCTCCATCATTGAGGATGGAGAACGGGGTCCAGCTCGTCGCCGCCAGGCGGCGCCGTGCACCCCGACTTTGAGCCCTCCATGCGAATTGAAGCGGACCTCAAGCTCGACTTCAAGGACGTGCTGATCCGTCCGAAGCGCTCGACGCTGACGACGCGCTCCGACGTCGACATTTCGCGCGAGTTCACGTTCCGCCACACCGGCACGAAATACTCGGGGATCCCGATCGTCGCCTCGAACATGGACACGACGGGGACGTTCGAGATCGCCCGGGCGCTCGACACGTTCAGGCTGTCGACGGCGCTGCACAAGTATTACGCGGTCGAGGACTACGTCGCCTTCTTTGCCGCGCTGGAAAGGAAGAGCGCCGCGTTCTATTCGCTGGGGATCGCCGCCGCCGACGAGGAGAAGTTCGAGAAGGTGATTCGGGGCGCCGCGACGGGAAATGAGGCGGCGGTCCGCTACGTCTGCATCGACGTCGCCAACGGCTACACGGAGAGCTTCGTCCGCTTCGTCAAGAAGTTCCGCGAGCGACATCCCGGGCTCGTGATCATGGCCGGCAACGTTGTCACCGGCGAGATGACCGAGGAGCTGATCCTTTCCGGCGCCGACATCGTCAAGGTGGGCATCGGTCCGGGATCGGTGTGCACGACCCGCAAGATGACGGGCGTCGGCTATCCGCAGCTCTCCGCGATCATCGAATGTGCGGACGCCGCGCATGGCCTCGAGGGCCACATCTGCGCCGACGGCGGTTGCGCGACGGTGGGTGACATCGCGAAAGCCTTCGGCGGCGGCGCCGATTTCGTGATGCTGGGCGGAATGTTCGCCGGTCACGAGGAGTCGGGCGGCGATACCGTCGAGCGCGACGGGCACAAGTTCCGTCGTTTCTACGGAATGAGCAGCAAGGCGGCGATGGAACGCTATGCGGGCGGCGTTGCCAAGTACCGCGCGGCCGAGGGCACCGAAGTGCTCGTGCCGTGGCGCGGCGCCGTTGCCGATACCGCCCGGGAGATCCTGGGGGGCGTGCGCTCCGCGTGCACCTACGTCGGCGCGCGGCGGCTGCGCGAATTTTCGAAGCGGGCGACTTTCGTGCGCGTCACGCAGCCGGCGAACGAGGCCTTCGACAAGAGCTGACCGGTTCATCGGGGCGGAGTTTGCGTCGAACCGCGTATAATCGCGGTTTACGTCCCCCGTGTCGGCCATGCCGCAGCTCCTCACGCTGCGTGGGCGCAATGCGCTCTCGCCGTTTCGTGTTGCCAAGCTCACGACCGCCCTCGCCGCGGCTCACCCCCGGCACCTGATCGAAAGGATCGAAGCCGCCTACTGGCATTTCGTCGAGGTCGAGCGAGGATTGACGGCGCCGGAACACGCGACACTGGCCCGGCTCCTGAGCTACGGCCCGCGGGACGAAGCTGCGCCGGACGACGGATCGTTCCTGCTGGTCGTGCCGCGACCGGGCACGATCTCCCCGTGGTCGTCGAAGGCGACCGACCTCGCGCGGAGCTGCGGCCTCGCGCCGGTAACGCGCATCGAGCGTGGCGTTGGTTATCGGATCGCCACGCGCGGCGGATCGATGCTCCCTCGCGCTGAACGGGCGACGCTGCTGCCACTCTTGCACGACCGGATGACCGAATCGGTGCTCGCTTCGCTCGACGACGCGCAGGCGCTGTTCTCGCATTTCGCGCCCAAGCCGCTGCTGACGATTCCGCTGTTCGAGCACGGACGCGCAGCGATCGAGCACGCCAACGCGGAGCTCGGCCTCGCTCTCGCGCCGGACGAGATCGACTACCTCGATGCGAATTTCCGCCGTGTCGGCCGCGATCCGACCGATGTCGAGCTGATGATGTTCGCGCAGGCCAACTCGGAGCACTGCCGGCACAAGATCTTCAACGCGAGCTGGATCGTCGACGGGGTGCCGCAGGCCATGAGCCTCTTCGCGATGATCCGCCATACCCACGCGACGAATCCGCGGGGTACGGTCGTCGCGTATGCCGACAACGCGGCGGTGATCGAGGGCGCGACGGTGCGGCGCTTCTATCCGGAGGCCGACGGCCGCTACGGTGCGCACCTCGAGCCGACCC
Organism: uncultured beta proteobacterium; assembly: GCA_963836265.1. Lineage (GTDB taxonomy): Bacteria > Pseudomonadota > Gammaproteobacteria > Burkholderiales > Casimicrobiaceae > CAIWHR01. The sequence continues at coordinate 152,204 of CAWIIO010000009.1, forward strand.
AGATTCTGATGAAAGTCGAGACCCACAATCACCCGACGGCGATCGCGCCGTTTCCGGGTGCGGCGACCGGGTCGGGCGGCGAGATCCGCGACGAAGGCGCGACCGGGATCGGCGCGAAGCCGAAAGCGGGCCTCACCGGATTCGCCGTCTCGCACTTGCGTCTGCCGTCGCTGCCGCAGCCGTGGGAAGCGCCTTACGGAAAGCCCGACCGGATTGCCTCGGCGCTCGACATCATGCTCGAAGGTCCGATCGGCGGCGCTTCGTTCAACAACGAATTCGGGCGCCCCAACATCCTGGGCTACTTCCGCACGTTCGAGCAGGCGGTCGACGACGAAGTGCGCGGGTATCACAAGCCGATCATGATCGCCGGCGGCGTGGGCAACATCGCGGCCCGCGACGTGTGCAAGGCGCCGATTCCGGCAGGCGCGCTGCTGATCCAGCTGGGCGGCCCGGGCATGCTGATCGGCATGGGCGGCGGCGCCGCTTCGTCGATGGCCACCGGCACGAACACCGCCGATCTTGATTTCGATTCCGTGCAACGCGGAAACCCGGAAATCCAGCGTCGCGCGCAGGAAGTGATCGACCGCTGCTGGCAGCTTCGGGACGCCAATCCGATCCTTTCGATCCACGACGTTGGCGCGGGTGGACTGTCGAATGCGCTTCCCGAGCTCGTTCACGGCGGGGGCGCCGGAGCGAGGCTCGATCTGCGCGCGGTGCCGTCCGAGGAACGGGGGATGGCGCCACGCGAGATCTGGTGCAACGAAGCGCAGGAGCGTTACGTCCTTGCCATTCGGGCCGAGGATCTCGTGAAGTTTCGCGCGATCTGCGAGCGCGAGCGCTGCCCGTTCGCGGTCGTCGGCACTGCCACGACGGCAAGGCAGCTCGCCGTTGCGGATCCGCACTTCGGCAACGTGCCGGTCGACATGAGCCTCGACGTGCTGCTGGGCAAGCCGCCGCGGATGATGCGCGATGTTGTGCGCCGGGCCCGGCGGCTCGTGCCGCTCGATCTTGCCGGGGTCACGGTGAAAGACGCCGCCTATCGTGTGCTGCAGCTCCCCGCCGTTGCCGACAAGACGTTTCTGGTCACGATCGGCGACCGCACCGTCGGGGGTCTGTGCGCGCGCGATCCGATGGTCGGCCCCTGGCAGGTACCCGTCGCCGACGTCGCCGTGACGCTGATGGATTTCGACGGTTACGCGGGCGAAGCGATGGCGATCGGCGAGCGCACGCCGCTGGCGCTGATCGACGCGCCGGCGTCGGGCCGGATGGCGATCGGCGAGGCGCTTACCAACATCGCGGCCGCGGGAATCGCGCGGCTCGGCGACGTCAAGCTCTCCGCGAACTGGATGGCGCCGGCCGGGCATCCGGGCGAGGACGCCGCGCTCTACGACACCGTGCGCGCCGTCGCGATGGAGCTCTGCCCCGCCCTCGGCATCAGCATTCCGGTCGGCAAGGACTCGATGTCGATGCGAACGACGTGGAGCGAGAACGGCGTCGCCAAGGCAGTGACCGCGCCACTGTCGCTGATCGTGTCCGCGTTCGCCCCCTTGGCCGATGCCCGGCGGGTGCTGACGCCGCTGCTCGAGCGCGGTGCCGAAGACACGATGCTCGCGTGGGTCCATCTCGCGACGGCCGCACGGCGCCTCGGCGGATCGGCGCTGGCGCAGGTGTACGGCCAGCTGGGTGACACGTGCCCCGACGTCGACGATCCGGCGCGGCTCACGGCTTTCTTCGTCGCGATCCAGGCGTTGCACCGAGACGGCCTGCTGCTCGCGTATCACGACATTTCCGACGGTGGGCTCTTCGCAACGCTGGCGGAGATGGCGTTCGCGGCGCGCTGCGGACTCGAGGTGGGGCTTCCTGCCGGCGGCGACGTGCTCGCGACGTTGTTCGCCGAAGAGTTGGGCGCGGTGGTGCAGGTGCGAAGCAACGATGCCCCGGAGGCGAAGCAGCGATTGCGGACGGCCGGGCTCTCGATGGACGCGATCGGCCGGCCGATCGCGGGAGAGCGGATCCGGATCGTTCATGGCGAAGTCGTCGTCCTCGACGAATCGCGCGTCGATCTCCACCGTGCGTGGTCGGCGACGACGCACGCGCTGCAGCGGCTGCGCGACAACCCGCAGGCCGCCGACCAGGAATTCGCGCGCATTGCCGACACGGCGGATCCCGGGCTGCAACCGGCGCTGACGTTCGAGCCGGCCGACGATATCGCCGCGCCCTACATCGCGAAAGGGACGCGACCGGCGCTTGCGATCCTGCGCGAGCAGGGCGTCAACGGCCAGGTCGAGATGGCCGCGGCGTTCGACCGGACTGGCTTCGTCGTCGACGACGTGCACATGAGCGACATTCTCGCCGGCCGGCGGACGCTCGCCGAGTTCAAGGGCTTCGTCGCCTGCGGCGGGTTCTCGTACGGCGACGTCCTCGGCGCCGGCGAGGGCTGGGCCAAGTCGATCCTGTTCAATGCCCGTGCGCGCGACGGTTTCGCGGCGTTCTTTTCGCGTGACGACGTGTTCGCGCTCGGCGTGTGCAACGGCTGCCAGATGATGAGCAACCTGCGCGAGCTGATTCCCGGCACCGCGCACTGGCCGCATTTCGTCCGCAACCGCTCCGAGCAGTTCGAAGCCCGTCTCGCATTGCTCGAGGTGCAGCGTTCGGCGTCGCTGTTCTTTCGCGGCATGGAGGGCAGCCGCATTCCGGTGGCGACGGCGCACGGCGAGGGCTACGCCGAATTCCGCGATGCGGGCCAGCTCGCCGCGGCGCAGCCGCACGTCGCCTTGCGCTTCGTCGACGACGCGGGCCAGCCAACCGAGCGCTATCCGTACAACGTCAACGGCTCGCCGCAGGGCATCACCGGCCTCACGACGGCGGATGGCCGCTTCACGATCCTGATGCCGCATCCCGAACGGGCGTTTCGCACCGTGCAGATGTCGTGGCATCCGCGGGGATGGGGTGAGGATTCGCCGTGGATGCGGATGTTCCGCAATGCGCGGGTGTGGCTCGGATGAGCAAAGGTGCCGGGTGAGCAGAGTGGAGAAGACGCGATGACGCTGACCGTATATGCAATCGACGGCGTGACGCCCGTGGTCGACCCGACCGCCTATGTGCACCCGGCGGCCGTTCTGATCGGCGACGTGATCGTCGGTCCGGGCTGCTACGTCGGGCCGCTTGCTTCGCTGCGCGGCGACTTCGGCCGTCTCGAACTCCGCGCCGGCGCCAACATCCAGGACACGTGCGTGCTGCACGCGTTTCCCGGTCATGCCACGGTCGTCGAAGAAGGAGGCCATATCGGCCACGGCGCCGTGTTGCACGGCTGCACCGTCCAGCGCAACGCGCTCGTCGGGATGAACGCCGTGGTCAACGACAATGCCGTGATCGGCGAATCGGCGATTGTCGCCGCGATGGCTTTCGTCAAGGCTGGAATGATCGTTCCGCCGCGGATGCTGGTTTCGGGCGTGCCGGCGAAAATCCTGCGCGCGCTGACCGAGGTCGAGCTCGCATGGAAGATCGAGGGGACGCAGAGCTACCATGAATTGACGCGCCGCTCGCTCGCGACGATGCGCGCGACGCCGCCGCTGGCGGCGCCGGAGCCCGGCCGCAAGAGCCTCGACCTGCCGGAGATGCTGCCCCTCGCGGCATTGAAGGCGAGAAAGCGCTGAGGGCGCGGTCCTGCGCGTCGCGCGTCGATCGAATTCGCGGCTAGAATCCGACGGCTTGCCCGTCGCGTCGCGGGTCGGATGCGCCGACGTAGCCGTTGTCGGTGCGCACGATGAACTGGCCGGCGCCCCAGTCCATGTACGAATCCGCGACCGATCTCAGATCGTGTCCGAGCGCGACGAGCCCGGCACGCAGCTCTTTCGAGGCCGAAGCTTCGAGATCGATCGACCGACCGCCGTTGCATTTCCAGCGCGGCGCATCCAGTGCTGCCTGCGGATTCATCCCGAACGTCAGCAGGCGTACGAGCGTCTGCACGTGGCCCGGCGGCTGGATCGGACCGCCCATTACGCCGAACGCCGCGAGCGGCGCCCCGTCCTGAGTGAGGAATCCGGGGATGATCGTATGGAACGGCCGCTTCCCGCCACCGATCACGTTCGGGTGGCCGGGCACGAGCGAGAATCCCGCGCCGCGATTCTGCAGGCTGATACCGGTCCCTGGGACGACGACACCGGAGCCGAAGCCCATGTAGTTCGACTGGATGAGCGAAACCATCATTCCTTGTTCGTCTGCGGCACAAAGGTAGACGGTGCCGCCCCGCGGCGGCTCGCCGGGGCCGAAGTCCTGCGCCCGGTTCGGGTCGATGAGGCGCGCGCGAGACGCGAGATAACCGGGATCGAGGAGCGCCGCGGGCGTCACCGTCATGGCGTGCGGGTCGCCGACGTAACGGTGCACATCGGCAAAGCCGAGCTTCATCGCCTCGATCTCGAGATGCTGGCAGGCCGCCGAATCGGGCGGCAGCGCAGCGAGGTCGAACGAGCGCAGGATGCCGAGCGCCATCTGGGCGGCGATCCCCTGACCGTTGGGCGGGATTTCGTGGACCGTCGACCCCCCATAGTCGAGCGCGAGAGGCGCGACCCAATCGAGGGTGTGCGCGGAGAAATCGGCAAGCGTGTGGGGCGCACCATGCGCCTTGGCGTGCGCGACCATCGCTTCGGCGAGGTCCCCGCGGTAGAACGCGTTGCCGTGCGTTGCCGCGATCCTTTCCATCGCTGCCGCCATGGCGGGACACGCGAACCGCTCGCCGACGTGCGGCGCGCGGCCGCGAGGCAGGAAATGTTCGGCAAACCCCAGATCATGCGGCAACACGGTCGCCGCGAGCGACCATTTTTCGGCGACGACGGGCGATACCGCGAAGCCGTCGCGCGCATAGCGGATCGCCGGCACGAACAGGTCGCCGAACGGCAGCGCGCCGTAGCGTTGCGAAAGTGCCGCCCATCCTGAAACCGCACCGGGGATCGTGACCGCTTCCCAGCTTCGTTCCGGCACGCCGCGCATTCCGGCGTAGCGCGCGAGGTCCGCCGCCGCAGGTGCGCGCCCCGAGGCGTTGAGGCCCGCCAGCCCGCGCCCATCCCAGACAATGGCGAAGAGGTCGCTGCCGAGGCCGTTGCTGCAGGGCTCGACGATGGTGAGCGCGATGGCGGTAGCGAGCGCCGCATCGACGGCGTTGCCGCCGCGCTGGAGCATCGCCATCCCCGCTTGAGCGGCGAGCGGCTGCGACGTCGCGACGACGTTGCGGGCGAGAATGGGCTCTCGCCGCGACGGATAGGGGAGCTGCCAGTCGAAACGGATCATGGAGAAGTGTCGTGCCTATTCCTCTTCGCGGAACGCTTCGTCGCGCGTCTTGCGGAACGCGGGAGCGGCGATCAGCAGCAGCAGCGCTGCCGCCATCAGCAGCATCGCGAGCGACAGCGGCCGCGTGAAGAACACCGTGGGATCGCCGCGAGAGAGCAGCAGCGCGCGGCGCAGGTTCTCCTCCATCATCGGGCCGAGGACGAACCCGAGCAGCAGCGGCGCCGGCTCGCATTCGAGCTTCATGAAGACGACGCCCAGCAATCCGAACAGCGCGGTCTGGCTGACGTCGAAGCTCGTGTTGTTGATCGAATAGACGCCGATGCCGCAGAACAGCAGGATCGCCGGGTAGAGAAGACGGTAGGGCACCTGCAGCAACTTGATCCACATTCCGATCAGCGGCAGGTTCAGGACCACCAGCATCAGGTTGCCGACCCACATCGACGCGACGAGCCCCCAGAACAGCGTCGGATTCGACGTCATTACCTGCGGGCCGGGCTGAATGTTGTGGATCGTCATCGCGCCCACCATCAAGGCCATCACGGCGTTTTCCGGAATGCCAAGCGTGAGCAACGGAATGAACGACGTCTGCGCCCCGGCGTTGTTCGCCGATTCCGGTCCGGCCACGCCCTGGATCGCGCCCTTTCCGAACTGCGACGGGTCGTCCGCCACCTTCTTTTCGAGCGCGTAGGATGCGAAGGACGCGAGCAGCGCGCCGCCGCCCGGAAGGAGTCCCAGGACCGAGCCCAATGCGGTGCCGCGCAGCGAAGCCGGCCAGGCGAGCTTGAACTGCGCCTTCGTCGGCCACAGTCCGCGGACCTTGCCGGTGATGAGCTCGCGCTTTTCGGGGACTTCGAGGTTGCCGATGATCTCGGCGAATCCGAACAAGCCCATCGCGACGCTGACCACGCCGAGGCCGTCGGTGAGCTCGGGAATACCGAAGGCGAAGCGCACCACCCCGGAATTGATATCGGTGCCGACGATCCCCAGCAGCAGGCCGAGCACGATCATCGCGACCGCCTTCAACAGCGACCCGTGCGCGAGGACCACCGCGCCGATGAGGCCCAGCGTCATCAGCGAAGCATATTCGGCCGGACCGAACTTGAGCGCCAGCGCCGAGAGCGGGAGGGCGATGGTGGCGACGATCACCGTGGCAATCGTCCCGGCAAAGAACGACCCCAGCGCCGCAATCGAGAGTGCAGCGCCCGCTTGACCCTTCCTCGCCATCTGGTAACCGTCGAGGCAGGTGACCGCGGAGGACGTTTCGCCGGGCATGTTGAGCAGGATCGACGTCGTCGAGCCGCCGTATTGGGCGCCATAGTAGATGCCGGCCAGCATGATGAGGGCGGACACCGGCTGCAACGCGTACGTCGTGGGCAGCAGCATCGCGATCGTCGCGACCGGACCGATCCCGGGAAGCACGCCGATCAGCGTGCCAAGGAGCGCGCCGATCAGCGCGTAGCCAAGGTTGATCCCCTGCGTCGCGACGCCGAAACCGACGGCGAGATGGTTGAGCAGATCCAAGCGGGCGTCTCAAAACCACGCGGGCCAGATCGGGAGCTGGAGCTTCAGCCCGATGACGAAAACGGCCACCGCGAGCGTCGCGAGCGCGATGCCGGCGACCAGCGACTCGCGAAACCTGAATTCGTGGCTCGCCGCGCTCGCCGCGACGATCAGCAGGATCGTCGAGACCACCACACCCAACCATTCGACGATCAGCCCGAATGCCGCGACGCTCGCGAGAACGATCACCGTCGGCGGCCATTTCCAGCCGGGAAGCGGCGGACCGTTCTGGCGCAGCGCCCGCAGCGCGAGCGCAGATCCGAGCACGATGAGGAGGATGCCGAGGATGCGCGGGAAGTACCCGGGGCCCATCCGGGCGGCGGTCCCCAGCGTGTAGTGGCTGCCGACGACGATCGCGACGATCCCGAACGCAACGAACAGCAGCCCGGCAAGAAAGTCCTTCGGGTGGCGAATGAACGCCATGCTCACCTCCATACGCCTCGGCGCGATGTCGTCGACCCTGGGACGCGGGCGGCTTCGTCCTGCGATTGTCGTGGTTGCCGCCGGCTAAGAATAGCATCCCGCGATATTGCGCTCGCTACCCGGCGCAGCCGCAAAAAGGGCAGGCGTCGTCGCCTGCCCTTCGGTGGACGCAGCCGAGCTCCGGTGACATGCGGAGCCCGTCCGCCGTGCGTCAAACGCCGTTCTTCGCGCGCAGTTCCTTCACGTACGCGTCGAGCTGCTGGCCCTGCATCCGCTGCGTGAGCTGTGCCTTCACTTCGTCGAATGGCGGCACCTTCGCCTCGCGGATGTCGTCGACTTCGATCACGTGCCAGCCGAACTGCGTCTGCACCGGCTGCGTGGTGAACTTGCCCTTCGGGAGCTTCACCATCGCGTCGGAGAACGGCTTGACGAAGTTGCCCGGTGCGTTCCAGTCGAGATCGCCGCCCTTGTCCTTGGATCCGGGATCCTTCGAGCGCTCGGCCAGCTTTTCGAATTTCTCGCCCTTCTGCAGCGCCGCGATGATTTCCTTCGCCTCGTCCTCGGTCGGGACCAGAATGTGGCGGACCTTGTACTCCTTGTCGCCCATCTGCGCCTTGATCTTGTCGTATTCCTGGTGGAGCACGGCGTCGGGGATGGGGTTCGCCTTCACCCAGTCGCTGACGAACGCGTTGACGAGGACCGTCTGCGCGCTCAAGTCGATCTGCGTCTTGACGTCCGGCATCTTGTCGAGGCCCTTCTTCTTCGCCTCGCGGGCGAGGAGCTCGCGCGTGTTGAGCTGCTCGCGCAGCGCGTTGCGCGCTTCGGGCGTGTCCGGCTGTCCCTGGGCGCTGCGCTCCTTCAGCAGGAAGTCGTAGTACGCCTTCGGGAAGATGTCCTTGCCGCCGGTCGAGGCCGCGGGCGCGGCGGCTTTTGTCGGTGCGGCAGGCTTGTCCTGCGCCTGCGCGGAAAGACCGGCTAGCGCCGTGAGCATGGCGAGCACGGCGACGGTCACGATTTGCTTGGTCATCGGTGTAACGTCCTTGGTGGTTGAGAAGAAAATTCTTCCGGCGTCAGCGCCTTCATTGAAAGCGCATGGATCGGATGCGGGAGGAGATCGGCGACTTCGCGCAGGACCCGTTGCTGCCGCGCGAGGCGGGAGAGACCGCAAAACGCTTCTGACACGACGAGCAGCGAAAAGTGCCCGGCGCCGTCCCGGGCGCCGGCATGGCCTGCATGCGCGGCGCTGTCGTCGCGGATCTCGAGCGCCACCGGCGCGAGGGCGGCGAGCCGCGCGCGCAACGCGGCCGGCACGTCGGTTGCGGTGATGGCCTCGGTCATGACGCCTCCTCGCCGAGATGGCGCGACAGCACAACGCCCTGCGCGAGCGCAAAGGCGAGGAAGAGCCCGATGCCGCCCCAGACCTTGAAGTTGACCCAGGTGTCGGTCGGATAGTTGAACGCGACGTACCAGTTTGCGACGCCCATGAAGGCGAAAAACGCGACCCACGACCAGGTCAGACGCGACCAGACCGCGTCGGGCAGCGCGATGCCTTTCATCAGATGAGCAAGGAGGTTGCGGCGAAAACCGATCTTCCCCACGGCGAGGATCAGGCCGAAAAGGCCGTAGAGCACGGTCGGCTTCCACTTGATGAACGTTTCGTCGTGCAGGAGGAGCGTTGCCCCGCCGAACACCGTGATGATGGCGAGCGAAAGCCAATGCACGATCTCGGCCCGCCCGCGCTTCCAGTGAAACCAGGCGATCTGGACGACCGCAGCCCCCATCGCGACCGCCGTGGCCACATAGATGCCCTGCCACTTGAAGGCAATGAAGAAGAGCAGCAGCGGGAAATAGTCGGCGAGAAACTGCATAACCCACCATTATACCCTGACTGCAGAGACGCCTGCGAGCGGACTCAAGAGCCGGCTTTGCGCGGCCCCGGGGTCGGGTTACCCGTGCCGAAACGTCGTCTCCGATTACTTCCTCGGCGCGACGAGGCGCCGCAAGCGCGGCCAGTCGAACGCACTGCCGGGGTCGGTCTTGCGCCCGGGGGCGACCTCGCGGTGGCCGGCGATGTCGGCGATCGGGTAGCGCCGGGAAAGTGCCTTGATCAACCGGGCGAGCATCGTGTACTGGGCCGGCGCGTAGCGCACGTCGTCGGCGCCCTCGAGCTCGATGCCGATCGAGAAATCGTTGCAGCGCTCGCGCCCTCGCCACGACGAGACGCCGGCATGCCAGGCGCGGTCGTTGCACGAGACGAATTGCAGCAGCGCGCCGTCGCGCCGGATCAGGAAATGGGCGGATACGCGCAGCCCGGCGATCGACGCATAGTAGGGATGGGCGCCGGGATCGAGCCGGTTGGCGAACAAGCGCAGAATCGCGTCGCCGCCGAACTCGCCCGGCGGCAGCGAGATGCCGTGGACCACGACCAGCGAGATTGGGGCATCCGCCGGGCGGGAATCGTGGTTCGGCGAGCGCAGTTGCCGCGCCAGGTTCGCGTAGCCGCGTGCGTCGATCGCGAGCCGGCGCGGCGATGGGCGGGCTACCATGCAGTCGCGACGCGACGTCTCACTTGATGCCCAGCCTATCCATCCTGGTACCCCATTGGCCCGCTTTCATGAAGGCGAGCGAAAGCGTCCGACCCGCCAGGCCTAGGTCGGGGCGCGTCGATCGTCGAACCTGAGCGATCCTGCCGTTGAGTCGCGGAGCCATAGGCTAGTTCGGTGCCAAAGTGGCAGAGAATGAGCCGTCGAAGCCGTTGCCATACAGCATGTTCGTGCCCAGCGTGACGATCTGACCCCCCGAAAATCTCTGGATCCCTGTGCCGTTACCGTTGATCTGGGTCCCCGCTACGCGGATATAGCTGAGTGCACCGGACTCGACCCCAACAAGCGAATTGCCGGAAATCATCGAGTTCGCGACGTTGACGACGGTGGTGAAGGGACTGCTGCCGGCGGCGTCGACTCCGTAATCATTCTGGGCGACGACGGAACGATCGATTGCGACGCTCGGATTCTCCGATAAGAGGCCGCCTGAAGCGACGAAACTCATCCCGTAACCGTAGTTGTTGACGATCACGCTCTCGGCGATCTCTACGCGCCGAATCGCGTTGATCACGATCCCCGAGGCGTTGTTGCGGACCTCTACCTTCGAAGCGACGAGATCCGACTGGCTTCCCGCCACCGACTGCGATACGGCGCCAAGTCCGACGCCATTGTTGTTCCGCAATATGGTGTTCAAAACCACAACGTGGATGGGTTGGCTCGGCTCAACGTAGATGCCTTTGTTGAGTCCACTTATGACGCAACCCTCGATCTGGACCGTGCCCGCCGCGAGCACCCTGATTCCGGAATCGCCACCCTGGCCGTTGATCGTGAGGCCGCGCAATATCACCGTGTCGGTCCCCGCCGCGTTGACGGCGATTCCAACGCCGGTGAACACCGAAATCCCGGCATAGACGCCCGGCGGAGCGACGATCGTGATCGCCTTCGTAATGTTCACCGGGCCGTACCCAGCCGAGTCGAGGACGACGACTTCGCCGCCGACGTTGGTCTGGCTGATCGCGTAATCGAAGTTTCGGCATGGGGCCGCAGGCGTGCAGCCGCCGACATTCGAGCCGTTCGAAGCCACGAAGGAACGCTGCCCGGCGGCGAGAGCAGCCGATACGGACGCCACAGTGACACCCAGCCCGAGAATTACGATGGCAATGGTGCGGTCCATGGCGCTCTCCTTTCGGCAGGAAGGTGCGGAGCATTCGCGGTTGTGTCTCCGCGAAACCACATATTCAACCACCGAGAGATGGCTGAATCAAGCCAGCGCTCGCCACTTGCTTTCGCTGCACCCGCACTCGTCGAGAATTGGCCGGCTATCACCAAGGGCGCCGGGCAGACAAAGGGGAAACGTGATGACGGGCTATTTGATCCCCAGCCTCTCCATCCGGTAGCGCATGGCCCTGAACGTGATCCCGAGCAACTTCGCCGCGGCGGTGCGGTTGTAGCGAGTCTTTTCGAGCGCCTCGTTGATCGCTGCGCGCTCGACGCGATCGAGATAATCCTGCAACGGCCATTTGTCGCCGGCCGTGACCGCGAATTCCGGGTCGTCGGCAACCGGCGTCAGGTGCAGGTCGTCCGCGGTGATCCGCTGCGGGTCCGCGGCGAGCGATAGCCCCCGCTCGAGAATGTTCTCGAGCTCGCGCACGTTGCCGGGGAACGGATAACGCTCCAGCGCGCTGATCGCCTCGGTGTCGAGCTTCGCCGGATTGCCGCGCGACAGTTTGGTCAGAATCGCGTCGGCGATGAGCGGAATGTCCTCGCGCATCTCGCGCAAACTGGGCATCGCGAGCTCGATCACGTGCAGGCGGTAGTAGAGGTCCTGCCGGAACTCGCCCGACTCGACCAGCGCCCCGAGCTTCTTGTGTGTGGCGCTGATCAGGCGCACGTCGACGGGCTCCTCCTGCGTGGCGCCGACCTTGCGGACCTTCTTTTCCTGGATCGCACGCAGCAGCTTGACCTGCATGGCGAGCGGCAGATCGGCGACTTCGTCGAGGAACAGCGTCCCGCCGTTCGCCGCCTGGAAGAAGCCGTCGCGATCGCCTTCGGCGCCGGTGAACGCGCCTTTCTTGTAGCCGAAGAACTCGCTTTCCATCAGGTTTTCCGGGATCGCGCCGCAGTTGACCGCCATGAACGGCTGCTCGGCGCGGGGACCCAGCGTGTGGATCAGCCGCGCGGCGAGCTCCTTGCCGCTCCCCGATTCGCCGTTGATGAACACCGGCGCCTGGCTCTTCGCCAGCCGGTCGATCAATCCGCGGACCTGCATCATCGCGGGCGACTCGCCGAGGAGCTGGTAGCTCGACGCGGCCTGCGCCTTCTCCGGCACCTTGAGCGCCTGCTTGACGAGCGCGCGCAACTGCTCGAGCGCGACCGGCTTCGCGAGGTAGTCGAACGCGCCGGCCTTCAGCGCCGCCACCGCATTCTCGGCGCTGCCGTAGGCGGTGATCACGGCGACAGGAACGTCGAGTCCCTTCTGATTGATGTGCTCGACCACGCGCAACCCCTCGCCGTCGGGCAGGCGCATGTCGGTGAGGCAGAGGTCGAACGGCTCCCGATCGAGGAGGCGGATCGCGTCGGTGACGTTTTCGGCGCGGGTCGTGTCGAGACCCATGCGCGACAGCGTGAGCTCGAGCAGCTCGAGCAGGTCCGGCTCGTCGTCGATGACGAGCACTTTCGGTTGACCGCGGACTCTTCGGGACATGGATTACCTCGATTTCTCGGCGGGGTTGACCGCTCGTTTCATGGTCATTCGGAACTGCGCGCCCGGGCTTCGGGGCAGGAGCTCCAGCGCGGCGCCATTGGCGTCGGCGAGCTCGCGGGCGATGTAGAGGCCGAGCCCGGTGCCGCCGGGTCGGGTCGTGAAGAACGGCTCGAAGATCTGCCCGCGGAGCTCCGCCGGAATGCCCGGGCCGTCGTCGGCAAGCTCGCAGATCACGGCGTCGCCCATGTAGCCGGCGCGCGCGGCGATGCGGATGCTGCGCTCCTTTTTCTGGCAATGCTGCCACGCGTTGCGAACGAGGTTCCAGACGATCTGGTTCAGGTGCCCGCGATCGAAGATGACGAGCAGATCCGGGGAGACGTCCATGGCGATGGCGCCGGGTGGAATGTTCTCGGCCTGCACGATCTCGTCGGTGAGCGAGTGCATGAACTCGCCGAAAGCGATCACTTCGGGCTGCTGGCGGTCGCGACGGTTCAGTTGCAGCACTTCGCCGACGATCCGATCGATCCGCTTCGCATTGTTGCGGATCATGTTGAGCAGCCGCTGACCCTCGGGCACGACGGCGCCGTCCTCCTCCAGCAATTGCGCCGCCTGGTTGATCGCCGACAACGGATTCCTCACCTCGTGCGCGATCGACGCGGTGAGCCGGCCCATCGCGGCGAGCTTCATCTGCTGCGCTTCGGTCTGCGCGCGACCCAGGTCCTCGAGATAGATGAGCGTTCCGCCGTTCAGCCCCGAGCCGATCCGCACCAGCCGCACGCGCAGCAGCCGTTGCGTGGGCTCGACCTTGAACGGCGGCAGGCTCTCCGCATAATCCTCCTGCCAGCGTCGCCAGTAGTCGTGCAACGTTCCGCTGAATTCGGCGAGCCGCATCCCGCCGCGCATCCGGCCGAATCCGCCCAGCAGGCGGGTGACCTGCGCGTTGTGGCCGCGGACCACGCCATTCAGGTCGACGACCAGCACGCCGTCCTGCATGTCCTGAATGATGAGCCGGTTCACCTGCTCCAGGTTCGCGATATCGATGCCGCGCTGCGCGGCCAGGTCTTCTGAGGCCTTCGTGTAGGCGCCCAGCGCGACGGCCACGCCGACCGTCGCAAAATAGCCGAAGCTGATGAGGCCCGTCTGGAACGGCTGCGCGCCGCCGATCTGACCTTCGGCGAGCCGCCAGAAATCGAGGCTGAGCAGCGCCACCGTCGCCAGTGCGGCGTGGAAGAACGCCGTCCGCGTGCGCAGCAGCCAGCCGCTTGCGGCAAGCTGCGGGAAGAGCAGGATCGGGAGCGACCCGCCGGAAGCTCCGCCTGCCGCCATGTTCATCGCGATGAACGCGACGTCGCCGGCGAGCAGCGCCGAGGTGACGACGGGCAGCGTCAAGGGCATCGCGTCGCGCTGGATCCACCAGAACGTGAGGAGTCCGTACAGGAAGTAGAGGCCCGCGGCGGTGATGAAGGCATTGGGCGCGGATACCGACAGCATCCGCAGGTCGAGGACCAGGGCGATCCCCAGCAGCGACGCGCCGCAGATCGCGCGGTACAAACCGATGATCCACAGGATCCGCCGCGCGGAATCGCCGGCCGAGACGGACAGCGGCGGCTCGAACGGAGGAACGGCGGGGCTGGGTTGCATGGGGGAAGTTATCGCAGCAGGCGCGCGGTCCGTCAACGATGCTCCGCGCAGCGATCGTCGGCGCAGGCAAAGCCGCCCGGCGCCGGGGTTGCCTCGGCCCGGGGCAGAAAGATCCCGCAGCGCACGCAGCGGACCATCTCGTCGGACCTCTCCCGACCCGCGCGCCGGCCGGGCTCGTCGCCGCGGCGCTTCGCTTTGCCGGCACCGAGGAGCCGCACCCCGAACAGCACCAGGAACACGACGACGATCCAGAAGATGACCTTCCCCATGGCGCCCGGCGCTACAGAACCTTTCCTGGGTTGAGGATGCCGGAGGGGTCGAGTGCCGCCTTGATCCCGCGCATCAGGTCGAGCTCGACGGCGCTCTTGTATCGGCTGAGCTCGGCGCGCTTCTGCTGGCCGATGCCGTGCTCGGCGCTGATGCTGCCGCCGTGCTCGGCGACGAGGTCGTAGACGATCCGGTTCGCCCGTTCGGTGTGTGCCAGAAACGCCTCGGGCGCGACGCCCTCCGGCGCAGCGAGGTTGTAGTGGAGATTGCCGTCCCCCAGATGGCCGAATATGACGAAACGCAGGCCCGGGAGCGCGGCGGTCAGCGCCCGGGCCGCCGCCTCGAGGAACGGCGGCGTTGCCGACACCGGAACCGAGATGTCGTGCTTGATGTTCGGCCCGTCGAGGCGCTGCGCCTCGGCGATGCTTTCCCGCAATGCCCAGAGGCCGTCCGCCTGCTCGCCCGATTGGGCGATGGTCGCATCGAGCGCCCGGCCGCCTTCGAGCGCGTCGGCGAGCGCGCGCTCCAGCGCTTCGGCGAGCCCCGAGCCCGTCGCGCAGTCGTCGGCTTGCACGAGCGCGTACCACGGATGACCCGGCAATGCATCAGGCAGGGCGGGGAAATGCTTGCGAGTCAACGCAAGCGAGTAGCCGGACATCAGCTCGAAGCCGACGAGGCGGTCGCCGAGCGCCTGCTTCAGCTCGGCCAGCAGCGCGACGGCGGCGCTGACGTCGGCGAGTGCGGCGAGTGCCGTCGCCCGGATTCGCGGGGCGGGGAAGAGCTTCAGCACCGCCGCGGTGACGATGCCGAGCGTGCCCTCGGCGCCGATGAAGAGCTGCTTCAGGTCATAACCGGTGTTGTCCTTGCGCAACCCGCGCAGGCCATCCCAGATGCGGCCGTCGGCAAGCACGACTTCGATGCCGAGCGTGAGCTCGCGCGCGTTGCCGAAGCGCAGCACCGCGGTCCCGCCGGCGTTGGTGGACAGATTGCCGCCGATCGTGCAGCTTCCTTCCGCGGCGAGCGACAACGGAAACATGAGGCCCGCGTCGGCAGCCGCCTGCTGGGCTGCGGCGAGCGTGACGCCGGCGTCGAGCGTCAGCGTCGCGTTCCCCGGATCGATCGCGCGCACCCGGTTCATCCGGGCGAGCGAGAGCACGATCGCGTCACCCCCTGCATCCGGCGTTGCGCCCCCGCATTGGCCGGTGTTGCCGCCCTGCGCAACGATGGGCACGCCGGCGTCGGCGCAGGCGCGCACGACGGCGGCGACCTCCGACGTGCTGCCCGGCCGGACCACAGCCTGCGCCCGGCCGTGGTATTGGCCGCGCCAATCGGTGAGATAGGGAGCGATGTCGGCAGGAGCGGTGAGCACCTGGGCGCTTCCGACGGCCGCGTCGAGCCGCGCCCGCAGGGTTGCGCGAATGTCCGTCATGAACGACGATGATAGCCGAATCCACGGCGCTTGACACATCAATGGCTTAGGAGCGTCAGGAGGTAGAACTTCTACGTCGCTCGGTGGCGAACGAGCGGTACGACGGTATTCGGTCTGCGGTCCCGCAGGGCCCTCGGCAGCGTTGCGCCGTCTGCGGTCCAGGAGGATCCGGGTTACCGCCGCGGCGATCGACCTCCGTGCCGCCCGAGGCGGGCAGCAGTTGACCCTTGCATCCGATCGCTGAATACTCGGGTGCTCCCGATAGCCCACTCATGGAGAATGCGATGCCGGCGAGTTCGAGAGTCAGAACCACCAACGGACGCGGTCGTCTCTTCGACAGCGTGCTGGACACCGTCGGCGATACGCCCTGCATCCGCGTCAACAACATGGCGCCGAAAAGCGTGCGGATGTACGTGAAGGCCGAGGCCTTCAATCCGGCGGGCTCGGTCAAGGACCGGCTGGCGCTCAACATCATCGAGGCCGGCGAGCGCAGCGGGACGCTGAAGCCCGGACAGACGGTGGTGGAAGCCACGAGCGGCAACACGGGCATCGGTCTTGCCATGGTCTGCGCTCAGAAGGGCTATCCGCTCGTCGTCACGATGGCGGACAGCTTCTCGATCGAGCGCCGGCGGCTGATGCGCATCCTCGGTGCCAAGGTCGTCCTCACGCCGCGGGCCCAGAAAGGCTTCGGGATGTACCAGAAGGCGGTCGAGCTCGCGAAGGCGAACGGCTGGTTTCTCGCGCGCCAGTTCGAGACCGACGCGAACGCGGAAATCCACGAATCCACGACGGCGCGGGAGATCCTCGGCGATTTCAAGGACGAGCGCCTCGACTATTTCGTGACCGGCTACGGCACCGGCGGCACGGTGACCGGAGTCGCGCGGGTCCTGCGCCGCGAGCGTCCCGAGACGAAGATCATCCTGAGCGAGCCGGCGAACGCGCAGCTCGTCGGCAGCGGCAAGGTTCAGCCGCGCAGCCCCGACGGCGCGCCCGCCGCCAGCCACGCGGCGTTCGAGCCGCATCCGATCCAGGGCTGGACGCCCGACTTCATTCCGCTCGTGCTGCAGGAGGCGATCGACAAGTCCTATTACGACGAGTTGATCCCGATCGCGGGCGCGGAGGCGGTCAAGTGGGCCAAGGCGTTGGCGCAGAGGGAGGGAATCTTCTGCGGCATTTCCAGCGGCGCCACGTTCGGCGTCGCGATGGGAGTCGCCGAAAAGGCGCAGCCTGGCGCAGTGATTCTGGCGATGCTCCCCGACACGGGCGAGCGCTACCTCACTACGCCGCTCTTCGAGGGCATCCCGGAGGACATGGACGAGGAGGAGCGAGCAATCTCCAAGTCGACGCCGGGATATCAGATGCCGTAGCCACGGCGCGCCGCAGGCTTGAGTTGAAAGCGGCGGCGGCAGGGATCCGCTCCCAGGCAACGTACTTGGTGTGCCCGACCGTATCCGGAACGCGCAACGTCAGCGACATCGACTCCGACTCGCTTCCGGCGCTTCAGGCGGAGCCGGGGCGACGCACGCGGCCCGGTCGTCGACGGTCCCGGGTGAACCGCGCCGCTGCCCCTATCAGCAGCGCCAATGGCGAACCCCTGCGCGAGGTTCGCTGCATTTGGCGCGCGATCCTTTCGCTGGTGTGGACAAAACACTCGCCGCAGGTCCGCGGGTCGGCCGACACGCCCGCGGAATGGCGCTGCACATGGCGGAGCAACTCGCAGCCCTTGAAGGCCCGTTTGGGCCGGTCGTAGCGTGCGACGCTCCTCGACAGTGGGATCATGGCCACCGTTGCCGGAAGATCCTCTGCACCCGCGATCGGCACGAAAATGCGCGTAGCGGACGATATTCAAGTTCACCTTTGCGATCATTGCGTTAGCTGAATGCGTAGATCAAAATAGCCGAATCCCCAACCTGCCGCACTCGACGCCCGGGCCGGCACCCTGGCGGCCCCGGAGGAACAACGATGAGCTCATCTCCGCCCGACGCTCCGCCCGATTCGCCGGCGTTCCCGTTCTCGCCGCAGGACGCAATGGAATTCATGCAGAAGATGTGGAACCCGTTCGGCATGCCGATCCCCGGCTTCGGCGTGCCTGGCGTGCTTGCGACGCCGGCGGCGGGGCAGGCGAGCGGCTTGCCGTTTCCCAACCCCGCCGCGATGTTCGGCACCCTGGACCCCGCGGAAGTCGAGCGCAAGATCGGCGACCTCAGGGTGATCGAGGGCTGGCTGCAGATGAGCCTCAACCTGATGCAGATGAGCATCAAGACGATGGAGCTGCAGAAGGCCTCGCTCGAGGCGCTGCGGGGGTCACATCGGCAACCGGAGCCGCAAGCGCCGGCTAAGCCAGCCGCGCATCGCCGCAAGACCTAGTTCGTTGCGCGGTTCAATTCGAAAGGCCCTCATGAGTCTCGTTCTCTATTACGGTTCCGGTTCTCCCTACGCATGGCGCGCGCAGCTCGCCCTCGAGCACAAGGCGCTGCCCTACACGCTCAAGGTGCTGTCGTTTTCCGCCGGCGACACCAGAAAGCCGGAGTTTATCGCCCTCAATCCGCGCCATCGGGTGCCGGTGCTGGTCGACGGTGATTTCGTGCTGTACGAGTCCAACGCCATCGTCGAGTACCTGGACGAAGCGTATCCGGCAACGGGCGCGCCGCTGTTTCCGGGCGACGCGCGAGCGCGCGCGCTCGCCCGGCGCCTGATCCTCGAGGTCGACAACTATTTCGACGAGGCGGTGGAGCCGCTGATCGACGAGGTGTTCTCCAAGAAGCCCGAGGAACGCGACCTGCAGAAGATCGCCGACGCAAAAAAGGCGGTGATGGAGGAGTACGCGCTGTTCACGAAATCGATGCGTGGCGACTTCCTCGTCGGTCCGCTTTCCGCCGCCGACTTCGCGTTCTATCCGCTGGTCGCCTTCACGAAGCGCTGCGAGACGAAGATGCCGGATCTCGGCGCGGACGCGCTGCTCACGCCCGAGCTTCGCGCCTGGAAAACTCGGATCGAGGCGCTACCCTATTTCGACAAGACGATCCCGCCGCACTGGAAGCAGAAATGAGACTGACGACGACCGCGTTTGCCGACGGCGCGCCGATTCCGTCCGAATTCGCGTTCGGCGTGATCGACGCGGCTTCCCACGTGAAGCTCGCTGGCAATCGGAATCCGGATTTCGCGTGGACGGAGCTTCCTGCGGGCACGCGCTCGCTCGCGCTCGTCTGCCACGACCCGGATGTGCCTTCGAAGGGCGACGACGTCAACAAGGAAGGGCGCGTCGTACCGGCATCGCTGCCGCGGGTCGATTTCTTCCACTGGGTGCTGGTCGATCTGCCTCCCGACACGCCGGCAATTGCGCGCGGCGAGTTCTCAGCCGGCGTCACCGCGCGCGGCAAGCCCGGCCCGCACGCCCCGCGCGGCGCTCGGCAGGGCATCAACGATTACACCGGATGGTTCGCCGGCGACAAGGACATGGCCGGCAACTATTTCGGGTACGACGGGCCGTGCCCGCCGTGGAACGATGCGATCGCGCACCACTACGTGTTCACGCTGTTCGCACTCGATGTCGCGCGACTCGACGTCGGCGGCGTCTTCGCGGGCGCGGAGGCGCGCAAGGCGATGGCCGGCCACGTCCTCGGGCAGGCGGCGGTCGTGGGACGCTACACGCTGAATCCCGACGTCAAGCTATGACGCCATCTCCGGCGTAATGCCGAGCCACGCGTCGCGGCGTGCGCGTACGTCATCAGCAATGGTTGCGGTCAGCGTAAGCCAGCAGGTGTCGCGCGGCGCTTCGGCCAGCGTCAGCGCCGTCGTAAAAAGCTCGTCGCGCCGGAACGCGTGCACGGTCAGGCTCTCGCCGGCTTGCCGTCGCCGGAGAAGGCGGCGGATCGCTTCCGACGTCGCCCGCAGGCCGTCGAGCGCGACGACGATGTCCCCGCCCGCCAACCCGGCGTGCTCGGCGGGGCCGCCCGTGTAGACCTGCTGCAGCTTCGCTTCGGCGCCGGCGGCGAGCTTGGCACCGAGCCAGCACACCGAAGGCGCGTCCGGCGCGCTGCGGTCCTTACCCGGCTTGCCGCCCCGGTCGTCGTCACTGCGGGCGGGGCGCAAGTTGAGCGTCACCCCGAACTGTCGGAGCAAGTCGTCGAGCGGTGGATCGTCGGTGCCGTGCACGTAGCGGGCGAAGAAATCGTCGAGGTCGCAACGACCCAATTCGGCGGCAATCGCTGCGATCGCGTACTCCGGGACCCCGATGCCGGTCGCCCCATGACGCTGCCAGAGCGCTCGCATCATGGCGTCGAGCGACGACCCGGAGAGGCGCAGCGTGAGATCGAGCGCGAGCGCCACGAGCGAGCCCTTGGTGTAATAGCTGACGACCGCATTGGGCGCGTTCTCGTCGGGCCGGTAGAACTTGATCCACGCATCGAAGCTCGCTTCGGCGACGCTCTGGAGGTTGCGACCCGGAGTGCGCAACAGCGTCGTGATCGCCCGGCCGAGCAGCTCGAGATAATGCGGCGGCTCGATGACCCCGCTGCGCACGAGTGCGAGGTCGTCGTAATACGCGGTGAGGCCTTCGAACGCCCACAGCAGGCGCGTATAATTCTCGCGCGCGAGATCGTAGGGCACGAACGCCGCCGGCTTGATCCTTTTCGCGTTCCACGCATGGAAGTACTCGTGGCTCGCGAGGCCGAGGAAACCGACGTACTCGTCGTCCTGCTTTTCGATGCCGAACGAGGGGAGGCTGTCGCGCCGGCAGAGGAGACTCGTGCTCGTGCGATGCTCGAGCCCGCCGTAACCCTCGCCGACGGCGGCGATCTGGAACAGGTAGCGATCGAAGGGTGCGCGGCTTGCCGGCGCGCCGCCGAACAGATCGATCTGCCACTGGCAGATGCGACGAAGATCGCGGCCAACGCGGTCGAGATCGGCGTGGATGCGGCCGGTGACGGCGATATCGTGGCGCGCGCCGCCGGCATCGAACGAGGCCAACGCGAAAGCGGACATCTCGACCGGATGGTCGATGAGCTCGTCGTAACTCGCGGCGACGTAGGTGCCGAACCCGTATTCGGGAGCATCCGCACGCGGAAGCGTCGTGGCCACCCGCCACTCGTGCTTATCCGCGTCCTGCGGCCGGACGAGCAGCACCTCGCACGGGTGCTCGGCACGCCCTTCCGGACACAGAAAAACCACCGCGCCATTGAAGTACGCGCGTGTCGCGTCGAGATACGCGGCGCGGACCGACAGATCGAACGCGTAGACGTGCGCGATGACGGTCAGCGGTCCGGTGCAGGGCGCGGCCCGCCAGAGATCCTTCGCTTCCTTTGCGATCGCGACCGCTCTGCCATCCAATTCAGCCCGCACGCTGACAAAATGGCGCGCGAACTCGCGAATCAGATAGCTGCCCGGGATCCACGCCGGCAGCCTGAAGCGCTGGCCGCCGGGATCGGGATCATCGACCGTACAGGCCACTTCGAACAGATGCGCGTGCACGTCGAGGACGGCGATGCGGTAGCGCGTGGTCACGGAAACGGGAGAATGTGGAATGGAACGGGTGCGAGAGCAGAACGGGGGCTCCGTCAAACCTTGCCAGGGGCGGATCGCGCCACGATAAATGGCGCCCCGAAGACGAATCGAACGTCCGACCTGCCCCTTAGGAGGGGGCTGCTCTATCCACTGAGCTACCGGGGCGCTGGACCGGAATCTTACCGGATCGCCTCGGTTCGACTTCCCGCTGGGCGTCGAGGCGCCTGCCCGCGGCGCGCCAGCGCCTTCCATTGCGCACATCCGACCAGGTGGTCGTTGACGAGACCGGTCGCCTGCATGAACGCGTAGACGATCGTCGAGCCGACGAAGCGGAAGCCGCGCCGGATCAGATCTTTCGACAGCGCATCGGACTGCGCCGTCCGCGCGGGGACCTCGCTGAGCGCGCGCCAGCGGTTCTGGATCGGCATGCCATCGACGAATGCCCACACGTAGCGATCGAAGCTGCCGCATTCACGCTGCACCTCGAGGAACGCGCGCGCGTTGGCGACGCTGCTCTCGATCTTGAGTCGGTTGCGGACGATGTTCGGATTGGCGATGAGCCGGGCGATCCGCCGCACATCGAATCGCGCCACCTTTGCCGGATCGAAGCCGACGAATGCCTCGCGATAGCCGCCGCGCTTGTTGAGAATCGTCGACCAGCTCAGGCCCGCCTGCGCGCCTTCGAGGATCAGAAATTCGAAGAACACGCGATCATCGTGTACGGGCACACCCCACTCGTTGTCGTGATAGGCGGCGTAGGCGGGGCTGCCATCGGCCCAAGGGCAGCGGGCGATCGTCGCGGACATTACTGTAAGAGAGTAAATTGGGATCGGAAGATTGTTGGTGATCGAGTGGCCAGCGGCCCCGAAGGGCTACTCAAAACTCCACAATGTTCTTCTTGGCTATTTCGATCGCTTGATGCAGCAAATCGATATGAACGTCCGGAATGTTGGCGTTGACATACCGCGATTCGATGATTGCGATGTACTGCTGGAAAGCAGCCAATAGTCTGGTGCGATCCACTTTGGATTCGTTAATCAGGCAAAGGAGCACGGCTTCCAGCACCATTGTCTGCGCCGAGAGGGCAGCGATTGCATGCGAGATCCCATCCAACTCGTCTGTCTCATCAGGCATTCTAGGCTCCGGACGCTAAAGACCGCACTTACCCGTGCGGCGAGCTTACCCCGCGCAGTGCCCGATCGGGCAGACATCAACATCCTCAGGGACAGTGAGGAACCGGGCGATTATCGGCGGAGCCTTCGCCAGCAGCAACGTAGGTCGGCCGCTCGCGCTGGTCCATACGCATGGCAAAATCAACCCATGATTCCTTGGTTGGAATCTAACACCCCTTTCCCAGCGCTCGAGACCGCGCTCGACGAGCCGAATGGGCTGCTGGCCGCGAGCCCGGACCTGTCGCCTGCGCGCCTGCTCGCCGCGTACCGAATGGGCATTTTCCCCTGGTACAGCGAAGACCAGCCGGTGCTGTGGTGGAGTCCCGACCCGCGGATGGTGCTTTTCGTCGACGAGCTCCGGGTCAGCCGGTCGCTCCGGAAGGTCGTCAAACAGAAGCGCTTCGAGATCCGGGCGGATACCGCTTTCCGCAGCGTGATCGAGGCCTGCGCGATGGTTCCGCGGCCCGGGCAGCTGGGGACCTGGATCACGCCGTCGATCATCGATGCGTACGCTGAACTGCACTCGCGGGGATGCGCCCATTCGGTGGAGGCGTGGCGCGCGGGAGAACTCGTGGGCGGACTGTACGGTGTGTCGATCGGGCGTATGTTCTTCGGCGAATCGATGTTCGCGCACGAGGCCGATGCGTCGAAGGTGGCCCTCGTTCATCTGGGCGCCATGCTGCGCTCGCGTGGCTTTCCGATGATCGACTGCCAGCAGGAAACCACACACCTGGCGTCGTTTGGCGCGCGGCCGATCCCGCGCCGGGCGTTTGCGGAGCGCGTCGCCGCGTTGGTACACTTCCCTGCGCCGGAGGGTACTTGGGTGCCCGTGCCGGCCTCGGACGTGCTGGCGTGACCAAGCTCAACGATCTTCCTCTGGCAGCGCTGCAGTTTTATGCGACGGCGCCGTATCCCTGCAGCTACCTGGGCGGCCGCGCCGCGCGGTCGCAGGTGGCAACGCCCAGCCATCTGATTGACGCCCGCGTCTACAGCGAGCTCGTCCGACTTGGGTTTCGCCGCAGCGGCGCTTTCACCTATCGTCCGTATTGCGACCACTGCCGCGCTTGCGTACCGGTCCGTGTCCCGGTTGCCGCTTTCCGGCCGAACCGGACCCAACGCCGCTGTCTGCGCCAGCATGCGGACCTTGCGGTGGCGCGCCGGGAGCTGGCGTTCAACCCCGAGCACTACGCGCTCTATCTACGGTATCAGGGCTACCGCCATCCGGGCGGGGGAATGGACCAGGACAGCCGCGAGCAGTACCAGCATTTCCTTTTGCAAAGCAACGTCGCGACCGACCTGTTCGAATTCCGCGAGCAGGGGGTGCTCCGGATGGTGAGTCTGGTCGATCGCCTCGCCGATGGGTTGTCATCGGTCTATACGTTCTTCGAGCCGCAGGTCCGCGGCGCAAGCTATGGGACGTTCGGCGTCCTGTGGCAGATTGAGCGATGCCGAGCGATGGGCCTGCCGCACGTGTACCTCGGCTACTGGATCGCCGAAAGCAAAAAGATGGCATACAAGGCGAGCTTCCGGCCGATCGAGGGGCTGGTAGGGGGGGTGTGGCGGGAGGTGGACTCTGAAAGGAATTTGTAGGCTACAGTATAAAATATTTTGATCGAGCTTGACCTGGATCAACTATACGTCGCCAGCAAATACTCACCCTTGGGTAATGGATTTTCGCTAGATTGTTCGCCACAATGAGACCGAGGTAACTGTCCTACCTAGTAATGAGATCCAGTTTTATTAACCCACCAAAGCAGGGGAGACGCAATGAATGCAATCGTTGAATTCCCAACGCTCGCTACACTCGATTCCTACAAGCAACTCGAAATTGAATTCGATGGCGAGCTGAAGACGTTGTTCTCTTGGATGAGACCGGCGCCGCGCCCATGCTTCAACCCTCCGATCGTGGATGAGATCACCCGCTCCGAGAAGTTGCTCGAATCGCATCAAGGATGGATAAACGATTGTGGGCGCCCGCAGCGTGTCGATTGGGTTGTATTCGGAAGTCGTGTTCCCGGCGTGTTCAATCTCGGCGGTGATCTGGGAATGTTTATTCAAGCGATTATGCGCAAGGACCGTGAACTTCTTGCGGAATATGCGCACCTGTGTGTGGAAAACATCCATCGGCGAGCTACCGGCTTCGGTGCGCAGATCACGACAATCGCCCTTGTACAAGGGAAGGCGCTAGGCGGTGGCTTCGAGTGCGCGCTCGCGAGCGACGTTATCGTTGCGGAACGCAGCGCAACGTTCTCGCTTCCCGAGGTACTGTTCAACCTCTTCCCCGGGATGGGTGCATTGAGTTTTCTCGGGCGGCGGATTGGGCTCAAGAAGGCCGAAGACGTCATTATGAGCGGCCAGGTATTCACCGCTAAGGAAATGCGTGACCTCGGGGTCGTCGACGAACTCGTCGAGGACGGGCTTGGTCTCGAAACAACGCGCCGATTGATCGCTCACCGCCAGCGCCGCAGCAATGCTTATCGGTCGCTGCAGCTGGCGAAACAGAACTATCAACCACTGGCGCTTGCGGAATTACAGGCGATCGTCGACATTTGGGTAAATGCGGCGTTGCAACTCGAGACACGGGACCTGCGGATGATGGCGCGCCTCGTCAAAGCGCAGGACCGGATGATGACAGTTTCACCAGAGGACGACGCGGTTGAGGCGATTTATTCGTCGGTCCCGCAGCGGGCAGTGAGCAACGGCTGAGCTATTCAGGGCAAACAGCTATCGCGAAGCGCGAAGCTTTCTCGCTGAATAGTCGTTCACCTGCGCGGCGGTTTCTTCAAAACACCTACGGAGATCCCCGACCGCATTTTGAAGTCTTGCCGATTGACCGGCAGTGGCCGCGTCATCGACGGCGGCGCACCGGGCCGCCAGTTGCCGCGCACCAATTCCTAGTGCAGCGCCTTTGATGGCATGCGTCGCGTCGGTTACGCCCAGCGTGTCGCCTGCGGCAATGGCCGCGTCGATCCGCTTAAGCATTAGCTCAACGTCGGAGCAGAAGCCACGCAGCAGCTCAGACAGAAACGCAGGATTGCTTGCGATTCGCTCGACCTCGCGCAATCGAACTTCATCAAGTAGAGGGACGACATCTGTCACGGATGCTGCTGAGATGCGCGGCCGAAGCGGCTGACTTCTCGCCGCGCGCCGCGCTAGCCGATCGATTACCTGAAGCAGGGTTGCGGCATCGTAGGGCTTGCCGACGAAATCGTCGGCTCCCGCTGCCCGCGCTTTTTCGCGCGCCTCAACCGTCACGGACGCAGACAGAATGATCACCGGTAGGCGCGTTCCGGTCGGCTCCATCATTCGGATAGCTGAAACGACTTCAATACCGTTACGCTCAGGCATGTTGAAATCGAGGAGCGCAAGCTCGGGTTGTTCTTGCTCGTAGAGATCGAGCGCCTCTTCGCCATCAGCGGCAAGCGAGACGTGATGTCCCGCGCTCTCCAGTAGCTGCTTAATAATGGCCTGGTTGGTCGGGTTGTCCTCGGCAACCAGGATGCGAAGCGACTGACGCTGCTCCTTAAGGACCATCCCAAGGTCGATGATTTCGGCCGTCTCGCGGCCATCGCGGGTGGTCGCCGCGTGGATCGCATTCCGCAAAACCCTCGGTGAGGCATCCGTACCGATGCAGCTCACACCATCGATTGCTCGCAGGCGCCTGCCGTCGACTGTCCCGGGCGCGGAAGCCGAGAGATAAATCATCGCCGTCGGCGCTGTCTCTACGCTCGGCAGCAACGCTCTCAAAAATACTGCAGGCGGTCTCGACGTCGCCGGAAACAAGCACCGTGGATACGTCGATCCCGCGTTGCTCTAGGGTGCGCAATTCTTCTATGACGGCACTAGCCGAGGAAACGGTTTCGACCCGCCCACACGCGGCGGCAACTAGTGGCCGAATACGGGCCATCACTGAGTCATCGGCGACAAGCAGTGCAGTTGACGATTCCGTCGAAGGTGCAGGCAGGGCATTCCTGCGAAGCTGGAGTCTTCAACAATGGCAGCTCAAACCAAAATGTGCTTCCAGCGTCCAACTTGCTCGTGACACCAATGACGCCACCCATCAACTCGACGAGTTGCTTGGCGATCGTTGTGCCCAGCCCCGTGCCGCCATAGCGTCGTGTTGTCGAGTCGTCGGCCTGTACGAACTGCTCGAAGATCCTCTTCTGTGCCTCCTCGCCGATCCCGATGCCGGTGTCGCGGACTTCAAACCTTACTCGCAGGCCCTGTTCGGTCTCACCGGAGAGTAGCACTGCTACGCCAATTTCGCCGTGTTCGGTAAATTTGATTGCGTTTGAAAGCAGGTTAAGTAGAACCTGTCGCAAATGGTGCGGGTCGCCGCGAAGATGGTAATCGATGGCGGGGTCAACCATCGCGGTCATTGCAAGACCTTTTGCTTGCGCATGCGGCCGCAACAACCGGACTAAGCCATTCAGGGTTGCGTGTAGATCGAAGTCGACAATCTCAATTGTGAGTCGTCCCGATTCGATCTTCGAGATGTCGAGCACGTCGTCTACCAGGGACCGAAGTAGCGAAACCGAGTGGCGCAGCAACCGTATCAATTCCCCTTGCTGCATGTTCAAGGACGTCGTCTGCAATAGATCAACGACGCCCACAATGCCGTTGAGCGGCGTGCGCATTTCATGGCTCATGTTGGCGAGAAACGTGCTTTTCGCCTTATTTGCCTCGACGGCTCGCGCTTTGGCATCCTCAATCTTCTTGAGCAGAGTTGATACGTAGATCGGCAGCACAATCAACGCGAGCAGCGATCCCCACCACGCGCCAGGGTGGGCCTCCCGATACGCGGGGTCAAGCAGCAGGATGAATCCGTAGCCGACGATGCATAGGGCTTGGCACGCAAACAGATACTTCCGCCCGAATCGGAAACCGTAGCCGAAGGTGATGAAGAGATAGACACCGAAGATGGCCTGTCCTGCATCGCCCGAGAGGTGGACGCAGAATGTTGTGGTCACCGCATCGGCGACCATTCCGATCACGCGGCGGAAGACGTTAGGGGCAGGCAAGATACAGATCGCCACGAACAGTCCAATGCTGAACACGAGAAACACGGTTACACCCTGCAACAGCAGAACCGTGTCCGGGTTGGCGGGGCCGAAGCGCTGAATGTGGCCCATGCCCATCCCCGCGATGACCAGCAACGCAATCAGGATGCGCAGGCTGGCCTGCTCGTGCTCCGTATCGGGCCGCGAGGTAAGGCGCTTGGGCAACCACACGCCATACCGGGAAGTGTTCAACATCATTTCTCCGTGAGCGCTGGGCGGTGAAATGCGCTCAAGCCACCTAATGCTATGACCAAAGCAATTATCGTACCTAATGCCAAATCCGGCGATTCCCCCTGCGTTGGAAGGGGGTTGGAACGCTTGAATCATGCCGCGGGCCATACGGCGGCGCAAGGAGAGTTTTGTTAGGAGAGTTTTGTTAGTTCAATGGCTTTCCTAAGATCCCCACTGCCGGTCTGTCTTTTGTTAGACGCCGGAGTGCCGAAGCGACGGCCGGCGCTGACGCCTGACGTCGGCTGTGGGAGGCGATTCCTGGCGCAGGAAGTCGCCGAAACAAGGAACCCAGTGATCAGCGCCGCGCGCGAGGACGGGCGGCGTATCGTGCCAATTGAGCGTCCACCGCCTGTAGGAACCGCCCTGCGGAGGCACCGTTGATCAAACGGTGGTCGAAGGTCATCACGACCCGCGTCCGGCCGTCCGAGCTGCTCGGGGTCCCCAGAAACAGGACCGCACTCGCCGGCGCCACGAGCGTCGGGGCCGCGTCGACAACACCGAACTCGCCGAGGTGCGTTAAGAGGATTTGCGTATCCTCGGCTGTCTGGTCTCCGGTCCGCAGCGCCGCGCGCATCTGCTGGCCGCAGGCACGAACGAATTCTGCGAGCGTGAGCTGGTCGGCGTCTTTGACTACGGCCACGATAAGTTCATCGTCGGGCCGACCCAGGGCAAACCCTACGTTGACATGCTCGTATTCACGGATAGCCTCGTCCCCATTCATCGTCGACCGAAATCTTGCGTAGTCCTTAGCGACCATCGCTACGGCATGGCCGAAGACTTGAAACGGTGTAGGCCGAGCAACTTCGCCATCGATGCCCTCTACCGCCAGACACGACCATGGTATTTCAACTGCAATTGTGCCGGGGACGATCACGCCCGCGCTTCGGCGCAATCGATAGACTAGCGAGCGCTGGACCAGCCCAAGCTTTCGATCGACAAAGCTGGATGTGGGATCAGCGACCCCGCGACGGTGTGCAAGATGCGCGTCGATATCGGCGGGAAGCAGCTTCCCGCTCGGCGACGACAGCGTTTCGAGGTCGGCGTCAGATATTCCCTTCGCGCGCGCATATGCACGCGTGCGCGGGGGGATAAGCGTAGGCGGTGCCGGACCCGTGGCGCTCGCGCTGCTGATCGCATCGGCCGCCCCCAGCACTGCGACCTTGCTCCCGATCGGAACCACGTCTCCCGGTGCAACACGCCACTCGATTAGCTGACCAGTCGCCGGCGATTCCAGCTCCACGGTCGACTTGTCCGTTTCAATGACATACAGAGCATCACCGCGCTTCACCAAGTCACCCGATCGCCGTAGCAACTCGACAACGCGGACCTCGCGGAGGCCCTCGCCGAGTTGGGGAACACAAATATCAGGCATGCCGCGTGGCCCTTATTTCATCACATCAAGCAGGGCCCGTTGGACCTTGGCGATGTCGGGCAGGATTGCGTACTCGAGGACCGGATTGAACGGAACATGAACATCCTCGCGGGCGACGAGCAAAGGTGCGGAAAGAAACAGGTTGAAGCGTTCGGGCGTTCCCACCATTTCCGTAATCACCGCTTGTCCGAAGTTGCCGGTCCGAACATCTTCGCTGATCACGACCAGGCGGCCGGTTTTTGCAACTGATGCGGCGATCGCGGCGCCGTCGAAGGGAACGAGCGAGACGGGATCTATGATCTCGACAGAACACCGGCCCTCCAACCTGTCGGCAGCCTCTTTGACGACCTCGAGGCAATTGCCCCAGGCAACAGCCGTCACGTCGTCTCCCGACTGCACGATACGAGCACGACCAAAACCAGTGGCTCGCATCGGCACGACCGCATGTCTCACGCGCATGACGTGTTTCGGAATGAGGAGAAGCGTTGGATCCTCCTCATGCAACGCGGTCCAAAGCAATCCCACCAGATCGAGCGGCGTACTCGGAACGGCCACGCGTATACCGGGAATATGCGTCCAGATGCCTTCGTTGGATTGGCTGTGCCAAGCGCTTCCGGCGGGAAGATAGGCGCCGCAAGGGGCATAGAAAACGGCGGGACACTTCCAATCGCTCTTCGACCGCCAACGCAGGGTAGCAACCTGGTTAAGAAGCTGATTGAAAGCGGGAGCCGCGAAATCGATGAATTGGAGCTCAAAGACCGGCCGAAAGCCGGTTGCCGCGAGACCTGCCGCTATTCCCACGATAGTCGCTTCGGCCAAGGGAGAGTTGATTACGCGTTGCGGGTGGCGCGTAGAAAGACCCTTAGTAAAGCCAAATACCCCACCCTTCGGATCCTCGACGTCCTCGCCGAAGATCACCAAGCGTGGAATACTGTCCAGGGCTTCGCGTAGGCACGTATTGAGTGCGCCGACCATGGTTTGTTCTGTATCGTCGAGTGCAAACGGAATTTCGACGCCGGCAGCCGTCGACGGACCAAAGAGCTCGGTGCATGCCGTCGCGGGTTCGGGGGGAAGCTCGTTTTCGGCCGCCCCGTAGGCGGTCTCAACCTCGGTCTCGGCGGTACGTTGCAGTTCCTGGATCCCGACGGTTGATAACTCACCGCGGTCGAGCAGCACGCGACTATATGCGACAACAGGATCACGCATCTGCATCCGAGCGATGTCTTCGCTTGATCGGTAAACTCGGTGGTCGTCCGAATTGGTGTGCGACATGAGACGGTCCAGCTCGATCCAGAGAATCGTGGGTCCTTGGCCGTTCCGCGCAGCCGTGACCGCTGTGCGCGCCGCCGCCAGTACGGAATCGTAGGAGCCGCCGTCGACGTGGCGGCACAGCGGTTCCGGAAAGATCCCCATCCGGAAAGGAAGTTGGTCAAACGTCGGTGTGCTGATCCCATAGCCGTTGTCTTCGACAACGAACACTACGGGCAACTTTTCCTGGACGGCGAAGACGACCGCTTCGTAGAACTCACCTTGCCGGGTCGACGCATCGCCAATAGTGCAAAGCACGACGCTGCGCGCTCCTGCGAATCTAAATCCCCAGGCCGCGCCGATGGCAGGCAAGCACTGGGAGGCGGTCGGTGTCACCGGGGGGAATATTCCAAGGCGCCGGTACGAGCCGTGAACCGGCATCATCCGGCCACCGGTCGACGAATTTGCAGTTGCGAGGTGGTCGCGTGCCAATTCGAGCACCGTCACCCCACGCGCGTGCATCAGCGCGCGATCCCGATAGTAGAGAAACAGGAGGTCGTCGGGCTCGAGAACGTTCGCAATCGCGGCCAGCGATTCGTGCCCGGCTGCCGGGATGTGTATCCAGCCG
This sequence comes from uncultured beta proteobacterium, assembly GCA_963836265.1. Classification (GTDB taxonomy): domain Bacteria; phylum Pseudomonadota; class Gammaproteobacteria; order Burkholderiales; family Casimicrobiaceae; genus CAIWHR01. Next base: position 183,270 of record CAWIIO010000009.1, read on the forward strand.
CGCCCCTGTCGAAGAAGATGCTCCTCTCGCACGTCACCCGCGCGAATTCGAAGAAGGGTGGCGAGATTGCGCCAGCTCTCGGGGATAGGTTCGTCGGACCTCATCATCGGCTGAAGGATACTGAAGAACGTAATGGGCTGGGAACGATTAAACCGTAAATTCTCGTTGAGGCGCCCGGGATTCGCTAGGGTTTGCAAGGTAAGCTCCGACCCGCGCCATAGTTTTGGCGGCGAATCTAAGCTTTTGGTTTCGTTAATGAAATACAGACGACAGCGGGATACCGGTCGTTTCCTTGATGTTAACAACCCGGACTTGACGCGTCGTCTCGCCTGACCCGTCGCGGACTTACACAGCGTGTCTATGCGCGAGTATGCTATCGATCGACAAGCCCCGCCCAGGGGATGCCAACTGCTTGGGAGGCAGGATGGCGCTTCAACCGCTTAGACTCCGCCCGGGACCCGTGCCGAGAACGCGGCCGATCCCCGCGGTAATGATGCCGTTGGTTGAAGCCGCCGGCCGTGGTGTCGATTTGTTGCCGACTATGCGATCAATTGTCGAAGGGTTCGGGTTCGATAGTTTCGTATACGGCCTGAGTACGAGCCCGCGGCCGGACAAAGAGGCGCAATTGTACGTTTTCACAACATTGCCGTTGGAATGGATGGCAATTTACGATCGCAAGGCATACGTGGAAGTGGACCCAAGAATTCAGTTGGTGTACGACAACACGATGCCCGCGATTTGGGATCAGGGAACAGTTCGCGGGAAGTCGCGGCGTACCGACGAATTCCTGGACGACGCGGCGCAATTCGGAATCTGCAGCGGCTTGGCGTTCACCTTACACGATGTGAATCATCACGGCATCATGATCGCGTTCAATTCGAAGCGGCCCGAGATCGACCCGGTTCGATATGAAATGATTCAGCGCAACCTCGGAGAACTTCTGTTATTTGGTCATTCGTTCAACGAGATGTTCATGCGGACCGTCGTGGAATGCGGGTTACCTTCTCGCATGAAGGGCGCGCCTTTGTCTCAGCGCGAGCGGCAGGTTCTGCGGTTGCTCGCGGGGGGCCGTACCACGGACTATGTGGGTAATCAGCTAGGGATAACAGCTCGAACGGTTCAGTTTCATCTCGGATCGATACGCGCCAAGCTTGACGCAGCGACTCGCGAAGAAGCCGTTGCGCTTGCTGTAAAGACGGGAGTCATTGCGCTGAACTATTGACGGCATTCGCCGTTGCAATAGTGCGCGATCGACGGCTCACGCGAGGCAGTGCGATGGGCCGCGGGGACTGCCCACTAATCCGCGAACTCCGTGAATATCGCATCGATCCGCGACGGGTCGCCCAAAAAGGCGTCGACGCATTTCGCATCGAAATGCTTCCCGCGCTGTGCCTTGAGGTAATCGATTCCCTCCTGCACCGGCCATGCGTGCTTGTAGGGGCGCTCGCTCACCAGCGCATCGAAGACGTCCGCGACCGCGACAATGCGTGCGACGATCGGGATGTCCTCGCCATGCAGGCCGTTCGGGTACCCATTGCCGTCGAACTTCTCGTGATGGCCGAGGGCGATGATCGCGCCCATGCTCAGGTATTTCGAGGGGCTCCCCTTGAGGATGTCGTAGCCGATCCGGGGATGCGCCCGCATCATCTCCATTTCGGGCGGGGTGAGCGCGCCTTGCTTCAGCAGGACCGAGTCGGGGATGCCGATCTTGCCGATGTCGTGCATCGGCGCGGCGACCTCGAGGACATGCACGGTCTCCGCGCCAAGACCCAGGTTCTGTCCCGTGAGCGCCGAGTACTTGGCCATTCGCATCAGGTGATTGCCGGTGGTCTTGTCGCGGAATTCGCCGGCTTTGGCGAGCTTGGCCAGCGTTTCCAGCTCCCGCTCGTGAATCTCAGCGACGGACTTGTCGACCTGGTACTGCAGCACGCGTGCCTGGTCGGAGAGAACGATCTTGTGGCGCCGCAGCTCGAGCAGGTTGGCGCAGCGGGCGCGCGTCTCGTGCTCGTCGAGCGGCTTGATGAGGAAGTCGGTGGCGCCGCCTTCGAGCGCCTCGTAGCGCACCCGGCGGTCGTCGACGACGGTGATCACGACAATCGGCACGTCGACACAGTGCGCCAGGCCCCGGATCTGCTTGACGAGCTCGATGCCGTCGAACTCCGGCAGCTTATAGTCGGTGAGGACCATGTCGACGCGATTGTTGCGCGCGAATTCCAGCGCGCGGCTCGGCGTGTCGAACAGTTCCAGGTTGAGTTTGCCGTCGATCTGGCGAACGATCTCGGCGAGCAGCAGGCGGCTGCTGAAGAGATCGTCGATGATCAGCACCGTATTTCGCTGGGCGCGGGCGAGCGCCAGCTCCGAGATGACTCCGGCTGGGCGAGGCTGTGCGGCGCTCATCCATTCCTCCTGGTTGACGGCGTGGCAAATGAGGGACCAAGCAAGTTACATGCCCCGGTCACCTGATGCGCCGTCTGGGTAGCGTCGGTCGGCTGATAGGGTCGGCCGCCACCGGGGCGAACCGACGCCGACTCGAATGCTCGCAGGCCCGGACGCGGGCGCCGGCGAGGTTGAAGGGGCCGGCCCGGATCCTCCGAGCTGGCCCTCGTATCGTGGTCGGGGCGAGAGGATTTGAACCTCCGACCCCCTGCACCCCATGCAGGTGCGCTACCAAGCTGCGCTACGCCCCGACGTGAACCTCGAATTATAGGCGCGATCATCGTCACTGGCCCAGCAATCGGCGGATCCGTTCCAGCTCGCGCCGTAGTTCCGCGGCACTCATCGCCGCGTCCTGGCCGTCGGCCTTTCTGGCGGATGGCACCGCCGGGGCGGGCCGAGCAGGCACGCGTGTCATTGCCGGGTCTGACGTCGTGGCGCCAACCGCCGGTATTTCGGACTCCAGCCGATGCCGCGCGCCATTGATCGTGAACCCCTGCTCGTAGAGGAGATCGCGGATCCGGCGGATCAGCAGGACCTCGTGGTGCTGGTAGTAGCGCCGATTACCGCGCCGCTTGATGGGCTTCAGTTGCGAGAATTCCTGCTCCCAGTAGCGCAGCACGTGCGGCTTGACCGCACAGAGGTCACTGACCTCGCCGATGGTGAAGTACCGCTTGGCGGGGATCGGCGGCAGCTCGCCCTTGTTAGCTCGGCTGTGTTCCGGCATGGTTCGCGGCTTCGACCATGGCCTTCAGCTTCTGGCTCGCGTGAAACGTGACGACACGGCGAGCGGTGATCGGAATTTCCTCACCCGTTTTGGGGTTACGGCCGGGGCGTTGCGGCTTTTCGCGAAGCTGGAAATTGCCGAAGCCCGAGAGCTTGACGGCCTCGCCGCGCTCGAGCGCGATGCGAATCTCCTCGAAGAAGTGCTCGACCATGTCCTTGGCTTCGCGCTTGTTGAGGCCCAGCTGCTCGAAGAGCAAATCGGCCAGTTCGGCTTTGGTCAGCGTCATCGGAGATCCTGCTGGCGAAGCGTGGCGCCGAACCGATCTTCAAGGACTCGCAGCAGTTCCGCCACGGTCGCGTCGATGTCGGCGTCCGTCAAAGTACGTGCAGTATCCTGCATAAGCACTAGAATCGCAAGGCTTTTTTTGCCGGGCGGCAAACCGGCTCCGCGATAGACGTCGAAAAGCCTGATTGCGTCCACCCAGCCGGGCTTCGCCGCCGTCACGGCCTCCAGGACGGCTGAGGCCGGCAGCCCGTCGTCGACGACGACGGCGAAATCGCGGCGGACGACCGGGAACCGCGACACTGGCTGCGCGACCGGGAGAGCTCGGGTCGTCAGCGGGTCGGCGTCGAGCTCGAAGAGCACCGGCGCCCGCGGCAGCTCCAGCGCCTTGACGAGGCGCGGGTGCAGCTCGCCCAGCCAGCCGACGGGCCGGCCGTCGAGCCGCAGGCGGGCGCCGCGGCCCGGATGCAGCAGCGGATAGGCGGCGGTCTCGGCGACCAGCACGCCTGGCGCGGCCAGTGCGTCGAGGTCGGCCTTCACGTCGAACAGGTCGACTGGACGCTTCGCAAGCCCCCACTGCTCGGGCGCGACGGGGCCGTAGGCGAGTCCGCCCAACCGCCGCGGCTGATCGATGCCGTCACCGGCGCGGACGAAGCAGCGGCCTACCTCGAAAATGCGAACGCGGTCGTGCTTCCGCGCGAGGTTCGTGCGCAGCACCTCGAGCAGCCCGCCCGCGAGCGTCGTGCGCATCACGTCGAGGTGGCTTGCGATCGGATTCAGCACGGCGATCGGCGCGGCGGTCGCCTCGCGATCGGGGTAGAGCGCCGGCTCCCACGACGAGCTCACGAAGCTGAACGTGATCGCTTCCTGCCAGTCGCGGGCAACCAGCCGGCGCTTGAGGGTGGCGAGCGAAACCTCCGTCTCGCGGTCCGGCAGCATCGCCTGCACGTGCGCCGATGGGGTGGCGGGGATCGCGTCGTAGCCGACGAGGCGGGCGATCTCCTCGACGAAGTCCTCCTCGATTGCGAGGTCGAACCGGAACGTCGGCGGGGTCACCAGGAAGTCGCCGCCCGTTCGCGTGTAGGCGAGCCCCAGGCGGTCGAACAGGTTCGCGATCGTGCCTTCCGGGACCGCGAGGCCGAGCAGCCGGGCGACGCGGGCAGGGCGCACGCGCACGGCGTCGCGCCGCGGCAGAAGGCCGGTGACGTCGCCGAGCGGCCCCGCGCGGCCGCCGCATGTCTCGAGGATCAGCTGCGTCGCGCGCTCGACCGCGTTGGCGCAGTTGCCGAAGTCGACGCCGCGCTCGAAGCGATAGCCGGCATCGCTTGCGAAGCCGAGTCGCCGCGAGCGCCCCTGGATTACCGCTGGGTTCCAGAACGCGCCTTCGAGAAACACCGTTGTCGTCGTGTCGTTGATCCCCGAATGCTCGCCGCCCATGATGCCGGCGAGCCCCAGCGGCTTTTCTTCGTCGCAGACGAGGAGCAGGTCGGGCCCGAGCTCCAGCGTCTGGCCGTTGAGCAGCGTGAGCTTCTCGCCCGCGCGCGCGAAGCGCACGACGACCGCGCCCTCGAGCTCGCGGTCATCGTAGGCGTGCAGCGGCTGTCCCTGCTCGAGCATCACGTAATTGGTGATGTCGACGACCGCCGAGATCGAGCGGATGCCGCTTCGCGCGAGCCTTTCCTTCATCCAATGCGGCGTGGGTGCGCGAGGGTCGATGCCGTCGATCGTGCGGGAGACGAAGCGCGGGCAGGCGGCGGGATCCTCGACGCGCACTTCACGCCGGGACGCGCATGCAACCGCAACCGCGACGATTTCGGGCAGCATGAGCTTGGTGTCCGTTGCGGCGGCGACGTCGCGCGCGATGCCCACGATGGACAGGCAGTCGGCCCGGTTCGGCGTGAGCTTCAGCGTCAGCAGCGTGTCGTCGAGCGCGAGCGCGGCGCGCAGGTCGGCGCCGACGGTCGAATCGTCTGGCAGCGCGTACAGTCCCGACGCGTCGTCGTCGAGACCGAGCTCCTGCGCCGAGCACAGCATGCCGGATGACTCGACGCCGCGCACGTCGGCCTTGCCGATCGCGAGTCCGCCGGGAAGCTGCGCGCCAATCGTTGCGCACGGGACTTTCATCCCCGCGACGGCATTGGGCGCGCCGCAGACGATCTGCAACGTTCCAGGGCCCCCGACGCTCACCGTGCACACGCGCAACCGGTCGGCGTCGGGATGTGGCCGCACGGCCTCGATCTTCGCGACGACGACGCCGGAGAAGGGCGGCGCCGCCGGCGTCATTTCCTCGACTTCGAGGCCCGCCATCGTGAGTGCGTCGGCGAGCCCCGCCGTGTCGAGCGGCGGATCGACGAGCGTGCGGAGCCAGCGTTCGGAGAGTTTCATCGCGACACCCAGGGGCGCGTCGTCACCGCGGAGCCTGCCCCCGAGTGGTGTGGTCGGGGGGTGGGGACCCAGAGTCGTACGTGGAAAGACACTGGATCCCCGCCCCCGACTGCACCCAGGGGGGCAGGCTCTGCGCGAGGATGACGGAGGTTCATGCGAATTGCCGCAGGAAGCGCAGATCGTTTTCGTAGAACAGGCGCAGATCGTTGACGCCGTAGCGCAGCATCGCCAGGCGGTCGGCGCCCATCCCGAATGCGAACCCCTGGAAGCGCTCGGGGTCGATGCCGACCGCATGCAGGACGTTCGAGTGCACCTGCCCGGCGCCCGAGATCTCGAGCCAGCCGTCTCCAAAACTCATGTCGATTTCGGCCGACGGCTCGGTGAAGGGAAAGAACGACGGGCGGAAGCGCACCTTCAGATCGTCGCGTTCGAAGAAGTTGCGCAGGAACTCGGTGAATACGCCCTTGAGATCGGCGAAAGTCACGTCGGCGGCGATCCACAGCCCCTCGACCTGGTGGAACATCGGCGAGTGCGTCGCGTCGCTGTCGACGCGGTAGACGCGCCCCGGCGCGATGATCTTGACCGGCGGAGCGTGCGTCTCCATGTAGCGGATCTGCACGTTCGACGTGTGCGTGCGCAGCACCATGCCCCCCTCGACGTAGAACGTGTCGTGCATCGACCGCGACGGATGGTCCTCCGGCATGTTGAGGGCGGTGAAGTTGTGGAAGTCGTCCTCGATCTCGGGACCGTCTGCCACTTCGAAGCCGAGCGAGCGGAACAGCGCCTCGATGCGCTCGAGCGTGCGGGTGATCGGATGCAGGCCGCCGACGCCTGTACCGCGCCCCGGCAGGGACACGTCGAGCGCCTCGGCGGCGAGCTCTCCTTCGAGCTTCGCGTCGGCGAGCGCGTTGCGGCGTGCGGTAAGCGCCGCTTCGAGCTTCGTCTTGGCGTCGTTGATCGCCGCCCCCGCCGCCGGGCGCTCCGCGGGCGGCCGCCTGCCGAGCGACTTCAGAAGGTCGGTCAGCGCGCCCGCCCTGCCGAGATATTTCGCCTTGGCGTTTTCCAGCGCGGCTGGATTCGTGCACGCGGCGAATTCACCAAGCGCTGCGGTGACGATGCGGTCGAGTTCTTCCATGGTCTGAAGCCTTGAACGCAAAAAAAGGGAGGCGGGTCGCGCCTCCCTTTCGTTCGATCGCCCGATCAGGCCAGCGAGGCTTTGGCCTGCTCCGCGATCTTCGTAAACGCTGCCTTGTCGTGGACGGCAAGGTCCGCGAGCACCTTGCGGTCGATGTCGATCGACGCCTTCTTCAAGCCGCTCATGAATGCGCTGTAGCTCATGCCGAGCTCGCGCACCGCGGCGTTGATCCGGGCGATCCACAGCGCGCGGAACACGCGCTTCTTGGTCCGGCGGTCGCGGTACGCATACTGCCCGGCCTTCATCACCGCTTCCTTGGCGATCCGGTACACCGCATTGCGGCGGCCGCGGTAGCCCGCGGCTTGGGAGAGGACTTTCTTGTGCCGCGCGCGGGCGGTCACGCCACGTTTGACTCTGGGCATGGCGGCTCCTTATGCGTAGGGCAGCATTGCGGCGACCGAGCCCGCGTTGGTGGCGTGAACCTCCGCCGTGCCGCGCAGGTGCCGCTTGTTCTTGGTCGACTTCTTGGTGAGGATGTGGCGCTTGAACGCCATCGCGCGCTTGACGCTGCCGCTGCCGCGCACGCGGAAGCGCTTCTTCGCGCTCGACTTCGTCTTCATCTTGGGCATGACTGCTCCCTTATTTGCTGCCCACGGCGGTGCTCTCCGGCGGAGAGACTTTGCTACCGGCGTCGGGCTTCGTCGGGTGATGGTCCTTCGTCGGCGCCTTGGGCGCCACCTTCTTCGGGGCCAGCAGCATCACCATCTGCCGGCCCTCGAGCCGCGGCCACGACTCGACGACGCTGTATGGCTCGAGATCGTTGCGGATGCGCTCCAGCAGGCGGATGCCGAACTCTTGGTGCGCCATTTCGCGGCCGCGAAACCGCAGCGTGATCTTCGCCTTGTCGCCCTCGCCCAGGAACCGCGTGAGGTTGCGCAGCTTGATCTTGTAATCGCCTTCGTCGGTACCGGGCCGGAACTTGACTTCCTTGACCTGGATCTGCTTCAGCTTGAGCTTCGCTTCGTGCTGCTTCTTGGCCTCGCGGTACTTGAACTTGCCGTAATCCATGATCCGGCAAACCGGAGGCGTGGCCGTGGGCGCGATCTCGACCAGATCGAGTTCGGCCGCTTCCGCCTTCGCCATGGCTTCCGCCAACGGGACGATGCCAAGCTGTTCGCCTTCCTCGCCAACCAGGCGGATTTCGGGAGCATTGATCTCCAGATTGATCCGCGGTGCTTTGTCCTGGGCTATGTGCTGTTCCTCCGAGTCGACAAAACAGAGACCGTGCCTCCACGCCAGCGCGTCAGTGACGCGCCGCGACCTCCTCGCGGAGGCGCGCGACCAAGGCGTCCACGGGCATCGCCCCCAGATCCTCGCCGCTGCGGGTACGCACGGCCACCTGCAGAGCCTGCATTTCCTTGTCGCCGGTAATCAGTTGGTACGGCAACTTTTGCAGGCTATGTTCGCGAATTTTATAGGTAATTTTCTCGTTACGCAAATCGGCCGCGATGCGGAAGCCGGCCCCCTTCAGCCGCGCCTCGACCTCGCGGGCGTAGGGGGCCTGACGGTCGGTGATCGTGAGGACGACCGCCTGGACCGGCGCGAGCCACAGCGGCAGCGCGCCCGCATGGTGTTCGACCAGGATCCCGATGAAACGCTCGAGCGACCCCACGATCGCCCGGTGCAGCATGACGGGCGGCTTCCGCGTGTCGTCGTGGTCGACGTACTCGGCGCCGAGGCGCTCGGGCATCGAAAAGTCGACCTGCATGGTCCCGCATTGCCACGACCGGCCCAGCGAGTCCCTCAAGCTGTAGTCGATCTTCGGTCCATAGAACGCGCCGTCGCCCGGGAGGTCGGTCCAGGCGACGCCGCAGGTCTTGAGCGCCGCGCGCAGCGCTCCCTCGGCGCGATCCCAGACGGCGTCGGAGCCGATCCGCTTTTCCGGGCGCAGCGACAGCCTGATCGCGATGTCCTCGAATCCGAAGTCCTTGTAGACGGCGAGCGCGAGGCGATTGAACGCAGTGACCTCGGCCTCGATGTGCTCCGGCGTGCAGAAGATGTGACCGTCATCCTGCGTGAAGGCGCGAACCCGCATGATGCCGTGCAACGCGCCGGAAGCCTCGTTGCGGTGGCAGAAGCCGAACTCGCCGTAGCGCAGCGGCAGGTCGCGATAGCTCCGCAGGTCCGAGTTGAAGATCTGCACGTGGCCCGGGCAGTTCATCGGCTTGATCGCGAAGTCGCGCTTCTCCGACTGCGTCGTGAACATGTTCTCCTTGTAGTTCTCCCAGTGGCCCGAGCGCTCCCAGAGGCTGCGATCGAGGATCATCGGGGCGCGCACTTCCTGGTAGCCGTTGTCCTGGTAGACGCGACGCATGTACTGCTCGACCTGCTGCCAGAGCGTCCAGCCCTTCGGGTGCCAGAACACCATCCCCGGCGCCTCGTCCTGCTGGTGAAAGAGGTCGAGCGCCCGCCCGAGCTTGCGGTGATCCCGCTTCTCCGCTTCCTCCAGTCGGTGCAGGTAGAGGTCGAGATCCTCCTTCTTCGCCCACGCGGTGCCGTAGATCCGCTGCAGCATCTCGTTTTTCGAATCGCCGCGCCAGTACGCGCCGGCGAGCTTCGTCAGCTTGAAGACTCGGAGCTTGCCCGTGGACGGCACGTGCGGGCCGCGGCAAAGGTCGGTAAAGGCGCCCTCGGTGTAGAGCGAGATCGGCTCGTCGGAGGGGATCGACGCGATGATCTCGGCCTTGTAGTGCTCGCCGATCGACTTGAAGTACGCGACCGCGTCGTCGCGCGGCATCAGCCTGCGGGTGACCGGCTCGTCCTTTCTCGCGAGCTCGGCCATCTTCGCTTCGATGGCGGCGAGGTCTTCGGGCGTGAACGGGCGCTTGAACGAGAAGTCGTAGTAGAAGCCGTCCTCGATCACCGGGCCGATCGTCACCTGCGCGTCCGGAAAGAGCTCCTTCACCGCATAGGCGAGGAGGTGGGCGGTCGAATGGCGCAGGACTTCGAGGCCATCGGGGTCCCGGTCGGTGACGATCGCGAGCTCGGCATCGCTCGCGATGACGTGCGAGACGTCGACGAGCCTACCGTCGACGCGGCCGGCGAGCGCGGCTTTGGCGAGTCCGGGTCCGATCGACGCGGCGACGTCGGCAACGGTGACCGGCGCCGCGTATTCCTTGACGGCGCCGTCGGGCAGGCGGATCTTCGGCATGGTTTCCTCTCGGGGTCAGAGACGATTTTCCAAACGATCACATGCGATTTGCAGGCCTACCGGGAAAATCGTCTCTGACCCCGAATAAAAAAGTGCGGACGAGCCGCACTTTTTTCGTGAACAGACGACGTGCGATCTCGCGCTGGCTAGAAGGGTTCCCCACGCGTTAGCGGTGTCATAACCATGCCTTTCGGTCGTGCGTCGCGGCTTGTGCTCAACTGGTAGGCGCGATTGGACTCGAACCAACGACCCCCACCATGTCAAGGTGGTGCTCTAACCAGCTGAGCTACGCGCCTGCAAGACGCAAATTATAGCGGAACGATGGGGACCGGCCAACCCAGGGGAGCCTCCGCGTCAACCGTGGGACTGCCCGGAGGTTGGCTAGCGCACGACGAGCCACAACGCCCCGAGCAGGATCGGCTGATGGACCATGTACACGGCAAGGCTGTGCCGGCCGAGCCACGTGAGCCAGCGGGGGGCTGCAGCGAGCGGCGCCAAGGGCCGGAACCGCACCCGCGCAAGGCCATGCGCGACGGCGATGCCGATGAATACCGCACCCGCCCACGGTGCGAGCGGCACGTAATCTTCGGTGGCGGGCTTGTGCGTGGTGAAGCCGATCCACGACAACGCTCGTGAATCGAACGCCGGTGCCTGCAGCGCAAGCCCCGCCGCGATCACTGCGATTCCGGCGGCCAACGCGAACGCCGGCCGGCGCACGAACGGCCAGGCGAGGATCGAAGCCAGCGCGATGCAATGGAGAATCCCGAAATAGATGAACGTGCGCGGAAAGAGGAGAAAGCTTCCTGCGCTCGCCGCGGCCGCGCCGGCGGCGATGACGCCGATGCGTTTCCAGAAATGCGCCGGCGTCGCGCGCGCCCGCTCCGCGAGCACGAGGCTCACGCCCACGAGCAACATGAACGACGCCACGATCAGCGCCCGAAAGCCCTGCCAGAGCGGATCGTGCTCGAAATCCCAGGCGGTGACGCGGTAGAAGCGCAGGTCGAAGCAGAAGTGATAGACGAACATCAGGCACAGCGCGCCGCCGCGCAAGGCGTCGATCCCCGCGAGGCGCCCCTTCGCTGCAACGACATCGGAGTATTCCGCCGGGGAGGCGGGCCGGGGTGGGCGCGTGCGCCGCCGCGAACGCCCGCTCATCGGGACCCGGCGCGAAGAGCGATGCGAAAGCCGGCGCCTTCGGGCGTGCCGATCGCCGCAAGAATACGAACGATCGCGGGGTCATCGGGGCGGCGGGGCGTCAGCAGCAACGACACCTCGCCTGCGCCGGGCCGCCATGTCGCGACGCCCCGCACGTTGACGTCGCCACCCTCGTTCGCGATCGGCCCCCGGAGCTCGGCGCCGTCGCCGGCCAGGTTCGCGCTCAACGTGCCGAGATCGAGATCGGCGCCCGGCCCGGCCGCCAGGCGCGCATCGCGCCAGTCGATTCGAACGGTGCCGCGGATCGAATCGCGCGTCCAGTCGAGCGATGTCGAGGCCACCCGCGCTTCACCAGCGGCGCGGATCGCCGCGCCGGACGCCGCATGCCGCAGCATCTCGGCCGGCACGGCGACGTCGAGCCCGCGCACCGCGATGGCTTGCTTGCGCAGCGTGATCTCGCCGCGCGGGAGCGACGCGGTGGCGTCGAAAGGCGCGAGGGCGAGCCGCACTTCGGCGCGCATCAGCGGCCACGGATCGAGCGACCAGGCGAGCGGAAGCCGGGCCTCCGATCCCGCGACGAGCGTTCCGCGCCCCTGCCAGATCGTTCCTTCGGCGCCGGCGAGCGCAATCGTGTCGCCGCTCGCACGCGCGATCCATGCGCCGGCGAGGGTCGCGGGGGCGAACGCCGCGACAGCCACCGCCAGCACAGCAACGACGGCGAGGATCGACAGCGCCCGGCGCATCGGCTGCGAGACCGACGGGCTCAACGCGCGACCGTGAGCTCGGCGCGAACGGCTCCCGGCTCGATGCGTGCGGTCAGCGTTCCGTCGACGACGCGCAGGCGCGCGTCGCGCTGCAGTGCTTCGAGCGCGGCGACGAGCGCGTCGAAGTTGACGTCGGCGAGGACGAGACGCGCGCGGCCGTCCTGCCATTCGAGCTGCGTCACCGCGCTGCGAAGCCCCTGTTGTGCGAGCACGCGCTCGAGCTCCGCGCGTGCGTTCATCGCCGGGTCGGGCGCGCTCGCGCGAGCGAGTCCTGCGAGCTCGTTGGCCATGGTTGTCGCCGCCAGCAAGGCGCTCGCGTCGCGCGTCTGCGTTACCCGCATGGCGGCGATGTCGCGGACGAGCGGCTGCCAGACGAGCCACCAGCCGAGCGCCGCGAGCGCCATCGCCACGACGCCGGCGACGATCCGCCGCTCCGTCGGGGTCTTCGTCGCCCACCAGTGGGTGGCGGGCGAGGGCGCGCGCAGCGCAGCGAACGGCGAGGCCATCAGTGCGTCCCGATCCGCACGCGCGTGCCCGACGCCGACGTGGCCACGAGCGCGGGAACGCCGATGAGACGCAGCCGCCCGTCGAGGTCGCCGAGCTGCGCCGGCGCGGCGTGGGCGAGGTCGAGCGTCCAATGGCCATCGGCGTACGTCGCGCTTTTCACCGCGCCGGGCGGCAGCGCGCGCAACGCCGGCGCCGCGCGGGCGAGGAGCGGCAGCGCGTCGTCAGGCGCCGGCAGGCCGTTCAAATGGCGCAGCTTGGCGTAACGTCGCGCGAGCGCGGCCTGCGCCGCCGCCGGCGTGGTCGCGGCGTCCGCCGGAACGCCTGCCTGCGTCGCGAGCGCCGTCCACGCGCGCGCTTGGCGCCAGCCGTCGATCTCGAGCGATCCCCACAGGACGACAGTGGCGGCCACGTGGAGCACAAGCGCCGCGATTGCAAGCGTCATCGCCGGCACGAACAGGCGAAGCAGTGCGCCGCGCGGGGCTGTCGGCGCCGGCTCGAAGGCGCCTTGCCGCAGATCGATGGCGGCATCGAACGCCGCGGCGGGCGCCGACTGCCATCGCCAGGGCGTGCCACGCACGAACGTGACACCGGTCTCGCTCGCCCAGCGGGCGAAATTTGTCTCGGCGACGTCGGCATCGACGCGCACCTTCTCCGGCACGGCGCCGCCCCGCCGCGTTTGCGCGAGCGCCAGCGAGAGCTCGGGCGGCAGCGCGCCGGCTGCATCGGTCGCGCTCACCGGAAAGGCGCTGCCGTCGGGCCGGCGGACGAACCCTTCGCCAGCGCTGTCGCCGGCGTACCAGCGCCATTCGCGCAGCGTCGGCGCGAGCTCCGGTTCTGCGACGATGCGCGACAGCGAGGCCAACGAGGCGACGGACGCGCTGCGATCGGTGATCGCCGCGAGCAACGCACGCGAGACGATGACGACGAGAACGCGCCCATCCGGCTTCTGCGCGGAGACGGCGAGATGCTGCGCGTGCTGGGGGCCCGCGAGCTGGTCCTCGAGCGCAAAACTCGCCGCCGCGGCGAGACGCGCCGGCGCTACCGGCGGCAGGGTGACGACCGCAAGACGCACCTGCGAGGCCGCGAGCACGACTTCCTGCCGTTGCGCGGCGGGCCACACGCCGGGCCGATCGCAGCCGGTGCGCAGGCAGGCGCCGGCATCGTCGAACAATGCCCACGCGTCGGCGCGCGAAGGCGACGGCTCTGCTGCGAGCAGGACGCGCAGCGTCGTCATCGATCGGAGGAAGATCGGCCCATCGAGGCTAGTTTACTCGCCCTTCGGCGCTGCCTTCGGCTCGGTTACTCGACCACTTGCCAGACGATCGTCGGCCATTCGCCGGGATTGCGATACAGGAGCGCGCGCGCGCGGGCGAGCGTGCGGCCTTCGCGTGCTTCGATCGTCACGTAGAAGTAATCGCTCTTGACGCTCAACGAGTTTTCGCCCGAAAGCGTCGCCCCCTGCGGCAGGCTCGCGCGAAAGTCGGGGATCGTCGAGAACGGCCGCAGCGCTCGGCGCGAAAGCAGCGCCGCCTGTCCGTCGCTCGACAGGTTTTCGACGATGGCCGCGAGCACTTCCGGTGGTGCGGTGTTGACGTTGGTTGGCGTTTCTGCAGGCAGCGCCGAAAGGAGCGGGAGGACCCGCCCGAGCGCCGGCGCGGTGACCCCGATCACCTGCGCGAGCTCGGCGACGCGGTTCAACGGCGCGTTGGCGGCGAGGCCCGGCGTGGGCAGCGCGGCGTACCGCGCATCTTCGGCGCCGTTCGGACGCGGACTGCCGTCGACGTCGATCCAGTCGGCGATTGCATCGATTGCCGCCACGGGCCCGCCGCGTTGCACGAACAGCCGCTCGATGCGGGCGCGCTCGGCGGTCGCCTCGCTCCCGGACGCGCCGAGGGCGTTGACGTTGAGACGCGCCTGGGCGTCGCTGATGGCGCCGCGGATCTCTCCGTTTTCGAGCGGAATGGGCGGCAACGTCAACGCCCACGGCTCGCCCAGATAGTCGAGCTCCGATCGCCGCCTGTCGTCGTAGAGGATCTGCCGAGCCCATTGCACGCCGGCCATGGCGAGTGCCTGCGCCTGCACCTGGTCGCGCCGGTTTTCGACGGTGCGGCTCCAGCGTTGCTGGTCTGCGAACACGGTCGCCGCAATAGCGGCCGCGAGCGCAGCGAGGAGCATCGCGAGGACGACGGCGGCGCCCCCGGCACGCACTTTTGCCGCCACCGTCTGCCTGCTCATCGCAACGCGAGCCACCGCTCGACCGTTTCGCCGCTCGCGAGCGTCAATTCGACGCGCACGGCGCGCGGGACCGCGGATTCCCCGAGCGCCGGCCAGCGCTCGCGCCACGCGCCGTCCGACCCGAGGTAGGCGACGCGGAAACGCGCGATGCCGTCGACAAGCGCGTATGTGGCCGGCACGGAACCCCGAGGCACGTCGAAATAGGGCCAGTAGAGAACCTCGATCGCCCCGCCGCGCAGCCGATAACCGATGCGCTGTCCTGCGCTTCCCGGCTCGAGCGCGAACTCGGGACCGGCCCGCGAAAAACGCAGGTCGGCGTCGCCGTGCGTATCGATGTCGCCCACCCACGCGGGCTCCGTTCCTCCGGCAACGCGGCTCTCGCGCGGCTGCGCCTCGCGCATGTCGGCTTCGAGCCGCGCGAAAAGGCCGTCGAGGCCACGCCAGCGCACCGACTCCTCGGTCAGCCGAGCTTCGCTGTCGGCGAGCGAGGCCAGCGCGCGGTACCCGAGCACGGCGAGGAGCGCGAGGATCGCGAGCGCGATCAGGATCTCGATCAGCGTGAAGCCGTCCGCGGCGGCGCGACGGCGCTTCATTTCTGCGGCGGCTGCCCGATGTACCCGGTGATCCGGGCGAGCGCATAGTCGGGCACGGCGGGATCCGCAACGGTGATGTCGATCCGGCGAAACGACGGGTTCGGCGTCCCCGACACGTTCTCGCGCCAGAGAAAGCGCGTGCCGGCCTGCGTGGCGGCGCCTTCGCGCGAGCCCTGCGACGGCCACGGCGTTGCGATCTGCGCCGCGGCGAGCCGATTCTGCGCGACCCACAGCGCGAGCGTCCGCTGCTTTAACAGCGTCGCGCTGTCGGCGGCGGCTCCGACTGCGCGCATGCCCGCCGCGAGTGCGACCGCGAGGATCGCCAGCGCGACCAGGATCTCGACTAGCGTGAAGCCGTCGCCGTGGCGATCTGGACGCGGTTCAGCGGGTCGCCGGTGAGGTAGAAGGACCATGCAGGGGAGTAGAGCGAGAGCGCGTACGGCTCGTTGCGCCCGCTCGCGCGAAACGGCAGGATCGCATCGGTCGCGACGGGGGCGCCCGCGAATGTCGTGGGCACGACGGCGATGCCCGCCGGCAGTGCGTGCGGGGCGAGGACATCGTCGTCGACGAGCGCGCTCCAGCGATCATCGGCCCCGCGGCGCCAGAAGCGATACGCGCCGCCGTCGGCGGATACGCCCAGCGTCTCGCCGCGCCATTGCGCGAGCGCCGCCGCATGCTCGAGCGCGCCGGCGAGGCGCCGCGCTTCGCGCTCCACGCGGTACTCGCCGTCGCTCGGCAGATTGACCGCGATCAGCCCGGCCGCGACGCCGAGGATCACGAGGACGACCAGCAATTCGACCAGCGTGAATCCGCCGGTCGCCGGGAGAAACGGGCGCGAGCGAAACGCGGCTGCGCGCGGGAAGGTCACAAGTCCCAGGATCCGATGTCGGCATCGATACCCGTGCCGCCGGGCTGCCCGTCCGCGCCGAAGCTGTACACGTCGATTTCGCCGCGGAGTCCGGGGCTCAAGTACTGGTAGGGCTGTCCCCACGGATCCTTCGGCAGCCGCTCCAGGTAGCCATTCGGCTTCCAGTTCGGAGGCACGGGCGCCTGCGTCGGACGTGTAACGAGCGCGGCCAGCCCCTGCTCGGTCGTCGGATAACGCTGGTTGTCGAGACGATAGAGCTTGAGCGCCTGCATGATGGAGGCGATGTCGCTCTTCGCCGCGACGGCACGCGCCTCGTCCGGGCGCTCGAGCACGCGCGGAACGACGAGCGCGGCGAGAATCCCCAGGATCACGATGACGACGAGAATTTCGATCAGCGTGAATCCGGGCGCGGAAACAAAGCGGGCGCGTGCGAGGCGTGCGGCGATCATCGACCGATTATAATCCGGCGATCTTTCTTCTCCCGGGCGTGCCGTTGCGCGGCGCCACCGCGCGGTCTCCGTCAAGTGTCCCGCTGGTCCCGCTCCGTCACCCGCCTGGTCGCGCTCGCGCTCGTCGCCGGCGCGCTCGTCGGTGGCGCCGCCTGGTGGCTCGCAAAGCCGCTTGCGCTGCCCACATCGCCTTACTCGTTCGACGTGAAGCCCGGGGCGACCCTAAGGTCCGTGGCGCGCGATCTGGCGGCGGCAAGAGTCATCGCGACCGAATGGCCGCTGGTCGCACTGTCGCGATGGCGCGGCGTCGATCGCACGATCAAGGCCGGCAACTACGAGATCGCCGCAGGGATCACGCTCCCCGGCTTGCTCGACCGGCTCACCCAGGGCGACGTCACGCAGTTCGCGTTGACGATCGTGGAAGGAACGACGTTCGCGGAGCTCAAGGCCGCGCTCGATGCCGATCCGCAAATTGCGAGAGCGGGGTCGGCACTCGGCGACGCCGACCTCATGGCGAAAATCGGCGCTCCCGGGATGCCGGCCGAAGGCTGGTTTTTCCCCGATACCTATTTCTTCGCCGCCGGCTCGACCGACGTCTCGCTTCTCGCCCGCGCGCACCGGCTGATGCGTTCGCGTCTCGACGCTGCGTGGGCGAACCGGGTGCCCGATCTGCCGCTCAAGGACCCCTACGAGGCGTTGATCCTCGCCTCGATCGTGGAGAAGGAGACCGCCCGTCCGGGGGACCGGCCGCTGATCGCGTCCGTGCTCGTCAACCGCCTGCGGCTCGGCATGCGACTGCAGGCCGACCCCACCGTCATCTACGGGCTCGGCAGAAATTTCGACGGCAATCTGCGCAAGCGCGACCTCGAGACGGATACGCGCTATAACACCTACCTGCGCGAGGGCCTGCCGCCGACGCCGATCGCGCTGCCCGGGCAGGCGTCGCTCGAGGCCGCGACGAGCCCTCCCCGCACCGGATACCTCTATTTCGTTTCCCGCGGCGACGGCACGAGCGTATTTTCGGAGAGTCTCGCCGATCACAATCGCGCCGTGGCAAAATTCCAGAAGGGCGGTCGCTGATGCCCGCGCTCGATTGCGCGCCCGTCGCCGGCGCTCGCGGCGGGCGGACCGCATACGTTCTCCCACCATGAGCGCCCCCGCCGGCCGTTTCATTACCCTCGAGGGCATCGACGGTGCCGGGAAGAGCACCCATGCGCCCTGGCTCGCGGATCGCATCGCCGGCGCGGGGCACGGCATCGTGCTGACGCGCGAGCCCGGCGGCACGCCTCTGGGCGAAGCGCTGCGGTCGCTGTTGTTGCGCGAGTCGATGTCGCACGACAGCGAGGCGCTGCTCATGTTCGCCGCCCGGCGCGAGCACCTCGAAGCGGTCATTCGGCCCGCCCTCGCGCGCGGCGACTGGGTGCTTTGCGATCGCTTCACCGACGCGACGTTCGCTTATCAGGGCGGCGGTCACGGCGTCCCTTTCGAGCGCATCCGTGAGCTCGAGCAATGGATCCACGGCGACTGCCAACCCGACCTCACGTTCCTGTTCGACGTGCCGGCGGGGGTGTCGAGGCAGCGGCTCGACAAGGCCAGCGCCGCGGGCCGCACGCTCGACAAGTTCGAACGCGAGGCGCATGTGTTCTTCGAGCGCGTGAGAAACGCGTACCTTTCCCGCGCGCACGCGGATCCGCGCCGCTTCCGAATCCTCGACAGCACGCGTCCGCTCGAAACGGTCCGCGCCGAGCTCGGGGCCTGCCTCGCCGAGCTCGCGCAGGCGAGCGAATGCCGATGAGCGAGCGCGACGCGGACGCCGCCGCGCCGCGCCTGCCGTGGTGGCCGCTGCTGCCCTGGCATCGGCCGTGGGCGATCGAGGTGCTCGCCGGCCGCGCGCGCTGGCCGCCGGCGCTCCTGCTCCACGGTCCGCGCGGAATCGGCAAACACGCCCTCGCGCTCAATTTCGCACAGGCGCTCGTCTGCGAAAGCCCGCGCGACGATGGCCTCGCGTGCGGCGCTTGCCCGGGCTGCCGCTACGCGATCGCGGGCCAGCACCCCGATTTGCTGCGACTCGAGCTCGCGACCATCGACGAGGAGAGTGGCGAACTCGCTGCGGTCGACACGATCGCAATCGACCGGGTACGAGCGTTGATCGACTTCGTGCAGCTCACCAGTCATCGCCAGCGCGCGAAGGTCGCCGTCATCGCGCCGGCCGAGCGCATGAACGTCGCCGCAGCGAACGCACTCCTGAAAACGCTCGAGGAGCCGCCAGCCGGAACCTTCTTGCTCCTCGTGTCCGACCAGCCCTCACGCCTTCCGGCCACGATCCTGTCGCGCTGCCGCCGACTCGCGGCGCCGCTGCCAACGGCCGACGAAGCGCGCGCCTGGCTCGAAGCGCAAGGCGTAGCGGAGCCCGATCTCGTGCTTGCGGAAGCCGCGGGCGCACCGCTCGTCGCGCTCCTCAATGCCGATCCCGCGTTGCAGGCGGAGCGCCGCGCGTGGATTGCTGCGCTGGGTGATCCCGACCGGCTGTCGGTGCCGATGCTTGGGGCGCGGGTCGAAATGGGAGGCAGGGACGAGCGGAAGACGCGCCTCGCCCATGCAATCGACTGGATGATCGCCTGGACCGCCGATCTGGCCCGGGTGGCGGCGGGTTCCACGCCTCGGCAGAATCCCGATGCGGTGCGTCCGCTCGCGGCGCTTGCCGAGCGGGTGGCGCCGACCGCGCTCTTTCGCTATCATCGATCGCTCATCGAGCAGCGCGCGCTCGCCGCGCACCCGCTCTCGCCGCGGCTCGTCGCGGAGGCGGCGCTGATCGACTATCGGGGCCTGTTCGGCTAAGCAGATGGCAGATCACAAGCAGGGTGGAGCGGCGGCCGGCGCGGCACTGGCAGCGAGCAGCCCGCGGCCCGGGGTCCTGTCGCTCAACATTCGCGAGCGCGCGGCGCTCTACGCCGCGTACATGCCATTCCTCAAGGGGGGCGGGATTTTCATCCCGACGTCGCGCCAGTATCAGCTCGGCGAGGAGGTGTTCATGCTGCTCTCGCTGATGGACGATCCGAACCGGATCGCCGTCCAGGGCCGGGTCGTCTGGATCACGCCCGAGGGCGTGCAGGGCAATCGCACGCAGGGAATCGGCGTCGAGTTCACGCAGGACGATACCGGGGCCGCCGCGCGCGCGACCATCGAAAAGATCCTCGGCGAGACGCTCGCCTCGGCGCGGCCGACGCACACGATGTGACGGAGCTCCGGCTGTCGACCGCCGGTCGTCAGCGGTGCGACGCAAGCTGATAGCCGAACGCTGACGGCCGAGCGCCGTGTACGTCGATTCGCATTGCCACCTCGATTTCCCCGACCTTGCCTCCGACCTGCCGGCGGTGCGCGAGGCGATGGCGGCCGCGGGCGTCACGCACGCGCTCTGCATCGCGGTGAACCTTCCCGACTGGCCCGCCGTGCACGCGCTCGCGATCGCGCATGCCGATTTCTACGCGACCGTCGGCGTGCATCCCGACTACGCGGATACGCCCGAACCATCGGTCGACGATCTGGTGACGCTCGCACAGCGGCAGAAGGTCGTCGCGATCGGCGAAACCGGTCTCGACTACTACCGGCTGCAAGGCGATCTCGAGTGGCAGCGCGCGCGCTTTCGCACCCACATCCGCGCCGCCCGCCGGGCCGCGAAGCCGTTGGTGATCCATACTCGCAGCGCGGCTGCCGACACGCTCGCCATCATGCGCGATGAAGGCGCAGGAGAAGCTGGCGGGGTGATGCACTGTTTCACCGAGACGTGGGAGGTCGCCCGCGCGGCACTCGACCTGGGTTTCCACATTTCGTTCTCGGGCATTGTCACGTTCAGGAACGCGCAGGCGATCAAGGACGTCGCAAGGCGCGTGCCGCGCGAGCGGATGCTGATCGAGACCGACTCGCCCTACCTCGCGCCGGTCCCGTACCGGGGCAAGCGCAACGAGCCCGCCTATGTCGCCTACGTCGCCAAGGAAATCGGCGAGCTCCGCGGCGAGCCCGCCGAGGCGATCGGCGAAGCGACGACCGAGAACTTCTTCCGGCTGTTTGGGATCGATCCGAATGCGAAACCTGAAACCCCGACCCGCCGCTGACTCACGTGGGCGCCGCCGGGCGCTGTCGATCGTTGCGGCCGCGGCGTTCGCGGCAATCACGCCGTCGGCGTTCGCCCAGCAGCTCTACGAGGACTTCCTGATCGCGGTCGCGAACGATCGCGCCGCGGAGGTGCGGGCGATGCTCCGGCGCGGAATGGATCCGAATACGGTCGACGCGAGCGGCGAGCCGGCCCTCGTGATCGCCGCCCGCGAAGGCAACACCGCAACGGTCGACGCGCTGCTCGCCGGGGGCGCCAACGTCAACGGGAAAAACCGCTTTGGCGACACCGCGCTGATGATCGCCGCGCTCAACGGGCGGCTCGACGTCGTGAAGCGACTCCGGGTGCGCGGGGCGGATCTCGACGGCGCCGGCTGGACCGCCCTGATCTATGCGGCGACCGGCGGGCATGACGCCATCGTGAGCTATCTGCTTGCGGAAGGGGCGAAGATCAATGCGGAATCGCCGAACGGCACGACGGCGCTGATGATGGCGGTGCGCGAAGGACGGTTCACGACGGCGGAGCTCCTGGTCGCGCGTGGCGCGGACGTCAACCATCGCAACCAGGATGGCGCCAGCGCGCTCGACTGGGCGAAGCGCAATGACGATGCGCAGCTCATCGCGCGCTTGCGCCGCGCGGGCGCGAGGGATTGACGGGTCGTTGCCTGTCGGCGGCGGGCGTCCCGGAGCGACGTTACGGCTGCGGAACGGCCCGAGCGGCATCGAGCTCGAGCGGCGCGGCGATCGCCTCGCCCACCAGCACCGGAATCAGCTCGGGCAGCACTCCGATCAGGCGGCGCGCGCCGTTGAACCGCTTTTGCCAGTAGCCGGAGTCGATCGTCGCGATCTCGACCTCGCGCCCCCGTCGCGGCGCATGGATGAACCGGTGGTCGCCCAGATAGATGCCGACGTGAGAAAAAGCGAAGCGTCGGGTGTTGAAGAAGACGAGATCGCCCGGCTTGAGATCGGCGAGGGCCACCTGGTCGCCCAGCCGGCTCATTTCCTTGGCCGAGCGCGGCAGCGTCACGCCCGTGACCTGCTGGAACACGAACTGGACGAGGCCGCTGCAATCGAGACCCGTCTGCGGCGACGTCCCGCCCCAGCGGTACCGAATGCCGATGAGATCGAGCGCCGAGGCCGTGAGCTCCTCCGCGGTAAGCCACGCGCTGCTCGCGGCATCGCGCACCGTCGCAGCCGCTCGAGCGAGCGGATGCCCGGGCTCGTCCGCCTCTTGTGCCTGGGCGGCCGTTGCGAACGCGGCCAGCAACGCCACGGCGAGGAATCTCGTTCGCGAGCGGAGGTGCGGGCGGGCAGACATCAGGCGATTCTCGCCGATCCGGCACCGCAGGGCAACGTCGGGGCCGATGATCGGAATGAGCCGGAGGCGAATCCCGCCGCGTTCCGCCCCTCCGCTTCGCGATGGTCACCGGGTCCGACGGCGTTTTGATTTCGGCGGGCGTGGCGAGAGCGGCTTTGCGCCGGCGCGCATGCGCCGTGCCTCCTTGGGATCGACGGCGAGCGGCCGCGTGATCTCGATGCGGTCGCCGTCGGCGAGCGGCGCGTGCAAAGGAGCGCGGCGACCGTAGATCGCGACCGTCATCCGTATCGAGTCGAGGCCGTAGTGCGCCACGAGACCCGACCGTGAGATCGCGTCGAAGACCGTCGCGCCATCGGGAACCTCGATCGAGACCACGTCCTGCACGAGACGAGTCGCCCACACCACGGTCACTTTCATCTTCCGCGGGCGTGGACGGATTGCGCTCGCCGCACGAACGCATCGATGAACGTGTTTGCGATGTGGCCGAACACCGGCCCGACGATCCGCTCCAGGACATGCGTTGCGAATTCGTAGGCGAGCTCGAATTCGACCTTGCAGGCGTCCTCCGCGAGCGCCGTGAAACGCCACTCGCCGTGGAGGTGGCGAAACGGACCGTGCCGGAGGGTGATCACGATCGACTCCGAGGCGCGGTTTACGTTGTCGGTCGTGAACTGCGCCTTGACGCCGTGATAGTCGATGTCGATCCGCGCCGTCTTGCCTCCCTCGTGGGTCTCGAGGACCCGCGCGCCGCCGCACCAGGGCAGGAACTGCGGATATAGCTCGACCCGGTCGACGAGCTCGAACATCGCGCTCGCGCTGTGAGGGACCAGCACCGACTTTTTGACGCACTGCATGGGCGGGGTTGTAACATTGAAACTTGCCCCGGCGAGGCGAACGACCGGGCATCGTGTTCGCCGAGTTCCCGGCGGCGCGAGCTGCGTTCCTCCGGGGTAGACCGGCAGCGGCAGTCGCAGTTGGAGAACGCCCTTGAGCATCGTCGACAATAAAAAAGCCTATCACGACTACTTCATCGAGGAGAAATTCGAGGCGGGACTCGCATTGGAGGGGTGGGAGGTGAAGGCGATACGTGCCGGCCGCGCCCAGCTCAAGGAGGCTTACGTCATCGTGAAAGACGGCCGAATCGCGTTGATCGGCGCGCACATCACGCCGCTTTCCACCGCCTCCACGCACGTGCACGCGGATCCGACGCGCACCCGACCGCTGCTGCTCCACCGAAGCGAGATCAACCGCCTTGTGGGCCAGGTCGAGCGCGCAGGCTACACGCTGGTTCCGCTCAACCTGCACTACAGCAAGGGACGGGTCAAGCTCGACGTCGGGCTCGCCAAGGGCAAGAAGCAATACGACAAGCGGGCGACGATCAAGGAGCGCGAATGGAGCCGGGAGCAGCAGCGGCTGTTGCGCAACCGCACGGGCAGCGTACGGAACACGCGAGGATGAACTCCAGCGCGCTTCCCGAATTCCGGCTCCGGGTCGCCACCGAGGCCGACGTGCCGGGGATTCGCGCGATCTATGCCGATTCGGTCGCGATCGGCACCGCGTCGTGGGAGCTCGCGCCGCCAGGCACCGACGAAATGGGTACCCGGTTCCGCGCGCTCACCGGCCAGGGTTATCCTTATCTCGTGGCGGTGGAGGACGATCGCGTAGTCGGCTACGCGCACGCGGGGGCCTATCGCCCGCGCCCGGGATACCGCCACACGGTCGAGGATTCGGTGTACGTCGCACCTTGCGCACAGGGGCGCGGCGTGGGCCGCACCCTGCTGTCCGCGCTGATCGAAGAATGCACGCTGCGCGGCTACAGGCAGATGATTGCGGTGATCGGCGACGCCGCGAACGTCGCGTCGATTCGGTTGCACGCGGGGCTGGGGTTCGTTGAAGTCGGTCGCCTGTCCGCGATCGGGCGCAAGTTCGACCGCTGGCTCGACAGCGTCATGCTCCAGCGTGCGCTGGGCGAAGGTTCCGCAGCGCCGCCGACGCGCGATTGACGGAAAGACTCCCGATGAGCGACGCCGCACGCGACGATGATCCACCGCTGCCGGCCGACCATCGTTTCGTGCGGGGGCTCGCACCGAACGCGGCCAATCGCGTGCCGCTGTCGCCGATCACGTTTGTCGAGCGGAGCGCAGCGATCTGGCCCGACAAGGTCGCGGTCCGCCACGGGGCAAGCGCGTACACGTATCGCGAGTTCGAAACGCGGTGCCGGCGCCTCGCTTCGGCGCTTGCTCGGCGCGGCATCCGGCGTGGCGACACGGTCGCCGTGCTCGCGCCGAACGTGCCGGCGTTGCTCGAAGCGCACTATGCGGTCCCCGCGCTCGGCGCGATCCTGAACGCCCTCAACGTGAGGCAGGACGCGGCGACGATCGCCTTTTGCCTCGGCCACGGCGCCGCCAAGGTCCTGATCACCGACGGCGAGTTTGCGCCGGCGGTCAAGGCGGCGCTCGCGCAGGCCAAAGGTGATCTGCAGGTGATCGATGTCGCGGATCCCGAGGCTCCCGGGGCCGAGCGTCTGGGGCCTCTCACCTACGAGGAGCTCCTCGCCGAAGGCGATCCCGCGTTCAACTGGCCCGGCCCCCGCGACGAATGGGATTCGCTCGCGCTGCTCTACACGTCGGGCACCACAGGCGACCCGAAAGGCGTCGTCTACCACCACCGCGGCGCCTATCTCAACGCGCTCGGCAATGCGCTGGCGTTCGGCCTGACGCCGTCGTCCGTCTACCTGTGGACGCTGCCGATGTTCCACTGCAGCGGCTGGACCTACACGTGGGCGGTGACTGCCGCCGGGGGCACGCACGTCTGCCTGCGCAGCGTCGACCCGGCGCTCATCTTTCCGGCGATACGCGATCATCGCGTCACGCACCTGTGCGGCGCGCCGATCGTGCTCAACCTGCTCGTGCACGCGCCCGCCGAGGTGAAGCTCGCGTTCGACCATGTCGTCGACGTCGCCACCGGCGGCGCGGCGCCGCCGTCGGCGGTGATCGAGGCGATGGAGCGAATGGGGTTCCGCGTCACGCACCTCTACGGCCTGACCGAATCGTATGGACCCGCGACACTGTGCGCCTGGCAGGACGCGTGGTCGGCGCTGCCGCTTTCGCAGCGTGCGCGCAGGATGGCGCGGCAGGGGGTGCCGATGCCGACGCTGTCGCGTCTGCAGGTCGCGGACGCCGCGACCGGCGCGCCGGTTCCGCGCGACGGCAAGACGCCGGGCGAGGTGATGCTCCGCGGCAATACGGTGATGAAAGGCTATCTCGACAACGAAAATGCGACCCGCGCGGCGTTCGCCGGCGGGTGGTACCACACCGGCGACATCGCGGTCTGGCACGAGGACGGCTACATCGAGATCAAGGACCGCGCGAAGGACGTCATCATCTCCGGCGGCGAGAACGTGAGCTCGCTCGAGGTCGAGGAATGTCTGTACCGCCATCCGCAGGTGATGGAAGCAGCGGTGGTTGCGCGGCCGGACCCGGTCTGGGGCGAGACCCCCTGCGCGTTCGTCACCCTCAAACCCGGCGCCGACCGCGTGGCCGAGCGCGACATTATCGAGTGGTGCCGCAGCCATCTCGCGCACTTCAAGGCCCCGAAGCGCGTCGTGTTCGGTCCGTTGCCGAAAACATCCACGGGCAAGATCCAGAAGTTCGTGCTGCGCGAGCGCGCGAAGGTCGAGTGAGCGAAGCGGGCGAGCGTCAGCGAGCCAAGGCCCGAAGCAACTGTGTTGGTTGTCAAGGGGTGGGCATGTGAAGTTCTTGGTTCCACGGCTGGCCGGTTCGCGCCATCGCATTGAGGATGCGCAGCATTTTGTGCGCGCAGGCGATGAGCGCGACCTTCTTCGGCTTGCCCGCCGCAATCAGGCGGGCGTAGAAGGCGCAGATGACCGGGTGGTAGCGGACGGCACTGAGCATGGCCATGTGCAAGGCACAGCGCACCATCGGGCGCCCGCCCCAGATATGACGTTGGCCGCGTTCCTTGCCGGAGTCGCGGTTCAAGGGGGCTACGCCGGCGAGCTTGGCGATGCGCGCCGTACTCGCCTTACCCAACTTGGGGATGAAGGCGAGGAGGGTAGCGCAGGTCTTGATACCCAAACCCTTGATCGCGGTGAAGCGCTGGGTCTGGTCCTTGAAGTGCCGCTGCAAGTGGCTGTCGATGTCGCGGTCCAGCTTGGCGATCTCCTTGTCGAGGGTCTTGATCACTGCCTGGATGCTCTTGTGCAGCACGCGCATCGGCCCGTCCAGTCGGTTCTGTTCGGCCGCGCGCATGCCCAGCAGCTGGTGCCGGCGCGCCACCAGCGTCTGCAACGCCTCCACCTCGATACTCGGCGGGGCAAACGCCACGCCCGCCTGATCGGCCTTGGTGGCCAACGTCTGGGCCAGGTGCGCCAAAGCCATGGCATCGATTGCGTCGGTCTTGGCCAAGTGCCCCATGCTGCGCGCGAACTCGCGCGCGGCGCGGGGATTGACCACGGCCACCGGCAAAGCATGGCCCAACAAAAACGTGGCGAGCGGGCGCTCCAAGCCGCCGGTGGCCTCGAGCACCAGCAAGCCGACGTGGCGACTGTGCAGGGCGTCGAACAGGGTCTGGAATCCGTGCGCGTCATTGCTCGCGCGGTGCGTGTCCGGAGCGCCGTGCAGCGCCCATTGGAAGGTTTGTTGCGCCATGTCCACGCCCACGAAGACGGGCGGCGCGGCTTCGGTGTTACGAACGGCAGCGTTTGTCATATCCCATCCTTGCAAGATACGAAGTTGATTCGGGTAACTGTTCGGGCTTGGCGACCAACGCAAGTACCGGCACGCCCCAACGCTTCGGGACGAGCTGGAAGCTCAAAGGGCGCACGGGCTGTGCCGGCACTCGCAAAACCTCGTCCGAGATCGCCCAGCGGACGACCGCTGGCTGAACACAAGGCAACATGAACAAGCATACAAGGGCGCGTCGCCGAGCGACCGAGCGCGGCCGACAAAGCGAGCCCATCGCATGACTCGGGACGTGAGGAGGTCCCGCCTGTGCGCGGCCCTGTCAGCGACGCGCAACGCGCAAGTCGGAAGCGAGTGCGCGCGCGGCCGCGACGCCGGTTCGCGTTGCCGCCTCGAGAGTCGCCGGCAGCTCGGGATCGGTATAGTCGCCGGCGAGATAGACGCCCTTCGCAATTCGCCCATGCCGAGGCCTCGAGAGCCCCGGTCGGCAGGCGTACGTCGCGCGGCGCTCGGCGATGACGCGCGACCATACCGGCAACGGCCATTGCCGGGCGAGGCGCCGCAACTGCGCATCGATTGCGCTCGCCAATGCCTGGCGATCGAGCGTGTCGTGCGGCCCGCTGGTGCTGATGACGACCGCCACGAGGCCGCGTGCGCCCTCCGGCGCCGTCGCGCCGAGCGCCGCGCTGCGATCGAAGATCCACTGCCCCGGCGCATCGTCGAGCCGCATGATCGGAACGGGAAGCGCCACCGGTTCCGCATATGCGAGATAGACGGTGGTGATCGACTCGTAAGTGAAAGCCGCGACCTGCGCGAGTGTGCCGCGGAGCTCGGCCGCATCGTTACCGATGGCCGCTGCCAGTTGATGCGGGCCGACTGCGACGATCGCGGCGTCGAACGAGCGCGAGTCCGCTCCAACGCGGACGCCGACCCCCGACGCGCGCAGCTCGAGTGCGCGTACCGCGGCACCGGTGCAAATGGCGCCGCCGTGGCGAGTGACGTGACGCGCCGCGGCGTCGGGGAAGAGCGTCGACAGGTCGATCGCGGGGATCAGGAAGTCGCTGTTGCGCGACGATCCGCTGAACGTCTCGCGCACGACGTTGCCGAAGATCCGGGCCGATGCCGACTCCGGCGGTGTGTTGAGCGCGGAAATACAAAGCGGCTCCCAGAACGCGGCCATCGCCCGGAGCGGCGTGTCGGCGAGACGCTGGCTCACGGTCTCCTTGTCCGAAGCCGCGCGTCCGGCGCGCAAGAGCCTCCGCAATCCCGTGATGAGGGCGATGCGTTCGCGCCACGCGAGCCCGTCCGCCGCGAGTGCGCCGAAGGCGAGATGGAGGGGCGCCGGCGCTCGCCATGCGGTGAACGCAACGGCATCGGCCCGCATCGCGCCGAACGGGCGCATCGTCAGCGGAAGTCGATGGAGGCGGGCATCGATGTCGCCGCCGTGGACGCGCTGGATCAGCGCAAGGGTCTGGCGGTAGGCGCCGACGAGGAGGTGCTGGCCGTTGTCGAGCGGCAGGTCGTCGAATGTCACTCGCCGCGCGCGGCCACCCAGCGTCGCTGCCTGCTCGAACAGCGTCACCTCGAACCCGGCGTGCGCAAGCGTGACGGCGGCGCCGCAGCCCGCCCACCCGCCGCCGACGATGGCCACGGAAAGCCTGCCGGCGCGCTGCGGCGACTCGTCGGTCACGCGCGCCGCGCCGTCTTCCATGCGATCCAGAGCTTGCGCAGCGGCGTCAGCGCGATGCGATGATCGAGCACGCGGTAGCCGTCGCGCGCGACTTGATCCAGCAGCGCGCGATAGATCGCGGCCATGACCAGGCCGGGCCGTTGCGCGCACGCATCTTCGGCGGGCAGCGCGCCGATCGCCCGGTCATACCACGTCCGGGCGCGCGAAACCTCCTGGGCGATGAGTGCGCGAAAGCCCGCGCCGGATTCGCCCTTCAGCAATCCGGTCTCGGTCACGCCATGACGGGCGAGCTCGTCCTGCGGCAGATAGATGCGGCCGCGGCGCGCGTCTTCGCCGACGTCGCGGACGATGTTCGTGAGTTGGAAGGCGATGCCGAGATCGCGCGCGTACTGCCGCGTGGCGGGGTTCGCATAGCCGAAGATCTCCGCCGACATGAGGCCGACGGTGCCGGCGACGCGGTGGCAGTACTTCTCGAGCTCGGGGAAATCGGAGTAGCGGCTGCGTTCGAGATCCATCGTCATCCCGTCGATGACCGTCTGGAAATGCGCCTGCGGGAGACCGTAGGACGCGACGACCGGGGCAAGCGCGCGCGCGACCGGGTGCTGCGGCGTACCGGCGAACGCGGCCGCGATTTCCTCGCGCCACCAGGCGAGCTTCGCCCGCGCCACCGTCGAATCGATCGGGTCGTCGACGACGTCGTCGACCTCCCGGCAGAACGCGTAGAGCGCCGTGATCGCGCGGCGTCGTTCCGGCGGCAGGAACAGAAAGCTGTAGTAGAAGCTCGAACCGCTCTGCACGGCCCTTTGCTTGCAGTATTCGTCGGGAGTCACGGGCCGGCCTCTACCCCCGTCGACCCACGAAGCGAAGGATCAACGGCCGAAGGCAAAAATCGCGCGGCGACGCGCCCTTGAGGCCTCGGCCTCGCCCGCGCTCGCCGGGCCCCCACGCCGGCGGTCCGGCGGCGTTCATGCGGCGCTCCCGCGCGCCA
The DNA here is from genome assembly GCA_963836265.1 of uncultured beta proteobacterium. Lineage (GTDB taxonomy): Bacteria > Pseudomonadota > Gammaproteobacteria > Burkholderiales > Casimicrobiaceae > CAIWHR01. The sequence goes on from CAWIIO010000009.1 coordinate 212,820, forward strand.
GCCGATGCCGTCGCGGCGGGAAGAGCGCCCGACAGGCGATAAGCGCCCAATCCGCGCGGGTGAGCGTCGGCCGGTGGTGGAACACATCGCCGCCTGCTCGGTCGATCCGATCGAGAATCCGATGGCCGCCGGCGAGGACGGCGGAGAGCTCGAGCGCGAGCCGCCACGGCAGCGTCCGCACGAGCGGCCGGCCGGCGTCGAGCATGGCCCGCGTGCGCGAGACCTCGAAGGCCATCAGCGCACCCCATGCGGCGTCGCACCACGCCTCGCCGATCTGCCCCTCGGTGACGCCGAACCGGGCAAGGTCCTCGCGCGGCAGATAGACGCGACCCTTGCGCCAGTCGGGGGCGACGTCCTGCCAGAAGTTCGCAAGCTGCAACGCCGTGCAGATGGCGTCGCTCGATTCGACGTTCTCGGGGATCGCGGCGTCGTAGAGGTGCAGCAGCAAGCGCCCGATCGGATTGGCCGAGCGCCGGCAGTAGTCGAGGAGCGCGGCGAACGTCGCATAGCGCGGCGTCGTGACGTCCTGTCGGAATGCCGAGAGCAGGTCATGGAAGGGGCGAAGCGGCAGGCCGTGGCGAGCGATCGCGGCCGCGAGCTCCGGGAAGGGCGCCTCGACCGGTGGCCGGCCGGCGGCGATCGCCTCGAGGCCGAGCTCGTATCTCTCGAGCGCGGCGATCCGCTCCGTTTGCGACGCGCCGCCTTCGTCGGCCAGATCGTCAGCGGCGCGCGCGAACCGATAAATCGCCACGACGGCCCCGCGGAGCGAACGCGGGACGACGAACGATGCCACGGGGAAATTTTCGTAATGGGCGACCGACACGCGTATTGCGCCGAAAAAAGCACGTTTCCCCTGGACGACCGCACGCGCGCTACCCCGGGGTTCCCGTTGGCGACCGCGCGCCGAACCGGCTATACTTCCGCGTTCGGCGGGTGCGGCTGTAAGCGATGAATTCGGCCAGCGGACACTGCCGGAAGCCGCCCGCGGACAAGCTCGCGAAAGTGGCGGAATTGGTAGACGCACCGGCCTTAGGAGCCGGCGGGGCAGCCCGTGGGGGTTCGAGTCCCCCCTTTCGCACCAACGGCTCAAAATAGCAAGGATTCGAAGCACATGCAAACCAGCCTGGAAACGATCGGACAGCTCGAGCGCCGCCTCAGCATGGCGGTTCCGCTGGCCGAGATCGAGACCGAGGTCGAACGGCGTCTCGCGCGGCTTGCGAAGAACGTCAAGGTCCCGGGTTTCCGGCCCGGCAAGGTGCCCCTGAAGATGGTGGCCCAGCAGTACGGCCCGCAGGTTCGCTCCGAAGTGATCTCCGACCGCGTGCAGGCAAGCTTCAACGACGCGATCCGCGAGCAGAACGTGCGCGTCGCCGGGTATCCGCGGATCGAGCCCCGTGCCGGCGGTGCCGCCGCAGCCGACCAGCTTGAATTCTCGGCGGTCTTCGAGGTCTACCCGGAAGTGCGCATCGGCGATCTTGCGACCGCGACCATCGTGCGTCCGGTCGCCGAAGTTGGGCCGGCCGAGGTGGAAAACACGATCGAGGTGCTGCGCAAGCAACGGACGCGCTACGAGGACGTGGCCCGGCCCGCGGAAGCCGGCGATCGGGCGATCGTCGATTTTTCGGGCCGCATCGACGGCGTCGAGTTTGCCGGCGGACAAGCGAAAGACTTTGCGATCGTCCTGGGCGAGGGTCGCATGCTTCCGGAATTCGACACGGCGGTCGCGGGAATGTGCGCGGGCGAGACCAAGACATTCGCGCTCACCTTTCCTTCCGACTACCACGGCAAGGAAGTCGCGGGAAAGGCGGCGGAGTTTACGCTGACGGTCAACGCGGTGGCGGAGCCGCATCTGCCGGCCGTCGACGCCGAGTTTGCGACAGCCTTCGGGATCGCGAGCGGCAGCATCGACGAATTCAAGGCCGAGATCGCGTCGAACCTCGAGCTCGAGTTGAAACGCAAGATCGAAGGGAGGTTGAAGGACCAGGCGCTCGCGGTGCTGCGGCAGAGGGCCGAGCTCGTGGTGCCGCGGTCGCTGGTCGAACTCGAAATTCAGGAAATGATGCGGCGCACGGCAGCCGACCTGCGCCAGCGGGGCATGAAGGCCGAGGACATCAAGCTCTCGCCCGAGGACTTCCGGGCGAGCGCCGAGAATCGCGTCGCGCTCGGGCTCGTGCTGACCGAGGTCGTGCGCGCGCACGCGCTCGCCGCGAAACCCGAGCAGGTGAAGGCCCTCGTGCAAGAGACCGCGCAGACCTACGAGCAACCGGAGGCCGTCGTGCGCTGGCACTACGAAAAGCCGCAGCGGCTGAGCGAATTCGAGGCACTGGCGGTCGAACGCAACGTCGTCCAGTGGGTTCTCGGTCGCGCCAAGGTCGTCGATCAGCCGACGCCGTTCGATCAATTGATGGGGCCCTCGCAGCACTGAGCTCCGACGCACCTGTAGCCGACACCCGAGCGCCGGCGGGCCGGGGGTGGGTCCGGGTCGCGGTACAATCACGCTCGGCAACCACCGCATCCGACGAGACCACGATGACACACCCGAAGGGCCTGGGCCTGATCCCGATGGTGATCGAGCAGAGCGGGCGCGGCGAGCGCGCCTACGACATCTACTCGCGCCTGTTGAAGGAACGCGTCGTGTTCCTGGTCGGCCCGGTCGACGACGCCACGGCCAACCTGGTCGTCGCCCAGATGCTGTTTCTCGAGTCCGAGAACCCCGACAAGGACATTCATTTCTACATCAATTCGCCGGGCGGATCGATCGCGGCGGGCTTCGCGATCTACGACACGATGCAGTTCATCAAGCCCGACGTCTCGACGCTATGCGTCGGGATGGCGGCGTCGATGGGCGCCTTCCTCCTCGCGGCGGGCGCCAAAGGCAAGCGCTTCGCGCTGCCCAACTCGGACGTGATGATCCACCAGCCGCTCGGCGGCTTCCAGGGCCAAGCCTCCGACGTCGAGATCCACGCCAAGTACATCCTGAAGCTCCGCGAGCGGCTGAACCAGCTCTTTGCGATGCATACCGGCAAGCCGATCGAGCAGATCGCCCGCGACACCGAGCGCGACAATTTCCTCACCGCGGAAGAAGCCCAGGCGTACGGGCTGGTCGACAAGGTCTTGCAGAAGCGGGTGTAGGGCGGGTAAAGTGAACCTGCCGTGGTTTTGCCGATTTCGTGCCCAGGCGCTTGATTGGTAAACAGCTTTGCGCACTGATCCATTGGACTGATGGCCGAAAAATCCGCCGGCGACAAGCTTCTCTACTGCTCCTTTTGCGGCAAGAGCCAGCACGAGGTGCGGAAGCTCATCGCCGGGCCCTCGGTGTTCATCTGCGATGAGTGCATCGAGCTTTGCAACGACATCATCCGCGAGGAAGGCACGACCGCGGAGTCGGCGCGCGCGGACAAGAGCAAGCTCCCGACACCCCACGAGATCCGCCAGATCCTCGACCAGTACGTGATCGGTCAGGATCTCGCGAAAAAGATCCTGTCGGTCGCCGTCTACAACCATTACAAGCGGCTGGAGACGGGCGGCAAGGACGACGAGGTCGAGCTCGCCAAGAGCAACATCCTGTTGATCGGGCCGACAGGCTCGGGCAAGACGCTGCTCGCGCAGACGCTCGCGCGCCTGCTCGACGTGCCGTTCGTCATCGCCGACGCGACGACGCTGACCGAAGCGGGCTACGTCGGCGAAGACGTCGAAAACATCATCCAGAAGCTCCTCCAGAAGTGCGACTACGACATCGAGAAGGCGCAGCGCGGCATCGTCTACATCGATGAAATCGACAAGATTTCGAGAAAGAGCGACAACCCGTCGATCACCCGCGACGTGTCCGGGGAAGGCGTCCAGCAGGCGCTGCTGAAGCTGATCGAAGGGACCATCGCGTCGGTGCCTCCGCAAGGCGGGCGCAAGCATCCGAACCAGGAATTCGTCCAGGTCGACACCACCAACATCCTGTTCGTGTGCGGCGGGGCATTCGACGGTCTGGAGAAGATCATCCGCCAGCGGACGGCGAAGACCGGCATCGGTTTCGGCGCCGAAGTGTCGAGCCCCGACGATCGCAAGAAGTTCAGCCTGCTGCTGCGCGAGGCCGAGCCCGAGGACCTGATCAAGTTCGGGCTGATTCCCGAGTTCGTCGGCCGGCTGCCTGTGGTAGCGACGCTCGAAGAGCTGGACGAGGCGGCGTTGATCCAGATCCTAGTCGAGCCCAAGAACGCGTTGATCAAGCAGTACCAGAAGATGTTCCGGATGGAAACCGTCGAGCTCGAGATCCGCGAAGGCGCGCTGCGCGCCATCGCCAGCAAGGCGCTCGCCCGCAAGACCGGGGCGCGGGGCCTGCGCTCGATCCTGGAACAGGTGCTCCTCGACGTGATGTACGACCTGCCCTCTCACAGCAACCTCGCCCGAGTCGTCGTCGACGAGGCGACGATCGCCAACGACGGCAAGCCGCTGCTGATGTTCGCCGAGCCGCCGAAAGTCGCCTCGGCGCACAATTAGTAGCGCGAGCCGGCGAGCGGCGGCCCCGCGCGCGGCTAGCGCTTGCGGATGCGACGCGCTCCCGCGCCGCGCCCATTCCGAAGTCGAGGAAATGCGACCCAAGCCCGGGTCGGGTGCCGACCGTTCGGGCTCGAGCCGGAGCGGGGCCGGGCCGGCGCACGCGAACGCGGCAGCGCGCCGCTTGTCAATCTTTGGGAGCCTCTCGGGCTTGCTTCGCCCACCTCGCTTCCGTGGCGTCCCCGACAGTCTCCCAGGACCGGCACCCGGTGGCATCCGGCGCGGGCGCTCGGCTCGTTTTCCCCGCCTGTTGCCGCACAACGTCATGCTGATAATGGGGTTTTGGTCTATTTCCGGTCTCTGGCTTGACACCGGCGGCGCGCGGCCCCATTTTGCTATCGAATCCCCTCTCAAGAGATGCACATGGCCACTGAACTGACGCCCGCAATCGACATGACCGCGCTGCCGCTCCTTCCCTTGCGCGATGTCGTGGTGTTTCCTCACATGGTGATCCCGCTCTTCGTGGGACGCCCGAAGTCGATCAAGGCCCTCGACGTTGCGATGGACGCCGGGAAGCACATCCTGCTCGTCGCGCAGAAGTCGGCGGCGAAGGACGATCCCGCCGCCGAGGACCTCTACTCGATCGGCAGCATCGCGACGGTTCTCCAGATGCTGAAGCTCCCCGACGGTACCGTCAAAGTGCTGGTCGAGGGCGCGCAGCGGGCGCGTGTCGATCGCGTGACGGACGAGGGCGAATACCTGTCGGCGAGCGCGACCACGCTTGTCGGCGAGCCTGGCCAGGCGCACGAGGTCGAGGCGATGCGACGGGCGCTCCTCGCGCAGTTCGATCAATACGTGAAGCTCAACAAGAAGATCCCGCCCGAGATCCTGACCTCGATGGCCGGCATCGACGATGGGGGCCGCCTCGCCGACGCGATCGCCGCGCATCTGCCGCTGAAGCTCGAGCAGAAACAGGAAATCCTCGAAATGGGCGTCGTGGGCAAGCGCCTCGAGCATCTGCTCGGCCTGCTCGAAGGCGAAGTCGACATCCTGCAGGTCGAAAAGCGCATCCGTGGCCGCGTGAAGCGGCAGATGGAGAAGAGTCAGCGCGAGTACTACCTGAACGAGCAGGTGAAGGCGATCCAGAAGGAACTAGGCGAGGGCGACGAGAATGCCGACCTCGACGAGATGGAAAAGAAGATCAAGGCCGCCCGGATGTCGAAGGAAGCCGAGGGCAAGGCGCTCGCCGAATTCAAGAAATTGAAGATGATGTCGCCGATGTCGGCCGAGGCGACCGTCGTGCGCAACTATATCGACACGCTGCTCGCGCTGCCGTGGCGCAAGAAGAGCAAGATCAGCAAGGACCTCGCGGCCGCGGTCAAGACCCTCGACGCCGACCATTACGGCCTCGAGAAGGTCAAGGAGCGGATCGTCGAGTACCTCGCCGTGCAGCAGCGCGTCGACAAGCTGAAGGGACCTATTCTTTGCCTGGTCGGACCGCCCGGAGTGGGCAAGACTTCGCTCGGCCAGTCGATTGCCCGTGCCACCAACCGCAAGTTCGTGCGGATGAGCCTGGGCGGGGTGCGCGACGAAGCCGAGATCCGCGGTCACCGCCGCACGTACATCGGCTCGATGCCCGGCAAGATCCTGCAGAACATGTCGAAGGTCGGGGTGAGAAACCCGCTGTTCCTGTTCGACGAGGTCGACAAGATGGGGATGGACTTCCGCGGCGATCCGTCGTCCGCGCTGCTCGAAGTGCTCGACCCGGAGCAGAACAGCACGTTCGTCGACCACTACGTCGAAGTCGAGTACGACCTCTCGGACGTGATGTTCGTGGCCACGGCCAACACGATGAACATTCCCGCGCCGCTACTCGACCGGATGGAGGTGATCCGCCTCTCCGGTTACACCGAGGACGAGAAGATCGCGATCGCCAAGCAATACCTGCTGCCGAAGCAGATCAAGCTCAACGGGTTGAAGGAGTCCGAGGTGCACGTTGCCGAAAGCGCGCTGCGCGACATCGTGCGGTATTACACGCGCGAGGCCGGCGTGCGCAACCTCGAGCGCGACATCAGCAAGATCTGCCGCAAGGTGGTGAAGGCGCTGCTGCTGCGCCGAAGCGAAGGCAAGACGCGCACGGCGAAGGGTCCGGTCGACGTCAATTCGAAGAACCTCGACAAGTATCTGGGCGTACGGCGGTTCACGTACGGCCTCGCGGAAAAGAAGAACCAGGTCGGCCAGGTCACCGGTCTCGCGTGGACCGAAGTGGGCGGCGACCTGCTGACGATCGAAGCGGTCGCGCTCCCGGGCAAAGGCAAGACGACTACGACGGGCAAGCTGGGCGACGTGATGAACGAGTCTATTGCAGCGGCGATCTCGGTCGTGCGCCATCGGTCGAAGATGCTCGGCATCGCCCCGGACTTCTATCAGAAGACCGATCTGCACATCCACTTGCCCGAAGGCGCGACGCCGAAGGACGGACCGTCGGCGGGGGGTGCAATCGTCACCGCGATCGTCTCGATCCTGAGCGGGATCCCGGTGCGGGCCGACGTCGCGATGACCGGCGAGATCACGCTGCGCGGCGAAGTGCTGCCGATCGGCGGGCTGAAGGAAAAGCTTCTCGCAGCGGGACGCGGCGGCATCAAGACCGTCCTGATCCCGGAAGAAAACGTCAAGGATCTGGCGGAGATTCCCGACGAGATCAAGAACCGCCTCGAACTCCGGCCGGTGCGCTGGATCGAGCAGGTGTTGGAGGCCGCGCTCGAGCGCCAACCGACGCCGCTCCCGGAATCGACCGAGGAAGCGCCGGCCGTGGCGCCGGTCGCTCCCGAAGAGAAGCCGGCGCTCATCCCCGCGCTGATCAAGCACTAAGGTTGGTTGCGAGCGTCGTTGCGGTGCGGCACGAGGGTGCCGCACCGCCGCGGCGTTTCACTTCACGCAGCTGCGTGGCCCGACAGCGGGTCCTGTGGTACGGAAAACTGCGACTCTGTGGTGCACGGCACCGCGCCGGCGTCAGCGCGGGCACGGAATTCCGCTTGACACGCGGAAATGGCGATTGCTATAAACAACGTTCCAGCCGCGGTCGTCCTGGCCCCGGCTTTCCCATCGTCGCGACGCCTGTCCCGGGGCTGCGCGCGGCGAAAGATCAAGACAAGGGGACGTCCGTGAACAAATCCGAATTGATCGACGCGATCGCGCGGCATGCCGACATCTCGAAGGCGGCTGCGGGGCGCGCGCTTGATGCGACGGTGAACTCGATTACCGGATCGCTGCGCAAGGGCGACATCGTGACGCTGGTGGGCTTCGGCTCCTTCTACGTCGGCATGCGCTCGGCACGGGCGGGGCGCAATCCGCGGACCAACGAACCGTTGAAGATCCGCGCCGCAAAAGTGCCCAAGTTCCGCGCTGGCAAGGCGCTCAAGGATGCTGTAAACTGAAAAGTTGAATTGATTACGCCCGACAGGGGCCGCGCCCGGCTCGGGCGGGGGTGCTTAGCTCAGCCGGTAGAGCGTCGCCCTTACAAGGCGAATGTCGGCGGTTCGATCCCGTCAGCACCCACCAAGTGCCGCGCGGACCGGGAGTGGTAGTTCAGTTGGTTAGAATACCGGCCTGTCACGCCGGGGGTCGCGGGTTCGAGTCCCGTCCACTCCGCCAAGACACTAGGAAACACGGGCCTTCCAGGCCCGTTTTCTTTTGCTACCCCACAAAACGCCCAACGATCGCCGAGCGGCACGGGCTAAACCATATTGCGGCAGCAGTCGTGACGTAGAACGCGCTACGATGGCGCATGAGCGGCGATGGCAGCGACGATTTGGTGTTATGGGTCATGCACGTCGCCGCCGAGCTGCTGCCAACTGCGTCGTCGGCCGAGCTCCTGCGCATCGAGCAGCGCATCCGGCTGCATTGGGGTGGACGGCGACCGTATATCCCGAAAGTATCGGCCGCCGACCGCGCAGGATCGCTCAGGAGCGACGATCTCGACCGCGGGTAGGCTAGGACACGTCCGAGCGCCGCTGCGCATCCTTGCGCGCAGGACCCTTCGTCATCCTTTTGTAGTCATCGAAGAGCGGGATGACTCCCGTCGCTATCAGGACGCCCAGTACGATCGCCAGGCTGATTCCGAGCACGATCAGCAGAGTCCCGAATGATTGGATGCCCATTGCTCGCTCCTATCCTCGTCGAGAGCCTGAGGCAAGGATAGCGCCATGGAGCCGCAATCGCTCCCGCGGCTGACGGCCGGACACGCCGGCAGATCTAACAGTTTGTGAACGACGGTTTGCTGCTCGCAACCTTCACCGCCGCGGCGAGAACGATCCACCGCTCGGCCGCCGCAATTCCGGTGGGCCTATGATCTCCCATTCCTTGTAGCGGGCCTCGAGCTCGTGGCGCTCGGCCTTGTACCGGGGCCCCGACCCAACGGCCCGTGAGCTCGTCGCGATACCGGAATGGGTAGCAGAACAGCACCGTCGGTGCGTAGAGCGGGCCGGGCATCATGCGATCATATCGTGATGGGGGCTCGATGCGGAAATCGATGGCCGTAAGTTTGCCCGACGACTATCTCATCGAGATCGGCAAAGTCTCGGTTCAATGGTCGATGCTTGAAATGGTATTTGACCTTTGCAGTATCAAACTGGCAGGGATGGACGCCGACGAAGCGCGAGCTATGGCGGTCTTTGCGCACATGCCATTTCAAATGAAACTCGATGTCTTCGGTGCGATGGTTGACTCTCTACAAACCAATTATCCGAGATTGAAGAGTTACGCCGAAGTCCTTTCGCTTGTCAGGCAGGCACAAAGCGCTCGCAACAAGATCATTCACGCGCGATGGAGCCATAAGAATGGTGTCGTAACGATCGGTCGAATGACCGCGCGCGGCAAGGTGAAGACTTCAATCGACACCATTTCGCTTGACGAAATTCGGAGCGCTACTGAGTTGATCGGCAAGGCTTCCGTACAAGTCTGGAAGCTCGTCATTTCGGGCAGCCAGGAGCGAGACAATGGACCGACCGCATAGCGGGCAATAGGCAAACGTCTCCTCTAACGTCGCCCGCTCGCCAATTCGTATGAGCCTATCCGCCTCACCGTCTTGCGGGTAATCGGCCAATGCAAATCCAACTATGTGGTCGCAAGTTTTCATTCGTTGCTCCTTAAGAAAAGCACCCCGACCCTTGCGAGCCGGGGCGCCGTGCTGGGCACGCGGACCGCAAGGGACGCGACGCAGCAACATTGAAGGTGCGCCCCGGAACCCTCCCCAAAGGAGAAAAAAGGGCCCCCGGGGCGCGCACGGACGTCCGGCGGGAACGCCGTGGTAGAACTCAGTGCGTGCGCGGTCGGTAGCCAATGTCGCTTGGCACCAACCAATTCGCCAGAGGCACTTTCGCGAGCCGCTGGCCCTGCTTCTCGATCTGCAACGCAGCAACGTTTGACGCCAGCACGGCCGCGTCGATCAGCGGCCTCGCACGCGCGGGGTCGATCAGCTCTGCGGAGCCAGGCCCGACGATGTCATGCGCGGTCAGTGGAGCGACGTCGACGATCTCGCCGGCTTGGGCGACCCTATCGCGGCCCAGGAACATGGCGCGCAGGATGCGAACGCGAACAGTAGCGCTCATGTGATGGACCCGATCGCATACAGGCACGCTGGACGGCGCACCGCGACGTCGAGCGCAGCGAGGATGCGCATCGACGTGATGCCACTCTTGAAGTGCGTGGCGTCGGCCATGTCGGTCACTTCGACTTTCAGACCGCTGCCCCAAAGGGCAGCGTGACCTTGCTGAAATCGCCGCAAATCAACGTCGCGCTCGGCACCGTCGTCGAAACGTAGGCCGGCCGCGCGTCAATTTCGTCGTTCTGCCAGAGCGCCGAATCGACACCGCTAAACCGCTGCCGCGCGGCGAGCAGTTGCCGCACCGCCGGCGTCCCGATCCACGAAACGTTTTCGTCGTTCGCGTCCGCCGCTGCGACCGCCGCGCGGGCGGCGAGAACATGCGAGAGCGCGAACGAGCCGCCAGTCGTGGCGCCGATGCCCGCCGTGTTGATGATCCCGAGCGGTTGCACGCCGCCGCTGCCGGCAAGGACCGCAACGTCGACCAACGTTCCGGCCGTCCGCAGCAACGAAGCGCGCAGGAAGGAGTCGACGCCGGCGCCTTGTAGCTGCAACAGGCGACTGACGTCGACGAGCGCGCCGGCCAACCGCGGATTCGTCGGAATCTGCGCGATCGTCTGCTGGCTCTCCGTTATGGCCGTAGTCTCATCGGGGAGCCAGTACGCGGTCGCCGCGGCGCTTTCCTGCGGGATGCTGGTGTTGCCGCGCAGCCCGGAAAGGATCTGGACGCCGCCAGCGACCGTGATCGACCACGGCCTCAGAATTTCCTCGACCGCGGCGTTTACGTTTTGGTCGACCAGATAACCGCCGCCTGATGACGCAACGGAAACATCGCGCTTTGCGAGCACGAGCCACGGAATGACCGGGTGATAGGGGTCATATTCGTCGCGAGCGACTTCCCTGCACAGTTCCGCCGTCGGCTCCGTCTGCAATCCGCGCGCATTCGGATCGACTTGGCGCAGTGAGTCGAAGCGCACCTTAGATTGCGCGATGAAATCGGCCCAGTCGCATCGGTCGACGAGCTTCTGCAGTTTCTCGTCCGCCGTCGGGGGCGACCTGGAAATACCGATCTGCTTCCGGATTTCCGACAGATGATGGTCGACGAGCGAGCCGCGCAGTGCGTCCATGTGCCCCCTAGCGAATACCAGATCCATTCAATTTGTCACGGCGCCGTGACAATTGGATGATCCCGGAAGGTTAGGCGGGCGCGTGGCAGTCGTGGCGGTCCAAACCGGCTCATTGGCCATTTTGAGTCACCGTGTAGAGCGCGCTGCCGTGGTCGTCGCCGATTCTCGTCAGCGCGAGCCCGCCCGCCGGCCTGCCAACGAGCTTCGCCAAGCGCCTGGAAAGCCGGCGCAAGCCCCCTGCAGGCGAGCCAGTCAACGCAATGAGGCTCAGGGGTAGCTGAGCACCCGCCGGGGCCGCTGCAGCGAGCTCTAACGCGTCCAGGGCCGTGAAAGCGGCACCGCCAAACGCGTCATGCAGCGCCCCGAGCAGCGCGCCGCGCTGCGCCAAGTCCGGCGCGACCGCGGCACGCAACTCGCGCATTCCGGCGATGAGCTCCCGCAGCAGGTCGACGATGTCGGCCGGGTCGAGCTCGGCACGGATCGCGCCGGGCAACGAAACGCAGTGGGTCAGGCATCCGTTTCCCCCGAGGTCGTCCCCGAGCATTCCAGCAGTCCTTGGTAAAGCTCCTGTTCGACCGCCAGCAGCACTTCGTCGCGCGTCGTCTTCCCGCTCGTCCGCGCGGCCACCCGGCTCGGGATCCCCAGCAGCCGTGAACGCAAAATTGAGAACCGCCGCTGCCAGGTCGACAGCACGTCGGCGCGCGGGAGGTAGTCGCCGGATTCGATTCTCAAACGCAGCTCCTCGCGGCGAGCTTGGGCCCCGCAGACACCGGTCCTTCCACGACCTGGCGACCGGCTCCCCAGCAGAATCAAGCGGTGGCGCCACCGGCGCATGGGGATCACGGCGCATCAGATCCGGGTCCAGATTCTCGGACCGCCATTGACGGGCCTTCTCGATGTCGTCAACGGGCATGCCGCGCTTCGCCAGCACGTGCACCCGTTGGCGGGATATGCCAAGGGCCTTTGCGACGTCTACCGGGTGCACTTTCCTGCGCATTTCGCCTCCGTCTCGCCGGTTGACGGCTTTGGTCAACCCGTTGAAAAACCAAAAACCTAGAGCGATTGCGGGCCGCTTCGCGAGCCGCGTGTTTTCAAACAACCCCAGTACCTTTATTTGCATTCAATGACTTACGCATCATCGGCCGTCGCCATAGCCGGATGGGCTGGCGCGGCCGGCGCCGTGAGTGTGATTGCAGCGGCAGTGCTCGCATGGCAACGGACTTCCCGCTAGTGGGAAGTCCAAGTCCGCCGTCCTCAAGGCTGCCGGCATCAGCACGTCGTCAGCGCACCGCGAACGGTTGAACAGTCAATAAACGCGTGTCTTCTAGACACACGTTGCGTTTATTGACTATTACTCTCAACGGGCGAGTCAACGTTGATATGCGGTTGTCGTTGACTCGTTGACTCATCTGACGATCCAGACGTAGGGGGTGGAAATGACGATCTTGTCGGCATCGATCAGGCGCTTCTTGTCCTGATTGAACGCCACGTTGGCGCTGTGCCCAGGCTCATAGCCGGTCCTGAGCAGCCATCGGGTCTTCCACTGGGCGATGGTTACCGCCTTGACGCCCTTGGGGATCGTCGAGGATTCCGGCATGTTTTCTCCTTGAACGCTGACGGCCTCTCGCAGTGCATCGAGTGCGACTTCGCGGCGAACCGGCTTCGCCTTGGCCGGCGCGTGGGCGATGGGCACGACGACGCAGGAGCGGACGCGTTCGTCCCGGTCAGCTTCGGGATCGCGATCCTGAGCCAGACCAAGGTCGACTGCTTCCAGCAGGAACCCGAAGCGCTGCCCGGATTCGCCGTCGCGGACCTTCGTCGCTTCGAGCAACCGGTCGCCCTCGCCGCTAACCTGTAGCTCGCAGTCGACGGCGGCCTTGAGGCTCGAATGTCCACGGGAACCCTTGGTCTCGTCTTTGCCGCAGTGGTGGACGTAGAGCACGGCGCAATCGACGGCAATCATGATGCGGCGGGCGGCCGCGATCATCGCCCCCATGTCTTCCGAGGCGTTCTCGTTGCCGCCCGGCATCATGCTGTTGAGCGTGTCGAGGACGACGAGCACGACGCCCTCCATTTCTTGCGCGGCGTGCTTGATCTCCATAATCAGCGTATCGAGATCGCCCGATTCGGGTCGCAAGAGGTTGACCGTTGCCGGGACGATGCGGAGGCGTCGCAGCGTGTCGACGTCGAGCTTGTGATGCACGATGTAGGCCTCGACGCGCAGCTTGAGATGGCCTTCGGCGGCGACGATGATGACGCCGCCAGCGCGCACGCGGCGCCCGAACCAAGGAACGGCGCGCGAGATGCTGCCGGCGAGATCGAGCACCGCAAACGTCTTGCCGGAGCCTGACGCGCCGAACACGACCCCCAATGCGCGCTCAAGCAGCAGACCGCGCACCAGCCACTTAGGCGTTGATCGTTGCAGCAATTCGGTGACGGAAATCGGACGCAGGGACGTGCGATCGTCATCGGTCGGATCAGGATCGAATGATTCCGCCTCCGGATGCGGATCGCGGCGGCCGGCGCGGTAGTCGGCTTCGGAAGCGTAGTCGTCCGGGTCGAAAGATTGGCTCATCGGAGATCCATTTCATATTCGAGCTCATCGACGCGGTGCTGCAGCTTCACCAGTAGCGCGCGGACCGATTCGCGATGATGACCGCGAGCGAGGTAGCGCCGCGCGCGCCGCAAGCGGAATTCGTCGAGCCCGGCACCGCCGAATAGCGCGACATAGAGATCATTCCAGGCGTGGCACTTGAGGCAGCAGGTGAAGCCGCGCGGCGTCGGGTCGCCGCACTCGGCACAGCGGCCGGCGCTCATGGCGCATCCTCGGAGTATTTCGTGGCTTGCCTAGAAATACCCGGATACCCCTTGAGGAAGTCTCGCATTGAGGAAACTTCCGCCGCCTCGATTTCGATCGCGTGATCCCACGCCTCGTTATCCAGCCGGGCGACTATCTCGTCCTCGACGCGGTCGCGCAGAATGACGGGGTTTAGCGCGTCGAGCTCCCAGCACGGCGGCCCGTATCTGTGGACGTACCAGCGGTAGCGCGGATCCTTGGTCTTATCGCTCGCGCGGAAGCTTGGAACGCGGGCCTCCGACCTTGTGTCTTCTTCGGCGATGGCAATGCGGAAGATGCCGACGGAAGCATCGGGTCCGTAGCGGTCGAGCCGTTCCGGCAGATCCCGCTCCGACATATCCATGCCGGACGGGTCGCGGTCGCCGACGTAGAGCACCGTGAGCCGCTTTTCGGACTCGTCCGCCATTTCTGCCACGTCGTGCAGGACGGTTGCCGAACCGTGACCGTGCATCACGCGGAACGTAATCCCGTAGTGATTGAGCACGGGCGAGAGCGTGCCGCGGATCGTACCCTTCTCGCTCCACACTTCGATCCACTCGGGTTGATCGGCCCAGTAGTCTTTGCGATAGCCGTTGACGGCCGCCGCGAGAATCTGCTCCGGGTTGGCCCAGGTGCTGACCCGCTCGGGCCGGCGCGCCTCGTCGACGATCCACTCCCACGGGATGATGCCGTTCTCGCGCGCGTAGACGAGCTGCGAGCTGACGCGGTTGGTGTTCGCCTTCTCCATCGAAGGAATTAGCCCTTCGACGAACAGGCGATAGCACACGGCGCGAACGGATGCCGGTTGGATCTCGTCGAGGATCCGGTACGCCGCGTCGATCAGTTCGACGTTCTTCTGCGCCTTGCCGCGGCCGCTCATGGTCGCCACCGACGAAGACAACGAGCGAGATCGTTAGCGGCGTGCCAGCCGGCAGGCGCGCGCCAGGCGGCCGGCCGCGACAGTCGGTAGTGGTCCGGCCGCGAATGTTGCGCCGGCAGGTCGCTGGCCGTAAGCTTGCGGGTGCAGTCCTGTCCTGTTTCGCCTCGGCCCGCCGCCCCGCGGGCCGTTGTATTTCGGGCGTTCATGATCCAAGTTCCGCCAACTTCGCGCGGAGCTCTCCGACGTTGAAGGCATCAAATCCGGGGCTTGTGCGCTTCGGCGCGGGTAGGGCGCCATCCTTGACGCGGCGAATGCGCGTCCAGCGCGAAAATCCGAAGAGTCCGTCTACGACCGGCCCGGGAACGTAGGCAGAGTCGGGCAGAGAATCAAAATGTGCGAGGGCGTCGGGTAGCCCGCGTGATTTCCGTGTCATGTCGCGTCGCCTTTCCACTTGGAGTGGCGCGCGTGTTTTACTTAGGCGCCCCTCGTTGCTAGTAGTTGCAACGCCAAGCGTAGCCCCGATTTTTCGCTATTTAGTAGGGAAAATTCTCCGGAGTTTGTCTACCAGGTCGTGGCCCTCGGTAAGGCTCGCGCCGCGCAATTCCCGAGCGACGTCGATAGCGAACCTTGCTGGCGCCGCGCCGAATATCCGGTCACGGTCGGCGCGTCCAAACATTTCTGCGAGCTCCGCGTAGACTTTGCGAAACGGGTCACGCTGCATTTTGCGTATCATTCCGAGAACGTCCTTCGACCGCCCTCGGTGGTCGAAATAGATTTCGCGGACGGTGGTCTTCGCTTTATTGCGTGCGCGGGCGACAGATGCCACAGCGGAGTTAATGTCCCCGCGCTTCTCGATGCGCATTGCAACCTCAAATGCAATTTGCTCGTGTTCCCTGGGCTTTCTGGGGCGCCCAACTTTCCGCCTTGTCGGCCCGATCATGACTGCCGCTTGCGCAGGGGGATAACGGCGCCTTTTCTCGCCTCGGTCTTGGCGCAGAAAGCGGCCCAGGCATTCATCATCAGCCGCCGCTTGTCGAAGAGATCGCCGCGCCGGTAAGCGGCCTCCGTTGCGTCTCCGATCGCGTGCGCGAGCGCCATTTCGGCCACGTCGCGCGGATAGTTGGTGCGCTCGGAGGCCCAATCGCGAAATGTGGAGCGGAAGCCGTGCGGGACGGCGTCGACCTTCATCCGCCGCAGGACGGCGGTCAGCGTCATGTCCGATAGTTGACCGCCACGCGGGGCAGGGAAGACGAGCACGTCGCCGCGCTTGTGCGGCAGATGGCGCAGCAACGAGACGGCCGCGGGGGAAATCGGGACGCGGTGCGGCCGGCTCGACTTCATGCGCGCGGCCGGGATTGTCCAGGTCGCCTCGTCGAGGTCGATTTCCTTCCACGTCGCGCCGCGGGCCTCACCGGAGCGGCAGGCGGTCAGGATCGTGAATTCGAGCGCGCGCGCCCCCATGCCCTCATGCTTGCGTAGCGCTTGCATGAATGCGCCCACGTCGCCAGCTGGCAGGGCCGGGTGATGCACTACCTTCGCGACTTTCGATGGCTTCGCCAGGAGCTTGTCGAGATGCCCGCGCCAGCGCGCCGGATTCGGCCCGCCGCGATACCCGCGTACCGTGGCCCAATCGAGCACGATCTCGATGCGATTGCGCAGCCGCTTTGCAGTTTCGGTCTTCGTGCTCCAGATCGGCTCGAGCACGGACAGCACTTGCGGCAACTCGACGTCGCGCGCCTGCAGCGCGCCGATCTTGGGGTAAGCGTAGGTCGCGAGCGTGTTAGCCCACTGCGCCGCGTGCTTTGCGTTTTTCCATTCGGAAGACTTGGCCGCTATGTAGGCATCGCCGCACGCCTCGAACGTCCACGCGCTGGCGCTTGCCGCCTTCAACGCGCTGCGCGCGGCTCGGGCCTCGGCCAGGGGGTCAATGCCGGCCTTGATCTTCTCGCGGGCGGTCCGGGCCGCCTCGCGCGCACCGGCCAGCGTGACGTCGGGATAGCCCCCCAGACCCATGTCGGGGCGACGATCGCCGATCGTGACGCGCAGGATCCAACTGCGCGCGCCGCTCTCAACGATCTGCAAGTGCAATCCGGCGACACCTCCGACCGCGTGCAATCCGGGCTCTTTCAGGCGGGAGACTTGGAGCGCTCCGAGCTCCCTTGCTTTCTTCGGCATCGCGTACCCCACAAAGCGCCCCACAAAAGGGCTGCAAGGGGATGATACGCGATGCTACCGGCTGCAACAAGCAGGGATTGACCAATCGGCCGGAAACCCGCGCCAATGCTGGGTTTCCGCTACTTGGTGCCCTGTTCTGCTACAATCCCGGCGGAGGACGTCCACTCCGCCAACAAGACGAAGGGCGAACGCGAGTTCGCCCTTTTTGACGCACGACGCGTCCGCGAAGGCGAGCCGAGGGGCGCGACCCGCAGCACGCGGCAATGCGGCCGCCGCCGCGCCGGTTCGCTTCACCCGGGCAGTCGGGCCGGAACGACGAGCACGCACGCCGCGACGCGAAAACAGGTGCCAAACGCATGTTCGATATAGTCTCGAAACACAAGCGCGTCGTGCAGTTCGTGCTCGCGCTCATCATGTTGCCGTTTGCGTTCTTCGGCGTTGATTACTATTTCAGGAATACCGCAAGCGTTGGCGACGTCGCCACCTTCGACGGCGGGAAGATCTCGCAAGCCGAGTTCGAGCAGTCGTTGCGGGAGCAGCAGGAAATGCTGATGCGCACCCAGCGTGGGGTGGATCCGGCGATGTTCGACAACCCCGAGGTGCGGTTCAACATCCTGCAGCAGTTGATTCGCGAGCGCTTGCTGGAGAAGAAGGCGAGCGACCTCCATTTTCGAGTGTCGAATGCCCAGGTCTTCGACCGGATTGCCGCCGATCCGCGATTCCGCGAGGGCGACAAGTTCTCCCTCGACCACTACAAGCAGCTCCTGGCCGGCGCCGGGATCCCCGAAGCCAGGTACGAGGAGGGCATCCGCAAGCAGATCCTGTCCGAAAAGATGGTCGACCCGATCGCCCGCGGCAGCATCGTCGCGCGGGCCGAGAGCGAGGCCTTCCTGACACTCGTCGAGCAGCAGCGCGAAGTAGCCGTTGCGACGATCGACGCCGGCGCCTTCGTCAACGACGTCAAGATCGACGACGCTGAGGTGAAAGCGTTCTACGAGGCGAACCAGGCCGCGTTCAGAACGCCCGAAGAAGTGAACTTCGAGTATCTGGTTCTGACCCCCGATGCGCTGCTGCCTCAGGTCACCGTCACGCCGGAAGAGGTGAAGGCGCAGTACGCGAGCAACATGAAGCAATACACGAAGGAGGAGCAGCGGCAGGCGGCGCACATCCTGATCGCGGTCAAGCCCGACGCCAAGGAAGCGGAGAAGGCGGCCGCCAAGAAAAAGGCCGAGGAAATCTATGCCCAGGCGAAGGCGAATCCCGGGAAATTCGCCGACCTCGCGCGAAAGTATTCGGAGGATCCCGGTTCCGCCCAGCAGGGTGGCGACCTGGGCAGCAATCCGCGAGGCACGATGGTCAAGGCGTTCGAGGACACGGAGTTCGCGCTGAAGCCGGGCGAGATCGCGCCGCCGGTGCTGTCGGAATTCGGCTGGCACATCATCAAGCTCCTCGGCGTCACTCCGGCGCAGACGCGCTCGTTCGACGAGGCGAAAGCGCAGATCGAGGCCGATCTCAAGCGGCAGAAGGTGGCGCAGAAGCTCGCCAGCGCGGCCGATCAGTTCCAGAACCTCGTCTACGAACAGGCCGATTCGCTGGCGGGCGTCGCCAAGACGCTCGCGCTCAAGCTGCAGACGTCGGGGCTCGTCACGCGTGCCGACGCGCAGCGGCTCGCCTTCGGCAGCGCCAAGTTCGTGCAGGCGCTGTTCAGTCCCGAATCGGTCGGAGGCAAGCGCAACACCGAGGCGATCGAAGTCGCGCCCAACACGCTCATGGCGGGTCGCGTTCTCGAGTACAAGCCGGCGGCGCCCCGGCCGTTCGACGACGTGAAGGACGAGATCCGCCGCCAGCTCGCACGCCGCGCGGCGATGGAGATGGCGCAAAAGGAGGGGCGCGCGAAGCTCGCGCTGCTCGCTGCAGGCAAGACCGAGAAGGAGGCGGGGGTGACCTTCGGCAAACCGGTGACGGTGGTGCGCAACCAGCAGCAGCCCGGGTTCCCGCCCGAGGCGATCGCCCGCGTCTTCCAGGCCGATGCGTCGAAGCTCCCGCAATACGCGGGCGCGCCGGGCGAGCGGGGCTTTTCGATCTACAAGGTGATGAAGGTGACGCTGCCGTCAACGGCGGACGCGGCGAAGCT
The DNA here is from genome assembly GCA_963836265.1 of uncultured beta proteobacterium. Lineage (GTDB taxonomy): Bacteria > Pseudomonadota > Gammaproteobacteria > Burkholderiales > Casimicrobiaceae > CAIWHR01. The sequence goes on from CAWIIO010000009.1 coordinate 232,062, forward strand.
CGCCGCGGCCTCGTCGCGCATCGGCGAGCTGCAGAGCCGCGAGGTCTTCGATGCCTACGTCGCGTCGCTCAGGGCGAAGGCCGACGTCAAGATCAATCCGGCGAACCTGGAGAAGAAGTAAGGCCGGGCGGGCGGGGATGAAGCAGGCGGAGAGCCGCAACGCGCGCCGCTACTTGCGCAAGCGCCGGCGCCCGGCGATGTTCGCTCACTGCGCCGCCGCGCGCGGGGGCTCGGCTCCGCATTGGTCGCGGACGATTCCCTCGAGACGCTCCTTCTCCTTGCGCTTCATGCTGTCGTCCATGTAGACGGGCTCGCCCTGTTCGTTGATCCGCCGCAGCAGCAGATCGGAATCGTACATCCTGATCTGACTGCGCGCGTCGACGCAGAACTGCCGCTTGTTTGCTTCGTCGATCCTGGCCTGAGCGGCCTTCTTTTGCTCGTCGACCCGCTGCGCCTGGCGCTTCTTGAGATCGGCCTCCTGGCTTGCCATCTCCCGGATCGCGTCGGGATTGACCGCTGCGGCGGGTGCGCTCACGGTTTCGACCTTCACGTTCGCAGGCGGCGGCTGATCGGAATAGGTGACGCGCCCGTTCGCGTCGACCCATTTGTAGAGCGCCGCGGTCGCGGGCACGGCCGCGAGCAGGAACGCCACCGCGACAGCGACGCTGCACCCGCGGGCGCCGCGTCGCGGAGGGGATGAATCCGGGGTCCGTTGGGGTCGCATGGGCACCACGAGACGATTTATGACGTTGGCAAGGTAATCCTTCGCTCGCTCGCCGTCAAACGGGGCGCGGGCCCGCGCGCCGGCCGCTCGGCGCCGGCTGTCGGGTCGCCGGGTACGGCTGCGCCTCGGTCTCCAATGCGCCCGCGGCCAGGTCGGCGGCCCCGTCGCGTCGACTTGCCCCGGTCGCATCCCCCGCGCGCTGCCGGCGCGCGGAGCCCCCGCTCCCGGGCTTGCGTCGCGGGTATAATCCGTTTTTGCGCATAGGAGAAACCCGCATGCGTGTCGTTAGGAAGGCGCTGACGTTCGACGACGTCCTCCTCGTCCCCGCGCATTCCCTCGTCGTTCCCCGCGACGTCAGCCTCGAAACCCGTCTCACCAAGGCCATTGCCCTCAACATCCCGCTGATGTCGGCGGCGATGGACACGGTCACCGAGGCCCGTCTCGCCATCGCGATCGCCCAGGAGGGCGGCCTGGGGATCATCCACAAGAACATGCCGCCCGCCCGCCAGGCGGCCGAGGTCGCAAAGGTCAAGCGCTTCGAGTCGGGCGTCGTCAAGGACCCGTTGACGGTGCCGCCGACGATGTCGGTGCGCGACGTGCTTGCGCTGAAGCGGGCGAACCGCTTCTCCGGTCTGCCCGTCGTCGAAGCAAAGAAGGTGGTCGGCATCGTGACGAACCGCGATCTGCGGTTCGAGACGAACCTGGACCAGCCGGTCGCCAACATCATGACCAAGGGCGACAAGCTGGTGACGGTCCCCGAAGGCGCGGACCTCGAACGGGCGAAGACGCTCATGCACCGGCACCGGCTCGAGCGGGTGCTGGTCGTCAACAACGCGATGGAATTGCGCGGCCTCATCACCGTCAAGGACATCCTCAAGTCGACCGAGCATCCGCTCGCGTGCAAGGACGAGCACGGCCGCCTGCGCGTCGGGGCCGCGGTGGGCGTGGCCTCCGACAACGAGGAGCGGGTCGAGGCGCTCGTCACCGCGGGCGTCGACGTCATCGTCGTCGACACCGCGCACGGGCATTCGCAAGGCGTGCTCGACCGCGTGCAATGGGTCAAGAAGAAGTTTCCGGCGGTTCAGGTGATCGGCGGCAACATCGCCACCGCGGCGGGGGCGATGGCGCTCGCCGACCACGGCGCGGACGGCGTCAAGGTCGGTATCGGTCCCGGCTCCATCTGCACGACGCGCATCGTCGCCGGCGTCGGGGTACCGCAGATCTCGGCGATCCAGAGCGCGCTCGAAGGGGCGGCGAAGCACGGCATTCCCGCAATCGCCGACGGCGGCATCCGTTATTCGGGCGACATCGCCAAGGCCATCGCCGCCGGCGCGTCGGTGGTGATGATGGGAAGCCTCTTTGCCGGGACCGAGGAATCGCCGGGCGAAATCGAGCTCTATCAGGGCCGCTCGTACAAGAGCTACCGCGGGATGGGATCGCTGGGGGCGATGCAGCAGGGGAGCTCCGACCGCTATTTTCAGGAGCTCGAGGCCGCGGGCGACGCCGAAAAGCTCGTGCCCGAAGGAATCGAGGGCCGGGTGCCGTTCAAGGGCCCGCTCGTCAATGTCATCCATCAGTTGATGGGGGGCTTGCGCGCGGCGATGGGCTACTGCGGGTGCGCGACGGTGGAAGAGCTCCGCACCCGCGCGGAATTCGTCGAGATCACGTCGGCCGGCGTTCGCGAGTCGCATGTCCACGACGTGCAGATCGTCAAGGAAGCCCCCAACTATCGGGTCGAATAGCGCTCGGCGTTTTCCGGGGCCGGCCTCTTCATTCTTTGCTCTCTGCAGCAACCCGGACACGCGCACGGAATGGCCGCCCCGTCCCACTCGAAGCTCCTGATCCTCGATTTTGGTGCGCAGTACACGCAGTTGATCGCCCGCCGCCTGCGCGAAACGGACGTCTATTGCGAGATCCATCCGTTCGACGTCGGCGACGAGTTCATTCGCCGTTTCGCGCCGCAGGGGATCGTGCTGTCCGGCGGGCCGGAGAGCGTCACCGAGGGCGACACGCCGCGGGCGCCGGCGGCCGTGTGGACGCAAGGCGTTCCCGTGCTCGGCATCTGCTATGGGATGCAGACGATGGCGGCGCAGTTGGGCGGCGCCGTCGAGGCCGGGAAGGTGCGCGAATTCGGCTACGCGGAAGTGCGCGCGCGCGGCCACTCGGCGCTGTTGAAAGGCATCGAGGATCGGCAAAGCGCCGAAGGCTACGGCCTCCTCGATGTCTGGATGAGCCACGGCGACAAGGTCACGGCGCTTCCGCCAGGCTTCAAGGCGATCGGCACGTCGAGCGCGTCGCCGATCGCGGCGATGGCCGACGAGGCGCGCCATTTCTACGCGGTGCAGTTCCACCCGGAGGTGACGCACACGAAGCAGGGTGCGAAGATCCTCGCCCGCTTCGCGCATGAGATCTGCGGCTGCGGGCACGATTGGAACATGGCCGACTATGTCGGCGAGGCGGTCGCCGGCATCCGGGCGCAGGTCGGCGATGAAGAGGTGATCCTCGGACTGTCGGGCGGCGTCGATTCGTCGGTCGCGGCGGCGCTGATCCACAAGGCGATCGGCGACCGGCTCACCTGCGTCTTCGTCGACCATGGCCTGCTGCGGCTTAACGAGGGTGTGCAGGTGCTGGACACCTTCGCGCGCAACCTCGGCGTGCGTGTCATCCACGTCGATGCGACCGACGAGATGTACCGGGCGCTCGAGGGAGTCGCCGATCCCGAGAGAAAGCGACGCGTCATCGGCAAGCTCTTCGTCGACGTGTTCCAGCGCGAGGCTTCGAGGCTGCCGAAGGTCAAGTGGCTCGCGCAAGGGACGATCTATCCCGACGTCATCGAATCGGCGGGGGCTGCGACCAAGAAGGCGCACACGATCAAGTCGCACCACAACGTCGGCGGCCTGCCCGAGACGCTGCACCTGAAGCTCCTCGAGCCGTTGCGCGAGCTTTTCAAGGACGAGGTGCGCGAGCTGGGCCTGGCACTCCATCTGCCGCGGGAAATGGTGTTTCGGCACCCGTTCCCGGGACCCGGGCTCGGCGTTCGGATCCTGGGCGCGGTCACGCGCGAGCATGCCGATCTCTTGCGCCGGGCGGACGCGATCTTCATCGACGAGCTGCGCATCGCGCGCGACGCCGCGGGGAAGAGCTGGTACGACCTGACGGCGCAGGCGTTCGCGGTGTTCCTGCCCGTGCGCTCGGTTGGCGTCATGGGTGACGGGCGCACCTACGAGCACGCCGTTGCGCTGAGGGCCGTGCAGACGACCGATTTCATGACCGCGCACTGGGCGCCGCTGCCGCACGAGCTGCTCGCGAAGGTATCGAACCGCATCATCAACGAGGTGCGGGGAATCAATCGTGTCACCTTCGACATCTCGTCGAAGCCGCCGGCGACGATCGAGTGGGAGTGAGCAGGGCGCTTCCCCAGTGTGGCACGGTCGGCCGAGGCAGTGAACCGGGAGTTTCCGGGCAATTGTGGCAGAGACTTGGCTTTGTTTCACCGCCAAGTATCTAGTAGATGCCGTGACAAATGCCGGAACTTCACTATCCGCAAATCTCGGGAAACGGGCCCGTGATGAAACTATTTGCAATCTGGAAATCCAGGCTGGCGCAGAATGCCGCCGTCCTCTGACATTGCGGCAGGCAGCGTGACAACACGACCCAACGTATTGATCATCGGTGGCGGCATCGGTGGCCTGTTTGCCGCGAACGCTCTGGTCGCGCAGGGCTTGGAAGTCACGGTCTGCGAGCAAGCCGCTGCGTTGGGCGAGATCGGCGCAGGCGTGTTTGTGACTCCCAATGCTGTGCGGCACCTGGAGCGAGTGGGTCTTGGGGCCGCGGTTGAACGTGTGGGTGCGCGTGTCGGCTCGGACTCCAGCTACTGCAGTCGCGACGGCACGCTGATAGCGCCGGTGCAGGTGACCGATGCGGCTGGCTGGAACGCGTGCTTCGGCATGCATCGCGCAGATTGCATCGAGTTTCTTGCAGCTAAATTGCCCGCTGGCTCGTTACGTAGCAGCCATCGCGCCGTGGGGTTTACGCAGACCGATGACGTCGCACGGGTGCGATTCGACAACGACATCGTCATCGAGGCCGATGTTGTCATCGGTGCCGACGGCATTCATTCCGTGCTCCGGCCATACGTCTTCCCGTCCTCTACGCCAGTGTTTCACGGGACCGTAGCGTATCGGGGCCTGGTTGCGCGTGAGAGCCTGCCCAGTTGGCCGATGCACCGTTGGCAAATGTGGGCCGGACCTTCCAAGCACTTCCTGGTATTCCCAGTTCGCCGCGGCACGCTGGTCAACTACGTCGGCTTCGTGCCAGCCTACGACGCGATGAAGGAATCATGGTCCGAACCGGGCGACCCGGATGCGCTTCGCCACGAGTTCGATGGGTGGGACCCGCGCATCAGCGACGTGTTGAAGCGCGTCGACAAAACGTTTCGCTGGGCCATGTACGACCGTGAGCCACTGCCGAACTGGAGCAAGGGTCGCTTGACACTGCTCGGCGACGCGGCACATCCGATGCTGCCGCATCTCGGTCAGGGTGCGAATCAGTCGATTGAAGACGGTATCGCGCTGGCAATTTTGCTCTCGCGGTCGGATTCCGCGGCGGTCCCGGCGGCGCTTGCCGCGTATGACAAGCTTCGCCGCGAGCGCGTGGCAGACGTTCAGTTCGGCGCGCGCCAACATGGAGTGCGGGTCGATTCGGTCAGCACCGATCTGCGAGCACGTGACTCAGAGCTCGCCGCTCATGCGGTTTTTCGCCAGCAGCTCTACACGTACGATGTTGTGCCGCTCGCGTACTCTGTGGCGAATGCGCTGGCACCTTAGATAATTCGATACCTGTGCACGCTACAGGCTCTCGCAGAAAGAGGGCTCGCGAGAGTATCCGATCCTGCAGCCGTCGAGCGTTTGCTTCTCCAACGCGCGACACTCTGGATCACGCTCCGCTGATCGCCATCATCGCGGTCCGACCCTCGGAGACGGTCGAGATTTCGCTCAAAGCCGCCCTTCGTCCCGCAACGTCGTTCGTGTCTTGTGCGGTCCTCATGTTGCGGCCCGTAGGCGCTCAGCGCGATCTGGGAGCACGGTCCCCTTATTCGAAGCGACCGCCGGTCGACCGGGCAGTCCTAACCCCCGTCGATTGCGCGTTGCTGGCCAATGTTGCACCATCGTCTCGCCAGCACCCGTTGCCAAACGAGCGGTTTGCTCCGTACCATTGTGCGGCCGAAGCCCATGCGCATCCTCTTGGCCGAAGACGAACGCGAACTTGCCAACTGGCTCGTGCTTGCGTTGCAGCAGGGCGGCCTCCAGGTCGATTGGATCGATGACGGACGCATGGTGCGCCGCTGTCTGGAAACCACACGCTACGACGCACTGGTGCTCGACCTCGGGCTGCCCGGGGTTGGCGGCCACGACGTGCTGGCCGACCTGCGCGAAGCTGGCCAGCGCTTGCCCGTTCTGATTCTGACCGCACGCGACTCGCTGATCGAGCGCGTGAGCTCCCTGAACGAGGGCGCCGACGATTTTCTGGCCAAGCCGTTCGAACTCGCAGAACTTGAGGCCCGGCTGACCGCCCTGATCCGCCGCGCCCGCGGCAGCGAGCATCCCAGGCTGGCCTGCGGACCGCTGGTCTACAACCCGGCGAGCAAGCAGTTCACGCTCGGCCGCGAGCCACTGGTGCTGACGCCACGCGAGCACGCCGCGCTGCGCGCGCTGATTCAGCGCAGCGGCGAGCCCATGTCCAAACAGGAAATCCTCGATCGGGTGTTCACCGACGAGCAAGACGTGAACCCTGAGGCAGTCGAAGTGCTGGTGCACCGGCTGCGCAAGCGCCTGCGCCATGGGGCGGTACAAATCACGACGCTCCGCGGCCTGGGCTATGTGCTCGAAAGCGCGGCCGAAGGCGGCACTTGAACCTCGATGCCTGGCACGCCCTGAGCCTGCGCCGAACGCTGCTGCTGGTGCTGTTTCCCGGCCTTTTGCTGGTCGTCGGCGCTGAACTCTGGTCGACCTGGCGCACCGCGCTCGACGCCGCCAATGCCGCCTACGATCGCTCGCTTCTGGGCGCGATCAAGGCCATGGACGCCAACATCTCCACCGCGAGCGGCGGCCTCGGCGTCGAGCTGCCGTACCGTACTCTCGAGTTCTTCGAGCTCACCGCCAGCGGGCGCGTGTTTTATCGCGTCGCCACCGAGGACGGCCTGGTCGAGGTCGGCAACGCCGACCTGCCGCCGCCACCGCGACCGCTCGTGACCGGGCAACCGCAGTTCAGCGATGCCAGCTACTTCGGCGAGCCGGTGCGAGTTGGCTCTTACGCGCGCATCCTCGATCGGCCGCTCGCAGGACACAGCGGGCCGCAGCGCATCGTGATCCAGGTCGCCGAAACGCTGCAGTCGCGGGAGGCGTTTACCCGTGCGCTGGTGTGGCAGTCGCTCGCGCGGGACGTGGGGCTGGTGATCGCGGCTACCGGGCTCCTGGTGCTCGCTGTCGGCTGGGCGCTGAAGCCGTTGGCGCGCCTTCGGGCCGACGTCCAGGCGCGACCGGCACAGGACCTGAGACCGATCTCGCCAAATGGCATTCCGGCCGATGTGCGGCCGCTGGTCGAGGCGATCAACCATCATGTCGACCGCAACCGGCAGCAAGCCGAAGCACGGCGGCGCTTCGTCGACGACGCTTCGCACCAACTGCGCACGCCGCTGACCACGCTCGCCACGCAGGTTGGCTTCGCGCTGCGCGAGCCCGATCCGGCCGTGCAGCGTCGGGCGCTGACGGCGATCAAGTCGCAACTCGACGAGACCGTGCGCCAGACCAATCAGATGCTGACGCTGGCGCGCGCCGACAGCGTCGAGATCGTTCCCGAACCGGTAGAACTCAATGCTCTGGCGCAGGAGGTGACACGCCAGTGGTGGGCCGAGGCCCGCGCCGGCGGCATCGACCTTGGGCTGGAGACGGCACGCGACGCCGCCCGCGTGCTGGCACAACCCGCGCTGCTTAAGGAGGCGTTGTCGAACCTGTTGCACAACGCGATCCGCTACACGCCGCGCGGCGGTCGGGTGACCGTGAAGGTCCGTTCGGAAGGCGCAACGGCCCGCATCGAGGTCGACGATGACGGTCCGGGCATCAGGCCGGACGAACTCGCGCGCGCCGGCGAGCGTTTCTTCCGCGGCAGCAATGTCCGGCAGCCCGGCACCGGTCTGGGGCTGGCGATCGTGAAATCGATCACCGAGCGCCTGGGCGGCGAACTGCGGCTGACCCCGGGGCCAGGCGACCGCGGGTTGCGCGCGACGATCGCACTGCCGGCCCTCGGCAGCGGTGACCCGAACCCGACCTAACCCACGGGTCCGGGCGATCTTGCTGAAAGCGATCTGAAAGGATTCAAAAGATAAAGTGACTCCATCGCTCGACCGCATCGCACGGCCGGGGAGCGATTCCCAACCAAAGGAGACTCAACGATGAACCGCATAGCCCGCCTCGTGGCCCTTTTCCTGGTCTGCGCCGCCACCGCCGCCGTTGCCGGCCCGCTCGACAAGACCGAATGCATCGCCCCCGCCAAGCCCGGCGGCGGTTTCGACCTGACCTGCAAGCTCGCGCAATCCGCGCTGATGGAGGGCAAGTTCATCGCCGAACCCGATGCGCATCACCTACATGCCCGGCGGTATCGGCGCGGTGGCCTACAACGCCATCGTCGCCCAGCGCCCGGCCGAAGCGAACACCATCGTCGCGTTCTCGGGCGGCTCGCTGCTCAACCTGGCGCAGGGCAAGTTCGGCCGCTACAACGAGAACGACGTGCGTTGGCTGGCCGCCGTGGGCAGCGACTTCGGTGCCGTCATCGTCGCCGAGAACTCGCCGATCAAGTCGATGAAGGACCTGGTCGCCGCGGTCAAGGCCGACCCGACGCAAGGTCGTCTTCGGCGCCGGCGGCACCGTCGGCAGCCAGGACTGGATGAAGGCTGCATTGACCGCGCGCGCCGCCGGGTTGAACCCGAAGTCGATGCGCTTCGTCGCCTTCGAAGGCGGCGGCGAGGCCATCACCGCGCTGCAGGGCGGCCACGTGCAGGTCTATTCCGGGCGACGCGTCCGAGGCCGAAGAGCAGATCAAGGCAGGCGCCAAGATCCGCGTGCTGGCGGTGATGTCCGACAAGCGGCTGCGAAGGCAGCCTCGCGGCCGTTCCCACGGCGAAGGAACAGGGCTTCGACATCGAGTGGCCGATCATTCGCGGCTTCTACCTCGGGCCGAAGGTCAGCGACGCCGATTACAAGATCTGGGTCGACACCTTCAACAAGATGATGGCCACGCCGGCATTCAACAAGCTGCGCGCCGAGCGCGGGCTGTTCCCGTTCGCCAAGACGGGCCCCGACCTCGACGCCTACGTCAAGGAGCGCGTTGCCTACTACCGCACGCTGGCGAAAGACTTCGGCTTGAACGTCGCCGTCGCGAAATAGCCGATACACGAGCGTGCGGGCCTTGACCCCGCACGCCAACCCAGGAGGGGATCCATGAGTGACCGCATCCTCGGTGCGGCTGTGCGTCGTCGCGGGCGCAGGCATGGCCTGGGCCGCACACGACTACGCTGCCCCGATCTCGTACGAACCGGTCGGCCCACGGGCCTTCCCGCTGCTGCTGGCCGCGCTGATGGCCCTCGCCGGCGCCTGGCTGATTGCGCGGCCCGGGCCACAAGGCTTCGGACTGGACCGCGAGCATTTCAAGCCGATCGGACTCGCGGTGGTGGCGGTTTTCGCCTACGCCGCGCTGTTCGAGACCCTCGGCTTTCCGCTCGCGACGGCGCTGATGGCGCTGCCGATCGGCATGGCGTTCGGCGGCAGCTGGAAGCAGTCGCTCGCCGGCGGCGTGGTGATGGGACTCTTGCTCTACCTGATGTTCGACAAGCTGCTCGACGTGGTGCTGCCGACCGGACTGCTGTCGTTCATCCTCGGAGGCCGCTGATGGACACGCTGCAATTCCTGCTCGGCGGCTTTGCCGTCGCGCTGACACCCGACGAACCTGATGGTGGCCGCGATCGGCGCCTTCATCGGCACCATCGTCGGCATGCTGCCCGGCCTCGGGCCGATCAACGGCGTCGCGATCCTGATGCCGCTGGCTTTCGCGCTGAAGCTGCCGCCCGAGACGGCGCTGATCCTGCTCGCCGCGGTCTACATGGGCTGCGAGTACGGCGGCCGGATCTCGTCGATCCTGCTCAACGTGCCCGGCGACGCCGGCGCGATCATGACCGCGCTCGACGGCAACCCAATGGCCAAGAAGGGCCTGGCCGGCGTCGCGCTGTCGATCTCGGCCTGGAGCTCGTTCATCGGCTCGGTGATCGCCACCGCCGGCATCGTGCTGTTCGCGCCGCTGCTGGCGCGCTGGGCGCTGGCCTTCGGCCCGGCCGAGTATTTCGCGCTGATGTGCTTCGCCTTCGCCTGCATCACCGGCCTGATGGGTGACGCGCCGGTGAAGGCAGCGCTGGCCGCGGTGATCGGCCTGTCGCTGTCGACCGTGGGGCTGGACTCGAACTCGGGCGTCTACCGTTTCACCGGCGGCGACGTGCACCTGTCCGACGGCATCCAGTTCATCGTCGTCGTGATCGGCGTGTTCTCGGTCAGCGAGATCCTGCTCATGCTCGAGCAGCATCGCAGCAGCACCGGCCTAATCCAGGTCAGCGGCCGCAAGCTGTTCAACCTGAAGGAGCTGGCGCTGACCTGGTGGGGCACGGTGCGCTCGTCGGTGGTCGGCTTCGTCGTCGGCGTGCTGCCGGGCGCCGGCGCGACGATCGCCAGCGCGATGACCTACTCGATGGAAAAGCGCCTCGCCGGCCCCGACGGTCATTTCGGCGAAGGCGACATCCGCGGCGTGGCGGCGCCCGAGGCGGCCAACAACGCGTCGGCGGCGGGCTCGTTCGTGCCGATGCTGACCCTGGGCGTACCCGGCTCGGGAACGACGGCGGTGATGGTGGGCGCGCTCTCGCTCTACAACATCACGCCCGGCCCGGCGCTGTTCACGCAGAACCCGACCCTGGTCTGGGGCCTGATCGCGTCGCTGTTCATCGCCAACGTGATGCTGCTCTTCATCAACATCCCGATGGTCGGCGTGTTCACCAAGGTGCTGCGGCTGCCCAACTGGGCGCTCGTGCCGGGCATCCTGGCGGTCAGCGCGGTCGGTGTCTACTCGGTGCACGCCACCACCTTCGACCTGCTGCTGATGTCGGGCCTGGGGGTGGCCGGCTACCTGCTGCGCAAGCAGGGCTTGCCGATGGCGCCGCTGATCCTCGGCTTCGTACTCGGCGACCTGATGGAGCAGAACCTGCGCCGCGCGCTGTCGATCACCAACGGCGAGCTCGGCATCCTGGTCGAAAGCCCGATCTCGATCGGCCTGTGGATCGGCGCCGTGGCGATGGTCGTCGTGCCCCCGCTGATGCGCTTGCGCGCCCGCCGCCATCCGGCCGCCGCGGCGGCCTGAACCTGGAGCCCTCCCATGCAACTGACCGGCCTACTCCATGGTGCGCCCTTGCTCAAGCACGTCGACTTTCCGACCGCCGAGGTGCTTGGCCCCGATGCATCGGAAGACCAGATCCGGGATCTGATCAAGCGCCACGGCCAGGTCTTCATCAAGCCGCTGTTCAAGGGCGGCGTCGGCAAGAAGGGCAAATCGGGCCTGATCGGCCGCGCTGCCGATCTGCGCGGGGCGCTAGCCGAGAAGGAGCGCCTCTACTTCGCCGAGCATCGCCACGGCAACGTCCGCGCCAAAGCCAACGGCGTGACCTTCGAGGGCGGCGTGCCCGCCGAGCACGAGGTCTACTTCTCGATCACCGACGACACCCGCTATCGCGCGCCGACGATCACCATTACGCACCGGGGC
>CAWIIO010000010.1:0-225473 GCA_963836265.1 uncultured beta proteobacterium
CGCCGCTCGAAGCGCACGTGGAAGCGCCATTTCTGCCACTCGATGAAATTGCCCGTCATCGTGAAGTTGGCGCCGTCGGGCTGGCTCACGGTCAGCGGCTTCATCGGCGCGCGCAGGCCGTAGCGCGCCGCGACCGTCGCCTCGTCGAAGTCGTGCGTCATCGTCGGCACCGGCACCACGCCCGTGTCGATCACCTGCAACACCACCTTGTCGTCGAGGTCGATGATCGCCTGCATGCCCTCGATCGGCCGCGCGTACAGGTTGATGCCTTCCCCTTCGGTGTAATACATCTGTGCCTTGACGATGCGCCGGTTCTCCTCGGGCAGCCCGAACGAGCCCGCGGTCAGCGGGGTCACGAACACGTGCGCGAGCTGGTCCGGCGTGGTGAGGCCGCGGCGCGCGAGCGCGTGCAGGAACTGCGGATCCTGGAACGCGAACGAGAAATCGAACACTTCGGCGATTGTCAGCCCGAGCTGGCCGTCACTCTTGGGAATCAGCACCGGCGGCGTGAACGTGCCGTGCGTCAGATCGACAATCGACTTGTAGCTCTTCTTGCTCTGCCGGTAGAACACCTGCGCCGCGCGCGGGATCGGGTCGCCCGGATGGAAGCCCAGCACCGCATCCTTCGGCGGCTCGCGCAGCTCGATGCTCTGGAAGATGGCACCCGGCTGCGCGGCATGACCCGCGAGCAGGATGTTGGCCGCAGCGAGGATCTCGGTGTCCTCGAGCGGATCCATCGGATGCGAGACCGTTGCGTAAGACACGGATGTCACGGCAAACAGGGCGCACAACGCACAGGACAGCGAACGGCAGAGGGTATTCATGAGGTCCTCGCGATCAGAGCCATCGTCTTGGGGCAACCGGATTCGTAGCGGCTGGCCGGTTATTCATTCCGGCTCGGGCGGTGCCTGCAGCGCGAAGCTCGTGCGCCCCGTTACGACGTCGACCACTTCCAGCGTTGCGGACACCGGGATGGCGCGACCGATCGCGTCCGGGTCCGGGGGTTGCGCGAAACGCACCAGCGCCCGCACCATCGCCCGACCGCCGCGGGGGGACAATTCCCCGCGTGCCAGCGTAAGCGTCGCCGAGTGGCCCGTCGCCACCGTCTGCACCGAGCGCTTGAACACGCTGCCGTCGCCGTCCAGGAACACGATCTCCACAGCGATCGGCGGTGCGTCCGGGTCTGGTGGCCCCTGGAGCCGCGTATTGGCCACGCTGACCTGGATCGCCTGGCCGAACGCGATGCCGACCAGCCCGAAGGCGATGCGCTCGGGTTCGGGCGGGGCGGCGGCGAACGCCGGCACGGCAGCGAGAACGAGCAGGGCGCAGGCGAGCGCGGCCAGCGTACGCATCGGTCGTTCCGACATCCTTGGGTGGGTCATGATCGCTCCTCCGGGAAGTCGACGCAGCGAATGGCGTCTTCAACCTTAAAGACGCAAACGCGAAGCGAAAGGGATCATCCGCCCCGGATCGTGGCGGCATTACGACTGGCGAGGGCGGCTCAACGCAGCGCGACCAGGGCGGCGCGCGCCTCCTTCAACGTTGGGCTCGTCGCCACCTGACGGGCCTCGAGGATCGCGATCGCCGCTTCCTGCCGCTCCCGCGCCTCGCGCGTGTTTCCCTGCTTGGCCAGCGCGGCGGACTCGATGCGCTGGAGCTCGGCCTCGTCGAGCGCGTAGAACGGGCGATCCGGCGAGCGCCCGATGCGGTCGAGCGCCGCATGCGCCCGCTCCCGTGCGAGGTCGAACTGATTGCGGTGCAGCGCATCGGTCGCCCAGAGGCGCAAGGCAGTGACCCGAAGCACCGTGTCGTCGATCCCTCGACCCTGACACGCGTCGATGGCGGCAATGAGCGGGCGCGCCGCGTCGTCATCGCCGTTCGCCTGCAGCATCCCCGCCAGCGCAGCGTCGACCTGCCATCCTCCAACCACGCACGGGGCGCCCTGCTCCTTGGTTGCGGCCTGCGCGCGCCGCGCCAGCGTCAGGGCGTCCGCATTGCGGCCTTCGAGCCGTCGCGCCTCGGCGCGAACCAGCAGCATGCGCGGGTAGAAGGCGGTGCGGGCGAGCTCGTCGGCAAAGAGCCGGTCGATCCGGTCCAGTGCGGCATCCGCGCCGGCCGGGTCGCCGGCGTCCGCGAGCAGCGCCGCCTTGTACAGCCACGGCCGCCCCCAGATCCGGGACAGCATCTTTCCGTGCGGATCGTCAGGCATCGCGGCGATGATCGCGTCGAGATGCGACAGACCCTGCGCCCTGTCGCCGCGGCGGGCCAGCAGTGCGGCGTAGTTCGCCCGTGCGGCCTGCGTCTCGTTGTGCGTCGGTCCATTGGCCGCGACGTGCAAGCGCCAGGCTTCCTCGTGTGCGCGCAACGCATCGCCGAAGCGATAGGAATTCGACACATGAAGCGCGAGCGTCGCCTGGAAATTGGCGAGGCCAACGCGATTGCCGCTCTGGTGCGCTCGCAGGGCTTCCCCACCCTGCGTCAGCACGCGCTGCGCGTCGTCCAACCGGCCAAGCCCATCGTAGACCACCGAGAGGCTGGTTATCGCTCCGGACAGCCCGGCCGAGGACGGAAATTTCCGAAGCAGCAGGTCGAACGACGCTTGCAAGTCAGCCAGAGCTTCCCTGGGAGCATCACTGCGGCGATTGTCTCCCCGTTGTTGCAACACCCGGGCGTAGAGTTCCGAGTCGCGCTCGCCCGCTGCGTCGAGAATCTGCAACGCCTCGCCGACATTGGCGAACGCTTCGGCCTTCCTTTCGAGCTGATCGAGCGTCTGTGCATAGTTGTACAGCGCGTCGGCCAATTGCGCCGGTGGAACAGTCTTCAGCGTCCGCATGACCTCGACCCGCTTCCCATCCATTACTTCCGAGCGATCTTTCTCATCCAATTGCCAGTACATTTCCGACAGCATGGCGAGCACCTCGGCGCGAATCTCGGGCTGATCCTTCAGTTGCGCTTCGATCTGCCGGCTGCCGAGGTCGAGTAGCTCGCGCGCCGTGGTGTTTTGTGCTCGCGGACCGCTTTTTTCGGTGCTGTTCGCCTCGAACAGGCCGAGCAGGAATTGCTTGACCGCATCCGCCTTGGCCGCTTCGGCCTGGGCAATCGCCGCCTTCTGCCGCGCTTCGTGCGCCTGCCACGCCGCGACGCCGGCGCCTCCGATCACGCCGATGAGCGCGACGCTTCCGAGCGTCACGGCAAGACGGTTGCGCATCATGAACATCCGGGCGCGATACCCAAACGTGTCCGGGCGCGCGGAAATCGGCTCGTGCGCAAGATAGCGCTTCAAGTCCTGCGCCATCGCGTCGACCGAAGCGTAGCGTTGCGTCGGGTTCTTCTTCAGCGCCTTGCCCACGATGGTCTCGAGATCCCCCGCCAGGTTCCGGCGGAGCCGCTCGGGTGACGTCGAACGCTGCTCGGCGATGCTCGCGCCAGCGTCACCAGCCTTCTCAACCCCCTCCGAGAGGCGTGCAGGCTCGGTGTCGACGACGTGGCGCGCCCGCTGTAGCGGCGACTCGCTATCGTTTCCGTAAGGTGGCCGCCCGCACAGCAATCCGTACAGGATCACGCCAAGCGAATAGACATCGGTCACGATCGTGATCGGCGCGCCGCTCAACTGCTCCGGCGCCGCATATTCCGGCGTCAGTGCGGCGCCGGCCAGCGCGGTCAGCTGCGTGGGTGCGTCATCCTGCGTGGCGTCGAGGAGCTTGGCGACGCCGAAGTCCAGCAGCTTCGCCTGTCCATCCTCCTGCACCAGGATGTTCGAGGGCTTAAGGTCGCGGTGGACCACCAGGTTCGCATGTGCGTGCGACACCGCCGAGCACACTTGCAGGAACAATCCGATTCGCGCATCGATGGACAGCTTGCGCTCGTCGCACCAGCGGTCGAGCCGCCCGCCAATCACGTATTCGAGGACGAGATAACGCTGTCCTGCTGCAGTGAAGCCGGCATCGAGCAAGCGGGCAATGTGGGGATGCGTCAGGCGCGCCAGAAACTGCCCCTCGCGTGCAAAGCGCTGATTCGCGCCGCTGTCGGCGACGGCAACGCGCAACATCTTGATGGCCACCAGACCTTCGTACAGTCCATCGTCGCGGCGGGCGAGCCAGACCTGGCCCATGCCGCCGGCACCGATCGATCGCTCCAGCTTCCAAGGGCCGAGCCGCTGCCCGCCGAGTTCGAAATTGTCGGGACCTCGCGATTCCTCGCACCCGATATCGGCCAGCGCGTCGCCGGCGAGGAAGCCCTGGGCTTGCGCCTCTTCATCGGCACGGATCAGCGCCTGCAGCCGGCGGTGCAGCGCGGGCATCTCGTCGCGCACTCGGTCGATGAGGCAGGCCTTGTCTGCGTCGCTGCCTGCCAGCCACGTCTCGAACAGAGCGAGAGCTTCCCGCCATTCTCCGGGCGTCTTGTCGGCGGGAGCGTCGCTCATCGCAAATCGCGCAGGTACTCGTGCAGGAAGGCGCGTGCCGTGCGCCAGTCGCGCTTGACGGTCGGCACCGAAACGCCGAGCGCGTCCCCCACTTCGTCCTCGGTCATCCCGCCGAAATAGCGCATCTCGACGACCCGGTGCGCGCGCTCGCTGACCCGCTCCAGGGCGGTCATCGCCTCGTGCAGCCGCTCGATCCCGCTCGCATCGAGGATTTCCCCCGCGAAGCCGGTCGTCAGCGTCACCTGCCGCTCGCCGCTGCCGCGCTTCTCGGCGCTGCGCTCGCGGACATAGTCGATCACGACGCTGCGCATGACCTTGGACGCGTAGGCAAAGAACACCCGGCGCTCCGCGAACATCGCGCCGCCGCGCGCCTTGAAGCGCAGATAGGCGTCGTGGACCAGCGCCGGAGCATCCAGCGAGAGCGTGCCCGCTCGGGACAGATGAGCGCGCGCAAGGCGCTTCAACTCGGGATAGAGCGCGGTGTAGAGACGGTCCGCGGCGGCGCCGTCGCCCGATGACGCCTGCCTCAGCAATCCAGTCACGTCATCGATCAAGCGCGGCCTCCGGGGGCTACCGCGGATCCGGCCCGTTCCTGTCAGCCGGCGTACGTGAATCGCGAATATTCTACGCGGTGCCCGGACTCAATCCCGGTGAAAGGCCCGAATCGCAATCGCGTGTCCGTTTGGGGCGAGACTACCAAAGCCGTGACGGTGCTCAAGCGGGGCGGAGTGCCTCGATCTGCGATGACCGCTTTTCGGCAAATTGAGGGGCAAGGCTGACGGGCTGGTTGTGGCCGGACGCGCCCGCTGAAGAGCGGCGCCTGAATGGCCGCTGTCGCGGCATTGCTGCCGTTGGCGGCGCGTAGCTCAGCGGCAGCGAGGGGTCGACTGGCTGGTGACGGTCAGCGCGGTCGATGGGACCGATGGAACTTTCCCAATTTCGATCGTTTGGCGAGACACCTTAGGCTCGCTCGATGAGGGGAGCGTTGTTCCGGAAGCTGTGCGATCTTTCCCATTAACAGGCATTTTCGGGAAAGATGTCTCAACGTTGTACAGTCATATCTACGGCGAGGCCTACCCGATTGCCTCTCTGCTTTCGGCTGAGGCTATGTGAAACGCGGTGATGTTGTAGAGTTTGGCAACGCGTGCCAAGCGGGTGCCGGCTGAAGCGATTCAGATCCGAAATGCCCGCACCGTTTCCGAGAGGATTGGTGAACGACCCCTCTTCAGCGCGGTGGACCGGCCGATCCTCGTACGGCGAGCCGAATCGGCAGCTCGTGCTCTACAGGCTCTTGCGACGCCCCGAGGACATTTAGCAGAAAAGCCGCCGCGTTCGTCCCCACCTCCGCCATAGGGAAGTGGACCGTTGTTAGCGGTGGGTTGGTCACCGCGGCGAGCGGCATATCGTCGAATCCGGCGATTGAAAGCTTCTCCGGCACTTCGATGTGACGGGCACGCGCCTCGTACAGGGCGCCGACGGCGAGAATGTCGTTGCCGCAGATCACGGCGGTCGGTCGTGGCTTGCGCGTCAGCAGGAGAGAGAGCCCATCCCTCCCTCCCTCAATCGAATACGGCCGCTCCACCACGCAATTATTGGAAAATGGAATGCCGGATAGCGCCAAGCTCTCCTGCACGCCCTTTAGGCGAGCGGAGGCGCGGTCGTTGTCTCTGAGGATGCCGGCGATAACACCGAACCGGCGGTGCCCGAGCTGAAGAAGGTAATCGGCCAGCAGCCTTCCCGCGTGCTGATTGTCGAAGCCGACGACGGGGTGCTTTCCGTGACGATAGTTCCATGTAAGCACATACGGAATCCGCGATCGCAGGAGTAGGTCCAGGGTACGCTTTCGGTGGTCAGACCCAACGAGCACGATCGCATCTGCGCCGCGGCCGATGAGCGCTTCTACCGCGCGCGTTTCGGAGTCGAGATCGAACTCGTGTGAAGCCACGAGCAGCATGTATCCGGCCTTCTGCAGACGCTGCTCGAGGCTGTGGGTACTGATGGCGTAAATCGCGTTGTCGAGCGTCGGAATGACGGCGCCCACCGTCCTGGTGCTCCTAGTTGTAAGCGCACGCGCGACTCCATGCGAAACATAATTCAGTTTCGCCGCCGCCTTTAGTACACGCGCCCTGGTCTTCTCGTTTACGCGGCCGGGATTGCTGATCGCCCTAGATGCCGTCGATTTCGCCACATTGGCGCACTTCGCAACATCAAGCAATGTCACCGGTACTTTCGGCTCTCGCGGGCGGAAGATGGTCTTAGCCATCGCGCTGAGTAAACGCATTGTCCTGCTGCCTCGCCACCACACTTCGTCGCAGGTGCGTACGTTCAGCGACCGCACCCGGCGCAGGTGTTACACCGGCAAAACCCTGCGCCACAATCGCCCGGGCGGTTGCTTCGGAAACGGAAGGGTAGAGCGTGGGTGAAAGTGGTATCGGGAGAATGTTGTCGGGCCGTAGCTCGCTGTCGGGTATATTCGTGGCGATAGCAGGCGCTGCCGCGAGGCATACTTCCCGTGGTACGCGTCGCGCGCGCGTATCCAGCGCAGCGTAGAGGGCCGCAACGTCTGCGAGCGAACGGACGCGGAACTTGGGCAGCACCTCGATCTTTCCGCGCCCGACGCACGTTTCCCGTACGATGCCAAGCGCGGCAGCGCGCTCGCGTTCCGTGCGCGTGAGCCCGTCAGTCGACATGGACGATTTAGTAGACGAAAAGACTGTTGCGCTGCGTGGCCGCGTCGAAGAGGTGGATTCGCTGCGGATCGAACTGGACGCCGACCGACTGGCCGGCCGCGACGGAGAGGTCCGCGCGCACTTCGGCCGTGAGACGAACGCCGCCTGGAAGTGCGACATCGAGCAGCTTTGCCGAACCCACGAGCTGAACGAGCTCGACCTTGCCGATGAACTCGTCGGGAGCGGGTTGGAGCGTGACCATAACGTCCTGCGGTCGAATTCCCAGCACAAGCTCATGATTCGTGATCCGCACGCCGAAGCGATCGAGTGAGCGAACGGGCAGCGCGTGCGAGGTCCTGGAGCCATTCTCGAAGAGAGCGCCGTCGCAAACATGCACCTTTGCTATGAAATTCATCGGTGGGCTGCCGATGAATCCGGCGACAAACTGGTTCGCCGGCTCGTTGTAGATCTCCTGCGGAGCGCCGAATTGCTGGATCACCCCGTGGTCCATGACGGCGATCCGATCAGACATCGTCATCGCCTCGAGCTGGTCGTGGGTCACGTAGACTGTCGTGGTCTCCAGGCTCAAGTGGAAGCGCTTGAGCTCGCCTCGCATCGTTACGCGAAGCTTCGCGTCGAGGTTGCTGAGCGGCTCGTCCATCAGAAAGAGCCACGGCTTTCTCACCATCGCGCGCCCGAGCGCCACGCGCTGCCGCTGTCCACCCGAGAGCTCACGCGGCTTGCGATGCAGGTACGGTTCCAGCTCGAGGACGCGCGCCACCTCAGTCACCCGCGCGCGCATTTCCTCTCGGGGAACGCCGCGCACCTTGAGCGCATAGCCGATGTTGTGCAGCACGTCCATGTGCGGATAGAGCGCGTAATTCTGGAACACCATCGCGATGTCGCGCTTTCCGGGCGCGAGGTGGCTCACCAGCTTGTCGCCGTGCCAGATCATGCCGCTGGTCGCGCTTTCCAGACCAGCCAGAATGCGTAGGAGCGTCGTCTTTCCGCATCCGCTTGGCCCAACGAGGGTTACGAATTCCAGGTCGTCGAACTCGAGGTGGATGTCGTGTAGGACGTTTACGTCGCGGAATGACTTGTTGATATGCTCCAGGCGGATCGTCATGATTCGGCTAGCCTTTCACCGCGCCCGCGCCGAACCCGGCCACAAGGTGACGCTGCATCACCATGAAGAGAACCGCCATCGGCACGGTCATGAGCACCGCAGAGGCCATGAGAAGGCCCCAGTCCACGTGCACACCCTCGAAGAACAACATCACGCCCACCGTGAGGGGAAGGCGGTCCATAGAATTCATAAACACGCGCGCGAAGAGGAAATCGTTCCACGACACGATGAGCGAGAAGATCGCCGCGGCGATGATGCCCGGCACGGCTGCGGGTAGCACGATCTCCACGAATACGCGCAGCCGGCTTGCGCCGTCCACGAGGGCGGCCTCCTCGAGCTCTACGGGAAGGCCGCGGAAGAAGGCCCATAGCAACCACATGCAGAAGGGCAGCGTCACCGAGACGTAGCCTAGAACGAGGCTCCAGAGAGAATCGGTGAGCCCGAAGCGCGACATCACGAGGAAGAGCGGAAAGACCAGGATTATTGATGGCACCATGTAGCCGAGGAGGCTAAAGTACGGCACGAACCGCCGCCCGCGGTAGCGAAAGCGCGTGACGCTATAGGCGGCGAGCGTACTCACGACGATGCTGATCAAGGTGCTTCCGCCGCTCACGATGCAACTATTCAGGAACCACGACATGAAATGCTGGGGAGGAGCCGACGTAGGGCGATAGTCCCCGCCGCTGGCTTCGAAGTACTGCTGCTTGCCGGTGATCAGGTGACGGTAGTTCTCGGTGCTGATGGAATGCGGAATCACGTGCGGCGGCATCGCGCTCAGCTCGGTGGTGGGTTTGAGCGACGTGCTGAGGGCCCAGATAAGAGGAAAGCAGATCACATAGCTGATGAGCAGCAGTGCCGCGTAAGCGATCACACGGCCGGCGATGGCGGGGGCGCGGATCATGCGGTGGCCTCGTCGTCGAAGCGGAAGAGGCGGAGGTAGATGATGCTGCCCACGAAAAGGAGTGCCATCATCACTACGCCGGCAGCCGCCCCCACGCCCATCTTGAGGTTCGCGATCGACTGCTCGAAGGAGTAGATCGCGAGGTTAAATGTGGAGGTGCCAGGGCCGCCCCGCGTAAGCAGATAGATCTCCTCGAACTTGTTGAACGTCCAGATGGTGCGGAACACGACGACAACGAGCAGCACGTCGCTCAGCTGCGGCAGGGTGATGTCAAGGAAACGCCCGATCACGCTTGCACCGTCGACCTTTGCCGCATCGTAGAGTTCGAGGGGAATGGTCTGGAGGCGGGCGAGCACGCAGATGGTCACGAACGGCGTGTATTTCCATACGTTGAGCGCGATCGTCGAGGCCATCGCCATCGCCGGGGTCGAAAGCCAGTAGATGTTGTCCTGGATAAGGCCTGTCTCGCGCAGCGTGTAATTCACGATGCCGATGTCGGGATTGAGCATCCACTGCCAGACGAGCGCGATCACCACGGTTGGCACGATATAGGGGAAGAGCAGCAAACCGCGGAAGATCGAGATCCCGCGTAGCGGCAAGTGCAACAGGAGCGCGAGCCCCACGCCGATTACGGTCTGCAGCACGATCGACGCGCCCGTCCAGATAGCCGCATTGCGGAACGACTTCCAGAAGAGCGGATCGCCGAAGATCGTGCGGAAATTCTCTAGCCCGGCGAAATGCTGCCCGGAGGGATTGAGGGGATCGACGTAGAAGAACGCCATCCGCACGGCCTCGACCACGGGGTACACCATGAACGCTAGTGCGGCGACCGCGAATGGCAGGATGAATAGGACGCCGATGCGATTATCGGCGACCTTCCAGTCTTTGTGCATAGGCGGTCGATCGGGCGGCCCCACGACGATCACGTCCGCGTGCGGGGCCGCCCGTGTTGATCTCAGACGACGAGGTTGATGTGCTCCTTGCGAACCTGCTCAAGCTGGGCGTGTCCCCACTTGGCCGCGTCCGCCGGTTTTACATTCTCAAGCACGACCTTCTGCACGGTCTCCGCGAGGATGGAGCGCCCGTGCACGATGCCGGCAAGCGGATTCACGCCCTTCAACAATTCGTTGGCCGTGCTGCTCGAATTTGGCAACGAACTACTGTAATACGTTTCGATGGTGCGCTTCTTGGTCTGGAAAAATGGGTGCGTGTAAAGCTGCTTGTCATCGAGCACATCTTGGTAAACAGGTGAGACGTTCGGCATTAGCGACTGGCAATAGCGTACCAGCCACTGCGGCGACGTCTGGTAGTAGACAAGCGCCGCTTTCACTTCATCGACGAACGGGTTGTTCGCCTTGGGAATGCACCAGCCCTGAAAGTCGTTCCAGTTGCAGCGCAGACCGGTCTTCGGGTGGCGCGCGTGGTTGAACGATTCGAGGTTCTGAAATACCACCTTGTTCTCCTCGAAGGCGCGACCGTAAGGTCGGCCCCAATAGAACGCGATGGCTGTCTTGCCCGTGACGATCGCATCGGTCACTTCGAGGAAACTGTAGCTCACCGCCGATTTTGGCATGTACGCATAGAGCTCCTTCACGAACTCGAGCGCCTCCACGGTTCCCGGGCTATTAAATACCACCTCATACCCCTTTTCGACATCGAACATCCGACCACCGGCTGCGTGCATAAGCGCCGCGAAGTGATAGTCGGTGCAGAGGTTGCGGCCGAGGGCGAGCGTAATTCCCGCCATGTCATTACGCTTCTCGGAAACGGTTTTTGCTGCCTTGAGGAGGTCGCTCCAATCCCATTTGTCCGGGTCACCGAGGCCGAGCTCATTGATAACATCCATACGGACGATCAGCAGGTGCGGCTGGTGATGCGCGGGCAACACGTACTGCTTCCCCTTCCAGGCGCCCCAGTACTCCCACTTGGCTCCCTTGATGATGCGGTCCTTGCCCACCTTAGCGACCACGTCGTCGACGGGCTCCAACAGTCCCTGTGCCATGAGCTGCATCGCGATCGGCGACTCGACACTGATGCAGTTGGCGGGCCGTTGCGCGGCGAGATCCGTCATGAGTTTCACATAGACACTGTCCCAGCTGAGCGTCTCGATTTGGAACTTGACTCCGGGCGCCATCTTGCCCGCCCACTCGTTCATTGCGTCTACCGCGACGCCGCCATACGGGCCAGGTTCTCCCCAAACGCGCACGACTCCGCTCTTGGTGGACTTGACCTGGGCCCACACCTGCATCGGCGCCGAGAGTGTTCCTGCGGCCGCGCCTACGGTAAGCATCGAAAGATCAGAAAGAAACTTCCGGCGCTTCGTTGAATGTTGCTGCGGTTCTTCCTGTTGCAGTTGCTTTGTCTTCATCGTTTCCTCCTGAGGTTGTCTCGGTGTAGCGTCGTACCCGCACAGGCGAGCGTCCCATTTCCGCGGTGGTCATTCCCGCGCGGGGATCCAGTCTCATGCATAGAGCTTCTCCCTCACATCCGCGGTGATCTTGTGCGCAAGCATCCCTTCGGCCTCGCAGACGCGGGCGATTACGGGCGCGATGGTATGGCTCGCCTTTCTGGAGAGCCTTTGATATGTGACGACCTTTAGGAACTTGCCTACCCAGAGACCGCCGGTGTAGCGAGCGGCGCCCGAGGTCGGCAATGTGTGGTTGGTGCCGACGCCCTTGTCTCCATAGGCCACGGTGCTCTCCTCGCCCACAAAGAGGCTGCCGTAGTTGCGCAGGTGCGAAAGATAGAAGTCGTTGCGTGCCGTCATCACTTCGAGATGCTCGGGCGCATACCGATCGCTGACCGCAATCGCTTCATCGTCGTCTTTAGCCACGACCACTTCGCCATTGTCCCGCCAGGCCACGCTCGCGATGGCAGCCGTTGGCAAAGTCTTCAACTGCAGTTCAACTTGCGCCATCACTTCCTGCCCCAGCTTGCGCGAGGTCGTGATGAACCACGCAGGACTGTCCGGTCCATGCTCGGCTTGACCGAGCAGATCGGTGGCAACGAGTGCCGCGCTGGCCGTCTCGTCCGCGATGATGAGAATCTCAGTCGGGCCAGCAAGAAGATCAATGCCGACCATGCCAAAGAGCTGACGCTTGGCTTCCGCGACGAAAGAATTGCCCGCGCCGGTCACAATGTCAACCGGTTGCATTCCGAGGCAACCGTAGGCCATCGACGCGAGCGCCTGCACGCCGCCGAGGTGGTAGATTTCGTCGGCCCCGGAGGCATGGAGCGCGTAAAGCGTATAGGGGTACATGCCGTCGCGGCCACGGGGTGGGGCGCAGGCGACAATGTGGTCGACTCCCGCTACCTTGGCGGTGCCGACGCTCATAATCGCGGAAGAGATGAGGGGGTACTTTCCACCTGGCACGTAGCATCCGACTCGCGATACCGGTATTACCTTCTGGCCAAGCGTCACACCCGGCTCAATCTCCGTCTCGAACTCGCGAAGGCTCTCCTTCTGACGCTGCGCAAATCCCATCACCTGCTTGCGGCAGTACTCGAAGTCCTGCTTGAACGTCTCGGGTAGCTTCGCCGAGACCGTGCGGATCTCGTCAGGGGTCACGCGGAAATCGACGCGCTCCCATTTGTCGAGCTCGCGCGCGTAGTTGCGCACGGCCGCATCTCGGTTTGTCGCGATGTCGTCGAGCATGCGGCGGACCGTCTGCTCAAGATTGGTCCGATCCTGTGGGGGCTTCGCAACTGCTCGTTTGAGGTATTCGGCCATGAAACCTCCGTCGGGTGGCAACCGGTTGCCAAAGCTAGCCCCGCACTCGTGCGGATGTCAACGAGGTGGGCGAGAAAAGCAAGAAGCGGAATGACCCTGGTCAATCCTCTGACCGGTATCTGCTCCGTCGGCATGAAAATTGCCAACCCCCTTCACGAGATCGCCAAAGGGTGCTGCCCTGCCCCTGCCAATTAGGGAGTGAATGCTAGGCTCAGCCGGGCATCGTCGTCTATCGCTCTGGGAGCCACTACCGGACAGTTTCTCTAGCCCGCTTTAGTTCATGCGTCTCGGATGCTGGACAGGCGCCGCACGTGCTGGGTAATACCTCGTATTTTCGTAATCCCTCCTGGGGTCACTCGCCCGGAGTCGATCCCTGATCGTTGCTGCAGGCAAGATGGTGGCACGGAATTCGTAGCTTCCATCATCAACGTCGATGCCGAGACGGACGCGGACCGTACCATCCGGGTCCGGCATTTCCGCTATCCCCGGCGCGCCGGCGAGTACGCCGACTGCCGGGATGCGCCCGACTCCAACGTCGTCGGGATCTATGTCATCTTCCTCGATCACCTTGACGCCGATGTGATCGATATAGACGGCCGTTTCTGGCCCTGATGACGTCATCGTCCCAACGTGCGGCGCTTTCGCAGGTTCCCGCGGCCGGTGCCCAGGCGCCGTTTGATTCTCAATCTTCGCGCTGCCACGGCATCATTCTTAGCGAAGTACTGATCGTCCTTGCGCAATCGCGGATCAAAAAACCCCACGTAGCCCCCAGGATTGACATTGAAGGATTGCAGGGTCTTTCCTCTGCTTCGGGCTCCAAGAAAGTCATTGCGCCCCTTGCGCTCACCGCTGCTCGTGAAATATAGCGGCAGTATGAAGTTGCTGACCTCGACCCCGTCAATCTTGTATTTCTCATCCTGAACTGCATCACACATCTCGAACCAGTAGTACACCAGGTGACGCGAATTCGTAGGATGCGGCCCCTGGACGAGCAGGTTCGCCTCCGGATCGGCGACTAGTTCCAGCGCCTCATGGGAGAAGGTTACGGTCCATGCCTCATTGAGCTCGCTCGCCACCTGGAGAAATACAAAGCCGTAGGGAATTCCATTGAAGTTCTTGTCGTGATAACCCTCGGCATCATCGACATCTGCCTGGTCAAGGAGGTAGAGGACCGCATCGCCGCGCATGTCCGCCTGGCTTACCGTGCGACGCCCGCGACTCGCACGACCTTCCAGTCGAAGGACTGCGCCGAAACCCCAGTGTGGCAGGAAGTCCTCGGCGAGCTGTCGATTGATCGCGCGGATCGCCGTCTGAATCTGCAGGTCGGAAAGCCGTCCGTTGGAGAGGTTTATCACTGAAACGATCATCTCTTCCCCGTTGTCGTTAGCAGGCTGTTGAATTTGGGCCGAAAATGAAGCGGATCGAATTGGCGAACGGACCCAGAGCGAAGTCAAACCGGCGGTTGCCGATTCACGCCAGGTATCGGATGCGGCGAAGTGGCGTTTGTCGTTCATGGTTCGGTTCATGGCGTCACTCCGCACGGTACCGCGATCGCTATTCGAGCGATGCGCATCAGGTTGCTGGCGGTCATCGTGAGTTTGAACTGCTGATCGACCCGCTGCAGACCGCGAAACACGGTTTGCCGAATGCGGCCGACGGTCTTGCCCCAGCCGAAAGGCTCCTCAATCCGTTTGCGAATGATCTGGCTCAGGCGGTAACCGGGATGACGGGTGGTGCGCCCGTCGATCGCGCTACCGCCACGGCGGGTATCGTTGCAGGCGACGTGTGGGGTGATCTTGCGCTCGCGGCACGCGGCGACGAAGTCGGTGGTGTCGTAGGCTTTGTCGGCGCCAACGCTGCGGTGCCCAGGGTCGGGCACCGCATCGAGCATGGCCAGTGCCGCGTGGCGTTCCCCGAAACCACCCGCATGCGTGACCACGGCGCTCACCACCAGACCGCTGCGATTCTCCATCAGCACATGGCCTTGGTAACAGAGGATCGACGCCGTGTGGTGGCTCTTGCGGTAGGTTCGCGCGTCGGGGTCGGTCGTGCTCGCGTGGGTGTCGTTGGTACGGGGTTGGCCTTTCCAGTCCGCTTGCGCGTTACGCCCGCCGCCGCCGGGACGCTGATCGTCGCTGCCGTCCTTCGGTCGAAAGCTCTTCTGGCTCGCCCACGCCTGAATCAGCGTGCCGTCGACCGAGAAATGTTCCTTCGACAGCAGGCCACGGGCATCGGCCAGGCGCATGACCTCGGCAAACAGGCCTTCCACCACCCGATGCGCCAGCAACCGGTCGCGATTCTTCGAGAAGGTCGAGTGATCCCAGATCGGAGCATCGAGCGCCAAGCCGACGAACCAGCGAAACAGCAAGTTGTAACGCAACTGCTCGCACAGCTGCCGTTCGCTGCGGATCGAGTAGAACACCTGCAGCAGCAAGGCGCGGATCAGCTTCTCTGGCGCGACCGAGTCGCGCCCACTGTCGGCGTAGATCGCGTTGAACTGGGGATTCATCGCCGTCAGCGCGTCGTTCACCAGCTCGCGGATCGGTCGCAGCGGATGATCGCTCGGCACGAAGTCGTCCAGCTTCGCTACCGTGAACAGGCCTTCCTGCATTGCATCAGGACCGCGCATCGCTCGAACCTCATCGGAGAAGGGAAGTCGCGAAGAAAACCGCTACTCCAACGATAGCTGAAACAACTGCCTTTACAAGGCGAATTTCAACAGCCTGCTAGTCCCTGGCGAGCTCAGTAGAGGTCATTGAGGCTGTTCCTCAGCTGCTCGGGGACGTTGGGCTGTTGCGCAATTCGGTCCAAGAAGTTGGCGTCGTCGGCCACGGTCAAAGGGTCGAGCTCCACCGGCTTCAGGATGCTCGAGAGTGGCGGCGCGGCTCTGGCTAGCGCGCGCGGAGCGCGTTCCGGACCGGTGAAATCGCGTGGCCCGTTGAAGGGCAGGCGGGGGCTGAATTCGACGCCGCAGGAGCAAATCTCATCTAATGCGAGCGACCAGACAGGACCAGCCTGCGCGTCGAGCAAGTGTCTGGCCGCATGGACGGGCTTGGCCTTTTCGGTCTCCTTGGCCAGCTTGACGATATTGCGGAATGCCTCCTCGAGCGTAGTGCTGGCTTTGCGTAGCGAAACTTGAGCCACATCAGGGTCGGCCGTTTCCTGTTTCAGGAACAGCCGGCGGATCTGTCCACCGATTCGCGCCGTTTGGTCGTTGGGGACGAGCTCCTGCATCACCTCCGGAACGCCGTAACGGGCCACACCATTGATCATCACCAAGCGAAGGTCCGTCTCCCTCGCCCGGATAAGAGCGTCGTAGGGATCTGCCACCGTGCCGTTGATCACGATCAGGTCGGCGCGTTTACCGGGCTCAATCGTCCCGAGCAACTTGTCCCATTTCAGGATGTGGGCGGCATCGCGGGTCGCCATGGCCACGATGTCGCGGGCGGAGAACTGGCCGCTCAGTGCTTGCTGGCTGTGGAGCCACGCCACCTTCAACTCGCCAAGCAGGTTCTTGCTGCCGGTAGGCGACCAGTCGCTGCCAAGCCCGATGGTGATCCCGGCAGTTCTGGCGGCGTCGACCCGGGCAGTGCCACCGTATAGCAGCAGGTTGCTAAGTGGAGACCAGATCATCGAACTACCGTGGCTGGCAAGTACCTCAAAGTCTTGTGGCAATAGACCGGCCGCGTGGATCCCGGTGAACATCTTGTTCAGTGCCCATTCGCCGGGAGCGACCTCGAGGGCCAGAAAGTGTTTCCGGGCCGTTGACAGCGGCTGTGCCGGGTCGGTGACGCCCTCACTGAGGTGGAGCAGAAAGCAGCTATCCTCTTTCTTGAGCCGGGCCAGAAAGCTGCGGGCGTCCTTGGCGTCGAGGTCCGGGATGCGGGCTTGGGCTTCGGGCAGATCCGGATCATCGGTCTGCTCAACGTTTCGCACGATGCCGCGGTAAAAGCGCTGAATGCCGGAATTACTGGCAAGCTTGACCCCCTGGCTGGTGGTGACGCCTCCGAGCAGGCATTTGCACTCGACGTAGCGGATCAGTGAAGGCAGGAGCGGGAACCGACCCTGGGCATCCTTGTACTTGCCCAAGACCGTCATGGGCCCGCTGACGAGCGGACGGTAGTCCTTGTGATTGGGCCATTCTCCGCGGTCCTTGAAGCGTCTTGGCACCGGCGACCAAAGCGGAAGCGCGTTGTAGCTAAGATGATTATGGAGCTCGATCAGTCCCGGGAATATCGTTCCCCCCGTTTCCACGACCGGGACTCCGGCAAAGCCGGCAGGCGCCGGCTGCGCACGATCTTGAACCGCGATGATCGCGCCTTTTTCCACATACACGATTGCGTCCGCTCGAATCGTGAACGCTTCATTCATCGTGACCACCCGCCCGGCGAGTGCTAGCGCCGGGCCGGTGAGCGGATCAACCGGACCCTTCTTCTGGGGCGCTCGCGCGAATGGACGATGGGCGCTGGTGACCGATCCCGTCAGGGGAAACCAGGTCCGCCGGTCGGTCATGGGATGACCCCCTTGGGAACGTCAATAGTGATGTTGCGGCGCTTGGCGAGGTCGTCCTTGCCCGTGCGCTTAGCCCAGCCGTCCTGCTCATGCATCCATGCCGGTAAGCCGGCGGGGAAGTCGCTTTCCGGTATGGGTAATCGATCACCATCAGTCCAGGTGTCGCCATACAGCGTGAGTGGACCGGCCACATCCGGGTGCCTGATGGCGGGCGCCAGTGTCTGAAGCCCGAAATTCCAATTATTCAGCAGGTCTTTTGTCGCCTGCGCAAGCTTGGTCTTCTCCCCCTTGGAGGAACTCTCGGGCTCGGTAGGATGGGTGATCGCGGCAAAGGCGACATTCGATCCCTGGCCCGTCGGCGTCGCTTTCCAGAGCTGCCCCGCCTCGGCGGCGGCGGTGCCTAAGGTCACCACCGCCTCGATGTTTCCGCTGGCCATCAGCGAGTCGATCCATTGGTTGCGATAGGTAACGAGCGCTGGGTTCTTGCGGGTCGCCGCCTTGGCTGAACCATAGACGCTGTAGAGAAACGTGTTGATTAGGACATAGCCGGTAGTGATGCCCAGCTTGGCAAGGAAGCCCTGGATTCGCCGCCCCGCTTCGCCTACGAGAATGCGGCGCACGATCGTTTCATGCTGCGCTGGATCCTGGCCAATGACCAGGACTCGCGCCGAGCCATCCAGGCGTCCGCGGTGGAAGATGGGTCCCCACTCGACGCGGAATTGGTCCGTTGGATAAACATCCACCTCGGGGTAATTGCCGACCAACGTGCGAAATGGTTCTTCACCGTAACCCGGATCGAATGGATGGTTCATGAGTTGGTCGCCTTCCCTAGCTCAGGAGCGAGCTATTTCCCCTGATCGGTTCACAATCGAGAAGTGCGGGGCTGGATCTTTGGCAGTCTGAGATACCTGTCGCCAGCGGGCAAGCGAATATTCACGTCTGAGACGAGCCAAACTGGTTTCAGAATGAGAGAGCACCGGACCACCGGGATTGCCACGGCCGCCGCGCGCGGTGTTCAGCCTTGGAACGCCGATTGCGCCGTCCAGTGCGGGAGGTCGCGGAGCAAGAACTGCATCGGCCCCTAACCGAGTCCAACCACCCTTCTCGCCGTGTACCCGTCCTAGGTTGGTTCGGTCGGCGCACCGAGTGATGGAGTTGCTATCCTTCTCGGACGCGATAAACGCGATCGATGAACGGGGAACATCAAGTACGACGAAGTTTTACCTTGTAAGGAAGGCATCGATGAGCGATCGCGACAAGTGGAAGATGCTGCACCTGCTCAACGTGTTCGGGCAACCCGAGCTGACCCTCGCCCAGCTCCAGACGATGGGAATTCATTGCTACTCCGACACCATCCAGGAGCTCGTCGGGGAAGGGGCCGTCACGCGCACTCTGCGATCGGGTGTGGAACGGTACGCCCTCGATCCGGGCGCCCGCAGTCTTGTCAACAACTGCCTCGTGGGCTGCCCCAAATGGCAAGCGGGAAATGTGTACGTCGATCTCCCTGAAGTCTTCGTTATCATGCCGTTCAGCGAGGACTGGTCGGCAAAGGTCGAGCGTCAGCTGATCAAGCCGGCGGTCAAGGAGGCGCGGCTTACGTACGTGCGCGGAGATTTGCCAATTCGCATCGGCGACCTCACCCGCAACGTCTGGGACGCACTGCTACACGCCGGCGTGATTGTCGCGGATATCTCGGTCCCGAACGCGAACGTCTATTACGAGGTCGGTCTGGTGCATGCGTTGGGGAAGGATACGTTGTACCTTAAGCAAAAGGGGCAGAAACTTGTGGCGGATTTCGGCAACGCGCACTACTACGAATACAACCTGGAGTCGCTGGCCACCGGGAGGCGACAACTGGCGAAGGCGCTGCAAGATTGGGCGTCGACGGCGCACGTCAAGGCTCGGCAGGTCGGCGCAATGCTCGCCCAGGCAAAACGAGTTCGACGTTAACTCGGAGGAGTCACGGTACCTGACCAGTGCGCTGATTGGAGATTTGAGGTCTCCCAGTTCAAGCGTTCAAGAACGAGTCGCGACGATCCTTCCGCGCAGGGGCCAACTAGCGGGTCCTGTTCCGAGCTCGGCGAACCCGGAGGCGGCGCCAGAACAGCGAGTTACGTGACGCAGTTTCCGCACGCGTCAACCGTCTGCTGACCGTCCAATTCTTAGAAGTCCTATGGTCTGGTCAGGGGAACCCGGAAAGACTTTTAGCCTCCGGTGCGCCCTACTCCAATTGGGCAAGGCGAGGTTCTCGCTGAACATTCTCAAAGACGTCCCTTTACGGGAAGATGGGGTCCGGGGCGTGTAACGCGTCGTCTATGATGCTTTGGTCGGCGCCGAATCATCGGCTACCAAGGCAGTAATACCGGCAGATAGCGGTTGATCAACGCGGAAAATTGCAGAAGAAAAAGCCCTTTTGCAGAAGAGCCCAAAATGGCTAATCGGGCTGGAAGTGGCGGAGAGTGAGGGATTCGAACCCCCGTTAGGTTGCCCTAAACCTGATTTCGAGTCAGGCGCCTTCGACCACTCGGCCAACTCTCCGCGTGCAAGGATTATATCGCACCGATAGCGGGCACTCCGATGCGGTCAAATTGGTGGCGCCTAGATCTCCTGGGCGACACGCTTGGCCGACGTCGCCAACGCGAACATACCGCACAATAGTCAAGGTTGCTCGGCAGCGAGGGTTTCGCTGCCCGCGTTTTGGGCGACAGGCGCCGGGACGCTACAAATGGGAATGTCGCGCATTGATCCACCGGCTTGTCCACAGTAATTGTGGATAACTCGTACTTGATTTTGTGCGCGACGCAATGCGCGATCGACTGTAACCGTCAAAGTTGCAGCGTTGCGGTAGGATGATCCGATCGGATCCAAGCGGGCCCGCGTCATGGCCGACGGAAAGAGGAAGAAGTTCGTCTCGGCAAGGATGGCATCATCATCTGCCACCTGTCCGGCGGCGCCGAGCGACTGCCGATCGAGAACACCCGCGACAAGATGCTTCGATAGAGGCGCATAATGCCCAATCGACGGTTGACTCGCGGCCGATGTCGGGCCCGCGCACTGCCGTCTTCACGCAGCGGCCGCAAAGGCAAAGGAAAACGGGGCCGTAACCCCGTTTCCGATCATCCGCCCAGCGCGGAACGAAGCGTCTTACTTCTTTGCGGGCGCGGGGGTCTTCGCCGGAGTCGCTGCTGTCGCCGTCGGCCCCACCTGCGGCGTTGGCACCGCCTTGCCCTTGGCCCTCATTTCCGCGTAATACCGGGCAGCGACGTGATCCTGGGCCTTCGCGAGGGCCGCCTTCGCCGCGTCGGCTGCCGCGGCGTCCTTTGCCTTTTTCTCTTCGGCCGCCGCCTTCTGCGCGTCCGTCGGCGGCGAGGGCGGCGGCAGCTTGGCGACCGCAATGCCGAAAGTCGCAATCACGAGCAAGGCGGCAATGAGCGCACGCGGTGTCGTCATCTTCTTGTCCCCCAGAATCCTTGATCTTCGAAACTTCTGACTCAGCACACTACACCCGACGCATTGCCGGTTTTGGCGGCGCGGCTTCCGGCGGCACCGCTTCCGGTTGCACGAACTTCTGCGGCGCCTTGCCTGCCGCGACTCGCTCGTACCAGCGCAGATGGTGATGCTTGGCCCAGCTTTCGTCGACGTAGCCGTAACGCATCGCGCGATACGCGCCTTCCATGCCGATCGTGCCGAGGTAGATGTGCACGCACGCGAGTGCGATCGCGACGTACGCCGCGATCATGTGGATGACGTTGGTGACCTGCATGGTCGCGCGCGTCTGGTTGAAGTTCGGGAAGACGAGGATCAAGCCGGTGACGATCAACGTGATCGAGAAGATGACGAGCACGAACCAGAACACGAGCTTTTCGCCGGCGTTGAAGCGGCCCGACGGGTATTCATGTCCCTTGAAATAACCGCCGATGTTGGCGAACCAGCGCACGTCGTCGGCGCCGACGCCGTTATCGCGGATGAAACGGACGAATAGCCACGGGACGCCGATGATCAGGATCGGGCCGATGAAATTGTGGAGGTTCTTGGCGAGTATCGCGAGCCACGAGAAGAGCGTGTAGCCGATCAGCGGCAACAGCACCGACTTGCCGAGCGACAGGATGAGCCCGGTGATCGCGAGGGTGACCCAGGTGATCGCGACCAGCCAGTGCGCATAACGGTCGGCGGGCGAGAAACGCTCGATATACCGCTCGCCGACCCGGTGCTCCGTGGTCATCTCGCCGCGCAGCAGGTAAAACACCCCGAGTCCGACGAGCGCCAGCGCGAACAGCACGCCGCCCCCGAATACGAGCGGCACGCGGGCGGCCCGCCACGTCTGACCCTCCACCTGGATCAGCGTGTTCGCCCCGCGCCCGGTGACGGTCGTGATCTGGGGCTCGCCGGAACGGACTTCCCGCCACACGGGCGCGTTGTTGAGCGGCTGGAGGACGTCCCGGCTCTGCTCCTTGGTCGCCTGTGCGGCTTCCTTCGGATTGACCGCCGGCGTCTGGGCGGACGCTATCCCCGCGGCAAAGCACACCGCGGTGGCGAGCGCACCCGCCACGCGCAAAATCGATCGGCTCACCTTGGCTCCTTCGCGACCGTCAGCGGATTCGCTTGTATTCGTTCTGGCCCTGGGCGCGCGTCGCAAGCGTGAGCTCCCACTCGCGTTTGTTGCCGTTCCACGGCGCGCCGGCATAAGGCGGCTCGTCCGGCTTGCCCTGGTAGGTCCCCTGCTTGAATTGGATGACCTGCGGACGTTCGCTGCAGCCAACCAGCCCCGCACCGGCTGCCGCCGCGAGCGAAGCGCCCGCCGCCGTCAGAAACGCACGTTTGCGCTCGTTGATCATGATTTGCCTCCTGGTGGCGGCGCCGCGGGTTGCTTGGGTGCCTCGGGACGACCGTACGCCGTGGCCCAGCCCCAGACCTCGCTGCCTTTGCCGCGTACCGTGACCCGCTGGCGGTAGATCTCGGCGAGCACATCGCCGTCGCCGCCGAGCAGCGCCTTCGTCGAGCACATCTCCGCACAGACGGGAAGCTTGCCTTCGGCGAGCCGGTTGCGGCCGTATTTCTTGAACTCGGCTTCGGAGTTGTTGGGCTCCGGCCCGCCGGCGCAGAACGTGCACTTGTCCATCTTGCCGCGCACGCCGAACGCGCCAGCCTGCGGAAACTGCGGCGCGCCGAACGGGCACGCGTAGAAGCAGTAGCCGCAGCCGATGCACAGGTCCTTGTCGTGCAGCACGACGCCGTCGTCGGAATGGAAGATGCAGTCGACGGGGCACACGGCGATGCACGGCGCGTCGGAGCAGTGCATGCAGGCGACGGACATCGAGCGCTCGCCCGGCACGCCGTCGTTGATCGTGACCACGCGGCGGCGGTTGACGCCCCACGGGACGTCGTTCTCCTGCTTGCACGCCGTGACGCACGCGTTGCACTCGATGCAGCGCTCGGCGTCGCAGAGAAACTTCATTCGGGCCATGGTGCCTCCTCTCCGTTGTGCGTCAGGCGAGCTTCGCCACCTGGCAGAGCGTCGTCTTGCTTTCCTGCATCATCGTCACCGAGTCGTAGCCATACGTGGTCGCCGTGTTGACGGCTTCGGCGCGGACGATGGGGTGCGCGCCCTCGGGGTAGTACTCGAGCATGTCCTTGCCCATCCACCAGCCCGAGAAGTGGAACGGGATGAACGTCGTTCCCGGACCGACGCGGTCGGTGACCAGCGCCTTGACCTTGATCTGCGCACCCGTCGGCGATTTCACCCACACGTACTCGCCGTCCTTGATCCCCCGGTCGTTGGCGTCCTTGGGATTGATCTCGACGAAGTTCTCCTGCTGCAACTCGGCAAGCCACGGGTTCGACCGTGTTTCCTCGCCGCCGCCCTCGTACTCGACCAGACGACCGCTGGTGAGGATCAGCGGGAACTTCTCGGCGATCCCGTTCTTGACGTTCTGCTCCTGCACCGTCTTGTACAACGTGGGCAGGCGCCAGAACGTCTTCTTGTCGTCGTGGGTCGGGTACTTCGCGACGAGATCCGGACGCGGCGAATACAGCGGCTCGCGGTGCTGAGGGATCGGATCGGGAAAGTTCCAGACGACCGCGCGCGCCTTCGCATTGCCGAACGGATCGCACCCGTGTTTCATCGCCACGCGCTGAATGCCGCCCGAGAGGTCGGTCTTCCAGTTCTTGCCTTCGGCCGCCTTCTTCTCCGCATCCGTGAGGTCGTCCCACCAGCCAAGCTTTTTCAGCAGAACGGAATCGAATTCCGGATAGCCCGTCGTGATCTCGGAGCCCTTCGGATACGACCCGTCCTCGGCGAGCAGGTTGACGCCGTCGCGCTCGACGCCGAAGTTGGCGCGGAAGCAGCCGCCGCCATCCATCAGCGTGCGCGACTCGTCGTAGAGGTTCGGCGAGCCCGGATGCTTGATCTCGGCCGTTCCATAGCAAGGCCACGGCAGGCCGAAGTAATCGCCGTCGCACGGGCCGCCCTTCGCGCGGAGCGACTTCACGTCGAACGTCGCCTGGTTCTGCATGTGGAGCTTCAGACGCTCCGGCGACTGTCCGGTGTAGCCGATCGTCCACGTGCCCTTGTTGATCTCGCGCAGGATCGATTCGACCTCGGGCTCCTCCATCTTGTCGGGATCCGGCTTGACGATCTTGTAATTCTTCGCGAACTCCTTGTCCCAGCCGAACTTCTTCGCGAAGGCCAGCATGATCGCATGGTCGGTCTGCGACTCGAACATCGGGCTGATCACCCGCTCGCGCCACTGCAACGAGCGGTTCGATGCCGTCACCGAGCCGATCGTCTCGAACTGAGTGCACGCGGGCAGCAGGTAGACCGCGCGGTTGGGGTTGGGCTTCTTGCCGGCGTCGCTCAAGACTTTAAGCGCCCTCTCGTCAGGGGGCATCGCCGCCATCGCCGCTGTCGCGGATGGATACGGATCGATGACGACAAGGGTGTCGAGCGCCTGCATCGCAGCCTGCATCTCCATCCCGCGCGTCTGGCTGTTGGGCGCGTGCCCCCAGTAGACCAGCGCGCGCAGGTTCGGGCCCTGGTCGATCTTGTCGTTCTGCTCCAGCACGCCGTCGATCCAGCGCGACACGGTGATGCCGGGCTTTTCCATCATGCCCTCGGCGTACTGCTTCTTCAGGAAATCATAGTCGACGCCCCATACGGCCGCCCAGTGCTTCCACGAACCGGCCGCCACGCCGTAGTAGCCGGGCAGCGAATCCGGATTCGGGCCGACGTCGGTTGCCCCTTGGACGTTGTCGTGGCCGCGGAAGATGTTCGCGCCGCCGCCCGATGCGCCGATGTTGCCCAGCGCGAGCTGCACGATGCAGGTCGCACGGACCATCGCGTTGCCGATCGTGTGCTGCGTCTGTCCCATGCACCAGACGACCGTCGACGGCTTGTTCTTGGCCATCATCTCGGCGACCTGATAGACCTGCGCCTCGGGAACGCCGGTCACTTCCTGCACCTTGTCGGGCGTCCACTTGGTCATCACCTCTTCTTTGACCTTCTCCATGCCGTAGACGCGGTCGTGGATGTACTGCTTGTCCTCCCAACCGTTCTTGAAGATGTGGTAGAGCATTCCGAACATGAAGGCGACGTCGCTGCCCGAGCGCAGCCGCACGTACTCGTCGGCCTTCGCGGCGGTGCGCGTGAAGCGCGGGTCGACGACGATCATCTTGGCCCCGTTCTCCTTCGCGTGCAGCATGTGCAGCAGCGACACCGGGTGCGCTTCGGCTGCGTTGCTGCCGATATAGAGCGCGCACTTGGTGTTCTGCATGTCGTTGTAGGAGTTGGTCATCGCGCCGTAGCCCCAGGTATTGGCTACGCCGGCGACGGTCGTCGAGTGGCAGATCCGCGCCTGGTGGTCGCAGTTGTTCGTCCC
The DNA here is from genome assembly GCA_963836265.1 of uncultured beta proteobacterium. Taxonomy (GTDB): domain Bacteria; phylum Pseudomonadota; class Gammaproteobacteria; order Burkholderiales; family Casimicrobiaceae; genus CAIWHR01. The sequence goes on from CAWIIO010000010.1 coordinate 25,236, forward strand.
CCAGAACGAGACGAACTTGCGCAGCAGGTAGGACTGCTCGTTGCTGTGCTTCGAGCTGCCGACCCAGAACACGGCATCCGGACCGGATTCCTTCCTGAGCGCGAGCAGCCGGTCGCCGATTTCGTTGATCGCCGTGTCCCAGCTGATTTTCTGATATTTGCCGTTGACGAGCTTCATCGGCGACTTGAGCCGCATCGAGTTCTCGTGCATGCCGTGCTCGCGGACCGAGGCGCCCTTCGCGCAGTGCGCGCCCAGGTTCAGCGGCGAATCGAACACCGGGTTCTGCCGCGTCCAGACGCCGTTCTGGATCGTCGCGTCGATCGAGCAGCCGACCGAGCAGTGCGTGCAGACGGTGCGCTTGACCACGGTCTTCGTCGCCTCGGCCTCTGTCGCGGCCTCGGCCTTGCCGATCGCGCCGTAAGGCAGCTGGCTCGCGAACGCCCCGGCCCCCGCGACCAGGCCCGAGCGCTTCAAAAACGTCCGCCGGTCCATCGTCGGGAGCGGCGCTCCCGTCAGGCGGCGAAGACGCGGACCGGCTGCAGCGATGTCACTCTTCTTGGTCAGCAGCATGATCCTTCCTCCTCCTAAAAGCCTCTGATCGAATGAATCGAATCGGCGTCAATCCGCTCTCGGGGCGCGCGGCGGCGACGTATGGAATCGTTGCGACCGCGTTGCCCCGACCGAAAGCCCGTCGGCAGCACCGACAGTCGCCGGGCGGATTGATCAATGCGGGAGCAGGAGCGCTACGCGTACGAGTGCGCATGCAGACCTCCGAAACGACCCCGTGACGTTGATATGGTCAGTCGATGGCGAACGAGTCACGTTCGAGCGCCAAGAAGTAATGAGTGAATTCTGCTACCTGGACATAGTAGTTGGCAATAGGGCACGCTCGTATTGCAGCGCAGCATTCGAACGCCCATGAGCCGAGATGTCTTTCGAAAAACGCCCGCTGGTCGGCGATCCCCGCGGAGCGTCGTTCGCCGTCGCCGGCCACCAGCATCCGCATCGTTTCCAGAACGACCGCGAGATGGTCTTCGAACTCGCTTTTCGCCGGCTGGCGCGCGAGACCAAGCCGCGCGAGCGATGCGCGGATCTCCGCGAGCGGACGACCCGACTGCGGACCCAGGTAATGCGAAGCGTACAGACTCACCTCGCTTCTGCCGACGCCGACGAACAGGGCTTGGAACTCGTCCGCGGCGGCTTCCACGTCGAACGCTGCACTGGCCGCACGCAAGGCCTCCCACGCCTCGGCGAGTCCGCTTGCACCGCCGTCATCGCCGCCGCCGGTGGCCCGGCCAAGGGGCGGCGCGCTGGCGATCGCCGCCAGCAGCGGCGCATCGGGTGCGTCCGCATAGAGGCGGGAGAGCAATGCGTAAAACTCGCCTCGAGCCTGATCTTCCGGCGCGAGGGCGTGCTGGACGACGCTCGGCGCGTCAGACATCGCGAACGTCGACGCCGCGCTCGTTCTTCATGAGATCGACGACCCGGCAGTCGGCGCACATCCTGAGCCGATCGAGCGCGCCGGGCGCGGCAAACATCGAATGGCCGGCGAGCTTTGCCAGCATGCTCGCGACCATCTTTTCCGTGCCGAGCGGCTTGCCGCAGGAGACGCAGGTCGCGACGGCGGCTTCGTTCATGACGCGCGGATCCTTCGCTTCCCGGGCGAGCAAGAGCCTCGGCGAGAGCGTGATCGAATGCTCGGGACACGTCGCCGCGCACAGGCCGCACTGAACGCATTTCGCCTCGATGAAGCGAAGCTGCGGCATTTCGGTGTTGTCCTGCAGCGCGCCTTCGGGACACGACCCGACGCAGGCGAGGCACATCGTGCAACTCAGGCGGTCGACGGCGATCGTGCCGAATGGCGCGCCGGCTGGCAGCGCGATCTCGCGCTGCGGCGTGGGTGCGTGCTGGGCGAGATGCTCGATCGCGAGCGCCGCAGTCGTCCGCTTGTCGGTGGCGAAGGCGAACGTGGCGGCGACACGCACCGCGAGCGCGGGCTTCCAGGACCACAGCGCGGTCTCGATCGCCTCGGCGTTGCCGCCGTCGAAGACCCGGAAGTGCTCGCCCTGATAGCCGAGCGCCTGCGCGATCGTGTCGGCGATCGCCATTTGCCTGTCGAGCGCCTCCCGATATGGCGGCGCTTCGCTGCCCGTCGCGAGCACCGCGATCTGCGCGGCGCCATGGGCCAGCGCCGCCAGCCAGACGTCGAGGCCGACCGAAGCCACGTGGTGGACTTCCAGCGGAATCATGCGCGCCGGAAGGCCGCGGCCACGGCGCGCGAGACTCGCGATGACGGTGCGGCCGTCCTCGGCGTGGAGGAGCAGGCACGCGTCGCGTCCGCCGGCTTTCGTGTAGGTGGCGAGGAGCGTGCGCACGCGGCGGCCGAGATCCGGCACCGACGGATAGGCATAGGCCATGGCGCCCGATGGACACACCGTCGCGCAGGCGCCGCAGCCCATGCACAGGTGCGGCTCGACCTTGACGTGGTCGCCGTCCGCGGCGATCGCCACGGTGGAGCAGACGTCGATGCACTGGTTGCAGCCGGGCTTTCCCGACCGGCCGTGCGCGCAGATCGACGCCTTGTACGCGAAGTATTTCGGCTTCTCGAACTCGCCGGTATAGAGCGCGATCTCCGCGACGGCCTGTGCCTGGGCGACGGCATCGGCCCCCGGCGCAAAGTAACCCTGCGGCGGCTGGTGCATCCGCAGTTGCGGCATGCGCTGGAGGTCGAGCACGAGGTCGAAGCGCTCCGAACGCGCGGGCTCGCGCCGGTGGAAGTCGATCGCCGCCGTGGCGCCGCATGCGGCGACGCACTTGCGGTGGGCACGGCAGCGCTCGAGGTCGATCTGGTAGGAGAAGTCGATCGCCTGCTCGGGGCACGCTTTGATGCAGGCGTTGCAGCGCGTGCACAAATCGAGATCGATCGGATTTTCCTGCGCCCACGCCGCGTCGAATTCGCCGAGCCACCCGGTGAGCCCGGTCAGCCGGCCCGAATAGATGGGAAACGTGCGCTCGGCGGGCAGCTCGGCGCCAGCTGCGCGACCGGTGACAAGCACGGTGACCGCTAGATGCTGGGAGAGCGACTTCGCCCAGTGCAACGCAGCCTCGGCGGGACCGGCGATCAGCAGCCGCCCCTGCGAGCGATAGGTGACGCGCGGCACCGGATCCGGCTCGGGCAAGCCCGCGAGGGCGAGAAGCGCCGCGATCTTCGGCGTCGCGGCTCTGCCTTCCGCCGACCAGCCGCCGGTTTCGCGGATGTTGACGAAGCGGATCGTCCGCGTCTTTCCGCCCTCCTCGGCGACATCGCCGAAGAGCCGCGCCTCCTGGGTGCACGCCACCACGACATCACCCGCCGCATTCCCCGCAAATGCGGCCAACTCCTTCTGACAGAGCATGGTCGCAACGTTGGGCGTGCCGGCGAGCTCGAGCGCGCGCGCGAGCGCCACGGCGTCGAGCGGCGCCGTTCCGTTGCACGAGCACAGGTGCAGATTCTTCTCCGCGACACTCATCGAGGATCGGATGCCGTTTTCGGATCGCGTTCGGGGACAACCTTCCCGGGCCCCGCGTTTTCGGCGCGCGTCGACGCTGCGGGTTCGGTACCGGGCGTCAACGGGCCGGCATTCGGCGCGGCGGGATCCGCGCTCGCCGTCTCCACGCCTCGCGTCTCCTGCGAGGCCAAACCGACGGATGAATGCTGTTCCACCGGCGCGACGTCTCCGGGGTTCCCCTGCGCGTCGATCCGCGTCGATCCCGCACCGAGGATCGCGCGCGCCTGGGCGAGCTGACGGGCGACTTCGGGCGCGAGCGGATCGGGCTTCGAATAGTCGTCGATATAGACGTCAAGCCCGTCCATCACGTTGAAACGCGGGTCGCCGAACAGCTTTTTCAGCGCCTTGCGTTTCAGCGCCTCGTCGATCTTCGGTTGCAGGAAGGCGCTGAAGTCCGAGTCGATGGTCAGCGAATCGATGGCCGGCAGGTCGGCAGCGGGCGTCGGCGCGGCGGCGCGAGCCGGGTTCGGGGCCGCCGGAGCGGGAGGAGCCGGCGCCGCGGAAGATGGCGGATCGTTTGCCCCCGGCTGCGCCGGCGGGCGCGTCGACTCGAGCTTCACCCGCGACCAGCGCTTGAGCGAGAATGCTTCCGGTGTCTTCCCGTCGTTGCTCATCGTGGGCTCGCAGGGAACGTTCTCACTCGCGCGACCCGCGCTCGCGACGCTCCGCGTCGGCGGCAAAGGGATCGTTGCGCCGCACTTTCTTTCTCGGCTCGGGCTTGTAATTTTCCGTGACGAAGGGCTGCATCCACGCGAGAATCGGCGCGGGCAGCGGCACCGCGTCCACCTGCTGACCGCCGTCCAGCATTCGCGCGGCCTCGTTATAGCTGACGGTGACCACCATGGGCAGCACCGGCGGATCGCCGCCATCGTCGCGCAAATCCCACACGACGAATACTTTCGGTTCCGGCGCGGTGATGTTGAGGTAGTACCCTTCGCCTTCCGAACGATGCAACTCGAGCACCTGGCCATCGAAACGCCACTGCGTTCCGGAAGCGCCGTCTTCAATTTTCATGGGAACGCCGCTCCCGGGCCCATCGTCCAACAGGGGCAGGACGGCGATGAGCTCCCAGCGCTCGCTCACCCATCTGTTCACGAGCGGCGTGCGCCGGAAGATCACGGAGACGGGAAACCGCAAGGTGGTCATGGGCATTCCGGGTGCGGTCCCGACAGGAAGCGGCGCAAAGACATTCGGATCGATGATACACCACGAGCGGCGCGCTCTGCTAACATGATCGACCATCGATTGTTCCCGTGAATTCCTCGGTTCGCATGGCCACGATCATTCCGCTCACCGACGTCCGCACGGCCTCGAATCCGGATGCCCGGCGCGCGGCGCTGGACGCGTTCGTGCGCGACGCGGCGTTGGCGCCCAGCGACGCCGGCGAGCCGCTCGCGGACACACGCCGGCGGCGGATGCACGACCTGCGGGTCTCGGTGACCGACCGCTGCAATTTCCGCTGCGTCTACTGCATGCCGCGGGATGTCTTCGACGCCGGCTATCACTTCCTGCCGCATGCCGAGCTGCTGACGTTCGAGGAGATCGCCCGCGTCGCACGCCTCTTCGTCGAGCAGGGCGTGTCGAAGATCCGCCTGACCGGCGGCGAGCCGCTCCTGCGCCGCAACGTCGAGCGGCTGGTTGAAATGCTTGCGCGAATCGGCGACATCGACCTTACCCTCACCACCAACGGCGCGGTGCTCGCCAGGAAGGCGAAGAGCCTCGCCGACGCCGGCCTCAGGCGCGTCACGGTCAGCCTCGACTCGCTCGACGACGCGACGTTTCGCGCGATGAACGACGCTGATTTCCCGGTCGCCAGAGTGCTGGCAGGTATCGACGCGGCCGCGGCCGCCGGCCTCGCGCCGATCAAGATCAATGCGGTGGTGAAACGCGGGACGAACGACTCGAGCGTCGTCCCGCTGGCGCGGCATTTCAAGGGCACCGGCCACATCGTGCGCTTCATCGAGTTCATGGACGTCGGCGCGACCAACGGCTGGCGAATGGACGACGTCGTGTCTGCCGGCGACGTCGTGCGGATGATCGCTGCCGCATTCCCGCTCGTCGCCGCGGATCCGAATTACGAAGGCGAGGTCGCCCAGCGGTGGCGCTACCGGGACGGCAGCGGCGAGATCGGCGTGATCGCGTCGGTGACGCAGGCGTTCTGCCGGGACTGCACGCGGGTGCGCCTGTCCACCGACGGCAAGCTCTACACGTGCCTTTTCGCAAGCGACGGCTACGACCTGCGCGCGCTGGTGCGCGGCGGCTTCGACGACCGGCAGATCGGCAACGCGATCGCCGCCATCTGGCGGCGGCGCGCCGACCGCTATTCGGAGATCCGCAGGGCGAACACCGTGCCTGCCCCGAAGGTCGAGATGAGCTACATCGGCGGGTAGCGCATCGCCGCACGCGCAAGTCCCATGCACGTTCCCGCCCTGATCGAGTTCCTCGACGGCCTGGCGCGCAACAACAACCGCCCGTGGTTCGTCTGGAACAAGCCGGCCTACGACATCCTGCGGCAGGAATTCGAGGAGCTGGTCGGCGATCTTGTCGTCCGCGTGCGGGCATTCGATCGCGACATGGGCCCCGTCGACCCGAAGAAGGCGATGTTCAGGATCTATCGCGACACGCGCTTCGCCAAGGACAAGACGCCGTACAAGACGCATTTCAGCGCTGCGATCGGCGATCGCTCGAAGCGCGGGCAGGCGCCGGGGTATTACTTCCACATCGACCACGAGGGCAAGCTGCTCGCCGGTGGGGGGATCTACAATCCGGACCCGTCGACTCTGCTTTCCGTGCGGCGTCACATCGCAGCGCGGCCTCAGGCGCTTACGCGGGTGCTTCGCGATCCGGGCTTCAGGAAGACTTACGGCGGTCTCGCCGACGAGGAGGCGCTCGCCCGTCCGCCGAAGGGCTTCGGCGCCGACGCGCCGCACATCGACGCGATCAAGCTCAAGCACTTTTTCGGCATCGTCGAAGTGGACGTCAAGAAAAGGTCCTCGAAGGATCTGCCGCACACGATCGCCGGCTATTTCCGGGACCTGAAGCCGTTGATGTCGTGGCTGCGCGCCGCGACCGCTGCGCCACGCGGGAAATGAACGCCCCGGACATCCCGTATCGCCCGGTGCTGACGAACGCCGCGCGGCCGTCGACGTTCACCGTGCATGCGGTGGACGAGACTGGCGCCACGCGCGACACGCCGATCGCCGGCGAGCATCCGCTGACGCTCTACGTCGACAAGCAAGAGGTGCTGACGCTGATGACGCTCGGTGCCGCGCCCGAGGCCCTGGCAATCGGGTATCTGCGCAACCAGCGGTTGATCGACCGGATCGAGGACATCGTCTCCGTGCAGGTCGACTGGGACGTCAACGCAGTCGTCGTCGCCACGCGCCATGGCCTCGCCGACCTCGAAGCGAAGACGCAGAAGCGCACCAAGACCTCCGGCTGCGGCCAGGGCACGGTGTTCGGCGACCTGATGGAGGAAATCGACGCGGTCCGCCTGCCCGCGGGCGCGACGCTGCGGCGAGACACCCTCTATGCGCTGCTCGACCGGGTGCGGCTGCACGAGACGATCTACAAGCAGGCGGGCGCCGTGCACGGCTGCGCGCTTGCGACGAACGAGCCGGGCAGCTCGGAGATCGTGATGTTCGTCGAGGACGTCGGCCGTCACAACGCGGTCGACGCCATCGCCGGGCGGATGTGGCTCGACCGGATCGAGGGCGGCGACAAGCTCTTCTACACGACCGGTCGCCTGACGTCGGAAATGGTGATCAAGGCCGCGCAGATGGCGATCCCCTTCCTCGTCTCGCGCTCGGGCCTCACGCAGATGGGCTTCGAGATTGCGCAGAAGGTCGGGATGACGATGTTGGGCCGCGCGACCGGCAAGCACTTCCTGCTCTTCACCGGGGCCGAGCGGTTCGTCGGCTGACGGCACGGCCGTGTCGCCCGTCTCCGCCGCGCGCGACAGCGTCACGGGCCTCGTCCTCGCCGGCGGCCAGGGGCGGCGGATGGGCGGCGTCGACAAGGGGCTTGTCCTGCTCGACGGCCGTCCGCTCGTGGCGCACGCGCTCGCACGCCTCGCGCCGCAGGTGGCCGACGTGCTGATCAACGCCAACCAAAATCTCGAGCGCTACGCGGCGTTCGGGGCGCCCGTCGTTCCCGACGCCGTCGGCGGCTTCGCCGGGCCGCTCGCCGGCCTGCACGCGGGACTTTCGCGGACGACGCGCGAATTCGTCGTCACCGTCCCCTGCGATTCGCCGTTCCTTCCGGACGACCTGGTCGCTCGCCTTGCCGCCGGCCGGCTCGCGCATGACGCGCAGCTCGCGGTCGCGCGGACGTTCGACCAGCCGCATCCGGTGTTCGCGCTCGTGAAGCGCGACGTGCTGCCGCATCTCGCGGCCTTCCTCGAAGCCGGCGGGCGCAAGATCGACGCGTGGTACGCGACGCTTCGCGTCACCGAAGTTCCGTTCGACGACGAAGCGGAAGCCTTCCGCAACATCAACACCGCCGACGAGCTCGCCGCGGCGAAACGCGGCTAACGAGCGCCGCCGGTCTAGAATGGTCGCCTCGTACCGCCTGCGATGCCCATGAACGCGCCCAAGACCCTTCGCGAAGCTTCCTGCGCCGACGACTACGACCCGAACTCGATGCCGGTCGATCGGGCGCGCGCCTTGATCCGCACGTTCCTGACGCCGGTCACGGCGACCGAACGCCTGCACATCCGCAACGCGCCCGCCCGGGTGCTGGCCGCGGATATCGTTTCGCCCCACGACGTCCCCGGCCACGACAACTCGGCGATGGACGGCTACGCCGTGCGCTTCGCGGACCTCGAGCAGGACGGCGAAACGATCCTCAAACGCGTCGGCGAGTCGTTCGCCGGCAGGCCCGCGACGGCGAACGTCGGCCCCGGCGAGTGCGTGCGCATTTTCACCGGTGCCGTGATGCCGAAGGGCGCGGATACCGTGGTCATGCAGGAGCGCGCGAGCGAGGACGACGGCCGCGTGCGCATCGGGCGCAGTGCCGTCGGCAAGGCGGGTCAGAACCGCCGGTTCGCCGGCGAGGATCTGAAGCGCGGGCAGATCGTGTTTCGCGCCGGGCAGCTCGTACACCCGGCGGAGCTCGGCATGCTCGCATCGCTCGGCATCGGTGAAGTCACGGTGTACCGGAGGCTCCGCGTTGCATTCTTCTCGACCGGCGACGAGCTGAAGTCGATCGGGACGCCGCTCGCCGCCGGCGAGATCTACGACAGCAATCGTTACACGCTCTTCGGGATGCTCTCGCGCCTCGGTTGCGATACGCTCGACATGGGCGTGGTGCCCGACGTGCCGGAGGCGCTCGAGCGGGCGTTCGCGAGCGCCGCGGCTTGCGCGGATGTCGTCATCACGTCGGGCGGCGTGTCCGTCGGCGAAGCGGATTTCGTGAAGCCGCTGATGGACAAGCTGGGCGAAGTCGTCTTCTGGAAAATCGCGATGAAGCCGGGCCGTCCGCTTGCCTATGGCCGACTGGGCGACGCGCATTTTTTCGGCCTGCCCGGCAATCCCGTGTCGGTCATGGTGACGTTCTACGAGTTCGTCCGGGACGCGCTCAAGATCCTCCAGGGGCAGCTCGGCGTCGCGCCGCTGCCGACGTTCAAGGTGCCGCTCGCGGCGCCGATCCGGAAGGTTCCGGGACGCACCGAATTCCAGCGCGGCATCCTCGCGCCCGACGGCGACGGCGGGTGGACCGTGCGCACGACCGGCGAACAGGGCTCGGGCATCCTGTCGTCGATGTCGCAGGCGAACTGTTTCATCGTGCTCGCCGCCGACACCGGCAACGTCGCGGCGGGTGAGGCGGTCGACGTGCAGTTGCTCGAGGGGTTGATCTGAGCGACCGTTGACATCGGCTCTGCGTCGCTCGTAGTATTCGCGGCAGGGCTTTCGCAGACGCCCCGCCGCATCGCTGGCCCCCGCGCCATCCAAGCTCTGCTTCGCTGCTGCCAACCCGCAGCAGGAGGCATGGTATGGCGACCGATGCGGCAATCTCGCCCCCCGAGTTGAAGCGACGCCTCGCGGCTTTCCCGCCGCCGGCACTCATCGACGTACGGCGAACACCGGCGTTCAACGCCGATCCCCACGTGATTCCCGGCGCGATTCGCCGCCGCCCGACGACGTCACCCTATGGGCGGCGACGCTCGAGCCGTGGCGAAGCGCAGTGGCGTACTGGTCCACGGCCACGAGGTGAGCCCGGACGTCGTCGCGGCGCTCCGCGAGCGGGGCTTCGAGGCGCAGTTCGTCGACGGCGGCCTCGAGGGCTGGCGTGCAGGCGGATTCGCGACCACGCCCTGGCGCAAACCGACGCGATGGGTCACGCGCGAACGGCCGCAGATCGATCGGATCGCGTGCCCGTGGCTGATCCGCCGCTTCCTCGACCCCGCGGCCGAATCGTTCTACGTGCCGGCTGCATCCGTCCGCGGGTTCGCCGCGGCAAGCGATGCGACCGCTTACGACATTCCCGATGTCACGTACGGTCACGTGGGGTCCGAATGCAGCTTCGACGCGTTCATCCGCCTCCACGAGCTCGGCGCTCCGGCGCTCGCCAAGCTCGCGACGATCGTCCGCAGCGCCGACACTTCCGCGCCCGGCCTCGCGGCGGAGGCGGCCGGATTGCTCGCGGTCTCGCGCGGGCTCTCGTCGCTCTTCACCGACGATCACGCGATGCTGCGGTGGGGAATGCTTGTCTACGACGCGCTGTACGAAGGGTGCCGGGACGCGCCGAGCGCCCCGTTGGGCCGCGACCCAGCGAAGCTCGCTGCCTCGGGAGCGGCGTGACGGGCAAAGCCGCAACACCCGCGGCGCCCACGCGTGCCGAAGCGTTCCGCTACTGGCTGAAGCTCGGGTTCGTGAGCTTCGGCGGGCCGGCGGGACAGATCGCAATCATGCATCACGATCTCGTCGACGCGAAACGGTGAATCTCCGAGCAGCGGTTCCTGCATGCGCTCAACTACTGCATGCTGCTGCCGGGGCCTGAGGCGCAGCAGCTCGCCACTTACATCGGCTGGCTCCTGCACCGGACCTGGGGCGGCGTCGTCGCCGGTGCGCTGTTCGTGCTGCCCTCGCTGGTCATCCTGATCGCGCTGTCGTGGCTGTACTTGACCTATGGCGACGTGGCCGCCGTCGCCGGCGTCCTCTACGGAATCAAACCAGCGATCGTCGCCATCGTGCTGCATGCGGCATGGCGGATTGGCTCGCGCGCGCTCAACAGCCCGCCGCTGTGGGCGATCGCCGCGACGGCATTCGTCGCGATCTTCGCGTTCCGGTGCCGTTTCCGGCGATCGTGCTCGCCGCGGGCGTCGTCGGCTTTTTCGGAGCGCGGATCGCACCGGCGGAATTCGCCGTCGGCGGGGACCGCGGCGGGAAGCAGGCTGCACACGCGCCCGCGGTGATCGACGACGAAACGCCGACCCCTTCGCACGCGGGCTTCCGCGGGTCGCGCCTCGCGCTGGTGCTCGCGACCGGCGTCGGGCTGTGGCTGTTCACCCTCGCGATGCTGGTGGCGAGCTATGGGCCGGGTGCAACGCTGCCGCGGATGAGCTGGTTCTTCACCAAGGCCGCGCTCGTCACCTTCGGCGGCGCCTATGCCGTGCTGCCTTACGTCTACCAAGGTGCGGTCGAGACCTACGGCTGGCTCGCGCCCACGCAGATGATCGACGGGCTGGCGCTCGGCGAAACGACGCCCGGCCCATTGATCATGGTCGTCGCCTTCGTCGGTTTCGTCGGCGGCTGGGGAAGGGCGCTGTTCGGGCCGGAAGCCCTGGCGCTGGCCGGCGTCAGCGGGGCGTGCGTCGCGACGTTCTACACGTTCCTGCCTTCTTTCCTGTTCATCCTCGCGGGAGGCCTGCTGGTCGAGACGACGCACGGCCAGCTCGGGTTCACGGCCCCGTTGTCAGCGATCACCGCAGCCGTCGTCGGCGTCATCGTCAACCTCGCGGTCTTCTTCGCGTGGCACGTGTTCTGGCCGCGCGGGCTCGCCGCGGGCGCGGCGCCGGGCGGCATCGATCTCCTCGCCCTGGGGCTGGCCATCGTCGCGGCCGTGGCGCTGTTCCGCTTCAAGGCGGGGGTGATCCCGGTGATCCTTGCCTGCGGCGCGGCGGGATTCGCGATACGCTCGATCGTGCCGGCATGATGCTCGCGCCAAGCCGTTCGCCGGCTTCGCCATGGCATCGTTCGAGCATCGGCTCGCGCAGGTGGGCCGCGCGCTTTGGCGTCCGCCATTCGGACTTCTTCGTCGCGCTGCCGGAACAGCAGGTGCCACGCCACCTCCGGATCGGGTGCCCGGACCGCCTTCCAGGCAATGGCGACGACGTCGCCGGCGGCCCGCGGCGGGTCGTGCGGCTCAGCGGCGCGCGGCCGACACGACGCCCGGCACGTCGCGGACGAGCGCCAGCGCCCGGGCGAGCGCGTCGAGACTCTTCACTTCCAGCGTGAACGCCATCCGCGTGCGCATGTCGCGCGTCAGCGTGTTCGCCGCCGTGACGTTGATGCGCTCGCGGGAGAAGATTTCGCTGACGTCGCGCAGCAGTCCCTGCCTGTCCCCCGCCTCGAGCACGACGTCGACCGGGAACACCTCGTCGCGGGGCAGGCCCCAATCCGCGGCGATCAACCGCTCTGGCTCGCGGGCGCGCATGCGGGTGACGTTGGCGCAGCTTTGCCGGTGGATCGTCACGCCCTTGCCGCGGGTGACGAAGCCGACAATTCCGTCGGGCGGCGCCGGCTTGCAGCAACGGGCGAGCACGGTCATGAGCCGGTCCACCCCTACGACGAGAATGCCGCTGCCGGCACCGGCCGCCTTGCTCTGCCGCAACACGGCGGACTCGGGCTCGGCCGCCGGTGTGGCCTCCGGCGCGACGACCGCCTTGATCGCCGTCTGGATCGCTCGCGTGTTGAGATCCTCGCGGCCAACCGCCGCGAACAGGTCGTCGGCCTTCTCGAACCCGGCCTTGACGGCGACCGCGTCGAGATTCACCGCGGTCGCCCCCGCGCGGGCAAGCTCCCGTTCGACGGTCGCCCGTCCATGCGCCAGCGTCTCATCCTGCTGCTGCGCCTTGAACCATTGCCGCACCTTGGTCCGCGCGCGATGGCTGGTCACGTAGCCCAGCTCGGCGTTGAGCCAGTCGCGCGACGGCCCGCCCTGCTTCGTCGCGACGATCTCGACGCGTTGCCCGTTCTTCAGCACGTAGTTCAACGGGACCAGCGCGCCGTCGACACGCGCGCCGCGGCACCGATGACCGAGGCTCGTGTGCACGGCGTAGGCGAAATCCACAGGTGTTGCGCCGCGCGGCAGGTCGACGACCTTGCCCTGCGGCGTCAGCACGTAGATCGTGTCGGTGAAGAGGCTGCTCTTGAACGCGGTGAGCCACTCCGACGCGTCGGCGACGGCGTCCTTCCAGTCGAGCACCTGGCGCAGCCACGCGATCCGGTCTTCGAACGCGGGATCGCGGCGAATGCCTTTCTGGCCGGATTCCTTGTAGCGCCAGTGCGCGGCGACGCCATATTCCGAATGTTGGTGCATCTCGAAAGTGCGGATCTGCACTTCGAGCGCCTTCCCTTCCGGGCCGATCACCGCCGTGTGCAGCGAGCGGTAGCTGTTGGCCTTGGGCTTCGCGATGTAGTCGTCGAACTCGCCCGGCAGCGGCGTCCACAGGTGATGGACGACCCCCAGCGCGGCATAGCAATCCTTGATGTCGTCGACCAGGACCCGCACGGCGCGAATGTCGTAGAGCGCTTCGATGCCGGCCTGCTTGCGCCGCATCTTGTTCCAGATGCTGGTGATGTGCTTCGGGCGACCGGAGACGTCGGCTCTGATGGCGGCCGCCGCGAGCTCGTGCCGCAACAGCGCGACGACGTCGTCGATGTAGCGCTCGCGATCCTGCCGCCGTCCGTCCAGCATTTTCGCGATCGTTTTGTACGTGTCCGGCTCGAGCACGCGCAGGCTGAGATCTTCGAGCTCCCACTTCAACTGCCAGACACCGAGACGATTGGCGAGCGGCGCGAAGAGATCGCGCACCTCGCGCGCGGTGCGCTCGCGAGTTTCGGCCTGCTCCTTTCCGGCCGAGACGAGGTAGCGGAGCGCCTGCGTCCGCTCGGCGAGCTTGACCAGCACGACCCGGATGTCGTCCACCATCGCAAGCAGCATCTTGCGCAGGCGCTCGGCTTGAGCTGCGCGGTCATCGGCGTCGCCGGTCGCGGGGAGCGCGCGGATCTCGTCCATGCGCGCGACGCCGGCCACGATCGTCGCGACGTCGGCGCCGAAGCGTGTCGTGATCTCGTCCGGGTCGAACGCCCCGGCCGTGGGAAGACCGATCAGGAGCCCGGCCTCGACCGTTGCGGCATCGAGACGCAACGCCGCGAGAATCGTCGCCGTGCCGGTTGCGCGATCGACGAGCCGCTCGCCGTCGCGGCCGCGCGCGTCGCCGTCGCGCTCGCTGGCGTAGACGAACGCAGCCTCGAGCACACGGAGGTCAGCCTCGGGGTAGGTGCCGCGCAAGCCATCGAGCCACACCGAGACCGCTCGCGGCGCTCCCGTTTCGGGCACGGCGTGCATTACCGCCACCATCCGCGCATTATAGCGACGCGCCGGCTTCACTCGGGAACCGATTCTCGCCAGGCTCGGCCGCAGCGTTGCGCTTGCCGTTGCGGTGGCCCGAGCGGCCGCCGTCGCCCAGCGCCACTCGGCAGTTCAGCCAGCCGCTTTTTCGAGCGTGGCGGTGATCGAACTGGCCACGCGCTGCGCGCAGGTATCCGCCGTGAGGCGATCGACCGCCTCCACCATCACGCGCAGGACAGGCTCCGTGCCCGAGGGTCGAAGCAGGATTCGCCCCGCGGTGCCGAGACTCGCGCGCGCGTTGGCTTCCGCGGCGCGAATTGCCGCGCTGCCGTTCCAGTCGAAGCCCTTTGGCATCCGGATGTTTATCAGGCGCTGCGGAAACAGCGTGACGGGCGCGCTCGCCGCCTCGAGCGTGGTCTTCTGCTCGACCAGCGCACGCAGCACCGCGAGCGCCGAGACGATCGCATCGCCTGTCGTGTGCTTGTCGAGGCAAAGAAGGTGACCGGAGTTCTCGCCGCCCAGCCGCCAGCCACGCTCCTTCATCCGCTCGAGGACATAGCGGTCGCCGACGGGTGCCCGCTCGAGTGCGATGCCTTCGCGCGCGAGAGCCTGCTCGAAGCCGAGGTTGCTCATCAGCGTGCCCACGACGCCGCCGTTGAACGCACCGCGCCGGCGGTAGTCCATCACGATGACGTACAGAAGCTGGTCGCCATCGTAAACGCGACCATTGCGATCGACAAGCAGGAGTCGGTCGCCGTCGCCGTCGAGCGCGACACCGATGTCGGCCTGATGCTCGACGACGGCTTGCCGCAGATGCTGCGGATGCGTGGAGCCGACGCCATCGTTGATATTGGTGCCGTTGGGCTCGTTGCCGATGGCGACGACTTCCGCACCCAGCTCGTGGAACACGGGCGGCGCCACGTGATAACCGGCGCCGTTCGCGCAATCGACCACGATCCGCCAGCCTTTGAGGTCGAGCTCGTTGGGAAACGTGCTCTTGCAAAATTCGATGTAGCGACCCGCGGCGTCGTCGATGCGCCGCGCCTTGCCGAGCTCGGCCGACGACACGCACGCGAGCGCCTCGCTCATTGTGCGCTCGATCGCCTGCTCGACCGCGTCCGGCAGCTTGGCGCCGGATTCCGAGAAAAACTTGATGCCGTTGTCGTCGAACGGGTTGTGCGATGCGCTGATCACGATCCCCGCTGAAAGCCGCAGCGCGCGCGTGAGATACGCGACAGCGGGCGTGGGGAGCGGTCCGGAAAGATAGACGTCGACGCCGGCGGCCGACAGCCCCGCTTCGAGCGCGGCCTCGAGCAGATAACCGGAAAGCCGCGTGTCCTTGCCGATCAGGACGGCGGGCCGCGCGCCTGCGTTCTCCGCTTCGGCCGCGAGAACGCGGCCCGCCGCCCAGCCAAGCTTGAGGACGAGCTCGGGGGTGATCGGAGGTTCGCCAACGCGTCCGCGGACGCCGTCGGTGCCGAAGTAGTCGCGCAGGGTGCTCATTTGCATCGTCCGTTCTCACCCGCTCGCTTCAACGCCGTCTCCCGGATTGTCGATCGTCCGCCACACGGTCAGCGCGTCGACCGTTTCGCGAACATCGTGGACGCGCACGATCGACGCGCCGCGCGCGACCGCTGCGAGCGCCGCGGACAGACTTGCCGCCAGACGGTCCTCGGTCGCGCGACCGGTGATCTTCCCGAGCGACGACTTGCGCGACAACCCCACGAGCACCGGATAGCCGGTCGCGGCGAGCGCGGGCAACGCGCGCAGCAAGGTAAGATTATGCGCCAGCGTCTTGCCGAAGCCAAAGCCGGGATCGACGACGATCCGGTCGCGCGCGATTCCCACACGCTCGCACGCGCGCGCCCGGGCGACCAGAAATTCGCGCACCTCGGTGACGACGTCGCCGTAGTGCGGCCCGACCTGCATCGTGCGTGGTTCACCCTGCATATGCATCAGGCAGACGCCGGCATCGGTCGCGGCGACGGCGTCCAAGGCGCCAGGTTCGGTCAGCGCCGCGACATCGTTGATCATCGCCGCGCCGGCGGCGAGCGCCGCGCGCATCACCATCGGCTTGCGCGTGTCGACCGATATCGCAATGCCCTCGGCGGCGAGCGCAGCGGTGAGCGGGACCACTCGCCGGATCTCCTCGTCCTCGGCGACCGGTGTGGCACCGGGTCGCGTCGACTCGCCGCCGATGTCGATGATATCGGCGCCTTCGGCCACCATCTGCCGCGCCCGGTCTCGCGCCAAGGCGAAGTCGGCGCTGTGACCGCCGTCGTAGAACGAATCCGGCGTCACGTTGAGGATCCCGATCACGAGCGGACGCGCGAGATCGAACGTGTGCTTTCCGCAGCGAAGCCTCACCCAAAAAACGGGGCGCCGCGCGCCCCCCGTTTCCACTGGAAGTTTTCTATGCCGCGCTTGCCGTCGGCGCCGTCTCCGGACCGATCGTGGTGCCCGGCGTCGCCGGGCCGGCACTCGACCCAGGCGGCTTCGGCGGCCGCGGCGGCAGGCCGGCCATGATGTCGCCGATCTGATCGGAGTCGATCGTTTCGAGCTCGAGCAGCGCCTTCGCCATCGCCTCGACCTTGTCGCGATTGTCCTCGATCAGCTTGCGGGCAACTGCGTACTGCTGGTCGATGATCTTGCGGATCTCGCTGTCGACCTTGCGCATCGTCTCTTCCGAAACGTTCTTGTGCGTGGTGATCGAGCGGCCGAGGAACACCTCGCCCTCGTTTTCGCCGTAGACCATCGGCCCCAGCAGGTCGGACATCCCGTAGCGCGTCACCATGTTGCGCGCGAGCTCAGTCGCCCGCTCGAAGTCGTTCGAAGCGCCGGTCGTCATCTGGTTCATGAAGATCTCTTCGGCGATCCGTCCGCCGAAGAGCACCGCGATCATGTTCAGCATGTGGTTGCGGTCCATGCTGTAGCGATCCTGCTCCGGAAGTTGCATCGTCACGCCCAGCGCCCGGCCGCGCGGGATGATCGTCACCTTGTGCACCGGATCGGTTTTGGGCAGGAGCCGCGCGACGAGCGCGTGGCCCGACTCGTGATACGCGGTGTTGCGCCGCTCTTCCTCGGGCATGACGATCGAGCGCCGCTCGGCGCCCATGACGATCTTGTCCTTCGCCATCTCGAAGTCGTCCATGTCGACGAGACGCTTGTTGCGGCGCGCGGCGAAGAGCGCAGCCTCGTTGACGAGATTGGCGAGATCGGCGCCCGAGAATCCGGGCGTGCCGCGGGCGATGATCTCAGCCTTCACGTCGGTCGCCATCGGGACCTTGCGCATATGGACGAGCAGGATCTGCTCGCGGCCGCGGATGTCCGGAAGCGGCACGACGACCTGGCGGTCGAAGCGGCCCGGGCGCATCAGCGCCGGATCGAGGACGTCGGGCCGGTTGGTCGCGGCGATCACGATGACGCCGGCGTTGCCTTCGAAGCCGTCCATCTCGACCAGCAGCTGATTCAACGTCTGCTCGCGCTCGTCGTTGCCGCCACCCAGACCCGCGCCGCGCTGGCGGCCGACGGCGTCGATCTCGTCGATGAACACGATGCACGGCGCATTCTTCTTCGCCTGCTCGAACATGTCGCGCACGCGCGCAGCGCCCACACCGACGAACATCTCGACGAAGTCGGAGCCCGAAATCGAGAAGAACGGCACTTTCGCCTCGCCGGCGATCGCTTTCGCGAGCAGCGTCTTGCCGGTGCCCGGGGAGCCGACCATCAGCACGCCCCGGGGAATGCGGCCGCCGAGCTTCTGGAACTTGGTCGGGTCGCGGAGGAATTCGACCAGCTCGGAAACTTCCTCCTTCGCTTCGTCGCAGCCGGCGACGTCGGCGAACGTGATCGTGTTGTTGGACTCGTCCAGCATCTTGGCCTTGCTCTTGCCGAAGCTGAACGCGCCGCCGCGCCCGCCGCCCTGCATCTGGCGCATGAAGAAGATCCATACGCCGATCAGCAGCAGCATCGGGAACCAGGAAATGAACACCTGCGCGAGGAAGCTTTGCTCCTCGTCGGGCTTGGCGTCGACCTTGACGCCGTACTTGACGAGGTCGCCGACCATCCAGATGTCGTTCGGCGCGTAGGTAATGAAGCGCTTCTTGTCGGCGCTCACCCACACGATCCGCCGGCCTTCGACGGTCGCCGATTCGACAGTGCCGGCCTTGGCCTTGTCCATGAACTCGGAATACGGCACCGTGTCCTTCGGCGCTTGCCGCGAGTCGAATTGCCTGACCACGGTCACGACGACCAGCAGGATCACGAGCCAGATGCCGACGTTCTTGAGCAGGTTGTTCAAGTAATGCTCCTCGCGGCGTTTTCGGGTGGCCGCGCGCCTTGGCAAGTCTACGATCCGATCGGCCGGAACGGAACTGCCGAAACATTGTATTTTAGCCTTTCACGACCCCCGCGGCCAGTGCGGTCACACCGTGCGTCGCAGAAAAGCGACAACTTGTCCAAATTCTCGGCAATCTCAGCGATTCTTGCCCTTTCCGACCACATACACCTCGCGGCTTCGGTCACGCGATGCCTCGGGCTTGCGGACATGAACTTTCGCGAAATGCTGCTCCGTCGCACGGACGAACTCCTCGAACCCCTCGCCTTGAAACGCTTTGACGACCAGATCGCCGCTAGGTTGCAGCCACTTCCGTGCGAATTCGAGCGCTAGCTCGCCCAGGTGAATCGAACGCGCCTGGTCGGCCGTCGCGACACCCGAAAGATTGGGGGCGAGGTCCGAAACGACAAGGTCCACAGGATGGCCGACAAGCGCCGCCTCTACAGCGGCGAGGCCCTCGTCGGTGCGGAAGTCGGCCTGGACGAACGTGACCCCACGGACGGGCTCGATTGGCAGAACGTCGATTGCGACGATGGTCGCAGCCGGCCCCAGCCGTTCGTGCAGCACCTGCGACCAGCTTCCCGGCGCCGCGCCGAGGTCGACAACCCGCATTCCGGGGCGGAGCAGCTTGTCCTTTTGCGCGAGCTCGATCAACTTGAATGCGGCCCGCGACCGATAGCCCAGACGTGTCGCTTCCTTGACCCAGTGGTCGTTGACATGCTCGTTGATCCACGCTTTTACGAACCTGTGCTTTTTCGCGCGCTTCTGGGCCATGTCGGAATGCGGGTGGTCGAGCGGACGACGCGCGAGGCGCCGCGTAGAATGGCGAATGATCCTGCCATGGCACCCGCTCGATGCCGACTCTAGCACCAACCGAACGGCGCGCCTTGCGCGCTCGTGCGCATGCGCTGCGCCCCGTCGTCTACATCGGCCAGCACGGGCTCACGCCTGCGGTGTTGCATGAAATCGACGTGAGCCTCAGAGCGCACCAGCTGATCAAGGTTCGGGTGGGGAGCGGCGACCGCGAGGCGCGAGACGCCGCGCTCGCGCGAATCTGCACCGAGCTCGACGCGGCGCCGGTCCAGCACATCGGCAAGCTGCTGGTGATCTACCGGCCGGCTCCGCTGCTGGCGCCGGAGTCGGCAAGAGCGAAATCGGGCGCGAAAAAGGCCCCGCAGGTCCGGCGCCCGCGAACGCCGCTGCCGCGCACACCGCCGCGTCCGGTGCCGCCGGGGCCACGGTCGCGAATCCCTGCACCGTCGCCGTCGGGACCCAGACACCGCGGGGGCGCCACGAGGTCCGGACCCCGTGGAAAGTTCCGCGACGAAGACACCGCCGCAATGGCGCGCCGAGGCAAGCCGCCACGCAGCGTAACGGCGGACATGGGGAACGACGAGGCCGCGCCGGCGCGACGCCGGGCGCGCACCGCGCCGCCGCCCCGTGCGCGCCGCGACGAACGCGCGCCTCCGGCGCCGTCGTTCGAGACGCGCGGATCGAGTTTCGGCAATGCATCAGGCAAGCCGCGGCCCGCCGGCGGCCCGCGCCCCAAGCGTCGCGTCGGCGCATTGCCGGAAAAGAGGGGCCCGGCAGCGAACGCCCGCCGCCGCCGCACCCCCCGCTGACATGACCCTCGGCGTGCCGACGCGGGTCGTCGACCGGCCCTGACGATGTCGACCGAAGACGCGCGCCGGCCGTTGGACGGCGTCGCCGGCGCGACGATGGTCACGCTCACCGCGCTGTGGGGTTTTCAGCAGGTTGCGATCAAGCTCGCGGCGCCCGCCGTCCCGCTCGTACTGCAGGCGGCGTTGCGCTCGGCCATTGCCGCGCTGCTCGTCGTCATGTGGGCGCGCTGGCAACGAGTTCCGCTCAGCGGCCGCGACGGCACCACCCGCACGGGACTCCTGGCCGGCGCCGCTTTCGCCGTGGAATTCGCGCTGATCTACGCCGGGTTGGGCCACACAACCGCGGCACGGATGATCGTGCTCCTCTACACCGCACCGTGTTTTACCGCACTCGGTCTGTCGCTGTTCGTGCCGGGCGAACGCCTGGCGCCGGGGCAGTGGGCGGGCATCCTGCTCGCGTTCGGCGGCATCGTGGTCGCGTTCGCCGAGGGCATGGACGGCGGTAGCGCGACGCTCATCGGCGACCTCTGCGCCGTCACCGCGGCGCTCCTCTGGGCGGCCACGACCGTGCTGATCCGCGCGACGCGCCTCGCGCGGATCAGCGCAACCAAGGTCCTCTTCTACCAGCTCGCCGTTTCCGCAGCATTGCTGCCGCTCGCGTCGGCCGCCCTCGGCGAAGGCGGGGTTGCCGCGTGGACGCCGATCGCCGTCGCGAGCCTCGCATTCCAGTCGATTGTCGTCGCGTTCGCGAGCTACCTGGCCTGGTTCTGGCTGCTCACCCGCTATCTCGCCGGGCGCCTGGCCGTGTTCTCATTCCTGGCGCCGCTCTTCGGCGTCGCGGCCGGGACGCTCGTTCTCGGCGAGCCGCTGACACCCGGATTCGCGGTGGCCGCCACGGTAGTGCTGGCTGGAATCGCCCTCGTCAACGTCCGCCGTAGTTGAGTTCAATGCGCGGCGCTCGCCGCCTTACGCGTAGCGCACCGCCAGTACCTCGTATTCGCGGATGCCGCCCGGCGCCTTGACTTCGGCGGTGTCGCCCTTGCTCTTGCCGATCAACGCGCGGGCGAAAGGCGAACTGACGGAAATTTTCCCGTGCTTGAGATCGGCTTCGTCGTCGCCCACGATCTGATAGGTGACGCGCGCGCCAGTCTCGACATCTTCCAAGTCGACCGTCGCGCCGAACACGACACGCCCGTCGGCCGATTCGAGATGCGACGGATCGATGATCTGCGCGCCGGCGAGCTTGTGCTCGATCTCGGCGATGCGGCCCTCGATGAACCCCTGGCGCTCCTTGGCGGCGTCGTAGTCGGCATTCTCGGAGAGGTCGCCGTGCCCACGTGCTTCGCCGAGCGCCCGGCTCACCGCGGGCCGATCGATCGTTTTGAGCTTTTGCAACTCCGCCTTGAGCCGCTGCGCACCTTCGACGGTCATCGGAAATTTTTTCATCGCTTCAGTGCAGACGCTTGTGCAGCGCCTGCATCGCATAGGGAACGAGCTCGCGCATGCCCATGAGGCCCTGCGCCGCGGCGCGAGCGCCGGCAAGGGTCGTGTAGGTGGGGATCTGGTCGGTCAGCGCCTCGCGCCGGATGTGGTAGCTGTCCTGGATCGCCGAGCGCTTCTCCTCGACGGTATTGACGACGAGCTTGATCTCGTCGTTTTTCATCATGTCGACGATGTGGGGCCGGCCTTCATGCACCTTGTTCACCGCCGTGACGGGCACGTTCGCGGCCGCGAGCGCCGCCGCCGTCCCGCGGGTGGCGACCAGCGTGAAGCCGATCTCGACGAGGATCTTCGCCAACTCGATCGCACGCGGCTTGTCGGCGTCCTTGAGGCTGACGAAGACGTTGCCCTTCGTCCGCAGCTTGACGCCGGCGGCGAGCTGCGACTTCAAGAACGCCTCGGCGAACGTTTCGCCGACGCCCATCACCTCGCCGGTCGATTTCATCTCCGGCCCCAGGATCGTGTCGACGCCCGGAAACTTGATGAATGGAAACACGGCTTCCTTGACCGAGAAATACGGCGGGATGATCTCGCCCTCCACGCGCTGCAACGCGAGCGACTGCCCGACCATGCAGCGCGCAGCTATCTTCGCGAGCGGCCGTCCGGTTGCCTTCGACACGTACGGCACGGTGCGCGACGCGCGCGGATTCACTTCGAGCACGTAGACGACCGCGCCTTCGTGCGCGTTCGTCTGGATCGCGAACTGCACGTTCATCAGCCCGACGACGTTGAGCGCACGGGCCATCGCCACGGTCTGCCGGCGCATTTCGTCCTGGGTCTCGCGCGAGAGAGAGTGCGGCGGCAACGAGCAGGCCGAGTCGCCGGAATGGACGCCCGCCTGCTCGATGTGCTCCATGATGCCGCCGATCACCACGTCGGTGCCATCGCAGAGCGCATCGACGTCGACTTCAATCGCGTCGTTCAGGAACCGATCGAGCAGCACCGGGCTGTCGTTGCTCACCTTGACCGCCTCGCGCATGTAGCGCTCGAGGTCGCGCTGCTCGTGGACGATCTCCATCGCCCGGCCGCCCAGCACGTACGAAGGCCGTACGACCAGCGGATAGCCGATCTCGGCGGCGGCGGCGATCGCGTCGGCCTCGGTGCGCGCGGTGCGGTTTGGCGGCTGCTTCAGCTTCAGCCGGTGCAGCATCTGCTGGAAGCGCTCGCGATCCTCGGCCATGTCGATCATGTCGGGCGTGGTGCCGATGATTGGCACGCCGCTCGCCTCCAGATCGCGCGCGAGCTTGAGCGGCGTCTGTCCGCCGTACTGGACGATGACGCCGTAGGGCTTCTCGATGTGGACGATCTCCAGCACGTCTTCCAGCGTCAGCGGCTCGAAGTAGAGCCGGTCCGACGTGTCGTAATCGGTCGACACGGTCTCCGGATTGCAGTTGACCATGATCGTCTCGTAGCCGTCGTCGCGCAGCGCCATTGCCGCATGCACGCAGCAGTAGTCGAACTCGATCCCCTGTCCGATCCGGTTCGGGCCGCCGCCCAGCACGATCACTTTGGTCCGCTCGGTCGGGGCGGCTTCGCATTCGTCCTCGTACGTCGAATACAGATACGCGGTCTGCGTCGCGAACTCGGCCGCGCACGTGTCGACCCGCTTGTATACGGGCCGCAACCCGAATTCGTGCCGGCGCGCGCGGACGTCCCCTTCCTTCGCCCGCAGCAGGTGGGCGAGGCGGCGGTCGGAAAAACCCATCCGCTTCAGACCGCGCAATTCCTCGCGCGTGAGATCCCCGAGCGTGCGTTTCTCCACGGCAAGCTCGGTGTCGACGATCTCCTTGATCTGCGCGAGGAACCACGGGTCGATTCGCGTGTGTTGGTAAGCCTCCTCCAGCGACATGCCGACGCCGAACGCGTCGGCGACGTACCACAAGCGCTCGGCGCGAGGATACGCGAGCTCGTCGCCGATCTTGTCGGGATCGACCGTCTTCAGGTTGAAGCCGTCGACGCCGGTTTCGAGCCCGCGCAGCGCCTTCTGCAGCGACTCCTGGAACGTGCGGCCGATCGCCATCACTTCGCCCACCGATTTCATCTGCGTGGTCAGCCGATCGTCGGCCTGCTTGAATTTCTCGAACGCGAACCTGGGCACCTTGGTGACGACGTAATCGATCGTCGGCTCGAAGGACGCCGGCGTGGCGCCGCCCGTGATGTCGTTGCGCAATTCGTCCAGCGTGTAGCCCACGGCAAGCTTGGCCGCGACCTTGGCGATCGGAAACCCGGTCGCCTTGGAGGCGAGCGCGGAGGAGCGCGACACGCGCGGGTTCATCTCGATCACAATCAGCCGGCCATCGGCAGGGTTGACCGCGAACTGCACGTTCGACCCGCCGGTGTCCACCCCGATCTCGCGCAGCACCGCGATCGCCGCGTCGCGCATGATCTGGTATTCCTTGTCGGTCAGCGTCTGCGCCGGCGCGACGGTGATCGAGTCGCCGGTGTGCACGCCCATCGGGTCGACGTTCTCGATCGAGCAGACGATGATGCAGTTGTCCTTCTTGTCGCGGACGACCTCCATCTCGAATTCTTTCCAGCCGACGAGCGACTCCTCGATCAGCAGCTCGCGCGTGGGCGAGAGATCGAGCCCCCGCTTGCACATGTCGACGAACTCGTCCTTGTTGTAGGCGATGCCGCCACCGGTGCCGCCGAGCGTGAACGACGGCCGGATCACCGCCGGGAAGCCGATTTCCGCCTGGACGTCGAGCGCCTGCTCGAGGTTGTGGGCGATCCCCGAGCGGGCGGAGGCAAGGCCGATCCGCGTCATCGCCGCCTTGAACTTCTCGCGGTCCTCGGCCTTGTCGATCGCCTTCTTCGACGCGCCGATCAGCTCGACGTCGAACTTGTTCAGCACGCCCTCGCGCGCGAGGTCGAGCGCACAATTGAGCGCGGTCTGCCCACCCATCGTGGGCAGCAGGGCATTCGGCCGCTCGCGCTCGATGATCTTGGCGACCATCTGCCAGGTGATCGGCTCGATGTAGGTCACATCGGCCATCTCCGGGTCGGTCATGATCGTCGCCGGATTCGAATTCACCAGAATGACGCGATAGCCCTCCTCGTGCAGCGCCTTGCACGCCTGCGCGCCCGAATAGTCGAACTCGCACGCCTGCCCGATGATGATCGGGCCGGCGCCGATGATCAGGATCGAGTCGATGTCGGTGCGTTTGGGCATGCGATGCCTAGCCGCCTGATGCAGGACCCGTCATGGCCGCGCCGCCGCCCCTCCGGGCCGCTATGGGGAAACCCGGAACCTTCGCGGCTCATCGCGGCTTGTGCTCTTCCATCAGCTTCACGAATCGGTCGAACAGGTAGCTCAGGTCGTGCGGACCCGGGCTCGCCTCGGGATGGCCCTGGAAGCAGAAGGCCGGCCTGTCGGTTCGCGCGAAACCCTGCAGCGTACCGTCGAACAGCGACACGTGCGTGATGTGCGCAGTCGCGGGAAGCGTCGCCGGGTCAACCGCAAAACCGTGATTCTGGCTCGTGATCAGCACGTGCCCGGTGTCGCAATCGAGCACCGGGTGGTTCGCGCCGTGGTGTCCGAACTTGAGCTTCACGGTTTTGGCGCCGGAGGCGAGGCCCAGGAGCTGCTGCCCGAGACAGATGCCGAATGTGGGCACGGCGGCGTCGACGATCGAGCGGATCGCGCGGATCGCGTAGTCGCAAGGCTCCGGATCGCCCGGACCGTTCGACAGGAAGACGCCGT
The DNA here is from genome assembly GCA_963836265.1 of uncultured beta proteobacterium. Lineage (GTDB taxonomy): Bacteria > Pseudomonadota > Gammaproteobacteria > Burkholderiales > Casimicrobiaceae > CAIWHR01. Next base: position 50,520 of record CAWIIO010000010.1, read on the forward strand.
CGGGATCGAGGGCGAGGACCGCGTCCGCCGGCGTCTGCGCGGGGACCACGGTGAGGCGGCAGCCGCGCACGGCGAGCATGCGCAGGATGTTGTGCTTGATGCCGTAGTCGTAGGCGACGACGTGGAATCGCGGCTTGTTCTGGTGCGTGTAGCCTTCGCCCAGCGTCCACGTGCTGGCAGTCCACTCGTACGGTGCCGTGCAGGTCACTACCTTCGCGAGATCGAGGCCCGCCATCGACGGCGCCGCTTTCGCCCTCGCTATCGCGGCATCGACGTCCGGGTCGGCGATCGTCGCGGCGGCATGGATACAACCGTTTTGCGCGCCACGCTGGCGCAGGATGCGGGTGAGCTTGCGCGTGTCGATGTCGGCGATGCCGACGATCTTGTTCCCGACGAGATACGCGCGAAGGTCGCCTGTTGACCGGAAGTTCGAGACGAGTCGCGGCAGGTCGCGGATCACGAGCCCGGCAGCGTAGGGCCGGCGCGACTCGACATCCTCGGGGTTCACGCCGACGTTGCCGACGTGCGGATAGGTCAGCGTGACGATCTGCCCGGCGTACGACGGATCGGTCAGGATCTCCTCGTAGCCCGTCATCGAGGTGTTGAACACGACTTCGCCGATCGCATCACCCGGGGCGCCGATGGCCGTGCCGCGAAACACGGTCTCGTCGGCGAGCGCGAGGATCGCCGGCATCGTCGCTCCGGCACCCGCCAGCGGCGCGAGGGGAGCGATCGAGGCGGCGGTCGAGGTGGACATGATGGATCGAGATCGAATCGGACGGGGCGCCGCGCGGGCGGTTCGCCGGGGTCCGGACGTGCGAAGCGGGAACGTCCGCGTCACTCGCAGCCGTTCCCGCTTCGAGGCCGCCAATTATACCGGCCCGCCCGCGGCGCGACAACAAAGGAGCCGCAGCCGACGCTAGTACGCCGCGGAAAAGCCCCCATCGACGTACAGGAGATGGCCGGTCACGTAGTCGGCGGCGCGCGAGGCCAGGAACACAGTCGCACCGGCGATCTCCGGGGGCTCGCCCCAGCGGCCGGCGGGCGTCCGCCGCTCGACCCACGCCGAGAATTCCGCGTCGTTGATGAGCGCCGCGTTCATCTCCGTCTTGAAGAACCCGGGCGCGACGCCGTTGACCTGCACGTTGTGCGGCGCGAGCTCGACTGCAAGCGCTCGCGTCATCATCTTCAAGCCGCCCTTGCTCGCGGCATACGCGACGATGTTCGGCCGCCCGAGATCGGACGCGAGCGAGCAGATGTTGACGATCTTGCCGCGCCGTCGCTCCTTCATCGCCGGCAGTACTGCGCGCGTGACGAGGAACGGGCCGTCGAGATTGGCGGCCTGCAGTGCACGCCAGTCGGCGAGCGAGAACTGCTCGAGCGGCTGGCGCTGGTTCACCGCCGCGTTGTTGACGAGAATGTCGATCGGACCCTGCTCGCGTGCGATCGCGGCAACGGCCCCGTCGACGGCGGCCGGGTCGGTCACGTCGAACGGCGCAACCTGGGCGACGATGCCCTCGTCCGCAAGCGACGCGGCGGCGGCGGCGAGCTTGTTGCGATTGCGCCCGTTCAACACGACGCGGGCGCCGGCGCGCGCGAGGCCCTGCGCAATGGCGAATCCGAGTCCCGACCCGCTGCCGGTGACGAGCGCGAGGCTGCCCGAAAGGTCGAAAGGATGGGGCGAAACTTTCATCAGGCACTACGCAGGCCAAGCACGTCCTGCATGTCGGCGAGCCCGGGCCTGCCCGCGGCGCGACGCTCCGCGACGTAGTGCGCCGCACGCAGAGCGCCGCTCGCAAAGTTCGAGCGCGAGCCCGCCTTGTGCGCGAGCTCGATGCGCTCGCCGGTGCCCGCGAAGATCACCGTGTGCTCGCCAACGACGTCGCCGCCGCGCAGCGCCGCGAACCCGATGGCGCCGGGCTTGCGCTCCCCGGTGACGCCTTCGCGCGCGTAGACGGCGCAGTCGGCGAGCTTCAGGCCGCGGCCGCGCGCGGCCGCCTCGCCGAGAAAGAGCGCCGTTCCCGACGGCGCGTCGACCTTGTGCCGATGGTGAATCTCGACGATCTCGATGTCGTACCCGCACCCCAGCCTTTGGGCCGCCGTCTCGACGAGATTCGAGAGCACGCTGACGCCGACACTCATGTTCGGCGCAAGAACCACCGGGACCGCTCGAGCGAATTCGGCGAGCGCCGCCTTCTGCGCGTCCGAAAGTCCCGTCGTGCCGACGACCGCGCCCGTGCCGTGCCGGGCGCACGCGGCGAGATGGGCGAGCGTTCCTTCGGGTCGCGTGAAGTCGATCAACACGTCCGCGACCCGTGCGGCGGCGTCGATGTCGCTCGCGATCGTCACGCCTGTCATCCGCCCGATGCGCTCACCGGCGTCACGGCCGCGCGAAGGACTGCCGGCGATATCGAGCGCGGCCGCCAGCGCGAAGCCGGAATCGGCGAGGGTCGCTTCGATCAGCGCCTGGCCCATGCGGCCGCCAGCGCCGGCGATGGCGATCTTCGTCACCGTCATTGGCGGAACACGTCGAGAATCGAATCCCACCACGAGCGCTCGCTCGACCACTTGGCCTCGCCCAAGGTGAGTGCCGCCGCCTGCCGGTTGAGCTCGGCGACCGAAGGCGGCATTTCGTCGCCTTCCCAGCGCGCGACCTTGTCGTCGGCGAAGTAGACGGAGAAATTGCGATGCTCGACTACGCGCCCCTGTCTGATGAACTCGTAGGTGTAGTCCCAGCGATCATCGCGGAAGACGCTGACGATGAGCGGCGTGCCCAGGATCAGGCGCACCTGCTGTTTCGTCTGTCCGACCTTGAGCTTGTCCACCATGTCCTGCGACAGGAAGTTGCCCTGGTTGACGTCGAGCTTGTAGACGCCAAACGAGCGCAGCGTCGGCGCGTAGGTGTCGATCGTCGAGCAACCCGCGACGAGGAGCGCGGCCAGCGTGATCGCGGCGCGCAACGGCGCGGGGCCGGCGCGGCTGGCGCGGCGCAAGGGCGGGAAATGAAAAGACACGAGCCTGTGAATTTCCGGGGGGAATGGCTATTATAGCCACGGGACGTCGCGCCTCCCTCCCGGGGGTCAGGTTGCCGCGGCGCCCTCGAAACGCCGCCACGTCCCGGAGCGCACCACGATGACCACGCACGACCTCAAGCATGCCGGCCTCAAGGCCACGGTGCCGCGCCTCAAGATCATCAACCTGTTCGAAGCTTCCAAGGTCCGCCACCTGACCGCCGAGGACGTCTATCGGCAGTTGCTGGCCGAAGGACTCGACATCGGGCTTGCGACCGTCTATCGCGTGCTGACCCAGTTCGAGCAGGCCGGGCTCCTTACCCGCCACCATTTCGAGTCGGGCAAGGCGGTGTTCGAGCTCAACGAAGGTCGCCATCACGATCACCTCGTCTGCCTGCAATGCGGCCGCGTCGAGGAGTTCTACGACGCGGAAATCGAGAAGCGGCAGAACAAGGTCGCCCGCGAGCGCGGCTTCGAGATCGCAGAACATGCGCTCTACCTGTATGCCGAGTGCGTGAAGCCGCGCTGTCCCTACCGCAAGCCGGGCGGCAACGCCTGACGGCGCGGTCGCTTCAGACGCCGCCATCCTCCGGCGGCAGCAACGGTGGCTCCGCCGCGGTCTCGCCCTCGCGCCGATTGAAGTCGGCGAGCCTGAATCCGAGGAGCCACAGCGCGCCGAAGTAGACCGCGGCGCCTGCGGCGCACACCCATGCGAGGCGCCCCACCTTCGTCCACAATTTCGCCTCGAGCCACAGCGCCGTCGGACCGGCGATCCACGCCAGGAGAGCCGCCAGCGCGAGCAGCGCGATGGCGAGCTTCGACACGAACAACAGCCAGCCCGACTGCGGCGCGTAGATGCCGCGCCTGGTGAGCGCCCGGAACAGGAGCGCGGCATTGAGGCACGCGCCGATCGACGTCGCCAGCGTGAGCCCCGCCTGGTCGATTCGCTGCATCAGGATCACCGCCAATGTCTGCGTGACGAGAACGGTGACGAACGCGATCTTCACGGGCGTCCTCATCATCTGCCGCGCGTAGAAGCCCGGCGCCAGGATTTTCACCATGATCAGCCCGAGCAGGCCGACGCTGTAGCCCAGCAGCGCCGCACGGGTCTCGAAAACGTCGTGCACCGAAAAATGTCCGTACTGATAGAGCGTGGTGATCAGCGGCACCGCGAGCACCCACAGCGCGACGGCCGCCGGCAGCGCGAGCAGGAAGGCGAGTCGCAGTCCCCAGTCGAGCAACGCCGAGTACTGCTGCGGATTGGAATCCGCATGGTGCCGCGCGAGCGAGGGAAGCAGCACCGTGCCGAGCGCGACGCCCAGGAGCGCGCTTGGAAACTCCATCAGCCGGTCGGCGTAGCTGATCCACGAAATGCGACCGTTACCGAGCGCCGCGGCGAGCTGCGTGTTGATGAGCGCGGAAATCTGCGCCGCCGACACGCCGATGACCGCCGGTCCCATGGCGGTCAGCACGCGGCGCACGCCCTCGTCGCGCCAATCGAAGCGCCACCGCGGGAGCATTCCGATCTTCCACAGCGGTCGAATCTGCAGTGCGAGCTGGGCGACGCCCCCGATGGCAACGCCCCACGCCAGCGCGACAATGGGTGGATCGCAGTGAGGTGCGACGAACAGAGCGGCGCCGATGATCGACAGGTTGAGCAGAACCGGAGTGAATGCGGGAATCGCGAACTGGCGATGGACGTTGAGAATGCCGCCCGCGAGCGACACCAGCGAGACGAACAGGATGTAGGGAAACACGATCCGGATCATCTCCGCCGTCAGCTCGACCTTCCCCGGCGTCTCGCTGAATCGCGCCGCCAGCAGGTAAACGAGCCACGGCGCGACGAGCACCCCCAGGATCGACACCAGCAGCAGGCCGACCGCGAGCAGCGTCCCCACGCGCCCGGCGAGCGCTCTGGTTTCCGCCTCGCCGCGCTGCCGCCGGTACTCGGCGAAGATCGGCACGAATGCCTGCGAGAAGGCACCTTCGGCAAAGAGGCGACGCAGGATGTTCGGCAGCCGGAACGCCGCCTCGAACGCGTCCATCTGCAGCCCCGCACCGAATGCCGCGGCCTTGAGACTCTCGCGGGCGAGCCCGGTGATCCGCGACAGCAGCGTCATGCCGCTGATCGTGGACACGGTGCGGAGCAGATTCAACGGCGACGCCCCCGGGGGGCGCGCGCAGCGGACCGCAGGCGCTTGCCGGGGCGAGTGGAAAACTTCAGGCGAACGGCGAACATTCGAGCCAGAGGGAGGCACCGCGTACGGCGTTGCGCGCGGCGCGGTAAGCTGCTATTATGCTTGGTCTTTTTCCGTTGCTCCAGAACGCGAGGATTTTGACTCATGGCCAATAGCGCCCAAGCCCGCAAGCGCGCCCGCCAGGCGGCCGCGACCAGCAAGCGAAATGCCGGCCTGCGTTCGACGCTGCGCACCGCTGTCAAGAACGTGCGCAAGGCAATCGCCAAGGGCGACAGGACCGCCGCGATGCAGGAGCTCCACGCGTCGCAGGCAGTCATCGACCGCATCGCCGACAAGAGGATCGTTCACAAGAACACCGCATCGCGGACGAAGTCGCGGCTTTCGCGGGCAATCAAGGCGCTGGCTTGAACATGTAAGACCCGGTTCGGGTTCGAAAGGGCGCCGACGGGCGAGCCGTTCAGCAAAGGTGTTGATATAGGCCGTCGTTTAGAGCACAATTCCCTTACTGTTCACGCGTTAAGGGGATTGCCGTTTCCGGGGTAAATTCTTCTGCAGGCTCCGCCAGCTTTCGGGTGCCGCCCGAGAGCGATGGCGTTCAAGTCAATTTCTGCAAGAACCCTGCGTGTACGAACTACGGCCGACTGCCGCTGGCGGTCGTAGCGCGCGGCTCAGCCGGCCACGGCACTCTTCAGGATAGCTATGTCCTCGGTGTCGCCGGCACGATTCCGGTTCTCCACTGCCGACCGTGCGGCGAGTTCCCGGCAATCAAGAGCAACGTGGGAATTGCCGAAGAGCGAGACCGCATGTTGGGAGCGCTCGTACCACGCTCGGCGGCATCCTGCCCCGATCCGGCTTGCGCTAATCATGCGACGCCGGTGGCCGCCGGCACCGGTCACTATCAAGGTTTCGGCGCAACCCGCGCCGGATCACAGCGTTATCGCTGCAAGGCGTGCGGCAAGACGTTCGCGGTCGGCAGGTCCACCACCGGACACAAGCAGCCGCACAAGAACAAGACCGTCTTCGCGCTGCTGATGAACAAGTCGCCGTTTCGGCGCATCTGCGAGGTGGCGGACATCCACCCGGAAACTCTGTACGGCAAGATCGACTTCCTGCACGACCAAGGGCCGTGCATTCGTCGCCGCGAGAGAACTGCGACTTTTGCAGGGGATGCCGATCCGGCGACTTTATCTGGCCACCGACCGGCAGGACTATCTGATCAACTGGACGCGGCGGGACGACCAGCGCAACGTCGCGCTGCAAGCGGTCGGGACCGCCGATAACGCCTCCGGCTACGTCTTCGGCATGCACCTCAACTACGACCCAGCGCTCGACGCCGAGGTCGTGGAGCAGGCTGCTGTGGCTACAGGCGACTATCAGGCGAGAGCCCCGTTCCGCCGCTACGCACGGTGCTGGTTGCGAGCTGACTATCGGATCACGAGGGGGGCGAGTGCTTCTGGGCGTAAGCGCCCCACGAATGCTGATCTGCAGGCAGCCATAGCGGCCACCTATGCCGAGGCCGCACAACGCGAGGATGTTGAAGTGGTGGACGCGCCCGACGCCGGCCGCCGTCTACCGACCGCCGGTGTGCAGATTCATGCCGAGTACACGCTCTACGGCCACTTCTTCTTCCTGCACCAGCTTTTCGGCGGGGTCGAGAAGCTGCGCTTCTTCATGGATCAGGACTCCGGCATGCGCGCGGCCTGCCTTTCGGCGTTCCAGCCGGAGATCAAGGCCCGCACCGCCGACGCCTTCTACGTGCGCACGGCCAAGGAGTTGACGGTGAACCAGAAGCGCTCCGAACTGGCGGCCAGTCGAGCCCGGTTCGAGGCTGCCAAGAAGGCGTATCCGGGGCTCTCGGACAGCGAATTGCAGCTCATGCTGATCAAAGTCGCCATCGCGCAGATGGCGACGCTGGGCAAATGGCAGGACCGCTGGCTGACGCACCCATTTCCGGACATGAGTGAGCCGAAGAAGGCCGTCTGCTACCTCACGGACTGCGGCGATTACGACGCCGACCACATGGCGTGGCTGTACCGAAAGGCGTCACTGCACAGCATCGACCGCTTCTTCATGCAGGTGCGCCGACGGCTGTCGGTGCTCGAACGACCGCTCACAACCGCCAGCAAGGGGTACCGCAAGTGGTACGGCTACAGCGCCTACAACCCGGAGATCGTGGTGAAACTGCTGGCAATCTTTCGGGTGTTCTACAACTACTCCGCTATAGGCAAAGACGGCAAGACGCCGGCGATGCGGTTGGGACTTGCCAAGGGCGTGGTCGGGCTGGAAGACGTTATCTATTTCTGACCAACCATGCGCTTCCTTGCTGCCTTCTTTGTTCTATTCGCGCTGTCCTACGTCAACGGCTATATCCTGCTCCGACGCATCAAAACGAAGCACGCCTCTACATGGGGCGCGCTTGGTCGGCCATCGCTCTGGCAATCGAATCTCGCGCGCCCAAGCCGCAACCTCGTGAAGTTCATTTGGTTCTTCGAGTTCCGCCGCCTGCAAGACACCACGCTTACCATGCAATGCCTTGCGGCGATGTTTCTTGATATAGGCGCAGTGATAACGGCCATCGGGTACTGGGTGAGCGCGTAGCCGAAACCGGGTCGAACAATCACCGGAATCGAGCAGTTTCACGCCTTCTATAGCGACAAGAGGCCGCAACAGCGGCCCCTCGTTTCAACACCTTTGCTGAACGGCTCGGCCGACGGGCGCCTTTTTCTTGGTTCGGGCTGCGCCGCGGAGGCGGCGTCGGATGGCGGGCGCGGCGGCGGGCACGGCACTTGCTTAGCTCTTAAAAGCGTACTTGCGCGCGTGCCGACCGCCTACGAGAAACGACCTTCCATGCCCAACAGTGCCCGCTTCGGCGGGCGATCGATCGAGGTCGAGGCCATCCATCATGCGGCGGCGCGCGCCGTCCTCGCCCTGATCCTTGCTGCCCTGATCGCGCTGACGGTCGCCCCGGCGGCCGCTGCCGCCGATCTCGCGAGTCGCACGCAGGAAATCGAAGCGTACGTGGCTGGGCATCCCCATCGGGCGCTCATCGAGCTCGCGCCGCTCGCGGCGCGCGCGAACGCCGAGCCCGCGTCCGAGCACCGCTTCGTCGTCGACACGCTGCGCGGCCAGGCGATGGTGGCGGGCGGGCGCATGGCGGACGCGATGGCACTTGCCACGCGCCTCGAGACGGACGCGCGAGTCAGCGGGCTGCCGCTCCCCCTTGCCGCGGCGCTGCTGGTACGGAGCAGCGTCCAGGCGTCGGCCGGCGATTCGGAGCTCGCCAATTCGCTGGCCAAACAGGCCCGCGAGTTATTGCGCGAAACGCCCAATCCCTTCCTCACCTACTCGGCGCTGATGGCGATCGGCTCGACCGCCCGCGGCCGCGGCATGCGCGACGAAGCGCTGGCCAGCTTCCAGGAGGCGCTTTCCCTCGCCGAGCGCGCCGCCAACCCGTATCGCCGGTCGAGCGCTGTCTATCAGCTTTCGGTCCTTTATCTCGCGCTGAAGCAGGGCGACAAGGCGCTCGCGGCGAGCCTCGAGGCGTACAAGGACGGCGAGGCCGCGGGCAGCGCCTATGCGATGGCCAATGCCCGGATGGCGGAATCAGCGGCGCTGGAGCTTCTCGACCGGCCGGAGCGTGAGCTCGCCGCAATGGAAGAAGCGCTCGCGATCGCGCGCCACGACCATTCCGAGATCGCCGAGTGCCGCGCCCTCATCAACCTCTCGGACATTCGCCTGCGGCGGCGACAATTCCGCGAGGCGCTCGAACTCGCGCGCGGCTCGCTCGACATCGCGAAGACCTTCGCCGATCCGGGCCTGATCGCAACCAGCAAGGCGAACCTGGGGTTCGCGCTGTTCGGACTCGGCCGGACGCAGGAAGGGAAGCGTTACTCCGAAGAAGCCCTTGCCGAATACGAGCGCACCGGGGCAACCGCCGAAATCGCCGACCTCGCGGGCGAATACGGACAGTATCTCGAGCACGCAGGCGACTTCAAGGCTGCGCTCGCGCTCTACCATCGCGAGCGCAGGCTGAACGACGAGATCGCGCTCGCCTCGCATCAGCGCACCGTCCTCGAAATGCAGGAAAAATACGAAGCCGAAAAACGGCGCCGCGAAATCGAGCTGCTGAACCGCGAAAACGACGCGAAATCGACCGAGCTGCGGGCCCGCATGCTGCAGGAGCGCGTCTGGTGGCTCCTGGCCGGCGTGTTCGCCGTCTCCTTCGGCGTCGTCGCGGTGCTGTATCGCAAGCTCCGCACGACCAATCGGCTGCTCGGCCAGAAGAACCGGGAACTCTCGTTCCAGAGCAGCCGCGATCCGCTGACAACGCTCTACAACCGCCGCTACTTCCAGGACTTCATCGGCGACCGGAACTCGCCGGCGGAGCGCCGGCGCGACGATGGAAGGACGATCCAGGCGCTGCTGCTGATCGACCTCGACCACTTCAAGGAGACCAACGACCGCTACGGACACGCAGCCGGCGATGCGGTGCTGGTCGCGGTCGCGCGCCGGTTGCGCGATACGCTGCGCGAGACCGACATGATCGTGCGCTGGGGGGGCGAGGAGTTCCTGGTCTTCGTCGCAGCGACCCACGCCGAAACGCTGGACGAGATCGCAACGCGGATCATGCATGCGGTCGCCGTGGCACCGTTCCTTCACGAAGGGGCCGAAATCGCAATCACGGCGTCGGTGGGCTACGTGCCGATGCCGCTGCCGCCGCACGACGTGCCGTTGCCGTGGGAGCGCGCCATCGGGCTCGCCGACATGGCGCTCTACATGGCAAAGATTCATGGCCGCAACCGCGCCTACGGCATCCACGGCGTGTCGCCGGCAGATCCCGGGACGCTCGCGGAAGTCGAGCGCGATCTCGAGCGCTCGTGGCGGGACGGAAAGGTCGATCTGCACGTGCTTTCCGGCGCGGATGCGGCGGCGAGCGACGGCGTCCCCGAAGCTGCATCGCTTGCGCGCCATTAGCCGCTCACGCCGCGTCCGCAAGCGCGGACCGGTGACAGGGGCGCCGACCGGAAGCGCCATCGGCGAAAGCACCGCCGGCGCAGCGCCCGCCCATCGCGAATCACCCCGCGGGAAACCGCGTCGAACTCGGGCGGCCGGCTCCTACGCCGCCGCGCCTGCGGGCCGCATGCCCGTCAACAGGTAGTCGACGAGCTCGCGAACCGGCCGGATTTCACCGCCGAACGGCAACGCTGCGGCGCCACGGAAGAAGAGTCCCTTGGCGACGTCGCCCTTGAGCGCCACGGCGAGCTGCTTGTCGATGCAGAACTGGCCGATCTTGGCGACGCCGTCGCGCAGGCCGCACTGGAAGAGGCAATCGAACTTGAGCGTGCAGCGCGGCTTCTTGTGTGCAGCGGCCTGCAGCTTCGGCAGGTACTTGAGATAGGTCTCGAGCCACGGCGTGCGCACCGCGCGCGCGGGCAGCCCGGCGACGCTCATGAACTCGACGATGTCCGAAGGGGCAGCACCCGCGAGCACGCGCTTGAACGCGATGTCGGCATCGCCTTCCTCCGTCACCGCAAATGGCGTTCCGAGCTGCACTGCAGCGGCCCCCATTGCGATCAGCTCGCGGATCCGCTCGTGGGTGTTGATGCCGCCCGCGGGGATGAGCGGAACGGCGCCTGCCGCGATGCCCTCGGCGCGGAAGAACGCGAGCACGTCGGGGAGCACGCGCTCGAAGTCGAAGCGCGGATCGGCGAGATCCTCGATCTTCGCCGCACCGAGATGACCGCCTGCGTAGCGCGGATGCTCGATGACGATCGCATCGGGCAGCCGGCCCTTGCGCGCCCACTTCTTGACGACGAGCTGGATGCCCCGCGCATCCGACAGGATCGGGATCAGCGCGACGCGGGGGTACGATGCGGCGAGCTCGGGCAGGTCGAGGGGTAGCCCGGCACCGACGACGACTGCGTCGGCACCGCTCTCGCAGGACTGCCGCACGTACGCCGCGTACTCGGACACCGCGCGCATCACGTTGACGGCGATCATGCCATTGCCGCAGGCGATCGCCTTCGCCGCGCGAATCTCGCGGTCGAGCGCGGTCAGGTTCGCGGCGTCAACGGCAGCCTTGTCGGCGTGTCCGCTCGCCGCCATGAGATCCGGGTGATGGCGGCGCAGGTCGACGCTCGCGATCGTGCCGATGCCGCCGAGACGAGCGACCGCACCGGCGAGTCGATGTGCGGAGACGCCCACACCCATTCCGCCTTGCACGATCGGCAGCAGCCGTTCACCGCGAATTCGCAGCTGCGGCAACCCGGGCAGCGGGGCGGCATCGACGGCGGCAGCGGGTTCGGTCATGGGCGAAGGGCTCGGATCCGCAGAGGCAGGATTCCGCAGAGCGTACGCGGAAGAGGGGGTTGCGTCCTTGACACCGGTCAAGGCTCGCCCCGCGGTGGATAGCCGTACGAGCATGCTAAAATGTTGATTCGACAGGATTCCCGGTAGTCATCCGGTCACCCCGCGATGCCCCCCGCGCCGCCCAAGCACTTCCTCCAGTTCCGCGATTTCTCGCGGGAGGAATTCGACCACCTGTTCGCGCGGACACGCTGGATCAAGGATCGGTTCAAGCGCTACGAGCTCTATCAGCCCCTGCGCGATCGCACGTTGGCGATGGTGTTCGAAAAGGCGTCGACGCGCACTCGCGTGTCGTTCGAGGCGGGGATGAACCAGCTGGGTGGAATCGCGATCAACTTGAACCGCAGCGACACCCAGCTTGCGCGCGGCGAACCCATCGAGGACGTCGCGCGCGTGATCTCGCGGATGGTCGACGTCGTCATGATCCGCACGTTCGAGCAGACGATCATCGAGCGCTTCGCCGCGCACTCGCGCGTGCCGGTGATCAACGGCCTCACCAACGAGTACCATCCCTGCCAGATCCTGGCCGACATCTACACGTACGTCGAGCATCGCGGCTCGATCCGCGGCCGGACCATCGCCTGGGTGGGTGACTCGAACAACATGCTCTACACGTGGCTGCAGGCCGCTGCCGTCCTCGACTTCCGCGTGCGCATCTCGACGCCGCCGGGCTACGCCGTGGACACGGAGCGCGCAGGGGGGGAAGCGGCACACCGGTTCGAGTCGTTCGGCGATCCGAGCGACGCCTGCCGCGGCGCCGACCTCGTGTCGACCGATGTCTGGACGAGCATGGGGTTCGAAGCCGAGAACGAGGCACGCAAACGCGATTTTGCCGCGTGGCGCGTCGACGACGCGATGATGCGCGCCGCTGCGCCCGATGCGCTCTTCATGCACTGCCTGCCGGCGCACCGCGGCGAGGAAGTCTCGTCCGAGGTGATCGACGGGCCGCAAAGCGTTGTCTGGGACGAGGCGGAAAATCGCCTGCACGCGCAGAAGGCCCTGCTCGAATACCTCGTCTGCGGGCGCGTCGACCCTTGATCAACGCGGAGAAGCAGCGATGATCGATCATACCGGAGTTGCGGTTTCCGATATCGCGAGAAGCAAGGCGTTCTACCGTGCGGCACTCGCGCCGCTCGGCTACCAGGTCATCATGGAGTTCGACGCCGCCGCCGGCTTTGGCATTCCGCCGAAGCCCGATTTCTGGATCGGCAAGGCCGATCGGAGCGGACCGTCCGTCCACGTCGCGTTTCGCGCCGATTCGCGCGCGCAGGTCGACGTCTTCCACCGCGCGGCGATCGCAGCCGGCGGCCGCGACAATGGCGCGCCCGGCCTGAGGGCGCACTACCACCCGAATTACTACGGCGCGTTCGTGCTCGATCCCGACGGCCACAACATCGAGGCGGTGTGCCATGCGCCGGCGTGACCTCTTTCTCGCGGCCGGGGCGCTCTCGGTCGCGGTGCTGCTGCCTGACGCCCGCGCGCAGGCGTGGCCCGACAAGCCGATCAAGTTCGTCGTTGCCGCGGGACCGGGGAGCTCGCTCGACACGCTCGCGCGCGTGATCGGCGACAAGCTCAAGGATCGTCTCGGGCAGCCGGTCGTCGTCGAGAACAAGCCCGCCGCGGGGGGAACGGTCGCCACCGCCGAGGTCGCGAAGGCAGCACCCGACGGCTACACGATGCTGCTGGGCTTCAACGGGCCGCTCGCCTTCGGCCCGCTGCTGCAGAAACTCCCGTACGACGTGCAGAAGGATCTCGCCCCGGTGATCATCACCTCGAGCCAGCCCAACGTCCTCGCAGTCAACGCGGAGCTTTCGGTGAAGACTCTCCGGGAGCTCGTCGCCTACGCGAAGGCGAATCCCGGCAAGCTCGCCTACGCGTCGGTCGGCAACGGCAGCGCGTCGCATCTCGACATGGAGCTGTTGAAATCGATGGCCGGCTTCGATGCGCTGCACGTGCCGTTCAACGGCTCGCCGCCGGCCGTCACGGCGACGATCCAGGGCGAGACGCAGATGCTGTTCGCGGTGATGCAGCCGCTGAAAGCCCAGATCGAGGCGGGCAAGCTCCACGCGATCGCGGTGACCACGGCAAAACGCTTTCCGCTGCTCCCGGACTTGCCGACGATCGCCGAGTCGGGCTACCCCGGCTTCGAGGCGTTGGCCTGGAACGGGATCGTGGTTCCGGCGGGCACGCCCGCGCCGATCGTCGCAAGGCTCAACTCGGAGATCAATGCGATCCTCAAGGATCCCGACGTCGTAGCGAGGATGAACGCGCAGGGCTTCGCTCTGATCGGGGGCACTCCCGAGGATCTTGGCAATCTCATCCGGCGCGAGACCGCCACCTGGGCGCCGGTGATCCGCAGGGTCGGCCTCAAGATCGACTAGGGCCTGTTCACACTATGGCCCGGGCTACTCCGCGGTGGGGTCGCCTTCGGTGAGCCGCGGCAGCGGCGAGTCTTCCGAGGGGCGCAGCAATCCGGCCTTCATGTAGGTCACGAGCTTGTCGCGCGTGTCCGCGATGTCGAGGTTGCGCATCGTGAGCTGGCCGATCCGGTCCTGGGGCGTGAAAGTCGAGGCGCCCTTCTCCATCGTGAGCCGCTCGGGCTTGTAGGTGAGGTTCGGGCTCTTCGTGTCGAGGACCGAGTAGTCGTTGCCGCGGCGAAGCTCCAGCGTCACCTCGCCCGTGATCGCGCGCGCGACCCAGCGTTGCGCCGTCTCCCGCAGCATCATCGCCTGGGGGTCGAACCAGCGGCCCTGATAGAGCAGGCGCCCGAGCCGCCGGCCGTTGTCCCGATACTGCCCGATCGTGTCCTCGTTGTGGATCCCGGTGAGGAGACGCTCGTAAGCGATGTGCAGCAGCGCCATCCCCGGCGCTTCGTAGACACCACGGCTCTTCGCCTCGATGATCCGGTTCTCGATCTGATCGCTCATGCCGAGACCGTGGCGCCCACCAATCGCATTCGCTTCCTGCAGCAGTGCGACGGCATCGCTGAAGCCGATGCCGTTCAACGCTGCCGGGAGGCCCTCCTCGAAGCTCACGGTCACCGTCTCCGCCTTGACGCCAACGTCGTCGCGCCAGAACGCGACACCCATGATCGGCTCGACGATCTTCATCCCCCGGTCGAGGAATTCGAGGTCCTTCGCCTCGTGCGTCGCACCGAGAAGGTTCGAGTCGGTCGAGTACGCTTTCTCGACGCTCATCCGGTAGCCGAATCCGGCGCGATTGAGGTACTCGGACATCTCCTTGCGTCCGCCCAACTCATCGATGAACGCAGCGTCCAGCCACGGCTTGTAGATGCGCAGGCTCGGATTGGCGAGGAGCCCGTAGCGATAGAAGCGCTCGATGTCGTTGCCCTTGTACGTGCTGCCGTCGCCCCACACGTGGACATCGTCCTCGCGCATCGCGATGACGAGCATCGTGCCGGTCACCGCGCGTCCGAGCGGGGTCGTGTTGAAGTACGTGAGTCCCGCCGTCGAGATGTGGAACGCGCCTGCCTGCAGCGCGGCGACCCCCTCGGCGACGAGCGCGGCGCGACAATCGACGAGGCGCGCGACTTCCGCGCCGTATTGTCGCGCCCGGCGCGGAATGTCGTCGTAATCGGGCTCGTCCGGCTGGCCGAGATGCGCGGTGTACGCATAGGGAATCGCCCCCTTTGCCCGCATCCAATGCAGCGCCGCGCTCGTGTCGAGGCCCCCCGAGAAGGCGATTCCCACTTTCTGGCCGACGGGAAGGTCCTGCAGGATGTGCGACATGAAGGCGCCTCGGCGATGCCGGAAAGCCGGTTATTCTAGCCGAGCGCCGTTCGACCGGATTCGGTGCCGGCCCGGATGCGGTAACAATCGATGGCCGAGGAACTCCATCGCTACGAGGGGAACGGCGCCATCGTCATCCGGGGCGAGGGCCTGTGCAGGCACGCCGCCCGTGTGGCGCCCCCGATGCCGTGCGTGGCACTTCGAAGGCCGGCAGGGTGACGATCACGCCGGAGCCGAGCGGACCTCTCGAATGCAGGGTCCGCTGACCGTCGAAGGCGTCGATGGCCGGACGAGCGCCCGCGATGAAACGTGGCCGTGTCGCTGCGGGCATTCGGGGAGCAACCCTTTCTGCGACGGCACGCATGAGAAAATAGGCTTAAGTCGGTTGACATCTGCCCTCCTGGCGCGCGAGCCGCCGCCGCGTGACGTTCTTTGCCCGAGCTTCCCGATCTCACGCTCTACCGTGATGCGCTGGCGGCGCGGGTACGCACCACGCCGCTGCTGCACATCGAAATCGTGAACCCGTTCGTGCTGCGCACCGCCGTGCCGCCGATCGGCGACGTCGAGGGCAGAAAGGTGCTCGACGTGCGCCGGCTCGGCAAACGGCTCGTGATCGCGCTCGACGGCGAGCTGTTCCTGGTGCTGCACCTGATGATCGCGGGCCGCCTGCGCTGGCTCGCTCGCCACGTGAAGCCACCAGCGCGAATGACGCTGGCCGTCGTCGATTTTCCTGCGGGGCGGCTCGTGTTCACGGAGGCCGGCACCAAGCGCCGGGCATCCCTCCACTGTGTGCGCGGCGAGGCGGCGCTGGCCGTTTTCGATCCGGGCGGCCTCGAGATACTCGCCTGCGACGCGGCGACGTTCGCGCTCCGGTTGCGCAGCGAAAGCCACACGTTGAAGCGCGCGCTTACCGATCCACGTCTTTTCGCCGGCATCGGCAACGCCTATTCGGACGAGATCCTGCACCGAGCGCGGGCGTCGCCGCTCATGCTCACGGGCAAGCTCGACGACGGGGACGCGGCCCGACTGTTCGACGCCGCTCGCGCCGTCCTCACCGAATGGACCGAGCGACTGCGGGCGCAGACGGGCGACGCATTTCCCGAAGGCGTGACGGCGTTTCGCCCGGAAATGGCGGTTCACGGTCGCTACGGCAAGCCGTGTCCCGTCTGCGGTGCGCCGGTGCAGCGCATCGTCTACGCCGACAACGAATGCGACTACTGCGCTCGGTGTCAGACAGGCGGCATGATCCTCGCCGACCGTGCCCTCTCACGGCTGCTCAAGAAAAGCTGGCCGCGTTCGATCGACGAGCAGAGCTGACCGCCGCCGCCGGCGACGATTCCGCGCTGCGTCCGTTGCCTGTAGACTTCGCCTGTATCGTCCCCGCCCCACGCCTCCCGATGCCCTCGTTCGATATCGTCTCCGAAGTGAACCAGGTCGAAGTCCGCAACGCCGTGGACCAGGCAAACAAGGAGCTTTCCACGCGCTTCGACTTCAAGGGTTCGGACGCCCGCGTCGAGCACGCCGACAAGGTGCTGACGCTGTTTGCCGACGACGACTTCAAGCTCAAGCAGGTCACGGACATCGTGATTGGCAAGCTCACCCGGCGCGGCGTCGACATCCGGTCGCTCAAGTACGGCAGCGTCGAAAAGGTGTCCGGCAACAAGGTCAAGCAGGCAGTGACGATCCGCGTGGGCGTCGAGCAGGAGCTCGCGAAGAAGATCGTCAAGCTCCTGAAGGAGAGCAAGATGAAGGTGCAGGCGTCGATCCAGGGGGACGCCGTGCGCGTTTCCGGCGGGAAGCGGGACGACCTGCAGGACGCGATCGCGCTCGTCAAGAAGTCGATCAGCGACTTTCCGTTGCAATACGGCAACTTTCGCGATTAGGGAACCGCTGCCCCGACGCTCCATAGCCTTGGCACTGCCCGACCGGATCACCTCGCTGCCCGTCGTCCTCCGGCCGTTCGCCGCGGCCGACGCGCCACGCCTCGCCCTGCTGTGCGGCGACCGGGACGTCGCGGAGATGACGGCCGTGATCCCCCATCCTTACACGGTGGAAATGGCCGAGCAATGGATCGCCGGGCACGCGGCCGAGCGCGCGGCCGGAACCGGCTGGAACTACGCGATCACGCGCGCCGGCGACGGGCTGCTGGTGGGCGCGATGGGCGTCAAAGCGAGCCCGGGCGCCGTCGATTCGTTCGGCTACTGGATCGGCCGGCCATTCTGGCGGCTGGGCTATGCGACTGCCGCAGGCCGCGCGATCCTCGCGGTGGTTTTTGCCCGTCTCGATACCGATGAAATGCACGCGACGCACCTCACACGCAATCCGGCGTCCGGACGCGTGATGGAAAAATGCGGGATGTTGCTCGTTCGGCGCGAGTACAAGCCGCACCGCGGCGGGCCGGCGGAAGAGTTCTGCGTGTGGTCGATCACGCGCGAACGGTGGTCGATGCTGCGCGGGACGCCATGAAGGCGCCGCTGCTCTTCGTCGGCGAAACGCTCGTGAGTCCCCGCCTCACGCTCGAGCCGCTGACGCCGGCGCACGCACCCTTGATGTTCGACGGCTTCGCCGATCCGGAGCTCTACCGCTGGATCAACGCGGAGCCGCCGGTGAGCGTCGGAGATCTCAGGCTGCGCTTCGAACGCATCGCCAACCCGTACGCGCCGGGCGGTGAGCTCTGGCTCAACTGGGCCGTGCGCCGCACGAGCGACGGCGCGTACGCGGGACTGGTCGAGGCGACGGTTCGCCCCGATCGCGTCGTCTTCCTCGCCTACTACGTATTCAGCGTCTTCGCGCGCCAGGGCATCGCGCGCGAAGCGTGCACCGGCGTCATCGATCACTTGTGGCACGCCTACGACGCCGCCGAGGTCCGCGCCGACATCGATTTCCGCAACGTTCCGTCGCGGTGCCTCATCGAATCGCTGGGCTTCGTGCGACGCGCGCGCAACATCGTCACCACGTTGCGCGGCGCGCCGTCGGTCGACTGCCGCTACCGGTTGCGACGCCCTAGCGCAGGTCGGCAATGAGCGCCGCGCGCGTCTCGGCCGAAACCGCGGGGACGGCGACGGCGTACTCCGGGTGATCGATGCCGACCCCGAGTGCTGCACCGCCCTTCAGCGCCGCGATCATCTCGTCGGTGAGCTCGAAACGAAGGAAATGGACCGACGAGGTCTTTTCCTCGGTCTCGCGCTGCAGATCCTCGTCGGCAAGCGCGTAGACCTTCGGCCGCCCTTCCACCTGAACGAACGTGCCAGCCTCGATGCCCTTCAGCCGGACCAGTGCCGCGCGGCGCTCCTCGACGCTGTCGTACTCGATCAGCATCGTCGCCTTGAAATTCGTGCCATCCGGGACGAGCGGGTTGTAGACGTCGAGCTCCTCGCGAATACCCTCTTCGTCGAACGTCTTCTCGATCCGCAGCATCTCCTGGATCTGATAGCGGATCGTGAGCTCGTCCTCGAACAGCAGCGTGACGTGCTCGCCCAGATGCACCGTGCGCGGCTTCTTGTGCGCGAGCACCCGCTCGCGGAATGCGGGGCGCTCTTTCGCGTAGGCTTCGAGGGTCAGCAGCGACTCTCGCTGGATGGCGGCCATGAAATGCGTCCTCGTCAGTGCTGACCGGTGATGGGCCCGTCCTTGA
The DNA here is from genome assembly GCA_963836265.1 of uncultured beta proteobacterium. GTDB lineage: Bacteria > Pseudomonadota > Gammaproteobacteria > Burkholderiales > Casimicrobiaceae > CAIWHR01. The sequence goes on from CAWIIO010000010.1 coordinate 69,478, forward strand.
ACAGCGTCTCGCGCAGTTGCCGATCGAAGACCGGGTTGACCCGCCGGATCCATTCGAGCGTCATCGACGCATGCTCGATCTCCTCGTCGCGGTTGTGCGCGAGGATCGCCCGCAACTCCCCGTCGGCGCAGGCGTCGACGCGCTGGTTGTACCAATCGACCGCTTCCAGCTCCTCGATCAGCGATTCCACCGCACGATGGAAGTCCATCGTTGCGGCGGACAGCTTGTCGAGGGGCTCGTGATAGCCTTCGTGGGCCATGTCGTCTTCTCCTTTTTACAATCCATAGGCTATCCGCAACAGCGTCAGCGGATGTTCCTTTCGGGCGTGGTGCGGCTCGCCCGATTCGTCGATTCCCTGCAGGATCCGACGCCCGGCGATCGGGCAGTCGGAGCTGACATAATCCGGTTCGGCCTGCGCCATCTGTCGGAACACGGGTTTGCCGATCTTCATCGACGCCGCGTAGAACTCGCGCTTGACGCCGTAGGTGCCGTCGTGTCCCGCGCAGCGCTCGATCGTCGTCACCTGCGAATCCGGCACCCATTCGAGCACCTCGCGCGTCTTTTGGCCGATGTTCTGGACGCGCGCATGGCAGGGGATATGGTAGCTGACCTTGCCGAGCGGCCGCTTGAAATCCTTCTTCAGCAGTCCGTCGCGGTCGCGGAGCAACAAGTACTCGAACGGGTCGAACATCGCCTCCGCCACCGTTTGGACCTCCTCGTCCTCGGAAAAGAGCAGCGGCAGCTCCTGCTTGAACATCAGCGTGCACGATGGCACCGCCGTCACGATGGCGTAGCCGTCGCGCGCGAGCGACGCCAGCGTCGGAATGTTGACGTTCTTGAGCTTCTCGACGGTCTCGAAATCGCCGAGCTCGAGCTTCGGCATGCCGCAGCACGCTTCCCTCTCGACGATCTTGTAGGGGATCTCGTTGTGGGCGAGGATGCGGATCAGGTCGTGGCCGATCCCCGGTTCGTTGTAATTGACGTAGCACGTCGCAAAAATCGCGACCTTGCCCGGCGTGCGCACGCCATCGCGGACGGGCCACGCCACCGACGTCGCGGCGCTCTTTCGAAACGGCGCCTTCGCATACGGTGGAAGCCTCGGCTCGGCGGCGACACCCAGCGTCTTGTCGATCGCCTTGCGCACCGCCGGCGTGGTGTTGGCCCTGTTGACCATCTGCACGATCACGGGAATTGTCGCCAGCTTGCCGACGCGATCGGTGCTGGTGAGCAGGCGGTCGCGAAAGCTCGTTTCGCCCTTGCGAAACTTGACCGCCTTCGCGCGGAGCATCACGTGCGGGAAATCGACATTCCACGGGTGCGGCGGCACGTAGGGGCACTTCGTCATGTAGCAGAGGTCGCACAGATAGCACTGATCGACGACTTTCACGTAGTCCGCCTTCGCGACGCCGTCGACTTCCATCGTCTTGCTCTCGTCAACGAGATCGAACAGCGTCGGAAATGCCTGGCAGAGGCTGACGCAGCGGCGACAGCCGTGACAGATGTCGAAAATGCGCTCCATCTCCGCATGGAGTGCGGCTTCGTCATAGAACTCCGGCGCGCGCCAGTCGACCGGGTGGCGGATGGGTGCCTGCAGGTTGCCTTCGCGGGGATTCATGATGGATGGCCGGCATGTCGCGGCCGGGTGTGGGCGGTATCCGACGGGATCCGCCCCTGGTTGCGGCATTGCGCACGCGATCGGATGCGTCCTCGCCGGCGTGCGGCCGCGCAACGCGGCGCGCCGGCGGCGGCTCCGCGCTGCGCAATCGAGACGGCGCTCAATCGGCCAGTGCGTCGAGCGCTTTTTGGAAGCGGTTGGCGTGCGACCGCTCGGCCTTGGCAAGCGTTTCGAACCAGTCGGCGATTTCGTCGAATCCTTCGCCGCGGGCGGCCTTGGCCATGCCGGGATACATGTCCGTGTACTCGTGCGTTTCGCCGGCGATCGCGGCTTTCAGATTCGAACGGGACGGTCCGATCGGCAGGTCGGTAGCCGGGTCGCCGACCTGCGCGAGGTAGTCGAGATGACCATGCGCGTGACCGGTCTCGCCCTCGGCCGTCGAGCGGAACACCGCGGCGATATCGTTCTGACCCTCGACGTCGGCCTTGTTGGCGAAGTACAGGTAACGGCGGTTCGCCTGCGATTCGCCGGCAAACGCCGCCTTGAGGTTGTCGTGAGTCTTGGTGCCCTTGAGCGTCTTCATCTTGCGTCTCCTGACGTGTTGAACCGTTAGTGCCCGCCCCGAAACCGGGGACGGAAAATCGACCGGGCGTCCATTGTCCAGTTACCGGCGATATGCCATTCTGCGCGGCGGATGACGATGCGTCCAATTGATTGTGCAAATTCGCGCGATAGGTTTCATTAATGGGCAAAACGCCACCCATGCCGGGGTACGAACCCGTCGTAGATGTGCGGTCGCCCCCGCAAAATGGAAGCTCTGGCCGCGCGAGCGGCCTTCCCCCCGAGCCGGGACGCCTTCGATAGAGGCTTCCCGCCCGCGTCGCGCGACCCGATCTTTCGCCTGCCCGCTCGCCGGGCAGGGGATTCGACCGGCCCGTGACCGACGCGCGCGGTACGTTGAGGAGGAGAGTCCCGACGGGAAACCGTGTCCCGCCCGTCAGTGTTCGTGCGAAGCCGCGCGGCGAAGGAACGGCTCCAACCTGCGCTCCACGCCGGCACGTCGTCCGGACGATGGGGCGATCATCGCGAATCGCCTATCGCGGCCCTAGTCGATCCGCTCGTATGCGGGCAGCGTCAGAAACTCGACGAAGTTATCGCTGTTGACGAGCTCGGCGAAGATCTTCGCGGCTTCGTCGTAGCGGCCCGTACCGAAGGCGTCGCCGAGGATCTCGCGGATCCGCTGCATCTCCTCCGGGATCATGGCCGCGACCATCTCCTTCGTGATCTTCCGGCCGTCGTCGAGCTTGCCCTTCGGCGAGCGGATCCACTGCCAGACCTGCGAGCGCGAAATCTCGGCGGTCGCCGCGTCTTCCATCAGGTTGAAGATCGGAACGGCGCCCTGCCCCGCGAGCCAGGCGCCGATGTACTGGATCGCGACATTGATGTTGAGGCGCAACCCCTTTTCGGTGATCGGCGCCTCGGGCTCGAACTTCACCAGGTCGACGGCGCCCACCCTCACGTCGTCGCGCTTCTTGGTCGCAATCTGGTTCGGCCCCGGCATCAACCGGTCGAAGGCTTCCTTCGCCAGCGGCACGAGCCCCGGATGCGCGACCCACGTGCCGTCGTGACCGTAGGTCGCCTCGCGCTCCTTGTCCGCCTTCACCTTGGCGAACGCCTCCGCATTGGCCGCTTCGTCGTTTTTCACGGGGATCTGCGCCGCCATTCCCCCCATGGCGTGGATGTTGCGGCGGTGGCAGGTCTTGATCAGGAGCTCCGCGTAGCTCCGGAGGAAGTGCGTCGTCATCGTGACGAGCGCGCGGTCCGCGAGACAGAAGTCCTTGTTGTTCCGGAATTTCTTGATGCACGAGAAGATATAGTCCCAGCGGCCGCAGTTGAGCCCCGCCGAGTGGTCGGAGAGCTCGTAGAGGATCTCGTCCATCTCGTAGGCGGCGACGATCGTCTCGATCAGCACCGTGGCCTTGATCGATCCCTGCGCGATGCCGAGGTCGCCTTCTCCCATCACGAAGATGTCATTCCACAGCCGCGCCTCGAGATGGCTTTCGAGCTTGGGCAGATAGAAGTACGGGCCGGTGCCGCGCGCGAGGAGCTCCTTCGCGTTGTGGAAGAAGTAGAGCGCGAAGTCGAAGATGCCCCCGGAGATCGGCGCACCGTCGATCAGCACGTGCTTCTCGGGCAGGTGCCAGCCTCGCGGCCGGACGAACAGCACGGCGGTCTTGTCGTTCAGGCGATAAGCCTTGCCCTCCGGCGAGGTGAAGTCGATCCGGCGTCGGATTGCGTCGCGAAGGTTGATATGCCCCTGGATATTGTTGTCCCACCGCGGCGTGTTGGCGTCCTCGAAGTCGGCCATGAACACGTTCGCACCGGAGTTGAGCGCGTTGATGATCATCTTGCGATCGACCGGACCGGTGATCTCGACCCGGCGGTCGGCGATGTCCGCCGGCACCGGCGCGCACGTCCAGTCGCCTTCGCGGATCGCGCGCGTCTCGGGCAGAAAGTCGGGCAGCTTGCCGGCATCGAACTCCGCTTGACGCTGCGCGCGGCGCGCGAGCAGCTTGGCACGGCGATCGCCAAATGCGCGCTGCAGTTTGGCGGCGAAGGCGACGGCCTCGGGGGTCAGGATCTGTGCGTACTCGGGGGTGAGGCGGCCCGTGATCTCGATGCCGGGTCCGAAGGAGGGCGTGCTCATCGGCGGGTCCTTGCTGTGATCGTGAGTCGTGATGGCGGCGCCAGTCGAGCCCGGGCGCGGCAAATCTGCCGGCCGATTGCGGAGATCGATTCTACCGGAAATCGCGAGTTCGGGAGCGACCGCCTTCGTTCGGAGTGCGCCGAATTCGCCGCGCGCCGTCCGCGGGCCCCGTCCTGGTCCTCACGCGGCTAACTGCGGATTGAGCCGCTCCTGCCTGCCGTGGAGCTTGTTCAGCGCATTGAGGTAGGCTTTGGCCGACGCCACGATGATGTCGGTGTCCGCACCATTGCCGTTGACGATGCGCCCGTCGCGTTCGAGGCGAACTGTGACCTCTCCCTGCGCGTCGGTGCCGGTCGTAATCGCATTGACCGAGTACAGCAGCAGCTTCGCATTCGACTGGACCATCCGCTCGATCCCCTTGAAGACCGCGTCGACGGGGCCGTCCCCGTTGGTTTCGGCGTGAAGCTCGGTGTCGCCGGCGGCGATCGCCACCCGGGCGTGCGGCATGGCGCCGGTCTCGGAAACGACTTTCAGCGTCGACAGCCGGTAGTGCTCCTTCTCCGGGGTGACGGATTCGTCGGAGACAAGCGCCTGCAGGTCCTCGTCGTACACCTGGCCCTTCTTGTCGGCCAGCTCCTTGAACCGGATGAACGCGTGGTTGAGGGCCTCGTCGCTGCCCAGGTCGATGCCGAGCTCGGTGAGCTTGGTCTTGAACGCGTTGCGGCCGGAAAGCTTGCCGAGCGAGAGCTTGTTGGCGTTCCAGCCCACGTCCTCCGCGCGCATGATCTCGTAGGTCTCGCGGTGCTTCAGCACGCCGTCCTGATGGATCCCGGACTCGTGCGCGAACGCATTGGCGCCGACGATCGCCTTGTTCGGCTGCACGGGGAACCCGGTGATGCCCGAAACGAGCTTCGACGCCGCGACGATCTGGGTCGTGTCGATTCGCGTCGTGCAGGGGAATACATCCTTGCGCGTCTTCACCGCCATCACGATTTCCTCGAGCGACGCGTTTCCTGCGCGCTCGCCGAGGCCATTGATCGTGCACTCGATCTGGCGCGCGCCCTGCATCACCGCCGACAGCGAATTGGCGACTGCGAGCCCGAGGTCGTTGTGGCAGTGGACCGACCACACCGCCTTGTCCGAATTCGGAATGCGCTCGCGCAGCGAGGCGATGAGCGCGCCGAATTGCCACGGCATCGTGTAGCCGACGGTGTCGGGGATGTTGACCGTCCTGGCGCCCGCGGCGATGACCGCCTCCAGGAGCCGGCACAGGAAGTCCGGCTCCGAGCGCCCCGCGTCCTCGGGGGAGAATTCGACGTTGTCCGTGTATTCGCGCGCCCAGCCGATCGAGGCCACTGCCTGGTCGAGCACTTGCTCGGGCGTCATCCTGAGCTTCATCTGCATGTGGATCGGCGACGATGCGATGAACGTGTGCACCCGCCCGGATCTGGCCGGCGCGATCGCTTCGCCGCAGCGCCGGATGTCGTTCTCGTTCGCCCTTGCGAGGCCGCACACGGTGCTATCGTGGATGGCGCCGGCGATCGCGCGCACGGCTTGGAAGTCGCCATTCGACGAGGCCGGAAATCCGGCTTCGATGATGTCGACGGAGAGTCGCTCGAGCTGCTTCGCGATGCGCAGCTTCTCGTCCTTGGTCATCGATGCGCCGGGGCTCTGCTCGCCGTCGCGCAACGTCGTGTCGAAAATGATCAGATGGTCCGTCATGGTCGCTCTCCCGAGCGTCAAAGCCGCTGAATGGGTCCCCGCCGGCTTGATTGCCGACGGGCACGGGTATTGCGGGAAGGGGGTGTCGTTATCTGCGCGCGGGGCGCAGCAGAAGCAGCAGCAGGCCGCCCGAAAGGGAGGTCGGCGCGGGAAGCGCGGAGCGGCCGGCGGCGGGGACGCGGTTCATACGGCGGGACTATACGCGCAAATCCGCCGCCAAAGCAAGGCCTTGGACACCGCCTCCGGCAGCGACGGCTACCCCGGCGGCCGCGGCTTCCTCGCGCGGCGATGCACGCCGCTCCAGGCGAGCGTCGCATAGCCGGACAGTGCGTACCCCACGAACCCGGCGAACAGCACGATCGCCGGCTGGTACGACAGCAGCGCGATGACGAGCACGAACACGAAAATTGCGAGGAACGGCACGCTCTTCTTGAGGTTGATCGTCTTGAAGCTGTAGTACTTGACGTTGCTTACCATCGTGAGGCCCGCGAACACCGTCACCCCCCACACCCACCAGCGCAGCCCCGCGGGATCGATGTTGTTGTCGTCGACGATCCATACCGTGCCCGCGACGAGCGCCGCCGCCGCGGGACTCGGAATGCCGGTGAACCAGCGCTTGTCGGCGACATCGAGCATCGTGTTGAAGCGCGCGAGCCGCAGTGCGGCGCCGGCGACGTAGACGAACGCCGCAATCCAGCCCAGCTTGCCCATCCCCTTCAACGCCCACTCGTAGACGATGAGCGCGGGCGCCGCGCCGAACGCAACCATGTCGGAAAGGCTGTCGTATTCGGCGCCGAAGGCGCTCTGCGTGCGGGTGAGTCGCGCGACGCGACCGTCGAGACCGTCCAGGACCATCGCGACGAAAATCGCGAGCGCCGCCTGATCGAAGCGCAGGTTCATCGCCTGGACGATGGCGTAGAAGCCCGCGAACAGCGCCGCGGTCGTGAAGAGATTCGGCAGCAGGTAGATGCCGCGGCGGCGGATCCGGTTCTTGCGCAGCGCGCGATGGGCATCGAAGTCCGGCATGGCGGCGCAAAGGTAGCACAACCGGCGCGACGCGCAACCGCGCCGTCGCGGCCGCTTCAGCTCGCGGGCAATTCGGCGACGATCGTCTCGGCCGCGTACACGCTGTCCCCGACGGCGACCTTTGGCATCGCCACCGGCGGCAGATAGAGGTCGACGCGCGAGCCGAAGCGAATGAAGCCGTACCGCTGCCCGCGCGAGAGCGTGTCGCCGGGCTTCACATAGCACAGAATCCGGCGCGCGAGAAGGCCAGCGACCTGCACGCACGTCATGTCGATGCCGGCGGCCGTGCGCAGATGGACCGCGCTGCGCTCGTTCTCGCGCGACGCCTTGTCGAGCGCCGCGTTGATGAAGCTCCCGTGGTGGTACCAGAGATCGGCGACACTGCAATCGACGGGAGCGCGATTCGAGTGCACGTTGAACACGTTCATGAAGACGCTGATTTTCAGAGCCTCGCGGTCGAGATACGGATCGCGCTCGGCTCCGACAGACACGACTCTGCCGTCGGCGGGCGACAGCACCGCATTCGACTGCGTCGGAATCGAGCGCGGCGGATCGCGAAAGAACTGGACGACGAACGCGACGAGCAACCACGCCAGCGCAGCCGGCAGCCACAACCGCATTGCGGAGAGTGCAATCGCGGCCGCCAGAGTGACGCCGACGAACGGCCAACCTTCGCGCGCGATGAGGGGATGGGGGTACGGGGAACGGGGCATGACCTGACGCTACCGGAATTCGCGCGTCGCCTTCGCGAATCGTGGCGATGCGCGCGCGCGTGTCATTTCATGCCCGCGCCGCCGTTCGCGACGCCGCCCGCAGCAGGTGGATTCGCCGGGCCGCCGGCATTGTCGATCGTGTACTCGATGTGCCTGGTCTCGCGCTGGCTCGCTCCGCCGAAAGCCTGGATTGCGACGCGCACGATGAGATAGAGGAAAAGGAGCGCGACGAGGACCAGCGCCGCGCGCAGGACGACGATGCGATCGACTTCGAATCGTCGTCGCCGCGCGACGGTGCGGGGACGAGTGGGCGCCGTCATCGCTCGCGGCTTGCGTTGCGTCGGACGCGGCGGTGCTACCGCGCCTGCACGTCGATCTGTCTACGCGCGTCGTCAGCCTGCCGCTGCACCGTCGCCTCGACCCCGCGCGCGCGCTCGATGGGCTTCTGGAAGGACGGTGTCGATTGCCCCGTCATTCCCGACGCGTCGACGGCCGCCGCCGGCAGGCGCGTCCGTTCACCCTGCCTCGCGGACTCGGCGGGGACGCTCTCCGAGAGGCCGTATGATTTGAGCGCGTCCTTGGCCAGGATCACGACAATAGCGAGCGCAATCAGCATCACGACCATGCCGAGCCATCCACGCTGTCGTTGCATCGTCTGCATGCCGTTCTCCCTTTCGACGATTCGTGCGAGCGCAATCAATTCCGCGACTGGTCGACGAGCTTGTTCTTCCTGATCCACGGCATCATCGAGCGGAGCTTCCCGCCTACCTGCTCGATCGGGTGCTCTGCGACGAGCCGCCTTTGCGAGAGCAGCGTCGGCGCCCCGGCGCGGTTCTCGAGGATGAAGTCCCGCGCGTATTCGCCGCTCTGGATGCGGGTCAGCGCTTCGCGCATCGCCCACTTCACTTCGTCGGTGATGATCTTCGGCCCCGTCACGTACTCTCCGTACTCCGCGTTGTTCGAGATCGAGTAGTTCATGTTGGCGATGCCGCCCTCGTAGATCAGGTCGACGATCAGCTTAACCTCGTGCAGGCACTCGAAGTATGCCATTTCCGGTGCATACCCGGCTTCGGTCAGCGTCTCGTAGCCCGCCTTGATCAGCTCGACCAGGCCTCCGCACAGAACGGTCTGTTCGCCGAAGAGGTCGGTCTCGGTCTCCTCGCGGAAGTTGGTCTCGATGACGCCGGCGCGGGCGCCGCCGATCGCCGCCGCATACGACAAAGCGACGTCGCGTGCCTTCTTCGAAGCGTCCTGATGCACCGCGATCAGCATCGGCACGCCGCCGCCGGCGACGTAGGTCGAGCGCACCGTGTGTCCCGGCGCCTTCGGCGCGATCATCACGACGTCGAGGTCGGAGCGCGGCACCACCTGCCCGTAGTGGATGTTGAAGCCATGCGCGAAGGCGAGCGTCGCACCCTTCTTGATGTGGGGCTCCACCTCGCTCTTGTAGGTCGCCGCGATGTGCTCGTCGGGCATCAGCATCATCACGACGTCGGCCGCCTTCACTGCATCGGCGACTTCGGCGACCTTGAGGCCGGCCTTCTTCGCCTTGTCCCACGATGCGCCGCCCTTGCGCAGGCCGACCACGACCTTGACGCCGGAATCGTTGAGATTCTGCGCGTGCGCATGACCCTGGGAGCCATAGCCGACGATCGTGACCCTCTTCCCCTTGATCAGCGACAGGTCGGCGTCTTTCTCGTAGTACACCTTCATGATCGTCTCCCCTTTGTTCCGTCGTTCCCGCGGAGGCGGGAATCCATTAGTGTCGTGGTCCGAAAGTCGCTGGGTCCCCGCGTGCCCGGGGACGACGACCGGAGCCTGTCGGGCTTACTGTCGCGCATGCGACGGAGGCGAGTTGGGCGCAGTTCAAGGCGCGCGTCCGAAGGCATACCGGCAGTATGGCGAGGGCGCGCAACACCGAAATGCGCCCAACTCGCCCCGTCCCTCCGGGTTGCTGCCAAAAAAGCGCGTCCGCGTCGTTGCGAGTCTCGCCCATATTCCCGATATGCGCTTCGCCTCGCGCCTAGCCCGCTTTTTGACCCAGCAACGCATGCGTGAGAGCAAGCCCGACAGGCTCCTAGACCCGCAGGATCCGTTCTCCACGTCCGATCCCGGACGCGCCGGTGCGTACCGTCTCGAGGATCACTCCGGGCTCGATCGCCTGCAGGAACGCGTCGAGCTTCGAGCCGGTGCCGGTGAGCTCGATCGTGTAGCTCTTGTCCGTAACGTCGAGGATGCTACCGCGGAAGATGTCGGCAAGTCGCTTCATCTCCTCGCGGTCCTTGCCGGCAGCGCGTACCTTGACCAGCATCAGCTCGCGCTCGATGTGGTTGCCTTCGGTGAGATCGACAACCTTCACCACGTCGACCAGCTTGTTGAGCTGCTTCGTGATCTGCTCGATGACATCGTCGGAGCCGACGGTGACGAGCGTCATCCGCGACATCGTCACGTCCTCGGTCGGCGCAACGGTCAGCGACTCGATGTTGTAGCCACGCGCGGAGAAAAGCCCCGAGATTCGCGACAGCGCGCCCGCCTCGTTTTCGACCAGGACGGAGAGGATGCGTCTCATCGGCGCCCTCCGTTCCGAAGGGAGGTTCGGGCCGCTGCCTCATCGCGGCCGCTGCCCACGGCGAGGGGCATTGGCTGAGCCGCCGTCCCCGCCCGCGGGCGCGCGCCGCGGGCCCGAGCTTCGCCCCTCTCGCGTGGACGTCCCCGGGACGGCCGTGCGCCGCTCACAGTTCCTCCGCGAGGATCATTTCGGTGAGTCCCTTGCCCCCGGGAATCATCGGGAACACATTTTCCGACTGGTCGGTAATGAAATCGAGAAACACGAGACGGTCCTTCAGCCTGAACGCCTCCTTGAGTGCACCCTCCACGTCCCCGGGCTTCTCGATCTTCATGCCGACGTGGCCATAGGCTTCGGCGAGCTTCACGAAGTCCGGCAGCGCGTCCATGTACGACGCCGCATAGCGGTTGCCGTAGAAGAACTCCTGCCACTGCCGCACCATCCCCATGTAGCGGTTGTTCAGATTCACGACCTTGATCGGCAGGTGGTACTGCTTGCAGGTCGACAGCTCCTGGATGCACATCTGGATCGACGCTTCGCCGGTCACGCAGACGACGTTCGCGTCGGGGTTGACGAGCTTGACGCCCATCGCCGCAGGCAGCCCAAACCCCATCGTGCCGAGCCCCCCGGAGTTGATCCAGCGGCGCGGCTTGTCGAACTTGTAGTACTGCGCGACCCACATCTGGTGCTGGCCGACGTCCGACGTGATGAACGCTTCGCCGTTCGTCAGCTCGTAGAGCTTCTGCACCACGTACTGCGGCTTGATCAGTTCGCTCTTGGTGTCGTATCTGAGGCAATCCTTGCGCTGCCAGTCCTTGATCTCGCCCCACCAGGCTTTGAGCGCCGCCGGGTCCGGCCGCTGCGGCGAGGATTCGATCAGCTTGATCATCTCGTCGAGCACGTCGCCGACGTAGCCGACGATCGGCACGTCAACCTTTACCCGTTTGGAGATCGAAGACGGATCGATGTCAATGTGGATGATCTTGCGATCGCCCCGGAAGAAGTGCGCCGGATTGCCGATGACGCGGTCGTCGAAGCGCGAGCCGATCGCGATCAGCACGTCGCAATGCTGCATCGCCATGTTCGACTCGAAAGTCCCGTGCATGCCGAGCATGCCGGTGAACTGCGGATCGGTGCCGGGAAAGCCGCCCAGCCCCATCAGCGTGTTCGTGCACGGATAGCCGAGCAGCCGCACGAGGCGGGTGAGCTGCGGTGCAGCGTTGTTCTGCACCACGCCGCCGCCGGTGTAGATCATCGGCCGCCTGGCATCGAGCAGCAGCTGCACCGCTTTCTTGATCTGCCCGGCATGGCCCTTGGTCACCGGGTTGTACGAGCGCAGCGCTATCGTCTTCGGATACGAGAATTCAGTCTTCGCCTGCGTGACGTCCTTCGGAATGTCGACGAGCACGGGACCGGGCCGGCCGGTGGCGGCGAGATAGAACGCCTTCTTGATCGTGACCGCGAGCTCGGCGACGTCCTTCACCAGGAAGTTGTGCTTGACGCACGGCCGCGTGATGCCCACGGTGTCGCATTCCTGGAACGCGTCCTGGCCGATCGCGTGGGTCGGCACCTGGCCGGTGATCACGACCATCGGGATCGAGTCCATGTACGCCGTCGCAATGCCGGTCACCGCGTTGGTGACGCCCGGCCCCGACGTGACGAGACAGACACCGACTTTCTGGCTCGACCGCGAGTAGCCGTCGGCCGCATGCGCCGCGCCTTGCTCGTGGCGGACGAGCACGTGCTTGACCTTGTCCTGCTTGAAGAACTCGTCGTAGATGTTGAGGACCGCGCCGCCCGGATAGCCGAAGACGTACTCGACGGCTTCTTCCTGGAGGCAGCGGATGACGATTTCCGCACCCGTGAGTTGCATGGCAGTCGCCTTACGCGAGTTGGTGGACAAGCCCGCCGCGTGGAATGAGCGGGGCTCCGCAAACCTCATGGCGCGCAAAGGGATGGACGCGCCCACCAACGCTTGAATCGGGTAGAAAGCCGCGATTGGGAACACTCCGGCCGCACCCCAAGGGATTCTCCGGTAACACTTGTGGCGTCTCCGGAGGGGGCGCAAACGGCCGTTGTTGCATTACAGCATCGGCTGCTTCCAGCCGATGCCATCACCTTACCTTTACTGGCGGGGATGGTCAAGCCAGTTGCGTTGCACAAGGAGGGCTCCGGGCGCCGACCCTATAATGGCGCGCGACACCCGGACGGACCCATTCTGGCAACCCATCAAGAAATTTCGGCGTTTCTCGCGGAAGTCGAGCGCCGCGCCTTCAAACAGGCGATGTTCGCCGTTCGCGACGAGGATGCGGCGCTCGACGTGGTGCAGGACGCGATGCTGAAACTGACCGAGAAGTATTCGGAAAAATCGGCGGCCGAGCTGCCGATGTTGTTTCAGCGGATACTCCAGAACACGATCCATGATCATTTCCGGCGCCGAAAGGTCCGTTTGACGTGGACGACGGTGCTCTCGTCGCTAGGAAAAGGTGACGAAAAGGACGAGGATTTCGATCCCCTGGAAACATTGCCGGCAAAATCCGATTCGAACGCGGCCGCGGACCCCGCGGCACAGCTTGAGCAAGCGCAGATTGTGAGCGTCGTCGAGGAGGCCCTCTCGAAGTTGCCGGCGCGTCAACGAGAAGCCTTTTTGCTGCGTTACTGGGAAGAACTCGACGTGGCGGAAACGGCGGCGGCAATGGGTTGTTCCGAGGGAAGCGTCAAGACCCACTGCTCGCGCGCCGTTCATGCCCTGGCCTCGATGTTGAGGGCCAAAGGGGTTCCGCTATGAGCGCTGCCGGGGGACCCACCCGCCAATCGCTTTGCCGCGGCGGGCAGCGTAGCGGCTGGGCCGCAAGCGAAGGGTACGCCAATGAACGGTGAAGACGCTGAATTCGCGAAGAAAATAGCCGCGTGCCTCGACCGAAGCGCGGCAGACCTCCGGGCTGGAACGGTCTATCGGCTGCAACGCGCCCGCCAGAACGCGATCGGGCGGTTGGCCGACCCACAACGGGCGGCGGAGGCGCGGCTCGTCGGCGCCGGCGCGGGTCGCGGGACCCTCGGCGGCGGCCGCAGCTTCTGGGCGGGCGGGCGGCTCTGGCTGGGCATCGCGGTCATCCTGGCGGCGGGATTTGGATTCCGGCAATGGCAGGCCTACCAGCAGTTGCACGATCTCGAGGAAACGGATGCCGCGATCCTGTCCTCGGACCTGCCAATCGATGCATATCTGGACCGGGGATTCCAGAATTGGCTGAAGCACGCGTCCGACGAGCACTGATCCGTGACCTCGTCCTGGCGTTTGCGCTCGCGGCGGGTTTCGCCGCGGGCGCCATCGCGCAGCCGCTCGCCGGGCGCTCGCCCACGTGGACCGAACTGCCCCCTGCCGAGAAGCAGATTCTCGCTCCGCTTGCCCAGGATTGGGACAAGCTCGACGCGCATCGCAAGCAGAAGTGGCGCGGCATCGCGCAGCGGTATCCAGCAATGTCCGGAGGCGAGCAGCAGCGTCTCCAGCAACAGATGCGGCATTGGGTCGAGCTGACCCCCGAGGAGCGCGCCGCGGCGCGGCAACGATACAAGACGCTGCAGACGTTGCCGCCCCAGAAGAAGCAGGAGGTACGGCAGAAATGGGAGCAGTATCAGACGTTGCCGCCGGAGACGAGGCGCGAGCTTGCGGCCAGGCCGCCCGCCGTAGCTCCCCCAGGACGGGCGAGCGGCACCCCGGGTCCTGGAACGCCGGATCGCAGGGTACGCCCGGCCCCGCCCATGGCACCCCCGCCGCAGCTGCCTGCGGTGACGCCTTCGTCGCTGCCGCCGCAGGCGAAGTGAGCGATTCGCGGGCGCCCCGGCGCGAAGTGCGCGGGAGGCGAACTCGGCCTCGCTCGAAAGCAACGGTGTGATCGACAGCGGCGCGTCGTTCGCGCGCCGTCTCGCCGCGCTTGCCTACGAAACGCTGCTCGTTGCGGCGCTGGTCCTTGCCGTTGGATTTCTGACGGTGCCCCTTTCCTCTTCAACGCGGGGCATGACGGCGGCGCCCGTCGTCCCCGATCTGCCGGTCCGGGTCCTTTCGTTTACCCTCGTTTTCGCGGCGGCCGGAGCTTACTTCGGCTGGTCGTGGACCGGCCACCGCCGCACGCTGGCGATGAAGACCTGGCACCTTGCGCTCGTACGCGCGGATGGGAGGCCGCTCACGGCCAGGATCGCGCTCCGCCGCTATTTCTCCGCATGGATCGGCCCCCTGGGGTCGCTCGCCGCGTATCTCGCGCTGCGCCCCGCCGGACTCGGGCCGCTGGCGCTGCCGGTCCTCGCGCTCAACTTTGTCTGGGCGTTCCTCGATCCCGACCGTCAGTTCCTGCACGACCGGATCGCGGGCACGCGCATCGTCGCCCGCGAATAGGCTCCCGCCGTTTCGTCGCGCGCTCGCGTCGGGTGCAGCTTGGATACGCCCCGCTTGCGCGCACGGCAAGCTTCGTCGTCCGGTTGTCGGGCGATGCCCGGTCGCGCGGCAAACGCTCTTCCGGCCCACGCTGGAGTTAGAACGCCGGCTTGGGGTTCGCGGCTTCGTAGCGCGCGATGCCCTCGGTGATTTCCTTCTTCGCCTCCTCGGCGCCAACCCACGTCGACACGCGCACCCACTTGCCCGGCTCGAGGTCCTTGTAATGCTCGAAGAAGTGCGAGATCTGGCGGGTCGTGAGCTCCGGCAGGTCGCGCGGCGACTGGATCGCATGGTAGAGGCCAGAGAGCTTATCCACGGGAACCGCGAGGATCTTGGCGTCGCCGCCGGCCTCGTCGTCCATCTTCAACATCCCGATGGGGCGGCAGCGCACGACCACGCCGGTGATGAGCGGCACCGGCGAGAGCACCAGCACATCGCAGGGGTCGCCGTCGTCGGAGACCGTCCTCGGTATGTAGCCATAGTTGCAGGGGTAATGCATCGACGTCGACATGAAGCGATCGACGAACACGGCGCCTGTTTCCTTGTCGACCTCGTACTTGATCGGATCCCCGTGCATCGGGATTTCGACGATCACGTTGCAATCGTTGGGCACGTCCCTGCCGGCGGGAACACGGTCGAGGCTCATGTGGAAAGAGACAATGGGCCGAAAATGCGATTATACGGGCGCCCCTCGCGAAGCCGTCCGATGCGCCTGCGATCCCTGCCCGCCGGTTTCCTTGCCGCCGCCTGTGCGATTTCAGCGGCGGCCCACGGGCAGGCTCGGTTCGAAGCGGCGCCCTTGGTGATGCCGTTCTCCGCCGCCGCGCCAGGCGCACTCCCGCCCGGATGGGAGCCCGTGCCGATCACCGCGAACAAGACCCCCACGCAGTACCGGCTTGTCGACGACGGCGGAACCGTCGTGCTCCACGCGCGCGCCGAAGCGGCGGCAAGCGGCCTCGGCTACCACGTCCGCTTCGACCTCGCGAGCGCGCCGATCGTCGAATGGGAATGGAAGATCTCGCACCTCATCGACAACGCCGACAACGCGATCGCCGCGAAGGAAGATTCGCCGGCGCGGATCATTCTCGAATTCGACGGCGATCGCACTCGGCTGTCGTTGCGGGACCGGGCGTTTTTCGCGCTCGCCGCGAGTATCGCCGGGCGCGAAGTGCCGTACGCGACGCTGATGTACGTCTGGGCGAACCGGAGCCCCGTGGGCACGGTGATCTCCAATCCGAATACCGGACGCGTCCGGATGATCGTCGCGGCGAGGGGCGCGCGCGGCGTGGGCATGTGGCAAACGGTGCGCCGCAACGCGCTGGACGACTTTCGCGGCGCCTTCGGCGAGGAGCCGGGCAAGCTCATCGCCGTGGGGGTGATGACCGACACCGACAACACCGGCGCCACGGTCGAAGCGTGGTATGGCGACATCAAGTTCACGTCCGCGCCATGAAGGGCGCGTCGCGCGCGGCTAGAATTCGCAGGTAGAGCTCATGGCGCCACCGCGCCGCCCGAGTCGCTCATGGACGTCCTCACGCCGCAGCCCACGATCCTCGACCAAGCGTACCGCGCGATCCTCGACGCGATCTGCGAAGGCCGGCTCGAGCCCGGCGAGCGGCTGACGCAGGAAAGCGTCGCCGCGAAACTGTCGGTGTCGCGGCAGCCGGTCGGGCAGGCGCTCCTCCTGCTGAAGCAGCAGAAGTTCGTGACCGAGGCCGGTCGGCGCGGGCTAATGGTAGCGCCGCTCGACCGCGATTTCATGCGCTGGATCTACGAGCTGCGCCTCGGCATCGATCCGCTCGCCGCGGCCCTTGCCGCACAGCGCGCCGCGGACGCCGATCTCGCCCGCGGGCGCTCGCTCGTCGCGCGGGGGCAGCGCGCGGTGCGCGAGGCGTCGATCGCGACGCTGATCGGCACGGACATGGAGTTCCACATGCTGATCTACGAGATGTCCTGCAATCTACTGTTCACCGACACGATGCGCCAGCTTTGGAATCACCTGCGCCGTGCAATGCGCGAGGTGCTCCGGCACCGCGACTACCGGAAGCAGGTTTGGACCGAGCACGAACAGATGTTGCGCGCGATCTCCGAGCACGATGCCGCGAGCGCCGCTGCGCTCGCGCGTGCGCACGTCGCGAATGCCGCGGTCAGCGTTCAACTCAAGCTGCCGGCCGCCGGGGCCGCGGCAAGCGATTCCTAGCCGCGTTTGCGCGGCGGGGAAGGCTCCGCGCGATACGCCGCGGAGTAGCCCACGTAGACGTCGCGGAAGCGGGCGAATGCGGTTCGCTCCTCGGGCTTGAGCTCGCGGAACGGCCGGGCGGGCCGCCCCGCCCAGATCCACCCGGCTTTCACCACCGCGCCGCGCTCCACCCACGCCCCCGCTGCCACGCAGCCCTCGGCTTCCACGACCACCTCGTCGTCCAAGCGAGAGCCCATGCCGACCAGCGCGCCGTCGCCGACCGCGGCCGGCCCCAGCTGCGCGTTGTGCCCGATCGTGACGCCGGCGCCGATGACGATGTCGCCGCGCGCGCGATCCGTGACGAGCATCGAATTGTCCTGCACGTTGGTGCGCGGACCGATGACGATGCGAGCGCCGCCGGACGCGACCGCGCAGCCGAAGAAAATGCTCGCCGAATCGCCGACTTCGACGCTGCCGACGACCGCGGACGTCGGGGCGACGAACGCATTCGCGACGCGAGGCGAGTGGCCGGCAAATGCATGCAGCGGGCCACGCCGATCGGCGTCGGGCACGAAGCGCGCGAGGGACAGCGGCGGCAGCGCACGCGCTGCGGCGTCCGCGCTCGTCCGCCCCGCTCGAATCTCCGCCGCGATGGCGGCGACTTCGGCGCGCGTGATCTCCCGCACCGGCTGCGCGGGGTTCCCGGCGTACATCCACCCGCCCTGCAGACGCTTGCGCGGCGGCACCAGGCTGTCGCCGGCGAGAACCGCGTAGGGCCCGACCACCGCGCCGTCGAGCACCGACGCGGCTTCGCCGATGACGACGCCCTCGCCCAGCGTGCAGGCGTGGACGAGGCCGTAGCGGCCGACGGTGACGCCGTCGCCGATTCCCGTGCCCAGGATGCCGTCGGCGATATGCGCGGTCGCGCGCTCGCCAAAATAGACGTTGGCGCCCATGCGTATCCATTCGCCGTCGGCGCGCACGGTGGCACAGTCGCGGAGCCGAAGCCCGGTGCCGGCGGTCGCGCGGCCGATCAGGGCCGCCGACGGAGCGATGTCGGAAGCGGCTGCGACGGGAACGAACTCGAGATAGTCGACCCGCATGGCAATCGATGTCCTGGCTTCCTTCGCGCCGCGCCTGTCGCCGATCAGAACACCGGCTTTTCGCGATAGCCGCCCCACACCCCCTTCAACCGCTCGACGATGTCGCCCATTGTCGCACCCGCTTCCACGAGCTCGATCGTCATCGGCATGATGTTCTCCCGCTCGTCCTTCGCCACTGCGACCAGCCTCTCGAGCAGCGCCGCGACGCGCGCGCCGTCGCGCTCGCGCCGCACGCGCCCAAGGCGCTCGATCTGGCGCGCGGCCGTCGACGGGTCGTAAGGATGGACTGCAATGTCCGAATCCTCGCCCGGGTCGGCGTACTTGTTCACGCCGAGCACCGGCTTTTCGCCGCTCGCCTTCTTGAGCGCGATGTCGTACGCGAAATCCGCGATCCGCCGCTGGAACCAGCCCTCTTCGGTCAGCCTGACGGTGCCGCCGTGGGCGTCGACATGGGCGATGACCTTGAAGATCTCGCGCTCGTAGCGCGTGGTCAAGCTCTCGACGAAATACGAGCCACCGAGCGGGTCGACGACAGCCGGCACGCCGGACTCATCGGCGATGATCTGCTGCGTCCGCAGCGCGATCTTCATCGCCTCTTCGGTCGGAATCGCGAACGCCTCGTCCATTCCATTGGTGTGCAGGCTCTGCGCACCGCCCAATACAGCCGCCAGCGCCTGCAGCCCGGTTCGCACGACGTTGATCTGGTATTGCGGCTTGGTGAGCGACGCCGCCGCGGTCTGGCAATGGAAGCGCAGCCGCATCGACTCGGGGTTCTGCGCGCCAAAGCGCTCCCTCATGATCTTCGCGTACACCCGCCGCACGGCGCGGAACTTGGCGATCTCCTCGAAGAAATCGGCCTGGCACACGTAGAAGAACGCGAGCCGCGGCGCGAATTCGTCGACGCGCATCCCCGTCTTCGTGACCGCCTCGACGTAGGCGATCAGGTTGCACATCGTGAACGCGACCTCGTCGAGTGGCGAGCTGCCGGCCTCGGAGATGTGATAACCCGAGATGTTGATCGGGTTGTACCGCTTCATGTGGCGCGCACAGAACGTGATGCAGTCGCGGACGATGCGCACCGAGGGCGCCACTGGGTAGATCCATTCCTTCTGCGCCTGGTACTCCTTCAGGATGTCCGCCTGGATCGTTCCCGACAGCCTGTGGAGGTCGAGCCCACGCTTCCGGGCGAGCGCAACGTACATCGCGAGCAGGATCCAGGCGCTCGGATTGATCGTCATCGACACCGAGATCTTCTCGAGGTCGATGCCGTCGAAGAGGTGCTCCATGTCGGCAAGCGTGTCGATCGCGACGCCTTCGCGGCCGACCTCGCCCTCGCTCATCGGATGGTCGCTGTCGTAACCCATCAGGGTCGGCATGTCGAAGTCGGTGGAGAGTCCGGTCTGGCCGTTCGCAATCAGGTAGTTGAACCGCTTGTTCGTATCCTCGGCGGTTCCGAAGCCGGCGATCTGGCGCATCGTCCACAGCCGCCCACGGTACATGGTCGGGTAGGGGCCGCGGGTGAACGGATAGCGGCCGGGAAGCCCGATGTCCTCGAGCGGCGTATCCGCGAGATCGAGCGCCGTGTACGTGCGCTTCAGCGGGAAGCCGCCCTGCGTGCGGAACTCGCGCGCCCGTTCGGGTGCGCGGGCGACGAAGGCCGCGACCTCGTCGCGCTCCCAGGCCGCGACCTGCGCCTCGACTTCCGCGCACGTGTGCCCATCGACTGCGGGCGGACCGCGAAACACAGGTTCGTTCATTCGTCACCTCCGATGCGCAAAGCCGCGAGCAACCGGCGCGCTGCGCCGTGGGGAGACAGGGTGCGGGTGCCGAGCAGGTGGAGCAGCGCCGAGACCTTGCCATCCCGGTGCCGCAGAAAAGCCGCGCGCACGGCGTCTTCGCCCGCCTTCAGCAGCCGGCGCTCGTCGATGGCTGCGCGCCGGACGGCGATCTCGCCACTCTCGGCGAGGTGCGTCCAGTGGCGATCGATCGCGCCGACGAGATCGGACACGCCTTCGTTGCGAACCGAGCTGGTCGAAACGACCGGCACCGGCCAGCGAGGCGCCGCCGCCGCGAGGGAGAGGCCGAGACCGAGCATCGACTTCAGATCCGCAACCGTCCGCTCGGCATCCGGCCGGTCACACTTGCTGACGACGTGAATGTCGGCGATCTCGAGGATTCCCGCCTTGATGGCCTGGATGTCGTCGCCGAGCCCGGGCGTCGAGACGACGACCGTCGTGTGTGCCGCGCGCGCGACGTCGACCTCGTCCTGCCCGACGCCGACGGTTTCGATGAACACGAAGTCGAAGCCTGCCGCGTCGAAGACGTCGACGCTCTCGAGCGTTCCGTGCGCAAGCCCGCCCAGCGCGCCGCGGGTCGCCATGCTGCGCACAAACACGCCGTCGTCGTGGGCGAGGTCGCCCATGCGGATGCGGTCGCCGAGGATCGCGCCGCCCGAAAAAGGGCTCGAAGGGTCGATCGCAACGATGGCGAGCGTACGCCCGCTCGCGCGCACGGCGGCCGCGAGCCTCGCGACCAGCGTCGACTTCCCGCTGCCCGGTACGCCGGTGATGCCGACGATGTGCGCGCGCCCCGCGTGACGGTAGATCTCGTCGAGCGCGGGCCGGCATTCGTCGCCGCCGCTCTCGGCGCGCGTGAGCAGCCGCGCGATCGACCGCGGATCGCCGGCGAGCACGCCGGCAACGAGCTCTTGCGAGGGGACGAACGTCATCCGCCGCTCGTAAGACGCGCGTGCATCTCGCGGAAAACATCGCGGTCGTCGATCACGCGACGGGCCTTGAAGTCGGTGCGCGGGAACGTCCCCGGCGGGACGACGTCGACCTTCGCCCGGAGCCCGAGCACCTTTTCCAGCTTCTGCACGGCCTCGACCCGCAGCGCGGCGGTGCCCTGCTCGCCGCGGGCCTGCTGACCGGCCGAAGCCTCCACGCGGATCAGCAGCTCGTCCATTGCCCCGTCGCGGCTGATCACGATCCGGTGCTCGCCGCCGTAGCCTTCGAGCACATTCATCACCGCATCGACTTCGCTCGGGTACACGTTTTCGCCGCGGATCGTGAACATGTCGTCGATGCGGCCGAAAATGCCCTGCGGCAGCCGCGGATACGTACGGCCGCACGGATTGGGCCCGTTCTCCCAGCGCGTGAGGTCGCCGGATACGAGGCGGATCATCGGCTGCGACGTGCGCTCGAGGTGCGTGTACACCGGGGTGCCGCGCTCCCCGTACGGCACGCGGCGGAACGTTTGCGGGTCGCACACTTCCGTGTAGACGACGTCCTGCCAGCAAAGCATGCCGTCCGTCTCGGCGGTGCCGCTCACGTTCATGAACGGCGTCATCTCCGCCATCGACCCGCAGTCGATCACCCGGGCACCGTACTCGGCCGCGATGCGGTCGCGCACGCCGGGCACCGACGCGCCGGGCTCGCCGGAAAAGAACATGACTTCGAGACCGAAGGCGCCGGGATCGTAGCCCTCGGCGCGCGCGACTTCGGCGAGGTGCAATGCGAACGACGGCGTGCCGTAGAACGCGCGCGGCTTCGTCGAATCGAGCCAGGTCGCGGCCCGCGCCGTCATGCCCGGTGCGCCCGCGCCGAACGGAAATGCGCGGCAGCGCAGCCGCTCGGCGCCCGACAGCGTGCCCCACGACCCCATGTACAGGCTGAAGATCGCCGCGATGAAGACGGTGTCGCCGGGGCGGATGCCCATGGCGAACATGATCCGGGCGTGCGCGTTCGCGATCGAACTCCAGTCGGCGCGCCCGATGGAGAATGCCGTCGGCCGCCCGGTCGTGCCCGAAGTGCCGTGGATGTGGAAGATGTCGCGTTCCGGCACGCACAGGTAGTCGCCGAACGGCGGCGTCCGCGACTGCGCCTCGCGCAGGTCCCCCTTGGTGATCACCGGCACGCGCGACTCGAAATCCTCGAGGGATCGCAACTGATCGGGGTGGAATCCCGCGGCTTCCCACTTCCGGCGATAGAAGGGCGACGCGCCCCAGACGTAACGCGTCACCTGCCGCAGCCGCTCGACAATCGCCCGTTCGCGATCGCCCGCGGGCATCGTCTCGCGCCGCGGGAACCAGTGGCGCGCGCCTGGGGGAGGCAGATAGCTCTCGTCGAAGCGCGGGGGAAACGACCATTCCTCCATGGCACCCCGTCAGCGTGGACCGCGCTCGGCGACGATCCGCTGCACCATCGCGACGATCGCCGCCGGCGGCGTGTCCTGCAGCAGCAGCTCCTTGACGCCCGCCGCCTTGAGCGCCGCGACGTCGGCGTCGGGGATCACGCCGCCGCCCACGACGAGGATGTCGTCGGCGCCGCGTTCACGCAACGCATTGAGGATGCGGGGGAACACGGTCATGTGGGCCCCGGAGAGGATCGAGACGCCGATGACGTCGACGTCCTCCTGCAGCGCCGCGTCGACGACGTCCTCCGGCGTCCGGTGGAGGCCCGTGTAGATGACGTCCATCCCGGCGTCGCGCAACGTCCGCGCGACCACCTTCACCCCCCGGTCGTGCCCGTCCAGTCCGACCTTCGCGACCAGAACGCGGATGTGCGGCTCAGTGACCATGCTCTTCTCCGCTCCCGCGCTCATCGAGGCACGGAGTTACTGTATACCGTATACCGTACTGACGATAGTGGTGCGAAGCCCGCTCGGCCCCGGGTGTCACGATCCCGTAGACTGCCATCTAGAAAGCGCGGGAATCCGGTTGCGCCCCTCGCCGCATCCAATGGGGGTGTTCTCCCCGGCCCAACGTTCACGATGAAACGCCTGCTGCTCCCGCTGGTGATGCTGGTGGCGATCGCCGTCGCCGTCGCTGCGGCGTGGTACCTGGTCGATCGCGCGTTCCCTGGCCGCGCCGGCGCCCGCGGAGGGGGCGAGGTCGCCTCCGAGACGCGTCCCCTCCCGGCATTCTCCCAGCTCGTCGTCGATGGCCTCGCCGAGGTGACCCTGGTGCAGGGAACGGCGGAAGCCGTTACCGTCGAGGCTCCGGCGAAGCAGTTGCCGAAGGTGCGCGCTGAAGTCCGTGACGGGACGCTGACCCTCACGAACGAGGACTCTCGCGGCTGGTGGAGCGGCTTGTTCGGCGGGGGTTCGCGTCCGGTGAAGTTTACCGTCGCCTTCCGCAAGCTCGACAGCGTCCGAGCAGCCGGCGCGGTCAAGCTCAAGGCTGAAAGCATCAAGGCCGACGCGCTTGCGATCGCGGTGTCCGGTGCGGCGTCGCTCTCCATTGTGGAACTCGATGCAAAGGACCTTACGCTGGCGGGCTCCGGCGCAATGAAGGCCGAGGTCGCGGGTCGCGTGCGCGACCAAAAGGTTTCCATTTCCGGCGCGGGCGACTACCGGGCAGCCAATCTCGTGAGCGAGACCGCGCAGATCTCCGTCAGCGGCGCCGGAAAGGCCGTCGTCAACGCGGCGAAAACGCTCGACGTCAGGATATCGGGCGCGGGCAGCGTCGATTATCTCGGCAGTCCTGAGGTGCATGAGGAAATCAGCGGGGCGGGACGGGTGAGAAGGCGCGAGTCGGCGCTGGGACAATCGGCGTTTGCGGAGACGGTTGCGCCGGTGCCGACGCGCCCGCGGCGCTCGATCAGTGCACAGCGGCCGTCGGGGCCGACGGAATCGTCTCGGGCTTGAACAGCAGCGGCAGTCCCGTCGCGGGATCCCGGTCGGGATGCACGCCCGCGACAACGCGGATATCGGTGACGCGGCAATCGGTGAGCAGCCCCGTCAACATTGCCGCCACGTCGCCGACCCGGTCCAGCGGATGCAGCGGACACCGGAATCCTTCCGCAGCGCGCGGTTGAAACGGCGAAGACAGCGACAGGCGGAGCTCGCCTCCATGCGGCGCATCAGACGCACGGTGCGCGCTGATCACGGCCGCGGGCTCTCCCACCGACGCGCGAAGCTCACGGATTGCATTGCTGGCGAAGATCTGGGCACCGACTTCGCGCTGGGCCAGGCGTCCGTGCGAGACGGCGGGCAAGGGACGACTCGGGGCGCGCGGCAGGGCGAGCACCGATGTCCCAGGGCCAGCAAGCTGGCGCGCGAGCTCGCGCGCCAGCGGCAATCCCCACGCGCGGACCTCCGCATCGGCCAACAGATCGGCGCCGGGCTTTGCCACTGCCGATCCCACGAGAAAGCGCAAGTGAACCGATTCCCGGCCCCTGACCAGCTCAAGCGGCGCCGGCACAAGCGCACGCGTCGGGATTGCCGCGCCAGGAACGTGCGCGTCGGGCAGCCGCTGCCAGGCCAGGAGGTCCGGTACCCGGGCGAGATCGATCGCCTCCGCGGCAACCAGCGCGTCGGCGAGCGCGAACGTCGTGTTGCCGCAGAGCGCGCCATGGTCCCGAAGAATCGCCGCCAGATGCTGCGGCCCCTCGAGCACGCCGGGGAGCGTCACCTCGCCGTCCACCGCCTCGAGCCCGGTGACAACGACCAGGGGGAGCGCGAATACGGTCACCGCGAGACCCGCCGGCGCGTCGATCGTCGCTTCCCGCCACACGCCATCGAGCTGCCGCCACAAATGTCGGGCAATCGCGATCGACGGGGCCGCGTCGAATAACGCGGCCAGCGCCGCGCCGTCGCCTTCGACCCAGTGCCTGAGCTCCGAGCGCAACGCGCGATCGAGCGCCCTTTCGCGCGGGCCCGTCTCCGCTTGAAGGGCCGCGGCGGCGAGCGCGTGGAGCTTCGCCGCCTCGGGCGCGGCCAGTCCGGCATCCGGAAACACGCGCGGATCCGGAAGCTCGGCGATTGCGTCGGTCATGACCCGCCCGATTGTCTCACGCGGGAATCGGCGGGCAGGATTGTTCGTCGGCGCTTGCGCCGCGACCCGCAACAGACCGGCCGTGGGCCCTGGGAGCCCATCGGACTGCTCTCACGTGTGCGTTGTCGGGCCCAAAAAGCGATGGCTGCGATGGCAGCGAGGCGAAGCGAATATCGGGAAGATGCGCAAGACTCGGACGACGTTCGTCGCGCGTCTAGCACTCATCCGCATCTGGCTCTGCAGCGCAATCGCGTGGACTTATTCCCTAGAAGCAGAAGGCGCCGTGCGCCGACGATAGCGGCCCGTACACCGCGCGCCAGACGCCCAGTCCCGCGAATCCCGCCAGCAGCGCCGCGGCGCCATAGCGAACGATCCTCGAGCGGAGCCACCGCCGTGCGCGGGTGACGACCCAGGCGGCCGCCAGCAGATTCGGGAGCGTGCCGAGCCCGAACGCCAGCATCACCGCCCCGCCCTCCAAGGCGCCGCCGGCGAACGCCGCAATCGGCAGCACGCTGTAGGTGAGCGCGCAGGGCACGAGACCCCAGATCATCCCCAGAGCGTATCGCGCGGCGCCGCCTTCACGGACGCGCAGGACGCGAACCGCGGGTTGCGTCTTGGCGAACATCGTCGAACCCGCCCGCTGCAGCACGGCAAGCGCATCGCGGTTCCACAGGATCGCGACGGCCAGAGCGAGGAGAAAGAGATTCGCGATGACGTACAGCGTTCGCTGCAGCGGGAGCCACTCGGCTGCCGAGAGTGCGAGCGCACCGGCGCCACCGAGGATCGCTCCCAGCAGCGCATAGGTCGTGATGCGCCCGAGATTGTAGCCGAGCGCGCGCCGCGCAAGCGCGCGCGCCGGGAGGAGCGGAGTCCCAAGCGCCGAAGGAGGCATCCCCGCGCCGGAAAACGCAGCGACGAATCCGCCGCACATCGCGAGGCAGTGCGCACCCCCCAGCATGCCGGCAAGCCAGGCTCCGATGAGCGGCGAAACCGCCATCAGCGCGATCCTGCGACAATCGGTCGCAGCGAGCGGTTTCCTGCGCTGCAGCTGTCGCCGTCTATATATCCGTTGGGCATAATGGGAGCCATGCTGTGCAAACGGCTGCATTCGCGTGTAGACTGCACCCTCTTGCTGCAAGTCAGGTAATGCCCGTGCCGTCCCCCTTTCGCGCCATGACTTTGCCTGCGAACCCTCTGCCCGCAAGCTCCTCCCACGCGCCGGCGTCCGGAACGCCAGCCCCGGTCATTTCGATCCGCGACCTCAAGGTTCACTGCTCGACGTGCAGCATGCGCGAGCTGTGCCTGCCGATGGGACTCGAGCCCGAAGAACTGAAGCAGGTCGACGCGGCACTCGGCGCGCGGATCAAGCTCAAGAAGGGGGAAACGCTCTACCGCGCTGGCGAGCCCTTTACGGCGTTGTACGCGATCCGCATCGGGTCGCTGAAGACGACGGTCCTCGCCGAGGACGGCCGCGAGCAGGTGGCGGGCTACCACATGTTGGGCGACATCGTCGGCCTCGACGGCATCGGCACCGATCAACACGGCTGCCAGGCCGTGGCACTCGAGGACACCGACGTGTGCGTGCTGCCGTTCGAGCGCATCGAAGACCTCGCCCGGAGCCTTCCGCCGCTGCAGCACAACCTTCACCGCCTGCTGTCGAAGGAAATCCTGCGCGACCAGAACAACATGCTGCTGCTGGGCAGCATGCGCGCCGAGGAGCGGCTCGCCGTGTTCCTCCTGTCTCTCGCCGAGCGCTACAAACGCCGCGGTTATTCGTCGACCGAGTACGTGCTGCGGATGACGCGCGAGGAAATCGGCAGCTATCTCGGCCTCAAGCTCGAGACGGTGAGCCGCCTTTTCTCCCGGTTTCAGGAAGAGGGGCTGATCCAGGTCCAGGGTCGCGCCGTCAAGTTGCTCGACCCGACCGCGCTCAAGCAGATCGTCGGGCAGCGGGGCTAGCCGCGCATTGCGGGCGGGGCCCCGCTTGGTTCGTCCCTTGCCCTGCATAGCCGCTCACCCCGAGGCCGCCTCTCCCGGCCCGCAGCAGGCCGCCGGATCGTTGCTCTTCGGACATCCTTCCGGCCGGTCGGGCGGATCGAGCGGGCACCGGTTGACTTCCCACGGCGAGCGCTCGAGGAACACGGTGAGCGCGGACGACGCGATGCCGAGTCCCCAGAATCCGAAGAAACCCATCGTGTAGATCGCCTGCCGCGACAGGTCGAGCGTCGCGCCGAAGAAATGCAGGTCGAACGGATCGAACACCGTGAAAAAAATCGCTTCGGCAATCGCGGCGACGAGGAATGCGGGCCAGGTCACCCACATCAGCCGCTGCCCGAGACTTCCGCTGCTGTTCATCCTCACCTCCTCCTGTCGCTGACCCGGCGACGCCCGGCGCGAACGCGCCGTCGGTTTGGGCCGTCAATCGACGGCGCGTGCCGTGCCGAGCCGCACCTCGCTGAGTTCGCCATCGGCCGTGGCGCTCGAAAGCCGCCACGCGGCGGTCTCGACGGTCACGTGCCAGCGGCCGTGCACCGGCACACCGAGCGTCCCAGTGTAAGCGCCGTCGGCACTGCGCGTGAGCGTCAGCACGCGATCCCTTCCGGCTCGCGTTGGATGCGCGAGCGTCAGCTTCACCGCGGCCGGCGCGGCGGTGGACTCGATCCCGCTCAGTTCGACCCGTACCGCGCCGACGGAGGCGACCCGCAACACGGCGCCCAGCCGCATCGCCTCGGCGCGCGCCGTGCGATCGAGCTCCTTGTTGATCATGAGCCCGCGCTTGTAATAGTCATCGGCGATCACGCCATCGTCGGTCGCTGCGGCGATCCACGCGGTGGCGAGCGCGGCGACGACGACGGTCGCCGGCCCCGCGATCAGCAGCCAGGGCCAGAGTTCCCGGTACCACGGTTTCGAGACGGCGATCGGCGTGCGCATGGCGAGGTCGGGCATGAGAGCGGTCAGCGTGGAAAGAGGAAGGTGGATTTTTCATGGCGGGCGAGCTTGGGGTCGTCGGTTGCCCGGACGACGAATTCGATTCGACGGGACTCCGAGCCCGCACGCTCCCGACGCTGGCCATCCTCCCCTTCGTGGTCTTCGGCCGGCGCCTGCACGCGCAGGGGAACGAGTCGGGTCGCGGCACCTTCGAGGGCGACCGGCTGCTCGACGCCGACGACCTTGAGCCCCGGGAGCCCTTCGGCGGCGATCGTGAACGCCCTTCCGCGCTCGTCGGTGTTCATGATCTGCAGCCGGTACACGTTCTCGATCATGCCGGACGTCGTCTCCCGGGCGAGGGCGCCCCGGTCGCGAATCACGTCGACCTTGAGCGGATTGCGCAGCGCCAGCGAGACGCCGGTCGCAACGACAATGGCGACGAGAAGGCTCGTGTAGATCAGCGTGCGCGGCCGCCACATGCGCTTCCACATCGTCTGGGACTCGTAGTGCCGATCGAGCGCGTTCTCCGACGCGTAGCGAATGAGCCCCTTCGGGTAGCCCATCTTGTCCATCACCTGGTCGCAGCCGTCGATGCACGCGGCGCAGCCGATGCACTCGTATTGCAGGCCCTTGCGGATGTCGATGCCGGTAGGACAGACCTGGACGCAGATGTTGCAGTCGACGCAGTGACCGAGGCCGTTCGCTTTCGGATCCGCCTTGCGGCTGCGCGGGCCGCGCGGCTCGCCGCGCTCGTGGTCGTAGGCGATGATCAGCGTGTCGCGGTCGAACATCGCCGACTGGAAGCGCGCGTACGGGCACATGTACTTGCACACCTGTTCGCGCATGAAGCCGGCGTTCCCGTACGTCGCGAATCCGTAGAAGAGGATCCAGAACGCTTCCCACGGCCCCAGATTGGACGTGATCGCGCGCACTCCGAGGTCGCGGATCGGCGAGAAATAGCCGACGAAGGTGTAGCCGGTCCACAGCGCAAGCGCGAGCCACGCCCCGTGCTTGGCCACCTTCACGCCGAGCTTTTGCAGCGAGAAGCCCTGGCGGTCGAGCTTCATGCGCGCAGTGCGCTCGCCCTCGATCTTGCGCTCGATCCACAGGAAGATGTTGGTGTAAACGGTCTGCGGGCACGCGTAGCCGCACCACAGACGCCCGGCGACCGCCGTGAAGAGGAAGAGCGAATAGGCGGCGATGACGAGGAGCGCCGTCAGGTAGATCACGTCCTGCGGCCACAGCACCAGCCCGAAGATGTAGAACTTCCGCTCGGTGATCTGGAACAGGACCGCCTGCCGCCCGTTCCAGGTGAGCCACGGCAGGCCGTAGAAGATGAGCTGGGTGGCGAGCACCAGCCCCCACCGCCACTTCGCGAACCAGCCGTGCACCGCACGCACGTAGATCTTCTTGCGGATCTCGTAGAGCGCGACCTCCTCGACCGGCGCGGGAGGCGGCGAAGGCGGGAGCGAAAGAGGC
The DNA here is from genome assembly GCA_963836265.1 of uncultured beta proteobacterium. Taxonomy (GTDB): domain Bacteria; phylum Pseudomonadota; class Gammaproteobacteria; order Burkholderiales; family Casimicrobiaceae; genus CAIWHR01. The sequence continues at coordinate 98,720 of CAWIIO010000010.1, forward strand.
GAGTCGTTGGCGTTCATCGGCGAGGCGGTGCGCAATCGCGCAATCGCGCCGTCGGGCACCGGGCGCACGCGATCATTTTGCGCCCACCCGACGCGCTGCGGCCACGGAGCTCTCCATGACCGCAGTGCAACCGTGCATCACTTGCTGCCGGGAGTGTTCGACAGGCCCCAGACGTAGGCGGCGACGAGCTTGATCTGCGCCGGCGTCAACTGGCCCTTGAAGCTCGGCATCGGCGTATGCTCGGCGGCGACGTCGAGGTGGCGACCCTTATTGATGCCTTCGGTGATCGTCGCTTCCGAGCTGCCATAGAGCCAGATCGCGTCGGTCAGGTTCGGGGCGCCGACCGCCCGATTGCCCTTGCCGTCCAGGCCGTGGCAGGCGGCGCAATTCTGCTCGAACAGCGGCTTGCCGAGCTGCGCCTTCAGATTGTCGTGCGCGAGCCCCGACAGCGAGCGCACGTAGGCAGCGACGTTCTTCACGCCTTCCTCGCCGAGCGCGGGACCCAGCGCAGGCATGACCCCCATGCGGCCGCCGGTAATTGACGTGATGATGGTTTCCGGCTCGCCGCCGTAGAGCCAGTCGTTGTCGGCGAGGTTGGGAAAGCCGCGTGAGCCGTGGGCATCCGAGCCGTGACAGGCGGCGCAGTTGTTGAGAAAGATCCGCTCCCCCATCGCGCGCCCCTGGCTGTCCGCGGCGATCGTGGCCAGGTCCATCTTCAGGTATTTGTCGTACAGCGGCTTCAGGCGCGCGTCCGTCTCGGTGGTCTCCTTGACCCAAGCGCCCCTCGACGTCCACCCGAGCAGGCCCTTCAGGCTCCCCAGTCCCGGATAGGCGACCAGATAACCCAGCGAAAACACGATCGTGATCCAGAACAGCCACATCCACCACCGCGGCAGCGGGTTGTTGTACTCGGAGAGGTCGCCGTCCCAGGTGTGCCCCGTGAGCTCGATCTGCTTGCCGCCCGGACCGGGGGCGGTCGGCAGGGCGGGCGCGCCGGGCTTGACCCGGGCCCTGCCGGTGACCCACAGGAGCCACGCGCAATAGCCGATGCTGGCGAGCGTCGCGACGATGACGTACCAGCTCCAGAAACCCGAGGTGAAATCGCTCATGACCGCCGCTCCAGACGATTGCCGTTTCCGTCGGCGCCGTCGCCGTCTTCAGGCAGCGCGAAGGGAGCGTTCGCCGCCTCCGCGAAGGCCGCCTCGCGACGGCTCCCGTACGCCCACGCGACGATCCCCAGGAAGGCGAGGAACGCAAGCACGGTGGTCACGACGCCGATGATGCTGTAGACGCTCATCCGCTCACCTCTCGTTCCTGAGCGCGAGGCCCAGGTTCTGCAGGTACGCGACGAGCGCATCCTGCTCGGTCTTGCCCTTGAGCTCGTCGGCGGCCTTGGCGATCTCGGCGTCCGTGTATGGGACGCCGACCCGGCGCAGCGCGGTCATCTTCGCTTCGATGCTGCCGGCATCGGCGGCGGTTTTCGCAAGCCAGGGATAGCCCGGCATGTTCGATTCCGGAACCACGTCGCGCGGGTTGTTGAGATGGACGCGATGCCAGTCGTCCGAGTAGCGGCCGCCGACCCGCGCGAGATCCGGACCGGTCCGCTTGCTGCCCCACTGGAACGGATGGTCGTAGACGAACTCGCCGGCGACCGAGTAATGGCCGTAGCGTTCGGTTTCGGCGCGGAACGGCCGAATCATCTGCGAATGGCAGTTGTAGCAGCCCTCGCGCAGGTAGACGTCGCGGCCGGTCAATTGCAGCGGCGTGTACGGCGCGATTCCCTTGACCGGCTCGGTCGTCGATTTCTGGAAATAGAGCGGCACGATCTCGACGAGCCCGCCCACGCTCACCAGCAGGACGATGAACACGATCATCCAGCCGACGTTTTTCTCGATTGCTTCCTGATTGAGCCTCATCGTCGCCTCTTACGCGTGGGCGGGCGCAAGCGCGGGGATCGGCGCCTCGACGGCCTTGCCGCCCGCGACCGTCCGGATCACGTTGTACGCCATCAGCAGCATGCCGGCGAAAAACAGCGTCCCGCCGAGCAATCGGATCGCGTAGAAGGGGTAGGTCGCCTTCACGCTCTGGACGAAGGCGTACGTCAGCGTGCCATCGGCGTTGACCGCGCGCCACATCAGACCCTGCATCACCCCGGCGATCCACATGGCCGCGATGTAGAGGACGACGCCGATTGTCGCGACCCAGAAGTGCAGCGTGATGAGCCGCACCGACCACATCTCGGTCTTCCCGAACATCCGCGGGATCAGGTAGTAGATGCAGCCGATCGAGATGAAGGCCACCCATCCCAGCGCGCCGGAATGCACGTGGCCGATCGTCCAGTCGGTGTAGTGGGACAGCGCGTTGACGGTCTTGATCGACATCATCGGACCCTCGAAGGTGCTCATCCCGTAGAAGGAGAGCGACACGATCAGGAACTTGAGGATCGGATCGTCGCGCAATTTGTGCCACGCGCCGGACAGCGTCATGATGCCGTTGATCATGCCGCCCCACGACGGCGCGAGCAGGATCAGCGAAAAGAGCATCCCGAGCGATTGCGTCCAGTCGGGCAGCGCCGTGTAGTGCAGATGGTGGGGGCCCGCCCACATGTAGGTGAAGATGAGCGCCCAGAAATGCACGACCGACAGCCGGTACGAATAGATCGGGCGGCCCGCCTGCTTGGGCACGAAGTAGTACATCATCCCCAGGAAGCCCGCGGTGAGGAAGAAGCCGACGGCGTTGTGCCCGTACCACCACTGGACCATCGCGTCCTGAACGCCGGCATACGCCGAATAGGACTTCATCGGCCAGAACGAGACGGGGATCTCGGCGCTGTTGACGACGTGCAGCACCGCCACCGTCAGGATGAACGCGCCGAAGAACCAGTTGGCGACATAGATGTGCGGCGTCTTGCGCAGCACGATCGTGCCGAAGAATACGACCGCGTAGGCGACCCACACGAGCGTGATGAGGATGTCGATCGGCCATTCGAGCTCGGCATACTCCTTGCCGGAGGTGAAGCCCAGCGGCAGCGTCACCGCCGCCAGCACGATGACCGCCTGCCAGCCCCAGAACGTGAACGACGCGAGCGCGCCCGAGAAGAGCCGCACCTGGCACGTGCGCTGAACGACGTAGTACGACGTCGCGAACAGCGCCGAGCCGCCGAACGCGAAGATCACGGCGTTCGTGTGCAGCGGGCGCAGCCGGCCGTAAGAGAGCCACGGAATGTCGAAGTTGAGCTCGGGCCACAGGAGCTGGGCGGCGATGAGCACGCCGACCAGCATGCCGACGATGCCCCAGACCACCGTCATCAGCGCGAACTGGCGCACCACCTTGTAATTGAACGTTGCAGCCATAGCCCTGGCATTCATCGTTTCCGCTCCCCTATTGGCGCACCCAACCGACGCGCACGTACCGCGGACGCGACCGGCGAACCCGCAGGGCGCCGGCGGTTTGCCTCCTCCCTGCCGAATTCCCGGCTCGGGACCGGCATCCTGGCCGTGAATTCAAGGCGGGAATGCTACCGGCGACCTTCGTCGTCCGGATTGATCGAAGTCAAACCGGCATGACCAGTTGCCTGATCCCGGTCCGCTTCCCGGGCTTCCGGAATGACGTCGCTCGAATCGTCGTCGGCGACGATTCGATGCGCGGGACCTTCGAGATCGTCGAATTGACCGCTTTTCACCGACCACCAGAAGGCCGCACCGATGAGGAGCGCCAGCACCACCGACAGCGGAATCAGCAGAACGAGGATTTCCATGCATTACTGCTCATATAGGTGCCGAGCGCTTGCGCCTCTTGCCTCTGGCCTCTGCGCTCACGGGCGCGCGGCCTGATGCACGTCGACCGCGCATGCCGATGTCTCCGCCTCGGGAACCCTGCGCTCGTGCCTTGGGCGCATTCGCGCGAGCCGAAGCGCGTTGGCGACGACCACGAGCGATGACGCCGACATCCCGACGGCTGCGGCAAGCGGCGAGACGAATCCGAACGCCGCAGCGGGAATCGCGATCGCGTTGTACACGAACGCCCAGCCGAGATTCTCGCGGACCACGCAGAGCGTCCGGCGCGCATGGGCGATCGCTTCGGAAATGCGCGACAACTCGTCGCCCAATACGACGACGTCCGCGGTCCATTGCGCGAGCGGCGTTGCGCTGCCCAGGCTGACCGAGACCTGTGCCTGCGCGAGCGATGGCGCATCGTTGATGCCGTCGCCGACCATCGCCACGATCGCGCCTTCGGCCTGCAGGGCGGCGATGGCCGCGCGTTTGTCTTCCGGAAGCGCGTCGCCGCGGGCGTCCCCGATTCCGAGCGCGGCCGCGACCGCGGCGACGGTCTCCGCGCGATCGCCCGAGAGGAGCATCGGCACGACACCGCGTGCGCAAAGCTCGGCGACGAGATCCTTGGCGCCGGGCCTGACGGCGTCGCCCAGCGCGAAGCGCGCGAGCAAACCCGTATCGTCGCCGAGCGCAACCTGCGTTGCGGCTGGATCGAAATGCACCGCCCCGGTTGGCGGCGGGCGGCGCGACAACGCAGCGACGAAGTCGGGTCGTCCGAGCCGCAGCCGACGGCCGGCGATGGCGCCTTCGACGCCGCGGCCCGGAACCGTGCGCAACTCTTCGACGCGAGGCACGTCCAATCCCGCCCCGGCCGCGCGGAAGGCGGCCGCCAGCGGATGCTCGGACTGGGCCTCGAGCGCCAGCGCGAGCGCAAGGGCCTGCTCGCGCGTCACGCGGCTTTCCACCCTCACGTCGTGCAGCGTGACGCGGGAGAGGGTGAGCGTCCCCGTCTTGTCGAACACCACGTGCGTCACGCGGGCGAGCGTCTCCAGCGCGTCTGCGCGCGCGATGACGACCTGGCGCCGTGCAAGCGCGCCGGCCGCCGCCGCGAGGGCCGCCGGCGTGGCGAGCGACAGCGCGCACGGACACGACACCACCAGCACCGCGAAGGTCACTGCCAGCGCGCGGGACGCATCGTGCTGCCACCAGGCGACCGCGACGATGCCGGCGAGGACAAGCAGCACGCCCACGAACCACGAGGCCACGCGGTCGGCGACGCGCGCCACGCGCGGCCGCTCGCCCGCGGCACGCTCGACCAGGCGCAGCACGGCGGCAAGTCGCGTCGCTTCGCCCGCCGCCGTCACGCGCAGCACGAGGGCGCCGTCACGCGCCACGCATCCCGCGAGCACCGAGTCGCCGGGCGCCATCAGCCGCGGCCGCGACTCGCCGGTCAGGATCGCCTCCTCGACGCTGCCGCGTCCTTCGACCACCTCGCCATCGGCGGGAATGGCTCCGCCCGCCCGCACCAGCACGACGTCACCGGCAGCGAGCGAGGCGGCGCCCACGGTCTCGACCTCGCGCCGCGCAGGCCACGCGACCAGACGCTCGGCCGTGGCGGGACGCGCCCTCGCCACGGCTTCGACCGCATCGCCCGCGCGCCGTCGCGCCACCAGTTCGACGTAGCGCGCGAGCAGCAGCAGGGCGATGAACATCGTCACCGAATCGTAATAGACCGGGCCCTCGCCGCGGAATGTCGCCCAGACGCTCGCCGCGAACGCCGCCGCGAGACCGAGCGCGACCGGCACGTCCATGCCCGGCCGCTTCATCCGGAGATCGCGCCACGCACCGCGGAAAAACGGCGCCGCGCCGTAGAGGATCGCCGGCAGTGTCAACGTCAGGCTCGCCCACTCGAGCAGCCGCCGGTGCAAGGGTTCCACGCCGTCGACCGAGACATAGGTCGGCACCGCGAACATCATCACCTGCATCATCGCGAGCAGCGCCACCGCGAGGCGCAGCAGCAGCGTCCGCGACTCGCGTTGCACCAGCGCCTCGCGGCGCGCGGGATCGTAGGGGTACGCGTGGTAGCCGATCGCGACGACTGCGCGGAGCACATGCGAGAGCCTCGTTGCCGCGGGATTCCAGACCACGCGGGCGCGCCGGGTGGCGAAGTTGACGCTCGCCCGGACGACTCCCGGCTGGCGCGAGAGCCACGTTTCGATCAGCCAGATGCACGCGCCGCAATGGATGCCTTCGAGCAGCAGCGACACCTCGCAGTGCCCCGCGGGCGTCGCGCGGACGAGGCCGGCCTGCGCCGCCGCGTCGTCCCACTGCGACCACTCGTCGGGAACGTCGCGCGCCCGAACCGGTCCCTCCGCGGCAACGGTGCGGCGGTCGTAGAAGGCATCGAGTCCCGCGGCCTCGATCGTCTGCGCGATCGCAAGGCAGCCGGCGCAGCAGAACTCGCGGGGCCCGCCGCGGAGGACGGCCCACCAGCGCACGGCGACCGGATTGGGCGTGCCGCAGTGGTAGCAAGCGCCGGCCACCGTCGCCGATGGGCTGAGCTCCGCCGCCCGCGACGCGCGCGGCGCGGGAGCGACAGGTTCGGGCTCGTCGGCCATCCGGCGGAATCTAAGGTGGAGGGGCGCACCGGGTCAATCTCGCCGTGCCCTTCGCTTGATCGCGCGCAAAGGCCATTGATTTCGGTCAACACGAGAGCCAAGATGCGAGCGGAAGATCATTGCCGGCTATCCCCACGCTAGGAGCGGAGATGTACAAGAACCTGCTGGTCGCAACGGATGGATCGAAGCTCTCCGACAAGGCACTGAATCATGCCATCGGCCTCGCGCAGGCCCTGGGCGCCAAGCTGACTGCGTTCTACGCGGCACCCGATTACCCGATGCCCGCCTACGCGGACGGCGTGGTCTACGAACCGGTGACGCGTCGGGAATACGCGAAGCTCGCGGCCGAGGATGCGCAGAAGATCCTCGACGGCGTCGCGGCCAAAGCCGCGGCGGCGGGCGTCGAATGCAAGACGACGTACTCGATCGCGCCCGCACCGTGGGAGGCAATCCTGGCCGCGGCGAAGAAGCACAAGTGCGACGGAATCGTGATGGCGTCGCACGGCCGGCGCGGCGTGTCGGCGCTCCTGCTCGGCAGCGAAACGCAGAAAGTGCTGACGCACACCAAGCTGCCGGTGATCGTGGTGCGGTGATCGAGCGCCGGCCATCGGCGCGGCGGTCCCCGCAGCCGGCCGGTTGACGCGGAGCCTGATCGCCCCGGCTGACGAGGGTGCACTTGCGGCGCCCTCGGCTTTCCGCCCCTTTTCATCACGGCGGGCGCCGCGGCATTCACGTACAATTCGCGCTTTTCCAACAAGAAGCATTCGCTCCCAGGGCGCGAAGTACTCCCCTCCCGGGGCCGCGCAGCGGCCGAATTGGCCAATGAGGCCGCAAGCGCGGGGCACCCTTATCACGATGCGCGTCTCACGCTATTACCTGCCCACGCTCAAGGAAGCCCCTTCCGAAGCCGAGGCTGCAAGCCACCGGCTGATGCTCCGCTCCGGGATGATCAAGCGCCTCGCCGCCGGCATCTACACGTGGCTGCCGCTCGGATTGCGAGTGCTGCGCAAGGTCGAGGCGATCGTGCGCGAGGAAATGAACCGCGCCGGCGCGATCGAGCTCCTGATGCCGGTCGTGCAGCCGGCCGAGCTGTGGCAGGAGACAGGACGCTGGGGCAAGTATGGACCGGAGCTCTTGCGCCTCAAGGACCGTCACCAGCGCGATTTCATCGTCCAGCCGACCTCCGAGGAAGTCGTCACCGACATCGCCCGCAAGGATCTGCGAAGCTACAAGCAGCTGCCGGTCAACTTCTATCACATCCAGACCAAGTTCCGTGACGAGGTGCGACCACGCTTCGGCGTCATGCGTTCGCGCGAGTTCGTGATGAAGGACGCGTATTCGTTCGACGTCGATCGGGCGTCGATGCTCGAGTCCTATCGGGCGATGTACGACGCCTATGTACGCATCTTCTCACGGATGGGCCTCAAGTTCCGGGCGGTCGCCGCGGACACGGGCCCGATCGGCGGCAGCGCGTCGCACGAGTTCCAGGTGCTGGCCGATTCCGGCGAGGACGCGATCGCGTGGTGCCCCGCTTCCGATTACGCGGCGAATGTCGAGCTTGCCGAAGCGATCGCGCCGGCCGCGTCGCGCCCTGCGCCGGCCGAGTCGATGCAGAGAGTGCCCACGCCCGGACGCGAAACCTGCGAGGACGTCGCGGCGCTTCTCGGCCTTTCGCTCGCGCGCACGGTGAAGTGCATCATGCTCGCCGTGGACACCGACGGGCAGCCGCCGCGCATCCACATGCTGCTGATCCGCGGCGACCACGCGCTGAACGAAGTCAAGACGAGCAAGGTCGCGGGCCTCGAGAACTTCCGCTGGGCGAGCGAAGCGGAAATCGTCGCCGTCACCGGAGGCCCGCCAGGCTATCTCGGTCCGGTGGGGATTCCGGGGGACCTGGCGCTGATCGTCGACCGCTCGGTGGCGGTGATGGCTGACTTCATCTGCGGCGCGAACGAGCCGGACTTCCACCTGCGCGGCGTCAACTTCGGCCGCGACTGCCGCGAGCCCGACCTGGTCGCCGACTTGCGCAACGTCGTCGCCGGCGACCCGTCGCCGGACGGCGAGGGAACGCTGGAGATCCTGCGCGGCATCGAAGTCGGCCACGTGTTCGCACTGGGAACGCGATATTCGAAGGACATGGGCGCGACCTACCTCGATTCCGCCGGCCGCTCGCAGCTGATCGAGATGGGCTGCTACGGGATCGGGATTACCCGCGTCGTCGCGGCGGCGATCGAGCAGAACCACGATGCGAAAGGCATCATCTGGCCCGAACCGCTGGCGCCGTTCGCCGTGGCGATCGCCCCCGTCGGCTACGAGCGCAACGAAGCGGTAAAATCGCTCGCTGACAGGCTCCACGCCGAGCTCGAGGCCGCCGGGGTCGAGGTGCTCCTCGACGACCGCGGGGAGCGCCCTGGCGTGATGTTTGCAGACCTGGAGTTGATCGGCATTCCACACCGGATAACCATCGGCGACCGGGGACTCAAGGAAGGCAACGTCGAGTACCAGGCGCGACGCGGTGGCGCAACGAAGACGGTGCCCAGGGCCGAGATCGGCGCCTGGATTCGAGGGAAGCTCGCGGCATGACGTTTTGCGGCACTTTACTGCGCAGCGCCGCCACGGCGGGATTGGTCGCGCTCGTGCTCGCCCCGCTGCCGGCCCGCGCCGGCGCCCAGATCGAGGAGCAGCTCGCACCGTCGGTTGTCACCGTGCTCTCGCAGGCCATCTCGGATCGGCCGGCGCCGGCCGATTACGTCAACCGCAGGGAGTTCCGCCCCTGGCTCGAAGAGATGTCGCGGCGCCTCGCGACGAAGATCGCCGACGTGCGTGCCCGCGAGGATTTCCTGAGCGCCGTGCACTACGAAGCGACGCGCGCCGGACTCGATCCGCAGCTCGTGCTCGGCGTAATCCAGTACGAGAGTGCGTTCCGGAAGTACGCGATCTCGACGGCCGGAGCACGCGGCTACATGCAGGTGATGCCGTTCTGGACCGGCCTCATCGGCAACGGCGACAATCACAACCTCTTCCATCTGCGCACCAACCTGCGCTACGGGTGCGTGATCCTGCGCCACTACCTCGACGTCGAGAACGGCGATCTCTACCGCGCGCTGGGTCGCTACAACGGCAGCCTCGGCCGCCCCGAATATCCGCTGGGCGTCCTCGCCACGATGAACCGGAACTGGCAGTACGTGCCCGCGGCGGCGAACCTCGGCGCGGCGTTGGTGCCCACCAGCGCTCGGTGACCGCGGCATCGCTCTCTCCGCGGCCGCTTCCCCGCGGCCGTTTCGCTCCGTCTCCGACCGGCCCGCTGCATTTCGGTTCGCTGGTCGCGGCGCTTGCAAGCTGCTGCGACGCGCGCGCGGCGGGTGGTCAGTGGCTGGTGCGCGTCGAGGACGTCGACGTGCCGCGATCGCGCCGCGGCGCCGAGGGCTCGATCCTCGAGATGCTCGAGCGCTACGGCTGCTTCTGGGATGGTCCTGTCGTTCGCCAATCGGCGCGCACGGAGATCTACGAGACGGCGCTCGACCGGCTCGGCGCGGGCGGTCACGTCTACGAATGCGCTTGCACGCGGGCGGAGCTCGACGTCGCCGCGCTCGGTGCCGGTGGCGAGCGCGTGTATCCGGGCACCTGCCGCGAAGGCGTTCCCGGCGAGCGCGCGGCACGCGCGCACCGGGCGTGGCGCGTGCGCGTGGGAGATGCGCGAATCGAATGGCGCGATCGGCTGCACGGCGCGCAGGCGCAGCAGCTCGCCCGCGATGTCGGCGATTTCGTCGTGCGCCGCGCGGACCGGCTCTTCGCCTATCAGCTCGCCGTCGTGGTCGACGATGCACTCCAGGGCGTCACGGACGTGGTCCGCGGCGCGGATCTGCTCGCGTCCACGGCGCGGCAGATATTCCTCCAGCGGCGGCTCGAATACCCGACGCCGTCGTACCTGCACGTACCGATCGCGCTCAACGCCGAGGGCGAAAAGCTGTCGAAGCAGACGCATGCCGCGCCCCTCGCGCGCGACCCGTTGCCGGCGCTTCTCGCCGCCTGGTGCTTTCTCGCGCAGCCGCTGCCCACGGGTTCCGCGTTGCCGGCCTCGGTCGCAGAATTCTGGCAGTGGGCGATTCGGTCATGGAACCCGGCGCGCCTGCCGCCGGTGCCGATGCTTCCGGCACCGGCACCCTGGGGCGGAAGCGTGCGCGGGGTATAATTTACGGTTCCCCGCCGCTTCCTGGCCGCAACTCGCGCCATCGCCAGCGGACCCGGACGGAACCGCCACCCATGACCACGCTCGTTGCCGTTCGCAAGAACGACGAAATCGCCATCGCGGCCGATTCGCTCACCACGTTCGGCGACACGCGGCTGTCCGCTCAGTTCGACCGGGCTCCCGACAAAATCGTCCGTTACAAGGGCAGCTACATCGGGCTCTGCGGCAGCGCCGCGCACCAGCTCGTGTTCGAGAGCCTGCTCGCGAAGCACGACCTAGACTTCTCGACCAAGGGCGCGATCTTCGAGACGTTCCGCAAGCTCCACCCGATTCTGAAGGAGCAGCACTTCCTCAACCCGAAGGAAGAGGAGGACGATCCCTACGAATCGACGCAGGTGACGGCGCTTGTCGCGAACGAGCACGGCATCTTCGGTGTGTACTCGATGCGCGAGGTGTTCGAGTACACGCAATACTGGGCGGTCGGCTCGGGGCGGGAGTTCGCGCTGGGTGCGATGTATGCGCATTACCCGCGGCTCAGGACCGCGGCGGCGATCGCCCGCGCCGGGGTCGAGGCAGGGGCGACCTTCGACAAGAACTCGGGCTTGCCGCTCACGCTCTACACCGTGACGGCGAAGCCCTGAGGGAGTCGGCGCGTGGCCACCCGCGACAAGCTTTCGGACGCTCTCGCGCGGTTCGTGTTCGAGCGCTCCGCGCTGCGCGGCGCGGTAGTGAGCCTCGACGACGCGTGCCGCGACATTCTCGGCTGCCATCCCTATCCGCCGGCGCTGAAGCGCGCGATGGCCGAGCTTCTCGCCGCGGCCACGCTGCTTGCATCGACGCTCAAGTTCAAGGGTGCGCTGATCGTCCAGCTCCAGGGTAACGGTCCGGTGCGGCTGCTGGTCGTCGAATGCGACGCGGCGCTCACGTTGCGGGCGACGGCGCAGTGGAGCGAAGCGGCCGACACGCTGCCCGCCGATGCGTCGCTGGCCGAGCTCGCGGGCGGGCCGGAGCACGGCCGGCTCGCGATCACGCTCGACCCGAAGGACGGCGGTCCGCTCTATCAGGGCATCGTTTCGCTGGCGGCGACTTCGATCGCTGCGCTGGTCGAGCATTACCTGACGACTTCGGAGCAGATCCATAGCCGGATGGTGCTCGCGGCGGAGGAAAATCGCGTGCGCGGCCTGCTGCTGCAGCGGCTCCCCGGCGCGACAGCCGACGACGATGCCACGTGGGCAATCGCGGCCGCGCGTCTCGACGTCCTGGCGCCGAGCGACATCAGTTTGCCGAAGAGCGCCGAGGCGCTGCTCCGCGGCGCGTTCCCCGCCGACGATCTCCGGCTCTTCCGGCCCCGGCCGGCCCGTTTCGCGTGCAGCTGCTCGCCCGAGCGCGTCGCCAACGCGCTGCGGCTGATCGGACGCACCGAGGTCGAAAGCATTCTCGCCGAGCAGGGACTGGTCGGCGTGACCTGCGAATTCTGCAATCGCGGCTACACGTTCGTCGCCGACGAGGCGCGGGCGCTGTTCACCGAGGGCCCGCTCGCCGCGGCCGCGCGCGGCCCCGCCCCGCCGGACCCGATCCGGCACTGAACGGTATGACGCCCCGGCTGTGAGCCTTTACATTCCGGCGCATTTCGCCGCAGCCAACCGGGTTGCGATCGCGCGCCTGCTGCACGACCATTCGTTCGCGACGCTCGTAACGCCGGTCATCCCCGAACCGTGGGTCACGCACCTGCCGCTCGTCCATGTCGCCGACTGCGAGCCCCATGGCACGCTGCTGGGCCATTTCGCGCGCGCAAATCCGCACGCGAGCGGGGCGACGCCGGCTGAATCGATTGCGATCTTCCATGGCCCGCACGCCTACGTGTCGCCATCGTGGTACGTCGAGCCCGCCACGGCGGTGCCGACCTGGAATTATGCGGTCGTCCATGCGCACGGCACGCTCGAGCTTGCCCGCGAGCCCGCCGAAACGCGCGCAATCCTCGACGCGATGATCCAGCGCTTCGAATCGGGCCGCGGCACGCCGTGGCGGCCAGGCCTCGAGCGCGAGCGCCTCGACGTGCTCGTCAGCGCGATCGTCGGCTTCCGGATGAAGATCAGGCGCATCGACGCCAAGTTCAAGCTCTCGCAGAACCGGAGTCCGGAAGACCGCGCGCGGGTCGTGCAGGCGCTCGATGCCGAGGGGTACCCCGAGGCGGGGGCGACCGCCGCCTGGATGCGCGGGTACGCACAAGGCTTCGGCGATGCGGAGAAAAGCTGACCGCCTGACGCCCGACGCGGTCGCGGGGGACGCCGGTCACATCCGCTTGGACAAGTGGCTGTGGGCGGCCCGGTTCTACCGCACGCGAAGCCTCGCCGCCCAGGCGATCGACGCGGGCCGGGTGCGACACGCCGGCGAGCGCGTCAAGCCCGCGCACAGCGTTCGCGTCGGCGATGCCGTTGCGATCCGCAAGCAACGCATCGCGTGGGAGGTCGTCGTCACCGCGCTCTGCGATCGCCGCGGCGGTGCGACGGACGCGGCAAAGCTCTATCGCGAAACAGTGGCGAGCGTCGAGACACGCGAAATGGAGGCGCTGCGCCAGCGCGCCGCCGACGCGGCACAACCGCGATTTTCCGGCCGGCCGACCAAACGGCAGCGCCGCAAGCTCGAGGATTTTCTCGGCGAACCGTGAACCGGCCCGCGCGAACGCCGTCACGGGCGGCCCCGGTCAGCAGAGCCGCAATGCGCTCAGGTCGAGCAGGAAATCGGGGTTCTGATAGCCTCGCCAGATCGCGTAGCCGAGAAGGGCCGCGAGCGCGAGTCCGATCGCATGCCACAGCCAGCGGGGGACATGCCCACCGAGGGAAAGAGGACCGCCGGAATCGCGCGCCAGGGCCATGCGCGCATTGTAGCGCCCGGGCCCCGTCTTACCCAAGGCATCGCGGGCCTACGCGCGCGTCGCGGCGTCGGGCATGAGTCCCAGCATCGTCACCGGCGTCTGCGGCAGCACGCCCAACTCGCGCATCGTTTGCATGATCGAGCTGAAGTCGGCAGCCGTGCGCACGTCGGCGATCGGCTTGGCGAGGAGATTCACCGCGCGGCCGCTGACGATGAGCGGCATCGCAGCGGGCAATTCGCCGCGCAGCGACCGGATCTCCTGCCCGGCGATCTTTCCCGAGATCCCGCGGTCGAACAGCAGCACGACCAGCGCAGCCTTGTAGGCTTCGGCCGCGCCGGCGATCTCCTGCGCGGGCACGCCGGCGCCGAGCGTGAGGCAATTGACGCCTTCGGTGAACAGCAGGAGCTCGAGAATCGCGAGGCCCAACTGGTTGGGATCATTGGGCGGCGTCGCAAGCAGGATCTGCCGCGCGTCGCGCGTCGGACGCACCAGTCGCGTCACGTCGCGCAGCAGCCGCTGCGCAAGATCGGCAAAGCGCAGCTCCTGGAAATTCTGCATGTCGCCGCGGACGACGCGCTCATGCACCGCCTCGTTCAACGGGATCAGCGTGGTCTCCAGGAACTTCCGCAACCCCTGTCCGACCAGCAATTTCGACAGGTGGTTCTGGAGTTCCCCGATCCGATGCTGACCGAGCAGCCTGACCGCGCTGTCGATCTCGTCGGGCAGTGGGGTCGGCGCCTCGATCGTCAAGCCGAGCATCGACTGGAGCGCCGATTCGGCGAGCGGCACCACGGCGCCCGCGCGCCAGCCCTCCGACAGCAGCTGCTTGATGAGCTTCAGGCGGGCAACCTGATCGGCCGGATACACGCGATCGCCGAACCCATCGCGCAGCGGCGCGGGGAACCCGTAGCGACGTTGCCACATGTAGAGTTGCTCGCGTCGCAGTCCCGTGATCCGCACGACTTCGCGGATATGGGCGGCGCCGCGCGTATCGGTCGGGGGCTCGTGCGGCTCGGTCATGTCGACCGGCGATTCTCGCCGCCGTGTCGGCGCCTTGATCAGGATGCCCATCGTCGTCGTTCCCTATCGTTTTTCGTCACATTCGGCGTGCAAGCTGTGCTGCACAAGTATATAGCCGAAACTCCATCTAGCGCCGATCGCGCCGCAAGGAGATTCATCTCGCATGACGCGCCGACCCAAGGACGCGCATCCTGTGCAGCACGTCCCGTACCACGCACGATGCGTGCCAGTTGGTAGACCGCTGTTGCCCACGTTGCCGCTTTGGGCCATCATCCAACGCTTGGCACCCTGGCCGTGAAATGGCGGAAATGCCGAACGCTTTTCTAGAGGCGCACGCCGTTCGTCGACGGAGGCGAGACGCCGAGAATCCACCGGCCTGGAAACGACCCGGCGCGCGGGCGCGCTTCTTGCGGACGACTTGCGGACAGCCTTTTCGGGAAGCGCCTCGATGTTCGGACTCGGAAAAAGCACCAAGGATCTGCTCGCCGATGCCAAAGCGGCCGAGCGGTGGCTCGCGTCGTTTCCCGAGAACGACCCCCTCGCGCTGCAGCACGAGGTCCTCGCGGAGCTCTCCCGTCTGTCCGAACGCGACGCGCGACGCACCCCCTCCGGTCTCGAGGCGGTATTCCACGTCGATGCCCGCACGAGGGGCCTGCGCAAGACGCTGACTGAGCAATACATCGAGCACGCGAGCCGGTCGTCGCGGATCGAGAGCCAGCTCTGGCAGGCGCTGTTCGACCTCACGCAGGGCTTCCTCATGTGCTATGCGGCGTTTGCGCGCGAGATCTCCAACCACGCGCAGAGCAACAAGTGGCAGGGGCTTTTGCCCGAGCTCCTGGCGCGCGAAATCATGCATCTCGGTCTCGACGCCAAGGTCCGTCTCTTCCGTTACGAGCAATGGATCCCGGCCAAGTGGGCGGAGCTGCACACGCTGTTCACGCTCGCCTGCTCCCGGCAGATCGAGCGCGTCCCGCTCGTCGTCGACGCGGCAGGCGGCACCACGACGATCGAGCACGAGTATCTGGTCGCACTGGTACTGCACCTTGTCAACGCCGGCAACATGACGGCGAAGCATCTCGAGTGGGTAACCTCGGAGCTTGACGAATGGTGCCAGCCGCTGCGGCTCACCCTCGAGCCGTCGTCGGCAGCGTCGTTCTACGTCGACCTCGGCAGCCGCACCGGCCTGCGCCGCCGTACGCCGTCGCCGCTCGAAGGGCGGGTGCTGTTTCTCGACACGCGGCCGCTGCACGCGCTGCTGATGCAGAACGTCGCGGTGCTCGAGCAGAAGATCAAGGGCCAGCCGCTGTCGGAAAAGACCGGCCGCCGCAGCGAGCAATTGGCGCTGGTGACCAAGCTCGCCTCGCAGGTCGATCCGGAATTCAAGCCGTTCGCTCGTCGCGGCGAACGCATGTCGGCAGTCGGGACCGTCGATGCCATCGTCGGCTTCGCCAATATCGCAGGCTACCTGCGCGAAGAGGAGCTCTCGCCGAGACCGGCGCCCGACACCGGCACCAGCTTCGGAGGCACGATGGAGCTCGCGGTGTTCGGCCGCGCGCGCAACGAAGCCGACCGTCGCGCCGAACAGGCGCAGCGCCGGCTCGCGACGTTTGCGGCGCCCGGCGGCCCCTGGGAAGTCAAGGACGTGAGCCAGACGGGCTTTCGCCTGCTCGCGCCGATGAGCGTCGCCAACGCGGTCACGCTCGGCACGCTGGCCGCGATCCGCCCCCAGGGCCAGCGGATGTGGGCACTGGGGGTCGTGCGGCGGATGAGGCGGCTCACGACCGACCGCGCGGAGATCGGGCTGCAAGTGATCGCGAACACGCTGGTCGGCATCGAGCTGATCGAGCAGCGCAAGTCGGTCGACGCCGACTACTCGGTGGACGGCGAAGCGACGACCGTCAATGGGCGCAGCTTCGGAGGTCTCTTCCTCTCGTTGCGCAAGCGCGAGAACGACCCGGTCGTACAGTCGCTGATCGTGCCCGCGGCCGAGTACCAGCCGACCAAACGGTTCAAAGTGCAGACCTCGCGCTCGTCGAACGCGATCCGGCTCGGTCGGCTGCTCGAGCAGCAGCCGGAGTGGGTCTGGACCGCGGTCGAGCCGCAGCAGCTTCCCGGCCTGCCCATCGGAAGCGCGACGGCCGGACGCTAAAAAACTCGGGCATGTCCGTCGATCGTTACGACGCGATTCATCGCGCGCACCGCTGGGAGGTCCCCCCCCGATTCAATATCGCGCATGCCTGCTGCGGCCGCTGGGCGTCCGATCGGGCCCGCTTTGCCCTGTATTGGGAAGACGAAAGCGGGGCGAGCGCCGCCTGCACGTTCTGGGACCTGCAACAACAGGCGAATCGGCTGTCCAATGCGCTTGCCGCGATGGGTGTCGCGCGCGGCGACCGGGTCGCGCTGATCCTGCCCCAGCGGCCCGAGACCGTCGTCGCGCACATCGCCGTCTATCAGCTCGGCGCGGTCAGCGTGCCGCTGTCGTTCCTGTTCGGTCCCGAGGCGTTGGAATACCGGCTCGACCACTCCGGCGCCAAGGTAGCGTTCGTGGATCCACAGTCGCTGCCGAGCCTTTCGCCGATCCGCGGGCGCTGCCACGGGGTCGCGCACGTGATCGGCGTGGCCGGTGCAGCCGAGGCCTGGATCACGCCCTACGAGGCGGCGCTTGCGAAAGCGTCGTCGCGGTTCGCGCCGGTCGCCACCGCCGCGACGGACCCGGCGCTCCTGGTCTACACGAGCGGGACGACGGGCCCCCCGAAGGGCGCGCTGATGCCGCAGCAGTGCCTCGTCGGCAACCTGCCCGGGTTCACCCATTCGCACGACGGCTATCCTCGGGAAGGGGACCTCTTCTGGTCGCCCGCGGATTGGGCATGGACGGGCGGGCTCATGGACGCGCTGCTGCCGGCGCTGTACTTCGGTCAGCCGATCGTCGGCTATCGGGGACGGTTCGACCCCGAACGGGCCTTCAGGCTGATCGAGAAATATGGAATCCGCAACACGTTCCTCTTCCCGACCGCGCTCAAGATGATGATGAAGGCGTACCCGCGCCCGCGCGAACGTTTCGATATCAGCCTGCGCACGATCATGAGCGCGGGCGAGGCGGTCGGCACGACGGTCTTCGAGTGGGCCCGCGAGGCGCTCGGAGTTACCATCAACGAGATGTTCGGCCAGACCGAGATGAACTACATCGTCGGCAACTCGCAGGGGCTGTGGCCGGCCAAGCCCGGCTCGATGGGCCGACCCTATCCCGGCCACCGGATCGCCGCGCTCGACGACGGCGGATACGAAGTGCCGGACGGCGAAGTCGGCGAAATCGCCGTGAACCGGATCGCGCCCGACGGCACCCCCGACCCCGTCTTCTTTCTCGGCTATTTCGGGAACCCCGAAGGCACCGCGAAGAAATTCTCCGGCGACTGGTGCCGCACGGGCGATCTCGCCCGCCGCGACGCCGACGGCTATCTCTGGTATCAGGGCCGCGCCGACGACATGTTCAAGGCGGCCGGCTATCGGATCGGACCCTCCGAGATCGAGAATTGCCTCGTCCGGCATCCTGCCGTCGCCAACGCTGCCGTCGTGCCGTCGCCCGACGAAACGCGCGGCAACGTGGTGAAGGCGTTCATCGTGCTCGCAGCCGGCGAGACGCCGTCCGCGGCGCTCGAGGAAGACATCCGCGCGCACGTGCGCAAGTTTCTCGCGCCGTACGAGTACCCGAAGGAGATCGAGTTCATCGACGCGCTGCCGATGACGACCACCGGCAAGGTCCAACGCCGCGTCTTGCGCGAACGCGAGCGCGAGCGCAAGGCGGCGAGTCCGCGATGATGCCGAGGATGAGCGGCCGGCACCGCCTGGTGCTGATGTCCGAACCGGTGGCGATCTGCCGCCTCGCGCCCGACGCGGCGCTGCCCGCGTGGGCGATGACCTCGGCCTACTGGTCGATCACGCGGACGCCCCACGAGCTCTCGGTGGTGTGCCCGGAAGCCAACGTGCCGGGAGATGTCGCCGCGAGTCGCGGCTGGCGCGCGCTGCGTTTCGAGGGCCCGTTGCCGCTCGATCAAACCGGAATTCTCGCGAGCGTCACCGGCCCGCTCGCGACCGCGCACGTCTCTATCTTCGCGCTCGCGACCTTCGACACCGACTACGTGCTGATTCCGGCTGCCCAGCGCAATACGGCGATCGCCGCGCTGGAGGGGGCGGGTCACACGGTCAGTGCCGTGGTGTGAGGCGGGACATCCCCGCCGCGGAGGAAGACGGAAAGCGCCGGAATCGCGAATCCGCGTTTCGTGATTCAGGCCTTTCCGGCTTCGCGCGCCACCGGCTTGAGGAAGGTGACGACGTTGGAGCCGGGGGCGTTCTTGGTCGCGCAGTTCCCCTCGCCGACGCCGGCATCGCGCTCGGCCTCGTGCAGAAGATTGATCACGTCGACGTAGAACTTTTCCTTCACCATCATCAGCGCCGTCAGGCCGCCGTCGTTTCGCGCGAGTACGTCGGCGCCCGCTCGCAACAGCGTCTCGACCACCGCCGTTTCGCCGTAGCCGGCCGCGAGCATCAGCGGACGAATGCCGTAGGTGATGCGGGCCTCGACGTCGGCACCGGCCTCGATCAGGACCTGCACGACGTCGGCGAATCCGCGGTCCTGCTCGGCGTTGTACACCGCCTTCATCAACGGCGCCCAGCCCAACTCGTCGGTGGCGTGGACATCGGCGCCGGCGTCGATCAACGCCCGAACGATGTCGAGATGCCCCGCGTGAGCCGCCAGCATCAGCGCGGTGGCGCCGTCGGCGTTGCGGGCATTCGCGTCGGCACCTTCGGCGAGGAGCTTTCGCACCTGCGCGGGGTCGGCCACTTGGATGGCTTGCAGCAGCTGCTCGGACATCGGATTCCTCTCTTCGACGTTCGATCCGGATGGTGCGAGTATACGACCACGCCTGGCGCCGGCACCGCCGCGGCCCAGCATTGGCGAGCGCCGACTTCGGCGGTCGTTGGCGCGCGCGCCGCCGGCGATCAGCGGACCGGGTTCGGCCGCCCCCATTCGCCGCGCAGACGCTCCAGAAACACCCGATGGGTGATGACCCAGGTGATCGCCGGGACGACGGTCGGAAGGATCAGCGAGCCGAACTGGAACGCGAATGCGATCGTCTCGCGCTCCCACGCGTTGAACCCCGTCTGCGACGAAACGAGCGGTCCCGACGTGATCGCGACGTTCTTCAGGAAATCGGCCAGGACACCCCACGCGACAGCCGGAACGAGCACGGCGTAACCGATCGCGAGCGTGCGCGGCCAGCGCGGCTCGCGCGCCGCGAGCACCAGCGCCGCGAAGAGCGGCATTCCAAACGCGTAGAGGAGCCCGTCGACATCGACGGTGATATGCGCCGACGCCGCGGTGGCGACGCCGGGTTGCAGCGACGTTGCGAACGTGAACAGCGCGGCGTTCTGCTCGACGCCGGTCACGAGGTCATGGAATCCCACGCGGGTGACGGCTTCGAGCAGGAGCCCGACCGGCCAGAGCAGCAGCGGCGCGCCGAAATACCAGACGACGAACGCCAGGGGAAGCCACGCGAGCACCTTGACGACGAAGCGCGCGAGCGGGCTCCTCACTGCGCCTACCCCGCGACCACCGGCGCGCCGTGCGGCAGCGTCCGCACCCAGATCAGCCACACGATAAGCACGTCGAGCATGATCAGCGCCTGCCAGACGTAGAGGTGCGCCCACTCGAACACATCGAGGTTCCACTGCCCGAGGTAGAAGAGGCTGACTACGCGGATCACGTTGAGGCCCTGGACCGCGACGACACCCGCAGCGAGTCCGAGGAGGCGCCGCTTCCAGGGCGCGGGAAAGGCGAGGATCGCGGCGATCAGCACGATCGTCGCCTCCACGCCGTTGCAGCCGGCCTCGATCGCCACGGAAAAGCCGTTGGTGGTGCTGCGCAGGACCTTGCCGGTGGCAATTACGTTGGCGTCGAACAGCGTGACGAACCACGCGCTGAACGATGCCAGCGCATTGGTCCAGGGGACTACGAAGTACTGCTGCGCCCACGGCGTCAGTTCCACGCCGAACAGCGCGGCCTGCAGCACGACGAAGAGGACGATAAAGCGAATCACCGTTGCCGATTCTAGCAGGCCGGCGACGATTCCACGTCGGGCCGCCGCATCATCGGTGCGCGCCTGCCGGCGCGGGAACTTTGCGCTTCGCGGGTTACCATAGGCGCCGCGCGCGACCCCCGGCGGCCACGTCGATCCGGGGAGGCGCCCGGCCGCGATGCTCTTCAACAGCTACGATTACCTGCTCTGGTTCCTGCCCGCGGCGCTCGTCGCTTTTTTCGCGCTGGGGCGCCGCCCGCTCGCCGCTCAGGCGTGGCTCACCGTTGCCTCGCTCGTCTTCTACGGCTGGTGGAATCCTCGCCATCTGCCGCTGATTCTGGGCAGCATCGGCTTCAATTTCGGGATCGCGCTTGCGCTGCAGCGAGGGGCGGGGCGCCTGCTTCTGGCGATCGGCATCGCCGTGAATCTCGCCGTCCTCGGCGTCTTCAAGTATGCCGACTTCTTTCTCGCCAACGCCGCCCGCCTCACCGGCGATGCGCCGCACCTCCTGCATCTCGCCTTGCCGCTCGGCATCAGCTTTTTCACGTTCACGCAGATCGCCTATCTGGTCGACGTCCATCGCCGGAAGGCGCGCGAGCCGGCGCTCGTCAATTACGCGCTCTTCGTCACGTTCTTTCCGCACCTGCTTGCCGGTCCGATCCTCCATCACAGCGAAATGATGCCGCAGTTCGCAGAAAAGACGAACAAGCGGCCGCAGGCGACAAATCTTGCATCGGGCCTGTTCCTGCTGACGATCGGGCTCATGAAAAAAGTGCTGCTCGCCGACACTTTCGCCCCGATCGCCGACGCGGGCTTCGCCGCACCGGCCGCCTTGTCGGCGCCTGCCGCCTGGATCGCGGTGCTTGCCTACACGATGCAGATCTATTTTGATTTCTCGGGCTATACCGACATGGCGCTGGGGGCGGCGCGCATGTTCAACATCCGGATGCCGATCAATTTCAATTCGCCGTATCGCGCGACCGACATTCGCGAGTTCTGGCACCGCTGGCACATCACGCTTTCCCGCTTCCTGCGCGAATACCTGTACATACCGCTCGGCGGCAACCGCCACGGCGAATGGAGGACCGCGACGAACGTGCTTGCGACGTTCCTGCTGGGCGGCCTCTGGCACGGCGCGGCGTGGACATTCGTGATCTGGGGCCTCCTCCACGGCCTCGCGATGATCGTCTGCCGTCGCTGGCAGCGGGGCGGCCTGCGCCTCCCGGGTCCGCTGGCGTGGGCGCTGACCTTTCTGTTCGTGACCGTGTCGTGGGTCTTCTTCCGCGCCACGTCCGCCGACGACGCGGTCTCGATGCTCCGCGCGATGGCCGGGATCGGCGCCGTCCCTGCCGCGCAGGCGCTCGCGTGGCTCGACGGCGTCGAGAGGACGCTCGCCGGCATCCTGAGCCTCCCGCCGTCGTGGACGCTCGTCCCCGCAGCAGTCGGGCTCGTCGTGGTCTGGCTGCGGGCCAATTCGAACGTGCTGGTGCTGCGCTTCCAGCCGACGCTCGTCAACGGCGCACTCACCGCGCTCGCGCTGCCGCTGTGCGTGCTGCAACTCGCGCGCGTGACCCCTTTCCTCTACTTCAACTTCTGACGTGGCGGTCGAGCCGACTCCGCCAGCGGGATCGCATCCGCGCGCCGCGCGCCGCTGGTTCGCGCGGGCGCTCGGGGTCGCCATCGCGATTCTCGTCGCCGTCGGCGCATTCAACGCCTACGTCGACCCGTTCCAGCAGTTGCGCATCGCCACGCGCTATCCGCCGCGGTATTACGCGTCGCTGCATCGCTACATCACGCCGGGCCTCGCGAAGAACGCGCGCTACGACACGCTGCTCACCGGCTCGTCGATCGTCGAGAACACGCGCAACGACACGATTGGCGCGAGCTGCGGCGGCGTGGGTCTCAACGTCGCGATGCCCGCGTTGACCGGCTACGAACAGGCACTGATCCTGCGCACGGCACTCGTCGCACGGCCATTGAAGCGCGCGATCGTGGTGCTCGATTTCACCGCCTTCGGCGGCGCGCCCGACGCGCGACACCCGCTCGCGGGGCCCCTGCCGACCTACCTGTACGACCGCAATCCATTCAACGACTTCCCGTATCTGCTATCGTGGGGCGTGCTCGTCAAGTCGTGGCGGATCGTGACGGGCGACACCTCCGAGCGGTTCCGCACCGATGCGATGGCTCCGTGGTGGTGGGCCGACCAGAAGCGTTTCGGGCGGACGGAGGTGCTGCGCCATCTCGATCCGCGCGATCTCAATGCGCAGTTCCCGCAACCAGCGCTCGAGATCGAAGCGATGCGCGTGAGCTTCGCGCGCAACATCCTCCCCCTCCTCGCAACCCATCCGCAAACCGAGTTCGATCTGGTCTGGCCACCCTATTCGATCATCGTCTGGGGCGATTACGTCCAGCGCCGTCAGCTCGACGTGACGCTCGCGTTCAAGCGCTACGTGTTCGACGTGACGCGCGAGCTTCCGAACGTCCACGTCATCGATCTGCAGGCGGTTGCGAGCGTCACCCACGACCTCGACCTCTACACCGACCTCTACCACTTCGCGCCATCGATCGACGACTGGCTGATCGACGCCGCGTGCCACGACCGGCATCGGATGCGGGCCGACAACGTCGACGCCCTCCTCGACGCGCTGCGGGCGCAGGCACTCGCCTTCGACCCGGCACGGCTGACGGTGCCGTAGGCCCGGCGCCAGCCCTTGCTCCGCCCGCCGCGGATAGCCGGCTCCCCGGGGAGGCCCGCGACCGCCGGTGCGCCCCGCGGGCACGCAGCCCCCGAGCCGTCCGTGATCCTTCCGATCGGACGCCGCCGTCCCCGGGTCGCTCCAAGGCGGCGTGAAAAAGTGCTTGCAAACACAAATGCGAATCATTATCATTCGTACTCGCCGACCCACTTGTGCGGATAGACCCGTGACCTCACACCTGCTCGTGCCTGCCCTCGTTGGCCTCCTGCTCGCCGCGCCCGCGCGCGCCGCCGACGAGGACCAATTCAAGCTCACGATCGAGAACCACACGTTCGAACCCGCCGAGCTCGTCGTCCCCGCGGGGAGGAAGATCAAGCTCAGCGTCGAGAACCGCGACCCCACGCCGGAAGAATTCGAAAGCCACTCGCTCAATCGCGAAAAAATCATCGCGGGCAAATCGACGGCGACGATCTTCATCGGGCCCCTCAAGCCGGGAAGTTACGCGTTCGTCGGCGAATACCACGAAAAGACCGCCAAGGGCACGATCGTCGCCAAGTAACCCCTGCCAGTCGCCATGTTCGCCACTGCGATCATCGTCTTTCGCGAAGTGCTCGAGGCCGCGCTCCTGATCGGCATCGTCGCCGCGGCGACGCGCGCCGTGCCCGGACGCAGCCGCTGGCTCGCCGCGGGCATTGTCGCCGGCCTCGCCGGGGCGGGAATCGTGGCACTCGGCACGGAGCGCATCGCGTCGATGGCGAGCGGCGCGGGCCAGGAGCTCTTCAACGCATCGGTGCTCGGGCTGGCAGTCGTCATGCTGGCCTGGCACAACCTGTGGATGGCTTCGCACGGCGCGGCGTTGGCAAAGAGCGCCCGCCACGTGGGCAACGAGATCCGCGACGGCCGCCGCGAATGCTCGGTGCTGCTGATCGTGGTTGGGCTCGCCGTGCTGCGCGAGGGCTCCGAAGCCGTGCTGTTCCTGTACGGGATCGCCGCATCCGAAGGCGGCGC
The DNA here is from genome assembly GCA_963836265.1 of uncultured beta proteobacterium. Lineage (GTDB taxonomy): Bacteria > Pseudomonadota > Gammaproteobacteria > Burkholderiales > Casimicrobiaceae > CAIWHR01. Next base: position 122,973 of record CAWIIO010000010.1, read on the forward strand.
TTCGCTGCCGATGCTCGGGGGCGGTCTCGTCGGCATCGCCGCCGGCGTCGCCGTCGGCTATCTCCTCTACGCCGGACTGCTGCGGATTCCGCTCCGCTGGTTCTTCACCGCGACCGGCGTGCTCGTGCTGTTCCTTGCCGCGGGCATGGCGTCGCAAGCCGCCCGGTTCCTGATCCAGGCCGATCTTCTGCCGAGCCTCGCGACGCCACTCTGGGACACGTCGGGACTGCTGCCGCAGACGTCGATCATCGGCACGCTCCTGCACAGCCTCGTCGGCTACGAAGCCCGCCCGGCCGGCATGCAGATGCTTTTCTATGTCCTGGTGCTCGTGCTCATTGCCGCCGGCATGAAATGGAGCGGCAAGGGGGGCGCGCCGTCCGCGCCCAAGGGAGTCCCCTCCTGAAGGCACGCCTTCCCGCCGTTCTCGTTTCGCGCCGGTCGCCGGCGTTGCTCACGTCTTCCTTCCCCGCTCTTGCGTACGGCGAGCGCGCACTCGATTTCAAGAACGGCGCGGCGACAAGAAAGAACAAGCCCGATACCCGGGCGGCGAGCCTGGGACTGGCGTCCGACGTTCGTTCCGGCCGCCGCTCGGGATCTCAGGCGCTGCCGCTCTTCGTCCGCGCGAGCGGCGGATCGCTCGCGAAGTAGCGCTTGATGCCCTGGTGGATCGAGGCGGCGAACCGCGCCTGGTGCCGGTCGCTGCGGAGCTTCAGCTCCTCGTCGGGGTTCGAGATGAACGCGGTCTCGACCAGGATCGACGGGATGTCGGGCGCTTTCAGCACTGCGAAGCCGGCCTGCTCGACTTCCGCCTTGTGCAGCGGATTGACCGTTCCCATGCTGTCCAGCACTTGCCGGCCCACCTTGAGGCTATCGCTGATCTGCGCGGTCTGCGACAGGTCGAGGAGCGTGCGCGCCAGCACCGGATCGCGCGCTTCGAGATTGACGCCGCCGATCAGGTCGGCCGCGTTTTCCTTCTGCGCGAGCCATTTCGCCGCGGCGCTGGTGGCGCCGTGCTCCGAGAGCGCGAATACCGACGAGCCGCGCGCCGAACGCTCGCGGAACGCGTCGGCGTGGATCGACACGAAAAGATCCGCCTGCACCGCCTGCGCCTTCTTCACGCGCATCGCGAGCGGGACGAAATAGTCGTCGTCGCGGATCAAGGTCGCCCGCATCCCGGGTTCGGCATCGATTCGGGCTTTCAGCTTTCTTGCGATCGCCAGCACGACGTTCTTCTCGTAAGTGCCGCGCTGGCCGATCGCGCCCGGATCCTCGCCGCCATGACCGGGATCCACGGCGACGGTGATGCTGCGCCGCTCCGCCTGGCGCGGTTGCGGCTTCGCTGCCGGGTCAGGCCCCGGAGCGGTGTCGTTCGGGCCGGCGTCGACGCCCGTGACGACGCCTTTCCCGTCGAGCAGCGCCATCAGCGGATCCGCCGGCGTGACCGGATAGAGGTCGAGCACGACGCGATGCCCGAATTCGGCAACCGGCGGCAGCGCGAAGAGCTGCGGCCGCGTCTCCGTCTTGAGGTCGAAGACGACGCGCAACACACCCCCGGCCTGCCGCCCGAAGCGGATCGCCGCGATGTAGGGGTCGGCCGGCGTCACGCGCGAGGGCAGCTCGGCCAGCTCGGGCGACAGGTCCACGCCGTCGAGATCGAGGACCACCCGCGGCGGATCGTGCAGCACGATCAGCTGATGCGGGATCGGCGCCGGACCTTCGAGAATCACGCGCGTGTATTCCTGCGCCGGCCACAGCCGCGTCGACGCAATTCGGGCGGCGATTGCCCACGCGGACGACGGGACGACGAGTTGCGCGGCCGGAAGAAGAAGCCAGCGGAAGACGCGTCGGCGCGAAATCGAGATCGCGACTACGCGAAGCGGCCGCCGACGGATCCGGTCATGGCGGTCAGACATCGCTCACCGGCTTCCGTATGCGGTTCGAGCAGCAAGCGGCGCCCGCCCGCATTCGGCTCCGCCGGATGGATGAGAGTGAGGGAAAGATCGGGCTGGGGCAGCAGCGCGCCCACGCGTTCGGGCCATTCGACCACGCAGGCGGCGTCGTTGCGAAAGCAGTCGGCGAGCCCTGTTGTTTCCCATTCGCTCGGATCGGTGAACCGATAAAAATCAAAGTGATAAAAGTATAAGCTCGAAAATGGATAATATTCAACCAGCGTGTACGTCGGGCTTTTCACCCGCCCCATCCAGCCCAGCGCGCGCAGACAGCCGCGCACCAGCGTCGTCTTCCCGGCGCCGAGCTCGCCGTTCACGGCGATCACCATTCCTCCACGCAATTCCGGCGCGAGGCGCGCTCCCGCCGCTTCGGTCGCGGCAGCGTCGGGCAGCTGAAGGCTCGCGGTGGCCATTTCGATGCAGTCCTCCTACGTTCGCGCGGCCGGCGTGGTGTAGGCTTTTGCGATGACCGAACAGCGCCCGGCCGCGCGCGCGAAACGTGACTGCAGCGCGCTGGTCGCGGACATCATGCAGTGGGGACGCGATCTCGGCTTTCAGCAGATCGGCATCGCCGGCATCGAGCTTGCGGACGAGGAGGCCCGCCTACTCGATTGGCTCGCCGCGGGCCGGCATGGAACGATGGATTATATGGCACGCCACGGCGCGACCCGTGCGCGTCCGGCCGCGCTCGTGCCCGGCACCGTTTCGGTGATCACCGGCCGCATCAACTATCTGCCGCCTGCCGCGCGATCGAGTGAGGAAGTGCTTGCCGACCCGACCAAGGCGTTCATCGCCCGCTACGCGCTCGGTCGCGACTACCACAAGGTGCTGCGCACGAAGCTGCAGCGGCTCGCCGATCGCATCCGCGAAGCGGCGGGCGAAGTCGGTTGCCGCGTGTTCACCGACAGCGCGCCGGTGCTCGAAGTGGCGCTCGCGGCGAGCGCCGGAATCGGCTGGCGCGGCAAGCACACCTTGCTGCTGACGCGCGAAGCGGGTTCGTGGTTTTTCCTGGGCGAGATCTACACGAACCTCCCGCTGCCGCCGACGCCCCCACAGGCTGCGCATTGCGGCAGCTGCACCGCCTGTCTCGACGTCTGTCCGACGCGCGCGATCGTCGCCCCCTACGAGCTCGACGCGCGGCGCTGCATCTCGTACCTGACGATCGAGCATGCGGGCAGCATTCCCGAGGTCCTGCGTCCCCTCATCGGCAATCGCATCTACGGCTGCGACGATTGCCAACTCGTCTGCCCATGGAACAGGTATGCCCAAAGCTCGGCCGAACCCGACTTCACCGTCCGCGGGGGGCTCGACGACGCGAGCCTGGCCGCGCTGTTCTCGTGGACGCGAGACGAGTTCGACGCGCGGATGGCGGGAAGCGCGATCCGGCGGATCGGCTTCGAGCGGTGGTCGCGCAACCTGGCGGTGGCGCTCGGCAACGCCTCCCACGACCCCGTCATCGTCGCCGCGCTCGAAGCGCGCGCCGACGATCCGTCGGCGTTGGTCCGCGAGCACGTGGCCTGGGCGCTCGCGCGACAGCGGCAAAACTAGGGCGGGAGACTTCCCCCCGCTTCGCCCGGCGGCCGCACGGCTAACCGAAAGTCGTCTCTGACTCTACGGCGCCCACTTCACCAGAAACGCGCGCATCGCCGCCGGGTCGTAGTCCTTCCCCGCCTCGAGCGCCTCCGTGTTCTGCGAGTGCAGGAGCCGCCCGCTGGCATCGAGGACGAAAATGTGCGGATAACCGTCCACGGGCGGAAAGCGGCGGAGGAATGCTTCGTTGGCGTTCTCCTGCGAGACGTTCACCTTGAGAACGACGAAGTTCGCGTCGCGAAGCTGCCGCAGGTCGGAATTCGTGACGAAGAATCGGTCCATCGCACGGCACGGTGCGCACAAGTCGCCGCCGACTTCGATCAGCACGTTGCGGCGCGCTGCTCTCGCGATCCGCAGCGCCGTCTCGAGGTCCTGCGCGGGATCGCGCGCCGGGTCGAAATCGGCCGGCAACGGACGCCTCTCGGTGAGCGCCAGCGCGGACCACGGCGTCCACAACGCGATGGCGAGCGCAAGGAGCCGCCGGCGTGCAAGGCGGGCACTCGATTCCGGGAAGAAGGGTCGCATGGCGCAATTATGCATCGAATCGCGGACCCGGCCACAATCGGCTGGGTCGCTAGCGGATCAGCTGGTTCATCGAGACGATCGGCAGCATCACCGCCAGCACCAGCACGAGGACGATCGCGCCCATCGCGACGATCAGCGCCGGCTGGATCAGCGCGGCGAACCAGGTGAGCCGCCGCTCGGCCTCGCGCTCCAGCTCGTCGGCGGCGCGAGCGAGCATCGGCGCCAGCTGTCCGCTCGCCTCGCCGTTGGCGACGAGATGGATCAGCACCGGGGGGAACACCCGCTGCTCCTTCAGCGCCCGCGCGAGCGAGACCCCCTCGCGGACCAGCGCTGCCGCCGCGGCGGCCGCATGCTTGAGCGGCAGTGCCCAAACGACGTCGCGCGCCGCATCGAGCGCGCGCAGCAGCGGTGCGCCGCTGCCCGTGAGAATCGAAAGGGTGCTCGCGAAGCGCGCGGTGTCCACCGCGGTGACGAGACGCCCCGCCACGGGCAACCGCAGCAGCGAAGCGTGCCACCACACGCGGAAGGCGAGGCGCCGGTTGGCCACGGCAAACGCCCCGACGAACGCCGCGATCCCCGCAACCCAGAACCATCCGGTCGCGCGGAAGAACGCGCTGACGGCGATCAGCGCCTGCGTGAGCCACGGCAGCGTCTGCCGGCTCTGCTGATAGACGGAGACGACCTGCGGGACGACGTAGACGAGCAGCACCGCGATCACCGCCAGCGCGATCACCGTGACGAGCGCGGGATAGATCAATGCCAGCGTGAACTTCTGCTTCAGCACCTGCCGCGCCTCGAGATAATCGGCGAGACGGGTGAGCACGTCGGGAAGGCGCCCCGTCTCCGCGCCGACGGCCGCGAGCCCGCGATAGAGCTCGGAAAACGTGCGCGGCCAGCGGGCGAGCGCAACGGCAAGCGTTTCGCCCGCCGCGACCTGCGCGCGCAGGGCGGTGTAGATCTTCGCGGCGCGCGCATCGTCGGCCTGTTCGACCACGGCGGCCAGCGCCTGATCGACCGGCATTCCGGAGCGCGTCAGCGTCGCAAGCAGGCGCGTGGTGAGCGACACCAACGCCGGCGAGAGCCGGGTGCGGTCGATCGCGCCGAGCGCATCGGCGCTGTTCGCCGCATCGATCGCCGTCGGAAACAGGCCTTCGCCACGCAGCCGGTCGCGCACCTGCCGCGACGATTCGGCCGCGATCATCCCGCGCCGCGGCTTGCCGCGCGCGTCGACCGCCTCGTAGCGAAATTCGGGCATCGGATCGGCAGCCCGCGCCGGTTCACGCCTCGCGCGTGACCCGGACGAGCTCGGCGAGCGAGGTCGTGCCGGCGCCGAGCCAGCGGGCGCCGTCCCCCCGCAGCGGGACCATGCCCCCGGCGAGGGCCGCGGCGCGCAGCGCATGCTCCGGCGCGCGATCATGGATCAGCCGCCGCATCGCTTCGTCGATGACGATGAGTTCGTAGACGCCGGTGCGCCCACGATAGCCGGTCCGGTTGCATTGCTCGCAGCCGGCGGGCGCCGAGAGCCGTGTTGCCGCGGGCAATCCGAGCTCGGAGAGAAGCTGAGCTTCGCCGGCCGTCGGCGTCGCCGTCGCGCGGCACGCGGGGCAGAGCGTGCGTACGAGCCGTTGCGCGAGCACGCCCAGCAGCGACGAGGCCAGCAGATAGGGCTCGACGCCCATGTCGGAGAGCCGCGTGACCGCGCTCGCGGCGTCGTTCGTATGCAACGTCGCCAACACGAGGTGTCCCGTGAGCGAGGCCTGAACGGCAATCTGCGCGGTTTCGAGGTCGCGGATCTCGCCGATCATGATGATGTCCGGATCCTGGCGCAGGATCGCGCGGAGCGCACGCGCGAAATCGAGCTCGATCTTCGGATTGACCTGCGTCTGCCCGACGCCGTCGAGCGCATACTCGATCGGGTCCTCGACGGTCATCATGTTGAGCGTGCCGCGCGGCAGCCGGGAGAGCGCCGCGTACAGCGTCGTGGTCTTGCCGGAGCCCGTCGGCCCGGTGACGAGCACAATGCCGTGCGGTTCGCGGATCAGCCGATCGACCGCATCCTGCACGCTCGCCCCCATCCCCAGCGCCGCGAGATCGAGCTGCGCCGCGTCCTTGTCGAGAAGCCGCAGCACGACGCGCTCGCCGGGACCGGTCGGCAGTGTCGAGATGCGGACGTCGACTTGCTTGTCCCCGAGCTTCAACGCGATGCGCCCGTCTTGTGGCAGCCGCTTTTCCGCGATGTCGAGGCTCGCCATGATCTTCAGGCGCGAAACGAGCGCGGCGTGGAGCGCCCGCGGCGGCTCGATCACGTCGTGAAGGACGCCGTCGACGCGGAAGCGCACGACCGATCGCGCCTCGTAGGGCTCGAAGTGGAGATCGGACGCGCGCTCGCGCAGCGCCTGCAGGAGGAGCGCGTTGATCATCCGGATCACCGGCGCCTGCGCGCCGCTGTCGAGCAGGTCCTCGGCCGGCGGCAGATCCTGCATCAGCCGCGCGAGGTCCGTTTCGCGCGAGAGATCGTGCGAGAGCTCCGCGACGCCGCCTCCCGCCACGTTGTACGCGCGGGCGAGCTCGGCCGCGAAGCGCTCGGCATCGACGGCCCGGGTCGTAAGCGGCCGCTGCAGCACGCGCTTGAGCTCGGCGATGCCGTCGCCGGTCGCGTCGGGCCGGGTCAGGACGACGACGGCGTCGCCCTCCTCGCCCAGGACCAGCACCCCTTGCGCCTTGGCAAACGCATAGCTGATGCGCTGCGCGTAGGCTCCGCGGGGCGCGGCGGCGGGGTTGGCGGCCATCGACGCGGGTGGCTCAGGGCTTGGCACCCGGGGGGGCGGGCATGGCAGGTTCCGGCGCGCCCCAGAATCCGCCGCTCGATGGCGACGGCGCCGGGGGCGGTGGCGGCACCGACGCCGGCGTGCCCGGCATCACGCCTTCCGGCGGCAGCTGCGGCTGCGTGGAATCCCGCCAGAAGAGGCGCTCGGGTGGGGTGGAGCGCTGCTGCTCACCCATCAGGAAATCGTAGCGCTCCGACGTAAGGGCGCGGCCGTCCGCGGTCGTGCGCACCACCGTCGGCTTGAGGAACACCAGCAGGTTGGTCTTCACGCGATGCCGTGCGTCGTAGCGGAACAGCGCACCGGCGAGCGGGATCTGGCCCAGCAACGGCACGCTGTCGCTGCCGTCGGTGAGCTGATCGTCGATCAGTCCGCCGAGCACCACGATCTGGCTGTCGTCGATCACGACCGAGGATTCGAGCACGCGCTTCGACAGCACGATGCTGGTAGACGTCGACAATGCGGCATCGATGCGCGAGACCTCCTGGTAGACGACGAGTCGGACGGTGCCGCCTTCGGTGATCTGCGGCTTCACGCGCAGCAGGAGTCCGATGTCCTTGCGCTCGAACGTCTGGAACGGCGTGACCGTGCTGGTGTTGCCCGTCGTCGCATAGCTGCCGGTGAGGAGCGGAATGTTCTGGCCGACCAGGATTCGCGCTTCCTCGTTGTCGAGGGTCAGCAGCGTCGGCGTCGACAGGATGTTCGCGTTGACCTCGGTTTCGAGCGCGCGGGCGAGAAACGCGAGGTTGGTGATCGTGCCGAGCCCGGGAATGTAGATCGTGCCCTTCATCACGCCGAGGTTGAGACCTTGGGCGGCGTTGCCGGGGTTGACCGCGATATCGATGATGTTGCTGCCGCTGCCGCGCGGCGTGAAGTTGGTGCCGCCGATGACGCGCGCCTGCGTGGTGTTATAGCCGGACAGCGCCTGCCACTGGATGCCGAACTCGGCCGCCTTGTCGGCCGAGACTTCGCAGATCAGCGCTTCGACGAACACCTGCGCGCGGCGCACGTCGAGCTTTTCGATGATCGCGCGCAGGTTGTTGTAGACGGGTTCGGGCGCCATGATGACGAGCGCATTGTTCGCGGTGTCGGCGGTGATCGTCACGCCGTTCGCCGCGAACGACTGCGCGCCCGCGGCAGTGGCGACCGGGGCCGCTGGAGCGCCGGGCGCGGTGGTGGGGACCGGCGTCGCCGCCGCGCTCATCGACGCCGTAACCGTGGCCGCAGACGAGAACCCCGGCGGCGACGGCGCCGCGCCTTCGCCGCCGGTCAGCATCGCGCGCAGCGTCTGCGCGACGTGCGCCGCCTCGGCGTTCTTCAGGTAGACGATGAACATGTTGCCGCCGGGCCGCCCCGGCGTGTCGAGCTGCTCGATCAGCTGGCGGACGCGCGCCACCCGCCCGGGGTTGTCGGCACGCACGAGGATGCTGTTCGAGCGCGGGTCGGCGATGACGATGACGCGCTGCTGGACGTCGGTGCCGGTGCCGGGCGCCGCACCCGGAGGAACCTCGGCAATCAACCGGTTCAGCAGCGTGACGACGTCGAGCGCGGATGCGTAGCGCAGCGGCACGACGATGGGCTCGCTGCCGGGCGGCTGATCGAGCGAGGCGATGATGCGATCGATGCGCTTCAGGTTGTCGGCGTAGTCGGTGATGACGAGCGCGTTCGCGTTCGGGTACGCCGTGATCGTGTTGTTCGGCGTGATCAGCGGGCGCAGCACGTTGACCAGTTGCGCGGCCGATTCATAGCGCAGCGTGACGACCTGCGTGACCAGCCGATCGCCGCCGGCCGTGACCGGTCCGGTGGCGACGGCGCCGCCCTGCTGCTTCGCATCGGCCTCCGGGACGATCTTCACGACGCCCTCGCTTTCGACGGCCGCGAACCCCTGCAGACGCAGCGCGGAAAGGAGCGTCGGGTAAACGAGGCTCCGCGGCACGGGGCGCGCAGAGATGATGTTGACCGTGCCCTTGACCCTGGGGTCGACGACGAAATTGCGTCCCGTGATCTCGGCCACGGCCTTCACGACGGCATCGATATCGGCGTTGACGAAATTGAGCGTGACCCCTTCGTCGGCCGCTTCCGCGGCAGGAAACGCGAGCGCAAGAAGCGCCGCAACGACGGCAAAAACCAAAACCCGGGCAATCCGGCCTGGGCGCCCCGGGCCGGACGGGCGGCATAAGAGGTGCGTTTTCGGCTGCAAGGGGGTGACGTTGGTCCCTGTTTCCAATCGGTCTAGCGCAGCCGTTGCGCCAGGCGGCGAAACTGCATGAATTCGCGTGTAGCGCGTCCTTTTCGCGGTCAGCAGCGATTTTCGTGAATAATAGCATGCACATCCGCGCGCCCCCGGCCGGCGATCGGCGCAGAAACGACGCTGAATCCAAAAAGGCGCGCCAAGGCATCCAATGCCCTGAACCCCCCAAGCATTTGGAGATTTCATGCCTCCGTCCGTCCCGGTCCAAGCCGAAAGCCCATCCCGGCCCGCGCGCCGAATTGTCCTCGGCACTGCGCTCCTCGTCGGCCTCGCGATTTGGCAAGCGCCGGGGACGCCGGCCGTCCATGCGCAGGAATCGAAACCCGCTGCTCCCCCTGCGGCGGCGATCGCGCCGCCCGTTGCGCCGGAAGCGCCGACCGCAGCCGGCAGCGAGCCCCGCGCGAAGGGCGCAAGCGCTCAAGCGACGATCAAGGTCGAGACGGACGCCCGCGGCAGGAAGAGCGTCACGATCGAAAAATCGGTTGCCGGGGACGAGGACCCCGGCGCCGGCGCCGAGGGCGACCAGGTCGTTTCGCCGCCACCGCCGGGCGGCGGCCGCGGGAAGCATGGCAAGCGCGTCACCGTCGATGTCTTCGGCAACGACCGCGAGTACGACTCGTTCAACGATTTCGTCCACAACGAGCCCGCGCTCGCCGCGATGGTCGTGGGATGCGTCGCGATCGTCTTCCTGTCGCCGGTGCTCGTGATCGCGCTGATTCTCTGGTACCGGATGCGCAAGAACCGGATGCTGAACGAGACGATGCTCAAGCTCGCCGAGAAGGGCGTCGTGCCGCCGGCCGAGGCGCTGGGCGCGCTCGCGGGCGACACCTCCGCTGCCATGACCGCGTCCCCGTCGACGGCGCCGCTCCTCGAACAGGCAAAGCAGATCCGCCGCCGCGCGGTTGCATCCGATCTGCGCAAGGGCGTCATCATGGGTGGAATCGGGCTGGGGCTCACGCTCTATTCGATGCTCGACGACGGCACCCCCAACGGCCTTGGGCTCGTGCTGCTCTTCGTCGGGATTGGCTACTTCGTGCTCTGGTGGGTCGAGGACCGGCAGGTCGGCCGTGCCGCCGCCGGCGCTGCCAACGCGGCCCCGGCGCCCCCCGCGGCGGGAACGGGCGGATCGAGCGAAAGCGCGTGACCCGCGCGCCCCGATGGCGTCACCGGCGCTCACCGATGCAGCGCTCATCGCACGCGTCGTCGTCCACGATGACCGGCACGCGTTCTCGGAACTCGTGCGGCGCCACCAGTCGGCCGTGCGCGCGACGCTGCGCCGGCTCACCGCCGGGAATCACGCGCTCGCCGACGATCTTGCGCAGGACACCTTCATGCTCGCCTACCGCAACCTGAAATCATTCCGCCAGGAAGCACAGTTTCCGACCTGGCTCTATCGGATCGCGACCAACGCGTTCCTGGCCGACGCGCGCAAGCGCAAGGAGGAGCTCCTGGGCGACCGCGACGCGAATCTCGCCGACGACGACGTGGACGCGGCGGATCCACAGGCGCACGGCGGCGACCACGCCCGGGGCGCCGCGCTGAAACTGGATCTCGAGCGCGCGATGGCGATCCTCTCCGATGCGGAGCGCGCCGCGATCGTCCAGTGTTACCATAACGACTTGTCGCACGAGGAAGCGGCCTACGTGCTGGATTGCCCCGTGGGCACGGTGAAGACGCACATCCTCCGTGCGAAGCAGAAACTCAAATCGCGGCTCGCGGCCTGGGCACCCGGGTAGACGGAGACGATGATGAGCGAAACACGCCCGGCATCGACGGACGACAGCAGCGACTGGCTCGACCGCGCCTTGCGCGACGACGGGCGGATCCACCGGGCCGACTATCTTCCCGACGATGGCTTCACGGCCCGGGCGATGGCGAAACTGCCCGTCGCATTGTCGCTGCCGCGATGGCGCAAGCCGGCAGTGACCGCGCTGTGGGCAGCGGCAGGCGTGGGGGTCGCGCTTTCGCTCCCTGGCGCCTACGCCGATTTCCTGCGCGAGTACCTGCGGATCGTTGCCGGACATCCGATCACGCTGGGGCAGATCGCAACCGGCGTCCTCATGCTGGGCATCGGCAGCTGGACGGCGATGGTCTGGGTGCTGCGCCGCGGCTGAGGCCCGCCGTCCACCCGCGGGAATAAGTAGGGTCAGAGACGAGTTTTGTTGGCTGCTCGATCAGATCGGGAAAAGTCGTCTCTGACCCTACTTATTTTAGTCGGCCAACTTGAAGTTCACCTCGACCTCGCCGACGTATTTCTCGCCCTCGGGCCTGAATTTCCAGGTCTTGAGCGCCTGGATGACGGCGCGATCGAAATACCTCGGCGGCTCGGCGTAGGTGATGATGACGTCGGTGACGTTGCCCTTTTCGTCGATGTTGAGGCGCGCGATGACCCTGCCCCGTTCCACGCCGGCCTTGATCGCGGCCATCGGGAATTCCGGGTTCTCGCCGCCTGTGCGCTGGATGCCGCGCCGGACGGCAGGTTTCGGCGCAGGCGGTGGCGGCGGCTCGGGGGCCGGCGGGGCGATCACGTGCGGCTCGACCGGCGGGGTCGGAGTCACCGCGGTGATCACCGGCGCTTCCTGCGTCACCGGGGGCGGAACATCCGGCGGCGGAACATAGACTTCGGGCGGCGGCTTGACCTTCGGCGCCTCAATCTTCTTCGGCGGCGGCGGGGGCGGGGGCGGCGCCTTCAGTTCCTCGACGATCGTCGCGCTGAGCGGCTTCTTGATCACTTCGACGACGGTGCGCCCGAGTCCGCTCAATAGCGCCCAGATGACGAGCACATGCACGAGGACCACGAACCCGATCCCGATCATGTGCTTCGTCGGGTCTCTTTGCTGCCGTGCGAAATCCATGTCGATTGACTCCAGTACGCTCCGCGGCGTTCGGGCCCCGATTACTCGTCGATGAACTGCTCGCTGCCGACGACGCCAATCTTGGTGAGGCCGAGCCGCTGCGCCGACGCCATCACTTCGGCCACGGCGTCGTACCTCGCGTCCTTGTCGGGACGGAGGTGAATCTCGGGCTGCACCGATTGCGCGGCCGCGGCCTTGATCTTTTCCTCCAGCGCGGCGCGATCCGGGACAATCTCGCCGTTCCAGTAGATCTTGCTCGAGGGATCGACGTCGATCTTCACGACTTCGGGCAGCACGAGCGGCGGCGGCGGATTGCCGACGGGCATGTTGAGATTGACCGCATGGAGCTGGATCGGAATCGTGATGATCAGCATCACCAGCAGCACGAGCATCACGTCGATCAACGGCGTCGTGTTGATGTCGATCATGACGTCCGGATCGGCCGATCCGCCCGGAGAGCCCACGTTCATTGCCATGGCCTGTTCCTCTGGTTGGGGTTGCGCTCGGCGGAATCGTCAGCCGCCGCGAACGGGGGGCTCGGTGATGAAGCCGACTTTGGCGATACCCGCCCGCTGGACGGCGTAGATGACCCGGCCGACTCCGTCGTAGCGCGCGCGACCGTCGCCGCGGATCTGTACCTCGGGCTGCGGCGTCAGCACCGCGACCTTCTTCAGCCGGTCGATGAGCGCGGCGGTGTTCTGGATCCTGAGATCGTTCCAGTAGATGCCGCCTTTTTCATCGACGGAGATCACGATGTTCTCCGGCTTGGTCTCGCGGATCTCGTTGCGCTCCTTCGGCAACTGGACGGGGATCGACGTCGTGACGACCGGAATGGTGATCAGGAAGATGATCAGCAGCACCAGCATCACGTCGACGAGCGGCGTCGTGTTGATCGTCGAGACGACATCGTCCTCGTCGCCATTCCCCGGACCGACGTTCATCGCCATGGTAACGGGCCTCCTAGGCCTTCGCGGGTGACTTCGGCGCGGAGAGCAGCACCGCGTGCAGATCGGCGCCGAAGCCGCGAACGTATTCCATCGCCGTCTTGTTGCGGCGGACGAGCCAGTTGTAGCCGAGCACCGCCGGCACCGCGACGGCCAGGCCGAAAGCCGTCATGATCAGCGCCTCGCCCACGGGCCCCGCGACCTTGTCGATCGACGCCTGCCCGGCGATGCCGATCGCGGTCAACGCGTGGTAGATCCCCCAGACGGTGCCGAACAGCCCCACGAATGGCGCCGTCGAGCCGACGGTCGCAAGGAATGCGAGGCCGTCCTGCGTGCGACTCTGGACGTTGTCGATCGCCCGTTGGATCGACATGCTGATCCACGTGTTCATGTCGACGTTGCCGAGGAGCCCGGTGTGCTTGGAGCTCGCCTCCAGCCCCGTTTCGGCGATGAAGCGGTAGGGGCTGCTCTTCTTCAGTCCTTCCGTGCCCTGGCGCACCGAGGGTGCCTTCCAGAACGCCTTTTCCGCCTGTTTCGCATGGCGTCCCATCTTGTACTGCTCGTAGACCTTGGTGATGATGATGTACCAGCTGCCCATCGACATGATCGCGAGGATCCCGAGCGTGAAGCGCGCGACGATATCGCCGCCCTTCCACAGGGCTTCAAGGCCGTAGGGGTTTTCGACGACCTCGGTGGCCCGCGCGCTGGTGGCGGGCCTCGCGGCCGGTGCAGTCGCAGCCGGCGCCGCCGCCGATTCGGCTGGCGCAGTTGCGGCCGGCGCCGCCGGTGGTTGTGCCTGCGCATGCGCGAGCGGAACGACCGCAGGAGCGGCCACGATGAGCAGGGCCGCGGCCAGCGCGGCCCAACGGGTCGTCTTCAACATGATGTCTCCAGGCAAGGGATGATGTAATTGGAAAGGGTGGACCGGAGGGCCGGGTCTGCGGCGACCCCGGCAGCAATGGAGCGGCCCCCGTCAGCCGGACAGGCTCTCTCGCAGGCGACCTTTCCCCGGCGCAGGGGGCAGATGCTAATGGCGTCCAAGGCAAAAAGCAAAAATCCCGTAACAGTCATGCGCTATGCACGGCTCCGACCGCGCACTGGGCTCGTTCGGTAGACACCGCCCGGCAGCCTGTCCCTCGTTCCGGTTTCGCCCGAATGCTGCATTGCGCGACGACGTTCTCGCGTGAGCGGCGCGATGGACGCCGAGATTCGGTGCTGATCGTTGCTGCAGCGCACGAACTGCGCCGTGCGACGGAAAACGCGGGAGCCCGAAAAGCATCGACCCCGCGGCAAGGCGGGGCCAAGGTCGATCCACAAAGCCTGCTATGATAGCGCGTCCCATAATCAATTGTCCAGCGCGAAATTGGAGCTCTCGCTTTAATCCAGTCGCGCGTGCCGGGGAGCCCCAATGAAAAACAACCTCGCGTCCGCATTGCTGGTCCTTGCCTTGATCGCGGCGCCGCCGATCTGGGCCCAGGCAAAGCCGCCAGACGCAATGGACCTGCAAGCGCTGCGGACGGCAGTCAGGACCGACAAGAAGGCCCTGGTTGCCTCGACGCTCGACCTCACGCCTGCCGAGGCGAAGAAGTTCTGGCCGATCTATGACGCGTATCAGCGCGACCTCGACCTGACCAACCGGCGCATGAATCGGGCGGTCGAAGACTTCGTTGCGCTCAACAAGCCGCTATCGAACGCCTACGCCAAGAACCTCTCGGCGGAGCTGATCGCTGCCGACGAATTCGAGATCAAGGCCCGGCGAAAAATGTACAACAAGTTGATGCGGGCGCTTCCTGCAAGCAAGGCGGCGCGCTATCTGCAGCTCGAATCCAAGATCCGCGCCATGCAGGATTACGATATTGCGAATGCCATTCCCCTGGTCAAATAAGCCGCCGGGGCCGCGTGTCCGCCTCTCTCCCCGGTGGATCCTCGTTCCAGTCCTGGCCTCGGCATTCGCGGGCGGCCCCGCGCACGCCGACGCCACGCGCGACGTGCTGGAGGAGATCGCCCGGTGCGCAGATGTCGCAGACTCGGCGGAGCGTTTGAAGTGCTACGACGCGGCAGCGCCCCGGGCCAAGAGCGCGCTCGCTGCGCCCGTGCCAGAAGCCAAGGAGAAGAGTCTTCTCGGGTGGTTCGGTCTATCCCGGCCGCCAAAGCCCGCGCAGAAGGCGGAAGAATTCGGCAAGCCCGCACCTGAGCCCCAGCACTTGAACGAGATCACGGCAACCGTGGTCGAGTTCGCCAAGACGGCCCGGGGCAAGGCCCTTTTCATCCTCGACAACGGGCAGATATGGCGGCAGCTCGACGCGGACGCCACCGAGTTACCCTACCCGCCGGCGGGCACGAAACCGAAGGTGACGATCGAAACCGGTTGGCTTGGAAGCTACAACCTCACCATCGAAGGCCGGAACGGCCTGATCAAGGTCTTTCGGATGAAATGAACCGTCGGCCCGGCGGACGGTGGCGGTCGATCGCCCCGACGCGCGACGCTCAGGGACGCGCCTCGGCTGTCTCGCGAGCCGGAGCCGCCGCGATCGCCTTGGTGCAGTAGCCGGCCCATTGCCGATACAGCGCGTCGATCCAGAACAGGTTCGTCACCGCATTGGCCGGGTTCGCGACCAATTGGCCGGCGGCGGTCGCCGGTGCCCCGATCTCCTGTGCGGTGCGGTGATCGACGACGCGTGCGAGTAGCGTCCCCGTCACCGAATCGCGGACGTCGAGGCGCAGCGTTGCCTCGCCCGCGTCCCTGACGTTTGCCCGCTGAATTCCCGCTGTCGGCTTGTACGGCGCGTTGACGTAGAGATCGGTCACGCTCGGCATGAGCCGAAGCACGCCCGTTCCAGGCGTCGAGGCGATCTCGTAGCCCTGCCTCCTGAACACGTCGGTGACCACCGGGCCGAGACTCGCCGCGGCTTCGTCCGTGATTTCCTGCGCGTCCGAGGGCGAGAGCCACCGCGCGACGTCGCGCTGCGCATTGATGTCCTTGAGCCAGTTCTTCCTGAGCGCGACCTGGCCCGGGTCGACGATGACACTCCGATAGGCGGACAGGTCCGCATTCGGGCGCACGTAGACCTCGTCGAGCGTGCTCGACTGCACCGCGACGAGTCCGTCGCTCCTCGCCGGGACGGGCGCCGGGCTCTGGGCGCAGACGCTCGTCGCCGCAAGCGCTGCCATGGGTAAGACGAAAAGCATCTGGCGATTCATGGGGCCCTCCTCTCGTTCGCTATGATGCGAACATTCATCCTAGCGAGTTTATTCGACTGCTGCCAGCGGCAGGCGTTCCGGCGCCGCAAACCGACCGCCACCGACGGCAGTAGTGGAGCCAACGCACGCGTGGGGCCCGCAGTTGCCGACAGAACATCCCGTCTCGATCGCCGATGGCCTGCTCGCGCGGCTGCCCGCGTCGCCGGACGCCTACCCGCAGAAGCTCGACCTCGTCGGCGAGAGGGTCTTGCTCGTCCGCTTCGACGAGGCGGCCTACCGCGCCGCAAGCTTTCTCGACGACCGCATCCTCGGCCCGCACGTTCAGGGCGCGTGGCTGCCGGTCGGCAGCGTCGCCGACGCAGCGCGCCGGGTGACAGACAGCCGTCCCGTCCATTTCATCTTTCACACCGGCCACGTCGGCTCGACGCTCGTGAGCCGGCTGCTCGACGAAACGGGAGAAGTGCTCTCGCTGCGCGAGCCGTTGCCGCTGCGGACGCTCGCCGAGGCCCACGATGTGCTGGGCCTTCCCGAATCGCTGTTGAGTCACGCGCAGTTCGAGCTCGCACTGACGCTGCTGATGCGCCTGTGGAGTCGCGGCTACGACCGGACCCGATCGGTCGTCGTCAAGGCGACGAGCAGCGCCGGGCGGCTCCATGCACCGATTCTCGCCGGAAACGAGCGATCGCGCGCGATCTACATGAACGTGCGCGCCGAACCTTACCTCGCCGGGCTTCTGGCGGGACAGAATTCGCCGATCGATCTGCGCGGGCACGGACCCGAGCGCATCGGGCGGCTGCAGGCGCGCGTCGACGCGCCCCTCGCGCCTCTGCACGCCCTGTCGATCGGCGAATTGGCAGCGCTGAGCTGGCTCGTCGAATCCTGGACGCAGCGCGACGCGGTGAAGCGGTTCGAAGGCCGGGTCATCGCAGTGGATTTCGAAGCGTTCCTTTCGAATGTCGTCGACGGCATGCGGCAGATACTCGGCCATCTCGACCTGTCCCGCGACACGCGGTATCTGGCGGAAGTGGGCGGCAGCCCGGTGCTCGCGCGCTATTCGAAGGCGCCCGAATACGGCTACTCGCCGAACGTCCGCGCGGAAATACTGCGCGACTCGCGGCGCGACAACCGCGACCAGATCCGCAAAGGCCTGGATTGGCTCGACCGCCTGGCCCGAGCGGAGACCGCTGTCGCGGCGATCGTCAATGACATCGACGTCGTTCCCGCGAAGGCGGGAACCCAGCGGCGTTGATTTCGGCTTAACGACCACGCGACTGGGCGCCCGCCGTCGCGGGGGCGAGGAAGGTCAGGTCGTCGACCACATGCGCATCAGATTCTGGCGCACGACATCCAGCCGGACGCGGCTTTCCCATTTCATCGTGAGCCCTTCGAGCGCGGCGATCTCGTTGAGCTCGTAGACCTGCGTTCGCCGGTGCTCGTCGGCGATGTAGCTCTCGATGAACGTGATCGACACCAGGCGCTGGCCGGTGCGAACCGGCACCACCTCGTGCAGCGTCGTCGAAGGGTAAACGATGGCCTCCCCGGGGGCGCCCTTGATGGGTATCGCCAGGTTGCCGACCTCGATCGACAGCTCGCCTCCGTCGTAAGTGGCGGGATCGTTGACGAAGACCGTGCAGGAAAGATCGGAGCGCAGGCGCTTGTTGCCGATCTGGATCAGCGCCGCATCGGCGTGGCCACCGTACTTCATGCCGGGCTCGTAGCGGCACAGGAGCGGTGGCGCGACATGCTTCGGCATCGCGAAGTCCATGAATTCCCGCGAGCGCCCCAGGGCTGCGTTGACGATCTGCACCGATTCGACGTATTTCGGGTCGCCCTGATCCGCTTGCAGATTGCTCTTCGTCTGGTTCGCAGGATTCGACGCCCGGCCATCGACGAAGCGGATTTCCCGCGAGAGCGTCACGAGCCGCGCCACTTCGGTCGCGGTCAGAAGATTCTTTATTTTCAGAAGCACGGATCGCCTCGTTCGTCGACATGTATCGATGCAGATCCTACACGCGGCCCTCCCACGTTCACAGTGGTCCCCGGATTCGGAGGCGCGCCCGGGCGCCCGCGGCCGCACGCGTGCTGGGAGGACCCATGAATTTGATATCCTCTGGTTCGCGATCGCGGCGGCCCGAAACCCACCGGCGCACAACCTTATCGGCATTCCCCATGTCCATCCCATCCGTCGACGCGCGGGCGCTCGCGCAGTCCGGCGCCGACGCGCTGCGCCGGGGCGACGCGCGAGCGGCCCGCGAGTCCTTCGAGCGCATCGTCGCCGCGGGCGCGGCCGACGTTTCCGTCTGCATCGGCCTCAACTACGCGTGCCGCCGTCTCGACGACAGGGCGGCGGCGATGGCCGCCGTCGACAAAGCGCTTTCGCTCGAGCCGCGCAACCTGCACGCGCTGATTCTCAAGGGCGACCATCTGGCCGAGCTGGGCGACGAGCGCGGCGCCTCGTCGTTCTACCAATTCGCGATTCGGATCGCCCCCCCGGCGAGCGAGATGCCGGCCACGCTGCGCGACGAGGTGTCCCGGGCCAAGGCGATGTGCGCGCGCTACGCGGGCCAGTTCGAAGCCTTTCTCGTCGATCGACTCGCCGGGCAGGGCCTCGTCGAGGGTCGGTCGTCCGCGCGGTTCAGGCATTCGCTCGATATTCTTCTGGGCCGCAAGCAGCTCTATTTTCAGCAGCCGCGCGTCTACAATTTCCCGGAGCTGCCGCAGGTTCAATTCTACGACCGGGACGCCTTTCCATGGCTCGACCGCGTCGAAGACGCAACGGCGGAAATCCGCGCCGAGCTCGAAGCGCTCCTCAACAGCGCCGCGCAATTCAAACCTTATATCCAGCCCGTTCCGGGAAAGCCCAAAAGGGATCTCGCCGGCCTGGAAGGCAATCCGGATTGGAGCGCCTTCTATCTCTGGAAGGACGGCGAGCTTGTGCCCGAGAACGCAGAGCGCTGTCCGAGGACGTTGGACGCCCTCGCCGAGGTTCCGCAGGTGTGGATCAAGAACCGCTCGCCGTCGATCCTGTTTTCCGCGCTGCGCCCGGGCGCCCGGATTCCCCCGCACACGGGGCTCGTGAATACTCGCCTGATCTGCCACCTGCCGCTGATCGTCCCGCCTCAATGCGGCTTCCGCGTCGGCAACGACGTGCGCACGCCGGTCGAAGGCAAGGCCTGGGTGTTCGACGACACGATCGAGCACGAAGCCTGGAACGGCAGCGACCGGACCCGCATCATCCTGCTGTTCGAAAGCTGGCGCCCGGAACTCACCGAAGAGGAACGCCGGCTGATCACCGCCATGTTCGACGCGATCGATGCTTACAGCGGCACGAAGCCCGCGTGGGAAGTCTAGGAGGCTTTGGGCTTGCCCTATCGTTGCCCCTCTCAGGCCATCCCCGGAAGTGCAAAGCCTCACCGAACACGCCGTCCGCCTGCGCAACTCGAGTCGCACGTCGATTTCGCAGCCTGGGGATTTTGTTCTGGACGCCGGGCGGCCCGTGGATCCGTCGCGGATGTTCGATCGGGACGTGAGCCCGTACTGTTTCGACTTCGACGAGCGCAAACTGTTCTGCGTCTCGACCCCCGACATCGCGAGGGCAACGTTCTTCTATCAGGCGCAGCGGCAGGGCGCGCGGAGCGTGATCAAGGTGCCGTTCGACGCGCTCCCCGAGGCGGGGGATTCGCCGGCGCTGATCTTTTCGGTGGGCCGTTGCGGCTCGACACTCTTGCACAAGGCGTTCGAAGCGGCGGGGGTGCACGCGGTCTCGGAGCCGGACTACTTCACCCAGGCCGCCCTCCATGACCCGCACGACCCGGCGCTGGCGAGCCTCATCGCGCGCGCGACGCGGCTGCTGCCGTACGCGGTCATCAAGCTTCGCGCAGAATGCAGCAATGCCGCGCCGCTGGTCGCCGGCGCCTTCCGTGCACCCCATGTGATGTTCATCCTGCGCGATGCGATCGACTGGGCGGCATCGGTACGGCGGGTCTCGGGCAACGGAGCGGACGCCGGCGGCATCGCGGCGCTGCTCCGGGCGCTGCTTTCCGGACTGGACAACCTGACGCGGCATTACGATGTCCGGGTTTGCTACTACGAGGAATTTCGAGATCTCACCGCAAACTACGTCAACGCTCTGCTCGCTTGGATGGGGAGCGCCGCCCGGATCAGGCCCGCGGCCGCGGCTGAAATTGCCAACCGGGACGCGCAGGAGGGGAGCATCGTGTCGCGTGCGTCGGTCGGAGACGTCCCGGACGATCCCGCCTTTCGCCTCGCCTTCCGCCGGGAGTGGAGCAAGCTTCGACCGGCAGCGCTGATCGATCGACTTGACCTGCGGGGACTCTGACGGATAGATGTCGTCGAAACCGGCGGAATGGATCGACCGCGACGCCGGCCGCGCGAATGAACGCGTGCGCACCCAACCTCCCATGTCGCCTTCTCTTCCTCCGACGCGCTCCCGGCAAGGCGCGGAAATGCTCGCCTTGACGCAAACCGTGCAGCACGCGCTTGCGGCGTATCAAAGGGGCGAATCTGCGGAAGGCGAGCGGCTGTGCCGATCGGCGCTCGCCGTCAAGGCGGATTATTTCGACGCGCTGTACCTGTTGGGGATTATTGCCGGGCAGGCGGGAAGACCGCAGGAAGCAATCGAACTGCTGTCGAGGGCCGTGGCTGCCAACCCCACCATCGCCGACGCTCACTACAATCGAGGCGTGGCGCTCGGCGACCTCGACCGTCACGCCCAGGCGCTGGAGAGTTACGATCGTGCCATTGCCCTCAAGCCCGATTACGTCGACGCTCACTACAATCGCGGCGTCGCGCTCGGTCAACTCCACCGATTCGCGGAGGCGCTGGAAAGTTATGACCGCGCCATCGCATTGAAGCCCGCTTACGCGGAAGCGCACAACAATCGAGGCGTCGCGCTGGCCGGCCTCCAGCGCCATGCGGAGGCGCTGTCGAGCCACGAACGCGCCATCGCGTTAAGGCCCCAATACGCCAGCGCCTACAACAACCGGGGCGTTGCGCTCGGTCATCTGCAGCGATTCACCGAGGCCCTGGCAAGCTACGAGCGCGCGATCGCGCTCCGACCCGATTACGCGGAAGCCCACAACAACCGTGGCAACGCGCTGCACGATCTCGGGCGCCCCGCGGAAGCGCTGGCGAGCCTCGACCGGGCCATCGCGCTCAAGCCGGGCTACGCCGACGCCCATTACCATCGCGGCAACGCGCTGCGCGATCTGTATCGCCACGCGGAAGCGGTGGACGCCTACGAGCGGGCCGTCGCGCTCGCCCCCGATCACGCTGCCGCGCACTGGAACCTGGCGGATTGCCGTCTGCTCCTGGGGGAGTTTGCGCTCGGCTGGAAGGAATACGAGTGGCGGTGGAAACTCAATGATCGGGAAAGCGGCAGGCGCGACTTTTCGCAGCCGCTGTGGCTCGGCGAGCCGCCGTTGGAAGGCCGGACGATCCTGTTGCACAGCGAGATGGGGCTGGGCGACACGTTGCTGTTCTGCCGCTACGCCAAGGAGGTCGCCGCGCTGGGTGCGAAGGTGGTGCTGGAGACGCAACCGCCGCTCTTGCCGCTGCTCGTCCACCTGGATGGCGTCACGCACGCCGTTCCCAGGGGCGCTCCGTTGCCGGCATTCGACTACCACTGTCCGCTGATGAGCTTGCCGCTGGCGTTCAAGACCGACCTCCGCAATATTCCGGCGAGCGTTCCGTATATCCGCGGCGATCCCGCGCGCGTCGCGACGTGGCAGGCGAAACTGGGTACGAGGGGCAAATCGCGCGTGGGACTGGTATGGGGCGGGAGCGCGGCGCTCAGGAACGATAGGCGCAGCATGGCGCTCTCGGAGATGCTGCCGCTGGTTCGCGGCTGGGCCGAGTGGGTGAGCCTGCAGAAGGAAGTGCGCGAAACCGATGCCGCGCTCCTGCAAGCGCGCGCCGATCTTATCCACTTCGGCGAGCAACTAACCGACTTCGGCGATACGGCGGCACTGGTTGAGCTGATGGACATCGTGGTCACGATCGACACGAGTGTCGCGAACCTGGCTGGCGCGATGGGCAAGCCGGTGTGGATACTGCTGCCGTGGAACCCCCACGACTGGCGCTGGATGCTCGATCGTGCGGACAGCCCGTGGTATCCGACGGCGCGCCTGTTCCGGCAATCCGCGGCCGGCGATTGGGCGAGCGTCGTCGATCAAGTCGGCGCGGAGCTGGAACGGCAGTTCGCAGGGCGTGGCTGAAGACGGCGCGCGCCCCCAGACGAACGGTAATCGACAACTCCAGCCGCCTGATGCAACACCCCTCATGAGCCGCGTTTCGGACGAGATTTCCTCGGACGCCAGGCGCGAGCCCTCGCGCCTGGCGGCGCGCATGAACGCCGCGGAGCAATGCCTTCGCGAAGGCGACATCTCCGGCGCGATCTCCATGGTCGAGTCTCTTGCCTCGGAGAGCCCTCGCTCCTGGCGGATCTGGGAGAGGCTCGGCGAATTGAAAGTGATGGCGAGCGCGTTTTCGGAGGCTGCCGCACACTTTCGCCGGGCCGTCGAGTTGAGACCGAACGACCCGTCGTTGCGATACAAGTGCGCGCGAGCAACGTTCGATTCGGGCTGCCCCGCAGAAGCGAGGGTCATCCTGGACGAGGCCGCACGGCTCGCACCCAACCACGAAAAGATCCTGCAGCTGTACGCGGAACTCTATGAAGGGGGCTCCGACTGGGACAACCTCGCGCGGAGCGCCGACTCGTGGCTGCGCACCCAGCCGCAGAATCCCCTGCCGTGGATGTTTGTCGCGAGGGCGCAATGGGAGACCGGCTATTTGCGACAGGCGATGCAGAGCTACCGGACGTTTCTCGACCTCGGCGGCAGGAACGCGACGACGCTCGCCACTTACGGACGACTGTGCCTGGCCGCTCTCGCCTACGACGACGCCTCCCGCGCGCTCGATGAAGCCGAACGGCTCGATGCCGGCTGCGGGCACATGCTGTCGGCGAAAGCCACGCTGTCGATGTTCCGCGGCCGGTTCGAGGAGGCGCTCGCGTATGCCCGGAGGGCGACCACCGTCAATCCGCGGGACGCGGCTGCGTTCAAGGTGCTGGTTCAGGTCTCCGGCGGACGAATAACCCGGGAGGAAAACGCCGGGCTCAGGCACCTGGCGGACGACGTTGGTGCGTCGCCGCAGGATCGCATCACTGCGGCGTTCGTGCTGGGCGACTGCTTCGACGCCGAAGGCGAAGTCGACGCGGCCTTCGCCGCCTACGAACACGCCAACACGCTTTGCGCGCGGCGCGCCGACGGGGAGCGGCTGGGCTACGACCGCGCCGAACGCGAACGGCAGGTCGAGCGCCTGGTGTCGCTGTTCCCTGCTGCGCCGCCGGCGGCGGAAGCCGTTGCCGGGCCGACGCCGCTGTTCATCGTCGGCATGCCCCGGTCCGGAACGACGCTGGTCGAAAGCATCATCGGCGCCCATTCGAAGGTGTTCGCCTGCGGCGAACGCCAGGAGATGCGCTCGATCATGCAGGAATTCGTTTCGGCGGCATCCGATCTCGGGATGTCCGGCGTGGCAGAACCGGTCAGGCAGCGGTGGCGCGAAGCGTTCTGGCGCGAGCTTCCCGATCTCGGCGGCGCCATCGCGGTCACCGACAAGAACCCGTGGAATTTCGACGCGTTGGGCATGATTCACGAGCTCTTCCCCCAGGCCCGGGTGATTCACGTCCGGCGCGATCCGGTCGAGACCGGACTGTCGATCTTTCGCAACGAGTTCCCCAAATTCGTTGCTTTCGCCAATCGGCTCGAAGACATCGGTCACTACTACGGCCAGTACGCGAAGCTGATGTCGCACTGGCGAAATGTTCTGGGGGATCGCTTCCTGACGATCCAGTACGAGGATCTCCTCGCCGATTTCTCCGGCACACTGCCGGCGCTCATCCGGCATTGCGGATTGGAGTGGGAGGAGGCGTGCCGCAATTATTCGACCGGCAACCGGGTCATCGCCACGATGAGCGCCGTTCAGGCCCGTCGTCCGCTCACCGACTTCGGCGGGCGAAGCCGCCGTTACGCCCTCCATCTTTTGCCGCTCGTCGCCGCCCTTCGCGAAGCCCAGGTCGATCTGCGATCGGGCGCCTTTGCCCCCGCCCCTTCGAGATAGCCCGTGTGACTCTCGTGGCGGGCCACGGCACGACAGGCGGATCCCGGGCTTTCCAGCGCGGGCTCATGCGAGTCCGCTGTCCGCATCACACCGCCCGCCCCCTACCGCGGTTGGCAAGACGCCGTGCCGGCGGACATTGTTCTTCGAATCGTGGACTCACCGTTGGCGCGCCCGCCAAAAAAGACGGCGAGCCGAAGCTCGCCGTCGACGTTGAAACGGCCCTCTTGCCGGATCAGAACTTCGCCGTCACGCTGAGGAAGAAGTTCCGGCCGAGCGTGTCGTAGACCTGGGGATAGGTGTTCCCGTTGCCTGTCGCCGGTCCGGCGATGGACGGGTAGGCACCCTGAGTGGACGACACGACGGGCGGATCCCGGTCGGCAATGTTGTTGACGCCGCCCCGCACCGTGAAGTTCTTGTCGACTTCCCACTGGAGGGCGAGGTCGAAATAATTCTGGTCGCCGATCCTGGCGTCCGGTGGCGCATAGTCCTGCGTCAGCAGCGGATTCGACTGGGCGTAATCGAGATCGACCGAGCTGACGTAGCGCCAGGTGACCACCGCGTTGACGTTCCAGGGGGTATTCCAGATGCCCTGCACCCTCGAGCGCCATGTCGGAACCGGAATGCCGCACGTGGGCCCGAAGAGGCCGGCGCAATCGTAGCTGCCCAGGCCGGGAACCGGCTCGACGATGAACTGGTTGACCCAGGTGCCGACGAAATTGAGCCCGACGCTCCCATAATTCTGGATCGGATGCGTCCAGGCCGCCGTGAGGTCGATGCCGTCGGTCTTGTAGAACCCGAGGTTCTGGTTGGTGCCGAGAACGTAGCCGCTGTTCGGCAGCCAGAGGTTGCCATTCGAACCCCGGTGAATCAGGTCGCAAAGCTGGCCCGCGTTGACGCATTGGGTGAGGGCCGTTTGCGGAGGAACGACGCCGATGACGTTCTCGACGTCATAGTGCCAGTAGTCGATCGTGGCACTGAGGTTGGACCAGGGCTGGAGGACCCCACCGATCGTGTAGGTCTTCGCCGTTTCCGGATTGAGGTCGGGGTTGCCGCCCTGGAGGTAGTTGTACTGGCCCGCCGGGCTTTGGAGGGCATTGCTCCCGTACTGCGAAGCCTGAAGCCCCGTCCTCAGGCACTGCGCCAATGTGGCGCTGGGCGCCGGCCCGGCACAGGGATCCCCGCCGTTGAACAGGTTGTAGCCCTGGGCGGTGAAGAGCTCGATGATGTTCGCCGCGCGCACGGCCTGCTGGTAGCTGCCGCGAACTTTCGCCTCCTTGACGGGCGCCCAATCCCCTCCGATCCCGTAGGAGTTGGTCGTCTTGTCGGTGCTGTAGTTCGAGTAGCGGTAGCTGCCGGTGAAGCTCAAATCGTAGGCCCACGGCTGGCGCTCGGCGATGGGGACGCGAACTTCGACGTACGGTTCCGTGACCGTGAACTGGCCGCTCAGGCCGTGCGTCGCGCCGCCCTGGCCGTTGAGGTCCCCCGTGTCGAATTCCGCGTCGGTCGTCGTGGTCAGCTTCTCGACGCGACGCTCGATGCCAAGCGCGAGCCCGACGCCGTTCCTCGCCCAGGGCAGCGTCCAGCCGTAGGCCAGGCCCAGGTCGGAGGTTACGTTGAGCCCGACGACGCTCTGCGACGTGTAGCCGGTCTGGATTCCGGGCACCTGCAGGTAGTTGAGGGCGGCCTGGGTGACGCCTCCGATGTGGAAGATGTCGTAGGGCACGCAGTTCGGATCGGTATTGTCGAGCACCGACGCGCACACCGGCTGGCCGGTCGCGGGATCGGTCACGACGTTCAGGGCCTTGGTCATGCGCGTGAACGAAAAGTCGTTCAGATACGTCCGGTTCAGCGTGTTCTTGCCGGATTGCCACCACAAGTTGTAGTCCCACTTGTCGTCGAACATGCTGCCTTTCGCGCCGATCACGACGCGATAGTCGCTGTAGTGGATGTCGTCCTGCCGTCCGCCGCCCTCGACATTGCGGCGGCCGATGTAGGGGGATTGCGGCGTCGTGGCGGTGATGCCCAGCGCATCCTTGAACGCCTGGGACAGCAACGGGTTGTTGTCGTAGAGCGTGAACTGCTGCAGGAACGAGCCGCTCGGCGCGATCTGTCCAAGCGTCTGGTCGTCCATGAAATCGAACTCGGTATAGACCCGCGCGGCCGGCAGGAACCCCAGCAGACCCTTGTCGACGTCGTAGTGCGCGAAGAAGTTCGCCAGATACCGCGTGTCGGGACGCTGGAAGTAGTTGCTGGGCGCGAAGTTGTACTGATCCTGGGCGCCGACGTACGGGCGCACGCCGCCCGCGGCGTTCGCGATCGTGACGTTGTAATTGGAAAAATCCGTGAACCGCCCCGGGTAGCTGGTGCTCGAGCCGCCGCAGCCGTAGCCCGTGTCGGTGCCGGCCAGCGCGCAGGAGCTGAAGTCGCGCGTGCCCTGCAGCACGCCGTTGGTCTGCCGCCACTCGAAGTAGACGGTCGCGTTGCCCTTGCCGTTGGCGAAGTTGCTGCCGAGCGTCATGCTGAAGTCCTGCACCTCGCCGTCGAGGCCGACGTTGCCCGGGACCGAGTATTGCGTGGGGTTCGTTTGTTGCCTCTGCGCGACGATGTCGCCGACGAAGCTGTGCTGCTGGTGGTTGTACCCGTTGCCGTTCCAGTCGAACTGGACGCCCTCGAAGTGGTCGTTCATGATGAAGTTCACCACACCGGCGACCGCATCCGAGCCGTAGATCGACGACGCCCCGCCCGACAGCACCTCGACGCGCTGGATCAGCGGCGCCGGAATCGCGTTGATGTTGGTCGCCCAGTCGTTCACGCTGCCCGCGGGCACGCGCTTGCCGTCGATCAGGACCAGCGTGCGGGACGAGCCGAGGCCGCGCAGGTTGATCGTGGCCGCCCCCGTCGCACCGTTGGACAGGTTGCCGCCCTGATCCGGCGCCACCTGGGGCAGTTGGACCAGGATGTCCATCGTGCTGGTCAGGCCCGTGTACTTGATTTCCTGGGCGCTGATGACGTTGACCGGGCTTTCGCTCGTCAGCGTCGGCGACGGAATGCGGGAGCCCGTGACCTCGATCTTCTCGATTTTCTGTGGCTCGGGCGGCGTCTGCTGCGCGTAGGCCACCGGCGCTGCCAGGCCGACGACGACGCCGGCGTTGAGCGCGTTCATGACCGCGAGCGACAGCTTTTTTCTGTGCATCCTGTTCATAGAGGTTCCCCCAGAGAAAATTGATGCGGCGACGAAAAACGAGAAACGTTCGCGTTGCCGCAAGCAAGTGCACATTACCCCGCGGCGGAATTGGCCGGCAACGAAAATGCGCGGGCTTTACAACGCGGGCATCGGGATTGTTGCAATTTTGCCAATCGTTCCGATGTGCGTTGCACCATCGAGGCGCTGTCTGTTTGTCCAGTGCTCGGCCGCCGATTTGGTCGACCGACAGCGATGCTGCAATGCAGCAACCATCGCCGAGCAGCGAGGATTGACAATGCGAACGAGGCACCGTTAAAAGCGCGGGAGCGTGGCGCTTTTGGATCCGCCCACGAACCCGGATGGGCCGGAGTCCGCTCGAGCGCCATACGAAAAGGCCATTGATGAACGCGACCGCGGCGAGCAGCCGCTTCGAGATCCGGCAAGCGCGGCGCGAGGACGTGGCTGCCGTCCACTCCATGATCCGTGCGCTTGCCGACTACGAACGGCTCGCGCATATGTGCACTGCAACGGAAGCCGAGCTCGCCGCCGCGCTCTTCGGCCCCCGGCCGGCGGCCGAGGTGCTGGTAGCCTGGAAAGGCGCGGATGCGGCGGCATTCGCATTGTTTTTCCACAATTTCTCGACATTTCTCGGCCGTCCCGGCCTTTGGCTCGAGGACCTTTTCGTCCGGCCCGAATACCGGCGCCAAGGCTGCGCGCACGCCTTGCTGCGAACGCTCGCCGCGCTGGCCGTCGCCCGCGGCTGCGGCCGCTTCGACTGGGCCGTGCTCGACTGGAACGCTCCGGCGATCGCGTTCTACCAGGCGTTGGGCGCCACGGTGTTGACCGACTGGCGGATCGTCCGGATGGCCGGACCGGCGCTGGCCGCGCTCGCGGCGCTCGCGGCGCCCCGGTCCGGCGGTGGGGGTGATCCCGGCAGTGCCCATCGCGGCTGACGCGCGACCGGCGAAGCGTGGATTCGACGCCGACCGGCTGGAAAGTCTTGCCTCCTCGTGCGCCGTCGGCGCTAGAATCAGTCGGTCGCCCGGTCGAGCTTTCACGGGGACCTCTTGCCCCCGAGCTTGCTCGCGCGACCGGTGCCGGCGCCCGGAGGGATCCCTCCCTGGCGACGGCGCCATGAGCTTGACCTCCCGGTTCCGGAAGCCGCAGCCGGGGAGGAGAGATGCAATGAGAGGCTTTGCAGTTTCGCTCGCGTGCGTGTTGCTCGTCGCATGCGCAACCGCGCCCGTGCCGCCGGCGCCCCGGGATCTGTTCAACGACGCGCTGTTCCGGGCGCCGTCCGAGCGGATCAGCGCGAGCGATGTGTTCGCGCTGAGCGACGAAATGAGGCATTACCTCAACGTCGAGATCGCTCCGCAGCTACGCAGCAAGGGAACACGGCGGGGACTGGTCCAGGCGCTTTCGAGCGGCGGCGAGCTCAAGCTCGAATACGATTCGGTCATGACGCGGAACGCTGCGCAGGCGTTCGCGGCGCGTTCCGGCAATTGCCTGTCGCTCGTCATCATGACCGCCGCGCTGGCCAAGGCACTCGATCTTCCCGTCCGCTACCAGATCGTCAGCGCCGGAGAAACCGTGAGCCGGAGCGGGGGCACTCAGTTTTTCATCGGCCACGTCAACCTGACCCTCGGCGACAAGGTGACCGAGTTGGGACCGGGACGCCGCAACGACCTGATGACGGTCGATTTCGTTCCGCCCGAGCTGGCCGGCGGCTTCGGCACGCAGCCCATCGGCGAGGAGACCATCGTCGCGATGTACATGAACAACCGCGCCGCCGAAAAATTGACCGCCGGGCGAGTCGACGACGCCTACTGGTGGGCGCGCGCGGCCATCGGCCAGGAACCGACGTTCTGGAGCGCCTACAACACGCTGGGGATCGTCTACCAGCGACACGGCAATCTGCCGGAGGCGGAAAAGGTGCTCGCCTATGCGCTCGAGCGCGATCCGGTCAACACGCACGTCATGTCGAACCTCGTCCACGTTCTGGAGGACATGGGGCGGACCGCGGAAGCGAAGGTGCTGGCGGCGAGGCTCGCGCAGCTGGAACCCGATCCTCCGTTCAGCTATCTCGCCCGCGGCATGAAAGCGTTGCGCGAGGGCAATTACCGGCAGGCAAGGGATCTCATTGCCAAGGAAGTCGATCGCGCGCCCTACTATCACGAATTCCACTTCTGGCTTGCCGCCGCCTACGTGGGCCTCGGCGAAACCGAGAAGGCGAGGAAAGAGCTGGCCCTCGCGTGGCAGTACAGCACGACGCGCAACGAGCGCGATCTGTACGCGGCGAAGCTCGACCGGATCCGCTCGACCCGAATCCAGTAGCCCCGCGCCATTTCGTTCGCCCGTCGTCCCCGCGGAGGCAGGGATCCGGTAGCGTTCGACGAAAGACGCTCATGGATTCCCGGCCTTCGCACCCTCCGCGTTGGTCGCAATCGCCGAATGTCGGCCGGACCGTTCGCGCGGCGACGCGCCCTGCGGGCCTTTCCGCGCTCGCGGCCGTATTCGCGGAAATGACGATCCCAGCGCTATAATCCGCCACTTTTCGCGCCGCCCCCGGCGATCCCGGTGCCGGCGTCAACTTCGAGCAGAGACCCGAATGCCCGATGCCGACCGCCTGACGCTTCCCGCGCTTGCTTCGCTCGCCCGCGACACCGACTTCTGGTCGCTGCGGATCGTCGAGGAGACCAGCGAGACCTACGCTGTCCGCAAGAACGTCGCGCTGCCCCCGTTCGCCTGCCGCGACCGGGGCGCGATGGCGACCGTCTACGCGGACGGCGGCTACGGCTATGCGGCCACCGGCGACACCTCGCCCGCGGGAATCGAAGCGGCATTTGCGCGCGCCGCGGCGTGGGCGCGGGCCACCGCAAAGCGCGCGCTGTTCGATGCGCGCACGCTGCCGCGCCCGGCCCCGCGGGGCGAGTATGCGTCGCCTTCGATCTCGGCGCCGGCGCGCTCGCGGCCCGCGTGGTTCGACCTGCTGATGCAGGAGTCGGTGGGTGCGGCAATCGATGCGCGCATCGTCGACTGGGAAGCGGCCGTCGACGTCTGCACCGCGACTCACCGCCTTGTCACCAGCGCCGGGGGCGAAGTGGTCCAGCGCTACCGCTTTCTGTTCCCGGGCATTTCGGTCACCGCTCACGCCGCCGGCGACACGCAGACGCGCACGCTCAACGGCTACCGCGGCATCTGCCAGCAGGGCGGCGAGGAGATCCTCGCCCGCTTCGGTTTCGTCGGGGCCGGGCGCCGGCTTGCCGACGAGGCGCTCGAGCTCGTTGCCGCGCCGAATTGCCCGAGCGGCAAGCGGGACGTGCTGCTCGCGCCCGACCAGATGATCCTGCAGATCCACGAGTCGATCGGCCACCCGCTCGAGCTCGACCGCATCCTGGGCGACGAGCGCAACTACGCCGGCACCAGCTTCGTCACCCCCGACATGTTCGGAACGTATCGCTATGGCTCCGACCTCCTCAACATCACGTTCGATCCGACGCGACCCGAGGAGCTCGCGAGCTACGGCTGGGACGACGATGGCGCTGCGGCCGAGAAGGTGCACGTGATCCGCGACGGGATCCTGCTGCGGCCCCTCGGCGGCGCGATCTCGCAGGCGCGCGCCGGGCTTTCCGGCGCCTCGAACGCGCGCGCCGACGGCTGGAACCGGCCGCCGATCGACCGGATGGCCAACCTGAACCTCGAGCCCGGCGACGCCACGCTTGCCGACATGATCGCCGGCATCGAGCACGGCGTGCTGATGGAGACGAATTGCTCGTGGTCGATCGACGACTCGCGCAACAAGTTCCAGTTCGGCTGCGAGCGCGGGCGCCTGATCGAAAAAGGCGCGCTCGGCCCGGTGGTCAAGAACCCGAACTACCGCGGCATCAGCGCCAACTTCTGGATCAGTCTCGCGCGCGTCGGCAATGCCGACACGATGCAGGTGCTGGGGACGCCGTATTGCGGCAAGGGCGAGCCGTCGCAGGCGATTCGCGTCGGCCACGCGGCGCCGGCGTGCGTGTTCACCGGCGTCGACGTGTTTGGGGGAGAGGCGTAATGCCGCCGCGCGAATCGATCGTCGCCGGCGAAACGATGGAGACGTATTTCCACGACCTCGCCGGCACGCTCGACGGTCTCCTCGCCGCCGGCGAGACGTACCTCGCCTGGTTCGCGGGCGAAGCATCGGACTTCGTCCGGATGAACCACGGCCGCGTCCGTCAGCCGGGCAGCGTGACGCAGCACTACCTCGACGTCGAGCTCGTTCGTGGCGCGCGCCATGCGACCGAGCGCGTGTCGCTCGGCGGCCGGCGCGAGACGGACGGCGCCGCGCTGGAGGCAGCGGTCGCGCGCCTGCGTGATGCGCTCCCGGATCTCGCCGACGACCCGCATATGCTCTACGCGACCGAGGTCCGCTCGTCGCGAGAGGTTCGTGGCTCGATGCCGGCGCCCGCGGAGGAGGTGATCGAGACCGTGCTCGCCGCGGCCGAGGGCCTCGATCTGGTCGGTCTCTACGCGGGGGGCCCCATTTACCGCGGCTTCGCGAATTCGCTCGGCCAGCGCAACTGGCACGAGACATCGGCGTTCAATCTGCAGTGGAGCGTCTACCATCGCGCCGACAAGGCGGTGAAGTGCGGCCTGTCGGGCTTCGCCTGGGACACAAGCGCCTTCGCCGCGAAGATGCGCGAAGCCCGCGACGCGCTCGGGCACATCGCGCGGCCGGCGAAGGCACTGGCACCCGGCAAGTACCGCGCGTTCCTAGCGCCGGCGGCGGTCGAGGACATCGTCTCCATGCTGTGCTGGGGCGGGTTCTCCGCGCGCGCCCTCGAGACGAAGCAGTCGAGTCTCACGCGGATGCGCAACGGCGACGACGGGGCGGCGGCGCTCGATCCGCGCGTGACGATCACCGAAGCGACCGCCGACGGCGTCGCCCCGGCGTTCCAGGGCGAGGGCTTCGCACGGCCGGCGCGCGTACCGCTGATCGAGCAAGGACGCCTCGTGGGGGCGCTCGTGTCGCCCCGCACCGCACGCGAGTTTTCGCTCGAAACCAACGGCGCCAACGGCCAGGAAGCCCCCGAATCGGTCGCGATGGCGGGCGGCGCGCTCGCCGCGGACGACGCGCTCGCGGCGCTCGGCACCGGCCTTTACGTCGGCAACCTCCACTATCTCAACTACTCGGATCGGCCTGCGTGCCGGCTGACGGGAATGACGCGCTTCGCGACGTTCTGGGTCGAGGACGCGAGGATCGTCGCGCCGGTCGACGTGCTGCGGTTCGACGACACGCTGTTCCGGATGTTCGGCCCGAATCTCGAGGCGTTGACCGCCGAGACCGAGCTCCTGCTCGCGAGCGACACCTACCACGAGCGGCAGCTTGAATCGATGCGGCTTCCCGGCGTGTTGCTGTCCGAGCTGACGTTCACCCTTTAGCGCTGGATCGCGGCGCGATCGAAGCGCGGTCCCTCGGCCTGTCGCCGCGGCGTCCGCTCATTTTTTCTCGGGCACGGTCCCGTAGTTGAACATGTAGATCACCGCGCTACGGATCTCCGGATCGGTGAGGTCGGCCATGCCGCCGCGCGGCGGCATGGCGCCGTGGCCGTTGATCGCCGAGCGGACCACGACGTCGATGCCCTGTTTAACGCGCGGAATCCAAGCGGCGCGGTCGCCGATCTTCGGCGCGCCATTGACGCCGGTCTGATGGCATTTCGAGCACTGCGCGCGATAGATCGCCTCGCCGGTGCGCGCGACCGGCTTGTTCGTCCTGCTGATGGGCTCGGTCCAGTGACCGCCCGACTGGTTGACCATGTACGTGATCGCGCGCTCGATCTCGGTGTCGCTCAAGCCGGGGTTGCCGCCGTGCGGCGGCATCTGCCGGATGCCCTCGAGCGCGTGCTTGGTGAGGCCGGTGAGGCCCTGCGCTTCGCGCTCGGCCCAGGCTTTCTTGTCGCCGATCTTCGGCGCGCCGCCGGCGCCGGTGCCGTGGCAGGAGATGCACAGACTCTCCACTACTTCCTTGCCGGTGCGGTCGGCATGCTGGCCGGCGGCGTTTCCCACCGCGAACGATGCGGCGAGCACGAAAGCTGCAACGCTCGCAAGCGCTTTGCGAGTGCTCGAAATCGAC
The DNA here is from genome assembly GCA_963836265.1 of uncultured beta proteobacterium. Classification (GTDB taxonomy): domain Bacteria; phylum Pseudomonadota; class Gammaproteobacteria; order Burkholderiales; family Casimicrobiaceae; genus CAIWHR01. The sequence continues at coordinate 156,548 of CAWIIO010000010.1, forward strand.
CTGCGGACCGGAGCGTTTCGCGTGCGGGTCATGATGATCCTCCTCGCGGGCAAGCGCGCGAAGCAGCAACCAGGGTGGAGGCGGCGAGAAGCCGTCCAGCGTCGGCGTGATCGGCAGGCGCCGAGGTCGACGGCAACCTGCAGATGCGGCGGCAGCGAATCCGGTACCCATCGATGAGAAAAGCGGGGGAGCCGACCGCCGCCCCCCCCGTTGAAATCATGTCGTCGCCCAGAAATATCACTGCCAACGGTAGATATAGGAGATCCCGACCACCGAAACGTTGTAGTTCGGCGCCGTCTCGTTCGTCGGCATCACGCTGGTGATCGTCCCGTACTGCATGCCGTCGTACATGTATTCGGTGATGTCGAGCTTCTGCCACCAGTAGAACGCGCGGACCGCCGACTGCTTGTCGATCGCGTACTGGCCGGCGATCTGCAGCTGGATCATCTTCTGCGTCGCGGTAGGCAGATTCTGCGCGGGGATGTAGTAGACCGCCGGCACGACGGCGGGTTTTCCGGCCACCGCGTACGGATTGTTGACATACGTGCCGCCCGTCATGCCGTTGTCCGACCGCGCATCGCTGTAGAGCGCGTTGCCGATGAGCTCGAGTTTGCCGGAAGCGAGACCCCTCCAGGTGAAGCCTGCGCCGATCGTGTTCACCTTGTCCTTCATGTCGGTGGTCCAGTTGAGGCAAGGATCGATCTTGGCGTTCATGTTCTTTTCGAGCACCGTCGCGTAACAGCCGCCGGAGACCACCGTGCTTCCGTTGACGCTCGCGGTGTTGCTGTTGCTGCCGTAAGAGATGCCCGCGGTCTGCGACCGCTGCTCCTCGTAGGTGTAGAACAGGTTCGCATTGAAGGTTTCGCTCAAGGCCAGATTGCCTTCGATGTTCGCCATCCATCCCTTCGCGTCCTGCAGCCCGTAGACGGAGTTCGAGTAATGGTCGTCGGTATATTCGAGGTTGCCCTGCACGGAGAGCCGCTCCGTCGCATCCCAGCTGATTGCTCCCCGAACCTTGTTGCGGTCGCGGTCGGCCATGTTGAAGCGGCGCATGCCGACCAATTCGTTGATGTTGTTGCGGCTGCCGTAGAGTCCTTGAGGAAGGATGTTGTTGTTCGGCGAATAGACCGCCGCATCGCCGGTGAGCGGCACCAAGGGGTAGCCGGCGACGGGCCCGAACCCGGTCAAGCCGGTCGCGAGCAAGTACTGGTAGGCGCTGATGGCGGTCGCGACGCCCGATGGGACGTAATTGGCCATCGGCACTAGCGCAAGAAATGCGTCCTCGTTGTAGTCCACACGGCGCTGGGAATACTCGTAGCTCAAACGGCCGCTCACCGTCTCGACCATGCTCGCGTCCCACGCAGCGCGCACGGTATTCTCGGTCGCCTTGTTCGCGTCGGCACAATCGATCCACGATCCTGAGCAGCTCCGGTCAGTCTGATCGTAGGCATAATCCACCTTCAGCGACTGCCCCGGTGCGACCGCATACGCGGCATCGGCGTTGAAGTGGTTCACCTTCTTGCCGTAGGGTCTATTCGCGTAGATGTTGATGTTGCTGCCCAGGCTTGTGCCCGGTGGCACGAGCCCGAGACCGATCAGGGTCGCGTTGAATGCAGAAGTCCCCGACTTGGCTTCGCCGGCGTCATAGAACTCGTAGATGTTGACCGGCGTCTTGTTGTTTCTGTCCAGATACTTGTACCCGACATTGACGTTGAGGTCCTTCATCGGCCGCGCGGAAAGCCGGGCGGTGAACTGGGTGGTGTCGACGACCCCGTTGAGCGACGAAACGGGGGTTCCGACCGGAACGTCGGCCGGGTCGTTGAGGTACGCCTGGTTCTGCGTGTTGTGCGCGTACGACGCGCCCATAACGAGCTTCGTCGTCGGCGTGAAGTTGTAGCCGCCCTTGAGCGTGAACTGGTTGAAATCGTTGGAGGGAGCGCTGCTCATCGTGGCGAACGTCCCCGGATTGAAGGCGTTTTCCCACGTCATCGAGTCCACATTGTTGTTGAAGTACGAGCCGTAGTAGATCGCCGAGACGAAGAACTCGCGACCGGTATAGGTGAGGCTCGCGTTGTACTGGTTGGTCGTCGTGTCGATCTGGTTGGGGAGAATCGTGGCGACGGTCCCGGAGCTCGCGTTGATCATGCTGAGGGGCTTCAGGCCATCCTGCTGCGTCTGGCTCGCGCTGACGGCGAGCACCCAGCGCGGCCCGAAGTTGTAGCTGAAGCCGCCGGCGTAGGTCTTGCGCGTGACATCGAGATCGACGTTGTGGAAATCGGGGACGTCGGTGGCGATGATGTTGTTGACCGTCGCCTGCTGCGCCGCGGTGGGCGGCGTCGAAACGCCGTTCACCAGCGAGTTCGCGAGCCCCGTGGTCGGAGAGAGGGCGCGAAAATTGCCCGATGTCGCATTGACCTGCGGCACGACCGGCTTGATCCAGTTGCCGGGCAGTGTCAGCACGTTTCCGCCGGCGCCATTGAATGGCGTCTGGTAGCTGTCGCCGGTGCCGTAGTTGCTGCGGAGCTGGTCGAAGAGGCCCCAGACCTTGAACGTCCCCTGGTCGCCGTATTCGCCGTAGACCGTGCGGTCGTCGAGGCCGAGGTTGGTTCCCCAGGCGCGCCACCGCGTCGTGCCGTCGCTGTCGTACGGCGCGCCGCCGCCCAGGTAGAAATCGAAGATGCCGTAGGCGCCCTTGTTGAACAGGCCGTTGTACTGGCCGAACTTGAACGAATCCTTGTTTACGTAGCCGACGCCGGCCTCGATGGAACTCGTCGGCTGGGTCAATTCCTTGACCGCGTCATCGGGCGCGGTCGCATCGGCTGCCCGGGCGACCGGGACCAGCGCCATCGCAATCAGTGCGACCCGCACCGCCGCCACCGTCGCCCGCATCGCAAAACATCCCTGGTTCGTCTTCATTGCATGCTCCCCGATTCGCATTCGATCACCGCTGGAACTTGGCGCCAGCCGGGTGGTTCGAGCCATGGATCAGTACGTGGCAGTTGAGGCACGCGCGGGCATTGGTCTGGGCGCGCGGGCTCTGGTTGGCGAGCGGCAGCAGGCCGTTGACCGTCGTCGCGTTGCCGTTCGGAAGATTCGCGCCGCTGTTGATTGCGGCACCGTGGTCCCCGCTGTGGCATTCCTGGCAGAGCCAGGGCGCGCGCGCCTTCAGCAATGCCGGCTTCGTCGACCCGTGCGGCGTGTGGCAGTTCGTGCAGTCGTCGACGACCGGGCTGTGCTCCCACACGAAGGGGCCGCGCTTGTCGGCATGGCACGTGTAGCAGGTCTCGTTGACGCTGTCCTTGATCATCAGCTTCGGCGCGGTCGAGCCGTGCGGGTTGTGGCAGTCGGAGCAGGCGACCTTGCCGATCTCGATCGGGTGGGTCGAGATCAGGTGGATCTGCGCGCGCTGCGTCTTGTGGCAGGCGAAGCAGACATCGGGCTGGGTCACCTTGGTGAGCACGGCGTCGCGCGGCACGTGGATCTGGTGGCAGTTCGCGCACGCCAGGTCGCGGTACTGATGGATGCTGCCGGTCCAGTAGGTCCGGGCCCCCGACTTGTGGCAGGTGAGGCACGTGCTGTTCTTTTCGGCGACCGGCGTCTTCGACTTGGGTCCGAAGACGACGTCCGGCGACGGACGGTCCTTGAGCCCTTGCGGATTCTTGACGTGGGCGTCGCTCGCGCCGTGGCAGGTCTGGCAGCCCGGCGTCCGCGGGTCGCCCTTGACGCCATGCTTCGTCTGGTAGTACGCCAGGATCGGCTTGTTGTCGTTCTCGTCGTGGCATTTCGTGCACACGGCGTCGCGCGCCAGCGCCCTCTGGGCCACCGAATCGGCGGCCGGGGTCGACGTCTCGGCGGCCAGACCGGCGCCGCTGATCGAGAATCCGGCGGCGACGGTGAACAACGCGAGCAATTTTCCGATGCGCTGCATGTTCGCTCCCTTTCCCACTTCGCGTTTCGCGCGGAGCGCTCGGTCGATCCGGCCGCGCCGCGACCCGCGCTCGGTTACTTCGCCAGCGAGAGGATCCAGTCGACGAGGTTCTTGATCTGGGCCTCGTCCTTGGTCTTGACGACCGGATGCTCTTCGGTATGACCGTCGAGGAACTTGACCTTGGGCCCCGTCGTCAAGTGCTTGATGAGCTTTGCTTCCGCGTCCTTGTCGCCCTTGAGCTTGGTCGCGAGCTCGGTCCAGGAAGGCGCTTCCTTGGCCTTGTCGATCGCATGGCACTTGAAGCAGTTGCTTTGACGGGCGAGCGACTTTGCTGCTGCCTCATCGACCGCCGCGGCGATCGACGGCAAGCCGAGCGCCGCGGCGGCAAGCCCGAACGCTAGCGCGGAAGGACGGAATCGCATTTTCTTTCTCCTGGGTGGGATGACGTAGCGATCTCCGGCGAAGGCCGGCCTGGGATCGCAATTGCGGTTGATGGAAATCCACGTGAATCGCCGTGCTGCAGCCCGGAATCAATCTCCGCCCGTCGCGGGTGCGACGTTTTGACGCAGATCAACTGGGAACTCACCGCTCGCAAGAATCCGGATCCGTGTGCTGCCGACACAACACGACCCAATATGCGCGTGATTGCATTTGAGATGAAGTCGCGTTCGCATTGCGCAGCGAGTCGCGACGGTGATTTGCGCGATTGCGACCTGTCGCGCCGGCCTCCTGGGCGCCCGGGCGCGTGATTCCCGGCCCGGCTATTTCAGCGACAGGATCCAGTTCACGAGATTGTTGATCCGGTCGGGATCACGGGTCTTGACGATCGGGTGGCTTTCCTCGTGGCCGTCGTCGAACTTCGACTTGCGTCCCGTGGTGACGTGCTTGTAGAGCTTGTCCTCGGCGCCGACGCTACCCAGATACTTGGCGGCAACGTCCTTCCATGCCGGCCCGACCTTCTTCATGTCGACCGCGTGGCATTCGAAGCAGCGGCTCTGACGGGCGAGCGTTTCGGCGGCCTTGGCGTCCACGGGCGCGGCGACGGGGAGCGCGAGGATCCAGTCGACGAGATTCTTGATCCGGCTCGGGTCGCTCGTCTTGACGATCGGATGGTCTTCCTCGTGGCCGTCGTCGAACCTGACCTTGCGGCCGGTCGTCACGTGCTTGTACAGCCTTTGCTCCGCATCGGGCTCGCTGTGGTACTTGGCCGCGACATCCTTCCATGCCGGCCCGACCTTCTTCTGATACACGCTGTGGCAGCGGAGGCAGCCGCTCTGCCGCGCGAGTTGCTGCGCCGCCAGGACGTCGAGCGCGGCGGCGGCGGGCGAAAAGCCGACCATTCCGAGGACCGAAGCCAAGGACGCGAGCAGCACCGTCCGCCAATGGTTGACCGATGCGTTCATGTGGCTCTCACTAGCCCCTTGCCTTGGTTGGCTCGCTCGCCGCTCTCACGCAGCCGGCCTCTCGCGCCGCTTCGTGCGCACCCTTTCCAGCATGCGCACGCCTATGACCACTGCGATGACGCATGCGGCGAATATTCCCACCATGGCGCCGACCGCCAGCACCATCCACACCGCTGTCGAAATCACGCTTTCCCTCCGCTCAAGGTTGTGTCCGAACGACCGTCACTCTTCATCCTCGTTGTATTCCTTCGGCAGGAGGTGGGCGATGCCCTTGTGGCAGTCGATGCAGGTCTTGCCCTCCTTCTGGGCCTGCTCCATCTTCGTGCGCGCCCGCGGGCTCTGCTTGTGCGGATCCATCGCATCCCAGGAGTGGCAATTCCGGCATTCGCGCGAATCCGTCGCTTTCATCGTCGCCCAGACGTTTTGCGCGAGCTCCATGCGCCTGGCCTCGAACTTCTCGGGTGTGTCGATCGTTCCCGAGACGAACTTGCCGTAGAGCTCTTTGCTCGCCTGAACCTTGCGCACGAACTTGTGCATCCAGTCCTTCGGCACGTGGCAATCGGGGCAGATCGCGCGCACTCCCGAGCGGTTCTTGTAATGGATCGTCTCCTTGTACTCCTGGAACACGGTGTCGCGCATCTCGTGGCACGACGTACAGAATCCAAGCTGGTTCGTCGCTTCCATTCCGGTGTTAAATCCGCCCCAGAAGATGAGGCCAGAGACCATTCCGGTCGCCACGACGGCCGTGACGGACAGCTTTGACGGGCGCAAGAAGAAGTCGCGCAGCCGCCTCATGCGGGATTGCTTCGCCGCGGGTTCAGTCATGAATGCATCCGCAAGATGGGTGTGGTGAAATGGAATCAAGCGCGCGAGACGACCGTTTTTCCGGATGTCCCGTCGAGAATCACGATTGGCGGATCGACTTTGGGGCAAATCGGCCTGCGTCAATTTGACGCAGGTCAACTCGCATCCGGTGCAACGGATAGCCGTGTTCGTTTAGGCAACAGGCGGCCGCGCATGCGCGAATGCGAATGACTATCGGTCACACGGCAAGTGCATGATCGACAATCCTTGCGGGACACGGCGCGCACAGGCGAAGCCGCGCCGCCTCTTTTGGCACGCGCCGTGTAACAGCGGCGATTGCCGCTCACCGTTCCGCGCGCCCGCGTGACCGACGCATAAAGCCACGCGCCGATCGTGAACAACGCGTACTCGATGGCGAGCGTCGCGGGCAGCGAGTACGCTCGCTGCGCCGACGACACTGCATGTTCAGCGCAACAAGATTCGTCGTGATGTGCGTTGCGGCCAGCTCGACGTGGACGGCGAGGGCCGTTGGGTCGCCCAAATCACCGCCGTCGCATGCGCGACGGTAAGCTCGACAGGCTCCTAGACTAGACGCTCTCCGCGAGCTTCAGCCGCTGCACCTTGCCCGACGGTCCCTTCGGCAGGTCGGCGACGAAGCGAAACGCTTTCGGCGTCTTGTAGCGACCCAGCCGGGCGAGGCAATGCGCGCGCAACTCGTCCTCGGTGCACGGGAACGACGGCTTCAGCACGACGCAGGCGAGGATTTCCTGCCCGTAGACCGGGTCCGGAATGCCGACCGCGGCCGCCTCGAGCACGGCCGGGTGCGCAAGCAGCGCTTCGTCGATCTCGCGCGGTGCGATGTTCTCTCCGCCCTTGATGATCAGCTCCTTCAGCCGGCCGGTGATGAAATAGAAGCCGTCGGCATCGCGGTAGCCGAGATCGCCGGTCGCGAGCCAGCCGCCCGGGCGCAGCGTCCGCGCGGTCGCCGCCGGGTCCTTGTGGTAGCGCTGCATCACGTTGTCGCCGCGCAGTTCGATTTCGCCGCGCTCGCCGTCGCCGAGGACGCTCCCGTCGGCCGCGACGACGCGCGCTTCCATGCCGAGCGGCACGCCGGGCGATCCGAGCTTGCGCTCGGCAACGGCGAGCGGGTTCGCGAACGCGACCGATGCGCATTCGGTCAGGCCCATCGCCTCCAGGACCGAAATGCCGAACCGAGCCTCGAAGGCACGATGCTGCTCCGGCGGGAGCGGCGCGGACGCCGAGCGCGCGAAGCGGATGCCCCTGCACGCCTCCGCCTGCGCGGCAGTGCACTCCGAACCGTTCAGCAGGTACGCGATGATTGTCGGCACGACGTTGAGCCACGTCGGCCGAAAGCGCTCGACGAGCATCCACCATTGCGACACGCTGAAACGGTGCGGCATCACGATGCTGCCGCCCGAGACCAGCGGGGAAATCGTGGCGATGCACTGGCCGTTCACGTGGTAGAGCGGCAGCGACGACAGCACGCGATCCGCGCTCGTGAGTGCATGGACGGCGGCAACGGCGCAACCGGCATGGACCAGGTTCCGGTGCGAGAGCAGCGCCCCTTTCGGCGTGCCGGTCGTGCCGGATGTATACATCAGCAAGGCCGGCGATTCCGGTGCCGGGACTGCGTCGGGCGCCGCACCGGCGTCCTTCAAACCAAGGCCATCCGGCGCGGTGGGTCGGACGACGACGCTTAACCCTGCGTGTGCAGCGACCGCCCGCAGTCGCTCGACGAATTCCGGGGCCGCGAACACGATCCGCGTCTCGGAGTGGAGGAGTGCGTGCTCGATCAGCGCGTCCTGCGCGATCAGGCTCAGCGGCGAGACGACGTAGCCGCCGTACATCGCGCCCAGAAAGACGCTCGCGGCGGCCACGCCGTTAGGCAGCATGTACGACACGACCTCGCCGGGGCGAACGCTTCGCAGTCCGAGCTCCGTCGCGAGCCCGCGCGCGGCGTCGCGCAGCGCGGCGCGGCTGATCGTGATGCCCGGCTCGGGCGCGAACAGGAACGGCGCCTCCGGCCTGGCGTCGGCGATGCAATCGATTGCTTCGCGGATCGTCTTCATCCGTCGTCGCGCTTCACAAGCCGTGCTTCCGGCGATACGCGCCGAAGAGCTCCTCGTCGGTCGGCTCGTTCACGCGCGACGGCGGCAGCGGATGGACGACGCGGGTGATGTTGAGAAAGTGCCGATAGTGGAGGTTGTCGGAAATGCTGTTGCGGCCCCACGTGCCGCAGCCCATGGAGAGGGAAAACGGCAGCGCGTTGTCGAAGCTGCCGCCGGTTGCGAAGCAGTGCGCCTGGTTCACGATCACGCGGCACACCGGCAACGTCAGGCCGAGCTCGGTCGCGCGATCGGGCAGCCGCGTGTGGAGGCCCACCGAATGCCCCGCGCCCTGATAGCGCAGCAACCGCTCGGCGAGCGTGGCCGCGGCGGCGAAATCCGCGACCCGGTAGAGCGCGAGCACCGGCGACAGCTTCTCGCCGGAAAACGGATGGTCGGCGCCGACGCCGGACTCGGCCACGAGCAGGAACTTCGCGGTTCTCGCTTCCAGTCGCGACAGTCCGGCGCGCGCGGCGATTGCGGCGGCGGGCCGGGCGACAACCTCCGCGGCGAGCCGGCCCGCGGAAAACATCGCGGCCTCGAGCTGCCGCGCCTCGGCAGGCGTGAGCAGCACGCCGCCTTCGGCGACGAGCGCGGCAACGACCGCGTCGTAGACCGCCGCCACGGCGATCACGCTGTTCTCCGACGAGCACGACGTCGCATGATCGAAGGTCTTCGAGCGCGCGATCTTGGCCGCGGCGTCGGTCACGTCGGCCGTCTCGTCGACGATCGCCGCCACGTTGCCGGCGCCGACACCGATCGCCGGCGTACCGCTCGAATACGCGGCGCGGACGTTGGTCTGCGAGCCCGTCGCGACGACCAGGTCGGCCTGCCGCATCAGTTCCTGCGTCGCGTCGCGCGTCACCGGCGCGGGCAACGCCAGGACGAGGTCGCGCGGCGCGCCGACGCGATCGAGCTCGGCGGCCATGAATTCGAGCAGCAGCGCGAGCGTCGAGGCGCCTTTCGGCGATGGCGCGACGACGATCGCGTTGCGCCCCTTCAAGGCATTGAGGATGTTGTTGGCCGGCGTCGCCGCCGGGTTCGTCGACGGCGTGATCGCGGCGACGACGCCGACCGGACGCGCGATCTCGATCAGCCCGCGCTCCCCGTCCTCGCGGACGACGCCGACGGTCGCGGCGTGTTTCAGGTCGCGCAGCAAGCCGATCGTCTTGCGGCGGTTCTTCGCGATCTTGTCGGCAACGTCGCCGAGGCCGGTGTCGCGGACGGAGAGCTCCGCGAGCGCGCGGTTGCGGGAGGGCTCGACGATCGCCCAGCCGGCCGCGGTCACGGCCTCGTCGACCTGCGCCTGGGTCCAGCTCTCGAAGACGCGCTGCGCCGCGCGGGCGCGCGCCACGAGCGCGGCAACGGCAGCGTGCGGCGATCCGGCGGATGGCGCGTTCAAGTTGGGCGCATCCTCAATCGGGACCGATCTTCGTCTCGATCTCGTCGATCACGTGGACCCCTCGGGTGAGATCGTCCCGCGCCCGCCGCCAGGACTCGCGGGCGCCGGCGCCATCGCGGGCGCCGTACGGCACGTCTATTGCGGCGGAGGAACCTTCTTCCAGCTCGAGTCCGCGTTGAAGGCCGTCATTGCGCGGGCGAGCGCATCCGACCTCGCGCCGAGGTCCTTTTCGTAAACCGTGCCCGACTGGTCGACAATGAACGTCATCACCCCGGTGTCGCCCCATTTCACCGGCCAGGCGACGAGTGCGTAGCCGCCGGTCATCTTCCCGTTGACCACGTAGCTCCTCGCGCCACCCGGCGCGTCCTTGCCCTGAGCGGTCAGGATCCGGTAGCGATAGCCGTGGTAGCCCTGCCCGGGCTTCGTCTGCGCGACCAGCGATCCAAGCGGGCTTTCCGGCTCGCCGGGTTTCGTCGGCCAGTAGAGGCCGTCGTGCTTGCCCGGCGTGGAGACGAGCTTCTGGGCGTAATCCCTGACGCCGTTGCGGTCGCGGTCATTGGAAAAGTATTCCCTTTGCGCGTCGGTGTAGGCGAGCACGACTTCGATCGCGGCGAGCTCGTTCCGGCCGATTCGCCGGGCGCGCAACTCGTCCGGCGTCGCCTTGATGTCGAACAGCCACCCGGCTGCGGTCTTGACCAGCGGAATCGGCATCGTCCAGCCGTTGGTCCCGACCTCGAGGTAAGCCTTCGCGTCCCCCGAGCGCACGATCTTGTGCGCCTTCGCCCACGCCTCCAGGAAACGCGTCACGTCGTCGGCGTTGACGTGCGGGATGTACTTCTTGTAGTCGGCGCCGACGACGGCCTTCAGGCCCTCGCCGTCGTGGCGGGCGACGTTGTCGACGAACGCGTCGGCCGCCGCGTCCGGCGTCGGAAAAGCCTTTTGCGCCATGGTCGCAGGCGCGAGCGCAAGGGCCCCGGCAGCGAGGACCGCGGCCGCAAGCCGCAGCCGCAAGCGCGGGGGTGATTGCTGAGGTTTCATGTCCGTGCGCTCCCCGTCAACGCCGTCCGCCGCCGCCACCACGCCCGCCACCACCACCTCCACGCGCAGCGCCGCCGCCCGACGAGCGCTGCATCTGCTGGGGCTGCGACCGCTGCATCTGCCGGGGCTGCGACCGCTGCATCTGCTGGGCTTGGGGGCGCTGCGTCTGCTGCATCGACTGCCGGCTCGCCGCGCCGCGACTGATCTCCGACCCCGCTTGTCGATCACCGACTCCCTGGAACGCCTGGTTGGAGAATTGGCTCCGGTTCTGCGCGGCATTGCGATCGAAGCTCTGCGCGCGGTTCTGCGCTGCCCCCCGATCGAAGCTCTGCGCCTGCGCTTGCAGCTGACTGCGGTTGGCGTCGCTCAATGCCGCGCGATCCGCGCTGACGCCGCGGCTCTGCAGCGACTGCTGCGCACGCTGGCGATCGAGATCCTTGCCGCGGTACTGCTCGCGGCTCGTGACCGCTGCCCGGTTCTGCAGGTTCTGCCGGGTGGCCTCGCCGCCGCGGTAGGAGACGTTCTTCCGGTTCTGGACGTTGTGGTTCCAGTTCACGTTATTGATGTTGGTGTTCGAGATCCGGTGGTTGACGTTGATGTTGTTGTAGCGGTTGACGTTGATGTTGACGCTGCGATTCCACCAGTTGCAGTTGCCCCAGACCGCGTTGCGGACGCCGATGCCCACGCCCCAGGCGATCCCCGTCACCACGGCAGCCGAGAACCAGTAGCCGGGCGGATAGGGGATGTAATACGGCGGATAGGCGGGATACGGCCACGGTCCATACACATAGGATGGGTTGTAGGTCGGGACGTAGATCACGTCGGGATTTTTCTGCTCGATCACGATCACCTGCGGAGGCGGTGGCGGCGCCGCGGCCTCGACGACGACCGTCGGCGGCGGTGCCGTCTCGACCTTCACGTCGACTTCGGCGTTCGATTTGAGGTTGCCCGCCTTCTGCGCCGCCACGCGCAGCCGCTGGACCGAATCCATTACGTTGTCGGGCTGGGCGAGGAAGGCATCGCCGAGATCCTTCACCCAGTCGGGCTTCTCGCCCATCATGATGATGACCTGCGGAAAGGCCACCAGCGATTGCACGCTCGGGTCCCACGGCTCGTTTTCCACGATCCTGACGGCGTCGTCGCCCTTCGACTCCGAATGCGCGCGCGACCATTTTGCCGCTTCGGCGACGTCGGCAGGATACGTCGACGCCATCAGCACCTGCGAGAGAAGCGGGTCCGGATAGAGTGCAACGGGCGCCGTCAGCTGGTCCAGCTGTTCCTTCGAAAGTGGCTTCGCATCGCCTTGTGCCGATGCAGGCGCGGGCATGGCGAACGCGAGCGCCAAAGCCAGCCAACGCAGCGATGGGCGAATGAGGATACGCACGGAGACTCCTCTGGTTTTCGGTGTGCCGGCGGTGTGGAGGGGGCGGGACGCCGACCGCGACGGCCCCCTTGCCGCCAACTTGGAATTGTAGTCGGCGGTCCTCTCCCGGGCAACGTACGCGAGCGATCAACGGCGCGCCGCCGTCGCCTTGTACTTCGCGAGGTGCCGCGTCGGCAGCGCCAGCGCGTCGCGGCGGAACGGGTCGCCAAGCTCGCGCGTCACCATCATTTCGAGGACCGTCGTCTTGCCGTCGTCCTGCGCCCTGGCCGCCGCCCGCAACGCCGGTCCGACGTCGGCGAGCGTGTCGATCGTCAGCCCTTCCGCGCCCATTGCGCGCGCGACCGCGGACCACGACGGCTGCCGGTCGAGGTTCACGCCGACGAAGCGCCTGTCGTAGAAGTCGACGTGATTCTTCTTTTCCGCGCCCCACTGACCGTTGTTGAAGACGACCGCCGTCACCGGAACGTTCTCGCGCACGCAGGTCGAAAGCTCGCCGAAGCTCATCCCCCACGCACCGTCGCCGACGTAGGCGATCGCGGTCCGTTCAGGTGCCGCGACCTTGGCACCGATGATCGTCGGAAACGCGTAGCCGCAGTTGCCGAAGCTCATCGCCGCGAACATCGAGCGCAGGCGATCGAAGCGCAGGTACGAATTCGCCACCGAGCAGATGTTGCCGATGTCCGTCGACACCATCGCGCCGGCGGGAATCGCGCGCTCGAGCTCGCGCAGCATCTGCCGCGGATGCATGTGGCGCGAGCCCTTCGCGACCTCGAGCGACCAGGGGTCCGTCTCGTGGGTCCAGCCGTCGAGCTCGGTCTCCCACGCCGCCCTTTCCTTTTTGATCTCGGCCAGGCGCGCCGGGGCGTTGGCGACGCACGCGAGCGTCTTGCGGGTCAGCCGCTCGAAGAGCGCGCGCGCCGCATCCTTGGCGTCGCCGCAAATGCCCACCGCGATCGGCTTCACGAGCCCCAGCATCTTCGCGTCGGCGTCGACCTGGATGATCTTCGCGCGGGGCGGCCAATATTCGATCCCGTATTGCGGCAGCGTGCCGAACGGCCCGAGCCGGGTGCCGAGCGCCAGGACGACGTCGGCCTTCGCGATCAGCTTCATCGCCGCCTTGCTGCCCTGATAGCCGAGCGGGCCGACCCACAGCGCGTGCGCCGCGGGGAACGCGTCGTTGTGCAGATAGCTCGTCGCGACCGGCGCCTGCAGGAGCTCGGCGAGCGCGACCGCGTTCGCTTCCGCTCCGCCCATGACGACGCCGCCTCCGCAGAGGACCATCGGAAACGTCGCGCCCGCAAGGAGGTCGGCGGCCTCGGCCAGGCTCTTCTCGCCGCCGGCGCCGCGCTCGATCGCGATCGGCGCGGGGATCTCGCAGTCGATATCGCCGTAGAAGAAGTCGCGCGGGATGTTGAGCTGCGCGGGGCCGAGCTCGAGCAGCGCGCGGTCGAAAGCCCGGCTCGTGAGCTCCGCCATCCGCGCGCGATTGTTCACGTGCGCCTGGTATTTGGTGATCTTGGAGAAGATCGGGAGCTGCTCCGTTTCCTGGAAGCCGCCGAGGCCGATCGTCGCGCTCCCCGTTTCGGGCGTGACGACGACGACCGGCGAATGCGCCCAGAACGCCGCCGCGGTCGACGTGACGAAGTTGGTGATGCCGGGGCCGTTCTGGGCGATGCAGACTCCGTGTCGCCCCGAGACGCGCGCATAGCCGTCGGCCATATGCCCGGCACCCTGTTCGTGCGCGACCGAGATGAAGCGGATGCCCGCGAGCGGAAACAAGTCGAGCGCATCCATGTAGGCTGAACCGACGATGCCGAACACGTCGCGGACGCCGTGGGCGACCAGCGTTTCGACGAATGCCTCGGAAGCCGTCATCTTCTGCCGGCCCGTCACCGCAAGGTCTTTCGATTCGCTCACCGTATTCATGCTCGCGCCCTCCGCGCCGCCGGTCGATCGTCGTCTGCCGTCTTGTCGGGCGCGTTCGACCGAGTGACGCGCCGTTCGGGCTTCGGCTGGCTCCGGCTCGCCCGCCTCGGTTGTTTACTCCATCACTTTTTCCGGAGGGACGAACGGATGGCCGAGCGCTTCGGCGACCGGCTGGCACGTCACCTTGCCGAGTGCGATGTTGAGGCCGTTCCTGAGGTGCGGGTCGGCCGCGAGCGCCCTCTTCCAGCCGTGATCCGCGAGCGCCAGCACGAAGGGTAGCGTCGCGTTGTTGAGCGCGAACGTCGAAGTTCGCGGGACGCCCCCCGGCATGTTGGCCACGCAGTAGTGGGTGACGCCGCCGACGACGTACACGGGATCGGCATGCGTGGTGGGGCGTGCCGTTTCGAAGCAGCCGCCCTGATCGATGGCGACGTCGACGATCACGGATCCGGGCTTCATCCGGGCGACGAGCGCCGCCGACACGAGCTTCGGCGCCGACGCACCGGGAATCAGCACGCCGCCGATGACGAGATCGGCGCTCGTCACGTGGTGCTCGATCGCATCCTGGGTCGAAAACACCGTGTTGAGCGGCCGCCCGAACTGCCGCCACAGCGCGCGCAGCACGTCGACGTTGCGATCGAGCACCCAGACCTCGGCGCCCATCCCGAGCGCGATATGGCAGGCGTGCGAGCCGACCACCCCGCCGCCCAGGATCACCACCTTCGCCGGATCGACGCCGGGCACGCCACCGAGCAGCATGCCGATGCCGCCGTGCGGCTTTTCGAGATAGTAGGCGCCAGCCTGCACGGCCATGCGGCCGGCGACTTCCGACATCGGGGCCAGCAGCGGCAGCCCGCCGATCGGCGAGGTGACGGTTTCGTAGGCGATGCACACCGCGCCGCTCGCGATCAGATCCTGCGCCTGCTCCGGATCGGGGGCGAGGTGCAGGTACGTGAACAGGATCTGCTCTTTGCCGAGCATCTTGCGTTCCGGGGCCTGCGGCTCCTTGACCTTGACGATCATCTCGGCGCCCGCAAACACCTCCTGCGCGGTGCCGACGACCCGGGCGCCGGCCTTCCGGTAGGCGTCGTCGTCCATCCCGACCCCCTGCCCCGCGTTGTGCTCTACCAGAACGTCGTGGCCGTGCGCGACCGCCTCGCGGACGCTGCCCGGCGTGAGGCCGACGCGGTTTTCGAGAACCTTGATCTCCTTGGGGACGCCGATGCGCATTAGAGGGATGCTCCTGATGTCGTTCGCGTGAACGGGCTTCGAGTGATGGGCGGAGGCGTCCGGAAGCAGCCCCCCGGCGCAACGGAATCGCTATGATAATGCGGGACGGGCAGCGCATCGACAATGGCGACAACACGGGACGACTGACATGCAATCGCGGATCGACAGCATCGGCACGGACCTCGTGGCATTCGTCGCGAGTGCCGTTCTCATCGCCGGCTACTACGCTTTCCTCTGGATCCGCTCGCGGCGCGATCCCCATTACACGATCCACGGCGTCAACGCCACCGCGCGCACGCTCTGGGTCGGCGACGTCATGGCCCACCGGAACAAGGACGTGATGGCGGTCCAGACGCTGCGCAACTACGTGATGGCGGCGTCGTTCATGGCGTCGACCTCGGTGCTCCTGATCCTCGGGACGCTGACGCTGTCGGGCCAGGCCGAAAGCCTGGCGCAGACCTGGCATGCGGTGAACGTCGGCGGCTCGACGTCCCCGCAGGCGTGGATCGTCAAGGTCATGTGCCTGCTGACGACCTTCATCGTCGCCTTCTTTTCCTTCGCGATGACGATCCGGCTCCTGAATCACGTGCTGTTCATGATCAACGTTCCCGATGCGGAAACGCATTCCGGTCTCTCTCCGCGCCACGTCGCCCATCGCCTCGCACGCGCCGGACACTACTACTCGGTCGGCACGCGCGCATTCTTCATCGCGGTCCCGCTGGTCTTCTGGCTGTTCGGGCCGTTATACCTGCTGGTCGCGACGATCGGCCTCGTGATCACGCTGCATCAGGTCGAACGCACGCCCCGCGTCGAAAACGATTGAGCGCGCTTGCGCCTTTGCAAGCGCACGCCGGTCGCAAAGGTGTAGCATTGTTGCTTCCTGCCAGCACTCTTGCTGCACCGCGACATTCCACCCGCAGCCTCCGGAGATTCCCATGGGCCACGCCGAACTGACGATTCACGACCAAGCCGCGACGAAGCGCATCTCGCTCGACGAATATTGGATGCCGTTCACACCGAACCGCGATTTCAAGGCCGACCCCAGGATGGTCGTCCGCGCCGAGGGGATGTATTACTGGAACGACCGCGGCGACAAGCTCATCGATGCATCGTCCGGCCTCTTCTGCGCCAACGCCGGACACGGCCGCAAGGAAATCGCCGAAGCCGTTGGAAATCAGCTGCGCGAGCTCGATTTCGTGCCGCCGTTCCTGCGCGGGCACCCGAAGCAGTTCGAGCTCGCGACGCGCGTCGCCGAGCTGACGCCCGGCGATCTGAACCGGATCTTCTTCGCCAACTCGGGCTCGGAGGCCGTCGAGACGGCGATGAAGGTCGCGCTCGCCTATCATCAGGCGCGCGGCCAGAGCGGGCGTACCATGTTCGTCTCGCGCGAGCGTGCCTACCACGGTGTCAATTTCGGCGGCGTGGCCCTGTCCGGACTCGTCAACAACCGTCGCAAGTTCGGACCCGGGGTTCCCGGCATCGCGCACATGCGGCATACGCACCTCAAGGAAAATTTCTTCACCAGGGGCGAGGGTGCGCACGGCGTCGAGCTGGCCGAGGATCTCGCCCGCCTCGTCAACCTCTACGGCGCCGAGAACGTCGCGGCGTGCTTCGTCGAGCCCATCGCCGGCTCCACGGGCTGCCTCGTACCGCCGAAGGGCTACCTGAAGCGCCTGCGCGAAATCTGCGACGCGCACGGGATCCTGCTCGTGTTCGACGAGGTGATCTGCGGCTTCGGGCGCACCGGCGAAGCGTTCGCGGCGCAGAGCTTCGGGGTCACGCCCGACGTCATGACGATGGCGAAGGGCCTCACCAACGGCGCCCAGCCGATGGGCGCGGTCGCGATTTCCGAGCGCCTCCACGACACGATCATGGCCGCGGCGCCCGAGGGCGCGATCGAGTTCTTCCACGGCTACACGTATTCGGGGCACCCGGGACCGTGCGCCGCGGGGCTTGCGACGCTCGACATCTACAGGAAGGAAGGCCTGTTCCAGCGCGGCCGCGAGCTGTCGCCATATTTCCTCGACGCGCTTTTCTCGCTCAAGGACCTTCCGGCGGTGGCCGACATCCGCGGCTATGGGATGTTCGGGACGATCGACGTGCACCCGGTCGGGGGCCCGGGCGCGCGCGGCCACGCGTTCCAGAGGATGCTGTTCGACAACGGGCTGCACCTCAAGACGACCGGCGATTCCGCGATCATCGCGCCGCCGCTGATCGCGGAGAAGCACCATATCGACACCATCGAGGGCATCCTGCGCAAGACGCTCGCAGCGATCTGAGCGCGGCGCCGCGCATTGCGGAAGAAGGTGTAGGACTTCGATTTCGCGGGGGACACGATGAAGCGACTGATCGTTGGACTTTTCCTTGCGCTCGCGGCGGCACTGCCGGCCTGGGCGCAGAAGACGGTGACGTTCGCCTACCAGGACATGATGAACCCGTTCCGCTGGGTCCAGCAGACCGGCGAGATCGAGAAGGCGACCGGCTACAAGATCAACTGGCGTCAGTTCGGGGGCGGCGGCGACGTGATCCGCGCGATGGCCTCCGGCGACGTGCAGCTGGGCGAGGCGGGGTCGGCGCCGATCGCAACGGCGATCAGCCAGGGCTTGGACGTCGAGCTGTTCTGGATCCTCGAGGACATCGCAGCGGCGGAAGCGCTCGTCGCGCGGAACGGCAGCGGGGTCAACACGGTGGCCGAGCTCAAGGGAAAGAAGGTCGCCACCCCTTTCGTATCGACCTCGCATTTCCACCTGATGTACGCGCTCGAGCTTGCGGGGCTGAAACCCGGTGACGTGAGCGTCCTCAACATGCGGCCGCCCGAGATCGCAGCGGCATGGGGCCGCGGCGACCTCGACGCGGCGTTCATCTGGGATCCCGTGCTGGCGACGATCAAGAAGAACGGCAAGGTCCTGATCACCTCCGGGGAGCTGTGCAAGAAGGGCAAATGCACGTTCGACGGGCTGATCGTCTCGAAGAAATTCGCCGCCGAGAACCCGCAGTTCATGACCGCGTTGGTGAAGGCGATCGCGAAGGCGGACGCCGACTACCGCGCGAACCCCAGCGCGTGGACCGGCGATGCGGCGAAGGTCGCCGCGGTGGCGAAATGGTCGGGCGGCAAGCCGGAGGACGTCGCGGGCGCGATGGCGCTCTATGGCTTCCCGAGCGCAGCCGAGCAGGCCGGGCCGGCGTGGCTGGGCGGCGGCGCGAACGGAGGCGCGGCAAAAGCGCTGACCGAGACCGCCAAGTTTCTCAAGGAGCAGGGACGCATCCAGCAGCTCGCCCCCGACTACAGCAAGTCGGTCGATCCGGCGTTCGCCCAGGCCGCGATGAAATAAGGCGGAACCCACGACCGCAGCGCGGCGGCGCCCGGTCCCCGCAGCCGGCGGCGCCGTTTTAGCGAACCCGTCCGAATCGCGTGCCGACGCTCGACATCCGCGGCCTCGGCGTCCGCTACGCCACCAAGGCGGGAACGGTCGACGCCCTCGCGAACGTCAACCTCGCGATGCGCGATGGCGACTTTCTGGTCGCGATCGGCGCGTCCGGCTGCGGCAAGACGACGCTGCTCTCCTGCATCGCGGGTTTCCTGCCGCCGACTGACGGTGAGATCCTGCTCGACGGCAGGCCGGTCGTCGGCCCCGGCGCCGACCGTGGCGTCGTGTTCCAGAAGCACGCGCTGATGCCCTGGCTCAACGTCATCGACAACGTCGCGTTCGGCCTCAAGATGCGCGGCGTCGCGCCGGCCGCGCGACGGCGCGTCGCGCAGGACAAGCTGCACCTGGTCGGCCTCGACGATTTCGCCTCGCGCGCGATCTATGAACTGTCGGGCGGCATGCAGCAGCGCGTGGGCATCGCCCGCGCGCTCGCTTCCGATCCCGAGCTCATGCTGATGGACGAGCCGCTGGGCGCGCTCGACGCGTTCACGCGCGAGTCGATCCAGGAGCTGATCCTCGATGTCTGGCACCGCACCGGCAAGATGTGCTTCTTCATCACGCACTCGGTCGAGGAGGCGCTGTTCCTTGCCACGCACCTGGTCGTGATGACGCCGCGCCCGGGCAAGATCTCGCACGAGTACACGCTCGACTTCGGGCGGCGCTTCATCGAGACCCGCGACGCACGCGCGGTGAAGTCGTCGCCCGATTTCATCCGCATCCGCGAGGAGGTCCTCGCCGTCATTCTGCATCGCGAGCCGGGCGCCGAGGCCGCCCCGGTCGGGGCGTGACGATGGCCGCGAGCGGCGCCCGTCGTCCCCGGACGTCGAGCTACTCGACGCCTGGCGAAGGCCGCAGCACCGCGATCAGCGTCGTGACGATGATCGCCTTGTTCGCGCTGTGGTGGCTCGCGAGCCATTTCCGCTGGGTGCCGCCGCTGTTCCTGCCGACGCCGGAGACGGTGTTCACGCGGCTCTACGAGTCGGCGATGGGGCAGCTCACCGACGCGCCGCTCGCCACGCACTTCGGCTGGTCGATGTTCCGCGTCTTCACCGCGTTCGGCGCCGCCTGCGCGACGGCGATTCCCATCGGCATCGCGATGGGCGTGTCGCGAATCGCGCGCGGCGTCTTCGATCCGCCGATCGAGTTCTACCGGCCGCTGCCGCCGCTCGCCTACCTGCCGCTGATCGTGATCTGGTTCGGCATCGACGAGTTCTCCAAAGTCCTGCTCATCTATCTTGCCTGCTTCGCGCCGCTGGCGATGAGCGCGCGCGCCGGCGTCCGCTCGGTGGCGCAGGAGCAGATCCACGCCGCGTACTCGATGGGCGCGTCGAAATGGCAGGTGATCGCGCACGTGATCATTCCCGGCGCCATGCCCGAGATCTTGACCGCGATGCGCATCTCGATCGGGTTCGGCTGGACGACGCTCGTCGCCGCCGAGATGGTCGCCGCGACGCACGGGCTCGGGCAGATGGTACTGAACGCGTCGAACTTCCTGCGCACCGACATCGTGATCATGGGGATCGTCGTGATCGGGGCCGTCGCCTACCTCTTCGACCTTCTGATGCGTTACGTCGAGCGACTGGTCGTTCCGTGGAAGGGGAAGGTCTAGCCGCCCGGTTGCGAGTGGCGGCGCCCGAGATCATACTTTCGATTCGCGCGCGCCACCCTCGCGTTGCCCGGCCGATTCAGGAGGGCTCTAACCATGGTTGAACCCGACGCAGCCCATTTCCCGCACGCCCCGGCGGACTGGACACCGGACGATGCCCTCAACACCGCCAGGCAGGAAAAACTGGAGTTGACCGAGGACCACTGGCTAACGATGCGGGCGCTGCAGGAATACTTCGCCCGCCATGCCGACACGCCCTCGATCAACAAGCGTGAGCTGCACGACGCGCTCAACGAGAAGTTCCATGCCCAGGGTGGCCTCAAGCACCTCTACGAAATCTTTCCCGGGGGGCCCGTGGCGCAGGGCTGTCGGCTCGCGGGCCTGAAGGCGCCGGAGGGCGCGATCGACAGGGCGTTCGGCAGCGTCTCCTGAGTGCGCGCATCGGGGCGCGCGGCTGCCCCGCCCGTCGGCTGTGCAAGCCCCGCTGTCGGCCTCCCATCGGCGAGGTGTTGACAACCCCCTAACCGCTTGCCACGCTCCCGTCATGGCCATTCGTCCGCATTTCCAGCGTCTCGTGGAAAGGATCCGGATGCGGCCGCCGCTGCCGGCGGCGGTCGCGTATCCCTGCGACCGCGACTCGCTTCAGCTCGCGCTCTCCGGCGCATTTGCCGGCTACCTCGCGCCGTTGCTGGTGGGCCCCGAAGCGAGGATTCGCGACGCCGCGACCAGGGCGGGGGTCGACATCTCGCGGCTGACGATCGTCAACACGCCGGACGCGCCGCGCGCCACCGGAATGCGCGCCGTCGAATTGGCGCGCGAAGGCAAGGTAGCGGCGCTCATCAAGGGCAGCATGAGCGATGGTGACCTGCTCGCCCCTGTCGCCGCACCCGAGTCGGGTCTGCGGACCGAGCGCCGGCTGTCGCATGCGTATTTCCTCGATCTGCCCGGGCGCCCGCACGGCTTCCTGATCGCTGATGCGCTGCTCAACATCGCGCCGAACCTCGCCGCAAAAAGGGACATCGTCGCCAATACGATCGACCTCGCCGTGGCATTGGGGGTCGTCGCGCCCAACGTCGCGCTGCTCGCAGCGATGGACTACGTCACCCCGGCGTTCGCATCGACAGGCGACGCGGCGGCGCTCAAGTCGATGGCGGCGCAGGGTGCCTTCCGCGGTGCGATCCTCGATGGGCCGCTCACGCCGGACAGCGCGCTCTCGGCGGATGCCGCGCGCGCGAACGGCGTGAAATCCGAGATCGCGGGCCACGCCGATGCGCTGATCGCGCCGACCATGGAGTCGGCCGCGATGGTATTGCGAACGCTGACTGCGCTCACGGGCGGCCTCGCCGCCGGCCTCGTGCTGGGGGCGAAGATCCCGATCGTCGTGCCCGCGCGCACGGATTCGATGGAGGTCCGGATGGCTTCCTGCGTACTGGCGTCGCTGATGGTCGCGGCCGCCGGCGATCGCGCCGAAAAGCCCGTCCGGGCCGCCGCCGAGCCGGCAGCGGTCGAGGTGGCGCGCGCCGTCGCTTAGCGTTTCGCGTCCCGCCTTTCCGCGACGCCGGCCGACGGGCAGCCTTTCCTGGCCTCGCTACCGTTCGCTCCACCCGCATTCACTCGCCGGCGCGCTCGACACGCGCCCGCAGATCAGCGATCGCGGCCTGGTCCGAGCCGTAGAGGTTGCCCCGTCCCAGCAGGTCGATGGTACCCGTCCGCTCGAGGACGTCCTGCACCTGCCGTTTGACGCCGCTCAAGGCCAGCGTCACTCCGCTCTGGCGCAGTCGTACGGCGAGATTGCGCAGCGTCTCCACGCCCGAGGCATCGATGTCGTTGATGCTGTGCGCAGCGACCAGAAGGACGCTGATCCGGGGGCGCTCGCGCACGAGCCGCAGGACTGCGTCCTCGAAGAACGACGCGTTGGCGAAATACAGCGACGCGTCGAAGCGCAGCGCGCCGATGCGCTCGTGCAACGGCGGCAGGTCCAGGCGCTCCGCATCGCGCAGCGTCCCGTCCGGATGCAGGCTCACGATGGCCACCCTCGGTCGCATGCGGCGGTAGAGAAAGGCCGCGAGCGAAATAATGATGCCGGCGAGAACGCCGTTCTGGATATTCGGCGCGAACGCGAGCGTGACCGCAAAGGTCGCGGTGGCGGCGAAACCGTCGTCCTTGCTCGCGAGCCAGGCCTGGCGCAGCGCCCGCACGTCGATCAGGTTCAACACCGCGAGGACGATCATCGCGGCGAGAACGGGCTTTGGCAGGTGATGGAGATACGGCGTGAAGAACAGCAGCGTGAGCAGCACTGACATCGCGGCAAACAGCGGGGCCCAGCCGGTCTTCGCGTTCGATGCCAGGTTCAGCGCCGAGCGCGAAAACGACCCGCTGACCGGCATCGACTGGCAGAACGCCGCCGCAACTTTCGCGAGGCCCTGGCCGACGAGCTCCTGATTCTCGTCCCACGGCACGCGTCTCCGGATGGCGATGACCTTGCAGCTCGACATCGCCTCCATGAAGCTGATCAGCGCCAGCACGAAGGCCGCCGGCAGCAGCGCCCGGACCGTCGCCCAATCGAGGTCGGGAACGACGAGCCCCGGCAGCCCCGTCGGAATGTTGCCGACGACGCGGCCGCCGCGCTCCGCGAAGCCGACCGCGTAGCTCGCCCAGGTCGCGAGGGCGACGGTGATGAGAACGCCGGGAAGTCGCGGCGCCCATTTCCGGAACGCGACCAGCAGGACGATGGCGGCGACGCCGAATGCGAGCGACATTTCGTGCAGCAGGTCCGGGCGGGACACGACGTTCCATGTATCGATGAGCAGGTGCTGCGACTGCCGCGTCGAGATGCCCATCAGCGCCGGCAACTGGGACAAGGCGATGATCAACGCCGCGGCGTTGATGAACCCCATCAGCACCGGATGCGAAACGAGTGAGAGCAGCACGCCCGCCCGCGCGAGGCCGAATCCAAGCTGGAACAGCCCCGCAAGGAGTGCGAGCATCGTCACGGCAGCGTAGAACTGCTCCGTCCCCTGAACAAAGAGCACGCCGACGCTGGCCGCGGTCAGCAGCGAGGTCATCGCCACCGGACCCGTCGACAGAATGGGCATCGACCCGAACAGCACGCCTACCATCGACGGAATGAAGGCGGCATAGAGCCCATAGAGCGGCGGCACGCCGGCCAGCTGCGCGTAGGCGAGCGCCTGCGGAATGGCGACCAGCGATACGGTGATGCCGGCGACCAAGTCGGCGCGCAACGACACCGGCGTGATCCGGGGCCAGCCGAGGAACGGGGCGAGACGCTTGAAGAAAATCGCAGGGGTCACGTCGACGCGGCCTTCGCTCCATTGATGAAATTCGTGATCCGGAGGGGGTCGGCCGCTTGCATCGACTTGCCCGGGTCGCACCCCCACGTGCTATCCGCGCGCGCGGTTCGGCGTCCGGCTTTCCGTCGAGATCGTAACGCCCGGTCATCGGCCTCCGAACGCGCTTGCGATTGCTCGCATCGTCTTGCCTGCGGCGCGGGGCCGCTGCTCGCCCTTCGCGCGCTCCCCCCTGCTTCGAAGCTCGCCGCCGCTACCGCTGCCGCACGCAATCCATGAAATAGCGGGTCGTCCTGCCGTCGGCTTCCTCGACGAGGCCGTGGATGTCGGTGTCGAACCCGGGAAATTGCGCGTTGAACGCGCGCGCGAACCTCAGATATTCGACGATCGTCCGGTTGAAGCGCTCGCCGGGGATCAACAGCGGGATGCCGGGCGGATAGGGCGTCAGCAACACGCTCGTGACGCGGCCCTCGAGATCGTCGATCTCCACGCGCTCGATCTCGCGATGGGCCATGCACGCGAACGCATCGGAAGGCTTCATCGCCGGCTGCATGTCCGACAGGTACATCTCAGTCGTCACTCGGGCGACGTCATTCGACTTGTACGTGTCGTGGATCTGCTGGCACAGGTCGCGCAGGCCCACGCGCTCGTAGTTCGGCTGCTTCGCCACGAACTCGGGAAGGATCTTCCACAGCGGCTGGTTCCGGTCATAGTCGTCCTTGAACTGCTGCAGCGCGGTGACCAGCGTGTTCCAGCGGCCTTTGGTGATGCCGATCGTGAACATGATGAAGAACGAATAGAGCCCCGTCTTCTCGACGATGACGCCGTGCTCGGCGAGGTACCTGGTCACGATCGACGCCGGGATCCCGGTCTTCGCGAACTTGCCCGACACGTCCAGCCCCGGCGTGATCACGGTCGCCTTGATCGGGTCGAGGATGTTGAACCCGGGTGCGAGATTGCCGAAGCCGTGCCACTTCTCGTTCGCCCGCAGCAGCCAGTCGTCGCGCTTGCCCATGCCCTCCGGCGCCAGCCGCTCCGGACCCCAGACCTTGAACCACCAGTCCTTGCCCCATTCCACCTCGACCTTACGTATCGCGCGCCGGAAGTCGAGCGCCTCGATGATCGACTCCTCGACCAGCGCCGTGCCGCCGGGCGGCTCCATCATCGCCGCCGAAACGTCGCAGGACGCGATGATCGCGTACTGCGGCGAGGTCGACGTATGCATCAGGTAGGCCTCGTTGAAAATGTGGCGGTCGAGCTTCCTCGTCTCCGACTCCTGGACGATGATCTGCGACGCTTGGGAAATTCCCGCCAGCAGCTTGTGCGTCGAGTGGGTGGCGAAGATCAGCGCGTCTTTGCTGCGCGGCCGGTCCTTGCCGATCGCGTGCATGTCCTTGTAGAAGTCGTGGAACGCCGCGTGCGGCAGCCACGCCTCGTCGAAGTGCAGCACGTCGATGCTGCCGTTCAGCGTCTGCTTCAGCATCTCGACGTTGTAGGCGACGCCGTCGTAGGTGCTCTGGGTAATCGAAAGGAGCCGCGGCTTCCTGTTCTTCGCCGCGCGCGCGAACGGGTTCGCCTCGATCCGCTTGCCGATCCGCTCGGGCCGGAACTCGTCCAGCGGGATCGGGCCGATGATGCCGAGATGGTTGCGCGTCGGCGGCAGGAACACGGGGATCGCGCCGGTCATCGTGATCGCGTGCAGGATCGACACATGGCAGTTGCGGTCGACGACGACGATGTCGTTGGGGGCAACGTTGGCGTGCCACACCATCTTGTTCGACGTCGACGTGCCGTTGGTCACGAAGAAGCAGTGGTCGGCATTGAAGATCCGCGCCGCGTTGCGCTCTGCGGCGGCGACCGGGCCCGAGTGGTCGAGCAGCTGGCCCAGCTCGTCGACCGAATTGCAGACGTCGGCGCGCAGCATGTTCTCGCCGAAGAACTGGTGGAACATCTGGCCGACCGGACTCTTCAGGAACGCCACGCCGCCCGAGTGGCCGGGACAATGCCACGAATACGAGCCGTCCTGCGCGTACTCGACGAGCGCGCGGAAGAACGGCGGGGACAGTGAATCAAGGTAGCTCTTGACCTCGCGGATGATGTGCCGGGCGACGAACTCCGGCGTATCCTCGAACATGTGGATGAACCCGTGGAGCTCGCGCAGGATGTCGTTCGGGATGTGGCGAGACGTGCGCGTCTCGCCGTAGAGATAGATCGGGATCTCCGAGTTCTTGAACCGGATTTCCTCGATGAACTTGCGCAGGTTGAGCACCGCCGGATCGACCTCCGGCCCCGGCGTGAACTCCTCGTCGTCGATCGACAGAATGAACGCCGAGGCGCGGCTTTGCTGCTGCGCGAACTGCGACAGGTCGCCGTAGCTCGTGACGCCCAGCACCTCCATGCCTTCCTTCTCGATGGCCGCGGCGAGCGCACGGATGCCGAGGCCCGAAGCGTTCTCGGAGCGGAAGTCCTCGTCGATAATGACGACCGGAAAGCGGAATTTCATGGAGCGCGAATCCTCAAGGGAGCTTGCGGGGAGCCGCTTCGCGGGGCGGCGGGCCACTATCCGGCCGGCCACCCCGGGAGTGTCCCGCCGGCACGCTGGAAAGGCGCGAATTATGGGACCGTTCGCCGCCTCTGGCTATGAAAAGCGCCGCGCTCCGCGCGATTACGTTGCGGCGCCGCGACACCGGGGCTGACGCGCTCAGACGTGAGTCAGCAGGACGCCGCCGGCCCAGCCGATGAGGGCGAGCCCGAGGGGCGTCCGCAGCCGCCGCCCCCACGGCAGGTTCTTCTCGATGGCCATCGCCGCGGCCAACGCCAGCATCCACCCCAGGCTGCCCATCCCCACGACGAACATGACGAGCATCAGCGCCCAGCAGCAGCCCACGCAGAAAAGGCCGTGTTCCCAGCCGATCCGCAGCGCATCGCGCGCCGGCGCGCGCCCGTGCCAGCGTGCCGCGACGAACGCAAACGGCGTCCGGCATGCGTCGAGACAGCGGTACTTGAGCGCGCTCCACTGAAAGAGCCCGGCCGCGGCGAGGACCGCGGCGCCGACGAGCCAGCCGTTGGCGACGAACCAAAAGTGACGCGCCGCCACTCCCCGCAGCGCAGCGTCCGCCAGATGGGCGAGAACGCCGAACGCCGACCAGGCGGCGAAGAAGCCGAGCACGACAAACGCGGCGAGGAGGGCCGCATCGCGCCGGCCGCCCGTGATCCGCCGGAACATCGCGAGCAGCGGAAACGCGGTCGGCAGCATCATCGCGGCGATCATCAGCACCCACGCCGAGGCGTGCACCGCGAGAGGCACGATGATGTCGCCCTGGGGCACGGCGTTGCAGAGCGCTGCGAACGCCCCCGCCTCGCCCCAGCCGTCGTGCTCGAGGTAGCGCCCGTAAGGGCTCGCGCTCCAAAGCGCCAGCGCACCCCAGGACCCGAGCGCGAGCAGCGTCAGCAGCGTCCAGAAGACGACGCGGCGCTCGCCCTCCGGCGAGGACGACGCGGCGGCGGGAGCGGCGGCGGGCGAAGCGGCCATGCGGACGCGCGCTTTGAGGATCCCGGCGCGCGGCGGAAGGGTGCTACGCGTCGAACACGAACGTGCTCTGCAGCGCGTTGTGGCCCTTGATATGGATGTCCTTGCCCATGCCGGCGTGATTCTTCGACCGGTACTCCCGTGCCTTGCCAACGAACACGGGCGCGCCCGGAACGGTCGAGAACACCGTATTGGCGAGCGTTGTCGTGTCGCCGGCAGCGCTCTTGTACGGCTCGAGCTCGGCGTAACCCGCGTCGCCGACCTTGATCGTTCCGCTGCCCCCCTGCACCGTGAAGGTGATCGGCACTTTCTGCACCGACACCACCTTGCCCACAAGCTTGGCCAGCTCGGCGACGGGGCCGCCTTTCTTGCCCGTGTAGACGCCGAGCAGCGCTTCCTCCTGCTGCGGCGAGCACTTGTCGTCGAGATACACCGCGGCCGTCCAGTTCCCCTGCAGGATGTTGCCGGGCACGTGCGCGATCATTGCGAGGGTCTTCCCCGAGACGTCGACGCCGTCGACGGACCCCTTGTCGAAATGATAGGCGACGATCGTGTCGCAGGTGCCGAAATCGGGGTCCTCGCCGATCCAGCAGGGGCAAAGCACGCGGCAGTTGCAGACTTCCAGTAACCGTCCTTCGAGGTGATACGCCATGGCTTCCCTCCTCGGTTGCACGTCGAGAGCGCCGCCCGTACTCGCCTCGTCGCGGGCCGTTGTCGCGGGACGGCCGGTCGATGTTACGCCGCTGCCGGCCGCGATGCCATACAATTTTGCGGGAGCGAAGACGCTGCCTAGGAGCCTGTCGGGCTTGCTCTCACGCATGCGTTGCTGGGCCAAAAAGCGATGGCGGCGATGGCAGCGAGGCGAAGCGCCTATCGGGAATATGCGCGAGACTCGCAACGACGCGGACGCGCTTTTTGGCAGCAACCCGGAGGGACGGGGCGAGTTGGGCGCATTTCGGTGTTGCGCGCCCTCGCCATACTGCCGGTATGCCTTCGGACGCGCGCCTTGAACTGCGCCCAACTCGCTTCCGTCGCATGCGCGACAGTAAGCCCGACAGGCTCCTAGCGCCGCCCGCCGGCAAGCTGGACCGCGCGGGGGTGCGCGCGCAGCCGCGCCATAGCGAAGACGCCGAGCGCGGGCCCGATTGCGAGCGGCACGAAAGCGTGCCGCCAGCCCATCGTGTCGACCCAGTACGGCATCAGGTGGATGGTCACGAGCGTCAGCATGAATCCCAGCGCGGTCTGCAGCGTGAGCATCGTGCCGACGTAGGACTTGTCCGCCAGCTCGGCGATCGACGCGGAAAATTGCGCGGAGTCGGCGACGATGCTGATTCCCCAGATCACGCACACCGCCATCAGCGCCCACGTGGGGCCGCCGAAGAGCCAGCCGATCGACGCGGCGCAGCTGCCGCTGATCGCCATGGCGACGATCGTCAGCGTCGTCCGCCCGAGACGGTCGGCGAGGAAACCGGCGCCGACGCAGCCGATTGCGCCGGAGCCTACCGTGACGAACGCCGCGAGCTTGGCCGCCGTCGGCGCCGTCGCGGGCGGCATCGTCAATGCGAAGCTCGCGTCGAGAAACACGCCGATCCACGCCCACATTGCGTAGAGCTCCCACATGTGGCCGAGATAGCCGAAATTGGCCAGGCGCAGCGGGACGTCGCGCCATGCGGCGAGCATGTAATGCGGATCGAAGCGCGGCGCGCTCGTCCGGTTGGGGCCGATGCCGGCAAACCCGATCAGCGCGGCCCCTCCCAGCGCGCTCGCCGACGCCATGACCAGCGGAACGCGCCAGTCGATGCCGCCGACGGCGTTGAACAGATGGGGCGAGGCCGACCCCAGCGTCAGCGCGCCCACCAGGATCCCGACCATCAGGCCCATGTCGCCCTTGGCCCACGTCGAGGCGAGTTTCATCCCGACCGGATAGACGCCGGCCATGCACGCCCCGGTAACGAAACGAAGCGCCGGAGCAACGAGCGCGCCCGGGTCGACGACGAGCAGCAGGGCATTCGCGCCGGCGCCGATCGCCGCCGACACCGCGAAAAATCGACGTGGATCGAGGCGGTCGGCGAGCCCGAGCAGCGCGCTTGCGAGGCAGCCCACCACGAAGCCCGCCTGCACGCCGCTCGTGAGCGCCGCCTTCGCGAAATTCGAGAGGTTGAACTCCGCCGCCAGCGCGGGAATGACGGCCGACGCGGAAAACCAGAGCGCCATCGCCGCGACCTGAGCGATAGCGATGATCGCAATCGACGCAAACTTCGACTCGGAAAACCTGGTCACCGCGGATCCCCCGGTGTCCGGCGGTGCCCGGTACCGAGCGCCGTCAGATCTTCGGCAGCGTAACGCCCTGTTGTCCCTGGTACTTGCCGCCGCGGTCCTTGTACGAGGTCTCGCAAACCTCGTCGGACTCGAAAAAGATCACCTGCGCAACGCCCTCGTTGGCGTAGATCTTCGCGGGCAGCGGCGTCGTGTTCGAGAACTCCAGCGTGACGAAGCCTTCCCACTCCGGTTCGAACGGCGTCACGTTGACGATGATCCCGCAGCGCGCGTACGTGCTCTTTCCAAGGCAGATCGTGAGGACGTTGCGCGGAATCCGGAAGTATTCGATCGTGCGGGCGAGCGCGAACGAGTTGGGAGGAATGATGCACACCGGGCCCTTGAAGTCGACGAACGAGCCGGCGTCGAACGCCTTGGGATCGACGATCGTCGAGTTGATGTTGGTGAAGATCTTGAATTCGTCGGAGCAGCGGATGTCGTAGCCGTAGCTCGACGTTCCGTAGGAGACGATCTTGTGGCCGTTCGCCGCGCGCACCTGGCCCGGCTCGAACGGCTCGATCATCCGGTGCTCGGCCGCCATGCGGCGGATCCATCGGTCAGATTTGATCAAGACGGCAATCCCCCATTTGCCAGAATCACGGCGTGCGCACGACGCGGGTTCTTTCGGTTCAGCGGGCGACGGTCTCGGCGCGGTGACCGGCGCCCGCGGCGCCGGTCCAACGCGGTGGGAGCGTCGCCGTGACTCGCTTTACGTGTTCTGGATGACGATGCTCGGGAATTTTGCAGAGAAGTCCTCGGCCTTCTGCGCGACGAACACCGCGGTCTTGCGCGCGATCTCGCGATACATCTGCGCGATCTTGCCGTCGGGGTCGGCGATGACCGTCGGGCGGCCGGCGTCGGTCTGCTCGCGGATCCGGATGTCGAGCGGGAGCCCGCCCAGGAACGGCACCTTGTAGTCGGCGCACATCTTCTCGCCGCCGCCCTCGCCGAAAATGGGCTCCGTGTGCCCGCACTTCGAGCAGACATGCATGCTCATGTTCTCGACGATGCCGACGATCGGCACGCCGACCTTCTCGAACATCTTGAGGCCCTTCCGCGCGTCGATCAGCGCGATGTCCTGAGGCGTGGTGACGATCACGGCACCGGTGACCGGCACCTTCTGTGCGAGCGTGAGCTGGATGTCGCCGGTGCCCGGCGGCATGTCGACGACGAGATAGTCGAGATCGCGCCAGTTGGTGTCCTTGAGCAGCTGCTCCAGCGCCTGCGTCACCATCGGCCCGCGCCAGACCATCGGCGTGTCGACGTCGATCAGGAAGCCGATCGACATCGCCTGCAGGCCGTAGGCTTCGAGCGGCTCGAGCGTCTTGCCGTCGGCCGATTCGGGCCGGCCGACGATCCCGAGCATCGTCGGCTGCGACGGGCCGTAGATGTCGGCGTCGAGCACGCCGACCTGCGCGCCCTCGGCCGCGAGCGCGAGCGCCAGGTTGACGGCGGTCGTCGACTTGCCGACGCCGCCCTTGCCGCTCGCGACGGCGATGATATTCTTGACGCCCGGGACCAGCTTGACACCGCGCTGCACCGAGTGCGACGTCACTTTCTGCGTCATCTCGATGCTGACGCGGCCCGCGCCGGGGATCGCCGCAAGCGCGTCGGCGATCAGCCTTTTCAGCATCTCGTGCTGCGTCTTGGCGGGATAGCCGAGCTGGATGTCGACGGCAATGTTTTCCCCGTCGATCCGGATCTTCTTGACCGATTTGCCGCTCACGAAGTCCTTGCCGGTGTTGGGGTCGGTGACTGCGCGCAGGCGGGTCTGGACGTCGGCCTCGGTGATGGCCATCGGAAAGCTCCGTCGATTGCTGGTGAAAATGCGGGAAGGCGGGAGAGCCTTTGATTCTAACAAAATCCGGCCGGCCGGACGCTCCGCAAGGGTCGCTTTGCTAGAATTCATCTTTACCCTGCTCAGTTCAAGGTTTTCCGCGATGTCCGCCCCCGGAAATGCGACGCTCGCAGCGCGCCGCAAGCTGTTCGTCACGACAGCGCTGCCGTATGCGAACGGTCCGTTCCACATCGGCCACATCATGGAGTACATCCAGGCCGACATCTGGGCGCGCTTCCAACGGATGCAGGGACACGAAGTCCACTTCGTCTGCGCCGACGACACGCATGGCGCGGCGATCATGCTGCGGGCCGACGCCGAGGGGATCACACCCCAGGCGCTCGTCGCGAAAATCGCGGCGACGCGTCCCAAGCAGCTCGCGGGCTTCCACTTGAGTTTCGACCACTGGCATTCGACCGATTCCCCCGAGAACGTCGAACTTTCGCAGGACATCTACCGCAAGCTCAGGTCGCGCGGACTGATCTTCGACAAGCCGGTCGAGCAGTTTTTCGACCCGGTCAAAGCGATGTTCCTGCCCGACCGCTACATCAAGGGCACCTGCCCGAAATGTGGCGCCAAGGATCAGTACGGCGACGCCTGCGAAAATTGCAGCTCGACCTACGCGCCGACCGACCTGATCGACCCGTATTCGACGCTGTCCGGCGTGCGCCCGGAGTTGAAGACGTCGAAGCACCTGTTCTTCCGGCTGTCGGACCCGCAGATCGTCGCGTTCCTGCGCGGCTGGACCCGCGAGCCCGCGCCGGGGCAGTCGCTGCAGTCCGAGGTGCTGAACAAGATCCACGAATGGCTGGGCGAGGAAGGCGGCGCCGACAAGCTGACCGACTGGGACATCTCGCGCGACGCGCCGTACTTCGGCATCCCGATTCCCGACGAGCCGGGCAAGTATTTCTACGTGTGGCTCGACGCACCGGTCGGCTATCTCGCGTCGCTGAAGCGCTACTTCGACAGCGGCAAGGCGAAGGCGAACGGCGAACCACGCAGCTTCGCGGAGTTCCTGTCCGCTTCCGACACCGAGCAGTTCCACTTCATCGGCAAGGACATCGTGTACCACCACACGCTGTTCTGGCCGGCGATGCTGAAGTTCGCCGGCGCGCCGTACAAGGTGCCAACCAACGTGTTCGTCCACGGGTTCCTGACTGCGCTGGGCGAGAAGATGTCGAAGTCGCGCGGCACCGGCATCAGCCCGGACTACTACCTCGACCTCGGCCTCGACGCCGAGTGGCTGCGCTACTACCTCGCAGCGAAGCTCAACGACCGCGTCGAGGATATCGACTTCAACCCCGATGACTTCGTCGCACGCGTCAACAGCGATCTGATCGGCAAGTACGTGAACATCGCGAGCCGCGCGGCGGGCCTTCTCAAGAAGCATTTCGACAGCACGCTCTGCGAAACAGCATTGGGGAATACCTGTCAGGGCGCTCTTCCTCTGGGTGAGTACCGCCACATTCCGATCGAAGATGCCTTGCGATACAGGGAGAGCATCGCATCCCTTTACGATCGTCGGCAGTTTGGAATGGCGATGCGCCTGGTGATGGAGTTGACCGACCGGATCAACGCGTTTTGGGATCGGGCAAAGCCATGGGAACTCTCAAAGAACTTCGCCTCACCGGTTAATCCTGGGGACAATGATTGGTTGCATCAGGTCGTCTCGACAACGATTGACTGGTTTCGCATTACGACGCTGTTCCTGAAACCCGTGCTCCCTCGTTTGGCATCGAACGCGGAGAAGTTCTTGCGTCTCGACCACGAACTGGCCTGGTCTGATGTGGCTAACCACCTGCGGCCCGGTCACAGGATAGGTTCCTACACGCATTTGATGACGCGCATCGATCCGAAGCAGGTCGACACGCTGCTCGAAGGGCCAAAACCGGTCGCATCCGTGCCGCCCCCCGCGTCGATCGCGCCTGCGGCGGGGGCGACGTCGGCCGACACGATCTCCATCGACGACTTCGCCAGAATCGACCTGCGCATCGCGCGCATCGTCGATGCCGAGGCGGTCAATGGCGCCGACAAGCTGTTGAAGCTCACGCTCGACATCGGCGAAGGGCGGCCCCGCACCGTGTTCGCCGGAATCAAGCCCGCCTACGACCCGGCGCAGCTGATCGGTCGCCTGACGCCGATGGTCGCGAATCTCGCGCCGCGCAAGATGAAGTTCGGGCTGTCCGAAGGCATGGTGCTCGCGGCCTCGGGCGAGGGTCCCGGCATTTTCCTTCTGTCGCCCGACAGCGGCGCGCAGCCGGGGATGCGCGTCAAGTGAGTGAACCGCGTCGTCCCCGCGCAGAGCCTGCCCCCGAGTGGGGTAGTCGGGGGCGGGGACCCAACACTGAGTTTCGTGTAAACCACAGTGGATCCCGCGTGCGCGGGAATGACGAACTCGGAAGCGCCGCAGGGCCGACCCAAGGCGTGAATAGCTCGCCCTCGGGGGGCAGCGCAGCGGCGTTAGCCGCCAGCGTGGGGGCACGCCAATGAGCGCGTTGACGCTCGATTTCGTCATCGCCGCGATAGCGGCGTGGCTCGGGATCGGCGTCGTCGGCCTCGTCCGGCCGCGCGCGACTCGCTTCATCAGCCACACGTTGTTTCCGGCCGGCGCCGCCATCGGCGCAGCGCTCGCACTCGTCGCCTTTTTCGCCGTCGCGTCGCCGCCGCAATCCGCGGTGCTTCCGCTGGGGCTGCCTGACCTGCCGTTCCACGTGCGCATCGATGCGTTGTCGGCGTTCTTCCTGTTGCTGCTGGGGGCGGTTGCCGCGGCGATTTCGCTTTTCTCGGTCGGCTATTTCCGGTCCGGCGAAGGGACCGCGCCGGGGTTGCAGTGCTTCGAGTACCACGTCTTCCTGGCGGCGATGGCGCTGGTGCTGGTCGCCGACGATGCGTATCTGTTCATGGTCGCCTGGGAGTCGATGGCTCTCGCCTCGTTCTTCCTCGTGACGAGCGACCACCGCATTCCGGAAATCCGCCGCGCGGGGTTCCTTTACCTGCTGATCGCGCACGTCGGCGCGATCGCGATCCTGCTCTGCTTCGGCGTCCTCCAGGGCGGCAGCGGCGATTACACGTTCGGCTCGATGCGCTCGCTCATCCTTTCGGGGGCATGGCCCACCGCCGCGTTCGCGCTCGCGCTCGCGGGATTCGGCGCCAAAGCAGGGCTGCTGCCGCTGCACGTGTGGCTGCCCGAGGCCCACCCTGCCGCGCCCTCGCCCGTTTCCGCCCTGATGAGCGGCGTGATGCTGAAGACGGCGATCTACGGACTGCTGCGGGTGACGTTCGATCTCCTCAACGTCCAGATCTGGTGGTGGGGTGCAATCGCACTTTCGCTGGGACTCGTCACGGCGCTCTTCGGCGTCATTTATGCCGCCGCGCAGACCGACATGAAGCGGCTGCTCGCGTATTCGTCGATCGAGAACATCGGGATCATCGTCGCCGGCATCGGCCTCACCATCCTGTTCAAGGCCTACGCCAAGACGCTGCTCGCGGCGATAACCCTGACGGCGGTGCTCTACCACGCGCTCAACCACGCGGTCTTCAAGAGCCTGCTTTTCCTCGCCACGGGCTCCGTCCTTCACGCCACCAGGGAGCGCAGCCTCGGCAAGCTGGGTGGGCTCATCCATCGAATGCCCTGGGTCGCGTGGCTGGCGCTCGTCGGCACGCTGGCGATCGCCGGATTGCCGCCATTGAACGGCTTCGTCTCCGAATGGCTGCTGCTGCAGGCGTTCCTGTTCACGCCGAGCCTGCCGCAGTCGTTCGTCAACATGCTGGTGCCGCTCGCCGCCGCCGCACTCGTGCTCGCGGTCGCGCTGGCCGCGTACGTGATGGTCAAGTTCTACGGCGTGATCTTCCTGGGCCGGCCGCGCGAGCCAAATCTCGCCTACGCGCACGACGCCGGCCGGTTCGAGCGCGTAGCGCTCGCTTCGCTCGCGGCGAGCTGCGTCGTGCTTGGCCTGTTCCCGGGCAACGTAATCGCCTGGCTGGATCCGATCAACACGTTGCTCGTCAATTCGAGCGCGATCCACGCGGCGAGCGGAAACTGGCTGCTGCTCGCGCCCATCAGCGCCGACCGCTCCAGCTACAGCCCCTTGATCGTCCTCGCGGTGATCGCCGGCACGATCCTGCTGACGATCCAGATCGTGCACCGCTACTACCACGGACGGGTGCGCCGGGCGCCTCCATGGGATTGCGGCTTCCCGATGCAGACGCCGCGAATGCAGGATACTGCGGAGGGTTTCGGCCAACCGGTTCGGCAGGTGTTCGAGCCGTTTTTTCGCATCGAGCGTCAGCTCCCGTCGCCCTTCGACAGCGAGCCCCGCTATTCGCTCAAGGCGAGCGATCCGCTGTGGCACTGGTTGTACCTGCCGGTGGCGCGCGCTGCCGACGTCCTCGCCAGGCTCGTCGGACAAATCCAGCAGGGGCGCATCTCGATCTATCTCACCTACAGCTTCGTCACGCTGCTGGCGCTGCTGTACTTCGTCCGATGAGCGCCGCCGGGCCGGGCGCGGGGATCCAATGACCGCCTCCGGCCTCCTGTCGCAGCTCGTTCAGTTCGCGCTCGCGCTGCTGCTCGCCCCCTTGCTCGTCGGCTGGGTCAACCAGTGTCGCGCCTGGTTCGCGAACCGGAGCGCGCCGTCTGTGCTGCTGCCCTACCGGACGATCCGCAAGCTGTTCATGAAGGACGCCGTGGTCGCGGAGAACGCGTCGCCCTTGTTCCGGTTCACGCCGTACGTCGTGTTCGGTGCGATGTGCTGCGCGGCGGCCATCGTTCCGTCGCTCGCGACCGAGCTCCCGTTCGCGCGAGCGGCCGACACGATTGCACTGGTCGGGCTGTTCGCGCTGGCGCGCGTCTTCATCGCCCTCGCCGCAATGGATATCGGCACGTCGTTCGGCTCGCTCGGCGCGCGCCGCGAGATGTTCGTCGGTTTCCTCGCCGAGCCCGCGCTGCTGATGGTGTTGTTCACGGCGTCGCTGATCTCCGGCTCGACGTCGCTGCCGACGATCGTCGATACGCTCGCGCATCGCGAGCTCGCGATCTTTCCGAGCCTCGCGCTCGCCGGCGTCGCGTTCACGATGGTGTCGCTCGCCGAGAACGCGCGCATCCCCGTCGACAATCCGGCGACGCACCTCGAGCTCACGATGATCCACGAAGCGATGCTGCTCGAGTATTCGGCGCGCCATCTGGCGCTGCTCGAATGGGCATCGGCGCTGAAACTCTTCAACTACTCGTGCATCGGCCTCGCGCTGTTCTTTCCGTTCGGCATCGCGCCGGGCGGCGACTGGCTCGCGCTCCTGGGCGCCGCACCGGCGCTCGTCGGCAAGCTCGCGATCGGCGGCTTCCTCCTTGCCGGGATCGAAACGCTGTCGGCGAAGATGCGCATCTTTCGCGCCCCGGAATTCCTCGGCACCGCGTTCCTGCTCGCGGTGCTGGCGATGCTCGTCAACCTGCTGCTGGGAAGCTGAGGGCAGCCAATGCCCCCGTTGCCCGTCTTGCACACCGACATTCCCGCAACCGCGGGAATCCGGCGTCTTTCGTCGACCGCCACCGGGTCCCCGCGTCCGCGGGGACGACGAAAATGACGCACCTGCCCCTGTACGCGCAGCTGATCAACCTTTTTGCGGCGG
Source organism: uncultured beta proteobacterium (assembly GCA_963836265.1). Lineage (GTDB taxonomy): Bacteria > Pseudomonadota > Gammaproteobacteria > Burkholderiales > Casimicrobiaceae > CAIWHR01. Next base: position 193,438 of record CAWIIO010000010.1, read on the forward strand.
TCCTGCTGCTCCTGTCGTTCGCGATGCTGGCGCAGCGGCGCGTGCTGTCGCTGATCGACCTCTTTGCGATGCAGGGCCTCGCGCTGGCGGCATCGACGGCCGTCGTGGCATACGGTACCGGACAGACGCATCTCTACTGGTCGACGGGACTCACGCTGCTGCTGAAAGTCGGCTTGCTCCCGTGGATCCTCTACCGGCTGATTCGGCGCCTCGACGTGCGCTGGGAATTCGAGGGGTTGATCAACATCCCGACGACGATGCTGATCGGCATCGTGCTCGTCGTCTTCGCGTTCAACCTGGCGCTGCCGATCTCGCAGCTCGCGAACACCGTGACCCGGTCGACGCTCGGCATCGCGATGGCGAGCGTGATGCTGTCGTTCCTGATGATGATTACCCGGCGCAAGGCGATTCCGCAGGTCATCGGCTTCCTGTCGATGGAAAACGGGCTCTTCTTCGCCGCGACGTCGGCCACCTATGGAATGCCGATGGTGGTCGAGCTCGGCATCGCGCTCGACGTGCTGGTCGGGATGCTGATCCTCGGCGTGTTCTTCTTCCAGATCCGCGAGCAGTTCGACAGCCTCGATCTCAAGAACCTCGAGAAGTTGAAGGAGGGCGAGTGAGCGCGGCGGGCGAGGCCAGCGGGCCGAGCCAAGGCCCGAAGGGCGCGTCGCCGCGCGACCGAGCGGCGACCGACAACCGGGGACACCGCACTCGGTCCATCGTGCGGATGGCGTGGGCAATCGCATGATCGAGATCCTCGCCGTCCTCGGCGTGCCGCTCGCGGGTGCCGCGCTGCTGGCGCTCGTCGGTCACCGCGACGGGACCCCGAGCGTAAACGCCGCGGCGAGTCTTGCCACGTTCATCGCCGCAAGCGCGCTGACCGCGCGCGTGATCGTCAATGGACCGATGCTCGTTCTCGACAGCCTGTTCTTCGTCGACTCGTTCAACGTGTTCCTGGTCGCGCTGACCGCCTTCGTCGGCTTCACCACGGCCCTCTTCTCGCGGCCGTACATGCGCATCGAGCAGCGGCACGGCCGGCTCAAGGCCGCGCAGTTGCGTCTCTATCACAGCATGTACCAGCTCTTCAATTTCACGATGCTGCTGGCGCTGCTCACCAACAACATGGGGATCCTGTGGGTCGCGATGGAAGCGGCTACCCTGACCACGGTGCTGCTGGTATCGCTCTATCGGACACCGGCAAGTCTCGAAGCCGCGTGGAAATACTTCATTCTGTGCGGCGTCGGGATCGCCCAGGCGCTGTTCGGTACCATTCTGCTGTTCTTCGCGGCCGAGAAGCTGCTCGGCGCCCAGGGCGGCGCCCTGCTGTGGACCGAGCTCAACGCCGTGAAGGGCGACCTCGAGCCAACGGTGCTTTCGCTCGCGTTCGTGTTCATGCTGGTTGGCTACGGCACCAAGGTCGGCCTCGTGCCGCTCCACAACTGGCTGCCCGACGCGCACGCGGAAGGCCCCACCCCGGTATCGGCCGTGCTGTCCGGCCTGCTGCTCAACGTCGCGCTCTATGCGGTCGTACGCTGCAAGGTGCTGGTCGAAGGCTCGCTCCACACGTCGATCGCGAAGGAGCTGATGATGGGCTTCGGCCTCCTGTCGGTCGTCGTCGCCGCTTTCCTGTTGTCCCGACAGAAGGACGTCAAGCGCCTGTTCGCGTATTCGTCGATCGAGCACATGGGAATCATCACCTTCGCGTTCGGCATGGGCGGCCCGATCGCGAACTTCGCCGGCTTGTTGCACATGACGGTCCACTCGCTCACCAAATCAGCGATCTTTTTCGCCGTGGGCCACGCGGCACAGAAGACCGGCACGCAGGTCATGGACGAGATCCGCGGCCTCGTTACCGTCAGCCCGATCGTCGGCTGGGGGCTCATCATCGGCTCGCTGGCGATTCTCGGGATGCCGCCCTTCGGCGTTTTCGCGAGCGAGTTCCTGATCCTCACGACGGCAATGCGCGAGCAGCCGTGGGCAACGCCCTTCCTTCTCGCGGCGCTCGGGCTGGCCTTCGCCGCGGTATTCTCGAAGGTGCAGCCGATGGTGTTCGGCGAAACCTCGGCCAAACGGCTTCCCGAGCGCCCGGCGATGATTCCGGTGTTCGTTCACCTCGCGCTCGTGCTGATGCTGGGCCTGTGGATACCGCCGGCTCTCGCGGACTGGTATCGCCAGGCGGCGCGGCTGATCGGGTAACGATCGTGAACGTCGCTCCTCTCGGTCTCGCTGCCGCACCGCTGCCGGGCGCCATGCCGGCGCAGCGCGTCCCGGTCAGCTCGGGACAGCTTCTTCCGGCCTGCCGGCTCGCCTGGGAACAGGGTGGCCGGCTCGTCGCGTTGTGGGCGAGCGACGAACGCGACCGTGCGCGCGGCTTCTGCGTGCGGGTCGCGCTCGCGGATCGCGATGGCCTGACGCTGCTCGAGCACACGCTTCCCGACGGCGACGCCCACGTTCCCGATGTGGCGGCCATCTTTCCTGCCGCCAACCGGATGCAGCGTTCGGTGTTCGACTTGCTCGGTGTCGCGTGCGACGCCGACGACCAACGCCCCTGGACGTGGATGGCGAGCTGGCCGATCGACCAGTATCCGTTGCGGCGAGATTTCGTGGCGATGCCGAAGTGGGAGCCCGGGCAAGAGGAGTATCCGTTCGTCCGCGTCGAAGGCGACGGCGTGCACGAGATCCCCGTCGGCCCCGTGCACGCCGGCATCATCGAGCCCGGCCACTTCCGCTTCCAGGTCGTCGGCGAAAAGGTGCTGCGGCTGGAGGAGCGGCTTTCCTATGTGCACAAGGGAATAGAAAAGCGATTCGAGGCCTTCGCGCTCGCCGACGGATATCGCCTCGCGGGACGCGTATCCGGCGACAGCACGGTCGCTTACGCTTGGGCTTACGCGCAAGCCGCAGAAGCAATCGCGGGGGTCGTCCCGCCGCCGCGTGCCGTGTGGCTGCGCGCGCTCATGCTCGAGCGCGAACGCGTCGCCAATCACCTCGGAGACCTGGGCTATCTCGGCAACGACGGCGGTTTTGCGTTCGGGCTCGCCCAATTCTCGCGACTCAGGGAAGAGACGTTGCGCACGAATCTCGCGGCGTTCGGCCACCGTCTGCTGATGGATTGCATCGTGCCGGGGGGCGTCGCACGTGACCTCGCGCCGGAGCATGGCGCTGCGATGCGCGGAGAGTGCGCCGGGCTCGAACGCGAGATTGCGGTCGTGCGCAGCATTTATGACGAGCACGCCGGGCTGCAGGATCGCTTCCGGACCTGCGGCCGAGTGACCCCAGAGCTCGCACGAAAGCTCGGCCTCGTCGGCATGGCCGCGCGTGCGAGCGGCCAAGCCTACGACCTGCGCTGCGATTTTCCCGTCACTCCTTATGACGCGCTCGCCGTGCGCATGGTGACCCACGCCGACGGCGACGTCGCGGCGCGCGTCGCGGTACGCTTCGACGAAGTGCTTGAATCGCTGCGCCTCGTGCGAACGATCGTCGACGCGCTGCCCGACAGCGAGATTCGATCTCCGCTACCGGAAATTCCAGCGCTCAAACTGGGCGTGGGTTACGTCGAGGGTTGGCGCGGCCCGGTTTTGGTCGCCCTCGAAAGCGGCCCGGGCGGATCGATCCGCCGTTGTCATCCGCACGACCCGTCGTGGTCCAACTGGCCGGTGCTGGAGCACGCGGTGATCGGCAACATCGTTCCCGACTTTCCATTGATCAACAAATCGTTCAACCTTTCCTACAGCGGGCACGACCTCTGACATGTTGTATATCCTGCGCCAGATCGCGAAGACCGGCATCAAGACGGAGCCGCCGCCGGAGCCCGCCGTCGAGATGGCGGTAACGTCCCGCTTGCAGCGGCAGGTGCTGCGTACGCTCGGGCGCGCATTGACGATCCGGCAGGTGGACGCCGGCTCCTGCAACGGCTGCGAGCTCGAGATCCATGCGCTCGGCAATCCGCACTACAACATCGAGGGACTCGGGATCAAGTTTGTCGCGAGCCCGCGCCACGCCGACATGCTGCTCGTCACAGGCCCCGTAGCGAAGCACATGGCAATCGCACTCAAGCGAACGTACGACGCGACCCCGGAGCCAAAACTTGTCGTCGCGGTGGGCGACTGTGGCTGCACCGGCGGGATCTTCGGCGAGAGTTATGCCACGCTCGGGCGCGTCGCCAACGTGATTCCCGTCGATGTCGAGATTCCGGGCTGCCCGCCGACACCGACGGCGTTGCTGCAGGGTATCCTCGCCGCGATCACCGCTGCTGCGCGGCCGGATGTCGAGCGGATCGAGCCCTCCGACGGCGGGTACGACAGCCCTGTGCCGTCGGCGGATTCCTCCGACGGCCCGACGCGATGAGGGGCTTGCGGATCGCCCTCGGCGCGGCGAGGCTGAGTCCTCGCGATCGATTCGGGACCGATCACCGTGTCGATGTATGGAGCGCGCAACGAGCGCCAACGCAATCTCGCACGTTTCGGGAGATCTTCATTTTATGACCAGACCCGCGCCTGTCCCTCCGACCGACGAAGCGAAGAAGCGGCTGCGCAAGAAGGTCGACAAGCTGCTGGCCCGCGACCCATGCAGGAGCAAGGGAAGCATCGTCCTGACTGGGCGCACGCTCGAATACCGCGCGATCGCCGAATTCATTCCGGTCGTCGCCGGCGGCGTCGACGACAAGCGCGGCGAGACGGAAGCCGCAGTCTTCACGACGTCGTATTTCCTCGATGCCGCGGACCCGGCGACGCGGCCCGTGTGCTTCGTGTTCAACGGTGGTCCGGGCTCCGCGTCGATCTGGCTGCATCTGGGCGCCCTCGGGCCGAAGCGCGTCGTGATCCGCGAGGACGGCACGATGCCGCCGCCGCCCTATACCGTGACCGACAATCAGGAGTCGTGGTTCGAGCACTTCGACCTCGTGTTCGTCGATCCGCCGCACACCGGCTATTCGATCACCGCGAGCGAAGAAGCGCGCAAGAAGATGCTGTCGGTCGACGGCGATGTCGAGGCGCTGACCGAATGCATTCGGACGTGGCTCGGCCGCCACCGCCGCTGGAGCTCGCCGGTCTACGTTGCCGGCGAGAGCTATGGTACGACGCGCGCCGCGGCCCTCGCCGACAAGCTGCAGGACACCGGTGTCGCGCTTTCGGGACTCGTCCTCGTCTCCTGCGCGATGGACCTGCAGAGCATCCACTTCGCGCCACGCAACGACCTGCCGTACGCGCTGTTCCTGCCCGCGTTCGCCTGCGTTGCCCAGTACCACGGGAAGCTCCGGGGAACCCTCTCCGAATCGCCAGCAACGGCGCGCGCCGAGGCAGAACGGTTCGTCGCCGACGAGTATCTCGCCGCGCTCCACGCGGGAGCGAGGCTCACCCCTGCGGCGCGGCGCCGGATCGTCAACCGCGTCGCTCAGCTCACCGGGCTCGCGCCGACGCTGGTCGACGAAAAGAACCTGCGCGTCAGCGACCAGACTTTTTTCGTCGAGCTGCTGCGCGACCGCGGCCTGATCGTCGGTCGCCTCGAGGCCCGCGTCACCGGTCCGATGGCGGCGAGCCGTTCTCGCGACTGGGAATTCGATCCGGGCATCGAGGCGATCGTCGCGCCCTACACGATGGCCGCGCACGCGTACATGAGCGATTGCCTGGGCGTGGACACCCAGGCGCGGTACGAGGTGCTGTCGTGGGACGCGCACAAGCAGTGGAACTGGAACCGCGGCGAGGAGAAGGGCAACAGTTTCGCCTGCACGAGCCCCGACCTGTCGCGTGCGCTGCGGCGCAACCCCCACCTGCGGGTGCTGGTCGCGAGCGGCCGCTACGATCTCGGAACGCCGTACAGCGCGACCGACTGGTCGCTCGCGCAGCTCGACGTGCCCGCGGCCGTGCTTTCACGCGTCGAGCATCACTACTACGATGCCGGCCACATGATGTACACCCGCGAGACCGACATGATGAAGCTGAAGCGCGACCTCGCCGCGTGGCTGGCGGCATAGCGCAAGCACGGCCTCGGTCCACGCCGTTGAATCGCCAACGCTCGCCTCTGCAGCCGCCGAAGGACGCGCATTGCCGCACTCGGCGCCGCCGCTACTTGCGGCCCCGGCGTCATTTCTGCAGCTTGGCTTCCTCGATCAGCACCTTGTACGAATAGCCGGATCCAAAGTCGCGGTCGGTTTGGACGACACCCCTCACCAGCACCACATCGCCGATCGTCGTTTCGTCCATCGTCGTCACCAGGATGTCGTTGCTGCCGTCCGCAGCCGAGCCGGAGCCGTCGCGCAGATGGATCCAGTTCTTCCCCATCACCGCGGGCGTGAATTTGACGACCTTCCCGCGAACCAATACGGTCTTGCCCTTGAGGCCGGCCATTCCGGTCGTGACTTCCGCCACCGTGCGCGCATCGGGCCCGGTGGCCCTGGCGACCTTGATGTCTCCCACATCGACCGGCTTCGCCATCCCCGCATGCATTGCCGCCATGTTGGCGCCGGCAGCCGCGGGGCTCGCGCCCGATGCGCCCAGCGTCCCGAACACGATCCGGTCGAATTTCCTCTTGAGCGTCTTGCTCTCGAAGTCGTTCATGACGGTCGCGTTGTCGATCGTGACGTCTGAACCGACTTTCACCGGCGACTTGTTCACCGCCGCCCACATCTCGCCGCCCTCCGTCTTGAGACGGAGGTAGGTGTAACTGTCGACGTCCTTCACTTCCAGGACCTTGCCGCCAAAGGCTGCGGTCGTCGCGGAGCCGGCGGCAGCCGCCGCCCATCCCGTTACCGCAAAAATCAGCATTGCGAGACCCAACAGCACGTTTCTCATGAGCTTCTCCGTTGTGAGCGCGACCGGCGGCTTCGACCACGAAGCATATCAATGTTTGCGATTACCCCGATGAGCCAAGGCAGCTGGATTTGATCGCGTTCAAGAAACAAAATTGATCTGAATCAACGACCGGCGCATCTTGCCTGCACTTCGATGGGCATCGGCGAAAACCCGCCTCAATCCCCTTCGACCGTCCGAGCCCCTCGGGACGATCGAAAGCATGCCGCAGTCGGCCTGCGCCAGCAGTTAGAATAGACCTGCGCAGTGTCTCTCAACCTCCAAGGATTCCCCGTGAAGATTTCAATGTACGAGGCGAGTGTTCCGCAATTCGTCAAGATCCTTGGTAACCTGTCGAACATCCTCGACAAAGCGCAGGCCCATGTCGACGCGAAGAAGCTCGACCCCGCCGCATTGACCGAGTATCGCCTGTTCCCCGACATGCTCCCCATGAGGTCGCAAGTTCAGATTGCCTGCGATACGGCCAAAGGTGTAGTCGCGCGCCTGGCCGGCGTGGACATACCGGTGCACGAGGATACGGAGAAGAGTCTGGCCGACCTGAAGGCGCGCATCGCCAAAGCCGTCGCCTTCATACAGACGATGAAGCCGCAGCAGCTCGACGGGACCGAGGACAGGCAGATCGTGATAAAGCGCGGTGAGACGGAAATCCCGTACACCGGCATGCAATTCCTGCTCGGGCGCGCCCTGCCGAATTTCTATTTTCATGTCACCACCGCGTACAATATCCTGCGCCACAACGGCATCGAAATCGGCAAGCGCGATTATCTCGGCAATCCCTGAAACATTCCCGGCGTCGGCAGTCGCAAACGGTCGCGCTGCCGATCACCGCCACCCAAGGCCATCGAAGCTGTCCCAGAAATAGTACGGGTCCGCCAGGTCGCGGGCGGTATATTTCTGCATGGCGGCATCCTGCTTTTCGTACGACGCCAGGTCGGCAGCGTCTTGCTGGCCGAGCGTCGCCCCGCCGCTCGGCTGGAGGCGGCGGTATGCTGCGTACTCGTTTTCGGTGCCGACAAAGATCCGGCTCTTGGCCGCGTCCGGGTAGACGAAGAAACGGACGCCCGTCCGTTGCCACTCCGTTATCCTGCCGGGCTGCAGAGTTTGCAGATGCTCTTTCTGCTGCACGGTTTTCGCGACGACCACCTTGAATCCGGCGGCCAATAGCTGTTCTTCAGCCGGCGGCGGTGGCGTAGTGCTGGCGCAGCCAGAGAGGATCGCCGTCACCGCAACTACACCGAGCTTTCCGGCAAGCCGGCGTCGGATTGCAGACCATGTTCGCTCCATTCGATGTGCTCCTTGCATTGTCAAGTTGACTGCCTTGCTGTTGTGGAAGGTCGGCGCCGACGACGATCCCCGTCCGCCGAATCCACCCGGCGCGTCCAACGGCGGGCAGGATCGATGGCTGCGCCAATACCAGCTGCTGCAACGTACGCCGCCGAGTCAGGTGGAAACCCCGGGATTCGAACGCTTCTCCAGGCCAGCCGTCCTGCCGCCACCCGCCGCCGCGGTACGCCTGTCGACGTTGTCGACAGGACGCGCCGATCACGACCGCATCGCACGCTCGTAAAGGACATCCGGTTCGTGCTCCTCGTTGCCGGTGCCGTCGCCGGGCGTCACGGCAACGAAGCCGTTGCGCTCGTAGAACCGGCGCGCACCCGCGTTTCGCTGGAACGTGGCTACCCGCAGAGTCGCCGTCACTTTGGCGGCCTCTTCCAGCATGACGTCGAGCAGTTGCTGCCCGATGCCGTGGCCCGTCCATCCGGGCTTCACCCAGAGTTGGGTAAGCCACGCGCCGTCTCGCGCGGCGAAGCCGACGATCTCGTCGCGCAGCACCGCGAGCCAAACCGAATGCCGCGGAAAGACGACGTTGCGCATCCACTCGAACGTCTCTTCGTCCGAATGCGGCTCGGGCAGGCCCGGGAGCGTCGCGCGGTGCGCGGCGAGAAATAGCGTGGTGACGGCGTCGGCCTCTTCCTTGAAGCGGGATGGCTGCGGCCGACGCAGGACCAGCCGCGATGGCGGCTTCATCCGAGGAGGTCGCCTGACGCCTTTCGGTTGCGCGCGCCGCGCCCGTTCCGTGACGAAACGACCGCCGGCGCGGCATCGCGCCCCCGCCGCGTCGCGTGCGCGTCGAGCACGGGCTTCAGATAGCGGCCGGTGTGGCTCGCCGCGACCTTGACGATCTCCTCGGGCGGGCCCTCGGCAACCACGGTGCCCCCACCGCCGCCCCCCTCCGGCCCGAGATCGATGATCCAGTCGGCGGTCTTCACGACGTCGAGATTGTGCTCGATCACGACGACGGTGTTGCCGTGATCGCGCAGGCGGTGGAGCACCGTCAGCAGCATCTCGATGTCGTGGAAATGCAGGCCCGTCGTCGGCTCGTCGAGAATGTAGAGCGTGCGCCCGGTGTCGCGCTTCGACAATTCGAGCGCCAGTTTCACGCGCTGCGCTTCACCGCCGGACAACGTCGTCGCCGACTGCCCGAGCGTGATGTAGCCGAGCCCGACGTCGAGGAGTGTCGCAAGCTTGCGCGCGACCGACGGCACCGGCTCGAAGAACGCGTACGCCTGTTCGACCGTCATCGCCAGAACTTCGTGGATGTTGCGGTCCTTGTAGCGGATCTCCAGCGTCTCGCGATTGTAGCGCTGGCCGTGGCAGACGTCGCACGGCACGTAGACGTCCGGCAGGAAGTGCATCTCGACTTTGATGAGGCCGTCGCCCTGGCATGCTTCGCAGCGTCCGCCCTTGACGTTGAACGAAAACCGCCCGGGACCGTAGCCGCGCTCGCGCGCCTCCTTCACCTGCGCGAACAGCTCGCGGATCGGCGTGAACAGTCCCGTGTACGTCGCCGGATTCGAGCGCGGCGTTCGTCCGATCGGGCTCTGGTCGACGCTGATCACCTTGTCGTAGAACTCGATCCCGTGCATTTCGCGGAACGGCGCCGGCTCCGTCGTGCTGCCGTAGAGATGGCGGGCGATTGCGTGATAGAGCGTGTCGTTGATCAGCGTCGACTTGCCGGAGCCCGAGACGCCGGTCACGCAGACGAACAGGCCGACCGGCAGGTTGAGCGTGACCTCGCGCAGGTTGTTGCCGGTGGCGTCGTTGATGGTAAGCACGCGCCCCAGGTCCACGCGCAGGCGGCGCGACGGCATCGGAATCTGGCGATGGCCGGCGAGGTACTGGCCCGTCAGCGAATGCGCCGCCATCCGGATTTCCTCGGGCGTGCCCTGCGCGACGACCTGCCCGCCGTGCTCGCCGGCGCCGGGCCCCATGTCGACGATGTAGTCGGCGGCCTGGATCGCGTCGTGGTCGTGCTCGACGACGATCACGCTGTTGCCCAGGTCGCGCAAGTGTTTCAGCGTGGAGAGCAGTCTGTCGTTGTCGCGCTGATGCAAACCGATCGACGGCTCGTCGAGCACGTACATGACACCCGTCAGGCCCGATCCAATCTGGGAGGCGAGCCGGATCCGCTGCGCCTCGCCGCCTGAAAGCGTCTCGGCGGAACGGTCGAGCGACAGGTATTCGAGGCCGACGTTGTTGAGGAACGCGAGGCGGCTCACGATTTCCTTGATGATCTTCTCCGCGATCGCCTGCTTCTGCCCGTCGAGCGACAGTCGGCCGAAATACTCCGCTGCGTCCCTGAGCGGTAGCGCCGAGACTTCATAGATCGCGCGCGCGTCGGCGCCCCCGCCGACCTTCACGTGGCGCGCCTCGCGCCGCAGACGCGTGCCGCCGCATTCGGGGCACGGCTTCGAGTTCAGGTACTTGGCGAGCTCTTCGCGGACCATCAGCGAGTCGGTCTCGCGATACCGGCGCTCGAGATTCGGAATGATCCCCTCGAACGTGTGCTCGCGCACCGTCGGCTTGCCGCGCTCCGACAGGTACGTGAACGGGATCTTGTCGTCGCCGCTGCCGTAGAGCACCAGTTGCTGGACGCGGTCGGGCAGGCGGGAAAACGGCCGCTCCAGATCGAAGCCGGCGTGCTTCGCAAGGCTCTGCAGCATCTGGTAGTAGAACTGGTTGCGGCGATCCCAGCCTTTGATCGCACCCGACGCGAGCGAAAGCTGCGGGAACGCGACGACCCGCTTCGGATCGAAAAAGCTGATCGACCCCAGGCCGTCGCAGCGCGGGCACGCCCCCATCGGATTGTTGAACGAGAACAGCCGCGGCTCGAGCTCGGAGAGCGAGTAGTTGCAGATCGGGCAGGCGAACCTCGCCGAGAACAGATGTTCGTTTCCGGTATCCATCTCGGCGGCAATCGCGCGGCCGTCGCCGTTGCGCAACGCCGTCTCGTACGATTCGGCGAGCCTCTGCTTCATGTCCGCGTGCACGCGCAGCCGGTCGACGACGACTTCGACGGTGTGCTTCGTGTTCTTGGCGAGCTTCGGCACCGCGTCGATCTCGCAGACCTTGCCGTCGACGCGGACCCGCACGAAGCCCTTGGCGCGGAGCTCCACGAAGAGCTCCAGCTGCTCGCCCTTGCGGTTGACGACGACCGGCGCGAGGATCATGAGCTTCGTGTCCTCGGGAAGCGCGAGCGTCGCATCGACCATCTGCGAGATCGTCATCGCCGCGAGGCGCTCTGCGGGATGATCGGGGCAGTACGGATCGCCGACGCGGGCGTACAGCAGGCGCAGGTAATCGTGGATCTCGGTGACGGTGCCCACCGTCGAGCGGGGGTTGTGCGACGTCGCCTTCTGCTCGATCGAGATCGCCGGCGACAGCCCCTCGATCAGGTCGACGTCGGGCTTCTCCATCAGCTGCAGGAATTGCCGCGCATAGGCCGACAGCGACTCGACGTAGCGCCGCTGTCCTTCGGCGTAGAGGGTGTCGAAGGCGAGCGAGCTCTTGCCCGAGCCGGACAGCCCGGTGACGACGATCAGCCGATGCCGCGGCAGATCGAGATTGACGTTCTTGAGGTTGTGCGTGCGCGCGCCGCGGATGCGGATGTATTCCATGCCTGTCTTGGGTGTTCCGTTGCGATCGGCGCCCGGCGAAGCACGACCTTCGGCTTAAGTCCTTCGCACGATCCCGAAGGCACGGGCAACCTGCTACTATACCGCCAATCGCAGCTGTTTCTAAGCCGTTTTTTCTCCTGTCTTTTCTCCCATGGCGCACGACTCCGCACCTGCCTCCGCCGCCGCGCCGTCGCACGCGCCGAAAGCGCGGATGACCCCGGTCGAGCGGCGAGCCACCATCGGCCTGGCCGGGATCTTCGGGCTGCGGATGCTGGGGATGTTCATCATCCTGCCCGTGTTCGCGATTTACGCGGAGAAGCTGCCCGGCGGACGCAACCACACGCTGGTCGGCCTCGCGCTCGGCGCATACGGCCTCACGCAGGCGATCCTGCAGATCCCGTTCGGCTTGGCCTCCGACCGCTGGGGCCGCAAGCCGATCATCGTTGCCGGCCTCGCCGTGTTCGCGCTCGGCAGCTTCATCGCCGGGTGGGCGCCGACGATCCTGTGGACGATCGTCGGGCGCACCGTTCAAGGCGCGGGCGCGATATCGGCCGCCGTGATCGCGCTCACCGCCGATCTCACCCGCGACGAAGTACGCACGCGCGCGATGGCCGCGATCGGCATGACGATCGGCGCGACGTTCGCGGTCTCGCTGGTCGCCGGGCCGGTGCTGACCGACTTCATCGGGGTGCCGGGGATCTTCGTGATGACCGGCGTGCTCGCGATCGGCGCAATCGGCTTGCTCCTGAAGGCGGTGCCGCAGGCAGAATTCGTCGCGCGGCCGGCCGATACGCCCGGACAGTGGCGGCGCGTGTTCGGCGATACCGAGCTGCTGCGGCTCAACTACGGGATTTTCGCGCTGCACGCTGCGTTGATGGCGCTCTTCGTCCAGGTACCGTTCATGCTGCGCGACAACGGCGTCCCGACCGAGCGGCTTTGGATCGTCTACCTTTCGGTGCTCGTCGCCTCGGTCGTGCTGATGTTGCCGGGAATGCTGAACGCCGACCGTCCCGGGCGCGGAAAGCCGGTCTTCCTCGGCGCTGTCGGCGTGCTGTTCGCGGGCCAGGCTCTGCTCGCCGTTGACGGTACGTCGCTCGCGCTGACGATCGCCGCGCTCGTCGCCTTCTTCACGGGCTTCAATCTGCTGGAGGCGACGTTGCCGTCGCTGATCTCCAAGTTCGCCCCGCCGGGGCTCAAGGGCACTGCGGTGGGCGTCTATTCCAGCGTGCAGTTCTTCGGTTCGTTCGTCGGTGCCGCGGTCGGCGGCTGGTTGTCGCAGCATTTCGGTCCCGCCGCGGTGTTCGGCTTCTGTCTCGGGCTGACCACCCTGTGGCTCGCCGCAGCAGCGACGATGAAGCCGCCGCCGGTGCACCAGCGCTATTCGATGGGAGGAACGTAAAATGGCCTCAGTGAACAAGGTGATCCTGGTCGGCAATTTGGGCCGCGATCCGGAAACCCGGTATTCGACGAGCGGTGCTGCGATCTGCAACATCACGGTCGCAACCTCGCGGCAATGGAAGGACAAGGCGAGCGGAGAGAAGCGCGAGGAGACGGAATGGCATCGGGTCGTCTTCTACGATCGCCTGGCCGAAATCGCCGGCGAGTACCTGAAGAAGGGTCGCCCCGTCTACGTCGAGGGCCGCCTCAAGACCCGCAAATGGCAGGACAAGGAAGGCCAGGACCGCTACATGACCGAGATCATCGCCGAGGAAATGCAGTTGCTGGGGTCGCGTGAAGGCGGGGGGAGCGCAGGCGGCGGGGGCGACGTCGAGTTCAGCGGCAGCGCAGGCGGAGCAGCCTCGCGCTCGAGCGGCGCCGCGACCGGCGGCGGCGCCGCGCAGAAGGGCGGCAGCGCCAAAAAAGGGAGCCCCGACGATCTGGACGACGACATTCCGTTCTAGTCACGGCCCGGCGGCCTCCACAGCTATCGACGTTCGCTGCGCCTGACCAACGGCTGCCCTCCATCAGCCGGCGACACGGGCCCCGTTCGGATAGATTGACTCGTTGCGGCGTGGCGTCGGCCGGCGCCCTTGCTCGCCGACGTGGAGCTGCGCTCCTTGGCTTCGCCCGCCTCGCGCGGGCGTCCTCGGCCTTGGCTCGCTATCGCTCACCCGCCTCGCCCCGTCGAGGCGGATACACACCGGCCAACCGCGCGATCAAGATCGCGACGAACAGCGCGCCAGTGATCTGCTCGACGACGCACACCGACCGTGCCTGCCGCGTGAGCGGCGCGATGTCGCCAAACCCCGTGCTCGTCAGCACGGTGAAGCTGAAATAGATGGACTCGGGCGTCGCCAATGCCGCCGCGGTCCCACCGAAGGCGAACGACAGCGGATAGAAGTGCTCGACCAGCAGGTAGAAATAGGCCCAGAGCACTCCGATCATCAGGTACGCCGCAGCAGCGCCCCACAGCTTGTCGGCGGTCATCACGTCGCGGCGGAACACGTACGAGAGCAGATAGGACAGCGTGGCGGCGTAGAGCGCGGCGCCGAAGCTCCACGACCACAAGAGGTGCTCGGCGGTTTCCGAACGTATCGCGAGCCACTGGAACCCGAGCGTCGGCGCCGCCAGCACCAAGGCGACGACGAACGAAATCGGCGTCCGGCCGACGGCCGCGACGGCGGCAATGACGACCAGCAGGTTGACGGTGTTGAGCGCGAGCCTGCTGAATGGCGTCGGCTCGACAAGGGGCGCTCCCGTCACGAGCAGCAACGCGGCGACGAACAGGTAGAAGCAGCGCTGCGAAAAGACGCGGCCGATCGTGTCGCGGGCGCGTCGGATCGCCATGGCGCTGACTGGGCGTCAGACGGCTTCGGCGTGAGCGGCCGTGGCGCTCGTACGCGCGTCGGCGTCGCTCGCGACGATCACGCCGCCGCCCAGGCAGATCTCGCCATCGTAGAGCACGAGGTATTGCCCGGGTGTCGGTGCCCACTGCGGCGTCGCGAACGTCGCGCGTGCGCGACCACGATCGATGAGCTCGACGCGACAGGCGGCGTCGGGCATCCGATAGCGCGTCTTCGCGCCGAGTCGCGTACGCACCGACGCATCGGGCGCGGCTCCCCCGAGCCAGTGCATCTCGCTCGCTTCGACCTCGGCGCGGTACAGCAGCGGATTCGCGTGGCCCTGCACGACGATCAGCGCATTGCGCGCCGCGTCCTTGGCGGCGACGAACCATGGTGCGGCGGCGCCCCCGCTCTTGCCGCCGATGCCGAGCCCCTGCCGCTGCCCGAGCGTGTAGTAGGCGAGGCCGTGATGCCGGCCGACGGTGCGCCCGCCGGGCGTCTCGATCGGACCCGGCGTGCGCGGCAGGTACTTGGCGAGAAAGTCGCGGAACGGCCGCTCGCCAATGAAGCAGATCCCCGTCGAATCCTTCTTCGCCCACGTCGGGATGCCTTCACGCTTCGCGATCGCGCGCACTTCGCGCTTCGGCGTCTCGCCCAGCGGGAAGAGCACCGGCGCGAGTTGCTCCTGCGTGAGCCGATGGAGAAAGTAGCTCTGGTCCTTGGTCGCATCGGTCGCCTTCAGCAGCTCGACCCGATCGCCTGCGCGGCGCACGCGCGCGTAGTGGCCGGTCGCGATACGGTCGGCGCCGAGCGAGCGCGCGTGGTCGAGGAACGCGCGGAACTTGATCTCACTGTTGCACAGCACGTCGGGGTTCGGCGTGCGCCCCGCCCGGTACTCGCGCAGGAAGTGCGCGAACACGCGCTCGCGGTATTCGGCGGCGAAGTTCACCGCCTCGAGCTCGATGCCGATGACGTCGGCGACCGCCGCGGCGTCGACCAGGTCGGCGCGCGACGTGCAGTATTCGTCGGTGTCGTCGTCCTCCCAGTTCTTCATGAAAAGGCCGACGACCTCGAACCCCTGCTGCCTGAGCAGCCAGGCGGCGACCGACGAATCGACGCCGCCCGACATGCCGACGACGACGCGAAGTCTGCGTGCCATCAGACCTCCGTCACGAGATCGAGCGGCCGCCGGCAGCCGGACCGGTAGTCGTCGATGCAGCGCAATACGAGCGGACTCCGATGCCGTGCCCGCAGTGCGACCAGCTCGTCGTAGGGCAGCCACAGCACGCGCAGGATGCCATCGTCGAGCGTACGGTTTTTTTCATGCGCGACGACGTCGGCAGCGAACGCGAAGCGAATGAACGTGGCGCGCGTATCCGCCGCCTGCCAACGGTAGATGCCGACGAGCGCCGTCGGCGTCACGCGGTAGCCCGTTTCCTCCAGCGTCTCGCGGGCGGCGCCCGCGGCGAGCGATTCCCCCGACTCGAGATGTCCCGCCGGCTGGTTGATGCGAACGCCCGTCGGCGTTTTCTCCTCGACCAAAAGGAAGCGCCCGTCACGGGCGACGATCGTCGCGACGGTCGCGGCGGGACGTGGAATGTCGAGCTCGGGCATTCAACCCTTCCTTCGCAGCGCCCATGAAAAAGGCAGGGGATCGGCGCCCCTGCCTTCATTATCGCCGGAAAGCGCCCTACACGCCGGCGTGTTCCTCGGTCGCCAATGCGACGGCCTGCTGCTTCTGCCCGGTCGTCGCAAGTAACGGCGGCATGTTGCGCTCGGGCGCCAACTTGTTCGCCGCGAGACCGGACCGCAGCCCCTCCTGCCAATAGCGGTAGTGGCTCGTGACCCACTCCTGCTTCTGCGCGTCGCTGGCCGCCGCAACTGCCGGCTGGCTGTAGCGCTCGGCCGCCAGCTTGTTCGCCGCGAGACCGGACCGCAGCCCCTCTTGCCAATAGCGATAGTGGCTGGTGACCCATTCCTGCGTCACCCTGTCACGGGGTGTTTCGAGCGACTGGTACAGATTCGCCTTGGCGGGTATCGCGGTGATGCTGATCGCGCCAACGATCAGCGCAAACATGAGCTTGTTCATCGTCATCTGCGTGTCCTCCAGCTTGATGCCGGGTGCAGCACCCGGACGTCTTCGGGCCCGCCCCACCTCCATCGCGCTGTCGACGCTTAGACCCGACGTCGGGTAGCAACAACTCCGCTCGCGGTCCGGGCTACCCCACCGTCCGCTCGCGTCCGATGTACCGCGCTCGATTCCACGCCGCGCACCGGTACTACGCGTTTTGATTTCGGTCGCGCCAAATTCGTTCCGCGCGTCCGGGCTCGGCAATCGACGCGTAGGACGATTCCGACGATCGCATCGGACGTTTCCAATCGCCCGCGCTCGAAGCCGGGCTCCCCAAATCGGGATAGGGGGCGGTCAAACGTGACCGCACCCCTCCCACACCACCTGGCATGCGGGTCCGCACCGGGCGGTTCGAGAAGTCGAGGTCATGAGAGTCGCGGCACCCCAAGCCGGTCGAAGTAGCCGATCGGCAGGATGCGGTTGAGGGCGTAGCGGCTGTTACACCACCACCGCCGCGCGTTACCGGCAATGCGCATCGCGTGCTCTCGGCTTGCGCCAAGTGCCCGCAGTTCGCGGTACATCGTCGTGCCGCGTCGCCACTGCTTGAGTTGCACCGCGCGATGCAGCCGCGCGCAGCGCCTTCGCAGCCACGCCATCACCCGCTCGCCCGCCCGCTGACTGCGCGTGTACACGTTGCGGTCGTCGGCGTAACGCACCAAGCGATGACCGCGCCGCTCCAGCTCACGGTCGACCTCATCAAGCAGCACGTTGGCCAGGAGCGGGGATAGCGGCCCGCCTTGCGGCGTGCCCTCGAAGCGCTCCTGGACCACGCCGTGCACCATGATCCCTGCTTGCAAGTAGCGACGGATTAGCCGCAATACCCCTTGCTCGGCGATCCGCTTTGCTAGCCGGTCCATCAGCACGTCGTGATTGACCCGATCGAAGAACTTCTCCAAGTCCACATCGACCACCGTCCGGTATCCGGCCTGCACGTACGCTTGCGCTCGACACACCGCGTCGTGCGCGCGCCGATTCGGCCGAAACCCGTAACTATGATCGGAGAAGCCGGGATCGATCAACGGTTGCAACACCTGCAGTAGCGCCTGCTGGATCAAGCGGTCAGTCACCGTCGGAATCCCCAACTCGCGCATCCCGCCGCCGGGCTTGGGAATCTGCACGCGGCGCACCGGCCGTGGCCGGTACGTACCCGCGAGCAGTTGTTCCTTCACCTGCGGCCAGTGCCCTTTCAGGTGCTCCGCCGTCTGCTCAACCGTCAACCCATCGACGCCAGCACTGCCGGCATTAGCCTTAACCCGCTTCCAGGCCAAGACCATGTTCTCTCGCGTGAGCGCCTGCGAAAGCAGTAACGCTCGTCCCAAGCTCGCTTGCGCTTGTCGTACCGGTTCCGCTTCACCGCTGCCGCCCTTGCGCTCGGTTTCACCGCGCGCCTTCGGCGACCGCGCCGATCGCTCGGCCTTCTGGTGCCTGGCATCACCCATGGACATGCCTGCGTGCTCTCATTCTCGTTCGGCCCTTCGCCCGTTACCCGCGGCTGCTACGGCCCCTGCTGACTTCTCGCTCCGCCTCGTCGGCGTCGCCCCTTCGAGCGTGAGGCGAGATCTCCCCAGGTAAGATCGCGATCCTTCCCCGCACAACCGCCGGATTTACGCCGCCTGATCCTTGGCCACGAGAGCTTCGCAGTTCATTGCCTGCTCGCCCTGATCGGCGTCGCCCTGTATCCGGTTCTTGTCCATCGGCTCGCGGTTTCGCTCCACGCTTACTTCCCACGCTCGATCGCCCTTGCGCAGTTGCGCTTCGCTTTGCTCGCTGTGGCCAGCTTGCAGGAGGACTTGCACCTCCAAGATCGCGCCCCTGCTGGGCGCACAATGAAAAAGGCAGGGGATTTCGCCCCTGCCTTCATCGCGTGCTGATGCGCCTGGCTTATGGCGACGCTTTGGCTTTGGTTTCCGTTTCGACGGCCTTCTGCTTTTCGGCCTTTGTCGGCAGCGCCTTTGGCGTGCCCTTCTGGCCCTTCAACATTTGGACTTCCTTCGACTGCGCTTCGCGCTGCTCGAGCGAGCCCTCGGTGCCGGCCTGCGTCGCGGCGGCGGCGGCTTTCTGCTTGTCGGCCTTCGTCGGCAGCGCCTTTGGCGTGTGCTTCTGGCCCTTCAACTTTTGCACTTCCTTGCTCTGCTGCTCAAGCTGCTGCGTCGAGTTCGTCGTGCCCGCCTGCGTAGCCGATTGAACTTCGGACTGCTTTGACTTGTCTTTCGGCGTTTCCATTTTCTGCATCGCACTTTGCGCAAAGGCCGCGGTGGCGAACGCGCTGGCGATCAATGCAACGATCAGTTTGTTCATTTGTCGTTCCTCGGTGGTTGAAGATTGCAAAGTCGGGTGTCGACGAGCCGGCCAGCTTGCCAGAAAACCCTAAAGCTTGCCGATTGTAGAGACTCGAGGCGAAAAAGGCAATCGGTGACGCGATACGGATCGCCCGGCCGCGGACTCGAACGGTTACTTGGCGGGCGCTTGGTCCGTCGATGTCGCCGTCGGTTTTTGCTTGGATTTCTTCTTCGACTTTTTGCTCTTGGCGGACTTGCTCGTCGTCGTCGAATGCGCCACCTTGGTCGCGTCGTGGGCGGACGGCGCCACCGGGGCCGCAGTCGGGTTCATGGGCGGAGCAGCGCCGCCAGCCGGCGCGGATGGGGTGGCCGTTGCCGGCGCCTGGGCCTGGGCCAAAGCCGTCAGCGCGAAGACGCCGGCGACGATCGCCAGTAGCAGCTTGGACATTCGTTTTCCTCGTGATTGGGTTGTGCGACACTGTGATTGCGTGCCGTGCTCCTTAACGCCCGTCGTGACGCCGCGGTTGACACAGTTGTCATCAGGGTTATTCCGCGCGACGTGAAAACGCAACCATTTGATAATAAAAGGCTCTTCTTGACGTGACCCGCCCAAGCCAATTTGCCGCGGGGGCTCAAGGCGCATTGCGGAAATAGCAGCCGTCCGACGTTGGAGTCTCCCCTGGCCGGTCGGGCATTTCGCGACACGCTCACGCTGGATCGGAGCGACGCGCCTCGAATGGCATCTGCTGCTGAAGCCATTCGCGGAGCATCGGGACGCTGATCGGGCGTTTGGTCGCAAGCGAATGCCGGTCGAGCGCCGCCAGCGCAGCCACCAGCGTGGTCATGTCGCGCCGTCCGTGCGCGAGCAGGTATCCGATCACCTCCGCCGACAGGCTGAAGCCGCGCTCGCGCGCGTAGGCGGCGAGCGCGGACGGCTTTTCCGCGTCCGCCAGCGGGAGCAGCTCGTAGACGAGACCCCAGCCCAATCGCGTCCGCACGTCCTCGCGCAACGGCAACGCCGCCGGCGCGACGCGGCTTGCAGCCAGCAACTGCCCGCCGCTCGCCTTCAGCACGTTGAAGAGCGTGAACAGGCGCGCCTGCGCCTCCGCCGACGCGGCATCGATCGCGTCCACGGCAAGCAGCGGATGCCGCGCCAGCATCTCGGGATCGGTCGCCAGCAACTCTCCCGGCGATGCGATCAATAACGCGCGGCTTCCGCGTGCTGCCGCCGCCGCGACCGCCGCACGCAGCAGGTGCGTCTTGCCGGCCCCTGCGCCGCCCCAGATCAGCAAACCGGTCTCGCCACCGTCGCCCGCGGCGATGCGCGACAGCGCGGCGACGAGCTCGGCATTGCGGCCGGGAACAAAATTGCCGAACGACGGCGGCTCGGGCTCGGCGAGATCGAAGACGAGCTGTTCCATTGCGATTGTTGTACGAACGCGGAGGCAACGCGGCAGGCGATCGCCCGTTTCCGGTAAAATCCACCGCGATCCGCACTTTAACGCGGCGCCTTCGATTCGCCCAATGCCGCGCGACGCACGAAGGCGCCGCCTCGCGCAATGACTTCCCCTGCCCCGGCTCCGGCTCCCCCGCTTTCCTACCGCGATGCCGGTGTCGACATCGACGCCGGCGATGCGCTGGTCGAGCGGATCAAGCCCTACGCAAAAAGAACGCTGCGGCCGGAAGTGCTCGCCGGCATCGGCGGTTTCGGCGCGCTGGTCGAATTGCCGAAGCGCTACCGCGAGCCGGTGCTGGTGTCGGGCACGGACGGCGTAGGCACGAAGCTCAAGCTCGCCTTTGCATTGAACCGGCACGACACGGTCGGCATCGATCTCGTCGCGATGAGCGTCAACGACATCCTGGTGCAGGGCGCGGAGCCGTTGTTCTTCCTCGATTACTTCGTCTGCGAGCGCCTCGAAGTCGCCGTCGCCGCCGCGGTGATCAAAGGTATCGCGCAGGGTTGCGAGCAGGCGGGATGCGCGCTGATCGGTGGCGAAACCGCCGAGCACCCGGATGCGTTCCCGCCCGGCGAGTACGATCTCGCGGGATTCGCCGTCGGCGTGGTCGAGAGATCGAAGGCGATCGACGGGCGGCAAGTTGCCGCCGGCGACGTCCTCCTCGGGCTCGCGTCGAGCGGGCCGCATTCGAACGGCTTTTCGCTGATCCGCCGGATTCTCGACGTTTCCGGCGCGGACCTCCTGGCGCCCGTCCCGGGCATCGACGACGCGCGCACGCTGGGTGAAGCGTTGCTCGCGCCAACGCGAATCTACGTGAAGCCCGTGCTGGCGCTGATGCGCGAGGTCGACGTGAAGGCGATGGCGCACATCACGGGCGGCGGCCTCGTGTTGAACACGCACCGGATGTTTCCGGACTCTCTCGCCGCACGGCTCGAACGCGGGTCGTGGCCGCGGCCGGCGATCTTCGACTGGCTGCAGCAACGCGGCAACATCGCCGACGCCGAAATGCATCGGGTGTTCAACTGCGGCATCGGCATGGTCGTCGTCGTCGCCGCAGGCGATGCGGACCGCGCGGAGCGGCTGCTCGCGGCTTCGGGCGAGTCCGTCTACCGGATCGGGACCGTCGTGCCTCGCGCGGCAGGCGCGCCGGCAACCGCGGTCGCCTGAAGGCCGCGCGCCCGGAGCGCGTCCCCGCGATGACAACCCCTCGCGTCACCGTGCTGATCTCAGGTCGCGGGTCAAACCTCGCGGCGCTGGTCGATGCCGAACGCGGCGGAGCGCTCGGTGGGCGCATCACCACGGTCATCAGCAATCGCGCCGACGCGGCCGGTCTGGCGATCGCGGCCGCGCGGGGAATCGGCACGCGCGTCGTCGACCATTGCGCCTACGTCGATCGCAGCGCGTTCGACCGCGCGCTCGCCGCGGCGATCGATGTGGGCGAACCGGACCTCGTCGTGCTCGCCGGATTCATGCGCATTCTTGGCCCCGACTTCGTCCGGCGCTACGAGGGAAGGATGATCAACGTCCATCCGTCGCTGCTGCCGTCGTACGCGGGATTGCACACCCATCGGCGCGCGCTGGCCGACGGAGTGCGCATCCACGGCTGCACCGTGCATTTCGTCACCGGCGACGTCGATCACGGGCCGATCATCGCGCAGGGCGCGGTGCCCGTGCACGACGCCGACGACGAAGCCGCGCTCGCCGCGCGGGTGCTAAAAGTCGAGCATCGGCTGCTGCCGGCCGCCGTCCGCGCGTTCTGCGAAGGCCGCCTCGTCATCGCCGGCCGGCGGGTGCGCGTTAAGGACGAATTGACGCCGGCCGACACGCTCGAAGTCCCGGCGTCGCCTCGTCAATTGGTCGGTCCCGCGAAGGCGGGAACCCAGAAGCGTCTTTCGTGGAACGTCACCGGGTCCCCGCGTGCGCGCGGACGCCGCGGATAAAGGCGCCAGCCGCTGACGTGAGATCTCCGCGTACGATGCCGCTGGCCGACAATCCTCGCGCGCCGCGCTTTGCACGGGTTCGGGCCTGGTTGCGCCGGCAATGGTCGGTGCGCAGAGGATTTGCGATCGCGCTTGCGGCGTCGATCGCGTTGCATCTCGCGCTGTCGCTGCTGCGGATCGAGCCGCCGGCGTCCCCCGACGCGCAGCCGTTGCAGGCGACGATCACCGAGCTCCCGCCGCCGCCGAAGCCGGTTGTCGTCGCAAAGGCGAAACCCAAGGCAAAGGCGCGGCGCGCGACGAATCCGATGCCGCCGCCCGTCGCGGCGCCCGAGTCCGCGCCCGCCGCTCGCGACGAGGCTGCCTCGCTGATCGAGCCGACGCCCGACGCGCTCGCCATGGGGGCAGAGCTGCCGGCGGTCCCAGTCGACGTCGCGGACGCCGCGGCCACGCCGGCGGCGCCGGAGCATTCCCCGGACACGCTGCCGCCGCGCGTCGACCTCGTCTACAGGGGATTTCTGGGAACGCAGGGCTTCCAGATCGGCGACGCCGTGTATCGGTTCGAGCATCACGGCAGCGACTACCGGATCTCCACGGTGGGCAAGCTTTCGTGGCTGCTCGCGCTGTTCTTCCCGGGCGAGGCGAGGCTCGAAAGCCGCGGCCTCATCACGTCGGCCGGATTGCAGCCGCTCGAGTTCTCGTTCGAGCGCACCAGCCGCCACCGGCTCGAGGTCGCCGAATTCGACTGGGAAGCGGGTGTGGTCACGCTGCAGGACCAGAAGACCGCCGCGCTGGACTTGCCGACGTTCGACGCGCTCTCGATCATGTGGCAGTACTACTTCACGCCGCCGCCGACCGACGAAGTGACGTTCAGCCTCGCCACGACGCGCCGCGTGAAACGCTATACGGTGACGCGCGAGGGCGAGGAGCGGATCGCCTGGGGCGAAGGCGAGATCGACACCGAGCGCTGGCATCACCGGAGCGACGACGGCCGCTTCGAAGGCTATGCGTGGCTCGCGCCCAGCCTGCACTACATTCCCGTCAAGATGCGCTACATCGGGCCGCGCGCGACCTTCGAGGCGCTGCTGGATTCCATTCGCGTCGACGAACCGCTCGCGCAGCGATGACGCTGCGGGCGAACCAGGTCGGCAGCCTCGCCGCCGCGATCGCCGACGTCCGCCCGCTCGCCGCGCCCGCCGACACGCTGCTGCACCAATTCTTTCGCCGCCATCCGGCGATCGGCCAGCAGGACCGCGCCTTCGTCGCCGACGGCGTCTACGCCTACCTGCGCCGGCGCCGCTCGCTCGAAGCGGTGGCGGAAACGACCGATCCGTGGCGCCTTGCGCTCGCCGTGACGACGCGCGAGCTCTCGCGCAGCGTGCGGGAGATGGAAGGCGTGCTGAAGGAGTCCGACGCGCTCTGGCTGCGGGCTTTCAAGTCGCGCCTCGCGACCGGGCTCGATCCCGCCGTCGCCGCCGATCTCCCCGACTGGCTGTGGGCCCGCCTCGGCGTGGCCTATGGCGACGACGAACGCGCTCTCCTCGCGCGAGCGTGGCAGGCGCCGGCACCGCTCGATCTCCGCGTGAATCCGCTCAAGACGAACCGTGACGCTGCGCGCGCCGCGTTGGCCGCCTCGGGGATCGACGCCGGGCCCACCCCCTACTCGCCGCTCGGCCTGCGCGTGCGCGGACGGCCGGCGCTCGCGCGACACCCGTTGCTCTTGGACGGCGCGCTCGAGGTGCAGGACGAAAGCAGCCAGCTCGTCGCCTATCTGGTCGCCCCGAAGCGCACCGACATGGTCGTCGATTTCTGCGCGGGAGCCGGCGGCAAGACGCTCATCCTGGGCGCCTTGATGCGCTCGCGCGGTCGAGTCTACGCGTTCGACACCGTGGAAAAGCGGCTCGCCAACCTGAAGCCCCGCCTCGCGCGTTCGGGGCTCTCGAACGTGCACCCGCAGCTTCTCGCGAGCGAGCGCGACGCGAAGATCAAACGCCTCGCCGGAAAGATCGATCGCGTGCTCGTCGACGCGCCGTGCACGGGCTTCGGCACGCTGCGGCGCAATCCCGAACTCAAGTGGCGGCAAGGCGAGCCCGCGGTCGCCGAGCTGGCGCGCAAACAGCAAGCGATCCTCGCGGCGGCCGCGACGCTCGTGAAGCCCGGAGGCCGGCTCGTCTACGCGACGTGCAGCGTGCTGCCCGAGGAGAACGAGGCGATCGTCGATGCGTTCCTTCGCGCGCATTCGCAATTTGCGTCCGGCGATGCCGCCGCGGAGCTTGCGCGCGCCCGCATCGCGCTCGATACCGGGCCGCTGCTGAAGCTCCTCCCCCACCGCCACGGGTGCGATGGCTTCTTTGCTGCGATCCTGGAACGGACGTAGGCGCGGGGCGCGAGTGAGCCCGGCGGGCGAGCGTCAGCGAGCTCAAGGCCCGCAGGGCGCGTCGCCGCGCGACCGAGCGGCGCCCGACCAACCTGCGCATCGCACCTCGCGTGTGGACAGCGCAAGCACGCGAACGACCCCGACCGGTCGTCGCCCCGTGACGTACGGTACAACTCCGGGGGTTCGGCCCAACCCCCTCTTTTTTCTGCGAAATATTGTCTGCGCGACTCCGAAGCGGCGCCTCTTTGCAAGGTATAATGAACGCTTTGCTCCATCAAGCGTCGGATGGTCCGATGCCGGAGCCGTTCCCGGGAACCTCATGTCCTTCGATTTCCTCTCCTTCGCCGCGCACGGCCTGATGCCGCTGCCGTGGTGGGGCTACATCGTCGTCGCGCTTTCGCTGACCCACGTCACGATCGCCGCCGTCACCATCTACCTCCACCGCCATTCGGCGCACCGCGCGCTCGACCTGCATCCGGTCGTCAGCCACTTCTTCCGCTTCTGGCTCTGGCTCACCACCGGCATGGTCACGAAGGAATGGACGGCGATCCATCGCAAGCACCACGCCCGCGTGGAAACCGACGAAGACCCGCACAGCCCGCAGACGCGCGGCATCCGCACGGTGCTCCTGCGCGGCGCCGAGCTCTATCGCGACGAAGCGAAAAACCAGGAAACGCTCGAACGCTACGGCAAGGGCACGCCCGACG
The DNA here is from genome assembly GCA_963836265.1 of uncultured beta proteobacterium. Classification (GTDB taxonomy): domain Bacteria; phylum Pseudomonadota; class Gammaproteobacteria; order Burkholderiales; family Casimicrobiaceae; genus CAIWHR01. The sequence continues at coordinate 218,870 of CAWIIO010000010.1, forward strand.
ACTGGATCGAGCGCAGCCTCTACACGCGATATTCGTGGGAGGGCGTGGGCCTGATGCTCGTGATCAATCTCATGCTGTTCGGCGCCCTGGGCGCCACGATCTGGGCGGTCCAGATGGCGTGGATCCCGGTCATGGCCGCCGGCATCGTCAACGGCATCGGCCATTGGTGGGGCTACCGCAATTTCGCCTCCGCCGACGCGTCGACCAACATCGTGCCGTGGGGCATCATCATCGGCGGCGAGGAGCTGCACAACAATCATCACGCGTACGGCTCGTCGGCGAAGCTCTCGTCGCGCTGGTATGAATTCGACCTCGGCTGGACGTACATCCGGATTCTCGCCACGCTGCGCCTCGCGACGGTGCGCAAGGTCGCGCCGAAGCTCCGTGTCGTGCGCACCAGCAAGTCGGCACCCGATCTGGCCACGTTGCAGGCGGTGATCACGCATCGCTATGCGGTCGCTACGACTTATGCCCGGACGTTGAAGGAGGCTTGCGCCGCAGAATTGAAGGCGCTCCGGGCGCGGGTGGGCCGCAGCGAGCTCGCGCACGTTCCGAGCGTGCGGCGGCTGAAGCGGTGGCTGTCCGGCGACGGCATCGGCACGCTTCCCGAGCGCGAGCGCGCAACGCTCGCCAAGGCGCTGGAGAAAAGCCGGCCCCTTTCGACGATCTACGCGATGCGCCAGGAATTGAACGCGCTGTGGGAGCGTTCGACCGAGTCGAGCGAGCAGTTGCTCGCCCGACTGCAGGACTGGTGCCACCGCGCCGAAACCTCGGGCATCGCCCCGCTCGCGCAATTCTCGCTGCAGATCAAGCGCTACGCCTGAACGGCGCTTCGCTCCGCTGAACGAAGGCCCGCCACCCGGCGGGCTTTTTGTTGAGTCGATCCCGGCAGAAGATCTGCCGGGCCCCGATCGGAGACGCTTGACATCGCTCGCCACGCGACCCAATTTAACGAGTCTTATCAGTACAATCGTCGTCCCCGCGAACGCGGGGAGCCGGTGGCGTTGGAGCGGAGACGCTGGAATCCCGCGTCCGCGGGAATGACGGCAATCGATGGCCTCGGCATGTCCCCCGAAGGAGCGCTTGCGTGGAATTCAAGGACTACTACCAGACGCTGGGCGTGCCGCGCGACGCGACCCAGGAGGACGTCAAGAAGGCGTTCCGCAAGCTCGCGCGCAAATATCATCCGGACGTTTCCAAGGAGGCGAACGCCGAGGCGCGGATGAAGGACGTGAACGAGGCCTATGCCGTCCTTTCGGACCCCGAGAAACGCGCCGCCTACGATCAGCTGGGAAGCGGCCATCGTGCCGGCGAGGAATTCCGCCCGCCGCCGGACTGGGATGCCGGCTTCGAGTTTTCCGGGCCCGGCTTCTTCGGCGGGGAAGCCGCCGACTTCAGCGATTTCTTTGCCGAGCTCTTCGCCGGCCGGACCGGCCGCAGCGGTCAGTTCCGCGCCCGCGGCGAGGACCACCACGCCAAGATCCTGCTGGATCTCGAAGACGCCTATCGGGGCGGAACCCGCGTCCTGACGTTGCGCGTCCCCAGAGTCGACGATCAGGGCCGCGTGACGCTGGCCGAGCACAACCTCAAGGTCCGGATTCCCAAAGGAGTCCACGAGGGCCAGGTCATCCGGCTGGCCGGCCAGGGGAGCCCCGGGATGGGTGGCGGGACGGCGGGCGACCTGTACCTCGAAGCACATTTCAATCCGAGCGCGCGCTACCGCATCGAGGGACGCGACGTCTACGCGACGTTGCGAGTCGCGCCCTGGGAGGCGGCGCTCGGCGCGACCATTCGCGCGGCGCTGCCCGATGGCGCGGTGGACGTGCGCATCCCCGAAGGCTCGCAGACCGGCCGCAAGCTGCGCCTCAAGGGGCGGGGAGTTCCCTCGGCACAGCCGGGGGACCTCTATCTCGTGCTGGAGGTCGTCCTGCCCCCAGCCACCAGCCCGAAGGCGCGCGAGCTGTACCAGACCATGGCGCGCGAGCTCGCCTTCGATCCCCGCCATGGCCCCGGAGCCTCGACATGACACACGAACTCGACTCGCTGCTGCTGGACGATGCGCTGATCAGCGTCGACGAGCTTGCCGGCAATTGCAGGGTGACCCACGAATGGATCATCGAGCACGTGAGGGCCGGGGTGCTGCTCGAGAATGCCGACCCCGAGCAGTCGCGCTGGTCGTTCACGAGCCGCGATCTGCTGCGTGCCAGGCACCTATGCGTCGTGGAGCGTTCTTTCGACGCCAACCCGGAGCTCGCCGGGCTGGTCGTCGACCTCATCGACGAGCTCGAACGCCTGCGCGTACGCCTCAAACGGGAAGGGCTGGAGACGGATTGACGTAAGCTCGTCGTTCCCGCGAACGCGGGAACCCAGGGACTTGCGGTGAACGACTCTGGATCCCCGCCTGCGCGGGAACGACGCATTCGTTTCCAATCGCGGTTCGGCTATCGCCCCGCGCTCTTGGACGAGGGTGTCATTTGAGCTTCGTTTCCTTGTACATGACGTGCTTGCGGGCGACGGGATCGAATTTCTTGATCTCCATCTTTTCCGGCATGTTCTTCTTGTTCTTCATCGTCGTATAGAAATGGCCAGTGCCGGCGGACGACTCGAGCTTGATCTTTTCACGCATGGTGGATATTCCTCAGTTGACGAGCGCAATCGCCGTCAGACGTGCTCGCCGCGGGCGCGCAGCTTCGCCAGCACCGAATCGATGCCGTTCTTGTCGATCGTCCGCAGCGCCGCGTTGGTCAGGCGCAGGCTGACCCAGCGATTCTCGCTTTCGACCCAGAACCTGCGCTGCTGAAGGTTGGGCAGGAAACGCCGCTTGGTCTTGTTGTTCGCGTGCGAAACGTTGTGACCCACCATCGGGGCCTTTCCGGTGACTTGGCAGACTCGAGCCATGGCTCGCTCCTTGGAATTGGGGACGGCGACGGTGCAAAACATGGAATTATAGCGCGAATTGCGCTCCTCATTCAAGCGCTTAGGGCATGCCATACTGGTCTTCATTCGCACGTCGTTCCCGCGGAGCCTGCTCCGAGTGGTGTAGTCGGGGAGCGGGAACCAGGCGGCGTGCCTTTCGCTCAGGTAAAGTCACTCGGCCCGCGCCTGCGCGGGGGCGACGCTAGAGCTAGAAGAAATTCGCCCGATATCCGCTGGGGCCTCGATCGCGCCGAAACTATTTCGCCGTGTAGCTCCCCGGCGTGCCGTTCGTTCCGTTCCCCTCGATGGTATTGCTCGCGGGTGACAGAATCGATCCGTTGGCTCCGGTCTGAATTCCGTTGGTGTTCCGGGAAATGACGTTGTTGGTGAGCCGGGCGGTCGCCGCACCCGAACCACCCTGCACGAAGACGCCGGTGATGTTGCCCACGGCGGTCGAATTGCTGACCGCGACCGTGATGTTGCTCCCGGACACGTTGAGCCCGTTGCTGTCGTTGTTGGAGAGCATCACCGTGTCGAGCGCGGCATCAAGGACCTGGCCGGCGCCGGTCTGCAGGTTGACGCCGTGACTCGCGTTCTCGCTGACGATCGAGTTGCGGAGCGCAAGCGCACCGGAGAAGGTCGCCGTCAGGCCGGTGACGTTGCTCTCGATCCGGGTGTTGTCGATGGTCGCCGATGCAGGGGTGGCACCGTTGACGAGGCTGATCCCCGCCTGCCCGCCGCGGATGTAGCTGTCCTTGACGAACAGCTTGCTCGCGCCGCCGGGTGCGAACTTGAGGTTCGCCATCCCGACGCCCGAAAAGCCGCGAATCGTGCAGCTCTCGACGTAGAGCGCGCCGCCGCTGTTGAAGACGATGCCATTGTTGCCCACCTGGTTGTTGACGGTGACGCCGCGGAGGATCACCTCGTCGCTCGCGCCCGCGTTGATGACGATGCCGTCGGTGCCCGGGACGGTGACCGACACCCCGGCGTAGATGCCGGGCGGCACGACGATCGACACCGCCTTGTTGATCGTCACGGGTCCATATCCCGCCGAATCGAGCACGACGATTTCGCCGCCCGGATTGGTCTGCACCAGTGCCGCCGCGAAGCCGCGGCAGGGTGCGGCCAGCGAGCAGGCGGCCACATCGTTTCCTCCGGCGCTGACAAATGTGCGCTGCGCCGTCGCCGCCGAGGCTGGCCGCGCCATTCCGCCCATCGCGGCCGCCACCACGGCGGAGCCAAGGATCCAGGTCATTTTCGTCATCATCGATCTCCTGCTTCGCATGGCACCGGCCATGATGAGTGTGGTTCTTCGTCTCTCGGCGTCCATCGTCATTTCCCGGAATAGGTTCCACTGAAACTGCCGTCGGCGTTGTTCGCCTCGACCGTGTTGTTGCCGCGCGACAGGATCGTCCCGCCGGCGCCCGCGCCGATGCCGGCGGCGTTGCGGGTGACCGTCGTCTGCGTGACGCGCGTGACCGACGGCGTACCCCCGCCCGACACGTAGATTCCGGTGCCGCCATTGCCACGGACGGTCGAACGGCTCACGGTCGCGTAGACGGGCAGCGCGCCGCCCGACGTAATCCCGGCCCCCGCGTTGCCCGATACCAGCAGCCGGTCGAACGCCACGGTCAGGGGCGACGCATTGGCCGCAGAAAGGTTGATGCCGTCCTGCGTGCCATCGGTCACCAGCGAGTTGCGGACGGCGAGCGAGCCGTTGGCGATGGCCTTGATGCCCGTTCCGTTGTTCTCGAAGCGAACGTTGTCGAGGGTTGCGCCGACGTCGCCGCCCGTGTTGGCGATCCGTAAGCCGGTCGCGCCCGACTGGATGCGGCTGTCCTTGACGAACAGCTGCGCGGCACCCGACGGCGCGAAGTTGACGTCGACCTGCCCCGCCTGCGCGTAGCCGCGGACGATCATGCTCTCGAGGTAGAGCGCGCCGCCGCTCGTGAACAGAATGCCGTGGGTGCCGCCTTCGGACGTAATGACGAGTCCGCGCAGGAAGACATTGTCGGACGGTCCGGCGGCGACGGTGATCGCGCTCTGGCCCGGCATCGCGGAGATCCCCGCGAAGATGCCGGCCGCCGCCAGTATCGACACCGGCTGCGTGATCGTGATCACGTCGTAAGTCGCGGAATCAAGCACGATCAGCTCGCCGCCGCCGACGGTATGCACCAGTGCCGTCGCAAGCGTGCGGCACGGCGCGACGGCTCCGCAGACGCTGCTGCCGTCGCTGCCCCAGGAGGCGACGAACGTACGCTGCGCAACCGCATAGAAGACGGAGCCGGACGGCGAGCTGACCGCACCCGTTCCGACGGAGTTGGTCGCCTTGACGTTGCAGGTATACGGCGTGTTGTTGATGAGCCCGGTGACGGTGATCGGGCTCGCGCTGCCGACCGCCGTGATCGCGCCCGGATTGCACGTCACCGTGTAGCTCGTGATCGGTGCGCCGCCGTTGTTCGCGGGCGGCGTGAACGTCACCGTGATGCCGCCCGGAACCTGGACCGCGACGATGCCCGTGGGCGCTCCTGGCACGGTCGCGATGACGTCGAAGGGCGCGCTGAGGCCTCCCGTGAGCGCATCACCGCTGGTGCGGTTGGCGCTCAGCAACGCACCGATCTGCGCCGTATCGATCGTGACGCCGGTTGCGGTGCAGTTTTTCGTCCCCGCCGTCAGCGTGCAGGACGCGGTACCGCCGAGCGCGCCCGGGCCGACGAGCCCAAGGGCAACGCCGGTGCTTCCGACGACCGGCGCCGGCGTGTCGCCGGCATCGCGGCTTTCGACGACGACGCTGAAGCCGGTGCCGACGGAGACGTTGCTCCCCCCGTTGACGGCGGTGATCGCGAGCTGCGTTGCCGGACCGACGACGAGCACCGGCGCAGGGAATGGCCGCGTGCCCATCGTTCCGTCGCCTAACTCGCCCTCGTTGTTCTCGCCCCAGCACATGACGCCGACATTGGTGACGAGCGCGCACGTGTGATTCTGCCCCGCGGCGATTGCCGTCACCCCGCTCGTCAAGCCGCTGACGTTGACCGGCGTCAAGCGATACGTCGTCGTGCCGTCGCCGAGTTGCCCGCTGGAGTTGAGCCCCCAGCATTTGACGCCGCCTGCGGTGGTCAGCGCGCAGGTGTGGGACAGGCCCGCAGTGATCGCCATGATTCCGCTTGTCAAGCCGCTCACGTTGACGGAGCGTGAGTCGCTGCGTTGTCGTGCCGTCGCCGAGCTGGCCATTATCGTTGAACCCCAGCACTTGACGCCACCGCCGCCAGTCACCGCGCAACTGTGCGTGGAGCCCGTCGCGATGGCTGCAACGCCGCTAGTCAGGCCGCTGACGTCGACGGGTGTAAGTCGGCTGCGTCTGCGTGCCGTCGCCGAGCTGGCCATTGACGTTGTATCCCCAACACTTGACGCCGCCCCCGGCGAGCGCGCACGAGTGATACTGGCCAGCTGCGATTGCTGCGACGCCACTAACCAGACCGCTGACCGAAACTGGCGACCAGTCGCTGCGTGTTCGAGTTATCGCCAAGCTGGCCCTTGCCATTTGCACCCCAGCACATCGCACCACCGTCGGCGATCGCGCACGTGTGGTAGCCGCCAACGCTTGCGGTGATCGCGGTGGCCCCGAACAGACCAGTGACGTCGACCGGAGTCAGGCGCTGGGACTGAGTGTTGTCGCCAAGCTGTCCGT
>CAWIIO010000011.1:0-111758 GCA_963836265.1 uncultured beta proteobacterium
TCTGGGTCGCTGAACGCGAACGGCACCATGGCCCAGCCTGCGCCAACGAGTCGCGGCGCACCCCCGGCGCCCCTGCGCACGCTGTCGCTCACGGAAGCCGCCGCGTTTCTGCGCATGCATCCGGAGGAAGTCCGGCGCCGGGCGAAATGCGGTGCAATTCCCGGAGCGAAGCCAGGCCGCTGCTGGGTCTTCATCGAGGGCGACCTTGCCGAGTATGTGCGTTCGCTTTACGCTTCTCCTCGGCAAGCGTTGCAAGTGACCCTGAGAAAGGAGATGGAATGTCACTTCGCAAACGCGGCGGTATCTGGTGGGTCGACGTCGTTGCTCCCAACGGGGAGCGAGTACGGCAATCTACTGGGACTGCCAACAAAGCCCTAGCGCAAGAATTTCATGATCGGGTGAAGTCGGAGCTGTGGCGTCTCGCGAAACTGAGCGCGAAGCCAGAGCACCTTTGGAACGATGCGGTGGTGCGCTGGCTGAAGGAGCACGCGCACAAGGCCACGGCCGGCGAGGATGTCACCAAGCTACGGTGGTTGGATGGGCATCTTGGCGGCAAACCGCTCACCAGCATCAATCGTTCCATGATTGACGCCATCACCGAGGCGAAACTTGCGCAAGGGGTCACCAATGCCACGGTGAACCGGACGCTGGAGCTACTGCGCGCGGTTTTGCGCAAATGCGTCGACGAGTGGGAGTGGTTGGAGCGTGCGCCTAAAATTCGCATGCTCAAGGAACCGGTGCGGCGCATTCGTTTCTTGCGCCCGGAGGAAGCGCAGCGTTTGATTGCCGCGCTCCCGGAGCACCTCGCCGCCATGGCGAGCTTCAGTCTGGCGACGGGATTACGCGCCGCCAACGTCACCGGTTTGCAGTGGTCGCAGGTGGATCTGGTACGACGGGTGGCGTGGATTCATCCTGATGAGGCGAAGTCGCGGCGCGCCATTCCGGTGCCGCTCAATACCGACGCAGTGCTGTTGCTGCGGCATCGCTTGGGGACGCATCCACTGTATGTGTTCAGCTTTCGCGGTAAGCGCATCACGCAAGTCAGTACCAAGGCGTGGTACGCGGCGCTGAATAGGGCCGGCATTGAGGACTTCCGCTGGCACGATCTGCGTCACACCTGGGCGAGCTGGCACGTGCAGGCGGGCACGCCGCTGTTCGCGTTGCAGGAAATGGGAGGCTGGTCGAGCGCGGAGATGGTGCGGCGATACGCGCATCTGGCCGCGGATCATCTGGCGCCCTATGCCGAGAAATTGTGCCGCCCGTTGACCGTTGTGCCCGAAACTTTGGGCACAAATTGGTCACAGTCCGCAAAATGAAAGGGCTCGCGTAAACGCAAGCCCTTGATTGTTTGGTTGCGGGGGAAGGATTTGAACCTTCGACCTTCGGGTTATGAGCCCGACGAGCTGCCAGACTGCTCCACCCCGCGGCGGAGTCTTATTTTAACGGAAGAGGCGACCGCGGGTCAATTCCGCCGGCCGCCCGCCTGTCGTTGTCCCTCGGGGGCAAATCAGAACGGTTCGGTTTCCGCCGCCCGTGGCCGCCACACCAGCAACCGCGCCTCGACGTGCGTCACGATCACATCGAGGACCAGCGCAAACGCAGTCAGCACGAGGATCCCGGCGAAGACCGTGTTGATGTCGAACACGCCCTCCGCTTGCAGAATGAGATAGCCCACGCCCTTCGCCGAGCCCAGGTATTCGCCGACGACCGCGCCGACGAATGCCATCCCGACCGACGTGTGCAAGCTGGAGAACACCCACGACGTCGCCGACGGCAGGTAGATCTTCTTCAGCAGTTGCCGCTTCGTCGCACCCAGCATCCTTGCGTTGGCGAGCACGGTCGGGCTCACCTCCTTCACGCCCTGGAAGACGTTGAAGAACACGATGAAGAAGACGAGCGTGATTCCCAGCGCAACTTTCGACGTGATGCCCAAGCCGAACCAGACCGCAAAGATCGGCGCCAGAATCACGCGCGGCATCGCATTGGCGGCCTTGATGTAGGGATCGGCGAGCGCCGAGGCGAGTGGCGACAGCGCGAGCCACAGTCCGATGGCGAGGCCCAGTACGCTCCCGGCGGCGAACGCGAGCAGCGTCTCGACGAGCGTGACACCGAGATGCGGGTAGATCTTGCCGCCGCTGAACCAGACCCAGATCACTTTGAGTACTTCGAGCGGCCTGCCGAAGAAGAACGCCGTGTTCTTGGCGAACGCCTCGGACACGAAGCCCGGCGTCGTCATCGCGTACCAGAACACGAACACCGCGCCGAGCAACAGCAGGTGATAGAGCGCGAGCCTCGCGCGCGAATCACTGGCGGCTTTGCGCATAGCCCTTGAGCACTTCGGCCTTCATCTGATGCCAGATCGCCTGGTGCAGCTCGACGAAGCGCGGCGTCATCCGGATTTCGGCGACATCGCGCGGGCGCGGCAGATCGATCGCGAACTCGCCGATCGGATGCGTCTCGGGCCCGGCCGACAGCACGATGACGCGGTCGGAGAGCGAAATCGCTTCCTCGAGGTCGTGCGTGATGAACAGCACCGACTTGCGATTGCCACTCCACAGCTCGAGCAGCTCGTTTTCCATCAGCTGGCGCGTCTGGACGTCGAGCGCGGAGAACGGCTCGTCCATCAGCAGGAGCTGCGGATCGAGGATCAGCATCTGCGCCAGCGCGACGCGCTTTCGCATCCCGCCCGAGAGCTGGTGCGGATATCGATCCTCGAAGCCGGCCAACCCCACCCGCGCCAGCCAGTCGCGCGCCTGGGGCGTCGCGTCGGCCTGGGGCACGCCGCGGAACTCGAGCCCTGCCCGCACATTGGCGATCGCGCTGCGCCAGGGCATCAGCGCGTCGGCCTGGAACATGTAGCCGGCGTGCGCGTTGATTCCGCCGAGACGCTTGCCGAAGATGTGGACGTGACCCGTCGATGGCGCGAGCAGTCCGGCGGCAACGTTGAGCAGCGTCGATTTGCCGCAACCCGTCGGGCCGACGACCGAAACGAACTCGCCGGGCGCGACGGCGAGCGTCGTGTCGCGAACCGCCGTGTAGCGGCCTGCCGAACGGCCCTTCGCACCCCAACGCGCAGCGAACGTGCAGGTGATCCGGTCGAGCGAAAGCGCGGCGGCCGGCGCCGTCGTCGCGGCGTGCATCAGCGATACTTCTGTGCCGCCTTCTGTACGAACGCCATGTCGAGCGTCTTGGCGAGGTCGACGGTCGTGTTCTGCAGGCCCGGGTCGAACGTCTTCAAGTCCTTGTAGACACTCTGCGCCGCCGCCATCGAAATGACCCCGTCGTGCCGGTAGGTCTCGAGGTTCGCCTTGAGGGCAGCGAGGTAGAGCGCCTTGTCGGTGTAATACTCCGGGGGCACCACGGCGACGATCTGCTCGGGCGTGGACTGCTGGATGAAGCGCAGCGCACGCACCATCGCGTTGACGACCGCCTGCGCGGTGTTCGGATATTTTTTCGCGAACTCGACCGGCGCGTAGATGCACCCCGCAGCGTACGCGTCGCCGTAGACCTCCTGCATGCCCTTGGCCGTCCGCGTATCGACGACGGCGACCGCATCGCCGTTGGCTTCGAGTGTCGCGATCACCGGGTCGAGGTTCACGATCGCATCGATCTCGCCGCGCTTCATGATCGCGATCGCGCCGGCGCCGGCGCCGACGCCGATGATCGAGACAGCGTCGGGCTTGAGATTGGCGCGCGCGAGCAGGATGTTGACGAACATGTTGGTCGACGATCCCGGCGCCGTCACGCCGATCTTCATGCCCTTGAGGTCGGCCGGCGACTTGTACGCCGCGGCCTTTGCCTTCGGCATCGCGAGCACGATGCCGGCGTACTTGCCCTGCAGCACGAGCGCCTCGATGTTCTGGCCCTTCGCCTGCTGCGTGATCGTGTGCTCGTAGGCGCCCGACGTGAGGTCGGAGCTGCCGCCGATCATCGCCTGCAGCGCCTTGGCGCCGCCGGGAAAATCCGGAATCTCGACTTCGAGGCCCTCGTCCTTGAAGTACCCCTTGCGCTCGGCGATCGTGAGCGGAAGGTAATAGAACAGCGCCTTGCCGCCGACGCCGATCGTGATCTTCGGTTTTTCGGGCGCCTGCGCGAAGGCCACGGGCGCGACCAGCGCGACGCAAAGCGCGGCGAGGGCCGCCAGGGGGAGCGAGCGACGCATCATTTCCTCCAAGGTTGGCGCCTCGAGCTCGGGCGCTTGCGGGACCTGCATTTTCCGCGCGCCACGTCGGAGCGTCAAACGATCTCGCCCGCGGCGCCCGGTCAGACCGACCGGCTCGAGCGCCGCGACGCGCGGGTCCGGTCGAGCTCCTCGAGCTTTTCCGCCATCGCCGGGCCGATCAGGAGTCGGGCGCCCGTTGCCGACGGGGTTCCCCCGCTTCGCTCGCCCGCGACGATCCTCGCCTGCGCGGCCTCGAACGCCGCGCGCAACGAATCGGCCCGGCGAAGCGCCTCGCCGAAGAGCGCCGCGCCGAGATGGGTCGCGTCCCCACTGTGCTCGCAGCCGTAGCTTGCGCCCTCTCCCGTCGCCGTCAGCACGAGCGTCGTTTCGCTCTGCAGCGCCTCCGCGAATTCGTTCGCGTAACACGCCGACACGACGACGATTCGCCATTGAATGCCGGACTCGTCCAGCAGCGCGCGCAGCGCCGTCGGAGTGATCGGGGCGAGATCGAGAGGCGGCATCGCGACCGCGAGCGCGCCGCCACCCGTGACGGGGCCAGCAAGATACAGCATCACGACGTCTTCGTCGGGATTGATGGCCGCCGCAATTTCCTTCAGCGTCTCGCGCAGATTCGTGATGGTGGCCATCGGTGTTTGCAGCAGCGTGTCGGGACTGTTGACGAGCGTGATCGAGCGGTCGCGCGTGTCCCAGCGCTCGTCCATCGTGTGCCGCGCCGCCACGACGTCGGTGCGCCATGGTTCCTCGCGCGCGTCGCCCGCAAACGCAACGAAGTAGAGATCGACTTCGCCAGGACGCTCGTCGTCGAGATTCGACAGCGCGTCGTCCAGCAGCGACTGCTGTGCCGCCATCACCGGTTCGGACGCGGCATTCGGGTAGTCGCTAGCGGCGGCCGCGCTCGCCCCGCGCCACCACGGCTCCGACGGCGTCACCAAAGGCGCGAGCGCGATCGGCGCGGCCAGCACCAGGCCTCCAGCGATCGCTCGCAGCCAGCGGTGCCGATTCGCGGGGACGAGCACCACGGCCACGACCCGAACGAACAGCGCAACGGTCCACGCGAGAAGCATGATGTCAAACGCTGCGCCGACCTCGTCCGGCGCAGCCGTGAGCGGCGCCACGATGCCGGACAACGCATGGACGAGCTGGAGCACCGGATAGGCGGCAAGCGCGAGCAACGGGATCGCGAGCGCCAGCGCGTGCTGCCGGAACGCAAGCGAGAGGACCGCCGAGCAGAAGAGCAGCATGCCGGCGGCGATGAATTCGCTCCCTGCCCCATACCAGGAAAAAAGGGCATCCGGCTCTACGCGGATCCAGTCGACGCCGACGTCGAGCAGCGCCGACAGCACGAACAGCAGCAGGAGCTGCGCGATGTCGATCCTGAAGGCGAGGCGCGACACCGGCAGGAAAAGCGCAAGGCGCGCGCCCGCGACGAGATTGCGGCCGAGTTTGGAGAGTTCGTGGATCATCGCCGGATTTGCAGCGCGCCGCGGGATTGGCCTGCGCGGCTGGATTGGATTGTCAGGCCGCGACTCCTGAATGCGCCGCGATGTACGCCTTCACGCGTTCCGCATCGGCGGGCACCACGTCGCAGCGTTGCGGCCGCGCTTCGAGATCGGCGTACGCGGCCGGGCGCTCTGGATCGTGTCCGAGCGCCTCTCGAATCGTTGCGGCGAATTTCGCCGGCAGCGCGGTCTCGATGCACACGAGCGGAACCGCCGGATCGTGATGCGCGCGGCCGACCTTGAGCCCGTCCGCCGTGTGCGGGTCGACGATCACGCCGCTGCGGGCGAACGTTTCGCGTATCGTCGCGATCCGGTCGCGATGCGTGCTCACCCCGGACACGAAGCCCGATGCGGCGACCCGCGGCCAATAGGGCGTGGCACAAAGATCGAACTCGCCGTCGCGCGCGAGCGTCGTCCACAGCTCGCGCACGATCGTCGGGTCGCGACCGACGATGTCGAACAGATAGCGCTCGAAGTTCGACGCCTTCGAGATGTCCATCGACGGGCTCGACGTCGCATGCGTTTCCGCGGTCGACCGGGGTCGGTAGCGGCCGGTGCGGAAGAATTCGTCGAGCACGTCGTTCTCGTTGGTGGCGAGGATCAGCCGGCGGATCGGCAGCCCCATCTGCCGCGCGACGTGACCGGCGAGGATGTTGCCGAAATTGCCCGAAGGCACCGCAAAATCGACGGGCGAGCCGACAGCCGGCGCGGCCGCGAAATAGCCCTTGAAGTAATAGACGATCTGCGCTGCGACCCGCGCCCAGTTGATCGAGTTGACCGTGCCGATCGCGTAACGCGCCTTGAACGCGGCGTCGGTGCCGAGCGCCTTGACGATGTCCTGGCAGTCGTCGAAGACGCCGTCGACCGCGAGATTGTGGATGTTGGGATCGGCGAGCGAATACATTTGCGCCTGCTGGAACGGGCTCATCCGTCCTCTCGGCGAGAGCATGAACACGCGGATACCGCGCTTGCCGCGCATCGCGTACTCGGCGGAGCTGCCGGTGTCGCCCGAGGTCGCGCCGAGAACGTTGAGTGTGCGCCCCTCCTTCGCGAGCACGTACTCGAACAGATTGCCGAGGAGTTGCAGCGCGATGTCCTTGAAGGCGAGCGTCGGTCCGTTCGACACGTGCAACAGATACGTGCCAGGGCCGAGCGAAGTGACGGGCGCGATGTCGCCGCTGCCGAACGCGGCCTTCGTATACGTGCGGTCGATCAAGCGCTTGAGATCGGCAGGCGGAATGTCGGTGATGAAAGGCGACAGCACCGCCAGCGCAAGCTCGGGATACGAAAGCGGGCGGAGCCCAACGAGCTCCGCCGTGTCGAGCTGCGGATAGGCTTCCGGGACGGCGAGCCCGCCATCGGGCGCCAGGCCTTCGAGCAGGATGGCCGAGAACGGCTGCGGATCGTCGGCCCACGCGCCGCGGGTGCTCAGGTAACGCATCGAAGGTCCGGATCCAGATCCCGACGTCAACTTTTCGCTAGTTGAGCTCTTCCAGCCGGATTCGCACGACCTCGCCGTTGACCGTGGGCAGCGCCTCGATCCCGGCGATCGCGTCGACGACGCGCTTTTCGAGCGTCCGGTGGGTGAGCAGGATGATGTCGGTCTGGTCCTCGCCCTCGGAGGGCTCCTTCTGGATCATCGCGTCGATCGAGATCTCGCGGTCGGCGAGAATCCGCGTGATGTCGGCGAGCACGCCAGGCCGATCTTGCACGCGCATCCGCAGGTAGTAGCTGGTCTCGACCTCGCCGATCGGGAGGAACGGCAGATCCGAGAGCTGATCGGGCTGGAAGGCGAGATGCGGCACGCGATGCTCCGGGTCCGCCGTGTGCATCCGCGTCACGTCGACGAGATCGGCGATCACCGCGCTCGCCGTCGGCTCGGCCCCGGCGCCGGCGCCGTAGTACAGCGTCGGACCGACGGCGTCGCCCTTGACCAGCACGGCGTTCATCACACCCTCGACGTTGGCGATCAGCCGCTTCGCCGGGATCAACGTCGGATGAACGCGCAGCTCGATCCCCGCTTTCGCACGCCGCGTGATGCCGAGGAGCTTGATCCGGTAGCCCAGCTCCTCGGCGTAGCGGATGTCCTCGCGGGTGAGCTTCGAGATGCCTTCGGTGTAGACCTTGTCGAACTGCATCGGCACGCCGAACGCGATCGCCGACATGATGGTGAGCTTGTGCGCAGCGTCGATGCCCTCGATGTCGAACGTCGGATCCGCCTCGGCGTAGCCGCGCGCCTGCGCCTCCTTCAGCGCGGCTTCGAAGGATTCGCCCTTCGCCCGCATCTCGGACAGGATGAAGTTCGAGGTGCCGTTGATGATGCCGGCGATCCACTCGATCCGGTTGGCGGTGAGCCCTTCGCGCAGCGCCTTGATGATCGGAATGCCACCCGCGACGGCGCCTTCGAAGGCGACCATCACGCCTTTCGCGTGTGCGGCGGCGAAGATCTCGTTGCCGTGGCGCGCGAGCAGCGCCTTGTTTGCGGTGACCACGTGCTTGCCATTGGCGATGGCCTTCAGGATGAACGTGCGCGCCGGCTCGATCCCGCCGATCAACTCGACGACGATGTCGATGTCCGGATGCGCAAGCACGCGCGCCGCGTCGTCGGTCACCGTGACGCCGCCGGTGCCGCGCGTCGCCTCGCGCGCCCGCTCGACCGCCTTGTCGGCGACCCATGTGATCCGGATCGGCCGCCCTGCGCGGCGGCTGATCTCTTCGGCATTTCGCGACAGCACGGTCCACGTCCCCATCCCGACGGTGCCGATTCCGAGCAGGCCGACCTGCAGCGGCTTAATCGTCGCGTTCGCCATCGTCAGCCTTTCGCTTGTCGTCCCCGCGGAGGCGGGGACCCAGTGTCGTTATTCGCCCAAAGACACTGCATTCCCGCGTTCGCGAGAATGACGCCCGGTGTTGTCACAGCAATCCGTCCTTCCTGAACATGTCCTTGATGCCGCGAACCGCCTGGCGGGTCCGGGCTTCGTTCTCGATCATCGCGAAGCGGACGTAGCCGTCGCCGTATTCGCCGAAGCCGATCCCGGGGGAGACCGACACCTTTGCCTGCGCGAGCAGCTTCTTCGTGAACTCGAGCGAGCCTTCGGCACGGTACGGCTCGGGAATCCGCGCCCAGACATACATCGACGCCTTCGGCACGTCGACCATCCAGCCTGCCTCGTGCAGCCCCTTGACCAGCACGTCGCGGCGCTTCTGGTAGCGAAGCGCAATTTCGCGGACGCATTCCTGTGGTCCCTCGAGTGCGGCGATCGCGGCGACCTGGATCGGCGTGAACGTGCCGTAGTCGTGGTAGCCCTTGATGCGCGACAGCGCGTAGACGAGATCGCGGTTGCCGACCATGAAGCCGATCCGCCAGCCCGCCATGTTGTAGCTCTTCGACATGGTGAAGAACTCGACGGCGACATCGCGCGCGCCCTTGACCTGCATGATCGACGGCGCCTTCCAGCCGTCGAACGTGATGTCGGCATAGGCGAGGTCGTGGATGACCCAGATGCCGTGCTCCTGCGCCAAGGCGACGATCTTTTCGAAGAACGGCAGCTCGACGCACTGCGCCGTCGGGTTCGACGGGAAGTTGATGATCAGCATCCGGGGCTTCGGGAACGTCGTGTGAATCGCGTTCTCGAGCTCGGCGAAGAAGTCGACGTCGGGCGTGATCGGCACATGACGGATGTCGCCGCCGGCGATCACCGGCCCGTAGATGTGGATCGGATAGCTTGGGTTCGGGACAAGGACGGTGTCGCTGCTGCCGAGCGTCGCGAGCGCGAGGTGGGCGATGCCCTCCTTCGAGCCGATGGTGACGATCGCCTCGGTTTCGGGATCGAACGAAACGTCATAGCGCCGTTCATACCAGTGGCAGATCGCCCGGCGCAATCGCGGGATGCCCTTGGACACCGAATAGCCATGCGTGTCCGGACGCGTCACCGTCTCGATCAGCTTGTCGACGATGTGCTTCGGCGTCGGGCCGTCGGGATTGCCCATCCCGAAGTCGATGATGTCCTCGCCGCGCCGACGGGCGGCCATCTTGAGCTCGGTCGTGATGTTGAAGACGTAGGGCGGCAGGCGCGTCAGGCGCTTGAACTCGGTACCGGGCGAGGGGGGCATGCGGGTCTTTCGGCGTCAGCGCCCGGAACCGTCCGAGCGACGTGAAAGTCTGGTGGCGCGTATAATGCTAACCGATTTAGCTACTTACCGCAATGCATCATCGATCGCTTTGGATGCATCGCCGATCCCTTTTCGCGTTGAAGCGTCGCCAAAAGGGAGATCGGCCTCCTCGATGGCTTCGAACCGCGGGTGCTTCACTGGCTCTCCTTTGACCAGGTATCGGACAGCACCGCCGTTCGCGAATGAAATTCCATCTCTCGACATCGACTGGCAACACCGTCACCGGCCTTGGCGCGGGCTGGGTGCGCGTCGGCACGCAGGAATACCGCACGAGCCTCGTGCTGACGCCCGCCACCGTCGTCACCGAATGGGCGGCCTGCGGGTTCGACGGCCTCGTCGAGGCGGATTTCGCCGCGCTGCTCGGTTACGCCCCGGAGATCGTGCTCTTCGGCACCGGCGCGACGATCCGCTTCCCGCAGCCGCGGCTCACCCGCGCACTCACCGACGCGCAGATCGGTTTCGAGGTGATGGATACCGCCGCCGCGTGCCGCACGTTCAACATCCTGGCCGCCGAGGACCGCAAGGTCGTCGCCGCGCTGATCGTGGACTGATCGTCACAGCCGATCCGTGACCAGAACGCGGCCCTTGGCGCCGACCGCCGTCTGTCCGTCGGATCCCCTGATCCGTCCGCGCAACTCGACGACATCGCCCGCGAGTTTCGCATTCGGCGTCACGCGGACGATCAGCCATTCGAGCAGGATCGTCTCGTCGGCGAACACCGGCCGGCGGAAGCGTTGCCAGAACTCGAGACCCACCATCGCTCCGCGCGACGAAAAATGCGCGCCGGTGAGGGCGAGCAGCAACGCCGTCGTGTGCGTCCCGCTGGCGATGAGCCGCCGATAACGCGTCCGGGCGGCGAAGCCGGCGTCGTGATGGACGGGATTGTCGTCGCCGACGTCGTGGGCGAAGGCCGCCACTTTCGCAGCCGTCAGCGTGACCGTTGATGAAAAGCGCTCCCCTGCCCGGACTTGCATCGCCCGCCTCCTGTGTTGCGCGCGCGAGGAGCAGTGTAGCGCCGTCGCGCCCGAAGGTCAGACCACAGCGCGCAGCAGCGACGGCTCGCGTCCGGCGGGACCGCTACCACCGGCAGCCCGAGTCCGTCACCGCGTCCTTGAGCAGGAACGGAATCGCGAGCAAGCCCATCGACGCGTAGGCATCGCGGCAATCCGGTTGCGCCGCTTTCTGGATCGCGCGCCCGAGCTTGGATTCCGGCTCCGGCGGCGGCGGAAAGAGCTTCAGCGGAATGATCCCGGTCCGACCGTAGGTGATCCGACCGGATCGACGCGCGATCTCGCGCGCGGCGTCGAGATCGATCGGTGCCGGCGCGGCGACGGTGGAGGGATCGCCGGGTTGACGCGGCGCAAAGATGTCGTCGACGTCCCGCGATACGCCGTAGCTGAGACGCGGCACGGGCGCCGCGGCGGGGGCTTCGCGCGGGGCCGGCGGTTGCGGCGACTCGGCTTCGATCTTCTGCCGTGTCGCGGGCAGCGCCGGGGCCTCGGCAGGGACTGCGCGCGGCGAGGTCGGCGCAGCGGGCGTGATCGCACGCTCGATCGCCGGTGCCGGCGCACTTTCGCTCGACGGCACCGCCGCCGCGGGCGGTTCGGGCGGAGACACGGCTGACGCGGGCGGCACAACCGGTTGCTCGATTTTGGGCGCTGCTTCGGGTTCGGTGCGCGGCGTCGTCGCCGCAGGCACTTTGCGTTTTGCGGGCGGCTCCACGAACGGCGGCTTTTCGCGCTCGACGTTCGGTGGCGTCTCCTGTTCGATCCGCGACGGTTGCGTTTCGATTGGAAGCGTAGCCGGCGCAACGAACTCCGGGATCTTCGGCAGCTCGCGCTCGATCTGCGGCAGCGCCTCAGGCAGGGCTTCGCTCCGCGCTTCGGGTTTCGGGGTGGGCGCCTCCTCCTTCCCCGGCGGCGCAACCTCGGAGGGCGGCAGTGCCGGCGCCGCAGGCTCCGGTTGTGCAGGAGCCGTCAGCGGCGGGGTTTCCGGCACGGCCGGCGCTTCGAGGTCGGCACGCGGGATCGCCTCGGTCGGCGGCTCGGGTGACCGGATGTCGGCGTTTGGGACGACTGCCTTGTCGACGACTTCGGGTGCCCCGCGATCGATTCGCGGCAGCGTCCCGGGAACCGGCGGTTCCTCGCGTGCCGGTACTTCGGCCGCCGGCTCGGCACGCCGCGGCGGCGAAGATGGCGGCGCCTCGGGAGCGCGGAGCGGCGCCTCGGCCCGTGGCCGTTCGGGTCGCGCCGGCGCCGCTGCGCCGGTGCTGCGCGCAGCAGGTTTCGCGGGACGCGCGAGCGGGGACCCGGCCGATCCCTGATCGGCGCCGAGCGACGGCTTCCACGGCGACTCGCGCCCCGTCAGGAGCACGCGCAACGTAACCGCGAACGGAGCATCGCGCCACGCGCCGAGCGTACCGCCGCCGCGCTGGGGATTGCCGAAGACGAGGACAACCAGCACGTGCAGCAGGATCGACAGCACGACGAACCGGAGCAGCGGCGGCGTTGGAGGCGGCGCCGGCGGAAGCCTGCTTCGGTACGGCGCAGAAGCTGCGGTGGCCGCAATGCGGATCATTCGCGCCCGGTCAACTGCGACAGGCATGCTCGGGCGCTGCTCGGTCGCCCGGCGACGCGCCCGGGCCCCGGCTCGCTCCGCTCGGCCGCCTCACTCACTCGCCCATCTGCAGCAGCGTGCCGTGATTGCGCGCGTAACGCACGGCCCACGCGAAGACGGCCGCGCCGAGCGCGAGATAGACGACATTGAGCGCCGCTGCCGTCCAGAACGCGTCCCAGCGGAACACGTGGTGCAGCAGCACGGCGCGCATCCCCTCGAACACGTGCGCCGACGGCGTCGCCCAGGCGATCGACTGCATCCACCCGGGCAGCACGCTCACCGGATAGTAGACGCCCGAGATCGGCGCGATGACGAAGATCGCCGCCCACGCGAGCTCTTCTGCACCGAGCCCGAGGCGCATGATCATTCCCGACATCGCGAGACCGATGCCCCAGCCGAACACCAGGAGGTTCGCGAAGAACGCGATCAGCGGCAGCCCGAACGAGAAGATCGAGAACCGGAACAGCAGATACGCGAACAAGCACGCGCCACCGACCCCGATCAGGGCTCGCACCACGCTGATCGTCAACTGGCTCGCGATGTATTCGGGCAGCGTCAGCGGAGACACGAACAGGTTGCCGAGATTGCGCGCGTAGAGCTCCTCGATGAAGGTCAGCGACACGCCGAGCTGCCCGCGGAAGAGCACGTCCCACAGCAGCACCGCGCCGATGAAGAAACCGGGGGCATCGCGCAGGAAGTTGTTGGTCGGCGCCAGGTAGACGGTGACGAACGCCCAGACGACCATCGTCACCGTCGGGTAGTACATCATCGACACGACGCGCGTCCATGACCTGGCAATCAGGTACGCATGCCGGCGCAGCACCCCCCGCACCCGGCGCAGCGAGGCGATCGTGCCGGTGTCGCGATCGACCGTCGAGGTCAGGTTCATGACAGCGTCGTGATCTCTTCGGCGCCGCTGCCGGCGA
Source organism: uncultured beta proteobacterium (assembly GCA_963836265.1). Taxonomy (GTDB): domain Bacteria; phylum Pseudomonadota; class Gammaproteobacteria; order Burkholderiales; family Casimicrobiaceae; genus CAIWHR01. Next base: position 13,398 of record CAWIIO010000011.1, read on the forward strand.
CGGGCTCGCTCAACCGGCCGCGCGCGATGTCGAGGAAGACTTCCTCCATGTTGGCGCGACCGTAACGGGAGATCAGCGCCTGCGGCGAGCCCTGGTCGACGACGACGCCTTCGCGCAGCATGATCACCTCGTCGCACATCCGCTCGACCTCGCCCATGTGGTGGGAGGCGAGGAGCATCGTGCATCCGGTGCGGCGCTGATAGCCCTCGAGATAGGTGCGCATCCGATCGCCGATGTCGGGGTCGAGCGAAGCCGTCGGCTCGTCCAGCAGCAGCACGTCGGGCTCGTTGATGACCGCCTTGGCGAGCGACACGCGCGTGCGCTGGCCCGCCGAGAGCGTCCCGTACGGGCGCTTCAGCAAGGCGACCAGATCGCAGTCTTCGGCAACCGCGGCGATACGCTCGCGCGCGCGGCGCACGCCGTAGAGATCGGCGAACACCGCGAGATTCTGGCCGACGGTAAGCCGCTTGGGCAGGTCCACGTAGGGGGACGTGAAGTTGATCCGCGGCAGCACCCGATGCCGCTGCTTGGGCATCTCCTCGCCGAGCACGGTGACGCGTCCCGCGGTGGGCGTCAGCACCCCGAGCAGCATCGACAGCGTCGTCGTCTTGCCCGCGCCATTGCCGCCGAGCAGCGCGGTCGTGGTGCCGCGGCGCACGGCAAACGAGATTCCCTTCACCGCCTCGACGGCGCCGTACGTTTTCCGGAGAGCGGCGACGACGATCGCGGCGTCGACCGCGGCGGCAGGCATCCGGTCGGGCTTGGTCTCGTGCATGTGACGGCGGCGAGTTGGGCGCGGTTCAAGGCGCGCGCCCGAAGTCATACCGGCAGTATGGCGAGGGCAATGGCGAGGGCGGGGGCTCCTAGCACTGGATCGTCTGCCGGCAGAACTGCGAGAGCTCGCGCACGACGGTGCGCTCGCCGACGGGCGCCCTCGCCTTGCCGTCGCCGTATTCCATTGCGAGCTTGAAATCGTACTTGCGGAAGAAGGCGTCGAACTGCTCGGTGCCGACGGTGCCGATCGCCGCGAGCCCGTCCGTGGCCGCGTCGTAATCGAGCAGGATCGCCGCGAGCGGCTGCGGCGCCGGTCCCGACAGCACGCGGGCCCCGTTCGCGGGATCGTAGACGCTGTGGTCGGCGCAGCAATGGATGACGTGGGCGTCCGACGTCGGCGATTTCCGCGGCTGGTAGCGTATGAACGAGACCTCGCGCGTTGGGTATGCGAGCTTGTGCGCGCAGATCGCCGAGAAGGCGACGACGCCGCGGAAGGGCCCTACTCCGCCGTTCCAGCCGTAGGTGCCGCCATCCTCGCGCCGCAACGTCGCGGCGCCGGTGACGGGGTGGCCGAGGTTGAGCAGGAAGCAGGGCGTCCCCGCGAAGGGAAAATTGAACACGTAGTTGGTCTCGATCGCGAGCGTGTTCGCTTTGAGCGGTTCGCCGTGGACATCGACCAGGCGCGCGCGCGCATAGAGCCGTGGCGGCACGTCGGCCCATGCAGCCGGCAGCGCGCCGAGTCCGGCGGCGCCGGAAATCACCGCGCACGACTCGAGGAAGGTGCGTCGCCTCATCCCGCCACCAGGAGTTCCCGAACATGCTCGGCGGCGCTGCGGCCGAGCGCGGACAGCGCATAACCGCCTTCCAGGGTCGACACGATCCGTCCCTGCCCGTGCTTCATCGCGACCGCAACGATCTCGCGCGTCACCCAGGCGTAGTCGGCCTCGGTCAGCTTGAGGCCGGCGAGGGGATCCTCGCGGTGCGCGTCGAAGCCCGCCGAGACGTAGATGATCTCCGGCCGGTGGCGCTCGAGCGCCGGCAGCCACCGCTCGCGCACCACGTCGCGAAAGATCGCGCTCGCGCTCCCTGCGGCGAGCGGAACGTTGACCATGTGCGGCGCTTCGTTTTCGGTACCGGAATACGGATACAAAGGATGCTGGAAGGTCGAGACCATCAGCACCCGCGGGTCGTCGGCAAAGATGTCCTCGGTGCCGTTGCCGTGGTGGACGTCGAAATCGACGATCGCAACGCGCTCCATTGCGTGCGCGGCGAGCGCGTGCGCGGCGCCGACGGCCACGTTGTTGAAGAGGCAAAACCCCATCGCGCGATTGCGCTCCGCGTGGTGCCCCGGCGGGCGCACCGCACAGAACGCACCGCGGACTTCGCCGCGCACGACGAGGTCGGTTGCGAGCACCGCGGCGCCCGCGGCGTGGCGAGCAGCCGACAGCGAATGCGGGTTCATCGCGGTGTCGGGGTCGATGAAATGGAGCCCCGCCGCGGGGCTTTCCGCCTCGAGCGTCGCAATGTAGCCGTCGCCGTGCACGCGCTCGAGCTGCTCGTGAGTCGCCGCCGGCGCCGTGTAGTGGCGGAGGTAGATGTCGAGGCCGGCGGCGATCAGCCGATCGTTGATCGCGTGCAGCCGGTCCGGGCATTCCGGATGGTACGGGCCCATGTCGTGGAGCAGCGACGACGGGTGCGTGATATAGGCGATCGGCACGGGAAGAAGTCGACCTTTCGGGCGCAGCGGCTGTCCAACGGCGCGGACGGGCAATCATCGGCCTCGCCGAATGGAGTGTAGCCGGTGCCCGCCGGTGGTGACTAGACCGCATTGGCGGGCTAGAGTGCCGCCGACTTCCCGATTCGTGCGATAGTGCGCCATGACCGTTCGTCCCTTGGGCCAGGCCGTCCCCACCGTCGCGCGGCTCGCGGCGGTGCAAGCGCAGCTCGAACGCATTGTCGTGGGCAAGCCAGAGCCGTTGAAGCTCGCCCTCGCGTGCCTCATCGCCCGCGGCCACCTGCTGATCGAGGACATCCCCGGCGTGGGCAAATCGACGCTTGCGCAAGGGCTTGCGGCAACGCTGGGGCTTCGCTATTCCCGCGTCCAGTTCACGAGCGACCTCCTCCCTGCCGACGTGCTGGGGGTGTCGATCTTCGATGCGCCGGCGCAGGCGTTCCGCTTCCATCCCGGGCCGATTTTCAACTCGGTGGTCCTCGCCGACGAGATCAACCGCGCACCCCCGAAAACGCAGAGTGCGCTGCTCGAAGCGATGGAAGAGCGGCAGGTCTCGCAGGACGGCGAAACGCGCAAGCTGCCCGAGCCTTTTTTCGTGATCGCCACCCAGAACCCGGTCGAGCAGATCGGCGCGTACCCGCTGCCGGAGTCCCAGCTCGACCGCTTCCTGATGGCGATCGAAATCGGCTATCCGGATCCCGCCGCGGAGCGCGAACTCCTGGCCGGCGGCGACCGCCGCGCGCAGATCGGGACGTTGCCGGCACTGGCCGACCCGCCGACGCTGCTCGAATGGCAACGCGAAGGCGCGGCCGTGCACGTCGCGCCGGCGCTGCTCGATTACGTGCAAGCGCTGCTCGCCGCCACCCGCGGCAACGCCGGAGGTGGCGCCGATGCCGGGGCGAGGCGCGGGTTGTCGCCGCGGGCCGGCCTGCTGCTCGTCGCCGCGGCTCGCGCCTGGGCGCTTCTTGCCGGGCGCCCGATGGTCGTTCCGGAGGACGTGCAGGCGGTCTTTCCGTCGGTCGCCGGTCACCGGCTCGCCGGCGGTGCGCGGAGCGGCGCCCTGTACGCGCAGTCGTTGTTGCGCGGCGTCGCGCTTCCCTGAGCCAGAAGACGCCCCCGCGAGCGGGGCGAAGCGAGGGCCCGAGGGGTGCGGCCGCGAGCGTCGGCGGCGGCCGACCAAAGGTCCCAAGGCGGAACAAAAGACGCGGAGGCCGCATGGAATGGCTCCCCCTCGAGGGCATCCCGAGCGCCGCCGGATCGCACGCGGAGACACCTCAATGACCGCCGCGCAGGGTTCCCGGCACCCGCGGGGAACCCCGCTCGCTCCGTCGGCGTGGCGCGCACGCTACCGGCAGCGCATCTTCCGCACGCACCCCGCGGACCGCGAACCGGTCATCCTTCGCCATAGCCGGATCTACATCCTGCCGACGCGGCGCGGCTTCGCCATGCTGGGAACGCTGGCGATGATGCTGCTGACCTCGCTCAACTTTGCGCTGTCGCTGGGTTTCGCAGTGACGTTCCTCGTCGCGGGGCTGATGGCGGCGACGCTGTTGCACACGTTCCGCAACTTGGCGGGCGTCGAGTTGGCGCCGCTCGCCGCGGGCGAGTCGTTCGCGGGCGGCATGCTGCCGTTCACGCTCGCGCTCGCGGGAGGCGCCGCGTCCCGGCGGGCGATTACCGTTACGGCGCGCGGCAGCGTGCCGGTGACAGTCGACGTGATCCCCGACGCCGCGTTGCCCGTGACACTCGAGGTGACGACGCGGCGGCGCGGGCGCTTCGCGCTGGGGCGGGTCACGCTGTCGTCCGATTACCCGCTCGGCCTGTGGCGCGGTTGGGCCTACGTGCATTTTCCGCTGACCGGCGTCGTGTTTCCGGCGCCGGAAGTCGGCGCGCCGCCGCTCCCGGCCGGCCGGGGCGGCCACGACGCACTTTCGAAATCTCCCGGCGAGGAGGCCGACCTCGCGGGTTTGCGAGGCTATCAGCCGGGCGATCCGTTGCAGCGCGTCGCGTGGAAGGCGGTCGCGCGTGGCGGCGATTGGTACACCAAGCAGTTCGAAGGAAGCGGCGGCGGCGGGCCGGCCGAGCTCGCCTGGGAGGCGCTCCCCGGAGCGCTCGACCGCGAAGCGCGAATCGCGAGGCTCGCGGCCTGGGTGCTCGCCGCCGAGCGTGTCGCCCGCCCGTTTTCGCTCGCCGTTCCGGGTGTTTCGCTTCCCGCCGCGCAGGGGCGCGAGCACCGGCGCGCGGCGTTGACCGCGCTTGCGCTCCTGCCCGAGGCGCCCCCTGGGTTGGGTCCATCCCCCGGGATTGCTCCATGAGCGCCGCCGGGCCGTCCCAAGGCGCGAATTGCGCCCCCGCGGGGGGCAGCGCCGCGGCGATAGCCGCAAGCGTGGGGGGACCATGAGCGCCGCCTTGTCGATGCGGGGCATCGATCGCCGGCGCCCCGCGCGCGCCGCGCCGCGCGCGCCGCTGTCCGCGGCGCAGATCCGCTGGCTCGGCGTGCTTCTCGTGCTCGCGCTCTTGCCGCAGACGCCGTTCGTACCGCTGTGGGTCGCGGGATTCACCGCGATGCTCCTGGTCTTGCGCTTCCTGTTCCTGCGCCGCGACCGGGCGCGCCCCGGCGCTCCGCCCGCGCGGATCCCGTCTTGGGCGCTTGCGCTGTTCGCGGCCGCCGCGGCGCTGACGATCCGGCAGTCGTTCGGATACTTTCTCGGGCGCGATCCGTGCGTCGCCTTCCTGTTCGCGCTCACCGGCATCAAGTTCGTCGAAGCACGCAGCGCGCGCGACGGCACGCTGCTCGCCTGCCTCGCCTCGTTCCTGATGGTGACGCCGTTCTTCTACAGCCAGTCGTTGCTCGCCGCGGCGGCGGTCGGGCCCGGAATCCTGGCGCTGGGCGCGACGCTGCAGGTGCTGGCGCAACCGTCGCTGCGCGATGCGCCGCTAAGGACGTGGCGCGCGCCGGTCGGGTACACGGCCAAACTGCTCGCCCAGGGAATCCCGCTGGCGGCGCTGCTGTTCGTGCTGTTCCCGCGACTCGCTGCACCGCTGTGGGGGCTGCCTTCCGATGCCGGCGCCCGTTCCGGGTTGTCGGACCGGATGGCGCCCGGAACGATCAGCAAGCTGTCGATGTCGGATGCGATCGCATTCCGCGTCGATTTCGAGTCGGCGGCTCCGCCGCGACCGCAGCGGTACTGGCGCGGGCCGGTGCTTTCGCGCTTCGATGGGCGCGAGTGGACGATGATCGAGACGAGGCGCGATGGCGCGCCGGGTCACGTCACCGGTTCGCCGATCGCCTACTCGGTATTGCTCGAGCCCCATGGCAAGCCATGGCTGTTCGCCCTCGACGTCGCGCAAGGTCCCCCGGTCGCGGAAGCCGACGCCGATGGCGCCGCGGCGCCGAGTTCGATTGCCGTGATGACCGGCGATCGACGCCTCGTCGCCCGGGCGCCGGTGTCGCAGCCGCTTCAGTACCGTGAGGTGTCGGTCCTCGCTGCGGGCTATCCGGCGCCGATCGGCGACGAACTCGTGCGGGAGCGTGCTGAAAGCCTGCAGCTGCCGGACGACTGGGGGCGGAACAATCCGCGCACGCAGGCGTTCGCCCGCGAGTTGCGGGCGCTCCGTCCGAACGACGCCGATTACATCAACACCGTGCTTCGCTGGTTCCGCTCCGAGCCCTTCTTCTACACGCTGATGCCGCCGCGACTTCCCGACCGCGATTCGATCGACGCGTTTCTGTTCGACACCCGCCGGGGTTTCTGCGAGCACTACGCCAGCGCCTTCGTCGTGCTGCTCCGTGCCGCCGGAATCCCGGCGCGGGTCGTCACCGGTTACCAGGGCGGCGAAATCAATCCGAACGGCGACTACATGATCGTCCGCCAATCCGACGCCCACGCCTGGGCCGAGGCGCTCGTCGAGGGTCAGTGGCGCCGCGTGGATCCGACCGGCGCAGTCTCGCCGTTGCGCATCAATTCCGGGCTCGGCGGCGCGCTGCCTTCGAGCGAGTTCGTCCCGCTGCTGGCGCGACTCGACCAGAGCTGGTTCAAGACCGTGCAACTGGCCTGGGATGGGGTGAATCACGATTGGCGCCGCCATGTCGTCGGCTTCAACCGCGACCGCCAGCAATCGTTGTGGCGCGAGTGGAGCATCGACCAGTTCCAACCGGCGTGGATCACGGCGATCGTAGCCGCGCTCGCAGCGCTGTGGGGCGCCGGAATGCTGGGGCTGATCACGTGGTGGCGGCGCCGCAACAGCGATCGTGGCCGCGTGCTGTGGGATGCGCTTTGCCGTCGCCTCGCCCATGCGGGAATGCCGCGCCATCCGCACGAAGGCCCGCTCGCCTACACGGCTCGCGCCGCGATGCGCTGGCCCGAGCTCGCGGTCGCCTTTCACGTGATCGGCGATTCGTACGCGACGCTGCGCTACGGTCCGCCTGCGCCTGACGACGACGCCGGCCGCGGCCGCGCCTCTGCCCTCGCGCGGCTCGCCCGCGCCATCGAGGTGCTGCCGGCGCCCGCGGCGCTGCGGTCGACGTAGGGAGCGTTGGTCAGAGCAGCGCCTCGCGATCGAGCCCCCGCCGCTTCAATCGCGCCCGCAGCTTCTCGAGCGCCTCGGTCTGGATCTGGCGCACGCGCTCGCGGGTGACGCCGAGCTCGCGAGCGAGTCCCTCGAGGGTCGCCACATCGCGGCCGTTCAGCCCGTAACGGTGCTCGATCACGATCCGCTGCCGCTCGTTCAACTCCTCCAGCCACTGGCGCACCCACGCCTCGATCTCGGTGTTGTGCAACAGGAGCTCCGGGGCGAGCGCAGTGTCGTCGGCCACGCCGTCGGCGATCGACACGCCGCCGTCATGGTCGAGCGGCGCATCGAGCGAGGACACGTGCTCGTTGTAGCGCAGCACGCGGCGCACCTGCTCGACGGGCTTGTCGAGCAGATGGGCGACGTCATCGAGCGAGGCTTCGCGCCCCTCCGGCATCCCGTGCATCTCGAGGTGACGCAGGGCGCGAAGTACGACGTTCAGCTCTTTCACGACGTGCGCCGGCAGCCGGATCGTTCGCGATTGGCTCATGATCGCGCGCTCGACCGCCTGCCGGATCCACCACGTCGCATAGGTGGTGAAGCGGAAGCCTCGCTCCGCGTCGAACTTTTCCAGCGCGTGGATCAGCCCGAGATTGCCCTCCTCGATCAGGTCCGGCAGCGCGAGGCCGCGGTTGGTGTAGTGCTTGGCGATGCTGACCACGAGCCGCAGGTTCTTTTCGATCAGCTGCTGACGGGCCCCGAAATCGCCTTGCGCCATCGCCCGCGCGAGCGTGAGCTCCTCCTCGGCCGTGAGCAGCGCATGCTGGCCGATTTCGTTGAAGTAGATCTGCGTGAGGTCGGTGACGAAATCCGACGACAGGCCCGGCGCGGGCTCCGGCAGCGGCAGCTCCTGCGTCCAGCGATCGGGCTCCCGCGCGGGCGTCGCCTCCTCCACTCGGGCGTCGATCGCCCGCTCCGATTCCGACTCGCTCGCGTGCGCGATTCCCGGCAGGTCGAGATCGGCATCGACGCGCGCGCGCCGCGGCGAGGTCATCGCGGCCCCCTACGCCGGCGGCAGATACTTCAGCGGGTCCATCGGCGTGCCGTGTTTGCGGATCTCGAAGTGCAGCTTCACCTGATCGGCGTCGGTGTCGCCCATTTCCGCGATCTTCTGGCCCTTCGCGACCTGCTGGCCTTCCTTCACCAGAATGTCCTGGTTGTGCGCGTAAGCCGAAAGGTAGGTCGCGTTGTGCTTGACGATGATGAGCTTGCCGTAGCCGCGGATGCCGGTGCCCGAGTAGACGACTTTACCCGCGGCGCTCGCAACCACCGGCTGCCCGGCCCGGCCCGCGATGTCGATGCCCTTGAGATTCGGATTCTCCGAGCTGCCGGTCACGAGCTTGCCGGACGCCGGCCAGATCCAGCCGAGCTTGTCGTCATCGGTGCCCGGTACCGGCTTCGGTTCCGGTTTCGATTCGAGCGACGGCGAGGCGCGCGCGATCACCGGCGGCGGGGGGCTCGGTTCGGCGGCCGCAACGGGAACCGCCGCCACCAAGGGCGCGGCGTTGCGCTGCAGGTCGCGCAACGCCTGCTCGGAATACGGTTCCTTGAGCGCCTTCGGCTGCGACTTGTAGCGTTCCGTATTGCGCGTACCCGAAGGAGCGGCCGTGAGCGGCGCAGCGGCGATCGCACCGGGTGTCGCGGACGGCGCTCGCGCTTCCCCCGCCACGACGGGAGGCGCGCTTCGCAACGGCACGGTGGTGACGCCTGTGCCTGCGGGTGCCGGCGCCGGCGCATTCGGATCGACGGGCGGGGTGAGACGCAGCACCTGGCCCTCGCGAATGAGGTTCACGTTCTCGATCGAGTTCCACGCCGCGAGCTCGCGGTAGTCGAGGCCGTTATCCAGCGCGATCTTGTAGAGCATGTCGCCGCGCTTGACCGTGTAGGTCTGCGGTCGGGCCTCGGGCTCGGGCGCTGCGGGAGGCGTGGGCGCGACGGCGACCGTCGGCGCCGGACGTGCCGGTCGGGTGACGCGCTCCTCCACGGGGGCCGGCGCGCGCGACGCACAAGCGGCGACAAGCACGACCAATGCGGCGGCGGCGAGCCTCGAAAACGGATGGGGATGGAAAATCGCGGGGGAAACGAAAGGAATGAACATCGAACGTGGACGCGCAACGACCTCAAGCGAGACCGGGCAACAATGGCACGAATCTTACCGCATCGAACGTCCTCTCGCGGTAACCGCCGGGCACCGGCTCGATGACGGTCAGCCGCTGCGCGCCGTCGCCATGCTCGTCGCGCTCCCTCAGCGGCAAGACGATGCGGCCGCCGGGTTTCACATACTTGACGAGCGCCGCAGGGACATGCGTCGCACCGGCGGTGACGATGATCGCGTCGACCGCGAGATCCTCGTGGAGGTCCGCCGAGCCGTCGCCGTGCTTGAGGCGCACGTTCCTTATCTTGAGCGCCTGCAGGTGGCGGCGCGCCTTCGCGACCAGCGCGCCGATTCGCTCGACCGTGTAGACCTCGCCGGCGATCTGCGCCAGGACCGCCGTCTGGTAGCCGCATCCGGTGCCGATTTCGAGCACGCAGGGCAGCGCGCCGCCGTTTCGCGCGAGCTCGGTCATTCGCGCGACGACCCAGGGCTGGGATATCGTCTGGCCGCTGCCGATCGGCAGCGGCGTGTCCTCGTAGGCGCGGCTCGCCAGCGCCTCATCGACGAAAATGTGCCGCGGCACGGCGTTCATCGCCGAGAGCACGACCTCGTCGCGGATTCCCTGCTCGCGCAAGCGCTCGACCATCCGCGTGCGCGTGCGCGTCGAGGTCATGCCGATGCCGGACATCTTCCCGCCCTGTATCGCCATCCGTCCCCTTCCCCGCGGTTGCGCTCGCGGCGGCCGCACCGGACCGTTGCCTCATGCCGACGATCGGTGTCCGGGGCTCAGACGAGCCACGCGCCCACCGGCGCCATTTGATCATGGTTGGTGAGGTCGATCTGCAGCGGCGTGATCGACACGTGGCCGTGCTCGACCGCGTAAAAGTCGGTACCGTCGCCGGCATCCGCGGCCGGCCCCGCCGCGCCGACCCAATAGACGGTCTCGCCGCGCGGACTCTTCGTCTTGATGACATCCTCGGCCTTGTGCCGGCGGCCAAGGCGCGTGATGCGAAAGCCCTTGAGCTCCGCTTGCGGCACATCGGGGACGTTGACGTTGAGGAGCCACGCGCCGAGCGGCTCCCTGCGATGGCGGTCGAGGAGCTCGAGGGCGATGGCGGCCGCGGTCTCGAAGTGCGCGGCGGTCTTCGATGCAAGCGAGATGGCGATCGACGGAATGCCGAGGAGGTGGCCTTCGGTGGCGGCGGCGACCGTGCCGGAATAGATCGTGTCGTCGCCCATGTTGGCGCCGAGATTGATGCCTGAAATCACCATGTCCGGCAACCGGTCCAGCAGACCGGTCACCGCGAGGTGCACGCAATCGGTCGGCGTGCCGTTGATGAAGCGAAAGCCGTTCGGCGCGCGCCGCACGGTGAGCGGGCGGTCGAGCGTCAACGAATTCGACGCCCCGCTCCTGTCGCGCTCGGGCGCGACCACCGTGATCTCGGCGTGCGGAGCGAGTGCCTCGGCGAGCCGTTCTAAGCCCGGCGCAAAATAGCCGTCGTCGTTGGAAAGCAGGATGTGCATTGCGATGCGGCGATTATAACTGCGGCGGCGCGAGGGCGATCGACCGCACCTCGCCTCAGCCGCTGTTGCGCAGGCCCGCCGCGAGCCCGTTGATCGTCAGGTGGATCGCCCGGCGCGTTCGCTCGTCGGTCTCGCCGGCCCGGTAGCGGCGCAGCAGCTCGACCTGCAGATGATTCAGCGGATCGAGGTAGGGAAAGCGGTCGCGGATGCTCCGCGCGAGCGTCGGATTGTCCTCGAGCAGCGTCGCATGCCCGGTGATGGCGAGCAGGTGACGGACCGTGCGGCCGTGCTCCGAGGCGATGCGGCCGAAGATCGCATTGCGCGAGGCGACGTCGGGAAAGAGCTCCGCGTAGCGTGACGCGATCGCCAGATCGGTCTTCGCGAGGACCATCGCCATGTTCGACAGCACACTGCGGAAGAAGGGCCAGTGCGCATGCATGGCGGCAAGTTGCGCGATTCCCGCCGACGCGCCTCGCGGATGCGCGGCAAGCCACGCATCGACGGCGGCGCCGAATCCGTACCAGCCCGGCAACAGCAGCCGGCACTGGCCCCAGCTGAACACCCACGGGATCGCGCGCAGATCCTCGATTCGCGTCGACGCCGTGCGCGAGGCGGGCCGGCTGCCGATGTTGAGGCCGGCGATTTCGGCGATCGGCGTGGTGGCGCGGAAATAGGCGACGAATTCCGGCGTCCCGTAGACGAGGCCGCGGTACGCCTCGTGCGCACGCGCCGACAGCGCATCCATGACCTCGTAGAACGCGGCGGCGTCCTCGCCCAGCCGCCCGGCATCGAGGAAACTCGCCTCGAGCGCCGCCGCGACCAGCGTTTCCAGATTGCGCCGCCCGAGATCCGGGTCGGAATACTTGCTGGCGATGATCTCGCCCTGCTCGGTGATGCGCAGGCCGCGCGCGACGCTGCCCGCCGGCTGCGCGAGAATCGCCTCGAAGCTGGGCCCCCCGCCGCGCCCCACGGTGCCGCCGCGGCCGTGGAACAGGCGCAACCCGATTCCCTCGTCGCGAAACGCGTCGACGAGCGCGAGCTCGGCGCGATACAGCGCCCAGTTCGCGGTCACGTAGCCGCCATCCTTGTTGCTGTCCGAATAGCCGAGCATCACTTCCTGCCGGCGGCCGCGGTGCTCGAGCCACGCGCGGTAGCACGGCACCGCGAAAGCCTCGCGCATGACCGCTGCGCACCGGGCGAGATCGTCGATGGTCTCGAACAGCGGCACGATGTCGACGGCGAGCGCGTCGCCGGTGCAGAGCCCCGCTTCCTTCAGCAGCACGCCGACCTCGAGCAGGTCGGAGACGTCGGCGCACTTCGAGATGACGTAGTTCGGCACTGCGGCCGCGCCATAACGCCGGTGAATGCGCGCCGCAGCGTCGAGGATCGCCAGCTCGGCGTTCGTGCGTTCCGAATACTCGAGATGCGGCGAGCGCAGCGGACGCGGGCTCGCGAGCTCGCGCGCGAGCAGCCGCACGCGCTCGCTCGGCGCGAGCGCTCGGTAGTCGGCGCAGACCCTGGAGCGGGCGAGCAGCTCGGCGACCACGGCTTCGTGGACATCGGAATTCTGGCGCAGGTCGAGCACTGCCAGATGGAAGCCGAACACCTCGACGGCGCGGATGAGCGGCGCCAGCCGCCCGCCGGCGAGTGGCGAAGCGCCGTGCGTCGCGAGCGAGGTTTGAATCGTCCGCAGCTCGGCGACAAGCTCGTCCGCAGTCGCATACGCCGCGAGCTCGCCGTGCGGTGCGCGGGGCGGCACGATTCCCGCGAGCATCCGGGCCGTCGCGGCGACGCGCGCATAGATTCCGATCAGCGCTTGGCGATACGGTTCGTCCACCCGGTGCGGATTGTCGTCGCGCGCGCTGGCGGCGAGCGCGAGCAGCTCCGCCGTCGGCTGCACGAGCCTCGTCGACAGCGACAGTTCGCTGCCGAGCCGATGGACCTCGTCGAGATAGTGGGCGAGCGCCACGGTCGCCTGCGCGGCAATCGCGTACTCGAGCGTCGCGGCGCCGACGAACGGATTGCCGTCGCGGTCGCCCCCGATCCAGGAGCCGGGCTTGAGGAACGTCGGCAGCGGCGCGGAGCCCGCGGCGCCGAGCGCTGCGAGCCGCGCCTCGACCGCGAGGTAGAGCTTCGGCAATTCGGCGAGAAACGTGTACCGATAGTAGGCAAGCCCGTTGTCGATCTCGTCTCGCACCGCGAGCCGCGAGAGGCGGATCATCGCCGTCTGCCACAGCGAGAGCACCTGCCGGTACAGCCCTGCTTCGAACTCGACCGCGTCCTCCGGCGTCAGCTGCGTCCGGTCGCGCCATTGCAGGAGACGCACGACCTCGCGTTCGCAATCGAGAATGCTCTTGCGCTGGACCTCGGTCGGATGCGCGGTCAGGACGGGGGAAACCAGCGCTCCGCCGAACCAGCCGGCGATCGCGCCCGCGGGGACGCCGTGCGCGACGATGCGCTCGATCGCATCGGCGATGCTCCCGCGCTGCGGCTTCGATCCGGCGAGCGCATGCGCGCGGCGGCGGCGATTCTGGTGAACGTCCTCGGCCAGATTGACGAGATGCGAGAAATAGCTGAACGCCCGCACGACGTGCAGCGTCTCGCCGATCGGCAGCGCGTTCAGCAGTGCGGCGAGCTCGCCCTTCACTGCCGGCGCGAGATCGTCGTCGGCGCGGCGGAAGCGGATCGCCGTCTGGCGTATCCGTTCGATCCGGTCGAAGCCCGACGCGCCGGTCTGCGCACGCAACACGTCGCCCAGCAGCCGACCGAGCAGGCGCGTGTCCTCGCGCAGCGGCAGATCCTTGTCGTCGGCGACGCGATCGAGATCGCTCATCGGTCGGCCTGCCGCCATCGACGTCAGTCGACGCGCCGGACCCCCACGCCTGCGGCGATCGCCGCTGCGCTGCCCCCCGACAGACGCCCGAGCGAGCAGGGCGAAGCCGAGGCCCGAAAGGCGCATTCGCGAGCGCGGGTGGCGGCCGACCCCATGGCCGAACGGGTCGGACGCGACTTCGCGGAGGCCGCGCCGTTCGCGCCTTGCGGCGCCCCTGCGCTGCTCATTGAGTCCCCGCGCCTGCCCGTGCCGCCTTGATCGCCTGCGCGAGCTCCCACACCGCCGCTGCATAAAGACGGCTCTTGTTGTAGCGGGTGAGCACGTAGAAGTTCTGGCCGGCGATCCAATAGCTCGCGCTCTCCTCGCCTTCCGCCGTCTTCTCCTCGAGCAACAGCAAGCCGACCGGATCGGGGCCAAGATCGCGCGGCACCTGCGCGGCGACGCCGTCGGCCGCCCACGCGTCGAGCGTTCGTCGCTCGCTGATTCCGCCGTCGAGCCGTCGCAGCACGGCGGCGCGGCCTTCCGCCGCGATCGTCGCGGGCAGCAGCGCCGGCTGGCCGCGCCGCCAATCGTGACGCGCGAGGAAGTTGCCGACGCTGCCGACCACATCGGCGCCGCTCTCCCAAAGGTCGGTTCTGCCGTCGCCATCGAAGTCGACGGCGTAGGTGCGATAGCTTCCGGGCATGAATTGCGGAACACCGAGGGCGCCGGCAAACGATCCCCGAGGCGAGCGCGGCGACACGGAAAGCTCGCGCGCGAGCAGCAGGAACTGCTTCAGCTCGCCGCGGAAGAAGCTGCCGCGCCGCGGATAGTCGAACGCCAGCGTCGTGAGCGCATCGAGCGCGCGGTAGCGTCCCATGTTGCGCCCATAGAGGGATTCGACGCCGAGGATGGCAACGATCACTTCCGCCGGAACGCCGTAGCGCTCCTCGGCCGCAGCGAGCTCTGCGGCGTGCGCGTCCCACCAGGCGACGCCGCCGTCGACGCGCGCCGGCGAGAGCAGCGGCGGCGCGTAGGCGTACCATTTCGGCGGCTCGAGCAGCGGCCGCTGCATCGCCTCGACGATTCGCGGCTCGAAGCGCGCCGCGGCGAATGCCCGGCGCAGCGCGGCGCGGTCGAAGCCATACTCGACGGCCATTTCGTCGATGAAGACGCGCACCTCGGCGCGCGCGGCGTAACCCGCGGGCGAAGCACCCTTCGCAACGGCGGATGCGGGCGCGCCGACGAGCGCGAGCCCCGCGAGGAGCATGCAAGCCGGACGAACTAGGGCGCTGCGGGCGGCAGCCATTCGAGGCGAGGAAGTAAGCAAGCGCGCGAATGGTATCATCGCCGCGACGCGACTGTCGGCCATCGCGTCGCGCCGGCCGCTCTTGCGTTGCGCCCCGGATGTATCCCTTCCTTCGTCCCGTTCTGTTCGCGCTCGATCCGGAGACTGCGCACGACCTCGCCTTCGCCGGCCTCGACGCCGCTGCAAGGCTTGGACTGGCGCGGGCGTTTGCGCGACGGGTGGCGGCATCGCCGGTCACCGCGATGGGGCTCGACTTTCCGAACCGGATCGGTCTCGCCGCGGGGCTCGACAAGAACGCCGCACACATCGACGGCCTCGCGGCGTTCGGCTTCGGGTTCATCGAGTGCGGCACCGTCACGCCGCGCGCGCAGCCCGGCAATCCGAAGCCGCGCATCTTCCGCCTGCCGCAGGCGGAGGGACTCATCAACCGGATGGGATTCAACAACGACGGCGTCGAGTGCTTTCTCGCCAACGCGGCGCGCGCGTCGTGGCGCGGAATCCTGGGCCTCAACATCGGCAAGAACTTCGATACGCCCAACGCCCGGGCCGTCGACGACTACGTCGCAGCGTTTCGTGCCGTCGGCCAGCGCGCCTCCTACGTCACGGTCAACATCTCGTCGCCGAACACCAAGGGGCTGCGCGAGTTGCAGGCCGAGGAAGCGCTCGTGGCACTGCTTCGCGCCCTCAAGGCCGAACAATCGACCCTCGCCGACCGGCATGGCAAATACACGCCGCTCGCGATCAAGATCGCACCGGACCTGACGCGTGGGGCGATCGAAGGCATCGCGAGGCTCCTGATTCGGCATCGGATCGACGGGGTGATCGCGACCAACACGACCACCGCCCGTGATGCGGTGCGGGGCCTCAGGAACGCCGACGAGGCCGGCGGCCTCTCGGGGCGCCCGCTGCGCGAACAGTCGACCGCCGTCGTGCGCACGCTCGCGAAGGCGCTCGACGGCGCGCTGCCGATCATCGGCGTCGGCGGCATCCTGTCCGGCGCCGATGCGAGGGAAAAGATCGATGCCGGTGCGTCGCTGGTGCAGATCTACACCGGGCTCATCTACCGCGGGCCGGACCTGGTCGCGGAGTGCGCGAAGGCGCTCGCGCAACGCTGAGCGGCTCTGCCCTCCTTCGGCGCGCTTGCGGCCCCTCGGCCGGCGCCCGGCCGCAGCGCGCGATCGCCGAGCGCCGGCCTCATTGCGCCGGCGCCGCCGCCGGGTCCGCGACGCGTACGAGCATCTTGCCGTCCGCCTCGGCGACCACGACGCCCTCCTGGTTGCGGGCGACGCCGGCGAGCACGACTACGCCGCCGCCGTGGCGCGGCTTGGGGTGAAGCGCGGTCACCGTCCAAGTCGTCGTCAGCGTGTCGCCGACGCGCACCGGCGCCCTGAAGCGCGCGGCGTGCTCCAGATACGCGAGCGCCGTGCCGTGGAAGTACATGCCGACCGGCGCACCCATCAGCGCGCTGGTGATGACCCCGTGCAGGATCCGCGTGCCGAAGCGCGAGCGCCTTGCGAATTCTTCGTCGACGTGATGCGGATTGAAGTCGCCGATGAGCCCGGCGCCCACGACGAGGTGCGTATCGGTGATCGTGATCGTGCGCGAAAACGCGTCGCCGACCGCGACCTCGTCGAACCCGCGTCCGCTCCCGTCCAGCCCCGAGCCCGCCCGCGGCTTCATTCTCGCTCTCCCGGTGAAGGCGCCGGTGCGCCGCGTGCGCGCAGTGCCGCGAGTTCGTCCAGACAAAGACAGGTGAACGCGAGGCCGGCGTAGAGCGGCAAGATCAGGTTCGCGATCGGGACGAACGACAGGGGCGCGACGGCGATTCCCAGCCCCATGAGCCGCGCCCGCGCCGTCCGGACGATCGCCGCCCGCTCGGCGGCGCTCGCGTGCTCGGCCAACGCATCGTAGCGGAACAGTCGCTGGTTGAGCCAGCCGTTGAGCGCGAGCGACGCCGGGACACCAACGATCGGAAACAACAGCAACGGCAGCACGACCAGCCACAGCAGAAGCCACACCGCGAGGGTGACGATTGCATTGGCGAGACCGCCGGCAACCGTTCCTCCATGCTTGCGCTCGAGCGCCGGGAAATGGCGCGCTTCGACCACGCTCACGAAGACGGGGGCCGCGAATACCGCGATCGCCGCCAGAACGAGGGCGCCGACCGCAAGGGTCAGCACGGCGAACGTGACGATTCCACCCCCCGTGTTTGCCACCCACGCCGGGAGCGACCGCGCGATCGCGACCGCGACCGCAGCGGAGAGCGGCGTCCACAACAGATACACGGCGAGCATCCACAGCACAATCGCTGCGGCGAGCGGCAGGAATACGAGTGCCAGCACCCGCCGGTCGCCCAGGAGCGGCACCGCGCGGGAGAGCGCCCGAACGACCGTGTTCACGGCTCGTCCCCGGCCGGATCGAGCGGCTCCCAGCGCAACCCGGCGGCGCCGACGCCGGCGGCGAGATGCGCGAGCGCCGCGTCGACCCAAGCGGGGTCGCCACGCACGCCGAGCTCGATCCGGCGACCGCCAGCGGGCAGAAACGACGGCAGGCTGAAGAGCTTCACGCGAGGAAAGCGAATGACGTTTTCGTCCATCAGCGGCAGGAGCTGGCTCTCGGCGGCGCCGTAGACGATGATCGCGCGCTCGGCGGAAGGCGGCGCGCGCAGCGCCGCGTAGCGCGTCGCCAGCACCCAATCGAGCATCGGCCACGCCAGTTGCGGAAACCCCGGGAAGAAGTGATGCTCGTGAACCGAGAACGAGGCGACGCGGTTCACCGGATTGGGAATGATCGTGCTGCCGGCGGGAAACTCGGCCATCAGCACGCGATGCGGGTAGGCGTTCGCGCCGAAGCGCGCCTCGATTTCAGCGACCGCCGCCGGGTGGCGGATCAGCGGCACGCCCAGCGCCGCGGCCGCGGCCTGCCGCGTGTGATCGTCGGGAGTCGCGCCCACGCCGCCGAACGCGAACACGATGTCGCCGCGCGCGAACGACTCGCGCAACGCCGCCGCCAGCCGCGCCCGGTCGTCCGCTTCGAACCGCGCCCACGAAAGCGCGAGATCGCGCGCGCCGAGCGTCGCCACGACGTGGGCGAAATGCCTGTCTTCCCGTTTGCCGGAGAGGATTTCGTCGCCGATGACGACGAGGCCGATTTGGGATGCGCCCACGTCGATTGGACCCGATCGCGACGGACAGGCTCCTAGAGAACGGCGGCTGCCCTTTCGCTTCGCGGCAATTACACGGCCGCGGCTTCGGCCTGCGGAAACTGGTCGTCGATCTGCGCCATCATGCTGCCGAATGCGCGGTCGATCAGCGGCTCGGCCTCGACCACCCGCGCGCGGTCGTCGCGGAACCGCACGGCGAGCTCCTCGGCCGTCATCGACAGCGCCTTCTGTCCCTGCCGGTTGGTGAACAGGTAGGTGCCGCGCAGCGGACTGATCCAGGCAAGCTTGGCGAACGCGAGCTGGCCGTCCTCGGCCTCGAACTCGATCCACACTCCGCGCTCGAGGCTCTGCGCGATCTCGAGGAACTGGTCGTCGATGATCTCGGGTTCGGGCTCGGGCGGCGCCGGCTCGGCCGCGGACATCGCCACCGCGAGCTCTTCGGCTTTGGCGGCCGCCGCCACGTCGCCGATCGCCTTTGCCTGTTCGGCCTCGACCTTCGCCTGCTCGGCGACCGCGGCGGTAGGCAGCAGCACGGCGGCGAGCGAGGGCTTCACGGCGGCCGCGTGCGCTTCGACGAGGTTCGACATGAACCGTTCGCGCTCCTCCGGCGGCCAGCGCACGTGTTGCACGCCCGCCGACATTCGCTTCAGCAGCGAAGGCAGCAGCGCGACGAGGTGCTTGCGATCCTCGTTGGTCTTCTTGGGCTGCACGCTCCAGACCAGGTCCTCGAGCGTGGCGACGGCCTCGCCCCATGCCTCGCTTTCCTCGCCGTGCTGCAGGTAAACGTGCTCGAGCGTTGCCTGCCATTGCACTCGCAGGAACGTGGCAAGGAAATTCGGGATCGGATACGCCTCGATGCGCCGCTCGATCTCCGCCTTCCCGACCGCGGTCGCGATCTGCTGGCGGTCCTTCTGGTTGATCTCGTCCGCGGTGCTGAGGATGTTGGCCTCGGCCGCCTTTTCCTCCTCGGCCAGAAAAGCCTCGAGCTCCACCCGGAGCTCGTCGAAGATCGCGAGGTTGTCGGAAAAGCCATCGAGGATCGCGTGGACGATCTGGTCGATCTTGCGGTACAGCGGGTCGTCCTGCCCCATCACCGGCGACCAGCCGAGTCCGGCCTCGGCAAGCGCGTTCACCAGCAGGCGCGAGGGATGCGACTTCTTCGCGAAAAACGCGCCGTCGAGCATCGCCGCCTTCAGCACCGGAATCTGCAGCCGGGCGAGGAGCGCCTTGATGCCGTCGGGAAGGTCCTTGGTCTCGAAGATGAAATCGAACAGCATCGCGACCAGCTCGATCGTCATCGATTCGAGCTGGTTCGCCTTCTTGCCAAGCGGAGACTCCTGCAGGTCGCGCAGGACGTTGTGCTTGCCTTCCGGGATGCCCGAGAAGGACACCACCATCCCGCCGCCCAGGTCGAACCCGCTTTCGCCCGCCTGCAGGCGCGCGAGACCCTCGCCCAGTGCGGGCGTGGCGATGATCGGGGCGCCCGGGATATAGCCCGAAGGCGTCGGCGCCAGCGGTCCGCTCGGGATGTAGCGGGCGCTTCCGCCCAAGTCGATCTGCGGGAAATCGCCCGCGCCTGCGCCGGCTCGATCGAGCATTCCCGGACCGGGCGGCGCCATCCCTGCCATCGCGGGCGGGGCGGCGCCGGGCATCAGGTAGGGCGGCTCGCCGCCGAAGCCACCCGGGTCGGCACCCGGCAAGCCGTATCCCCCTGGCATGGGCATTTCGGCCCCAGCCGGCATGGGGGGCGCGCCGCGTGCCGGTATCGCCTGCCCGGCGAACATCCGCCGGAAAAGCGCCATCACGTCGACCTCCGCTGGCCCCGCCTCGCCGGGCAGCGGGGGCTGCGGCGCCGGCTTCATTCGTTGCGAAGGGCCGCCGCGCCCGATGATCGGGCGCTGGGCCGCGGGAACGACGCGCAGACCCAGGAGGTGCTTGTTGAGATCGGAGTAGATGCTGTTGAGGTCGGCGAGCGAGGCCTGGTTCAGCTCCTTCAGGATTGCGAACTTGACCCGGCTTTCCGCCTTGACCGTCTGCAACGCGTCGGCGAAGGAATCGACGATCGATGCCGGAGCGAGCGGATTCCCGTCGGTCTCGAGGTCCGGGCGGCCCATCAGATGGCCGATGCCGCGGTTCAACACTTGCAGCTCGTCGTGGCAGCTGTTCTCGACCACCCGCGTGATGTTGCCGGTAATCACCGACTCGTCCATCGCCGACGTGTCGACGAGCGTGAGCTTGTCGACGTCGACCTGCGAAAAGTCGGCCCGCTGCGCGGTCTTGCCCGAGATGGTGTCGTTGACGCGGGTACGCAGCCGCTGCTCGAATTCGCGCATCAGCGTCGGTCGCTCGGTCTTGAGCGTGGAGCGCGCGTCGAGAAGGATCTGCTGCTCCTCGCGGAGCTCCGTCATGCTCGCCCGGTCCATCAGCATGTCGGAGACGCGGTCGAGCAGCGTCGTGAACGCCTGCAGCAGGCGATGGATCGCGAGATCCCGGCAATCGGCGAGGATCTTCGATAGTTCGCGCGACACGGGCCGGCGGGCGGCCGCTTCGGTGGTCCTGACGTTCATCCTGGTGGCGACGTTCCGTTCGCTCCCCCCGCGCCGGAAATCCGGCGCGCTTCCCCCTGTTTGGTCGACTGCTCCCGGGCCGGGGTCCCGACGATCTCGAAAGCTCTGGACGAAAATCCGCTAAGTTACTGTAGCACGGGCGGATTCTGGACGCCAACGCAGCCAATGCGGCGGATCACCCTCCCAACTGGGTCCACGCTCGTTCCAGCCGCTTGTACGATACGGGAAAAGGAGTCTTCAGTTCCTGCGCGAAAAGCGACACCGAGAGCTCCTCGAGCAGCCAGCGAAACCCGTCAAGGGCCGGTTCCGCGCGGCCCGCGGCCCGATTTCGGTCGAGCCGTTCGCGATAGCGCCGCCACCAGTCGGCGACGGCCGCCGCGTGCTTGGCGTCGCGGAGCGGGTTTTCCGGATACTTGACGAGCCGCCGCTCGAGCGCCTTCAGGTAGCGCGGGACGTGGGCGAGCTGCGCCCAGGGCGTCGCCTGGAAGACTCCGGGGTAGACGAGCGCATCGCGGCGATTGCGCAGTTCGGCCGCGAGGCGCGCGTGCGCCGCGGGGAGCGCGTTGATCCGCTGGGTGAGCGCCTGATGCAGGGCCGCGATCGTCGAGAGCAGCCGGAACGCTCCTTCGGCGACCGCCGGCAGCCGCGCGCGCGCGCGCTTCACCTGCTCCGCGTACGCGCCTGCCGAGCGCGGGAGCGGATCGTCGCCGACAAACGCCCGAGCGCAGACGGCGGCCATCACGTCGGACAGAAGCGTCTCGGTCGAAATCGCTCCTTTCAACTGCAATGCCGCCGGCGCGAAGCCCGGGCCGCTGTTCTCGTAGCGCGCGAGCGCGTCCTTGAGCGCGAACCGGATCAGGCGCACCACCGCGGCGCGGGTCGCGGTCTCTGCCGCCTCCCGGGTGTCGCGAAGCGTCATCGACACGCCTTCGCCGTCGTCGGCGAGCGCCGGATAGCCGGTGACCCGCTGCCCATCGACCACCCGGGTCAGCGTCTCGGGCAGGTCGCCGAATTCCCAGCCCCGCGCGCCTCGGATCGTCGCCGCCGGCGCCGCCTGGGCGAAGGAGAGCTGCGCGGCCTCGGCGAGCTGGGTGCGAAGCGCGGCGAGGTCGCGCCCCCCGGCGAGCGGCCGGGCTGCAGCGTCGACCACCTCGACGTAGACCGTCAGGTGGGCCGGCAGCTCTACCGCGTCCCAGACGCCCGCGGGGGGCCTGTCTCCGAACCGCGTCCCTAGCCAGGCGCGCAATGAATCCGGCAACGCAGGCAGGCGTGCATCCACGCCCGCGGCGCCCGCCGCTGCGCTGTCCCCCGAGGCGGCGCCGCTCGGGAACGGCACCGCCTCGAGGAACGCGGTCACGGCCTCGGGCAACGGCGCGAGGCGGCCGCGCCAGGCTTTCGGCAGCGCTTTCAGGAGGAACGTCACCTTGTCGCGGATCATCCCCGGCACGAGCCAGGTGAGGCGCGCCGCGTCCACCTGGTTCAAGAGCGCGAGCGGCACGGTCAGCGTGAGGCCATCCAGCGGGTGCCCCGGCGCGAAGCGGTACTTGAGCGGCAGAAGCGCGCCCGCCATCGCGAGCGTCTCCGGAAACCGCTCCTCGGTCACGTGCGCCGCGGCGTGGCGCATTAGCGCATCGCGGGTCAGGAAAAGCGCGTGCGGGTCCTTCCGTTCCGCGACGTCCCGCCAGCGCTCGAACGCGACGCGCGTGTGCACGCCCTCGGGAATGCGCTCCGCGTAGAACGCGGCGATCGCGTCCTCGTCGACCAGCACGTCCTGGCGCCGCGCCTTGTGCTCGAGCGCGGCCACCTCGTCGACCAGCCGCTGGTTGTGGGCGAAAAACGCGCCCTCGGTCGCGATCGCGCCGGCGACGAGTGCCTCGCGGATGAATACCTCGCGCGCGAGCGCAGGGTCGATTGGGCCGAACGAGATGCGACGGCGCGGCACAAGGGTGAGGCCGTAGAGCTGCACCCGCTCGCTCGCGATCACCTCGCCGCGCTCGGCATCCCAGTGCGGCTCGAAATAGTCGCGTTCGACGAGCTCGCCGGCGGCGGCCTCGATCCATTCGGGCTCGATCCGGGCGGCGCAGCGCGCGTAGAGACGCGACGTCGCGATCAGCTCGGCGGCGAGCGTCCATCGCGGCGCCTTTTTCGCGAGCCCGGAGCCGGGATGCAGGTGGAAGCGGATCCCGCGCGCGCCGAGGAAGGCATCGCCTTCGGCGTCCTTCACGCCGACGTTGCCGAGGAGACCCGCGAGCAGCGCCTCGTGGATCGCCCGATAGCGTGCGGCGTCGATCGAAGCCGGCAGCTTCGGATCCCATTTCCAGCCCTGCTCGACGATTTCGTGCGCAAGCTGCGCGTGGACGTCGCGCCACTCGACGAGCCGGAGGTAAGAGACGAACTGCGCGCGGCAGACCTCGACGAGCTTGCGGTGCGAAAGCTTCTGCGCGAGCTGATCCTCGAAAAACTCCCACAAGGCGAGGAACGACAGAAAATCCGAACGCTCGTCGCGAAATCGCCGGTGCGCCTCGTCTGCCGCCTGCGCCCGCTCGAGCGGCCGGTCGCGCGGATCCGGCACCGACAGCGCGCTTGCGATGACGAGCACTTCGGCGAGGCAGCCCGTGTCGCGCGCGGCGAGCACCATCCGTCCGACCCGCGGGTCGACGGGAAGCCGCGCAAGATCGCGGCCAAGCGGCGTCAGCACGCGGCGCGCGTCGACGGCGGAGAGCTCCTGCAGCAACTGGTAGCCATCGGCGATCGCGCGCGGCGATGGCGGCTCGAGGAACGGGAAAGCGTCGACGGCGGGAAGGCCCAGTGCCTCCATCCGCAGGATCACCGCGGCGAGCGATGAGCGAAGGATCTCGGGATCGGTGTACGCCGGCCGCGCCGCAAAATCGTCGTCACCGTAAAGCCGCACGCAGATGCCGTCGGCAACTCGGCCGCAGCGGCCCGCGCGCTGGTTTGCCGCAGCCTGCGAGATCTTCTCGATCTGCAGCAACGCCGTCTTGTTGCGCAGCGAATAACGCTTGACGCGGGCGAGACCCGAATCGATCACGTAGCGGATTCCGGGGACGGTCAGCGACGTTTCGGCGACGTTGGTCGCAAGCACGATGCGACGCCCGCGCGACGGAGCGAACACCCGCTGCTGCTCCGCCGGGGTCAGGCGTGCATAGAGCGGCAGGACCTCGAGCGCGCTCGCATAGGGCCGGCGCGCAACGCTGCGCCGCAGGAGATCGGCCGTCTCGCGAATCTCGCGTTCGCCGGGCAGGAACACGAGGATGTCGCCCGGCCCTTCGCGCCACAGATCCTCGGCGGCGGCGACGATTCCCTCCTCCAGCTCTTCCTCGTCGTCCGATTCCTCCGCACCGGAGCGCAGGGGCCGGTAGCGCACCTCCACCGGGTAGACGCGGCCGGAGACTTCGATGATGGGCGCGGGCGCCTCCGCGCTGCCGAAGTGCCGCGCAAAGCGATCGGCATCGAGCGTCGCCGACGTCACCAGCACCTTGAGGTCGGGTCGCCGCGGCAGGAGGTTCTTGAGATAGCCGAGCAGGAAGTCGATGTTGAGGCTGCGCTCGTGCGCCTCGTCGACGATGATCGTGTCGTAGGCCGCGAGCGGCCGATCGCCCATCGTTTCCGCGAGGAGGATGCCGTCGGTCATCAGCTTGACGAAGGCATCGGGCTTCGTGTGGTCGGTGAAGCGGACCTTGTAGCCGACGATCTCGCCGAGCGCCGTGCCGAGCTCCTGGGCGATGCGGGTCGCCACCGCTCGGGCGGCGATCCGCCGCGGCTGCGTGTGACCGATCTGCCCGCGCGTTCCCCGGCCCTGCTCGAGGCAGATCTTGGGGAGCTGCGTTGTCTTGCCGGAGCCCGTCTCGCCGCAGACGATGACGACCTGGTGGGCGCGGATGGCAGCGCCGATTTCCGCCGCCCGCTGCGCGACCGGCAGCTCCGGCGGATAGGCGATCCGCGGCCGCCGCGCGGCGCGCGAGCGGCAGCGCTCCACCGAGCGCGCCACGGCGGCGGCGATGCGGCCCCATTCGGCGGCGCTCGCGCGCGTGCCCCGTGCGCGCTCGATCCGGCGGGTGAGCGCGATCGCGTCGGCGGCCATCCCATGGGCAAGCTCGGCGAGCAGATCGGCTGACGACGGCATGGGCGCGCGGATTCTACTCCGGCGAGGAGCCTCCTGGGCTCCCGAGGGTTATCATCGCGGCCATTCGCCGGGCGCCGCGGTGCTCGGCGTCCCGCTCATGCCTTTGCGAGGAGAACTCGATGGCCGCCTATCTCCGCACCGCGACGCTGCTCGTTGCCGCTGCGCTCGCGCTCGTCGTTTCCGCTGCCGGCGCCACGACGCTGCGCTGGGCGGGCCGCGGCGACCCGCAGACGACCGACCCGCATTCGCAGAACGAGGGGCTCACCAACAACATCAACAGCCTGATCTACGAATTCCTGGTCGACCGCGACAAGGAGCTCGGCTTGCGGCCCTCGCTCGCCGTGTCGTGGACGCAGGTCAATCCGACCACCTGGCGGGTGAAGCTGCGGCCCGGCGTCAAGTTTCACGACGGCACGCCGTTCACCGCCGACGACGTCGTGTTCAGCTACGGGCGCGCGCGCGCCGACACCTCGCAACTGCGAGTCTATTCGACCGCGGCGGGGATGCCGAAGAAGATCGACGACCTCACGGTCGAGTTCACGACCAGCGGCCCCAATCCGGTCGAGCTCGAGCACATGGCGACGATCAACATCATGTCGAAGGCGTGGTGCGAGAAGAACCACGCGACGGAGCCGCAGAACTACACGCAGAAGGAGGACATGATCACCGCGCACAAGGCCAACGGCACCGGCCCCTACATGCTGGTATCGCGCGAGCCCGACGTGAAGACCGTGCTCAAGAAGAACCCCGACTGGTGGGGCCTCAAGACCGGCCTCTTCGACGGCAACGTCGACGACGTCATCTACACGCCGATCGTCTCCGACGCGACGCGGGTCGCCGCGCTCATCTCCGGCGAAGTCGATCTCATCAACGATCCGCCGCCGCAGGACGTGCCGCGCCTCGCGCAGACGCCCGGGATCAAGGTGATCGAGGGCGTCGAGAACCGCGTCGTGTTCATCGGCTTGGACCAGCACCGCGACGAGCTCCTGTATTCGAACGTCAAGGGCAGGAACCCGTTCAAGGACAAGCGGGTGCGCGAGGCGCTCTACCAGGCGATCGACATCGAGGCGATCAAGACGGCGACGATGCGCGGCCTCGCGCGGCCGACCGGTGCGATGCTGCCCTCGCCGAAGTACTCGTCCCCCGAAATCGAAAAGCGCCTGCCGTTCGATCGCGAGCGGGCGAAGAGGCTGCTGGCCGAAGCCGGCTATCCCGGCGGCTTCGAGGTGACGCTCGATTGCCCGAACAACCGCTACGTCAACGACGAGAAGATCTGCCAGGCGCTGGCGGCGATGTGGAGCCGGGTCGGCGTCGCAACCAGAGTGAACGCGATGCCGCGCGCCAACTACTTCCCCAAGCTCGAGAAGCTCGACACGAGCCTCTACATGCTGGGCTGGGGCGGTGCCGCGATCGATCCGATCTTCATTCTCCAGCCGGTGCTCTCGACCCACAACGGCAAGGGCGACGGCGACTACAACTACGGCCGCTACACCAACGCGAAGCTCGACGCGCTGACCGCGAAGATCAAGCTCGACATGGATCCCGACGATCGGCTGGGCCTGATCCACGAGGCGCTGCTCGCGCAGAACGCCGAGACGAACAACATCCCGCTGCACCGGCAGGTGATCCCGTGGGCGTCGCGCAGCAACGTGACGGTCGTCCACCGCGCCGACAATTTCGTGACGCCGTACTGGACGACGGTGAAGTAACCGCGGCGCGATCGGCATCCGCGCCACAGAGCACGCCGCTGGCGCAGTTCGCCGCGCCGGAACGGGGACGCTTCACCGTCGAGGCATCACGCCGCGGCTTGGCCGTCCTGCGCAGGATCCCCGCTCGTAGGAGCCGCCGCGCGGCGGCGCGCGATGTAGGCGGTGGCCCCCCACGCGACGGCTGCTGCCACGGCGATTGCGATTCCCGCATAGACAAGCGCCGGGGAATCGTCCTTGCGCAGCGCGTTCTCGACGAAGCCCAGCGCCGCTCCGGTCGCCATGTACGTCGGAAGCAGGCCGTAGTCGAAACGCAGCAGGCCGTAGACGACGGCGACGCCCACGAGGCCGCTCCCCAAGCCTGCGACGATGGCCATCGTCGAATCTTGCTTCCCGGCGAGCGCGCCCGCGACGGCGACGACGACGAGCAGCAGCGAAGCGAGCCATGCGCGCCGCCGCCACCCGGCCGTCAACCGTTCGAGCCAGTAGAGCAGGAACAGCCCGACGCCGATCGCCGACAGCAGCTTCGCTCCCGCGAGCGCGGCGCCCAGCCACGGCAGCGCCAGCGCTTCGACGCCGTAGCTCGGCCAGAGCGGGACGGACGCGGGCGCGAGGCGCTCGAGCGAGGAACGAGCGCCGGCGACGAACAGCGCGGCGGCAATGGCGAGCGCCCATCGCGGCACTCGCACCGGGAGCGGAGACGGCAGGTGGCGCGTTGCGGCCCACGCGCCCACGCCCGCGGTCAACCCGAACAGCAGGGCGGTGAGCAGCGTCCCGGCAAGAAGACCCGCGACGCTGATCGCCGCCTGCGAAACCACCGGTTCCGCGGTCTTGAAGCCATGGGCGAGCTGGGGCCAGGCGTTGGCGACCCCGAGCGTCCCGAGCACCAGCACGATCGTGAACACGCCGTAGAGTGCGCGACGATCGCGGCGGCCATGCGTCCAGTCGATCACGGCCATGACCACCCCCGCGAGGGCGGCGATGCCGAGGAGTCCGACGAACACCATCCTCACGATCAGGAACCGCGAATCACGCTCCCGCTCGGTGCGCTGCCACGCTTCGGGCACGTCGACGAACCGCCCGTAGCCCGCGATCTCGTCGCCGGCGACCTCGACGCCGAGCGTGGCGACGCCGTCCTTGCCCACGTCGACGCGAGGATTCGCGAACGTGAACGTCCAGTCGGTCCGCGCCGGGCGCTGCTTTTCCTCGGTTCCGATCGGCTTGAGCGACGCCGGATCGAGCCCCCACTTTTCGCGGATCGCGCGCAGGGCGAGCGCGAATGCCGCCTCGCGCGAGAGCCTGGCGCCGGGGCGATCCTCGGGAAGCACGTGGCGCACCTGCCGCACCGCGCCATGGCCGTCGACGGTCACCTGCCACTCTTCGGCGCGAGCGGCGGCCGAGCCCTCGAACCGCGCATAACGAACGTCCCACAGCGGCGGCGCAAGCGTGCGGCCGATCACTTTCGCGTAACCCTCGCGCCCGGTCTCGCGCCACACGAACTTGTGCGAGAGCCATGTCGTGTCGTCGGTGGTGGGGACCTTGACGACGGCAGAGCGCTGCCAGCCGGAGGCGGCCGATACGCCTTGCGCCCTGAGTGCGGCGTCGGCGATGGCCTCGGCCTGTGGGCGACCGATCGGCAGCGGCGGTGCGGCGGCGCGAAATGGCGTGGCGAGCGCCCACGCGACGAGCCCGAGCGCGCCGAGCACCGGCAGCGCGCGCTGGAAGGCAACGACCCAGCCGGTGCCCGGCGCTGCGGCGCCGGGGTGCTCGACGCGCGTGCCGATCGCGGCGGCGCGCGGCTGCCAGGCGCCGTTGCGCAACGCGTCGGGGAGCTCGCCAAAGCGGCCGGCGCGCAGCCGGGACGCGACGACGATCGCGAGCGGCGTGATTCCCGCCGCGACGACGAGTGCGCGCTGCAGGTCGCTGCCCGGCGCGTCGACGAGAAACAGCGGAATCGAGATCAGCGTGAGATCGAACAGCGCATGCAGCAGAATCGTCGGCAGCAGCCCGAAGCGCAGGAAGATGAGCGCCCACACCGTCGCGGGGACGAAGAGCTCCACCAGCCGCGAATAGGAGGGGAACCCCGGGTAATTCGCGTGCGCTCCGCCGAAGACCAGCGCCTGGACCACCACCGCAATCGCAATCGCGAGGCCGCGCCGTCCAAAGCGCGCGCCGATGAGCGCCGCGAGCGAGAGCGGAATCGCGCGAAACAGGCATTCCTCCATGAACCCCGCCTGCAGCGACACGGCGATCGGCGCGAGCGCCGGCACTGCGCTGCCGAGGATGTTCGGATCGGTGAGCGACTCCGACGGCTGCCACCACCCGAACCAGCGGTTGGTCGCGTAGTAGAACGCCATGATCAGGGCAAGGCCGATCGGCACGAACAGATAGCCGCCGAGCGTGCGGCCGAGCACGGCCTTCGTCGGCGCCGCGCGGCGCGACCACAGCCGCCAAAGTTGCGGCTGGTCGGCGAACGCGCAGCGCGACAGTCCTTCCGCTGCCATGAAGACGAGCCCGTAGCCCAAGCCGCCGGCGAGCATCGCGAGCGCCGCGCCGCCGGCCTGGCGCAGCCAGAACGTCGTCGTCGATTGGGCGGTGTCGAAATCGAACCATGCAGTCGGCGCGTTGGCCAGGATCATCGCGCCCATCAGCCCGCCGACGATGAATCCCGCGGCGACCGCGGGTCGCCACTGCAACGCGCGCCTGCGCAAGAGCCACAGCGTGCCGATGAGACAGCCGCCGATGCCGTAGAGGACGCCCGCCGTCAAAGCCGCGCCGCCGGCGATCGTGTTGTTGGCGCTGCGGAGTTCCTGGAACCGCCGGTCGAACGATTCGGGGACGTAGACGTAGCGCGTGACTTCGGTGAGCGAATTGCCGGTGACCGAGAGCCGCAGCCGAAAGCGTGCGCCGGCGATGTTGTCCTTCGTGCGCTCGTAGACGAACGTGTGGTCGACGCGGCCCGTCGTCTGCTCCTGCTGTGTATGCTCGAGCAGCCGCAACGACGCGAAGTCCACGCCCCAATCGGCGCGCGCCCCGTTTTCGGCGAGCTCGCGGGCCACGCCCTCGGAAAGCGCGAGGCCGGCGGGATCGGCGGGCACGAATTTTTCGGCGAGCTTCTGCACGAAGCCGTCGCGCGCCCCGTCCGGGCGAAAGCGAATCGTCGCCTCGGTCGTCTCCCCCGGGCGGAACAGCCGGACGTCCCACCAGTACGGCGCGTAGACGTTCCCGGCGACCAGCGCCGCGAAAGCGGACTTTCCCCCGCCCTCGAGCTCGATGTAGTTCTGCGCGGCCTGATCGTGCGCGAAACGGGCGGCCGCGCGCGCCCCTTCCGGGGCCAGCTTCAGCGCTTGCGCGACCGCTTGCGCCTTGGCGATCGCGTCGTCGCGCGCAAGCCGGATGTCGAGATTGACGAGAGGAATTGCGAGCGGAAAGAGCCGCCAGGCGAGCGCGAGCGCGGCCGCCGCTGCCAGCGCGTAGGCGATCCAGAACCCCGGTTTGCGGGTGAGGCCTTGGGCGATCACGCGAACCTGCCGCTCATGCGCGTAGCTGAATCACGCGCGACGCCGACAGTGCCCGCAGCGCCTCGTCGTCGATACCGAGGCGATCGCGAAGCACCGCGCGCGTATGCTCCCCCAGCAGCGGCGGCGCTCGGTCGGACATCGCGGGCGCCGCGCCGAACCTGATCGGCGAGCCCACCTGCGGGACGGTGCCGGCGAGCGGATGCGCGAGATCGCCTCGCAATCCGCGCGCGATGAGCTGCGGATCGGCGAACACCTGATCGAGCCGGTTGATCGGGCCGCAGGGAATCGCGAGCGGCTCGAGCGCCTCGAGCCACGCACGCTGCGAGCGCGCGCCCATGACCTCGGCGATCAGCGGCACGATCACGTTGCGGTTGCGCACGCGCTCCGCGTTCTTCGCGAACCGCGGATCGCTCGCCCACTCCGGTTTCCCGGCGGCTGCGCAGAATTTCGCGAACTGGCTGTCGTTGCCGATCGCGAGGATCAGGTGTCCGTCGGCGCACGCGAAGACCTGGTAGGGGACGATGTTCGCGTGCGCGTTGCCGAGGCGCCCGGGCGGCTCGCCGGTGATCAGATAGTTGTGCGACATCGTCGCCATCATCGCGACGGCCGAGTCGAACAGGCACGTGTCGATCCACCGGCCCCGTCCCGTCCGCTCGCGCTCCGCGAGGGCAGCCAGAATCGCCACCGTCGCGTACATCCCGGTCATCAGGTCGGTGATCGCCACCCCGGCCTTCTGCGGCCCGCCGCCGGGCGCGTCGTCGCGCTCGCCGGTGATGCTCATGAAGCCGCTCAGTCCCTGGATGATGAAATCGTAGCCGGCCCGGTCGGCATACGGTCCCTGCTGGCCGAAACCCGTGATCGAGCAATAGACAAGGCGCGGGTCGATCGCGGCGAGGTGGGCATAATCGAGACCGTACTTCGCGAGCCCGCCGACCTTGAAATTCTCGACCACCACGTCGGCGCGGCGCGCGAGGTCGCGCACGATGCGCTGGCCCTCGACGAGCGTGAAGTCGACGGCAACCGAGAGCTTGCCACGGTTGCAGCAGAGGTAGTACGCGGCTTCGCTGGTGTCGTTGCCCCGGGGGTCCCTGAGATAAGGCGGGCCCCAGGCGCGCGTGTCGTCGCCGGTGCCGGGGCGCTCGATCTTGATCACCGTCGCGCCGAGGTCCGCGAGGAGTTGCGTGCACCACGGCCCCGCGAGCACGCGCGAGAGATCGAGGACGGTGAGATGGGAAAGAGGGCCGGGCATGTGCCGCGCATTGATCGTTACGCACTGCTCCGCCGCATCATCGCGCAGGCCGGACGCAGTGATCCGCGGCACGCCGGAAACTTCGGCATTCGCCGCGCCGGGGCGACTACTCGATCGCCTTCACCAGCTCCTCGACCGTCTTCTTCGCGTCGCCAAACACCATCATCGTCTTGTCCATGTAGAACAGCGGATTGTCGAGTCCCGCGTAGCCCGAGGCCATCGACCGCTTGTTGACGATGACGGTCTTCGCCTTGTACGCCTCGAGGATCGGCATCCCGTAGATCGCGCTGCCCTTCTGCTCGGCGAGCGGATTCACGACGTCGTTGGCGCCGAGGATCAGCGCGACGTCGGCGGTCCCGAACTCGCCGTTGATGTCCTCCATCTCGAACACCTGATCGTACGGGACCTCGGCCTCGGCGAGCAGCACGTTCATGTGCCCGGGCATCCGGCCGGCGACGGGATGGATCGCGTACTTCACCGTGACCCCCTTTCCGCGAAGCTTGTCCGCCATCTCCTTGACCGCGTGCTGGGCCCGGGCGACCGCGAGGCCGTAGCCAGGCACGATGATCACCGTCTCGGCGTTGCCCATGATGAACGCGGCGTCGTCGGCGCTGCCCGACTTGACCGTCTTCTTCCCTTCGTCCTCCGCGGCTGCCGCGACCTCGCCGCCGAAGCCGCCGAGGATCACGCTGATGAACGCGCGGTTCATCGCCTTGCACATGATGTAGGACAGGATCGCGCCGGAGGAACCGACCAGCGATCCGGCGATGATCAGCATCGGATTGTTGAGCGAGAAGCCGATGCCCGCCGCCGCCCAGCCCGAGTAGCTGTTGAGCATCGAGATCACGACCGGCATGTCGGCGCCGCCGATCGGGATGATGATGAGCACGCCCAGCAGGAACGCGAGCGCGGCCATCACGATGAACGGCAGCCAGCCGCCGCCCAGGAAGAACCAGACGCCGAAGGCGATCATCGCGATCCCGAGCGCGAGGTTGAGCCAATGCTGGCCGGCGAACACGACCGGCGCGCTGCGGATCCTTCCCGACAGCTTGCCGAACGCGATCACCGAGCCCGAGAACGTGATCGCGCCGATGAACGTGCCAATGAAGAGCTCGAGCATGTTGCCCGTCGGCAGCGGTACCGGCAACCCGAACGCGGCCGGATTGTTGACGGCGGCGACCGCGATCAGCACCGCCGCCATGCCGACCAGCGAGTGGAACGCGGCGACGAGCTCCGGCATCTGCGTCATCTGCACGCGCCGCGCGATCACCGCGCCGATCGTGCCGCCGATCGCGATGCCGACGAGGATCATTGCGACGTTCTTGGTGTTCGAGTAGACCAGCGCCAGCGTAACGACGACGGCGATCGCCATCCCGACGATGCCGAGCACGTTGCCGCGCCGCGCCGTCGACGGGTGCGACAACCCTTTGAGCGCGAGAATGAAGCAGATCGACGCGACCAGATACCAGAGGGCGACTTGATTGGCGCTCATGCGGTTCTCCTGGCGGCAGCCGTCAGTGCTTTTCGGCCGCGCCGGACTTCGGCTCTTTCTTCCTGAACATCTCGAGCATCCTCTGCGTGACGAGGAACCCGCCGAACGCGTTGACCGCGGCCAGCGCGACTGCGACGACGCCGACCCAGCCGCCCCAGTCCATCAGCTGCGGCCCCGCGGCGAGCATCGCGCCCACCAGGATGATCGCCGAGATCGCGTTGGTCACCGACATCAGCGGCGTATGCAGCGCCGGCGTAACACTCCAGACGACGTGGTAGCCGACGAAGATCGCCAGCACGAAGACGATCAGGTAGAAGACGTGGGGATCGACGAGAGTTGACATGCTGGGCTCCGCTACGGAATTCGGTTCGTGAAATCGAGCCTTGCGCGACGCGTCGTGGCGTTGCGGCGGCGGTTCATGGCGATTGCGATGGTGCGGATCGCGGCCATCACTTGCGCGCCACGACCTGCCCGTTCTCGCAGACGAGCGTCGCCGCGATGATCTCGTCGTCCTTCGGCACGTTGAAATCGCCGGTCTTGGCGTCGAGCGACAGCGCGAGGAAGTTGATCACGTTCCTTGCGTAGAGCGCGCTCGCGTCGGCCGGCACCGTGGCGGCGAGGTTCGGGATGCCGAGGATCTTCACCCCGTTCTTGACGACGACCCGGTCGAGCTCGGCGCCCTCGACGTTGCCGCCCTGCTCGATCGCAAGATCGACGATCACCGCGCCGGGCTTCATCGCGGCGACGGTCTCGGCCTTGATGAGCCTGGGCGCGGGACGGCCGGGAATCAGCGCGGTGGTGACCACGATGTCCATCTGCTTGCAGCGCTCGTGAACCACCCCGGCCTGCCGCGCCATCCACTCGGGCGGCATCGGCCGCGCGTAGCCGCCGACACCTTCGGCGATCTTGCGCTCCTCGTCGTTGGCGTAGGGAACGTCCATCCATTTGCCGCCGAGGGACTCGACCTGGTCCTTGACCGACGGGCGCACGTCGGAAGCCTCGATCACCGCGCCCAGTCGCTTGGCCGTCGCGATCGCCTGGAGGCCGGCGACGCCGACGCCCATGACCAGCACCCGCGCGGCCTTCACCGTGCCGGCCGCCGTCATCAGCATCGGCACGAAGCGGCTGTATTCGGCGGCGGCGAGTATGACGGCCTTGTAGCCGGCGATGTTGGCCTGCGACGAGAGCACGTCCATCGACTGCGCGCGCGAGATCCGCGGCAGCCATTCGAGCGCAAAGCCGGTGACGCCGGCCTGCGCGTACGAGGCGACCGCCGCCGAGTCGAACGGATTCAAGAGCCCGACGAGGAGCGCGCCGCGCTTCAACGTCGAGAGCTCGTCGCCGGCGGGCCCGCGCACCTTGAGCACGATGTCCGCGCCGAACGCCTCGGCCATGCTGCCGATGCGCGCGCCGGCGGCGACGTACTGCTCGTCGGGGACGCACGAGGCGGTGCCGGCGCCGGACTCGACGATGATTTCGTGCTTGCCGCTCGCGGCGAGCTTCTTGACCGTCTCGGGCGTGGCGGCGACGCGCGTTTCGCCCGGACGCGTTTCGCGTGGAATACCAATCAGCATGACGGGATCCCCAAGGTGGCGCCGAGCGGCATTGCCCCGCCCGGCGTTCCGATTTTCCGTAATGCTGCCACAAACTCCGCCACGCCGCGCGGCGCCGGGCGCCGCCGAGCGATCGCTTATCATAGATGGCGCACGCCGGCAATGCCGATGACGGACGAAAAGCGCAACGCCGCACTCGAGACTTCGGGGCAACCGACCGTCGCCGGCACGCTCGCGCAGGCGCACGCCGCATGGAGCGCAGGCGATCGCACCCGCGCAATGGCGCTGCTGGCTGGATTCGCCGCGCGCGAGCCGGCGGCCGCGATCCTCGCCCGGCTCGGCGCCTATGCGCTCGAGGCCGGCGACAACGACCGGGCGCGCGAGCATCTCCGAGGCGCGTTGGCGGCAGCACCCGGCGATGCCGCGTCGTGGACGAACCTCGGCACGACATTGCTGCGCCTCGCCAGGACGGACGAGGCGATCGCCGCCTACGCCCGGGCTGTCGCGCTCGACGGCGGCGCGATCGGCGCGCGCGTCAATCTCGGCAATGCCCTGCAGCAGTCGGGGGACCTCGACGGCGCCGTGGCGCAGCTCGAAGAGGCGCGCCGCGTTTCTCCGGACGCGCCCGACGTCCTCAACAATCTCGGCAATCTGTACAAGGAGCAGGGCCGGTTCGACGATGCGTTCGCCGCCTACGATGCCGCGCGCCGCGCGCGACCGGACGCCGGCCCCGCGTTCTCGAATCTGCTCGCGTTGACGAAGCTTTCGACGCGGCACTCGCCGGCCGCGGTGTTTGCGTTGCACCGCGCCTTCGCCGAGCGCTTCGAGTTCGAATGGCAGGCGGGGTACGTGCCGCCCCGCAACGCGCCTGATCCTGAGCGCAGGCTGCGCATCGGCTACGTGTCGCCCGACTGCCACACCGCGCTCCCCGCATTCGTCGTCCCCGTCCTGCGCCACCACGACCGCGAGCGCTTCGAGCTCTTCGCCTACTTCAACAATTTGCAGCCGGCGGAAACGCTGGCGCGCATCGCGCCGGTTGCCTCGCGCGTGATGAAGGGCGCGACGGACGCCGAAGTTGCGCAGTGGATCCGCAGCGACGGCATCGACATCCTGATCGACATCGCCGGGCACACCGGCCACAACCGGCTCGGCGTCTTCGGAAGGAAGCCCGCGCCGGTCGCGATCACCTGGCTCGACTATCTCAACACGACCGGCCTCGACAGCATCGACTACCGGCTGACCGACGCGATCAGCGACCCCCCGGGCGAAAGCGATACGCTGCACAGCGAGACGCTGCTGCGGCTCGCGCCGACGCAATGGTGCTGGAATCCGCCTTCGTCCGCGGCCACGTCCGCCGCGTTGCCCGCGCTGAACACCGGTCAGCTGACGCTCGGCTCGTTCAACAACTACTCGAAGCTCACCGCTGCAACGCTCGCCCTGTGGGCCCGCGTCCTCGCGGCGCTCCCCGATGCGAAACTCGTCATCGTCGGCGCGCCGGAGGGTGTCGCGCGGGCGCGCGTCGCGGCCGCGTTCGAGGGCGTCGGCGCCGATCGGGTTCGAGCGTTGCCGCGACAGCGGCCGGACGCTTTCCGGGAGGCGATCGGAACCGTCGACATCGCCCTCGATCCGCTGCCGTTTTCGGGCGCGACGACGACGCTCGAAGCGCTCTGGCAGGGCGTGCCCGTCGTCACGCGGCCCGGGGCGACGTCCGCATCGCGGTCCTCCGCCAGCATCCTGACCGCGCTCGGTCTCGAAGGCTGGATCGCGGCCGCCGACGACGACTACGTCGGCATCATCAGGCGTGCAGGCGCGAATCTCGACGCAACTCGCCTCGCTGCGCGGAGAGTTGCCGGCGAGGCTCGCGCAAAGTCCGCTCACCGATGCCGCGAAGTTCACGCGGGCGCTGGAAGAGATGCTGTCCGGCGTCTGGCGAACGTGGTGCGCCAACCGCGGGGCGCCGTCGATCGCCGCAGCGCCGCGAAGCGCTGCGGCGCCGATCGCGACCGGTGCGCCGGCGCTCCGCCGCCTTCACCTCGACGCGCGGCTCGCCGCCGTGGAGTCCGCACTACGGGCGGGCCACGGTGCAAAGATCGCCCACGAAGCCTGCGCGCTGGTCGACGACGCGCCGCGCTGGGAGGCCGCCCAACGAGCGTATCTGCAGGCGCTCCTCGCCTGGACCCGCACACAGCCCGGACTCGTCGAGCGGATGTTCCCGTTGCCCCCGGTGAGCGCGCGCAGGCCCAGGATTTCGGTACTCGTGTGCTCGATCGATCCAGACCGGTTCCGGAACGTGAGCGCGAGCTACGAGGCGCGCTTCGCCGGCCATCCGTTCGAAATCATCGGCGTTCACGATGCCCGATCGCTTGCCGAGGGCTACAACCGCGCCGCTGCGCGTTCGACCGGCGACATCCTCGTCTTTTCGCACGACGATATCGAGCTCGAGACGCCGGATTTCGCGGCGCGAATGATCGCGCACCTCGATCGCTACGACGGCATCGGCGTCGCCGGCGCGTCGCAGGTGATCGGACCCCGGTGGGGCGACGCCGGACAGCGTGCGATCCACGGCCACGTCCTGCATTCGCCGCCGCCGGGGCGAAAAGGCGTGCTGCTGATGGTCTCGGGCTTCCAGTCTCCGGTCTGTCAGGACATCCGGGGCCTCGACGGCGCGTTCATCGCGGTGCGGCGGGAGGTGTGGGAGGCGACGCGGTTCGACGCCGACCGTTACGACGGCTTTCACTTCTACGATCTCGATTTCACCTGGCGGGCGAGCGGCGCCGGTGCGCGCCTGGCCGTTCCCGCCGACCTGCTGCTGTTCCACACGTCACAGGGTCGCTACGGCGAGGCCTGGCGCCGTTACGCGCGGCGGTTCGTCGACGCCGCGGGCCTCGATCCGCTCGCGGCGCCTCGGCCGGGAGGATTGCAGGCGCGACTCGAAACGCGCGCGCAGGTCGACACGCTGCGCGCGGCGATGCTGCATTTCCGCTACGGCGCGCCGGTCGAGCCATAGGGAAGAAAGGGGCTCGCACCAGCAACTTCCACGAATGGATTGCAGGCACACGCCGAGCCGGAGGGTGTCGAATGTCGTTTCTCGGGCCAAGACCAGACCGTCGAGAATTTCGCCCCAAGCGAACGTCGCGCCAAGTCTGCACAAGAACGCAATGCGAACTCTCCGTACTATCATCTTCGGACTGCTCTCAGGATTCCAATGAACGCACCGGCAGCCCGTTGAATAATCGCCAGGTTCCCAGAAAGGACTGCCATGCGTGGCACTACTTGGTATTCCCAGTTCGCGAAAAAGGCTGCGCACTTCAGCGGCCGTCCCCGAGTGTTCATCCTGGCAGTTGGTGTCGTCGTCGTTTGGATCGTCACGGGTCCGGTGTTTCACTTCAGCGACACGTGGCAGTTGGTCATAAATACGGGCACTACGATCATCACCTTCCTGATGGTCTTTCTCATCCAAAACACCCAGAACCGAGACACCGAGGCAATCCAAGTGAAGCTCGACGAGCTGATCCGAGCCACGAAAGGCGCTCATAACGCTCTTCTCGATCTAGAAGAACTCGAGGAGGAAAGCCTCGATGCCTTCCGAAGCAAATATCAAGCGCTGGCAGCAGCGGCACGCGCCGAACTGAGCGGCGGCGATATGGACACCGGGACCCCAGAGCCGTAGGCGTCCGGCGAATAGCGTCTTGACTGCGAGCGCTGTCAGGCGGCGAGTCGGTTCTCGGGCTGATGGACGGCTGACAGGGCCCAGGGCAGTAGTTCAGCGCGAACCGATCGCGGTTTCGTTCGGATTCGGAGTTGCGGTCTTCGTCTCGCCACGCGCTCGGCCCGAGCGTCCCGTTGACCGGGAATCGGCCGGGATCGTCAATCCGCGCCCTTGGCGATCGGTCCCGCGGCCATCGCGGGCGGCAGGCTGGGGTTGGTGGTGTGCCAGGTCGGCGGCCAGTGATCGGGCCAATGGCCCCACATGTTGAGCTGGCCGAGCGCGTCGAACAGCCCGAGATATTGATGATAGACAGCGCCGGGCGCATCCTGGGCGATCGGGCAGCCAAGCGTCACCACTCGCACGCCCCGCGTGCGGTCGGGGTCGAGCGACCGCAGCGCATTGCCGATCTGGAGAGCGCCCTTGCTGTGGCCGATGAGGAGCTTGAACGGGCCGGGCCGGTCTCGCATCAGCGTATGGAGCACGTCCGAGGAGCCTGAGCCGTGGCGAAAGACCGGCGCGCCATGCAATGTCCTGGCGCCCGGCACGGAGGCCGCCAACTCGCGGCCGATGGCCGCGGTGGCGGGCGCGACGCTGGCAAGGGCATTCTGCGCGAGGCTCTTGGTGCCGAGATAATCGTGCAGGCCGAAGCCGAACCAGCCGCCCAGGGCCTGTTGCACGACATCGGCCACGCCATAGCCCGGCACGATGGCAAGCACTGGCTCTGCCAGCGCCTTGGATATGTTCCAGCCCAGCGCCGCGCTGCCCAGCGCCGAACTGCCGACGCCGGTGATCGTGGCCACGGCAACGTCGCGCGTTTCGGGATAAGGCGAGTTGAGATAGGCCTCGACGTCGGTGTACTTGTGCACATAGGGCGCCGTCGTGGCGTCGATCAGCAGGAGGGACCCCTCGGGATCGCTCAACGCATCGAATTCGATGATCCGCGACGGCAGCTTTTCGCCGGCTGCCGCCATGTCTGCGTCAAGCGCGTGAAAATCGGAGCGGAGGCTCGGCACGTCGTAGAAAATCGAGTCGAGCGCCGTGTTGAAATATCTGCAGGCCATGACCGCCGGCCGCACCAGGGAGCCGGGCAACTCAAATCGGTTCAGCGCGGAAGAGCCCCTACGGCGTCGGTCCGTTGTCGCCATGATCGTCGATCTCCGTAACAGCGAACAAGAATAGCCGATTTTCGGTTGCGGCGCGGCACGATTCCGGAACGATCTGTGTCGGTCCCGCTCGCACGCGGGGGCTTTGGCAGAACAAGGGCAAGTGCAGCCTGGAAGAGCGGCGCGTCGTCGGCCTTCTGCGGAACGACCCGCGGATGCGCCGGCAATTCTTCAACCAATCGCCGGCCCGGTCACGAACCGCACCCTCGTACGGACCATGGCGAGGATGAGCGACAAAGCGATCGGCGATGCGGATCGGTTCGAACATAGCACGTGTGGGTTGCGGTACTCGGGCCCGAACGGCGTCGAACGTTTCGCACCGCGTCGCCTCGTTTGAATCGCCGCCGCTGAGAACGGGCAGGCAGCTCCGGGGCGAATGCCGACCCTTGCGCTGCTCAGATCACCTCGGCGATCGCGCGGCCCAACTCGGCCGTCGTCGCCTTTCCGCCGATGTCCGGCGTGCGCGGTGACGCCGGATCGGCGAGCACCGCCTCGATCGCGCGGACGATCGCCGCGGCGGCGTCGGCGTGGCCGAGATGATCGAGCATCAGCGCGCCCGACCAGATCTGGCCGATCGGATTCGCGATGCCCTTGCCGGCGATATCGGGCGCGGAGCCGTGGACCGGCTCGAACAGCGACGGATAGTCGCGCTCGGGATTGATGTTGGCCGACGGCGCGATGCCGATCGTCCCGCACACGGCGGGCCCCAGGTCGGACAGGATGTCGCCGAACAGGTTGGACGCGACGACGACGTCGAAGCGGTCCGGATTGCGCACGAAATGCGCGCACAGGATGTCGATGTGGAACTGGTCGGTGCGAATGTCCGGATACTTCTGCGTCATCGCGTGGAAGCGCTCGTCCCAGTACGGCATCGTGATCGAGATCCCGTTCGACTTGGTCGCCGAGGTCACGTGCCTCGCCGCACGTTTCTGCGCCAGCTCGAACGCGAATTTCAGGATCCGGTCCACACCCTGGCGCGAGAACACCGTCTCCTGAAACACGACTTCGCGCTCGGTGCCCTCATACATCCTGCCGCCGACCGACGAATACTCGCCCTCGGTGTTCTCGCGGACGACGACGAAATCGATGTCGCCCGGCTTGCGATTCGCGAGCGGCGACGGGATGCCCGGCATCAGCCGGCAGGGCCGGAGATTCACGTACTGGTCGAAGCGACGCCGGAACTGGATCAGCGAGCCCCACAGCGAGACGTGATCAGGCACGGTGGCCGGCCAGCCGACGGCGCCGTAGAAGATCGCATCGTGCGGGGAGAGTACTTCGAACCAGTTCTCGGGCATCATGCGCCCGTGCTGCAGGTAGTAGTCGCAGTCCCAGGCGAACTGCTGCCACCGGAAGGCAATGTCGAACTTGCGCCCGGCCGCTTCGAGGACGCGGACGCCTTCCGGCACCGTTTCCTTGCCGATCCCGTCTCCGGGGATGACGGCGATGCGATGCGTGTTCATCGTTGCTCCTTCGGAATGCCCGATGCCGGGTCAGGTTCGCCGGCTCGCCAAGTCGCGATCCGCGCGTGTCCCGCGCAGGGTCTCGACCCTTTCAAAGGTGCGACCGAAACCTGGTGCACCACAGGCGTCTGTCCAGGCGACGTCATATCTTGTCGAATGGCGCGTCTGCTGGCAAAGTGCACCGCCATCCTCGTGATCCGCCCTTCGAGCCTCTGTCGCCGGTACCAAAGTGCTGACCCTCGAGCGTCACGCCATTACCTCGATCAGCTGCGGTCGAGATCATACGTTGGCACTGCTCGCGAGCGGCCGGGTGTTTGGCTGGGGGGCGACGGCAGCCCGGATCCCGTCCGGCGGCCTGCCCGCGGTCACTCGAAGCAAGCAGATCAGCCGCTTCCCGTTCGCCGCAACCGGCGGGACGCTCTGTCAATGACGGAAGGACGCGGCCCGGCGCAAGCTCCCGGCCGCGTCGGGCGGCTCGAAGGGGTCCGCCGCCATCGCGGTCGGTGACGTTGCCCGCGCCTCGCAAACGGCGTCGGGATCCGCGATGCGCTCAGCCGTCCTGGTGATCGTCCAGCTCGCGGCGATGGCCGCGATCCTGGTGCCGTGGGATTCGACGCGCTGGAGCGCCGTGGCGACGCTCGTCGTCGCGACCGGCGCGGCGCTCGGCCTGTGGGCCGTGACGGCGAACCGGCCGGGCAACTTCAATGTCCGCCCCGAGCCCAGGGCCGGCGGCTATCTCGCCACCGGCGGCCCGTACGCGTACGTCCGTCACCCGATGTACCTCGCCATCCTGCTGCTCGCCGCCGGCGCTTGCATCGGCTATGCGACGACGTGGCGGTGGATCGTGTTCGTCGCACTGGCGCTCGTGCTCGAGCGCAAGGCGCGCATCGAGGAATCGGCGCTCCCCGGGCTGCATCCGGGCTACGCCGACTACGCGCGGCGAACCAAGCGGATCATTCCGTACGTCTGGTAACTGGCGAATCGGTCGCGGCGTCCGCACGGGTGATGCCTCGCCCATCATCCATCCGGCGGATGGTGCGGCGCCGCGGCGTTGCCTAGAGTGACCGGAAACGCGTTGCTTCGGGCGCATCGCGATTTCACCCTCGGCGACGCCGTCTATCGCAATCCGCACGGAGGTCCGCATGTTCCGCAAGCTCTATCTGGCGGCGCTGATCGCCCTCCAGCTCGCGCTGCTCGCACGCGTGGCACCGCGACTTGGCTACGCGCTCCACGCCGATGCTGCACTTGGCGCGCTTCCAGGTGGCCTGCCCGCCGTTGCACAGCTCACGTTCGCCGCGGCAGCGATCGTCGGCGTCGCACTGGCACTCGTCTATCCGGGCGTCGCATTGCTGCGCCATCGCCAGCGCGGCGAGATCCGCTTCGATGGTCTGCCGCGCTGGGCGGTGGCGCTCGCGCTGGTCGGCGCTGCGGCGCTCGGCATCGGTCTCGTCGTGGAGGGGCTGATTCCCCTGCTGCCCCGCGAAGTCAAGTTCACCGCGGCGCTGATGGCGCGACCGACGCAAAACGCGGGGCTCGCGCTCGCGGCGGCCGGCACGCTGTGCGCAGAATTGCTGCGCCGTGGCGTCGGCGCGGCGCGCTGCGCGACGAGCGTCCACCAGCGCGTCGCCCAGCGAATCGAAGTCACGGATCCGCCGGAGTTGCGTACGCGCGGCGTCTGATCCGCAATGCGACCGCAGCGGTGCCGCCGCAAACACGGAGCACCCACGACGTGAATCAGCGCGAGTTCTGGATCGGCGTCGTTTCGAAGGACCATGTCGACCTCGCCGTCGCCGGCGGCTACATCGAGTTGAGTCACGGCAAGGCCGGCCCGCTCGAACGCATGCGCGCCGGCGACGGCTTTGCCGTCTATTCGCCGCGGTCGAGCTACCCCGCCGGCGAATCCCTGCAAGCGTTCACGGCGATCGGCCCCATCCGAACGGGTATCGTCTACCAGGCCGCGCAAGGTCCCGACGGCACCCGCCCCTTTCGACTCGACGTCCACTGCCTGCCGGCGCGGGCCACGCCGGTCAAACCGTTGATCGAGCGCCTGTCCTTCATTCGGAGCAAGACCCATTGGGGTGGCGCGTTCCGCTTCGGCCTCGTCCGCGTTCCCGCCGACGATTTTGGGCTGATCGCCAGCGCCATGGGGTGCTCGTCCGCTGGAGATCTCTCCCCCTGACGCGCTCGACGCCGGCGGCGGGCTGCGCTATGTTCGGCGCCATGACCGCCTCACCCGTTGCCACGCGGGCCGCACCGGCAGCGAACGGCAAGCCTGTCGCGCTCCGCTGGCAGTGGGCGCGGCTGCCCGGGCTGTCCTCGCTCGAACTCTACGCAGTGCTCGCCGCGCGGCAACAAGTGTTCGCCGTCGAGCAGCATTGCGCATTCCAGGACGCCGACGGAAACGATGCTTTCGCGTGGCACTTGCTGGGCTGGACCACGGAGCCCGGATCGTCGCAGCTTGCGGCGTACCTGCGAGTTATCGACGCCGGACGCAAGTACGCCGAGCCTTCGATCGGTCGCGTCCTCACGGTCCCGCCCTACCGGGGCATCGGCCTGGGCCGCGTGGTGATGCTCGAGGGCCTCGCGCGCGCTGGCGCCGTCTGGCCCGGCCGGGCCCTGCGCATCGCCGCTCAGCAACGGCTGGAGGCGTTCTATACGACCCTCGCGTTCCGCACCGTCTCGGCGCCGTACGACGAAGACGGGATCGCGCACGTCGACATGCTCCGCGAAACGACGTGACCATCGCCGCGCACGCGCGTTCGCCTTGCGGCGCGGCGTGGCCGCCGCACCGTCATTCTGCCGGCACCGCGCCGAGACCGACGCCGGCCGCGCCGGCGTTTTCGTTGGCCATCGGTCCTTCCCTTCCGCCTTGACCTCCGCGGCCCGCCATCGCCGGGCGATCGTGTTCATGATCGTGGCCGCAGTCTGCTGGTCGTCGGGCGGCCTCCTCGTTCGCGCGCTGTCGATCGCGAATGCGTGGGAAATCGTGTTCTGGCGCTCGCTTTTCATGGCGGCGTTCGTCGCCGGAGTGCTTTTCGTCATCCACGGCCGGCGGATGGCAACAGCCGTCGTCGCCGTCGGGCGCCCGGGTCTTCTGGCGGGTCTCCTCCTCGCCGGAACTTTCTTCTTTTTCATCGGCTCGCTGACGCGAACGACGGTCGCCAATACCTTCGTGCTGATGAGCGTGTCGCCGTTTCTCGCCGCGCTCGCCGGCCGCCTGGTGCTGAGAGAGAGTGTTCCGGCGCGGACCTGGACGGCGATCGGCGTCGCGTTCGCCGGCATCGTCGTGATGTTCGCCGACTCGCTCGACGCCGGTCGCCTCGCGGGCAATCTGATGGCGCTCGGCGTGTCGTGTTGCTTCGCCGGACAGGTGA
Source organism: uncultured beta proteobacterium (assembly GCA_963836265.1). GTDB lineage: Bacteria > Pseudomonadota > Gammaproteobacteria > Burkholderiales > Casimicrobiaceae > CAIWHR01. The sequence goes on from CAWIIO010000011.1 coordinate 57,317, forward strand.
TCGTGTTGCGCCTGTACCACGCGAAGATCGACATGCTGCCACAGGTGCTGATCGCCGGTCTGGCCTCGCTCGCGCTCGCCTTCGCGCTGTCGCCGCCTTTCGCCGCCGGCGGGCGCGACATCGCGATTCTGGCGCTGATGGGCTGTGTCCAGCTGGGCACCGGCTGCTTGCTCGCCACAGCCGCGTCGCGCGAGCTCAAGGCGACGGAACTCGGGCTCCTCGCACTGCTCGAGCCGATCCTCGGCCCGCTTTGGGTCTGGGCGCTCATGGCCGAGCGCCCGGACGACGCCACGCTGGTGGGCGCCGTCATCGTGCTCACCGCCGTGATCGGCAACGAAGCGTTTGCCGCCTGGCGCGCGGCGCGCGGGCACGCGGCGGCGGCCGCCCTCACGCCGACGATTACGCCGGGGCCGTGACCGCCGAGCGGGCGGGCGCGAAGTGCGAGGCGCTCGATTCCGTCCGAGGGGACCCGCGGGTCCGTTTGCTATGATGGGACGGTTCGGTTCAGGAGCCTGCCGGGCTCACTCTCACGGATGCATTGCGGGGCCAAAGAGCGATGGATGCCAGGCGGGAGGCGCAGCGAATATCGGGAATGTTCGCAGCCCTTGCCCCGGCACCGCCGCGCTTTTTGGCACCCACCCGGCGGGACGCGGCGAGTCGGGCGACTCTCTGCGCTGTGCGCCCTCGCCCTGCTGCCGGTACGCCTTCGGCCGCGGCCGTTCAATTGCGCCCGACTCGCCGCCGTCGCGGGCGCGACACCCAGGCCGACCGGCTGCCGCGGTCCATGAAGCAGACCTTCCTCGATTTCGAGCAGCCGATCGCCGATTTGCAGGCCAGGATCGACGAGCTCCGCTACGTCCACGAGGACTCCGCCGTCGACATCTCCGACGAGATCAACCGGCTGCAAAAAAAGAGCCAGCAGCTCACCCGAGACATTTACGGCAAGCTCACCGCGTGGCAGATCGCGCAGGTTGCGCGTCATCCGCAGCGGCCGTACACCCTCGATTACGTCAATGGGCTCTTCAGCGGTTTTCGCGAGCTGCACGGCGATCGCACGTACGCCGACGACCCGGCCATCGTCGGCGGACTCGCTCGCTTCAACGGCCAGCCGTGCATGCTGATCGGCCATCAGAAAGGGCGCGACACCAAGGAGAAGATCTACCGCAACTTCGGGATGCCCCGGCCCGAGGGTTATCGCAAGGCGCTGCGGCTGATGAAGCTCGCCGAGAAGTTCGGCCTTCCCCTGTTCACCTTCGTCGACACGCCGGGCGCGTACCCGGGCATCGGCGCCGAGGAGCGCGGCCAATCCGAAGCGATCGGCCGCAACCTCTACGAGATGGCCGGCTTGCGCGTGCCGATCGCCGTCACGGTGATCGGCGAAGGCGGCTCCGGCGGAGCGCTCGCCATCGCCATCGGCGACGTCACGCTGATGCTTCAGTACGCGACCTACTCGGTGATCTCGCCCGAAGGCTGCGCGTCGATTCTGTGGAAGTCGGCGGACTTCGCAGCGGAAGCCGCGGAAACGCTCGGCATCACGGCGCCGCGCCTGAAGCAGCTGGGGTTGGTCGACAAGGTCGTCAGCGAGCCGCTCGGCGGCGCGCACCGGGATCATGCGGCGATGATGGTCACGCTGAAGAGGGCGTTGACCGAAGCGCTGCGCCAGGCGCAGGAACAGCCGCTCGAAACGCTGCTCGACACGCGCGAGGACAAGGTCCTCTCTTATGGCAAGTTCAAGGAGATTCCTGCCGGGTAGGACCCGGTCGGGCTTGCCGTCACGCATGCGTTGGGCAGCAACCCGAAGGACCCGAAGGGGCGGCGCGATCCGGGTGGATTGCTGCGGTCTCGCCCGCCATCCTCCCGGTGTTTGTTCGCGCTTCGGAACCTGCACCGCCCCCGAGCTGCCGGCGTCGCGCCCGCGACCCTGAAAGCGACAAGCTCCCGGCTTCCGGACAGATGCGCCGCTCCGCCACCGATCCGGTGCTCTTAGCCGCTGCCGCCGCGCTCGCGGCCTGCGCAGCGTCCGCCGCGCGCAACGCCCGTTCGGCGATCGCGCCACCGCGCGTCGCCGTTGCCCTCTCGGGCGGCCGAGATTCGATGGTGCTGCTCGACGCGCTCTCGGAAATCGCGCCCGCGAACGGCGTCGCCCTTGCCGCCGTCCACGTCGATCATGGGCTGTCCCGGAATGCCGGCGCGTGGGCGGAATTCTGCGCCGGCGAATGCCGAAAGCGGCGCGTGCCGCTGACCGTGCGCAAGGTCGTCGTGGAGCGGGCAGGACCGGGGGGGCCCGAAGCGGCGGCGCGCGACGCGCGTTATCGCGCGTTCGAAGCGCTCGAGGCGGATTTCGTCGCGCTCGCGCATCACGGCGACGACCAGGCGGAGACGCTGTTGCTGCAACTCCTGCGCGGCGCGGGGCCGCCCGGTCTTGCCGCGATGCCGGTGCTGCACGCGCGGCGCGCGGGGCCGGCACTGCTGCGTCCCTTTGTCGCGCTTCCGGGCGCGGCGCTCGAGGCGTACGCGAAAGCACACGGCATCGCGTGGATCGACGACGAGTCGAATGCCGACCTCGCGCTTCGCCGCAACTTTCTCCGGCACCAGATTGCGCCACGCCTTGCGAGCGCCTTTCCCGGCTATCCGGCAACCCTCGTGCGCGCGGCCGCCCACCAGGCGGAGGCGGCGCGGCTCGCCGACGAGCTCGCGGCGCAGGACGCCGGCGCTCTCCTGGTCACCGCGGGCGCGGCCGGCGAAACGCTCGACCGGCACGCCTTTTCGGCATTGGCCGCGAGCGCGCCGCATCGCGCGCGGAATCTGCTGCGCTGGTTCCTCCACCGGCACGGTTTGCGCGCGCCCTCTGCGGCACGGCTCGCCGCGATGCAGGATCAGCTCGCTCGCGCCTCCGCCGACGCCCGGGTGCGACTCGCGCACGACGGGGTCGAGCTCGGATTCCACCGCGGCCGCATCGTCGTTCACGCGCCGTCGATTCCGTCGTTCGCGCTGCCTTGGCGTGGCGAAGCCGATCTCGCGCTGCCGCACGGGATTCTCGAATTTGCGCCGACCCCGGGAACGGGACTCGCGGCCACGGTGCTGGCACAAGGATCGACGGTCGTCCGGCCGCGCGCCGGCGGCGAGCGAATTCGCCTCGCGAGCGGCCGCCCCCGCCAGGCGTTGAAGCGGCTGCTGCAAAGCGCAGGCGTTCCCCACTGGCAACGCGACACGCTGCCGCTCGTCTGGTGCGGCGACACGCTCGCCGCGGTCCCCGGCATCGGCGTCGACGTCGCATTCGCCGCCGCCGCTGGTTCGCCGGGCTACGAAGTGCGCTGGCATCCCCGCCGGAGTGCGCTGCGCCCTCCACTGCCGGGCGCAGAAGCCCTGTAGGCCACGCCGCGACGCCCATCGCCGCGTCCGGAAAGCTTGATGCCAATCAACAGGCGGCGCTCCCGCCGCAGGTAGGCTCACCCGAACCCTTCTTCGCGACGACAGCAGGGCAGTCCACGGGCCGCTCTCGTCCGCGCCCGCGCCCGCGTCCGCGGCGCACGCAAAGGGGCTTCGCGCGGGAGGGCAATCGATTGACAGGAAGGGCGGTTGCGGGCCTAATCTGCCGCAATCGCGAAGGGCGTACCCACGGTGCGAGAGTCCCGGAAACGGCGCCGTGTTCGCGCGGATAACGTGTCGAGGAGGGGTCAAATGAAGCTACGTTTCGCACTCGCCGTCGCCGCTGCGGCGACATTTGCGGTGGCCGGCATCGCGTCGGCGCAGCAGCCGATCGTCATCAAGTTCAGCCACGTCGTCGCCGAAAACACGCCCAAGGGTCAGGGCGCGCTCAAGTTCAAGGAGCTCGCGGAGAAGAAATTGCCGGGCAAGGTGCAGGTTCAAGTGTTCCCGAGCTCGCAGCTCTTCGGTGACGCGAAGGAGCTCGAGGCGCTGCTCCTGGGTGACGTGCAGATCATCGCCCCGTCGCTGTCGAAGTTCGATCGCTACACCAAGCAGCTCCAGGTGTTCGACCTTCCGTTCATGTTCGACAACATCGAGGCGGTCGACCGGTTCCAGGATGGCCCGGTGGGCCAGAAGCTTCTCAACTCCATGACCGGCAAGGGCATCAAGGGCCTCGGCTACTGGCACAACGGCATGAAGCAGCTCTCCGACGACAAGGATGAGCTGAAGCGTCCCGAGGACGTCAAGGGGTTGAAGTTCCGCATCCAGGCGTCGGACGTGCTCGAGGCGCAATTCCGCGCCGTCGGGGCGAACCCGCAGAAGATGGCGTTCAGCGAGGTCTACCAGGCGCTGCAGACGGGCGTGGTCGATGGGCAGGAGAACACCTGGTCCAACATCTACTCCCAGAAGTTCTACGAGGTGCAGAAGACGATCGCGGTGACCAACCACGGCGTGATCGACTACATGGTGATCACCAACGCGAAATGGTGGGACGGTCTCCCGCCGGACGTGCGCAAGGGACTGCAGGAAGCCATGAAGGAAGCGACGGCTTACGCCAACAAGCTCGCCGGCGATCTGAACGAGCAGGACCGCAAGAAGATCGCCGACGCCGGCAAGGCCAAGATCCAGGAGTTGTCGAAGGACGACATCGCCGCCTGGAAAAAGGCCATGCACCCAGTGTGGAAGAGGTTCGAAGGCGAGATCGGCAAGGATGTGATCGAGGCCGCCGACAAGTCGAACGGGAGTTGACCGCCCGCCGGGCGTAGGGAGGCGCCATGCGGCTCCGGTGGCTGGGCACGCTGGAGGAGTGGTTCATCGCGGCCATCCTCGCGGTGATGACGAGCGTCACCTTCACGCAGGTGGTCGCCCGGTACATTTTCAACTACAGCTTCGTCTGGGCCCTCGAGCTCGTCACGTACCTGTTTGCGTGGCTCATCTTCCTGGGCATGGCGTACGGGGTGCGCGTCGGCTCCCACATCGGGGTCGACGCGCTCGTCAAGTCGCTGAAGCCGGGGCCGGCCCGCGTAGTCGGGGCGCTGGCCGCATTCTGCTGCATCGTGTATTCGGTCATCGGGCTCATCGGCGGCTCGGTCTACGTCAAGAAGATGTACGACGTCGGCATCATGGCGCAGGACCTGCCGATCGAGCAGTGGATCCCGCGCCTGGTGCTGCCGTTCGGCTTTGCCCTGCTCATCATCCGCTTCACGGAGCTTTTCTATCGGGTCGTCACCGGACGCGAGCGGGGCCTGCATCTCGCCGATGAGGCGGCCGAAGCCCTCAAGCTCAAGACGGACGAACATCTGGGCGAGGACGGAGAGCGTTCGTGACCACGCTTGCGCTGTTCGTCCTGCTGTTCGCGTTCATGCTGCTCGGCATGCCGATCGCGATCGCGCTCGGCCTGTCGTCGCTGCTCACCATCCTGTTCTTCGGCCAGGATTCGCTGGCGTCGCTGGCCCTGAAGCTGTTCGAAACGTCCGAGCATTTCACGCTGCTCGCGATCCCGTTCTTCATCCTTTCCGGCGCGTTCATGACCACCGGCGGCGTGGCGAAGCGAATGGTTCACTTCGCCAACGCCAGCATTGGACATCTGCGCGGCGGCCTCGCGATGGCCTCGGTGCTCGCGTGCATGCTGTTCGCGGCGGTATCGGGGTCCTCGCCGGCGACCGTGGTGGCGGTGGGATCGATCGTCATCGCGGGCATGGTGCGGACGGGCTACACCAAAGAATTTGCGGCAGGCGTGATCTGTAACGCAGGGACCCTGGGGATCCTGATCCCGCCCTCGATCGTGATGGTCGTCTATGCGGCGGCGACCGAGACCTCGGTGGGCAAGCTGTTCATGGCGGGCATTCTTCCCGGCATCGTGCTTGGCCTCATGCTGATGGTCGCGATCTACTTCCGGGCGCGTGCTCTCGACATCCCGCTGCAGCCCAGGGCCTCCGTTCGCGAAGTGCTCGACGCCGGGCGCAAGTCGATATGGGGGCTGCTGTTGCTCGTCATCATCCTCGGCGGCATCTACGGCGGGATCTTCACGCCCACCGAGGCGGCCGCCGTCGCTGCGGTGTACGCATTCGTCATCGCGGTATTCGTCTACCGCGACATCGGCATGAGGCATGTGCCGATGGTGCTGGTCGACGCGGCGAAGGTGACGGTGATGCTGATGTTCATCGTCGCCAACGCGCTTCTCTTCGCCCACGTCCTCACCACCGAGCGCATCCCGCAGGCGATCACCGAACAGATCGTGGCGATGGGGATGGCGCCGTGGCAGTTCCTGGTCGTGGTGAACATCCTGCTGCTGATCGCCGGCAACTTCATGGAGCCGACCGGAATCATCCTGATCCTCGCGCCGATCCTCTTCCCGATCGCAACCGAGCTTGGAATCGACCCGGTGCACCTGGGCATCATCATGGTGGTCAATCTCGAGATCGGGATGGTGACGCCGCCCGTGGGCCTCAACCTCTTCGTGACCTCCGGGATCACCAACATGTCGATCGTGGAAGTCGTGCGCGCGGCCCTGCCCTGGCTGGGGGTGCTGCTTGTCTTCCTCGTCATCGTCACCTACGTGCCGCAGCTGTCGCTGGTCATTCCGAACCTCCTGTTCTGACCCGGATCGACGCTCCGGCCAGGGGGAGCGCGCTGGCGCTCCATCACGCGATCCGGGGGTGGCTGCCCATCATCGTCGGCGACGCTCCGCGCGCGCCGGAACCGGCCGCGCCGCCGCGAAAGAATGCGGCGCAGCCCTCGGCCGATGCGAATCCCGATCTGCTACAATTTAGAGTTTATCTGCATTTATTTCGTCGGAGCCCGGCATGGCCGTTGAACGCACGCTTTCGATCGTCAAGCCCGACGCCGTGGCCAGGAATGTCATCGGAAAGATCTACTCGCGCTTCGAGAGCAACGGCTTGCGGATCGTCGCCGCGCAGATGCGCCGCCTGTCGCGGGCCGAGGCCGAGGGGTTTTACGCGGTTCACCGCGAGCGGCCGTTCTTTCGCGATCTCGTCGAGTTCATGTCGTCGGGCCCGGTGATGATCCAGGTGCTCGAAGGCGAAAACGCGATTGCGAAGAACCGCGACCTGATGGGCGCGACGGACCCGAAGAAAGCGGCGGCCGGGACGATCCGCGCCGATTTCGCCGCCTCGATCGACGCCAATGCCGTGCACGGCTCGGATGGCCCCGACACCGCGAGCGTCGAGGTCGCGTATTTCTTCCCGGCGCTGGCGATCTACAGCCGTTGAGAGAAGTTTCGCGAACGTGGCCAAGACCAACCTTCTCGACTTCGATGCCGCCGGCCTGGCGACGCTGTTCGCCGAACTCGGCGAGAAGCCGTTCCGGGCGAAACAGGTCGCGCACTGGGTCCACCGGCGTCTCGCCGGCGACATCGGTTCGATGACCGATCTGGCGAAGCCGCTGCGCGAAAGGCTCGCCGCGACTGCCGAGGTCCGCGGCCCGGCCGTTGTCAGCGACGCTACGGCCGCAGACGGCACCCGCAAGTGGCTGCTCGACGTCGGGGGCAGCAACGCGATCGAGATGGTGTACATCCCCGAGGACGATCGCGGCACGCTTTGCATTTCGTCGCAGGCGGGCTGCGCGCTCGACTGCGCGTTCTGCTCGACCGGCAAGCAGGGGTTCAACCGCAATCTGACCACGGGCGAGATTGTCGGCCAGTTGTGGCACGCGAACCGCGCGCTCCTGGCCGATGGCGTGAGCGCGCAGGGCCGCGCGCCCATCACCAACGTCGTGATGATGGGGATGGGCGAGCCGCTCGCGAACTTCGATCACGTCGTCACCGCCCTCAACGTGTTCATCGACGACAACGCGTATGGGCTGTCGCGACGGCGCGTCACGGTGTCGACGTCGGGCATCGTGCCGGCGATCGATCGCCTCGCGCTCGCGTGCCCGGTCGCGCTCGCCGTCTCGCTCCACGCGCCCGACGATGCGCTGCGCAACGAGCTCGTGCCGATCAACCGCAAGTATCCGCTGTCCGAGCTGCTTGCCGCGTGCAGGCGCTATCTCGAGCGTGCGCCGCGCGACTTCGTGACGTTCGAATACGTGATGCTGGACGGCGTGAACGACTCGGCCGCCCAGGCCCGCGCGCTCGCCCGTCTCGTCGGCGATCTGCCGTGCAAGTTCAACCTGATCCCGTGGAATCCGTTCCCGGGCGCGACGTTCGCGACGAGTCCGCGCGCGCGGATCCTCGGCTTCCAGAAGACGCTGCTCGACGGGGGTCTGGTGACGACCATCCGCAGGACGCGCGGCGAGGACATCGACGCCGCGTGCGGACAGCTCGCCGGCCGGGTGCAGGATCGGACCAAGCGCCACGTGACCCGCATCCACGCGGCAACTTCAACGACGTCGTGACGGCCGCTCCGAAAGCACCATGATCCCATCGCTCCTCCGCACCGCTTGCTCCTGTTGCATGATTGCGCTGCTCGTCGCGTGCTCGTCTGCGCCCAGGAGCAAGGAACCCACGTCCCCTGACGTCCAGCCGCCGGCGAAGCCCGCGGAGGTGAGCCTCGCGGAAAGGGCGCGGATCCACACCGAGCTTGGGGCCGGCTACTACGAGCGCGGCCAGATGAACGTCGCGATCGACGAACTGAACGAGGCGCTGAAGCTCGACCCGAATTTGGCAGCCACCTACAACATCTTCGGTCTCGTCTACACGATGCTGGGCGAGAATGCGAAGGCCGAGCAGAATTTCCAGCGCGCACTGCAGCTCGCGCCGCAGGATTCCGAGATTCGGCACAACTGGGGCTGGTATCTCTGCACGACGGGCCATCCCCGCGAGGCGATCCCGGAGTTCGAGGCCGCGATCCGCAATCCGCTCTACAAGACGCCGGAAATCGCGCTGATCAACGCCGGCCGGTGCAGCGCGTCGTTCGGCGACGTCGCGAATGCCGAGATCTATTTCAAGCGCGCGCTTGCCGTGTCCCCGAATAACCCGACCGCCTCGTACGGCCTTGCGCTTCTCGCTTACAAAGCGTCGAAGTACACCGAAGCCCGGGGCTGGATGCGGGCCGCGGTGCAACAGGCAAACCCGACGGCGGCTGCGCTCTATCTCGGGATGTGCGTCGAGCGCAAGCTCTCCGACCGGCAGGGCGAGCTCTCGTACGTTTCGCAGTTGCGCAACCGCTACCCCGATTCGGCCGAGACCAAGGCGATCGCCACGGGAAGCTGCGAATGACGGTGGCGGGCGAAGCCAAGACCCGAAGGGCGCGTCGCCGCGCGATTGAGCAGCGCCCGACCACCGGGCACCTCGAAGCTCGCGGGCCGTGCGGAGGGCGCGAGTGACCGAGTTCGACATCAACCAAGGCGTCGGTCAGCCCGAGGTGCCCGCAACCGCCGGCGCGCTGCTCCGTGCGGCACGTGAATCCGCCGGGCTCACCGTCGACGCCGTCGCGCAGCAGTTGAAGCTGGCGCCGCGGCAGGTGAAGGCGATCGAGGAGAGCGACTTCACGCACCTGCCCGGCCGGACGTTCGTGCGCGGCTTCGTGCGCAACTACGCGCGCCTCGTCCGCCTCGATCCGGAGCCGGTGCTCGGCGCGCTGCCCGCCGCAGCCGCGGCACCGGCGCTCGAGTCACCCGCGCTGCAGCCCACGGCACCCTCGATCGGCGAACTGCCCACGGCCGGGAATGGCAAGCCGAGTTGGACGCGGTGGGCGATCCCCGTGACGCTGGTCGCGATCATCGCGGCGACGATCGCCCACGAGCAGATGAATCCGCCCGCCGATACGCGACGCAGTACGACGGCCGGCGAAACCCCGCCCGCGCCAGACGCCGCGAACGCACCCGCACCGGTGGCGGAAATCCCCGGCACGCCGCTGTCCAACCCGGTGACCGCCGCTCCGCCGGCGTCGACCACCGCGGACGCGCCCGCCGGAGCGCCGCCTTTGGCGAGCGAGCCGGCAAGCATTTCGGGTCTTACCAGCACGCCGGCTGCCGGTGCGCCGACGACCGCCGTGAAGCCGTCCGCAGCCGGCGCAGCAGCCCCTGCGAACGCGCCGCTCGTCCTTACCTTCGGCGACTACTCGTGGACCGAGGTCAAGGACCGCAACGGAGCGGTGCTGCTGTCCCGGATGAATCCCGGCGGCACGACGCAGACGATTGCCGGAGCGCCGCCGCTCGAGCTCGTGATCGGCAACGCCGCCGAGGTGAAGCTGACGTGGAAGGGGCAGCAGATCGATCTCGGCCCCTACACCCGGCAGAACGTCGCGCGGCTGACGCTGCAATGACGCAGGCGAGGCTGAAATGAACGAATCGGCAAGCGTGGGGGCGCCCACCCAGGTCCTGCGCCATCGCACGCGGCAGGTCGACGTGGCCGGCATCCGGATCGGCGGCGGCGCGCCGATCGTCGTGCAATCGATGACCAACACCGACACCGCCGACGTCGCCGCGACGGTCGCGCAGGCGAGGGCGCTGGCCGAGGCGGGGTCCGAGCTGGTGCGCATCACCGTCAACACGGCCGGCGCGGCAGCGGCGGTGCCCGCCATCCGCGAGCAGCTCGATGCCGCCGGCTGCCGGGTGCCCCTCATCGGCGATTTCCATTTCAACGGCCACAAGCTGCTGACCGGATTTCCGGACTGTGCGCGCTCGCTCGCGAAATACCGGATCAATCCCGGCAACGTCGGCAAGGGCAGCAAGCGCGATCCGCAGTTCGCGGTAATGATCGAAAAGGCGATCGAATACGGAAAGCCGGTGCGCATCGGCGTCAACTGGGGAAGCCTCGACGCCGACCTGCTCGCCCGGATGATGGACGACAATGGCGCGCGCGCGGAGCCGCTGAGCGCCGATGCCGTGATGCGCGAGGCGCTGGTCGCGTCGGCCGTCGACAGCGCGCGGCGCGCCGAGGAGCTGGGACTCCCCGGCGACCGGATCATCCTGTCGTGCAAGGTCTCCGCGGTGCAGGACCTGATCGCCGTCTATCGCGAGCTGTCTTCGCGGTGCGATTATCCGCTGCACCTCGGCCTCACCGAAGCGGGGATGGGCAGCAAGGGGATCGTCGCGTCGGCCGCGGCGATGGCGGTGCTCCTGCAGCAGGGAATCGGCGACACGATCCGCGTGTCGCTGACGCCGGAGCCCGGCGGCGACCGCACGCGCGAAGTGCTCGTCGCGCAGGAGCTCCTGCAGACGATGGGACTGCGCTCCTTCGCTCCGCTCGTCACCGCGTGCCCCGGCTGCGGTCGCACGACGAGCACGACGTTCCAGGAGTTGGCCGAGAAGATCCAGACCTACCTGCGCGCGCAGATGCCGCGGTGGCGCGCGCGCTATCCGGGTGTCGAGACGATGGAAGTCGCGGTGATGGGGTGCGTGGTCAACGGTCCCGGGGAATCGAAGCTCGCCAACATCGGCATCTCGCTACCCGGCACCGGCGAGACACCCGTCGCGCCGGTCTACGTCGACGGCGAAAAGACGGTGACGCTGAAGGGTGAGCGCATCGCCGAGGAGTTCCAGCAGCTCGTCGAGGACTACGTGCGCGCCACGTACGGCGGCGAGCCCCGGGCCGCGCACCTCTCGCCCGCGCATCGGACGCTCGTCGTCAAGGCCGTCGGCTAGGCCATGCCGGCGCCCCTGCAGGCCGTCCGCGGGATGAACGACGTGCTTCCCGACGAGGCCACCCTCTGGGAGTTCCTCGAGGACACGGTCCGCGACGTCTTCCGCCAGTACGGCTATCGCAACCTCCGCGTCCCGGTCGTCGAGCCGACGCCGCTCTTCGTGCGCGCGATCGGCGAGGTTACCGACGTCGTGGAGAAGGAGATGTACACGTTCGAGGACCGGCTGAACGGCGAGAGCCTGACGCTGCGTCCCGAGGCGACCGCGGGGATCGTGCGCGCCGCGATCGAGCACAATCTCACCTACGAGCGGCCGCAGCGCGTCTGGATGGCGGGACCGATGTTCCGCCACGAACGCCCGCAGAAGGGCCGCTACCGGCAGTTCCACCAGTTCGACCTCGAGGCGCTGGGCTTCCCCGGCCCCGACGTCGACGCCGAGCAGATCGTGCTGCTCGCGCGGCTGTGGCGCAGGCTCGGGCTCGCCGAAGGGATCACCCTCAAGCTCAACTCGATCGGCGATCCGCCCGAGCGGCTCGCGCATCGCAACGCGCTTCTACGCTATTTCGAGAGCCGTCACGCGGCGCTCGATGCCGATTCGAAACGGCGGCTCGCGACCAATCCGCTGCGCATCCTCGACAGCAAGAATCCGGCGCTCGACGAGATCATCGCCGGTGCCCCCAAGATGATCGAGTTCATCGCCGACCAGTCGCTCGCGCATTTCGACGCGCTGAAGGCGCTGCTCGACGACGCCGACGTGCCGTTCGAAATCGACGCGCGCCTCGTCCGCGGTCTCGACTATTACAATCGCACCGTCTTCGAATTCGTCACTGATCGCCTCGGGGCGCAGGGCACCGTCGCCGGCGGGGGCCGCTACGACGGCCTGTTCCTGCAGCTCGGGGGAAAACCCACTCCCGCCTGCGGCTTCGCGCTGGGGATCGAGCGGATGATCCTGCTTCTGCAGGAGGCACGCGTCGGCAGCGCCGTCGTTCCCGACGCCTACGTCGTCCATGCGGGCGAGGCCGGGGCCAAGCTCGCCTGGCGCGTCTCCGAAACGTTGCGCGATGCGGGGCGCGCGATCGTCGTCAACGCCGGCGGCGGCAGCTTCAAGTCGCAGATGAAAAAAGCCGACGCGAGCGGCGCCGCCTACGCGCTCATCATCGGCGACGACGAAGTGGCGGCCGGCTCCGTCAGCATGAAGCCGCTGCGCGGCGGCGGCGATCAGGTCGCGGTGCCCGTCGCGGAGCTCGCGCAGGCGCTCGTCGCGCGGCATTGACCGGGGCCGCGAGAGCGCGGCGCCGACCATTCCAGAGGGAAGACCGATGGCTGTCTACGATCTTGAAGAACAGGAACAACTCGACGACCTCAAGGCGTGGTGGAAGCAGTGGGGGAACCTCGTCACGGGCGTGATCGTCGCCATCGCGGCTGGCATCATCGGCGTCCAGGGCTGGCGCTGGTGGCAGGCGAACCAGGCCGAGCAGGCATCGGTCTTGTACAACGCCGTCGGCGCCGCGGTGAAGGCCAACGACGTCGCCAAGGCGAAGGAGGCCATCGCGCAGTTGAACGAAAAGTTCGGCAGCACCGGTTATGCCGCGCGCGCGGCATTGCTGGTCGCGAAGACCCTGTTCGACAGCGGCGACAAGGCGGGCGCCAAAGCGCAGCTCATGTTCGTGATCGACCGCAGCAGCGAGGAAGGGCTGAAGGAGATCGCGAGATTGCGGCTTGCCGAAGTGCAGCTCGACGAAAAGCAGTACGACGACGCGCTGCGCACGCTTGATGCGAAGCACGACGAGCCGTTCGCTGCCGTGTATGCCGACCTGCGCGGCGACATCCTGATGGCCGCCGGCCGCAACGACGAGGCGCGCCTCGCGTACCAGACGGCGCTCACCAAGCTCGATCCCAATTCGCCCTATCACGCGTATGTGGAGACCAAGCTCGACGCGGCGGGCGGACCGCTTGCGAGCACCGGAGGCAGCGCGAACGCGGCGATGCCGGGCGGCGCACCGGCGCCGCTGATGGCGCCGGCGCCGCCGACGGCCCCCGCGGCCGCGCCGCCGCCCGCGACGGCGCCGCCAAGCGCGCCGGCGCCGTCGAAATGAACCGCCGCCCCGCGCTTGTCCCGCGCCGTCGCCGCGATGCGCCGCGCGGCGCGGCGCTGGCCGCCGCGATCGGTGCCGTGCTGGTCCTGTCCGGCTGCTCGACCTGGCCTTCCTGGATGCAGATTCCGCCGCCCAACTTCAGCTGGCTCGCGTCGCTTTTCGGCAGCAGCTCGAAAAAGCTGGGACCGTTGCCGGAGATCAAGGCGAGCGCGACGCCGCAGATCGTGTGGAGGACGGAAATCGGCAGCGCCGCACCCGGCCTCGCCCCCGCTGTTACGCCGGTCGCGATCTACGCGGCGGCGGCGAACGGCACCCTCGCGCGCCTCGACCCCGCGACCGGCGCAACCGTCTGGCGGATCGACGCCGGCAAGAGGCTCTCGGCCGGCGTGGGCGCGGACGCGACGCTGGTCGCCGTCGGCACGGACAAGGGCGACGTGCTCGCTTTCGACACCGACGGCAAGCCGCGCTGGACGGCCCGGGTCAGCAGCGAGGTCATCGGGCCGCCGAAAATCGGCGAGGAGACCGTCGTCGTGTGGGCCGGCGACGGGCACATCTACGGCCTGTCGGCCGTCGACGGCAAGACGAAATGGGTCTATCAGCGGACGAACCCTCCGCTCACGGTGCGCAATTACGCCGGCGGCGTGATCAGCCGGGGCGGGCTTCTGTCGGGCACCGCAGGCGGCAAACTGCTCGCGATGGATCTCGCGACCGGCAATGTCGGCTGGGAAGGCAACGTCGCGACCCCCAAGGGCGCCACCGAGCTCGAGCGCATCGCGGACGTGACGTCGCTGCCGCTGGTCGAGGAGCGGCAGGTATGCGCCGTCGCGTACCAGGGTCGCGTCGCGTGCTTCGAGATCCTGCGCGGGCAGCTCAACTGGACGCGCGACGTGTCGAGCCTCACCGGCCTCGCCGCCGACAGCCGCTACCTCTACGTCGCCGACGACGCGGGCGCCGTGCATGCGCTCGACAAGGTGACCGGCGCATCGGTGTGGAAACAGGACAAGCTCAAGGAGCGCCGCGTCGGAGGGCCGCAGATCGTCGGGGATTACCTCGCGGTGTTCGATCGCGAGGGATACGTCTACCTGCTCGAACGCAGCGACGGCAACGTCGTCGGATTCGCCCCCACCGACGGAACGGCGCCGACCGCGCAGGCGGCGGTTTCCGGCGGCAATGTGGTGTGGCAATCCGAAGGCGGAACGCTCTTCGCGATGACCGCGCCTTGAGCGATCGCCGTTGGCGCCGCCGCTGACCCCGTCATTCGCGGTCGGATTGCCCGGACTTGCCGCTCCGGCGCCGCGACTCCCATGCTCCCCACCCTCGTCCTCGTCGGGCGCCCGAACGTCGGCAAGTCGACGCTGTTCAATCGGCTGACGCGCACCCGCGCGGCGCTCGTCGCCGATTTTCCGGGGCTCACCCGCGACCGCCATTACGGCCGCGGCCGCGCCGGCGACACCTCGTTCATCGTCGTCGACACCGGCGGTTTCGAGCCGGTCGCGAAGGACGGCATCCTGCACGAAATGGCGAAGCAGACGCGCACGGCGATCGCCGAAGCCGACGTCGTCGTGTTCCTGGTCGACGCGCGGCAAGGGCCGACCGCGCAGGACCGGACGATCGCCGAGCTGCTGCGGCGGTGCGCACAGCCCGTCGTGCTGGCGGTCAACAAGGCCGAAGGCCTCGCGCCGGAACGTGCGGTGGCCGAATTCTACGAGCTTGGCCTGGGCGAGCCGCATCCACTGTCGGCGGCGCACGGCGAGAACGTCGGGGCCGTGGCCGAGCTCGCCCTCTCGCTCGCGCCGGTACCGCTGTCCGAACCCGCGGCGGAAGGCGAGCCCCCGGCGGGCGGGGCAATCAAGGTCGCCGTCATCGGTCGGCCGAACGTCGGCAAGTCCACGCTCGTCAACGCGCTGCTCGGCGAGGAACGCGTGATCGCCTTCGACGCGCCGGGAACGACGCGCGATTCGCTCTATCTCGACTTCGAGCGCGCCGGCCGCCGCTACACGCTCATCGACACGGCGGGCGTGCGTCGCCGCGGCAAGGTGTTCGAGGCCGTCGAAAAGTTCTCGGTGGTGAAGACGCTGCAGGCGATCGAGGATGCGAACGTCGTCGTGCTGCTGCTCGACGCCGAGCAGGGGATTTCCGAGCAGGACGCCCATCTCGCGGGCTACATCGTCGAAGCCGGGCGCGCGCTCGTCGTCGGCGTGAACAAGTGGGATGCCGTTCCCGCCGCGCGGCGCGACGACGTCAAGCGGGACCTCGAGCGCAAGCTCGCTTTCCTCTCGTTCGCGCAACACCATTTCATTTCGGCGCGCGACGGACGGGGGATGGGCGACCTCCTGAAGTCGGTCGACGCCGCGTTCGCCGCTGCATTCGTCCGGCTGCCGACCCCGAAGCTCACGCGCGCGCTGATTCAGGCCGTGGAGCGCCAGCCGCCGCCGCGCGCCGGAATGGGGCGCCCCAAATTGCGCTACGCGCATCAGGGCGGCCACAACCCTCCGCTGATCGTGATCCACGGCAGCGCGCTCGCCCACGTCCCGGCGACGTACCGGCGCTATCTGGAACGTTTCTTCGCCGAGGCGTTCCAACTGCGCGGGACCCCCCTTAGGATACAATTCAAGACCGGCGCGAACCCCTACGCCAGCGCGCCCGCCCGCCGCAAGGGGCGTTGAAGCGGCATTGATCCTCCGCCCGCCAGCCCCATGTTGCGGAGTGCGGATCGAACCGAACCCTGCCGCGGCCCACCGCGCGAGGTGAGGCCAACAACAACCGCGGAGTCAGCGATGAGCAACAAAGGGCAAATGCTACAAGACCCGTTCCTGAACACGTTGCGCAAGGAGCATGTCCAGGTGTCGATCTACCTCGTCAACGGCATCAAGCTGCAGGGGCAGATCGAGTCGTTCGACCAGTACGTCGTCCTGCTCAAAAACACGGTCACCCAGATGGTGTACAAGCATGCGATCTCGACCGTCGTGCCCGCGCGTGCGGTGGCGATGCCGCATCATGCGCCGGGGGCCGAAGCGGAAGCTTGATCCTGCGGGCTGACCTTCACGCTCGCGGCGCCCGCCGCAGCGGCGGCGCGGCGGCGCTGCTGGGCGCGCGTCTTGCGGCGGCGGTTCGCTGCCGCTTGGCGTCGGCCGCCGGCGCGCGTTGACGGCGGATGTTCGAGCGTCTGCCAAGCGGTGACCGCGCGCTGCTGGTCGCGCTCGACCTCGGCGAAGGCGATCCCGGCGAGCGCCTCGCGGAGCTCACTGCGCTGACCATCTCGGCGGGGGCAACGGTCGTCGGCAGCGTCACCGGCCGCCGCCAGCGCCCCGATGCCGCGACCTTCGCGGGACGCGGCAAGGTTGCCGAGATCGCCGCGCGCTGCGTCGACGCCGGCGCCGAGGTCGTCATCTTCGATCATCCGCTGTCCGGTGCGCAGCAGCGCAACCTCGAGCGCGCGCTCGACTGCCGCGTCGTCGACCGCACGGCGCTGATCCTCGACATCTTCGCGCTCCGCGCCCGCAGCGCCGAGGGCAAGCTGCAGGTCGAGCTCGCGCAGGTGAAGAACCAGCTCACCCGGCTTGTCGGCGGCTGGACCCACCTCGAGCGCCAGAAGGGCGGCATCGGGCTCCGCGGCCCCGGCGAAAAGCAGCTCGAGACCGACCGGCGGCTCCTCGGCAACCGGGTCAAGATCCTGAACGGGCGGCTCGCGCACGTGGCGAGGCAGCGGGCGACGCAGGGCCGCACCCGGCGTCGCGCCGCCGTGCGCACGGTCGCGCTCGTCGGCTACACCAATGCCGGCAAGTCGACGCTCTTCAACCGACTGACCGGCGCGCGCGCCTATGCCGCAGACCAGCTGTTCGCCACGCTCGACACGACCTTGCGCCGGATCGCCGTGCCCGAGGCGGCGGCCATCGTGCTTTCCGACACCGTCGGGTTCATTCGCGAGCTCCCGCACGACCTGGTCGCCGCGTTTCGCGCCACGCTCGCGGAAGCCGCGTCCGCCGATTTGCTGCTGCACGTGATCGACGCGTCGCACCCGAATCGCGACGAGCAGATCGCCGCGGTCGAGTCGGTGCTGCACGAAATCGGCGCCGAATCGATCCCGCAAATCCGCGTGTACAACAAGATCGACGCCACCTACCTCGCGCCGGGATTCGAGCGCGATCCGTCTGGTATAATCCGGGCCGTCCGTTTGAGCGCGCTCACGGGCGCGGGCGCCTCGGGGCTCCGCACCGCGCTCGCCGAACGGTTCCCGGCCACCGACGCGCAACGAGACGTCCATCCGGCGCCCGCCCTCAACGTCTGATTCACGGCGCCACCGACGCCGTCCGATCCGCTCCTTCGACGACCCACGCAGGCTGAAGCCAGACCCCTCATGTCGCTGAACGATCCCCAATGGGGCAAGCGCGGCAGCAGCGGACCGCCCGATCTCGACGAGATCTGGCGCAACGTCAATCGCCGCATCAACGAGATCTTCGGCCGCAAGGGCGGCGGCGACGAGGGCCCGCCCACGCCCGGCGGCGGCGGGCGTCCGCGCCTGCCCGTATCGGGGGCGTGGATTCTCGTCGCGCTGATCCTGGTGGTGTGGCTCGCGAGCGGCTTCTACATCGTCGACGAGGGCCGCCGCGGCGTGGTCACGCGCTTCGGCAAATACACCGAGACGACGCAGCCGGGCGCCCGCTGGCATCTGCCGTTTCCGATCGAGGAGAAGGAGCTCGTCGATTTCTCGCAGGTCCGCACCGTCGAGGTCGGCTACCGCAACACGCCGAAGAACAGGCGCGAAAACGAAGCGCTGATGCTGACCGATGACGAGAACATCATCGACATCCAGTTCGCCGTCCAGTACAACCTCAAGAGCGCCGAAGAGTACCTGTTCAACGTCCGCAAGCCCGACCAGATCGTCCAGTTCATCGCGCAGACGGCGATGGGCGAGGTCGTGGGCAAGGCGAAGATGGACTTCGTGCTCTACGAGGGCCGCGAGCAGATCGCCAAGTCCGCCGAGAAGCTGATGCAGGAGATGCTCGACCGCTACGGGACCGGCGTCTACGTGCAGAAGGTGACGCTGCAGAGCGTGCAGCCGCCGGACAAGGTTCAGGCCGCGTTCGACGACGCGGTGAAGGCCGGGCAGGACCGCGAGCGCTTCCGCAACGAGGGCCAGGCCTATGCGAACGACGTCGTCCCCCGCGCGCGCGGCAATGCGGCGCGCCTGCTCGAGGAAGCCAACGGCTATCTCGCTTCGGTGGTCCAGAAGGCCGAGGGCGACGCTTCCCGTTTTCGGCAGATCCTCACCGAGTACGCGAAGGCGCCGGCGGTCACCCGCGAGCGCCTCTACATCGACATGATGCAGTCGATCCTCGGCAACACCAGCAAGGTGATGATCGACCAGAAGGCGGGGAGCAACCTGCTCTACCTGCCGCTCGACAAGCTGCTCCAGCAGAGCGCGCCTGCGGCGGCGACGGCGCCCGGGCCGGACCTTCCGGCGGGAAGGCAATCGACGCCGCCCGCGCCCGAGGCCTCGTTGACGCTCGATCCGGGGCGCTCGCGCGAGGCGCTGCGCAACCGCGATCCGCGGGAATCGCGATGAAGTTCACGATGCCCCTGCTCGCTCTCGTGGTCGCGGTGCTGCTCGTCGCGTCGCAGGCGCTCTACACCGTCGACCAGCGCCAGTACGCGATCAAGTTCCAGCTCGGCGAAATCGTCGAGACGGAGCCCAACGCCGGGCTGTACACCAAGGTGCCGCTGCTGCAGAACGTGAAGTTCTACGACAAGCGGATCCTGCTGCTCGACAACGCCGAGCCGGACCGGATCACGACGTCCGAGAAGAAGCCGCTCCTGGTCGACTTCTTCGTCCTCTGGCGGATCACCGACGTCAAGCAGTACTACATCAGCGTCCAGGGCGACGAGGAGGTCGCGCGGCGCCGGCTGTCGCAGACGGTGCGCGCCAATCTCGCCGAGGAGTTCAACAAGCGAACCGTCCACGAGGCGATTTCAACCGAACGCGACAAGATCATGACGACGACGCGGCAGAAGGCCGATGCCGACGCCAAGACGATCGGCGTCGAGATCGTCGACGTCCGCCTGCGCCGCGTCGAGCTGCCGCCCGACGTGTCCGGACCCGTCTATGCGCGCATGGAATCGGAGCGGCGCCGGGTGGCGAACGAGCTGCGCTCGCTCGGCCAGGCCGAATCCGAGAAGATCCGCGCCGACGCCGACCGCCAGCGCGAGGTCATCCTTGCCGAAGCCTATCGCCAGGCACAGAAGCTCAAGGGCGAAGGCGATGCCAAGGCCTCGGCGATCTACGCGCAGGCGTATGGCGCCAATCCCGAGTTCTATGCGTTCTACCGGAGCCTCGAAGCGTACCGGGCGACGTTCCGCAGCCGGAGCGACATGATGGTGCTCGATCCCGGCTCCGATTTCTTCCGCTACCTGAGAAACCAGGGCGGTGCAGGCGCCAAGGCGCCCAAGTAACGTCGGGCGGGCGGACGGAGGAGCGACGGCGTGGCGGATTCGCTGTGGGCGGCGCTCGCGCTGGTCCTCGTCGTCGAGGGCGTGTTGCCCTTCGTCGCGCCGCGCGTGTGGCGCGACAGTTTCCGCCGCATGGTCCAGCTCACCGACGGCCAGCTTCGCTTCATCGGGCTCGTCTCGATCGTCGTCGGCGTTTGCGCGTTCTGGTTGCTCCGCAATGCGTAAGTGGATCCTGCCCGACCTGATCGAGGACCTCCTGCCGGCGGAAGCCGCGCGGATCGAGGCCCTGCGGCGCGCGCTGCTCGATCACTTCCGCGCGAGCGGCTACCGGCTCGTGCAGCCACCGCTGGTCGAGCATCTCGATTCGCTGCTGACCGGCACCGGGCGCGATCTCGACCTGCAGACGTTCAAGGTCGTCGATCCGCTGTCGGGCCGATTGCTCGGCGTGCGCGCCGACATCACGCCCCAGGTCGCGCGCATCGACGCCCATCTGCTGAACGAGCCGGGGACGACCCGCCTGTGCTACGCGGGAAGCGTGCTGCGCACGACCGCCGGCATCGGCGAAACGCGTGAAGTCGTGCAGATCGGCGCCGAGCTTTTCGGCGAGCCCGGGATCGCCGGCGACTCCGAAGTCGTCGGGCTGCTGCTGTCCTCGCTCGCGGTCGCGGGCGTGCCCGCGCTGCACCTCGATCTCGGCCATGTCGGCGTCTACCGCGCCTTGGCCGCCGGCGCGGGCATCGGCGCCAACGGCGAGGACACCGAGCTTTTCGCAGCGCTCCGCGCCAAGGACGCCCCGACCGTCGCCCTGCTCACCGCGCGGCTGCCTGCCGCGTGGCGCGACGCGCTCAATGCGTTGCCGCTGCTCTACGGGCCCGCGCAGGAAGTCCTCGCCCGCGCCCGCGAGCGGCTGCCCGACACGCCGGCGATCAGCAACGCGCTCGCCGCGCTGGACGCGCTTGCGCGCTCCGCGCAGCCGCACGTGGAGACGCTGCACATCGATCTCGCCGATCTGCGGGGCTATCATTATCAGAACGGCGCGATCTTCTCGGTGTTCACCTCCGGCCAGCCGGCGGCGATCGGCAACGGCGGGCGCTACGACGGCATCGGCAAGGCCTTCGGTCGCGCGCGCCCCGCGACGGGCTTCACGCTCGACCTGCGGCAGCTTGCGAGCGTGGTTTGATCCGGATCACGGTTCGCGAGGGGTCGATGCGGCACGCTGGCCGTCATTCCCGCGAAGGCGGGAATCCAGTGTCTTGCGGCGAAAGTCGCTGGGTCCCCGCCTTCGCGGGGACGACGAACGTTACTTCGAGCCGACACGCCTTTTCGTGAAGTCACTTCGTGGAGTCGGGGAGCATGGGGAAGAACGTCGTCGTCATCGGCACCCAGTGGGGCGATGAAGGCAAGGGCAAGATCGTCGACTGGCTGACCGAGCACGCGCAGGGCGTCGTCCGCTTCCAGGGCGGCCACAACGCGGGCCACACGCTTGTCATCGGCGGCAGGAAGACGGTGCTGCGGCTGATTCCGTCCGGAATCCTCCACCCCGGCGTGTCGGTGTACATCGGCAACGGCGTCGTGCTGTCGCCCGCGGCCCTGTTGCAGGAGATCGGCGAGCTCGAGGCCGCCAGGGTCGAAGTGCGCGCGCGCTTGCGGATCTCGCCGGCCTGCCCGCTGGTGATGCCCTACCACGTCGCGCTCGATCAGGCGCGCGAGGGCGCGATGGGCGACGCGAAGATCGGCACGACCGGCCGCGGCATCGGCCCGGCGTACGAGGACAAGGTCGCGCGGCGCGCGATCAGGCTGCAGGACCTTTTCTATCCCGACCGCTTCACCGCCAAGCTCGTCGCCCTGCTCGAGTACCACAACTTCGTGCTGACCCGGTATTTCAAACGCGAAGCCGTGCCGTTCGAGAAGACCCGCGACGAGACGCTCGCGCTCGCGCCGGCGCTGCAGCCGATGGTCGCCGACGTCGCCGCGTTGCTGCAGGCCGCCCGGGCTCGCGGCGATTCGCTGCTGTTCGAAGGCGCGCAGGGCGCGCTGCTCGACATCGATCACGGCACCTATCCCTACGTCACGTCGTCGAACTGTCTCGCCGGTGCCGCGGCGCCGGGCGCCGGCGTGGGGCCGGAGTTTCTCGACTACGTGCTCGGCATCGTCAAGGCCTATACGACGCGCGTGGGCACGGGCCCGTTCCCGACCGAGCTCACCGACGCGGTCGGCGCGGGGTTGGCGAAGCGCGGCAACGAGTTCGGCTCGGTGACGGGCCGGCCGCGCCGCTGCGGGTGGCTCGACGTGCCCGCGCTCAAGCGCTCGCTCCAGCTCAACGGCGTCACGGGCTTGTGCATCACCAAGCTCGACGTGCTCGACGGCCTCGACGAAATCGCGATCTGCACCGGCTACACCGTGCGCGGCGCGCCGCTCGCGCTGTTGCCTTCCGGTGCCGACGCGGTCGCCGAATGCGTCCCCGTCTACGAGACCGTGCCGGGGTGGAAGGACAGCACCGTCGGCGTGCGGGCGTTCGGCGCCCTTCCCGCCAACGCGCGCGCGTATCTCGAGCGGATCGAGGCCCTGACCGGCGTCGGCATCGCGATGGTCTCGACCGGCGCCGACCGGACCGAGACGATCGTGCGCCACCATCCGTTCCAGTGACGGCGTCCCGGCGCCAGCCGCCCTCGGCGTCGACGCGAATGCGGTCGCAGCGGTTACCCTGACCGGATTTCGCAAGCCCGCATGCCGAATCTCTACGTCAGCTGGGATCAGTACCACACCCTGGTCGAGCGTCTCGCCCTCGCGGTTCACGACTCGGGCTACGCGTTCAACCAGATCATCTGCATCGCGCGGGGCGGGATGCGGGTGGGCGACGTGCTGTCGCGGATCTTCGAGCGACCGCTCGCCATCCTGTCGACCCACTCCTATGCGGCCGAAGGCGGCACGGTCCGCGGCGAGCTCGTGATCGCCGAGCACATGACGATGAGCTCGCCCCGGCTGGGCGAGCGCGTCCTGCTGGTCGACGACATGGTCGATTCGGGCCTCACCCTCGCCGCGGTTCACAAGGCGCTGCCCGAACGCTGGCCGGTGATCCGCTCGTGCCGGACGGCGGTGCTGTGGTGGAAGGCCTGTTCGACGTTTCGGCCCGATTTCTACGTCGACTACCTGGCCGACAATCCGTGGATCCACCAGCCGTTCGAAATCTACGACACGCTGCGTCCCGAGGGATTGAAAGCGCGGCTCGAGCGATAGCGCGGGAGAAAAGTTCGTTGTGCTCTGCCGCGCGCATGAATCGGGCCCGCGCCAACCGTGGCGGCGAACCCAAAACGTTGGCGCGAAGATTGCTTGAGAGCTTGACTCGGATCACTTTTTTATCTGTGCTGGCGGCCGCGCGCCATAATGTGCCCATCCTGGGGAGATTTCTGATGCGAACCCTTCCGCTCATCGCCGCGATCGGCGCCGTTCTGGCCTCGATGCCGGCCGCCTTTGCGCAGGACGGCATCACGCCCACGTCGATCCTGATCGGCCAGTCCGCGGCGTTCACCGGCCCGGCGGCGCAGCTCGGCATCCAGATGCGCGACGGCGCCAAGCTGTGGTTCGATTACGTGAACGCGCAGGGCGGCGTCAACGGGCGCCGCATCGAGCTCAAGTCGCGCGACGACCGCTACGAGTCGGACCTCGCCGCCGCCAACACCAGGAAGCTGATCGAGGACGATCGCGTCTTCCTGCTCTTCGCCTACGTCGGCACGCCGACGAGCAAGGCCGCGCTGCCGATCTTCACCGCGGCGCGCGTTCCGTTCGTCGGGCCCTTCACCGGCGCCGAACTGCTACGCGCGCCGTTCAACCGTTACATCTTCAACGTGCGCGCGAGCTATTACGACGAGACCGAGAAGATCGTCGATCACCTGGCCCGGACCGGGGTCAGGAAATTCGCCGTCTTCTACCAGGACGACGCCTACGGCCAGGCCGGCCTCGAAGGCGTGAAGCGCGCGCTCGCACGCCGCAACATGCAGCCGATGGCGCTCGCCACGGTCCAGCGCAACACGACCAACGTGGCCGAGGCGGTGAAGACGATCAACGCGGCCGAACCGGAAGCCACGGTGATGATTTCCGCCTATACGTCGATCGCGGCGTTCGTCAAGCAGATGAAGGCGGCGGGCAGCATCTCGCAGTTCTTCAACGTCTCGTTCGTGGGGAGCAAGGCGCTGGCCGAAGCGCTCGGCCCCGAGGGACGCGGCGTGATGATCTCGCAAGTGGTGCCCTACCCGTGGAGCCCGATGGTGCCGATCGTCAAGGAATACCTCGAGTTCGCGAAGCGCGCCAACGTCGACGTCAACTACTCGAGCCTCGAAGGCTTCATCGCCGCCAAGGTGCTGGTCGAAGGCCTCCGCAAAGCCGGCAAGGAGCCCACGCGCGAGAAGTTCGTCGCCGCGATGGAGTCGATCTCCAACCTGGAGATCGGCGGATACCAGGTCCGCTTTTCGCCGGACAACCACAACGGCTCGCAGTACGTCGACCTGTCGATGATCGGGCGTGAAGGGAAGTTCATTCACTAGCCCCTTCGGGGCGCCCCGGGGCGACCGGCGCGGCCCCGGTCGGTCCCGCATTTCTGCCGTCCGCACCTTTCCCCCGTCGCGATTGCATCCGAGCGCCGGCGAGGCGGTTCGCCCGCCGACGCCTTTGATGCCGCGCATTGCCCTGCGGCCGCAGGCTTCGTCAGCTCGCCCCTTCTGCAGACCACAGGATCATGACGACCCGTAATTGACCTGTCGGTAGGGTTTACAGCACGACCGCTCGTCGCCGATGGCTTTATGCAAGCAACTGAAATAATGAAGCTTTCCATGGTGGCCCAACGCTTGCTTAGCTGACGGACAGGCATGGTGCCGACTATGCCAATAGCATACAAAGACACCAAGGAGGTGCCCGCATGTTGCCGACGACCGTGGTTTCGCCGAATTGCCGTCATGAAGCCTCCCGCCGCAAGACGGATGCTGCCGAAGGCTCGCCGACCGGCGGTGCCCGATGGACCCGCGCCGCTGCGCTCGGCGCGTTCGTGCTGTCCTTGGCGGCATCCACATCGGCGGGCGCGGCGGCTTTTACGTTCGACTTCAACAGCCTCGGGGAAGGCGCGAATTCGACGTCGATCCACAATTACCTGACGGGGATATTCGGATCGAACGTCGCGGTTTCAGGCGCCAAGGCCACCAAGGCGTACAACGGCGACGGTCACGTCGTCGGTCCCACCCTTGGAACTTCCGACGGCGCGACGAGCGCCTCCGACGCGACGCACAACCACGCGAACCCCAAGGATGCGTTCATCATCAACAATGGGCCGAACGACAACGCGTTCACCCTCAACTTCGGGTCGTTCCTGATCTACTCGCTCTCGTTCGACTGGGAGATCTTCCCGGACGCGAGCTGCTCCCCGCACTGCGATCCAAACGGCTCTCACTGGCCCGACATCGAGTTGTGGGTCGACGGCCACGTGATGGCCTGGTCGAAGATCGCATCTGGCGACATCCACACGACCAACCCGCAGGCGATCGGCGTGAGCGGGCAGATCGATATCGCCGGGGGTACGCACTCGCTGACCTTCATGGATTGGCCGGCGGAGATCGGCATCGACAATCTAGTCATCAACGGCTGCCCGGCGACCGCGCCGGAGTGCCTGCGCAAGCAGGTCCCGGAGCCTTCGTCGCTGCCGCTGGCGACTCTGGCGCTCGGCGCCCTGCTGCTGCTCGCCCGCCGGCGCAGCGACCCAACCCGCTAGCGTTAGGGGCTCGCGTCAAACCGCGCGCGCGGGCGCGGCCGGCGCGCGGTGCGGGTCCCGGGTTCTTGTCCGCTTCCGGGTGCGACGCCCGGAAAGCCGCGGCCGCGGCATAATAGCCGCGAGCCGCCCGGCGCCCCCACCGACGGTTCCGGCATTCGGCTTCATTCCGGTCGTCCGGTGGCGGCGCCGTGCGCGCGCGCGCCAAAGCGTTCATGAGCATCGCCCCGATTCCCCGCGCCTGCGTGATGGGCCACCCGGTCGCCCACTCGCGCTCGCCGCTGATTCACGGCTACTGGCTCGCGACGCTGGGCATTCCGGGTGCCTACGAGCTGCAGGACGTGGCCCCCGGCGCGTTCGAGAGCTTCGTCACCCATCTGACCGCGCACGGCTACGTCGGCGGCAACGTCACGGTGCCGCACAAGGAGGCCGCGTTTCGCCTGGTCGCCCGCCGCGAGCCGGTGGCCGAGGCGGTCGGCGCGGTCAACACGCTGTGGATGGAGCAGGGAGAGCTCGTCGGCGGCAACTCCGATCCGCATGGTTTCCTCAGCAATCTCGACGATCGCGTCCCCGGATGGGATTCGGCGTGCGAGTTTGCCGTGGTGCTCGGTGCGGGCGGCGCCGCCCGCGCCGTTGCGCATGCGCTGCTCGAGCGCGGCGTCGACCTGGTGCTGGTCAACCGAACGCTCGCACGGGCGCAGGACGTCGCCGCGCAATTCGGTCCGCACGTGCGCGCCGCGGGCTTCTGGGATTTCGCGCGCCTGCTGCCGACGGCGGATCTGCTCGTCAATTGCACCTCGCTCGGCATGCTGGGGAAACCGCTGCTCGACATCGATCTGCACACGCTCAACCCCGACGCCGTCGTCCATGACCTCGTGTACGCGCCGCTCGAAACCGATCTGCTCGCCCAGGCGCGCGCCCGCGGGCATGCCACGGTCGACGGGCTCGGGATGCTCCTGCACCAGGCGGGCTATGGCTTCCGGAAATGGTTCGGCGTGACACCCGAGGTGACACCCGAACTGCGGGCGTTGATCGAGAACGACATTCGCGCCCGGGTGCCGGGCGCGTGATCAGGACCTTCTGCGAGTGCGCACTGCAGCGAGACCCAGCAGCCCGATGCCGAGCAGCAGGACCGTGCCCGGTTCGGGGGCATCGGGCCTGCACGCGGGGCTCTGGCCGTCGGTAAAGATCTCGCAGTGCCTCGGGCGGTCGACGATCGGCTTGCACGTCGAGTGGCCGAGAAGGCCGCCGTCGTCGATGCAGAACTGAGTCGCCACACTGGCGGGCCCAATCATCGTGAAAAGCAACGGCGCTGCATCGCGATCACTCGACGGCCCGGCGGACCTCTCGTCGCCGTTCGAGAGCGAGGCAAGGAATTTTCCCGCGCTCGTGGCGCTCCGCGGTTCCGGAAACAGGGACGGACGATCGAGCGTCGTTGCGGGAGCGGGGGCGCCGGACGCGATCGCGACGGCTTTGACGGCGGACTGCTGCTGCAGCAGGCGGCACTCGAGGCCCAGGCAAATGGCGGTGTCGGTGCCTCGAGCTTCCGGGGTGCTGACGATCGTGGTCGGGTCGGGCGTAACCCCGCCCGCGTCCGGCTGCAGCGACGCAACGGCTGGCATTGCCCACGCAAGCGCGCCAACCAGACCAACCACTGCCAGATTCTTGATCAGGACCATCTGCCCTCTCATCTCCGGCCTGTTTTTCAGCATGCTACGAATTTGTGCGCTTGACTATAGGCATCCGCCAGACGGCGGGTTGTGTCGGCGATTCGTTGGGCGTCGGCTGGCAAGGTCTCCAGCTGTCCTACAGGCCCCCGCGCAATACGTAGACATGCCGCGCATCGATTGGTGCCGCGGAAACGGTCGGAGCGTCGACCCAGCTTACAGTCGGGGCCGAATCGGTTCCGCGGCAGGCGGCTCTAGGGACTCTGGTCGGAGCCTGTCCGATATCCTCGCACCCACAAACCGGCCTACGGGCGGGATAGGGAAGAAAGAAACCTTCGGGCTACCCCAGGAGGCCCCCGATGTTGTCGAACGAATTTACATTCGTCTCGCTGTGTGATCTGGCAAATTATGTAAGTGTCTGTTTATAAGCGCAACTTTTAGGATGGCATGCTAACTGCTCAAGGAGGTGCGTCGCCGATCCTGTTTCGGTGGGGTTTTTTCGAGGAGCACAAAAATGTTCAAGACTTGCAAGACAGCAATCGGAGCCGCGGTGCTGGCGCTGGGACTCGCTGCAGGCACTGCTCACGCGGCCTTCATTACGGGATCGATCAGCATTACCGACGGGCTCAGCGGGCTTCCGGCGACGCCGTCAACGAGCGTTGTCTCCGCGCTTACCGGAATCCAGCACACCGGCCTCGGCAGCTCCTTCGGCTGCACCACGGACTTCGTCGGGTCCTGCGGGGGCGCCAATGCGACGATGACGGATTGGCTCTTCGCCGGGCCGTTCCCGATCATCATTACCATCAACGGGTTCACGTTCGATTTGAACGCCCATGGCGCCATCACGTTTACACCGTTGGTCTGCGGCCCCCAGACATGCTCCGACACCCTGACGGTCGCCAACCTGTCCGGCGTCGTTTCCAAGGCTGGATTTGACGACACTGCGTTCACCGGCAGCTTGGCACTGACGGGGACCTGCGTCGGAAGTGCCGGGGTATGCACGAGCGACGTCAGCGGCGGGTATACGTACAGCCTCTCCGCGACGGGAACGAACACGACGCCGGAGCCTGGCACGCTGTTACTGATCGGGGTCGCCCTGGCCGGTCTGGGTCTCGCGCGCCGCAAGAACGCCTGACCTGACAAATTCTCGCTTCAAGCTAAACCCCGCCCAGCGCGGGGTTTTTTTTGGCCTCCGATTCGGCCCCCGGGCGGGCGACGCCCCTGTGTGGCACCGCGCCACCACGCCCATGGCCAAAAAAACCCCGCACCGTTTGATCTCGGCCAAACACGGCCTCTATGCTCATGTCATAATATCCCCAGGCAAGCAGGGTGGGGCCCTGAGCGGGCCACCCCGTAGGTCGAACCCGAAACGCGGGGGAGCATCGCTTTTCCGCAGCCTGGAGGTGGCATGCGTCGGATCCTGGGGCAAGCACATCGAGCCGTTGCACGATTCCTGTTCGTTGCGATCATTGCAGGGGCATCTTCGACCGCGTTCGCGTCGAACGTCCAGTTCGCCGGCTCAGTCGGGTACTCGTCCGATTACGCCACCTTTGCGATTCTAGTCATCAACAATATCCACAACAACGACGCGACAGGCACCTCCAATAATCTGCGAGTCGAGCTTTGGGCGACTTCCTCGCCATTTGCCGGGTCGTTCGCGGGCGGCTACCGACTTTCGACCTATGGCGTCGCACCCCTTCCGGCGGGAGCGTCGACCGGCAAGATCACTGCGACGACGGGCTTCTCGCCGCCTCCCGGCGGCACTTGGTACGTTGCGATGGTGTTAACGGAATTCACCGGCGCCGCGACCAACGATGGGTACTCGCTCAGGCAGTACCTCAACTTTTCGCAAACGATATGGTTTCCGGGTTCGCCGGACACGACGCCACCTACGGCGCCGTCGGGTCTGGTCGCCACAGCCAACGGCAGCACCTCGATCAACCTGAGTTGGACGGCCTCGACCGACAACGTCGCCGTGACGGGGTATCGAGTCGAGCGCTGCCAGGGCGCGGGATGCAGCAACTTTGCTCAGGTCGCCACCCCCGGCGGGACGACCTTCAGCAACAGCGGCCTGCTCCCCGCGACGAGCTACCGCTACCGAGTGCGCGCGACCGATGCCGCGGGCAATGTAAGCGCGTACTCAAACATCGCGAGCGCGACCACGACCGCCGCGCCCGACACGACGCCGCCGACGGCCCCGACCGGGCTGGTCGCGACAGCCAACGGCAGCAGCGGGATCAACCTGAGCTGGGCGGCTTCGACCGACAACGTCGCGGTGACCGGGTATCGGCTCGAACGCTGCCAGGGCGCAGGGTGCAGCACCTTCGCCCAGATCGGCATCCCGGGCGGGACGACCTTCGCCGACAGCGGTCTCGTCGCCAGCACCAGCTACAGTTACCGGGTGCGCGCGAGTGACGCCGCGGGCAATCTGAGCGGGTACTCGAACACTGCAACCGCGACGACGAACGCGGCACCGGACACGACGCCGCCCACGGTCAGCATTACCTCGCCGACCGGTGGCGATGTTTCGGGAATCGTGACGGTTTCAGTGAGCGCCAGCGACAACGTTGGCGTCACGCACGTCGATCTGCTGGTGAATGGCGCATCGGCTGGCAGCGATTCTTCGGCCCCGTACCAGTTTGCATGGAACTCGGCCAGCGTCCCGAACGGCCCCACCCAGCTCAAGGCTGTCGCCTACGATGCAGCGGGGAACCTTGCGCAGTCGACGGTCGTGACCGTCACCGTCGCCAACGGCGGGGGCGGGGCGCCGCCAGATACGATCCCGCCCACCGTCAGCATCGTCTCGCCCACCGGCGGCAAGGTCTCGGGAATTCTCACCATCACCGCAACAGCCAGCGACAACGTCGGCGTTTCGCGGGTGGATTTCTACGCCAATGGTGAGCTGGTGGGGACGGACGCCAGCGCTCCCTACCAGACAACATGGGATTCCGCCAGCGTCCCTCACCTCATGGCGAATTTGACGGCGGTCGCCTTCGACGCCGCCGGCAACAGCGCCTCCGCGACGGTGACGGTCACGGTTGCGCACCTGTTGCGCGACAACTATCAGGGCCTGTGGTGGGTTCCCGCTGGCGTCGAGTCCGGCTGGGGAATCAATTTCGTTCACCAGGGCGACCAGGTGTTCGCAACTTGGTACACCTATGACGCGACCGGGAGGGCATGGTGGTTGTCGATGCTTGCAAATCGCATCTCGCCGACCAGCGACACCTATTCCGGCGCAATTTACATCGACCATGGCCCACCGTTCAGCAGCTTTGCAGGGGCCGGCGTGCCAATCCAGGTGGGGAATGGCGCACTGACGTTTAGCGATGCCGACAACGCCGTCTTCGATTATTCGGTCAACGGCGTTTCGCAATCCAAGGCGATTACCCGATTCGATCTCGGTACCGGCCCGCAAGTCTCTTGCAGTTACAGCGCCTCGCCAAACTTGGCAGGCGCGACCAACTATCAGGATCTGTGGTGGGTGCCAGGCGGGGAAGAATCGGGCTGGGGCGTCAATCTTGTGCATCAGGGCGACACCATTTTCGCCACCTGGTACACCTACGATCTGGACGGCACGCCCTTGTGGCTGTCCGGCCTGATGCAGAGAGTGGGGGCCACAGACGTCTATGCGGGACCGCTGCTGCGCACGTCGGGTCCACGGTTCGACGACTATCGTTCGGCGGACCTCGAGCCGAATCAGACGGTCGGCTCGGCGACCCTCACCTTCACCAATGGCAATGACGCGACGTTCACCTATACGGTGCAGCTGGCAGGCATGGGCGCGCCGATGACGCAGGCAAAACCCATTACGCGTTTCCTGTTCACGGCAGCCGGCGGAACGGTTTGTCACTAGGACGTTCGAGCCGTCGCGCAGCGGTGACCTGATTTCGTCTCGCCGCCCGCGCAATCGTGTTGACACTTGGCGCCGGTAGTTCCAGGTCCGGCCATCGCACGATCACCTGGAAGCGCGTGTCGGCCGTTCGAGCCGACTTCCGGGTAACGAGCGTTGCATCCAATCGAGCCGTGCTCATCGCACGTTGCATCGAACATCGCCCGATGGGCGGCCTCGACCAAGATCATCGTCCGGGGCTCGTTGGAAGTCGCTACGCCCGCCACCCCCTGCGCACTGAAAGCTCTCTTGGAAGACGAACGTCGATCAACTGGTCATTGCACCACCCCATCGTTCACTTTGTAAAAATATTCGACGATATCGATATGTATGGAACAGATCGGGCAAATAGCGAAATCCGAGCAACTTTAGTAAAAGACCCGTCATCCGGACACGCCTTTGCAACGGGGCCGATGACACGATTCGAATCGGTTATAAATTGCGGCCAGCGCGTTTCGCCGCACCTTGATCCGGCACGAGGGGTGTAGGACACATCCAATCGCCCTAAATACCCATGCGACCCGCCCAACGGATCAGCACCACGATAAGTTGGTGTTAACATCGCTTTTCGTCGCGGTTGAACCTGGAGGAAAGCATGAAGTCGATCTGGGCAAGCCACCGAGTCGTGGGTGCGGGCATCCTCGGCCGTGCGATAGGGTTGATCGGCGCCGGCCTGGCGATGTTCGTCGCCGGTTGCGCGACCGAGCTGCCGCCGGCGCCACGCGAAGCGGCAACATCCGACTTCCAGTACAAGATCGGGCCCCTCGATACGATCAACATCATCGTCTGGCGCAACCCGGAGCTCTCGATGGTCGTTCCCGTGCGCCCGGACGGCAGCGTCACGACCCCTCTTGCTGACGACATCCCCGCGCTCGGCAAGACCCCGACCGTGCTCGCCAAGGACATCGAAAAGGCGCTCGGCAAATACATCCGCGATCCCGTCGTCACCGTCGTCGTCACCACCTTCGTCGGACCGACCGACGCCCAGGTCCGCGTCGTCGGGGAAGCCGCAAAGCCGCAGATCCTCCCCTATCGCAAGGGGATGTCATTGCTCGACGTCATGATCGCGGTGGGCGGCCTCACCGATTTCGCCGACGGCAACAAGGCCAGCATCTACCGCGCCGACGAGGGCGGCAAGTCCTATAGCGTGCGCCTCCAGGATCTGGTGAAGCGCGGCGACGTGACCGCGAACGTCGACATGCGGCCCGGCGACATCCTGATCATTCCGCAGAGCTGGTTCTAGGCGGCCCGCCGCCGCCGCGCCTCCCCGAACGAGGTCGTTGCCATGGACGAGTTGCTTGAGCAGTTGATCGCCCGCCTTCGCGGCATGTGGCATCGCCGATGGATCGGGCTCGCGGTGGCGTGGATCGTCGGCGTCATCGCCGTGGGCGTGGCCTTCCGGATTCCGGAAAAGTACGAGGCGACCGCCCGCGTCTACGTCGACACGCAGTCGCTGCTGCGGCCGCTGATGGCGGGGCTCGCGATCCAGCCGAACCTCGACCAGCAGGTGCAGCTGATGAGCCGCACGCTGATCAGCCGCCCGAACGTCGAAAAGCTGATCCACATGGCCGACATGGATCTGCGCGTGAAGTCCGGCGCCGAGCGCGAGGAGCTGATCGACAGGATGATGAAGCAGCTCCAGCTCACCGGGAACGTGTCGAACAATCTGTACGTGATTTCATACAAAGACCCCAGCCCGGAGAAAGCCAGGAACGTGGTCCAGTCGCTGCTCACGATCTTCGTCGAATCGAGCCTCGGCGACAAACGGCTCGACACCCGGAGCGCGATGAAATTCGTCGACGAACAGACCAAGCAGTACGAGGAAAACCTGCAGGCGGCGGAGGATCGTCTCAAGCAATTCAAACTGAAGTACCTGGGCATCACCGGGCAAGCCGGACAGGACTATTTCTCCAGGCTCTCGAAATTGAAGGACGACATCGACAACGCCCGGCTCGAGCTCAACGCAGCCGAGCAATCGCGCGACTCCTACAAGGCGCAGGTCGCGGGCGTCGCGCCGGTCTATTTGCCGGAGCAACGGCCGCCGATCGCGGTTCCTGAAATCGACGCCCGGATCACGGCGCAAAAGACCAAGCTCGACGAGCTGCTGCGCAGTTATACCGAGGAGCACCCCGATGTCGTGGGCACGCGGCGCGTGCTCAAGGAGCTCGAGGAGCAACGCGCCAAGGAGGTCGAGGCGCTGCAGAAGGCTGCCGCCGCATCGGGCAAATCGGGAGACGCCGCCGAAACCAATCCGGTCTATCAGCAGATGAAGGTCTCGCTCGCCGACGCCGAGGCCAACGTTGCGTCGCTGCGGGCGAAGCTCGATTCCTACGAGCGGCAGTTCGCGCAGCTCAAGGCTTCGGCGAAGCTCGTCCCCCAGGCCGATGCGGAATACTCGCAGCTCACCCGCGATTACGACGTCCAGAAGAAGACCTACGAGACGCTTCTGGCGAGGCGGGAAGCCGCGACGATGGGCGTGGGCGTGCAAGACACCGGCGGCACGCAATTCCGCACCATCGACCCTCCGCGGGTGTCGCCGGATCCGGTGCCCCCGACGCGGGTGACCTTGCTCGCGCTGGCGATCGCCTTCTCGCTGCTCGCGGGCGTAGCGGCGAGCTTCGTGGCGAACGAGGTGATGCCGACCTTCCGCGAAGCGCGCACGCTCCACGAGGTGGCGGCGCGACCGCTCCTCGGTACGGTGTCTTTCCTGCCCAGCGAAGCCTCGCAGCGCGTCGCGCGGCGCCGCGCTTACCTCTTCGCGGGCGGCGTGAGCGGGCTGCTCGCGTCCTTCGGAGCCGTCCTGGCCTTCGTCCTGCTCGTCGGACGGGTGGCGTGAGGAGCGAAGCGTGAGCCTGATCGAACAAGCGGCAAAGCGGCTGGAAGAGTTGCGGCGCGCGGGTGCGGTCACGCCGGACGGTGCGCCGCCCGGCCCGCTGCCGGGCAAATCCGCGGCAGGCGCCGAGCGCATCCCCACACCGGAAGCGGTCGTGCGCGCGCTCGACGTGCGGCCCGGCGACTCGAGCGTGGCGCTGCCGCAGCCCCGCGGGACTCCCGCGGCCAAGGCTTCGCCTGCCGCCGGCGCCCTCGCAGGGGAGCAGCCCGCCCGCCCCGCGGTCGCAATCGATTTCGCCCGTTTGAAGGGGCTGGGATTCGTCACGCCCGATGCGCCAAAATCGCAGATCGCCGACGAGTTTCGCGTGATCAAGCGCCCGATTCTGCGCAACGCACGCGGCAAGTCGGGCACCAGGATACGCAACGGCACGCTGGTCATGGTGACGAGCGCGCTGCCCGGCGAAGGCAAGACGTTCACCGCGCTCAACCTCGCGATGAGCGTGGCGATGGAAGTCGACAACACCGTGCTGCTGGTCGACGGC
This sequence comes from uncultured beta proteobacterium, assembly GCA_963836265.1. GTDB lineage: Bacteria > Pseudomonadota > Gammaproteobacteria > Burkholderiales > Casimicrobiaceae > CAIWHR01. The sequence continues at coordinate 92,013 of CAWIIO010000011.1, forward strand.
GACGTCGCTCATCCGGCGATCCCCGATCTGCTCGGCGTGCCGGCGGCCCCCGGGCTCCTCGATCTGCTGACCAACAGCGACATCGACGTCGCCGATGTGCTCGTCAAGACCAACGTCGAGAAGCTGACCGTCATGCCGGCAGGCTCGAGGCACCGGCGCGCGACCGAGCTCCTCGCAAGCGAGCAGATGGCGAGCCTCCTCGCCGACCTCGCCTCCCGCTACCCGGATCGCATCGTCATCTTCGACTCGCCGCCGCTCCTCGCAACGACCGAGGCCCGGGTGCTGGCGACCAACATGGGACAGATCGTCATGGTCGTGGCGTCCGATGCCACGACGCAGCACGCCGTCAAGCACGCGCTGGCGGCGATCGACAGCTGCGAGATCGTAATGATGGTGCTGAACAAGGCTCGGCAGAGCGAGGTCGGCACCTATTACGGCTACTACGCGGATGACGACGCGCGCTGACTTCGTTGCCAGGTCGTCGGAATGCCCGCTGCGCGCTCCGATCCCCGGATCGAAGCTGTGCCGCGCGCGATCGCGGCGGCAACGATCGTGCGCCGCGGCGATCGCGGGCCTCATGCCGTTCTTTTGCCTGCCGGCTGGCGCCGACGCCCGGTCCGAGGCGAACGGCGTTCCGGCCGCGGCGCCGAAAATCAGCGAGGCCCCGGACGATAATGGCGCGACCGGCGGCGATGTCCGCGCCGGAAGCGCCGCCGAGGGTGCGGCTGCCGAGCGCGTGATCCTCGCGCAGGGGGCGCCCACGCCAAGCTCGGCACCCAGCGGCGGTCCCGTCTATCCTCCCGGAGGGCCGACGGGCGGCGCCCCGGGTACGGCGCCCGGCGCCGAGGGCACGCTGCCCATCGGGCAGCAGACCGGCGTCAAGCCACGGCCGCTCGAATGGTCGGTCGGCGTCACCGAAACGCTGACCAACAACGTAAACCTGGATCCGAGCGCCACCGCGCGGGGCGATCTGGTCAGCCTGATCACGCCTCGACTCACCATCAACGAGAAGGGCCCTCGCACCAGCTTCCAGGGCTTCATCGCGGCGCCCGCGGCGCTCTACGTCAAGACGGGCGCGGAAAACAACAAGGTCTACCCGTCCGTGGACCTCCTCGGCAACGCGGACCTGCTGGAGCACGTCTTCTTCGTCGACGGCGCCGTGTCCGTCAGCCAGCAATTCCTCAATCCGTTCGGCAGCCAGCCGGCGGACCTTTCGACCGCGACGCAGAACCGCTACACGGCGGCGAACTATCGGGTGAGCCCGTATCTCAAAGGGGTCACGCCCGCCGGCATCCAGTACGAAGTGCGCAACAACAACACCTGGACCAACCTCAGCGGTGCGCCGATTTCGACCAACAACGCCTATTACGACGAGTGGCTCGGCAAGCTCGCCAGCCCCGTGGCGCGCGTCGGATGGTCACTCGACTACGACTGGAACAACGTCAAGTTCAACAATCAGCCGCCGCTGATCACCGAGCTGACCCGCGCGAGCGTGCTCTACCAGGCCGATCCCAACGTGCGGGTGTCTGCCGACGTCGGCTACGAGGACAACCGCTATACGTTCGCCGACTATCGGGACACCATCTATGGCGTGGGCATGCTGTGGCACCCGACGCCGCGCACCAACGTCGTCGCCAACTGGGAGCACCGGTTCTTCGGCTCGTCGTACCTGGTGAGCTTCGACCACCGTACGCCGCTGTCCGCGATCAGCGGGCAGTTTTCGCGCAACATCACGAGCTACCCGCAGCAGTTCCTGACGCTGCCCGCGACCGGCAACGTGCCGCTGCTGCTCAACCTCATCCTCGCCTCGCGGTTTCCCGATCCGGTGCAGCGCAGCCAGATCGTGAACGCGATCATCTCGGAGCGCGGATTGCCGACGAGCCTCTCCGGCCCGGTCAATCTGTACACGCAGCAGATCTACCTGCAGGAGAGCGGGAACCTGACGCTGGGCCTGCTGGGCGCGCGCAACGCGGTGTTTCTCGTCGGCTACTATCTGCGCACCGAAGCGATCAGCGGCGCGGGCAATACGTTGCCGCCGGAGCTCGCCGGCCTCAACGACAACACGCAGAAGGGCGCCACGCTCACCTGGACGCACAACCTCAGCCGGACGATGATCATGACCACCACCGCAACGTTTTCGCGGACGACGGCCATCGCCCCGCGCACCGGCGAGACGAATCAGGGCCTCGTTTCCGTCAGGTTGGCCACTCCCCTGTCGCCGACGACGACGGCCTTCGCCGGCGCCCGCTACCAGAAGCTCAATTCCGACCTGACGACCGACTACACCGAAGCGGCCGTCTTCGCCGGGTTCAACTACATCTTCAAGTGATCGCTCGACTGGGTCCTATTGACGTTTTTCGCAACCAAGTGACGCCGCAAACAATGGATTTTCGTCATTCCCGCGGAAGCGGGAATCCAGAGTCGTTCGGCGAAAGACGCTGGGTCCCCGCCTTCGCGGGGACGACGGGCGACAACAGACCGCTCGTCATTTCATTGCGCAAAGTTCGGTAATGTACGAATCCTTCTTCGGGCTCACCGGCAAGCCCTTCCAGCTCAACCCCGATCCGTCGTTCTTCTACGGCAGCCGCGGCCACAAGCGCGCCTTCGCCTATCTCGAATACGGGCTCTACCAGAGCGAAGGATTCATCGTCATCACCGGCGACATCGGCGCCGGCAAGACGACGATCGTGAGGAGCCTCCTCGAACAGCTCGACAGCTCGAAAGTGGTCGCCGTGCAGCTCGTCAGCACGCAGCTCGAGGCGGACGACATGCTGCGCGCGGTCGGCACCGCATTCGGTCTCCCGGTCAGGACGGTCGACAAGGCGATCCTGCTCGCCTCGCTGGAGGCGTTCCTCTGCCAGCTCGCGACCGACAAGAAGCGTGCGCTGCTGGTCGTCGACGAGGCGCAGAATCTGCCGCCCGGCGCGGTGGAAGAGCTGCGAATGCTGTCGAACTTCCAGCTCGGGGACCAGGCGCTGCTGCAGAGCTTTCTCGTCGGCCAGCCCGAGCTCCGCGCGATGATGCAGAGTCCGCAGATGCAGCAGTTGCGCCAGCGGGTGATCGCCTCCTACCACCTGGGACCGCTCGACAAGGCGGAAACGCAGGGCTATGTCGAGCACCGGTTGAACCACGTCAACTGGAAGAACGATCCCCGGTTCGCGCCCGCGTGCTTCGATCTGATCCATGCGCTGACCGGCGGGATCCCGAGGCGCATCAACACGCTGTGCAATCGGCTCCTGCTCGCGGCGTTCCTCGCCGAAAGGCACGTCATCGACACGGGTGACGTCGAGACGATCGCGCGCGAGATCGGCGAAGAGATGGGATCGGAGTCCACGCTGGCGCCAGTCGCCATGGTGGACCGCGGAAGCGCCGGCGGCGAAGGCCCGCACCCCGCGCGCGTGGACCCTTCGGTCTGGCATCGCCATTTCAACCAGATCGAAGAGCGCATCGACCGCCTGGAACACACCGTCGGCGCTGCCGTGGATCTGCTCCACAATCTGCTGCACCCGGAAAAGCAGTCGACCAAGCCGGGCGGCCCTGCGAGATGAACGACGCGCGGCAACCTCTCGGGCCGTTGGTCTGCGTCGTCGGCGCGAGACCGAACTACATGAAGATGGCGCCGCTGGTGCACGCGTTCGGCGCGCGCGCCGAGCTGCCCGGCGTCGTCCTCGTCCATACGGGCCAGCACTACGACGTCGAAATGAACGAGCGGCTGTTCGCCGATCTCGAGTTGCCGGCCCCGGACCTCAACCTGGAGGTCGGCTCCGGGACCCATGCGGCGCAGACGGCCGAGATCATGCGGCGCTTCGAGCCCGTGCTCGATCGCCTCGCGCCCTGCTGCGTGATCGTCGTCGGAGACGTCAATTCGACGCTCGCGTGCAGCCTGGTGGCGGCGAAGAAGCGCATTCCGGTCGTCCATGTCGAAGGGGGCCTGCGGAGCTTCGACCGCGACATGCCCGAGGAGATCAACCGCGTCCTCACCGACCAGATCGCCGATCTCCTCTTCACCACCGAGCGCTCGGCCGCCGACAACCTCGCGCGCGAGGGAATCCCGCTTGCGCGCGTCCGGTTCGTCGGCAACGTCATGATCGACTCGCTGCTGCGCCACCGGCGGCGGGCCGTGCCGCCGATCGACACCCTCGCGCGCGAAGGCGTCGCCGCCGACTTCCTCGCGGGCGCCGGCGGCTTCGGGGTCGTCACGTTGCATCGGCCCTCCAACGTCGACGAGCCCGCGGCGCTGCGCGAAGCGCTTTCGCTGCTGCGCGACGTCGCGGGGCGGCTGCCCTTGATTTGGCCCATGCATCCTCGCGCCAAAGGCAACATCGATCGGTTCGGGATGGCGCCGCTCGTCGCCGGCGCGAGAGTCGCGCTCCTTCCCCCGCAAGGCTACCTCGAGATGCTGGGGCTCCTCGCCGGGGCGACGCTGGTGCTGACGGACTCCGGCGGGATTCAGGAAGAGACGACGGCGCTCGACGTCCCGTGCCTGACGATGCGCGACAACACCGAACGCCCCATCACCGTCGAGCAGGGCACCAACACGGTCGTCGGCCGCAATCGCGCCCGGGCGCTCGGTTGCGTCGATGACATCCTGCAGGCGAAGGGCAAGCGGGGCAGGACGCCGGAGCTGTGGGATGGCCACGCGGCGGAGCGCATTGCGGACGAATTGGGCGCGTGGCTCGGGCTGTCCGACGCCCGACGCCTTGCAGCGAACGCATGAACCCGCGCGACGCAGCCGACGGCGCGATCGTGAACGCGCTCACGATCGACGTCGAGGACTACTTCCAGGTCTCGGCGTTCGCCGCGCATATTCCGCGCGCGTCGTGGGACGGCCTGCCGTGCCGGGTCGAGCGGAACATCGATCACGTCCTGATGCTGCTCTCGGACGCCGGCGTTCGCGCCACGTTCTTCACCCTCGGCTGGATCGCCGAGCGCTATCCGGCGATGATCCGGCGCATCGTCGAGGGCGGACACGAGCTCGCGAGCCACGGCTACGAGCACTGCCGCGCGACCGAACAGGGATACGGACAGTTCCTGGCCGACATCCGCCTCGCCAAGGCCGTGCTCGAGGACACGTCCGGCGGCCCGGTCAAGGGCTATCGCGCGCCCAGCTTTTCGATCGGGCCGACGAATTTCTGGGCGTTCGAATGCATCGCCGAGGCCGGCCACTTGTACAGTTCCAGCCTGTATCCGATCCGCCACGATCACTACGGCGCGCCGGACGCGCCGCGCTTCGCGCATGAAGTGTTCAAGGGCCTGCTCGAAGTGCCGATCACCACGGTGCGGATGCTCAACTCGAACTGGCCCGCGGGCGGAGGCGGATACTTTCGCCTGTTGCCGTACCGCGTGTCGCGCTGGTCGATCCGGCGCGTCAATGCGATCGACCGGCAGCCTGCGATGTTCTATTTCCACCCCTGGGAGCTCGACCCGGAGCAGCCGCGCGTCGACGGCCCCGGACCCAAGGCCCGCTTCCGGCATTACGTCAATTTGCAGCGCATGGATCCGAGGCTGCGCCGGCTCCTCGCCGACTTCCGGTGGGACCGCGTCGATCACGTCTTCCTTGCGGCGAGAGCGTGATGGGCGCCGACGCAATCGCGGAATTGGAGCGGGTGGCGCTGCAGACGACCGTCCGCGCTTTCGAGCCCGACGATGCCGCGCGCTGGGAGGCTTTCGTCGACCGTTGCCCCGACGCGACCTTCTTCCACCGGATCGGCTGGCGCGAGATCATCGAGGACGTCTTCCGGCATCGAACGCATTATCTCGTCGCCGAGCGCGGCGCGGAGTGGGTCGGCATTCTGCCGCTCGCCGAAGTTCGCAGCCGCCTCTTCGGCCACACGCTGGTCTCGCTGCCGTTCTGCGTCTACGGCGGAGCCGCCGCCAGCGACGGCGACGCCGAGCGCGCACTGATCGATGCCGCGGCGGAGCTTGCCCGGTCGCTCGGCGTCGACCATCTGGAGCTTCGCGATCGCGTCGCCAAATGCCCGGGTTGGCCGCGCCAGGATCTGTACGTCACGTTCCGCAAGGAAATTCTGGCCGACGCCGAGGCAAACCTGCTTGCGATTCCCCGCAAGCAGCGGGCGATGGTCCGCAAGGGAATCAAGCACGGCCTGAAAAGCGAGATCGACGCTTCCGTCGACCGCTTCTTCGCGCTGTACGCGGACAACATGCATCGTCACGGCACGCCGCCATTCGGCAAGCGCTTCTTTGCGCGCCTGCGCGAGGTATTCGGCGATCGCTGCGAGATTCTCACGGTGACGGATCCTCGCGGCCGACCGGTGAGCAGCGTGCTCTCCTTCTACTTCCGGGACGAAGTGCTTCCGTACTACGCCGGCGACACCCAAGACGCGCGCGAGCTCGCCGCCAACGATTTCAAGTACTGGGAGCTCATGCGGCGCGCGTGCGAGAGAGGGCTGCGCGTGTTCGACTACGGCCGCAGCAAGCGCGGCACCGGTTCGTTCGACTTCAAGCACAACTGGGGCTTCACGCCGGCGCCGCTGGCCTACGAGTATCTGCTGCTGAAGAGCGACTCGATTCCGCAGAACAATCCGCTCAACCCCAAATACCGGGCGATGATCGCGCTCTGGAAGCGCCTGCCACGCGCCGCCGCCAATGCGTTGGGGCCGCATATCGTGCGGAGCCTGGGTTGAACTCGTTCGAGATGGAGCCTCTCCTCTATTTGGTCCACCGGATTCCATTTCCCCCTAACAAAGGGGATAAGGTTCGGTCGTTCAATTTGCTCCGTTTCCTCGCCGGACGATTTCAAGTCCATCTCGGCACGTTCGTCGACAATCCCGCCGATCTCGTGCACGCTGGGCGGCTCTCCGAATACTGCGCGTCGTCGAAGATCGTGGAGATCCGGCCTGCGCTCGCCCGGATCCGCAGCGTGCCTGGCTTGTGGACCGGCGAGCCGCTGACGCTTCGCTATTATCGTGACGAATCGCTGGCCCAATGGGTGAATGACGTCGTGCGCGAGCAGCGGATTGGCAAGGCGGTTGTCTTCTCGTCCGCGATGGCTCAATACGTTTCCGGATCGGGGAATCTGCGTGTCGTCGTGGATTTCGTCGACGTCGATTCCGCGAAATGGAGCCAATATGGCAAGTCCCGGCGCTGGCCGCTGTCGACGGTCTTCGAACGCGAGGGTCAGCGCCTGCTTGCGTTCGAGCGTGCAGTGTCCAGAAGCACCAGCGCGAGCGTGTTCGTCACGCCGGCCGAGGCCGAGCTTTTCCGGTCCCTTGCGCCGGAATGCGCCGCACGCGTCCACTGTGCACAGAACGGGGTCGACACCGATTTTTTCTCGCCGTCGCCTGCCGTTCCCTGTCCCTACGGCCCGGACGAGGAGCCGATCGTCTTTACGGGTGCAATGGACTACTGGCCGAACGTCGACGCCGTGTGCTGGTTCGTGAACGAGGTCCTGCCCGCGATCGTGGCGCAACGTCCGCGCGCGCGGTTCCATATTGTCGGGATGAATCCGACGGCGGTGGTCCAGGCTCTCGCGGCCGAAGGACGCGTCGTGGTCACGGGGAGCGTGCCCGATGTGAGGCCCTATCTGCAGCATGCGCGCGTCGTCGTGGCGCCTTTGCGTGTCGCCCGCGGCATCCAGAACAAGGTGCTCGAGGCGATGGCGATGGGACGTGCCGGTCGTCGCCTCCGCGGGCGCCGCGGCGGCGCTGTCTGGCATGCCCGGCGCGGATCTGGAAACCGCTAGCGAGGCTCGCGATTTTGGCGAAAAGACCATCGCACTGATGGATCGGGATCGCGGCGCCGCCATGGGTGCGTCGGCGCGAGCCCGCGTCATGTCCGATTACGATTGGACGACGAACCTGGCGCCGTTCGAGGCGCTTCTCGAAGACCCGGCGTACGCGGGAGCCATTGCAGACTGACGCGTTTTCGCGTCGGCACCAATCGATTGGAGTACGAAAGCATCATGCACGCGGACCCACATCTGGAAGCTCTCGCTACCGCGCCGACGCGAGACCGCGGTGTCATGATCGGCGCTGCCGTTGTCTTTCTTCTGGTGTGGGTACTTGGCGTCTACGGACACACGACCCATTCAATGGTGTCCATATGGAATAACTCGGTCACTTTCGCGCACGGATTCGTCGTAATCCCGATCGTTTTGTACCTGCTCTGGCGCCAGCGCGGCGCGCTCGCCGTGATCGAGCCGAGGCCCTACTTCCCTGCCCTCCTGGGCATCGCCGCCGCCGGTGCGGTTTGGCTCATCGGCGACCGGTTGAGCATCAACAGCGTCACTCAGTTTGCGATGATGGCGATGGTTCCCCTCGCCGTGTGGGGGGTGCTGGGGACGCAAACAATGAAGGTGCTTCTCTTTCCGTTGGCGTTCCTGTTCTTCGCGGTTCCCTTCGGGGAATTCCTCGTGCCGCCGCTCATGAGCTGGACCGCCGATTTCGCAGCGCTCGCCATCAGGGCGTCCGGCGTGCCGATCTTCCGCGAAGGCAACTTCCTGACGATTCCGAGCGGATCGTGGTCGATCGTCGAGGGATGTAGCGGAATCCGCTACATGATCGCATCGTTCATGATCGGTTGCCTGTTCGCTTACCTTTCGTATCGGTCGCCGATCCGGCGCGCCGCATTCGTGGCGGCCTCGCTTGCCGTCCCGATCGTTGCGAACTGGCTGCGTGCCTACATGATCATCATGCTCGGCCACCTGACGAACAACCGACTCGCCGTCGGTGCCGACCATCTGGTCTATGGCTGGATCTTCTTCGGTGTCGTGATGGTGCTGCTGTTCTGGATCGGCGCCAAGTGGCGCGAGGACGACCAGCCCCAATCCATTCCCGTGCGCCCAGTCGCAACGGCATCCGCACCGGTCTTCAATCGCGGCCCGATGTGGATTTCACTGGTGAGCGTCCTCGCGCTGACGGCCCTATGGCCATTGCTCGAATCGCAACACGGCCCCGCAAGCAGGCCGGCCAGCCCACGCGCTCTGGATCCCCTTGCGGGCCGCGATGGCTGGACGGCGGCGACCGAAGCCTTTTCGAACTGGCGGCCCGACGTCTCCGGCGCGAGCGCGGAGGTGGCGCAGGCGTTCGGGAAGGACCGCGCGGCGGTTGGGCTTTTCGTGGCGTTCTACAGCGATTCCTCGCCGGAGGCGAAGGCGATCACATCGTCGAATCAGCTCGTCCGCCCCGAGAATAAGCTGTGGAGACAGGTCGTCCCCGAGGCGATTTCGATGACGACCATCGATGGGCAGCGTTTCAACGTGCGGACAAGCGTGGTTGCCGGCGAGCACGAGCGCCTGGCGGTCTGGCAGTGGTATTGGGTCGACGGGCATGCGACCACGAGCCAGTATGTTGCCAAGATGTACGAAGCCCTCGCGGTGCTGCAGGGCCATGGCGATCCAGCGGCGTGGGTGGTCATTTTCACCCCTACCGAGCGTGACGAGGCGCAGGTGCGTGCGACGCTGCAAGCTTTCACGACGGCGATGCGGGAACCCATCGACGCGGCTTTGCGCGATGCCGCGCGGACGCGATGATCGGCACCAGGGTCCCGACAGAGGCGGACAATCGGCCCCTGATCGCACACGTGGTCTACCGGTTCGATGTCGGGGGGCTCGAGAACGGCGTCGTGAATCTCGTCAACCATCTGCCGCCGGAGGCGTACCGCCACGCGATTGTCGCGCTCACCGACGTCACCGAATTCCATGTTCGAATCGCGCGTGGCGACGTCCAATATTTCTCGCTGCGCAAAGGACCCGGCCATGGCGTGCGGCTGTATCCCCGCCTGTTCCGCCTTTTCCGCGGCCTTGCCCCGTCGATCGTCCACACGCGCAACCTGGCCGCGCTGGAGGCGACGGTACCCGCGTGGCTCGCCGGGGTCCCGGTGCGCGTGCACGGTGAGCATGGCCGCGACGTCGGCGATCTCGACGGGGCTAATCGCACGTATCGGCGGGTTCGCTGCCTCTACCGCCCGTTCGTGAGCCGTTACGTCGCGCTGTCTAAGGACCTCGCCGATTATCTGCGGGGACCGATCGGCATTGCGCCCGAGCGCATCGCGCAGATCTACAATGGCGTCGACACGGCACAATTCGCGCCTGCGCCGCACGGTAGGCCTCCGATCCGGGAGTGCCCCTTCACCGGCTCCGGCCTCTGGTTCGTGGGAACGGTGGGAAGGATGCAGGAAGTGAAGGATCAAGTAACGCTGGCGGAAGCCTTCGTGCGTGCCGTCCAGCATCATCCGTCCGGGAAGAAACTGCGCCTCGTCATGATCGGTGACGGACCGCTTCGTGACCGCGTCGACGCCGTGCTGAAGAACGCAGGACTTCGCGAGCAGGCATGGCTCCCGGGCGAGCGCTCCGACGTGCCCGATATCTTGCGTGGGCTCGACTGCTTCGTGCTTCCCTCGCTCGCCGAGGGTGTCTCGAACACGATTCTGGAGGCGCTGGCGACAGGCCTTCCCATCGTCGCCACACGCGTCGGCGGCAATCCCGAGCTCGTCGACGACGGCATGACGGGCAAACTCGTTCCGCCCGCGAACAGCGAGGCGATGGCGACCGCGATCCTCGGCTATTTCGATGATCGGGCGACCGCTCAGCAGCATGCTGGCGCCGCGCGGCAGGTCGCGGTGCAGCGCTTCAGTCTCGAGCGGATGGTTCGCGACTACGTTTCGCTCTACGACGGGCTGCTGCGCAGGCCCGATCGCACGCCGGCAGGAGCGCGAGCGGGTGAGCATTATTGAACTCTTGGCAAAAACACGTGACAGTTGAAATCCTGCGCCCGTCGTCCCCGCGAACACGGGGACCCGGTGTCTTTCCAGTCTGCCCAACGCCGCTGGATTCCCGCCCCCGACTGCCCCCTCGGGGGCAGGCTCTGCGCGGGAATGACGCCAGTTTCACGCAATTTGACGCACCTCGGTACGATCAGGTGTCGCGGGAAGGATAATCGGGCGATGTGCGGCATCACCGGCATCTTCGAGACGCGCGAGCGCAGGGAAATCTCGCGGGCGGTGCTCGCGCGAATGAACGAATCGCAACACCACCGCGGGCCGGACGAGGGCGACTATCACGTCGAGCCCGGCCTGGGGTTCGGGCATCGCCGGCTGTCGATCATCGCGGTCGCGACCGGCCAGCAGCCGCTGTTCAACGAGGACGGCAGCGTCGCCGTCATTTACAACGGCGAGATCTACAACTTCCAGGAGCTGATCCCCGAGCTCACCGCCCTCGGCCACGTGTTCCGCACCCGCAGCGACACCGAGGTCATCGTGCACGCGTGGGAGGCCTGGGGCGAGGCATGCGTCGAGCGTTTGCGCGGGATGTTCGCGTTCGCGCTGTGGGACCGGAACCGCGAAACACTCTTCCTCGCTCGCGACCGGTTTGGCGTCAAGCCGCTCTACTATGCGTTCCTCCCCGACGGCAAGCTCATCTTCGGCTCCGAGATGAAATCGCTCCTCGCGCACGGCGGCTGCTCGCGCGAGCTCGATCCCTTCGCGATCGAGGAGTATTTCGCGCTGGGCTACGTGCCGGAGCCGCGGACGGTCTTCGCCGGCATCGCGAAGCTGCCGCCCGCGCACACGTTGACGGTACGGCGAGGAGCGAACGCCGCCGCCCCGAAGCAATACTGGGATGTGCGATTCACGCTCGACAATCCGCTGTCCGAGGCCGACGCGTGCGCGGAGCTCGTCGAGCGGCTGCGGGAGTCGGTTCGCCTGCGCCTCATTTCGGAGGTCCCGCTCGGCGCGTTCCTCTCCGGGCGGCGTGGATTCGAGCAGCGTCGTGGCGATGATGGCCGGCGTCTCCGCCGATCCGGTCAACACCTGCTCGATCGCGTTCGCGGACCCGGCCTTCGACGAGTCGGCCCATGCGCGCGCGGTCGCGACGCGATACGGGACGCGGCACTTCGTCGATCGGGTCGAGAGCGACGATTTCGATCTCGTCGACACGCTCGCGCGACTCTACGACGAGCCTTATGCGGACAGCTCGGCGATTCCCACCTATCGCGTCTGCCAGCTCGCGCGCCAGCACGTCACCGTGGCGCTTTCCGGCGACGGCGGCGACGAGAGCTTCGGCGGCTACCGGCGCTACCGGCTGCACGTGGCGGAGGAACGGCTGCGCTCGGCGCTGTCGCTCTCCATCCGCCGGCCGCTGTTCGGGCTGCTGGGTCGCGCGTACCCGAAGGCGGACTGGGCGCCGCGGCTGCTTCGCGCGAAATCGACCCTCGAGGCGCTGGGCCGGAATTCGGTCGAAGCGTACTTCCACGGCGTTTCCATTTTCCGCGACGACATGCGGCGCGAGCTCTTCAGCAGCGAGCTTCGCGCGCGGCTCGGCGGCTACAGCGCGTTCGAGGTGTTCCGCCGTCATGCCGCGAACGCCGGGACCGACGACCCGCTCGCGCTGGTCCAGTATCTGGACCTCAAGACCTATCTCGTGGGCGACATCAACACCAAGGTCGACCGCGCCAGCATGGCCCATTCGCTCGAGGTGCGCGAGCCGCTGATGGACCATCCGCTCGTCGAGTGGCTGGCAACCCTCCCCTCGTCGCTCAAGGTCCGCTCGCAGGAAGGCAAGTGGCTGCTCAAGAAGGCGATGGAGCCGTATTTGCCGCACGAGGTGATCTACCGCCAGAAAATGGGGTTCGCCGTTCCGCTGGCGCGGTGGTTCCGCGGCCCGCTGCGGCAACGCGTGCGCGACGCGGTGCTGGGCGACCGGCTGGCCTCGACCGGCTTTTTCAATCGCGATTATCTGTCTCGGCTGGTCGAGCATCACCAGTCGGGGCGGCGCGACTACAGCTCGTCGCTGTGGACGCTGCTGATGTTCGACGCGTTCCTGCGCAACGTCGTCGACAATTCGGTCGCCGTGCCGATCGTCGACAAGGCCGCGTGATCGGGATGCGCATCCTGCACATCCTCGATCATTCGCTGCCCCTGCACAGCGGCTACTCGTTTCGCACCGCCGCGATCCTGCGCGAGGAAGGGCGGCTGGGTTGGGAAACGTTCCAGCTGACGAGCCCCAAGCAGAACGCAGCACCCGGCGTCCTGGAGGAGGAAGTGGAGGGCATCCGGTTCTATCGGACGCCCGTCCCCCGCGGCGCACTGTCCCGCATTCCCGTCATGCGCGAACTCGCGCAGATGCGCGCGACCGCACGGCGGCTACGCGAGGTCGCAGGCCTCACACGCCCGGCGGTCCTCCACGCCCACTCGCCAGTGCTCAATGCGCTGCCCGCACTCGTGGTCGGCCGGCGGATGGGGATTCCGGTCGTCTACGAGGTGCGTGCGTTCTGGGAGGATGCGGCCGTCGACCACGGCACCAGTCGGGAGTGGGGCCTGCGCTACCGGCTGACCCGCGCGCTCGAGACCTTCGCGTTGCGGCGCGCCGATCACGTCACGACGATCTGCGAAGGGCTGAAGCGCGACATCGTGGCACGCGGGATTCCCGAGAGCCGGGTCACGGTCATTCCCAATGCCGTCGACCTGTCCGCATTCGCGTTCGACGCCAAGCCGGACATCGCCCTGAAGCGGAGACTGGGCCTCGACGGCAGGCTGGTCGTGGGGTTCATCGGCTCGTTCTACGCCTACGAAGGCCTGGATCTGCTGCTCGCGGCGTTGCCGATGATTATCGAGCGAATGCCCGAGGTGCGGGTGCTGCTCGTCGGCGGCGGCCCGCAGGAACAGGCGCTGAAGGAGCTTGCCGCGAAGCTCTGCGTCGCGGACAAGATCATGTTTGCCGGTCGCGTGCCGCATCAGGAAATCCAGCAGTACTACAGCATCGTCGACGTCTTCGCCTACCCGCGGCATCCCATGCGCCTGACCGAGCTCGTGACGCCGCTAAAGCCCCTGGAGGCCATGGCGCAGGGACGGCTGCTCGTCGCCTCGGACGTCGGCGGGCATCGCGAACTCATTCGCGACGGCGAAACGGGCGTGCTTTTCCGCGCCGGGGACGTGCGCTCGCTGGCCAATGCGATCGTACAGTTGCTGGAGCGCGCGATCGCTGGCCGCGATTCCGGGAGCAAGGCCGGCGATTCATCGAGCGGGAGCGCAATTGGGCTGGAAGCGTGGCCCGCTATCGCGCGGTATTCAGCTCTCTCGAACTCTCGCTCCAATGAATCTCGCCGGCCTCAAGGTCGCGCTCGTCGGTCCGCTGCCGCCACCCGCCGGCGGGATGGCCAACCAGACGCGGCAACTGGCCGAGCTGCTGGAGCGCGAAGGTGCCGAAGTGACGATCGTGCAGGTCAATCGCGCGTATCGCCCCTCTGTCGTCGGCAGGATTCGTGGCGTGCGGGCGTTGTTTCGCCTCGTACCGTATGCGGTCCAGCTTTGGCGCGTCGCAGACCGCGTCGACCTCGTTCATGTAATGGCGAACTCGGGGTGGTCATGGCATCTCTTCGCCGCCCCGGCCATATGGATCGCCCGGACCCGAGGGATCACGGTGCTGGTCAACTACCGCGGCGGAGACGCTGCATCTTTTCTCGCACGCGCGGGCGCATCGGTCCGCAGGACGCTGGGATGGGCGGACGCGCTCGTCGTGCCCTCCGGGTTCCTGCAGCGAATATTCGACCGCCACGGCATCGCCAGCGAGGTCGTTCCCAACATCGTCGATCTCGATCGGTTCCATCCGGCCGAAGCGGCGGCGCGTCCCCGTCGCGCACCTCGTCGTCGCGCGCAACCTCGAGCCGATCTACGACATCGCTACGGGCTTGCGCGCGTTCGCCCTGGTCAGACACGCGGTGCCCGATGCGCGACTGACCGTTGCGGGAAGCGGGCCGGAGCTCGGCACGCTGCGCTCGTTGAGCATGGAACTTGGCGTTGCCGGCGCCGTGGACTTCTGCGGGGCCCTCGACCGCGAGCAAATGGCCGCGCTGTATCGAAAGGCAACGGTCGTGCTCAATCCCAGCCGTGTCGACAACATGCCCAACTCAGTGCTCGAAGCCATGGCGAGCGGCGTTCCCGTCGTCAGCACGAATGTCGGCGGCGTGCCGTTCATCTTGCGCGACGGGGTGACCGGCCTGCTGGTCGCGCCGGGCGATCCCGCGGCGATGGCGGAGGCCGTCGAGCGGATCCTGGCTGACGGGAACCTCGCCGCGCAGATTCGCGATGCGGCTTTGCGGACGTTCAGCAATACGCCTGGCGCTGCGTGCGGCAGCGGTGGATCGACGTCTACGCCGTGGCGCGGTTGGGGACGCGCGCCGCGGCGAGGCCCGCCTGACCTCGACGATCGTCATGGGCAACGACCGTTACACGCGCCTCGTGTCCGGGCTGCTCTTCCCGCTTCACGAGCGGCTGAAGGGCCATTCGACACTTCGCGTGCGCCGCGAGCTCGAGGCGTCGCAGTGGTGGCCGGCCGAGCGCCTTGCGGCACTCCAGCTCGACCGCCTTCGCAGTCTGCTTCGCGATGCGGGCGCGAACGTCCCCTACTATCGCGAGCTGTTTCGCCGAATCGGGCTTGCGACCCGACGATATTGCGGACCTCGCCGATCTCCACCGACTGCCGTTCCTCACCAAGGCGGCGATCCGGGCGAACACGGAAGCCCTGAAATCGGACCAGGCGAAGCACCTCGCGAAGTCCAATACCGGCGGGTCGAGCGGCGAGCCGCTGGTCTTCTTTCTGGGCCGGGAGCGCGTGAGCCACGACGTCGCCGCCAAGTGGCGGGCGACGCGCTGGTGGGGCGTGGACATCGGCGACCCGGAGATCGTCGTCTGGGGGTCGCCGATCGAACTCGGCGCGCAGGACCGCCTGCGCAGCGTGCGCGACCTCCTGCTGCGCACGCGCCTGCTGCCGGCGTTCGAGATGTCCGACGCGAAGCTCGACGGCTTCGTTCGGACGATCGCCGAAGTCCGGCCGAAGATGCTTTTCGGCTACCCGTCCGCGCTGGCGCGCATCGCGCGGCACGCATCCGAGCGTGGCTCCGGCTCGACGAACTCGGTATCCGCGTGGCGTTCGTGACAGCCGAGCGACTCTACGAAGATCAGCGGCAAGCGATCGCGTCGACATTCGGCTGCCGGGTCGCCAACGGCTACGGCGGCCGCGATGCCGGATTCATCGCGCACGCGTGCCCCGCCGGTGGGATGCACATCACGGCCGAGGACATCATCGTCGAGACGTCGGCGCCGACGGCAAGCCGCCGCGCCGGAGAATCGGGCGAGATCGTCGTCACGCATCTCGCCACGAAGGATTTCCCGTTCATCCGCTACCGGACCGGCGATTTCGGCGTGCTCGCATACCGCATGCGCCTGCGGTCGCGGGCTGCCGCTGCTGAAGGAAATCCAGGGCCGGAGCACGGACTTCGTCGTCGCGGCGGACGGCACGGTCATGCACGGCCTCGCGCTCATCTACGTGATCCGCGACCTCCGGGCATCGCGGAGTTCAAGATCACCCAGGAAAGCCGGACGATGACCCGGGTTCAGATCGTTCCGGCTGCCGGTTTCGGTGCTGCCACCAGGAACGCGATCGTGGCCGGATTCCGCGCCCGACTCGGACCGGAGATCGACGTGATGGTGGAAGAAGTCGCGGCCATACCACCCGAACGGTCCGGCAAGCACCGGTACGTCGTGAGCAGGGTCGCTGCCTAAGGCCGCGCCAAGGGATACGCAATGCGCGAAGCCTTGCTCGTCTTCATCATCGCACTATGCGTGGTAGCCGCGCTGGCGCATCCGTGGGTTGGCATCCTCGCGTGGACTGGGTCAGCATCGTGAACCCGCACAGGTACGCCTGGGGTGCGCGAACCTTCCCGTCGCCGCCACATCGCGGTCGCCGTTCTCGTCGGCATGGTTGTTTCGCGCGATCGCGTACGTCCGATTGTCACTGCGCCCGTCGTCGCCCTTCTCGCTTTCATGGCATGGATGTGCATAACGGTGCCGTTTGCCTTCTTCCCCGAGGCGAGTCTCGACATGTGGAAAAAGGTAATGAAGATCGATTTCATGATCCTTGTCGCGCTGGCGGTGCTCAATTCACGGAAGCACCTCATGGCGCTCGCATGGACATTGGTCGCATCGCTCGGCTGGTACGGCGCGAAGGGGGGATTGTTCACGATCGCAAGGGGCGGCGTGTATCACGTGTGGGGCCCGCCTGAAAGCTTCATCGAGGGCAACAACGAACTCGCGCTCGCGCTGATCATGACGATCCCGCTGATGCGCTTCCTGCAGATGGAGCTTCGCGCGCGCTGGGCGAGGATTGCCATGACGGCGCTGATGTTCCTGACCGCTGCTTCCGCCCTCGGCAGCCAGTCGCGGGGCGCCCTTGTCGCCATCATCGCAATGGCGATCATGGTCTGGTGGCGCGGCGGGCATCGGATTTTGATTGGAGCCGTCGTCGTGCTCGCGGCGTGGGGGCTGGTCTCGTTCATGCCGCAACAGTGGGATGTGCGCATGTCGACCATCTCCAACTACGAGCAGGATCGGTCGGCGATGGGGCGGATCAACGCCTGGTGGATGGCGTGGAACCTTGCGCGCGATCGCGTGCTCGGTGGCGGCTTTTCCATCTACGAGCCGGACGTCTTCGCCCGCTACGCACCGGTGCCCGACGACATCCACGTCGCGCACAGCATCTATTTCCAGGTGCTCGGCGAGCATGGTTTCATCGGTCTCGCGTTGTTCCTCCTTCTGTGGTTCCTGGTGTGGCGGACGGCAAGTTGGCTCCGACGTGAGCGCGTAAGCACAGCGAATCCGCCTGGGCAGCCAACCTCGGCGCGATGTGCCATGCGAGCCTCGTGGCCTATGCCGTCGGCGGCGCGTTCCTGAGCCTCGCGTACTTCGATCTGCCGTACAATTTCATGGTCCTCGTCGTCGTGGCGAGGAAATGGGTGGAGGATCGAGGCTGGGAACGCGAGCCGCGGAGCGTTTCCCTCGCCGCGCCGTCGGAGCCTGCGCCGCCAGCGCCGGCGTCGGAGATACCACCAATCGTGAGCGCATTCGTTCCGCTCTTTCGTCTTCTGTCTCCATCGGGCCGCCGCGCCCGGCTGTCGACCCTTAGATTCCACCGGGTTCTGCCGGAGCCCGATCCCCTGTTTCCAGCCCTGCCCGATGCCGCACGGTTTCGCGAGATTCTCAGCTGGCTGCGTTCCTGGTTCAATGTGCTCCCGCTGAGCGAGGCCGTCGGTCGACTGGCCACCGGCACGCTTCCCGATCGCGCCGCCGCGATCACTTTCGACGACGGCTACGCCGACAATTTCACGGTCGCGCTGCCACTGCTGCGCGAGTGTGGATTGACGGCGACGTTCTTCATTGCGACGGGGTTTCTCGACGGCGCGTGCATGTTCAACGACAGGATCATCGAAGCGATACGCGGTTGCCCTCTTGAGAACCTGGACCTCGATTCTCTCGGCCTCGGCCGGCACGTCCTCCTCACCCCGCGCGACCGCAGGACGGTCATCGAGACGCTGATCGACCGGATCAAGTATCTTCCGGCGCCGGAGCGTCTTGCGATCTCCGAACGGGTCGCGACCATGGCTGGCGTCAAACGAACGCCGGATCTGATGATGTCATCGCGGCAGGTCCGGGAGCTGCGGCGCGCGGGCATGCAGATCGGGGCGCACACGGTGTCGCATCCGATCCTGACCAAGTTGATCCCGAATGACGCCCGCCGCGAGATTGCCGAGAGCGATCTCGGCTCGAGGGGCTGCTCGACGAGCGCGTAGACCTCTTCGCCTACCCGAACGGCAAGCCGGGCGACGATTACGGCGATGAGCATGCAGCGATGGCGCGCGCACTCGGGTTCGACGCGGCGTTCTCCACCCAGCGCGGCGCCGCCGCCGAGAACTCCGATTTCATGCAATTGCCCCGCTTCACGCCGTGGGGTTGGGAACGGGTGCGATTCGGCGCACGACTCGCCGCAAATCTGATCAGGTCGCCTTCATTAGAGCCGCGTTCCGTGGGCGACCGAACAACGACCCGAGGATGCATTGAATCTCGCTCTGCGTGGTCCCCATGGCTCATGGGTCGGCGATCGTAATCAACGCGGAGCGGCACTGGGTTGTGAATTCGATATTTCAATCATCCGCCAAAGACCACCGACTCGTCTTGCCATCGGTTCGTTCGACTGCTAACGTGACGCGGCATCAACATTCGAGCAAACCAATCATATGACCGATAACACGTCGTCCAACGTCGTTTGGCATCAGACGATGGTCACGCGGCAGAACCGGGAGATTCAGAACGGCCACGGGAGCGCGATCATCTGGTTCACGGGGTTGTCCGGCGCCGGCAAATCCACCCTGGCGTACGCGACCGAGGAACGACTGCACTGGTCGGCTGCCGCACCATCGTGCTCGACGGTGACAACGTCCGTCACGGGCTGCGCTCGGACTGGATTCTCGTCCGCCGATCGGCACGAAAACATCCGGCGCATCGGCGAAATGGCGAAGCTTTTCCTGCAGGGGGTGTTATCCCCATCACCGCCTTCATCTCGCCTTTTCACGTCGATCGCGAACGTGTCGGGTGCTCGTGCCGCAGGGCGAGTTCCTGGAGATTTACATCAAGCGTCCCATCGAGGTGTGCGAGATGCGCGACGTCAAGGGCTCTATCGCCGCGCCCGCGCCGGAAAGATCGATCAATTTACTGGCATTTCTTCACCTTACGAGGAGCCGCTCGATCCGGACCTCGTGCTGAAAACGCAACACAGCCATGTGAATGAATGCGTCGATCGAACCATCGGACTGCTCCGGGCGAAGAGGCACCTTTGCGATCCACGATTGCGGAAAGGCAGGCAGAAGCAGGCAAGTAGATTATCCTCTGGACACCTTGGAGCCTGGTCGATCGGGTTCGTCCCGGCACAAAGTAGGGCAACCCAATGCCGACGACAGTGTG